>NZ_CP150242.1:0-4800000 GCF_037975265.1 Paenibacillus sp. FSL P4-0176
GTGGACAGCCATACTTCTGATTTATGGCAGCAAATTTTATCAATCATACAAAACAAACTCAGCAAACCCAGCTTTGACACCTGGTTCAAAGCAACCAAAGCCACAAAGCTGAATGACCGTTCAATCGTCATTTCCGCACCAACCACGTTTGCCGTCGAATGGCTGGAGAGCCGTTACACCAAATTGGTTGGCTCGACGGTATACGAGTTGCTTGGCAAGCAAGTCGATGTGAAATTTGTCATCGAAGAGAACAAGCCTGCTGAACCGGACCCGCAACTGCCGGCGCCAACGCCTACAGTTGTACAGGAAGAAGCCGTACTCAGCATGCTGAATCCGAAATATACGTTCGATACATTTGTCATCGGGCCGGGCAACCGTTTTGCCCATGCCGCATCGCTGGCGGTCGCTGAAGCGCCCGCCAAAGCTTACAATCCTCTCTTTCTGTATGGAGGAGTAGGTCTCGGTAAAACTCACTTGATGCATGCGATCGGACATTATGTTCTGGAGCATGATCCGGGCAGCAAAGTCGTTTATTTGTCGTCTGAGAAATTCACGAACGAATTCATTAACTCGATCCGTGACAACCGCGGGGAGAGCTTCCGTAACAAATACCGGAGCGTCGACATTTTGCTCATTGATGATATTCAGTTCTTGGCGGGAAAAGAATCAACACAAGAGGAATTTTTCCATACGTTTAATGCGCTGCATGAGGAACGGAAGCAGATTATCATCTCCAGCGACAGACCACCGAAGGAAATTCCGACATTGGAAGAACGGCTTCGTTCTCGCTTTGAATGGGGGTTAATCACGGATATCCAGCCTCCAGATTTGGAGACAAGGATCGCAATTTTGCGGAAAAAGGCACGTGCGGAAAACTTGGATATTCCGAATGAAGCGATGATGTACATTGCCAACCAGATTGACACCAACATCCGTGAACTGGAGGGCGCCCTGATTCGGGTCGTTGCTTATTCTTCACTGACTAATCAAGATGTAACCACTCATCTGGCAGCTGAAGCACTGAAGGATATTATTCCTTCCAGTCGTCCCAAAATGATCACTATTCATGACATCCAACAAAAGGTCGGCGAGTATTATAGCCTTAAGCTTGAAGATTTCAAAGCACGGAAACGGACCAAGGCAGTTGCTTTTCCAAGACAGATTGCCATGTATCTCTCTCGTGAACTGACAGACTTTTCTCTGCCCAAAATTGGGGAAGCATTCGGAGGACGAGATCACACCACTGTCATACATGCTCACGAAAAAATCTCCCAAGCGATTAAAAACGATCAGGATCTCTATAAAGTTATCAACAACTTAACCGAAAAAATAAAGAATCCAACCTGAACAAGTCCCAAGCCTATGCACAACGTATACACATGTGGATAGGCTTGGGTGTACGGGTTTATACCCACTTATCCACATATTCAGTGCCCCTATTACTATTATTACTAAAAAGATCTTAAAGATATCATCTCCAAAATAGCCATTTCGGAGCTTAGCCTTCGGCCTTTGAAAAACACCTTTTAACACCCCAACACCCAAAAAAACAGCTAGGAGTGAAACCATGAAAATCAGCATAATGAAAAACTACTTAAACGATTCCATACAGCAAGTATCCAAAGCGATCTCAAGCCGTACGACGATTCCGATCCTGAGCGGTATTAAATTCGACGTCAATCATCAAGGTGTAACGTTGACAGCAAGTGACACCGATATATCCATTCAATCCTTCATCCCGCTTGAAGATGGAGATAAAAGCGTAGTTCAGGTAGATCAACCCGGCAGTGTAGTTTTGCCAGCCAAGTTTTTTGTGGAGATCATCAAGAAGCTGCCATCACAGGAAGTGCACATGGAAGTCAAAGAGAACTTCAACACCTTTATCTCCGCAGGTGCTACCGAAATTCAACTGGTAGGTCTGGATCCGGAAGAATTCCCGGTACTGCCAAGCATCGAAGAAAACCAAACCGTCTCCATTCCAGGAGATTTGCTGAAAAATATGATCAAACAAACGGTCTTCTCCATTTCCACACATGAGACTACTCCAATCCTGACAGGTGTACTCTGGAGTTTGGGTGACAACGAATTGAAATTTGTGGCAACAGACCGTCACCGTCTTGCTACTCGATCAGCAATGCTGGATAATGCAGAAGGTATCCGCTTTAACAACGTGGTCATTTCCGGTAAAACGCTGAACGAACTCAGCAAAATTGTTCCGGATCAAAATACCCTTGTGGATATCGTTGTTGCAGATAACCAGGTTCTGTTCAAAATCGACCGTGTATTGTTCTACTCCCGTATTTTGGACGGAACATATCCGGATACTTCTAGAATTATTCCAACGTCATACAAAACAGAACTTGTTTTAGATACAAAAAAATTAAGTGAATCCATTGACCGGGCTTATTTGCTGTCGCGTGAAGAGAAAACAAACATCGTGCGTATGCAAACGATGGATTCGGGATCCGTTGAAATTTCTTCAAGCTCTTCCGAGCTAGGTAAAGTAAGAGAAGAAATCGAACCTGCCGAGTTTACAGGAGATCCGTTAAAAATCTCGTTCAACTCCAAATACATGCTGGATGTGCTGAAAGTTGTTGAAAGTGAGCAACTGATGATCGCTTTTACAGGAGTCATGAGTCCAATCATCTTGAAACCGCTGGATGACAGTCACAGCCTTTACGTGATATTGCCATATCGGACGACCAACTAACGAAAGGAAGATCATAGTGAACCAAGTTACGATTCGTACGGAATATATTAAGCTTGATCAATTTTTGAAATTGGCTGATTGCATCCCAACTGGAGGTATGGCCAAAGCTCTGCTTCAGGAAGGACTTGTACGTGTGAATAAAGAGCCTGAGGAACGCCGGGGACGTAAGTTATACCCTGGGGATATCGTTGAAGTGGACGGAGAAGGCACATTCGAAGTTGCTGCAGAATAAGAAGACCAGTTCGATCCTGCTGCCTCCTGACGGACGGGATAAAAGGGAGGTTACCGCGTGTTTGTGAACAGCATTGATCTGCAGAATTTCCGCAATTATGAACATCTGAGACTGGATTCTTTTGGTCCCGTAAACTTGTTGATCGGGCAAAATGCCCAAGGCAAGACCAATCTTGCAGAGGCGATTTTTGTACTTGCACTCACCAAGAGCCACCGTACATCCCGTGATAAGGAGTTAATCCGTTTCGGTGAGGAACGTGCCAGACTTGCAGCAGAGGTCGACAAAAAGTACGGATCGGTCAAGCTTGAACTATCTTTGTCGCAACAAGGCAAAAAAGCAAAGATTAACGGCCTGGAGCAGCGCAAGTTAAGTGATTTTGTCGGAGCGCTCAATGTGGTGATGTTTGCACCGGAGGATCTGGAGATTGTAAAAGGCACACCGGGGGTCCGCCGCCGGTTTCTTGACATGGAGATTGGACAGGTTGCACCTGGCTACCTGTACCACCTGCAGCAATACCAAAAAGTGCTCGTCCAACGAAATAATTTGCTTAAGCAGTTATGGGGAAAAGGGGCATCGGCCCAGACCATGCTTGAGGTGTGGAATGAACAACTGGTCGAGCATGGTGTTAAAATCGTCAAAAAAAGGAAACAATTCATAAAGAAACTGCAAAAGTGGGCAGAAACGATTCATCAGGGGATCACCGGAGGCGGAGAAGTCTTGCGGCTGGCCTACCTTCCTTCCTTCAGCGAAGCCGCTGAGGAAGATGAAGCTGTCTTAATGGACCAATTTATGATAAAATTATCACAAATGAAAGAGCAGGAGATTCGCCGAGGCACAACCCTTAGTGGGCCGCATCGGGATGACCTGTCCTTTTTCATTAACGATCGGGAAGTACAAACATATGGCTCGCAGGGGCAGCAGCGCACAACGGCGTTGTCCCTTAAACTTGCGGAAATTGAACTGATTCATGAAGAAATCGGAGAATATCCAGTTCTGTTGCTGGATGATGTTCTGTCCGAGCTGGACCCTTTTCGCCAGACGCAGCTGATCGAAACGTTCCAGAGCAAGGTGCAAACCTTTATTACGGCTACGGGGATCGAGAGCCTGAACGTTGACAAGCTCAAAGATGCCAGTATTTATCACGTTCATGCCGGACAGGTTGAACGCTAAGGAGTGAGGGGCTTATGTACATTCATCTGGGCGGTGAGAAGATCATCCGTTCTTCCGAATTGGTCGCTATTTTTGATATATCGATTGAAAAATCCTCAAAGATCTCCAAGCAGTATGTCACGCATGCCGAGCAGGAAAAAACAGTGGAACACATCGGCGAAGAGGAAGCCAAGTCCATTGTGGTGACCAAAAACATTGTGTACTACTCGCCTATTTCCTCAGCCACGCTGAAAAAGCGGGCTCACATTTTTCCGGATCTCTAGCGTTGTGTGGCATAAAAGATGTCTCTTTTGCTGCTTGTCTTTAAATTTGAATAGCTGCTGAAATGAAGGACGTTGCCTATTTCAGCAAACAATTATTAGTTAACGCATATTTACGATATTGAATCTATAGAAGTAGGTGAAAGGCATGTCTATGAATCAACCGTCATATGATGCGAATGAAATTCAGGTCCTTGAAGGATTGGAAGCCGTACGGAAGCGTCCGGGCATGTATATCGGTTCCACCAGTTCCAAGGGCCTGCATCATCTGGTCTGGGAAGTAGTGGACAACAGTATTGACGAAGCGCTTGCAGGTTACTGCGACCACATTGAGGTTAGTATCCATGAAGACAATAGCGTGACTGTAGTCGATAACGGACGGGGTATTCCTGTCGGCGAACATACCAAAATGAAACGTCCTGCACTTGAGGTAGTTATGACTGTCCTCCATGCAGGGGGAAAATTTGGCGGCGGCGGATATAAAGTATCCGGTGGTTTGCATGGTGTTGGTGTGTCCGTTGTGAATGCACTCTCTGAAAAAGTGGTTGTAACGGTTAAACGTGAGGGACATATCTATCAACAGGAATATCGCCGTGGAGCTCCACAGTATGACCTGAAAGTGATCGGTACAACCGACGAAACAGGAACAACGGTTAGATTCCATCCAGATCCTGAAATTTTCACGGAAACAAGAGTGTTCGAATATGACATCTTGCTTGCCCGGATTCGTGAGCTGGCATTCCTGAACAAGGGCATCGGTCTTACATTGACGGATGAGCGTACAGGTGCAACCAACTCGTTCATGTACGAAGGCGGCATTATCGAATACGTCTCCTACCTGAACCAGAAGCGCGAAGTCCTGCATGAGAATCCAATTTACGTCGAAGGTTCCAGAGATAACATCCAGGTGGAAGTTGCCCTGCAATACAATGACAACTACACCGAGAATATCTATTCCTTCGCGAACAATATCAACACGCATGAGGGCGGAACGCATGAATCAGGTTTCAAGAGTGCCCTTACGCGGATTATCAATGACTACGCCCGTAAGGCGGGGGTAATCAAGGACAGCACGGGGAACCTTTCCGGGGATGACGTGCGTGAAGGTTTGACGGCCATTATTTCGGTCAAGATTCCGGAACCGCAATTTGAAGGACAGACAAAGACCAAGCTGGGCAACAGCGAAGTGCGTGGGATTGTCGAATCCTTGTTTGCCGAGAAACTTCAGGAGTTCCTGGAAGAGAATCCTTCCGTATCCCGTCGCATTTTGGAAAAAGGTCTGCAAGCAGCACGTGCGCGTGAAGCTGCCCGTAAAGCCCGTGAACTGACACGTCGTAAAGGTGCACTCGAAGTGAGCTCACTTCCAGGTAAACTGGCAGACTGTTCATCCAAGGATGCTTCAATCAGCGAATTGTACATCGTCGAAGGTGACTCTGCAGGCGGATCAGCAAAGCAAGGTCGGGATCGTCATTTCCAAGCGATTTTGCCACTGCGTGGTAAGATTTTGAACGTGGAAAAAGCTCGTCTCGACCGAATATTGGGTAATGCGGAGATTAGAGCAATTATTACGGCAATGGGTACGGGTATTGGTGATGACTTCGATATTGCCAAAGCACGCTATCACAAAATCATTTTGATGACCGATGCCGACGTTGATGGTGCTCATATCCGAACACTATTGCTGACATTCCTGTATCGGTACATGCGTAAAATCATTGAGGCAGGTTATGTATATATTGCACAACCGCCATTGTTCAAGATTGAGCGTAACAAAGTGATTCGTTATGCCGGTTCCGAGAGAGAGCGCGATGAAATTATTGCAACGCTCGGCGAAAATGCGAAATTCAACGTTCAGCGTTACAAAGGTCTTGGCGAGATGAATGCCGGACAATTGTGGGAAACGACGATGGATCCGGAGAGCCGGACCATGATGCAAGTATCGATTAATGATGCCATACTTGCTGATACCATGTTTGACACCCTGATGGGGGATAACGTTGAACCGCGTCGTGACTTTATCCAGGAAAATGCAAAATACGTGAAAAACCTCGACATTTAACATATTCGAAGAGGCGCCTGAGAGGGCGCCTTTTTTATATTAGGGAAGGTATGGAACAGGGAAGGCGTATACTTAGATCTCCATATCCCTTTGTTATCTGCGTATACGTTTTTTGGCAGATGAAGCCTGTGCTTTAGGGGATGGACGGGAGCTCTTACCCTTTTTGGAGGGCAAACGACCGTACGCAATCGCATAACGTTTGATCTTCCGGTACGCCTCCTTGTCCGGTAATAAGCCAAAGGCGTAAATGCCTGGAAGTGTGTTGACTTCAAGAATCCAGGGACGCCCTGCTTCGTCTAGCGCAATATCAATACCAATCTCTTTGAGTCTTGGAAATGATGTTTGCAATTGCACAGCGGTATGAATACCTAAGCGGTACAGCTCAGTGCGAAGTTTTTTGAAGCCATCCTGGTGAAGATGGGGGAGTACGAGTTCTTCAAACGTGGCCAATCGCCCACCGCCATGAATGTTGGTGATGATTTTACCAGGGGCAGCAACACGTCCCAGAACACCTGTTGTTTCCCAGTTGTGTTGCAGATTTTTCTGAGTTAACACACGCAAGTCAAAAGGCAAATCTTCATGCTTCATCAGCGATATTCCCTGTTGAATGATATAATCACGTTCCTGAATGCGATCATTCAGTGCTCGTTCGAGTTCGTCCAGAGAATGAAATGATCTCTCCTCTGTACCGTATTGGAGATGATATGTTGTTGTGAGATAGGTAGCTCTGGAGATAATAGCACTTGCTTCGGGTTCATCAGGCAGGTTTCGATCATTGGTTTCTTCCGAAACCTCTGCATCTGTGGTGGAATCTTCGGAATTAACAACAGGTTCGTATAAACGGGTTGTTCTCACCCGCATAACGCCATTACCGTAAGTGCCACGGTCCGGTTTGATATAGTTGGACTCAAATAATTCAGTCATTCGTTCCAGAGTTTGACGGCTATATTTTCGGGTCACTGGGATATATTCATTCACAATGCGACTGCGTTGTAACACGGCTGTTTTGGCCCATTTGCTGGAGACGCGTTGGATACCCAAGATTCATCAGTCCTTTCATGTTTTGTTCAGTTCTAAAGAGGGACCAGACACGGAGAAATCAAGGGACAAGAGACGATTTCAGTGGTATAATAGAGAAATATGGCGTTTTGTGCGATGAGCTGCACAATTTGCAGTTTGATCGTAGGACGGGAATGGCTTTAGCCTCGGTAGGCACAGTACATATGCCGTTTTTCTAGCATTGTATGTGCAATTGGGGAGGAAGGCAGGGCGTATCCCTAGACACGCAGAAGTTCCCGGAAGAAAGGCTATTGCCCAGCGGACGTTTAATTGTGTAACTTTTGTGAAAGTAATATAATAAAGAGTAGCGTTCTTGCGCGGTTTTAGCCTTGTTAGGCTTTTCACATATAATCAACTTTTTTGCATGACGGAATGGAACGTTTGTTGAAGGACAAGAAGGAGGTCCAGCATGGCGGAAGAAATGAACTCTCAGATTACAGATCGGGATATAGGCGTCGAGATGCGTGAATCGTTTATGGATTATGCGATGAGCATCATCGTTAGCCGTGCCTTACCTGACGTGCGTGATGGATTGAAGCCGGTTCACCGGCGTATTCTGTACGCGATGTCAGAGCTTGGCATGACACCCGATAAACCACATAAAAAATCAGCCAGAATCGTCGGCGAAGTTATCGGTAAGTATCACCCACACGGTGACTCTGCTGTTTACGAGACGATGGTACGGATGGCACAGGATTTCTCCCTGCGTTATATGCATGTAGATGGACATGGTAACTTTGGATCGGTCGATGGTGATATGGCAGCAGCCATGCGTTATACCGAAGCACGTTTGTCCAAGATTGCTATGGAAATGCTCAGAGATATCAACAAGGATACGATTGATTTCCAACCAAACTATGACGGTGAAGAACATGAGCCAATCGTTCTGCCTGCTCGTTTTCCTAACTTGCTTGTCAATGGGGTCGGCGGGATCGCGGTAGGTATGGCTACCAATATTCCTCCTCATAACCTGGGTGAGGTCATTGATGGTGTACAGGCCATGATTCAAAATCCGGACATTACATCCATGGAACTCATGGATTACATTCAAGGACCAGACTTCCCTACGTCCGGCTACATTTTGGGCCGCTCAGGCATCCGCCAGGCGTATCAGACCGGACGTGGTTCAGTAACGATGCGGGCTAAAACCAACATCGAAGAGAACAACAACAAGGCGCGAATTATCGTTACAGAGTTGCCTTATCAGGTAAACAAGGCGAGACTCGTTGAGAAAATCGCCGAGTTGGTACGTGATAAAAAGATTGATGGTATTACTGACCTTCGTGATGAGTCTGACCGTAATGGTATGCGGGTTGTAATTGAGCTTCGCAGAGACGTGAATCCGGGGGTTGTCCTGAACAACCTGTACAAACATACATCGATGCAATCCACTTTCGGGATTAACATGCTTGCGATTGTTAATAAAGAACCTAAAATCCTGAACTTGCGCGAAGTGTTGTATCACTACCTGCAGCATCAGATTGAGGTTATTCGCAGACGTACGCAGTTTGAACTGAAAAAGGCTGAAGCTCGTGCACACATTCTGGAAGGTTTACGTATTGCGCTGGATCATATCGACGAGATTATTACGTTGATTCGTTCATCCAGTAATGCGGATGCAGCAAGGGAAGGTTTGATTGAGCGCTTCTCACTCAGTCATGATCAGGCTCAAGCTATTCTCGATATGCGTTTGCAACGACTCACAGGTCTGGAACGCGAACGTATTGAAAATGAATATAACGAACTTATGGTCAAAATCAGAGAGTATCGCGAAATTCTGGCCAATGAGCATCTGGTGCTTGAGATTATCAGTACGGAGCTGCAAGAGATCCGCGACCGCTTCAGCGATGATCGTCGTACGGAGATCACTGTAGGTGAAGAGAGTATTCTGGATGAGGACCTGATTCCACGTGAAGAGGTTATCATTACGATTACTCATACAGGCTACGTGAAACGTCTGCCGGTATCCACATACCGCAGCCAGAAACGTGGTGGACGTGGAGTCGTGGGTATGGATACGAAAGATACTGACTTTGTCGAGCATCTGTTTGTGACCAACTCCCACAATTACCTCATGTTCTTCACTGACAAAGGTAAAGTGTACCGTCTCAAAGCTTACGAGATTCCAGAGCTTGGACGTACCGCTCGGGGAACGCCGATTATCAACCTGATCCAGATCGAGCAGGGCGAATCGGTCAATGCCGTAATTCCGGTCCAGGAATTCGAAAGTGACAGATATTTGTTCTTTGCTACCCGCCAAGGGGTTGTGAAGAAGACGCCACTTGAGGATTACACCAATATCCGCAAAGGCGGCTTGATCGGTATTTCCTTACGTGATGATGACGTTCTGATCGATGTTAAGCTGACCGATGGATTGCAAGAGATCATCATGGGTACAGCTCACGGAATGTCTATTCGATTCTCGGAAGGTAATGTACGTTCCATGGGACGTAGCGCAACCGGGGTCAAAGGGATTACATTGGATGAACAGGATGCTGTTATCGGCATGGATGTAGTTGATAAAGAGCTTGATGTTCTGATCGTTACAGCCAAAGGTTACGGTAAACGTACACCTGTCAGTGATTATCGGATGCAGACTCGTGGCGGTAAAGGGATCAAGACTATTAATGTCACAGAGAAGAACGGCTCAGTAGTCAGCCTCAAAATGGTTAAAACCGAAGAGGATCTGATGATTATCACGTCCAGCGGTACGTTGATCCGGATGAGCATGGAAGGCATATCCACTATGGGTCGATACACGCAGGGTGTGAAGCTGATTCATATTCGTGACGAGGATTCAGTAGCTACAGTCAGCCGAATTGACAAAAATGAAGAGGAACCAGACGATGAGTCGCTTGAAGGCTTGGAAGGCGAGGAGTCCCAAGCTCCGGAAGTAAGCTTGGAAGAAGGCACCGTTTCTGACGCTGAGGTTAATGAAGTTGAGGGCGACGACGATTCCGGTTCGGAAGCATAAAATAGAATTTTATAAAGACTGATCTCTTTGAGATTGGAAGAAGATTGCGAGGGCTCCCACCGGGAGCCCTTTTGTTTGTATAAAGGAATCTCTTCTTTTATTCTTCCGAATCTGGGATGTACAGCCTGATTCCTGAGTAATATAATGGGAAATATCATGAAAAACCGGGACTATGGTCTTGTTTGTATTAACATAGAAGAACGATGAGTGAGGGGAATACACATGGGATTAATCACCCTGTCAGAAGTCAAACCAGGACTCAAACTTGGGAGTGATGTGCAAACACTTCGCGGCAACGTTCTGCTTCAGAAGGGAAAAGTCATTTTACCCAAGGATATGGAAGTGCTCAGAGCCTTTATGATTCAACAGGTAGATATTGAACAAGAAAGAATGGCGTCGAGTAGTACAGGAACCAAAGGTGCATCTGTGTCCGCAGGAAGTTCTGCCAATGATAACAATGGTGAACCGGCAGGGAAGACAGGGAACGTCACCACAGCTCCTGTAGTAACGTCTTTGCAGGATGAGTATGAGAAGATGGTTGGTCTAACCAAAAATGCTTTCCTGTCCTCTCTGGCGGCTGAATTACCGGTCTATGAGTTACGTACACAGTTGGAGGCTGTGTTTGCACATCTCAAACAATATAATGTGCTTACCTTCAGTCCACGAGTAATGCAAGAACATGATTATGTATATCACCATGCCGTACTGAGTGCGATCACATCCTATCAACTGGCTCAATGGATCGATCTCCCCTCCAAGGATTGGATGCAAGTGGCTTTTGCAGGCTTGTTCCATGATATTGGTAACAACAAGGTAGATCCGCAGATACTCCATAAACCATCCACGTTGACGGCTACAGAGCAGGAAGAGATTCGTCAGCATACGAAATATGGTTATCAGATCCTTAAACAGGCAAAGGCCATTAATGAGGGAGCCAGACTTGCAGCTTTACAGCATCATGAAAAAGTGGATGGTTCAGGCTACCCGTTGCAGCTTAGTGGGACGCAGATTCATATTTATGCCAAGATTGTAGCTATCGCTGATATTTTCCACGCCATGACGCTGGAGAAGATCTACCGCAAGGCACAATCACCATACCTAGTCCTAGAACAGATCCAAAGTGAGGCATTTGGGAAATTGGATCCTGCAATCGTAAGTGTATTTGTTCAACGGTCGACCCAGATCCATAATGGCATCCGAGTGAAACTCAGCAATAACCAGATTGGAGAGATCGTATTCTCTGATCGAGATCATCCTACACGGCCTATGGTGTCAGTAGAAGGAACCATCATTAACCTGATGCAGCAACGGCAGCTTCACATCCAAGAGGTTATCGGATAACAATAGATATTAAAGTAACTTGATGAGAGGGCCTTTCTTTTATAGAGAGGCTTTTTACGTGAGATAAATGTGGAAGTGTAGAAAAAACAGAAAGATTGTAGAGTTATATATAATTACTCAAAAAAAGACTTGCATTCAAAATCTCTACATGGTATATTCTAATTCCGGCCAAGAAAACACGGTTTACACGGTGCGGCAAGCAAATGAAATAAGCTTCGAAAGAAACTTAAAAAAAGAGCTTGCGAAGTTGGTTCGGATGTGATAAGATATAAAAGTTGCTGAAGAGAACGACATTCGGTAACAAAATAAGTTTGATCTTTGAAAACTGAACAACGAGTGAGTAAACATTCTGCTTGCAGAATGAACGCGAAAGTTTGAAACAAGCCTTGGCTTGAATCGACTGGAGCACAAATGAGATTTTTAATCTCGTCAGATTCAAAATGAGCTTATCGCTCTTTTCAATACTTTATTGGAGAGTTTGATCCTGGCTCAGGACGAACGCTGGCGGCATGCCTAATACATGCAAGTCGAGCGGACTTGAAGAGAAGCTTGCTTCTCTGATGGTTAGCGGCGGACGGGTGAGTAACACGTAGGCAACCTGCCCTCAAGTTTGGGACAACTACCGGAAACGGTAGCTAATACCGAATAATTGTTTTCTTCGCCTGAAGAGAACTGGAAAGACGGAGCAATCTGTCACTTGGGGATGGGCCTGCGGCGCATTAGCTAGTTGGTGAGGTAACGGCTCACCAAGGCGACGATGCGTAGCCGACCTGAGAGGGTGATCGGCCACACTGGGACTGAGACACGGCCCAGACTCCTACGGGAGGCAGCAGTAGGGAATCTTCCGCAATGGGCGAAAGCCTGACGGAGCAATGCCGCGTGAGTGATGAAGGTTTTCGGATCGTAAAGCTCTGTTGCCAGGGAAGAACGCTTGGGAGAGTAACTGCTCTCAAGGTGACGGTACCTGAGAAGAAAGCCCCGGCTAACTACGTGCCAGCAGCCGCGGTAATACGTAGGGGGCAAGCGTTGTCCGGAATTATTGGGCGTAAAGCGCGCGCAGGCGGTCATTTAAGTCTGGTGTTTAATCCCGGGGCTCAACCCCGGATCGCACTGGAAACTGGGTGACTTGAGTGCAGAAGAGGAGAGTGGAATTCCACGTGTAGCGGTGAAATGCGTAGATATGTGGAGGAACACCAGTGGCGAAGGCGACTCTCTGGGCTGTAACTGACGCTGAGGCGCGAAAGCGTGGGGAGCAAACAGGATTAGATACCCTGGTAGTCCACGCCGTAAACGATGAGTGCTAGGTGTTAGGGGTTTCGATACCCTTGGTGCCGAAGTTAACACATTAAGCACTCCGCCTGGGGAGTACGGTCGCAAGACTGAAACTCAAAGGAATTGACGGGGACCCGCACAAGCAGTGGAGTATGTGGTTTAATTCGAAGCAACGCGAAGAACCTTACCAGGTCTTGACATCCCTCTGATCGATGCAGAGATGTATCTTTCCTTCGGGACAGAGGAGACAGGTGGTGCATGGTTGTCGTCAGCTCGTGTCGTGAGATGTTGGGTTAAGTCCCGCAACGAGCGCAACCCTTATATTTAGTTGCCAGCATTTCGGATGGGCACTCTAGATAGACTGCCGGTGACAAACCGGAGGAAGGTGGGGATGACGTCAAATCATCATGCCCCTTATGACCTGGGCTACACACGTACTACAATGGCCGGTACAACGGGCTGCGAAATCGCGAGATGGAGCCAATCCCAACAAAGCCGGTCTCAGTTCGGATTGCAGGCTGCAACTCGCCTGCATGAAGTCGGAATTGCTAGTAATCGCGGATCAGCATGCCGCGGTGAATACGTTCCCGGGTCTTGTACACACCGCCCGTCACACCACGAGAGTTTATAACACCCGAAGTCGGTGGGGTAACCGCAAGGAGCCAGCCGCCGAAGGTGGGATAGATGATTGGGGTGAAGTCGTAACAAGGTAGCCGTATCGGAAGGTGCGGCTGGATCACCTCCTTTCTATGGAGAATCGTTTCCTGCAACGGAAACATTCAAATAAGCAGGTTCTTAGAACCTGCAACAGCGATTCATTTCGGTCCGTCACTTCGGTGTGGATGAAATGAAGAGCACAAACTACTCACTCGTTGCTCAGTTTTGAGAGCTCAAACTCTCAAACAGCTTGCTTTTGCATGGAGCTTGTTCTTTGAAAACTAGATATCGAAACGAAACAAACGCGAATTAGAACATTCCTTTTTAGCTGAACTTGTGTTAAACAAGTTTCAATAAAAACGGTAGATTGCACGTACGATGGTATCGAATGGGAGCGACTTTTGGCTTTGCGCAAGCAAAACAAGGGAAGTGAGCAGTCGAAACCGGAGCACGAGGTTAAGCTACTAAGAGCACACGGAGGATGCCTAGGCGCTAGGAGCCGATGAAGGACGTGGCGAACAACGAAACTGCCTCGGGGAGCTGTAAGCAAGCTTTGATCCGGGGGTGTCCGAATGGGGAAACCCAGCTGGGGTAATTTCCAGTTACTCATAACTGAATACATAGGTTATGCAGAGGCATACCAGGGGAACTGAAACATCTAAGTACCCTGAGGAAGAGAAAACAATAGTGATTCCGTCAGTAGCGGCGAGCGAACGCGGAGAAGCCCAAACCAGAGAGCTTGCTCTTTGGGGTTGTGGGACGTCTCACATGGAGTTACAAAGGAACCGGTTAAGCGAAGAGGTCTGGAAAGGCCCGCCAAAGAAGGTAAAAGCCCTGTAGTTGAAAGTCTGTTCCCTCCGAGACGGATCCCGAGTAGTGCGGGGCACGTGAAACCCCGTATGAATCCGGCAGGACCATCTGCCAAGGCTAAATACTTCCTAGCGACCGATAGTGAAGCAGTACCGTGAGGGAAAGGTGAAAAGCACCCCGGAAGGGGAGTGAAATAGAACCTGAAACCGTGTGCTTACAAAAAGTCAGAGCCCGTTTTAGGGGTGATGGCGTGCCTTTTGTAGAATGAACCGGCGAGTTACGTTCCCGTGCAAGGTTAAGGTGAAGAGCCGGAGCCGCAGCGAAAGCGAGTCTGAATAGGGCGACTTAGTACGTGGACGTAGACCCGAAACCGGGTGATCTACCCCTGTCCAGGGTGAAGGTGCGGTAACACGCACTGGAGGCCCGAACCCACGCATGTTGAAAAATGCGGGGATGAGGTGGGGGTAGCGGAGAAATTCCAATCGAACTCGGAGATAGCTGGTTCTCCCCGAAATAGCTTTAGGGCTAGCCTCGGAAAACAGAGTCGTGGAGGTAGAGCACTGATTGGGTGCGGGGCCCGCAAGGGTTACCAAGCTCAGTCAAACTCCGAATGCCATAGACTTACTTCCGGGAGTCAGACAGTGAGTGCTAAGATCCATTGTCAAAAGGGAAACAGCCCAGACCATCAGCTAAGGTCCCCAAGTGTGTGTTAAGTGGGAAAGGATGTGGAGTTGCACAGACAACCAGGATGTTGGCTTAGAAGCAGCCATCATTGAAAGAGTGCGTAATAGCTCACTGGTCGAGTGACTCTGCGCCGAAAATGTAACGGGGCTAAACACACCACCGAAGCTATGGCTTGATGCTTTGCATCAGGGGTAGGGGAGCGTTGTATAAGGGTTGAAGGTGTACCGTAAGGAGCGCTGGACATTATACAAGTGAGAATGCCGGTATGAGTAACGAAAAGATCAGTGAGAATCTGATCCGCCGAAAGCCTAAGGGTTCCTGAGGAAGGCTCGTCCGCTCAGGGTAAGTCGGGACCTAAGGCGAGGCCGAAAGGCGTAGTCGAAGGACAACAGGTCGAAATTCCTGTACCACCGTAAGCCGTTATGAGCAATGGGGGGACGCAGTAGGGTAGTGACGCGGACTGATGGATGTCCGTCTAAGCAGTAAGGCTGATGTGTAGGCAAATCCGCACATTGTAAGGCTGAGCTGTGATGGGGAGCGAAAATTATAGTAGCGAAGGTCATGATCTCACACTGCCAAGAAAAGCCTCTAGCCAGGTGATGGTGCCCGTACCGCAAACCGACACAGGTAGGCGAGAAGAGTATTCTAAGGCGCGCGGAAGAACTCTCGTTAAGGAACTCGGCAAAATGACCCCGTAACTTCGGGAGAAGGGGTGCCCCGGTAGTGTGAATAGCACGAGGGGGCCGCAGTGAAAAGGCCCAAGCGACTGTTTAGCAAAAACACAGGTCTGTGCGAAGCCGTAAGGCGAAGTATACGGGCTGACGCCTGCCCGGTGCTGGAAGGTTAAGGGGAGTGGTTAGGAGCAATCCGAAGCTGTGAACCGAAGCCCCAGTAAACGGCGGCCGTAACTATAACGGTCCTAAGGTAGCGAAATTCCTTGTCAGGTAAATTCTGACCCGCACGAATGGCGTAACGACTTGGGCGCTGTCTCAACGAGAGATCCGGTGAAATTTTAATACCTGTGAAGATGCAGGTTACCCGCGACAAGACGGAAAGACCCCATGGAGCTTTACTGCAGCTTGATATTGAATTTGGGTACGATCTGTACAGGATAGGTGGGAGCCTTTGAAACGTGAGCGCCAGCTTGCGTGGAGGCAACGTTGGGATACCACCCTGATCGTATCTAGGTTCTAACCTGGTACCGTAATCCGGTGCGGGGACAGTGTCAGGTGGGCAGTTTGACTGGGGCGGTCGCCTCCTAAAGAGTAACGGAGGCGCCCAAAGGTTCCCTCAGAATGGTTGGAAATCATTCGAAGAGTGCAAAGGCATAAGGGAGCTTGACTGCGAGACCTACAAGTCGAGCAGGGACGAAAGTCGGGCTTAGTGATCCGGTGGTACCGCATGGAAGGGCCATCGCTCAACGGATAAAAGCTACCCTGGGGATAACAGGCTTATCTCCCCCAAGAGTCCACATCGACGGGGAGGTTTGGCACCTCGATGTCGGCTCATCGCATCCTGGGGCTGAAGTAGGTCCCAAGGGTTGGGCTGTTCGCCCATTAAAGCGGTACGCGAGCTGGGTTCAGAACGTCGTGAGACAGTTCGGTCCCTATCTGTCGTGGGCGTAGGAAATTTGAGAGGAGCTGTCCTTAGTACGAGAGGACCGGGATGGACGTACCGCTGGTGTACCAGTTGTTCCGCCAGGAGCACCGCTGGGTAGCTATGTACGGACGGGATAAACGCTGAAAGCATCTAAGCGTGAAGCCCCCCTCAAGATGAGATTTCCCAGTATGTAAGACCCCTTGAAGACGACGAGGTAGATAGGCTGGGGGTGGAAGTGCAGCAATGCATGGAGCTGACCAGTACTAATCGGTCGAGGGCTTATCCAATAGCAAGTTGTAAATCGCGTGTTTCGTTTCGAATCTAGTTTTCAGAGAACAACAACTCTGAAATGTAAGCTACGCGTTTGGTGGCGATGGCGGAGGGGTTCCACACGTACCCATCCCGAACACGACCGTTAAGCCCTCTAGCGCCGATGGTACTTGGACCGCAGGGTCCTGGGAGAGTAGGACGCCGCCAAGCAAAGAACCACTGCCGATGATATTCGGTGGTGGTTTTTATTTGTTTATAAGGATTAAATATGATAAGTGGAAGCTCTGACATGATCGATACTGGAAGGTAACATTTTTGTTACGGATAACAGCGGCAAAACCAGTATAATAGGACTATGTTAAATATGCTAAAAGTACCTGACCACAGAGCTGGAATGTGCAGCTGTGAAAAGGAGGGTGTGTGTGTTAAGTTGGCGGAGACTTGGACTACAATCATTTCTGTTGCTTTGTCTGACCGTTGTTCTAGCAGGATGCGGTGAAGCTTCAGGATCTGTATGGACTTCATATGAAGGCGCGGTGAACGAGAAGAGTTTTCCGGTGCCGAAAGTAGCGAATAAATCTGACCAGTCTGAAAATAATTCGGATATGGATTATGTTCGATATACGCTGTCTGGTATTAGTGAGAGTACTAGCTTGCCTGAGGTATATCTAGACGAGATTAAAAGCTGGGGTTGGACAGAGAGGCAAGCCAAGGGTACATCCAATGAATCCAGTACCTTGCGTGTATTTGCAAAGGAAGGACATACTGTGCATTTAGCAGTACATGATGGTTCCTTTACACTAATGGTTCCTAGAAATGATGCTACTCAAACGACAGTTAAATCATTGGCTGAAGATGATTGAGCTGGTTCAGGTATGGTTTGGTATGATTAATTAACGCTGTGATGTTCCTTATAATATAGTAAAGCTCCCGTGTACTTGATCGGGGGCTTTTTGTTATTTGGCGAATTAGGTTTTAGTAATGATTGGAGAAGCTATCACGTATGGTGGATCAGTGGTCATACATGTTCAGAAGGAATGGAGCAGCTTCTTTTGTACACGTATAGGTGGTATGTGTGCTTGAAGCATAGGGGAGTGTGGAGCGCTAAAAGTAGAGGGGGAGAGATATAAGTTGCATAAAGGTATTGAGGTAATGAAAGGCTGATGGAAGCGACCATAAGGGGGATAGAGCTGAGACTGAGTGAGAGATCGCTTAAAGGTGTAAGATCTACGAGATATCTGGGGTTATGAGGATATGGAGCAGCGGGAGGAAAAGAGGAGAAGAACGGAGCCACGAGTGGGGATAACTCATTTAACTATGCCCATGCTGTGGATAATGGATGAGAAGGGAACAATAAATAAAAGTTATCCACAGTGGATAACTTTTATTTGAGCATGTGAGGCTGAGTCAACTGAACGATACACGATTATGTTTTTGCATCAGATTATTCGAAGGGCTCAGCGGTTATGTATTACAAGTAAGTAAGGTACATTGAGTATTGCATAAATGAGGGAGTGTTATTGCAGATAATATGAGACATCTTGTTCATTCAATTTAATGAGTCCGTCTTTGCGCTCACGGGAGAGAACCATTACAACATACAAGCGAGGACCCAGCAACCACAAATGCCAGAAGATCAGCGAGAGGGTGAAGGACAATGGCGACCATATCAAACATACTGTAATGATACATAGTCCAATCCAGCTCATGTTAAGGTGTACCCGGACAAACATACGGAAGCTGAAATGCTGATCAGGGATATAACCTAACCAGGGCATACGCATATTCCAGCGCCAGCGTTTGGCGTAAGAGGTACGGACCAGCAGTAATATCGTTCTGGCGATGACATAATGAATCCAGATGGTGATTGGACCTGCCAGTACAAAAAAGAAGAGGCCAGTCCAGGAGAATGCGAGTAGATTGAATAAGAGCATGATGACCGGCAGACACAGATAGCTGTAAATGACACTGCGGGCGATAGCCTTTTTTTTCAGAAGCCGGTATTGATAAAATGTTGCTTTATTCTCCGGTTCGGCGATCATACGATTATATATCCTCCTTCGGATTCACGTTTGTGTGGGGTAGGTATTCGTTTTTTTTACACGAGTAAAAGGGAATGAATCATACATGTATGTATATATGAACCTTGTATCTCACGCCATGACGATTGTACAAGATATTGAGATTCGACGGAGCTTATCTCAGTATACTCCCGAATACACGGACTGTCAGGCTTTGATATCGTTATCATGTATTATATATCGGCTGGGATTCCATGTTTTTTTAAGGAAATTGAATATAAGTTTGTGTCAGGCTATGGGATACGTGATGTAGAGGTAAATGCGATGGATTGTAAGATTACTGTATATACATAAGCAGGTGAATGTTCTTGTAGGGAGAATGAATGTATTTTTCGGTACAGACACCCAAGAGGGGGTGGGCGAATATATATATTTTATAGAAAGAAAGCACTATGAAAATGTTTAAAATAATAGAAACTGTGCAATACTGATAGTAAATGTAAAACAAGGTGGGATGGTTCATGGAAGAACATGCCGAACACACATGTATTATCTGCGAGCAAAGAAAAAGAGAAGGCATTTTTATTGTATCTGAATTCATATGTGACACTTGTGAAGCAGAAATGGTTCATACCGACGCGCAGGATGCCAAGTACAATTATTTTATTCATCAAATGAAGCAAATTTGGGTACAAAAAAACGCATAATAAATGTTGCTAATAGAAGTAGAAGCGAAACATCACATTGTAACGATGCTGATGTGTATAGAGGCCCAATGGGCCTTTTTCTGTTTTTAAGAGGAGAGATTGCCTTGTATGACATCTTGGGAAGGCGTATGCTGATATAATGGTATAGATCATTTGCAGTAACGCGTGTGGAGATGGGGAAGAAGGGCGTTGCTTAGATTAGGATGCATTTTTTGGAACGCATCGGGCGCACATAATATATGTACAGGATGGTTATTTCATGGATCATAAAAATAAAGCAAGTAGTGCCCCTTTATATGAAGCGTTGCTTGCGTATCGTGATTCGAAGCAGCGTTCTTTTCATGTGCCTGGGCATAAGAATGGACAAGCTTATCGACATTTGGTAGAACAAGCAGAAGCAGGGCAACCTCCAGTTAAGGATATCGTCAATGAGGAATACCCGCATAACAGAGAGATCCAGAATGATGGAGAAAAGAATTTTAACCAGAAGGTAGAGCGTTTCAGTTCGGTGGGTGAACATGGGGCTGATCTGGAGAGCGTGGAACGACTCAGCGTTGAAGGGGCTCACTCGGAATTAGAACTGGTACCGGTGCGTTCATTTCTGGAGATGATGGAGATGGATGTTACGGAGATTACGGGCACCGATGATTTGCACCATCCGGAAGGTGTAATCCAGGAAGCACAGGAGCTTGCGGCAGATTGTTTTGGAGCGGAGGAGAGTTTCTTCCTTGTGGGAGGAAGTACAGCAGGTAATTTGTCTCTATTGCTAACTGTGTGTGATGAGCCAAACAGTATTGTGCTGGTGCAACGGAATGTGCACAAATCCGTTATTCACGGGTTAATGCTGGCAGGAGCAAGAGCTGTATTTCTGGAGCCGTGGGTCGATCCTGCGTCTGGACTTGCGGTCATGCCGTCTGTGGAGACGGTGCAGGCTGCTGTCCAGTCCTATCCTGAGGCAAAGGGCGTATTGGTCACTTTGCCCAATTATTACGGCATGGGCGCTGATCTGACGCCCATAGCCGAGGTATGCCACGCCGCTGGCATGCCATTGCTCGTGGATGAAGCGCATGGCGCGCATTATGGGCAGCATCCGGAGCTGCCTGTCTCTGCACTGTCATGCGGAGCAGACGGTGTCGTGCAGTCGACACATAAGATGCTGACGGCCTTCACCATGGGTGCCATGCTGCACATTCAGGGACCGCGGTTGAACCGGTCCCTGTTAAGGCAGCGCCTGGCCATGGTGCAAAGCTCAAGCCCATCATACCCGGTGATGGCTTCGCTTGATCTGGCGCGCCGGCTGCTGCATGTGCAGGGCGCGAACACATTCACGGCGGGGCTCGCCGCCGTGAATGCCTTTAAGCGCGGCCTCGCGGAGCTGCCGCGCTTCCAGTTGCTGCAGCCTGCACAGCCGCTGCAGCCAGAACCGCCAGCCGGAACAGCGAAGCCGGCTGGCATGTCCGTGTCCGCTGCGCAGCAGACACGGGAGGGTCTGACCGCGGCGGCTATGCCATCTGCCGCGGGGTATACCGCTCAGGACCCATTCAAGGCCGTCATCTATGACGGCGCAGGGGTGCTGAGCGGTTATGGGCTACAGCAGCAGCTGGAAGCATGCGGCTGTGTGCCCGAGATGAGCGACGAACGGTACGTCGTCTTGCTCTTCAGCCTGGGCTCAACGGTGCAAGATGCTCAGCACCTGTTGCAGGCTTTACACCATATCAGCTCTGCCAATGGGCATGAGCTGAACCAATCCAATACAGAGCCATCGCAACAGCTTGCGAAAGTTTCTGCACATTATATTTCCACGTGGAACAATTTACAAGAAAACACTCGCTACTCGGAACCGATCTCCTTTACACTGCAACCAATTGTGGAGACGAATACGATCAATGTGCCGATAGAAGAAAGCGTAGGCTGTCGATCAGCTGAGATGGTAGTCCCGTATCCTCCAGGGATTCCGCTTGTATATCCGGGTGAACGTATTAGTACATCGATGGTGGCTCGTATACAACTCCTGCGGGATGAGGGTGCAAAGTTTCATGGGGTATCCGATGCATCTCTACGGTCATTGAAGGTTATGAAGGAATGAAGGGAACACATGAGGATCTGAATTGCATTCACCAATAGGTAGGCAATATGACCAATACGGATAGCGATACCGGACCCTACACATGTGAGGGTCTCTTGGCCATTAATCTAGTTGCTAGGGTGTGTCTTCAAAATCAGGCATGCAATACGTTGAAGAATGTCAGGGTCCAACAGCTTGAAGTCAAGGATTGCTGATCCTGGCGAATTGTCCAGACGATTTTCTAAGAAACCGAGGACGTCTTATTTAGCCTTCGAGTCCTCCTTTTATTTTGTAAGGAACCTGAGACACGTTATTAACCATATTGACCTAACAAACACGCTGTAAACGGCTGGTTATTCCAATATACCGTGTTTCAGATTCCTTAGATTGTTGCGGGCGCTTCAAATCGCTGAATAAGACGTCACAGGGTCGTTAGCACTCCCGCTCCGTGCCCTGCTCCAGACACGTTCAGTTTGAAGACACGCTTTAGTTCAACTTATAGAGATAGACATAAGAAAGAAGGGAACACTTTGGGTATTCCGCTAAAAAAATATACAGGAATAGTCCTGCAAGTTTTGTTGATGTACGGTTTTTATTGGATTGGCAACTTGATTCAAGCTGTATTACATCTGCCGTTAACAGGCAGTATTGTGGGCATGATGGTATTGTTTGTCACCATTCAACTGGGATGGATCAAAATGAGCTGGGGAGAAGAAGGGTCGACGTGGCTTCAATCTCATCTGCAATTGTTGTTCATCCCGCCAACTGTGGGCATTATTAATCATTTTGATTTTTTTAGAGCCAACACCTTGTTATTGGTTCTGGGTTTGATCGTTAGCACATTAATCACATGTCTGATATCTGCCAAATTAAGTGAGTGGCTTATGACATGGAGATCGTCTCACTCAGGCAAAAAGGAGGCGATCACTTGTCAGCATTCATCCTCGGAATTGGAATGATCGTGCTAACCATCGCTGTATATATTCCAGCTACTCGTCTATATAAAAGATTAAAATGGCCGATACTTATGCCTGTACTCACAACGACTGCCATCCTGATCCTGATCTTGGTGATCTCCGGTATAAAGCTGGATACGTACATGCTGGGTGGAAAATGGATACAGGAGCTCTTGGGTCCAGCAGTTGTATCTCTTGCTTTTCCCTTGTCCAGACATCTGCATGTGCTGAAGCAAAATATCATTCCAATTGTGGGTGGGACAATCGGAGGCAGTATTACAGGTATCGCTACAGGCGCTTTAATCGCCATTCTGCTCGGTTATCCGCAAGAGATGGTCATCGCTTTATTGCCAAAATCAGTGACAACTCCTGTGGCTATTCAACTTGCTAATCAGGTTGGGGGGAATGCCTCATTCACATCGCTGTTTGTGATGATTGCAGGATTCTCAGGGATATTATTGGGGCCGATGCTCTTGAAATGGGCCAAAGTCCGCAGTAAACATGCCTATGGGATTGGACTGGGTTCAGCATCTCATGCCCTCGGCATGGCAAGGTCTTTTGAATATGGAGAGAATGCGGTAGCCCTCAGTTCAGTTTCCATGATTGTCAGTGCTATTGCCGGATCAATTATGCTTCCATTATGGGTATGGATCATCTACGGTTGAATGTTTTACTTTGTTGTTCATGTTGGAGTAACCGCTGACCTATAGTATGATAGAAAGAAACAAGCTTGTATGATCTGGGTGTTATTAATACGTACCGATATAGCTGTAGCTATACACCTCTGGGCGGGAGATATCATATCTTGTAGCAAGAGGGTCTAAGCATATTCCATTACAGCAGCAATAGATGCAATTATCGACATAGAAAGCAGGGAAGCATATGCAGGGCAGAGGTAAATTCATTACGCTGGAAGGGGGAGAGGGTTCCGGTAAAACAACGATGATCGGTAGAATAGGTTCTTATTTTGAAGAACGGGGTATACCTTACGTAGTTACGCGAGAGCCTGGTGGAATTGAGATTGCGGAGAAAATACGTTCAATTATTCTGGACCCTCTTCATACGGCAATGGATGCTCGAACCGAAGCACTATTGTATGCAGCTGCACGCAGCCAGCATCTGGCGGAGAAAGTAGAGCCTGCACTGAGAGCTGGAAAAGCAGTCATCTGTGACCGATTTGTCGATAGCAGTCTGGTCTATCAAGGGCACGCCCGTGGACTCGGGATAGAGAATGTATGGGCCATTAATCGTTTTGCGATTGGTGATCTCATGCCGGATGTGACCTTATATCTGGACATTGAGCCTGAAGTGGGGCTTGCCCGGATCGATGCTCATGATGGCCGCGAAGTGAACCGTCTGGATCTGGAAAATCTGGAGTTTCACCGTAAAGTGCGAGAGGGTTACTTCCTATTAAAAGAGCAGTTCCCGGAACGGATCAGAGTTATCGATGCTTCCATGAAGCAGGAGGATGTCTTGGCAGCAATGATTTTGTCGCTGGAGACAGGGATTTTGAAGGATTTTGACGAGTAATTGTCTAATATATAGACAGGGCATTTGATAAAGGTGCTTATTCTAAAGGAGGTTATGCAGGATGAAACTGATTGTTGCGATTATACAGGATAAAGACAGCAACCGATTATCCAGCGCATTGGTCAAAGCAAACTTTCGGGCAACGAAGCTTGCCAGTACGGGCGGATTTTTGAAGGCAGGCAACACGACGTTTATGATCGGTGTCGATGATGGTCAAGTCGAATCCGTAATGAACGTCATTCGCAGCAGCTGTAAGGTTCGTGAACAGCTCGTGACTCCGGTCACACCGATGAGTGGAACAACCGACTCTTACCTGCCGCTACCTGTTGAAGTTCAAGTAGGCGGAGCTACTGTATTTGTTCTCCCGGTAGATCGCTTCGAACATTTCTAATTAAACCTATTGCATGGATCCCATGAGGGTCCTTCATGATCGATAGCATGTTGGAAACGATGGATGCAAGAAGAGTTAACAGAGTTCGTGCGTGCCACTTACGGAACGCCTTTCTTGACGAGAAGAATCAGCATACTCTTTCCGGATGAGCATTTCCCAGCTGGGAATGGTTCCTTTCGGAAAGAGGTTGACTACAAAGAACAAGTCCTTGATGGTGATGTGTATCTACCATTATATATAGAGTGTGATCAGCATATATAAAAGCCTCATTCTCAGGCACAGGCGCAACGCGCACTGTGCTGATGGGCGATTGGCTAACTATGATAGAAAGCGGGCGTATCCATGAAAATCAATCCTGGATTCAGACCGATTCAGAGCGGGATCAGTTCTACTGATTCAGGTTCCAAACCGGTTCAATCCAAAAATTTCTCTGATATGATGAATCACCAGGGGGAACGGGCCTCACAAGCTGAACTGAATCGCCGGTTTAGTGAAATCCAGCTTCAGGGAGATCGCTTGGCACGTTCCATGACGATTCGTGAACTGAAGGCGTATAAGCAACTTGTTAAAAGGTTCCTGGAAGAGACCGTTCGTCGCGGTGTATCCATGAAAGAGACAAGGGGTTGGGATCGTCGTGGCAGAGGCAAGCGGTATAAACTGATTGATGAAATTGACTCCGCTCTGTTATCCATGGCTGATGAATTGCTGGATACAGAAGAAGGAAAAATCTCTCTATTACAACAAGTAGGGGAAATTCGGGGGATGCTTATTAATTTAAGCTTCTGAGGAGGAAGTATGTCCTTTCAACAGATTATGGGTCAACAAGCGGCCAAGAAAATGTTACAAAGCAGTTTGAGACGTAAGGCAATAAGCCATGCGTATTTGTTTAGCGGTCCAGCTGGTAGCGGGCAACGGAAGACGGCAATTACCTTTGCCAAGGCAATATTCTGTACAGAGCTTGAAGATGACGCTTGTGGGCAGTGTCTTGAATGTCGTAAGGTAGATCATGGTAACCATCCGGATCTAACCATGCTTGCACCAGATGGAAACAACATTAAAATAGATCAAATCCGGGATCTGCAGCGTATTTTTTCATACCGATCAGAGGCAGGCCATCCCAAAGTATATATTATAGAACAAGCCGAGAAAATGACGGTGCAGGCAGCAAACAGTTTGCTCAAATTTCTGGAGGAACCGCAGGTACCAGCAGTCGGCATCCTGATTACAGATAATGGACAGGCCATGTTGCCAACGATCCGCTCACGCTCCCAATTGGTACCGTTCAGCGCACTGAATCCGGAAGAGATGCTGCAATCACTAATTGAGGAAGGGCACCCTGCCAATCTGGCTCGCTCTGCCGTCCATTTAGCGTCAGGATTGGAAGCATGTAGAGAAATTCTCCAGCAGAATTGGTTTGCAGAAATTAGAAACGTAATGTTACAATTAGGGAAGGAGTCCCTGGGTAGAGGAAGTACATCATTGATCTCTGCACAGCAGAAGCTTTTTAAAACCGGACTCTCTGAACACCTGGACATGTTACTCAGTTTGTTCCATCTATGGTTTAGGGACATGCTGTATGTTCAGTACGATAGGCATGAACATATCGTTTTTATAGATCAGTTAGACATGTTATCTCAGTTGGCACATACCCGCAGCACAGAGCAGTGGGTCTCCTATATGGATATGGCCGCAGCATGCAGAAAAAAATTGCGTTTCAACGTCAATGGCCAGCTTTGTCTGGAGCAATTTTTGATCGGTTTGGCATAAGACTGGGAGAGGGCAAAGTTAGCTCCAATCATATGCAAACGGTTATAACTTCGGCCGGTTCCCTAAGAAGACGGGGCTTCAGACGAAGTGGGGTTGGCTTACAAGGGGGTTAATTTTTTGTACAGTGTAGTGGGTGTCCGTTTCAAAAAAGCGGGCAAAATTTATTACTTCGATCCCCTGGACCTTCCCATTGAGAAAGAAAACTGCGTTATCGTGGAGACAGCGCGGGGGGTTGAGTACGGTAAGGTTGTCGTAGGTAAGAAGGAAGTGGGCGAGTCCGATGTGGTGTTGCCGCTGAAGAAAGTCATCCGCGTTGCGGGCGATACAGATGCCCGTGTGGTTGATGAGAACAAACGTGCAGCCAAAGAAGCATTCGGTACTTGTTTAAATAAAATCAAAGACCATGGCCTCAAAATGAAGCTGGTCGATGTGGAATTTACGTTTGATCGCAATAAAATTATATTTTATTTTACAGCTGAAGGAAGAGTTGATTTCCGGGAGCTGGTCAAGGATCTGGCAAGCATATTCCGGACACGAATCGAGCTGAGACAGATTGGTGTACGTGATGAAGCGAAGATGCTTGGCGGAATCGGACCTTGCGGCCGTGTGTTGTGTTGTTCTTCCTGGCTGGGAGACTTTGAGCCGGTATCAATCAAGATGGCTAAAGATCAGAGCCTGTCACTGAATCCGACGAAAATTTCAGGGTTGTGCGGAAGACTCATGTGCTGTCTGAAATTTGAGCATGATAACTATGAAAGTGTGAGAGAAGAACTGCCAGCTGTAGGCAAATTGGTCGTCACCTCATTGGGTGAAGGAAAAGTTGTCGGAATTAATGCCGGTAGCCGCACAGTCCATGTTCAACTGTTCGACATCAGTAAAGTCAAAGAACTTCCGCTGGATGACGTCGTTATCAAGTAAACCATAAAGGTTGCTTCGGGGTGGAAACTTGGAAAAGAAAAATCTGTTTACGCACATTCATGAAATGGAAACCCAACTGGGTCAGTTGCACGGTGATTTAGGAGAGTTAAAAATGATTGTGAAGGAGCTGCTTGAGGATAATCAGCGGCTTACCATCGAGAATGAGCAGTTACGCAAACTGCTCAAACGTGAGGCTCCGGCAGATCTGCCGATCTCCTCAGCACTCGCTCCTGTAGCAAGACCAGCAGGTCCGGCTACAGGCGAGGATGTTGTGGGCGAAGGGTATGATAATCTGGCTCGGTTGTATCACGAAGGCTTCCATATCTGCAACGTCTATTATGGACATTTGCGGACGGAAGGCGATTGTCTGTTCTGCCTGTCTTTTTTGAATAAATGAAGTGACCGTAGGGATCCCCTACGGTTTTTTTTCAAGGTTATAAACCTAAACTAAACAAACATGAGATATAGAGTACCGGAGGATGAGCGTAACATATGGAAGAAAATGAAGTTGTGTTACATGAGTCAGAGCGGATTGATGATCTGCTCTCTCATGATCTGAGAATCATTCAAAGTGATGAAGTGTTTAGTTTTTCGATGGATGCCGTATTATTAGCCCGGTTTGCTTCCGTACCTAAACGGGGTCGTATACTTGATTTGTGTACGGGTAACGGGGTGGTTCCCATTTTGCTTACAACGCGTACGCAGGCTAGTCTGGAAGGGATCGAGATTCAGCCACGTTTGGCTGATATGGCGCGTCGCAGTGTGCAATTAAATGCATTGGATGAATCGATTATGATTCGTGAAGGTGATTTGCGAGAACTCGTGAAAGAAACAGGACATGCTGTATACGATGCAATAACCGTTAATCCTCCATACATGCCTCTGAATGGCAGTGATCTCAAGATGAACACACATCAGGCAATGGCACGTCATGAGATCGGATGTACCCTGGAAGAAGTGATTCAGGCGTGCAGTCGACTTGTACGTAATGGCGGCAAAGTATCAATGGTTCATCGTCCGCAACGCCTTGCAGAGATTATCTCGCTCATGCGCGAATATAAGCTGGAACCAAAAAGGATTCGGATGGTACATCCCCGTGCTCATTTGGAAGCCAACATGGTGTTAATTGAAGGAATGAAAGATGGTAAACCGGAAGTTAGGATGCTTCCTCCACTCATTGTCTACAATGAAGAGGGGAAATACTGCGAAGAGATTATGGATATTTACTATGGTCAGCAACATGCTGAGCGTACTACGAAAGGAGGGCTTTAGATGACTTTGCATATTCAAAAAAGCTATGCGGAGCAGCCTGAAGGATCAGGCAAGCTCTATCTGGTTGGAACACCCATTGGTAATCTGGAGGATATGACCTTCCGTGCCATCAAGACATTGCAGAGTTGTGACATCATTGCAGCAGAAGATACACGCCAGACCCGAAAGCTGCTCACCCATTTTGAAATTACACCTTCGATGCTGTTTAGTTATCATGAGCATAATAAGGGGGCGAGTGGACCTGAACTGATACGTTATATAATAGAAGGAAAAAATTTGGCACTCGTCAGCGATGCCGGTTTGCCAGCTATTTCGGACCCTGGTTCTGACCTTGTACAGCTTGCACTGGAAGCCGGAATAACGGTCATTCCCATCCCGGGGCCCAACGCTGCGTTGTCTGCTCTGATCGTGTCCGGATTACCGACGGAGCGTTTTACATTCGGCGGTTTTTTGCCGCGGGAGAAAAAGGACATGCGAAAAGTGCTGGAGGCGTTTGACGAATCCAACGGGACTTTGTTATTTTATGAATCGCCTCATCGTATTCGGAAAACATTAGTCCACCTTGAAGAAATTCTGGGTGATCGCTCGATTGTTCTGGCTCGTGAACTAACCAAGCGTCATGAGGAATTCGCAAGGGGTACTGTGAGGGAATGCATAGACTGGCTTGAAGAGCATCCACCTCTTGGCGAGTACTGCTTGCTGGTAGAAGGCATTAAGGAAGAGGAGCGTAAGGCTGAGCGCGAAGCATGGTGGCAGCTCATGTCACTCGCGGATCATGTCAGCCATTATGAGGGTGAAGGACATAACCGCAAAGATGCAATGAAAAAAACGGCTACCGATCGCGGTCTGGCGAAGCGTGATGTATATAATGCATTAATCGAGTAGTAATCTAACCAAATATCTTCTGTTGTGGGGAACATAACCTGAAAAGAAGCTTATATCCAACCTTAGTGGAATATTAAAAAGAGCAGAGTGGCTAAAAAAAATTCCGAACAAAATTCATCGTTCTCTCCCAGTTCGCGTGTGACAGAATCATTTTGGGTAATGGAACCCATAACAAGGCAAAAAAATACCTTCCGCGGTGGGGTTCACACCGGGAAGGTCATTAAGGAATATTAAAAAGGTTAGAAATAACAATTTAGATAAGTCCAGTATACCTGGTTTTTCTTATTTTGTCACAGGTGCAGGGATTTCGGAAATACATTCGTTACAAACAATTTTACCTTTGAAGTAAGTAACGTTCTCTGCATTACCACAGAAGATACAAGCAGGCTCGTATTTTTTCAACATGATGCGCTCGCCGTCAACGTAGATTTCCAGAGCATCTTTTTCACCAATACCGAGCGTACGGCGCAATTCAATTGGAATAACTACCCGTCCCAGTTCGTCCACTTTTCTTACAATACCTGTTGATTTCATCATTATAATCAGTGCTCCTCTCAGCTAACTATCTTTGTCATTATTCGACATTATTTTATGTTTTATGATACTCATCATACCAACGATTCCCAAATCAGTCAACCTTAAAATTAGCTTAAAATTAAGGCTGTTTTTCACAAGGTTACTGGTGGTAAGGGATTGGAAGCCATTTTTCGCATTTAAACCTCAATGTCAGCTTTGTCGATTTGGAAAACGACAAAACTACTTTATTCGACAAAGTTCGTCATATGGTGTCGAATCTTAGGTGAATCGCAGAGCTCAAAGCGTTAATATAAAAGAAATTAAAGGAGTGAGTCGACATGGAACAACGTTTAACGGAAGAGAAAGTATTCAAAGATCCGGTACATAATTATATCCACGTGCAAGATCCGGTTATATGGCAGTTAATTAACACCCCGGAATTTCAGCGTTTACGCCGGATTCGTCAACTGGGTACTTCTTACCTTACCTTTCACGGAGCAGAGCATAGTCGGTTCTCACATTCACTAGGTGTTTATGAGATCACACGCAAGATCATCTCTCAATTTGAAAGAAGTCATTATTCGGATTGGCCGAAGGAAGAAAAGATTGTAGCTCTGTGTGCAGCTCTACTTCATGATCTCGGGCATGGGCCATTCTCTCACTCCATCGAGGAAGCTTTTGACATGAATCACGAAGATTGGACTTGTCGCATTATTACAGGTGATACCGAAGTAGGGGCGATCTTAAGACGGTATGCTCCTGATTTTCCTGAGAAAGTAGCGTCTGTCATTCAAAAAACGTATGAAAAGCCGATTGTGGTGAACTTGGTGACCAGTCCGCTTGATGCAGACCGAATGGATTATTTGCTCAGGGATGCCTATTTTACAGGTGTAAATTACGGCACGATTGACCTTGATCGTATCCTTCGGATGCTGCGTCCTTATCATGGGCGGATTGTAGTCAAGGAGTCAGGCATGCATGCTGTGGAGGATTACCTAATGTCTCGGTATCAGATGTATTGGCAGATTTACTTCCATCCGGTAACTCGTAGTTCTGAAATTATATTGCGGCAAATATTCAAGCGAGCGAAAACACTCCTACAACAGGGTTTTCAATTCCGCTTCATGATTGATCCACTCCCTCAACTATTTGAAGGAGAATTATCCGTGGATGAATATTTGCAGTTGGATGAAGCATTAATTCAGACGGCATTTACGCAGTGGCGCAAGGAGGACGATACTGTTCTTAGTGAGTTATGCGAACGTTTTATGGATCGCAAGTTATATAAGTATGTAGAGCTTGAACAGGTCGACTTGACAATGATGGAAGAGATTCGGGAAGCTTTTGTACAGGCTGGCCTCGATCCCGAATATGATCTTGAAATTGATTTTCCTTCGGATAATCCGTATGATGTGTTTCGTCCGGATGAATCCACAGATAAGCAGATTCTTCTTCTGGATCGACAGGACAATTTACGTGAGTTGTCAGAAGTATCTGACATTGTCCGTTCCATCAGTGGGCTTCACCGAGGGAAACATCATTTGTATTACCCGCAAAACAAGGTGGATGCGATTATTCACGAATTACCGTCACATATACGCCCCTATTTCTTGTAATCGTGTGGGTATAATCCGATGAAGAATTTCGATATCAAAACACTTTCTAAAAGAGCTATTTTCCATGATACAGTAATCTGCTTTAATGGGGAGTATATGTAGATCGACATAATTTTGTAAATGCAAATAGGCAGAATGAGCAAAATCAACAATATATAGATCAGAATATCCGTATATCTTCTATATATTGTAGTTGTGAAGAAACAAACGTAATGATGTAATACACAGATTACCCAAAATGTTTTATGTATGAGTCATTGAATTATTGAATTTTACAAATTGGATTTTGAAAAAGAAGATAGTCGTTATTTCGACATGAAGGGAGATACAGACATGATGCTGTTCGACACACATACACATCTGGATGCACCACAATTCGACGAGGACCGCGAGGACATGATTCAGCGTGCTGTGGATGCAGGAGTTGGTCGCATGATCAACATTGGCTTTAACCGGGAGACGATTCCAACCACAATGAAACTCGCTGAAACATATGACTTTATATATGCAGCTGTAGGGTGGCATCCCGTAGATGCGATCACAATGCAGGAGGGCGATTTGGAGAGGATTGCATCTTTATGCAAGCATGAAAAAGTGGTTGCGATCGGTGAGATTGGATTGGATTATCACTGGGATACTTCACCAAAAGAGATACAACATCGCGTATTACGACAACAAATTGCTTTGGCGCGTGAAGTGAACATGCCAATTGTCATCCATAATCGGGATGCACATGAGGATATCATAAGAATTTTGCGTGAAGAGAAGGCGGGTGAAGTTGGTGGTGTGATGCACTCGTTCTCGGGCAGTTGGGAAACAGCAAAAAGTTGTCTCGATATGGGCTTCCATCTCTCCTTCGGAGGACCGATCACATTCAAAAATGCAAAGCAACCCAAAGAGGTGCTGGAGAAGGTTCCTATGGACCGGTTTTTCATTGAAACAGATGCTCCATATTTGACACCGCACCCTTATCGTGGGAAGCGAAATGAGACAGCGCATGTACGTCTGGTTGCAGAGGCAGCTGCGGAAATTAAAGGCATTTCGGTGGAGGAAATTGCTGCAATAACAACCAAAAATGCCATGGAACGATTTGGGATTCGTTAAAAAAACGAGCAAATGAGGTGAAAAAGGCAGGTAAGCGGAGGTAATTTGCCCTTTGATCCAAATAAATCAAGAATATTACAATATTTTAACCAAATATTCAGAAAAACGTACTTGATCAACGCTTTACAACATGCATCAAAACAGGATATCATCTTTTCAGTGAATTGTTGTGCGGAAAATTGGACAGATGTTCGGGGGATGAACAAAGGGACACTTTCCGATGAAACAACATTACTTTCATGAATCAGTCTCGCTGAGTCTCCGTTATCGGAGAGCGGGGGAACCAATAGGGCTTAAACATCGGTGTATTTGGCCGATGCGCAACGTTCGCTGACCCAAAAGCAGCGAAGGGAACTGCGAAGCCGTATTTGATTTCTTCTTTGGGTCTCGGGGTGAATTCAAGGGCGTCCGCCATGAGCGGGTGACCCAAGATAGGGCGGCTCTCTTTCGCCCGAACCCGACAGCTAACCTCGCAAGCGGAAAAAGAGAGGCAACCTCGTGCATGAATTTCCGATATTCAAAATCATTCGGAAGCCACGAAAGAGTTCCTCTTACACTCTTTCTTTGGCTTTTTTGTTTTTGAATAAAAGAAATATTGTCATCATACGGTAGGTATTCAGGAGGATGACATCATGTTGCGAAGATTGATTCATGGTGCAGAACCGGATTATGTTGGTCCAATCTGTGTTCTGTAGAAAATTTGGTATAGTCACGTCAAAGACATCATGCATTACTTTAGACGGCGAGGCTATGAAGGAGGACGGAGAAGTGGGCACATTCCAACCAGAAGAGACCCATGAGTCACGATCATCCAGTAAGTCTTTCGCGTTGCGGTGGAAGCATGAGAACATGCGTCAAATGGCATTGATCGCGATTTTCTCAATTGCGCTTACAATCATGATCTTGTTAGTCGTTTACGGTCAGGCCGGGAAACAAATTTCACTGGTTATTGATGGCAAAGCTCAGGTGGTAGAGACTCGTACAGGAATGCTTCAGGAAATGCTGGAGGAGCAGTCGATCACAGTCAGCCCTCACGATAAGGTATCCATGTCCATGAATGGGGCGATTACAGATGGAGACCGAATCGTTATTGAGCGGGCCGTTCCAGTTAACATTACGGCAGACGGAGACACCAAGACTCTGTATACAACCGATTCATCGGTAGAAGATGCAATTCAAAAATCAGGTATTCAAGTTGAAAGTAATGATAAAGTGTATCCGGCGCTTGGAACTGCGATCAAAGCGGAGATGAAGATCCGTGTAGTGCGCGTAACAAAGCGTACAGTGGAAGTAGAGCAACCGATCGCTTACAAAGTCATTAAAACGGCTGACCCTAGCTTGTACAAAGGGGATAACCGTGTCGTTGTGAACGGCAAAGAAGGCACAATTGTACAGCATATCGAAAAGGTATTTCAGGATGGAGAATTGGTCTCCAAAAAAATGGTCGGCAAATCTGTCGCTAATAATCGTGTAGATAAAGTGATCGCTGTCGGCACAAAAGCAAAACCGGTCGTGAAAGAACCTGAGATTCAGACCGTATCGGCTCAAACTTCAACAACCAAAAAGGCTACAACAACGAACTCGAAGAAAACATCTGCCTCGGGCAGCAAAGTGATTACCGTATCCGGGACTTCTTTTAAATACTCCAAAGTACTTAAAAATGTATCCATGACTGCTTACTCTTCCGAAGAGCCTGGCATTGGAACTAAAACAGCTTCCGGTACTCGTGTAACGGAAGGACGCACCATTGCGGTTGATCCCAAAGTCATTCCAATTGGCTGGTGGGTATATATCGAAGGTCTGGGATTCCGTCGTGCGGAAGATACAGGCGGTGCCATTAAAGGCAACAAAATTGATGTGTATTATGACAGTGTGAAGCATGCCCTGAATTTTGGACGTAAGAAAGGCAAGACGGTCTACGTGATCGGTCCGGTGAAGCCGGAAGCGAACTAAAATCGTTTTACTTTGAAATGGGAATGCTATAAAATAGTTGCATGAATGATTCATGCGGAATATGCGGCGGAGGAGTCTGAATTCAGTCTCCCCCGCCGTTTGGCAGAGAAGAGGATATTCCTCTTCTTTTTGCGTTAGAAAGGAAGAAATGGAACATGATAAAAGAAGTCATTGTGGTGGAAGGCCGTGACGATACGGTAGCTATCCGTCGGGCCGTGGAAGCCGATACCATAGAAACAGGTGGATCAGCCATCAACCAACGCATTCTGAAGCGGATTGCGCTTGCTCAGGAGAGACGGGGAGTCATTGTACTGACAGATCCGGATCATGCTGGCGAACGCATTCGTAAAATTATTGCGAACAAGGTCCCTGGCTGCAAACATGCCTTCATTCCGGAAGCCGATGCAACGCGCAAAGGGGACATTGGGGTGGAGAATGCCTCACCCGAGGCGATCCGTCATGCGTTGGCGCGCGTACATACTTCATACGAAGGTGCTCCGAGCCTGATCGATTGGGAAGATCTGATCGCGGCAGGACTTATTGTGCATCCGCAGGCTGCTGCACGTCGTATGGAGATGGGCAATCTGCTGGGCATCGGTTATTGTAACGGTAAGCAGTTCCACAAACGCCTCAGTGTATTTCAGATTACACGGGAAGAATTCTCTACAGCATTAGCGCAAATTGAACGTGAAGGATTGTGAGCATATGAAGAACATGGAAGAGACGATTGAAATTGCAACGCCCAAGCGTACGAAAGAGATTATTCAAAGGCACGGATTCTCATTTAAGAAAAGTCTGGGTCAGAACTTTCTGATCGATCAAAATATACTGAATAAAATCGTTAATGCAGCCGATCTGGACGAGTCCAAGGGCGCACTGGAGATCGGGCCGGGTATTGGAGCCCTCACGGAGCGGCTGGCTCGGGTAGCCGGTCCCGTCACAGCCGTAGAGATTGATCAGCGCTTAATCCCAATCCTGGGAGAGGTGATGCAGCCTTATTCGAATGTACGTGTTCATCATGGGGATGTGTTGAAGCTTGATCTGGCTGAGTTGTTTAATACGGATTTTGCATCCGTGGACAAAGTCAGTGTCGTGGCTAACCTGCCTTATTATGTAACGACTCCAATCATGATGAAACTGCTGGAAGAGAAGCTGCCGGTAGACAGCATTGTTGTCATGATCCAAAAAGAAGTGGCTGAACGCATGGCTGCTGCACCAGGATCAAAAGATTACGGTAGTCTAAGCATCGCAGTTCAGTACTACAGTATGCCGGAACTTGTGTGTATTGTGCCTCCTACGGTCTTCATTCCGCAACCTAATGTGGAATCAGCTGTCATTAAGCTGAAAGTGCGTGAGCAGCCGCCAGTGGAGATTCCGGATGAAGCACACTACTTCGAAGTGGTACAGGCTTCTTTTGCTCAGCGGAGAAAAACAATCTCAAACAACTTGAAGGCACGTTTCTTCACAAAGGAGAACCGGGAACAGGCAGACATTCTGCTGGAGCAGGCAGGTATTCAACCGTCCCGGCGTGGAGAGACATTGAGTCTGCAAGAGTATGCCACACTCAGCACCGTAATGTGGGAAGCTGGGGTACGTGCAGCGCTGTAAAATTTGAATGAACCAAACCGGGTCTTTGCCCATACGATGGGGTAGAGGTGATTACGTTGATGAATATCGGAGACTTGGTCGTTCGGAAGTCATACGGCGGCGATGTGACTTTTCGGGTGGAAGGCCTCCAGTTGGATGCTGCGGTCATTAAAGGGACTGAGTTCCGGCTGATTGCCGATTCCCCGGTGGACGATTTGATACAGGTTCCCTACGAACCACAAAGCGCCAAGACCAGACAGGCGCATATTAAAGCACATCAGACCCTGTCCCGTCTGCAACAGAATCGTATGGAACAGGCTGAGCGGAATCGTGAAGGTCTGGTACAGGATTGGTCTGCCCAGCAGGAACCGGCTTATTTTGAAATGCCTGGAAAGGTGCTTCATCTGGATGGAGATCCGAACTATTTGAAAAAAAGTATGGATCTCTATGAGCAACTTCGTGTACCCGCAGAGGGACAGTATGTCCATGAATCGGCAATGGCAGATACCTTATACCGCTTATTACCCAAAGTACGTCCGGATATCGTAGTTATTACGGGTCATGATGGGGTGTTAAAGACACGTCAGCCCTATGACTTATATAGTCTTGGTAGCTACAAGAACTCGCAAAATTTTGTATCGGCCATTCAGGTGGCCAGACAATATGAACGCCATCTGGACGCCCTCACTATTGTTGCAGGGGCCTGTCAGTCCCATTTTGAGGCACTGTTGCGCGCTGGAGCGAACTTTGCCAGTTCCCCAGGCAGAATTCTCATTCATGCACTTGATCCGGTCTATGTGGCAGCCAAGGCCTCCTTTACTTCTGTGCGCGATACGGTCAACATGAGTGATGTTCTGCACAATACCATCAGTGGTAGCCAGGGTGTGGGTGGTGTCGAGACACGGGGGAGTTACCGGGTAGGTCTGCCTGGGCTGAATGATTTATCTACGCTAAAAGTAAACCCGTCGGCAGTCTGATGTAGGCCATTTAAAGTCCCAATTTGGGGCTTTTTTTGTTTGCAAAAAAATTCATTGACAACAACTTTTTGATGCTGATATAATAATTAGTTTTGATTTGACAATGACTGTAAAATCCGGTATAATGGACAAGAAAAGAGGTGGTCGTCGACAATGGCTAAAAACACGCTGTTGGATATCAAACGCAATCTCGATGCACATATTGGTCAGAAAATTATGTTGCGGGCTAATGGTGGCCGCCGTAAGACCATTGAGCGTACGGGTGTATTGGAAGAAACGTACCCTTCTGTTTTTATTGTTAAGCTTGATGAGGAGCAAGAAACCTTCAAGCGAGTATCTTATAGTTATGCGGATATACTTACGGAATCGGTGGAAGTCATGGTTTATGACCCGGGCAGCCAGACGCATAGCTCCTATATGGAGACGTAAGTATCGATTTACAGGCGATTCGCCCCACAAGGCGGATCGCTTTTTTGTTTTCTTTAAACACCAATTCTCCCTCTAACGTAACCCATACATACTCAGGAATGAGCGAGGAACGGTCGCGGCATACTATATGGACAGGTGAAGGGACAGTTTCTTAAGCAATGCAGGAAACTGAATATGGCCTGGTGACAAAATGTTAAAAACGTGAACGAACAACGAACTCATCACATTATGAAGGATACTTTGGAGGAGGATGGTTCATGAGTCGCAGAAGAAGAAGTGTCATGTCAGAGGATCTGAAGAATGAGCTCGCGAAAGACCTGGGCTTCTATGATACGGTGCAACAGGAAGGTTGGGGCGGAATTAAAGCCAAGGATGCAGGAAACATGGTGAAAAGAGCCATTCAACTTGCTGAGCAGGCTGCCCGCAAATCTTAATCCGGTTCAAGCAGACTGAAAAGCGGGGAAATCCGTCAGGAATAACCCCGCTTTTTCCCCTTAGATGCGGAATACAAATGACTTGACAGCCCCATTTTGATATAATATGTTAAGTTGTCTTAGGGAAAAGGTGAGGACGGGTGAACGCCTTGAAAATTTACGAAAAAGCGCCTGCTAAAATTAATTTGATGCTGGACGTTTTACATAAAAGAAGCGATGGATTCCATGAAGTTGAAATGATCATGACCATGGTCGATCTAGCTGATCGGCTGGAAATGTCGGAGCTGCCGCGAGATACTATTTTCATCTCCAGTCAGGCAGGTTATATCCCGCTCGACGAGAAGAATCTGGCTTTCCAGGCAGCCAGACTCATTAAGGAGCGCTATAACGTGCGTACGGGCGTCCATATTCATCTGGATAAAAAGATTCCAGTTGCAGCTGGTCTTGCCGGCGGCAGCAGTGATGCAGCAGCAACGCTGCGTGGATTGAACCGTCTGTGGCGGTTGAATATACCGGATCACGAACTGCAGGAGCTTGGAGCTGAACTCGGGTCGGATGTTCCATTCTGTATCACAGGAGGGACTGCACTCGCTACAGGCCGTGGTGAGAAGTTAACTCCCATTCCTAATCCGCCGCAATGCTGGGTAATTCTGGCCAAGCCTCCGATTAATGTGTCTACAGCCGATGTGTACGGAAGGTTCCGCAGTGACAAGATTGTTCGTCATCCGAGTGCAGCTAAAATGGAGCAGGCTATTCGCAATCAATCATTTACGGAAGTCTGTGACCAGATGGGCAATGTGCTTGAAGATGTAACGTTGAAGCTGTATCCGGAAGTTCAGCATCTGAAGGATGCCATGATTCGATTGGGTGCAGACGGCGTGTTAATGTCTGGTAGCGGTCCAACGGTATTTGGTCTGGTTTCCAAAGAATCCAAGGTTGCCCGGATATACAATGGTCTGCGTGGGTTCTGTAAAGAAGTGTATGCTGTACGTATGTTAACGTAAAATTCGCTTTTATAATGTACAAACACGTATAAAGGTGTTATATTCTTAAATAATTATTCGGATTTGGATGTTTCCGTGATCGTGAGGATGGATCTCTGTGAAGAAGTTAAAACGAAGCGCAAGGCTGGTTGAAATGACGCAATACTTATTGTCCAGACCGCATACGGTTATTCCGTTGACCACATTTGCCGAACGTTATGGTGCCGCAAAGTCTTCAATTAGTGAAGATTTGGCGATTATCAAGGAAGTGTTCGAAGAAGGTGGGTCAGGAGAACTGCATACACTGGCTGGAGCAGCCGGGGGAGTAAGATGGATTCCGAAGGTATCCCGAGAACTGGCATTGGCATTTGCGGAGCGGCTCTCGACCCAGCTCGCGCAACCTGATCGGATCTTGCCTGGAGAATACCTGTACATGTCCGACTTGCTTGGTCAGCCCGCATTGATGAATGAAGCCGGCAAGATTTTTGCAACGGCCTTTGGCAATATGAATATTGATGTGGTTATGACGGTTGAAACCAAAGGAATTCCACTGGCTTATGCGACCGGTGCTCAGCTCAACCTGCCTGTCGTGCTCGTACGCAGGGACCATCAGGCTACAGAAGGATCGGCCGTAAGTATCAATTATGTATCCGGGTCCCACAAAAGTCTGCATACCATGTCCCTGTCCCGCAGGGCGATGCGTGAGCATTCCAGGGTACTTATTGTGGATGACTTCATGAAGGCCGGGGGTACGGTGCAAGGAATGATCGATCTTTTGGCCGAGTTTAATGCTACAGTAGCCGGGGTAGGGGTACTGGTGGAATCTGGTTCTGTAGATTCAGAAGAACGCCTGTTAACAGATTACGTATCTCTGGCGAAACTGACAGCGGTTGATGCCAAGAGCAGACAGATTTCCGTCAAGCCTGGCAACTATTTTGACCTGTAGAAAGATGACGAATGTTATGTCGTTAAAAGGTCTTTTCCATCGACCTGGCACTAACGTTGTCGAATTGTGTATTAAATAAAAAAATTCCTGAAATTAGGAAATTTTTGTGGTTATAAAAAGAAGGAGTTCGTATATGCTGTGTGGAATTATACACCAAGTTCTGATGGAAAAAGGTGGTGAACACACACATGCAAATTACGGATGTCAGACTCCGCCGTGTTAACTCGGAGGGGAGAATGAAGGCTATCGCATCCATTACCATCGATAACGAATTCGTCGTTCATGACATTCGTGTCATTGATGGTAACAACGGAATGTTTGTTGCTATGCCGAGCAAACGTACTCCTGATGGAGAGTTCCGTGATATCGCCCACCCGATCTCTTCTGGTACGCGTGAGAAGATTCAGGCAGCAGTTTTGACTGAATACGATCGTGCGGCAACTGAGGAAGAAGTCATTGAAGAAGGTGCCTGAGAACATTATTGGGGTTCGAAGGAAAAGAGAGCCATGTCTTATGGCTCTCTTTTCTTTTTGACCGGAATAAGATATATTCAGTATTGAGTTTATTAGCAGAGAACAAAAAGCGCATCGTGCGCTTGGTGGCAGGGCGGCATCTTAGGAATCATTGGGATTCGGTTAAGCTCGCAGGTACACGGCGTATACATATAGGTCACGATTCGTTGGTGTCCGCGTTGTTACGTGTGATTACAGAGACAGCAGGCGATGAACAGGACCGGCTTGAAGCCGGCTGAACGATACTCATTGGATATAGATCAGCAATGCATTTCAATGGGATTTTCAGAACAGGAGGTCGTTAATTTTGAAACGAATGGCAATCGTTCTTGCCGCAGGGCAAGGAAAACGAATGAAATCAAAATTGTACAAAGTACTGCATCCCGTATGCGGTAAACCTATGGTTGGACATGTGCTGGATGCAGCACTCAGCGCAGGCGTTGAACGCAGTGTAGTTGTAGTCGGTCATGGTGCCGAAGCGGTGCAGTCATTTTTGGGTTCCAGAGCAGAGTATGCACTCCAGGCAGAACAACTGGGTACAGGTCATGCAGTGAAGCAGGTTAAATCTTTGCTTGGCGGCGAGACAGGTTCTACAATTGTGGTCTGTGGAGATACACCGCTTGTGACCAGTGAGACGTTGGAAGGTCTGATGAAGCTGCATGAGAGCAGCGGAGCAGCAGCCACAGTTCTTACGGCTCAGTTGGACAATCCCAAAGGTTATGGCCGCGTCATTCGCGGAGAAGATGGATCTGTACAACGGATTGTGGAACAAAAGGATTGCACAGAGCAGGAAGATGCTGTGAATGAGATTAACACAGGCACATACTGTTTTGATAATGCAAAATTGTTCGCTGCCTTGGAAAAAGTGACGAACCAGAACGCTCAGGGAGAGTATTATCTCACAGACGTAGTTGGCATTTTCCGCAATGATGGAGAAGTGGTTGAAGCTTACATGTCGGATGACATCGCAGAATCCATCGGGGTTAATGACCGACTTGCACTTTCGCAAGCCGAAGCCTTCATGCGTGAACGTCTTGCCGTACGCCATATGTTGAACGGTGTTACAATCATTGATCCGTCATCGACATATATCGGAGCGGATGTTACGATTGGATCAGATACAGTTTTGTATCCGGGGACGATTCTCAAAGGCACAACTTCCATCGGTGAAGCATGTCATATTGGTCCTCAGGCAGATGTGGAAGACAGCATTATTCAGGACGGAGTTACGATTAAACATTCGGTAGTATCCAATGCCGAGGTTGGTTCTGATGCAACGGTAGGTCCATTTGCTAATTTGCGTCCAGGGACTAAACTGGGTCGCAACGTAAAAATTGGTGACTTTGTTGAAGTGAAAAATGCTACAATTGATGAAGGTTCCAAAGTATCTCATCTCAGCTATATCGGAGATGCCAAAGTAGGGAAAAACGTAAATGTTGGATGCGGGGCAATAACTGTCAATTATGATGGTTATAATAAAGCTGTGACAACGATTGAAGATGATGCTTTTGTAGGCAGCAACGTCAATCTGATTGCACCGATTACGGTAGGAAAAGGCGCTTATGTGGTTGCTGGCTCCACCGTTACCCATTCCGTTCCCGAGAATGATCTGGCTATTGCTCGTCCACGTCAGGAGAATAAACCTGGTTATGCGGAGAAGATTCGCGGACGTGCCAAAGCCAAGAAACAAAATGCCAAACCCCAATAAGGGGTTTTGATAACAAGATTGCCTCCCGAAGATCGGGGAGGTGCCGACATGTCGCAGACGCTTATTGATTCCAATGAACCAGCACGGAGGGTTTTTATTTTATGACTTATTTTGATTCGAAATTAAAAATATTTACTTGCAATTCTAACCCCAAGCTTGCCCATCAAATTGCTGATTATATCGGGATCCCTATGGGTGAATCTCACACAACCAGCTTTAGTGATGGCGAGATTCAAGTGAAACTCTCCGAGAGTGTTCGGGGTTGTCACGTTTATATCGTGCAGTCCACTTGCTTGCCGGTTAATGATAACCTGATGGAAATGCTCGTTATGATTGATGCACTCAAACGGGCATCTGCCAAGACGATTAACGTCGTTATTCCTTACTATGGCTATGCAAGACAGGATCGCAAGGCACGTTCACGTGACCCGATTACAGCGAAACTGGTTGCTAACCTTATTGAAAAAGCGGGTGCAACCCGTGTCATCGCGATGGACTTGCATGCAATGCAAATTCAGGGATTCTTCGACATTCCGGTTGACCATTTGCTCGGCGTGCCAATTCTGGCTCAATATTTCCGGTCGAAACAGATCGAAAATCCAGTTGTCGTGTCGCCTGACCACGGTGGCGTAGTGCGTGCACGTAAATTGGCTGATTTCCTGAATGCACCCCTGGCGATTATCGATAAACGTCGTCCTGAGCCAAATGTGAGCGAAGTGATGAACATTATCGGTAACATCGAGGGTAAAACAGCCATCCTGATCGATGACATTATTGACACGGCGGGAACGATTGTACTGGGAGCGAATGCTCTGATGGAAGGCGGCGTAAAAGAAGTATACGCGTGCTGTACTCACCCGGTATTGTCCGGACCTGCGATGGAACGTTTGGAGAATGCACCATTGAAGGAAGTTATCGTAACGGATACCATTCCAATTACGCATGCTAATCCGACAAGCAAACTCAAAGTGTTGTCTGTAGCGCCTTTGCTCGGAGAAGCGATTATCCGGGTTCATGAGGAATTGTCAATCAGCAAGCTGTTTGAAATTGAATAAGGATGTCTGCATAAAGTAGTAGAGGGGTTACGTTTTCCGGTTCAATGGAAAATGTAACCCCTGTCGGCGTGCCGTTTTTATTAATAGTGAAGCAGACGCTGGTCAGTCCATATAATTTGAACTACTACTTTACACAATAACGGAGAGGGCAGAAAAGATCTGAAGAAGTGAAGTTAAAAGATTTCTGAAAGAAAGCTGCTTCGGAAGCATATGCTTCGACTTAACAGCGATCGGAAGATGTTTCTGCACGCGCAGTGATCCAGTGTAAAATGGTTCGTTCATCTTATATGGTTAATACCCGGGGCGGGAGATAAATCGGAAACGACGCCGATGAAAAAGCGTGTCGGCAATTTCGACGAATTGATTATCGAAACGTGTGATTAGACCAATCTCAATATGGGTGTCGCGGTCGTATACCTGTACAGGTACGTGATATTCGAGATGATAGATAAAATCGCTATGTTGAGTCAGTTGTCCATTGTCTTCGCGCAAAACCCGCTCACCTTCCTGGGTCGATAAAATATGAACTGTAAATACTACAGTAAATCGATCTTTACTTTCCTGATATTATATGAAATATAAGATTCGAAGTCTATGCCTCACCTCAGGCTAATCCGAAGGAGGGAACAAGATGAAGTGGATTGTCGGACTTGGAAATCCAGGCTCGAACTATGCCAAAACCCGTCATAATATCGGTTTTATGGCACTGGATCGGTTGGCTGATCGTCATAATATCTCCATCACACAGAGTAAATGTAAGGCGCTGATTGGAGAAGGTAATATTGGCGGTGTGAAAACCGTACTGATCAAACCAATGACCTATATGAACTTGTCTGGTGAATCGGTTCGAGCATATATGGATTTTTATAAAGTTAGTCTTGAAGATCTGATTGTTGTGTACGACGACATGGATACAGAGATTGGCAAAGTCAGATTGCGTTACCAAGGTAGTGCAGGCGGACATAATGGGATCAAGTCCATTATTCAGCATACCGGTACACAGCAGTTTAACCGGGTACGCATGGGAATATCCCGGCCTGAACCAGGACATGCCATTGTTGATTATGTACTGTCGACATTCATGAAGAAAGAAAAGGAAGCCCTGGATCAGACCATTGAGCAAACATGTGATGCTCTGGAGCATAGCTTGACTCATACGTTTGAACAAACAATGGCGAAGTTTAACGGTTAATTTTGTAAGACATACTGGTAAAATGATCATAAAAGACGGGTTCGATTCAGCCATACTGGACATACTGGATGTATAAACCATGTTCAGGAGGCATAAACATGTCAGTGAATTACGTATGTAGGCATTGCCGTACCTTTATTGGACGAATCGATTCTGCCCGGATAACGGAAGTAGAGCTTGGCTTTCATTTCTTGACCCCCGACGAGCGGAGGGATATAATAGCGTATAATTCCGGTGGTGACATTACCGTTCGGATTACATGTGATTACTGTAAGGAAGCCCTGGAGCACAATCCGGAGCTTAGCCTGCTCGCGAGTCCGCTTCAGTAGACATCGCCTGTACAGGATCGAATGACAGTTGAGGGCGGTTGCGTAATAACGCTCCACCTTTTATAGCCTTGGCAGCCTGCTGAGGCTTCTTTTCAGTTGGCATGAAAGTCATGGCTATCTCGAAATCAGGCTCAGCCGCATCAACAGATGTGGCAATGTTGCGAGTAATCCGATATGATGAAACAGGACAAAAAGGAATTTGTATCCATTTTAATAGTGATGCTACGCGTATGCGTGAGATAATCAAGTAAGTTATAAGAGAGGTGCCCCTTTTGTTACAAGCACTTATACAGGCTTTTTCCAAAGATCCGGACTTCGGGTCCATTACAGCCGGAATCAAATCCGGCATGAAGGAACAATTGGTTTCGGGTCTATCCGGATCGGCGCGTCAGATTATGCTGGCTGCTCTGCATCAGGAAATGAACCGACCATTGCTCGTAGTAACACATAATATGTTTTCAGCTCAAAAAATTGCAGAAGATTTACAGGAAGCGCTTTCACCTGATCAGGTGTTAATCTATCCTGCCAACGAACTTGTCGCTGCGGAAGCTGCTGTTTCCAGCCCGGAAACATTGGGTCAGCGTATTGATGTGTTGGTCCGCTGCGCCCAGGGATTCAGGGGCGTTGTTGTTATTCCTTTTTCCGGGGTAAGACGTTATGTTCCGCTTCCGGAAGTGATGGCCAATGCTCGAATTTTGATCAAACAGGGTAACACACTTCAACTGGACTCCTTCCTACTGGAGATGGTAAAGCTCGGATACGAGCGTGTGGAACGCGTGGAATCTCGTGGTGAGATGAGTGTACGCGGAGGTATCATCGACTTCTATCCGGTTACTTCATCGATCGCATATCGGGTGGAGTTATTTGATGATGAGATCGACTCCATTCGGACATTTGATCCAGCGGATCAGCGTTCGATTGAACGGATTGAAGAAATTACGGTTTTACCATGCAAGGAGTTAATTGCAGATCGTGAACGTATGGAAAAGGCTGCCGATGCGGCTGCTCTTTTGCTGGAGCAACAACTGGAGAAAATGACAGACCGGCAGGCGAAGCTGCGTCTTCGTGAGGAAATTCACCGGGAGATCGAGCTTTTGCGGGAACACGTGTATTTCTCCGAAATGTATAAATATATTTCTCCGCTCTATCCGGAGAACAAAACGATCTACGACTATATGCCAGAAGATACCCTGCTGGTTCTTGATGAGCCTGCCAGACTATCGGAGACATCAAAACAGCTGGACCGTGATGAATCAGAGTGGAACCTGCATTTGATGCAAAACGGGAAAACACTTCCGGATCTTCCATTATCCGCAGACGGTGATGAACTCTTGTATGAGCGTCCATTCCAGACGCTGTTTATGTCGATCTTTTTGCGCCAAGTTCCACACACCCAACCACAGAACATTCTGAACTTCATCAGTCGTGGCATGCAGGATTTCCATGGACAGATGAACGTACTGAAGGCAGAGATGGAGCGTTGGCAGAAGGCCGGAGTCAAAGTGCTCATGCTGGCGAACGGTGAGGAGCGACTCGAGCGGATGCGCCGGGTACTGATGGACTATGATATTCCAGAGCCAGAGATGATGATCGGTAATTTGCAAACGGGATTTGAAATGCCGTCCATTCATTTGGCTGTTGTGACCGAGGGCGAGATGTTCTCGCAAAAACAGCGTAAAGTACGCAAACCGATTCGGAATGTAGATAATGCTGAACGGATCAAATCCTATAGCGAGCTAAAAGTGGGCGATTATGTCGTTCACCAGAACCACGGGATTGGTAAGTACCTAGGGATCGGCACCCTCGAGGTTGGCGGTATTCATAAGGACTACATGCATATTCTCTATGCGGGTGGAGACAAACTGTCTGTACCTATTGAGCAGATCGATCTGATTCAGAAATATGTTGGTTCCGAAGAGAAAGAACCGAAAATATACAAGCTGGGCGGCAATGAGTGGACACGGGTTAAAAATAAAGTCCGCACATCTGTACAGGATATTGCTGATGATCTGATTAAGCTGTATGCAGAGCGTCAGACCTCCAAAGGGTTTGGATTCGACAAGGATTCTGCGGAGCAACAGGAGTTTGAGGATATGTTCCCTTACGATGAGACACGTGATCAGGTGCGTGCGATCGAAGAAATCAAAAAGGACATGGAACAAAACCGTCCAATGGATCGTTTATTGTGTGGGGATGTTGGTTACGGCAAAACCGAGGTGGCTATTCGGGCTGCATTTAAAGCAGCTATTGAAGGCAAACAGGTGGCTGTCCTCGTGCCAACAACTATTTTGGCACAGCAGCATTTTGAGACGTTCCGTGAGCGCTTCTCCGGTTATCCGTTCAACATTCATGTGCTTAGCCGTTTCCGTTCCCGTAAAGAGCAGAATGAAACAGCCAAAGGCATCAAGGCAGGCACAGTGGATATTGTTATCGGGACGCATCGATTGCTGTCGCAGGATCTGGTGTTCAAGGACCTGGGACTGCTCATTGTTGATGAAGAACAGCGCTTCGGTGTAACCCATAAGGAAAAACTGAAGAAGCTGAAAACCAATGTGGATGTGCTGACACTGACGGCAACGCCGATTCCGCGGACGCTTCATATGTCCATGCTGGGTGTGCGTGATCTGTCCGTTATCGAGACTCCACCAGAGAATCGTTTCCCGGTGCAGACCTATGTGGTTGAACACAGCCAGGCGCTTGTACGTGAAGCCATTGAGCGTGAGCTTGCCCGTGGTGGGCAAGTGTATTACCTCTACAACCGTGTTCAGGGAATCCAGGAGATGGCAGCCGAAATTTCTGAACTTGTGCCTGAAGCCAAAGTTGGTGTAGGACATGGTCAGATGTCGGAAACAGAGCTGGAGAAAACGATTCTGGACTTCCTGGATGGTGAATATGACGTGCTTGTGAGCACAAGTATCATCGAGACCGGGGTAGATATTCCGAACGTAAATACACTGATCGTACATGATGCGGATAAAATGGGGCTTTCCCAGCTGTATCAGCTGCGCGGACGTGTGGGTCGTTCCAACCGTATTGCGTATGCCTATTTTACGTACCAACGGGATAAAGTGCTTACAGAAGTTGCTGAGAAACGTCTGCAATCAATCAAAGAATTCACTGAACTGGGTTCGGGATTCAAAATCGCCATGCGTGACTTGTCGATTCGTGGGGCGGGAAATCTGCTAGGAGCGGAGCAGCATGGTTTCATCGCTTCCGTCGGGTTTGATCTGTATTCCCAGATGCTTGCGGAGGAGATCAACAAACGCAAAGTTACGATGCTTGGCGAGGAGCCGGTACCTTCAGATCAGTGGAACACAACCCTGGATCTCAGTATCGATGCCTACTTGCCGTCCGATTATATCTATGACAGTATTCAGAAGATTGAGATATACAAAAAAGTGGCGGTCATTGCCTCCTTCGACGATGCGATGGAGTTGGAAGACGAATTGGTTGACCGATTCGGTGATCTTCCGGAAGCCGTCATTAACTTGCTGGCTGTTGCGCGGATGAAAGTATACGGCAAAATCTACGGTATTGAGTCCATTTCCCAACGTGGTGAGGACATTACCGTGAAGTTCTATGAAGGGCGTGAACATGCCTTTGAACTCTCGAAAATCGCGCACATTGGAAATCAGTTCGAAAGACGTGTACAATTTGAACAAGGACCCCATATGCTGATTCACGCTAAAGGCAAGGGGCTTGGGGATAAGCAACTGATGGAGCTGGTAGAGAAAATTCTGGAGTCCATGAAAACTGCTTTTAAATCAAAGGGGGAACTAAAGGATGTTACCAAAGTATAAAAAAGTAGGAAAAGTACTGTCTGTGAGCATGGTTGCAGTACTATCCTTATCACTGCTTGCTGCATGTGGCAAGAAGGAAGAAGCAAAAACACCTGAATCCACGGATACAAGTGCTGTAGTCGCTACGTATGATGGTGGTACTATTACAGCCAATGAATTCGATATGGAGCAACGTGTCATGAAATTCCTCTATCCGGAGTATGCACAAATGATGGATATGGACGATTTCAAAGAGTATCTGGTAAAACAGGAAGTTGCTTATGAATATCTGAGTGGCAAAGCAAGTGAAGAAGCCAAAACAGCAGGTACAAAAGCGGCAACTGAGCAATTCGATAAAATGAAAGCTTCTGTTCAGGCAGATCAATGGACAGAAATGCTCAAAGCTCAGAAACTGACTGACGACAACATTAAAGACTACATGACTCGGATCATGACAGTAATCAAAGATAAAGAAACAGGCGTTACGGATGATGCAATCAAGGCTGAGTTTGAGAAAAACAAAGATCAGTTCACAACGGCTTCCGTTCGTCACGTGCTGATTAACTTCACAGATCCAAAAACGCAAAAAGAGCGTAAAAAAGAAGATGCACTTAAAATTGCAAAAGAAGTAAAAACCAAGTTGGATGGCGGAGCGGATTTTGCTGAAATTGCAAAAAAATATTCCGAAGATCCAGGTTCTGCTGAAAAGGGTGGACTGTATGAAAATACACCTGTAGGTAGCTGGGTGGAAGCATTTAAGGAAGCTGCAAAAACATTGCCACTGAATAAGATCAGTGATCCAGTAGAGACAGAGTACGGTTACCACGTCATGAAAGTGGAAGCTCGTACTGAAGCTGACTTTGCCAAATTGACGGCTGAACAAAAAGAAAGTCTGAAGAGCCAATTGGCTGCAGCCGAAATCGATACGTTCATGCAAAATGAATTGGACAAAATCGTAAAAGAAGTTAAACTGCCAAAAACAGAAAAAGCTGAAGAAGGTAAGACTGAAGGCACAACTGAAGGCACTACGGGTACAGGAACTGAAGGAGAAAAAACAACCGAACCAAAAACGGATGACTCCACAGGTACGGATACCAAGACTGACCAAGGTACGACTGGAACAGACAAAGATGCAACTACAGATGAAGGTACAAGCAGCAAGTAAGCTGGTAAAATTGCTGTGTTAGCATACGTTCAGGGTTGAATTCGCCCGAATGAATGCCTTGTACTACGTAAATATGGACAACCATACAGAGAAGCAAGGGGAGGACTTAGGACCTCCTTCTTGCTTCTTCTTTTATATATTCAAGTCGTATGGGTACATGGTCGCCTTCTTCGAAAGTTACACAACTATATTCTCCGAAGCATGTATAAGGAAATGGGAACAGATGAATACTATGGTCAAGATATCACACTAAACGTTCTGGGACTTTCCTCTACCCATTAAGGAACAGTAGTTGAAAAATCTTCTCGAGAAAGTGGGGCAACATGTGAAATGAAAGCTACTGGTATTGTCCGCCGTATAGATGACCTTGGTCGTGTGGTCATTCCAAAAGAAATCCGCCGTACGTTACGTATTCGTGAAGGTGATCCACTGGAAATTTTCGTGGATCGTGATGGAGAAGTTATCCTTAAAAAATATTCGCCAATTGGCGAACTTGGTGATTTTGCCAAAGAATATGCAGAATCCCTGTATGAGAGTACAGGACATGTAACGATGATTTCTGACCGGGATACCATTATCACGGTGGCAGGCGGCTCCAAGAAAGAATATTTGGACAAGCAGGTAGGTCAGCTGTTAGAGGGATGTATGGAAAACAGGAAGACCATTCTGGAAACAAACAATGGTTCTTATGAACTTAGCAAAGATCATGACGAGACGTTATCCTCTTTTGTTATTGCGCCGATTATTTCAGGTGGTGACCCCATCGGAACGGTTATCCTGTTTAATAAGGATGAATCGGTGAAGATGTCTCAGATGGAAGTGAAGATGTCTGAGACGGCTGCTGGTTTCCTTGGCAAGCAAATGGAACAATAGACCGCAGATCAACTCCTGGTGCCCTGTCTTGGGCATACGGGAGTTTTTGCATTTTAAGGGACAACGAAGTTAATCCGGATGATTGTGATGGGGGAGGGTTAGTCTGTGTGCCTCCAGGCAGTTATAATAGCAGGGTATGCTTAAAAGGATTACGCGGGAGGGACTTATGAAACAGCCGTCTACAGGCTCAAGGCTGCTACAGGGTGCATTTATACTTGGGCTTGCTGCCATTATCTCTAAAATCATTGGTGCTTTTCAGAAGATTCCGCTGCAGAATCTGGGGGGAGACGGTGTATTTGGCATCTACAATACGGTATATCCGTTATATATGCTCATTATCACGCTTGCTGCTGCAGGGCTGCCGCTGGCCGTATCCAAATTCGTAGCAGAACAGAACGCACTTGGAAGACCAGACGAGAGCAGAAGAATTATTCGACTATCTTCCCTACTGCTCGGGGGAATTGGAATTATAATGGCGCTCTTGATGTATGCAGGTGCGCCACTGATCGCTGACATGATTGGCAACCGCCATGTGGTTCCATCGATTCGTGCAGCTTCATGGGCGTTATTGTTCGTACCGGTGATGACAGGGCTGCGGGGATATTTTCAGGGATTACAACAGATGGTTCCAACAGCGGTATCACAAGTGGTGGAGCAGACGATACGTGTCACCGTCATGATTGTTTTGCTTCTGTGGTTGATGAGACGGGATGCTTCGCTTGAGACTATTGCTGCTGGTGCCATGATGGGCTCCGTTGCTGGTGGAATGGTTGGGCTGTTAACCATGTTAGGATACATGGTCCGTCACCGGCGAAAAGGCAGGGAAGTGGTCAACGGGCAATTGAATTCGGAATGGAGCAGTAACAGTGGAGAGGTTGGATCAGATCGTCATGAGCGTCAGGAGAATACACCGGTTACGCCGCTTAAGAAAACGGTGAGTGCTATTAACCCGGCTCTGGCAGAAAGATCACGATCCAATGGGGAGTGGATCAAGACGCTGCTCATGTACGCCATTCCCGTCTGTCTCGGGTCGCTGGCTGTACCGCTGATGAATCTGGTGGATACCTTCACCGTGCCCCGATTGCTGCGAGGAGAAGGACTGGATGAGCTTCAGTCGATGGTTTCCTTCGGCATCTATAACCGTGGATTGCCGCTGGTTCAACTGGTGACGATGCTGGCCACGTCACTATCTGTGCTGTTTATTCCGGCGATGGCGGAAGCCCGGTTAAAGGGCGGGCCAGAAGTCGTCCGGCAGCAAGCAGGCCTTGCGCTGCGCTGGTTCTGGTTGATCGGCCTGGCGGCATCCGCGGGTCTCGCGGTGCTGGCGGAGCCGATTAACCGCATGCTGTACGGAGATGCCGCAGGCACCGAAGCACTGCGGTACATGGCGCTGACGGCTGCGGGCAGCACCGTCAGCATTATTGCGGCGGCGCTGCTGCAAGGCCTCGGCGCCGTGCGCGCACCCGCGTTCAGCATGCTGGCCGCCGCAGGCGTCAAGGCGCTGCTGAACGTTATGCTTGTGCCGGCGCTGGGCATCAGCGGCGCGGCCCTGGCAGGCGCAGTCGCCTACATGTTGGCGGCTGGCTTGAATGTGGCGCTGCTGGCGCGACTTGTCGCCCTGCGCCCTGCCCCTGGCGCCGTCCTGGCGAAGCCGGCGCTGGTGATCGCCGCCATGAGTCTGGCGGCGTTAGGCACGGCCTGGGCCGCCGAAGCCGTGCTCGGCGGCATGGGTGTCGCGGCCGACCGCAGGCTGGCCGCGATGGGCGTGAGCCTGCTGGGCATTGCCGCAGGCTCTGCCGTGTTCTTGCTGGCGGCGGCCCGGACAGGGCTACTGACCGCCGCGGAGCTGGCGGCTGTGCCCAAGTTGGGGCCTCGCCTTGCCAAGCTGCTGGGCAAACTGCGTGTGCTGCGCTAGCTTCATGCTCACGGTGCTTCTACACCCAGCACAGCGAATATGCAATTATAGGATATCGAATGATTCTGGTATAATACGTGTAATTAGTCCTGTTCAGGCATGATGAATCAGTGAGCCTGGACAGGATAGTCCGGATGGAGGTTTACGTAATGAGTGCAGCTTTAACCGTAGTGGGTCTTGGATCTGGAGATGCAGACCAACTGACCGTAGGTATTATCAAAAAAATGAAACATGCAGCTAGGCTGTATGTACGTACCCTGGATCATCCCGTATTGAATGATCTGAAGCAAGAGGGGCTGGAGATGACATCATTTGATGCCATCTATGAGGCGAAGTCCTCCTTCCCCGAAGTATATGATGAGATCGCGAACCAACTGATAGAGGCTGCTCGTAAGGGTGAGGCCGGAACCGAAGTTGTGTATGCCGTTCCGGGTCATCCCATGGTGGCAGAAGCAAGTGTGCGCCTACTCAAAGAGCGTTGTCCGCAGATGGGTATTTCACTGCGTGTGATGGGCGGGGAGAGCTTCCTAGATGAAGCTTTTATACGACTTGGATTCGATCCAATCGAAGGTTTTCAACTTCTGGATGCCAGCAGCCTGAACACGGAACTGGTACAACCACAGCTACATACGTTGATCGGACAAGTCTACGATGTGTTCACTGCTTCGGATGTGAAGCTATGCCTGATGGAGGTTTACCCGGATGATTATCCGGTATTTGTGGGTCATGCGTTGGGTGTGCAGGGTCAGGAGGTCATTCACAAGATTCCATTGCACGAACTGGACCGGATCGAAGGGTACGGCAATCTGTCACTGATCTATGTACCGAAGAACACCGATGATGCCTTGCGTCGTAGATCCTTTGCGCGTTTGCATGAGATCGTCAATATTCTTCGCAGTCCGGGTGGCTGTCCATGGGATCAGGAGCAGACGCATCAGTCCATTCGCAAAAACCTGATTGAAGAGACCTATGAGGTCATTGAGACGATCGACGAGGATGACCCCGACCATATGAAAGAAGAACTGGGTGATCTGCTGCTGCAGATTTTATTGCACTCCCAGATGGAAGAAGAAGTGGGTACATTTAATGTGTATGATGTCATCGAAGGTTTGAATGATAAGCTGATCTTCCGCCATCCACATGTGTTTGGCGATAATCAGGCAGAAGATGCGAATGAAGCTCTTCAGAACTGGGAACAGATGAAGGCAGAGGAGAAGAAGCGCAAAGGCCAGGATCAGCAGAAGGTTTCCGTGCTGGATGGTATACCGCGTGACTTGCCTGCATTGATGAAGGGATACAAGTTACAGAAGAAAGCAGCCAAAGTAGGCTTTGACTGGGATGATGTTGAAGGTGTGTTTGCCAAGATCGAGGAAGAACTGGCGGAGTTGAAAGAAGCGGTGCAACAAGGCCAGTCTGCGGAAGAACGGAAGCTCGAACTGGGTGATTTATTATTCGCAGCCGCAAACGTTGCAAGATTCATCGATACGGACCCGGAAGAGGCGCTTGCTGCGACCAACCGCAAGTTCGTTGGGCGGTTCCAGTACATCGAAGAGCGTTTGCGTGAACAGGGAAGAACACCAGCAGAAAGCAATGTAGAAGAGATGGAGCAATTCTGGCAGGATGCGAAGAAGGCAGGATTATAACAGGTTCAATTTTCTGGGAAAAGCCAGATAACCTTATTCCATTCATGCTATGCAGTGTGTTATGATAATACGAACATGTGTTCATCTGTGTAAACTGGGGTTGGTGTTTAGCGACGGATGGTTTCGGGTACTGGTCTTAGACTGTTGCCTGCGGACCATCGACAAAAAGCTAAAAAAAGTCGCGGACCAAGGCAGGATTTCAGATGCCAAGCCAGAATACATGTGTAGTAACCTAACGCGAATCAGCGGCAATCGATGTATTGTCAGGAATCGCAGATACTTTTTTTTCAATTTGGGAGGCTTTTAAAAATGAACAAAACAGATCTGATTAACAACATTTCAACCAAAAGTGGTTTGACTAAAAAAGACGTTGAGTCCGTATTGAATGGCTTTTTGGGAGAAATTACAGATGCACTTGCCAGCGGAGACAAAGTACAATTGATCGGCTTTGGCACTTTTGAGACCCGCAAACGTTCCGGTCGTACCGGACGTAACCCACAAACAGGGAATGAAATCGTGATTCCTGAGTCCACTGTTCCTGCATTCAAAGCAGGCAACAAACTTAAAGAAGCCGTAAAATAATGCGTCTTGATAAATTCCTGAAGGTCTCCCGGCTAATCAAACGCCGCACTGTGGCCAAGGACGTCTCTGAACAGGGACGTGTTCTGGTGAACGGACGTGAAGCTAAGCCCAGCGCCGCTGTCAAAGTGGGCGATGAGCTGACGGTTCAGTTCGGTCAGAAACTGGTCACTGTGAGGGTGGAACGAATTGCCGAGAGTACCAAGAAGGATGAGGCGAGTAGCCTCTACACCTTGGTGAAGGAAGAGCCGATCGCCAAGGATAACGGAATGAACTGGTAACAGTACATCTGGTATTAAATATTCATTCAATGCAAGTTGAATCGAAACGTCCTCCTGTAACAGGGAAGGGCGTTTTTGTTTTTACTGGATGCCGGGTTATTTGTTCAACAACGCTGGTTCTATTCCAACCTCCACATCCATAAGCTAGGTGTAAGAAGGAGGGGTACATGCCATGGTTGAGCACGGTAAGGCCAAACAGCATCATCTGAGCATGCAGAATCGGAAACTGCTGGATCTGACGGGTGTCTCCAACGTGGAGAGCTTCGACAGTGAGGAATTTTTGCTGCAGACTGAACTTGGGCATCTGACCATCCGGGGGCACAATTTACATATCAAAAACCTGAGCCTGGAGGAAGGTCTGTTATCCATTGAAGGCACAGTCAGTTCGCTCCAATATCTGGACCCCGGTTCCCAGTCCAAAAATGGTAAAGGCCTGTTTGGCAAGATGTTCCGATGAGTCCGGATACTCAATGGATCACATTGATGTGGATGCTCACCTCGGGGGTCGTGATGGGAATGGCCTACGACAGTTACCGGGTACTGTCCGGACAGCTGCGGTTTCCGAGATGGAGTATACACACGCTCGATCTGTTGTACTGGGTTGCTTCCGCGCTGTTCGTTTTTCGGATGCTATACGCCGGAAACCACGGACAGTTGCGGTTTTATGTCTTTTTGGGGCTGATTATAGGGGTTTGCTTCTATTTTTGGCTTTTAAGTGTTACAACCCAGCGTTTTGTGGTAATGTTAATTAAACTCGCAAGAACGCTGATTCATTGGTGTGGACATATCCTTAACATCCTGATCGTTATGCCGGCTAAAGGAATTTATAAGTTAATTCGCGTATTATTCGGTTTTGTAATTGCGATACTATTATTCCTGGGCAGGCTGGTGCTGCAGTGTTTGGTACCTTTCGGCAAGTTGTTCCGCTGGATGTTTAGGCCGCTCCTGAAACATTGGGTAACGCCACGCTTCATGATCCGTGTGGGTACAAGAATTGCAGCGATGTGGAAACGCTGGTTTTAAGGAGGTCCGTAATGGGTAAAACACCTGTGGGCAGATCAAAGGCTCCAACTAACCAAGGAAAATCTGCCGGTGCAAAAAGGCGCCTCATGCTTTGGATGACGTTTATGATTGTATTTGTAATATGGGCAGGATATACATTCCTTGTGCAGACTGCACAAATTTCGGACAAGAGTTCTCATCTGGCCACTCAGCAAGCTTCAAAGGAAGATACGTTGAAGAAGCTGGAACAGTTGAAGTACGAAGTCAGCCGGTTGAATGACCCTGAATACATAGGACAGCTGGCACGGAAAAAAGGATATTATCTTCCTGAGGAAACGCCGATCCAGGTTGAAGAGTCAGGGAACTGATGGAATTCGGTCTATTACCGAGCTAGGTTTGTTATCCGTGTGTCTGAAGCCGTTAAACCGGAAAAAATAGGCTCTCTGATGGGGTAGTGTTCAGTTGACCTTGGTTTATGGCATAAGGTATAATTACATTAGCGCAGCATTGATTTTGGCATTCAAAAAATCGGGTTGTATATTTTTAAGGGAGGATCATTTTATTCTATGGCAATTGAAGTGGGCACCAAGTTAGAGGGCAAGGTGACAGGAATCACGCATTTTGGAGCATTTGTGGATCTGTCAGGAGGTGTCACGGGTCTCGTTCACATCTCGGAAATCGCCGACAATTATGTCAAAGATGTCAACGACCACCTGAAGCTGAATGACCTCGTTACAGTGAAGGTTATCAACGTTGACAAGGATGGCAAGATCGGACTTTCCATTAAGCAAGCTGTTGACAAACCGGTTGAGCAACAAACCCAATCTAGACCCCCGAGAGCTCCTAGACCGGAACGCAGTGGAGGAGATCGCGAACGATTCAGCGGCGGAGGCCCAAGTGGTGGCCAAGGTCGTGGTGGTGGCGGCGGTGGATTTAACCGTGGTGACCGCGGAGGCCGTTCTTTCAAGCCCGCAGCAGGCAAACCTTCATTTGAGGATAAAATGTCACGCTTCCTGAAAGATAGTGAAGAGCGGATCTCTTCGCTTAAGAAGAACACAGAAGGCAAACGCGGAGGCCGTGGAGCCAAGCGTGTGTAATCTGTCACAACCTGATCTAAACATATAAGTAAAACCGTTAGCCCATGGGCTAACGGTTTTTTTGCGTTTCTTTCACAGATAAGTAGTTGAATAGCTTTTTTTGTAAGGTGAAGCTCCATATCCCCAGTTTTTCTGCACGGCAAAATGAAACCATAAGAACATTTGTCGTCTACCATTTTTTACCGACAGGTTTCCGTGGCATTCCACAGTTATCCTGCTCAAATGGTGGCGAGACCAAACCATCTCCGGTTCAAAATCAGACATTCCGATTGTCGGAATCAAGTAGGAGAATGAATGAAACCACAATAAGGCCGGGGGTTTCGCTCCACCGCGCCAGGCTTGTTTCTTTTGTCGTAAACTTTTTGGACCCTGCCCACCTATTCTGACAAACTACGTCTTCTAATCTATCTATAATCAGAACCATCGAGAACGAAACACGAAAATTCAAATTAATCGAATGGGGTGCCTTGAGGATGATGGAAAAGTGGAATGTCATTCAATTTCCGGGAATGAAAGCAGGTAAAGGAGGTACGGAAGCTCGGGAGGAGCTGTCGGTACGTCTGAAACAATGGCTTGGCTCCCGCAAGGCTGTCCAGATGGTTGCTTCCCGCAAATGGGTACTGCTGCTTACGTTTATGGGGTTCCTGCTCGGAAAGGCAATGATCCTGAATGAGTTATCTCCCTTTGCCATTGCTTACTTCGCCGTAATTGCTTTCATGCGCAGGGATTACATCATTCCGGTAGGCGCTGCACTTCTCGCAGGCAGTCTCTTTGCACCGTTTCCGGTACCACTCATTGTTGCATCGGAGATCGCCATCTTTTATCTGCTCTTCCGCGGTCTGGAGTCATATGATCGTGCTGAATTATCTTATGCACCAACGATGGTGTTTACGACTACATTTATGGTCAAGTTATTCGCGGTTGTGATTGGACCATCCTTCAGCTGGTACGCGATGCTGATGCTCACGATGGATTCGGTATTAAGTTTCGTGCTCACCCTTGTTTTTATACAAGCCATACCGATCTTCACCTACCGCAAAAAAAAGTTCAGCCTAAAGAACGAGGAGATCCTCTGCCTGATCATATTGCTCGCTTCCGTTATGACGGGAGCCGTAGGGTGGACCATTCAGTCTTTATCCGTCGAGCATATGCTCTCCCGTTATCTCATATTAATCTTTGCGCTGGTGGGCGGAGCCCCCCTTGGAGCCTCAGTTGGGGTCATTACCGGCTTGATTCTGAGTCTGGCTGACATGTCAGCGGTGTATCAGATGAGCCTGCTTGCTTTTGCCGGGATGCTGGCGGGTATGCTTCGAGAAGGCAAACGTGCGGCGGTTGCACTGGGCATGCTGCTGGGTTCGTCCATTCTATCCATATATCTGGGCGGACCGGGCGATGTGATGAACTCATTATGGGAGACGTGTGCAGCTATCGTACTATTCATGTTAACACCTAAAAGCCTGATGACGGCGATATCCAAATATGTACCGGGTACGCAGGATCATACCAAATCGCAGCATGAGTATGCCAAACGAATACGGGATATCACGGCAGAACGGGTAACCCGGTTCTCACAGGTATTCCGTCAACTGTCACGTAGCTTTGATCAGATGTCCGGTGCAGGGGAGCAGGTACAGAAAGAAGGTGGAATGGACCATTTCATGAATGCGGTTGCCGAGGGCACATGTGCAAGCTGTTTCAAGCGTACACAATGCTGGGATGCGAAGTTTATTCAAACCTACAAATATATGACGGACGTGATGAGTACGATTGAAGGAAACCCGGAGATCTCAGGCAAGCAGATTCCAGTGGACTGGAACAGGGTATGTGCGAAACCGGAAGAGGTCCTTGAAGTCATGCGTGCCCAGTATGGACTGCATCAACATAACATGCAATGGAAGCGTCAAATTATCGATAGCCGGCAGCTGGTTGCAGAGCAATTGTCCGGTGTATCTCAGGTCATGGAGGACCTGGCCAAAGAAATTCAGCGGGAAAGTGATGAGATGGTACAGCAGGAGGAGCAGATTCGGGACGCACTGGAGTCACTGGGCTTGTCTATTCACTCCATTGAGATCATCAATCTGGAAGCGGGCAATGTAGAGATTGAGATTGTACATGCATATACACGTGGATTCGATGAGTGCCGGAAAATGATTGCTCCGCTGATCTCGGATGTACTGGACGAGCATATTGCCGTCTTGCATGAGACCATGACCGATCCTCGTCAGGGATTGGCGACCGTTACGTTTGGTTCAGCCAAAACGTTCGAGGTTACCACGGGTGTTGCCGCCGCCGCAAAAGGGGGAGATGTGATGTCAGGCGACAGCTTCAGTACGGTTGAGTTAGGCAACGGTACATTTGCGGTGGCACTCAGTGATGGAATGGGCAATGGAGAACGGGCACGCATGGAGAGTAGCGCGGCGCTGAACATACTGGAACAGTTGCTACAGTCCGGCATGGACGAGAAACTGGCGATCAAATCCGTGAACTCCGTTCTGATGTTGCGCTCCCCTGAAGAGATGTATGCAACAGTGGATATGGCGCTGATCGATGAATATACGGCAGAGACCACGTTTATGAAAATCGGATCGACGCCAAGTTTTATCAAACGAGGACAGGAGGTTATTCAGGTTTCGGCCAGCAATTTGCCAATCGGTATTATTAAAGATATTGAAGTGGATCTGGTGACGGTACAGCTTCAGCCGGGGGATATCCTCATTATGATGACGGATGGCATCTATGATGCACCGGGGTATGCGGTGAACAAAGAGTTATGGATGAAACGGCTCATTCAAGAGATTGATACAGATGATCCACAAGATTTGGCCGATTGCCTGCTTGAAAGTGTCATAAGATATCAGCAGCATGAGATATTGGATGATATGACCGTCGTTGTTGGAAAAGTAGAGCATTTCCGCCCTGAATGGGCCACACTGCGTGTGCCTGGCATCAACCGGATGGAGCGTCCACGGACCGTCAGTTAATTGCATATTCTTCTGTTTGAAGTCTCTTCATTCTGGCAATGCTAGTCATAGAGTTGGAGAGTAACGAATAACGGAGGGATATCGGATGAAGCAAATCTTATTGATCACCGACGGTTGTTCCAATGTAGGACCAAGTCCAGTGCTGGCAGCGGCCGAAGCGCTGGAAGAGGGGATTACGGTTAATGTGGTTGGCGTGATTGATTATGGAACCATTGGTGAGTTGGGTAGCCGGGAGATTGAGGATATTGCCAGAGCTGGAGGTGGAATCAGCCAAATTGTAGGTACACGTCAGCTTGCCCATACGATGCAGATGATGACAAGGAAAACGGTGGTTCAGACCATTCAGCAGGCGGTTAATAGAGAGTTAACACAAATTTTGGGAGAGAAGGAGCCCAAAACGGTAACCGATCTGGAGCCTGCACAACGCGCCCGGGTCGTTGAAGTGATGGATGATATGGCTGAAACTACAGCGTTACAGGTTATATTGCTAATAGACGTCAGTGCTAGCATGAAGCCCAAACTGGCTGCGGTAGAAGAAGGCATTCGTGATTTAATGTTAAGTTTGCAGGCGCGTATAGGTCAGAGCAAGCTTTCCGTATTTCATTTTCCCGGACGACACAGCGGAGAAGATGCGGTAATGGATATTGACTGGACAACGGATCCAGGCCGTGTTCGGTCCTTGTTTGGAAGGTTGCAGATGAAGGGTGCAACGCCGACAGGTCCTGCAATTCAGAAGGTGATTGATTTTTACCGTTATGGTACACTGGAGAAACAGCAGGAAATAGAAGGGAACTATCGCATTGAAAGAGAAGGGATGCTCGGTGACAACGTTGTCTGACGCCTCTTTCCCGCCAGGAACAGTGGTTACAGGGAAATGGAATCGCAGTCGTTACACGATTCGGAAGCTACTGGGCAAAGGAGCTAATGGCATCGTTTTTCTTGTCCAACGGGGTGAAAATGGCAAACACTACGCGTTAAAAATGGGATTTGATCCGGTTGATCTGCAATCGGAAGTCAATGTGCTCAAATCTTTTCAACTACAGCGTAATCATGAGGCCCTTCGGCAGAGCGGCATTCCTTCCTATCTTAAAGATGTGGATGATTATGCCGTTCGTGGCCGGGATATTCCCTTTTATGTGATGCGTTACGTTAGAGGTGAGGCACTTCATCACTTTATTCGGCGTCAGGGGACAGACTGGACACTTCTGGTGGGACTTAGACTCTTGCAGAAGCTGGCACAATTGCATCAGGCGGGATGGGTGTTTGGTGATCTCAAACCTCAGAATGTGTTGGTATCCGACTATGGGCAGGTGGAATTGATCGACTACGGCGGAGTTACGTCGATTGGTCGAAGCGTCAAACAGTTCACCGAATGGTATGATCGGGGCTTCTGGAATGCAGGTAGCCGTACGGCAGATGGTACCTATGATGTATTTGCATTTGCATTATTATTGATTCATGTACTTGAAGCAGACGCGCTCAAGGCACTGGCGGCCGAAGGATTACCGCAACTGCGAAGTGTGAATCAGCTCGTAGCGCTGGTGGAGCGCAGTGAACGACTGGGTCCTTTTCGCAATTGGACGACTCAGGCATTACGAGGTCAGTTTCGTGATGCAGGTCATGCGGCACAAGGGTGGAAGGAAATGATGGCACGCCCCACGCCTCTCCGCCGTCGTTCCAAAAGTACAACACCGCGCTGGCTTATGAACGCATTCGCTGTATCTGTGATATTACTTATTGGAGTGCTCATCTATGCACTACTTTTCTGATCTGTGAGAGTGCATATACATAACGCAAGGAATGAGGAACAGGTATGGAGGCTTTACGCTGGAACATGCTGGTGAAGAACGTGCTGGATGCAGCGGAAGAGCATCAGTTATGGGTTCCCGGGGATCGGATTGTCGTCGCAGTATCGGGCGGGCCGGACTCGGTAGCTTTTTTGCATATCATGCACGAGATCAGCAAGCGGCATGTGCCACTTGAATTGATCTGTGCCCACGTGCATCATGGATTCCGGAGTGAATCTGATGATGAAGCGGAGAAAATGATGGAACTGGCACAGCAGCTTGGTATTACATTTGAATGGACCAAGGCCGATGTACCTTCATATATGGAGCTGACGGGTCAAGGACCACAGGAAGCAGCCCGCAACAAGCGATATGCCTTTTTGCACGAAGTGGCTTCCAAATATAATGCGGCAAGCATCGCTTTGGCACATCATGCCGATGATCAGGCGGAGACGGTCATGCTTCATTTGCTTCGTGGAACCGGCTTGTCGGGACTCTCAGGAATGAAGTTTAAAAGACGAGAAAAAAATGTGGAACTTATTCGTCCATGCCTTCGTATAAACAAGACAGACCTTGTAGAAGCTTGTAATACCCAGGGTTTTATGTATTTCAATGATGAGAGCAACGCCCTGCGTAAATATCGGCGTAATGCCATTCGCTTGGATGTGCTTCCTTTTTTGGGGCAGTATAATGGACAACTCACGCCGTCATTGAATCGGCTTGCCGAAATTGTGGGTGATGAAGACGATTTCATGGAGCAGAGTGCATATGACACATACAGGTGTCTAGTGCAGGTGAACGGCGGAAGGCAAACCTTTGAGGTGCCTTCCTTCTTGAAGTTACATGTCGCTTTACAACGAAGGTTGATTAAACTAATATTGAATTATCTGCCTTTGGACAGTGATTTTGTCGACTTTACCCGTATAGAAACCATTCGGCACAAGGTCATGGAGACCCATGTGACGACCTGGAGCCTGGATATAGGACAGACACTCGCCTGCACTCGGGAGTATAATCTGATTTCTTTTGGCATACGGACGGACGTACAGGATCAATCTTACGAGTATCGTCTTGCGCAATGGAGTGGAACTTATGAGCTTTCACTCACCCCAATTAACCGGTATATTCGGTTGATGACGGTGAGTCCCGAGGACTATCATGTACCGGAATCGGCGGATCAAGCCGCGTTTGATGCGGATCAACTGCTTATGCCGCTGGTTGTGCGTTCACGGTTACCTGGAGATACCATGAAAGTGATGGGATTAAACGGAAGCAAAAAGGTGAAAAATATTTTCATCGATGAGAAAATCCCCCCATCTGTCCGTCCACGTATTCCTGTGGTATGTGATGGAGCAGGTCATATCATCTGGTTACCGGGTGTTCGACGGTCCAGTGTGGCTCCTGTCAGGGAGGGCACTTCCGCAATCCTGTACATGACTGTAGGCGATTCAGCGATTCAGGGGTAGTGGTTATGGTTCAGGTAAGGCTTTCATAGTATAACTTAGGAGGTTCGCACAGTTGCAGAACGACATTCAGGAAGTATTGATCAGTGAAGAAGAAATTCAGAGTAAAGTCAAGGAATTAGGCGCAACACTAAGTGCCGAATATGCAAATCGCAATCCTTTGGTCATTTGTGTGCTCAAGGGTGCGTTTATATTTATGGCTGATTTGGTTAAAAACATAACGGTACCTGTTGAAATGGATTTTATGGCAGTATCCAGTTACGGCGCTTCCACCAAGTCATCAGGTGTTGTCAAAATCATTAAGGATCTGGATGTATCCGTTGAAGGACGGGAAGTTCTGATTGTCGAAGATATTATCGACAGCGGACTTACACTCAGCTACCTAATTGAACTGCTAGAAAACCGCGGTGCCGAGTCGGTGCGTGTGGTTACGCTGTTCGACAAGCCTTCAGGCCGTAAAGTTGAGTTGGAAGCTCATTACACAGGCTTTGACATTCCTGACGCGTTCATCGTTGGTTACGGTTTGGATTTTGCGGAGAAGTACCGGAACCTGCCCTATATCGGGATTTTGAAGCCGGAAGTCTATAGTAGCTAATATCCTGCCCGACCCAAGCCTTGAGCTGTTCTTGGCTTCTGTTGAGAAGCCATGTCGGGCTATGTTAAAATAATTAAAGTGTCTCGAGAGGAGGTAGGGGATGAATCGGTTCATCCGGAATTCTGGTTTTTATTTGATTCTTTTTTTAGTTGTGGTGGGGATAGTCCAGTTCGTCAGCAATGGCGGCGAAGCCACCGATAATCCTAGATATGATCAGTTGCGTGCAGCGATCAAAGCCAACAATGTCTCTGAATTGACGGTTCAATTCAACGGTCAAACGTATCTCGTGACCGGTCAATACAAGAAGGCACCTGATGGCGCCAAATCAGAAAATTTCTCAACGTATATTCCTCCTACGGATGAGGCAATTAGTGAGCTTGTAGCTGCAAGTGAAACTAACAATTTCCAATATCATCAGGAGCCAATGAAAGGTGACAGCATCTGGTTGACGTTGCTGACTTCCTTTATTCCTTTGATCATTATGTTCCTGCTGTTCTTCTTCCTGTTTAATCAGGCTCAAGGCGGCGGCGGTAAAGTAATGAACTTTGGTAAAAGCCGTGCTCGTCTCTACAACGAAGAGAAGAAGCGGGTTACATTTGAAGATGTTGCGGGTGCTGACGAAGAGAAACAGGAACTTGTTGAGGTTGTAGACTTCCTCAAGGACCCTCGTAAATTCGCAGCAGTAGGTGCGCGGATTCCTAAGGGCGTATTGCTCGTAGGGCCTCCAGGTACCGGTAAAACATTGCTCGCTCGTGCCGTAGCCGGTGAAGCGGGTGTACCATTCTTCACTATTTCAGGTTCCGACTTCGTGGAAATGTTTGTCGGTGTCGGTGCATCACGTGTACGTGATTTGTTTGAAAATGCGAAGAAAAATGCCCCATGTATCATCTTTATCGATGAGATTGATGCTGTAGGACGTCAGCGTGGTGCTGGTCTCGGTGGTGGTCACGATGAACGTGAACAGACACTCAACCAGTTGCTCGTTGAGATGGACGGATTCGGAGTTAATGAAGGTATTATCATCATAGCTGCAACGAACCGTGCAGATATTTTGGACCCTGCCTTGCTGCGTCCTGGACGTTTTGACCGTCAAATTACGGTTGACCGCCCTGATGTAAGAGGTCGTGAAGCTGTCCTGAAAGTACATTCCCGTAATAAACCATTGACCAAAGATGTGAAGATGGATATTATCGCGAAGCGTACAACAGGCTTCTCTGGTGCAGATCTGGAAAATCTCTTGAACGAAGCGGCATTGCTTGCAGCGCGTCGTAACCGTAAAGATATTTCCATGAAGGAAGTTGACGAAGCGATTGACCGTGTCATCGTTGGTACGGAGAAGAAAAGCCGTGTCATCAGTGATCGCGAGAAACGAATCGTTGCTTATCACGAAGCAGGTCATACCATTGTAGGATACTTCCTCGAACATGCTGATATGGTACATAAAGTGACCATTATTCCGCGCGGACGTGCGGGTGGATATGTAATCATGTTGCCAAAAGAAGACCGTATGCTGGTTACCAAGCAAGAATTGCTGGATAAAGTAACCGGACTTCTCGGAGGTCGTGTAGCTGAAGAATTGTTCATCGGAGAAATTGGTACTGGTGCATACAGTGACTTCCAGCAAGCGACAGGTATTGTTCGCAGCATGGTAATGGAATACGGTATGAGTGAGAAATTGGGACCTATGCAATTCGGAAGTTCACAAGGACAGGTATTCCTTGGTCGGGATATCGGTCATGAACAGAATTACTCGGATTCCATTGCTTACGAGATTGATCAGGAAATGCAACGCTTTATCAATGACTGTTATGAGAAGTGTAAGGACTTGCTTGTTAAACATTCAAAAGAGATGCACCTGATCGCTCAAACTTTGCTTGAGGTTGAGACTTTGGAAATGGATCAGATCAAGCAATTGATCGAAACAGGTTCTTTGACTCCAAAAGCAGAGAATGACAATGATGGTGAAGGCACACCAACTGAAGGCGGAGAGCCAATCATCGACACCATCGGTGATGTGCGTGTTCGTATTCAAGGTAAAGATGAAACGCCTGAGCCACCAGCCGGAGATATTCCAAACGAAGCTCCGAATCTGGAAAAGGGTAATAACAATAACCCGGATGATGGCGGAACTAAGCCAACGTCTTAATGCATAATACATCTGGCTATGATAGCAGGTGAAATCAAGAGAGCCCTCGAGGCTCTCTTTTTTTATCCATTATTTTAAAAGAGGATAGATAAAGATAAACGGGAGTTAGATGGCGAACCAGTTAGCAAACAGGTGGTTACAGCGCTGTTCCGGGCCTTTTTCATTTATTGACAGAGTCGTGAACGTTGTGTAAATTAGTTGTTAAACCGCTTGTGATTCGTTTCTCAAGCGAAGATAACGACTTAGGTTAGCCCACGAAACAGCGCATGACGCTGTCCCGATAAAGGAGAGGATCACAGGTGGAAGCTCTGGCTTTAGAGCGCAAGGCTGAGATGAACCGCGAGCTGCGTGAGCGGCTTATGGTGTTGAAGAAGGAACGTAATGCCATTATTCTTGCCCATTATTATCAACGTGACGAAGTACAGGAGGTTGCCGACTTCCGTGGAGATTCGTTTCTGTTAGCCCAGAAGGCAGCACAGACAGATGCGGATGTGATCGTTTTCTGTGGTGTTCATTTTATGGGTGAAAGCGCTAAAATTCTTGCGCCAAATAAAACAGTTATTATCCCGGACGAACGTGCGGGCTGCCCAATGGCAGATATGGTGAATGTGGATGGACTACGCAAATTGAAAGCACAACATCCTAATGCCAAGGTGGTTACGTATATCAATTCCTCGGCTGAGATCAAAGCAGAGACTGACATCTGTTGTACATCGGCGAACGCAGTCCGGGTTATTCAATCGGTGGATTCCGACGAAATTATCTGGGTACCGGATAAAAACCTGGGACATTATGTGCAGCAGCATACAGACAAGAAAATGATTATCTGGGAAGGTTACTGCAACACTCACGATATGCTTACAGTCAAAGATGTGGTGGAGATGAGAGCCAAGCATCCCAATGCGGAGTTTGTTGTCCATCCAGAGTGTCGCCCTGAGGTTGTAGAAATGGGTGATTTTGTAGGCAGCACAACAGCTATTCTGGAGTATTGCAAAAATTCATCAGCGAAGGAATTTATCGTAGGTACCGAAGATGGTACAGGATATCAGCTTCGTCTGGATAGTCCGGATAAACAGTTCCACTTTGCTACCAAGTTCCTCGTATGTCCCAACATGAAGGTGAACAACTTGAAGAAACTGGTGAAATGCCTGGAAACGATGAAGCCGCAAATCTACGTGCCACCGGCCGTTGCCGACAAAGCCAGAGAATCACTAGAGCGCATGTTGTTGGTAAAGTAGGATGCGCTACTCTTGCTCCAAGACAGGTGAATAACATGATACCGCAATATTTAGTTGATTTTGATCTGTCTGCGCTACCCATGGTAGAGACGGATGTACTGGTTATAGGCTCAGGGATTGCTGGTTTGTTTACTGCCATTAAGGCAAGTGAACAACAACGTGTATTAATGATCACGAAGAAGTCATTACTTGAAAGTAACACCAGATATGCGCAGGGAGGCATTGCTGCGGTTATTGCTGAGGATGATTCACCTGCTTACCACTTGCAGGACACACTTGTAGCAGGAGCGGGCTTATGCCGCTCCGAAGCGGTAGAGGTATTGGTGAATGAGGGGCCGGACGGAGTGAAGGAACTGATTCGTTTGGGTACTTTATTTGATCTGGAGAACGGCGAGTTGGCGTTGACGCAGGAAGGTGCGCATAGCCACCGCCGTATTTTGCATGCCAACGGAGATGCAACAGGATATGAGATTGTACGTGCGCTTGCTGTTGAAGTGAATGAACATCCCGGGATTGAAGTATGGGATGAGCATTTTGTTGTTGACCTGATTACAGATCGAGATCGAGGGGAATGCATTGGCGCTCTGGTTCAGAAGGATGACGGATCGCAAGTGTTCGTGAAGGCACAGGCAACTGTTCTTTGCTCTGGTGGGGCAGGACAACTGTACCGATACACGACGAATCCGGATGTAGCTACTGCCGATGGTGTAGCCATGGCCTATCGGGCTGGGGCTATTGTTCGTGACATGGAATTTATCCAATTCCACCCCACCTCTCTATGTTACCCGGGAGCCCCGCGTTTCCTTGTGTCAGAAGCCGTACGCGGTGAAGGGGCATATTTGCGCAATGTGAAGGGCGAGCGCTTCATGGATCGTTATCATGCCCAGCTTGAACTGGCTCCACGCGATATCGTGGCACGAGCGATTGTTAGTGAGATGGAGTCCACCAACAGTACCTTTGTGTACTTGGACATTACACATGAACAGCCAGAGATGATCAAGCATCGGTTCCCTACCATATATGAGACTTGTATGCGTTATGGATTGGACATGACAACGGACTGGATTCCCGTTGCACCTGCTGCCCATTACATGATGGGTGGAGTGAAAACGGATTTAAGTGGAGAGAGCAGTATCTCCCGATTGTTTGCTTGTGGCGAGGTGTCTTCTACAGGAGTGCATGGAGCTAACCGCCTGGCAAGCAACTCATTATCAGAAGCGATTGTATTTGGGCGGAGAATTGTTGATCGTATTCAATCTCTCCCTCCGCTTGGTTTATTACAAGCAAGAGGGGCTACGCCTTCATCTGTGGACATGAATAAAAAGATCAACAAGATCACGGAAGAGCAAAAGCCGGTATCCGAAAGACGTTTACGACTACAGAAAATGATGGTTCGTCAGGTCGGCTTGCGCCGGAATGGTGAGGACCTGCAGAAGGCTATGGACAAGCTGCAACAGGAATTGCAATTTTTTGATCAGACACTCACTCATAAGGAAGAGCTGGAGTATGCCAACCTTCTGACCTGTGCCTGGTTAGTTACCAGCGGAGCATTACATCGCGAGGAGAGTCGGGGGGCTCACTATCGTGAGGATTTCCCGGCGCGTGATGATATCGTGTGGCAGAAGCATAGTCTGCAACAGCGAGAACAAGCGATTGTGGAGGAATTGATGTCATGATACTGAATGGATATAATGAAGGGCTTATCGAATCGATCAAAAACTGGCTTCGTGAAGATGTTGGTGCAGGTGACGTTACAACAAGTGTGACGATCCCGGCAGGCAACCAATCCAAGGCCATTATACACGCCAAAGACAATGGTATTATTGCAGGCATGATCGTAGCTGAACTTGTATTTCAAGTCGTTGATCCTGATCTTGTATTTACACCGAAGGTAACAGACGGAGACCAGGTCACCCATGGCACGATTTTGGCCGAGGTAGAGGGAAGTACACATTCACTGCTTACGGGGGAACGACTGGCACTTAACTTGCTGCAACGTATGTCCGGAATAGCTACGCGTACGCGTGCCTACGTGGATGTGCTGGATGGTCTTGAGACCAGGCTCGTGGATACACGTAAGACAACGCCGGGCCACCGACTACTTGAGAAATACGCGGTGCGCGTGGGTGGCGGAGCGAATCATCGATTTGGACTGTACGATGCCGTTATGATTAAGGATAACCACATCAAGGGTGCAGGCGGAATCACCGAGGCGGTACAGCGTGCGCGAACCGTTATCCCACATACGATGACGATTGAAGTGGAGACTGAAAATTTGGAGCAGGTGAGAGAAGCCTTGCAAGCCGGGGCAGATATCATTATGCTGGATAACATGCATCCAGAGCGGATGCGTGAAGCGGTTGAACTTATTCGTGAACAGGCTCCTCATGTGAAGGTTGAAGCATCCGGTAACGTGTCTCTTCAGACCATTCGTGGTATTGCAGAGAGTGGTGTGGATGTAATTTCGGTTGGCAGGTTAACCTATTCCTTTGAGAGCCTGGATATTAGTCTGGATTTAAATGAAAAGAAAGAGGGGTGAACCTCTTTGATTCTAGTTGTAGACGTGGGGAACAGCAATATGGTGCTCGGCGTATATCAAGGCCGGGAATTGCTGCACCACTTTCGTCTGAGTACATCACGTCAGTCAACAGTGGATGAATACGGCGTATTGATTTATAATTTATTTCATATGTCCGGCATCAGGGCAAGTGACATCGAAGGTGTCATCATCTCATCTGTGGTTCCGCCACTGGTGAATGTAATTGAAGAGATGTGTGAGAAGTATGTAGGCAAAAAAGCTTTGCTCGTTGGGCCTGGTATTAAAACTGGCTTGAATCTGCGATACGAGAACCCTCGTGAAGTGGGGGCAGATCGTATTGTTAATGCAGTGGCAGCCGTTGAGAAGTATGGCGGCCCTCTCGTCGTGGTCGATTTCGGTACCGCAACGACTTTTGACTGTATTGACGAGAAAGGCCACTATCTGGGGGGAGCTATTGTACCTGGCATTCAGATCGCCACTGAAGCGCTCTATGAGCGGGCATCCAAGTTGCCTCGTATAGAGCTGGAGAAACCTAAAAAGGTTATTGGCCGTAATACTATTCATGCCATGCAAGCAGGTATTATATATGGCTATGCAGGGCAGGTAGATGGTATTGTAGAACGTATTCGCGAGGAGATGGGAGCGAAGCCCCGAGTTATCGCGACGGGTGGTCTCGCTACACTTATCGCAGAAGAAACCCGTAGTATAGAGGAAGTTGATCCGCTGCTTACGCTTGAAGGGCTGCGTATTATATATGAGCGGAACCGGGAAAGGTGAGCATAGTGACGGCATACAGCGGGCTGAGATTACAGCTTAAGTGTTGTGCCGTTTTTTCTGTGTTACGACTATTATGGCGATACGCCAAAGGAGGCTGAATGACTTGGAAAACAACAACAAGCATGACCGGTTAATTCGTGGTACAGCAATGAATGGAAAGGTAAGAGCCTTTGCTATCCAGACTACGGAACTGGTTGAGGAACTACGCAGAAGACACGATACGTTTCCCACGGCTACAGCTGCCATGGGGCGTACGGTTACAACAGCAGCCATTATGGGTGCAATGCTCAAAGGTGAAGAGAAGTTAACGGTACAAGTCAACGGTGATGGGCCCATTGGACAGATTGTAGCTGATGCCAATGCGAAAGGCGAAGTACGAGGATATGTTTCTAATCCGCATGTACATTTGCCAAGCAATAGTGTGGGGAAACTGGACGTTGCAGGCGCGGTTGGAACGGAAGGTTTTATCAACATAACGAAGGATTTGGGACTGAAAGAACCATATCGTGGCAGTGTGCCTATTATTTCAGGAGAACTGGGCGAAGACTTCACGTACTACTTTGCGCAATCGGAGCAAACACCTTCTGCTGTAGGCGTTGGTGTGCTCGTTGATACGGATAATTCCGTTATTGTCTCAGGTGGATTCATTATGCAGCTGTTGCCGGGATTGACAGATCCAGAGATCACGGCGATCGAAAACGCCATTAGTACGTTGCCGCCAGTGACGACGTTGCTGGAGCAGGGACTTGAATTGGAAGAGTTGCTTCGCCGATTATTGCCAGATGTACAAGTGATGGAAGGATTGGATATTCATTTTAGCTGTGAGTGTTCACGTGAGCGGGTAGAGAAGACACTAATCAGCCTGGGCCAAACGGAGATGGAGCAATTAATTGAAGAAGAGGGCCAGGCTGAAGTGGTCTGCCAATTCTGTAATGAAGCCTATGACTTTAACAAAGAACAACTTGAGACCATCCTAGAGCAAGCCAAGAACTGATCTATGCGGGGACGGGATGCGGAATGACAAGACAGGAAAAAGGGTTGTGGACGGCTGTAATTGTCTTGACGCTAGGTATGCTGGTCATGGGTAGTGTGATGGCTATGCATGGTCTCAGACAGGGCAAAGACGAGGCAGATGCATCCCATGATGCCAATACGGAAGAAGGAAGCACCGTAGCGACGATCAACGGAGAAGTTATCACGGACAAAGAGTGGACCGATGCGCTGAAACGACGTTACGGCAGTGAGTTATTACTCCAGATGTTAAACCGTAAAGCAGTATATGCCGAAGCAATTGAACGCAAGCTGATCGTCACTCCCCAAGAGATTGCAAGAGAACTTGGCGCCGCGATGGATGGGTACGATTCAGAGAAATCATATTTTGACGAGATGAAGTCTCAATTGGGCCTGTCAAAACAGGAACTTGAATTGGAAGCCGGCTACAGGCTGCTGCTTGAGAAAATCGCAACGATCGGTATACAGATCAAGGATGCAGATATTGAGCATTACTGGACTGAACACCGTGAGGATTACGTTTCCCCCGAGAAATATGACTTGTCCATCATCGTAGTGAAGGAAGAAGATGAAGCCGATTCCTTACTGGATGCGTTGGAGAAGGGGGAGGACTTTGAAGAAGCTGCTCGCAAGCAATCGACAGACAGCTTCTCTCGTGATGCTGGTGGCAGGCTGGGATGGATTGAGCGGAATGATCCATTCCAGTCAGAAGAAATCCTTCAACTTGCTGCCGGGCTGGATGTAGGCGATATTGCCGGACCGGTTCGAGTGGAAGAAGGTTATGTTATTATCAGACTTAATGATAAAGAAGAACGCCAGGTGCAATCGGCCGAAGAGGTCCATGAGGAGATTCGAATGCAACTGGCTCTGAGTCAGGCTGATCCGTTGCCGCAGGTAGAGCAAATGCTGCGTAACAAGTATGAAGCCGTAATTCTGTCCGAGATTCCTGCCTCCTGAATTCAATGGAAAAGACTTCCTCTTGCTGCTGCATCTTGATAAAAATACTCTGTCTGCGGTCTTAGGGCCAAAGGCAGAGTATTTTTTTTAAGTACTCATATTGACAATAAGGGTTAACGTTGATAAGATGAAAATAATAAATACCTACTCGTTTACTCGGATATAAAAGATTTATTTATGAACAAAGAAACTTTCGGAAACCTCCGCCCTGTCTAGAAATCTTAGCAGTAAGGGATAGGATCAACAGGATTTCCGCAGTTCTTCTATAACAGCTAGAGGCTACCGGCCGCACAGTATAGGTTAACAGGACTCAAGTTTTATTCATCCACTAAGGAGGGCATTCATATGGCTAAAGTAGTTAATAACGTAACAGAACTCATCGGAGGTACTCCGCTTGTTCGTCTGAACCGTATCGTACCTGAAGGCAGTGCTGAAGTATTCGTGAAGCTGGAGTACCAGAATCCAGGTTCAAGCGTGAAAGACCGTATCGCAATTAGCATTGTGGAAGAAGCGGAAAAAGAAGGCAAGCTAAAACCAGGTGATACCATTATTGAAGCAACAAGTGGTAACACGGGAATTGGACTCGCGATGGTGGCTGCAGCCAAAGGCTACAAGTCCGTTATTGTAATGCCTGAGACGATGAGCTTGGAGCGTCGCAACTTGCTTCGTGCGTATGGTGCTGAGCTTGTGCTTACACCTGGAGCTGAAGGTATGAATGGTGCTGTTAAAAAAGCCGAAGAACTGCTGAAAGAAAACCCTTCCTATTTCATGGCTGAGCAATTTAAAAATAAAGCCAACGTGAAGATCCACCGTGAAACGACTGGCCCTGAGATTGTTGAAGCAATTCAATCTGTGGGTGGTACGTTGGATGCTTTCGTTGCGGGAATTGGTACAGGCGGAACAATTACAGGTGTAGGGGAAGTGCTGAAAGAAGCTTTCTCTGGTATTAAAATTGTTGCAGTTGAGCCAGCAGCTTCGCCAATTCTGGCGGGCGGCAAACCTGGACCACATAAGATCCAGGGGATTGGTGCCAACTTTATCCCTGAGATTCTGGATCAGGAAATCTATGATGAGATCATTCACATTGAGAATGATGATGCATTCGAGACGGCTCGTCAGGTAGCGAAGGAAGAAGGTATTCTGTCCGGTATTTCTTCAGGTGCGGCGATCCGTGCAGGTCTTCAGGTAGCGAAACAGTTGGGTGAAGGCAAGCGCGTTGTCGTAATCGTGCCAAGTAACGGCGAACGTTACCTCAGCACACCTCTTTACAACTTCGAAGGCTAAGTCTACAAATGACAAAACCAATCCTCCTTGCCCGTATGACGGGTATGGAGGATTTTTGGCGTAATGCTTTTAAAAGGGGCGGCGCTTTAGTATACTATCAGACAATAGAACTAGCGACAGATGGAGGGCGGCACACCGCAATGACACACCTGATGACAACATACGCCGACTGGATGGAGTGGGCTGAACAAGGCTGGACCATGATGCCCTATATCACGAAGTCGGATGAGGGACCGTATCATGGCGGTTTACCGTTATCGTGGGAGGCAGCTTGGGAGCAGGCGTCACCATACGCAATTGTGCTGGAGAATGGCAAAGGCGGGAGATATACATTTCTGGGGTTAGACCCCGTATCCGTAATTTCCGGTAAAGGTCAAGAAGCGGTTATTCATGATGTGACGCAAGGAACCACCTTGACGGACAGCGGCAAGCCGCTTGATGTATTGAAGAGATGGACTGCCCCATATAACGCACCTAAGGTTAATGGGGCTCCAGACTTTGGGGGTGGATACGCAGGTTATCTCAGCTACGATGTAGCAAGATCATTGGAGAAGCTTCCAGTCTTGGCTGAAGATAATCCGGCTCTACCGGATTATTGGTGGATGCGCTTTGAAGAAATATGGGCGTATGACCATGAGCAGCAGGCACTTTTCTGCATGGTTCATCTGGCTATAGAGCCTAACCGGAACGAAACGGATATCCGTAGTCTATATTCAGCGGCAGAAGCACGAGCGACAGCGATGCAGAAACGTTGGCTTCATATTATGGGGGCTGCACAGGCTGAGGAACAACAACAGGCACTGGAACGCCGCAACAAGCAGGTCAATCGTACACCGCAGCCTGAAGATGCGGAAAGGGAATCGGAAGGATGGGAAACCTCCTTTCCCCAGGAGGACTTTGAACAAGCTGTGCGTACGGTACAGGAATATATCAGGCAGGGCGATGTGTTCCAGGTGAACCTGTCCTTGAGACAGGAAAAGCGGCTTCATTCGAGCGCTGAGCATATTTATGAATGGCTGCGCCTTGTGAATCCATCACCGTATATGGGAATGCTGCGTAGTCCAGACTTTCAATTGGTAAGCGGATCTCCCGAGCTTCTGGTCAAAGTGGAGAATGGCAAAGTCAGTGCACGTCCCATCGCAGGGACCCGAAGAAGGGGCCGGGATGAAGCAGAGGACAAAGCTATGGCGGATGAATTGCTCAGCAGTGAGAAGGAACGGGCGGAGCATATTATGCTCGTTGATCTGGAACGGAATGATATCGGACGGATTGCAGCCTACGGTTCGGTTCATGCGCCTGAATTGATGACCATCGAGAAGTATTCCCATGTCATGCATCTCGTTTCCCAGGTGGAAGGCAGGCTGGCAGAAGGGTTATCCGTATTTGATGTGATCGCTGCGACATTCCCGGGTGGAACGATTACAGGAGCCCCAAAAGTCCGCACCATGGAGATTATCGAGGAACTTGAGCCTGTGCGGCGTGGGCCTTATACGGGTTCCATCGGGTGGATGGATTACAGTGGGAATATGGAATTGAACATCGTCATTCGTACACTTGCCATTAAGGACGGTATTGGTTATGTACAGGCCGGGGCAGGGATTGTTATTGATTCCGATCCATATCGGGAATACAAGGAATGCCGCAACAAGGCAAGAGCCATGATGAGAGCTGTGAATTACAGCGAAGAGGCGGAAGCAAGCAGAGCTATTGAACAAGAACAAGCGGAGCGAACAGAAGCTGTTAAACTAAATTAAATTAAAATAAAACGAAGCAACCGTCACTTGTGTTGACGGATGATGAGGAGGAGCAGGCATATGATACTGGTTATCGATAATTACGATTCCTTCACGTACAACCTGGTTCAATATCTGGGTGAACTGGGCGAGACGGTGGAAGTTCGCCGCAACGACGAGATTGATCTGGCAGGCATAGAGGCACTGGCACCTGATCATATTCTGATCTCTCCGGGCCCGTGTACACCGAATGAAGCGGGCATTAGTCTGGCAGTCATCGATCATTTCAAGGGAAGCATTCCGATCTTTGGTGTGTGCCTGGGGCATCAGTCCATTGGACAAGCGTTTGGTGGCAATGTCATTCGTGCGGAGCGCATGATGCACGGCAAAACATCCGAGATGCACCACAATGGGACATCGGTCTTTGCCGGATTGCCATCTCCATTCACAGCTACCCGTTACCACTCCCTGATTGTCGAGCGCAGCAGCTTGCCTGACTGCCTGGAGATTACAGCGGAGACAGCTGAAGGTGAGATTATGGGTTTGCGCCACAAAGAATATGCGATTGAAGGGGTTCAATTCCACCCGGAATCCATTATTACAGACCATGGTCATCAGATGCTTCGTAACTTTTTGTCCCAACAAGTGAAGGTTTAACATGCAATATGCCGCGATAAACGGAGAGTTGGTCAATATGGCGGCGGCCGTGGTTCCTGTAACGGATCACGGCTTTTTGTACGGACTTGGACTGTTTGAGACGTTCCGGACGTATCAAGGTGTCCCATATCTTTTGGAACGGCATCTGGAGCGCATGGCCTCGGGGTGTAAGGAACTTGGCATTCCTTTTACAACGACCGCAGCAGAGGTGACTGATTGGATTCAACGTTTGATGGATGCGAACGGACTTCGGGAGGCGTATGTGCGATACACGGTATCAGCCGGTGAAGCACCGCTAGGCTTACCTTCTGGTGATTATTCGAAGCCGAATCATATTTTACTGGCAAAAGCATTACCTGAACCTTCTCCCTCTTTATATGAGAGCGGCAAAATGCTCCAACGTTTGTCTACACCTCGCAACACGCCCGAAGGAGAAGTTCGGTTCAAGTCGCTGCATTATATGAACAGCATTCTGGCGAAACGGGAGCTTAATGGATACGGGCAGTATGTGCAGGGTGCAGAAGGGCTACAATTAACCCGTGATGGGCATGTCGCTGAGGGTATTGTCAGCAATGTGTTTTGGGTACGGGAAAATGTGCTCTACACGCCAGCACTCTCAACCGGCATTCTGCCGGGTATCACGAGAGCTTTGGTACTGGAAATTGCCTCGCAGCAAGGAATCCCCTGTATAGAAACGTTAGCTGCCTGGGAGGATATCCTGCAAGCAGATGAAATATTTCTAACAGGCTCGGTGGCTGAACTGGTTCCGGTGACAACTCTGCGGGATCAGGACGGAGCCGAAACGATAATTAGCAACGGACATATTGGCCCGGTTACAGCAGTCCTTCTGGGTATGTACCGGCAGAAAGCGGGGTATACTTCATGACACTTACACCTGTCATTTATGAACGGAACTATGCATGGGGGCCAGCTGAATTGAAGCTGGGTACAAGAACACAGATTATGGGCATTCTTAACGTCACGCCTGACTCATTCTCGGATGGTGGACGTTATACCAACGTGGAGCGGGCGGTTGCTCATGCCAAACAGATGATGGAGGACGGTGCGGACCTGATTGATATCGGCGGGGAGTCCACCCGCCCAGGTTCAGATGTCGTGGGCGCCGATGAAGAGCTCAGCAGGATTATTCCGGTTATTGAAGCATTGCATCAGCAAGCTCCGCACATTCCGATATCGGTAGACACGTATAAGGCCGATGTTGCACGTCAGGCTATTCTAGCCGGTGCCCATATTATTAATGATGTGTGGGGTGCCAAGGCAGATGCAGATATGGCCCGCACGGCAGCAGAGCTGGGGTGTCCCATCATTCTGATGCATAATCGGCAGGAGCGAAACTATACTGATTATCTGAGTGATGTCGTGAGCGATTTGCAGGAGAGCATACACATTGCATTAACAGCCGGCGTGAAAGCAGACCAGATTATCCTGGACCCGGGCATTGGTTTTGTGAAGGATCTCGGAGAAAATCTGAAGCTCATGTCATCGCTCGGTTTGCTCAATGAAATGGGGTATCCCGTTCTGCTAGCCACCTCACGCAAAAGATTCATCCAGAACACTCTGGATGTCGGGGCGGATGATGCGTTGGAAGGAACGGCTGCGACCGTTGCATTTGGCATTGCCCAAGGCTGCCAGATGGTTCGGGTTCATGATGTGAAACCGATTCGGCGGACGGCAGACATGTGTGATGCCATGTTGTATGCTTCTCCGGGTATACGGAGGAAATAATGCTGGCGGGTCCCTGGTGACCCGTCCAGTGGAAGCGCAGCGTTTTTCAAAGGCGAAGCTAAGGCATAACTTCAAATAGATTAAAATTTCAATATATATAGAGGGCAGGCGGATCGTATGGATAGAATGGTATTGCATCGTATGGAGTATTACGGATATCATGGTGTTTTTGCAGAAGAACGGAAGCTTGGGCAGCGGTACTATATTGATCTGGAGATTGATATGGACCTGGGTGAGGCCGGACGTAACGATGATCTGACCAAAACGATTAATTATGCGGAGATCCATGAGCTGGTGAAACAGATTGTAGAGAATAAATCATTCCAGTTAATTGAAGCTTTGGGCGAACATATTGCATCTTCTTTACTAGACACTTATACTATTATCAATGCATTGACAGTCAAGGTGACGAAGCCACATCCGCCATTTGATATTCATTTTGAGGGCGTAACGGTAGAGCTTCGCCGCACAAGAAAGTGAGAACCGATCATGATTGCACATTCGACCTCTGAATCTTCAGAGGCTTATATTGCTTTAGGGGCCAATTTGGGTGACCGGGAACAGACGCTGTTTGAAGCATTGTCTTTGCTGGATGAACACCCTCATATATCCGTTCTGCGTTGTTCTGCACTATATGAGACGGAGCCTGTAGGATATGTAGATCAGCCTGCATTTCTGAATATGGCAGTCGCCGTACAGGTGATGCTGACACCAGAGCAGTTGCTCACGGAATTACTGGATATCGAGAATCGGCTTGGCCGTGTTCGTGATATTCGCTGGGGACCGCGCACCGTTGATCTGGATCTGCTCTGGATGCAAGGTGAGACGCGAGATACCGAATTGCTTCAATTGCCTCATCCTCGTATGGGAGAACGGGCTTTTGTGCTGGTCCCACTGTCGGATATCGTACCGGAGGGCGAGATTTCAGGTTTGTATACCTTTGTACACTCATCGTTGTCTGTACTGGATGGAAAGGATGGAATACAGCTTTGGAAAACATGCAATTGGCCAACCGAATCCGGGCATTCCGGAAGCTGAAAGGTTTAACACAACATGAACTTGCGGCTGAGACCGGCATCTCGCTGGCCATTCTGGGAACCATTGAACGGGGAAACCGTAAGGTATCACAGCAAGAGCTCGATCGAATTGCTGGTGTGCTGGCAATCAGTATCGAGGAGTTGCGGGGCAACTAGGACCGTTTCGGTTTCGTCATGTTACAACAACCAAGACACTGATCGAATTTTATATCGTGATATATACAGAATTAAAAAAGGAGTGGAACGACTACCGTGCTTAACATTGGTGGCATTGAAATGAAAAACCAGGTCGTACTTGCGCCGATGGCTGGCGTATGTAATCCGGCTTTTCGTTTGATCGCAAAAGAATTCGGAACAGGCCTCGTATGCGCGGAGATGGTGAGTGGCAAAGCCATTGTCCATGGCAACCAGCGTACGCGTGAGATGTTGTTTGTAGATGAGCGTGAGAAACCGCTGAGCCTTCAGATTTTTGGGGGAGATCGTGATTCCCTTGTAGAAGCAGCCAAAATCGTGGACAAAGAAACCAATGCAGACATCATCGATATTAACATGGGATGCCCTGTGCCAAAGGTAACAAAATGTGATGCCGGTGCACGTTGGTTGCTTGATCCGAACAAAATCTATGAGATGGTATCCGCTGTCGTGGACGCGGTGGAGAAGCCGGTGACGGTCAAGATGCGTATCGGCTGGGATAACGAGCATATCTTCGCGGTGGAGAATGCGCTCGCGGTTGAACGTGCTGGCGGACAGGCGGTAAGTGTACACGGCCGCACGCGTGAGCAACTCTATACAGGCACAGCTGACTGGTCACACATCAAAGATGTAAAAGAAGCTGTCTCTATCCCAGTGATCGGCAATGGTGATGTCCATACACCAGAGGATGCACGCCGTATGCTGGATGAAACGGGTTGTGACGGAGTTATGATCGGTCGTGCTGCCCTGGGTAACCCATGGATGCTGTATCGTACCATTCAATACTTAAGCACGGGGGAATTGCTTCCTGACCCGAATGGCGAAGAGAAGATCCGTGTTGCCATCCTGCATATGGATCGCCTGATCGCATTGAAGAATGAGACAGTTGCCGTACGCGAGATGCGCAAACATCTGGCTTGGTATTTGAAAGGCCTGAAAGGATCTGCCCGCATCAAGGATGTTATTATGGAAGGAACCAAGCGGGACGAGATGGTACAGATTCTGGAGAACTTTGTGAGTCAGCTGAAAAGCGAAGGTAATTTGGAGTCAGAACCGGTAATCACCGGAAATGCATCGTAATTATAAACGCATCTGTAAAACGTTTACACCTATAGGGGACGTAACATTGACTTTTCGAGATCGTTCCCCTATAATTTCTCAGTATAAATTCGCCATGTGCGTTAATAAGGATATAGCATCAGGAGGAATATTCTATTCCTCTGGAGAACTTCATATAGTTTTGAAGATGTATGCGAGCGGAGCTCTGTAACAAGCACTGATTCCGTTGCCGTACAATCAAATTTATTCCCATGACAGGAGAATCGGTTGAGATGAGCGACAAGGAAGTTATCCTTACACCAGAAGGACTCAAGAAGCTGGAAGAAGAATTGGAAACATTGAAATCAGTGAAGCGCCGCGAAGTGGCTGAACGGATTAAGGTAGCCATCGGGTATGGAGATATCAGTGAAAACTCTGAATACGAAGACGCGAAGAATGAGCAAGCTTTCATCGAAGGACGTGTAATCACGTTGGAGAAATTGCTTCGTAACGCGCGGATTATTAACAGCGACGAGATCGATACCGATGCCGTAAGCGTGGGTGCAACCGTCACTGTAGAAGATCTGGAGTTTGGCGACATCACGGAATATACAATTGTAGGTACTGCTGAGGCAGACCCGCTTCAGAACAAGATATCGAACGAGAGCCCTGTAGGTAAAGCGATTCTCGGCAAGAAAAAAGGTACAGTTGTTGATGTAAGTGTGCCTGCTGGCGTAATTCAATATAAAATTATGGACATTAAAAAGCTATAGCAACGAAGCAGTTGGGCACGGTAAACAAAAGCTTCCTTAGGGAAGCTTTTTCAACATTAGAGGAAAAACGACCTCTCGCGATGCCTGCAATGTAAATAAGGAGATGAATACAGATCATGACGGATGAAGTCTTGAATCAGGAAACCGAACTTAGCGAGCTTTTACAAATTCGCCGTGACAAATTGGACGAGCTCCGCAAATTGGGAATCGACCCTTTTGGCCAAAAATACGTACGTACCGAAGAAGCCGGCTCCATTCTGAAGAAGTATGAAGAACTGACCAAGGAAGAGCTGGAAGAGAAGCACATCGAAGTCAGTATTGCCGGACGGATTATGGCGAAGCGGGGAATGGGTAAAGCAAGCTTCGCACATATTCAGGACCTGAGCGGCAGAATCCAGATCTATGTTCGTCAGGATAGCGTGCCTGAAGACAAGTATGCGGCATTTAGCTTGCTGGACCTTGGCGATATCGTTGGAATAACAGGTGTGATCTTTAAGACCAAAACAGGTGAAACTTCTGTCAAAGTGAAAGATATTGAAGTGCTGTCCAAATCGCTCTATCCGCTTCCGGATAAATTCCATGGTCTCACTGACGTAGAGCTGCGTTATCGCCAGCGTTATGTTGACCTGATTATGAGCCCGGACGTACAACAGACCTTTATCGCACGTTCCAAAATCATTCAATCGATGCGTCGTTACCTGGATTCCCTTGGATATCTGGAAGTGGAAACACCTACGTTGCATACCATCGCAGGAGGAGCGGCAGCACGTCCGTTCATCACACATCACAATGCGCTGGATATGGAACTGTACATGCGGATTGCGATTGAACTTCACCTGAAACGTCTGATTGTTGGCGGGCTGGAGAAGGTATATGAGATCGGCCGTGTATATCGGAATGAAGGTATGTCCACACGTCACAATCCGGAGTTCACCATGATTGAATTGTATGAGGCATATGCCGACTACAAGGATATTATGCAATTGACGGAGAACCTGGTTGCTCATATTGCACAGGAAGTACTGGGTACGCAAGTGATCCAGTATGGAGATTATGAAGTAGATCTTACGCCACAGTGGCGCCGTGTTACGATGGTGGATGCAGTTAAGGAAGTTGTAGGCGTAGACTTCTCCGTACACATGACGGATGAGGAAGCACACAACTTGGCGAAGGAACATAAGGTTCCGGTTGAAAAACATATGACATTTGGTCATATTCTGAACGCGTTCTTTGAAGAATTTGTAGAAGAGACGTTGATTCAACCGACATTCATTATGGGACATCCTCTTGAAATCTCACCACTAGCGAAGAAAAATGATGTAGATCCGCGTTTCACGGATCGCTTCGAATTGTTCATCGTTGGACGCGAGCATGCCAATGCCTTCACAGAGCTGAATGATCCAATCGATCAGCGTCAGCGCTTTGAAGCACAGATGCTGGAGAAAGAACATGGGAACGACGAAGCTCATGAGATGGATGACGACTTCATCCGTGCGCTCGAATATGGTATGCCACCAACAGGCGGATTGGGAATCGGGGTTGATCGTCTGATCATGCTGCTTACCAACTCCCCGTCGATTCGTGACGTACTGCTCTTCCCGCACATGCGTCCTCGTACGCAAGATTAAATAAGGAACGTAGGATACGTTCATAATAGAAGAGGAACCTGCCGTTCAGTATCATGCTGGGGCAAGTTCCTCTTTAGGTTTACATAGACGCTAAAAATAAAGTTTGTCAGAAGGCCCTTGCTCACAGCACACCATAAGGGTAACACCGCGTCTTGAAATTGTTAGATTAACCTGTTCGTATTTTTGTTAAAAGAGGTGCCCTTCATGAAGTTCAGGCTTCACTTTGCCAAATTCTTATCTCCTCCGTTAATTCTGGTCGGTGGTTTTCTGCTTATCATTGCGATTGGAACGGTGCTTCTCATGTTGCCAATCTCCAACCAAAGCGGTATGCATTTGGCGTTTATTGACGCGCTCTTTACATCAACCTCTGCCGCATGTGTAACTGGACTTGTCGTTGTGGATGTAGGGACAACGTTTAATTTGTTTGGTCAGTTCGTCATTATGGTATTAATGCAGCTTGGTGGACTCGGATTCATGACCATGGCTACTCTCTTTGCCCTTGTATTGGGCAAGCGAATCTCACTCAAGGACAGGTTATTACTTAAAGAAGCCATTAATGCAGACAGTATGGAAGGGATAGTACGCATTATTCGCAAGGTGTTGATTTTTTCCTTTACCATTGAAGGGGTGGCGGCTGTCATACTAGCGCTGCGCTGGGCAACGGAGATGCCATTGGGTCAGGCTGTTTACTATGGAATATTTCATTCTGTTTCATTGTTTAATAACGGCGGATTCGATCTATTTGGTAACAGCTTCCAATACTACACTGGAGATTGGATATTCAATGTGACCGCTTCTGTGCTCGTTGTCTCTGGTGGACTGGGTTTTGTTGTATTGAATGACCTGTTTGAGTATCGCAAACGCCGCCGTTTGTCTCTTCAGTCCAAACTGGTGCTGTCTGTATCCGGAGCGCTGATCGGTATAGGAGCGATTGTGTTGTTTGTTTTCGAATTCACCAATGGACATACACTGGCTTCACTCACATGGAGCGAGAAGATCTATGCATCCTTCTTCCAGTCTGTCTCTACACGTTCGTCGGGAACGAGCACAATCGATATCACGGAGATGAGGCAGGCTACCCAATTCTTCTTCATTCTGCTGATGTTTATCGGGGCTTCCCCAGGATCGACCGGGGGCGGAATCAAGACGACTACATTCCTGATCATGATTGGTGCAGTGTATGCCATGATTCGGGGAAATAAGGATATTGTGTTTTTCCGCCAGCGTGTTCCGAAAGAACTGCTGATGAGGGCGTTGACCATTATTATGGTTTCTCTGATCATATTCATGATCGTGGTGATGCTTCTGCTTACGACAGAGGATGCGCCATTCCTTTCACTGATGTTTGAAGCTGCGTCCGCAATCGGTACCGTGGGTCTTTCTGTGGGAGTGACTGATGAGTTGACCAATTGGGGAAAAATTATTATTACCTTTACCATGTTTGTAGGTCGGATTGGGCCATTAACCATCGCGTATGCCCTTCGTCCGCGCAAAGAGAAGAAACTGTATCGTCATCCGGAAGGCCGGATCATTATCGGATAAAAAGAAAAACCGTCAGACATTCAGAACTAACTCCTGTTATCGTAACGGGCCTTAGTCACAACGAATGTGCTGCGGTTTTTTTTGGTTTAACGGCACAAGGAAGCAAGATGCAAAGTGAGAACATCGTCCATGAGCTTGGCATTCATCTGATCCGGTCTAAGCACGGTATGTATGCCTAAGCCATCTACCAGTGCATACAATCTCTCGATCTCCAGTTCTTTGTCCAGATCGGGTCTGGAGAGGTCGTGCTTTATCAGGTAGTTGATAACAGAACCTACAGCTTGTCTGAGTTCATCATATACGGTATTAGCAAGTTCTTTGAGTGTAGGATCGGTATTCGCTCTGGCTGTAAAAGCGTACCACACCTCCATTTCGGCCAGTTTTTCTTCCGTGTTTGGTAAGAATTCGAGCAATAGGCATTTCATATTGTCCATGGGAGAGCCGGTAAAGGACATTTTTTGGACTCGACGAGACACCCGTTCAGATACCAAATTCATGGCATATCGTAGTAGTTCCGATTGAGTAGAAAAGTAGTGACGCATCGAACCAACCGAAACTCCAGCTTCTTCAGCAATATTCCGAACAGAGGCCTGTTCCATGCCATCTCTTCGTATAATACGCCAAGCTGCCTCGGCCACGAGCACGCGCTGTTTATCGTGATCAACAAGTTTAGGCATAGGCATATTATATCACTGTTGATTATTATAGTACACACGTGCTAAATTATATTTAATACATTTGTATCAAAAAAAGGAGAGGCTGAAATGATTGGTTATTTCATTATAGGTTGTGAGATTGCCTTTTGGGTGTTTGTGTTCGCAGGTCTGAGTGTCAGGTATCTCCTTGGCATGAAGCGAATAGGCATCGGTTTGTTAATGGCGACGCCGGTTATCGATCTGGTATTGCTGGTAGCTACAGTTATGGATCTACAGCGAGGAGCTACAGCAAGTATGATTCATGGTATAGCTGCGGTGTATATAGGAGTAAGCATTGCCTATGGTCACCAGATGATCGCTTGGGCGGATCGATATTTCCTATATTGGTTCAAAGGTGGAGAAAACCCTCGTAGTAACAAGTTATATGGTAGAGAACATGCGAGTCGTGAGCGTAGTGGATGGTTTAGACATCTATTGGCTTGGGCTATAGGAAGTGCTTTTTTATTGGCCATGATATGGTGGATTGGAGATGCTGAACGTACAGCTGTCTTCAATAATTTGATCAGAGTGTGGGGATTGATACTCGGTATCGATTTTCTGATAAGTTTTAGTTACAGTTTATGGCCAAGAAAGGTTCCTGCTAGGAATGTTAAACGTTAAAGTGAAAATGGACGTGCGTATGAACTTGCTAAGTTGGGAGAATACCATATGTACGTCCGTATTAGATCAATCCGATTGTTAATATAGTTTCAAAAAAAGACTTGCATTCAATATCTGTACATGGTATATTCTAATTCCGGCCAAGAAAACACGGTTTACACGGTGCGGCAAGCAAATGAAATAAGCTTCGAAAGAAACTTAAAAAAAGAGCTTGCAAAGTTGGTTCGGATGTGATAAGATATAAAAGTTGCTGAAGAGAAAGACATTCGGTAACAAAATAAGTTTGATCTTTGAAAACTGAACAACGAGTGAGTAAACATTCTGCTTGCAGAATGAACGCGAAAGTTCGAGACAAGCCTTGGCTTGAATCGACTGGAGTACAAATGAGATTTTTAATCTCGTCAGATTCAAAATGAGCTTATCGCTCTTTTCAATACTTTATTGGAGAGTTTGATCCTGGCTCAGGACGAACGCTGGCGGCATGCCTAATACATGCAAGTCGAGCGGACTTGAAGAGAAGCTTGCTTCTCTGATGGTTAGCGGCGGACGGGTGAGTAACACGTAGGCAACCTGCCCTCAAGTTTGGGACAACTACCGGAAACGGTAGCTAATACCGAATAATTGTTTTCTTCGCCTGAAGAGAACTGGAAAGACGGAGCAATCTGTCACTTGGGGATGGGCCTGCGGCGCATTAGCTAGTTGGTGAGGTAACGGCTCACCAAGGCGACGATGCGTAGCCGACCTGAGAGGGTGATCGGCCACACTGGGACTGAGACACGGCCCAGACTCCTACGGGAGGCAGCAGTAGGGAATCTTCCGCAATGGGCGAAAGCCTGACGGAGCAATGCCGCGTGAGTGATGAAGGTTTTCGGATCGTAAAGCTCTGTTGCCAGGGAAGAACGCTTGGGAGAGTAACTGCTCTCAAGGTGACGGTACCTGAGAAGAAAGCCCCGGCTAACTACGTGCCAGCAGCCGCGGTAATACGTAGGGGGCAAGCGTTGTCCGGAATTATTGGGCGTAAAGCGCGCGCAGGCGGTCATTTAAGTCTGGTGTTTAATCCCGGGGCTCAACCCCGGATCGCACTGGAAACTGGGTGACTTGAGTGCAGAAGAGGAGAGTGGAATTCCACGTGTAGCGGTGAAATGCGTAGATATGTGGAGGAACACCAGTGGCGAAGGCGACTCTCTGGGCTGTAACTGACGCTGAGGCGCGAAAGCGTGGGGAGCAAACAGGATTAGATACCCTGGTAGTCCACGCCGTAAACGATGAGTGCTAGGTGTTAGGGGTTTCGATACCCTTGGTGCCGAAGTTAACACATTAAGCACTCCGCCTGGGGAGTACGGTCGCAAGACTGAAACTCAAAGGAATTGACGGGGACCCGCACAAGCAGTGGAGTATGTGGTTTAATTCGAAGCAACGCGAAGAACCTTACCAGGTCTTGACATCTGAATGACCGGTGCAGAGATGTACCTTTTCTTCGGAACATTCAAGACAGGTGGTGCATGGTTGTCGTCAGCTCGTGTCGTGAGATGTTGGGTTAAGTCCCGCAACGAGCGCAACCCTTATATTTAGTTGCCAGCACTTCGGGTGGGCACTCTAGATAGACTGCCGGTGACAAACCGGAGGAAGGTGGGGATGACGTCAAATCATCATGCCCCTTATGACCTGGGCTACACACGTACTACAATGGCCGGTACAACGGGCTGCGAAATCGCGAGATGGAGCCAATCCCAACAAAGCCGGTCTCAGTTCGGATTGCAGGCTGCAACTCGCCTGCATGAAGTCGGAATTGCTAGTAATCGCGGATCAGCATGCCGCGGTGAATACGTTCCCGGGTCTTGTACACACCGCCCGTCACACCACGAGAGTTTATAACACCCGAAGTCGGTGGGGTAACCGCAAGGAGCCAGCCGCCGAAGGTGGGATAGATGATTGGGGTGAAGTCGTAACAAGGTAGCCGTATCGGAAGGTGCGGCTGGATCACCTCCTTTCTATGGAGAATCGTTTCCTGCAACGGAAACATTCAAATATGCAGCTTAGCTGCAAAACACTCACTCGTTGTTCGGTTTTGAGAGCTCAAACTCTCAAAACAGCTTGCTTTTGCATGGAGCTTGTTCTTTGAAAACTAGATATCGAAACGAAACAAACGCGAATTAGAACATTCCTTTTTAGCTGAACTTGTGTTAAACAAGTTTCAATAAAAACGGTAGATTGCACGTACGATGGTATCGAATGGGAGCGACTTTTGGCTTTGCGCAAGCAAAACAAGGGAAGCGAGCAGTCGAAACCGGAGCACGAGGTTAAGCTACTAAGAGCACACGGAGGATGCCTAGGCGCTAGGAGCCGATGAAGGACGTGGCGAACAACGAAACTGCCTCGGGGAGCTGTAAGCAAGCTTTGATCCGGGGGTGTCCGAATGGGGAAACCCAGCTGGGGTAATTTCCAGTTACTCATAACTGAATACATAGGTTATGCAGAGGCATACCAGGGGAACTGAAACATCTAAGTACCCTGAGGAAGAGAAAACAATAGTGATTCCGTCAGTAGCGGCGAGCGAACGCGGAGAAGCCCAAACCAGAGAGCTTGCTCTTTGGGGTTGTGGGACGTCTCACATGGAGTTACAAAGGAACCGGTTAAGCGAAGAGGTCTGGAAAGGCCCGCCAAAGAAGGTAAAAGCCCTGTAGTTGAAAGTCTGTTCCCTCCGAGACGGATCCCGAGTAGTGCGGGGCACGTGAAACCCCGTATGAATCCGGCAGGACCATCTGCCAAGGCTAAATACTTCCTAGCGACCGATAGTGAAGCAGTACCGTGAGGGAAAGGTGAAAAGCACCCCGGAAGGGGAGTGAAATAGAACCTGAAACCGTGTGCTTACAAAAAGTCAGAGCCCGTTTTAGGGGTGATGGCGTGCCTTTTGTAGAATGAACCGGCGAGTTACGTTCCCGTGCAAGGTTAAGGTGAAGAGCCGGAGCCGCAGCGAAAGCGAGTCTGAATAGGGCGACTGAGTACGTGGACGTAGACCCGAAACCGGGTGATCTACCCCTGTCCAGGGTGAAGGTGCGGTAACACGCACTGGAGGCCCGAACCCACGCATGTTGAAAAATGCGGGGATGAGGTGGGGGTAGCGGAGAAATTCCAATCGAACTCGGAGATAGCTGGTTCTCCCCGAAATAGCTTTAGGGCTAGCCTCGGAAAACAGAGTCGTGGAGGTAGAGCACTGATTGGGTGCGGGGCCCGCAAGGGTTACCAAGCTCAGTCAAACTCCGAATGCCATAGACTTACTTCCGGGAGTCAGACAGTGAGTGCTAAGATCCATTGTCAAAAGGGAAACAGCCCAGACCATCAGCTAAGGTCCCCAAGTGTGTGTTAAGTGGGAAAGGATGTGGAGTTGCACAGACAACCAGGATGTTGGCTTAGAAGCAGCCATCATTGAAAGAGTGCGTAATAGCTCACTGGTCGAGTGACTCTGCGCCGAAAATGTAACGGGGCTAAACACACCACCGAAGCTATGGCTTGATGCTTTGCATCAGGGGTAGGGGAGCGTTGTATAAGGGTTGAAGGTGTACCGTAAGGAGCGCTGGACATTATACAAGTGAGAATGCCGGTATGAGTAACGAAAAGATCAGTGAGAATCTGATCCGCCGAAAGCCTAAGGGTTCCTGAGGAAGGCTCGTCCGCTCAGGGTAAGTCGGGACCTAAGGCGAGGCCGAAAGGCGTAGTCGAAGGACAACAGGTCGAAATTCCTGTACCACCGTAAGCCGTTATGAGCAATGGGGGGACGCAGTAGGGTAGTGACGCGGACTGATGGATGTCCGTCTAAGCAGTAAGGCTGATGTGTAGGCAAATCCGCACATTGTAAGGCTGAGCTGTGATGGGGAGCGAAAATTATAGTAGCGAAGGTCATGATCTCACACTGCCAAGAAAAGCCTCTAGCCAGGTGATGGTGCCCGTACCGCAAACCGACACAGGTAGGCGAGAAGAGTATTCTAAGGCGCGCGGAAGAACTCTCGTTAAGGAACTCGGCAAAATGACCCCGTAACTTCGGGAGAAGGGGTGCCCCGGTAGTGTGAATAGCACGAGGGGGCCGCAGTGAAAAGGCCCAAGCGACTGTTTAGCAAAAACACAGGTCTGTGCGAAGCCGTAAGGCGAAGTATACGGGCTGACGCCTGCCCGGTGCTGGAAGGTTAAGGGGAGTGGTTAGGAGCAATCCGAAGCTGTGAACCGAAGCCCCAGTAAACGGCGGCCGTAACTATAACGGTCCTAAGGTAGCGAAATTCCTTGTCAGGTAAATTCTGACCCGCACGAATGGCGTAACGACTTGGGCGCTGTCTCAACGAGAGATCCGGTGAAATTTTAATACCTGTGAAGATGCAGGTTACCCGCGACAAGACGGAAAGACCCCATGGAGCTTTACTGCAGCTTGATATTGAATTTGGGTACGATCTGTACAGGATAGGTGGGAGCCTTTGAAACGTGAGCGCCAGCTTGCGTGGAGGCAACGTTGGGATACCACCCTGATCGTATCTAGGTTCTAACCTGGTACCGTAATCCGGTGCGGGGACAGTGTCAGGTGGGCAGTTTGACTGGGGCGGTCGCCTCCTAAAGAGTAACGGAGGCGCCCAAAGGTTCCCTCAGAATGGTTGGAAATCATTCGAAGAGTGCAAAGGCATAAGGGAGCTTGACTGCGAGACCTACAAGTCGAGCAGGGACGAAAGTCGGGCTTAGTGATCCGGTGGTACCGCATGGAAGGGCCATCGCTCAACGGATAAAAGCTACCCTGGGGATAACAGGCTTATCTCCCCCAAGAGTCCACATCGACGGGGAGGTTTGGCACCTCGATGTCGGCTCATCGCATCCTGGGGCTGAAGTAGGTCCCAAGGGTTGGGCTGTTCGCCCATTAAAGCGGTACGCGAGCTGGGTTCAGAACGTCGTGAGACAGTTCGGTCCCTATCTGTCGTGGGCGTAGGAAATTTGAGAGGAGCTGTCCTTAGTACGAGAGGACCGGGATGGACGTACCGCTGGTGTACCAGTTGTTCCGCCAGGAGCACCGCTGGGTAGCTATGTACGGACGGGATAAACGCTGAAAGCATCTAAGCGTGAAGCCCCCCTCAAGATGAGATTTCCCAGTATGTAAGACCCCTTGAAGACGACGAGGTAGATAGGCTGGGGGTGGAAGTGCAGCAATGCATGGAGCTGACCAGTACTAATCGGTCGAGGGCTTATCCAATTAGCAAGTTGTAATTCGCATGTTTCGTTTCGAATCTAGTTTTCAGAGAACGATCTCTGAAATGTAAGCTACGCGTTTGGTGGCGATGGCGGAGGGGTTCCACACGTACCCATCCCGAACACGACCGTTAAGCCCTCTAGCGCCGATGGTACTTGGACCGCAGGGTCCTGGGAGAGTAGGACGCCGCCAAGCAAAGAACCACTGCCGATGTTATTCGGTGGTGGTTTTTATTATATAGTTTTATTATGCAGTATGGGATTAAAATACAGATTGAATTTGGTGATTTCTCAGCACAATAGGATGTATACAGGTAACGTTATTCGATACGAATTGACGTTTTTTTGCGTAATAACTAGACTTGTCCGCTCTGGAAAAACAGTTGTGTTCATCAGGCAATACACCTGATATAACCAAGTACTTTTCCTTGACAGTCTAAATATCGCTTTGCTAAGATGGCAATAATAAATTTTTCAGAAAACGTATTTTCGGCGTAAAATACAGCCTGGAATCTTCGGGTTTTGGACCGTAAAGCTGAGCAAACATAAGGAGGAACACTTGCGTGTGGGAAGATAAATTTGGTAAGGAAGGCCTCACCTTTGATGATGTATTGCTAGTGCCACGGAAATCCGAGACACTGCCTAAAGAAGTAGATGTATCTATTCGTTTGAGTGATACTGTAAAGCTAAATATTCCTTTGATCAGTGCGGGTATGGATACAGTAACTGAAGCGACATTGGCTATTGCCATTGCACGTGAAGGCGGTATCGGTATTATCCATAAAAATATGTCGGTTGAACAACAGGCAGAAGAAGTAGATCGTGTTAAGCGTTCGGAGAGTGGTGTTATTACAAACCCGTTCTCACTGACGGCAGATCATCTGGTATCTGATGCGGAAGCAGTAATGGCGAAATATCGGATCTCCGGTGTACCTATTATTGAAGGAGATCAGAAGCTGGTTGGTATTTTGACCAACCGCGATTTGCGTTTTATTCATGATTACGGCATCAAAATTAGCGAAGTCATGACTCATGAGAATCTGGTTACCGCTCCTGTTGGCACTACACTGCAAGAAGCTGAAGGTATCCTTCAGAAGCACAAGATTGAGAAACTCCCATTAGTTGATGAGACAAACACGTTGAAAGGTCTTATCACGATTAAAGATATTGAGAAAGCTATTCAATTCCCTCATGCAGCCAAAGATGCTCAAGGACGTTTGTTGGTTGGTGCAGCGATTGGTATTTCCAAAGATACATTTGAACGTGCTGATGCTTTGGTACAAGCTGGTGTCGACCTGATTACGGTAGACTCGGCTCACGGACACCACATCAATATCATTGAAGCTGTACGTCAGCTTCGTGAACGTTTCCCTAGCCTGACCATCGTTGCAGGTAACGTCGCTACTGGCGCTGCCACTCGTGACCTGATCGAAGCAGGGGCTTCGGTAGTCAAAGTGGGTATTGGTCCAGGTTCGATTTGTACAACACGTGTTATTGCTGGTATTGGTGTACCTCAAGTAACTGCAGTGTACGATTGTGCAACGGTGGCACGTGAATATGGAGTTCCGATTATCGCGGATGGCGGAATTAAATATTCTGGTGAAATTACGAAGGCACTGGCTGCAGGCGCACACGCGGTGATGCTTGGAAGTTTGTTTGCCGGCACAGCAGAAAGCCCGGGAGAAACTGAAATCTTCCAAGGACGTAGCTACAAAGTATACCGCGGTATGGGTTCAATGGCTGCAATGAAACAAGGTAGTAAAGATCGTTACTTCCAAGATGATGACAAGAAACTGGTTCCGGAAGGAATCGAAGGTCGTGTCGCTTACAAAGGACCATTGTCTGATACGATCCACCAACTGATTGGTGGTCTGCGTTCGGGTATGGGATACTGTGGTACAAGTAACTTGGAGCAACTTCGTAACGATACAGGCTTTATCCGAATTACAGGTGCGGGACTGCGCGAAAGTCATCCCCATGATGTACAGATTACCAAAGAAGCACCTAACTACTCGTTGTAATCTGAAGAGAGTTAATCATTTCCAGGACAGGCTCGGTGATTTTCACCGGGTCTGTCTTTTTTTGCAGATACCCCTGTGATAGAATAGAACAAGCGGTGACGATCCATGGATGGATTAAGGCGTTGCGGCGGCTTTTTGACGTGAATCTATGAATATGGTTTTGAAAAGCAAATGCAGTGCCAGAAAAGGCTGCCAGGTAAACAGAAGCGCGGACGTCCTTTTACATAAGCATTTGCAAAATGCGGACTAAGTGACAATCGATAACGAACTTTAGGAGCAATAATATTGCTCGTTCGATACAGCGCATATAGCACACATCTCATACATCAAACACGCAGGTTAGGGAACAAGAAAATCGCAGCATAAGCTGCACTGAAGCAATTAATAATGCTTTGGATCGAAGGGAGTATTCATCATTGAAAGCCAAACACATGAATAAAAAGAAACGCCAAATGCTCAAAAAGAGCGTAGCCTCTGTAATGCTAATTAACATGCTTTGCATGTCTGCAGTAATGCCGGTCATGGCTGCTGCGGATAACTCCGGTCAGGTTCTGACTGCTGCGGCAACAACAACAAAGACGGAGAAAGCCGTACAGGTTCCTGGGGTAGACTCACTTGGGCTTGAGGTTAGATCAGCGGTGCTAATGGAAGCCTCAACGGGACAGATTCTACTAAATGTCGATGCGGATAAAGCGATGCCACCTGCAAGTATGACCAAGATGATGACAGAGTACATTGTCGCAGAACAGGTCAAACAAGGTAAATTTGGCTGGGACGATATTGTACCTGTTAAAAAGAATGCTGCACAAAGTGTCGGATCACGTATTTTCCTGGCAGAAGGTGACGAGCACACAGTTAAGGATCTCTATATTGCTATGGCTGTTGGCTCTGCCAATGATGCTACGGTTGCTTTAGCTGAGTATGTTGCCGGTTCCGAAGAAGCTTTCGTGAAAATGATGAATGATGAAGCGAAGCGTATGGGCATGAAGGATACATTCTTCATCAACTCTTCGGGTCTGGATCGAGCAGATATGCCTGCTGATTTCCGCCCAGCTGAAGACAAGGAAACAGTGATGTCCGCTCTGGATGCTGCAATTCTATGCCGATACATCATTATGGATCACCCGGACTACACAGAATTTACAACGATTCAATCCTACAAGTTCCGTCCCAATGATAAAGCTCCAATTATCAATTACAACTGGATGCTGGAAGCGAATAAAAATATAACCAATTTCAAAAGCTATGCCTATGAAGGTCTGGATGGAATGAAAACAGGCCATACCACGAACGCAGGTAATAACTTTACAGGTACAGCAGAACGTAACGGTATGCGTCTAATTAGTGTTGTTATGGGCACAGATTCGGAATCCGCACGTTTCAGAGAAACTAAAAAGGTATTGGACTATGGATTTAACAACTTTGAAGTGAAACAGGCTGTTGCAGGCAAGACCAAAGTGACGGGCTGGGAAGCGGTACCTTTGAAAAAAGGGAAAGAAACAACCGTTCCTGTTGTAACAGATAATGCGGTAAGTTTCGTTGTTCCCAAAGGTACTCAGAACCTGAATGTGACGTTCAAAGCCAACGTAACTGAGGCTGACAAGTTGGTAGCACCACTCAAGGCAGGTACGAAGGTTGGTACGGTAACGTACACGTATAAAGCAGATGGAATTGAGCCACAGGAAAAAACAGTGAACTTGATCACTGCTGAAGAGGCTGAAAAAGGCGGATGGTTCCGTTTGTTCTTCCGTGCTGTGAAGGATTTCTTTGTGGATCTTTTTGACGGAATCAAAAACCTGTTCTAAGCCTTAGCGAACTTCATGGAGAGAGTATGATCATGATTTTAATGTTTACATGGTCATATCATTGACAAAATACAAGTTATTCCGACCGGATGGATTGTATATTTACAATTTTTCCGGTAAAATATCAAGTTAGAATTCACGTATGATGAAGTGAAAAAGTACAATGTTCGTTTACCGTATGCAAGATCGTGGCTGGTAAGAGAAGGGGAATGAGCGTATGAAGATCGGCGTTTTAGCACTTCAAGGAGCTGTCACAGAGCATATTCGAAGTATTGAACGTGCTGGAGCAGAAGGTATAGCTATCAAACAGGTTCAGCAATTGGAGGATTTGGATGGTCTTATCCTTCCTGGCGGGGAAAGCACGACGATCGGTAAACTGATGCGCAAGTATGGGTTTATGGATGCCATTCGGGCGTTTGCTGCTGAGGGCAAACCGGTATTTGGTACCTGTGCTGGCTTGATCGTTATGGCTAAACACATTGCAGGGCAAGAAGAAGCTCATTTGGAGCTAATGGATATGACAGTATCCCGAAATGCATTTGGACGGCAGAGAGAGAGTTTTGAGACGGATTTGCCAGTCAAAGGCATTGAGGAGACGGTAAGGGCTGTATTTATACGGGCGCCCTTGATCGAGAGTGTCGGAGACCAGGTGGAGGTTCTCTCCACATACAAGGATGAGATTGTTACCGCTCGTCAAGGGCATTTGCTGGCTTGCTCCTACCATCCGGAATTGACGGATGACTATCGTCTGCATACTTATTTTGTAGACATGGCCAGATCCTACAAACACACGGTAGACTCTAAATAATGCATGATGTACAACCTATGATCTCCCGGTCATCGGATCACTTCCCCAGAAGCCGTGTAAGGCCACTGGTTGGCAGTTGCATCTGAACGGATGCCTGATGTTGCCTGTATCTGCTTCATAGCGGGAATCGCAGCTGAGGGTGACAAGGGGGATATAGGTTGTTTTTTGGGTTACAGGTTCCGATAAGTATATAGTAAGGTGTATACAGTAGAGTTATGAGAATGGATTTAACATAAGGCTTCACGTTGTGAGGTTATTTAGGAGGGGTATATCGTGCTTGATGTGAAAATATTGCGGAATGAGTATGCACGTGTAGAAGAAGCATTGACTAAACGTGGCAAATCGCTGGATCTTATCGCTGGATTTACCGAGATGGATGCCAAGCGTCGGGAATTGCTTCAAGAGAGTGAAACACTGAAGAGCCGTAGGAATACAGTCTCCGCGGAAGTTGCTAGACTGAAGAAGAATCGTGAAAATGCTGATGATCTGATTGTGGAGATGCGTGAAGTCTCTGATCGAATCAAAGCCATGGACGAAGAAGTTCGGGAACTGGAAGTGAAGATCAATGATCTCACAATGGCGATTCCGAACATTCCTAACGAAAGCGTACCTGTTGGAGCTTCTGAAGACGACAATGTTGAGATTCGTCGTTGGGAAGAGCCGAAGTCATTTACTTTTGCACCAAAAGCACACTGGGAAATTGCGCAGGATCTCGATATTCTTGATTTTGAAGCGGCTGCCAAAGTAACAGGTTCCCGTTTTACCTTTTATAAAGGTCTGGGTGCGCGCCTGGAACGTGCATTGATTAACTTCATGATGGATCTGCACAGCGATCAACATGGATATGAAGAGATTCTGCCTCCATACATCGTTAATCGGGACAGCTTATTTGGAACAGGTCAACTGCCTAAGTTCGAAGAAGACCTGTTCAAGTTGAAAGATACCGAATATTATCTGATCCCTACTGCTGAAGTTCCGGTAACGAACTATCATCGCGAAGAGATTCTGAATGTAGATCAATTGCCTAAGCACTTTGTGGCATACAGCTCTTGTTTCCGCTCTGAAGCCGGTTCGGCTGGACGGGATACACGCGGCTTGATTCGTCAGCATCAATTCAACAAAGTAGAGCTGCTCAAGCTCTCTACTCCGGAGACTTCGTATGAAGAGCTGGAGCAAATGACTCAAAATGCAGAGCGTGTGCTTCAATTGTTGGGCTTGCCGTATCGCGTCCTGACTTTGTGCACGGCAGATATGGGCTTCACTTCAGCTAAAACGTATGATATTGAAGTGTGGTTGCCTGAGAGCGACACTTATCGTGAGATTTCTTCGTGCTCCAACTGTGAGGACTTCCAGGCACGTCGTGCCAATATCCGTTTCCGCAGAGAGCCAAAAGCCAAACCGGAATTTGTTCATACATTGAACGGGTCAGGATTGGCTGTTGGACGGACGGTAGCCGCTATCCTGGAGAACTATCAACAGGAAGATGGTACGGTTGTCATTCCTGAAGCATTGCGTCCTTATATGGGCGGTGCAAGTGTGATTGCACGTCGCTCTTAAGTTAGAGTTAGCTAACCATCCTCATCAAGGGGAATACAAATTCAATCCGTCATTTTGGAATGGCGGATTGGAGTGTTTTGTATAACTGAGGCAGTTGTCTGATACGGGATTATCAATTTTAATATAAAAAGGTTGCATTATAATGTCGAGATGTGGTATGATACTTTTCGTGGCAAGTTTATAAAAGTTAATTCCCTGGAGAGGTACCGAAGCGGTCATAACGGGGCGGTCTTGAAAACCGTTAGGGGGCAACTCCACGTGGGTTCGAATCCCACCCTCTCCGCCATACTACACTTATAACAAGGATTCGAGCGATCTCGCTCGAGTCCTTTTTTGCGTTGTGAGTTTGTCCAGCGTAGTGAGCATACAGGTTGGTGACCGATGTATACGTTGCTCAGTACAACGTTATATTTTGAATAAGGCTAATATGTATAAAAACATCTTCATCGCCGCACTTTATAGGAGTGGAGGTGGTAAGATGAACCGCGAGTTAAACATCGATCAGACAGAGCTTGTAGGGGCTTGGCAAGAACGTTTGCCTCAAGTCCTGAATGTTGGAGACCAGGCTCAGGTAATGGCCGATGAAGCCGATCAGCAGGCGATTCGGATACACATTGCTACAGCAGGGCACGAGATGTACTCTTTTGATTTCAAATGTGCATATGTCGATTCCCGTGAAGTCAGCGTACAGCTGATTGATGTGGAACGGGATGGACGAACGACGGATGAGCGTACAGAACCGATTCAGGAACTGGCTCACGATTATACACGGCACATTCATGAATGCGCCCAGTCGTTACAATCCCAGACGAGATAATAGCCTGAAATCTGAAGGAGTGAACTCAATTGACTAAAGCCAAAGCGGGAGTAGACAAAAACCTGCAAAATGTAGTCGATGATCTGGAGCAGCCTGCCGTAAACAGTCATCATGCCCAGCAAATTCAGCAAGATATTAATGATCGCCGTCATCAGGATGCACTGAATCATGACAAAACGGAAGATAGGGACCCATCCCATTCCTAACAATGATGAGGGGGCAATAATATGAGCAAACCAAAAACAATTCCCGTACCGGAAGCGCAAGCATCCGAACAGCATCGTCATTCATCCAAACGCTCTTCCATGCAGGAACCATTATCCGGTTCCAAAAAAGTAAAAAATCAAAATCATGTGGATCATTTGAACCCCCAAGGTTAATAGAAGAAACAGAATCACGCAAAAGTCCCTTGTTACCTAATAGGGGGCTTTTGCGTATTCATACATATATAAAGACAGGCACATGGTTATTCCCAAAGCTGACATAGGTCTTTGTAGCCATTTTAAAGAGGAAAGATCACATTTTTCCCAAATTAGGTTTCGGTATCTGGTGATATGGTATATCATTGATATTGAATTACTTTTTTTTGGGGTTATCACGAGAGGAGAGAAACAAATGACTAAACGTATGGGGGCGCTTCTTCTCACGTTGCTGTTGACCGTATCTATGGCATTGACAGCATGTAGCAGCAAGCAGGAACCAAAAGAGGCATTGAAGACGGCTGCGGCCAATGCTTCCAAATTGACTTCGTATGAAATGAGTTCTAATTTCACTATTAATGAATTGAGCTATAAACCTGGGGATGCTTCACAAACTGATCCTACCATGACTCAGTTTATGAGCATGCTGAAGGATGCTCAGTTGAATGTAACAGGTGTATACCAAAGTGAGCCAATGCAGACAGAGATGACTCTTGGCATCGAGCTTAAAGGCGACATGGGTATGACCTTTAACATCCCAATGGTGATGACGGCAGAGAAACTCTATGTGAAAGTGCCGAATATTCCGTTCTTCCCGATTCCGGAGAATGTTGTTAACAAGTTCCTAGAGTTGGACCTGAAAGAACTGGCTGAGCAAGAGGGTACGGAATGGAACCCTGATGCTATGGACGCAGCCAAAACGCAAAAGCTGAGCAACGAAGTCATGGACGCAGTGCTGAGCGAGTACGATCAAGCTAAATTCTTCAAAAATCTAGACACCAAAGATGCAAAACTTCCTGAAGGTGTAGATGCGAAGCAAGTTGTACAATTCTCGGTGAATAATGACAATGTTAAAGAAGCAGTTACTGTACTGGTAACAAAAGCTATGCCTAAAGTATTGGATATTCTGTCCAAAGAGGAATATCGTGAAATGCTGCAAATGGATCAGGCTGATATCGACAAAGCTAAAGAAGATCTGAAGATCACTGAAGCAGATCAGGCTGAAATGGCTAAAGACTTGGATAAATTGAAAGATGTTCTGACAATCAACCAATTCAACATCGATTTCGCATTGGACAAAAACGACTTCCCTGTATATCAAAAGATGGTCGCTGATGTGCTGATCAAGCCAGAAGGTACAAAAGACGAAGTGAAATTGGCATTTACCGGTTCCAATACGTACACTAAGATTAACGAAAAAGCAGCATTCAAAATCAACATCCCTACTGGCGATGACGTAATTACTATGCAAGAGTTCGAAGAATTGATGAACGCTTCATACGGATACTAATCTCGCTGCATTCAAACCGTCTGTGATTCAAGTGAAGGATAATCTCCTTCCGCTTGGGTACAGGCGTTTTTTTTTGTTAGACAGCGTAAGAGGGGATGTACGCAAAATAGTTGATCTTTGATGTTGAATCGTGGCTGGTGATCTATACAAATAAAACCGCACTCTCTCCTACATAACTAGGGTAGTGCGGTTTTGTACATTAAACTTGTATATTGTTGAATTGGGAATACAGACAGCTTTATTGGGAAGCTTCTAAATCAATTAATTCGTAAGTTCGTCCAAGTCTTCAGCAAGTACAGCATAGATCTGATGATCCTGATATTTTCCGTTGATCTTGAGGTATTTGCGAGCAGTACCTTCAAACTGGAATCCGTTCTTCTCCAGTACGCGCTGTGAACCTTTGTTGGAGGGCAATACTGCAGCCTGAATCCGATTTAACTTTAGCGCACGGAAGCCATAAGCTACGGCCAGTTTAACCGCTGCTGTCATTCGTCCGCCACCCTGATAATCTGGATGGATAAAGTAACCCATATCCGCATAATTGGCAACGCCCAATACGACATTGTTGATACTTACTTGTCCAATCAACAGGCTGTCTTTAATAGTATAGATTCCAAATTGATATCCTGTACCATCTTCTGCTGCCTTGACCCGATCCTCAATCCGCCGAGTCTGAGCATCCAGTGTATAGAATTCATCGTCTCGCACGGGTTCTACAGACTGGTAGGGGACGCGTGTGACCTGAATCAGGTCCAAATAGGACTGTGTATCTTGGGGTGTGAGCAACCGAAGGCTTATGCCATTGGCTGTATCATAGAGTGTTAGTGCCATTACAGCACACTTCCTTTCTAATTGGGATGTTTGTAGTCGGTGACTACTTTAACTTTTGGCGCAGACTTCTGAAAAATTGAGTTAGCATCGTGGAGCATTCAGGTTGGAGAATATCCGCAATAACCTCGGTGCGATGGTTAAAACGCGGCTCCTGTAACAGGTTCATCAGTGTACCTGCACAGCCTGCCTTGGGATCAGCCGTACCATAGATTACGCGGGGGACCCTGGATTGTACAATTGCACCTGCACACATTGGACAAGGTTCCAATGTGACGTACAGAGAACAATCCAACAAACGCCAAGCTCCGATGCTCTCGCTGGCCTGACGAATAGCCACCATCTCTGCATGGGCGGTGGAATCCAGTGTAGTTTCACGCAGATTGTATCCCCGACCAATAATTTGGTTATTTTGTACGATTACAGCTCCAATCGGCACTTCCCCAAGAGCTTCAGCCTTGTAGGCCTCGGCAATGGCCTCTCGCATCCAGTGCTCATGTTGAGCCTCTTCAGATAAATTCCCAAGATCGGGCTGGGGAGAATGGTCATTCATTACTATATAACTCCTTCCAAAATCGTTTATTCAGCGAACAAATATTCGGGTTGTTAACATGTTGTGTATAGAATTGTGGATAACCGTGTAGTTGCTCACATAGTTATAAACAAACTATCCACAAGCCTGTGGGTATGTGGATAAATATAGTGATTAATTTCATTGTAGAGTTCGAAAATGCAAAAAACAACGAATTTCGAGCTTTTCAGTCATTCGGTAACTTTTGGACACAGGTCAATTATCCTTTTCAAAAAGACATACAAGCGTTATGATGGAGATAGGTTTTGCCATATATCGCCAGAGGGTACAAGCCGAGAGGTGAACAAAAAAACTTGTCTATTAAAACGAAATTATCCATGATTATGTCGTGCTCAGTGCTCGTTATTTTAGTGTTGAATATCGCACTGAGTTATTATACTACAGAAGAGAATCTGAGGCAGGACAGTGAAACCAAGATGGTGCTCACTGCAAAGCAGATTGCAATTGCTGTCGAACAGAATCAATACAGTTCGGATTATGTAAAACGGCAGATTGGAAACAATCTGTGGCTTGCTGCTGTCATGGCAGCGGAAGAATTGGACCCGGATATTAATAATATCACAAATGAAGAACTTGTACGCTTGAGCCAAAAGGTCGGCGTCTCACATATTTCGTTAATGGAACAGACGGATGATGACATCGTTGTTAACCGCTCCTCAGATCCGAGAGAAATCGGGCTGTCCACCAAATCCATGACTTATTGGTATCAGGCCTTTAAGCAATTATTTGAAAAACAACAGGTGACGATTCCCCAAGGACAGAAGTTGGAGCATTTCTGGTCAGATGGATTCGAATATTCGACATCCAGTCCTTCGGATATTGATATCTGGGGTTACTACCATGATGGAAAGAGAAACTACATAATCAATCCCTTCTATAATAATACGGAAGTTGATGACTATGTGAAAATCTCTAGTCCGGATGAGATTTTAAATAAAATTCGTGAGGTCAATCCCTCCATTCTGGAGATTACAGGCATCAATCCGTTGACTTTTGGTAGCCCGAACATGGGTGATGACGGAAGAGATTCGAACTTTAGCAAGTTGAATAACAGACCGATTCGTTTTGGTACATACCAGTATGGTTCTACGGATGAGGATCATCGTGCTGTGGTGCGTGCCATTCGAACAGGGCAAAATGTATCTTTTGTCAGTGAAACGCACGAACAGAAGGTACTGAAGAGTTTTATTCCCATTTTCACACCCAATCAGTCTTCCTATGTGATCAGTATTGTCATGGACTATAAGCAAATATCCTCCATGGTATCTGAGCAGTTGGTGAGCCATGCCTCCATATCGTTGGTTTTGCTGGAGATTGTGATCTTTGGCAGCTATTTGCTCGCAGGGTATATCACACGTCCGATCCAATCCATACTGGGCAAAGTGAATGATGTAGCGGATGGGCACTTTGATTTCCGTCTGAAAGTAAAGAGGAAAGATGAACTTGGCCAACTGGCCAATCGTATTAATGCCATGATTCGTAATCTGGGCCATTATACGAGCCGTCTGAAACAGATGTATGAAGAGAATCGGGCGGTGAAAGAACATCTGGAGTCCATTATCAATCAGACAGCGGATGCCATTCACATTACGGATCTTGAAGGAAAAGTGCTGCGGGTTAACCGGGCATTTGAACAATTATATGGCTTTCGAAGTCGTGAGGTGGAAGGTCGTAATCTGAAGATCATCCCGCCAGAGGCAGAAGAAGAAATGAAACGTCAGCATGCCCAACTCGTTGAGGGGATGTCCATTACGTCCAACGAAACCACCTGGATGAAGAAAGACGGGACCCGAGTAGAGGTCAGTGTCAGTACGGCTCCGGTACGTGACGAGGCTGGAGAGATTACCGCGCTCATTAGTGTCTCCAGGGACATTACAAGCCGTAATCGGATGGAAGAGCTGCTGAGACGTTCTGAGAAGCTAACAACCGTGGGCCAGCTTGCAGCAGGTGTGGCACATGAGATTCGTAATCCACTGACCACGCTGCGCGGATTCCTGCAGTTACAGCAAGAGAGCAACAAGCTGAATCATCGTCATCTGGATCTGATGTTATCGGAGCTGGATCGAATCAACCTTATTGTTGGTGAATTTCTGATTCTGGCGAAACCGCAGGCGGTTCATTTTCAGAATCGGGATATTCGTTTTATTCTTGGCGATGTCATCTCGTTACTGGATAGTCAGGCGCATCTGCATGGTGTAGAATTTGTACTGCGTGCCTCATCCGATTCGGCTATGGTACACTGTGAAGAGAACCAATTGAAGCAGGTATTCATCAATTTGCTGAAAAATGGTATGGAGGCCATGCCAAATGGAGGAAACATCCATATCAAGCTCAAGCATGACGAGCAATCGAAACGCGTCAGAATTGAGATCAGGGATGAAGGGATCGGTATCCCGGAAGAGATGATGCCCAAGCTTGGGGAGCCTTTCTTTACGAATAAAGAGTCTGGAACAGGGCTTGGCCTGATGGTCAGTCAGCGCATTATTCAATCACATAAGGGCATGATGGATATTAAAAGCGTCATGAACAAGGGAACAACGGTTATTATTGAACTGCCTGCATCCGAGCAACAACCGGAAGTTATTGAGGTAGATCAGGTAACAGATGACACACTTACAGATGAAGAGAAATAGATGAGGTGAGATTACCTTTTGCGTATTAATAAATTTATTAGTGAAACAGGTTATTGCTCCCGGCGTGAAGCCGACAAGTTGGTGGATAGTGGTCAGGTAACCATTAATGGAGTTAAGGCTGAACTGGGCAGTCAGGCAGAAGAAGGCGACGATGTACGAATCAATGGCAAGCCAATCAAGGAAAAGAGAAAACACGTATATATCGCGCTGAATAAACCGATCGGGATCACAAGTACAACTGAGCAGCATATTCAGGGCAATATCGTTGATTTTGTCGGGCACGATGAACGTATCTTTCCTATTGGACGTCTGGATAAGGACTCGGAAGGTTTGATCCTGATGACCAATGATGGTGATATCGTTAACCGGATTCTTAGATCAGAAGGGCGCCATGAGAAAGAGTATATCGTTACTGTTGATCGATCTGTAACCCCGAGTTTCCTTAGGGGTATGAGCACTGGGGTGAAGATCCTGGGTGAAATGACCCTGCCTTGTACAGTGACCCGGATGACGGATCGAGTATTCCGTATCATCCTGACTGAAGGAAAGAACCGTCAGATTCGGCGGATGTGTAGTGCCTTTGGTTACGAGGTTCGTAAGTTGAAGCGTATTCGGATCATGAACATCCATCTTGGAGAAATGGCGACAGGTTCATGGAGAGAGCTTACCCCTGCTGAAAAAGCGGAGCTGGGCGGTCTGTTGGACTATTCGCTGGAATAGTTGATTCGAGTTCGACTAATTAACTGATTGAAGCCCTGCTTTCCGAAAAGGAGTGCAGGGCTTTTTGGTGCAGATTTAATGAAGACTGGTCAATAATACCGAATAGTACAGAAATATGTAGATGAACCAGGCATAAGCCTTATAAAACCAAAAAGACCGTTCTCCTTGTACTTGGAGAACGGTCTTTGGTTAATGAATCGCTGCAGGCCTCTAGTTTCCTCCGCCAACGGCTTTTACATTTGTATTGTTACTTTGATACTTCCGAATGATAGATACCTCTACACGGCGATTCTGTGCCCGTCCCGTATTGGTGTCATTGCTGGCAATTGGGTGATACTCTCCATAACCACTTGGTGTGAATTTGGAAGGGTCCAATTGCGAGTTCAGCAACAGGATTTTCAGGAAGTTGAGCGCACGATCTGCGCTTAGATCCCAGTTATCCTTATATTGGTTGTTCGAAATGGGAATATTATCGGTATGACCGGATACAACCACTTCATATTCAGGGAACTCCTGCAGCATGCTTGAGATTGCTTTCGCCAGGGATCGTGATTCAGGCTTCACATCTGCTCGGCCTGAGGAGAACAGGGCGTTATCACTGATGGTGATCTTCAATTCAGACTGATTCAGCTTGGTGTTCAGCTGGTCTGAAAGTCCGTTCTTCGAGATATATTTGTCGAGTCGCTCTTTGAGTTTCTCCAGGTCTTCTTGTTCTTTCTTAGCCATCTGTGCATCTGTAATCTGAGCTGGTGTTTTCTTGGTGATTTCTGTAGGTTCCTGTTTGTTCTTACCCAAATCAGCACCTGGCGTATCCGGATTCATGGACGAATGGTCCAGAATCCCGGAACCTCCATTTAATGCACTGTTTAGTGCGGAAGCCATCTGCTCGAACTTAGCTGCATCGATTGAACTCATACCGAACAATACAATAAACAGAGCGAGCAACAAGGTCATCAAGTCGGAATAGGGAAGCAACCAGCTCTCGTCTATATGCTCTTCATGTGGTTCGTGCTTCTTAGCCTTTTTCACCTGGTGATCCCTCCTTCTCTTCCAGTTGTTTACGTTCGGAAGGTGTCAGGAATACGGATAACTTTTGGTTGATGGCGATGGTGGATACACCAGACTGTATGGATAACAGTCCTTCAACCATCATCAGCTTGATCTCCATTTCTTGCTTGGACATCCGTTTCAGCTTGTTAGACATCGGGTGCCATAACACGTAACCACTAAATATACCAAGGAGTGTTGCGATAAATGCTGCCGCAATCGCATGGGAGAGTTTCTCCATGTCACTGAGATCGGCAAGTGCTGCGATGAGACCTACAACGGCCCCGAGAACCCCTAGGGTTGGTGCGTACATCCCCGCCTGAGCGAAGATCAAGGCACTGCCACGGTGGCGCTCCTCTGTAGCATGAATATCTTCCATGAGCACATCACTTACAAATTCCTGATCGTTGCCGTCTATAATCATACGCATACCGCCACGAAGGAACTGATCGTCAATCTCTTCTACTTTTGATTCCAGTGCAAGCAAACCTTCACGACGGGTAGTGGAAGCCCAATCCATAAATGTGCCGATCAGGGATACGCGATCAATTAGTACTTGATTTTTGAAAACAATCCCGAAAAGCTTAGGGATTTTCTTAACTTCAGACATCGGAAATGCGATAAAGATGGTTCCTGCCGTACCAACAAAGATAATAATGTAGGCTGCGGGATTGTTAACCAGGTTGATTAAGGGCGCACCCTTCAAGAACATACCAAATACAAGGGAGACCAGCCCCAAAATTAGTCCAATAATCGTTGAAATGTTCATCATACACCTCATCCATGAGATAAAATTGAATCCTTTCAAGCGGCTGTGTTCGGGCTTCCGGACGAATTTTTGGCCGCAATCCGTTCAATGTTAGGCATTCCTTACGGTTGCTAAAACAGTTAAAACGGTCATATATGTATTTATCGACCAGAAGGCCTTTTTTTTTAAGGGCTATTTTCAGGTATAATAAGATCAAATCCGCTCCTTAGGGGCCGAATAGGAGTGAAAAGCCAATGGGCGTAAAGCATGGACGGGATTATGAAGGAATTTTGACAGATCTGACAACGGCAATCGGACGCATACCGGATCGGTATGTTTTCTTTGAAATGGATGCGGAAGAGTGGGGGAGACTGGCTGCATCTGACCAACTTGAAGTGGATGAGGCATTGGCGGAGGATCTGTTCTATGCGCTGGGCGAGGAGTCTGTTATTCCGGTTGGAAGTGGCGTGGTCATCCATGATAAGGAACAGCACCGCATTCATATTTTGATCGGGGAAGAAGAGTTGACATTTGTACCTTTAATTTAGTGTGTTTACATGCATTTTCAGGGGTGTAAATGGAATTGGAATTCCCCTCAAAGCCTTATGGTTATTGGTTCTATGCCATGTAGTTGATTGGATTTTGAAGCTTGTCCGTGGTAAGATGTTAGTCGTGAAATGGGCCAACCGCATGGCGGTGAGCCTGGCCTTTGAGGTTGCTGTTGATAGCGCCGAAGGTGTCGGTGGTTATACGGACGCATGTCTGTAATGTACCATCCTATGGGGAGGAAGATAACGCATGGTTTTTTCGCAAGAGGAAGTCGAAGCTCATCTGGGAAGGCTGGAAGGCTGGGAACTGGAAGAGGGACGGTGGATTGTACGTAAATTCGTGTTCTCCAACTACATGAAAGGGATTGCATTTGTGGATGAGGTCGCTGCGATCTCGGAAGCATTCAATCATCATCCTTTTATTACGATTGATTATACAACGGTTACGCTGCGTCTCACATCATGGGATGCGGGTGGTATTACATCTGTAGATATCAAGGAAGCAGGGCAATATAACGAAGCTTATGACAAAATGAGGTCGCAATAACGAGGTTGGTTATTATCACGCGGCCAGAAGTGAGTGAACCATACATGTCAGACTATAATCAGAAACAACCTCTTATTGCTGTCGTAGGCAGTCTCAATATGGATCTTGTAGTGAAGACAGACACGATTCCGGAAGAGGGAGAGACGGTGAGCGGTGAGGAGCTGCATTATCTCGCTGGTGGCAAAGGGGCGAACCAGGCTGTTGCTGCTGCGCGTCTGGGTGGACAGACGACGATGATTGGTGCGGTGGGATCGGACGGTTTTGGCGAACGTCTGCTGCACAGTCTGACGGAAAGTGGTGCAGATGCCTCGCGGGTTCGCATATTGGAAGACACGGTTACAGGGACGGCTTCCATCTGGCTTTCTCGGGGAGACAACCGGATTATTGTTATTCCTGGTGCGAATGGGCAAGTGGTGCCTGAGATGCTGGAAGAGGCGGATACGGTAAAAAGCCTGACTGCAGCCGCAGCGGTGCTGCTACAGCTGGAGATCCCGCTGCCAGCGGTTACCCGCGCCGCCCAACTGGCGGCTGAAGGCAGCGCACTGGTGGTGCTCAACCCGGCTCCCGCAGTGCCGGGTCTGCCCCAGGAGCTCCTGCGGTGCGTCGACGTTGTCACGCCGAACCGCAGTGAGCTTGCCGTGCTTACCGGCCGGGATCATCTCCGGCCGGAAGACCTGGATGCGGCGGTCGCAGAGCTCGCCGCATCCCTCGGGGCCGCTGTCGTCACGACGCTCGGCCCCGAGGGGGCTGTGTACGCGGCGGCGCCTGGTGGCCGCGTACAAGCAGGGCGTGCCGGCGCGTGCCGTGCGCCCGGCTACGCCGTAAGCGCCGTCGATACGACCGGCGCTGGCGATTGCTTCAACGGCGCGCTGGCGGTAGCCCTCGCGCGCGGTGAGACTTTGGACGCGGCCGTAGGCTTCGCCATGGGTGCGGCCGCGTTATCCGTGACAAAGCTCGGCGCCCAGTCCGGGATGCCGTCCGCACGTGAAGTTGAGGCCTTTCTGGCTGAGCATGCCGCAGAGGCTTAATAATTGATATAACAAAGAGGCTCTTATTCTCCGAAAAGGGGATTAAGCGCCTCTTTGTTATGCGTGTGCAGAGATTATTTCTTCTCTGACAGCCACATGGCGATATTTGCAATTTCTTCATCCTGCAGCTTGCCCTTGAAGGAAGGCATGCCACCTTTACCTTTGACAATCGTAGAATAGATCTTCTCCAGATCATCCTGGCTACCGATGTTAGCCAGAGCAGGTCCTACGCCACCCTGAAGCTGATCCCCGTGACAGGAGATACAATTGGCTTTGACCAGTGCTTCAGCCTGTCCGGCATCCAATGTTACTTCCGGCATGGTTGGCTTGGCTTCTTCAGCCACTTCTTCTTTCCCTGGAAGCGTAAACATTAAAACAATAGCTAAAGCGCATGCTGCAAAAAATACTCCGCTCATGATCCATTTGTGCATCCCTTATGTCCCCTCCAGAATGAAAGATCATCTAACCTGAAACTATCCATATCATTATAACGGAACCTGTACTGACATCATAGCATTTTGTGGGAATTTTTTGAACTAATCACATAACAAGGGGCAAATTTAGTTGTTTTGCAATGGATTCTAACCGCGAGGCCCTTCATAAACCATACAGTGAAAGGGCTTCAAGCCGGTTGGGGTCTGCCGTTCGTATGTATCATGGGTGACAAATCCACTCTTCAGATAGACTTGAATGGCACGAGCATTCCAAGTGAGTACTTCCAGATCAATCTCATTCGTGGGATTTCGGCGAATGGCTTCCTGTACAATGGCAGTGACAAAAGCTGTCCCTTGACCCTGACCACACAGCTCTGGATGCATGCCAAGGCCAATCCGGGTTACCCCTTGAAGTGGGAAGTATTGAGCAAACCCACATATACGATCGTTCTGATCCAGGACGATTGCATATTGCTCCTGCCGCAGCTGTGCATCTCCGAATTCCACTTCCAGAGCTTTCATCTGCTCCCAGGGGAGCCAGCTGTAGATATTGTAAGGCGGATCATACTGCCAACTGCAGATAAGCTCCGCATGTTCTTCTCGCATGGGTACAACGTGAAACGTCACAGGGGTTTCCTTCATACACCTGCATGCTCCTTTCCTTGAAACAGAACTCTTTGTCCACTCTACAAAAGTGATGTTCATTTAGCAAGTCTTCCTTCCCAAGAAAAAAAATGAAACAAAAGTTCCGGTAATTTCGTTTATATTATAACGGGATGGGTAAAAACATCATAAGGGCACGGACGAACGAACGCAAAATGAACCTGTTGATGTCGCAGAATATGCCCCGAGTATAACTTGCAACATGAATAAGGATTGAAGCACAAAAAAACCGCCGGATACATTCCTGCGGAGAATGTACCGGGCGGTTCTGTTATGCTTCTTGCTTCGTTCCAGTATGTTTAATGGTTACAGCATCATGTTGCTCAGCTTGTCCCTAGTCAAGGGCCAGTGATTCATATGCGTCCGTGCTCATAATCCGTTTTGCGCCAACATAACGATTGGCCCAATAGTTTTCACTCAATGCACTGATCGTAACGCCTTTGGAAGAAGAGGAGTGTGCGAACTTTCCATCCCCTACAAAGATTCCTACATGAGATACGCCTTTACCTGTTGTATTAAAGAACACCAGATCGCCAGCTCTCATTTCCATGCGGGATACGGAATCGCCCATGTCGAATTGGGAACTGGATTGGCGTGCCAAATCAATACCCAACTTGTCGAATACATACCGGGTAAATCCGGAGCAGTCAAAGCCGTTAAGCGTTGTTCCCCCACTTTTGTATGTAGTTCCCATTGCTGAATCAATTACTGTGTCCATCTTTGAATCTGCGAATGCGCTACCTGCACCAAGCGATAAAGCGAATGTGATGCTAAGTACAGCTGCGGTTAATTTCTTCTTGAACAAGAGATATTCCCCTTCCAATGCCTGCGAGGTTAGCTTAAGGATTCGGTTGAAGGTCCCCTATGATCCCTCTGTAGCAAGATCAATTCACCCATAACTGGTTCCCCCGCTTCCCAGGTGCCAGGAATTTGGCTATGCTAGTTATGCACCTGCGAAATCAAGAAATGACGATTTAATTTTAAGTAGTTACAAATATGAATGTAAAGATTACAAAGTTGTTACTAAAAACTCACTGCGATTATTGTAACAGAGGAGTACGGCTTTGGCAACGTTTAGCAACAAATTTAGCAAAAAAAACCTCGACCTTTGACGGGGAAAGGTTGAGGTTTGCCTATTTATAAGTACATATTAGGCCATGAGTTTAACATGTGATGGTAACAATTTTTAAACTATCTGCTCTCACCTTTGGATATTTTGGACTGCCATAATCGGAAATGGCTGCATATTTTCCACAGACTCAATAGACATCTGGCAAGTGGATACGTCTGTTGTAGTATAAGTCCGGTCAGTCCCGTTAATAACCATGAGGCTGTAGTGAATGCCCCAAAGACGAGCAGGTGTACTCCGCCCAGCAGTAATGCAATGCCGATTACAGCGATGAGATGACGCAGTGCAATCCAGAGTGCTTTGAGGGTACCGTGAGCCCCGCCTTCTCCTTCTGGTGCCGAAACACCGAACTGCATATAGAGTATGACATGGTGGATGATCCAACCATATACAATCCAGGCAGCAACATAAGGTATGCCAGGCAAAAGTAATTGAAGGGAATGAAATCCGTCCATGAGAATCGAGTAGAGCTTCGGTATGAGCCAGTAGGCGGGCAGAAGTATCAATAATGTACGTATGGTGTGGAGCAGCAGCATCGGTTTCCACAGATTTTTGATTCCGCGGACAAAGGGGATGCGCTCTTCTGTAGAATTAAAGTGCTGAAGTGAGTAGAGCAGTCCTGCCTGAATGAGGGGGCTGATCAACATGCGAATCAGCAGCATGCCCCCGAGAATCCATAGATAACGATGAACCTCCGGATGGGTAGACAGGTTAAGTTGACTTTCCATTTTGAACAAAAGTGTACTCAGATCACCGGCATCAGCATCTGGATAGCGAAGGAGCAGTGGGATGACGGCCGATTGTACCATTCGATAGAAGAAATATCCCCAAATGAGTTGATAGAGAAATAAGAGTGCGGCAATGAACATATGCTGACGGACGAGAAACCAGCCTTCACGTATTTTCGCTTTCACCGTTTCCACCTCACCATGACAGACCTCCGAATATGGCTTCTATTAGTTTGGTTACACTCATGCTCCAGCGGGACTTCGTCTGCTCATCCAGTCCGGATTTCAGGAAATTGTTCATATGGCGGTTCTCCAACACGATCGAGTACAGGGGATCGGTCATGGCCCAGGATACGGGGGATGTGTGAGTTAATTTATACGTGATGCGATCTTCTTTGCCATTCCATTGCTTGGTGAGGATATGCCCGTCTTCAAAAGCAATGCGAACAGGAACGGCGCTGTAATCACTACCTTTTTTTGCGATCGTCACGGATGACTCGTACAATGTTTGACCGTCTTTCTGTACGGGCGTAATACGAATCTTCTCTACAGCAAAGTCAGCCATCCCGTTACCATAGACGTATTGATCAAAATAATCAGACCAGGAAGTGCGGGTCACTTGTTCCACAATTTTCTGAAAATCAGATGAAGTGGGATGTTTGAAACGGTACTTCTTCACATAGGTAGAGAGAATACGTTCCATCTTTTTGGCACCGACTTGATGTTCGATACCAAGCAATACAAGTTTGCCACGTGTATAGACATTGGCCGCATACTCATTCTGTGAATCGAACTTCCAGGATTCTTGTGTTAAGGATGAAGGAGACGTAATCAGTCCCGATTGTACCGGCAGATTCGGAATCAATCCGTATTCCTGCTCCATCAGTTTGTCTTCTGCATAAGAGGTGAACCCTTCATCCAGCCAGGCTTCCTCGAATTCGTTGCTGGCAACCATGCCGTAGAAGTACTGGTGTCCGATCTCGTGGACTACGGTACGTTCCAGGTCATAACCTGGCGTGGTGTCATCGGCTCCAAAGGCTGTAACTAGCGTAGGGTATTCCATACCTCCAGCGCCATTCCCCGCTTTGGGTGGAACTACGATGGATAAGGTAGCATAAGGATATGGGCCAAACCATTTGCTATAATTGGCTAGAGCGGCCTTCGCGGCGTAGAAATAACGTTCTTTCAGATCCTGATGAGCTGGGTCCAGATATAACTTGATTCGTACACCAGGCACATTGGGTGCAGAGAAGGGTTCCTCGGCGTACACAAAATCGGGTGAGGCTGCCCAGGCGAAATCATGCACATCATCGGCATAGAATTGATAGACCTTTTCTCCATTCTTCACCACGGCTTGCTGCGTCGGAAATCCGGTAGCAGCCACTTTGTATGTTTCGGGCACCCGAATACGTACACTATATATACCGAAGTCAGCGTAAAACTCTGAATTGCCATGGTACTGGTGCAGATTCCAGCCTTCCGTTGTTCGTCCACGTCTGCCCTCAGGTTCATAGGCACTTAATTTGGGAAACCATTGACCTGCCATGACAAAATGATCAGCAGTTCCCATCCGGGCAAAAATCTTCGGCAGATTCACTTCAAATCGGGTGTGGAGCGTGATGCTTTCCCCGCCTTTGACGGGTTTGGGCAAGCGTACTTTAATGAGGGTGGTGTCCTTGATATTTCCGTCATCTGGTTGCACATACTGCATCCGGTGCAGCAGAGAGAGCCCGTCCTCCGTTTTCATTTCGGTAATGTTCATGGAGCCATAACCATTGGTAGGCATGACATCACCCCGAAGTTTTCCACCGGATTCCTTCATAAAGGTGGTGTCAGCAGAAGAGAAGGCGTTGGGATACATATGAAAGTAAAGCTCGCTGACGGTTTTTTTACCTGGATGTGTCCAGGTAATCGTCTGAGTCCCTTCCAGTACATTCCCTTCGACCAGTTTTACATCCATGTGATATTCCACAACACGGTTGCTGTACACTTCGGCAGTAGGGGTCTGTACACTTTCTGGAGGTGCTGGCGTTGGGGCTATTGCCTTAGGCTTGCCCGATTCGGGGGCGAGTACTGGCAATTCGGAATGAGTTGAGCGATTATAACCCAGAGTGATCCATATCCCTCCGGCAAGTACACACAGGGCCAGGGATGCAGTGAGCCAGCTCTTGGCGCGTCGTGGAATCATCGTTAAATACCTCCCGTTGACAAGCATCTACAGCATGTATATGTTTGCAATGGGGCAATTATTAGTTAAAATATTTGTATCAACCCTTGGAGGTTATAAACATGGACCAAAACGAGCAAAACGGCAAAAAACAGATTGCCTTGAATATCGTTAGTGCAAAAAGCAAGCATAAAGGCTTCGGTGCAGGCTCCATTGAGCTGAATAACCTTTCCCCGGTCATTATTGATAATGGCGAAGCCAAAATCGATATCGGTGCGATGCATGCGAAGAGCAAAGTGGAACGCAATATCAAGTTCTCTACCAATCGTGAGGATGTGCCCAACGGACGCCAGGTATGGCTGGTGTGGGTAGCTGTCGATCGCACGGAGGAAGGCCAACTGTATGGTGGAGCAACGGCATGTGAGATGTGGATTGATACGGAAGCAAGACGTGGATGGAAACTGCTGGCCGAACATGTGAATCGCATGGATTATGCCTTGAAGCGTCGCTTCATGCTGGATGAGCTTGGACCCGAAGCTCGAGCTGCACTTAAGACACTGTTGATCTCACACAACGAAGACTGGTGGAATGCTTCTCCAGATGTATTGAAGGAAGCACTCGCCTAAGGCAGATCTTTTAACACAGTCTAAAAGAAAAAAAGCAAAAGGCCCCTTAACCGGAAATTTCGGTTGGGGGTCTTTTGCTTGTGCCTTAATCGTATTCATCGATCTGAATAATTATGAGTTTTCATCCAAAGTGAATTTCCAATTGTTCAATATAACCAGATGTTATAGGTGACGCAACTAAGTCATCGCTCATTTACGTCATTCTACCCACCAACGTTTGAAATCTCCCCACCAAGAATGTTTCTCTTCCTGTATGCCTTGTTGATTCTGTACCTGACGAGTCTTCTCATCTTCTCCAGAATCCGAATCATCCGTCGTGCCATGGCATACCTCTGTCGGTTCAGTACCATCAATAAAAACTTCCAATCGTTTCTCTTCACAACCGTTGCCTGCCAGCTTGCCGGATTCCGGATCAATATATACACTTACGACATGATCAGGCACGGTGAAGATTTTGGGTGGTACGCTCGCAAGGGCCTGTTCTGTGAACTGGGCAAAGATCGGCGCTGCCCGGCGGCCATCCGAAGTGGAGATGGCTTTGCCTTGGTCGTACCCAACCCATACCGCGGTGGAGAGCTCCGGTGTGAATCCAACGAGCCAGGCATCCGTGTTGGTTGTTCCCGTTTTTCCCGCAACCGGGCGTTTGATCGCCTTAGACACCCGGTTGCCCGTTCCTCCATTTTCGAAGACACTTTGCATTAAACGAGTCAGTACATAAGCTGCCGCAGGTTCCACAACGGCCTCAGCCTTCGTCTGAGGCGATTCATAGAGCACACGTCCTGCAGCATCTGTCACTTGTAGAATGGCTACAGGTGGCGTCCGTTGTCCACCAGCAGCAATGACGGAAAAGGCCGACGCCATCTCCAGCGGGCTGACAGGTGACGTTCCCAGTGCAAGAGAAGGTACGGCGCTCAGGTTGCTTGTAATGCCGAGGTTTTTTGCCATACTCACAACCTGCTCAGGACCGATCTGCATAATGGTGTTCACCGCATAAATATTGTCTGAAGCGGCGATCGCCTGTCTTAGATCAATCTCACCCAGATACTTGTCTCCAAAGTTGCCGGGTTTATAGGTTTTGCGGTCATTGTCATAGTGAAAAAGGGTAGGTTCACTGTTAAATATGGATGCACTGGTGAGCTGCTTGGATTCCAGGGCTGCCAGATACATAATCGGTTTAAACGCCGAACCTGGCTGGCGCGTTGTCGCTAGAACATGGTTAATCTGATTGGTACGGTAATTCTTGCCGCCTACCATGGCTTTGATGTAACCCGTACGAGGGTCGATGGACACGAGGGCCGTCTCCAGCTCACTTTTGGCATCCATACCCTTCGCTATGGCGTCTTCCGCTGCTTTTTGTACACGCAGATCCAGGGTGGTGTAGATGTTCAATCCCCCATGATCCAGCATCGCTTCACTGATTCCCAACTCTTTGATGGCCAGATTCCGGATATAGTCACGGAAATACGGGGCGCTTTCCACCGTTTTACGCTCACTTTCCGGTTTGAACGAAAGCATTTTCTCATAGGCCTTATCCGCTTCGGCCTGGGTGATCTTGCCGATATCAGCCATGGCATTCAGCACAATCTTCTGTCGGTCTTTGGCATTTTTCATATGGTTATAGGGTGAATAGTAGGTAGGTCCTTTCGGGATTCCTGCCAGCATGGCACTCTCTGCAAGATCCAGCTGTTTGGCTGATTTGCCAAAATACATTCGTGAAGCCGCTTCGATTCCGTACGCACCATGCCCATAATAGATTTCGTTCAGATACATCTGCAAAATTTCATCCTTGCTGTATTTCATCTCCAATTGTGCCGTGTACATGGCTTCCTTGGCTTTGCGAGTCCATGTTTTCTCATGAGATAGATACAGGTTACGCGCCAGCTGTTGAGTCAATGTACTTGCACCTTGCGACATCTGCATATGTTCGAGGTTAACGAGCACAGCCCGTCCCATCCCTTGCACGTCGAACCCGTAGTGATTATAGAATTTGCGGTCCTCTACAGCCAGAGTGGCATTGACCAAATCTGGAGCGATATCCTCCAGTTGAACGGGTACAGAGTCTTTGCCACCTGCGGAGAAGGTAGCGATGACTTCACCCTGACTGTCCAGTAATCTGGAATTCCGATCAGAGTCTGCTAGGGGAAGGCTGGTTGCGTATAGATAGACCAATCCTGCAGCGGTAGCAAGTATGGCGAGCACGGCGAGCAGAGACAGGTTTTTAAACAATTTACGTACACGGAACCCGCGTTTGCGGGTCTTTTGATTTGGCTTGGTCATGGAACGGGCTCCTCTCTTTTCTTCCAGTATGGGACTTGATTGGCAGGGATATTCAATCGGGTGCATAAGCAAACAAAATGTAGCATTTTCGCCTTAAAAACCGTTTTGCAGTATAAACGTCAATCGCGTATAATGCAAAAGGGTAATGAAAAGGTAAGATTCGGCACAAGATACTAAAGCGCGTAAGGACGAACAGACGAATGGTCATTGATTCATTGATTAGTCAGACGCTCTGCACGCTCTGGTCAATTTAATCTATATAATGAAGTGAACCGCGGACCTTTCCCGCAGGCCAGCAATGATAACGCGATATGGCGCCGAACGCTGGACGTGCTTGGGCGAACCGATTATAGTGCACAGCACTTGGTCGGGTATGGCTGATCATTAACTTTACGGAAAGAAGGTAGAGATTATGGAATTGTGGTTTACGGAGAAACAGACCCCGGTATTCGGGATCACCGCGAAGATTAAGCAGACCTATGTTACAGAGAAAACGGATTTTCAAGATTTGGCCATGGTAGAGACCGAAGAATTCGGTAACATGTTGCTTCTTGATGGCATGGTGATGACAACTGTAAAAGACGAATTCGTATATCACGAAATGGCGGCACACCCTGCGCTGAACACTCACCCGAATCCGAAAAAAGTTCTGGTTGTCGGTGGCGGCGATGGCGGAGTCATTCGTGAAGTCATTAAACATGCTGCTGTAGAAAAAGCAGTTCTCGTCGAAATCGACGGTAAAGTTATTGAATACTCTAAAAAATATTTGCCTGAAATCGCCGGCAAGTTGGATGAGCCTAATGTTGAAGTGCTCGTAAACGACGGCTACATGCATATTATTGAACATAAAAATGAATACGATGTGATCATCGTAGACTCTACGGAGCCTGTCGGCCCGGCTGCGCCATTGTTTGAGCGTGGGTTCTACCAAGGCATCTACGAAGCATTGAAAGAAGACGGAATCTTCGTTGCCCAAACGGACAACCCTTGGTTCAAGGCGGATCTGATCCAGAAGGTGAACAAAGACGTCAAAGAAATCTTCCCGATCGTACATGTGTACGGCTGTAATATTCCAACCTATCCAAGTGGTTTGTGGACATTCACTATGGGTAGCAAGAAACATGACCCGCTCGAAGTGGATGAGACTCAAATCCCGGAGATGGATACCAAGTATTACTCTCCGCGTCTGCACAAAGCAGCATTTGTACTTCCTAAATTCGTGGAAGATTTAACGAAATAAAAGGGGAAATCATTAATGAAACTGGATCAAGCTTATTCAGGAAACGTATTTATTTGCAGCTCTGAGGATTATGAGAACTCCAAAGCGGTTATCTATGGTATGCCGATGGATTACACCGTCAGCTTCCGTCCGGGTTCCCGTTTCGGCCCATCTCATATCCGTCAAGCATCGGTTGGACTTGAAGAGTACAGCCCATATCTCGACAAAAGCATTGTAGACATGACATACTTTGACGCTGGAGACCTGCTCTTGCCTTTCGGTAACGCGGGACGCAGCCTTGAAGTAATTCATGAATACATCGGCAGTCTGCTCGCTGACGACAAATTCCCAGTTGGTCTCGGTGGCGAGCATCTGGTTACTTGGCCAGTCATCCAACAGATGTACAAGAAATACCCGGATCTTATTCTGATTCATATTGATGCACACGCTGACCTTCGTGAAAACTATGAAGGCGAGCCATTGTCACACTCCACACCAGTGCGTAAAGCAGCTGAGTTGATGGGTGGCAAAAACATCTATCAGTTCGGTATCCGTTCCGGTTCCCGTGAGGAGTTCCAGTACGGTCGCGAGAACATCAACTTCTATCCATTTGAAGTGGCAGCTCCGATGAAGGAAGCTCTTCCGAAGATGGGCAACCGTCCGGTGTATGTGACCATCGACATCGATGTGCTTGATCCGTCAGCAGCGCCAGGAACAGGTACAGCAGAAGCGGGCGGCATTACGTCCAAGGAACTGCTGGAAGCCATTCATATGATCGCAGGATCTGATGTAAATGTAGTTGGTTGTGACTTGGTTGAAGTTGCACCAATCTATGATCCAACACAACAGACACAGATTGTAGCTGCGAAGCTGATCCGTGAAATGCTGCTTGGATTCGTGAAATAATCACAGAATAATCGATAAGTATAACGCTCTCTGTCTGCGCGGGTTCAACTTTGCGCAGGGGAGGGCGTTTTGTATTGTTAACTTTTGTACAGAGCTGTGCTATACTGACTACATAAGTATTCAGTAGTATATTAATTGATATATTACATTCGTGAAGTATATGGTGATCGGGTTCGGTCATATACTAAAAAGAGCCTTTACCGCTGCCAACGGTAAAGACTCTTAGGACCCGAAAGGCTGTGGATTGCCACGGCGCGCATGAACTAAATAATGCTATTCAAGCAAAACCCACCGTCAGGCTTCCGACCTTATGAGGTGGGTTTTCGCTTGCTACGAAACTTTTTGCGCAACCAACGGTAAAGCTTTCGCCCACTCAGTACAATACTGAGGATCGCAGCAATCCATCGGATTACATCAAGCAACGCCACAAGTTTGACCAACGACGTCACCCCCTTTTGGGAAGCTGCGCCGTGGTCTGGAAAACATCCACCGATATTCAAAAGTCCATAACATTAATTATAGCACGTACGTTCCCTTGTCTCTACCATTTATTTCATGTGTTAGTATGGACTCTCCTCTTACACAGATATCGTGCCTTGGTATGACTCTATCTTAATATTTGTGTATAATATGGAAATAGAGGAAGGGAAAGGTGAATATGAATGCGTATGATTCGGGCTCAATTGAGTATGTATCCCAGGTGGCTGACTGCAGTTTTTATAGTGTTTGTCATCAATTTTGTATTAGCAGTGACGATATTTCTTAACTTTACGTTGATGGTGGCTGATCTGGCTATGCTTTTTGCTGCATATAGTATTCGGGAATATAAATACAACAAAATATATTTTAGTTTATGCCTTTTATTAAGTATCAGTTTTGTTATCCTTGGTATCAGGACATTTCCCATTTAACTTAGAGTACACAACGTTTAGTAATCAACCACCCTTGCCTGCATGATACCAATCATGGGTAAAGGTGGTTTTTTTCTTGCGAAATTGTCATCAGGGTTAATCAGATTGTTACGTTAGAACCATCAAATTTGGGTAAAACCATAGAAGGAGGTGTTACGATGACAACCAAGAGTACAATGACATGGAAACGGATTGGTGCACTCGCATTATCGTTAACGCTGGCTTGGGGGATGGGTCCGGTACATACGCTATCAGGTGCTAACGCTGCATCTTCACAGGCATGTGGAAAGGGAGATCATGGACTATCTGCTACATTGAAAAAAGGCAGCGGTGTGGAAGAGCAACACCTGCAATTTACTGACATTGATTTTCTTAATGATACGACTGGACGAGCTGGGGGTGAAGGCTTCCTGATCGGTACCTCGAATGCAGGATGTACGTGGCAGTCCATATATACCGGGCAGTGGCAATTCACTCAGCTTGATTTTCCGAATAATGTGAACGGATATGCGCTGGCGCGAGTGAAGGATTCACCTGCAACCTATCTGATCCGTACCCATGATGGGGGATCGCACTGGACGCGGCTCGATACGCCGGGCATTCAATTCAAACGAATTGATTTTCGCAATAAAGATGTAGGTTATGGTTACACCTATAATGGTGCATATCAGACGAAGGATGGCGGGGTAACCTGGAGTAAAATGAATACACCTGCCAACACGCGTGCAGCTGCCTTTGCAACAGAGAAACAAGGGTATGCCGTCGTGGTTGTACCTGGATCGGGATATCATCTGAAGCAAACGAGTGATGGCGGCAAGAACTGGACAACCTCTCTTCGAGTTGTCTCAGACACATGGAGCGGAGCGGATCTGTATGCACATGGCCAACAAGTATGGGCCCTTTTGTATGGTGATGTAGGCATGTCCCAACAATCGTACTCCCTCTATGCGAGTGGTAATCAAGGCAAGAACTGGACCCAAGTATTTGCACAATCCACAGCAGGGGGAGGTCCTGCACCGGGTACAAACAGTACGGGCAAAGGAAACGGACCAGCCAACCCGGGTGGTCATCCCGGCAACATGGCGTTGATTGGTAATCAGACGGCGTATCTGTCTGCAGGTTCACCCGCAGCTGGCAAAGTGGGTATTGGACGTTCTTATGATACAGGTTCCACGTGGAAAAATATTGACCTGAAAGATCCGGGATACAGTTCCCGTATCTCGTTCCCATCGGCCAAGACGGGTTGGCTCGTAGTCACAAGTGATAACTCTCCTGCGATCTATCAGACTACAGATGGTGGAACGACGTGGACACAAAAAATGTTGTTGCCTTCAGAGCAGGATTAAGTAGCCTGTTATTCTGAAATAATAAACGGGCAAATCCAAATTAGAAATGTATAAAAATCAATTTGGTAAGTCTCTGTATGAATTTCTATAACAAACAAGCCTCTTCCTAATCAATTACACAGGAAGAGGCTTGTTTGTGTAGAAATAAAAACGGTTGAAACCTACTCTAAAACGAGTTATTGTAAGCGATAACAATACATTATATGGAGGTTGAAATCATGGTTGATGTTATTTTAAAGGCGGATTCTGATAAAGGATTAATAAATCGCAATATATATGGTCACTTTTCCGAACACTTGGGACGTTGTATTTATGAGGGGCTGTGGGTAGGAGAAGATTCACCTATTCCGAATACGGATGGGATTCGAAATGATGTATTGACGGCCTTGCAGAAGCTTAATATTCCAGTACTTCGCTGGCCAGGCGGTTGTTTTGCCGATGAATATCACTGGAAAGATGGTGTAGGTCCGAAGAGTGAGCGTGCTCGTATGATCAATACACACTGGGGCGGTGTGGAAGAGAACAATCACTTTGGTACACATGAATTCTTGAGATTATGTGAGTTGCTCGGCACGGAGCCATATATTAGTGGCAATCTGGGTAGCGGTACAGTGCAGGAGATGCAGGAATGGGTGGAGTACATCACGTTTGATGGCGAATCGCCGATGGCGAACTGGCGTAAGAGTAACGGTAGGGAAGAACCGTGGAAAATGAAGTATTTTGGCGTGGGAAATGAGAACTGGGGATGCGGCGGCAATATGCGTCCTGAATATTATGCGGATGAATATCGCCGGTATGCTACATATGTACGTAACTATTCCGGAAACGAGATTTATAAAATCGCTTGTGGACCCAACGAAGGTAACTATGAATGGATGGAAGTCCTGATGCGGGAAGCTGCTCGCTTTATGGATGGAATCAGTCTTCATTATTACACCATCCCTACAGGAGAGTGGAATGATAAAGGCGCAGCTACAGGATTTGGTGAGGCTGAATGGTTCACTACCTTGAAAAAGACGCTCCATATGGATGAATTACTGGTGAAGCACTCCGAGATTATGGACAAATATGATCCAGAGGGCAGAGTCGGCATTATTGTGGATGAATGGGGCACGTGGTATAACGTTGAGCCGGGAACCAATCCAGGGTTCCTGTATCAACAGAATACGATGCGGGACGCTGTGCTTGCAGGTGTTAACCTGAATATTTTCAACCAACATAATAAACGGGTACACATGGCAAATCTTGCGCAGATCGTCAATGTGCTTCAATCGCTTGTGCTCACGGAAGGGGACAAAATGCTCCTGACCCCTACGTACCATGTATTTGATATGTATCAGGTTCATATGGATGCACAGCGACTGGATTTGAATTATGAAAGCCCAGGATACACATTCGGAGAAGAGACCATTCCGCAGCTCAGCTTATCAGCTTCCCGCAACAAGGATGGGGTCATTCATGTGACAGCTTGTAATCTGAGTCACACGGATGAGTTGGAAGTTGTGTGTCAGCTGGACGCAGCTCAAGCGGCTAAAGTAACCGGGCAGATTCTGCACCATACTGATTTTGGTGCATTTAATACCTTTGAACAGCCGAATCATGTTCACCCTGTGGCGTGGGATGGAATCACACTGGAGAATAACACACTGCGTTTTGTCCTTCCACCAGCATCGGTTGGGGTGCTCGCTGTCGAGGGTTAATGCATGAAAAGGCAGGAACCTTGCAAAGGCTGTAATGATCAGTACGATGTGAAGATTAGCGATGCCAAAATGGCCAGACTTGTGGAGATTGCCTCACGTTCGCGTCCGACGGTACAGGATGAGGAATATGAACGTCGGCTATCCATCTGCTCTGCTTGTCCGGGATTGCAATATGGCACAACTTGTCGGCATTGTGGTTGTCTCGTACAGGTGCGAGCGAAGCTGAGTGAGTCGACATGTCCTTTTCCTTATGAATCGCAATGGGCCTGATCGGAGGAACGAATCTTATTATAATGAAGCAAAAGGGAGTTGCACTTTACAGGTGCGGCTCTTCTTTTTGGCTTGATGAGGAAAAAACTCTGAATTTGGATTTGAATTGAGCGAGGGAACTGGATATAGTTATACAGTAGAGTGTAGGATAGCGAGCTATCCGGGAATATGAGCGCGTATAGCGACACAACAATACGGGAAGGGCTGTTCTCACCAGCCGTGCCTGATTTTGCGTCGCCTCGAATATAATGGAGGTTAACATTCATGTCGAACATGCGACCGGTACACATCCGGCTGCACAGCCGTTATGAAGGTGAAGATGTGCTGCAGGAAATGCAGGGTGAAGCCGTGTTAAAAGGGTCTGTTCTTTATGTTCGTTATGAAGAACCGCAGGTTGGACCTGAGGGAGGTACAACCCGTACAACATTGAAGCTGGGCGGACAATCCATCAAGATTATACGTCATGGTGAGGTGGAATCGGAGCAGACTTTTGAGTTGAATCGGAAGCTTCCTGGTTTCTACCGATCACCATACATGTCGTTTGCCCTGTCCACGCATACACAGAAGCTGGAACTTTCCATTCAGGGATTGAGCGCACGCGCAGCGTGGAGCTACGACTTTTACCGCTTTGATGAAGAATCTGGACATTTCGCGATTAGTTTGCATATACAGGAGGAACCAATTTCATGACACGTAATCCACTAGATACGATTAACGAACGGGTAAGTACGGCCATCGGCAACGCCATTGTGACGGCCGGAATTGTTACGCAGGACGAATTGCCAGCCATCACATTGGAAGTGCCGCGTGAGAAGACACACGGGGATTTGGCGACCAATGCTGCCATGCAGCTGACCAAGATTGCCAAGCGCAATCCGCGTCAGATTGCTGAAGAGATCATTGCCAATCTGAATCTGGCTGAAGCCGGAATCGAGAAGGCTGAGATTGCGGGCCCAGGATTCATTAACTTCAAATTGGACAAGAGTTACCTCTATCCAGTACTTGCGCTTGTGCAGGAGCAGGGTGAAGATTACGGAAGAATTAACATCGGAGAAGGACGCAAAGTCGAGATGGAGTTTGTCAGTGCCAACCCGACAGGCAGTTTGCATCTGGGTCATGCCCGTGGAGCAGCTGTAGGTGATGCGCTATGTAACATCCTTGACTACGCAGGATATGATGTAACCCGTGAATACTACATTAATGATGCAGGTAATCAGGTGTTTAATCTGGCTCGTTCCATTGAAGCTCGTTATCTGCAAGAGCTGGGCCAGGATGCTGAGATGCCTGAAGACGGTTATCACGGTGAAGATATTAAAGGATTCGCCAAGCAGCTTGTTGCTGAAAAGGGTGACGAATTGCTGTCCATGCATCCGGGTGACCGTGCGGCTTATTTCCGTGACTTTGGTCTGGAGAAGGAACTGGACAAAATCAAACGTGACTTGAATCGCTTCCGTGTTAACTTTGACATCTGGTTCAGCGAAACTTCACTGTACGACAACGGAGAAGTGCTGCGAGTGCTTGATGAATTGCGTGACCGTAATGAGATCTATGAGCAAGATGGAGCAACTTGGTTAAAAACGATGCAGTACGGTGACGACAAAGAACGTGTATTGATCAAGAACGATGGCACGTATACTTACCTGACGCCAGATATTGCTTATCACCGCGACAAATATGCTCGTGGATACGACACGATGATCAACATCTGGGGTGCCGATCACCATGGATATATTCCACGGATGAAAGCCGCGATGCAAGCACTGGGTAATGACCCTGAGAAACTGGTGGTCTTGATTGCACAGATGGTGAGCTTGTTCCAGAACGGTGAAAAAGTGAAGATGTCCAAGCGTACAGGTAAAGCTGTAACGATGGAAGACCTGATGGATGAAGTCGGCATTGATGCCATCCGTTACTTCTTCACAATGCGCAGCATGGACTCCCATCTGGACTTTGACATGGACCTTGCGATTTCGACATCCAATGAGAATCCGGTATTCTACGTACAATACGCGCATGCCCGTGTATGTAGCGTATACCGTCAGGCTGAAGAACAAGGTATTGAACTGTTGCCACTGGCACAGATTGACCTGTCCAAGCTGACAACAGAGCACGAGTATGACCTTCTCCGCAAAATGGGAGAGTTGCCTGAGGAAATCTCGGCAGCAGCAACAGGATATGCGCCTCATCGTATCATCCGTTATGTATACGAGTTGGCATCCCTGTTCCACAGCTACTACCGTGCAGAACGTGTCATTACGGAAGACACGCAGCAAACTCAAGCACGTCTGGCACTGATCGGTGCTGTACGTACCGTTATCGCAACAGCGCTTCGTCTGGTAGGCGTAACCGCTCCTGACAAAATGTAAATTCCAGGCTCGCGGCCTATCCGCCGCTCTGCCTAAGGCAAAAAGTCTCCATGTCCATGTTGAGTGCCTTCAACGTGGTACATGGAGACTTTTTTTGTTCTGTGCCCTAGCTGAAGAAAACGAAATGCCTGACCCATCCAAGGCATACTAGCCTGCTCTGACATCACAGTGGGCGTAACCTAGAGTTTCAGCCGCTACGTAATACTTCCTCGTGCGTACTGCCTGGGCCGGGCTACTGCGTTTCGCTACAAGCCTCAATCAAATTCTGCTGACGGCTGACAGAGCTGGCTCACTCCCCGCCCTCCTGCATTAGCTTCAGGGCATCAATCTCGCCACCACGCACCTTGCTCTTCGCTGTGGTAGTCTTGCGAGCGCGCAACGGGATCGTAGCACGTTTGACGAGTGTCTTGATTTCACTAGGGGATAACCCCGGATGTTTGGAGAGCAGCAAGGCGATAGCGCCACTCACATGGGACGTTGCCATGGATGTGCCGCTCATCTCGTGATGTTTGCCTTGTACCCAAGAGGAGACGATTTTATCACCGGGTGCATAGACATCCACATATGCGCCACGATTGCTGAAGGACGCAATGCGTCTGTTTTTGTCGGTTGCCCCAACAGATATGGTCTGGGGATACCGTGCAGGGTAATCAATACTGCGGCGTTTGCCGTCATTTCCTGACGAAGCAACAATAACGATTCCGGCATGGTACGCACGGTTGACAACATCAAGAAGCGCCTTGCTACGTGTTTTCATGCCAAAGCTCATATTGATGATATCGACCTTGTTGCGTACACACCAGTCGATGCCAAGTACAATGTCGGATACATAAGCCGATCCGTTGTGGTCAAATGCTTTCACCGGATAGATCAGGGAGCGTGGAGCTACACCAATCATTCCTGCGGTGCTGTTAGCTGCGGCGATGGTCCCTGCAATGTGGGTGCCATGTCCGTTATCATCATGAGGAAGCAGGCTGCGGTTTAACAGATTGATTCCACGTGCCAGTGAATAACGAAGATCAGGATGATGATAATCAGCACCTGTATCAATCACACCGATTTTAATCCGGTGTCCGGTAGACACAGACCATACTTTGGGCGCCCGAATCTGCTTCACTCCCCAGGGTATGCCTTGAGCATTGCTTGGTTTGCTGTGGAGTGCAGTGGCATGAAGGGAGATGGGAACGTCTTCTTCAATCGTAATTTCATCCCCATAGCGGTATAGGTCCTCCGGGCGTTGGACTGGAGCGATAATGGAACGAGCCAGTCGCGAGGAACGGACAGCCCCAAGGTCGGTGAATTCATTCCGCATTCGGGACAATTCCACAAGACAGGCCTCGTACTGCTGCGGTTTGGCAAATCGGATCAAATATCGCCCACCCTGTTCTGGTTCAGGGCGTCGCATTCCGTCAATCAATTGATGCAATAAACCAGTATAGTCCATAATGGGCAGCCCCCTTCGGGATGAACATGCTGAGGTATTCTATGAATGCGCTCATCCCGCCGCATGGGGAACTTGCCCTTTTTTTACAAAAACACATTCTCTTCGTGTCAAAACGGGCGCAGGGACATATGATGGATGGAGAGCTAGAGGGCTCTTGCGGGGAACCTGGTGAGGAGTAATCCTCCAAGGGTATACAGTCAGAAGGCGGAGGGGACTCCGTCTTTTTTATTATGGAGTTGTCTCTTTGGCAAAAGAGGATATTCCTGTGGGTTTGATGTCACTTCACGTTTAATATGTGGACATATTGTTGCTGCTCTCCGCATTTGCGTCACATCCGTACATAAAAACTTGCTTTTTAACGCTAAATAGGTTTTACTTAGGTTTGTTAATGGATATGTTATACGTAACAGTCCAGTTCGTAGGGGTTAAAAAGTGAATTTTGTGTGAGAGGAAGTGTCTGCAGTGAGTACCTCGCTCAATTTGAAAATTGATAAAGAAAAGGTAAAAGAGATCCCTTTGGTGGACCTTGCCTTTATGGTGCTGAAAGCGGCTAATACGCCGTATTACTATCGTGACTTAATGAATGAGGTAGCGAAGCAGCGCGGAATGACTGATGAAGAAATCAACGAGTTTATCGCCCAGCTATATACCGAGATTAATATCGATGGCCGTTTTGCTTGCGTCGGTACAAGTCTGTGGGGCTTAAAGCGCTGGTATCCGGTAGCTGGAACAGAAGATTCCATGACGGGTGCGAAGCGTCCGCGTATCATCAACGATGAAGACGATGATCTGGAAGATGAAGACTTCGGTGAAGAAGAAGACAGCTATAGCAGCGATGAAGGCTTCGACAGCACGGATAAAGACGAAGAAGAAGACGAAGAAGAGGAAGAAGAAGACGACATCTTTGACGAAGAAGACAGCGAAGAAGAAGTGCTGGTTGAAGATGACGATCTGGAAGATGAAGACCTCGAAGAAGACGAAGAAGAGTCCGAAAACGAGGATGAATTTGACGACGATTCTGATAATCGATAGTCATTTTTGACGTCTATAATTTACCCGTTTCCCCGGAATAGTCAGCCTTGACAGCAGACGGGGTAACGGGTAAACTATTGCATGGGCTTATGAATGAGCGACAATATATTTATGTTTTTTATAGAAGGTGCCCCGTCCTGCGGGAGTACTTTTTTTTGTATTTTTAGAGGCATAATTTTGCAAAATGATTTTTTTCCGTATGCTCCCGGCCAACATTTCGTGGCCCGTTTTTGTATATCAAAAACACCAAATGGAATGAAGGCCATCGGAATATTTGCACCATTTTTTGCTGTAGAACAACGTGTATTTAAACCGACTTCGCAGAAAGAGCAGTTCGCAGATGCAGGGAATTTCTGCCATTGCTCTTTTTAACGATGATTACCTGGGAAACAGGTTACGATAACACCATATATCGCCTGAATTTCTGTACTTATATTAGGAGGGTAATAACAGTGACAAAGTATATTTTCGTGACGGGCGGAGTTGTGTCCTCCCTGGGCAAAGGGATTACGGCTGCTTCTCTGGGCAGATTGCTGAAAAACAGAGGGCTTAAGGTAACGATCCAGAAATTTGATCCATATATTAACATCGACCCGGGAACAATGAGTCCTTATCAGCACGGTGAGGTTTTTGTAACGGATGATGGCGCGGAAACGGATCTGGACCTTGGCCACTATGAACGTTTTATTGATATCAATCTCTCCAAAAACAGCAACGTCACGACTGGTAAAGTATACTCTTCCGTCATCAGCAAAGAGCGGCGCGGGGAATATCTGGGCGGAACGGTACAAGTTATTCCACACATTACGAACGAGATCAAAGAGCGTGTATTCCGCGCTGGACGTGAAGCGGGTTCGGATGTGGTTATTACGGAAATTGGTGGAACAGTGGGCGACATTGAGAGTTTGCCTTTCCTGGAAGCTATCCGTCAGATCAAGAGTGATGTAGGTCGCGACAATGTGATGTACATCCACGTAACACTTATTCCTTATATCAAAGCAGCTGGTGAAGTGAAAACAAAACCAACGCAACATAGTGTTAAGGAATTACGCAGCATCGGTATTCAACCGAATGTGATTGTATGCCGTACGGAGTATGAATTGTCTAAAGACATGAAAGCCAAGATCGCTCTCTTCTGCGACATTGATGAGAATGCCGTGGTTGAATGTCGTGATGCAGACACCTTGTATCAAGTACCTTTGAACCTGCGTGAAGAAGGCTTGGATGAGATCGTGGTAAATCACCTGAAACTGACTACTCCTGCACCGGATATGAGCGAGTGGGAAGGGCTGGTTGACCGGATCAACAAGTTGGAGCATACAGTTGAGATCGCTATTGTTGGTAAATATGTAGCGTTGCATGATGCATACCTGAGTGTTGTTGAGTCGTTGTCTCATGCAGGATTTGCATCCAATGCTGATGTGAAAATTCGCTGGGTTCCTTCTGAAGATATTACGGATGAGAATGTAGGCGACCTGTTACATGGTATTGGCGGTATCCTTGTTCCTGGTGGATTCGGAGATCGTGGTATTGAAGGTAAAGTATCGGCAATTCGTTATGCTCGTGAGAAACAAATTCCGTTCTTCGGTATTTGCCTGGGTATGCAGGTTTCCGTTATTGAGTATGCACGTTCCATCGTTGGTTTGAATGGTGCGAACAGTTCCGAGATTAATCCAGCTACGGAATTCCCTGTGATCGATCTGTTGCCTGAGCAAAAAGATATCGAGAATCTGGGTGGCACGATGCGTCTGGGTCTGTATCCTTGTAAGCTTCAGGAAGGTTCTTTGGCGATGGCTTGTTATGATGACGAGCTGGTGTATGAGAGACACCGTCACCGGTATGAGTTCAACAATGAATACCGTGAAACGATCGAAAAAGCAGGACTGGTTATCTCGGGTACATCCCCGGATGGACGTCTGGTTGAGATCGTGGAACTTCCAGGACACCCATGGTTCCTGGCGGTACAATTCCATCCGGAATTCACTTCCCGTCCGAACCGTCCGCAACCATTGTTCCGTGATTTTGTAAAAGCTTCTCTGGTGAATGCGCAGAAGTAATAAATTTTTTTGTGTTAACGTAATAGATATTGGGGATGTTCCTGGCAACCATAGCGGATGCCGGAACATCCTTTTTTTGCGTAGAAAGCAGGTGGAAATGCTTTTTGTCATTTTGTGAAGGTAGCAGGATTTTAATGGAAGAGGTAGAATACTTATCATGACGACTATGGGATAGTTATCCAGATTCGAAGATGTGCATGCTTTCCTAATTCTAGGAGGTTACAGAGTGGAAGATAAAAAAGTTTTGATTGTTGATGACCAGAATGGTATTCGAATCCTGTTAATGGAAGTGTTCAGCAGTGAGGGGTATAACACGTTTCAAGCACCCAACGGCAAGGTTGCTCTGGAGATTGTGAATAATGACAAGCCTGACCTGGTATTGCTCGATATGAAGATTCCTGGGATGGACGGTCTGGAAATCCTGAAGCATATTAAAGAAATTGATCCGGGTATCAAGGTGATCATGATGACCGCTTATGGTGAACTGGACATGATTAAGGAAGCCACGGATCTCGGAGCGCTCATGCACTTTACGAAACCGTTTGATATCGACGAGATGCGAGTGGCTGTGAATATGCAACTTCGCAACGGTACCGCCAATAAATGCAGCTGAATCCTGTTGATACAGGATTTTTTTGCGTGTGGAGAACATAGAAGGTACTAAGTGGGAAAATGAGGTATTTCACTCCTTCATCAGGGGAATATTGGAAATGGGGAAGTTATAAAGCGGTGTCTATGAAAACTGTGCTGCAAAGCACAGCATTTTTGCAAATGCTTGTTTAGTATTTGACATGGGATGTGGTATAATAAGCCCGTATGTGATTTCGGCTAAAAACCATAGACACAACCCAAACCCCTAGGAGGATTGAAACCATGCCATTAGTATCTATGACAGACATGTTGAACAAAGCACTTGAAGGAAAATATGCAGTTGGTCAATACAACATCAATAACCTTGAGTGGACTCAAGCGATTCTTGGTGCTGCTGAAGAAGAGAAATCCCCAGTAATCTTGGGTGTATCCGAAGGCGCAGCACGTCACATTGGTGGCTTCTACACTGTAGTTAAAATGGTAGAAGGACTCATTCACGACATGAAAATCACTGTTCCAGTTGCAATTCACCTGGACCACGGTTCAAGCTTCGACAAGTGTAAAGAAGCGATCGACGCTGGATTCACATCCGTAATGATCGACGGTTCCCACCACTCTATCGATGAGAACATCGAAATGACTAAAAAAGTTGTTGAATATGCACACGCTAAAGGCGTTTCTGTAGAAGCTGAAGTAGGTACTGTAGGCGGACAAGAAGACGACGTTATCGGCGGTATCATGTACGCTGACCTGAACGAGTGTATCCGTATCGTTAAAGAAACAGGTATCGATACATTGGCACCAGCTCTTGGTTCCGTACACGGTCCTTACCATGGCGAGCCTAACCTGGGCTTCAAAGAAATGGAAGAAGTTCGTGACGCGGTACAAGTTCCACTCGTATTGCACGGTGGTACAGGTATTCCTAAACACGACATCGACAAAGCCATTTCCCTGGGTACGTCCAAAATCAACGTAAACACAGAGAACCAAATTGCTTTTGCAAGAGTGGTTCGTGAAGTGCTTGCAGCTAAACCAGACGCTTACGATCCACGTACATTCATCGTACCAGGCCGTGAAGCAATTAAAGAAACCGTTAAAGGTAAAATCCGCGAGTTTGGTTCTAACAACAAAGCGTAATTTATCTTTACCAGTTCCATACTGTGAAATGGAAAAACACCGCCTAGCCGGTGTCTTTCCATTTTCACACCTTATTTCTACATCGGAAGCCAACAGCACGTATTGCCGTTCATCGGCTGCAAAACACGTAGGGGGACATTAAGCTTTATGGAAAAATTGATGATTAGTGGCGGACGTCCGTTACAGGGAACTGTAACTATAAGCGGCGCCAAGAACAGCGCCATTGCGCTTATTCCTGCAGCATTGCTTGCCGAGTCAGAAGTCGTGTTGGACAACCTGCCGCTTTTGAGTGACGTGGCGGTTTATGCAGAAATTTTGGAGGAACTCGGAGCACACGTAACTTGGGAAGGCAGTCAGATGAAGATTGACCCTTCTGACATCAAATCCATTCCTATGCCGAATGGTCCCGTGAAGAAGCTTCGTGCTTCGTATTATATGATGGGTGCATTGCTAGGGCGTTTCAAAGAAGCGACCATAGGTTTACCAGGGGGCTGTAATTTTGAGCCTCGTCCAATTGATCAACATATCAAAGGGTTTGAAGCGCTTGGCGCAACCGTAACAAACGAACATGGCTCCATTCATTTGCATGCCAAAGAGCTGCGGGGAGCAAAAATCTATCTTGATGTAAGCAGTGTCGGCGCAACCATTAATATCATGCTGGCGGCTACTCGTGCCAAAGGCTCTACAATTATCGAAAACGCGGCTAAAGAGCCTGAGATTATAGATGTAGCAACACTTCTGAATTCCATGGGTGCCAGCATCAAGGGTGCAGGTACCGAAACGATCCGTATTGAAGGGGTCTCGGAGCTTAAAGGCTGCCGTCATTCCATCATTCCGGACCGTATCCAAGCAGGTACGTATATGATCGCTGCAGCGGCAACGCGCGGAGATGTTCTGATTGACAATGTGATTCCCAAACATCTGGAAGCTTTAACGGCAAAGCTGCTAGAAATGGGTGTTGGCATTGAGGAATTGGATGAAAGTATACGTGTCATTGGTAAACCAAGCTATAACCATGTGGACGTGAAGGCACTTGTATATCCTGGTTTCCCAACGGATCTACAGTCACCAATGACCAGTGTTTTGACACAGGCAACCGGTGTGAGCGTCCTGAGCGACTTTGTATACAGTAATCGATTCAAGCATGTGCCTGAGTTAGTGCGGATGGGTGCAAAGATTCGAGTAGAAGGACGGTCAGCAATCATTGAAGGCAGTGCATTAAACGCGGCCAAAGTAAAAGCATCCGATCTTCGCGCTGGAGCAGCGCTGGTGATTGCAGGTCTCACCGTCAGTGAAGGTGTGACTGAAGTAACGGGGGTCGAATATATCGACCGCGGTTATGATCATCTGGTGACTAATCTGCGCCTGCTCGGTGCAGATGTATGGCGGGAAACTGATTAATAAGAAGCATTATGCATGATTCAGTCCTACGCATGTTTATTTTAACTGAACTGCATATCTTTTTGATGATTAGGTAAACCTGTTTTAATAGAGTTCTCAGTCTCTCCGGCATAAGATGAAATGTTTCTGTTTCCTTTACCGGAGGGTCTTTTTTTGAATTAAACTTCATATGGCTGTAAGAACATCATTTCTCATCCCCAACCCCCGGTTTTGTTTGAACTGCGCTCCATAGCCGGTCTATCCGGATTGATCGCCTCAATGCATCGTTCACTCAATACCGGATCTTGCCGAATGTTGGCCATCCCACCCGGAAACTTACACTCAAAGACAAGTATTTGCATTATAACGGTTACATTCCGTACAATGGACAGAAGGGATTGTGGCAGACGCCGCTCTCTATAGCCGGAACATCTAGCGAAACTATCCATTTCACACGGACTTATTAATTGAATAGGTGGTTATTATATGGATCTACAAATTTCCGATTTGGAAGAAATGAAACTAACGGACCTCTACAAACTGGCCAAAAAATATCAGATACCTTACTATGGTACGTTAAAAAAGAAAGAATTAATCTTTGCTATACTACGTGCACAAGCTGAACAGAGCGGCCTGATGTTCATGCAAGGCGTACTCGAGATTTTACCTGAAGGTTACGGTTTCTTAAGACCTATCAACTACTTGCCAAGTACGGAAGACATCTACATCTCAGCTTCTCAGATTCGCAAGTTTGACCTAAGAACAGGTGACCTCGTATCAGGTAAGTGTAGAACGCCTAAGGAAAACGAGAGATACTTCGGTTTGTTGCAAGTCAACGCTGTAAATGGTGAGAATCCATCGGCGGCTGCAGAGCGACTTCACTTCCCGGCACTAACCCCACTGTATCCGCAGAAAAAACTGGTTCTCGAAACATCCCCCAACCATTTGTCCACACGAATTATGGATGTGCTCGCCCCGGTAGGATTGGGACAGCGCGGATTGATCGTAGCACCTCCCAAAGCGGGTAAAACGCTTCTCCTCAAAGAAATTGCCAACAGCATCTCAACTAACAATCCTGAAATTGAACTGTTTGTCCTGTTGATTGATGAACGTCCAGAGGAAGTAACGGATATGTCGCGTTCGGTAAAAGGGGAAGTTGTGGCTTCGACATTTGATGAACTGCCTGAGAATCATATTAAGGTGGCGGAATTGGTGCTTGAGCGTGCGCTTCGTCTGGTTGAGGCCAAAAAAGATGTTGTTATCCTGCTGGATAGCATTACGCGTCTCGCCCGTGCATATAACCTGGTTATTCCACCATCCGGTCGTACACTTAGTGGTGGTATTGATCCAGCTGCGTTCCATCGTCCGAAACGTTTCTTCGGTTCTGCCCGGAATGTGGAGGAAGGCGGAAGCTTGACGATCCTGGCAACGGCATTAATTGATACGGGATCACGTATGGATGATGTCATTTATGAAGAGTTTAAGGGTACAGGTAACATGGAGCTCCATCTGGACCGTCGTCTGGCAGAGCGCCGCATATTCCCGGCGATCGACATTCGTCGTTCCGGTACACGTCGTGAAGAAGTGTTGCTCAGCAAGGAAGAGTTGGATACAATCTGGGCAATTCGTAAAAACATGAATGATTCCCATGACTTTGTTGAAGGATTCCTGAAAAAACTTCGTAACAGCAAGACAAATGCAGAGTTTTTGGCGGCATTTGATTCGGCTGGTAATAGCCCGACAAGCAATTCGGGTACAACAACAACCCGTCGCTCACCTAGACAGACAGCAACGTCAGGTACATCGACTTAAGTGTCGTTCGACCAATAACATACTTTTACAGCGTTGCTGTAAATTTTACAATACACTCGTCGTTAGGTTTAACCCATTAGATGTGAGGAGAACATCATGTATTTAGTATACGCAGATGAAAAAGGTAATGTATTTGATCATCCTTCCCTGTACGGGCTTGCCCGCAGTGGAGATATGATCGTTGAGATTATGGAGGATGAGTTGATTCCTCTGCCAGAAGGTGCAACGTTGGTTGGACTCCCGAGTACCCGGCCCATTGGTATGGACCCGGACACCGGTGAGATGCTGCCAATGCCAACAGACACACAGGCTGTAGGTGCTTTGCTTCCACAGGGATTCACTCGTTTGTGTCTCCCTGGTTATGTGAAGACGGATAAAGAGTATAAATTGCCGTTATTCGGCTATTCCGCAGTAGTTTGGAAAGATGGCGGTTTCTATGTCACCGCTTCGAAGTCGGATAGTCCTGAAAAATGGAATCCACTCAACTGTGATCGTGACGATGTGCGTTCCGGGGTCAAACGATTGACGGAGCAATACCCCGAGAACCGTCTTTACACCCATCTATCCAACTGTGCGCTTGGATATGAATGTCTAACTTCATCAAACACGTTCCTGAATCGTTGGGAAGGTGGAGTGCCGGTATCCTATTCTTGCAATGCGGGCTGTTTCGGGTGTATCTCCGAGCAACCGGATGATAGCGGCTTTGTTTCCCCGCAGACACGTATGAACTTCCGACCACGTGTGGATGAGATTGTGGAGGTTATGCTGGAACACCTGAAGACGCCGGAGTCCATCATTAGTTTTGGACAAGGTTGTGAAGGGGAGCCTTCCACGCAGGCCAAGCTGATTATTGAAGCGATTCGCGAAGTGCGTTCCGTAACGGACATGGGGTATATCAACATTAATACCAATGCCGGTCTGAATGATCACATTAGAGGTATTGTAGATGCTGGATTGGATCTGATGCGCGTAAGTACAATTAGTGCACTGGATGACCATTATAACGCTTACTATAAACCACGTGGTTATACCTTAGCCAATGTTGAGAAGTCGATGAAATACGCAGCGCAGCAGGGTGTATACACGTCCATTAACTATCTGATCTTCCCAGGCGTAACAGATCGTGAAGAAGAGATTGAGGCGATGATTGAGTTTGCAAGAAGAACCGATCTACGCTTGATTCAGATGCGTAATCTCAATATTGATCCAGAGAGCTATCTGGAATTAATTCCTCCTGCTCAAGGTGATATCTTGGGCATGAAGCAGATGATTGAGATCTTTGAAGACGAGTTGCCTGGTGTTGTGATTGGATCGTATACTCATGTTCCACCCGCTGGAATGGCACGTCCAAAACGGTTGATTACCTCTTAACAATAATGGATTGCAACAGGCGCAAGGTCGTGTTATAATCTCAGGGTTGTGCCATTTACTCTGGGTCCGCTTGAGGCTCAGGGCGGAAAGAGGTGAAAGGTAATGAAAGAAGCAATTCATCCTAATTACACGATTGGTCAAGTATCTTGCGCTTGCGGGAATACTTTTGAGACAGGTTCGGTTAAAGACGGACTTCGTGTAGAGATTTGCTCCGCGTGCCACCCGTTCTTCACAGGTAAACAGAAGTTTATCGATGCTGGCGGCCGTGTTGATCGTTTCAAAAAGAAATACGGAATCTAATTGGACAATTCTTGGAGTTGTCTGCTAATTGCATCCAACACACCCCTGCTGATCTGGCAGGGGTTTTTATATGTTATATGTTAAGCATAATCGCATTCACGTTCCTCTGGTTGCAATTTGGATAACCTTACGTTATACTATTTCTTACCGTGCTAGATGGGGAGGTAGCGGTGCCCTGTAACTCGCAATCCGCTATAGCGAGGTTGAATTCCTGCTAGAGGTTTTGCCGATGTGAGGTTTGGTCCCTAAACGTGGTGTTGACGGTTGGGTCCTCCGCAATGAGTACTCATGAACCTGGTCAGGTCCGGAAGGAAGCAGCCATAAGTGAGATCACTCTTGTGCCGGAGGGTTGCCTAGCCCGAGCTATTGTTCAGGGGTGCCACTTGGATCGCAAATATCGATAGCAGGTGCACGGCTTACCTTTTAAATGTAGAGACCTTTGCAGTTGTATGTATGCAGAGGTCTTTTTGATATGTCTTAATAAACCACGCATGAATGAGTCAGATAAAGTTTGGATTCACCCTGGAATATAGTATAATAGGGGAACGACAAAGGACTCGAATGCGAAGTGGAAGGAAGGTAACGCATCATGGAGCATATCGCGTTATACCGGGCTTGGCGTCCCCAGTCGTTTCAAGATATGGTGGGGCAACAGCATATTATTCAGACCTTGCAGAACGCGATTCGTGAACAGCGGACTTCCCATGCCTACTTATTTAGCGGGCCCAGAGGAACGGGAAAGACAAGTGCCGCCAAGATTTTGGCCAAAGCTGTGAACTGCGAACGTGGGCCTGCGCCTGAACCTTGTAACGAGTGTGAAGCTTGCCGCAGAATTACGACTGGCGCTGTGATGGATGTGCAAGAGATTGATGCTGCATCCAATCGGGGCGTTGAGGAAATACGTGATCTTCGGGAAAAGGTTAAATATGCGCCAACCGAAGTCCGGCAGAAAGTCTATATTATTGATGAAGTGCACATGCTGACAACGGAGGCATTCAATGCTTTGCTCAAAACATTGGAAGAGCCACCACCACATGTGATGTTTATTTTGGCAACAACGGAACCGCACCGCCTTCCGGCTACCATTATATCGCGCTGTCAGCGATTTGATTTTCGTCGGGTGTCCCTGGAAGAGCAGACAGCGAGACTTACACTGATCTGTGAACAGGAAGGCATGGAAGCTGACCAGGATGCGCTCCAATACATTGCCCGTTTATCGGACGGTGGAATGAGGGATGCACTTAGTGTGCTGGATCAGATCTCTTCATTTACGGATGGACGAGTAACGTACCAGCAGGTTATGGACATGACGGGTGGAATTGCTTCAGAGCAATTTGCCAAACTGGCTGCTTCGCTGCTCAAAGGTGATGTTGGTCATATTTTGCAGATGATTGAAGGTTTCATGCATGAAGGAAAGAGTGCAGACAAGTGCATGGAGAATTTACTGTATTATTTCCGTGATTTGCTTATGATTAAGATGGTACCTGATGCAGATAAACTGACGGACCGGGTACTTAATCCGGAGTCTTTCCGTGATATGGCGGAGTCATTCACCAAGGAACAACTGTTCCACATGATTGACACCCTTAATCGGTACCAGAGTGAAATGAAATATGCAGTACAACCACAGACATTATTTGAAGTTGCATTGCTTAAACTGTGTAGTATTCCAGCTCAAGGTGAGGCTTCTGTTCAGGTGGGAGCTTCAGCTCATGCAGCACCTGCTGATGGGGGTGAGATCAACCGCTTGAAGCAGCAGCTTGCTGAGTTGGAGAAGAAGTTGGATCGTGCACTGAAAAGTGGTTTGTCTGGTGGAGAAGGTTCATCGAGTGCTCCATCTCGCCCGGCAACAAGAGCGCCGGTATCGAGAGGCAATTCACCTGCGAAGCTTCCTGCACAGTTGGATCAGTATGTTGCGCGCAAGGGAGCCCCTGAGTTCGCAGAGATCAGCAAAAAATGGAGTCAGATCCTGCAACGAGTGAAGGAAGAGCGGGTTACCGTTCACGCCTGGTTTGTGGATGGTGAGCCGGTATCATTGCTTGAAGACAATGTGTTGGTTGCTTTTAAAAACAATATTCACCGTGAAACGACGGAGAAGCAGGCTAACCGCGAAGTCATTGAGCGGGTGTTGTCGGAACATCTTGGGCGTTCGGCACGATTGGTGACGATGATGCTCAAAGATTGGACTGGAGCAATGGAGGGAGCTTCTGAAGCGCCAAAGGAGGACTTTAAGCTTGAACCTGAGCATGAAGACGGCGGTTCAGGCAACAAACAGCCTTGGATTGATGAAGCCATCCAGCTCTTTGGTGAGGATCTTGTAGTGATCAAAGAATAATGCGCATAGCGCGATAACCATAACAAAGGAGATGAACAATTATGAACAACATGAACCAAATGATGAAACAAGTGAAGAAAATGCAGGAGCAAATGCTGAAAGCACAAGAGGAACTGGCGGACAAAACAGTCCAAGGTACTTCTGGTGGCGGTGTAGTGACGGCTGAAGTTAACGGACACAAGAAATTGCTTGCTATCACGATCAAACCTGAAGCGGTAGATCCGGAAGATGTTGAAATGTTGCAGGATCTCGTTATGACAGCTGTTAATGATGCTATGGCCAAAGCCGATGAGATTGCCAACAAGGATATGGGCAAGTTCACAGGCGGCATGAATATTCCGGGATTATTTTAATTAAAAAATTGATCCTGTCAAAGGAGACACAATCGATTGTATTATCCCGAACCAATAGCCAAGCTGATTGATGCCTTCACCCGGTTGCCGGGTGTGGGTCCCAAGACGGCAGCGCGTTTAGCTTTTCATGTGCTTAACATGAAGGAAGATGACGTTATCGATTTTGCCAAAGCACTCGTAAGTGTGAAGCGTAATCTTCATTACTGTTCTGTATGTTGTAATATCACTGATACGGACCCGTGTCGCATCTGTCAGGATAAGTCCAGGGATGTCTCTGTAATCTGTGTAGTTCAGGATTCGAAAGATCTGGTGGCCATGGAGCGCACCAAGGAATTCGATGGGTACTATCATGTGTTACAGGGCGCGATTTCACCTATGGAGGGAATTGGCCCAGACGATATTCGTTTGAAGGAACTCTTGGTTCGATTAAGTGATGAACGTATAAAAGAGATCATCTTGGCAACAAACCCCAACATTGAGGGTGAGGCTACAGCGATGTATATCTCCCGCTTGGTGCGTCCGTTTGAGATCAGTGTGACTCGTATTGCGCATGGATTGCCCGTAGGTGGCGATCTTGAGTATGCGGATGAAGTGACCCTTTCCAAAGCGTTGGAAGGTCGCAGGGAGATGCGTTAGTGTGATCAATTTGTATTACGCAGCGGACTTCCTTGGAAACTTCGGATGCTAAATAAGTTTCGATATGCAAAGAGAGCCTTAGGGCTCTCTTTTTTTTGTGAAGAAAATGAATGCTCGAGTTCTAAGTTTGTCCTTTCCCTGATAAGTATGAGAATATGCTGTGCTGATCAGGAGGGGGAGAGATTATGTTTTTGTGGCGAAATACACGGAACTCGGTAGAGAAACACAACAGAATGTTGAAGGAACTTGAGGCGGATCAGATCTATGCAGATATTCAAATGGCTAAGCAGGAATGGGAACGGGCTATGAGACAGTTTGAAGATGCACAGGGGCAGGATGAGATTGATTATGCTATTTATGTATTGGAGGCAGCTGAGCGGAAGTACCAGATCCACTTGAGAAGAGCAAAGCGAGCCAGAGCTAATGATGATGTTACATCACAGCGAGGGGTTAGTATGTAGAGTCATGTTTACATTAAACACGGAGGTGTAACATATGAAGAGTATCATACTGGGAAGTGTATTGGTTATATCATTACTGGGGCTTATCGTTATTTTATTCAGAAAGCGGATAGGGTTATCGTTTTTCACGTCATTTGGAATTCATCTGGTGCTGGCTGCAGTAGGGATATATATCGTGAATTATTCCGGCTGGATTACAGGTACCTACATCCCGCTGAACCCTGCAACGATAGGGACTGTAACTGTTTTGGGATTGCCAGGTGTGGGGCTATTATTAGGGTTGAAAATTTCTTTGTTCGGATAGTTGACTCGCAGGATATTTATATGGTACATTATATCTCGTTGCTTTGCTTGCTTGGTTAGATGCTTTAGATGAAATGAAGGAGTTCATTGCGAACTTCGAAAAAGAATTTCAAAAAAACACTTGACCAAAACAAACGAAGTATGATATATTATAAAAGTCGCCGCTGAGAGAAAATGGTGACGAAAAAACAAGTTTGATCTTTGAAAACTGAACAACGAGTGAGTAAACATTCTGCTTGCAGAATGAACGCGAAAGTTTGAGACAAGCCTTGGCTTGAATCGACTGGAGCACAAATGAGATTTTTAATCTCGTCAGATTCAAAATGAGCTTATCGCTCTTTTCAATACTTTATTGGAGAGTTTGATCCTGGCTCAGGACGAACGCTGGCGGCATGCCTAATACATGCAAGTCGAGCGGAGTTGATAGGAAGCTTGCTTTCTTGATACTTAGCGGCGGACGGGTGAGTAACACGTAGGCAACCTGCCCTCAAGTTTGGGACAACTACCGGAAACGGTAGCTAATACCGAATAATTGTTTCCTTCGCCTGAAGGGAACTGGAAAGACGGAGCAATCTGTCACTTGGGGATGGGCCTGCGGCGCATTAGCTAGTTGGTGAGGTAACGGCTCACCAAGGCGACGATGCGTAGCCGACCTGAGAGGGTGATCGGCCACACTGGGACTGAGACACGGCCCAGACTCCTACGGGAGGCAGCAGTAGGGAATCTTCCGCAATGGGCGAAAGCCTGACGGAGCAATGCCGCGTGAGTGATGAAGGTTTTCGGATCGTAAAGCTCTGTTGCCAGGGAAGAACGCTTGGGAGAGTAACTGCTCTCAAGGTGACGGTACCTGAGAAGAAAGCCCCGGCTAACTACGTGCCAGCAGCCGCGGTAATACGTAGGGGGCAAGCGTTGTCCGGAATTATTGGGCGTAAAGCGCGCGCAGGCGGTCATTTAAGTCTGGTGTTTAATCCCGGGGCTCAACCCCGGATCGCACTGGAAACTGGGTGACTTGAGTGCAGAAGAGGAGAGTGGAATTCCACGTGTAGCGGTGAAATGCGTAGATATGTGGAGGAACACCAGTGGCGAAGGCGACTCTCTGGGCTGTAACTGACGCTGAGGCGCGAAAGCGTGGGGAGCAAACAGGATTAGATACCCTGGTAGTCCACGCCGTAAACGATGAGTGCTAGGTGTTAGGGGTTTCGATACCCTTGGTGCCGAAGTTAACACATTAAGCACTCCGCCTGGGGAGTACGGTCGCAAGACTGAAACTCAAAGGAATTGACGGGGACCCGCACAAGCAGTGGAGTATGTGGTTTAATTCGAAGCAACGCGAAGAACCTTACCAGGTCTTGACATCCCTCTGATCGATGCAGAGATGTATCTTTCCTTCGGGACAGAGGAGACAGGTGGTGCATGGTTGTCGTCAGCTCGTGTCGTGAGATGTTGGGTTAAGTCCCGCAACGAGCGCAACCCTTATATTTAGTTGCCAGCATTTCGGATGGGCACTCTAGATAGACTGCCGGTGACAAACCGGAGGAAGGTGGGGATGACGTCAAATCATCATGCCCCTTATGACCTGGGCTACACACGTACTACAATGGCCGGTACAACGGGCTGCGAAATCGCGAGATGGAGCCAATCCCAACAAAGCCGGTCTCAGTTCGGATTGCAGGCTGCAACTCGCCTGCATGAAGTCGGAATTGCTAGTAATCGCGGATCAGCATGCCGCGGTGAATACGTTCCCGGGTCTTGTACACACCGCCCGTCACACCACGAGAGTTTATAACACCCGAAGTCGGTGGGGTAACCGCAAGGAGCCAGCCGCCGAAGGTGGGATAGATGATTGGGGTGAAGTCGTAACAAGGTAGCCGTATCGGAAGGTGCGGCTGGATCACCTCCTTTCTATGGAGAATCGTTTCCTGCAACGGAAACATTCAAATATGCAGGTTCTTAGAACCTGCGACAGCGATTCATTTCGGTCCGTCACTTCGGTGTGGATGAAATGAAGAGCACAAGCAACTCACTCGTTGCTCAGTTTTGAGAGTTCAAACTCTCAAACGTTTGGTGGCGATAGCGAAGGGGTTCCACACGTTCCCATCCCGAACACGACCGTTAAGCCCTTCAGCGTCGATGGTACTTGGACCGCAGGGTCCTGGGAGAGTAGAACGCCGCCAAGCGTAACCCATTTTGGGTTCAAATAGTATATGTAATGTGGGCCCTTAGCTCAGTTGGTTAGAGCGCACCTCTGATAAGGGTGAGGCCGGTGGTTCGAGTCCACCAGGGCCCACCATCTATACCTTTAAACTTTATATGGGGCCATAGCTCAGCTGGGAGAGCGCCTGCCTTGCAAGCAGGAGGTCAGCGGTTCGATCCCGCTTGGCTCCACCAAAAAAGTTTTACAAGTTTGTTCTTTGAAAACTAGATATCGAAACGAAACAAACGCGAATTAGAACATTCCTTTTTAGCTGAACTTGTGCAAACAAGTTTCAATAAAAACGGTAGTTAAATTGCTTTTGCGAGGGTATTGAATGGGAGCGACTTTTGGCTTTGCGCAAGCAAAAAAAAGGGAAGCGAGCAGTCAAAACCGGAGCAATATGGTTAAGCTACTAAGAGCACACGGAGGATGCCTAGGCGCTAGGAGCCGATGAAGGACGTGGCGAACAACGAAACTGCCTCGGGGAGCTGTAAGCAAGCTTTGATCCGGGGGTGTCCGAATGGGGAAACCCAGCTGGGGTAATTTCCAGTTACTCATAACTGAATACATAGGTTATGTAGAGGCATACCAGGGGAACTGAAACATCTAAGTACCCTGAGGAAGAGAAAACAATAGTGATTCCGTCAGTAGCGGCGAGCGAACGCGGAGAAGCCCAAACCAGAGAGCTTGCTCTTTGGGGTTGTGGGACGTCTCACATGGAGTTACAAAGGAACCGGTTAAGCGAAGAGGTCTGGAAAGGCCCGCCAAAGAAGGTAAAAGCCCTGTAGTTGAAAGTCTGTTCCCTCCGAGACGGATCCCGAGTAGTGCGGGGCACGTGAAACCCCGTATGAATCCGGCAGGACCATCTGCCAAGGCTAAATACTTCCTAGCGACCGATAGTGAAGCAGTACCGTGAGGGAAAGGTGAAAAGCACCCCGGAAGGGGAGTGAAATAGAACCTGAAACCGTGTGCTTACAAAAAGTCAGAGCCCGTTTTAGGGGTGATGGCGTGCCTTTTGTAGAATGAACCGGCGAGTTACGTTCCCGTGCAAGGTTAAGGTGAAGAGCCGGAGCCGCAGCGAAAGCGAGTCTGAATAGGGCGAATGAGTACGTGGACGTAGACCCGAAACCGGGTGATCTACCCCTGTCCAGGGTGAAGGTGCGGTAACACGCACTGGAGGCCCGAACCCACGCATGTTGAAAAATGCGGGGATGAGGTGGGGGTAGCGGAGAAATTCCAATCGAACTCGGAGATAGCTGGTTCTCCCCGAAATAGCTTTAGGGCTAGCCTCGGAAAACAGAGTCGTGGAGGTAGAGCACTGATTGGGTGCGGGGCCCGCAAGGGTTACCAAGCTCAGTCAAACTCCGAATGCCATAGACTTACTTCCGGGAGTCAGACAGTGAGTGCTAAGATCCATTGTCAAAAGGGAAACAGCCCAGACCATCAGCTAAGGTCCCCAAGTGTGTGTTAAGTGGGAAAGGATGTGGAGTTGCACAGACAACCAGGATGTTGGCTTAGAAGCAGCCACCATTGAAAGAGTGCGTAATAGCTCACTGGTCGAGTGACTCTGCGCCGAAAATGTAACGGGGCTAAACACACCACCGAAGCTATGGCTTGATGCTTTGCATCAGGGGTAGGGGAGCGTTGTATAAGGGTTGAAGGTGTACCGTAAGGAGCGCTGGACATTATACAAGTGAGAATGCCGGTATGAGTAACGAAAAGATCAGTGAGAATCTGATCCGCCGAAAGCCTAAGGGTTCCTGAGGAAGGCTCGTCCGCTCAGGGTAAGTCGGGACCTAAGGCGAGGCCGAAAGGCGTAGTCGAAGGACAACAGGTCGAAATTCCTGTACCACCGTAAGCCGTTATGAGCAATGGGGGGACGCAGTAGGGTAGTGACGCGGACTGATGGATGTCCGTCTAAGCAGTAAGGCTGATGTGTAGGCAAATCCGCACATTGTAAGGCTGAGCTGTGATGGGGAGCGAAAATTATAGTAGCGAAGGTCATGATCTCACACTGCCAAGAAAAGCCTCTAGCCAGGTGATGGTGCCCGTACCGCAAACCGACACAGGTAGGCGAGAAGAGTATTCTAAGGCGCGCGGAAGAACTCTCGTTAAGGAACTCGGCAAAATGACCCCGTAACTTCGGGAGAAGGGGTGCCCCGGTAGTGTGAATAGCACGAGGGGGCCGCAGTGAAAAGGCCCAAGCGACTGTTTAGCAAAAACACAGGTCTGTGCGAAGCCGTAAGGCGAAGTATACGGGCTGACGCCTGCCCGGTGCTGGAAGGTTAAGGGGAGTGGTTAGGAGCAATCCGAAGCTGTGAACCGAAGCCCCAGTAAACGGCGGCCGTAACTATAACGGTCCTAAGGTAGCGAAATTCCTTGTCAGGTAAATTCTGACCCGCACGAATGGCGTAACGACTTGGGCGCTGTCTCAACGAGAGATCCGGTGAAATTTTAATACCTGTGAAGATGCAGGTTACCCGCGACAAGACGGAAAGACCCCATGGAGCTTTACTGCAGCTTGATATTGAATTTGGGTACGATCTGTACAGGATAGGTGGGAGCCTTTGAAACGTGAGCGCCAGCTTGCGTGGAGGCAACGTTGGGATACCACCCTGATCGTATCTAGGTTCTAACCTGGTACCGTAATCCGGTGCGGGGACAGTGTCAGGTGGGCAGTTTGACTGGGGCGGTCGCCTCCTAAAGAGTAACGGAGGCGCCCAAAGGTTCCCTCAGAATGGTTGGAAATCATTCGAAGAGTGCAAAGGCATAAGGGAGCTTGACTGCGAGACCTACAAGTCGAGCAGGGACGAAAGTCGGGCTTAGTGATCCGGTGGTACCGCATGGAAGGGCCATCGCTCAACGGATAAAAGCTACCCTGGGGATAACAGGCTTATCTCCCCCAAGAGTCCACATCGACGGGGAGGTTTGGCACCTCGATGTCGGCTCATCGCATCCTGGGGCTGAAGTAGGTCCCAAGGGTTGGGCTGTTCGCCCATTAAAGCGGTACGCGAGCTGGGTTCAGAACGTCGTGAGACAGTTCGGTCCCTATCTGTCGTGGGCGTAGGAAATTTGAGAGGAGCTGTCCTTAGTACGAGAGGACCGGGATGGACGTACCGCTGGTGTACCAGTTGTTCCGCCAGGAGCACCGCTGGGTAGCTATGTACGGACGGGATAAACGCTGAAAGCATCTAAGCGTGAAGCCCCCCTCAAGATGAGATTTCCCAGTATGTAAGACCCCTTGAAGACGACGAGGTAGATAGGCTGGGGGTGGAAGTGCAGCAATGCATGGAGCTGACCAGTACTAATCGGTCGAGGGCTTATCCAATAGCAAGTTGTAATTCGCATGTTTCGTTTCGAATCTAGTTTTCAGGGAGCAATCCTTGAATGATGTTGATGATTGTTATTTGGAGAGATACCCAAGTGGCTATAAGGGGACCCTCTGCTAAGGGGTTAGACTGCGTAAGCGGTGCGAGGGTTCGAATCCCTCTCTCTCCGCCATCTTTACCTAAAGATGGACAAGCAATCAAGACACAATTTATATGGCGGTGTAGCTCAGCTGGCTAGAGCGTACGGTTCATACCCGTAAGGTCGGGGGTTCGATCCCCTCCGCCGCTACCATATTACCCAGGAGGCTTAGCTCAGCTGGGAGAGCATCTGCCTTACAAGCAGAGGGTCGGGGGTTCGATCCCCTCAGCCTCCACCATATACGCCGGTGTAGCTCAACTGGTAGAGCAACTGACTTGTAATCAGTAGGTTGGGGGTTCAAGTCCTCTCGCCGGCACCATTAATGCCTGGAACCGTGGTGTAGTTGGCCTAACATGCCTGCCTGTCACGCAGGAGATCGCGGGTTCGAATCCCGTCGGTTCCGCCATTAATCCTAAAAATTAAATATGGCTCGGTAGCTCAGTCGGTAGAGCAGAGGACTGAAAATCCTCGTGTCGGCGGTTCGATTCCGTCCCGAGCCACCTTTAATCCCTGGAGGATTAGCGAAGTGGCCAAACGCATCAGACTGTAAATCTGCTCCCGTACGGGTTCGGTGGTTCGAATCCATCATCCTCCACCAGTTTTATGAGTCATTAGCTCAGTTGGTAGAGCACCTGACTTTTAATCAGGGTGTCGAAGGTTCGAGCCCTTCATGACTCATCTTTAAGAAAAGAGTGATTAATCATTAATTTGATTAGTTGCTCTTTTTTTGTTGTGTAATTTTATCTCAATATGGATATTTATTAATGCTGGGCAAGATATGATAAACTAATAGAAAACATGCAGAGTGGTGACGTTCATTATATGAAGCTCATACCTGATCTAAAACAGCAAATTGAAGTCATTATAGGCACAAATTTGGACGAATATGAAATTACAATAGAAGAATGGATGCAATCTGTTGCCAATCTAGTTGGTAATCATGAAAATTCAGAGACCTTTGGTGATGAAGGTGAGCGTCAGGAGTTATCTGATCAATCTGCATCTCCAATTTCATCCGATGTGATCAGTTTGAATACGGGAAAGCGTATATTTTTTAAGGTTCGGATGAATGAGCAAGAAGAGACTGTCGTGTGTTGGGGATGCCCTGCAAAATCTATTACCGTGGAGACACGACAATTGATTGAGCTTTTGATCCGTACTAACACGGCTCTACCCGATGAGGTACAACCTGTTGTATATGAGAATGATAGGGAGCAGTATTTGACTGAATTGGGTCTCTGGCTTAAAGAGCAGATCGAAGAACCAACCAAGCAGGAATCTGAAGCGGTTCCTGATCGCTTTGTGGTGCCCGCAGGCTTAAATGCTGAGAAGATTCTCTTCTTGCTGCAAGGGGATACACCGGATGCACATCGTTTACGATCCAAGGAACTCAACAAGTTGCTTGAGAGTTACTTTGGCGAGGAGATAGTCTTGATTCCTTTGGGGGAGCAAGAGTGGATTTTCATGGGTGATAAAGAAATTGTTACTGAAGAAGCCGAAGAAGATACAACGGAAGCCAAAAAGGATTCACTGAACGCTTTTTGTCTGGGGTTACATGAATTGGTTGCCAGTGAGTGGGCTGGGGTGTTCCATCTGTCTGCATCTCTGCCATGCATTCCTGCGCAACAACTTGTATCGGTCACAGTTCTTCTTAAAGAAAGTGTTCACTTAGGGAGAGCATTCCATGTTACGCAGCATATTCATCTCCCATGGGATCTTCACCTGGAGCGGTTGGTAGCGAGCATTCCAGATGATCAACGTATACGTTTTATAAAGGAAACTGGTAAAGACACGGTAATCTTCAATGACAGTGAGACACTTGCTACGCTGGAGACCTTTTTTAGCCTGGACTGTAATGTCAGCGAGACAGCGAAACGACTTTTCATTCATCGTAATACGTTGGTTTATCGTCTGGACAAGATAAAACAGGAGATTAGTTACGATGTGAGGCACTTCGAAAGTGCTGTTCTAGTGCAGTTTTTACTACTAATGTACAAAGTGACGAAAAAGCATTGATATTTTTGTGCAGTTTGCGAATAGTCAAACCTCACGTAGATAGGGTATTATAAAAATACAAATTGTATTCGATTACAAAATGATCTCTGAGGAGGCAACAATCATGGCTGGAGTACGTTTAGAGCATATTTTCAAAAAATACCCGGGTTCTGATAAAGCAACTGTAGTTGACATTAACCTGGACATTAAAGATAAAGAATTTCTGGTACTGGTAGGTCCGTCCGGTTGTGGTAAATCAACAACACTTCGTATGATCGCAGGCCTTGAGGAAATTTCTGAAGGTAAACTCTATATCGGTGACCGTGTCGTTAATGATGTTGCACCTAAAGACCGCGATATCGCGATGGTATTCCAATCCTATGCCTTGTATCCGCATATGAGCGTATATCAAAACATGGCGTTTGGTTTGAAATTGCGTAAGGTTAAAAAAGATGAGATCGACAAACGTGTACGTGAAGCAGCTAAAATCCTGGATATCGAACATTTGCTTGAGCGTAAACCTAAGGCATTGTCCGGTGGTCAACGTCAACGTGTCGCTTTGGGACGTGCGATTGTCCGTGATCCACAAGTGTTCTTGATGGATGAGCCTCTCTCCAACTTGGATGCCAAACTGCGTGGTCAAATGCGTGCTGAGATCACTAAACTTGCGAAACGTTTGGAAACAACTGTTATCTACGTAACGCATGACCAGATCGAAGCTATGACGATGGGTGATCGGATCGTTGTTATGAAGGATGGTATCATCCAACAAGCAGCTTCTCCGGAAGAGTTGTACAACCTGCCGGCTAACCTGTTCGTAGCTGGTTTCATCGGTTCCCCGACAATGAACTTTATCTCGGGTAAACTCGCTGAGCAAGGTACTAGCATGCATTTCATAGCTCCTGGTGTGGATGTTGAAATCCCGCAAGGTAAAGCACAAGTGTTGAAATCTAGAGGATACATTGGTAAAGAAGTGATTCTGGGTGTTCGTCCAGAAGACATTCACGAAGAGCCAGTATTCCTGGAAGCATCCCCGAACTCTGTATTCTCTACACACGTAGATGTTACAGAGAACCTGGGTCACGAAATGCTCCTCTACTTGAGCGGTGTTGGTAATGATACAACGATCGCACGTGTAGACGGACGTTCTAACACTCGTGATGGTTCCACAGTTAAAATGGCCATCGACATGAACAAAGTTCATATCTTTGACAAAGAGACTGAAGTGAACGTACTTCTTCAAGACAAATAATACTGGGATTCCTCGGTGACGATGGAACCTGACAGTTAACGCAATTATACATTGTAATGAGAGCCCCTTCCGTTATTGCTGGAAGGGGCTTTTTTAAGATTAATGAATATATAAGTTTCGGCAGAGTGGAAGGATTAATAATCGCAAGAAAAACACCCCTTAAACTACGAATGTAGTATCCTAGAAGGTGCTTCGATCAGAAGACTTTTCTTACTAATGGTTGTCGGAGGCTGCGATTGCATTCATCCCGGAATTCATTTAAGATTATTTGAAGGTCTGTCTTCATTTATTTGAGAGAATTGACTGTTGGAAGGGTATGCATTCTGTACCTCATGTTGTGAATGCGCTAATAATGGAAATAACTGATACACGATCTGATGTACATAGAGGGACAGCTAATGCTGAAAGGAAGAGACAAATGGCGAAAAAAGTGAAAGTATCTGAACTGGTGCAGCAATTTCAGTTGGAGGTTGTTTCTGGATCTCACGGATTGAAAAGAGTCATTACGGTAGATGACCTGAATCGTCCTGGTCTGGAAATGGCCGGTTATTTTGAATACCATCCACAAGAACGGGTACAGCTGCTTGGAAGAACGGAATTAGCTTTCTTTGCAATGTTACCTGAGCAAGAGCGGCGCGATCGTATGCAACGTCTTTGTACGGAAGAGACACCTTGTATCGTTGTCACGCGTGGACTGGAAGTTCCACAAGAGCTGATTGATATTAGTGAAGAACAGAATCTGGCTGTACTTCGCAGCAACATGGCTACAACGATTCTATCCAGCCGGATCACGGGATTCCTGGAAAAGAAATTGGCACCAACAGCAACCATTCACGGTGTACTTTGTGATGTCTATGGCGTAGGTATGCTGATCACAGGTAGCAGCGGTATTGGTAAGAGTGAAACAGCGCTTGAACTGGTGAAACGTGGACACCGATTGATTGCCGATGATGCGGTAGAGATCCGCCAAACGTCAGATTTTCAGTTGCACGGTACTGCACCTGAATTGATCCGTCATTTACTCGAAATTCGAGGTGTCGGTATTATCAACGTCATGACATTGTTCGGGGCTGGTGCGGTTCGGAATAACAAACGGATTACCTTGGTTGTACGTCTGGAGGCATGGCAGCAGGATAAACAATATGATCGGTTGGGTCTGGATGAAGAGACTACACGTATCATTGATACGGATGTACCTCTTGTTACGATTCCTGTTCGTCCGGGACGGAACTTGGCGGTTATTATTGAAGTGGCAGGTATGAACTATCGCCTGAAACAGATGGGTCTGAATGCTGCGCTGCAATTCACGAACAAGCTGACAGCAACCATCTCGGAAGATATGGAAGACATGGATTAAGAAATATTTTATACAAGGAAATGAAGATAAATGGTTGACATGTACTGCTTCTCTTAAGGCGCAGTGTATGCCAACCATTCGTCATGCGTGCGATTGATTGAATAAATAGGAGTGTGAATGAATGGATACATTATTACTGTTGAACCCGATTGCGTTCTCTATTGGAGCGTTAAAGGTTCACTGGTACGGGCTTATTCTTGGTGCCGCGGCACTTATAGGACTCCTGCTCGTGATCCGGGAGGGCAAACGATACAATATTCCACAGGAAGTGTTCATGGACATGGTCTTGCTGGGCGTGCCTTCTGCCATCATTGGTGCCCGCATCTACTACGTCGCATTTAAATGGGAAGATTATAAAGATAATTTCTGGGATGTCTTTAAAATATGGAATGGCGGTATCGCCATCTATGGTGCCCTTATTGGTGCAATCATCTGTGCAGTTATTTTCTTCCGTCGTAAAGGATATAACTTCTGGCGTATGGCCGATATCTGTGCGCCTGGACTGCTCGTTGGACAGTTGATCGGACGCTGGGGGAACTTTGTGAATCAGGAAGCCTACGGCGGTCCTGTAGAAGAATCATTTTTGAGAGACAAGCTTCATCTGCCAGACTTTATTGTGAATCAAATGAACGTAGAAGGCGTATTCCACCATCCTGCGTTTTTGTATGAATCGATGTGGAGTCTCGTTGGTCTGGTCTTGCTGCTGGTTCTGCGTCGTCAGAAGTTTCTGCGTTCAGGTGAACTGTTCATGTCTTATTTCATCTGGTACTCTATCGGTCGTTTCTTCATTGAAGCTCTACGTACGGACAGTCTTGGCTTCCAGGCTCCGCAATGGGTCGCTTCATTAGTAAACGGGCTATGGTCTCCAATGACTGCAATGGGCTTTGAACAAGGATATCTTGATCCTGCTTACGGTAACGTAAGAATCTCGCAACTGCTCGCTATTGGCATCATTATTGTTGCTGTTGTATTCATTGTGGTGAGAAGAGTGACAGGTAAAGCAGATGTTCGTTACAGTGATCCGATTGTATCGTCCAAAGTTACCTCAGATGATATGGAGCATACGGGAACAGTTGCTGGCAAAGAGAATAAGTTAACACCTCCAGCCAAAGATGAATCCAAGCAAGTTGATGATAAAAAGGAGTAATGCAACATGATTGACACGGTATTGTTTGATCTGGATGGCACGATTATTGATACCAATGAGCTGATTATCAGCTCATTCCAGCATGTCATGGGGGGATGGGAGCATTCAGCTCCATGGACACGGGAACAGATTATTCCACATATGGGCGGCACACTGGAGCAGCAAATGCGTACCTTCTCTGGCCAGGAGGAAGTCTCCGAGTACGTGAAAGGTTACCGTGCTTATAATGATATCCATCATGAAGCGATGGTTAGACCTTTTCCACATGTCATTGAGGTAGTAGAGGCGCTGCATCAGGCTGGCATTGTGATGGGTGTGGTCACAACCAAAATTCGTCCATCTACATTAAAGGTGCTAGAACGTTTTGACCTATTGAAGTATATGAAGACGATTGTAACAGTAACTGACGTAACGAATCCGAAGCCGCACGCTGAACCGGTACTGAAAGCGATGACGGAACTGGGTGCAGATCCTGCCAAAACGTTAATGGTGGGTGACAGTCCAGTGGATATCCAATCGGCTCAAAATGCGGGCGCACTCTCGGCGGGGGTTGCATGGTCCCTTAAAGGGGAAACAATCCTGAACGGATATGGACCCGATCATATGTTGCATGACATGAGAGATTTATTGAAACTCATCCGTATTGAAACGGGACGTTCATGAGAAAAGTAACCCGCTATCCGGTAGAGGACCAGAATGCACTTTGGCATATCTACAAGACAGTGAGTCCGTGGAAGGGCGTTCGTAATTTTATCTGGATCCAGTTGTCACGTTACTGTCCGATCCTATCGGTGAAGAATTGGATTTACCGCCGAATGCTCGGTATGAAGGTGGGAAAACACACAGCCTTTGGCCTGATGGTGATGGTGGATGTATTTTTTCCGGAGAAAATAACGGTCGGCGAAAACTCGGTCATCGGTTACAACACAACGATTCTCGCTCATGAGTATCTCATTAAGGAGTACAGACTCGGTGAGGTGATTATCGGGGAAAATGTACTGATAGGTGCCAATACAACGATTCTGCCCGGGGTAACTATAGGAGATGGAGCTGTTGTGGCTGCTGGAGCTGTCGTACATAAGGATGTTGCACCAGGAGCTTTTGTTGGAGGTAATCCACTTCGTGATTTATCCCGCGCGGCAGCTTCTACAGAAGAAACTGTCTTTAACACGGATGATTCTTCTCAGGGTAGTGTGCATTGAGTCAATAAAGTAATGAATGAAGATGGGTTGAAGTTAAAAGCTGCTTATGGCAGCTTTTTTCGTATATAAATACCGATTGGCGAGCGTAATGGTGTGCATATAAAACGATATGTCGATCCAAGGGCAATCAAGCTTTGGTATTGTTGACGGTAGTGCGGATTTCGTGTTATCATATCCCATATCCTTTAGTTTGTTAGCACTTTACCATGTGAAAGTATTCTTGGAGAAATGAAGCATGATAAGGATTGGACTAAACCAATAGTTGAAGGCTTATGCGATAATACTGTGATTCAGGTTTATAAGATAGAATGGGGATTTACACTACATAAATCCTGTTGAAATAGAACGAGTGCAACTCTTAAATTACTGACTCGGGGTGAATATTACCAATGTCCAAACCAAAAGGTTTTGAAAAACCGACCGGATTCCGCGACTATACACCACATGTAGTATCCAAGCTGCGGACGATTGAACGCAATGTACTGGAATGTATGGAACGCTGGGGTTACCGTCAGATCATCACACCAACCATTGAATATTACGATACGGTAGGTGTGGCAAGCTCTACATCAGATCGTAAATTATTTAAATTGCTAAACAGCCGGGGAACCACACTGGTACTCAGATCGGATCTAACGGCTCCTATTGCACGCGTCGTTTCATCCATGCTCAAAGATGAGCAGTTGCCGCTGCGTCTGTCCTATCATGCGAACGTATTCCGTTCTATTGAAGAGGAAGCTGGGCGTGAAGCTGAATTTTTCCAGACGGGCGTGGAGTTGGTTGGAGACGACTCGCCTGAAGCGGATGCAGAAGTTGTTGCGCTTGCGATTGCCTCTTTGCAGGCAGCGGGTGTGTCTTCTTTTAAAATAGCGATGGGTCATATGGGATTCCTGAACGGATTACTGGAGGAAGTGATTCCAGGCCAGACCGCTGAGCAGGAGCAATTGAAGGAAGGGTTGCTCGGACGTGATTATGTCGGCTATCGCCAGTCGATTGAAGCATTGAATCTGGAGCCTAAGTTGAAAGAACAGCTTGAAGCGATCCTTCGTCTGCGTGGTGGCAAGGAAGTATGCACACATGCGGTAGAGCTAAGTTCAAGTGCTGAAGCAGCACAGTCGATTGCACATCTGTGTGCCGTATTCGAAGTGTTGGAAGCGTACGGTGTATCCGAGCATGTGCTGATTGATCTGACGATGATCGGTGATTTCTCCTATTATACGGGCATGACCTTTGAAGGGTATGCAGCCGAACTGGGATCTCCGGTATGTAGCGGCGGACGGTATGATAATCTGTTACAACAGTTTGGTCGTTCATTGCCAGCTACAGGATTTGCACTGAAAACGAACCGTATTATTGATGGTGTTCATGGCATTACCATTGAAGAGAAAAAACCGGTACTTATCCAATATACCCCGAAGCGTCGGGCCGAGGCACTAACAGAAGCGGCAAGATTACGCAGTATGGGACAAAATGTAGTGACACTCCTTCTTCCTGAAGATGGGGCTGGGGCAAGTGCCGTATCGGTTGAAGCAAGAACCGCTCACGCTGAGCAGGTTATTACTTACGGATCTGAAGAAGGAGGACGCTGAGATGTCGGATATTCTGAAGGTGGCCATGCCGAAGGGCCGAATCTATAAAAAAGCCTCCAAATTGTTTCGTGAAGCGGGGCTGGATATTCCAGAAGACGTGGACGATACACGCAGATTGGTCATCGAAGTACCGGAAGCGGGAATGGAATTCATTATGGCTAAGCCAGTAGATGTTCCAACATATGTGGAGTACGGTGTTGCCGATATCGGAATTGTTGGTAAAGACGTGCTGCTGGAGGAAGATCGGGATGTGTACGAACTGTTGAATCTGGGAATCGCTCAGTGCCGTATGTCTGTGATCGGACTTCCAGACTGGAAGCCAGGCATCCAGCAACGTGTTGCAACGAAGTATCCAAGGATTGCTTCACAGTATTTCCGGGAGCAGGGGCAGCAGGTCGAGGTGATCAAGCTGAATGGTTCCATTGAGCTAGCGCCCCTGATTGGTCTGGCAGACCGGATTGTCGATCTGGTGGAGACAGGTCAGACACTGCGCGAGAACGGATTGGTGGAGATGACAAGCATTCTGGACATCACCAGCCGTCTTATCGCCAATCGGGTAAGTTATCGGATGAAAAATGCACGAATCCAGGCTTTATGTGATGCACTTCAGCAGGTCATACCGGCATCGAATGAGATATCGGCGGGAAGCTTTCGGGGATAAACTACTGCGTCAGAAATATAGATGAGAAACATGTAAAGCAGAAGCAGAAGCAAAAGCAAGAGTAAGAGACACAAAAAGGAAACGAATCGGCCACAAAAAGGCAGGCATTACAGAGGATGAGGAGGTTGTACGTATGAAAATTGTACCTGCACGGGAGTTTGATCTGAAGCGGGAAGTGGAGTATGGCACGCCGGAGCAAAATGAAACGGTACGGCGTATTGTCAGCGACATTCGCCGTGAGGGTGATACGGCACTGCTGCGTTACACGGAGCAGCTGGACCGCACAAAGCTGACTGCCGCGGAGTTGCGCGTGCCGCAGGAAGAGCTGCAGGCGGCTTATGCAGCCGTGGAGCCATCCTTTGTGACGGCGATCCGGCAAGCCGCCGCCAACATTCGTGCGTTTCATGAGAAACAGAAACGCAACTCGTGGATGGATTGGCAGCCGGACGGCAGCCTGCTGGGCCAGGTCATCCGACCGCTGAAGCGGGTCGGCGTTTATGTACCTGGCGGCAAAGCAGCGTATCCATCGTCTGTGCTGATGAATGTGATTCCGGCACAGGTGGCAGGCGTGCCGGAGATTGTTCTCGTGACGCCGCCGTCTACGAATGGTGGCGAAGGTATTAACCCGTACATCCTCGTTGCTGCTGCGGAAGCAGGCGTGAGCGAGATGTACCGGGTTGGCGGCGCTCAAGCTATCGCCGCCCTGGCTTACGGCACGGAGAGTATTGCACCGGTCGACAAGATCTGTGGACCGGGCAATATTTACGTGGCGCTCGCGAAGCGCGAGGTGTACGGTGCGGTCGATATCGATAGTATCGCCGGGCCGAGTGAGATTGTGGTGCTCGCCGATGATACGGCGAATTCGGTGTACGTCGCCGCCGACCTGTTGTCGCAGGCGGAACATGACGAGATGGCATCGGCCATTCTCGTCACGAATTCGGCCACGCTGGCGGAAGCCGTGCAGGGCGAAGTGCAGCGGCAGCTTGAAGTGCTGCCGCGGCGGGATATCGCTGCTGCTTCCGTGGAGCAGTATGGCGCGATTATTGTGGTCGATTCCATCGATGAGGGAATTGACGTGGTGAACCGGCTCGCACCGGAGCATCTGGAGATCATGGTGCAGGAGCCGATGGCTTACGCTGGCCGGATCGAAAATGCCGGCGCGATCTTCCTCGGCCCATACAGCTCGGAGCCGGTGGGGGATTATTTTGCAGGACCCAATCACATTATTCCGACCAATGGAACTGCGCGATTCAGTTCACCAGTGGACGTGGATGATTTTATCAAGAAATCGAGTCTGATCTATTATAGTAAAGAAGCGCTGCTGAAGAACGGAGCGGCTATTATAGAGTTGGCCCGCCATGAGGGTCTTGAAGGGCATGCCCGTGCAATCGCTGTAAGGTTAGAACAGGAAGGAAAGGCGGAATCGGACAATGGATAAGCAAAATAATGGTGTGGAACTTGAAAACAAAGGTGCGGTGCGCCAAGCAGAGGTTGACCGCAAAACAAACGAGACCAATATTCAGTTGGCCTTTAATGTAGATGGAACAGGACAATCCACGATTGAAACGGATGTACCTTTCCTGAATCATATGCTGGATCTGTTCACAAAGCACGGACAATTCGACCTGAACGTGCAGGCCCGCGGAGATATTGATATCGACGATCATCACACGGTTGAAGACATCGGAATCTGTCTCGGACAGACGTTGCGAGAAGCGTTGGGTGACAAACGTGGAATTAAGCGTTACGCCAGTGTTTTTGTACCAATGGACGAGGCACTCGCTCAGGTCATTATTGATGTGAGTAACCGACCTCACTTTGAATACCGTGCAGAATACTCTTCCCAACAAGTAGGCAGTTTCTCCACGGAGCTGGTACATGAATTCCTGTGGAAATTAGCGCTGGAAGCTCGGATTACGTTACATGTCATTGTGCACTATGGTCAGAACACCCACCACATGATTGAAGCGATCTTTAAGGCGCTGGGACGTGCACTGGATGAAGCAACGATGATTGATCCACGTGTAACGGGTGTGCCTTCCACGAAGGGAGTGCTGTAGACGATGGCGATTGCAATTGTCGATTACGGTATGGGTAACCTGCACAGCGTCGGCAAAGCGGTCGAACGTCTTGGCTACGAAGCGCTGGTCACGGGTGACCGGGAAGAGATTCTTGGCGCAGATGGTGTCATTTTACCAGGCGTAGGTGCTTTTGGTGATGCGATGGTTCATCTGCGGGAGAGTGGACTGGATAAGGTGGTGAAGGAAGCCGCTGCCGGGACCAAACCACTGCTCGGTATCTGTTTGGGCATGCAATTGTTATTCAGCTCAAGTGAAGAGCATGGTGAGCATGAGGGACTGGATATTTTTCCAGGTAAAGTGGTGCGATTCGCACCAGGAGAGCTGAAAGTTCCTCATATGGGATGGAACCGTTTGGAATTTCTGCACGCGGAAAATCCTCTATTTACGGGGCTTGAAGCAGGTCACGTCTATTTTGTCCATTCCTATCATGCGCTTACTGAAAACAGGGACGATCTGCTGGCGGTAACGGATTACGGACATCCGGTGACAGCCATTGTAGGCAGAGGATCCAACTTCGGCATGCAATTCCACCCAGAGAAAAGTGGAGAGCTCGGTATGAAGCTGCTTGGCAACTTTTTGGCTCTGACAGGAGCACCTGTACAAAGGTAAAACATCATCTCTTCTTAACTATAGAAAGCGTACAAATCTAATTCATATTCAGGAGGCCTTGTATGTCATCTTTTATCCTATATCCGGCGATTGATATCCGGGACGGCAAATGTGTAAGACTGGTGCAGGGAGATTATAATCAGGAGACCGTGTATAACGATGACCCGGTTCAAGTGGCTTTATCCTGGGAGAAACAAGGCGGTACATATGTCCATCTGGTGGATCTGGATGGTGCGAAAGCGGGTTATCCTGTTAACGATGAGCTGATCGGGCGGATTGCCTCGGCTGTGAACGTACCTGTTCAGGTAGGTGGCGGACTTCGTACGGTAGCTGATGTAGAACGTTTGCTGGGTCTGGGTGTTAGCCGGCTGATCATTGGAACAGCAGCGATTGAGGATCGTGCATTTACAGAGGAAGTACTGGGACGTTATGGCGACAAAGTGGCAATTGGCATCGACGCTCGTAACGGTTACGTGGCAACTCGCGGTTGGCTTGAAACATCGGAAGTGCAAGCAGAGGTGCTCGCGAAGGAACTGGCGGCATATGGAGCAGAAACATTTATCTTTACGGATATTTCCCGTGATGGCATGATGCAGGGTCCTAATGTGGAAGCGATTGTGTCTCTAGCTAAGGCAAGCGGACGGACGGTTATTGCTTCAGGCGGTGTGAGTGTAATGGATGATCTGCTTCGTCTGAGTCGCCACGCGGATGATGGTGTTGGTGGAGCAATTGTGGGTAAAGCACTGTATACGGGAAGCATCGATCTGTCTGAAGCAGTACGTGCGGTCAATAAGTAAGGGATATTCGGATAGAGAGGAAGAGGTAGCATGCTGGCAAAAAGAATCATCCCCTGTCTGGACGTGAAAGACGGCCGGGTCGTCAAAGGCGTCAACTTCGTTAATCTCCGCGATGCGGGTGATCCGGTAGAGCTGGCGGCACTATATGACCGCGAGGGCGCGGACGAATTGGTCTTTCTCGATATCTCCGCTTCGGTAGAAGGTCGCGAAACGATGGAAGAAGTCGTGCGGCAGACGGCGGGCGAGATCGCTATTCCCTTTACGGTAGGTGGTGGCATCTCCAAGGTAGAGGACATGAAGCGGATTCTCCGTGCAGGAGCGGATAAAATTGCAGTGAATACAGCCGCGGTACTTAATCCGCAGTTGATTGCAGATGGTGCACGTCGCTTTGGCTCGCAGTGTATCGTGGTAGCGATCGATGCCAAGTATAACGAAGCTTGGGGCGAGTGGGAAGTCTATACCCATGGTGGACGGAAACCCTCCGGGATCAAGGCGCTGGAATGGGTTAAACAGGCTGAGAGCTTGGGCGCGGGGGAGATTCTGCTCACAAGTATGGACGCGGACGGAACAAAAGACGGCTTTGATCTGAAGCTGACGGCAGCGGTATCCGAATCTGTGCGTATTCCAGTCATCGCATCGGGCGGTGCGGGCAAGGAATCTCATTTCTATGATGTATTTACCACAGGCAAAGCGGACGCAGGGCTGGCCGCAACGATTTTCCATTACAAAGAAATCGCCGTACCGGCGTTAAAACAACATTTGAGAGAACAAGGGGTGGAGATCCGTGACTAAAGTGAGCGATGAAATCAAGGAACAGTTATCCTTGGAACAGGTTGTGGAACACATTCGTTGGAGTGAAGGTTTGGTTCCTGCCATTGTGCAGGATGTAGATACCCGTGAAGTTTTAATGATGGCTTATATGAATCGCGAATCTCTGAAGTTGTCGCTGGAATCCGGTGAGACCTGGTTCTGGTCACGCTCGCGTCAGGAGTTGTGGCATAAAGGAGCAACATCTGGCAACGTGCAGACGATTACTTCCCTAAAATATGATTGTGACGGCGATACCTTGTTGGTTGAGGTGAAACCGAACGGTCCGGCTTGCCATACAGGGGCGGTAACTTGTTTCCATAATGAAATCATTGGTTTGCCAGAGAAATCGGCAGACAAGGCTTCGGATGAAGCGGGTGCGGCATCTGCTTCTGCAAGTTCCGGTTCCGAAAGTCGCTTTGAGGTATTGGCTGAACTGGAATCCGTTATTGCAGAGCGTGAACGTGAGCGTCCTGAGGGTGCATATACAACGTATCTGTTTGATAAAGGTGTAGACAAAATACTGAAAAAAATCGGTGAAGAAGCGTCCGAGACGATCATCGCCGCCAAAAATAAAGATAATGACGAGCTTCGTCTGGAAGTCAGTGACCTGATGTATCACCTGCTCGTCCTGTTACAAGAGCGCAAGCTACCGCTGGACGACATTATGTCAGAGCTGAGCCGCCGTCATGAACGGCCTCGCCGCGATTAAGGAGGCGAGTTTCGTGCGTATAGACTATCATACACACCATGAGCGGTGTGGACATGCCGTGGGCAAACTGGAAGAGTACGTGCAGCGTGGTGTGGAGATCGGACTATCCCAGATTGGATTGTCCGATCACATGCCCTTGTTGCATGTCGATCCGGCTCAATATTATCCGGAAATGGCGATGCCTATGGATGAACTGCCGCGTTACGTAGAGGAGTGTTTCTCCCTGAAAGAACGTTACCGTGGGCAGATTGACGTACGTGTTGGTCTGGAAGGTGACTATATCGAAGGCTGGGAAACAGAGATCCGTGCAATCATTGAGCGTTATCCATGGGATTATGTGATTGGCTCTGTGCATTTTCTTGGGGAATGGGACATTACGGATTTCCGCCAGACCCATCACTGGGAGGGCAAAGACATCCTTGAAGTATATCGTCAGTACTACGATGCCGTAAGCAAGGCAGCCGCCACGGGCATGTACGATATTATGGGCCATACGGATGTCATTAAACGGTTTGGCTATGTTCCTTCAACGGAGCAGACAGAAGAACGTATCTCACTGGAGAACGCAGCGCTGCAGGCTATTGCCAAAAGTGGTTGCGCCATGGAGCTGAATGCTTCCGGGATATCGAAGCCTTGTGCCGAGATGTTCCCTAGTCGCAGAATGCTGACAGAAGCCATTCGCTTGGGTATTCCATTAACCATGGGCTCTGATGCACATGACCCAATGAAGCTGGGCGATTATTTGCCTGAAGCTGAAGCACTTTTACATGAGTTGGGCTGTACGGAAGTCGCTGTTTTTGAAGGCCGTCATCGCTCGTTCATTCCTTTAAATGTATAAGCCATTGGAGTATAATGAGGGTAGGAAATAACCTTTTAGAGGTAGTTCAAAAATTCCGCCTTTGATTACGAAGGATGCCTAATGGCATCTTCAGCATCGAAGCTGGAATTCAGCCGAAATGTCCGTTGCTCACGTAGTTTTGCCTACGCTCCGCTACTCCATTTCTAGCTTTATCCCATCTTCTCGGTACTGAAAACCGGTCTTTTTGAACACTCGCTTTTAGATAAGGGATTATATAGGGACTTCAACCCTCGGGAGGGCATTATGCAGCATTCGTTACGTATTTTTTCCGGTTCATCGAACCCTAAGCTGGCAGAACAGGTATGTGACAAGCTGGGTGTACAACTGGGCAAGATCAAGCTGTCCAGGTTCAAGAGCGGAGAAATATACGTTCATTATGAAGAAACGATTCGTAATTGTGATGTGTTTCTGGTACAGTCGTTGTCTCATCCGATCAACGAGCTGTTTGTCGAGTTGCTTGTGATGATTGATGCTGCAAAGAGGGCTTCAGCGCGCACTGTTAACATCATTGTTCCGTATTACGGTTATGCTCGTCAAGAGCGCAAATCCGCACCACGGGAACCGATCTCGGCCAAGATGGTAGCAGATGTATTAACTACGGCTGGCGCCAATCGAGTGGTAACGATTGACCTGCACGCAGCGGCCATTCAGGGATTTTTCAACATTCCGGTTGACCATATGACATCACTGGATCTGATTAGTGATTATCTGTTAAGCAAAGGAATCGAGAACCCTGTTGTCGTCTCCCCGGATGCGGGACGAGCATCGATGGCAGAGAAGCTGGCGAACCGTCTGGATTCTCCATTTGCCATTATGATCAAGAAACGTCCAAGCCATAATGAATCGGTGATTACCCATGTCATTGGTGATGTAGAAGGACGGACACCTATTATTATTGAGGATCTGATCGACACTGGAACAACCATTCTGAATGTCGTGGAAGGGTTGAAGGAACGTGGCTCCAAAAATGTATATGTATGTGCAACACACGGATTGTTCTCGGATGGTGCAGTAAGTAAATTGAATCACCCGTCGATTGAAGAGGTGGTAGTTACGGACTCGATCGCACTGCCAGATGATCACCCTGAATGCTTCAAAGTGTTACCTGTTGCGCCAATGCTGGCCCGCGCTGTACGCATTATTGTGGATGGTGGCTCCATGGCCACATTGTTTAAGGATTCTGGCATTTAGAGCATCGAAGATATAACGGTGTGCTGCCAGATGAATTGTTCCGTGTCTGAGTTGTTATCTGCTCAGCACGGTTTTTTTTGTTTTGGCTCTTTGAATTCAATTCTTGCTTTGCTGCTCAGAGGCTTGTGCTATAATAACATAAAATCAGTTATGATAGCGTTATCATATAGTATTCAGCCCCTAAGGTGAGATGGATGCTGAACAGTAGAACCACGGCTGAGAACATTGGCATCGTGGAGTGAGGAGTGGGGTCTATTGTCTCGTAATTGGTACTATCGGTTATTGTTCTCGTACTTCCCAATTTTTTTTCTTACGGTGACCATACTCATTTTCATCGCGTTTGTTTTCATCAATGACATCTCTAAAGAGGAAACAAAAAAAGCAGACCGGATTTCCTCCAGTTATATGATAGACACGGTGGATCGCACAATCAGGGATATTGAACTATCCATCCTGGAAACGGTACAGAGTCAGCAGGCATACAAACTCTATTTTAATAACACAAACCTGACCAGCTCGGACACGGTGTATGCAATTGCGCAGAATTTACGTGAGCTATCCAATTCGTCCTCATGGATTCAGTCCATCTATCTATATGACAAGCGAAATAAACATGTTCTGACCGTAAGTGGTTCCAGAGAAGTGGAAGGTTTCTCGGATAAGGCATGGATTGATCAGATGGGTACCGGGTCGATCGGTTCAGGCTGGCAGCCGGTCCGGGAATTCGATGCGGACTCTGTTCAACGTACCCCTATTCGCGTATTAACCGTGAACAAGGACATGCCTTTGCCTTTTGGCTCTCAGGGCACATTGGTCATTAATATCAAGATGAGCAGCATTGAACAGAGTGTAGATAGTATGGTTAATGGTCAGCTCTCATTCCTGACGATTACGGATCGGGACGGTAAGGTTGTGTATAACGCACATTCGGACCAAGAGGGCTCGATAGACGGTCAGGAACTGAATAGGCTAGCGCTAGAAAGACTGGGCTGGACAATATCCAGTGGAATTAAGGCTGGCAACTTGTTTGGCTGGGTATCGGTCATATCTTATGTATGGGTGATCATTGCTATTGTGACTGTCATCTGTGCGATTGTATATATCGTGTATATTACTCGCCGTAACTATAAACCCATTCAGATCATCATGAACCGGATTGAGTCTCATCAGATTCGGGCGTTCGAACACTCAGGTGCTCGCACGGATGAGATGAAGATGATTGACGGTGTGCTTGAGAATCTGATTAATCATATGATGGATTATGACAAGAAAAGCAGGGAAAATGTACTTATGCAGCGCAGCAAGTTGTTCAATGCCCTGTTGCATGGTGAACACATGGAAAATGCAGCAGAGCAATTAAAAGAGCTTTCTCCATTGAATGACGTGCATGACTCGTCGCGTTTTGTCGTTGTTGTTGGAGAGATTAACCGTTATGAGAAGGGATTTCAGGAGAGGTACACGAGAGGTGAACAAAATACGCTGAAATTTGCCTTGATGAACGTTTTGCAAGAGCTGTCACGTAATACGGGAGTCCAATGCTGGACGGAATGGATTAGTGTGGATCGAATTGCAATCCTTTTTGTGTTCAAAGAACAGAATGATAACAACTTGGATATGTCTGGGCAGATTCGTGTTGTAGCTGAGGAATGCAAATCTTGGGTAGAACAAAATCTACGCATTTCCTTAAGCTTTGGCATTGGACCTATCGCTCAGGGAATCGGTACAATACGAGATTCCTATGCGGCCGCAGAAGCGGTAATGCAACGTAAACTGTTGATGACTGGAGATGTCGGCCAAGCCGACTGCGGTGAAACGCAGCATCCTTTGCTGGATACCTATACCTATCTGCAGATGATTGCGGACTTTGTTAAGCGGTTCCGGATGTCGAGTGGACAGTGGCGGGAACAGTTGGAGGAGATCTTTACAGCGTTTGAACAGAACAAACTGCCGGATGATGAGATTCGTTCTCTGATTCAGGCCATGTTACAGATGCTCAGCCGAGAGGTGGCCATGATGTCGGAAGGACTCCAGGAAGAGCTGTCCGAAGAAAACATCAACAGATGGTTGAGTGCTGTAGAAGAGGCAGAGACGCTTGCGGATGTGAAAAGTCTTTTGTTTGATGGTCTGACGGACTTGTTCAGAACGTATGTAGCGGTAACGGAAACCAAGAGCTACAAAGCCATGGTCAACGAAATGAAAAATTATATCGAAGAACAGTTTGCGAATCCTGATCTTTCATTGAAACATCTGAGCGATCGATTCCAGATTACGGGCAAACATGCGAGTTATTTGTTCAAGACAGAATTCAACATGAAGTTTGTTGATTTTGTTACAGAGCTTCGCATGAAGGAGACGGAGCAGCTTCTGCTCAATACCGATTACTCTTTGCAGGATATTGCCCTGAAGGTGGGGTATGCAAATGGAATTACGTTGGGACGTGTATTTAAGCGGGTAACGGGTATTACACCAGGAGATTATCGTCGTTTGAAACGTGAACATCGAGAACCCGAAGAGTAAAGCAAAAGTGATCCTATTCTGAGATCTGTACATCAGGATAACACAGGGTGAATTTCATGTAGTCACTTTCCACTTAGGAGAGAGGCTTGCAGAGGTTCGCCCTGTTTTCGTTGAACAATACTCTTATACTAAATCGGATGCAACTGTTTTCGCAGGATAACAAGCTAATATTCCTGTTTTTTTCCCGTTTACGAATATAGGCAGTGTGTGAAAATGGTTTATCCGACTTGGGACAGGCAGTTCTGATCCTTGAGGCGAAGAGTGCCGTCAAAGCCTAGAGCAGCGCAGCTTTGGGAAAAGAATCAGTCTGCGAAAATAGGCTTAACATATAAACCATAATCCGTTTGTAAGCGCTTCCGAAAGAGGTTTATTGCAGGATGACGGAAAAATGTGAAATACTCTGGGCAAGCTTTAAACATTCACGCAAAGCCAAAGGGGATGACAAAATGAGAAGCAAAGCAACCAAAGGGAGTCTAAAGAAATGGATGGGTTTGGCGCTTACGATGGTAATGGGCGTTTCTTTACTTGCGGGATGCTCATCAGCATCAGAAGAATCAGCTGAAGGCGGAACATCAGGCAATGGCGAGCGCGTTACCTTAAAGGTGGAGATTTTTGACCGTGGTAACAGTCCTTCACCGTACACAATTACGAACAACTATCTATCTAAAATGATTCAGGAGAAGTTCGGTGATCCCAACAATATTGACGTACAGTTTGTACCCGTTCAGCGTTCTGAGGAAGTTACCAAGCTGAACGTCCTGATGGCTAGCAATACGGATGTCCCTGATATTGTCTTTGTTTATGACTCAAGCGTGTTTTATCGGTATGCCCAGCAGGGTGGTTTGACTGATGTTGGAGAGTTGATTGATCAGCACGGTCCGAACCTGAAGAAGTTCCTGGGTGAAGATACTTTGAAGTTTGGGCAAGTGGAAGGACAACAGTTTGCTGTTCCGGGTAAACGTGCTATCACAGGCCGATACAGTTCTTACATCCGTCAGGATTGGCTCGATAAGCTGGGATTGCCAGCGCCGAAGACCACGGATGAATTATATACAACTTTGAAAGCGTTCAAGGATAAAGATCCTGGTGGTCTCGGAAGCAAAAACATCCCAATGGGTATGGCTCTTGCACCAGCTCAATTCGAAACGCTCATCTACTCATTCATCAAGCCAGTTAGTGGCGACCTGACCTATGGTCAACGGTATGAATTGCCACTGCATGAAGGATTCAAAGAATCGATGCAGTTCCTGAACAAACTGTACAACGAAGGTCTGATCAGCAAAGACTTCAGTTTGGATGAAGACAAAACGCAGTTAGGGAAAGACATTCAAAACGGTAACGTAGGTTACTGGTCTGAAGATGTGGATGCCATGTTCTACGGAGATGGCACACTGGATAATTTGCATAAAAATGTGAGTGGCAGTGAAGTGTTGCCGGTTGATGTGTACACCAATCCAAATGCAGACAACAAACACATCAAGTCACGCTACGGAACAAATGGTATGTACATTATGATTCCGAAGAGCAGCAAACGTTCTGTCGAAGCGATCAAATATCTCGACTGGATGGCATCTGACAACAATCTGATTGATATCTACAGTGGTGTGGAAGGCGAGAACTATGATTTGGTAGACGGCATTCCAGTAGTGAAAGAGGATGCATCCCAGGAAGCGCAGGATCGTCTGTTTAACGCAGGGGATACAGCCATTATCTCGAACGGTAAAAACATTGGTGATCAAGCGACGAATGAAAAGGCATGGATTATGGGCTTCCCGCAAAATAATCAGGAGATGCTGAAACAATCCATTGATATTGCTAACACCGATACGGTAGGACCAATCATTTTCGACAAACCGATTGAAGCAGAGATGAAGTACAGCACAGCTCTCAAAGACAAATTAAATGTCATTATCGTAAAAACAGCGATGGCTAAGCCAGCAGAATTCGATGCGGTATATGAAAAAGAAATGGCTGATTTCATGTCTCTGGGTGGTACTGAACTGAAAAAAGAACTTGAAGAAGCAGTTCAGGCACTTCCTGCAAATTAAGTAGCTCCACATTTCAATCTCCAAGACAGATACCCATACTACTGCTTAACTAGAAAGGAACGTGTGCCGCCGGACTGGCGGCACAGCCGTTTCCTTGTTGATAGGAGGAAACCGACTTGACCACCACATACTTGAAGAGGTATTGGCAATTATACGCTCTGATTTCACTGCCCATTATCTACTTTTTAATCTTTCGTTATGGACCGATGTACGGTGTACAGATCGCCTTTAAGGACTTTAACCTGTTTCAGGGAATCAGCGGCAGTGAGTGGATCGGTTTTGATGCTTTTCGCGAAGTATTTGGAATGCGGGACTTCTACACGACATTGCGCAACACCTTTATGCTGAATTTTCTTGATCTGGTCGTTTCATTTCCAGCTCCTATTATTCTGGCAATCATGCTTTATGAAGTTCGATTCAAATGGTTCAAAAAAATCTCACAAACGATATTGTACATTCCTCACTTTATCTCATGGGTAATCATCGGGGGAATTGTGTACCAATTGTTCGGTAATCAATCCGGTATGGTTAACGGCGTACTGGAAAGCATGGGCTTAAATTCAATACCATTTTTGACAGAAAAAAATCCATGGCTTGTGACGTATCTCTTCACAGGTGTCTGGCAAAGTGCAGGATGGGGAACCATTCTATATCTGGCCGCATTAACCGGCGTCAACAAGGAATTGTTTGAAGCAGCTGAGATCGATGGAGCATCGCGGCTGAAGAGAATCTGGCATATTACATTGCCAAGTATTAAACCAACCATCGTGACCTTGCTTATTCTCAATCTTGGACATATGGTCAGCATCGGTTTTGATCGGCCTTATATCATTGGTAACACGGCCGTGCGTGAATATTCCGATGTACTCAGTACCTTTGTATACAGAGTTGGTCTTGAATCAGGACAATACACGCTGGCAACTGTCGTCGGACTGTTCCAAGCAGTGGTGGGACTCATATTCGTGCTAGGATCTAACTATATTTCGAAGAAAGCAACCGGTGAAGGTATTTTGTAGGTTGTGGATGAACGGAAGAGACGCCAATCGGCTTGTTTGTATAGACCATCAGTAAAGGAGCTGTGCGCATATGAGTGAACGCACCTCAAACCGGATTTTTGATATCGTTAATATCTCCTTTATCACCTTGTTTGTTATATTCTGCCTGGCTCCATTTCTGCACACGATCGCGATCTCATTCAGTTCTAACCGTGCGATTACGTCAGGAGAAGTGACCATATTCCCGAAAGAATTCAATTGGGATGCGTATATTCAGGTGTTCTCTGATCAGTCGATGATCTATTCACTGGGTTACACGACAGTTCTGACCATTGCTACTACTGTGCTGTGCATGGTGTTCACACTGGCAGCTGCTTACCCGTTAACCAAGAAAAAATTAAAAGGGCGCAAGCTCTTCATGTATGTCATCATCATTACGATGTTCTTCAGTGGCGGGATCATTCCTGAGTATTTGCTCATTCGTGACCTGAACTTACTTAATTCCGTGTGGGCACTGATTCTGCCAGGACTGGTCAGTCCGTTTAACCTGATTATCCTGATTTCTTTCTTCAGAGGTATTCCTGAAAGTCTGGAAGAATCCGCTGAGATTGACGGCAGTTCCCATGTACACACGCTATTCAAAATTATATTGCCACTATCCATGCCTGTACTGGCTACATTAGCTCTTTTCTATGCGGTTGGACGCTGGAATGGGTTCCAGGATTCCCTGATGTATATTAATGATCCGAAGCTGTACCCGCTTCAACTGAAGTTATTCCAAATGGTACAGAACAATATGGTCAGCGAGCTTACCCAGATGGAGGGTGCTAACCGTACGCCATTGACTCCCGAGAGTCTCAAGGCCGCAACCGTTATTTTTGCAACCGTTCCGATTCTACTTGTCTATCCGTGGCTGCAAAAGTATTTTGTCAGTGGTGCGATGCTTGGCGCGGTAAAAGGTTGAGTTAAGGCTGATGTAAAAAGTTTAGCCAGAGGGAGGAGAAGGAAAACAGATGCAGCACATAGACAAGGGCGAATACTCATTCTCGACATGTTGGAACATCAGGAAACATCCAGTAGGGGAAGATATGATTCGGGAGATTGCGGATCTCGGCTTTCGTCGGGTGGAGCTCAATTATAATGTGACGAAGGAGATGCTCACGACGATTGAGCCGATGATTGAGCGTGGAGAAATCGGAATTTCTAGTGTCCACAACACCTTTCCACATGACCCTGATCCAGACTACGGTACGGATTCCATCTTGCTCGGCTTCGAAGATGAAGTGAAACGTAAACGGGCGATCGAATTGCTGGTAGAGTCGGCTGAATATGCCCAACGTTATGGTGGAGAAGCAGTTGTTGTACACCCGGGAGAGGTACCTTTTCCTGAGGATATCAGCAAAGACCTTGGAAAGATCTATAACGAGGAAGGTCCGGACTCACCGAAGTATCGCAGTAAATGGGCTGAATTGATGGAGCGGCGGGAAGCCCTCAGTTCAGGGTATGTGGAGAAAATTATCGCCAGTCTGGATGAGGTATGCAATCGGGCGGCAGCTAAAGGTCTGGATGTTCGTTTTGGCATCGAGACAAGATCGCGACCACAACAGATTCCTACCCTTGCCGAAGCCAAGACTATCATCACAGCTCTCAAAGGGGCTCCGGTTGGTATCTGGTACGATACAGGTCATGCCATCATGATGGACCGAATGGGCCTTTATGACAGTGTGGGAGAAATGCAAGGGCTGATGGATGATATCGTAGGGGTCCATATCCATGAGACACTTGGTCTCTCTGACCACTGGTGCCCGTATGTACACAGTAAGGATATGAACTTCTATGATGCCTATCTGCCGATGATTCGTCGCGCACAGGTGAAGGTGTATGAGTTGAAGTCTGCCTGTAAGGCAGAAGAGATTCATGAGAGTCATGACTTGCTAATGAAGAAGCTTGGAGTGACAGAGTAGGCGCGGTGAAGTGGGGAACAGTTTGCATGTTCACAGCCTGTGTTCAACGACTGTTTCCTCAGTGACGGAGACACATGAGTATTTAGTAAAACAAGCACAGATTTTCTGGCGACTTTTGTAGAAATATGATATATACTGACGAGAAAAATGAACTCACCTACGGGCGGTATGAGAAGGCTTCCGGTCTGAATTGAAGGCACTGAAGCAACATACTCCGCACATCGGGAGAATGCATTGGTATGGAGGGGACTGCACATGTACAAACAACTGGTGGACAGTAATGACAGAGCGGTAGAAAGAGGCATATCCCGGCAGATGCTTGACCCGGAAAGCCGTTTCTATGGAGGGACAGTTGATCCCTTCACAGGTGTTGCCTGGGTCAACCATACGACTGGAACGCCCACGGATATGTGTTACTGGGGAGCTGCGCTCTCCAATCCGGACTCTATCTATTACCGGGATGAATCGTTGTTAAATCGACTGCTGTTAGCTACGGAATTTGTACTCCGTTTCCAGCATGAAGACGGTTCAATATCGCCTGGCTGGACCAATTACCATTCCCCTCCGGATACTGCATTTGTCGTTGTAGGGTATTCACAGTTGTATCAGCTTCTTCAGCAGCAAGAATGGGAGCCGCTTCAACCTGTATTGAACAATATGAGGCTGTTTCTGGAACGTACAATCCCAACCATGCTTACAGGAGGTTGTCATACGCCCAATCATCGCTGGGTGCTATGCGCGGCGCTTGGTTTCCTGCATAAAATATTTGATCTGGAGGAAGCTGTGCAGCGCGCAGAGCAGTGGATGGATGAAGGCATGGATATCACACCCGATGGGGAGTGGACAGAACGGAGCAACGGGATATACAGCGCAGTTAGCGACATCATGTTAATTCATGCTGCGCGCCTGCTCAATCGTCCTGAACTGCTGGAACCAGTGAGGCTTAATCTCCGCATGATGGTGTATCTGGTCCATCCAACGGGTGAAATTGTTACGGATTATTCAGGGCGACAGGATCTGGGCAGTGTTCATGATCTGTCACCTTATTATCTGCCTTATGCCATTTTGGCTCGGCTGGACGGTGATCCACTCTTTGCAGGTATGGCAGCCTGGGCTGGAGATACATTGACAGATCCGGGAGTATGTTCTGTGAATACGCTCATTCGATTAATGCTTGAGCCGGAGCTTCAGCAGACGAATGATACACGTGATGCATTACCGGAACAGTATGAGGTCATGCTGAATGAACATTTTGTACGGGAAGAATATTTGGAGCAGATGGACTCAGTGGGGCATCACGGACGGATCTCTCACAGTCGGATGCATACGGATTTTGGTGCTCCGGTAGCCCGAATTCGGGATGGTGCTACTAGCGTGACTGTGATGACAGAAGTTCCTTCTTTCTTCGCGCTTCGTCATGGCAAGGTGCGTCTGCTGGCTGTGCAACTGGCCTCGTACTTTAATCCAGGGTATGTACCTATGCAGCAAATGACGAGGCTGTCCGAAGGGTATCGACTAACTGGTGAGCAGAAAAAAGGTTATTACGGCCCAATTCCTGCGAACCTGCTGCCAGAATCGGCTGCATCAGATATAAGTCCATGGTATTTGTTACCTCATCAGAGTCGTCAGCTTACTCATGAGCAGACATTCCGTGTAGGAGCAGAATTACAGCCAACGGAAAACGGATGGAACATGCATCTATCTGGACAGGAACCGGAGGACATTATGATGCAGTTATCCTTTGTATTCGGAAGCGAAGGTGAGCTGACCTGTGAGGACGCGATTGAAACGAGTGAGGGTCACTATTTGTGGAAAGGCGGTACATTACGCTATACCTGCGGAGAAGACTGGCTGGAGATCACCGGGGGCGAACTGGGTCATCTGGCGGCAACGGTACGTGAGGCAAAACTGCCGGACAAGTGTAAGGTTGTGCTGGTCAATTTCATGACGCCGTTTGATAAAACCCTTCATATTTCACTTTCTCCTTCGATGGCGTCGAAAATCTAGATTTATTAGATATTTAAGCCATAATAGTTAGAAGACCGAGCCCAAATGCTCGGTCTTCTTTTTTTACGAACGACGAATGACTGCAATTAACGTTCTAAAATGATATTCCCACTGTCCAGCTCAGTCCAGTAATGTATGAACTATGATCATTTAAGTTGCTCTAACGCAGTTTCGATTGGTTTAGTGAACAGAGGATCATCTTTGGTTTTGCTCCAGTAAACGATAAGAACATTTCCTTTCTCATATAGAAAAGGGAATGTTGTGAATTGGGCGCTTTCCATGTGTTTATTGAATTCTTTTGTCCCGTTGATGCGACCCTTTTCTGAATTGAAAATATAAAAATGTATAAATTCAGGGCTATATGGTTCTTCTTCCACGGGCACTTCAACGGAGTACACCTCAGGTACAACATCATCTAATTTCAAAGGATACCCGGTTATACCAAAGGACACTAAATCCAGTTCTTGAGACTCGAGCGCGCTCAGTACATCCTCTAATGTGAACTTATTTTCTATGTTTTCTATATCTTTTGAACATCCATTCAAAGCAAACAAGCATATTAAGATGAATATAAGTGGTTTTATCTTTGAGATCCTCAATATAACATCCCCTTAAAATAATAATGATGTGTCTTTATTTTTTATTACATACGCGAAAAAGAGGCTGACGGACAGAGCTAATATACGTTGTTTAATTTTTAATGGAGATAAACCACTAAAAAGGACAATGAGGATAATAATACCATAGACTACACTCGTATTATTATAACCGGACCGAATCCAGTTAAATGCCGCGTAACCGACAAGAATAGACTAATGCAATACTGCAAAGAGAGCCTATGGTAAGTGAGTGTAGGAGTCTCTAGGTAAACATGGTTTTCCTTTGAATAAACAACGCTCCAAGGTGATAGGTTTCCGCAAAATGGAATATCATCTTCTTTTGCATTTTTTTCATAAACGACATGAAACTACATATTGAGAAGTGGGCCTTAAGATGTGGTATACTGAAGAGTATGAATGAAATGCAAAGAGGAGGTGCCTTGGAAGATGAAGGGCAAGCTAGTGCGGGCTGAGGGACACCTTGCCAATATTATACCGATTCACTTGGATGCTTCTTTCTTCTTTGAAAGAGCTGTCCGCTCGCTGGACCGTAATCATGTCGACAAGGCATTAAAATATTTTCGCAAAGCTGTTGAATACGAACCGGAAAATCCGGTAAATCATTGTAATATGGCGGGTATATTATCGGAGAAGGGGGATTACGAAGCCTCCAATGCCATTCTGGCTAACGTGCTGGAAGTGGTAGATCCATCGATGACGGAATGTTATTTTTATATGGCGAACAATTATGCAAATATGGATCGGTTTGAGGAAGCCGAGCAAGCACTTGTTACCTATCTGGAGGAGGACACTCAAGGTCAGTTCATGACGGAAGCCGAAGAGATGATGGAGCTTCTGTATTATGAGCTGGATCGTCCGACTAAACTGAATCGAATCAAATCACGCAAAGGTGTAGTGGAGCACGATCAGGCACGGGAACTGCTGGAAGAAGGAAAATTTGCACAGGCTGCTGAATTGCTCGAAGGCATGTCTTCTGATTATCCTGATTACTTGGCTGCCCGTAACAATCTGGCACTCGCCTACTATTATATGGGTCTGTTTCCCAAAGCAAAAGAGACTATTGCCGAAGTGCTTGAACAGGAACCAGGGAATCTGCATGCACTCTGTAATCTGGCCATTTTCCATCAAAATGAGAACCGGGCTGATCAAGTACTGCTTTTGATCAAAAAATTGCGGGTCATCGTGCCATTCCAGCACGAACAAGTCTACAAACTGGCGACAACGATGGGAATTCTGGGCCAACACGATACGGCTTATGTTCACTTCCGGCGTTTGCTCAAGGACGAAGAGACAGCTGCTGATCCGGCACTTGCTCACTATGCAGCAGTGGCGGCTTATAATACAGAACGTTATGATGCTGCTGAGCGTTTATGGCATCATGTGTCCAAGCTTGATCCGGGTTCCGAAGTATCCCGGTATTATCTGTCAGGTCTTGAGGCTGTAAAACAAGGCGAGCAAGAGCCAGAGAAGCTGAGCTATCACTATCATCTGCCATTTGATGAGCAATTCAGACAGTGGGAGAACTACGGTAGTGGCATACCTGAAGAAATGAAGAATGATCCACTGATTCGCTCATCCTTCTTCTGGGCATTGCGTCATGGTGATCGGGCAACCAAGCTACAGGTTATTCATGCGCTTGGGATGATCGGTGACTATGAGGTGCAACAGGCTCTGCAATCCTTTATTGAAGAGCCTGGAGAAGAAAAGGATCTGCTTGAGGCAGCACAAACTGTACTGAACGGATTGAAATCGGCTGAACATGAGGATCGGAATTCTCAGGTGGTTCGCCCCTTTTCTCCTATAGCCTTGAAGTCTATTGGGAAGGTTCCATCCACATCAGAGCAATCGGACACTGGATCAACTTCCCATTGGCAGGCTGTTGTTGATCGTGCGTTACAGATGTCTGAAGCAAAGGCTGAGTTGCAGCACGAGATGGAACGGCTCTGGACGGATTATGTATCCCGGGTACATCCGGAAGTTCCGGGTACGAAGCAGATTGAGGGTTGGGCTGCAGGACTTGAATATTTGGCAGCGAAGAATCACAGTCGGCCCGTTACCTATCAAAGCATTGCTGAGCGGTATGGGATATCGGCATCAACGGTTAGCAAGTATGCTAAACAGATTCATTCGGTTTGTAACAGCAAGCCACCACTAGTATAGAAAGTTCGCTTCAACTCGTTTTCAGAAAGACATCATCAGGTGAAGGATACAACAACCGGGAAAACGGGTAAACTTAACGAATGGGCTTCGTAAACGCCTGTAGGATATCATCTTGGCAAGTTCATCGCTAGTACAACACATTCTCACCTTAATTAAGGAGGCTGTATCTATATGTCTAAATACAGAACGATTGTGATCGGAACGGGACCTGCGGGTCTGACAGCAGCGATATATCTGGCTCGTGCTAATCTGAAACCACTGGTTATCGAAGGTCTTCAGCCGGGTGGTCAATTGACGACGACAACGGAAGTTGAGAATTTCCCCGGTTTCCCGCAAGGTATCATGGGTCCGGAACTGATGGACAACATGCGTAAGCAAGCTGAACGTTTTGGAGCGGAATTCAAAAACGGTTGGGTGGAAGAGGTTGATTTCAGCAAACCGCCCTTCAAGGTCAAAGTTGGAGGAATCGGTGAACTGGAAGCTGAATCGATCATTATCTCCACAGGTGCTTCCGCTCGTTATCTCGGTATTCCGGGCGAGCAGGAAAATGTGGGACGTGGTGTAAGTACATGCGCGACATGTGACGGTTTCTTCTTCCGTGGCAAAAAAATCGTGGTCGTGGGCGGTGGAGACTCCGCGATGGAGGAAGCGAGTTTCCTGACTCGTTTTGCAACAGACGTGACATTGGTTCACCGCCGGGATGAATTACGTGCATCCAAGATTATGCAGGATCGGGCTCGCAGCAATGAAAAGGTGAAGTGGGCGCTGAACCGTACTCCACTCGAGGTCGTACCAGAAGCTTTGGGTGTCAAAGGGCTGAAAGTGCGCAACAACGAGACGGGGCAGGAAGAGTTGCTTGAAGCAGATGGCGTATTCGTTGCCATTGGTCACACACCGAATACCGGATTCCTGGGTAATGCGATTGCACTGGACGAACATGGCTATGTTGTCGTTAAACCCGGAACAACGGAGACCAATATTCCAGGTGTATTTGCCTGTGGCGATGTTCAAGATACGAAGTATCGTCAAGCTATTACGGCTGCAGGATCAGGATGTATGGCGGCAATGGATTGTGAGAAGTTCCTTGAAGGAAGCATTGTCCATGATTGGAGCGAAACGTTGGATAAATAAGCATTACATGCGTGAGGTTAGGCATATGCTGGGAATAAGAGACAACGGGAAGTCTCATGAAATGAGAGAAGCCGGAAGGCTTCTCTTTTTTTGAAACTACAGTGGGCATGAGATCGTATACATATAGGGCATATTAGCTGTGAGGTGAAGATTTTGGGGGAAATGATAAAAGATTGGTTACAGAATGCGACAGTGAGACGATTTTTAATCCTGCTCTTGTTCTGTTTAATTTTGTTCAGTATGGGGAGTATGCTGCACATGATTCTGCTGTTGTTCCTGGTGACGTATGTCATGAACAGGTTACAGCATTTCATTACAGGTGGTTTAAATCGGTTGTTTCCAATCAATTATAAAGTTGTAGTCATCCTACTCTATATGATTGTGATTGCAGTCATTGTGCTTGGCATTTCCAGATATTCACCACGGATCGTGGATCAGGTCGTCCAGTTGACAAACGAGATTATGAAATTTCTGGATAGTGCAGACGGTGATAATTTTGCGTCCAAAATTGCGGGTTATCTTCAATCCTTCGATATTAAAAATTACACCAATGATGCATTGAAATATATTTTCGCTTTGAGCAAATGGCTGGAGTTTATTCTGCTCGTCATCATTCTGAGTCTGTTCTTCTTGTTGCAGAAGCAGGAGATATCCAAGTTCACGTCCAAGTTCAAAACAAGTAAAATTGGATGGTTCTACAATGAAGTTGCTTATCTGGGAGACAAGTTCGTATCTTCTTTTGGTAAAGTCATTGAGGCACAGCTTCTTATTGCGGTGTTTAATACGGTACTGACGATACTGGGCTTATGGATTCTGGGTTTCCCGTATCTGTTCGCTCTGACCATTCTGGTGTTCATGCTCAGTCTGGTTCCCGTTGCGGGGGTTATCATCTCACTTGTACCGCTCTGTCTGATTGGGTATCAGATGGGTGGACTGAAATTAAGCATTATTGTGATCATCATGATTATTGTTATTCATGCTTTGGAGACGTACTTCCTGAATCCAAAACTGATGGCACACAAGACCAAATTGCCAATGTTCTACACCTTTATCGTACTAATTCTGTCGCAACACTTTCTGGGGATCTGGGGACTGATCATTGGTATTCCGATCTTTGTCTTCCTGCTCGATATTCTGGATGTGAACAAGATGGAGAAGACGGAAGAGCCGGTACGTGTGGAAACGAAGTTATAACGTAGAAAAATCAACTGAGTCAGCCCAATTTCTACAATTTTAGATTTTCATAAAAGTAAGGGAGCCTTCCTGTGGATGGAAGGCTCTTTTTTTGTTGGCAATACCGTCATTAGATAGCTTTCTGCGTAAAAATGACAGGTGGCGGGGTGCATAAGATGAGTCACCTATATGAGGGGACGATGTTGATCTTTTATGAATGGAACGAGTGAAGATGCAATATCATGAGTTGAGGCTTCCTCTGTTATGGGGAGGAAGGAATAAAGCGTGCGTTTATAAATGAAGGTAATGAGGATGTATACGTATTCAAAAACGGTGCGTGATGTGGTTCACAACCCCGGCGGAGCAGGAGGTACTAGAGGTCTTCTCGTCTTGACCCAGGCGTATCCTTCAATTATAGTTGGTACGTAGGACTTAAACTATTTTAGATAGATAAAGGTGGCTTGCAGCATGTCTGAGAAAATCTACGTTGGGGTCGATCTCGGCGGAACAGCAATCAAGGTCGGTATATGCGATGAACAAGGTCAGCTAATGCATACGTATGAAGGACCGACTGAAGTGGATAAGGGCGTAGACACGGTCATCGCCAACATCGAGAAGTATGTCCGACATATCGTAGCCGAATCACCGTACAGTTGGGAACAGCTTGAGGGTGTAGGTGCTGGAGTGGCCGGTTTCACGAATGTACGCGAGGGAATTATCGTTCATGCCCCTAACATCGGATTTCGGAATGTGGCCATTCGTTCGATTCTGGAAGAACGTCTGGGCAAGCCAATCAAAATAGATAACGATGCAAACGTGGCTGCACTGGGTGAAGTCTGGGCAGGTGCGGGTAAAGGCGTAGACAACTGCGTATGTTATACACTCGGTACGGGTGTTGGCGGAGGCTTGATCCTGAATGGTAACATTTATCAGGGTTTCTCCGGTATGGCGGGAGAACTGGGTCATATCAGTGTTGTACCTGATCTGGAAGCCATCAAATGCGGTTGTGGTAAAATGGGATGTGTAGAAACAGTATCGTCTGCAACGGGTATTATCCGTATGGCAAAGGATGCCGTAGAGCGCGGGGATCATACGTCACTGGCACTCGTCGACAAGATTGCAGCCAAAGAAGTATTTGATGCTGCCAAGGCAGGCGATGAAGTGGCACAGCGCATTGTGAATCGTGCGGCCTTTTACCTGGGCAAGTCCATGGCTACTGTAGCAGCTGTCATTAACCCGGAGATGTTCATCATCGGTGGCGGCGTATCCAAAGCGGGCAATTTCTTGTTTGATGAAATCCGTACTGTGTTTGCTAAGCTGACGCCAGAACCGTTGCAAGATGGGGTTCAGATTCTGGAAGCTACACTTGGTAATAATGCAGGTATTGTGGGTGCAGCAGGTCTTCTCTTGCGTTCCTAGTATCCTCGTAACAATATATGAAGACAGCAATATGATAAGGAGGGGACATTTATGCTTGAAGGTGAAGGATCACCAGGCACAGGCGCCACGCTCATTATCATTACGGGCATGTCCGGAGCAGGTAAAACCATTGCAGTACAAAGCCTGGAGGATCTGGGTTTCTTCTGTGTGGATAATCTGCCGCCGGTATTGATTCCAAAATTTGCGGAACTAATTGAACAGTCAAACGGCAAGATTGGTAAGGTTGCATTGGTTATCGATCTGCGCGGGCGTGAATTCTTTACGGCTCTGTCCGAGTCTTTGAACTATATTAAAGATCATTTTACCATTCATTGCGAGATTTTATTCCTGGATGCTACAGATTCTGTACTTGTTCAGCGTTACAAAGAAAGCAGGCGCAGACATCCTCTGGCTCCTGAGGGCATGCCGCTGGATGGCATCCGACTGGAACGCAAGATGTTGGAGGAACTCAAAAACTCTGCGACTCAGGTACTGAATACAAGTACAATGAAGCCTGCTCAACTGAAAGAACGTATCATATCCCGTTTTTCTCATCTCGAGAGCCAAATGCTGTCGGTGAATATTACATCGTTTGGATTCAAGTATGGGATTCCGATTGATGCTGATCTGGTGTTTGATGTACGTTTTTTACCGAATCCACATTATATTGATCATTTGCGACCGAATACGGGACAGAATAGTGATGTGTACGAATATGTTATGAAGTGGCCAGAGACACAGGCGTTTCTGACCAAGCTGCTGGATATGCTGCATTTCCTGATTCCGCAATACCGGAAGGAAGGCAAAAGCCAGGTTATTATTGGAATCGGCTGTACCGGAGGCAAGCATCGTTCGGTAGCAATATCGGAATATTTGGGCAAGATGTTGGGAAGCAGCGAGACAGAAGCTGTTACCGTGAGCCATCGCGACGCTGACCGGGACCGTCATTGAAGAGGGTGAAGGGATGAAAGAGGCCGGACCACGAAGAGAACGTCCGAGAATAGTTGTAATGGGCGGCGGAACCGGATTATCCGTGATGCTGCGCGGTTTGAAAGAGAAGCCGCTGGATATCACGGCCATCGTCACAGTTGCAGATGACGGTGGAAGTTCAGGCATCCTGCGCAATGAGCTACAGATGCCGCCTCCGGGCGACATTCGCAACGTGCTTACGGCACTGGCTGATGTAGAACCATTGCTTTCAGATATGTTGAAGTACCGTTTCAATACAGGCGCGGGGCTTGCAGGCCACAGCTTGGGAAATTTGATTTTGGCTGCAATGACGGATATTTCGGGCGACTTTGTGACCGCAGTGCGGGAGCTTAGCCGCGTGTTTGCCGTTCGAGGTGAGGTATTGCCAGCCGCAGGCCAGGCCGTTGTGTTGCATGCCGAGATGGAAGATGGGACAATTATTACAGGTGAGTCCAAAATCCCTGAGGCGGGTGGACGCATCAAACGTGTTTTCCTTGAACCGGATCACGTGGAGCCGTTGCCAGAGGCAGTAGAGGCCATTCGTCAAGCTGATGCTATTCTGATCGGGCCAGGCAGCCTCTATACAAGCATCCTTCCCAATTTACTCGTACCTAAGCTTGCAGAAGCTGTGGTAGAGGCTGATGCGGTGAAGATGTTTATCTGTAATGTGATGACACAGCCGGGAGAAACAGATAACTATACGGTAAGTGACCACCTTAAGGCGGTACACGAGCATATAGGTCATCAGCTCTTCGACTATGTTATCGTAAATAATGGTGATATTCCGCTGCAAGTGCAAAATAAGTATGCGGAAAAAGGAGCAAAACCGGTTGTACTGGATATGAATGTACTCGAAAGTGCCGGTTATCAGGTGGTTGCAGATACCCTTGTTCTGTTCAAAACCTATCTGCGTCATGATGCTGACAAGTTAAGTCATCACATCTACCAACTGGTACAAAATTGGATGTTACGGAAGAGGTGAAGTCCCATGTCGTTTGCAGCACAGACCAAAAAAGAATTAACCATGATCGAGAGCGAACCGTGCTGCGAAAAGGCGGAACTTTCAGCCCTCATCCGTATGCTTGGTGCAGTGCAGTTATCGAATAAAAAAGTGATCTTGGATATTTCGACGGAGAATGCCGCGATTGCAAGACGGGCATACTCTCTGCTTAAAAAGCATTTTCAAGTGCATACGGAATTACTGGTCCGCAAAAAAATGCGGCTGAAAAAGAACAATGTATATATTGTTCGTATTCCAACCATGGTACAGGAGATTCTCAATAGTCTTCATATTGTATCTGAGGGCTTTCTCTTTACCCCAGGGATCAGTACGGAATTGTTTCAACAAAACTGTTGTAAACGGGCCTATCTTCGCGGTGCATTTCTGGCCGGTGGATCGGTTAATAATCCGGAAGGTTCCTCGTACCATCTGGAGATTGCGTCCATGTATGAAGAGCACTGTCAGGCACTGGTTGACCTGGCCAATGAATTTCATCTGAATGCCCGGTGTATAGAACGGAAAAAAGGATTCATCCTATACATTAAGGAAGGCGAGAAAATCATTGAGCTGCTCAGCATCATTGGTGCTCATCAGGCCTTGTTCAAGTTTGAAGACGTACGGATTATGCGCGACATGCGTAACTCCGTTAATCGGATTGTCAATTGTGAGACCGCCAACCTGAATAAGACCATCGGAGCGGCGGTGAGGCAAATCGATAATATCCGGTTGTTACAAAAGGAAGTTGGTCTGGAATCTTTGCCTGAGAAGCTTCGCGAAGTGGCGGAAGTTCGACTCGCTCATCCGGATATCAACTTGAAGGAAGTTGGCGAGCTCCTTAAAGGTACAGTCAGCAAGTCGGGAGTGAACCATCGGCTTCGTAAAATTGATGAGCTGGCTGAGAAAGTACGCACAGAACGTTATGGTTAAGACGGAGTAGGGTAAAGTAACAAGGTCGGGAAAGTCAGCCGTTAAGGATCTGGGAGACTCACTTAGGTCATTGGATGCGCTGTGCAAAAGATGAAATTAGGGCAAGATAATGTCCTCCAAAGCACCCTGAGTTTTTTCTTCTAGTGTCCTGCACGGGTTAATGGTATAATGTTGTATAAATATAATTGTGTATTTAATGTCCAGATTTCATAATAGGGGGTAAGTTTCCATGACAAAGCACCCGGTAGTTGTCCGTTTGAAAACGGGTCTCCATGCCAGACCTGCGGCACTGTTCGTTCAAGAAGCGAATAAGTACTCGTCTGAAGTGTTCGTCGAGAAGGACGACAAAAAAGTTAATGCAAAAAGTATCATGGGGATCATGAGCCTTGCAATTAGCACAGGTACGGAAATCCAGATTAGTGCAGAAGGCGCGGATGCCGAACAGGCTGTAAACGCTTTAGTTAGTCTGGTAAGCAAGGAAGAGCTCGAAAACCAATAAGATATGATCAATCTAATGAAGAAGTCCCGAAAGGGGCTTTTTTGTGTTTTTCACGTTTATGCTATCGTCAAGTGCAACATTATGGAATTTGTCCCGTCTGTTAAGGTATCAAATCGTTTAAAGTTTGAGATGTTAACACATAAGGAGGCTATCGTGATGGGTAAACAATGGATGAAACCGTTTGGTGCGGTGCTGGTGGCAAGTACGTTGCTTATTGGAGGAACAGCATGGGTTGCACCAGGTAACTATGCTTACGCTGCAGAGGTTCAGGGTGTACAACAGAATGTGATTAATGTTGTGGGTAAAGGTGAGATTCAGGTGAAGCCTGATATCGCTTATCTGTCCATTGGTGTGAACAGTACTGCAGAGACAGCTGCATCTGCTCAAAAAGCGAATGCTGCCAAAGTTCAAAAGGTATCCAACTTGCTGAAGAATACGTGGAAGATCAGTGCAGACGACATTCAAACGAGTCAGTTCTCTGTACAACCCAACTATACGTATAGCGAAAAAGACGGACAACAAATTAAAGGATATACAGCGCATCATACGCTGACAGTCACATATCGTCAGATGGATAAGATTGGCGAGTTGCTCGATGCTGCTTCGGGTGCGGGTGCCAACAATATTGAAAACGTGCGCTTTACTGTAGAAAATCCGGAAAGTTATGAATCCCAAGTGATTGAAAAAGCTGTTGCCAATGCAGATGTGAAAGCGGGCGCCATTGCAAAAGCAGTTAAACGTCAACTGGGTGCTGTTCTTTCCGTGAGCCAAGGTGATGCCGATGTGCCTGTATTCTATGCAAGCGAGGCGTTGATGTCCAAAGCACAAGATACAGCAGGTGGTACTGAGATTGAAACAGGCCAGGTTAAAGTAAGTACAATCCTGAATATCACGTATGAAATGAAATAAACAAGATCGAACTAAGGATTGTAAACTTAAGAACCTTTATAAGTGTCATTTGAAGGGTACAACGAAATAATGACAAAGACTTTGTCCTGTGGACAGAGTCTTTTTTTGTTGGAAAAGCAAACTTTGATGAAGTTATATAGAAGGGTACCTTTTTGAAGCAACATGAAATGCTGTATATTGGTATCTTTTTTGTATAGTTGTTCGTGACAAAAAGGTCATATCCCCATATATTTTCCTACTGATATTCATCAACATTGTAACTCGAGCTGTAAACCTTTCCGAATTCGGGTTAATTATAATAGAGAGGTGAGCGTATGAGATATGCGATCAGGTCAGGATTACATACGCAATGATCCCTAATTGTGAATTCAGAGAGGAGTTTTATATATGACATCATGGAAAAAATGGACAAGTGCATTGCTCGCAGCAGGAATTATTGTAGGTAGCGGTTCGGTGTGGCAGGACAGTTCGGTTCAGGCGGCATCGGTATCCTCGAAAGTGACAACCACAGCTGAGGTGACCCTGAAGTCGGGTGGAAAAACACTGACTCAAAAAGGACTTCTTCAAGGTGGTTCAACTTGGGTATCTCTTACGGCAGTTAAAGATGTGGCAGGTGGAACGTTGAAATATGATGCGAAAACCAAAGAGTACGCTTTGACAGCAGCCAATAACACGATGACGATCAGCCTATTGGATGGCGAGCCGAGTGTTCGAATTAACAACTATTATCCTCAAGTGGACGCAAAGCTGATCAACGGCAGATTATATATCCCATTCTCAGCAATGAGAGATTATCTGGGTGTACAGGGGAATTGGGATGCCAAAACCAAAACGTTGTCACTCAGCAAGTTGAAACAAAATAACGTTAAAATTAAAGCGGCAACAGTTAATGTCACTGTAAAAAATGCTGAAGTAGATGTTCAATATCCACAGGTGAGTGGACTTGCCAGCAAAGAAGCTGAAGCGGCGATCAATAAAGTGCTGAAAGACGAAGTGGATACTTATGTAGCTGACTTCAAGAAACAGACATCTGAATTCGGCGGTGCAACCGCCAACCGTCCATATGCATTTGAGAGCTCCTATGTAGTGACGTACAACGAAAAAGGCGTGCTGGGACTCATTACACAACGATACGAAGATTATGCTGGCGCTCATGGCATGACATACCGTACGGGCCACACCTTTGCACTGGACACAGGTAAGGAGCTTACGTTAGATGATGTGCTGCAAAATAACAAAACGATGCGCGAGACGTTGAGTAAAAAAGTGGGTGAGCAACTGAAAGCCCGCGGTGGATACCTCGACGGTTATAAAGGTTTGAATAAAGATCAAGATTACTATGTGACACCAACGGGTGTAGTTGTGTTCTTCCAGTTGTATGAGTATACGGCGTACGCAGAAGGCTTCCCTGAAATGCCATTTACGTACAAAGAGCTTCTCCCTAAAGGCACAGAACCTTTCAGTAATGTAAATGGAACCAAATAAAGAATCATTATTATGCACTCTTAAGTTATTTTTCTTATAAAATGAAAAAAGAAGCCCCCATCATAATTATGATGAGGGCTTCTTCTCGTATAGACAACACAATTATATGTTGCTGATTACGTTAGGTGTTGATTATGTTAACGCATAGACCGTGGTCTACGTCACACTTAGATGCCTTGTGATCCTACGTTTTCGATAACTTTATCAATGATACCGTAATCGGCGGCTTCAGCAGCACTCATGAAGTAGTCACGATCTGTATCTTTCTCAATCCGCTCCAGCGGTTGACCTGAACGCTCAGAGATGATGCGGTTCAAGGTATCACGCATTTTCAGGATGCGGCGAGCACGAATTTCGATGTCAGAAGCCTGACCTTGTGCACCACCAAGTGGTTGGTGAATCATAATTTCACTGTTTGGTAATGCAAAACGTTTACCTTTTGCACCGGCATTCAACAGGAATGCACCCATGGAAGCCGCCATACCTACACAGATGGTAGATACATCCGGTTTGATGAATTGCATTGTATCGTAAATCGCCATACCGGCTGTAATCGATCCGCCTGGGCTGTTGATGTATAAGTGAATGTCTTTCTCCGGATCTTCCGCAGCCAGGAACAACATCTGTGCCATAATGGCATTAGCCACTACGTCATTAACATCGCTACCAAGGAAAATAATACGATCCTTCAGCAATCTGGAGTAGATGTCGTAGGCGCGCTCACCCCGGTTGCTCTGTTCAACGACCATTGGAATAAAACTCACGTGAAAAACCTCCTTGGAATGTAAATGTTATTGGTGTTTATACTTAAACTGTTACCGTATTACCCACATAATAAACAATTCCAAACAAAAAGTCAAAGAAAGTCAAACTAACTTGCAAAAAAAAGAAACCTTTCCGGTTTCATTGGTTAAATGGGTTATGAGCTGTTAAATAAAAATGGCGCGCCCGCCAAGAATCGAACTTGGATCTCAGGCTTCGGAGGCCTACGTCATATCCATTGGACCACGGGCGCACATTAATTTGCTACCAATTTATGTAGCTTTCTAAATATATGACAGCAATAATGATTATAGCTCATGAAATATTTAATTGCAAGCAGTTCGTTGTGGTATTGGTTTGGATTAACCTAAAAATGATCATGATGAAGAAGAGTGGATAAAGAGTGCATTTAAGTAAATGCTATTAGAGGTTTTGGACATGCCGTATGAAATGTAATTCTGAGCGATATGTAGATTGAATTCATTTGTTTCTTCTATATATGGTATGTGTGAGCTAGTCCTAGATCATGGAAGTCTGGGATTGTGAAAATAGGCGCGTACAAACGCTGAATGCGTGTCGAAATAACACGTTGAAACACTTGCATGTCGCGTCAGTTTTAGGTAGAATAGACGTGGGACTTAAAAAGTTAACCCGGGACGTTTTAGGGCCACGAAAGAGAGCTTAGAACGAGAACTTGCGGGAGTGGAAAGCATGCGAACGATTTTAGAAGTACAAAAGCAGCTTCTGCCTGATCTCATGGATATCTTGAAAAAGAGGTATACGATTCTACAACAGATCATGTTATCGGATGTGATCGGACGGAGAACGTTAGCTAATTCCATGCAGATGACCGAGCGGGTTCTGAGGGCTGAGACCGATCTGTTAAAGGCTCAGGGACTTATTGAAATTGACAGTGCAGGAATGAAGATCAGCGAGGCAGGGTATGATTTGCTGCAGCAGTTAGAGCCCGTAGCCAAAGAGTTGTTCGGATTATCCGAGCTGGAAGAGCGCATCAAGCAAGCCTACGGTCTGCAAAAGGTAGTTGTGGTTCCTGGCGATTCGGACGTTTCTCCATTTGCCAAAAGGGAACTGGGCAGAGCCGGAGCGAAGGCTCTCGGCAATATCATGAGTGACAACGACGTTGTCGCCGTTACTGGTGGTTCAACAACGGCCGAAGTCGCAGAACAACTAAATCCGCCAACATCGCTCAAAGGTGTCTGGTTCGTACCAGCACGCGGTGGACTTGGAGAAAGCCTTGAAATTCAGGCTAATACGATCGCATCCACAATGGCAAAACGGGTAGGGGCGCAATACAAACTCCTGCATGTACCGGATTTGCTCAGTGATCATGCCTATGAATCATTAATCCAGGACCCTAGTGTTCAGGAGATTCTGCAGCTGATCAGGCAATCACGGATTGTTATTCATGGAATTGGTGATGCCGTAGAGATGGCCAAAAGACGCAAACTTGCGACGGAGATTATAGATGAACTTCAGGAGCAAGGGGCCGTATCTGAATCTTTCGGTTATTACTTTAATGATCAGGGTAAGGTGGTACATACCATGCTTACACTGGGTATGCGACTTCAGGATATTGAACGAACCGATGTTGTGATTGGAATTGCAGGTGGCAAAAGCAAAGCTGCTGCTATACATTCCGTGTTACGATTTGGTCAGGAAGATATTCTGATTATTGATGAGGCTGCTGCCGAAGTCATCGTTGCTGAAATGGAATAAGGTTTTACTTTGTATCACAACTATTGTTGTCTTGACGGACTTCACCGTCTGTCTTGAATATATAAGTTTCATAAAAAATTAATCAAAACTTGGGAGGAACTTACTCATGATTAAAGTAGGTATTAACGGTTTTGGACGTATTGGACGCTTGGCATTCCGCCGTATTCAAAATGTAGCAGGCATCGAGGTAGTAGCAATCAACGACTTGACTGACGCTAAAATGCTCGCTCATTTGCTCAAATATGATACAACTCAAGGTCGCTTCGATGGCGATGTTGAAGTACACGATGGCTTCTTCAAAGTGAACGGCAAAGAAGTTAAAGTATTGGCTAACCGTAACCCGGAAGAACTTCCTTGGGGCGACCTGGGCGTAGATATCGTTCTGGAATGTACTGGTTTCTTCACAACTAAAGAAGCAGCTGAGAAACACTTGAAAGGTGGAGCTAAGAAAGTTGTTATCTCCGCACCAGCTACTGGCGACATGAAAACCATCGTTTACAACGTAAACCATGAAATCCTCGACGGTACTGAAACTGTAATCTCCGGCGCATCTTGCACAACAAACTGCCTGGCACCTATGGCAAAAACACTGCAAGACAAATTCGGAATCGTTCAAGGTTTGATGACTACAATTCACGCTTACACTGGCGACCAAAACACGTTGGATGCTCCACACCCTAAAGGTGACTTCCGTCGTGCTCGCGCAGCAGCTGAAAACATCATCCCTAACACAACTGGTGCTGCTAAAGCAATCGGTCTGGTAATCCCAGAACTGCAAGGCATCCTTGATGGTGCAGCTCAACGTGTACCAGTAGCTACTGGTTCCCTGACTGAGCTCGTAACTGTTCTGAACAAAAAAGTAACTGCTGAAGAAGTTAACGCAGCTATGCAAGAAGCTTCCGATCCAGAAACTTTCGGATACACAGAAGACGAAATCGTATCTTCCGATATCCAAGGAATCACTTTCGGTTCCCTGTTTGATGCAACTCAAACTAAAGTTCTGACTGTTGGCGACCAACAATTGGTTAAAACTGTAGCTTGGTATGACAATGAAATGTCCTACACTGCACAATTGGTTCGCACTTTGGAGCACTTTGCAAAAATGATTAAGTAATATCTGTAATAACATAGAGCGGAAACAGATGCTATATTGTTTCCGCTCTTTATATATCTACATTTTGCAAATTTCTCAAAAACACCAGGATTTACGAGGGATTTTAGCTCTTGATTGGTCCACCAAATACATGGGTGCGGAGGAAATACAGATGAACAAAAAAAGTGTACGCGATATCGAATTGACAGGAAAACGGGCTTTTGTCCGTGTAGATTTCAATGTGCCGCTCGAAGATGGTAAAATTACAGATGACAAACGTATTCGTGCAACGCTTCCTACAATCAACTTCTTGATTGAAAAAGGCGCTAAAGTCATTTTGGCAAGCCACATGGGTCGTCCTAACGGCGAAGTGGTTGAATCCTTGCGTTTGACTCCAGCAGCTGAGCGTTTGTCTGAATTGCTTGGTAAAACAGTTGTTAAAGCTGACGGTTCTGTTGGTGACGCTGTTAAAGCTCAAATCGCTGAACTGAACAACGGCGACGTATTGTTGCTTGAAAACGTTCGTTTCCACGCAGGCGAAGAGAAAAACGATCCGGAACTGGCAAAACAATTTGCTGAACTGGCTGACGTTTTCGTTAACGATGCGTTTGGCGCGGCTCACAGAGCACACGCTTCGACTGAAGGAATCGCTCACTTGCTTCCAGCAGTGTCCGGTTTGTTGATGGAGAAAGAACTTGAAGTGTTGGGTAAAGCAATCTCCAACCCTGAGCGTCCTTTCACAGCTATTATTGGTGGATCCAAAGTTAAGGACAAAATCGATGTAATCGACAACCTGCTGAACATTGCAGACAACGTAATCATCGGTGGCGGTCTGACTTACACGTTCTTCAAAGCACAAGGACATGAAATTGGACAATCCTTGCTGGATGACTCCAAACTTGATGTTGCTCTTGGTTTTATCGAAAAAGCGAAAAAATTGGGCAAAAACTTCTACCTGCCGGTAGATATCGTAGTGTCTGACGATTTCAGTGCGAAAGCAAACACACAAATCGTTGACATCGATGGTATCCCAGCAGATTGGGAAGGTATCGACATCGGTCCTAAAACACGTGAGATCTATGCTGATGTAATCAAAAACTCCAAATTGGTTGTGTGGAACGGACCAATGGGCGTATTTGAAATCGAGCCATTCTCCCACGGTACTCGTGCAGTAGCGGAAGCTTGCGCTGAGACAGAAGCTTACACTGTAATTGGTGGCGGTGACTCCGCAGCAGCAGCTGAGAAGTTCAAATTGGCTGACAAGATGAACCACATCTCTACAGGTGGCGGTGCATCGCTCGAGTTCATGGAAGGTAAAGTACTTCCAGGCGTAGTGGCATTGAACGACAAGTAAGTTTTAGTAGCCTATAGCATGAAGGAGTTGAAACCCATGAGAACACCGATTATCGCAGGTAACTGGAAAATGTTCAAAACGGTTTCCGAATCCAATGACTTCATTCAGGAAGTTAAAGGAAAAGCGGAAGTTGAAGGCGTGGAAACTGTAATCTGCGCACCGTTTACAAATCTGCCATCCCTGGTAGAAGCTGTTAAAGGCACAAACATCAAAATTGGTGCACAAAATCTTCATTTTGAAGATAACGGTGCATTCACAGGTGAAATCAGCGGCGTGATGCTGAAAGACCTGGGTGTGGATTATGTCATTATTGGTCACTCGGAGCGCCGTCAATATTTTGCGGAAACCGATGAGACTGTCAATAAAAAGTTGCATGCAGCATTCCGTCACGGATTGACTCCAATCTTCTGCCTTGGTGAGACGCTTGAAGAGCGTGAAGCGAACCAAACAAAAGACGTATGCAAAGTGCAAACAGTAGCTGCTTTTGCAGGTCTGTCTGCAGAGCAAGCGGCACAAGTTGTTATCGCTTATGAGCCAATCTGGGCGATTGGTACAGGCAAATCCTCCACTTCCCAAGATGCGAATGAAGTTATTGCTTACATCCGTACGCTGGTGAAGGATCTGTACAACGAGACGGTTGCGAATGCAGTTCGTATTCAATACGGCGGCAGTGTTAAACCAGAGAACGTAACAGAATACCTCGGACAAAGCGACATCGACGGCGCACTTGTTGGCGGTGCCAGCTTGCAGCCGGCTTCGTTCATCGCGCTTGTTGAGGGGGCGAAGTAAGATGACAGCTCCAAAACCTGTAGCACTGATCATCATGGATGGCTTTGGTCTGCGTAACACGGTGGAAGGCAATGCGGTAGCGCAAGCCAAGAAACCGAACTATGACCGTTTCATGAGCCAATTCCCACATACAACGCTCACTGCATGCGGTGAAGCTGTAGGTTTGCCAGAAGGGCAAATGGGAAATTCCGAGGTAGGTCACCTGAACATTGGTGCCGGCCGGATCGTATACCAGGATTTGACCCGTATCTCCAAATCCATTCGTGACGGCGAGTTCTACGACAATGAAACACTTGTCAAAGCCGTTCGTGAAGCGAAACAAAGCGGCAAAAAACTTCATCTCTACGGCTTGTTGTCTGATGGCGGCGTACATAGTCACATCGACCACCTGTTTGCTATGCTAGATCTGGCCAAAAAAGAAGGAATGAATGATGTATATATTCATGCTTTCATGGATGGCCGTGATGTTATGCCAGACAGTGGTAAAGACTTCATGCAGAAACTGATCGCTAAGATTGAAGAAGTCGGTGTAGGTAAAATCGCTACGGTTCAAGGTCGCTATTACGCGATGGACCGTGACAAACGTTGGGAACGGGTTGAGAAATCATACCGTGCCATCGTTTATGGAGATGGACCAAAATACACTGACCCACTCAAAGCGGTTGAAGAATCGTATGAGAAATCCGTATTTGATGAATTCGTTGAACCAACGGTTATCGTTAAAGCGGATGGTGAGCCGGTAGGTTTGGTTGAGAGCGGCGATTCCGTTATCTTCCTCAACTTCCGTCCTGACCGTGCGATCCAGTTGTCGCAAGTATTCACGAACCAGGATTTCCGCGGTTTTGATCGTGGTCCGAAGTTCCCTGTGGGCTTGCACTTTGTATGCTTGACTTTGTTCAGCGAGACGGTTGAAGGTTATGTGGCTTATTCGCCGAAGAACCTCGACAACACCCTGGGTGAAGTTCTGGTACAGAACAATAAAAAACAACTGCGTATTGCAGAAACTGAGAAATACCCGCACGTTACCTTCTTCTTCAGCGGCGGTCGTGATGTGGAGCTTCCGGGCGAAACTCGTGTACTGATCAACTCACCAAAAGTTGCAACGTATGACCTGCAACCAGAGATGAGTGCGTATGAAGTAGCTGATGCATGTGTTCGCGAGATCGAAGCAGACAAACATGACGCCATCATTCTGAACTTTGCTAACCCTGACATGGTTGGACACTCCGGCATGCTGGAGCCTACCATCAAAGCGGTTGAAGTAACAGATGAGTGCATGGGCCGTGTTGTGGATGCAGTACTTGCCAAAGGCGGCGTTGTACTAATCACTGCGGATCATGGTAACGCGGATATGGTGTTCGATGAGAAGGGACGTCCGTTCACAGCTCATACAACGAACCCGGTTCCATTCATCGTTACCGATGCAAATGTAACCCTGCGTGAAGGCGGAATCCTGGCAGATATCGCGCCAACGATCCTTGACCTGATGCAATTGCCTAAACCGGCTGAAATGACAGGTACATCTGTCATCGCTACCCGCAAATAAGTTACACAACAACATATATAATTGGGCGGTTTGGTGTTTGCGCATTGAACGAAGGCAGCAGAAATAGTCTGAAGAAGCGAAGCGTTCGCCTTTATCACATGATTTCAACTTATGAAAATAAGTTCAAAGAAATCAGGGGATAACAGCGATTGGAAGACGATTCTGCTGATGTAGTAAAATAAGGGCAAACACAAGTTGGTCCAAAAATTAAATCCCAACTATAAAGGAGATTATCACAAATGACTATTATTTCTGACGTGTACGCTCGCGAAGTCCTCGACTCCCGCGGTAACCCTACAGTAGAAGTTGAAGTATACCTGGAGTCCGGCGCAATCGGACGCGCAATCGTTCCATCTGGTGCATCCACTGGTGCCCACGAAGCCGTTGAGCTTCGCGATGGTGACAAATCCCGTTACCTCGGTAAAGGCGTTCTGCAAGCTGTTAAAAACGTAAACGAAACAATCGCTCCAGAAGTTATCGGTATGGATGCATTGGATCAACTGGGTATCGACAAATTGATGATCACTTTGGATGGTACGCCAAACAAAGGTAAACTGGGTGCTAACGCAATCCTGGCTGTATCCATGGCAGTAGCTCGCGCAGCTGCTGACGCTCTGGACCTGCCATTGTACGTATACCTGGGCGGATTCAACGCTAAAGCATTGCCAGTTCCAATGATGAACATCATCAACGGTGGTGAGCATGCTGACAACAACATCGACGTTCAAGAGTTCATGGTTCTTCCAGTTGGAGCACCAAGCTTCAAAGAAGCTCTTCGCGTAGGTGCAGAGATCTTCCACAACTTGAAATCAGTATTAAGCTCCAAAGGCTTGAACACAGCTGTAGGTGACGAAGGTGGTTTCGCACCGAACCTTGGTTCGAACGAAGAAGCAATCACTACAATCATCGAAGCAATTGAAAAAGCTGGTTACAAACCAGGCGTTGACGTATTCTTGGGTATGGACGTTGCTTCCACTGAGTTCTACAAAGATGGTAAGTACACACTTGCTGGCGAAGGTAAATCTTACACTTCCGCTGAGTATGTTGACCTTCTGGCTTCATGGGTTGAGAAATACCCAATCATCACAATCGAAGACGGTATGTCCGAAGATGACTGGGATGGTTGGAAATTGCTCACTGAGAAATTGGGAGACAAAGTACAACTCGTTGGTGATGACCTGTTCGTAACAAACACTGAGCGTCTGGGCAGAGGTATCAACGAAGGTATCGGTAACTCCATCCTGATCAAAGTTAACCAAATCGGTACATTGACTGAAACATTCGATGCAATCGAAATGGCTAAACGCGCAGGATACACAGCTGTAATCTCCCACCGTTCCGGTGAGTCCGAAGACAGCACAATCGCTGACATCGCTGTTGCAACTAACGCTGGTCAAATCAAAACGGGTGCTCCTTCCCGTACAGACCGTATCGCGAAGTACAACCAATTGCTTCGCATTGAGGATCAACTGGGTGAACTGGCTCAATACAATGGTCTTAAAGGATTCTACAACCTTAAAAAATAAGCTGGATATTCAGCTTTTACAGGCAAGCCGGGTAACCGGCTTGTCTTTTTTATTGCAACGAAGTAATGGTATAAAGTAAGCATCACGCGATGGTGAAATTTAGGGCATTGTATAAACTGTACTACTTGTAGTACAACCATAGCTATGTTACAATTAAAGTATCTGTTTTTATGGTGAGATGTATGCCCACATGGGTAGGAGGTGGAAAGAATGGATATTGCTTTGAAATTGCTGCTCGTTGTTTTCTCGATCGGTCTAATCACTGTAGTATTGCTGCAGCACGGGAAAAGCGCTGGTTTGGCGGGTGCCATCTCCGGTGGTGCGGAACATCTTTTCGGTAAAACGAAAGCGCGCGGATTGGATCTCTTCCTGCAACGTGCAACGGTGGTACTGGGTGCAGGATTTATGATTTTGTCTATCGTTGTTACGGTGGTTTCCAAGTAAGAATTGGAACTGCTGTTCAATGAATAGCTTAAGCTAATGGCTTAATTGATGAACCTTCGTTTCGTGAAGAAACGGGGGTTTTTTAATAAATTCTTACGCGTCCAAACTTTTCCAACAATTTAATCTATAGACTCCATGATTTTCGGTCTTCTTCTCACTTCTGTTTGGTTTTCCTTCCTTAACATGCAACACACCCCTATCATGTATGGTATGTCCCTCGCTTATTCGTTACGCGAAATCACTCCCTATAATGAATGTCATGTGTACGAAAATTTTCGGATGTAGTTCTTTGCCAGATGCGCACAGCACGTGTATCGCATAAAATGTCTGTATAGATACGTGAAAGCGTGATTTTAGAGGAGCGTCCGGGAACTGTGGTTTTTTTGCGAGGTACGGATGGGTCGGATTGAATTCGTGTATACTAGGGTATGAGATAGTATGGTTGCACTACTACGCTCTTCACAACAGTGAAATTGCATTGCATGAAAATGGTAATAATTCCGATACATAAAGAGATGAGACTTGCTTACACTTTTATGTTTCCCGAGGTGAATATATTAATGATAACAGAACAACAATTGCTCGACTTCATGCGGGAAACCGCTTATAAACCTATGACTTATCAGGAGTTGGAACAGCACTTCGCTATTGAAGATGCAGCTGATTTCAAAGCCTTTTTGATTATGCTTAATACGCTGGAGGAATCCGGTAAAGTTTTGCTGACCCGTAACAATCGCTATGGCATGCCAGAGCGTATGGATTTGGTACGTGGACGTTTACAGGCTCACGCCAAAGGTTTCGCTTTCCTTATCCCTGAGGATCGGGAGCACCCGGATGTGTACATTCACGCCAATGATATGAAAAGTGCGATGAATGGTGATACGGTATTGGTTAAAGTCACATCTCAAGGACCTTCAGGTGGTCGTTTGGAGGGTGAGATCGTCCGTATTGTTACTCGTGCTGTGACACAAGTCGTTGGTGTGTTCCAGAGCCATGAGGTGTACGGATTTGTCATTCCGGATGATAAACGGATTAATCGCGATATTTTCATCCCACGTACCAACTTTGCTGGGGCGGTTGATGGACAGAAGGTCGTAGCCAAGATCGTCAGCTATCCGGAGGGCCGTGCGGCTGCCGAAGGTGAAGTGATCGAGATTCTCGGTCATAAGGATGAGCCGGGTATTGATATTTTGTCCGTCATTCGCAAGCATCAGTTGCCTGAAGCTTTCCCTGATGAAGTGGTAGAAGAGGCGGAAAAAGCACCCGACTCCATCACGGATGAAGAGATTGTACAACAGGGTCGCCGTGATCTGCGCGGACTTAACATTGTCACGATTGATGGCGAAGATGCCAAGGATCTGGATGATGCTGTAAATGTAGAGAAACTGCCTAACGGGAACTACCGTCTGGGTGTTCATATTGCCGACGTTGGCTATTATGTGCAGGAGAATTCCAAGCTGGATCAGGAAGCCTACAACCGTGGATGCAGTGTGTATCTGGTAGACCGGGTTATTCCTATGCTGCCACAACGTCTGTCCAACGGAATCTGTAGTTTGAACCCCCAGGTAGACCGCCTGACCCTGTCTTGTGAGATGGAGTTTAACGACCAGATGAAGGTTGTTAAACATGATATTTTCACGAGTGTAATCAAAACCAAAGAGCGGATGACGTATTCCAACGTCCGTAAAATCCTTGAAGGTGAAGAGCCGGAATTGCTCGAACGTTATAAGGATCTGGTAGATGATTTCCATCTGATGAAAGAGATTGCCTTGAAGCTGCGTGCTATGCGTATGCGCCGTGGTGCGGTTGACTTTGATTTTGAAGAATCCAAAATCATTGTGGACGCAGAATGCAAACCGGTAGATATCGTAAAACGGGAGCGTTCGATTGCAGAGCAAATCATTGAGGAATTCATGTTGGCAGCGAACGAAACAGTGGCAGAGCATTTCCACTGGTTGAAGGTTCCTTTCATTTATCGTGTGCACGAAGACCCGGATCAGGAAAAACTGCAAAATTTCCTCGCCTTTGCGGCGAATTTTGGACACCAGGTCAAAGGACGTGGCAATGCGATTCATCCACGGGCGCTTCAATCGTTGCTTGAGGATATCAAAGAAACGAAAGAACAAACCGTGATTAGTACGATGATGCTGCGTTCCATGAAACAGGCGAAGTATGACTCTGAAATGTCGGGTCACTTTGGCCTCGCGGCAGAATTCTATAGTCACTTTACGTCTCCAATTCGTCGTTATCCCGATCTTGTCATTCACCGGGTGATTCGCGAAGTCATTGAAAATAATGGTGCATTGCCGGAGAACCGTCAGGAGTATTTGGCAGCACGTATGTCCGATATTGCGCAGCAGTCTTCGGAACGTGAACGTGTGGCGGTAGAAGCTGAGCGGGATACGGAGAAAATGAAGAAAGCCGAGTACATGCTCGACAAAGTAGGCGAAGAGTTCGAAGGCATGATCAGCAGTGTGACCAGCTTTGGTATGTTCATTGAGTTGGAAAACACGGTTGAAGGCTTGATTCGCCTGAGCGCACTCACGGACGACTATTACCATTTTGACGATCAGCATATGGCTCTGATTGGTGAACGTACCTCGAAAGTCTTCCGCATCGGTGATGAAGTGAAGATCCGTGTGGCACGTGTAAGCATGGAAGAGTATACGATTGATTTTGAAATGGTAGATATGAAACCTCGCGGTGAACGTCCTGGCGGCTTCGGTGGCGGACGTGGCGGTAAAGGTGGACGCCCAGCAAGTGGTGGCGGTCGCGGCGGTGCCAAGGGTGGACCGGGTGGTTTCGGCGGTTCACGTGGCGGCAAAGGCAGTTCGGCAGGTGCTGGAGCCAGCCGTGGTGGCAGATCAACGGAAGAAAGCAGCAAAGGTGGACGTGGCGGTCGCGGTGGAGCAGCAAGTGCAGGCGCGGGCGCAGGCTCATCTGGTGGCTACGCAGGTAAAGGCGGCGGCAAACCTAAAAGTGAGCGTCGTGCTGGTGATGCTGGTGGATCAACTGGTCGGGGCAAAGGCGCGGTGAGCTTTGGTTTTGGCTCAGGTAAAGGCGGATATAGCTCTACATCGGGTGGATCGGATAGTAGTTCAACCGATGGACAAGGAAGTGGCCTGAACAGCGGCAGCGGTCGCGGTGAAGGAAGCTTTAAGTCCGGCAAGGGCGGCGGTAAAGGTGGCAAAGGCGGAAGTGGGCGCAAAAACACTTCGCCAAGCGGCGTATTTATTGGAGAGAATGCAACTCCTGGTGGCGCTCAGGAAAGCGGAGCACCACGACGCAAGCGGAAGAAGAGCAAAAGTGCAGCTGGTAACGGCACGGCAGCTTTTGTACGGAAAAAGAAAAAATAAAGCTAACGTAACTTGGAGAGATGGATTACAATTCGTTCCTTCAGGTTAATCGTTGGAGAAAATACCCACTTCAGCCGGTGTGTTGTTTCGCACAGTCTGGAAGTGGTGTAATGAGGAGGGGCGGCAGAGGTCGCCTCTTTCTTGATTTTAACAGCCGTACTTGCTACAATTAAGGTCTGGCACGTGGTACCTTGGTGCAACATTGGGTGCGCTGCTATAGAGCATGGTACCGGCTTATTTTACGGAGAAGGAGTGAGGACATGGGCAAGAATGATGGACAGAGTAAAGTGCTCGCACAGAATAAAAAGGCTTCCCATGACTACTTCATTGAAGATACGTATGAAGCGGGCATGGTGCTTACCGGAACGGAGATCAAATCTCTTCGTAACGGCCGTGCGAATATTGGTGATGCATTTGCCACGATTCGAAACGGTGAGATTCATATTCACAATATGCATATTAGTCCTTTTGAACAAGGGAACCGAAATAATCCGCTCGATCCAACACGTACGCGCAAGTTGTTGATGCATAAAGTGCAGATTCACAAGCTGCTCGGGCTGTCGAAACAGGATGGGTACAGCATTGTTCCGCTGAAAATCTATATCCGCAATGGTTATGCAAAGCTTTTGCTTGGACTGGGTAAAGGTAAGAAGCAATACGACAAACGTGAAACTGCCGCGAAGCGCGATGCTCAACGTGATATCCAACGGGTACTGCGCGACAAGCAGAAGGTTGCGCGTTAAGTGGAGCGCTGGGCGTAAATGCTTTACTTTTAAGTGTATAAGATAGTTTTTTTATGATGAAGCTAGGAAGATTGATGTATGAGTTAAGGAGTCTCAAGGTTTGTCCTGCAATGGGCAAGATTGAGGCTTTTTTTATTTGTGTTTGGGGAAGGTGATTTGATGTGAATAGCCGAAGTGTGCAGTTGGCTGATTTTTGTTGTGTGTGACTAAGAAAATTGCCAGGAGCATGGAGAGTGCGGTGATGAATTTAAATTATCAGCTGTTGCGTAGTTTATCAGGCGCGTGGGTAAAATACTAAGGTACAGTTGTTCGTGAGCCGATCTGGGTAAACTTTACTTCCGATTGGCGACGCGGTATAATATGTAGACGATTGAGCCTGTTGTATTGGATAACCTTGTACACATGCTCAGCCTGCTGGAATGTCTTCCAGCAATCTGTACTATTTCGGTGATGTGTCCTGTGTTATGATTACTCATGTAGCAGACTGGAATGCCGAGTTTGAAAGAAGCATCTTTTTACCTTGGAGGAAAAAGATGTGCAGCACCTTTGCTCCGTATTCACGGATTAATCCTGGAGCCCTTCTTCATTGAGGGGGCGTTTATGGATTCGACGGGGATAGTTCGAGCATGGGTAGCGGGTAGTGGGGACGCGTCCGCTTTATCAACGCTAAAGCCTATTAAACGGCAAACAACAAACAAACTACGCTTTCGCAGCCTAAGAAACTGTGTGCGTGCTTCTACCCTGCATCGCCCATGTGACAGGGATAGGGGCTAACTAGTAGTGGGATACGCTGTCACATCTCCGCCTGGGGTGTGCTGAAGAAGACAATCAGGCTGACCCAACGTATAGCCGGTTACGGGGCGATACTCGGGTGACATCAAAACTGTGACTACACCCGTAGAAGCTTATGTGTCGTTATCTTCGGACAGGGGTTCGACTCCCCTCGCCTCCATTAGAGTCAAAAACCATCAACCAGTAAATCTGGTTGGTGGTTTTTTAGTTTATGATATAATAAACAGAAATTTAGATTGGGGGACTCAGGATGTTTACAAATCGAAAACAACTCCAAGAAATTTTAAACAAAGCAAGTCAACATGCACGGAAACAAGCTAAAGAATCAGGCGCCTCTATTTATTATATAAAGAATAACAAACGCGTTCGTGAGGATGCTGCGGGTAATAAATTTGAAATTATATTTGATGCTACTGGGAAACGCCAGGAGTTTGAGTATCATGAGTGAAATCAGACCAGTCATGACGGTATTTGCTGGAACCAATGGAGCAGGGAAAAGTACACTCAGTATGCAAATGAGAGAGTGGCTTGGTGAACTGGTTGATCCGGATCAAATTGCAAGAGAGTTGAAGCCAGAGAATCCGCGCAGTGCTGACCTGTCTGCTGGCAGGGAAGCTGTGAAAAGAATCCGATCTCTCATTAAAAGTGGTGTAAACTTCGCTATTGAAACGACATTGTCCGGATCATTTGTTTTAAAACATATGGAAATTGCAAAAGAAAACAGTTACGAAATTGTCGTATACTATATCGGCCTTGAGGATGTGCAAATGCATATAGATCGTGTTGCCTCTCGTGTTGAACAAGGTGGACATTGGATTGCAGAAGAAGACATTCGTTATCGATATGGTCAGTCTTTGAAGAACCTTAAACCGGCTCTATCTATCGCAGATCGGGTTATCATCATTGATAATACATACGAGCCTTTAATTGTTGCTGAAATCATACAGGGTGATTTGATCTATTGTGTTGAGTCCATACCTGCTTGGGCTAATCCTGTTCTTGTGGGTTACTGATACACGGGACATCACAACAGTGACTATACCCGTAGAAGCTTTTGTTCCGTTATCTTCGGACATGGGTTCGATACCCCCTCACCTCCATTAGAGTAAGCAAAATCCACCAACCATTGTTCTGGTTGGTGGATTTTTATTTTATGATATAATAACCTAAATTATATAAATGGAGGGAATCGAGGTATATGTAGGTCGAAAAGCTTTAAGAAAGTATATCAGGTACATTTAGGTTCTGAAACGTATATAGGTATCTATAGCCTGCTTTAACTAGACCAAATTATGATAATAGAAAATACATACGGGCCATCCATTGTTATGAGGATTTTTAATAGCTTGTTGATTCTATTTTGTGGAGCCTACGTTGATTTGTGCTCGAATTTAGTATTAAGAAATTAGATTAGGTAACATCCATACTGAGACTACTCCCCGCAGATCTTTGGAAGAGGCTTGACTCTCAGGGTCTATTTTATGAAAAACTAATTTTATAGTGTGTAACATTACATAGCACAATGTTGATTCTATAACAGAGTAAAGGAGTAGTTATTTTGGATCCGTACTTATATTTGTTTTTTCATGTTCTATCACATGCTCTTCTTGGGGCGGTAATTGCATACTGCTTTTTGCCAAGGGATACATGGAAAAATCTTATGATATGTCTATGTTCGGGTGCACTGTGTGGAATATTTCCTGATATTTTTGGGGATAGAAGTGTAGCTCCGTGGTCTCATTCTATATTGTTTACACCCCTTTTAGCTTTAGGAATAGCATATTTGACAAAACTGTTCTATAAAAAGACAAGTTTCAAATTAATCTGGGGATCTTCTATTTTGTCTGTCTTGTTTGGACACTTATTTTTAGACTATATGGGACATGATTTACCAGCATTCTATCCCCTTAGCGATAAGTCATATATTATGGGAGCCATTACATTGGGAGATCCATGGATATGGTTTCCATTAATTATTGGTCTTGGATTGAGTGTTTTTTTGAGGAACAAGCCTAAATTACCCGTAGTTACTTCGATACTATTCATATTGGTATATTTAGTTTTTCGAATAATATCCAAAGAAATAATCGAGCATAAAGTTCAAGTTCAACACCCAGTTCCTGAAAAGTCATACATTATAGTGGAGCCCGATAGTCATTATGAATTTCCTTTAGATCCCAGAAAGTGGTTAGAGTTCAGGTTTCGAGTCATCAGTCCTCATTTCTCTAAAGGTGGTGATGCGGGTATACTGGGAGAGAAATCAGACAAACTATTCTGGTACGATTTTTATCCAGTAGCCTTTGAGATAAATTTATCAAGAGGAAAGTATGTTCCAATAAATTCACAGGATTCTAAAGTTGTGATATCTGTTACTAAGGAATGGAAAGAAGCGGGTTCTAACTTTATTCAGGGAAAGTATGATGGAAACCTTCTTACCTACAAAGAAACCACCAATGGTCAGTGGGAAGAAGTTATACCGCAATAGTTTTCTACAGTTTCTATCCACCATCAACCAGCGGTCTGGTTGGTGGTTTTTCTGTTTATGCTATAATCTTTGTAAAATAAGCTGATGCAAGCCTAATTTACTCTGTAATCTCCCAAAGGAGGCAAAAAAGCATGAGCGAAACGCAGCAACATATCTGCGAGTTTGTTGCAGGGATACAAGCATATGTCTCGCCAGTAAATGTGATTAATCCTTGGAGAGATTATGTGACGGGCTATGATATCGGCCCCGAAGCGGTGAAGATTCGTTCTGAACATTTGGTCAGGTATTTGGAACCACGAATATCCAAGGCTCGGTACATTTTTATTGCTGAAGCCGTGGGATATCAAGGGGCGAGGTTCTCCGGCGTACCTTTGACGTCCGAGCGAATGGTTACCGGGAATCACTCACTGGTGAATCACCAGATGATTTTTGCAGGTGATCCGGGTGTCCGAACAAGCCTGCCCAATATCGCCAAACCTAACCGGAGTCAGGCACTGTATGGTTTCGCAGAACCGACAGCATCCATCATATGGGGCGAAGTGTTATCCAGTTCAAGGTGGAAACCAACGGACTTTATATTTTGGAACATCTATCCCTTTCATCCTTATCAATCTGCCGAAAACAGGATGACGAATCGAACGCCGACTTTGGCAGAGTTGGAGGATGGTGTGGTATTCGCCAGACAGCTTATGCAACTGAATCCTGATGCTCAGATCGTGGCTATTGGCAGAAAGTCAGCAGACACGTTAAGCTCCCAACTCATTAAACATCACCATGTTCCTCATCCTGCAAATGGAAGGGCAGTACAATTTCAAAAAGCAGTAAGGTCAATGATCTAGCCCATTTTGAACTGGAGAAATGTAAGGCTGACATATGCATTTTTATCGTTCAAGTGCCCTACACATAATGTAATGTCCTATCATATAAAGATTGGTTGGTGAAGCTAAATGAATGAAAAATACTGGCTTGTGGTGCAATATCCGCTGAAGAGCGCGCAGGGTAGCAAACGTGATCATTGGTTGAAGGAAAAGGTGATGGAATATCTGGAAACCGTTCTGACCCAGGCGGAGTTGGGAGAGGTGGATGGATGTGACCTGGGCAGCCGTATGGCTGATCCGAAGGAATATGTAATGAACATTTTCTGTGTGGTAACGGATGAAGATCGGAGCATAGCGCTAGTTAAAAAAGTGCTGAGAGAGAGTCGGTTGGATTATACCCGCATCCAAATCGCTACGATGCCATATGGCACAGAAGGAAGCTACACGCTGAAATATGCCTCCAAAAAAGGCGTTACCGAATTCTCGCTTTGATCACGCTTCGTTGTTTCTTACCATAACGAACGCTATGCTTGTCCTGCACTAGGGCAGTATGCTCCCGACATTTTTCCCACTTAAATTCATCATACGAGAAAACGATAATTGGATTTTCCCAACCTTAACCACTCGATCAACACTCTGTAAGTAGTAAGAATTATGCCCGTAGATATTGTAATTTTGCTCAAAAGTATGTACATATCAAGGTAGACGTTTATCATCGTCTTTTGTGTATCCAGACCCTCCGCTTCTGCCCCGCTTCACTCTCCATCCGGCACAAACCACAGCTTATTATCTGTACCTCCAACATTTTATAAAGCAGTACTTCTTGCGGCTCCAATTAGGGGCCCCTACCCGCAGCATTCACCACGATCAGATCCCCAAAGCCTCATTTCACTTCACTCAGTCAAGCTATATCCAAGCGATAAAAAGAGTTGAGCCTCCTCCATACACAGTCCTATAATATACAATTGTATAAAATCCGAGAGAGTGGTGGATATCACAACAGGTCATCCGATCCCAGCCGATAAACCCATCACACCTCGGAAACAAAGGAGGGTTACAATGCAAAACAGAGCAAAGGATACAACAACAGAGGCAACAGAAGCAGCAGAAGAAGATGCCACGATTGAAGCGAAAGCAACAGCAACAGCCCAATCAGATATTGAGACCGATGCAGAAGTAAACGCAAATACAAAAGTGAACATTGGTGCAATGAAGAACAATTGGACTCCCCGTTTCAAAGAGTTCATTCAACGCAAGCCCAAGACACTCGCTTTTAAAATCCCGTTTGCTTACTTTGTCATTATTCTGCTAACGGTGGCGTTCAGTGCGTTGGTGTTGAATCGAATCTCGGAAAGTGACGCGCAGCGAAAGATCAATGAAGCATCATTGCAAACAATTACATCCATTGAAACCAACGTTAATCTGATGATCGAGAACGTGAACAATTATTCGAAAATGATTTTTTCCGATCCCAACTTGCAGAACCTGCTGCGGCAGGGCAATGTGTACTCCAATTTACAGACACAGTCCAAGGTCAGCGCGTATTTGACCAATCTTATGCAAGCGGTTCCAATTATCGATTCAGTATATATTTACGATAATTCGGGGCACCGATTCTCGGTTGGTACACAGGAATGGCCCACGTTTATGGAAGCGAATGTGAAGGAAGCGCCGTGGTACGAACAGGCACTGAAGCATAACGGAAGATATCTGCTCAGGCTGAATGGTGGCAACAACGACAGCGGAGTCTCGGCGACGGGGGATAAGGATGGGCAAGAGGTGGTGTCGTTTATTCGCCTCATTCGGGATTTGGATGATACGTCTCCGCTTGGATTTCTGGTCATGAACATCAAGGGAAAATCCATTGCTCAAGCCTATGCCAACCTGTCTGCACCGGATTCATTTCAGGTGGCCATCCTGGATGAGCATCAGCGGGTGATTGCAACCAACGCTACCGATGGAAAGAAGGCCGTGCCTGCTGTATCCGGCGAATCCATATCTGTGGCTTCTGGACAGGAAGGGATGCACGAGATGTTAGAGGCCAATCAGGCCAAGTTAAAACAAACATTTCAAGAGCAATCCTTCGGCTTCATCACCTTGCAATCGGGTGGTCAGGAATATGCGGTTACCTATCGTTCGTCTGGTGATGATCAGTGGAAATTCATCAGCATGAGCCCATACCAGGCTACCGATACCCGCAATAAATCCATGGTGATGCTTGCGCTGATCCTACTGGCGGTAAACGGGACTGTCTTTTTTGTCAGTTCATTCATCATCTCGCGCAGCGTCATTAAGCCGATTCACAAGCTGCTTCGCTCCATGCAGAAAGCACCAAGCGGCAACTTCCGCAAAGTGACGGTTGAGCTGAACAGCTACGAGTTCGCACAGCTATATGGAGGATACAACCAAATGATTGAGCAGATTGACCAGATGTTGAAACGCATCATTCAGGAGCAGCAGACGATTCGCCGAGCAGAGCTGAATACACTTCAGGCGCAGATCAAGCCGCATTTTCTATACAACACACTTGATTCCATTACCTCCCTGGCGATGTCGGGCATGAACGATAAGGTATGTGAGCTGTTAGAAGCGCTCGGAAGTTATTATCGGCTGAGTGTCAGCAAAGGGCGTGAACTGATTACACTGCACGAGGAGGTTGAGATTGTACGCAATTATCTGACGATCCAGCAGGTACGATACCCCGGTGTATTTGAGGTGCAGTACGATATTGCTCCAGATTGTGAGCGAGTGATGATTCCCAAGCTTGTGCTCCAGCCGCTGGTGGAAAATTCGCTATATCATGGCATACGCCCTAAAAGCAGTCCAGGCACGATACGCATTCAAGCTCGTCGATCCAAGGAAGGGGTACTTCTAACGATCACTGACGACGGAGTCGGCATGTCCGAGGAAGAAGTGCAGCAGGTTCAACGCACAGAAATGAACAGGTCTAATCGCTCGAACCCATCTAACTCTTCTAATACCTCTAATCCTACCTATAACGCTAAACACAATCCAAGCTTTGGCTTATGGGGGACGATGGAGCGGCTTCGCATTTTTTATGACAGAGAAGATGGACTCAAGCTGCAGAGCGAGGTTGGAAAAGGAACAACCATTATCATAACGATCCCGAAGGGAGCCGATGAATCATGGAATTAACTGTGGAACCATTAAAGGTATTGATAGTGGATGATGAGTACCTCATCCGAAATCTGCTGCGTATGCGTATCGATTGGGAGCAGCAAGGCATGAGCATCATTGGCGAGGCCTCCGATGCTGCAGAGGCTTTGGAACAGGTCGAGCTGTTGCGCCCGGACATCGTGTTCACGGACATATACATGCCCAAGATGGACGGCATTGAACTGAGCGGTATCCTCATGGAGCGTTACCCGAACTTAAAAATCGTGGTTGTGACGGGACATGATGAATTTGAATATGCTCGTCAGAGTGTGAAGCTGGGCATATCCGATTTTATTTTGAAACCCATTCGTGCTTTTGAGTTATTACAGGTTACGGCGAAGCTGCGAGTGGCAATCGAGCAGGAGATGGGGCGTGAGTACGAGCTGATGAAGCTGCGAGAGGAGATGAAGCAGAGCCTGCCTTATCTCAGGGAGCGATTTGTAAATCAATGGTTAAGTGATGTGATACCTGAGGATGAACTACAAGAGAAGGCGCGTTTCTTCGGTATTCCCATCTCTTCAGGCGAACCAGGATCACGCATCGCAGTAATGGAGGTGAAGGTTGCTGTACCGCAAGCGAAGATAGCTGCACCAGAGGTATATCAACATCTGTCCGAACCATATCACCCAACACCCCAAACACTCCAAACACATGAAGCACATCGAGGACCCCAACAACAACACGGTCAGCCCCAATTAAGCCAGCATCAGACAGAAGCCCATCCACATACTGCCGAGGAAATACATATTTTGCTGCGGATGGTAGGCATGAAGCAGGTGCAGGCATTTTATCCGCAGGATCCGCAAACCATTATCGTCATGGACCCGCATAACCGGATAGTTGTGCTCTCGCTTGGTGCGGATACGGAATTTTCCAATCAGGTGCAGCAGCTTCAGGAAGAACTTCAACATACACTTAAGCTCGAAGGGTGTGAAGTTGATGTGACCGTAGGGATTGGGCAATGGCAATCAGGATGGGGAAGGGCCTGTGTGGGATACCGGGAAGCTTGTCGTGCACTCGATTATCAGGCGTTTGTGGGGAAAAATCAGGTTATTTGCTTCGAGGATCTGGTCATCGAAGGCGGAAAAAGGCGGTACCACTCGGATGCTCAGCTGCTCCAACAACTGCAATTTTACGTCAGTGTTGGTGCGGGGGAAGAAGCCGTATTGTTGCTGGAGCGTATGCTGTCAGTGCCGTTCTCGGACGTTTCACAGTTTCGGATGGCAGCCATGGATGTGGTTACGGAGTGCCAGCGTGCCGCCATAGAGCAGCAACTTGAGGGAGAACACGCATTGAACAAAGAGGCCGTTGCGGCCATTTTTACAGCAGGTCATCTGCCTGAACTAAAAAGCATGCTGGAGCAGCATGTCCGCACGGTATCGGATGTCATACAAGCCAAACGACAGGCCAAGGAAGGTAATCTGATCGACCGGGTGATCGCTTATCTTGAAGAGAACATGGGCAATGCGGAAGTGGGGCTTTCCAGCACCGCGGCTGCTTTTTACGTAAGTTCGGGCCATCTGGGGCGGCTGATGAAAAAAGAAACCGGGCAGACATTTGTGGAATATCTGACTCAACTCCGCATGAAGAAGGCTGAAATGCTGCTGAAACAGACGGATATGAAAGGGTATGAGATTGGGGAGCAGGTAGGCATCCCGGACCCACATTATTTCAGCGTCTTGTTCAAAAAACATATCGGCCGATCCATGAATGAGTATCGGAATGTAAAAACCTGAAAAACGAGAATGCAAAAATGGGGAGTGTGGGGGAGTGCAGAGAAGGTTTGAGCGTAAACTCACTTCCACTTCCAGTTCCACATATGTTCGAATATTACAAATCGATGCCTGTTTTCTAAATGGAGAACAAAGCACAGTTTGCCTAAAATATGGGATATAACCAACTAAAACGCATAGGGAGGTCCATAGAGATGAAAGCGCTATTAAAAAAATCAGCAAGTCTAATTCTGACTCTGGGCATTGTAAGCAGTTTGGCGGCATGTTCATCCGGTTCGTCCGGCGGAGCACAGGGGGAAAGTAACGGCAAGATTAAGCTGACGCTGTGGGATCAATCGGTCGGCAATACCGATCCTTCGGCCAAGTTACTACCCGAGATTGTTGAGAAATGGAACAGCGAGCACCCAGACATTCAGGTTGAACGCACGGGCACGACAGGAGAACAGTACAAAACCAAAGTCAAAACATCAATTGCAGCTGGTGAAGCGCCAGACCTGTTCTATGGCATGGGTGGCGGCAGCTTCATGCAGCCATACATCAAATCCGGTAATGTGCTGGAAATCTCAAGTTACCTGACGGACGATATTAAAGAACGAATGGGACCGGGTATGGCGGAGGCCATCAATATGGACGGCAAAATCTACACATTGCCCGTGTATACCCATATCGCCAACCTTTACGTGAATACGGAATTGTTCGAGCAGGCGGGTGCCAAGATTCCGACCACATATAACGAACTGCTGGATGCAGTCACTAAGCTGAAAGCAGCAGGAATCACCCCGGCTGTGATTGGGGAAAAGGATCGCTGGCCGGGCATGTACTGGTACGACATTATTGCGATGCGTCAGGCAGGCAATGCTGCGGTGATGGAAGCCTTTAAAGATCCGTCAAAGTGGGATTCGCCCGATTTTGTTGCCGCCGCGACCAAAATGCAACAGCTTGCGCAAGCAGGAGCGTTCAACAGCAGTATGTTTAGCATGAGCTATGACGAGATGCTTGGGGCATTTAATGCAGGCAACGGGGCGATGATGTTCCAGGCCAACTGGGTGAATGCAGGAATTGAGGACCCGTCCTCCGCAGTCAAAGGAAAAGTGAAAGTGATTCCGTTCCCGGTATTTGAAGATGGCAAAGGCACAAATACCGAAATCTTCGGCGGTGCCGTCGATGGTTTCTACATCAACCAGAATACCAAACATCCGAAGGAAGCCGTGGAATTCCTCATGTATCTGAGTGAGCAGCTTGGTACGCAAGGTTTCCTGGCTGGAGCGGGTCTGCCAAGCTGGAAAACCGATGCACTCGACACATCCAGCCTGTCCTCTCTTGATCTGTCTGCGGCAGATATTATGAAAACGGCGACCTCATTCATCGCGTGGTGGGATAACATTCTGCCTGCGGAGTCTGCCGAAGCGCACAAAAACCTAATTGCCCAGCTGCTTGCTGGCGATGTAACACCGGAAGAGTTCTGCAAACAGATGGCACAGCTCAAACCAACAGAGCTAAGTCTATAGAAAACAGGTAGGCAGGTATACGTGCGTGCAAGCTTACAAGCTTAAATGCTTACAGGCCCTAGGTCCTTACACTACAAGTCTTTGCAAATTACCTGTGAATATCTTGCGCATAGACCTTGTGAGCTTGCAATGTGCTACCGCTTCTAACAATGAAGATGAACCCAAACAAGGCGTGGTCCGGCATATCCCGGTCACGCCTTTGAGAGGAGAACAACAATGAACTCTGTATTTTCCAATAAAGGCACGATAGCCGTCTTTGTACTGCCCACCCTGCTTCTGTTCTGCGGAATTGTGCTTATTCCCATCTTTGTCTCCAGTTATTACAGTCTGCTGGACTGGAACGGCGTAGGCAGGGGTACATTTATCGGCCTGGACAACTATGTAGAGATGTTTAAGGATACCCGGGTGCTGAATTCGATCAAGAACTCCCTGTTATTCGCGGGTGCTTCGGTGTTCATTCAACTGCCGATCTCGCTGGTGCTCGCACTGATTCTGGCGTCCAACGTCAAGTGGGAAGGCTTCTACCGCACCGTATATTTCATCCCGGTGTTGATCTCAACGGTGGTTATTGCCCAGTTGTGGTCAAAAATCTATAATGCCGATTACGGCCTGCTGAATGTGCTGCTGCAAAGTATCGGCTTATCCAGCCTGGCGCAGGACTGGCTGGGGCAGAAGGACACCGCGCTGGCGGCATCTTTTATTCCAACCTTGTGGCAGTACGTGGGGTATCACATGCTGCTGATGTATGCAGGTGCGAAGTCCGTGTCTCAGGATGTGCTCGAAGCGGCTCGAATGGATGGTGCTTCCCGTATTCGGACGGCGTGGTCCATTATGATCCCGTTGATGAAGCCAATTCTGAAGGTAAGCCTTGTTTTTTCGGTCATCGGTGCATTCAAGGTGTTTGACCTGATCTATGTGCTGACAGGTGGCGGGCCATTTTACACCACTGAAGTGCCAAGCACGCTGATGTACGCTACCATTTTTGATACGTTCCGGTACGGATATGGCAGTGCGATCTCGGTCTTTATTATTGTGGAGTGTCTGGTGTGTACGATCCTCATTAATTCATTGTTCAAAACGGAGTAGAGGGAGGCATAAGGCATGAGTACCGTAGAAGTCATGTTGCAAAAAAAGCCCAAGCCGAGGTCCATCTCCGGACCGATCGGGAAAGTGTTCCTGCAAGCGTTTCTGATCCTCGTTGCGATTGTGCAGATCTATCCCCTCATCTGGCTGGCGCTGTTTTCCCTGAAGGATAACAGTGAGATTTTCAGCGGTGATGTAGCCGGGTTGCCCAAAGCGTTTCTGTGGAGCAACTACACCAAAGCAATGTCCGACGGCCATGTGCTGACCTATTTTATGAATAGTGTGCTGGTTACTGCGGCCTCCATTGTCTTGGTACTGATCCTGTCCTCCATGACGGGTTACGCAATCACGAGAATGAACTGGAAGCTCAGTGGGTTGACGATGACGATTATTTTGCTGGGCATGATGGTGCCGATTCATGCAGCGCTGCTGCCATTGTTTATTATTTTGAAGAATCTGAGCCTGCTCAACAGTTACTGGTCTCTGATCATTCCCTATGTGGCATTTGGCATTCCGATGGCGGTATTCATTCTGGGCAGTTTTTTCAAAGGTATCCCAAGAGAGATGGAGGAGTCGGCGGTTATCGACGGCTGCGGCATATACCGGACGTTTTTCTCCATTATCCTGCCTCTGGTAACCCCGGCTATATCAACGGTAGCTATCTTCACATTTCTGTCCTGCTGGAATGAGCTGATGTTTGCAGTTACGTTTATCAATAACACGGCTTACCAGACATTGACGGTGGGCATGATGTCGATGGTGGGAACGTACATTACGCAATGGGGTATCATTGGTGCGGGACTGATGATTACGACGGTGCCAACGGTGGTCATCTATCTGCTGCTGAACAAACAGGTGCAGAAGAGTATGATCGCAGGTGCAATTAAAGGTTAGCTGGAGGCTGGACTGGAGGGCGTGGCGGTAGAAGGGCTTGCTGCTCGCTCGCTGTGCTCTCTTTCTGGTGGATATCGGCTGATTCAGGATTTCGCAAGGTGTGATCTCTGGACTAGACCGGAGCCTGTGGTCATGGAATAATAAGGGTGTATGTAGCCAGGCAGTTGCAGAGAGGGGTCATTATAATATGGTCAATATCGTGATGGTAGAGCAGGAGTCTGTTCGGGAAAAGGTTGTGGCATTCACGTTTGATGATGGGCCACATCCGGTGTATACACCTCAAGTTCTTGAGATATTCCGCCGTGCAGGTGGGCGGGGGACGTTTTTCATGATTGGCCAAGAGATAGAGAACCACCCGGAGATTGCCGCGGAGGTGCACCGTGAAGGGCATGAGATCGCCAACCATACGTACACGCATCCAGATCTGACCAAGTTGACGCTGGAGGAAGCCGGGGAGGAGCTGCAACGTGCAGAAAATCTTGTTCAAAAAGTTACGGGGCAACCTGCCCGCTGCTTCCGACCGCCGTATTTTGGCGTAAACGATGATATATTGTCTCTGGCGGCGGAGCGTGGATATCGTACGATTGGTGCGGTGAACGGTGATGCGAGAGATTGGGACAATCCCGGCGTTGAGCACATTCTGGAGCATACCCGGTCTGCGGTGAAACCCGGCAGCGTGCTCATATTCCATGACGGGTACGGGGATCGTTCCCAGACGGTGGAGGCGGTTCGTGTGCTGGTGGATGAACTGGTCGCGGAAGGGTACCGTCTGGTGACGGTGAGTGAGTTGCTGGACATTTCTCGTGATCATAATGCAAAGACGACATAATCAAGTGGACCCATCATTCTTTGAATGACAGGGTCCTTTTTTAATATATATAATGCATAGGAAGAACGGAGCGGGAGCACAAACTTTGCTTGCCCTCTCAAACTACTTTATAATAATAGGCTAAACTAGATTATGTCAGGAGGAAACAATGGACTTTATCAGAAATCAACTAGAAGAACTCGGCATGAGTGGACCCTCCATTGGTTATCTTTCAAACATCATTATGATTATTTTTATAGCAGTGATCTCGATATTGGCGAATGTGATTGCCAAGCGAGTGGTACTGAAGACGGTCCATCGTATCGTAAGTAACAACCGTTTCAAGTGGGGCCATATTGTGGTTCAGAAAAATTTATTTCAGAAGCTGTCGCATCTTGTGCCAGCCATTATAATCTATTATTCTGCTTATATTTTCTCGCCCTATCAGGCCATAATTGAAAAATCAGCAATGACCTATATGATTGTTATCATGATTACGGTTCTGAATGCTCTGCTGAATGTCTTCGATGATATCTATCGTACCTATGAGGTGTCGAAGATTCGCCCAATCAAGAGTTACATTCAGGTAGCCAAGATTGTCCTGTTCATTATCGGGGGCATCATCGTCATCTCCAGCCTGATTGGACAGAACCCGCTCATTATCCTTAGTGGACTTGGGGCGTTATCGGCGGTATTAATGCTCGTATTCAAAGACTCAATCCTGGGCCTCGTGGCCGGTGTACAGCTATCGTCAAACGATATGGTGCGTGTTGGTGACTGGATCGAGATGCCAAAGTATAATGCGGACGGTGACGTCATCGACATTACTTTGAATACGGTAAAGGTTATGAATTTTGATAAAACGATTACGATGATTCCAAGCTACGCCCTCATTTCGGATTCGTTCCGTAACTGGAGAGGCATGCAGGTGTCCGGCGGCAGAAGGATTAAGCGGAGTATCTATATTGATATCAGCAGTATCCGTTTTTGTACGGAAGAGATGGTGGCTGAATTTGAGAAAATCCACTACCTGACTGATTATGTCACGGAAAAATTAAAGGAAATTCAAGCATACAATATGGAGCACGAGGTGAATACCGAAAGCAACGTGAACGGCAGACAACTGACAAATGTCGGTGTATTCCGGGAATATATCCATCAATATTTGAGGAATCATCCAAAAATCAATAAAGATATGACGATGATTGTGCGACAATTAGCACCGGAAGATCGCGGGCTGCCTCTGGAAATCTATGCATTCAGCAATGATATTAACTGGGGTGTATATGAGAACGTTCAGGCGGATATCTTTGACCATATCTTCGCGGTGGCGTCAACATTTGGACTACGGGCCTTCCAGAATCCAACCGGACATGACATTGTGCAACTGAAAGAGGATAAGCAATATGCACGAGAGTATTAAGAAGATTTATCAAAATAGATGTGACGGCCACCATATTGGTGGTCGTTTTTACGTTTGGATGCCCCTCCAAATTGGCCATGGGTGAGAACACGTCGAGTGTTGGTAAGTTGGCTAATTTTAAAATTACAGGAACAGATCCAAGTGCTTTATTTATGAGACTGACGGCACAGTTCTGGAATCGGGATCAAATACAGTTAGCAAAACAGAATTACTGTAAAAACAAGTAGACAATATGTATTTCTTTACATTATAATCTAATTAATTCCATATTTTGAAAGGGGTGATTTGGAGCTTTTTCTGATCAGGCGTGTCTATGAACGAGGGAAAAGCATGGAGTCTCTTTGGCGTGCTAACTTTTCAAAAGAAATGGAGGGAGAATGAAATGAAGAAAACATTGTATTCTGCTATTATGATGACGCTTTTATCAGGATCGATTGTGGGTACGGCCTTGGCGGATAATTACGAGTCGAATGACACTTTGAGCAGCGCGTATAAAATCCCAACGCAAACGGTGGCCACTCCCTACGGTCCGGCTTACTGGGGTGGAAGTGCTTGGTCTTATCTATCTTCCCCGACAGATGTAGACTACTTTACATTCAGAGGGCATGGCAAATCTGTCGTGCTGGGTTCTCCTTCCGGTTATGATTACGATTTGTACGCCTATGACAGCGCTGGAAATTTGGTTGCTTCTTCTACGAATACGTCAGGAGCGGATACGGTTCTTGTCGACTACAATAATGTATATTTTAAAGTGGTAAGCAAAGATGGAAGATACAGCGATACCGATGCTTACAGCGTAACCTTTTATAAAAGGGATGTCTGGGTGCCGTGACCAGCTCGTGAGAGTAAAATAACGTTAGGTATCGTAGACTTTAATGCTTCCGTCTCATGAATAGGAACTCTACCGCCTCAATGAGGTAGTAGAGTTTTATTTATTCAAGCCAATGGTCTGGAAGAATGGGTTATCATTTCCCCACTTGAGTTCATTGGAAAATTTAATGGAGGTGAGTGTCGTGGCACGTGCATTAGTTGTGATGATTCCTGCAGAAGGCCATATCAATCCGTCGCTTGGATTAATCAAGGAACTGGTTGAGAACGGTGATGAAGTGGTCTACTGTTGTACCGAAAAATACCGGACGAAGATTGAAGCGATAGGCGCACAATTTAAAGCATACTCTTTCAACGAGGCAACTCTGCTCAATAACCCTGGAATGAAGCCATTCGAACTCAAGCATCCTTACCAATTTTTATATATGATATTGAATAAAGTGATTCAACGCTTTATACCAGATGTTCTGAATCTGATCGAACATGAAACCTACGATTATATCATTTTTGACTCCATAATAGGCTGGGGAGGACAAATTCTAGGTGAGAAGTTAGGTATACCAACGGTATGCTCAACCAGCACCTTTGTTTTTGTGGAGCCTCTTGGATCAGACAATCAACTGAATGATGATACGGAGGAGGTCAAGGAGCTATATAATAGCATCGTGGAAATGTCCCAGCAAATAGCTTCCCAGTTCGATGTGGCTGTACCTTCCCTGGCGGAACTTTCAGGGCATTCAGGACAACTGAAGATTATCTATACAAGTCGTTATTTTCAACCCATGGGGGACAAGCTGGACGACAGCTTTGTGTTCACCGGCCCATCCATTATCCCACGCAAGGATGCGCCAGCTTTTGCAAATGAATCTCTGCATGCTCTTTATAAGCAGGTCGTTTATATTTCGATGGGAACCATTTTAAATAAAGATCTTGATTTTTATAAGCTTTGCTTTACGGCCTTTCGTAATTTGCCTGTGCAGTTTATATTATCTTCTGGGAAGGATACCGATATAGAGCCCATTGCTGATCTCATTCCTGACAATTTCATCATAAGACCCTATGTCCCTCAACTGGAAGTGTTGCAGTGTGTAGATGCTTTTCTGACCCATGCAGGCATGAACAGTACCAGCGAAGCTTTGTATTACAATGTACCATTAATCATGCTTCCGTTAACATCGGATCAGCCGCGTGTAGCAGGCCGGGTACAGGAGTTGGGAGCAGGGGTCATCGTGGACAAAAATAACCTTACACCCGATGTGCTTAGAAACGCAGTATTAGAAGTGCTCGGTAATGCCTCCTACAAGGAGCATGCTGAGGTTATTGGGAAAACGTTACGCGATGCTGGCGGGTATAAGCAGGCTGCTATGGCTATTAAGAACTTTATAGGCAATCAGCCGTTATCGGCGACGCCCATCTCTTCGTTTGAATGAAAAGGAGAGCGTTCTTCATGAGAGCTAGAAGAGGAAGCCGTCACCCGACTAAAACGGAGTGGTGACTTTCAATTGATTCAAGCGCGTATGGAGGGGTAGATAAACGGAGAGGGGCATTATTTTTACCATATTGTTCGTATACCTTTTGCAAAGGAGAGTCTTCAGATGAATCATCAAATTCCGGAATATACATTGAACGATGGCTTGAAAGTGCCTGCAATTGGATTTGGTACCTATAGTTTAAAAGGTGAAGAAGGCGTTGAATCGATCGCGTCCGCAATGGATACGGGTTATCGATTAATTGATACGGCGTATAACTATGAGAATGAGGCAACGGTGGGCAGAGCAATCAAACAAAGCTCCATCGCCAGAGAAGAACTGCTCATTTCCTCGAAGCTGCCGGGGCGTTATCACGCTCATGATAAAGCACTTGTGGCGATCCAGGAATCCCTGTACAGAGCGGATCTGGATTATTACGACCTGTATCTGATTCACTGGCCCAATCCGAAAAAGGACATGTATGTCGAGGCATGGCAAGCACTGATCGAAGCCAAAAAACGTGGATATATACGATCCATTGGAGTCAGCAACTTCCTGCCTGAGCACAATGATCGGCTGATTAAGGAAACGGGGATAGCGCCGAGTCTGAATCAGATTGAGCTGCATCCGTTCTTTGACCAAGCCGATCAGCGGGAACAGGATAAAAAGCATGGCATCGTGAACGAATCCTGGAGTCCGATTGGACGTGGCAATGATGCCGTACAGGATATTCTGAAGGATGAGAACATTCTTCGGATTGCGGAAACGCATGGCAAAACGCCAACCCAGATCATTCTGCGCTGGCATGTTCAACTGGGTTCCATTCCCATTCCGAAAGCCGGCTCCTTGCAGCATCAACAGGAAAATATCGATATATTCGATTTTGAGTTGAGCACAGAAGAGATGCAGGTCATCTCTGCATTTAATCGTCCGGATGGACGTTTGTGGGATCAGGACCCAAGCGAGTACGAAGAATTTTAAAGAACGACAAATGAAGGGCTGCTCTCATGTCAGATATGACAGGAGGCAGCCCTTTATTGCTTTATTGTTGAAGCATATTAAGCAATGTTGCAGTTTTTCATGTTGCGTAATTTCTGTTTACTGTTCAGCAGGGATACGGAAGGTCAGAATCTCATACGGTTTGATATCAAAAGAAATTCGACCATTTTCCACGGCGCATTCCGCTTCGTTATTCTCGAGCAAATCACACGCGTACGCCGTAGCACCTGCTCCCTCAGGCAATTGCAGGGAAGCACGGCTGCGGCGGCCATGTGCTTCGTAGACTCGGATGATCATATCATCGTTGTTCTCGGCTTTTTTGATAACCTCCAGCACGACATTATCCTGATCGACCGATGCAATTGACCATGTTCCCGGCAACGTACCGGTTTGCGGACTTACTTCACGGGCAACCAGCGGACGGTTGAGATCATAAGCAGCTTGGATGACACGTCCTTCACGGAAGTCGCCCTGATGCGGATAGAGCGCGTAGGTGAATACGTGCTGCTCTTTGTCGGCATTTTCATTCGGGTACGTTGCGCTCTTGATCAGCGACAGTCGCATCACCGAGTTATGAATATCATATCCGTATTTGCAGTCGTTCAGCAGAGCAGCACCGTACCCGTTCTCCGCCAGATCGGCCCACTTCTGCCCGCATACTTCAAACCGGGCTTGATCCCAGCTCGTATTACGGTGGGTAGCACGCTCAACGTTGCCATACTGGATTTCGTAGACGGCCTTTTCACTCCAGATATCCAGCGGGAAAGCGGCTTTCAGCAGCAAATGCTCCTGCTTCCAGTCCACAAACGTACGGAAATCAATCCGGCGCGTATGCGCGTAGAAGATGATTGTCTGCTCAATGACCGAGTCCAGGAACTGTCGCTTCACTTGAAGCACGGAACGTACCGGCCCACTTTCAACCCACTCCAGCGACTGCAGGTCATTAATCTCCCACATATGCTGTTCATAATAATCGTCAATGTTCCATGCCTCGTATTCCGCAGGTCGATCCTCGAACACTTGCAGCACGTTACCACGCTTGCCAGACTGAAGCAGCTCACGGCCCTCCAGCTTGTCCCATACGGATGTGAACTCGGCACTTTCATTCAGGTGAATATTGTACCAAGGTGTATGGATGTGGCGCCGATCTGCTTCCCACTGTGCAACCGATACGCCCGCAACAAGCTCGTCTGTCAGATCTGGTGTGATTCGGAAGGATTTATACCCGGATGCAGGCACGTTCTCTGCAAGGAACACAAGTCCGCCTTCGGGAGTCCGCTGGCTTGGTACAGGGCGATCTCCATCATAGACGGTTACTTTTCTCGCAAAAGCAGGCAGTTCAACCACATCCGTCCGTACAAATCCGGTCGTGTTGAATACTACAATGGCTTCGCCATCAGATGTAATTTGGCTTGCAATGCCGTTCAGCGCACTGTCTTTCAGCTCATCCGTGACACGCAGAACTTCTTCATACTGCTCCTTGGAATCCACATATACCTGCTCAATGGAGCTGCCCGGGAGAATATCATGGAACTGGTTCAGCATCGTGAGCTTCCACGCATGCTCCAGTGCATCGGTTGGATAGGCCGCATGTGCATTCGCCTGACGATGAATCATGGCATATAGTTCGGCATCGGCCAGCGCAAATTCGCTATGACGGTTATACCGTTTGTTGCGCGCCATGGAAGTGTAGGTACCCCGGTGATACTCCAGATACAGCTCACCCGACCAGCGAGGAACGGAAGGAACATCAGCCAGATTTTGCTCCAGCTTCTCGAAAAACTCGCGTACAAAGGTGCGTTTCACCGCGGGTACACCCGGCAATCCGACATCGAGTCGTCTGCCATGCTCCAGCATCTCTTCGGTTGGTCCGCCGCCGCCATCTCCAAATCCGAAACATTGAAGCACATCTGCATTGATGTTTTTGTTCTGGTATCGCTGCCATGTACCTTTCACTTGCGAAGCATTAAATCGTCCATTATAGGTCGTTTCGAAGCGACGCTGCCTGAAATCAGGGTGTTTGTCATAGTCTGTTGCTGTGATAAAGTGGGTCAGGACCTCTGATCCGTCGATTCCTTTCCAGTACATCGTATCGTTTGGAATTTGGTTTGTATCATTCCAGGCAATTTTGGTTGTCATAAAATAATCAATGCCGCTCTTGCGCATAATCTGCGGCATCGCTGCACTATAACCAAATACATCCGGCAACCAGAGCACACGGTTCTCCACACCGAATTCTTCCTTGAAGAAACGTTTCCCGTATATAATCTGACGAATCATGGATTCACCCGAGATCAGGTTACAATCGGCTTCCAGCCACATTGAACCTTCCGCTTCCCAGCGGCCTTCGGCCACCTTTTCTTTGATTTTTTCATATAGGGACGGGTAGTCTGCTTTCAGGTATGCATACAGCTGGGGCTGAGAGGACATAAAGGTATACTCCGGGAACTTGTCCATCAGATACAATACACTCGCGAAGCTACGAATGACCTTCTCCCGAGTCTGATCCAGCGTCCACAGCCATGCCACATCGATATGCGTGTGTCCGATACAGTGCACGGTAGGGATGTGATCACCGGCAGGGCGGATATCACCATAGACATGATCTTGCAGATATCGGCGCGCTTCCAGTACCGACGCATGGAATTCTGCACTGTTTTCCTGACGCAAATCCAGCAAATTCACGGCTTTATTCAGATGTTCGACCAACTTCAGGCGCTCCAGATCATCCTCACGCAACAGATCCGCAGCATCCAGCGCAGCCTTGAGATCGTAATACAAATCGGAGACTTGCTGATGATGCTCGGCGATATATACATTTAGAAAAACATCCGCAGCAGACGTACTGCAATACGCATATAATGCCAGTTCGAATTCATCACCTTTTGCCGCAGCGGGTGTCAGGTCAATTTCCGTATGGTTCACGTCTAGACCGCAGATCAGTTCCCCATTGAGGAATGCTAAGAATTGCGGATTATCGTAATTCCAGATGTCATCAGCACCAGTAACGATGGTACATACGACCTTTTTTCCTTCCAGATGGTCCGGGATTCGAATGCGGGTTTTGAAGCAACTGTGTACATCTTTGCCACCCCAGCCATCACCCTTACGGAATACGTTCCAGGAGGAAGGGTCCTCATGCACCAGTTCCCAGGAGTGGTATCCACTTTCTTTATGATAAAGCTCAGGGATATATGTCTTTGAGGTTAGTCGTGCACGTTCCAAGTGTTTCACAATGGTATGGATTCGAGTATATAAGGAATTCATTTTCATGTTGGTTTCCCACCTTGGTTTGTAGTAAGTACAGGCTGTAGTCGTTGTTGGGGCGAAAATACTGCAAGCGCTAACATATCAACTCTATCATAACAAAAGAGAAATGGGCGAAACTACGTATTGTATGCTGAAAATAACGTCTTTTTATTGCATTTCATGCTAAAATAAAATCATTAGAATCAGGATAGGGGGCATGTCCATGACACCATCGGTTTTGGCATACGAGCAAGGATATGCGATCCATGTGAACCAGCCTGGAGATTCACTTTTTTATCATCTGGATTATGACGAGCGCTCCCATGAACTGAATATGGAATTTCAGCATTTCCATGATTTCTATGAAATCTGTATTCTTCTGGATCGAACAGCTGCGCACATCATTGAAGGCAGTTTATATGAGATCCAGCCTCTGGATATCGTTCTGCTGCGGCCTTCATTGCTGCATAAAACGCAATATCCGAAGGGTGCCCCGCCGAAACGATTGATGATCACCTTTGCCATGCCACGTAATACACCTGGTCTTGAGAGCGGTTACACAGAGCTGTTTTCGATTTTTAATAAACCGGTCCCGATATTCCGATTTACAGAAGAAAGACGCAAGGAAGTCCTCGCGCCGATCAATGATATTTTTGCTATATCGCAGCAGTCTTCTGTCCTTCAATCGGTTATGATTCATAGCAAGTTCGTGGAGTTTCTCTGTGCTCTTCATCGTTACTCACCAGAGAACGGGTATGTGCGTGAAGAGACTGGATCAACGATGTCCAGGCGCATGTATGCCATTGCCTCTTATATTCACAGCCATTATCAGCAGGATTTATCTTTGGACGAGGTATCCAAGCGTTTTTATGTAAGTGCCCATCACTTGTCTCGCCAATTCAATAAGGTTACCGGCTTCACCTTCACGGAGTATGTGCAGATGACCCGTATTCGGAATGCCCAGCAAATGCTGCTGAATTCGAGTGAGAAAATCACAGATATTGCTGCACAGTGTGGGTTCACAAGCTTTTCCCAGTTCAATCGCATCTTCAACAAACAGAACGGAATGTCACCAAGTGCATATCGCCGAAGCAGACATTCGCAGAGCGAGCGTGAAGTTATGCTTGTGGGTGAGAGACCCGAACCACTTGGGAGCCTAGAGTGAGAGGGACGAGGAGAGTGATGGACAGACCTATAATCTACTTAACATGTTACTCTTTTCTGAATAGAAGCTTTTTATAAAAGAAGGAATAGAGAAGAGAAATGGTATATTGTTTGGTCCATATATTTACGATTCAGCTAGGGACAAACCGCCATCATACATCCGATATACTTTGTCACAATATTCAAGCATACGCTCATCATGGGTAACCATAATGGCCGCCTTTTGGCGTGATTTCACTTCTTGCGCGATTAGACTAACCACTTCATGGGCTCGTTTGGTATCCAAACTGGCGGTTGGTTCATCGGCTAAGATGATGTTGGGATTATTCATTAAAGAACGAGCAATGGCTGTCCGTTGTTTCTCACCACCGGATAACTCTTCGGGAAAACTTTTTAACTTCAAACCCAGCCCCAGTTCTTCCAGCAGCTTGGTGGCAAATGCCTTATCCTCTTTTTTAATCGTCCCCGCCATCCTTTTTACAACTAGCAGTTGATCCAGAACATTTAGATAGGGAACTAGATTTGAAGATTGCATAATAAATCCAACTTCTTGCAGCCTTATATTAGATAACTCTTTCTCCGTAAGCTTCGAAATATGATTTCCGTTTAGTTGAATATCTCCTTCGGAGGCTTTCAGCATGGCCCCAGCAATAGATAAGAATGTACTTTTACCAGAACCAGAAGGTCCAACTACAGCAACAAACTCCCCCGGTTCCACGGATATGGATACATGATCAAGCGCGGTGATCCGATTGTTTCCTTCGGCATAATACATAGTCACTTCCCGCATGTGCAGTCCCTTACTCATTATTCAACCCTCCCGAGCGCCTTAAGCGGATCAATCTTAGTAATTTTGCGAACAGATACCAGCGAACTTAACATAGCAATAACCAGCAAGATAACAGAATAATTGAAGACAAGACTGGTTTCCAGCTTAAATGGCATTCCTTTTGGCATAATTGCTGCTGTCCCATAAGTCAGCAAGATTCCAACAACAATACTAGTCAGCGAAAGTACAAACACTTGCGAGATAATGGCTTTTCCCAAGAAACGGTTACTAGCGCCTATCGCTTTCATAATGCCAAACTGGTTGGTTTTTTGCATCGTAATGACATAGAAGAATACCCCGAGTACAAATGCAGAGATCGCTAGTAGAAATGCAAGCATCATCAGAATAGTTCCGTTCTCCTCTTTGTACCCTGGCATGCCTTGCACAGCTTCCGACCGGGTAACTGTATCCGTGCTGGATAACTCTTTATTTATAGCTTCTGGATCAATATTCTCGCCTTGTAACATGATCGCATTAACCGGTCCGGCAATTCCTTTATCTGAACCTGGAGCCGCGAAGGCAATCTTCCGCCATTCAGCCATTGGGGTAAATACGGATGCAACGTGGTTATACGTCTGATTCTCCACAAATCCGATAATAGTCAATGATTCCGTCGTTCCATCCAGTTGAAACGTGTCCCCAAGTTGATAGCCCTCATCTTTCATGGTTGAATTCACCACGACACCCGTAGGGTTCTCGGAAGACAGGCTTTCACCTTCTACAATAGCTGGTTCCAAAAAGCTTCCTGGGTCAATTCCTATAATCGCTATATCCACCTTATCTTCATTCTTGGTGCTATTCTCTTTCAGTGCCGTTGCCATCGTACTTCCCATGGGTGCAGCAGCATCCACATTAGGAAGTTGTTCCGCCTTCGCCACCAGTTGATCTGACAGCAGTGACTTGCTCATGGAAGACTGAGCTCCTTCTTCAAAGATGACATAATCAGCCTTCATGGTCTTGAATGTTGATGCAGCTAGCGTAGACAATCCATTTCCCAGACCGGATAAAATAAATACCAACCAAGCCATTAGTACGAAGATAATGATAATCATCAAAAACTTCATTTTACTATGCATTAACTCCTTCATCGCTAAAAACATGATCTGTTCAACTCCTTCTCTATCTTTTTTTGACACAAGTGTCAATTTAGATGCGCGGCCACGCGGTCTTCATTATTAAACGATATAAATGACACTTGTGTCAAATTAAAGCCAAGAATAAAGTTAGCTCTTGGCTCCTCCGATCCACATTTGGAACAGCAGCTTTCCCCAATCAGGCGTAGGGATATTTAGCATATTAGGCGTATTAATTAAGTTAAAAAAAACACCAATAAGTACAGGTAGAGGAATATCTTGTCGCAGGGCTTGATTCTGCTGAGCGCGTTCAAACAAGCGTGATAATTGAATTTTTAGGGTCCTATGTGCTTCCTCAATAAATTCAAGATCTCTCGCTGCCGCAGCAGAATTAGTTGTATTAATTTTACTGGCATCTCCCAGAAGTTGATGGAGCGTAGATTCTTCTGCGTAGATCAGAAGCAGTTGCTCAAGAGCATCCATTGGATCAGTCTCATCAATGGCTAATGAATTCTCTAATACGGTTGCAATTGATCGCTTCATACAAGCAGCGACGATCTCTTCTTTATTCGCGTAATATTGATATATCGTGCTCCGGGCTCCGGACAGATGCTGTGAGAGCAGCTTGAGATGAAAACCGTCATAGCCATGCTCAAGTACTAATTTTTTAGTTGTGTCCAGTAGCTCTGTTTCAGTAAAAGATTGTTTTCGTCCCATTAAATCTCTTCCTTTTTATCATTTAAAATCGGTGTGAACTTCACGTAATCGATGTGTACTGCAGGTCTGTAGAAGTTCTTCACTTTACTTGCTTATTATGATCAGTTTAGCATATGTTTGATGGCCATAATACCAACCAAGACTATTGTTCTGGATAAATGGGCGGACGATATACAAAAGGCAAACCCTTGAACTTACAGAGGGTTTGCCTTTTTCTTTCTATTTATCGAATAACGAATATATACCGATACGAATACAATTGATCTTACGATCAGACTCACGCATGTACCGAATGAATCTTGATGTTATCCTCGATCCTTCGGCGCCAGCTCGATAGCAGAGCGAATGGCAGCCAGCATGCTTTTATCATCGGCGATATTTTTACCGGCGATATCGAAGGCTGTACCGTGGTCAACAGACGTACGGATGATACCGCCTTTCAGACCAACGGTGATGTTCACGCCTTCTTCAATGCCCATTACCTTGATCGGTGCATGGCCTTGGTCGTGATAGCAGGCTACGACGATATCGAAGTCACCGCGACCAGCGCGGAAGAAGAGTGTGTCCGCCGGGAGTGGACCAACGACGTTAATGCCTTCCTTCTGTGCACGTTCGATACCGGGCTGAAGCTTCTCTTCTTCTTCTCCATTACCGAACAAGCCGTTCTCTCCAGCATGAGGATTGATTCCGCATACGGCAACGCGCGGATTCTCAAAGCCTGCTTTTTTCAACGTATCATGAGCAAGCTTCACGACGGTGTAGGTTCTTTCCGGGTTAATACTTGCAATGGCATCGATCAGACCCATGTGTGTTGTCAGGTGAATAACGCGCAGATTAGGCGTGGTCAGCATCATCGAGAAGTCCTGTGTATCGGTCAGGTCAGCCAGAATCTCGGTGTGCCCCGGATACAGGTGCCCCCCTTGATGGAGAGCTTCTTTATTCAAAGGTGCGGTGCAGATGGAGTGAATCTGCTGTTTTTTGGCAAGATCAATGGCTTTGGCGAGAAACTGGAATGCTGCATCTCCAGCCACGGCAGATACTTTACCGTATTCCAGATCCGCAGGAACGAGGTTCAGATCAATCACATCCACAGTACCGAATTCATACTTGGCTTCAGAAGGCTCTTGAATCGCATTAACGTTCAGACTTGAACCGATGACTGGCAACACACGCTCCAGAATCTTTGCATCACCGATAACGAGTGGATTGCACTGATCGTACATTTCTTGATGACCCAGTGCTTTCATAATAATCTCCGGTCCAATACCTGCTGCGTCGCCCATCGTAATTCCAATTGTAGGTTTCATACGAGAATACCCCCTTTTAATTTTTGAATCGCATGGATAAAGACATCCGGTTTACCGAATCCGCCTGCTTTGGTAATCACATGCAGATCATCAATCCCTATAAACTTGGAGATCGGCACGCCGATTTCAAGCTCATCCAGCAACTCGAAGCCGCTAATATTCCATTTCAGACAGATTTGTTTTGCTGTATCGCCACCGGTCATGGATACCCCTTTGAACAATCCCTCTTCCAGCAGTTTGGCACAGATCTCACCCATCGCAAGTACAATCTCGTTGCTGACTTCCGTGTGATTGAGACCACGAATTTCGCCCGTTGCTCGTGCCAGTTCGATATCCACCTGTTCAGCGGTGGAGTAGAGGACAACATCTTGTCCTTCCAGCGCTTTGTCTCGAACCTCGTTATATACACGTTCCATCTCTTCCGCGCGGTCTGCGGTTGCGGATACCGCTTTGAAAGAATGGAAGGAGACTGAAGCTACGCGGGACTTGCGCATCAAGCGATGCAGCTGCTCTCGGGAGTTTTTGTTCACGCTGCCAACCACCGTTAGGATTGGACCGGGATTCTCCGGGATATCAAGTGACGAAGCCCTGGATTCCAACTCGTAATGTGCGGGGAGGTAATTGGCAATGCCCGCCGAACCTGCCCAAGTAAAGGTATACTCCAACTCGCGAGTCATCTGCAGAATCAGTTCCAGATGTCTTTCTTCGGTGGAGTCCACCATTACATACGGGATATTCTTTGTTTTCAACTGCTCTAGCTTGGTGCGAATATGATTCTGCCCGGCTTCCAGATCGGCGACGGTGATCTCGCCAACTTCGTACTTGGTCTGTTGTTTCAACAAGTCCGGAAGGTAGGAAATCGTTACAGGTGTCTTCGGATCATGGGCAATTTCAGTATCTGCCAGCGGAACGCCGTTCAGGTAATGAATTCCTTCCAATATCGTCCGGTTATTTTTTGGATAACCTGGGGCAATCATCATAAAGTCCGGCTTTACGACATCATATACAGCATCAATCTCGATACCGATATTACCGCGCATGGTGGAGTCCATTTTTTTGAAAATCGTCTCAAATCCGTTGTTCTTCAGCAATTCAGCAGCCCGATATACACGGTCATACGCTTCCTGCGAGGATATGGAACGACTATCTGTATCAAAGACGACGGCATCGTAACGTGTAAGAGGGCCTTCATCCATATTAAAAAGAACACTGGTCTTCAAGCCGTGACGGGCAAGCTGCACCCCGCTGTCATTGGCACCGGTCAAATCATCTGCAATAATGGCTAATTTCATGCAGTCATCCCTCCTTGTAAGCACAATTTAATAAAAAGTCCGTTCAGATCATCCATTAAGCACAGATTAAGCAAATTAAATCAGGTGATACCCATTTATGTGGTTGGTCGTTGATTGTATTTCTCGACTCCACCTGATTTCTCTAATCGTTTGGAGAGGAACCCGATGAAGATCGGCAACAGGATGGCTGTTGTTACAACGCTCGCTGCAATTTGCACCGTAGCAATCTCGGCAATTGGGCCAAATGAAGCATTAGCAGCCACGATGGCAGCAGGTGTACCTACGGCATTCCCGGCAGTTGAACCTTCGGAAGCACCAACGATAGGGTTCCAGCCGATGGCTTTAAAGAGCAGGAAACCGATTCCCCCCGTTAATAACACGGTTAACACACCCAGTAAAATTCCGCTAAGACCACCTTGAATGATGGAGGAGAAGCTAATGTTCATACCCAGAGCAAATGCAAAGAACGGAACAAGTTTGTCACTGCCTTTATGCAGCCATTCCGCCAGATTGCGGTCCAGATTACCAATAATGACACCAACGATGAGTGGAAGCAATACCGCAACAAAGGCCATAGGGGAAAACATACCGTTTGCAAAACCCATCGCACCAAAGATGGAGAGCGCTACCATGGTCAGGAAAGGACCATCACTGAGAGCGAGGAAAGGGTAGGCTGCTTTGTCATCTTCTTTCCCGTATTGGCCGGCGAGAGCAATGTACAAACCGCCATTAGAGTTAGTCATCGCAGCAATAATGGCAAGCGGGGCCAGACCGAGAAATAACCCGTTTGAATCCGCGAACAAAATAGCGATAAAACCAAGGGCTGCACCAATCACCCATTTGAACGTAAGCAAGGTCAAACCTTTGCCGACAGAGGAACCTGCTGTTTTAAACGTAATCTGTGTACCCGCAATGAACAGGAATAGGGCAATCAACGTACTGGCACTGTTAACAAAAAGTGCTTCCGTGAATCCGCCAATGCGCAGGGCATTCGGGAAGAATGTATTAATGGTTGCACCAAGTAACAGGGGAACGACCATCATACCGCCAGGGATGCGATCTAAAGTTGCTTTAATGTTCATAGTAGTAGCTCCTTATGAAGTAATCGTTTTTATGAAGCGCTTGCAGGGATTATATTATCCCATATCGTTTAATATAGCAACAATAAATTATTGTAAATTTTAAATACGCTGTTAACTGTTTAAAAATGCAACACATAAAAGCGATAAAAAAGACGCAAACTTAAAGTTAATCTTTAAGTTTACGCCATAATGTGGCCCGGTTAATCCCCAGACGCTCTGCGGCCTTTGATTGATTGTTATTTTCCTCCTGAAGCACGAACTGAATAACTTCTTTCTCAATCTCCTTCAGCGTACCGTTCAACTTCATTGGGCTTGAAGAAGGTTGCTGATCCAGCAAGCGGGACAAGGTAGCCGTGGTGATTACATAATCTTGTTCGTTGAGTGCAGCCTGCTTGATCAGATGTTTCAGCTGGTTGACATTCATATGTGTGATCTGATCTTGGATCAGCTGTAGAGCATCTTCTTTGATTCTCACCGCAGTAGTTCCGTATTTGTGGTAGTAATCCGTCAGGAAATGCTGCATCAGTGGAGCCAGATCCTCCGGTCTATCCGCAAGATTTGGCATCATGATTGTATTAAGCTCCAGATCAAGTGACCACTGCGGGTTCAATATCTGTTCCCCGAGTATAAACACACCTATTTGGTTTTGAAGGCAACTCTGGATAAAGGCGAGCAACTCCGGATCTTCCATACGTGTTTCCATGTGGTTAATCTCTACATTTCTAACCTTGGCGAGTGGTATCTTGTGCAAATGACCGGGCGGAACTTGTGAGAGATCCATCTGTAATAAGAGTCCGCCACCGGAGTACATCTGATGAATATGTTTGACCAGAAAAGATTTACCGGAATCCGCTTCACCCCGCAGATAGATCGGTTCATGATTCTCGTAGAGTGCCCGAATGTTCTGTAATACCGCCTGCATGGCAGGGGATTCGGCAACGATAGGCTCCATCGATGCGTCCGTAAACGTTGTGATGCCGAATTGTGCAAAGGCATAGGGTTGTCCTTTTTCCAGCATATATACCTTGTAGTTCTTGTTGTCCAAGGTCGTTTCATAGGCGTTAACCGTAAGTTGATAATCGTCCACCATAAACACATTTTGGATCTGGGATTGATGGAATTCCAGACTGGTATTGGTCAGATATATGTGATTATCGGTCAGCGGATTTTGCTCAAAATCGGTCAGGTTCTCAAATACAACCTCATTCCGTTCATTTAAAATAACTAAATTGGGATGTTCCCGTGTAACCAGGTCATTCAGGATGATCGATATCGCATGATTTTTGCTCAAATAACGATAGACCAACTGCGCATCCTCCATCGCTCTAAGGATGGATTCCTGGCCGGATTGGATCAACAATCCCTCCAGACCATAAGTCTTCGCGGTGTTGACGGTGATCACATCTCCGACAATCTGTCGGTACCCGGAAGCTTTCAACTCCAAGAGTAATCGTGCCACATCTTCCGAGCTATGTATGGTATAGACCTTGAGGGGCAGATCCATCAGATCAATAATCGATTGTGCACCAGAGGTGATGTTGGAGAAGCCAACAATAGCTGTTTGGCCGTTAAACTGGCTTGCTAGTGTAAGTGAACGAATCATATCATAGCCCGATAACTGCACATCAATGACGGGAATGGTCACTGCTTTTTTAATGAGTTGGGCGGTTCCGCCGCGGCTGATGATAATCTCTGCACCGTTTTTCTCAGCTTGAGTTGCTAATTCCACACCGTTTGCCAAGTCGCCCACGTCCGTCTGAATGGTTAACTGGGGAAAGCGAGGAATGCACTCTTGTATAATAGGAATCATCGATTCGTAGGGAGCAATAAAGTGAACTCGTGTACGCATAATTTTCCTGCCTTTATAGAAAACTTTGATCCCCTTATTATAGCCAACTTGCGAAGGAATGGCACCTATGGGGGAACCAGCCCTGTTGTGTCTGCAAAATACCTGTGTTTATGCCTTCATAACTCTCCGAGTGGAATGTGATGAAATGCACTGAATCGAATCGTTATGTATTTCAAAATTAATGCATAATTGCACACGCTAAGTATAGAGAAATGAGGAGATTCTAAATGGGAGAGATTCATAAAGTTGCTGAGCCGGATCACATCATTAAGGATGTTGTCGGAAAGTTCCCGTGCAGGGTGCTGTGGAGTGAAGGCCGCCCATGTCTGGAGTATCAAAGGGAAGAGAATGTGGCGTTAATCACAAAATACGTCCATAAAACGTATAACGTTGAGCTGTTGGATGTGTTTTTCACAGCGGTGGAGAGCCTTCCAGTTGAGCCATAGATTAGCAGGGAATTGTGGATTGCGGGCAAAGGGTTTAGTACTTACGTTTTTGTGTGTTTATACAAGGTCATAAGGCGACACTATAGGTGTTCGTCTTTTCTTTTATTACTCCATCATTACCCGAGTTTGGATCGTAGTAACTCCACTTGCCATCGTGAAATGTGAAACGTATGTGGGCGTATTCATGTATTATAGTATACATATGAACTTTTCGGAGGAGGAACAAGTAATGGGAATCTTATCGAGGTTTAGAGACGTGATGAAGGCCAATGTGAACCACATGTTGTCTCGGGCGGAAGACCCGGAGAAAAGTGTGAATGAATATATGCGCAGCCTGAGCAGTGATCTGGGTCAGGTGAAGGCTGAAACGGCAGCGGTGCTGTCGGATGAGAGCCGGGCGAAGCGAGCATTGGATGAGTGCAGCGCCGAGGTCAACAAGTTACAGCGGTATGCGGAAAAATCGGCGGAGTCGGGAGACGAAGACAAGGCACGTGGTTTTCTGGAGAAGAAAGTGAAGTTGGCTGACAAATTGAACGAATTACAGGCTGCCTATGAACGTGCTTCAGCCAAAGCCAAGATGATGAAACATATGAATGATAAACTCGTTGCAGATCTGGGGAAATTGGAGGCGCGGCATGCAGAACTGAAAGGTCGCATGGCAGATGCAAAGGGGCAGCAACAGGTCAACGAACGGAATGCATCTGCGGGCAGAGCTGATGCTACATTGAAGGCCATGGAAGACAAGGCGAACCAGGCGCTGAACGAAGCAGAGGCTTTGGCAGAACTTCGTGCTGGGGCACAGGAAGATGATTTGGACGAATTAATTGCCCAGTTGGAGAGGGACATGAACGCAGATGCGGGTAATAATGAGAGTGCGTCGCCAAGTGCAGAGGAAGAACTCGCAGCGATTCAGGAAAAGCTGAAGAATAAGTAATACGTTACACCATTTCGTTAACATTGAGGTGAGCAGATGCCGGTTATTGAATATAAATGTCCAAACTGCGGCAGTGGTATGATCTTTGACAGTGTGTCAGGTGCATTATCCTGTCCCAGCTGCGGCCGCCAGGACAACATAGAGCAGATCCCCGATCCCTTGAAGAGACAAGTATTCACCGAAAATGAGGTCAAGGAATACCACTGTAACAGCTGCGGAGCTGACATTGTGACAGAACCGGAGACCAGTGCGACGACCTGCAGTTTCTGCGGTGCAGCGGTTGTACTCAGTGATCGGCTGACGGGCAATCTGGCCCCTGCGATGGTGATTCCCTTTTCGATCAACAAGGATCAAGCCAAGCAGGCTTTCAAAAAGTGGTGCAAAAACGGCCTTTTAACGCCAAGTGGCTTCATGTCCGCCGATCGGATTCAGAGCATTACCGGCATGTACGTTCCGTTCTGGTTGTACGAGTTACATAACAAAATCGAAGTGCATGGTCGTGGCACCAAGGTCAGATCCTACACCCAGGGCGACTACCATTACACGGAAACACAGCATTTCGATATATACCGCCGGATTCGGCTGAATTACGTGAACCTGCCCATCGATGCATCGGAGAAAATGAAAGATGAACTGATGGATAAGCTTGAGCCTTTTCCATATAATCAGCTGAAATTGTTCAAGACCCCGTATCTGGCGGGGTACATTGCGGAAAAATACAGTTATACGGACGAGGAACTTTTCCCACGGGCCAAGGATAAAACGAGATCGTACATTGATTCTTATATTGCCTCAACTGTATCCGGATATACCAGCGTGAGCTACACGGACAAACAGATTGATACTACGCTCAAAAATGCGGACTATGTGCTGCTCCCAGTGTGGATGGTCAACTATGACTACAATCGGGCACAGTATACCTTTGCCATGAATGGTCAGACAGGTAAAGTGGTCGGCAAACCACCGATCAGCAAAGCCAAAGTGGCAGGATGGTTCGCAGGAGTCTCTGCGGTCTCGTTGTTGTCACTGAAGCTGGTTTCCTGGATGATGGGAGGTGGATTCTTATGAGAAAAAGAATCCCTCTGGCCGTGATGGCTACGCTCATTTTACTTATGATCACCCTTGTCGCTCCGTTGATTCCCATGTCATCGACATCCGCAGCGGAGGGCAAAAATCTCATCTACGATGAGGCCAACCTGCTGAGTGAGCAGGAGAAAAGTGAATTGAATGCACTTGCGAATCAGTATGGCGCGGAACGGCAGACGGACTTTGTTATTTTGACAACAAATAATGTTGAGAATCAGGATGTTATACTCTTAACTGAAGATTTTTATGATGAGCAGAGGCTAGGATACGATAAAGAACATGGTAATGCTGTCATATTGACGATGGACATGAATAATCGTGAAGTATATTTGGCTGGGTTTTATAAGGCAAAAGAATATCTGAGCGATCAGCGGCTTGATGCTATTCGTACCCGAGTTACCTCTGAATTGTCCAGTGGGGATTATAAACTCGCATTTGAGAAATATATTGAGCTCTCTTACAAATATATGGGGTATAAACCTGGTGTGAATCCAAACAATATTTTGTTCAACGGTTGGTTTCAGTTGGGAGTATCTGTAGTTCTTGGCGGTATTGTTGTTGGTATTATGACCTATCGTTCCGGGGGACGTGTCACGGTCAATCGTGCGACTTATGAGGATTCAAGCAATTCTAGTGTAATTGATCGTCAGGATCGTTATATCCGTACAACCGTAACCAAGCGCAAAATCGAGAAGAACAACAACAACGGTGGCGGAGGAGGAGGCGGGGGTACCTCCCGAGGCGGTCATTCACACAGTGGAAGTAGAGGTTCGTTTTAGTAACTGAGTAATCGGATTACGTTAAATAGAAGGGATGGGAATTAGTATGGGATTTTTCAGAAATCAATTTTCGAATGTGGTGGAATGGGAAGAGTTCAGAGATGACATGATATTTTGGAAGTGGAGCAACCGGGAGATTAAGAAGGGGAGTAAACTGATCATCCGTTCCGGTCAGGACGCCATTTTCCTGAATAACGGTAAGGTGGAAGGCATTTTCGAGGACGAAGGATCATTTAATATCGATTCCGAGATCATTCCGTTTCTTTCTACCTTAAAAGGATTCAAATTTGGATTCAACAGCGGCATGCGGGTCGAAGTCTTGTTTGTAAATACAAAAGAGTTCACCGTGCGGTGGGGCACACAAAGTCCGGTGTTGATTCCAACACCACAACTGCCGGGCGGGATGCCGATTCGGGCCAACGGTACATTTAATTTTAAAGTAAGTGACTATGTCACCCTGATTGATAAGATTGCAGGGATCAAACAAAGTTATCTGGTGGAGGATGTCAAAATCCGAATCACTTCCGTGCTGGATCAGCTTCTAATGAAGTGGATTAGCCGTGAAGGGAAGGATATGTTTAACCTGCAGGCGAACGCCTCGGATATTGCCAAAGGTATTCAGGAAGATCTGGATATGCAAATGATGGATATCGGCATTGGGATTACCGGTTTCCAAGTGATGAGCTTCAACTATCCAAAAGAGATTCAGGATATGATTACAAAGACCGCTTCGCATGAGATGATTGGTAATCTGCAAAAGTATCAGCAGGTGAGTATGACAGACGGCATCTCATCCGGTAAAGTACAGGGCGGCGGCGCGGCTTCGGATATGGCGGGCATGATGATGGGTATGAACATGGCCAATGAAATGATGAAAAACATGAACCAGAACCAAGGCCAAAACCAGAACAATAATTCCAATTCGTCTCAGAATCAGAATAACGATCAGAAACCAGCGGGAAATAGCAACGGTGATTCAAATACATCTTCATCTACAGAAGGCAACAAGAAGCCAAACTTCTGCCCGAACTGTGGAGCCAAAAATGAAGGAGCCAACTTCTGTCCGAATTGTGGGCAAAAGCTGAGCTAATTAAATAAATACATGTAGGGCTAGGTTCGTAGTAAGTGAAATTGCTGCGGAGCTAGCCCTTTTTTGTTTGGATTCATACTTATAGCAACATGGAGTAGAGCAGAGGAACGGGTGCAGTATTTTAATTTTTATAAAAGAGTTGACAACCGATCACAAATCATTTATCTTTAACTTAAGATATTTAATTTAAACATAAATAGCAATCAAAACAAATATCTTTAATCCATTACACAAGGAGAGATCAAGATGATGATCCCAACATTGACCAGAATAAATGAACTTTCAAGAAAAGCCAAAGAGGGCGGATTGACGGAGATGGAGAAAGAGGAACAGGTTCGTCTTCGCCAGGAATATCTGCAAACTTTTCGCGGTTCGGTCAACGACATTCTGCTGAATGCAACCATCTATGATCCAAACGGCGATGACGTGACTCCTGATAAATTGAAACAAGAACAGGCCAATCAAAATAACGACTAGAATACAATTCGCTAGATCATATATCTTAATTTAAAGATAATACAAACTTACTATAAATCACTTACCAAACCAAGGAGGAAATAATCATGACTATTCAAACAGCAGGTATTCACCATATTACAGCTTTCGCAGGAGATCCACAGGCCAACGTTGATTTTTATGCCGGAGTTCTGGGACTTCGTCTGGTGAAAAAAACAATCAACTTCGATGCACCTGATGTATATCATCTGTATTTTGGCGATGAGCACGGAAGCCCAGGTACCATCATTACCTTCTTCCCATCCGCTGGATCACCACGGGGCAAAATTGGCGGAGGTCAGGTCGGCATCACTTCCTATGTCATTCCTCCTGGGTCGATTGGCTTCTGGCAGAATCGGCTGGAACAGTATAACATTGAGGTAACCAAAACAAGTCGCTTCAATGAAGACCTGCTTCAATTCGAAGATGGCGAAGGCCTGCGGCTTGAGCTTGTTGAACGGGAAGAGGGAGCAACCAGCACTTGGGCGCACGAGGGCATTCCAACAGATAAAGCAATCAAAGGCTTCGGTGGTGCTGTCCTGTTCAGTGTTAACCCGCAAAGAACGATGGATGCTCTTGAGAAAATTTTGGGATTTGTCAGAGTGAGTGAAAATGAAGAGTATGCCCGTTTCCGGTCCAGCGGGGATATCGGTAATGTCGTAGATGTTCCAGTGACCCGTATGGCTCTGGGTATGGGCGGCGCAGGAACCGTGCACCATATTGCATGGCGCGCTACAGACGATGAGGAGCATGCACAGTGGAGCGAAGCTGTACGTGATTACGGGTACCAACCGACTCCAGTGCAAGATCGTCAGTACTTTAACGCAATCTACTTCAGAGAAGCTGGCGGCATTCTGTTTGAAATTGCTACAGATCCTCCGGGTTTTGCCAAAGATGAACCTGCTGATTTGCTTGGACAAAAATTGATGCTGCCTGAATGGTTTGAGAAATACCGCCCTCAAATTGAGGACAATCTGCAACCGATTGTGGTAAGAACGCTCGTACCTGCTACAGCTGCGAACTAATAAGAGTTCTAGAAAAAACCTGAAAAAGCGAAGCGTTCGCCTAAAAGCTTTCTGAAAGAAAGCTACATCGGAAGTATACGCTATCCCCGGATTTTCCCTTAGGAAAAGGGAATTGAAAAATCTGGGGATAACAGCGATTGGAGGGTTATTCGTCATCGAAGTGTAGGTGTAAATGAAAAACCTAAAGGAGCAACGAAGGATGATGGAGAAAAAGGTTACCTGGCTGGAGCTGTTTTACGATCTGCTCTTTGTAGCAGCGGTCTCCAAAGCGGGTCATGTCTTGTTACATGCCGAACACGGAGTAATTTCGTTTGAATATTTAATGAAGTTTGTGCTTATTTTTATCCCTGTTTGGTGGGCATGGGTCGGTCAGACCTTGTTTATTAACCGTTATGGTCAAGACATCCTGATCCATCGAATATTCCTCATCCTTCAGCTTCTGTCCGTTATGGTCATGACGGCGAGTCTTTCTACCCATTTTGACCAATACTACTTGTCCTTCTTCATAGGATATATCGGCTCGCGGGCATTTACGGCGATTCAGTATCTGACGGCTCACAAGTCAAAAGGCGAGCATCAGCAGCGAGCGGCCCGTTATTTGGGTATCTGTTTCCTTATTGGCATATTGATCTCATCAGGTTCATTGTTCTTCGATTCCTGGTTACGCTACGTGATTTTGTATGCGGGGATTGCTGTGGACATTGTGCTTCCGCTGATCGGACGCAAAAATCTGGTGAAGGTACCGGTTCAGACCCATCACTTGTTGGAACGTTTCGCGCTCTTTACACTCATCCTGTTGGGTGAATCGGTGGTAAGCATTATCGCGGTGCTGCAAGCCGATCACTGGGATATGAAATCCATTCTGTTTGCCGCCTTTACGTCCATCTTTGTCATTGCGATATGGTGGCAATACTTCGACAACGTGGAGAAAAAAGTCAGCAAAGAGATTCAGACTGCCGGGCAAGCGATCATATACGGCCATCTGTTCATCTACATCTCTATGAGTATGATCGCTGCCTCAATTCAGCTGTTATATCAGAATCAGTTAAACTATGTGTTCATGCTGGGGTTTGTATTTGGATCAGCGTTACTGTATTTCTTGTCGACATCACTTGTGTTCCATCGTTACAGACACGCACATCTACGACTCCGGCCACGTCATCTGGCAGTCATGGTGGGATTACTGGTGGCATTTGTCCTTGTTGATCTGGTCTACCAGGTTCCGAGTTATGTCATCATGGGCGAAGACATGTTATTCTTCCTGGTGTATGCGAAACTTACGACTTAATATGAGTACTATAAAATGAAGAAAAGCCACGGACAACAGGTGTCCGTGGCTTTTTATTATGCCGCTAATCCTGGACATTTTTTAATAATATAAATAAAGCACAAATCTAATTTAATTTCTTCTATAGAATCTGTTAATATGAGACTAGGTACAAGTGAATCTACCAGATCATAGAATATCTTTTTATAAAATGAGTGTACGTTTTGTTATATAAATTGAACTAAACATTTACACGAAACGGAGAGGACAGAAAAAACCTGAAGAAGCGAAAGCGTTCGCCTTTATCCCCGGATTTTCCCCATATAAGGGGGATTCATAAAATCTGGGGATAACAGCGATCGGAAGGTTATTCTGTCATCGGAGTGTCCAGTGTAAATATTCTTTAGTTCAATTTATATAGTTCATTTTATATATAGCGATTCGTAGATATGGGGATGACAATCAGGAGGGAAATCATTGAGCACACATCAAATCGGAGTTCCATTGGAAGGGTTTGCAGAGTTTAGTCGTACGGTTGCCGCTGAAGGAGCCGTTTTACTCAGAAATGAAGGCCAAGTGCTTCCACTTCGTGAAAACGAAAACGTTTCAGTTTTTGGTCGCATTCAAGTCAATTATTATCGGAGCGGCACGGGTTCAGGCGGTAGTGTTCATGTAGCTTATACAACGAATCTGTTAGATGGACTTCGCAGCAAAAAGAATATTACTGTTAATGAAGAGCTGGCAGCTGTCTATGAGAAGTGGATTGAGGAAAATCCATTTGATGATGGCGGAAAAGTATGGGCGGCTGAGCCATGGAATCAGAAAGAAATGCCTTTGACGGATGAACTGGTTGCACAGGCCAGAAGCAAGTCTAGCAAAGCCATTATCGTTATTGGACGTACAGCAGGAGAAGACCAGGATAATGCGGATGCGCCAGGAAGTTACCAACTGACAGAAGATGAGAAAGCGATGTTGAAGCAAGTTACGTCGCAGTTTGAACACACAATCGTTGTGTTGAATGTCTCAAATATCATCGACATGAGCTGGTTAAACGAAACGTATCTACATCCGATCCAAGGCGTAATTTACTCCTGGCATGGCGGTATGGAGGGTGGTAATGCGATTGCCGATGTGCTGGCGGGGGACGTTACACCAAGCGGTAAACTGACAGATACGATTGCATATTCCATCGAAGATTACCCTTCGACAAGCAACTACGGCAATGAGTTCAAGAACCTGTATCAGGAAGATATCTATGTAGGTTATCGTTATTTCGAAACGTTTCGACCTGAGCGCGTTCAGTTTGAATTCGGTTACGGCCTGTCTTATACGACGTTTTTGGCCCAACACGAAGAAGCAAAATCAGTGTCCAAAGACGGCGAAACCTACATTGAAGTTCGTGTAAATGTGACCAACTCAGGTACAACATATGCGGGCAAAGAGGTTGTGCAAGTTTATTATGAAGCACCACAAGGCAAACTGGGACAACCGGTGAAGGCTTTGGTGGCTTTTGGCAAAACAGGATTGTTGCAGCCGGGCGAGTCAGAACTTCTGACGATCAGCTTCCCGATCCATGCCATGGCATCTTACGATGATGCAGGCGTTACAGGTCTTGCTTCCGCGTACGTATTGGAAGAAGGCACATACCGACTGCATGTAGGAACCAGTGTGAAACAAGTGCAGCATATCAGCATTGATGGCCAGGATGGCTATAGTATTGAATCTCTTCAATTGGTGGAGCAACTGCAAGAAGCGATGGCCCCAACTGAAGATTTTACACGGATGAAACCAGGTTCACGCAAGGAAGATGGATCTTATGAACTGACTTATGCAGAAGTACCGAAACGTAAGATATCCATGGCAAACCGGATTGAGCAGAATCTCCCGCAAACGCTGGAGCAGACAGGTAACCAGGGCCACAAGCTGAGTGACGTTAAGGCTGGCAAAGTGAGTCTGGAAACCTTCATCGCTCAACTGAGTGATCAGGATCTAGCGGCAATTGTCCGTGGCGAAGGCATGAGCAGTCCGCTCGTTACTTCGGGAACAGCATCTGCATTTGGTGGTGTCAGCGACAGCCTGTTTAACTACGGTATTCCGGTAGCATGTACGGCAGATGGCCCGTCCGGTATTCGTATGGATAGTGGCGAGAAGGCAACACAGGTATCCATTGGTACGTTGCTTGCGGCCACATGGAACAAGGATCTTGTTGAAGAGTTGTATGTGATGGAAGGACAGGAATTGCTGAGAAATCAGGTGGATACCCTGCTCGGACCTGGACTCAATATCCGCCGGAGCCCGCTCAATGGCCGGAACTTTGAGTACTTCTCCGAAGATCCGCTGATCTCGGGTGTATTTGCCGCAGCATGTACGAAAGGTATCATGAAGGGTGGTTCCAATGCCACACTGAAACACTTTGCCTGCAACAATCAGGAGAAACACCGCAGTAAAGTAGATGCTGTTGTCTCCGAACGTGCACTGCGTGAAATTTACCTGAAAGGGTTCGAAATCGCTGTAAAAGAAGGCGGAGCAAACTCCATCATGACCTCCTACAACCCGGTTAACGGACACTGGGCGGCATCCAACTACGACCTGAACACCACGATTTTGCGTGGCGAATGGAATTTCGAGGGAATCGTCATGACCGACTGGTGGGCGATTATGAACGATGTGACCGAAGGTGGAGAAGCTGATCGCAAATACACCAACTGGATGATCCGTGCGCAGAATGATCTCTACATGGTTGTACCGAACTACGGCGCAGAGATTAACGGCTGGGACGACAACACGATTGAATCCTTGGAAAATGGAACACTTACGCGCGGAGAACTGCAACGCTCGGCGATTAATATCTGCAAATTCATCATGAATGCACCGGTGTCCGGCAGAAAACACGAGATAGTGGAGAACGTCGCTTCGTTCCAAGCGAATGCATCCCTATCTGCTGCACAAGCTCAGGATCTGGTTGAGAACGCACAGGTGAAACCTGCGGTAGCTGAACCGGTCTACATGAAAGTGGACAAGGCAGGCCATTACCGGATTATCGTACAGATCATGTCCCCTGAGCCGGAACTGGCTCAAAGTGCATGTAACCTGCTCCTGAATGATCAGTTGGTGACCACCATCCAAACGAATGGTACAGAAGGCAAATGGATCAGACAGAAACTTGTCAAAGTAGATCTTGAAGCAGGACTGTATGAATTGAAACTGGACTTCACCAAACCAGGTCTCCAGATTGACTGGATCGAATTCAAACAGGTGTAGAAGATAATCGGAAATATCAGGTGATAAGAGCAATCGAAAGGTTGTTCTGTCATCCAAAGCAGAATACGTTGGTATATGACAAAGGACACTGTACGCGGGTGTCCTTTGTTGTAACACAGAATAGCTACTGTTATGATAGTGTTATGAGATTCGTAGTTCTGAACAATGGGGTCAGGGGTGTTGCGAGGAATGAGAAATTATAATTTTTTAAGTCCAATCCTGCTGGTTGTGGTGGCGCTGATTGTGAGAGGCCTGGTGACTAACCTGGGAGTTCTTTTCGGATTATCACAAGAAGTGGCGAGTAATATTGCCATGATAGCCATGATTATTGCTGCACTGATTATGTTTAATCGAATGACGAAGGCTCGGCGTAGAAAATAGAAAAAGCTCGGATAACCAGAAGGTTATCCAAGACACGAAGACACCCTCTGGGTGTCTTTTTTTGTATTGACGTTCTGATCCTAACGTTTTAGACTATTGCTAATTGATAATAACATTATAAATAACAAAAATAACAAAATCATTAAACAAAGTATATGATGTCCATTGCACTCTCTATTTGCTAGCCCATTCCGGTCCCCAAAGGAGAATCCAATCATGAAGATCATTACCGACAAACCATATATCGTTCAGGACGGCCAGCCTTTGCAGATTGCAATCTGGAAGCTGACCGTCGTCAAATAATGATGAAGAAGGACCGCAGGAGCGCTGATGAAGCGTTCAGTCGGTCCTTTATGTCATGGATCAGGCTGTGTGCAGTTCGAGAGATGTGTATCGATACGGGTTAACGGTTCTAGAATATTCAACGATGAAGTGAAGGGAGCGATCCTTATGAAGAGACAGCCTGTATTGGAAGTCATTGCTGTGGATGTGGAAGATGCCAAGGCAGCTGAGGAGGGAGGGGCTGATCGGATTGAGCTGGTGTCTGCGATGTCTGAAGGAGGACTTACCCCCAGTTATGGCGTCATGGAGCATGTGGTATCCCAGGTATCCATTCCGGTGTATGTCATGATCCGTCCCCATAGCCGCTCGTTCCGCTATAGCGCAGATGACATCCACGCCATGACCCGGGATGTACGCGTGGCGAGGGAACTTGGAGCCGCTGGCATCGTAATCGGTGCCCTCACCGGAGATGGTGAAGTGGACCTTTTACCCATGCAATTATGTATGGCCGAAGCTCAGGGTTTGGGCGTTACGTTTCATCGTGCAATTGATGTGAGCACAAGCTTGACTGAGGCGCTCAAGGCCATTAACACATTGGGCAACGTAGAGCGTGTACTTACATCGGGAGGGAAACAGACAGCGCCTGAAGCCATACTGGAACTGAAACAGCTTCAGCAATTGGGGCAAACCTTGAACATCGCTGTCATGGCAGGGTCGGGGGTCACCATAGAGGGAATTCAAACGCTAGTGAGGCAGACGGGTATCACGGAAATCCATATGGGATCAGGCGTGAGGTACAAAGGCAACTTTAATTATCCCATTGATCCACATTTGGTTGAAGAAGCCAAGCAACAGTTATTGCTTGCATCACAGCCATTCATGGACAGTAGTGCACTGAGTAGTGGTCCAAGCAAGGGTGGTCCAATGATATGGGGATGCGCTAAATAAAAGGAGTGATACGCCATGAATTATGAACTGCAACCAGCCGAATGGATTAAGTCCGCAGCACAGGTCAGCCCATCCGAACGCCAGCTGAGATGGCAGGAGATGGAGTTCTACGCGTTTATTCATTTTACGGTAAATACATTTACGGATCAGGAATGGGGCACTGGGGAGGAAGACCCGGCGATTTTCAATCCTTCTGAACTGAACGCAACGCAATGGGTGCAGGCATGCAAGGCTGCGGGGATGAAGGGGCTGATTCTGACATGTAAGCATCATGATGGATTTTGTTTGTGGCCCAGTCAGTTTACAGCGCATACGGTCGCGGCTAGTCCGTGGAGGAATGGTACGGGGGATTTGGTTCAGGAAGTCGTCGATGCCTGCCGTGAGGGTGGATTAAAGTTTGGCGTGTACCTGTCTCCTTGGGATCGGCATGAAGCCACTTATGGAGATTCCGAGAGGTATAACGAGTTTTTCCTCCAACAGTTGCGCGAGCTGCTTACGAATTATGGCGATATCTTCTGTGTATGGTTCGATGGTGCATGCGGTGAGGGTCCGAATGGCAAAAGGCAGGTCTATGACTGGGACGCCTATTATGCGCTTATTCGTGAACTTCAGCCTGAGGCTGTCATCTCAGTATGTGGCCCGGATGTTCGCTGGTGCGGCAATGAGGCGGGGCATACACGGGAATCGGAATGGAGCGTTGTGCCAGCGCATATGCAGGATAATGAGAAGATTCAGGAGCAATCACAACAGGTGGATGATGGTGAGTTTGCCACAAGGATCAATACGCAGGACAGTGATTTGGGAAGCCGAGAGGTCATTCGTTCCCAAGGTGGGCAACTGATCTGGTACCCTGCCGAGGTGAATACCTCGATTCGCCCAGGATGGTTCTATCATGCCAGTGAAGATGATCAGGTCAAAACACTGGAAGAACTGCTCGCCGTTTATTACGGCGCAGTGGGAGGCAACGCCACCTTTTTACTCAATCTGCCACCGGATACGCGTGGTCTCATTCACGAAACGGATGTGGAGCGACTACAGGAATTGGGAGATTCGCTGCGTACCATTTTTCAGGAAAATTTCGCCTTGCAGGCGCTGGTAAAAGCATCGGAGACGATGGATGAACAACATGCCGTATCGGAAGTGCTGACGGAACGCCGGGATACGTATTGGTGTCCTCACGAAGGAACAGAGCAGGCTTGGATTGAGCTGGATTTGCGGGAGGAACGATCGTTTGATCGGTTGGTGCTGATGGAACATATCCAGACAGGTCAACGGATTGAGCGTTTTACACTGGAGTTACAGACGGCAGATGGTGGTTGGGAAACGTTCTACACGGGGACGGTGGTGGGGTATAAGCGAATTTGCTGTTTCCCACAGGTCACATCGAGAAGGATGCGATTAACCATTCATGAATCCAGATGGTACCCTACGTTGTCTGGGTTGGGCATATATCTAAGTGAACGGGGAGGGCTGTAACATGGCGGTGCTGACGTATAAAGGTTCACATTTCATGTATGATGGCGAGCCTATTCGGATTTTGTCGGGTGCAATCCATTATTTCAGAGTGGTCCCCGACTATTGGGAGGATCGGTTACTCAAGTTGAAAGCCTGCGGTTTCAATACGGTGGAAGCGTATGTGCCGTGGAATGTTCATGAGCCGCAGCCGGGGCAGTATTGGTTTGAAGGCATGGCTGATTTGGAACGTTTTATTCGCATTGCGGGAGATGTGGGTCTGCATGTGATTGTTCGCCCGAGTCCTTATATATGTGCCGAGTGGGAGTTTGGCGGATTACCTGCCTGGCTGCTTGCCGATGATGAAATTCGTCTGCGGTGTAGTGATGCAAAATTTCTGGAGAATGTGGATCGTTATTATGATGTGCTTTTGCCCAAATTGAAACCTCTTCTGAGCACCCATGGCGGGCCGATCATTGCAATGCAGATTGAAAATGAGTACGGCAGCTTCGGGAACGACGCGAGTTACCTGCATTATTTACGTGATGGCATGGTAGAGCGCGGTATGGATGTGTTGTTATTTACCTCGGACGGACCGACAGACCACATGCTGCAAGCGGGATCAGTCCCGGGGCATCTGGCTACAGTTAATTTTGGATCAGGAACGGAAGGAGCGTTCGCCAAGTTGCGTGAATATCAGGCGGATGAACCTTTGATGTGCATGGAGTATTGGAACGGCTGGTTCGATCACTGGGGTGAGTCACATCACACCCGAGAAGCCACAGATGTGGCTGGTGTGTTTGAGGAGATGCTTCGAGCAGGAGCCTCGGTTAACTTTTACATGTTCCACGGTGGAACGAACTTTGGATTTTATAACGGGGCGAACTGTCAGCAGAAGGATCAATACGAACCCACAATTACAAGTTACGACTATGATTCACTGCTCAGTGAATCCGGGGAGCCGACAGCGAAGTTCCATGCGGTGAGGGACCTTATTGCTCAATATAGCGGCGAAGATCTGGGTGAGCTTGTGCTGCCAGAATCAAAGGGGACCATCGCTTATGGGCGGGTGGAGTTGACCCAACAGGCGTCATTACTGGCGCAGATGGACCGGATATCAGTCCCGGTACAACGCACGAATCCGGAACCGATGGAGAAGCTGGGTCAGGATTATGGCTTTATTTGTTATCAAACCCGAATATCCGGGCCAAGGGAGCGACAGGAACTGGTGGTTCAGGAGGTTCGTGACCGTGCGCTTGTGTTTGTTGATGGGCAATTTCAGGGCGTGCTGGAACGGGGGAATACGGCATTATCGGTTTCCTTTGCAGTGCCGCCTGAGGGCGCAGATCTATTGATCCTTGTTGAAAATATGGGGCGAATCAACTATGGTCCGTACCTGAGAGATCCGAAGGGCATCACCGAAGGTGTGCGACATGGCTTTCAATTTTTATATGATTGGACGATTCATTGTCTGCCATTAACTGATCTGTCGGGTTTACAATTTAGTGATGTGATTAGCGAAACAATTAATGAAGTACAGGGACCAGCATTTTATCGAGGAGAGTTTAATATCACGGATGTAAGAGATACTTTTCTGCGACTGGATAGCTGGACCAAGGGGGTTGTATTTGTAAACGGATTCAATCTGGGGCGCTACTGGAATAAAGGACCGCAAAAAACGTTATATGTACCAGCCCCGCTTCTTCGTGAAGGTGAGAATGAAATCATCGTATTCGAGCTTCATCAGACGGATGATCTGGCAGTAACGTTTGTGGATACACCGGATTTGGGCTAGAAAAAGGAAAATAGTAGAGTCAAACGATTAATGGCAATTGTCGTGTCCGCCGGAAAAAGGTATACGTTGGGTATGGACATTGACTACAAGAGAGGATGAGGAAAAATGAAAGTTGGACTCAGCACCTACAGTCTGCAACAAGCATTGGATCGCAAAGAATTAACCGTACCAGATGCCATTCGTTGGATCGCCGATCAGGGCGGGGAACATGTGGAGATTGTACCGATGGGATTCAGTCTGATCGATAATCCGGAGTTGATTGATGAGATTAAAGCTGTGGCAAAAGAGGTCGGGATCGACATTTCCAATTACGCCATCGGCGCAAACTTCGCTGTTCAGGAGGACGCCGAAGCGTTGGAGCAAGAGATCCAGAATGTGATGCGACATGTGGATGTGGCTGCTGCGCTCGGCGTGAAGCTGATGCGTCATGACGTGGCTTTCCGCCCTGCACCAGAGGGAACTGTAGCACAGTTCGAGATCGACCTAACGGTACTGGTGAAAGCCTGTCAGCGGATAGCCGATTATGCAGCGGATTTTGGAATCACAACAAGCGTTGAGAACCATGGGTACTATGTGCAGTCGAGTGAGCGAATTCAGCGTTTGTTACACGAAACGGCGCGGAGTAACTTTAAGACCACGCTGGATGTCGGCAATTTCCTCTGTGTGGACGAAGACCCGGTGAGTGCCGTGAAAAATAACATTCCGTACGCGTCGATCGTGCATGCCAAAGACTTCTACTGGAGACCTTCCTACCGGAACCCCGGTGAAGGCTGGTTCCAAACCTCGCATGGCAATTACCTGCGCGGTGCCATTGTGGGCCATGGCGATATCGACATGCCTGAGGTATTCCGTGTATTGAAAAAATCCGGGTATGACGGATATATCTCGGTTGAATTTGAAGGCATGGAGGATTGCAAAACCGCCTCACGCATTGCCATGGATAACGTCCGCCGCCTATGGGAAGAGGCATAGAGCTGAGTACTTGTTTTAAATGAAATATGACTTGTTACGTATGGCTCAAACAGAAAGTTAGTTCAGTCAGAAAAAGTAGTGGAGGGGGCGAAATCGATTCTGAAGAAACGAAGCTAAAAGCTTTCTGCAAGAAAGCTACTTCGTAAGCATTAACTCGCCTTTATCACCGGATTTCCCCTTTTGAGAAAGGGGATTAAAGAAATCTGGGGATAAGAGCGATCGGAAGAACGATTCGCAACCGGAACGTCTACCCAATGGACGCCAATTATTTTATTTATGGAGGAGTCAGCACTATGTCCAAATTGAAAGTCGCCGTTATCGGTGCCGGATCCATATCCGATTGCCATTTGCAAGCCTACGCCAGTAACCCGGACGTTGAAATATACGCTATCTGCGACCTGAATGCAGAACGTGCCACAGAAGTGGCGAAGCAATATAATGCACCTCATGTGTTTACCGATTACAAAGAATTGCTCGCACTGCCTGAGATCCATTCCGTCAGCATCTGTACATGGAACGACTCCCATGCGGAGATTAGTATTGCTGCTCTGGACGCGGGCAAAAACGTGCTGTGTGAGAAACCACTCTGCCAAACGGTGGAGGATGCCCTCGAAGTAGAGAAGGCGGTTCATCGCAGTGGAAAGCTGCTGCAAGTCGGTTTTGTTCGCCGATATAGCGACAATGCACAAATTCTGAAGAAGTTTATCGACGAGGGTGAGCTGGGCGAGATCTATTATGCCAAAGCCTCCAGTCTTCGTCGTCTGGGCAATCCGGGTGGCTGGTTCTCGGATATCAACCGTTCTGGTGGTGGTCCGCTGATCGATATCGGGGTGCATGTAATCGACATTTGCTGGTATCTCATGGGCAGACCAAAGGTGAAATCCGTCTCCGCCAACGTGTCCAATCGATTGGGAAACCGCTCGAATATTAACAATCTGTCGTTCTACAAGGCAGCGGACTATGACGCGGGGCAGAACACCGTTGAGGACATGGCGAATGCACTGATTCGTTTCGAGAACGGTGCGAGCCTACTCGTGGATGTCAGCTTCACGCTCCATGCTAAAGCGGATGAGACTTCGGTAAAGCTATATGGCGATAAAGGCGGTGCCGAGCTGGAGCCGGAAATTTCGATCATTAGCGAGAAATTCAACACCATTTTGAACATGACGCCACAGGTGGATTTCAAATCATTCGACTTTATGGGATCGTTCCGCAATGAAATCAACCATTTTATCGATAGTACACAGGGCCGCAAAGAAACACTTAGCCCCGTCGAAGACGGCGTCGAGGTAATGAAGATGCTCTGTGCCATCTACGAATCGGCACGCCAGGGCCGCGAAATCACGCTGTAAAGGTAGGATTGTATTGCGTTGTTACGCTACGTTGATACTTTACTACTCCGTTTCATTGAAAGTTATGAGCACTTCATTCCTTTTCGATGAAAAGCTCCGCTCGGGGTGGGATTCGGAGTCGACTTCTTGGCCCGCGGTTGGAGTAGAGCAGGGAGCGAGTGCTAACGAATCTGAGGCGTCTTATTCAAGGATTCGAAGCGCTGGCAGAAATCTAAGGAACCTGACACATGCTATATCAGAATAAGCAGCAGTTTACAGCGTTTTTACCACCTAATTTCGGGAAATAACGTGTCTGATGTTCCTTACAATTTAAAAAGTGGACCTAAGGATCAAATAAGACGCCCTGAGTTCTTTAGAAAATTTTCTACCCATTCGCCAGGATCACCCGCTTGGATTTCAAGACGTTATAAACGCGCTGACATCCATCATCGTATATCTTCCCTGAACTGAAGTTGAAGACACACCCTATAGAAGACTTACCGTTTACGCTATAACAGAGAGTGCAGAACTAATCCAAAACAACGAATCGCATTCTCTCTGCTCTTGTATTTCCCTATAGAAACGAAGTGAATATGGGGTTCCATGGTAATTGAAGATGGCACCGCACTCGAAATAACAGAGTTACTAAGCCCCTTAATAGTCACATTAAAAATGACAGGATTTGCGATGTCCTTCTTAGTTGAATTAAACATTACACGATAACGGAGAGGGCAGAAGAAATCTGAAGAAGCGAAGCGCTCGCCTTTATCCCCGGATTTCCCCTCTAGGGAAATAATCAAAAAAATCTGGGGATAACAGCGATCGGAAGATTATTCTGACCGCGCAGTGGCCGAGTGTAAACCTATGTGTTCAGCGTTTGACATGAAATCCAAAGGAGATGAAACAGGATGAGCGAAGCCAAAGAAACCGTACTGGAGCAGGAAGAGCAGATTGTCGAAGCCGGCGTGCACAATTTTAGCAAAGAGGATGAATGGATCAAACCGGAAGATCCGCTGCTGAATGAGCGGCTGGAGTGGTTCAAGGATCAGAAGCTGGGGTTGATGATGCACTGGGGGCCGTATTCACAGCTTGGTCTCGTGGAATCTTGGGCGCTGAGCGACGAAGATGGCGATTGGTCGCGCGATGACATCGACTGGACGGATGACATGGAAGACTTCAAGCGGGAATATTTTGATCTGAACAAAACCTTCAATCCGATTCGTTTCCAGCCTGAGGAATGGGCACAAATGGCGGCAGATAACGGGTTCAAATATTTCCTGTTCACCACCAAGCACCATGACGGTTTCTGCATGTGGGATACCAAGACGACGGATTACCGGATAACGGGCAAGGACACGCCTTTTCATACCCATAAGTATGCGGACATCTGTCGAGCATTATTTGATGCATTTCGGGCCAAAGGACTGGGCATCTCAGCGTATTTCTCCAAAGCGGACTGGCATACCCCGTATTACTGGGCACCGGGCATGGAGCGTGGACGTCATATGTGGCGCGGGCCCTCGTATGATCCCCATAAGTATCCGTGGCTGTGGGAGAAATTCGTGGAGTTCACACATGAGCAGATCATGGAGCTACTGACGAATTACGGGCGAATCGAATGTCTGTGGCTGGATGCTGGATGGGTGCGCGAAGGTCGCCATGGTCAGGATATCAGGCTTGGAGAAGTCGTGGAACGGGCGCGTAAGACCACACAACCTTGGCTCCTGTCCGCAGATCGCACCGTGGGTGGGGCGTATGAGAATATCGTTACCCCCGAGCAGACCATACCGGAACATCCGATGAACATTCCATGGGAGAGCTGTATTACCGTGGGGAACTCCTTTGCCTTCGGATTCGATGATCAGTATAAAACGGGAAGACAGCTGGCACATATTCTACTCGAAGTTGTGTCCAAGGGCGGTAACCTGGCGCTGAATGTAGGTCCACAACCCGATGGGCGTCTGCCAAAAGGGGCAATTCGAGGCATCAAGGGCCTCGGTGAATGGTTGGGTACTCATGGGGAAGGCGTCTATGGAACCCGGATCTGCGGGCCATATTTTACGAAAGATTGGGCTTTCACACAGAAAGAAGAGATCAACACCGTGTATGCCTTCCGTATATACCGAAACGAGAATGAGACCGTACAACCACAGTTAATCATTCCTTATCTGGAAAAGGTAGAGCGGATCGAACTCGTCGGTAGCGATGACGTACTTTCGTATCAGCAGACAGAAGACGGACTTCTTGTGGATCTGCCCCAATCCGCTACAACCAATGAAGCTCCCATCACACATACGTTCAGATTGGTCACAAGCGCATAGAGGTTGTTCAAAAAGTCCCCAATTGATCACGAAGTAAACCACGAAGCGAACTCGACATCGAATCTTGCGTTCACCTTCGGAGTCCGGTGCTCATGTAGGTTTGCCTACACTCCGCTCCTCCTCTTTCAGGTTCTCGCAGCCTTCTCGGTGCTGAATCGTTAACTTTTTGAACTTGCATGTAAGAATGCCATGTCAATTCCGGGGGAGATATAACCACCTCCGGGATTTTTTTATTCATACATAAGGGACACGATGCCCAATAGAAACGGCTCGCAATCGCTTGTCACACAAGGGTTTGTGGAATAAAGAGAAGTCGGAGAAAATTGCAAATTGATAAAAGTTTATCGAGCGATGTACTATCAAATCAAGAAAGCGCTACCTGATATGAATGTTTACATCATATTTGTTGAACAAGGAACTAAGAACAGAAAAAAGGATGTTTAAGGGATGTAAATGTAATGTATTATTACACTTGAGGTGTAGAAGGAGTGACGCAAATGAGTCGAGCTACGGAAAGCATACCCGCCAAGATGGAACTCCATCAGAGGAAACATGTAGAGCCCAAGCGGCAGCATCCATTCATCAAAAGCCTCAAGAAACACTGGGAGCTCTACCTGCTCGTGCTGCCCCCGGTGTTGTATCTGTTGATCTTCAAGTACATTCCTATGGTAGGTGTCCAAATCGCCTTCAAGGACTTCAGTGTGGTCAAAGGAATCTGGGGAAGCCCGTGGGTCGGATTCAAACACTTTGAAGCCTTCTTCCAATCTCCAAACTTCTGGCTGTTAATCAAAAACACGATAGGCATCAGCTTTTATTCCTTAATTGCCGGTTTCCCCATTCCGATCCTTCTGGCGCTGGCGCTGAATGAGATTCGAACGGGTTACTTCAAGAAGACCGTGCAGATGGTCACTTACGCTCCGCATTTTATCTCAACGGTTGTTATGGTATCCATTATCATTCTGATGCTCTCCCCGCATGTGGGCGTGGTAGACAAGCTGTTCACACTGCTCGGCTTCCCGATGACGAACTTCATGGGCATTCCGGAATACTTCAAATCGATATATGTCTGGTCAGGTGTGTGGCAGGGCATGGGATATTCATCAATTATATATATCGCAGCTCTTGCTGGTGTTGATCCATCTCTCTATGAAGCAGCAAAGATGGACGGCGCATCAAGGCTTCGGAAAATATGGCACATCGACCTCCCATCGCTCGTTCCAGTCACCGTTATCATGCTGATTCTGAGTCTGGGCAGCATTATGGGTGTGGGCTTTGAGAAAATATACCTGATGCAGAATCCACTCAACACAAGCGCTTCGGAGGTTATCTCCACGTATGTGTACAAGGTGGGTCTGATCGGAGCGAATTTCAGCTTCTCCTCGGCAGTTGGGTTCTTCAACTCCATTATCAACCTGATCCTGCTGGTTATCGTCAACGGCATATCGCGCAAAGTATCCCAGAACAGCTTGTGGTAAAGGAGGAGTTTATCCATGTTCAACCTGATTAATCGTAACCGGATCAAGGACCCGCTCGGTGACCGCATTTTCATGACATTCAACTATATCTTTCTGTTCGCCATACTGCTAACAGTGTTTTATCCGCTTTTGTATATCATCAGTTCTTCGTTCAGCTCTTCACGAGCCGTGACATCCGGTCAGGTGTGGCTGTTCCCGGTAGACTTTAACATCAAGGCGTACATCTCCATTTTCAAAAGCCAACAGCTTATGCTCGGTTTCTATAACACGATCATTTACACCGTGGTGGGCACGTTCATTAACGTGGTGCTGACCGTCATGCTGGCGTATCCTTTGTCACGAAAATCGTTCTATGGACGAGGGGCCATCATTATTTTCATGATGATCACGATGTTCTTTGATGGCGGTCTGATTCCCACCTACCTCTTGATGAAGGATTTGCACCTGCTCGATACACGTTGGGCGATGTGGCTGCCCGGGGCGCTCGCAGTATTCCAGGTAATCGTGGCAAGAACTTTCTTCCAATCTTCCATTCCGGAAGAACTCGGGGAGGCCGCGGAAATGGATGGTTGCCGGGATATCCGGTATCTGATCAGCGTAGTTCTTCCCTTATCAAAGCCCATTCTGGCAGTCATGACACTCATGTATGCCGTAGGTCACTGGAATGCGTACTTTGATGCATTGATCTACCTGCGTTCCGAGAAATTGTTCCCTCTACAATACGTGCTTCGCAATCTGCTTATCCTGAACGCGGCTGATCCGGCGATGCTCGCCAATACCAGCCAACAGATGCGGGACCAAGGGTTCGAGCAGGTGTTGAAATATGCACTGATTGTTGTCGCGAGCATTCCAATTCTGATCATGTATCCATTTGTACAGAAACATTTTGTTAAAGGGGTCATGGTTGGTTCCCTGAAAGGTTAATCCTTGTGAGTTAAGCCCGGTTGCCTCTTGAAAGGAGGTGGAAGGAACACGCCGGCTTCCGGGGTCGATTTTATACACGTGCAGTACAAGTCAATAATTTGCCGTTATGAACAAAAAGGAGGAGTCAGATTGAGAAAATCTTGGATTTCGATGTTGTTTCTGGTCTTTGCTTCGATGGCTTTGTTGTCCGCATGCAGTTCATCCGAGGAATCGGGTGGAAGTAGCGACGGTAGCGGGGAGAGCGGCGGTCCTGTAACCATGACCCTCTTTGCTCCGCAAGGCAAAGCGTCCATGGAAGAGAATGAATTTACCCAATTTATCGAAGACAAGTTCGACGTTACCCTAAAATGGGATCTGGCCCCAACGGACGCTTTGCAGGATCGCAGACAATTGCTGCTGGCTAGTGGTGATTATCCGGAAGTATTTCTTCACGGCAAGTTCACCACCTCAGACCTTCAAACCTATGGAAAACAGGGCGTGTTCCTTCCGCTACAAGATCTGATTCAGAAGTATGGTCCGAATCTGACCAAGATTATGGAAGAGAAACCATACTTCAAAGAAGCCATTACGGCACCGGACGGCAACATCTATGCGCTGCCTATCTTCAATGAATGTTACCACTGTACGTATGCACAGAAATACTGGATCAACACGGAATGGCTCGATAATCTGGCTCTGAAAATGCCAACCACAACTGATGAACTGTATACCGTTCTGAAGGCGTTTAAGACACAAGATCCAAACGGTAACGGGAAAGCGGACGAGATTCCACTTACAGGCGCACCGAACAAGTATGTATGGAATGGCAACATTGATGCCTACCTGATGAATAGCTTTATATACAATGACAACGACAAATATCTGATCGTGAACGATGGCAAGGTGAGTTTTGCCGCCAATCAGGAAGGCTGGAAGAAAGGGCTGGAGTACATGAACAAGCTCTATGCAGATGGCCTGATTGATCCGGCTTCCTTTACACAGAATGATCAGGCGATTGGACAGCTGGGGAACAAGGAAGGCGATGAAGTGGTCGGTTCCATTACAACGGCGCTGGTCAGTTATCTCGTGAATACTTATGACAAAGATATCACCCGTCACCAGCACTGGGAGATCGTTCCTCCATTGAAAGGACCAGATGGAGTGCAGACGACAGGCGCCACGCAGAGCGTAGGTGAGTTTGAGTTTGCCATCACGAACAAAGCGACAGAAGCACAGCAGATTGCCGCCATCAAGATCGTAGACTACATGTTCAGTGAAGAAGGTGCGCTGTACGCGGAGTATGGACCAACTGAAGGCAAGGGCTGGAAGAAGGCAGATGCCGATGAGAAAAACATCAATGGCGAGCCGGCCAAATACAGCTACTACAACCTGCCTGAGCGTGATCCAAACGTTGTTGTGAACGAGAGTTGGTCACAGATCGGAGCACATGACTTGTCCAACACGTTCCGTAATCTGTTTGCGGAAGGACAGAATCCTTTAGAAGCAGAGGGTTATGGTACACGTCTGGCTCAAGCTACCAATGTGTATGAACCTTATGCACCCAAAGAAGTATACCCTGCGAACGTATTTATTCGTCCAGAGGATACGGAATCAGCCGCACAACTGACTACGGCCATCAAGGATTATGTACAGACGAATATGGCACAGTTCATTATTGGCAGCAAGAGCATTGATAAGGAATGGGATTCGTATGTCAAAGGCTTTGATGGTCTCGGACTGAGTAATTACCTTGAGATCTACCAGCGTGCCATTGAGAAGAATCAATAATTGAAGGATTCAATATAGAGGCTGTCCCGTCTGTCACCCGTGACCGGGACGGTCTTCTCCTATGACAACCCCACGTCATCCGATATAATGTACTGAATATTTATGGAAAATTAGCGATCAGCACAGATGTTTGTCGTCATTCAGCATGAACAGTAATGGTGGGGGGATCTCGGAGATGAACAACAATTGGTTTAGACGTTTGCTGTTATCGTATCTGCCTGTTTTCTTTATTGTGACGACCATTCTATTCTTTATTTTCTTTCAAGTATTCAATGAACAGAACCGTAGAGAAGCGCTTAAGGCCAATGAATTTCTGGCCTCTCAGGTCACGCAATATCTGGACAACTCCCTGCGTTCCATCGACTTCAAGGTACTGCGTGAGATTTTGACCAACCCTAACTTGAAGAATTATTTCTCGGTATCTGGCAGCGATGATGTGTATGCCGGCATTCAGGCGGTCCAGGTGGTTGATGAATTGAAAATAGAGTATCCGCTGATTGATTCGATTTATCTCGTTCGATACGGGGATGGCACGGTCTTCAGTAACGGGAAGGCTGTTCCGATTGAAGAGTTCCCGGATGCAGACTTTATTGCAGATAGCCGGTCAAGGGATGAACAGAAGTGGGCAGGGGCACGAGCGTTCCGGGCTTTTCCATCGCAAGCGACTGAGCAAGTGATTACGATTGTGCGCAGTGTAGGAAACGGCAAAGGACTTGTGGTCACAAACGTGGACCTGAGTACCCTGAGAAAATCCATCATGCAGATGTATGATCCGGAATTTACGTTTGTGAACATCTTCAACCGTTCGGGCGGCAATCTGTGGGATAGCAGCATGCCAGGAGGGGGTGCAGCTTCTACTAAAACCACGTCGGGAGAAGTCTTCTCCGAATTCACGTCGAGTTATAGCGGTTGGAAGGTGCAGACAGGTCTCAACAATGGAAAAATCGTCAAATGGACGCTGCAATTTTATAATATCTGGTTTGCCTTTGCGGTAGTGGTTGTGTTGATCGGGGTGGTGTGGGTGATCTACGTGACCCGTAGAAATTACAAGCCGATTCAGCAGATTGTCACGTTAATTCAGACCGTCTCTTCGCAGAAGCAATCGGGGCTGGGCTATGGCAAGGAGAATGAGTTTCGATTCATCCATACAACGCTGGAACGCATGATTGATCAGACGAGACAATATCAGGAGGAGCACGAAGAGAATCTGATTTTGCAGAAAAAAATGTTCTTTCAGGAGTTGCTGGAGGGCACACGAGACTTTACGAGCACGGAGCTGACAGCGGAGATGAAGAAGTTCAAACTGCCTGAGCTGGAGCATCGTTGGGCCGTCATGGTAATTGAAATGGATCGGTATGATACATTTGTGACGGAGTATCATCATCAGGACCAATCCCTCCTGAAATTTGTGTTATCCAGTATTCTGCAAGAGAGTGCACGCCATGAAGGGACGGAAGTATGGGCTGAATGGATCTCCGATCAGCGTCTGTACGCCATCCTCTGGATTCCGGAAATGGAACAAGCTGAGGAGACTGAACATCGATTGCTTGCTGGTTATCTGGACAGAATCGATCAGTATCTGAACTTCACCGTGACCATTGGTGTTGGTCGGGTTGCTGTTGATATTCGGGGGTTGAGAGCTTCATTGAAAGAAGCCGTGCACGCGCTGGAGTACAAGGCTGTACTGGGCATAAATCGCATCATTCCGTGTAGTGATGTGCCGAATTCGACCAATGATGTGTATGAGTTCCTGAAGACCATCTCCCTGCTGGTACAGGCGATGCGCTTGTCGGACGATGTTTGGGAAAAGCATTTTGAGAGACTGTTTGAACAAATCAGTGAGTCCGTTCTGTCCCGTCAGGAAATTATGAATACAATCCAATTGTTATTTCAACATTACAATCGGGAATTCGCCGAACTTCCACGGGAGTATCAGGAGTCATGGGCTGCTATATTCACCCCGCTTCTTCCAAGGCTTGAGGGCTGGGAGACGTTAGACGATCTGCGTGAGCTGTGCTGGGAAGGGTTCAGAGAACTGGCGTTGCAGATGCAGACGCTGCATTGTTCCCGAAAACACAGATCACATATTCTGGAGATTCGCAAATACATCGAAGAGCATTACAACAATCCTGATCTGTCGCTGAACTACCTTAGTGATCTATTCGATATTAATCCGAAGTATCTGAGCAAGCTTTTCAAGGATGAGATTGGAGAGAAGTTTGTGGATCTGCTCATTAGTCATCGCATCGAAAAAGCTAAGCTGCTCATGCAGGAGACGGATAAGGCTATTCAGGAGATCAGTGAGGAAGTGGGTTACACGAACTATAATTCCTTCAACCGGGCTTTCAAAAACGTGGTGGGTGTGGCACCAAGTGACTACCGCAAAGCCATGTGAGTGCACGCGCCTAACTAATTCCGAACGCATAAGGAGAATGTGCATATGGACTATAAAGATGCTTCGCTTCCCATTCAGGAGCGGGTTCAGGATCTGATCGGACGGATGACAACGGCAGAGAAGATTGGACAACTCATTCAGCCGATGGGATGGAAGACGTATGATAAAGCAGCTGATGGTACAGTACAGGTGACGGAAGAGTTCAAAGCGTACATGGAACAGGGTGGTGTCGGTTCTCTGTACGGTGTGCTTCGGGCCGATCCATGGACCGAAGTGACGCTGGAAACGGGGCTTACCCCACGGCAGGGGGCCGTTGCCACAAATGTCATTCAGCAGTATGCCATGGAGCATTCCCGGCTGGGCATACCCATTTTGTTTGGGGAAGAGTGTTCCCACGGGCATATGGCGATCGGGGCAACAGTTTTTCCGGTACCGTTAACAGTGGGCAGCACGTGGAATATGGAGTTGTACCGCAAGATGTGTGAAGCCATCGCTGTGGAGACCCGGAGCCAGGGTGGAGCGGCAACGTATTCCCCGGTGCTGGATGTCGTACGTGACCCGAGGTGGGGACGGACGGAGGAATGTTTTGCCGAAGATCCATACCTAATCGGTGAATTCGCAGTAGAAGCCATGAAGGGACTACAGGGTGACCGCCTTGATTCCAACCAGACAATTGTCGCGACACTCAAGCATTTTGCGGCTTATGGCAGCTCGGAGGGTGGGCGCAATGCTGCTCCAGTTCATATGGGCTTACGTGAATTACATGAAATAGATCTGTTGCCGTTCAAAAAGGCAGTGGAAGCCGGAGCTTGCTCCGTGATGACCGCATATAACGAAATTGATGGCGTACCTTGCACGTCCAGTACGTATCTGCTGAATGACCTTCTGCGCGAGCAGTGGGGTTTTGATGGGTTTGTGATTACTGATTTTGGTGCCATTCAGATGCTGGTTCATGGACATAACACCGCCGAGAACGGGGAGCAGGCCGTGGCACAGTCCCTTCAGGCAGGTGTAGACATGGAGATGTCCGGGTACATGTACCGCAAACATCTTGGTCAGGCGCTTGAGCAGGGAATGATCGAAGAGAAGGATCTGGACTTGGCTGTGTGGCGAGTGCTAGAGATGAAATTCAGACTTGGTCTGTTTGAACAACCTTTCGTAGATCCTGACTTTGCAGAACAGGTCATCGGATGTGAAGACCATACACAGCTGGCGAGGGAAGTTGCACAAGAGGGGATTGTTTTACTGAAAAATGAGGGAAATACTCTTCCGCTTGCCAAAACAGGCACGAAGCTGGCCGTCATTGGTCCGAACGCAAACCATATCTATAACCAACTTGGGGACTATACCTCGCCACAACCGAGAGAGCAGATCGTCACCGTACTGGATGGCATTACGCGCAAGCTTGGCGCGGATTCGGGTCAGGTGCTGTACGCGCCTGGCTGCCGGATTAAAGGCGACTCCAGAGAGGGCTTTGCGCAAGCGCTGGCTTGTGCGGAACAGGCAGATGCCATCGTGATGGTGATGGGCGGGTCCAGCGCCCGCGATTTTGGTGAAGGTACCATAGACTTGCGGACAGGTGCTTCAGTGGTGACCGATGATCCATGGAACGACATGGAGTGTGGCGAGGGCATTGACCGGGCTTCCCTGAATCTCATGGGTGTTCAATTGGAGCTGGTGCAGGAAGTACATAAGCTCGGGAAACCCGTTATCGTGATGTATATTAACGGCCGCCCCATTGCTGAACCTTGGATTGATGAGCATGTCCATGCCATTGTGGAAGCGTGGTACCCCGGACAGGAAGGTGGTAACGCGATTGCGGATATTCTGTTTGGCGATGTGAATCCATCGGGTCGTCTTACCGTCTCCATTCCCAAGCATGTTGGGCAACTTCCGGTCTATTATCATGCCAAACGCACTCGTGGCAAGCGGTATCTGGAGATGGATCTGGCGCCGCAGTATCCGTTTGGATATGGACTGAGCTACACCGAATTCAAATACGAGAATGTAAGAGTTATACCGGATGTGATCGGCCCGGATGATGAAGCACAGGTGATGGTTGAAGTCACGAATACCGGAGCGGTATCGGGAAGCGAGGTTGTGCAGTTGTACATCACGGATGTGTCGGCTTCGGTTACGCGGGCTGAAATGTCACTTAAGGGTTTTCGTAAAATCCATCTGGAGCCAGGACAGACTCAGACCGTTACATTCCCTGTGCAAAAAGAACATCTCGCACTGATCGACTCTCGTCTCCAGTCTGTCGTAGAACCGGGTGAATTCAGGCTCATGGTTGGCCGCAATTCTATGGATTGGACCGCCTGCAGTCTGCACATCCAGAAGGTGGAGGTGCAGGTATGATTCGAATTCAGCGATTCATCGAAGATCTAAAACAGCGACAATGGCTGGATACGATCGAGCTTCCAGCGTGGGAGATGCAGAGGGCCAGATACATTCGGCCAGGGGAATACGAGTACGAACAGGCAGAAGTAAATAAAGATGAGCAGGCAGACAAGGCCATGCAAAGCTTGAATCCGCTGAAAAGCGTACACGGCACGACGTATTTTCTGAGTAATCGTGTGGAGATTCCGGCGGAATGGCAAGATCAAGCTGTTGGGCTGATCTTCGAGGCTGGAGGAGAAGGGCTGCTGAAGGTGAATGGCATGCCGTATCACGGACTGGACCGGAATCACGGGTTCGTACCCTTGCCAAGAAGTCGGGTAGGGGATACGCCGCAGTTGGAGATTGAACTCTACGATCCGATTCCGGAGCCGCAGGATCCACTCAACCGACAAGCCGTTATTCAGCCGCCTATTCAGGGCATTCGGGCAGCACTGGTTTATGTTAATCAGCCATTGCAGAGCCTGATGTACAGCGTTACGGTACTCACCGAGTCGCTCCGGGCATATAACGAGAAGGAACCCAAGCGGATGGCACTTGTTCAAGCCATTCATCAGGTGATGGATGACATGTACAATGACCCGAATCGCTGGAGTGATACAGCCTGGATACAGAACTTCGAACATGGATTAGTACAGTCGGTACAGCAGGAAGATCCGGAGGAGTATCGAAGTGGCTTCATGCATCTGGTTGGACAATCCCACATTGATATTGCCTGGCTGTGGCCTGTACGTGAGACGGTTCGCAAGTCCAGTCGCACGTTCTCGACCATGTGTACGTTGATGGACACGTACCCGGATTTTGTGTATTCCCAGAGCCAGCCGCAGTTGTATGCCTTCGTGAAGGATAATTACCCGGAGCTGTACAAGCGTGTTAAAGCCCGCATTGCCGAAGGACGCTGGGAATTGGTTGGAGGCATGTGGGTGGAGCCGGATCTGAATATTCCGAGTGGAGAATCGTTGGTTCGGCAGATTCTGTATGGACAGAACTTCTACCAGGCGGAATTTGGCAAGCGCTCCAACATCGAGTGGCTACCGGATACCTTCGGCTACTGTGCTTCTTTGCCGCAGATGCTGAAGCTTGCGGATATTCCTTATTTTATGACCACCAAGCTGAATTGGAATGATACCAATGCGTTTCCGTATGACCTCTTCGACTGGGTGGGCATTGATGGTACTTCGGTGCTTGCGTATCTGAACCATGGGGTGAATGAGCATACGCGTCCCAAAGATGTGGATGAACATTGGCAATCATTTAAACAAAAGGATGTTCACCCTGAGCAAATGTTGCTTTACGGACATGGCGATGGTGGTGGCGGCGTGACGAATGAGATGGTGGAGTTTGCGGAGCGATCCCACTTGATGGTGGGGCAGCCAATCAGTAAATTCAGCACAGCAGGGGCTTTTTTTGAAGACATATCATTAAATAATCCGACGTTGCCGAAATGGCACGGGGACTTGTATCTGGAACTGCATCGCGGAACGTATACAACTCATGCGAGGAACAAACGTAGCAACCGTAAGGCAGAGGTATTATATCGGGAAGCGGAAATCTGGGGGCAATTTGCCGGGGCTTACGGCGCGCACACGAAGAATGATCTGGATGAAGGCTGGAAGTTGATTATGCTCAACCAATTCCATGACATTATTCCGGGAACGTCGATTCCAGAAGTTTACGTAACGTCCACCGAGGAGTACACGAAGGTATTTGCACTGGGTACATCCGCACTGCGGGAAACGCTGGATACCCTTGCGGAGAACATTGCTACAGATGAAGTTGATGGTCTTCCCTACATTATATTCAACAGCCTTGGCTGGGAACGTGGAGAAAATATCACCATTACAGGGGATGCCCACCTCGCCAGGATGGCAGCATTTGATCGTCAAGGAGACCGTCTGGCCTGTGATCTTGAACAAAAGGAAGACAAGTATACGTTGCTCGTGCATGTTCCGTCGATTCCTGCTTTTGGGTATACAACCATATGGCTGCGCGAAGCATCGGATGTTATCCTTCCAGTAAGGGAAGAAAAATCCTTCCCTTCCACGTGGGAAACTGAATTTTACACGCTTGAGTTTAATAACTTGGGAGAGATCACTCGATGGTATGACAAAACGGTAGGACGTGACTGGCTGAAGCCTGGTGATCGGGCGAATGAGTGGCAGTTTTTCCACGACAAACCGACGTACTGGGATGCATGGGATATCGATCCACGATTTGAATCCCAGCGAGCTGGTGCGGTGCAGTTGATCTCCAGAGAGATTGTACAGCGCGGGGCTACGCGAGATGTACTACGCTTTGTCTGGAAGTTGAATCAATCGGAGATCAGTCAGGATATCATTTTGCATCGTTACCAGCGGCGTGTTGATTTCCGTACAAAAGTGAACTGGAATGAGAGCCATAAACTGCTCAAGGTGGCATTTCCGGTGGACCTGGTGGCAGCCAAAGCGGCTTATGAAATTCCGTTTGGAGCGTTGGAGCGTCCAACTCATAACAACACCAGTTGGGAGCAGGCGCAGTTCGAGGTCTGTGGACATCGTTGGGCGGATATCTCGGAGGGCAACAGCGGTGTGAGTTTGCTGAATGATTGCAAGTACGGGTATGACATCAAGGATCGGACGATCCGCCTGTCCCTGCTTCGTGCCCCGAAATGGCCGGATGAACATGCCGATCAGGGCGATCATGAATTCACGTATTCTATCCTGCCCCATCAGGGCGATTGGCGACAAGCCGCCGTCGTTCGCCGGGCGATGGAGCTTAATCATCCGGTGGAGGTTGTGGCAGCGAGTCAGTCTTCGGGTCACTTGCCAGCTGAACACGTTTGGGTTCAGTTCAACAGTGAGCATGTCATTCTGGACGCAATCAAGCCCGCGGAAGACGGCTCGGGAACGGTGCTGCGTTTCTACGAATCATCAGGAGGTCGGGAAACGGTGCAGGTTCAGTGGGCTGAAAAGGAAATCAAAGCGTCCATCATTAATCTTCTGGAGGATGAGATCCATCCGTTGGCTTGTTCAAACGGCACAATTGAACTGACATTCAAACCGTATGAGATCAAGTCGGTGAAACTTGTTGATATCAGTAATGAGTCGAACCTTACATTTACATGAGAACGTAGAGTTACTCACTCAATCACAGGAGGTATGACATGAAATTAACGAATAAGATCGGTGTCATCGTGGATAGCTTTGGCGTAGGTGTACGGGAAGGGTTGAACAAAGCCAAAGACGTAGGTGCAGAAGGTGTGCAGATCTACGCCGTCAAGGGAGAGATGGACCCTGAAAACTTGTCACCTGCGGCGCGCAAAGAGTTAAAGGGTTACATCGATTCTCTGGGTCTTGAAATTTCAGCACTGGTTGGCGATCTGGGTGGACATGGGTTTCAGGTCAAGGAAGATAATCCGTGGAAAGTGGAGAAGTCGAAGCGGATCGTGGATCTCGCTTTGGATCTGGGCACCAACATCGTCACAACACATATCGGTATTGTTCCACACGACCCTTCATCGGAAGTCTACGCTGCGCTGCATGCTGCTTGTGAGGAGTTGGGCCAATACGCCAAAAGCGTTGGCGCATACTTTGCCATTGAGACAGGACCGGAAACGGCTGCTGACTTGAAAGGATTCCTGGATACGTTATCGACCAACGGAGTATCGGTGAATTTTGACCCGGCGAATATGGTGATGGTGACCGGAGATGATCCGGCGCGGGGTGTTCATCTGCTCAAGGATTACATCGTACATACCCATGTGAAGGATGGTGTGCGGCTGAAGGAAGTTGACCCACGAGACGTATACGGAGCAGTCGGTTATGCCCCTATGGATCACGATAAGATTGCCGAGATGGTCTCTTCCGGAACCTTCTTCCGCGAGGTTCCTCTGGGTGAGGGTGGCGTTGATTTTGATGGATACTTTGCAGCGCTTCAGGAGATTGGTTACACCGGTTATCTGACGATTGAACGTGAAGTAGGCCATCAACCGGAGCAGGACATTCGCAAAGCGGTTCAATTTATCCAACAATATCGATAGGGAGCTGAGCAGATGAAAGTGGGCCTGAGCACGTATAGTTTGTTGAACGATTTGAATTCGGGTGAGATGACGGTGCTGGATGTGATCGACTGGATTGCGGCGAACGGCGGCGAGCATATGGAGATGGTACCTTACGGTTATACCGTGGAGGATAATCACGATCTGGCGGATGCGATTCGGGAACGGGCAGCGTCTGCGGGTATTGAACTGTCCAACTACTCAATGCCAGCGAACTTCGTGCAGGAGACGGAAGAGGCGTTTGAAGAGGAGATGGCTCGGGTCAAAAGACATGTGGATGTCGTACACCGGATGGGTGTAAAACATCTGCGTCATGACGTCACGGCGTTTACCCTGCCAAAGGAGAAGATGACCATCACCTGGTTTGAGCAAAATCTGCCGCTGATGGTGCGGGGAAGCCAGATCATTGCGGACTACGCCGCGCAGTTTGACATCACGACAACCATTGAGAATCACGGCTTCAGTGTGCAGGCGAGTGACCGGGTGCAGCGTGTACTGCATGCTGTGGATCGTCCGAACTTCAAAACAACACTCGATATTGGAAACTTCATGTGTGTGGATGAGAATCCGATCATTGGTGTCATGAAAAATCTGCCGTACGCTTCTCTGGTCCACTTCAAAGATTTTTACTTCCGTCCTTATGATGAGCATCCAGGTGAGGGTGAATGGTTTACGACGGCCAACGGTAACTTCCTGCGTGGGGCCATCGTTGGACAAGGTGACATTCCAATTCGTAAAATTGTAAAGCTGATCAAAGACTCCGGCTATGATGGAAACATTACGGTGGAGTTCGAAGGCATGGAGGAATGCAAATCCGCATCCAAAATCGCCATGGACAACCTGCGCCGCTTCTGGGAAGAGGCGTAACGAAGCATGATGAAACATAATAAGGGAATGGATCAAGGGCCACTTTTCGAAGTGGCTCTTATTTTTGATCATTAGGATTCTGGACTGTCCATCGGTCCAGGATCATTTCGATGTAACGCATGGTTTCCGTTGTCATACCATATACACGAGCTGACCGATCATCCCCTGGGGTGATATAATCCCAATATTTTTCTGCCAATTCTGCATTCCCTTGAAAAGCCCTTTCAGCATAATCAGAGATTCGGATGGCCAGTAACCGTGAGGCTTCGGAATCCGGAGGTTCCATCTTGCATGTATGAACATCTTTAAGAATATCAGCCCATTCCATGGATATTGAATTGTTCTGATTATTCAGAGGTAACGATTCCATTTCTTCAGGTGTAAAAACATCTTGACGGAACTTGCCCGGAGGTTGATCCAGTTCACGGATGAAACCCAGCATCTCATCCAGACTGATTTTACCGGAGGCTCTGATGGCATATATAGTTGAAAAAAGAAGATGCTCGACCTTGCTTAATCTCTCCTGCTGTTCCTTAACGACGGCCAGTTGTTGTTCCAACGTATTATTCCATAAAGTGAGATTACTCTCTGGTTCAGAGCGAGTAGCATCCTGATCAAGGAATTCTCCAATCTCATTCAATTTAAAATGCATTTTCTTCAGAATGGTAATCTGCTGAAGTCGTAAAATATCCTTTTCACCATATAAGCGATACTGATTGTTCTCATTACGGGCCGGTCGCAGTAAACCCAGCTTCTCATAATAATGCAGTGTTCGGATGGATACTCCGGTATGTTTGGATAGTTGTCCAACGGTATACAACAGGCAGATCCCTCCCTCATGATTTATGTATTCTCCACCAGCGCCATGCATTGAGCACCGCCAGAATGATCCCACCGACGAAGATTATCATCATATACAAAATAAATATTTCGGCCAACCCGTTATCTTGCGCGGTATAGCTTAACAATGCCGGTCTATCACCTGGCATAACAACGAATCTGGCTACTTCCAGGTAAGCGATATGAAATCCGATGGAGGCCCATAGAGAACCGGTCAAACTGCGCAGAAGCTGTAACGTAATTCCATAGGTCAAGAGTAGGATCATATAATCCAAGGTTATCCGGTTTCCGGCATCCATACCGACGAGCTCTTGCAATAGGCTGACACTCATCGGAACCAGCAGAAAGAGTATGATTTGAGTTACATAAGCGAAAAACACAGGAAGTCGCAGTCTGGAGCGTAATCCATCATAGACCATGCCTCGCATGGATAGTTCCTCTGGCAAAGCTTCATACAAGAAAGCAATACAACTATTAAGTGCAACAGCAAGCAAGAACTCGGCTGAGAAGTGCCACTCCGTAATCGTAATCCAGTTGTTCATACTAGCTATCGCTAACCCGATGAAGGCCAGAGAAGTGGCAAATAATGCGCCAAAGAGCAAGTGAATTATGCTTTTTCCTGTCAGAGGAAGAAGAATGGACTTCATATGGAAGTGTCTTCGAATGACGAATAGTACGGGCAAGACGATACTAATAATGACAACAGCCTGGATGAGATGAACCATCCATTCAGCAACACCAATAGTGCTGACAAACTCCCCTGCGAGTGTAGCAAAAAACAGACCCAATGTCATCGTCAACCAACTCATTCCAATAATGGATATTCCACTGCTGCGTCGTTTCTTGGTTACATGTTCAGGTGACATACTCATGCTAATCCCCTCCTGAAGCCAGTATAAACCCTCGAGTTAACGTCAGGGTCAAGCAGGAAATATGCCTATCAGAATATGGTTCTGCGCAAGGATTAAGTTACGAGCAGCACAAGTGTGGTATACTGGATATATTCAGCCTGATAATAACTGGCTATGGATAGGAGATGTCACTGATCTATGCAGGTATTCGAGGACTGGAATCAGAAAGTAAAGAGGACGTTTAATGCTACGAACCCAGAGGTAGTATTGACGGTATCGGAAGCTGGAAGTTTGCTTGGTTTGACCAAAGACCAGATGAAACTGTACGTGGACAAGAACAAACTAACGAAGGTCCCGATCATGAGAAGTGTTCACCGATACCTCTTATTGAAAAGTGAAATAGATAACATCGTTCAAGCTCGATAACTTCATAGGATTGAACACAACCATTTTACCGATAGGATTCGGGAGAGTGGTCTTTTTTTTATCTGAAAGGGGACGGAACGTGCTGAATAAAGTGTCAAATTGGTTCTATCAGCGGGTGAATTGGAAATGGTTTGCAGCTGCGGTTGTTGTTTTTGCCTGTTTTATTGCATTCATTCTGCCCTCGCAGGCGGCAAAGTCGGAGGAAGCCACAGGTGGTGGACAGTCCCCGGATTCATCGTTTCTGTACACGGCGGATGATCTTTATCAGATGGCTGAGCAGTATGGAGAAGCAGGGCGAAGCGCCTATATTCAGGCACGGTTCACATTTGATCTCATATGGCCTTTGGCCTATCTGTCCCTCTTAGTTGTTCTGTTATCGATACTCTATCGTGTGCTTCCGGTAAAGAGTCGCTGGCGTTGGGTGAATCTGATTCCGATCTTAGGTTGGGTTATGGACATGCTTGAAAATATAGGTGCATCCCTGATCATGTATCGTTATCCTGAACGTACGTCTGTGCTTGCTGAACTCACTCCGCTATTTACCCTGTTGAAATGGTGTCTGATCTATGCCAGTTTTGCAGCACTGGTTCCGGGTGTTCTGATCACTGCTCTCTATTATATACGCAAGCGTAAGAAGTAGTGGAGCGAGGGATGGATTAAGAATATGTTGGTAACCCTAATCGTGTAAAGGTCCGCAGTGATGAGTGCAGAAATATACGCTTGTCAAAGGACAACCTGTTCATATATACTCATGTCGCAAGTGGCGTGAATCGTATAATTACAAGAGCCCAAGGAGATGAAGAACGCATGTCGATCAGCTTGAATGTGTATCTGGTTACAGACGGTAATGGACGTGAAGCGGTAGATTTTTATCAAAAGGCATTTGGAGCCGAAGTGCTCGCGCTTCAAACATTTGGCGACGGTCCATCTGACCCGAATCACCCCATCCCGCCAGAAGCGAAAGACCGTATTATGCATGCTTCTTTGCAGATTGGTAGCTCAGTATTAATGTTGTCTGATACGTTTCCAGGTATGCCGTACACTGTAGGTAATCATGTTACGGTTACTGTGAACACGGATACGACGGATGAAGCCAAAGCGATTTTCAACCAGTTGCAAGACGGTGGCGAAGTGAAAATGCCGATACAAGAAACGTTCTGGAGTCCAGCCTACGGTTCGGTTGTCGATAAGTTTGGCGTACAGTTTCAGATCAGTGCTACGCCGGGACAAGCTTAAGAGTGTACTCTTCACTAATATAAACTTCAAATGGCAAAAACCTCCGCGGTCTGCTTTGAGCAGTTGTGGAGGTTTTTTGCTTTTTTTTGTAATGACTCGTGATTAATCTTCCTTGATTAGTCTTCCTTCTGAATCTTGGAAGGATTGTTGATTTTATAGGGAACCGGGTTACGTGTCAGCTTCTTCTTGATAATTTTCGCTTCAAACGTGATAACATCTCCCACTTCCAGTTCCTGTTTCTTAACCGTAGCACTGTGGCTGGACCAGGCTTCCCCAACATCGATGACGTCTGGCTCCGTTATGGTAACTGCTTCGTAGATGATGACTTCATCATCATTGTCAGAGAAATGATTCGGTACGGTGGTGAATTCTTTGACAACGGCACTCATCTTCACTTTGCCTTCGGGCAGATCAATCTTGACGCTCTTAGCTTTGCTTGCTGTTTTGGCTTTGGGTTTGGCTTCACTGGTTGCTCCAGACTGAGGTCCAACATACTCTTCTACAAGCCCATCCGGATCACCCTTCATCCCCGAGGAGAATTCATCTGTGTCCGTGTCGTCCGAATCATCCAGATCCGGCGGAATTTCATCCAGGTTAACCAAGGCATCTGGAGTTTGCGTAAGTTCAGCAGGGGTAACTGGTACGACTGTATCCGAAGTTGTCGATTCTGTGCTGCGATCTGACCCGGCATTACTTATGCTTCTGGCACTGTAACTGGACGCTTGCATTTCCTTCAGATAAGACGGGTGAATACAATGCTTTTGACCATTATCCAGTTGAATAACGGCTGCCATGTGATCGACATATCCAATGATGGTGCACGGCATGTTTAATCCGTTTCCTTTATAATAGAACGTTTTGAGTTTGGTCGCTTTACCGGAAAGCAGGCCCCACTCCTGACATTTCTCAATCAGTTCATCTTCGTTATCCAGCGCAATAAAATCCTGCGGTTCAATCATAAATGCGTATGTCATATGGAATTTCCGCCCTTCCAATCCATTCTTCATGTTCATCGTTTCCAAATTACAACCAGTGTATCACAAATGAGCATTTTGCATAAATCGAAACGCTGAAATCTGTACTCGAAGATGAAGATTATCAAAGCCTGCTCACAGAGGCCTATGCTATAATTTGATCAGAATATATGGTGGGAAGTTGTTACTATATATGTTGAACTAAAGATTATTTACACAGACACTACGATGACAGAACAACCTTCCAATCGCTGTTATCCCCAGATTTTTTCGATTCCCTTTTACTAAGGGAAAATCCGGTGATAAACGCGAAGCTTATGCTCCCGAAGTAGCTTTCTTGCAGAAAACTTTTAGCTTCGCTTTTTCAGGTTTTTTCTGTCCTCTCCGTTATTGTGTAAATGATTAGTTGAACTTATATAGCCTTGATATACATATATCATGAAGGGAAGATATGCATGGAGAAGAAGGTAAATCATCAAGCTGTATGGCTTGCTATAGGTGTTGCCATGGGAGTCAGCATTGGTACGGCTACACAGCAGCTTGGACTCGGGATTGCTTTTGGCGTGGCGCTTGGCATTGTGATTGGTTCGGTGGTTAGCAAACGTGCAGGGTCAGACTCGGAACATATGCTCAGCGAGCATGTCCGGGAATTGCACAAACCAGATGACTGGGAAGACGCGCTGCATTGCTCGCAGGATCATCCGGTGCTTATCCTGAAACACAGCACGACTTGTCCAACCAGTGCGAGAGCGTACAGAGAGTTTATGGCGTTTGTAGGCACCCATGCATCAGATCCCAAACAACCTATGGACTACCGCATCGTCAAAGTGATTGAAAATCGTTCGTTGTCCCGCCATATTGCAGAGGAAACAGAGGTTCACCATGAGTCACCCCAGGTACTTCTGCTCGATCAGGGGCAAGTCATCCATCATACCTCTCATGGCAAAATCACAAAAAAGAGATTATTGCAGTGGGCACAGAATCCATTTGGATAAATAGTAAATCTTATAGACCCGTTCTTTTCAGCCCATTGCTGAGGAGAGCGGGTCTTTTTTACGTTTTTTTTACACCCATGGAGGCATTTCTTTACCCCTTTTTTACAGCGTTTCATATTACGATTTTACATGTAGCAGGTGCAGAGAACGGTAGCGAGAGGGAGGAAGGGCACATGGTGAATGATGCCACGATGATTGGATTGGTTGTGCTGCTGTTTGCGGTGTTTTGGGGATTCGTGAAATTCTGCGAGAAGGCTTGAGGGTAGAGAGGGGGATGCCAAATGATTGTCATCGGCATGATTGTACTCGCACTGGTGATATATCTCGGTTATGTGCTGGTGAAGCCGGAGAAATTCTGATGCTGACAATGTGCGTAATGCACGAACAAGTGAACGTCGAATAGGGAGGAAATGCGGATATGGGTATCGGTGTAGTGCAAGTAGCGGTGACGCTACTTATCATCCTACTGCTGGTGAAACCGGTGGGAAAATATATAGTGAACGTGTTTGATGGACAGCGAACGGGGTTGGATCGGATTTTTGGCGGACCGGAGCGACTGCTCTATCGAGTAATGGGAGTACGCGAGAACGAATCGATGGGGTGGAAAAAGTACCTCACGGCTGTTCTCCTCTCCAACTTTGTAATGTTGGTGTTGATGTTTCTGGTGCTACGGCTGCAAAAGTATTTACCGCTCAATCCGGATGGCATCGGCAATATGCCAGCGGCGCAGGCATTTAATACGGCCGTATCCTTCATGACCAACACGAACTGGCAGTCGTATACGGGCGAGAACGCCTTGTCGTATCTGTCACAGATGCTGGCCGTGACGTTTCCGATGTTTACGTCGGCAGCAACGGGATTTGCAGTGGCTATTGTGTTCATTCGCGGGCTGATAGGCCGCCGGGATGAACTGGGGAACTTTTACGTCGACCTTGTACGGTCGATTACGAGAATTTTTTTACCGCTGAGCTTCATCGTGGCCTTGTTCCTCGTGTTCCAGGGGGTGCCTCAGACACTCGCGGGAGCGGTGAACGCAACCACGCTGGAAGGCGCGCAGCAGACGATCTCACGTGGACTGGTCGCCTCACTGGAGTCGATCAAACACATCGGAACGAATGGTGGCGGCTGGTTTGGAACCAATGCTGCACATCCATTCGAGAATCCGACGGCCCTGAGCAATCTGGTGCATATCGTCTGTATGATGCTGTTACCCACTGCACTGGTATACGCCTTCGGCTTGATGGTCAATAACCGGAAGCAGGGTTGGGCATTGTTCGCAGCGATGAGTTTTCTTTTCCTAGTGATGTTGACCACCGTATTTGTCTCCGAATATCGCGGTGTACCCGCGCTGGATGCAGTAGGTCTTCAAGGCAATATGGAGGGGAAAGAGGTTAGGTTCGGCATACCGGAGTCGGCCTTATTCACAGCGGTCACGACGGCGGCTACAACAGGTTCAGTCAACAATATGCACGAGTCGCTCACTCCGCTTGGAGGTCTTGTGTCACTGGCTCAGATGATGCTCAATAACGTGTTTGGGGGCAAAGGGGTAGGACTGATCAACGGACTGCTGTATGTGATTCTGGCTGTGTTTATCTGTGGATTAATGGTGGGACGGACACCTGAGTTTCTGGGCAAAAAAATCGAGGGCAAAGAAATGAAGCTCGCATCCATCGCCTTGCTCATTCATCCTTTGATTATTCTGGGGCCAACGGCAATCGCGCTTATGCGGCCCGAAACCGTTGCGTCCATCTCGAACGGGGGGATGCATGGCCTGACCGAAGTTCTCTATGCTTTTGCCTCGGGTGCAGCCAATAATGGATCGGCCTTTGCAGGACTAAATGCCAATACAGACTTTTACAACATCGCGATTGGTATCGTTATGCTGCTGGGAAGGTACGTTTCGATGATCGCCATGCTGGCTATTGCGGGTTCACTCGCCACCAAACGGGTTGTGCCTGTAACTACGGGCACGTTGCGGACACACACACCTCTATTTGCTGGCATTTTGGTCATGATGATCATTGTAGTTGGTGCGCTTACGTTCTTCCCGTCGCTTGCCCTTGGACCGATCGCAGAGCATCTGGCAATGATTCAATGAGAAATATGACAGGGGAGCAACAGAGGAATTGGTATAAGGACGTAACGTACGGAGGTGGCAGTGCACGATGAATGCAGTCGAACGAAAGAAGGAGCAGACGATGCAACACATGGATACAGAAATGTTTAGAACGAAGGGCAATGAGCCGGATAACAACCGAGGTAATATTCAACGTGATCCCGGATCGAAACGGTCGTTAAGCAAGGATATGATACTTCAGGCTTCACTCGATGCGTTCAAGAAACTAAATCCGATGTTCATGATCAAAAATCCGGTCATGTTTATTGTCGAGGTTGGTACATTCATTACGCTCTTACTCTGCATCAATCCCGATCTATTCACCGCATCCGAGGCTGGGTGCGGGTACAACATTGCCGTGTTTTTCATTTTGCTGTTCACGCTGCTGTTCGCCAACTTCGCGGAGGCACTTGCAGAAGGCAGAGGTAAGGCTCAGGCGGATACGTTACGCAAGACGAAGTCGGACACCCTGGCCAATCTGGTGCAGAAGGATGGAACAATCCGGCAAGTGTCTTCGACCCAGTTGAAAAAAGGCGATATGGTCCGTGTGGAAGTTGGTGAACTGATCCCGACGGACGGTGAGATTATGGAAGGCTTGGCCTCCATTGATGAATCGGCCATTACGGGAGAATCCGCCCCGGTCATCAAGGAAGCAGGGGGAGATTTCTCCTCCGTTACCGGGGGGACACGTGTCGTGTCCGACTACATCGTCATGCGTGTTCAGACCGATCCGGGGGAGTCATTTCTTGACCGAATGATCTCTCTGGTTGAGGGGGCACAGCGCCAGAAAACACCAAACGAAATCGCGCTGACAACCCTGCTCGCCGTATTAACTCTGATTTTTCTGATTGTCATACTCACGATGGTTCCAATGGCGAATTACCTGGGTATTCGACTGGATCTGGCGACATTGATCGCACTGCTCGTCTGCCTGATCCCAACCACAATTGGTGGATTGTTATCGGCCATTGGTATTGCCGGGATGGACCGTGTTACGCAGTTTAATGTGCTCGCCATGTCGGGTAAAGCGGTGGAAGCAGCCGGGGATATCGATACGTTGATTCTGGACAAAACGGGGACGATCACATACGGAAACCGTATGGCATCTGAATTCATTCCAGTTCAGGGCATTACTTCATCAGAGATGACGCGGGCTGCTTTACAGGCTTCTGTGCGAGATGAGACCCCGGAAGGGCGTTCTGTTGTGGAATTGGGAGGCAAACAAGGCCAAAGTTGGTCTGAGACGGAGTATGCCAATGCGGAAAATGTGGAATTCACGGCAGAGACCCGGATGTCCGGTCTGAATCTGAGTAGCGGAATGAAGATCCGCAAAGGTGCGGTGGATGCGATCAAAAGATATATTACTTCCTCAGGAGGTAGCATACCTGGTGATCTGGATGAGATTGCAAATCGTATTGCAAAGGCTGGAGGTACGCCACTTGCTGTGGCCATCGATGAACGAATCTACGGTGTGATCTATCTGAAAGACACTGTGAAGCCAGGGCTGAAGGAGAAGTTCGCTGAGATGCGCGCCATGGGCATCAAGACCATTATGTGTACAGGCGACAATCCGCTGACCGCAGCAACCATAGCGCTGGAAGCGGGCGTGGATGATTTTATTGCCGAAGCGAAGCCCGAGGACAAGATTGCGGCGATCAAAAAAGAGCAGCAGGAGGGCAAACTTGTCGCCATGACGGGCGACGGTACCAATGATGCTCCTGCTCTGGCGCAGGCCGATGTGGGCCTGGCGATGAATTCGGGCACCATGGCGGCCAAAGAAGCGGCCAACATGATTGACTTGGATTCCGACCCGACTAAGTTATTGTCGGTTGTCTCCATTGGCAAACAGTTGCTGATTACACGCGGCGCACTGACAACCTTTTCGATATCCAATGATATCGCGAAGTATTTTGCGATCATTCCAGCCATGTTCATTCTCGCTATGCCGCAGCTTCAGGCGCTGAATATTATGAATCTGGCTTCGCCGCAGTCCGCGATCCTGTCGGCGCTCATCTTCAACGCTATTATTATTCCGCTGCTTATTCCCATCGCGATGAAAGGGGTTAAGTATCGGGCGATGTCAGCCGAACGACTGCTTGGTCGCAATGTGTTCATCTATGGCGTAGGTGGTGTGATTGTACCTTTCATCGGCATTAAGCTGATTGACATGGTTCTGTCGGGATTTTTTTAACGAGATAACAACCCATATCAATATTGTCCTTCTATCCTAATGAAATCAGGAAGTGATCTGTATGAACATGTTCTTGACCGCCGTACGGTTATCCGTTGTGCTTATGCTGATATGTGGCCTAATCTATCCTCTCGTAACGACTGGCGTAGCTCAACTTCTCTTTCCTGCGCAGGCGAACGGCAGTCTGATTACGCAAAATGAGAAAATCATCGGCTCGTCCCTGCTGGCGCAGGAAATCCAATCGCCGGGGCTGTTCCAGCCCCGGGCATCAAATGCCAATTATGATCCAACGGCTTCGGCCGGTTCCAATCGCGCTGTAGCCTCAGAGGAGTATATCGGCGAGATGAAAGAAAAGATTGCTCAGCTTAGGCAGGAAAATCCGGGATTGAAGCAGATCCCTGCTGATCTCGTGACGGGTTCAGGCTCTGGACTTGACCCGGATCTCTCTCCCGAAGCCGCTGAGGCACAGATGCCGCGAATTAGCAAAGCTACAGGGCTTAGTGAACAGCAGCTTATGCAACTTGTAAAAGAGCAGACGGAAGGTCGTCAGATGGGTATATTCGGGGAACCTCGTGTGAATGTAACGGCTCTGAATCTGGCGCTGACAGCAGAACTGAAGTAACGAACGAACATATTAGCCTGCTCACGATATATCGGGAGGGGCTTTCTCCATTTTTATCTTCATAGTAAACAAGAAAGGGGGAGAGGACGGATGGAAGACAGCTTCAAGCGCAAATCACCGGAAGAGATGCTGAAGATGATTACGAAGCTTCAGCAGGGTACGCTCAAAATCTACATCGGCCCAGTCAGCGGATCGGGCAAGACGTATCACATGCTGCGGGAAGGGAACACGTTACGCCAACAGGGCATTGATGTGGTCATATGCGCCGTCTCCACGATGCGTAGACCGGAAACGGTGGAGCAACTTGGGGCACTCGAAAGGATTCCAAGCATTCACTGGGTACGCCAGAGTGATGATGTAGAGATGAAGGATCTGAACTTGGATGCACTATTGGCGCGTAATCCGGAGGTTGTACTGGTGGATGGTTTGGCACATCGCAACAGAGAAGGTGCTCGGTATGCTACCCGGCTGGAGGATATTCAGTTTTTGCTCCGAAACAACATCAGTGTCATGACAACGGTGAATGTGTATGAGCTGGAAGGCTATACAGAGCTGGCACGACAACTTACGGGGATCGCAGCAGAATATACGGTGCCTGCCGATACATTGGAGCTTGCGGATGAAGTGAAGCTGATAGACGTCACACCAGAAACCTTACTGAGCCGTCTGGCAGAAGGTCATCTGAAGGGGCATGAGGGAGAAGCAGTTTTTCGTCAAGGCAATCTGGGTATTCTGCGCGAACTGGCCCTGAGATTGGTTGCAGAAGGGGTGAATGAATCCCTGCGTGAGCATCGGGAGGAGATGGGAATTACCGTCACAACAGGCATCATGGAACGGATTCTGGTGTCCACGCAATATCATTGGAATGGCTCCATCTATATCCGGCGTGGACAACAGATTGCCAAACGGCTGAATGGTGATCTGTGCGCCGTGGTTTTTCGGAATATGAAGCAGCCATTAACCAAGGAGGCAACCGTATTTCGGCGCAATATGATCAAGTTGGTGGAGAAGTTTGGCGGCCATATGGAGGAACTGTCCGTATTACACCGTCGCAACATCCCGTCTACGCTGGCGCGTTACGCCATGGAGCACCAGATTACCCGGATTGTGATGGGACACTCCCGGCGTACACGCTGGCAGGAACTGTGGCAAGGGTCCGTTGTTAACTCGCTGCTGCGCAGATTACGTGGTGTCGATCTGTTTCTGGTTGCTGATCGAGCGGCCCGGGAGGGTGAACGTGTGGTTCCGGCTAAAGTTAACGATGTGGAGTCGCTGACATACCGCAGACTAAGCGAGCAGGAAATGAAGGAACAGATTGGCCAGATTCAGCGCGGTACATTCAAAATATATATCGGAGCCGCACCAGGTGTAGGCAAAACCTACATGATGCTTCGGGAAGGCAATGATTTGCTCCGTAAGGGCATCGATGTGCAAATCGGTTTGCTGGAGACACATGGCAGGGCGGAAACCGTGGAGCAGATGGGTCACCTGTCTGTGATCCCTCGCGCGAAGCGCGTTTATCAGGAGACTCGTCTGGAAGAGATGGACACGGAGGGTATTCTGCAACTTTGTCCGGAAGTGGTGCTTGTGGATGAACTGGCGCATACGAATGTGCCCGGAAGTGTCCGGCAAAAGCGTTATGAAGATGTCCTGCTCCTGCTGAATGCAGGCATCTCGGTGATTACCACAATGAACGTACAGCATCTCGAAAGTCTGAATGATGCCGTTGAACATATTACCGGTGTTCGTGTCCGCGAGACCGTACCCGATCGGATCATTCAGATGGCGGATGAGGTGCAGTTGATTGATGTCGCGCCCCAGGCCTTGCGGCAGCGCATGAGGGAGGGTAAAATCTATGCAACTGCCAAGGTCGAGCAAGCCCTTGCGAATTTCTTCAAAATCGGTAATCTGATTGCCTTGCGAGAACTTGCCCTGCGCGAACTGGCGGACGATGTCGATGAACGGCTTGAAACACAGCAGGCCAAAATTGCACTTCGAGGACCTTGGCGCAGACAGGAAGCGGTCTTTGTATGTGTAAGCAGTGATCGTCATGCCGAGCGGCTGATCCGGCGCGGATTCCGCATGGCTTATCGTCTAAAAGCCATCTGGCATGTACATCATATCCACATCGGTGAGTCCATGAGTGACGAAGTGAAGTGCCATCTGGAAGCGTTGGAGCAGCTGACGATTCGGCTTGGTGGCCAATTTCATATTCATCACAGTCCAAGGCTGTGCGATGTACCTGAGATTTTGGCAAGAAAGGCATCGGGGGCAAGAGCAACCCAGCTGGTGGTCGGGCAGGCAAGACGGGTGTGGTGGCTGAATGGCTACCGCGGCTCAGGGTCGGTGGTCAACCGACTTGTACGCTTGTCGCGGCATCTGGATGTATTAATCGTTGCAGATTATGATTATGAACTGAGCGGGATGTGAATGGATATTGTCTGAACAAATAAAAAAAGAAACGCAGGCAGCCCACGGGAAACGGGTTCCGGCATATGTATGGGTGACCCTCGGGGTGACGCTGCTAACTTTACTGCTTCATGCCATCGGCATGAGTGGTGATTTGGTTAATGTAGCGCTTATATATCTGTTTCCCGTCCTGGTGAGTGCCGTGTATTGGGGAATGGGGCCAGCTGTATATGCCGCGAGTTTTAGCGTCATTATGTTTGACTTCTTCTTTGTGCCGCCATATCTGAGCTTTACGGTTGAGGATTTGAGATATCTCATCTCCTTTGTTGTGTATCTTGCAGTAGCGATCCTGACAGCAAGTCTTGCAGGTCGTTTGCGACAACAGTTGGAGAGGGTAAAAGCACGCGAGGCCACGACGAACTCCCTGTACGCATTGAGTCGTCAGATGACAGCTATTACGGATCTGAATACGTTGCTGGTTAACATTGCAACCCAAGTATCGCTTACCCTGGGTAAGCCAGCAGCTGTGTATCTTCCGAATGGGCAGGGGGATCTGCTGGTTACAAGCTCTTCTGCACCCGCATCAGAAGGGGAAAAGGATGGCTGGGGAGATGGAGAGTCGGAGATTGCCATTGCCAAATGGGTATATCATCACGGACAGATCGCCGGTAAAGGATCATCTACTCTGCGCGAATCTCCCGGACTTTACGTGCCGTTACGCACAGAGGAGCAGATTCATGGCGTGCTCGCCGTAAGCATGGACGCTGGCGAGATTCATGAGCAGCAAGAAGAGCTTCGTCTGTTGGAGGCATGCGGAGGACTGGCCGCAGGTGCTATTGCCCGAGTGAAGCTGGCGGAAGAGGCCAGATTAGCGCAGATTACTGCTGAATCAGAGCGCATACGCACAGCGCTGCTGGATTCTGTCTCTCATGAATTGCGTACGCCCCTAACCGCCATTATCGGCTCGGCTACAGGATTGTTGGAGAATGATACGCTTTTTACACCCGAGGATCGGAGAGAATTAACAGGCAACATTCGGGATGGAGCCTTGCGTATGAATCGTCTCGTCACAAATCTTTTAGGTATGGTTCGGCTGGAGAGTGGCATGTTGCAACTGAACCGGAAATGGTGTGACGTGGAAGATATAATCAGCGTTGTACTGACACAAGTTCGGGAATTCAGTCCGCATCGTAACATTCAAGTTGAACTTCCTGATGATCCGGTGTTCATTTATGGAGATGAAGTATTGCTGGAGCAGGTGCTGGTCAATATCGTCAGCAACGCCATCAAATATTCGCCCGACGAGACCCAGATTGTCATCATTGTGGCGAGTGACAGAAGTCCGAATCAATTGACGATCATGGTTGCTGATCAAGGCATCGGTATACCAGAAGCAGAAAGAATACGTATATTTGATAAGTTCTATCGCTCAGAGTCGACTCAGCATGTCACAGGGACGGGGCTTGGTCTGGCGATCTGCAAAGGCATTGTGGAAGTGCACGGAGGTACCATTGTGGCAGAGCCGAATCCGGGCGGGGGAACGAGAATGCGCATAGATATCCCCATGGAGGCTCAGGGATCACGGTTTCCCTATTCAGAACAAGGAGAGGTTGAAGAATAACATGAACGCACCACTAGGGGCTCGCATACTGGTGATCGATGATGAGCCGCAGATTCGCAAATTGCTCAAGGTCACCCTTCAGGCACACCAATTCGAACTCCACGAGTGTGGGGATGGCGAAGAGGGCGTTATTCAGGCCAGTATTGTACATCCGGATCTGATCATCCTTGATCTTGGTTTGCCGGGCATGTCTGGCATGGAGGTACTTCGCCGGATTCGCGAATGGTCACAGGTACCGATTATTGTGCTGACAGCGAAGGATCAGGAGGGAGACAAAATTGCCGCGTTGGATGGTGGTGCAGATGATTATATAACCAAACCATTCGGAATGGGTGAGTTGGTCGCCCGTATTCGGGTGGCGCTACGTCATGTAGCCAAAACGACAGATGAACCCATATTGCGTTTCGGATCACTGACGGTTGATCTGGCCCAAAGGCAGGTTGAACTGGAGGGGGCTTTGGTGAAATTAACTCCAACGGAATATGAGATGCTGAAGGTGCTTGCCTCCAATGCAGGGAAAATCATCACTCAGCGTCAGCTTTTGCAGCAAGTATGGGGAGGGCATCATCATGAGTCTGACAGTCATTACCTCCGGGTATATGTGGGACATTTGCGTAAAAAATTAAAGGAAGATCCGACGAATCCCCGATATATTCAAACGGAGCCTGGCATTGGTTATCGCTTTTTGCTCCCTGCCGAATAAGGTCCAAGGGAGCGAGACATTTCTTAACCATGATGTGATGCACGATTTCAGTTCGTGAGCGCCATGGAACGAACAAAACACCATCCCCTTTAACAGCAAAGGAAACGGTGCTTTTGTATTATGATGTGTATTTTGGCAACCAGTCGCCGTGAGCCTCAATCAACTCATCACACATGGCTACGATGTCATCGATAGACAGTTCTGCAGCTGTGTGTGGATCAAGCATGGCGGCATGATAGATATGCTCTTTTTTTCCAGTAATTGCCGCTTCGATTGTCAGCAGTTGCGTGTTGATGTTTGTCCGGTTCAATGCCGCGAGTTGTGGAGGCAGATCACCAATGTACGTAGGGCTGATTCCTGATCCATCGACCAGACAAGGTACCTCGACACATGCCTCACGCGGCAGGTTTGTAATCAGTCCGTTGTTCATAACGTTTCCGCCAATCTTGTAAGGGTTATTCGTCTCCATCGCTTCGATAATATGCGATGCGTATTCACGGCTGCGGGTATGTTCAATATTTTCGCTGGCAAACAGCTTGGTACGCATTTCTTTCCAGCCTTCAATCTGGTTCACACAGCGGCGGGGATATTCATCCAGTGGAATATTGAAGCGTTCAATCAGCTCCGGATAATTCCGCTTGATGAAGTAAGGGTGGTACTCGGCATTATGCTCAGAGGATTCCGTTACATAATAGCCAAAACGCTGCATCAGCTCAAAACGAACCATGTCGTCATGCTGTTCCTTCTGTTTTTCCTTCGCCCGACGTTTAATCTCGGGGTACAGATCCTGCCCGTCTTTGGTAACTTCGAGCAGCCACGCCATGTGGTTGATCCCTGCAATCTTAGCCACAACACCTGTCTGATCGATCCCCAGTGCATCAAACAGATGTGGTACACATACCTGCACACTATGACACAATCCTACAGTTTTGATCCCACCATGCACATTCATGACGTTGGTAAGCACGGCCATCGGGTTGGTGTAGTTCAGGAACCACGCATCTGGACATACTTCCTGCATATCTCGGGCGAAATCCAGCATGACCGGAATCGTCCGCAAGTTACGGAAAATTCCGCCAATGCCGAGTGTATCTGCAATTGTTTGACGCAGTCCGTATTTCTTCGGAATCTCGAAGTCTGTAATGGTACATGGATCATATCCACCGACCTGGATAGCGTTGATGACATATTTGGCCCCGCGCAGCGCTTCTTTACGGTCATGATATACGTTCACAACGCAACGACTTCCAAGTGAACGGGCCAGACTGGTCAGCAAACGCTCTGAATCGCTCAAACGTTCAGCATCGATATCAAACAATGCCAATTCAAAATCCTGCAGTGCTTCGGTCATCATGACATCACCCAATACATTTTTGACAAAGACAGTGCTACCTGCACCGAGAAATGTAATTTTATTCATTTAAGTTTAGCCTCCCTGAAAAATGTTGTACCCCAACTATAGGCCGATTCGGCACATATAACTATGGCTCAACCCCTCTCAAACATGTCATAATCCCATTTTTGTGCCCGCTTTCAACTAATATGGAAGCACTTTAGCTGTTATAATATAAATAGACCAAATGAAGAGGTAAGCGGAACGAAGTCAGGATGGAGGGCGAAAAATGAGTCGCATTGAGATGAATGTGGTTCCCGCAGGCTGGACACAGATGGAGCTGATGTTGTTGTTTTTTGGGTGGGAGGCATGTGATCCTGCGCATTATTGGGGACCGGGTGTACGTGATTCTTACATTGTGCATTACATCCATGAAGGACGGGGTACCGTGTACATGGGGGATCAGGAATACAAGCTTAGCGAGGGACAGGGATTTGTCATTCTCCCAGACATACTTATTCATTATGAGGCAGATCCGAAGGAGCCCTGGACGTATTCGTGGTTTGGTTTTAAAGGCGTACAAGCCAAAGCATTCATGCAACGTGCCCAATTGAGCCCGGAGCACCCGATATATGATGCCCAGGATACAAATACGATGGAACAGTTGTATACAGAGATGGTCCAGGCTTCCACGCGTCCGGGAGGCGATGTTTTGAACCAGAGTCTCTTGTATCGCTTGGTGGCAGAATTAATCTCTTCTTCGCCTGTGAAGGAAGAAATAGGGAAACTCCTTTCGAACAAAGAGACGTACATCCGGCAGGCGGTGCAGTTTATGGAGAACAGGTACAGTCAGCGGACCTCCATTCTGGATATTGCCCAAGCTGTGGGACTGGATCGCACGTATCTGTCGGGATTGTTCAAAGAGCGATATGGCATGTCGCTACAGTCCTTTTTTCTGGAGTACCGTATGAATCGGGCTGCCGAACTTCTTCAGAATCCAGGGCTGTCGGTCAGTGAAGTGGCCCATTCTGTCGGTTATACAGACCCATTACTGTTTTCCAAGATGTTCAAGCGAGTGACGGGTGTGTCTCCAAAGGGTTCGAGAAATCGAGATTAGACGCACCTAGTGCTTCAAATTTAAAAGAAAAGTTTTGATCATTATTCGTCGTCCCGCTAAACTGATACAGAAATGTATCTGAATATGTGATACTTGGTGCTTTGCCCGTCAGGGTGGAAGCTTAATAGGGAAGTCCTGTGTAATACCGGCGCGGTCCCGCCACTGTAACAGAGAAGTCAGGTAGCGATAATCCACTGGTTTAGACCGGGAAGGAGCAGTAAGTGACGATGATTCCGGAGCCAGGAGACCTGCCAGGTTTAAGAAACACAGTAGTACCCTACGGGAGATAGGAAGGTGTTTAGAAAGCATGATTTTTTCTGAAAATCTGTTTATTTAAGGCGTCCTCATCCAGTAACACGGAGATGGACGCTTTTTTTATGGACGAATAACATCATGGCACATACATAAAGTTGTGGGGAAGGACGTTAGAGCACTTTAGCAGATATATCGTTAAACGATTATTACAATTGGTAGCAGTATTGTTCGGCATCACGTTCCTGACGTTCCTGCTAACCTACCTGTCTCCTGGAGAAAGTCTGTCAGGATAATACTAATGTGCGGATTTTCTTTATAGTCTAAGTAAGGTTATGAAAAAAGAATGATGCAAGAAGGGTTACCCCAGAAGTCCATAGATGACTTTCAGGATAACCCTTTTGTTGTATAACAGGCATGTTGTGTGTAGTTGGGATGTGACACTGGAATCACTTGTGAATGCTTTATCGTATGTGGTTCAGTACACCTATATCATTAAGCACACCATAGTTTTACGCAGGCTGTATAGTACTTAGTCTGACACTTCATGGCTATTTTATCATACAATTATTGATTGCTTCCTTGGGTGATTATCGCTTTACAGATATTCAGTCTTATTTTGGAGAGGTACTCCGCATACAGACTCTTCGGTCCACATGCAGTTGGCTACATATGCTTAGCCAGTCGTGCTGACATGAGAGATTCAAACTAGTGCGGTACTTGGGATTGGAAGTCATTCCGGCTAGACTGATCAGCATGGTAAAAGACAATATCGCCATCCTTCAGCGGCCAGGTTCTACCTTGACTGTCTGTTGGCTTTTTGTTGAAACCTTCCATCTGCCATTGATTCATCAGTGGTGCATGAATGTATTGCAGATGGGGCGCCTCTGTATTTCCATTCCGCAGGCTCTCCATGTTGAAGTTGACTACGATAAAACCATTCTTTAGAAAAATCTTCGATTTCTCATCCAGCTGATTTTGTCGGGCGAGGGGTTCGAGATCCGTACCTTTTGGTACGGCATATACATCGGCCGGCAAGCTGTACTCCCCGTACCAACGCTGGATTGCTGCATTGGCCCGGTCCACTTTGACCCCGGAAGAAATCTCCGTTTTGGGCCCAATGAGTGTCCGAATCGGAGCGGACAGGATCATCCAGTCATAACGACCTACCCATGTTTTTTGATGAGATGTCTGATCGACTAGGCGAACCATATGTTCTGCCAACGTACGCTGGCTGCGTTCTTCCGCTGTCAGTCCATAAGTATACTGATAACGCGCTGTATCACCTAACTCTGTCCCGGGTACATTTCGAAGACGTGAGTTAAGGACAACAAAGCGTTTCTCCAGATCCTGAGCCGATCCGATACGGATTAGGCGTTCCTGGCCTCGATGGTAGTACAGATCCACTTCTTGACGGGAGGACCCGTCTTTACTCACAAAAGCAAAAGTGGGTGTAATTCGAATACCATCCTGTTTGCCAAACATATTGCCCTTGGTTTTCAGATCGAACTTGAAATGGTATCCTGTCTTCACAGTCGCGTTAGCGAATCCCTGCACCGGATGGCTTCCTGGTCGAATAGGCAATACAAATGGAGCCAGGTTACCTCGCGGATCACCATCAATGCTATTCATCCCGGTCCAGTAGCTATAGCCCGTTGGTTCGGGGCTACCCAACCGCTTGCGAAATACACTTTCCCAGTTGTAATCAGAGATATCAGTGACGTGAAAATCATATAACCTTCCGATAACATCTACCGGTACGGTGTCTGCTGCAACATGATGTGCCAGATTGGTATTGGCATCCTGTTGTTCGGTAAAGTTTGCAGGTGCATTCTCTGCAATATTGCGGAATACAATATGGTATTTGCCTTCGTCTACCCATACAGGGAGATAGAATGTGGTGTCCAGTTGATTGACCGGAATATCCACCCATGTTTTGGCAGGGATAAACTGACTCCGATCTGCGTTATAGACATCAAATGGGAATTGCACCTGTTTGATTCGAAAATATTTGGCATAGTCCCGATTTCCATAACCGGGATAACTCGCTGCGTCCAAGTGCTGTCCCGATGTGGGAATTCGCACAATGAACGGACGTTCCAGAATGAGTGCAGCACTGGTTGGGTCTGGTACGGTTTTCTGATTATGCGGCTGATCATCCGATACCCAGGCGTAGTTGACGACAGGGGTGTGTAGGGTGACCGTGTTGATGCCGTTAATCGGTAATATTTTATTGGCACCGCCATTCACGTTACCCGGTAGCAAATCATAATAGATCTCACCAGAGCTTGTGGTGTTTGCTTTATTCAGCAGGGAATTGCTGATCATATTACCCGGTTTGTACAGCACATCACGCCCAATCATCGTTGGATTAGGAATATTGGATGGCGTTGGGCCATCTTTGGTTGCTTCCACATCATTCATAATGGTTGTGTTGTTGAATTTCACTAGATCATTATTCACTTTACTTTGAGGTGTGTTGGACTCAGCCATCCCTTTTAACCGTGATGTATCATCTGGCACACTGGGAGGTTGGTTCAAACCACCTGTTAATTTGGGTGGAGTATATGAGATTGAAGTGGTTTGCCCTGGTCGTACATGGCTTTCTACGGATTCATCATTTTTAGACTCCAGTGTTGGTGGTGTGTATCCTGTTGGATTCATCGTAACGGTCTCACCGGGCAAAGCGTAATTATTCATGGTTGCTTTAGCGATCTTGTATACTTCCAGATTGTTAATTTTCCAGTAGGAGTAGTCTCTTGTGATCTGGAAGTTGTATGGCTTGGGTACCGTGTCGTTCGCGGGTACAGGTGGCCCTGGTGTACAACCATCATCATCACATTCCTCTGGTCCAGGTACTGTCCACTCTCTGTCGTACGAGATTGTGACATTACAGTTGTATGTAACTTTACCGCTCATTTTCGCCCAAGCTTGTTTAAATAGGTAATTGTCAGCAAAGGCATTTGTGTAGAGTGACTCGGAAGTAGGGATTCCTCTTAACACATTGAATGTCTCATTATCTCTGTTATCTGACTTGATAACACCGTTGGTATTTGGATCGAGATCATTCATGCTCATGATGGTTCCAGCAGAAGGTGGTCCAATCGTTGGTGTGCAACCTCCACCGCCTCCGTTACCGTCGCCTTCGCCAGTACCTGGGCTCTCTTCAACACCAATGTTTGTAGTGGTAGTTAACTGAAAATCGTCCTTCTCCCACAATACGGTGATGGTTGTTGTTCCTCTGCTGACGGCTTGGACTACTCCGGAGTTACTAACGGTAGCAACACCAGGATTGGATGATTCCCATGTAGTTGTACCACCGCTACTGGTGTTTACATTGGTTTCTGCACCAAAGTTTCCATCTCCAGTTTTCGTTTTGACCGTTGCATTCAATTGTTTGGACTGGTTCAAGCTAAGTTGTCCGCCAGCGGTAAGATTGATCTCTTTTGTTATTTCGGCTTGGCCTTCCCAGTATAGATCTGTGTTAAAAAGATAATCTGCAGAATATTTGGGTAACTCATAGGGTCTGTATTCAGTAGGCTCAATAGCTGCACCAATTTGCACAGAAAATTTTGTCTTTTTCTCAGTAAATGATTCTACATTTAATAGGATAGGTAGTCCAGGCCGATAGTAAGCTGTGTTATCCATATAGATAGGAGATATGGAAGTAGAAGTAATTTCGTTTCTTGGATGTGGATTACCTTGTTTATCTAAATACTCTGTAGGCTCATAGCTAGGGGCTTCTAAAGATAAATTTACACATATTATCGAAGAATTTGGCTTATTGGTAGCAGGATTATTACCTAACTCTTGTCCGTTACATTCTCCAACTACTTTCCATTTCATATTATCTAGTTGAAAAATATAAATCCCGATATTAGTAGTTCCCTTACCTTGAAGAGGGATAATTTTTTTCTGGGATTTTGAGGGAGTAGAAGGCTCTATTCTGGAAGATTGCAAAATGGGTTTGTCCCCAGGACCACCTCCTGCAAAAACAGCAGGAGGTGAAATGAAGACTAAACTTAATGTGAGAATTGCGAGAATCGTTTTTTTCAATAGTTTAAGCAAATACACATTACTTCACCCTTATCATTAATTATTAATTAGGTCTTACTCTGAAAACCGTCCCATTTTTTAGAGTGAGTAAAACTTCTGGATTGAGTTCTTTGTCGAAATGTAACAAACCTTCTGCCCAATAAATTGGATTCTTAACATTAAATACTCCTTTTGCACCAAGTAAATTACTGATACGAGGTGCGCTGTAACTAAAAATCGCTTCGCTATTAGGTGATTTAAGAGGGTTAATAGTAGGAGAGTTAATTAGACTTCCACCTTGTAATTGATTCATAGTGTTCTTTATTTCAAGATCGAATTCAACAAATGAATAATATGCTCCTCTTACCAGTCTGTCTTTCTCATCTACAAAGACAGGGTAGTAAATGCTTCTATCGGAATCTGTAACATAAGGGTTAACAACAATCCAATTTCTCACTTTGAGATCAGCGTAATTAGTTTTGGTAACTATTTCTTGATTACGAATTTTGGAAAAGTCCCCAGTCACCTTGCTGTAGTCGTAAGGATAGTTGCTCTCTGAAATCACCTGATACTTAGGCGCAATAATATTCAAATTCGTCCCCGTCAAACCCACTGCTCGCAGTTCATTCAGAGCCTGAAAATCGGCAGGTTTTTCCTTGGAAACTGTTGCATAACGGGCGATCAATACAGCTACTTCAGCTCGTGTTGTAGTACGATCAACGCCAAATGTTTTATCGTTTGCCACACTCATCAGTCCTGTTCCCAGCGCAACGGCTACTGCATTTTTTTGAGCGCTTGCGAGTTTACCAGTGAAATATTCCTTTGTAGGCACAACGGTGTTGGTTACATCAGAGAGTGCTTGTTTGTACTCAGGATCAACCACGGTTAGCCCTTGCGTTAGCCAAGTAGCCATTTCGCCTCGTTGAAGAGCGCCTTGTGCATCCAATTTTCCCTTGTAATTAGAAGGGTTGATAAAACCTTTTGCGATAGCAATTGAGACACCACTCTTTGCCCACTCGGGTATGTCCGTGAAATTATTTTGTTCTTGTGTCGTTGCATTAGGCTGGTCGGATAAACGTCCCAGGATACTTGCCATTTCAGCTTTGGTGACTGGTGAACTTGGTTTAAATGTCCCATCGGCATACCCCTTGAAATACCCTTGTTCCACGGCTGAATTAATCGCTGCGGATGCCCAGTGTGTAGCTGGAACGTCCTTGAATTTAGTTGTAGCTTGTGCGGCTTCTACAGAACTCCCAACACCTCCAAAACCTACGATACCCCCTGTTAATAAAGCCAATGCCGTTACGCCGGAAATCATCATTTTTCTCATAAATTTTACTCCTCTCAATTGTGAGTTTTTCTCCTTGATATGTACTTTTCAGGCTACTAGATACTAAATTTGTAATAATAATCAATATTCTACCATGTATAACTAGGCTATTGGTATGATTTATCAATATATTTTCTCCTTTCTACACAACTGTTACTAATGCTCAAGACCTATATTTCCTCAAAAAACACAAAAAAAGGCCACGAATCCGCAGATTCATAGCCTTATGCTTTAAGGTCTCCAACATATGTAGTTCCATCAATAATCAATAAATCAAGAATACTCGATTTCCAAACATTTGAAAAGCCCTATTCTTCTTACTCAAAATAAAGTCAGGCTATCGGTGTTCCATTAGGTAATGGACTATCCGGTGTGAGCAAGACAACATCGCCTTCACCAGGCACGCCGCCTAGCACAAGTACTTCAGAGACAAAACCGGCAATACGCCGGGGTGGGAAATTAACTACAGCAATGACCTGTTTGCCGATCATCATGTCAGGCGTGTAGCGCTGGGTAATCTGAGCACTGGAGCGCTTAAGACCAAGTGGTCCGAAGTCGATCGTCATTTTAATAGCGGGTATGCGAGCCTTGGGAAAGGGTTCGGCTTCCACCACGGTACCAACACGGATGTCATGTTGCATGAACTCTTCAAAAGTAGCCATAGGGGTAGATCTCCTTTCAACTATTGGGGACTATTTATAAATGAAAAATCAACAAAAAATCCAGATTACGCTGTATCGTAACCTAGATTTCTGTTGTGTTGCTTTGAAACAAATTAAGCGCCGTTCCAATTCTCTCCGGTGAGGTATTTCTCGGTGAGGATGGATAACATCTGAATACCTACTTCATTATGTCCGCCTTCTGGAATAATGATATCGGCATACTTTTTGGATGGCTCGATAAAAGCATCATGCATTGGTTTTACCGTTTCGAGATATTGCTTGTACACGGATTGGATCGTGCGTCCGCGTTCTTCAATGTCTCGTAGTACTCTACGTAGAATCCGCACATCGGAATCAGTATCAACGAATACTTTGATGTCCATCAGACTGCGAAGATGTTCGTCAATCAGCACATGTAACCCTTCTACAATGACAATATGGTTCGGTGCCAGTTCAACCGTCTCATTGGCAGCACGGTTATCTATGGTGAAGTCATATACGGGGGCATACGCCGCTTGGCCTTTTTTCAACAGGGTGAGATGCTCAATCAACAGATCATTATCGAATGCAAACGGGTGATCGTAATTGGTGAGTCGGCGTTGCTCAGGTGTGAGCTGCGACTGGTCTTTGTAATAATTGTCTTGGGATATAAACGTAACCTTACCTGATCCCAGACGGTCTATAACGGAGCGAGCTACCGTCGTTTTACCGGAGCCGGTTCCTCCGGCGATACCAATAATGAGCATGGTTGTTCCATAAGCCTCCCTAGAATGGCAGCATAGTCATGGATAAAGAGCACTGTTCCACAATCGATTCAGCATCTTTACCCACATGTCTGTCTGTGAATACACAATTCCTTCATTGTACCACAGCGCTTTGCTTTTTTCATCTGCCTTGGAGAGGGATGTATTCCCTAGGATTGGATGATTGACTTTTTTTAAAACAGCACTATAATAAACTTATATTCATAACACGGACTGTTACTGGGGAAACCAGGCATGACCGAATTCGATTGCTTTACTGTAATCGCTTTCGGTCTTTTTTTATTTTTGTTGGGGGGTGAGAACATTGAAGGTTATCAAGAAAGTAAACAATAACGTAGCCATCGCTATTAATGAACATAACGAAGAGGTTTTTGTCGTAGGCAAGGGTGTAGGATTTCTGAAAACGCCCTATGAGCTGACGGAGACGGACTTGGTGGAGAAAATATTTGTAGCACCAAAGAATATCCGTATGTATGACCTGCTGAACAGTATTCCGATTGAGGATATTTATCTCGCGGAGGAAGTCATCAAGCTGGGCAGTCAGATCCTGAATAAAACATTTAACCCGAATCTGCTTCTCACCCTGTCTGACCATATCAGTTTTGCATTAACCCGAACGAGAGAAGGCATCCGTATCAAAAATCCACTGGAATGGGAAGTGCGGACACTCTATCCGGACGAGACCCGGGTGGGGGAGGCTGCGCTGAAGCTGATTCAGGAAAAAACGGATATCGCTCTGCCAACAGCCGAAACAACACTGATTGCTCTGCATTTTGTTAATGCACAGGTTGGATCGGGAGAGATGACGGATACCACCAAGGTGACCACAGTTACGGGCGAGATCCTGTCCGTGATCAAATATGCGCTCAAAATTGACTTTCAGGAGGATTCCATCCATTTCATGCGCTTTGCCACACATATCCGGTATTTCATTCTGAGGCAGATGAGCGGTAAGTCCCTCAAGGATGAGAATGAATCGCTGTTCCTGATGGTGAAGGAGAGGTTTCCGAAAGAACTGGCTTGTGTGGAGAAGATTGCTGATTTCCTGAAAAATAATTACGGCTGGACCTGTTCGGATGATGAAAAATTATATCTGATTCTGCATATCCAACGATTGATCTCAAATGAACCAACGGAATGAACTAACCGAATAATCCATATTGGACTGTTACTGATTCGATCAGGCATGACCAAGCGTAGGGAATGACGATTCCCCGGCTTGGTCATTTTTTATATATCCAATTTATTCATGTAGAGGAGAAGGGTCATGAACAACAAAGACTTGGCTAAAAACGTACTTGATCTCGTTGGCGGCGAGCAAAATATATCGGGTCTGACACACTGTGCAACCCGTTTGAGATTCGTATTAAAGGATGATAACAAAGCAGACCTCAAGGCGCTGGATCAGCTCGAAGGCGTGCTCAAGGCACAAAATTCCGGTGGACAGGTTCAGGTTGTTATCGGTGCCAAAGTAGACGCGGTATATAGTGAAGTGAAGAATCTAACTTCTGACAAGATTGGAGAGCTTACGGAGTCTACAGACAGTGGACCGAAAAAGAGACGTAACCCCGTCAACGTAGTGCTTGAAACCATCGCAGGTATATTCACGCCTGTTCTGCCAGCACTTGTTGGTTGCGGGATGATCAAATGTTTGGCTACCGTTATAACTGCCATGGGTTACCTAGAAGGCTCCGGTTTCCTGACAATCATTAACATGATCGGGGACTGCATTTTCTACTTCATGCCGTTCTTCCTGGCTGTCAGTGCAGCAAACCGTTTCAAAACCAATCCCTATTTGGCGGTAGCTCTTGCTGCGGGACTAATGCATCCAACCATTTTGAACGCTGCGGCTCAGATTGCTGAGACGGGTGTAAACAGTATTGATTTTCTCGGCATGCCGATTCTGTTGATGAAATATTCCTCTTCCGTCATTCCAATCATTTTGGCGGTATGGATTATGAGTTATGTGTATCCAATTGTTAATCGAGTAATTCCTAAGTTTTTGCAGGTCCTGCTTACCCCAATGATTGTTTTGTTCATTATGATTCCAGTGGAACTGATCGTGCTTGGACCAGTAGGTTCATATATCGGTGACTGGTTGACGAATGGCATTAACTCATTGTTCTCCACTGCAGGTGTTCTTGCTGGTGCGATCCTTGGATTTTTCAAACCGATCATGGTTATGTTCGGTATGCACTATGCCATCATGCCGATTCAGGTTCAACAAGTGGCTACCCTGGGTGCAACCGTGCTGTTACCAACGGCACTGGCGGCGAATTTGGCTCAGGCTGGAGCAGCCTTCGGTGTGTTTGTCCTAACGAAGAGTAAAACGATGAAATCAGCGGCTGCTTCGAGTGGATTCACTGCGTTATTCGGGATTACCGAGCCGGCGATCTATGGTGTAACGCTGAAATACAAACGTCCGTTTTTCGCAGGTTGTCTGGCAGGAGGATTAGTTGGTGGATTCTACAGCTTGGTGCATACAACAGCGAATGCAATTTCACTTCCAGGTGTATTGGCAATTGGCACGTATTCATCGGATCGTTACATGTATGTCGTTATTGGTTGTGTTGCCGCAGTTGTACTCGGGTTTGTGTTCACGCTGTTGGCGGGCATCAAGGAAGATACAGATGGAAATAAATCGAAGCAGCAAGCTACGAATAAAGCAAATAGCAATCAGGTAGCAGTTGCCACAGAGGTAACTCCAGCGTCCGTATCATCACAGACATCCACTTCTTCTGACATGCTTATCGTTAGTCCAATGACAGGGGAGATCAAACCGATCTCTGAAGTGGAGGATCAAGCGTTTGCCCAAGAATTGATGGGTAAAGGCATTGCAATCGTTCCGACAGATGGCAAGGTATATGCTCCATTTGACGGGGTAGTCGAAGCACTTTATCGCACCAAACACGCCATCGGATTGAAAGCTGCGAATGGTGTCGAGATCCTGATTCATATCGGGGTGGATACCGTCAGTCTGAAAGGGAAATATTTTAACGCCCATATCGAACAGGGACAGACAATCAAGGCAGGGGATTTATTGGTTGATTTTGATCCGAAGGGTATTACGTCAGCAGGTTATAACACCATTACATCAATTGTGGTAACCAACATGCAACAGTACGGAGATGTGCTGACTACAGCGACCAGCGGCCCGATCCGGGAGAGTGAACCTTTGATCAAGCTGATTCCATAAGAACTGCTCATCTTTTCATTAAGCTACAAGTTACAAGCTAGATGGTCTTAATAACACGTAATAACAGGAGGAAACTAAAATGACGAATTCCAATTTTCCAAAAGATTTTTTATGGGGCGGTGCACTGTCTGCCTGTCAGGCCGAGGGAGCTTATAATGTAGATGGTAAGAGTCTGACCATTCCAGAAGTGATGAAATTTAACGAGAAGAACGACCGTAAAGTGACCAAGCAGATCAGGGTTAATTGGGAGATGATTGAAGAGGCCAGGAATGACCCGGATACCGTGAAATATCCGAAGCGCCGGGGAATCGATTTTTATCATAACTTCCGTGAGGATATCGCCTTGTTTGCTGAGATGGGCTTCAAAGTATTCCGTTATTCGATTTCATGGGCCAGAGTATTCCCGGGTGGCGACGATGCTACTCCGAATGAAAAGGCATTAGAGTTCTATGATCAGGTTATTGATGAATGTCTTAAACACGGTATGGAGCCCTTGATCACTATCAGTCACTTTGATACACCAATTGTACTGATGGACAAGTTCGGAGGATGGTATAACCGCAAATTGATCGATCTGTATGTGAACTATTGTGATGTGCTGTTCAATCGCTACAAGGGCAAAGTGAAATATTGGGTGACGTTCAACGAGATCAACATGAGCGTGAAAGCATCGGCCAAAACGCTGGGAATCATTGATTATGATGCTCCAAATTATGAGGAAATGTTGTTCCAGGGGTTGCATCATCAATTTGTAGCTGCATCCAGAGCAACCAAGATGGCACATGAGATTGATCCGAATAACCAGATCGGAAGTATGGTGGCTTATTTTACAACGTATCCTTACACTTGCAAGCCGGAGGACGCACTCCAGATGCAACAGGATGATCAGATGAAAAATCAGTTCTATCTCGATGTGCTCAATAAAGGCGAGTACCCTTACTATAGTAAAACGTATTTCAAAAACAAGGAGATCCAGCTGAATATCGAGGACGGCGATCTGGATAGCATTAGTGCACACACGGCTGATTTCGTGGGGATGTCGTATTACAACTCGATGATTTCCAGCAGTGATACGGAGCAGCTCGAACTAACGGCAGGTAATGTACACAGCGTATATAAAAACCCGCATCTGCCCGCTAACGAGTGGGGGTGGCAGATTGATCCGATTGGCCTGCGGTATACGCTTAATCTCGTCTATGATCGGTATCAAAAACCTGTCTTCATTCTGGAGAATAGCTCAGGTTTCTACGATAAACTGAATGAAGACGGAACGATCAACGATCCTTACCGGATTGATTTCCTAAGCAAACATATCGAACAGATGGGACTCGCCATTGCTGATGGGGTCGAGGTGTTGGGATACACGATGTGGGGACCAATCGACATGATCAGTTCAGGGACCTCCGAGATGAGCAAACGGTACGGATTTATCTACGTCGATCAGGACGACTACGGCAATGGTACGCTGAAAAGATATCGTAAGGATTCCTTCTTCTGGTATCAGAATGTGATCCGTACCAACGGAGCAGAACTGTAACGCACCATGAACATTTTGGGTCGTATCCAAAAAATACCCGGCGGCTTGCTGATTGTTCCTATGCTGGCCGCCGCGGTCATCAACACGGTGTTTCCATCATTTTTTCAGATCGGAGATCCAACAACAGCGCTGTTCACATCGAAAGGTACCATGGTGCTGATCGGTATGATTTTACTGATATCAGGAACACAGCTTAACTTGTCACAGCTTCTGGTGACCTTGAAGAGAGCAGGGGTGCTCTGTATTTCACGCATCCTCATCAGCTGCCTGTTCGGATGGGCGTTTGTACACTTTTTTGGCATACGTGGGGTCGGGGGAGTGTCTGCGGTAGCCTTCATTGCCGTTCTGACCAGTTGTAATCCAGGATTATATCTGGCCTTGATGAACACATATGGAGATGATGTGGATCGGGCTGCGTTTGGCATTCTGAATCTGATCGCCGTACCGGTTATTCCGGTCATGATATTGAATTCGGCAAGCGGTGTCGGTATCGATTATCTCAGTGTACTTGCTACACTAGTACCTTTTTTGATCGGGATACTGCTTGGTAACCTGGATAGCAACATACAAAAGATGTTTGCTCCGGGAACACTGATTCTGCTACCTTTTCTAGGTACAAGCTTTGGGTCCAATATTGATCTGCGTATTGCATTTCAGTCCAGTCTGTCCGGCTTGCTGGTCACCGTGTTATTTTTGCTGATCTGTATGTTGCCGCTCATTGGAATCGATCGCACGATATTAAGACGGCCCGGTTACGCAGCGGCTGCGACATGTTCGGTTGCTGGATTATCCATGGTGGTGCCTTCGATGGCTGCCGGGTTCAATCCGGCGTATGCACCATATGTAGACACAGCTATCGCTCAGATTGCGTTTGCCGTGATCCTGACGTCGGTGACCGTGCCTTACATCGTGAAGCGTTTGGCTGGAGGAACAGCAACGGAAGCTTCTGCTTCGACAAATCACTAGAAAAAAACAGCATGTGTTCTGTCAGATTATGACGGATCACGTGCTGTTTTGCTTTGTACATCTATATGATCTCCTGGGGGAGGAGAGGGATCGATCGGTTTATTTTACAGACCCAGCAGTTGTTTAACACTTTCAGCTACAGCTTTGCTAGATTGCGGATTCTGTCCTGTGACCACGCGGCCATCTGTTGTGACATAGGAACCGAAGGCAGCAGCTTTATCATATTGTGCAGCGCGTTCTCTCAAAGCATCTTCCAGCAGGAAAGGAACATACTCGGTTTGTTGAGCCAATGTTTCTTCTTCATTCGTGAAGCCGGAAACGGTTTTGTCGTTGATCAAAAGCAGGCCGTTGGACAGCTTCACATTCAACAGGGCTGTAACCCCGTGGCACACGCCGGATACAACGCCACCTTTTTCATAGATATCACGAGAAAGCTCTTGAAGTTCGGCATTGTCCGGGAAATCCCACATTGTACCGTGACCTCCTGTGAAGTAGATTGCATCGTAGTCACTCGCATTTACTTCGCCAGGTTTCAACGTATTTTTCAATTGGTTCATGAACGTTTCGTTCTCGAAATAGGCTTTGGTGCTCTCATCCAGAGAATCGCCGAGGCTTTTCGGATCAAGAGGTACGTTACCACCTTTAGGGCTAACCAGATCGATCTGAACATTGTCATTATGGTCAAACTCTTCAATAAAGTGAGTTGCTTCGCTCAGCCACAAGCCGGTAGGCTCATCCTTCGTTGCGTACTTATCTACATTTGTTAGAACAACCAGTATCTTTTTCATATAAAAAACCTCCCGTAAAGTATATAACATCAATTTATATTAAATATCACAAAATTAAATTGTGTAAAATCTATTAGTGAATATAACATAACCATGTTCTAAAGTAAAATCATGAACGTATCGTCAATCTCCAATGTGACTTTCAAGCGTTGGAGTAAAGAACAAACTAGTCGTAGTAAATATGCCCGTAAGAATGCACTTTTACTTAGTATGCCCTGCTTAATTTACTCAAATTGTAAGCGGAGGTAGGCGGGTGTAAGGGAAATTGAGATTAATTCAAATTTGAAGTTAATTTGATTGTACAACTAGTTCTTTTGATTTAGAATGGCGGAAGATGCCAACAAAAAACTGGTACAAATTACATATATACTTGGAGGAACATTCATGAAACGTTCAGGCAAATTTTTCGCTTCAACAGTAGTTGCTGCTGTTGCTGCAGTATCCATCGTCTCTTCAGCTTCAGCGAGCACAGTTTCAGTCTCCAACATCTCTGGCGTAACACCTATCAACATTAGCAGTATGGATATCGAAACGGCTTTGATGATGGTTCAGAGCGAACGCGCCAAATTGCTGGATGCGCAATTGCAAACGCAAATCCAGGAAGTACAGAACCGTAATCAACAGATCGCGGAGTTGAACTCTCAATTGCAGGTAGCCCAGCAAAACGGGGATGAAGCAGCTGTTCAAAAGCTGAAAGGTCAAATTGATGCTGCAAGCAACTCGCAACAGATGGACATGCTTCGTCTGCAGTCCATGTCCAACAAGCGCAATGAAGCGTTTGATGTCATGACAAACTTTGTCAAAAAAATGCAGGATTCGAGATCATCCATCATCGGTAACATGCGTTAAGAACGGATGATTAACTGCTGCAACAATACAAAAAGAGCGAAGTCGGAATTCAAATTCCGAAACTTCGCTCTTTTTGTGTTTCTCTTTTTTTATGATATATATCATCTAATCCAAGTTAGCCCGACCAGTCACGACGCCGAGTGAACAGATCCTGCAACTCGTCCGTCGACAATTCGGTAATCCAGTTCTCAGAGCTTGTGATGATGTTATCGCTGAGCTGCTGTTTGCTCTCCAACATCTCGTCGATCCGCTCCTCCAATGTGCCAAGAGAGATGAACTTATGCACCTGAACATCTTTGGTCTGACCCATCCGGTAAGCCCGGTCGGTGGCTTGATTCTCAACAGCAGGGTTCCACCAGCGGTCAAAATGGAAGACATGATTGGCTGCGGTCAGATTCAACCCCACACCGCCTGCCTTGATGGACAGAATGAAGACGGAAGGTTGCTTATCCTCAGGCAATGTACGGGATTGGAATTCCTCAATCATACGATCCCTTGCCGTTTTGGAGGTACCCCCGTGCAGATACAGCACAGGCTCCTGCAACTCCTGACGCAGTACCTGTTGCAGCATCTGTCCCATACCGATGTATTGGGTGAAAATAAGGCATCGCTCGCCTTCGTCCCGCAATTCCCGGACAAGTTCCATCAGTCGTTCCAGTTTTGCGGAGCGACTAATCAGCATCGCCATATCTTGCGGACTGTACAAGTCATAAGCAGATGTTAATGCGCCGTCTTCAGGCAGTTCCTCAGGCAAAGCCTCTTTGGTCAACAGCAGAGGGTGGTCACACAGTTGCTTGAGCTGGGTTAACGCCGATAGAATGGCACCTTTGCGCTTGATGCCTTCCAGCTCTTTCATTTTATCCATCAGGGCCTGTACGGACTGGTCATACAATGCACTTTGTTCGCCCGTAAGGTGAATGTAAGTCTTCATCTCGTTTTTGTCCGGCAGATCAAGCTGGATATTGGGATCTTTTTTCTTACGGCGTAGCATGAATGGTTTCACCAATTGCTGTAGATCCTGCATGCGCTGCTCATCTTTATCTTTTTCAATGGCACTGATGAAGCGAGTCTGGAATGCCCGGGCGTTGCCCAGATATCCTGGATTGATAAAGTCATAGATCGACCACAGCTCGGACAACCTATTCTCGATCGGCGTACCTGTCATGGCAATGCGGTGTTTCGCAGGGAAGCTGCGGACAGCCAGCGACTGTTTGGTCTGGGCGTTTTTGATATTCTGCGCTTCATCGAGACAGATGCATGACCACGTATAGGTTTGTAACATCTCCTGATCCAGTGTAGCCGTAGCAAAGGACGTGATAATAATATCCACCTGCTCAGTCTGATCCCGGAATTCTTCTCCACTTAATCGGCGTGCGCCATAATGCAGACTGACATTAATGGAGGGTGCGAAGCGGCTAATTTCCTTTTGCCAGTTGCCCAGTACGGAGGTTGGGCAGATCAGAAGAACCGGGGCTTGTCCCGGCTTACGTGGTTCATGATCCTTGATGTGTAACAGATACGTGATGAACTGAATGGTTTTCCCGAGACCCATATCATCGGCAAGACATGCCCCAAGGCCAAATCTGCGCAGGAAACCAAGCCATGCAAAACCTTCCTTCTGATACGATCGCAACTCGGCATGAAGCCCTGTCGGAATGGGCAGGGAAGGTGCGCCGCCTTGTCCGCCCCCGAGTTGTGCAATAACCCGGTTCAGGTGCTCATTCAGTTCTACTTCCAGCCGAATGTTCTGATCATCCTGTGGTGGCTGCTCTTCCTCGGTTTGTTGTCCTTCCTTCCATTTCTGGTTGCGATATTCCCGTTGCTCATTGTGCAGCAGATGCAGGTGCAGAATATCCTGGAATGAGAGTCCCTGTTCCCGATCTACACCGCCCATGGCACGACGTATCTGTTCCAGCAGGTCGGGGTCGAGAGGAACCCATTCTCCACGGAAGCGAACCAGTCGTTCATTACGGGCAACAAGGTCGGCGAATTCATCTTCGCTGAGATCCGTGTCACCAATCGCAATTCGCCAGTCAAAATGAATAATCGAGTCCAGTCCAAAGAAAGACTGTCCCCGTTCACTGCCTTCCTCCGGCTGTACCTTAGCACGCAGCTTTGGTTTCTTCTTACGGGCTGCTTCCCACCAACCAGGCAGCAGAACTTGCCAGCCCGCTGCGAGTAACCGCCCGCTATCCTGCGTCAGGAACTGCCAGGCTTCCTGATCTCCCAAAGGATCACTCAGCACATCCCGCCTACCACTAATGGAGCTTCCAAGACGCGGCAGATGTGCACGCAGCTGATCCAGCCATCCGGCCGAGCGATCCAGAATGAACGGTGTCCATACCTCTGGCCATTCACCTTCAAGTCTGCCCCGTGAATCCAGCATGACGGGCACCAATACAGCGGCATCCAGCTTGTTCTGCAACACCAATCGCAGCCGCCAAGATGGCTCATCCTCGTCCGGCTCCTGCAATTGCAGCATGGGTCTGAATGGTGCGGCATCTGCTTTCCAGCCAATGGATACGAGCCAGGACTGAGCATCCATCCCGGCTGTCTTGGGTAGAGTGCCACGCTCTGGGAACAACTGCGGGAATTCACGCCGCAGATCCGTTGCAGCTTCTTCCGAACTGTACCAGCGCTGGAATACAAAGGCGGAATAGGCCGCCCCAAGTCCTTCGGCATAACTCTCGTCCGTTTGCTGAATCGCTTTGGTAAGCGATGCCCGATCCTGCTTTTTCAAGCTATCCGGGTCCCAGGTCCACTGAAGCTGTCCTGCACGGTATGCCTCGAAGCTAGGTACGTATTTTCGTTTCTCTATGGAGGATGCCAGTGCTGGAGCTAGTCGAATCAGATGTTCCGCTTGCTCGTCCCACTTCCATTCAATATGAAGCAGCGTATGCATCTCGGCAAAAAAGGGAATCACTTCTTCCGCAGGCAGAACAACCAGCTCAATCTCCTCAATCTGCCGAACTTCCAGTTCGGTCCCGTAGAAGGAAGGCGCATGCCAAGCGAACAATCGCTGCTTAAGCGACTGTCCCGGTACAAAGTGGTGTGTGTTGAGTGCTCCGTAAAACAAAGCATCGCCATATCCGGTTAAAGCGACGTGAACCTCAATCGTTTCAGTGTAAGGATGAATTAAGCTCATGAGATCAGTTTACCTTTCCGAAGCTCTTCCTGCAGGGCGCGCAGCCGACTGTTACGAACGGCGAGTGTGGTGATGAATTGCTCCCAGTGCGCTTCTTGCTTCATTTTTTTATAGATTTTGGACAGACGTTTCAACAGCTTCACCGCTGCTTTGTATCCGTCCCTGTTTTTGTGTCCGATATAACGCTCCACTGCCTGATGATAGAAGGGAAGCAGCAGCTCAGGTGCATCTTTTTCGATTGGTTGCAGCATCGCTACGCGGAATTCGAGAGGTTCCGTTCCCGTACTCAGCTGAAAATCAATCCATCTGCGCCACTGTCCACGCGAATGCATAGCATCTTCGTAGGCGGGGCGGGAGTGGGGAAGCATACTGACAAGCGTGTCCCACATACGGTTCTCTGCATCGGGCAGATGTTGAATGGCCGTATCCCATAGATGCATGTAATCATTCAAAGGTGTATTACGCCGATTCGCCAGAAGGGGGCCAAGTTGTACCAACCAATCCCCAAGTCGCTTCCATTCAGCCGAATCTGCGAGTACATGGAGAAAATGCAACAGTTGTTCTGGCGGGAAGCCGTAGGCCGAGCTTCCATGGATGAGTCGCTGCCATGCCTGATCATCTTGCCCCAGATGGAAGTGCATCCAGCTCTGCGCGAGTATGAGTGGTAAAGGCAGTGTTACGGCTTTGCCTGGTCTATCACTACTACTTCCATTATTTTGAGCGCTACCCAAGACACTCCCACCTGACTGGGAAGGTGACGAAGCGGCGGTTATATTGCGTTCTATATCATCTAAGATGGCCTGTTCCGACACTAACATGTCCCGCGACCCTTGCAGCTCAGGTACGATCCAGTTCAACCACAGTTGTCGATAGATCGGAGTGAAGAACATCATGCTGGCTGTCTCAGGCATCATCTGTTTACGTAAATAAGCTGAGGTTTCAGACAGTCTGTTCCAAAGTTGTTCAAGCTTGTTTCCCTTTAGACCTGACAGGTCTAGTGGATGGTTAAAGATCCGTTCAATGTCTTTCTGAAGTGCATCCACCGCGAGCTGGGCAGGGTAGCTCAAGTACACGGGGGTATGAGTGATTGAGTTACGAGCCGGCGGCACGCAGAATCGGATGAGGTGCAGCTGCACATGTAGTTCAAAAAGTTGGTCCATTGCAGCGGACAGCCTTGGTTTAATGGCATACAGCTCGTCCGTTGCTTCCTGTACGTAGGATGTGCTTGCTGTGCCAGTCCCCAGCCGTCTCAGACAGGAGTGGAATAGTTCGTGCCATTCCGAGATTTCGAGATCAGCAAGCTCTGTTGCACGTTCCTTGATCTGGCTGTATTGGTTGTCCGGAATGTCCATATCCTGTTGTTCATCGGCATCTGCATAGCTGGATATTCCTGCGGACATGGCCCCGACGGGTTTGGTCGTTTGTTTGAGTGCAGTACTGGAGTGCGCATTCACAATGGCATGGACAGGTCGCTCAAGTTGCTCGGCATAACTCATTAATACAGCCGTCATATGTTTGCATACGGAACTCACCGGGCAGGTACAATGACTTGTAGTCAGGGATTGCATGCTTAGTGTGACCTCGTACTCTTCCGATCCTTGTACAACGGCCGAGATCCCTTGTTGTTCGGAATAGGTTAATGGTCCGACACGTTTCTGTTTATAATATTGGAATCCGCGCATGATCGTCAGGTTATTAAAATGCTCTGCAACCTGCCTGATCAACTGTTGCCACTGCGCATCATCCATCCTCATGTTATTCGGTATGTTCATCATTCCATCTCCTGGGGTAAACATAGGTTCAGTAATCACCACGTCTATGACGTGATGTTGTAAATTTGTTGTATCCATCATATCAGTTATGAGCCAATCCGTGCATGGGTTATGAAGAATTTGAAGTTATTTTAGACCAACTGGAATCAGGATGAACACGTCGGTTCTGCTGGCGGACGGAATGCATGATTGCACCATATTGTGTATGCTTATGGTATGTATTCCTTTCAGGAACGATGCAGGCCGGGGAAACGGCCATACTACACACAACAGGAGAGAGCATATGAAAATACTTACGTTAAACACACACGCCTGGGCGGAAGAGGATCAACTGAACAAGATCAGTCAACTGGCTGATTTTATTAATACACATCAATTTGATGTGATCTCCATGCAGGAGGTCAACCAATCCATGCAGGAAGCGGCGCTTTCTGAAGAAGAACTGAAGATGTATTATGCTACTGAATCCGATGCTGTGATTAAAAAAGACAACTATGCCTACGTCCTGCTTCAGCAGCTGACAGAGCAATATTACTGGACGTGGATTCCGGCTCATGTCGGGTTTCAAAAATACGATGAAGGACTGGCGATCCTTAGCCGGACGCCGATTAAGCAGGCTTTTGGGGAATACGTGTCCCACATGCGAGATTATAACAACTATCGTACACGCAAGATTGTGGGAATTCAGACAGTCGTCCAAGGTGAAGCAACCTGGTTTGTGAACGGACATTATAACTGGTGGGATGATGCGCAGGAACCTTTCAAGGGACAGTGGGAGTTGACGGAGAGCAAGCTTGCCCCCTACATGGACCAGCCGTTATATATAATGGGTGATTTCAATAATGTCGCGGAAGTGCGTGGTGAAGGCTATGATTATATGATGAATAAAGGCTGGAATGACCTGTACACCACAGCATTGCAAAAGGATGAAGGAGCAACCGTGGTGAAGGCCATTGCCGGCTGGGCAGATAACAAACGCGATCTTCGGATCGACTATATTTTCTCCAATCGTCCGATTCAGGCTAAATCTTCTACCGTGGTCTTGAACGGTAAAAACGGACCGGTAGTATCTGACCATTTTGGCGTCGCTGTAGAGATATAACAGCCGTGTGAGCATAAACCGTAAAGGTGATATCACCGCAAGTACGAAACAAAGCCTCCGCTGACTTCCTGTAAAGGGAAGTCAGCGGAGGCTTTTCACATTCTAAATCATTTGTTATGTACATTTCATATCGTTTGTTCTTTCTGTTGTGGAACTCTATTGTTATTCGAGCGCCAGCATCTGATGTACGAACTTTTTCAGATTCGCGCTTGTCTCACTAAGCTGTTCGATACTTTCCATGAACTCGGTAACAAGCTTGGCCTGATCCACTGTTGCGGTTGTAATCTGACCGATCTCCTGCTCCATATGTTTCATGGAATCTTGCACGCTGCCTAGGGACGATTCGATATCAGCTGCTGCTTGCTTCGTATGATCCGACAGCTTGCGTACTTCACTAGCAACCACACCGAATCCGGCCCCCTGATCGCCTACACGGGCTGCCTCTATCATGGCGTTGAGTCCAAGCAGGTTGGTTTGTTCCGATACTTCACGAATGACGTTTGTTACTTTACTTACACTGACCGAGTTCTCTGAAGCTTTTTTGGAATTGCGCAGAATCTCTTCCGATGTCGCGGAGAGTTCTTCGGAATGTGCAGCAATCTGCTGAATGCCGCCGACGAGCGCATTAATGGTTGTTTCGTTTTCACGGATCAGCGTTTCCAGTGTCATGTGACTATCCAGTGCGTAGTTCACACCCAATATACCCACGACCTGATCGTTCTCTTTAATAGGGATTAGAATGGCATCAAAAGGTCTGCCCTGCAGATCACCAGGCATGCGTGCCACGGTACGGGAATCTCTGTTAGTCAGCATTTTGAAATGTTTATAATCATCATGCAGCTCATCCCCAACCTTCACGCCAATCTCCAGACTTTTTGCTTCGGAAAAATACAATACTTTCTCATGATCATTAATGGATATGGATATGTCGTCACGAAACATTTGGCTAACAAAAGGCATAGCATTTACCAGAGATTCAAGAGTATTCAATGTGCATCTTTCCTTCCCGATACAAAAAGTGGAATTTTTCAATCTATATAAGTTGAACTAAAGATATATTCACACGTACACTCCGATGACAGAATAACCTTCCAATCGCTGTTATCCCCAGATTTTTTTGATTCCCTTTTCTCAAGGGAAAAATCCGGTGATAGCGTATGCTTACGATGCAGCTTTCTTTCAGAAAGCTTTTAGGCGAACGCTTCGCTTTTTCAGTTTTTTCTGTCCTCTACGTTTCTGTGTAAATGATTAGTTCAACATATATAGTTTCTATATCGGTAACATTTTCCGTTTTTTGAATTAATGTCCCAATGAAGGTGTAATTGGCGAAGTAAAAACCGAATTTTCTGATTTTTTGAAAGCGTAATCAAAAATCTGTAGCCACCACCGAACATGTCAGTTATACTGGGATTATTATTCGGCTATTCAGAAGATAACCAAGGGACATACCTATTTCCCGGTAAGGGGATTACCCACCTAGGTTAAGCGCTATACTTTATTACTGCATATTAGTTTGGTGCTCCAGTGTGGATGGTATGAATGCTATGATATAAGACTTTATTTCAACGGGAGAAGGATGTGCGCCATCGATGACGACCTATTTCAGTGAACCACAGAGCATGTATTACCGATTTGGAGAAGATCAGGATCAGGTGTTGAAGGTACTGGCCGAGAGGTATATTGGAGCCAATGCACAGGCTGATTTTGTATATCGGGTATTCCAAAAGTCTGGTATTTTGCAAAATGAAAAAGGGCTTTATGATCTGAATTTAGGTAAACGCTTTCCTGATGCACCTAAAGACCATATATCCTACGCAGCTGCATTGGTTTGGGGGGACGAGGACCGGAATCTGGACGTGCTGGTCCGTTGTTATGGCCCTGTTCGTTTCTATTTCAATGAGCAGTTGGTCTATCGGTCTACCGTAATGGATGAGATTAGTCCTGATGCAACGGTGAAGCTCAGCATTGACATCAAGCCTGGTTGGAACACCATTTGGCTGGAGATGAAAAACACCCCTGCCGGCTTTGGCTGCCAGTTTGGCTCAGATGAAGGTAAAGTGCGCATTTTGAATGTATATGCTCCATTCCAGGAGAGACAGGGGCAAGCGGGGTGGGTGTTCTCCCAACCGAACCCAGCCACGAGTAAACAACCGGACCTGCTGGGAAAAGAAGCAGACTACAGCTTGAACTGGCTGCCTGAGACAGGTTGGTCTGACGAAGATAAAACCAAGCCAGCTTTCGAGCGAATATTCGGAAATCTTGCTGGTAAGCATGCTTATGCTTGGACCCATCTGAACAATAACGATTCAACCGGGAATGCGGTGCGATTGTCAGGTCAATCTTCCGGTTCTCTGAGTATATGGATTAGCGGCAAGCCCGTGGCGCAAGTGAAGGAAGCGGGTCCGTTCGAGGTGGATGTAACAGCCTCTTTTGGGCGGAGTGACCTGCTTGTCCGAAGTGAATATGACGATACGGCGGGACCTTGGCATTTTAATTTGAACGCAACCGTGTCGGGCAAGCCGCTCTCACTGGAACTTCCTCAGCGTGTGCACGGAGCTAATGGAGAGTCTTGGTTATATGTTGGACCTTTTGAGTCGGAGGTTGAACCGGACTTGGCGGATCTGACTCGAACGGACCGAGTGTATCAAACGGGTCTAGAACAGACGTATTGGCGCTTAGATCGACCGGATGCTTGGATCAGACCTTATTATGAGAACGCGATGTTAAGCAACAAATGGACAGTGGGCAGTGTGACCAATTATGGTCGCTGGGATTATCCATTGGGTGTCACTGTATATGGTCTACTACGGACGGGGCGTTATTTGCAAAGACCGGACATTACACGTTATGCGGCTGAGCATGTGCAGGCATGTACCCAGATGTATGAATACTCCTTATGGGATCGGGAGCAGTATGGTTTCCCGGCAGTCAATCAACAATTGGTCATGCTGAAAATGCTGGATAACTGTGGTTCTTTTGGTTCGGCCATGCTAGAAGCGTATTCAGAGTGTCATGAACCAACGTTTCTTCCGATTGCTGAACGGATTGCAGATTTCATGCTTTCCCGCCTGGAACGGCAGGAGGATGGTGCATTTTATCGCACATGTGTAGGGGAGTATGCCGAGAATACCATGTGGGCAGATGACCTCTATATGAGCACGCCGTTTCTCGTTCGTTATGCACGGGTGACAGGCAACTCAGCCGCATTGGATGAAGCCGCCAGACAATTTTCACTGTATCGGAAGTATCTGTTTATGCCTGAGTTCAAGATCATGTCCCATGTGTATGATTTCAAATACGGACAGGCAACGCAGATTCCATGGGGACGGGGAAATGGCTGGACACTGTTTTCCTTGACAGAGGTATTGGAAGCTTTGCCAACAGAGCATCCCGAGCGCCCAGCCTTAATAGATTTCTTCAATGAGCTGTGTGAGGGGTACGCAGCGCTTCAAGGGGAAAGCGGGTTGTGGCATCAGGTGTTGAATGTTCCGCAGACGTATGAAGAAGCCTCCTGCACGGCGATGTTTGCCTATGGTTTTGCGAGAGGTGTACGCTTTGGCTGGTTCAAAGACCCTGAAGTTTACGTCACAGCTGCCGAGCGGGCTTGGAAGGGACTTATCTGCAAAGCCATTGATCGTCAAGGGAGTGTGCATGGCGTGTGTAGCGGATCACGATATGCGTTTACGGCAGAGTATTATGATCAGGACTTGCGTACCGTTACCAATGACAATCACGGAATAGGCATTATGATGCTGGCAGGAACTGAAGTAGCAAAAATGAAGAAACATCTGGCTGAACACAGGGTGTCTTCACCTGCCGTCTCACATTCCTGACAGACCACCGAGGTCTGATTTTCATACTATCGTTTCTATACAACAAGTTGTCTTCTGCTCCACGTAATACGGTTGTATATCCGTAATCATATTTGAGACGGGATCATCACCGCCGGGAATATCATTCCTGGTGGTTTTTGATTCCTGTAACTCCTTACTTTTTTGAAAGGAAAGCTTACTTTTGTTTATGTCATGTGCAGTAATAGACCGATACAATAGGTTTTGTAAGCGATTCCATAAATGCAAGAAGGGGAGGAAATTCATTTATGATGATTACAAAAAAGTGGGTAACCCTGTTCTGCCTGTCCCTGTTATTGTTCGCTACAGCCTGTTCTGGAGGGGCCACCGATACACCATCTTCTTCTGGAGAAGCAAGTGGAAGTGAAGGAGATTCATCAGGCAAGATTGAACTGCGCATGACTTGGTGGGGATCACAGACCAGACATGATCTGACGACCAAAGTGATCCAATTGTTTGAAGAGAAACATCCGGGAATCACCATTAAACCTGAATATTCCGGTTGGGACGGTTACTTTGACAAGTTGACTACACAGGTAGCTGGTTCGAATGCACCGGACATCATCCAGATGGATTACGCCTTTTTGACTGACTTTGCCCGGCGTGGTGCCTTGCTTGACCTAACCCCGTTTGCAGAGAGCAAAGAGCTGCGGACAGAGGATCATGATCAGAGCATGATTACAGCCGGTTCGATTGACGATAAATTATATGCGATTACCCTCGGAGTAAACGCACCAGGTGTCATATATGACGCCACCGTATTTCAGGAATTAGGTATAGAAGAACCACAAGAGAGCTGGACATGGAAGGATTTTGGGGATATTGCGACCGAGATTGCCGCAGCCAAAGGTGAGGGGTTCTATGGATCTGCAGACATTTCCGGTACAACAAACATGTTTGAAGTGTTTATTCGGCAATCCGGGAAAGGATTGTTTGATGGTGGCACAATGACCGCTACCAGCGAGGAACTTCAGCAATGGTTCGATATGTGGAGCGCACTACGCGAGAATGGTGGAGTGACCACAGCGGAGATAACGGCATCCACAACCAATGCGCTGGAGACACGCCCGATCTCGCTGGGTACAGCTGCCATGGATTTTGCATGGTCCAATCAATTGCTGACATTCCAGCAGGTGAACAAAAACCAGGATCATAAGCTTGGCATACAAGTTCTTCCGCATGGTGTAGGTGAAAAGCAAATCGGTGAATATCTGAAACCAGGCCAGTTCCTCTCCGGTTATGGCAAAACCAAACATCCAAAGGAAGTTGCCATGTTCATTGATTTCATGGTCAATGATCCAGAAGCAACCGCTATTCTTGGTTCTGAGCGTGGGGTGCCGGTTAACTCAAGCATTCGTGAACAGATGCAGCCTACGCTGCCGGAAGCGGAACAAACCATTTTCCAATTTATCGACACCGTATCGAAGAACTCCAGCGAGATTGACCCGCCATACCCGCAAGGATTTGCTGAAGTGGACACAAGTTTCAAGAGCGCAAGCGAGCAGATCGCCTTCGGTCAAGGTAATACTCCAGATGTCATTGCCCAGTTTATTGAAGGAGCCAAGGCTACGCTTGGATCGAGTCAATAATGATTGAAACTGTCTCACACTTCTAATTCTGCGGGGAGGTTGCGAAGATGACGACATCACAGGTCAGTCAAGCCCGAATCGAGCGTGTAACTACCCGGCGGGTCAAACGGAGATATGCGCATAATGGAGCCGCACTTCTGTTTCTCGCCCCATGGCTTGTCGGATTGTTATTCCTTACCCTAGGTCCAATGTTGGTATCGTTATACATCTCGTTCACCGATTACAGTATCCTGGCCGCCCCTTCCTGGGTCGGTCTGGATAACTACACCACGATGTTTACATCGGATAAACTGTTCACCCAGTCGCTCAAAGTCACCTTCACGTATGTCGCTGTATCCGTACCGGTCAAATTGATTTTCGCGCTGCTTGTAGCGATGTTGCTGAATAAAGGGATTCGAGGACTCGGCATTTACCGTACGGTGTATTACATCCCGACATTGCTTGGAGGTAGCGTGGCGATTGCGATGTTGTGGCGTAAAATGCTGGGTGGGGACGGGCTACTCAATAGTGTTCTTGCCATGGTAGGCATTAAAGCGCCCGATTGGGTAGCGAATCCGAAATATGCTCTGTACTCCATCGTGCTGTTATCCGTGTGGCAGTTCGGATCGTCGATGATTATTTTCCTAGCAGGCCTGAAGCAGATTCCACCCGAATATGATGAAGCCTCAGCGGTAGATGGTGCAGGTCCCCTGCGGAGATTCTTCTATATAACGTTGCCGATTCTGTCACCCGTTATCTTCTTCAATCTTGTCATGCAGCTGATTACATCCTTTCAATCGTTCACGCAGGCTTTTGTTATCAGTAATGGTAGCGGAGGGCCAGTGAACTCAACCCTAATGTACTCTCTGTATCTGTACAAAAAAGGATTTTCATTCTTTCAGATGGGCTATGCTTCTGCGATGGCCTGGGTGCTGGTCATCCTGATTGGCGTATTTACATTGCTCGTATTCCGCAGTAGCAAGCTGTGGGTGCACTATGAGGATGGTGGGAAATCATGATTGGACAACGGAACTCTACAGCATGGGTCGTCAGCAAACATGTGTTGATCTCAGGCATCGCCTTTGTCATGCTCTATCCGATCCTCTGGATGCTGGGCAGCTCATTCAAACCGGGACATATGATCTTTACAGAGACCTGGTTTTGGCCACAGGAATGGAATTGGGAAAATTACATGAATGGCTGGGCGGGAATTCAGGGCAACCCGTTCTCCCGCTTTCTGACCAACTCTGTCATCCTGTCGCTTGGCGCCGTACTGGGCAATGTCATCTCCTGCTCTATGGCGGCATATGCCTTCGCCCGACTGAATTTTCGTTTCAAAGCTATCTGCTTCGGACTGATGCTTATGACGATCATGCTGCCCCATCATGTGACGCTGATCCCGCAGTATATCCTTTTCAACCACCTGGAGTGGGTGAATACGTATCTGCCTCTCGTCGTGCCAAAATGGCTGGCGACCGACGCATTCTTCATTTTTCTCATGGTACAGTTCTTCCGGGGATTGCCCAAAGAGCTGGATGAGGCGGCTACCATTGATGGATGCGGTCCTGTGAAAATATACACCAAAATCATCATACCACTGGCTTTCCCAGCATTGGTCACTACGATGATCTTTACATTCTTGTGGACATGGGACGACTTCTTCAGTCAGTTGATCTACCTGAGTGACGTTAGCAAATACACTGTGCCGCTGGGTCTGCGCCTGTTCCTTGATTCCAGCTCTCAATCCGATTGGGGCCCGATGTTTGCCATGTCGGTGTTGTCGCTGGTGCCATGTTTTATCGTATTTATCGTGTGTCAAAAGTACTTCGTGGAAGGAATCGCGACCTCTGGGCTCAAAGGGTAATTCCAAGACGAAACGAGTTGATTTTTCCATGAGGAAAGGAAGATGGTCTTCATTCATTAATCAAAAGCTGCAACAAAGCAAGCTCTCCACGTTGATGGTGACTTGCTTTATTGCGTTTAACCTGTTGCTTGTCTCGGTTGTTGTCTGGCTAGCATATCAGTCTTTCTCAGCAGTCACCTTTGCCGAGATTAGCAAAGCACGCCTGGCTCTTCTGAACGAAAGCACACGTCGGGGATTTGATTTCATCACAGGGGTAACCGGAACCGCTTATGCTTTGGCTAGCAATCGGGAACTGTCCAGTCTGCTCGAAACGGCTGATACAGGCAGGCTTGCACAGATTCACCAGCGGAGAGAGGTCTCTCGAATTCTGGATCATACCATGGTCGTGAGTGAAGGCATCACTTCCATTGAACTGTATACGGATGCCTTTAATGAAGTGACAGTGACTATGGCTGATCGCATATTTCCGGTGGACACCATCGCACACGACTCTTGGTTTGCTACGCTGGAAAAGGCTGATGCGGCTTGGGTTCCGCTGCGTGAGAACGAATCAGGCCAATCCCTGGTCGGATACGCCCAGCGGATTTTCGACAGTCGTGGTGGAACGGTTGCTTATGTGCTCATTCGACTGAGTAGAGCGGACATCGTACGCAGGTTTGCTGATGTACCCATGGTGCTTGATGGAAAAGTCCTGTTGGTAGATACGGCTGGTAATGTCGTAATGCAGATGGGGAGAGTTGATCCAACAGGGGAGAAGGAACGGGCGGATCGAAGAAATGAAGCTAGTACAGTACAGGAAACGGGTGAAGCTGTAAATTCATCTTCTTCTATTATAGATAGTGCATGGATTCAGGAACATGTACAGCATGGTGCAGACGGGTACGAAGTAGTTTCCGGCCAACCTGGAGGTGCTCAATTGGTGCTGTACTCCAGGCCAGCCATGCTTCAGTGGCGCCTCGTACAGACTATTCCGGTATATACACTGTTATCTCCGCTCAGACAAGCAGGCTGGCAGATCCTCGGCATCGCCGTGCTGGGACTATTATGCTCGGCTGTGCTGGCGTACCTGTTTGTAAGGCAGATCATCGGACCTTTGCGACAATTAATCAAGCGAATGAGACAACTGGAGAAAGGGGACTTCGATACCCGGGTCCAACTTTCGTTTACGGAGGAATATGCCCATTTGGCTTATGGCTTTAATCACATGGCTTCACAGCTCACGACGCTGATGGAACAGGTGAAGGATGAGAGCCGGGCCAAGCGTGAAGCCCAGACGGGCTTGCTTGAGGCCCAGATCAAACCCCATTTTCTATACAATACCCTCGACATGATCCACTGGCGCGCACTTGATTACGAAGCCAAGGATATCAGTCGCATGATTGTACAACTCAGTAAGCTGTTACGGATCGGGCTGAGTGGAGGGAGATTGTTTATAAGGGTTCGTGATGAGTTGGAACATGCCCGTTGCTACGTTAACATCCAGTCAGAGCGGCTACCGTTCTCCATTCAATATCAGGAGCAGATCGATCCGCATATTCGCGGTTGTTACATTCCCAAGATCATTTTGCAGCCCTTCATCGAAAATGCCGTTATGCACGGGCACCCTGAAGAAGGCACACTTCGAATTCAGGTGCATATGCACGAAGAGGTTGGCCCGCATGAGGATATCGTCATTCGTATCACGGATAATGGGCGGGGGTTGCCGGAGGGGTGGAAACTCGAAGAGACGTGTGGCATCGGTGTAAGGAATGTACATCAGCGCATCCAGCTTTATTGTGGGAGGAGGTATGGCGTTCAACTGGGTGATAGAGAGTCAGGTGGCGTGGAAGTGACCATTACGCTGCCGCGTATTGAGACCGACGAGCAATTAAATCTATGGCTGGACGGTGAAAAATGATGAAGACCATTATGCTTGTTGATGACGATCCTCATATTGTAAAGGCATTAACAGATCATATCGATTGGCCTTCTATGGGCCTCAGCATTGCAGGCACTGCTTCCAATGGCTTGGATGCGCTGGAGCTGTTTCACCGCATGCATCCAGATGTCGTTATGACTGACGTATATCTACCGGGGATGACCGGGCTTGAGATCACACAGACGTTGCGACGTGATCATCCCCACTTGCCGATCATCATTCTTAGTGGATATGACGAATTCGAGAACGCCCGGGCAGCCATGCGCTGGGGGGTGAATCACTTTTTGCTGAAGCCGGCAGAGGTTGAGGAGATTGAGTCTGTGCTGCGTGAGGTGTTACTGGAACAAGATGTGCGAGAGCGGCATGAGCGACTGGAGCAGACGTACAAGCAGGAGGTCGGACGGGTACTTCCGTATTTGCGCAAACAATTTCTTCACGAACTGCTGACTACGCGATATCGGGCAGACGAGCTGCCCAAAGAACGCATGGACTATATAGGCATTCATATGTCCTCCCAGACACGCGCCATTAGCCTGCAACTGAATCGCCCCGTATTTTTGACACGAATGAAAGAACGGGATTGGCAGCTTCTCCGCTATGGGGCGGCCGATATTATTCAGGAAACGGTGAAGGAGCAAGCGGCGCGCATGAATGGTCAGGTAGAGATTGTTGATTATTCGGATCAGGTATTTGTGTTGCTTCTATTAGGAGATAAAGATCATCTGGAAGAATGCCTGCCATTCGTGGAGAGGATGATCGATCAGATCTTTACGTATCTGAAAATTGAAGTGAGTGCTGGAATCGGAAGATCCAAGAGTCACCCATGTGAGGTGATAGATTCCTATCTCGAGAGCAGGGAAGCGGTGGAAAAAGCAGAGTTTCAAGGTGGAAGTCGTATCTACCACTATGAAACATCAGAGGAAACAGAACCAAGTGTGACCGATTATTCATTATTGCTTCGTCAATGGAACGAGGCTTGGGCGGATATTCGACCTGACTTGGCGGAAGAGGTATGGCATCATATTTGCCTTTTGCTGAAAGAGGGGAAGTGTGTTGGGATACAGGATGTACAGGTTGTGGCGGTCAGTCTGTTTGACACGTTGATGCATAGCTGGAACCGACTTCATCCTATGTCAACGCCGCCGCTGGCGATGAGTGATTTTTTGCGTGAAATTCAATCGAAATATGCTTTGCATGATCTGGTAAAGTGGATGGATCGTATTATCTGCGACTGGCTGGAACAGATACGTAAGGAGATGAGCGAGAAGAAAAGCAATAAACTTATCGAGCAGGTGAAACAGTATGTAGAGCTTCATTACGCCGAAGAGATTAGTTTTGAAGCGATAGCCAAGGGGCTGTTCGTACATCCGAAGTATCTGAGTCAACTTTTTAAAAGGGTGACCGGTGAGAATTTCGTCAGTTATTTGAACGGGTACCGGATTCAGCGAGCGTTGGAACTGTTGCAGTCGGGACATTACATGGTATATGAGGTGAGCGAGATGACGGGGTTCCGTAATGCAACGTATTTTAGCCAGGTGTTCAAAATGCTTACGGGCAAGAGTCCGTCTGAGGTGGGGTAGAGCGATACAGGTACAGTAATTAAATAAAGTGGAAGAGGAGGTATGGTTCTTATGATGATCGATCAGCAGGAATATTACATTAAAGGCTTATCTTACTCCATTAGATCGGCAGAGGAAAAGGATGCTGAGACCTTGTCTTCACTACGTGTACAAATCGATGGGGAAACCGAGAACATGGATCGTGAAGAGGGCGAGGCGTATATCGACGCAACCGGGTTTAGGAGGATCATCCATTTGGACAGTGAGAAGTCACGGAATCTGTTCCTTGTTGCTGTAGTAGCGGGTGAGATTGTGGGATACTCCCGATGTGAAGGTACAGTGCTGAAGCGCTTTTGCCATAGAGTTGAGTTCGGCGTGTGTGTAGCCCGAGAGTTCTGGGGGCATGGGATTGGCAAGAACTTGTTAGAGAAGTCGATAGAATGGGCAGACCAGACTGGTGTAGAGAAGATGACGTTGAACGTGCTGGCATCCAATGAAAAGGCAATCGAGTTATACCAAAAGAGTGGCTTTGAGATCGAAGGTATTTTGAAAAAGGATCGTAGACATGCGGATGGACAGTATTACGACACGATAGTGATGGGCAGGTTCAGAGACTTATAATGGTATAAAAAGTGAAAAGCAGAATCTATATAAGCCCACAGCTTACGGAGTTTAATTATTAGATTTGATACCGACATAATAGATAGCAGTGTTATTGAGAAGATGTATTATGTTTCTTATCTTATAGAACGAATGTAATGATGTTGAATGAGTCTATTCACAACCTATTATTGAGATAGATTAGACCGGTGAGTGTATATAGGATATAGTAAGAGGATATTGCCATTGGAAAAAGAGATTATGAAGAGATTGAATCAAATATATAATAATTTTATAGATGGGATATTTTACAAGTAGTAATTGTGTTGTGTATATGATATATTCTATTTCCGGCCAAAAAAACACGAGAAACAAAGTGCCGCAGGCAAAACATATAAGCTTCGAAAGAAACTTAAAAAAAGAGCTTGCTAAGTTGGTTCGGAAGTGTTATGATATAAAAGTTGCTGAGGAGAACAACGCTCGGTAACGAAAACAAGTTTGATCTTTGAAAACTGAACAACGAGTGAGTAAACATTCTGCTTGCAGAATGAACGCGAAAGTTTGAAACAAGCCTTGGCTTGGATCGACTGGAGCACAAATGAGATTTTTAATCTCGTCAGATTCAAAATGAGCTTATCGCTCTTTTCAATACTTTATTGGAGAGTTTGATCCTGGCTCAGGACGAACGCTGGCGGCATGCCTAATACATGCAAGTCGAGCGGAGTTGATAGGAAGCTTGCTTCCTTGATACTTAGCGGCGGACGGGTGAGTAACACGTAGGCAACCTGCCCTCAAGTTTGGGACAACTACCGGAAACGGTAGCTAATACCGAATAATTGTTTTCTTCGCCTGAAGGAAACTGGAAAGACGGAGCAATCTGTCACTTGGGGATGGGCCTGCGGCGCATTAGCTAGTTGGTGAGGTAACGGCTCACCAAGGCGACGATGCGTAGCCGACCTGAGAGGGTGATCGGCCACACTGGGACTGAGACACGGCCCAGACTCCTACGGGAGGCAGCAGTAGGGAATCTTCCGCAATGGGCGAAAGCCTGACGGAGCAATGCCGCGTGAGTGATGAAGGTTTTCGGATCGTAAAGCTCTGTTGCCAGGGAAGAACGCTTGGGAGAGTAACTGCTCTCAAGGTGACGGTACCTGAGAAGAAAGCCCCGGCTAACTACGTGCCAGCAGCCGCGGTAATACGTAGGGGGCAAGCGTTGTCCGGAATTATTGGGCGTAAAGCGCGCGCAGGCGGTCATTTAAGTCTGGTGTTTAATCCCGGGGCTCAACCCCGGATCGCACTGGAAACTGGGTGACTTGAGTGCAGAAGAGGAGAGTGGAATTCCACGTGTAGCGGTGAAATGCGTAGATATGTGGAGGAACACCAGTGGCGAAGGCGACTCTCTGGGCTGTAACTGACGCTGAGGCGCGAAAGCGTGGGGAGCAAACAGGATTAGATACCCTGGTAGTCCACGCCGTAAACGATGAGTGCTAGGTGTTAGGGGTTTCGATACCCTTGGTGCCGAAGTTAACACATTAAGCACTCCGCCTGGGGAGTACGGTCGCAAGACTGAAACTCAAAGGAATTGACGGGGACCCGCACAAGCAGTGGAGTATGTGGTTTAATTCGAAGCAACGCGAAGAACCTTACCAGGTCTTGACATCCCTCTGATCGATGCAGAGATGTATCTTTCCTTCGGGACAGAGGAGACAGGTGGTGCATGGTTGTCGTCAGCTCGTGTCGTGAGATGTTGGGTTAAGTCCCGCAACGAGCGCAACCCTTATATTTAGTTGCCAGCACTTCGGGTGGGCACTCTAGATAGACTGCCGGTGACAAACCGGAGGAAGGTGGGGATGACGTCAAATCATCATGCCCCTTATGACCTGGGCTACACACGTACTACAATGGCCGGTACAACGGGCTGCGAAATCGCGAGATGGAGCCAATCCCAACAAAGCCGGTCTCAGTTCGGATTGCAGGCTGCAACTCGCCTGCATGAAGTCGGAATTGCTAGTAATCGCGGATCAGCATGCCGCGGTGAATACGTTCCCGGGTCTTGTACACACCGCCCGTCACACCACGAGAGTTTATAACACCCGAAGTCGGTGGGGTAACCGCAAGGAGCCAGCCGCCGAAGGTGGGATAGATGATTGGGGTGAAGTCGTAACAAGGTAGCCGTATCGGAAGGTGCGGCTGGATCACCTCCTTTCTATGGAGAATCGTTTCCTGCAACGGAAACATTCAAAACTGCAGCTTAGCTGCAAAACACTCACTCGTTGTTCGGTTTTGAGAGCTCAAACTCTCAAACAGCTTGCTTTTGCATGGAGCTTGTTCTTTGAAAACTAGATATCGAAACGAAACAAACGCGAATTAGAACATTCCTTTTTAGCTGAACTTGTGTTAAACAAGTTTAAATAAAAACGGTAGTCAAATTGCTTTTGTGATGGTATCGGGTGAGAGCGACTTTTGGCTTTGCGCAAGCAAAACAAGGGAAGCGAGCGACCGAAACCGGAACAAAATGGTTAAGCTACTAAGAGCACACGGAGGATGCCTAGGCGCTAGGAGCCGATGAAGGACGTGGCGAACAACGAAACTGCCTCGGGGAGCTGTAAGCAAGCTTTGATCCGGGGGTGTCCGAATGGGGAAACCCAGCTGGGGTAATTTCCAGTTACTCATAACTGAATACATAGGTTATGCAGAGGCATACCAGGGGAACTGAAACATCTAAGTACCCTGAGGAAGAGAAAACAATAGTGATTCCGTCAGTAGCGGCGAGCGAACGCGGAGAAGCCCAAACCAGAGAGCTTGCTCTTTGGGGTTGTGGGACGTCTCACATGGAGTTACAAAGGAACCGGTTAAGCGAAGAGGTCTGGAAAGGCCCGCCAAAGAAGGTAAAAGCCCTGTAGTTGAAAGTTGGTTCCCTCCGAGACGGATCCCGAGTAGTGCGGGGCACGTGAAACCCCGTATGAATCCGGCAGGACCATCTGCCAAGGCTAAATACTTCCTAGCGACCGATAGTGAAGCAGTACCGTGAGGGAAAGGTGAAAAGCACCCCGGAAGGGGAGTGAAATAGAACCTGAAACCGTGTGCTTACAAAAAGTCAGAGCCCGTTTTAGGGGTGATGGCGTGCCTTTTGTAGAATGAACCGGCGAGTTACGTTCCCGTGCAAGGTTAAGGTGAAGAGCCGGAGCCGCAGCGAAAGCGAGTCTGAATAGGGCGAATGAGTACGTGGACGTAGACCCGAAACCGGGTGATCTACCCCTGTCCAGGGTGAAGGTGCGGTAACACGCACTGGAGGCCCGAACCCACGCATGTTGAAAAATGCGGGGATGAGGTGGGGGTAGCGGAGAAATTCCAATCGAACTCGGAGATAGCTGGTTCTCCCCGAAATAGCTTTAGGGCTAGCCTCGGAAAACAGAGTCGTGGAGGTAGAGCACTGATTGGGTGCGGGGCCCGCAAGGGTTACCAAGCTCAGTCAAACTCCGAATGCCATAGACTTACTTCCGGGAGTCAGACAGTGAGTGCTAAGATCCATTGTCAAAAGGGAAACAGCCCAGACCATCAGCTAAGGTCCCCAAGTGTGTGTTAAGTGGGAAAGGATGTGGAGTTGCACAGACAACCAGGATGTTGGCTTAGAAGCAGCCACCATTGAAAGAGTGCGTAATAGCTCACTGGTCGAGTGACTCTGCGCCGAAAATGTAACGGGGCTAAACACACCACCGAAGCTATGGCTTGATGCTTTGCATCAGGGGTAGGGGAGCGTTGTATAAGGGTTGAAGGTGTACCGTAAGGAGCGCTGGACATTATACAAGTGAGAATGCCGGTATGAGTAACGAAAAGATCAGTGAGAATCTGATCCGCCGAAAGCCTAAGGGTTCCTGAGGAAGGCTCGTCCGCTCAGGGTAAGTCGGGACCTAAGGCGAGGCCGAAAGGCGTAGTCGAAGGACAACAGGTCGAAATTCCTGTACCACCGTAAGCCGTTATGAGCAATGGGGGGACGCAGTAGGGTAGTGACGCGGACTGATGGATGTCCGTCTAAGCAGTAAGGCTGATGTGTAGGCAAATCCGCACATTGTAAGGCTGAGCTGTGATGGGGAGCGAAAATTATAGTAGCGAAGGTCATGATCTCACACTGCCAAGAAAAGCCTCTAGCCAGGTGATGGTGCCCGTACCGCAAACCGACACAGGTAGGCGAGAAGAGTATTCTAAGGCGCGCGGAAGAACTCTCGTTAAGGAACTCGGCAAAATGACCCCGTAACTTCGGGAGAAGGGGTGCCCCGGTAGTGTGAATAGCACGAGGGGGCCGCAGTGAAAAGGCCCAAGCGACTGTTTAGCAAAAACACAGGTCTGTGCGAAGCCGTAAGGCGAAGTATACGGGCTGACGCCTGCCCGGTGCTGGAAGGTTAAGGGGAGTGGTTAGGAGCAATCCGAAGCTGTGAACCGAAGCCCCAGTAAACGGCGGCCGTAACTATAACGGTCCTAAGGTAGCGAAATTCCTTGTCAGGTAAATTCTGACCCGCACGAATGGCGTAACGACTTGGGCGCTGTCTCAACGAGAGATCCGGTGAAATTTTAATACCTGTGAAGATGCAGGTTACCCGCGACAAGACGGAAAGACCCCATGGAGCTTTACTGCAGCTTGATATTGAATTTGGGTACGATCTGTACAGGATAGGTGGGAGCCTTTGAAACGTGAGCGCCAGCTTGCGTGGAGGCAACGTTGGGATACCACCCTGATCGTATCTAGGTTCTAACCTGGTACCGTAATCCGGTGCGGGGACAGTGTCAGGTGGGCAGTTTGACTGGGGCGGTCGCCTCCTAAAGAGTAACGGAGGCGCCCAAAGGTTCCCTCAGAATGGTTGGAAATCATTCGAAGAGTGCAAAGGCATAAGGGAGCTTGACTGCGAGACCTACAAGTCGAGCAGGGACGAAAGTCGGGCTTAGTGATCCGGTGGTACCGCATGGAAGGGCCATCGCTCAACGGATAAAAGCTACCCTGGGGATAACAGGCTTATCTCCCCCAAGAGTCCACATCGACGGGGAGGTTTGGCACCTCGATGTCGGCTCATCGCATCCTGGGGCTGAAGTAGGTCCCAAGGGTTGGGCTGTTCGCCCATTAAAGCGGTACGCGAGCTGGGTTCAGAACGTCGTGAGACAGTTCGGTCCCTATCTGTCGTGGGCGTAGGAAATTTGAGAGGAGCTGTCCTTAGTACGAGAGGACCGGGATGGACGTACCGCTGGTGTACCAGTTGTTCCGCCAGGAGCACCGCTGGGTAGCTATGTACGGACGGGATAAACGCTGAAAGCATCTAAGCGTGAAGCCCCCCTCAAGATGAGATTTCCCAGTATGTAAGACCCCTTGAAGACGACGAGGTAGATAGGCTGGGGGTGGAAGTGCAGCAATGCATGGAGCTGACCAGTACTAATCGGTCGAGGGCTTATCCAATAGCAAGTTGTAATTCGCGTGTTTCGTTTCGAATCTAGTTTTCAGAGAACGATCTCTGAAATGTAAGCTACGCGTTTGGTGGCGATGGCGGAGGGGTTCCACACGTACCCATCCCGAACACGACCGTTAAGCCCTCTAGCGCCGATGGTACTTGGACCGCAGGGTCCTGGGAGAGTAGGACGCCGCCAAGCGAAACCCCATTGGGGTATTTTTTTTCGAAAATTGATAAGGGCCCTTAGCTCAGTTGGTTAGAGCGCACCTCTGATAAGGGTGAGGCCGGTGGTTCGAGTCCACCAGGGCCCATAGCAAGACCACAACAAGAAATACACCAGAGTATGGGGCCATAGCTCAGCTGGGAGAGCGCCTGCCTTGCAAGCAGGAGGTCAGCGGTTCGATCCCGCTTGGCTCCACCATTCCCTGATAGCTCAGTTGGTAGAGCACTCGACTGTTAATCGAGTTGTCACAGGTTCGAGCCCTGTTCGGGGAGCCAGTAAGGCCCGTTGGTCAAGGGGTTAAGACACCTCCCTTTCACGGAGGTAACAGGGGTTCGAATCCCCTACGGGTCATAATATGGAGGCTTAGCTCAGCTGGGAGAGCATCTGCCTTACAAGCAGAGGGTCGGGGGTTCGATCCCCTCAGCCTCCACCATATAACTTTATAACGACGCGGGGTGGAGCAGCCCGGTAGCTCGTCGGGCTCATAACCCGAAGGCCGCAGGTTCAAATCCTGCCCCCGCAATTAACTTTCCTTGAGAAAGTGATCTGGAACCGTGGTGTAGTTGGCCTAACATGCCTGCCTGTCACGCAGGAGATCGCGGGTTCGAATCCCGTCGGTTCCGCCATTTTTTTTAATGTAGTAAGGCTCGGTAGCTCAGTCGGTAGAGCAGAGGACTGAAAATCCTCGTGTCGGCGGTTCGATTCCGTCCCGAGCCACCATTTATAACACCATGTAATACGCCGGTGTAGCTCAACTGGTAGAGCAACTGACTTGTAATCAGTAGGTTGGGGGTTCAAGTCCTCTCGCCGGCACCATGTAATCCTGGAGGATTAGCGAAGCGGCCAAACGCATCAGACTGTAAATCTGCTCCCGTACGGGTTCGGTGGTTCGAATCCATCATCCTCCACCAGTTTTTCTATGAGTCATTAGCTCAGTTGGTAGAGCACCTGACTTTTAATCAGGGTGTCGAAGGTTCGAGCCCTTCATGACTCACCATTATATGCGCGTGTGGCGGAATTGGCAGACGCACTAGACTTAGGATCTAGCGTCTTTGACGTGGGGGTTCAAGTCCCTCCACGCGCATCCTTTATTTGCGGAAGTGGCTCAGCGGTAGAGCATCGCCTTGCCAAGGCGAGGGTCGCGGGTTCGATTCCCGTCTTCCGCTCCAATATTTTGCGCCCTTAGCTCAGCTGGATAGAGCGTTTGACTACGAATCAAAAGGCCGGGAGTTCGAATCTCTCAGGGCGCGCCATTATAACTTCATATTATGCCGGCGTGGCGGAATGGCAGACGCGCTCGACTCAAAATCGAGTGGGAAACCGTGGAGGTTCGAGTCCTCTCGCCGGTATAGATAACGGGATGTAGCTCAGCTTGGTAGAGCACCTGGTTTGGGACCAGGGGGTCGCATGTTCAAATCGTGTCATCCCGATTGTTGTTATGCGGGTGTAGTTCAATGGTAGAACTTTAGCCTTCCAAGCTAATAGCGTGGGTTCGATTCCCATCACCCGCTTATATATTGAAAAAGAAAGAGACGGTACTCACCGTATCTTTCTTTTTTTGCATTCACAGGCATATATTCCATGATTTTATACAAAGACCACGGATTATTTGGCTGAATATCATGTACCAGCATGTATCCCATCCTCACGATATATTTCCCTCTCTTTTAAGTCTGTCCTTAGTCATTGTGGAAGTGTTCAAATAGAGAAGGTCTAACACATGTTCGAACACAAGAATATCTTTTCTTTATCACAATTTATAAAAACGCTTACAAAAATAGCTTGCGTAAATCATTAACCTGTAATACCATATCAATTAAGCGCTTAACCTTTAGGGGTAAGGCGCTTAAACTTAACGTAGATTAAGCGCTTAACCCGTAAAGGAAAGGACGGCGATCAATTCATGAATACAATTCGACTAACGATGGCTCAGGCACTGCTTCGATACCTGGATCAGCAATATATCTCGGTTGACGGGGTGGAAACCAAGTTTGTGAAGGGAATCATCGGTATTTTTGGACATGGCAATGTAACAGGCATTGGAGAAGCGCTGGAGCGCAGTCCGGGAAGCCTGACGTATATGCAAGGCAAGAACGAACAAGGCATGGTGCATACGGCAGCGGCTTATGCCAAGCAGAAGAACCGTAGACAGATTTATGCATGTACAACATCCATTGGACCTGGTGCTTTGAATATGATTACAGCGGCAGCTACTGCAACGGTGAACCGGATTCCGGTTTTATTGCTTCCTGGAGATAACTTTGCTACACGGGAACCGGACCCGGTACTTCAGCAGTTGGAAGTGAGCAGTGATTATACAATCTCAGCAACTGATCCATTCAAAGCCGTCAGCAAGTACTGGGATCGCATTGTTCGTCCCGAACAGTTGATGATTGCTGTTACACAGGCGATGCGTGTGCTAACCGATCCAGCAGAGACGGGAGCAGTAACGCTCGCATTGCCGCAGGATGTGCAGGCAGAAGCGTACGATTACCCGGAATCTTTCTTTGCCCGCAAAGTACATTATCTGGATCGTCGTCCCCCGGTACAGGCAGCCATTGAGCGGGCAACGGAGCAGATTGCCCGAGGCAGAAAACCGCTGCTCGTTGCAGGCGGCGGTGTGTTGTACTCTGAGGCGTCCGTTCAACTCTTGGAGTTCGCCGAGGCATTTGGTATTCCGATCGCCGAGACGCAGGCGGGCAAGAGCGCAGTTTCTTGGGACCACCCACTAAATGTGGGGGCAATCGGGGTTACCGGCTCTCTGGCAGCCAATAGGCTGGCGAGAGAAGCAGACGTTGTGATCGGCGTCGGTACGCGGTTCTCGGATTTCACGACGGCGTCCCGCTCTGCTTTTCAGCACCCAGAAGCTTCATTCATCAACATCAACCTGAACGGCATGGATGCCGCCAAGTTAGGCGGAGAAGCCATTCTGGCAGATGCACGCGAAGGATTGCAGGCTTTGCAAAAGGAATTGCAGGAAAGACAATACCGAAGTGCATATGGTGCATCCGAAATCGCTGATCTCCGCGCTGAGTGGAATGCAGAAGTGGATCGGCTGTATGCAGCTCAACATGAAGCAGGGCTGGCACAGACTACAGCAGTTGGCATCGTTAACCGGACCATTGATCCATCCTCCGTCATAGTGTGTGCGGCGGGCAGTCTGCCAGGCGATCTGCATCGTCTGTGGCGTGCGGCTGAACCAAAGACGTATCACATGGAGTATGGGTTCTCCTGTATGGGGTACGAGGTAAGTGGAGCGTTCGGAGCAGCACTTGCCGAGCCGGATCGTGAAGTGTACGCCATGGTAGGGGATGGCAGTTATCTGATGCTGCATTCGGAGTTTGTGACCAGTTTGCAGGAACAGAAGAAGATGACTATTTTATTATTCAACAACAATGGATTCCAATGTATTCATAATTTACAGCGGGAACATGGTAGTGACGGGTTCGGCAATGAGTTCCGTTATCGGGAATCCGAGAGTGGACGACTGACCGGGGATTACATGCCAATGGACTTTGCTGCACACGCCCGAAGCATGGGAGCCAAATCCTATAGAGCGGAGACAGCAGAACAGCTGGAACAAGCACTCCGAGATGCGAAGAACGAAACAGTGAGTACGTTGATTGAGATTCCGGTCGTGCCTGGAACCAACGCAGGTGGATACGAGTCATGGTGGAATGTGGGTGTACCTGAGGTATCTGCCGAAGAAAAGGTAGTTCATGCTCATCACACCATGCAAGCCAACCGTGCCAAAGCAAGACCGATTTAATCCGGTTTAATATAGTGAACAACAATGTTGAACGACAAAGGAGACGTGGAGCAATGAGCAAGCTGCCATTCCAGCTTGGGATTCATCCGATCAATTGGGTCGGTGAAGATGTGAAGGAGCATGGTGATGCGACAACGTGTGCACAGATTCTGGATGACATTCAGCGTCTTGGGCTGACGGGTACAGAGATGGGACGTAAATATCCTACCGATCCTGCTATATTGCGTGAGGAATTGAGCAAAAGGAATATCAAGCTGGTCTCCCAGTGGAAATCCGTACTTTTCTCCGACCCGGCATATCGTCAGTCGGAGCTGGACAGTTATCGCAGACATGCGGAGTTTCTGCAATCCATGGGCAGTAAGGTAATCAGTACGGCGGAGGTAGGCGGGTCACTTCATTTTGATCCAAGACGAACTCCGAATGAAAAAGAAGTGCTCAGACTCAGCGAATCTGAATGGCATATTCTTGCTGAAGGGTTGAACGAAGCAGGAGCTATTGCTCGCGAACATGGGTTGAAGCTTACGTACCATCATCATGGAGGCACAGTGGTAGAGCAACCGGATGAGATTGATCGACTGATGGAGCTGACAGACCCTTCTCTCGTGTATCTGCTCTATGATACTGGTCATGCCTACTATGGCGGAGCCGATCCACTTGAACTGCTGCGCAAACATTATGATCGGATCGCCTATATCCATCTGAAAGATATCCGCCCGCATGTGCTGGATGAAGCACGCGCGGAGCAGTCTGATTTTGTTGGTTGCATTCGTAGAGGCGTGTTCACCGTACCAGGGGATGGATGCATTGACTTTGCTCCTATTCTGCAAGAACTGATCACACGAGGGTACGATGGCTGGGCGATGCTTGAAGGAGAGCAGGACCCTGCGATTCATAACCCGTATGAGTATGCGAAGCGATCTTTGAACTATATGGAGTCTTTATACTAACACAGCTGATCCGTTCAGCATTGCAGCGGTCAGATGCTGCACCTATGAAGTGAAAAAGGAAGAAGGCCAGCAAGAGTATAACGTTACGATTGGAAAATAAAAATGACTTACTCTAGCCGTTTACGAGTTCTTACGATGGAATGAGTAACTAGTCTAGATATCCATATACAACATGGAAAATCCCACTACAGAAAGGGGCTCACATGCAATGACTTACGTATCCTTTCCGGTATCCAGGAAGAAGGATTTCACCGCCATTGGTCGCTTGTGCATCGACTTGAACGCCAATGAGATCAATCGCCCGATGGAAGAGACGATGACGTTCACAAAGTATGTTGGCGGCTCTCCGGCCAATATTACGATTGGCATGTCCAGACTGGGTATGGAGACGGCTTTTATCGGTAAGATCGCGGGTGACCAGATGGGCAGATTCATCCAGAGTTATTTGGAGAAGAACGGCATCGACACATCAAATGTAGTTACAGATGACACTGGAGCGGTGACAGGGCTTGCTTTTACCGAAATCAAAAGCCCAACGGATTGCAGTATCCTGATGTACCGGGACAATGTAGCGGATTTGTTATTACAGGCGCAAGAGGTACAAGAGCAGTTGATTGCTGACTCCAAAGTGCTGCTAATCTCAGGCACAGCCCTCGCGCAGAGCCCATCCCGTGAAGCCGTATTACAGGCACTAACGTATGCAAAAAAACATGGCACAGTTATTGTGTTTGATCTGGACTATCGCCCATACACATGGACATCAGATGAAGAGACAGCGGTCTATTACAACCTTGCAGCCGAGAAATGCAATATCATCCTCGGCACACGTGAAGAGTTCGACATGATGGAGACATTCGATCACAATCCGGATCATAGCGATCAGGTGACTGCGCAGAAATGGTTTGATTTCTCAGCGAATATCGTTGTAATCAAACACGGCAAGGAAGGGTCCATTGCTTATACGCGTGAAGGGCTTTCCCACCGCGCGGACAGCTATCCGGCAAAAGTGGTCAAAACGTTCGGCGCAGGCGATTCCTATGCGGCTGGGTTCCTGTATGGATTGATGCAGGGCTGGACAATTGAGCGCAGTATGGCGTATGGCAGTGGCGCAGCAAGTATCGTCATTTCGAGCCACAGCTGTTCGGATGCAATGCCAACGGTCGAACAGGTAAATGACTACATTGAACGTTGCAATCGGGGCGAGATCACCGTGTCTTGAAGCTCGTTGCAATACTTTGAATAACACACTCATACAGATCAACATCAATCATATAAGTTCAACATAAGGGATCACACATAAGCGAAGGGAGACAGGGCTATGGGAAAAGGAATTTCTGAAGCGTCTGCAACAGCGACAATGGTACAAAACTGGATCGGAGGTGCCTGGGTAACCCCAGCGTCAACTCGCACGGAGCCAGTGGTGAATCCGGCTACAGAAGAGGTTATTGCACATGTGCCATTGTCCGAACAAGCGGACGTGGATCTGGCGGTTCAGACAGCACGAGAAGCGTTCAAATCCTGGAGCAGCACACCGGTTCCACGCCGTGCACGTATTCTGTTCCGATACCAGCAGTTGCTGGTTGAACATTGGGAGGAGCTCGCCCGCCTGGTAACGCTGGAGAACGGTAAAAGTTATGCCGAAGCGTATGGCGAGGTATTGCGTGGCATTGAATGCGTCGAGTTCGCGGCTGGTGCCCCGAATCTGATGATGGGCAAACAACTGCCTGACATCGCTACAGGACTGGAGTCGGGCATGTACCGCTACCCAATCGGTGTAATTGGGGGGATTACCCCATTCAACTTCCCGATGATGGTGCCGTGCTGGATGTTCCCGCTGGCTATTGCGTGTGGTAACACCTTTGTCTTGAAGCCGTCCGAGCGCACACCGCTGCTGGCAGGCCGCCTGGCAGAGCTGTTCAAGGAAGCGGGGCTTCCTGACGGTGTGCTCAACATCGTTCACGGTGCGCATGATGTCGTGAACGGGTTGCTGGAACATAAGGATGTTCAAGCGATCTCCTTTGTCGGATCACAACCTGTAGCTGAATACGTCTACACCACTGCATCCAAGCATGGCAAACGGGTACAGGCACTGGCTGGTGCCAAAAACCACTCCATCGTTATGCCGGACGCCGATCTGGATCTAACCGTGAAAGAGATTACCAGTGCAGCTTTTGGTTCAGCAGGGGAGCGTTGTATGGCATGTGCGGTTGTTGTAGCTGTGGGTGATGTGGCTGACGAACTGGTACAAAAGCTGGTGGAAGCGGCAGACCGCATTACCATTGGTAACGGCATGGATGAGGGCGTGTTCCTTGGTCCTGTCATCCGTGGACCACATAAAGAGCGTACACTCAGTTACATTGAAGCCGGAGAGCAGGAAGGCGCGGCATTGATTCGGGATGGACGTAAGGATCAGGCGACAGGTGAATCCGGTTATTTTGTAGGGCCTACGGTATTCGACCAAGTTGATAGCAATATGAAAATTTGGCAGGATGAGATCTTTGCTCCGGTACTCTCGGTGGCAAGAGTGTCTACGCTGGAGGAAGCCGTTGAGCTTGCGAACCGTTCCGACTTTGCCAACGGGGCGTGTCTGTTCACTCGCAGCGGGGCGAGTATGCGTCAATTCCGTGAAACGATTGATGCGGGCATGTTGGGTATTAACCTGGGCGTACCTGCACCAATGGCATTTTTCCCGTTTTCCGGTTGGAAAAAGTCCTTCTATGGTGATCTACATGCCAATGGTACGGATGGTGTTGAATTCTACACTCGCAAGAAGATGGTAACGGCGCGCTGGTAACAACCAGAGCATCACTCGGGCTAAGGGGAACGCCCAGCCCATATGGACGCACATAGGGAGGATAACGGAATGGGCAAGGACAAAGTGAGAATTGGCATCATCGGTGCTGGACGGATCGGCAAAATTCATGCAGACAATCTCCTGCGTAACCCGCATGCCGAGATTGTGGGAATCAGTGACTTATTTGCAGGTCCTGAATTGGAGGCTTGGGCCTCCAGTCGTGGCATCCCTGTTGTAACAACGAACAGCAGCGAGTTGATCTCGATGCCTAATGTAGACGCGGTGCTGATCTGTTCTTCAACAGATACACATGTGCCGCTGATCGAACAGGCCGCCCAGGCGGGCAAACATATCTTCTGCGAGAAGCCGGTCAGCATGGATCTGGCACAGACCCAAGCGGCGGTAGCGGCAGTTCAGAAGGCTGGCGTGAAGCTGCAAATTGGATTTAACCGCCGCTTCGATCACAATTTCAGACGGATACGTGCGCATGTGCAGGATGGTACGATTGGTGATCCACATATTATCAAAATTACGTCTCGCGACCCGAGTCCACCGCCTGCGGAGTATATCCGGGTGTCTGGCGGGATCTTCATGGACATGATGATCCACGATTTTGACATGGCCCGTTATCTGTCCGGGAGTGAAGTGGAAGAAGTGTACGCTCAGGGCAACGTGCTGATCAATCCGGTTTTTGCGGAACATGGTGACGTGGATACAGCGATTGTAACGATGACTTTTGCCAATGGAGCGATTGGTGTTATTGATAACAGCCGTCAGGCAGTATACGGATACGATCAGCGTGTTGAAGTATTTGGCTCGAAGGGCAGCGCCGCAGCGGCGAATGATCATCCAAATACGGCTGAGATCAGTACAGCGGCCGGGCTCATGCGCGACAAACCGTTACACTTTTTCCTGGAACGCTACAATGAAGCATATGTACAGGAGACAGCCCTCTTTATCGATGCAATCATTCATGATACACCGGTTATCGTTGATGGCCATGATGCAGTACAGGCAGAACGAATTGCACTGGCAGCAAAAATGTCCATGGAGCGGGGAAGACCTGTGAAGCTGAGTGAAGTCCCTGGGGTGTCACTGGAATCGCAAACGGCAACGCCATAGGTGGATGATTAAAGTCACTTTTTTCTAATAGAGCGTAAGAATGGTCCAAGTTTTTGTTTTTTATAAGTATCAGGTTGTTGTGGACGACTACAGAAAGGAGTGGATGGCAAGATGTCAGAACGTATTGTGAAACCCGTGGTCAACCCGGAGGGAGACGGTACACTTATAAACGTAACACCGGAGTCGGCGGGGTGGGAATATGTTGGCTTTCAGGTAGCGAAGCTGGCGGAGGGGGAGACGCTAACCCGTGAGAGCGGTGATCAGGAACTCTGTGTGGTGCTTCTCAGTGGTTTCGCCAATGTAAGTACCCGGGAGCACACATGGGATAATATCGGAAAAAGAATGAGTGTTTTCGAGAAAATTCCACCGTATTCGGTCTACGTCTCAACTTCCGATCAAGTGCAGATCACAGCACGTACCGAACTGGAAATCGCTATATGTGTTGCACCCGGTAAAGGCACGTACCCGGCTCGTCTCATTGCACCCGAAGATGTAGGGGTAGAGGCACGAGGATATGGCAATCTGGAACGCCAGATTCACAACATTTTGCCGGAACAAAAAGAAGCGGACAGTCTGCTCGTTGTTGAGGTATTCACGCCAGATGGGCATTGGTCCAGTTACCCGCCACATAAGCATGATCGGGACGCTCTCCCGGATGAATCTTTGCTGGAAGAAACGTATTACTTCCGTGTGCAGCCTGAGCAGGGATTTGCCATTCAGCGCATATACACGGACGATCGTTCTGTGGACGAGACGCTAGCAGTGAAAAACGGTGAAGTGGTGCTTGTTCCGGACGGATATCATCCGGTAGGCGCTCCTCCGGGGTATGAGGTCTACTATCTGAACGTGATGGCTGGACCAACCCGGACCTGGAAATTCCATAACGATCCTGACCATGAGTGGTTGATGAAAAAGTAAAACAGTTCATGCTACGCACATTGTGCTGGCTTCAAGTTGCGTATGCAGACTTCCCCCTGCATAATGAGAAGAGAACAATTATCTATGTATAACGAAACTTATATATAGCACAAATGGGGAACAACAATGAAAGCAACCATATACGATATAGCACGCGAGGCGGGTGTATCCATTGCAACCGTCTCGCAGGTCATTAATGGCAAAGGCAAGATCAGCGAGAAGCGGCGCGCTGAGATTATGGAGATCATGGAACGCCTTCACTATCAACCCAGTGCGATCGCAGCTGCACTTACAGGGAAGCAGACGTATACATTGGGGCTGCTCGTACCGGACATCTCAAACCCTTATTTCGCAGAACTCGCAAGAGCCGTGGAGGATCGAAGCCGTCAATTGGGTTACAGCGTGGTCATCTGCAGTACGGATAATAAGGACGAGCGGGTAGAGCGTTACCTGAATCTGCTCCAGCAAAAAAGGGTCGATGGCATGATGATCGGAACCGGGGTCGATAATGCAGAAATTTTGTCACCCCTCTTGCAGCAGTCTATCCCTGTTGCTCTGATTGCCCGTCATATGCCATCCCTGTCGGTACATATGGTCACTATTGACGACATACTTGGCGGAGCACTCGCAGCCGATCATCTGCTTGAACTTGGACACACCCGTGTAGCAGTTCTGTCGGAACCGTCCAAAGTCAGCAGCAGTCAGGAACGTGTACGTGGATTCCGTGAAACACTGATTAAGGCAGGCCATACGCTGGAACCGAATCAAATCCGAGAATCGGCAGCTGACCTGAGCTCGGCCAAAAAAGAGGCGTTACTGCTGCTCGGTGAGAAGGATCACCCGACAGGTTTGTTCTGTTGTAATGACATTCAGGCCATTGGTGCACTTCAGGCAGCCAAAGAGCTGGGGCTACGCGTACCAGAGGATGTGTCGATTATCGGGTTTGATAATACCATTCTGGCTTCGGTGACCAGTCCACCGCTTACGACCGTTGCCCAGCCAATTGAAGAACTGGGACATCGCGCTGTAGATCTGTTGATTGAAGAGTTAAAGGATGAGCGAAAAGAACCGCAGAAGATTGTCCTGAAGCCCGAGCTGGTTATCCGAGAATCAGCAGGTCGTGTATTGAGCTGAAAACAAATAGTTTTCGGCGTACGCTGAACAGACGTGAGGCCAAGTCTACGAGTGTCATATTCATGGCTCGGGATAAGTGTTATCGTCTTACCTCGTTCTGAATAGGTAATAAAACAATATAACAAAGTAACAAACAAGCCGCGTTTACCCTATGGGAGAACGCGGCTTGTTCATTTAAATCTTTAATTTTTAGTGTAGCCCAAAACGTCATCGTAATTGAGGGACCAGAGATAAGAAATGACATTGGAACAGAAGGAGTGAGATGTTATACTGGGATATATCAATAATTACCAATTTATATGTTTTATGTAGATCTAGAGAGGGGATTGGGATGAGTAGACAAATCAAGATGATTATGGGTATCTCCATAATTATTGTTTTTTTAGCTATTGCAGTGCGTATGTATACCTCTGGTCAATATACTAAGTATATCCCCAGCAAACACACGACGTTTCGAGCAGAGGTCACAAATCATATGACGATGCTGGATACATTGGATCGACTGACGATTAGGAAAATCTCCGACAATGAACCGTATAATGAAGATGATGAAGTGACGATTACAGATCCCAATAAGATTAGAGATATGCTGAAGCTATTAAAGGATGTTGATCTTAAAAGAGTAGGGGAATTCGACGTTTCCGAAAGGAATCCGCATTACTATGAGTGGCGACTTACCATTAATAAAGAAGGTCGCTTTACCGATGGATTTGGACTGACGTTTTATAATGAAAAGTCCATCTCAATCTACAGCGAGGCAAAAACGAGAGACAAATTTGAGGACTACGAGATTACCAATGAGTTTAATCTGAATGAGATGGACCGCCTTTTTGAAAAGCTGAAGGAGGAGCAAACATGACCATCATATCCAACTATTATGTACGCCCTATTGAAGAACAGGATATCCCCTTTCTGTGGGAGATGTTATACGCATCCCTGCATAGAAGAGAAGGTGATGAACCTTTTCCAATCGAAAGTATTCATACTCCCGGACTGTCCAAATACGTTGAAGACTGGGGAAGAGAAGGGGATTTCGGGTATGTTGCAGTTGACCAGCAGGGCAAGAGACTAGGTTCAATAACATTAAGATTCTATACGGATCAGAATGCGGGATACGGTTATGTGAGTGCAGCTACGCCAGAGATGGGGATGGCTGTAACGGAAGATGCACGTGGAAAAGGAGTAGGTACTTTACTGCTTCAGACCGCATTAGATGAGGTTGAACGGCGGGGAATTGCAGCAGTCTCGCTCAGTGTTGACCCGGATAACCAAGCGATTCGCTTATATAAGCGGTTAGGATTTGTGGAGGAGTCCTTAAATGGTACATCAGTAACGATGGTGCGTGTTAGTAAACTTGAATCTTAAATGATGAGCGTTCGGATCACTGGCAAAACTGAGTAAACCACGTGGAACTGCAAAAGAAGAGGCGTTTCCTCATGGGAACGCCTCTTTCTGTGTGCCATGTACAGCATCGGTATCTCTCTTATTATACTAAGTCCGTAGCACTTCAATATTATTTCAACAAAAATGCCAAAGCCTCATCATACGTTTCCCATTGGAATTCAGTCTGGTGCGCGGACTCTTTGGAGATCCGATTCAATTGCATTTTGGCGATCGCACCACCTACGGCTACACTAGCTCGCTTCATCCCCCACTGTGTCAGTAGTTTCTGGTGTTCCACAATTTTCTCTTTGGTGTCCTGAGGGAAAGCCTTCATGTTCCGCATATCTACTAGCACATCAAACGAATTCCCCAATTGTTCCGCTATTCTCTGGATTTCTGTATTCGTTTGTTCGACATGTTCAGGAGAAACAATACCTTCCCAGATAATTTCAATAATAGGTTTAGTTGAATCCAAACGTCTAACAGACATGTAGGCAACTCCTCGATAATAAAATAATATGTAATATATGAGACTATAAGCCTATTAATTATACCTTTTTATAACGAGAATGAAAACTAAATTCATAATTAAGTGGTTCTTATGGACTACTTATTCCTAGGGAAGTTAAATTCAGGGATTGTTATCATATCTTCTTTGGAAGGAAGGTTAAATAGCTAAAAGCCGCCCAGAGAATGAACTCCAGACGGCTTCTATAACTGTAACATGATAAATTGAAAATCCTACGTAAATTAGAAGCCAATCTTCAAACTGTTACCTTCCGTTGCTACACCTTTGGAAAGGGAAATGCTCAGCTTTTGTTCTGCCGAGAAGCCTAGTGTTTCCCCGTCATGTAGTGTGACGTCGTTCTCAACAACATACGTTGTGGTCATGAACATCATCTCAAATACATCGCTTAAGGATTCAGACGATTGCATAATCTCCATCTCTTCTTTTCCAAAGTTACGTAGTCCGTAAGTGTAAGCTGAAGCGGCCTCGGCATTTTGGAATAATCCGATGAAAATCCAGAGCGAGACTGGCAACTCATCATGTTTGATCCCACGGCTGGTTTCGACATACTGACTGGCTTCAACAACAAGTGGGGCCATGTATATGGCAAGCGCGTGATCCAACTGTAACAAAGCACTCGCTGTTTGAGTGAACAGAACATGTCCTTCAATTGCATCTGTTGCGTTCAGAACAGAGACAATAATCTGAGACTGGTGCCGTGAGGTAACTTGCTCCGCTTCTCGCCAAAGGATATTGAGTTTGGCATTCTCCTCAACTTCACGGTCAGGCACAGGCGCGGCAATGTGGGCACATACTACCTGCATTCCATTCACTTCGAAAAAGAGATTGCCCTCCTCTGGGCGTTCTTCAATCTCGATATCCCATTCGTTCTTCATGTTCCTGATGAAGAGGTCAAAATCACAATCCTCACGCTCCAGCAGGACAAAACCCACGATGGTTTCACTGTAATTCGTCGATTCGACAGCACCACCTGCAGGTACTTTCTCCTTTTTGCGCCGCCGAAGCTTGTCAAACAATCCCATGACATGTTCTCCTTCCAATTCCAGAACGATTCTGGTCATTGTACACTGCTATCTATTCACTACCTTACCATAAAGGAGTTAACATGAATCGAAGCAATGCACCATTCGACAGAAATTACAGGAACAGAACGAGCAACAACGCAATGATCGCAGGCAAACCTTGTTTGATAATGATGGAACGTGAAGAAGTTGCTCCCCCATAAAGAGCCGCGATAATCACACACGCCAGGAAGAAAATCTGAATATGCTGTCCAACGGCAGCATCCGGATATACGAGTCCCCAGATCAGACCTGCCGCAAGAAATCCATTGTAAAGGCCTTGATTGGCCGCAAGGGATTTGGTGGATTTGGCGAATTCCGGCGTGAGATTAAAGGTTTTCATTGTGCGTGGACGAGTCCACATAAACATCTCCATCACCATGATATAGAAGTGTTCGACAGCTACAAGAGCTACAAAAATGATACTAATCAAAGGAAACACCTTGCTTTCTGATATGTAATTTATTTACTTGTCCATCCTAGTATAAATGTTTGCAACAAGAACGGAAAGAGCAAATTTGATTTGTAACAATTTAATTGCGTATTATTTAAATTATTTATTGTTTTCCAGTTGAGTTATGATGTTGAAATTAAAAAATGGTTACAAAGCTAAGCATACGCCGATTGTCGACAATCCATTCATTGGGTAATAATGAACAATAAAGAAGTAATATTGCTCAGGAAAGGGAGGAGATTACTATGGGAACAGTTCAATTCGTCATGTTGGCTGATGATCCATCCACATTTGTGACCCGAGTTGTACCTTTTATCGACATTGAGCTTGCAGGAATTCCGGGTGACCGTCATTATGGTCTGCTTCGTCCGGCGGACTCACGTCAGAAAATCTACAAGCGTGGCACACCGATTGCGAATCGCCGCCAGATCAGTATTGTGTCTGAGGAAGAATGTGCTCTTATTGCTGAGAAAATGAACATTCCTGAAGTGCGTCCAGAGTGGCTTGGTGCCAATATACTGGTCCGTGGCATTGATCGATTGACGGAACTGCCTGCTGGAACGCGGCTCCTATTTCCAGACGGGACAGGGTTAATATGCGAAGGAGAGAACCTTCCCTGTGTACATCCGGGAAAAATGATTGAACAATTCTACGAACAGGACGGTTTGCGCAAAAAATTCGTGCCTGCGGCGCGCAAAAAACGTGGAATCGTGTGCTCGGTTGAACGGGAGGGTGTAATTCATACGGGGGATACCATAGAAGTCATTTACCTGTCCTGATTTTCAGGACAGGTTTCTAATTGATCAGCCCTCGGCGCTCACCATGCGGATGTCTAGAGTGTAAGTATTCCTCTGGTGTACTGCTCATCTCACATTATTTAGGTTCTCTGAACAACAATGCCCGCACAGCAAAACGGGGTAAAATGAGTTGCCTGCGCCATCTCGAAGGTTGACTGAGGAGGCGATAGAGCCATTCCAGGTTAAGCTTCTGCCATATCGCAGTGGCACGTTTGGTTTTGCCAGCCACGATATCGAGACTGCCTCCAACACCTATGGCTACACGAGCGTTCAACTGGTGGCGATACTTGTTAATCCAGTGTTCCGCATGGGGGGCGCCAAGAGCCACGATAAGAAAGTCTGGTTGAGCAGTACGAATCTCTTCCACAATCTGTTGTTCCTCATCTGCCTGGAAATAACCATGGTGTCTACCTTTTACGATAACTCCGGGGTAACGCTGCGCAATGATCTTTACTGCCTGTTCACTGACGCTTTCCTCTGCTCCCAGCATGTAGAATGACCAGTGTTTTTGATCACCTTCCTCTAATAAACGAAACAGCAGATCACAACCGGTTACCCGTTCAGTCAATTGTCCGCCGCGGAAACGGGATACCATCACAATACCGGCACCGTCAGCTGTGACCAACCCGGCTTGATCGACGACTTTCCGAAGAGATGCATTCTTTTGACAGGACATAACAATCTCGGGATTACCTGTGATGACATGGAAGAGTTCATTGCTTTCCTGATCTACGACTTTATCAAGGATCGCAACGGTTTGATCCATCGTGACATTGGGAAAAGGGATACCCATAATATTGGTTGATTGGCTCATATCTCATTACCTTTCTTAATTAGTCGCATTACCTTGAACAGACCTGTTATTTCATTCCAGTTTAGTATATCTGATCTTCTGGAAAAGGACTATTTTACCTGTTGTCGCGTTTTTACAATACGGCCTTTGGGGTATAACGATAGGATAGGAGTGCGAGCTTGGCAGATCGCGTATCCAATACATAAAGGGAGTGAGTCCATGGAACTGAAATATGAATTCTATATCAATGCTGGACTGGAAGAGGTGTGGAATGCTCTAATATCACCAGACGGCACACGGAACAGCTTTTTCGGCAGTGAACTTCGCACCAATTTCCAACCAGGCCAGCCGTTTGCTTATGTAGGGCCGGGCAATGATGGTGCGGAGACTGTCCATGTGTATGGAGATATATTGGAATTTGAACCGTTGTCCAAACTTAGTTATCAGGAGCATCCCGGACCGTCGTACCATGCGAATCATGCCGAGCTTCAATCCAGAGTGGTCTTCCAGTTGGAAACTGTAGGTGAGTGTACGAAGCTGACGCTGATCAATGATCAATTTACAGATAACCATCCTTCCATTGCGAATGCACAGAGCAGCTGGTGGATGATTCTAAGCAGTATCAAAACTTGGGTGGAGACGGGGAAAACACTGAATTTTGGCTGGTAGCTGGGAAGAGGTAGTCATTTAAGATTTATTTTCATAAAAAATAAAGGCAATTAATATAAGAACCAGTGCTGTTTCAGCGCTGGTTCTTGTTTTTATACAAAATTAAGACCATTGCTCTACACTTAATGTCTGATAATGTCGAAATATATATCATATGAGCTAAGAGGAGAAATGAGCATGTTTCGTAAACGTACTGAATCGACCAAACACCTTCGTACAGATACTCATCAGAGATTATTGGAGTATAGTCGTAAACTGGTAGCAAACGCAGAAAAGGGCGACTATGACGCATGGATTGAAGATGGCATTGAGTTTCAGGATACTGATGAAATAGCTAGTAATATCAAAAAAGCAGTACATATGATGAAAGCTCAGAACGAAGACGTGGAAATGCGCCTTAGAATGCTGAATCAGGCAATGAATGTGGGATTATGGGAATCAAAAATTGTTGCTGGTGATCCACTGGATAACAATAATATCGTCGCATTTTCGAATGAATTCCGCCAAATGTTAGGCTTCCATAATGCCAAGGATTATCCCGATTCATTTGCAAGCTGGGCCAAATCGATCTATCCGGATGACAGACCCCAACTGGTGCAGGAGATTATGAAACATGTGAATGACACAAAAGCAACAACTGCCTATAACGTCATCAGCCGTATGATTACAAAAAGTGGAGAAATTCGCTGGTTCCGATGCCTTGGACAAGTCATCCGAAATCAGGCTGGAGTTCCGGTCAAACTTCTGGGCATCATGTTTGATATTCATGAGGAGAAGAGCAAGTCTGATGAGCTGGAAGCACTCGTCACCCGATATGATCTGGTTAACCGCGCCTTGGTGGAGGCACCGTGGGATATGACCGTTGTGGCTGGAGATGTAGTTAATCCAAACAATGAATTTTGGTGGTCACCCCAGTTCCGTAAAGAGTTAGGGTTTAAAGACGAGCAGGATTTCCCGAATGTGTTCAGCAGCTGGAGCAGCCGACTTCATCCGGAAGACCATGATCGGACGATCAACGAATTTGCCAGACACATGAACGATTACAGTGGTCGTACGCCGTACGATCTGGATTATCGTCTGCAGCGCAAAGACGGGGAGTATCGGTGGTATCACGCGGGTGGGGAGACCATTCGGGATCAGGATGGAGTACCACTCCGTGTAGCTGGAACCATTCGAGATGTTACCCATGAGAAGAATAAGGAACAGATCGTGGAGGCCATGAATCTGAAAACAAAACAATTGTCGGAGTCCATTGGCGAGATGGTACGTGGAATCAACTCGATCACCGATCAGGCACAGGATCTGGTTACTGCACAGGAGTTATCCGCCGATGCGGCCATTCAAGTGAAAAGCAGTGCAGATGATACGAAGAATATCACCGTGTTTATTCGAGAGATTGCCAGTCAGACCAATCTGCTGGGGTTGAATGCAGCCATTGAAGCTGCACGAGCGGGAGAGCTGGGACTGGGATTTGGCGTCGTTGCAGGTGAAGTGCGGAAACTGGCTGATCACAGTTCGGAGGCCACAGTAAATATCGAAGATAGCATGCAGAAAATGAAAACATTGATTGATCAGATTCTTGAGCACATCGGTAATATGTCCACGTTAACGCAAAATCAAGCTGCTCTGACACAACAGGTGAATGCTTCAATGGATGAGATCAACACCATGTCACAGGATCTGGTTAATTACTCGAGGAATCTATAATCTCGAAGCCGTTTGTTGTAACATCACGATCATTGGCAACAACATCAACAAAAAACCACCGGGAAGCATTTCTGCTCCCGGTGGTTTTTTGTATTTCTATTTTATAGCTAAAATGTATAGCTTCAGTTTCAGCTATTGAATTAAACTTGTTGAACTTTGATCAGGTTTGTATTACCGGATTGACCGATTGGAACACCAGCGGACAATACAATGATGTCACCTTTTTCAATGTAACCAGTTTTGATTGCGTTACGCGTAGCCGATTCGAACATTTCATCCGTTGTCGTTACTTTGTCGCCCATAACCGGAATGACACCTGAGAGCAGGCAGATTTTCGCCAATACTTCTTCATGTTGTGTAACTGCGATGATTGGTGCTTTTGGACGATACTTGGAGATCATACGTGCTGTGAATCCACTCTCAGTCGAAGTGATGATTGCTTTTGCATTCAGTACGAGGGAAGAACTTACAGCGCCCTGACTGATAACTTCAGTAATATCAGCGATCTGTTGAGCCGATTTTTGTGCGAATTGCTCTTTGTAATCAATCATTGTTTCGGCACGGCGAGCAACAGCAGCCATCGTGCGCACGGATTGTACCGGATATTTACCAGCAGCTGATTCACCGGACAACATCACAACGTCAGCACCTTGAAGTACAGCATTGGCCACGTCACTAACTTCGGAACGAGTAGGGCGTGGGTTCACTTGCATGGACTCCAGCATGTGTGTAGCTACGATAACCGGTTTACCAGCGCGGTTACATTTATCGATCATTTCTTTTTGCATCATTGGTACGTCTTCGATTGGCACCTCAACACCGAGATCTCCACGAGCTACCATGATACCGTCAGAAGCCAAGATGATGTCGTCCAGATTAGTCATACCTTCTTGATTCTCGATTTTAGAGATGATCTGTACGTGCTCTACACCGCGTTCTTTCAGAATGCTGCGGATTTCACGGATGTCGTCGCCTTTACGAACAAAGGATGCTGCGATAATTTCGATATCGTTTTCGACCCCAAATCCGATGTGCATAACGTCACGCTCGGTTACACCTGGCAATGTCGTTTTGATTCCTGGCAAGTTAACCCCTTTGCGTGGTTTCAGAATGCCGCCACTGATGATTTTACAATGGATATCGGATCCTTCCACAGACAGTACAGTCAGATCCACAAGGCCATCATCGATGAGGATACGATCGCCAGGTTTCACAACGAGGTTCAGTTCCGGATAGTTTACCGAGATACGCTCAGCGTCACCAAGAATTTCTTCGGTAGTCAGGATCAGTTCTTTACCCGCTTGCAGATGGCAGGATGCTTCTTTCAGTTTACCGATACGTACTTCCGGCCCTTTGATGTCCATCATGATCGGTATATAGGTGTTCAGTTCGGAAGCTGCTTTGCGGATATTGTTAATGCGTGTAACGTGATCTTCCAGTTCGCCATGAGCCATGTTCAGACGGGCAACGGTCATACCTTCCTGAATCATTACTTTTAACAATTCGATTGAGTCACAAGCAGGTCCCATGGTACAAATAATTTTTGTTTTTAACATGCTAATTTCCTCCTCATATTTAAGCTTATATGTGTATTGTAGCGTTTTCTGTCGAATCAGGGTATGAACTATAGTACAATGATTAGAGTATAGTCCGATAATGAGGTGTGTTATGGTCACTCCACTTGAAGTACGACATATTAATGGTGTCGGTTGGTACGAAGAAGCTGTGCAATCTCAAGAAACTTGGCGGCTTAGTTTGGTTACTTATGGAAAATGTGTATATTGGGTGAACGGTGATAAACAGATCATGGAAAAGGGTGAATTGCTCCTCATTCCAGGTGGTACCCCATATTACGGCAAGAGTATTCCTACAGTAACGCACACACAGATTGTAATTCAACTGCAACGCGACCATACTGAAACTCTGCCTGCACTGGAACGGTATGAGGCTTTGCGGCATAAACCTGGATGTTATGAGCTGATCCATCAACGCATGAGCGCTATTTATCAACAATGGCAGGAGCGTCCGTCTTATTATGTCATGATGAGCCAAGCCTTATTGATGGAAGTGTTGATTTATATGAACAGGGAGCTTGATCGTGGAGTTATCCCGCCGGAGAGGCATAATCATGTTGAACGGATGAAGCGATATATTGAGCGGCATTATCGGGAGAAAGTGACGAAGGAAGAACTCGGGGACGAGATCAATAAAACTCCCAATTATGCTGCCGCATTATTCAAAAGCATGACAAATCAGACCATCAGTCAATATGTCCATGATCAACGGATGAAACGAGCCATATATCTGCTCACTGAGTCACAACTCTCCATCCAGGAAATTGCCGAATTTCTCGGCTACCGGGACCTGTCTTATTTTTACCGCATATTCAAACGTATAACCGGAAGTCCACCGTCTGACCTTCTTCATGAACGTCCACCTATAGCATGAAACGCGTACTCCAACCCAAATAAAGTTCTTCTATATAAGTAGGTTTAATTCAATGAGTACAAAAAAAGAGGGCCTATGCCCTCTTTTGCTGTATAGCAGGATCATCATCCCACCTGTTACATATATATATGTCGTTATACATGACTGCTTGGGTTAGAGGCTGTGAGTGGCTGCTTGCCTTTTTTTCGTGCCTGCCCAAGACGAAGAGCAAAGACATGTACAGTCCAATACGCTCCCTCAGCAAACAAAATGCCTCCAGCGATGTCCAGCAAGGAATGCTGTTTTACAAACACCGTTGAAGCAATAATCAACCACAGCCATACCGACCAAGAAATCCGTGCCAAAGGCTTAAAGTTCAAGTGTCTGTTGATCACAATAAACAGCAAGTAGCTGGTCAGAACGTGAACACTTGGGAAACAGTTGAAGGGCGCATCATTGGTATAGATAAACTGTACTAACACGCTGCTCAGATCAGTTCCGCCGATCTCCGGGCGCGGGACATGGGTAGGAAACACCGCAAAACAGACATTGGCAGCCATGACACCAACATTATAGGTAATCAACGTACGCCAGAATAGCGACTTGTTCGTCAGACCCAGATAGAGAAATCCAAGATACAGAATGGGCATCCAGCTAATGTACGGATAAATAAATTCTTTGAGAAAAGGAATCTGTGTGTCAATCCAAGCATAATTGTAGAAGACATCACTTCCGGTGTTGCTGCCTAGAAATACGTAAATGGAGCCTTGGAGCGGTATGCACAGAATAGCCAGTAAATGCCCCCAGCGCTGAAAGAATGCTTTCATAGTATCCCCCTGATTTCATTATGCATTGTGAAACTATCGTTATGGGTACTTCATAGATATAAGACGCTGAAGAGTCGCCACACCCCTGCAGCATTGAACTCTTGTAATACTATAATGGACAGATAAAGGTATAAGCCATACCTGATTTTAGGGGAAAAGAAGTCAGGATAAGTCTCTTTTTTGTTACTTTTATAGTTTTATCCATAATAGGAATATTCAATATACGGATGATGTGATACAACTATATTGGCATATAAGTTCTTATGACAACGGAGAACATAAATGAAACGAGGTAGGTAAATGTATGATTAATGCGCAATCCAAGCCAAAACATTCCTTTTCCAAGCGCAAACCTGTGCTCACCGTTGTGATTATTGAGCTGCTTCTTCTGTTAGCCGTATTTGCAGCAGGGGCCATTGCAACGATAAAACAACTGGACTACACTTCCCCTGTACTCATTTCTTTTACACCCATTGCCATTGTTCTGATGATCTATCTGACGTTAAGACGCAAGTGGGGAGAGACTGGCTTCCGATCTTTGCGAAGTATCCCGGCTGGCCACGCAAAGTATTATATTCCACTACTCCTTGTACTGGGTACACTTACCCTGAAAGGATTTGGGGAGCTGAGCTTGTCACGAGTAGCCTTTTTCATCTTTTTTACCTTGCTCGTAGCTTTTGTTGAGGAAACGATCTATCGGGGGCTTATTTTCAAAATATTGCTTCGAAAAAGTGCAGTGGCCGCAGTTGTGACCTCCAGCATCTTGTTTTCCATCACACATCTATTGAACGCATTGTCTGGTCAGGATACGACGGATACGATCATACAATTGATCTATGCGCTGCTCCTGGGAGCTGTACTGGCGTTATTGATGCTGAAGAACTTAAATATCGTACCGCTTATATTGTTTCATTTCATACATAATCTGATTCAATTTCTAGGGAATGATCTGGAGGACACAGGTACACTTCCTTACGATCTGTTTATACTGGCAGTACTGATTGCTTACTGTGCATGGTTAGTGTGGAGCATTCGAACAAATTCGTCTATTCCATCCAAAGGGAGTGAGCAAGCGAATACGGTTGTTCATTAAGGGTATTGCGGGTATTGCTTGAAAGTAGTTATCATACAGTTTCCCGTCAGCAGTTGGATCATGGTATACTTCAGTCTGGCGGGAAGACAGATATGTTCATGATACGAGGTCTGCCTATCCGTACATTAGATTCAGACAGTAGGTGATATTGTGGAGAAGACAGCACAAGGCGTAGCAGAATGGATGGTACAGGAGATTAAATTCACAGGAACACTTCATCAGGAAGCTGCCATAGAATATGTGAAAATCCATTTTGGTGAAGAGTTTGTTTTTGTGAACGAGAACGGCAATACATCATTGTCCAAGGAAGTGAAGAAAGCTTTCCGAAAGCTTCATCGTGGGCAGATCGCCTGGGATCGGGATGCATTTATGTGGGCATGGACATAGTGTGTTATACTGGAGTAAGATGATTCATTGGTTGTGTTGGATATGCATGTCAGAATGTTATATAAAAAATGTATAAGATGGATTAGATCTGCATATCCTTTCATAAGACCGTACATAAGCGGCCACACACATAAGTGTGATAAACCCTGTCCCCGCGCGTGTTAATAACATGTATTTCCAAAGCTGTTTGAAAAGAAAATACAAAGATTTGCTTTTTTGCTGAATTGGAGTTATAATAAAAACAAGTTGTAGAGAGTGGAAAACCTAATTCATATATTGTAAAGGGCGATCACTTATAGGTTTATGACTGGTACCTTTTTCAATGTGTGAATTTTTATTTGCTTGCTGCAAAGAACAAAGGAACATGTTAATTTTTATTTGGAGGTGTAATTCACATGCAAAACGGAACAGTAAAATGGTTCAACGCTGATAAAGGCTTCGGTTTCATCGAAGTTGAAGGCGGAGAAGATGTATTCGTACACTTCAGCGCTATTACAGGCGACGGCTTCAAAACTCTGGACGAAGGTCAACGCGTACAATTTAAAATTGTACAAGGAAACCGTGGTCCTCAAGCAGAAGAAGTTGTAAAACTGTAATTAAAGCATAGCTGCCTTTAACATGTTAAAATGGTAAAGGCAGCTTCTTTTTTTTGATCAGTTATATAAAAGTCGACCCATTAGTTGACGAGGCAGGAGTCCGGTGGGACGTGAAACTTCCGCTAAGTGTAGGCTTCTGTGAAATAACGTCGGTTAGATGTTTTTCCATAACAAAGGGGGTAGAAGTCATGTATAATCGCAAAAAACCGTTGGAAGAAATTCCACAAGCTGATGCGGCAATCTGGGAATGTACGAGTGATACGTGCAAAGGATGGATGCGGGACAATTTTGCGTTTGATAACGTACCTACTTGTCCGATATGTGCTTCTGAGATGGTCAGCACGACTAGGATGCTACCATTGCTTGAGAATTCGAATAGTAATCTGAAAACGATGCCTAAAGGAAATCGGATTTAACATAGCTTACCCGCCTCTAACGAGGTGTTTTTTTTTAAGATTAAATAGACACCCTGTGCGAAGGTAAGGGTATTAAATATGAAGTTCCCGGCATTCGTTTTGGCGAATGCCTTTTTTTGTATCATTTTTTAACAGTAAATATAGTGTAATTGACGTGAATCGTATGAAAAAGATAAAGACCCCTTTTGCTATAAGCAAAAAGGGTCTTTGTTATGACTATAATTTTTACAACGATCAGATTGGAATTTAGATGAACAGGAACGGCAGCAGAAACAATGTTGCTACCAGAGCCAGATCGATTCCTGCTCCATAGCCGTAACCCCCACCGTATCCTCCGTAACCATATCGACCGTAGGCCGAAGATTTAACTTTTTTTGTTGCAACAGCGTTTTTCTTGCTGCTTTTTACCAGCTGCTGTTTGGATTTGACTGAACACAGCCGTGGTCCCTCGAAACACCCGTTCAAATAAATTTTGCCATCACGACATTGACTAAGCGTACCATACATATGCTTACCGTCGTTCATAACGAGACAAACGGAACGTCCAACGTGCGGAGAAACCGTTTCTTCACATACCCGATTAATTCTGTACATGCAAATCCTCCTCATTAGATGCGGTTGCCGCTTGAATTCAACGGTTTGTATATCATAGTAAAAAGAAGACCAATTGGTATGGACGAGTACCCGGAAAATCGAATGGGGAGGAGCCGTTTTTGAATCTACTCCATACACTGGGAGAAGTGAGGAGGGGATGTCGCGTGGATTATCATGACATGCTGGCTCGGTTAGGGGAGGGAAGTGCCCATCCTGGAGGATTTTTGGCAACATTGAAGTTGCTGGATGGCTTATCTCTGCCTGTGAGTAATCATATTCTTGAGATAGGGTGCGGCACTGGGAGGACTGCGTGTTACCTGGCTAAAAGTGGATATCGGGTAACTGCGATTGATCTTCATCGCAATATGCTGGATAAGGCAGTTCGGCGAGCGAGACGAGAACGGGTGGATGTTCGATTTGTTCAGGCTGATGTAACATCGTTACCTTTTCCGGAAAATCATTTTGACGTGGTATTTGTGGAGTCGGTCACGATCTTCACCCCATGGCGGAGTGCACTTGCTGAGTATAGAAGGGTGTTGAAGCCCGGAGGACTTTTAGTGGATCGGGAGATGGTTCTATCAGGCCAGAAGACCGAATTGATGTGTCGTAGGTTAAAGCAATTTTACGGTATACGAACCCTGGTAACGGCCACAGCATGGAGAAAACGCCTCAAGCAGTGTGGTTTCACCAAGGTAGAGGTCAAAGAACATTCGCGATCCATGGCAAAATGGAGCGTTGATCATGATCCACATCGCGAGATCGATATGAATTGGTTTGAGGATGAACGTATGCAGCGTATGAGTCTTACCAATGATCGTTTGCTCGCGAAATACGGCAAAAAGTTGGGATATGCTGTTTTTGCGGCTAGGGCACCGTTGGAGGTCAAAAACGAAAAATAGGAAAAAGACAACTCACACAATCGTGTGGGTTGCCTTTGGTTTGTTCTGACAGAACGTACTACAGCATATCGTTGTCGATAATCCGCCAGTGATGTTTGAGCAGGGCTTCCAGTTGGTTCTTATCCTTGGCTCGAAAAGCACTTAAAATTTGCCGGTGCTCCTCATTAACTTCGAGCAGTACCTCAGATAGCTTTGGTTTATTATCACTAACATACGACTGCCGGATGAAACTGTTCTTCAATGTGTTTAACATCTCAATGACTGTGGCGTTACCACATCGCTGAATGTACAGATTATGGAACTGATATTGGTTTTTGTTGTAGGCAGCAAGATCAAGCTGGCTGATATCTTCGTCCATTCGAACAACCAGAGTTTCCATCTCCATAAGTTCTGATGGTCTGAGATGGTCTGCTGCAAGTGTGGCAGCGAGTGCCTCCAGCACACCGATCGCTTGGGAGAATTCCAGTTTTTTGCCTGCATCAAAAGGAGTGACAATAAATCCCCTGCGCGGGATGTATTGCAGCAGATTGTCTGAAGCCAGCTGGAAAAGCGCCTCCCGAGTAGGCGTGCGACTGATGTCCAGCTTTTTGCATATTTCTGCCTCGTTGATCTTCTGGTTGGGAAGCAAGGTTCCGTCCTGGATCTTCTGGGCAATGTAATCGTATACGTGATCTTTCAAGGACCGGTATTTGGGTAACTCCATACCGAATCCTCCTTTCTATGTATAGTGAATAAATAGATGGGTGTGAGGCCGTACTGTACGCGCCGTTCAGGAGTTTCAAGTTTTTATCATCTTAACACCGAGGGGGAAGTTGGGCAAGCAAACTTCATGTTTCAGCCGATGTAAATGCCATGTTATATATAGCACATTTTATGGAATTAAAGCGTATAAATGTTTAAATAATGATTGTGATAAACCAGAATGTTTGTTAGTATTACTTACATATAAGTCCATATATTGTATTATGTATATTGTATACAAACCATTATGTTACTCATTCAAAAAAAGAATAGGGGTATGATGTGTGAAAAAAGTGCTTTTGCCAATGATGCTGTTGTTAGTGGTTGTATTCATGTCCGCATGTGGGCAGGAAAAAACGACAGAGACCGGATCAGACGCTACTTCGTCTTCGGGCAGTAGCTCTGCGGAAAAGGAAGTCATTGTACTTGGAACCAGTGCGGACTATGCACCCTATGAATTTCATAAGAAAATCGATGGTAAAGATACCATTGTAGGTTTTGACATCGAGATTGCCAAAGCAATTGCGGCTGATCTGGGAGCCGAGCTGAAGATTGAGGACATGGACTTTGATGGCCTTCTTATGGCCCTCGGTTCAGATAAGGTTGATTTTGTGATATCAGGCTTAACCCCTACCGAAGAACGAAAGAAGAATGTTGATTTTACGGATATCTACTATTATGCAGAGCAGGCTGTACTTGTTAGAGAAGGGGAAGATACCGCATTAAAGTCCATAGATGATCTATCAGGCAAACAGGTTGGCGTGCAAAAGAGTTCCATTCAGGAAGGGATTGCTCAGGAAATAGAGGGAGCAAAGCTCACTTCTCTGGCCAAAATACCTGAGCTGATTCTGGAGTTGCAGACGGGGCGTGTAGACGCACTCATCCTGGAGAAGCCGGTGGCTGAACAGTATGTGAAGAACCAAGAGGGGCTTGTTGTTGCAGGTGTGGAGGTTGAACAGGCTGAAGACGAGGGTGGTTCGGCCATCGCGGTGAAGAAAGGTAATCAGAAGCTGCTGGATCAGATCAACACTACATTGGAAAAGCTCAAAACAAACGGAGATATTGAACGGTTCGTCGTTGAAGCGAATGAGATGCTCGGCGAATAAACCGGACGAGTGAGGGATATGCCGTGAATTTAGATTTTTCCTTTCTATTAGAACATTGGCAGGATTATGCACGAAGTGCGTGGGTCACGCTTGAACTTTCCTTCTTCGGCGTATTGTTTGGTACGTTGCTGGGTGTATTCATGGCGCTAATGCGAATATCCCGAATATGGCCAATTAAATTTGTGGCATCGGCGTATATTGAACTCATTCGGGGAACGCCAATGCTCGTACAGATTCTTATTATTCATTATGGTCTGACGGTTGTAGGTGTGAACTTGCCGGCATTTATGTCGGGGGTGGTAGCTCTGACGATGAATAGCTCGGCCTATATGGCAGAGGTGTTCAGGGCCGGGATTCAAGCGATTGATAAAGGACAGACCGAAGCTTCGCGCTCCCTTGGTATGACAAATGGTATGACACTTCGTTATATTATACTGCCGCAGGCTTTTCGTAACATGCTTCCAGCCATCGGTAATGAATTCATTATTATCATTAAAGATTCTTCGCTTGTCTCCATGATCGGCATAGCCGAGATTATATACACGGCCAGAACGATTCAGGGTGTTACGTTCCAGCCGCTTGCTCCGCTGCTTGTTGCCGCCGGCCTCTATTTTATAATCACATTTACACTGGCTAATTTACTCTCTTGGTTGGAACGTAGACTGTCTACCTCTCGCTAACTATGGATAAAGGATTTGATTCGAGAAAGGCTTGGAGTAGGCTGGAGTGGAAAAAGAGAGATGTAGTCGTAAATGGCGATGGCATCGCATACATTGTTATTGTATTTTGTATACAATATTTTGGAAAGGTGTTGGGTGTGTATGTCAGATTCCAAAATGTTAATTGATTGGTCAGAGCGTTATGCTGCACCTAATTATCATCCGCTCCCTATTGTTATTGAACAGGCGGAAGGGGTATGGGTGGAAGACCCTGAAGGCCGCCGTTATATGGATATGCTAAGTGCATACTCTGCATTGAATCATGGTCATAGACATCCTGTGATCATACAGGCGCTCAAGGATCAGGCAGATCAGGTTACGCTGACATCACGGGCATTCCACAGCAGCTCCGCTTCTCTTTTTTATCAGAAACTCTCACAATTCACGGGGAAATCCAAGATTCTCGCCATGAATACAGGAGCGGAAGCGGTGGAGACTGCGGTGAAGGCGGTACGTAGATGGGCTTATCGTTGCAAAGGTGTACCGGGAAATCAAGCCGAGATTATCGTATGCTCTGGTAACTTTCATGGAAGAACTCTGACGGTTACGTCTTTTTCTTCTTCAGCGGAGTATAAAAAAGATTTTGGACCGTTCACACCTGGATTTCGGATTATTCCCTATGGAGATATAGAAGCGCTGAAGCAGGCCATTACACCAAATACGGCTGGTTTTCTTGTAGAGCCTATTCAGGGCGAAGCAGGAATCGTTATCCCGCCTGATGGATATTTGGCAGAAGCTTTTGCTCTGTGTGAGAGCCAGCAGGTGTTGACTGTATCTGATGAGATCCAGACCGGATTTGGAAGAACAGGTCGCCGTTTTGCCTCCGACTGGGAAGGGGTTGAACCGGACATTTGGATTATGGGCAAAGCGCTGGGGGGAGGAGTCATGCCGATCTCGGCTATTGCTGCTGATGCGGAGATACTTGACTTGTTTGAGCCGGGGTCTCATGGTTCTACGTTTGGGGGTAACCCACTCGCCTGCGCCGTAGCTATAGCAGCTCTGAAAGTTCTTGAAGATGAGAAGCTTGCCGAGCGATCGGAGCGTCTGGGGAACTATTTTATGAAAAGACTTCGAGATATTCGCAGTTCAGCCATACGGGATATTCGGGGGAAAGGCTTGTTTATCGGTGTTGAACTGCATGAACCAGCCCGCCCTTATTGTGAGCGTTTGATGTCTGCTGGACTGCTGTGTAAAGAAACGCATGAGACAACCATTCGATTTGCCCCACCACTGACGATTAAAGAGTCCGAGATTGATTGGGCACTGGAGAGAATTGAGCAGGTATTGATCACCAAAGAGGGAGCTGACCTACATGAAAAATGATGATGATGTCCATGGTGGAATAAAAGATACTTCTATTGATACAAGTCAAACATCTGTGCGACGTAATATTGCTATCATTAAGGTTCCTTTTGGACTCGGTGGAGCAAGAGGTGGAGCAGAGTTGGGGCCGGATGAATTGATTACAGCTGGACTGAAGCGGGAGATTGCGAGTCTTGGGCTAGTGCTTTCCAAAGAAGTGCGGGTAGATTGTCCTTCTGAACCAGCTGCCCCTATTGAGCGAAATCGTGTAAAACACTTAAATGAGGTACGTCAGGTCAGTGAGAAGGTGTGTAGTGAAGTATCAGGCGCAGTAGAGGAGGGGGCTTTCCCACTTGTGCTTGGGGGAGATCATAGTGTAGCGATTGGTACTTTTGCCGGGCTAACAGCACACTATTCGAATTTGGGTGTGATCTGGTTTGATGCGCATGCAGACTTGAATACGGAAGAACGCAGCTTGTCCGGTAATATGCATGGGATGAGTGTGGCTGCATCCTTGGGGCATACTGCATTCAATCTGTCGCACATTGCTGGAGCAGGCGCGTTTATTGATCCGTCCAACTTGGTCTATATTGGTCTGCGTGATCTGGATGAGTATGAGAAAGAGCAGATTAAGGGACTGGGAATCCGAGCATTTACGATGCATGATATTGACCGGATGGGAATAAAGCAAGTTATTGAGGAAGCAATAGCTACAGCGGGAAAAGGGGCAGATGGTATTCATGTCAGCTTCGACATGGATTGTCTGGATCCGCGGGAAGCTCCGGGTGTGGGCACTCCAGTACCTGGTGGTCTGAATTACCGAGAGGCACATTATGCATTGGAGATACTTGCTTCCACAAATCAAGTTACGTCGATGGAACTGGTTGAGGTGAATCCGTTGTTTGATCACAATAGACATACGGCAAGGCTTGGTGTGGAACTGATCGCTTCCTTACTTGGTAAGCGCATATTGTAAGCACTGAGAAGTGAAACGGAATGTGTAAGCTGTACCCAAGGAATATACTTTCTTATCTATTATAGAAGGAAAGAAAACTGAGATCTCCGAAAACTAGGGCTAGTCACAATCAATTGTTCACTGCAATCGCAGTGGAAGTGGCTTCCCTGGTTATGTTTAATGGATATGTATATTAGAAGCGCTGTAATAAGGATGCTGAGAGTTATTTGTATGTACAGGAGCGTCAGATTACATATTGTGCTGATGATGTGGGTTGATTATAATTTTTGAAAAAAGACTTGCAATTGAAATCTGTACATGATATATTCTAATTCCGGCCAAGAAAACACGGTTTACACGGTGCGGCAAGCGAATGAAATAAGCTTCGAAAGAAACTTAAAAAAAGAGCTTGCAAAGTTGGTTCGGACATGATATTATATAAGAGTTGCTGAAGAGAACAATATTTAGTAACGAAACAAGTTTGATCTTTGAAAACTGAACAACGAGTGAGTAAACATTCTGCTTGCAGAATGAACGCGAAAGTTTGAAACAAGCCTTGGCTTGAATCGACTGGAGCACAAATGAGATTTTTAATCTCGTCAGATTCAAAATGAGCTTATCGCTCTTTTCAATACTTTATTGGAGAGTTTGATCCTGGCTCAGGACGAACGCTGGCGGCATGCCTAATACATGCAAGTCGAGCGGAGTTGATAGGAAGCTTGCTTCCTTGATACTTAGCGGCGGACGGGTGAGTAACACGTAGGCAACCTGCCCTCAAGTTTGGGACAACTACCGGAAACGGTAGCTAATACCGAATAATTGTTTTCTTCGCCTGAAGGAAACTGGAAAGACGGAGCAATCTGTCACTTGGGGATGGGCCTGCGGCGCATTAGCTAGTTGGTGAGGTAACGGCTCACCAAGGCGACGATGCGTAGCCGACCTGAGAGGGTGATCGGCCACACTGGGACTGAGACACGGCCCAGACTCCTACGGGAGGCAGCAGTAGGGAATCTTCCGCAATGGGCGAAAGCCTGACGGAGCAATGCCGCGTGAGTGATGAAGGTTTTCGGATCGTAAAGCTCTGTTGCCAGGGAAGAACGCTTGGGAGAGTAACTGCTCTCAAGGTGACGGTACCTGAGAAGAAAGCCCCGGCTAACTACGTGCCAGCAGCCGCGGTAATACGTAGGGGGCAAGCGTTGTCCGGAATTATTGGGCGTAAAGCGCGCGCAGGCGGTCATTTAAGTCTGGTGTTTAATCCCGGGGCTCAACCCCGGATCGCACTGGAAACTGGGTGACTTGAGTGCAGAAGAGGAGAGTGGAATTCCACGTGTAGCGGTGAAATGCGTAGATATGTGGAGGAACACCAGTGGCGAAGGCGACTCTCTGGGCTGTAACTGACGCTGAGGCGCGAAAGCGTGGGGAGCAAACAGGATTAGATACCCTGGTAGTCCACGCCGTAAACGATGAGTGCTAGGTGTTAGGGGTTTCGATACCCTTGGTGCCGAAGTTAACACATTAAGCACTCCGCCTGGGGAGTACGGTCGCAAGACTGAAACTCAAAGGAATTGACGGGGACCCGCACAAGCAGTGGAGTATGTGGTTTAATTCGAAGCAACGCGAAGAACCTTACCAGGTCTTGACATCCCTCTGATCGATGCAGAGATGTATCTTTCCTTCGGGACAGAGGAGACAGGTGGTGCATGGTTGTCGTCAGCTCGTGTCGTGAGATGTTGGGTTAAGTCCCGCAACGAGCGCAACCCTTATATTTAGTTGCCAGCATTTCGGATGGGCACTCTAGATAGACTGCCGGTGACAAACCGGAGGAAGGTGGGGATGACGTCAAATCATCATGCCCCTTATGACCTGGGCTACACACGTACTACAATGGCCGGTACAACGGGCTGCGAAATCGCGAGATGGAGCCAATCCCAACAAAGCCGGTCTCAGTTCGGATTGCAGGCTGCAACTCGCCTGCATGAAGTCGGAATTGCTAGTAATCGCGGATCAGCATGCCGCGGTGAATACGTTCCCGGGTCTTGTACACACCGCCCGTCACACCACGAGAGTTTATAACACCCGAAGTCGGTGGGGTAACCGCAAGGAGCCAGCCGCCGAAGGTGGGATAGATGATTGGGGTGAAGTCGTAACAAGGTAGCCGTATCGGAAGGTGCGGCTGGATCACCTCCTTTCTATGGAGAATCGTTTCCTGCAACGGAAACATTCAAATATGCAGCTTAGCTGCAAAAACACTCACTCGTTGTTCGGTTTTGAGAGCTCAAACTCTCAAACAGCTTGCTTTTGCATGGAGCTTGTTCTTTGAAAACTAGATATCGAAACGAAACAAACGCGAATTAGAACATTCCTTTAAGCTGAACTTGTGCAAACAAGTCAAGTGTATAAAGGTAGTTAAATTGCTTTTGTGAGGGTATCGGGTGAGAGCGACTTTTGGCTTTGCGCAAGCAAAACAAGGGAAGCGAGCGACCGAAACCGGAACAAAATGGTTAAGCTACTAAGAGCACACGGAGGATGCCTAGGCGCTAGGAGCCGATGAAGGACGTGGCGAACAACGAAACTGCCTCGGGGAGCTGTAAGCAAGCTTTGATCCGGGGGTGTCCGAATGGGGAAACCCAGCTGGGGTAATTTCCAGTTACTCATAACTGAATACATAGGTTATGCAGAGGCATACCAGGGGAACTGAAACATCTAAGTACCCTGAGGAAGAGAAAACAATAGTGATTCCGTCAGTAGCGGCGAGCGAACGCGGAGAAGCCCAAACCAGAGAGCTTGCTCTTTGGGGTTGTGGGACGTCTCACATGGAGTTACAAAGGAACCGGTTAAGCGAAGAGGTCTGGAAAGGCCCGCCAAAGAAGGTAAAAGCCCTGTAGTTGAAAGTTGGTTCCCTCCGAGACGGATCCCGAGTAGTGCGGGGCACGTGAAACCCCGTATGAATCCGGCAGGACCATCTGCCAAGGCTAAATACTTCCTAGCGACCGATAGTGAAGCAGTACCGTGAGGGAAAGGTGAAAAGCACCCCGGAAGGGGAGTGAAATAGAACCTGAAACCGTGTGCTTACAAAAAGTCAGAGCCCGTTTTAGGGGTGATGGCGTGCCTTTTGTAGAATGAACCGGCGAGTTACGTTCCCGTGCAAGGTTAAGGTGAAGAGCCGGAGCCGCAGCGAAAGCGAGTCTGAATAGGGCGACTGAGTACGTGGACGTAGACCCGAAACCGGGTGATCTACCCCTGTCCAGGGTGAAGGTGCGGTAACACGCACTGGAGGCCCGAACCCACGCATGTTGAAAAATGCGGGGATGAGGTGGGGGTAGCGGAGAAATTCCAATCGAACTCGGAGATAGCTGGTTCTCCCCGAAATAGCTTTAGGGCTAGCCTCGGAAAACAGAGTCGTGGAGGTAGAGCACTGATTGGGTGCGGGGCCCGCAAGGGTTACCAAGCTCAGTCAAACTCCGAATGCCATAGACTTACTTCCGGGAGTCAGACAGTGAGTGCTAAGATCCATTGTCAAAAGGGAAACAGCCCAGACCATCAGCTAAGGTCCCCAAGTGTGTGTTAAGTGGGAAAGGATGTGGAGTTGCACAGACAACCAGGATGTTGGCTTAGAAGCAGCCACCATTGAAAGAGTGCGTAATAGCTCACTGGTCGAGTGACTCTGCGCCGAAAATGTAACGGGGCTAAACACACCACCGAAGCTATGGCTTGATGCTTTGCATCAGGGGTAGGGGAGCGTTGTATAAGGGTTGAAGGTGTACCGTAAGGAGCGCTGGACATTATACAAGTGAGAATGCCGGTATGAGTAACGAAAAGATCAGTGAGAATCTGATCCGCCGAAAGCCTAAGGGTTCCTGAGGAAGGCTCGTCCGCTCAGGGTAAGTCGGGACCTAAGGCGAGGCCGAAAGGCGTAGTCGAAGGACAACAGGTCGAAATTCCTGTACCACCGTAAGCCGTTATGAGCAATGGGGGGACGCAGTAGGGTAGTGACGCGGACTGATGGATGTCCGTCTAAGCAGTAAGGCTGATGTGTAGGCAAATCCGCACATTGTAAGGCTGAGCTGTGATGGGGAGCGAAAATTATAGTAGCGAAGGTCATGATCTCACACTGCCAAGAAAAGCCTCTAGCCAGGTGATGGTGCCCGTACCGCAAACCGACACAGGTAGGCGAGAAGAGTATTCTAAGGCGCGCGGAAGAACTCTCGTTAAGGAACTCGGCAAAATGACCCCGTAACTTCGGGAGAAGGGGTGCCCCGGTAGTGTGAATAGCACGAGGGGGCCGCAGTGAAAAGGCCCAAGCGACTGTTTAGCAAAAACACAGGTCTGTGCGAAGCCGTAAGGCGAAGTATACGGGCTGACGCCTGCCCGGTGCTGGAAGGTTAAGGGGAGTGGTTAGGAGCAATCCGAAGCTGTGAACCGAAGCCCCAGTAAACGGCGGCCGTAACTATAACGGTCCTAAGGTAGCGAAATTCCTTGTCAGGTAAATTCTGACCCGCACGAATGGCGTAACGACTTGGGCGCTGTCTCAACGAGAGATCCGGTGAAATTTTAATACCTGTGAAGATGCAGGTTACCCGCGACAAGACGGAAAGACCCCATGGAGCTTTACTGCAGCTTGATATTGAATTTGGGTACGATCTGTACAGGATAGGTGGGAGCCTTTGAAACGTGAGCGCCAGCTTGCGTGGAGGCAACGTTGGGATACCACCCTGATCGTATCTAGGTTCTAACCTGGTACCGTAATCCGGTGCGGGGACAGTGTCAGGTGGGCAGTTTGACTGGGGCGGTCGCCTCCTAAAGAGTAACGGAGGCGCCCAAAGGTTCCCTCAGAATGGTTGGAAATCATTCGAAGAGTGCAAAGGCATAAGGGAGCTTGACTGCGAGACCTACAAGTCGAGCAGGGACGAAAGTCGGGCTTAGTGATCCGGTGGTACCGCATGGAAGGGCCATCGCTCAACGGATAAAAGCTACCCTGGGGATAACAGGCTTATCTCCCCCAAGAGTCCACATCGACGGGGAGGTTTGGCACCTCGATGTCGGCTCATCGCATCCTGGGGCTGAAGTAGGTCCCAAGGGTTGGGCTGTTCGCCCATTAAAGCGGTACGCGAGCTGGGTTCAGAACGTCGTGAGACAGTTCGGTCCCTATCTGTCGTGGGCGTAGGAAATTTGAGAGGAGCTGTCCTTAGTACGAGAGGACCGGGATGGACGTACCGCTGGTGTACCAGTTGTTCCGCCAGGAGCACCGCTGGGTAGCTATGTACGGACGGGATAAACGCTGAAAGCATCTAAGCGTGAAGCCCCCCTCAAGATGAGATTTCCCAGTATGTAAGACCCCTTGAAGACGACGAGGTAGATAGGCTGGGGGTGGAAGTGCAGCAATGCATGGAGCTGACCAGTACTAATCGGTCGAGGGCTTATCCAATAGCAAGTTGTAATTCGCATGTTTCGTTTCGAATCTAGTTTTCAGAGAACAACAACTCTGAAATGTAAGCTATGCGTTTGGTGGCGATGGCGGAGGGGTTCCACACGTACCCATCCCGAACACGACCGTTAAGCCCTCTAGCGCCGATGGTACTTGGACCGCAGGGTCCTGGGAGAGTAGGACGCCGCCAAGCGATTTCCCTTTGGGGTATTTTTTTTGCCCCCCTTGCCAAGGAATAAGGGATATATATTAGGGCCCTTAGCTCAGTTGGTTAGAGCGCACCTCTGATAAGGGTGAGGCCGGTGGTTCGAGTCCACCAGGGCCCATAGCAAGACCACAACAAGAAATACACAGTGTATGGGGCCATAGCTCAGCTGGGAGAGCGCCTGCCTTGCAAGCAGGAGGTCAGCGGTTCGATCCCGCTTGGCTCCACCATTCCCTGATAGCTCAGTTGGTAGAGCACTCGACTGTTAATCGAGTTGTCACAGGTTCGAGCCCTGTTCGGGGAGCCATATGGAGAGGTGTCCGAGCTGGCCGAAGGAGCACGATTGGAAATCGTGTAGGCGTCACAAGCGTCTCGAGGGTTCGAATCCCTCTCTCTCCGCCAGATATTTTTTAGCAAGGCCCGTTGGTCAAGGGGTTAAGACACCTCCCTTTCACGGAGGTAACAGGGGTTCGAATCCCCTACGGGTCATATTATGGAGGCTTAGCTCAGCTGGGAGAGCATCTGCCTTACAAGCAGAGGGTCGGGGGTTCGATCCCCTCAGCCTCCACCATATAACTTTATAACGACGCGGGGTGGAGCAGCCCGGTAGCTCGTCGGGCTCATAACCCGAAGGCCGCAGGTTCAAATCCTGCCCCCGCAATTATACTTTCCTTGAGAAAGTGATCTGGAACCGTGGTGTAGTTGGCCTAACATGCCTGCCTGTCACGCAGGAGATCGCGGGTTCGAATCCCGTCGGTTCCGCCATTTTTTAATTAAATATACACCGTGCCGGTGTAGCTCAACTGGTAGAGCAACTGACTTGTAATCAGTAGGTTGGGGGTTCAAGTCCTCTCGCCGGCACCATTTTTAGTATTTACATCTGAATTTGTGATAGAATGTATATTACAAGTAAAACTGTTAATACTAAGATTCTCTTAGTGGATGAATGGCTTACTCTATGGCGGTCGTGGCGAAGTGGTTAACGCACCGGTTTGTGGATCCGGCATTCGGGGGTTCAATTCCCCTCGATCGCCCCATGATTTTTTAATGGGGATTAGCCAAGCGGTAAGGCAACGGACTTTGACTCCGTCATGCATAGGTTCAAATCCTATATCCCCAGCCATTTCATTACGAGTCATTAGCTCAGTTGGTAGAGCACCTGACTTTTAATCAGGGTGTCGAAGGTTCGAGCCCTTCATGACTCACCATTATATTTTGCGGTCGTGGCGGAATTGGCAGACGCGCACGGTTCAGGTCCGTGTGGGCTAACCCCCGTGGAGGTTCGAGTCCTCTCGACCGCACCATATGTTTTGCGGAAGTGGCTCAGCGGTAGAGCATCGCCTTGCCAAGGCGAGGGTCGCGGGTTCGATTCCCGTCTTCCGCTCCAATATTTGCGCCCTTAGCTCAGCTGGATAGAGCGTTTGACTACGAATCAAAAGGCCGGGAGTTCGAATCTCTCAGGGCGCGCCATTATTCTCATAAGTATCGGGATGTAGCTCAGCTTGGTAGAGCACCTGGTTTGGGACCAGGGGGTCGCATGTTCAAATCGTGTCATCCCGATTTTTTTTATTTGCGGGTGTAGTTCAATGGTAGAACTTTAGCCTTCCAAGCTAATAGCGTGGGTTCGATTCCCATCACCCGCTTCCTAGTAACATATAGAAGAGCCTTTGCTTATAACAAAGGCTTTTTTTGTGTTAAAAAGAATAAGTGTAATTTATTTAAAATAGGGTCAATTGTCATTTGATTAAGGATGGAATCTTTGTTTAAATAAATAGAACAATTCGTATCTGATTAACCGTATTTATTTATAAAGGAGGACAAACAGTAATGAAAAGAGCTCTGGTCATTGGTGGAAACGGAACATTAGGTAAAGCCGTCGTTGCGAAACTGAGAGATTATTCCGTTAAGGTTATTACAGCAGGTAGACAATCCGGAGATGTTCAGGTGGATATGACGTCGACAGAGAGTATTACTACCCTCTTCGAAACGGTGAGAAATATTGATTACGTCATTGTGGCGGCGGGCCAGACCCATTATGCTAAACTCGAAGAACTGACACCTGAGAACAATATGATTAGTGTGCAGGGTAAACTGCTTGGACAGGTCAATATCGTATTGATTGGACAGCACTATATTAACGACAAGGGGAGTTTCACGCTGGTCAGTGGCATTATACAAGACCACCCTATTGAGCAAGGTGCATCAAGTGCTATGGTCAATGGGGCTATTGATTCGTTTGCCAAAGCGGCAGCGTTTGAGTTACCAAGAGGCATTCGTTTGAATTCGGTTAGTCCTAATCTGTTTGTAGAGTCTGCGGAAAAATATAAGGATTTCTTTATTGGATTTAATCCTGTACCTGTAGAGAAAGTGGCTAATACGTTTATCCAGAGTGCACTTGGGATTGAAACAGCCCAAAATTTTAAAATATATTAAAAGCCGGAAAGTTATATATGATTTTGATGATTACCTATCCCTAATTAAATGCAGGATGAGAAAGGTGTACATGAAATACATTTAGCTGTTAAGCATGTAGAATGATTTTTCATAAAACAGGACTGAATGAGGCCATTTGGAATATTAAATATAAAGGAGATCCACCGAAAATCCGGTGAATCTCCTTTTGTTTGCTGTGGATGAAACAGACGGTATGTTTACTATTATGGAGCAGGTAGTCCAAGAACTTCGAGCATTTCATTACGTTTGAGCGATTCGGCAATGGGGCCGTCAATGAGCCATTTCTTAGCATTGAGGACATAGACATGACCATTTTGGACAGCGGGTAAGCTTTTCCATACTTGGAGTTGCTGGATTTCGTTGAGTTCATCTTTTGTTTTTTGCAACGCTTCAGCTGACCCATCTGAGCTAATGGACACGATAAACAGATAGTCTGCTTTGATTTCAGGCAAAAGTTCTACCGAGATACTGGCATTCATCCGATCCGGGTTCTCTGCCTCGAGTTTGGTAACGAGAGCATCGGGAGTGAATCCAACCTCATAACCCGCTCCTACATAACTGGAAGCTGGGAATGGCGTGGATGGAATGGAAGAGAAGAACAAACGCATATCCTTCTCTTCCAGGCGCAGGAATGCAGCTGTAGGTTTGGTCTTGGTGATATCGGCTGCAAGCTTCTGAGCTTCAGTTACTTGATCTTTATTTTTTTGTAAAAGCTGTTCAGCCCGCTCTTCAATATCTAGCGCATTAGCTACCTGCACGATAGATTCCTGCCAATTACGGCGATCATAAGTGATCGTAGGCGCGATCTTCTCGAGTTGTTCGAGAATTTTGGCATCCAAACTGGCATTGGCAATAATGAGGTCCGGATTGGCGCTAACTACAGCTTCAAAATTGACACTTTCATTAATGGGTTCGACAGCCACGCCTTGGGCTTCAAGTTGCTCATTCAGATAATCTTGCCGGCCAATAGGTGTAGCAAGTACCAGTGGTACCTCCAAGGAGAGGAGAATATCCTCCATATTAATGGACACAATCCGTTCAGGATGTGCCGGGATTTCTTTGCTGCCACTGGCGCTCTCCACGGTCTTAGTAGCTGATTCAGTGGATGAGTCGCCATCTGCAGATGGCTGCGAAGTGCTTGCAGGTGTCTGCCCACACGCAACAAGTAACATGGCGAGTATGAACAGTATCCCCGTTATTTTGACATAATGCTGTTTGTACATCATAATCCCCCTGTGTTTCTAATGATATTGATTCTCAGTACACTTTATATTGTAGCGGTCTCATGTTGGGGGAGACATAGCCTTCTGTGCTATCCGGTCATGGATTAATGTGCTGAGTTCCACCAAAAAGTTTCAGGGTTTCATCGATGATCTGATCATGAGCATATGGTGAATAATCCAACCACGGCATTTCATCTAGCAGATATACATGTTGGTTCTGCACAGGCATCAAATCTTGCCATTGCTGAGTATGTTGTAGTTTATGCCAACGTTGCTGGGATTCTGAGTCCTGGTCCACAATCAGTAACATGCGATCTCCAACCATTTGAGGCAACTCCTGTTCATCCAATGCACGATAGACTTGCCCTGGAAGCAGATCATGTGAAGGCGCCACGCCCAGGTCGTTATATAGAACAGCGCCCCCATTGCGTCGCCCGTAGATTAACAGATGACCCATCATGATATGAATAATGGAGACCGTATCCTTACCGATTAAATGAGTAAGCTGCTCTTTGGCTTGGATTACCTTGTCATCGTACTGCTCCAACCATTGCTGAGCATCTTGTTGCTGTCCCACAATGGAGGCAACTTGTATGAAGTGTTCCCGCCAGCTCAATCCTTTCCATGGGATAACGATGGTAGGCGCAATTCGCTGTAGCGTTCTTTTTAACGTATGGGCTTCGTACTCATTACAGAGTATGAGGTCAGGGCTCGCTTGCATCAACAACTCAACGTTGGTTTGCCAGATATGAGGATTCATTCGTTTGCTACGCCCCAGATGATAAGGGATATTGGAGAAAAAAAGATTCCTGTGTTGATCCCGTCGGTTATCGATCAATGCCGCATGGGGGATGATCTGTAATGCCAGCAGATGGCCAGTGGTTCCGAAGGAGAGAGCGGCAATTTTACTGCGTTTCTGTCGTTGATAGGTAGAGGGAGACACGCCAACATATTTTTTGAATTTGCGACTAAAGTAAAACTCGTCCTGAAAACCAACCTGTGAGGCGATATGTTTGATGGTTTGGCCGGGGACGAGCAGCATCTCTTTGGCCCGGTCCATGCGGATGCTATTCACGTATTCCATGGGACTGATGCCAGTGCTGTTTTTGAATACCCGCGAATAGTGCCACACACTCATGCCTGCCACTCCGGCAAGAACTTCACGAGAAAGATGCTCAGCATATCCAAGCTCAATAAGTTCAAGCGTTTGATCCAAAGCAGAGGTGTGTTCGGAATCTCCTATTGCACTTTCTTTGGGAGGAGCATACACATGGGTTAACAATTCATGCATCAAAGTCTGAATACGAAATGGACGATTTTCTTGAGGTACAGAGATGCATTCATGGAGCTGTGAGGCAATTCTGGTACATTCCTGAAAAAGTTCATGCGGTAACTCATCGGCATAAGCCGAACGAAGTAACCCTTTTTGGTATACCTCCATTACAGTAGATCCGGAAGTAGCTTTATTGATGTCGGAGAGAGGCTTCAACATATCAAAATATATCGCGATGCCCTGTAAAGGATGAACCTCATCCGTTGTATATTCTATCGCTGTTCCTGGCAGGATTAGATACATCTTGCCGAGTGTGGCATGATTCAGCCTATGCCCAATACGGATATCGGCTTCACCGCCAGTACAGATGAGCAGAAGATGTGAGTCCGCTAATACGAATGGGGCAAGAAAAGACGCTTGATCGAGAACTTCGGATGTCTTGAATCTTGCATATAGGTCACGGGTATGGTCACCGTTAGATATCAGTGGAAAGACTTGCAAAGTCACCAGAATCCCTCCTTAACTTGCAATAGTAACATTACATATGATGTATTTGAGAATAATTATCAATTATCGCATATTGTCATTCAAATAAGAAGTCCATATGATAATATGAAAATGAAATAGCGAATTCTAATCATTGAACCGCGTAACTTTCCACTATAACTTGAATTGAAATAGGTTACCGAGTTGGAAAATAGCCAATACATAGTTCCCATCATCTAAACCGTTGAGCGAATAATTAGTGAAAATCTTAACTGATGTTAATCGTAGAATTACTTAAATAACAGATCATTTAATTCACTACGCAAAAAAAGACAAGCCCCTCTCCTACGATGTCCGCAGGAAGAGGAACTTGTCTTTTTAATTAGAGCTTGCGATTAGTATCTTTCCAGAATCGTCTGTGTTTTCAAGCCATCTGCAGGAATCAGCCAGTTGTTGTTCTCCAGTAATTGCAGCAGTTGGGTACGGAGTCCGGATACGGCTACAGCATCATCGGTTTTGAAAGAAACCTCTACGATATTCTCAATACCTGTACCTGCTGCGTCACGGATCGGCCATACTTCGAGTGTAAGCTCTTGACCACTCCATGTACCTTCATATCGTTGGAATGTGATTGGGACCATATGCACGGGATTGAGTCAATTGCTGCTTGCCCCAGTTGGAGGCAGACCAGTTTTTCAATTTGCCCGGAAGCTTGTCCAGTAACATGTTCAAGGCTTCTTGCTGGGAAGGAAGTTGGACTCCTGTCGCTTTGGTATCGACTTTTTTGGTATTGGAGAAGCTCAGGGTTTGTTTGCCATATCCCCAATCAATCTCAGCCTCGTAGTTATCATCTGATTTGTCAAATCCCTCTTGATTAGCCAGAGTCAGCGCTGCGTTGATATCGCCATTGATTACAGGGTAGCGTTTTTTATAAGTCAATTCGTAGTTATTCTTGTCATCCTTTTTGCGAAAACGAACGTTCCATCCTTGTTGATCCAATCCGAGAGCATTGGTGTCGAAGTACTCTACGTTAATGTTTCTTGGCGTGGAACTCAGGCCGAGTGTCTGAATCACTTCACTGCGTGGTGTCCCATCTGTATTCAATACAAGTTCCGGCTTGGCCAGAAACTTTACTTCATATGCAGGAACGGCATTGGCAGCAGCTGAAGCCTGGGGTGCTCCCAGAAATGTCATTCCACTTCCCAATGTTACGATGCTCAGCATCAATGAGGCGGTTACCTTTTTCCACTTTTTCAAAACCAATCACTCTCCTAATCTGGATTAACGTACAGACTCACTTTATCGCCTGAATATATGAAAGCGATTAAAGGGAAGTGCACATTGCGTTAACCCTGCATAGATTTGATGAATGGCAAATGATAGTTTATAGCGGATCAGGGCATTCAGCCATGGAAAATGGGGAAGCCGTGACTCACCTCTCGCAGCACTTCTTTGAAGCGGTTTACCTGAACGGAAGGGTGGCGATCCTTGTTATGTACCGTATAGATATGGCGCGGTGCCTGCTCTCCCGGAATTGGAAGAACTTGAATGAGCCTGTGCTGTTCCTCCCACTGTACCGCCATCCGAGACATGAATGAGACATGCCCCCCGATTAACACGAGCTGTTTGATCGCTTCCAGGGAATCCATCTCCACGGTACTCCGCAAACGAATATCATGTTGCGCAAGCCATTGATTGGTTAGCCGCCGTGTACTGGATTCATTGCCATGTAAGGCAAAAGGAATCTGCGCGATATGATCAGGTGTTAATGCATCCTTCTGGGCCAACCCATGTTGCGGGGAACAGATTAATACCAGGTCGTCTTCACACAGCGTCTCAGCTTGCAGGGCAGGGCCAACAAATGGCTCGGAAGAGATCACCCCCAGATCAATCTGATGCCGAATCAGCATCTCGCGAATAACAGGTGATGGTTTGACGGATAAGACAATACGAATGCCCGGGAATTCCTGAGAAAAGGTGTTGAGTATGGTGGGCAGCAAATATGTAGCCGGTACATAGCTTGCTCCAATGTGCAGGGTGCCGCGATAGAGACTGTCATATTCCTTTACGACCCGCCTTGCCTCTTGTGTCAGAGCATTGATTTTGACAGAATAGTGGAGCAAAGCCTGTCCGGCTTCGGTTAAAAAGGTCTTTCCACTACGCGATTCGAATAATCGCACGCCCATCTCTTCCTCCAATGACTTCATATGAAATGTAACGGTGGGTTGCTTGATCCCCAGTAACTCGGCCACGCTTGTCATGTGATGATGCTTGTCGATCAGCTCAACAATTTGCAATTTGATCAGATTCAATGTCCCCCAACTCCTCTCACTTCTACTAGCCCCAATATATAAGATGATCTAATGTTTTCATAAAGACGGAGAGTACAGAACCAATCTGAAGAAGCGAAGCGTTCGCCTTTATCCCCGGATTTCTCCCTTCATAAAGGGAATATAAGAAATCTGGGGATAACAGCGATCGGAAGATGGTGCTGTAATCGGAGCGACAACATGAAAATTAATTTAGTTCACCTACTATAGATTTAATCTATGAACATCAACAGAATTCATCTAAAAAGTTAATTCCAATTTTACATACAAGACATACAACTCGCGAAAGCGGACGTTAGACTGAGAACAGTGCAAGAGATCAAGTAACAGAAGACAGGCAGGGATGCTTATGAAATTAGAGATGACAGGAATTCAAAAATCATTTAATCAAACACCCGCGCTGCTGCCAACAGATCTAACGCTAGAACATGGAAAGTTCACGACCTTGCTCGGCCCATCCGGCTGTGGCAAAACAACACTGCTCCGCATGTTGGCCGGGCTGGAACAGCCGGACGCGGGGGAGATTCGTGCAGATGGTCAGTGTATCTACTCTGCGGCGAAGCGGATTGATATACCAACACACAAGCGTAATCTGGGCATGGTGTTTCAAGATTTTGCATTATGGCCGCATATGACCGTATACGAAAATGTAGCGTTTGGCCTGAAGGCCGGAAAACAGAAATCTGATCTGCGGCAAAAGGTGAACGAAGCGCTTGGCATGGTTCGCCTGCAAGGCATGGAAGACCGATATCCTCATCAGCTGTCTGGTGGACAGCAGCAACGGGTTGCTTTTGCCAGAGCCGTAGCGGTCAGACCTGGTGTGATCCTGTTCGATGAACCACTGAGCGCACTGGATGCTGTACTCCGGGAAGAGATGCGGATTGAGATGATGTCACTGGTTCGGGACATGGGATTGACTGCGCTGTACGTCACACATGATCAGATTGAAGCGATGTCGATGTCAGATGAGATTGTGGTGATGCAGAAGGGGCGAATATTGCAAAAGGGAAGCCCGGAAACGATCTACTCGGCGCCAAGTGATCCGTATGTCGCTTCGTTTATCGGAAAGTCCAACTGGCTCACGCCTAATCAATCGATGGTGCGTCCAGAGCATGTCACCTGGAACAAAACAGGTCATGACGATCTGTGTTATCCGGGGACGGTACTTAGTGTCAGCTATGTAGGTGAACGATATGAAGTACGAGTGCAGATGGAAGGGCTGGGCATATGGACAGCTTATATGAACCAAAGGGTGCGCGTAGGGGAGCGGGTGCAACTCTATGTAACCCCTGAGCGGATATGCCGAATGGACGGTTATGAACACCCGAGTATGAAGCAGAACGAAGCGATCGCAGTGGCATATTAGATTGTTGAACAAGCACGCAGTTGGAAGCAGAAGTACACATTTTATAAGAAACCAGGGGAGATGGACGAATATGTTGGGTATGAACACACGGAAAAAGAGCGCAATGCTGTTATTAACAGCGGTAATGAGTATCAGTTTGTTCGGATGTAGCACAGGGAACTCCACCACAGGCAACGCAGCACAACCCGCAGGTGAAGGAAACACAGCAGCAGCGGCGGAAACAACGAAACCGGCTGGTGGCAAGTTGGTCTTGTACAGTGCTGGCCCACAGAAGCTGGCAGATAACATCGTGAGCGGATTTACAGACAAAACAGGGATCGAAGTTGAGATGTTTCAGGGAACGACAGGAAAAATTCTGGCTCGTATGGAAGCTGAGAAATCCAATCCGGTTGCAGACGTTGTGATCCTGGCCTCTTTACCTTCAGCACAGGCTCTGAAAACCGATGGACTGACTATGCCATACCCTGAAGCAGCCAATGCAGACAAGTTGAACAAGGACTGGTCGGATGCAGAGGGCAACTATTTTAGCAGCAGTGCTTCCGCACTGGGCATTGTGTATAACACCAAACTGGTATCTACACCACCAACAAGTTGGGCAGAGCTGGCTACGCCTGCGTGGAAAGATGCAGTAAACATTCCCGACCCTACATTATCAGGTTCAGCACTCGACTTCATCACAGGCTACCTGAGCGCGAACGGTGAAAAAGGTTGGGATCTGCTGAGTGCCTATAAAGCCAATGGTGTAGCGATGGCAGGCGCCAATCAGGAAGCACTTGATCCGGTCATTACGGGTGCCAAAAGCATCGTAGCAGCAGGTGTGGACTACATGGCGTATTCCTCCAAGGCAAAAGGCGAACCACTGGATATCGTATATCCTGAGGAAGGCACGGTAATCAGCCCAAGACCGGCAGCGATTCTGAAATCCAGTCCAAATGTAGAAAATGCCAAAGCGTTCATTGACTACCTGTTGTCCGATGAAGCACAGAAGCTTGTTGCAGATGCTTATCTGATTCCGGGCCGCGAAGACATTGAAGCGACTAACCGTGCCAATGTGAAGGATATTCCACAACTTAAAGTGGATTGGAACTGGATGAGCGAACATGGCGAAGAGACAGCGGCGCGTTTTTCCGAGACTTTTAAGTAAGAAGAACAAGTATAGAGACAATTAGGCAAAAGGAATATCTGCTGTCTGTGGAAAGTCATGTGAGGTGAACGTAGTGAAACCTGTTGTAATGGACAACAACCGAATTTTTCGGAGAGTGGGCGTGATTCTGGCCCTCTTTCTGCTGACCATAAGCATTGGCGTACCGCTCTTGCTGATCTTCTGGCAAAGTGTGTATCCGGACGGGCAGTGGGATTGGATGGCTCCGATTCGCACGATTACCGGTCATCATCTATCAGGTGTATTGCTGAACTCCGTCTGGCTTGGCATATGCGTTGTAGCGGTAACTACGCTGCTGGCGCTACCGCTGGCTTGGATGATGGCGAAGACCCGAATGGGCGAGCATCGCTGGGTCGATGTAATCCTGATGATTCCGTTCATGACTCCGCCGTATATCGGATCGATGGGCTGGATTCTGTTTATGCAAAAAGGGGGATATCTGCAGCAATGGGTGCCCTCATCTGCGGGTTGGAGTGAGCTGTTCTTCAGCTTCTGGGGCATGGTGCTCATCATGAGCTTGCACCTGTTCCCGTTCCTGTATCTGCTGCTTCGAGATGCGTTGATCCGCATCGGTGGCAATCTCGAAGAAGCGGGAGCTGTGCACGGTGCACGTGCAGGATACCGTTTCAGACGTATTATTTTACCCTTATTGTTGTCGTCCTACGGCATGGGGATCATGCTGGTCTTTGTCAAAACGATTGCGGAATTCGGAACTCCGGCAACCTTCGGGCGCAAGATTGGCTATTATGTCATGACCTCCGAGATCCATAAGTACATCTCCAGTTGGCCGATTGACTTCGGCAAGGCGACTTCGCTGGCATCGGTGCTGTTGTCCGTCTGTCTGGTGATGTGGTATATGCAGTCTGCCATGAGTCGAAAGTTCACGTATCGTCTGGTCGGTGGCAAAGGGCAACGTTCGAAGCGATATTCTCTTCGTGGCGGAGCAGGATTGTTATGCGGGGTGTATCTTGCGATTCTGTTGATCCTGTCGATAGGTATCCCGTATTTCTCCATCATTGCCGCTTCGACCATGAAGTTACGGGGATCGGGAATTGCATTTGATAATCTGACCTTGGATCATTACAAAGAGCTGTTATCTTGGGGATCGGTGAGCATGAAGGCCATCGGGAACAGTCTCGGTCTATCCCTTGCGGCTTCAACGGTCGCTGTTATTATCGGAACTGGATTTGCGCTGGCGATCGGCAGATCATCTTCATTCATGCAGCGTGTGATTGACTTGTTCAGTCTGTTGCCTAATACGGTGCCGGGTATCGTGATGGTGGTGGGTTTGATTCTGTTCTGGAACTCACCCTGGATGCCAGTCACGTTGTATAACACCTATGGCATGGTTGTGCTCACGTACGTTGTGCTCTTCTTGCCTTACACCGTGCAGTATGTAAAATCGAGCTTTACCCAGATTGACGGAACGTTGTTCCAAGCTGGGCAAGTGTTTGGCGGGAAGCCGCTGTATATTCTGCGGCGAATCCTGATCCCGCTGATCCTGCCCGGCATGCTGGCCGGCTGGATGATGACCTTTACGATTGCTACCCGGGAGCTGGTAGGTTCGTTATTGATTCTTCCGCCGTCGATGCAGACGTCGGCTACGTATATTTTTGCCCAGTTTGAACAAGGTCAGGTGTCGTTGGGAATGGCAATGGCTGTTGTGACTGTAGGCATGACGGTGCTGATGCTGCTGGGAATCGAACTGCTGAATTCAAAGAGAAAGTGGAATGCATCATGATCAAACTGAACGTATGGGGCGGTGCAGGGGAACACGGACGTTCCGCCTATCTCCTGAGCGGGAGCCAGTTCCACCTTTTGCTGGATTGTGGTGTGAAAAAAGAAGGCACGGGCGAGTATCCGATGATTGACCCGGAGATTGTCCCGCAACTGGATGCGGTCCTGTTGTCCCACGCCCATGAGGATCATTCGGTCGCCATCCCTTTGCTGTACAAGATGGGCTACCAGGGTGAAGTGTGGACGACGAGAGAGACGAGGGCGCAACTGCGTACGTATTTTGCCAACTGGCGAAGGTTTGCAGAACGTGTCGGAGAGAAGCTCCCTTACGATGAAGCAGATGAGCAGGCTATTCGTTATCGGTATCTGGAGGATAAGGTTGTATCCCAAACCTGGTTCGAACCCATTCCTGGAGTAAAAGTGATGTGGGGCCGGAGTGGACATCTGGCTGGATCGGTATGGTTTGGGGTTGAAATGGAAGGTAAGCGGATTTTTTATTCCGGGGACTACACGTCCGAATCGATGCTTTTACAGGAGGATTATCCAGCGGAGGCGTTCTTACGGGAAAACATGATTCGTGAAGATACGTTGTTCGATACTCCGAGCAGTGAACAGTGGGGCGCGGAGGAACTAATTGCTATAAACAGTGGGCAAAAGGCTGGAGAACTCATAACGTCACCAGATCAGACATCTGTTGCATCAGAAGCGTCGTCAAGAACACTCGTATCCACGGAGATACCCATGAAGCAGAGAAATTTCACATCCAAAGAAGCAGATGGAGTAGGCAGAGCAAGCGGAGTAGATAGAGCAGCAATATCTTCAGTCGGGCTGGTAGATCTGGCGATTGTTGATGCGGCCTACGGTACGGACCAAGATACACAGGCTGACAAACTGGAACAGCTCGAACGAGCCATTCGCCATACGATTGCACGCGGTGGAAAGGTGCTACTACCCATGCCTGTCGTAGGGCGTGGACAGGAGATCATACTGTGGGCACAGCAACAATTCCCGGCTATTCCAATCGTAGTGGAACAAGGGCTGGTGGACGGTATGAAGCAACTTCTGCATGTTCCGTATTGGTTGAGGGAGAAGGGAGAGCATGTCATCGGAAGTTCGTTGAAAGACGAAATCGATTGCTTTCTGACCGGACGAGGATGGGATCTACCTACAACCACCCAAGAGCGGGAACAACTGTTGGAACATCATGCTGCTTCGCTATGGTTCATTCCGGACGGCATGATGCAGTCCTCGCTTGCCCGTTGGTACTATAGTCAATTATCGGACAGGGAGGAGAATCTGATTCTGCTCACTGGGCATGTTGCTCATGGTACATTTGCTGATAAGTTGCTACGGGTTCCTGACAAGTATGGAGCATGTGAGGTGCGGAAAATACGTTATAAAGTTCATCAGGGCTGGAAGGATGTTGAACGGATGCTGCATCAGGTTCCAGCAAGGCATACGGTCCTTGTGCATGCTGACCGGGTAGAGACGGACCGATTAAAAGAAGGTTTGCTCAGAAATAGCCCGTCACCGAGAACAGTGATACATTCACTGTCTGCTGGTGACGAGCTATATGTGTGAATTGTGCATGAATCGAATTGATGCGTCAGATTGGAACGTCCCTGGGGACGTTCTTTTTCCATTGTTGTCTGATCATTTAGGGTTCGCGATGAATGGGGTGCTCCAGTTCGGCATGACCCATCAAACTATCAACGGCTTCACCATCCACCAGTATATCCAGACTCTTCACTTCATCAAATTGAAACATCGTTGTTGTTAAAGCTTCCAATGCGAGCAATTCTCCACTGGTACCGAGGTTCGCTTCAGCGGGGATATGAACATCCAAAGTCACCGTACCCTCAGCATATTGGACAGAGAGCAATTCCACCTGCTCCCAGAGGGAAACAAGCTCTGAATCGGTGTTCGTTTGCAACGCTACAAATGTTTTTTCATATTTTTCGGAGTCATCCTTGTACTCAATTTCCTGCTCTGTTTTCTCTAGCTCAAGTACCTGAGAGTCTGCCAAATATACATCGACGACTTGTGTATTCATTGTGCCCAGATCCACCTCCGTTTCGGATGGGTTTGGTGCCTGCACCTGTCCTCCCTGAACAGCAGGTTCATTCGAACCGGATTGGCTCACTGGCTTCTGGGCACATCCAACTCCGATAAGGATCAAGCATGATAATATAAGTGCACAACCTAGCTTCTTATTCAAAGAAACACTTCCTTTATCTGATTTATTTGATAATTTATAGGCCCAAATACTCCTTGATTCCATCGGCTATCGCTTGAGCGGCTTTCATCTGAACAACTTCGGACGACATCAGTTCTTCATCGAGCACATTACTCAAGAATCCCACTTCCAAAAGCACTGCAGGCATGGTCGTGTCTCGGATTACTTCCAAGTTGCCATTCTTCACACCACGATCTCTGAGACCCATGGCTTTCACCAAACGTTGATGAATGATAGTAGCTAATTCCTTGCTGTTACTGCGTTGATAATAATATGTCTCCGTACCTGTGGCTTGGGGGGCGGACTTCACGCTATTGCCATGGATAGATACAAATACATCCGCATTTAATTGATTGGCGAGTTGAACACGCTCAGGGCGGGTCGGATAGGTATCACCTTCACGAGTCATCACCAATTCGATATTGGGTTCATTGAGCAACAGGGCTTGTACTTTGTGAGCTAATGCCAGATTGTATTCCTTTTCGGGTTTGTTCGTGATGCTGATCGTCCCTGGATCACTGCCACCGTGTCCTGGATCGATGACCACAACCTTGCGTCCTGAGTCGCCTACTGGAGTGACTGGAGCAGGTGTGACATTGTCACCCGCAACATTCAGATCAATAATCAGTTTGTCGGCAATCACATTGTGGCTGTACTGGACATTCTTCACATTATTCAATTCTACGACAATGCGAACTTGTGCCGGTTCTCGTTTGAACAGTGAATATCTCACTTCTGTCACATTGGGATAACCGCTCACATCCAACTTGCCATTGAGTCCTTGATCCAGCGGCTGGGGGATATCACCAAAGGTGGCTCCGGGCAAGTCCACAACCAGACGATCAGGGTACTTGAGGGTCGTTACTATCGGCTGAACGGCCCCATCGGTGGATAACACGAGCTGATTATTGGCAAATTGGATATCGGTAACCTGAGCGGTAGAGCTTGAATCCCCTTTTCCAGGACTATTTCCTGGTTCAATAGCAGGTTCCTTACTGGTGTTTGTTAAGTATACGATCTTGTCTTGATTGTTCCATCTTACCTTAAGCCCCATTTGTTCACTGACAAATCGAATGGGAACCACCAGCGTTTTATTCAAAATCTGCGGTGCTGTGTTCAAAGTGACTTGTTTGTCAGCAACCATGGCTTGCTTTTGGTCCACGGTTAGGGAAATCGTCTGTTGATCTTGCTGAATTTTTACAGTGCGTGCTTGTTGGTTCCAATCGACTTTGAATTTCAAATTTTCGGCAACGACACGAATTGGGATCATCACGTTTCTATTGATAATCGTCACCTGTACATCACTTGGGAGGACTAATTCCTCTCCATCCATAAAGATTTTCGACGTGCTTGCAGCGGCATTTCCCTGATTAGGGAGCAAAACGAGTAAGAACAGACTTAAAAACAGTAGTAAAATGGTTTTCTTCATTATGCACCTCGACTAATATTAGAGCATTTTCTTAATTCCAAAATATCCCTACATATTATAAACGGTAAAAATGTAAAAATGTTTCTCTTCTGATATCTAATTATCAATTGATGGAAGAAAACATGATGTGTGATCGCAAATGGGATGAATATTTCTCTTTTTATTTTCAATGATGTAATTAAATTTCATATAATGTTTGACTTGTGAAATTTAATATCATATACTGGGTGAAATTATGGCAGGATGACGTGTTCATCGGGTCTTGCAGGAGGTTGGAAGTGGATGGATACAGGCAGCTATCCGATGTGGGAGAAGTATCGTTTGAAGCAGGAGCATCTGGTCATCGGACTAATGTCAGGAACGTCACTTGATGGAACTGACGCGGCACTGGTGCGTATTCAAACCGATATGAGCGGGGCATTACAGCAGATAGAGCTGGTTGATTTCGTCTGTGTGCCTTATTCGAATGGATTGAGAGACGTACTGATCCGGTTATGTTCACCGGGGACGGCGCGTGTCGACGAGCTGACAGCCGCGCACTTTGGTGTATCGGAGTGGTATGCGCATAGCGTTACGGAACTGATGCAGTCTGCCGGTATCTCAACGCAGCAGGTGGAAATGATTAGCATGCATGGACAGACTGTATGGCATGCTCCTGTAGCATCTGCATTTCCAGGGCCAACGGGAGCAAGTATTGATGTGGTATCGACATTGCAGATCGGTGAATGTGCTGTCGTTCGAGAACGGACAGGACTTCCAGTGATTGGCAACCTGCGGGCAAGGGATATGGCGGCTGGTGGGGAAGGTGCCCCGCTTACGCCTTATGCGGATGCTCTGATGTTCCGTAGCCCGACGGAAGGACGGCTGGTGCAGAATATCGGTGGCATTGGCAATGTGACGGTGCTTCCCGAGGAGTCATCTACCGAAGGTATTTCGGCATTTGATACGGGACCAGGGAATATGGTGATGGACGCCATTGTGCGGCAGGCAACGGATGGGCGGCAGCATTATGATCCGAATGGAAGTATTGCCGCACAGGGAAAGGTCGATCAGGGTCTGGTAGACCTGTGTTTGGAGGATGAGTATTTCAAAAGACTTCCACCGAAAAGTACCGGGCGAGAAGTATATGGAGCCGCGTATGCAGTGAGACTGATGGAGATGGCCGCAAAGCGTTCCTTATCTCTTGAAGATACGCTGGCTACTGCCACCTGTCTGACCGCGGAAACCATCGTGCGTGCAGTGAAGGATTTTATCCTGCCCAAGGTGCAAATATCGGCCATGCTCGCGTGCGGTGGTGGCACTTCCAATGCCACGTTAATGGAGATGATCCGTCAGAGACTACCGAAGGATATCCGTTTGGAACGAACGGCAGATTATGGTATACCCGATGATGCTCGGGAAGCCATTGGATTTGCTTTACTTGGCCATGAGGCACTTATGGGAAGAACCAATACACTTCCGGCAGTAACCGGCGCAAAACACGCCGTAATCTCGGGCAATCTCACACTTTAGTGAGACCTGAATTTAATATGAGTTCAGTTATGGAAGGGCGAGGAATTCGATTAGACGCGAGTGGAATTATAAGATAAAATGCTTGTACATGAATGCAGTACGGAAAGGAGGAGCGAATGGAAGGCATGAAAGGTGGACTTGTACGTTTACGCGCATTAATGGATGACTTGACCCCGTCCGAACGGAAGATCGGAGCTTATATTCTCGATCACCCGCAAGAAACTGTTCAATCCTCGGTGGCCCAGTTGTCTGAACGGAGTGGAGGCAGCCCAGCTGCCATTATCCGTCTCTGCAAATCACTAGGTGTAACGGGTTTTCAGGAGCTGAAGCTGAAGATTGCCGGAGATTTGCAGACGAGTGAGCCATATCAATATACGGAGATTCGTCCCCAGGACTCCATGGAGAGCATTATTCAGCATGTGTCCGCAAACAATATTCAGTCGGTGAAGGATACGGTTCATATTCTGGACCCACGTCTGGTGGAAAAAGCTGTGGACGTGCTTCATCAGGCAAACCGGATCTTTTTCTATGGAGTAGGGGCCTCCAACCTGATTGCGCTGGATGCACATTACAAGTTCATGCGAATCAATCGCACAAGCTTTTCGTTCGCCGATCCGCATATGCAGATTTCGTCCGCAACGACGCTTCGTGAGGATGATGCGGTGGTATGTATCTCGTATTCAGGGGAGACGTCGAACGTAATCTCCTGTCTCAAGCATGCTCATGATGGTGGTGCAGCGACAATCAGCATTACCAAGTGGGGCAGCAATACACTCAGTAGTATGGCGGATGTGCCCCTGATGATTACTTCTACCGAAAGTGATATTCGGAGCGGAGCAACTTCGTCACGGATTGCACAGTTGAACGTGATCGATATTTTGTATCTGGCGATTGCCAGTCGGGATTACAACCAGTCGGTGGAATATTTGGAGAAGAGCCGACAGGCTATTCTGGAGCACAAGTGAAGTAGAACCATATGAATCCCTTTCTGTTTATGCAGGAGGGGATTTTTTGACGGATTATATCCGCTTTTAGAATAAAAAAATAAAAAAAAGAGCCCAGACTAATGTTGGGCTCCTCTCTTACCACCTCTAATAATACCCCTTGTACGGCTCAGGAAGGCCCCGCAATGGCGCTGCGGACAAATCCGTCAGCCAGATCAAGCCTGTGCTGGGCTTCCGTTGCGTCCACACCTGCCATCAGCATGACGATTGCCGTTTTTACATGACCGTCTGCACCGGTAAAAGCCTCTTCAATATCCGCTTCATTTGCTCCGGTTGCCAGATGGATCATGCGTTTGGCCCGATGGACAAGCTTCTCGTTCGAAGGGTTCAGATCAACCATGAAATTACGGTAAACCTTGCCCAGACGAATCATGGCGGTAGTGGTGAGCATATTCAGAATCATTTTCTGGGCGCTGCCTGCCTTCATACGTGTTGAACCCATGACAACCTCTGGGCCGACAACAGCCTCAATGCTCACATCAGCCAACAGGGTCATCGGCGTGCCTGCATTATTACTCAGGCTGATCACCGTAGCCCCGATCTCCTTGGCGTGTCTCATCGCACCCAGCACATACGGCGTTCGTCCACTGGCTGCAATGCCAACCACAACATCGTTTTTGTCTAAGCCATGTTCATCAAGGTCCGCAACTCCCAACTCCTCATTATCTTCAGCACCTTCAACCGGGTCCTTCACTGCCCGGAATCCCCCTGCAATAATACCCTGCACCATGGAGGGCGGGGTTCCGTAGGTAGGCGGGCATTCCGAAGCGTCAAGTATTCCTAATCGTCCACTGGTACCTGCGCCTACATAAAAAAGCCTGCCGCCAGACTGAAACGCCTCCAAGATCCGATCCGCAGCTTGAGCAATGACCGGAATGAGGGGCTGAATGAGCTCCGCAATCCGTTGATCTTCCTTATTAATGAGTTCCATAATTTCTGCCGAAGGCAATTCATCTATATGATCCGTTAGTGGATTGGGTTGTTCTGTTAGTAGTGAATTCAGCATGTGATTCATCCGTATGGCCTCCTTCTCTCTTTTAAAATGATTCATTCAGGGAACAGTGTATTCTTGCCAGTTGTGCTGCCCCAACCGCTGGAGCGGGGGCATCTTCACGATATACAAAGTCCAACTCTCCATAATATCCCGATAACTTCAGGATAAATGTATTTCGGAAAAGTGTAGCGTATCGAAACATTGATCCGGACAGGACAACCGGAGTGGATACAAATTCGGGATGACGGGCAACCAGCGCCTTGGCGGTATCCGCCAATTGTGAGGCTTCGTCGATGATCAGTGCCCGGGCGGCCTCATCTCCGAGTTCAGCTGCTTCTATAGCTAAGCGGGCGATGGATGCGGTCTCGGTTTTGCCCCAATCCGTCTGATACACTCGCGTCTTTAACTCCGATATATCCCGAAGGTTCAGATTCTTTAGAAGAAGCGGGGTTAAACAGGTTGGAGGAAGAACACCGTCATAACTCTGCATAACCACTTGGAGTGCACGCTGCCCAATACGATAGCCACTCCCCTCATCTCCGAGCAGATGACCCCAGCCTCCTGCACGGTATCGCTCGCCTTCCAGCGTAAATCCGTACACGATGGAACCTGTTCCAGAGATACACAATACACCGTGCGTATGTCCGAGAGAGGCCATCAGAGCAATCTCTCCTTCGGATACAACCCAGACTGGACAACCTTCTGATGCCTGTTGATTACGACTCTTCATATAGTTATTTACTGCTTCGGCTATTAGTTGCCGTTCTTGGATCGTATCTACACCTGACATACCAAGGCATATACCCTCACAATTTGTCGATAAATCACTTATTAGATTAAATAGCTGTTCCAGCACTCGTTGCAGTTCGGAAATGGTCTGTTCAGTGGATACGCTGTGAGGATTCGTGGGACCGCCGCTGAGTCGGGCAAGAATTTCACCAGATTCAGAAATGACTGCTGCATCAGTATTGGTACCGCCTCCATCTACGCCTACATATACTCGCAAAGTGGCTCACCTCGCTTGCTTGGGTTTTCTTTTTACATAGTATAGTTGCATGAAAAGAAAAAGTAAAATTAAATTTTATAATAAAAAATAATGTTGAATTTTTATTTTACAACTCATATAATGAATTCAATCTACAATTTTGGAAGGAATTAATACTGTTAATGTCAATTAAGTTGACGTTAATATTGCATTTAAGAGATTTAGCCTGCGACTGGCAGGCCCAATCTACAGGGGAGGTGCTTTTCCTTACTGCCGCGTGTATAGGTGGATTGCGTTTGAAGGCCGAACGATCACAAAGGGGTAGCATGGTTAGGCAATGAAAGAATCGGATGATGACATGCAAAGGAGATGAAGGGATGAAAAAGAAGGGTCTGGTATGGGCAATGTTGTTGATGATGGTCTGGGTTACAGCCTGTGGGAATAGCGGAGGTGCTGCTTCGGATGACCCGAATGCCGATGATACGGTAACGGTATGGACCTATCCTGTACATGGCACATATGAAGATGAACTGAAGGATCTAATCTCTGATTTCAATAAAGAACACCCGAACATTACCGTGAAGACGGAAATGCTTTCCTGGGCGGAAGGGCCCAAAAAATTCGATGTCGCTCTGAACGCAGGTAACCCGCCGGATCTTTACTTTCATAGCGTAGACGGCACATATGTGAATACGGGATTGGCACTTGAGCTGGACAGCTACCTGACACCTGAGATCAAGGACGACTACCTGCCAGGTACGCTTGATTTAGGCCAGATTCAGGGGAAACAGTATGGACTGCCTTTGTATCAATTCCAATGGGCTTGGGGTGGTAACAAACGCATTCTGGAGGAAGCAGGCATTGATTGGAAGTCCATTCAGCAAAATGGCTGGACCTGGTCCGAATTCAACGATGCTGCTGCCAAGCTGACCAAAACGCTGGATGGCGGGGCCAAGCAATATGCACTGGTTACCGACGGAACCTCACTTGACTTCATTGAGATGCTGTCCCGGAATAACGGGATGATTGATGTTCTTGATAAAGACGGCACGTTCCAATGGAATGATGGTCGCATTCTGGATACCCTCTCTTTTATCAAAAACCTGATGGATCAAGGTTATATGCCGAAGGAAACGGCGGCTCTCGCTCCAGCGAAACGGACGGATATGTTCTACGCGGGGGAAACGGCGATTATCTCCAAAGCGATTCCTTATTATGATGTGATGATTCAGAACCGCAACAAGGACATCGATGATGGCAAGGTACAGGGAGAGAAGATTGATTTTGTCCTGCTGCCTGTACCACATAATGATGATCAACCTGCGGCCACAACAATGGGGGGCGAAGGGTATGTAGCCTTCAAACAGAAAAAGGACAAAGGCGAACAGCATGCCAAAAATACGTTCCTGGTGATGGAGGCGCTCAGTGGTGCCAAAGCAGGGAACTCGGCCAATGAACTGGCGCTTCCATTCGTAAGACAGTCCCAGGTGGATCTGTTTAAAGGAAAAGAGCTTGGTCAACCGGATAATCTGGCTGCTGCAAAAGTCATGGCAGAGAATATCGCGATGCCGGTTGTACTTGAACTGGATATCGACAAAGCATCTCAGCAAAAACAATTCAAGGAACAGGTTGTGAAGCCTAATATTCAGGCGCTGTTCTCGGGTGAAAAATCACCGGAGCAGATCGCAGAAGACTTCAAGAGCAAAGGCCAGCAGATGTTTGGACAATAACTCGGACAATCAAACATAACGTAAAACCACACTGATTAGGAGAGGAGGATTCGCCATGCAGACCGCCCTTGCGCCAAAATCGTCAGTGCCCCGGACTTCCCGGGTTGCCCGGTTTTGGCGAGACTACGGGTGGGCGTATTTGTTTATTTTGGCGCCTGTCCTGCTGTTTCTCATTTTCACACTGTATCCCGTTCTGACGGCTCTTGTGATGAGCTTCCAGAAATACAATATTATGAACTCGACGTGGGTTGGATTGGATAACTACGAGCGTTTGGTGAAGGATGAGACATTCTGGAAGTCGATTAAAAATACAGTCATCTTCACCGTAGGCACAGTCCCGGTCAATATTCTCATTACATTTGTACTGTCCTATTTCATCTATCAGATGAAAAGTAAATGGCAGACATTTTTCAAAGCTACCATGTATCTGCCTGCGGTAGCCTCCGGGGTGACCATCTCCATTGTATGGCTGGCGATCTTTGATCCGACGGATTCGGGACTGCTTAACCGTTTCCTCGGTCTGTTCGGCTTGGATCCGGTGATCTGGCTGGGCCAGTCGGGAACGGCACTCTTTTCCCTCATTCTGATGAACTGGCTTGGATCGCACGGAGCGGGCATTATTCTGTATCTGGCAGCCATGGGCGGTATTCCGAAATCGCTGTACGAAGCGGCGGATATTGATCATGCCAGCGGCTGGACCCAGTTCAGCAAGATTACATGGCCGCTGCTCAAACCAACGACGCTGTATCTGCTCGTCACGGGTGTCATTACATCCTTCCAGGTGTTTATCTCGGTTTATCTCATGACACAGGGTGGACCAAACTTTGCGACAACAACAATCGCTTATCTGATCTATGAAACGGCATTTAAATTCTATGAGTTCGGATTGGCTTCGGCTCAGTCGTTTGTACTGGCGATTATCATCATTGTCATCTCCGTCATACAGTTCAAATATTTCTCCAGCGATATTGAGTATTAGAGGTAGTTCAAAACACGTACGATTAGAGCACGTTGCATTAAGCATCCGGGGGTGAATGAAATCCATGAAATCAACACAGAAAAAGATTCTGCTCGTTGTTGCATCCATTCTGCTGGTAGTCTGGGCGCTGGTGACGGTCATTCCGATGTATTGGATGCTCGTTGGTTCGGTGCAGGATAGCGCGATGTCGGCTTCGTTTAAACCACAGATGATTCCGGAGCAGTTGTCGTTATCACCATATGAGCGCTTTTTTGCCAAAACCGATGCCTGGCGCTGGTTATACAACTCGCTGCTCATCTCGATCATTCTGACCGTAACAAATGTATTCTTCGCCTCCCTGGCGGGATATGCGTTTGCCAAACTGAAGTTTCCGGGTAGTCAGGCGGTATTCTGGACTTTGCTTGGGACCATGATGATCCCGGCGCAGGTGACACTGATTCCTTTGTACATTCTGATGGTCAACGTGTTTGACCTAGGGGACACGTATACGGCCATTATTCTGCCTGCTGCCGTTAGTGTGGGCAACATTTTCTTGATGAAACAGTTCATGTCTACGCTGCCCACATCGCTGATACATGCGGCACGTATCGATGCATGTAGTGAATTCGGTATCTTCTGGAAAGTCATTCTGCCGATGGCAAAGCCGGGAATTGCGGTGCTGGCGATATTCACGTTTGTAGCTTCGTGGAATGAATTCTTCTGGCCGTTCCTCATTACCAATTCCAACGAGATGCGTACTATTCAGGTGGGGCTGGCCTCGTTTGTATTTGCCGAATCAACCGACTTCGGCGCGATGATGGCGGGGGCTACAATAGGTGCGCTGCCCATGATCATTCTGTTTTTCTCACTGCAACGTTATTTCCTACAAGGCATTACGATCGGTGCAGTCAAAGGTTAATTCCAATATATGTTCAACTAAACATTTACACTATAACGGAGAGGACAGAAATAACCTGAAGAAGCGAAAGCGTTCGCCTTTATCACCGGATTTCCCCTTTTTATAAAGGAATCAAAGAAATCTGGGGATAACAGCGATCGGAAGGTTGTTCTGTCATCGGAGTGCCAGTGTAAGGATTCGTTAGTTGAACTTATATAGTTCAGGACAAGCGACAACGTAAAGGGGGATCTACCTATGGCACGCGTGGAGTTTCGCCAAGTGCGCAAAGAATTCAAAGACGATCATAAAGGAACGTTCACGGCTGTAGCCGGCTCGGACTTTGTTATAGAAGATAAGGAATTCGTAGTGTTTGTGGGTCCTTCGGGCTGTGGCAAGACAACGTCACTGCGGATGATTGCCGGACTTGAAAAGCAAACAAGCGGTGATATTGTGATCGGTGACCGGCTTGTTAACGATCTGCATCCGAAGGATCGCGATATCGCGATGGTGTTTCAGGATTATGCACTCTATCCGCATATGACCATCCGCGAGAATCTGTCCTTTGGCCTGAAAAATCTGAAAAAGCCAAAGTCCTATATTGATGAACAGGTGCAGAATGCGGCCTCCATTCTGGGACTGGAAGCGATGCTGGAGCGCAAACCACGCGAGCTGTCTGGTGGTCAGCGCCAGCGTGTTGCGGTGGGACGGGCGATCGTCCGTGATCCGCAGGTGTTTTTATTCGATGAACCACTGTCCAATCTGGATGCCAAGTTGCGGGTACAGATGCGGGTGGAGTTGGGTGAGCTGCATAAACGTCTCGGTGCCACGATTGTGTACGTGACGCATGATCAGGTAGAAGCCATGACACTTGGGGAACGCATCGTGGTCATGAATCATGGAGACATTCAGCAGGTGGCTTCACCAAAAGAACTGTATGCGAGTCCGCGGAATATGTTTGTTGCCGGATTTATCGGTTCTCCGGCGATGAACTTCATTGATGCCCGGATTGAAGGCACGCAGGTTGTCGTGGACGGTGCATCATTCACCTTGCCAGAAGATGTACTCGCTCGTCTTCAGAGTCATCAAGGCAAGCCGGTGATTATGGGTCTGCGTCCAGAGCATATTTTTGGTGATGATGTCGCTCCGAATATCCCAACAGACCATATGCTGCAGGCGCGGGTTCAGGTTGTAGAACATCTGGGCTCCGAAAATTTGGTATATTTCCATTCAGGTGCCCGTACTGTTACGGCCAAGGTCCACCCGGAAACACATGCTTATGTAGGTATGGACAAAAATTTTGTGCTGGACCTACGTATGGCGCACTTTTTTGATCCAGAGACGGAGCTTGCGATTGGACGGGAGTAGGCGGGGCTGAAGTTCGTTACAATTGGCATGCCTCGAAAATCCGTCGTTAAGGTGCGGTAGATTCGTTAGCACGTTGCAAGTTTGGTACAACATACTGATCGGTGGTGCGGCCAAGCCAACCCAAATGGGTAGCCCTTTTAAGACAGCCCTTGTGGGCGAACGCTTCGCTTCTCCAGATTTGTTCTGTTTTCTCCGTTATCGTGTAAATTTTTAGTCCAACTTATATAGAAGGGAGAATAAAAATGCGTAAGCTGAGTGAAGTATTGATCAAGTCGGGTGCGGAAATCTATCGGGATATTATTCCGGTGGCCTTGTACAGTGTCGTTAGTTCCATCGTATTGGTTCCCATTCTGATGTTTGCTCCGTTGCCGATCGCGGTGCTGCTTCTGGCCCTGATGTATATGCCCATCCTGTTCGGGGTCTGTTATGCCGTACATCACAGATTGGAACGTAAGGAACGGCGCAATGGGCTTAAGGATATCTGGGTCGGAACATTGAAGGGAATAATCCCGGGAGGATCGGTGGGTGTGCTTTTCGCGGTGCTTGGCTTCATTCTATGGTCAACCTGGTGGTATTACGGTGGACAGGGTGGAATTACAGGTACAGCAGTGGGTGTATTCCAGACGTTCTTTGTTCTCATGGCGCTGATGTCACAGTTCTATACCTGGCAGCTTTTTTTACAAAAAAACATGGGCATCGTTCAGGCGATGGGGGAAAGTGTAAAGCTGTTCTTCCGTCACCCGGGGTACACGATGGGCGCTTGTTTTCAGGCCATGTGCCTGACGGCTCTGCTGATGCTGACTGTCGTTGGTTTCGGAGCGCTGTTTGGAGGTATGTTTGCCATTTATCAGCATAAGGTAGCTCTTAATGTACTGGAGCCTGAAGAAGAGCCTGTCGTAACAGGTGGTAATGATCACCAGCATACAGGCTGGGTCAGCCAGGGGAATGTGTGATGGGTCAGTTGAATGGGACCGAGCAGATCCCGGCTGTAAAAACGGGAGTTGATCTTCTGTCCAGAGGGTTATCGCATCCATGGATAACAGGTAACCGAATCGGTCTAATTACAAACCCGACTGGTATTACAGCGGATTTTGTATCGACAATAGATGTGTGCGCCGGACTGGCTAATACCGAGCTTACGGCGCTCTATGCCTGTGAGCACGGACTGTATGGAGAGCTTCAGGCGGGTGTCAGATTCGGAGACATGTTTCATCCACGTCTGGACATTCCGGTGTTCAGCCTGTATGGAGATTACAAGAAACCTATGCCTGCAATGCTGGCTGGAGTGGATACGGTGCTGTTCGACATTCAGGATGTGGGTATCCGTTATTACACATATGCCTCAACCTTGTTCCATATGATGGATGCCTGTGCTGGAGCAGGCAAACGTATGCTCATTCTGGACCGTCCCAATCCGCTAGGTGGAAACGTTGTGGAAGGCGGCGTACTGAACGCGGGGTATGAATCACTCGTTGGCGCTTGGCGTGTACCTGTACGTACCGGATTGACGATAGGTGAACTCGCCCTGATGGTCAACAGCGAGATGGATGTACCTTGCGAATTGGACGTGGTTGCCATGGAAGGATGGCAGCGCTCCATGGAGTTTGCGGATTGTGGGCTTCCCTGGATGTTACCCTCTCCCAATATGCCCACGCTGGACAGTGTGCGGGTATATGCGGGTACGTGCCTGTTCGAAGGCACTAATGTATCGGAGGGCAGGGGCACGACCCGCCCATTCGAGTGGATTGGGGCACCCTGGGTTGATGGTGAGCGTTTGGCGGAACGATTTCGGGAATACAAGCTGGAAGGTGTACATGTGCATCCAGTGTACATGTCCCCAACATTCTCCAAACACGCAGGTGAGCTGTGTGGTGGCGTAAGGATTTTTGTAACGGACAGTAGGAAATTTCGGGCGGTAGAGACAGGGTTGGTGCTTTTGCATGAACTGGTGTCACTCTATCCGGAGCAATTCTGCTGGCTGGAGCCACCAGAGCCGGGTTCAAGATACTTTATCGACCTGCTGGCAGGGGGTAAGGAAGCCAGGGAAACGATTCATGACCGCGCGGAATTCATTCGTTTAATGAACGCGTGGAATGTACAGGCAGCGGAATGGAAGGAGCGGCGAAAGCCGTTTTTGTTATATGAATGAACGGATGTTTGTTAGCGGAGGGAGGCATGAAATGAGTGGGCCAAAAGAGTTATACCAGTCGAAGCTGAAACAGATGACCTTGCGTGAGAAAATCGGGCAAATGCTGCTTTGTGGCTTTCATGGCACCGAAGCTGCTGGCGATGTGGAATCCTTTCTCCGAATGTATCCAATCGGTGGCGTAATCTACTTTGCTCGCAACGTTGAGTCGCCAGAGCAGGTAGAGCGGTTATCGTTAGGGTTACAACAGATTGCCAAAAGCAGCGGTAATGTGCCGCTCTGGATATCCATTGATCAGGAGGGCGGCATGGTTGCTCGAATTACCGAAGGGATAACCTTGATGCCTGGACCAATGGCCATTGCGGCTGCCGGTTCCATTGACGATGCGTATCAGGCGGCATATATCAGTGGGGTGGAGCTGAAGGCCATGGGCATTAACATGAACTTTGCTCCGGTATTGGATGTAAACAATAACGCGGCCAATCCGGTCATCGGTGTACGATCATTCGGCGAATCTCCACAATCCGTTGCAGAATATGGAGCCAGAACCATTGCGGGAATACAGGACGCTGGAATTGCAGCGACAGCCAAGCACTTCCCGGGGCATGGGGATACGGATACCGATTCCCATCTGGACCTCCCAATCATCACTCATGATCGTGAACGGGTAGAGCGCCTGGAGTTGATTCCATTCCGAGCCGCTATCGCCGAAGGTGTCGATGCCATGATGTCGGCGCATATTTATTTTCCTGCACTGGAGCCAGAGCGTCTGCCTGTAACGCTATCGCAAACCGTATTAAGCGGTCTGCTTCGCCAGGAACTGGGTTATCAGGGCATGATCGTGACAGATTGCATGGAGATGGATGCCATTGCCGTGAACTATGGCACTGTCGATGCAGCCGTAATGGCGGTAGAGGCCGGGGCAGATCTGGTGTTAATTAGCCATACGGCTAAGCTTCAGGCAGAGGCATTTGATGCGTTGTTAGCAGCTGTGAGGAGCGGGCGGATTAGCGAGAGACGTATTGATGAGTCGGTGAATCGCTTGCTGATGTACAAGGCGAAGCGTGGTTTGTTGGAGAGTGGAATGGGTGGTGCAGGTGATGAGGAAGTGTATGGCGTAGTATCGAATGCATCATTGCCAAAGGCATCAAACGCTCCTGCTCTATCCAGTGGGTCGGAGCGCAACAGTTCATTACACCAAGAGGTTGCTCGCCGTATTAGCGAGAACAGTATCACACTGGTGCGCGATCAGCTGAATATGCTGCCTTTGAAGCCGGAACGCACGCTGGTCATAACGGTTGCCACGTCCGTGACGACAATTGCCGACGAACAGCTGACTCAGACGTTCACCTTGGGCTCAGCCTTATCCATGTATGGTCTGGATGTTGTCGATCTGACGGTCACGCCCGAGGAAGTCGCCATTCGTTCCGCACGTCTGCTTCAGGCAGCGGAAGCAGATGACATTCGGCAGATTGTGGTGGGAACCTACAATGCGGGAAGTCCCTCCGGCGATCCACAGTGCAGGCTGATTGGTTGGATACAGCAATTGGGCAAACCGCTGGCTGTTGTGGCATTGCGAAGCCCCTACGATCTGCTGGCGCTTCCGGATGCCCAGGTCTATGTAGCGGCTTACGAGAGCCGGCCACTTGCCATGGATAGCGTCGCTCAGGCGCTGATGGGGCGCATTCCTTTTGCGGGGAAACTTCCTGTAACATTAAAGCAGACAGATGATGAAAGAGCGGATGTCTCCTAGGCAGTAATAAGAATATGAGTAAAACTACCTTTTGCAGGATGGAGAAGAGATGGATTGTGGGTTGAGCGAAACGGAAGTGTGAGTCGTTAAAATGAGAACATATACAACACAAAGAGACGATCCTTTAAAGGACCGTCTCTTTGCTCATTATAAGCTATTAATTATAGATTATTGCAATTGCAGTGCTTTGGCTGTCTGTGTCTCAACTTCATCCAAAAGTGAAGTCATGTCCATACCTGCGTGGTTGCCAAGCAGGATAATGGTGATATCATCGGACAGATTACGTGAAAAGGCTGTGGCAAACCCGCCACCACTACCGTTGTGGAAGACGGTACGGTTTGCGCCATTCTCTTTAAGAATCCAGGCGTAGCCATAGTTTTTATCAGAATAAGGCTCATACATCTGTTCAATCGTATCCTGGCTTAGAATCTTGTCCGTATACAGCGCACGATCCCATTTCAGCATATCGTCCACCGTGGAATAGATGGTTCCTGATCCGGATTGAGACACATAGTAAGGTGCAGTTACCCATGCGTTATCTTCTTGAACAAAACCACTAATCGTGTGCACTTTACGGGAGGCCTCTCCCGAATTTTTCATACCAAGTGGTTTCAGTATCGTCTGCTGCACGTAGTCGGCATAACTCATGCCAGATACCTGTTCAACGACGTATGCAAGTAAAACATACCCGCTGTTGCTGTACAGATAGGCACTTCCTGGTTCAAACTTCAGCGTTTTGTGGCGAATCTCCTCTACAGTCTCTTCCATAGAAGTTCCTTCACCCCGACCAAATGCGGATGGCAGACCTGAAGTCTGGGATAACAGCATATGCAGCGTGATCTGATCTCCCTTTGGTATACCAGAGATATACTTGGAGATCGGATCTTGCACATTAATCTTACCATCCTCCACGAGACTCAGAATGGACGCGGCCGTGAAGGATTTGCTCAGCGATGCGATTCGGGTCTTTTGATCCGGTCGATTCAGCGTCTGTTCATCGGCAAGTCCGTAGCCTTGCTTTAGAAGTACTTCACCATCGCGGGCGATCAGAGCCATACCTGGATAGTTGATCTCGCGCAGATATGTATCGACGCTGGCAACCTCGCTGTTCAGCATGCTGACTTGATCAGTGACCATACTTACACTCATCTGCCCCGTGGCTGTACGTTGGACCTTGATGTCTGCTTTGATTGCATTAGCCATGGCTCGGACAGGCACCATCAACGTACCGTTAACGGTACGTGAATTCACACCTGTAGCCAGATCAACCTTGTTTACTTTAATGGAATTGCTGCCAGCCTGATGGATCAGCTTGTCTCTGCCAACGGTAATGGTAGCCGTCTTCGTGCGATTATCCCATTTCAACGTGCCTTTGACCGATGTGACCACATCCCGCAGTGGAACAAACGTTGAACCTTTGATGATAAGTGGTGCGTTCTTCCAGGATTGTTGCTCACCATTCACTTCAATGTGAACTGCTTGCGTCGCCTGCGCTGCGGATGCCGTAATACCAGCTTGTCCCAGAATCGGGCCTGCACACAGGATGAGCGCTAACAGAATGCGGAACATGGATGAATATACAGTGGAAACATGTTGCCTTTCATTTGCCTTGCGTAAGATTTGAATCCTCTCCTTCCAATCGTTTCATGAATAACCAGCTTATGAGCATTGTAAACGATCTCGCTAAGGGGGTCAAAACGAATAGAAGGATTAGGTGAATCCATCTAAACTGATCGAAAAGATTAAATTTATTCTAATTTAGTATCTATACATAATATTTTTACAGCGATTGTCCGATAAAAGGATGGGTGAAGATTATGATGGGGGATAGTTATATGAAGAAAAGGATTCGAAATTGGTTTACTTTAACCGTAAAAAAACGCCTGATCGCTGCATTACTCCTGTTCCTGATTGTACCGAGCATTACTGTTGGTTGGTTGTCTTATCAAAAAGCTGCTGACCAGGTTAAAATGGAAATTATTCGTTCCGCACAAGCCAAAACAGAAATGCTTAGTCTGCAGATAAATCAAATGCTGGATATGGAGAAGGATAACGCAGCACAGATGGCTGCGGGTATTACTTCAAACGATATTATTAATAAATCCCCTGCACTGCAAAGGCAGATGGATCGGATGTCTCAGAATCATAAGGAACTGGGTGTACTCACCGCAGGTGCGGAAGATGGCAGCTGGATGAAATCTCCTGATCCCGGGGAACAGATCTATGATCCACGTGAACGTTCATGGTATACGATGGGCATGTCCCAGGACGAACCTGTAATCTCGGATACGTTCCAATCGGTCACAACAGGTGAATGGGTTGTAACGGCAGCTGCCAAGCTGGCTGATGGCAAAGGGGTATTCGGGGCCAATGTCAGTCTCAATCATCTGAAAGAATCCGTTGATCAGATACGTATTGGTAAAGAAGGCAAACTGTACATGCTAGATAACGGGGGTAAATTCCTGTTCCACTACAATATTGAATCCGGTACACAGTCGGATGAAAGCTACATTAATGAGATGTATACGAAAGAAAGTGGAACGGTGAAGTATACATATGATGGTCACGAAGTGGAAGCTGTGTATTTCACCAATCCGGTGACAGGTTGGAAAATTGTTGGCGAGATGGTTCCTTCCGAAGCAAGTGAAGCGGTAATGCCTATTTTGATCCGTGCAATTACAATTGTGGCATCTGCATTGGTTATCGGGTTAATTCTGCTTATATTCATTATCCGCAGTATTCACCGGCCATTGCTGCAATTAACGCAGGCAGCATCCAAAGTAAGCGCCGGGGACCTCACCGTTCGGGTAGGTTTACAGCGCCGAGATGAGTTCGGACAGCTCGGGGAAAGCTTCGACACGATGACGACTTCACTACGTAGTGTGCTTGGAGAGGTGCATGATACATCCAGCCAGCTGGCGGCATCTTCTGAAGAACTGATGGCGAGTTCCGAGCAGACATCCAAAGCCACAGAACAGGTGGCTGAACTGATGCAGGATGCAGCTGCGGGAACGACTTTGCAGAACAATAGTCTTGCTGCTACAGGTCAACTCGTGGGCGAAATGTCCATTGGAGTCAAAGAGATCTCATCAAGTGCTGAAGATACCGCTCGTATCGCTCTGGATGCATCCACTAAGTCGGAAGCAGGTATGGTTACAGTAGAAGAAGCGGTTACCCATATTCAGCAGGTGAATGATGAGAGCAAAGCCATGTCTGTGGTCATCGAGGATCTGCGCGCGAAAAATGAAGAGATTCTTGTGATTGTGGCCGAGATTACGGCCATTGCCAAGCAGACGAACATTCTTGCATTGAATGCATCCATTGAAGCTTCAAGAGCTGGCGAGCAAGGGCGCGGATTCGCGGTTGTAGCCAACGAAGTGAAGACACTGGCTCACAGTTCAGGCGCTTCAGCCGAGCGGATTAATGAGCTTATGCATGAGATGCAGGAGAAAACCAATGCGGTGCAATCCACTTTTGCCCGTACGGGAGAAGGTATGGTGAAGAGTTCGCAGATGGTTACAGAAGCAGGCGAAGCATTCAATATCATTCGTACTGCGGTACAGTTGGTGGCTGCACAAGCTGGAGAAGTATCCACGGCTTCCCGTCAAATTGATGGGGGCATGAGTCATATCAACAAGGCAGTAAGTGATACAATGGTTCTGTCAGACAGAATTGCCTCTGGAACGGAAGATGGATCAGCGGCTGCTCAAGAGCAGTTGGCTACAATGGAAGAGGTTGCAGCTTCTTCGGCAGCATTGTCACGTATGGCTGAAGATCTGCAAAGCATGATTGAACGGTTTAAGTTGTAACCGAGATTGAAATGAGACTGCAGGGTTGCGACCCTGCGGTCTTTTTTCTGTTGAACAAGGGGCATCCGTTATGTCTTTAAACACAGCATTCTTTTCCGTTATATTGACATATAACAAACAAAAATATATTATATCTATAAATAAACAAACATTATTATAAAATATTTTATTAATATACGGTTGGAATGACCATACAATGATAAAAAGGAGCTTTTACATGAAATTATCGGAATCCTGGTTGCAAACAGCTTCATTGGAAGAGATCAAGCGTGGTTATATGGAGGAGGGTCCCGCCTATATATGTGTCTGCTGCGGATACAGGACGGAATCGGGGATTATCTATCCTGAAGAAGGAGTGCTCTATGAGGCAGCCCGTTATATGCGAGTGCATATTGAGAAGGTTCATGGATCGGTATTTGAATATTTGCTGGAGCTGGATAAAAGCGTAACCGGATTGTCTGATGTCCAGCGGGGCTTGTTGTCACAATTCTATGAAGGCAAGAAGGATGCTGAAGTACAGAAGACCCTTGGCATCGGGAGTGCTTCCACCATTCGGAATCATCGGTTTGTATTGAAGGAGAAGGAACGGCAGGCCAAAATATTCCTGGCATTAATGGAACTTCTCAAAAGTAAGGATACACAGGCTCCAGCCGAATGGGTATCGCCGGTGACAAGACATGAACATACGATCCATCCGAACTCATTTGATATCACAGAACAGGATCGGGAAAAGGTGCTAAACAAGTATTTTCCAGAGGGTACTGGCGGTCGGCTGACGACGTTTCATATGCAGCAAAAACATAAATATATTGTGCTCACCGAAATTGCCAAACGATTCGAGACAGAGCGCAAATATTCCGAGAAACAGGTCAATGAGCTGCTGAAGGAAGTTCATGATGATTACGTGGAAATACGGAGGTATCTCGTCGACTATGGTTTGCTGGAACGTGAGCCAGACGGCAGTCAGTATTGGTTGGGAAGCCACACAGATCAACAGAGCGCCAAAGTTGGAAAACAGGAGCGCAAAGAAAAGGGGGAGCAGGAGCAGATGAATCGTCGCAAAGAATTGCAGGAACAGGCCAAAGAAGTTAAAACGGAAGCGGGCGTCTACCAAATTCGGAATGAACGTAACGGTAAAGTTTATATCGACAGCACACTGAACCTGAAAACCATTAACGGACAACGGTTTATGTTACAGATGGGTAGCCATCTGAATCGAAGATTGCAGGCTGAATGGAATGAATATGGAGAGAATGCGTTTGTGATCGAGGTGCTGGAGACATTGAAACAAGACGATAACCCGTATTACGATTCCAAAGATGCACTCGCCAAATGTCTGAATCGCTGGTTTGAACAGTTAGAGCCCTACGGAGATCAAGGTTACCACGGAGATAAAAAGCAATCTGCTGAATAGGAGGGATATTTCCATTCTAGAATGCCCGACCTTTTAACACCCAAAGCCCCTTTGCCAATATGATGGCAAAGGGGCTTTGGGTATTACAGACTACTTAATTTTATAAGTTGAACTAATCGTTTGCACGATAACAGCGATTGGAAGGTTATTCTGTCATCGTAGTGTTATTGTAAACAATCTTTAGTTCAACGACTACAGCTTGAATTGTTCCACCAGCTTCTGCAGCTTGTGAGCCAGATGGGCAAGGGAATCAGCAGAGGATGATATCTCCTGCATGGAAGCCACTTGCTCCTCCGTAGCAGCAGAGATGTTCTCCGTTCCATCGGCATTGGTTTCCGATATGGCGTGGATCTGATCAATGGATTGCACCACTTCGGCTGTACTTGCAGACATCTGTTGTGAGGCGGCTGCAATGTTCTCAAGCTGATGATTGACGACCCCAACAGCCTCACTAATCTGGGCAAAAGCTTCATCTGCAAACTGAACGGCACGAATGCCGTTGCTTACATCCTGTTGCCCGATCTGTACACTGTGATTGGCCATTGAAATCTCCTGTTGAATCGCTCCGACCATCTCTACAATCTTCTGGCCGGACAGGCTGGATTGTTCCGCGAGCTTGCGGACTTCGCTGGCAACAACGGAGAAGCCGCGTCCATGCTCACCTGCACGCGCTGCTTCTATAGAAGCATTGAGAGCAAGCAAATTGGTCTGTGCAGCGATATCTGTAATGACAGATACCATCTCACCAATGGATGTGGAATGCTGTTCAAGTCGTCCAGCAGTATCTGCCATACCTTGCACAAAGCGACTGACAGAACTCATCTCGGATACGGCCGTCTGCATGGTAGCATTCCCTTTATCCGCGAGCTCACTTGCTTGCATGGCAGCTTCGGATACTTGCTGTGTGCTGTTCGTTACCTGTCCTACACCTCCAGCAAGCTCATTCATCTGTAGTGCCGTATGTTTCAGGCTGCTTGTTTGTTTCTCAAGTCCAGCTGCGGATTCTTCCGTGATCAGGGCGACTTGCTCTGTTGCTTTGGTTGTCTCCGATGAGTTGACTGCCAATTGTGTGGATGAGGCGGTTAACTCGTCAGCCGTGTGTCGCACGTCCTGAATAACGGTTCGTAAGGATTCGCTCATCTTATTGAAGCTGGTGCTCAGCTTGCCGAATTCATCCTGTCCCAATACAGCAACTTCGATGGTCAGATTACCATTACTAATTTCGTCAGATGCCTTCACCAAGCGGTTCAGTGGTTTGGTGATTGATTGCACAATCCAGAAAATAATGATGGAGCTTACCGCAATTGCAATCGCTACAACAATAAGTGTGGTGTATAAAATCGGACGGACAGATGCCGTCACTTCCCCACTGTCGATGACACCAACCACGGTCCAGCCCGTCGTTTCATTGGTGGAGAAAAAGGCGTGTTCCTGGTTTCCATTTAGTGTATAGGTCAGACTTCCGTTTTTCTGTGCGAAAATATCTTTATAGGGTGCCATGGTTCCTTCGGTCCCCGGTTTTTCGGTAGGATGTACAATGATTTTATTGGCATTATCAATGATATAGATATAACCCTTCTCGCCAATCTTCGTGGAGTTAACCGTCTTCGAGAGGGCTTCAAGCGACAGGCTGACAGAGACGACACCATGGCCATCCGCTGAGGTCTGAGCTACTGAAGCAACAACATTGCCGGTATTGCTTGATAAGTAGGGGGTAATTACGGTAGGGACATCTTTGTTCTGCGTAGCAGCCTGATACCACGGGCGTTCGCGCGGGTCATATCCTTCTTTGTTCACCGCAGTTACAGGGGAGTTAATATATACGCCCTGATCGGTACCGATGGAGGCAAGTTCCACGTCATCATGCGTTTCCTTATAAGCGTCGAGCAAGGTACGGATGGTATCTGTTTCGTCACCCTGATTGGGTCCGACATTGCCTGCATCCAGCTGACTTGCCAGGAAATCAACATTTTTGCGTGTTGCACCAATGATCTGGTCAATGGTCTGGTTGAGCACAGTAACACTGCTGATCGCGTTCTCATACATTTTCTCTTCAACCTTGGCATCAGCTGTTTGGAACGAGATAATGCCCAGACTAATGGTTGGAATGAGCAATACAATGGCAAATGACAAAATCAGTTTCTCTCTCATCTGCATTGTTCTTTTGACCCCTTGTTTACGAATTTTTTTCATACACATTCCCCCTCTGTGTAACCCATCCCCATGTCTAGTGGACAAGCCCATCTGGTAAAAGATATTTCATTCCATCCTTTCCAGAAGTTTCTGGTGCTATCGTATGACAAATTTCGCGTTTATTCAACATAATTTATGAGTTTCGCGAAAATATTTTTTGGTTTTGTAGGTATTTAGGATTACATCTGTTCTATAAAAATTAATCTGTCTCTCCCTTAGTGCACATCATGTGTTATATTTCTGAATTATGTGAAGTGAATTTTGCAAAATGTGAAATCCATAAGGCATGTAACTGGGCATGTTGAATACACAAAGAAGTTGTTTTCATGAAGAATGGACTTGGATGGATCTACATCCATATATATCGGTTTATGGGGACAGAAATTGGAGAGGGGTTGTACGGCAGTTGGACCAAAGTACACTACAGATATCTGGACAGGAGGACATGGAAGAGGTCCAGGATCAAGCTACATTCATGCAGGGGGTCAAAGATTGTATTCCAACCCTGCTTGGTTATTTGAGTATTGGCTTTGCGGCGGGTGTCATTGAAATGACCGCAGGTCTGAGTCTGGCGGAAACGGCACTGCTCAGCCTGATTTTATATGCAGGATCGGCTCAGTTCATTGCAGCAGGCATGCTCGCATCGAATGGGTCAGCAGTAGCCATTATGTTCACCATATTTTTTGTGAATCTTCGCCATTTGCTGCTCAGTGCGGCTGTATCACCGTATTTTCGGCATCTGACCCCGCTTAAAAATATGTGGATTGGTTCACTGCTTACCGATGAGTCTTTCGGCGTTGCGATGACACGTGCAATTGGCAGAGAAAGGCTCAGTGAACGCTGGATGCACGGTCTGAATATTACCGCATATCTGAACTGGTTCGTGGCTAATATGGCGGGAGCGTACTTTGGACGCTGGATCACTAACCCGGAACGACTGGGTCTGGATTATGCCCTGCCAGCGATGTTTATTGGACTGGTTGTACTCCAGTTGGTGCATCGCAAAAACAAAAAAATACACATTAATGTGGCTATTATCGCCGTGGTCTGTGTAATCTTCGCCAGCATGGCTTCACTTGGCAGCATGAGTGTCATTGTGGCTGCGGTCATTGCGGCAACGATGGGAGTGTTCATGGAACGATGGAAGTAAGATGGGATGTATTCTGGATTATTATGGGCTCAGCGTTGTTAACATTTATTCCGCGTGTACTGCCACTGATGCTGTTCAGCAAGATACAGATTCCAATGTGGTTATTACGCTGGCTGGAGTATGTACCCGTAGCGGTCATGGCAGCGCTGATTGGTCAGGAACTGTTCATGTCGGACAACCAGTTGGTGCCGATTACGCAAAATGCAGCTCTGTGGGCATCCCTGCCTACGATTGCAGTAGCTATCTGGACACGCAGTCTGCTGGGAACCGTATTGGTCGGTATTGTGGCTATGATGATACTGCGATATTGGATCGGATAATTGCTAGGAGATTCATAAGATGGCGACCCTCAGTGATGAAAACGCTATTTTCTATTGTAGCCGAAAGGGATAAAATGAAGACTGAGGTGTACAGTGTTTCCATTTTGCACAAGAGGAAGGAACGATTTCAATCATGAGTACAAGTCCATCCGTTATATTGTTTCAGGGAGACTCGATTACAGATGGGGGAAGATCACGCAATGATGATCCAAATCATTTTCTCGGACACGGGTATGCGTATCTGATCTCCAGCAAACTGGGTATGGAACTGGCGGGTAAGCAAAAGACCTTCTATAACAGAGGCATCAGCGGGGATCGGGCATCGGACCTGTACGCACGCTGGAATGAGGATACCATTAGTCTAAAACCGGACCTGATCAGCATCCTGATTGGGGTTAATGATGCCTGGCGCACGATGAATGGTGAACCTAGCGGGGTAACGGATCGTTTCGGACGGGCGTATCGCCATTTGCTCGAAGAAACTCGGGAAGTGATGCCAGATACGGGGCTGATTTTGATGGAGCCGTTTATTCTGAGAACCGGAGCGACTGCGGAGAAATGGGAAGCCTGGGAAGAGTATGTCGGTCAATATCAGAAACTGGCCCAAGGTCTTGCTGAAGAATTTGGAGCTGTGTGGGTACCATTGCAGCAGACGTTTAATGACGCTCTGAAACAGGCGGATGCAGCGTACTGGTTGTGGGATGGCGTACACCCAACCGCAGCAGGTCATGAGCTGATTGCACGCCAATGGTTGTCTGTTGTACAGAATTCTTCGCTTGCGATTGTGTGATAACAACAGCGGACAGCTAGGATATGGGCAGCAGCATTATAGGTATTCAGGATTAATTGAGGATGAGGATATAAGATAGTTAAGAATATGAGATAACCATAAAAAGCCTGTGGTGACAGGCAGAATGCAACGGAGAACCTGGCGAAGGTTCTTCGTTTTTTTGGTTAGGAAGGAGAAGGAAGTAACGTCGTGGAAAGGGTTATAATGGATAATTCTTCAAAAATGCTATCATATCCGGTAAAATGAAATCGATTACATTATAATATGGGCATGACAATCCATTAACGAAGAGTGGTGAATCCAGTGGAAGATTCCATTCACGAAGTCGAAAATGAAAATATAAACCAACGTGGTACTGAGAGCAGAGCATTGAGTTCCTTAAGTGCCGACAGACTCTTGGAGAAGTTATCCCGGCCTGAATTGGCTACGTTATACACAGACTTGAAGGCTTACGGTGAACGTGCCTTGAAAGAACCCATGCCTTCCTTGTCGTTCCGTCTATATCGACAGTTCAGCGATACGGGTGAGCGGAAAGCCTATGAAGAGGCTTATTTCGATCGAAGGGGCAGGCTGGCTGCTGTGGCGATGCTCGCATTAGACACAGCTAGGCCGGATGCACTGCAGGCGCTGGAAGAAATATTGTGGGACGTGTGTGGTGAGTATACGTGGTGTTTGCCCGCGCATCTGGGTACGGGAGAGGTCAACCAGGTGAATGGGAACATCGATCTGTTCGCCGCAGAGACGGTACATATGCTGGCCGAGATTGTGACCATTCACGCCGAGCGGCTGGATCGCCTTGTCATAGAACGGATCAGGTCTGAAGCAGAACGGCGAATCTTCACTCCGCTTTACCGGGAGCAACGGAAGTTCCACTGGCAGACAGCGGATCACAACTGGTCGGCGGTCTGTGGTGGGTGCTGTGGCATGGCCGCATTGTTGCTGCTCGAGGATGAGTCCACACTACAGGAATCGATCTCCCATACGGTCAGCTGTATGAACGCATTCTTGAGCGGATATGGCGAGGATGGTGGCTGTGCCGAAGGCATTGGATATTGGGTATATGGATTTGGTTATTTCACCTATTATGCCGAGATGCTTCGTGAGTACAGTGAGGGCGAACTAGATCTGCTGACGGGTTCCAAAATAACAACTATCGCAGCCTTCCCGCTGCGAGTTCATCTGTCGGGCGGCACATATGTGAATTATTCGGACAGTGCCGAGCAGGAAGAGATCCCTTCCGGATTGCTTTCTCTGCTCGCATCCCGGGTGGGGTTGCAGATAGATCTTCCATTTCATATCCCACTGCTTACTGATGATTCCTGTCATCGCTGGGCTCATCTATTGCGGAACGTGATGTGGAGCGATCCGCCAGTATACGGTGATGAAGGTGCCTCTGGGCAGGCTGAACGGGGATTTATTTTTCAAAATCTGGGCTGGATGATTGCAAAAGGATCGCTCGATTCTCCGGATACAAAACATGCGAACGGCGCACCCCTTCATGTGGCTATTTCCATTAAAGGCGGGCATAACGATGAACCTCACAACCATAATGATCTGGGGCAGTTCATTATCCATTGCGGTGGTGAGAATATTCTGTGTGATCCAGGAGCAGGGTTGTACAGCCAAGCGTATTTTGCACCAGGCAGAGAGCAGCTGTTCCACATCTCATCATCCGGGCATAACGTTCCGCTCATTGAAGGCCAGGAGCAATGCTCCGGTCGGCAAGCGCAAGCTCATGTGTTAGAGGTAAAGCTGGCAGAGGGTGGCTGTGAGCTGAATGCAACAATGGATCTAACATCCGCATACTCTGGGGCAGCTTCACTGGCTCGTTATACGCGCCAATTTCATTGGAAGATGGCTTCTGACGGGAGCGGGAATGGAGCGGAATTGCGTCTCATTGACCGTTTTCAATGGAAGAGCAGGGTGGTGTCTTCGGCAGAACGATTCTCTTCGGTGGATGATTCAGATGCAGGATGTTCGAGCGTAGTGGAGCGCTGGATGAGCAGAGTACAACCTGAGGTGGTGAAGAGTGGTAATCTTCGCTGGCAAGGTGCACATGGGGCGATCCATATGACGTATGATGCGAACCAGTGGAAAATTCTTACGGAGAAACTGGACACAGTTGATCATGACAATGTTCCAGTCACATTCTATCGGACGTCACTATCATGGACAGGTGCAATTGATGAGACGGATGTTCGGACAGAACGCCCTAATCCGCTTGAAACGGTATGTGAGGTACGCTTCATCATTGAACCGAAAATGGGAGAAACCGAGGTGAGCATGCGTGAGTAAATATACATCTGCGTCCACGTATCCATGGAAAGACGAACTCGAACATTACCGTACATTGGCAGAACAAGCGGGCCCCCCTCCGGCAGACGGCTGGAATAGAGAGCGCAAGTTGGTACTTGTTGAAAGTGTTGTTCGCGCTTACACACCATATCAGGACAGCCAGGGTACAATTATCGACCCGTTCTCGGGTGTGGAGAGATATTATTCTACACCGGCCTATGCAATGGCTGCGGCAGTTCTGGTTGATGCAGGGCGTACAGATCTGCTTGACTCCGCAGCGGCAGCCCTGTCACAGAGCATTGATGCCGTGGTCAAAGGTAGCGCACCTGACAATCACCCTGATTTTTTTCCGGTGCTCATGATGAGAGCATATATGTTGTTGAAGTCACATCTGCCGGAACAAGCGAAGATCTGGGCTGAGGCACTCAAGACAATCAGTCCTGAACAAGATTATGTATTTACGATGAGCAAGATGAACAATCCCAATCGCATGATTAACTGGAACGCCATTATGATCTCTGGCGAATATCTGCGGTGGCATGAACAGCTGGCGAATGAGGGTACTGCGTGGATGGATCGATATCTGGAAGCCTATCATCTACCCCGGTTTACGGCCCTTGGCTTGTATCAGGATGGACCGATGGATCGTCCAAATTGTCCATTTTCCTATGATATTGCCACCCGTTATCACCTTGGGGTGATGCTTGAAGCTGGTTACGAGGGAAAGACTGCGGATACGTTACGTGAGCAGCTGCGCCATGGTGCCTTCAGCTCGTTACTGACGCTCTCGCCGCTAGGTGAGATTCCACCGCGTGGTCGCAGCTCCCAGCATCAGTGGAATGAAGCGGCGGCGGCTTATGTATGTTCTACACATGCAACGCAGGCTCTGGAGGCGGGTGATCCGGTGATGGCGGGTGCTTTTGCACGTGCGGCCAATCGGTGTTTTGCTGCTGTGGAGCGCTGGAAGATGGATGATGGACGCTTGAAAATTGTACGCAATGAATACAAGCCAGAAGATCGGCATGGGTATGAAATCTATACCAACCATACCTGTTACAATCTGTGGACGGCAGCAGCGCTGGCTCACGCTTGTCTCAGTGATCCGGGAGACGATGTGAGCGAAGTGTACCTTCCTTCCGAGTTAGGCAGCAGGGTTTTGCAGACCGATGGGTGGTTTGAAACTGTGATTGCTTCCATACCTGGTCAGCAACTGGTATTACACACGGCGATGAATGATCCGTATACGATCCCTGGTTTGGTACGGATTCAGCAGATGGGGTTACCTGGTCTGATTGGTCCGTCCGCCGCCAGCCATGTGCAGGCCGGATTTACGGAATTTGCCGATGGGGAGGTCCGACCGCTCAGCTACTGCCCTGCCTGGAAGACACCAGATGGGGTATGGCACAGTCTTGCAGAGGGGATTCCATCCGGTGGTACATATGATCGTGACGTTGGATTAGACCCTGCACAGGGAGGAGGTTCCGTTGTGTACGAGAAGGTGGACCATAATACGCCGAATCAAGTGGAGCAACATCTGGTGGAAAGAGCGTCAGAAGATGGCGGCGAGCATCGGGTTAATTCTTTTGCCGTGACATGGGTCGGTCCATTACCCGGAATTGAATCATTGCGTACCCATTATGTGCAACAGGCGGATGGGCTGACCATAACGTATGAGTTCGAAGGTGAGATTGCGGCGGCAGGTGCACTCATTCCATTGATGTTCCATGATGGTCGCGAACAGGCGGTAATTACCCATACGGATCATAACGTACGAACGGAGTATCGGGGGGCCTATGTAGAATCTACAGCGCTGGATCAGGAAGCCATAATTTATCTGGTGGAGCAAGCCGTGGCTTCACGTAATGGGTTACTGAAGGAAGCCCGGATTGAAGTGAACGGAGCACGTAGGTTGTCATTTGCGATCCGATTGGGCGAGTTTAACTGAAGGGTGTTCAGGTTGAGGATCATTAGATCTCCAAACATCTCAAAACAGCTCGAAGCATAGTTGAAAGTGTTATTCGTGGATGATTAGTGATATTTATCGGATAGCTATTGCAGTTACGGCATACGACGCTATAGATAAGTTGAGGATGAGCTGGAGCATCAAGCTTAGATGTCTGGTATTGAATCGAGGAGGGATATGTTCATGAACACATCAACGTCGGTAAAATGGCTCGAGGAAGCGTGGCAACAGGGGGCTGCCAAGACAATTCGGAATGCAAAGCGGATCAAGGATACATTTCCACACATTGCCCCGCAGGGGACGTATGACCGGAATGATCCGGAATGGTGGACAGCGGGTTTCTGGCCTGGATTGTTATGGCTGGTCTATGGGGATGCGCCGGCAAGTGAAGCGGCGGCTTCGCTACATCGCATTGCCGAAAGCTGTGAGCGGCAACTGGAAGGTTGTCTGCGTGATCCCGAATCGGTAGATCACGATCTGGGGTTCATCTGGCTGCTTAGTGGCGTAGCCAACTACCGCCAGACGGGTAGCATGGATGGACGGCGGCGCGGCATGCTTGCCGCCAACCTGCTCGCTGCCCGGTTCCACGTGCGCGGTGAGTTCATCCGCGCCTGGAACTTCAGCTCGTCAGCAATGGATACGCGCGGCGTAGCCATCATTGACAGCATGATGAACCTGCCGCTGCTCTACTGGGCATCCGAGCAGAGCGGCGACCCGCGCTTCCGTTGGCTGGCGGAAGCGCACGCGGACACCGTGGCGCGCGAATTCATCCGCGCGGACGGGTCCATCTGCCACGTGGTGGAGTTCGACCCACACACGGGGCAGAAGCTACGAGAGCATGGCGGACAGGGCCATGCTCCAGGTTCCGCCTGGGCGCGGGGGACCGCCTGGGCGTTGCACGGGTTTGCGCTGTCTTTCCGGTATACGGGCGAAGCCCGATATCTGGAGACAGCGGAGCGTGCGGCCGATTTCTTCCTCGCCATGCTTGGCGAAGAGATCGTGCCGGTGTGGGATTTCCGCGCACCTGCGGAGCATCAGGTGGCGTGGGACTCGTCCGCTGCGGCGATTGCCGCAAGCGGGTTGCTTGAGCTGGCGAAGCTGTCGCCACGCGGGGAGACCTATGCTGCCGCGGGAGAACGCATCGTCCGCGGCTTGCATGAGCACTATAGCTCCCGCGACTCGGCAGCGGAAGAAGGTCTAATCATGCAGGGAACGGTGCATTACCCGGAAGGGCGAGGGCTGAATGTGCCGATTATATACGGCGATTATTTCTATATGGAAGCGCTGGCGAAGCTGCGTGGACATGCGGGGTTATTTTAAAAGAAGAATTGAGAACTACGGGCTGGAAGAACTGAAGGGGAGAACGGATTAGTAAGGTATTAGTGTTGTGAGCCTTCGAATTATTTCATTAGATTCAAATAGTTAACCAGTTATATATTCAGTATTTAGTTGTCAGTAGCATCAGTAGCAAACCATCATCACCTGTCCACGTGAGGCTGTCTCCAGTATTAGGAACGATATCCCTTCTATTGGAGACGGAGTATACCTAAGCTTGAGCTTTGAATAGACAAATCAAGGTGAGTGGACAGGTGGATGGTGTACATAATCGAAAGAAGACAAAAGAAGTATCTGGCCTATGAATATCTCATTCTTACGGGTCCAGTTGGGGTACAGAATTAGCTATGCTTTACTGAAAAAATCGATTTTCACTTCGAAGGTGTACGTCTCAGGATGACAAAGTCGGCAGAAGATTGATCTGGATAGCGCTGCGGAATAATCTCATGAACTTTGAAATCAGGGTAGTCGAAGAGATACTCGAACAGATTACGGTCCTGGATTGTATCAATCCCCGGGTTGCCGTTTTCTTTCAAACGGGTGTAAAGCACCACCCATGCTGTTGAGGAGTGCAGAATATCATAGAGGGTATTGCGAAAATCTGTTTCATCCGTGATGTGATATAACACATCCAGACAGACCGTCAGATCGGCTTGCAGGAAACCACGGTTAATCCATAGGCCTGGTGTATACAACATGAAGCTCTTGGACGAATCCTTGGCAAATTGGGAAGCACAACGCTTTACTGAAGAAGCCGCTACATCCACGCCCAGGTAGTCCTCATAATTCATGTATTGCAACTGGTTGCCATCCCCACATCCAAACTCAATGACACGATGAATCCCTTCACGTTGAATCAGTCCGTTCACGACCTCGGCCTTGAATTCAGCCAAAACCCCGTATGAACCCCTCCCAGAAGTTTCACCCGAACGATATGTTTCCTCCCAATACCCGATGTAATCAAAAGGCTGAACCATTATGTTTCCTCCAATCCTGTTAAAAGAAGTTCAAGACAGTCAATATACATAGGTATGCGTAATATTCGCAGGTATGATCGGTTGAAACAGGAATCGAAGATAAATTAATTTCCATAGAATTCCCTGAAAATTTCCTGAAAGTCTAAACATCTGGAAAGGACTTGCCGACATAAAACATAAGGAAAAAAATGATGATAATCGGGGGGAAATGATGTTAAAGCCAAGATTGACCAAGTACATGGTGATGATGCTGGTGTTGATGCTGAGTATTTCCAACGTAGGCTTGGCCGCTGCGGCAGACAAAGAACTGTCCAAAATTGTGGTTTCCAAGAATGAGATGTCGCTCGAAGTTGGTGATTCTGGGTCTGTTACGGTGACAGGGGTATATTCAGATAATACCTCGGCTAATGTAACGATTAGTACAACCTGGAGTAGCGAAGATACTTCGATAGCAACTGTATATAATGGTGCAATCACGGCCAAAAAAGAAGGTAAAGCGACGATTACCGCAGCTTACCAGGGCCAGAGTCAGACCGTTCAAGTGAAAGTAACGAAGAAGGTCAAAGCTCTTTCGAAAAACGTGCAAAGTCTGGATTTACGCACGGGAGATACAAAAGAAATTATTTTGACAGCAACGTATAGTGACAATGAAACAAATAATGAAGCAGCAAGTACTGCAGAATGGTCTACCAGTGATGAGAAGGTTGCTACCGTGGTGAATGGTAAAGTAACTGGACAAAGCGCTGGTACAGCTGTGATCACAGCCAAAGTTGGCAGCCAAAGCGTGACGGTGGATGTTAACGTTGAAGTGGTTAAACGTGTAGATGTAGATAAACAGCAAGTTAACTTGCTGTTGAACAAAAGTGAAAGTGTGAAAGTGACGGCTACGTATCCAGATGGTACAACCAAAGATGTAACCGATCTGGCGGAGTGGACATCCAGCAATGAGAAGGTCGCAGATGTTCTCAAAGGCGAAATTACAGGATACTCGGCAGGTTCTGCCAAGATCACAGCCAAATACGGTACGAAATCTGTATCCGTTGACGTGGATGTGGATCTGACCAGCAAGCTGAGTGTGGAGAAACAAAGTATTTTCTTCCGTTTGGATGGGGACAAGAGTACAGCCAATATCGTATTAACGGCTTCTTATCCAACCAGCAGCGATGTGAATGTAACGGATCAGGCGACATGGACATCCAGCAACGAGAAAGTTGCAACGGTATTCAAGGGGCAGATTACAGCCATTAGCGCAGGTTCAACAACGATCAAAGCAACCTATAGTGGAAAAACTGTAGAAATTGCTGTAGATGTAGATACGGCAAGATATCTGGATATCAAAGATGTAAATGACAAGCTCGCCATGAGTGTTACCGGTGATAACAAGTCTAAGACATTGGTAGCCAATGCCGAATATATTGATGCCAGTACAGAAAATGTAACTTCCAAAGCAACATGGACTTCAAGCAATCCAGATGTCGTATATGTATCAAACGGCGATCTGATTGCATACAAATCCGGTACGGCTACGATCACTGTAGCTTATGGCGGTAAAACGGTTAAATTCACAGTGAATGTAGACGTAGCAGACAAGTATGAGATGGACAAGAAAAAAGCATCGGTAGCCGTTGGTGGAACGACTTCTGCCAAAGTACTGGCGTTGTATGGTGAAACATCCAAAGATGTATCTGAAGATGCAACTTGGAGCAGCAGCAGCGACAAAATCGCTGAGGTAGATAGCAAAGGGGTTATCACAGGTGTTGCTACAGGTAAAGTAACCATTACCGCGAAGATTGAAGGCAAAACACTGACTCTGCCTGTTGAAGTAGGTATGGCTAGTGGACTGGAAGCAGATGTGAACTTCGTTGTTCTGTCTGCCAAAGAAACTCAGACGATCCTTCTAACAGGTACGGATGAGGACGGCAACACGTTGGATGTTACATCCGAAGCAACCTGGAAATCCAGCAATGCACGTGTAGCAGATGTGAAAAAAGGCGTGATCACAGGTAACAGCAGTGGTAAAGCCAACATCACAGCAGAATACGGCTCCAAAAAAGTGACGATCCAAGTTGAAGTGGATGTCATCACACGTATTGAAGCTTCCGAGCCGGTTCTTTCCCTGAAATCAGGCGATACAGCTGATCTGACGGTAACTGCCTTCTTGAGCGACGGTAGCGAGCGTGATGTTACGGACAAAGCTGAATGGAAAACGAACAGCTACAAAGTAGCTCAAGTGACCAAAGGTAAAGTCAAAGCTACAGGTTCAGGTAAAGCCAAAATCACAGCAAAATACGGCAGCAAGTCTGTAACGGTTGCTCTAGATGTGGATACACTGAAATATTTGCAGACGGATAAAGTAACGTTGACCATGAAACCTGGTGAAAAGGTAACCGTGGCTGCAACTGCAACGTATGCCGATGGCAGTGAAGCGAATGTATCCAAACCGGCTCTCTGGAAATCTTCCCGTATTGCTACAGCATCGGTGAAAGATGGAATTATTCAGGCGAACGGCAAAGGTAAAGCAACAATTACGGTGACATTTGCAGGTGTGAAAACCAAAGTAACGGTAGTGGTTGAAGCAAAGTAAACGATATTTTTCAACTGTGAGTGTGAAACGTGCAAATAAAAACGGTGATGCCAGCTAATAGCTGGTATCACCGTTTTTTGTTTATAAACTAGAGCGTGTCTTCAAGCGCTAACGAATCTGAAACGTCTTATTCAGGGGTCTGGAGCGTTTGCAGAAATCTAAGGAATCTGAGACACGTTATATCGGAAAGTACAGTCTTTTATAGCACTTTTGTCAGGTGTTTTTGGTGAATAACGTGTCTGAGATTCCTTACAATTTATAAAGAGGACCTAAAGACCAAATAAGACGTCCTCAGTTCCTTAGAAAATGAAAATAGTCTGGCCATTCGCCAACGTCCAGAACCCTTGCATACACCCATTGCAGATGTATCCAAGTGCTTCTGTGACGCTCCCTGTATGTTCTATAACTACATCGTGTTAGACAATACCAGCGCACCATAGGCAAAAGCGATCACGATCAGGATGGCGGGATGCAGCTTGGTTTTGGTCATGACCCAGAGCGAGATGCCTGCAATGATCAACGTCTGCCAGATGCCGATGGAATCAGTGGACAGCTGCCCGAATTCCCATGTGAGCAGAATCATGAGTACGGCGATAACAGGCTGCACAAGCAGGGTCATGCCTTTGACTTTTGGTGACGTGCGATGTTTGTTCAACAGACGAAGTAATATAATTAGTGCAGTTGCGGAAGGCACGATTGTGGCAAAACTTGCGATAAATGCCCCGAACCATCCTGCTACGTGGTACCCGACAAATGCAGCAATTTTGGTTGCAATCGGGCCGGGAAGGGCGTTACCAATCGCCAGTACATCACCGAATTGCTCGGTGGTCATCCATTGGTAGTGGTTCACAATCTCTTCCTGCATAAGCGGAATGGATGCCGGACCGCCCCCATATCCCAAGATGTTTGCTACGAAAAATCCCCAAAATAATTCCCACCAGGTCTGGAGCATCCTTAGGACACCCCCTTATCGGACTCGCCTTTGGACTTGAAGCGCTGAACCAGATCCAGATGGAAGACACCATATCCCAGGAAAACCGCGATCACAATCCCCGGATGGATATCCAGCAACTGCAATAGTACAAAGGCAATTACGCCGAATAGGGCGGCAAAAACTTTACCGAGTCCCTTCCAGGCTTTCATGGCAAATTCATAAGCCATCATGCCCAGCATGACAAAAATGACTGGCCGCACGGCGGCTACCATGCCTGCAACCACTTTCGACTCGCGTAGCGCGTACATGGAACCGAGCAGCGCGATAATGGCAATGCTTGTCGGTAAAATGTGAGCGAGTACGGACACGATCGCGCCCAGCACACCTTTGGTTTTATAACCGAGATATGCGGCCATTTTGGTCGCGATGGGACCCGGCAAGGCGTTGGCGATAGCCAAAATCTCGCCGAACTCCTCATCACTGACCCATTTGTAACGCGTAACGGCTTCGTAACGGATTAACGGGATCACCGAAGGGCCGCCGCCATATCCGAGAATTCCGGTTCGTACCATTCCGATGACGAGACCGTTGTAATCTTTCCAACCCATGCTGATTTCCTCCTAGAGTCTCATGCCCATCCGGCTTTTATAACGTTTCAACAATAGCTGTGATTCCACTTTGACGATACCCGGCATCTTATAGAGCTTCTCCAGCAAGAACTGCTCCATCTCTTCCATATCCGCAAAAATACCATGCATGTGCAGTGTACTCGGGCCTGTCATATGATAAAGACTGGTGACGGCTGGCTCTTCATCCAGTTTCTCAGCGACTTCATCCAGGAAGGGCGGTTCAACATCGACATTGAAAAAGGCCGAGACCTGAAGCCCAACTTTGCCAGGGTTTATTACAACGGTGAAGCGTTCGATGATTCCTTTTTCGGATAACGCATTAATGCGGGCCTGAACGGCTACACGTGACAACCCGATCTGTGTACCCAGATCCGTATAGGATATTCGGCTGTTGTGGTGAAGCGCGGCGATGATTTTGCGATCCATCTCGTCCAGATTGTACATTTGTGGAATTTCTCCTCCTTTGGAGGAGCGTTTCTCTGACATGTTGACCATCCTTTTCTCTCGCTATATGAAATAAACAATAAAATTTTACTAAACATACAATGTGTATGTGGCATTCATAGTTTAATGACGAATCGTAACTGGAGTCAATCTATTTATCATGATTATTGAATTTAACCGATTTTGAGCCTTCATTTTGTCATTTGGACCAATCGGAAATAAAAAGACCACTCGCATAGTCCAATAGCGAGCAGCCGTTAAATAATAGATAAGCTGGAGTAAAGCGCAAAGTGTGATACGAAGCATGTACGGTTATCCCTGTGCTGTCTTGGGCAATAAAAGGGTAACGGTAGTCCCTTCGCCAGGCTCGGAAGAAACTCTCAACGTTCCTCCTGCACCACGGGCACGCTCTTCCATACTGAACAATCCAACGCCATTGCCAGCGGTTGCTTCGCTGAATCCGGCACCCTGGTCTTCAATAATAACCATCGTCATGTCCTCAGCGTCTTCTATAGTAACACGTGCCTCGGCAACATCGGCATACTTCGCGACATTGGTTAAGGCTTCCTGAATAATCCGGTAGATGGCTATCTCCCGGTTCATTTCCAATCGTTTGCGCAAATTACATTCCAGATCAACTTCGATCCCGTAGTGACGGGTGTAATTCTCGATATACGTACGAATCGCCGGAACAACACCCAGGTCATCCAGAACGGATGGTCTCAGCTCCCATGCCATGCCGCGCACATCTTCCATGATGCCCGTGACCTGTTTCCGGAGTGCTTCCACGCCCGGTTGAGGCTGATCTGCCAGTAGTCGGTCCATCTGGATCACCAGAGAGAAGAGACTCTGTCCGATCCCGTCATGCAGTTCACGCGAGATCCGGCGTCGTTCCTCTTCCTGAATGTTCATCACTTGGGACATCATTTTCTGCAATTCGCCTTCGACAGATTTCAGCTTGGTTACCTCGCTGCGTACAGCCAGATATTGATATGGCTCGCCATCGTTATCGAGAAAAGGCACGATGGTGGTGTTGACCCAATAATAACTGCCATCTCTGGCACGATTGCGAATCTCCCCGTTCCATACCTTACCTGAGGATATCGTGTCCCACAGGTTTTTCATAAAGCTTTTGCCATGGTATCCAGAATTAATGATTCGATGATCCTTACCGATCAGTTCCTCGCGCTCATACTGCGAGATTTCACAGAATTTATCATTCACATACTGGATTTTACCCTTGCGGTCTGTCAGGGCTACAATGGAGGATTCATCTAAGGCAAATTTCAGATCACTCAGTTGATGCAGAGAACCCTTCAGCCTGCTGCGAAATTCGTTATCCGTAATGTGATTATCGATTTCGTTCAGCAGGAGGCGTACGGGCTGGTCTGCGAGTCCACTTAATCTGTTCTTGCGTGCACTACTCAAAGTTCAGCAACCCCTTTTTCATGGCGAACTTCACCAGTTCCGGTCGTGTACGCAGGCCAAGTTTCTCCATCAGATTGCTTTTGTGGGATTCGACCGTTTTGACACTGATGATCAGATGTTCGGCGATTTCCTTGTTGGCGTAACCCTTGGCAATCCAGGACAAAATCTCTTTCTCCCGCTCGGATAACGTGTCATACGGTCCGGCGTTTTCCTGTTTGGCTTTGTCCAGGTATTCACTCATCAGCCGCTTGGTTGCACTGGGGTACAGATAGGCGCTACCCTCTGCTACGGAACGAATCGCAGCAAGCAATTCTTCATGCGGCGCACTTTTGAGGATATATCCGGATGCTCCCGCATGGATGGCGCGGAACAGATATTCTTCATCGTCATGCATGGTTAGTATCAAAATGGAGACATCTGGCATCAATTTCTTCAATTCAGCGGTAGCAGTCAGACCGTCTTTGCCTGGCGGCATGCTGAAATCCATCAAGACCACATCTGGCTTCAACTCTTGAGCCTTGGCAATGGCTTCATCGCCATCTGCGGCATCTCCAACGATATGTATATCATTCTTTCCTTCAAGTAAGGCGATCAGCCCGGAACGCACGACAACATGGTCGTCTACAACTAATAGTTGAATCACATGATTTCCCCCTGTCCGCTTCCCTAGTTCTATCTATATCATAACAAAAAAAGAAGCCATTCAGAGCTTTAATCTCCGAATAGCTTCTCTTACTCAACGTGTGGGATAGAAACATTGAACCTTAATGTTCTGTTTGGCCGAAACGTTCCTGAATCATATTGGCAATTTCCTGGACTTGTGCCTCCACGGCAAGAGGATCATATGGCCAGAACCGTTCCCCATCCAGCTTGAACACTCGATTGTTCTTCACGGCGTCCAGGGATGACCAGACGGGTGATGTTTCATCCAGCGAACCACCATTGGATAAATCCAGGAAAATATAATCACCGGCATAATCCGCCAGTTTCTCCTCGGATACAGTTACAGTATCTTTATCCTGATCAATCAGTTCCTTTTGTACAATGTCTGGTGCTTTCAGTCCGAGCTGTTGGTAGATGGCTTGCCCACCGCGGTTGACACCATCTCCGTTGATATACCAATCCTTACCAAAAAGACTGAAGTTGGAGAAAGTCGTACCTTCCTGAACCAACCCTTGAATGGAGTCCTTGGCTGACTTCACTTTTACTTCGAATTGGGACAACCAGTCTGCGGCTTCCTTTTGTTTGTTTAAGATTTCTCCAAAAGCAGTGATTTCCTCATGCACATTGTCGTATGTACCATAAGGGATGATGAGGGTTGGTGCGATTTTGCGATATTGCTCATTCAGCTTCTCATCTCCACCTACAGTGACGATCAGGTCGGGCTCAAGTGAAAGAATTTTTTCCACTGAACCACCGTCAATACGACCAATGTCTGCTACGCCTTCAACCAGATCAAGCACATAAGGGCTTTCCAGCTCATAATCCGGTGCGCCTACTGGTTTGATACCAAGTGCGAGAAAATCAGCGAGGTAGCCCTGTGTCACAATCCGCTGTGGGTTCGCGGGTATTTCAACGTCTCCATTAAAGGTGGATATGAACTGCGTTTTTGCGGCGCTGTCTGCCGGTTGTTCTTCTGTAGCAACAGGTGAGGAAGGTTTATTTTTTGTGGTTTCTTCCACTTGGCTTGAGCAGCCAATAATTCCAATCACCAGTACCAGGAACATAAGCCCAGTCCACCATTTTGATTTAACCCCTGTCATTCTGCTTCTCCCCAATCAATAATGATTATCTTTCTCAATAAAACCTCCTTAGTATCGTAGCTTTTGGATACAAGTGTCGTCCATCTCAAAATGTGACCTCTTGAGCATGGACAATGGTTACCTGTTCTTTTCACCATTCTCCCGAATCAGGATATCTACCATAAGCTGAAGTTGCTTTTCCAGAGCCAGCGCATCATTACACCAGAATTGTTCCAGCTTGAGAGGATATATCCGGCTCTTTCCGTTATTCATAACCTTGTTCCAGTGTGGTCGTTCCATGAGTTTGACTTGTGCATCATGATAGAGACCGCCTTCATGTGAGGAAAGCACGAGAAACATATGGTTTGCTGCATATTCCGTCAATTGATCTTCCTGGATGAACTGATGATTATTAGGTTCCAGAACGTCACGTAGAATACTGGGAGGAGGTGTAAGATTGAGTCCATAATAGACGTTGTATGCCGCTCTGGCGGTTACATTCCAGATACAGATCGTTCCATCTTCCCAGAGTTCATATAACCCAACGGTTTCATCAGGCTGGATTGCAGCCCCAAGTCGTTCAGCTTCACTGCTGACCAGCGCGGTGTAATGATCTATCCAGTTTTCGGCAGCCTGCTCTCGACCTATGATTCGTCCGATAAGTTGAACGGTCTCCATTCGATTTAACTTGTCCCATGGCAGGACCATAACTGGAGCAATCTGTTCCAGTTGTTCGAGCTTATGGGGCAAATAGTATAGATAATCTGGCGCGATGATCAGATCAGGTGGTTCAGTTCGGAGGATTTCTTCCACACCATATTGATCTAAATCCAGTACATCATGCAACTCGTCTTGGATTAGCGGTGACATAGCCCAGGGTAGGAATGAGGCGGCAATGGGGTAAACGCCTAAGGCTAACAGATCTCCTGTGTACTGTACGGTAGCAATTCGTCTTGCGCGGGGCTGTAGTCGGTATTCACTTGGACTAATCCCAGTAAACTGCTTAAATTTTCGACTTAAGTATAAACCGTCGGAGTATCCCACAAGCAGCGCAATTTCATTTAAGGTGGCATGCGTGGACAACAGGTATTGCTTTGTCTTGTCCATACGAACTCGGGTCAAGTGAGCTTGAAAGCTTCGTCCAACCTGTTTTTGAAAGAACCTAGAGAAGTAGCTCGCATTAAACCCGGTTAATCTGGCGAGTTCTTCACGGGTGAGATGACTGTCATAGTGATGATTCATGTAGCGAAGTGCTTCACGAATTATACTGTCTACCATTTCTGTAGAAGGTTTAATCGCCAGCTTGAATAATTCAAGCAATTCACTCAGCAGATAATGAGACCTGGCTTCTTCGGTCTGGACACTTCCTGTCCTTTTTTCGGAAAGATCCTGGATGATTGCCAGCATTCGCAGAACCTGTGGACTTGCTCCGGTCTTCGAACCATGTGAGGGCAAGTTCACTGTTGTTAGCTCATAAACACGTTTGTCAGGACTCTCTTCCGTTAATGCATAATCCTGAAAACCGATATGATACAGGGTGAAGGCAGAAGGTGGGATATGTATCAGCTCCAGGGAGCATTGGGGATGTAGAAAAAGTAACTGTCCTTTATGTAAAACACCGTGCTCATTACCATATCTATAGTCCACCGTCGCTGTGCAGGTAACCAATGAAGGCGTTTTTATGGAAATGGTACTGTTGTGCTGTGTGGATTCCCATGGAATAACACTGGCAGTTGTCAATACAAACATATCTTTAGCCTCCTTAGCTGTATATACTATCTATGAATATACGAATGTATGGACTCGATTATATCAATCTGTGTGAGTGACGTCGATGTATACAGATGAGCGAAGACAGGTGAACAGACTAAGGCTTGCTCCGCTGTAAATAACTATAATAAAAAAAGCCTTGATACTCCCCTAAGGAAATAACAAGACTTCTTCCATATTAAAGACAGATGTTGTTATCCAAACACCTTCGGCTGAAGATGTAGAGCGATTTGCTCCGTCTGCCGGATCATGTCCGGTGAGAAGGTGCAAGGCAATCTGCTGCCAACAAGCAGCACGGCGCCAGGCACGCTTCCTTCCTGGAACACAGGTACTGCTATGGCACATACCAGCCGCTCAGCGAGCATTAACGGGCAACGACCGGGTGTATGCTCCCCGGTGGATTGTGCATCAGATCGAGCTGTGCGTCCAGTCCGAAGGGCTGTGCCCACCAGATCTTGTCCGGCGCGCATTTCCATGCGTTTCACCCGTTCATTACTAGCCCCAGAGGTATACTTCCAGCGTAGCATCGTCCCGTTCAGACAGGCAAGTCCACAGAAGTCGCTGGATGTGTTCAGGCGCAGGCCGTCGATCATCTCCTGAATGCCAGATGGCAGTTCATCATGCATGAGAGGACACTTCCTTTTTCGAAATTATAACGTACGTGACGTGTAATTATTATCATTAACCTTTGAACAGGATCATCTTAAAGTAAGGGTATTACAATGTTAATTCTATTGTAGACCCTTTCTCGTACGTTGTAATTCAGGGAAAACCCCTATTTCCGTTCTATAATCTACTGAACTTAGGCAGTGGAGGACTCCTGAATCAGGTGCACCAAGGGATTGAAGAAGTGCGAAGGATGAGGCATATCGGTGAAATGTGACTTTTCTCACAGCAAATTCAGGGAGTTTCTCGTTAATGATCAGGTAATCCCCCGATAACCCTCGCGCTACTTTCGCGGTATGATGGATACATAAGGAATCACCGAGGGGGACGAAGGTTATGGGTACAGTATTTGTAGAAAGAACAACCCAGAGAGCAGAGCAGAAACAAACGGAGGCGGGCAAAATGACACGAGAAACAGGCGGAATCCTTTCGTTCGTTACATCTGAGCAATGGGGCCTGATTGAAGCAAAAATGCAGCCCAAACGGGTGAAGTCGGGGTATAGTCTCTTTCTCGAAGGCGATGAAGCCGGATATCTGTACTACATTCGTTCGGGACGAGTGAAAATGACCAAGTCGACGGAGGATGGCAAGGAAATTATTTTATCCATTCAGCAAAGCGGCGATCTCATCGGTGAATTCGGCGGCATCGGCGGATTGAATCATAGCTACAGTGCAGAGATGGCGGAAAAAGGGGAACTGGCCATTATCTCGCTTAGCGATCTGGAAAGTATACTCAGCAAACATGGCGACCTTGCCTTGAAATTCTTGCAATGGATGGCACTGTCGCAGCGGATCACCCAGTCGAGATTCCGTGATTTGCTGCTCTATGGCAAGGCGGGTGCGCTCGCTTCGACACTGATCCGTGCCAGCAATTCGTATGGTAGGGTTACACCGGATGGTATTGTGCTGGACATGAAGCTGAACCATACCGATCTTGCCGAGATGATTGGAGCTACCCGGGAGAGCGTAACGCGGATGCTGGGGGCATGGAAGGAACAAGGTACGCTGGATATGATGGACGGCAAACTGATGATTCGTGACCTGGCAGCCCTGCGCTGTATGTGTGGATGTCCGACATTCCCAAGCTGCCCGGTAGAGCTGTGCCGGTTGTAAATTAGTTTGTTCAGAGGCTTCACCTCCATTGGCGATTGGGGTCGTTACGGAGTAAAAGAAAAAAAGCTGGCGTCCCATATATGGGAGTCAGCTTTTTGTGTTTCTTTGAAATTGTTCATGTGCATATTCACTGGAGAGAATCGAATAGATCACAGAGTCATGAAAGGAACCTTTGTAGAACCAGTGCTCCCGTAGCAGACCTTCACACTGCATGCCAATCTTCTTCATGACATTCTCCGAAGCAGTGTTATGCGGACGACATTTGGCGTAAATCCGGTGAATTCCGAGTTCGTTGAAACCGAAGCCTAGTAGAGCACTGGCTGCTTCGGCGGCATACCCTTTTCCTTGATAGGTGGGATTAAGGACATAGCCGATCTCTGCATTGGTTTTCTCCATAACGTGAATACCGACTCCGCCAAGGAGAGTTCCATCACTTTTCAAACATATTGCAAGTTCAAAGCCCTTTCTTGGATGTGCCTGCTGTGTGTCCAACACAAACTGCACGTATGCTCGTGTATCTTCTTCCGTATTCGGTCCCCATGCCGTATGCTGAGTAACTTCTGTCATGGATGTGTAGCTATGTATACTTTTCCAATCGGTCTCCCGAATTTCCCGGATGATCAGTCTGTCAGTCTCCAGTTGCATCGTTGTTCACTCCTTCACGTTTGAATAACTTTACTGTCCATTGTACAACAAAAATAGCCCATAACAGATTCAACGAATGAATCGGTCATGAGCCTGATGTAGATCTATGATGTATGTGGCATGCTATTGTGGTTGTTTACATTGAACTGCGGGATAAGTATAAGCCAGCTTACGGATAATTTCCTTTTGCCATCTCGTATCACCCAGGTTGGTTGCCAGGTTCAGAAGATCCAAATAATCGTCAAGCTGCAGATCAGCCTTTTGCAGAGTTGTATTCATTCGATGTTCGTTCCCCTTTATCTATAAAATCGTAAAATCATATGCAGTAGAAAGTTACAAAGAGACAAGTTCAAGAATGATAATCATTATCATGTTTATATATTCATTATGCAATGAACGCTGGCAAAATGCAATCCCAAGTCCGCATCGAATTTAACTTTTTTCTGAAAATAGGCTCACCCACAGCACATAGGGAATGTATACACCGAGATATGCAGACGGATACAAGAACCAGCCATTCAGCAGGAAATGGTGAATTTCGGTGGTGAATGTGGTCATATGAGCATTCGTCGCATACACATCACCAGCGATGACGGTTGCCGCACTGTAGAAACAGAGTAGCGCAAGAATATGGAATACTCGGGTAACCATGCGGGAACGAAGAGCAACATAAGCCATAATCAGCGGAACAATCAACAAGAGCAACAAAAATATTAACTTCATCATCGTTTTACTCCTTCGGTAAATGGAATTCTAATGATAATCAGTATGGGCCAATAGACTCAACTTCTAAACTTTTTCATAAACTTTACAAAAAGAAAGAGGAATTCAGCATATGAACAATTAAATTAAAGGAGGATAACCCATTATCAGGTAATTTGGAGGAGGAGAAAGGGAATATGAAGAAGGCGTTATGGCAGCACTGGATCGGGGCATTCCTGGTCTTTATCATGATGGCAACCGCACTGCTGGGGCCGGGTTCGCAAAGTCCGGTACAAGCTGCAGCACCACTTACGGTATCTCAGGCCATCGCTGCCCAGAGCGGTGGAGGAACAGCAACGGTTGAAGGAATCATTGTTGGACATGCTACCGGGTCGCTTACCGCGAAGTTTACATCTCCGTATGCCAATGATTTTAATGTTCTGATTGCGGATTCAGCGTCAGAGCGGACCAACGCCAGATTATTGGATGTACAGATTCCCTCATCTTTCCGTTCGCAATATGGATTGGCGTCCAACCCCAGTCTTGTAGGAAAAAAGATCATCGTAACCGGAACCTTAGGTGCCTACAACAGCTATGCAGGAGTCAAAAACCCAACGTCCATCACACTTTCCTCCGGAACAACCAATCCTGATCCAGAACCAAACCCGGGCACAACACTGCCGGACGGTACCGGCAAGAAAGTATTGTTTGATAATACCCACGCCCAGACAGCAGGTGCTGCCGACTGGATTATTGACGGGGCATTTTCGGATTTTGCCAATGGTTTGCGAAACGCAGGCTTTGCCGTGGATCAGCTGGAACGCAGCATCCCGTATACATTCGGTGAGCAAGCTATCACCTATAATAAATTGAAAGATTACGACGTCTTTGTCATCGGCGAAGCCAACGTGCCGTTCAAAGCGACTGAGCAGGCAGCGCTTGTGCAGTACGTGCAGAACGGAGGAAGTATCTTCTTCATCTCCGACCACTATAATGCAGACCGCAACAAAAACCGCTGGGATTCTTCCGAAGTATTTAACGGCTATCGCCGCGGTGCCTTCCTGAATCCGGCCAAAGGCATGTCCTCGGCTGAAGCCGAATCACCAGCGATGCAGAGTGTGACGAGTTCAGACTGGCTCGCGACGAACTTTGGTGTCCGTTTCCGCTACAATGCCCTTGGAGATGTAAATGCATCGGATATCGTTGCACCTGCACAATCCTTCGGCATTACGACTGGTGTTAATTCTGTAGCCATGCATGCGGGATCGACCATTGCGATTATAGACCCGAACAAAGCCAAAGGCTTGGTCTATGTACCAAGTGGTGTATCCAAGTGGGGCAATGCCGTGGACCAGGGCGTATACAATGGTGGTGGACGAGCTGAAGGAGCCTATGCTGCCATTGCAAAGGTTGGTGTAGGCAAAGCCGCATTTATCGGTGACTCTTCACCTGTAGAAGACGCGACTCCGAAATATTTGCGTGAAGAGACCGGTGCTACCAAGAAGACCTATGATGGATTCAAAGAAGTGGATGATGCAACGTTCCTTGTGAATACTGTGAAATGGCTCGCGGTCAAAGAGAGCTACACCAGTCTGGCACAAGTGCCAGGATTGACATTGGATACGGCAACAAGCCTGCTTCCTATCGAAGCTCCAGCCGCATCAACCGAGCCGCAACTTGAGCCATGGGCTGCACCAGCGGCAGGGTACAAATGGTATGATCCAACTACATTTAAGACAGGTTCATACGGCAAAGCGCAATAATTAAAGTAGACAAACATCAAATTATTATGCGAATAGGGTCTGACCGTGGAGTTTTGCGGACAGGCTCTTTTTTTGCTTGTTATATCAGTTACAATGAAGCTCGTGATTAGCTCCTACAGCCCCGCCATTGCATAAATATGTGCTCCAGAGGGGAAGGTATGGGTACTAATGATGCGGCGTGAAGCCCAACCCAACCAAGGAGGCGGCGAATGATGACCCAGCAAGCAGACTGTGACAGTTCCTCGATGAGGCAGAAGCTTAAGGCAGATCTCCATCGTGTAGCAGAGCGTATGAATCTGACGTTATCCCGATTTGACAATGACAGTGCCTGCCTGCTGGGGCAATTTGCAGAGATTCGAGCGGAAATCAAGCAAATCGAGGTGCTCGCCTCTTCGTTTTATCTGGATTGTTATCTGTCACCTTTTACCGAGAAGTTTGCCGAATTAACATCGAGCGTACAGCATCTATCTGACCGGAGATATGGGGCGTTGATTGTGATTGAACGGGAGATTCCGTTGGAGTCGATCATTCATTCAGGTGTGGCTGTGGATGCAAGAGTGACGCATGCGTTGCTGGAATCGCTATTTATTCCCGGTGCACCTCTGCATGATGGGGCTGTGTTGATTCGTGGCAATCAAATTGTATCCGCTGGTAATGTGCTGCCGTTGTCGCAAGCGGAAGTGCATGAACGAAAAATAGGCACTCGTCATCGGGCTGCATTGGGTTTAAGTGAATTGACGGATGCGGTTGTGTTGGTTGTCTCCGAGGAGACAGGACAGGCTTCATTCGCTGTGGATGGCGATTTGCATCCAATCAATGTGGTCGAAACGCTCCCTTAAATGTGAATGATCAAGTGGCCTACTTGGGGCGATTAAGTTGATGCAGTTGAGGGAAGTGTACCTTTCTCCTGTAAGGGAGAGAGGTTTTTCTATGGATAGACGATAAAATTATAATCTGAAATTCGACCGCTATGCTCCCGCCATATGAGAAACATCGATCGATGCTTCTCTGACATTGCGATGTGATTTTGCACAAACTGGGTATTCATGGGTACAATAGAGGATGGTCAATGAATAGAGAACAATGCGATTGGATCGCAAAAATGGTTGGAGGAGACGGTTAGCACATGAGTTGGTTTGAAGCAATGGAGCATCACGATTATGAGGAACTGGTTCTGTGCCAGGATCGAAATTCAGGGTTAAAAGCAATTATCGCCATACACGACACAACACTCGGCCCTGCGCTGGGAGGCACACGGATGTGGACTTACGCTTCAGAAGAAGCAGCCATTGAAGATGCCCTGCGCCTTGCCCGTGGTATGACATATAAGAATGCGGTATCCGGCCTGAATCTGGGCGGTGGCAAAACCGTTATCATCGGAGATCCGCGGCGCGACAAAAACGAAGCGATGTTTCGGGCGTTTGGACGATATATTCAAGGGTTGAACGGACGTTATATCACGGCCGAAGATGTGGGAACAACGGAAGAGGACATGAACTTGATCTATCAGGAAACCGATTATGTGACAGGCATCTCCGCGAGTTATGGTTCATCCGGTAACCCATCGCCTGCAACGGCTTGGGGTGTATATCGGGGGATCAAGGCAGCGGCCAAAGAAGCATTTGGTACCGATCTGCTGGAGGGTAAAACGATAGCGGTCCAAGGTGTCGGCAATGTGGCGATGCATCTGTGCAAATATCTGTATGAGGAAGGTGCACATCTGATCGTTACGGATATCCATAAGGACTCGGTGAAACAGGCTGTGGACCGCTTCGGCGCAACAGCAGTTGATCCCGCAGACATCACGAGTGTGGAATGTGATATCTATGCACCATGTGCACTGGGCGGCACGATTAATGACGATACGCTCAAAACGCTCAAGGCAAAGGTTGTAGCGGGCTGTGCCAATAATCAGCTGTTGGAGACCCGTCATGGGGATCAGCTGTATGATATGGGCATCGTATATGCGCCTGACTATGTTATCAATGCAGGTGGTGTAATTAACATTGCGGATGAGTTGAACGGTTATAACGCGGATCGGGCGTGGAGCAAGATCGGAGAGATCTATTCCAATCTGGAGAAAATATTCGAAAGCTCACGTACCGAGGGCATCGCTACCTATGTTGCCGCAGATCGTCTGGCTGAGCGACGGATTGAACAGATGAAGAATACGCGCAGTACATTCTTGCAGAATGGTCATCACTCATTGAGTTCCCGGAGATTGCGCAAGTAAACTTAATAGATTCATAAAAAAACTTAAAACGGTCTGTTAGATAACGGCAACATCCATTCCCAAGATGGATAGTCGATCTGACAGGCCATTTTTTTATGTTGCTATCAGAATTTCAAAAAAAAGAAAAACAGTGGCAATATCTCCCTAATTGATCAATTTTACTATGGATTTTTCCGATAATGTATGTACATCGTTCAGATGCAGATGGTTCAGGGAAGTGGGGAGAAGGAAATGGGGAAAAGAAAAGGTGTAGGACATGAGCTCAAAAATATGTCGCTTAAAATCAAGCTGCCTTTCATGATCAGTGTATTGGTTGTTTTGGTTCTGCTTGGTGCAACGACCACAAGTTATATGATTTCATCTGATGTTGTGGTCAAGAAAAGCAAGGATGAAATGAATGTGATGGCTGACCGCCTTGGGGAAGGGCTTTGGACAGCTATGCAACTTCAACAACAATTGAGTCATTCGATATCCGTACATAGTACTTTTAAAGAACTCTTAAAGTTGCGTGATACAACTGACATGACGGATGAAGAATTTTTATCGGATGAGAACCCGTATTTCAATAAGGCCAATACGATCTTGACCGACAGTATATCGGAAACGGAAGGAAGTAAGCCAGATCTGTTCGTTTTTGATAAGGAAGGAATCATGGTGGCAGGAACCATGCCAGAAGTCATTGGTCAGTCACGGGGAGATCGGGAATATTTTAAGGAATCTATACAGGGGAAATCCTTCATCAGTGACGCGGTCGTCTCTAAGACTGGCAAGAAGCTCATTATTGTATTCTCGGAGCCTATCACCGATGAAGAGGGGAATAACCTGGGTGTGCTTGCTATGTCGGTGGACAGCAGCTTCTTCCTGGGGCAACTCGGAGACATTAAAATCAATGGTCAAGGCAGAGTTGAAGTACTGAGTCGGAGCGGCATCATTATGTATGATTCACTGGACCCTTCCGTTGTGGGACAAACGCTGGAAGAAGATAAGGACGCGATGGGAATTATCGAGGCTAGAGCCACCGACAAAGTGAAAATCACTTCGATGGATCGAGAAGATACCTACTATCGTATTAATCAGATTCCGGGTGCAGATCTCTCTGTGCTCATTATTGACGATTATGATGATATCAAGCGTCCGATAGAGGATATGCAGCGCCAGATGGTTATCGTGATATTGATCGGGATTGCTCTGGCTATTGGTGTGGGATTACTGATTTCTCGCAGTATTACAAGACCTATCATACGTCTGAGCGGTCTGTTCCAACAGCTTGCTCAAGGCAATCTGACCGTTAAGGCCAATGGCAAGTATAACAGCGAATTCAAGGATCTGGCGGAGAGCTTCAATGGTATGGTGGAGCAGAACAGGAACCTTATTACCGATATGAATAGTTCGATTCATGTCCTTCAGGCCAGCACTCAGGAGTTGGAGGAGACATCCAGACAGACGGCAAGATCCATTGATGAGACATCGGCAACGTCCATGGGGATTGCCAAAGCCATGGAGGCTCAATCGGAAGATACCGAGCAGATTGCAGGCAAATTCAACAGCTTTGGCGATAAAGTGGCTGCCATGAACAGCAGTGCACAGGATGTGAAGGCAAGAGCAGATGAGATCGAAACGGTATTCCACAACGGGAATGAAGTCGTGAATGAACTGATGCGTATCAATGAGGTGAACGAACGGGAAGTGGAGAAAATCTCGGAGATTACCGTCAAACTTCAAACCAGTTCGGGCAGTATTAGTCAGATCACGGAAGCCATCAGCCAGATTGCGAAGCAGACCAATCTGCTTGCATTGAATGCTTCCATTGAAGCATCAAGGGCAGGTGAGCATGGCAGAGGATTTGCGGTTGTGGCCGAAGAGATCCGCAACCTGGCAGAGCAGAGCTCCCGCCAATCCAAGGAAATCTCCAGCATTATCGAGCAGAATCTGGCCGATGTCGCCGAGAACAACCAAAGTGTTGCAGAGATTCATACCATCTCCTCCAGACAGGATGAGCTTGTCTTGCAGACTCGTCAAGCGTTCGATGTGATTCTGGAGAAGGTAACGGTTATCAATCGACAAATTGCCACGATGGCAGGACAGATGCAGGAGATGTTACAGAACAAGGATGACGTACTGGAGTCTGCCCATAGTTTGTCGGCTTCAGGAGAGCAGGTATCCGCTTCGGTTGAAGAGGTAACAGCAACCATGATGGAGCAATCTTCAACAGTACAGCAGTTGGCCAACATGGTTGATACGATCGATCAATTGACGCAAAAGCTGGCCGAATCGGCTGCGCGATTCAAGGTGGAGTAAGGTGCTGTCTCAAAAGGAATTCCGCCTCACTCCAAGCGCTAACGAACCTACTGGAGCTAGAATAAAAAGTGGACACCCGTTAACGGACGGAAGGATAATAAGACTAACGGAGGTGTCCACATGGGAGAACAGCGGCAACGATATAACGAAGAATTCAAGAAACAAACGGTCAAATTCATTCAAGAGCAGACGAAGACACTTGGAGATTTGGCAGAAGAACTCAACATTCCAAAAAGTACGTTGCACCAATGGATGAGTAAGTACCGCGAACTAAAACATGAGCCTGTTGCCAGTGTAGATCGAGTGAAGGAACTGGAAGCAGAGCTTCAAGAGATGCGCCGATTGCTTCAAGAGAAAGAGCACACGCTTGCGGATACACAAGAAGAACTGGCGATTGTAAAAAAAGCAGTGCACATCTTCAGCAAACCAAAGAGCTAAGATTTCAGTTTGTGGAAGACCATCGCTCCGAGTTTTCTTTGGAGAAGATGTGCAGAACCTTTCAAGTATCACGGAGCGGATATTACAAATGGCGAATGGACCGAACCAGCAAGCGGCAGGACCGCAAAGGCGAGGTCATGAAGCGTATTCGCTATCATTTTTACGACCACCAGATGCGGTGTGGAAGTCCTAAAATTACGTATCTGCTCCATTTAGAAGGGTTGCGAATCTCTTCACGTACCGTCAGTATATACATGCGTCAAATGAATCTACGTTCTGTGGTCATGCCCAAATATCGCGTTCAGACTACGGATTCCAAACACAACCATCCCCTTGCACCAAATACGCTGAATCAGCAATTTAAAACGTCCAAACCGAATACGGTATGGGTTACCGACATCACCTACATTCCTTGCCGAGGAGGTCGTCTATATCTCGCCAGCGTTCTGGATTTGTGCACACGTGAAATTGTAGGCTGGCGTCTATATAACCATATGGAAACCAGTTTGGTGATGGGTGCACTGGAGGAAGCTTACAAGGCCAAACGCCCCGCTCCGGGATTACTCCATCACTCGGATCGCGGCTCTCAATACACGTCCAAAGAATACGTGGAGCAACTAAAATCATACGGAATGGAATCAAGCATGAGCCGCCGAGGAAACTGTTATGATAACGCCTGTATTGAGTCATGGCACAGTATTTTAAAGAAGGAACTCATTTACTGCAACCCTCGTTTTAAGACACCGGAAGAGGCTTATACTGCCATCTACCAGTACATTGAGTTCTATTACAACCGCAAGCGAATGCATGGCGCGCTAGGGTATCTTTCCCCTGCTCGTTTTGCGATGCAATTTACGGACAAATCCGCAGCGTAGTGTCTACTTTTTTGACATAGGTCCATACCGCACCTTAAAAGGCGGATCATCAACGCTTGCAAGATTTAAAGAATCTCAGTAACGCTATTTCGTCAAAAAACGTTGTCAAAACCTAGAAAATCGAGTGAATCGACGAAATAACGTCTCTGTGATTCGTTAGATCTCAGATCTGGGCAAACGGGAGCGAATAGCGTGTCTCAGGTTCATTAAAACAAAATAACACGAACAAGGGATGTCCCCTGTCATATTCATGACTTATAGGACATCCCTTTTTTTTATGCTCTCGATCAATGTGCTCTAGTCCATTTAGTGATCAATGAGATGCAACAGTTGAGGGAGAGGTGTGCGAGGCTTGGGCATAGGCTGATCTTCAGCGTTAAAATACCCCATGTGTAGTGTACCTACTATTTTTTCCTCAGATGTCACACCAATGGCTTCACAGAATAGCGGATTTTCGTTGAAAGGGCTTGTCTTCCATACAACGCCGATGTGTTGTCCCCAGGCGAGCAACTGTATGTTCTGGATCAGTGCCGAGGTTGCAGCAAAAGCCTCTTCCCACGCCTTGGAGGGCAGGTTGGCTGTCATAACCACAACCAGATGCACAGGTGTCTGTGCACAATAGGCCGCTCTGATTTGTTGTCCGTACTTTGTTACAAATTCAGGATTGCGTGTACTCAATACAGCGCTTGCGAATGTTTCTCTGCCCTCATTCATAAACAGAATGAAACGCCAAGGTTCCTTTTTGGAGTGAAAAGGAGCCCATATCGCGTCCCCCAGAATCTCATGAATCGTTTCCAAGGGAATGGGTAGGCCATTAAATTCCTGAATCGTACGTCGTTCGATCACGGTCTGCTTAAGACTTGTTTTAGGTTTCATCATGTCCCTCTATAACTCGAAGGAAGCAGCGATCTCATCAATGATTTTGCTAAGACCGATGGGACCGTATCCTGCAAACCACAGGTTGGCATCACCGATATATACATGATCGTTCTGGACTGCATTCAGATTGGACCAGATGGATGTATCCATGATGTTATTAAGCACAACCTTGTTTTCTTCCCCTGGACGCAGAATGATAAACAGTCGATCCGGGTTCAGCTCAGGCAGAATTTCCTCGGAAATTGCCACATTCCATGATCCCTCGAAATCTACACTGTCTACTGAAGCAGGGGTTAATCCCAGAGCACCAAACAGAGTGAAGTTATCATCAGGTTTAATCAACTGAAGCTGTTTATCCTGCACGCGCATGTAGGCCACCGTTTCGTCTTTGGCTTTTACGGCAAGCTCATCATGGGTTTGGGTGACTTTGGTATCATAGGCATCTTTGACCGCTTGGGCTTCTTTTTCTTTGCCAAGAACAGTTGCCGTTTCCATGAATCGCTCCCAGTCTCCTTTTTCTTCATTATCAAAAAGGATCGTTGGAGCAATCTTGGAGAGTTGCTCATAGTTTGCTTCATTTAACGTTTTGGAGGCCAGAATGAGATCCGGCTCAGCCTGGAGCAATGCTTCAAAATTGGGAGACTCGCCGGAACCTACGGCAGTGGTATCTTTCATCTGATCTGCCAGATATTCAGGGAATCCGAGATCGTTATACGTTACCATGGCTGTTGGTTCAATGCCGAGAGCGAGTAACTGGTCAGCAAAGACGTAGAGCATACCCGCAATTTTTTGGGGTTCGGCAGGAATTTCGATATCCCCTTTAATCGTAGAAATGGTGCGTGTATTCTCACTTCCCTGTTCAGCGGTTGATGGCTCTGCCCCACTGGATTCGGGTGAAGGGGAGTTCCCACTGTTCTGGGAAGTCCCACAGCCCGCAAGCATGCTGCATAGAACAAGAACGGTTATAAGGAATCGTCCTGATTTGAAAAAGGTAGAGAAGCGTTGGTTATTAGGTAAAGACACGTTGTACACACCCTTTAATTGATTTTGATTATCATTATCAAAATAATTATAGGTCCATTCCAAATCGTAATCCATGGATATTCCTGTTTAATGCATGGACGTTTGGCTCAGGAACAATTGACTAACCCGATTCAGAAACAGATCATGGGCCAAGGAAGTATAACAGGAGTAGGGGGAGGAATCGCCCAATTCATAGACTTGATTCATACGAACCGCCTCCCATTGCTGCCAAATTGAATTTTGCATAAGCGATGCTACAGTGTGCGCACGCTCGTCTGCTTGGCCACTTGTAAACAGAATGAAGTGTTCAATATCCGACTGAACCAGCTGTTCCAGTGACATTATACGGGAATGGGATACGTGGTGTAGGGCTTGGGGTACGGATAACTGCAAATCATCATAGAGTACCGTCCCCAGATTACGGTTGCCGTAGACCCGGAACTGTCCATCTTCGTATTGCGCCACAGCCACAGGTCGGTCATCGATGGCATGCTGTATACTGGAGATTTTTTGTTTGACCGATAGATCATAACGTTCCAGCCATTCTTCAGCAGCTGTTATTTTGCCTACGGATTGTGCAATGGAGTACATTTGTTTACGCCAATCTCCTGTAAAAGATACGGTACAGGTGGAGGCAATATGCCGAAATAATTCGGCTTTTTTGGGCTCTTCATAATCGGTTCCTTCATACCCAATGATCAGTTCCGGATGTGCGTTCATTAATAGTTCCAGATCAGGCTGATCTCTGCCCACTTGAATCACATTTTTGAATTCATATGAGGTTCTATGGACCGGATTAATCAGTGCCGCATAAGGCTCAATACCAAGGGCAAGCAGATGTCCCGTATAGGGATGGGCAAGTGAAGCGATACGTGTTACGGAGCGATGCTTTTTAATATAAACCATGGGAGACAATCCGGTGGTTGCTTTGAATTTTCGGCTAAAATAGAATTCATCTTCATACCCGACCTGACGGGCTGTTTGTTTGATCGTGTTGTCCGAGGCCAGTAGCAGATCACCGGCTTCCCGGATGCGTACGGCGTTCAAGTATTCAATGGGGCCTTGTCCAATCATTTTTTTGAACAATCTGGAATAACGGTTGACACTCAGTCCAGCCATTTCAGCCAGTTTTTCGCGTGTGAAGTTATCCTGATAATGTGTATTGATATATTTTTGGCTCTGCCTTACCGCTTCCATGGCGGTACCTTCCTGGGATTTTTGCTTCTTTTGCTTCAATAGGACAAGACAAAGTTCCTGAAAGAGGATCTGACGTGCCATTCCAGCCCATGGATCTTCCTTCTGCCCACCTTCATGGATTTGAATGGCGAGAACGGGAGCTGAGGGAACAACAGCGGCAATGAATTCAAGATGTGGATCAATAACTTGTTGCATGTTGCCATCTAGTTCTTCGTTGTAGACATTGTAGGTTAAGGTGACACATTCAAAATCATGCTGTACCTCGGTGGTTGCGATACAGGTGTGAGAAGGCGGGACGGAAAGGACTTGAGGAGCGCATAGGGAGATGACTTTGTCTTCGACTTTGACGGTTAAGATCCCTTTGATCACAATAAGCAGCGTATGATGTGGACGGGATGGAAAGGACACTTGTTCAGCATTGTTGTCGACACGCCGGGCATCAATGAGCCTATATAAAAGATTCATGAGTTTCATCTGATCTTCTCCTGACTGCTGTGAATGTACATACTATACTGCTGCTTATAAAAGTTATCTATATCAAAACGTGATGCACTTCTGATTCAGCAGCTTCATGAATTGATCCAGCGCACTACTGACATACCGATCCTCACCGCGGACAAAGGTTGTCGTGGTATGGGTAAAACGATCTGCCAGATCAAATACGGAGAAATCATCCGGTTTCTTGTGAATAACGTTGCACGGCATAATGGTAAAAGCAATTCCAGACTCCACACAGCTAAGCAGGTTTTCCATCGTACTCACTTCGATGATATTACGTGCGGACAGTCCCTCTTCCTGCAAAAATTCTTCGGTCATTTCACGATAAGGACATCCCTCGGGGAAAACAACCCATGATACTTGGCACAGACTTTCAGGTGGTGTATCCATCTTCTTGGAGATGATATGAACCGTGTCCTGCATCTCATATTCCACCTTCAGACCCTCTTTCACACAAGCCCCGCTGATAAAAGCACCATCAATCTCATCGTCCTGTATTTTCTTGCGCAGTACTTTGGGTGAAGTGGCGTTGACGAGTGAGATGGACACCTTCGGGTAGGTTATCTGATATTCATTCAGAATCTCCATAAAACGGCTGGATGCCGCCGTTTCTACAATGCCGATTTTCAGCGTGCCGGAAGGCTCACCGGGATCGGTCATATCCTGCTTCAGATCATGTAAAAGGTTGTGAATCTGTGTGGCGTACTGGACGAACTGTTCTCCTTTGGAGGTCAGTACAACACCTTTGGGAAATCGGTTGAACAACTGGATTTGATATTCCTGCTCCAGTTTTTTGATGCGCGTAGTGACATTGGATTGCGCGTAATTCAGTTCTTTGGCGGCCTGTGAGATTTTGCCTGAACGCGCCACCGCGAGAACAATATCGATATCGGAAAGTTCCATGCTGTATCCTCCTGAACGTGGGTTAACTTTAATTACTTCCGCAGATGTTGATGTTAGGTATCTCTTTGAGAGATACAACTATATATTTCAATCATTTTACGATATATCGGAGCCGCCGTACAATATCCTTAATGACAAAGAGAGTAGGGATATGACATGGATAACATGAATACACGTTCAACATTATTAAGCCCGGTAACGATTCATCAGTGGCAACTAAGGAACCGAATTGTGATGGCTCCGTTGACCCGGGGATTTGCTGATGATCGGGAGGGGACCGTGACGGATGAGATGGTGGCGTATTATGAGCAGCGTGCGTGGGATGGTGTGGGGCTGATTATTACCGAGGGCATTAACCCGAATCTGGCAGGCAAAGGCACTTATGGCATCCCTGGCTTATATACAGATGAACAGACGATTTCTTGGAAAAGGGTAACGGATGCTGTTCACAGACATGGCGGCACCATTATTGCTCAACTGTGGCATGTTGGCAGGCTGTCCCACTCCGATCTGATCGGAACCACTCCAGTGGCACCTTCCAGCCTTGCGGCAGAGGGAAGAGTGCATAAGCTGCATAAACCGTATCAGGTTCCTCAAGCGATGAGTACACAGGATATAGCGGATACGATTCAGCATTTTCAGACGGCTACCCGCAATGCGGTTCTGGCGGGGTTCGACGGGATCGAGCTGCATGCTGCGCATGGGTATCTGATCGACCAGTTTATCAATGAGAAGACCAACCACAGAACAGACAAATACGGAGGAGACACAGCGGGCAGATTGCGGTTCTTGCGGGATATTATTGTGGCTGTGAAAAAAGAGATCAGTGTAGATCGAATATCGGTACGATTCTCCGAGAAAAAGGATGATGATGCATCCTATGCATGGGCAGATAAAGCTGGAATGATCGATGCATATCTGAACTTGTTCCGCGAGACGGGAATTACAATCTTGCATCCCTCAACAGATCAATATACAAAAGCGTGGGAAGAGGAGCAGTCCTTTCACGAGCGGATTCGAAGTCAGTGGGATGGAATTATCATTGGTGTGGGGGATTTGGATGTTCAAACCGCAGAGCACGCGATTGGTAAGGGAAGCATAGATCTGGCTGCGTTCGGCAGACCGTTTATCGCCAATCCAGATCTGGTACAGAGACTGCATACGGGTCAGCAATTGATTGAGTATGATGCGAATGCACATTTGCCTATTTTGGTGTGAAAATAAAGTGAAAAAAAGGGCAGAATAGGCTGCCCTGAGGTTCAGATACTTTTTGAGTGATCCAGCGGTTTCATTTCGTTTCTTCTTGTTGAGCTTTTTTCGATATACCAGAGAATGATCATAGACAACGCATAGAACAGACTGACAGCCAGAATAATGATCCATACACTTTCCATGTCCATGCTTTTGATGAAAATGCCTGTCAAATATGGGCTAAGTGTATAACCCAGGCAACCTACGAATAACAGCAAGCCATTAAACCGGCCCTGATGTGTATCGGGTACACGCGAAGCAATATACAGATTGATATTGGTCTGCACGAGAATCTCTCCAATGGTCCACAGCACCGTGGATAAGGCGACGATGGAAAAGTGGGGGAAGGTTCCGAGCAGGTTCAAGGCTCCAAATCCGATTCCATAGAAGAGTGCGCCTGTAGCTATGGAGTTTAGGGCAGTAAATTTGCGTGTAGCGGACAGGATCACGGTGGTAAGAATAATGACGCTAATGGCATTGATAGTCATGACAGAGCCGTAATATGCTGCCCCGTTCTCGCCAAACGAGTGATTCATCTGGAGTGGGAGGCTAAATGAGTATTGCATATAGATAAAATAGTTAAGAAATGACACAACGATGAAAAAGGCAACAAGTGGATTTTTCAGCAGTAATCTGAATAACGGCGAAGGCGGTTGGCTCGATCGTTGTTGTTCTTGTTGTCCAGCATGTTCGCTGCTTGTTGATGCCAATTCCTTGCGTGTGCCGATCTTAACCTGGTTGATGATGATAAAGGTAGATATCAGAAACACGGTGCCGATACTTATAAAGACAATGTTGACGTGATCCTTGATGAAAAAACCGGCGATCAGTGGTCCGATGGCTATACCCAGATTGGCCCCCAGATACATGAGGGAAAAGGCGGACTTTCGCTCTTTCTCCTCCGTACACAGTTGAATAATCAGTGCATTATAAGCAGGCCGGGTAATACTGATGAAAAACATGACTGCAATCAGTAGATAACCAACGGTAATGGTGCCTGACCAAAAAGAGCAGCTTATAATCAGGATGGCAGACAACAGTTGCCCGATGACAATAATTGTTTTTTTTCCCATAAGATCGCTTAAATAGCCGCCGAGCAGTACACCGGGTCCGCTAATCAGGGCTGCCATGGACACAAAGATCCCTGCACTGACCACATTCATGCCCATTTGCAACGTAAGCACCAAGGTAATCAGGGAGAATACAAAATCTCCCGTGCTGTTAATCGTTCTGGCTAAACAGAGATAATAGATATCGCGGCTCAGACCCGCGTAGGTTTTGAATAAAGACAATAATTCCAGCCCTCCCCAAGATAACCGTCACTCCAGACCAAAAACGGTGAGGATCATCCGTACATCTTACACAGTTTCAGCAACCGTCACTTCAATCTTGAAACGATCGTACATATCCAGCAGGGTTTGACGCAATTCCTCGAACGAATCACCCTCGACGATAGCATACCCTGATCGGGTCATGGTATCGTTGACGTCCCCGGCCCGCTGCCCCACTTGATAGGATACATTGAACTCAATGATGCCAGGGATATCGGCATAATCTTCTATTCCGGATATGTGTTGAATTACCCCTGCGCGTGAAGGGAAGCAGATCATGCCTGTGAATTTATGGCGCGTCTCCTGTTGCTTAAATTCATATATTCCAACTTCCAGATCAGTGACGGCTTCGAAGAAATCAACGCCATGAGTGTTCTTGATACAAGGAGGCATAACATGTGATCCCCCGATTCTTGCACCAATTTCTCCAAACACTACTTCTCCTTCTGGAGTCAGAAAAAGTTCGGCATGTGTTACGGATTGATTGATACCCAAGGCAGCAATGGCCTGTTCATTGAGTTCTTTGATGTGATGGATAAAATCAGCTTCCGTGCCTTCAGGGAACGTAATACTGGCCGGAGGTTTCTGCTTCGTCGCAATGTCCAGGCAGTTATACAGGTATTGGGAAACAGATGCAAATACAACTTTGCCCTTGGACACAATGGAATCACAATGAAACTCCGTACCGTGGATGAATTCCTCCAGCAAATCCCTTTGCTGTGCTTGTCTTGTATGGTGTAGATAATATACCAGTTCATCCATGCTGGACAATTTGAACGTATTGATACTTCCATATCCGCTGAGTGGCTTCACAATAATCGGAAACCCGTGTACAGCAGTGAAATGAATATAGTCCTGTTCATGTAGAGCAATGGCAATTTCGGATGTCCGAATTCCGCGTTGATGCAGCATTTGTTTCATGATCCATTTGTTGCGAACAGCCTCAGCCTGATTGCGCTGCATACCGGGGATCCCGAACTCGGAACGGAGCTGACCACCGATCTCAATCGCATTCTCACCCGGCGTTAACAGAGCAGAGATGGAATGGGATTCTCGGATCTGCATCATATGCTCCCGGATGGCATCTACGGACTCCAGATGATCGACATATCTAATTTCGTCAAAGAAGTCCCTGAGGACCTCATCATGATGCAAATTATGCCGTTCAATAATCAGAATTTTCTTGTGATCCGCCAATTTCTGCAAAGGTTTAACGAAGTTTAATCCAGTTGGAAGCCTGAAATCAGATATGTATACAATGGTTTTCATACGTTCTCGTATATCCCCTTTCAATAAAATACTAAATATAGTAAAAATTCATTTCATAACATTATAGCTCAATATTTTCCATTTTGAATACACCTTTTGGTTAAAAATATGAACCAAAATACATATTTATGTTGCGTTAAAGTGTTAATTGACAATAGGAAATTTTTGGTATACGATCTTTAGCGGATTAGAAATAAAAAGGAGGAAATAGAAATAAATGGAGATCGTTAAAGAGAAATATGCCATACTGGGAACGCTAGGAGACGATGAAGGATTCCTGACTTGCAGCATGCATATCGCGAAGAAATTAGGCAACTCGGAACGTATCAAGCCATACCCTGAATTTGAAGCGGCTGCGGAAGACTTGAGATCAGGGATCATATCCTGCTTGCTGGTCCCCGGGGCGTATCCCAAGCTCAACAGCTTCATCATGGATTCTGAACTAGCGGTGTCTGAGAGCTTTGTGGAGAAAATTCCTGCGCTGGTTCTATCCGGCTTCCATGCGGTATGTCCCGATCAGATCGATATTATCTATCATCATCCAGCAACCACATACTTGTTATCTGAACTTGATACAACCTATAGAGAGAACAGCACCGTATCGTCCAACCCTGAAGCTTGCAGGAAGGTCATGCACAACACGGAGAAGTCCATTGCGCTCACGAATCAGCTATGCGCTGATCATTACGGGCTTGTGACCTACAAAGTATTGCGCGAGGGAATCAATATGCCATGGGTATGTTTTACACAAAATACACAGAGGGTGAATACAGTCATATGAAAAGAATTGCTATTATACTAGATAAAAATCTGGAACCTGGCGCCGCCGCTAATGTGGCTGCCCTGTTAATGGGACAAGCATCGCTGAATGAGCCGGAGTTATATTCTGATCAACCTGTGCTGGATCATAGCGGCGTTCAGCATGCCGGCATCCGATATAGCACTGTCATTCTGAAGGCCGGGGAGAATCAACTGATCAATCTGGCCAAACTCTGCTCAGACGACAGCGGGGGACTGAGCCATGTTGTTTTTTCACAGACAGGCCAGTCGCTCAACAATGCCTTTGAACAATATGCAGTTGAGATCGCTTCGATGGAATTGGAAGATACCAAAGTGGTAGGTGTCATTGTATGGGGCGAGGATGATCGAGTTAGGGCAGCGACCAAAAAATTCAGTGTCATGAAATAAGGGAAAAGGGCAGAAGCGGATCTTAGAGATCACTCTGCCCTTCTTTATATATGAAAGAATTGTTATAGAGGTTGTTCAAAAGTCCGCTTTTGATTATGAAGGATGCCTGAAGGCATCGCATTTATAGATGATTGCTGATAACGGCAGCTTTCTTTTCCGTAAAGTAATACACCAAAGCGAGCAGCGGCATAATCAGGCCAATCAGCGTTGTGAGACTCCAGCCTCCGTTAGCATAAGACCAGCTTCCAAGGGATGAGCCAATCGCACCGCCGACAAAAAAGATCGACATGAATATGCCATTCACGCGCCCTCTCGCTTCATTTCCTAGCGAATAGATGATGCGTTGACCCAGCACCAGATTTCCCGAGACAGCCATATCCAGTGTGATCGCCACGATCACAAGCAGTATCAGTGCTAACGTGGAGTGACTCTGGAACGCATAAGCAAGACCAAACGAAGCAGCAGCGATCACCATGGCAGCACCTGTCAGAATACGTGTTAGTCCGCGATCAGCCAGTCTCCCGGCAATGGGAGCGGCAATAGCACCACCGACACCAGCCAGTGCGAACCAGGCAATCCCTTGCTGTGACATATCAAAATCGTTAGCGAGCCTGAGCGGAACCGTAGTCCAGAACAAGCTGAAAGCACCAAACAGACTGGCCTGATAGAACGCCCGGCGGCGCAGCAGCGGCATCGTTCTGAACAGTGTGCCCAAGGACACGATTAATTGCCCGTATTTCAAGGTGGGTTCAGGCTGGCGAGCAGGAAGAGCGCGTGATAGGAGCAACATGAGAAGTGTTATGACAATGGCGGAGAATACAAAGACCGTCTGCCATCCGAAGAGGCTGGTGATAAAGCTTGCGACAGGACGAGCCAGCATGATGCCCAGCAGCAGACCACTCATTACATTGCCAACAACCCGTCCGCGCTGTTCCTCGGAAGTAAGATATGTCGCATAGGGCACCAGAATTTGAGCGACCACAGAACCTATACCAATGAACAGAGAGGCAGTCAGAAATACAACAGCAGTGGGCGAGAAAGCCGCAGCAATCAGGGCAACAACCAGTACGATGAGGAAAAGAACGACCAGGCGTCGATTCTCGGTAATGTCACTGAGCGGCACGATAAACAGCAAACCAATGACATAACCAATCTGAGTCAACGTTACGATCAATCCGGCAGCGGCAGAAGACAGACCCGTTGTCATGCTGATCGGACCGATAACGGTCTGAGCGTAATACAGATTTGCCACGATCAATCCACAAGCGGATGCCAGCAAAAAAATAATCCAGGTGGGTACAGGTGCCTTCTTCACTTGTTGTCTCATATCCATCATAATCATCCTCCACAGTTCTAAATTGGTATTCCCAATAAACAGGTGATATTTAAAAACGTTAATTACTAAACGGTGTGTTCACTAATTACAAATATATAATAAACTAAACGTATAGTATTGTAAATAGGCTCTACATATTTTAATGAGAAAGTTAATGAGGATGAAAAGGTGAGCGGAGGATGGAATTGTGTGTATTCATGGCAGTTTAGTATAATGAACGTATCGTTTTTATGAAAAATACTGATGATTAAATATATTTTATACATCCAGGAGGGCTCAAGATGACTGCCAAAAGAGGACGTCCGCGTAACATGGAAACCCAGAATGCCATTCTTACAGCATCGTATGAGTTGTTGTTGGAGCACGGATTCGGGGTGGTTACAATCGAGAAGATTGCTGAACGTGCACAGGTGAGCAAAGCCACTATCTACAAATGGTGGCCGAATAAAGGCGCTGTCATCATGGACGGATATATGTCTGCGGCAACGGCAAGATTGCCAGTGCCAGATACAGGGTCGGTATTGGAGGATATACGCATACATGCGAGTAATCTGGTTCGTTTTTTGACCAGTCGGGAAGGAAAAGTGATTACACAGATTATTGGGGAAGGGCAGTCGGATGCAGGGCTCGCCGAAGAATACCGTACAAGATACATCCAACCACGTCGGCGTGAAGCTTGGGGGATTCTGGAGAAGGGTGTGGTGCGCGGCGAATTGAAGGCAGGGGTGGACATTGGACTGTACATTGATCTGATCTATGGGCCGGTGTTCTATCGTATGTTAGTGACGGGGGAAGCGATGGATGATGCGTTTGTAGATCTGATGCTTCGTTCATTGTTGGAAGGCATTCAGTCCAAGTAGATATAGGGATAGTCGCGATACAAGTGGGAGGAAGAGGGAAGAGGGCGATTCGTAGGAATCACCCTGGAAGGAGCCCATGTATATTGTACGTGGGAGATTGTTAGACCTGGAATATAGGTGAGATGGCTGTGGGCCATGAATTTGTAACATTAGAGGAAAGGAAGGATGAGTGCTGGGTTAACACCGGGGGTTCATTCCATACCGAACTGGGCAGTTCGCGGCGTAATACAGGGGCAACTTCCTTGGCAAAACGCTCCACTTGCTCCAGTTGCTCGCTATGCGTCAGTCCATCTACGCTGATACTCAGCACCTGATGTCCGTAAGCGGCATGATAGTCCAGAATTTTCCCAATGATCTGCTCCGGACTGCCGATTAACACAGGGCCTCGTGCAATGTTATCCTCCAGATCGGTGAAGGGGGACTGGTTATGCTGTGCGGCGGCAGTGGCATGGAACGCTTCATAATATGGCTTATAACGGCGAATGGCTTCTTCGCCCGTATCCGCAAGATAGAGGCTGCCGGCACCAGAGCCAATCACTGCTTGCTGCGGATCATGACCATAATAATCGAGGCGTTCCCGATAATGATCAATCAACGCTTTGTATTTGGCTTGCGGGTGAAAAGAGTTCGACGTGAAGAGCGGCTCGCCATATTTGGCAGCGAGTTCCGTCGAGACCGTGCTGGACGCGCTACCATGCCAGATTGGGATGGATTGCTGAAGCGGCCTGGGCCACGTGGTCACTCCATCAAGCGGAGGGCGATACGTTCCCTGCCAGGTTACATTCTCTTCAGACCACAGCCGTCTTAGCAGATGGTAGCGTTCATCGAGTGAGTCCCATTGTTCCTCTTCGCTTATGCCAAACAGCGGATAGTGCCGAGGGTCATTGCCTTTCCCGATGATCATCTCCAGCCGTCCGTCCGATAATTGATCCAACGTGGCATAATCCTCGGCAACCCGGACTGGATCAAGTATACTAAGAACAGTAACGGTGGTTAGTAACCGAATGCGTGTGGTTGCTGCGGCTATTGCCGTTAATACGACAGGTGGCGAGGAAGATAGAAACGGCGCACCGTGTCGTTCACCGATTCCATAGGCATCGAAACCCAGTCGTTCAGCCAGCTTTGCTTGCTCTAATATATTATGGAATTTCTGCTGAGTTGTCAGAGCTTCCCCGGTTACGGCATTAGGCAGATTCATCATGAGACTAAACAAGGCAAATTTCATCTGACCTTCTCCTCGAACTGAATTGATAGTATCTGTGTCGTATAATCCTATTGAAATAGTAGGATATGTAAGTTGGATTAAATGTATCACGTTCTCACGGATTCTTCTAATGGATTTTTTCTATAAGCAGGAACAGCGAGGCCTCCTTGCATAAATGTGAAGGGAATTGCCACGATTTTTATTGACCGCTGTAAAATTTAGGATTAAAATTGTGCTTATCATATAAATTCAAAATTATGGATTTTCATTGTGGAGGTGGGATACATGGAACCTACAACTACGATACGCTCATATATTGAGGACTACATCAGGAAACAGGGGTACACCCTGCAGTATTTTGCCGATATATCGGGAGTTAACGCTGGAACGCTTAGCGCAATTATTAAGGGGACTCGGCCCATCGCTATGGCGCAACTGGATCTGATTACCCAAGGCATGAAGCTGGAAGAGGGGTATTTCTACGAGATTTATGGGGCTGAATGTTTCGTGGAATCGGCACCTCATTGGAGGAGACTGGAACCATTCCTGCAACGCTGTGCTGAATTGGACAAGCTGGAATGTATTCATAAGGTTATCCAGGAAGTGACGGATGACCGCTCGTATATCTCGGAATTGTTCGAGATGGCGGAAGGCATGCTTGAACGTGGACAGACGAAGGCTGCACGGATGTTGTACGAATGTGTGGCGGAGTGTGAGAAATATCAACACTCGGAACGTCTGGCTCTGTGCCAGTATCGTATCTTCACGTTATCTCTTGGCCAGGACCAGCATGATAACCTGCGGGCCGCTGTGCATTTTGAGCCATATATTAATCGGCTGGATGAGGAGAGGCAGCTGGATGCGATAAGGGAGTTGGCTAATACATATGGTGGGATATGTCACTGGGATAAAGTGTTCCAGTTAGCTGAAGAACTGTTGCAACGGGTCAAATTTTTGGAACAATACAAAAATAAAAAAAAGGGATTGGAGTTTATTAGAGCCTCCAAACACCCGTTATTTACTTATAAATACTATGCTTACTTATTAATTGCAACAGTATGGGGAGAACGTAAAGAGTATGAAAGGGCACTAGAGTATACTTCGTTCTATTCAAATATTATTATTGAAGACCCTACTTCAGAGGATCAAGAATTTGTTGAAAGATACAAAGATTGGGCTGAAGTTAATACTTATCTGTACAAATTGATGATGGGTAATTATGATTCACTAAATTCCTATTTAGATTTTATTGAAGAGAATGAAAATGAAACCCTTCTTGGTCTGGTTAAGGTTATGGAAGCGGCTAATTTATATAATTTGAATGTTGACCACGCCCTAAGAAGATTCGACCTATATATTCATATGTTATATGACGATCGTAAATATGAGAGTAGTTATAATGATCAAATAAAGGATGATAGATATACTAAATTTTGGGCTGAATTAGCATTCTATCAGTTATCCAAAGAAAGATTTCATGAAGGATTTAGGAACCTACTTACCTGTCTGAAATCTGCCCATAAGATCAAAGATGACTCTACCATAATTTATTGTGTGGGTTTATTTGAAGAATACAGAGTTCAGGCTTCTGATTCAGTAGAGTTCCAATATACAAGTCTTATCAAGGAGGTTTACGGTCGATATGATAAAAAAAGCAAAATTAGTATTAACACTGTTTAGTTCGTTCATCATGTTCTCTAGTTTAACTGGCGGTATAAACTCTATTATAAATGCAGTTTTTAATCACGGTTTGGGAGGATACTAGAACTTAATCAGTCAGTTAATTAAGGTCCCACACTAACATGCGTCTTATTTCCGGATCTGGAGATGGGACGCTTATTTGTAATGTCCATTAAATCATTCATAACGAAAAGAGGATTTATCATTGCATATTGATATTCAGAAGCTTTACGACAAATATATGACGTTGAACATCCCTAATCCATTCACTTTAGAGCAAATTCATGATCGACTAACCAAGAAATACTACGCTGAGAAGGTGGATTTAGAAGAGTTTTCCGACTTACGCAACGACCCTCATGCGGGATTTGATCAGGCGGTTGCAGCTTATGTATTTAAGGATGAGAGGGGAACCAAGCAATTAATTAGCCTGAACAAGGATGAAGATATCCATGAGCCACTGGAATTTGCATGGATAATCAGATCCACTGTGCGAGGATTTTCTCTTCTATTAACTCTTGAGATCGATGTATTTTATGGGATGGAAGAGAGTGAGATAACTCTTGGCAATCAATGTTTTGAGGAATATCTGATCCTACTCTATTTAACAGGTTACATTGAGTTTGAGAATGACTCCTTCATTAATCCATTACGTGTTCGTTATCGAGAGGGCTACAGACTTCGTTATTTTGGTATGCAGAACGGTGATGAAAATTACCTATACAAATAGATTACTTTTCGATAAATTTATTAACTTCTCGTGAGAGAAAGGTGCGAGAGATACTTAGGGTAAAATGGATAATATGTCCATAACGCACTTTAACGGTAAAGGATTCGCGTATTCTCGAATACGATATGTAGACATGTTATAATTTTCTTTGCCCACATCTTGTAGAAAAGAAGAGACGTCAACTCTCTATGCAAATTGCTTGATGTTGAAAGTATCTCTATGTAAATAAATATTTTATTCTGCAAAGGAATAAAATATGAATTTTTTGGCAATGTATCCTAAACTGTTATACAAAGAGGGGGTGCATGCTGTGAGTGAACCGATACAGATCACAGATAAAATCGAACGGAACAGGCAAGAGTTGAGTCGTTTGGCGGAGAACCATGGCATGCAGGACAACAAAGTCCTCCGACAGTCCATGGTACTGGACGAGCTTATTAATGAATATAATCGATTCAAATATAAAAGCCATCTCAGGAACAGACAACCGATTGCATAATGCAGTCGGTTTTTTGGTCTAATTAGTGTTCTATAGAAATAGCGTAGTCGACTGTAGCGATACAGTCGGCTTTTTGGCGTTCACCCTGAAACCTATGCGGATAACTTGAAATTCCGTACCAATTCCAGGATTGGCAGGATAGCGGATGATCATTAAAACTGGATATGATGACCCCAGTTATATCCAGATTGATCAGTGAAGGGGGCTCATACAATGATCGGGAGAGGGAGGGATGAACGGAAATGATGGACAAGGTACGCATTTTTTTTGGAAAAAATGTAAATCTGCGCACCAAGTTGCTCCTGTTGTTCCTGGCGCTGACGTTGCTGCCGCTAAGTTTGCAGGGATTGATGAACTACAAGCATTTCTCGAAGACGATGGATCGCAAGACCGAGCAGTTCACCATTGATATGGTTCGCCAGATTAACGCCAATCTGAATCGGCTGCTGAAGGACTATGAGCGGTTGTCGCTCTTGCCGCTTTACGATCAGATGGTGCTTGGCATTCTGGGCAAATACAACGCTTCAATGGGGTCGGGAACATGGGCGAGGTCTGAGGATTATCTGAAAATGAAGCTTTACACATCGGGTCAAGCTTATGACCGGCCCGAGATTCGGGGAATTCATCTGATCAGCAACAGCGGTATTTTGTTCTCCAATCTCGATTCACTGGCGGTCAAGCCGGTATGGGACAGTAGGCAGGATGATTGGTTTGCAGAGCTTGAAGACTCGGAAGGGACATGGCGTCTGCTTCCTCCGCATCAACCCGGCTATTACACGGGCGGTCAGCAAGAATCGTATATATCGGTGGGCAGAGTGCTTCGAGATCCGGGCACGCTCCAGCGATTGGGTTACATTCTGATTGATATCCGTCTGGAGGCCTTCGGTCAACTGTTATCCAATCTGAATTATGAGCAAGATGCAAGCCTGATGATTGTAGACAGCAAGCAGCGTCTGCTGTTCGAACGGACCTCAATCGGAGGGATGTCTGCGTACGACCAGTTGCTAATGCAGGGACAGCTTCAAAGCTATGCAGGAAACCAAAAAGTTATTCTGGATGGGCAGTCTTATCTCTATGTAAAACACCATTCCAGCTATTCCGGGCTTTCGGTGATCAGTCTTACACCTATTGCTGTGATTCAAAAGGAGTCGGGTGAGATGCTCACCTTCACAATATGGTTCGCTGTGTTATGTATGGCGGGTATAGCGATTCTGGCGGTTCTGTTATCTTATCGTATCACCCGGCCGCTGATTCGACTGAAGCACCACATGATTCGGGTGGAGCAGGGAGATTTTAGCCAGCGTGTAGCACACTTCAGCAGTGATGAATTCGGACAGATTAGCCGGGGCTTTAACCGAATGATGAAAGAGATTCATCGGCTGTTCAATGAGGTGTTTCTGCTGGGCATTCAAGAGCGGGAGGCAGAGTTGTCAGCGTTGCAAAGCCAGATGAATCCCCATTTTATATATAACACGCTGGAGTCCATTAACATGATGGCCATTCGCCAGAAGCATGCTGAGGTATCGGACATGGTGACGGCGCTTGGCAAGCTGCTGCGTTATACGATTGATAAGGTGGACCGGATGGTTCCACTTGGAGAAGAACTTGCTTTTGTACAATCCTATGTACGCATTCAGCAGGTACGTTACGACGGCAAGTTAGAGATTATCTATGATATCGAAGAAGGGATAGCCGAGTATTTGATTCCCAAGCTGGTATTGCAACCGCTGGTGGAAAATGCAGTCTACCATGGCATTGAAGGGCAGGAAAATGGAGGAGTAATCTGGGTATCTGCCTTGAAATTCGACCATGAGTTGCTGATTAGCGTGCGAGACAACGGTAAGGGTATGACTCAGGCAAAGATTGACGAGTTAAATGAGTCCATATCAAAACAGCCATCCAATGAGGCATTACGTTGCCATGCCGGGGACAGTCTGGGGCTTAACAATATCGCTCAGAGGCTTCGCCTCATGTATGGAGAAGGCGGCAGCCTAAGCATTGATGGAAGTCCCGGGCAGGGACTGGTGGTCACGATATCCATTCAACTTCTACCGAAAGGGGATTGAAGCGCATGTATAAAGTATTGCTTGTAGAGGATGAGACGGTCATCCGTCAGGGACTGAGGGAGCTGATCATACAAGTGTCTTCTCAGTTTCAGGTAACGGGCGAAGCGTCGAGCGGTACCGAGGCGCTGGATTTTCTGAGATGTGAGGTGCCGGACGTGTTAATCACGGATATCCGCATGCGTGAAATGGACGGACTAACTTTGGTAAGCAAAGCAAGAGACATGTACCCTGAATTGCTAATGCTCATCATTAGCGGCTACGGCGAGTTTGAATATGCACGCAGAGCGATGGAGTTCGGGGTGTTGAACTACCTGTTGAAGCCCATCGATCGTTATGAACTGGCATTATGCATACAAAAGATTCAATTGCTGCTGGATCGCAGATACGGTATTACAACTCTTTCTATCCCTGAGCCATCTGGCAAAACAGAACACGCTGGTGGAGATACACGGAAGATTATCCGAGATGTGAAGGAGCACATCAAGCAACATCCCGATGGAGATCTGCGACTTCAGACGATAGCCGATCTTGTTAACTTGAACCCTACTTATTTAAGCCAATTGTTCAAGAACGAAATAGGCATCAATTATTCCGAATACATCACAGAGGCACGTATGGAGCGGGCCAAGTGGTTGCTGATCAATACGGGTCTCAAAATCTATGATGTGGCACGGTTATCCGGGCATCAGAGCCCCAAACACTTCATGTTGGTGTTCAAGCAGCAGGTGGGATGGACCGCAGGAGAATATCGAGACCGATTCAGTATCTCTTGAAAAACCATACCATTTCTGTAGTTGACGTGATTTAAGGGGGAACGATGCTTTCGTTATACTTTGGTTGCACATATATACCACGACGTCCATAAGGGGGATTTCCATGAAAAAAGCAGGACTGATACTGGTTTTTATATTCATGATGATGGCTTCAATCGCGTGCACAAGCTCCAATTCCGGCAGTGAATCTGGCAGTTCAAGCGGAGAGAATGGAGAGGTCGAGCTGAAGTTCATGATGTGGGGCAATCAGGCGCATATGGATGTGTACAACAAGTTGATCGATGACTTCACAAAGGAAAATCCAGGCATCAAAGTAACGATGGAATCCGTACCTTTCGCAGAATACCAGCAAAAGATTTCGGTGCTTGCCGCCGGAGGCTCTCTTCCCGATCTCGCCTGGGTATCGGAGCGAATGATACCACAATTCAAGTCCAACCACATTCTGGCCGATGTATCTGAGTTTAAAGATGATGCACAGTTTAAGCTGGATGATTATATTCCAAGTACATTGGATTTGTTCCGTGATGGCAATCAACTGCTGGGATTACCTTTTTCTACACCTCCGGTGGTCATGTTTTACAATAAATCGCTATTCGATCAAGCCGGCCTGACTGATCCAAACACACTTGCTACCCAAGGACAATGGACATGGGAACAGTTCGAAGAGTCCGCCAAAGCCATTACCAGCAAGGATGCGACCAACCGAGTCTATGGCGCCAACTTTTTTCGCGACTGGAAGACCTGGGCGGTGCTTTCCTCCTACTCCTGGTCCAATGGAAGCGGTCCATTCGACGAAAGCATGACAACGTTCACCTGGAACGATGCCTATGGCGTACAGACTTTTGAATTGCTGGAACGCATGATGTTCACCGATGAATCACACCCGAAGGCGGGCGAACAGGTCAGCTTTGATGCGGGTAATGTGGGCATGTTCTTCGATAATTACAGCTATGTTTCCAAAGCAAGGGAGATTACGGATTTTGAATGGAGCATCGCTCCTATGCCTTCCGGTTCTCAAGGCAGTGTGCCAATGCTGGGGCAGGCCGGATATGCCATGTTCAACGACAGCAAACATCCAGAGGAAACGAAGAAACTGTTGAAGTATTTTGCCAGTGAGCAGGGAATTCAGGCGACAGCCACCTACTTTGTGCCTCCGCGTACCTCTGTTCTGAACTCAGATGCATTCATTCTTCAGCCGAATAACCCGAGCAAAGAGCATATCGTGCAGGCGGTCATTGATGAAATGCCAAAAGCGCGCTTAATTCCCGGTCATATCCGTTGGCAGGATATCGACAATGCGGTATTGCAGGGATTTGACCGACTGTTTGCAAAGACAGCGACAGCTGAGGATAACCTGAAACAAATACAGGAAGAGATCCAAAGTGTGTTGCAACCCTAAATCATTTGATCGAAACCGGAGGTGAGAACGATGGGCAAATTCAAAGAATTACTTGAACAGAAACCGCTGTCGCTGGTGATCAGCCTGCCTGAGAATGATATTGCTTTGGCACGGGCAGCCATGGAAGAGGGCGCTGATGCACTGAAGGTGCATTATAATGTTGGTCATCGCGCCAGCGGGAATCATTTTGGTCCATTGGACATGTACGCCGAGGTGTTTCGGGCGATCCGCAGTGAGTTTGGTGGTCCGCTTGGGGTCGTACCTTCTGGCAGTATTGATGGAGCAAGGCGAGAGGATGTGGAGAGGCTTTCCGGACTGGGTTTTGATTTCTCTTCCATCTATGCACATCACTTGCCATCTTTCATGTTGAATGACTTGGGGCTGGACCCAACGTTTGCGATCAATGAAGAATATGATGCTTCCCTGGTAAAATCGGCAGCTCACTTCGGGTTCACTGCTCTGGAGGCATCCATTGTACCTGGAAAAGAATATGGTACACCGCTCAGCTTCGCGGATGTGCTCAAGTATCGCCGTCTGGTCTTGCAAGCCCAGGTACCGGTATTGGTTCCTTCTCAGCGAAAGCTGGTGCAGGAGGATGTTCGGGTGCTGCGCGATACCGGGGTAAAGGCGATCATGCTTGGGGCGGTCGTGACAGGCAACACGGAGGAGCAGTTGCGAAGGGCTGTGAACGGGTTCCGTAATGCGGTGGACAGTCTGAACCGTCCGGACTATATAAGTTGAAAGTCACGTGAATCACGGGGGGCACCCCATGTTAGCATTCATTCGTTCTAACGAATCGAGGACATGTTATTCGCGCCCATTTGTACGGATCTGAAGTTTAAGGAATCAGAGAGACGTTATTTCGTCCATTTGGTCGATTTCCAAGGTTCTGGCGACATTTTATAGAGATATAACATGACTGAGATTCGTTACCCAGTGCATTCTTTAAAAATCTGCCTTATAAGATGCGGTCGATCCGATAGCGCTTGGAGCGAGGGGGATCATTCCTTTTGAGACAGCCCCTTGTATAGAATCGTCGCAGAGTTCAGCTTCGGAGGAAATTTTATTAAAAGGGGGAGGCCTGATTGACCCATTCACACAAGCGCAAAAGAGGGGGACCGCTCGCCAGAGAGGCCCAGATCGCAGGTTGGCTGTTTGTATCGCCGATGGTGCTTGGGTTTACCCTGCTGCTGTTATTTCCCATGGGTCTCGCGTTATACATGAGCCTGACCGATTGGCCGCTGCTGGGGGATCATCATTTTATTGGGTTGGATAATTACCGGAATATTATGACAGACGCGATGTTCTGGAAAGTGCTCGCCAATACAGTTTATTTCACAGCGGGGCTGGTGCCGCTTAATATTGTGCTCGCCCTGTTGCTTGCGTTGTTGCTGTCCAGAAATCTGCGGGGCATCGGAATTTTCCGAACAGCGATCTTTGTTCCGGTCATGACCTCATTGATCGTATGGGCCATCGTGTGGAAGCTGATGTATGCGACTGAGTCTGGATTGATTAATCAGCTTCTGTTGATGCTGGGCATCAAGGGTCCGGCTTGGCTTTACAATCAGGATCTGGCAATGCCAGCGATTATCGTGACAAGTGTGCTGAAAAATGTAGGTCTGAACATGGTGCTGTTCATAGCAGCCATTCAGCAGGTACCGCGTTCGCTGTACGAAGCGGCAACATTAGACGGGGCGGGCAAGAGGGGAACTTTCTTTCACGTCACACTGCCCATGATCACGCCAACCGTGTTTTTGACCGTAGTCATGACCGTGATTGGTTCACTCAAAGTATTCGGGCAGATCTATGTGATGACACAGGGCGGGCCGAGCAACAGCACCAAGGTATTGGTTTATTATATCTGGGAAAAAGCATTCAAGTTATTTCAGTTTGGCTATGCTTCTGCTCTCGCATATGTACTGTTCTTTATCGTGCTAATTCTGACGCTGCTGCAATGGCAGCTCCGAAAGAGGTGGGTATTCAATGAAGGCGATGCCTAGTCCTTCGGGGCGGAAGATAGGAAGTACTCTGGGGACGTATTTGTTGCTGACTCTGATTTCCCTCATTATGATTGTGCCATTTATCTGGATGATATCGACATCATTCAAGGAACCCCAGAGCATATTCACCTATCCACCGCAGTGGATACCGGAAACATTCCGATTTCAGAACTATATCGATGTCTTTCAATTGATTCCGTTTCACCGTTTTTATTGGAACAGTATCTACATTTCTGCTTTGGTTGTGCTAGGAACTGTATTCTTTGCTTCCCTCGCAGGGTATGCATTTGCCAAAATTCCGTTCAAGGGACGCAATGTGGTATTTCTCATCCTGCTGAGTGCGATGATGATCCCCCATGAGGTGACGGCAATTCCGATGTTTCTGTTCATGCGGCAGCTGGGGTGGATTGATACCCATCTTCCGCTGATATTATTGCCGATCTTTGGCGCGGGTGGTGTATTTGGCATCTTTGTGATGCGGCAGTTCTTCATTACGGTGCCAACGGAGCTGGAGGAAGCGGCGATGATGGACGGCTGTAACCGATTCCGAATATATGCGCGAATTATGCTGCCCATTGCCAAGCCGGGTATGGCTACGCTGACGATCTTTACGTTTGTGACGATCTGGAATGAGTTTTTTGATCCGTTGATCTTCATTAACTCGCGTGATCTAATGACGCTGCCGCTTGGATTATCCCTGTTTACAGATGAAGTGGGTACAGCCTGGCAATATCTGATGAGTGCCACCGTCATGGCAACCTTGCCACTGTTAATTGTTTTTTTTCTGGCACAGCGGCGCTTCATTGAAGGGGTTGCCATGACGGGACTGAAAGAGTAAGCCGTGTAATACGTGCAATAGAACGAAGGAGGGACAACATTTGCGTGAACGGATGAGCATGAAAAAGGAAGAAGCAGATGTCGTTATTGTGGGAGGGGGTCCTGCGGGTATAGCGGCAGCCATTGCGGCTGGACGGCAGGGGATACGAACAGTGTTGGTGGAGCGATATGGATTCGTGGGCGGGATGTCAACCGCCGCTATGGTCTATCCCTGGATGACTTTCCATACGGAGCGCGGTGAGCAGGTTATTAAAGGTATTGCGCAGGAGATTGTAGATCGTTTGCAGGCACGTGGCGGCTCCCCGGGGCATCTGCGCGATACGGTTGGATTTGTTCATACCGTCACGCCGTACCATCCAGCCATCTTTCAGGTGGTTGCAGCAGAGATGTTACAGGAGGCAGGTGTCCGGCTGTTATTGCACAGCTTTGTGGACGAGGTGGTCGTTGTAGAGGATCGGGTGGAAGCGGTGCGAGTGACCAACAAATCTGGAAGAAAGGAGTTCCAGGCGAATGTATTTGTGGATGCAAGCGGTGATGCGGATCTGGCTTATCTTGCGGGTGCTTCTGTGGCAAAAGGACGAGACGGCGACCATCAGTCACAGCCAATGACCATGAAATTCCGCATGCGTGGTGTCGATCTTGGACGAGTGAAACAATACATGCTGGAGCACCCGGAGGACTTCTATGTGAAAACTCCTTTTGCTGAACTGGACAGCATTCCGTTAACCGGGGTGAGTGGTTTCTATTCCCAGTGGAAAAAAGCAGGTGTGCCGATTAATCGCGACCAGGTGTTGTTTTTTACCGGACCGGCAGAGGATGAAGTGCTGATTAATTGTACCCGGGTGCAGGGGCTCGATGCGACGGATGCCGAGGATCTGACCTCTGCGGAGCAGGAAGGCCGGAAACAGGTGCTGATGATCGCTGAGTTTTTGCAGCGTGATGTGCCTGGATTCGAACGGGCTTCGATCTCGGCAGTAGCGCCGCAGATTGGTATTCGTGAATCGAGACGGATCATTGGGCAGTATGCATTGACACAAGCGGATGTAGTTGCAGGACGGAAATTTGACGATGTGATTGCCAGAAGTGGTTATCCGATTGATATTCATGACCCTTCGGGTCAAGGTGTTGTGGCTGCCTTTATAGAGGGGGATGGGGCGTACGATATTCCGTATCGCTGTCTGATCTCTCGCAATATCCGCAATCTGCTGGCGGCAGGACGCTGCATCTCCACCACACATGAGGCGCATGCAACGACAAGGTTGACTCCAAGCTGTATGGCTACCGGGGAGGCCGCAGGAACAGCTGCTGCACTCACAGTGAAGATGAAGCTGGACCCGGTTGATCTGCCAATCGAGCTGTTACAGGCGGAATTACGTCACAACGGAGCGGCGATCTAGCGGATGAGCTGATTGTGGACGAATTGGGTGAATCGGGTGAATCATTAATAGTGAAAGTGGATGTTTATTTAATTCGCGGTGGTGGCGTAAGTTTTAACGAACCTGAAACGTCTAAATTCGGGGCTATAAGCTGAAATGAAAAATGTAACGAATCTCAGCGAAGTTATTTTACTCAAAACCCTGTAATAGGGGGTAAAAGTGGGGTAAATCGGAAGAATAGAGCGTCTATGATTCGTTAGATTAGGCAATGTCCCGAAAAAGGCTAAATAAGCTTCCCTCAGTTCGTTAGAAATTGGTGGGAAGCTTGTGAATTGATGAGCATAACTGTAGCCCCAAAGACTCCAAATCCACTACATAGGTGGGTTTAGAGTCTTTGGGGCGCTTTCATTCTTTTCATCTATTAGGTTCTTTCCTTCAAGTTCATTTCTTCATATCTGATCAATCATGGGGTCTCGGTTCCGTCATGCTCCTTCATGTTTCGTATTATCTCATGCCTTATTCTCAGCGCTTCATTCATTCAGTCATTCAATTCATCCGTGCCTCAAGTCGTCTTGCGACAATGGATAGCGCGTAGTTGATGGCAAAATACAATACGGCTGCGAGCAGCAGGGCCGGGATAATGTAATCAAAACTTTGACCGCCAAGGATCTGCACGTTGTGCATCAGCTCCGGCAGAGAGATGATGATCGCCAGTGAAGTATCCTTCAGGAGTGAGATGAACTGGCTGACCATCGGCGGGGACATGCGGCGTAGCGCCTGTGGCATGATGATGCCACCGAGAGTCTGCATGTAACTCAGGCCCGAGGAGCGGGCAGCTTCCACCTGACCGCGCTCGACGGATTTCAGACCGCTACGGACGATCTCGGCGATCATCGCGCCTTCAAACAGACTCAGTCCAACAACTGTGGACCAGAAGACGGACATTTTAATCCCGAGCTGTGGAAGTACCATGTGGATGAAGAAAATGATGAGCAGCAGCGGCAGATTCCGGATCGTATCCACGATCACTGCGACGATCTGTGACAGAACAGGGATACGGGTAAATCGGATTGTACCCAGCACAGTGCCAAGCACAAAGCTGAATATAATGGATAGCCCTGCTACCTGCAGGGTAATCAGGAATCCATGAAGCAGAAAACGAAGGTTGGGCCACGCATAGGCCCCGCTAAAGTCCATATTTTATTAGCCTCCTTCTGTATGCAGGAATGAAATATCGAAGATCAATAGATGGGGCATGGACAAGCCAATATATTTCCCTAAAAATCTGCGCAGGTACAAGTCAATCTGTTACATGGTGACCTGACCTGCCGGTTTGTTCTTTTTCGGTTTGCCTTTGGTGCTGCGCGCTTCTGCATCGCTCTGTCCAAACCTGCGCTCCATATAATGTACCAGGAAGCTGAGTGGTAGTGTCAGCACCAGATAGAACAGCGCAACAATGGTGTACACACTTAGCGGCTGGAACGTATCCGAGTTAACCAAGTCGGCAAAATACATAAGATCCATACCGGCGACAACGGCAAGAATGGATGAGTTTTTGACCAAATTGATGAACTGGTTGCCGATGGACGGCAGTACAATCTTGATGGCCTGGGGCAGAATGATAAGGTTCATGGCCTGTACATAGGACAAGCCGGAAGACCTTGCTGCTTCCAGTTGTCCACGCGGGACCGTCTGAATGCCCGCTCGGATCGCTTCGGCAATGAAAGCGGCGGTGTAGATGGTCAGACCCAGAGTACCGGAGACAAATCCATCCAGCGAGATGCCTAGTGCAGGCAGTCCAAGATAGAAGAAAAACACAACCAAAAGTAATGGGATGTTTCGGATAAATTCCACAAAAGCCGTGCCAATCCAGTTCAGCGGTTTCACAGGGGATATCCGAAAGATAGCCAGGATCGCGCCAAGGATAAAGCTGCCAATGAGAGCCATAATGCTCACTTGAATCGTATTCAGGAACCCTTCCAGAAAACGATCCGAGTGTCGCATTAGTACGCTGAAATCCAATGTGCCCATATAGGCGAAGCCTCCGTTCTCCAGATGTAGAAACGGCGATTACGTCTGCTCATGCTTCGCATCCAGCAGACGAATTCGCCGCTTACCTATCTTAATTCGGGTTACTCGGGCTTCGCGCCCAGCCATTTCTCATGTAAAGTGTCATATTCCCCACTGTCTTTCATGCTTTTGAGCAGCGTGTTGACTTCCTCCACGAAGGCAGTGTCACCTTTGCGAATGGCCATACCATAAGGTTCGCTTGTGAAATTGCCACCAACCAATTGGAAGCTGTTATCCGTCTGTTGCATACCGATGAGGATGATGTTATCTGTAGTCAGCGCTTCGCCTTTACCTGCTTTGAGAGCAGTGAATGCATCCTGATAGTTATCGAATTCAAGCACCTCAGCATCCGGGGCTTTCTCGCGAATATTCTGAGCGGATGTGGAGCCTTTCACCGCGAGTACTTTCACCCCGCTGAGGCTTTCTAGGCCGGTAATCGCACTGTCGTTTTTCACCAGCAGGGATTGGCCTGCTTCAAAATAAACATCACTGAAATCTACCTGTTCCTTACGCTCATCCGTAATTGTCATTGTGGCAATGATGATGTCGATGTCTCCATTTTGCAGCATGGGAATACGTGTCTTGGAAGTGACCTCTTTCAGTTCGACCTTGGTCTCATCTCCAAGGATCTGTTTGGCGAGTGCTTTGGCGATATCAATATCGAACCCTTCAACGTTGCCACTTGCAGGATCTTTCAAGCCAAACAGCTTCGTATCGTATTTCACACCGGCGATGAGCTTGCCGCGTTCCTTAATCCGCTCAATCGTGCCTTTCGCCTCAGCATCGCCACCACCGCTCGCTGAAGGTGTATCTGTACCTGTGCTACAACCTGACAATACAAGGGAGAGAATGAGGACAAGCATAAATGATGGCCATTTCAATAATTTCTTCATGAATAAAAGACCCCTTTCAAAATGGAATAGTGGATTATTCTTAATGATGAATCAGACGGCTCAGGAATTGCTGTGCTCGTTCTTCTCTGGGGTTGTCAAAAAATTCAGCAGCGTTGGCCTCTTCTACAATTCGGCCTTCGTCCATGAAGATGACCCGGTCCGCAACTTCGCGGGCGAATCCCATCTCATGAGTAACAACGACCATGGTCATGCCATTATGGGCAAGGGAACGCATAACATCGAGGACTTCCCCGATCATCTCGGGATCGAGAGCAGAGGTAGGTTCGTCAAAAAGCATGATTTTGGGCTCCATAGCGAGTCCTCTGGCGATGGCTACCCGTTGTTGCTGTCCACCGGACAACTGGGAGGGATAACTGTCTGCTTTGTCGGCAATGCCCACCCGGGTCAGATACTTCATTGCTGTTGCGGCTGCCTGTTCTTTGGGTTGTTTGCGCACCTTCATGGGTGCAAGGGTAATGTTATCGATGACTTTTTTGTGAGGATAAAGATTGAAGTGTTGAAATACCATGCCGATGTCACGGCGGAAGAGGTTAATGTCCACCTTTTTCTGATGTAGAGGAATCCCACTGACGACAAGTTCACCTTCGGTAATGGTCTCCAGGCGGTTAATACAGCGGAGTAACGTGCTTTTGCCGGAGCCGGAAGGTCCGATAATGACGACGACTTCTCCTTCTTCAATGTGAAGATGGATATCCTTGAGGACATGAAAATGACCGAAATGTTTCTGGACACCCCTAAATTCAATCAAGAGTACACCCCATCCTTTCTGCAACGTCTGTGTGTAAAAGGAATAATAAGGAATAAATTGAAACTAGTTATTTAATCATACATAGTCATCCTGCTTATGGCAATTGGTTTGTGATAAAACATGACATAAGTAATAGGTTACCTAGGGCTATAGCCAGAAAATATGTTATATATCTGTCATGTTACTAAACCCCTTGTGACGAATCCTGATAGAAAAATGAATCTATTCTCCTAGTTGCTTTCCAACCTTTGGAATAGTTGTATAGAGTATACTGAAAGTGATGTTTGATTTATGACTCTGATTAACAAAACAAATAGCATCAAGTTCCACGTGTACATGGCAAGAAAGCTCAACCCTACACGTCATGCCATTGATATGATGGAGCGAGAGAGCGTCCGTTTGAACGTAAGTAAGGAAAGTAAAAGCGATGTATTGATCCCATAACAATTCCATTACATGTAGAGAGGATGATTCTGCACGATGAATACATATCACTCCCCAATGTCGACAGGAGCAAGTGCCCAGTCCGATGTTCGAGCTTATGAAGCTAAGTTGCCCGTCATCCCTGCTCAGGATTTTCAGCTTACAGACTATGGAGCTGTTGGAGACGGCGTAACAGATAATACGGAGATGTTCCGACTTGCCATCGCTTCATGTGCTGAAGCAGGAGGTGGGAGAATCGTCATTCCTGCCGGGGTATGGCTCACAGGTCCGATTGTAATGCGCAGCCGGATCGAACTACATGTGGAAGAAGGGGCACTGGTTACGTTTAGCCGAGATTTTGATCAATACCCATTAATTGCATCAAGCTTCGAAGGCTGGCAGGTGGTACGTTGCCAATCCCCGATCGATGGTGATCAACTGGAGGATATTGCGATTACTGGTGAGGGGATATGGGATGGGGGCGGGGAAGCGTGGCGCCCGGTGAAACGCTCCAAAATGACCACTTCACAATGGAACCAATTGGTCGCTTCCGGTGGTGTTGTAGAGCAATCCGGCGGAGATGAAGAAATCTGGTGGCCTACCACAGCTGCACTTGAGGGCGGCACCATTGCAAATCGATTGCATCAGGAGCAGGTACGTGATGTCGCTGCCTATGAAGAAGTCAGAGACTTTTTACGCCCCAACATGGTCAGTTTGCGCAGATGCAAACGGGTATTGCTGGACGGTCCAACGTTCCAGAACTCGCCTGCATGGAATCTGCATCCCTGGGCATCTGAGCATGTCACCATTCGTAACGTGAGTGTGCGAAATCCGTGGTTTTCTCAGAATGGAGATGGGCTGGACGTTGAATCCTGCCGTCATGTGGTGGTGGAGAATAGTGTATTCGATGTCGGTGATGATGCGATCTGTCTGAAATCAGGCAAGGATGCCGAAGGCCGTGAACTGGGTCTTCCATCGGAGTACATCACCATTCGGAATTGCACGGTGTATCACGGTCATGGCGGGTTTGTAATTGGCAGTGAAATGTCCGGTGGAGTGCGGCATGTGCGTGTGTCGGATTGTACGTTTATCGGAACGGACATTGGACTTCGCTTCAAAAGCGCACGTGGGCGCGGCGGAATGGTTGAGGACATTCAGATTGAGCGCATATATATGAAAGATATCATTATGGAAGCGATCTCGTTTTCCTTTTTCTATGCAAATCAGGAAGGGTCTGCCCGGGGCAGTGATCTATCTCAGGAGATTAGCGAAGAGACGCCAGTGTTCCGAGATATTCGAATATCGGATGTGATCTGTGCGGGTGCCGACACTGCGTTGCTTGTGAGTGGATTGCCGGAACAGCCTTTGGATGGGGTGATCATCCAGCGTTACAACGTGCAAGCTCGCAGTGGTATCCAATGTGCTCATGCAAAACATCTGCATATCGCTGAATTGAAGGCGCAGATCACTGAAGGTCCATTGGTTCATTTGCACCAGTGCAAAGGGGCGGAGCTAGAGAGCATTCAGGGAAAAGGTGCGGATGGCCGACTTCTGATGGTGACCGGACACGAGTCCGCAGGCATTGTATGTCGTGAAGGCGATGCAGACACAGACGGTCGTCAGATATCTGTGGGTCCCGAGGTGCGAAGTGGCGTGATCATTCGTAGATAAAAAGTATGTAATAGGGTTATACAATTTGGTCCAATTCAGCCGTAGTGGTGCAGCCATGATCCAGTAATCGTGATGCCTTTTGATATAAGGAATGCGTAATCTCTGGAGCGAGGCTACCCACTCGGCTTTTATATGAAGTTATCTGATGATCTACCGGTGTTCCTTACGATAGCGCAGCGGTGTTGTACCGGTAACCTGTTTGAATGTTTTGTTAAAATGAGCCGTATGCTCAAATCCTACCTTCTCAGCGATCATCTGGACACGCTCTTGTGTGGACAGCAATCTTCGTTGTGCCTCCCGGACACGAACAACACGCAAATATTCGCTAAACCGAAACCCCGTAAATCGGCTGAACATTCGGCTCAGATAGGATGGACTGATATAAAAACGATTGGCTGCACCCTCCAATGTAAGTGGTTCGGTATAGTTTTTATTCACATAAGTGACAATTTCACTGATTTTGTCCTGCATCGGATGCAAGGGACCGGGGCATGACTGCCGGATGTCCTCCTCTACCCGATGGATACGGATCAAAAGTTGGGCAAGCAGACTTCTTACGGCGATCTCATAGTGAGGGCGTCGCTCTTTGCATTCTTGCAGCATCTGCCACAATATACGCTCCATCTCGGGCTGTTCCGCTTCAGGCAGGCGAAGGAGTCTTGAACAATTAAAAGGCAGCAGACCACATATGCCAAGTTCCATCCCCGTTGCAAAAGCAGGAGAAAAACCGATTAATATCCGTTCGAAGCCGGGAATACTTCCTTTGGAGGTGGTATGTACATCGTGTGGATTAATCAGAATAAAATCACCCTTGCGGGCGGACAGAATCTGACCATTCATGGAATACACTCGTTCACCTTCAAGTAAGTAATACAGTTCGTAGAATGGATGAGCGTGAGGTTGTGGCATACCATTCCCATCATGTCTGCGCATATGTTCAATGGTAAATGAATGTTCACCGATTCGGTATTTGGGTCCAATCCGGTCCTCTATGAGACTCATGGTACAGCTCCCCTCTGCTTCACGGATTAACAACGATATCCATATCATAACGGAACATCCATCTTTTTGTAAACGCTATCATTGGAAATGAAATATTTCTTTAATCCTATCGTTAAATACCGAGAGAATGAATTCGGCATGGCACTTATGTGCTGTCAAGGTGACAAAACTTGAATGATGTTTTAGAGTAGGGGGAGAGAGGCGAAACTCTGGTTAAGGAGTGCCTTCAATATGATTTGGAAGGAAGGAAACAGGTTATGACGACACATGAATTATCGCCATTGGTTGCTGCGCTCAATATGCAACCTCACGTTGAAGGCGGTTGGTATAAGGAAGAATGGAAGGCGTCTTATCAGATTCCACAGTCCGTTCTGCCGGATACATACTCCGGTCCACGATTCTCGGCAAGTTCCACGTATTTCCTGCTGCACGCACATGAAATCTCCGAGTGGCATACGGTTCTGTCCGATGAACTTTGGCTGTGGCACAGCGGCAGTCCAGTTGAACTGAAGCTGGGTGGCAATGGGGAGAACCCGGAGAACGAGGAAGTTCTTGTTCTGGGGATGGATATTGCTGCGGGGCAATCACCACAGGTGCTCGTTCCTGCCGGCGTATGGCAGACAGCGCGTCCGCTGGGCGATGAGCCTGTACTGGTAACTTGCGTAGTAGCGCCAGGTTTCCACTTTGATGATTTCAAGCTAGTATCCAAAAGCGAATAGGTTTTAATATGTGAAAATCCCGATCCGAGATGCTCAGGGCATCCGAATCGGGATTTTTTTGGATCGAGCGTATTAAATATGCTGAGGTCTATGCCCAGTTCAGGGATGTAGGATTCCCTTTTGGATCAGCATCACTTTGGGCAATGACTAATCACTTCGGATTCTCGTTACTCATCCAGCTGTCCACATAAAACTCCTCATGATAATCCGGTTGCTGAGCTAGTTCTTTGAGCTTCTGTTCAGCTTCTTCAGCGGTAAGATATTCTCCAATAACTGCTGTAAACTCACCAGTGGACGTTTTGAGGAAAGAGATGTCCTCATCCGGATAGGATTCTTTAATTATACCCATCGATTCTCCAAAAGGCATTGATTCTGTGCGGAGAGAGTATACCTTCCGAGGTGTGACCGGTTTGCCGTCGGAAGTCAGTTTCACTTCCAGGTATCCAGGGTTCTTAAATTCCGTTACGGCATACTGTACCCCTTCTTTTAAAACAACTACGAATCCGACGGAAGAGTCGTCTAAAATCATGGAACCATAAACATCTTTCACTAAAGGCTGGGTCATGAAGTCGGCTTTTACTTTCTTTATATCCATGTAACGTGCACCGCTAAAAGTGAAGAGGATACGATTCGGTGCTTCTTTGTGTACCACATTATAATGGGGTGCATCATTAGTCTGATTTTGATCGTCGGTGCTAAAATTGATTTTTAGCGTATTTTCGGTTGCTTCCGATCCCACAGTTACTCCATCTGTAACTTTGCCTCCATCGCCAAATTGCAACACCTGAACAATAGAGCCGACCACAGGTATTTTGGACATGGCGTTTGCTACGGAAGGGATGTTCACCACGAAGAGAAAAGCAGCACATGCCGCTATGACTGAGGCATAACGAATCATTCGAGATGAATTCTTGCGAGCAGTGGCTCTTTTCTGTGCATGATGAATAACGTCAGTAAGTTGAGCAGGGATTTCAATATTTTCGTAACGATCTTTTCCTGTCATACGTTCTCAACCTCTCCTTCAATTAAATCCATTTTTAATTTGTTGATAATCCGATAGAATTTTGACTTAACGGTATTCTCCGACAGGGAGAGCACTTCAGCGATCTCCCGGAAACGCATATTACCAAAGAACTTTAATATAATATAGGCTCTATCTTCGGGCACGAGTCGATCCAGTGCGTCATATAGATCCATTTTTTCTTCTAGCGACGCCCCTCGCTCTGGAGCTACAAACTCCTGCACATGATCCTCTATATAGGTCACTCGCTGGTTGCGTCGAATATGATCTATCGCTGTGTTAATCACAATTCGTGACATCCAGGAATCAAAATAAGTCATGGACTCCATCTTTCCATAAGCGATGTACCCTTTATAGACCGCTTCGGATACGATATCCAGCGCTTCTTGTTCATTTTTAACATAGCAGTATGCCAGTCGATATAATTTATTTTGAATCTCTGTTATTTTTTCGCTGAACTGTTCTTCTTTTGTCTTTCTATGGTTCAGTCTAATCACTCCTGATCCCCCCTGATCAACCTAAATATTCAAGTCACCGCTCGTTCCAGGCCTGGTTTCTATAGAAGTGCTTGAGTTCGTTTGACACTCGTTAGACTGGTGAGGAGAAGAAATAGTTCTAAACGGTCAAGAATTTTTTTTCTTTCGGCCCTGAATAGGATAACGAGCCTCGCCTCCATTCTTAACAACGAATAGTTTGCCTATAACATCACATACCAAAACACCCGCTCTTCTAAGATCGAAGGCGGGTGTAATCGAATTCATCTGCTTATATTAGAAGTTAAAGTTGTCTGGATCAGAACCAAATCGTTTATTCTCGTTCAGACTGTTAATCTGCTCTATTTCTTCCGAAGTTAACTCAAAATCATAGAGATCAGCATTCGCGTGAATACGCTCAGGTGTAACGGATTTCGGTATGGTCACGATGCCGTTCTGCAGATCCCAGCGCAGAATTACTTGTGCGGGGGACTTGCTGTATTTGGCGGCGATATCCTTCAGCAACGGATGATCCATCAGATGACCTTGTCCGAGCGGAGACCAGGCTTCGATCTGAATCTGATGTTTGTTGCAGTACTCACGAAGCTCTGACTGAATCAATAGTGGGTGAAGCTCCACCTGATTAACTGCTGGTTTGATCGTGGCATCGATCATCAAGTCTTCCAGATGGTGAATCTGGAAGTTGCTCACACCGATCGCGCGGATGCGTCCTTCTTTATGGAGTTTCTCCAGCGCTCGCCATGTGTCTTTGTACTTGCCCTTAACCGGCCAGTGGATAAGATAGAGATCCAGGTACTCCAGTTCGAGTCGTTCCATGCTTGCTTCGAAGGCAGCCAGCGTGGATTCATATCCCTGATCACTATTCCAAACTTTAGTGGTAATGAACAGATCCTCACGAGCTACTCCAGATTCACGAATACCCTGAGCGACACCTGTTTCGTTGTTATACGCTTTGGCTGTGTCGATGCTGCGATAACCAGCTTGAATGGCTGTTTTGACAGCATGAACGACTTCGTCTCCGTCTTTAACTTTGAATACCCCAAAACCCAGCCATGGCATTTTGACTCCGTTATAGAGCGTGGTTGTGTCCTGCACGTGTTTCATGGTCCGAAATTCCTCCTCTTATTGATTCATTGTTCCACTATGTAATTACCCTGCTGTTCAGTAGCCAATCGATATCGAAGGGCCGTCTTGAATGATTATACTAAAATCTGTCTGGTCTTGGTAAAGGGAGTGATCCATTTTACGAAGTAAACGCCGCTATTATCCTTTTTCTTCAACCAGAGGTTTGGTTTTGACGCTTGTGGGTGATAAGATGAAGTATACGAAACATGGAAGTCAAGACTTTGCTATGGAGAATTTACATAAGAAACGAAGAAGTGCGGAATCGGGTACAGATCGGACCGTACGACTAACGATAAAGGAGCAAGAATACAATGGCTAAACCTAAACAAACCAAAAAAGCAGCTGCTTGGTCTCTCGTAGTAATGGGAGCGGGATTTGCTGCATCCTTGCCGTTCCAGGGCGTTCCCGTGGGCAAGTTGCTGGTAGGATCATTTGAAGCGGGACTCGTGGGTGGACTTGCGGACTGGTTCGCCGTTACTGCACTATTCCGTCACCCGCTCGGCATTCCAATTCCGCATACGGCATTGTTGCCAAAAAATCGGGATAAAATGACGGAAGGTCTGGTCTCCGCGGTAGAGAATAACTTGCTCAACAAAGACAGCATTACCGAGAAAATTGCAGATTTCAAAGCAGCAGAGACGGTGCTCGATACGTTGACACGTGAGCTTCACAGTGACGGGATCAAGATCATGATTGATACACTCTGCAAACGAATTCTGGCTGGTCTGCCGTTAGAGCAGATTGCTCCGCTCGTGGCACGTGAGATCAAGTCACAAGCGGGAGCCTTTGATCTGGGTCCGATTCTGGAACGGGCTGCCCACCAGATGACAGAGCGTGGTTACGACGCCAAAGCGCTGGACTACGGACTGAAGCAAGCCGAGGAGTGGCTGGTTAAACCCGAGACGATCATGTTTTTGGGTGAAAGCGGCATGAAAGCCATCAGCGGCATTCAGATGAACGGATTGATGCAGTTTGCGATGAATGCGTTCCTGGGTTATATGAACGAGGAGCGTCTGGGTGGCATTTTACAAGGATATCTCTTCGATCGGGTAGAGGATATGAAACGTGAAGGCAGTGCTCTAAGATACAAGGTGCTTGATATGGTACGTACCCAGACGGTGCGTTTGGCAATGAGTGAGGCTATGCAAGATGGAATCAACAGCTGGAAGAACAATATGTTGGAGGGCTGGAACGCAGAGGAAACGGTGCTGAACAAACTCACCGAACTGAGAGACAAGGCGCTCGCTGCGATGGAAGATGGACAGTATGTAGATACGTATGCACTGCCTGCCATTGAGCGGGTACTGGTTGATCTGCGGGCAGATGACGAGTTGATGACAGGCATGAATGCCAAGATCGTAAATGGCGTCACAACACTGCTGGAGAAAAATCATTCCAAAATCGGTAAACTGGTACGCGAAAATGTGGACAAAATGGACAATGCCACTTTGGTTTCGATGATTGAGGATAAGGTTGGACAGGATCTGCAATGGATTCGGATCAACGGAGCCGTTACCGGATTTGTTATCGGGATTGCGCTGACTGCGCTACAGATGGCATTAGCATAACCTAAAAGAGCCACCCTTGAAGTAATAGGGCAAGGCTCTTTTTGTTATGCAAATATCAATGGAGATATAGATACGCATCTTTTTCTATTTAGAGGTTAACTGCTTGGCTTGCCCTGGCAGATCGTCCGCTGTGACCTCTTCCCAGTGTGTAACACCACGCAGCGTGGATACATATAGTTTCAGATAGGCCCCATTTTTGAGTAGCTTACTGGTGGAGAAGCTAAGTGTTTTGGATTTTCCTTCGTCTGTATAGCCGATCAGTTCATAAGCATATCTGCCATTGTCATCCTTGTTGACTGTAGTCTGATTCACAGTGGTATAGTAGGTTGTTTTGCCGGCAGGGTTATCGGGAGTCAATTTAGCAGGGTCCATGAAGAAGAGCCACAGGCAAGTCAGAATAACGAGTACCAATGCGAGAATAGTGAATGCTTTTTTCATGTTCTTGTCCTCCTTTAATCTCGGTAAATTTAGGACGATGCGATGTCTTTATATTTCAGGCGGCGGATCGACCAGGTAGCAAACAGAAGGATAAAGAGACTGTTCATGAAAAGAAAAACGATATTCTCCGAGGATGTCAGTCCCTTTTGACTCAGAACGCCCATGCCTATAGTTAACAAGGAGTAGGGGAATAACATGCCGATTTTCAGCACATACATGCCTAGTCCCAGAAAGACTGCACAAAGGCTGATGCCAATTGGCGTCGCAAAGCTTCTTATCCGGATCGACAACCCTAGTTGCAGTGCAGCAATAGAGATAGCGGCAAACCATCCTCGCAGGCTCCATACGACGGTCTCCATCGGGAACGGACCCGGAATGACGAACAGTTTGCCTGCTGCCCAGTACATGAGCATGAAGAAGGCTTGAGCCGAGAAGATCAATATGCCAACAATGACCAACTTGGCAACAAATAGGCTGGTGACTGACACTGGAGAAGCCAGAATCATATTCCAGTTGCGATTGCTGTGTTCCAGGCGGCATACAAAGGCACAACAGATAGCGATCAGGATGGGCAGGAAGAATTCTCCGTAAAACAAACTGACCTGTGTCCACAGGCTGTACCACCCGTTTTGTAAAGCCGCTTGATTAAAATAAAAGTTAAAGCATCCGATAAGCAGACTGATAATAGGCAGAATGGCCAGTACCAGGCTGATCCGGGAATGCCGAAGTTTAAGCCATTCTGCGGAAATGCTCCTCAGCATGTGTTCCCCTCCTCAAATCTCTTGTCTTGAAGCATGAATATTCCCTGCAAAATAGAAGATGGCAGCCATCAACAAGGCGGCTAAGAAAAGACCGACAGGCAGCATACCCGATACATAGGTACCCGAAGATGCGCTGTAAATATAAGTGACTGGATTCAGATCCATGTAGTAAGACCAGATGAAAAGGTGACGTACACCTGCTGGAAACAACCCCGATGTTGTTCCGATGAATCCGCCCAGCATACCCAGACATAACGCAAAAGCCTGATTGCGTACTGTAAGAGACAACCATTGCTGAAGAGCGGTGATGGCGAGTGTAGTTAGCATTGTGCCTATAGCGAACTGCCCAAGCAGGGAAAGTGGCAGCGGACCGGAAATATTTTTGGATAAACCGAAACCGACAATGAACACAGCTTGCGCAAGGATACCATAAAGGATCAGGCTGTTCGCACATATGTATTTGGCTGTGTAGACATGATTACGTCCGGTGTTGGTCGTCATTAGCATCTTCCAGGTGTTCCCCTTATGCTCCATATCACAGATGCGGGATACAACGATAGCCGATATAATGGGCAGAAACAGACCGTTCATGGAAGCGATGCTGAAGATCAAGGCTTCCCAGCTCGCATTGGCTGCACTTCGGGAGATGGAGATACTCATGGACATGGAGGCCCAGATCATCTCAGCGGCCAGAAAAAGAGATAGCATGACCCAGATCTTTTTGCGGCGGATTTTAAAATACTCTAAGGATAGAGCTTTCATTACAGGCTCCGCTCCTTTCCGGTCAGATCCAGGAATATACCTTCCAGACTTTTCTTGTATTCCTCGATACGAATCACAGGAATATCGTGTTGTACCAGCACCTTATTCATCTGCGAGACTTCTTCGTCACGAAGGTAGTCGAACACCAGTTGTTTGCCCTGGACTGTAGGCATGTAGCCTTGAGTCAAAAGGATTTTTTCCGCCCTTGCCGTATCCGTCGTCTGAAAACGTATGGTAGCCTTGTTATTGGCCTGAAGACTCTGCATGCTTCCCTGAAACAGAAGTTTGCCATCACTGATAATGCCGACTGAGGTAGCAATCTGTTCGATCTCTGATAACAGGTGGCTGGATAGCAGGACTGTTATGCCGTATTGACCTGGAAGGGACTTGATCAATTCCCTAATCTCACCGATCCCCGACGGATCAAGTCCGTTCGTAGGTTCATCCAGAATAAGCAGGCTTGGGAAGGCAAGCAGGGCCATGGCAATACCGAGTCTTTGCTTCATCCCCAGCGAATACTGATCGGCCTGTTTATGTTTTTGATTTTCAAGTCGAACAATTTTGAGAGCTTCATCAATATTTTTGTTCGGTACGTTCCGTAGTCGCTGCATGACTTTCATATTCTCAAGTCCAGTCAAGTGGCCGTAATAAGATGGAGATTCGATCAGTGAACCTGTCTGATTCAGAATGGAAGGGCGATGTTTATTCAGATCTTTGCCAAACACCTTTACAGTGCCTTCGGTAGGTTTGATCAAACCCAAAAGCATTTTTAATGTGGTTGTTTTGCCTGCTCCGTTCGGACCCAGGAAGCCAAAAATCTGTCCCGTCTCAACTGCCAGATTGACCTGATGTACGCGGTTAGTACCGCCATAAGATTTAGACAGGTTATGCGTTTCCACGATGGGGGAACTGTTTATCATTGATCTCAACTCCATTTCACTAATGTCTCTGTTGCTCTAAATATAGATCAGGCTTCTTGCTCGTAGCTGAAGATAACCTTACAATTACCTTAAATGGAAATGGAAAATATCGGATGATTGCCTTTATGATGTATAATAAAAAGGGTGATATCAATGGAATTATTGAAGAATAAGAAAATATTGATCGTAGATGATGAGCCCGAAATACGGGAAATGATTGAACGTTTTTTACGGAAAGAAGGTTTTTTCCGGATCTATACGGCTGGTAACTTCGTGAATGCCTTGGCGGTATGCAGACTTGAAAAGCCGGATGCAGCTATTCTGGATGTGATGCTTCCGGATGGAGATGGGTTCTCTCTGCTCTCTTCGATCCGGTCATTCTCGGACATGCCTGTTCTGTTCTTGTCTGCACGTGGTGAAGATGAGGATCGACTGCTCGGTCTGGGGCTTGGAGCAGATGATTATATGGTCAAGCCCTTTCTGCCAAGAGAGTTGATTCTCAGGCTGATGGCTATTCTGAAGCGGGTATATGCCTCCAATACGGTGGAGAGATTGCCTGTATTTCGTTTGGGTGGACAAACCATTGATCTGGAGAGCGCTGTTGTACAGAGGACAGACAGGGAGCTTCCATTGACAGCTAAGGAGCATGCCATACTGATCAAGTTGTATGAGAATCAGGGCCGAATTGTAACCAGTGATGCCCTGTGTCAAGCCGTCTGGGGAGACGAGAGTTATGGGTATGAGAATACCCTGATGGTGCATGTTCGGCGAATCCGGGAGAAGATTGAGGAAGATCCATCCAAACCGATATTTCTGCTGACGGTACGGGGACTTGGTTATAAATTGATGGTTCAGGAGTCTAGGTAATGGATGGCGTTGTTCGAATTCTAAGAAGGTTCGTCGGATCAACCATTCTGGTATCTGTGGTGCTATTACTATTCAATCTGATTCTGCTAGGTTCGCTGATCTTCAAGGAAATTCATGAAGGGCCTTCCCCTGGTGCGGTTGTGAAGCAGATGGCTAGTGGCCTGAGCAAGGGAGAGCAGGGGGAATATGCGCTGGACAGCGATGGAATGCAATTGCTGGATACATATCAGGCTTGGGCTATGCTGCTTGATCCCCAGGGCAAGGTACAGTGGAGCGAACAGCTTCCGGCTGAAATCCCGCGCTCTTATAACGTGACGGATGTTGCGAAGTTCTCCCGATATTATCTTATGGAATACCCAGTGTATGTGTGGGAGCGTAAAGACGGATTATTGGTCGTAGGCTACCCCAAGAATACGTACGGAAAATACCAGTTCGACTTTTTGGCAGAGTGGCTTAAGTCATTACCTGTTCGGATCATCCTATTATTGGTGTGTAATGTGGCTCTTGCTCTTCTGGTCTCCGTATTAATTGGAACACGGGTAATCCGTAGTATTCGACCGTTGATCAATGGCATTCATGCGCTGGCAAAGGAAGAGCCTGTTCATGTCGAGACCAAGGGTATATTTAATGATCTGTCTCAAAGCATCAATTCAACATCTCGCATGCTTCAGGATAAGGATGATGCTCTTAAAGCGAGAGATGAAGCTCGATCCAACTGGATCGCAGGCATTTCTCACGATATACGGACGCCATTGTCCATGATTCTGGGTTACGCGAGCGAGTTGGAAGAGCAAGTGGATTTGCCAGCTGAGCAAAAACAGCAGGCATCCATTATTCGTCGCCAGGGTGAACGTCTGCGGTCACTGGTCAGTGATCTGAATTTGGTGTCCATGCTGGAGTATGAGATGCAGCCCTTGCAGTTGAAGTCGATTCGACTCTCTGTTCTGGCAAGACAGGTCGTGTCAGATTTTTTGAACAATGGCCTGGATGAACGTTATCCGATCTCGCTTCATGTTCAGGACGAAAGTCTTCAGGTTATGGGGGATGAGCGATTACTGTATCGTGCAGTAACGAACCTGATACATAACAGTATCAGGCATAACCCGGATGGATGTGCAATTGTGCTGGAAACGAGCCGTTCAGCGGAGGATTTATGTTGTGAATTTGTGGTATCTGATGATGGGATAGGAATTCCAAAAGAGTATCTGGACGATGTGGTGGTACTCCCTTATGCCGCAGGACGTGTACGGCCCTCCCGCCAGGGACATGGCTTGGGGCTTCCAATGGTATCAAGGATTGCAAAGGCTCATCGGGGAAGGCTTATTCTCACGAGTGACAGTGGGGAAGGGTTTAGAGCTGTATTGCAGTTGCCTGCTACTTAGAAAAACACCTGCCTTGGACAGGTGTTTAAAACTTTATACATGTAACAACGAACTATCGCAATTTTGTCATCGTCATAGTAAAAGTAATGTTTCTTGTCAAAATGACGCGAAAATCCAAAGAATGGATTTACAAAAAATAGCAAATTGTGCTAGGATGAATATAGGAAATAATTACATAAATTAAATATTTTGGGATTGTAAAGACTTGAATTCAACCTTGGTGTTTAGCTTTTTTTAAGCTATACATATAAAAAAAATTGAATGGAGGTTTTTTCAATGAAACAATTCAATCTCGAAGCATTGGGAGCAATTGAGGACATCAGTGATGATGAGCTGATGGTCATTACAGGTGCGGTATCTGTAATTGATGTTGAAGCAAGCGGCGGTGTATTCTGTACGGTAAGTCATGAATGTCATTATAATTCGGTTTCACCTTCTTCTTGGCTGACTTGTTGTTAATTTTTACTCTTATCTTCGGGCACATAGCTGATTTCAGTTATGTGCTTGATTTTGTTATATGAGGTTTTGGGCACGAACCATCCAATAGAAGGGGAGATAAAACGATGAACATACAGGAGCGGTTACATGACTCCCGGTGGAGTTATGCACTCTACTTAACGGAGAAATACAAGCAGTTTGTGCAGCGATATGCTGCCCAAGTTCCCAATGATCTCTTATTTAGCGAGGAAATTGCTGTTGATATAAATGAAAAAAATATAACTGCTGACGTTCAGCATGGGGACATGCCTGTGGAGCACACTTCCGAGTCGGGAAGGATGCAGAAATGGCTTGAAAAGTTTTTTCAGGACCAGGAGCTATTGTCCAATCGCTTCCAGGCTGAATCCATGAATATGGAGACGGTGCAGGCTATGTTTAACGATACAGGCTTCATGTACGACTTTGTGCAGATGCCCTGGCATCAGGAACTCTGCAGCACATTTCTGGAGAATGAGCATTTGGAGATCGAATATTTTATTGAGGGGAATACGGAAGAAATCCCGTTCTTTGAGTTTTCTAGACCCTTCCTGCAACGATCCATTCAGATCATGACGGACGGCTTGAATGATGGATATGAATGGCTGGACAAACGACGTGTTACTGGGCTTGTTCTGAAGACCGTCTCGGATAAAGTGTTCCACATGTCTGCCAAGACACTAATCTATGAATTAAATAAAGCGAGATTGCAAGATGAATTGAGAGGTGAGGATTCCCGGCAGCGGTATCTGCACTTTGTGAACCAGAACATGCAGTCCAGGGATCAGATTCTCTCCTTACTACTGGAATATCCTGTTCTTGCACGAGGACTTGTCGAGCACACTCTTCGGATCAGTCTGAATATGATGCGTGTTCTGGAGCGGCTGACAAGAGATCGTCGTGAACTGGAATCTTTTTTTGATTTCAAGCTGGATAAGCTGGAGGATATCGTATTTCTCGGGGATTCCCATAACGGTGGAGCTAGTGTATTGCGGTTGGCATTTGCCGAAGGGGTCAATGTCATGTACAAACCTAGGAACATGGCCATCGACACCGCTTTTGCCAGTCTGTTGCAATGGTTTAACGATCAGCGAATAGGATTACCCTTCCGTATTGCCAAATCGCTGGATCGCGCCGAATATGGCTGGCAGCAATTCATTCCCTATGAGGAAGTCACCAGTCTGGAGGGAGCGGAACGCTTTTTTGAACGGCAGGGGCAGTATCTCGCTATTTTGTATGCCGTTAATGCAACAGACATGCATATGGAGAACATTGTTGCTCAGGGCGAGCATCCCTTCTTCGTCGATCTGGAATCACTGTTGCATAATCAACCTTTCAAATATGAGGAGGAGAAGGCACACTATACAGCGCTGGAGAAGACCCTTTCGATATTGAATGATTCCGTGTTAAAAACGAGCATGTTACCAACGTTGGATTCCAACGCTTTGTATCACAGTGATCTGAGCGGACTTGCAGGGGATGTGGATCAGGTACTCAATACGTATGAGATTCATGATAAAAACACCGATACCATGAGAATCCAACGAAGCAAGGTGAGTGTGAGTCGATTTAGTCATTTGCCTTCATATGAACATACACCCATTAAACCTGAGCGATATATCCAAAGTTTGAAGGAGGGTTTCTATCGCATATACAGTGCTATTATGGAGCAAAAGGAGTCATTTATCTCAACAGTCCGCAATGACTTCCATGGTTGTGCTGTACGTACCATTGTTCGTCCGACCGTTACCTATTTTACGCTGATTGAAGCCAGTTCCCATCCGAAATATCTCAGAGACGGGTTGGATAAGAATCTGTTGTTCGACATGATGTGGATGATTGTGCGGCAGGATCGTGATCGTGAAAAACTGGTGAGATATGAGTGCCATGATCTATTGCATGGCGATGTACCCATGTTCCAGACGTTTATCGGTGAGCAAATGTTGTTCCACCACTACGACAACCAAGCGATTGACGGCGTGTTTTCCTCCGATATTTTAACGCAGACCGCGGATAAAGTGCGGGCGATGAATCCCAAAGACATGGATATGCAATGGGAGTTTACCGAGCGTACAATCCAGACTAAATATGTCCTGGAACGCTCATTCGCCATGGAGAAAAGCACGGAAAGCGTCCGACCGGAAATATTGAATGAAACTCAAATACACATGACCAAAGAAGAATATTTGCAAGAAGCCGTGAGGATTGGGGAGTACATAAAAGATATTGCTATTATGGGAGATGAAGGTCTTTCGGTGTCATGGATCAGTATGGGTATGGATGCAGACGAGAAGCTGATCTACAAATCTTCCGAGTTGGGGTTATATAACGGGGTAACCGGTATTGCCTATTTCTATCTGTATCTGAGTCAGGAGACAGGTGACCACAAATATATGCAGATGGTTAATCTGTGCATTCAGACTGCCTGGGAAATGATTCGCAAAAACATCGACAAAAACATCTCATTGTTCACTGGCTACGGGTCGCTTCTCTATCTGCTGGTGCATAAAGCTAACGTATGTTCCGAGCCGGGGATCAACCCGGATACGCTGGAATTACTCGATATCTTGGACGATATGATTGATAGTGATCAGCAATTGGATGTGATCTCAGGTTGTGCGGGCACATTGATGGCATGTGTGGACATGTATACGAGCTTCCAATCGCAAAAAGCGCTGGATGTGGCCGTGCGATGCGCAGACCGATTGCTGGATCTTGCCCAGCCGATGGATCAAGGTATGGCTTGGGTGACGTCAGCGATCAATAAAACGCCACTTAGCGGTATTGCACATGGCAACGCAGGTATCTGTCTGAGTCTGGCTCGTCTATACAGTACTACAGGCAACAAAGCCTATCTTGAAACTTGTATGGAAGGACTGAAGTATGAGGAAGCCCTCTACAGCCCTGAAGTAAACAATTGGAAAGATCTGCGGTTCACCGATGGCAACATGCCGGAAGAACACTATGTTATGTACTGGTGTAATGGCGCACCCGGTCTAGGGATCGCCCGCGTAGGGATAGCGCAGCAATTGAGGTCATTGGGAGCTATGGATACGATAGAGACAGATATCCGCAGGGCGTTAGCCAAGACGATGGAAGAAGGGTTTACAGAAGTTAGCTATTCGCTCTGCCATGGGGATATGGGCAATCTCGAGCTGTTCCTTCTCGCAGCCGATTACTTGCAGGATGAAGAGTTGAAGGAGTTCTCGGTTCAGATGGCAAATTACATTGTGACACAGGTGAGACGTGATAACCATCATTGGAGATGCGGCATTCCGGGTCGTCAGCAAATCCCAGGACTGATGCTAGGGCTTGCAGGAATTGGATATCAATTGCTCCGACTGTACAATCGTGACCTGCCTTCAGTACTGATGATGGAAGGACCAAAGGGCAAGGGGATAAGGGATATGGCTCAGACATACGCTATGGAAACGGCGTCCGCTCAGCAGCAGATGACTACTATGGAGCAGTCATCCCATATGGGGCAGCATCATGCCTGAACGGCCTGTATTCCGTCTGCGCCGGAAGAGACAACGCAAAATCCCTGTCAAACTGCAAATGAATCAATATGATTGTGGTCCCAGTTGCTTGCACATGTTACTCGCATATCATGGCTATGAAGCTGATTTCACCGATCTGAGGGAACGTTTTGCAATGCTGGGAAACGGCAGGGATGGTAGCTCCATGCTCAAAATGAAAGAGGTTGCTCAGACCTATCACTTGAAAGGGATAGCCAAAAAAGCGCCTGTTGAATCACTTAACAATGATTTTCTGCCAGTCATTTGTTTCTGGGAGGACAATCATTTTGTCGTGCTTGAGCGGATCAAGACGAGTGGGCACTTCATTATTGTTGATCCGGCTTTGGGAAGGCTGGTTATCAGTACGCAGGAGTTTGCGGAGAAATATTCAGGTATTTTTTTGCTCGTATATCCGGATGAGGGCTTTGTACCCTTGTCCGAGAAAAAGATTAGTAAAGTGGCGTACTTCAAGGATTTGATTCGCAGTAACAAAAAATATTTTGGTTGGACCGTTCTACTTGCTCTGGGGCTGCAATTGGTTTCGGTGGCCTTTCCGTTCTTGATGCAGGTTTCGATTGATGCGGCCACTAGCGGTGAGGGCTACTCGTTATTTCCTGTCCTGATCACCAGCATTGTGCTGTTAACCCTATTTCAGATCGGTTTCAGTTATATGAAGGATATGTGCATCGTACGGCTTCAGGAATTGCTGGATTCCCAACTGACGACAAACTTTGTCTCTCATATGCTCAAACTGCCTTATCAATATTTTGAAATTCGTTCGCGCGGGGATTTGATGCTGCGGATTAATAGCAATACGACCATTCGAGAGATATTATCCCAGAAGATGATCTCTACGCTAATCAATCTATTTTTAATTGTTGTGACCTTCACGTATATTGTAATCCAGTCCCGTTTGATCGCTTTTACACTGCTTGGTGTTGGACTGGTTCAAATTCTTGTTTTTGTATACACACGTAGCAGATTCAAGAAACTGACACAGACCCAAATTGTTGCCCAAAGTTTGGCTGGATCATTCATGACGGAAGTGTTGGAAGGCATCTCGACCATCAAATCACTTGGGATTGAAGAGCGTACCGGGGAAAAATGGAGAGCACTATTCATGCGTCAGCTCGCAACGGTCAAGGAAAAAGCTATTTTTCAGACAAGAGTAAATACCGTGACGAATACGCTGAGTTTTATGACTCCGATGCTCATTCTGCTGGTGGGACTATATCAGATTATGCAGGGGAATATGACACTTGGTATGCTCGTTTCATTCCAGTCCCTGGCCGCGCTGTTTCTGGGGCCGCTGAACTCGCTTGCTTTGATGCTGAACGAGTTCGTGATGGCGGATGCGCTGCTGGATCGAATCTATGATGTCATTCAAGCCGAGGAAAGTAATAAATTCAAGAAGAAAACACCGACCCTCCGAGATGTAAAGCTGAATGGGGATATTACAATTGATCAGGTCAGTTTCAGGTATACGGACTACGGGGAAGATGTGCTGAAAAATATTAATATTACGATTAAAGCAGGGCAAAGGGTCGCTCTGGTTGGCAAATCAGGCTCAGGAAAGAGTACCTTGGCGAAATTGCTGGTAGGGCTGTATACGCCCACACAGGGTAATATCTATTTTGACGGCGTGGTTGTAGAAGAACTGGAGCAGCAGGATATTCGCAGCCAGATCAGTATCGTGCTTCAGGATAACTTTGTGTTTAACAACACCGTGTATGACAACATCAGGCTACATGCAGAGGGTTCAACGCTGGAGGATGTAATGTTCGCAGCGAAGCTGGCGGATATTCATGACGATATTGAGAAGATGCCAATGAAGTATAACACACTGATCTCTGAAGCGGGTTCGAATCTGTCTGGAGGGCAGAAGCAACGTGTCGCTCTCGCACGAGCATTGGTAAGCAGACCCAAAGTTCTTCTGTTGGATGAGGCAACTAGTGCTTTGGATACTGTTACAGAAGCGACGATTGCCCATAATCTGAATATGTTGAAATGCACCCAGATTATCATTGCTCACAGACTCAGTACCATTCGAAGCGCGGACACCATATATGTACTGGATCAGGGGGTACTCGTGGATGCTGGAACACATGATGAATTGATTGGACGGTGTAAATCCTACAATGATCTCGTGTGTGAACAACTGGACGAAACCGGGGCCAGACAGTATGGATGAGGCTAGTGAGGATGATGTTGACGGAAGACAAAAGGCTTTCTTTTCTACACAATATGTGTTGAAGAGAATGCTTTTTTGTTATATATGGAAAATTCGAGAAGCTAAACTGATGCAAAATTCAGGAAATCGGGTAATATACACGCGAACACGCGTATGAATCATATTAGGAAGAAAGATACATAAAAACGATGCTCTCAGCCGATGTGGTCATGTTGATTTTGTACTATGATTCAGTTAACAGAAGCAGAAGGCATGGGTGAATGATCCTGATTCATTGGGTGCACATATACATTGAAATCATAAGAAGAAGGTGATTGGTATGAGGCCAATACAAAAAAAGGTATGTGTATTCTTACTAATTGTGCTATCTATCTTTATTTTGGGAGGCTGTCAGAACATGAAAGAAAGTGAGAAACAGGCACTTTTTCAAGAAGCAGAAGCGAAAGCGGTCAAATATTTCAAAGACAAGTATGAGATGAACGTTGTTATTACCAGCAAGGAGTTGCTACCCGAAATGGCACTGGACTCGATTGCAATGGAAGGGCATGTGGTAGAGCAGGAGGATCAGGAGTTCACTATTTCCTATGACTATAGTGATAAAAAAATCAAAAATTTTGGAATGAGCCCTGCCATCAAGGCAGCCATCATTGAGAAAGGCTACGATCCTTTTGCCAAGTAGATTGTATTGAATTTTGGGAGGTGAACATAACATGGGGGATACACCAAGAATTGATGATGAAACATACCGTCTGATGTCGGAACTGGCTTATGAAAATGCCAAAGCAGGTACCGAATATGCGAATCTACCAGGCTGGCAAGTGCTTGAGGATACGCATGGCAACGGTTATTCCGGTTTTGACGCAGTGACTTTTTACAATCCGGAAACGGGGCAGGCGGTCATTTCTTACCGAGGAACAGAAGGAAGTGCCGGATGGGATCGTAAAGGGCCTGATTTTCTGGCGGATGGTCAGATTGCGATCCCCGAACTGGGCAGAAAAATTGAACAATCTACCGATTTCACACCCGATTGGTTATCAGGTGGAATTCAAAAGGTAAAAGACGTCACCGGACTGACTCATTTGGATAATGCGGTGGGTGAGCTGGATAGACAGATTGATAAAAAGCTGAATCCTTTTCCAAATCAAATGTACGAAGCAGAAGACTACGCGAAGGATATGCAGAACAAATATAAGAATTTGGACTTCTCTCTGACAGGGCATTCATTAGGCGGCGGAAATGCTCAGTATGCAGCAGCGCATACGGGAATGACGGCAGTAACCTTTAGTGCGCCATCTGTAATATCCAGCTTGACTCCATCACTGAAACGTAAGGCAGAAGAGGGTGGATTCGATAATCAGATCGTAAACTTTGGTCACCCGGGTGACTTTGTCGCCAGTGGATTCTTTGGTGGCTATGATCGTCATGTGGGTTCCATGTATTACATCAACTCTAATTACAAGGACATGAATGACAACATGAGCATGGGAGATAAGATGGGTAACACCTTTGGTGGGAAGGAATACCACGACCTGAAGCAGTATCAGTTCGAGAATGGTTATATTTCCAATGATCTATACGACCCTACCACTGGTGAGAAAATCAATAAAACTCCCCGTGAACCTTCCAATATCATGACGGAGCTTGCGGATGTTATGCGTAGCTTTGGTGTGCAGACTAACAAGATGGTTGCAGGTGTTGGCTCAGTGGGGGGAGCTTCAGGTCTGATTCAGGTAACGCCGGAAGAACTGAAAAGTGTCGCTTCACGGTGGAAGCAAAATGCACAACAGTGCAATGCGGAGCTGAATCAGGTGCGAACCCGCATGGCCCAATATCTGCATACGAGCCGCAGTCGCAGACTGGAGCCAATTGTCACCCAATTGGACGCATCCATTCATGAGCTTGGCACATGGCATATGAAACACACCAGCCAGTTCCTGAACTTTATTGATGAGAAGGCGGATGCTTTCCGGCAGGCGGACGAGAGTCCGGTTCATTTTTAATTAGGATTTCTGGGTGGCTAGCGTTGATATCACGTACATAGGGGAGGGGAACACGAGTGGGTGGACAATTGCTGGTGGAATTGAATGATCTTCGGATTGCGGAAAAAGAACTTACACAGCTGCTGGCCCGTCTGCAAGCCGATGAGCAAGAAGCGCGGGCGCTATACAGTCGGCTGAACGATTGGAAAGGCCAGTCCGCAGATCATACAAGACAGCAGATTGAAGAGTTTTTTGCGGGCTTGTCCAGACGTATTCAATCCATTGAACAGCAGAAGAAAAGCTTGCTGCAATACATTGAGATCATGATCCAGACGGATCAGGAACGCTAAAGGGTGGTAAGGCTGATGCCAAATTGCGGATGGTAATCAGCGTGGATAAGAGTGTGACCGTGGAGCGGCATGATTAGTGCCTTAACCACGGATTGTAAAAAACATGGGTAGCCAATCAAAATGATGATAGCTAAAAAGCCTACGGCACATCGGGTTTGATCCCGTATGCCATAGGCTTTTTGTTATCTGAATTTTTCTCAGGTTTTCGTAAAACTGTAAGTTAGTTCTTAACGTTTTTTGCGACGTGTAGCCAACGCAATCCCCAAGAAGGACAGGATCAGGGCCAGAATGGATACGATCAATGTTGCTTGTTGAAGCTTCAGCGTACCCGGGTCTGTATCCGTGTTGTTTGGTTCACCTGTAACGGTGTCATTGAGTGCATCGCCCAGCGTGGTGTCATCGTTTGCTTTGCTATCGTCGGTAGCTGCATTATCTCCAGTGGCGCCTTCTGTACCTGCACTATCATGTCCATCGTTGGCATGACCTCCACCTGCCGCAGCATTACCAGCAGCAGCCGGATCTTCGCTAATCGTTGTGATACTGTGCGGGTTGGCATCACTTGGTTGGCCTGTCCATTCTACGATGCTGCCATCACTGTAGTATTGGAAGGCATCCCAAGCTATTTCAGCTTCCGCCTTAGGGTTCTGTGCAACGAAGTTGAACTGCTGGAATTGTCCTGCCAGAATGCCTTCGTTATCGCCGTCAATTTCCCACGTAATCGATGTTACTTCATTGGAATCGTTCTTCTCTGTGGTGATTTTCCAGCCTGCCAGTGGTTGATATTGCTTGAATGCAACACCTTCCGGAACTTTCATGGTGATTTTGGTTGTAGGCAGTTCTTTCTCGGATGGAATCTTAATCGTGTACGTCTGCCATGCACTTGTCTGTGCAACGGATGGGCTAACGGTAACATGAGCGCTAGCGAATCCGGCGAATAACATGAATGCTGCGGTACCTGTTGCGATAGTGGATGTTAGTTTGGAAATCCATGATGTTTTCTTCAAAATAAATAACCCCTCTCAGTTCTTATCATATATGATGCGGCCCATTTTCTTAAATGAGTGTCTACGTTCTGCAAAGGCCGTTTCGGTTACGAATTGTTCTTTCGATGACCGTTATTCCCGGAATTTATTGATCCAACTATATAAATTGAACTAAAGATGGTTTACACATACACTCCGATGACAGAATAACCTTCCAATCGCTGTTATCCCCAGATTTTTTGATTCCCTTTTCTTAAAGGGGAAAATCCGGTGATAAAGGCGAACGCTTCGCTTTTTCAGGTTTTTTCTGCCCTCTCCGTTTCAGTGTAAATAATAGTTCAATTTAAATAGTAATAAGTTGAAATCCGGGAATAAAGGCGAGTGCTTCGCTTCTCCAGAATCAATTCGTTCCCTTCACTACATTTGCAGTTTGTAGAAACACTCATTTTAGATTGGGTCACTTTTCAATATAAACGTTGTGTAACTATGGCTTGGCGGTGTCAATCTCAAATTCGGCATCCAGTGCATCCAACGTCTTGGTCAGGAGATGTACCTTGATATTCCAACGTCCAGGCATGGAGATATAATCTTCAGCCTTGTACACACCGGTGTCGTTTTTCGGAATGGTAATCTCATAGATCCCCATATCCATGTCCAGATGTGTGAGTGACAGTGTGATCTGTTCCAGATCGTTAACGATACTTCCATCTGCCCGTTTCACATCAACTTCGAATTGGTTCTCTCCCGTTATATTGGGACTCACCTGAAGTGTGATCGCCGAGCCGTCTTCTGTAGTCTTTGTCTCCTGATACGGTCCGACCGCAGCGGGTTGTCCTGGAGACAGGTGTGTCAGTACGGCAGCAAGAGCGAGAATGACAGCACCGGTGGCAAGTTCCGCTTTCAGGCTGCCGGATAATCTGCTTCCCGTTGCTGCTCTTGCCAATCTGGCATGACGCCAGGCGAAGACAAGCATTACAATAAGCAGGACGATCTTGCCGATCAGGACAAGGCCATAAGCTGTAGTGAACAGGGAAGTCAGCACAGGTGCTGGTAGAATAATCAGACTGCTGTATATCCCTGTAGCAACCAGAGCGGCTACGGCGCCAATTCCCCAGGCGGTAAACCTGCGAATAGCAACCCAGTAGACCTCTCCTCGCACCTTCGATGGTAGCTTATCCGCCAGTGGAGGCAAACATATCGCCATGGCGGTTAGTGCGCCAATCCAGAAAGCGGCACCGATCAGATGCACGAAGTCCATGGCAATCGCGAGAGCACGTTGATCCGCCGCAGCCGGATGTCCCGTCATGGCATGCGTGAACAGCCATCCAAGCACGAGCACAAGTGAGCCATAGGAAGACCAGATGCGAGCACGGATGGATCGATCGCGATCATATCCGGAGAGAATCGTGACGGCCAGCAGCATTACAATGAGTATCTGTAACATCCAGATCTGACCAAAGGATGTCAGCTTGAGCGCACTTCCGATCAGTGCCCAGCTTAGTTCGTTCAGAGCCACACCAGATTCATATAACGTATTCAGTGGCAGGCTGACCAGAGTGGCAAAGGAAGCAGCAGCATAACTGATCCATAACAATCTGTAGCTGCCCGGAACGTCCATAGGTTCTCTTGTCATGGATGTCGGTGCGATTCGCAGCAGTAAGAATGCAAGTGTCCCCAGAATGACAGACAATCCGAGATACTGAATCCAGTCTGTCAGGGATACAATCCATTTCAGCGGCCCACCTGTTGAACCGGAACCGGATGTAAGATCACTCAGTCCGGCAGGAGAACCGGATGGTTCACCGATATGGAAAACATACGCCCCTTGAATTGGGTGTCCATCGGCAGATACAGCTTTCCAGTTAACGGCATAAGTCCCGTTCCCGAGTCCAGCTTGCAGGCCAGTCTCCAGAATATGAGGGCGATCCACATCGATCTTTACATTTCCATCGTCTGCCTGATTGCCGTCAGGGCCGGTTATTTTGATATCATAAAAGGCCGTCTGCAAGGATTCGTTGAACTCCAGCGTCAGCCGCTCCGGAGCAGCTACGAGGATCTCATTTTCTCCTGGCGAAGCCTTAACAATATAAGCATGGGCAGATGCCCACTGTGGCATAACAAGGCAACATACGAGCAACAGACAGGTGACCAATGCCCAGTGCCGTTTGCCCCATTTCAGGGTAAAGCGTGTAAAAATCAAAAAATCATCACCCTCAGGTTATAGATTTGTAGTCATTCATGGTCCTTAAACACAATCTAACCCATTATAACTTTGTCCAAAATGACTGCGTATGACTACATTGGGCTATAAAAAAACGATTTGGTCTACATAATTGTGACAAAAGCATGAATGCTATGTCATTTCTCACCTATGTCGGAAGCATCATTGACTCCGAATTAACAATGTTTATTTGCGAAGTTTACGTCCTGCAAGCCCGCTCTCTAGTGCGTAGCGGGTGAGTTGTACCCGGTTTTCAAGCTGGAGCTTCTGCAAAATGTTTTTGAGATGATTCTTCACCGTCTGGTCTGAAATACCGAGTTGATCGGCAATCTCCCGATTGGTATATCCCGCGGATACCCATTGCAGAATCTCAAGTTCCCGCGCCGTTAGCGGGTTATCTTGCACATCTTCACTGCGTGGTGCGGGGAACTCCTGCAAAATCCGGTAGGCCAGTTCCTTACTGAGCGGTGCGTCGTCACTGACGATTGCGCGCAGGTATTCAAGCCAGGTGGAAGGCGTTAGATTTTTGAGCAAATAGCCTTGAGCGCCTTGTTTCAGTGCTTCGAACAGAAACGTCACATCATCCGATACCGTGACCATAACAACAATAACATAAGGGAATCGCAGCTTGATCTGACGGGTGGCTTCCAGCCCATCCATGCCCGGCATCTGCACGTCCATCAGGATCAGGTCGGGCATCCATTGCCCGGTGAGCTCCAGCGCTTCCTGTCCATTCGAAGCTGTACCTATCACTTCAAACAGGCTGTCCTCGGATAAAATGCTACAGATCGCTTCACGCGCATGCGCATGATCATCAACAACCAGTACACGTACATGTTCCATATTAAGCATGCTCCTTTCCTATCGTCATTCGGGTATGCCCCGGTCTTGAATCGAGGGTGAAAGACCAACCCATCTCGGCAGCACGCTCCTTCGTAATTCGCAGTCCGTACCGATCCTTCAGATGAAGAGGATCTCCACTTAGTCCATTCCCATTATCCTGAATATAAATGAACCAGGCAATTGGGTTACCTTCCGCGTGAACCTGAACGCGGGTAGCCTGCGCATGTTTGCGTACATTCAGTAGTCCCTCCCGGATACAAGCGAGCAGTTCCACTTGTTCCTTGGCAGAGAACGTTACACCCTTGAGTTCCCAATGAATCTGTGCACCAGGTACCGTTTCCTTGACGAGCACTTCGACCTGCGCATGCAATGAAATAATTTCTGATGTTACCGTAGAGGAAGGAACAAAACGCAACTGGGCAATAGCTTGCCTTACATATGTATTGACTTCATGCACGGTTTTTTGAATCTCCTGGATCTCATGCTCATGTCCGCTCCCTGCTAGACTACGGCCTGCTTTATCGGTCTTCACTGAGAGCAGGAAAAGAGACTGAGATATGCCGTCGTGAAGTTCCCGTGCCAATTGGTCACGAGCTTCCAGCGCTGCTTTCGCTGCACGTTCCTGCTCCAGAGCAGCCCTGGCACCTTCGAGCATGTGGAACAATCGGCTGAGCAGAGTCACGCTGACGAGGTAAACGATGAGGGGTGTTAACCAGTTTCCTGCATCCATCGAAAGGTACGGCATCAGAAACTGATGGCGAATGTATTCCCAGATGCCAACCGTGAATGTAGGGATCAGCAGAATCATCCATTTAATTTGTTTATAGGACATGAATGCAGAACTCCTTTGATCTAGGATTAGCTTAATTAGGTACTTTATTTATACAGGGATGGGATCATTATAACGCAAGCTTGTCCAAGACCCTAGTCTGTGTCTTTAGAGAAAGCTGGGGAGGATCAGGGAGTATTTAGAAGGATATCTAAGAACGACAAGGGGTGAAATGTTGTCACGCTAGGTGAGGGTTGGTGTGTCCAGCTGAGGAAGGCTGAGTCCGTTTTCCCTATCGGAGAAGGTCCTCTATACTTAATATAGAACGTGAATTCATTACAAAACATGTTAAGGAGTGAAGCAACAACATGAGTCAAGAAGTATTGGAACGTCGCAGTGAATTGCTCAAAAAGAACATTCATCAGATGCTTGTTCAAGACAATCAGCACGGTATCAGTCGCCAAGACAACATGTTTTTGCAGCAGATGATTAAAGAGCTGCATCAGACCTCACATGAGCTGAATACCAAATCTTAATGTAGAATCTGCACGAGAATGAAGTTGTCTGGTGTACGATTCATTCCATGAAAATGAAAATGGCGCTATCTCCGATCAGACCGGGGATAGCGCTTTTACTTTTTCTGGGCTTATAGAAGAAGTTCTGTTTATTTTACTGCAACTGTTGCTGGGCGGTTCTTTTCTCAATATATTGAATGAACAACTCGGCAAGCTCCGGATCAAACTGTGAACCCGAACATGAGCGTAGCTCCCGAATGGCTTCTTCCACGTTCTTGGTTTCCTGATACGGCCTCTCTGTCGTCATGGCATCAAAGGAGTCAATCACGGTCAGCATCCGGCAGAGCCGGGGAATCTCGTTACCCTTCAGGCCGTAAGGATAGCCTTTGCCATCATAACGTTCGTGGTGAAGTTCAATATACGGAATCAGATCGGCGAAGCGATCGTTCGTGATCACCATTTTTTTGCCCCAGGTGACATGTCCTTTGATCGTTTCCCATTCTTCTGCGGTGAGCTTGTCCTTTTTGTTCAGAATAGACCAAGGAATCTCCAGTTTGCCGATGTCATGAATCAGTGCTCCCAGCACGAAGCGACGTTTTTCCGCATTGTCCAGTGCGAGCAATTCACTGATATCCAGTGCATATTTGTAGACCCGTTTGGAATGTTTAAACGTATCCATATCTTTGTATCTGAACAGATTGAGCTGCTGTTCGATGTCACGAACGTCCTGTACCAGATCAATCTCGTGTTCCATGCCATCATTGCTGCCGTGGCGGTGCACGTTGTTCTTGCCCTGTTTCTTCGCATAATATAGTGCTTTATCCGCCTGATCCACAAGCTGGGATTTGTTATACATATCCACCTGATAGGGCGCGACGCCAGCAGAGAAGGAGAGACAACCGTGTGGAAACACTTCAACGCCTTCAAACGGCGTGTCGTTCAGTTGTTTACGCAACTTGTTCATAAACCTGTAGGATTCGTCCAGCTCCATGCCTGGCATGAGCAAAGTGAACTCTTCTCCTCCATAACGAAAGGCGGTAACAGGTGTGCCTTCCGTCTTTCGCATTAAAAAATCCCCCAGCAGGGCTAGCAGACTGTCACCTTGAAGGTGGCCAAACCGATCGTTATACTTTTTGAAATCATCAATATCAATAAGCCCCAGACATAGCGGTGTGCCCTGCGTTCGAGCGTTAGTCAGTTCGCTTTCTAACATGCTTTCGAAATAACTATGGTTGAACAGACCCGTACGTTGATCCGTGTTGGCCTTTTCCTCAATCGTCTGATACATCACGAACAACTGCCTGAATGCATGGGAGAGCAGAATGCTAAGACTTAGATACAACAACAGGCCAAGTACGCCATTGTGCACAACCAGAATTGTCAGGACCAGCGCCAGAATCAGCGTACACAGATAAACCAGCAGGGATTCGGTAACGAATGCCCGCTTCATCTGCTGTAATGCATCCTTTGTTGAGAAATGAAAGAATAAGCCAAGTGTGATCGTGTTGATGATGAAGTAGGCTGCGAGCGCTGCAAAATAAGGAATCAGGTTATAGCCGTCCAGAGTTCCCGATTGCCCGCCAGTCCACTCAAACACGGCAGCTGCTCCCGTAATCATGAGACTGTAGATGCTGAAATTAACAATGTGTTTCCACCAGGTTAGCTTGCGCTCTTTGATTAACAGGATGATGGAGACAGGAAGCAGTACGGATAAACTGAAAGCTCCGCCAAACATGAATATACAGGCAAGGTATACCGATGAATCCATGGATTGCTGATTGCCTTTGGGTGGAATCTGGAACGTGAAATAATCCAGAATTAACGCCGCACCCAGCATGGTGTAGACCATAACCCAATCCGCCGTGGTTAGATGAAGGTAAGACCACTTGTTCATGTATAGAAAAACACCGATCCCGGTACAACTAAGCAAAATAACATACATACTGCTTCGATCTGCCTTATGGATAAGGTTACGAATAAAGTTCATAAAAAATCTCCTGCTTGAGTTTAGTCTAATCTTGATGTGTATATAAATTGAGCTGATGGGTATTAACACTTACACTTCGATGACAGAACAACCTTCCGATCGCTGTTATCCCCAGATTTTTTGATCTCTTTTCCAAAAGGGAAAATCCCGGGATAAAGGCGAACACTTCGCTTCTTCAGGTTATTTCTGTCCTCTCCGTTATCGTGTAAATGTTCAGTTCAATATATAATTGGTGTTCTTGCATCGGTATATACTATATAGATGTATAACATAACAAGTTGACTGGCAAAAATCCAGAAAGAAAAAACAGGCCGCTGGCAGCCTGTTTGTCTTGTTGGGTGGTATGGATACTAGCCGCCCAGCTTGTATCCCGAAGTTAACGCTACAACGACAGAAGCCACGATGATTGCGTTGATGACAATGCGGGAATATTTCACACCTTCAAATTTTTTCATGGAGAAGACCTCCCTTCCTTGGAGTCTACCTGTTTTCTTCAAGCCTGATGAGTTTTAGCAGGTTGCACAGCCTTTTTGTCCCGATTCACCATCATGTATTGAATAAAAAGGAATATGCCAATATTCATGACCACATCACCGATGCTGATGACCTGAGTCCGTGGATAAGGGCTGGAGAGTGGGATGATATCACCGAGAAAAGGCAGATTTGTAGATGCATCCATCATAAAATGCTTTGATACGGCGCCGCCTTCCCGGAGCATGTCTACATAGTAGGGTCCCAGTACAGCGGAGGCTTCCACAGAAACAGGCATGCGCCCACCGTTTACAGCCATAACGGCAAAATTGAGAAATACCCCAATCCAGATGAGCATGAAACCGGTATGGTGTCTGTTGAGCCACAGGAAAGCGAGCCCTGTAATGTAGACGGCAGCAAAGAGATATCCATTAATGGATGCCACCCATTCGAATCGTTCCTGGAGATAGAAAATAAAGAACTGGATTAGCAGCAATACAGGGAAAATCCAGCCACTTCGCAGCTTGAGTGCTGCAAACTGGTTGAGCCCATGCCGCAACCCGCCCCGAAAAAATCCAACGATCAAGCCTAGTAGAATACCGTCATATACCATGGAGTAACTCCTGTTCGTGCGGAGATATGCAATATGATTGCGTGTTTGTGTACATAAAGGATTCGACCTTATATTGGTAATTCCTGCATGAGAAAAATGATTTTGTAGAAGAAATTTGCAAAATGCTGAACAAAAAACCGCCTTTACGAATCTAGGGGTCGAAACCCCTGTGAAATTCGGTAAGGACGGCTGCTTATGGTGCCAAAATACGAGCTTTAATTCGGTTGAAGACGGAATTTATTTTATTCAGATCCACCGTTCAGATAGTTGAAGAAAGGCTGGTCCACCCAGAAGTCATACGTCGTAATGTCCGCATCAGGTGCCAGCTTCAGGAAACCTTCCCGAATGGATTTGGCATTCTCTTTCAGAGAGAAGGACTGAGCGTAGTAATTGCCAAGCGCGATCTTATTATTGGAAATGACAGGGTAGTTCGCCAATGCGGTTGGTGAATAATACAGCGGTTGCCACCAGGAGCTGAGAATCAGTGGAGATGTACTGTCACTGTTCTTTTTGGCATATTTCAGCACAATGTCGTTGAAGCGAACTTTGTCTGCCACATTGTTGAACTCGAACTGGATATCATATTCCTTCGCAGAAGCAATATAGTTACCATTCTCGATCTGTGTCACTTTATAATCAGGCGTTTCCTTCGGCTCGCCCCATTCCTTCAAATAAATGAAGGCAGATGTCTTGGGTTGGAATTGCACATCAGCATCAATACCTTCGCTACGCAACAAACCAACCAACTGTACAGCATGTTGAATATTATCGTGGCCGTAAGTAAGTGTCAGTTCATCGATAAAGTTGGAATCAAAGCGGCTATCCTTCAGATTATAACCTGTTACGAGATCATCTCGCAGGGCCTGATCCACAATCTTTCTCAGCTCAGGTGATTCGATCAGATCCGCTGTGCGATATGCAGCATACAGTTTGGAATAGATGTCCGCATCGCCGGAACGCCCAATCTCATGTTTGTATTTCCCTTGACTGACCAATACGCGTCCAAGCAAAGTATCAGCGAAATCTTTACTTGCTACGCCACCCTTAAGGAGAGCGGGGTATAGGCTTTCAGGGATCAGGCCTGTATCGATCGCAGCAGCCAGCTCCTGTGCGGCTTGTCCCTGAACACGGTTTGGTTTAATGCCAACTTTGGCAAGTGCTTTGGCCGTTTTCTCTGTGGGATATGTATAAGCGAGTTCCTTGAATCCGGCTGCTTTCACCGCGATGAAGACGGCGGCATAAGTGCTCAGTTGATCCTTGGCACGTACTTCTGTACCCGTAAGAACCCCATTATTGTATAAGGCTACGGCAGCATCATATGAAGAATCACCAGAAGACAGATCGGTAAAGACAGGAGCGTTAGCTTCACTGTCACTTGCTTGAGTTGCTTCCGTGATGGCTGCAATGGCTTGAATGAAATCACCTTTGGTAATCTGTTGCGGCAATTGAATGTTGTATTTCGCTTGCAAGAATTGAGCAAAATCCGCTGCGCTTTCCGTGTAAGCAACTGGCGCCTGAGCTACCGGTCCTTTGACACTTTGTGAGGTGGTTGGTTTAGCCGGAGTTGCAGATGCTGCAGAAGCGGAAGCGGGCAAGCTAAGGCTGCCGAGTGTTACCGGAGCGGCGAGTAGGGCCGCCAACGTGATCTGGGTGATTTTTTTCAAATGAATAGCCTCCTTAAAATGGGTTGGAAAATAATCAGCTTTGGGTTATAATTCTGACAATTCCTATCAGAATATAATAATTGGATTGACTTTAGCACGGAGACGCGCTGGATGTCAACGGAAAAAAGCTTGATACAGAACGGTTTCCAAAGCTTGGTAGAAAGCGAATTGTCAATTATATTCTATTTGAGTGTATACGCTCAAAGATTTATTGACAAGGATCGACAGTATCCGCTAGGATAAGAAAAAAGAATGTTGAAAAGGGGTATTTTCAAAATGAAAAGAGGTTTATCGTTCGTCTTATCGATCATCATGTTGGCTATTTTGTTGGCAGCTTGTGGGAATTCGGCTTCCAAAGACGAACAATCCGCCCAAGGCAGTGATTCGGAGAAATCTCTTCGGATGGCCCTCGTACTTCCCGAAAAAATAGGGGTTAACCCTTTCTTTGTACAGATGGATGAAGGTTTCAAAAAAGCAGGCGAAGAATTCAAAGTAGATACCAAGACGATTGAATCGACAGACCCGGCAGCATTTGAACAAAATCTGCGTGCTGCGGTTGCCGAGAATTATGATCTGATTATTACAGCAACTTTCCAGGCAGAAGATGCATTGAAGAAAGTCGCTGCAGAGAATCCGGACAAGTCTTTTGCGATTGTAGATACAACCGTTGATCTTCCTAACGTTCGTAGCGTTGGTTTCCGTGAATATGAAGGGGCGTACCTGCTCGGTGCAGCTGCTGGATTGTCCACCAAAACAGACAAAGTCGGCATGATCGCAGCAATGGATGTACCATTGATCAAGAAATATACGGAAGGTTTCAAAGCTGGATTGGAATCCGTGAATCCGGATGCAGAATTCCTCGTGAACTATGTAGGTGGATTTAATGACCCAGCCAAAGCAAAAGAATTGGCGCTGGTACAATTCGGAAAAGGCGCTGACTTTATCGCTGGCGCATCCGCTGTAGGCGATCTCGGCGTGTTCGAAGCAGCCAAAGAAAAAGGCTTCTACACTTCCGGTCAGGATACGGACCGTACGGTTGAAGACCCGGAACATATCGTATTGTCTCAATTGAAGTCAACCGATACGGTTGCTTATGAGACTGTGAAAGATTTTGTAGAAGGCAACTTCAAAGCAGGTGCAGTAAACTACGGTTTGAAAGAAGACGGTGTAGGCCTGACTTACGTTACACGTGACAGCGAATCTCCATTGAATGCTTTTGTCGGACAAGAAGTGATCGACAAGGTTAAAGCAATCAAGGATGATATCGTATCCGGCAAAATCGTAGTCAAAGATCCATTGCAACAATAGTTTTGAATGTTCTTTTCAATGAATGAGTGATGGAAATGATCAGCCGGCTGCCCGATCAGGCAGCCGGTTTTGCTGCTATTAAATGACCAGTATATGTTCAACTTATCGTTTACACGATAACGAAGAGGACAGAAATAACCTGAAGAAGCAACGCGTTCGCATTTATCCCCGGATTTTCCCGTGTCAAAAGGGAATCAAAAAAATCTGGGGATAACGGCGATCAGAAGGTTGTTCTGTCATCGTAGTGGCGAGTGTAACCTTTTTAAGTTGAACTGAGAGGAGCGAACGCAAGATATGCTGTTGGAGATGGAGCAGATTACGAAGAAATACGGCGGCTTCACCGCTAACCGGGACATCCGTTTTAATTTGCGTGAGGGAGAGATTCATGCCCTTGTCGGTGAGAACGGGGCTGGTAAAACAACCTTGATGCGTATGCTGTACGGTATGGAACAGCCCACGTCAGGCACAATCAAAGTCCGCGGACGTGAGGTGAGCTTTGCCACGCCGTCCCAAGCGATGGCAAGTGGCATCGGTATGGTGCATCAGCATTTCATGCTGTTCCCTTCCTTTACGGTGGCGGAGAACATCGTGATCGGACGTGAACCGGCTAAGGCAGGCGCATTTGATCGCAAAAAGGCAGCAGCCCAAGTAAATGAGCTTGGCAGACAATATGGCATGCCAGTTGACCCATGGAAAAAAGTGTCCGAGTGCCCGCTTGGCATGCAGCAGCGTGTTGAAATTCTCAAGGTGCTGCATCAGGGCGCAGACATCATTATATTGGACGAACCTTCAGCGGTACTGACACCGCTTGAAGTGAAGGAACTGCTGGCGAATATGAAATCTCTCGCCAAGTTGGGCAAAACCTTTGTACTGATCACGCACAAGCTGCAAGAAGTCATGGATGTAGCCGATCGGATCACGGTGCTTCGGGATGGTCAGGTGACAGGCACGTTGGAAGCCAAAGATACACATGTGGAGGAATTGTCTCGTCTGATGGTTGGTCGTGAACTTGTGCGTATGGACAAGCAGCCATCGGTTCCAGCGGAAGCCGTGCTTCAGGTGGAAGGGGTTAATCTGTCCGGAGCGAAGGATCGTTCGGCGCTCAAGGACATCCACATGGAGGTACGAAAAGGTGAGGTCGTGGGTATAGCAGGCATCTCGGGTAACGGCCAGTCGGAACTGATTCAAGTGATTGCGGGACTGCGTAAGGCGGATAGTGGTCGCGTTATACTCTCCGGGCAGGATACAACCAACTGGCCGGTACGGCGCATTCGGGAGCATGGACTTGCTCATATCCCGGAAGATCGTTACATGTGGGGAGCGGCCAAGGATGCGAGTGTTCGCGAGAACGGGCTGATGGGACACCATCATCGCTTGCAGTCACGCGGTATTATCAAAGCCAAAGCAGCAAGAACAATGGTAGAGAGTTGGATCCAACAGTTCAGCATCAAGACGGGTTCTGCGGAGACCAAGGCACAGTTTCTGTCTGGAGGAAACTTGCAGAAGCTGATTGCTGCCCGTGAATTTGCACAGGATACACCGTTTCTAATTGCAGCTGAACCGACTCGTGGTGTGGATATCGGAGCGATGGAGACAATCCATGCTGAATTGCTGCGCAAACGTAGCGAGGGCGCGGGTATTCTGCTCATTTCATCGGAGTTGTCCGAAATTTTGCAATTATCTGATCGGATTATTGTCATGTATGAAGGTGAAATTGCCGGAGAACTGAGAGCAGAGGAAGCAACTGAGGAACAGATCAGTTTGTTAATGGCAGGAGGGAAAGAGCGGATATGAATCGGGTAAAAGAAACACTTCGCGGACTCGTCCAGCCGCTGCTTGCCGTATTCATCGGTCTGATTGCAGGGGCTGTGGCGATTCTGATCGTTGGCGGTAATGTGGTGGATACGTATGCGGAGATGTGGAAAGGGGCCTTCGGCAACTTCTACTTCTTCACCAATACGTTGGCTCGTTCCACACCAATCATCTTGGCGGGGCTTGGCGTAGCATTGGCATTCCGTGCCGGATTCTTCAATATGGGAGCCGAAGGCCAGATGATTCTTGGCGGGCTTAGTGCCGCGCTCACGGCGCTCTATCTGCCAGGACCAGGCTGGTTTGTGTGTATTGCTGCGATTGTGGCAGGTATTGTTGCCGGGGGAATCTGGTCCCTGTTTGCAGGCTGGCTGGATGCACGCTTCGGCATGAACTTGTTGATCACAACCTTACTACTTAACTATATTGCCATTTATTTCGGGGGCTACATGGTCTCCTATCCATTTAAGGACCGCACAGGATCTGCAGCGATGGCACAGACTCCGATGATTGATCAAAGTATCTGGTTACCGAAGTTGTTCCAAGGCATGGGACTGCATGCTGGCTTCATTATTGCCATTGTAGCGGCTATTCTAATCTACTGGTTCACACATAAAACGGTGACCGGTTATGAAATCCGCATGCTCGGCAGCAACCCGTCCTTTGCAACCTACGGCGGTGTTCGCCGCATTCGCATGATGATGCTGTCCATGGTCATCAGTGGTGGACTTGCTGGACTCGCGGGTGCGGGGGAAGTGCTCGGTACACAGTACCGTTTCCTTGATGGCTCATTGTCATCGGCAAGTTACGCATGGAGCGGCATTATGGCAACGCTGCTTGCCCGCTCGCATCCACTCGGTACAGCTGTAGCAGCTATTTTGCTGGCTGCGTTACAGACAGGTGCCATGGGGATGGAACGGAATACGGATGTGCCGCTGGAAGTCGGCAGTGTCATCCAAGCTGTATTGACGTTATTTGTATCAGCTCAGATCGGTTATTCATTCCTGAAGCGGAGAAAGGAGAAAAAGTCCAATGCAACAACTGTTTGATGCAGCCATGTTTGGCTCAACCTTGCGGATTATGACTCCAATCCTGCTTGCAGCGCTCGGTGGGGCTTTATGTTCTCGTGTCGGTCTGTTTAACGTGGGTCTTGAAGGACTGGTTCTGATCGGTGCGTTCTCCGCTATTGTCGGTAATTATCTGTTTGGCAATGTGCTGCTGGCGGTACTCTTTTCCATTATAATTGTGATGTTATTCTCGGCGCTCTTTGCCTTTATAAGCATTAATCTGAAAGCCAACGCCATCGTGGTCGGGATCTCGCTTAACTTCCTGGCTGCGGGGGTGACGACCTTTGCACTGCGTGCGATTTTTGATGTAAAAGGTGCATACTACGACAAAGACATGGTGGGACTTCCCAAGTGGGATATTCCGCTGATTAAGGACATCCCGTGGGTGGGCGATGTAATATCGGGACATAGTCCGCTGGTTTACCTCGGTATTGTGCTCGTGATTGCACTACAATTTTATCTGTTCAAAAGTGTATCCGGCTTCCGCCTGCGCTCCGTAGGTGAGAACCCGATTGCAGCACAGAGCATTGGGATCAAGGTACGTGGCATCCAGTATGGTGCCGTTCTGATGTGCGGTGTGTTGTGCGCTCTGGCTGGAGCACAGTTGTCGCTCGGTCAGGTGACGATGTTTACCGAAGGCATGACTGCTGGTCGTGGTTTTATCGCGCTGGTGGCAACGATGTTAGGGCAAGCGAATCCGCTTGGCGTCATGGGCTCCAGTGTGCTGTTTGGCTTCATGGAAGCATTGAGTATTCGTCTGCAAGGTTTCTCCCTGCCAACGCATTTCACATTGATGCTGCCGTATATTGTGACGCTGGTCGCGATGTTCTTTTTCAAAGACCGTACCTATGCACAGGATGCACTGAAAGCGGGCGGAAGCTCGCGTTAATTCTGAATGTCTATGTTAGAGACAGTAAAAGAAGGAGGAATTCCACTTGCATAACAAGGCTGAACGTTTGAAAAAAAGTAAAACCCCGGCACCCAAAACAGGCAACGATCACGGAAATCGGCTGCCGCCAGGACAGATGCTGACGGAGAAATTCCCGATTCTGCATGAAGGGGAAGTGCCGGAATATGACCTGTCCACCTGGGACTTGAAGGTATTCGGTGAAGTAGAAGAGGAGAAGGTGTTCTCCTTAGCTGAGTTGCAGGCGATGCCACAGGTGAACACGGTGAGTGATATTCACTGTGTTACCCGTTGGTCGAAATTCGATACGCCGTGGGAAGGTATACGCTTTTCCGATTTTGTGAAACTTCTGGGGGTTAAGCCAGAGGCAAAATACGTCATGATCCATGCAGATCATGATTATGAAACAAATGTACCGCTCGAAGAATTGATGCATGATGATGTACTGCTCGCATTCAAATATAACGGTGAGCCACTAACACCCAAGCATGGTTTTCCACTGCGTATGGTTGTGCCACAACTTTACTTCTGGAAGAGTGCCAAGTGGGTACGTGGTCTGGAGTTTATGACAGAAGACCGGAACGGATTCTGGGAAGTGAATGGTTTCCACCATTTTGCCGATCCGTTCAAGGAACAACGCTTCTCGGGTGAAGATCTGCCGATTCCGGAAGACGAGTGGACGAAGAAGGAGTTTGATTGATATGTTGATGCCTATTTTGCAGATTCATTCGGAAGACATGCCGGCATATGCCATCGTCTGTGGTGATCCGGCACGTGCGGAGAAGATTTCCCATAAGCTGGAGCAGGTGAGAGAACTGGCGTTCAGCCGGGAGTATCGTACATTTGTTGGATTGTATGAAGGGGTACAGATCGCTGTGGTCAGCCATGGTGTAGGTTCACCTGGGGCAGCTGTCTGCTTCGAGGAATTGATTCGGGCGGGTGTAACAACTCTGATTCGTGTAGGTACAGCGGGATCGTATACAGCTGATTATCCGGCAGGCAGTGTGATTGTGAGTACAGCCGCTGTTCGTACAGACGGGTTGACTCGCCAACTGGTACCGGATGGTTTCCCGGCGGTAGCGGACATTGGGGTGACTCAAGCGTTGATCGAAGCTGCTCGTGAGCAAGAAAGCGCGGATGCTGCAACCTTTGCAGGTAAAGTGGGCGTTGGTATTACCGTAACACTGGATGCATTCTTTGCAGGCGTGGAAGAGATTCCACACCGCAAGTATAAGCAGGCTGGAGCACTTGCGGCCGAGATGGAAATTGCGGCGCTCTACATCGTCAGCACCTTGCGTGGCGCTCGCGCCGGAGCCATTGTCGCGATCGATGGATTCGCGGACAGTGATCTGGCAGCCGAGTATGATCCGCATACGGATGCAGTTGGACAAGCGGTGGAGCGCGAGATTAATGCAGCGCTACGCGCACTAGCCGCGCTTGCTCGCCAAGATCAGGCGTAGGTTGGTTAAGGCAATACATTTTTGCTCATTGTTACAAGCAAAACAGTAGATGATGTCCATTTGAGGTGGACAATATAAAAAGGGCGTCCCGTAAGGTCATGAATATGACCCAAGGGGCGTCCTTTCCTTTTTAAGAGGGAGATGCAGGTACAGTAGCGAATTGTATTTGCATGGCATGTCATTAAATTAGGAGAGTGATTAAATATGGGCTGGAGTGAATTACGTGAAATTCCTAATGAATACAGCGATGAGGTACAGCGGATTGATGAACAACTTCTGAAACTGGTTGCAGCCAGAAAGGATATAACCGGAGCAGTCCAATACCAACCCCCTCAAAATACCATCGATGAATGGGTGAGCTTACTGGATATGAAGGAGGAAGATATCCGATATGTTCTCCGTAGCGTGCAACCGATGCCGCAAAGACATTACTTTCCAAGTGAACCTCTTCAATTGACGAGTGTGGTGCCGATTATGAAAAAAATGATTAAAGATTCGTGTGAGTATATGATCACGCATTCGATGCAATATGAAGGTGAAAGCCTCGTTTATGTGGAGATTCAATATAAGGGGAATGAGGCTGAGCGTATACAAATGGTTCCACATTTGGCTCTGGAAATATTCAGCGAACAGAGATATATCACCATGAGACATGGCAGTCGTGGAGGAGGTGGGGAGACGCAAATTAGTTTCCGAGTGGTTCCTGCCCTTCCTTCTTCTCTGGAAAACGTTCGATTCTCCTTGATTCCCTCAATACCAGAGATGGAATACAAAGTAGAGGAAATCATTTTGGATAAACAGGTTGATTTCGATTAACGAAAGGGTTTAGAGATGGATTTAGCTTAACTTGGGGGGGTGTCCCTCGAAGAGAATGATAATGCAGAAAGTGGGCACGTTATATAAAGGAACATCAACATGAATACGAAAAAAGGGAGGACTCTATGATGACACAGAACAATCAACCTCAGGACGAGGCGGAAATTCGCAACAAGCTGGATGAAGACGGGGATTCCTTGATGGAGAAAAAGAAGATTTTGAGCGGAGTAGACATTGAGCCGCAGGCGGACGAATGGGCAGCGAAGCCATCACCTGTTGCTTTTAATGAAGGAAATACTTCTTCGAAAAAATAAACAACATGAGCATCATATTGGCTTGATGGAATGAAGATAAATTAACGAAGCAGGTACCCTTATGGTATCTGCTTTTTGGTTGTATAATAATGTAAAATTCAGTAGACGAAAGAGTGATTGGGATGAGTACAGGTACGATTAACATCCGAAAGGCAGAAATGAGGGACTACTCTGGCGTGTCATTGTTGATGGATGAGCTGCACCAGATGCATGTCGAGGCGCGGCCGGATCTATACAGAGCGTTGGAGACTAGAATGGAGAAAAAGGAGTTCATCGAACTGCTGGAAACGGACAAGCGTTACCTATATGTTGCCGAGTCTTCCGAAACGGGCTTGATTTTGGGTTACGGGAGCGCGCAGTTAAGTGTAATTCAGGATAACCCATTGATGGTGGATCGCAAGATGTTGTACATCCATGAACTTGTAGTGGATAACAAACATCGGGGCCTAGGAACAGGTAAACAGTTACTACAAGCATTCATCGAGTTAGGGAGAGAGCTTCAGGCAGAAAGTATGGAATTGTCCGTGTCAACGTTTAACTCTGGGGCACAGGCTTTCTATGAACAGATGGGTATGGTCGTTCGCAGTAGCAGGATGGAGTATACCTTGTAAGATGCATCGCTCTATTTAATTAGGAAGAATTCATCCATTTTTAACAAAATATCAGAATACTCTTGAATACCCCTATGGGGTATGTTACTCTTAGAAAAGAACGAAAGAAAAGGGGTGTTCATGATGGATCATCAGAGCCATCCCGAGGAACCTTTGCAATCCTCCAAGTCAGATTCAACGGAAGCTTTGGCTACAGTTCAAGAAGTGGTATCCTGTCATACCGAGGGCAGTGATGGGAAGCATGTGCGCAAGAGTCACCATTCGCAGGAGATGAAGAGTAATCTGGTTTCTCGTTTGAACCGTGTGGAAGGTCAGATTCGCGGGATCAAGGGATTGATCGAGAAGGATACGTACTGTGATGATGTGCTGACGCAGATCGCGGCGGCTCAGTCTGCTCTTAATTCAGTAGGCAAACTTTTGCTTGAAGGCCATATGAAGAGCTGTATCGTTGAGCGTATTCAGGCTGGTGAACATGAGGTTGTGGACGAACTGCTGGTTACGATGCGGAAGTTAATGAAGTAAGCTGGATTTATTTACCAAATCAAGTTATCATTTTAATATACCCCAAGGAGGAATTTACAATGTCTAATGTTACGTTGAACGTTACGGGAATGTCTTGCAATCACTGCGTGAAATCAGTTGAAGAAGCTGTGAAGAATACCGGTGCGAGTGGTAAGGTTGATCTGGCAGCGGGAACAGTAGCGGTGGAATATGATGAGCAGACGGTGAACGTGGATCAGATCAAAGCTGCCATTGAAGATCAGGGGTACGATGTAGTCTAGCGGGATCACAGGCTTAAACCGAACATGCTCATGGGCGAAAAAGAGGTCAGAGTACCTTTTCCCAAGAGTCAGGTTTAAGCCTAATTTTCTGTCTGATATATACCCCTTGGGGGTATAATGGGTGCAACATACAAAAATTGAATCGACATGAAAGGAGCTGACATGATGGATAACTCAACGAATAAACCAATGGATAGATCATCCGAACCCACACCAATGCCACCTATGGCAGAAGCACCAGGGCTGAAGGCAACACTGCACATCACGGGGATGACTTGTGCTGCATGTTCGACGCGAGTGGAGAAGGGATTGTCCCGCATGGAAGGTGTGCATCAGGCCAATGTGAATCTGGCCATCGAACAGGCAACCGTTTCTTATGATCCAAAGACAACCAACGTGAATGCGTTGCGGGATAAAGTTGAGGCTCTTGGCTACGGTACGGTGTCCGAATCGGTTGATCTGAACATCACCGGTATGACGTGTGCCGCCTGTTCTGCCCGGATTGAAAAAGGTCTTTCCCGACTACCGGGGGTATCTCAGGCGAATGTGAATCTGGCGCTGGAGACAGGGCATATCGAATATGCCGCTGGTGCATTGAAACCTTCGGATATTACCGCCAAGATCAAGCAGATGGGCTACGGTGCTGAACTGCAATTGACACAAGAAGAGACCACATCGGTTCGTGAACGTGAGCTGCAACGCAAAAAGTGGAAATGGATGATATCTGCTTTATTATCGATTCCGTTGCTGTGGGCAATGGTGGGGCATTTCTCGTTCACATCCGGAATCTATGTCCCCGAACTATTCATGAACCCTTGGTTCCAGCTGCTGCTGGCAACGCCGGTACAGTTCGTGATTGGGTGGCAATTCTATGTGGGGGCGTACAAAGCCTTACGTAACCGCAGTGCCAATATGGACGTTCTCGTCGCATTGGGTACCAGTGCAGCGTTTTTCTATAGTCTGTATCTGACGTTATCCAGTGGGTACTTACCTTCTACAACCATGGACCATGGGGCAATGGGAACGAGCACAGCCGCCATGCCCTCGGTAGAACTCTATTATGAGACAAGTGCAATTCTGATTACGTTAATTCTACTGGGAAAATGGTTCGAAGCTGTGGCGAAAGGTCGCTCTTCACAGGCGATCAAAAGCCTGATTGAACTGGCTCCACGTGAAGCCCGTGTCATCCGTGATGGACAGGAAGTGATGGTTCCTGCCGCATATGTCGCGGTGGGTGACTTGGTTCTGGTGAAGCCGGGTGATAGCATCCCGGTGGATGGTATTGTTGAAGAAGGGCAATCCTCAGTAGATGAATCCATGCTTAGTGGAGAGAGCCTTCCCGTGGATAAAAAGCCAGGAGATCCCGTTACAGGTGCTACGCTGAACAAAAACGGGGTATTACGGCTGCGTGCGACCCGAGTGGGCTCGGACACGGCTTTGTCTCAAATCATCAAAGTAGTCGAGCAAGCTCAGGGTTCCAAAGCACCAATCCAGCGGATTGCAGATGTCATTTCAGGCATATTTGTTCCAATTGTCGTCGGTATTGCCGCGTTGACATTCTTGATCTGGTATCTGTTTGCAAGTCCAGGTGACTTCGCTGATTCCCTTGAAAAAGCGATTGCCGTGCTTGTCATTGCTTGTCCATGTGCACTGGGGCTGGCAACGCCGACTTCTGTCATGGCTGGATCAGGACGTGCAGCTGAATATGGCATTCTGTTCAAGGGCGGCGAACATCTGGAGTCGGCACAACAGATTCAGACCGTGGTGCTCGACAAAACAGGTACAGTAACCCAAGGTAAACCGGTCCTTACCGATGTTATCACGGCTCCGAATTGGACGGAATCTGATCTGCTTGAGCGAGTGGGAGCGGCCGAACAGAGTTCCGAGCATCCGCTGGCAGAGGCGATTGTTGCAGGTATTCGTGCCAAGGGTCTGGAGCTAACCCCAACAGAGAAGTTTGAGAACATACCGGGATACGGCGTGCGAGCTTCAGTAAAAGGGCAAGAGATTCTGGTCGGCACGCGTCGTTTGCTTGCAGATGCACAGGTGAATGTCTCTGAGGAAACCGTTCAGCAGATGAACCGTCTGGAGGAACAAGGGCGTACAGCGATGCTGGTAGCGGTAGATGGTCAGTGGGCAGGGATCGTGGCTGTGGCTGACACCATCAAGGATACCTCTCGTGAAGCCATCGGTCGTCTTCAGGCGATGGGGATCGATGTCATCATGATTACGGGAGACAATGAGCGAACAGCTCGCGCTGTAGCTGAACAGGCAGGGATCGGTAAAGTACTGGCTGAGGTTCTGCCGGAGGGTAAAGCTGCGGAAGTGAAGAAACTTCAGGAGAGTGGCCTGAAAGTCGCGATGGTAGGTGACGGCATTAATGATGCTCCGGCACTCGCTACAGCGGATATTGGGATGGCGATCGGAACAGGAACGGATGTAGCGATGGAAGCGGCGGATATTACGTTGATGCGTGGTGATCTGAACAGCATTGCAGATGCGATTGAGATGAGCCGGCGCACGATGGGTAACATCAAACAAAACCTGTTCTGGGCACTCGGATACAACGTGATTGGTATTCCCATTGCGGCAGTTGGCTTCTTGGCTCCATGGCTGGCAGGGGCGGCGATGGCGTTCAGCTCCGTGTCGGTTGTACTGAATTCGCTGCGTCTGCAACGCATGAAGCTGAAGAGAAATGACTGACCGACCTTTGTTTGGAGATATATTCAACGCCTCATTGTCAATGAAGTGAGGATGAATAAATACGCGGTTCGCTGCGGCGGACCGTGTTTTTTGTTGAGAAAAATACAGTTGCGTCGCCAGAAAGTAAGCCTGAATCGGTGGTATTAGATGTTCTTTTCTACGGAGAAAGGAAAGCATAATGCTCTTTTGTGAAAATGGATCAATTGTATTCATGAATAAAGCTTATATTTTCTGAATTTTTCAAAAAATGAGTTGACAATATGGACATATTCACATAAAATTTAAACGATCGTTTGATTCAAACAACTGTTTAAATCAAATTAGAACTATTTGAGTAATGGAGGACACCATTTATGTTACAGGCTTTACGTACATTGTTTAAAAAACCGCCAGTGATTGTAGGGATCGTAACAGCACTTATGTTCCAAGTGATCTTTAGCGTGATCTGGATGACCGCATATTCTGGAGTAAATGACCGTGCGAAAGAATTGACGGTTGCGATTGTGAACGAGGACGGCGAAATGTCCAAAGGAATCGCGGATTCGCTCGCAGGAACACTGCCTTTCCATACCGTATCCAATCTAAGTGCGGCTGAAGCTTTGGATCAGCTGAATCATCACCAAGTACACATGGTGCTGGATATCCCGGCTGGGTTTAACGAATTGCTTCAGACGGCTGGCTCAACCGCCGAGATTAAATACACCATTAATGAAGCGAACCCGGTTACGATCAAAAGCATGATGCAAGGTGTATCACAAAGTGTGACAAACACGATTAACAAACAAGCTACAGCACAAGGAGTACAGACGGTGTTAACCGCTTCAGGTGCGCCTGCCGATCAGGCTGCTGAAGCCGCTACAAACCTGACTACCCGAGTGGAAGGAACGACAACGTCTATCAACCCGGTTAACGGGATGAATAATCAGATGGTGCCAATGATGATGGTACTGGCTTCCTATGTAGGTGCCATGATCATGGGGATGAACCTCCAGACAGCCATGGGTATGCTGTCATCCACCTATTCCCGATTGACTTTGTTTGGCGCGAGAGTAGTCATTAATGTGGGTTCCGCATTGGTTGTTTCCTTGCTGGGATCATCGCTGATCGTGGCACTGGGAGGACAGATTGCACAAGGATTCGTTGCATTCTGGTTGTTCCAGGCGCTCTTCCTGTGCACGTTCATGTTCTTCTCCCAGTTCTTCCTGATCTGCTTCGGACCAGCGGGAAGTCTGTTCAACATCATCTCACTGTCCTTGCAACTGGTATCCTCCGGTGCTATGGTACCACGTGAATTGCTGAACAGCTTCTATAGCGGCATTGGGCAGTACCTGCCTGCAACATACGCCGTTCAGGGTATTCTGAGCGTGCAGTTGGGAGGCCCAGGAGTTCAGTCTGCTGCGGGCTCTATCGTGATTGTACTGTTGGTTGCCGTTGCGTTGTCACTGGTCGTGACGTTGTTGAAAAAACAACGTATGCCAGCTATGGCTCCAAGCCCTGCTCAAGCAAACAACTAATACAGCAGATGTATACCATTGCTTTATAGGATAGGACAAGCACCCCGATGATTTTCATCGGGGTGCTTGGTGTAATATAATAGACAGATGATTCGCTGGCTGCAGTCCTTGAGCTGGAGCGAATGAGATGAACGGACAAGAGGGAGCGGGACGGAATGACGGAACCGGAGTTGGATATCAAAACGAGGATATTGCTTGCAGCCAAGAAGCTTTTTGCACAGCAGGGGTATGACGGGACGAGTGTTCGTCAAATATGTGATGAGGCAGGTGCCAATGTGTCGCTGGTGTCTTATCATTTTGGCGGCAAAGAAAAGGTGTTCGAAGCATTATTTGAGCATTTCTTCCCTGGGCATATGATGAACGCGCTGGCTGAAGAGTCCATGTCCTCGCCTGTGGAAGGTATCCGACGAATTATTGGTGAAGTTGTGAAGTTCACGATGACGGATCGGGAGATGAGCGATATTGTGCAGCTTGAAATTACACTGCGTACACATCGTACAGCTACCGTATTTCGTTTTCTAGACCCTGTATGGACCCGAGTGAGGGACCTGCTGCAAGAAGGAAAAGACCAGGGATTGTTCCAGGTCGAGTCCGTATCTTATGCGATGCTTCAGGTTATGGGTGTGGCTTTGGCGCACAAACGGGCCAAGAATTCACGATTTGGCTTTGATTATCAGGATATGAATACAGACGAGCTTGCTGAGCAGACAATTGAGTTCGTACTTCGAGGATTGGGAGTGAACCACCATGAATGAAACCATTGAGTTGATGATGAAACACCGCTCTGTACGCAAATTCAAGCCAGACCCGGTAAGTGATGAGCAGCTTGCAGCCATCGTAGCGGCTGGGCAGATGGCTTCCTCTTCAAGTAGTGTGCAAGCCTATACCGTAATTGCTGTGACTGATTTAGAGCAAAAAGCCAAGCTGGCTGAATTGGCAGGCAACCAGGCCTATGTCAATGAATGTCCGGTGTTTCTCGTATGGTGTGCTGATCTGTATCGGCTGAGTGATGCCGCGAAACGTCATCTTCCTGAGAAGGAATCGTATGCCGATTCAACCGAGAATTTCATGGTAGCCACGATTGATGCTGCTCTGGCTTCCCAGAACGCCGCTCTTGCAGCGGAGTCACTAGGGTTCGGAATCGTATATATTGGCGGGCTTCGTACCCGGATTGAGGAAGTTGCTGAGCTGTTGGGATTGCCGGAAGGGGTATATCCGGTGTATGGCATGTGTATTGGTGTTGCAGATCAGGAAACGGGAATTCGCCCGCGTCTGCCACTTAATGCAGTTCTGCATCGTAATCGTTATAATGCCGAGCAGAGCACCAAAGGTGTTGAGCAGTATGATGAGACAACGACGGCGTACATGAAAGCACGAACTAACGGTGAACGAACGACTCCATGGTCCGAACTGATGGCGAAGCGCCTGACTGAGCCGACAAGGTTGCAAGTGAGACCGTTCCTGGAAGGCAAAGGATTCTTGAAGCGCTAAGTTGAACTGAAGGTAGTTACACTTGCCACTCCGATGACAGAACAACCTTCCGATCGCTGTTATCCCCAGATTTTTTGATCCAATTTTTCTGAAGGTGAAAATCTAGTGATAGCGTATGCTTCCGAAGTAGCTTTCTTTCAGAAAGCTTTTAGGCGACCGCTCTGCTTCCTCAGGTTATTTCTGTCCTCTACGTTCCTGTGTAAAAATTTAGTTCAACTGATATATAATAGTAGACTAGAAGTCAGTCGGTGGCGAAGCCGACTGGCTTCTTTGTGCTGTATTGGCAGGGCAAGCGAGAGTGCTTGCTACTACCAGATTGTAATCAAGTTAAGCCATAGAAACGCTTTGTGTTCTGATAAAAAAGACGGGCGGCCCGCTCGGTTCCCATGCCAGTGATCTCACTCCACGCCTGGATGACCTGTCTGGTCATGGCCGGGTGTGTCATTCGTCCCTGAAATGGTCCTTCGAAGGGCCAAGGTCCGTCGGTCTCGGCCATCACTTGTTCTGATGGATATTGCCGGGCGAGTTCACGAATCTCTTCTTCATACCGAATATCCGGCGTGAAGGAAATGAAATAACCGTTGTCCGCCATGCGCCTTACGGTTTGGCGAGAACCTTTGAACCAGTGGAAATGAGCACGTCGGAACTGATATTGCTCCAGCAAATCACAGACGATATCCGCATCATCGTATACCGCATGAAGGACAAGTGGTTTGTTATGCTTTTTGGCAAGTTGGATGAAACGTTCAAGCAGTTCAATGTACCCGCTCTGATCGAAGCGTTGCCCTGCCTGCTCCGCTTCCTGACGATTGTAATAGGGAAGGCCAACTTCTCCGATGGCTGTGGCTTGTCCCATATGCTTCTCGATCCATTGGAAGAATAGGTCCATTTCTGCAACGGACGGCAGTTCCTGTTCCGGATGGAAACCGAAGGCCGGATAGATGTTACGTGGATGTTGTTTTGCAAGCTCCAGATTGGCCTGGGCAGAAGCGAGATTCATAGACACGGCGATGACTGCCTCGACTTGCTGAGACGGGAAAGATAGCAGCATTTCGCGTTGTTTGTCAGGGGTATACTGATCGAAGTGAATATGAGCATCAATTAATGGTGCAAAAGCTTGAGAATGCATGAGGGAATTCCTCCTTGTGTTCAGTTATATTCTAACTATGTTACGCAGAATTTCTTAAGGCGGATCACCTATTAAAGGAAAATAATAACTTAAAAACCCGCGCTATTATGATAGGCGGGCTTTCTGCTGTTCTTCTCGCATCCACTGAGCAATCTGCCGTTTACGCTCCAGAAAAGCGGATTCCTCCGTAATTTCTTCTCGTCTTGGGCGATCAAAAGGAACATGTACCTCGTGCAACACTGTTGCAGGTCGGTTGGATAATACATAGACCCGATCCGCAAGCAGCAATGCTTCTTCGATATTATGGGTGATGAACAGCACCGAGCGGCGGTTCTGTTCCCAGATATCGAGCAACCAGCGCTGCATGTCGCTACGTGTCAGTGCATCCAGCGCGCTGAAAGGTTCGTCCAGCAGCATGAGTTCCTGCGGACTGAGCAGGGCGCGCAGAAATGCAGCACGCTGCTGCATTCCGCCCGACAGCATATGAGGGTATGCCTGCTCGAACCCGGCAAGACCCACGCTGCTTAACCACTTACGAGCTTCTGCAAGTGCTTCGGTCCGAGGGGGAGTGCTTGAAGCCACTTCTCCAGCAAGCAGTACATTGTCTTCAATGGTACGCCAAGGGAAAAGGGCGGGCTGTTGCGGCATATAACTAATCTTGCCACGCTGTCCCGTTACATTTTGACCGTTCATAAGCACTTGGCCTTCCTGTGGCTTTAGCAGACCGCCGATGATATGGAACAGGGTACTTTTACCGCAGCCAGAAGGCCCGACGATAGCGACAAACTCGCCTTGCTCCACAGTCAGGGACAGTCCGTTCAGAACCGAAAGCCTACTCCGTCGTTCGCGGAATGATGCATGAACATTAACAACGTCCAGTGCAGGTGGAACCGGAGCAGGAGTCGTAATGGCAGGTTGATCAGGCGTAGCCGGGTGATGTTTTTCACCATGCTTTGGCTCCAATACACTTGTTCCTCGTTCAGGCTGGACTTGTTGGTCCAGTTGCCGATTCATATGATCATCACTTCCTAATATACAGATTACATCTTTACTATCGCTTCTGTGGCCGCCAGCCCACAAGCAGCTTCTCCAGTAGGGCAATGAGCAAGAAGAGCAACAAGCTGAGCGCGACAATAATCATGATTGCCACGAATAGGCGATCCGTGCGATAGGCTGACTTTTGCAACATCATATAATAACCAATACCCTTGTCTGCACCAATCCATTCGGCAATGATGGCACCCATCACGCTATAGGTAGCGGCGATTTTGACACCGGAGAACACGGATGGCAGAGCATGAGGAAGCTCCAGCTTCCAGAAAATCTGATGACGTTTCGCACCAGCCATGCGCATATAGTTCATCATCGCCGCGTCAGTACGGGTCAAGCCATCCATCGCCGCCACTGCAACAGGGAAGAAGCAGACGAGGATGATCGTAATCAGCTTGGGCAACAGCCCGAATCCAAACCAGATTAACAGGAGCGGCGCGAGCGCGATGGTTGGGATATTTTGACTAAGAATAAGTAAAGGGTACAGGGCTGACTTGAGAAAAGGGACCAAATGCAGTACCATCGCAATCAGTAATCCAACCGCTGTTCCAGCGGCGAATCCAATCAGCGTTAACTGAATGGTTGCGGAAGCGTGCATGCCAAGCCGTTCGGCCTGGGTTGCCGCTTCGCGGGCGATGTCGGACGGTGAAGGCAGCATCCATTTCTCAATATGGAAGAGGGAGACGGCTCCCTGCCATATCGCTATAAAGAGAATAACCGCCACAATGGGCGGCCATACACTTTTGAAATAGGCAGGCATTAGCGATACTTCTCCGTCAGGGTATCCATGCTGAAGCCGGTAGGGCTATGGGCGATTTTGATCTGGGAGATGATGCTTGGGCTGCCAGCCTCCACGAGTACCTCGTGCATTTTACGGACAACTTCCAGCAGTTCCTCTAGTTCCCCCTCCATCGTGGTGTCGAGCGCGTTCACCTGATATTTCAGGCCGGATTGCTGAATAACTTCAATGGCGCGATCAACGTAAGGATAAGAGTTCTCGCCATTTGGCGTTTTCGGGATAACCTGAATACTAAGTAGTGTGCTTGCCATGAGAGATCACGGCTCCTTTCGTGATAAATAAAATGAACTAATGACTGTTACACTTGCCACTTCGATGACAGAATAACCTTCCAATCGCTGTTATCCCCAGATTTTTTTGATTCCCTTTCTCTAAAGGGAAAATCCGGTGATAAAGGCGACCGCTTCGCTTTTTCACGTTATTTCTGTCCTCTCCGTCATCGTGTAAATATTAAGTTCGTTTTATATGAGAAATTTTATTGGGGTAAAAACTCGTTCGTATATGCCTTGCTCACATCGATCTGTTCATCCAGCAGTTTTTTGCTAAACATCCAGTCGGTGTAGTTCTGCCACACTTCCTGCTTTTGCTCACCCCAACGCGGGGCGTCATCCGTGTATTTTGGACTAAGCCACTTCTGGCTTGCCAGTACCAAGTCTTTATCCAAGTCCGGTACGGCCTTGATCAGAATGTTTGCTGCGTCTTCGGGATGATCAATTGCGTATTGATATCCTTCTGAAGTGGCTTTCAGGAATGCTTTCACCAACTCAGGGTCGTTTTGGATCGTCTGCTCGTTTGTTACTAGTACAGGCGTGTAGTAATCCAGTGCATCTGAATAATCCTTCACATATAACATGTCGATCGGTTCTCCGCGCAGTTCGGCTTCAATACCTGTCCAGGCGTAGAAAATCCATGCGAAATCGATATCCCGTTTCACTGCGGTGAAAAAGTCGGCATCACCCATGTTAATGTTTTTCACTTTGGATACATCGGCTCCGTCGCCTTCCATAATGGATTGCATCACGGCTTCTTCGACTGGGGAACCCCAACCGCCATAGGTTTTACCTTCAAAATCTTTCGGTGACTTGATATTCCGATCCGCCGGAGCAGCGAAACCAGATGTATTATGCTGAATAACTGCTGCGATGGAGACCAATGGAACACCCTGTGTGCGGGCTTGAGTTACACTCTCCTGATAACTTACGCCAAAAGGCACTTCATTCGAGGCAACCATTGTATCTGCGCCACCGGCACCTGGTTGTACAATCTCAACGTTCAAGCCTGCGGCTTTATAAAAACCTTGATCTACAGCTGCATACAGGCCTGTATGATTCGTATTTGGTGTCCAGTCGAGCACCACTTTAATATCTTTCAGGGCGGCAGTGTCACCTTCGTTGCTGCTTTCCGTATTTGTGTTGCCGTTCTGCCCAGCTGGGGCAGCTTCTTTGCCACCACATGCGGCTACAGTCACCATAAGCACGCATAAGAGCAACAATCCCATCGTTTTACGCCATTTCATCTGTGGTTCTCTCCTTCGGTATGTCCGGCCGATTGGCACGGGGTACTCCTTGGCTTCATATCCAATCATCTTGCATAAATCGACAGATTTATACCAGTTGAGATCTGGATAACGTCACTTTTTTTAGCTCTCTGGCTATATAAAAGAACATTAAAAAAGCGTCCCGTATTCCGGGACGCGTGCAGGCGTTAGAGAGGTGGCGTTCAGCCATAGGGCTGTGCCATTTCGATATACTCCGATTCCTACGCTGGCATGATCCAGATCAGGTCTAAGGGTTAGTATCTTGGTGGGATACACTCTCAGCCGGCCAATTCCGACTCCCCTGGGAAACTATGAAGTTACGGGCATTACTAGGTGTAATTATAGGCCAGAGGGTAGGACCTGTCCAGTCATGAACTGGATAGGGACACGTATAAGTTATAAACAGGCCGTTATACATATGTATAACAGCCTGTTTGGATGTGTTATTTTCAATAATTATCGTGGGGAATCATATAAGGCAATCTGACTGAGTGCAAAAGCATCGGATTTTGGGTCATAACCTACCTGTTTCTGAGTGGTTTCCAGATTTAATCGTTTAAACCGATTATTCGAGATCCCATGCAGTATGGTGAAGGGTTCCAGATCGGTAGTTGTAATTGCTTTGAACATCAAATCACACAAGTCAGCCGGACTAATATACGCGCTCATATCCCTTGCCTCCAGCACGGGTCCGTCCGGTTGAAAATCATCATATGCACCTATACGTATTGCTACACTTTGTAAACCTTCGGTATACGCAAAATAGGAAGCGAGCGATTCTCCAAAACATTTGCTAACCCCGTACAAATTCCGTGGGCGTGTCGGCATGTCCGGATAGACCTGAGCATCAATGGGATACCCCTCGATCGTCTGTGCACTGCTTGCCAGAATGACTCTTCGTACACCTTGGTCCTTGGCTGCACGGAATACATTAAATGTGCCTTTGATATTGATGTCCAACAACGATTCATAAAATCCGGCATGCGGGGAAGGATCTCCCGCCAGATGTACAACCACATCCATGCCTTCGCAAGCATGCTGACAGGCTTCGGGGTCTGTCACATCCAGTGTCATGATCTCATGGCCTGTCCCTTGATACGTATGCAGTCTGTCGATATTCAAATCCGTTAGTCGCAGGTGAAATGTCTCTGACAAGTGTTGGGACAAGTCACGTCCAATTTTTCCGGCTGCGCCGGTAATTAAAATGTTCATGAAATCAGCTCCATTTCTTAGCGCTGGAAGAACTCAATCCATTCCTTTTCAGGTCCATAGATGAAGAAATAGCGGTAACCGTTAGGCAGTGTAATAATCTCTCCATCGATAAATTCGGCTTCGGTGGATTGAATGCGTTTGTACTCAGAATCAAGATCATCCACGTGGATCGCAAAATGGTGCACCGTACCTTCGGAAGGCAGCTTGTCGCTGTATCCTTGAATTAGCTCAATCTCAGTCTCGTTACTTCCATTGAAGCCGAGAAAGGCGAGCTGAATGACGCCGTTAGTATGGGTTACCCGGTCTTTCAATTCAAGACCAACAATCTCCGTATAGAAACGCAGCGTGGTCTCCAGATCACGCACGGCAATGCCGACGTGGTCAATGCGCTTTTGAAAACTCACAATCAAAAACCTCCTTATGTAGTGAATGTTTCTACCATTTTAAGGGATATCATAGAGCTGTACTACATGGTTGTCAAATCCAATTTTAATTTGGAAAAACCATAACTGTTCACAGAATGTTCACTTATGTGGAGGGTTTCCTCATCTCTATAATTACGAAGGTAAACAGAGAGGATGAGAGAATTGCCAACAAGCAAGAGGGAACAAATTATTTTCGGATTAATGATGTGTACAGGAATGGTCTTGGTCATGATGTTCTTCAATCTATGGCACAGTGGGTTACTCGGCAAGATGTCCCCGATTGAGATACTGCTTCAATTCATATTATGTTTTGTCATCGCGTTTCTGGTGGAGTCTTTCATAGTTGGCCCTGTGGCGAGAAAGATTGCATTCTCATTGCTCTTCGACAAGTCCAACAAGATTTTGGGTGTGCTCGTTATGTCATTTTTTATGGTGATTGGCATGGTTCTGATCATGTCCATGTATGGAATGATCTCGGCTTATCTCGCTGATCAATTAAGTGGGTCATCCGTACTCCGTACGTATCTCCATACCATTGCTCGTAACTTCAGCCTTGCGCTTCCATATCAGTTGATCGTTCTGGGACCACTCGTCCGATATGTATTCGGTAAATTCATCAAGGATAACGGGCCTGTATTGCCTGTCGTTAATAAAAGTGTGTGATTTGGTTGACCATAAGTATTTCCTGGGCAATCTTGTGCAAATGAATAGATATTATTCTCACCTTTAATGAAAGGAGATGAGAGAGGCAAAGATAGGGTACTTGCCGCCATATTACAGCGCTAACGAATCGAGGACACCTTATTAGGCGAGTTTCTAAGGGAATGAAAACCTAACGAATCTCAGCGGTGTTATTATGCAAAAAACCTCCAACGAGACATTTAATTGAAGCTAATTATCTATAATAACGTCTCTAGGATTCGTTAGATTTCAAACATGCGGAAATGGAGGGGGATAGCGTGTGCTAGGTTCGTTAGAACAGAATAATGCTACAAAAAGATGTCCACCGTCAGGTCATGACAGTAGACATCTCGATTTCTTTAATAGGTATTTCTAATCCTCAGGACTAGACCAACACAGAACTGTTAAGTCGCAGAATTCACTATATGTTTGTTCTGCCATTGATACGTGATTACGCTAATGACAAGCAGGCCAACTGCAAAGATCGCAAGCATCCATGCAGACTGATTAACCGCCAGATGATCAAGACTCCATCCCGTAGTCAAAGGCAGAATGGCACCGCCAACCCCACCTGAGGCAATCAAAATGCTGGGTGTGGATTCTTCTGTTCCGGGCAACAGTTTACTGGCGAAGACAAGGGCAATGGAGAATATCCCTGACATCGCAAGTCCAAGCAGTAAGATGATGAGAAATGCAGACCAGATTTGGTTTGTAAATGGAAATATCATTAACAAGAGAACAGATGCAAGACAACTGTACAGGACATATACGCGGTATTGGAATTTCTCTGCGATATAACCGGCGAAGAGCCGTCCCACGGACATGGCAATCCAGAAACAGGTGACACTAAGGGCTGCTCCGGCTTCCTTCATGTTCATTTTCTCAATCAGGATCGCCGGCATGAAGTTCGCAAGACTCATCTCTGTGCCAACATAGAGGAAGAAGAACAGGACGAATAATACCAGAAGAGTCCTGTTACGGCCACGATAGGTTGGACTGGATGTACTTGCAGATGCGGGATGCATCTCACCCGATGTCCCAGCAGAGTGCGTATTTACGGAAGCATGATTTGAACTCTGTCGCTCCAGAAACTTATCGAGTTCACCGAATGATCCTTTCGCCCAGAAAACAAAGGTCAGCGCTGCGCAGATCGCAACAACGAGAAAGGAGAGACGCCAGTATCCGGCAGCAATCAGACCGCTGGCAATGAGCGGCATGACCATCGCCCCAATCCCGAATAACACTTCCAGTCGACTCATAGCAACGGCTGTATTGTCTTTGATTGCAGCGATGATAATGGTGCCAATAACAGCTTCAACCATTCCGAATCCAAAGCCGGCAGCGGGTGCAATGACGAACATCCAGCCCCATGGTGGCAGCAGCATGTAGGATAATTCTGCAATACAGAGCAACGCTGTGGCGATTAACAGGCCTCCCCGTTTACCAAAGCGTCTGTTCAGCCATGGAGATAACAATACACCACCCAGGAATCCGGCAAATTGAGCAAAGATCAGCGTTCCGCCTTGGCTATAATCTTTGCCGTAATGTTCAAGTGCAACCGGTAGAATGGAACCGAGCACAACGTGGGCAAGTCCAATCAGGAAATAGGACAGACATCCGATCCAAAGTAATTTTTTCATAAAGAACTCCTTCTACTTATATACATAAATTGAGGATCACAATAAAGCGCAATCTTGAAGACAAAGTCTATCATAACAGGACATGTTAAGTTGTGCCATGAATTCCTGATCGATACAGAAGGTTGCAATCTGGTCCGGCGTTCGTATATACTGAGACCAACAATTACAGATCGGACCATGCCGTTGAAGAGCATCCAACTCGGAGGCGTTTTCGCCAGGGGAGCGATATTTCCCCAAGTTAACCGGAACCGCCCGTTATCGCGGACCAAGAGGCTGGAAGCAGGATATCCTGATTCAGCAAGTTGGGTGGCACCGCGAGCAGAGCGCTCCTCGTCCCAAGGGATGAGGGCGCTCTTTGTATTTTTACAGCCAAAGGAGACGGTGACCATGTTAGAAATGAAATGGATTCGGGCACATGCAGAAGAGGTTCAGGCAGCGGCAGACGGGAAAAAAATCAAGATCAACATTCGCACATTGTTAGATCGGGATGAGGAACGCAGGGCACTTTTGCAGGAATCGGAAGAAGGACGCAGATTGCGCAATACGTTATCCGCGGACATTGGCAGACTCATGCAGGCCGGGAATCGGGAACAGGCCGAGGGTTTGCGGGCTCAGGTGAAACAGATCAATGAACAGTTGGAACAGGTGGAAGCGAGGCTCGCCCCTGTGCAGGAGGAAGTAACCAAGCTACAATGGCTGGTACCCAATATCGTGTCCCCGGATACCCCCAATGGCTTGTCGGACGCAGACAATGTAGAGCTGCGACGTGTGGGAGAGGTGCCAACGTTCGAGTATAACACCAAAGATCACGTGGAACTTGGGGAGTTGCATGATCTCATCGATATTCCCCGTGGAGTTAAGATTGGCGGTACGCGAAGCTATGTATTAAAAGGCGCTGGCCTGTTATTACATCGAGCAGTACAGCAACTTGCGCTTGATTTGCTTCTGAAGCACGGCTTCACACCGATGGAGGTTCCGCTGATGGTCAGGGAGGATGCACTGGTGAACACCGGATTCTTCCCAACCGGTCGAGATCAGGTCTATGAACTCGAAGGGGAGAACAAGTGGCTGGTGGGAACTTCTGAAGTGCCGCTGGTCTCGTATTATGCGGATGAGATTGTTGATGTTCAAGAGCCTGTGAGGCTGGCTGCGGTATCGACGTGTTTCCGCAGTGAAGTTGGCTCCGGCGGACGGGATGTACGCGGATTATACCGTGTGCACCAATTTGCCAAAGTTGAGCAGGTCATTCTCTGTGCTCCTGATGCGGAAGAATCGGAGCGCATGTTGCAAGAGATTACAGGACACGCCGAAGAATTGCTGCAATTACTGGAACTGCCGTATCGTGTTGTCGCTGTATGTACCGGGGATATGTCGCAGAAAACGTACAAACAGTATGACATCGAGACCTGGATGCCAAGCCGCGGTGCATATGGAGAAACGCATTCGTCGTCGAATCTGCATGATTTTCAGGCGCGCCGTTCGAATATTCGTTGCCTCGATGCCGAAGGCAAGTTGGTCTACTGTCACACCTTGAATAATACGGCGGTGGCATCGCCGCGTATCCTGATTCCTTTGCTTGAGAATCATCAGCAGGAGGATGGAAGCATTCACATTCCGGCAGCCCTGCGGCCCTATATGGGCGGGGCCGAGAGCTTGATTTTGCCAGAGCAGGATGAAGTGAAGTAGAGAGGTTAGGTAACGCTTTAGGAATTCAAAAAGGGGATGTTCCACACGTTATGTTGCATGTGACGATGGACATCCCTTTTTAAACTGAAATAGTATTTACATAAATCAAGCTCCTACTATGTTGGGCTAGATTCAAAGGTTTTTATAACGATTTCACGCTGATCTCATGAATTGTTCCAAAACTCTCACTTACGACATTCAACTTTATGCAATTCGTATCCGATATAATATAATAGGAGTAAAATATTGGATTATGGGAGATGGATATAGAAATGAATAGAATCAAATTAGCGCTTCGAGGCACGCTCGCTCTAATTATGGCATTAACAATATTGGTCCCTTCGTTGGCCTTGGCGGCTACCGGTGACGTGAAATCGATTGAAATAACCAATAGCAGCCCGCAGAAGATGAGTGTTTCCGAAACAGCTGCGCTTCAGGTGATGGCAACGGTAGAAGGTTTTGATAACAAACAGGATGTTACCGAAGGTGTGACTTGGTCCACCAGTAATGCAGCGGTTGCGACGATGGTGAAAGGCAAAGTCAAGGCTGTGGCCGCAGGCGAAGCAACGATTTTTGCAGAAGTAGACGGGTCTAAAGCCCAGTTGGTTGTCCAAGTGCAGGAGAAGATCAAAAGCATCAAAGCTTCACCGAAATCCTACAGTTTTGTTAAAGGCAGTGAAAGCAGCCTTCCGAAAGTAAGCATTACACGTGCGAATGGTAAGGAAGAGGATGTGACGTCTGAGATTGTGTGGTCCGTATCCACTTCTTCGGCTGTCCTGGAAAACGGTAAAATCAAAGGGGTTACACCCGGCAGAGTATTGCTGCAAGGCAAATACGGAACAACGATTGTGAAAGTCCCCGTTGCCGTGACGGATGAGATTACTAAAGTCGAGGTTACCCCTGCAACTATGCAGCTGAATATCAAGAAGTCCAAAGCGTTGAAGGTTATCGGCACCTACGCGAATAATAAAACGATTAACCTTTCGAAACAAATCATATGGACTTCTTCCAATACAAATGTAGCTATCGTGAAAAATGGAGCCGTTAAGACACTGACCGAGGGACAAGCAACCTTGACAGGAACTTATCAAAATCAGACAATAAAGGCAGAGGTTACCGTTGTACCTTTGCTCAAAAAGCTGATTACAGGCCAGAAAAAACTGGTTTTGTCCCCACAGGGAAGCACAACACTGAGTGTGATGGCCCAGTATGATACGGGCAAGACCACTGTTGTGACCAACAGTGCGGTGTGGAGTAGCACAAAGCCGGGCGTAGCGACAGTGACAAATGGCAAGATCGTGGCTGTAGGCAAAGGTAAAACGTCCATCACGGCCAAGTGGGGCAACAAAAAAGTGACGATCCCCGTTACGGTAAAATAAATCTTCATATAATAAAGCATCTTGCATGATCCAAAAATTGGTTTCAGTACATGACATCGTTAAAATCATCAATATCATCAAGGTAACAGACAACCAAGGGGCGTAGACATACGCTCCTTTTTTGGATATATAGAAATATGTATCTGAAATGCCTTCTGCTTCAACAACTATATAAGGGGATTGGATGGGATGAATATGAAAGCTTCGATTATAAGCTCAGGCCCTAACTCTAGTGATCTGGCTTACCTGAAATATCTTCTTTTATCCCTAAGTTTCACACTTACATTTCAACGGAGTACTACGATTAAGTGCATGAAGCAACGCACCTATGAAAAATACAGAGAAGGTTACCAATTAAAATGTCATGGTGCAGAGGAGGTGCCTGAATGAAAGATCCATTGCAACCGGAAAACTGGCCTGCCTGGGCGACAGAGGCGGTGGAGATTGCTCCGGCCAACCCCAATTGGGATGCACAGGCTCAGGAAGAAATCCGGCAACTTAAACACCTGTTACAGCAGTTGAATATCCATCAATTCGAACATATCGGAAGCACATCCATTCCAGGGTTACCCGCCAAACCCATTATTGATCTGATGGCAGAGGTACAGTCATGGGACGACATGGATCTGATTGCCGATCAGTTGAATCCGTTGGGCTGGAACTATGTTCCGCCTGAACTGGATGGCCGGGATTATAGACGATTCTGGGTGAGAGTTAAGGATGGCAAGAGAGCTGTGCACCTTCATCTTATGCGCCCGGGAGAGGACCGTTGGGATCGTCAAATGCGGTTTCGGGATGTGCTGAGAAAACGCCCAGATCTGGTGGAAGCTTACGCCGTCCTGAAGATGAAGCTTGCTGATGAGAATAAAGAAGACAGGGAATCGTATACCGCTGCCAAAACGCAATTTATTTTACAAGTGCTTGATGAAGGCGTGTGATTAATTGAAAAGCGTACTTATCAGAGACAGGCTGATCTATTTCTTCGCAGTCATGATGACCATGGCGGCAGGGCTCGCATCCAGATACTATAGTGAACGATTGCCGGGTTGGGTGCATGAACATTTCGGGGATGCATTATGGGCGGGCATGATTTATTTCGGAGTACGTATGGTGTGGCCTCATCGCAGCTTGGTATGGGCGATGTGTTTGAGCTGTGTATTCAGCTGGCTGATTGAGTTCTCACAGTTGATTCAGACGCCTTGGCTGATTGATTTACGCTCTACCGTATTAGGTGCTCTTATTTTGGGACATGGTTTTCTGGTGATCGATCTGATTCGATATTCGGTTGGTATTCTGTGCATGGTTATGATAGATCGTTATTTCCTGAGAAATAAGATGGCTGGAGCATGAAATCAAGTGAATCATGGAGGTGCGCTGATGAATGTTGAAAAACTTTTTGCCGAATCGCCCGAATTCGAAACACAGCGGTTAAAGCTTAGACGCCTTGCGATGGATGATCTTGAAGATTATTATGCATTTGCCTCTGATCCGCGAGTGAGTCAGCAAAGCTTGTGGAACTGCCATGAGACGGTGGAGGATTCAATTCAATATATTCAGCGGGTGCTGGATAATTATGAACGGAAAACGGTACATATCTGGGCTTTTGTTTTAAAGGAAACAGGGACCTTGATCGGGAGGGGTGGCATTTTTGATCTCAACGAACCCATGCAGAGTGCTGAACTAGGGTACGCGATAGCCAGCAGTCACTGGGGTAAGGGGCTCGCAGCGGAAGCGATGCAACCCATCGTGGATTATTGCTTTCGGGAACTGGACTGCAATCGGTTGGAGGGGAAATGTAATGCAGGCAACATAGGCTCTGCACGCGTAATGGAGAAGCTGGGTATGTCGTACGAAGGTTTGCTACGCAAACAGTTGAAGATCAAAGGTGTATTTACGGATCAAAAATTGTACTCCCGTATCCGGGATGATCTATAATACTTCCAATGACTCATAGGGTACATCGCAGAAATTGAAGGAGGCAGAACCATGATCTATAGTATTATTTCCCGTTCGTTGTGGGAGCAAGTGTCAAAGGGGAGTGTGTATGCACCAGATAGCCTGGAGACGGACGGATTCATTCATTGTTCCACCAAGGAACAGATTCCATGGGTAGCCGGGCAATATTATGCAGGCCGCACGGATCTATTATTACTTAGTATTGATGAGAAGGCGTTAGAGCCAGAACTGGTGTATGAGGATCTCTACGAATTAAATGAACTATATCCACATATCTATGGAGAGCTCAATCTGGATGCGGTTCGCAAAGTCATTCCATTTGAACCGAATGCAGACGGCACATTCTCATTTCCTGAATAAAATAACATGTGACGTATCTTTCTGAACGTGATCAGGGGTCATATTACTTTTCCGAAGGGTGGTTAACGGATGCATATGAATCAGGTTTTTTTGGAGACAGCGGAGAAGCAATTCTTGTATTACAAGCAGCTCGGGGAAAAAGCCATGGCGCAACTGGAGTCCGAGCAATTGTTTCAATCTTGGAATGAAGACGCGAACAGCATTGCGGTAATCGTAAAACATTTATGGGGCAATATGCTGTCCCGTTGGACGGATGTACTGACAACAGATGGTGAGAAACCGTGGCGTGAACGGGACGCCGAATTCGTGAATGATATTTCTTCCCGGGAAGAGTTGCTCTCCAAATGGGAAGAAGGCTGGAATTGTCTACTCGAAGCCATTCGTTCGTTTACCCCGGAACAATTGTCTCATATCATATATATTCGGAATGAAGGTCATACCGTGATGGAGGCCATTATTCGGCAATTAGCACATTATCCGTATCATGTCGGGCAGATTGTATTTGCCGCAAAAATGCTCAAAGAAACAGCTTGGGACAGTCTCTCGATTCCGAGAAACGGGTCAGATCAATATAACGGCGGCAAATTTGCCAAGCCGAAGGCACGCAAACATTTTACAGAAGATGAACTTCATATAGAAAAAGGTGAGGAGCAACAATGACTCAAATTGCATTGATTCGCCATGGAAGTACAGCGTGGAATAAGGAAAAACGTTCACAGGGACAGACGGATAATCCGCTGGATCAGGAAGGAAGGGAACAGGCGGTATTACTTGCCGCGAGACTGGCCGAAGAATCCTGGGATGCCATCTATGCAAGTGACTTGGAACGTGCAAGTGAGACGGCTCGCATCATTGGTGATCGCTTGGGCATTCAGGAGATTCATCTGGACCCTAGACTTCGCGAGATGGGCGGAGGACAGGTCGAAGGAACGACGGAAGAGGAACGGTTAGCCAAGTGGGGAGCGGACTGGAGTACTCTGGATCTGGGACGTGAGCTTGTAGATGCAGGGACTGTTCGAGGTAGTGCGGTGCTTGAAGATATTGTACGGCAGCACCCCGATGGAAGAGTGATTGTTGTCAGTCATGGGGCCGTCCTGAGGAATACACTGCGAGGACTGGTGCCTGAACTGGATATCAGCGTGAAGCTGTCCAATACATCCATTACCCGGATCGCCAAGAATGAGAATGTGTGGCAATGCGAACTGTACAATTGCAGCGTGCATTTGGATTCGTCCAGGGAGTCCTAATAGATGGATGCTCTGACGTTAAAACGCTAGCAAACTTTGTGGACAAAGGGGGAGATGGCGCATGACCAAACAGCCGTATTCATGGACGGAGGAGATCTTATCTCCGCTGGGTGAGGAAGCGGTTATCATCCAGTGTGGAGATCAATTGTCTGACGCTGTGCAGCGCAGAGTGATGTCTGTATGTGCTTTGCTGGAAAAAAGCACTTTGCCAGCCATGATCGAATGGGTGACTTCTTACACGTCCGTTACAGTATTTTATGATCCGTTCATCTCCTCTTACCCTCAGTTATGCAAGATTCTACTTCAACAGTTGAATCAAATGAAGGAATCCGTACAAGACAAACCCAGAACGGTCACGATTCCCGTATGTTATGGTGGCGAGTGGGGCCCTGATCTGGACTACGTTGCCAGTGAACATGGACTGACCGCAGAGGACGTTATTGCGATTCATACATCCGGGGATTATCTCGTACATATGATTGGATTTGCACCGGGTTTTCCGTATCTCGGTGGGTTGTCTGAACAGATTGCTACGCCCAGACGGGCAACGCCAAGGCTTCGGGTTGAGGCGGGCACAGTAGGTATTGGTGGCAAACAGACGGGAATCTATCCAGTGGACACACCCGGGGGATGGCAATGTATTGGACAAACGCCACTCCGGTTGTTTCGGCCGGAAGAGAACGTACCGAGTTTGCTGGCAGCAGGTGATCGGGTTCGATTCAAACAGATTACGATGCAGGACTATCTGGCGTTGAAGCGGAAGGAGGGCGAACGATGAGTATTGAAGTGATTCGCCCTGGTCTGTTATCTACCGTTCAGGATGAAGGCAGAACCGGCTATCGCCGGTATGGTATTCATCCTGGCGGGGTCTTGGACACCTTTGCAGCCAGAGCAGCCAATATGCTTGTGGGCAACTCCCGACATGCGGCAGTGCTGGAGATGACGATGACGGGACCGGAGCTTCGATTTCAGGAGAGCCAGCTAGTCTCATTATGTGGAGCTGATTTGACGGCAACGGTGGATCATCTGCCTGTACCTTTGTGGCGTCCTGTGCTGGTGCGGGCAGGAAGTGTACTGAAGTTTGGCCCATGTCGTCATGGTTTGCGTGGATATCTGGCGATTGCGGGTGGAATAGCTGTGCCTGAAGTGATGGGCAGTCGAAGTACAGACCTCAAGACAGGTCTTGGCGGTGTGGAGGGCCGAGCCTTGCACGTGGGGGATCTGTTATCCATAGGTGAACCTTCTGGTGAAGCGCAAGGTTGGATGCAGCGTATGGAGCAGCAGGTAAAGCAGAGTGAGCGGGACCACCGAATATTGGCGCCTGCGTGGCTTTTATCTGAACGTGAAAGACCTGACTATTATGGGCAACCTGTTATTCGTGTGATGGAGAGCAAGGATAGTTCGCTGTTCAGCGAGACGAGTCTGGGACAATTCTATGCCGAAAAATACGTGATCTCTCCACAATCCGATCGGATGGGCTATCGCTTGCAAGGCTCCAGACTGGAGCTGGATCAGCCCTTGGATCGGCTGTCTGAAGCCGTTACCTATGGCACAGTGCAGGTGCCACCGGATGGTCAGCCCATCATCTTGATGGCAGACCATCAGACGATTGGAGGTTATCCTGTCATTGCACAGGTAGCTCGGGTGGATATGCCAATCCTGGCTCAGGCTAGGCCAGGAACCCAAATTTCTTTTAAAAAGATTACGCATGATCAAGCCGAACAGTTGTATATGGAACAGGAAATCAATATGCAGTTCATGGATAAGTTGATACGCAGAAGAATGGCAGGAATGGGGGGCGCTTAATGAATACCTCGAAAACCTTGGATATCAATTGTGATCTGGGCGAAAGTTATGGTATATATCGCACGCTATCGGACGAGGCCATTCTACCTTTGATTACATCAGCCAATATTGCCTGTGGATTTCATGCAGGGGACCCGGCTACAATGCGGCTGACGGTGGAGAGGGCATTGGAGCATCAGGTGGCAATTGGAGCCCACCCCGGGTTGCCGGATTTGCAAGGGTTTGGCAGAAGACGTATGGACATTACGCCACGGGAAGCATATGACATGGTGGTGTATCAGATTGGTGCGCTGGATGCATTTGTCCGGGCAAGTGGAGGGCGAATGCATCACGTAAAACCGCATGGAGCTTTATATAATATGGCCGCAGAAGATATGAAGCTTGCTGAAGCCATCACCGAGGCGATCTATCAAGTACAACCTGAACTGTATCTGTATGGTCTGGCGGGCAGTGAGCTGATTCATGCCGCGGATAGCATCGGTCTGCGTAGTGTGAGCGAAGTGTTTGCGGATCGAACCTATGGGACGGACGGTAAGCTCACCCCTAGAAGCCAAGCGGGAGCTGTCATTGAAGAGTCGGGACAAGCGATTGCTCAAGTGCTTCGGATGGTGAAAGACGAAGTCGTTGTATCCACGGATGGTACGTTGGTTCCCATTAAGGCAGAGACGGTCTGTATCCATGGTGACGGAGCATATGCTCTCGCATTTGCTCAAGAGATTCGTCGTGTGTTGGAATCGGAAGGCATTAAGTTATCCGCGCATACCACGGGATGATACGAATGTTCAGCAGAACAATAGTAGTATCAGGTTGTTCGGATTGAACTTTGAAATTTTAGAATGACAAGGAGTGGATCAACAGAATGAAACCCATACGCAACTCGGCGAAAGCTGTCATTGTACAGGATGGACGATTGCTGGTCATCCGGCTGGAAGACCAATATGGTACCGCTTATGTGTTCCCAGGTGGAGGACAGGAGAAAGGTGAAGAACTCAAGGATGCGGTCGCGCGCGAATGTTTGGAGGAGATCGGTCAGGCCGTGAATGTGGGAGAGCTGTTACATATCCGGGAGTATATCGGAAAAAATCATGAATTCGCCGAGTGGGATGCAGATATCCATCAGGTTGAATTTTATTTTGCGTGCAGCTTGTTCGATCCGGAGGCAACCGTTTTTGAAGGCTCCAATCCAGATGACCACCAAGTCGCCGTGGAATGGATTGCACTTGAAGACCTGTCCAACATTCGTTTATATCCAAAAACAATTGGCGAATTGCTTCTTAAATCAGGCTCTTCTTCAATCTATCTTGGAGATCTGAATTAAATTAGCCATGAAGAAATATCGTGCTAACCCTTTTATGTAAACATTTTTATAAAGAACTTTTCCAATTTTGTCACGTTAGCGTATCGGTTCATGGATTCACCATAGGTGAGGTGGGTACACTATAAGTACAGGCTTATTACACCTAACGTAAGTTGACTGTACTTATACACAGCAACGGAGCGGATAAAACCTAAAGAAACGAAACCTGCAAAGTTAAGTACAGGTTTCTGTTTGAACTTTAGCTTACCCACTCCTCAAATTGGAAGAACAGTAGACGTAGTGGAGGGGACGGAATCGATTCTGAGGAAGCAAAGCGTTCGCCTTTATCACCGGATTTTCCCTTTGAGAAAAGGGAATCAAAAAAATCCGGGGATAACAGCGATCCAAAGAACGATCCGTACCCGCAACGGCCGCCTACAAGAGTTCTTCAAATATCCCCCAAACCGAAAGGAGCACTTCCCATGAACCAGACTGAATTGGAACAAAACATTGTAAAAGCATTGGAAAACAACCCTTTTTGCAGCTTCTCGACTGTGGAGAATGGTAAACCAAAATCCCGCTATATGGCGCTTTTCAACGATGGACTGAATATTCATCTGGCAACGAACCGCCGTACACACAAAGTAGAGGAACTGGAGAATAATCCGAATGTTAGCCTGCTACTTGGTTATGAGGCTGGTGGTTCCAAAGAAGTGGTTGAGATCGAAGGAACCTGTGAAGTGACAAAGAACGAAGGCTTGCGTGAGCAAGTGTGGAACGACGAATTGAAGGCGTGGTTCGATGGACCTAATGATCCAAACTATGTCATTCTGGACATTACCCCGACTCGTATTGAATACACGGGGAAAGATCATGAACATCATGTGTGGGAACAATAATCCGAATATGAACATAACCTCTGCAAAGTAGCGTCCTTATGCGAAAATACGCGCAGAGTTTAATCCAACCGTGAAAGCCATTAAGGTTTCACGGTTTTTGGTATGGATGAATAACGCTGAATTGGATATACATGTAAGACACATGTAATATACGTATTTTAAAGATAATAAGCACTAAATACCTACTAAAATGTTGAAAAAAATGTCGAAATCACGCATGATAATGTAAACTTGCCTAGGTATGTGCGGGTAATGTAAAAAATAATGCTTTTCAATGACTGAACATTGCGTTATGATTTGGAATGTAAACGACAAGCACAGACATAAATAGATGTTCATGTGAGATAAACTTACCTGAAATTCCGATGCATGTCATCAGAGCGTCAGTACGCACAACCCATGAAATCTATCTTTTTTCTGCGCTCTTCGTTTGCCCATTAATGCATGATTCAATGTACATAACCGGGAGGGGTTATTTTGAAAACGAGTAAAAAAGTATTATCAAGCCTGACTGCCGCTTTGGTTGCATTAAACGTGCTTGCGGTGTTTCCGGTACCTGTATCGGCTGCAGATGCTGCCAAAGTTAAACTGCGGATCATGGAAACCACAGACATTCATACCAACCTGGTTAACTATGACTACTATTCCGACAAAGAGACAGACCAGTATGGACTCGCCAAAACAGCTACACTGATTAAGAAAGCCCGTGACGAGGCGAAGAATAGCCTGCTGTTTGATAATGGGGATCTGATTCAGGGGAATCCGCTGGGAGACTACTCTGCGAAAATTGATCCACTGAAAAAGGGTGAGACTCACCCTGTATATAAAGCGATGAATCTGCTCGATTATGATGCAGGTAACATCGGTAACCATGAATTCAACTATGGTCTGGACTTCTTGGACATGACGCTGGAGGGAGCAAACTTCCCTTACATTAATGCCAATGTCTATGTAGACGATGGTGATGATGATGAGACAAATGACAAGAACTATTTCACACCATATGAGATTTTGGATAAAAAAGTAACGGATGAGACTGGCAAAGAACATACGATCAAAGTAGGTGTGATCGGATTTGTACCGCCACAAATCATGCAATGGGATAGCGCTAACCTTGAAGGCAAAGTAATCGCCAAGGATATTATTGCTACCGCGAAAAAATTCATTCCTGAAATGAAAGCCAAAGGTGCCGACATTATTGTAGCTATCCCTCACTCCGGATTTGAGGAAATTCCTCAAACAGATCTGATGGAGAACTCCGTTCTGTATTTGAGCCAAGTTGAAGGCATTAATGCCATTCTGTTTGGACATGCCCACAAAGTGTTCCCGAGTGCTGATTTTGCCGGCAAAAAAGGGGTAGACCTGGAGAAGGGCACCATTAATGGCGTTCCTGCTGTAGAGCCAGGGTTCTGGGGTGATCATCTTGGTATCATCGACCTGGATCTAGAACAAGTGGATGGCAAATGGAAAGTGGTCGATTCCAAAACGGAAGCACGCCCAATCTATGACACAGCCAACAAAAAGCCACTGGTAGATGCGGATCAGGACATCATTGATGCGGTTCATGAAGAGCATGAAGGTACATTGGAGTATGTTCGTGGTCCGGTGGGCGAAACGACTGCACCTATCAACAGCTTCTTCGCTCTGGTTCAGGATGATCCATCCATTCAGATCGTAACGAATGCACAGAAATGGTATGTCGAAAAACATATGCAAGGTACGGAATATGAGAAAATCCCTGTATTGTCCGCAGGTGCACCATTCAAAGCCGGTGGACGTTCAGGCGCTTCGTATTACACGAATATCCCTAAAGGCACCATTGCGATCAAAAACGTTGCTGACCTGTACGTATATCCAAATACGGTACATGCTGTAATGGTTAACGGCGCAGAACTGAAAGAATGGCTGGAATGGTCTGCAGGCCAGTTCAACCAGATCGACCCGGCTAAAGGTGGACAACAACAACTGATCAACAATGACTTCCCAACGTACAACTTCGATGTTATCGATGGTGTAACGTATCAGATTGATGTGACACAACCAGCCAAGTATGACGGCAAAGCAACCGTTGTAAATGCATCGGCAAGCCGGATCAAGGATCTGAGTTTTAACGGTAAACCGATTGACCCAGCGCAAAAATTCATCGTAGCGACAAATAACTACCGTGCTTCTTCGTCCAAGCTGGCTAACCCGGACGGTAAACGTATCGTTCTGGCTGCACCGGATGAGAACCGTCAAGTGATCATCGACTACATCCGTGAGAATAAAACGATTAATCCGGCAGCGGACGGCAACTGGTCCCTGGCACCAATTAAGCCATCTGCTGGGTTAACCGCAGCAGCGCTGAACGATCTTGAAGTTGTGTTTGCTTCTTCCCCGGATGCAAAAGATCTGGTTGAAGCAAACCCGGCGATGTCTTTCATTGGTACAAATGATGATGGTTTTGCTGAATACGGCATGAAATTAACTGGAGAAGCAACAACAACTCCGAAACCAGGTACGGAGCCTGCTCCTACGCCTACAAAGCCAACTAAACCTACGGAGCCGACTACTCCAACCAAACCAACGACCAAGCCACAGCCTGAGAAACCAGCGGGCGGCAAAGTGGTATATGTGGTGAAAAAAGGCGATAACTTGTACCGTATCGGCTTAAAATATGGTGTGGACTGGCGCAAGCTTGCGACAGCTAACCAAATCTCAAATGAACACAACCTGAAAGTTGGACAGAAAATCGTGATTCCCGCTTCTTAAAGTTTAATAAGTTGAGGGGGACCGACAGTCATCAGACTGTCGGTCTTTTTTTCTGTAAATTTGAATATATTTGTTCCAAGAACCGTCATACAGGAAGTCATCAAAACAGTAGAGATTAATTTTAAGACCCATGATATAATATTTACAAACTTTGGGTATATACAAGTGAACATTAATGGACATGGAATCTAAATTGGCAAGGGGGGTCCTACATGAATTGCAGTGGCTGCAGTCCAATCTATCCTATAGAGGGCCAAGGTACCTTGTACTTGCGTCCCATTTCCCCCGCTTTGCTGGAAGCGCTACAAACGCCGGGAAGACTTATCGAGACGTCGGATGACATGATGTGGATGGATTTTTCGAATCTTGAGACGGTTCAGAATTTAATAAAAGAGATCGGCGAAATTGATCCGACATTACGTGATTCCCTAACCGTTCAGATTCTGCCTATTTACGAACAGGCTAATGAAGAAAGCTGGATTAGTCTAACCATGCAGGAGTCCCGTTTCAAACATGCGGAGCTTGTTTCCATTATTCTGGAGCATCAATTCAGCAGTCATATGCAACCCATCGTTGATGCATCGGAGCAGATTATCGGATATGAGTTTTTGCTTCGTCCTGCTGAGAATGGAAAATCCTTCAGTTCCTATGAATTATTTGAAGTTGCGCGTGAGACCGGACTACATTCTTTTCTGGATCGATTGGCGCGTATTACTGCTATTGAGACCAGTGCCCTTTTTCTGCCGCATGGTGTCAAACGCTTCGTCAATTTCCTGCCTTCCTCCATATACAATCCCGAATATTGTCTGACACATACGTTTGAAGCGATTGAACGCCTTTCGCTGGACCCTAAAGATTTTGTGTTTGAAGTCGTGGAAACAGAGCAGATTCAGCATATGCCCATCTTGCAGCAAATATTTGAGGTATATCGTTCCCGTGGAATGTCGGTTGCACTGGATGATGTGGGTGCCGGATATTCGACAATAGAGTTGATGAATCGGTTAGAACCGGATTTTGTCAAAATAGATCGAAGTCTTATTGACCGTTGTGATCAGGATTCGACCAAACAAGAGAAAATTCTTCATATTGTTGAGATGTCGAGTCGATTTGGAGGGCAAGTCCTTGCCGAGGGGATCGAACGGATGGAAGAGTTTGAATTCTGTCGTTCCATAGGTATTGAGCTTGCACAGGGCTACTATTTTGGTAAACCCTCGGCGCAACCCCCAGGCGGTCCTTACTCTAATACTTCATCTAAATCATGGAATAATTAGTAACCTGTACCTTGTACAAGTCGCTTCTGATCAGAGGTGGCTTGTTTGGCGTGCCTGCACATTTTTCTCTCAAATAAATACCCTCATTTAGCCGATATATAAGATAAGCCTTTTAGATTGATCCATACATACAAAGAAAGAGGGCATTTTTACATTTTGAGGGGGAGAAAGACATGAGTGAAACTCAGGATAATAAACCAATGAAAGCAGCGAAACCTGCCAAACCAAAACATAGTCAAAATAAAAAGAAGAAAAAGAAAGGTTTCGTCTGGAATATAAGGAACAAACTATTGGTCTCCTTCCTGGCCGTTCTACTCCTGCCAAGCTTGGCAGTCGGCTTAATCACACTAACGATGGCTGAAGATGGCGTACAAGGACAATTAGTGGATAGTGCCATGCAAAGTGTGAGCACTGCCAATACCATTGTAGAAAGCCAAGTGAATTACAAGATTCATGACATTAACTATTTCGCGGATGCTCTTGATCCGAGCCTGATCAAAGGGGAGAACGATAGTCCCGAGCTTCAGTTGAAACTGGAGCAATATCTGGGCTTGCATCCCGATGCCATGAATATTTTTGTAGGAACAACAGACGGAGTCATGGTTCGAGGTAAACCAACAGCGAGCAGCACACGGGGAGATGCTTATGATCCTAGGGAGCGGGAGTGGTACAAACTAGCGATGGAAAAGCCAGGTACAGCTGTTGTATCAGCGGTGTCTGTTAATACCGATGGTGTTGCAGTTGTGTTTATCTCCAAAACATTAAAGGATCAATCCGGTGTCATCGGTTTATCTCTGGACCTGACAGACCTGCAAGAGCAGGCATCCATTAAGGTGGGCAAAGAAGGCTACGTCATTATTATGGATGCAAACAAAAACTATGTCGTATCCCCTGTAGCAGATGCAGGTACGCCGGAAACGAGCGGCACCCTTGATGAGATGTATCAGAGTCAAGAAGGTCAATTCGATTACGTGTACAACGATCAGCCGAAGATGATGATTTTTTCAACAAATGAAGCAACGGGCTGGAAAATTGCCGGCACGATGTTCAAGAGTGAAATAACCAATGCGAGTAAGGATATTCGCATGGCCACATTTATTGTTATTCTGGCGGCTACGTTCCTTACGCTCCTCTTTATTATCTGGTTTACACGCTCCATGCTGCGTCCAATTAAACGACTGCAGGAATCTGCCAGAGCCGTGAGTAAAGGTGACTTGACCGTGAAAATGGAAACAGGACGTAAAGATGAAGTGGGAGAACTTGCGAAGTATTTTGAACGTATGGTCGATAACCTTCGAATGATGATTCTTGGTGTACAGGAAACGACAGAACAGGTATCAGCTTCTTCTCAAGAGTTGTCTGCCAGTGCAGAACAAACCACCAAAGCGATTGAACATTCAACACAGGCCATTCAGGAACTGGCTGAAGGTGCAGAGCAGCAGGTAAACAGCGTGAAAGACGGATCGGGACAGATGAGCCGAATGGCAGAAGATGTTCGAATGATGTCGGAGCGTGTGCAATCGATTACGGCGAATATGCGGAATACGTCCGGAGCAGCTACTTCTGGTAATGAGGCAGCAGGACAGGCTGTGGTGCAGATGAACAGTATCCAGGAAACGGTGGAGCAGCTGGGAACGGTGGTTCAGTCTCTGAATGCCCGTTCGGTAGAGATCGGCAGCATGGTTGATGTCATTGCTTCCATCTCCAAACAAACGAACTTGCTCGCATTGAATGCTTCCATTGAAGCGGCAAGAGCGGGGGATGCGGGTCGTGGGTTTGCCGTCGTAGCGGGAGAAGTACGTAAACTGGCAGAAGAATCCGGAAGTTCGGCAGCGCAGATCGGTGAGGTGGTTCATAATATCCGTAAGGACATGGATGCCGCTCTAATCGCTATGAATGCGGCTCAGACTCGGGTAGGAGAAGGAATTCAGGCCGTGAATACGTCAGGACAATCCTTTGCTCAGATTCGGGAGGCGGTGGAAGATGCTGTTCATACATTGGATGACTTGTCCGCAACAACGAAGCAACTGGAGAGCGGTGCATCCCACGTTGCCAAGGCGATGAGTGATATTTCGAATGTGACCCAGGAATCGGCTGCGAATACAGAATCCGTGTCGGCATCTTCGCAAGAACAACTGGCATCGGTAGAAGAGATTGCATCATCCTCGGCACATCTGAATAGCATGGCGGAACAATTACAAGGGTTGCTTGGCATGTTCAAGATGGTAGAGGATACGCCGAAGGATAAGGGCAAAGAATAAAATCTAACATTGGAACGCCATAATTTACCACACTTTTTATAATAGAAGAAAATAAAGATAGACAATGTTCCTGTAGCCCTGTATAAATATATCGTCTGGTTATTCTGCGCGTATAGCGGTGTAATCTTACAAAACAAGATCGAATTAACGAAATAATATATTGATACAGGGTACAGCAGGAGGCTCTATGGTATACGTAGCAATACTGATTTTTGTAGTGACGATCACCTTGGTGATCTGGCAACCTCGTGGATTGGGTATCGGTTGGACTGCCTCTGGTGGGGCATTGCTTGCTCTGCTATGTGGAGTTGTCAGCTTAAACGATGCCTCGGATGTGGCATCCATTGTATGGAATGCAACGCTGGCCTTTGTTGGCATTATTATGATTTCTCTCATTCTCGACGAGACGGGTTTTTTCGAATGGGCTGCCCTGCATATGGCAAGGCTGGCTGGAGGAGACGGTCGCAGACTGTTTTTCTACTCCATTCTGCTGGGAGCCGCAGTGTCTGCCTTGTTCGCAAATGATGGTGCAGCGCTCATTCTCACGCCAATTGTGCTCGCGATGGTGCGTGCATTGAAGTTTGATGAGCGCATGGTACTGGCTTTTGTGATGGCGAGTGGATTTATCGCGGATACTACATCGTTGCCGCTGGTCGTCAGCAATTTGGTTAACATTGTGTCTGCTGATTTCTTTGGCATTACATTTGTGGAGTATGCGGTACGCATGGTTGTGCCCAATCTGTTCTCCATCGTAGCGAGTACGGGGATGTTGTTTTTGTTCTATCGCAAAAGCATACCCCTTCGCTACGACATCTCCGCGGCACGTGACCCGAAGGAAGCGATCCGTGATCCACGGATGTTCCGAATCGCCTGGTTCATGCTTGGGCTGTTACTCGTGGCTTATGCATCTAGTGAGTTTCTGCCGATTCCCGTGTCGGTTATCGTTGGCTCTGTTGCGTTGCTGTTCGCTTTGTTGGCACGCAAGAGTGAGGCTGTTGATCTGAAACGGGTAATTAAGGAAGCGCCATGGTCGATTGTGGTGTTCTCGGTAGGCATGTATATCGTCGTATATGGACTGCGTAATGCAGGGTTAACGGATCATCTGAGCCGCTGGCTGGATGCCATAGCAGAGCATGGTCTGCTGGCTGCTTCGCTTGGGATGGGCATCATCGCTGCTGTATTATCATCGGTGATGAACAACCTGCCGACCGTGTTGATTAACCTGCTAGCCATCCAGGGCGCACATACCGAAGGTATCATTCAGGAAGCATTGATCTATGCCAATGTCATCGGTTCCGACCTGGGTCCCAAAATGACCCCGATTGGATCACTTGCCACATTGCTGTGGCTGCACGTTTTATCTCGTAAAGGTGTGAAGATCACATGGGGGTATTATTTCAAAGCAGGTATCATCCTGACGATCCCGACACTGTTGATCACGTTGGCCGGATTGGCGCTGTGGCTCTGGATTTTAGGTTAGTACAATCGTAATTACATTTGGAACCAGAACAAACCGTTAAGGGCCTAGTGTAGGTAGTGTTTGTAGGGATCGCGTTTATTGTCATGGATGTAGTGGTACTATACACACAAACCAACCTTTTTAGAAGGTTGGTTTTTTTGTGTTCTGTTTTCCTTCCCAAACGATTCTTAAATAGAATACTAACTTAGAATTTTAAAAAAGTGGGTATCATAAACGAATACACGATCACTTCCTAACTATTAGGAAAGAGTATAGGCTTGGTGGATATAAAGCGCTTGCATTAGTATGTGTGTAAGGAGGAAAGCCAAATGAGAAAACGTTACATTAAGCTATTAGAGCATTTAAAACAATCTGAGCATGATTTTGTGAGTGGAAGCGAATTAGCTAATCTATTTAATGTAACGACTAGAACGATTCGCAATGACATCAAAGAAATAAATGAAAATTATTTAGATAAAGCAATGATTATTGGTAATACTCGCAAAGGATACAAGTTAGTCGGGGATTTATCCAGCCTGTATAAAAATGAAGATGATGACGAAGAAAGAGCGTTTCATATTATCAAAGCACTGTTATCGCAGACTGATTTTATTACGTATGAGGATCTGGCTAGAACGCTTTATTTTTCGACTCAAACGATCCGAAAAGACGTGCAAAAATTAGTGCAAACGATTCAAGCAGAAAAGCAGAACATTGAAATTGAAGCGATTATTTTCCAAGGTATCCGGCTTAAAGGAAGCGAAGTTGAGAAGCGGATTTTGCTCAAAAAACTAGTCACTACCGATTGTCTCAAACACATGCCGATAGACGAAGCACTGCAATACTATTTTGGCGATTGGTTCAACGAATCTTCTATTCATTTTATCTACGCTTGTATTGAAGAAGAGGTTGCCAAGTATAATTTATTGCTAAGTTTTCAAGAATTATTCTCGATCTGTGTGAATGTTTTGATCAGTCTTAAACGAGTAAGTCTTGCACAAAAAATAACTGAACAGGATATGAGGTTGGATCATACAAGCTTTGAAGAATTAAAAATAGCCCAATCTATTCTGATCCGTCTGGCTCAAGAAATGGATATCCCTTTTGATGAATATGAGTATCAGTATTTAGGTTACCTGCTGATCGCATTGCAGATCTTACCTAAAAAGAATGAAGAAATCGGGCATGAACACGTGAATGAAATGGAACAAAAAATCAAATCAGTGATCCAAAAAGTTGGAGAGCAATATGGATTCATTAGCTACAAAAACCAAGAGTTACTTGATCGATTATTAGCTCATATTACCAAATCATTATACCCATTAAAGTATTATTTCCCTGTCGAAAATCCTTTTATTGCTCAAATAAAATCAGAATATACCCATGCTTATAATGTCGCAGTTGTGTTGGCAAAAGAATTGCAATTTTGCTTAAATATCAAAATACCCGAAAATGAAATCGGTTACTTGACGTTACACATTATGGGCATTATTGAGAACTCTCAAGATAACAGAAAACGGATTGCAATTATTTATGGCAAAAATCTATTAGTCGGCAAGCTATTGGAGCGTAAGATTAATCTCTATTTTCCGAATATTAGAATCGATAGTCTATTAGCTAATCATGAAATACATCTTCTTCCCGAAGGAATTGAAACGATTATCACAACGAGCGAGATTGCCGAACAACAGCAGTTAAATTTACAAAATATCATTCTGGTAAGTGAAATGATTACAAGTGATGATATGAAGAATATTTCGATTCAGTTAAATCGTGGACTACTCAAATATTATTTATCACCAGATGATGTTTTTTTCCTAAATGAAGACAATCCAATTGATTTGTTAAAAAAACTTACAGAACTAGGCGATATTCAGCATTTATATACCAGTATTGTGGAAAGAGAAAAAATGTCGAGTACCAATATTGGGAATTTGGTCGCGATGCCCCATCCATTTGATTGTGGAGATAACAAAAAACTACGTGTACTGGTAGCGATTAATAAGCAGAAAATGCTATGGGGTGATCAGATGGCGCAGATCATTTTTCTGTTTATTCCGCCGAAAAATCAGAAGGTGAATAACACCAAATTTTTCGAAGAAATTTACGATGTGTTTAAACAGACCAATATGACAGAAAAACTACTCCATATCACCAATTACGATGAATTTTTGGAAGTCTGGTCTTCCAAATAAATCTAGGAGGAATTCAAATGTTAATTAATATGAAAGATTTACTTAAAGTAGCGTATGAAAATAAATTTGCAGTCGGATCATTTAATGTAGCCAATAGCGAGTTCGTCAAAGTGGTCATTACAGCCGCAGAGGAGCAGAATTCGCCTGCAATTATGCAGATTCACCCGAATGAAATTGATCTAGTCACTGATGGGTTTATAGCTTATGTGCGAGAAGCGGCATCCAAGTCCAAAGTACCGTTTGTTATTCATCTGGATCATGGAGCGACGATCAAAGATATTACGCGTTCGATTCGCAATGGGTATACATCAGTCATGATGGATGCATCTCATTTACCTTTTGAGGAGAATATTGCGGCAACCAAGGAAGCGGTTGAACTGGCTCATCTGGTCGATGTATCTGTAGAAGGTGAACTAGGTACGATTGGGAGTAATGAAGGCAGCTCGGAAGGTGGGGCTGACGAGATACTGTATACGAATCCAGAAGAAGCGGCGATTTTTGTAGAACAAACAGGTATCGATACACTTGCTGTCGCTGTAGGTACTTCACATGGTATTTATCCTCAATCCAAAGATCATTCGATCAAAATCGATCGTTTGAAACAAATTCATGAAAAAGTAAAAATTCCGTTAGTGCTGCATGGTGGATCAGATAATCCTGATGAAGAGATTAGAGAAGCAGTGAAGCATGGGATAGCGAAGATCAATTTATCAACCGATATGAAGCGAGCATTCTACAACCAATTAAGAGCGACACTCGATGCAAATCCGAAAGCATATGAACCGGATCAACTGATGCCTGAGGCGACCAAAGCGGCAACAGAACTGGTGAAGAAAAAAATGGATCTGTTCGGTTCTACGGGTAAAGCATCCCTTTATAAACTGGGAGAAATTTAAGAGGAGAGATCCATCATGAAGATTTCTAATGTCTTAAAACCAGAAAATATCATATTAGATGTCACCGCTACGACCAAAGCCGAATTAATAGATGAATTGTCGCAAAAGTTAAACGATAACGGCTATTTAAGCGATATTGAGCAATTTAAAAAAGATATCTGGGCACGTGAAGAACAGGTTCCTACAGAAGTGGGATTCGGAATAGCCATTCCACATGCCAAGTCTACTGGAGTGCAGTCCCCTGCCATTATTATGGGCAGATCATTAAGCGGTATTGAATATAGTACCGAATCATGTAATTTATTTTTTATGATTGCAGTCGATCAAAGCTCTTCATCAGAGCATTTGCAAACATTATCCAAAATTTCGACCTTTTTGATGGATGAACTATTTAGAGCGAAACTTATCCTTGCTCGAGATCAAGAAGAGATTGTCCGTTTATTTGAACAGGCAGAAGAGCAAGATGCGCAGGCACTTCAACGTCCTAAAAAGCATGCTGGCAAAAAAGTGGTTGGAGTTACAGGCTGTCCTACAGGAATTGCCCATACGTTTATGGCCGCGGAAGCATTGAAAAATGCGGCCAAGGAACTCGGTGTACACATTAAAGTGCAAACCAATGGATCAACAGGTGTTGGAAATCAATTGACTCCTGAAGATATTGCTGAAGCTGATGGTATTATTGTGGCGGCAGATGTCAAAGTCGATATGGATGTTTTTGGCGATCGTCCAGTGATCAAAACCTCTGTCAAAAATGGAGTCCATCATGCACAAGAGTTAATTGAAGATGCGATTGCTGGAAAAGGTGTCGTTTTGAATCAAGGCAACAGTAATCTTAAAGAAGCAAAAGAAAAAACACGTTTAAAGCAGCCTAAAATATACAGCCATATTATGAATGGTGTATCCTTTATGATTCCTTTTGTAGTGGCAGGCGGTATATTGATTGCGCTTTCGTTTATGTTTGGTATTCATGCGGCTGACCCAAATAGCCCGGACTATAATGCTTTCGCCGCTTTTTTAAGTACAGCAGGGGGTAGTGCTGCTTTTGCATTGATGGTTCCTGTATTAGCAGGGTATATTGCGTATAGTATTGCTGACCGTCCAGGATTGGCACCTGGTATGATTGGAGGTATGCTGGCGACTATTGGAGGTTCCGGCTTTTTGGGAGGTATGCTGGCTGGATTTATCGCCGGTTATACGATCATAGCTCTGAAAAAATTAGTCAAAGGCATTCCTGACTCACTGCAAAGCCTGTCACCTGTGCTGATCTTGCCATTAGTAGGTTCATTTATAACCGCCTTGATTATGTATTTTGTCATCAACAGTCCGATGGCTTGGATCAATGAGTCGTTACAAGGTTGGCTAAATGGTTTAACAGGTTCTAATGCTATTTTATTAGGAGCACTTCTGGCAGGAATGATGGCATCTGATATGGGAGGGCCGATTAACAAAACAGCATCTGCATTTGGACTGGCAATGTTCGCCAATCAAATCTTTGAACCTTCTGCTGCTCTGATGGTTGGAGGTATGGTTCCGCCACTGGGTATTGCATTAGCCACAACATTATTTAAGAATAAATTTTCAATCGAAGAACGTAATGCAGGCAAAGCCGCTTATATTATGGGTGCGTCGTTTATTACAGAAGCCGCGATTCCTTTTGCCGCAAATGATCCCTTGCGAGTTATTCCATCCAATATTGTAGGTGCAGCGATTGGTGGAGGAATGAGCATGGCTCTAGGTATTTCGTTACAAGCTCCTCACGGTGGAATCTTTGTTATTCCCATTGCGGCAAGTAATCCATTATTGTATATTGTCTGTATTTTAGTTGGTTCCATCATTACAGCTTGTATGATTGGATTGTTAAAGAAACCTGTATATCAACCAAAAAGTAATTCAAGCGACCCGTCAGATAAAAAAGCCTTAACAACTATGAAATCTGCATAAATTCTCTAACCAGCTGGTGCCATGCACTGACTGTGAGGCAGTTTTTGTTTGTTCTATATAACGGATTGATTCAATATCTACATTAAGTATTTACACAAGGCCAGCCTTTTATAGGGCTGGCCTTTTTTGCCTACTCCCCAGGCAGGAGATTGAAATGCCTGAGATCCAACGAGCACAGCGCAGGGAACGGAACGATTGTGGAAAAGCGAAGCGTTCGCCTTTATCCCCGGATGTATTCCTTGAAAAAAGTAAATCATATAAATCCGGGGATAACAGCGATTGAAACAACGTCCGTTCCCGAAGCGGCCACTTCAGCGCAACTTGTCTCAGATGATTTTCAATATACAGCCGATATTTTTAACATTGCGTTTACAAAACACTGATTTTAAGATGACATACCGAAACTACAATGAGTAAAGAGTTGATGGTGAACAAACAAATTCACAAAACGCCATCACTACATTGGGGGAGGAAAACAAAACATGTTTAAAAAGTTGCCGTTTATTTTGATGACCTTAACGTTCGTACTGGTACTCGCAGCATGCGGATCGAAAAATGACGCTGGTACAGAGGGTGCCGCAAGCAATGGATCAGGAGAAGCTGCTACTGAGCTTAGCGGTAACATTCTGGCAGTCGGATCGACAGCATTGCTACCTCTGGTAGAACAAGCTGGACAGAAATTTATGGCAGTTGATGAATATAAGAACGTAACGGTTCAAGTTCAAGGTGGCGGTAGTGGTACTGGTTTGACACAAGTATCTGACGGACAAGCTACAATCGGTAACTCTGATGTATTTGCAGAAGAGAAACTGGAGGACGAAGCCAAAGTAAAAGAACTGGTTGATCATCAAGTAGCAGTAGTAGCTATGGCGCCAGTTAGCAACAAAGATTCAGGTGTAGAAGATTTGACGAAGCAACAACTGATCGACATCTTCTCCGGTAAAGTAACGAACTGGAAAGACGTTGGCGGCGCGGATAAAGCAATCGTTATTGTAAACCGTCCGAGCAGTTCCGGTACTCGTGCAACTTTTGAGAAGTATGCATTGGGTGCAAAAATGGGTGATATCCAAGGTTCGATTCAAGAAGATTCTTCTGGTAACGTAAAAAAATTGGTATCTGAAACGCCAGGTGCTATTGGTTACCTCGCCTTGTCTTACTTGGATGACAGCTTGCAAGTGTTGAAATACGAAGGTGTAGAAGCAACAGTTGAGAACGTAGAAGCAGGAACTTATCCAGTGTGGGCTTACGAGCACATGTACACGAAAGGTAAGCCAGATGCAGCAACACAAGCATTCCTGGACTACATCTTGAGTGACGAAATTCAACAAAATGACGTGACAGAACTGGGATACATTCCAATGTCAGGTATGAAAGTAAAACGCGATGCAGCAGGTAATGTGGTTGAGTAATCTTTGAACTTGCGCATACAGCGAAAGAGGCGGACTTAGGTCCCGCCTCTTTACGCGGTTTGCTCTAAAATAATCCCATATTTTGCATTAATTCTACTATAGAAGGATGGTTGTTATGGAACAGACCGAAGGGGGAACGGTAATGAATAACAAGTTGAAACCGCGCCGGCCCTTAAAAGAGAAACATTATTGGGAAGAGTGGACGGGACGGATCTATACGTCGATTTGTGTCGTTTTCCTGATCGTTGTCATGTTTTCCATTGTTTATTTTGTAGCGTCCAAGGGACTGTCCACATTTTTCCAAAATGGAATAAGCATCAGCGAATTCCTTGGTGGAAAAACGTGGAATCCGACCGGAGAACCTGCGTTCTACGGGGCATTACCGTTCATCACAGGTTCTTTCATTACAACCTTGCTTGCAGCATTGATCGCAAGTCCGCTTGGCCTGTGTGCAGCGCTCTTCATGACAGAGATTGTCCCGGGTAAAGGCAAAAAGATCTTGCAGCCTGCGATTGAGCTCTTGTCCGGAATTCCATCCGTTGTATACGGATTTATCGGTCTGAGTGTCATCGTACCTTTGCTTCGCAGTATCTTTGGTGGAACAGGCGTCGGGATTGCAGCCGGATGTCTTGTTCTCGCGGTAATGATTCTTCCTACGGTAACAAGTATTATGGCGGATGCATTGTCCGCGTTGCCAAAAGGATTGCGTGAATCCTCCTACGCACTGGGTGCCACTCGCTGGCAAACCATCTACCGTGTCATTATCCCAACGACTTTGCCAGCTTTGTTGACAGGTGTCGTTTTGGGTATGGCCCGTGCTTTTGGTGAGGCACTTGCAGTGCAGATGGTTATTGGTAATGCACCGCATGTTCCAACATCCTTGCTCGAATCAGCTTCAACATTAACAAGTGTAATTACACTCAGCATGGGTAACACCACGATGGGTTCTGTTCATAACAATGCACTGTGGAGTATGGCGCTTGTCCTGTTGGTGATGACATTTGTCTTCGTCATTCTGGTTCGCCTGCTTGAAAGGAGAAACCGGGTATGAAAATGAAGGCAAAGACGGTAGATAAAATTGCAACATCCGTTATCGTTGTACTAGCCCTGTTCATTGTTATTCTATTGCTCGGTCTGCTTGGCTTCATCATGTATAGAGGCATTGGACATATTAGCTGGAACTTCCTTACAAGTGCACCACAGTTGCTTAAGGGTGGCGGCGGGATTGGTCCACAGCTCTTCAACTCCGTATTCTTGCTTGTTCTGACCCTGCTTGTTACCATTCCACTCGGATGGGGCGGCGGGATTTACATGGCGGAATACGCCAAACCAGGCAAGATTACCAGCTTCATTCGTCTGGTCGTTGAAGTATTGTCATCATTCCCATCCATCGTTATCGGTTTGTTTGGTCTCTTGCTGCTAGTAAATCAATTTGGTCTTGGTTTCTCCCTGATCTCGGGTGCCTTGGCTCTGGCGATCTTTAACTTGCCACTGATGGTGCGTACTACGGAGCAGGCCTTCCGTGCCGTTCCGAAGGAACAGAAAGAAGCAGGTCTGGCGCTTGGACTGTCCAAGTGGAAGATTATCACTTCGATTCTGCTACCTGTGGCATTGCCGAGCTTGATTACGGGTACGATCCTGGCATCGGGCCGGATCTTCGGTGAAGCAGCCGCGCTGATGTTCACCGCAGGTATGAGTAGTCCACCATTGGACTTTACAGATTGGAATCCGACGAGTCCAAGATCACCTCTTAATCCTTTCCGTCCGGCAGAGACACTTGCTGTCCATATCTGGAAAGTAAATAGTGAAGGTATTGGGCCAGATTCCAAAGAAGTGGCAGCAGGGGCATCCGCCGTGCTTGTCATTCTCGTGCTGGCGTTCAATCTAAGTGCACGCTGGATCGGTCGGGTTGTATTCCGCCGCATGACAGCTTCGAAATAAGGAGGAACCAACATGGCCATACCTTTTGGTACGGAACAGTTAAGCATATATTATGGACATTTCCAGGCGGTCAAGCAGATTAGCCTGACGTTTCCTGAAGCAAGCGTAACGGCTCTTATTGGGCCGTCTGGTTGCGGTAAATCCACGTTCCTCCGGTCACTCAACCGGATGAACGACGAGATTGCCGGTTCCCGTACAGAGGGACATATCTGGATGGACGGTAACGATCTGAATGAGCCTGGAACCGATGTAATCAAGCTTCGCCAGAAGATTGGCATGGTGTGGCAGAAGCCAAATCCTTTTCATAAGTCCATCTACAACAATATCGCGTTTGGCCCCCGCTACCGTGGTACGAAGAGTAAGAAGGCACTGGATGAAATTGTGGAAAAAAGCTTGCGTCGTGCTGCGCTCTGGGACGAAGTAAAAGACAGACTGCATGAATCAGCTCTGTCTCTCTCTGGCGGACAACAGCAGCGCCTATGTATCGCTCGCGCTTTGTCTGTTGAACCACAGATCCTGCTGCTCGATGAGCCGGCATCTGCACTTGACCCGGTATCTACGGGTAAAGTTGAAGAGTTGATTACCGAGCTCAAGAAGGAGCTACGGATTGTTATTGTTACCCATAACATGCAGCAGGCGGCACGCATCTCGGATTACACAGCTTATTTCTATCTGGGAAGCATGATTGAGCACGGGGATACAGAGCATATTTTCACGAACCCGGACAATCGTCTGACGCAAGAATACATTATGGGTCGTTTTGGTTAATTGGATCATGGAGTGTAACATAGAGCAATAGACAGAGAGATAGAGAAATAATAGAGACAAAAGAAAGCACAGTGCCTGGACGGTTGTTCGGGGGTTGTGCTTTTTTAATTTATAATTTTAGTGGGATTTTCTGTATGCGGGATAAACATTATGCTACGATATTTAGTGTGAAGAGAACGTTTACATGACTTCGAAGGAGATGTTGATAATCACTACGGATCAGATGTCTTACGACCATATGGCAGCTCAGATTATACAGAACTACACTATTGAGAAACCTGTCGTTTCATATATTCGTCATAATGAGAATCTGACATATCATGTCGTTGATGAAGCAAGCGGGCAGAAGTATCTGCTACGGATACACCAAGCCGCATATGCAAGTATGACAGGCATTCAGCATACGCTTTCTGCGCTGGAGGCAGAGATGAATCTGCTTCATGAGTTAAATGCAACGACAGCATTGCGCGTGCAACATCCGGTACGCAATGCATCGGGTGAATGGGTCACGCTATGGACAAGTGAGGCAGGGAAAGAGATTTGTTGTACGGTACTGGAGTGGATTGAGGGAAGGGACATCCAGCAGGGAGAACGCCTGACAACAGAGCAGATCTATGATCTGGGGGCACAACTGCAGATGCTTCATCAATATGGGCGTGAGCAGAATCAGACAGATCGAACAAAGGTGCGGCCGGCATATGGCAATAGCCATGAGAACTTGGTCATGCTAGGGCAGCTAGAGGAAGGTGTCCGACTGGGGATTTTTACAACGGAAGACTTTGATCTGCTTCGTGAGACGTTTGAGAACATTAATGAGCAGTTAGAAACATACCCGCATTACGCAGGGACATGGGGGATCATTCATGGGGATATTACTCGCAACAATCTGCTGATAACGGAGCAGGGGATTTCCATGATTGATTTTTGTCTACACGGTTATGGTTATTATCTTTTTGATGCCGGAGGGGCAGCACTTATGTTCAATCGGGAGGAACGTGACATATTTTTATCCGGTTATACCCAACAGATCGCACCACTGACGGATCGTGATATTCGATTGATGGAAGGGTTCATGTTGATCTTTACACTGGGTTATTATGCTTTTCAGATGGCGAATGAGTCGAGGCACGAATGGATGAAAGATCGCATGCCGAAGCTGTGCAGTAAGTATTGTAGACCCTATGTACAGAACGAGAGCATCTTCTATGAGTTATGAGGTGTTTCCTTTTCTAGGAGCTATAACTTAGGATTAAGATTGTGAATATTACCTGGGCGTCCTGAACAATCGGGGTGCTCTTTTTGCATGCATTAGATAACGATCTTAATGGACATTTATGAAGAAAGTATAAACTCTGAGGAGAGTCAACTTTTCTTAGCTACAATATAGTCATGGGAGGATGAAGCAGCGATGAGAGACAGCGAAAATATATTGCTGGTGGAGGATGATCCGGAGATTGCCCGTATTTTGAGAGATCATCTACGTCATGAGGGTTATGGGGTAACTTGGGCATCAAGCGGTTTGGAGAGCTGGGAAGACTTTAGGGAGGGAACCTATCAATTAGTCTTGTTGGATCTGATGCTGCCGGAAATGGATGGGTTCACGGTATGCAAAAACATTAGACTGATCAGCGATGTTCCGCTGCTCATGATGAGTGCTCGAATCGAGGAAGAGAGCAAAGTCAGGGGGCTTGGGCTGGGAGCTGACGATTATATTACGAAGCCCTTCAGTCTAACGGAACTTACAGCTCGCATTAAATCTCATCTGAATAGGTACCGCAGATATCAGGGCGTGGAGCCGGATTCGACAGATAGACAGTATAACGATGGGTTATCGATTGATTATTTGAATCAGCGCGCACAGGTTCATGGAGAACATGTGGCACTAACCAACAAGGAATGGGCTTTGCTCATACTGCTTGCTTCTCATCCGGGCCGGGTGTTTACCAAGGCGGAACTGTATGAACATGTCTGGAGTCAGCCAGAGGCGGGGAACTCGAGTACAGTCACAGTTCATGTGAAGAGCCTTCGGGCCAAGCTTGGTGACGAGCCCCATCATCCACGCTGGATTCAGACGGTGTGGGGCAGTGGTTACCGGTTCGTGGGGGAGCCTGAGGAATGAAGTTGAAGTACTGGTTAATGCTTGCCTTCCTCATTGTAATGCTGTTGCCTGTCGCTGCTGGGTGGGCGCTGTACTCCCTGTATAACTATTACAATGATCAGCGTGCCGTAACGGAATATGTGGAGTTGTCCGGACAATTGGCTCCTATTGAACTGGCTTTATCTGACCCGGGACTGTACCAGCTGCACTCGCCTGATGCTTTCGCTGCACTCTCTGAATTGGAGAATGGTCGGGTGAACTTTGCTCTGTATTTACCAACAGGGATTCGGGTGTACACATCAGAGGGGAGTACATGGTCTGCTGGAGCTTACACCGTTGGGGGGGCGGAGCTGTATCGTAATTTGTACAACTTACAGATTCGTCATCGTACATTCTCGTTGAAGAAACCCGTATGGGAAAAGGGTGAGTTGGTCGGCATTTACGAAATCGTCATGCTGCGTGGAGATTGGCTGGAAGGCATATCCTTGCGGACTACCTGGGTCATGGGTCTCGCTGCTACTTTCTTTATTCTGTTATACGGAACAGTGCTGTGGTTGCTATCCCGAAAGCTCTTTCGGCCGATGAAATATCTCATAGAACGAATGGATGCTTTTGCACGGGGAGAGGCTGCTACGGATGTGGTACCTGTTCGTCATGATGAAATGGGCATCTTGCTCCAACAGTTTGATGCAATGCAAGACAAGATCAGACATACTCAGGCCGATGTGGAGAGGGAGCAAAAAGAAAAAGAGCTCATGATCGCCTCGTTATCCCATGATCTGAAAACACCGTTGATGTCCATTAGTGCCTATACGGAAGTACTTAACGGTGATCGTCAACTGAAACGCCTTGAAAGGCAGGAATATCAGGATGTGCTGCTCGGAAATGTGGAGCGGATGAAACAGATGATTAGTGAACTTGAGATGTATACGGCGTTGGGTTCCAGTGAATCGGAGATGGCCATGGTTAAGGTGGAAGGTGAAGAGTTTTTTGATATGCTGCTTGGGAGCTATGAGGGACTTGCCGAGCGTGGTCAGATTGACGTGAAGATGGATGTCCGCACAGATCAACTGTACCGAGTTCATCCCGAACAACTGATGCGCCTGACAGATAATCTGATAAATAATGCACTACGCCACACAAGGACGAACGGTGTAATAGGACTAGGGGTTATTGCTTCAGATTGGGAGCTTCCTGAATGGATTATTCCTTCGCTTAGAGCTGAATTGGATAACTACAGGGCGGGAGCAACATTGATCATAGTACAAAACGAAGGTCCTGCTATTCCTGAAGAACAGCTCATTCGTATCTTCGAACCCTATGTTCAACACCAGAATCAGGAGGAGAAGACATATGCAGGTGGTTCGGGATTGGGATTGAGTATAGCCAAACGGGTTGCAATAAAGCACGGAGGGGATATGCGCATGTGGTCATACGAAGGATATGGAACGCTGGCAGTATGCCGATTGCCTGAACATGGAGAATGTAAACGCAGAGAGGGTGGATAAGATGATGAAAAAAGGATGGATGATGCTGGGTACTGCTGTGTTGGCAGGCGCCCTGCTTGGAGGTTGCGCGGAGAAGGATATGCTGTCTATGTCAGGAGATGAGATGATTGAGAAGGTTGTCTCAGCAGAAACAGAACCCGCCTCGTATTATGCGGAAGGTGTGATGAAGATATGGGCGGATGACAAGCTGACTAACACGATGCAAATTAAGGAATGGGTAGATGGTGAAACCGGACGAAAGCGCACGGAAACATCAGAGAATGGCAATGTCAGTTACGCAGTTAATAATGGAAAGAAGATCATCATATATGAAAAAGAAACAGGGGCAGCATATTCCATGGATGCATCATCCGTGTCACAACAACCTAATCAAACCCAGAAGCAAATATTGCTCGATCAACTAGAGCGGTTACGTACTACGCATGATGTGAATATGATGGGACAGGAGAAACTTCATGGACAGGACGTCATTCATATTGAATTGACACCAAAAGAAGAAGGCGCATTCTCCATATCTTCAGAGTATTGGGTAGATCCCAAAACGTGGATGATTGTCAAAGTAAACAGCGCGTATGGGGATGGAAAATCAGAAATGGTCTATGATCCGATTCAGTATGACCCTGAATTCACAAAGGATACTTTCGTAATTGACATCCCTAAGGAGGTCGATGTGAAGGACTTGACCGATATGATGCAGAATTCCGAAGTGACCCTAGAGGAAGCGGAAAAAGCGTTGGAACAGCCGTTCCTACAGGACATGAGTGGAGAATTCGAACTATCACGGATCGAAATGTCTACATCGCGCGGTGAGCTGAGCAGAGATGAAGTAACCTTGTATTATGTAAGTAACGACAAGGTAGAAGTCAGCCTGACGGTATTCAAGATGCCGGAAGAAAATGTGGACGATACACTAATACCGGATGAAGCCGAGATTAAGGTTCGTAACACCGAGGGTTCATATATGAAGAGCATTCGGAACATATCATGGAGTGAGAATGGCTTACGGTACTCCATCATGGGTGAAAACGAAGGATGGACAAAGGCAAAGTTGCAAGCTTGGGCGGAAGCACTGACCCTTCCCAATCCGTCTAGATGAGCTAAAGAATAATAAGGTTGCCGCAGAAACGAAGCGGCAGCTTTTTTTGTATATTCTCCTTTTGGTGTGGTGGATATCTATTCGATCTCCTTTCAGTCCATTCCAAAAAGGCAAGAGGCAACTTCACGTTTACAGTTCAATATGCATATTCATAGAAGACAATCTTGATTTGGTGATGGAGGCAGGAGAAGGGGGCATCGCAGGATGGCTGTTTTATCAACAGGGCCAATAGAAAATAATATAGTGGTGGGAAGCGGCGAGCGTCCTACACAGAGAATTACAGTGAAATTAGACAATTGGAGTCTCACTAGTTTCTCTACCGTTCTGGTTCAAGGATATTATTTGAATGGTGTTCGCACACTATACGTTGAGGAATTGTTTAATGTTTTGCCTAACCAGGTTATAACAAATGACTATTATGCAGATTTGGATGCATTTGAGTTTATATTTATCACAGGTGATGATACGGAGGATGAAGTTCAGATTTCGGTATGGGGGAAAAACGAGAACGGTCAACTGGTAACGGCACATCGTTTGGTGTCTGAGGAATTGTTAGGAGCGAACCCCGGTCTAGTCGGGGTAACGGGTGCGACTGGAGCTACAGGGACAGCAGGGGTTGCGGGAACAACTGGTCCTACAGGGGCTACAGGTGTTACAGGACTGACAGGAGTTACTGGTCCTCCTGGAGGAACTACGGGATCGACGGGAGAGACCGGTGTCACTGGGACCACGGGGGAGACAGGATCTACCGGAGTGACGGGTATTACTGGGAGTACAGGAATAACAGGAACGACTGGAGTCACCGGGAGCACAGGGGAGACAGGGTCTACTGGAGCCACAGGTGTCACCGGTAGTACGGGAATAACAGGAACGACTGGGGTCACTGGGGCTACAGGTGCGACAGGCGTAACTGGGGCGACCGGAGTTACTGGAGATACGGGAGCGACAGGACTGACAGGAACGACTGGGGTCACTGGTGTTACAGGCGCAACAGGCGTAACGGGGACGACCGGAGTTACTGGTGTTACAGGCGCAACAGGCGTGACGGGAGCGACCGGAGTCACTGGAGATACAGGTGCGACAGGATTGACGGGGGCGACCGGAGCTACTGGTGCAACGGGAGTTACGGGAACGACCGGAGTTACTGGAGCTACGGGAGTGACAGGCGTAACGGGGACGACCGGAGTTACTGGTGTTACAGGTGCGACAGGCGTAACGGGGACGACCGGAGTTACTGGAGATACGGGCGCGACAGGACTTACAGGAACGACCGGAGTTACTGGGGCTACAGGTGCAACAGGCGTAACAGGGGCGACTGGAGATACTGGTGTTACAGGTGCAACCGGATTGACGGGAGCAACAGGAGTCACTGGAGATACAGGCGCAACGGGAGTAACAGGGACGACCGGAGTCACTGGTATTACAGGTGCGACAGGCGTAACGGGAACGACCGGAGCCACAGGGGTTACAGGTGCGACAGGCGTGACGGGAACAACCGGGACGTCCGGAGTAACGGGAGCAACGGGAGCGACCGGAGTCACAGGGGTTACAGGTGCGACCGGATCAACAGCAGCTTCTGCTCCTGCGGATTCTTCCTTGTTTGCTGATAGCCAAACCACGGCGTTGGGTCTTTCATTAGTAGCTGAAACGACGATTCAGACACTTAATGTACCTGTAGTGGCAGGTCAACGCGTGAAAATCGATAATAGTACACAAGTAGCAATAGTTGTAGGATCTAACTGGAGTATTGCGTATAACATTAATCTGAGACGTAACGGAGTTTTAATTAATCAATTGCAACTCTCACGAACCGGTAATGCTTCGGGAACGTTGAGGTTTCTTTCCTCCAACACTTACGTGGATACATCCCCGACTACAACGACTAATGCATACACGATAAGTATCCAATTTACGACAACTAGCAACGTCACGAGTGCCTCAGCGGAAGTGAGAAATCTGAATGCTATTCGTTTCAGTTAAAATAGACATCGAACTTATGATAATTACACGTTACTTTTGTTGACATATATGATATTGTACATTACTCTATGGGTATACTTGATCAAAAATTTAGAAATATACCAATTCGAATCGAATTAAGATAATACAGCGGATGATAACGAGCGGGAGAGACCTGGGTTAGCCGAGCAATATGGCTAGTGTTCAGGCACCGAAGGAGCAAGCTACTGCGCACCCGGCGCAGTGGTTAATCTCTCAGGTAAATGTACCATCGTTGGACGCAACTCTGGAGAGTGCGCGAACTGCGCCACCCAAGGGGTATATGATCAGTCAACCCGGTGAACTTGTCTGTAATCGCAGGCAGTGTACCCTTGTCGTGAGACACTGCTGATCGTGAAACTCTCAGGTATCGAGGACAGAGAGAGGGCCTGAGGCCTTCTTCTGTCCTTTTTTGATGTCATCATATCCAAAATAAGGGACATTGTGGATGGAACTCCGGGATCGAAATGACGAATACATTTTACAAATATGAATCATGATTAATAATGGAGGGTTACAAGGTGCGATTTAAAGATGTTTTCTCAATTATTGGTCCGTCGATGACGGGGCCTTCAAGTTCACATACAGCTGGAGCGGCAAGGTTAGGGAGAATTGCTCGACAGTGGCTAGGATGTACGCCAGATCGTGCTCGGCTGACGCTGTACGGTTCATTTGCAGATACGTATCAGGGGCACGGAACAGATCTGGCACTGATCGGCGGTCTGCTGGATTATGTCACAGACGATCCGCGTATCCCGGATGCAGAGCAATACGCAGAGGAAGCGGGCATGGAGGTTGAGTTTTATACAAGTGGCCTGCCTGCTCCTCATCCGAATACGGTCAAAATTGAGTTGTGGCATGGAGAACGTGCCTGCTCCTTAATCGGTGCATCCATTGGTGGTGGAAGCGTATCCGTGCATTCGATGAATGATTTTCGTGTTCAGATTAGTGGTGAGTTTCCAACACTCGTTCTGCGGCATGCGGATAAAGCGGGCGTACTCGCGTCAGTGACGTCCACGATCAGTTCATCCGGGGTTAACATCGGGTATATGCAGGTGGACCGGAAAGCCCGTGATGGCGAAGCGCTTACCGCGATGGAAATGGATGGTGTGCCTAATCCTGATATGCTCAAGCGTCTAAGGGAGCTGGACCATGTATTGGACATTCGTGTCATTGATTTGAAGAGAGGAGTTGATTCGGATGCGGTTTAAACATTTGCACGAACTGAATACGATCTGTACAGCAGAATCCAAAACCATTGCTCAGCTGATGATCGAGGAGCAGGTTCAGGAGACCAATACACCGGAAGCGGATGTTGTGAAGCAGATGTCTGAATATTATCAGGTGATGAAGGAAGCGGTACGCAAAGGGTTAACGGAAGATACGACATCACGCAGTGGATTAACAGGTGGAGACGGCAAAAAAATGGCCGAGTACATTCGCAAGGGTGAGACTTGTTCAGGAGATGCTTCCGCACTTGCCATGGCGTATGCCCTGTGTGTATCTGAAGTGAATGCCTCCATGGGCCGGATCGTGGCAACACCAACAGCCGGTTCCTGCGGCATTATCCCGGGTGTTTTTATCAGTTCACAGGAGCGATTTGGCTGGACGGACGAACATTTGGTGAACGGGTTGTTCTGTGCGGGAGCGATTGGTTATGTTATCGCCAACAATTCATTTATCTCCGGCGCCGAGGGTGGCTGTCAGGCGGAAGTGGGTTCCGCTATCGGCATGGCTGCGGGTGCCATGGTTGAACTGCGTGGAGGTACACCGGAACAGGTCGTTCATGCCGTTGGTTTGGCGTTAAAAAATACACTGGGCCTTATCTGCGATCCGGTCGCAGGCCTTGTTGAAATCCCGTGCATCGTCCGTAATGGACTGGGTGCAGTTACGGCGCTGGCTGCGGCTGACATGGCCCTGGCCGGAGTGCGTAGTGCCATTCCGTCAGACGAAGTCATCGATGTCATGCTGGAAGTAGGCAGTGCGATGCCGAGCCGCCATCGGGAGACAGCCCAAGGTGGACTGGCCCAGACACCAACCGGCCGCAAAATGATGCAGAAGTTGGCTAAACCGAAGGCAAAGCGTGCAGAGCCTGAGACGGAGTCGTCTACTGAAAATGATGCAGAACCTAAGACGTAATAGGATTGATATGAAAAGCCGGTACAAATCTTCCTGGTGAAGAGATGTATCGGCTTTTTTTGTCTTTTTCCAACGAAGAAAAACAAAAAAACATTGACGATCTATATATCGATTAGATATATTAATTGTTGTCATATATCAATGCGATATATATAGGAGCGAAACAAAATTAAAGGAGATGGATAGAATGAAAGGTATTTTCCAGACGAGTCTGCTGTTTTTGAAAAACGGAGCCACCATTGTAGGTTTAATTACGGCTGTGCTGTTTCAGGTTTTTTTTAACATCATCTGGCTTAGCGGATACGACCAGGTTAACGAAAGAATGACTCAATTGGCTGTCACCATCGTGAATGAAGATGGGGTAGCGGCTGAACCAGTGGCTAAGTCTTTGGCGGCAGGTCTGAATTTCGAGATCAAACCATCTGAATCGATGCAAGAAGCACGACAGATGTTAACGGATCGGAATGTGTACATGATTATTGAGATTCCATCAGGTTTCATGCAACAGGCAGAAGACTTGTCAAAACCGATGACAGTGAAGTATGTGATGAACGAATCAAACGTGGCTACCGTGAAAAGTGTGATGCAGAACGTAGCCGCACAAGTTACAGCGACGTTGAACCGTGAAGTACAAGAGAATGGCATTCGCGGAGTGCTGAATCAGTCCGGTATGACTGCTGATCAATCCGATGCGCTTGCGGTAGGGTTATCTTCACGCGTGGAGGCAGAGGTGGAGCGACTGAATCCTGTTGATAATTTTGCTTTCTCCATGGTACCGATGTTGATTGTAACCGCTACGTTTACCGGAGCAATGTTGCTTGGCATGAATCTGCAAAAAGTGTCTGGAGAACTGAGTGGCAGGGCAGGGAAATGGGAGCGCTTCTGGGCCCGCAACATCGTTAATGTTGGTGCGGCATTTATCGTCTCGCTCGTTGGATCGGGGATGATGCACATTATGGGGGTATCGTCAGCAGCCGGTTGGTTCATGTTATGGCTGTTCCAGTTGCTGGTCACCATATCTTTTATACTCATGGCTCAGTTGAGCTTGTTGTTGCTTGGCAATGCTGGGGCTTGGTTAAACAGTGCGCTGTTGCCTCTGCTGATGCTGTCCTCGGGATCAACGATTCCGCGAGATGTAATGCCTGACTTCTACCAAGTGATCGGTCATTATCTGCCAGCGACTTATGCCGTAGAAGGGATGATGAACCTTGTGCTCGGAGGAAACGGAATTGGCCGGGATGCGATGTTGCTCGCCGTAATCGGTGGTGTAACACTGACTCTGGGTGCGCTTTGCATCTGGATCAGACGCTCCGGCCCGGTACGTTCTGAAGCTCGTAGGGAGGACCAGCCTGCTGCTGTGCCTGTTGCTCTGAAAGCAACCGTTTCGTCATCTGATCATTGAACAAGGGGTACTGATTGTGATACGTTAAGGGGAATGGAAAGGAGCGGTACACCGATGAACACGCAGCATGTCATCCTCGGAATACTGCACAATCAGCCAAGTTCCGGATACGAGATCAAGCAGTACTTTGAACAATATTTTTCATTTTTCTTTGATGCCAGTTTCGGCACCATATATCCTACACTTGCGAAGATGGAAAAGTCAGGATTGCTGACTAAGGAATCGGTGAAGCAGGAAGGGAAACCTGATAAGAACGTGTATTCATTGACCCCTGAAGGAGCAACGCAATTTCACGCCTATTTAATGAGTCCTTTGGAAGCTGAGGTATTTCGTTCTGATTTTCTGATGCGGTTGTATTTCGGAGAGTTGGCGGATGAAGATACCGTAACGGGTTGGATATCCAGCCAGTTGAAGCGAAAGGAAATGTTATACGCTGAACTTCAGCGCCAGATGGAGGAATTCGGCGAACGTATTTCGCCTGCACAGCGTCTGTGTCTGCAAGTGGGGCTTGTACAATATGAGGCCACCATCCAGTTGCTCAAGGAACAGCTGGTTCGGCCAGAGTAATCCATGGCCATAATGAATAACGTCAAAATCAAATAGGTGCTCCACAGATCAGGAACAGATCTGGGAGCGCCTATTTCGTTTGATATGCCGATGAACTGAACAGACTCCAGTCTTGCATATGAGCAAGTATAGCTTGGTGTTTATATGAGACTAGTACTCAGTACGGCATATCCATACGCGGGCAGTTCAATGGCGAGTATGCCATCTTCCTTGGCAGTACGATGGTTTCCGCCGAATAACTCGGTCCATTCCTCGTCACCAGCCTCCAGCTCGACAATAGCCGTCTCATCTGATCGATTGAACAGAACCAGAATGCGTTCCTCCTCATTTTGTCGCTCAAATACCAGTTGGCTGCCATCGGGACGAGCCTGCAGGAAACGAACGGTGCCTTCTGCACGCAGGGCAGGATGAGCATGACGTAGGGAGATCAGTTTCTGATAAAAGTTAAACAGCTCTCGGTCCTGCTTTGCTTCATCCCATTCCATGCATTTACGGCAGCCCGGATCATGTTCGCCGTCCATGCCAATCTCGTCTCCGTAATAGATGCACGGAGCACCCATATAACTGAACTGGAATAACGCAGCCAGCTTCATCTTGCGCTGGTCGCCTTCACACAGTGTGAGCAGCCGCGTGGTATCGTGGCTGTCCAGCAAGTTGAACGCCACTTCGCTGGCCTGAAGCGGATAACGGGATAACTGTCGCCCGATGGAGTTTGCGAACTGTTCGGCGTGCATCGTATTTTTCACAAAGAAAGCATTCACGGCATCGGTAAACGGATAGTTCATGGACGCATCGAACTGGTCACCTTGCAACCAGGAGGAAGACTCGTTCCATACTTCGCCCAGAATATAGGCATCCGGATTAGCCGCTTTGACTACACGGCGGAAATCACGCCAGAATGCATCGTCCACTTCGTCTGCCACATCCAGCCGCCATCCGTCCGCACCTACTTCCTTGATCCAATACTCGGCAACCTCCAGCAGATAGGCCTTAACCTCAGCATTCTCCGTATTCAGCTTTGGCATATGCGCTTCGAATCCGAAGGTCTCATACGTTGGAATGCCGTCCTTCACGTCCAGCGGGTATTCATGTACATGGAACCAGTCCTTGTATTTGGATTGTTCTCCGTTCTTCTGCACATCCACAAACGGCGCAAATGTCTTCCCGGAATGGTTGAACACAGCATCCAGAAGTACGCGAATTCCACGTTCATGGCACAGCTCGACCAGTCGTTTCACGGTATTTGCGTCACCAAAGTGCCGGTCTACCCGCAGGTAGTCTTCTGTATCGTATTTGTGATTGGTAGTGGCTTCGAAGATGGGTGTGAAGTAGATCGCATTAATGCCAAGATCGCTGATGTAATCCAGATGGTCGATCACGCCCTGAAGGTCACCGCCGAAGAAATTGAAAGGTGTCGGCTCACCACCCCACGGCTCTACCTTTTCCGGACTAATATCCGGATTGCCGTTGGCGAATCGTTCAGGGAAAATCTGATAGAACACTGCATCCTTAACCCATGCAGGGGGTGTGAATACAGCTCCAGCATGAATATAAGGGAACTGGAACATACGACCCGGATCGTCTGGTTCTTTTTCCTGGAAGTCCGTCTCGGTCATCCAGATCTGTTCGTCTCCGTTTTTGAGCAGAAAAGAGTACTTCAGTCGGTGGTAGGGAGGTTTCACCTCACCCTCGAAGTAATCGAACATGGAGTCAGAGGTGAACTTTGTTAAGGGAACCAGCGCTTTGGTTGCATCCCACGCATATTTATCCCCGGTCAGGGCATGTACCTCGGTCAGATCATTCTTTTTGGCACGCAGGCGCAGATGGATTGTATCTTGGTCATAGGCATAGGCCCAGTTTCGTTTCGGTTGATGATAAATAGCTTCCAGCAACATAATGATTTCCTCCCGTCAGGTGTAGCACTGATATGTACTTGTTAGACTTGATTAATATGACATTCCCCATGTTAATGGATAAGCTATAATTAGCATGTGTGGTAACGTAAAGGACTTCAACATTTGCTCAACAAGACATGAATCCATATGATATAGACAGCTTTTATCATGATGATGCTCAGATATATCATTAACCCAATGGGGGCAGAAAGGAAACGAATATTCGGATGAAAACCAAACTGTTATATATTGAAGACGATACGGAAATTGCGACTTGGGTCAGAGCCGATCTGGAGGAACGCGGTTATGAGGTGGTGTGGCTCGGCAGTGGTGAAGGCGCAGCGGAGGCCGCTGTCGGTTGCTCACTCATTATTCTGGATGTCATGCTGCCCGGACTGGATGGATTTACGGTGGGCCAGCGACTGAAAAAAGAACATCCCGCCGTGCCCATTGTCATGCTCTCGGCCAGAACGTCCATTGACGATAAGTTGCACGGTCTTGATTTTGCCGATGACTATGTGACCAAACCATTTCACCCCGATGAACTGGCTGCCCGGATTGAAGTACAACTGCGTAAGGCAGGAACAGCGGTATCCACGGATACAGCCCTGAAGCTGGATCATCTCTCCATCTATGAGAAGGACAATCGGATCATCAATGAGGAGACGGGGGATGAGATTATTTTATCGGGAAAACAGTTCCACATCTTCGCCTACCTGCTACGACATATGGGCATGATTCGAACCAAAGAGCAGATCTATGAAGCCGTCTGGAACGAGCCCTATCTGGATGGGGACAAGACTTTAATGGTACATATTCGACATCTACGCGAAAAGCTGGAGCTTGATCCGGCCAATCCGGTAGTTATTCAGACGGTCCGTGGTGTGGGATATCGTGTGAAAAAGCCATGATTCGGTGGTTCAAGGAACGGAAGATCATGAAGGGAGAACGGAAGGGAGAACGAAGCATGGAGCAAAAGCAATCCGGGCGGCGTAAGCTTCGCTTTGGGCGGTCCTTGATGTCCAGATACATCATCCTGATCTTGGCGGCTGTATTATTTGTCCCCGTCATTCTTCCGATCATGTCCATCATATATGTTGTTGTAGTGAATAACACGAATATGAATCAAGCGGCACCTTATGGTGACGTTACCCAGATCAGTAACCTCTGGTCGCTTGAAGCGGAGAACCTGGATGGTGCTTCGGATGAAGAGATTAAGGCCCAGTTGGAGCAATTACATGGCTCGTATCCCAAAGCTTCCATGTATCGTGTGAAAGCGAGCGGTGAGACCCTCTTTATTCTCGGTAGTGAAGATGTAACGCTTCTGAAATCCACGTCGCCGGATGGCAGGACAGACACGACATTGAGATGGTCACTGGATTCCGGGCAAACGGCAGAGACCCGAATTCCAGCCGAATGGAATGCGAACAATACCGTGCAATTCATGAAAGAAGCTTCCTTTCGCGATCCGTTGACCGTAGTTTCATATATTGGCGGGGGTGAAAAGGACAGAGGACAGGGCTTCATGATCATTGAAGTGCCGAGATCACTTCTGCAAATGAATCACAGTAACGGGCTGCTGGAACTTTTGTATCTCGGCATTGTAATGACCATCATCTTTCTGAGCTTCATCATGATGTCGATTCTCTTCTTCGCACGCATTCGCAAACGACTTATTCGTTTGCAGACAGCCATGATGACCACAGGCAAGGAAGGCCTCCCGCTTCCGGTAGATATCCGCCAGTCAGACGAGATCGGTCAACTGGAAGAAGCCTTCAATCAGATGGTGCATCAACTGTCCGACAGCCGTCACCGTGAACGCGAGGAGGAACAATTGCGCAAACGTCTCATTGCGGGGCTTTCCCACGATCTGCGTACCCCGCTAACGGTGATTCGTGGACATATGCATGCCTTGCACAAGGAAGAGCTGAGCGAGCAAGGTGACCGTTCATTACATCGCATGGAAGCAAAGATGGAGGACCTCGGCGGGCTCATTGACAACATGTTATCCTACAACTTGCTCACGAGCGGGAAATATACACTGAAGCTGGAAGAGAAAGATATACTGCGGATCGTCAGGGAAACGGCGGCCGCCTGGTACCCGGTCTGGGAGAAAGAGCAATTCGATATTGATATTGACCTGCCAGAGGAACCGTTGATTTGGCATATGGATGAACAGGGCATGCGCCGTATTCTTGATAATTTGTTCCAAAACGTGATCCGTCATGCCGCCAGCGGGAAATATATTGGTATATCTACTCAGGAGATTCAGGGTGAGACGGCCATCGTTATTCAGGATCGGGGTCCGGGAATGCAACCGAATTCCGACACAAAAGGCACAGGTCTAGGCTTATCCATTGTAGACCTGTTGATTCGTGAGATGGGTCTGCGCAAGCGGGTAGACAGTTCCGATACGGGTGTCCAGACATATATCTACAGTGGTAAGGGGAAACAGGGAAACAACAAACCGCTGAAATAGCTTTTTTAAACTAAACTTAAACTAGAGACTACTTTGGCTTTAACCTTGGAAGGTTACGATAGTTCCGAGGTGATCATACAGTGAGTGAAAATATTATTCAAACGGCTAATCTATGGAAAACATACCGGGACCGTGCAGCGGTCCGTGAACTTGATCTGCATATTAAAAAGGGAGATATCTACGGCTTCCTCGGTCCCAACGGCGCCGGCAAAACGACAACGATTCGCATGCTTCTCGGCTTGATTAAACCAACCAAAGGTGTGATCCGTGTCTTCGACAAGGATATCCGCAAGGATCGCATGGATATTTTGCGCCGTGTGGGTTCCTTGGTTGAATACCCGTCCTATTACGGACATCTGAACGCAGTAGAGAATCTGGAAACTTTGCGCCGCATCATCAATGTACCAAAATCAAGAATTGCTGAAGTGCTGTCCATTGTAGATCTGACCAAGGATGCCAAACGTTCGGTGAAGGGGTATTCCCTTGGGATGAAGCAACGTCTGGGTATTGCCAGCGCTTTGCTGGGTGAACCGGAGCTGCTGATTCTGGACGAACCAACAAATGGGCTTGATCCTGCCGGTATTCAGGAGATTCGGGAACTGATCAAACGCATGCCTCTGGAACACGGCATTACCGTTCTGGTTTCCAGCCACTTGCTGAGTGAAGTCGAACAGATGGCAAGTCGCGTTGGTATTATCCGTGAAGGCAAGATGGTGCTTCAGGATACTATCGCAAGTCTGCATAGTCAGACGGGTAGCTCTATCCGGTTAACGGTTTCCGAGCCGGAAGAGGCTATGAAGCTGGCGAGAGAACAGGGACAATTTGGTCAGCAACAAGGTGCTGCATTAACGTTCCCTTATATGGATAACAGTTCAGTGGCACTGCTTGTGCGCCGATTAATTGAACAGGATCATGATGTGTATCGTGTAGAGGAACAGCGTCAGTCGCTGGAAGATCTGTTCATGCGGGTCATTGGCGAGGGGGCTTCCATATGACCGGGCGTGCATTATCGTCAGACTGGCTCAAGATTCGGGGGAAAGGGATCTGGTTTCTTGTCTTTCTGGCCCCTCTTGGATTGACAGCGATGCAGGCGCTTAATTTTGGCTTACGGCTGGACTATCTGAAAGAGCAGTATGCAGATAACCTGTGGGGCGGATTATTGGGCAATGTGGTTGTTTTTGTGCCCTTGTCTCTGATGCTGGGAGCAACCATTCTCAGCTCCATGATCGCCAATGTTGAGCATGAACAGGGATCGTGGAAACAGTTGCTCGCGATGCCCATTCCCAGACCAGCCGTGTATTTAGCCAAGTTCCTGCTTGCTTGTGTGCTGCTGGTGATCTCCTGCCTGCTGCTAACCGCAGGAATTGTGGGTCTGGGTCTGATCCTCGGATTCCATGCCAGCGAAATACCTTGGACACATGCGATCAAGCTGGGTCTATTGCCTTTGGCTGGTGCACTTCCGGTGTTGTCACTGGAGTTGTGGCTCACGATGGTTAACAAGAATCAGGCGCTTCCCGTCACCCTGGGTATCGTTCTCGCGATAACGGGTATGTTCTCACTCAGTATCTCACCAATCTTTCCGCTCGCATGGGCACAGATGGCCTGGAATGGGCCTAATCCATACCTGTATGCAGGCATGGGGGCAGGTCTAGGGTTATTAATCCTGTTGCTGGGTATGGTGCATTTTAGCCGGAAGGATGTGGCCTGATATGAGCTTTGCGACAACGTACTTCCGAATCTTGTCCGCTGAACGATTGAAAATGAGCAAATCGCCCATATGGCTCCTGATTCTGCTGAGTCCACTCATTGCGCTGCTCATCGGACTGTTGTCCACGCCATCGGGCAATTGGCAGGTATTGATGACCACGATGGTTTTCCTGCACGGATTGTTATTGTTACCGATGCTGACTGGTGTGTTTACGTCCTTTGTCTGCCGTTTCGAACATGCAGGTGGAGGGTGGAAGCAGATGCTGGTTTTACCGCTCACACGTTCAGGTGTATATGCAGGTAAACTGACGATTGTACTCATGCTTCTGGCGGGCACGCAAGTATTGTTGCTGATGTCCATTCTGCTGGCAGGCATGTTTCACGGCATTACGATGCCAGTACCTTGGGGATTCTTGGTAGGTAAACTGCTGCTTGGCTTGCTGGCCTGTATACCCCTGGCTGCCCTGCAGATGTTCGTTTCATTGGTGTGGAGCAGCTTTGCCGCACCGCTCGCACTGAATTTTGCATTGACCATACCGAATATTCTCATTGTAAACTCGGCGACATATGGGCCGTATTATCCATGGGCACAACCGATGATTCTGATGACACCCGTGGACGGCGCAGGTTTCGGAGCCTACAATGTTCCACTGATCACAATGCTGGCGGTTGTTGGAGGCAGTGCTGTTATTTTCATTGGAATCGGCATGATGTATTTTGCGAAAAAAGAAATCTGAATAATCCGTTACACCCTTGGTTATCGTAAGTCAAAATCCTCTTTAAGCAAAACATGCAAGCTCTATTGTATGTATGCTTCAGGAGGATTTTTTCTAATGTCTGACCCACCCATCATGAATGGTCAACTCCCGAATGATTTTGGCTGGTGCTCCGGCTACAAGTGTATTTTCGGGTACATCTTTGGTCACCGTGCTTCCTGCTGCCACAACTGCATTTCTGCCAATGGTCACTCCGGGCAAAATAAGCGCGCCTGTACCAATCCAGGCATTATCCTGAATCACAATCCGCTTGGCAGTCTGGCTCCCGTCATCCAGCGAGTCAATCCGGTGGTAGGCACTGTCGAATATGCTTGTTCGAGGACCAATCATGACATTATTGCCGATGGTCACTTCAACGTTAGCGGCAATCCCCACACCTGCATTAATCATGACGTCATCGCCAATCGTTAATCGCGCGCCTTTGACCACCGTTAACTGGGTTCCCCAAGGTTTGCCTATGATGTTAAGTCGTTTTCCTACCTGCAAATCACCCAATTTATTCAGATAAACCTTACCCCTGATTCGTGGCAGCAGGCCCATTGAGGGCTGGATTTTACCAAAGATGGCCAAACCTCTTAGTTTACCGTAAGCAATTTTAACTCTGTTGGGCAGCATGATTCATCCGTCCTCTCCGTAGTCAAAAAACTTTTTTTAAAGATTATAGCCTTTTCGATACAAAATGTATCGTTAATTTTATATCGAGGCATCATAAGAGCGGCTTATCTCTCTTTCTTTGAGAAACTTTGTTTCAGGCGGGGGTCAGGTTCATCCTCTCAACTCGCTAACGAATCTGAGGAGTACTATTCAAGGATTTGAAGTGATCTCAGCAATCTAAGGAACCTGAGACATGTTATATCCAATGAAACAACCGTTTGCAGCGTATATGACAGGGGATTATGGGGATTGACGTGTCTGATGTTCCTTAAAATTTAAAAAGGGCACATGGACGCCAAATAAGATGTCCTGAGTTCTTTAGAAAATCGTTTAGCCATCCGCCAGAATCAGCTGACTTGGAATTGAACTTCAAGCTTGTTAGAGACTTACATTGATCCTTGTATAAATTGCCTGCCTTTGAAGACGACTCCTGAGTAATATTCAAATTCCAAGTATTACCTCACACATCATGTGAATTGAATCATAGATTGTAAGCAAAATGAGACGAGAATCTGGTAAAATAAAAAAAGCTGTTTCTAGGCAGGCTTACATGGTTATTCGAGGGTAGGCCCATTTTTGTAAGGGATAATTAATCCCTGCTGTTAGATGAAGATATTGGCTGAGAAAAGAGGGGTAAGCCTTGGATATTAATAAAACGGAAACCCTGAAGCGCATTATTTCTGAGGGAAGTTCTTACCAATCACTGTTTTTTAACCATCCGGATGCCATTTATGTAATGGACATCCATGGAAACTATATTGATGCTAATCCCTCGGTAGAGCGGATATCTGGGTATACACTGGATGACTTGATTCGTATGAATCAGAGTGAGATCTGTCCTCCGGACAGTGAAAATTCACGCAAACAATACATTAAAGAGGTACTGGCTGGACGTTCAGTCAGTAATCCCATTACTTTTTATCATAAAGATGGTTCCCTGAAACAGGCAGAGATAACGTATGTGCCTATAACGGAGGGAAAAGAAGTTGTAGGAATCTATGGCATTGCCAAAGATGTTACCGATATCCTGGAAGTGCAACGTGAGCTTAAGGAGGCACAGGAGAAATATCAGGTGCTGGCTGACCATGCACAAGATCTGATTACAACTTGTGCTACGGATGGCGAATTGTTATACGTTTCCCCTTCCGTGTACACCTTACTGGGTTATAAGCCGGAGGAAGTCATAGGTAAGTCCTTCAAGGATTATTGTTATTCGGGAGATTATCCGGACCCTATGGATCTTTCCAAGATCGGCAATGGCTGCAAGATGCGTGTGTTGCACAAGAAGGGACATTATATCTGGATGGAGACATTGGCGAAACCTGTTGCTGGAGAGCGTGGCAAGAGTGTCCAGATTGTAAGCATCAGCAGGGATATTACCCAGCATAAGGATGCGGAAAGACGTCTTCGGGAAAGCCGTCAGCGATACAGATCGTTGTTCGAACATAACCCGGCAGCTGTGTATTCATTGAATCTGGAAGGTAAATACAGCGCAGTGAACAGCAAACTGGTGCAAATGTTGGATATTCCGCGCAATAAGCTTATTGGCCAGTCTTTTTTATCCAATCTGGATAAATGCGAAGTGCAATATGGCAAACATTATTTTGACATGGTGAAGCAAGGCGAACCGCAATATTATGAGACCCGAATCGTTAATTCAAGTGGTCGGAAGATTGAAGTATCTGTTACGAATGTGCCCATTATTGTGGATAAGGAAATGGTGGGCGTCTATGGGATCGTGTCCGATATTACCGAGCGCAAGGAATACACGGAACGGATTCAGGAGCTCAGCAAGCAACATGAGCTGATTCTCAACACGGTTACAGAAGGAATATTTGGTTTGGATGCGGATGGAATCACCATGTTTATGAATCCAGCAGCAGCTTCGATGTTCGGTTATGAGGCGAAAGAATTCATTGGCAAAAACTCACATCCCATCATCCATCACACCCGTGCAGACGGAAGTCATTTGCCACAAGAAGAATGCCCGATCCACATGACCGTGTTGGATGGACAGATACGTTCAATCAAGGAAGATGTGTTCTGGCGTAAAGATGGCAGCAGCTTTCTGGTGCAGTATCAGGTGACGCCGATTATTGAACAGGGACAGATTCAGGGCGCGGTGGTTGTATTTAATGATGTGACTGGCGAACGTGAAATTGTACGTGCCAAAGAGACAGCTGAGCTGGCAGCTCAGGCCAAGTCGGAATTTCTGTCGATGGTTAGCCATGAGATCCGGACACCGATGAACGGGATCGTGGGGATGACAGAATTGTTGATCGGTACCGATTTATCGGAAGAACAGCGTGAATATGCCGAGATTATTCGAGACAGCGGCGATGCTCTGCTGAACATCCTTAATGATATTTTGGACTTCAGTAAGCTGGAATCGGGGAAAATGGCACTGGCTTATGAACCATTTGCATTACGCAAGATGTTGGAACAGGTTGCCGAACTGTTTAAACCGCTTGCAGATGAGAAACATCTGGAGATCAGATATCGTCTCAATCCAAGCATTCCTGAGTTCATGGTCGGTGACGCCATACGTATCCGGCAGATTCTGGTGAACTTGGTTGGCAATGCGCTCAAGTTCACAGATCAGGGAAGCATTGAGGTTGCCGTGGATATTATCAAGGGTAGAAAGCCTGAAGACAGTGTTCTTGATTTTGCGGTGCAAGATACGGGAATTGGCATCCCGGCTGACAAGCTGGATCAGTTGTTTCAGTCCTTCTCTCAACTGCATCCGGTGATTAACCGGAAGTATGGTGGTACCGGACTGGGACTGGTCATCTCCAAGCGACTCGTGGAGATCATGGGAGGTAGTATCAGTGTCGAGAGCATAGAAGGGGAAGGCTCAACCTTCCGGTTTGCTGTTCCTGCGGCGAGTGTAGATGCTTCAGCAGAACAGACAGCAAGTCAGTTCCATCATGATCGCACACGTCAAAGTGATAAGGTGGCCATGCGTATTCTGGTGGCGGAGGATCATCCGGTGAACCGGAAGATTTTGCGAGAATATCTGGAGAAGCTCGGATACCACGCAGATGTATGTACTAATGGTGTGGAGGCAATTGATGCCATCTCTCAGAATGCTTATGATATTGTCCTGATGGATATTCATATGCCTGTGATGGATGGACTGAAGGCGACAGACCTGTTACACCGCCTAATTCCACAGGATCGCATACCTCCAATCATCGCAGTTACAAGCAATGCCAAACGTGAAGATAAGGAAGCTTGTCTGGAGATTGGTATGCGTGACTTTATTAGCAAACCGGTTATGCTGAGTGAGTTGAAGCGAGTGTTACAGCAATGGGGGCCAAGGGACGAACCTCAGCTTGCACCGAATTGAACAACTACTCAAATCAATTATGAAATTGATTCATCTGGCTGTGAAAAATAATAAACACAAACATGCCAATAAAACTCCTCGGATGGAGTGTTATTGGCATGTTTGTGTCGGCAGGCTTTTGAAGTTGAGCCGAAGCATACAAAGTGGAGTTGTATACGAATGGCTTATACCAATGTCAGACGATTGATGTTACCTGATAGGATTTCACAGGAATTGTTGAATTTCTCACGTTCCGTTGCATCCAGATTCAATTCGATAATCTCTTGAATACCATTGCCACCGATGATTGCAGGAACACCGACGCAGACGTTATGTTGCTCATACTCTCCATCCAGGATAGCTGATACGGCGATGATCTTGTGTTCGTCATTGAGGATGGAACGAGTGATATGCGCGAGGGCATTGCCGATTCCGAATTGGGTAGAACCTTTACGGGTAAAGATTTCCCAGCCGGCATCCTTTGTTTTGCGTGCAATATCCTCCAGATCCAGATGTTTGAAGCGCTCCTTGTGCTGATCCATGATGTGCATAATCGGTTTGCCACCGATGGTCACATGCGACCAGGCCACGAACTGGGATTCTCCATGCTCTCCGAGAGCATAACCATGCACACTGCGTGGATCGATGGAGAAGACTTCAGACAGCAGTGTTTTGAGTCGTGAAGAGTCAATGGACGTGCCTGTACCGATGACGTGTTCGCGCGGGAGGCCGGATAATTTCCATACCATATAAGTTACTATGTCAACCGGATTGGCAGCGACGACAAAAATCCCGTTAAATCCACTGTTCATGATCGGGACCACGATGTCTTTGGCAATCGACTCCGCTTCCTCCAGAATATCCAGCCGTGTCTGTCCTGGCTTGGGATTTGCCCCGGCAGTTAAGATAATAACATCCATATTGCCACAATCGGCGTACGTGCCTGCATATACCTTGGTGCGGTTATGTGTGAAGTCCATACAATGGGAAAAATCCAGTGCCTGTGCTACAGCACGGTCATACGTCCGGTCCACCATCATAATTTCCCTGCATATCGATTGATTAATCATGGAATACGCACAACTCGAACCGACAAGACCCGCCCCGATCACCGCTACTTTGCCTGATTTGCCTAACACTGCCGTTCAGCCCCCATTTAGATTGATATTTATCCGTTACTAATGCGTCCTATGTTAAGTATAGTCCTTTATTTTATGCTGGAATCCACTTCTACGTTACATAAGATAACACATGAAAAAGCTGCGCAGCAATGATATCCGCTATCGCGGGAGCGTATTGGAGTAACGGAGTTAACAAAATTGACATGAATAATCCATAATCATAAGATTTGACGGCGTTTGCACCTGTGTCATTCGACATGACAGCATTCATGTTTGTTGTCGGATTGGGGGTTATTTGTGCGGATCATATACCTGACAAAACTTCTTAGGAATCCGCAGAAACAGAACAAAACCGCCAAAGGGATCTGCCGAGAAGCTGACGAATACATACGGACAAGCAAAAGATAAGCATACTTGATCCATGAGACAGGTTGCCCCGATCCGATGACGGTTCCATAAAGGAACGCTGAAGCCATAATGTTTTTATTCAAGAATCAATTTCATAACTCACTAAAGGTATTATGAAATTGATTCCCAAAAGACTTCATTCCGGGAGGGAATTAATGATGATTGAAGAAGCAGGAGCAACGACGGAAACGGCCAAGAGCCTGGGCATAGGTGCCAGTACTCTTCGTAAATATGCGGCGGCACTGGAAGAACAGGGATACCGGTTCGAACGGTCAGCCAACAAATCCAGACTATTCAAGTCCGACGACATCGAGTGCATTGAACGGCTGATGACTGAACTCAGAGAGCATAATCTACCCTTGGCTGATGCTGTGGTGACTGTATTGGCTCCAGAAGCACCTGTAGCTGTAGTAGAAGTGGATGTCCCGGTGGTGGGAATTGAAGGTCTGTCAGAGGCGGAATGTGCAGCGACAGTCATGTCATCTGTACTCCCTGAAGAACCTGAAATAATGGGTAATCTGAGATCCTATGAAGGTCTGGGGCAACTGGTAAGTGAGGTGACTTATGGTGCTGTAGAACAACAGCAGGATGATCGGGTACAGCTGCTGCAACAGCGGGTCGATGAACTGGAGCTGACCCTTCAGCATCTGGCGGAGACACATATGGCGCTTCAGGAACAGATGGAAAAACAGCGTCTATGGATGAACGAGAAGCTGGAAGAGGAGCGGGATCGTGAACTCGTAACCAATCTGCGCAGTTTCCAGGGAAGAAAACGCAAACCCAAAGGAGTATCCCTGCGTATGTTGTTCGGGTTCCTGCCCAAGAAGCATAAGGAAGCTTGAATGACAGGCTCTTGCTCATCGTGATTTTGCATTATGGGCCTGATATAATAAGCTCCATACAACATGAAGACTGGCAACGAACTGCTCAGTATAGATAAAGACTGAGTGGATCAGGAAGCTGGCGTGGGAGGATCTGTGGAGCTGCGACGAAGTTGGCAAAGATTGCTCGGACTATGGACGGATCGTCCTCGGCGGGAAGGCAAGACCATTGCTGAGCGTTATACAATACAGGAATTGCTGGGTATGGGGAGTTATGGGCTGACATACCTGTGTACAGATGACCAGAACGGCAGGGAAGTGGCATTAAAGGAGTCCAAGCCTAGCAAGGGCAGACTCTCTGCGCACCTGTTGGAGCGGGAGGCGGACGTGATGAGACGTCTGCATCATCCGGCGATCCCTGATCTATTGGATGTGTTCACATCCGGGAGACGAAGTTATATCGTTACCGAGTATATTCGTGGACAGACGCTGGAAGATTGCATATTTGAGCAAGGTCTTCGATATACGGAGCGGGAATGTCTGGAATTGGCAGGTCAACTGCTGGCTCCGGTGGCTCATGTGCATGAGCAGGGATATATTCATGGAGATGTGCGGATTCCCAATGTTATTTTACGTGAAGGGATGGTGCATTTGATTGACTTTGGCCTGGCGAGACGCTTGGGGGAGCCGTTGTTGCCGGAGCTAAAGCGACGTATGCGTGAAGTCCCTGAGCCTGAAGATGAGCCGGCTACACCGGATCATGATTTGCAGGATATCGGCCACTTTCTTCTCTTTATGCTGTATTCGGCTTATGAGCCAGAGAAGGGCCGTGAACCCGCCAGTTGGCAGGAGGAACTTAAGCTTACGCCGGAATTGCACCAGATGCTGGAGCGACTCCTTGGACTCCGTCCAGGTTATGAGGGTGGAGCGACGGAGTTACAGGCAGAGATTGAGAATGTGTTGCTGAAATTACAATGAAATAAGCTCTGTAGGCGGACCTATATTTGTTATCCGTGACCTCTTCGTATGATATCTGCAGGGGTCTTTTTCCTTTTTGCTATATAGAAACAATAAAGGGGTGTTCTGCTGGCCGTAAGTACGGCTGGCGAACACCCCTTTATTACATATTCATTTATTGTAGCGTCTAATAAGCTGGTGTGATCATTGCTCTTTAAAACCAGTTGTGTTAGCAGCTTAGCTGGAGCTGTATTTTCTGCTTTTGTAATACCCGGAGCCACTGCGGCTGTCCCGGTATTTCACATCTGAAGAAGAATAGCGCTTGTAGGAACGCTTGCCTGAGGAACTGCTGTGACGTTTATATGAGCGCCTGTCCGAGGAGCTATGACGTTTGCGGTGAGATGAAGATTTGGAATCGATAAGTTTGCCAATAATCTTTTTGAACATGAGCTTTCACCCTTTCGACTTCAACTGTTTTAAGCATATACGCAGCTAAATCAGAAGGGGTTTCGATTTTTTCATGGATAATTGTATTCATTGGACAGGAGCTTGGCGTATAATAGGATGTTGCTGATTGCGCGGAATTTTTTATTTTGAGCGTTTAGCGTTACAATAGAGGACAGGATAAGATTTTAACGGACAGGAGCAGTTGTTATGATTACAATAAAGACCAAAGAACAGATTGAATATATGAAAAAAGCCGGAGAAATTCTCGCCGCATGCCATAGAGAAATTGCAAAGATGATTCGTCCAGGCATTACGACACAGGAGATCGACCAGTTTGCAGAAGCTTTTATGAAGAAAAATGGCGCTACGCCGGAACAAAAGGGATATAACGGATACCAATATGCGACATGTGCGTCGGTTAATGATGTGATCTGTCACGGGTTTCCGGGAAAATATGCACTGAAAGACGGCGATATCGTTACAATCGACATGGTCGTTAATCTGAATGGCTGGCTGGCGGATTCGGCTTGGTCATATGCCGTAGGTGAAGTGACTCCGGAAGCACAACATCTGCTGGATGTAACGAAAAACTCTCTGTACAAAGGCATTGAACTTGCCGTGGTGGGCAACCGGATCGGAGATATCTCCAATGCGATTCAAGTGTATGCAGAAGGTGAAGGCCTATCGGTTGTGCGTGAGTTTATCGGACACGGCATTGGTGAGAAGATGCATGAGGAACCACAAGTCCCTCACTACGGTCCGCCTCATCGGGGTCCGCGTCTCAAGGAAGGCATGGTTATTACGATCGAACCGATGCTGAATATTGGTACGTTCCGAAGTAAGCTGGATTCAGATGGATGGACTGCTCGTACTTTGGATGGAAGTCTGTCTGCCCAGTATGAACATACGATTGCGATTACGGCGGATGGTCCAGTGATTTTGACAGCACAATAATAGCCAAAAGCAGCTACAATGTGACGATATTTGCATATTTCAAGGCGGCCCACGTTTGTGAACCGCCTGTTTCGGTTTAAACTATTAAGAAGTGATAACACAGAGCCAGTGGTAAGTGATCTCAGCTGACAAGGGTTAACCTTGCGTCCACTTGGCAACAAGGAGGTAATTTTGGTGTCTTTAAATAAACAGATCGTACTTGCTTCTCGTCCCGAAGGTGCCCCATCCAGAGAGAATTTCAAATTCATTGATGCACCTCTTCCTGAACCGGAAGCTGGGCAAGTCCTGGTACGTACATTATATTTGTCGGTTGATCCATACATGCGGGGCCGCATGAAAGATACAAAATCCTATGCTGCACCGTACGCGTTAAATGAAGTGATCAAGGGTGGAGCCATTGGACAGGTTGTGGAATCTTCGGAACCGAATCTGCGCAAAGGTGACCTCGTATCCGGTATGTGGGGCTGGCAGCAATATGCCGCAGTGAATACGGCTGATCTTTCGCTAATTGATACCGAAGAAGCACCAATCACGGCTTATCTGGGTGCGCTGGGCCTGACGGGTCTGACGGCTTATTTTGGTATGGAGGATATCGGCAAACCGAAGGACGGCGAAACGGTTGTTGTATCGGGAGCAGCCGGAGCGGTAGGCATGATTGCAGGTCAGATTGGTAAAATTGTGGGAGCACGCGTGGTTGGTATTGCAGGCTCTGATGAGAAATGCGCTTATTTGAAAGAAAAGCTGGGCTTCGATGTGGTGTTGAATTACAAAAAGGAGCAGGATATGTCAGCGGCCATTGAACGGGCTTGCCCGGACGGTGTAGATGTCTACTTTGACAATGTGGGCGGGGACATCTCGGATGCAGTCTTGCGCCACATCAATCGGAATGCACGTATTCCGTTATGCGGTCAGATCTCGTCCTATAATCTGGAGAAGCCGGATATCGGGATGCGACCACAGACGCTGCTGTTAACAAATACAGCATTAATGAAAGGTTTCCTGCTGGGTGACTATACGAAATCCTTCAAGGAAGGCCGCGCCAAGTTGGCGAAATGGATCAAGGAAGGTCATATCCAGTATGAAGAAAACATTGTGGACGGGTTCGAACAGACGCCGGAAGCATTCATGGGTCTTTTCTCGGGAGATAATCTGGGCAAGCAACTGGTTAAGGTTGCAGATCCTGAATAGATATTGAATGGTTTACATGTACAATTAGGTTGAAAACGAAAAGACACGTTCTGCACACCGAGGGTGCAGCAGAACGTGTCTTTTTTATCTGTAAATCTATGCGTGGTCTATGTAGGTGACTAGTGTTCGGCGACCAGCACTTCTTTGTAGTGTTTGTACATATATACACGCCAGCGTACAATCATGCCAAAAGCCAGCAGGAAGAACAATCCGCCTGTTTGCGGAATACTTACATATCGCTGAATGACTTCATGCAGGATCAGGCGTACGGCCAGCAATCCAAGCAAGATAAATGCAAAGCTGCGAGAACGTGTGGCAAAAATTTCTTCACCTACTCGTTCAAACCGTGTACTGCGAATGAGGGGATAGGAGAAGAGGAACCAGCCCACCAGAAACGCAATGAATGCCCAGAGTAGAGGAACATGAGTCTCCGGTACAACAAACATGAGAAATCCTGTGCTCATGCCGAGCGGAGGAATAAGGATTTTACGAATGGTCACCGGTCTGTGACTGGCTTTCATGCGGATGAAGATGGCAAGCAGTGCCATGACAAGCATGCCCACGGTTGCTCCGATTTGCAGGTAGTACGGACTGATTTGAGCCACGTAGAACTCCCTCTTTCTGGAATAATATGTTATCCGGAGATCCGGAACCCAATACGAATTGCCGGAATTTTCAGTTCCTATTATATCACAAACGCAGAAAGCCGATAGAAAGCTTAGTGTATCATATACCCGATATGTATTCACAGGGTGTATTTGAAAATTTTGTATTATTGTGCCCGTTGTAAGGCCGTTTATTCGATTAAGGGGAAATCATGCAATGATTGGACAACAATGGATGTATATCAAGCTTATCGGCTCACATCATAGAGGGTGGCTTGCAGGTAATACAGATTGGTTAGTACATGTGGTCAGCCTCATATGTGCAAGTGTACTAGCTTTTTTGCTGGTTATCTACAGTTACATCTTATGGATGAAATATAGCAGTAGACGCAGGGAAAAGGTTAAGACGGTACTGATGCAGGAATTACTTTCCGAAGATTCGGTGTTACAGCAGTATCTGGGCCAAGGAGAAGTGAAAGCTGACTTACTGAATATGAGTGGAGATCAACAGAGTGTTTTGCAGCAGCTGTTATTGCAACGCCTTGCTCAAGGTCCGGAAGAGCACGAGATTCTGCGAGTTCGTCTGTTATCCTGGCAAGTCTTTGGAAGTTCATACCGGTCGGTTCTGAAGACGGGAAAGTGGAGTGAACGGGTCAACACGTTGTTATATATTGAACAGTTTCATATGATAGAGCTTCTGCCCAGGTTAGAGGATATGCTGCGGGTTACTTCCTGTACGCCGCTTGAACGCTTCATCATATTGCGCATATATGCCAGAACCGGTTATTTCAGAATCGTGAAGGAATTGTTGCGTGAGCAATATGTATGGTCCGATTCGCAGTATCTGCAGATTCTGCTGTTGCTTACCGATTCATCCTGGACTCGTCTGAAGGATCATTTTAAGGATGTACCTTACCAGGTCCAGTCTAATATCGTCCATGCCATTCGTATTCGAGATGACCAAACGGAGGGTGCCGTTGTTCTACTGGAGAAGCTCATTCTTGGAGAGGATGCGTTGCTGCGTACCCACGCTTATCAGGCATTGGCTCAAGTGGGCAGAGGTCGCGAAGAGTTACTGAAGGGGCTGTTGCTGGTATGGAACGAATCTGGTGAGGAAAGGCAACGCTCTGAAAGACTAACAGTGACCCAGCTTATGGGCACTGTTCATGCAGATGCTTTTATTCCTAGACTGAAGGTAATGATGGGTGATCCTTCTTTTCAGATCCGACAGGAAGCGGCGAACTCTCTTGCCCGGTACGAGCAGGGACTTGAAGAACTCCGGGATACGGCTGTAAACCATCCGGATAAATATGCAAGGCAGATAGCGGAGGAAACGCTGGAAAGGATGCAGTATGGACGAAAGATGGATTGAGATGCTGCGGAGTTTTGTTTTGGCATGTTACGAGGGGATATTTATCTATCTGGTGTTAGCGATTGTGATGTGTAGTGTTCTGGTAGTTGCTGCCGCTCGCACAATGATCCGCCGGAGGGATCTAGACCCGCTGCAATATCATGAGATGTTGGATGAAGAACTGGCTCCTGCGGTATCCCTGCTTGTTCCGGTGCGGAATAGCGAGGATACGATCGTACAGCGAATCAGTTGTCTGCTGGATATGCAGTATGCACGTTATGAGGTTATTATCATTAATGATGGATCAGAGGATGAGACCATGCGGCGTCTAAAAGAAACCTATGATCTGATGCCCATTCGGAGTAAAGTTCATTATTCGGGACTCGGCCAGGAGACAGCTCAGATTAAATGTGTCTACCAATCCAGATTACATCATCGTCTGGTTGTGATCGACAAGGCGTATGGGGGACGAATGGACTCCCTGAATGCCGGTCTGAATATCTCGCAATATCCTTATATCGCCTCTGTTGGACCCAGGACAGTTCTGGAACGGGATGCATTGGTGAAGATTATGAAGCCCGTTATGGATGCTCTCCCAGGAGAAGAGGTCGTTGCTTGTAGTGGACGAGTAGATCTCATGGCCTCCAGAAATACGAATCAAACGGATTTAACCGACAACGACGCAAGAAGGACGGGCAGTACGTTGTTTGTAATGCAGACCATTGAATACGTGCGTGCTTTTCTGATTAGCGGTGTGGGCCTTGTTCGTTATAATATTAATGTGCTTTTATTTACGTCTGAAGTATTCGGTATATTCAAAAAGAACCGGGTGTTGGAAGTTGGAGGTTACAAGCGCGATGACCAGGTCGCTCACATGGAACTGGTGATGCGGTTACAGAAACATATGAAGCAGATTCGGGAACGTGGCCGTATTATATATATTCCCGATCCGATCTGCAGGGTAGAAGTACCCGGTACATGGCATCAGCTGTGCAGACAGCGTATCGGTTGGCACATGCAGCTTGCAAGCAGTTTATGGACTCAGCGGAGCATGATCTTCAATCCGGCCTATGGCTGGATGGGGATGGTATCCATCCCGTATTTTATTTTGATCGAATTGTTGGGGCCTGTGTTGGAACTGGGAGCGATCGTGCTGTTCATTGCAGGCATAGGGCTACAGTGGGTGGATATTAACCTATGCATCATTCTCGTTCTGCTACTGACCCTCTATGGTTCCTTGTTGTCCGCAAGTGTGGTGATGTTCGAAATATGGTGTTCACGCAAGGCATATACGTCCCGAGAGGTGACACGTCTGTTGTTGTATGCATGTACGGAGACGTTCTGGTTCAGACCGCTGAATAACATATCCCGTATATATGGCATGTTGCAGGCTATGGGATTGCGGAAGGCAGAGGAAAAGGACAGCAGACATGGATTAGGGTAATCTAACGATCGATCCTGACAATACCTTGGAACAGAGCAAGGAGGAATACGCTTCATGAAAAAAAGTTACAGGCCAGCCACGATGTGGACGTTGGCTTGTTTTACAGTGGTATCGGTGGTGCTGGTTGTCCCCTGGATTATGTGGCAATCCCAGGCCCCGATTCCACTGAACATCATGATTATTGACAAGAGCAGACCGGACTTGTCCTATCAGGGGCACAAGGGGTTGGTTTGGCTTCTGAATCAACAGAAGATTGTACAGCACACAGGGGAATACTACTCGTATGAAGAGGATTATTACGGCTATGATCTTCAGAACGGGCTTCCACGGATGAAGCAACTACTGCCTGATGAGGTGACAGATACGGATCTGATCTATCTGACGGCGAATCGGAGTAGTCTGTCTGCACAGAAGAGTGAAGGGAAACAAGGCGGAATCTATGAAGGATTAACGATATACGATGTGCAGAAAATCCGCGAGGCTGCGTATAAAGGGGTAACGATTGTTGCCGAATACAGTGCATTGGCAAATACGGCTTCCAAGATGACCAGAGAGCAACTATACCCCATCTTGGGTGTGGACAGCAGTGGATGGCAAGGGAAATCGGTATCTAATCTGCAAAGTATAGAAGAAGTACCCCGTTGGATTCGGACGAACTATGAGCAGCAAGAGAAGAAGAAATGGTCTTATCACGGAGCGGGTATGCTGCTGATCCATATGGATGGACAGGTCATGGTACTGGCGAAAGGTCCGGATGTGAAGACAGGCAATATACAGATTGCATTTACACCGGAAGGCAGTGATTGGAGCGGCATAACCCAGGATATACATTATAGTGGCTGGTTCGATATCATTGTGCCGCAAGAGAAGAACTCCATACTGGCCTGGTATAAGACGGATCTGACGGAGATAGGTGAGCAGAAGCTGGTGGATGCAGGAATTCCTGCGGAATTTGCTGCACTGGTCCGGTACGACGACTATAATCGGTCGTATTACATGGCAGGGTCCTTTGGAGAGATGAAGCATTATTCCTTCTGGCGCCGAATCCGGGGATGGGAGGTCGTCCGGTCCAAGCTTACGCCAGATCAAAAAGATATTCCGGACATGTTCTACTGGAAGGTGTATGTGCCCGTGATGAAGCATATTTTAAATGAAGTGCAGGACGGACGGCAGCAATGGCCATAGATAGATTATCGAGAACCGTTTCGATGGAAAAAGGGAAGCCAAAGTCCATTCCACCTTGCGAGAGGAACGGGAGATGTACATATTAGAGAAGTGCGTAGATGTGAAAGGCAAAAGTGCGGTTGAGAGACAGGGCGGATCAAGTAAGGATCAGATGGCCAGGTGAAATGGGACTGGGACTGGGTAGATCGAATATGTTTCAGACTCTTACCGCCCTGAACAATGGGAGTTGTAGCTAGATCCAAAACAAAAATTGTCCCGCTGCGGCGTACATGTAGTGAGATCTATTAAATGATTCGTATTAGGACACGTATTAAAATAAGTACTAAAGTGTGCATCACGACCAGGGTAAGCTCCGTATCTAGAATCGCCCCAATGTGTGTACTGAACTGTAGCGTGATCTATACATGAATACTAATAAAGCATGTACTACCATGTGCATTACGAGCAAGGTAAGCTTCGTATCTAGAATCGCCCCAATGTGTGTACTGAACTATAGCGTGATCTATACATGAATAGTAATAAAACATGTACTACTATGTGCATTATGATCAGAGTAAGATCCTTATCGAGTATCGCCCCAATGTGTGCACTGAACTATAGCGTGATCTATGCATGAATAGTAATAAAACATGTACTACCATGTGCATTACGAGCAAGGTAAGATCCTTATCTAGCCATGTATCCGCATCCGCATGATCAACGCAATTTGGAGCATGAACGCTCCGTATTTAGCTCCATAACACAATGTGTGTCTGGATGTGTGCCGCTATGGCAATGTGATTTGAAGCACCGTACGTAGCACGTTCTAACGAACTCAGCACATCTTATATGTCCTAATTTGGTACGTTGGTAAATGTAACGAATCACAGACACGTTAAATGACGGAATATACTCATTATTCCTGTCCCGCAGCCAGTTTTCTGCGAAATAGGACGTGTGGAGTTCGTTAGTTGTTGTTATTCGCTCTAATTGCCGCTATAGAGTGTCCTCGGTTCGTTAGATTTTGGTCAGAGGGCACCGATCATGGCATCGTGCAACCGAGGCGCCACTTTTCTCTGTATTAAATGAAATTGTAAAGAAAGAAATTATAAAGAACACAAGCGGATGAAAGATGAATTCAAAGTGGATGTTAATGTGTTAAAAGTCATTGGCGCAACTATAACATTATTACTTCCAAATCTATGGGATGATCCAATACACGGCAATGTAAAAAGGACTGCAGATCCTCTGCAGTCCTTTTTCATGATGCAATGCGTGCCTTAACTAGTCCTGGTGAAGATGCCGGAGTCCGTGCAGGAAGGCGGATACGGTCAGACGCAGACTTTCGTCCGGATCAAAGTCCATGCCGAAGCCGCCTTGTGCCTCAATGGAGGCAAATCCATGGCAGAGGCTGCGCAAACCACGAACGGCGTGCAATGCTTCCGCTTCGGTGAGCGGGTAGGGCTGCAAGCTGTGCAGCAGCAACTCCAGCGTGGCTGTGCTGGCCGCGGCGAGCTGTGGCTCCTCGCGGTCCGGGGCATGAAATGAGGCTTCGTAGAGCCCGGGGTGCTCGCGGACGAAGCCAATGTATGCCGCAGCGATGGCCTGAATGGCATCATCGCCAGTTCGGTCAGCGATAGCCGCGGTTAATGCGCGGCTAAGCTGTTGCACGGACATCAGCGCCATTTCCTGGCGAAGCCCGGGGAGTCCGCTGATGTGGTTGTAGAGCGACGGCGAGCGCACATCCAGCCGCTGTGCCAACGCGGCCAGTGTCAGCGCCTGAAAGCCGTCGCTGTCAGCAAGCTGGGTGGCAGCGCTGAGCAGAGCGCCGCGATCCAGCCCTTGCCGGGGGCTCATAGTTGCCCCCCGGCAAGATCAAACCGCTGCTGTGCATCAGCGGTTGCCGCGCGCATGGCGGCCGCGGGCTGGCGCAGCATCCGTCCGTGGCCTACAGCCAGCACGGACGGTTCCAGCTCCGCCAGGCGCTTCGCGCTGGCCAGAGCCGCTTCGCGGTTCCACGTCGCCAGCGCGGGGAACGGGAAGAGCGGGCGCACGCGGCCGGATACGGCAAGGCCGCCTTGCAGCTGGTACGCGTCGCCAGCGATGAGCACGCGGCTGCGCGTATCCATGAAGGACATATGCCCCGGCGTATGTCCTGGTGAGGCAACGGCGACCAGTGAACCAATCTGGTCACCGTCATCCAGCAAGTGGTTTGGCTGGGTGCGCACCGCTTTGGGCTTAGGCACGCCGCCGCGTACCGGGGTTTGAGGCTCACCGGGAAGAAGGGAAGTATCACCCGTCAATAGACGTGCATCTCGTCTGGAGATGAAGACCTCGGCTTGGGGCAGTGCCTCTGTGAGACGATCCAACGCACCAATATGGTCGCTATGCGCGTGAGTCAGAATGATCTTGGTAATGGGTTTTCCAAGGGACTGGGCAGTTGCCAAAATCCCCTTAAGACTGACCGGTATTCCGGCATCAATCAGGGTTAAACCATCTTCCTCTTCAACCAGGTATACGTTCACAGGGAAGAGTCTTGGGAAAAACGTAACTTGAACGACATCAAATTCTCGGGTAATACGCATCGTTAAACCCTCCTTAAAACTAATGGTATTAGTATAATAACTAATGGGATTAGTTTTAGCAATACCTGTTGTTTAATTTATTCAAATAGAAAAAATTTAAAATAATGATGCACTTTACAAAAAAAGCGTTTTCAAATTGGGGAATACCGATTATAATAATCACGTAAGCCCTTTCATATGTCTATCTTATTGGAGCCCTTCGCGTAGCGGAAGGCTCACTTTTTTGTTCTTTTTGGATTAAAATGAAGACGGGATGTTCATCCTAGCTTAATTATGTTGATGAGCTGTAAGTATTGGTATAACAGGAAAAATCACGTTTGATCTCCATGCTGGGTGAAAGTTGACAAACATAACTGTTATTCATATAATGACAGTTATACTTACCTTGAGTTGGAGTTCATCGGTGTTGTAAGCCGGGAAGGAGTAAGTTATGAACAGTGAATTTACCATAGCGGTGCATTGTCTTGTTTTTCTGTCGATGAGAGATGAGTGTATGGCCAATAGTGAAGATTTGTCCCAGAGTGTGGGTACACACCCGGCCAGAGTCCGTAAGGTACTTAGTGTTCTGCGCAAGCATGGTTACCTGACGACCAAGGAAGGTGCTCATGGTGGGTACTTGCTTAGCCGTCCAAGTGAAGAGATCAAGCTGGGAGAATTGTACAGACTGGTAGCTGGTGGTTCACTCGGTCCCAACTGGTGCTCAGGGGAGTCCGGTTCATCATGCGTGGTATCTTCCAATATGCAGGATGTGATGGGGAACATTTATAATGGTGGCGAAGAGGCGCTCAGCGCTTATTTTGATCGTATATCCATTCAGGATGTGAAAGAACGCATAGGTCATGGGGAAACGTTAAACTTATCGCTGAAGGGATTATCTGCAAAGGAGAAGTCCTGACGGAGTCCACAACGAATGGTCCTCCATGAATAGGGTCTTGGTTTAGTCAGGCATGGTGGACAAGTTACGGCATGGGCGTATGCTCCGGTGAAAGATCCATTGATGTTCTCAAGCGATTCCGGGCATAACCTGAACACAGATGAGGAGAGATCGTCTGCGCTGATGTTATTTTCGGAAGGAAAATCCCTGGTAGAGTAAACTTCGAGATCACCTTGCGAAAGTAAAAGAAGTATAAACAAACTAGATTCTGGGGAGTGGAACACATGTCAGGCATTGAAAAAAATGAAACACTTCGCGTTATTAGCGAACGCCATGCTGTCAAAAAGTACGAAAAAGGTTTTGAATTGCCTGAAGCTGATCTCAATGCGATTCTGACAGCAGCTGCGGAAGCACCATCTTCATGGAACCTGCAACACTGGAGATTCCTCGTGATTGAATCCGAAGCAGACAAAGCGAAAATGCTGCCAGTTGCTTACGGTCAAAGTCAGATCGTGGAAAGTTCAGTTACGATTGCTGTTCTTGGAGATTTGGAAGCAAACCGTAACACCGTAATCTACGATCAAGCTGTTGAAGCAGGCGCACTGACTGCAGAGGTTCGTGACGCATTGGTTGGACAGATCAACGGTGCTTACCAAAGCCCGCAAATCGCTCGCGATGAAGCGATCCGCAATGCATCCTTTGCTTCCCAAAATATTATGATTGCTGCACGCTCCCTGGGTTACGATACATGTCCAATCGGTGGATATAATCCACAAAAACTGATGGAAACATTCAACATTCCTGCACGATTTGTGCCAACGTTGTTGATTACTGTAGGTAAAGCTGCACAGCCAGCTCGCCCATCAGGACGTTTACCGTTGTCTGAGGTAGTTGTTAAAGGTTCTTTCTAAGTTAGAAAGTTAAATCTGATGATTGCATCAGTGATATAGGTATAATACAAACGGCCGCACTTTCCTGTTGAGGGAAGGTGCGGCTGTTTGGCATACTGCTTCCACCAAGGAAGTATTACTTCTCAGGTGTTTCCGGGATTTGTGGTGCATGGAACGATTCCATGTACTCGATTGCGTTATACATCATCACTGCTGCTTCGGCGCGAGTAATCGTTTGTTTGGGATTGAAGTTTCCGTCGGCATCCAGTTCATTGATTTTGAGAACGAGTGAACGCTGAATGGCACCTTGATACTCTGGCGTCAGCTCCTGTTCGTCGGTAATGTCCACAGGTTTGATATTAATCATCGGCAGACCGCCTTTGGCTTCGATGCCTTGCATCAGGAACAGTGTGAATTGTTCACGAGTAAGCGGTTTGGACGGATCGATACCCTGTGACATCTGAATGCCATTATATTGTGCGCGGATAAATGCATCACTGTACCATACGCCATCTTTTACAGCAGAGAAGTAGTCACTTGGTACCGGCATTTTGATAAAACGAATCGTGTCCAGATTCAGATTCAGGCCGTCCGCAATCAGTTGAATGCCTTGAGCGGTATTTAACTCCAGTTCAGGTTTGAACAAGCTGTCACTCACACCTTTGATGAATCCATCTTTATGGAGAGATTCGATTTTGTTTGCTCCTGCGATACCTTGAATATCCGTGAATTGGGCCTGCGCAGCGTTGATCGGGCCTGCACTTAGAGACAGCGTGAGCAGAGCTCCCGCAGTTAATGTAGCAAGTATATTTTTTTTCATGATAGGTTCGCCTCACTTTTCCAGGGATGATCCCTTTATATAAAAGTTATTTGCCCCTATAGACGACCCTTCTGTTCAAAAGGTTGCTGGAATTTTCCAACTGAATTCATAATTATTCAGATAGGGCTAAGTAAAGGCATTGCCTCTAACCTTTGGATTTATTTCGATAATCTGTGGGTGAACGTCCCATCATTTTGCTGAACAGACGGGAGAAGTAGTAAGGGTCCTTGAATCCAAGCTCGGAGCTGATCTGCTTCACGGTCCAATCGGTAAAATCCAGATAGCGGCAGGAATGTTGAATCTTCAGCCGCAGGAAATAATCGATGGGCGAATGCCCCGTAGCTTGCTTGAATAACTGAGAGTAATGAGGGACAGACAGCCGCGCGTGAGCCGCCAGTTCCTTGAGGGTGATTCCATTCTCCAGGTGCTCCAGCATATATTGAACGGATTGTTCGGCCGCACGTTTGCTGCTCACGATCCCACCATCTGACCCTGTCGTCTCCGGTCCATAAGCGAGCATGCCCAGCATATAGCCAATAATCTGGGAGGCATACGTCATCGTCTGCATGGAGTAACCCGTCTCAAGTGCGCCGTAACATTCATGAAAAAGCTCAAGCCATTTCTGAGCCTTGGCCGGTGGCATGGTAGTAATATGATGAGTTAACAAGGGTTCTATGTAGGATAAAGCGTGTTCCCCGCGCAGATGAATCCAGAAGATGCTCCATGGTTCAGCTGCGTTGGCTCCGTACACATGGGGGACATGTGCAGGTAATATAACGAGGTTTCCCGGGCTGACATCATATGTCTTGCTGCCATCCATCGTATACCAGCCTGTGCCTTGGACACAGTACATCAGAATGTGTGATTCACAACCATTGGGACGGTCACGGTAATGATGCTCTGCCTCGTGAAAGTAACCGATATCGGTAACATATAATCCGGACGTGACCGGATAAGCTGCGGTTTCTTGCAGCAGGGAGTCCGGAAGCACAATGAGTTTTTGCATACGAAATCCGTCAGATTTACGCTGTAGGGGTGGTCTATTGTTAGGTCTCATACTTTGTATTATGGTGAGAGGCGATAAGGGAGTCAATGACAGATATGAGAGCGCTCACCGGAGGTGTTCTCGATTTAGAAAGCCACGTTACAGGAAGTGAAGCAGTTGCCCGTGAATTGGGTAAGTACATACCAGTGGGAAGAATCAGAACAGTGAATATACAAGATAAGGGAGAGATTTAGATATGGAACCAGTCAAAAAACAGGAAACGCTTTTCTATACAGGTACGTATGCGTCAGCGGATGAACCCGGAATATTCCTATGTGCATTGAATGCGGATACAGGAGAGATGCGAATCGTCAATCACATGGATGGTGTGGATAATCCGTCTTATCTGGCGCTAAGCCCGGATGGAAACTGTCTGTATGTGGCGAGTGAGACGGACGAGGGAGAGGTGTTGGTCTATCGGAGAGATGCGGCAACGAGCGAGCTGCACCTGATGGATCGAAAACAGACCAGAGGGGCTTCTCCATGTTATGTGTCTGTCTCCAAGGATGGTCAGTGGGTGTTCTCATCCAACTATAGCAGCGGCAGTGTCAATGTATTCCCGGTTGGCGATCAGGGGACGCTTGGTGAGATGAGTGCATGGGTGGAGCACACGGGAAGTGGAATCAATGAAGAACGCCAGGAAGGGCCGCATGCACACTCCATTCAACCCGATCCGTCCGGGCAGTATGCTATCGTATGTGACCTCGGTCTGGATCAGATCATTGTGTATCGCTTGGAAGAGGGACGTCTGGTTACCCATCGTGAGATGGATCAGCCACCAGGCGCAGGGCCAAGGCATCTTGTGTTCCATCCCAACTCGAAGTGGGCTTATGTGATCAACGAATTGGACAACACGGTTACGGCATTCCTGTACGATGAGCGCAGAGGGGAGTTCACTACGGTACAGCACATTTCCACACTTCCAGAAGGGCATAAAGGAGAGGGTACGGCTGCAGACATCCGTGTATCTCCATGTGGACGTTTCCTGTATGCATCCAATCGGGGAGATGACAGCATCGTGCTCTATCATATTGATCAGGAGAGCGGTAAGTTGGAAGCCGTAGAGTGGACGTCCACGATTGGGCAGACACCGCGCAACTTTAATATTTTGCCAGGTGGGATTCTGGTTGTGGCGAATCAGGACAGCAATAACCTCGTAGGTTTCCAGATCAGTGAAGAAGACGGACGTCTGACGCATAACGGGTTCAAGCTAGAACTGTCTCGTCCGGTATGTATTGCTCCTGTGGTATAAAAGTTGTCTATAAGCTGTGAAATCATGGAGAAACACATGGTTTTACAGCTTTTTTAGGCTTTTTAAGCGAGTAACTTGAAAATGGTGGATATTATAACATTTTTTATTGACCCTCGTTCGAACGTTCATTATGATCATAATATAGGGTGAAAAAAACCTGAAATCTGGATGTTACACGAAGGGTGGTGCTTTCCTTGGAACCTGCAAATTCAATTCGGGAGCAATTAACCCAGTTTATCGATAAGAACAGTATGACGCTCTCCCGATTCTCGGAAGTATCTGGCATTAATACAGGCACAGTTAGTCGTATTCTAAATGGGAATCGTCCCATATCCGTGAGTCAGTTGATTGCGATATCATCAGGAATGGGCGTGGCAGCGGATCATTTTTTTGCCGACTATGTGGAAGAATGTTTTGCTTATTCCGTATCCATGCGGCGGATCAGACCGTTTATTCTCCGAAGTGCGGAGTTGAATCGGCTGGACTGCATTGAACAGATTCTTTATCGGCTACTGGACGACCTGGATTATGCGACAGAACTATTTGAGATGGCTGAACAATTATTTGAACAAAATCAGCGGTCTGCGGCGGCATTGTTATATAAGAGTGTGAGTGAAGTTGAGAAATATCAGCATTCCGAACGGCTTGCGATGTGTCAGTATCGATTGTTTCTAATTGGACAAGGAGAGAACCTGGAGGAAAATCTAAGGTTGGCTATCTTGTTCGAGCCCTATGTTGACCGGTTGGATGAGGGGTACCAACTTGAAGCCTTCAAAGATCTAATCCATGCTTTTGGCTCGGTAAATAAATGGAGCGAAGTTAAAAATTTCGCTGACAAGATGTTACAGTTAGCCAAAATTCAATATAATACAATTAACATTTCGGAACGACAAAATCAGGAGTGGAAACTAACAGTACGGCCACTTTACTTTTATATACTATATGCTTGGTTGATTCAGTCGACGGTATTTGAGGAGCAGGGAGACTATGACAAAGCATTAGAACTTGTGGGGCTTTATGCAAGTGGACAGAGCTGGGTGCGGGAGGACGATGAGGAGTCTCGACGTGTGCTGAAGCAATTCGAAGAATGGGCAACGGCTAATAAGTATCTCTATCAGATGTTATCTGGGGATATAAATGTTGTTAAAAAATATGCAAATTACATCACACAATACCCGGATGAGATATTTTTGGCATTACGTTACATCATCCAGGCAGCGAATAAGTTTAACTGGAATATTGATGATATTTTAGAGCGTTTCTCGGATTACATTCCTTTACGTACATACAAGACAGAATTTGGACAATACAATTCTTCAATGATGGATCAAAATTATGCAAAACTTCTAGGGGAATTGGCGATATACTATTTAAACCACAATCGCGATGTTGCAATAAGTCGAATTTTAGAAGGATTGAACTTCTCTATCCAAAAAAATAATGATCTCAATTTCATTAAATATGTAATGGCTTTTCTTGAAAAAAGCTTTAGTAGTGAAAATTTTGAAGACAAGGAAAAGCTTAAATTACTAATTAATGAAATGCAGCGAATTAATGCTTAATAGAAGTACTTCAGTTCTGAATCTATTTAGCATTATGATTAAACTGTAATATACTTAACGCAGTCGAAGGAAAAATCCTTTGGCTTTTTTCCTTTACCACCATCCAATTACTAAATTAGACCTATAGATGGAATTATATGTTTAATTTAAAATGAATATATTAAAGCGCTTACATAAAAGATGGCGCTACAAGGGCATCGGGCTTACCAAACCAATTGGGGAGGCAATTGTTTATGGGGAATCGATCATCATTGTGGAAGCGCACATTACGTACAGTAGGAGTATCGTTGTTGAGTTCCGCGTTACTGATTACTTCGCTTGGCCTTGGCAACACGTCGGTAACACATGCAGCGGGTCCAAGGCAGATGGAATATCTGGATCGCGGTGTGGTGGCTGTGAAGACCGGGACAGGTGTGTTTATCAGTTGGCGGCTTCTGGGAACGGAAGGATCGAATGTATCGTTTAACGTATATCGGGATGGAACCAAGGTGAACGCATCGCCCATAACAAACAGCACCAACCTTCAGGATGCAAGCGGGACGAGCAGTTCCAAATATACGGTTCGCGCTGTCGTCAGTGGAACGGAGCAAGCTGCTTCAGCGGCTGCAAGCGTATGGGGCAATAACTATCTATCTGTACCGCTCAGTGTACCTGCAGGTGGGACAACGCCCGATGGAGTAGCCTACACCTACAGTGCCAACGATGCCAGTGCAGGTGACCTGGATGGTGATGGTGAGTATGAATTGATCGTGAAGTGGGACCCTTCCAACTCCAAGGATAACTCCCAGAGTGGTTATACCGGGGAAGTGTTTATCGATGCCTACAAATTAAACGGAACACGCCTCTGGCGGATTAGTCTGGGCAAAAATATCCGAGCGGGTGCTCACTACACCCAGTTCATGGTGTACGATCTCGACGGTGATGGCAAAGCCGAAGTTGCGATGAAAACAGCCGATGGCACCAAGGATGGCACTGGCGTGGTCATCGGGGATGCAAGCAAGGATTACCGTAATTCTAGCGGTTATGTGTTGTCTGGTCCCGAATTCCTGACGGTTTTCAATGGACAGACTGGCAAAGCGCTCTCCACGGTGAACTACGAACCGGCGCGTGGCAATGTATCCAGTTGGGGAGATAACTACGGCAATCGGGTGGACCGATTCCTTGCCGCCATTGCTTATCTGGATGGAGAGCGCCCAAGTCTGGTCATGGCGCGTGGGTACTACACCCGCACAGTGCTCGTGGCTTATAACTGGCGGAATGGACAGCTGACCAAACAATGGACATTTGATTCCAATACCTCCGGTAACTCGGGTTATGCCGGGCAGGGCAATCATAATCTGAGTGTGGCGGACGTAGACGGAGATGGGAAAGACGAGATCGTTTATGGTGCCATGGCGGTGGATGATAACGGCAAAGGATTGTACACAACAGGGCTTCATCATGGCGATGCCATGCATTTGAGTGACCTCGACCCGGACCGCCCTGGACTTGAGGTATTTCAGGTTCATGAGACGCCATCCAATGCCGGAGTGGAGTTCCGGGATGCAGGTACAGGCCAGTTAATCTGGGGGGTCAAAACAACAAAGGATATTGGACGTGGCATGGCGGCAGATATCGATCCAAGATATAAAGGTGCCGAAGTATGGGCAGACGGCAGTCTGTACACAGCCAAAGGGCAGAAACTCGGGACAACCCTGCCTTCCTCCACGAATTTTGGCATCTGGTGGGATGGGGATCTGCTCCGTGAACTGCTGGACAGCAACCGAATCGATAAGTGGAACTATGCTAACAGCACAACGATGAACCTGCTCACCGCTTCCGGCGTATCTTCCAACAACGGAACCAAGTCTACGCCGAATCTGCAGGCCGATCTGTTCGGGGACTGGAGAGAGGAAGTGGTATGGCGGACGAATGACAGTTCAGCACTGCGGATCTATACCACAACAGCAGTTACGGACAAACGCATCTATACGCTGATGCATGATCCAGTGTACCGTCTTGGCGTCGCTTGGCAAAATGTAGCCTACAATCAACCGCCACACACCGGTTTTTATCTGGGAGAAGGCATGAGCACACCACCGGTACCCAATATCCGGTATGCAGGCAGATGAGGAGTGGACAAGGTGTGGCTGTCCAATTCCGTTCATGTTTTCAATAGCCAGCGAAGTATGGGATTCGCTGAAGGGAGCAACGGACGCTGGTTCGTTGTTCCTCTTTTTTTACCAATAGGCCAGAAATCCGGTAAAAATCGGAAAAAACGTTTGACAGGTATATAGACTGCCTTTATTATACGTATATAACTTACTAAACAGGTAGGAATAATAAAAAAATGAATTTGTTTTCATTGTGAAAACAGTCATTTTACAGACAGATGCAACCATGCAACCTGAACAGAATAACGTTCTCACCGTATAGACGGAGGAACACCGCAGCGCATCCTTTCCAGATGGAGCATGCACGGCCTTTAAGCCGGCATGACTTTATGGGGAGAAGTGCGCGGGGGTTCCTCCGTCTTCTTGTTTTTTACGGGGCGTTTGATCCTGTTCAGCCGGCCTGAGGTAGTCATGCAGATCTATATCGGGGGGAGTGTTATTTATGAAAAAGAGAATTCATAAGGGTATTTTGGTTGGTCTGGCACTGGTGTTAACAGGGGTACTGGCAGCATGCGGATCGGATAGCGGCGGGTCCAGTGCAGCAGGAACATCGGGGGGATCGGAAGGCGACACAGAAAAGGCCAAGGCCATCGAGCTGCTGAATGTTTCCTACGATCCAACGCGGGAACTCTATGAGCAATATAACAAAGCGTTTGCGGCGCATTGGTTGAAAGAGAAAGGCCAGGAAGTGACCATCAAGCAGTCCCATGGGGGATCGGGCAAACAGAGTCGTTCTGTTATTGACGGACTGGATGCAGACGTGGTGACGCTGGCATTGGGATACGATATTGATGCGATTGAAGATAAAGGTCTGATTAATGAAGGCTGGCAGGATAAATACGAGCATAACAGCTCTCCGTATACCTCTACGATTGTCTTCCTTGTACGTAAGGGTAATCCAAAGGGCATCAAGGACTGGGATGATCTGATCAAAGGGGATACCCAAGTCATCACCCCGAATCCCAAAACGTCCGGCGGGGCGCGCTGGAACTATCTGGCGGCATGGGGATATGCCCTTAAGCATAATAACAATGATGAAGAGAAGGCGAAGGAATTCGTTGGTGAATTGTTCAAACATGCGCCTGTGCTGGATTCGGGTGCTCGCGGATCTACAACGACGTTTGTTGAACGTGGCATTGGTGATGTGCTGCTTGCCTGGGAGAATGAAGCTTTTTTATCGGTAAAAGAGCTGGGTCCGGACAAATTCGACATTGTCGTGCCTTCGGTTAGTATCTTGGCAGAGCCGCCCGTTGCGATTGTGGACAAAAATGCAGACAAAAAAGGAAGCCGCGACGTGGCGGATGCCTATCTGAAATATTTGTACAGTGAAGAAGGACAGACGATTGCTGCTGAAAATTATTACCGCCCAACGCTGGACAGCGTGGAGGAAAAATTCAAAGATCAGTTCCCGGCACTTGAGCTGTTCACGTTGAAAGATGTATTTGGCACATGGCGGGATACTCAGGCCAAACATTTTAATGACGGTGGTATCTTCGACCAGATCTATGTTCCAGGCAGCTAAGGTTGCTCTGTTCAATGAACACCCGATCAATCGCGCTGTGAGCGGCCAACCAGCCTTACCGGCTGAAGGCAGAGAGGATGAACGTGCATGAGCAAGGTGGTTGTGGCGCGGAGACGCACATTGCCGGGATTTGGATTAACGATGGGTTACAGTGTGTTCTACCTGAGCCTGGTTGTACTTATTCCACTGGCTGCGCTGTTATTTAACTCAACAGGACTGACGTGGGCAACCATGATTGAGGTTGCGACCAATCCCAGGGTACTGGCTTCCTTCCAGGTCAGTTTCTTGACCGCAGGTGCAGCGGCGCTGATTGATCTCGTGCTGGGACTACTTCTGGCATGGGTGCTTGTTCGGTATGAATTCCCGGGCAAAAGGTTGTTTGATGCGGTCATTGATCTGCCTTTTGCCTTGCCGACAGCGGTAGCAGGGGTTGCTCTTACGGCGATCTATGCCGGCAATGGCTGGATTGGGCAGTTTGTAGAGCCTTTGGGCATCAAGCTCGCCTATTCACAGGCAGGGATTACGCTGGCGCTGATGTTTATCGGAATTCCGTTTGTAGTTCGCACGGTGCAACCGGTGTTGGAGGAGCTGGAGTCTGAGGTGGAAGAGGCGGCTGCCACATTGGGGGCAGGAAGATGGCGGATATTCCGTACGATTCTGCTGCCAGATCTGATCCCACCGCTGCTGACGGGTTTTGCTCTGGCTTTTGCCCGGGGCATTGGCGAATATGGCTCGGTTGTATTTATCTCAGGCAATATGCCGATGAAAACGGAGATTGCCCCCTTGCTGATCATGGCCAAGCTGGAGCAGTTCGATTATGCAGGCGCTACAGCTGTAGCTTTGCTGCTACTTCTAGTTTCTTTCATCCTGCTGCTGATTATTAATTCCTTGCAGCGTTGGAGCAGAAAGGCGGGCAGAGCATGACAATGAAGCATGGTGGAGTAAGGATATTAAAAGACGTCACTCACCCAAACCAAAGGAGGTGCAGCATATGGCGGGTTCTGTTCCACTGAGCCCTGTTCCACCCGTTAAGACCAGCCGTGGAACTAACCGTGCAACAACGGAAGCTCCCTGGGTCAAATGGTTGTTGATTGGACTGGCAAGCCTGGTACTCATATGGCTGCTTATTTTGCCACTGGCCATTGTGCTCATGGAGGCGTTGAAGCAGGGCTGGGGTGTGTACATCGCGGCTCTTACCGAGCAGGATGCCATGTCTGCATTGAAACTCACGTTATTAGTTGCGGCGATTACCGTACCGCTGAATACGATATTTGGTGTGGCTGCTGCATGGGTCATTACCAAGTTCCAATTCAAGGGCAAGGGACTCATGATCACCCTGATTGATCTTCCCTTTTCCATCTCGCCTGTGGTGGGCGGGTTGATCTTTGTATTGGTCTTTGGTTCAAATGGGTGGTTTGGGCCGTGGCTGTCCGAACATGATATCAAAATCATTTTTGCGCTGCCAGGCATTGTCATTGCAACGTTGTTTATTACCTTCCCCTTTGTAGCCAGGGAGTTGATTCCATTAATGGAGGACCAGGGAACCCGGGAAGAGGAAGCGGCGGTTACGCTGGGTGCTTCCGGGTGGCGAATCTTCTGGAGTGTAACCTTGCCCAACATCAAATGGGGACTGCTGTACGGTATTATTCTGTGTAATGCCCGCGCTATGGGCGAGTTCGGAGCCGTATCTGTGGTGTCCGGGCATATCCGCGGGGAGACCAATACGTTACCACTTCATGTCGAGATTTTGTATAACGAATATCAATTCTCGGCTTCATTTGCCGTAGCTTCCCTGCTCCTGATTCTGGCTCTTGCCACGTTGCTACTCAAGAGCTGGCTTGGACACAAAGCCGTTTCAGAAAAGTGATGATGAGAAGAAGAAAATACAGATTGACAGCTACTGGAAGCCCTGCTAATGTATAAACCAAGTATATAGGTTGGATAAGAATGATTTATAAATCCGTTGGATGACAGCGTACTTAGGAATATGGCGGGCAATAGCCCGAGAAGAGGAGGCGGCTCTATGGCTAAGCCGTTAAAAGTGGATGAGGTATGGTTGGACCGAATTGCCGGACAGCTGAATGACATGGAGTTTGGTTCATTGCATATCGTGGTGCACGAAGGTCAGATTGTGCAGATGGAGCGGACCGAACGTAAGCGTTTTGAAAACACGCCCTCAGGCAGCGCCTCCAAATCCGGAAGCACGGCACGAAGCAGTTCAGCCCGTTCACTACGCGGATCAAATGCGAGTGCGAAGGGATAGAGAGTGACGTGGCGTCAGGAATCTAGGATTGGTGCATAGGAACACAAATGTATACTTTCCAGAAACTCATGGGAAATGCATGTTCCAGATCTTCCTACCTATTGTGCACGACTTGTCTCCATATGCTCCGTATACCAATGATTCGCTTCAAGCAATACCTGTTGCCCACCTGCATCCATGAATTCTTCCACAAAGGTATCGAAATACCCCACAGGCTGATCACCAGTGATGATGGAGATGTACGCTCTGTCTCTCATGCGAATCAAATCAGATGAATATTGAATCAGGGCAGGGGTTGCAACCTCCAGGCGATTATAGATACCATTCTCCGTCAACCCTGCAGATGCAGCCCACTGTTCACGTTTATCCGAGGGTGTACCTGGAACCGTCATGCCGATACTTGAGCCGATCATATTAATATAATTCTCCATTCTGTTGTATGGGTAAAGTAAATGGAACGAGTTTGAATCTTCAGCGCTCCAATTCCAGTGTTTTCCTGGAAGGCCATACTCCATTTTGATCTGCTCCTCCGGATCGGGGTTGGCACTTACATAATCGAGTATCTCCAAAATTTTCTCCAGTTTTCCCGGCTCCTTCGCAGCCTCAGCACCTATAGCAATAAAATTCATCAGCAGATTGTTCCCTTTTGAACCGCTATGTCCATCAGGCCCAATAACAGGAGAACCAAATACAACCTCTGCAGTTGCGTTCTTCTGTAACAGCTCATTAACATTGAACGAGGCTCCCACTGGAGTTTCTTGGCCATGTTCATTAAGGACACTGTAGTCTCCCTCTTGATTCCAATGATAATAGTTGCCCATCGAGGTCATCCCAATTTTTCCATTAATAAAAGCATGGGATAGATGTTTATAGCCACCTTTATTTTCACCGGTTATGAACTCAGGGTCGATAATTCCGTCCCGATACCACTTTTGCATATAAGCCAATGCTTTTTTCATCTCAAGCTCCAAAGCACCGATCACAAGTTGGTTGTTTTTTTCATTAAAATACAGTTGCTCGGTGAAAACGGACTGTCCAAAGGCGCCAAACACGACATTTAAGCCCTCTCTGGATAGGCCATACGTATCTTGTTTACCATTTCCGTCTGGATCATCTTTGGCAAAGGCATACATAACCGTTTCAAATTCATCTAATGTCTTTGGCACCTCCAGACCAAGCTGCTTAAGCCAGTCCTCTCGGTATACAACAGGGGTTCGATAGATGTTGGTCTGATTAATGGCCGGAATTCCATATAAGCCACCGTTTATTTTTCCATACTCTAGGTAATGTGAATCATAATCACGAATTCGCTGTACGATATTTGGCGCATATTGTTCAAGGACTTCCGGGGAGATTTCCGCTAAGACCCCTTGCATTTGATACTTAAGCAGATCATGCGGTTGTCTGATTCGGAACAGATCGGGTATTTTCCCTTGAGCAAGCTCCAGGTCCAGCAGTTCCTCGTACCGCTTGTTCTCAAGATTCCACACCTCCAGATCGACATCAAACCTATCCTCAATATATGCAATCATTTCCGCGTCCTCGGGAACAGGGATATTTTGATGCATAGTCCAGGATATCGTATACTGCGGTGTTGTACTCTTCTCAGCGCTTGCTAGATGGTCCTGCTGTTGCACTTGTGCTGTTTCTCTCCCTAAAAAGGTACACCCACTTGTAAATACGAGAAGGAGGAGCATTGCGGAATATAGACATAACTTTCTTGAAAGGTTAAGGTTCATAGCAGCTCCTTTCCTGATTTCAAATTCTATATAGGTTTAATCAAAGAATATTTACACGGACACTCCGATGACAGAACAACCTTCCGATCGCTGTTATTCCCAGATTTCTTTTGATTCCTTCTCTAAAGGAAGAAATCCGGGAATAGCGTATGCTTCCGAAGTAGCTTTCTTTCAGAAAGCTTTTAGGCGAACGCTTCGCTTCTTCAGGTTCTTTCTGTCCTCTCCGTTTTTGTGTAAATGTTAAATTGACCCTATATAGATCCCTGTTCCATTAGATTGCGCATGAAGTTTTTTGGTGTACAGCCGTGAATTTCTTTGAACTTCTTAATGAAATAGGCAGGGGTACGGTAACCGACCGTACTTGCGACCTGCTCAACCGTAATTTCACGCTGTGTCATGAGTTCCAGTGCACGTTCCATTCTTTGATTCGTAACATATTCGGAATAAACAATCCCGGTTTCTTCCTTGAAAAGTTTACTGAGATATTTAGGGCTGATGAATACTTGTTCTGAGACATGATCCAGTGTGAGATCGCCCGATAAGTGCTCGTGAATATAGGCTTTGACAGCCGAGATGGTATCCACACTTCGTACCTCACTGCGCTTCTCCATCTGCATCACAAATTCGGTCACGAGATGAATCATCCATTCCGAATAGCGGTTGATATTGTAGAACAATGAAAATTGTTTGTACATATTCAATGAGCTCGCCTCGGTGGGTTGCAGGCGCACCTGATTAATACACTCAGCGTAAATAGATACCGTTTTTAATAAGATGATCCGACTGTATTCGGCTGAATAGGGGCCTTCTTTTATTGTCGCGACCAATTCCTGAATGGCCTGAACCGTACCTTGCACATCCCGAGTTTGCAATTTCTTTTCAAAGTTTACGAGGTATGACTCCGGGATCTCCAGACTGCTGGCTTCCCTGTTCAGAAGATCAAGATCCTGAATGGCAGACTGCTCGGGAAAGAAGTAGCTGTATCGAATCAGGGTATTCGCCTGATGATAGCTTGTGTGAATCTTCGTGAAGTGCTCTACCCATCCGCCTAACGATAGTACAAATTCCAGACCAAATCTGCTGCTCGCCTCAGCGTGAATAAAGTCTACAATGTGATCAGAGAGCGGTTCTTCGGGTTGGTTGGTACAGATGATTACGGCTATTTTGTGATCCTGCAATTCCTCTGCCAGCAGTTGAGTTCCATCCATTTCTGCAATCTCCAGTTGCTGGATCATCGTATACAACGTATGCTGCAACTGTCGTGGCTGCAGATCCTTCCACTTCTCATTAACAGGGTCAATGACGATGCAACGGAAGCGAGAGTAGGCCATTGAAATGTGAATAGACTGGAGCTGTTCCGTAAGTTCCTCGGGTGTAAATCGGTTATTTAACATATTGAGCATGATACTATGCTTAATCATTCTGTGATTGGCCTGTAAAGTTTCTTCAAGACTATCAACTTTATTGGACAGACTGTTAAACGTTGTATCGATGAACCGATATTCGTCCTGCTTTAAGCTGGTTGGGCTATCCATCCGGCTCTTGATGTTATTCATGATTCGTTTAAGAGGACTATAGTTGGCCCTGGTAAAGATGGACGACATCGCTATCCCAACTGCAACAGCCAATAAACCGAGAAGAACCGAAATCTCCTTCAAGCTATCCAATTTATAATAAAAGCTTTCATTAGGTGTGGTTGTGTAGATTCTCCATGCATTTCCTTTAAATTGATCTTGGGTAACGACATGAGAGTCATAGTTAAATACAGGTTTGAAGCTCGCATCTGAAGAATGAAAGGTGAGCAGCGACTGCGTCAGATTCTCCTCCGTGGAGTTGCCTATCAACGTTTTGTCCGCGGCAGATATGACAGTTCCATCCTGATCGATGATTAATGTATTTGCATAGTCAGCAGGGAGCATATTTTTAATGATCTGACTGATCGCTGATTCTTTGATATCAATCGCAATCATGGCCTTACTGTCTTGTCCAGACGATTGAAACGGGTAACTATGGACATAGGAAATTAGAGGACTCATCTTGCCCTGTTCCCGTGATTCGATATAAACATCCTGAGGCACCATGCGAGTCTTCATCCATAAGGAGCTTTCTGGATTCTCTTTCATCGCAGTAATCCAATCCGTCGTATGATCCACACTCGAAGGCGTGTCCTCATAGAGCAACAGCCCATATACAGAGGAGACGATGAAGTGGTTCTTCGTATCGTACACATGAATAGCTTCAATGAGATCGGAATAATTTTGCACCATATTTTTGAGGGACTGTTCGATGTCCAGGATTTTACTATGGTTTCCTTTTAAGCTATCTAAATCGATACTTGCGGCGTTACCGAGTGCCAGGGACAGATAGACCTGATTCACCTTCTGGATAACGGAGCTCTCAATAGTATTGACAGTGCTTTTCAGCGAAAGTTGATTATTGATTCGAATCTCTTTGCTGTATTGATGGGAGAAGAAGAGGTATAGAATGGAGCCGAAAAGAAGCGCAATGACAAGAACGACAGCAAGGTAGGAAAGAACCATCTTGGATCTTACAGATTGAAATGGCTTAAGCATTCTTTTTCCCCCTTTATGTCTCTTTTCTAAACAACTTCATCATTATATAGCAGGCCGAGGACTAGAAATCATGTTGATCGAAATTTAACAAACTCCCACTCCATAATTTACTTTCAGTTAATAAAGCGTTTACAAAAGTAGGTATTTTAATTGATAAATGTAGTATCTAACTCCATTTTTCTTGGCATATGAGCTCCGGAACGTACGATTTTGATATAAAACGGAATTTGTTCTATAGATGCGAAACGCTCCCTAATGCTACAGTAACGGCAGATCAGACATCTGTATAGAGTCTTTCTTACTCATTTGCAGATGCAGAAGCAAAAAAATAATTTACCATAACGGGAGCGTGTATTTGCAAGCCATGAGAAAACCACTTAAAAAGTCACTGGCATTACTTCTAATGTTGTCTATGGTAGGTCCGACATTTGCAGAGAAGAGTTTTGCAGCCGATCAGAAGATTCAGTTCTCTGATATTAAGGGACACTGGGCGGAAGCGAATATTCAAGCATGGGGTGATGAAGGATTAATTCGAGGTTACCTGGATCGTTCATTCAAACCGAATACGTATATTACCAGAGCAGAATTTATGAATTTGGTAAACGGTGCTTTTGGATATTCCGGACAAGCTAAAATTACCTTTAATGATGTGTCTGAGAGTGCATGGTATTACGAAGCAATTTCTATTGCAAATGCGAATGGATATATAGATGGATACACCGATGGCACAATGAAGCCGCAAGATCCGATCACCCGTCAAGAAGCAGCTAAAGTGATCGCTGGCATTTTGAATTTGGAGTTAAATGAAACAGCAGCGAATGTATTTAGCGATTCATCGTCTATAGCGGCGTGGAGCAAGGGAGCTGTAGGTGGAGCGGCAGCAGCGAAAATTATCTCTGGATATGCAGATGGAACCTTCAAACCGCTTAATTCCATTACTCGTGCCGAAGCGGTGTCTGCGCTCGTTAAAGCTGTGGAAACAGATGCTACTACAGCTGCCAAACCAGCTAAGCCAAAAGGAACGGCAACCGTTCTGAATGTTAATCCCCCAGCAGATGAAGCTCGGTTATCCGCCGTGAAGCACGGAGCCAATGCCGGAGACGACACCTTAAAAAATATTGCGGAAACCAATCCGTTTATTGATATTTTAGACGGTTTTGATCAAGTATGGTCCATGAACCTAGCGGATTGGAGAGATGGAACAGCGGCAACTAAAATTGGAGCTGACGGGAAAAATGCAAAGTATGGAGATGGACCGACTCCATATTATGACGGCTTTAAGAATGATCCAACCGTAGCAGTTGCTGATCAGAAAACATATGCAAATGAAGAGATCCGAAACAAAGCAACTTGGGAAGCCAATATCAAATATGTAGAAAAGGTCACGCAAAATCGCACAGGTGAAGAGACATTGGCAGCCTATTATGATGACCAAAGAGATAAGATCTATAGCGTGATGGAGGGCTTTGGTCCGTTGGCTAACACGTATGTAGATATCATCAAGCCAAAGACAAACGTTGAACGAACGGTGGACGAGATGAATGTGGTATTGACCGAAGAAACAGTGGAAGATGAAAGCCAAGGCATTGGAGATTGGGAAGCAAAGACGGAACTTGCAGACTTGGTTCATTTAGTTGATCTGGTTCGATTTAAAATTCCTGCCTCATCTAATCCCTCTAAATATTTCTACTCTTCCCCTAGACCGTGGAGAATGAATTCCAATGGAGAAGTGAAAGAAGTTGTTGACAGCAAAGGACTGCCTGTATGGGAAACCTTGGGCGAAGGTGAGAAAAAAGAAGTACCTTTGGCTTCAGGCGGCACCAAATCAACAGGAGAAAAACATTACCAGCAATACGAAACTAACGTTAAGCTTATTCCTGCGTTAACGTATGTCAAACGAATCGCTGAGGATGGAAGAGGGAAAGATGGCGCATTTCCGAGCGGACATACCAGTGCAGCTTACTTATCCGTATTTCCTTTGGCATACGCTACACCAGAACGATTCACTGAATTGTTAACGAGAGCAGCTCAGTTGGGCGAGAATCGAATCGTAACGGGGATGCACTCACCGCTTGACGTTATAGGAGGAAGAATACAATCCACAGCCATGGCTGCATATGCACTTAATCAGGCTGAGAATAAAGATGTGTTAGAGAAAGGTTATGAGAATGCAGGAGAAGTATTTGGAGCTGCAGCCAAGGAAAAAAATATGAGTCTGTATGAGTATGCACACACCGTAACAGAGGATTACACGTTCAAGAGTGCTTACGATGAACACAAATGGGAAGATCATGATGCCAATAAAGCCTTCTATAGAGAAAAGATGACTTACGGTCTACCACAAACCGGAACCAAAGGTTTGGCTCCAGTTGTACCGCAAGGAGCAGAAGCCCTGTTAGAAACACGTCAACCGTATTTAACAGATGAGCAACGCAGACAAGTATTGTATACAACATCCATTGACTCTGGATATCCTGTACTGGATGAATCCAAGGGCTGGGGTAGAATTGATCTGGTCACGGCTGCGGATGGCTACGGCGCATTCTTGAACAATGTAACTGTGGATATGGACGCTTCCAAAGGGCGCTTCAATGCAGAAGACTGGTGGAGAAATGATATCACCGGTAGTGGAATGCTCACGAAAAAGGGGACAGGCACCCTTACATTGACAGGGAAAAATAGCTACACTGGAGGAACATTGCTGCAAGCAGGAACGCTGGTAGCAGAATCTGCAACTGCTTTTGGTACAGGTGATCTGTATGTGGAAAATGGAACAGTTGTCGTTGATGTCGACGGAGCACTCAACTTAAATAGGAACTTTACCATGGATAACGGTACGTTGGAATTGGTAGTGACTGACAACAACAGTCAGCTGAATGTTGGCAGAAAGCTCTATATTGATGGAGGAAGTCTCAAACTCGACTTGTCCAACTATAAGATTGAAGGTTCCAAAGATATTACGTTAATCACGGCTAATGGAATTACAGGTGAATTCGACAGTGTAACTGCCGAAGGTTATGACGTGACTGTCACGTACGAAAAAGGCCACGTCATTGCACATGTTGTAGCCAAATAAGTGCAGTAATTATGCATGATACAAAGTGAACTAAAGAATGTTACACATGCGACTTCGATGACAGAATAACTTTCCGATCACTGTTATCCCCAGATTTTTTTGATTTCCTTCTTCAAAGGAAAAATTCCGGGGATTAGCATATGCTTTCGATGGAGCTTTCTTTCAGAAAGCCTTTAGGCGTAGCGAATGCTTTCGAAGTAGTATTCTTAAAGAAAACTTGTAGCTTCGCTTCTTCACGTTATTTCTGTCCTCTCCGTATTTGTGTAATTATTAAAGTTCGTTTTATATCGTTCAATTCTTCGCAAGAAAAGATTATAGAAAAGGGCTTAAACTACAATGTAGTTTAAGCCCTTTTTGCGTACAGATACGTTGGATATAGGGGATGTTTTCAACACGTGCTGAAAGCCGAAGTGTATCTGAACGTGTCCGGAGTAGGCAAGCGCTAAATACTGAATGTAAGAGCAAGCAATTAGGACGTCGCAAAAGCGATTTTCCTATTTTCCACTACCAATGAGAATTTTCGCTTCGTACGAGAGGGACACGAGGTTTCCTCTCAGTCGCGTTTGGAACAGAGCATGAGCAGGGGTTGAGCGCTAACGAATCTGAGACACGTTATATCGAAATGTACGGCGTTTTAGAGCGTTTTTATCGAGCGATTTTGGGAAATAACGTGTCTGAGGTTCTTTACAATTTTGAAAGAGGCTGTAGAGGCCGAATAAGACGTCCTGTGTTCCTTAGAAAATCGTCTGGCTACTCAATAGGAACATCCAGACGGGAGTTCCATAATTTTGGGACACTGACATACATCATCGTATAGCATGCCGAGTAAGGAGACACGACCTGATCGGTGAAAATCCAGCCGAGGGAGGGCCAAGTCTCGTATCATCGATGTGGGTATCTAAGTTTAATCATACGGAAGCGGCTGAATCGTAGGTTATTCGTCGGTGTTGGTACCAGATGTACGACGTGTATTTCCTTCCAGTTCCGTAGAGACTTGCTTCGTTGGTTCCAGATCCGTATGTCCTGCGTAGGGGCGCTCACTTCGAGAGCGTGTCCCAGTCAACCCGAAACCCGAAGTGAATATAATCAGCTGTAATCCAAGGGCGTAGGGCGCAGCAATAGGTCCAATCAGATGGAGCAACGAGCATAGCGCGATCAGCAAGGAGAGCATTTTGGTTACTGTACTTGACCTATCCCGGCGTGGGCTGGCCCAGAGCAGGTAACCATATATTATGGTGATCATCAGGGAAATTGCGCGAATCCATGGCAAGATGCTGTCCCATGAGTCCACAGGCACGTCCAACATCCGCTGACGAAATACCAGATCTATAACCAGAAACCCTGTAGCCGCCAGTGCGGCTGGTTCGGCTGCAGGCCGAAGGATGGTCCATACCGCTGTGCCCCAATGATCTGCATGAGTCTCCCGGCTGAGTTCATCCGATAATACGGTGCATTCCCGTTCCAGTGCTCTGTGCATCAGTCCGATTCTGGCAGGGTCATGATCCTTAATACAGTCACGGATCTGGTCCTGCAGCTGAAGAGATAGGTAAGATGCAGCTTTGCAGGCTAACATTGCTGTTATCAGATCGTCATGTTCGTGTTCCGATCGTTCATAATTCCGATTTTCCTGGATGGTAAGTTGTCCCAAGAGGGCTGTACTTATGTATAATGTATCTCGTATCCTTCTCATTCGCCTTTCGTGGCTGCGGCGAACTTCAGTGGCAGACCATATGTATATCCCCAGAAGCAAAGCCATGACTCCAAACAGCACAGCCACAGCGCTTGGGCGCGATGTTAGATCTTCAATCCAACTTTGAAACACACTTGTTCCTCCTTTGCACCAACTTCACGTATCATGAAACACGCTTCACGTAAGCTTTCTCTCACTATTACACAGGAAGTAGATGAATTCAAGCAGAATTCATATGTTAAAGTCATGATACTTAGAGTAGCTCAGTGACACAGATGTAATTATAATAGAAAGATTTTAAGGTGGGGAGAAATGAAATTTTATAGGTTTAATCATGATACGAAAACGAAGGTCCTAGCTTCAGTGGAAGATGATCATCATCCAATTAATAGTGATTTCCACGGTCAATCTAAAATAAAAGGATGGACAACAATAGGTTTAGAAACCCTTTATAAAAAATCATACAAGGATTTTCCGAATTACCATATCGGTAAACCTGTGTTCTCAAAAAGAGTTAAAGAGATGATGGAGAAAGAGAGTTTATTAACAAGCGAAGTAGAATTTTTGCCCATAACGAATGATAATATGGAATTGTTCATACTAAATGTTACTAATATATTGGACTGTGTTGATTATCATCGTTCTGATATTGGTAGATTCAAAGATGGGTCTTGGGCACGGTTTAACAAGCTTGTATTCGATCCTGCCAAAATACCGGAAGGAACGTGTATGTTCAAGATTAAGGAAACTCCTGGTGTTCAGGTTTTTGTTACAGAAAAGTTTAAAGAATGGATTGAAGAGCGTAAGCTCAAAGGGCTTAACTTTTCCGTGATATATGATTCTGACCTTACAAATGAAATGGAAGAAGAGCAGCAACGGGGATATGATGCAGCTCTTGAAGAAATTGAACGAAATAAAGGAGAAGAGTATTCCTATGATGATGCCCGTGAACTTGTAGATCAGGGAGAAACCATGGCTAGCGGTCTGTGGAGGATTCGGCTGGATTATCAAGGGAGGTTATGGCTAGGTCAGTTGCTTCAAGATCTGTCTTACCAGTGGATTATGCCTGTATATATCCCGCCGGTTTTGCTGTTGAAGTCTTGGCATGTGGTTGACAGAATAAAAGAATAATTTATTTTGTTGGAGAGGGGCACAATTCATGGATCATGTGAATATTGAACACACACCACCCGCAGCATTGGAGTATCTTGCCCTGCGGCAGATCGCGGGTCTTAGTCCAATGAGCAGGGAAGGGGCGGAGATTGGACTACCGAATAGTCTGTTTGCCGTATGTCTGCGTGAAGAGGATATGTTGGTAGGTATGGGGCGAGTGATTGGAGATGGCGGTTGCTTCTTTCAGGTCGTTGACATTGCCGTACACCCGGATGTTCAGGGAATGGGTTATGGAAAGCTGATCATGAGCGAGATTATGAATTATCTGCGTGACGTTGTGCCTGCTCGCGGTTTGGTCAGTCTGCTGGCGGATGTTCCGGCTGATCGTCTGTATGCTCAATTTGGATTTGAATATACCAGCCCAAAATCGGAGGGCATGTGGTGGAGGCAGGGAGAAGAAGGGCCGACTGCCTAGCGGAATGAAAACTGAATTTTGATGCGAGACTACACTTCATATGATTATGAAATCATCTCCGTATAGCCGCATTAGCGGCTTTTTTACATGAACCGTATTGCTTGATGGGGAGGAGAGGGGATGCTTCTGAATGGCGGTGTTTCCTTCGATCACGCAGTGAAGATTGTTTTTCTACATATAAGCTGTAAGAGATAGGTTTACAAGATGTCACATCCGGTTTAAGATGGCGTGAGCCGTTTAAGGTATATAACAATAGGATTAAGTATTAAAATAACGGTAAGTTGATGAAATGATATCTACAGAAAAGAGGGAATTCATATGAAAGTAGCCATTTTTGGAGCAACCGGAGCGATTGGCAAGATGATACTGTGGGAGCTGATGGATCGTGGGCATGAAGTGACAGCGGTGGTGCGTGACCCTTCGAAGGTTGAGATGGTTCATGAGCGTTTGCGTGTAGAACAGGGAGATCTGCTTAACCCGGATCAGGTGGCTGATTTTGCAGCGGGTCAGGAAGTGGTTGTGAGTGCATATGGACCGAAGTTTGGTGGAGAAGAAGAGATGCTGGAAGTGACACGTTCGTTGATCGAGGGTGTGCGCCGGGCAAAAGCAGGACGTCTGGTTGTAGTTGGTGGAGCGGGAAGTTTGCTAACCGATTCCGGGGATATGCTGATGGATACGCCGGGATTCCCGGAAGAAGTCAAACCACTCGCAAAAGCACATGCAGAAGCATATGACCTGATTGAAGCATCAGGTATTCACTGGACTTACATGAGCCCTGCGGCGACAATCACAACAGGACGTCGAACAGGCCAGTTCCGGGTTGGCATGAACCGGGTGATTACGGATGATATCGGGGAAAGCTCGATTTCGGTTGGCGATTTTGCAGCGGCTTTGGTGGACGAACTTGACGATCCGCAATTTATACAAGCACGGTTTACGGTAGGTTATTAAGTGTAGACAGGCTTTGGAATGGATGATTTAATCTGAAGGTCTCGTACACGGGATCGATAGAGTTTTCGATGATGTACCGAGTGGATCGTGGTAACTGGATGAGGTAAGAGGAAAGATAGCGACACACATATAAGATGCAGCGTTTAGGTGCAAAGTTGCTACTTTTAAGTATGAGATGAGCTTGTCACGGGGAGGGATGAACGTTGTTTATCGTAACCGCTGAACAGATGAGAGCTTTGGACGAGTATACCATTCATCAGCTCGGTATTCCGGCAGCAAGTCTGATGGAGAATGCAGGTCGCGCCATAGCCGAGGAAGTGATCAAGCTGTGCCGGGAAGTGCAGGCAGAAGGCTGGTTTGTGGATTCAGGGCAGCTTGGCTATAGCAGCAAGACCGATGCGAGGCGGGCACACACCGGGCCCGGTGATCGGCAAGGTTATGGTGGCGACATCATCGCCGATCCGGCGCTGGTGATGGAGCGCCCGGGAGATCAGCAGTGGTACATGCTGATCGGCAAGGGCAATAATGGCGGCGATGGGCTAGTGGCCGCGCGCCATTTGGTTGAAGCAGGGCTTGGCGTGACATTGGTCTACGCCGATGCCCCTGATGCACTGCGGGGCGAAGCCGCAGTGCAACGGGATGCCGCCGCGAAGCTTGGCATCCCTGCTCTTGTCCACGGGCGCGAAGCCGTGGACTTCAGCCGGTGCACAGGCATCGTGGATGCGCTGCTGGGCACCGGGTCGCGGGGAGCGCCGCGCGGAGCTTACGCGGCGCTGATTGAGGCGGCGAACGACAGCGGCAAGCCGGTCGTGTCCGCCGATGTGCCAAGCGGGCTGGACGCCGACACCGGAGAGGTGTACAAGCCCTGCATTCAAGCCCGGGTGACCGTATGTCTCGCGCTGCTTAAGCGCGGGCTGGTGCAGTACCCGGGTGCTTCTGCTGCGGGGCGCATTGTGGTGCGCGCCATCGGCATTCCCGCGCGACTTGCGCCAGAGCATGGCCCCTCGGTCCGTCTGCTGACGGACGAGGTGCTGCGCGGTGCGCTGCGCGTGGATACAGGCCGTCTACGGGCACCGGACGGCCACAAGGGCACCTACGGCCACGTACTGTTGGCCGCAGGAAGTCTGCCGATGAGCGGCGCTGGCCTGCTCTCGGCCAAGGCCGCGCTGCGCGCAGGCTGCGGGCTCGCCACATGGGCGCTGCCCGCGGCATTGCTGCCGCATGTCATCGGCACCGTGCCCGAGCTCATGCTCGCTGCCGCCGCCGATGGCGAAAGCGGAGAATGGAACGCGGCTTCCGCCGACGCCGTGCTGCGTCTTGCGGAGAGCCGCGACGTGCTCGCGACCGGCCCAGGCCTTGGCCTCTTCCAGGGCGACACAGACTGGCTGCGCCGTCTGTGGCAACATACGGATCGTCCGCTCGTCATCGACGCGGACGCCCTCAACATGCTGGCAGACGCTGGCCCACATGGGCCTCGCGACTGGGGCCAGCGAAGTGCCGCGACAATCCTGACGCCGCACCCTGGCGAGATGGGCCGACTGCTGGGCATGTCGACCCAAGAGGTGCAGCGTGACCGCATTGGGCACGCTGCAAAATACGCCCGCGAGCAGGGCGTGACCCTTGTGCTCAAAGGAGCACGAACGGTCATCGCAACGCCGTCCGGCGAGGCGTACATCAACACCACCGGGCACGCCGGCATGGCGACTGGCGGTGCCGGAGACGTATTGACCGGCATCATCGCCGGTCTGCTTGCCCAAGGGCTCAGCGCGGAGCAAGCCGCCGCGTTCGGCGTATATCTCCACGGACAGGCCGCTGAACGTGCAGCACTGCTGCGCGGTGACCCATCATCCCTGCTGGCCGGAGACATCATCGACGCACTGTGAGGATAGGGCAGGTGTGGGACTAGCTTATGGTTTTGGGTTACTGTCTATGACTAATCATTTCTAAACTGCAAGTGATCCAACGAACTAGCGCACCAGCGCATTAAAAGTAGATGAGTGCACGATGTCCATTGCTCAGTGCTCACTACCCAATTCCCAGTGCCCTAACGAACCTGATACACCTTATACCACGGTTTACATCGAGGAGCAAAAGCTAACGAACCTCATCCACGTTATTTCTGTGTATTTCAGATAAAACACCTGAAAAACCGGACTAAATTAGTGAATAGAGTGCCTGAGATTCGTTAGGTTTTATAACATGCAATTAATGGCCCAATAAGGTTTGCTCAGTTCGTTAAACGTTTGGATCTGAAATGTTGATGCCTTGTTATCTATATAAGTTGATCTAAAGAATATTTACACTGGACACTCCGGTGACAGAACAACCTTCCGATCGCTGTTATCCCCAGTTTTTTCTTTTATAAATTAGGAAATCCGGGGATAGCATATGCTTCCGAAGCGGCTTTCTTTCAAGAAGCTTTTAGGCGAAGTATATGCTTCTGAGGCAGCTTCTTTCAGACAACTTTTAGCTCCGCTTTTTCAGGTTCTTTCTGTCTTCTCCGTTTCGTGTAAATGTTTAGTTCAATTTATATACTTTCATATCTTTGAAACGAATTAATGGTTGGATGAAACAATGATTAGTACTGAAAAGGGGAGCCCTGTCATGATGCATGACGGAGGCTCCCCTTTATTTGTTTGTATGTTCACGCTACCTAATCCTGGCTCGGCTATAACCTGCCCATAACATGCCTATAATCTGCATCTAACCTGCATCTCAACTACATCTGAACTACGTCCAACCCAAAATTCTCCGGCATCCTGCTTACAGACGGAATCGCAGCAATTCCTGATGCATCTCTGCACTAATATCACGCAATGTCTTCACCTTGATACTTGCATCAGCGAAGGAACGTTGTTGTTCCGACGTGGAGGCGGTAATCTCTTCACTGCTGGCAGCCGACTGCTCGGTGATGGCACTGATATTTTCGATGGCTTGTTGCACCTGTGTACTGAGTTCATTGGAGTGTTGCATGTCCTCAGCAAGCTGATGGATACCCGTACTAATGCGCTCCACACTTTCACGAATAGCAGAGAAGGATTCGCGAGTCTGGCCAGTGGCTTGTTCCTGTTCGCCGAATAACTGCATGCTTTGTGCTACAGAGTTCTTCACCTTGTCCATGGAGGTTGTGATCTCGCCCACAGCCGCATAGATATGTTTGACCGATTGCGCAGATTGTTCGGCGAGTTTGTTCACCTCGCCCGCAACAACAGCGAAGCCACGTCCGGCTTCTCCAGCGCGAGCAGCCTCTATGGAGGCATTTAACGAGAGCATGGTTGTTTGTTTGGCAATCTCTGATACATATGCCGTCATCGTAGTGATTCGAACCGCGCTTTCTTCCAGTTCCCGCACCGTTTGTTCCACCTCGGCCATCGCCATACGATTCACTTCGGCCAAGCGGAGTTGCTCCGCTACAGCCTTATTACCTTCCTCAACGGTAGTTAATACTTCACGACCATCGATTACCGATTGGGAAGTGGCCTCCAGATTGCTATTGAAGGTAGACTGCATTTTGTCCACAACCATCACTGTTTCACTCAGATCCTCGGCAATCTTTTGACTGCCAATTGACAGTTCCTCCGTGGTGCGGGATACTTGCTGCACAATCGCTTGGGCTGTATCATTACCGCGGTCAATATCTTGTGCCATCAGATCGACACGATGACCCGCTTCACCAATCGACTGAATAATGCCGCGGATATTATGAGTCATGGTACCGAAGGAACGACTCAGGTCATCGAGTTCATCTTTGCCCCGAGCTTCCGGTAATTGTCCGGTCAGGTCACCGTCCGCAATTTGTCCAGCGGCGTCTTTGAGTGTTCGAATACGCTTGGCAATCTGACGTGAAGTATACATATTAAACAGCATCACGGCGACGAGCAATACGATAGCTCCTGCCAGAGCGGCTTGCCACGTTTGCTGAATGTCACGTTCCAAATCGACGGTATATTGATCATAACGATCCCGAGTCATCTCATCTAACGAATAGATATCATTCTGTATGCCCCGAACCCGAGTGCTGTAACGTTTCGCTTCCGCACTGTTCATCGCACTCATCGCTTCGGTGGCTCCCTGGTTGAGAGCTTCTAATTTTGTCTCGATGGACTGAATAAGTTGTAACTGCTGATCTGTTTCGAGCAATCCGTCCGTAAGCTCCTGAATCATCGTTTGGCCTTCATCCAGCAAGCGAAGCACGGCGTCCTGGTTTCCTGCTGTCATGGAGAATGAGTAGACATCCAGCGCTTGCTGGGTCTGAATCTGATTGGCGTTCAGTTCACTCACCTTGAGCATGGCTGGTACCAGATTTTGATTTTTGGCATTCATGTTGAGCAATTGCATGATAATATAAGCGACTAGCACAAGGCATAGAAGTAGTGAAATTAGAGCATTAAGTATCAGTTTTCCCTGTAGTTTCATATGCGTACCTCCTCGTATCCGATGGGTTATTGATCAAGCGTAATTTTGATTTGACCGGAAGAGATCTTAGCCTTCAGATCTTCGAAGGTTTGCTGTTGTTCATCACTGAGCGTGATATTATGTAGAGCAGTCAGACCCACGGCGTTCTCCGCCAGCCCCTCCACGATTTCCTTTTGAGGGAAGGTATGATTGTTTTTAACAAACGTGTTAACGGCATTGTAGATAGAGACATCCACATTTTTCAGCATGGACGTAAGAATGGATTTTTCCGCCAAAAAGAATTGATCGGTATCTACACCGATGGCGTATTTCCCTAATTTCTGAATCTCCGTCAGTGCGCCTACGCCTGTGAGACCGGCAGCAACGTAGATCACGTCAGCGCCCTTTTCCTGAATCATCTCTGCAGCCAGTTGTTCACCCAGCTCGGCATTGCCAAAGTCCCCTGCGTAGACGACATCAACGGTTGCATTCGGCTTGACAGCCAGAACACCTTGTTTAAAACCCTGCTCGAAATTACGAAGGACCGGTATCTCTATTCCACCAAGGAAGCCAACATGATCTTCCGTTGAAGCCATAGCGGCAATAACACCTGCCAGATAACTTCCTTCTTCCGCCCGGAATGAAATGGAGGCAATGTTAGGCAGTTCGGACTGACTGTCAATCATGAGGAACTGCTGGTCAGGATATTTGGCTGCAACTTTCTCCATATCCGCTTGGACAGCATCACTCAGGCCGATAACCAGATCGAATTTGGCTTGCGCAAACTCTTCAAATGCAGCTTCGGCATTGTCGCCCGGTTCACGATAGTCAAAGACAATGCTTTTCTCATTTCTGGCCTGAACCAGTCCATCAAAAGCAGCATCATTAAAAGAACGGTCACCCAGACCCACTTCCGTAAGCACGATCCCAACCTTTGTTCTTGTGTCTGTTGCCGTTGTTGTATTGTTGGCTGAACATGCCCCCAGGATCAGTACCGTCAGGATCATCATTATGGTGAGACCTAGACCTGCGCGTCTGTTCTTGTTTGTTTTCATGTGTTGGTACCCTCATTTCTGTAGTCGCATTTTTCTGTTTTGCGTGATTCCTTAGCTCCAGGGAAGTACGTGTGCATGATGACACGTATGGTGAGGATTTCCCTTTATCTATATCGGTCAGAAAGGCACTGTGATTTATGGTATGTAGTGAAAATTTACGAAAAAATAAGTATTTTTCATGAATTACACATTATTTTTACATTTCTCTGGTTAAAAGGGTACATAAATATCTACAGTATGTTGTTTACTGATGTTAGAAGTCGAAAAAAGGCACAACAGAGATGACATGAATCATCTCTGTTGTGCCTTAAAATTTCACCCTATACGGATGATAAGGTGATCATCCTATTATAAAAATGACGCGAGTTTTACCAAGCCGCAATCGAGCCATCCGCTCGGGTTTCCGTACCCCCGCATAATACGCCATTGTCCGGGTTGCGCCAGATGATCTGACCGCGTCCAAACTGGGATGGATCGAGTGCCACTTGAATATCATGTCCTTTGCGGGCGAGTGCCTGAGCGATATGCTGCGGGAAACCCGGTTCCACGAGAATTGTTTTGCCCTTCGTCCACTGCCAGCGCGGAGAATCCAAGGCGGCCTGTGGGTTCAGGTGATAATCGATCGTATTCATAACCACCTGCACATGACCCTGTGGCTGCATGAAACCACCCATGACACCGAATGGCCCAACCGCTTCGCTGCCACGGGTAAGGAACCCCGGAATGATCGTGTGATACGTTCGTTTGCCTGGCTCTAGGGCGTTCGCATGATTAGGGTCCAGTGAGAAGTTGTGTCCACGATTCTGCAAAGCAATCCCTGTTCCCGGAACAACGAGCCCAGACCCGAAGCCCATATAGTTACTCTGGATAAACGAAACCATGTTGCCTTCACCGTCCGCCGTAGCCAGATAGACTGTTCCACTTGCACGTGGATCACCTGCCTCAGGTGCTCGTGCGGTATCACCAATGAGTTTGCGCCGTTCTTCCGCGTATGCCTCGGACAGCAGTTCCTCCACCGTCACACCCATTTTGCGTTCTTCAGTAATATATTTCTCCCCATCGGCAAATGCCAGCTTCATGGCTTCAAGTTGCTGATGATATGCCTGAACAGATTCTTTCTCGTCGAACTCGTAACCTTTCAACAGATTAAGCGCCGCGAGAGCAATCAATCCTTGTCCATTCGGTGGAATCTCCCATACATCGTAACCACGATAGGAGACGGAGATGGGATCAACCCACTCCGGCTGAAAAGCCTTCAGATCTTCGTGAGTCAGATAACCACCGTGCTCTGCCATAAAGGAGTGAATGCGCTCTGCCAGTTCTCCTTCGTAAAAGTCTCGTGCTTCGCTCTCGCCAATCTGGCGCAAAGTCGCCGCATGATCCGGCGAGCGCCACATCTCTCCAGCTGCGGGAACACGCCCGCCTGGAGCAAATGTCTCAAACCACGCACGCCCTACCTCCGCATCACCCTGGCGTGCATAGATCTCGGCTGCCCTTGCCCAGTGGCGGGCCAGCCCAGGCGCAAGCGGATAACCTTCCTCCGCATAGCGGATGGCCGGTTCCAGCGCTTCCGCCAGCGTGAGTCGCCCAAAACGGCGGCTCAGCTCAGCCCAACCCGCCGGTGCGCCAGGCACCGTCACCGGAACAACCCCAAGCTTCGGCATCTCCGTATGGCCTGCCGCTTGAAGCGCCTCAATGGATATGCCCTGAGGCGCAGGGCCGCTGGCATTCAGGCCATGCAGTTTGCCCTCGGTCCAGACGAGGGCAAAAGCATCGCCTCCAATGCCATTGGACGTTGGCTCCAGCACCGTGAGTGCTGCCGCAGTTGCAATGGCGGCATCAATGGCATTGCCGCCTTTTTTCAATACATCCAGACCAGCTTGTGCAGCCAGTGGCTGTGACGTGGCGACCATGCCTTGTTTCGCATACACAGGCACGCGGTAAGAGGGGTACGGTTGGTAGAGTGGATCGAAGTTCATCAGGTTGTTCAGCTCCTTGTCGCTAGATGTCAGGCTCCGGCATAACCGGATCATACTCCTAACCCTCTTCGCAACTGAACAACCGATATCCTGCCACACCTGCCAAATCCAACCTGACATCAGCCTATGTCGTTACCATATCGCCGCCATTTACATGAATGCATTCACCTGTGACGTAGGATGAATCGCGGGAAGCGAGATAAACGTAGGCTGCCGCCAGTTCGTAAGGCTGACCAGCTCGACCCATGGGTGTATCTGTTCCAAATACCTGTACATCCTCAGCGGAGAAACTAGCAGGAATGAGCGGTGTCCAGATGGGTCCCGGGGCGACGGAATTCACACGGATTCCCTGTGCAGCGAGTGATTGGGCGAGTACACGAGTCAGCGATACGACGGCTCCTTTGGTAGAAGAGTAGTCGATCAGTTGAGTGTTGCCTTTATATGCTGTAATGGAAGCCGTATTGATAATGGAGGCACCTCTGCACAGATGGGGGAGAGCGGCCTGAATCAGAAAGAAATAGGCGAACACATTGGTCTGAAAGGTGTGATACAGCTGTTCCTCTGTAATATCAACGATGCTTGGCTGCACATACTGTACGCCATGATTGTTGACCAGAATATCGATCTTCCCGTAGGTTTCCATGGTTGTGCGAATGACGGCTTCACAGTTTTTCTTTAAGCGGAGATCAATCTCGATTAAGAGACAGCGCTGTCCCAGTTCTTCGATCCGTTCACGAGTCCTTTCGGCATCTGTCCGTTCATATAGATAAGCAATGACGATATCCGCACCTTCCTTGGCAAAAGCGATGGCGGCCGCCCGGCCGATTCCACTGTCACCACCCGTAATAATGGCAACTTTACCTTGGAGTTTGCAGCTGCCGATATAGGCAGGATCTTCACTGATCGGTTCAGGCACCATCAGAGTTTCCAGACCGGGTTGCTGGTCCTGATGCTGGGGTGGAAATGCCAGCTTTTGCTCCTTGCATACCGTTTTCTCACCATAAAAAGGATAGACAGGATTCATTCGCTTTACATCCTCCTCGAACGTTCATTGATACGGATAACCTATGCATTCGCCCAGAAGAACGTGCGGGAGGAAACAGCAGAGCGGTTGTTTTTTGCGCAGAATATACCATAATAAGGGTAGATCCTTAAATCGATGGAGGTGTCAGGAGCCACATGAATATTCAAGGAATTAATCATTTGTGCTTTTCCGTATCCAATCTGGAGCGGGCCATTACCTTTTATGAGCAGGCTCTCGGTGCCCAAATTCAGGTGAAAGGACGCAAACTGGCTTATTTTGAGCTTGCCGGTCTGTGGATTGCCCTGAATCAGGAGGATGTTATTCGCAACTATACGGAACGAACCTATACCCATATTGCATTTACCGTTACAGAAGAGGAGTTCGACGCGTCTGTACAGCAGCTGCGAGCAGCCGGGGCGGACATTCTTCCTGGAAGGCCCAGAGATCCCCGGGACGCATTATCTGTTTATTTTACTGATCCGGATGGTCATTTGTTTGAACTGCATACAGGTACGATGAAGCAAAGGCTGGATTATTATCGCGAAGACAAAGATCATATGACCTTTTATACGTGAGTTTCATGTGCAAGTAGAGGTAAATGGTAATTAACGTATTTAAAGTCATTGCAATTATCCGTAAAATACGTCTTAGGTTGCCAGGAATCGATGGTGGACTATGCTACCCGATTATAGACATGAGGAGAGATGAGCATGGAGAGTAAAGGAAGCAAATACGTTACAATGGCAAGTGAACTCTGCATGGTTACCATCATGCTTCTACCTTTTATTGCAGGACAGCTTCATGTTTCGGGAGCACATGCAGGATCGGCTAAGTTTAGTGGTCAGCAGGGACAAAAGCATGCCGTATCTACGGAAACGCTGCTGGAGCTGAATGATCCTGTACCTGTTCGATGAGATTGATCCTGTGCCCTTTCACCGTGGATTCCCGGAAGTGGGGTCCCTGTTCAGAGACCCTAAAATCCATCTGTTCATTTCCCTATGTCCTCAGTTGTTAGATGAAGAAGGTATCCGCTTTTATTTGATAAATGACTTATAATCTTCGTAGTTCATTTTACGCTCTTGCAGGCTTAGCAGGAGGAGTTGATGGCTGATGTCAGCCTCGCGATTTGCAGAGATGCGTTTAAGCAGATCGTGACTCATTCTTAAAAAGTAATAACCTTCATTGCTGTTGTTTTTCTCATGAAATACAATACCCAGCAAGCGATACAGTTTGGCACGAAGCATCCCTTCATCTTGCTTATCCAGCAGTTGGAGGGCTTCTTTGATGATGGCCTCTGCCTGTTCTGGCTCACGCTGTTCCAAATAAACTTTACTGATTTCCTCTAATATGGAAGCCTTCTTGTGGGGAAGATTGCGTTTATCGTAAATTCGTGCGCATTCATCCAGCAAGGGGAGGGCTTCTTTTTTTTGCCCCATATGAAGCTGGATCACGGCGAGGTTGTGAAGTGCCAGAACGTAGGATTCGCTGCTCGCCTGTTTATAGGCCTGTACGGATCTCTTGGTCCAGTCATAACTTAGCAGCATGTGTCCGTCCTGTTCGGACATATAATAGGCTTTGCCCAAACCCAGCGTAATCTCGCCATACAGTTCCGGTTGTCCGGCCATCTGGGCTTCCTTCTCCGCTTTGAGATAGTAGTTTAACCCCTCATTCACATTGCCTAGTCTTAAATGAGTTGTGCCAAGAAAGGTCAGCGATTGGATGTGTTCTTCCTGTAGATGTTTGAGTCTGCTGCTGTACGTATACGCCTGTTCATAATGTTTCCGGGCAGCATGAAACAGCTCTGCATGAAAAGCCGCTCTCCCCATTTCCAGATAATATTCAACAATACGTTCCCTGTCCCCCGTTCGAATGACCGTAAATGCTGCGTTTTCCCCTTCATCCAAGGCTTGTCGATAATCCCCAAGTCTGTTGTGACTTCGCAAAATGAGCAGGTAGGCTTCAGACTGATCCGATGTATCCTCCGTCAGTGTCAGCACTTTACGAGCTATGCGGATGCAGGCAGAATCATTCTGCTCGGCGTAACAGGCTTTGGCCTTTTCCAACACAGCCTCACCAATATCCGAATCTGTCGATACACTTCCTCCCAAAAAAAACTCCATGGGTGTATTAAGTCTCCTGGCAATGATTTTTAACATACGCTGCGAGGGAACGGCTCTACCTTTTTCGATAAGGCTGATGTAAGAACGCGTCATATCCTCACCTGCCAGTTGCTTCTGAGACAGTCCAAGCTGCTCCCGGATTTGCCGGATTTTGGGTCCGAGCATGATCGTTCACCGTCCCTTGAATATAGTTTGATTGGAATGGAGATGTGATTGGTATGTTGGGTCCATCGAACGTGCAGAAGCAGGGGTAAGGAGAGTGAGAGGTTCATTTACCTCCATTTACAGTTTAAATCCAATTTGGGAGATTATAGAATCAGAGTATCCAAGATGAAAGGAGGAGATATGAATGGTCATTAAAGCGACTCCCATTACACTGGAGCAACTGAAGCGCAAAGAAGTTGAAGCAGCACAATTGGAAACGAATGTACTGGGCGAGGCACGTGAAGTCAGTGCACGCGCGGTATCCGCTCGCGCAGTTGAAGCTCGTGCTGTAGCGGCTCGTGCTGTAGCAGCTCGTGCAGCAGCGGCGGCTCGTGCCTGATTTTTCCTACTTACTTATTGCATTACGCTAGATTCATAGATGGGAGCTTCTGCGGAAGCTCTTTATCTCCCTATATTTCAGTGAGATTCGTACGTTAGTGATAACGAGGTGTCTGAAGCCGATGCATATCAAGCAAATATGGTCTTACATTCCGGAGCACATTGTGCCGATCAGGGAACTGAACGAGGTGCTGGGACTCAATAATGCCCAGACGAAGGTACTGGAAAAAATTCATGGTTTGAAACAGGTTCGGCAAGACAGGGATGGAGATCTGGCTTCGTTGCTTGGGCGCGTATTAACCCAGGTGGTAAATAACCCGGAGATCGCTCCTAACTCGATTAAGTATATCATTTATTGCCACACAATTCAGGAAAATTTCCCCTTTCCTATGAAAGTTTTGCAAGCCCTGAAAAGGGCTTACGGGTTGCAGCATGCCATCGCGTTTTCGCTTACGCAGCAGAACTGTGCATCGGGTTTAATTGCCCTGAATGTTGCCGAGACATTGCTGCCTTCATTGGAAGCGGATGATCATATTTTAATTTTGACAGGTGAAAAAACCTTTAGTCCCGTTGTGCAATTGATCCCCAATACCACCGTGATGGGAGAGGCATCAGCCGCCGTGCTGGTGGGTAACAAGGGTAACGGAAGTCGTGTCGTTGGACTGACGAGTGTTACCCTGGGCCAATTCTGTAATGTACTAACGGGAACCCCGCAGATTCTCAGGGAGTTTCAGGAAATCTACACGCCTCGGTTATGTGAAGCCATTGTTGCAGCCGTGGAGCAGGCGGGTCTGGCGCTGCAGGATATTCGATACATCGTCCCACACAATGTGAATCTATCCTCGTGGAAGAAGGTGGCTATCCGTTTATCCTATCCCCTTGAACGCATATATACGTCCAACGTACAGGAGATCGGACATTGCTTCTGTTCGGACCCATTTATTAATCTGCAAGCCATTCTAGAGCAGAAGTTGTTGCAACCAGAGGAGTATTATCTGCTTGTTACGGTCGGACTTGGGGTTACATTCAGCGTAGCAGTGATGCAGTATGCAGGAATAGGAGGGGATGGCCTTGACCACCGTATTGACGGATTTTTCGAGCAAGCTCAAGTGGGCGTTAACGGGCCAGCATGACGTTACTTTTATCTATCTGAACAATTTTGAGGTGGAGGAGTACTGGAGTGAAACGGGTATTCTCAAGCTGCCCTCATTAAGCATAGGCTCGGCTGCGGACGTTGTTAATCGGATGGAGGAACTGGGTGTTTTCCTCGCCGGAGAGAACGATATTATCCTGCTCAAGGGGCCGCCGAATCAGGGATTCATGGCAGATGCACAGGCGCTTGGGTTTGGTCGCTCCCGATGCATAACGGTGGAGCACAATGATCCGGCACTGAACATTACCGCGAATCTTCTGAATTGTCCAAGGACAATGGACAAGCTGAGAGAGCTGTCACAGGCTGCTGGAACGAATGTTTATCTGGTTCCCTTTGGAACCTCGGATCAGGAAGAGGAATTCTCCCGACGAACCGGCATTCCGCTGGCTGTTCCATCTTCAGATATCTTCCGCAGGGTGAATGACAAGGGGTATTCCCGCCGTCTCAACGCGGAGCTGGGTATTCGCCAAATTCCAGGCGTTGAATGCACGTCTTTGGATGAACTGGTGTCTGGTTTCGATCAGCTAAAGGCCGTTCTAGAGCAGGGTGGACGCCTTGTGCTGAAGGATTCCATGGGTGTATCAGGCAAGGGAATTACCGTCATCACCGATGAAGCCAGGTTTCACAAATGCATGAGCATGCTGGAGAAACAGGCTAGCAAAAAAGGAATTCGACAAATCAACTACGTGCTTGAACAATGGATTGATAAAATCTGTGACCTGAATTACCAGATTCTCATCGATCGATCCGGTGGAGTCGAGTTTCTTGGCGTAAAGGAATCGTTGGTAGAGCAAGGCGTACATCAAGGGCATCTCATGCCTTCGCGGCTCAACGATGTTCAACTTGAGGTTATTCGTGAAGCGGCCATGCGAATTGGAGCAGCTCTGTATCGAGATGGATACTACGGCATTGCCGGCATGGACGCCATTCTGGACGAGGACGGTACAATCTGGCCCAATCTTGAGATAAATGCCAGGTTTAATATGTCTACCTATCAGACCAACATTCAGTATCAATGGCTGCCCGAAGATCAATGTGGATTGGCGAAAAAATATACGCTCCGGCTCAATCACCTGCTGGAATACGGAGTACTTCGTTCCCGGTTGGGTACGTTGATGTTCGAACCGGAACGCGGCGAAGGATTATTGATTAATAATTTTGCCACAGTCAATGCGGCATTCAGAAGTGAGGGGACCTTGTTCTCCGGACGTCTGTATGGCGTGATTATTGCGTCCTCCCCTGAACGGCTGGGAGTGATCGACGAAGCGATAGAAGCCGTCCTATCTTCCATTAATGAGGTGATGTGAGTGTCTAAGGAATATCAGATTCAGCAGTTGCCTGTTTCGGACATCGCCGAGAGATTCGGGACCCCGCTGTATGTATATGACGGGGATGTGTTGCAGCAGGTGTATCAGGAGCTTAGGGGATTGCTTACGCCTCAAGTGGAGCTGTTCTATTCATTGAAGGCCAATCCCAATATTTCGATCGTACACATGCTCCGGGAGATGGGAGCACAGGCAGAGGTATGTTCCCTGGCCGAATTGCATACGGCTGTACAGGCTGGAGTAGCAGCAGAAAGCATTATTTTCCTTGGACCCGGAAAAAGCGATGACGAGATTACGGCATGCATACGTCTGGGCATATATGCGATCGTGTGTGAATCGTTCCAGGAGCTGGAGCGCATAGAGATCATCGCTGCAAGTGAGGGGCGAATCGTGCCGGTGGCGCTGCGAGTGAATCCATCCTTTTCTGTTAAAGGCTCCAGGCTGACCATGGGTGGCAAACCACGTCAGTTTGGTATGGATGAACAAAGTGTGCTCCAGGGGAAAGAACAGTTCGAGAGCTTCTCCCATGTGGAGATCATGGGACTTCACGTGTACATGGGAACCCGCATGTTGGATGTAGAGCCGATCGTTCAGAATACCCGCCATATTCTGGAATTGGCTGATCGAATCGAGAACGAGCTGGATATCACGCTGCGTATGGTCGATGTAGGCGGGGGATTGGGCGTGCCCTACCATGAAGGTGAGCAGTTCCTATCCATAGCCGCACTGACAGAACAGTTGAATCCAATGTTCGAATCGTTTCGGCATAGTCATACCAACACCCGGCTGTTCATGGAGCTTGGGCGATATCTGGTAGGCACCTGCGGTATGTTGGTCAGTCGAGCTCTATACGTCAAGCAATCGTATGGAGAGCACTTCGTCGTAACCGATGGTGGAACGAACTGCCATATGGCGGCGGTGGGCACAGGTTCTTACGTGAAGCGTAATTTTCCGATTGCCTCCCTGACGCGTTATGGGGAGTCCCCTGTAGCCGAATACAATATTACGGGTCCCTTATGTACGCCGAATGATGTTGTTGGGAAACGGGTATTGCTTCCTCCTGTTGAACGGGGCGATCTAATCGGTGTTTTTCATTCGGGGGCCTACGGACCAACGGCTTCTCCCACACACTTTTTGAGTCATGGAAGTCCGGCGGAAGTGCTGATTGTCGCTGGGGAGGCTCACTTGATCCGTGAGCGGGATACTCCGCAGGATCTACTGTCCAAGCAACGCTTGATTAAAATATCCCATACGGCAATAACCAATTGATGAGGAGAGATGATGATCATGACAACTGCAGTATTGCTTGAAGAGATCAAAGGTGCCCTTGCTGAAGTGTTGAATACGGAAGCCAGGGAGGATATTCAATTAAGCACATCTTTATTTGACGAGCTGTACCTGGATTCGACCTCGGTTCTGGAACTACTGATGACGCTGGAAGACCGGATTGAAGGTCTGGAGATTGACCCGGATGATCTGGAGCCCGATGTATTTGATACGGTAGGCTCCCTGGCTGCTTATATTGAGAAGCAGCTCATTGCGGCCTGATGGCTTCGCCTGTTGCCATACGGGAGATGGGAGTCAGGTTGTTCTCGGAGAAGAAGCCTCCGTTCGAACATCCGGAACTGCTGCGATTTCATCAAGATATGCTTGCAGGTACTCAGATCAAGTACGACGTTCAACTTTTGCAGGGGCGTAACAACAATGCCTATCACGAGATGAGTGTGGAACTGCTGGAAGAGACGGGACTTGATCGGGTCATGCAGGATGTGGATGTGTTGCTGCTGGCATACAATTTTCCGAATACCCGCCCGGATATATCAATTGTGAATTATTTGATGGATCGTTATCAGGCCCGTTTTATCAGTTTTGCTGTAAATGATCTTGGTTTTGGTGCTCCTTTTGCGGCGCTCCACATGCTTCAGCATTATCTGGGCAGAGAAGGTTACATGAAAGGCATGCTGCTGGTCATGGATCAGACGGCTCTCCCCTATGAAACGATGGAACTTGTTTCGCCGCCTGGACCGGACACGGCCGCAGCCATATACCTTGATCGGATGACAGGCGTAGGACCTTCCCTGCTTGGTGTAGAGATGCGACATGCCGAGCATTCCGTAGCCGATACTGCGGAGATGGTACTTGATCGATTATGTGTCAGGGCATCCATTCACCGGAATCAGATTAACCTGCTCATCCATCCTGATCTGGAGCAGCTGTGCAATCAGGCTGCTTGGTACAGGGAGTGTGGATCGAAGAGTTATTATGATCCATCGCGCTGGAGTGCAGCGCCATTCTTCGCATTACAGGAGTTACTGGAAGAGAAGGACGGGGGCGAGTACATATGTCTTATGCATCTGGAGCAGACGGATTCGTTTGTTCACGCCTTGCTGATCCGAACTTGTGAATGGAGTATGAATGGACACTAATCGCAGAAGGAGGGAGAACATTGGGGTTCGGTATTGTGGATATTGGCGTCTATTTGCCTGAACAGATTCAGCAGCCGGAAGAGGTGCTGGCTGCCCTGGAGCTTGGAAAAGGCGAGCTTCAGTTTCTGCGCAAGTACCACCGCCTGGAAGGTGTGCCTGTAACGGAACCGGGCCAGATGCTTGACGATACGATCGCACAGGCTGTGGAACGGCTCCAGACCAGACCTGCCCTTTCCGGAATCGACCTTGTTCTCTATGTCCATTCCTTTCAGGTGCAGACACCGAGCGATTACAGGCTTGTGCAGCGTGTCCTTCAGCGCTTCGGGCTTGAACATGTACCGTTCTATGGCATATCCCAAATGAACTGTGCATCGTCGATAGCCGCTCTTCAATGGCTTGAGCGAATCTCGCAAACGCAGCCTCACATTCGGAATGTGTTGTTGATCTGTGCGGATCAATTCAATTTTTTGCCTCCCGAATGGCGCTATCTGCGCAAATCGGCCATTCTGGGTGATTCTGCCGTAGCTGTTCTATTGAGCAGAGAGAGCTGTCAGCATGTCGTTCAGGCGGCGCATGTGCTGCGAGATACCCGGTTCCATACTGGTTATCATGCAACCGCCGATGAGATCTCGGCATTTAACCGATTGTATGTGGACCATATCATTCAAGGGATGGAAGAGCTGCTGTCAACGCAAGGCCTGAGTTTCGAAGATGTGAATCATATTTTTCCCCATAATGTGAACTGGACTACCTGGAAGGAATTCTCGCGACGTACGGGAGTTGGACTTGAACGGATATATCTGGATAACATTCAGCGAATCGGACATACCTTTTCCACCGACCCGTTCATTAACCTGAGTTCGGGATTGGAGCAGGACTGGGTGTGTAGGAAGGGACGCTCCATCATGGTCAGTATCGGGCTCGGCAGTTTTTTTGGTTTTGCACTGGTGGAGCATGGAGGATGCGAAGAAGAATGAACAGGAGGAATGACAATGCACGTTATTGAATTCCAGGGCCCAGATGCTAAGCCCGTCGGATCAAAGGCAGCAGGCAACCCCGTAGCTCCGATATCGGAAATGTTGGAGGCAAAAACCTTACTGGTGAACAATCGTCCAGTGCTTTTGGCAACAGGTCCCTACGTGCTCGCAACCGCTCATCTCATGGAACAAGATGCTTTACTTTGGCATGAACAATCAGCAGGGCTGTATCGTTGGAACCAACTACATGCCGTTCATGTGCAGGATCGGATGCTTGAGCCCTCTGGACTACTGTTATGCCGGGTACAGCCGAACGAGGGCGAGAAGGCAGAGACATCAGGCGAGAAAGTGACCTCGAATGAGCTGAGAACACGCCTGCTTGAGTTCCGCGTAGAGCTGTGCAAGGCTGGATTGGAGCAGGTTCGCAGGCATTTGTCGGTGCGAATATCGGGCGGGCAATCCACGTTTCAGCACCAGCTCGTGAAAGGCATGGTCGCTGACATCCTGACAACGCTCTACATGGCGGAAACGTTGCCTGAAGACCGCTTCCTCTCAGCAAATCCAGGTCTTCCATCGGTCCGGGTTCATGCGTGGATACATCAGGAATTGGACGAAGCTTTCAGACAGATTCAACGTCTTGGCGGCGGTTTCGGTTTTTTGAGACATGGCGTATCTGCATATACATATGCAGGCCAACTGGTGAAAAACATGCTGTTGCCAGCTAAGGAGGAATATTGATGATTACTCCATCAACAATTGCGATATTCGAGCATGTGATGAAGCAGTATGCTGTGGAGCTTCGTCAGATCGGCCAGACGATTGACCGGGAGCCAGACCGACTCACCGATTTTTTGCACACGTCTGCCCTGCAGGCCATCAATCATATGATGATTCCCCCGGAGTATGGCGGCCAGCCAATTGTAACCATAGGTCAGGATCGATATTATGGACTCTCTTCGCTGGAAAGAGTCATTACGATCGAGCAGTTGTCCGCAGGAGATGCGGGCGTTTTTCTGGGAGGACCTGGGCCTTCCATGTCCAGCATCGTCATGATTGACTTGGGCGATGAGGAACAGAAGGAGCGCTTTTATAGCCACTTTCTGAAAGGTCCGGCCTGGGCTGTTTTTGCCTTGTCAGAGCCGGAGAAGGGTTCAGATGCAACCGAGATCAGCACGCGGATTACGCGACATCCGGATGGGGGAATGGAGCTAACCGGACATAAATTCTACATTGGGAACGGACACCGGGCGAGTATTGGACTGGTATTTGCCCAGACCAATCGTACGCCTCTGGGCATTCAGGTCGCTATAGTTGATCCTTCTCTGCCGGGTTTCACAGCAACCCCGCTGGACACGATGGGGCTTCGCGGTCTGCAACTCAGCCATCTGCAATTCGAGGCTTTCCCACTGGAAGAGAAAGATATTCTGGGTCGTCATTTAAGCCCAACCAAGCGTGGACTGTGGGGAGCACTGCGTACATTCCACCGGATGCGCCCTAGTGTGGCGGCATTGGCGCTTGGTGTTGCACAGGCTGCTTATGATTATGTTGTGGAGCACAGAACGATCTTCACAGAACGTGAAAAGACAGAATTGGAGCGATTGGAGATGCGTCTGCATGCGCTACGCAGCATGATTCGGAATGCAGCAGTAGAGATTGACCATGATGCGAATAAGGGATATCTGGCTTCCCTCAGTAAAATACGGGCTGCGTCAGTTGCCGAGGAAGCGACGGAATGGGCACTGGAGATGATGGGGCCAGGTTCCATGCTGGAGCATCCTCTGTTGAACAAATGGTATCGCGATGCAAGGGCCTTTGAGTTCATGGAAGGCACAACGTCCATTCAGAAGATTAGCGTTTTTCAGGCGTATGCCAACGGGAAGATGCAGCATGTCTGATTCACTTCATGGTGATATTGGCGCACCAATCTATGTGGATCATATTTGCTGGCTTACTGCGGAGGATCATCTGTACACGCTGGATTGGCCAACACCGGATGATTATGTTTACGTATCGCCGCACATATACATGGAGGATCACTACTATGGTCGCGTGGGAACGCTGACTCGCTCCCTTATGGCAGACGGGAGACGGGTGACAGCCGGTGATCTTGCGCTTATGGTGCTGGAGCAGTTGGGTACAAAGCCGCATTGGGATTGGTTGATCCTAGCCCAAACCTGTCCAGAACGTCATGCGCTGAATGCTCCACTTGCCCGAATGCTTGAAACGGCGCCGTGGCGAGTTGATCATCCACTTGGTATTACCCATATGGGTGCGCTCGCAGGCACCGAGGCCATTCAGGTTGCTCTTTGGAGCATGCTTCCTAACGAACGGACTGCGATTGTTCTGGTGGAGCAGCGAATTCTCCATGATGATGGACAGATTGCATATGGTCAACCATCTGAACCTAAGGGTGATTTGGGCGACATGGCGGTGGCGCTTGAGGTAGGCCTTGGTCAAGGAGCGTTGCAGATACACTATGCGGGAAAACGGATCATTAGATCGGATGATGCCACGGCTTTTTCATCCGAGGCACTCGGCATGATCCGCGAATGGATGGATAGCCATGGAGCCGTGCATGTCATTCTTCAGTCGAGACTGGGATTACGTCTCAATGGCAGTGCTGTTTTGCATATTTCCCCTTCTAAGACCATCTGCGTACCACGAACCGATTATCAGAGCGGTGATGTATGGATACAGCTGGCAGATAAGCTAGAGCGGGGGATCATCAGGCCGGATGATCGGGTCATGCTCGTCTCATGGGATGACGATCGGATGATATCGGCTTGTTGCGTGCATGTGATACGTCTGCCGATCCTCAGCAGGCTTACAATGAATCAAGAAATCAAGACTTCATGAATTGTGGAGGTGAACCCCATGCAGGGGATCGATTATACGGCCGGCTCGATCCATCGTTTGTTATTCCGTACGGCCGTTCCGATGCTGCTCGCTTCTCTGGTTAACGTGATTACACAACTGGCCAATGTATTCTTCTTGGGTCATACGAGTCAAAGTGTATTATATGTGCTCTCATTGTATATTCCTGTCTCATTCGTCATGATTGCCATCATCGAAGCGATGCAGCTGTCTGTTCAGGTCGCGGTGGCGCGCAGTCGTGCCGGGGGCTCACGTGCATTTACCCAGCTGTTCGTGCACATGATGGGCAGTGCAATGCTGCTTGCCATTCTGACCGGGGGCATTGTGATGTTACTGACCCCTGTGCTCTCATGGTTTTACCGTGTGCCTGCCGACATTGGGCCCATGTTTACGCTGTACGTAGGGGGCATGATGGCAGTGAGCATCCCGGCTGTCCTGGCGGCGGTGACCAGTGCGGCGTTACGAGGACTGGGCCGGGCACAGGCAGCTTCGTGGAACGCGGTTGGGATGGCGATGCTAAACATTGCTCTTGTGTATACATTTGTGTCGGTCTTCGGGTTGGATCTGAAGGGCATCATCTATGCCAACCTGATCACTTCCGTCTTGTCCTTGGCCATCTCCCTGCTGATTCTGTTCATTCGTCGGGAAATGATCTTTGAACGCTTTGCTTTTGCCCAAAAACATCTGATGGCCCTCAGGCATGTCGGTATTCCTGTGTTCATCTCGTACTGCATGATTTTTCTGAGCACATTTTTTTTCAATAAAATTGTTAGTCACTTTGGCGAAGGGGCGGTTGCTGGCTTTGGCGTTGGTTATCGAATTCAGACGATGGCGATCCTGCCGGGTATCGTGATTGGATCGGCCATCGGCATTATCATCAATCATAATTTGCAGTCGCCACACCGGCCAAGGGCCTATGCAAGCTATCGCCAAGGTCTGCTGCAATCCTTTGTTCTGTACGTGATCATTGCCGTTGCCGTCTGGATCTGGCGAGATCCGCTTATCGCATTTCTGATCGAAGACGCAGCAACCCGAGCCGAAGCGGCAAGGTATCTGTCCATCGTGGCTCTTTCCTATATTGGCATGGGTCCCATGATGACAACGTTGCTGACGATGGAACAGAGCGGGCGCGGATACCAGGCCATACTCCTGAATGCGGTGTATTTTCTGATTATTATCGCACTTGGCTGGGGACTGACTCGGGCCTTCAATGAGGTTACTTACTTCTATGCGGTGATTGCTGGCATGAATGTGGTCGGCATGTCGTCGTTCTTGCTGCCTTTCATGCGAATGCTGAAGCGGGAATATGTGGAATCGTCTGCGGATAAGGACATCAGTACAGATGGTGAAGCGACGTTGCCGAATAAGAGCTATTCCACACAGACTTGACTCTAACTACGTACAGGAGGTTTTTGCATGACAACATCAGAACCTGCTTATCTGGTACGTCGCATTGCAGATACGTGGATCGCTGCGGATGAAACGTTCAGTCAGTTTTATGAGCTGGAACCTGCGAAAGAGCTGGAGCCACAACGCCCCCCGGATTTGCCGGGGGTGGAACCTGCGGAAGCGCCTTTTTTTTTGTATGAGCCTCTCATCGGTCATCGGGCTCCTCAACTGGGGATCTTGGGTATCCCTCATTCTGGTGGGACAAGCATGTTAAACTCCTCCGTTGCCGGACTTGCGCATGCGTTACGTGTAGAATCGTGGAAAAAGGTCATCTATCCATCGTTACAAGAGTCCGGGAATTCGAGCTTGTACGATATTGGAAGTGGGAGACGATTGCTTGAGAGCGTAACCATGCAGGATTGGGGTACTTGTCTTATGAATGAAGCGGAGGCGGATACAGCTGTTCCTTATCAAAAGGGGCTTGCGGCCGCACTGGATCATGCGCTGGATCAACAGGCGCTATTGTGCTGCATTGGCGGAGACCATTCTATTACGCATGCTGTGCTTCAGATGATGGCAAAGGCCACGGGCAGTCGAAGGGTGCTGGTACAGTTCGATGCCCATCATGATTGCGGTATCGATGCCATTCATCAGGAGCATCCCAGTCACTCCAATTTTGTAAGACATCTGCTAGAGCAGGGTACGGTTGCTGCTGTTGTACAGATCGGCCTGCGTGGTCTTCGCTCAGCAGATCAGATGTACAGCCATACTGGCTTGATTCAGATATCGGCAGAGCATATGACACCCGAGAGGGTGAGCCATGTTCTGAACGAGGTAAGGCAGAAGTACGATGTCGACTCGGCTTATTTAACTTTTGACTTGGATTCCCTTGATCCGGGAAGCTTCCCGTTTGTTGATTTTCCGATTGCTGCAGGACCGACGTGGCAGAACATTCGAGACTGCGTTATTGCAGCGCTGGAGGTCCCGTTATCTTATGAAGGGATGGATATGGTTGAAGGACAGGGTGTGCAATCGGATCGGCACATTCCCGGACAATATGAGCTGGCGCTTCGGATGTTGGCCTATATGGTGGATGGCATCGACCGGAATCGTCGGCGGTTTAAAAATTCTTCCAGTATTAGAGTAGCCAGAGAAGAGATGCTGTCGGGAGCGGGAGTATCCATGAATCAGGGTATACAGGAGGTGTAAGGATGAAGGATTTTCGTACATTATATACGTTACATCGGGAACAGGTCAGGGAGGAGCTGTATCGGGAAAAGACAGACGGAATTCGACTGGGATTCTTCTATGCGCTAATGAATATTGTTAAGGAACTTTCGCCTCTTCAATTGGAAACGTCACCGGAGTTGATCTGGATGGATTACCTAGCTTTTTTGCGGACGGTTGATGAACACAAAAAAAACCCTTACTCCTTTATGGATTGGGATGAAGTCGAGGGGCTTGAACATTTGCAAGCGACTTTGCAGGAAGGTGGGGCTTTGTTGACCTGGCATTATGGATTCGTCAGGCATAATATGATCACCATCGGACAGGAGATTCGCGCAGGCCACATGAAGTCCGGATTACCCTTCTATCTGGTGGCTGAGCAGGGCACCGTAGAGCAAGAACAGAAGCTGTCGTCCTGGAATACCCTACGGCAGTTTGCAGGTGCTGATCTGTTGAATGCCGAGGATGAGATGATTGGCATACGATTGTATTCTCATTTGCGGAAGGGAGGTTCATTCAACCTTTTCGTAGATGGTCAGACCGGGTTCAACGCGGATAATCGCGCAGTGGAGCTTCCTTTCCTGAGTTCACGCATCCGGACGAGGAGCGGTATTTTTCGTATTTTAGCCAAGACACGCAAGCCTGTATGCCCCTATTTCATGACATTGACTGAAGATTTTCGTTCCAAAATTGTCTTCTTGCCGCCTTTCATATTAGAAGGGGATATTCATGAATCAGCAGGACGTGTATATGAGCCGTTTCGCAATCAACTGCTGAAGCAGCCTGCATTATGGAGATTCTGGGACCGTCACCATCAGCAAGTGATTCACTGGAAAGAGGATGAGACTAATCTTCATTCAGCGGAAGCTGAGAGTCAGGTGGACTGGTTCTCCAAGCCGCTGGAGGGATTCGGTCAGCTTGGACTGAACACCGCGAGTGGCATGATCTACAATTTGGGTTAACCGTCAGATAAGGGGGGAGGCAAGGATGCAGTCTTTCATTACGGAGCAGTACAATCGTCTATCGGTCCATGTGATGCCAACAAGCCAATACGCTAATTGTTATCTCCACCTTGGTATCGTTAACGAACAGGGAAGGATTCCCTCAGCTGTATTTGCAGTCATTGTGCGGCTGCTTTTCAGGCAGGATTCACTCGGCAAAAGAAAGCTACAGCAGCAACTATGGTCCATGTATGCCGATGAGCTAAGATGCGAATTGGAGCAGAAGGGGGAGACTCAACTCGCATCCATCCGGTTGCGTATCCCTGCAGGGTTGCTGCCGGGGACGGAAATGCGGACGCTGGATGCGTTGAAGCTGCTCGCAGACATGATGTTCGAACCGAGCCTTAAGGGCGGATTTGATTTTGATGAAGCGCAGATCCAGGAGGAACTTGTTTGGGCAGAACATCATGCGGACTATGATGTTTCCAATTGGGACAAGGTGGTACAGGGGCGCAGTGTGGAATGGCTTGGATATGCGGAACGAAGCAGGGATGCCGACTTGGAGCAACTGCAACTTTGTGTGCGTAATGGTAAATTGCAGGAATGGTACCGGGAAGTGCTTTGTAGCCCAATACACATTTATGTGATCGGTGATTTCCAATCGGATGTGATGATAGCTCAGGTCATGGAGACCTTTGTGCCATTGCTTGTCACAGCTGAGGGGAGAGCTATCCCATCTGTGATCGGGCATGGTCAACCTACTGAGCGTCGGGAGGAAGGCGAGATGATGCTTGAACTGATGGATGTTCAGCAATGCAAGATTAATGTGACCTTCACCACCGGGTTGACGTATGGATCGTCGGATTATCCTGCACTGTTTCTGTTTCATTCCCTGTTTGGCGCTACGCCTGCGTCCAGGCTTCAATCCGAGCTTCGTGAACGAAAGCAATGGGTGTATCAGATTTACAGCACACTGGATGATTATCGGGGGACGCTTCATGTGACAACGGGAACAAGCAGTGAATATGTGACAGAGGTGCTTGAAGCGATAGATGCTGAATGGCTGAGGATATGCAGCGGAGACATTCAGGAAGTGGAACTGAATAGAGCGATTCAGAATGTGATGCATTATGTACAGGTGGGATACGATCTGCCTGAGCAGGTGGTCAACCTTCATATCGATCGAATGCTCAACCGGGTCCAGATGACAACTCCGCAATTCCTGGAAGCCATATCCTGCGTTACTGCGGAACAAGTGGCCGAGGTAGCCTCTGGCATGAAAAAGGCTGTCACCTGGATTTTGTATCCTGAGAGTGAATATTCCGCACCAGTGCAGGAGGTGACTCATGAATAGTATTGTGAATATCGCACCTGTCCGCAGGCGCTTGTCCAATGGTCTGTCGGTCCACATTTTCCCCGAACCCCAGTTCCATCATACTTTTGTTTCGTGGTCCGTGTCCTATGGCTCAATCCATGATGCAGCCCTGCCTGGCAGAGCACATTTCCTTGAGCATATGATGTTCTACAATCCGGATCAACGGCCCGTCAAGCCGCTATTTCATACTATGGGAGCTTCGACATCTGCATTGACGCGTTACGATGTAACGACTTATCAAATGGCCTGCACAGGTGATTTGAAACGAAGTCTGGCGTTGTTCTCCGGCATGCTCGCTGCTCCCTATTTCACCCCGATGCATATGGAACAGGAACGGTCCGCCATTCATCAGGAACTGTCTATGTATGCAGACCAGCCCTCCTGGCGAGCTTTGCAGCAGTTGACCCAGATGATGTATGGCAGCAATCACCCCATCACGCTGGATGTTGCAGGTACACCGGATAGTCTGTACCAAATGACAGCAGATGAGCTGAATCATGCCTACAACACTCGCTATGCCACAGGGAGCATGGCGATAGCGGTTGCCGGTCCGGTTGAAGCGGAGTTCATTACAGATATGTTGGAAAAATTCCCTGCGATGGAACCACTGGATGGTGCCTACCTGCCAGAAGTTACACTCGACTATTTGGTTGATGACTCCAATAAGCAATATCGGGAGATTGAATCCGGATTGTCCTTGCCACTTGTAAGATATGGGTTCCGTGCCCAAGATGGGATGCAATTGAAGGAGCAAATCGCTTGCATGATCGGCATTGAAGCTTTACTGGGTGAAACTTCCGATTTCTACGCCGAATGTATGGAGTTGGGTCTGCTTCATAAGGGTGCAGAATGGGACCACTATTATCGCAAGCAATTTGCCTTTTCGAACGCTTGTGGGTATTCAGCAGATCCCGTTTCTTTATATAACCGGGTTGAGGAGATGTGTGAGCATATTCAGAACGGAACGCTGTCCCTACCCAATTTGAACTATGCACGGATGAAGTGGTTAAGCAAGTATTATGCAGACATGGATTCGTTAAAACAGCGATGTATGCATATCTCGGAATATGAGGTGATCGGACTGGATTATATGCAGCTCGGCACGTATGCACTTGAATTGACAGAAGAAGAGGTTAGGAGTGGTCTCAGAACTATTGCAACGTCTGCTCGTCTGCGGATGGTTGTTATACGTTAGCATGTAACACCGCATAGGGAGGAGGGCCTTATGGATTTCAGCACCGGAACAATCAGCAGTCTTCTGGCAATGAGGGAACAAGGGAATGATACGTTCACGCCATTTTCAGGAGAACCGGAGGTCCACATTTGGACACAGACTTTACCCATAAGGGAGGATCAACTGCAGACAGCGGCTGCCATGGAATCCGATGCAATGACTTCAGAAGAACATGAACGTATGGTCAGAATCAGCAGAACCTCACGTCTACAGGCTCATTGCTGGATGATTTCAAGGGATTTCTTACGAAGAGTACTGGCACAGTACATGCAGCTTCAGGCACGGGATATTCGATTTGAATACGGCACTTCCGGAAAGCCTTATCTCGTGGGAGGTCCGCAATTCAGCCTTTCGCATACAAATGGGCTGTGTGTACTGGCGATTGCATCCAGTAACAACGAGCTTGGCGTTGATGTGGAATGGGTACGTCCGTTATTGCGAGAGAAGGCCATCATCCAACGTTTCCTGACGGAAGAGGAGCGGGATCATGTGCTGGAAGCCATATGTTCCGGGGGGGAATCTTCTTCCCTGCTGTGGAAAGTCCTCACAAGCAAGGAGGCCTGCATCAAGGCTTCCGGTCAATCTTTATGTGGACAGTGGAGAAATTTAAATACGATACAAGCGATACGAAATCATGAGCAATTGCTGGAATGGGCCGGACAGAAGTATGTGCTGCAGTCTTTGAAAATGGGCAAAAGCTACTCCGCATCATTATGCGTGACAGGGAGGGAGATACCACTGATACGCTGGATGAATGTGGATAATCATATACAAAGCTACGAGGGAATTGGTAATTAAATCTTACATATCTATTGTCTAAACATTGGCATTACCTATAATATGGACAAATGGTACCTTAATTTACCAATGTTAAATTCGTTGGTTCAATTCCAAGGAGGTTTGTCATGATTCAGTTCCCTAAACCGGATGTCGAGCAATATTTTCAGACGTACCGTATTTCACATTTTGCCGTATCGGCAGACGAGAAACGTTTGTTCATGGACAGCAATCTGAACGGTCAGCCGAATATTTGGGCGATGGATTTGCCTGGAGGATACCCGTATCCTTTAACGTACTTGAATCAGAGCAGTCAATTTATCAAAGCAGACCCGCAGGGGCGTCATCTTCTTACTGCGTTTGATCGGGATGGAGATGAGAACTATCATCTATATGCACTCCCACCCGAGGGTGGTGTTCCACTGCCCGTGGTTCCGGCGGAACCGAATGATCGCTGTTATTTCGCTGAGTTGTCCGAGGATGGACAGCGTCTCTATTATGTCACCAGCGCGGGTAATCCGAATTATCTGAATTCACGCCGCATCGATCTGGAGACAGGGGAAGATGAACTGTTATACAGTGGAGAAGAGGTTACGAGCAGCCTGGTGGCTGTAAGTCCTGACGAGAAGAGTTATGTCATTTTAAAAATGTACTCCAATACGTATCAGACGGCGCATCTGTATCGTAACAATGAGGAAATGGAGATTTTGCCAGTCTCAGAACGCCATAGTCAGGTATCTGATCTGATTTTTGCAGATGATAATCGTCTTCTGCTCATTACCAATGATGACTCCGCATACGCCTATGTGGCTGAATACCGTATCGATACCCGCGAATTCCGCTTATTGTGCAGAATCGAAGGGGAAGATGTGGAGTTCATCCGCTGGCATCAGGCTTCCGAGACCTTATATTTCTGGACACTTACAGGGCCAGAGAATCGTATGTACGTATTGGGCAAAAATGCCGATGAGCCTCGGCGCATAGAGATGCCGCTGGATACGATAGAGCAGGTGAACGTTACAAAGGCTGGCAATGTGTATATCCTCGGACGTGGAGCGATCCAACCGCATAACATTTATCGCAAAATAGCAGGTGCTGAGTCCTGGGAGCCGCTGACTGCCAATCGGGTAACCGGACTGGACCCAAGTGATCTCGTGTACCCTGACGTTATTCGGTATAACTCCTACGACGGACTGGAGATTGAAGCTCTCTTGTTCAAAGCAAAACCAGAGCAAGCCAATGGTTACACCGTATTTTGGCCTCATGGTGGGCCGCAATCTTCCGAAGCAAAGTTTTTTCGGCCGATGTTCCAGATGATGCTCGCTCAGGGCTACCATATCTTTGCACCGAATTTCCGGGGCAGTACCGGATATGGTGCGGAATTCGTCAAGATGGTTGAGCGTGATTGGGGTGAGGGTCCAAGGCTGGACTGTGTTGCCGGGATCAACTGGCTGTTTGATCAGGGAATTACCTCGCCGGAGCGGTTGTTTGTGGTAGGTGGAAGTTATGGGGGATATATGACCCTGTTATTGGCAGGGCGCCATCCGGAGCTGTTTCGGGCTGCGGTCGATATTTTTGGACCAAGTAACTTGTTCACATTCCTGGAATCGGTACCGGAAGACTGGAAACCGATGATGGATAACTGGCTGGGTGATCCGGTCCGTGACCGCGAACGTTTAACGAAGGATTCACCGATTACGTATCTCGATCAGATGGTGAACCCAATGTTGGTCATTCAGGGTGCTAATGATCCAAGGGTCGTGAAGGCCGAATCCGATCAGATCGTGGCTGCGCTCCAGTCCAAGGGAATTGATGTGGAATACATCGTTCTGGATGATGAGGGTCATGGCTTCTCCAGAAAGACCAACGAGATTCTCGTGTATCGCCGGATGCTGGAGTTTTTGCAGAAACATCAGGAGTACCCGTTGCACAAGCTTAAGTTGAGAGATTCCATCGTTGATCGAAGTATATAGTGGTATGAAGAAAACCGCCGGAGATCGTCCTTGATCTTTGGCGGTTTTATGCGTATACCCGTATGTTGGGCGATATATGGAACGATAGATACGTTAGTTTGGAAGGCAGTTATCCATTGAGCGACAGTCCAAATCTACTAACTAATCTACTAATCCAGCAATGCGACAATCGAATCGATGGACTGCTGCGCCCACTGTGCAAAAGGCAGGTCGGCTGCCCACGTCACTTGTCCTGTCGCTTTGGCTTCCCCCCACCACAAGATACGCTGATAGAGCAGATGCATGCTGAGACGTGTGCGGAAGTGTTGGCATTTCTCCTCATCTGCTGCACAGACCAGATCCCGGTAGCAGAGAAGGAACTGTGCGGCCAGTTCTGGTTGACCCTCACGAACATACCTGGTGGATATTTTGGTTAGGTCGGCTGTGCCGTCTCCGAAATAGCCGGTTGTAAAATCGAACAAACCACTAATCTGCCACCCTGAAGAAAGACCGTCCAGATTTTGAATCAAAATATTCTCGACCTTGAAGTCTCCCATAACAAAACACGGAACAGCCCTGGACCGAAATGCCGGTTCAGCATTCTTGAATTGCTCATCCACCCACTGAACATCTTCATCCGTAATCACCGAGTACTGTTCAGCATTATGTAACCAGTGACGAATGGTTCCGTACAACCAGTCCAGATAATCGCCTGCAAAGGAAACAATCTGCTGCGCTACAGGATCATATTCCCCGGCATCAGGCACCTTCCAGCGATGAAGTTCAGCCAAAGTATGGGCAAACATACAGGCGATCTCTTCCTGATCTTGCTGTGAAAGTGAAGCCTGGAATGCTGGATCATACAGGTGATTCCCGGGCAGGCGTGGCATTATGGCATAACTCCAGCCTAGCAGATGGGTATCTTCATGTAATAAATATGGATCAGGGACAGGGATGGACGTATGTTTTGCCAGTTGTTCTACAAAGAACTTTTCTTCCTGTAACTGTCCTGCATATAAAGGATTGCCTTTCAGAATATACTCTCCACGGGAAGAGCGAATGAGCAGTGTCTGACCCATAACCCCTTTATCCGTTCGTTGATAATCTTCAAGGGTTCCCAGGTCAAGCTTATTCAGCGCATCCTGCAATGGAACTGCGGCCACTTCGCCAAGTTGATTGGAACCAAAATAAATACGGGTTGTCATATGGCCGGACCCTCCTGGGTTTTAGTCCTCATTCTCTTCGTCAGACAGGTCATACGTATCCTCATCGACCAATCCACGGATGAAAGCTTCAAAATTCGGCGCAAGATATGTAATCTCATAATCATTTTCCTGATCGACATGAACTACACAGGGTTCGCCTTCAGGGCCACATAAACGATAATCCAGCATAACAACATCATGACCAGCGGATGGACAATCACAGATCACAATCCCCAGGTCGGGGTATCCCCAATCTTCGATCATGAACCGACTTCCCAGCTCACCAGCGAGTGCGTATATTTTATCGTGTCCAATTCCCATAATGCTTGAAATGGCAATGTGATCCTCAGCCCAGGAAGTCGCTTCTTTGGTGGGAAATACAGTGAGCGCAGGGATACCGCCGTTTTGCGTATTCATCAGTTGAATATAGGAAGCGGGCAGCTTGTAACCCAATTCTTTCTCAATAGTCAAAATCTCTTCTTCATCAAAAGGTTCTGATACATGATTGTCCTGCGCATAATCACTCTGTACCCAGAACGTTGCGGGATCATAAGTCCCTGAAGCGGCTCTTAGATGGTTCTGTGTACCGCTCTGCTCCAATGCTGCGATATTCTCTTCATGGCGTTGACGATCCATTCGCATCTTCTCCGCTTGGGGACGAATCTGGCGAAGGAATTCAAGGGTAGATTCATCATGGGGCAGAAGTTCATCAGCTCTCTCAAAAGCCAGTAGTGCCTGTTCATAACTTGCTATATGACAGTATGCATAACCCAAGCGGTATTGCCAGAGCGGGTCGCTTACCCCTTGCTCCTGGACAGACAACAAATGTTGAACGGCTTCGCGGTAACGTGCGTCATTGTTATAGGCTCTGGCGAGTTGACCAATCAGATCATAATCCCGCTCTGAGACGGGGATTCGTTCAATATGTTCAATAATGAGACTGAATTGGTCCTGCTCATGCCACAAGTTGATTTGTTCCAGCAGTTCTCTTTCCATGAATAGGCCTCACTTCCGTAGGAGGGGTATGAATCTCTTTCATTATATAATAAGTATGTGTTGGTTGGAGAATGTATAAATCAAGCTCTTCGTAGCATACTGTTTAAGTATGCTTTAAGTTTAATCTATAAAGTTTAAGTTGTGTTTAACTTTGTTTAAGTATGATATTGAAAGTTAAACTTTACTATCCTATACTAGGAGTGTGAGGTGAGATGGATATGGGAATCACAAGAGTTGAGAAGAATATATTTAGTCAGAACACGGATGAGATTGCTTCTGAGTTAGTTCAGAGCTTGAGTAATTCGGATAATAGTATTTTACTGTTCAAAGTGCTGGCATTTGCAGTCAAAAATAATGCTGAATTTGTTCGTAATCTGGATGAATCTATCTTTGAAGATGCTGATATTTTTAGAGAAAAGTATGTTACTCTTCTCAAACATGCGTTAAGTCAAGCAGTGGATGTACCGACAGGTATTACAGACAGTGGTGTTCCTTCTATTGAAGCTGTACGTTCTTATACTCCTAAAGAATTATCTGTATTTTTTGGAGTGAGTATTACGACGATTTTTAACTGGATTGATCAAGGCCGTTTTATGGGAATTCAAAGAGCCGGGTCCAACAAACATAATCTCATCCCAGACAATACTACATATGTGTATGGATCAGGTAAGAGAACGACGATTAAAGAGATTGTGACTATGTGGAAAAAGGAAGAGGCAGAACGCCAATCCACAATAGAAGTTAGTGACCTGGATTACCACACAGGGCAAATTGCCTTATATGAAGATAAATACAAAGGGGAATTCGAACGGACACTCGGAACTAAATTGAACTTAACACCTGAAGAAGAAACCGATGCACAAGTTTGGAAACACCATTTGGGGAGGCAGCGTCTTGGCTTTAAAGATACCGAAAAGTAATTTTCGTTTTATTGAGAATGATTTTTCAGATATTATTATGGAGATTCGAGATGGTGCCCAGGGTCTTTCAAGCAGTGCTAGAACTATTCGTAAAACAATTGTCTTTAATGATTTATCGAAGATGTACTGTGTAGAGGAGATAGATCGAAACGGGGGATTCATCGAGTTATATTGGTATGATTGGTATGATGATCAAAAAGAGTTGATTATGAAATTCCATGCTCATTATCATCCTGATGAAACACCTGCTAATATCACGATGTATGACCCGTTTCATATTCATACGGCAAATGAAAGAAGATTGAATAATGGAAAATTTCAAGAATTATATACGATTCTTGAATTTATTAGATTAAGAAATATCTCTATTAAATTATAATAGTTCAACGCTGATATGATGTTTGTACATACGAATTAAACAACACTCCCTGAACTTAGGCATTATAGCCACAGTTCAGGGAGTGTTGTTTTTTATAATCTATTCTTTATTACAAATCGTCAAATCCGTTATCGTCGCCAACTTTACCGTAGTTACGGGATTTAGCTTCGAAGAAGTCGGTTTTGGTTGCATTTAGTGCTTCATCGGAGAATGGTTTTATCCAAGGCATGCAGTTTACATCCACACCTTCATATGCTTTTTCCATACCCATTAGACGCAGACGTTTGTTGGCGATGTACTTGATGTAATCTTCCAACTCGTTCAGGTCAATACCGCGCACGTTGCTGAGTGTGTAATGTGCCCAGTTGGTTTCAAGCTCAACAGCACGATGGATGGTTGTGTATACGTAGTCCATGTTCTCAGGTGTGTTCAGTTCAGGGAAGTCTACCAGCAACTGTTTGTACACTTCGGCGAAGAAGTAACAGTGTTGGTTTTCATCCCGCTGGATATACGAGATCATCTGGCTGGTTGCCATCATTTTCTGGTCACGGGCCAGGTTGTAGAAGAAGGCAAACGTACTATAGAAGAAGATACCTTCGAGTACCAGATCGGCGACCATAGCCTGGAAGAACGTCTGTGGAGACGGCTCGTCCCGGAATGTTTGGTAAATGTCTGCGATGAAACGGTTACGGTCAAGCAGGACTGGATCATGTTTCCAGTATTCAAAAATTTCCTTTTGCTCCCGATCAGATACGATCGAAGACAGGACGTAAGAGTACGATTGGTTATGAACGACTTCCTGTTGTCCGATAATGGCCGAGATCGCTTCGAGTGAAGAATCGGTAAAGTAACGTTTTACATCACCAACAAACATCGTTTGCATAGAATCAAGTACCGCGAGCAGAGAGATGTTGATTTTGAATGTACGTTGCTCTTCTTCATCCAGTTGAGCAAACTGGGAAGCATCTTTGGACATTGGAATCTCGTCTGCGATCCAGTGGTTAAGCAGCAGTACTTTGTACAATTTGTACATATGAGGCATGCGAATGTCGTTCCAGTTCAGGATACCGGAGCATTCACCTTCAATAATACGGGTTGATTGGTTAGGGGCTTCGGTGTTAAAAATTTTCTGTACTTGCATTGTTCCGTTCACTCCTTGAATGAATTTACACTGTATAACTACGATGACAGAACAACCTTCCGATCGCTGTTATCCCCTGATTTTTTTGATTCCCTCTTTTAAAGAGGAAAATCCGGTGATAAAGGCGAGCGCTCCGCTTCTTCAGCTTTGTTCTGTCCTCTTCGTTATCGTGTAATCATTAATTCTTTTATATATATTAGGGTTGTATAATGTGGCATCTATATCAACATCTTGCGATGCTGTGATCATTTTTTAGGCAAAAAAGAACCAGGGCAACGCCATTTTGCAATCAAAACAGGATGCCCTGGTGGTCACCTCGAATCTAGTAAATCTTCTCTATCATGGATAAAGCGTAAATTGCGCAAAAATCAAGATTCTTCAATTGTTAATGCCCGGCTACGAACATAATAAGTTGATTTCATGCCGGCTCTCCAGGCGTGCAGATGCAATTCCAGGAATTCTGTTGCTTTAATATCTGGTCGAACGTAGAAGTTGAAACTTTGTCCCTGATCGACGTGGCGCTGACGGGCAGCCGCCATATTAATGGAAGCATGTTGGTCCACCTGGAACGCCGTTTGGTAATAAGGGCTTGTTTTTTCGGACAGATCCGGAGCCGGATTGGCAATTTTGTAAGTTGTTTTCTCTTCATAAGATAACAGCTCATAGAGCGGATCAATACTAGCCGTTGAACCGGCAATAATGGACGTGGAACCGTTAGGTGCAATGGCGAACAACCAAGCATTACGTACACCGTTTTGTCGTACTTCGGCTTGCAGTTCTTTCCACTGTTCGGTTGTCACGAACTCGCCTACGCGCTCACCTGATGTGTACTCGCGTTGGTCGAAGTAATGACCACTTTCCCAATCGGAACCTTTGAATTTCGGATAATGTCCTTTTTCTTTGGACAGCTCCATACTGGATTTCACGAGCAGGTAGTTAATTTTTTCATACAGATTATCGTTATATGTTACAGCTTCTTCAGACTCCCAATGAATGCCTTCGAGAGCAAGCAGGTGGTGAAGTCCAAACGTTCCCAGACCGACTGCGCGATATTGGCTGTTGGTATATTGGGCTTGCAACACTTCAATGTTGTTAATGTCGATAACGTTGTCCAGCATGCGCACCTGAATTGGAACGAGACGCTCCAATACATTATGAGGTATAGCACGTGCCAGATGGATGGAGTTCAGGTTGCAGACAACAAAGTCGCCAGGCACTTTGGAAATCACGATGCGAGTTTGTCCATCCTTGGTTACGAGTTCTTCCTTTTCAATTACAGTGGCAGACTGGTTCTGCATAATTTCGGTACACAGGTTGGAGGAGTATACCATACCGTGTGCACGGTTAGGATTCGAGCGGTTAACCGTATCGCGGTAGAACATGTATGGCGTACCTGTCTCCAGTTGGGATTTCAGTACACGCTTCATGATGTCAATCGCCTGTACTGTAATCCGGGACAGCAGTGGGTGATTCACCGCTTCTTCGTATTTATCACGGAACGCACCTTCACCAAAGGACTCATCATAGAAATCTTCCAGTCCGAGTGCACGACCATTCTCGTCCTTCCAGCCCATCACTTTCTTCGTTTCGTGCGGACAGAACAGGCTCCATTCGCCACGGGTGGATACCCGCTCCATGAACAAGTCAGGCAGACAGATGCCGTGGAATACGTCATGCGCACGCATACGCTCGTCACCGTTGTTCAGCTTCAGATCGAGGAAGGCCAGAATGTCTTTGTGGAAAACGTCCAGGTACACGGCAATGGCACCTTTACGCGTACCGAGCTGGTCTACGCTGACCGCTGTATTGTTTAGTTGGCGAATCCAAGGGATTACACCGGAACTTGTATTTTGGTGACCACGGATATCCGAACCACGAGCTCTGACTTTGCCGAGGTAAACGCCGATGCCGCCACCCATTTTGCTCAGACGAGCTACATCCGTGTTGGAATCGAAGATACCTTCGAGTGAGTCGTCCACCGTATCAATGAAGCAGCTGGAGAGTTGACCGGCTACTTTTTTACCTGCATTGGACATCGTAGGAGTAGCAGCGGTCATGTACATGTTGCTCATTGCCCAGTATGCTTCCTTGACGAGATCCATACGTCTCTCGGCAGGCTCTTGGTGCATTAGGAACATGGCGATAACCATATAACGCTCTTGTGGCAGTTCCATTACTTTTCCATCAAAATCGTGAGCGAGGTAACGTTCTGCCAGTGTGAGCAAGCCGATGTAATCGAAGAGCAGATCGTTGCGGTAGTCAATGCACTCAGCAAGTTCGTCGATCTGTTCTTTGGTGTAACATTCCAGTAATTCTTCGCGGTAGATACCTTTCTTCACGAGATCTACAAGAAGAGGGTGGAATGCGCCATAAGGCTCGTCCGGGTAAGACTTGTATCTGCGGTTGGTAGCCGCTTTTTTGTAAAGGGAAGTGAGCAGGGAGCGTGCCGCTGCAAATTTCCAATTAGGCTCCTCTTTAGTTACCAATTCCAGTGCGCTCATGATAAAAGCGTTGCTGATTTCGTCTCCGGTAACTTCATCACGGCGGAGCTTGCTGTTTACCCCACGTACCAGACGTTCCTTGTCCAGCATTTCCAGTCCTTCCAGAGTACGGTCGGCATATACCGAGATGCGCATATCATCAAAGGCAAGCTGGCGGTTGTTCGGCTTGGTCACAACTTGTGGCATGAATATTCCTCGCTTTCGCATGTTAAAGATATAAATTGGAGAAATTCTTTATATAAAGAATTGAGTGTTGTCTTACGGTGAGAAAAAGGTAAAGGTTGCTTTTGGCAGACTGAAACGGCGGTGACAAGTTCATGTCTTAAATCGCTCAACTTGAGGAGCACAAAACAGCACAATTCAGAACATGCTCATATAAAAAGCATTCTCCCGCCTCGCGGCTGAAAATGCCCATGGATGCTCTGGCTTCCTTACTGTCTTAGAAGTTCTGGATATCGACAGAAAAGGGTGCTTATGTAAGCTTTGGTCTATTGCAGATGTGCCTGTAGTTTGAGGATACCGGATGCAGTCCAAACAGCCCCGTTAACCTCCATGTCAACTCTGTTTCGAGAAAGCGATTTACACCTACAGGGACGTGCCTTTGGAGGTGATTTCATCCTGTTTTTCGCGAGAATGCAGAAGGTGACTAATAGAAGCGGAGAAATCTAGTGTTACTACATTTTGTAGCTGTCAACATACTGTAACCCAACATATTGTGTTTGTAAAGTGGGCCGATACAGTAAAACGTAATTCCGAGTATACCATTTAAGCCAGGAATCCGCAAAGGAAAAGGACTGGAAGATTTGAAGATTTATCAAAAAAAATTTTTGGCCAATTTGAATGACGTCATCACGTCAGTTTGAATTGTAACGCATTCAACTGGTAGAATAAAAATAGTCAAAAATCGACTAAAATTAGCGGCAGCGGTTGTTCACGGGGCCCAGAGGAGGCGGAGCAAAATGGCAATAGCAGAAGTGACTGTAATTCCAATCGGAACGGGTACAACCAGTCTAAGCAGTTATGTGGCGGACATGCAAAAGGTATTGGAACATCAACGGGGCATTACATATCAGTTAACTTCCATGAGCACCATTATTGAGGGACCACTTAACGAGATCTTTACAGCAATTGCGGCTCTGCATGAAGCGCCGTTTCTGTCAGGAGCTCAGCGTGTTTCCACATCCGTCAAAATTGACGACCGTCGTGATAAACCGGATGCCTCCAGTATACAGAAGTTACAATCGGTTCAGGATAAACTGACGTCACTTCAGGCAAGACCTAATTAATGGTTTAGTATAAACATCCGTATATACGGTTATTCGGTATGTTATAAGTCATTAATTAAAGGTTAGATTGTGTCTGTCTGTGTAGTTAACGTGTATTTCTGACATCTATAAACTGAAAGACAAAAAAGACCCAGCTTAACGTTCATTAAGCTGGGTCTTTTTGTATACTCATTTAACATTTTAATTAATCTGCAACTACCAATGATGCACCAATCAACGTGGCGTTGGTGTAACCACCGCCAACATTTTCAAAAGAGAAGTTGGTAATTGGCGCACCGATAACCGTGGCATAATCACCATCAAGCAAATCTCCGGTCGTTGCAGGATATAACGCTATAATATCGTTTCCGTTCTCATCCATGACATGAACGATAGAGAAAGTTGCTCCGAGAGAGCTATCTTCTTCAACGGAAATGACTTCCCCGTTAACTTGTACGAAAGTATTGTAATAGTTGGCTACATTTTTATTCAGATGACGTGTCGTTACATTGGAGTCAACAAGCCCCTGTACCTTTTTGCTTAGTTCTGCCGTAATGGCAGGGAATACATCGTTATGTTTACCAAAGAAATCATAAGATGCCTGCTCCATAAAGGCTGTGTCTTCTGTAATGTACGGAGTTAACTCATTAAAGAAATCCGCAGCTGATGCCGTAACAGATGAATTTCCAGTTGTTGCAGTTGGTGCTGTTTGCTCCAGAGGAGCAGTAATGCTTAGGGAATCAAGGATATCTTTGATCTCATCCTGATTATAAGTATCCTTGGCGTAGGTTAACGTCATGGTATAGAGTTCTGTATTGGTCGGAATCAGATACTGCACAAGGATAACATCTGTACCCGAGGAATGCTTATAGGCTCCTTCCAAGACACCAGCGCTATATTCTTTATAAGGCTTGTTTGTGTAGCTGGTTTTTTTATAATCGGAAATGCCGATGCTTGAACCGCTTTGTGTGTAATAATCCACTATATTATTGGCGTATTCTTCAGGATTAATTGAACCGGTTGAGCTGGCCTCAATCGTCAGATTCATATTATCTGCAAATGTGACTGATGAAGATTGGTCTGAAAAAGCAGCTTTAATGGATGGAGCATTCATTTGACTTGTATCTACGCTTTTCCAGGATTCAGGATATGCAAAAGAAAATCCTTCTCCACTATATGTAGTGTATTTCGTAGCTTTAGCTTCTGTTGAGACAGTTTCAGTTGCCTTGGATGCTTCGGTCGTTTGGCTATTGGTTGTTGTATTTGTTTCTGAATTACCACAAGCACTAAGCAATGTGGCTAATGCCAAAATCGTAATAAGTTTCTTCATTATGTCTAATTTCTCCTAATGTGCTTCCCATCGGTTGGGATTTTTTCTAAGGTCATCATTTCGTTTGGGATAATCTGGTTTAGGTGGTGGGCATGGAAACTCCTTTCTATTTTATTAGTAAAATAATAACATAAATAAAGATTTCAGTATTCATAATTACTAAAAAGATAATTTATCTGTATTTAACAAGTTAAAAGCTAATAATATACCGTATGGGTATCCATTTTGAGTGATAGTACATACATTTGGTTGATATAACCGTGGGATTTATTTATGACTTAAACATATATGAACATAACATTCCGGCTTAAGAACTAACCCTTTATGTAGGTGCAATTAGCGAATAGTCGGTGGAAAAAAAACAGCCCATTTTCGACCTGAGCCCGGTCCCATGTGTGATTGGTGCATATAGTGAACTGTACCTCAAATCAAAGGAGGGGTTTACATGAGTGGAGTAGTAGGTGGATACGGCGGCGCATGGACATCGACTGGCGCGATCTTGGTTCTCTTTATCTTGTTGGTCATCATCTCTAAAGCATTCTTGATCTAATAAACCGCTTGGACCCTAATATATTTGTAAAGGAGGGTTCTGCATGAGCAACGTAGTTGAAGGCGTAGGATACGGCGGCTGGACATCGACTGGAGCAATCCTGGTTCTGTTCATTCTTCTCGTAATCATCACTAAATCTTTCTGGGTATAATATGGCGAGCTCTGCCGGGCAACCGGTGGGGTTTTTTTTCTAGAGGACAAGCATGGTGGAGAGCCAGGAAGATAAGATAGCTTGTGGTTGAACGGAAGAATTGGTGGAATTCAAGAAAAGGAAGGATGGCGTATGCTTCGAAAATGGGGAAGGTACCTCATGGCTAAACGCCCATTTTGTCAAAATGAGGGCGATAGCCCGGTCCAGAGGTAGGCTGAATACATAGCTTAGGGGTGTAGGCAAATGTTAAGGAGGAATGAACAATGAGCGAAGTAAAACCGAATTCACCGAACGGACAGGGACACGTATACGGACATATGGGAGGTTATGAGCATATGCAAGGATACCAATACACAGGTCATGAAATGCATGGGTATGGATATGGTTGTGGAACAATGCCAATGGGATATGGTTATGGATACGGACACCATGCCAATCAGGCTCCAATGATGCACGGTTATCAACAGGGTTGTGGAGTATCCTATGGTCATGGCGGCGGAAGCTGGGGTTCCATGGGTACGATCCTCGTACTGTTCATCTTGCTGGTCATCATCTCCAAAACGATGTTTATCTAAGGATTTGTGAGTGCAAGGGGACTTTGCTGATCGTGGATCGTTGTGATAGATGCTCTAAATAAACTCCGAAGTCTGAGTTCCATGTTGGGGCATAACGTACCTATGATTCAGAGCGGGACAGCGTAGGATTTCATCCTGCGGTGTCCCTTTTTTATTAGAAGTGAAGGAGCGTTGGGATTACTTTCTTTAACGAACTCCACAGACGCTATTCCATGCATTTTTGCAAAAATTGAAGGCTTAACGAATTGTAGATGTCTTATTATCTGAATCTGGGCATGTTTGGAGCCAATATTCATGAAGTGCCATGGATTAACGTGGCTGAGATTCGTTAAATTTTACATAGCACAGAAATCCCCAATATAAGGTGTGCAGGATTCGTTAGCGTCTGGTGAGCGTAAACATTTGCTTTAGAGGCCGAAGTTATTTGCACAATTGGAGAAGTAAGAAGTAAGAAGTAAGTATCGAGGAGTGCAGTCAGTGGGAGAATGGAAAAGTTTTAAAGCAGAGCCGAATTTATCTGGTTAGTCTGAAAAGTGGAAGGAGGACTTTTCTTAATGTAGGAACGGTGTCCGACAGTCTGTAGATGTTACTAAATTGGATATGTAGACATGGATAAACACCCGGAACCCAATTCCGGGTGCTTTGTGTATGTTTTCAATCTTCTCAAGAATAAGTGATATCCAAAACAACAAAAGCCCTACCTCTCTTTTGTCCTTGCGGCTCCGATGACCGCGCCAGTGTGAATGGGAACATCTTGTGAAACTCTGTACTACCGGGTTATTGTGATTCAGGTTCTTCAATCTTCATAGGTTAATTGTGCTTAGAGTTCGCTGCGGTCGCAGCATGAAGAAAATATTCCGGGGTTTAAAGAAGACAGAAATCATATGAGGTTGTTTAATACAACTCTTATAGTATACCACAGGTTGTAATTTTCTGCAATAAAAAGGAAAGCGCGACCAGAGCAGCATGTTTTCGGACTGTTTTTAAGTTAGAAAGTGAAAGGTTAGTTTGAAAAGATACAGAAAATTTTTCAAACTATTTCTTCATAGGGGTAATCCTCTTCAAAAGATTCTGCGTAGGTTATAATAAGAGGGAAGAAACAGAAAGGGGCCCTCGCATGACTGAATCGATGGAGGACAGCAGGTTAATGCGGCAGATCGCGGAACGTGATGCCTCCGCACTGGAGCTTTTATATGACCGTTATGAGCGAGCGGTGTATTCTTTTGCCTACCGGATCGTTGGTGATCCCATGACGGCAGAAGAGACCGTTCAGGAACTTTTTATGCGGGTCTGGAATAATGCCGAACGTTACGATGCCTCACAGGGGAAGCTGACCACATGGATGTTTGCGATTACGCGTAACATTGCAGTGGACATGCTGAGGCGGAAATCAAAAGGGGCAGCGACTACTTCAGTTGAACACGAGACACTGGCTGCCTATGCCGATGAACATACGAATACGGAAGAAGAAGTGCAGCGTAAATGGGAAGGTACCCGGATTAAAGAGGCGTTGTCCCAATTAAACGGTGATCAGCAACAAGTTATAGAATCGATTTATTATGCGGGATTAACCCAGCAGGAAGTATCCAGCCGATTCGGGATTCCGTTGGGTACAGTAAAGAGCCGTGTCAGGCTTGCCATGCGACAGCTCCAAAAGTTGCTGGCCGATGCTGAATTGCATCCGGACGCGGGAAGGGAGGGCATACATCCATGATAGAACGACATGAGGAGTGGTCTGATCTGGCACCGATGTATGTGCTGGGCGGACTGGAAGCAGAGGAAGTGGCGGCGTTTGAAGCGCATATGGCAACTTGCGAACCTTGCCGCCAGGAGGTAAGGGAATTGCAGGAAGTGACTGGCTTCCTGCCACTTGCGGCGGAACCTGTAGCACCGCCGCAAGGCATGCGAGCACGTGTGCTGGGCAACGTGCTCGGACATGTGCAGGAGAGCGCCGAGGCGAAGCCAGCGGCTACTCCTGCAGAGCCTGAAGCACCCGTGGTGCTTCAGGAGGATCTTGCGCCGCAGCCCGGGCCAGGCTTGCCGCCGGTAACGGCGGTGCCTGCGGCCCGGGTGGAAGAGGCTGCCCAGGCACAGCCATGGCAGCCACAAGCGCACGCGCGTGCGCGCATCAGCAGCGCCTGGCGCATAGCCAGTGCCGCCCTTGCGGCCGCGGCACTGTTACTGGGCGTGTACACGGCGCAGCTGCGAAGCCAGATCGACTCGCTGACGCAGCAAGCGGCGGGCTCGTCGGCTACGCAAGAGCAACTGGTGCAGGCACAGGCGCAGAATGCACAGCTGCAAGAGCAGCTGGCATCAGCTCTGAAGCCCGCACAGGGCATGCAGACTGGCGAGGCAGTGAAGCTGAATCCTGCAACGCAGGACATTGTAGCTCAGGGTCTCGCAACCATCGTTATTGACAGCAAAGGCACTCACCTGGTTGTGCAGGCTGAGAACCTGCCGAACCTGGAAGGCAACGAGGCTTTTCAGGTCTGGTTGATCAAAGGAGATACCCCTCAGAATGCGGGTACTTTCCTTAGTCGTGACGGAACGGGAGCGGTATACTACACATTGGATTCGGCCAACGACTATGATACGGTTGCCATCACGCTTGAACCGGATGCAATGGGAGATGAGCCGCGCGGTACAATGATTCTGGCTGCCAAGATTAAAGGATAAATATAGGATATATCACCAAAGGCTGCTCCGTCGTGGAGCAGCCTTTTTGTGTTTTCCAGTTCTGATGCCCATCCATTGGATTTTATTAATTTTTTTTGTCGGAGCAACCGATAAACAAATAGAAGGCAATACCCTTAATCTCCCTGTATCTCAAGGGAGAACTGGTTGCACATAGAGAGTGAGGGGTTCAGTTGGAAGCATACCGTTCATTTATCTTTCGCCTGATACGCAATTATCTGATCGGTTCACTGGCAGCTGTTTTTGTTGTCGGTACAGTAGTTATGGTATCTACTCTGCAAATACCCAATATTCAATTTGTTCGGCTCATCTTCATTGTACTGATTTCACTCTTGTTCATGCTGGTTGCAGAATTAATTACGCTGTGGGTGCAGCTAGGCCCCATAAGACAATTTTTCACTTCCGAGCATCACGAGAGAGACGAATTGAACCACATGTATGAGAAAATTCATCGTTTTCCGGGACAGACCATATATCGGATCATGGGTCCGCACATGCTTGGTTTCTCACTTCCGGCAGCCGGATTAACATTATGGATGATATCCACAGGGTGGCTTGAATTTCCTTACTTCTATACTGTCGTGGCCGCTGCGTGTGCCTTTCTGATTGCCATCATGCATGCGCTGATTGAGTATTACTTAACGGTGCGGGCGATTAGACCCCTGTTACTTGAGATTCGACATCGAGGCAAAGTCCAATACGGGATGGAACCTTCACTGGGAGGGCGAATCCTGGTATCGATCCAGCGTAAATTTCAGCTAAGTACGGCACTGATTGGCTTATTTCCTCTATTTCTATTTTTCCTGGCTACATATATCAGACTTCAGTATATGGACAGTGAATTTGCGAAAGAGTACATACTGTGGGGAATTCTCATCGTTGTTCTGGGCGCGGGGTTTGCGCTGGTGGGAAGCTGGCTGTTGATTCGTGATGTTCGTGATCCAGTTGCTGAACTGACGCATGAGATGAACCGAATTCAGGGGGGAGATCTTGGCAGACGAGCTCCGGATCTATATGCGGATGAGTTTTCGGCACTGATCTCCGGTTTTAATATGATGATTAATCGGCTGGAGATGAGACAGGAACGCAATCGACAGCTGTTGCAAAGTTATTTTTCTACGCTGGCTGCTGCTTTAGATGCCCGAGATAAGTACACGGCAGGACATTCCATGCGTGTGGCAGAGTATTCGCTGATGATTGGTAAGCTGAGCGGAATGAGTGAGGAACAGGCGGATTTATTGTACAAATCAGCCCTGCTTCATGATATCGGGAAAATCGGCATACCTGATGAGGTGTTGCTGAAGGATGGAAAACTAAGCGATGAAGAATTCGCAATTATTCAGACACATCCCGTGCAGGGAGAGAGTATTCTGCTCCAGATAGAACCCATTGATGCCATGGCTGACTTTCTGCCTGGTGTACGATCTCACCATGAGAGATATGATGGCAAAGGGTATCCGGATGGGATGGCAGGCGATGAGATTCCGCTATTTGGCCGCATCATTGCGGTAGCGGATGCCTTTGATGCCATGACGTCTGATCGACCATACCGGAATGGGATGAGTCATGAGAAAGCGCTAACGATTTTGGAAGAAGGAAAAGGGACCCAATGGGACCCCTATTTTGCAGGTTTGTTTATTGATGAATGGAGACGACAACAGCATCTTCAGAAACCATCGAAGTGAGGGATCAGCTGATCCCCTCTGTCCACTTCGATTCTTTTCTGCGTCTCCGGTGAAGAGCGAGGCCTGTTATGATGGTGAGAACACATTCGCCGAGTATGACCGCACCCAAGGCGTCATAGATTACATGTTGTTTGATCATTAGCGTGGATACTATAATAGTTGCTGCCCCGGCGGCCACCAAAATCTTGATGGGTTTGCGGATGCTTGGAACCGAGAGAACAGCACGCATAACCAGATAAGAGTGAAGAGAATGAATACTTGGAAAACAATTATAAGGACGATCCTGACTATAGAGCCATCCGAGGACAGATGCTCCCAGGCCTGTACCCGTCAGTTCCGGGCGCGGTACCATGGTCTGAAAGTTGAAGTAGATCAGATAACATATCCAGACACAGATATTCATGGATAACAAGACACGGTAATACGTCAGGCGATCTTTGGCACACAGGTAAGCGAGCACACCGAATACAAACGGGTACCAGCCCAAATATGGAATGGACATGCCAGGCACGTAGGGAATGATCCGGTCGAGCGGCGAATCAAGCACTACGAACCCGCGTTCTGGACTATTAAGAATATCATAGAAGAGCCCCATGACGGCCAAAGACAGCATTAAACTCAATGACAGCCAATAGGATTTGCTTTTTAACAATTGCACAACATCTTTCTCCTTTCATTCATGTTCCGACGAACATGACCCCAGCAAATAACTATATGAGTTGCACTATACATTCATTTACACGAGAACGCAGAGGACAGAAATAACCTGAAGAAGCGGAGCTAAAAGCTTTCTGAAAGAAAGCTGCATCGGAAGCATACGCTTCGCCTTTATCCACGGATTTTCCCTTTCAGAAAAGGGAATCGAAAAAATCTGGGGATAACAGCGATCAGAAGGTTGTTCTGTCATCGGAGTGGCAAGTGTAATTATTCTTTAGTTCAATCTATATAGTAGTTTAAATTTAAACAACAATATATTCTACTACGACCAGCGCACAAATTGAATCCTGATTTGTGTATTTTTGTGTATTTTTTTGACGAAGAAGGAATGCCGAAGCTTCAATGGGCATGATATGATAGAGACACATACGGACGAAGGTAATTTGGCCAGTAAAGTCGGTTCAACAGGAGTGAGTGAATGCAATTTTCAAAAATGTTCGTATTGAATATGGGGATGCTTATTACCATTGCATATCTTGCTAGTGTGTTCTATAAATATGTCGTAATACGTACCTCTTCCCGAGTGAAGCAGATCAGCTCCGTGCTTGTCCTTATTTTTGCAGGTTGGATCAGTACGGTTTTTGGGTTTCAACTCACCGATGAAGTGGTCTTTGATCTTCGATATGTTCCTTTAATTGTTGCCGTTCTAACGTATAGACAACCCTATAGCGTAATTATCGTGGGTATTGGAATTGGGCTGTCGAGGCTGACTTTTGGCATCACGGATGCTACATTGGCGGCAGTACTTAACATGTCTATTTTGGGCGTGATATGTGCAGGTCTGAATATATGGATGAGACGCAGCAACTACAGGCTGATTATTAAAGGAATCCTTGTTACAGTTATCGTCAATGTGGTCAACAGTATAAACATCGCTATCGTTGGTGTGATCCCGGCTACATACTTCTTTTCACATATTATGCCTTATACACTTCCTACAGGCATTTTGCTGAGCCTTATTTTTGCATTTATTTTACGTGATTTTCAGAATGAACAGAATCGAATTTTGCTGATCCAGAGTACAAACCGGCTATTGTCTGTGCAAAAGGAAGAGTTACAGAAAGCCCAGATTGTACTGGAGGATCGAGCGAAACAATTGATGATTGCCTCACAGTACAAATCCGAATTTCTCGCCAATATGTCCCATGAACTGCGTACACCACTGAACAGTGTCATTAACTTTGCCCAGATGATCAGCGAGAATGCCGACACGATGGATCAGGAGGATATTATACGTTTTGCCAATATGATCGACCACTCCGGGCAGGAACTGCTTACGCTCATTAACGATATTCTGGATCTTTCCAAAGTAGAAGCGGGGCGGCTGGATATTGTACTGGAGGATATCAGTGTCGCACAACTTACAGAAGATGCCATGAGCCACTTTCAGCTTGTTGCCGAGAAAAAAGGTATTCAGTTGGTTCTGGACAAAAAAACGGGACTGCCCGAGACGCTCTGGTCTGATCCCCAGCGGGTTCAACAGATTTTGCGGAATCTGATGTCCAATGCCATCAAGTTCACTCACCGGGGGAAGGTCACGCTGACCGTAAGCACCAAGCAGATTAAGAATGCAGGTATTCAGAATCGATGGCTTATTTTCTCCGTTCAGGATACAGGAATTGGCATTTCTGAGGACAAGCATCATTCCATATTTGAAGCATTTCAACAGGCTGACGGGTCGATTAGTCGAAAATTTGGCGGTACCGGACTTGGCCTGTCAATCAGTCGGGATTTAGCGAGATTACTGGGGGGATCGATTGAACTGGAGAGCGCTGAAGGTAAAGGAAGCACCTTCCATCTCTATCTCCCGTTGGACCGTGAAAAAATGAGTTGACAACCTTCGCGCCGTGAGTAGAATTTGGGATGACAACTAGCATCGACCGGCTTTTGAGACCCGGTCTAAGGAGTGTATCCCCATACAGAAGACGGTCAACGTTAACCCTCCCCCGTTAGCAAGCAAACCACGGCGCAAGGGTTCGACACAACGCACGAATTTATCGATTGCAACATGGGAGGGTGTACCGGCAATTATTTTACAGACCTTGCTGGGAGGCCCATTTTTAACCGGATTTCTGCTGTACCTTGGGGCCGGGTCGAGACATATCGGCTTTGTGCTCGCGATTACGACGTTTGTGAACATTGCCCAGATCGGAGCAGCTTACTGGATGCAGCGTATTCGCAGCCGTAAACGCATGCTTCTGTTATTTGTGGGCACACATCGCATCTTGTGGAGTGCAACGGGACTGATCCCGTTCATATTCCCCAAAGAGTGGTGGGTAAGCGTATATATTGGCGTGTATACGGTTGCTTTTATATCAAATACCATCGGCGGTATGATCTGGACTTCACTAATTGGCGATATCGTACCTGCTAAGGTGAGAGGGCGTTATTTTGGAATTCGAAATACGATTCTGAATGCTCTTGGAAGCGTATGCTTATTTGCAGGCGGTATTGTTTTGGACCGTTACCCGGGAGAAATGGGCTTTCTGATCCTGTTTATTCCGGTGTGGATCTGTGCTATTGCCAATACAGTCATCTATTTCTTCTATCCGGACGTTCCCTTCGAACGTTCTACCGAAAAGGTTTTCTGGCGCATGTTCATCAAGCCGTTCCAGGATCGTTCTTTCCTGAAAGCAACGCTGTTCCTGGCTTCATGGTTATTGATCCAGACCTTGATTGTTCCGCTTTATTCCTATGTTATGCTCGATCTATTGAACATCAATTATCAGACGGTATCCCTGATCACGGTAGTCCAGACGCTGGTTATGATGGCCGGTTTCTATGTTTGGGGTAATCTGAATGCCAGATTCAGCAACAAAACCCTCCTATTTTGGACATTGCCAGTCATTGCACTCTCCTGTTTGTCGTGGGGGTTAATGTCGTTCATGCCCGTATTGATCGCACTATTTCTATCTCATATCTTCCTTGGGATCGGGGTAGGTGGATTCAACCAGCTGGCATTTAACTTTACGATTGGAGACACACCCAAAAGTGAAAGACCGATGTTTGTCGCGGTGTATTCGGCTCTGACCGGAGTCACTTCGTTTCTCGGGCCGTTGTTGGGTGGCTGGTTGTATGAAAAGATGGAAACCTGGTCCGATGCGCTGGCCTGGATCTCAGCCTATGGATTTCAGATGGGGGTTGGTGTCGTGATGCTGATTCTGACATTTACCCTTGGACGTCGTGTACTGTTAAAATAGAAACGATATAAATTTCAACTAATGAATATTTACACGGGCACTTCGATGACAGAACAACCTTGTAAATATTTAGATTGATCATATGTATCTGGTATGACTTCAAAAAAGATGGCGAAGTGGAGGGATGTATTTGAATCGTCTCGAACGGAAAGCCATGGTGATTGGAGCCACCGGGCTTGTAGGCGAATTACTGGTTCATAATCTGCTGGAGCACTCGGCATACAGCCTGGTTCGTGTTCTGGTTAGACGTCCGCTTGAGTTGCAACATCCCAAACTGGAACAGCATGTGGTGGACTGGGAACAGTTGGAGAGCCAAGGCCACTTATTCGATGGAATCGATGACCTGTACTGTTGTTTGGGTACCACGATCAAAAAAGCAGGCAGTCAGGAGAGTTTCCATCAGGTGGATTACCATTACCCGGTTCGTGCAGCAACGATTGCGAAGCAGCATGGAGTATTACAGATGCTTGTGATCTCCTCCATGGGAGCGAGCGCAGGTTCCCGAGTCTTTTACAGTCGGACCAAGGGGGAAATGGAGGATGCATTGTCCGATATCGGTTTTCAGTCATTGCATATCTTCCGCCCGTCCTTAATCCTGGGAGATCGAAACGAGAAGAGATTCGGTGAGCAGATGGCTGCCCATGCGATGAAGCTTCTGGATCGCTGGATGAAAGGCAGAGTGGACAAATACCGGGCGGTCCACGCTGCAACCATTGCACAGGCCATGACGAATATTGCGTTGGTGCAAACCAAGGGAAACCACGTGTATCCCAATGATGTCATTCATGTCCTTGGTGTGGACGGGGGCTAAGAAACCTTTGAACGAGCTGTATGCTTCATGTGGCTAGGGATGGGCGTTTCTCGCTTGAGGTAGATCGTGGTATAATAGGCAACAAAAATGAGTTCGAACCCTGACCCCTTGTGGCAGCAGGATAACGAACATGAAGGAGAACTCGTCCATGAAAAAACCAATCTCTACCGATCAGGCGCCAGGCGCCATTGGTCCATACAGTCAAGCCGTTGATGCGGGCGATTTCATCTACACTTCCGGACAGCTTGGTCTGAATCCCCAAACGGGAGAATTCGGTGCAGATGTACAGGAGCAGACACGTCTGTCTTTGAGCAATGTGAAGGCTATCCTTGAAGCAGCAGGTACAAGTATGGATAAAATCGTGAAAACGACGGTGTTCCTGAAAGACATGAACGACTTCGTTCCTGTGAATGAAGTGTACAGCACGTTCTTCGAACAGCCTTATCCTGCACGTAGTGCAGTGGAAGTGGCTCGTTTGCCAAAAGATGCACTGGTGGAGATTGAGGTAATTGCCCTGAAATAGGACAACCTTCACTCGCGCCGATATACATAAAAAGCCGATTCAGGTCGAATGACCAGAATCGGCTTTTTGCATTTTTGCATTATATTTAAGCGCTATATAGAAGGGGGAAATCTTAATCACGATCCTGATTACGGGCGAAGAACAGCCATACCGCGTAGATGGCCAGTACGATCGCAATGATGATTGCCGTATAATATACGGAAGTGACATCCTTTTGTTTAAGTGCAATGGCGATATACGCCCATGTAAACACAAGTGGGTACACACTGTCCCGATAACGGAAGCTAACGAGTACAGCCAGCACCATACCGACAATCAGCATGATGATCGTCCAAGTCGGTTCGCTGATACCAAAACCATCCCAGCCAATTTTATATAACAGCACCGCTGCATTGACAATGGTTGCCACACTAATCCATCCGAGATAGATGCTGAATGGCAGCTTCACAAGCCAGATCTCAGCAGTGGTTGGAACCGTAATGGTACGTGTTTTTACATACAGCATGATCAGGCACAACAGAAGCAGTACAATAATCAGTAAGGCGAGACCGGTCTGCAAGTTTTGAAAAGCAAAAATCCAGGCTACGTTGAAGGCACAGCTTGCCAGAAACCAATACCCGAGACGGGTAATCGAATCCCTTTTCCAGGAAGCGGGCACGAACTGATAGATCACAAACCCTGCCAACAGCAAGTAGATCAGACCCCATATAGAGAAGGCATAGCCAGAAGGTGTGAGCAGCACAGGGTACATATCCGATACTTCTTTATTGGTCTTGCCTCCGATCGGCAGAGCGTTGGAGAGGTAGTTCACGATAATTACAGCAATAAAACCAATGGCGTTTAACCACTTGTACGGATTGTTACGTGACATTGTGTTTCCTCCTTGGTTTAACGAATGAATGAACCACGGGTCAGTCTACAATGAATATACCCAGTTCTTGCACATTCTAATAACAGCCGCAAAAAATTCACAAGTTGATCCTTCAGATCCTTGTGCTCTGCCGCTTATGTTGGAACGGCACTCTGTCCCAATGTACGCGAAACGAAGCAGAAATATGTCCATGCCCATGATGTCCCACTGGAAGAGGAGGAAGAGAATGCTCACAAGAGAAACGATGGAGCAACAGCAAACCTGGTTCTATGTAGTTGCACTGTTCGTAGGAGCAGTGATAGGGCTGAGTAATCCGGTATGGGGGAATGTTTTACACTACACCGTGTCCCCGGTTCTTGCCGTTCTGTTATGCAGCATGTTTGTACAGATTCCCTTTTTACAGTTAAAAGAGTCTTGGTCCAACCTGCGATTTATGGGCTCGTTACTGGTAGCTAATTTTATCGTTGTACCTGTAGTTGTATGGTTGCTCACACTTGTCTTTCCGCAATCACCAGGCGTTCTGATCGGAGTCTATCTAGTGCTGTTAACACCCTGTATTGATTACGTCATTGTGTTCACACAGCTCGGCAGGGGCGATGAGAAACTGATGCTCGCCGCAACACCTCTTTTATTTGTTATACAAATGGATCCTGTTGCCGTTTTATTTATGGCTATTGATGGGTACCGAGGTGGCACAGATCATGCAGGTAGGGCCGTTTGTAGAGGCTTTTCTGTTCCTGATCGTAATTCCACTGCTGCTCGCTGTTGTTACACAAGTTTTCTCCAGAGGTAAAGCGAGCGGGGAGCGGGTCATAAATGCGACGGCATGGCTCCCGGTTCCGATGACGGCACTTGCGCTGATCGTGGTTGTCGCTTCCCAGATTGGCAAAGTCTACAATGATATGGCGATCATCGTAAACGTGATCCCGATCTATGTTGCTTTTCTGATCATTATGCCTTGGATATCTCGGATCATTGCTAATGGGTTTCGATTGAATACAGGCGCAGGGCGTGCGTTGATTTTCAGTTCAGCCACACGGAACTCGCTGGTTGTTCTGCCGCTGGCGCTGGCACTCCCGCCAGAATGGGAAACTATAGCAGCGGCAGTCATCGTTACACAGACGATGGTGGAGCTTGCAGGGGAATTAATCTACATTCGACTTGTACCTGCGGTGATTTTGCGGGATCGGTGAGCGTACTAGGGTGTATCTATGTTATGATATATTACAATTAATAAAACCATTTTTGGTAAATAAAAGGGGGTTATGAGTATCCTTACTTACCGGAAGATCATGTTCTACCTGGATATTGCACTGGTACCATTCATCGTAGTCTTTTTTCCCATAGCAGCTCATACAACGGGAAATAAAGTTTATTATCTCTACTTGGGTATAGCTGTAGCTGCAATCTTTCGGATCGTATCCTATCTTAGAAAAGAAAGAGCCAACAAATCGTCATGATATAGGCTAATTTTCGTGTTCCAAAATAAACAGCAAAAAAGGACTCCGTTGGGGGTCCTTTTTGAGTTGAAGCTCCTACGTTCCAGCCTCCAATAATGTTTTACGATATTCCGCTGGCGTGATGCCCTCCATTTTTTTGAACACTTTGCTGAAATACTTTTCGTCCTGAAATCCAACCATCTCAGAGATTTTGACGACTCGAAGGGAAGGATTTTGCAGTAACAGCTTGGCGTTGTTGATCCGCAGTTTGCCCAGATATTCCGACCAGTTCAGACCAAAATGCTGTTTGAATTTACGGGAAATATACTCCCGGCTCAGATAGAAACGCGCGGCAATCTGCTGTAAGGACAGGTCCTCCTGATAATGGGCGTCCATATAACGTGCAATCTCACTCATGGGATCAGGATTGGCGTGGTGGTGAGCGGTGAGCGCCTTTCCTGCGGCAAGCAGTCGTTGTTCCAACAATGAACGAAGCAGGGGGAAAGATAACAGTCCTTCAGCGTCCAAAGGTAACTCGGCAAAGGGAATAGACTGTTCCTCCGTCACTTCTTCCTCATGGAATGACGAACCTGCCGTATCATCAAGCCAGCGGCTCAGCATCCATTCCAGCTCCTCGATCCATTGTTGAATCTGCTCAGCACTGACAACCGCAAGATCAGTAATCGGGTCAAGCCACTCGGCGACCGCAGCAGATACACTGGAAGCCCGGCAGCTCATGGCTGCCATACGCAGGGGTTCTTCATGGGCGGTTAAACGCCTCATTTTATTCCCAATTGATGATTCCACTGAGGCATGGATTCGCTGTTTAATTTGCACAGCATTACGTCGCCACAACCTTGAACTTGCTTCCAGATAGGCCGCTGAGATTCCGCCAGGGTAAGACTCACAGGTGGAGATGCCAAAATGAAGCCGGCGCTGAATCGTCTGCTCCAATCCATGATTGACCTTGTCCAGAATATCTTCCAATGAAGTGGATGGACCCCAATGCAGCAGAACAATCTCGTCCGGTTGATCCAACTGACGAAACATTACGCCTTCGTCTGGTGTGGATAACATCTCGGCACAGATATTGAGGACAGAGAACACAAGCAGGTCCGGTTGACTGCGGTATTTTGCCAGACAATCTGCATCCAGATGGGACAGGCTGGTGACAGCGACACTACAGACAGGGATTAGACAGGGGAGATTTAACTCATCCTGCAATCGCTGCATGTGTGATGGGCTGCTACCTCTTCCGACGGCAAGTTCGGTGAGTAGACGATCCTGGTAGTGGGGGCGCATTCGATTAACAACAATGGATTGCCTGGTGGATTGTATCCGAATGGCGTATTCCTCTTCCCAAGCTGTAACGGCCTTTAATAGAGATGCATTCAGCTCATCTGCTTCCACAGGTTTCAGGAGGTAGTCCATGCCACCATGCCTGATTGCATGCCTCACGAGTTCAAAATCATCATATCCGCTGATAACCAGCACCTTGCTGTGTGGGGCATGAGCCGATATCCATTCAAGCAATGCCATACCGTCCTTGCCCGGCATCCGCATGTCACTGAGTATGATTTGAGGTTGATGTGCCGTGATGGCGGCGATGGCTTCATCCCCGTCTGCTGCTTCAAGTAATGTATCAATGCCAAACTCTTCCCAATGACCAAGCAACCTTATGGCATCGCGGACATGTTTTTCATCATCTACAAGCAGTGCCTTCATGTTGTTCACTCTCCCGCGTATAGTTTAACCGTGATCTTCACACCATTGGGTTCCCGATTGCTGATCTCAAGCCTGGCTGAGTGACCGGGATGTGAGTTCAATTGAAGTCGGCGTATTACATTTCGTAGACCGATGGATTCAGACTCGTCGGATTCTTGTGTGGATAACCCGGTTGTTGTATGACTTGGATGTAGCCATCCGCGGATCTCCAGTAATTTTTCTTCAGGTATGGAGGGGCCATTATTATTCAGTTCTATTTCAATCCAATGATCGTTGATCCGGCGGCTGGACAGGGATATGTGACCTTTGCCAGGCTGAATATCTGCTCCATGTTTAAAATAGTTCTCAATTAAAGGTTGTAACGTCATTCTTGGCATTTCGACAGATAGGGTATCTTCGGCAAAATCCAAATCCACCTCAAGGCGGTCACCAAACCGCTCCTGCTGTAGTTCCAGATATAATCGGGCATGCTCCGCCTCTTCGCGTAAGGTTACGCAGGTCTGATCCCGCATGCTGTAACGCAGCATTTTGGATAGGCTAGAGAGTAGTGTATACGCCCGTTGTCCTTGCTGTTGAAGGGCGAGTGTACCGATCGATTGCAGTGTGTTATACAGAAAATGCGGATGAATCTGCGCTTGCAACGCTTTGAGTTGATTTGTCTTATTGGCGATCTCGAGTCGATATTCCCGCAAAATAAGATTATTTACCGTATCCATCATATCCCGGAAATGACGAGCGAGCACCCCGAATTCATCGCGACTGGATAGATGGATATCCACATGCAGGCGCCCGGCTTGAATCTGGTTCATATACCGCATGAGTTGCTTGAGCGGACCGGTGATTCGGATGGAGATGAACAAGGTTGCAACAATGACCAATGCAAGTGCCGCAATGGCAATCATCGCGTTATTCCACGTAAGTGTGGTGGCTCTGGCATATAACGTCTCATTCGGGATCTGTTTGACGATGGTCCAATCGGCGTATGTGCTGCCAAGTTGCTGGTATACATACATGGAACGATCCTGTTCAAAATGCCCTGCAACATTCTGGGCTGTACCTGCGCCAGATCGCGCGATATTCAGTTCACTAGCCGTTTCCGCTCGTAGTGCATCCGTATGATTGACCTCGGAACGACCTTGGTAAATGATCTGATTCTGACCATCCACCACATAGATCTGTTCCTTAGCCGGATCATACAGCCTGCTACAGATTGCTGCAATGGTATTCATATTCAGATCAATGGCGAGTACACCCAGACGCTCAGTGGACGGAATATCCTTGATCACCCGATGCAGGGTAATGACCGTTCTGGCAGGGTCATCGGGGGAGGCAGCCTTGAATCCGTACGTGTGACTCATATGGGCCGATTCCACCCAGATATCCGGGCTGTCACCGCTTGTTTTTCCATGAAGCGAGCCGGAATAGGCCTGTTTGCGTTCCTCCCGCTTCGGAAAGGGATTTGTAATTAAGGTGGATTGATTGGCGGCAAAAGAGTGCAAATACAGCTGGAATACATCCGGCACAGCCGCGCGTATTGTCTGCAAAGTGGTATACACTTCGGCCACCGCACGATAATCACCAGGAATTTTTGCCAAGTTACGCAGAAAGTTCGGGTCGTTATACACAGCGAGCGACGCTCGGGCCACGTTATCCACATAGTTATTGAGATTGGTGGACGCTTGGTAGATCAGGCGTTTGTTCTCTTCCACAGCCTGTTCCCGTAGGGCCGTTTTGGTCTGGATAAACGTCATGCTGATCGATGCGAGCAGTGGAAGGGTGGTAGCAATGAGCATAAAGGCAATCAATTTGGTGCGTATACTGTAGTATTTGGACATCGGAATACCCCTTCTGGTTGCAGGTTTAGAGAGGACAATATTTTACCCCCAACTGTTCACAAGGGTCGGTGTTTCCCTCGGCGATAATGGGGTTTAATAGAAAAAGAGACCAATTTCATCCATCTATAGAAGGGGAGAACGATATGAAGCATCGCAAATCTTCACAGCTGTTACAGCAGCTTGTGTTCGTGGGTCCCTCCATCGTGTTTTTTATTCTCATCATCGTGGTCCCTTTCCTGCTTGGCATGGTGTATTCCTTCACGGATTGGAACGGGGTATCCGAGAACATTAATTGGGTAGGGTTCGATAACTTCGTGCATGTTTTTGCGAATGATCCCAAGTTCCAAACGGCGTTTTGGTTTACGGTACGCTTCACCGTGGTTGGTGTGGTACTGACCAATGTGATTGGTTTTTTCCTGGCGTATTTCCTGACCAAACCGCTCAAGACGAGAAACATTCTGCGTACGATCTTTTTTATGCCTAACGTGATCGGTGGGTTGTTGCTCGGCTTTATCTGGCAGTTCATATTTGTGAAAGGGTTTTCAGCAGTAGGCGATGTAACCGGCTGGTCCTTCTTCAACCTTCCTTGGCTGGGAGACGAACCAACCGCCTTCTGGGGAATCGTGATTGTGTTTGTATGGCAGACCGCAGGATATCTGATGGTCATCTACATCTCATCTCTGACAAATGTATCCCCTGATCTGCTGGAAGCTGCCGAGATTGATGGCGCAAGTCGCTGGCAGGTACTGCGGAGCATCATTCTTCCGCTCATTATGCCGGGTGTGACAATCTGTCTATTCCTGGCGATCTCCTGGTCGTTCAAAATGTTCGATCTCAATCTGTCACTGACCAAAGGTGGACCGTTCGGATCGACAGAGTCGGTTGCACTTAATATTTACAATGAAGCCTTTGTAAATAACAGATATGGCATCGGAACCGCCAAAGCGCTCGTGTTCTTCGTAATCGTTGCCATCATCACCATGATTCAGGTACGTCTGACGAAGAGCAAGGAGGTAGAAGCCTAATGGAGACGACAAAAAATTACCGCTTCAGTACCATTGTAACCGAGATTGTCATGGTACTCCTTGGACTTTTATTCCTGGTTCCGTTTTACTTCCTGTTCGTGAATTCGGTCAAAACCTTCGGTGATCTACTCACCAATTCGGCTGCATGGCCGGAAGTATTTCAATGGGGCAACTATGCGAACGCCTGGGAGAAAATTAACTTCCCGTCCGCGCTGATGAACTCGCTTATCGTTACTGTGGTCAGCAATCTGTTGCTTGTGCTGATCAGTTCCATGGCCGCGTACCGAATGGTCCGCAGCGATACCCGGTTCAACCGTATTTTGTTCGGCATGTTCATTGCCGCGATGGTGATTCCGTTCCAGTCTATCATGATTCCACTTGTTACTGTAACCAGTAATCTGGGATTGATCGACAGCCTTGGCGGCCTCATTATCTGTTATCTTGGTTTCGGGGCACCGATGTCTGTCTTCCTGTTCCACGGATTCGTAAAATCCGTCCCACTGGAGATTGAGGAAGCAGCCCGGGTGGATGGAAGCTCGGTCTATGGAGTGTTCTTCCGGATTGTATTTCCACTCATGAAGCCGATGTATGTAACCGTCATTATTCTGAACACGCTTTGGATCTGGAATGATTATCTGCTACCATCCCTGATCCTGCAAAGCTCCAACCTGCGTACAATCCCGATTGCGACCTTTGCACTCTTCGGTCAGTATACGAAGCAATGGGATCTGGCCTTGCCGGCACTTGTGCTCGGTATCATGCCGATCATTATCTTCTTCCTGCTGATGCAGAAGTACATCATTCAGGGGATTACGGCTGGATCAGTTAAAGGGTGAGGGTGCGAGTGCAGGGTCGCTGTGGCGGAGTGCGAGTGCAGGTCGCCGCGGGATCAAGTTGCGCTTTCGGTCGCTGTTGCTCCTCGGTGGCCTGAATGTATTAGGGCAAGGAAGCCACCGAGTATCAAAGGCGAACGCTCCGCTCCTACATCGCATCCTGATCCCTTTGCTCCCACCTCGCATGGAGGTGTGCAAAGGGAGTCATGCCCGCATAGCTTGGGCATGACTCCTAGGGAAGGGAAAGCATCGATAAAGAGAAAAGAGCAATAAAGGGAAAAGACCAAGAAAGAAGCTTGTATAGCCAGGAACCTCTTCTGCAGAGTGAGGGTATGCTCCCTGTTCAAAGCGCTAACGAATCCAACGCATCTTAATAGGTGGATAATCAAGGAATACAAATTGTAACGAACCTCAGTAACGTTATTCTGGTGTAAAACGGCGTCAGAGGCTTAAAATTCGACCAAATCGACGAAATAACGTCGCTGTGATTCGTTATAATGGGAACCTGTGCAAATAGGTGCGAATAGCTTGCGCTCGGTTCGTTAGAATGAAAACACACTTCAAGGGAAGGTTATTCTGTCATCGGAGTGCCAGTGTAAATATTCATTAGTGGAACGGTTATACTGAAACTACTATAGGGAGAGTGTATGTATGAAAAGAATGACAAAGTTGACGTTGCTTATGCTGATTGCTTTTTCGGTAATGCTCGCGGGTTGTGGCAATGGGGACAAGAGTGGCAGTCCGGTCAACACGGATACTCAAGGTGGTGGCGAGGCTGCTGCTGGAGATAAAACCATTAAAATCTTCCAATTCAAAGTCGAAATCGCGGAAGCGCTCAACCGTCTCAAAGCGGAATATGAATCCTCCCATCCAGGCGTCAAACTGGACATTCAGACTGTAGGTGGCGGCAGTGACTACGGTGCTGCATTAAAAGCCAAGTTTGCCGCTGGCGAACAACCGGACATTTTCAACGTAGGTGGTTATCGTGAATTGGATACATGGCTTGAATATCTGGAAGATCTGTCTGGAGAATCATGGGCCAAGGATGCACTCGAAGTAGCCAAAGAGCCAATGACCAAAGACGGCAAACTCTACGGACAGCCGCTCGCGCTGGAGGGTTATGGTTTCATTTATAACAAAGACCTCTTCCAAAAAGCAGGTATTACCGAAATTCCAACGACACTGGAACAATTGGATCAAGCGGCACAGAAACTTCAAGCCGCAGGCATTACCCCATTCTCTAACGGGTATCAGGAGTGGTGGGTGCTGGGCAATCATAACGTAAACGTCGCATTTGCCAATCAGGCAGATCCGGTGAAATTCATTCAAGGGCTCAACGAAAGTACGGAGAAGATTCCTGGCAACCAAGTGTTCGCCGACTGGATCAACTTGCTCGACTTAACGCTGAAATACAGCAACAAAAACCCGCTGACAACCGACTACAATACGCAAGTTACGTTGTTTGCGAGTGGAGAAGCGGCGATGATGCAACAAGGAAACTGGACTCAAGTACAGATCGATGGAATCGATCCAGATCTGAATCTGGGTATCCTCCCAATGCCAATTAACAATGAACCCAATGACAAATTGTTTGTCGGCGTGCCGAACTATTGGGTTGTGAACAAGAATTCCCAAGTGAAACCGGAAGCAAAAGAGTTTTTGGAATGGCTCGTAACTTCGGATATCGGGAAACAATACATGACAAAAGAATTCAAATTCATTCCGGCGTTCAGTTCCATCACGGCATCCGAAGAGGATCTGGGTGACCTCGCCACAGAGATCATGAAGTATAGCCAGGAAAATAAAACACTCAGCTGGAACTTCAACCGTTTCCCTGAAGGGGTTCCACAAGAGTATGGTAGCACGATTCAGGCTTACGTTGCAGGCAAATCGGATAAAGCCGGATTGCTCGACGCATTGCAACAGAACTGGGATAGTCTGAAAAAATAATCCGGATCATGGACGGTATCCACAGGTTACCGAAAACTGTTCAGAAATCTTCGGATAGAAAAGTTAGTCTATCGGATATATGAGTTAATTGAAACGGGCCAACCAGAAATTTTATTCTGGTTGGCCTATTTTTGTTTTACCGAGGAGCCAATGACGCTCTCTGAAAAGTTCAAAGTCGGTTATATCCCTGAAATGTGGATAACCCGAGAGTAATTTAACGATCTAATGACTTATTTAACACAGAGTTAATACTATATGTGGATATCCTGTGTGTATTACACTCTAAATGTGGACAAGTATGGAGTAGTTGGAGTGGGAGGTCCTCTTTTGTTAACAGGAATACTTGTTTTCAACTGATTAGTACTGTATAGTACTAAATATGACAAATTCAAAAATGAATACGGGACCCGCCAAATCCAAAAGTTCCAATCCGGTGAACCGGACCAAGGCAGTTGAAGTGGCGGCACAATTATTTCTGCGTCAGGGGTACAGCTACGTTAGCATGGATGAAGTCGTGCGAGTGAGTGGGGTATCCAAGTCAAATATTTATTATCATTTTAAAAACAAGGAGGAACTGCTCCAGGCCGTGGTTCAATACTGGATTGCCCAGTATGAGTCGGAGCTGTATCTGCTGCTCAGTCAGCGTGAGCGAGGAGTAGAGGAGCGTATATACTCATTCATGGCATTACTGTCGGCAGGCATTGAGGGCCGAAATTACGAAGGGAGCTGTCCTTTTGTTACGTTATATATGCAGACACCGGACAGTGCACCCCAAGTGAAGGAAAGCATATCCAGATTCTTTCGTGAGCTTAGACCTATGGTGGAGAAGTTGTTTCAGCAAGGTTTGGATCGCGGTGAATTTCGCAAAGAAATCGAACCGGGACCAGCTGCGTTGTTGTTTATTGCAGCACTGGAAGGTTCACTAATCCTAGCGGGAACTGCCCGTGATGTAGGGATTATAGAACAATCGGCGCGTACGTTTTGTCAGATGCTTCGTTAATCGAAGCTCTTTTTTTGAATATAACTAGTACTATAAAGTACTAAAAGGGGCCGTAACACAATGATTGTACATACTAACCGTGTATCCAATGAAGAAAACACAGCAGCACATTCAACAAACATGAATCAGGTAATAAGTAAGTCTGATATGGCAAGTACGACCATTTTTATGACAGGAAGCACAGGTTTTATCGGCAAAGAAACGGTCAAACAACTCACGCAGGGAGACGCACAATTGCTCTTGCTGGTTCGTTCGGAACAGCGAGCCAGAACTGTGCTGAAGGCTTATGGAGTGAAGGATTTCAAGCGGATTACCTTTATTACAGGTGATTTATCCATGTCGGGTCTTGGCCTTACCGCAGTAGATCGGGAGCGTGCTCTTGAAGCAAATGTGATCATTCACGCGGGTGGAACGATGGACGTCACTTTGGAACGAAAAGTAGCCGAGCAGATATTCATGAACGGGGCCAGAGAAGTGGCACAGCTAGCACAGGAAATCCACTCTACTCATGGATTGAGACACTTTATCCACGTTGTTGGTTATATGAGTCCTTATGGAGAGCGGAATGAACAGGGGAATTATCTACAGGTTGAGCATGTGGATAACAATGAAAGTGCATATGAAGAGATGAAGTTCCATGCCGATCTGCACATTCGCGAGCATGCTGAACAGCATCACTATCCCTTATCCGTTGTAAATCCGAGTACAGTGGTTGGGCCACGTCCCACAGGTGAAACCGAGCAAACGGGTGGGATTGGGCTGCTCATTCAGGCGATTCAGAAAGGACTTATGCCGGTAGTGCCGGGAGGTTCATCCTATTGGTTACCGCTTGTGGAGAATGACCTTGTTGCACAGACGCTTGTTTTTCTATCCAGTGAAGCCGCTCCAGTCGGAGGAACTTATCCACTGTTGGCGCGGAGGGAAGACAATCCCAATATGAAGGAACTGCTGCAACTCTTGGCGCAGCAATTGGACGTACCCAAGCCGAAAGGGGCTGTGCCACTACCATGGATTCAATGGATCATGAAATCAGGTGGTTCACGCATCAGTGGTGTTCCAACGGAGTCGGTTGCTTTTATTACCAACAGGTCATTCCCGGTTGAAGAGACGGAGGCTCTGTTCACACGTATGGGGCAATCCTGGCCGGACATCCGGGAACAGCTTCCGCTGGTTACAGCCGATCTAGACTATCGTCTTCGGTATACGCCGTTACCTGAGGGTTTTCCGACAGATTATAATCGGTCTCGAAGTGGAAATATGGCTATGCTTGGTTGGGAGGGTGAGGGAGAGCCTTGGATTATTGTACATGGTTTGCTTCAATCTGCGGATGAGATGTTACCTTTAGGAAAACAGCTTAGGGACCGGACCGGGAACCCGGTATGGTTAATCGATCTCGCTGGATTCGGACGGTCTCCGGTGCATCAGGGGGATGAAGCGTTTGAAGGTCAGGTGGATGCACTGCTTACGGCTCTTGGCGAGTTTGAAGGTCCGGTGAAGCTGGTTGGTCATTCGATCGGGGCTGCTATTGCAGCTGCGGCACAGATGCGTAGCGGGCGGACAGACATTCGACTGGGGTTGCTTCAGCCAGTAGCTAACAATTCGAATCCGAATGTGCTGAGATGGATTTCTCGTTTGCCAAGAGGGGTGATGCGCTCCCTGCTGCGTGGCAGATCGGAGAAAAGTTGGAATCAAATGTTCAGTTCACATAGCGGCGTAGGCGACAGCAGTGTTATGGCCGATACCATGGGCAAGAGAATACGCTCCAGTCTCCAGTCCCCTCGCATTGCAGGAGCACATGCAGACTTATTGCGCTGGATCCACTCGGGTCAGAGGAAAGGCGCCAGATCAACGTTGTGGGCGAAAATGGAAAGTCAGCATTATGCCAAGAATGTATTAGTTGTATGGGCCAATCAAGATCAGGAATATCACTATCCCCAGGATATGAACTCACAGGTCAAACGGATAGATGTACCCTATGGACATTACTTTCCGACGTTTCAGTATAAGGAAACAGCTGCAATTCTCGCCGAATGGGCCGATACCTTAAGGTGAGTTCAGGTTTGGACATGCAGGAATCCCGTGCCAATTGTCGAAAGGGTCAAGTCGACTTTTGAGAGCTGAACCAAAGACAGGAGAGATGAATGTATGAGCAAGCAACGTGTGGAAATCAGTAAAAATGTGCTAACCGAATGTCTCGGACTGCGTAGCGGAGAGAATCTGGTAGTTATCGCAGACGATATGAAACGGGATCTGGCTGAATCCATCTATGAGGCAGGCAAAGCACTTGGTGCAGAGTCGGTCCTGTTAATCATGAAGGAACGCAGCAGATCTGGAGAAGAGCCACCTGCGCCGATTGCAGAGGCCATGATTCGAGCAGATGTAGCCGTGTGTGTAACAAAATATTCAGTAACACATACCCAAGCACGCAAAAAAGCCGCTGCTTCAGGGACCCGAGTGGCAACCATGCCTGGCATGACAGAGGATATGTTTATGAACGGAGCCATTACAGCTGAATATTCGCAAGTAAAGGCGTTGACCGAGAAGGTAACGGCTCTATTAACCGCAGGTCGCCATGTGCGAATAGAGAAGCAGGGCCATAGTCTTTCCTTTTCCATTGAAGATCGTAACGGTGTACCAAGCACAGGTATGTATTTGAACCCTGGTGAATCGGGCAACTTGCCGTCAGGAGAAGCTTATATTGCTCCCGTTGAGGGCAAGGGCGAGGGCAGTATTGTTGTAGATGGTTCCGTTGCTGGAATTGGGGCACTCCGTGAACCGATGCTATTGACCGTTAGTGAAGGACGGTTGGTGTCAGCTGAAGGACCTGATGGGGCTCAATTACTGGAAACGCTGGGTGAGGGGGATGGTCGTTTTCTCGGCGAATTCGGGATCGGTACCAATAACAAGGCACGAATCACGGGTGTGGTGCTGGAAGATGAGAAGGTGTACGGCACAATTCATGTGGCCTTTGGCAGCAATAATACATTTGGTGGAACGATTGCCGCAGGTGTTCATATTGATGCAGTTGTACAAAAGCCGGACGTGTACATCGATGACAGGCTGATCATGCGTCAGGGTGAATTGGTCGAATAACTACAGCGAAGGAAATTGGGCATGTCCACAACGTGTCCACAGTAATGGATAACTGAAGCGGAAATTCGGATTTTACGTCAGATTTACAAACAAATACACAACATGTCCACATTAAATTAATGAATATCCACATGAAACGCCAAAGATATCCACAGCATGTGTGCAATATGTGCACAACTTATCCACAAATCAGGTATAACTCGTGTTTTCATGCGATAAAACAGTCGTTTTGGAGTAATTAAACAAGTTATCCACAGGAATAACGCTTTTTTGTTCCAAGTATTTGAAAACATAGAAACAGATCCATAATATATGGGGATAAAAAAGACCAAAAATCGGCATAAAGCTGATCTTTGGTCTTTTTTTGAATATAATTTTTTAATCCGATGTCAGGTTACTTACGCTCAATATTAAAACGACTGATTTCCACCACCCTCCACAGCAGGGCAAATGAGCAGAGCGGAGACAGCAACCGTAATGCAACGTCTGTTGAAGTTGGCAAAATTGATCTGAAGCCTAAACATTTGATCAAAAATAACCGATACACCAAAGTAACATCTAGTGGGACGAAAGTACCTGTGGTGACTTGGTGAATGCGAACCACAAGCAGGTCACTTAGCCAAATAAAGTGCTCTTCATGTGGTTTTGTTTTTATATTTTATAATGATCTGATTATACGGAATGAGAGGATATGGGGATAACTATGGACGAGGGAATGCAATATATTAATTTTTCGGTAGGAGACCAGATCTTTGCACTACGAATTGATGAAGTTCATGAGATCATCAGAATGGTACAGGTAACAACAGTTCCATTTGGAAGCCCGGAGATCCGAGGTTTTGCTTCGCTGTACGGTAAGGTCGTTTCGGTGGTGAGTCTTCGTGTATTGTTAGGCATGCCAGACCAGGAGGATACCACTTCTACACGTATTATTGTGGTGCCTTACAAAGGTGGATTTGTACCGCTTATCGTAGATATGGTCGATTCTGTCGTAAGTTATGATCGTTTCGAGGAACCAGCTGAGGAACACCGCCGTTTCATGCTTGGCGTTTTTGACAAGATCGGGTTCTGTGAAGATCATCGTGCAGGTATTTTGAACCTGGATGTATTGCTGGGCAGCTTGATCAGATCATAGGAGTATAACGATCCGTAATTCTTTCAATATTCAGTATTATCCTTCGGTTTACCCAAATGTTCCTCATCCGCTTTTAGGGTGAAGGGACATTTTTTTGTGCCTCTAGGGCGTTTTGAGACACCCCCTAACCATCAGAATAACCACTTTTTGTGGGCAAAGGTTTTTAAATCCGGTCATTTTCGTATATGATGGAGAGTAACAATGCGAAGGGATGACGGGAGACTTTAATGATGCAATCGCTGTATGGAGTATGGCTTGGTGACGTATTTTTTTGTTTTTCCGGTGAAACATCGGAACCACGTGTGGATGCATGGAGCCACGTGGTAAGAAGGTTGAATTTTGGCGACGGGGGTCGTCTGTTTCAGCCTGCCGCTCTGCGTCTTGCGGAGCTGCGCTGGCCGAATCCGCTGAGGAACACGGCTGAAGCGAAGAACACGAAGCGGCGTCAACTGCTGGGACGCACATTGGAAGGATTGGCAGTCTCGCCTAAGGATGCCTTCAGGTTGCTGCTGCAATGGGATGACCGTTTGTTAAATGCAGCCGGAATTCAGGTTGGAGAAGAGATGCGTTACTGGATCAAAGCAGCGCAGTTCACACAGGAGCTGCTGTTGCGGGGAGCAATTGCTCCATCGGCTGAATTCGCAGCAAAGACCGGAGCACGGCGACGGACCGGGCAAGAGACATTAACAGGTGTATGGCGGCCACGCTTGCAGCAGGAGGAGGACATCGAACGCTTCCGCGATCTTGCTGAAGCGATGCCTCCGATTGGATTGGCTGCTCCTGGAGCTTATGCTTCATTGGAACCGGAAACGCGTGAAGAAGCAGGGGCTGCGGTATTATTTTCATTCATGAGTGGCATGATTCATGCTGTAGTGACAAGTGAACTGGAGGGCATGGACAGTGAACTGTCCCGTTACCGCACCCCATATCGACGCGGATCTTCGCCAGTAGCCGAACTCTGGTGGAACAGTCTGATCTCGATGTTCCGTCCTGTGACGGTGCAAGGGCCGACGGACGATATGACAGCGTTTATTCATACGTTGCAAGAAGTTGGTGGAACGTCAATGCCAATCGTGGGAGCAGAAGAGATGGCACCTGCTGAAGGCCAATTGAAGCTGGTGCTCCGCTTGGAGCCACCGCTGGGCGAACATGAAACGATCTGGGGGATCAGCTTTTGGGCGGACAGTGAGCAGGAACCAAGCTTGAGGTTGCCTGCACGGACGATCTGGGCACATCCAGAGCGAGATCTGGACCGGGGGAAGGTGTTATATACCTCGGCGGCAGAGCAATTATTGATGGCACTCGGGCAAGCAGCAGAAATGGCACCTGAACTGGAGACGGCGCTGCTTACCGCTCGTCCGGAGGAAATTAAGCTGGAGCAGCAGGGTTTCTTTGAGTTTCTCACGCATGCGGTTCCACGTTTGCAGAAGGCCGGGATAACCGTTCTCATGCCTTCAAGGTGGAGTCGAGCCGGGAAACGTCGTGCGGGACTGCGTCTGCAGATGTTGAATCGGGGAACAGAGCGGTTGCCTGGAGCCACATCGGCACTGGGCATGGAACAATTGGTTGCTTTCAAAGCGGAGCCTATGCTGGATGGTAAACCGGTCACGGCGGAGGAACTGGCAGCATTGGCTGAATCCACAGTTCCGTATGTTATGTTCCGTGGTGAATGGATTGAAGTGGATACAAAAGAGATTCGCCAAGTCCTGCGTTATATGAAAAAAGAAGAAGAACAATATATGCCTCTCTCCGAATGGCTGCATCTGGCAGCGGATGAAGGGGAGGATTCCGCATGGAAGGGCCTCTCCGTCTTTGGTGCCGAATCTGATGGGATGCTTGCTTTCCTGCTCGATGGACAGGTGCTTCGCAGCATTGAGCCTCGGCAGGTTCCGGCAGAATTGCATGGTGAACTCAGACCTTATCAGGAACGAGGTTACCAATGGTTATCCGCGATGCGTGAGCTGGGCTTTGGCGTATGTCTCGCGGACGATATGGGACTTGGGAAGACGATTCAGGTAATTACCTGTCTGCTGGACCGCAAACACGAGGAACGCCAGGCAGCCGAAGAGGAAGCCCGTGAGAATGAGCTGTTGAATGGATCAGATCATTCTTTCCCGGCGGATCAGCACACGCATGAGCAGCCTGTTCATCTGCCTGCACTTATTGTGTGTCCTACCTCGCTGCTTGGAAACTGGCAGCGTGAGCTGAAGCGGTTTGCCCCGGATCTGTCGCTATATATTCATCATGGCGGACAACGGCTGCACGGGAACGAATTCCAGGCAGAAGCGCAGACGCATGACATTGTACTGACGACCTATCATCTGGCAGGCAGAGATGGACCGGATCTGGCTTCGTTGCACTGGTCCACCATTGTGCTGGATGAGGCACAATATATTAAGAACTACCGTACCAAGCAAGCGCAAAGTGTGATGCGTCTGTCTACACTTCATCGTATTGCGATGACAGGAACGCCTGTAGAGAACCGATTGAGCGAACTCTGGTCGATTTTTCAGTTCCTCAATCCGGGGTATCTGGGCACCGCTTCATCGTTCCGTCAGCGTTATACGGGACTGGGACCATCTGAAGAAAATGCAGCATCATTGCGTGAGCTTCATCGTTTGGTATCTCCATTCATGCTGCGCAGGCTGAAAAGTGATCCGGATATTCGCAAGGATCTGCCAGAGAAGCTTGAACTGAAATCGTATTGTTCTCTAACCCCGGAGCAGACGGTGTTGTATCAACGTGTGGTGGACGATCTGATGGGTGGTCTGGATGGCAGAAATGGCATCGCCCGTAAGGGAATTGTTCTGTCCTCTCTGACCAAGCTCAAGCAGATCTGTGACCATCCGGTGCTGGCGGACAGCACTCGGAAAGACCATGGCAAGGCTGAGGCATCCGGTAAGATGGAGCGTTTGCTTGAACTGCTGGACGCCATCCGTGATAACGGGGAATCTGCCCTGATCTTCACGCAGTATGTTGCCATGGGAGATCTGTTAGTGTCGAGGTTGAAACAGCGATACGAGGAAGAACCTTATTTCCTGCATGGCGGTGTATCGAAGTCGCAAAGAGACGATATGGTGGAGACTTTCCAAAAAGGAGAGGGACCATCCATGTTTGTTCTATCTCTTCGTGCTGGAGGTGTAGGTCTGAATCTGACACGCGCGAGTCACGTGGTTCACTATGATCGGTGGTGGAATCCCGCGGTCGAGAACCAGGCGACGGACCGTGTATTCCGAATTGGGCAGAATCGCAACGTGCAGGTGCACAAGCTGATCTGTCAGGGAACACTGGAGGAACGGATTGATGAACTGATTGAGAGCAAGAAGGCACTCTCCGAGCAGGTCGTTGGTTCGGGTGAGAATTGGCTTACCGAGATGTCGGATGATGAGCTGCGTGGCCTGATTTCTCTTCAGGGTGAGACGTGGCTGTGACCTTGAACACTCAGAGGAATATAGATGATGAGAAAGGGGGATTATTGTGAGCGAAAAATGGAAGATCGAGCTGCATATGTCCCCCGGTGGATGGACAGCAGAAGTAAATACAGCAGCGGAAGCCGACCAGGAAGTTTCCGTTTCCGCTTCCGCTGTTGAGGGCAAGACCGGATCGGCCGCAGGCATGTTCACGGTCACGGGAACGCCCGCCCGACTGAGCGAAGCCCAGCGCGAGGCTGTGCTGGCTCAGCTGCGCAAGCGCCCGCTGACGCTGTACGCCCTGCTGCGCGGCGGCCCGGCGTCCGAGGAGCTCGCCGGGCTGCTGCCGGCTGCGCAAGCGCCCGAGGGCTCGCCAGGTGCAGCAACGGCCAGTGCGGCCGTGGCATGCACCTGCGGCCGCCCGGGCTGCGCGCATGCCGAGGCCGCTGAGCGCGCCGTAGCTGCGCGCCTCGCGGCCGAGCCGCTGCTGCAGCTGGCGCACGCCGGCCTGCCGCGCGAAGCGCTGCTCGCCGGCGTGCTGGGGGCATGGGCGGAGGAACTCGCCCATGATCCCAGCGGCCCCGGCCGCGCAGCGGAAACGGCTGGCCGCCCGCAAGTGCGGGGCGGCGAAGGCGGCGCTGCCGTCGGCGAGTGGATCGCCGAGGCTGCCGCGGACGGCGCCATGCACCAGCCGGGGCCGGGCTTTGGCGCCGTTGAGGTGCGCCTCGCGCAGCCGGGCAAGCCGCCGGTCTTGCCGGAGCTGACTGCGCTGCTGCCGGGCGTGCCGGCCACCGCAGGGCTGGATTTGATCCGCGAGCGTGTAGCCGCGCGGATGTGGCAGGCTGTCCAGAAGAAGACGGACAGCCCGGCAACCAAATGATGCACTCACTAGAGCGGGGGAGATCTCAGATCACCCCTGCTTGTTTTTATTGCAGCATGTTGCATTATTTGATTTAATTCATTTCCCGATACAAGATGAATTTTGTCTTTATCCAACAATGCTAATGCTCATTAATAAAGTGCATCTCGGTATAATCAATTTTTTGCATATTGGATATATGAAGGTATATTCCCATTTTAATTCTATTGTGTACAGCACGGGGATGTTGCTCTAAAAGTCCAAAAAACGATCATACAGGCTGTACAGCCCGTATATGTTCATTCGGATCTCTTCTAAAGGAGGTCTTTACCGGTGGAGCTTCGCTCCCAATTAAGGTATACTGTCGCAGGGAACATTGCACGCAGAGAACTATATAACGTTTATATTATTGCGATAGGAGTTTTTACATGAAATCAACTACAGGAAGACAGCGCCGCATGGTGGTTATGCTGTCCTCATTGATGATATGCGGAGCATTGCTTGCCGCGTGCCAGAACGGTTCAGGCACAGAGGAGAGTCAGAATCCGAATGGAACAGGTAACACACAACAGGAGACGGACGGCACAACGGTTCATTTTACGGAGGATAAAGGAACGGATGGCGACAATGCTGGCGGTGATGACACATCATCTTCTGGCAACAACGGTGAAGGCACGGATAGCGAGTCTGGGAATGCTTCAGCGGGCGAAGGGCAGGGCTCTTCGGACAATGGGAATGGTGGGACAGCGGAGGATCCATTGCTGGAGAAACGCAGTATCAGCGCACTGCAAACGACGATTGATGCACAATCTGTGGTGACCAATGCCGAGTCTATGACCGTCATTGTGAACAAACAACGGAGTCTGCCTGACGGTTACGAGCCGGACGATCTGGTAGAGCCGAATGTACCGTTCTCCTTCGACGAACCACACGAGAAGCGGCATATGCGCAAGGAAGCTGCGGAGGCGCTGGAGAAGTTGTTTGCAGGTGCAAAAGCGGATGGCATTGAGCTTCGTGCGGTGTCCGGTTATCGTTCATATCAGCGTCAGGTATCCATCTATAACAATAATGTCAAAACCAAAGGTCAAGAATACACAGATCGTGTGAGTTCTGTGCCAGGCCGAAGCGAACATCAGACGGGTCTTGCCATCGATGTATCGAGTCCGAGTGTGGGCAATGTGCTGGAAGAGGTATTTGGCACATCGAAGGAAGGCCAGTGGTTGGCTGAACATGCTGCAGAATACGGATATGTCATCCGTTATCTGCAAGGTGAAGAAGATACCACAGGTTACGTCTATGAGCCTTGGCATATCCGGTACATCGGTACAGATTTGGCACCGGATGTGGCGAAGAGTGGGTTAACTCTAGAAGAATACTTCGATGAGGCTAATATCAAGTTGTAATTTGGATGTTTCATCCTTAAAGAAAAAGACAAGATACTATTTCTCATAAATCCCCGAATGAACCGTCCTTGATCTAATCAATGGGCAGTCATTCAGGGGATTTTTTTCTGTTCAAAAATGATGTTGGAGTTAAGATAGAATTAAACTTGATTCCATTGTCCGAGATACTGGGGGACTGATATAATTCAAGTTTAATCTGAAGAGACAAATACAACCAAAGCGAGGGACGAGAGAATGAGCAGACAGCAGGTATTTACGGGCTCCCCATGGGAACCATTGGTGGGATATTGCCGTGCCATCCGTGTAGGGAACCGAATTGAAGTGGCGGGTACAACCGCGATGCAAGATGGTGTAGTTGTTGGGGCAGGTGATCCGCATGCACAGACAAGGTTCGTTTTGCAGACGATCGAGAATGCACTGAAAGAACTGGGGGCTGACATGTCGCATGTGGTGAGAACCCGGATGTTTGTGACCGATATCTCCAGATGGGAGGAAGTTGGCAAGGCGCACGGTGAATTTTTTGGACAGATCCAGCCTGTAGCCACCATGGTTGAAGTTAGCGCACTCATTGATCCCTTGTTGATGGTTGAGATTGAAGTGGAAGCGATTGTTGAAGATGAAGTCACAGCCGATTGATTCTGACGGTTATCCGGATGATTTCTAAGGAACCCAGGACGTCTTATTTGGCGATAAGGTCCTCTAGCTAAAATGTAAGGAACATCAGACACGTTATTTCCCAAATTACTCTGATAAAAATGCTATAAACCGCTATTAATTCAAATTAGCGTGCCTGAGATTCCTTAGATTTCTGCGGGTACTTCAAATCCTTGAATTAGATGCCTCAGATTCGTTAGCGTTAACTCCGCTTGCTCTTACATTCGGTAAGCAATGTATTTCGTATGCAGTGCACATCGCATGTGTCTGCTCCGGACAAGTTTCAGATACCCTTCGGTTTGAAGCAGTTTGTAGACACACTCTAAAAAACCAAAACAAAAACAAAAACTAAAAACCAAAACCAAAAAAAACAACCTTATCCATACCTGTCAAAAGACAAGTGGATAAGGTTATTTTGAATTGACTTCGCCGCCTGACCGCACGGCTGAGCTCTTGATGCGCCAAACTCATTACACCGCGCGCCAGGAGCTACATGCGGATGGCTGGTCATTATGACGCTCCACACTCATGACCCCGCGCTAAGCGATGCACACGGTCGTCTGCAACAACATATAACATGTGTTTCAGCCAGACGTTTTTCCAACCGTATTATTTCGCTTCCAGCTCTGCTGCAGGTGTTTCAACAACCACTTTCCAAGCTGTTCCGATTGGAGGCAGGCTGCGTGTCAACATAGGGCTGTAGAACCCAATGACTTTAGCGCCTTTGGTGAGTTCTTCAGCTTTCACCGTTTCACCTTCGTGGTTCACGATCAGCGTGTCTTTAGCAATGTTCAGCACGACATGGTCAGGAGCTGTTTCTGTTAACCGTGTACCTGTAATCTCAATCTGTGAGATGCTGCCTTCAGCTGTTGTTACATTTTCAATCGTACCAGCTGTCCCCAGAACGTCTTTCAATTGTGATTCCGCAGCGTCATCCAGCACAGTGACTGTATAGGTCGGCGTTTGTGGTGGCAGACTGCGGGTGGTGATCAGGGAATGCTCAGCTTCCACGTTCATGCCAATGGCCAGATCAGTCAGTGCAATCTCTTTTCCCTCAACTGAGATGAATTTTGTCTCATCGCTCAGATTGAGCACAATACCATCCGTACCTGCACCGCCAATCTGGATGGACTTATATTTATCTTGGTTCGAGATTCTGGTAATTACACCACGTTCAGTAACCGTCTTCACGTCCTCTTCACTAGAGATAGTCACTTGATTCCCCGTTGTGTTCACTTGTCCATGCAGTGCTTTCTCAGCAAAAGAAACCGGCACATACAATTTGCCGCCTGTGATTTCGGGCGCTGTACCCAGCGTGAGCGACATTTTATTCACGGAATATTGATCCTTGCCTGTGATTACCTGTGTCCAGAGAGCACCGCGAGTCAGCTCAGCAGTTTTAGTTTCTTTATTCCATTCCAGTTCAATACCCAGTGCGTCGGTAAGATCACGCAGCGGGATCATGGCTACTTTGCCATCTTTGTTCCAATAACCATCAGAGATGGTTGCACCATTCACGGATACGTTTACTACACTCACTGCGTTACTATCTGCTGAAACGGATGTTTGATGGACTGGTTTTGTGTTGTCCAATGTTGCTGCATAAGCGGCTCCACCACCCAATGCCATGGATAGGGCCATCAGTGCACTTACTTTTTTCATGTTGTTGTTCATCAATATTCATCCCTTCTAATCTGTGTACTGACGCGGTAAAATCTTCCTTAGGGCCGCGCTTCAAGTTAATAGACGGGACAAATCATCTAAGTGTTGCAGTTGAAATGCAATGAATGTAAGCGGTAGGTTAGTTTAAATTAGAAATATCGCTTGTATTGCAGGTTATCCGCAGTAGGATCAGGTTAATTTCAGGTAAGTGGCCAAACCTTTGTCCTATTTCACATTCAAGTACGAGGAGGAACGGATTAGATGAGTGATATGTTGGTAGCGCTCTATCGTTTGCCGGAGCAAGAGAGTGGACTTAGAATTCTGGAGAAATCCTCCATTGTGATTCGAAGAGCTATTGCCCCAGAGAAACAGCTTGTACTGGATTGGGTGAGGTCACATTTTAGTCAGGCTTGGGTGGATGAATGTGATGTCGCTTTTGCGCGTCAGCCGGTGTCCTGTTATATTGCGGTTGAGCATGGGAAAATGATTGGATTTGCCTGTTACGAGGCGACATGTCGCAACTTCTTCGGACCGACAGGTGTGAGCCAGGATGCAAGGGGCAAAGGTGTAGGCACAGCCCTGTTACTGGCCTCTATGCATGCGATGAAGGCGGACGGTTACGGGTATGCGATTATCGGATCAGCGGGACCTGTGGATTTCTATGCCCGGACGCTGGGTGCCGTGAAGATTGAAAATTCAACGCCGGGTATTTACGAAGGCATGCTGCGGGCAGACTAGACAATAATGATGTTGTGGAAGCTGTGGAAAAGGAAGGGAGGACGATGATGAGCACGAAACAAATGTTGCACATCGGAATGATCGGTACAGGATCAATCTCAGATCTTCATATGAGGTGTTATGCCAAAAACGAGGATGCCGTCATCTATGCCATCTGCGATCTGAACGAAGAACGGGCTAAGGCTGCTGCGCAGAAGTATGATGCCCAATCCGTGTATACCGATTATCGGGAGATGCTGGAGGACCCGCATGTGGATGCCGTCAGTATCTGTACCTGGAATAATACACACGCCGAATTTGCCATTGCTGCACTGGAGGCAGGCAAGCATGTGTTGCTGGAGAAACCGGTCGCAACCAATGTGGAAGATGCGCTCCGGATTGAAGAAGCGGTGAAGAAGAGTGGACGTACCTTTATCGTTGGATTTGTGCGGCGTTATGATAACAATATGCAGATGATGCGCAGATTCATTGATGCCGGGGAGTTTGGTGAACTGTATTATGCCAAAGCCTCCATTCTGCGGCGTCACGGCAATCCAGGCGGTTGGTTTGCTGATAAAAGCCGTTCCGGCGGTGGCCCCCTGATTGATCTCGGCGTACATATTATCGACCAATGTTGGTACCTCATGGGCAGGCCGAAACCTGTTTCGGTCAGTGGTAATACGTATCGGAAGTTGGGCAATCGTGCCCATATCGAACATCTTTCTTTTTACAAAGCAGCCGACTACAGCGCAGCTGTGAATGACGTAGAAGATATGGCGAATGCACTTATTCGGTTTGAAAACGGGGCTTCGCTGGCGGTGGATGTGAGCTTTACCCTGCATGCACGCGGAGATGAATCTTCGGTGAAATTATACGGCGAGCGTGGTGGGTTCGAACTGGAGCCGGAGACACTGATCGTCACGGAGAAAAATAATACCATCCTGAATATTGAACCCCAGACGGACAATACGGGTCTCCATATTCATAGTGCATTCCAGAACCAGATTGACCACTTTGTGGATTGCTGCCTGAACGGTACAGAGCCGATCAGCCCAATTGCGGATGGTGTGGCTTCCACGCGCATGTTGTGCGGAATCTACGAATCCGCTGAGAAAGGGCAGGAGATTCGTCTGGATTGAGTTCATTTTACATGGCAGTTGTCCTTCGGCATATTAAAAAGCATGCGTCTTCCGCGTGATCTGCGGTTACGCATGCTTTTTGGCATCAGGTCATTTATTCAGTGGTGAATTCTCGTATCCAGGGTCATCATAATCCGTATCCTGCAGCCTTGGAAGCACGTTCATGGTTTCAATTGCCTGCCGGGTATCCGGCGTGCCGTGGTCATACAGAAAGGTGTACAGCAAGGTCATGCCATCCGAAAATTGCTCTGTTGCCTCATCGTGGTCTGCTGATTTGTAGGGTACCGGAGCCCGTTGCAATGTATAGGCATCGTCATCCTCCAGCACCTTCATCAGATCTTTCAATCGGCCCAACTGTTCGTCATCCACCAACACCTCAAAGGGTGTAGATTCGTTCTTTGTTTGCTCAATAAGATTATGTGTTACCGATACATACAGATGTTGTTTGCCGTCCTGCATATTCCAACCCCCATTCTGAAATGGAAAAAAGACGCTTCTACTGTTAATAAACAGCAAAAAGCGCCCTGAAACGAGCTACTATGCTCGTGTGTTATTTACTCATCCACATGTTCAGTCACATATGACCAGCCATGACACGAGTGATGGTTCATCGCTAACTCCATAAGGGACCTCTTCCTTTGAGTTATTTCCCAAATCTCCCCGTTACGGGCACCTGGCGGGTGCCGGCCTCCATCAATCCTGAACACAGGGGACAGGCGGGAGGGCCTGAGGATGCCTTCTTGTTTGTTTTTGAAGAAGGTACAGCTGGCTTCTGTCTTAGCCACGCTTTACAGGTGGATGAACTGCACTTCCATACCGCAACGGTCTCCGTACGCTCAGCATTCCCTGAACCTGAAGTGTGCGAATGTGAACTGGAGGAACTTGCAGCTGTCTGACTCACACCCGGAGTGCTGAATGCCTTATGGTTGCGAATTTCACCACTGCCACGCCGTTCACCGAGGCGATCCTCATCACGTTCGTTGTGGACCTCGTAGTCACGACGGTCACTGTGGCTGATGGCACGACGCTGTGCCGCATCCCGACCTTCTGAACGGGCACCTGAGCCGGACGAGCGGGCATACTGTCCGTTGCCTTTACCATATGAAGCCTGACTGCTCGTCCGGCTCTCCTCACGAGGTTTGCGTTTGTCCGGTACTTCCATGCCGAAGGCTTCAAGCAGGAAACGGGACACATCCGCTGGTTTTCCGTGATGGCTCGCCGGTGAGGTGACATACAAGTACTGCTTGGCCCGTGTGATGGCAACATAGGCGAGTCTGCGTTCTTCTTCCAGCGCCATGTCCAGCTCGGCGTCTGTCTGCTGCATAGCAAGTGCAGCTTTCTGATCCTCAGGAATATCCTGACGCAGTGCGGTACTGTGAGGCACAATGCCTTCACTGGCTCCGATCCAGTACACACAAGGGAACTCCAGTCCTTTGGCCCGGTGGATCGTCATCAGTTGTACCGCGTCACTATCCTGCGCACGACGCAAAGATTCCATCTCACGGTGTCTGCGGGACAGCTCATCCGCGAATTGGATGAACTCTTCTACCGTTTCGAATTTTTTGACAGCAGCTTCGAATTCATCCAGAGTTTCCAGCATCGTTTCCTTATAGTGGGTGAAGATGCTGGGATCACCACTTTCCATATACTTGTCGTAGAACTGCCTGCGCATCTCCTGAATGGCGATGATGGGTTTTAGTTTGTGCAGTGATTTGATCAGTTTGATGCGTTCTTTGACCTGTTCCTGCTGAAATGGTTTCAGCTTTTCCCATTTCACCAGATGGATGAGCGGATATTTCTTCGCCTGTTGTTGTTCACAACGCTGTATCCATTCCAGACCCGCATCGCGTGAGACGTAGAGCGGACCCAGTGCACTTGGAAGAGCATCCATGGCTCGTGGGTCAAGGGACAGACGCAGATGATCCATCAGGGGTCTGATGAGAGACTGGTCATAGAACACCGGAGAAGCACCATGCTGTACAAAAGGTACATCTTTCAGCACAAGCTGCTCGAATACAGCCCGGCTGCTGCTGGCTGTCCGGTGAAGAATCGCAATATCGCGATAGGTGTGTTGTCCTTCTTCAACCTGCTGGCACAGCTGGTTTACGACCCACGCTGCTTCTTCCTCCGCATTGGAGGGTGTAGCGAAACGGGGGGCATCGCCGCGGTTTCCAGCGGCACGTAGCCGTTTGTCACGTCTGCGTTTATTGCGGGCGACCAGTTCACTTCCGAGTCCCAGAATGCGTGCATCACTACGATAATTGATATCCAGCGTCACAATGCGTGCACCGGGGTATACTTTATCGAATTCCAAAATTGATTCCTGGCGTGCGCCATTAAAGGTATAGATCGTCTGGTCATCGTCTCCCACAACCATCAGATTGCGGTGAGCGGAAGCCAGTTTTTGCACAATTTCATACTGCAGATGGTTGGTATCCTGGAACTCATCCACCATAATGTACTGGAAACGCTTCTGAAGCGGCCCCAGAACAGCAGGATCACGAAGTAGCGCGGCTGCCCGCAGTAAAATATCATCAAAATCCATTTTGCCGCGATCCTGCTTCCAGGCTTCGTAACCAAGCAGAACACGCTTGGCATCGCGTTCTTCCTGCGATTTTTCAGGCAAGTCGGTTGTTTCCGATCCTTGCATCTTCCATGCGGACAGCATGGCCAGCAGACTTTCAGGCTGGAAGGCTTCACTCATGCCATTTTGGCGAAGAAGCATCTTCAGCACCGTATGCTGGGCTCGTGACTCGCCAAAGATCTCTTCCTGCACACCGTAATGACGCAATAATGTCAGCGCAAAAGAGTGGAAGGTGCGAGCCTGTACGGCTCTCGCGGCTGCCGGACGTATGCCTGGCAATGCGGCGATCCGGTCTTTCATCTCGGTGGCGGCCTTGTTCGTGAACGTCACCAGCAGGATACTGCCTGCATGTACGCCACTGACCTCTATGAGGTAGCCGGCTCTTGCAGCCAGTACAGTTGTTTTGCCACAACCGGCTCCGGCGAGCGTCAGAATCGGTCCTCTGCCGTGACGGACTGCCGAGATTTGTGGTGCGTTTAACTTGATGCCTGCCTCTTCCAGAGAACGAAAATAAAAGGCATCCTGTTGATCATTACCCACGAGTTGCCGACTGGTCTCCAGCGGAGCAGACGGGGACTGGGGCAGGGACGCCGCCGGGGTAACCCCGAGCGGACGGGGGTAGAACGTTGAGTTCGGACTTAACATGTTTCATCCACCTCTGTATGCATTCAGGGATAGGACTATCCCGGCTAAAAGTAAACCATTTGCCCTTTTCACAATCGCATTGTAAATTGGTATGATAGAGTTAGTCGCCTAATCAGGCGGTTAAGTAGGGCCAAAGCTTCATTATACCCGAACATATGGTCTTGACGAAAGCCCCCGATTTCATCCAGTATCGGTATAAAACGGGCACCTGCACGAGATTACGCAACTTTTTGGCATGATATCGTATAAGTTATATGCCTGAGCATTTTGCATGAAGGATGTAATATGCTAATTTACTACTAAATAGAAATGATAATATTGGTTTTGACGGGACAGAGGAGGAATGGTCATGAAACTGCTTCAGCGCATCAAAGACGGAGCGAACAAAGCAACAGAGCGTGCCCAACACGCCGTTGAGATTGGGAAACTGAACAACCAGATTGTGGGCTTGCAACAGGAACAGGAAGTCCATTTTACAGATATGGGTCGCATCTTCTATGAGGGTTATCGGGCACAGGATATGACGCGTGCAGAAAAAGAGATGGTGGATCTGTCGCAGCTCTGCGACGAATTGCAGGACGAGATTGATGGTCTGCGCAACAAGATTGCACAACTCAAGAACGAACGGTTGTGCGAGTGTGGACACGTCGCTTCCCTGGATGCCAACTTCTGCCCTAAATGCGGACGCAAGTTGGGTGAACTCAAGACAGCAGCGCCCAAAGTAGCAGCAGCAGGAGTTGCAGGAGCCACCACAGCCGCAAGACAGGAGGCAGCTGTAGCTCAGACCCCAACTCCAGAGCCGGACTTCTACGATGCGCCACCTGAGTTGGAACTGGAGGAAGACGAGCCGTACCATACGGTCATTCCGTCCATAGCGGATCTGGAAACGGAATCGGAATATAACAGTACGGAATTTACCCAGGAAGAAAAGGAAGCGTTTGATGCCGAGTGGGAACGTCGCAGAGATGAAGAGATGCAACGGGAACGTGAGCGTCAGCAGGAACTGGACGAACGCATCCGCTACTGGAAAGAAAACAACCCGATCGTGAATACGGTGGACGTACAGACCGAAGTGTCACGTGAAATGGTGAATTGTCAGATTTGTGCAGCCGAGCTACCCAAAGGGTCGAAGTGGTGCCCGCGCTGTGGTGCCGAACAGATCTGATCTGATGCAGTAGAAGCACTGCCGCATCAGTGTGAGGCAGTGCGGGTTGCTGACAGCATGGGGGGACGGGAATATGGACCAACTGCTGCATCATTTGCGTCATCTCGGATTTACCGAGATGGAATCTAAAATTATGGTGGAACTCGCTCGTCAGGGATCAGCCTCGGGATATGAGGTTGCGAAGCGGCTGGGCGTGTCCCGTTCCAATGTATATGCGACCCTGCAACGGCTGGAGCAGCGTGGGTTCTTGCGGTGTAGTCCGGGGGAACCAGCGAAGTATAGTGTGCTGAAGCCGGAGGAGATGACACGTATGATCTCCGATCAAATGCGTACCTCGCTGGATTATGTCCAGAGCAGCATGCCCAAGAGTGAACCGGAGAAGCCTGTCTTCTATAACGTCGAAGGTGACAAAAATGTGTTTGAGAATCTGAGCCGTGAATTGGCCGAGGCTCAGCATGAGATTGTCGTAGACGTTTGGCGTGAAGAAGCAGAGTTGCTACGTAATGACTTACAGCAGGCTGAAGCTCGGGGTGTGCGGCTGTTATGGTCGTGTGATGGTGGCGAAGGCATGCTTGATCAGCCTGTCCCTTGGCCGGGTTTGCCTATGTATGGTACAGGTAATGGTCGGAAATTTTCCCTGGTGGTCGATCGCCGCTGGTGCATGTTAGGCATGCGCGGTGAATCATGCGCCACACAGGCACTAGTTACGGAGCATCCGGTAATGACCGGGCTGCTGCTGAATCATTTTGCTCAAGAGCTGGTGTTGTACGAATTGGAACAGGATATGGGGGAGGAACTGGAGTCCCGCTATGGGCACCGGTACGAAGAACTCTCTGCGCGTTATTGGTCTTCTCCTTCAGGAGAGGTTGACCAGAGCTAGACAGATCGGCGACTAATTCACCTCTGATGGAGTGAACATGCCAGCACATAGGTACCTATCTTGACGAAACGAATACGTGTGTACATAAAGCAGGCGCTGCCCGAAGGCAGACGCCTGTTTGTGCTGGTTTGAGATATGACAGTGATGTTCGTCACAGCATCTGTTCCTAGTCAAGTCGATAGTAAAGGTATGAAGTTATGCTATTTTTGAGAAAATGAAGCTATGAACATTCGATTGAACTGGATCGGGTTGAACAGGATTGTACACGATCATTCTTTGGGCACGTGATACAGAGCTTCCAGCACGTCCGTATAATAAGCTGTACCATGGGGTACGAATTCCGTTGCCCGAATCTCGCGAACGATACGTTCCGGTTCATCAGCTGCATGATCACTGCTTGACGGGTCCTTATGACCGATGGAATGTGGCGGTGATATCAACGGCTGAGTCTGAACTCCGGTAGCTTGAATGACTTCGATCTCATTACGAAACAAAGCGAGTAGATCATCCAGCGGCACTTCATACAGGCTATCCACCTCGCTAGGCTGCAGAACGTAGGCTTCGAGCGGCTGGTTCAGACATAATCCATAGACGGCGCTGAATTCCCGATCTATGAATGGGACACCACGCACCTCTCCTTGGAGCTGCTGTGTAGCCGTGAGTAGATAGGTTAGTGCCTCGAATGGAGTATAAACACCCAGTTCTTCCTCCAGCTCACGACTGGCGTCTTGCAGTTGTTCACCTGCGGTAAGATGACCTGCTGCTGTAATGTCGTAACATCCGGGGAAGGTATCCTTAATATCACGCCGCCGCTGAAAAAGGACCCGTCGCTGCTCGCCTTCGTCACGCACGATCCAGCAGTGGAATGAACGGTGCCAATATCCTTTGGCATGGACCTCGCTGCGGAGTGAAGTGCCGATCCAATTTTGCTGATCGTCATAAATGTCGAAACGTTCTGGGGTCATGAAACGTATCTCCTTATATAGCAGATTTTAAAGTTCAAAATTTCACAAAGTATGTTTTAAACGAAAGGGGAACCATCGTATGGAATGCATTGTACACTTTCAGGTGATTTATCCGCAACCTCAGGAACGTAAAAGTCTTAGAGGACTTATATTTGTAGGGCAAGGTCAGGAACCGGCTAACAGTCAGTTAAGCAGCATGTTTAAGGATATGGGATTTAATGTACGTTTGGAAGATGAGGCCCAGTTGTTGTTCAAGCCAGTGGATGCTTCGGCCAACTTTGAATATATTCGTGTGACAGAGCTTGATACTGGGGAAGAAGTTTACAAAGAAGATAAAGATCTGAAGTCGATCCTGGAGCATTTGCTGCCACGCCGTTTCTAATTCATGAGCATGGCCGCAAATGAAATTCATGGGGGAGCATATGTAATACATGTATGATAGGCACAAAAAAGGCCCCACCTTTACGGTGGAACCTTCAAACCTTTAAGCTACGCAACCCATAGTTAATGAAGCCCATATGGCTAGCTTTTCATACATAAACCCTAGCAAGTAAGAGGTTGTCCCCCACATCAGGATTTATCCGTAATTCAACTCGGTGCGTCTTTAAACGTTCATTGTAATTATGCTAGAGCGCCGGTGCCTTCAGCTTCCAGTTCTGAAGTACAGTGTGAGCAGCGGGTAGCTGCGGCTGGAATTTCCGATAGGCAATACTTGCAAGCCTTGGTCGTTTTTTGCGGCTCGGGCTTTTTGTGTTCTTTGCTTTTCAGATAGTTGATGCCCTTCACAAGCATGAAGATACAGAACGCAACGATAAGAAAATCAATCATGACGTTGATGAACTGTCCATAAGCAATCACGGTAGCCCCAGCTTCGTTGGCTTGAGCGAGGGTGGTGATGTCCTGTCCGTTTGCTGTTTTGATATCCCGGTCCAGGTTGATGATTTTCTGACTGAAGTCGATTCCACCCATCAGTTTTCCAACCGGGGGCATGATGATATCATTCACAAGGGATGTGACGATTTTACCAAAAGCAGCCCCAATAATGACACCGACCGCCAGGTCGATGACGTTGCCGCGGACGGCAAATTCCTTGAATTCGTTAAGTACGCCTTTCATGTTTGCATATCTCCTTTGATCATTCAATTCAAAATGTAGGCCGCGTTTCCATCCATTCTCCGTTCAGATCCGCGCTTCCGTTCTCATATTGTACATAAAAAATAGATTCCAATCACCCCCTGTTTGCAAATTAAGACAAGTTTCCGCAACTTCCATGAAAATACTTCTTTATTTCACGCCGTCGATTCGGTATACTTCTAACATTGTCAGTTATGTTTAACCTTTTACATTCAGGTTCGCGATCATACATTGTAACGAATCATGGAGCCAAAAAATTAAATATGCCGTTACTCGTATATGTGCAGGAATAGGCCTGCATGTCTCTACCTGATCACCGGAATGATCGGACTACGGGAAAGATGTTGCAATGTTTTGTAGGGTTGGCATGAGATCATTCTCAGACAGTTTGACTGAAGAGCAGGTTCAAGTGGCTTTTATCTGTTTCTGATTACACTGTTTGAGGTTTCTCACAGCAGGATTGAACTCCTGTCATTCTGTCCAACCAGTACACTTGCAGCATCCATACGGCTTGTCCATATACGTACAAGTCCGTCTTTCCCGTCTCCGGTTATTCCGCAGCGTGTGAAAAGGCGGGCTTTTTGCTTTTTTACCATGCGATTGGAAGAGCATGTGAGCTTCTGTGCGGAGGGCATTCAGGGGGAAGAATTACAATGCAATTGTTAAAAGACAAGGTGAGACAGGAAGGTATTGTCCTGTCCGAGCAAGTACTCAAAGTGGATTCATTCCTGAACCACCAGATGGACCCGGTTTTGATGAAGGAAGTGGGCAAGGAATTCATTCGGCGCTTTGAAGGTGAGAATATCACACGTGTGCTGACTATTGAGTCGTCAGGGATTGCACCAGGCATCATGACTGCGTTGGAGCTGAACGTGCCGCTGATCTTTGCACGGAAGCAGAAGTCGCTCACACTGACGGAAGACATTCTGGTAGAGAAGGTCTACTCCTTCACGAAGCAGGAGACCAATGAAATTACCGTTGCCAAGAAGTTCATGAAGCCTGGTGATCGCGTGCTGATCATTGATGATTTTCTGGCGAATGGCGAAGCAGCATTTGGTCTGGCTCGCATTGTGGAGCAGGTTGGAGCCGAAGTGGTGGGTATCGGTATTGTGATTGAAAAAGCATTCCAGCCGGGAGGTCGCTTGCTGAAAGAAGCAGGATACCGTGTGGAATCGCTGGTTCGCATCGGGGCACTGTCGGATGGACAGGTTACATTTGCGGACGAGGAGGGCACGAACTAATATGGCACGCGAACGTATCTTTCAACGGCATCGGCATCCAATCAAAACGTTCTCCCTCGGACTACAGCATGTGCTTGCGATGTATGCAGGAGCTGTTGTCGTTCCATTGATCGTCAGTAACGCATTGGGTTTTACACAGGAACAACTAACCTATCTCATTGCCATTGACTTGCTCGCATGTGGTGTGGCTACACTGCTTCAGGTATGGGGAAATAAATATTTCGGCGTAGGGCTGCCTGTCATGCTCGGCTGTGCATTTCAGGCTGTGTCTCCGATGATCCTAATCGGGATGAACAGTGGAGTATCTGCCATTTACGGAGCGATTATTGCCTCAGGGCTGTTCGTATTGATCTTCTCCGGAATCTTTGGGAAGCTTATTCGGCTCTTTCCACCCGTGGTTACGGGTTCGGTGGTTACGATCATCGGTTTAACCTTGATTCCCGTTGCTTTCCACGATCTGGGCGGCGGTCAGGGATCAGAAGATTTTGGCAGCGGAGTTAATCTCATGCTCGGCTTCGGCGTGCTGCTCTTTATCATTCTAATGACTCGTTTTACAACCGGTTTTATCCGTTCGATCTCAGTATTGATTGGTCTGCTTGTAGGTACGATTGCGGCAGGGTTTATGGGCGAGGTTAATTTTGCTCCTATCCGCGATGCAAGTTGGTTCCACGTTGTTCAGCCGTTTTACTTCGGCAGACCGACATTTGAGATTGTACCGATCCTGACGATGATTCTGGTGGCGATTGTCAGCGTGGCCGAGTCCACAGGTGTATTTATGGCTCTGGGCAAAATTCTGGACAAGGACCTGTCGTCCAAGGATCTGGCGCGCGGTTATCGCGCAGAGGGTCTAGCCATTGTGTTAGGCGGGATTTTCAACTCGTTCCCGTATACAACGTATTCGCAAAATGTAGGACTTGTACAGATGACACGTGTGAAGACACGTGATGTCATTGTGGTGGCTGGTGGAATCCTGGTGGTCATTGGATTTGTACCAAAAATTGCAGCCCTCGCACAGCTCGTTCCAGGGGCAGTACTTGGCGGAGCCATGGTGGCCTTGTTTGGCATGGTGGTATCATCAGGCATTCGAATTATCGGCAGTCAGGTTGATCTGAACCGACATGAAAATCTGTTTGTCATCGCTTGTTCTGTAGGTATGGGCCTGGGTGTTACCGTTGTGCCTGAGTTGTTCGCAGGTGCACCGGCCTGGGCTCAGATTATGCTCGGTAATGGTATCATTGCAGGCAGCTTCACGGCGATCTTCATGAACCTGCTGTTCAATGGTCTTGGTACCAAGGAAACAGCCGCCAAAATGGCTGAACAACAGGCAGATGCCATCCTTGGAGAGACGGGCAAGTCAGCTTAAATTAGCCGAAGTAGGCTAGGGTTATCATCCAGCAGGATTGTTATGTTAACTGTTATAAATAGACGATTCACAAGATGAATAATGAATCAGGTTAATCATGAAGATATACAGCATGAATGGTTTATGACATACATCATTTATGCTATGAATATTCAATCACATGAAGAAGCCCTTTTTACATTGCGAAACACCGAAGATACATACTCAGCAGAGTCGTGTTTTCGGTGTTTTTTTGTTTTGTTTATCATCAGCATAGCGTCCAATATGCCGCTGTACAGGAACAATACAGGAACAAGACCTTATGCCGGATGTAAGAAGTTATTCACCTAATTCGATGGCAAGCCATGTTGTATGAAGGATAGACTGTTATCATGCATGGGGATATACACCAAAGAGATAAGCGATCCAATCGCTTTTTGATTACATAACAATAATTTCACTGGGAGGAACGATGAATTATCAACCTGTATTAAAACAAGATCGAATGAAGTTTCTGGATTTGTTTCGAGGGTTTTCCTTGATAGGCCTACCATTCGTAAATGTATTGGCATTGTGGGTTATGTTGAAGCCGGATACTCGTGTAGATTTTTGGATCCAACGAGCATTATATTTTTGGGTGGAGGCACGTTTTTACGATATCTTCTGTTTTTTATTTGGCCTTGGATTTTATCTTTTTCTAAGCCGGTCAGCTGCCAAAGGTCAAACCAAGCTGTTTCTCTATATCCGCAGGATGCTTATTTTATTAGCGCTGGGATATATTCATCAACAGTATCAGTCTGGAGAAGCTTTATTTCTTTATGCCATCATAGGGCTGGTTGTCATTCCGTTATATTGGGCACCTCGAACTGTGAATTTGGTGATCGGTGTGGTGGGATTTATTGCAGCCGCCGCGATAGGTGTCAAAATGCTAACAATTCCTTTTTTAATTATACTGGGATTGTCAGCAGGTCAATATCAACTGATGGAGAAGATCCAGAAAGGACTTCCGTATCTGGGCAGAATCTGGTTCATTTCATTCATCGCTTCTATCGTGGGGATCGGTATCATGTGGTGGGTTGCTCCTCCGGATGCGTTGAGTCCGTTTCTATACGAAGTGATTGGTGCAAGCCTGCCTGTTGCTGAGCAAGCCAATATGGATGCTGCTTTTCAATTAGAACATATCGGTGTGGCAATTGGTCCGGTGGTATCCATCTTTTATCTAAGTACATTACTGAGATGGAACCAGAACATGACCTTTGCCAAAATGTTAAGTCCCCTGCATGTATTCGGACGAATGGCCCTGACCAATTATATTGCACAGACCATCATTTTGTTGGTGGTATACCAACTCATATTTGCAGATGCTGCTGTATCGTATACGGTGTCTACCCTTGTGTGCATTGGCATGGTTATTGTACAAGTCATCGCGAGTAATCTGTGGATGCGCTGGTTCCAGTATGGGCCGCTGGAATGGGTATGGAGATGTGGTACTTATCTAAGTTTCATTCCGATCCGTAAAAAGCATTCTAAGCCACGTGTTCATGACACAAGGGTGAGAGGTTGACTCTTTTTCCTCGTTATAATCAAAGACGATCCACATCCGGTTGAACGGAAATGGATCGTCTTTTCTTTTTGGAACACGTCTACCTTCTGCCTAAAGTTACAGATGACGCAGCTGTTTTTCTGCAAAATCGCCAACCCACGGCAGTTTTAGCCATTTCCCCTGTAAGCTGGTAACGACCATAATAAGCCAGACCACTACACCAAGCAGGGATAACAGCGATGCCACCAGTGGTCCGAACAACGGAAGGAAAGCCGATAATACATGCCCGACCATAATGATGCCAAAGACCGTTACAGATTGCAGCGCATGAAATAACACGAACCGGCTCCGCTTCTCCACAGCGAGAAAGACAATCCCACCTACAAAGGTAAACAGATAACAAAGCATACCGGCAATATTTTCATCCAGACCGCTAGACGATTTCATGGGGGACATCCGGTCCAGCCTCCTTTGACCTTTTTAACTAGGCTATGAGAGAGGTGGACAGAACTGAACCGATGAATTTATTTGCCTGTGAACGGAGGGGGATGCAACACATAGGAAAAAGCAAACAGGGGCAGAGCAAGCCATTGTACAGCTTACTGTGCCCCTATTATCGTTTACGATTAAAAGTTGCTTTAAACGAAATCGTTATCCGCCCTCGATCTGTCTGCGAGGGTTTGTAATCTTGCCCATTTTATCGGTGTCGTTTTCTTTGGGAACCAACCGCTCATCGGTTCTTCCTTCGTGATGATTATCATATGCATATTCGGTCAGTTTCCATTCCGACTTGCCAAGAACGGGATCGGCCGGGAAATGTTGCCCCCGGTGCAGATGTTCCTCACGTCCGGCTTCATTGATGTAAACTCCGTCTACTTCCACCTTTTCATGAGAAAGGGGCAGCATATCTTGTTCTTTGCGGTCCATGAGACGACGCCTCCTTTGGATACCAGTAATTTAACTGTATGGGTTGTCCGTGATAATATCCCCCGAATAGTTCGGTGTTATGCTGGATATATTAATTCCGTATAGAATGGTGGCAATCTTAACATATGATTCGGAATTAAACTTTTTGGGCATGAAAACCGTTATATTTATTAGAGGAAATCGTCAAGTCGTAAGATACTTCCGAATATGCTACAATAAGATTATGATTCATTCCGAATCATATCGGGTATTTATAGTGTCAGGTACTTGCTTTCTAGCGAGGTTCCCGACCTAAAGCTTGCTTTAAGCCGCGCACACAACTTCATGGATGGCATTTAAGACTTATTCGGCATTCTCTAAACGGAGCATTCACTTTCAACGTTTTGGGAGGGAATTACAATGGCAACGAAAGGTCACAATGAGGTCAAAGAAAGTTTGAGGGAAATGACTCGGATTTTCCGTCCTAAAGATCCAAAAAAATTCGTGAAGGAGTACGTGAGAAAATACCGGATTACGGGTGGATATGAGGAAGAATTGACTTCTGTGGTTGAGCATGAGCTTGTCAAGATGGATTCTTCCGTGTCCTGAAACAACACACAACTCTGATTATACTGTTCCGATAATGAATAGAACCGTCTCTCGGGCGTTAAGCTCCGGAAGGCGGTTTTTTTTGCGTTCCTGCTGCATATATATGGTAGTACACCTACAGCGGGAAGGATGAATGCATGTGGACCCTATTTTGAAAACCAAAGAAGAGATTGGCTACATGCGGGAAGCAGGAAGAATTTTGTGGAGCTGTCACCAGCATATTGAGCAGTGGATGATCCCCGGTATCACGACAGCAGCGATTAATGAGCGGGTGGAAGAGTTTCTGGCAGCACGAGGAGCCACACCGGAGCAAAAAGGGTACAAAGGATATCCGTACGCGACGTGTGCCTCTGTCAATGAAGTGGTCTGCCACGGATTTCCTGGGGAAGAGGAGCTGGCGAGTGGGGATGTAGTGACCATCGATATGGTGGTGAACAAAGACGGCTGGCTTGCTGACTCGGCCTGGACATATGGAATTGGTGAAACAAGCAGATCCATTCGCAAGCTGATGAGGCGCACGGAGAAGGCACTTGAGCGGGCGATTGCCCAGGCAGTTCCAGGGAATACACTCGGAGATATTGGAAGTGCCATTGAACGAACAGCCAGATTGTATCGGTACGGAATTGTGAAGCCTCTCATTGGTCATGGGATTGGTCAATATATTCATGAACCCCCAAATGTGTTGCCTTATGGCAAACGCAGAACGGGCACGATGCTCACCGAGGGCATGGTTATTACGATTGAACCAATCTTTACAAAAGGCAGTTCCGGGGCCGTTGTGTGGGATGAAGATGGATGGACGGTAAGGACGGTAGATGGCAGCTGGGGGGTCCAGTATGAGCATACGGTTGCGATTACTGGGAATGGCCCCTTGATTCTGACCGATGGCACGTGAGATGAACTCAGTGAAGAAGAGGGCTTGAGTTGAACTTTCTCCGAAATGCTCCATGCTGTTTTGAGCTTAAAGATAGCGGTATGGAGCGGTAGGCATGTCTTCTGAATGGATATGGAAGAGGTTTTCCATATATTCTGATCTTTCTTTTGCATAATAGCACATGTTTTCAATGTGAGAAAAATCACCAATAAATCGAGTTTTATCACCGAAATTTGGCAAAAATTTTCAAATGTAGAGTGTAATACTTTTAACTGAAATCGTTTGCAAATCAAGTTGTAGAGCGGTTTTTTACATAAAGTGAACAATTTGTGAACATGTGTCCAAAGATTGACAAAATCATACCCTCAACTTATATTTAATAAGTGATTGAAGCATATAGAATGAATTGGAAGAATGCGCAGACATGCCCTGAGCAGGAATTCACGGGAGTACTGGAAGCGTTATTTTTCTAAGCGTTCTGTATGATGAAGAGGATTATGCGTATCGTGCTGAAACGTACCTTTTGTTGCCTTTCTACCGAACGACAACGGTAATCTACGAAAACGTAAAAAAGTGGGGTAGATCAATGATGAAACAGTGGCAGGTTGCAAAGCGAATTCTCCCCTTGCTGGCGGTGTTCTCTTTGCTGCTATCCGCATGCGGGCGGGAAGACTTGTCGGTAATGAAACCTCAGGGTCCTGTAGCGCAAGGCCAATATGATCTGATGAAGTTATCCATCGCGATTATGATCGTGGTGCTCATCATTGTATTTGCCATAGCAGCCTATGTTCTGATCCGGTTTCGTAGACGAGCCGGGCAGACTGAGATGCCCGAACAGGTTGAAGGTAATTTCAAGCTGGAAGTAATCTGGACAGCCATTCCGTTATTGCTGGTTATTGTTCTGGCAGTACCGACGGTCCAAACGATTTTTGCCCAAGGCGAAGATCTGTCCAATGACAAAAATGCACTTAAGGTCCAAGTCACCTCGCATCAGTACTGGTGGGAATTCACTTATCCTCAATATGACGTAACCACCGCTCAAGATCTCATCATCCCGACCGGAACAAAAATTGCATTCGAATTAAAAACCGCTGACGTGCTTCACTCCTTCTGGGTGCCGTCACTTGCGGGCAAAATGGACACAAACCCGGATGGAACACTTAACAAGTTCAGTTTCTCTGCACCGAATGAAGGCGTTTACCGTGGTAAATGTGCCGAATTATGTGGCAGATCGCATGCTTTCATGGAGTTTAAGGTAAAAGCAGTGAGTCAGGAATCCTTTGACAGATGGGTGAACCAGATGAAAGCACCCGCAGTCCTTCCTGAAGACACTCAATTGGCTGAAAAGTTCAAAACAAACTGCCTTTCTTGCCACGCTGTTGGTGATCAAGGTGGACCGGTTGCACCTAACCTGACGGGAATCGGCGGCAAGGAATCTGTCGCAGGCATTTTGCTGAATTCTCGCGAGGGACAGGAAGAAGGTAGTCCGGTACTGGATAACATGAAAGAATGGCTCCATGATCCACAATCCGTGAAGCCGGGCAATACCATGCCGAATCCCAAAGATCTTGGGTTGACGGATGAAGAAATCGACGGAATTGCCGAATATCTGGCCAACTACAAATTGGACTATGAATAGAACAGCAAGGACGAAGAAGGGGGTACACAACCTTGGCTCATGCGCATAGCGTCAAGAGGTACAGGGGCTTGATGGATTGGATCACCACCGTCGATCACAAAAAAATTGCCATTCTCTATTTGGTTGCGGGTGGATTTTTCTTTGGAATCGGCGGCATTGAAGCCATTTTGATTCGGATTCAACTGATGAAGCCTATGAATGATTTTGTATCGGCACAGGTCTTCAACGAATTGATTACAATGCATGGAACAACGATGATTTTCCTTGGTGTCATGCCACTTATTTTTGCCATTATGAATGCTGTCGTGCCTTTGCAGATCGGGGCGCGGGACGTTGCTTTTCCGTTTCTTAACGCGTTGGGTTTCTGGACATTCCTGTTTGGTGGATTGTTGCTGAACCTGAGCTGGGTTATGGGCGGAGCACCGGATGCGGGCTGGACCTCATATACCCCGCTTTCGGGCAGTGAGTATAGTGGAACGCATGGTGTGGATTTCTACACCATCGGCCTTCAGATTGCGGGTCTGGGAACGCTCATCGGGGGCATTAACTTTCTCGCAACGATTATTACAATGCGTGCTCCAGGCATGTCCTACATGCGGATGCCGATGTTTACATGGACGACATTTATTACATCTGCCATTATCCTTTTTGCTTTTCCTGCCATCACGGTAGGGCTTGTACTTCTGACGTTTGACCGTATACTGGGAGCGAATTTCTTCGATGTCGCAGGTGGCGGTAACCCCGTACTCTGGCAGCACATCTTCTGGATCTTCGGGCACCCGGAAGTATACATTCTGATTCTGCCGGCATTTGGTATTATCTCGGAGGTTATTCCGACCTTCTCGCGTAAACGGTTGTTCGGATACAGCTCCATGGTATTTGCTACCATCCTGATTGCCTTTCTGGGCTTCATGGTATGGGCGCATCACATGTTTACAACAGGTCTGGGTAATGTAGCCAACGCGCTTTTCTCCATCTCCACGATGTTGATTGCCGTACCTACCGGGATCAAAATCTTTAACTGGCTCTTTACGATGTGGGGTGGACAGATCCGCTTTACAGCGGCAAACCTGTTTGCTGTTGGATTCGTCCCAACCTTCGTTATGGGTGGTGTTACAGGCGTTATGCTGGCATCTGCTCCGGCAGACTTCCAGTTCCATGATACGTACTTTGTTGTAGCCCACTTCCACTACGTTATTGTAGGGGGACTCGTACTTGGATTGTTCTCGGGACTGCATTACTGGTGGCCGAAGATGTTCGGACGTATTCTCAGCGAAACACTGGGCAAATGGACGTTCTGGACATTTATGATCGGTTTCCAATTAACGTTCTTTGTACAGCATTTCCTCGGTCTGATGGGGATGCAGCGCCGGATCGTTACATACTTGCCGAATCAGGACTTTGACCTGCTCAATCTGGTCAGCTCCGTCGGTGCGTTTCTAATGGGTGTTGGGGTTATCATGTTCCTCGTGAACATCGTGATCACAATGAAAAAACCGGCTGGCGCGCCAAACGATCCGTGGGAAGACGGCCGTACACTGGAATGGTCTATTCCATCTCCGCCGCCGGAATATAATTTCAAGCAGACGCCGCTGGTACGCGGAATTGATGCATATTGGAAGGAAAAAATGGCAGGACATACGGAGATGACACCGGCAGAACCTGTAGGTTCGATTCATATGCCTTCAGCAACGCCGTTGCCGTTTGTAATGTCAGTAGGTATCTTTATCGCCGGACTTGGCTTGATGTTCAGCAATGATGAATTTGGTAATGCATTTATGAATGTCATTTTCAACAATTATATTGTAGTTATTATTGGTCTCGTAATCACATTCGGTGCAATGGCACTTCGTTCACTTTATGATGATCATGGCTGGCATATTGAACCGGAGGATCAGGATGAGAAGGGGGCTAGAACATGACAACCTCACATGCCGAACCGGTGAACGACAAATTGCCGCATGAACCGGAGAAAGCAACGCTGGAAGGCCGTAACAAGCTTATCGCCTTCTGGTTGTTCCTTGGCGGCGAAACGGTACTGTTCGGTACACTCTTTGCTACCTTCCTGGCTCTTCGTGGCCAAACCAATGATGGACCTACGGCGAATGAACTGTTCCACCTGCCACTTGTGGCCGCTGCAACGTTCATTCTCCTGGTCAGTAGTTTGACGAGTGTATTTGCGATTCAGGCCATGCATAAGGGCAAGCGAGATGCACTAGCGTTGTGGCTTGGCATCACGGTAGTACTGGGTATGGGATTTCTCGCACTGGAAATTTACGAGTTCTACGAGTATGTGAAACATAAAGAGTTTGGCATGACCACGAGTGCATTCAGTTCAGCATTCTATACACTGGTCGGGTTCCACGGAGCCCACGTTGCTTTTGGTATTGTGTGGATCGGAATCATTATCGGTCAGCTGTTCAAAAAAGGATTGACGGTCGTAACCGCACCTAAAGTATACGTCTCCGCAATGTACTGGCACTTTATTGACGTGGTATGGGTGTTCATCTTTACGGTCGTGTACCTGCTCGGAAAGGTGGGGTAGCACATGTCGGCACAGGATAAGACAGATCAACAGCCTGTGAAACACCGTCACCGGACGGAAGGGCCACAGAAACACGTCGTGGTGTTTATCTTCTCCATTATTCTTACGCTGATTGCGTTTGCGGCTGCTTCTGCCGGAGGGGTCAACACAACCTTTATCATTATTATTTTGCTCGTCATGGCTATTCTTCAAGTATTCGTTCAATTGGGTTATTGGATGCACTTGAAGGACAAAGGGCACTTAATGCCGATTCTGTTCATGGCCTTTGGCTTTTTCGTAGCCTTTACGTGCATCATTATGGCACTCTATTGGGTCTGGTGGTAAAAGAGATGGCGGCGGCGCATTGCCGCCGTCTTTTCCCCTTTTTGGCGAATGAATCTTCACAAAGTAATGAAGGCAACAACCAAATCAGGTCACGGGGAGGTTTCCCGTATGCTCGGGTTGCAATATTTTAGCTTCAATGATTTATGGAGTCCGCTTATACTGGCTTTATTTCTGATCATTGCTGCGGCTTATCTGGTGCTTGTGGGACCGTTAAGTGAGCAAATAAAGGATGCAGAACCTGCGACTGCTGCACAGAAAATCATGTTTATTACAGGGCTGTTTGTCCTGTATCTGGCTCAAGCTGGACCATTTAATCTGCTTGGTCACGTGATGTTTAGCTTCCATATGGTGAGCATGGCGTTCTCCTATCTGGTAGCCCCGCCGCTGATGATGAAAGGTTTGCCGATCTGGGTATGGCGCAAAATCGTACGCTGGTTGCCTACACGCCAGCTATCGTTCCTGGCTCATCCGATCGTTGCGGCAGTGCTCTTTAACGGGCTGTTCTCGCTGTATCACCTACCGATTGTACATGATTACGTCATGCTGAATTTTACCGTTCACCGGTTGTATTATATTGCATTGTTCATCACCTCGATGCTCATGTGGTGGACATTGCTGAATCCGTTACCAGAAGGCAGACAAGCATCGGGGTTATCCAAGATTGGTTTTATTTTTCTGAATATGGTACTGCTCACGCCTGCGTGTGGATTGATTATTTTTGCGGCCGAGCCGTTGTATCAGACGTACAGCAACCCGGCCGTATGGGCTGAAGCAATGCGGTATTGTGTGTCTGGAGATTCTACGGCATTACTTCGCTCATTCGGTGGGCCTGCGTTCTTCAACTTTTTGTCTTCCGCGAAGGAAGATCAGCAGGTCGGTGGCATTGTCATGAAGTTTATTCAGGAAGGAATCTTTGCCTCGATGCTGGCTTATGTCTTTTTCCAATGGTATCGGAAAGAGAAGCAGGAAGATGATGATGATTCGTATCCTGCAGGGGGGCCGCTCAATCCGGCTGCCAAATAATGAAGTAATGTTCTGACAAGAGGGGGAACACACGATGGATATGTATTTTTGGCTACCAACGATCAGTACTTCTTTCATTGTGATTAGTGCAGTACTAGTGGGGATTGGATGGGTACTGATTATTCGGGGTAAACGTGAGGCTCATCAGTCCGCCATGGTAGCAGGTGCGATTGCAGCTCTAATCTTCTTTGTGATCTATATGTCTCGTACAGTGTTCGTGGGCAATACAGCTTGGGGCGGGGACCCGGATCTGGAGATCTTTTATCGGATATTTCTGATCTTTCATATTATCCTGGCTACCGTGGCAGCGATATTTGGCATCTCCACACTGGTGCTGGGGTTCAAAAAGAAGTTCGGAAAACATCGCCGCTGGGGTAAGTTCACGTCCATGATCTGGTTTGGGTCAGCGCTAACAGGTGTTGTTGTGTATGTTCTTTTATATCTCTTATATCCTGGTGGTCATACACGTCCGGTATGGGAAGTTATCCTCGGCGTATAAAAGTAGAGATATAACCTCCGGTTACTCGGGCGTGCGTCACTACTCTCTTCTGAAAATATGAAAATGGACGAATCTAGCAGATCATTCGTCCACGCTTCCTCTCTCATTCATTCATAGAATGAGTTCGAGAGGGGGAAACAAAATGAAAAAAACAGTCAACGTCAGTCAGACGTATCCACGTCTTACCGTGTATTCAGAAGAGAACTACAGAGGGAGAAGCCGCATCTATCGTGGCAACACGGGTCTTCGTAACCTGGACAATATTTTGGATGGGGTGGAGAGCCTGCGCTTTTTCTCAACAAGTTCCAATGCAACACTGGTTGTGTTTACACGTCCTAACTTCCAAGGTGGATTCCGGGTCTTCCGAGGCAACACCAACTTGAGAGATTTGGATGATCTGATCCGTGGCAATGATGTGGAATCCCTGATCTCCACCAATCAACGGTTAACGCTGGCTCAGATTCGCGCAATCCGCAGGGATCGCAGTCTGCCTAGTGGCTATAATCTCGTTTAATCGTAAGGCCTCTTCTTCTAACAGGTGCTAGAGAGCGGCAAAGGGCTGTACCCGAATTGTGTTTACACAATAACGGGTACAGCCCTTCTTTTGTGATTGGGGAATGATGTTTAATCCCCGCCACCCCCACTGTCTCCGCCGCCACTATCTCCACCGCTGTCATTGCTGCTACCACTATCGCTGTTGTGATGAGAATGTGTGTCGGATGAAGAATCCGACTCATGATGTTTGTGATCCGGTGTGTGTTTGGCATGTCGATCGTAGGAGTCATCTCCCATAATGACCGGATATCCCGAAGCAGAGTCGGTATAACCGTTGTTACGGCGGATGCGGTATCTGCCTTTTTTGGCAGAATGACGATGAGGCTCATCCCGAAGGACCAACCAGATTACGACGATAAGGAAAAGGAGGACAAATCCGATCTCTACCAGCCAATCCATAGCTGTAACCTTCCTTTCTATGATTCGTTACTATAATTTATTTTAACGTAAATTCGTACTGTGTCCCATCCCGTCTTCCTGATTCAGGAAAATTAGGGGTTGACGGGATGAGAAATAGGTCTGTATACTGTGTATATTGATATATACAGTAATCACAGTAAGCAACATGAGTGAATGACAGGTGAAAGGCAGGCATGCATATGAACGAATGGAAGCAGGCGTGGTGGTTGACCCGCAGCCAGATGAGTAAGGATAGGCTCCAATGGCTATGGTCTGCATTATTCATGATATACACTGGCGGCATGAGCGGTGTGATGTTTTTAGGACAACAACAGACAGATATTATTAATCCAGTAGTGGATTCCTTCTTTTTAATCATGTTGCCATTTCAAGGGTTTATGTTCTGCAGGCGCTCCTTCCGTTACATACAGGAAGATTCTTATACGCAGATGCTGGCCTACTATCGTAGAATTCCCATTCCTGAACAAGTGGTGATGTGGTCCAGGCTACAGCAGTCTCTGATGGCGTTTACGTACAATGGAATCTTTTTCTACGGATCGTTATACGTGGTTAACCTTCATGCCGAAGGATTCCGATGGGATCAGTATCTGGCCTTTAGCCTTACCTGTACAGGTTATGGCCTTTTGGTAACAGGGTTCTATATTTACGGAGAGTTTCTGAACAGTGGCAAGAAATACTTGCTTCTCAGTATGCTTTTTATACCATTCGCCATTGGCATATCCATACTGATTCGAATATCAGGCAGTTACGGATTGCGGATTGTAATGGATGGAAGTAAATCATGGGGGCTGCTTTCCCCGATCATGTGGATTTCTCTGGTGGCTGGCGTAGCGGGATTATGGCTGTCTAGTCGTTTTACGCTGAAGAAGCTGGTTCATCGGGATTTGAATTAAAATGAGAATTGAGCTTATGTACGAATACAGGATGAAACCGGCACGGTCAGGTAACAGACTGGAGTGTACCGGAGGGCGAGGTGCAAGATGTGAAAATACCCATTCAAATTAATGAAAATAGCGCTGAACCTTTATACCACCAAATTGAAAATCAGTTAAGATCGTTAATTATTACGGGTCAGTTGGGGGAGGGAACACATTTGCCGTCCATTCGTGAGTTCGCCGGAGCACTGAATTGCAGTGTTATTACGGTTAGACGGGTCTATCAGGATCTGGAGAATGAAGGCTTGCTTCGTACGAAGCAGGGGACAGGTACATTTGTGGCCCAGGTAGAAGCCGGTGACAGAGAAAATTATAGATTAAAGGCCGCACAGGAAGCGATGCAGGCAGCGGTGCAGTCCGGGAAATCGGTAGGCTGTACGGAAGAAGAGATGGAGAGCCTATTCCGGGAAGTCCTGAAGGCTATTTACGTGAAGTAAGGGAGTGATTCATACGTGGAACCCATAGCAATCCAGTTGAACGGCATATCCAAAATGCGAAAACGCAGAGTTATCGGCCCAATTGATCTGACCATCCCGGAAGGGTATATAGTGGCTATTCTCGGTCACAACGGTTCAGGCAAAAGCACCCTTCTTAACATGTTACAGCAAGTGGTGCTGCCAGATGCTGGGCAGATTATATGGTTTGGTCAGGAACATGATGGGCCACTTCCCATTGAACTGAGACAACAGATTGGTTTTGTGGCAGATAACGCTGGTTCAGAAGAGAACCGGATAACAGCACAAGAAGCGGCCCATTTCCGGGCGTACTGGTACCCACGTTGGGATATGAAGTTGTTCGACCAACTGATTCAGGATATGGAAGTACCTGTTGATGTGAAGCTGAACAAGATGTCCAAGGGAGAAAGGCGAAAATTTGAGATTGCAGCTGCAATTGCAGCTCGCCCAAGACTATTGCTTTTGGATGAGCCTTCATCAGGATTGGACCCCTTTGCTTGGAAAGTGATGGTTGAGCAGTTCCGTACCTTCATGGCGGGGGGAGACACCACGATTCTGATTGCCACACATATTGCAGACGAAGTCAAAAGGCTTGCGGATTACATCGTATTGATGCACCGTGGTCAGTCACTGGGGATGGCCGAGAAAGATATGGTGCTCGATCAGTGGAAAGAAGTCTGGTATGAAGGAGATTTAAGGCCAGAAAGTATTCCTGGTGTTGTGGAATCTTCTATAGAAGAGGGAGGTCTGGTTCGCGTAATTACAACCCGGGTCAGCGAGGCGCAGGAGAGGCTGGAGCTGTCCAATAACCGGGTATTGAAAATCCGTAACTTGGAATTGGATGAAGTGCTGGCATTCTGGATTGCCGGGTATGCACCCGTACAGTGGAAATAACCGAAGGGAGACGATAAATGATGAACCGATTGGAATTGAAGCAAGTCGTCAAGCAATATGCAGACAAAACAGCCGTTAATGGAGTTACGCTCAATGTAAAAGAGGGGGAGATTTACGGACTGCTCGGAGCTAATGGTGCAGGTAAAACAACAACAATGCGTATGGTGCTTGGACTGATTCACCCTGACGGAGGGAATATCCTGTACAACGGCAAGCCCTATAATACGGAGCTACAACAGATTATGGGTTATCTTCCGGAAGAGCGCGGATTGTATCCGAAGGTGAAAGTCAGCGAACAGATTAATTACCTGGCACGACTTCGTGGCATGAATGGTAAGGACGCAGATCAGAGCCTCAAGTATTGGCTGAATCGGTTTGAGGTACCTGAGTATTACGATAAGAAGATCGAGGAGTTATCCAAAGGTAATCAGCAGAAAATGGGCTTTATCGCGGCTGTAGTGCATAGACCGCAGATTCTCATTCTGGATGAAGCGTTCAGTGGACTGGATCCCGTCAACGTGGAATTACTCAAGTCCACCGTCAAAGAATTGCGTGACGAAGGCACGGCCATTCTGTTCTCAACACACCGTATGGAGCACGTTGAAGAGTTGTGTCGTCAGATCACCATTCTGCATCGTTCCAACACGGTGGTACAAGGAGAGATCAAGGAGATCAAGAGCCGGTATCCGCGTGAACAGGTATTCCTGGGTACGATTGGTAGTGTGGAAGGACTTGAACAGTTGCCTGGTGTGAAGAAAGTCGAGCGAAATGAGCGTGGTTACCTGATACATATTAGTCAGGTGGAAGCGGCTCAAGAGATTCTGAGAACAGCCATGACTCAGACGACAGTGGAACACTTTGAACTGAAGGAACCAACGCTTAACCAAATCTTTATTCGTGAGGTAGGTGAGTCGAATGAATAAAATGGGAACGATTACGGGTTTTACATTTAAAAACAAAGTTAAAACGAAATCATTCATGGTAACGACCATTGTACTTGCACTTTTAATTTCAATCGGACTCAATGTCCCGTATTTCATTACCTTATTTAATGGGGGTTCCATTGGTGGAGCTTCAAGTAGTAATCCTGTAAATATTGGTCTTTTGAGTACAGGGCAACCTGAAGTTTCCGAGAAACTGGAGAGCTTCTCTGCGGCTCAAGGAGATCAGGCCTATCGATTCATTGCCAGTGGTGACAAAGATGAGGCTGCTCTTGCGGCGGATGTGGAAGCAGGGCTTACCGATGGTTATCTGAAGTTTGAAGCAGTTTCCGGGCAAGAGTTCCCGCAGCCCATTCTATATTCAGCAGAAGACGTATCACCTCAGATCATTGCATCCATTGAAGCAGCGTTGCAGAGTGTGAAGCTGGATGTGGTTGTGAAGGATGTACTCACAGCGGAGCAGAAGGAACTGATTACAACACCTGTGAAGCTCACTGAGCAAAGTTTGAGTACAGATGAGAGCGGAGCAGGTACTGAGTCTGAAGGTAAAATGAGCCCGATTAACTATATTGTGGTGTACTTGCTGATCATCCTGCTGTTTACCTCAACGATGATGACAGGTAACATGATTGCCTCTGAGATCACAGCTGAGAAGAGCTCACGTATTATGGAGATTCTGATTACGAGTGTATCACCGCTCAGTCAGATGTTTGGTAAAATCATCGGGATTTTCATGGTGGGGATGCTGCAAATCGGGATCTTCGGAGCGGTGGTTGCCGGAAATATCTTGTTGCCGCATAATCGTGCAGTATTAGGTGATTTCAATATGAGTGTAAGTGATGTGAATATTGCGGTTATTGTGTACGGACTCATATTCTACATTCTGGGTTACTTCCTGTATGCCGTGTTGTTCGCTGCCATTGGTTCAATGGTAAGCCGTACTGAAGAACTCGGTCAGGCTGTTCTGCCGATTACGATGTTGTCGCTTGTTTCCTTCTATATTGCGATCTTCAGTATTTCTACACCGAACATTCTGTTGTTGAAAATCGCAAGCTTCATTCCATTCACGTCGCCGACCGCGATTCTGGTACGAATCGGCGCAGGAGTTGCGCCAACTTGGGAGATTCTAACGTCCTTAGCGATTCTCATTGTATCCATTATCATCTTCGGATGGCTTGCAGCCAAAATTTATCGCACAGGTGTGTTGATGTACGGTAAACGTCCAACCTTTAAGGAATTGTTTAAAGCCATGAAGGCATATAAGATCTAGGTTGAGTGTTTGAAGGTGTGTGTGTTGTCATAATTAGCGAGATATGCATATTTATCCATAAATATGCATATCTCTATTTGAAATTAGCTTGCAGCCATTGGTGGCCAATTTAATGTTGAACGCGCTACATGTTGTTTAATGGTGTTCGATACAAACAGTCAAGAACGAATAATTACTTAGAAGTTATATTTAATTTGGGATGGTTGATTTTTGTATAAACAAGCTAAATTACATTCCGTAGGTGGAATTGACAATAAGTTAAGTAAATTACCTTTGTTTGTTACTAAATTTATTGAAAGTGAGAAGCATAGGCTTTTAATTGGCTGATTACAGAGAAATTTACGACAGTTCAACAAAGAACAGAAATTGAATTCCATGCTAGAAATATTAACGATATGTGAAAAAGAAAGCTCCTTTGGAACGATAATCTAAGAAAAATTAAAAGGACATAAGAGGGCTATAATCTATAAAGCTTTATTTTAGGGTTGACAATATATAAAATTTCAAACAAAATACATGCTATAGCATGTATTAAATTCATATGCATAACTTTATGAAAGAGGGGTAGATATGTTCATTTTTATCACAGTTTTACAGGTTCTATTAGGTGTGTTTTTCCTTTTTACAGGAAGCAAAATTATTTCCGGTAAAATGGCCAATGAGTTTAAACGTTTTGGACTGCCATCGTTCTTTAATGTTTTGACTGGTTCGTTCGAGATTGTGGGGGCAGCTGGTATGATCGTTGGCATCTGGATGCCTGTCGCAGCAATTTTAGCTGGTTTGCTTCTAGCCGGAACAATGCTTGCTGGAGCGTTTACTTTAATAGTCTTAGCTAAAGATCCGATTCAGAAGGCCATTCCAGCACTCATTTTGTTCATACTTAGCTTGATTGTATCCATGTATCATTTTTTCTGAACGAAATTAACGAATTTTTGACGGATTTCATGTGTAACCTTTGAGAGATCGACTATATTTGATTTAAGAAAATGATAAATGAGGGTACTGCAATGGACTTATATAATATTACCGGCTTCTTGATCCATCGTACAGATGTCAAGCTTACAAACTATTTTACGAAACAATTAAAGCCCTACAAGGTGACACCGGAGCAGTGGAGCATTATCTCCTGTCTTGATATAGATAAAGCTATGACTCAAAAAGAGCTGGCGGAGGCCATCGATCGGGATCAAACAACGGTAGTGAGAATGATACATTCTTTAGAACGCAAGGGCATGGTTCGACGTATTGTTCATGATCAAGATAAGCGCTCACATTATTTATATTTGTCCTCTAAAGGTCAAGAAGTTAAAGGAAAGCTGTTGTTAACAGTTAAAAACGCGCATGACTATGTTACACGAGGTTTGGAACACGATGAATTAAATCAGTTAAAAACGATATTAGATAAACTGTACCGAAATGTGCAAGAAGATTAGTTAGACTCTATACCAGAGGATGAATCATGACAACTACATGCCGAAGCACAAAATTTGTGAGATTCTTTCCGAATGAAGCAGCAAGAATAAGGATCCAGCTTCTACTTACTTTAGAAGGAGCTATCAGAAATATATGGTCGAATATCATCGTTCACTGAATATTTAATTCCATCAATTCGATTATCCCAGCAATATTTTTAGTTGTACTCAAGCTGATAGGAGCTGCTTGATGTTTTCCTGAACATATTACTAGAGAAAGAAGGGGAGGAAAGATCACTGGATTATGATTCTAACTGGTTTTGAGATAGCGGCAATTCGCATACGATTAAGTATTTATGTTTCTGTAGAAGAATAGAAGACGGAATGATTTTAATTTAAATGAATAAAGTATTCTAAAATGAGACTGTTATCTAATACTAGATAGTGGTCTTTTTGCTATGTATAATTAAGATAAAATATCGAAAAAATCCGTATACATTATCATTTATGAAGATGCAAAATGAGTTTTGCGCTTTTTCCTACTTATCATGAAAATATGTCCTGATAGATAAACTTTATTGATGACTTTTTCTCACTAATTATGACAAGTGGTGTGCTGTGTCGGTGGTCATATTAAATCGAGTTCAGGAGAGGGTCGATGATCATGCAGCAGTTAAAAGGGTTCTATATACAGTTTTTGAGGGAACCTCTGTGGTTTAAAGCATTGATCGATCCTGACTACACTACTACTTTCAATTGTATTTAGCAGTTCAGCCTTTTCAGAGCAGGGCAACTACCAAAGCATCTCTAAATTAGCTATCGCTATTTTCTTCGTCGCATATGGAGTGAAGCTGTGGGGCAATCCGAAGGTTTCTATAGCATTCTTTTTCCTGGCTCTGATCAGTATCTATTTATCTTGGCATAGCTTGGATTTTGCGAATATCTAGCATTAAACCTATACGACGGTTTCGTTTTTATTGTTTCTTATCTAATGAGAGTAATGAAGGGAGAAAGTGCTGCTCCGTTTTGGAGTGGCACCAATTCCCATCTTTAACCGTAGTATCTAAGTATGTCTATTCTATTAAAAAATGGATTGGCAACTATATTCAATAAAGGAGATTACATAATATGAAGAATTGGAAACGCATGCTCTTATCTCTTACCATCTCAGTAGGGTTGCTCGCATCTGCAGTACCAGCTATGGCTGCTCCACAAGGAACTTCCGTCAAGGTTAATGACGAAGCTGTGAAATATGCTACAGGAGCGCCGATCCTGGAGAAAGGTACAACATTGGTTCCACTGCGGACTACGCTGGAAGCTATGGATGTGATGCTAACAACTGCGACAGATGATACGATCACGGCTGTAGTAGATGGCAAAACGATTACACTCAAAAGCAAGCTTACACGTATCAATGGTGTAACGTATGCTCCAATTCGCATCGTTGGTGATGCAGCAGGTTACGAAGTTCGCTGGGATGCTGCAACGCGCACGGTGCTGTTGGTATCCAAAGGTGGAGCAACCGAAACTGCTCAAACCGGTGGACGTGGATTCATGTGGGAAGTTGAAAGCAATGGCAACACGGTCTATCTGGTAGGGTCCATGCATATTGCGGATGAGAGCTTCTATCCATTGCGTCCGGAGTTTGAAGAAGCCTTTGCGGAAGCTGACTATCTCGGGGTAGAGATTGATATTAGCAAAGCCGCTGATGAAGAGCAGCAAAAGCTGGTTCTAAGTCTGGGTTCGTATCAAGATGGAACAACACTGAAAGATCACATCTCCAGTGAAACGTATACTAAGCTGGGTGATGTATTGAAGAAAAATGGTCTGGAGTCTAACGCCTTGGATGCATTTAAGCCTTGGGTAGTAGAGAGCACACTTGCAAGTTTGAAGTCCACAACGGCAGGATACGAAGCGTCAGCAGGAGTGGATCTGTATTTCATCCAGAAAGCGATCGAGCGCAAACTTCCAGTTATCGAGTTGGAGAGTTATCAATCTCAACTTGGCATGTTTAACGACTTTTCCAAAGAAACACAAGAGGAAACACTGAAAGCGACAATCGAAAACTTCGACGTGTTGGATAACAGTGTGAAAGAAATGGCTGAGATGTGGAAAACGGGTAATGACGAGCAACTGCTTGAACTGACAAACAGCTTCTCCACTAACGAGGAATATAACAAAGCAATGCTGGTTGATCGTAACATTGGTATGGCGGACAAAATCGATGGTTACTTGAAAAACGGCAAAGGTGAGGAATATTTCATTGTTGTTGGTGCGGCACACTACTTGGGCGATCACGGCATCGTGAAACTGCTTGAGGATAAAGGATATAAAGTAGAACGTAAATAAATATAGATTACTATAGAAGGTAACCCTTTTGTCTCGAATATAAGAGTTGAGAGGGTTGCCTTCTTATATATAGAAGAAAGACAGATTTAAATAAAGAAGATTAAGCTGCAGGATAATAAAATTGAACCTGAGAGTTCATGGTAGATTGAAGGTCCTTAATATGGTTAGATCGTGGATTTGATAAGTTTTGAAATTAACTCTTTACAAGTGTGTGTTCTACATGGTATATTCTATTTCCGGCCAAAAAAACACGAGATACACGGTGCGGCAAGCGAATGAAATAAGCTTCGAAAGAAACTTAAAAAAAAGAGCTTGCAAAGTTGGTTCGGACATGATATTATATAAGAGTTGCTGAATAGAACGACATTCGGTAACGAAACAAGTTTGATCTTTGAAAACTGAACAACGAGTGAGTAAACATTCTGCTTGCAGAATGAACGCGAAAGTTTGAGACAAGCCTTGGCTTGAATCGACTGGAGCACAAATGAGATTTTTAATCTCGTCAGATTCAAAATGAGCTTATCGCTCTTTTCAATACTTTATTGGAGAGTTTGATCCTGGCTCAGGACGAACGCTGGCGGCATGCCTAATACATGCAAGTCGAGCGGACTTGAAGAGAAGCTTGCTTCTCGGATGGTTAGCGGCGGACGGGTGAGTAACACGTAGGCAACCTGCCCTCAAGTTTGGGACAACTACCGGAAACGGTAGCTAATACCGAATAATTGTTTTCTTCGCCTGAAGAGAACTGGAAAGACGGAGCAATCTGTCACTTGGGGATGGGCCTGCGGCGCATTAGCTAGTTGGTGAGGTAACGGCTCACCAAGGCGACGATGCGTAGCCGACCTGAGAGGGTGATCGGCCACACTGGGACTGAGACACGGCCCAGACTCCTACGGGAGGCAGCAGTAGGGAATCTTCCGCAATGGGCGAAAGCCTGACGGAGCAATGCCGCGTGAGTGATGAAGGTTTTCGGATCGTAAAGCTCTGTTGCCAGGGAAGAACGCTTGGGAGAGTAACTGCTCTCAAGGTGACGGTACCTGAGAAGAAAGCCCCGGCTAACTACGTGCCAGCAGCCGCGGTAATACGTAGGGGGCAAGCGTTGTCCGGAATTATTGGGCGTAAAGCGCGCGCAGGCGGTCATTTAAGTCTGGTGTTTAATCCCGGGGCTCAACCCCGGATCGCACTGGAAACTGGGTGACTTGAGTGCAGAAGAGGAGAGTGGAATTCCACGTGTAGCGGTGAAATGCGTAGATATGTGGAGGAACACCAGTGGCGAAGGCGACTCTCTGGGCTGTAACTGACGCTGAGGCGCGAAAGCGTGGGGAGCAAACAGGATTAGATACCCTGGTAGTCCACGCCGTAAACGATGAGTGCTAGGTGTTAGGGGTTTCGATACCCTTGGTGCCGAAGTTAACACATTAAGCACTCCGCCTGGGGAGTACGGTCGCAAGACTGAAACTCAAAGGAATTGACGGGGACCCGCACAAGCAGTGGAGTATGTGGTTTAATTCGAAGCAACGCGAAGAACCTTACCAGGTCTTGACATCTGAATGACCGGTGCAGAGATGTACCTTTTCTTCGGAACATTCAAGACAGGTGGTGCATGGTTGTCGTCAGCTCGTGTCGTGAGATGTTGGGTTAAGTCCCGCAACGAGCGCAACCCTTATATTTAGTTGCCAGCATTTCGGATGGGCACTCTAGATAGACTGCCGGTGACAAACCGGAGGAAGGTGGGGATGACGTCAAATCATCATGCCCCTTATGACCTGGGCTACACACGTACTACAATGGCCGGTACAACGGGCTGCGAAATCGCGAGATGGAGCCAATCCCAACAAAGCCGGTCTCAGTTCGGATTGCAGGCTGCAACTCGCCTGCATGAAGTCGGAATTGCTAGTAATCGCGGATCAGCATGCCGCGGTGAATACGTTCCCGGGTCTTGTACACACCGCCCGTCACACCACGAGAGTTTATAACACCCGAAGTCGGTGGGGTAACCGCAAGGAGCCAGCCGCCGAAGGTGGGATAGATGATTGGGGTGAAGTCGTAACAAGGTAGCCGTATCGGAAGGTGCGGCTGGATCACCTCCTTTCTATGGAGAATCGTTTCCTGCAACGGAAACATTCAAATATGCAGCTTAGCTGCAAAACACTCACTCGTTGTTCGGTTTTGAGAGCTCAAACTCTCAAAACAGCTTGCTTTTGCATGGAGCTTGTTCTTTGAAAACTAGATATCGAAACGAAACAAACGCGAATTAGAACATTCCTTTTTAGCTGAACTTGTGTTAAACAAGTTTCAATAAAAACGGTAGTCAAATTGCTTTTGTGATGGTATCGGGTGAGAGCGACTTTTGGCTTTGCGCAAGTAAAACAAGGGAAGCGAGCGACCGAAACCGGAACAAAATGGTTAAGCTACTAAGAGCACACGGAGGATGCCTAGGCGCTAGGAGCCGATGAAGGACGTGGCGAACAACGAAACTGCCTCGGGGAGCTGTAAGCAAGCTTTGATCCGGGGGTGTCCGAATGGGGAAACCCAGCTGGGGTAATTTCCAGTTACTCATAACTGAATACATAGGTTATGCAGAGGCATACCAGGGGAACTGAAACATCTAAGTACCCTGAGGAAGAGAAAACAATAGTGATTCCGTCAGTAGCGGCGAGCGAACGCGGAGAAGCCCAAACCAGAGAGCTTGCTCTTTGGGGTTGTGGGACGTCTCACATGGAGTTACAAAGGAACCGGTTAAGCGAAGAGGTCTGGAAAGGCCCGCCAAAGAAGGTAAAAGCCCTGTAGTTGAAAGTTGGTTCCCTCCGAGACGGATCCCGAGTAGTGCGGGGCACGTGAAACCCCGTATGAATCCGGCAGGACCATCTGCCAAGGCTAAATACTTCCTAGCGACCGATAGTGAAGCAGTACCGTGAGGGAAAGGTGAAAAGCACCCCGGAAGGGGAGTGAAATAGAACCTGAAACCGTGTGCTTACAAAAAGTCAGAGCCCGTTTTAGGGGTGATGGCGTGCCTTTTGTAGAATGAACCGGCGAGTTACGTTCCCGTGCAAGGTTAAGGTGAAGAGCCGGAGCCGCAGCGAAAGCGAGTCTGAATAGGGCGACTTAGTACGTGGACGTAGACCCGAAACCGGGTGATCTACCCCTGTCCAGGGTGAAGGTGCGGTAACACGCACTGGAGGCCCGAACCCACGCATGTTGAAAAATGCGGGGATGAGGTGGGGGTAGCGGAGAAATTCCAATCGAACTCGGAGATAGCTGGTTCTCCCCGAAATAGCTTTAGGGCTAGCCTCGGAAAACAGAGTCGTGGAGGTAGAGCACTGATTGGGTGCGGGGCCCGCAAGGGTTACCAAGCTCAGTCAAACTCCGAATGCCATAGACTTACTTCCGGGAGTCAGACAGTGAGTGCTAAGATCCATTGTCAAAAGGGAAACAGCCCAGACCATCAGCTAAGGTCCCCAAGTGTGTGTTAAGTGGGAAAGGATGTGGAGTTGCACAGACAACCAGGATGTTGGCTTAGAAGCAGCCATCATTGAAAGAGTGCGTAATAGCTCACTGGTCGAGTGACTCTGCGCCGAAAATGTAACGGGGCTAAACACACCACCGAAGCTATGGCTTGATGCTTTGCATCAGGGGTAGGGGAGCGTTGTATAAGGGTTGAAGGTGTACCGTAAGGAGCGCTGGACATTATACAAGTGAGAATGCCGGTATGAGTAACGAAAAGATCAGTGAGAATCTGATCCGCCGAAAGCCTAAGGGTTCCTGAGGAAGGCTCGTCCGCTCAGGGTAAGTCGGGACCTAAGGCGAGGCCGAAAGGCGTAGTCGAAGGACAACAGGTCGAAATTCCTGTACCACCGTAAGCCGTTATGAGCAATGGGGGGACGCAGTAGGGTAGTGACGCGGACTGATGGATGTCCGTCTAAGCAGTAAGGCTGATGTGTAGGCAAATCCGCACATTGTAAGGCTGAGCTGTGATGGGGAGCGAAAATTATAGTAGCGAAGGTCATGATCTCACACTGCCAAGAAAAGCCTCTAGCCAGGTGATGGTGCCCGTACCGCAAACCGACACAGGTAGGCGAGAAGAGTATTCTAAGGCGCGCGGAAGAACTCTCGTTAAGGAACTCGGCAAAATGACCCCGTAACTTCGGGAGAAGGGGTGCCCCGGTAGTGTGAATAGCACGAGGGGGCCGCAGTGAAAAGGCCCAAGCGACTGTTTAGCAAAAACACAGGTCTGTGCGAAGCCGTAAGGCGAAGTATACGGGCTGACGCCTGCCCGGTGCTGGAAGGTTAAGGGGAGTGGTTAGGAGCAATCCGAAGCTGTGAACCGAAGCCCCAGTAAACGGCGGCCGTAACTATAACGGTCCTAAGGTAGCGAAATTCCTTGTCAGGTAAATTCTGACCCGCACGAATGGCGTAACGACTTGGGCGCTGTCTCAACGAGAGATCCGGTGAAATTTTAATACCTGTGAAGATGCAGGTTACCCGCGACAAGACGGAAAGACCCCATGGAGCTTTACTGCAGCTTGATATTGAATTTGGGTACGATCTGTACAGGATAGGTGGGAGCCTTTGAAACGTGAGCGCCAGCTTGCGTGGAGGCAACGTTGGGATACCACCCTGATCGTATCTAGGTTCTAACCTGGTACCGTAATCCGGTGCGGGGACAGTGTCAGGTGGGCAGTTTGACTGGGGCGGTCGCCTCCTAAAGAGTAACGGAGGCGCCCAAAGGTTCCCTCAGAATGGTTGGAAATCATTCGAAGAGTGCAAAGGCATAAGGGAGCTTGACTGCGAGACCTACAAGTCGAGCAGGGACGAAAGTCGGGCTTAGTGATCCGGTGGTACCGCATGGAAGGGCCATCGCTCAACGGATAAAAGCTACCCTGGGGATAACAGGCTTATCTCCCCCAAGAGTCCACATCGACGGGGAGGTTTGGCACCTCGATGTCGGCTCATCGCATCCTGGGGCTGAAGTAGGTCCCAAGGGTTGGGCTGTTCGCCCATTAAAGCGGTACGCGAGCTGGGTTCAGAACGTCGTGAGACAGTTCGGTCCCTATCTGTCGTGGGCGTAGGAAATTTGAGAGGAGCTGTCCTTAGTACGAGAGGACCGGGATGGACGTACCGCTGGTGTACCAGTTGTTCCGCCAGGAGCACCGCTGGGTAGCTATGTACGGACGGGATAAACGCTGAAAGCATCTAAGCGTGAAGCCCCCCTCAAGATGAGATTTCCCAGTATGTAAGACCCCTTGAAGACGACGAGGTAGATAGGCTGGGGGTGGAAGTGCAGCAATGCATGGAGCTGACCAGTACTAATCGGTCGAGGGCTTATCCAATAGCAAGTTGTAATTCGCGTGTTTCGTTTCGAATCTAGTTTTCAGAGAACGATCTCTGAAATGTAAGCTAAGCTATGCGTTTGGTGGCGATGGCGGAGGGGTTCCACACGTACCCATCCCGAACACGACCGTTAAGCCCTCTAGCGCCGATGGTACTTGGACCGCAGGGTCCTGGGAGAGTAGGACGCCGCCAAGCAATCTAAAGACACACTTGATGATATCGAGTGTGTCTTTTTGTTTTACTATTTTACACTGGCAAACAACTAACTTACAGATGAGACGAAATTAAGATTCTTCACTTATATGAAGACTTTCAATATTATTGATCAGACTATTAATGCTGGTAGGTATATTTCCATCTGTTCGACTTCTGATTCTTAGCTCCTTCAGCAACCTTTCAGTTGAATTTAACGTACGTTTCAGTGGGATAGGGTATAGTGAAGCCAAGTAAAGAGGGGGAAAATCATAATGAATATATCTTCTACATCCAGCTCCACTACATCATACATATCGACATCTTCGAGTTCGGACAATTCAAGTAGCTTGGAGAAACAAAAGACGAAGCTTGAGGCTCAACTGGAGAAAGTGCAATCCAGCAAGGATGATGAGCAAACCAAGGAGACTAAGACCAAACAACTTGAACAGCAGATCAAGCAGATTGAGGCACAGATTGCACAGCAAAGCTCTCAAGGAGCCGGTACAACTGCTACGAAGGAGGCACCACCTGCCCAACCACCATCCAATGGAATGGGCGTAGCTACCCCTAAGGAGATTGCGAACGCAACAACAGATAGTAATGGCCGATTTGATATACGCATCTAATGACATCTGATTTAGGATAAAACAAAGCCCTGAGCGATCTATATTGATCGTGCAGGGCTTTTGTTTATTTTTCTGTTAGATTATTATGAGGTCTACCTACATTCCATCTACGTTCCATTTATTTGCTATCTGTTGCTATTATTATCTGTTAACGTTACTCAAGACTGCAACGCGTGTACTCGATCCGTTAGGGATCGTTTTCTATAGTACAAGGCTATGGTTGCGAGAACCAGCATTTCGGACAGCGGTACGGCAAGCCACACACCCGTGACACCAAAGAATGAAGGCAGGACTGCAATCAACGCAATCATGATGATCATTTCACGCGCAGCTGTAATCCAGATGGCCATTTTGGCATTACCCACAGATTGGAAATAGGTGCTCATGACAAAGTTAACACCCATAAACACATAGGCAAATGTAAATATACGTAATCCGTAAACGGCATTATCCGTTACGCCACTACTGAAGTTTCCAAAGATTTGCACGAAATAAGGTGCACCGATCTGAACAACAACCAGTAATAATAGACCGCATGCCAGAGCTGTTTTAGTGGCTAAACGTATCGTTTGTTGTACCCGTATAATCTGATTGGCACCGTGATAATAGCTGATCAGAGGTTGGGCAGCGGATGCCAGACCCAGGAAAGCCAACAATACAACACCATGAATATAGTTCAACACGGTAAAGGATGCTACACCATCCGTGCCTGCAATGCGGTCCATGGAGATATTGTGAGAGACAGAGAAGACCGACATGCCAAGTTCAGCCAGAAAGCTGGGGAAACCAATGAGCAGCAGGGAAGCCAGCAGTTTGTTGTTCCACTTGAACCGGGTGAACGTGAGATTATTTGTTTTTTTGAAAAAGTGAGTGAACAGAACAAGTAGCGCAAGAGACGCCGATACAATTGTACCGAGGGCCACACCGCGTACACCCCATTCGAGTACATACAATGTTATATAATTGATAATGATATTGGCAACAGCAAACGTAATCTGAGCGTACATGGACGTATTGGGATTCCCATCGTTTCGTACAAAGATAGAGAGTGCATTCTCAATGGTGAAAACAAACCCGAACAATAACATGATATTCATATAGTCTGAAGCAAACGGGAAGGTCTCGGCGTTTGCACCGAGGGAGTATACCAGTTTGTCTTTGAATGTAAATGCAACATATCCAATGGCTACCGTAACTAACATAATGAGCATAATGGATTTGGTGAAAATTTGTTTGGCTGAAGTGATATCTTTTCTACCCATAGCGTTGGAGTACAACGTTGCCCCGCCCATACCAATCCACAGTGACATGGCAACAAAGAGCGTGTAGACAGGTGAGGCAATGCCGATCCCGGCCATGGCGGTAGAACCCAGTTTGTGTCCAACCATAATGCCGTCGATAATAAAATTAAAAGCAACTACCAGCATCCCCAATACAGAAGGCACGAGGTAACTTATAAAAGCTTTACCTACAGATTGCCCTTCCAATGGATGCGTCCAATTCGTATTCATAATGACCTCCGTTAGTAAACTGAATGTTCATTCTGTATTTAATAATACTGAACGTTCGTTCTGTATGATAACACGCCATGAATTCTCTTGGCAACTTTTGCGTTTAAATATCGTTTATGTGATAGAGTAGGTGGATATTTATAAGGCGGGAGGAATCTCTTGATGAAACAAAATAAATACGATGAAGCTGAATTTTTCGACAACTATAGTAAGATGGCTCGTTCCGTTCAAGGGCTGGATGCAGCCGGGGAGTGGTATGAACTGCAGACTCTTTTGCCTGATTTGAAGGACAAGCGTGTGCTGGATTTGGGATGTGGTTTTGGGTGGCACTGCCGGTATGCGCGAGAGCAGCAAGCGAGTTCAGTGATCGGTGTAGATCTGTCTGAAAATATGCTTCAGCGTGCTCGTGAAATGACGGACGACCCGCAGATCCAGTACAAGCAGCTGGCGATTGAAGATATTGATTTTGCACCGGGACAATTCGACATTGTGATTAGTTCACTTGCCTTGCATTATATTGAAAGATTAGACACGGTGTACGCTAAGATCAATGATTGTCTCGTAGAAGGTGGCACATTTGTACTATCTTCCGAACATCCGATCTTCACCGCTCGCGCTGCGCAGGATTGGCATTACGGACCCGAAGGTGAAATCCTGCACTGGCCCGTGGATGATTACCATGATGAAGGGAAACGTGTGGCGAACTTTCTGAATCAGGATGTGGTTAAATATCATCGCACTCTGGCAACACATCTCAATGAACTGATTAAGGCAGGGTTTGCTATTCAAAAGGTGGCTGAATCCAAACCATCACCAGAGATGATCGAACAGGTTCCAGGCATGCGAGACGAAAATCGAAGACCGATGTTTCTGATGATTGCTGCTGTGAAAGTATAACGATGAAAATGATATGATAGACCAGAGGGCAGAAAGAAACTGAGGAAGTGGAGCGTTCGCTTAAAAGCTTTCTGATAGAGATTTCTAACTAAGCAAACTTGAAGGAATCAGCGTGTCCAGCGATGTTGAACATGCTGTTTTTTTATTTTGCTACAATAATAAGAAATAATGTCCAAAACAGGGAACCAAATCACATTAGACTCAGTCATATTAAGTGAGGTGAACAACAGTTGGATGATCAATTACTGGCACAGGCTCAGACCATAGACAATTACACACTTAGTAGCATAATGGATGACTACGGAAATGACGTCTGGAATTACGCTTATTTTCTGACCAAAAGTGCCGAACAGGCAGATGAATTGTCACAGGAGGTATTTATTCGGGCGTATTCGGGGATTGCTCATTATCGTGGAGATTGCTCACTGAAAACCTGGCTGTTGACGATTACTAGGAACACGACTTTTACATATTGAAAATCCAGATTTTTTCGTAACAGTCTGTGGGGAGAGACGTTACCCATTGAGACAGAGCATGGGGGTTCGAACCAAAGAGTCATGATTGCAGAGCAGCCTGCACATCCTTCGGCCGAGATGGAAGTGATGCGTAAGGAGCATATCCATGAAATCTGGGATATTGTTCTGGCGTTGCCAAAGAAGTTTCGGGAGATTCTTTTGCTGAATCTGAAATATGAGCTTACGACGAGTGAGATTGCTGCGATGTTGAAAATCAGCTTAGGCACAGTAAAATCCAGACTATCCCGAGGTAAGGATAAGGTACGGAAACAATGGGAGGAGCGAAGCAAATGAGACACAAGGATGAGCAGTGGGAAAAGGAAATCCGGAAGGGACCGTTTGCTTTGTCTCCTTTTACAGAGGATCACAAGCGAAAGGTGCTTCAACAGGTGGAGTGGATGAAGAAGTCGGAAGAGGAAAGCAAGGGAGATAGGTTAGAGGACAGTTCCAGGTTATCCAGGCCGTTTAGACCGCAAGTGAAAAATGCGTCACACAAGCGTCGCCTTAGAAGAGGGCCTCTTGTTGCCGGCACGGGTGCGTTGGTTATTGCTGCTGGATTGTTCCTATGGATCTGGGATGATGGACAGCTGGTGAGACCCGTGATCGAGCAGGTCTATCCGACAGCAACGTTACAGTTATCCGATGGTTTGAACACAAATCTGCTAACCGACAAAATGAAAAGAAATGTTGCAACTACGATGCGAGATGATCTGGGTAAACAGCTGAAGATTAAGAAAGTGGAAGACCTGCCTGTGTCCGGCAGAATATATGTAGAGGCTGGAAATGAAAGCGAGAAGGAGTATGCGCAGATATGGCTCGATGCGACAACAGGAAATCTGCGTGAAGTACAGATGAGACGAGAGATGCAGCCAAGTGAGCTGGAACACCGTTATCTGCGTCAAGTTCCATCCCTCTTGCAAAGTATAGGCAGCACTCCAACGCTTAAACCTGCATCAGTCCAACGTTTTGTGAGTATGAAGCAAGGGGAGTCGGAGCCAATATCGCATACGACATTAGCGTTAGAGAATGAGACTGGCGATGGTTATGGGGAGATTGTATGGCAGCAGGACAAGGCTGTCTCGATCACAGGTGACCTTAGACCTGATCAAGTATCCCAGGCAGCGCTGACGGATGCCAGAAACGCGATTGAGGCTCTGTCTGGTAAAGCCAATCTTGATCTGGTAAGAGCAAGCCGAAGCAAAGATGATGAACTTGGTAAGGATACAGTCTTTTTTTCCTTTAAAGATAACTACTTTGTACAGATGACCGAAGGAAAAGCGGGCATGGGTTATACGGTTGGGGATGCTAATCACTATGAGCAAGACTTTGCAGACTGGGAAGAAATAGAGGCTTATTATCAGGAACTATATAACATACAGGAGTCTCTTCTTAGAGGAGAAGTAGAACCTATAATTAAAAAAATATTTAAAATGGATCTTCAAGCGTATAAACTTCACCGTAATCCTGACCATCCAGGCATGGTCACATTTGAACTGGAGTCGAGCAAGGATGTTTTTCAGGTTGAATATAGGGAAGATGGACGGATCAAGATGATCACCAGAGGCGAGTTATAGGGCTGATCTTATATGTTACAATTTACTTCATAGATGGAATGTGTATAAGGAGATAACGATGAAATATTTGGTGAGTTCATGTCTGGCAGGGGTAGCTTGCCGTTACAACGGAACAGCGAGTCTGGAAGAGAAGATTCAGGAGCTGGTGGAGCAGGAGCAGGCTAAGATGGTATGTCCGGAGCTGCTTGGCGGATTCTCCACTCCACGGGAAGCGGCTGAAATTATCGGTGGCACGGGCAAGGACGTGCTGGCAGGCACTGCAAAAGTGATCGAGAAAAGCGGCAAGGATGTCACAGAGTTGTATATTAAGGGAGCCTATCAGACGCTCGAATGGGCGCGAGAAATGAATGTATCGTGTGTGGTACTGAAGGAGTTTAGTCCGTCCTGTGGTACAAAGATGATCTATGATGGGAATTTTGCCAATCACAAGGTAACTGGAGAAGGTGTCACCTCAGCATTGCTGCGACAAGAAGGATATACCGTCATTTCTGAAAATGAATGGATGGAGCAACTATAGGTCGAACAGATATCGTTTCATATTCACAGAAAAGCCGCTGGATTATATCCTGGCGGCTTTTCTGTTGTCTCCCATTACTTTTCTCATCAAATGAATAAAGTCGATTTTCCTGAAATGCTAACAAACAATATGGATACATACGATATAGATATAAGATATATAAGGCTATCTACTATTTAAAGTGGGGGAATAATCATGTCAATTCAGTCTAAGCCAAAAAATAAGAAAGGAAATAAACTCAAAAATATGAAATTAACAACAACGATGGTCATCATGACTGTAATTAGTCTAATCGGTTTGTTTACTGTTTTTCTGATTGGGATTTTCGGAATGAACGAAGCAAAAACGGGACAAGGTATCCTCTACAATGACCGCTTCCAGCATCAAACCAATGTTCTTGAATTGAAAAGTAATTTCTATAATATGCGCGCCAATTATACAAAGGTTCTTGATAATGCAGAGTATACCGACAAACAGTACGATCAGGTTCAGAAAGGTAAGAAGAGTATCACGGATGGTTTGAATGAATTTTCAGCAAGAACATTGGATACCAAAGAAAAAGAGATATTTGCAGATTTGGTAGCAAAGATGGATACATATTATCAGGATATTGAGCAAATCATGGATACCAAAAAGATGTCGGGCACCTACGATAGTGATGAGAGAGGAAGAATTAACAAAAGCAGTACAGCGATTGTGGAGACGATCACCCTTTTGAGTGCGCATAACGAAGAAGAGTCAGCCAAGCTCTATGCGGATACACAGGAAGTAATTCAGCAACGAGCATTGGTACTCGGTTCGGTTCTTTTGTTTTCACTTGCAGCACTCATTCTTATTTCATTTGTAGTGATTCGCAGTATACGTCAACGAATGAAAGCTATCACCCGTTATTGTGAAGAAATAACACAAGGCAACTTAACGGCATCCTTAGATCCGCATCTAACACAGGGAAATAATGAGATAAGTGTCATCGCACGAGCTATTCGTACAATGACCGATTCCACAACAAATGTCATTCGTGGTGTAGTTCAGGAATCTCATCATATCAACCAGGTTAGCGATCTTACCAACCAGAACATGGCTGGTCTGAATGAACGAATTCGTGAAGTATCAGCTACAGTTGAAGAGCTCTCGGCTGCAATGGAAGAGGCTTCAGCCCATACGGAAAATATGAATCATTCGGCTGCGGAGATGCAACAGGGAGCTGAATATATATCGGAACAGACATCTAAACAAGCAGAGTCCGCCTATGTGACCAGCACGAAGGCTGAAAAGTTGAAGCAGGAAGCCCGCGAATCGAGCCGAGCAGCCATAGACATGTATGATCATACGAGTAAGAAGATGTCAGAAGCGCTGGAACGTGCAACAGCTGTAGATCAGATTGGTATATTATCTCAATCCATTTTGGATGTTACGGCGCAGACTAATCTGCTTGCACTCAATGCATCCATTGAAGCTGCAAGGGCTGGAGAAGCAGGTAGAGGTTTTGCGGTTGTTGCAAGCGAGATTCGAAAGTTGGCTGATGATTCCAGACAGGCTGCCGATCAAATTCAGCAGGTCACGGAAGAAGTTATGCAGTCTGTGACCAATCTGTCCTCGAATGCTAAAGAGTTGCTATCCTTTATGTTCAATCAGGTTGGCAAAGATTATAAATTATTGGAGGATACAGCTGAACAGTATTATGTCGATTCCCTTGATCATGCCAATGCAGTTAAAGATCTCAATGCAACCTCACAACAAGTGACTGCAAATATCAAAATACTAGTGGGCTCCATTCACGAAATTGCATCAGCCAGTGAACAATCAGCCGCATCCAGTCAGGAAATTGCAGGACATATGGTTGCCTCTGCTGCGCAATCTGTGGAAGTAGTTAAACAATCTGATCAAGTCAAGGATAGTGCATTAAATTTGAATAAGCTGGTTCAAGATTTCAAGATTTAAAAGGAAAAAGAGTCATAGATAATCCACTAGGGCCATGTATGCCCAGTGGATTATTGCTGTCTTTCATCCAATACTTACTTTTATAAACCAAGAAACAATAATGTGCGTACTTTTAATTTATACATATAGAGCCTAAAATAATACTTGAGATGAAACCACTTAAACATTATTGTTCAACATAAAAAAAGTTATAAAAAGGACGTGGAGCTCCATGGAAGTTACAGCAAAGTCAAAGACAAAGGAAGACATCTTAAAGGCGTATCATTTCCGGCATGCAACAAAGATATTTGATGATACCCGCAAAATCTCGGATGAGGATTTCCAATTTATATTGGAAACAGGCAGATTATCTCCAAGTTCCATTGGCCTTGAACCGTGGAAGTTTCTGATTGTACAAAATCCAAACCTGCGTAAGCGTCTGTCCGAAGTCTCTTCCGGCGCTCAAAAGCAATTGGCTACAGCAAGCCATTTTGTTGTTATTTTGGCCCGATCAGATGCCAGTTATAATTCTCCCTATGCGGAGTACATGTTGAAGGAAACAAAGGGAATGCCTAATAACGTATTTGAGCTAACAAGTGAGGCTTATGGAAAGTTTCAAAATAACCAGAAAATTCTGGATAATCCACGATCATTATTTGACTGGGCATCTAAACAGACTTATATTGCACTTGGCAACATGATGACGGCGGCAGCTCAGATCGAGATTGATTCTTGTCCAATCGAAGGTTTCAGCCGTGAGGGCGTCCACCGTATTATGGAAGAAGAGGGCTTGCTGGAAAATGGCGCATGGGGCGTCTCCATGATGGCAGCCTTCGGTTATCGGGCAGAGGAGCCCCAGCGTGAGAAGTCCCGACAATCCGTTGAGAAAATCACGCAATGGATTAACTGAATTCAGCATGAATCCAACATGAATTCAAAAAACGATTAGCTAAGATCTAACATTATAGATCAGGATCAAAGTAGAATCGAAACAGCCCGATATTTTCTACATGTTAGCAGGATGGAAAATATCGGGCTGTTTTTCTTTTTTATAAAAAGAACTTGAAATTACATAGATGTCTATGTATAATGAGGTCATGCCTAAATACAACGCAATTGCACTGATTGCAAGAATCAGAGACCATGTCAACAAACGGATTGTACACGAATTGGAACAGCATGAGGTAACAGGGATTGTTCCTTCTCATGGAGATGTATTGATGTTCTTGTACCGGGAAGAGACGCTGTCGATCAAGATGTTGGCTGAACGTGTTCAACGCACGCAACCAACGGTAACGGTACTGGTCAACAAGCTGGAGAAGCTTGGCTATGTTGAACGCAGCAAGAGTGCCGAAGATAGCCGAGTGACGATGATTCGCCTAACCGAACAGGGGAAGCGACTCGAACCGATCTTCCATCAGGTATCAGAGCAGATTAATGACATCATCTATAGTGGTTTGTCCAACGAACAGTCGGAGCAATTGGAGAGCTTGCTATCCATTATTGTCCGAAAGTTATAATGAATGAACTCTTCTGTCTGCAACCCTTCCAGATTTGACTGGGGTGGAGGCAGAGGAGCCCAAATATTTTTTACCCATATACATAGATATCTATGTATATGGGAGCGTATCAATGTAACCCCATTTTCGCAACCTAACTTAAACCAAACCTGGAGGGATTCACACTATGAAACATCTTATCGTATATGCTCACCCGCACACAGACAGCTTGAATAACGCAATCCTCAATACTGCTGTAGAAGCTCTCAAAGCTCAAGGCCATGAAGTAGTCGTTCGTGACTTGTACAAACTTGGATTCCAACCCGTACTGACTGAAGCTGACACAGCTTCCATGCGTGCAGGACAGACACCACAGGATATCGCAACAGAGCAACAGTTTGTTACAGATGCAGAAATTATCACATTCATCTATCCGATCTGGTGGACAGGTCTTCCTGCCATTATGAAAGGATATGTTGACCGTGTATTCGCTAATGGTTTTGCATATGCAGCGGGTGAAGCGGGAATCGAGAAATTGCTGACAGGCAAAAAAGGACTCATCATCAACACACATGGTACACCAAGTGAAATTTATGATCAGATTGGCATGACTGCTGGACTGAAATTAACTTCAGACGTAGGTATCTTCGATTTTGTAGGTATTGAAGCCGTAGATCATCTGCTCTTCGGTAGTATTGGATACCTGGATGCACCCGCATATCAAGCCATGTTGGATCAGGTTAAACAGACGATTACAACCAATTTCTAATATGGATGTTGAATCCAGATGAGGATTCCATATAATACCAGACCGACTCGATCATGAGTCGGTTTGTTTGTTCATGTGTTTGCAAAATGGATGAAAGGGGGTATAATCGTACCCATGGAACCTATACTTATATTTAAAGCATTATCGAACGAGACACGTAGACAAATCCTGTTGTGGCTCAAAAACCCGGAGCAACACTTCCCACCGCTGGAACTATCTCAGCATCCGGATGGTGGCAAGAACGGAATCTGTGTTGGCACGATTCAACTGAAGGCTGGACTGGCTCAGTCGGTTATATCCAGTTATCTGCTGACTATGCTCAAGGCAGGGTTGCTGCTCTCCGAGCGCAGAGGACAATGGACGTATTATCGGCGCAACGAGGAGACGATCCGTCAGTTTGCCGAGTACGTACAGAACGAGTTATAAGCCGGATGCCGGAACGGAAGCTAGGATGCATATGCAGGCAGGGATTCCGTCCGGATGTAAACGGCTAGTTTATGAACACATCACCATATCCAGTTGTGATTTAATTAATCTATATATCTGGATATACAAAAATATAATCATCGAGGAGATTAAACGATAATGACTACAGAAAATACGGCTTCATCCCATAAAGAACATATTAATGACGTTAAGCTTTCCATCCTGGATCTGGCTCCCGTCGTTGTGGGTGCAACACCTGCTGATGCTTTGCGCAACAGTCTCGATCTGGCACAGCATGCAGAGCGTTGGGGATATCACCGTTACTGGGTAGCTGAACATCACAACATGCCGGGTATTGCTTCTTCCGCAACTTCGGTTGTTATTGGATATCTGGCTGGTGGAACCAAAACGATTCGTCTGGGTTCAGGAGGCATCATGTTGCCTAACCATGCACCGCTTGTCATCGCTGAGCAGTTTGGTACTCTGGAATCCTTGTATCCTGGCAGAATTGATCTGGGACTGGGTCGCGCACCAGGTAGTGACCGCCGTACATCGCTTGCACTACGCAAAGATCTGAACAGTGGGGAAGATTTCCCTGAACTTTTGGCAGAACTTAGAGCATACTTTGATGCTTCGGCGACGTCTTATCATGCACCTGTTCGCGCAGTTCCTGGAGAAGGGTTGAATATTCCAATTTACCTCTTGGGGTCCAGTGATTTCAGTGCACGTCTGGCAGGTCAGCTGGGATTGCCGTTTGCTTTTGCCAGCCACTTCTCGCCCGATTACACCCGGATTGCATTAGAGACGTATCGAAACAACTTCCAACCATCTGAAAGCTTGAAGGAGCCACATGTGATTGTTGGTGTCAATGCTGTTGTTGCGGATACAGACGAGGAAGCAGCATGGCTGGGTACAACGATGCAACAGCAGTTCCTGAACATTATTCGCGGCACAACGGGATTAGTACAGCCTCCGGCAGAGATGGAAGGCAAATGGACGGATCGTGAGAAAGCTGGTGTTGAGCAGACGCTGAAGGCAGCTGTTAATGGTTCACCAGAAACCGTACGTGGACAGTTGGAATCTTTCATTCGGCAGACGCAGGCAGATGAGCTGATTATTACGTCGATGATCTATGATCATAAGGCACGTCTGCATTCCTATGAGTTAATCGCACAATTAGCGGGGAAAGCTTAATCTTCATTTTTCAGCGTAAAAGCTGGATTAATAGTAGGGTATAGTTACAAATTTACGGTTCGTCTCCCAGTGAGGCGAGCCGTTTTTGAATAGGGAGAATTTGCAAATGATTCGTGTGGGGCAGAAGACTCATTTTGGGGTAAAATGACTTTACCGGTTTAATTTGAAACGGTTAAACAGCACCATACGTATAAATCCAGAGTGTTATACATATGTTGGCTTGTACAAGGTATTTTTTTCGTGTGTGGGCATTTATTTAGCTTTATAGTTTAGTTTTGATTAAGGGTCATAAGAGAGGACGACACGCCTATGGAGCAACCTGAGCAACCCCGCGTTTGGCCGGAGCGGTTCAAACGATTTTTTCTTAACAACAAATTTGTCCTATTTCTACTGATTCTGCTGTTGGTGGGACTGAACGTGATGGTTCTGACCAAAGTATCCTTTGTTCTTCATCCGCTCGCAGTACTCATCAAAACCATTGTCCTACCTATTATTCTGTCAGGCATACTCTATTATCTGCTTAATCCGATTGTGGATGTGATGGAAAGGTGGAAAATCAAGCGCGGCTGGTCCATTCTGATCCTGTATCTTGCGATTGGAGGCATTCTGACCGTCGTAGTGCTGGCAGTCATTCCGGTTGTGCGTAACCAGATTGTGGGGCTGATTGAAAATTTCCCAACCTACAGTGAGACGGTAAAACAGCAGTTTGAGGAGCTTACGGGCAGTAAATTGTTCGGTCAGTTCCAGGAAACGGTGAATCTGAATTCGCAGGACTGGTGGGGAACAATCTCCCAAAAGGCTACTGAAATTCTGAACTCGACCTGGACCAAATTGGGCGGATTCCTCGGAGCTTTCACTGAGACCGTGCTGTCTATCGTAACGGTTCCATTCATTCTGTTCTATCTGCTGAAAGACGGCAAGAAGCTGCCAGCGAAAATTCTGTCTTTCCTGCCGATCAAGAGCCGTACGGGCGCAATGCATGTGCTGGAAGACATCAATCACCAGATCAGTTCATTCATTCGTGGACAGATTATCGTCAGCTTCTGCATCGGTATTCTGCTCTACATCGGTTATATGGTCATTGGTCTGGATTATGCATTGATTCTTGCAATTATCGCATCGTTCACAAGTGTTGTTCCGTATCTGGGACCTGCAATTGCGATTACACCAGCATTGATCGTGGCACTCGTCACTTCTCCGGTGATGCTGCTGAAAATGGTTGCCGTATGGACGATCGTACAGTTAATTGAAGGTAAATTCATCTCACCACAGATCATGGGTAAAACGCTGAAAATCCATCCTATCACGATTATCTTTGTCATTCTGACTTCGGGTAATCTGTTTGGAGTCGTGGGCATTCTGCTCGCTGTTCCAGGATACGCGGTGCTCAAAGTATGTGTATCACATATCTTCAACTGGTTTAAGGACAGATCGGGCCTGTACGACCCGAACAAGAACAATCTTTTATAACCGAAGTGGCAAGCTCCAAGAGATAGTTAATCAGAAGATTTAGTCACTTTGTATCCTGTATAAAACGGTACCCTTACCAAGAAGAACCCCCGTCCATCGGCATACAGCCGAGAGGCGGGGGTTCTTCTGCATGAACAAGCTTGGCTGCTGCCTAGCTGTGTTTGATATGCTGGAGCGTTTGCAGGAAAATCTGCTCAATATGAGCATCATCCAGAGAGTAGTACACCGTCTTACCTTCCTTGCGCCGCTTGACGATCCGCATGTTACGGAGTGAACGCAGCTGGTGTGAAATGGCCGACTGTCCCATGTCGAGCAGAACCGTCAGGTCATGAACACATAATTCCTTCTGTAACAGCGCATCAATAATACGTAGACGTGTGGGGTCGCTGAATGCCTTGAACCAATCTGCCATCTCGGAAGAGGTCTCCCGATCTATGAGTGAAGTACGAATCGTCTGCACGTCGGCTTCAGTACCTGAGCAGGCTGCATCACATTCACTTGGTGCTTTAACCGGTTGTTCCATTTCCTATCACCGCCTATGTTAACAACTATAGCTCTATTATATCCAAAACCCGCCTAAAGCGAAATGATTACTATTAGCATAATCTGTATGAAAAATCAACAACGATTGTTGACACTCATGTTTAGGCGTGCATATAATAGGGGTAACCAAACATATGAATGAGTGCTCATATATTGAATACAATTGAAATATAACATCGTTTTTGTACTGCAAAGGGGAGAATTCACATGGGAACCGGACAGGAACAGGTGAAAAGGGAACTGCTACTTGATGGATTGGATTGTGCGAACTGCGCATTAAAGATCGAGAATGGCGTCAAAAAAATTAAGGGCATTAACGAATGCTCTGTCAATTTTGTTACCAAAACATTATCGCTACACACCACTTCCGACATGGATGAACAGGTAGTGGAAGAAGCAAAGCGCAAAGTGCTTCGGCTGGAGCCGCATATTCGCATTTCGGAAAAAGGAAAACACGTGAACGGACATGTGCACACCCATACAGGGAGTGCAGCTGGTGCGCATAACCACAGTCATGACCATGTCGGACATAATCATGGACACTCACATAACAAACACTCGCATACTCAAGATCATGGACATTCGCAGGGCCACGCACATGGTCATGTGCATGAGCACGGAGGTCATGCTGGACATGATCACATCCATACCCATGATGATACCCATGCAGGCCACTCGCATGAACATGGTGCAGGACAGACAAAAGTGTTGCTTGCTCGTCTTGCTGCAGGTTCTGTGCTGCTCGCAGCTGCAATCTGGTCGCCGCTGGAGGGCTGGGCACAGTTTACTCTATATGCGCTTGCTTATCTGATTGCCGGGGGAGATATCGTGCTCCAGGCATCCAAAAACATCATCCGCGGTCAGGTGTTCGATGAATACTTCCTGATGTCCGTCGCTACCTTGGGTGCTTTTGCCATTGGAGAGTATCCGGAAGGGGTAGCGGTTATGCTGTTCTATCAGCTCGGGGAGCTGTTTCAGGGCATGGCGGTTAATCGGTCACGTAAGTCGATTCAGTCACTGATGGACATTCGCCCGGACTATGCGAATATCCTGACGGGTTCGGGTGAAGAGACCCGACGGGTTTCTCCAGAAGACGTACGGATTGGTGATCGAATTGTAGTGAAAGCGGGCGAGCGAGTACCGCTGGACGGTATCGTAAGAATTGGGCGTTCCATGGTGGACACTTCTGCTCTGACAGGGGAATCGGTACCTCGTGAGCTGGAGCCCGGAAGTGATGTACTGAGTGGATTTGTGAACAAAAATGGTATGTTGACGATTGAAGTTACCAAAACGTTTGGTGAATCAACGGTATCCAAGATTTTGGACCTGGTGCAGAACGCGAGCAGTCGGAAAGCGAAAACAGAACATTTTATTAGTAAATTTGCTCGTTATTACACACCGGTTGTTGTTATCCTTGCAGCCGTGATTGCATTTGTTCCGCCGTTGATACTTAGTGGTGCAACATTTGCCGATTGGATCTATCGTGCATTGGTCTTCCTGGTTATATCATGTCCTTGTGCGCTGGTGGTCTCTATTCCACTTGGATTCTTTGGTGGTATCGGAGCAGCTTCACGTAACGGGATTCTTGTCAAAGGCAGTAACTACCTTGAAGCGTTGAACGATGTGAAAGTTGTTGTTTTTGATAAAACGGGTACACTAACCAAAGGTGTATTCAAAGTAACAGCCATTCATCCCGAAGGTGGACGCACGGAAGAAGAACTGATGGAGCTTGCAGCTATTGCCGAAGCCAATTCTAATCATCCGATTGCCGAATCCATTCGCGCAGCTTGGGCCAAAGCCATTCCCACGCAAGGTGTGGAAGGTTATGACGAAGTTGCCGGACATGGGATTAAGGTGAGCGTCGATGGTCGGGAAGTGCTGGCAGGCAACGCCAAATTAATGAAGCAGGCGGGTATATCCTATACCACCCCGGAGACAGCCGGAACGATAGTCCACGTGGCTGAAGCTGGCACGTATGTTGGTCATCTGATCATTGCCGATGAAGTGAAGGATGACGCAGCCGCAGCCATTCAGGCGCTGAAGAAACTCGGCATTCGCAAAACGGTCATGCTGACAGGTGATGCCAAAGCCGTAGGTGAAGCGGTAGGACGTGAGCTGGGTGTGGATGAGGTCTACGCTGAATTGTTGCCACAGGATAAAGTCGAGCGGCTGGAGCAACTGGAAGCTGCCAAATCTCCGAAGGAAAAAATGGTGTTTGTCGGTGACGGCATCAACGATACACCTGTGCTGGCACGCGCCGATGTGGGCGTGGCCATGGGTGGACTTGGTTCAGATGCCGCGATTGAAGCGGCTGATGTGGTCATCATGACAGATGAACCGTCGAAACTAGCGAGTGCAATCCGCATTGCTAAGCGTACACGAATGATTGTATGGCAAAATATCGCGTTTGCTCTGGGGGTTAAAGCGATCTTCCTGTTACTCGGTGTGTTTGGCATAGCTACCATGTGGGAAGCGGTATTCTCTGATGTCGGTGTTACGGTGCTGGCTGTCCTGAACGCCATGCGTGTACTTCGTGTGAAGAATATCTAAGTTTACGAAACGATCCAGGCGGCTCTTCGTATATACGTAGAGCCGTTTTTATATTTTTATGTAGATAAGTCTAACCAGACATTTACACGAGAACGGAGAGGACAGAGATGACCTGAAGAAGCGAAGCTACCATCGCAGGTTATTCTGTCATCGGAGTGTCAGTGTGAGCAGGTCTATGGAAGACAACAGTGAAGGGGAGAACGTTTTGACAGGAGCAGTATTAGGGATCATCATTGGAGTGTGTTATTTCATTCTGGGGTTGATGGTGTTCAAAAAACCACCGAAAATGATTAACGGAATATATGGTTATCGGACCCCGCGTGCAATGAGTAATCCCGAGTTATGGGACGAAGCGCAAAGTTATAGCGCCAATCTGATGATGCAATTTGGTGTGATTATCACGATATTCGGCATTATCGGTCTCTGGCTTACAGATGTACGAGCTTTGGTTCTGAGTCTGGTTGCTACAGGATTCTATACGTTTAGATTGTTTACCAGAGTTGAAGGCCGGTTGAAGCAAATGCAGCGTGCTCAACAGCAACAGAATGAGCAGAACGTTTAAGGTAAAGTGAATGAATAGTGTACAGAGGAAGACCTGCGTGTGAAGCGGGTCTTTTTTGTATGTACCAATCACGGCGACTAGTTAAGTGGTGAAAGTCCGCTGTTGGGGGAGTTAAGAACCCATAGGCAAAGAGCAAGGGTATCCATCGCGAGGTGGTATCCGTCGATGAAAGTTTCTAAAACAGTAGGAAGCACAGCTAAACTTCGGAAAGGAGGGATTAACGCAAAAGAAGAGTGCGGAACGCGAAGGATATGGTGGAACGTGCAGTCATGTAAAGATAACCGAAACGGACAGCACCAACGTAAAGATTCATAGGAAAGGCTGCTTGAGAAAATGTTAAAGCAAACACGGCGGAATTCTGTTTGAAGCGTAGAAATACCCAGTCCAAAAATGAAATTTGTACAGCCTAATTTTCAGTCCTTATGCGAATGAACGCTAATCTAACTTGGCTAACCATGAAGAGGAAGAGAGTAGGGCTTATTAATAATATAAAGTTCCCATTAGTAATATTATCTCAATCAAATAATAATCAAACAGGATTGCATAAAGTATTGTTTATACAAAAAAGAATTTATTGTATTATTTAGTATTTTTTTATATATAATTTATGTTATTTTGTATTATGTGGATATATAATACATATTAGAAAGGAGCTGATTTATATGGCGGGATGTCCATCAGGTTGGACTTATACTAGTCAATGTAACGATCAATGGTCTTGTAACCTTAATCAAGTGTGCAGCACCGTACCAGTATTAGAATATACTTGGTACAGACACGAGTATCACAGATGCAGAAATAACAAAACAGGAGCAACTGACTGCTATTGGGCAGATAGTCATTATTCACAATGTTGCTAACGTGAATTAAACTAGTAGGGCTTATGCTCCTACTAGTTTTTTTGCTATTTCAACTAAAAACTCTATTAATCCATATTTTTAGGATGTAGAAGTCCCTCTTCATCAGAACTACCCAGCCAACTTGCAATAAGATCTTGGGCGTATTCTAAATCTTCAGAATCAATGTCATAATACCAAGTCGTTCCTCTCATTTTCCCATTACCTTGAAGCATATAATTTTCAAAGTTAGGAGAGGAATCCTTTAAGTAAACAGTTTCTGCTAAGTTCAGAATAAAATCAGAGTCCATATTAGTTGTGAAATTAGAACCAGCAATATCTATTAATTCTGGAATTTTAGAAATGTTTTTCAATTCCAAAGCTTTATCCATCAAAGCGCTGATAAAAATACGTTGACGTTCGGTACGTTTAAAATCAGAATCTTCACGGTAACGGACATAGGCTAAAGCATCTTGACCATAATAAATTGGCTTATGGGGTTCTATTCTTAATTTTTCATGAATAGGATTTTTGTTTTCAATTAATTCAGTTATCGGTAATTTAACTCCACCTATTGCATCAACAATGTCTTTCATCCCATTGAAATTTACAGCAGCATAGTAATTTACTTTATTTTTCAGAAGATTCTCCACGGTATCTATGGTCATTTTTGCTCCACCATGGGCATATGCAGAGTTTATTTTGGATGTTACATCTCTTCCGATAATATCGGTGTAAGTATCCCTAGGAATGGAGAGTAGTAGTATTTTATCCTCTTTAGGCCGTATTACAGAGTATATTATTGTATCTGACCGACTAGGTTCACCTTCACGTTGGTCGATACCAAGCAACAGTAAGGAAAAAGGTTCGCTCACTTCTACTTTAGGACTTTTGCTTTCATATCCCACGGGTTTGTATGATTTATCTAGCGTTTTTTTAACATCTTTCTTTAACACTGTATTAAACCCAAATACAGATAATTCTTTTCTAAATAAATAGGTTGAACCAGCGAGAAGAATAAGTGCTGTAAGAGTCAGTATAGCCCATTTTTTTTTATTAAATTTTTTATGTTTTTTTTGTTTCCTGGATACCATCAATTATGCCACTCCTTTAATAATGAATACAAATGGAAAGCGGGCTCTAGGAGAAAAATATATTTTCTCAAAGAAAACCCCGCTAAATTATAGATGAGAACAATCAAAAGTCAAAAGCAGTTATCATTTTCATAAATGAATTCACATCGTCAAATTCAGTTGTGCTGATTACTTGATGATTTTGATCAGTGTGATAACAGTAGGGCGTGCTAGGAACTTTATACTTCTCTACGAGCTCTTTTTTTGTAATCGCATATATGGTGAAACTCGAATTATAGTAAGTATCAAGTTCTTTGACTTCTTCAACCGTAGCAACGATATATAGGACTAGATTAATCTTTTCTTTATTGTGCTCTGCTGTACTAGCCTTTTGTATGGCTGTGATGACCTCAATACAATCTTGGCAAGTTAAGGATAAAAAAACAACATTGCTTTTTGGCTGACGGTCATGGTGAGGGAACATTTCTCCTGGTCGAAATGACTCTATTACATTTTCGCTTCCGTGTTGAGCATCCTTAAATAGTTGTTTGAACAAGCCCATTATATTCTTCCTCCATTTTTTGACTCTGATATAAGTTGTAATATGTTCCTCTTGAATTCATGAGTTGATGATGTGTCCCAACTTCTACTATTCTCCCATTATCCATAACAATAATTCGATCAAAAAGTTTGCATAAATTTAAACGGTGAGTGATAAAAATTAAATTTTTTCTTCGTTCTTCTTGAATATACGTATTAATAAATTTGAATTCTGACTCCGGATCCAACGCGGAAGTGGCTTCATCTAGGATCATAAATTCGCAATCTTTATATAATGCTCGTGCTAAAGCAACCTTTTGCCACTGACCACCTGAAAGTTGTCTAGAACCTTCATATTCGTATCCCAATACAGTATTCAAATCAATATCAGGAATGAGGTTTGAATATGTTCTTTTAATGCTGAGAATCTTTTCAATATTAGGTTTATCAGAAAGAGAGATATTTTCTTTTAATGTAAAAGGGTATTTCATAAAATCCTGAGTTACCATAGAAAAATTGCTAAAATATGAGGTTGAATCTAACAATTTTATATCTATTCCACCAATAAAGACAGTTTGAGCTTCAATATCGTGTAATCCAGCAATAATTTTAGATAAAGTCGATTTTCCAGATCCATTACTGCCTACAATAGAGATTTTTTCTCCACTTTTAATATTTAGATGAATTCCATTAAGAGTTTTAAATTTTTGGTTAGGATACTGGAAGTTAAGGTTTTGTATGGATAAATCTTTTGATCTTATACTTACACTATCTTTACTTTCTATACCTATATTAGAATATTTTCCAAAAAAATCAACCAATTTCTTAGTTGATATATGATATTGCTTAATTTGTCTGTAATAACTTGCAACACCATAGAATGAGGATTCGATCATGGTAATTGCTGCTAAAAGTGAAATGTAATCTCCGAATGATATTATTTTATTCATTAATGCAAAGACTAGAACAGACTGATTTAACAGCAGGCCCAAGTTAGATTGAAGGCCAAGGATGAGTTTTTTTACAGACTCATGTCTTTTGTATTTTAATGTTTGTATAATTTCTTCTCTATACGATTGATCCCAATGGTTCAGTATAAAAGGCTTAGCAGAAAATATCAGTATTTCTTTAATAGCTAATGGTGTTAAGAGGAGGCTTTGAAGGATTGAACGTTTTCTAGAAACTTCTGTAGTTTGTTCGACAAATTGATAATCTTTCACTGCCAATTTAGATTCAGTGAGCAATTTAGGTAAGTTGAGCAATAATATTATAAAGGGAAGAAACCAAATTTTCTGAAATATAACAACGAAATAGAAAGTTATGGAGAATAAAAGACTAACAAATTGTAGAAAAGATAAAGTTAAACCTGATATAGAATCGAATCCATACTTTGCGATGTTCAATTCATTTTGATACTTAGGCGTTTCTACATTTGTAATAGTTTGTGGATTAATTTTATTTAAGAATATGGTGTCCAGATTAAAGCTCATTTGAATACGTACTTTATCTTGAAAGTATGTATTAATGACTTTGATTAAATTCATGCCAATATACACTGAAAAAAGAAGACCCATCCATAGAACAACTTGTTGGGAATTAATTGAATTACTTACTAACGTATCTGTTAAATGTTTTGTTACTTCTATCTGACTTGTAGAAAGCAATGCAGTTAACAAGCCTAACACAAGAATTGTCACGTACAATCTCCAAGAATTATGATGAATTTCTTTTTTTAATAAATTAAACTTCATAATCTACCTCATAATTTCCAATTGCAAAGGTTCTATCAGATCCTGAAATGAATTCATATCTTGAACAGAATGTGTAGTGACAATTTTCATATTACAATCAATTGCGAAACCAACAGGTAAAAATCTCATTTTCAAGTATTTATTCATGATATGAGGTGGAACTAAATAGAATTGAGCCCTTTCTTTAAAGTGATTGATTAACATTCCGATGCTAGATGGATCGGAGTCTAAAAGAACTACGATATTTAGATCATGATTCTTCTCAGTATACTTATCAATAACTTCTAGTGTTTGTTCACACAAGTCGCAATGAGTGCTTGCTAAAAATAGTATTAAATGATCTTCAATTAAGTCATGTAAGTTGGTGTGGTCAGAGAGAGGCATGTTTGGTAAAAAATCATCAATTTTGAGAATATCTAAGTCATATTTTTTCAAGAATTCAGGCTTTTCCATTTAATATCGCTCCTAAGTTTTTAATTATCATCATAAGGAGAAACCAAACATTCTTACATAAATAAGCCCTAAATTTTATATAATATTAATTATTTTGTTGAAAATATAGACTTTATTGTTAATTATGTGTTAATTATTATATATTGATAGATTATAAACCAGGATTTAGTATATAGCTTCATAATATATGCTAGTACTGATTCCTAAACTTAATCTCTTTGTATGAATTAAAGATAAATATAAAATTTAATTTTTATCCATAAGATAAACAATGTCATCATTGCTGCCTTTCTCTCTTCAAACAAAGAATTGCAGAATCCGCACAGAGTGTCGTGACTACAATTAAAGGAGGGATTTTATTGTCGACACTTATATGGAAGGATTATTCAGTTATATACACCGCACAAATTAACACACTACTATTAGAGACGGGAGGATTCATTATTGTTTCTGATGTTCATTCGTTTCTAAGTGTTGATCAGAACTACATTAGGTGCATCATCCTTGATTGTCCAAATTTCTCAATTAATGATTTCATTTTTCTAAGAAGAAAAGTGAAACAAGGTATAGATATAATTGTTATTGATCAAGACTGGAATAAGGAATTACATAATTTCTTGAAGAATCAGCGTTACCAATTAAAAAAAAGAGAAGCTGCATTTAATGAATTTAATTCTTCATCGTTTTGTTGTGAAGAAATGATTCAAATAAACAAAATGAATAGATCAGTGATTATTCAAGGAAACATCGAAGTTGAAATGACTAAAAAGGAATTTAATCTATTTTATTTTCTATTTGAAAATAAAGGACAGATTATTAATACAGAGGAAATAATAAAAAGAGTTTGGTCAGGGCTAACTTCCGAAGCAAATGTATACATGACTATTCAAAAGATCAGAAACAAGGTCGAAATCAATCCTAAGTCTCCTGAACTATTAGTCACTAAAAAAGGAGGGGGATACATTTTTAATTATCCAAATCAAATTTAGGATAAATTTATAGATTTATACAATTGTTTTTTTATAAACTTATGAATGTAAATGACAGAATAAATGAGAGGAGGTAATAGAATGGCATGTCCTTCTGGATGGACTCGTATTGGAACATGTACTGACTATTCTTGTAGTACATCTTCTTGTGACAATCCCGCTTATGCTGGATTTGTAATCCAATATAAGCATACTTATGACCGTTGCTCTCAAAGTGGAACAACGAAATGCTACTATGTGACTAGTACTTTTGAAGATTGCGAGTGTAGATAATAAAAATTAAGAAAGAACGCCTGCAATATACCGCAGGTGTTCTTTAATTACTAGGATTTTTGGAATGCATGTAAAGCTAATGACTATGTACCAACCGAGAAATGGAGTTCATATGAAAATTTTATTGTGGACCGATAACCTAAGTTTCCTAGCATATGTACAATCATTATTTAATGGAGCGTCTATTATTACTGTTAGTAGCAAAGATGATTTGCAAAAAATTCATTTAGGTGAAATAGAGAAAATAATTCTTCATTTATCAATGGTTAGGAAAGAACATGAATTGCAATATTTAATAAATTTATACTTAGGGGCTATAGCGGATATTTATCTGTATTATGATTCGACTAATTGTGTTGATAAGACATTTAGAATTCTTGGTAAAATTGGAATAAATGTTCAAAAAAATGTTTTGCTGAATACAAAAAAAAGTATTTATGCTTCAAAATTACATTTAGATTTTGACAGAAAAGCTGTCTTAAAAAATAATAAATGTATTGATTTAAGTTCTAGGGAATATCAAGTTCTTCAATTTCTCATTAATCATTGTAATAGTGTTGTTTATACAACCGAACTCTTGAAATCTGTTTGGAAAGGCTTTGGTTGTGAAGCTAATGTTTATATGACTATACAAAAAATAAGAAAAAAAATAGAGGAAAATCCAAAAAAACCTAAATATTTATTAACCAGAAATGGTGGCGGTTATATTCTGAAATTATAAAAATTGAAATAAAGGAAGGATTAATCATGAATTTACCATTTAAAAAAATGAATTATAGACCCTCAGTACTTCAAGTTGGTGAACTGCTGCCGAATGTACTAATTCATGAGAAAACAACATATCTATATGACTTTATTAAAGATGAGTATCTAATGATACTATTATTAAGTGTGTCTTGTAGATCTTGTGAGAGTGCACTCGAGTCTTTGGTTGAATTCAGTAAAGAACATACAGATGCTAACGTCCTTATTTTAATTGATGCTCCAGAACGAGAGAAAGAACTTTTAGAAACCATTTTTAAAAGTTATCAAATCTGTTCCTTCAGCTCAGAAGCAATGAAAGAACAACTTAATACAGGTACCATACCATGGTTATACAGTATTGATAAAGAAGGCTTTATCATAAAAAGCTACGTTTGTGGTCTGGATTATTACAATTTAGCAATACCACCATACTTTGATTATTCATAAACGTAAGGCCTACTTACTGTAACAACGCTCAGTTAATTGGAGTGTTAGTAGAAACAGCTATCTTCATACAATCGTAATACGTATGCTAACAGTAGAGTTTTCCTCTGATTAGCGAAGATTTTTATGATTAGACGCAAAGGCGACTGAATTTCAAGATAAATTGTTTTTTGAAATTTTTTACGTTACAAAATAGAGAATTTTTATGGTGGAACCTAAAATGTATGTTTGTCTTTCGATCTGATTACAGGAGGTCATAATGGGATTAACATTGATTCTTATAGATTATTTTTTTTCTTTTATCTTTTTCGTTTCCTTTTATTTCAAAGCAAGAAATATTTTTAACTTTTCATATGAAATCAAGAGTTACAACATTGTTCCGTCATCTTTAGCTCAAGTGGCTGCTGTCACTGTAATTATATTGGAGTTCCTGTTAGCAATCCTATATGCATTTCACGTTCTTAATCCATATAAAGAAGTTGCAACAATATGTTTATTCATATTTTTCACAATTATTACTTACAGGAAGAAACGTGAAAGCGGAATAGAATCATGTAATTGTTTTGGGAAAGTGAGCTTTCTAAATAAAAACCCAATTTTGCGAAATATATTTTTTATTGTTCTATCGTTAGTTCAAATCATTATTTCAAATCAACAAAGAGACATCAGACATTCACTATATTTATTATTGGCGTACAGTATTTTTATTGTGATTTTTGATATTTGGGATACTTTGAAAAAAATCAAGAAACTGGGGCCAAGTTTATGAATATTCTAATAATAGGTATTGTTCTAGTTGCATTAATTATTGTTTTGATTTTGATTAATCAAAACTTAAAAGATATGCAGAAGGCGTTATTGTCCAAATGTGTTTCTCAACTTAACCTAAGTAGTACTGATTCTTATAACTTCATTTTTTTAAACTATCGAGCGCAGGAATTCCAAAGTATTGAAGAAAAGTTGGCTATTGGAACATTTCAAAACACAATAGTTATCTTTGATGGTCCTGAATGGTTATTTAAAACCAAACAGAAAAAATTTAAACATATTAATTTATTACATGCCTCTACTGTTATGGTTGAACCGTCAATCTATAAAACTAACGTTGCTTACATTCTAAATGGAAGAAAATTAAAAATAATTGAAAATGCAAATAATTACTTATAAAAGATTTAGATATTATTTATTTCCAAATCTTAAATGTGGAATATAATAGGAATATCCCTAGTATAAGTTTTATATTATTATGATTGGAATACAGGGATATCGTTTCTTTGAATTAATTAAACTATTATTAAGAGGAGGAAATAGAATGGCTGGGTGTCCGAGTGGTTGGTCTTATGTAGGGAAATGTAACCAAAATAGAACATGTGAAGACGGTTGTGATATCTGGGGAATAGGGTATGTTCATAATTATGACCGCTGCAAAAATTCATCCGGAACTACAAATTGTTTTTATGTGAGTTCAGATTATGAAGGCTGTGACTGTAAACATCCTTAAGTCTAGTTTACAAGTTTCGTCGAAATGATCGTTATAAGAGTAGTAGGAGACCTTTTCATCAAGATATAAATCATCTAAATTCTCTTCTCAAGTCAAGTTCTTTTCGAAAGTAAAGGACTTGACTTGCTCTTTGAATCATATAGTAAGTTTCGTCATTTGGAAGTACTACTGATTCCGTCCTTATCTGTTCCATATGTAAATACATACGAATGAGTGTTACAGATTTATAAAGAGTAGTCTATGTTAGAAGATAAATCGTATGGGGCAGTTTTGGGAAGTATGAACAATAGTTAAAAAGCTTTTTGTTATCTAATTATATATTTAAATTATTGAAAGATGAGTAGGAGGTTTAACTATAGAATATTATTATGAAAATTATAGAAATAATTGAAGTTCTCTCGATAAGCGACGAACCTTTTTGTGATTCACCACGAAGCCTTCCTTTCCTAACGCGTTTCGCATACGTCAGTAGCCAGAATAAGGACGAAGCTGGTGAATACCTAAAAAAATATGTGCTTTTATATGTGCATCCCAATCTACTTGTTTTTCTCTTAGGACAACACTCTTCATCCATTTGTAGTGACCTGCGCGATGAATTTAAGCAATTTTACACACCCAACCACAGTGCCCACTTGTTTATTCCTTGAACGGGCTGGCATTGGGCTTCAAAATCCAGCTTCCCTCTCCGTGCAAATTCGTGTTGAGCTTTTTAGAAATATTCTACCTGCGCTTTCAGATAAGCCGTTTCTTCTTCTGCACTAAAAAGGTTCTTCGTCCAACGTCCACGATAGTTCTCAGAACCCTCTCTGTTTTGGTTATTGCGAACCTAACCTCAGAAAATCTGATTCATATTCTTTTCTGTGTATTTACTGACAACTCAAGACGTAAATTTAAATACGGCCATATGCTGAACAACACGTAGGGTGTTGTGAGAGGTCGGCTATTCAACGAATGGGTAACCTCCTATTCAATTGAAGATAGAGAAGCGAAGAGGATGTTAAACTTGCTAAGACTTCATAACTGAAATCTAACGTTGACGTTAACGTTAATAATATATACAATTATGTACATAACATTGTAGACATATAAAAAGAAGTAGAGGTGAAGGAATGAGTTTATATAAAATCGACGACGTAGCCAAGGAATGTGGTTTGACCAAGCGAACCATTCGGTATTATGAAGAGATTGGTGTCATGCCTTCACCTCAGCGGACAGATGGCGGGACGCGGTTGTACACTCGGGAGGATATCGATTATCTGAAAAAGGTGGTTCGCGCCAAAGAGGTACTTGGATTCTCCCTTCAGGAGTTACATACCTATGTGGCAACGGCAGATGCCTTGAACGAACAACGTTTTGACTACCAGCAGACGACCGAAGTAAGAGAACGGATCGAGAAGCTTACCGCGATGGAAACAACGCTGGATGGTCAGCTGCAACTGATTGAGCAGAAACTTCAGAGCATACATGCCGTACAGACTGAACTGGAAGAGCTGCGTGAACGTGTTCGGAGCGGTATTCAGAAGTTACAGGCACATGATCCGCAGGGTGATGAAGACGGCTAACCGAATTAGTATCTATTTTCAAATAAACAAAACTGTATACACATAATCGCTACATGGAGTGAGCACCATAGTACCTGTGGCGATCCTGTACAAACACCGGATGTTTCGGTGTCATTTGTGCCGTTTTGTTACCTCTATTCATGAAAATGAACGCAATATTTTCATTTTTTTCACGGTTATTTTCAAATGAAAAGTTTCACCACATAAATTATTCACAGGAGGAATTACGTATGAAAAGAGAGCCATCATTACCGGACGAATTGCCATCATCACGTGGGGGCCTGTTATCCCAGCCGCGAGCGGTATGGGCGGTTGCTTTTGCATGTATCATATCCTTTATGGGTCTGGGTCTGGTTGACCCGATCCTGCCCGCGATTGCAGATCAGCTGCATGCTTCGAAAAGCCAGGTGTCACTACTATTTACCAGTTATAACGCTGTAACCGGGGTAGCGATGCTGATTACAGGTGTCGTATCCAGCCGGATTGGTGTGAAGTGGACGCTGCTCAGCGGTATATTGCTGATTATTATCTTCTCGTTCCTCGGCGGTACCTCAGACACGGTAGGTGCACTGGTTGGTTACCGTGGCGGTTGGGGACTGGGTAATGCCTTGTTCATCGCAACGGCGTTATCTGCCATTGTGGGACTGTCCACGTCGGGGACAGCCAAAGCGATTATTTTGTACGAAGCAGCACTTGGTCTCGGGATTGCGGTTGGACCGCTGCTTGGTGGTGAACTAGGTTCCATCTCTTGGCGCGGCCCGTTTTATGGGGTGGCTGTTCTGATGGCGATTGCCTTTATAAGCATTACATTTATGTTGCCCAAGATGGCCAAACCGAAAACACGCAGTTCTTTGTCCGATCCATTCAAAGCATTAAGTTATCCTTCACTGAAAACATTGGCGATTACCGCCTTCCTGTATAACTTTGGTTTCTTTACCTTGATGGCTTATTCACCATATGTCATGAATCTGGATGAGCACGGCCTGGGTTATGTATTCTTTGGCTGGGGACTGATGCTGGCGATTACGTCTGTATTCGTGGCACCAAGATTACAACGCCGATTCGGATCGGTTCCGTCCATGAGTGTCATGCTTACATTGTTCGCGATTGATCTGGTTGTTATGGCAGTAGGTACGGTGATGGGTTCACCAACTACCGTTATTGTGGCAGTCATTGTAGCGGGGATTTTCCTTGGAATTAACAACACATTGATTACAACAGCTGTTATGGAAGCTGCACCTGTGGAGCGTTCTGTTGCTTCTGCTGCATACAGCTTCGTTCGTTTCCTGGGTGGTGCACTTGCTCCATGGCTTGCAGGTAAATTGTCCGAGTGGTTCCTGCCGGAAACGCCGTTTTACTTTGGAGCATTAATGGTTCTGGTTGGTGTCGTGGTATTGCTGGTGCGCCGTCATCATCTGCGGGATATCGATTCCGCCATTACATCTCACTAATTCACAGGAGGAATTGCAATGCTGAAACGTATATTGGTTGCTGTAGATGGTTCGGATCATGCGCATAAAGCTTTGGAGCAAGTATTGATTCTGGCTGAAGATATGAAACAACCCCCAAGTCTGTTGATCGTGCATGTTAATCCGGCTATCTCTATCAATGAACCTGCATTGGGTGTTGATCTGGAAGCTCGGATTGCCGAAGAAGGGCAACATATTATAGAACCAGTGACTAATCAGTTGTCCGGGCGTGAGGTTGCGTATGAAACGCTGCTGATTGCAGGTGATCCCGTTAATGAGATCTGCCGTGTGGCGCGTGAACGAGATTGTGGAATGATTGTGATGGGTACCGGCGGGAAAGGTATGCTCGCAGAGATGATCGTGGGCAGTGTCAGTCATGGCGTGTTAAAACATGCAGAATGCCCCGTCCTGACGGTTAAATAGGTTGTGAAATCCTTTATAATGCAATAGCTCAAGATCGCCACAATGGCTCATCAGGTACGTTACAAGCTATGATTGCCGAATACCGTAGTGGGTTGATGGCACGGAAATAGTGTATAAATAGATTATATAAATTAAACTGAACTTTTACATGAGACAGCAATTGGTGGGTTGTTCTGTCATCGAAATGGCAGTGTAATATTCTTTTCTCTATTTCAATAGGTTCTAAAAGGATGGAGGATGCAGCATATGAAAAAACAACATCTGTTTATCGGTGGCAAACCCACCGAATCCGTAGATTATAAAACACTTCAAGCACCATACTCCGGGGAAACGCTCGCAGAAGTCTCGTCGGCTTCAGCCGAGGAAGCGGAGGCTGCTATTGCAGCTGCCGTTCAGGCTGGGAAGGCAATGCGCCAGATGCCTGCACATCAGCGTGCAGATATTCTGTACAAGTTGTCCTCCATGCTCGAAGAACGCAAGGAAGAAGCAGCGCGAATCATAGCGCTTGAAGCGGCGAAGCCGATTACCGCAGCGCTGGCCGAGGTTGACCGGACGGTGGAAACGTATCGTTTTGCCGCTGAGGAAGCCAAGCGACTGACCGGAGAGACGGTTCCGATGGATGCAGCCAAAGGTGGAGAAGGACGTATCGGTTATACGATGCGGCAAGCTCTAGGTGTCATCGGTGCGATTACACCGTTTAATTTTCCAATGAATCTGGTAGCCCACAAGGTAGGTCCAGCGCTGGCAGCGGGCAATACGATTGTTCTCAAACCTGCGGAGCAGACGCCTCTGTCTTCCTATTACATCGCTAATCTGCTTCAGGAAGCCGGATTGCCGGATGGTGCACTGAACGTGGTGAGTGGTGATGGCAAAACCATTGGTGATGTGCTTGTAGAGCACCCCCGTGTTGCTCATATTACGTTTACAGGCAGTCCAGCGGTAGGGACGAGCATTCGTAGCAAAGCAGGACTCAAACGCGTGACACTGGAGCTTGGGTCGAATGCAGCGGTGATTGTGGATAAGGACGCAGATCTGGACAAAGTGGTTCCTCGATGTGTGACCGGTGCTTTCACGTATCAGGGACAGGTATGTATCTCGCTACAGCGAATCTACGTACATCGTGACATCTCGGAAGAATTCATCCGGCGTTTCGCTGAAGCGGCTAAACAAGTGGTGGTCGGAGACCCGCTGAGCCCGGATACTGTGGTCTCTGCGCTGATTACCTCCAAGGATGTACAGCGTACACTCGACTGGATTGAAGAAGCCAAACAGGCAGGGGCTGAGGTGGTAGCAGGCGGTCAAGCTGAAGGAGGCATTCTTCGTCCAACGGTATTGATTAACGTTCCGCGTGATGCCAAGGTATCCTGTCAGGAAGTGTTTGCACCCATCGTTGTGATCAATACGGTAGATTCCGTTGAAGAGGGTATTGAACATGTTAACGATTCGATATACGGGCTTCAGGCAGGCGTATTTACAAACGATATCCATACCGCCCTCCAAGCTGTCGATCAGATTGAAGCAGGCGGAGTTATGATTAATGATATTCCGACGTTCCGGGTCGATCATATGCCTTATGGTGGTGTGAAGCAGAGTGGTATTGGACGTGAAGGTGTAAAATATGCCGTAGAGGAAATGACGGAATTAAAGTTTGTCATGTTTAATAAAGGGTGATTCTCTTCCATTCTTTTACTCAATATACCGTATGCCAATGAAAACATAACCACACACGCCTGTGCCAGAATAATGGCACAGGTTTTTTTTATAGGAGATCATAGAAATTATATAAGTTCAACAAAATATTTACACTGATAAAGGAGAGGACAGAAATAACCAGAAGAAACGAAGTGTTCGCCTTTATCACCGGATTTTCCCTTTAAAAAGGGAATCAAAAAAATCTGGGGATAACAGTGATCGGAAGGTTATTCTGTCATCGAGTGGCCAGTGTTAATATTATTTGGTTGAACTTATATATCAAAAAAATACATGCGGATTCTTCGCCGACTGCGGGTTCACATCTGATGAGACGGGTATAACATAGTTAACATACCGCAACATAACTGACCAAACGCCGCTCATATCACTGAAGCATGATGTACCCATCCAGAGCACGAGCGGAATGAAGCGGTACAGCATTGCCGAAAGTCTTATATTCTCTCATTATTCAAATAAAATGCAGTATGAATTAAGCCTGAACTCTGGAGTTGCAGGACAGGCAGGAGGTGTATTCAAATGGCATATTCCATGGTTGACGTATCGGGAATGTCAGGCGTAAGTCTGAACGAACTGAGCCAGTATGCGGAGACAGGTCTTCTGAATCCGGCTTTTGGGGATATAGATGAGGACATCTATTATGAAAAGCAGGAATTGTTGAGACTCCAGCAAATCCTTTTCTGTAAGGAAGTAGGTATGAAGGAGAATGAGATTGCCCCGATGCTACGGGATAATCCTCAGGATGTCATACGCATCATGAAGCAACATCGCATTGATATTCTGGAGAAGGCACTCCGTCTGCATGGATTGATTCAGACACTGGACAAAACGATCTCTCATTTGCAAGGTGAACAGGAAATTGATGAACATGATCTTTATATCGGTTTTGTAAATAAGGGGCGTCACCAGTTGCTGAATGAATCGGGTTCTGAAGCTGTAGTCACTAATGATATGAACCATGTGCAGACAGACGGTGCTCAGAGGTCCGACATCCAATCTTCCAATTCATCCACATTACCTGAAAATCAGGAGTTGAAGTCAAAAGAAGATTATCTGGATTCCCAGGCGAAAATTGATCAAGTTCATCTGGACTTGCAACAGGCCATTGAGGACGGATTGGAGCCCGGCAGTGCAAAAGTACAACAGATTATTGGCAGGCATCTTGAATGGATCAAAGGTTATTATACACCCACCGCTGAGATCTATCGGGATTTGGCCAATCTGTATGTAGAGCATAAAAATTTCCGTCAGATGTATGATGGTTACCACCCGAGGCTGGCTGAATTCCTGCGGGATGGGATGATGATTAAAGCGGAACATGATTTATCCTAGATGCATAAAGTAACATGGGCGAGCAAGAACATGGGTGTGAATCATAATGGATAACAAAGAGCGCAGACCTCTGAGAGGACTGCGCTCTTTGTTATTACGGGTTCTTCATCATCGTGTGTGATGAGACTCCGATCACCTTATTCATCATTTCCTAAAGGGGTATGGTTGCCTCCAACTGCTCTGTGAGCAGGCTTACGGCTTTCTCCAGGAAGACGCGGTCTTCGTCGTCAAAACGGTTTTTGATCGGGCTGTCGATATCCAGCACCCCGTACAGTTCGCCGTTTTTGATAATAGGTACGACAATCTCACTGTTCGATGCTGCATCACAGGCAATGTGGCCTGGGAAGGCATGAACATCATCAACGACCAGGGTACGTTTTTCCGCAGCAGATGTGCCGCATACACCACGTCCCAATGGAATTCGGATACAGGCAGGCAGTCCTTGGAATGGCCCGAGAACCAGTTCTTTTCCATCATACAGATAGAAGCCGACCCAATTGGTGTCGGTCATAAATACATTGAGCAGCGCAGCAGCGTTGGCCAGATTGGCAATCGCACTAGGTTCATCGCGGATCAGAGCACTTAACTGTCCCAGGACGGCGGTGTGCTGCTCACTTCGTGTTCCTTCATAGGAAACAGCTTGAAACATGGTAAATCACCCTCCCGAGCAAAATGGTACTTATTTTCAAGATAGTGCAGAGGATGCGGTTAGTCAAGCGGAGGATTTCGGAAAGGGAAGGGAATACCTGAAGAATCCTCCTGTTTCTCAGCTTCTTACGTGGGGTAATTACTTAGCAACCACGGAGGGCTATAACCCGGGAAGGAGCTTGGCTTATGCATGCAGAGGTACAGAATCTTTTTGTACGGATTCATCTACTATATTTCGCGCAAAATCAGGATTTGAACGTTAGCGAGGCACTGCCCCTATTGGAAGAACGGGGATATCGCGTTGGAGAGCGGGAGATCAAGCAGGAGCTTGAACACCTGACACAGGAGAACTTCCTGACCGCCCACGGGGACCAATGGAGCCTGACCGGGACTGGCATCGAAGAATTCAAGGAAATCACGGCTGTGTTTGGCCGGGTTAGCGATGAATTACTGGGAAAGGGCAAGAAAACGTCCAAAGCTTAAAATTCATTAGGACAAGCCATGATTCCGTAATTCACTCAAACTTGAATTGTTCCATACGTACAACAAGACCGGGAGCGAAATTGGCCCGGTTTTTTGACGTGTGTGCATGACTGAACAGTTGCCATTCGGCGCAGGTTATGATTAGATGACTAGTGAATATTATGGTCTGCGGAGATAGATCGGATCGGAGTGTCTTTATATGTATAAATGCAAAGGAAGAATTCCCGAAATGGAGACTGCGCGGCTTCGTCTGCGTAAAATGCGTCGCCGGGATGCGGCTCAGATGTTCGCATGCTGGTCAGATCGCGAGGTGACCCGTTACATGAATCTTGCACCCATGATTGGGACAAGCGAAGCGGCGGACATGATTGGACTGCTCAACCAAATGGCAGGAGAAGAGGATGCGATCCGCTGGGGGATCGAACTCAAAGAAACAGGCAAGCTCATCGGCAGCTGTGGCTTTAACACATGGCAGCTTGAAGGCGCCTTCCGGGGTGAGATCGGTTATGAGCTGGGACGTGATTATTGGCGACATGGTTATATGACGGAGGCTTTCTCCGCATTGCTGCCCTTTGGATATGAGACCATGGGTCTTAATCGAATTGAAGCGCTGGTTGATCCGCGTAATCTGGCGTCCGGCGATTTCCTGACGAACCGCGGCTTCACGCGGGAAGGATTGCTGCGACAGGTGCAACATACGTCCACCGGATACAAGGATATGGTAATGTATTCCATGTTGTATGATGAGTTCCTTCGCAAGAAAGGTAAATAAAAGAGAGAAACGAAGAGAGAAGGGTTTGTGTGAATGCAACCGGAGGTTTGAAGCGCAGTTTCATCTTGACGGGGCTGTTGCTCGCGACATTTCTGTCAGCGATTGAAGGCACCGTAATTGGTCCGGCAGGACCGACCATTGTCAGTGAGCTGGGGAGTGTACAGCTGCTGAGCTGGATTTTCACCGCATACCTGTTGACGATGGCTGTGAGTACGCCCATTTTCGGCAAAATCAGTGACCTGTATGGACGAAAGCCTGTATTTCTGATTGGCTGTGCGTTATTTTTACTGGGTTCACTCTTGTGCTGTCTTTCGCAGAACATGGAGCAATTGATTATTTTCCGTGCTATACAGGGGATTGGTGCGGGTGCGGTAGTTCCTGTTACATTTACGATTATTGGGGACATCTACGCCATTGAAGAACGTGGCAAAATCCAGGGCTGGATTAGCTCCGTGTGGGGCATTTCCTCTCTGGCGGGACCGCTGCTTGGCGGTTATTTTGTAGATAATCTCGGCTGGCAGTGGATCTTTGGTTTTAATGTGCCATTTGGTCTGCTTGCGATGTGGTTTGTATTTCGTTATCTGAAGGAAGATATCTCTCCGCGTACAGCCAAAATTGACTATGTTGGTGCGCTGACCTTCACGGTGGGCATTACCGCATTGTTGTTTGTCCTGTCGGCGGGTGGGCAATATTATGCCTGGAGTTCTCCGTTGATTGTTGTGCTGAGTGTGGTCGCCGCTCTGTTTATTATTTTATTTTTCGTGGTGGAAAAAAGAGCTCAGGCCCCTATGGTTCCACTACATTTGTTCCGAATTCGGGACATCCGTGTGGCGAATATCGCCGGACTGCTGACCAGTACTTTGATGATCGGCCTGACCAGTTATTTGCCGCTCTGGGTGCAGGGGGTTCGGGGAGGTAATGCGACGGAATCCGGGCTGCTGCTCGCACCGATGTCGGTGGGTTGGCTCATTGGTAGTGTGATGGCAGGCCGTCTGTTAATGAAAATTGGATCACGTATGACCGCATTGATTGGGTTAACCGGTATTGCGATTGGATCGGGTGGACTCTTTCTGGTTGGCGGGACATCCCCGCAGGCTGTGCTATTTGTATTGACCTTTATTTATGGTCTTGGTTTCGGTTTTGCTTTTACGATCTTCACCATTATTGCGCAGTCTTCTGTAGGATATAAGGAGCGTGGCTCCTCTACGGCATTGCACACGTTCATGCGTACGTTGGGACAGACGATTGGTGCAGCGGCTTTTGGTACCTGGTTGAACTATCGGATCTCCACGTTATCCAGTGAGCAGAATCTGGCGGAAGCCGGAATTTCGGAAAATGATCTGAACGAGCTTCTCGCTCCACATACGGATGCTGCCCTATCGGATGACAAATGGGCGCTGCTGCGTAACGTTCTGGAAGGAAGCCTGCATTCCCTGTTTGTCATTATGTTTGTCATTGCACTGGTCTCGTGGGTAACGACGCTTGCTCTACGCAAACGTTTGATCATACCCGAAGATGCAGATGCTCCACGGCAGCCACAAGGCTCAAAGTAAATGTGGATGTATACGAAAAACCGGATTCGCCGATGTCAGGCAAATCCGGTTATTTTTGTTGATGGCACATGTGCAGTGGATTAGAGTATATTTTCTAACTCAGGCAAGCGATACGTTGGGGGATGTCCGGGTCTAAAGCATTTTGAAGTACAGGCTGGCTGATCCTGGTGAATCGTCCAGACGAATTTCTAAGGAACGGAGGACGTCTTATTTGACCTTCTGCTCCTCTTTCTCAATTGTAAGGAACATGAGACAACTTATTTCCCGAAATCACCTGAAAAACACGTTGTAAGCGGCTGTTTCTTCAAAGATAGCGTGTGTCAGATTCCTTAAAATGCTGCGAGCGCTTCAAACCCCTGAATAAGACGTCACAGGTTCGTTAGCGTTAGCGCTCCCGCTCCATATCTGCTCCAGTACATTCTGTTACGATCCGGCTTTCGGCAGGTTTGAAGATACGCTCTAGCTGCTTGCTGATAAACGGTCTGCAGAATGTGCAAGCCTTCCCAAGAGTTCGGACAGCAATTCCTTGTCTTCCTCACTTAGTCCACTTACCGCCCGATCAATCTTCAACGCATAGCCTGGATAGATGTCATCCATGGTGCGCTGTCCTTCTTCGGTCAGTTCCACAAAGATGATACGTCTGTCCTGCGGACAATGTTTGCGGTGTAACAATCCTTTTTGCTCCAGCTTATCGATCACATAGGTCACATTACCACTTTGCAGCAGAAGTTGTGCGCCAACCTGTTGAATCGGCTGAGCTCCTTTCATATATAACACTTCGAGCACCCCGTATGCGGTGGGGTTGAAGCCATGCACTTTGCTTCCGGATACAGCGTGTTCATTCACGCTCTTGAATGTCTGGGCCAAGGTGCGGTACAGATGAAGTGAACGTTCGGTTCCGATTTCTTGTAATTCCAGCATGCTGATCCCGCCTTTTCAGATTAGTTTTATAAGTTGAAATGATGAAGAGGGGTCCTCTCCGTTATGCTGTTCATGTAAAAGAGTATTTCAACTTATATGAGTTGGTTAGTTATGTTTGACGATTCAGGTTGTCGCCATGGTTTAATTGTAAACTTCTATTTCTACGAAAAACATGCGATATGTCACAAGATTTGCATTTTTAGCATTTAAAATTTGATCATTCATCATGCTGAAAAATCATCCTTCAGATGTCGCTTTTTCTCCGCCTCTGGCAGGAGGTCGAGTTAAGGGTTGCTCTATATAATGAGTTCATACTATGAATTGGAATATAATGGAGGAGAAGAAGGATGACAAGTGATTTAACGTTTGAAGGACAACGACCGCTGAAGAATAACCGATCTTTTGTAACATTGATGGTGGCACAGGCTATTTCCAATCTGGGTGATTGGCTGCATCTGCTCGCAATTCTGACCCTCGTGGGTATCCGCTGGAATGCAACGCCTTGGGAGATTACATTTGTCACACTTTCCGCAGCACTACCCATTCTGTTGACAGGGCCATTCGCAGGCACACTTGCAGATCGCCTGAACCGAAAATGGCTGATGATTGTAGCTGATGGTGCACGGATCATCATCGTGGGTGCGTTAATTTTTGCTGACCAGATCTGGCACGTCTACATACTGCTTGTCCTCAAATCCCTGTTTGATGTAATCTTCTCTCCGGCCAAAAACGGAAAGCTGAAGGAAATTGTACCCCGCGAACAACTTGCGCAAGCTGTATCCATCAGCTCGGTGATCGAACAGATGTCCAAAATTATTGGTCCAGCGCTTGGCGGACTTTTGGTAGCCGCCTTTGGAATTACCTGGTGTTTTGTTCTCGATTCAGCGTCTTTTCTGATCTCCGGCATCATTTTATTGTGGATTCCTGGAACTCGGGTGATCCAAACCGCAATTCATAACGTAACAGAAGTAGAGGAAGAGCCAGCTGGGGATGTTCGCAACCGCTCAAAAGGCTCTTTTTGGAAAGAAACACTGGAGGGTATCCGCATGCTTGCATCTCTCCCTCATGTAGGAACGTCTCTGATTTTGCTTGCTTCAGCCATACTTTTTCTGCAATTTGCCGATTCACAGACTGTGGTGTTATTCAGACAACTTCCCGGAATTTCAACTGATCTGCTGGGATGGTGCGTGGCAGCAAGTGGCGCAGGTACATTAATTGCAGCGATGAGTGTACGGAAGTGGAAGCATGCAGGGCATGTTTTGAAAATGGGTCTGGGCACCATACTCATGGGTCTGGTTATCGGCGGAGCCGGAGTTATTGTTGGGATTTGGCCGCACGCTGGGCTAGGTGCCAATCTGTTGTTAGTATCCCTCTTTGCCCTGGCAGGTGTTGGAATTGGGTTTGCAATTGTCCCCTTTCAGATCCTGTTGCAGGAACAGACACCTGAGGCGATGACAGGCAGGGTGTTTGGAACGGTAGGCAGCGTGATGACAGCCAGTAATATTATGGGCCCGGTGGTAGGCGGATTCATGGTCACTTCATTTGGTGTAGTGCCGGCTTTTGTCTGTTCAGGCATTTTGCTGACCCTGCTTGGTTTGATTTATTTGATGAAACGTAGCGGGGAAAAAGCCGATCTGACTGGCTCCATTGAAGCCAAGACCATGATTGCAGGCGACTGAAAACAGGCCGGATCTGCTCAGGTTAGAACAGTTGAAATGAAGGTTTGAATTTACTTCAAATTTTAAGTTTTTGATTATAAAGCGTTTGAGTAAACGCCTTCACGTTTAATGAGGAACAGGCAGAAATCCCTGTATTCTAATTATTCCTAGGGGAAAACTCATATACCTTGTCCCACCAACGCATTAGCGGAAAGGGGGTGAAGCAACTTGAATGTAAAGTTACCAAAATCGATAGTGCGTCTTGGAAGCATACCACTGGCTATACTCGCCGGGACTTTGATGCTGGGGTTTGGATCGTCACATGTATACGCAGACGAGGCTCAGGTATCTTCTGAAAAACCGTCCAGCGGATTGTCGCTAAATTTGTTTTCACGTGATTCGGATGGCGGGTTGAACCTGACTCCGTCAGTATCGGTATCCACACCACTGCTGGATGTTGAAGTTCCGTCGATCAAAGCGAATGAATCGACAGGTAAGCTGAGTGTATCTGAGCTGAAAGTAGATACACCGCTTGGATCGGCCGGAACATCAGAGATTGGGATTGATGCGAAGAAGGGAACCGTCGAACTGCCGTCTGTACAGGCGGATACACCGGTGTTCAAAGCCGATGTATCAAGCAGTCAGGTGAACCTCAATGAAGGTACAGCTTCCTTGCCTGGCGTTACCGCAGAGGTACCCGATGTGATCAAGGCAGAGACGTCTGCTGTGAAAACAGACCTTCGGCAGGGCAAGGTTGAATTGCCTTCCGTGAAGGTGGATGTACCTGAAGTTACTTCGGTCAATATCTCTTCATCCCATGTGGATCTGAGTAAGGGAAATGTACAGTTGCCCTCTGTAAAAGCAGAAGTTCCAGTTGTAGACGTATCCGCTGAACTCAATCCTGATCAGGAAAAGGTGGAGATTCCAAGTGTGAAGCCGGAACCGCCTGTAGTCACTCCGGAAAAGCCGACGCTCGTCAAAACACCGAATGTTGAAATTTCCAGTTCGAGTGCACTCGCAGATCCTGTTTCACCACAGAACGACGAGGAAGGACAGGACGCAATACAGGTTACGGGTAAAGTGATGGAGGTCACCCCGGAACCAGTAGTACGTCCAGAACAACCTATTGTCCCGCAGGCATTGCCTATGGAAGGAACCGATCTGACGCAGGATTCCGATGTTAATGCAGGTTTGCCCGATAACGAGTTATTCCTCGTAGATCAGACAACTGCTAAACCAGCTGTCACTGAACAAGTGCAGAGTAACAAGGAAGCCGATCTGAAACAAGATAATGCTGATGCAACATCTCCATTGCAACCTCGCACAGAACGACCAACAAGTTGGTCTGTTGCAGCAACTTCTCCCGGAGCAGCTAATGCTTCCGCCGGGACAAGCTCCGGTTCGACCGGTGTAACTGGAGGTGGAGCAACCGCTCCAGCCGCTGCACTTCCGGGAGCAACAACGGGTCTGGTTACGCCAGATTACGATTTTGCCTTCCGAATGGAACGGCTCGATGGGTTCAGTCAATGGTCACAGGCACCACCTGGGAGGCCGCCGCAATATACCTCTTTCTCTTAAGCAACAATGGCGTTAATTCAACCAAAATTGAGAAGGAGTGTATATAATCATGAAAAAAGTGAATCGTTGGGTAAAATTGTCGGTATTGTCGGGTACGTTGGTGGCTGGATTGCTGGGAGCTTCGCAGGCAACTTACGCAGATAGCTATAGCAATAATAGCAGTGGTAATCTGGATCTAAATGCAGGTTTGCGCCTGGAACTGGGATCTCTTCTGTCAGGACACCGTGACACAGGTCACGGGAACAATGGTAGCTACGGAGGTTCATCCAGTGCAACTGGAGCATTGAATCTGGATCTTGGCCTTAACGCCGGCTTATCTTCCGAGAGTATGAACCGTTACAATGATCATTCTTCCGACCACACAGTTGAGCGTAACAGTTCTGGCAAGCTGGACCTTGGCCTGAATGCCAATGTGTCGGGAGAAGGTACAACGATGAACGACTATTCAAGAGGCCGCGATGATCGGAACGTAAACACCAGCTACGCGAGTGAAAGCCGTGGAGCACTGGGTCTTGGTCTGAACGTGAATGCCGAAGGAGAGAGTGCAGCGATGACTCAATCCGAACGCAACAATAGCGTGAATGACCGTGAGCGTAACGTAAACAGTAGCACTGCGAGCGAAAGCCGTGGAGCACTGGATCTTGGTCTGAACGTGAATGCCGAAGGTGAGAGTGCGACATGGACTCAATCTGAACGCAACAATAGCGTGAATGACCGTGATCGTAACGTAAACAGTAGCTATGCGAGTGAAAGTCGTGGAGTGCTGGATCTCGGTCTGAACGTGAATGCCGAAGGTGAGAGTGCAACATGGACTCAATCTGAACGCAATAACAGCGTGAAAGACAGCGAGCGTAACGACAACAGCAGCTATGCGAGTGAAAGCCGTGGCGCACTGGATCTGGGTCTGAACGCAAAAGCAGAAGGAGAGAGTGCAACGACGGCTCAATCTGAACGCACTAACAGCGTGAAAGACGGCGAGCGTAACACGAACAGTAGCTATGCGAGTGAAAGCCGTGGAGCGCTGGATCTCGGTCTGAACGCGAAAGCGGAGGGAGAGAGTGCAACGATGGCTCAATCCGAACGCAATAACAGCGTGAATGACGGTGAACGTACCAACAACAGCAGCTACGCGAGTGAAAGCCGCGGTGTACTGGATCTGGGCCTGAACGCGAAAGCCGAAGGAGAGAGTGCAACGATGGCTCAATCCGAACGCAGCAACAGCGTGAAAGACGGCGAGCGTAACGTAAACAGCAGCTATGCGAGCGAAAGCCGTGGAGCGCTGGATCTGGGTCTGAACGCGAAAGCCGAAGGAGAGAGTGCAACGATGACTCAATCCGAACGCAACAACAGCGTGGAAGACAGCGAGCGTAACACTAACAGCAGCTATGCGAGCGAAAGCCGCGGAGCACTGGATCTGAACGTGGATGCGGATGCAGAGAGTGCAACTACATCTATGGTGGAGACAAATCGGTAATATGAGATTTTCATTGTAATATGAAGAAGCAGGGGATCCGGAACCCCTGCTTCTTTTTTTGCATTTCAAAATTCGAAATAATATACAAATTGATAAAAGTTCCACTATAATTGTTATAACAATTAAATAGTATTACTAGAGGTAGTAATGAATGAATAGGGTGAGTAAGATGGAACGAAAAGTAACGAAATTCGGTAATAGTCTTGGATTAACAATGCCAGATGCCTTCAAACAAATTGGTCTTGAGCAAGGCGATATGGTTCAAATCGAGGTAAATCAGTCTAACGGGGAGATTATTATTAAAAAGGCTACAAAAGTTAATTTGCCTAACGGAATCAGTAGTGATTTTATGGATACATTGGCTGATGTGATGGGTGAATATGATCAAACCTTGAAAGGTCTCAAGGATAGATGAGCATGATTCGGTATTTGAGTATTCAAGAGGTTATTGCGATCAACGTCGCTATGATTTAGCGTTACAGTCCTGGAGAGCAGATTGGAGTTAAAGATTCTGGTCTGCTTGAATCTGCTGCGATCTTTCAATCTTTGGGTCAAAACCATCCTTTTCATAATGCTAATAAAAGAACGGCTTTTACCGCATTGGTAATCTTTCTACGTTATAACAATGTGTATCTTAAGATGGATCAAACTTTTGCTGAGGACTTTACTGTTGATATGGTGAACCACAAGTTCACATTTGAACAACTAGTCTCAATGATTCGTACATACTGTGTTACTGAAAATGAAATATAATAGTAAGCAATAAGTCATTCATTACTATGATTTATTGCTTTATTTTTTTAAGAAAAGAACAACGTTCAAATAATCAAACACGCATCCCGAAATATATATTTACACGATAACGTAGAGGACAGAAAGAACCTGAAGAAGCGAAGCGTTCGCCTTTATCCCCCGATTTTAACATTTGTGATATTGATTCAAAAAATTGGGGGATAACAGTGATCGGAAGGTTGTTCTGTCATCGGAGTGGCAAGTGTAAATAGTCTTTAGTTCAAGCCCGAATCAGAACAGGAGTGTTCGATATGAAGATAGAGCATGAAGGTACAACTATACAGGAGTCCATATTGGACGTACATATTACAGAGGCAGGATACGAGCCAGGACAATCAACCATACGCAATATTCGAATGAATGTGGGGCGAGGAGAGCTGGTAGGTATTATCGGACCAAATGGTGCGGGCAAAAGTACCACAATCAAAACGCTTCTTGGTCTGCTGGAACATGCGAACTATGAAGTTACGATTGGCGGAGATGGTCGTTATGCTTATATTCCGGAGCAACCGGTTTTTTATGAATATATGACACTATGGGAACATCTTGATCTGGCCGCAGCGGCGTATGAAATGGAGGAAGAAGCTTTTGTTGCCCGAGCGGAGGAACTGTTGGTTCGTTTCGGTATGGACCACGTTCGGAATGATCTTCCAGCCAGTTTCTCAAAGGGCATGCGGCAGAAAATGATGTTGATGATCGGATTTCTGTCTTCGCCGGATATTTATATTGTGGACGAGCCGTTCATCGGACTGGACCCTCGTGCAACCAAGGATTTTCTAAAATTACTTGATGATGAACGTCGCCGCGGCGCGGGTGTGCTTATGTCTACGCATGTACTGGATACCGCTGAACGAATCTGCGACCGGTTTATTCTGATTGCTTCGGGCAGATCTGCTGCCGCGGGAACATTGGATGAGATCCGTGAAGTGGCAGGATTGCCGGAAGCCTCTTTGTTTGACTGTTTTGATGTACTGACGTCTTAGATAGAGAGAGGGTGAGAGAGAATGGAAACTTCCCAGTGTTATACCCCACTTCGTTTATACAGACGAAGACGCAAAGAGCATTTCAAGGAACAGATGAAAAATCTCAGACTCGTCGTGGATTGGACAGTGTGGGTATACCTGCTTGTTCCGGGTCTGCTCTATCTGATTGGATGGTACACGAGTCTGTGGACCAAACCGCTGCCTGCATGGGCGACAGGATTACCGCTCCCCGTACTGACTGGGCTGATCGACGTGGTTATGCTTACCGGTGGTGTGTTGATATTTGTGGAGGAAGCGGATGTATTGTTTTTGAAATCAAGACCGTTGTGGATGCGAACACTAATGAGGCAAGGGCTCTACCGGTCCTGTCTGCAACATCTGGGCAAAATGATCCTGATTACAGCGCTGACCGCACCCCTGTGGTCCCGTGTCTATGAGATGTCGAATCTCCAGATTGCACTTATGGCTGTCTGGTTTGGTGCGGTAGCTTCATTCCAAGCCATAACACTACATATGACGAAGGTTCGACATACTGGATGGCGACGCTGGATTCAGATGATCCCTCTCGTCATTGGCATAGGTTACATGACCATTCATGCGACATCATGGATGCATGGACAGACGTGGAAAATCAGTTTTGGAATCGTAATTATCATGCTTCTTCTAATTACAGTTGGACAGATGAGGCTATTGATGAAGGGAACGTTTGAAGGGGATGTGCGGGAGGATCTGCGGAGCAGGCTGCAGCTTACAGCTCTAATGTTAAGCCGGGCGGTGAGCAAGCCGAAAGCCCCACGAACACGGTCCATCATCTTCCGTAAACCGCGTAAACTGTTACGTAATCGTTCCATCGCGAATCGGACAGCGGAGATTGCATTCAAGGCATTTTTCCGAAACTCGGCCACGATGAAATTGTATCTGCAGCTTGGCGGACTATCCATCGCAGCAGTTGCATTACCACCTTTTCCGGTCAATGTCATTGTGTGTGCGTTATTAATCATCATGTTGACGGTGATGTTTTATCGTTCCTGGGATGTTTTTGCCACGTCCGACTATGTTCAGCTTATAACGTATGACACGGAGGCGCTGCATCTTGCAGGTTCAATGATGGTTCGGATGTTGTTTGTCCCGATTGGTATTCTTATGGGATTCACGCTGGGATTGGCCTGGCTCGGCTGGATCGTCGGTATTCTGACAGCTGCAGGTGCGGTGGCCTTCGGACTCTGCGTCTTATCTATTGCCGGATGGGTCCGGCTGACCCGGGCCTAGGCCGTGTCTCAAAAACTCGCTGAAGTTCATCTTTTACCGCCTTTTCGCCCCATGCTGTGTCACTTTCCCTTGACGTGCCCCGGCACGCCTGCGGAAAACTTCCTTGCTTGGAACGAAAATTCGGCAAAATCTGATTCCTTCGGAGTTTTCAGACACGCCCTAAAGGAATTCCTTTCTAATTCGGAGCATATCGTGCGCTAGTTCTGCCCATGCTATAGAAGAAGAATCTCATCTATGGATGATGAGAGATTAGCTGTAGCAAGGAGGAAGAGACGATGATGGATAATAGCGAACTACAGGTGCACTTTTCAGACGATTCAGCGTTGAATGCCGCCAGGGCAACCTTGGAGGAATTGGGATATAAGCCGTATCAGTCCGGCCCGCTGGAACTGTACATCCCCACAGATCGCCAAGATCCTCAGTCTGCCGTAGAGATTGTACAATCTCATGGAGGAAGTGCCGTATTTGCCTCGCAAACGGAAGAACTGGATCAGTTTCAGAATATATCGATTCCGGCTCATCTCGTGAATGAAGACTGGCATGAGGGTTATGCGAGCCAAAACCAGGGAAGCCAGGCTGAGCAAGGCAGACATAACTATAGCGATGACCCGACATACGATGATTCGGCTGATGGATTTTCAGGCAGTGTGAAAGCATAGAAGCATCACAAGCTAAGAGCAGTTCGAGCCAATTTTTCTAAAATGGAACAATGCCCAAAAACCCCGATCGTCCACAATAGTGGATATCGGGGTTTTTGGCATCTGAGCTAATTCATCATGCGCTTAAAGTGTGTAATACCTATTATGATGTAGCGTGTTTATATTCAGCTGCATGCATGCCAGCCGTGTATCCTGTGGAGAATGCAGCGGTGATATTATACCCTCCGGTGTAGCCGTGAATATCCAAAACTTCACCGCAAAAGAATAGTCCAGGCAGCAGCTTGGATTCCATTGTTTTTGGGTATATCTCCTTTAAGTGGATTCCTCCCCCAGTAACAAAGGCTTCTTTGAGCGATCTTGTTCCGTCTGCACGGAAGGTAAAAGCTTTCATTAGCCCACACAAGTTGCTTAACATACCTTTGGGGAAATGGTGGAACGTGAGGTCATCGCTGATCTCTGCCCGTTTCATCATTAAGGGAATCATACGTTCAGGAACCCATGTTTTTAAAATATTTTTGACAGCTTTGCGGGACTCTTGTTCCAATACTTGTTGCAACTGTGCTTCCAATGCACCTAAGGACAGTTCCGGGAACAGATCAATGCTCATAATGACCTGTGGGTTTCCAGACTTCATCTGAACCTTGCGGATAAATTGGCTGCAGCGCAGTGCAACCGGTCCTGACACGCCAAAATGCGTGAAGATCATATCCCCGCGATGAGAGATGACTGTTTTTCCTTTGGCATCTACTACGGATAGAGCGATATCCCTTAAAGACAAACCTTGCAGTTCTTTAGACTGAATCCAACTCTCTCCAGACACAATGGGCACTTCGGTCGGATATAACTCCGTTATCGTGTGACCCGCAGCCTCAGCCCAAGGATAACCATCTCCGGTAGATCCCGTTTGGGGTACGGACTTGCCGCCGGTAGCGATGATGACAGAGCGCCCAAGAATGGTTTTACCGGATATCAATTTAACACCTTGTATCTGCTGACCATTCTGAATAATTTCCTTGACCGGTTCTTTGGTGCGAATCTCAACGCCGAGGGAGACAATCTTGCCAACCAGCGCATCCACAACTGTTTTCGCTTTATCGGTTACAGGGAACATTCTGCCGTTGTCTTCTTCTTTCAGGGCAATTCCGAGATTCTCGAAGAAACGCATGATTCCCTGGTTGTCCAAATTTTGAAACGAACTATATAAAAAGCGTCCATTACCCGGAATATGTCGGATGAGTTCATCCGTTTCCTTGGCATTGGTTACATTGCATCGACCTCCGCCAGAGATGCCGAGTTTACGACCCAGTTGATCTCCTTTATCCAGCAGAAGCACGGAGGCTCCATGCTCGGCAGCAGCAACGCAAGCCATCAGGCCCGCAGATCCACCACCAATTACAATGACATCATACATATGTTATTACCCTCTTTTTTCATTGATTTTGTCTGTTTTACGAAAAATGTGTCTACTCCTGGCTTTTTCTGAAATATAATGGAGTTATGAGCAGTTCTATTGTGCAGTCTTAAGGGATATATTGTAATATACTGTCGCCTATGTTTTAATCAGAAATACATGAGGGAATGTGCAGGCAGAGGAGGAGATGGCATTGTGGTTGCGTTAAAGGACATGCTTTTACAAGTACTGCTGGCAGGGTCGGCGGTATTTCTGATTCCCTTATTCCGTCTGGTACTCTCCAAGCGGGCTATTGCTAGAATGGAACATGCCGGAACTGTTCATACCAGTTTTGCTGTGACAAGTGCCCTGAGCATGTTATTGTGTCTGCTGTTTGCGCTCTATGCAAGCCCGGTGGCCGTACCCATATCATTAAGCATCGTACCTGTGATACTTGTTATTTTGTATTGTAAGTCCGCTATAGGCCTAACGCTGTCCATTCTACATATTCTCTTCTATTTTCTTTTTGCGCATCCCTATGATCTGTACGGATTTCTCCTTCATACGGGCATTCTTCTCTATCCTATTGTATGGTTGTCTGCCAAACGATTCAAGCATAATACACCTTCACGCAAAATGGCGATCCTCATCATCCTGATTACAATGGAACTGATTGTAACGAGTCTGTTATGGATCGCATCCCTCCAGAATGAATCCACATACTCTGCGACCTACATGATACTTACAGCACTTGGATATACCGCTGGAGCCATTGTTGCGGGCAGTCTGAGTCTGCTATGGCTGGAACGGATGAAGCACTATCGCGGGCTGGAGCAACATCTCTCGGAAGTCCACCAGCGATACATAGCCGAAACGGAGAAACTTCATCAGATTCTGAACGCAGTGCCTCTCTCCATTGCCACCGTAGATAAACAAGGCACAGTGATGTTTGTCAATGAGATGATGGAGCAAACGGCAAGGGAGCAGCTACCTTGTACCTCCACGCCTGATCTCATTGGACAGCCTGCCAGTCAATTTGTTGAACAAGGTCAGGCGGACAAGATGGATAAAAGCATTCGCAGAGCCGTCGTTCATGGTGAGATTAGTGGGTTGACCGTTCGTTACGGTGCACACGTATTTCAATCCCGAACCGTACCGATTTATGCCTTTTCAACAGAGTCTGCGAGAGAAGTTACAGGAGCCATGCTGATCATCCAGGATATCACGGAGCTTGAGATGTTGCGAAGTGAACTGGATAATGTGGATCGTCTCAGTCTGGTGGGGCAGATGGCTGCAAGCATTACGCATGAGGTGCGTAATCCAATGGCGGTTGTACGTGGCTTTCTTCAACTCATGCAGGAAAAGAGTCCTGATTCCCTCGATCACTATTACCGGATCGTTTTGGAAGAGCTGGACCGGGCCAATAGTATCATTAATGATTTCTTGTCTTTGGCTCAGAATCGTATTGCCGAGAAAGAAGAATCCCAGCTGCACGATATCATCCATGAACTCAGTCCGTTGTTATGGGCGGATGCGAACCTGCGTGGTCAGAGTATAGAACTCATGTTGGCCCATAATGTGCCAAAGCTGCATCTCAATTCTAAGGAAATCAAACAGGTGGTGTTGAACCTGGCCCGTAACGGGATGGAAGCCATGAATGAGAAGGGTGTGCTTACGCTGGAGACGCGGATAGTGGATGATAAGGTGGAACTGTGTGTACGTGACACAGGACCTGGTTTACCCAGAGTGAAGAAGGAAAAGCTGTTTGAACCTTTCTATACGACAAAAGCCAAGGGAACCGGACTTGGATTGTCCATGTGCCTGAGTATTGTGGAACGACATAATGGAACCATTACTGTGGAATCGGAGGAAGGCCAGGGCACAACCTTCAAAGTGGCATTTGAACGTTAGTCATTCAGCATATATTGCCAGACATTGAGACATAATATTATGGAAGAAGCCTTTCCGCAGGCGGTTTCTGAATCTTGCTTTCATTGCTTATGGATGTATAATAGGAATAGCACATCATTACATCCATAATGTTCGATATGAATGTAACGTTGTTTTGGAGAGTTTATTGGCCTTTAATTTTATCGAGATCATAGAACAACCATTTATAAGGAGTGAAACCGAATGTCGATGTCATTTGATCAATACATGAAAGATATGGTTCAACCGATGCGGGATGATTTAACTCGTCTAGGAATCCAGGAGTTGCGTACTCCTGAAGAAGTGGAAGCAAGTCTTCCGGATGCAAAAGGAACAGCGCTGGTTGTCATTAACTCTGTATGCGGATGTGCCGCAGGTCAATGTCGCCCAGGTGTGTCCCAAGCACTGCAGCACGATATTACACCGGATCATCTGTACACTGTATTTGCTGGTCAGGACAAAGAAGCAACTGCAAAAGCACGTGAATTCTTTGCACCGTATCCTCCATCTTCACCGTCCATCGCTCTGATGAAAGACGGAGAACTCGTTCACTTTATCGAGCGTCATCAAGTGGAAGACCGTTCTGCAGAGGATATTGCGGCTGATCTCAAAAGTGCATTTGACCGTTACTGCCGTTAATTCGCTCCAATAGAACGCCCCGCCCTTCGGATCACCGATGCCGGGGCGTTTCATTTTGGATAGATAAGGTTATTGAACCATTCGGACCTTTCAAGCTGGACATCAAATTTCATTCATTTAGAAACGGGGTGTGTGAACGATGAGTTTGCAACAACAGATCATCGCTGAATTGAAGGTTAAACCAAGCATTAATGAAGAAGAGGAAGTACGCAAGCGTGTTGATTTTCTGAAGACGTATGTGAAAAATGCGGGTGCCAAGGGTTTGCTGATTGCGATCAGCGGCGGTATTGACAGTGCAGTGGCTACGGCGCTTTGCAAAAGAGCGACGGACGAGCTCACGCAAGAGAACAACCAAGAGTACAAAACGCTTGGTGTGTTCCAACCTTATGGTGAACAATCCGATATCGACCACAGCTACGCTGTAGCCAAAGCATACGATCTGAAGCATGTCGTGGAAACCAATATCGAAGATGCAGTGAACGAGATTGCGCTGGAAGTGGAGCAAGGTTTCAAATCCTTGGGCAGCCCACGTCATATGACTCACCAAGGCAAAGGTAATGTAAAGGCGAGAACTCGTATGGTTATGCAATATGCGCTTTCGTTTGAAGAGAACCTGCTCGTTGTAGGTACGGATCATGCGTCAGAAGCCATTACAGGCTTCTATACCAAATGGGGCGATGGCGCTGTGGATATCACACCACTGAGCACTTTGAACAAACGTCAGGTACGCCAGCTGGCGGCATATCTGAACGTGCCACAGGCTGTTTTGGACAAAGCACCATCGGCAGGGCTATGGGAAGGTCAGACGGACGAAGATGAGCTGGGAATTTCGTATGAAGCGAACAGCGACTATCTCGAAGGCAAACAGATTGATCCGGCTGCACAAGAGCGCCTCGAAGCGTTCTATACGCGCACACATCACAAACGCAATGCCATTCCTGGTATCTAATACGGGTGGATGAGCATGATCTTTATATAGGGAATGCAAAAAGAGTCACTGCTCACGCAGTGACTCTTTTTGTTATGTGGAACAAGAAACCGCAAAAATCCAGGTGATTACTATATTAAAGATGAGTTACTTACTCCAGTCTTGGATCTGTTGCAGGGTTTGGGTGATGGCTTGCTCCAGTTGCGGAGTGGTTTCTTTAAATGGATGTACCGTATTAAAGGTGTGATTCCCTTCAGGCACCTGGTGCCATGGGATATCAGGGCGGGTTTGAACCAGTGCGGCAGAACCGTCCCGCAGACGCTGTGGATCTTCTGTTCCCTGAATGAGTGCGACTCGCAAAGTTGAAGAAGCCAAGCGGTCAAGGATAGCGTAACGTTTGCTATGCTTGTCCAGGTCTTCCAGAATAGCCACGTCCAGTGGCATCTGCTGGCCTGTTCGTCCGTTAACGACATGGCTGCGGCCATGTGTACGCATTTCTTCTTTTTGCTCCGCTGTGAAGAGATCCAGATTGGTTACGCCATTCCAGGAGATGACACCTGCCACCTGCTCGGGATGATCCAGTGCATAGACGAGACTTACGCCCGCACCACGGCTATGGCCAACCAGGTATACAGGAAGTCCTGTGAGTTCAGGTTGTGTAGCCACATGTTCCAATACCAGGGCCAGATCGGCAAGCTCCCGGCTGTAGGTATTCACTGCGAACTTTTCAAGTTCAGAGAATTGCTCCAGATATTCGCCGATACCGTTGTGAGAGAAATTAAAGGTCAGCACATGATGAGTCTGGCTTAGCTGTGAAGCTGCATAGGGGAACATGCCCCAGTCTTTGAAGCCTTTGTATCCGTGAGACAGAACGATGACACCTTGAGCGGGTTGTTGTGCAGGGAAAAAGTCTCCGCGAATGATCGCATCTACGTCAGTGGGCAATTCAAAAGTTATGGGCATTATTCAGACCTCCTAAGAATTTCAGACGATTCCTGATTCATATTTTAGCATATATGGTAATGCGGATAGGTACTCGCTTCTGATCGCCCCTCCTGCTACAATAGAATACGTGTTCGGAGAGTTACGGATCATGTGATTGAATGGAGATCTTTTACAATGAAGGTTCAAAAAGAGCAGTTTTCAGTACCGAGAAGATGGGACTTTTTGAATAACCTCTTACAGTATAAAAGATTAAGCGGGTGAAGCGTTGATGATATATGGCATAGGTAATGATGTGCTGGAGATTGGACGTATGCGGAAGCTATTGTCCGGTCGCCATGCGGAAGCTTTCATAAAACGAATTTTAACGCCAGCAGAGCAGGAGATCGCGGTTCGTCGAGGGAAGCGGATGACGGAGTTTGTATCCGGTCGATTTGCAGCGAAAGAAGCGGTGTCTAAGGCATTTGGCTGCGGTATTGGTGGTGTCATGGGCTTCACTGACATTGAGGTGCTACCTGATGGGACAGGACGTCCAGTGGCCTCGCTGTCCAGTCAAGCCTGGGAACGTCTGCGGCTGCCATATGATAAGCAATATGACATTCATTTGAGTATTACACATCAGACGGAATTGGCAGCGGCCTTTGCGATCGTGGAACAGATGGAAAAGTAGTTAGCTTGGCAATAGGAGAGGACGGAAATATGGGTTTACAGGAACAGAAACAACATTTCAGCGTGAATTTGCTGGACTGGTATATGGTCAACCGACGGGATTTGCCGTGGCGTCGCCACAACAATCCGTATTTTACATGGGTATCGGAGATTATGCTTCAGCAGACTCGGGTAGATACGGTAATTCCGTATTTCAATCGTTTTATCGGAAATTTCCCGACCGTGCAAGCGTTAGCGGAGGCACCCGAAGAGGATGTCTTGAAAAATTGGGAGGGACTCGGTTATTACTCCCGTGCACGTAATCTTCAGGCAGCTGCGAGACAAGTCATGGAGCTGCACGGAGGCGAGATGCCGCAGGACAAGCCGGCTGTCTTTGCATTAAAAGGGGTGGGCCCGTATACTGCCGGGGCCATTCTCAGCATTGCCTTCAACCAGCCGCAGCCTGCGGTAGATGGCAATGTCATGCGGGTACTGTCCCGATACTTCCTCATCGATGAGGACATTATGAAGGGCAGCACCCGGGTGTTGATGGAAGAGCTCGCAGGAGAGCTCATTCCGGAAGGGCGGGCGCGTGATTTCAATCAGGCGCTGATGGAGCTTGGCGCGCTGGTGTGTACACCCAAAGCGCCGCACTGCCTGACTTGCCCGGTCATGGAGCAATGTTCCGGCCGCATCGCCGGAAGAGAGCTTACACTGCCGGTCAAGACCAAGGCGAAGCCGCCGCGCCCTGAGCAGCGGCTGGTCGCGATTGTGGAGGGCCGCGGTGCTCATCGCGGCCAAGTGCTTGTGCGCCAGCGCCCAGACACGGGCCTATTGGCCCGCATGTGGGAGCTGCCGCATGTGCTCGCAGCGCCCGCCGCAGCCAGCAAGAAGGCGGCGCCGCTGGCGGATGAGCCGGCCATGGCATTGCTGGCCGGCAGTCTGTGGGCGGAAGGCTTCGCTGCCCGCCCGGAAGGGCTGGCTACCCATGCGGAGCATGTGTTCAGCCACATTGTCTGGAGCCTGCAGGTGTACAAGTGTACCGAGCAGGACCAGAGCAGTGAGCTTCCGCTGATCGCAGCGGAAGCCAGAGCCGCCTACGATGCACAGGCGGCAGCAAGGGAGGGCGCAGCCTCATCATCAGCTGTGTCACCTGAGTCAGACACAATGCATTCATCGGAGCTAGGCACGCCTAATTCGCAGAACATCTCAACATCGCTTAACGATGGAGAGATGTTGATGTCATCATCTGACGTTAGTGACCTAGCACTGAGTACTCCGACACTGACAGGTAAAGGCGATGGCTTGACCTACCGCTGGATCGGTCCGGAAGATATGGATAAGATGGCATTCCCGAATATATTTCTGAAGCTGATCAGCAGTTATTTTGCTGGTGCGTATGATCAAGTGAATGATTAAATGGGGTAGCTAACGAACTCCAGAGGTCTTATCATGTGGATATACCACAATTATGAATTCTAACGAACCTGAGTGATGTTATCATAGACAAATCAACCCAAAAGTGTGTATCAAAGCCCATATTTGGGGAAATAGCTACTCTGAGATTCGTTAGGTTCGCGATACGATGAAATATGGAGCAATAACGTGTCCTGGGTTCGTTAGAAACAAAACACCCATTAACTATAACTATAGTGATAGCAAAAAGAGAGCCTGATCACGGTCATGATGACCGAATCAGGCTCTCTTTTATGTTAACAGTTGAATGTAACAGTCTTATTTTGCAGAAGCGTAACGTTTGTTCACTTCATCCCAGTTGATTACATTCCAGAAAGCGGCGATGTAGTCAGGACGTTTGTTTTGGTAGTTCAGGTAGTAAGCGTGCTCCCATACATCCAGACCCAGAACCGGAGTCAGACCTTCGAAGAGAGGGCTGTCTTGGTTAGGTGTGCTAGTGATGGACAATTTGCCATCTTTACCAACTACGAGCCAAGCCCAGCCGGAACCGAAACGAGTTGTAGCTGCTTTAGCGAAATCTTCTTTGAATTTATCAAAGCCACCCAGTTCGCTATCGATAGCTGCTGCGATATCGCCTGTAGGAGCGCCGCCGCCGTTAGGTCCGATGATTTCCCAGAACAAGCTGTGGTTAGCATGTCCACCACCATTGTTGCGAACCGCTGTGCGGATGCCTTCTGGTACGCTGTCAAGGTTAGCAATCAGATCTTCCAAGCTTTTTTCTTGCAGTTCAGGAGCGCTTTCCAGAGCTGCGTTCAAGTTAGTTACATAAGTATTGTGATGGCGATCGTGGTGGATTTCCATCGTTTTTGCATCGATATGTGGTTCCAGTGCGTCGTTAGCGTAAGGAAGTGCTGGTAATTGAAAAGTCATAATGAAATACCTCCTGAGATTTTAGGTTTTTTTGAAAACAGGTACATATGTAATAATACCCTTGCCACTAATATTAAACCGCATTCGAGCTAATTAAGCAACATTTTTGTTTATTAAGTCCCCCGAGGCGTTGATCTAATGATGGGCCAGAGATAACAAACATATTTTACCCTTTATGCAACTATTTATGTGTTTCCAGCCGTTAAAATGGATGGAAAGTTTAATATTCGTATGTAAACGGTTACAATTAAGCGCTTTCAAAAGAAAATGCGTGTTTTATGGAGAAAAGTATGGTTTAATTGACGAAGAAGCGGTATTTTCTCGTTTTTTGTCATTATATGAACATTGGGTTTTTGGTAAAAAGGGATTCCCTTTTTGTAAAAAACCTCATCTAAGCTAACGAAAAGGGAGATTTAAGACATGCACGTTCGTTCCTTTCAGTTGAGTGATGCAAGCCAGATGACGGAGCTTCTCCAGGTTGCACTATCGGAAGAGTGTTATGAGAACACGATGGGCCCGTTTGCCCGTCAATTGTCATGGGATTCTGACCTGATCATGGTTGCGGAAGAAGAGGGAGACCTCGTAGGCGCTTTGATCGGTACGATTGATCACAACCAGGGTTGTATCTACCGTATTGCGGTACATCCAGACTATCGTCGCCGTGGAGTCGGCAAAACACTTGTCGAGGCTATGGAACAGCGGTTCCAGCAGCGTAAAGTCAGCCAAGTATGGGTGGCGGGTGATGAGCACAACAAAGTAGCCATGCCTCTATATGAAGCAATGGGTTACGGTGCCAATCAGATTATGAGCGCTTTCCAGACTCTTAGTATTTTGTCCAAAGCTTAGTTTGCATGTTTAAAAAGAAATAAAAAAAAGATTTTCATTTCATATTAGGCATATCTCTTTAACGTGTAAGAACGTGAGGGATGTGCCTTTCTATTTATATGAGTGTTCTTCACGTCATATTCCTCTGGTTTCCTCATTTTCTGAACATGCTTCGGAGTGCCTGAATTCTATTTAAATCACCCTGACTATCCCGGTTATATTCAAGATATCCAAGGTATTGGTGCTCATAACCAATTGTTTCACTCCCTCAAATGAAGTAAACTGAATGGGAGTATGGTCACCATGTTACAAGTTTAATTCAACTATTTAATAAATGAGGTGTCCCTTTGAATTCCAATAATCATTCAATGGAACATGTGACTTCCGAGCAACATAATGAACCGTCAAAGCCTGAACAACCGGGGAAATCCTGGGTTGTCGAGCTGTGGGACTGGGTCAAAACGATTGTTGTTGCTTTTGTAATTATGATGCTGCTGAACCTGTTTGTGTTTAATCTGTCAATGGTCAAGGGACAGTCCATGCAGCCGACACTGGTTGAGCGAGATCGCCTTTTCGTCAACAAAATCGTATACCATCTGGGTAATCCTTCCCGATCAGATGTGATCGTACTTCGTGATCCAAGCGAAGGTGTGGAGAAGAAGGATTTTCTGGTGAAACGGATCGTTGGACTTCCGGGAGATACAATTGAAGTTAGGGATCACCATCTATATGTAAACGGCGAGCAACAAGCGGAAACGTACACCGATATTGAGGTGCAGGACCCAGATTTTGGCCCAATTACCTTGGAGCCGGATCATTTCTTCGTGATGGGGGATAATCGTCATGAAGGCAAAAGTAAGGATAGCCGAGTGTTTGGCAGTATTACATCCGACCAGATTGTAGGCAAGGCTGAATTTATTTTCTGGCCGTTTTCTGAACTGAAGAAATTGTAAAATGCTTACAGGACAACAACTTCAGACTGCATTTTGCGTTAAACCATATAGAGTTCGTTCCGTTTGAATTCAAGTATGCAAGGCATATATAGAAATTAACGCCTGTCCTCTTACCGTGAGGCGGGCGTTCACTATTTAAGGAATAAGTGTCGGAAGAAGAGAGGGAAGAGAAATGACGAGCGTACAGACCGGGGCAGCACAGGATGCCTCCGTATGGGAAAAGTTAAAACAGGAGATCAAGGCAGCTGGCCCCGGACTGGGCATTGATGATATCGGTTTTGCTTCGGCTGATCCCTTTGTTTCCCTGAAGTCGCTGCTGGAGCAGTCGCGGGATAAAGGGTATGCTTCAGGTTTTGAAGAGCCGGATATTGAAAAAAGGGTGCACCCCGCCTTAAAAGATGGCGAGCCCGCTTCACTTATTGCAATAGCCGTGGCATACCCATCCAAAATGGTTAATCCGCCGAAATCGGAGCCTGGTGCGTATCGAGGCATTTTTGCCCGTTCGGCTTGGGGTCAGGATTATCATCAGGTCCTGCGTGCAGCGATGGACAAGTTGGTCAATTTTATAAAGGAACGCGTACCTGAAGCCATGATCGAAAGCATGGTAGACACCGGAGCATTGGTGGATCGTGCGGTGTCCCAGCGTGCAGGGATTGGTTTTAGTGCCAAAAACTGTGCCATTATATCACCCAAATTTGGTTCATGGATTTTTCTCGGAGAACTGGTAACGAATATTCCTTTTCAACCAGACACACCTGTGACCGAGGACTGCGGTGAATGTACAAAATGTATTGATGCCTGTCCTACAGGAGCATTGGTGGGACCGGGGCAGTTGAATGCACAGCGTTGTATTTCTTTTGTAACCCAGACAAAAGGGTTCGTGGATGAAGAATTTATGCTGAAAATAGGCAACCGTCTGTACGGTTGTGACACGTGTCAGATTGTCTGTCCGAAGAACCGGGGCAAGAACTGGGATCACCATCCCGAGTTTCACCCCGATCCGGAGATTGTGAAGCCACTCCTACTGCCGCTGCTAGACATCGGTAACCGGGAATTCAAGGAACGTTTCGGTCAGAGTTCCGCCGCCTGGCGGGGCAAAAAGCCGATTCAACGCAACGCCGTTATTGCCCTGGGTAATTTCAAAGACAAAAGTGCTGTACCCAAACTTACAGAAGTATTAAAACGTGATCCGCGCCCCGAGTTGCGGGGAACCGCAGCCTGGGCGTTAAGCAGAATTGGAGGAGAAGACGCCATGAGAGCAATTGGGGAAGCTGCCGCTAACGAACAAGATGGGAACGTACTAAGCATGCTGCAGAAGGCCGAGGAGCGACTGAGTTCGTCCGAGACCTTACCCAAACAGCCACAGGCTGGGCAAGTGAGTGAGAAGCAGCCAGAGGAACAGAATAACGAGAACAATACCTTACTTGCGTTACAACAGGATTTGAAAATGGAAGCTGGGATTGAACCGGGTAGTGAGCAGTCTGCACAGCCTGACAAACCGGAAGCCGCAGCGTGGAAACCTTCAGCCGTTACAGGTCTTCATGGCAAGCCCGTATACTACGATGAGGTACTGACACCGATTGGTACTCTTACGTTATGCGCGACGGATGAAGGGCTGTGTCACATCGATTTTGGCGCCTTTCACGTACGCGAAGCTCATCTGCAACAATGGGCCCGCATCTGGATTGGCGAGTATCGATATGAGAAGAATGAAGAGAAGCTCAGCGAAGCTTCAAAGCAGTTAAAGGAGTATTTTGCAGGGGAGAGAAAAACGTTCGACTTGCAGCTTGATCGGCTTGGAACACCATTCCAGCTACAAGTATGGCAAGTTCTGTCCGATATATCTTATGGAGAGGCCTCATCACACCAACAGGTTGCGGAAATCATCGGCAGACCCAAGGCTGTTCGTGCAGTTCTGGACGCCATTAGCAAGAATCCGATTCCGATTATTATTCCCTGTCACCGTATCAGTGGTAAAGACGGTACCCTGGTGGGTTATGTAGGCGGTCTGCAAACCAAGGAGCAATTGCTCGCATTGGAGCAGCTATCGTAAGAGCGGGGGACGTTCATGAAGTATGTAAACGTGGAGAGCGTGGAAGCGGGGGAGCTTCTGGGCAAGACGGTATATTCCAGTAACGGCACGGTACTGCTGTCTGCCGGAGTCCAGCTCACCGTATACATGGTCAATACGCTGAAGCGTATTGGCGTGACCATGTTATACATCCAGGATGAAGCGTATAAAGATGTGGATGCAGAAGACATTCTGGATGAAACCACGAAACGGGCAATAATTAATGAAATGAGTGTCACACTCGAATCCATTCGATCCGGGAAAGACTGGAGTCCGAGAAAAGTTGCCCTCAGTATAGAGAAGTTGCTGAATGATGTACTGAACGGACGTGAAATGCTTGTGCAGCTCACCGATATTCGTACCAAAGACAATGCACAGTATGTTCATGCGATGAATGTATGTTTGTTGTCTTCGGTCATCGGACTGAATATGGGACTCAATTATAATCAACTGAAGGACCTTGCTGTGGGGGCATTATTGCATGATATTGGCAAAGTGGGGGAACCTCCGGGCAGTGGCTCTGCTGCGAATTCTTCGCTGCACCACACGTGGCGTGGATTCGAAGTGATTAAGAACAAACGGGAGTTCAGTCTGTTGGTCGCTCATACAGCCCTGCAACATCATGAGCATGTAGATGGTACAGGCATGCCGAGAGGGATCAAGGGAAGTGACATTCATCTGTTTGCGAGAATCGTTAGTGTGGCTAATATCTATGATAATCTCATTAATGGTTTATCCAAGGACAGTTTGATGCCACATGAGGCCTGTGAAGAGATGATGGCGTTGTCTGGTACAAAGCTGGATCGGGACATTCTGATTGAGTTCAACAAGAGTGTATCCGTGTATCCCAATGGTACAGCGGTACGACTGTCCACCAAAGAGACTGGAGTCATTGTGCGTCAACATCGGGGATTGCCCGGCAGACCTGTAATCAGGGTGGCGCGCGGAAGTACGCGTTATTCTCTGGATGTGGTTGAAATCGATCTGGCTCAGCATACAACCGTTTTCATTGAAGCTGTCATGACGTAGCTTGTGTGCGGTTCAACTGGAAAATCCGTTTGCTCAAGGCGTGCGGAAATGCTATGATACTTTCAGGAAATCCGCTCTGTGTCAGGTTTGCAACATGTGTGTCGAACATCATGAAGTGACACGGATTATCAGGCTTTTTAGAATGCATACAGAGGTGTCTAAGAGATGGATATTGTTATACCGATTATTACATTGATTGTTGGTCTGGTCGGGGGATTTTTCATCGGGGTGTTCTACTTGCGTAAACAACTTGAGAAAATGCAAAGCAATCCGGACATGCTTCAGAAAATGGCGAAGCAAATGGGCTACAACCTGAATGGCAAGCAAATGCAGCGTGCCCAGCAGATGATGAAGAATCAGCAGCCAGGAGCGAAAATGCCTCAGCCGCAACAGCATCCTGCGCGTAAAAGTTCGGGCCGCCGAAAATAATAGCAGTGAAGTGAATAACTGCTTACCTTATTGTGGTTCGAAAGGAGGCGTTTGGCAGTGGCTGGCGTTAAAGATTATTTGAATTCAAAAGTATCCGACAATCGGGAGAAGATCGAGTATCATGTAGAGCAGATCCTGAAATTGATCGGAGAAGATAGTACACGTGAAGGGCTGCTTGAAACGCCTGCACGTGTGACCCGAATGTATGAAGAAATTTTTGGCGGATATGAAGTAGACCCGCGCGATGTGCTCGGTGTCACGTTTGACGAGAATCATGAAGAACTGGTTATCGTCAAGGATATTGTCTACTACAGTCAGTGTGAGCACCACATGGCGCCGTTCTTCGGCAAGGTGCACATTGGGTATGTACCGAGCGGCAAGATCGTTGGTCTGAGCAAAATGGCTCGTCTGGTCGAAGCAGTAACACGTCGCCTTCAAGTTCAGGAACGTATTACATCACAGATCGCTGACATTTTGACAGAGGCCGTTGAACCTCATGGAGTTATGGTCGTTGTGGAAGGCGAGCACTTGTGTATGTGTTCCCGCGGCGTGAAGAAACCGGGAAGCAAGACGGTAACGTCTGCTGTACGTGGTTCTTTCCGTGAGAATCCGGCACAACGTGCGGAGTTCTTGTCTTTGGTAAAAGATTAAGATCAGGTATGTCCACTCGCTGGACAAGCCGGATGAGTAAGTTCCTTTGGTTTTGGAAGCAGCAGTTTCTAAACCACAGGATGTGATATAAATAAGCCGTGTTCCCTGGGAACCGGCTTATTTATATATGCGTTGTCACTCCTATATACTGAATACATATGAATTCGTTAAGCCGGAGGTAATGGAACGATGAGTGTACCTTCCCATTCAGATCAACCGGTTCAGCCGGAAAAGGGACTACAGGCAGATCAACAGGCTTCATTGCGTCTGCAAATCTGGGAGACACCACTCATGCGACAAGGTAGTAGTGTACTCGAAGCTTTTGCTTGGGAAGAAGTTATGTGCAGGCGGGTTGGGGCAGGGCATCTACCTGTTGCACATATATGGAGACACCCAGATGCCTTTGTAGCGGGTCTGCGTGACCGCAGGTTGCCACAGGCTGTAGAAGCGATGGAACAGATTAGAAGCCAAGGGACAGCGGTCTGTGTTCGGCCTTCCGGTGGAGCGGCAGTACCCTTGAACCCAGGGGTAGTTAATGTGTCGCTGATTCTGCCTAATCCCGGACATGCCATCAATATTCATGATGATTTCCGGGAGATGGCTTCGATTATTGCCGAGTCGCTAACGCCGTGGTCGAATCAGGCGCAGACAGGTGAGGTTCAGGGTGCTTTTTGCCCGGGAGATTATGATGTCAGTGTAGGTGGATTGAAATTCTGTGGTATTGCCCAGCGCAGGCAGGCAAAGGCGTATATCATTACGGCTTTTATCATCGTGGACGGTCAGGGTGATCAATTGGCAGCAGATGTGCGACAATTCTATCAGCATGCAGCAGGCGGGGCGAGTGAAGGATATCCCGATGTTCAGCCTGGCACGATGGCAAGTCTGAAAGAATTGGCAGGTGTACCTTCAGCTGCGGCATATACTGCGGCTTTGGTTCGAACACTGCGCGATCGCTATCCGCAGGCGGAGACCAGCAGGGTGCTTAGCGTTGGCTCTGAAGAAGTACGCCTGACAGCTGAGCAGATGAAGCTGCGTTACGATTAACACTTTTTACTAGGGCTTGGAATTGGTTAATAGAGATGATATGATGTGATTTCGGAAGGAGAGTGTTAGGATGGACACATTGAGATATACGTATTTATATGAGGTTGTATCAACAGGCGAAAAATCCGAGTTCAGCCAAATGGCAACAAGCAAGGAAGAGGCTGCTGCACTGATCGTTGCACGTATAGCCGATCTGGAGTTTACAGATGAGTCTGATATCAAGCTGGGCGATCTGATCTCCATTAGCAAACAGGTTGGCGACAACTATGTGGCGTGCGAGGGCTGTGCTTCTTAAGTGAACATTTAGAAATAGGAAGTCTCTCAAAATACAAGCAAGTCTCTTTTTACCGGAGGCTTGCTTTTTTGTATACACCAAAAGAGATATCGTTCAGTCATTCGGCTGGAGATATCTCTTTTTTCTCTAAACCATCTAACCCCAAGCTTAATAAGGCGGCCACAACAACTTGCGTGCCGTTTCGTAACGCTCGGCCACAGCGGGCCAGTAGACAACGTTCCACCAATCCTCGATATACTTTTTGCGTTCATTCTGATGTTTCAGATAGTAGGCATGTTCCCACACATCCAGTGGCAGGAGTGGTACGATATCGGACTGGGACAGGTTCTGGTGTTTTTCCGCCTGTAAAATCTCCAAACGATGTGCTCTCGGGCTCCAGACAAGCATCGCCCAGCCACTGCCTTCCACCTTGTTCGCGGCTTCTGTGAATTGATTCTTAAACGCTTCATAACTTCCGAAATCTCGTTTGATCTGTTCTGCCAGCATACCGGAAGGTTTGCCACCGCCAGCAGGGTTCATAATTGTCCAGAATATCGTATGCAGGTAGTGGCCTGCCCCGTTGAAGGCAAGTTCACGTTCCCAATGTTTGATGAGTTCAAAGTTATTCTTTTTTCGCGATTCCGCCAGCTTTTTCTCTGCTACATTTAGTCCATCCACATAAGATTGATGGTGTTTGTCATGATGGATACGCATCGTCAGCTCATCAATATGTGGCTCCAGCGCATTGTACGCATAGGGGAGAGGAGGCAGTGTGTGTCCTCCAATGGGAACCGGCTTTTCTTTTACAGGAGGTGCTGTAGAGCTGGGTGTGGCTTGTGTTGTTCCGGTAGAAGGCGTTTGAATGGTTGCGGATTGGATCTGAGCTGAAGCCGCAGGTGCATTTATATTTCCCTCTGGAGAAGTTGGAGCTTCTGAAGCTTGGCGATGGACGCTTCCTGACTCTGACGTATGCAACGCATTTTCCAGAAAAAGTGATGGCTCCGAATCCGTTTCACGCAAGATGCCCGGTTGGCCAAGCGTATCCAAAACGCCCAGAAAATACTCCGATTCGCGGATAAAATGCAGAATGAGTACTTTGGCAAGCGGAACAGCTTGCACAGCAGCACTTTGCTCCAGAAGAACATACAGCTGTTTGATGAACTCCCTCGATTGCTTACGAGCTGCCGCCACAAGTTGATCGATACAACGAACCATGTAGGGAGCAGGTGGATGGGTTGCGGGCAATAGTTGTTTTAAAAGCTGATTGGCTACTCGCTCACTGTTTGCAAAGGTAACCTCCCATTCCTCCAGTAGCTTGACGTATGGGGGCTCCAGATCAGGAACCAGGGCACGAATGACGAGTGTATGTTCTTTCTCCTGTTCTTTCCAGAAACGGATTTCCTCCAATGTCCGCAGAGGCAGCAGGTGACCATATCCATACCAGTTCATCTTTGTTGAACCTCCTTCAGATGAAATACATTGCATGCAGACCGTCTGTTCATGCGTCCCAAGAGTATATTCCGCGAGCTTGTTGTCCTATGAGTGCAAAAAAAAGAGCCCCTGAGGGCTCTGGAATCAACGAAAAGTTCGGTGATTGAAATTTGGTTATTCTCCATTATTCGTGTTTTGCACATCGTCACTGCTTGTTTTCGTTACATGACTCAGGAAAGTTGAGACACGGCGCAGATATTCCTTTGGATGCTCCCGGAAGATCAACTCATGATGCGCATCCTGGACAATCCATACATCGGAGTACGGATTGGTCTGGTTGGCGGCGAGTTGCTCCGCAATTGGATAAGGCGCCTTCTCGTCCTCTGTACCATGGATGAAGAAAATCGGGAACGGATAATCTTCCTTTTTCACTTCCTGGTATGGAATCTGTTGTAATCCGGTACCATTCAGAACAGGGAACAACAGTTTCATGATCTCCAGTGTAGGCTGACGCGGGAGATCGATCTGGTTGTGAATATTGTGGTACAGCGTATCTGGCTCCAGCAGGAACGCACTGTCCAGAATCATCGCATCTACTTCCTGCGTAATCAGTCCGGTTTGAAGCGCCGTACCGGCACCCATGGAGAAACCCCAGACAACCAGTTCCTGCGCACCGCGCTGCTTGGCGAACTGGATCGCACCGAGCAATTGCTGTGACTCAGCTTTGCCACCTGTGGCTACAGCTTTGTTCACCTGTGAGGCGAAGCCATAATCGAACATGACCACGTTAAACCCAAGTTGATGGGCATAGTGTGCCAGGTCATACATGGGTACCCATGTTTCTTCACGATTGGCACCATAGCCGTGACTGAAAATAATCGTTTTGCTTGCAGCATTGTCAGCAGGTATATACCATCCCTGCATCGTCCGGCTGCCATCTGCTGCCGGGAACGTGATGTCTTCGTACTTCATGTTCTTGGCCTGCATTGGATTGGAGAAGACCGGCGCTACAGTAGGATTGGATAATACCCATGCGATATAACCATGCAATGCGATAAAACAAAACAGTAGAAAAAATACAACGGAGAGCAGCAACGCTACGATAATATGTTTGAACCGAATCAGCCTCGGTGATAGGGAAGAGGGCAGATCGGACACTTTTGTTTGCAGCGGGGCTTCGCTCTGGGATGATTGATACATGAATGCCCCTCCTTTGAAGTTCAGTTGAAGATAACAACGACATGAAAAGAGAATTGCGTCGATTTCAGAGCCTGCTTCAGAGCGATATCTTAATGTAATATATCTTTATCGTATGTTCCAATATAGTCAAAGTCAATTGATTGAGGGCATTTGTTACGCAATTGTTATATAGTTCTTAAGATATATGGGTAACATTACCTTAGTGTGTAAATTACAGGGGATTAAGTCTTATAAAAAGGAAAAATTTTCAGGTTGTCCTATTTTGATTTTGGCTCTTTTTGGTTTACAGATGAGACCGTTTCTCATATAATTTATGTAACCAAGTTTCATGTGATGAAACATGAGGAGGGCATTATGCCATGGAAGATCGCAAGTTAACCGTCCGGGCTGTGGAACGGGCGCTGGATATATTATTATGTTTTACCACACGCAGTGATCTGGGACTCACCGAAATTGCCAGCCAGATTGGCCTGCACAAAAGTACAGTGCACCGTTTGATGGCTACGCTGGAGGATCGAGGGTTCGTGATCCGCGATGCAGCAACAGAGAAGTACCGACTTGGCATCCGAATCTGGGAGCTGTCAGCTCATATGTCCCGCAGTGATGATCCCGCTATTCTGCTGCTGCCTGCGATGGAGCGACTGAGAGATCGATTGGGGGAGACCGTGAGTCTGTACCTGCGTGATGGGAGTGAACGGATTCGTATTCAGGCGGTGCAAAGTGATCAGGCGATCCGCCGAGTTGCTCCCGTTGGTGTTAGACTCCCGCTGTCTGTGGGGGCTTCCAGCAAAGTCCTGATGGCGTTTGCCACGGACGAGGATCGTGAAGAACTGATGAACGGGCCGGAATGGCCGGTGTTTATTGATCCCGCGGTGTATTTAGCGCAGATGGGAGATATCCGGGATAACGGATATGCCACAAGTTACGAGGAACGTGAGCCGGGAGCTGCCGCGGTATCTGTACCGATTATGGATCGCAGAGGCAATATTGCAGCTGCCCTCTCGGTCTCAGGACCTGTCAGCCGACTTTCGCAGGAGACATTGCATGAATACGCACCTGTGTTGAAGGATGCTGCTACGCAAATGGGGCTCATGTTATCCTGATGTTGATGTAAGTTTTTTCTCCAATAGAGTTTGATCATTTGGAATATAAAGGTTGTTTTTATGTTCCGGTTGCGCTACTCTGTAATGGACGGCCCAGCGGGGCCAGCTTCATTGAATATGAACGGCGGCTTATGTAAGCTGCAACTAATTAACGTTACTGGGGGAGTCCGAATTGTCCGGACTGAGACGGAATCGCATGAGATTCCGGACCCTTTGCACCTGATCTGGATCATACCAGCGTAGGGAAGTAATCGGCGATATGACCACAACCACCACATGATGTGACCCTTGTAGGGCTCCGTTAAGGAGCTGCATAAAGGTGCATTATTGGTGATGGACATAAAAGTCGGTTCCTTCGGGGACCGGCTTTTTTATATACAGGGAACGGGCGATATAGCGCGGATTTTATGGGCTTCTTTTTCGATAACCTGCGGAAGTGGGCTTGGATGAGGAGGGAAGTCTTATAGATCGATGATCTGTGGCAGCCTCCGTCTGTTGTTAACTGTACATGAAAAGTGTCTCCCCTGGTCTGGTGTAGGATCGCTCTTTCTTCTCTGCATTGCGCATGATTTGGGACAGGTACGTAAGCGAGCTAATGATGAAACCAACCAAACAAGCGACGAACACTGAGGAGGAGACAAGTGAACATGAGTACAGGAAATCAAACGGGACAACAAGCGATGGAACAGGAACATAACGGTCAGCAGGTGGAAAAAGAAACAGGGGCGGCCGGACGGGTCCAGCCCTTTCCGGGCAGCCGCAAAGTCTACATTCAGGGCTCACGGCCGGACATTGCTGTACCGGAGCGTGAGATAGCCCTTCATGACACGAATACTCCCCAAGGGGTGGAGCATAACGAACCGTTGCGTGTCTACGATACGAGCGGCCCGATGACCGATCCCGCATTTCATGCGGATATCCGCGCAGGTTTGCCAGCCCTGCGCACCCGTTGGATCACAGAGCGTGGCGATGTTGAAGCTTATCAAGGCCGTACGGTTAAACCGGAGGATAACGGACTGAAGCCCGGAGGAAAGAGAGCTGGAGCCGAAGAGTACCCTGGATTACGAGGCAAACCGCTGCGAGCACAGACAGGACGCTGTGTGACTCAGATGCATTATGCGAGGCAGGGAGTCATTACGGCAGAGATGGAGTTCGCCGCTATTCGTGAAGGCGTGGAACCGGAATTTGTAAGACAGGAGCTGGCGAGTGGACGGGCCATTCTGCCATCCAACATCAATCACCCGGAGAGTGAGCCGATGTTGATTGGTCGTCATTTTCATGTGAAGATCAATGCCAACATAGGTAACTCTGCCGTATCTTCCTCCATTGAGGAAGAGGTCGAGAAGATGACTTGGGCAGTACGATGGGGATCAGATACCGTAATGGATCTGTCCACAGGCAAAAACATTCATACCACCCGGGAATGGATTATCCGTAATTCACCTGTGCCGATTGGTACGGTGCCGCTGTATCAGGCGCTGGAAAAGGTGAATGGCGAAGCGGAAGCGCTGACTTGGGAGTTGTACCGTGACACACTCATAGAGCAGGCAGAGCAGGGCGTGGACTACTTTACGATTCATGCAGGTGTATTGCTGCGTTATATCCCCATGACCGCCAAGCGAATGACAGGCATTGTGTCTCGGGGCGGTTCCATTATGGCAGCATGGTGTCTGGCGCATCATCAGGAGAATTTTTTGTATACCCATTTTGAAGAAATCTGCGAGATTATGAAAGGGTATGATGTAGCGTTTTCGCTGGGAGATGGACTTCGTCCAGGCAGTATCTACGATGCGAATGACGAAGCTCAGATGGCGGAACTGGCCACGCTTGGGGAACTGACGCAGATCGCATGGAAGCATGATGTGCAGGTGATGATCGAAGGCCCGGGTCATGTGCCGATGCATAAGATCAAGGAGAATGTGGACTTGCAGATGGAGATCTGTAAAGAAGCACCGTTCTACACACTTGGGCCGCTAACGACCGACATTGCGCCAGGATATGATCACATCACATCCGCCATTGGGGCAGCCATGATTGGCTGGTTCGGCACGTCGATGCTCTGTTATGTTACGCCAAAAGAACATTTGGGCCTGCCCAACAAGGATGATGTGCGGGAAGGGGTCATCGCCTACAAGATCGCGGCCCACGCCGCCGATCTGGCGAAGGGACATCCACGTGCCCAGCGCCGCGATGACGCATTGTCCAAAGCGCGGTTCGAGTTCCGTTGGCGTGACCAGTTCAACCTGTCACTGGACCCGGAACGTGCGCTATCCTACCATGATGAGACGCTGCCAGCAGAAGGGGCCAAAGAAGCTCATTTCTGCTCCATGTGCGGACCGAAGTTCTGTAGTATGCGCATCACGCAGGACATTCGTGCCTTTGCGGCGGACAAAGGATTGTCCGAGAATGAGGCTGTAGCTGCCGGGATGCAGGAAAAGGCCGAGGAATATCGAACACGTTCCTAAGGGAGCCAAGTGATGAAGGTTTTTTGAAGCTTTAAATTATAAATATTGATTAATGTTTGGACAAGGCCAAACCCGCTTCACCGTAACTCTTGGATTCAATCCAACTTACGCCAAATCTGAAATAGGATACCTGCGATGACAAACAGCACGCCATCAGAAAGTTTAAGATTACTAGCATGTAGAAGTGCGGAAGAACCCATACCGACTAGGAACAAGATAAGAATATATAAAAATCGCATTAATTTATTCACCTCTCTTTTTGAGTGAAATGTGTAAAAGAGAACGATTTTTATATCGTTCTCTTTTGTTAATTTAAATTTATTCTACCTTATATTACATAAACATATTTAACAAAGACTTTATTAATAATTAAAATTTTTAAGTGTACCTCTGGAATCATTATCAGCAGAGCCTGAGAAGCTAACCTCTAGAGCTCCAAAACTCAATCCTACACTGCCCGTACCTTTAATGTGGTAGTAATTGGATTGTATTTGAGATAGACCACTTTGATTTCCTTGCTTTTTATGTTCTATTGTAAAGACGGCAGAGGCAACCTGTTCTGTTATAATAATGCCCCCTTTGAGATCAGCATTGAATCCAACACCATTCTCACCAGTATATGAGAAATTACGTCCACTTCCTAAAGTTGTAAACGTAGAGTTTCCGCTATACTTGACTTTATCTTCATAATACCCAGAACCTGGAACTGTTCTCCAAATTTCTTTATCAAAAGAAGCGCCATAAGCATCAGATAAGCGCCAAAAAGGCATTGATTTCCACTTTCCTGTTAATGCAACCATAAACCGCTCACGATTATTAACATTATCAGTTCGAACTATGGTTATATAATAGTCAAATTGATCATCCTTGATATTTCCAAGTGGTCCAACCTCTCCGTTGAATTCAGGTGCTGAGGCTTTTTCATGAGCCACTACTTCAATTGATCCATCTTCTTTCGAAAGACTTTTCTTAAACTCAGGGCTCCAGGATTCTATTACTTCATAAGGAATACCCTGCTTTAATAAAGTTATATCCAATTTCACAGTTTTATTCTCTGCAGAAGCGAAAGCACTGGTAGGAATAAGTAATAGGCATAGACAGCAAACCAACAGTAACTTCGATAAACGCAATAATTTCAATGTAAAACCTCACCCTCTGAGTAATTTGTTAAATTATAACAATATAAATTTATCATATAACCCTAGGTTTGTATACCTAAATTATGTATATTTAATTATTATTTTATAAATTAGGATTAATATGTATTTATGTAAATAATAAATTAAACATACTTATATTTATTATACTAACTCTTAACTAGATCACAGGAGCACATCCAATTTGTATCAATTAATTGTTTGATGCAGCTACTGTCGAGCCAAGCCCAAATCCTTCTCCAAATACGTTGCAAGCAATGCCAGCGGGCTATGGATTGGAATACCGCGATCTATTGTAACCTGTGCAGCAGCGGGAGCCATAGACAGTTGGGCCGCCACTACCGCTTTACCCGGGTACTGCTCAGCAATCTGCTGTAAGCCTTTTCGTACCGCTTCGAGATACCCTTGCTGATCTCCACGCATAATCAACTCAAATGTCCCAGGGATGCACACCGCTTCCGTCTGAGAGGTCTTGGCAACGTGTAGTTGCCCATTCTCATCCTCTTGCTGTAATGCCTGATTCAACCGTGCCATCGTTCCTTCAATAGTTGCCGGGTTGGTGAATGATATTATGTAATCTCCTGGTACTCGCCGCATCTCCTGCAATAACGGATCATCTATGCCGATCACAGGCACAGGGACCTGTATGGCTTCCTGCTCCAGTACTGTCGCAAACAGGGTGCAGGTGACCAGAATGGCATCGGCATGACACTCAGCGATCCATTGGAGCGTCTGGGCTACCTTCTCGTGAATAATGACCTCGGAAAAGTCAGCGTCATGTTTAAGACGGTCCAGACCTGGATCGACGTAATGGACCAATTCAACTTCATAAGGAGCAAGCGTCTCTTCAATTAAGGCGATGTTGGAATAATGAGCGTGAAAACAACCAATGGTGGTCATGTGCTAAGTCCCCTTTAACAGTTCGTATATGTCATGGATCTTTTAGATATTTAAACCATTATAGAAACATGCCTGAGAACTGTACAGTCGTTTATGGCTCAACGCCAATAACCGCCCTTCCGCCAAGCTGCGGAAAGACGGTTGATAACCTGACTCAACTAGGGTCGGTCCGGTGTCCATTTTTATCTAAGGGAAGGAGAAGCATTTTTCTTCGCCATTTTTTGTTGCAGAATTTCATGAAAGGATAGACCTTGAGTGTTCTCATTCTCCTTTTTAGGAGCAGTGGTCGCCGTGTTGCGCGGATATTGGTGATGGTACGGGATCATTTGCTGAATAGGCATGCGGATCATCTTGGTTCCTCCTTTGATGCGTTTTTTTGGATTATGTATTTCGACTGGTTACCATGCCAGGTGCGCATATAGGTACATGTGACTTGTTAGACGAAATAAAAGAGTTTAAAGCGTAATTCCAATTGGATTGTAGTGATTTTACCCGGTTTTAAGGAGATGTAAACGTTTTTAGGGAAATTCAGGAGTAAAGGACCTAATATGAAAGGTTTGATATGGGAGGATCGAATCGGTTGTTATGTGAATAGTCCCAATTTTAAGGAAGTCAATGGTACCCGCATATGAGGCATATTATCTGGTTAAATGATGCAAAGCATGCTAACTAACTTGGTACCATGGTCGGGTTGTTTAGGGGATAATGTAGTTCCGGATATAACAAAAAAACTGCCGAGCGAACCCGGCAGCTTGCTTGATATGAAGAAGGATGCGATGAAACTTTGATTCTGTCTGAGGTGGTATCGTGTTGGTTTTATCTACTTTGGCGAACAGCGATGTATATATCCACTTGTACACTTTCGGGATTCAGGCTGCGTTCATCATATAATTCAAAATCCCCGGTGAACGTACGATCGCTTTGTTTATCCCATGCCCACACGGCTCCCCAAGCTTCGCCAACAACCTCTGCCATCGGTCCTTTTCTGGAAGTGAATATGGCGTAAGTTGCAGGAGGGAGTAAAATGTCGTCCAATCCCTCAGGCAACGATTCGTTCGGACTGACCTCATGCCCTACCAGTATGGTGTATTCTCCGGTTATCCCATCGGTGTAATCCGTGTAACAACCATAGCGAACAACTTCAGGTGCAGGGAGGTGCTCTGAGGCAAAATAATTGTTCCAGAGTCCCTGAATACAACCTTTGCCACTGATCTCAATGGCGTTGGTTGTGCGGGCGGATACGCCGGCAAGACGTTTGCCAGGGAGCGTGACATAACGAACGGGCTGGGCAGAGAACGAATGCTCTGTTGTTACCTGACCAGGATTAGCGGAAGCAGTAGAGTTTTCAGCCAGAGATTCTGTGTGTTGATCCGTTGTATTCGTGCGCCAACGCTTCAAAAAAGGAAGCTGGTTACGCAGCATCGAACGAGCGGATTCCTCATCCATGCCTTCGTCCTTCAGAATGGCAGTGCACATCTCCGTCATGCCTTCTAGTGACATACCGGGCTGCTCAAACTTGCTCTCTTTGTAACAATAAATACAGTACTCACGGGTTGTGCTTCCATCTGCTTCCGTTCCGAATTGGGCAGGGGTTGTGAGCGGCATTCCGCAGCTTTGACATACAGTAACGTTCATGATTAGTTCCTCCTCATATATGTACAGATTGAATATATCTGAAGTATACGGGTAGGAACTGGACAGCTGTCTGTCAGGTTTGAGTCGGAGGTATATAATTTTGTACAATTTGCTCCGCGATACGGCAGATTTCATCCCGAATATGCTGAGGTTCCAATACTTCAACGTCCGCGCCGAAGCCCAGAATGAACCCATATAACCAGCCATCCTCGGGAAAAGCAACCTCGCTGATATAATACCCAGTCCCATCAGGCATGACGTTCTCGATCCCAAACCATTCTTCCGCAATATGACGGACGCGAGCATGGAATTTCAAGGTTAACCTAGCTTGATTGTCCGGACGGCTCCATTCCTGTTGCCAGGGTCTGTCCTGTGGGTTAATGACTTTACGCTCGAAGTGCTCATTAGCAAGTGTAACATCTTGCATGCGCACAAGCTTGAACATGCGAAATTGATTCCGCTCGTGACAAAAAGCATACAGATACCAGGAATGCTTCTTGAGTACGATGGTATGAGGGTCGGCAGTTCGGTGAGTATGGATACCTTCCGCACTGCAGTAGGTAAAGGTTACGGGGCGTAATTGATCCATACCCTGTTCGATAAGTTCAAGCTTTATTTTCAGCGCTTCGGGATGCGTCCAGGTTGAGTAATCCACGATGAATCGATTGGTATTGGCCTGAAAATCGTCATTTTTGGATTCAGGTACGATACTGCTGAGTTTTTCGACCAGAAGCTCACGCGCCGCATTAGCATGGGAAGTGGATACACTGCGCAGTGCAGTGACGATGGAGGCGAGGTCCTTGTCTGTTAATACGTTTCGATCCAGCCGGTAGCCTTCAGCCAGACCAATCCCGCCGCTTGCCCCCTGATACGTCACTACAGGGATACCTGCTTGACCCAATGTATCGATGTCCCGATAGATGGTCCGGATCGATACTTCGAACATATCTGCCAAGTCTTTGGCTTGTACCCGTCCACGATTGATTAGCAACACCACGATGGCTAATAAACGCTCCAGTTTCATATGTATGGATTCCTTTCATTGGTTTATCTGTTGGATTCAAATATGTTATATTGTTGAGCATCACACATAGGAGTGGAATAAGCAATGAAGCGAATTACGATTCTGATCGCAGACGATGAAGTTGAGATCGCTGATCTGGTTGCTTTACATTTACAAAAAGAAGGATATCACACCATCAAGGCCTTTGATGGGAAGGCGGCGGTTCAAGCTGTTCAGACCCAAGCGATAGATTTGGCGATTCTGGACATTATGATGCCTGGCATGGACGGGTATGAGGTGACCCGTAAAATTCGGGAACAGCATCATTTACCGATCATTTTCCTAAGTGCCAAAACGTCAGATATGGACAAAATTACGGGACTTGTGATGGGCGCGGACGATTATATGACCAAACCGTTTAATCCGATGGAGCTTGTTGCCCGGGTTAACTCCCAGTTACGTCGTTCACTCCAATTCAGCCAGTCTGCGCCTGTGCAGAGGTCCATTCTGGAGAAAGGTGGGCTCATCATCACGCCAGATCAACATCGCGTTACACTCTACGGCAAACCAGTGGAACTAACACCGAAGGAGTTTGACATTTTGTATCTGCTCGCGAGCCACCCCAAGCAGGTGTTCAGTGCAGAAAATATTTTTGAACAGGTCTGGGGAGAAGCCTATTACGAGAGTGGGAATACCGTGATGGTCCACATTCGGACCCTGCGCAAAAAGCTGGGGGAAGATGTGAACAAGAACAAGTTTATCAAAACCATCTGGGGTGTGGGGTACACGTTTAATGACTAAACGAAGAAGTTTTCGTACAACCATGATTATGTTGCTAGGGTTAAGCATGCTTGCCTCTGGTGCAATTACCTATGGGATTTACAAGCTTATGCAAGCCTATTATTCGGGTGTCCGTGCAGAAGATCAGCTTGCTGAATATCGTCATTTTATGAGAAGTATCGGGGATATCTATTTCTTCCTGATCTTATTTATTCCACTGGCCATTCTATTTTTCTTCTGGTTTACCAAGCCCTACGCGACGTATTTCAAGGACATTTCTACAGGGATCAGGCATTTGGCCAACGGTGACTTTCAGCATCGTGTGCAGATCTCCTCGAAGGACGAGTTAGGTACGATTGCGGAGGATGTGAATTTGGCAAGTGAGAAGCTAAGGGAAGCGGTAGAACGAGGGGATTTTGCTGAAAATAGTAAGGACCAGCTTGTTGTCAATCTGGCGCATGACCTGCGAACACCGCTGACGTCTGTGCTTGGATATTTGGATCTGCTCATGAAGGATGATCAGTTGACAGAGGAGCAGGTTAGGCACTTTACGTCGATTGCATTCACCAAATCACAGCGGCTGGAGAAGCTGATTGATGATTTGTTCGAAATTACCCGTATGAATTATGGCATGTTGCCTATAAACAAGACACAGCTGGATCTTAGCGAACTGCTGAAGCAGATGAACGAAGAACTCTATCCTGTATTTGAAAAGAACCAACTAGTCGCCCGACTAAAAATAGACACTGACCTTACGGTCTCCGGTGATGGCGAGCTGCTGGCTCGTGTGTTCGAGAATCTGCTAATTAACGCTGCACGGCATGGCAAGGATGGCATGTACGTAGATATTAATGGATATCGGGATGCAGAACAGGTCATCATTCAGGTGATTAACTATGGTGGACATATTCGTCCGGAAGAATTGCCACATATCTTCGATATGTATTACACCGGAGATCGTGCCAGAACCCCTCAGGAGGGTGGGACAGGCCTTGGACTGTTTATCGCTCGTAATATTGTGGAGCAGCATGACGGTACGATCTCGGCTCAGAGCGACGTGGTACGGACGTTATTCGAGGTTCGTTTGCCCGTCTTCCAATAAGGTTGACGTCAAATTTAAGAAAAACTTTAAAATTGCCCTGCTTTTTCTTTAACTTGTGTTGTCTATCCTTGATGTATGAGGTAAAAGGAGGAACAAGCATGAAAAAGTGGGGCTTTTTGATATGTATCATTTTGATCGGATATATCGTTACGCAATCACCGGGATGGATTCAGCAGAAGGATGAGTTGCCCATCGAGATTCAGAATACGCGTGAAAATCCCGCAGGTTATACCGTATCCGTCACCGGAAACATTCAGGATCAGGTACATAAGGGCAACTTGTTACTAGTTGATAAGCAATACCCCGTTCACCCGGAAGGAGTTAAATCCGATATTGTATATGTGGCACATGAGGATGATCTGCTTCGTGGATATGGGATACTGGATCAGAAAATCATGTTATCACGACAGGTGGCTCAGGAGTTTCAGAGGATGGTTGAAGCAGCAGGCGAAGAGGGAGTCAGATATTTTCTCGTCAGCAGCGGGTACAGGGACTTTGCGAAGCAGGACGAGTTATATCGGGAAAAGGGTTCAGATTATGCACTTCCTGCGGGACACAGTGAGCATAATCTTGGTTTATCACTGGATATCGGCTCGAGCTTGGCTGCCATGAATGAAGCACCAGAGGGTGCATGGCTGGAGAAGAATGCATGGAAATACGGATTTATTTTACGTTACCCAAAGGATAAAGTGCGCATCACGGGTATTCAGTATGAACCATGGCACTTTCGATATGTAGGGCTGCCGCACAGTGCTGTCATGTATAAGAATAATCTGGTGCTGGAAGAGTATCTCGATATGCTTAAAGAGAAAGAGAACATTACTGTGGAAGTAGAGGGTGAGCAGTATCATATCCGCTATTATCGGGCCACCCGAGATACAACTGTTTACATACCTGAGCAAGGCCAAACTGAAATATCGGGTGATAACATGGATGGCGTCATTGTCACCGTAAAGAAATAACAGGGCAACACAAAGGAGGAGGAGCAGCATGAAGCACAACAACCAGAAGAAAAGCAAACATTACATCCTTTGGATTGCCGTTTTCATTATCTATGTATATCTACTGACGAAGCTGATCCTGTTTAAAGGAAGCCTGGTCGATTTTGGCATCGTGAAGGATCGACTGATGGCGTTCTTGCAACAACCGGATCTGGTCCATAACCGAACCGTCAACCTGACACCATTTCAGGAAATCTCACGAGACTGGAACAGTCTGTCGTTACATCGTCCGGGTACAGCAATCCATCTGGTAGGCAATATATTGGCCTTTATTCCACTGGGCATCTTCATCCCTGTGTTGACGGGCAACAAGTTATTCTCTGGAGTAAAGGTACTCTTACTGTCTCTGCTGCTCAGTCTGGGCTATGAAGTGACACAGTTAGTGACCGGCATGGGCATATTTGATGTGGATGATCTGATGCTTAATACACTCGGCGGCTTCATTGGATATATTGTTTTCACTATGGCTATGGGTATGAAAAAGGTGTTGGTGGGAGGAGAATCCCGCGTGACGACGAAAAAGTTAAATTCTAAGGAAAGTCACGTGTAAGGAGGGGAACAACTTGATTATAATGGCTGTACTGTTCATTAGCGCAGGGCTAATATTTCTCGTGTATCCACACAAGGTAACGGATGCTTCGGAAAAACAGATTGCGGAGCGAGTGATCATGTCTAGATGGGTTGGAGGCTCGTTAATTGCTCTGTCGTGTTTGTTTCTGATCATGGGCACGATTCAACTGTTAGATCAAGCCACACATCACATTGGGCATTAGAAGGAAGTTAGGCTGAGGAATGATTTTTAAATATATCCCGAGTATAAAAAACAAAGCAAAAAAAAGCTCCCCGCCACGTGCTGATTGCACGTGGCAGGGAGCTTTTCTGTATAACTTCATCACATTAATGATTCATGTAATTAAGCTTTTTTCATCATTTGACGCAATACAGTTTGCAGGATACCGCCGTTATGGTAGTAATCCACGTCAACCATGCTGTCCAGACGAGCGATAACAGGGAATTCGAACTGTGTACCGTCTTCACGAGTTACGGTTACTTTCAACTCTTGTCCTGGTTTCACATCATTGCTGAGGCCGGTAATGTCATACGTTTCACGTCCGTTCAGACCAAGGCTGGACCAGCCGTGACCTTCCTGGAATTGCAATGGCATTACGCCCATGCCGACCAAGTTACTACGGTGAATACGCTCGAAGCTTTCTGCGATAACGGCTTTGACGCCGAGCAGGAATGTTCCTTTTGCCGCCCAGTCACGAGAGCTTCCTGTACCATACTCTTTACCAGCGATAACGATCAGGTTCTGTCCTTCATCCTGATACTTCATGGAAGCATCGTAGATGGACATTTCCTCGTCCGTTGGCAGGTACTTCGTGATACCGCCTTCTGTACCAGGAGCTACCTGGTTACGAATACGAATGTTGGCAAACGTACCACGCATCATCACTTCATGGTTACCACGGCGTGAACCGTAGGAGTTGAAGTCTTTGCGCTCTACGCCATGTTCTTTCAGGTACAGTCCAGCCGGGCTGGATGGTGCAATATTACCTGCTGGCGAGATGTGATCCGTTGTTACGGAATCCGCAAGCAATGCCATGACACGTGCAGAACGGATATCTGCGATATCGTTCAACTTGTCGCCAAGCTCTTGGAAGAACGGAGGATTCTGAATGTACGTGGAGTTCGGATCCCACTCGTACAATTCACCTTCCGGTACAGAGATTGAATTCCAACGCTCATTGGCTGTAAACACATTCTCGTACTTGTTGCGGAACATCTGAGCGTTCAGGGAACTTGCGATGGTATCCTTGATTTCCTCAGAGGTAGGCCAGAGGTCTTTCAGGAATACAGGCTCATTGTTCGTATCATAACCGATTGGATCGGTTTCAAAGTCAATATTTACTGTACCCGCAAGTGCATATGCCACAACGAGTGGTGGTGATGCCAGGTAGTTGGCTTTAACCTGTGCATGCACACGGCCTTCGAAGTTACGGTTACCGGATAATACAGCCGCTACGGTCATATCGTTCTCAGCAATAGCTTCGCTCACTTCGTCCGGCAGTGGGCCGGAGTTACCGATACATGTTGCACAACCGTAGCCGGCAACGTTGAATCCGAGTTTGTCGAGATACGTGATCAGGCCTGCTTTTTCCAGGTACTCGGTAACAACAAGGGAACCTGGTGTCAGACTGCTTTTCACATATCCTGGTTTGGTCAGGCCGCGCTCAACTGCTTTTTTCGCCAGTAGTCCCGCTCCAACCATAACACTTGGATTCGAAGTGTTCGTACAACTTGTGATCGCCGCGATCACAACAGCGCCTGCCTTCAGTTCACTGTTGGAACCGTCCGGGTGCTTCACAGGTACGGATTGTTCGATTTTCTCATCGCTCAGACCGTAGCCGCCTTTATCTACAGGTGTGCGAATGATGCTGTTGAAGCTTTCTTTCATTTGTGTCAGCTCGATGCGATCCTGTGGACGTTTTGGTCCTGCAAGACTTGGTACAACAGAGCCGAGATCCAGTTCAATCACATCTGTGAATTCAGGATCAACGGTGCTTGAAGTACGGAACATGCCTTGAGCTTTGTAATAAGCTTCAACCAATTCTACCTGCTCGTCAGGACGGCCAGTGTTACGCAGATAGTTCAACGTTTCACTATCAACAGGGAAGAAACCGATCGTTGCGCCATATTCTGGTGCCATGTTGGCTACTGTTGCACGGTCAGCCAGACCGATGTTGGCAAGACCTGGTCCGTAGAACTCTACGAATTTACCAACAACGCCTTTTTTACGAAGCAATTGGGTAACGGTCAGTGCCAGATCCGTTGCTGTTGCGCCTTCACTCAGGCTGCCTGTCAGTTTGAAACCGATAACGTCCGGTGTTACAAAATAAAGCGGTTGGCCCAGCATACCTGCTTCAGCCTCAATACCACCAACACCCCAACCAACAACACCAAGTCCGTTGATCATGGTGGTGTGGGAGTCTGTACCTACGAGGGAATCCGGGAATACAACGGTTTCGCCGTCCACGGTTTTTGTTGCTGCCACGGAAGCCAGATACTCCAGGTTAACCTGGTGAACGATCCCTGTGGATGGTGGAACTGCACGGAAGTTGTTGAATGCCGTTTGCGCCCAACGCAAGAAGCGGTAACGCTCTTCATTACGCTCAAACTCAACTTTGATATTGTAATCAAGTGCATCGTTGGTACCAAAAGCATCAACCATAACGGAGTGGTCGATAACGAGATCGACGGGTACGAGCGGGTTGATCTGTTTTGGATCGCCACCTGCTTTTTTCACAGTATCACGCATTGCAGCGAGGTCAACGACAACCGGTACACCGGTGAAATCCTGCAGAACGATACGTGCAGGGATGAATGGAATTTCCTTGTTATTGTCACGGCCATCTGCCCAGCCGGTCAGTTGTTTTACGTGTTCTTCGGTGATAGCACGTCCGTCGAATTGACGAATTGCTGCTTCAAGCAACACTTTAATGGAGAAAGGAAGCCTGGAAAGATCGCCGTGGCCGTTTTCCTGAAGAGCATCGAGACTGTAGTAGCGGTAAGACTTGCCTCCAACCTCAAGACTGCGAGCGGCGGAGAAATGATTCTTTGCTGACATACATGTACCTCCTTGGGATGTGTCGGTGAGATGAAGAAAACGTTCATTTAGGTGAAGAACAGGCCTTCATCGTTCCGTGTTCTTGTTCGTTAGTTTCATCAGATGAAACGTAATTTCATAATCATAACTTTAGTTTTAAGTATACCGTTTTCACCTCCGTACGTAAAGGTCTTTTTGCCTGATCAAGCAAGCTTTTGGACCGATGAAGGCGTTTTCGTGAAGCGAGCAGGAATAAGATATCTTGTGTACCTGTATTTGCCGAATTTCGGATCTCCCTCCTGAGCCGTGTACATACAACCGAAGACCCTTTCATATGAATAGTAGGAGTTTATATATGCAATGAAATATTCCAGACAGAACTCATGCCAAAGGGGGACACAGGCTTGGAACGGGAATGGAAGAGTGCCTTATATACTTACGTGAACCAGTACAATCGCTGTGAGATCGACTACCGTCCACAGACCAGCGAACGGATCGTTACCGATCCTGACTTCGTGGTGGAACGGGGAGAGCGTATGGCAAGACTGGACGAATGGTATCGTAAGCGGCGCGCCGTGCCTCTTCGCAGCGAGACCAGCGCCAAGCTTGTGCGCACGCTTATGGATGGCCAGGAAGAAGCGGTGGTGGATGTACAATTGTACAGCAGACTGTTCTACGAGAAGAGCGGGATCACCCACCGGGAGGACCGGATTGAGCGGGAGCGGTTAACCTTTCTGCGGCAGAGTGGTGGATGGATCATTGGGCGGGTCGAGCGAGAAGTGCCGGAGCGTCGCCCTGCTGGGGAAGGGCGTCCGTTTCAACAAGCTGATTTTGTACAGGCGATGAATCGGCCGCTGCTGAATCGGGAAGTGTTGGGTCAAGGAAGAAGCTCACGGCAACAGTCATATCGCAGAGATCTGGCAGTTGCCTATGCAGATCGGTGGTGGAATGCGGGGAATCCGGCATTTGAAGAATTTGATGTGGATTGTACCAATTACGTGTCCCAATGTCTCTTTGCAGGGGGCGCACCCATCCACTATACTGGTAGAAGAGAAGCTGGCTGGTGGTATAAAGGGTATGTGAATGGCTCCGAAATGTGGAGTTACAGTTGGGCAGTTTCCAACAGTCTGGAGCGTTATTTGTCAGGCAGCAGCTGGGGGCTGACCGCGACAGAAGTGGAGCGTCCTGAGCAGCTGATGCTCGGCGATGTTATTCTCTACGATTGGGATGGAGATGGACGATTTCAGCACAGCACCGTTGTGACCGCGTTTGATGCAGGCGGTATGCCGCTTGTTAACGCACATACGGTTAGCAGCCGTCACCGCTTTTGGGATTACCGGGATTCTTACGCTTGGACGGAGCGGACGGTATACCGGCTTTTTCATATTGCAGATGAGTTTTGATGACGAAAGATTTTCGGGATGCGGTGACGCAGACATCCAGTTCCGTGTAAAATAAGACCAGATAATGCAAGCAGAATAACAAGGGTGCTGAGCATGCAAGCATGACAGCATCAGGCACAGATAATCGGAGGGTACACATGAGTATGGATAAATTAAAAGTAGGCGTCGTGTACGGCGGAAAATCGGGCGAGCATGAGGTGTCGCTGCAAACGGCGTTTGCTGTAACAAACGCATTTGATTATAAAAAGTATGAACTGGTTCCTTTTTATATCTCCAAGCAGGGTACGTGGAAAAAAGGACCTGTCATGCATGCGCCGTTCGCGCAGATTGAAGACTTGAAGCTGGAGCAATCGGCGGGTGGAACGCAGGATGCACTGAACGCCCTGTTTGGCCGTTTGTATGGCGGAGCAGAAGCGCTGGACGTGATGTTCCCTCTGCTGCATGGTACGTTTGGAGAGGATGGTACCATTCAGGGCATGTTTGAGATGGCGGATATGCCATATGTAGGTGCAGGTGTACTGGCTTCTGCTGGCGGCATGGACAAAGTGGTCATGAAAAAGCTGTTTGCACAGGCTGGCATTGACCAATGTGCCTTTACGTATTTTAACGCGACACAATGGAAGCAGACAGAGCACGAAATGATCGTACAGGTCGAAGATCAGCTGGGGTATCCTTGTTTTATCAAACCGGCAAATCTGGGCTCCAGTGTAGGCATCTCCAAAGCACGTAACCGCGATGAGTTGAAGACAGCTGTCGAGTTTGCACTTCGGTATGACACGAAGGTTGTCATTGAGGAGTTCGTTGAAGCACGCGAGGTTGAAGTCAGCGTCCTCGGCAATGACGAGCCCATGGCTTCCGTTCCAGGTGAGATCGTATCCTCCGGTGAGTATTATGACTATGCAGCTAAGTATATTGATGGTCAATCACAGATGCTGATTCCAGCTCCACTGGACCCAGAGGCCGCAGATCGCATTCGCGAGGCAGCTTTGCAGGCGTTCCGTGCGATTGAAGGTAACGGTATTTCACGTGCCGACTTCTTCATTCGGAAAAATGACGGCGCTTTGCTTATTAATGAAGTCAACACCATGCCTGGTTTCACACCATACAGCATGTATCCACTTCTTTGGCGTGAGACAGGTGTATCGTATGCCGAACTGCTGGATCGCATGATTGAACTGGCACTGGAGCGTTACAACCGCAAGCAGGCACTGAATTACGAGAACGGCGTACAGGCGTAGCCTGCGACCACAAGATCAGGAGGGATATGCATGGGATTTCAGACTGAATTCAATTCCGTATGCAAGTTCAAGAATGAGCAGGAGCTGTTCGAACTGCTTGAATACGGACGCGGCAAAATGGTCAAACAGGGCTTCCGGGTATTTCCTACCGGCCAGAAAGTGATTGCATACACACCGGATAACGTGGCTGTAGCCATCGTCAAGATCGTGGTTTCCATTGCGGAGATCAACTTCCAGGGGCAAGAGGTAACTGAGGTGGAGATGCAACTCATCCGCAAATTGACTGAGGAAGAATCACGCATTCAGACTGCCCTTGCAGATGAGATGTTCTTTGGAGAGCAAGCACAGGAATAGTTGTTGACTGTAAGTGTGGGTCGGAAGGACGGATTTGCCAGAATACGATTATGGTCACTCTTTTAGGGTAAAACTTGGTTATATACAGTGACGGTACATCCTGACGGCTGAATATGCCGTGTGGGTTCTCCGCCCTAATAGAGAGGAAGAGATTCATGCTCGTACGCTTTGGTTACGTGGCAATGTCCGTGCTTATAGAGAACGCCTCGCCTTCCCGGACCATGACCATGTCGAGTTTTAACAAAATCGATGACAGGGAAGCGGCGATCCGCAAGCTCGAACGGATTGCAGCCGAGAACCTGCACAATACATTACGTTTGCTCAGGCACAACAAGGGTAGCCATATTCATGTATATCGCTTCTCTTCCAAATTGATTCCACTGGCAACACACGAAGACCTGAATGACTGGGACCCGTTCCCGGCACTGAAGCAGGACTTTGCGGCCATTGGTGATTTTGTGAAGGAAAATCATATGCGTGTGTCCTTTCATCCGGATCATTTTACCGTACTTAGTACCCCCCGCGAGCAAGTTCTGCACAACTCGATTCGCGACCTTCGTCATCATGTTCGGATGTTGGATGCCATGGGGCTGAATGCCACTGCCAAGAACAATATACATATTGGTGGTGCATACGGGGACAAGCCTTCGGCGGCGCTTCGTTTTGAAGAAAACTTTTTGAAGCTGGATCGGGACATTCAGGAGCGGCTCACACTCGAAAATGATGACAAAACGTTCAATGCGCCTGAGACACTTGCCGTGTGCCAGCGCTTGGGATTGCCCATGGTACTTGATATCCATCACCATTGGGTGAACAACGAAGGAGAACAGGCATGGGATCTGTGGCCTGATATTCTAAAGACCTGGCAGTCACCGCTTGCCCAGGCAGATTCACCGGCTGATCAGCCATTGCCACCCAAAATCCATGTCTCCAGTCCAAAGAGCGAGAAGGATCTGCGAGGTCATGCCGATGGTGTAGAGGTAGAGCCTGTGCTCGACTTCTTGCGTCATATCGCAGCAGATACCCCAAGACTTGACGTGATGATTGAGGCCAAACGCAAGGATGAGGCTCTTGTGCAACTGATGCAGAAGCTGGCATTCTATCACGAAGAGGGTGTGGAGTGGGTGGACGAGTCTACCGTCATCATTCATCCGTAGTGCCAAAAGGGGCCTGGGCAACGAGAAACTTTACGACCTGTGGGGCGTATACTTTTAACAAGTATTTCAACTTTTCGTAGATTGATATAGAAAGTAGAGTGAACGCTTTGAATGAGAAGGAAAAGACACCTTATGTCGTGACAAGCAAAAGCTATACTGCCGTTGCCATTAATGCAGCTTCCAAAGCTGGCGAATGGATCAAAAGCCGTCTTGGGACGGTAGCTGAACTTGGCACCAAATATTCACCCCAAGATCTGGTGACCGAAGTGGATAAAGGAGCGGAGCAGATGATCCGCCGCCTGATTCTTACGCATTTTCCCCACCATGCCATTCTGGGTGAAGAAGGCGTCGAACCGGGACCGGAAGCTTCGGCTAAAGCACTGAAAGAGGCCGAGGAAGAAGAGTTCCTGTGGATTGTTGATCCTGTGGATGGAACGACGAACTTTGTACACGGATTTCCGTTTTATTCGGTGTCCATCGCATTGGCTCACAATGGTGAAGTCATTGTCGGCGTGATCTACGACCCTTCCCGTGATGAAATGTTTGTTGCGGAAAAAGGGAAAGGAGCATATGTTCACGGAAACCGGATGCTTGTATCTGGTGAACAGGAACTGGCTCAGAGCCTGATTGCGGTTGGATTCCCGGCAGACACAACCTTTGCGTTGCCACTGAATATGGCCGCTGTGCAGGCGCTTGCTCCGCAAGTTCGTAACTTGCGTGCAGGTGGATCTGCCGCCCTTCATCTGGCGTATGTTGCCGCAGGACGTCTCAGCGCCTACACCGAAGTTGGATTGAAACCGTGGGATATTGCCGCAGGTGCGCTGCTGGTTGAAGAATCAGGTGGCAAGGTGACCGATACCATCGGAACGCCTTACCAACTGTCTGTAAACCATGTCGTTGCCAGCAATGGCAAAATCCATGATGCACTGACGGATGTGCTGAAGGAAGCGAAAGCAACCGGCTTGGAATGAAATTCATTATAAGGAGCGAGAACAATGGATGAATCCAAAGAACTGGAACGACGGCTCAGTGATATGCTGACGGAAGGGGACATGGAAGAGTCCGGCGACACCGATCAGCGTGAACGCCAGCTGATTCCTCCCAAGTATGAAGTGCGAATCCAGACAGAACGTGATCCAATTGTCGAGGAAACGTTAAAGTACCGGAAGATGGCACGTGAAGTGGATGATCGTTATGATCGATATCTGGAGCGAGCTACCGGGAACAAACCGGAGAGCGACAAGGGTCATTTGATTGCTGAAGACTCAAATAAGCCGCAATCTTAACTAATCACTGAACGTCATAGCTGAGCTTAACCAGTAACAGACTCCCCTTCAGGGAGTCTGTTATTTCATGTGTGCTCTCAGTGGAGAGGACAACGCCTACTTTAAAATGATAGAATAGAGTAACACCAACCTATGTCATTGGAATTCAGCCGAAATAAGCGGGAGGCTTACGGAGTATGTTTCCGAAGGAAACATTTTGGTTGCTCACGTAGTTTTCCTACGCTCCGCTACTCCATTTCTAGCTTCATCCCATCTTCTCGGTACTGAAAACCGACCTTTTTGAACACGTATATTAGTGTAAATTATTATAGATTTGCGAGAAGGAGTGTTACCTGAATGAAGCGTAAACGTATATGGGAAAATACAGCTGCCGGTTTAACGGTAAGCATGTTGGCAGGAATGCTGCTCTTTACATCATCTGCATTGCCTGCACACGCGGCTGACACCAAAACCGGTGTATTGCCAGCGGGTACAAACGAGACTTCGCTGACAGCGAAGAAAGATGCAGTAGCCGTAACTAAGGAGTTCCGCATCCTCACATTGGGAGATTCCATAACGGTAGGTTATGAGCCTAACACAAAAGAATTGCCTTATGGTTATGTAGAACGTCTCCAGGAGCAAGGTTTGCTGCATGGACGTACACAGGTGGACAACTACGGGATTGCCGGATTGAAAACCAGTGGTCTGAAAAACTTTACTACTGCAATTAAGGATGGCAAAACGCTGACTTCTGAAGCCATTCAACCAAGTCTTCCTGATCCAAGAGCGGGACAGATCGGAGCCAATACTGCTGCAATCCGTGAGAGTGTAGCACAGGCCAATCTGGTTGCAATTACCATTGGGGGAAATGATGTATCTGAGCTTCTCGGTACAGCAGACAAACTGAGTGATCAGGATCTGCAAGCGAAGGTAAAAGAATTACTCGCAACATATACAGCCAATGTAAGTGCAACGATTAATGATATCCATGAAATTAATCCGACAGCTACAATTGTCATAGCTGACCAGTATCAACCGATGCCAGAAGTAGCAGGCAAGGCACTCTATGCCAAACTTATGGAGGCGTCCCAAGGCTTCACACAGACCATTGATGGCATTGCAGCACAATTCACTGCTCAGGGTACCGATGTCAAAGTCGCACACGTGGCCAAGGAGTTTGTTGGTGGTGAAGGCACGATGACACATATGATCAAAGATCGTGATTTCCACCCGAACCAATTTGGATATGCGGCCATTGCCGAAGTGTTTGCCAAAACGATCTGGGGCGACTACACGAAGCTGACTACACCTGCGACAGGTGAGCCGATGAACATTATTGTGAGTGGCAAAACATTAAATACTCCGTACAAACCGATTATCCGTAACGGCAAAAACTTTGTGGCGATTCAAGACATCGTGAATGCGGTCGGTGCTACTACGGTGTGGGATAACAAAACTTCAACCGCAACCATTACATATGGAGACCGGAAAGTTGCTGTGAAGATTGGTGCCAATGCTGTGAAGGTAAATGGAGCATCGGTTACTGTGGATACACCTGCATTCCTGAATAAGGTAGGCAAAGAGTCCAAAACATATGTACCACTTGCCATGGTGGCTGAGGGTCTTGGCTTTGATGTGCAGTATGTAGCGAAGCTGAAAACTGTTTTTGTTAATCCGTAAATTGTATTTCATGCTTTAACATGATGTTATTCAACAGCCAGAATACCTTGATTTGTTCAAGGTATTCTGGCTGTTTTGTGTTCTTTTTACGTTGCTGACACAGATGTATACCTTCTCTAATGACCTAAAACGTTGCATAAATATATCTTGTCAGATGACCAATGGATGTGTAAATATGAAAATAACTTACAATAAAACCACTAATGCATAGTATGACAGGCACCCCTCGCAAGCCAAAGGAGCGCTTAGGATGAACAAAATTAAGAACGCTTTCACAACACTGCCGATTCATCACAAAACGATTCTTCTTATCGGACTTTTGATGTTGATCAGCTTTACGTTTTATGCATCCGTACTCCGATATGTGTTCAGCATCTATGACCGTCAGATCTATGAGAAATCCTCGCAGGTCCTCAATATGTCTTCGGTAGGTATTGAGAATCAACTTCGTGAAATTTCCAATCTCTCCTTCAAGGTGATGTCGGACGAGCCGCTTCAGCAATATCTGCTCCAACTGAAAAAGGCCGAAACGGGTTACGAGAAAAATGGATTGCGTAAAAAAATTACTAACAGGTTAGTCGCATATGCCGGTTCCGAAAAATACGTCTATTCCATGCTATTTATCGATAATGATAATAACGTTATGGCCGCAGGCAATCGGGAGGGAATTTCGGAGTCGAAGCAAAAGGAACTGGTTGCACTGGGACAGCAATACTCGGGCTCCAATGCATGGCATACCAGTGGGGATAAACAGTCCCGACTCTTGTCGGTTCGACAGGTGAAATCCTTTATTGGCGGAGCATTTACATTGGAGGACCTCGGCACACTGATCATCCGCGTCCGGCTGGACCGAATTGTACAGGACCAGATGCAAGAACCGGCTGAGGACTCCCAATTACTCATTACGGATGGAAAAGAAGTGATCTATCCAACAGAATCGTCGGTCAGTGAAGCCGAGATTGAGTCTGAACTGAAGCGTACCCAGCCCTATGGAATTGCCATGTTGGAGCAGGGGAGACACTTTGTAGCTCGTGCTCATTCTTCCTATACGGATTGGACCTATCTGTACACAACCCCGTTTGACCAGATGTTTAAAAAGATCCAGTTTGTCAAACAGTTGGTCACGGTGATCTTCATCATGATCTTTCTGGCGGCGCTTATTATTGGAGCGAGATTCTCTCGCAGTATTACCCATCCGATTGCACAGTTGATCAAAAAGATGCGTAATATCGAAAAAGGAGATCTGGATAAGCTGGAGGAGGCTGCCCTCGGCAATGTTCCGATATCTCCACAGAATGAGGTTGGGCTGTTGCATCGCACATTCAAGATGATGCTTCAACGGATACGTGAATTGATTGATGAGAATTATGCGAAGCAACTGGTGATTCGTGAGACGGAGTTGAAAGCGCTTCAGGCGCAGATTAATCCACATTTTCTATACAACACGTTGGAATCGATTAACTGGCTGGCTAAAGTACAGAAGCAACGACAGATCTCGGAAATGGTTGAGGCTCTCGGATTTCTGCTGCGTAGCTCTGTGAATATGTCCGAGAAGTGGATCACGCTGGAAAGAGAGCTGGACATTGTCCGCAGTTACGTGACGATTCAGCGCACGCGTTTTGAGGAAAGACTGGATTTCGACATGGAAATTGCCCCGGAGGTAGGAACGGCACGGATACCGAAGTTAACTTTACAGCCGTTGGTGGAGAATGCGATACATTATGCACTCGAACCAAGCATTGACCCTTGCCGGATTCGGATCCGGGCGAGAGCAGAGGGAGATAAGGTGATTATTGAAGTCGAGGACGACGGTCCGGGGATGACACCGGAATTCCTGGAACAACTACACGAAGGACGTATTCAGACAAGAGGACAGGGCATTGGGTTATCTAACATCCAGGAACGAATCAGACTGACCTTCGGCGATGAAGGTGGAATGGTGATGAGCAGCAAGCCCGGATCAGGAACTGTAGTATCGATCAGCATACCTTGGATCAGAGAGGACGATGACGATGTACAAAGTGATGCTCGTAGATGATGAACGTGTCATTCTGGAGGGGATTTCCCAAGTGGTCGATTGGGCCGCAGCAGGTACGGAATTGGTGGGTACGGCGAGGAACGGGATTGAAGCATTGGACAAAATTGGGCAGTCGAGACCGGATATTATCATTACGGATATTTCCATGCCGGGTCTGGATGGTCTCGGACTCATAGAGAAGGCATCTGAAGCATACCCGGGAGTACGTTTTATTATGTTATCCGGCTATAAGGAGTTCGAATATGCTCGCAGAGCGATGCAATATGGTGTGAAGCATTATTTGCTCAAACCCTGCAACGAGAATCAGATCCATGATGCATTAACTGAACTGTTGCAGGAACATCAGGATGCCCAGGTGAAGGAGCATGTTGCAGGTGAGATGAAACAGCGATTGCAGCGAGTCCTTCCGCATGTGAAGGAGCAATTTCTGCTGGAGTTCATGACCAACCGCACCTATGGTCCGGTTGATCTGGAGTATTATCAGGAGTTGTTTGATCTGGAGCTTGAAGAGAACGCAGTTCGGTTACTGTTGTTCCGAATTGTAGATGAACATGATTACAGTCACTTATTTGCGATCAAAAACATTGCCAGTGACCTGCTCCCACATGTCCTGTTAAGCACAACCATTGAAGGCAAACTCCTCATTCTGCTCGCGGATTCAGCTGATCCGGCTGGACTGAAAGAAAGTATTGAAGAGGTTAGGGCTGCATTCACCAGACTATATAAATTGGAAGTGACCGCTGCGCTAAGTGAAGCAGATCGAATGATTCAGTCGCGGCGGTTGTTTCGTGAGGCGTTGCAGTATCTGAACCATCGCTTTTTTATCGGTGAAGGCAAGCTGATTACGAAGAATGATCTGGTACTGGCCGGAGAATGCGACGGATTGCATGTAGAACAGGATGCCGAGCAACTGTGTCAGTTGATCAAATCGGGCAATACCGAGGAAACAGCGGTAGAAGTGGAGCGTCTGTTTGATCTATTATCACGTCAGCAGCTGGAAATTGAGGTGACTCGCTCCTATGTAGTGCAGCTCTACTCGGCGATGGTTCATGTCTGTCCACCTGAGGAGGCAACGGAATTCACCCAGCGTATGGCAGAATTGCCTCATATCGATACGTTATCTGGTTTGAAGTCTTTTGTTGCAAGCAGTACAGCCCGATTAACTTCCGGTTATTACAAAAACCATATCAGCCGCCAGTCTTCAGCCGTGGAGAAGATGATGGATATCGTGGATCTTCATTTTGGAGAGGCGGATCTCTCGCTCAATGGAGTCGCTCATCAGATGCTCTATATGAATCCAGATTACCTGGGCAAGATTTTCAAAAAAGTCACAGGCGAGAATTTCTCCAATTACGTGAATCGTCTGCGCATTGAACGCGCATGTGACCATATTCGCAGAGGCGGGGATGTGAAAGTATTTGAGCTTGCTGAATTATTCGGATTTGGCGGGAATTCACAATATTTCAGTCAGGTGTTCAAAAAGTGGACCGGGATGACACCTACGGAATTCCGCAGGATCGGCATATAACAATGAGCTACCAATCATGTGATTCATGTCTGGGGAGGACGAACAGCGCCGAGAGGGGACTGTTGTCCTCCTCTGTTTTTTGAACCAACAAGACGGTTTTGTGTATTCAACTATGGTCGTACATTTGCGAAAATGACATTAACAAGTTTGTGAAAGCGTTATCAGAAACGAGAAGATAACTCTTTCATACAACCATATCAACATAAAAGGGGAGATTGGCATGGTGAAAAAGGCAATATTCCTGATGATGGCTGCTTTGCTCGTGTTTACAGCGGCATGTAGCTCAGGTGGAGGAACTGAAGGAGCATCTGGAGATGACTCAGTTACCCTGCGGATCGCTTGGTGGGGCTCGGATGCAAGGCATGAATATACACAGAAGGTCATCGACCTGTACAAATCGAAAAACCCGAATGTCAAAATCGACGTGGAATATGCTTCATTTGATGACTACTGGAAAAAGCTCGCACCACAAGCAGCGGCAAATCAGTTGCCTGACATCGTTCAGATGGATATTTCCTACATCAGCCAATATGCACAGAATGGTCAGCTTGAGGATCTAGCGCCTTATCTTGGCAACCAGATCAAAGTGGACGATGTGTCCGAGAATGTTATCAGCACAGGTGTAATTAACGGTAAACAATACGGTGTACCTGCCGGTGTTAACGTTCTGGGCTTCCAATATGATCCGGCATTGCTTAAAAAAGCAGGCGTGGATGCAATCCCTGACAATATGACTTGGGAATCGTACGAAGCACTGGGTAAACAAACCGCAGAGAAAGGTCTGTATTTGGATGGAGGGATAGCTCCGGATATTTTCTTCCACTACTTCCTGCGTACCAAAGGATTGTCGCTTTACAATGCGGAAGGAACAGGTCTTGGTTATGATGATGATCAATTGTTTGTGGAGTTCTTCGGACTCATGCGCCGCATGATCGAGCAAGGTGCAGCACCTACGCCGGATGTAGCCAACCAAACCAAAGGCATTATTGAGGAATCAGATCTCGTGAAGGAAAAAGGAATTGGCGTGTGGCAATGGTCCAACCAGTTCGTAGCCTTACAACAGGTAGCGAACCGTCAACTCGAAATCGCTCCAATGCCAGGACCAGATATGGAAAAAGGACTATATATGCAGCCAAGTATGTACTGGGGTGTGACGTCCAACTCCAAAGTGAAGGAAGAAGCGGCTAAATTCATTGATTTCTGGGTGAATGACGTGGAAGCCAACAAACTGATCAAAGGTGAGCGCGGTGTGCCAATTTCAGGAGCAATCAAAGAAGCTATCGCACCTGAGCTGAGTGACGCAACAAAACAGGTCTTTGAATTCGTAGCAGCCATGGAGCCTAAGGCTTCACCAATGAGTTCTCCGCCACCGGTTGGTTCACCTGAAGTAATCTCTTCCCTGGCAGATGTGGTTGAAGAGTTGAACTTTGGCAAAATTACACCTGAACAAGCAGCAGAGACATTCCGCAAGAACGCCGAATCTGTACTTGCGAACAATAAATAACAGTTGAATGATGGCTTGCTCGTCCCACTTCAGGGATGGTCGGGAATGGGGCTACTCGCAAATGCGAGGGCCTTTCCCCGTCCAGATGACCGAAGCCAGGATGAGGGGGCAAGCTGATCCATGAAGGAGGTTCGTTCCATTGAGGCAGTATTCGTCGTTAGGTAGAAACTTAACTGGATATGCGTTTATAAGCCCGTTTATTATTGGTTTCCTGGGCTTCACACTCATCCCCATGTTTGTGTCCTTATATATGTCGTTCACGAGTTATAACTTGTTCACTTCTCCGCGGTGGATTGGGCTTGATAACTACACCAAAATGTTTTTTGATGACCCGAAATATTGGAACTCGGTCAAAGTAACGTTTCTGTATGTATTCATTGGGGTACCGTTAAGGTTGATCTTTGCCCTCTTCGTAGCGATGGTCCTAAACACTGGCTCTCGTATGATTGGAACGTACCGGACGCTGTATTACCTGCCATCCATTATCGGTGGTAGTGTGGCCGTATCCATTATGTGGCGTAACCTCTTCAGTAATGAGGGTGTTATCAACAGTGCTCTAACGGCAATCGGGATAGGGCCTATAAGCTGGTTTGGTGACCCTAATGCGTCCCTGGTTATGCTCATCTCACTGTCTGTGTGGCAGTTTGGTTCGTCCATGCTGATCTTCCTGGCTGGTCTCAAAAATATCCCTACTGAGATGTACGAGGCAGCAGGTGTGGATGGCGCGAACCCTATACGGAAATTTTTCAGCATCACCTTGCCACTGCTTAGCCCGATCGTTCTGTTCAATATGATTATGCAGACGATTGGTGCATTTATGACGTTTGTACCTGCCTATATTATCTCCAAAGGCGAAGGCGGTCCAATGGACGGTACGATGCTGTACTCTCTATATCTGTTCCGTCAGGCATTTATGTTTAACAACATGGGTTATGCTTCGGCCATGGCTTGGATCATGCTGATCATGATCGGTATACTCACGGTAGCTGTGTTCCTGACATCCAAGTACTGGGTGTTCTACGAATCTGAAGGAGGGAAGTAACGATGGTTTGGAGAAATGTGAAATGGCCCATTTATCACCTGTTCGTTGCAGCTCTTGCCCTCCTAATGTTGTATCCCGTACTTTGGATGCTCTTCAGTTCATTCAAGGAAAGCCGTACGATATTCGTCACAGCGGATACCCTGTTTCCTGCGGAGTGGATCTGGAGCAACTATGTAGATGGCTGGAAAGGCACAGCGGGAAGACCGTTCATGGATTACATCACGAACTCACTTGTAATCGTAGTGATATCTACCATCGGTGCTGTGATATCGTCATCGCTGATCGCTTTTGGTTTTGCCAGACTGAATTTCAAGGGACGCACGTTCTGGTTTTCCTTGATGATGTTAACACTGATGTTGCCACATGACGTGGTATTGGTTCCTCAGTACATCATTTTCACGAAGCTCGGCTGGCTGAATACTATCTTGCCAATCGTTGTACCTACATTCTTCGGAATGCCGTTTTTCATCTTCCTGATGGTACAGTTCATTCGAACGATTCCGAAGGAGCTGGATGAGGCTGCAACCATCGATGGATGTAACAAATTCAGACTGTATATCCAGATTATTATGCCGCTGATCAAGTCTTCTCTGGCGACTGCAGCCATTTTCTCCTTCTACTGGAGATGGGAGGATCTGCTCGGTCCGGTATTGTACCTGAACTCACCTGATAAATACACCGTGTCGATGGCGCTGAAAATGTTCCTCGATAGCGAATCTGCTTCCAACTGGGGTGCAATGTTCGCCATGTCCATCGTCAGTCTGGTTCCGGTTGTAGCTGTGTTCTTCATCTTCCAGAAACAAATTGTTCAAGGGATGAGCACCAGCGGATTGAAAGGATAAGCCAGATTACTGTATCTTCGTATCTTCGCCCGAATGAACGTTTACGAAAGTTAACCAAGGAGGTTATCGCTTTTGAATAAAGCTCAGGGTAGTCAGGCCGTTGCCATGGAGGCAGCGGCAGAGGGCCAGGCAGTGTCCGTGACCAGCTGGAAGTTTAACTTTGGACCAGACTCGGGAAGAGCAGATGAGACAGGGGATTATCTGAAAGTAACTGCAACAACCGCATATGAGGAACGCGGAGGGTACGGATTCGAGGCAGGATCTCTGGTGTATGAGAAACAACGCATTCGTGATGACGATGTGTCGAATCCCACGAAACAACATCATAACAATTCGGGGCAGACAACCATGTCTGCCCGATTGCGTTCAGGCTTCTGTATTCCGCTCAAAGCATCGTTCATCGTGGATGTTCCAGACGGAACCTACCAAGTATTACTTGTTGCAGGGGATGAATTGGCTGAGACAGTGACACGCGTGAAAGCTGGTGAAGGCAAGCTTGTACTGCCAACCATTCGCACACTTCCCGGACAATACGCAGAGGTTAGATTCTCGGTTGTTGTTCGCGGCGGCAGACTTCGTCTGTCATTCTCCGGTCCTGCACCGAGAATCAATGCATTGGAGATTACTCTTGCGAATCAGACCATGACCGTATTTCTTGCCGGGGATTCAACCGTAACAGATCAGCCGGAAAGTGGATATCCGTATTGCGGTTGGGGCCAGTTATTGCCGGCACAGTTCAAACATGATGTGGCAGTGGATAATCATGCCCAGTCAGGCCGCAGTTCCCGCAGCTTTATTAATGAAGGCAGATTAAGCGCCATTCTGGAGCGAATCAAGCCCGAAGATTTTCTGTTTATTCAATTTGGACATAACGATGAGAAGCCTGACCCTGAACGTGGGACGGACCCATTCACAACATATAAGGAATATTTGAAAAAGTATATCGATGCTGCACGCGAAGCCAAGGCTCGTCCAGTGCTCATAACCCCGGTGCATCGTCGCTATTTTGCGGATGATGACACATTGACCGATACGCACGGCGATTATATCATCGCCGTGCGTGAGCTGGCGGAAGAGGAAGATGTTCCGCTGATCGATCTGGCTGAGCGCAGCCGTCTTCTGTTCGAGCAAGCGGGTGTTGAAGGCACTAAGGAAGACTTTATGTGGGTACTGCCAGGCGAGTATGTGAACTTCCCCTCAGGCGTGGAGGATAACACGCATTTTCAGGAACGAGGCGCCCGCCGCCTTTCCCAGCAGGTAGCAGAAGCCATCCGCGAGTTGCAATTGCAACCGTTGCAGATGTATCTGCGGTAATCAGTATCAGTAGAGGATCTAATTCTATTGTTCTAGGGGATAAGTTCCCGCAGGATTTTAAGTCCTGTGCGTCTGTATTTAAGCGAAGCGAGTTAAACGAAGTAACGAGCGAAACAAAGTTGCCCAGCGAAGAGCGAAGGCAATAATCTTTTAAATCAGTCCGGCGAGCGTAGCAGCGAAGAAGGGCGGAATCGGGTAGAGGGAGCGAAGCGTCCGCCTTTGGAGCGGGATTTCCCCTGCTGAGGGGGAATTGAATAGAAATCCCGAGCCAACAGCGGCCCACAGCCCGATCCGCCCGCCAAAGCGGCTGTCCTGCGAGCTATTCAGGGTTTAAAAGCTGTAGCGAGTTAAACGAAGTAACGAGCCAGCAAAAGTTGCCCAGCGAATAGCGAAGGCAATAATCTTTTAAAAAACAGCGAGCGTAGCAGCGGAGGAGGGCGGAATCGGGTAGAGGGAGCGAAGCGTCCGCCTTTGGAGCGGGATTTCCCCTGCTGAGGGGGAATTGAATAGAAATCCCGAGCCAACAGCGGCCCACAGCCCGATCCGCCCGCCGAAGCGGCTGCCCTGCGAGCTATTCAGGGTTTAAAAGCTGTAGCGAGTTAAACGAAGTAACGAGCTAGCAAAAGTTGCCCAGCGAATAGCGAAGGCAATAAACTTTTAAAAAACAGGCGAGCGTAGCAGCGGAGGAGGGCGGAATCGGGTAGAGGGAGCGAAGCGTCCGCCTTTGGAGTGGGATTTCCCCTGCTGAGGGGGGGATTGAATAGAAATCCCGAGCCAACAGCGGCCCACAGCCCGATCCGCCCGCCAAAGCGGCTGCCCCGCGAGCCCGCAGATTTTTAACTTAATATTGCACTCGCAAAAAAAAGGAGGAGGTATATCAATGACACCTGACCAGACAGAATCAGCCACATCTGCAAGTAAGAATGTTTCAGCAGCTACAGGTCACACCTACTGGGTCATTCCGGATGGTTACATTCCCCCGGAGAGCCGGGGCACATTGGAGAGTCATGAGAGCATCTGTGTACTGAACACCAGTGCCACGGATGCGGAGCTGCACATCACGATTTACTTTGAAGACAGAGAACCACTTGAAGGTATGGTCGCCGAAGTGCCAGCGAGAAGGACGAAGCACATTCGCACTGCATCGCTACGATCCGGGGAGCAGTCTATTCCACCGGGCGTGCCTTATGCGATTACGGTTTCGAGCAATATCCCCGTTATCGTCCAGTACAGTCGTTTGGACACGACCCAGCCTGAATTGGCTTTGATGAGTGTCATGGCGTATCCATTAGGATAGTTCCCCAATTGACCGCATAGCTGGAGATGTTAAGAAGCCCCGTAACCTTGCATTCAATGCAGGTACGGGGCTTCTATTTCTTCATTTATTCACTGTATTTATATGTGCTCGCATTCAGGATATCCACGTGAACCTCCACTTTTCCAAGCTTAAAACGTTGGAGTGGGTCCGCCCGGTTGTAGACTTCCTGTTTCCATAAGGGAAGGTTGTGGCGATATAAGTGTTCCACAAGACCGTATGAATCGATCTTGCGTTCCTTGGTTTTTTCGAACGTATCTCGGATTTGGGATTCGATCTGTTTCTCGGCTTCTTGTTCCATGGCATCTGGAGACCGAGGAGCCCCATGATCTTCGGTGATGGCGCTTTTGACCGTGGTAACCAGATCAAAGGTGATGCCATCACCTTGCTTCTTCGCCTTGATTTTTGTCTTGGGATGATGAAGCAACAAGGTTAAATCAGGAGTTTTTCCACCATTCCCATATACATATAGTGGGTACTGATGTACCCGCTCATAATTTACGTATCGTGTACCATCTGCGTCTGCTCCTGCAACTCTACCCTGACTTGTGCCTTTGGATATCACATAAAATCCATCCATTCTAACAAGGGGAGGCGTTTTATCGCCGTTGAACCAGGTCTCGTTCCTCGTTGACACCGAGGGTAAAAGAACGACGGAAGCGGGTTCCCGTAATCCATCGAGAAGCTGATGGAGCCGGATAGGTTCGTAACCAGAATGCTGTTTGTATAGTCTCATAGGCTCAAATAATTCAATGGTCTGGGCGGATTGGTTCAACAATGCAGAGGGAGAGAGTACATCCGGAATGTTATGCTCTGTAGCGTAGATCCAGGGTGTATATCTCAATTGGCCTGAATGAAGAAGTGTATTAAAGATATCCTCCAGTCGACCTTCCAGCACTTTTTTGGATAAAACAATAGCTTTAACATGAGTCCAGAGCGTTTGCTGCTGTGACGTTTCATACAAGTCGTTAATAGCCATACTCAGTGTTGTACCCTCGCCTCGTCCAGTCCATATATCCCTTGTCTCCCGGGAAGTTGGTGTTTCCTGTTTTGCAATACTGGAGAAGTCAATCAGTTGGGCATACGCAATATACTGGTTGTCTACATAGTCAATTCCTATCGCCGTAATGAAGTTTATACTTTGCACCTCTTTGGAATCCCAGCACCCGGTTAGCAGGATCAAGCAGCTTATAAGAAGGCCGCTTATGGATACCCATCGTTTCACGGACGTTTCCTCCGGCGGGTAGAATCCTGTGTATGAAGTGCTTCTGGGCGCTTGGTTCTTTTCATGGAAGGTGGCATAGATACGGCCTGAGTGAAGTCTCCGGGAATGTAGGGAGATACAGGTGACAGATAGGATACGCCATAACATTCCAAGGATACGAGATGCACCAACAGGGCCAATAGTCCGATCATAAAACCGAATAATCCAAGAATGGAAGAGATGAGTAACATCCCGATCCGGATATGGGCAGTAGCCCCGCTTAGCACAGTGTTCACGAGAATATAACTAGAGATGACCGAGATCGCTACCGTGACAATAATGGTAGGGGACGTAATCCCGGCTCTAATGGCAGCATCCCCAATAATAAGCCCGCCAACAACGCTGACCGTTTGCCCCAACGCACGTGGTAATCTACGCCCTGCTTCGTTGAATAGCTCGAACATAAAAATCATTAGGAACGCTTCCAGTGTCACCGGCATGGGCAGGCCCATTCGAGTGCCAGCAATCGTTGCCAGAAGAGGCAGGGGAATCTGTTCCACATTGAAGCTAGTCAGGCCGATATAGAAGGCTGGGAAGAAACAGGCAATCAGCAGTCCGGATATACGCAAAATTCGTTCGAAAGTAACGATGAAAAAGGGTGTACTTTCGTCCTCCGGAGACTTCAATTGATTGAAAAGTGTAGTTGGTGCAATGACCGCTACAGGAGAACCTTCAATGAGAACGGCAAAACGTCCGTTTAACAGGGAATCAACGACAAAATCAGGACGTTCGGTATTATCTGTGAGTGGAAAGATACTCCGAATCCCTCCCATGACAGCTCGCTCCATGATTGAGGTACCCAGAATGCCGTCGATCTCAATCTGATCCAGATTGTGCCGAGCTTCTTTCAGAATGTCTGGATTGATAATATCTTTTACATATAGAAGTCCAATGGCTGTCTGGGTACGACCGCCTTTGACATATTTCTCATAACACATCGAAGATGTTTTCATTCGTTTGCGTATAAGGGCCACGTTGGTAGTGAGTTCTTCGGTGAATCCATCGCGCGGGCCTTTAACTGATGTTTCAATGGCTGATTCTTCGGGACTGCGTCCCGGGATATCAGCAATATCCACACTGCAGGACTGCACACCATTACCAAAAATGATCAGTAGTTGTCCACTAAATATCAACAGATTAAGTTTCTTGGAATCAGTTAGATCCTCAATCGGATTTAAGGTTAATCCCAATTCCTTGGGATGTGATTCCTCAATGATCAGGGAGTGCTGTTCCAGACGGGGAATAATAAATTGGTTAATTTGTTTACCGTCGACGAGACCGTCGCAATAAAGCAGAATTACGGGCTGATCAGATTGGTCTTTAACAGGAAAGGTCTGAATAACGACATCTGCACATGGATTGAACTGCTCTTTCAAAGAGGCAAGCAGTGTTTCATGGGACGTGGTGTCAATCGCTTGATGCTCCATGATGTTTCCTCCTCTGATGGCGTGAATGGATAAAGGCAACCGTCGTTGCGATAATCGCAAGTCCGCTCAGATATACGAGATTGAACGGAAATATGTATTCGACCAGAAGCTTTTCGAAGGTCATATCATCCAGGGGATACAACATGGTTAGAATAAAGAAGACACCTAACGAGATACAACTGATAAGCCTTCTGGTAGAGCTCTTAATATTCCATATTTCTACTACAATATACATGGCGAGACTAATCCGGGTGAACGAGCCTGCGAGCCACTGGTAGATGGAAAAGAAGTCGGTCTGCGCGATGTATTTGCCCAAGGAAGCGATTCGCCATTCTTCAAAGGCGGGATATCGCATTTTGGCAGCCTCAAAAGGATCGAATTCCACAATCGCCCCGATGAGTGGGCCAACTGTTAGTCCCACAAGAATGAGTGCGAGCATCAGATACTGCCATACACGTATACGTTTGGTGAGGTGAGGCTGGATATACCAGATGAACAGCAGTTCAAACATGCCTGCAAGACTGTAAATCATGCCATTCAGCACCGGATGCCAGCCATGTTCTAACACAGGCAGGAGACGACTGTAATCCTTGTATTGAGTGTTCACAATGGCAACATAGAAGCCCAGCAGTACCACCAGTGGAAGGATCAATCCTGCCGTAAATGCCAGTGAGCGGATGCCTTTATATGCCCCATAGGCACAGAGAGTCATCAGAGCAATACTAGTTACCAATATTGGCGTTTCTGTCAGGTAATTTGTTTTGGCCCAAGTCGTGGTTTCGTGCAGGGTGAAATAGATTGCGCTCAGAAAAAAGAGACTGTTACCAACTCGAAATAACATGCCAATGGGCTTGCCGAGACGGGATGTTAACCATTCATGCAGAGTTTGATGCTTGAGGAAACGAGAGACATATGCGAGCATTAGCGCAAATATCAAAAATGGTCCGGCTGATAGCAGGACGGAAATCCAAGAATCCCTTTTGGCCGCAGCCAAAAGGGCAGGAATAATCAGAACATGGCTGATCAAGCCAACGGACAACATGATCAACATCATAGCTTGTAAAAAAGAAGGCTGTGTTCGTTTCATGCTGAGGGGTCTCCTTTTCCCAATAGACTGTCCTCAGCAGTGTTAACGTGATTGGAGCGCTTCATACCGTCAGTCGAAATAACGAATACCCATAGCTTCTCTTACCTCTAGCCTCGTTTCCCGAGCCGCTCTCCAGTCAAAATGCGGGGGTTGAGGAGGATGGGAGCGTATAACTCGTTGAACCGGCGAACCAACTTCCGCGCTGTCTCAATATGGGGAATCATGCTTTGATTCCACTGATCAACCTATGTTTGCGACCGCTCATATTGGTGCCTAGCACACCGGCGATAATCAACAATGCACCAATATAGTGGTAGTAACCCACTGGTTCTTGCAATACCCATGCACCTCCTACGATGGAGATGAGCGTGGACAGATTGCTGAATACACTCATTTGCGAAGCCTCCAGATGGGTCAGGGCATAGCTCGCGAGCAGGGTGGAGATCATGGTGGAGAGAATTGCTAGATAAGCGAGTGCACCCAGATAGGATGTATCTCCAAGTGGTTTGATATAGTCCATCATGGAACCGCTGGACGCATGTCGGATCAGGGAAGCGGCGTTAAATACAATACAGCCAACCATCAGTGTGACCCAGGTTAATTCCATTGGTTTATACTTCTGGGTTAATGGTCTTGCAAGCACACCATACCCTGCAAAACATACCGTGGATAGTAGCAATAATGCAATGCCCTTCAGGTTACTCATAGATACGCCGCTTCCTTGCATCATGAAAATAAAAACCACTCCAGCGACAGACAGAAGCAGGAACAACTTCTGCATCGTGGATGTGCGTTCCTTCAGGAAAACTGAAGCCAGAACGAGTGTGAATACAGGGGCCATAGCCTGAATAATACCGGCTTCCGATGAGTTGGAAGATACGAGTCCAAAGGCTTGAAAGGCAAAAAATAAGACAGGAGATAACAGCCCAAGTGGAATGATTCGCCACAGATCACGAAGGCTCAGTCGGATTTTGATCCAGCCAAAAATGACAGGAATGCTGACAACGATCAGCGACAACGCGAATCGGTGGGCAAGCACATCAATTGGATGTGCAACAGTGACGGTCATTTTAACAAATAAAAAAGATAGACCGATAATAGCTGCGTACAATACAGCTGCGATATAGGCGTATCCCCGAGTGTGTGTTGTGTTCATGAATGCTCCTCCAATACAGTAGTCATAGCGCTTTATCTTTCATTATCCTGAATTATGTCAGGTTCGAGGCATGTGCTGGCCTTATTCAATATACTGCCAGGTGCATCGTGCTACAATAGATAAAAGGTTAAACTGTATCGGTACAGTTGTTGGAGAGGGATGGGTGCATTGAGAAAATACGAAGTGATTGCCGAAGCGTTAAAGCAATGGATTCAGGAACAGATGCAGCAGCAGGATCGTCGCCAGTGGGCAGATAAGGGCATTCGACTGCCAGCCGTTCGAGTTGTAGCAGAACAATATCAATGCAGTGTAAGCACGGCTATTCGTGCATATGAGTGGCTGGAACAGCGGCATTTGGTGTATGCCATACCTCAATCCGGTTATTATGCCGTACAGAACGGGACAGGTGCTCAGGACATGGACTGGCAGGGAGCGTTGGACTTCGCTTCGGCTGCTCCTGATCCACGGGTCTTCCCTTATGCAGACTTTCGTCATTGTGTGGATCAGGCGATGGAGAAGAAGCAAGCAGAGTTATTCATGTATGGCACGGATCAGGGATTACCTTCGCTTATCATCCTGTTGCAGAAGCAGTTTGCGGATTATCAGGTGTTTGCGAGAACAGAGCAGTTCTTTATCACGTCAGGTGTGCAACAGGCACTGGCTGTACTTGCATTGATGCCTTTTCCCAATGGAAAGAGAAAAGTACTGCTTGAACTACCGACCTATCATAATATGCCCTCGCTACTGAGTGGATTAAATGTGCCGATTGCCGGTGTGAGACGTGCCCTGGACGGGCTGGATTGGGCATCACTTGAACGTCAGTTCGCTGAGGAAGATATCAAGTTTTTCTATGTCATGCCGCGCTTTCACAATCCGATTGGCACATCTTTGACTGTTGCTGAGAAAAAGAAACTAATCCGGCTTGCACAGCGGTACGATGTCTATCTGGTAGAGGACGATTATCTGGCCGATCTGGAGGACAATACGAAACAGGACCCGCTATGGTCCTATGATACCGAAGGCCGGGTCATCTATCTGAAAAGTTACTCCAAAATTTTGTTTCCAGGTCTGCGCATTGGTGTAGCTGTTCTGCCCTCACCACTAATTCAATCTTTTGGGGCTTACAAAAAAATGCTCGATATCGACACTTCTGTTCTGTCTCAAGCTGCTCTGGAGATCTATGTCCACAGCGGAATGTTTGCTCATCACAGGAAAGTGATTCGTAACCGCTATGCTGCCCGGATGCACACGGTGCATGAGCAACTGGACTCATATCCAGACTTTGCTCCATTTATGGAAGCTCCTCGAACAGGAGGGGAGCATACCGTATTGCCCTTGGCGGGTGATATGCCGCTTCGTGTTCTGCTATCCCGGCTTCAAAAGCGCGGAGTCATCGTTGATACGACAGAACGGTATCATCCGGAGGGAACATATCAGGCGCATAAGGATCAGATGCTGCGCTTGAACATCTCCAATGTGCCGAAGCAGCGAATCGAGGAAGGGATGCAGAAGATCCGTGAGGAAATTTTGAAACTTCAGATCAGGCAGAGATAAAGACAAAGCTATAACAGCAAGGCCATTACAATAATACGCATATAGTTGTTACACTCAGCATCTATCTAGTCGTATTGGCCACTCACCACTGTCTGTATATAATAACAAAAGGCGTCCACACAAGTTGATCACTTGTTGGACGCCTTTTCCTTGAGTTGCTATCTATCAACGATGCATCTTGTACGCTACATTGTGAATGGAAATATCTAATTTATTCCTGAGCCATCGCCTTGAAGGAAGCTTCTGCGGCTTCCAATGTAGCCTGAACATCCTCGTCTGTATGAGCCGTGGTCAGGAACCACGCCTCATATTTGGATGGAGCCAGGTTAATGCCACGGTCCAACATGTGACGGAAGAAGGAAGCAAACAGCTCTCCATCCGTGTCTTGGGCATGATCATAATTCGTAACCGGATGGTCACAGAAATGGGTGGAGAATGCACCGCGAATCCTGTTGATCGTCAGAGCAATCCCATGACGGTCAGCAGAAGCTTGCAGACCTGCCGTCAGGTCGATAGCAAGACGTTCCATCTCCTCGTATACACCCGCGCCTTGCAGGACCTCCAGACATGCGATACCAGCCGAGATGGATGCAGGGTTACCAGCCATCGTTCCCGCCTGATAAGCCGGCCCAAGCGGAGCAACCTGCTCCATAACGTGTTTACGGCCGCCATAGGCTCCGATTGGCAGGCCGCCACCAATAATTTTACCAAGAGCCGTCAGATCCGGTTCAATCTCTGCATGATTATCGAGTCCGGCATACGTCTGAGTAGAACCGTAATGGAAACGGAAAGCCGTAATGACCTCGTCATAGATAACCAGTGATCCGTTGGCCCGTGTCATGGCACAGAGACCTTCCAGGAAGCCAGGTTCCGGCATAACCATACCGAAGTTACCAACGATCGGTTCAACCATGACTGCGGCGACATCATCACCCCAGCGTTCCAAAGCATCCTTCAGGGCTTCCAGATCATTGTAGGGCACAGTAATGACTTCTTGTGCAATACTGGCCGGAACTCCCGCACTGTCAGGAATTCCGAGCGTGGACGGGCCTGAACCGGCAGCGACAAGCACCAGATCGGAGTGACCATGGTAACATCCGGCGAATTTTACGATCTTGTTGCGTTTGGTGTAGGCACGAGCGACCCGAATTGTAGTCATAACCGCCTCTGTACCGGAGTTTACAAAACGCACTTTATCCATGGAAGGAATGGCTTCCTTCAGCATTTTGGCGAGCTTGATTTCAAGCTCTGTTGGGGTACCGTACAGCACGCCATTTGCCGCTGCTTCCGTAATGGCCTGTGTAATATGCGGATGAGCATGTCCTGTAACAATCGGACCGTAAGCGGCCAGATAGTCAATATAACGGTTGTCATCAACATCCCAGAAGTGGGCGCCTTGGGCTTTTTTCATAAATACAGGTGCACCACCACCAACGGCTTTAAACGAGCGTGAAGGGCTGTTAACACCTCCTACAATATGTTCGAGTGCTTCTGCATATAAAAGTTCGGAACGGGAACGTGATGTATTCATAAGATAACTTCCTTTCGTAATTCAAAATATGATAAAGAAACAAGCCACAGAAAGATATGATGATTTTCTCATAAAGATATAGCCGGGCACAACGAGAGGGCAGCGTAATGGCTGCCCTCTGCATGTTTAGATTACTGAGCCGGTTGCTCTGACTTCTGATCGTCACCACTGGCTGTTTTATCTTCGGTGCTGGTTGTACTATCATCCGTTGTAGCAGGCGGGTGAATAATATCCTGAATATGCTGCTTCAATTTCTCTTCATTGGTAACCGTCAATACTTGCGCACCGCCTGCTGTACGTTCTTCTTTCAGCAGGTTCATTGGCGGAATCTGCTCACTGCCGTTCATGCTGCTCTGGTATCCGAGTCCACCCAGCTTCCACATGTCGGAGAGTGTTAGATTTGTATCTACGTAAGGATTAACCTGTTCCAGAATGGCAGGCAGTTTGGCAATGGTAGTTGTTGACTGCATTTTCGCTGTTACAGCTTTCAGCAATTCACGCTGACGTTCGGACCGAGCGAAATCCGACATCGCATCATGACGGAAACGAACGTACATGAGCGCTGTCTCGCCATCCAGATGCTGATATCCTTTTTTGAGATCAATATCGTATTCGTTATTGTCAGCTTTACTTGTATAGTGCATGTCTTTCTCCACATCAAAATCAACACCGCCAACGGCATCCACCAATTTGATGAATCCCTGGAAATCCGTATACACATAATACTGTACAGGAATGCCGAGCAGGTCGCCGGCAGCTTGCATCGCTGCATTAGGACCATGGGTGATAGCGGTGTTGATCCGCTCCTTGCCATATCCGTCAATATTGACGTAAGTGTCGCGCAGAATGGAGAACAGATTGATTTTTTTGGTCAGTGGGTCGAGCGATACAACCATCATGCTGTCGGAGCGAGGAACTTCACCTTTTTTCAATCCACGTGCATCGACACCCATAACGAGAATATTTACCGTTTCTGTGCCTTCCCATTTGGGTGGGTCAGGCGTATTTACTTTCTCCACATTTTCGATGCCTGCGAATGGTGAATCGTCGCCGTCCTTTGCCAAACCGTCCAACTGATTGAGAATAGAACCGAAATAATATGCCGCTGCTCCTCCAATAATTAACACGAAGGCGGCAAGAGAAATCCATATGGTTCTCTTCGTCTTTCTGGTCATGCTAGCTCTCCTTTGTATTTGAGATGAAATAAAAAAACGAGTTCGAGTATTCAAGTAAGAACTAGTCGAAGCTTTCCGTACACATCTTTTCCCAACATAAGGGCAGGACGCGGCTCCAGACTATTTTAAAGCTTGCTGAATTTTGACTGATACCATTATAATTTCTTTTTGGGCTACAAGCAATTTCAACAAAATCCAAGTGAGGTATAATCATGCTGGCGATTGATGTCAAAGATTTGCGCAAGTCGTTTAGCGTCCAGAAAAGCCGAGGTGGGCTGAAGGGCGCGTTCCAGGACCTGTTTGCACGTCAATACCAAGAGGTATTGGCTGTAAATGATATTTCGTTTCAGATTCCACAGGGTGAAATATGCGGATATATTGGGGAGAACGGTGCCGGTAAATCAACAACGATCAAGATGTTGACCGGCATTTTGGTGCCTACTTCAGGGCAAATATCGGTTGGTGGATATGTTCCGTATCAGGAACGGGAGAAGTTTGTACAGAATATCGGTGTTGTTTTTGGTCAGCGCAGTCAATTGTGGTGGGATATTGGCGTTATCGAATCCTTCCATTTATTGCGCAAAGTATATCGTGTCGGAGAGGTCGATTTCCGCAAACGGCTGGATGAACTAGTTGAGCGATTGCAGCTCCAGGACCTGTTAAGCCGTCCGGTACGGAAGCTCAGTCTCGGTCAGCGTATGCGCTGCGAGTTAGTGGCAGCCTTGTTGCATAATCCGAGTATTGTTTTCCTGGACGAGCCAACCATTGGTTTGGATATTGTGGTGAAGTCGGAAATTCGGGATTTCTTGAAAGACATGAACAAGGAGCATGGAACGACCATTCTGCTCACAACCCACGATTTGCAGGACATTGAGGCACTGTGTTCCCGGGTCATCATGCTTGATGCAGGCAACATCATTTATGATGGAGGTCTGGATCATCTCAAGTCCCAGTGGGGTAAGGAGCGGGAGATCCGTTTCAAATTTGGTTCAGCTCACAACATCAGTCAGATGCAGGAATGGACTGCTGCGTTGCCTGTACGTTGGACGGTTGAGAATGAATTGTCCGCATCCGTATGGATTCCACTTGAACTGAATGTTTCGGATGTACTCGGACGTGTCGTTGGACAAGCTGATATTACCGATATTCAGATTATTGAGATTAACACGGATGAGATTGTGCGCAGTATTTACCAATCCGGTTCCGCCGAGCGTCCCGAGATTGTGGGAGCAGGGAAAGAAGCGGTGGGTGTATCCTGAGATGAATAGTGCATTTATTGATTTTATGCGCATCCGTTTTCTAACGATGCTGGCATACCGGGTGAATTATTACTCCGGCATTTTGATATATACGCTGAATATCGGCGTGTATTACTTTACCTGGCAAGCTATTTACGGTAGCAGTGGTGAACTCGGCGGCTTCACGGCAGCGCAGATGACCACTTACATCGCTGTATCCTGGATGGCACGTGCCTTTTACTTTAACAACCTGGACCGGGAGATTGCCGCAGATATACGGGATGGCTCCATTGCGATTCAATTCATCAGGCCGATCAATTACGTTATGGTCAAAATGATGCAGGGTCTTGGCGAAGGTATTTTCCGCTTCCTGCTGCTCATGATTCCGGGGATGCTCATTGCCATTCTGCTGTTCCCGGTTGAATTGCCTACGGCGCCATCGGCGTGGATTGGCTTTCTCGTCATGCTGTTCTTCAGTTTCCTCATTAATTCCCAGATTAATGTGATAACGGGACTGGCGGCATTCTTTGTGGAAAACAATGAAGGCATGATGCGTATGAAACGCGTTGTGGTTGATTTGTTCTCCGGTCTAATCATCCCGATCAGCCTGTATCCAGGCTGGATGTCTGCGGTGATGAAAGTATTGCCTTTTCAGGCCATTACGTATCTGCCCGGTTCTGTGTTCACTGGAAGAGTGGAAGGTACCGCCATCTGGAGTGTACTCGGTATTCAGGTGTTCTGGTTTGCCGTACTGCTGCTTCCGATGGTATTGATCTGGCGTAAGGCGCGCAAGCGTCTGTTCGTGCAAGGGGGATAACAGATATGTACTATATGGGTCTGATCTGGGAATATTTGAAAAATTACATGAAAACACGACTCACGTACCGTGCTGATTTCTGGGTGGAGATCCTATCGGATCTGCTGTTCCAGGCAACCAACCTGATCTTTATCTTTGTGGTGTTCCGCCACACGGATAACTTGGGCGGCTGGAGTGAGAGTGAAGTGCTCTTTGTTTATGGATATTTTATGGTGCCCTATGGCATCTTCAGTTGTTTTATCAATCTGTGGGGATTCAGTGAGCGGTACATCGTCAAAGGTGAGATGGATCGGATCCTGACACGTCCAGCACATAACCTGTTCCAGATATTGCTTGAAAATGTGGACCCGCCTGCACTCGTGGGCTCGTTTATCGGCTTGATCATCATGATCTTCAGCGGAGCAGAGATGGGTCTGATGCTGGAGTGGTGGCATATCCCTGCCTTAATTATTTTGGCACTCAGCTCAGTCATGATCTATGCCGGCATCTATACCACCCTGACTTCGTTGTCCTTTTATTCGGACGCGCCAACAGGTATCCTGCCGTTGATGTATAACATTCAAGGATATGGACGCTACCCGGTAACGATCTATAACCGTGCTATTCAGGTGCTGTTAACCTGGATCATTCCGTTTGCCTTTGTGGGGATCTATCCCGCAGCGTTGTTCCTGGAGAGGTCCGAGATGCATCGCATGGCGCTGCTTACACCTGTGATGGGATTGGTGTTTGGCTCGATGGGCTTGCTGTTGTGGAATTTTGGCGTGAAGCGGTATCGCGGAGCAGGTTCATAATAACGCCCTATAGCATTTCATGGGGGAGATTAGGGAGGAACTGACATGACGTTAAATGTAGGCGAATTGGCACCGGATTTTGAGCTTCCGTCCAGTACGGGAGAATCAGTAAAGCTTTCGGATTACCGCGGACAGCGGGTACTGCTTTATTTTTACCCCAAGGATATGACCTCGTCCTGTACGCAACAAGCTTGTGATTTCCGGGATCGACATGCTGAATTTGAAGGGCTGAACACGGTCATTCTCGGAATCAGCACCGATCCGATGAAACAACATGACAAGTTTATCGCCAAATATGGACTGCCTTTCACCTTGTTGTCGGATGAAGAGCACGTTGTAGCCGAGCAATACGGTGTATGGCAGCTGAAGAAAATGTATGGCAAGGAGTACATGGGTATGGTTCGCTCCACTTTTCTGATTGATGAAGAGGGGAAATTGATCAAGGACTGGTCCAAAGTTCGGGTCAAAGGACATATCGAGGCTGCGCTTGAGGCTTTGAAGACATTGTAATTAATGAACTAGACATGTGTGAATAAATACATCTTAACCGTTTCATCATTAAAGGCTGTGCTTCGCGGAATTTACCGTGAACACAGCCTTTTTAGGTGGGCAATCGTTTATGATTGGTTGAATTGTTCTTGCTCTTGCCCGAACGAAGCCGGTGCACAAGCAGTAGGAATAGCGGAATAATAAAGCTTACCGTGATATCCCAATCCACCCAAGCGGGCATGATCGTATTGGTGTAGAAAATGACATTGGGAGAAATCAGTACAGCTAACGCGAATAATAACATCGCTGATGGCAGGATGAGAGGTTTATATGTCTTTAACCGAAATAGCTGAGCTGTTCCAACGACAAAGGAGAACATATACAGCAGACTCTTGAAATAGGTAGCAATTAACCAAGCGGTTGCCATGAACGCCTCAATTCGCTCGAAAAAATTCCCGATATTAATTTTCTGGGACAGGGTATAGGAGATGTAGATGTCATGCTGGGTCAGAAAGGGGCCAAATATCATCAGTGAAATGACCAACAATGTGGTTAGTAACAGCCCTCCACATAAAGTAGCGAGTAACATGTCACGTTTGATGTGAGGCCCGGACATCACATAAGGAAGAACCATGGTGATCACGATGAGTTCACCAAAGGAAGTGAATGCTCCTCTAATGATAGACTGCATCAGATGAAGCCAAGGGGTGTTCAAGTAAGGCTGTAGATTTGAACTATCTACTTTGGGCATCAGCCCCATAAATAATAGAATCATAAATGCAACAACGATTGGGGTCAGCATTTCACTGCTTCCTCCTATTGTATGCAAGCCATGCATAAGCCCCCAGACCAGAGCGCACATAAGGATAATTAGAATGACTCGGATGGGGGTCTGAAGGTAGATCTGTGTGGTCATAAAGTCACCGACTTCACGGATACATATGACAGCGCCTATGGCGAAATAAAATAGATATGCAGCTGCTAAAACAGACCCTGCCCACCGGCCAAGTATTTTTTGGCAGATTTCAATAAGAGAAAGATCAGGATGCGTCTGATGAAGTTTGTATAGCACCCACATGATGAGCATGCCGATCGGTTGACCGATAAGAGAACAGATCCACGCATCCTGTTGACCCGAAGCAGTAACCACGGAGGGGTAGAGTAGAATCATGTCCCCAATCATGACGAGAAAGGTAAGGACTGCAAATTGCCTAATGGTGATTTTCTCCTTAATTAACATAGACACCGTTCTCCTTCTCTATATTCAGCATGGATGACTTTCATGGATGAACTCCATTTTTCCATCTAAACCAGGCTCCTTCCCTCAAAAAAAGCACTCATTCCTGTGAGGAATTGTTTGGAGTAACCGATGATGTTCTGTAAGACTTGAGCAATTGTATCAGCAGGAGACAACCCGGCAGAATGATCCCCAGTGTAGTATCCCAATCTACCCAATATGGAACAATGGTGATCACGATAAAAGTAATGCTTGGTGAGATCAGATTGGCTAATCCGAACACAAGTATGGACGCAGGGAGTACCAGTATCTGATACTGCTTAAGCTTGAACAGTTCCGCACAACCAACAATAAAGGCGTATAAGTATATCATCGCTTTGAAGTACGTAGAGATCAGCCAGGAAGAGGCCATAATGGCTTCAATACGTTCAAAAAAGTTCCCAATACTGATTTTCTGGGACAAAATAAACGAAGCATATATGTTATGTTGCGTAAGAAAGGCACCCAAGACCAGCAACGATATGGTAACGAGTGTTGCCAATACCAAACTACCTAGGCCAGCTGCAATAATTACGTCCCGTGTTCGATGAGCCTGCTTGGCAACATAGGGCAGTATCATCATGATAGGAACGACTTCACCGATTGGATATATAATGCTTACCAGAATGCCTTGCGAGATAGAGACAACACCCGTATCACTTACTGGCTTCAAATTTCTGATATCAATCTGAGGAAGCAGGCAGACTGCAAGAACGACAATAAACACAATAACGACGGGCATCAGTAGTTCACTACTTCGCCCCATCGCCTCTAATCCATGAGACACTCCCCAGGCGATCACGATGACGAACATCAGAATGATGATGCGAAGGGGAGTGTACGGGAAGATTTGAGTGGTCATGAAATCGCCGACTTCTCTCGTATGTGTGGAAGCGCCAATAATGAAAAAGAACAGGTAGAAGCAGGAAAAGAAAGTACCTGGCCAGAACCCTAGAATGCTTCGTGCCATCTGCACCAGATTTTTTTCTGGGTGCATGCTACATAGCTTCAGGAACATGGCCATCAGTGCCATCCCCAGAGGAACGCCTATAAAAGCGCAAATCCAGGAGTCTTGTTTGGCATAGGACGTGATGACCGAGGGGTAGATCAGCATCATATCCCCGACCACCATCATAAAGATGAGCGTGGTCAATTGTCTTGTTCCAAGGCGCCCCTGTTCCAGCATAATGGTCCTCTCCTTTTTCTAGGTTCCCGTCAGATGTGCCAGGAATTGATTAACAGGTTCATAGATCCACATGATGATATAGAGTGGACTGGGGAAATCCCACAGGTTGGCTGCAATCACACTGAACCCTGTGGCTATGACGAGCATTCCGCTGTACACTGCTGTTTCCCTCCATTCCTTGCGACGGATGAGACCTGGAAGATCAACCAAGCCTACAAGGCCTCCTATGACAATGACAGTAATTGTAATTAACATCCGGTCTCACTCCTTCAAATCCTCCTTGAATGAATCATCCAGTGTACCTACACGTTTGATCTGTGCATTGGCTTCATATTTAACATCCAGATTCTCAAAATATTGATCCCAATCCTTTTCAATTTTCTTGAAAAATTTAGGATCGGCATGATAAACTTCCTGACCGAATCCAAAAATGTCAATATGGAACTTTCGCCGCACTGAATTCACGGATTTTTCCATCAGTTCTATCAATCGCTCCTCACTGTCCTTTTCCAACTCTTTGAGTGTTTTCATCGAACCAATTTTGATTCCACACTCTACTGCACCAATGGAAGATACATTTTTAATTTTGATGTGGATCACAGGTTGGTCATCAATGACCTTTGCTTTTCGTTGAGTCTTGGTGCGAAGGGTTTTAAAAGTCACATTTCCTCCTTTTCGGCAAGGCAGGTGACCTATGGTAGATACGACATTGTCGCGGATATAGTTGTACCCTTTGGATTCATCTTCCGTTAACCAGCCAATCAGTTTGTCTTTTTTGAATACACTCAATCCTGTTGAAACTAGACGAGCTTTGGACTTAATCGTCGCAATATTGTCTTTGCTTCCGCTTCTCTCTGAATTGCCAAAAATCTCTACACCAGTGATTACGGGTTGTATTCCGGAAGTAAGCATATATTCCATCAACTGATCACCGGTTACAGTCGTTGTAGGAGACCAGGTCTTGGCAGACACGTCCAGAGAATTAAATAACTTCTCTGCAGGTAAATTCTCTAATGGAGTAAGTGTGTCCAATACCTTGGAAGCTGTAGTATTTCGAGCAACCATGACGTAATAATCGGGCCGGACAGTAGGTTCTCGCATTAATGCTTCCATAACATCGTAGATGCCCTCTTTACGGGCATATTCTTCACTGAACACCAGTACACGGATATGTGCCATGAATATACGGCGTGGGCTTGTCTCGGTCAGCTTTTGAATTGCTTCAAACAGCGTGGGCGCCGACGCTTCGTACAGCGTGACAGGAGTGCCATTGCCTCCCCCTGACTTGGAGGAAACTTCATTTGGCACAACGACCTGAGCGCTCACTTTAATCAAATCGCCATCCTTGTCTACACCAAGACCCAGCATAATGCCAAGTTCATTCAGCTCCTGGCGATCCCAGCATCCGGTAAGGAGAGGGAGTAGGAATGCAATGCATACAATTAATCGGAAGCACTTGTTCATACGTTGTTCTCCTTACCGAATTAACGCTTCGTTTTTTTTGTGGTTTGTCTGGTTTTGTTCGGTGTACCCGTAGAGAGTGGCCGTGTTTTCATACGGGACCAGGGCACACGAAACAGCGTATCCTTCAGATCTTTCTGAATTAGAGGTGCAAAGGGGGACATATATGGTACGCCAAAAGAACGCAAGCTGCACAGGTGTGTAACCGTAATGAGCAGAACAATTAGAATACCGTAGAATCCAAAAGCTGCCGCGAGTATCATCAATACAAATCGCAAAATTCGGACAGAGATAGACAGTCCATTCTCTGGAATGACATAACTGGATATGGCCGTTATGGAAACGATAATAACCATTGCTGCGGAGACAACTCCTGCATCTACGGCGGCTTGGCCAATGACCAGTGTTCCGACAATGGAAACGGCCTGACCGACCGTTTTCGGAATACGTATACCTGCTTCTCGCAAAATTTCATAGGTCAGTTCCATCAGTATGGCTTCAATGAAGGCGGGGAAAGGAACGCCTTCACGCTGGGCTGCCAGACTGATGAGCAGGTTGGTCGGCAGCATTTCCTGGTGAAAGGTGGAAATGGCAATATAGAAGGATGGAGCTAGTAAAGCGATAAAAAAGGACAGATAACGAATCAAGCGAATCAATGTGCTGATATCGGCCCGTTGATAGTAATCCTCCGGCGATTGGAAGAAATGCACGAACAAGGCGGGAACCAGCAGCACAAAAGGCGTACCGTCCACGATGATGGCTACTCTACCCTCAAGCAAAGCAGCACAAACCGTATCTGGACGTTCACTATTGTAAACCGTGGGGAATAAAGTTCTGGTTTCGTCTTGTACAAGTTCCTCGATATATCCACTCTCAAGGATACTGTCGATATCGATCTCATCGAGTCTTCGACGCAGTTCTTTTACAATCTCCTGATCCACGATATGTTCCAGATAGAGCACAGCCACTCGGGTTTTGGTAACCTGACCTATTTCTCTTTCTTCGATCCAAAGATGAGGATTACGGATTCGTTTGCGGATCAATGATGTGTTGGTACGCAGGTTTTCGTTGAAGCCTTCCATAGGCCCCCTAACGACGGTTTGGGAGACAGGTTCTCCAACGGATCGATCTTCCCAGCCTGCTGCACCAATCTTCAATCCTCGTACAGATCCTTCAAGCAGTAAGATAGCTGATCCCGAAAGAAGTGCATTCATTACTTCATCCATATCATCGACCAGCAATACATCACTGGCGATCAAGATATCATTCTGGAGGTAGCTGAGATGTTCATCGTCTGCAGAGAATTCAGGGAGATCACGCTTTTGCAATAATGATTCCATAATGGAGTGATTCAGGATCTGCACATCCACTAATCCATCAATGTACAACATGACTGCAGGCCATTTATGTAAACACTGGAGAGGGCGCATCATCAAGTCGTTGCTGTTCCCCATCACTTCCTTGCAGTATTCCATATTTTCGCTTAGATCCGGAGAGATTTGCCTCTGATCTTGGCGTTCCAGCGACGATTCACTCATGCCTTCACCTCACTATACACCCTATATTTTCAAGTTAGTATGACCTGGATGAATTCGGATTATCACAAAAAAAAGGAGCTGCGATTATTCGCAACTCCTTGCCTGCTTATTATAGATGGACTTTTGTCCGAATTTACTTTTGTCTTTGTCGAACAGGGGCTGGCTTGGATACGGTGGATCTTGCTGCCCATGCTTTGCGGTAACGATAGAACACGGCTACGATGAGCAATAGGCCGATTCCTCCCACGATATATGCTGCATATTGATGAGCCAGATGGAATACGGCGTTCCACTGAGGGCCAAATATTTTGCCAATGCCCAGAAACAATACAACCCAGAACAGTGCGCCTGAATAGGCGTAGAGAGCGAATTTGCGAAAGGGAACAGCGGCTATGCCCGCGAAATACCCGGTGAAATGCCTTACACCCGGAATGAAATAACCGATGAAGATTAAGGCATTACCATACTTGGCAAACCACTTTTGCGTTTTATCGAGCTTGTCCTGCTTCATCAGAAACCATTTTCCGTATCGTGTTATAAAGGGCAGTCCTGCTTTGGCTCCAATAAAATAAGTGATGGTCATGCCAATCGTTGTTCCCAGAAAAGCCAGTATGGTGAGGATTCCGAAGTCCAGATGCCCCTTGTAGGAGAGAAACCCTGCGTAAGCCATCGTTGTTTCACCAGGAAAGGGAAGTGCGATGAATTCAAGCAACAAGCCAAAAAACAAAACGCTGTATCCGTAGGACCCAAACAGATGTTGGATCTTCTCAAGCAATTCCAATAGATTTCACTCTCCTGAATACGGGGTGGGAGCATGAATACTCTCCAAGGTGTTTTAATGTGTTCTGCCTGTTCATTATGCTACCTAATCTGAAGCGAAGAATCAATCAGGCTACATAGCAAATTGTGAAAAAATATTAAACAAAATCACGTCTTTTTTCAATGTAGCCTCCATATAATTCTAACAAATCTGCTGAAGTCTATCAGCAAATTACTAGAGACGGTGGAGGTCGATTCGTAAATGGTACAGAGACCGGAATTCAGAATCAAGAAATTAGGGGGAAACTCTGCAACAACCATACATATGTTTTTAGCTGGACAGTGGTCTGTCATTCTCATGCGTATTGCGATATTGTTATGTGCATTTGCTGTATATGCAGGCACGGCTTATGCATCTTCTGCTTCCGGCTCAGGTGATCCAATCCCGGAAGATAAGAATACTCAAGACAAGGTAGTTTATCTGAGTTTTGACGATGGACCGGGTAACCATACCCGTGAAGTATTGGATATTTTGCGTAAGGAGAAGGTTTTGGCTACATTTTTTGTGCTGGGTGAGCAGGCAGAGCGGTATCCGGAGTTAATCCGTGGGCTTGTGGAGGATGGACATGCTTTGGGCAATCATACGTTTAATCATCAATACGAACAGCTGTACAGTGATTTTAAAGTGTTCTGGAAACAGATTAAGCAGACAGAGGAAGTGCTGGAGCGTATAACCGGTTTCCGTCCGAATCTGGTGCGAGCACCAGGCGGTACCTACGGGCATTTTGACCAGAGTTATTTTGATTTGCTCCAACTGGGTGGATACACCGTCATGGACTGGAACGTCGACAGTGGAGATTCCAAGCGTAGAGGTGTTCCGGCCAAAGAGATCCTCAGCAATTCCACCAAAGTACCTGCGGGAGCACGTTCCGTCATTGTCCTGATGCATGACGGTGGTGCACATGCTGAAACGGTAAAAGCACTTCCGGGTATTATCAAATATTATCGTGATCATGGATATCGTTTTGACACCATAAAGAGTACGGATCAACCAGTTCAATTCCGTGTACATCCAGATGGTAAGTATAAGGCCCGCAAGGCGCCAGGAAAGGCCTGGATCGCAGAGCATGTAGAAGCGAACGCGACGTTATGGCTTGCAAGCAAGAAGTTGAAGGTAGAGGTGGGATTGGTTGCAGCTACCTTGCAACCGGGCGAGTTCCGCATGGAGGGGCAGCGAATCATGGTGCCATTGCGTACTTTCATGAAAAAATTCGGGGGCAGCACTCGCTGGGACTCTGAAACAAGGACGGCCATAGCAGTATGGAAGGAAAGAACGATTCATGCAGACAGTGTGAGTGGAACACTGACTACAACCGGGGCAATTGAAACGGGAGCAGTACAGAGTCAAGGTGGAACCATCTGGGTTCCGTTACGTGAGCTACTGGAGCAGATGGGGTTGAGGGTGAATTCCTTAACCAGTAATGAAGCAGAGTGGACGGTAAAGGCGGGCACTTCCAGATCCATTTCGGCAATGAACAACATATTTATGTATAAAATGATCTGAAGAAAGTCATTCTTGCAGGACTATTCTCTCTACTTCCGGGCAACACTGAATCATAGATTACTATGGTTCAGGAATGCTGATGAACGGAAGGAGATCAGAGAAATGTCTTATATCCGAATGGAACATGAACATGCTGTTGAATTGTTAAACAGGGTCATGAAGCGTGTTGAGAGTGTGATTATTGGCAAAAAAACAGAGATTCGTTATGTCCTTACCGCAATGCTCAGTGGAGGTCATGTACTTCTGGAAGATGTGCCGGGTACCGGGAAAACGATGCTGGTTCGTGCCGTTGCTTCTGCACTGGACTGCTCCATGGGCCGGATTCAATTCACGTCCGATGTCATGCCGGCAGATGTTACGGGCACTTCAATCTATCATCCACATACAGCTGAATTCAAGTTTCGGCCCGGACCCGTCATGTCCAACGTTGTCCTGGCTGATGAAATAAATCGCGCTTCACCACGCACTCAGTCTGCCCTGCTGGAGGCAATGGAGGAACGACGTATTACGGTTGATGGCACAACCTATGCCTTGCCACGCCCGTTCTTTCTGCTGGCGACACAGAACCCGTTACAGTTCGAAGGTACGTACCGTCTGCCTGAAGCGCAGCTGGATCGATTTATCATGAGAATTGGACTGGGGTATCCCGATCCGGAACAGGAATTGGAATTGTTAACCCGCATGCAAGGTAGAGAAGCGATTGATGAACTTCGCCCTGTCCTGCTTGCTGAAGAGGTCGTAGCCATGCAGCGTGAAGTCAAACAGGTACATGTTGATCCGGTCGTTAAACAGTATCTGGTGGCTGTTGCTGTAGCCTCTCGCAGCCTTCCGGCGGTCAGACTGGGCATCAGTCCGCGTGGAACACTGGCCTGGATGGCTGCGGCGCAGTCATTTGCCTATCTTCAAGGGCGCAGTTATGTCATTCCGGATGATGTGAAAGAGGTAGCGGTGCCTGTCCTTTCCCACCGTATTCAATTGAAGGCCCAGAACAGAGCGGAGGTTTGGGGGCAAGTACAGGTCATTGAAGAAGCATTGTCATCGGTCCCGGTACCTGTACAGATGGCATCACAGGGAAGGGGACGGAGGCAATGACTGCGCTGGGACAACGGATTGTGAGTGCTGTCTTGGTGGTGGCTTTTGCTTCCTTGTATCAGTGGCATGGGGGCAAAGCGGCGTTGTTTCTATCCGTTATAGCTTTCTTGATGTTCACAGGAGGTCTGTTTTTCCATTGGTTCGGACCACGGCGTATTCACATCCGTCGGAAAATACACACGAACCGGATTGAGGCAGGCGAGCAGGTACGGGTTCTGGTCGAACTGGAATTCAATTGCCGTATTCCATTGTTATGGATCGTTCTGTGTGAGAACACACCTGCAGGTGTTCATCGCAAATTGATTTTCCCGGGAACACGGCGACAATTTTCCTATCAATATGAATGTTCCGGGTTACGCAGAGGAGTCTACAGATGGGATACGGGCAGATTGTATTGGGGTGATATGTTTGGCTGGAATACCCTCTCGGCAGAGACCGCAGGAGGTACACCCCTGATTGTTGTTCCTCAAGCAACGGCTTGGGGGAAGGGTGATTCGGTAGAATTCACAGCGATGATCGAAGGGACTTTGTCAGAGCGAAGAAATAGCCAGGGTAACCGTAGTCCTGAGTTCCGTGAATATCAGCAGGGTGACCCACTGGGACGAGTTCATTGGAAAAGTACAGCTAAAACGGGAAAACTTCAGACCTTTCTGCCTGATACCACGGATCTGGCCTCGCTCGGCATCCTTGTGTATGAAGGCGCGTCGGGTTATGACGTAAAACAACGGGAGAACATGGATGCACCTGCTTTTGAACGAGTGGTTCGTGCAGCTGCCCGCTGGATTCATACCGCTGAGCGGGATGACATTCCTTATCATCTGTGGATGGAAGGCGGCGATAAGAGCTATGCTGCACAAGATCAATGGCAACATGGGCCGTTTCATGCAGATGATGAGAATCATGGACTGGACAAGTTAGCGGGGGCACGAATATCCAAAGCACAATCAGGCTCTATTTCGCTTCGAACGGAGATGCTGGATGGACTGACGAGTGGGTCGCGAATTGTGGTTCTCACAGGTAAGATGGATCAGGTTCTGGCCGAATGGATCATAACTGCAATCGGGTCGGGTTATCGTGTAGAGGTGCAATTGACTGAAGCGAACCAGGACCAATTAGGATCAACGGATAGATTGATGAATGGATTGGGATATGACAGCTTAAGCTTGGAGCGGATTCGTCACAGCGGGGTGCCGATCCATGCGGTTACAGACGTTGCGTTATCTTCATTGGGAAAGGTGGAGGTAACGGATGTGGGAGCGTAATGGTAACCAGCAACCAAATTCCACTGTGGTCGGCTTAGAGTCAATGGACCGTACGAGAATAGAATCGGCCTATTCTGTATATAAAACTGTGAACCAGAATTCTGTGACGGACATAAAGGATGAGGGATATGTTAGCGTACCTGTCCTGTACAAAATTTTTATTTCGGCCATTTTACTTATACTGTCTCTGGAGTGGATATATCCTGTTACATCAACAGATCAGCAGGGCAGTGAACGGTTCTTGTCCGTAATGGCGGGATTAACGGGAGCATTGTTGCTCGCGGGGTTAATTCGTACAGGATGGATCACCGGAGTACTGATCCGATTATTCATTGCACTCACTGCGCTATGTCTGATGTACGGAGGAAGTGATCCTGTCCGTTGGGCCGTTGCATACCCTGGGATACTTTCAGCGGATATGGACACGTTTATAAATAACTGGCGATTCCACTCGATTAGTACAGAAACGAGAGGTTTGTTCATGATGTGCGGCTGGAGTATGCTCATGGCTTCTGTGCAATCCCTCGTATTGTTACGTCGAAGCGTGATGCTGTTTGGCAGTGCAACGCTGCTCTATTTGCTTTTGCTTGAATCCTTTGCGGGGCTGGATGTGTATGCTTCCGTAATACGGTCTGTCCTATGGACTTTTCTTATTCAGGCTCTGCTTCAGCTACTACGTCTCAATGGAGGAGTCACGACTCCGAGTTATCGCGGCAGCCCCTATGGCCGTTGGAGTGCAGTAACTATCGTTGCTTCTGCAGGTATGGTACTTCTCTCCGCGTTACCTGGCCAGTTTGCTTCCATTCCTCAACCTGAACGCATATCTCTGGAACAGATGGGTGAACGCATAGCTCGCTGGGCAGGTTATACACAGCACAGTAGTATCCCTGCTGCAACGGCAGTCACGGGATATAGCACAGCGGACGCGCCTATGGGAGCACCGTTGGTGCAGGGGAACTCCATCTTTTTTATAGCAAAAAGTCCAAAAGTGACGTATTGGCGAGGGGAGACCCGTTCATATTATAACGGTAGTACTTGGAGTGATCCGGGTCAAAGCTTCGAAACGGCAAGTCCATCCGGAATGCTGCGTGCTGATGGTTGGGAGAATCCAACCTATTGGAGTCGCATTCGCCAAACTGTCACGATGCAGCGAGAGTGGAAAGGACCAAATCCACTCTTTACCGGAGGCACACCGGTCAACGTAACGTTCCAGGATAAGAACAAGGATAATCAGGAAAACATGTTTTCTTTGCTGTCTAATCGCGATTCGGCAACATTGTGGCTCGCGAGCTCCGGAAACGATAAGATAGTTAAACATTATTCGGCAGACGTCATGGTTCCTGTCGCAACACCTGAACAGTTACGTCTTCTTGAGGAAACGAATAAAGGGAAAGATCCGGCAGCCATTCGGAGGGATTATCTGCAATTGCCTGCATCACTCCCTGGTCGAGTGAAGACGCTTGCCAAGGAAATCATTCAAGGCAGTGAGACCCGGTATGACGCTGTGCAGGCCGTCAAGACTTATCTGGCTGCTCATGCCGAGTATACGTTGGATACCCGTATGCCACCGCGTGGAACCGATTTTGTGGATGATTTTCTATTCGTCACCCGGCAGGGGTATTGCAATCATTTCTCTACAGCTATGATTGTGTTGCTGCGTGCAGAGGGTATCCCCGCACGCTGGGTTAAAGGTTTTGGCCCCGGAGTTGCTGACCCGGATGTGCCCAGTCAGTATGTGATTTCACAGGGAGATGCACATTCCTGGGTAGAGGTATATTTTCCGGGTGCAGGCTGGATGCCGTTTGAGGCCACGCCAGGCTTCACCATGGCGCAAGGCGCGGGCGAAGATGTGGCAGCACTTGCCGGGCCGCAGCCTGTTGCGGAGAATCCGCCGTATATGAGCGGCGGATTGGCTAATGTGGGCGCATGGTTGCTCGCCCGCGCACGGGCCATTGCCGCGGAGCCATGGCTCGCGGCAGCCCTTGTGGCAGCGGCCCTGCTGGGCGCCGCTGCTCTGGTCCGCATGCGGCGGCTACGCCCCGCGCTGCGGATAAGGCTGCTGCTGGCGTGGCCGCGCAGCAGCTTTCCGGACCGCGAGCGGCTGCTGCGTGCCGCCGCTCCGGTCTGGGCCGCGCTCGCGCGCCGGTACGGCCCGCGGTCGCCGGGTATGACGCTGCGTGAATATGCAGCGTCACCGGCTTTGGCCGCAGGCGCGGACGGGGCGGACATCGCGCGGTTTGCAGCCGACTGGGAACGGCTGCTGTACGGGCCAGACCGTCCGCTGCGCGCGGACAGCCTGGACTTCCTGCGCCGGGCACTTCGTTTGGCCCGGCGGTTGCAGACGTTGTAACACAAGGATGTTACAACGTTACACCAAAGATGCGAAGCAGCTGCCATACAGTCGCTATCGCTTTCCAATAGAGCTTGGCCACTTGTGGGCAGATGAAGATCTCCATTGCTGGCGCATTGTTAACTAAATGAAGCGTTTGGTTCATCGCTGCATGCCATACATAAGACGCCTTTCGCGCTGCGCTGCGAACGAGGCGTCTTTCCACGATCATACACTTGAACCAGCATCTTGCTGCCAAGCTTTTCTGTTCGAAATTTCATATTTAGAGGCATTTGGTAATCCTGTTTTGATATGTCGAAAAAAGGAGTTTCGCCTTTCCTTGACGGTATGTTTTGTCGTTGCGTATAATTAGTTTCATTGAATTGAGGGAGGCACGGTTATGAATAAACAGAATGAAATTGTAGTTGTCCTTGACTTCGGGGGTCAATACAATCAGTTAATCGCCAGAAGAATCCGGGATCTTGGCGTATACAGCGAGCTTTTACCGTATAATACACCGGCGGAAAAGATCGCAGAAATAGCACCAAAAGGGATCGTATTTTCAGGTGGTCCGTCCAGCGTATACGCTGAGAATGCTCCACACGTGGACCCAGGTGTCTATGACCTGGGCTTGCCGATCTTCGGTATCTGCTACGGGATGCAGCTTATGGCCCAGCAGCTCGAAGGTAAAGTAGAACGTTCCGAGAAGCGAGAGTACGGTAAAGCAGACCTTGAGTTTGCCGCTGGATCTACACTGGCAAAAGGCATTGAAGGCGAACATACCGTATGGATGAGTCACGGTGACCACGTGGTTACACTTCCTCCAGGTTTCAAACTGGATGCAGGCACGGAAAGTGCGCCAATCGCTGCCATGAGTGACGATGAACGTAAATTGTATGCTGTTCAGTTCCATCCGGAAGTACGTCACTCTGTTCGCGGTAACGACATGATTCGTAACTTCCTGTTCGAAGTTTGTGGTTGCGAAGGCAACTGGACGATGGAGACATTCATCGATGACACGATCAAAGACATTCGTGAAAAAGTTGGCGACAGTAAAGTACTGTGTGCGCTTAGCGGCGGTGTAGATTCTTCCGTTGTAGCTGCATTGCTTCACAAAGCCATTGGTGATCAACTGACATGTATGTTTATCGACCACGGTCTGTTGCGTAAAGGTGAAGCAGAAAGTGTAATGGAGACGTTTGTCGGCAAATTCGACATGAAAGTTGTCAAAATTGATGCACAAGAGCGCTTCATGTCCAAACTGGCTGGCGTGGATGATCCAGAACAAAAACGTAAAATCATCGGTAACGAGTTTATTTACGTATTTGACGAAGAGTCCAAGCAGTTCGATGACTTTGCATTCCTGGCACAAGGTACACTGTACACGGACATCGTAGAAAGTGGTACAGCGACTGCACAGACCATCAAATCCCACCACAACGTGGGCGGTCTGCCTGAGGACATGAACTTCAAACTGATCGAGCCACTGAGCACGTTGTTCAAGGATGAAGTACGTAAAGTCGGTACCGAGTGTGGCTTGCCGGACGAAATTGTACACCGTCAGCCGTTCCCTGGTCCGGGTCTTGCGATCCGTGTTCTTGGTGAGGTTACCGAAGAGAAACTTACCATCGTTCGTGATTCAGACTACATCCTGCGTGAAGAGATTGCCAAAGCCGGTCTCGACCGCGAAATCTGGCAGTACTTCACAGCCCTGCCTAACATGAAGAGTGTCGGCGTTATGGGTGATGCACGTACGTATTCCTACACTGTAGGTATCCGTGCTGTAACATCCATCGACGGTATGACTGCGGACTGGGCACGTATCCCTTGGGATGTGCTGGAGAAAATCTCCGTACGGATCGTTAACGAAGTTGATAACGTAAACCGTATCGTCTATGACGTAACTTCCAAACCACCTGCAACGATCGAGTGGGAATAGGATATAGACTCTTAACGATAGATTTTAAAAATGCTCTTTTATCTGCGGTATTTCGCAAATAAAAGGGCGTTTTTTTATTAAGAAGAATATTGTGATCAAATTTTTGTAGAGCTACTTTTTTTACAAGTAATAAACTTTCAAAATTAATCCCATTTTAAAGTTCACTTCATGATCCTTTCAGGTCGGGCCTGTACAATAAGTACATACTAAGAGCTGTATGGCTACTGAAAGGAGAATTGAATGTATGCGTAAAACCGACTATATGAGCAAATGGAAGATGGGCATTGGAAGTGCGTTTCTGATGGTGATGCTGGCAGGATGCGGTTCAGGAATGCAAGATCTGGCTTCCGGTTCGGGGGACTTTCCATTTGTGAACTTAGAGGCAGCGGATGCTTCTTCCGATCAGTCCAGTAACCAGGAGTTATCCTCTGACTCAACAACAAACACAAATCAGGATCGACAAGAGATACAGGATGCTCCGCAGACAGAGATATAATTAACATAGGACTGATCCGGCAAAAAAATGCTCCGGAACATGTCGCAAATTGCTCCATATACCTAATGAGTATACGTCTTCGGAATACGAGATATCGTTATTCCTAGATCATCATTCACCTGATTGCTAAAACGCATCAGAAATATAAGCTAGCCTGATTAGAGCGCTTCTGCTCTTTGATCAGGCTAGCTTTTTATGTTATCCTGCGGAACTTTCAGTCTGAAAGAATGGACATATCCCATTGAGATTACACCGAAAAAAGCGTATTCAATTGGGTTGTAAACCGCTGAACTGGTTCAATCTGTTAAATAATACGAACGATATTCTAAAAGCGTGATATTAATATTCGTTTTCTCATTGACAAAAACATACTGCCCTCCTAAAATAGTGATGGGAAACAAACAAATAGCGCATACTTATTCGTATAATCCTGGGGATTGGCCCGGGAGTCTCTACGAGATCACCCTAATGATCTGGCTACGAAGAGGAGAAGGCTAAGCACATGAATTCTACATGATTGCGGGGACATCACGCACATTAGAATTTTTTTTGTTCTTAGTAAAGGCATCATGCCACTCCTTGTCAGCTGAACCCTGGGTGAAGAATCTTCATCAGGGTCATTTGTCGTTTTTCAATATGGCTTCAACATCTCTAAGGGGGAGTTAGTAATTATGGATCGTTTCTTTAAATTAAAAGAAAACGGAACAAACGTTAGAACGGAGATTGTTGCGGGTCTCACTACGTTTATGACAATGGCTTACATTCTTTTTGTAAATACGTTGTTCTTGGGACAAGCCGGTGCGGGGATGTCGGATAATGCAGTATTCTTTGCAACAGCCGTCGGCGCCGGATTAATGACTATTATTATGGGATTGTTCGTGAATATTCCGATCGCACTTGCACCAGGTATGGGGCTGAATGCGTACTTCATGACTGTCGTTCTAAGTTCGAATGGAGCGATTACTTGGCAAGCAGCTCTCGGAGCGGTATTCCTTTCCGGTATCGTGTTCATTATTTTGACCGTGACGAAGATTCGTCAAATGCTGCTTGTTGCAGTTCCGCAGTCGATCAAAATGGCCATTACGGTTGGTATCGGTCTCTTTATTACCATTATTGGTTTCAAACTTGCTAATCTCGTGGCTGTAACAGTTAATGTTGCGCCAGACGCAGATCTGAGTCAGCCGATTCCAGGTAGCAGTTTTAACTTGTCATTGGGAAACTTTATAACGCACCACGATGCTTTGCTTGCACTGATTGGTTTGCTCCTTATTGCTATATTGATGGTTATGCGCGTCAAAGGCGCTCTGCTGATCGGGATCGTAGCAACAACGCTGATTGGTATTCCGATGGGAGTTACGAATCTGAGTGGTCTTTCAGGCGCAAGCTGGTTGCCTAACTTCAGTGATCTGGCGGTTGGACAGCTGGATTTGAAAGGTGCCATCAGTCTCGGATTGTTCGAGATCATCTTCATCTTTACCTTCGTTGAATTGTTCGACACGTTTGGTACGATGGTAGGTACTGCAACGCGTATGGGGATTATGAAGGATAAGAAAAAAGGCGAGAAAACGATCGGTAAAGCGATGCTCGTCGATGCAGTTGGTGTCAGCGCAGGTGCTGCACTAGGTACAAGTACCATTACGGCATACGTTGAAAGTGCTTCAGGTGTTGAGGCAGGTGGACGTACAGGACTGACTTCGGTAACGACAGGTTTATTGTTCATTTTGGCCCTGTTTATTGCACCGCTTGCGCTGGTTGTTCCATCCGCTGCGACGGCTCCGGCATTGATCATCGTGGGTGTACTTATGATGAGTCAAGTGCGCAGCATTGAGTGGGATGATTTCCTGCAAGCTTTCCCTGCGTTCCTTACCATTGTATTGATGCCTTTCACAGGTGGAATCGCAAACGGGATCTCCGCAGGTATCGTATCTTATGTAATTCTGGCGGTGTTCAGTAACTTGGTTACAGAGCGTAAAGTGAAAATTCACTGGCTTATGTGGATCTTGGCGCTCATCGTAGTCTGCCGATACGTATTTATTGGCGGGGAGTAAGCGTACATTAGGTTTAATGAAGAATACGGAGATAAGTTTGATACCTTATATATGAAAGAAGCGGAAGCCACGGGATTTAAACCCGGAGCTTTCGCTTTTTTTGCATTCTTTTCTTGAGCAAAAATGAATTACAAAAATGTTTTCCTTCTATATAGAAGGAATGAGTATAATGTTCTAAGATCTGTTGGTTGTTTATCCAATGAAATCAGCGGTTAATAAGTTCTATAACGTGATGAGTATGTACTGTATACAACATAATTTCTCTATAATTGGATTAGGAATTATATGAAAAACCTTTTTTAATTACTCCGATCATTAAAGTTAGTGCGCAGATGTATCATTTAGCTGGTTATAAGGAGATACTTGTTAAAAGGTCTACAGGGTACTCATTTTATAAGAATTTAATGTTTATCTAAAAAAGACTTGCGTTTCATAACTGTACATGGTATATTCTATTTCCGGCCAAAAAAACACGATTTACACGGTGCGGCAAGCGATTGAAATAAGCTTCGAAAGAAACTTAAAAAAAGAGCTTGCAAAGTTGGTTCGGACATGATATTATATAAGAGTTGCTGAAGAGAACAATATTTAGTAACGAAACAAGTTTGATCTTTGAAAACTGAACAACGAGTGAGTAAACATTCTGCTTGCAGAATGAACGCGAAAGTTTGAAACAAGCCTTGGCTTGAATCGACTGGAGCACAAATGAGATTTTTAATCTCGTCAGATTCAAAATGAGCTTATCGCTCTTTTCAATACTTTATTGGAGAGTTTGATCCTGGCTCAGGACGAACGCTGGCGGCATGCCTAATACATGCAAGTCGAGCGGAGTTGATAGGAAGCTTGCTTCCTTGATACTTAGCGGCGGACGGGTGAGTAACACGTAGGCAACCTGCCCTCAAGTTTGGGACAACTACCGGAAACGGTAGCTAATACCGAATAATTGTTTTCTTCGCCTGAAGGAAACTGGAAAGACGGAGCAATCTGTCACTTGGGGATGGGCCTGCGGCGCATTAGCTAGTTGGTGAGGTAACGGCTCACCAAGGCGACGATGCGTAGCCGACCTGAGAGGGTGATCGGCCACACTGGGACTGAGACACGGCCCAGACTCCTACGGGAGGCAGCAGTAGGGAATCTTCCGCAATGGGCGAAAGCCTGACGGAGCAATGCCGCGTGAGTGATGAAGGTTTTCGGATCGTAAAGCTCTGTTGCCAGGGAAGAACGCTTGGGAGAGTAACTGCTCTCAAGGTGACGGTACCTGAGAAGAAAGCCCCGGCTAACTACGTGCCAGCAGCCGCGGTAATACGTAGGGGGCAAGCGTTGTCCGGAATTATTGGGCGTAAAGCGCGCGCAGGCGGTCATTTAAGTCTGGTGTTTAATCCCGGGGCTCAACCCCGGATCGCACTGGAAACTGGGTGACTTGAGTGCAGAAGAGGAGAGTGGAATTCCACGTGTAGCGGTGAAATGCGTAGATATGTGGAGGAACACCAGTGGCGAAGGCGACTCTCTGGGCTGTAACTGACGCTGAGGCGCGAAAGCGTGGGGAGCAAACAGGATTAGATACCCTGGTAGTCCACGCCGTAAACGATGAGTGCTAGGTGTTAGGGGTTTCGATACCCTTGGTGCCGAAGTTAACACATTAAGCACTCCGCCTGGGGAGTACGGTCGCAAGACTGAAACTCAAAGGAATTGACGGGGACCCGCACAAGCAGTGGAGTATGTGGTTTAATTCGAAGCAACGCGAAGAACCTTACCAGGTCTTGACATCCCTCTGATCGATGCAGAGATGTATCTTTCCTTCGGGACAGAGGAGACAGGTGGTGCATGGTTGTCGTCAGCTCGTGTCGTGAGATGTTGGGTTAAGTCCCGCAACGAGCGCAACCCTTATATTTAGTTGCCAGCACTTCGGGTGGGCACTCTAGATAGACTGCCGGTGACAAACCGGAGGAAGGTGGGGATGACGTCAAATCATCATGCCCCTTATGACCTGGGCTACACACGTACTACAATGGCCGGTACAACGGGCTGCGAAATCGCGAGATGGAGCCAATCCCAACAAAGCCGGTCTCAGTTCGGATTGCAGGCTGCAACTCGCCTGCATGAAGTCGGAATTGCTAGTAATCGCGGATCAGCATGCCGCGGTGAATACGTTCCCGGGTCTTGTACACACCGCCCGTCACACCACGAGAGTTTATAACACCCGAAGTCGGTGGGGTAACCGCAAGGAGCCAGCCGCCGAAGGTGGGATAGATGATTGGGGTGAAGTCGTAACAAGGTAGCCGTATCGGAAGGTGCGGCTGGATCACCTCCTTTCTATGGAGAATCGTTTCCTGCAACGGAAACATTCAAATAAGCAGGTTCTTAGAACCTGCAACAGCGATTCATTTCGGTCCGTCACTTCGGTGTGGATGAAATGAAGAGCACAAATTACTCACTCGTTGTTCGGTTTTGAGAGCTCAAACTCTCAAAACAGCTTGCTTTTGCATGGAGCTTGTTCTTTGAAAACTAGATATCGAAACGAAACAAACGCGAATTAGAACATTCCTTTAAGCTGAACTTGTGTAAACAAGTCAAGTGTATAAAGGTAGTTAAATTGCTTTTGTGAGGGTATCGGGTGAGAGCGACTTTTGGCTTTGCGCAAGCAAAACAAGGGAAGCGAGCGACCGAAACCGGAACAAAATGGTTAAGCTACTAAGAGCACACGGAGGATGCCTAGGCGCTAGGAGCCGATGAAGGACGTGGCGAACAACGAAACTGCCTCGGGGAGCTGTAAGCAAGCTTTGATCCGGGGGTGTCCGAATGGGGAAACCCAGCTGGGGTAATTTCCAGTTACTCATAACTGAATACATAGGTTATGTAGAGGCATACCAGGGGAACTGAAACATCTAAGTACCCTGAGGAAGAGAAAACAATAGTGATTCCGTCAGTAGCGGCGAGCGAACGCGGAGAAGCCCAAACCAGAGAGCTTGCTCTTTGGGGTTGTGGGACGTCTCACATGGAGTTACAAAGGAACCGGTTAAGCGAAGAGGTCTGGAAAGGCCCGCCAAAGAAGGTAAAAGCCCTGTAGTTGAAAGTTGGTTCCCTCCGAGACGGATCCCGAGTAGTGCGGGGCACGTGAAACCCCGTATGAATCCGGCAGGACCATCTGCCAAGGCTAAATACTTCCTAGCGACCGATAGTGAAGCAGTACCGTGAGGGAAAGGTGAAAAGCACCCCGGAAGGGGAGTGAAATAGAACCTGAAACCGTGTGCTTACAAAAAGTCAGAGCCCGTTTTAGGGGTGATGGCGTGCCTTTTGTAGAATGAACCGGCGAGTTACGTTCCCGTGCAAGGTTAAGGTGAAGAGCCGGAGCCGCAGCGAAAGCGAGTCTGAATAGGGCGACTTAGTACGTGGACGTAGACCCGAAACCGGGTGATCTACCCCTGTCCAGGGTGAAGGTGCGGTAACACGCACTGGAGGCCCGAACCCACGCATGTTGAAAAATGCGGGGATGAGGTGGGGGTAGCGGAGAAATTCCAATCGAACTCGGAGATAGCTGGTTCTCCCCGAAATAGCTTTAGGGCTAGCCTCGGAAAACAGAGTCGTGGAGGTAGAGCACTGATTGGGTGCGGGGCCCGCAAGGGTTACCAAGCTCAGTCAAACTCCGAATGCCATAGACTTACTTCCGGGAGTCAGACAGTGAGTGCTAAGATCCATTGTCAAAAGGGAAACAGCCCAGACCATCAGCTAAGGTCCCCAAGTGTGTGTTAAGTGGGAAAGGATGTGGAGTTGCACAGACAACCAGGATGTTGGCTTAGAAGCAGCCACCATTGAAAGAGTGCGTAATAGCTCACTGGTCGAGTGACTCTGCGCCGAAAATGTAACGGGGCTAAACACACCACCGAAGCTATGGCTTGATGCTTTGCATCAGGGGTAGGGGAGCGTTGTATAAGGGTTGAAGGTGTACCGTAAGGAGCGCTGGACATTATACAAGTGAGAATGCCGGTATGAGTAACGAAAAGATCAGTGAGAATCTGATCCGCCGAAAGCCTAAGGGTTCCTGAGGAAGGCTCGTCCGCTCAGGGTAAGTCGGGACCTAAGGCGAGGCCGAAAGGCGTAGTCGAAGGACAACAGGTCGAAATTCCTGTACCACCGTAAGCCGTTATGAGCAATGGGGGGACGCAGTAGGGTAGTGACGCGGACTGATGGATGTCCGTCTAAGCAGTAAGGCTGATGTGTAGGCAAATCCGCACATTGTAAGGCTGAGCTGTGATGGGGAGCGAAAATTATAGTAGCGAAGGTCATGATCTCACACTGCCAAGAAAAGCCTCTAGCCAGGTGATGGTGCCCGTACCGCAAACCGACACAGGTAGGCGAGAAGAGTATTCTAAGGCGCGCGGAAGAACTCTCGTTAAGGAACTCGGCAAAATGACCCCGTAACTTCGGGAGAAGGGGTGCCCCGGTAGTGTGAATAGCACGAGGGGGCCGCAGTGAAAAGGCCCAAGCGACTGTTTAGCAAAAACACAGGTCTGTGCGAAGCCGTAAGGCGAAGTATACGGGCTGACGCCTGCCCGGTGCTGGAAGGTTAAGGGGAGTGGTTAGGAGCAATCCGAAGCTGTGAACCGAAGCCCCAGTAAACGGCGGCCGTAACTATAACGGTCCTAAGGTAGCGAAATTCCTTGTCAGGTAAATTCTGACCCGCACGAATGGCGTAACGACTTGGGCGCTGTCTCAACGAGAGATCCGGTGAAATTTTAATACCTGTGAAGATGCAGGTTACCCGCGACAAGACGGAAAGACCCCATGGAGCTTTACTGCAGCTTGATATTGAATTTGGGTACGATCTGTACAGGATAGGTGGGAGCCTTTGAAACGTGAGCGCCAGCTTGCGTGGAGGCAACGTTGGGATACCACCCTGATCGTATCTAGGTTCTAACCTGGTACCGTAATCCGGTGCGGGGACAGTGTCAGGTGGGCAGTTTGACTGGGGCGGTCGCCTCCTAAAGAGTAACGGAGGCGCCCAAAGGTTCCCTCAGAATGGTTGGAAATCATTCGAAGAGTGCAAAGGCATAAGGGAGCTTGACTGCGAGACCTACAAGTCGAGCAGGGACGAAAGTCGGGCTTAGTGATCCGGTGGTACCGCATGGAAGGGCCATCGCTCAACGGATAAAAGCTACCCTGGGGATAACAGGCTTATCTCCCCCAAGAGTCCACATCGACGGGGAGGTTTGGCACCTCGATGTCGGCTCATCGCATCCTGGGGCTGAAGTAGGTCCCAAGGGTTGGGCTGTTCGCCCATTAAAGCGGTACGCGAGCTGGGTTCAGAACGTCGTGAGACAGTTCGGTCCCTATCTGTCGTGGGCGTAGGAAATTTGAGAGGAGCTGTCCTTAGTACGAGAGGACCGGGATGGACGTACCGCTGGTGTACCAGTTGTTCCGCCAGGAGCACCGCTGGGTAGCTATGTACGGACGGGATAAACGCTGAAAGCATCTAAGCGTGAAGCCCCCCTCAAGATGAGATTTCCCAGTATGTAAGACCCCTTGAAGACGACGAGGTAGATAGGCTGGGGGTGGAAGTGCAGCAATGCATGGAGCTGACCAGTACTAATCGGTCGAGGGCTTATCCAATAGCAAGTTCTAAATCGCGTGTTTCGTTTCGAATCTAGTTTTCAGAGAACGATCTCTGAATGTAAGCTAAGCTATGCGTTTGGTGGCGATGGCGGAGGGGTTCCACACGTACCCATCCCGAACACGACCGTTAAGCCCTCTAGCGCCGATGGTACTTGGACCGCAGGGTCCTGGGAGAGTAGGACGCCGCCAAGCAACAGGAAGACACACTTGATGATATCGAGTGTGTCTTTTTTATTTTAATCCTAAATACTTATATAAATCTTAACAGCCCTGGTAAATAACCAAGGCTGTTTACTATTTCATTATTTATGAGCATGTTAAATAACTTTAAAAGGATCATTTCTTCTCTATCATCAATTTAAGTACAACATCTGTCTATACTTTCATTTGGTTGCAAGCCTCCCCAAGGATTGTAAGGGAGTTCTGCAATGCATGCTGGGTTTCCGAATCAATGATGACGCCTTGTTTGTTCATTTTCAATGTAATATGAGGAATGGTTAAACAGCCCTCCTGTAGAACTTGTGCATTAATCATGTTTAGTGTGAACAATAAGGAAGCATGGGCTTTGTCACCTCCCATGGGGCTTGGGGAAGCAGCAATGACAATGGTGGGTTTATTGAGCCATTCTCCAGAAGATACAACCCAATCTAGTGCGTTTTTTAAGACCCCAGGAACGCCGTTTCCATACTCTGGCGTGCAGATAAGGACACCGTCCGAATGCTTAAGTTGGGCTCTCAAGTTCTGTACGGACACTGGACCCTCCTCGACATCGAGGTCAGGGTTAAAATGCGGCAGATCATTTAATCCATCATATACTTCAAACTTAAGGTTAGTGTGAGCCAGTTTAATCATGGCGTGCATTAGTAACGTATTGGAGGACTGATTGCGCAGACTTCCGGAAATGGCAAGGATATTTAATTCTTTTTTCATGAATATAGATCAACTCTATTCTTTAGTAATGTAGGGCAATTTGTTTATTTTCCTCCTGTGGGAATGAGCTGTCTATAGAAAACGCATTTAATTAAGGCATTCTTCATGTTAGTCAGGCGATATCCACAATTCTTCATCAAAAATGCATGCCATCGTTTGTATTACTCTGGGTAATACAATGAAGAGATCACTTAAAATAGACAACTAACGAAAAAATCATCATAAATATTTTATAAAATTAGTACCAAGTACTAAGACTAAGTGCTATAATGGTAAAAAACAAGTGAGGTGACTACCGGTATGAATCATCAATCAAAGGCAACCATCACGGCAATGGGGACGTATGTACCGGATCGAATATTAACGAATGCTGATCTGGAGAAATTAGTCGAGACAAGTGACGAATGGATTGTGCAACGTACAGGCATGAGAGAACGGCGAATTGCAGCTGAAGATCAATTTGTATCTGACCTGGCTACGAAGGCTGTAGAAGATATGATACGTCGTTATGATGTAAGTGTAGAAGATGTGGATATGATCCTAGTGGCTACAAGTACACCTGAATATGCTTTCCCAAGTACGGCATCCAGGGTACAGGCTAACCTTAAGATCCCACACACAGGCGTACTGGATTTAAATGCTGCATGTGCAGGCTTTACCTATGGGTTGCAGCTAGCTGACAGTCTAGTAACCAGTGGAATGTACCGTAAAGTACTGGTTATAGGAGCAGAGACATTATCCAAAATTACGGATTACACAGACCGCACGACTTGTGTACTGTTTGGTGATGGAGCGGGGGCCTTCTTGGTGGAGCGATCATCGGGTGCTGAAGGTGACTTTATGGCAGCCATATCAGGTACACATGGAGAAGGCGGTGTACATCTCTATAAGACTGGCTTGTCTTCTGAGATGAATGGTGTGCCTTTACAGGGCGAAGGTTGTTTAGTTCAGAATGGGCGAGAGATTTATAAGTGGGCTGTACGAACGATTCCAGAGCAGCTGGTTAAACTTATAACGAAAGCTGAATTAAGCCCTGACCAGATTGACTGGTTTGTCCCGCATAGTGCCAACATGAGAATGATTGAAGCTGTTTGCGAACGTGGTCCGGTTCCTTTGGAACGTACTTTAACCAGTGTCGAGTATCGCGGGAACACATCTGCTGCTTCCATTCCGCTTGCTTTACAGCTTGCAGTGGATGAAGGGAAATTGAAAGAAGGACAGAGCATAGCTCTCTTTGGCTTTGGCGGTGGTCTGACGTACGCAGGTCTGGTGCTGAAATGGGGCGTGCCGGACAAGGTTCAGGAATGAGTAACATCGGACGGTATGCAACATAAAAATAAATAGAGAACATAAAAGAGACCACCCAAACTTCATGCTGTCATGAAGAAGGTGGTCTCTTTAGTGGGTTAACTCGTTTCAAAAAAGTGATATGATTGCAATTATTTTTTGTGTTAACCGGAATTGCTTAATCCCATACATATTTTACGGCGTAAGCTTAGGCGCTTGGCGGTGATGTGTGCCTTGTTCGTAGCTGTAAGCCAGCTTGATCAAGGTTCCTTCATCAAAAGCACGACCAAGGAATTCCATGCCTACTGGCAAACCATCAGTTGTGAAACCAGCAGGGACAGTAATCGCCGGGAAGCCGGAGAAAGGACTCAATCGGTTGTTACCACCGGAGTTTTGTCCTTCGCCAATAACACCAGCCGCTTGTGTGGACGTAGGATAGATGATGGCATCCAGGTTGTTGTCTGCCATAACTTTCAGCAGGGACTCACGTGTAACTTGGGTGCGTTTCAGGACGATGTCCTTGTATTCGGTAGTCTCCAACGTTTGGCGTGCATCCCGAGTCTTCATGGATTGCTCCTGAGATTTGTCGAACTCTCCGGAAGCGATGATCTCGGACAGACTGTGATATGGAGCGTCTGCACCCAATGAGTCCAGATAGTCATTCAGTTGGAACTTGAATTCATATCCGCTGAGACTTGGGTATTTGTTGATCTCAGTCAAGTTCGGGATGGAAATGGGAACTGCGGTAGCGCCCAGTGTCTTCAGTTCTTCCACAGCGGTGTTGATCACGTCAGCAACGGCTTTTTCTTCAGCTTTGGTACTTGGGATGAGTTCTATGGCCACACCGATGCGTGCACCTTTCAGTCCGTTTACATCCAGGAAGTCTGTATAGTTGGAAGGGATTTTTCCAACCGCGTAAGCTGTAGCGACATCCTTTTTATCATATCCGGCTGTAGCATCCAACATGATTGCAGCGTCACTAACCGTACGAGCCATAGGTCCACCAACATCCTGTGTCAAAGCCAATGGGATAATGCCTTCACGACTGGACAGTCCGATGGTTGGACGGATACCCACAAGGCTGTTGAAGCTGGAAGGGATACGGATCGAACCGCCAGTGTCTGTACCCATACCGGCTGCGGCAAAGTTAGATGCAATGGCTGCGCCTGTTCCACCGCTTGAGCCACCTGGATAATGGTCCAGGGCGTAAGGGTTCAGTGTTTGTCCACCTAATGAGCTGGATGTCGTGATGCCAAATGCGAATTCATGCAGGTTTGTTTTGCCCAAAATAATGGCGCCAGCTGCTTTGAGTTTCTTCACTTGTTCAGCATCATGAGCTGGAATGGAATCTTTCAGACAGATACAGCCTGCGGTTGTCGGCATGTCATTGGTATCGAAATTGTCTTTCACCAAAACCGGAACGCCATGCAGAGGCCCGCGGGCACCTTGGGCTGCACGTTCTTCATCCAATTGCTCCGCAATTTGGAGTGCATCCGGGTTCAGCGTTAATACGGCGTTGATACTTACACCTTGATCATCGTATTTTTCAATGCGGTCCAGATATTTCTGAACCAGCTCTTTTGATGTCAGTTTTCCTTGCGTCATTGCAGTCTGGAGATCCATGATGGTTGCTTCCTCCAGGACAAACGGTTTTATGTAGTTATAAATGCGGTCTTTCAGTATGGAGAGGTCATTCTCGGTAAGTACAGCGTTTGGAAGGAAGAGGGAATCGGTATAACCTTTCATTAGCCCAGCAGTATTCAATGCACCAACAGCACCTGCGAAAGTGGCTTCATCCGGGACATCCTTGAATGATTCGGTAGTCGAATCCAGCTTGAGCCATTGTTGCAAGGCGACCGCAGCATCTTTACGTTGTACGGTTGTGCCGGAGAGCTTGTCCATGGTAAAAGGAACACCTGCAAGTGTAGCCGCTTCTTCCATAGCCTGAACAAATGCTGCCGGAGTAGCAGGCGCTTTTCCTTTGGATACAGCTGCTACTGTTGTTTTACTCGTAGGCGTTGCCGTTGCAGCTGATGCCGAAGGTACCGTTCCTCCCCATGTTGTGGCAACAACAGCACCTGCCAGTAACAAAGCCCCACTTTTTTTCAATACAGATCCATGATAAGTCATGCATCCACGCTCCCTTCCTGTGTCTCATTGATGTGTGTAGCAGCGATTCTGTTTCTATGCTTTTGACACATTGTATAGTTATGTCAGGTAATCTTACAAGGTTTATATTTATCCAAAAAAACGTATACATCAATACTTTACAGTGTTAATACTTATTCATGCTTCTGATTCCGTGTACTCAGGAAAACTATCAAACGAATTAATGTAATTAAAAGTGACATGAATACGACATATTGTTTAAACATGAGGTTACAGAATGCAAGTAGATTGGGAAAGGGAGAAGACAGAGCATACCTTTACCGTGAAATGATATAATGAAAAGATAGGAATAGAAGAGACATAAGGCATTACAGAGAGGAAGAGATATGAAGTGAAGACATTGGTACTCGCAGAAAAACCATCTGTAGCACGCGAAATAGCCAGAGTTATGGGTGCGCGTGATAAACATAAAAGTTATATGGAAGGCCCGAAATATATCGTTACCTGGGCGCTTGGACATCTGGTTGGATTAGCTGAACCCGAGGATTACGACAAAAAGTATGCAACATGGAATCTGGAGGACCTGCCCATTCTGCCAGATCGTACGAAATTGAAAGTACTTAAAGAGACCAACCATCAATATAAAGCCGTGCAGCAGTTGATGAAACGTCAGGATGTAGGCGAACTGGTCATTGCGACCGATGCAGCACGTGAGGGAGAATTGCTGGCTCGTTGGATCATGCAGATGGCGGGGTGGAAAAAAACTTTTAAACGCCTGTGGATTTCATCCCAGACAGATAAGGCGATCAAAGACGGATTTGCTTCGCTGAAGCCAGGCAGTCAGTTCGACCGCCTCTATGAATCTGCACGTTGCCGGGCGGAGGCTGACTGGATGATCGGACTTAACGTGACCCGTGCATTAACCGTTCGTTTCAATGCCCAGTTGTCTGCTGGACGTGTACAAACTCCGACCTTGGGCATGATTATGGACAGGGAAAATGAAATTAACGGTTTCCGCTCGCAGGAGTATGAGACGTTAACGGCAGACATGGGAGGTTTTCAGGCTGTGTGGCGGGCAGCTGGAGGAGATTCACGAATTTTCGACCCTCAAGAAACACAAGAATTGAAGAAACGGGTAGATGGGCGCAAGGGCACGATTGCCCAAGTGAAGAAAAGCGAGAAGGTTGAGCCGCATCCACTGGCATATGATCTGACGGAACTACAACGGGATGCCAACCGGAAGTATGGTTTCTCTGCAAAGCAAACATCAAATGTCCTGCAACGTCTGTATGAACAGCACAAGCTTGTGACGTATCCGCGTACGGACAGTCGATACCTCACTTCGGACATGACAGCTACGTTGAAAGAACGGCTGGATAGTGTAGCCATTGGACCTTATGCGTCTTTGGCACGTCCTTTGCTGCGCAAAAATCTGGATATCACCAAACGTATTGTGGATGACAGCAAAGTTACGGATCACCATGCGATTATCCCAACGGAGCAGACGGTACTTTTGAATCAATTGAATCCAGAGGAACGCAAACTGTACGATCTGATCGTACGTCGTTTTATCAGCCTATTCTATCCGGCAGCGAAGTACGATTCGGTTGCGATCACGGTTCAGGTGGGGAATGACTCCTTCCATGTTAAAGGTACAACGGTGAAAGAAAGTGGATGGCGTGAAGTATACGGCGGCGATTACAGCGATGATGACGATGACCGTACTGATGATGCAGCAGACCATGAGCGTGCACTTTTGCCAGATGTGCAGCAAGGGCAGTCCGTGACGGTTCAGCGTTGCCATATTAAAAGTGGACGGACGATGCCGCCCAAACGGTATACCGAAGCTGCTTTGCTTTCCCAGATGGAAAAGCATGGACTCGGCACTCCAGCTACACGTGCGGATATTATCGAGAAGCTGGTCAGTTCCGATACAATAGATCGTCAAGGCAACAGCATGCATCCAACCGGTAAAGGGAAACAGTTGATTGAACTGGCTGCCCCGCAGCTTCGTTCACCGGATCTGACTGCCCGCTGGGAAGCTGAACTGGAACGCATCGCTCGTGGGCAAGGGAAACCGGGGCCGTTTCTGGATAGTATCCGATCCATGGCGAAAGAGCTGGTGTCTACGGTAAAAGGCAGCAAAGCAGAGTACAAGCCGCATAATGTGTCCAATAGCCATTGCCCGGACTGTAACGCACGGTTGCTGGAGAAGAAGGGCAAGCGCGGCAAGTTTCTTGTATGTCCTACCGAGGACTGCGGGTATCGTCGTTCGGCAGAGAAGAGACTCTCCAACCGTCGTTGTGCGCAGTGCCACAAAAAGATGGAAATCAAGGAAGGCAAGGCTGGGTTATACGTACAATGTCTACCTTGTGGTATTACAGAAACGTTGGATAAGGATAAACAGCATGTGAACAAACGCGATCAGCAAAAGCTGGTGAAACAATATGCTAAGCAGGAGTCCATCGGTTCCAATCTGGGTGAACTGCTGAAGGCGGCTATGGAGAAAAAGGGAGAGTAACACGCTTGAGGGTAGTTGAAGTCGTATAAGATCCTCCGTTTTCAGGCAACGTAAGCCAAGGAGGTGATACCTACATGCCGCATAATAAACCAGAGAAAATTCATAACCAGCAAAACAAAGACAGTATACGGGAAGAGAGTATCGCTGTGCGCCCGGACAAAGCAGCCAAAAGAGCACCAAGCCTGAACGGTATTCCAAAGCAGGAGTCCTAGGTTAGAGCGAGGTTAGCGTTATTACACAAAATTGCGGTTCCCTATCCGGTGCGTTGAACATGTCTCTGATGAGGACTATAATGGAGACAGGGAGATGTCCCGGGACAGGGGGATCGCTAGAATTATATGCAAACCGGACTTATATTGTGGTTTTTATTTATTAATGTAGTTGGTTATCTGGTGATGTCGGATGATAAGAGGCGTGCGCAACAGCGTCGTGACCGTACACCCGAACGGACGTTATTCTTATTAGCATTTATAGGCGGTGCTTTGGGAGTCTGGATCGCGATGTATCGGAAAAGACATAAGACTAAACATCCCAGCTTCACCATTGGCATTCCATTGTTGTTATTCTTGAATGCGGTAATCTATGGTTACTTTATTCAATGAACACATGGAACAAATGCGTAACCATTCGAACAAGACTTACGCTGAAGTGAAAGGTGTATCATTAATTCGTCTGATATGTAAATTCATTCGTATAAATGGTTCATTGTGGCTTTGGAACGTTTAAGGAGTTACATGGTTCTGTTATTTAACTGTTAGTTTATTACATGTCAGACCGAAGCTTGCTTCGCGTGCTCTACATATAAAGGAAGGGACGGGATTCACATGTTATTTTCCAAAATATTAGTGGCTTATGATGGTTCCAAAGCTTCAAATAAAGCACTTGATCGTGCGATTGAGCTAGCTAAAGTGTCCCCAAATGCAGTACTGGATGTCATTCATGCTTTTGATTTCCCGCGTGTATTCATCGGTGAGGGGCTGGCTCCATTGCCACCTTCACTTAATAATGACTATTACAATCTGGCGGTACAGACGACAGATGAAGCGAAAGAACGGATTCAGGCTGCGGGTGTAACGGCCAATGTGGACCTGATTCAAGGAGCAGCTGCGGAAGTATTGCTTGATTTTGCCAAAGAAAATGATTCTGATATCATTATTATTGGTAGCCGCGGACTGGGTGGAATTCGGGAATTTGTTCTGGGTAGTGTCAGTCACAATGTGGTGCAGCATGCGCGGGTTCCAGTACTGATCGTAAAATAATGGATGAAGTGTGTGAACACACTAAAAGCAGGAAGCCGGTTGTCTTCGAGAGATTGAAGAGGAGCCGGCTTTCTTTTATGGGATGAAATGGATGGTTAAACGAATTTAAAGTAGCAATTCCCGAACATTATATTTGTCAATATGTTAAATGTTCGTCTTTAAGTTGACATTAGCTGTAGGGGATTGTTAGAATGTTAGATGTGTCGATCAGGTAAGAATAAGGTCGAGTAGGAACGAAATGTGTAATAAGAGATTACTAAAATGAACGAAGATAGTTTGACAGATATTTGCTCGTATAACGCCGGGAATAGGGCCCGGAAGTATCTACCCGGGAACCGTAAATTTCCGGACTACGAGGAGATACGGCTGAGAGTCGCATGCAACCAGATGCGGACAGCAAGCCCCCTTTTGGCATGCCCAAATGAGGGATACGTATTTCTTGGAGTCCGGTGTCCGGAGAAAATGTGATGTTTTCGCGGGTAGCGGATTTTTTCATTTCACACGTAATAAGAGTCCCTTAATAGTCAGATGTAATCAAAAAAGCGCAGACGGGAGTTGGATGTATTCATGTCACTGCAAGTCGCTGTAATTATGGGCAGCAAGTCGGATTGGGAAACGATGAAACATGCGTGCGAGGTGCTGGACGAACTGGAGATTGGGTATGAGAAAAAGGTGGTCTCCGCCCATCGTACACCGGATCTGATGTTTGAATACGCAGAGCAAGCAATTGATCGAGGATTCAAGGTGATCATTGCAGGCGCAGGCGGGGCAGCACATCTACCCGGTATGGTTGCCGCCAAAACGATGCTTCCAGTCATTGGCGTACCGGTTCAATCCAAAGCATTGAACGGTCTCGATTCCTTGTTGTCCATTGTTCAGATGCCTGGTGGTATTCCTGTCGCAACTGTGGCGATTGGCAAGGCGGGGGCAACGAATGCAGGATTGCTGGCAGCTCAAATGATCGGTGCTTTTGACTCGGATGTCCAACGTCGCTCTGAAGCTCGCCGAGAGCGCATCAAACAAGAAGTACTCGAAAGCAGTGAAGAACTATGAGTAGTACAGGGAACCAATCCGGTATAGCAGGAGAGCTGAAAAATGTCCTGCTGCCGGGGAAGACAACCATCGGCATTCTAGGGGGCGGACAGCTCGGACGTATGATGACGCTCGCAGGAACGGCAATGGGGTATCGATTCGTTACTCTTGATCCCGCTGCGGATGCGCCTTGTGGTCAAGTTGCTCGTCAGATTGAAGCTGGTTATGACGATGCCAAAGCTGCACTTGAACTGGCTCGGCAATGCGATGTCATTACGTATGAATTCGAAAATGTGGATGCAGAAGTCGCTGGGCTGCTCGAGCGTGAGTCTTACGTTCCACAAGGAAGTGCGTTACTGTACACCACACAACATCGGTTGCGTGAAAAACGTGCGATCGAAGCTGCTGGAGTAAGAGTCGCGCCTTATCGTGAGATCACAAGTGTGGATACGATGCTTGCTGCTGTTAGCGAACTTGGAGTGCCGTGTGTACTGAAGACGGTGACTGGAGGCTACGATGGCAAAGGTCAACGGGTCATCCGGGAAGCAAGTCAGGCTGTTGCCGCATATGAAGAACTTGCAGCTACTGGTGCGGAACTGGTGCTGGAACAATTCATCAAGTTTGAATGCGAGATTTCGGTCGTTGTAGCGCGTAGTACAAATGGGGAGATCAAAACGTTCCCGCCAGCGGAGAACATTCATGTGAATAACATTTTGCATGCTTCAATTGTACCGGCTAGAGTTGCTGCAGACATCCAGATTGAAGCACAGAAACTGGCAGCAGCGGTGGCAGAATCGATGAAGGCTGTTGGGCTACTGGCTGTGGAACTGTTTGTAGCGGCGGATGGAAGACTGTACGTTAACGAACTGGCACCAAGACCGCATAATTCTGGTCACTATACGATGGAAGCTTGTGCGACTTCTCAGTTCGAACAACATATCCGTGCGATCTGCGGATTACCACTCGGGGACACCTCGTTATTGAGTCCAGTTGTTATGGTCAATGTGCTTGGAGAACATCTGGAAGGCATTATCGCCAGAACAGGGCAACCTGATGCAGAAGCGATAGAGCTCGGTGTGATTCCCAAGCTTCATATATATGGTAAAACCGAAGCAAAAACAGGACGGAAGATGGGGCATGTGAATCTGCTCTGTCAGGATGTTGAAGAAGGATTGCAATGGATTGAACAAACTAACCTCTGGAGGAATACAAATTCATGATTGAACGTTATAGCAGACCCGAAATGAGAGCCATCTGGACCGAAGAAAACAAATTCCAATCGTGGCTGGAAGTTGAAATTTGTGCATGTGAGGCGTGGGCCGAACTGGGTGTAATCCCTAAGGAAGAAGCAGCATTGCTTCGTCAGAACGCATCTTTTGATATCGATCGCATCTATGAGATTGAAAAGGAAACACGTCATGACGTTATCGCATTTACACGTACGGTATCTGAAAGTCTGGGTGCAGAGCGGAAATGGGTGCACTACGGACTGACTTCCACAGATGTCGTGGATACGGCTCTGGGTTATGTACTGCGTCAAGCGAATGAGATTTTGGAAAAGGATATCGTGAACTTCATTGAAATTCTTCGTGAAAAAGCACTGGCATATCAGCATACACCTATGATGGGACGTACGCACGGCGTGCATGCGGAGCCAACAACATTTGGACTGAAAATGGCGTTGTGGCATGAAGAGATGAAACGGAACCTGGAGCGTTTCCGCCATGCAGCAGACAATGTACAATACGGCAAAATCTCAGGCGCAGTTGGAACATATGCGAACATCGATCCGTTTGTCGAAGAGTTTGTCTGCGAGAAGCTGGGCACGAAACCTGCGCCGATCTCGACTCAAACATTGCAACGTGACCGTCATGCGGAATATATGGCTACACTGGCGTTGATCGCAACGTCCCTGGACAAGTTTGCTACAGAGGTACGTGCACTGCAGAAGAGTGAATTCCGTGAAGTGGAAGAAGCTTTTGCAAAAGGTCAAAAAGGATCTTCCGCGATGCCGCACAAGCGTAACCCGATCGGTAGTGAAAACATCTCCGGTCTGTCCCGCGTCATTCGCGGACATATGGTATCGGCATACGAGAACGTAACACTTTGGCATGAACGCGACATCTCACATTCTTCCGTAGAACGTATCATTCTGCCGGATGCAACGATGCTGCTGAACTACATGCTGAACCGTTTTGGTAACATCGTGAAGAACCTGACAGTATTCCCTGAAAACATGAAACGCAACATGGAGCGCACCTACGGGGTACCATTCTCCGGTCGTATCATGACAAAGCTGATCGACAAAGGTTTCAGCCGCGAGCAAGCATACGATACCGTTCAACCACGTGCGATGCAAGCATGGGAAGAACAACGTCAGTTCCAGGATATCGTGAAATCCACACTGGAAATCACGGAAGTGCTGAACGAAGAAGAAATCGCAGATGCGTTCAATCCATCATGGCACCTGAAGCACGTTGACACCATCTTCAAAAAGCTTGGTTTGAACGACTAATATATTAAGGTTTTGAATTATTCTACTCTCTAAAAGTATAGGTTGATTATGTGTTCACGCTGGAACGGAGAAGGCAGAAAAAACCTGAAGAAGCAAAGCGCTCGCCTTTATCACCGGATTTCCCCCTTGAGAAAGGGGATCAGAAAAATCTGGGGATAACAGCGATCGGAAGGTTGTTCTGCATTCGGAGTGGCCCCGCGTGAAGAGGGGAATTGGACGTATACTTTACATCTCCTGAAAGAAGGTGAGCCCATGGCACTGTCCACTGCGGCAGATCTCGTTAAAGCACCTCTGTTATATAAAGGAAAAGTACGTGAATTATACGATCTGGGTGAACATTTTCTGATCGTGGTTACGGACCGAATCTCGGCATTTGATTACGTGCTGGACCCGGCAGTTCCCGAGAAAGGAAACGTACTGAATAAACTCAGCAGCTTTTGGTTCGAACTGACGGGTGACATGATGGAGAATCACGTCGTTCATACCGATGTGAATCAACTGGGTGATCTCATCACAGACCCTGAATTGCTCAAAGACCGCATCATGGTAACCCGCAAAGCAGAACGCATTGATATTGAATGTGTCGTGCGTGGATACATCACGGGTGGGGGATGGAGACAATACGAGACGAGTGGTGAAGTGAATGGCATTAAACTGCCTGATGGACTTCGCAAAAACGCCAAGCTCGAAGTTCCTATTTTCACACCGGCAGCCAAAAACGATGTGGGTCACGATGAGGACATCCCAATGGATCGCATGAAAGAACTGGTGGGAGACGCACTCGCAGTTGAGCTTCAGGAAAAAAGCCTACGACTGTACGAATTCGCACGTGATTACTGTGATCAGCGTGGCATCATTCTGGCAGATTGCAAATTCGAGTTCGGCATCGTGGATGGCACGGTCATCCTGATTGACGAAATCTTCACCCCAGATGCTTCACGCTTCTGGGCCAAAGAGAATTATGAACTCGACATCGAGATCGACAGTATGGATAAAGAGCCAGTGCGCACCTATCTCGCCGGAACCGATTGGGACAAGAACAGCAAACCTGATCCACTTCCACAAGAGGTAGTAGAGACAACAACCGCAAGATACGTCGATATTTATAACCGTTTAACGAAATAATAACGTTTGAGCGAGAGGCTATGGGAAAGTTTGGCTTTCGATCGCTGTTGCCCCCGGAATGTTTTGATTGGAATCCTTTTTTCAAAAGGAAACATTCCGGTTGCAAAGGCGAGCACTTCGTTTCTCTAGCTCAAATCTTTCCCTCCGCCAGTGTTCAAACTGGTGGGTGAGGCAATTAAGAGCGGTGGCTTCCCACAGGTAGGGGAAGCCTGAAAAATTAAGAGAATTAAATTCACTAATTACTAAAGTAACTTAAAGACCATTCACTGTTTTGAAGGAATGGTCAGGCTAGACCATTAAACACCGTGCAACGTAAAAGGTTTAGGCCTTTAAAAAACGTCGCATGGACTAGCGGAGGGACGGAATTGTTCTTAAAGGAGCGATAGCGTTCGCCTTTGTCCCCGGGTTTTGACCGCAGAGCGGGCCAAAACAATCCAAAAAACCTGGGGACAACAAGCGACCGGAAAGAACAATCCGCCCCGGAGCAAGCTCCACACCCCATTTTTAACAGCATAAAGCATTTATCCCGTTCATTACTGAGGAGGAACATAAGGATCATGATCAAAGCAACCGTATATGTCACTATTAAGCAAAGCGTACTCGACCCGCAAGGCGTAGCTGTTCAAGGAGCCCTGCATTCTATGGGATTCAACGAAGTGGAAAGTGTACGGATCGGTAAAGTCATGGAATTGAACCTGGATACAACAGATCGTGCGGAAGCGGAGAAACGATTGAAAGTCATGTGTGAAAAGTTGCTGGCCAACACCGTTGTTGAAGATTACCGCTACGAATTGGAGGGTTAATCTCATGAAATTTGCAGTTCTTGTGTTCCCTGGCTCCAACTGCGACATCGACTGTTATAAGGCAGTGGAAGATGCCATTGGGCAAGAGGTTGATTATGTATGGCACACGGCTACAGATCTATCGGCTTATGATTGTATTTTAGTTCCGGGTGGTTTCTCTTATGGTGACTACTTGCGTTGCGGAGCGATTTCCCGCTTTGCACCGGTAATGAACGAGGTAGCGAAGGCTGCTGAACAAGGTAAATATATTCTTGGTATTTGCAACGGATTCCAGATCCTGACGGAAGCGGGATTGCTTCCAGGTGCATTGATCCGTAACACTTCCCTGAAATTCCGTTGTCACGATACGGTATTGAAAGTGGCAAACGCAGATACACCATTTACACGTGACTATGCACCGGGCGAAGAGATTATCATCCCGATTGCTCACGGTGAAGGAAACTATTATTGCGACGAGGAGACGCTCGCGAGTCTGCAAGCGAACAACCAGATCGTATTTACGTATGGTACCAACCCGAACGGTTCCCTGGGTGACATTGCAGGAGTATGTAACGAGGCTGGAAACGTGGTCGGCATGATGCCGCATCCAGAGCGTGCAGTGGATTCACTGTTTGGTTCGGAAGACGGCAAACGTATGTTTACATCTATTTTGAAAGCATGGAGGGATCGGCATGACGCAGCAGCTATCCGCTAAGGAACCAACAGCAGAACAGGTCGCAGAACATAAACTTTACGCACAAATGGGCGTATCTGACAGCGAGTATGAGCTGATCTGTGAGTTCATGGGGCGTAAGCCAAACTACACGGAAATTGGTGTGTTCAGTGTAATGTGGTCCGAGCATTGTGCTTATAAAAACTCCAAGCCATTACTGCGCCGTTTCCCAACCACTGGACCACGTGTCCTGATGGGACCTGGTGAAGGTGCCGGTATCGTCGATATCGGTGATAACCAGGCCGTTGTATTCAAAATTGAAAGCCATAACCATCCTTCCGCGGTTGAGCCATATCAAGGTGCGGCAACAGGTGTGGGAGGCATTATTCGTGATATTTTCTCCATGGGTGCAAGGCCGGTAGCCATACTGAACTCCCTTCGTTTCGGTAAGCTGGAGAGTGATCGCGTTAAATATTTGTTCGAACATGTGGTAGCGGGTATTGCTGGATACGGTAACTGTATCGGTATTCCTACCGTTGGTGGCGAAGTGATGTTTGATGAGAGCTATGAAGGCAATCCACTGGTTAACGCCATGTGTGTGGGTCTGATTGATCATGACAAGATTCAGCGCGGCGTAGCTAAAGGTGTAGGTAACCCTGTGTATTATGTTGGTCCGCCAACAGGCCGTGATGGAATTCATGGAGCAACCTTTGCATCGGTTGAATTGACGGAAGAATCCGAGTCCCAACGGACAGCCGTTCAGGTCGGTGACCCGTTTATGGAGAAACTGGTGATGGAATCTTGTCTGGAATTGATCGACACGGGAATCGTGCTGGGAATTCAAGATATGGGTGCCGCTGGTCTGACATGTTCGAGTGCAGAGATGGCAAGTAAAGCGGGTAACGGTCTGGAACTGTATCTGGATCAGGTACCACAGCGTGAAGAAGGCATGACACCTTACGAGATGATGTTGTCTGAGTCCCAAGAACGGATGTTGTTCGTTGTTGAGCCGAAGGACGAGGCGCAGGCGATGGAAATCTTTGAACGTTGGGGCGTAATCTGTGCCAAAGTTGGTAAAGTAACGGATGACGGTCGTCTGAAATTGATCCACCACGGCGAAGTGGTCGGAGATATGCCAGTAACGGCACTGGTTGACGAATGTCCAGTGTATGACAAACCTTCTTCTGTACCTGCATACTACGAGCAAAGTGCTTCCATCGACACGCTTCGTTACGACGAAGTGTCGGATCTCGGCGGAGCGTTGAAACAAGTATTGGCTTCACCAACAGTAGCTAGTAAAAAATGGGTGTATGATCAATACGACTACATGGTGCGTACAAGCACTGCCGTTCGCCCAGGTTCGGATGCAGCCGTAGTTACGATTCGTGGCACACGCAAAGGTCTCGCGATGACAACGGACTGTAATGGACGTTATGTGTACCTTGATCCTGAAGTTGGTGGACGGATTGCCGTAAGTGAAGCAGCGCGTAACATTGTATGTTCCGGTGCTGAGCCGCTGGCGATTACGGACAACCTGAACTTCGGTAACCCGGAGAAACCGGATATTTTCTGGCAAATGGAGAAAGCGGTAGACGGTATGGCGGAAGCTTGTCGTGTGCTGGATACACCGGTCATCGGTGGTAACGTAAGTCTGTATAACGAAAACGCCAAAGGCTCCATCTATCCAACGCCAGTTGTCGGTATGGTAGGTCTCGTTCATGATACGGATCATATCACGACGCAAGCATTCAAATCCGAAGGTGATGTTATCATCCTCCTCGGCGAAACAAAAGCTGAACTGGGTGGTAGCGAGCTGCAATACGCGGTTCATGGTCAGACGGAAGGTCGTCCACCAGAACTGAACTTGCAAACAGAAAAAGCGTTGCTCAGCACGGTGCTGGAAGCTATTCAATCCGGTCTCGTTCGCTCTGCACATGACTTGTCTGAAGGCGGCTTGGCTGTTGCACTCGCAGAGTCTTGCATCAGTGGTAACGTAGGAGCACAGGTGAATGTGGAGACTGCATTGCGTGCAGATCACGCCCTATTCAGTGAGAGCCAATCCCGTATCTTGTTGTCGGCTACGCCAGAGCAAGCGGGTAAACTTGAAGCATTTGTACGTGAGCGTGGTGTACCCGTAGCTGTGATTGGACGTGTAGAAGGAAGTAACCTGACGATTGAATTGAACGGAACATCAGCCGTGAGCGAACCTGTAGGAGGTTTGGCTCAGGTCTGGGAGGATGCGATTCCATGTCTCATGAACTGACGACAGGACCGTTGTGGACAGGCGATTATTATAATGAAGGGTCCGGCAAGGAAGGACTCGACAAATTGAAAGAAGAATGCGGCGTGTTCGGGGTGTTCAGACACCCTGACGCAGCTTCGCTCTCCTATTATGGACTGCATGCGCTGCAACATCGGGGCGAAGAAAGTGCAGGCATGTGTGTGAGTGATGGCAGCCAGTTTAACTATCATCGCGGCATGGGTCTGGTGAAGGAAGTATTCACCAAAGACCTGATGCAGACGTTGACCGGGGATATTTCCATTGGACATGTCCGGTATTCAACAAGTGGAGACAGTAAATTGACAAACGCACAGCCATTGGTATTTAAATACCGTGATGGCGATTTGGCAGTAGCAACCAACGGAAACATTGTGAATGCACCAACGATCCGGCGTGAGCTGGAGCAGAGCGGTTCCATTTTCCAAACAACAAGTGATACTGAGGTCATTGCGCATCTAATTGCACGATCCTCCAAAGGGCTTGTGGAAGCGGCAAAAGAGGCGTTCCAGCGCATTGTGGGTGGTTATGCATTTCTGATCATGACCAATGACAAACTGCTCGTGGCTTCCGATCCGCACGGACTTCGTCCGCTGACGATGGGTAAGCTGGGAGATGCGTATTTGTTTGCATCTGAGACGTGTGCACTGGAAACAATCGGCGCAGAGCTAATCCGTGACATTGAACCGGGTGAACTGCTTGTGCTGGATGCAGATGGTCTGCACGAGGATCGCTTTGATCATCACAAACACCGCAAGGCATTATGCGCGATGGAATATATTTATTTTGCTCGTCCGGATAGTGATATGAATGGTACGAACCAGCATGCGGCCCGTAAACGGATGGGAAGCCGGATGGCGATTGAGTCGTTTGTGGATGCGGACTTGGTTACGGGGGTACCAGATTCCAGCATCTCGGCGGCCATTGGATATGCTGAACAGACAGGTATTCCGTATGAAATGGGTATGATCAAGAATAAATACACTGGACGTACGTTTATCCAGCCAAGCCAGGAATTGCGGGAGCAGGGCGTGAAGATGAAGTTGAGCGCTGTGCGTCGCGTTGTGGAAGGCAAACGTGTGGTCATGATTGACGACTCCATCGTACGGGGAACAACTTCCCGACGGATCGTGAACATGCTACGTGATGCAGGAGCAACGGAAGTACATGTACGGATTACATCACCACCTTTCAAAAACCCGTGTTTCTACGGTATTGATACGCCTGACAGCCGTGAATTAATTGCTTCACAGTTGTCGGTGGAAGAAATTTGCCGTGAAATTAATGCTGACTCCCTAGAGTTCCTCAGTCCGGATGGACTGATTGCATCGATTCAGGGAGATAATCAGGATGATCCGAAGGGCGGACTATGTCTCGCATGTTTTGATCATGATTACCCAACCCGCCTCGATTTTGGCGGCGAGGAAAAATTCGGTTGCAGCTGTTAGCCCTTAAGCCCCGCCTTGCGGAGCAACAGGGGCTAGGCAGCCAGGCGAAGCAGCTGCCCCGGGCCAAGCCCACGCCCTTAAGCCCCGCTTTGCGGAGCAACAGGGGCTCAGGCAACCAGGCGAAGCAGCTGCCCCCGGGCCTAGCCCGAGCCCTTAAGCCCCGCCTTGCGGAGCAACAGGGGCTCAGGCAACCAGGCGAAGCAGCTGCCCCCGGGCCTAGCCCGAGCCCTTAAGCCCCGCCTTGCGGAGCAACAGGGGCCAGGCAGCCAGGCGAAGCAGCTGCCCCCGGGCCTAGCCCGAGCCCTTAAGCCCCGCCTTGCGGAGCAACAGGGGCTAGGCAGCCGAGCGAAGCAGCTGCCCCCGGGCCTAGCCCGAGCCCTCAAGCCCCGCTTTGCGGTGCAACAGGGGCTAGGCAGCCAAGCGAAGCAGCTGCCCCCGGGCCTAGCCCGAGCCCTTAAGCCCCGCCTTGCGGAGCAACAGGGGCCAGGGCAGCTAGGCGAAGCAGCTGCCCAGCGGGCTTGCCCGCAGCGTAGCTGAGCGGGGTTCGCCGACCGATGGCTTGCAGCCAACGGAATCGGCGAACAATCCCGCGAGATCACGCACGAACCAACCATAGCAAGATCACACCAGCCACCTCTGCACCGCTTTTTTGGCGGGTGTCCAGAGGGCCTGCCAAGGTCCTATGGGGTCCTCCCGGGCGGGAGGATTTAGGTGGGGCGAAAAAAAAGGAGATGATTCCACTTGTCTGAAGCATATAAAAAGGCCGGCGTTGATATCGCGGCAGGTAATGAAGCGGTTGAACGGATGAAAAAACACGTGAAGCGTACCTTCCGTCCGGAAGTGATGACTGATCTGGGTGGATTCGGTGCCCTGTTCGGTTTGAACAAAGATAAATACGATGAGCCGGTGCTTGTATCCGGTACAGACGGCGTAGGCACCAAGCTGAAAATTGCATTTGCCATGGACCGTCACGATACCATCGGAATCGACGCGGTAGCGATGTGTGTGAACGACATTGTGGTACAGGGTGCAGAACCACTCTTCTTCCTCGACTATCTGGCATGTGACAAAGTCATTCCTGAGAAAATTGAAGCTATTGTCGCGGGTATCGCTGAAGGGTGTCATCAATCTGGTTGTGCGTTGATCGGTGGCGAGACGGCGGAGATGCCGGGCATGTACAGTGAAGGCGAATACGATATTGCCGGATTCACGGTGGGGATCGTGGACAAAGCGAAGATCATCAATGGTACAACCATCGTCCCTGGCGACACAGTGATTGGACTTGCTTCCAGCGGTGTGCATAGTAACGGATTCTCGCTGGTACGCAGACTTTTGTTGGAAGATGCGGGACTTGATCTGCATGATGAAGTAGCGGAACTGGGTGGTAAGCTGGGAGATTCACTGTTGGAACCTACAAAGATCTATGTTAAACCCCTGTTGTCCTTGCTGGAAAAGGTAAAAGTAAAAGGTATGGCTCACATTACAGGTGGTGGTTTCATCGAGAATATCCCACGTATGTTGCCTAGCAACGTGAATGTGGATATTGACTACGGCTCTTGGCCGATCCTGCCAATCTTCAACCTGTTACAGGAAAAGGGTGCTGTTTCGAACCGTGACATGTTCACCACATTTAACATGGGTGTTGGGCTTATACTGGTCGTTAATGAAGCAGATGCATCGGAAGCGCTGCAACAACTGAAAGCATCTGGTGAAGAAGCGTACATCATTGGACGTGTTACTGAAGGAGATGCGCGAGTAACCTTCACGGGAGCGGATGTTTAATGGCGAACTACCGCATAGCTGTATTTGCCTCGGGTGAAGGGACTAACTTTCAGTCATTGGTCGATGCAGTACGGAATGGTGGGCTGAATGCATCCGTTGATCTGCTCGTGTGTGATAAACCATCTGCACGTGTTGTGCAGCGGGCACAGGACGCAGGCGTGGAATGTCATCTGTTTACTCCGAAAAATTATGCTTCCCGTGAAGCCTATGAGTCAGAGATCGTGGAAGTGCTTGAATCCAAAAAGATCGACCTGGTCGTTCTTGCCGGATATATGAGATTGCTGACTTCCGTTGTGGTGGATCGTTACGCAGGGCGGTTGATTAACATTCATCCGTCCTTGCTACCGGCATTTGCAGGTAAGGATGCGATTGGACAGGCATTGGAATACGGCGTGAAAGTTACGGGCGTGACCGTGCATTTTGTGGACGGAGGCATGGATACCGGACCGATTATTGCCCAGCATCCGGTTCCCATTTTGCCAGAGGATACGCCTGAGTCAATCAGCCGTTCCATTCATGCGGCTGAACAGCAGTTATACCCTGAAGTTGTTTCCTGGTTCGCGCAAGGTCTGGTTCAGTTAGACGGACGTCACGTGACTGTTAACAAACCGGTTTGATATAAGTTGAATTTTTTTACACATTAACGGAGAGGACAGAAAAAACCTGAAAAAGCGAAGCTAAAAGCTTTCTGAAAGAAAGCTGCATCGGAAGCATACGCTTCGCCTTTATCACCGGATTTTCCCTTTAAGAAAAGGGAATCAAAAAATCTGGGGATAACAGCGATTGGAAGGTTGTTCTGTCATCGGAGTGTCCCGTGTAAACATCTTGGTTCAACTTCTATAACAGAAGTCGAATATTGGTACGCATTTTGTGATATTTCTCGGGAAATAAATCGGCTGTGTTTCGTCAGGAAACGCGAAGCCATGGGACATTAAAGGAGGAGCATATTGTGAGTATCAAAAGAGCGCTGGTTAGCGTATCGGATAAAACGGGCATCGTGGACTTTTGCCGCGAGCTGTCGCAAATGGGTGTGGAGATTATTTCGACAGGAGGTACAAGCAGCCTGTTGTCGAAGGAAGGCGTACCTGTCATCGGAATTTCGGATGTGACCGGATTCCCCGAAATCATGGACGGACGTGTCAAAACATTGCATCCGGCAGTTCATAGTGGGTTGTTGGCTGTGCGTGATAACGAAGAGCACACACGCCAGATGGAAGAACTCGGTCTCGGCTATATCGATCTTGTTGTCGTGAACCTGTATCCATTCCAAGAGACTATTGCGAAACCGGACGTAGCATACGAAGATGCCATCGAGAACATCGATATTGGCGGTCCAACGATGCTTCGCTCGGCAGCCAAAAACCATACCTTTGTCAGTGTCGTTGTAGACGCATCTGATTACAGCCAAGTGCTGGAGGAAGTGCGCAACGATGGAGATACCACTCTCGAAACTCGCAAACGGCTTGCGGCAAAAGTGTTCCGTCATACGGCGGCTTACGATGCACTCATCTCCGACTACCTGTCCAACGTAAATGGCGATCCATTGCCAGAGCGTCTAACGGTTACTTACGAAAAACTCCAAGATTTGCGTTACGGCGAAAATCCACACCAGCAGGCGGCATTCTACCGCAAACCGCTGGCTGCTCAAGATACGTTGACAACAGCCGAGCAATTGCACGGCAAAGAGTTGTCTTATAATAACATCAACGATGCGAACGCAGCATTGCAGATTGTCAAAGAATTTGAAGAACCGGCAGTTGTGGCGGTTAAACATATGAACCCATGCGGCGTAGGTATTGGCGCAAGTATCTATGAAGCCTACAGCAAGGCATATGCTGCAGATCCAACGTCTATCTTTGGTGGCATTGTGGCAGCGAACCGCATTATCGACAGCGACACAGCAGGCAAATTGAGCGAGATTTTCCTGGAAATCGTACTTGCTCCTGACTTTACACAAGAGGCTCTCGATATCCTGACGAAGAAGAAAAACATTCGTTTGCTCAAAACGGGTGAACTGAATGCTGCTCGTAAACGGGAGAGCCAATTCGTGGTAACGTCCATCGACGGTGGTATGATCGTGCAACAGTCCGATGTACACTCCATCGAAGCGAGCGAGCTGAACGTGGTAACCGATCGTGCGCCATCGGAAGAAGAACTGAAACAGCTATTGTTTGGCTGGAAAGTAGTTAAACACGTGAAATCCAACGCTATTGTGCTTGCTGCGAATGACATGACAGTGGGTGTGGGCGCTGGACAAATGAATCGTGTGGGTGCAGCCAAAATTGCGATTGAACAAGCGGGCGAGCAAGCAAAAGGTGCTATTCTGGCATCTGATGCGTTCTTCCCAATGGGTGATACGCTGGAACTGGCAGCAAAAGCCGGAATTACAGCGGTAATTCAACCGGGTGGTTCGATCAAAGATGAAGAATCCATCAAAGTAGCGAATGAATACGGAATTGCCATGGTCTTCACAGGCGTTCGTCACTTCAAACACTAGAACGAAAAAGGTTTAATAAGGGGTGTCGCCAGTCATACTTATGACTTATGGTACACCCCCTCTTTTTTAGTTTTTTCAACACGCGATAGCGTAACGAATCCAGTTATGCACGGAGGGGGAACAGAACGAATGGATATTCTGGTAGTAGGCGGCGGTGGCCGAGAGCATGCAATCATCTGGGCACTGGCGAAGAGTCCAAAGGTAGACAAGATTCACTGTGCACCGGGAAATGCAGGCATTGCTCAGCTGGCTGAGTGTCATGCCATTGCGGTGAATGAATTCGATAAACTAACGGCTCTTGCTGTAGAGCTTAAAGTAGGTCTGGTGGTTATTGGTCCGGATGATCCGCTTGCGGATGGGATTGTGGATGCATTTGATTCGACAGGTATTCCGGTATTCGGACCCCGTCGTAATGCAGCAGAGATCGAAGGAAGTAAAACGTTCATGAAGGACCTGCTGCACAAATACAACATTCCAACCGCAGCCTATGAAAAATTCGACAACTACGAACAAGCTCAAGCATACCTGAATGAGCAAGCAATTCCGGTTGTCATCAAGGCAGATGGACTGGCAGCGGGCAAAGGTGTGACCGTAGCTTATTCGCGTGAAGAGGCTGATCAGGCACTTCGCAGTATCATGGTGGACAAAGTATTTGGTGAAGCGGGAGCCAAAGTCATCATCGAGGAATTCCTCGCAGGGCAGGAAATGTCCATTCTGGCTTTTGTTGATGGGGAGACGGTTCGCCCGATGGCGGCGGCACAGGATCACAAACCTGTATTCGACAATGATCAGGGGCCAAACACAGGCGGTATGGGTACATACTCACCATTACCACATATCCCTGCTTCTATTATTGAGGAAGCCGTGGAGACGATCATCAAACCAACGGCCAAAGCGATGGTTTCCGAGGGACGCCCATTCCAGGGGGTATTATTTGCCGGACTGATGATCTCGCCAGATGGTAAGCCCAAAACGATTGAGTTCAACGCACGTTTTGGTGATCCGGAAACACAGGTCGTATTGCCACGCCTAAAGAGTGACTTGTTCGATATCTTCTGGGCAACCGTCCATGGAAAGCTGGCTGATATTGAGATTGAATGGAGTGATGAAGCCGCAGTATGTGTGGTGCTTGCTTCAGGAGGTTATCCGGGTCCTTATGCCAAAGGTGTAGTCATTGAAGGACTGAACCAAGTAGATGACGCCGTGGTATTCCACGCAGGTACAGCGCGTAGTGAAGCGGGAGACTGGGTTACGAATGGTGGACGGATCCTGGGTGTAGTTGGCCTTGGTGCGGATATTGCCGAAGCTAGAAACAAAGCTTATCAACAGGCGGAGCGTATCCATTTTGATGGTAAACATCAGCGAGCGGATATTGCTGCCAAAGCACTCGTATAGAATGAGTATAAGAGCCCGTAAAGATGTATACCGGAAAGGTATTTGCATCTTGCGGGCTCTTTGCTACGTATATAGATGTATCTTGTGCATACGGCCGGACTTGTTTTATACGGGAAAGAATATGGGGAAGATTCAAAACGGGATTAAATCAGGGAGATCCGGCATGTTTAATGCCCTAAAGTAAGGGGTAGTATTTTTATAAATTGGACTATACTAAACATGTGAACAATATCACATTACGAGGTAATATCAATCATATTATATAAAGTACGTAACATACATAGAGACTAATTTGTGAACATTATACTGTAAGCTTGTGGCAAACCATAACGTGCAACTGGATGGTTGAGCGGGAAACATGGTATACTTTTCGGAAACAGGAATGAGTACGAGGGGAGGTGGATATCTATTGGGTAGGCGATATTGTAAATTGTCCAAATGGCGAATCTAGGTGGAGTTAAGCGAGGAACAATTGACAGCATGAGGGGTAACCCGATTTGAATGAAGAAGTTTCTGCAAGTCATTGACTTCATCTTGAATTCCTGTTTTGTAATTTTACAAGGTCAAACGTAAGACTTATACAAAAGATATCATTGAAATCAATTTTATATAAGGCAGACGTCGTGTTGAAAGACTAACAGTTGATGAATGGTTAACACAGTTAACGGATCACGCTGTAACTATCTCTGGAGGTGAATCCCTGAGAACCGGGGAAATCATTGGACATAATTACCATATTGAATATCGCTTTACTTATTATCTTGATTGCATTGACTGCATTTTTCGTAGCATCGGAGTTCGCTGTAGTCAAAATTCGTACATCAAGAGTGGATCAACTGGTCGCGGAGGGCAATAAAAAGGCCGTATTGGCTAAAAAAGTTGTCTCGGACCTGGATTATTATCTGTCAGCCTGTCAGCTCGGTATTACGGTCACTGCACTGGGACTGGGAGCGCTCGGAAAACCGACGGTTGAGAGATTGTTATATCCGGTATTCAATTATTTAGATGTACCTGCTTCAATCTCGTCGATTGCTTCCTATGCGATCGCCTTTATCCTCGTCACGTTCTTGCACGTGGTTGTTGGTGAGATGGCACCGAAAACGTTGGCGATTCAATTTTCAGAAAAACTGACATTAATGCTCGCCCCATCGCTATACTGGTTTGGTAAAATCATGTATCCGTTCATCTGGGCGCTTAATGGAACATCACGTGTTCTTCTGCGAGGATTCGGTGTGAAGCCTGCCAAACATGATCAAGCCTACTCGGAGGATGAGATCAAAATCATCATGAACCAGAGTTATGAAGGTGACGAGAACAACAAGACCAAGCTTTCATATCTGGAAAATGTATTTGTGTTCGATGAACGTGATGCCAAAGACATCATGGTACCTCGTACAGAACTGGTGACATTAGATCAGGATATGACCTATGACGATATTATTCCTATATTGGATGAACATAACTACTCACGTTACCCTGTCATCGAGGATGGGGACAAGGACCGCATTATCGGCGTTGTGAATGTGAAAAAGATTTTGCCTGACATGGTAGCCGCAAGATCGTATCAACTAAGCGAGTTCGTTCGTGAGATCCCATTTGTTTCCGAAGTTACAAGTATCCAGGATGCAATGATTAAAATGCAGCAGGAACGTGTACACATGGCCGTGGTCGTGGATGAATATGGGGGTACCTCGGGTATCATTACGATGGAGGATATTCTGGAGGAACTTGTCGGTGAGATTCGCGATGAATTCGATGCCGATGAGGTGGCCGATATTCAGGAGACCGGAGAGAATCAATATCTCATTAATGGCCGGGTACTTTTGGATGAAGTGGAGCGGCAGTTCGGACTTAGCTTTGAAGGTAATGAAGAGATGGATACCGTTGCTGGATGGATTCAATACCAGAAGGGTGTAGGTGTGGAAAAAGGAGACACGGTAGAACACGGCGATTATGTCTGGACCGTTGTGGATACCGAAAACTATCACATCAAACAAGTTCTTCTGGAACGAGTGAGCGGCGCACAGGTTGAGGAAGCTACTAGCGATCTGGCGTGATCTTGGTTGGTTCGATCATGACTGTAATCTAGGGTTTAACTGCCTATTTGGCTACTGCCCTCAGAATTTAAAACGTTTTGGCAACGTAACAGTGTAGGGGGACGGAATCGATTCTGAAGAAGCGTAGCGTTCGCGTTTGCAAACCAATTTTAAACCTTTGAAAACAACAATCAGGAAAATTTGGAGGCAATGGCGATCGGAAGAACGAGCCGTCACCGGAACGTCACTCGTGCAAACCTTATTTTAAAATTTAATGGAGGTGAATCCCTCAACCCGAGGGAAATCATTGGACGGAATAATAGCCTTGAATTTATTTTTAGTAGCCGTATTTATAGGTCTGACAGCCTTTTTCGTTGGAGCCGAATTTGCAATTCTTAAAGTACGGATGTCCCGAATCGATCAATTGATCTCGGAAGGCAACAAAAAGGCAGTACTGGCCAAAAAAGTGGCGCACAACCTGGATTATTATCTGTCGGCATGTCAATTGGGGATCACCATCACGGCACTGGTATTGGGAGCCTTGGGTGAACCTACTGTTGAGAAAATGCTGCATCCGCTCTTTGAGCGAATGGAAGTACCAGCGGCATTGTCTACCGTGCTTTCCTATGGTATTGCTCTGGCGATCATTACGTTCCTGCACGTGGTTATTGGTGAATTGGCACCGAAAACCCTGGCGATTCAGTTTGCAGAGAGAATGACGCTGTTGCTGGCACCACCACTGTATTGGTTCGGTAAAATCATGAATCCATTCATCTACGCGCTAAATGGAGCTGCTCGTCTGTTGCTTGGCATATTTGGTGTAAAACCTGCCGGGCATGATACCGTTCACTCCGAAGAAGAGCTGAAGCTGATTATGGCACAGAGCTACGAGAGTGGCGAGATCAACCAGACGGAGCTGGACTATCTCAAAAACATTTTTGCTTTTGATGAGCGTCTGCTTCAGGAGATTATGATTCCACGAGATAAAATTGTTACTCTGAATAAGGAAATGCCGATTGATCAGATCATTGAGACGCTAAATCGACATGAATACACGCGATACCCTGTTATTGCAAATGGGGATCAGGCACATTTTGTTGGCTTTATTAATACCAAAGAAATGCTGACGAGTGTGGCTGCGGGCAGAGATTTCAATATGGAGACATTTGTTCACAATACACCGAGTTTCTCCGAGCGTTCTCCAATCAAGGATGTACTGATCCAGATGCAGCAAAGCCGTGTACACATTGCAACCGTGAAAAACGAGGCAGGTGCTACGGTAGGTATGGTTACGATGGAGGATATCCTTGAAGAGATTGTCGGAGATATCAAGGATGAATACGAGCATAAAGATTTGGTGAATCCACCAAAAAGAATTAAACTGGTTTAAGAAGCAGCAATACAAAAGTGATACAGGAATACGAAGCAACCTAATCAATCGTTATACGCTAAGCAGGTTCCCGGAGTGATCGGGGCCTGCTTTTTGCATTAAATCTTAATTTTAAAATAAAAGCTTGCATAATGTGGTCCAATGGATTAATATAAATTTAAAGAATCTTAATTTAAAGATAAATAATAGAAACCAATAAATAAAAGAAGCAAAATAAGTCGAACTAATAACTTACACGTAACGAAGAGGACAGAAAAAACCTAAAAAAGCGAAGCGTTCGCCTTTATCCCCGGATTTTCCCTTAGGAAAAGAAATCAAAAAAATCTGGGGATAAGAGCGATTGGAAGGTTATTCTGTCATCGTAGTGTCTGTGTAAATAAACCAAGGGAGTGGAGATTATGTTCAGAACTTCAGGAATTCATCATATTACAGCTTTTGTTGACGATGCGCAGAAAAACGTTGATTTTTATGCAGCTGTGTTGGCGCTCAGACTGGTGAAAAAAACAATAAACTTTGATGCACCGGACGTGTATCACTTGTATTACGGGAATGAGCAGGGTGCACCGGGCACAATCATTACCTTTTTCCCACAGCAGAATTCAAGAAGAGGTGTCATTGGGTCAGGTCAGACTGGAGTTACCGTATATGCGGTTCCTGTAGGAAGCCTGCCTTTCTGGAAAGAACGTCTTGCTTCCTTCGATATTCCATATGAAAATAAAACCAGATTTGGTGAGCAGTACATTCGTTTCTTCGACAAAGGCGGTCTGTTGCTTGAACTGGTTGAGCGTGAAGGCGGTCAGCCAAGCAACTGGAGTTTCAACGGTGTGACACCGGAGCATGCCATCAAAGGATTTGGCGGAGCCGTATTGTTCAGCCACGTTCCTGAGAAAACCATGGACGTCTTGGTGAGCAAACTGGGTCTGGAGCAAGTCGGTGAAGAGAACGGACTCCTTCGTCTTCAGGCAAGCGGCGATATTGGTCAGATCATTGATATTCAGTCCACAGGTATCCAACGCGGGATTGGTGGAGCCGGAACGGTTCACCATATTGCATGGCGTGCCAAAGATTACGTGGAACATGAACAAATTCAGCAGGATCTTGAACAATCCGGATATCATCCAACGCCAGTCATTGACCGTCAATACTTCAACGCTGTGTATTTCCGGGAGCCGGGTGGTATACTGTTCGAACTGGCTACGGATCCTCCGGGATTTGCACGGGATGAACCAGCAGAGAGCATGGGTGAGAAACTGATGTTGCCTGAATGGTATGAACCACAGCGTGAGCAGATTGAACAATTGTTGCCACGAATTGAAGTACGTGAATGGAAAGGAGAGTCCAAATCATGACCACAACCAATACAATGAAACATATCTATAAAGCAGGTGCTCAGCCGGATGCGCCAACAATCCTGTTGCTTCATGGCACAGGCGGAACCGAGAATGATCTGATCGGTCTGGCGGAGATGATCGCACCAGGAGCTGGCATACTTGGGGTGCGGGGTAATGTATCGGAGAACGGGATGCCCCGTTTCTTCCGCCGCCTGGCCGAAGGCATTTTTGATGAAGAAGATCTGATTGCTCGTACGGCAGAGCTGGGATCTTTTGTAGATGCAGCTGCGGTGGAATACGGTTTTGATCGGTCCAACGTGTATGCACTGGGTTACTCTAACGGTGCCAACATTGCGGCAAGCTTGATCTTCCATCAAGCAGACGTATTCAAAGGTGCAATTCTGCATCACCCGATGGTACCGTTGCGCGGACTCGAACTGCCGGATCTGAAAGGTCTGCCTGTGTTCATTGGTGCGGGCGAGAACGATCCGATTGTACCAAGACGTGAAACCGAGGAACTTGCTTCGCTGCTCAGCGGTGCAGGTGCCGATGTAAACACGCATTGGGAGCGTCAGGGTCATCAGTTGACTCGTACTGAGGCAGAAGCTGCGGCAGCTTGGTTTAAGACTCAGGCGTAAATTGGGTGGATAGACGGTTATGAAACGTATAGAGACAGCCTGATCGTGAAGATCGGGCTGTTTTTTCTTTTTATTTAGTCATCGTTAGGAAGAGGAAATGATTGACTGGTGTTATGTAACCGTTACTAACCGGGTAAACATTTGAATGTGTAGTAGATAACCTTGTATGCTTAGTGATATAGCTATGTATCAACATCATGAACTGGAGGGGTTAATGTGGAACGTAACATCAAGGAACTGGTACAGCGGATGACACTGGAAGAAAAAGCGGGTATGTGCTCGGGCCTGGACTTTTGGCATCTGAAAGGGGTGGAGCGTCTTGGCATTCCATCCATCATGGTGACGGACGGACCTCATGGGCTTCGCAAGCAGGATGGGAGTGCGGATCATCTTGGGCTAACGTCGAGTGTGCCTGCAACCTGTTTCCCGTCTGCGGCAGGATTGGCTAGTTCATGGGACAAGGAGCTGGCGCGTCAGGTCGGGGTGGCTTTGGGAGAGGAATGTCAGGCCGAGGATGTAGCGGTATTACTTGGACCGGGTGTAAATATTAAACGTTCCCCATTGGGTGGACGTAATTTTGAATACTTTTCCGAAGATCCGTTGTTATCTACGCAGATGGCTACCGGTCATATTCAGGGTGTGCAGAGCCAGGGTGTGGGTACGTCTCTCAAACACTTTGCAGTTAATAATCAGGAAGAACGGCGTATGTCGATTGATGCGGTGGTGGATGAACGGACGCTGCGTGAAATTTATCTGGCGAGCTTTGAAGGTGCAGTGAAGGATGGACAGCCGTGGACGGTGATGTGTTCTTACAATAAGGTGAACGGTACGTATGCAGGTGAGAATGAATGGTTGCTTACGGATATCCTGAAAGACGAATGGGGACACGAAGGTCTTGTGGTATCAGACTGGGGTGCGGTCAATGAACGTGCAGACGCTCTTGCAGCAGGACTGGAACTGGAGATGCCAACAAGTGGTGGAATCGGTGAGCGTAAATTGATCGATGCCGTAGAAAGCGGACAACTGCCGCTGGACAAGCTGGATCGGGCGGTGGAGCGTCTGCTTACGCTGATCTTTAATGCCGTTGATCAAAAGCAAGATGGGGCTACATATAACAAGGATGAGCATCACCAACTTGCGCGTAAGGTGGCAGCCGAGAGTATGGTTTTGCTGAAAAATGAAGAAGGTATCCTGCCGCTTGGGCGTGAAGGCGATGTGGCGATAATCGGGGCATTTGCGCGTAAACCTCGCTTCCAGGGCGGGGGAAGTTCCCACATTAATCCGACCAAAGTGGATGATATTGTGGAAGAGATGACACAGGTGGCTGGCGAAAGTGTAACCTTCTCGTATGCCCCAGGTTATCGGATTGAAGCGGATGATGTGGATGAGACATTGATGCATGAGGCTGTTCAGGCAGCACAGTCAGCGGATACCGCTGTTGTGTTTGTTGGATTGCCGGATCGTTATGAATCCGAAGGGTATGATCGTGCCCATTTGCGTCTGCCTGACAATCATATTCGTCTGATTGAAGAGATTGCGAAGGTTCAATCACGTGTCGTCGTTGTGCTGAGCAACGGATCTCCAGTAGAGATGCCTTGGTTACCGCAGGTGCAAGCCGTGCTCGAAGCTTATCTTGGTGGACAGGCTGTTGGTGGAGCGATAGCTGATCTGCTGTATGGTGAGGTGAATCCGTCCGGTAAACTGGCGGAGACGTTCCCTGCCAAGCTCAGCCATAATCCATCCTACTTGAATTTCCCGGGCGAAGGGGATCGTGTCGATTACCGGGAAGGCATCTTTGTTGGTTACCGCTATTATGACAAAAAAGAGCTGGAGCCACTGTTCCCGTTTGGTTATGGACTGAGTTATACGACATTTGAATATGCTGATCTGAAGGTAGATCGCACAGAACTGACCGATCAGGATGAGGTGAATGTGCAAGTAAGGGTCACCAATACCGGTGACAGAGCGGGCAAGGAGATTGTACAGTTGTATGTCAGCGATGTAGAGAGCACAGTTATTCGTCCGGTAAGAGAATTGAAAGGATTTGCGAAGGTGGCCCTTGAACCTGGAGAGTCCAAAGTGGTGAGCTTCACACTAAACAAACGTTCATTCGCCTATTACAACGTAGATATGAAGGACTGGCATGTGGAGACCGGAGAGTTCGAGATTCAGGTAGGCAGTTCCTCACGGGACATTCATGTGCACACACGTGTGAATGTAGAGTCTACAGCGACATTCCTTCCAACCTATACGCGTAATAGTACATTGGGTGATATCCAGCGTGATCCGGCCCATAAACAGCTACTGGACCAGGCTTTGCAACAATTCAAGGAAGCCAGTGGGTTCGGCGGTGATGATGCCGGGGATCATGCAGATATGATGGATGCGATGATGAAATATATGCCGCTACGAGCACTGGTTGCGTTTAGCGGTGGGGCCATGACGGAAGAAGCGATGAATGAACTTCTGGAGCAGCTGAACAACAAGGATCATGGTATTCGGGGATAAGGGGCAGCGGCCTTAAACCGAGATTTGTCCATCCTTGGATTAAACGAATGTGCAATCCGTGCAGGCACTGCGCACGAAGCAACAGGAAGGTGTATATGAGGGCCAGCCGTTTAGTAGCTGGTACATTTACCCGATCCGATCATGGATCGGGTTTTCTTTTTGTATAAGGAAAAAGGAGGGTTACCGAAACGGTGGGATAGGGATGATCCTTGCAACGTGACAGAGGAGACAGGACTGCTGTAACTTGATGAAGCAATATGGTTGTCGTATAGCATGGATTATTCTATAATGAAGTAATTGATAATCATTTTCAATTAGATTCGGTGAAAGATGACTATGCTTGTAATCAGGAGGGAACATGGATCCTAATCCTAGCTCACATACGTTTGGTTCAAGTGCGTTTGTTCAGACCCGTGATGGTCGCAAACTACATTATATGTCCAGGGGAACAGGAGAGCTGACGGTTGTATTTGAGTCCGGTATGGGCGCCTCCAGATCAAACTGGGGACTGGTTGCACCAGCCATTGCTGAGCATGCACGTGCTGTCGTGTATGACAGGGCAGGGGCGGGACGAAGTGATGTCGACTCGGCTCCCCGCAGCCTTGAACGCATTGCAGGGGATCTTGGAGAACTGCTGACAGCTCTGGGCCCGGGCCCATTCATTCTGGTTGGACATAGCTGGGGCGGTCCGATTGTACGGGCTGCGGCAGCTGCACATCTATCTCGATTACATGGCATTATCCTGGTAGATCCATCAGACGAGCATTGCGAAATGTATTTTTCCAAGCTTGCTAAAAAGAGCTTTGCCATCAATGGTTTCATTATTCCAATCATGGCGCGAACTGGCTTATATAAGATGCTTGGCAGCAAAGCTGGAAGTGTTCAGCCTGACGATGTGGCAGCGGATCACCTCAAGGAGGATTTCACTGTACGGGCAGCCAGCACGATGCTTGCGGAAGGCAAAACATTTCTGGATGACATGGCAGCGTTGCTGGAACATCCTCCGGCTCTGGGTAATCTGGAAGTTAGCGTGATCTCGGGTACGAACCCGGGCAAGGGAGAGGGGAAAATCAGACCTGCCCTCATCACGGCGCATCGCCAGACGGTGAGCCAGCTATCCAATGCGAGATGGATTGGGGCCGATCAATCGGGACATATGGTTATGTATACAGACCCTCAGGTCATTATTAATGAAATTGTACGAATGATAAATGATGTGAGCTCAGGCGCAAGAACAGAACAAAAGTGATACAATACAAAGAAAAGCAGTGCGCGACATTGCTAGATAAGTTGAATTTAATGATTTACACGATAACGGAGAGGACAGAAAGAACCTGAAAAAGCGAAGCGTTCGTCTAAAAGCTTTCTGAAAGAAAGCTGCATCGGAAGCATACGCTATCACCGGATTTTTCCCTTGAGAAAAGGGAATCGAAAAAATCTGGGGATAACAGCGATTGGAGGGTTATTCTGTCATCGTAGTGTCAGTGTAAATAAAATTTAGTTCAACATATATAGACCATAAAAGCGGAGTGTGGAGACAACATGAAACCAGTTGAACAAGAACCAACGGGAACCACAAGTCCCGGTCGTGCCAGTGTTGGCATGGAAGATATCGTACGCGCACATCATGTGCTGCGTGAGGTCATTGTTAGAACGCCGTTACAGCGGGATGCTGTATTGTCGGCCAAATATAACTGTAATGTGTATCTGAAAAGGGAAGACCTTCAAGTGGTGCGTTCGTTCAAAATTCGGGGCGCCTATAATATGATTCGCAGTCTGACACCAGCCGAGATGGAGAAGGGTATTGTCTGTGCAAGTGCGGGCAACCATGCTCAGGGTGTTGCTTTTAGCTGTAATGCCCTTGGAATTAACGGCAAAATCTTCATGCCGAGTACAACACCGAACCAGAAGGTGAAGCAGGTGCGTCGCTTTGGTGGAAACAACGTTGAAGTGGTGCTGATCGGGGATACGTATGATGACGCTTATGCTGAAGCGATGCGTGCATGTGACGAACAGGGCATGACGTTTATCCATCCTTTTGATCAACCGAAGATTATTGCAGGTAATGGTACGGTAGCGATGGAAATCATGGAAAGTCTCGATGAGAATGCCGACTATGTGTTCGTGACAATTGGTGGCGGAGGGTTGGCAGCCGGCGTGGGAACCTACATGAAGACCGTGAGTCCAGAGACACGCATCATTGGAGTTGAGCCACTTGGGGCAGCTTCCATGAGTGAGGCGATGTTCCGCAAACAGGTTGTGACGTTGGATGATATTGATAAATTCGTGGATGGTGCAGCGGTGAAACGGGTTGGCGATCTCACCTTTGATATCTGCAACAGTATACTTGATGACATTGTGAAAGTGCCAGAAGGCAAAGCCTGCACAACTATTCTGGAACTCTATAATGAAAATGCGATCGTTGTCGAGCCTGCCGGTTCCTTGGCTGTTGCGGCGCTTGAGCAATATCGTGAGCAAATCGTGGGCAAGACGGTGGTCTGTGTTATTAGTGGCGGGAACAACGATATCGACCGGATGCAGGAGATCAAGGAACGTTCCCTGATCTATGAAGGTCTGAAGTATTATTTCATGGTTAATTTCCCGCAGCGTGCAGGAGCTTTACGTGAATTCCTGGAGGAAGTTCTAGGGAAGAATGATGATATCACCCGGTTTGAATATACGAAAAAGCATGATAAGGAAAATGGCCCTGCCTTGGTGGGCATCGAGCTGATGTACAAGGAAGATTACCACCCGCTCATTGAACGCATGAACCGCAAAGGTATCGCCTATACCGAACTGAACAAAAATCTAAATCTGTTCAACATGTTAATCTGATGAATAATTCCAAAATGCAATTAGATCACCACGAAACATCTCCTCTGATCAGACCTGCACGCATAGAAGATGCTGATCAGGTTATTCTTTTGCTGTATCAGGCGATCGGGGACATTGCTTACTCGCTAGCGGGTGAGGCGGATCATGAGAAGGCGATGCAGATTTTGCAGGAGTTCTATGTACAGGAAAACAACCGGATTAGCTATCGTCATGTGACAGTGATGGAGCAGGATGGGCTGATTGCGGGGATTCTGGTAGCCTATGATGGCGGAGAAGCAGATCGTCTGGACCAGCCGATTCTGGATCGACCTGGACGAAGCCGGGATGAGAAGTATACATTGGTCAAAGAGACCCGTCCGGGGGAGTATTATCTGGATACTCTTTCGGTAAGTGAAGCTTATCAGGGGCAGGGCATCGGCCGGGCACTGATGGCTGCTTTTGAGCAGCAGGGCAGAGATCTGGGTCACTCGCAGGTATCCTTGATTGTAGAACGAGACAACGGCCGTGCGCTAATGCTGTACGAACGGCAGGGATATGTCAAAGACGATGTGATTGTCATCGCAGGACATGAGTATAATCATATGGTCAAACCGATTCAATAGTGCAGGGAGCTGACCGGTTGAGTTAGTTCTGATGATAAAGCATGAAGAAAACCGCCACAGGAGCGAATCCTGTGGCGGTTTTTGTTGTGGTTATCTGTTGGGATTTAGCCTGAATTTGAACCGGGTGTTAACCGTGGGAGCAGATTAATTCAATAATTCGCGTAGTCGCTGACCGGCACATTCTGCTCTAGCCATTTCTCGACAGCAGCGGTTTTCTCGAATTTGGCTTCGGTTACGATGTCCATGAACTTTTCGAGTTTGGTCAGGAAGGCACTGTCTTCGGATGAGTTACGTTGTAAGACAGCTTTGTAACCTTTCTGGGCATTGGCTGTCATTTTGTTCGTTTCATAGTCAAATAAAGGCGTATTATTCAGGCCATAAAAGGTATACAAGGTATAGTTATTCATCAGGTTCTTCACCTGTTGTACCCGATTGGACTTCGGATATTCGTTCAGGAATCGTTCCTGATTCAAAGCGCGATTGAGAATCTCCTGATAGCCAATGACCAGTGCACCATCATCGGCGGCAAGGTTGCTGGTTTCAACTGCCATAATATTAATGTATTGTTTGATGTCTGGTTTCACGTACGAGATATATTTCTGAAAAGCCATATAATTCATGATCGGATAGAGGGAACCTTCCAGCATAACCAGGCGATAACCGCTATCCCGTGCCTGCTGGAGCAGCGCACGCAGACTGGTGTCGTTGGTGCGGCTCATCAGTTGGGTGAAGCTATCATTCCACTTGTAGGCTTTGATCATCTTGTCTTGAACATTAGGCACCAGTAGACGGTCCGTCATGGCTGTTAACGCCTTGTTGCGGGCATTCTCCAGTTGTAAGACCATCAGAGTTGCATGATAAGTGGTGACTTGATTGATATGAGATTCGAGATAAGTATCCGCGGCAGGCAAGCCGTTCTTTTTGTAGAGCATGGACTGAAATGTTTTATATATCGTTGTTGAACCGGCAGTTGTGACTTTGGTATCTGTACTGGAAGAAGCGGCAGCAGCGACTCCGGATAATGGAGCGACAGCCGTTTGGAGCAGCATGAGGATGGCGGTGGCTGTAATGAAGGTGCGCATGCCTTTACGTTTGGCAGATTGGAACGATGATGTCATAGATATGAACCTCCCGTAGTTGAGAAAATGATAGGTGTTGTTCACTAGTCACTATACATTAACCCAATTGGTGCAGGATGTGGTTGCGGAATGGTGACAAATTCTTCTGTTATTTTTAACTTTTGGAGGGTGGAAGATAGAGGAAGTTTTCTGAGAAAATATTTTTTGTACAACTGGAAACTTTTGAGCCGATCGGAACGTCTTAGTTGTGCATAGGAAAATACAGGAATTAATGAAAAGAACAGCGAATCTATTTCGATGTTAACTAAATGTGAGAATGGGGATATGGGATATGAGGAAAGCGGGAGGAAAACAAGTGAAGAAGGTAATGTCAGCGCTGGCTGTATCGGCCATGCTGATGTCCGCACTTCCAACGTCGGTTATGGATGCAGCCGCGAGAATCAGCATATACATCAATGATGCAGAGTTATCATCTGCTCAGGCACCTGTCATGAAAGGTGGACGCGTACTCGTTCCGCTTCGGTCGATTTTTGAAGGATTGGATGCGAAGGTACAATACACGAACAGAACCAAAACGATTGTTGCAACTCGCGATGATCAGGAAGTTAAATTGACACTTGGTTCCAAAACGGCATACATCAACGGGGAAGCGATATCGTTGGATGTACCTGCGAACACGATTAAGGGCAACACGATGGTTCCAATTCGTTTTGTCAGTGAAGCTTTTGGAGAAAAAGTATTCTGGAACTCACGCAATCAGCGTGTAGATATCAAGACAACGGCAACACCTCCAGTGGATGAGACACAATATGCTGCATGGAACATCTACGGGTCGGTATCTGGAAGTAACGGAGATGGTCGTGACCTGACCGTGAGCTTCACACGTCCAACTTCAGAGAAGGCGGTATCTGCTTACCGGATTATGCTGGTGAAAACTCGCGATGTGAATAGCTTTACGGAGTCCTCAGCAACTGCCGTACCTTCTGCAAACTATACATCTGTTACACCGAATGGCAGCAACCCGAAACTGACACTTAATGCACAGACGCGTGACGTGAACGGGGATTTGCTCAATAGTAATGAAACGTATCGTCTGTATGTACTGACTGTTGGTAACAGCAGCAATAATTATAAAAATGCATTGAACTGGTCTTCCCAAGCATTGAAGCTCAATAATGTGAAATCCACAGTACAGGCGGTTACAAGTCTGCGTGCCGCAGATATTAGTGACTATGGCGATGGCCGCGATCTGGAGATTAACTTCACGCAGCCGAGCACGACATCGAACATTACGTATTATCGTGCTTTTGTAGTCAAAGCGAAGGACTCTTCTGCGTTCAATCTGGCTGCAGCGAATAAAGTGTCCAGTGCAAACTCCACGATCATATACAAAGGAAACAGTACCGCAGTGAAAAGCCAGCTGACTTCTTCGACACGGGATACGTCTGGCGAAATGATTAAAAGTGGCACAGCGTATGTGGTCTACATCTTGTCGGTAAGCACTAATACAACAACAGACAGCAAGCTGTCCGCAGCATCATCTTCACTTACGTTGTCCGTGAACACAGCAACGTCTCCAGTAATTACGCAGGTGAAGGATAACTCGGATTATGGAGATGGTCGTGACATTCAGGTGAGCTTCAACCGTTCATCGGATGAGTCCAAGGTGGCGAATTATCGCGTCTTTGTGGTGCGTAACTCGGTTGCCAGCAACTTTAATCTGACAACGGCGAGTAACCTGTCCTCCAGTCTGTACTATACGGTCAATAAAACAGGCAACAACATTACAACGACATTACCTTCATCCATGAAGGACACAAGTGGTTATAATGTAACGAATCTGCAAGATTATCGCATCTTTGTGATGGCGGTGGGCAATCAGCAAAATGGATACACCAATGCGCTGTCAGCTTCCTCCACAGCTCTGAGACTGACAACGACCGGTAACGCGGGAGTCATTAGCAACCTGGCTGTTGCGGATATTGGTGACAACGGTGATGGGCGTGATCTACGGGTGTCTTTCAACAAGGCCGCGGATGAGTCCAGAATCTCTGGATATCGAGTATACGTTGTTCGCTCCGGTAATGCGGGCAACTTCACACTAAGTGCAGCTAATGCGTCGAACTACTATACGCAGGTGAACAAAACGGGTGGTAACTTGTCCGTTACGCTTCCGAATGCATATGATACAAGCGGTTCCCTTATTTCCAATAACGTTTCCTATCGTGTATTCGTTATGTCAGTAAGCAATAGCGGAAACTCAAGTCAAAATGCGTTGTCTTCATATTCTTCTCAGATCACACTGACTGCGAACACGGCTGTTACCGCTCCGACCAGTGTGACTGCAACGGACATCGCGGATAACGGAGATGGACGTGATTTGCGTGTGACATTTAATCGATCATCGAATGAGACGAACGTGTATCATTACCGTGTATTTGTAGTCAAAACTTCCAACTTGAGTGGATTTGATTTGGCGGAAGCTAATCGGAACTCCAACTTTAAGGTGGTAAATAAAGCTGGAGGAAGCGGAAATTACACGGTGACTTTAGACGATACCAAGGCAACAGATAGTACAACTATTCGCAATGATGAGAACTATCGCATATTTGTACTTGCGGTAAGTAATACAGGTAATTCATCCAATGTGCTGTCAACGGCCTATGCAGATGTTAAATTGTCCGTAACTAGTGCAGTAGGAGCAGTTACAATTACTAACGTTGAAGTTAAGAAAGAAGAGCAAGCTGCAGGTAATGCTACCGATGTAAAAGTGACATATACAAAACCAGTCCCTGATCAAGCCATTGGACGTTATGTGTTAATGGTAGTACCTGCATCTACAACTTTCGATCTAAATGCGGCCAAAAAAACTGCGAAATCCAGCAATTCACTCGATGTTTCTACAAGTACAGTTACAGAACTTCCTATTTCTTTATCCGATAGTAATGGTGACGAGATCAAAGCTGGAACATACAAGGTTGTTATTTTATCCGAATCATCTGACGGTAAAAGGGAATCAAATATAACTACGTCGACTCCTTTCATAATTAAAGCAAAAAAACAGGCACCAACGACTGTTGATAGTGTAATAGATCTAAAAACAACTGTAAGTGCTTCTTCCATTAATATAAGTTTCACTAAGCCAAATGAAGTAGGCATCGCTCGTTACGATGTGTATATCATTAAAGAAGAGAGCAGCTCAGGAACTACTGGGAGAGTTTTAACAGATGTTAGTGTAGGTGGTACTTCTTCAGGGACAGCAATAGTGGATATTGGAAATTCCGCCAATGATTCAAATAATATGGCTTTTGGAGCGGGTAAATACAAAGTTTTGGTAGTCTCAGTGGTGAGTGAGCCGACGAAATATACATCTGTCAGTGCAGAAGGCACATTTGAGATTTTGCCAGCTTCTTCTGGCAATGGTCAGTGAACTGACAATACGGGCGCGGGAACTTCAGGTGGTAATGGCACTCAATCATCTGCTGCAGACCCCTCCCGCCAGGTTCATGAATCCAGATAGACAAATGCGGTTGAAACGCATACTGGGTAATTAATTTTTAGGAATTTAAAGCCATTAACTCCCTTTCCAACCGGAAAGGGAGTTTTTAATATTCCCGCGTAGACACCGCTTAACATCCTCGCGGCAATTCACTTGATAAAAAATTTGTCGCCAGAACGGTTCCTTAGACCAATGTTGCATTTGAACCAATTATTGGATAATAAAGGGAAGTTGGCTATATAGATTAAACTAACATTTACATGAAACGGAGTGGCTAGTGTAAAAATCTTTAGTTCACTTTATGTAGAAGCCTATGAGCCGAAAGGAATGATGGAATGCTTGCGTTTCGTTTGACGGGCCTGCCGGATTCCCGGTTGCCGCTGTACCTGTATTGTGTGGGGACGCAGGAAGAGAAAGTTCTGCATAGACCGGATGGATTTCCGGTGTATCAGTTGTTTTTGTCACGCGGTGGTGAAGGGCAGTTCAAGATAACGGGAAAAGGGACATGGACGATGGGAGCAGGGCAGTTATTCATCGTGGAACCCAAGGTTGCGCATGAGTATGTGCCTCATTCCAAATCCACAGGAGAACTGGGTTATATCGGCATTGGCGGTGCATCGGCTGGATCGGTACTACTACAATCCACGGGTTTGCTTCAGAACGAACCGTGCCATATCTCCGGTTTTGAAATCATCTGGTCACGGATGACCAATCTCTGGCATGCGCTGGATCGAGGTGCAACGGAGATGTGGAACACATCAACCCTGATCTACCAGCTTATTTTAGATATAGCACAATCGATAATTCCATCTGATGTTGCTAACGTAGGTATTGGATCATCTAGGGCACAGGGCGGCACTGTAAAACACTCTAATCGGGAGCCCGATCCGAGCAAGGATGCACTCGTGCGAGCGGTAGCATTAATGCATACGCACTATCAGGACAATCTGTTATTGAAGCATGTTGCTGACGCAGTGGGTTATTCGGTGCAGCATCTCAACCGACTATTTCACCAGCATTATGGCGTGACAGGACATCAATATATGCAACGATTACGTTTGCAGGAGGCTTCGGACTGGATGGACAAGCATCCACGAGCAAGTGTACGAGAGGCGGCAGAGACCGTAGGGATGGAAGTGAACTATTTTATCCGGATGTTCAAGCGGGAGTTTGGAGAGACACCGGGCAAAGGAATCAAACATCGGAACCAGCTCCAAATGGAAAAAGACCTCACGAATTCGTGAAGTCCTTTAATCGATTATATAACGTGTTATGCTGTTTTCTTTTGTCCAAATAAAGGCCTTACCGTTGCAAGTCCCACAACTCCGATCACGGCACTCACCCACGGAGCCAGTGCAAATACCGGAAGTTTATCACGTAGTGGATACCCTACAAACAGCACAAGGACCACGATGACGATGTAAATGATGATTCCCTTAAGGTTAACCTTAGGTACGGTGTTCTTGTCCGCTCCTTCATCGTCCGGTCGCTCAGCAAGGCGGCGAAGCATCTCCACCAATGCAATACCGCCAACTGCCGCAACGATCAGAGAGAACAGACTGATGTGTTGGAACGGCTCCGTATCTCCGCCAGTCCAACCCACGAACAATCCCACACATCCTTGAATCAACATGACAAAAGACAAAGCCGCCCAAGCGATCATGGCATACCACTTTGGTGTCCGTTTCACAGGCTCTGGATTCTCAGTTGGCTGTGGTTCTACAGCGTTGGCATTCTTTTTCGATGAAGCTGTTGAACTATTATCACGGGTTGGGCTGGATTTACCCACCTCAACGGCAGTCGTCTTCTCCGGTGCTGTATTTGTAATCCCTAGCTGTGCATGGATGTCTTGTTCCAGATCAGGTCCGTATAACTCGCGAGCGGGTTTGTTATCCCGCTGAGCCTGTACGATTGCTTTTCCTGCGGAGAGTATCCACTCTTCCTGTGTTCTCTCGTCCGCTGGCGCATGACGCGCAATTGTGCTGATCTCGTCATACAGTTTCACATGTTCAGGTGTCATTCGACTCATCTCAGTTATTTGCCGATTCTGTATTTCTTTAAGCTTCTTATAGGAAATCCCCAATGATTGCTCCCCCTGTCTACACACGTTCTGATCTTCCAATGGACTGAAGACCCTGACGGTATTTTAGTATACGGGAAGGGCTCTCGTTTCGCAAAGTCATTCCTTATAAAAAAGCTGCTCATGGTGGACCCATATCCATACACAGGCCAGTATAACACAGGTGCATAACAGCACCAGTTTACCGTGATGTTGAATCCATTCCAGTAGATGTTCCATGAATTCATTCCTTTCGGCCGAAGGATTCCGAGGCATATGCTACCTATGTTTGTTCATTTATTTTCCCCTGTTCATGTGAAAAAATACCCTCACGCCTCCCAGATCTAACGATTGTGTGAAGTATGCATAAAGAGCAGCCGATTCCATCACAATAGTAGCATTTCCAACAGAAATCCAAGATTGGAGTGTGCTTGTTATGGATAAACAAACAGAATTGACCCGGAAGCTGCTACTGAACAGCAACTCCCGTGGAGTCGTGGACGAGGTTGTATCCTTTGAGGAGAATCTGGAGGATACGGAGTATGCAGAAGAACTGACAGATGGCAATTTGAAGGGAAGAAGTTTCTGGGACAATACTGATTCGGGTCATGAGCATGAGTGGAATGGACGGGTGGAGACTCACGAGATGTTCCGTAGAAGCTACGAATAACGATCCTGCAACACTTGGTTTGAATTCCAAATGATATCTGGGCCAGCTGTCATCAGCGTGGCTCATTTTTTTGCGCTTATTATCCGATAAACTGTAGATTGGTAGTCGACGCAGAAAGGGTTCTTACTTACGTTGACTTGAAGGTTACGGGATGATAATATATGAATAACATCTTAATACACACTAAACTTATCGGATTATATATATTTAATAAATGGAAGTTAACAGGCTAAGGGTGGAAAGGGGAAATCGGTATGGAACGTCAGATCAGTATCCGTCATGGACAGGAAGAATTAACAGCCACGATTCATTATCCGGTCGTGAAAGATATCAAGGAGGAGAAGAGTCAGCAACGGGTCCCTCTGGCGGTCATCTGCCACGGCTTCGTTGGTAGCCGGATCGGCGTGGATCGTTTGTTTGTAAAGACTGCACGGGAGCTGGCTGAAGACGGTTATCTGGTCTTGCGTTTCGATTATATCGGTTGCGGAGAGAGCAGTGGGGAGTACGGAGCGGAGGGACTGGAGTCCATGGTGCTGCAGACCCGTTCGGTGCTGGATTACGCGGTGAATTGCAGTGATGTAGATCCTACGCGTGTTACGCTGATTGGTCATAGTCTGGGTGGTGCCGTTGCATTACTAACTGCTGTACGTGACAAACGTGTCAAAAACCTGGTTATGTGGTCCTCCGTGGGTTATCCATTCAATGATATCGTGAAGATTACGGGGCGGGAAGTATACGATGAAGGCGTGAAACTGGGTGCGGCTGATTATCTGGGATACAAATTCACACCGACGTTCTTCGAGTCTCTTGCTGAACAACAGCCATTCCAGGAAGCAGTTAAGTTTAGCGGAGATGTACTCGTCGTGCATGGCACGTCAGATGAGATTATTCCTGTAGACTACGCATTCCTGTATCAAAAGGTATTCTGGATGCGCCAAGAGGGCCGCTGTGACAAGGAGATCATCTTCCAGGGCGATCACACCTTCTCTTCAGGTAAAGAGCGGGAACAGCTAATTACGCGTACCAGAGAGTGGCTGGGCGAACGTCAGAAGATCGAGCAGGATTGGCAGCACTGGATGATATAAGTGGCAGGATTACAACTGTTTGGGGATGTCAGCTTGGAAAAGCGCCTTCTTAAGGGTAAAATAGAGGAGTAAGCATTCTATCCGTGTCTGGAGGTTGGCAGCAATGACATTACCCGCACTTTTCATTGCGCATGGTTCTCCCGCTCTGGCGGTGGAGAGCAATGACTACACTCACTTCTTGAACCAGCTTGGAGACAGGCTGCCGGCTCCGAAAGCCATTGTCGTATTTACGGCGCATTGGGATTGTCCTAAGCCGTCCGTGACGATGGATGATACACATCAGACCTTGCATGATTTTTACGGATTTCCTTCTACGATGTATACGATGGAATACCCTGCATCTGGGCAGCCAGATTTAGCGAATGAGATATGTGCTTTGTTCACCCGCAGCAATCTGGCACATCAGCCGATTCGAGGCCGAGGGCTGGATCATGGCGTATGGGTACCGTTGCTCCATATGTATCCCGAGGCTAACATACCTGTGATTGCTGTATCTGTAGACTCGCTGCGTACGCCGCAGGAACAGTATGATATTGGCCGAATGCTGGAACAGCTACGTCATGATGATGTGTTAATCATTGGCAGCGGTGGAACGGTTCACAATTTGCGATTGCTGGGCAATACGGATGAACCGCAAGAGTGGGCGGTTGAATTTGATAACTGGATTGGGGAGCGCTTGCAGCAGTGGAACACAAGAGAACTGTTTCAATATGAGAAAAAAGCCCCTCATGCACGTACGGCGGTTCCGTCGTATGGTACAGAACACATTGCACCTTTGTTCTACGCCATGGGTACAGCGGATATGTCCCGATCAGCGAAGCGTCTATTCCAGTCTTACCCTTACGGAACGCTCAGTTTGAACTGCTGGCAGTTTGGAGACGGCGTGTAACTTGGAACAGACAACAGCCTGATTATGGTGCTCGAAGCCAGTTTCGTACGGATAACATAACGTGTATTAATGCATACAATTACAATATATAAACAAAAGAAGGTTACTGTACACCCTTGAAGGGCTACAGTAACCTTTTTTCAATACGAGGACTTATTCATGCAATAGATCTTTATTTGCGGATTTCGAACAATTCACAGTCTGTACGCGAATGATAAGCGAGCTCACTGACACTGGATTGTACCACTACGGTGTTGCTGTCAAAACGGATAATGATGCCACCGGAGTCAATCTGGTGATTATCTTTAAAAACTCGAACCTTATACTTCATATTCATGGCTTCCTGGAAGTCCGCATCGGTCTCGAGACGTCGCTGGGTCGGCATATCGTGTACTCCTTTGAAGTTCAACTTTATTTCATCATAATACGATTTTCTGTGGATGGGCAAGTCAGTCAGGCATTCAGGCTGAGTTTGAAAAGTAAAAAGCCCTGCTCTCCAGGGGGATTGGGAGCAGGGCCGAGAATTCTATGAATGATTGCTTAAGCTGTTTTTTGAGTAGGGCTAATCGTTGGTGTGTCTTTAGGAAGATTTCCTTTGTTGTTACGAGTGAACAATCCGCGAAGGTAAGGCAGTACCCAGTGATCCAGACCGATTTTACCTGCATTTGCACCAGCAACGACAAGGAAGATTTCCATTACAACCAGTTGAGCATTCGTGCTTACTGTTCCCGAGAAGAGGAACGCGAAGTTCATGACCATAGCCATCAGTGCTGCTAGTGTAGTGAAGCAACCGAGGATGAGACCCAAACCTACAAGGAATTCACCCAATGGGATAACGAAGTCGAACAGTCCTGCGTTTGGTACTGCGAATTTCTCAAGGAACGTTGCCCACCATGCTTGAACTGCTGGATGATCACCTGTTGCTTTTTCTACCGCACCGGCCAAGAACCCGCCAGCTTGGAATCCGCCAGTCAATTTGCTCCATCCGTGAGTCATCCAATCATAACCGATATACACCCGAAGTACTGTCAAAATCCACATTGCTACTTTGTTTTCTCTAAGCCATTGGTTTGTGCTGAACATATGAACCACTCCTTCATGGAATCTAGTGTGTGTTGTTTTTGTTTTTCTAAGTGATCACCTTTGATGTCTTTATTGTATAGTTCAAAAGTTGTTTTGTTTGTGATTAAAATCACAATCTAGTTCAAATTTTAAGTAAGGTTTGAGAAGTTCACATTTAGGACATATTTTTCTCGCAAATCGCTGTTTCAAATGTGAATTTCAAGCTGTATCAAGGCCTTCTAGGCGCAGACAAATCGGATGGGGTGTGATTAAATGGAAAGAAATACGTGAAATGGTTGCCCACATGAGACATATATCACAACTTAGAACCAGGCCATATCGTTCAGGAGGTCCTATATTGAAGCTTTTTAAATGGAACAAAGCAGCATCGGCTGCATCTCTGTTTATTCTCTCATTAAGTCTTGTTGCCTGCCAAAACCAGGAGGTGGCGCAGATGCCAGTTCAGCCAGAACCGACACCTGCACCTGTACAAGAAGAACACGTGGAGGAAACCAACACGTCTCTCTATACAGCACCTCTGACGGGTCTGCCTGTAGATGAAGCGATTACGGGTCGACCACTCGCCGTAATGATTAATAATGCACCCGCAGCTCGGCCCCAATCGGGTCTAAGTTCAGCCGATATCATTCTTGAAGTTCTCGCTGAGGGAGGCATTACCCGTTTCATAGCCATCTTCCAGAGTGGAGGCGGTGCTGAGACGGTTGGACCCGTTCGCAGTATACGTCCATATCTAATTGAGCTCGGCGAGAGTTATGATGGGGTACTTGTTCACGCCGGAGGCAGCCCGGAGGCGTATTCCATTTTGCAAAGGCAGCAGAAACAGCATATGGATGAAATCTCGAATGGTGGACCTTACTTCTGGCGTTCCTCGGATCGTAAAGCCCCACATAATCTGTATACTTCAGCGGACAAGCTGAGAGAAGGGTCAGACATCAAGGGTTACAGCCATGATTTCAAGTCGCCGGTATACAATTATAACGAAGAAGGCGCGACATCCGCAGGAGAGGCAGTGAAGCAATTCGATATCCATTATTTATTGGATAGTTACCGGGTGACGTATGATTATGATGAAGTTAGCGGACGATATATGAGAATGGTGAATGGCAAGGCAGATCAGGATCTGGATAATGGGACTCAACTTGGTGCAGCAAACATCATTGTGGCAGGTGCAGATCACAAGGTGCTCGATAATGTAGGTCGGTTGTCCGTTAATTTGGAACAGGGCGGGGAAGCCATGCTTTTTCAGAAGGGCAAGATGATTCGTGGGCAGTGGGTGAAGAAGCAGGGGGATATTATACGGTTTGTTCAAGGTGGCAGTGAAGTTGCTCTTGTACCGGGTAAAACCTTTATCAGCATTGTTCCCAATCAACCGGAATTTTCCAGTCATGTGAAGCTGGCTGCGCAGCAATAAAAGGATGTAATGAAAGAGAACAATGAAACATGTATTCATTTTGTTGTCGAAAAGGCATTATATTTGTCCTTAGCGTGAAAAGTAGAATCGTGTCGATTTTGAATTTTGGTGTCGAATTGTAAACGCAGTGTAAAATCTTGACTTGAATTTACCATTATTCCAAATAATTAAGATTCATTTCAGATTAATGTGATAAGAATATAAAAAAGGATCACACCTTTTGTACAAACCATGAAACAAATATGATAAGATATCAAAGGTTGTCATTTCATGTTTCATCGGTTGTCGGCAATTTTTCTCGTAAAGGGGATAGAGCTATGAAGCTTAAGAAGAAGAAGGATATATTTTTTGAGACACTGGAGAATATGGCAGATACGGTTGTTCAAGCGGCAGATTATTTCTCCCAGCATGTTTCCAACCTTCAGGATGTGACTCTTTTTGCTAATGAAATGAAGAAGTACGAGTCGAAATGTGATGATTACGTGCATACGATCATTACAGAACTCAACAAAACATTTATCACGCCGATCGAACGCGATGATATTATGGAGCTGACAACAACACTTGATGACGTATTGGACGGACTCGAAGCAACGGCTTCCCGTTTCTATATGTACCAACTGACAGATCCAGATGATGAGTTCGTCATACAGTTTGCTGAAATTTTGCGCCAATCGGCTTACGAAATTCAGAAGGCGATCCATCTGCTGTCCCAGAAAAAATTGCTCGCGATCCGTGAGTATACCATTCGTTTGAATGATCTGGAAAACCAAGGCGATGAAGTGCTGCGCATGTGTATCAAACATCTCTTCGCTACCGTGTCTGATCCGATTGAACTGATCAAGCGTAAGGAAATTTACGAACGTCTTGAGACAACAACGGATGCTTGTGAAGACGTAGCGAACGTGCTTGAATCCATCATTATGCGTAATTCTTAAGGAGCCAGAGAATAATGGAAACAACGATTTGGGTATTGGGTATAGTCGTCTTCCTTGCACTGGCGTTTGACTTCATCAATGGTTTTCACGACACGGCCAATGCCATTGCGACTTCGGTCTCAACCCGAGCACTGACGCCGCGTCGAGCTATTCTTATGGCAGCGGTGATGAACTTTGTCGGTGCGATGATGTTCACAGGCGTTGCGAAGACGATTGGGGGGAGTGTGACCGACCCCACCACGCTGGATAACGGGATAGAGGTCGTCATAGTCACCTTGATATCAGCGATTATCTGGAACCTGGTTACATGGTGGTTCGGTATTCCGTCTTCTTCCTCACATGCACTTATTGGAGCCCTTGCAGGTGCCGTACTCGTTGGCGCAGGATCTGATAAAGTGAAATGGAGCGGATTCATTGATATCGTTGGAGGGTTGTTATTATCACCTCTGATCGCATTTGCCATCGGTTATGTGGTCATGACGATTCTCAAATATATTTTCGCCAAACGCAGTCCGCATAACGTGAACAAAGGTTTCCGTACGGTACAGATTTTCACGGCAGCACTGCAAGCATTCACGCATGGTACGAATGATGCACAGAAAGCGATGGGTATTATTACCTTTGCTCTGGTTGCAGCAGGTGTGCAGGATAATCTGGATGTTCCGCTGTGGGTTAAAATTTCAGCGGCAACAGCGATGGCTCTGGGTACGTCCATCGGTGGTTGGAAAATCATCAAAACGATGGGTACCAAAATCTTCAAAATTGAACCGATTAACGGTTTTGCCGCGGATATTTCAGCTGCTTCCGTTATTTTCACAGCAACGTTGCTTCACCTTCCAGTTAGTACAACGCACGCGATCACATCAGCTATTCTGGGTGTGGGTTCCGCGAAACGTTTCTCTGCTGTGAAATGGGGACTTGCTGGACGTATCATTATTACGTGGTTCATTACGATTCCGATTACCGCGGGACTGGCAGGATTGCTCTACTGGATTATTTTCTAAAAAGAGAAGTTATCCCGAACGAATTCGGGGTTACCAGACCATCTGTTCATAACTGTGTGAATATCGGGATATGTGGATAAATATACAACCAAAATCAAGAGACGCCTGTGCATGAACGTGTGGACAGGCTGGATATGTGGATAGCCATCCGTGGAATGATAAACCAAAAGAAGATATTCCTGTGGATACAGGGAACTGTGGATAGGGAAATGAGAGAAGCCAACAGGGTTGGCTTTTTTTGTTGTCGAGTTTGAATGCGTCTGTGGATATTTTGGACACGTGGGAGACGTACCTATGGTTAAAGTTGTACAATGACGTAAAGATACAGGACAAGGACGTGGTCTAATTTATGATTCGTACACTCGCCATTACACGAGAACATCAAGTCTCCGTTAACGTACCACTTACACAGCTGGATCTGAACGATTATGCCTGGGTATGGGCCGATTTTAACCAGCCGACGGAAGAGGAAAGCCGTTTGCTGGATACATATTTTCATTTTCACCCTTTAGCTATTGAGGACTGTCTGCATGTGTTGCAGCGGCCAAAGCTTGATTATTATGATAATCTGCAGTTTCTTGTGCTGCATGCACTGAACCCGTCCACACTGGAAGCCGAGGAGGTTGACTTGTTTCTCGGATCAAACTTCCTGGTGTCTTTTCATCATGGCGTATTGGAGGAAGTGGATGAAGCGTGGGAACGCTTGTTGCACCATGCACATGAACGAACCATCTGGGCGCGAGGTCCGGTGGCAGCAGCCTATACGGTGATGGACAAGCTGGTCGATCATTATTTCCCGTCTCTATTTGCCATTGAGGATGAACTGGCTGAACTGGAGAATCGGGGTGGACAAGAATCGGTTGAAGACTTGATGAACCAGGTGTTTGATCTGCGGACTCGATTGCTGAAGCTTAGAAGAACCGTAGTACCGATGCGGGATCTGCTCTATCGGGTGGTGAACTCCCAGCATGTGCAGCGAACAGGTGAACATACGGCTTATTTTACCGATATCTATGACCATTTATTGAAGCTGACGGACATGATTGAAGCCGATCGGGAGATGACTGCTGACCTGCGCGACAGTTATATTTCCCTGAACTCCAACCGGATGAATCAGATCATGAAGACACTTACCGTGATTACGACTGTATTTATGCCGCTCACACTGATCGCGGGTATTTATGGCATGAACTTTGCCTATATGCCTGAGCTTCAATGGAAGTTTGGGTATGGTGCGGTGCTGCTGTTAATGTTTGTGCTTGGCGGAAGCATGGTGGCCTGGTTTGTAAAACGGGGCTGGTTTAAGTGAGAACGAGTGTAATCAGATGTTAGTAACATAAACTTGTAATAACGTGTATCCACAGGTAAAATATAACGATATGTGAATAGATTCTGGATGAATTATCTATACATATCATTGTGGAAGGATGGGATACGATGAGATTGGCAGAAGCTCTTGTACTGCGTGCAGATGAGCAGAAGAAGATAGCTCAGCTCAAGCAACGTCTGGAACGCGTAGTTAAAGTTCAGGAAGGTGAACAGCCAGCAGAGGACCCACAGTTGCTTATGATTGACCTGGAGAATACGATCCGGAGCCTGACGGTATTGGTTAAGAAAATTAATAAGACCAATGCACAGACTGACTTCACAGCTGGAGTTACGCTTGCTGATGCCCTTGCAGAGCGGGATGGAATCATGCAAGAAAGAGCATCGTTTAACGAAGTTTTGCAGAATGCCTCCATTCGCCAGGATCGGTACAGTCGTTCTGAAGTGAAGTATGAGCGAACCGTGAACATAGCAGATATTCAACATAAAGTGGATAGCCTTTCGAAATCCTACCGGGAACTGGATTTTAAAATTCAGGAGAAGAACTGGACCATAGACTTAATCGAGGAATAAAACTGCGTCGGTAACCCTATCCAAATGAAGCGAGCATAACCCACCAACGGGAAGTTGGAAACCTGGTAGACGCTGGGCCATGTCTAACCCATATCATCATTTAGCCCAATATTGTTACAAGAATGCGCAGCATGGATGTATCGTGTATCTTTCTAATTGTTACGACCATATGCAGGTCTTTGGATAGCGGTGAGGGTGGGTAAGGGGAATTGCAGTTTGAACTACATATGAAGAAGGCCACTGGGCCATGATCTCGGGCAGTAATAAATGTCGGGAGATGATGTTTGCCAGGTGGCCTTTCTGATTCTTCTATTAGAAGTTTTGAAAAAATGTATCCACATGTGAATAACTATTCCGCTTCAACAAGCTGTGTATAACTTATGATGACTTCCTTTTACTCCATTTCAAGAACAAAAGAAGTTGTAGCTGCTTCTTTGCCATTCACAAGAATGGTAAGCGTATGCAGACCGGCATAATATTTTCTCGTTGTGATGACTTTGAAGGATTGTTTGGTGGCTACCTTGGTTCTGCCTGTCGGGTACATTTTATCGGAGCATTTGAACCGTTTGGGGGCCTGCTTGCCGTTTGCCTTCATATAACCCATCTCATATTCAATTCGCAGCATCTGGGACTCGCCGCTCTCATTAACGACATCGAACGAAAAATGGAGATCCTCGCCAATGCTAATCGTATCCTGGACAAGCTGAAGCTGCTCAATGTGAATCGAATCCTGCTCGTTATAACCAAAAAGACTCAGTGCTTTGCTATGTCCTTTCTTCAGTAATGACCTGCTGGCATGCCGGACAATCCAGTCTGTGTGTGCATGTTGTCCGTACCAGGTCGTGGCCAGATCCATAACCAGTTCAGGGTGGTCCTTGGAGATGTCATTCAGATGATTGGCGACACTTTTGCGAACATAGAGGGACTCGTCCTGTTTCAATGCATGCAGAATCGGAAGTACAGGTGTTGGATCAGTGATAAAGTTCTGGAGTTTCGCACCCCATGGCAAACGTGGCCGGCTGCCCTCACTGGCAAGTCTGCGGATATGCTCGTTGTTGCTCTCTGCCCACGCCATCATATGTTTCATCGTTTGGATTGGATAAAGTTCAATAAACGGGCGTACCGCGAACTCCGAGCTGGAATAAGGTGTGAAGAGGGTCAGATACTTCATGGATAACTCGTAATCCTCTGGGTCAAGTCCGTTCACTTCGATAAAATCCGGTACAAACAGATATTCAACGCCTCTCATCGTAGGGGCGGCTTGTTCGATAATATGTAATGCTTCCTCATAATTGTCCGGCAGTACCTGGGTCAAAGCCAGTGTGATTCTGCGAATGCGCGCTTTGAATTCCAACTGTTCCCAGCCTTCGGCGAAAACCAATTCATGAAATTGCTGTGTATCCAGCTTAGGGTAGAATTGACGCATCTGTTCGCCGGTCCGATCGATTAATGCGGGAGTGTATTTGTCTTTGATAAGTTCCATGGTCCGCCTCCTTTAGTTACTATCCAGTATACCTCAAATTACAGAAATAAGAACATAAGTTCCTGAAATTTATTTGTATACGGATGAACGGTGTTAAGGCACCCGCCTTCTGTAAGGGGGTGCCTGAATTTTTTTTAACCTTTGCGACTTTTGGGACGGCGCTTTGTGGAATTGGATTTGCGACGGACTGGAGTTGGATTGCGGCGACGTGTAGCATTCGTTGTTTTGTTCCGACGTTTGTTTTTGCGTTTGCGGGACGGCTTATATTCTTCATAGTCTGCATCGGCCGCGCTGCTATCCGTTTTTCCTTTTCCAAAAGGCAGAATGCCCATAACAAGTTTCATCATCGGAGCCATCTGCTGGATCCCACCGACGACCTTTTGCATTTTGCCTATTCCACTCATGATTCCATCAATACCGCCGAAGCGGTCGATCATTCCTTTTAACTCACCGATGTTGGCTAATGAAAAGCCGGAACTGCCAGTAGCAGGCGCCGTTACCGGGGCTGGGGGAACAACCTGAGCTGCACCTCCATAAAAGTTTCCGCCAGCCACACCCTGCCCATAGGGTACGACTGCAGAAGCTTCGACTTCACCAAAGCCCGGGTAGTGTGGTTCTACGCCAGGATACATTGGTTGAATCTGAGTTTCATTTAAAGACCGTGGAACCACACCGGGCGGCATATAGGCAGAAGTATGCGCCTGCCGATGAGCATGAGAAGACGGACGCTGCCTTGGTGCTGGCTGGCGGTGATAATAATGCTGTGGCATGAACGATCACGTTCCTTCTATGTTGGATTTCGGAATTGCGTTCCATGAGTTGCATGACAGATGTACATCATAGACCCTTGTGGAACTCCCTTTTGTTATACTGTATGTCATTCGCGGAGAGACGGCGTAGGCGGGTATCCCGGAAAACGGGATGTTTGCGGATTTGGGCGCATGTAAGATGGCAGGTTCACGAAGAGTAAAATGAAGTTTAGACACAAAATTGTAACATTTAGGAGGATTGAAATCCTACATAAGTAATCGGATATATACAGGTGAAAACTGGGAAAAAGCGCGGTAATTTCGCCCGATGTACACGAGGAGAGGACAATAGTACCTTTTGTAAGCGGTAACATGTATTTTTATTCTGTAGTGCGTGAAATCGGTAACGCTTGAAATACCAACTCAGGGTGAGTACAATGTAGGTACACAGTAACCGCTAGGGGATGATGATGAAATGCAGCTGAAAAAGCTAAATGATAAAAGTATTGAACAACTATTCGAGGCTATTTTGACGCTAAAAGATATTGAAGAGTGTTATGTTTTCTTTGATGACCTCTGCACAGTTAACGAGATCCAATCCATGTCCCAGCGGCTGGAAGTGGCTCGTATGTTGGGTAAAGGCAATACGTATAACCAGATTGAAGCAGAGACAGGTGCGAGTACAGCTACAATTTCACGTGTGAAACGCTGCCTGAATTACGGCAATGATGGTTATAAAATGACGCTGGAACGCCTGGGACGCTAACATGAAGAAGCCGGGTGTACTCATCATCAGTCACGGTTCACAGGAGCAGACCTGGGTGGAATCCGTCGATGACGCGATCTCCCGGTTGAATCTGCCTGTTCCATTACCGGTTGAAGCCGGTTTTCTTGAACTTGTGGAAGGACGCCTGATCCAGGACGGTATCGACCGACTGGAAGCACAAGGCGTAACCGATATTCTGGTCGTACCTCTATTTGTTTCGTCCGGCAGTACACATGTGGATGAAATTGAATATGCCATTGGTGCAAAGGAAACACCTGATCGCGAAACGGATCTGGAACCGTTCGATGTGAAGGCTCGGGTTCACTTCGGTTATCCGGTGGATAACGATCCGGATATTGCCGTGATGGTGTGGGACAAAGTCCGAGTACTGTCGCAGCAACCGGAGGAAGAAACGATTCTGCTGGTTGGCCATGGGAGTATTCATGATGGTTTTCGCGAGCGTTGGGAAGCCGGAATTTCTTCCCTTGCAGAGCGTGTGCAGGAAGTTAGTGGTGTAGCCCATACGGATTATGCATTGCTGAATCCGGAGAGTCTGTATGACAAAGGGAAGTACTGGAGCGAAGAGCGGGGGAACCGAGTCATTGTGGCGCCGCTGTTTTTGAGTGCCGGTTATTTCACGAGGAACGTTATTCCGGATCGGCTGCAGGAACTGAACTATGTGTACAGTGGTGAGACACTGTTGCCACATCCATTGCTTGTGCAGTGGCTGGAGCGCCAGATCCAGATTTTGCTGGAGAGATGTAATGAAGTTAAAGTTTCTTCTTGAAGTGATTGCTTTGGCATAGGTGTGTAATCACTTCGCTCGCAGTAATGTCGCATCAATTGATTTGAACTCCATAGCTTCATAAACAATCAAACCACGTCGAAGGACGTGGTTTTTGTTTATTGTAGATCACTTGAGCGAGGATTAGTTTATCCATTAATGGGTGCGTGTAAATTCAGATGTAGCTGCAGTAAACCTATTAATTGGTCAACGATCTCCTCGGCCGGATAAGGCATGGAATTCATAATCCACCACTCCAGGATACCGACTGCAGCGGAAGCAAGAAACTGTATGGTAATCTCTTTTTTCATACCTTCCTGGATTCCACAGGCATCCATCTGTTCCTGTACTCCCTGGACCAACAATGTCATCAACTTACTACGGAATGCCGGAATACCTTTTTTAGTAAGAAGTGTGGTATAGGTTGTGGCATGTTGTTCCAGATAGCAGAAGGTTCGGAGCAACGCATCCTTGGCCGTAACGGGTGTTGTAGTAGGGCTTTCGATCATACAGGCATCCAACAACCGCTGCAAATAGGTCTCAATGCATTGATCCAACAGGTCGAACTTGTCAGCGTAATGCAAATAGATTGTTCCTCGGTTTACATTAGCCAGATCAGCAATATCGTTTATCGTAATTTGCTCGAAATCCCGTTCTTCCAGTAACCCCACAAAAGCCTCGATTATCGCCTTTCGTGTCTTGAGTACTCGTCTGTCCATGGCCCCTCCTATGATGGTTTTCAACAATAAGGAATCATTCGTTGATTATTCAACAAAAACGGATATTTTAACGATTGAAGCACAGTAGGTGCTTTGTTACTCTTATTTTATCAACAAATGTTGATAAAACAACGATTATTTATAAACTATGAAATTGAGGGATAACCAATGAAGATATTAGTGTATGGTGCGGGGGTTTTGGGCAGTCAACTGGCGCATGTTCTGGTGCGCGGCGGCAATGAAGTCACCATTCTGGCCAGAGGGAAGCGGGCAGAGGAGCTGGAGAAGGATGGACTCGTCATCCGGCATGTTTTTCAATTCAAAACGACAGTTGATCAGGTTCGGGTAGCCAGAACGTTGGAAGTGGATGACCAATATGATCTGATTTTTGTTGTCATGAAATATAATGATTTTCCTTCCGTGTTACCTATTCTGGCAGACAATCAGAGCAGCAATATTGTGATTGTGGGAAACAACGCAGATGCGCGAAGCATGCAAAACTTTTTGGAGGTAAACAGCAGGGTAGCAAAACAGGTCGCGTTTGGATTCCATGTGAGTGCAGGGAAGCGGGAAAAGGACCGCATGTTATCGGTCGGTGGAGGCAGCGGACAAATGGTAATTGGCAGTCTGGACGGTGAAATAGGCTTTAAACCTTTGCTGGATCAAGCTTTCCAACATGTGAAATACAAGTTAAATGTTCTGAGCGATATTGATGCCTGGCTGAAAAGCCATATCATCCCCATTCTGATGCTTAATGCGGTGAGCTTTAATGAGGAGCGTGAGTTGATCAAGTTGGACGGGAACAGAAAGCAAATCCAACATATGATTGGGGCGATGGATGAAGGCTTTAGCGTTCTTGAAGCTATGGGCATAACGATTATACCGGAGATTCAGGGCAGATTGATTCGTAAACATAAACGCATGTTGTATCTATTATTAAAAATCTATAGCATGCTTCCGGTTCATAAGCTGGTCGCGGGTTCTTTTGGTGAAATTGAAGCCTTAACTAACGCATTCACGGATTGGAAAAAGACAACAGGCATCCGGACTCCCCATTGGGATGTGCTGAAAAGAGATTATACTATCCTTAAATGAAGTGAACTCTTGCTCATTAACCCAATACCGACTACAATAAAACCAACTAATAAAATGGGGATAAGGAGATATACAGATGCGGGAAGTGCCCATGCGTTATGTGAAAGCGAATCAGGTCGGTATTGTATTGTTTGTTTTGCTCTCGTTTGTGTTCAATCCTCTGGTAGTTCTGGGCGTGCTGTGGGTCATTCAGGTGGTTGGTCTGGCTTCCAGTGGCAAGCTTAATCTGTTTGTGCAGATTGGGAAAGCTGTGTTGACTGGTAAAGGTACAGAGACGCAGGCGGTGGAGCTGCAGCGATTCAACAATATTCTGGCCGTGCTCTTCCTGTCTCTGGCACTCATCTCGTTCTCGCTTGGCTGGGTAGGCGCAGGTTATGTATTCTCCGTCATGCTTCTCGCGGCTGCAAGCGCGGCACTGCTGGGTTATTGTGTAGGCTGCACCGTCTATTTCTGGTACAAACAGCTGCGTGCAGGCAGAAAGATTGGATTTTGAAGTTGGCTGAAGAAGTGATACAGGTATCCGGGATACTACGATAACTTCATAACGAAATCCCCCTCAAGTGAGCTGCCACTTGAAGGGGATTTTTTTATCTGAACCAGGCCTTATTTAAATTGTTGGTAAAATTGTTATCGTTGAAAGGCACGTTGGCGCTACCGAAGTTTGTCGTGTTGAGTGCATTTCGTGCCGCAGAAGTCAGATCGTCCCATCCGATTAATGGTTGTGTTCCCCCAACAGCGTTGGTGACGCCGAGCTCATGGTTCAGCGGCCAGGTACTATTATAGGAAATCAACGGATGGTTACCTTGTGTATTGTTATTGCTCGGTGTAACTTTGGTAAACTGGCCGTGACCAGAATATGCGATAGAGAGGATTTTGGAATTGGCAGCTGCCGGATTATCGACCCACACGACGATTCCTTCCCAATCATGACGATGGCCGAGTCCAGAGGAAGGGGAGTCTTTGGGGAAATACCACGAATACATGATAGCCCACACCCCATTGTGCCATGCGGAGCGGGAGTAGATCTGCCCTGTATTTGAGCTACAGTTCCCATTCGATGACCCGGACGTATTCAAGCCAGCGCTGGTATTGCCCTGTTGATCCACTGCGGGAAAAGGCACACAACCATGATAGACCTTCAAAAACGGCTGAAAACGCTTGGCTGCTTGTTGCATTACGGTGACTGGTGAGACTTCCTGAAATCCGACAACCTGATCATGATTGATTTCTGCTGCTTCAACAACGGTGACCCAAGGAATACATGCCATAAGAAAGACCAGGAGCATTAACATGATTTTTTTCATTTACACATCTCCTTCAAGGGTATGATGTAGTGCTAAGTGGAGGGTTCACTAAAACTATATTGGAAAAAGGTTTATGTTATTTATCTTTTCATCTTAAGATTTGTAAATTTGTAGCATATTTATGTCATAATCATATGAAGATCATCGAAATCGAAGACTAATTCCTATCCAAGCGGGCAGAATGGTTGATTAATGAGACTATTTTACATAAAAGGTAGTGGGGAAGATTCAGGATCGGTGCGTGAGGTTTATTGGGTAATAGGCAGATTAGTGGGTATGGATATGTTAAAATATACTTATGTATTACAGGCTAGGACATCTTTACATTTGATGATATGATAGGAGTTAAAGGCTTTGGCATGAGACGGAATTCCTGATGCATAGATATAGGTAATACGAATGATTAGAGCAATATTAACGCAAGTTCATTATTGTGTAAAAAATATGCCCTTTTGTGGACTGATGCAACGTAAGAATATGAGGTCGTTTAGACTCATGGATAATGTGGAATAGGTGGCGTATGAGATGAAAAAAGCTCGCTTAATATATAATCCGACCTCAGGCCGGGAAGAAATGAAGAAACGTCTGGCTGATATTTTGCAGCGTTTGGATCAAGGTGGTATTGAAGCTTCATGTCACGCAACAACGGGTGAAGGTGACGCAACCCGGGAAGCTGAACTGGCAATTGAACGCGGATATGACATGATTATTGCTGCTGGTGGCGATGGCACGTTGTATGAAGTTATCAATGGTATGGCCGAGCGGGAGAACCGTCCTCCGCTGGGTGTGTTTCCTTTGGGAACGACGAATGATTTTGCACGTGCACTCGGCATTCCGAGACAGTGGGAAGATTACGTGGATCTGGTCATTAACCAGCAACTTCGTCCGCTCGATCTGGGCAAAGCGAATGATAAATATTTTATCAACATCGCCGGCGGTGGATCACTGACTGAACTGACCTATGAAGTACCGAGTCGTCTGAAAACGATGATTGGGCAACTGGCCTATTACATGAAGGGTATTGAGAAAATGGCGAGCCTGTCTCCTCAGGAGCTGATTATTCGCGCCGACGGTCAGGAAGAAATCCATGATGAATTCATGTTATTCCTCATCGCCAATACCAATTCGGTCGGGGGATTTGAGAAGTTGGCTCCAGGTGCAACCATTGATGATGGTCTGTTCGATGTGATCGGTGTCCGCAAATGTAATCTGGCTGATATGATCCGCCTCGTAACGCTTGCGCTGCGTGGGGAGCATCTGAACGACAAGAAAGTGGTTCATTTCCAGACGAGTCATATGGAAGTTACGTCCCCGGGATATGTACAATTGAATCTCGATGGAGAGTTGGGCGGCACATTGCCAGCTACGTTTACGAATTTGCGTCATCATCTGATGTTGTATCGTTAAACTTGGCACTTGGCGGAGAATGTGGTCGCTTGCGGAAAGCGTTAATGCCGCAGTGGTTGTTGTATAGCATCGCACAAGTGGTGAGGAGAGTTGGATTCAGCTCTGCCGTAAGGCGTGATGGAAGTGCATTTTCCAGTTGCTGTGTACAGTGGGATCGCGTATAATCTCATGTGGTCACCAAACGTTGAGCTGATACAGGGCGGATTGTGGTGATCGAGTGAACGTGAACAGTGAAGGTTAAAAGTGCTGGTTTAGTTCGATGGTACTGCCATGGTGGTACACCGTGATGAATGTAACAGTTTGATCGAGTGTCGGCTGGGGGCTAACGAACTCAGAAAGCCTTAATGTGGCGAAATCGCTGAATCTGCGAATCTAACGAATCTCAGCGTCGTTATTTTGGAGAAAATGACCGAAAAAGGTCGGGAAACACCATCCGAACTTGATATAACGTTTCTGAAGTTCATTAGAAATTCGGAACGTTATTTTTTGATGTGATACTATATAAGAAGAAAGAAGTGAATGTACGTTGTCTAATACGAACCGCAGCGGTCGTGGAAAAAACCGCCGGAATTCGGCTGCCTCTCAGGGGCAAGGGAACGCTTCAGCGTCCCGTCAGCCAAGTCAATCATCTCGTCCATCTACACGTCAGCAGGGAAAAGAGGTGCGGCCACAAGGCGCATCTCTTTCTGCCGTTCGTCCAAAGGGGAGAGCGCGTGAATCTGCACCAATCGAAGGGCTGCCCGTTAGTAAAAATGAAGAGACCGTCATCGACATCATTGGCATGAACCATGACGGTGAGGGTGTAGGTCGTGCGAATGGATACACGCTCTTTGTGCAGGGTGCGCTTCCAGGTGAAACCGTGCGTGTGCGTGTGATGAAAACCAAGAAGCAGTATGGCTACGCCAAACTGCTGGAAATCGTGAAAGCAAGCCCGGATCGTGTGTCCGCGCCATGCCCGATCTATGATCAGTGTGGCGGCTGCCAGATCCAGCATATGAGCTATGCCGGACAGCTTGCGTGGAAACGCCAGTTGGTCGTAGATAATTTGCAACGTATTGGCAAGCTGAACGTGATGGTGGAAGATGCGGAAACGCTGGCATCCAACGTGCAGGATGATAAAGAGGGCGCTGAACAGCGTGTGCAGGATGACGCTTCAGTTGGTGAGGAGAAGCTGGCGGAACGGTTGGAACAAAATGCGAATAAGACAACTGAACTGGCTACTTCTGAAGTACAAATGATCGGCAGCAATCGTATTCGACTTCGCCTTGAAGGTGTCATGAACGAAGAAGATACGGAGCAGGGCATTCGTGTACTGCCTACGATGGGTATGGACGAGCCATGGCGCTATCGGAATAAGGCACAGGTGCCGATTGGAGCAGCAGAGGGTGGTCTGGTAGGTGGTTTTTACGCTAAAGGAAGCCATCGGATCATCGATATGGAGAGCTGCCTCATTCAGCACGAACACAATGACGAAGTGGTTGCAAAGGTTAAGGAGATCGGCAGCCATTTTGGAATCAGTGCATATAACGAAGAGACAGGTCGTGGCTTGCTGCGTCACGTGGTAGTGAAGAAGGCGTTCCGTACAGGCGAGATGATGCTTGTTCTGGTCACCAATGGTCGAGATATTCCGTACAAAGACGAATGGATTGGCAGTATCCGTGAAGCGATTCCGCATGTAGCGAGTATCTGCCAGAACGTGAACAAGAAACAGACCAACGTTATCTTTGGCGATGAGACCCGCGTCCTGTGGGGCCGTGATGTAATCTATGATTATATCGGTGATGTACAGTTTGCGATCTCTGCCCGTTCGTTCTATCAGGTAAATCCGGTGCAGACGGAAGTACTTTATGGGAAAACGGTAGAGTACGCAGGACTGAGCGGCAAAGAGACAGTAATTGATGCCTATTGCGGCATCGGTACGATTTCTCTTTTCCTCGCGCAACATGCGGATCAGGTGTACGGGGTAGAGATCGTGCCTGAAGCGATCGAAGATGCGCGGAGCAATGCTCTATTGAACGAGATGCGCAACGTCAAGTTCGAAGTTGGTGCCTCAGAGGACGTTATTCCGCGCTGGAAAGAACAAGGCATCGAAGCTGACGTCATCGTTGTCGACCCACCACGAAAAGGCTGCGACCCGCGTTTGCTCGATACCATCCTGGAGATGAAGCCGGAACGCGTGGTTTACGTGAGTTGTAATCCGAGTACGCTGGCACGTGATCTTCGTGTGTTGGAAGATGGCGGCTATCGCACGGTTGAGGTAACGCCGGTGGATATGTTCCCGCATACGGTGCATGTGGAATCGGTGGCGATGTTAAAATGGAAGGGGCAGGATTAATTCCTACGCCTCTTGTTGTTCCAACTTCTTTATGGATTGAGGACAGGAAATATATAATGTATGGCTTTGATTGAACCGTCTTTAATAACTTCAATTTTTTTGAATAAGTCTTTGAAGTGCCTGCTTAAAGACTTGTTGACCTTCAATTTGAAGTTCGGTGAAGCGGGATAATTGCTTTATATAGGCACGGAGTTGTTCTTCCGTGTCCTTTTTTTGTACCTATAATAATGAAGTAATTACTGATTTTGTGCACACCCTAAACCTAATACAGATAGAGGTGGAATTTCTTGAACTATAGGGGCATAGATCTCATCAAGTAGAAGCTTCTTATCATCACGCTTGTAGCCAAATGTGGGTAGAGAAGCCTTGTAGGGCGGTTCGTGAAAATATCATCTTCATGTGGCTCGCCGCTGGCCAACAGCCATACTTTCGTACCAGTAACCTCTTTCTTTCCGAACGGATGAAAGAGGTTACTGGAAACCGTGTTTACCCATGTGCTAGAGTTATAACTGATTTCGATTGGACGTCAAAGCGAGGCAAACTTCATGAACTCAGCTTTGGACGCTGATACACGTGATTCTGTATCGTGTTCATGAGCGATTCCAGTTTGAAGTCGAGCCGTTCTCCTTAAATGATTGACGTTCGTTCTTGACAGCCCCACAGCATGCGTTGAACATCTCCTTGGCATCAACGGGCTTTTTCAAAACTGTTGACAATTGGTATATTTGTAATTATATTAAATATATCGGGCGCTTGGTGCTGTAAATCTACTGGTGTAAACGCTACCAAGCAAAACTTTACGCAATATAGTTCAATCCCTTCGAGGAAGAGAATGGAGATTTGATGGGTACTTATTCCCGGTTTTGTACACGCACTGTCCATTTACGAGTGACATTCATCGTAGTTTTGTAGAGCATTTTCAGCAACGCTTCATTGCTTGGGAAAATGCTTTTTTCTTTGGCTTTGCGATGTTGACGATGGTAACCCTCAATTATTTCCGTCGTTGTACTCTTCGCGTCAAGCTTTTTATTTCCTGCATCGTGTCATACTCCGCCTCCAGCATGAATTGCAGAATCTCTGCATACAACTATGCAAACAACTCTTTCAGTGCAAATTCACCTTGTACATCGTTATGAACTTTTTTTTCTTCAAATCACTTTCACTTGCTCATCACGTATACTATCCTCTTTAATCAGCCTTTCTAAAGATTATCTAACGGGGGAATATGATGTCTAAATCAATAGAATCTATCTTGAGAGATGAAATTTTTGCTGAGCTGGACATCGAGTATCCGGAAGGCCACGATACCCGTTTGTTGGACCAAGGGATCGATTCAGTAGGCTTCATCAAGCTTATTGTTTTAATGGAATCGAAGTTTAACATCTCGATCCCTGATGAAGATCTGTTATTTGAGAAGTTCTCCACGGCTGGATTAATCCTTAATTATTTGACTGTGAAAACGCTATGATGACTATCATTCAGCGTCTATTTCTGGAGGCCTCTGATCGCCAAGATCATATTATCCTTGAAGATCTAAAGCAGCAATGGACTTACGCAGAAGTGATGACAGAAGCTTACTTGATTTCTTTATATATCCACAAAAATTTTGAACTTGAGTCCGGAAGTCATCTTGCATTATACACAAATAATGAGCCCTTGTTCATTATTGCGGCGCTGGGCATTCAATTCTGCGGTTATGTGTTAGTACCGGTTCCTTATTCGGCATCCAATACTGAAATTGAAAATATTTTAAATGCCAGTGACGCCAAATTGGTTATCAGCAAATATGCACAGCCTGCGCATTTAAATTGCGACATTCCTTGGGTTACCGCTCAGGATTTATCGCAAGAACCAATGCCTTCGTTTGAATCGATCTCGTTAACCAATCAGTCCGATCCCAATCAATGTGCGATTCTCCTTCCTACATCGGGCACAACCGGAAAATCTAAAATCGTTATGTTGTCCCATTGGAATGTATTAACAAATGCCTTGGCACATGGCGGAAAGGTGGGGTATACGGATCAAGATTCATTTCTTGTAACGATGCCCGTTCATTTCAGTTCTACGATTGTCACGCAATTAATTTCTTGCATGCTATATGGAACCCGAATTAAACTTATCAGCTTGCCCTTGCTGCCGCGCACAGCGTTTAAACTGTTTCAGAATAAGGCGGTCACGGGATTCTCAGCGGTGCCTACGCAATTGATGCACTTTGTTTCCGATTTCCATCAGACAAAGAACTGGAGTGCCTTTGATTCCATTGAATTTATTGTAATTAGCGGTGCGGCGATTCCCGCGAAATTAGTAGACCATCTTCAGACTGTATTTCCTCACGCGGACATTATTCAAACCTATGGATTGACCGAAGCTTCTCCGCGGGTGACCATGATGGAACGGGGAGAGCGCTGCCTATCCTGTGGATCACCCATAAATGACGTTTCTATTCGTCTTGTTGACGAAGAAGAGAATGAGGTTGAAGGAGCGGCTATCGGAGAAATTTGGGTCAAGGGCCCGAATGTGATGCTTGGTTATTACAAAAACCCGGAGTTAACGAACGCTACCATTGTTGAGGGTTGGTTAAAGACAGGAGATTTGGGATATTGGAATGAATCAGGGTGTCTTATACTCACAGGCCGAAAGAAGAATATCATTATATCCGGCGGTATCAATATCTATCCGGAAGAAATCGAGGAATTTTTGTACGGCTTGAAAGAAGTGGAGGAGGTCATGGTTGTTGGTGTACACGATGATCTGTTAGGCGAAGTGCCTATCGCATTTCTGAAAGTTTTTAATGAATGCCTGATCGATATAGAGGCACTGACACGACATTGCAACTTGCATTTGTCAACGTATAAAGTGCCTAGACAATGGAGGATTATCGATAACATTCCAAAAACAAAAACAGGAAAACTGGACAGGGCAAGCACGAAGCGCTTATTGCTAAATGAGATATACTGATTCGAAATCCTTAAGCTATTTAACCAGATAACGAGGGGTGAACGAAAGGTTGAAGAATTCAACTCAAACGTTAGGCAGAAAAATATTGCCGGTCAGTTATCCGATGATTACAACCTATACGCAACATGCTCATCTCTTGTCCATACTTACCCATTACGAGTGCGCACACCCATGGATATTTAGCAATTATATTCAATTATTTATTAACAAAGATTATAAACATCATTGGGGAGATTTTTATTTCCCTCTGACTTATGAGCTGCGGCCTTCGGATGCGTGCAAATGGATTACTACTCAAAAGATACATAGAGATACTGTAACAACTAAATGGGACTCTGTTATTCATTTTATGATAGAAAATATTAATGCTAATAACTATGTCCACACCATGATCAATTATTTCTACGTGCCCCTAAGCGATCGCTACAATAAACTTCAATTGCATCATGACATATTTGTTTACGGCTATGATTTGGATAGAGAGATGTTGTATGTTTCCGATTTTTTTAAGAACGGGGTGTATAGTCAGGCTGAGATATCATTTAATGATTTCAATCTTGCGTTCGACACAAATCATCTAACAACCAATCATGATTACCTTAGAGAAATGGTTTATCTGTATACATTCAATGATCAATATCAGGATAAATTCAGTGCAGATACCCTAGTGAATTCTATAAGAAATTATTTCACTAAGCAAACACCGGAGTATTGGGAGATGTTCAACTATGGGGGCGACAGGGATAATCTTGACTTCGGCATGCAAATATACACAACTCTATTAAATTATGCGAAAGAGACATTGGAACATAAGGTTATGTTTGATATAAGACCCTTTCATTTACTTTATGATCATAAGAAGATAATGACGCTAAGACTCAAGTACTTGTACGATAATCAGCATTTAATTGAATCAAATCAAGAGCATATAGATGAATTCACAGCTATTGAACTTAAAGCAAAAATCCTTGTGAATCTAGCGATTAAATATAATTTGACAAAGGATACGAGTATTTCCGAAAGTTTACAAACGCTGATTACGAATATAGAAAATGAAGAATCCATATTCCTTGAACGATGGCTGAAGAAGGTAGCTATTCAGTAATGTTGAGGGAGCAGATGATGTCAGTTGTGGATATCTCTTCTTGCACCCGAATAGAAGCCTTAGCGCGAAGCCCGTGGTGATCCGGGCATATTTATGGAAGGAGTGATGCCGGGATTATAATCGTTGGGAGACAGCGTGTTGAGTAAGCCAAACCGTTGCTCTTGTCTTAAAGATTCCGTTTGCTGACAGCCTATTGCTTTCTTGTCTTTCAACGATCCGCATTGCTTCAAGCGCTTTTTTCCGGCACAACCACAGCGAATCCACTCACCTCAAGAATCTCTCCTGGTATTTGACCCAACATCTTGTGATTCATGCATAGAACCATATCTGTTCGATTGAATTAATAGTGGTTTCACAAACCTTAAGCAAGGGGGGGGATCATAATATTCATTGTATTAACAGGAGTCGCAGGCTTCATCGGTTCCAACCTTGCCGAGAGGCTGCTGCGGGAAGGCCATACCGTTATCGGCGTCGATAATTTTCTGACCGGGTCTACTGTCAACATAGACAATCTCTTACGGTCGCCCAATTTCAAGTTTATCGAGCATGACGTCATTTATCCGCTCGCAATTGAAGGCCCTGTCGATTGGGTGATGCATTTTGCCAGTCCTGCCAGTCCACCCAAATATTTGTCCTATCCGATCGAAACGATGAGGGTCAACAGCGAAGGGACGATGCATCTGCTGTATCTTGCCAAAGAAAAGCAGGCTGCTTTCTTCTTGGCTTCAACAAGCGAGATCTACGGTAACCCAACTGTTCACCCTCAGCCGGAAAGCTACTATGGCAACGTGAATTCGGTTGGAGCAAGAAGCTGCTACAACGAAGCGAAGCGGTATGCAGAGGCGATTACCTACTGGATGAACAGGAAATACGGTATACCGGTAAGGGTCATTCGGATCTTCAATACATTCGGCCCGAAGATGGATTTACATGACGGACGCGTCATTACCAATTTCATTAATGAAATCATGTCCAAGCAAAACCTTACGATTTATGGCGACGGCAGACAGACGAGAAGCTTTCAGTATATCGACGATTTGCTGGAAGGGATTGTGAGACTGCTGATCACCACGTATGAACAGCCAGTCAATTTGGGGAATCCGGAGGAAGTTACCATACTTGAAGTCGCCCAAATATTGAAGGAGCTAATGAAGTCCAACGCGCAGTTAGAGTTTCTCCCGCTGCCGGAAGACGATCCAAGGAGAAGGAAGCCGGACATTACCATTTCAAGGACGATTATGGACTGGGAACCGGCGATCAGTTTGCATGATGCACTCGCTAGAACGATCCATTATTACCAGGGTCAATATATCCATTAAACGGGAGGTACCTATGCAAGAACAGATCATAGCGATGATATGCGAAATCAAGGAAGACGCCCAACTGGCAAACAGTTTGAACGAGCATTCGAACATCATGGAAGACGGGGGATTGGACTCTTTACAGCTAATTACTTTTGTACTACAGGTGGAAGAGCGTTTCGGTATTGAAATCGATTTTGAACAATTCGACTTCAATCTTATGGAGTCGGTAACGACCTTCTGCAATTATATCTCGGAGCTGCAGAAAACAGCGCCTGTATGAACGATAGACGCAAGTTCGAGCTCATTATCGGGACATTTGACGCGGAACGCTTCTGGCGCGACCCTAATCTAGCCAAACTGCCGTCGTTTCACGATCCTGAAATGGAGAATATCGTGATGGCCATGGATGAGCTGCTCTTCCCATTTTGCGAGGCGCAGGATAGGCTCATTACTCGCTATCGAATGAACGTGTGCCATAAAGAGTATTTGCATGAGATCGGATTTAAATTTCTTTCCAATTCAACCGATCTCGAGAGTCCTGATGTAGGAAGCGTAGGCAGAACCGCCAATATATTCGACCTGCTCACATCAGCCGATCGAATGGGTGATATGGATCTCTACTTGCTGGACGGCGCCCGGTTGTCGCCCTTTGCCATCATTCCGGGGGTAGATCGTACTGCAGCGCGTTACGGGCTGGAACAGGATTTTCCAGCTATCGAAACGGTTCAGACTGTCAATTCGAAGCTGTATTCAACCGAATTGAACCGTCGCCTTGATCTTCGGTGTGACAGCCAGACGGTCTATTCTCCCGAAGAGCTGCTGGAAAGCGGCTTGACTTTGCTGAATCAAGGACCTTTCCTGATCAAAGATGAGTTTGGGGTATCCGGGAAAGGGAATTTGCTGATCGAGTCGGAAGCGATTTTTCAGCGAGTCACATCCTATGTCGCCGATCAGTGCAGCAAGGGAAAAACGGTTCGGTTTATTATTGAGCCGTTCCTCCGCAAGGAATTGGATTTTTCTTGCCAATTCCACATCGATCCGGACGGCACTTACCGACATATCTCAGTGCAGCAGTTGGTCAATCACAATTTCGCTTACCAAGGCTCCTATACAGCAGACGATAGGTTGCTTCATATGCTGCAGGAAGCGAAGTATTTTGATGTAATGAAACGGGCGGCTCGCGAGCTTTATCTGTCGGGTTATCACGGCGACGTATGCGTCGATTCTATGCTGTTGACAGACGGCCGCATCGTTCCGATTGTTGAGGTGAATGCAAGAAGATCGATGAGTCTGATCAAGCATTACGTTGACCGCTACCTGAAGAAGCACGACACGGCCGGGAGCATGACGCATGCGACTTTACAGTTTGCATGCGATGTATCATTCGATCAATTGCTTGAATCGCTGGACCGCGAGGGTGTTCTATATAAGCCTGATCGAGGATGCGGTATTTTACCGTTAAGCGCGAATACGCTCCTTATTAACAAAGTCGTCAGCGAGTGCAAGGGGATCCGGAATAAGCAGGTGAAAGGCAGATTATATTATTCGTTGATCCAGGGGGAATGGGATAACGAACGATTGACCGCTAAGGTTAAGGAGGTGCTGTCGTCGTTATCCTTCAAGATCGCCCGCTGATGCAGTCCGAAGCGCTTAAAGCCATGAATGGAGGAAGAAATTTTATGGGTAAGCGGAAAGTGACGATTCTATGCTCGGGTTTCGGTCTGGGTTTCTATATTCCCGGTCTGTTAGCTGCAAGTGATTTCGAGAAAAGGGATATCGCGACGGAAGTGCTCGTGTTCGAAAGCTATTTGGAGCAAGACAAGATGGAACATATTGTAGACAGCAGAAAGGCTTACCACAATAATTTCGCACTTGCCAATTTATCGGCCCGAATGCCGATGGATATACGCAACAGCATTGATTATGCCCAGGTCGAGCTATTGCTGGAGGCGTGGAAAGCGGAAGACCGGTACGAATTCATATCGTTATCCGGACACTGGATCTATATTCTGGATTTGTATAGGGAGAAGATGCTGCCGAATCGAATTCATGTAGACCTGCTCTACGTCGATTCAGATCTGGCCCCGTCTTGGAAGAGCTTGAAGAAGTTTCACTCTCGCTATGACGAGTATTATTACAATGCTTGTCTCTATGACACTGACAAGATGGAGATTCGATGCGAAATCCCAGTTCTTCATCGTACGCCACTGCCCTTCGACTCAAGGAAGCGGCGGCTTGTTGTTCATGGCGGCGGCTGGGGGATGGGCACTTATCAAAGTACAATTCCAGAGCTTGCCGGCCATAACCTCGGGCTTGATATCATAGCTTACGATTGGAAGGAAGCGAAGCCCGATCCCGATCACCGATATTGGATGAATGATCCGGAATGGTGTGCATGGGTGAAGAGTGCGAACGGCCTGCACGAGTTTCCGCCATACATCGAAATAACGGGAGAAGACACGAAGTCATACGCCGCTGAGGTTGATCATCATTGGTTATTCGATATCGCTTCGGAGGCGATGGCTATCGTGGCCAAGCCGGGAGCGGGCACATTAATCGACTCGCTTGCATCCGAAACCCCTCTTATTCTGCTGGAGCCGTTCGGAAGTCACGAGCTTAGCAATTTGGAATTGTGGGAATCACTGGGGTTCGGAATACGCTACGAGAAGTGGCGGGAGATGGATTTTTCCGTAGAGGTCCTTAGGGAGATGCATCAAGCGATCATGAACAGACCCGGAGAACGGACGAATTATGTGGATCATTATTGTGCGAGAGTCGCGTTAACGAAGGGGTAAGATTCCAATGGCAGAGGGGGTTATGCGATGAGTGTAAACAAATTGAGTGTCGTCCAAGATAAGACAAAGACAAGCTATCCGAGATGGATCGTCATGCAGCTGTTGGAGGAGTGTAATTTACGATGCAAGATGTGCTATGAGTGGGGACTCGAAGGGCCCTACAAAAGCAAAAAAACGTTAGCGCATCTGGATCCGGATCTCATTAAAAAGATCATCGTCGAGTGCAGCCCGGGCAAGCCGTATTACGATTTCTTCGGCGGCGAGCCGCTGATGTACCCTTGGCTGAGCGACATTCTCGCCATGATCAATCACTATGGAAGTAAAGCGGACTTCCCCACGAACGGCACATTGCTTGAGCAGCATGCCGAGATGCTTGTCGAGACTGCTCCAAATAAGATCTGGATGTCGCTCGACGGCCCTGAGGAAATCAACGATAAGCAGAGAGGCAAAGGCGTATTCAAGAAAGTAATCAAGGGGATCGAGAAGCTTTATGAGCTTCGGGAAAGCAAGGGCAAGCAATTTCCGAAAATGGGTGTATCCTTTATCATTACGCCCTTGAACTATATGTACGTTGAGGAATTTTTCTTTAAGCATATCGACTTGTCGATGTTGGACCATATCAGCATGGAAGTGCAGCTCTATGCAACGGAAGAGCAGTATGCCCAATATGTGGAGGTTCTTAGTGACAAATTCGACGTGCATGAAGCTCCTTATGCCAAGGGGATGGTCTGGCGGGACACCAGTTCGTTCAGCCAGATCGATATTCCGGAATTGACGAGACAGCTCAATAATGTTAAAGCGTATTGCTTGAAAAACCGCATCCATGTGATCACCTATCCGAAGACGATAGATGAACAAAATTTGAGTAACTATTTCTCGGGGCAATTCCATCAGATGGCTGATAAACGAAATCGGTGCTCCCTTCCATGGGTTTATGCGGAGATTACGGCAAGGGGCGACGTTTCGCCCTGCCATGCCTTCTATGATTTGACCTTCGGCAACGTGAACGAAGAGAGTTTGCTGGATATCTGGAGTAGTGACAAGTACAAAGATTATCGCGCGTATATGAAAAAAAATATGCTTCCGATTTGTACGGCTTGTTCAAGGTATTATATCTATTGATTCATGTGAATGACCTAATAAGTTTAAGAAGGGTGTGTTGATATGAATCCAAAATCAGAGATTAAACATTCCCCAAAGGATTTGCAAATATTGAAACGTACTATCAAGAATACGGTGGAAACTAAGCGGAACATGGAGAAAATAGCGGGTTACGCGACACCGTTGCCAGAGTCGGTCGGGATTAAACTGACGAACCAATGCAACTTGCGCTGCAAGCATTGCTATCAATGGAACGACACCGGCTACCATCACTTTATGACACCGGAGCAGCAGCGGGAACAGCTCGACTACGGGCTGCTGGAGAAGCTGATCCTTGAGACGGAACCAGCCAAGTCGAGACTCTATATCTGGGGCGGCGAGCCGCTCGTATACAGCCATTTCGACCGTTTGGCCGATTTGCTTGAAGCCCATCCTCGCGAGACGACGATCTGCACGAACGCGATGCTGATCGAGCGAAAGCTGGATGCCTTGCTGAGAATCTCCGACAATCTGGAGCTGCTCATTGCACTTGATGGATTCGAAGAAGAGAATGATGCGCTTCGCGGCAAAGGGGTATTCAACAAGGCGATAGATGCTATTCGGATGCTAGTCGAGCTGCGCAAGGAAAACCGATTCAGGGGCAAAATTACGATCCATACCGTCGTTAACGATGCTATGACCGACAAGCTTTACGATCTGCTGGAATTTCTGGAGGACGTCGGTGTAGATATGGTCATGGTCTGCTTCCCGTGGTACATCTCGGACGAATGCACGCAGGGAATGGACGATTACTTTGACCAGAAGTTCGACTTCCTTCCGGCGAGCGAGCACAAGGGCGAACGAAGCTGGCACGCCTTTAACTACAAGCTCGATCCGGAGCGTATCCCTGCTTTGATGAGCGAGTTGGACCGGGTGAATAATCGGGTCTGGAAAATGCGTTTACGCTACCAGCCGAATCTGGATTATGACCAGATCGAAGATTTCGTGCTCGGCAAAGAGGTGAAGAGTAAAGGCACGATGAACAAGAAGTGCCTGGCTCTCTCGAACCGGATGGATATTACGCCCGATGGAACGATTGTTGCATGCAAATTTTTTAAGGAGTTCGAGATCGGCAAATTAAATGAAGCGTCCGTACAGGAATTATGGCACGGCATGACCTACAGAAGGATAAGGGAAATGATGGATGAACGACTGACACCGGCATGTTCCAAGTGCAGTGTCTTGCATTTGCACGGTGTTTAACTATTCTACATGAGCATAAATGAGGTGAACCAGTGAGCATTATCCAAGTGGAACACTTATCCAAAAGCTTCAATTACTACGAAAAAGAATTGGGTTTCAAAAAATCGCTAAAAAATTTAGTGAAGCGGAAATCACTGATCAAAGAAGCGGTTAGCGAAATATCACTTGTAATCGAGCAAGGCGAGATGGTCGGGTTCTTAGGCCCGAACGGTTCCGGCAAAACAACTACGCTTAAGATGCTGTCCGGCATCTTGTATCCGACAAGCGGGCAAGCGACGGTATTAGGCTATGTCCCTTGGGAGCGAAAAAAAGAATTCAAGATGCAGTTCTCGATCGTGATGGGGCAGAAATCGCAGTTGTGGTGGGATTTACCGGCGAACGAATCGTTGTACCTGAACAAATGCATTTATGAGGTCGAGGATAAGCCCTACAACCTTGTCCTGGATGAGCTTACGGAGATACTTGATGTTAAAGATCTGCTCAATATTCAGGTACGTAGGCTTTCGCTGGGGGAACGGATGAAGATGGAGTTAATTGCGTCGCTCATCCACCGGCCTAAGGTGATTTTTCTGGATGAGCCTACAATCGGACTCGATCTGATTTCGCAGAAGCGCATTCGGGAGTTCCTGAAGTATTATAACCAGCAGACGAAAGCAACGGTCATTCTGACAAGCCACTATATGGCGGATATTGAGGATTTATGCAAACGAACAATCATCATCAATCAAGGGAAGATCGTATACGACGGCGATCTTCGGCGTGTGAACGAGCTGTTTCATGCAAAAAAGATCATCAAGCTGCAATTTACGGACGAAGTGCCGAGGCAAGCGCTAAGCGACTATGGCGCTATCATGCAACATGACGGCATGAATGCCGTCATGGAGATCGATAAGCATGACCTTCAGCGGCTTTCCAAGATGATGCTGGACCGGTTCCCGATCCTCGATTTCACAGTTGAAGATATACCTGTCGAGCGAGGCATCGAAAGCTTGTATCAGAAAGATGGGGTCAGACATGAAAGCCTTACAGAAGTATAAAAGGACGTACATCCTTGCGCTTCAGAATGCGATGGAGTATCGGACCGATTTCTTTATGAGTATCATCAGCGGCGGCTTCATCATTCTCGTCCAATGCTTCCTCTGGACGGCCGTGTTTCGCAGTTCGCCGCAAGAGATTATTAATGGCTATACTTATTCACAGATCATCATTTATTCGGTGTTATCCGGCGTCGTCTCCAAGCTGGTTTCTGCCGGCTTCGAAGGGGAAATCGCGAATGATATCAAGACGGGTGGACTGAGCAAATTTATCGCTCAGCCCATTCATTATTTCAGCTATCGGATATGCAATTTTTTCGGTGGGAAAACGGTCCAGATCGGGGTCGTCCTTGTCTTATTCGTCATACTGATGATCGTTTTTACTCAGATTTGGGGGTTTCAGCTTAGAGGGGTGCAGATCGTTATGTTCCTGGTCAGCATTCTGTTCGGACTGCTCATCAACTTCCTGCTTTTTTATTCGATTAGTGCTCTCGCGTTCATCATTACCGAGGTTTGGGGCGTTTATATCGCGTTCAATCAAGGCGTCTATCTGCTCAGTGGTGCCATCTTTCCGCTTAATATTTTCGGAGATACGTTTGCCAGAATCTCCAGCTATTTACCGTTTCAATATGTCGTATTCTTCCCGGTTAACATCATCAATGGGAGCATGGCGATTCATGAAATCGTGCGCGGACTCCTCTTACAAGCGGTCTGGGTAATTGTGCTTATGATGATTTCGAAGTTGTCGTGGGATTCCGGGATGAGGAAATATGTAGCCGTTGGAGGTTAAATCTGTGAGTATCAGCTTGACGGAGTTTCGGAAGCATGTACGTATGTTCTTTATTTTCGCAAAGAACAGCTTGGTCGGTTACATGGAATACAAAGCGAATTTCTACTCCGGTTTGATCATGGAGACCGTATTTCTGTTTTCCAAGCTGATCTATATCTTGTTCGTTTTCCAGCTCGGGATCGAAATCAATGGCATTTCTCCTGACCAGATGTTGATCTTCACGGGGACCTATACGATTATGATCGCAATCTATACAGGACTGTTTATGGATAACTTTTATAGATTCGCCGGCCATATCCGCAACGGGACGCTGGACTTGTATATGACGAAGCCGCTTTCGCTGCAGTTCATGATTTCATTCCGGCACGTTAACTTCGCGTTTCCGATCCCGAACCTGATCGCCGGGATCACGATGATCGTACTGGCTTGGCGGCGTCTTGACATCGATCCAAGCTTGATCCACGTGGCCGGATATATCGGCGTGATCTTGAGTAGCACGATCGTGACCTATTCGGTGCTTCTACTTCCGCAAATCCTTGCCTTTTGGACGGTGAAGTCCGGTTCGATCTTCGAAATACTCGACAAATGTTGGGATTTGAACAATATGCCGATGTACATATACCCCAAATGGCTGCGGAGAATAGGGCTGTATGTTGTGCCGATCTTGTTCATCACCAACATGCCGTCGGTTTATTTGATCGATCGATTGGACTTGTTCCTTGGGATATGGATTTTTGTAGCTCCCGTTATATCGCTTCTAGTGGTCAGGCTGTTCTGGAAGCTGGCCGTCAAACGCTATGAAAGCGCCAGCAGTTAGAGAAATGCCCTACAAACAAATTGTTGAGAAGGTGAATTGAATGAGCAAGACGGAGCATGAGCGTCATCCATTGCAGACAGAGGCCATTACAAAGAAACGGCTGCACAACGGGATTGAAATCTATCAAAACAACGAAGGAGAGACCGAGTTTCTCTACAACGAGATTTTCCACAAGGAGATGTATTTCAAGCACGGTATTACGCTTCCGGATCATGGCACGGTCCTGGACGTCGGGGCTAATATCGGCATGTTCAGCCTATATGTCAGCAGCAAGAGCGACTGCAGGGTGTATGCCTTTGAGCCACTGCCTCCGACGTTTAAACTCTTGAAGATGAATACGAGCTCGCTGCCTCGCGTAACGACGGTTAACGTCGGGCTTTCCAATGAGATCAAGGAAGCGGAGTTTGCCTATTTTCCTACGATGTCCACGGACTCTGTCCAGATCAAATACAGGGAGAACCACGATCAGGATCTCCGATACGGGTTAATCAACCATTACGAAGATAATTTCGCTGACCGGCGAATGCTAAACCGCTTTGTCGATCATCTTATGTCGCCGAAGCTTCTGAATGAACAAATCTATCGTTGCAAGCTAACTACGATATCCGAAATGATCCGTTTTTATGATCTGAACCAAATTGATCTGCTCAAAATCGACGTGGAAAAAAGTGAGTTCGAGGTGCTGGAAGGAATCGAACCGGAAGATTGGGGCAAAATCAGGCAAATTGTAATGGAGGTACACGGACTGGACGGAGAGCAGATCAGCAGGCTCGAGAACATCTTCCAAACCAACGGCTTCTATGCCGTGATCGATTACTACGCAGATTTGAATATACCAAATTATTATAATGTGTACGCGTTGAATCAAATGCATACGTCGGCTGGGTGATAGTCATGCTACAACATCTACATGCAAGGTTGGTATGCTCCAGCTGCAAGGGCGTGCTGGTCCAGTCGGAGGCATTGCTGCAATGCTGCAGCTGCGATGCGGTATATACGAACGATGACCGTTATGTATCGATGCTCGACCGGCGTGAGCAGTTTGTCCACCCTTCCGAATGGAACCGGAAAGAGGCTGAAATTCGGGATTATAGCGAGATTTCGCACTCTCTTGCGTTGTCCGGTATAGGCCGATTCGCAACCTTCTTAAATTATGGTTACGTCCCGCACGGGAATGAGCAACATGCAGTGATCGAGCCCGACGATGCATGGAATAGAAACTCGGTCAAGCTGCTGCTTGAGACAGTGGGCAGGACGGCGATTCGGGAGCGGCAGGTGATCGACATCGGATGCGGCAGGGGAGGAAACATAGCAGCTCTGTCTAAATATTTCAAGCCGCTGTCTATTGTCGGTCTCGACATCTGCCCGGCGAATATTGCCTATTGCAATGCCAAATCCCGAGGGGGTGAATCTTTGTATCTCGTCGGCGATGCGGAGAATATACCGTTTGCAGACGAGAGCTTCGATGTGGTGTTAAATATAGAATCCGCACATGCCTATCCGAACCGATCACGATTCTATGAAGAGGTGTACCGGATAATGAGAGTTGGCGGCGTATTTCTGTATACGGAGCTGATGCTGGGAGATCAGGTAGCGCAGAACATCAGGCTGTTAGAGGAAGCAGGCCTGTCTGTAATCCGCAATCAGGATGTGACTTCGAATGTTCTTCTATCATGTGATGAGAGTGCGAAGCAGCGTACTGGCACACAAGGGATTGCGAGCAACGCCAAAGCGAGCACGAATATCGGAGATATCAATGAATTCATCGCATTGCCCGGCTCGAAGAAATATGAAGAGATGAAGGCTGGAACGCGGCAATACCGTATGATGAACCTTGTTAAGAGGTAATATAGCCGTAATATCAACAATAATTTTAGGGCGTGTCTGAAAACGCTGAAGGCGGCAGATTTTGCTGGATTTTCGTTCCAAGCAAGGAAGTTTTCCGCAGGTGTGCCGGGGCACGTCAAGGGAAAGTGACGTAGCAGGGGGCGAAAAGGCGGTAAAAGATGCACTTCAGAGGTTTCAAGACACGTCCTAGTATAGGAGAAATATTTTATGGAAGAAATTATTTCCCTGGACACCTTTCAGCCCTTCGACGGCATGACAAAAATGTATCCTCATCATAATTTTCCTTATTTTAATTGCGGCTACAATTTGTTGTTAACGCTTGCCAGATATTTTAAAAAAGATGAGTTGCCGATTTTGAATAATGTTATTAGTATTTATAGATTTGATAAACAAAAAATACAAACAAGAGGATATTTCAAGTTAGAGGTGTTGGATCTTGAGGAGGGAGATCAGATCCTTGAAGAAATGGGGATCTCTATTCGTAAAAAATCCCCTGAACTAGATACGTTACAAGATGAGATCCTAAACTCTATTTCTAGTGGTCATCCGATTTCCATATTTATTGATTTATTTTATCAACGCGGGAGAGACTTTTACTATAACAAAAAACATGGACTGCACCCTGTTTTTGTCTATGGCTTCAATCTTACGAACGAGGAAATATATACGGTTGATGATATTACAGAATACAGACAATATTCTCTGCCATTTTCAGAATTTAAATGGTCATGTATGACTTCGGAACACGTAAAGATGCCAGACTACTTTTGGGAATATGCGCTAGTGCCCCCCGGTAATCATGAGATCTTGAACAATAAGAATTTAGCACACACAACCATCAATACATTCGTAGAAAATATGTGCAGGTATCAAAATGAAATAACGGAAAGTTTGAATAATATACTGTTGTTGGCAGAAAATTACGAGCTCATTATAAAAAATGAAACGATTATCGAAACACTGAGCAGTACTATTTATAGAAAATGTTCTGAGAAATACAGGTTAAATACTCTCTATAAGTACAACATTGATCATATCAATGCAAAACATACGCTTGACCCGTTATTGGACCAAATTATTCATGACTGGAAGACAGTAAGGATCTATTCAAATAAAGCCATCATGTCCCAAAAGCTCACTGGGGAAATCATAGACAAGTGCATTGGTTTATTTACAAAAATATATACGAATGAAGTGCATTTTCATAATCAATTATTTTTAATGTTAAAGGCTTTCAGGTAAAATCACATCTAATATTGCTAGAACTGAGCCACATCAACAGGCATACTGTGCAAGTGTCTTTTCATCGTATGAAAACCGCCGCGAACAGAGCCGCCGCCGTCTGCATCAACACTTTAAACACAAACGGCAGAGATGCCGTTTTTTGTTTTGATTTTGTTACAGCACACTAGTCATGTGGAGAGTGTAGCGATGTTGGTTAGGGTGTAGTGTTTTGAAGCTACATTTACCTGTTTTAATAAATTACTTTGCCCGAAGCTTCTAAAGCTCGGGCTATAGTTGTTATAACCATTAGTAGAGTTGATGTTGGTCTGAACAATATCCAATTTTTCAGTTTATCCGTTTTTAATAGCTGTGTGTTGTTCAATGTTTTCTAATGCCAAGGTAAGGCGTGGCAAAGGTATACCTAACTTTTTTGCTTCTCTCACAACTTCAAGTACTGCAAAACCGGCTTTACTATTGTTGTATTCAATGAAAAGTCGCGGTAAGCTGCCCTTTGCAAAAATAACCTTGTTAAACAGCGTGCCGAGAAGTGCTGATGGAATTTTGGTCAACAGTAGAGTAATCGCGTCCATCTTTGCGCCTCTTGCTTTAAGTACAGGTGCCATTTCCCGCATATTCTTACCAACATTTGCGAATGAGTCACGATGATTCATAAGTGCTGGAAAACTTCCCCGTTTTAACACCTCGGTCTCCATCGCCGCATTCACGGCAAAGTGATTCCATAGCCAGCTTTGCATATCCTTTATCCAATTGATTTTAAAATGGGCGCTTTCAAATAGTTCTTTGACCTTGTTGTTTATCTGTTCCGTGCCTACACGTGGTTTTTCCAGAAATATCGTTTTTAAGAAGCCGCCCCTAAGCTTATTGTCCTCAATGCCGCCTCCTGCTCCTGGGAAACCAAAGACAACATTGTTCATAGACAAGGGCAAGATCGATGATTTTAAATCCTGCCAAATATTATTGAAAATAAGGATCGGGGTGTTACCCGCGGTAGTCGATAGTAATTGTGCTGCTTCGGGAAGTTGTTTCGTGTTGACACTCGCAATAATAAGATCGTAATTTGGGCTTATCTCCTCATGCAGCTTGACTTTCCAGTTTTCCTTGATTAACCGTTTCGCTCTTCGTGCGTCCCACATTTCAAGCGCTATATGACTTCCGAAGGTTTCTTTTCTCCCTTTTCTAACGTAAAACTCAACGGTGTGGCCTGCCTTTTCGAAAGCCCACGCGTATTGGGTTGATATTACACCTCTACCGAAAAATAAAATTCTCATCTTAGCCTCCTAATAATCAATATTCATCCTTGTTGATGATCCAACAACGTGTTGTATAATATTATTGTATTGATTCACTATACGGTCATCAACCATCAGATTTTTAATATCTGTCGGATAATTGATCGAACAGCAAACGGAGGAAAATAATGAAAAAGCAACCTGAAATTACGGACAAAACAAGGCAGACATTCATAAATGTATTCTGCGATTTATATAGCCAAAAACCCATCGAAAAAATATCTATTCAAGAGATTGCTAACCAATCAGGATATAATCGGAGTACATTTTATCAATACTTTACAGATATCTATGAGTTGTTGGACTGCGTTGAGGAGCGTATTTTGAAATCCATTAAGGAGGAAATGGCAGGCAGAGAGTTTTCTACACATACTATTCAAGATGCACTTCAATGCTTAGAAAATGCAGAGGAGATTTCAGTTCTTAAAGCTATATTGGGCGACTATGGTTCTGTTCATTTTGTGGAACGCTTGAAAAGAGAAATTCCCTTTGAGCGATTGATTGTGGATTTTCCAACAGATGATGTCTTGGCACCATATATCATTGAGTTTTACATTTCAACATTAATATCTATGTTTCGTCTTTGGATACGCAACGACAAAGATCTATCGTCGGAGGAATTGATCAAACTGATCGATAGTCTATTTTCAAAGGGGATAACACCGTATCATATCTTTGGCACGGTCAATCCGCAGCGTTCAGGAGTGTAGCGATGATGGTTAGAAAGCTAAACATAAACATAAGGGGTTCGAGAATTTATACATAATTCTCGAACCCCTTCTTGTCTTTGTTTCAATATCATCCATTAATTATAGTAGTCTAATACACATGCACAGCCGCACCAAGCACGGATTTGTTTTGTACGGAATTACCGGATAGATATACCTTTTGCAGATTAGGCAGCTGGCTAAGGGTCTCTATATTGGAAATGGCATTGTTCTCGAGATGAAGCTCTTCTATGGCCTGCCAGTTATTCATGAATTCGAGAGAAGCCAAATTGCTGTCTTGCATAGTGAAGGAACGCAGAGCGGACATTTTGGCAAAGTAAGGCATCATTTGATCAATTTCAGTAACAGAGGTATTGTTCATGCTAAAATATGACTGGTTTAAGGTCAAATGTTCAAGTACGCTGTTCTTCGCGGCCGCCTTTTGTTCAAAGTTCAGCCTGCACTCGGAGCAAACCAAAGATTTCACCTGCTTCAAACGATATAAGGCGTCGCTTTCCTTGAACAGTGACGAGTCGTAAATGTTTAAGGTCTCTAGGCGGGACAAGCCGTCCAGGGCGGCAAGACGGGTTATTTCATCGATCTCCCAGAGCGAGAGTTGCTCCAGTTTCGGGAATTTCCCCAGCGCAGCCAAGTTCAATTCCACACTTCCCCCACGGAGCGTCAGACTGGTTGTAACCGGGGCCTTTAGCCCGGGGAGAAAGGAGCTTGGAATTTCCACTCGCTCTACTTTAGGCAGTGTCAGCGCTTCTGCATTCTCGTAGTAGCCGGACAACGTTAATTCCCGCAAAGAGGGCAGACTGTTTATGGCCTTTACCGAGCCAAGCTCACTTAGAGAAGCCAGGCGTAGTGTGGTAATAGAGTTTTTGCCGGTCAAGCGCTCCAGACTGGAGAAGTTTACATTTTCAATATCTAACGTTTGTAGAGCAGGCATATTTTGCACAAAGTCGATGGACTTTACGTTCGTTAAATAGGACAACTGAAGCTCCTGAAGCTGGGTCAAGGCATACAGCGGCTGCAGGTCTGTGGTTTCACTGTACTGTATAGACAAGGATGATAACCCGGTCATGGACGACAACCATCCGAGTTCATCGACAAAGGTGAGCGACAGGGACTTGATTGGCAATTGGTTTAACAAGTGAAAATCTGTTACGGACTCATCCACATAGGTAATGGATAAAGAGTTCAGATTGGGGAATTCCAGCAACATAGCCAATTCCTGATTGCTGCGAAGCTGAGTGGTAAGCTCCGTAATTTTAGACTTGTCGCCAAAGTAGCCCGAAAATGTACTAAAGGATTCGTTAAAAGCGCCACCATAACTTTTTAATCCGGGCATATGGGCCAAAGTGGTTTGGTCCGTCTGGGATATTTCATAGGTATTCGTCAGGTCCAATGCCGTCAGTCCCTTAAAAGCTTCAAAATCTCGCTGATCAATCCGCTGGCTATTCAGTTTCTTGTCCTGAGTAATATAAGTGATCTTCTCGGCCTGTTCATCGCTGAAGGGATCGGAGAGGCTATATGTAAACTTCCACTGATCATTCTCCGAATGCTCTACGGTTAAATAGCGAATACGAGCCAATTCCTCCTCTGTTGGCAAGGCGGCCCCTTTATCGAAGATATCTCGCAAAAATGAGAGCAGAACCTCGCTTTCAGGCATCTTTCGTACAGGCAGATTGGCTTCTGTTTTTGGATAGGTGGAGCTATTGCTATAATAAAAATATGTACCGATCGCGCCAGTTAGGACTAACATCAGTATCAGCATTACCTTTACGGAGGCAGTCTGCTTCGGTGGTACTTTAGGTGGCGTTCCATGGTAATGATTAATAGTCTGGTCTACGTAATAGACATGATTTTGCTTCAATAAAAGCTCTGTTTCACAATAGGGACACTTTAAAACCTCATCCTTCTTGTATTCGATTTTTCCGTTGCAATTGGGGCAGTTTAGCGGGATAAACGCCACGAATGTCCCCTCCTTCATTATGATGGTCATAAGATCATGCTGAACGGTCATCTGATTTCATTATACCTTGTGAATTTACGTTTGATGAGAGAAAGAAGTTTCACATAACGAAGGAGCAGGGAAATCCTGCTCCTTTTTGATCTTTTTTAAGTATGGTCTGGTGGTAGGTCTTATTAAATAAATCATCAAGCAATAGATGTAATCGGATGTTTAACGTGCAGAGGGTAGAGATGTTCACCATGGGTTCTTACAAATAAACCTTCATTGGTGATCGAACTTTTTAGAACGATATCATCTGTTGCATCTGGAGTGAAATGAAAGGTTACTTTCTCTGTATCTTCATCTGCAATCTTATCCAATATATCTTTCATATTCATTTCGTTTAAGCTAACAACGTCGAAGAGCTCAATATGATTGTCTTCTTTCTGATAAATAACAATGACGTTTTCGTTTTCCAAGTAATAAATATCATCACTAAAGACATTCAGGCAATAAAACATGAGTATTCCTTGAGCATGATGGGTTGCGAAATGCTGAGAAACAGGCAATCTTTCCGATGCCAATTTTTGAATAAGACGTAAATCCTCCGCGTTAGTTACATTTAGTTTTCGGATGTTCGCAGGCTCGGGTGATTTTTTTGCCGTATAATTCATTGAAAAAAGATGTTCTTCCACAGGCTTAAACCCAAACTTGGGGTAAAAATCGAGCACCGATTCATTGGCAAAAAGGTACATGTAATCGTACTTGTTCTCGTATTCCTCTAAAACTTTGTTCATTAAATCTGTAGAGAGTCCTTTTCCCCGATAATCAGGATGTGTCATCACCGTGCCGATTTGAATCGCTTTTTTCTTCTCACCGTGAATGATGAGCTCAAGGATGTTAACAGAAACGTTGGCAATAACCTGGTCTCCATCGACATATGAATAAGGGATGTAACGCTCGCCCCAGTATCCTTGTTGATACCAATCTTCAAAATTGATCTCAAACGTGTTGACAGCAAGCTCGAAAAAACTCTTGCGCAGTACTTCATTGTTTTTATAATTCTTCATAAATATTAATTCTTGCATGGTATTACCCCCTTAATCCTCAAAAATGACTGTTTGTAAAGTGGTACGATCCCGTATTTAACTATATAAAATATGATTGCAGGTGACAATTGCAGGTGACAAAAATCCTCTCTTAACAACGCATTTTAAACAAACCTGGCGATATTGGTTAAGCAGGAGTTTTAACAAGAGAAAGTGGAGTTTCGTATAGAAAGAGACGCGAGCGAATTCGCGTCTTCTTTTTTGCATGTTTTATCGGATATGCTTAAATGCAATTGCGTCAGTGGACTGTTTTTAACTTTTCAAAATCTTGGTCCATTAATCTACGTTAAAATGCACGATTGCACTATATAACATCTTGTTGCGAAAAGGGTCAAACGTTACTTGATGTTGAACTTGCTTCACGCGCAGCATTAATGCTTTGTTCATTCCGATTCGGTCTTCGATCGCTCGTTCCAGTTCACGAAAGTCATAAGCCTGCAAGCATTCGACTTTGTCTTTGATCATATCCAGTGAAATTTCCATATATCATTCAGGCCTCCTTAAAATCTCGATTTGCAGGTTAAAAGCCTGTCGAGCTTCATTTTAGAGGAGCTTTTCCAGTTCGGCAAGAGCAATCGGGCTGAAAATCTAATAAAGACGTGATAAAATCGGGAAAGGGCAATTTTGAGATCATCGAACTTCCATTAATCTGAAGATCTAATGGAAGTAATAACAGATACTGCTGTTTGAACAAAGTTACATTTGCATGGTATAAGTGAAGAAGAGGCTAGGACACCATAATGTGAATCGTAACGAAACTGCGAATGATCATGTAAATGATAGCAAGCAGATGTATGAGTTACGAGTTTTACTATTTTAACTATTAAATGAGGACAAAGACTGTCCTGGAAGGTATAGAGGAGCTTTTGAGATGACAAAGGAAAACTTTTGGCGTGAATTGCCACGACCATTTTTTATACTGGCACCCATGGAAGATGTGACGGATGTGGTGTTTCGGCATGTCGTAGGTGAAGCGGGCAGACCAGATGTGTTTTTTACGGAGTTTGCGAACACAGAGAGTTATTGTCACCCGGAGGGGCACCATAGTGTGCGCGGGCGTCTGACTTTTACAGCGGACGAACAGCCGATTGTGGCTCATATCTGGGGAGATAAACCGGAATTCTTTCGTGAGATGAGTATCGGTATGGCAAAGGAAGGCTTTAAAGGCATCGATATCAATATGGGTTGTCCGGTAGCGAATGTAGCCGAGAATGGAAAAGGAAGTGGATTGATCTGCCGGCCAGCCCTTGCGGCGGAGATTATTCAGGCGGCGAAAGCCGGGGGGCTGCCGGTCAGTGTAAAAACGCGTCTCGGATTTACTGAGGTCGATGAATGGCGCGACTGGTTGACCCATATTTTGCAACAGGACATTGTGAACCTGTCTATTCATCTGCGGACGAGAGAGGAAATGAGCAAAGTAGACGCTCACTGGGAGCTGATTCCGGAGATTAAAAAACTTCGTGACGAGATAGCGCCTAATACACTGCTGACGATTAACGGGGATATTCCTGACCGTGAGACAGGCCTGAGACTCGTGGAGCAATATGGTGTGGATGGTATTATGATTGGGCGCGGTATTTTCCAAAATCCATTTGCTTTTGAGAAGGAGCCGAAGGAACACAGCAGTAAGGAATTGCTTGATCTGCTACGGCTGCATCTGGATCTCCATGATCAATATTCCGAGCTTGAACCGCGTTCGTTCAGCCCGCTGGCCCGTTTTTTCAAAATCTATGTTCGTGGCTTCCGCGGTGCTAGTGAGCTGAGAAACAGCTTGATGAACGCCAAGACCACTTCTAAAGTACGCGAATTGCTCAATGAGTTTGAAAGTAATGAACAGGCGGAGTAGAGTAAGGCGTTAATCATGGATACGGAGTATAATTTAGATAGATTTAATAGAAAAAAGAAGCGGTAACTTTTCCGCTTCTTTTTTGCTTTGCTGTTTAACGCGTATACGCAGGTTTCTCCATAGCCACCGGCTGAGGATTGGCAAGCACCCATAACACAGCCAACTCGGATAATCTGGCGGGCGCATCAAAATCGTATCCATTGTGAAGTCTGCTGACCAAGTCTGCTGCCTCTTGGAGAAGTGCCGGGGCGAGTGGCGTACCAGAGCCCAGGTGACGAATCAGTGCATCCAGCATCTTGCGATACTCCGCATCCCAGTTTCCACCGCCATTATCCAATACTTCATGGGACACACGTCCTGTGATGCGGATGACCTCTCCCTGCACCGTTTGAGCGTGGCCTTGGGCGGGAATGAGATATTCCCACAGCTCTTGGTGCTGTTTGGTCCAGGTGGTTGCCTTTACCTGAATGGGAGTAGTCCCATCGTGTATGATCCGATTCGCTACCGGCTCAACATCAAATAACGGGTACAGTTTGATCAGCGCGTCTGAAACTTCATCGACCTTGTCCTTATTGAACTTCTCACGGACGAATTCAAAATCCTTACCGATCCGCTTCACCGATTCTTTCATATCGGGGGTGACCGATGCTCCGGCACTCAGCAGAATTGCGGCAATCTCTGCCAGACTGACTATATCGCTATTCCTGCAATTGGCTAACCCCTTAGCTAATGGCGTATTTCCCTGTTTATTTTCTACGTTAATCGTAGCGCCTTGGTTTACCAACTCTTGAACCACTTTGGTTCGATACCCATTGACCGCTGCATGTAACGGTGTTTCATTTTGGTAATCCACAGCGTCCAGATCCGCACCTAATTCAAGGAACAGGGGCACATTTCCTGACCAGTGTGAGGCATGGGCATGTAAAGGCGTGCGTTGATATTTGTCGCGTGCATTAATGTCTGCTCCTTGCGCTACCAGCCAGCGGACCAATTCATCCGAAATATGCCGAAAGCTGAGGGCCGTACCTTTGCTATAACCCCCACGTGCATCCCATTCGCATTGCTCGAAAATTTCTTTTACAGTAGCGATATCATTATCTTTAACGAGTTTTTCCATATGAGCAGGTAAGGTTGCTTTCTTCGTAGCCATTACACTCTTCCTCTCCTTTGTGAATAACAACGTATGTTCCGATGGTAGGCTATGACGATTTAATAGTAAGTAGATAATTTTCTGCAATTTTATCACATAGGGAATTTTAAAACCAATAACTGGGTTTCTTCCATCATCCATTTGGTTTGCTATGTTATAATTTAGATGAATGTTGATACTGGAGACGGATTGATAAATATTTGAAATGATCGCCGTAATTCATGCGGTAGGCTTTTGATAATAGGAGGATCTATGTCCTGGAGTAAATTGAAGCAACAACTGGAGAGTTTTCTTAGTCCTGCGTTAGTTGGAAGGGTGGAGTACCGTGCTACCAGCTATAGCTATTCACCTGATAAATCAGGCAATTGTTATATTACTGTAGATAAAAAGAATGTACTCAACATGAGTGATACTACAACCCCAATCCGATGGTATCAGTCAGAGCAGGAGATCAAGAGCGACCCGGAGATCATGATTCCTGTGAGCGATGAAGAGATTGAAGCTATCAGAAAAGATTCCAAAGGACCCATTCCCGAGGATCGTCTTCATGTCATGGCAAGAAGCAGAAAAATCTCCGTGCATGCCAAAGAGCTGTTGTTGGCTCAGACCGCACTCAGTAAATCGAATTTTACCGTTGCAGCTACGACGTATCTATCAACTTCTATAGAGGATAATCTGGAGAGCAAGGATATCTTATTTAATATTCTGGCTTTAATGGACAGACGAGTTGGCAAAAAGCGAATTCTAAACATGTCGGAGCAGGTCAAATTAAAGCATCCAGCGGTACAATATTTTTATGAACTGCGTCGTCGTACGGTGTGAAATTGAATAACGTTCACGGATAGAGGTACACTGTGTCGGTGACGGTTTCACTGAAATCTGTCTAATAAGTGGATATAGCTTTTAACTATAACCAGTTATGGTTTTTTAGTATCCCTTCTAACTGCTCTCAGCGTGATATGATCATTGTATACAACGAGGGGGTTTTTTACATGACTGATAAGTTCCAGATCGTAGGAAGTTTATTGCGGCCGGATGAGCTGCTGAAATATAAAACGCAAATTGAACATAATGATGATATCCAATATCCGTTCTATGAAAACTACGAAGGATATGAGAAGTGTGAGACAGAGGCAATCAAACAAGTTGTCGCTAAGGAAATCGAACATAACTTGTCCGTGGTTACCGATGGCGAATTCTCCAAATCGATGTGGCATCTGGACTTTGTATGGGGATTTGGCGGAGTGAAGCGTTACATCGCGGATCACGGCTATTTTTTCAGAGATGTGGACGGAACTTCGAAATATGAAACACGCAAAGATATTGGACTGCGCATCACTGATAAATTGAGTGGAAAGAACCATCATTTCATTCAACTGTTCCAACAACTGCAAGACACGGCTGGCGAGCAACAAACGAAACTTTGCGTACCGTCTCCTTCCCATATTTTCGGTGAGCTTTCCTGGTCGGATAACATTGGTGGAACGGATGCTGTATATCAAAACATACAGGAGCTCAAAGAGGGTCTTGTGATCGCGTATAAGGAATTCGTGGAGGAATTCGCTGCAGTGGGCGGTAAAATTCTGCAATTCGATGATTGCTTGTGGGAACTGTTTGCAGACGACAACCCGAACTCTCCTTTTACAGGGGAAAATATTAATCAAGATGAAGTAAAGGGTCTCGCTACCGAATTCATTGATATTAATAATACCGTGATTGACTTTGGTCATAGCCTTGGCTTGAAAATGTGGACACATAACTGCCGCGGCAATTATGATTCCCGCAACATGGGTGGTGGATCGTATGCCAAAATTGCGAATCTGTTCCTGAAGCAATTGAAGTATGACCGTTTCTTCCTGGAGTGGGATGATGATCGTGCGGGTTCAATTGAAGCTCTGGAAGTGTTCAAGGACAGACCTGAAACGGAAATTGTACTGGGTCTGTTGTCATCCAAAACGAGTACACTCGATGATGAAGCACGTGTTGTCCGTTTGCTGGACGAAGCATCCAAAATCATCGATAAGGATCGGCTGCTGTTGTCTCACCAATGCGGATTTGCATCCTGCGATGGTGGTAACGAATTAAGCGAAGCTCAGCAATGGGCGAAGATTGATCAAGGGCAGAAGATTGCAAAGCAATATTGGGGCAGCACCGTCTAGAATTCAAGCTAAATGTATTGTGACCTTATAAATACATTGCTCGATCAATAGTGTTCTGTGCGATAATGAAACGGCGACTTTTCCTCTGGAATCTATCCAGTGAGAAGCCGCCGTATTTGTTGTGGAACGTACGTATACGTATAGGTACGTTCTCATTTCTATAACTTTTTTAAACTAATGATGCGGCTTGTCATTCTTTATTTCTGAGATTCACGCTGTGCCAGCCATTCCTTTTTCAACAAAGCATATTGATACGTATTCTCGTATTTCGGTGTGCCGTCCTCATTTTTGACAAATGAAACGAACTCCAAAAAAAGACCCTCCCGGCGCATGCCCAGCTTCTCACACAGTTTCTGAGAACGGAAGTTATCATCCTCGACATAAGCGTACAATCTTCTTATTCCCTGTTCCATAAAGAGATTTTCGATGAAAGCATTGGCGCTCTCACTGGCGTACCCTTTCCCTTCAAATCTGCCATTAAAATTCCAACCTATACTATACGTATCTGAATTCGAATCTTTATCCGTATCGGAATCCCGATCTTCCCTCATACCAAACAGCTCACCGATCAACTCGTTACTGTCCTTCAGGCAAACCGCGATGTGGGAATCGTCACTGCTTCTTTTTGCGACCTCTGCCGCCGCATCTTCCAATGTTGAAATTTGTTGATCCATAAAACAATTCACTCTGGGATTTGCTGTGTATTCCAACAGTCCGGCTGCGTCCGTTAAGGTGAAATTTCTCAGGATTAATCGATTGGTTTTAAGTATTTGCATAAGATGATATACCTCCGGTTTTCATATCGATAGATTGGCTATGTTCATGTTGTATCTCTTTTTATTTTACGAGACTCCCTATTCGTACTATAACTGGGTATAGCCTTGGGTTTGGCTTTGGCTTTGGTACTGTCTGACCGGGAGAACAATCCCACCAATTTCTCCCTATAGATATAACCGAGTACAAACCCGATTACAGCGATAACAGAAATAATAATGGCGATTGTGTATTGTTGCATATGAATTGTGGACCCTACAACGGTAGATGCGATGATCCACGGCAGACGACCGACGATAAGGATCGTGAAGAACCTAAACGAACTAATCGATGTAAGTGCGGCGACAAATACAAGCATATCTTTGGGTAAGCCGGGAATTACAAAAAAGATAAATAAAAAAGCGGAGAACTTCTTCTCATCATGAATTAACGACATCCACTTATTATTTTTCTTTTGCATTAGCTGTGAAATATAGGCGCGACCGATAAAACGAGTGAAATAAAAAGCAATCGCTGAGCCTATAATCAAACCTATTGTAGTATACAAGGACCCAAGTGTAACCCCATAGATATAACCGCCTGCAATCTGTACCACTTCTCCTGGAATGGGTGCAACCACGATCTGAAGAATCTGGAATAAAATAAACATGACCGGACCCCAATGGCCTGTTGAATGAATATACGCTCTGAAGTTGTCCATGGAAGACATGATTTTAATAAGGGCAGGAGAATAATACACCAGTAGACCAATGGACAACATGATGAACAGACCCAACAATATGTTAATCATTACTTTTTTCGAAGTTTGTGGCATTCCTGACGACCCCTTTGTGTAATAACTTCTACATATTTACAGTATAAGACGAAATTATTAAGAGATACCTACATAACTTCTGAAGAATTCTTAAGTCGATTGTATTTGCTGGTAGTCGCTAATAGCGCATATTATACTGAAATTAGACGGAGGGATCAGATGAGCAAGAAAATTCTAATTGCTGATGATAACAGTGAAATTCGTGAAATTGTAAGGATTTTGTTAGAGAGTGAGAATTATGAAGTGATTGAAGCGATAGATGGTCAAGATGCGATTGATAAAGTGAACGAAGAGACGGATCTCATTATTTTGGATATGATGATGCCCAATAAATCGGGGCTGAAGGCGTGTCTGGAGATTCGTGAAAAAACAAGCGCACCGATCCTGTTTCTCACAGCGAAAACGCAGGATTCTGACAAACAATTGGCCTTTTCCTCAGGCAGTGATGACTTTTTGTCCAAACCCTTTTCCTATACAGAACTCGTTTCGAGGGTGAAGGCTCTACTGCGGAGGTATTATGTATATCGGGGCAAGGAGAAGACCGAAGAACAGGACCAAATTATCGTGAAGGATCTTACCGTTCATCAGGATTCAAAAACCGTGTTTGTTGGGGAGAAGGAGATTGCTCTAACTGAAATTGAATACCAGATTTTGCTGTTGTTGGCTAAGAAGCGACGAAAGGTGTTTTCGGCAGAAAATATATATGAGAGTGTTTGGGGGCAACCCTATTTTTATACGTGTAATAACACAGTGATGGTTCATATTCGTAATTTGAGAGGCAAACTGGAGGATGACCCGCAGAACCCTAAATATGTGAAGACCGTTTGGGGGAAGGGGTACAAAATTGAATAGATTATTAATCGGAAAAAAGCTGAAGATTAAACTGGTTCTGGCGGTTGTCATTTCTTTGGTCATTTCCATAAGTGCACTCGTTATTTTACAAGTTGTTGGCGAGACTGTATTGGATAGTTATTTAAGCAAATCCACTTTTGTAGAGAACAGGCAGCAAGATGCGCTTGATCGATTCGAAGCATTTGTGGATAACCAGAACGTGTCAACCCGTGATCATGAGGAATTGTCTGCTTGGATAAGACATGAGCGCTACTTAAATCTGTATATTTTTGCAAAAGACAAATTGATATTTTCCTCCAACACGGAGATTGATCCTGCCATTAATGAAGAGTTGTTAACTCAATTCGTGCCATCAAAAATACCCATCACCACCATCCATTTTGCGGATCAGGATGCCCAGATATACTTGGTTAGCTTTTATGAGTATCAATATTACAACCTCATTCTGATTATTGGTGTTTTCATAGCGGCCATTGTGTTCATTGTTTCCTTTCTACTGATGATTAATAAGAAAACATCTTATATTGGCGTGCTTGAACAAGAGATCAAAATACTCGAAGGTGGAAATTTAGATTATTCGATTACGATATCGGGAAAGGATGAACTGTCATCTCTGGCTCAGAGTATTGATGAGATGAGGAAATCATTTGTGGAGCGGCTGGGCAGCGAGGAGAGGGTCAGGATGGCCAACCGTGAATTGATCACGGCGATTTCCCATGATTTGCGAACGCCACTCACGATTCTATTAGGATATATGGATATCATAGAGCTCAACAAATATAAGACACATGAGGATCTGTTGCAGTATATTCATAATAGCCGGGAGAAGGCCTATCAGATCAAAGTGCTGTCAGACAAACTATTCGAATATTTTACGGTATCCTCGGCCGCTGAAGAAGAGGAAGTAGAATTTGAAGTGTATGAGGGCAGAGCGCTTATCGATCAACTCATAGATGAGCAATTAGTGGTTTTGGACGATATAGACGTGCAGGTTCAGACAGATGCACATCATGAGGAGTTTTTGCTGGAAATCAATCTGGTCGCCATGCGTCGCGTAATGGATAATATATTTTCAAATATTCGAAAATACGCCGATCCAGGGCATCCCGTTCATATCCAGATTTCTTTGAGGCAACAATGGGTTATTCTTGAGGTGGAGAATAAGATTAAACGTGTTGGCAAAAAGAAAGATAGCAACGAAATTGGACTCGTTAGTTGTCAGAAAATGATCCAGCAGCACAACGGGACGTTGACGGTGTCGCAGGAAAAGGATATCTTTTCACTACAGATTATGCTACCTGTCATCATCAACAAACCAACACAGACTCATATATAACGGATCTCTTGAAATGATGCTGAGTGTTCGTGGAATCCATCTTGCTGTCTAATTTTGTTACCTTAGGGTGCTGTAGTGGAGGAGCTTGCTAAATAGGCGTAGGAGAAAGAACATCGCTCTACCATTCACACTATACAAAAAGAGCCATGTGACAGCATGGCTCTTACATATATCGCGAGAGGGCAAACCTCATGTTTTAAACAACAGGTGCATTCTGTTTCTTGAAATATTGTTCAATTAAAAACGCGAGCATCGGTCCGGGCTCAGCCTGCTGTAATTGAGCCTGATCGCCAAATTCCATGAGATACGGCTGTTCCGTAGTACAAGGAGTCCAATGAGGCATCAGCTTTCCGGTGGAGTCCGAGCCGTTCGGATCACCTGTAGCAATAAAGTTGGATAAATAATTACACATCTGGCGAGCCAGATCATAATGCTTGCCTGTGAAAGGCCGCCAGCATTTGGCGAGTGTTTCGAAGAAAAACCACAGATCAACGGAGTGAAAAGTGCCTGGCTGGTCCCAGCCCGGAATCTCGGCGTCGAAGTTATAATAGTAGAGAGGCGTTTCAGACGGATGACCGCTGTTCGCGCGGATGGCGAGCAGAATGGCATGTTGGATCATGCGGACTGATGCTTGTTGCAGAGCATGTTCGATTTGGCCGGAATCAGCCTCACATAGCTGCAAAAAGGCAGGAGCATCCTCGCCAAACAGCTCCACAGCCATCTGCTTCAGTTCTTCCAGATTGGCTGCGGCGGGACGGGTCCAAAATTCAGAAGACGTATGCCCCAGCATTACGGGGATTGCCTCGCGCTCCTGCTGAACAAAACGAGTAAACGGATCGCCTGCGCGGAATTGTTCGTCGATGACGGTTCCCCAGAAGCTTTTGTATTCGAGTGCTTTGTCACGGAGATATTCAGCATCCAGTTGTCTCGCCTCAGCGAGGGAAGATACGCCCAGGAAGTCGAAAAATTCAACCCCTGCTTGCTCTGCATCCCTTAGTGTGGAACGGACAGAAGGCACGCGGACCTTCGGATACAACTCGGTAGCTATACCGCTCATGATGACGGCTCGCTGGAACAAGCCTTTATTTTGCGGAGAGGTCATCTGGCTGAGTACACTTCCTCCGCCCGCCGACTGTCCGCCGATGGTGATCTGGTCTGGATCACCGCCAAAGGCGGCAATGTTACGTTTGACCCACTGTGTACCTGCTTGTTGATCAAGATGACCGAAGTTGGCGGGTGCATGGGGGGATTCGGCACTAATCTCAGGATGGCACAGGAAGCCAAAGGCATTCAGTCGATAATTAATCGTCACAACGACAATACCTCTACGAGCGATTCGCTCGCCATCAAATTCCATTTCGGCCGTATGGCCGACTTGCAGGCCCCCGCCAAAATACCAGACAAAGACAGGCAACTTCTCGTCCGTACGCTTGGCGGGTGTCCAGACATTCAGATACAGACAATTCTCGTCCATGGGCAGGTCGGGATCAACGGCCCATTCGCGGGTATAGATATTGTTATCATCGATGACTGTTGGGGCTTGCATGGAGATGGGGGCAAAATCAAAAGCTTGCAGTACACCTTCCCAGTTCGACTGCGGCTGCGGAGCGCGCCAGCGGTTCTCACCTACAGGAGGTGCGGCAAAAGGAATTCCCTTGAAGCTGGTAATCCGCGGGTCCGCCGCGGGCAGTCCTTGCACTTGTCCATGTTCTACCGTAACCATTCTAAGCATACAACATTCTCCTCTCTGGATTTAGCATGTAAGCGTTACCGAGCATCTGATCAACGATATATAAGATAAACCTAACGCCAGAACAGGGCGTCTTAGAAAGGGGGAATCGAGGTTGAATCCGATTTGGCATGAGAGCAGTAGAGCCAGTAATTTGTATTTTATCAGCGGTGGTCACAAGCCAGCTAACCCTCACCAATGGGGGCCAGGCGTGCGTGACGTTTATGCGCTGCACTATATTATCCGCGGCCAAGGGACGCTGGAGACGGGCGGCCGCGTTTTTCGGCTCGTTACGGGGGAAAGCTTTATCATATTTCCGCAAAAGGAGATTTACTATTATCCAGACCCGCAAGATCCATGGGAGTACGTCTGGGTGGAGTTTAGCGGTGAGGATGCCGGGCGGTTGCTGGGGCTGACACAGCTCTCAGAGGTACAACCCGTGGTGACGGTCTCGCCGGAGACATTGCAGCCTTTTTTCCACCTTGCCTGGAACGCGGGTGCATCATCTTATGAATTACTGCGGGCGGATGCACGTTTGCGTCTGTTGCTCTCCTACTACATGGAGCATTATCCGAAAGAGCCGCAGGTGGACGCCAAGGATTATGTCTGGCTGGCGAGAAAGTACATCGAGCAGAACTACTGGAAGCCAACATTGACCGTCACCGAGATCGTAAAGGCAGTTAATCTGGAGCGCAGTTATTTGTTTCGTCTGTTTAAGGCAGCAACCGGCAAGTCTGTTTTGGAGTATATTACATCCTGCCGAATCGAGCGCGCCTGTGAACTGTTGAAAACGTCGGGGCTGCCGATTCAATCGGTAGCTTACTCTGTCGGCTACAATGATCCGTTATATTTTTCCAAAGTATTTAAAAAAGCAACTTCACACACGCCAACATCGTACATGATGCTGCACGGGACCAAGGCATAACGTTAACGGAACAGGGCGCAGTTCCCGGACTCTCGGAAATAACGGATCAGCTTCTCAATAGGCTCACGTCCACAGTTCAGCTTCACTCCTATACAATCAATGCACAGAAATTGCTGGGCAGAGCGCGAGATCAATTTGAGGTAGATGCCCACATCGTCTGAAGAGAGCGGGACCTGACAGGAGGTGCACAGGCGATGTTGAGCCATCTATTTCACCAGTTTGGCCCGGACGACGAGGCAATCATGTGCTGCGACAACGGGAGCGAAGCGTTCACGGAACACGCCAAGCTCTTGATGTTCCCAGCAGTCATACAGGGAAAGGGCATAACCGGCAGCGTAAGGCAGACCCATATCCCAAAATTGCAAAGACAATTCCCGCTGGCTGTCGCTCAGGTTGAAGAAACCAATAGCTAGATCACCATCTGTGAGTACCTTCACCAGCATAAATACATCGTCTGTGTGAAACCATTGCGGTTCTGGTTTAATGCGGTAAGCTCCACGCGCTTCTACATCCTGATTGATAGCGATCAGGTCAGGATTCAGGAGAATATCCTTTGTAATCTGGTTAGCCTTGCGCACGTCACATCCGATCATTAATGGGGAACCCATCATGGACCAGAGAGAGAAGTGGGTTTTATATTCGATGTCGTTGCATCCGCCGATGCTGCCAATATAATCATTGTTGCTTCCACCATACATACCTACAATCAGCATATCCATGTCGTTATGGCAGAAGGAGCCGGTGTAGCTTTGTTTGCCCAATTGAGACAGGGCAAGTTCCTTCACTGAATCCCAATTGTCACGGATATCGCCGGTAGAACGGTACATATGAGCGCCCGATTCCCGAATCCAATCGTATACGTCGTCGGCTCCCCAGTTGCAGGCGGAGAACAGGATATCGCGTCCGCAGTTTTTGAGCGCAAGGCTCATCCGTTTGTACAGCAGCTCTCCTGAGATATGGCGCGGTTTGAAGCAGTAATCATACTTCAAATAATCAACGCCCCATTCGGCAAAAAGAGCAGCATCCTGGAATTCATGCTCGAAGCTGCCTGGATACCCGGCACATGTATGTGTACCTACGCATGAATACATGCCGAACTTTAGTCCTTTGCTATGGATATAATCGGAAAGCGCTCTCATTCCACTCGGGAATTTATCCGGGTCAGCCACCAGATTGCCACTCGCATCCCGTTCCTTCAGGCTCCAGCAATCATCAATGACAATATACTCGTAACCAGCGGCCAGATAACCTTCCGATACAAACACATCAGCGACATCCCGAATTAATTGTTCGTTAATATCCCACGTAAAGGTATTCCACGAATTCCAGCCCAGGGCAGGGGCAAAGCCTAACACTTGATTGTTGCTCATGCTCTCGCATCCTTCCTCATCTCGGTTTTGTTAACAACACTAAACTGAACATAAACGATGAGTGACGTATCCTGCCATAGCTTAACGTTGCTTGGACATGGACATATGTTGCTCTGCTTGTGCTGGGGGAATCAGCTCTTTCCAATCAGGCTCTCGGCAGGTATCAGAAGTTGCCGGTAAAAGCATAACAAAGGAAAAATGTCAGTCTGCGAAGAAGTTATATCTATCTTTTCAGGGATCTGTGCGAAACAAGGGTATGGATGTTATGATCGGTGATAATGCTCGAACAGGTTGTCAGAGCCATAGGGAAAATTGAATAGTCTTCAGTATTATTAGGAAAAATACTCCAGTGAGGAGTCCCCCATACGAAAGGAAATAATCTCGTCGGAATGATTATGCATATGGCAGAATGGTTCGAATTGGATAATGTGCGATTGTCCATCGGTTTTTCGTTAAACATAAGTGTCTGTTTGATTTGATCAGATAAATAATTTATAGGATTGGGAGTGTCACGAAATGAATCTAGATGAAGTGATGCAGGAGCTTGAAGCGCTGGGCAAAGAACGAACGAAAAAAATCTATATCTCCAACGGTGCGCATGAACCGCTATTTGGCGTGGCAACCGGGGCGATGAAACCAATGGCGAAGCGGATCAAAAAGGATCAACCTTTGGCAGAGCAACTATATGCAACGGGGAATTATGATGCGATGTACTTTGCGGGCGTGATTGCCGATCCTCAAGCGATGACGGAAGCTGATTTTGACCGTTGGATTGACGCTGCTTATTTTTACATGATCTCTGACTTTATCGTTGCTGTGACGTTAGCCGAGACAGACATTGCGCAAGAGGTTTCCGATGCGTGGATTGCTAGTGGGGATGAACTGAGAATGTCAGCGGGATGGAGCTGTTACTGTTGGTTGCTCGGCAGTCGAAAGGATGCTGAGTTTTCGGAGAATAAACTGATGGAGATGCTGGAACAGGTGAAAAAGACGATTCACGAATCTCCGGAACGAACAAAATATTCGATGAACAATTTCCTGTATACCGTTGCAACATCCTATCAACCGTTGCACGATCTGGCGGTGGAGACAGCTCAGGTAGTTGGCCCCGTTGAAGTGAACAAGGACATGCCCAAGAGCAAGTTGCTGAATGCCTCTGAGAATATCCAAAAGGCAGTGGAAAAAGGGCGTACGGGGTTCAAACGTAAATATGTAAGATGCTGAAATTTTCGCCGTATCGTCAGTTTTAACATACGAAACATATGGAGATCGTGGGATTGAAATCCACAATCTCCATGTTATAATGAGGACAGAAACAGCTTATAATGCAAAGAGAGCCGTGCGCTAACACGACTCTCTGATGCAATAGCCGCTTTTAAGGGCGGTGGGCTTAACAAGCAGGGTACCGACTAAATAGACCGCATCCCTTAGCCAGAGGGCGGTCTATTTGTCTTTATTGGACAGCAGCGCTACAATCAGCAAACCGAAGGTAAGCATTAGCATAATTGCTTCAAATACTGTCACAAGGCATCACCTCCCTTCCGGGAGATTAGCCGACCGCCCATATAAGCCTTTCCATTGCTCTGTGAGTATACCATATTTTTCTTGGAGCTAATAGATGAACAATAATTCGTTTTTATAAAAGTTTGGGAATGTTAATGACCTCGTACTTTGAGTACGAGAAGAGCGTTACGGTGGCTAGTATGGAATTTATTTAGTTGCAAACAGATATGAAAAACACGCCATTTATAGGCGTGTTTTTTGTTGAAAGCTAGATAATAAGCGCATAGCAACATCAAGGCTACATATCGTTCCTTTTAACCATTTCTTTGGCTTGCTGCCTGCCCGCCGAGAGAAAGCTGTCGCTAAGCTCAGGATCACTAACAGAGCGTGCAAGTACAAGCGAACCAACCATTGTACTGAACAGTGCACGACCGCTGGACATATCGATCTCAGCCAGATTGGAGATAAAAGTGATCATCCGCTCCAATTCATGGGTGAACACCTGCCGAACCTCTTCGGACGAACGGGATATTTCGCTGGAAAGGGCGGGGAAAATACAGCTCATTTCTGTTTGGTCGCGGTGATACGGACTCAAATAATAATCGATTACTTTATTAATTTTGGAATTCTGCTCTTCCTGATCAGCCACGTTCTTTAGAAGTGTAATGGTATCACTAATGGCATATTCACAGGCTTCGGCAACCAATTGTTCCTTGTTGTCAAAGTGGGAATAGAACCCACCGTGAGTTAATCCAGCTCCCTTCATAATAAACGGGACACTCACTTCCTGGATACCATTGGTGCGAAAAGCTCGAGCCGCACTTTCAACAATTTTACCTCGTACTTTTATCTTATGTCCTTTAGGATAGGGCATGATCATTCACTCCATAGTTTCATCATTATGCTTTTTAAAATATTATATTCATCATAATAAAGCCTGTCAATTTGCTAACTGGATGTCTGTTCATTTTCAAAAGGGCCAAATACGATTGTTGACGGTCTTAAAATATGATGGTTATAATATATTATGGTAATCATATTTTAAATCAACTTCAAATCGGGAGGTATCAGAATATGGGCAAGCTTGAATCTGTGGATACGTTAGTTATTGGATCAGGTCCAGGGGGATATGTGGCGGCTCTTCGTTCTTCGCAGTTGGGGATGAAGACGGCAATTGTTGAACGTAAACAGCTTGGCGGGGTCTGTACACATGTGGGTTGCATACCATCCAAAGCCTTAATTGCGGAATCGCATCGTTATGATTGGTTCAGACAGTTTAATCAAGCTGACGCGGCAGCGACATTTAAGAATGCTCAGGATTTTAAACAGGGGGTTGTGAATAAACAGGCAGGTGGTGTCCACTATTTGTTAAAGACTGCGGGTGTGACCATTCTTGAAGGCGAGGCCAGTCTGTTGGATGAGCACACAGCCATGATCCAGCAAACTGGACAGGAGCAAAGCATTTCTTTTAAAAATCTCATATTGGCAACGGGGTCTCGTCCAATTGAGCTGCCAGCATTTCCAGTTGGAGGTCGCATCTTATCTTCCACTGAAGCATTATCTCTACAGGAGGTTCCGAGTAGTCTGATTGTGATCGGCGGAGGTTATATTGGGGTGGAGCTCGGACAGATGTATGCCAAATTCGGAACCAAGGTAACGATTCTGGAGGGAGGCGCACAAGTATTGCCTGGATTCGAGGCGGAACTTGCAGCCCCTGTAGTCAAACAATTAAAGGCGGACGGCATCCAGATCGTAACCGGAGCGATTGCCGAAAAGGTGGAGCACAAGGCGGATTCCATTACACTTCATTATTCAAAAAATCAGGAGCAGCATCAGGTTACAGCGGAATATGTATTGGTCACAATCGGCAGGAAACCCAATACAGACGGCCAGTTAGGACTGGAACGCATAGGCTTGCCCGTAACAAACAAAGGACTGGTTGAGACGGATGCACAGTGCAGAACGGTTATCCCGCACATTTATGCCATTGGAGATATTACAGCCGGTCCGGCACTTGCTCACAAGGCCTCCTATGAAGCTAAAGTAGCTGCAGAGGCCATTGCGGGTCTCACCTCCAAAGTGGATTACAAGGTGATTCCGCTTGTTGTCTTTTCTAATCCGGAGCTATCCAGTGTTGGGGTAAGTGAGACGGAAGCCAAAGCGCAGGCCATTCCGGTGGTTATCGGAAAATCTTCTTTTGGGATCAACGGAAGAGCATTGGCGTTAAGGGAAACCGAAGGTTTTGTGAAAATAGTGGCTGACCCGACTTCAGGAATTGTCATTGGTGCGCAAATCGTCGGAGTGGAGGCATCCACACTGATATCGGAGCTTGCACTTGCGGTCGAGATGGGCGCAACCGTGGAAGATCTGGCCATGACGATTCACCCTCATCCCACTTTGGGAGAAGTGATCATGGAGGCAGCCGAGAACGCGGTCATCAAAATGAAAAAGCAAAAATAGTCAGCAAATTTAACCATACACGAGGATTGGGAATGGGAGAGATAAAAAGATGAAGTTAAAAGCAGGTTTGTATATCGGAATTGCGATGGTGTTCATTGTTGGAGGTTCACTTCTGGCTGTTAAAGGAAAGGATGCTGTAAGTCAGGCCGAGAGCAGTAAACAAGGCATACTTGAGGCAGAGCAAACGACATTATTTTATCAGAATAGTCCCGGGACGATTGCAGAGGTTGGTGTGTCTGCAGGTGACTCCGTGAAAGAGGGAGAGGTACTTTTCAAAGTGAAATCAGCGGGGGAGGGAGATAAGGAGGTACTTGCACCGTATGACGGGTTGGTTGACCGAGTTGCTGTAATACAGGGAGATCAAGTCCAAGCAGGAGTCCCGCTAGCAGTTGTGCAAAAGAATACGTATTACACCGACCTTTACATACAGGAAAGTGAAATTCAACAGCTTGAAGTGAATCAAAGCATTGATGTTCATTTCCCTTATTTGGATCAGCCAACGCAGGTGAAAGGGAGTATTATTTCCATCTCAACTGCTCCTCAGTTTGCGAACTTGCGTATGTCGCGGGAAAAAGGGCAAGCCGATTTGAGCATGTTTCTGGTCCGAATATCGATGGATTCGAATACCGATTTGCTTCCGGGGATGACAGCAGAGGTGAAACTTGATGAAATCACTGATTGACGAATGGAAGTACGTCGCGGACAGTAAGTATATACGGCTAATTTTTATTGGGCCAATGATTGCAGCCCTATTTTTTGGATTAATGTTCTCGCAGAATCAACTTAATAAATCACCAGTTGTGGTTATTGATGAGGATCATAGCGAATATTCACGGCAATTGATCTCCAAGATAAATGCGTCACAATATATGAGCGTCAAAAGCGTATATGCGAGCCGAATGAGTCCTGAAACATTGCTTGCCAACGAGCAGGCTGTAGCGGTCATTATGCTTCCCAATCAGTTGGGTTTGCGTCAACAACAAGGGAAATCGACGAATATCGGCATCTTGATGGATAACACGATGCCCTCGGGGTTAACAGGTATTCGCACTGCGATTCAGGAAATCATACTGACAGAGAATATGACCCTTTCCATGACACGTCTGATCCAAAAAGGGATGGATGCCGAGACAGCTAAAGGAATCGTGTCACCGTTATCCCTTCAGCAGCGGATGCTGTTTAATCCAACCTCCAGTTATGTCGGTTTTATGGTGCTTGGATTTGTGAATATCGTAGTATTGATGATTACAACAAGTGCAGCGGGCTCAATTGTACCCCGGCTTCGTCAGGAAGGGAAACTGTTTGCAAACGGAAAGTCACCTTTCCAGATATGGGTTCGGAGTGTACCTTACGCTGTGTTGAGTTCCCTTTCGCTGCTTCTAACCTATGGATTATTAAAGCAGGTGGGGGGAATGCGGTTTGAAGCAGAGGCTTATCTTTTTATCATTCCGTTAGTTGTTTATGCTTTTGCCTTGTCACTCATGGGTATGCTGATTGGATACACTGCCAAAGATATGTCGAAAGTAAGCCTACGAACCAGTTTTGTATTGTATCCCTCCTTTTTGGCTACGGGAATTCAATTAACGCCGCTGGCGTTCCCAGAACCGTTCCAAATGTTCGCATGGGCATTACCCATGAACTGGCTTAACCGTCTGATTCGTGGAATGGCGTTTAGGGACGGGGCGCTGACAGCCTACAGTCAGGAGTTGGGGGCATTGCTGATTATTATTGGCGGAGTGTCCTTGTTCATGGGATTACTGTTTCTGCGGGAAACAAGGAAAGTTTCTTCCAGCAGAGCACCCCTGTTGAATATGGATATATTGCCGAGCAGTAATTAATTTTTTAAGAATCGTTAAACAACGAAAAAAGACGCACGGGAGTCATTCCTGTTGCGTCTTTCTGGTTTCTTTTAAATCTCATTCGTGCTCCCATACGGCGAGCTATTTTCCATATTCAAAAATGGATCGTGATAAAGAGGGAAATACCATAGATTGTTTCTCATTAATCGTCATCATTATATGATATAATTTCTCACTGAGAGTACAGAAATGGAGAGCAAGAACGGCTTGATCCAGCTACTCCATAGCTGCGCCCATTTGTGACCTACTGCTCAGATGAAGACTTCCAAGGGAGCACTGGCTTTTAGGATATAGAGCTGCACGCAGATAAAATTATATATTGTGGGAGTTGTCTAACGAATCATGAATAAAAAAGAAGTCGCGCATATACGCAAGCAGTTTAAACTCGATCACGATCTACTGAATATTTACGATATTCTCAACGTGTATATTACGAAGGAAACCAATGAGGTCTATCACTGGGAGCGTCACCCGTTCGAACTGGTGGACAGAGAGAAGCAGGAGCTGTACATGGGCAATTTCAAAAAATTGCTGACAGGTGATTTGGATCAGAAGTTGTTTGAGTTGAAGTTCCAGGAAGCGGCGGAGGATCCAGCACAAGTATTGCTTCACCAGGCGCTGGTAACAGGTGATCCGGATGAATGGCAGGATCTGATGTTGCTGCTCGTGGATCGAATGTTGGTGGATACGAAGTTTGAGCGGGATATGGTAGCTACGTTCGTGCGTGGACAGTATTATCTGCCAACCAAGGCTAGAAACGAAGCCACGGAAGAGAGTGAGAAGAATGAGGTGTTCGCCCATCCGTTCATTCTGTGCAGCGTGAATTCCACGGAGAAACAGCGGAAGACACTCTTGTTTGATTACGTGGAGAGAGAATTCAAATACAACATCATTGTAGATCCGATTATCAAATTAAGCACGCCAGAGCAAGGGTTTCTGTACCCTAGCGTGACGGACAACTACTCCGATGTGAACCGTGTACTGTATTGTACAGGGAAATCTAATTTCCCGGATCCGCATTTTGTTGAAAATGTATTGAATGGAGAAAGATCCGTTACCGCACTGGAAGAACGGGCGATCTTCGAAGATATCGTCAAGGAAGTGGCCGGTGAACAGTTCGATTCAGCCACCATTGCACATGTATACGAGGAGATCAACCGAGTCATCGAGATTAACGAAGAGTCCCATGAGGAAGAACCTCCGAAGCTGGATTATAAAGATCTGGAACGTGTACTGACCGCAAGCGGTATAGAGGATCTGACAACGGAGAAAGTAGAACGTGCCTTCGAAACGATCGTTGATAACAAGAACTATGAGATGAAGGCAACCAGTGTTATGCCGAAGTTTACGTCCAAGTCCATTAAGATTGAGACCAAGGTTGCTACGATTTCGGTTAGCCCGCAAGACCTGAGATATGTGAAGCAGGTAAATTATCAAGGCAGACGTTGCATCATGATTGAAGTGGACGAAGATGTTGTGATTGAAGGCTTTACCCTTAATACAGAAAAACTTATAAATGAGTAATTGATTCTAGACAATGGTGATGTAAAATAATCCTGCAAGGACGAATAAACGTCCATTTATTGCAAAAAGCCCAAGCCAAAAGCAACACTGAACTGCTCCTGTCATAGTAGACCGTAGAAGACTACGATGGGAGCAGTTCATTATCGCCAAGGCATGGGCTTTTTTGCTGTTTCATGACTGTCGCAGCAGTTGTTTGATATCCGCTGCCGGACTGGAGCCAAGCTCCTCTTTGAGCAATTCCTCCAGCACCAGATACTGTCGCTGCGCTTCGGTTCTTCGTCCAAGCGACAGATACAACAGGATGATCTCGCGATGAATATCTTCCCGAATCGAATCAATCTGGAGGATACGTTCAAAATAATACAGCGCCCGTAACGGCTCGCCTGCCTTCGCGTGATAGTGGGCCGCAGTTTCCATCGTCATGATGAAATCCAGTTCCAGCTGTCTGGACCACGCAAAAGCCCACTCATAATGCCTTCCTTTCAGAAGTTCACCCGTATACAACGTATCCATCCGCTCGAAGAGCTCGGGGCGATGTGCCGAGGCCTGACGCATCTGCCGGAACAAAGTCTCGAACTCGTACAGATCACAGTTAATCGCTTCCCGGTCGATACGGATACCGTTTCTGTCCTTGAGAATGATCGGCACGTCACTGTTATCACCGATGGCACGTCGCACGTAGTACAGTGTGGAATTGATGTTGGTCCAGGCTTTCTGCGGACTGAGGTCCTTCCACAACGTATCGGCCAAGGCATCGCGGGTGGTTGATTTGGTATACAGCAAGAATGCAAGTAACTCTTCGGTTTTGGGCGTTCTAAGCTTGATGGGACTGTCTGCTCCGGCACCGCCAAACACGGTGAATTCACCGAACAGACGAACGTTCAGTTTGGGTCCAGGCACCGCTGGTTCAGGTGTTATCACGGACTTGTGAAGCTTTTCCTGCAACCGTTTGATGCTGCGGTTCAGTCGCTCAGCCGTGACCGGCTTGATGACGTAATCGATGATCTCTTTGTCGAAGGCCTGCACCGCATATTCCTCATAACCGGTCACCAGCACGATTGGAAGCGAAGGATGATGTTTACGCAGTTCACCAATGAGTTGCATACCCGAGATGCGAGGCATCGTAATGTCCAGAAATGCCGCATCGAAGCTATTCTCTGCCGCATATTCACAGGCTTCCTCCGGGTCATGAAACGCACGAGATACCTTGACTTCTCCGCTTTCTGTCAAAATGCGATTCAGTCGCTTCAGCGACAAATCCTCATCGTCCACGATGATGACTTTCATCTTCATGTTTCATAACCTCCGTTCCCATCTGTGCTTAGACGTTGATTTGGAAGATCAAATGTAATCCGCGTTCCCTCGCCGTCCAGACTTTCCATCTGAAGGTGTCTGCCATACAGCAGGTTCAACCGGCTGGAAATATTCCATAGTCCAACGCCGTTACTGCCGTCTGTGGATTGCCGAATTTCGTCCATCCGTTGCTTGGTTATGCCGATTCCGTTGTCCTCGATGGTGAACCGTGTTTCCGTATCATTCAGATTGCGGATAGACAACATGACCCGACCACCGCGAATGCTGGACATCAGCCCATGCCGAATTGCGTTTTCGATCAGGGGCTGTAACGTGAGCGGTGGAATGTCCATGTTCCGGTTCACATCCGCATCCACATCGATAATGACCTCCAACCTTGAGCCAAAGCGGGCTTGCTCAATCGCTACGTATGCCTCGATCATCTCCAGTTCGTTCATTAGGCTAGTTTTTGAGTCCAGATGTTTAAAGTGCACACTCCGTCGTAAGTAACTCGATAATTGCAAAATCAATTGTTCTGCCCGATTTGGCGCATCCACGCACAATTCGGCAATGGCGTTCAGGGCGTTATACAGAAAGTGCGGGTTCATCTGTGACCGCAAAAAAGATATTTCCGCATCTCGCGCAGCTTGGACGGATGTTTTCATCCGAGTCAAACCGCCGATCCGTGCCAGCAGTTCCTCCGATTCGAACGGCTTGGATACAAAATCATTGGCGCCTTTCTCCAAGGCCAGCTTCAATTGATTAGCTTTATTACTCGCCGTCAACATGAGTACAGGTAACTCGGAAGGAGAGAAGCGCTCCCTGATCCGTTCCAGCAATTCGTAACCCGACATGTCAGGCATCATGATATCAGCAATGACGAGATGCACGGCAGGTAGTTTGTCCAGCAACTCCAGTACGGAAGGGGAGCGTGAAGTGACCGCATAACTGTAACCTTCCAGCTTCAAGAGATTCACTATTGTCTGCAAATTAGCCGAGTCGTCATCCACAACGATGATCCATTCGTCTTTATTCCCTTGTACAATCGTTGGTTCTTCGAACCGGAGTAGCCGATTACCAGGACCTGTAGGAGCGATGGTAAGTGGCATGACGTTGGAACGTTTCTCTCCTTTATTCTCTGCCAGCGGAAAGGTCAGGATGAACGTAGCACCCATGCCGGGTGCTGATTCCGCATGAATGGTTCCGCCATGCAGCTCGACCAGCTTGCGTGTAATGCTTAGTCCTAGACCGGTGCCTCCAGCAACGACTGGCCCCGTATCCGCTTCCTGCTCGAACGGCAGGAAGATATGTTCCAGCTTGTCCGTACCGATACCACGGCCGGTATCCACAATGCGTATTTCCGCTTTGCCTTGCACGACCGTAGCTTTGATGCTTACCGTGCCACGTTCCGTGAACTTAACGGCATTGCCGATCAGATTATGCAAAATCTGAATCAGTCGATTGCCGTCTGCATAGATCGGCGGGAAATGCGCCGGGATGCGGTTGATAAGCTCCACCTTTTTCGCGCCAAGCAGGAAGGAGTGCATACGCATGACCGATTCGACAAACGAGTACAGATCGGTCGAAGACCGGTGGAGCGGGATGTCGCCATGTTTCATTTTCGAATAATCCAGCAATTCATCGACCAGATAGGTTAATCGTCTGCCACTTCCCGTCACGATCGCCAGATTGTGCGCTTGCTCATCGGTAAGGGGACCTTCTGCGCCTTTAAGCAGGCTTTCACTGATGTTAACAATCGCGTTCAGCGGTGTTTTGAGCTCATGCGAAGTATTGGACAGGAAGTCGTCCTTCACCTTGTCCAGCAATAGCAACTGATCTTTGAGGGTGCGGACCGTACGATAGGCCTCGAAGAACCGAAGCACCGCCAGAAACAGCATCAGGATGCTGAACAGGACAATGGAAGCCTGCCCGATATTCATATTTTCCTTGAGCGAGATCGAGAAGAGATTAATGTCCAGACAGTACAGCATGATGCTTAAGAGGGCTGCGTACCACAGAAAAGTAGACAGCCGTTCGCCTTTCTCACTGGTTAGGAACTGTTTTGCACATTGATAGAGCAACCAGAGCAGCATCAACGTGTACATAACGACGACGTAAGGTGCAGCCAGCCCGTAGATGGAAATAGGCAGGAGCGTGACCATACATAAGTAAGCTCCGAAGATGATCAGGATCAACGCCGTGAGCATACCGGACAGGATGCCTGTTTTGAATCGGTAGAAGTAAAAGGTTAACAGACCCAGACATGCCACAGAGCAGAAATCTTTTAATTTATAGAGCGTGCTAAAGGAGATTTCCGTGCCCGCCATCGATAACACACGTTCGCTGATCATGCCGTTATAGAGTGCATACAGGAGACAGATTAGACCAATCAGCAGCAGGGAGTCGTCCCTGTTTCGGTAGAGTGCAGACCCCAGGTAACTGACGAGGAATATGATCGAAATGGTAGCCAGTACAGCAAGCGTGCCGAATTCGATAGCTGTGTTGAATTGATGTTTTTTCAGCATGGCTGCTTGTTCGCCGAAAAAGAGTGGACCCGGAATGCCAGAGTCCGTGTAATCGTAATTAGCCACCCGGATCAAAATCTCAATGTCACCGCCATGATAGGGGAAAAAGCCAATCTGGGGGGAGTTGCCTGGTCGGTAACCTGCGGATTTTGCCACGGCATGCCCGTCTTCCAGCAGCTTGTTGCCATTAATGTAGATCTCGCTGGCAAAACGGATGTTCATTTTTTTGATCGCCAGTGTTCCCTCAACAGGTGCATTACGCAGTACCAGTCGATACGTGGCGAAGCCGTGGGTTGGCAGTCGTTCACCATCCACTTTAAGTCGATTCCAGGAGCCGGGAACGGTTGCATAGGTGTCGGGTGCTTTCGTTGGACCAGCCTGATTCGATGTTGCAGATTCGTCAGGAAGCAATCGCTCCCAGTAAAATTCCCACTCCCCGTCCAGCTTGATCCGCTCGTCTTGTTCAGGGTCCCAGGCCGAGAGGTCCAGAACACCTTGACGGGCATGAAGCGCAGCAGATTGTGGTTCTCTGATCGTTGACAGCAGCAGTACGGTAATAGCGAGTAAAACAGTCAGGACAACGCCTGAAATTTTTAATAACACGAAATGCTGCTCCTTTAGAGATTGTTCAATCCTTTGGTAGCTTCGGACAAAATCTCTTGTATTCTATCGGCATTGTAGCGAATATCTCTGGGGGGCGCAATCACATTTCGACAAATTCCTTCATACCCACCCCGTGAATTCCAATATTGAGGCTTTTGCAGACTGTGCTTCTGTATGAGCGCCTTTGCGCCAGGCTTTAGGCGATTCGCCCATCAGTTTGGCGAAGCAGCGGTTAAAGCTGGAGATGGATCGGAAGCCGACCTGCTCAGAGATGGACAGAATGGAGGCCTCGGTGCTTTTTAATCGTTTGCATGCCTCTTCGACCCGGGTACTATTCAGAAAATCAAGCGGTGTGGTTCCCATAATTTCATGGAACTTGCGGCGAAAATGCGTTGTACTCAGATGACACAGATCAGCGAGGTAATCGATGGTCACAGGCATCATATAGTTTTTGGTGATAAACTCCAGCACGGGTGAGATGACCAAGTCACCTTGGAGGTCTCTTTCCCGTTCGTGATCCTGAGATGACAAGCGTTCGCTGCTCGCATGAATTCGAAGCAGTTCGATATATAGAGACATCAACAAGCCGTACGCGCTCTCCCGATAGTAGGGGGACTGCTGCTTCATTTCTTCAACGATTGAAGTTGCGAGCATATGAATTTTGGGATGCTGTTCCTTATTCAGAATGCAATTGGTTCCCTGAATCGCCCATAGATTCGGTTCAATGTGAGTTTGTGCTGTTTTGAGCGAATGACGGAAGAGTTCTTCCGGTGAAAAAAAGATATAAGCCCACAGGCTGGCGTTATTAGGTGAACTGTATGTGGTATGCGGAAGATATCGGGGAATGAACGAGATGTCGCCTGCTCGAAAAGGCACAGATTCTCCCTTAATCTCCATGATGCCTCCATCTGAATAACAGATGCCAATCTCCATGTGGTTATGGAAATGAAGATGCTCACTCTTGATATCGGATATTCTCCAGCGGTCTCCACTGAGTAACAGGACAGGGAAATCAATGGGCAGGCTATAGTGACGATATTCAATGACAGGTTTCTTCGGTTTGGGCATTTTCGAGGACTCCTATGTATAAATGATTGAAATTGCGCAGTTTTGTTATGAATATGCTTAGATTGAGACTATTTTACTGCGTACAATGGAATAAGTAAAGCGTTTACAAAAATGGACGGACACCTCTCAGGGCGCACTTGGGGGCGTGTGCACAGGGAGAGGGGAATAACAATGCTTCAAGTGAAATATGACAGGGATCAGATTCTACACGTAATCGAGAACGTTACCAAGAAAACACTGGATATGGATCTGACATGGGATTGGCCCGGTGGAGTGGCTTATTATGGTGTATCCAGAGCCTATCAAACGACAGGCAACCAAGAGATTCTGGACAGGCTGGTGAAATGGGCAGACGAATATATCGAGCTGGGGTTGCCAAGTTGGACGGTAAATACATGTGCTATGGGCCATGTGCTCATCACTTTATATGAAGAAACCGGGGATCAGAAATATTGGGATATTGTCCTCAGCAAAGTCGATTATCTCCAGAATCATGCACTTCGCTTTGGAGACAATGTGCTTCAGCATACGGTATCGGTTTCCAATGATTTTCCGGAACAGGCTTGGGCGGACACCTTGTTTATGGCGGCATTTTTCCTGCTTCGCGTAGGTAGCAAATTAAAAGATGAAGCCATGATCCAGGATGCGCTGAATCAGTATTACTGGCATATCAAATACCTGCAAGATCCGAGCAGCAGTCTGTGGTATCACGGTTATAATAATATCAACAAGGACCACATGTCCGGATTTTACTGGGGAAGAGCGAATGCTTGGGGAGCCTATACGATGTCTCAAGTAAAACCTCAATTGAACGACTGGTACTTGTATCCGCAATGTATGGATGTAGAGTGTGCCCTTCGGGATCAGTTGGCGGCTCTCAAGCTGGTGCAGACCGAGAATGGCTTGTGGCGTACGGTTCTGGATGACGAAGATTCGTATGAAGAGGTATCGGCTTCCGCGGGTATTGCAGCAGCGATGATCAACAACGGCAATCCACTGCATACCAAATACGTGCAAAAGGCATTGGAAGGCATCCTGAACAACATTAGCGAAGATGGGCGCGTGCTTGGTGTGTCTGGCGGTACGGCGGTAATGAAGGATCGGGATGGCTATCGCAATATTCCAAAAGACTGGATTCAGGGCTGGGGCCAGGGCCTGGCACTCGCTTTTCTGTCCGATATGTTGAGATAGGGAGGGAACCCAATTGTCCAAATTAACCAAAGGCTCCTTTACACTACCGGGAGAATCCGGTTATGAAGCACTGACGCTTGAACTTGCCAACCGCTGGGGTGCCGATGTGATCCGTGACAGTGACGGTACAAAGTTGTCCGATGAGATTATCAATGCCGGATATGGCATCTATTCAACCATTTGCATTATTCGGGATCATAATGAGTGGGCATCCCGTAATTTGGATAAGTTGCAGCAATGTTTTCTCATTACGAATCCGAAGGTTGCTGTGCAAGATTATGTATCCATCTATCTGATGGAGGACTTCTTCGCTGAACAATTCAGGGTGAATGATTCGAAAGAAGCGTTTAAGTATTGGCAGGTGTACGACCGAACGACTGGGGAAGAAGTTCCTAGAGGACAGTGGAATTATGAAAGGGAATCTGGCAATGTTGTCATTACCGGCGTTGCTCCTTGGCATAAATACACGGTGAGTTTCATGGTTTATCGGATCTGGGAAGAGATTTCCATGTACAATCACACGACGAATAATTGGGACAAAGAGCATCTGATGCAGATTGACCCGATCTATACAGACACCCAAACCTATTTGCTGGATTGGATGGAAAAGTGGTGCCAAGAACACCCGGAAACAACCGTTGTACGTTTTACGTCCCTATTTTATAACTTCGCCTGGATCTGGGGCAGTGATGAGCGGAATCGCCATCTGTTCTCGGATTGGGGTTCATACGATTTCACGGTGAGTTCGAGAGCGCTGGATCTGTTTGCTCAAAAATATGGGTACTCACTCTCAGCTGAGGACTTTGTGAATGGTGGTAAATATCAGGTCACTCATATGCCTGCGAATCAGCGCAAACTGGACTGGATGGCATTTATCAATGATTTTGTGATTGAATTCGGTAAAAAGTTAATTGATATTGTACACAAGCATGACAAGCTGGCGTATGTCTTCTATGATGACAGCTGGGTGGGCATGGAGCCGTACAATGACCGCTTTGAGGAGTTTGGATTCGACGGCATGATCAAATGTGTGTTCTCCGGTTATGAGGCAAGAATGTGCTCAGGCGTTAAGGCTGATACCCATGAGATTCGCTTGCATCCCTACCTGTTCCCAGTTGGCTTAGGCGGGCTTCCTACCTTCAAAGAGGGAGGCGACCCTACCCTGGATGCCAAGAAATATTGGATTAATATCCGGCGTGCGCTGCTGCGTGAGTCGATTGACCGGATTGGACTGGGTGGATATTTGCATCTGGTTGAGCCTTACCCGGACTTTGTGGATTATATCGAGAAGATTGCCCATGAATTCAGGGAAATGAAAGAGCTGCATCAAGAGGGAAAACCATATCAGATCAAGACAAAGGTAGCCGTGCTGCATAGCTGGGGCAAGTTAAGATCGTGGACCTTGTCCGGTCATTTTCATGAAACGCATATGCATGATCTGATTCATGTGAATGAGGCATTAGCCGGGTTGCCTGTTGACGTGCAGTTTATTGATTTTGATGATATTCGTCAGGGCGCATTGAAGGATATAGATGTCGTCATCAATGCCGGCTCTGCAGGTTCAGCATGGAGCGGTGGAGCGCATTGGAGTGACCACAAGTCTGTGGACTTATTGACCCAATGGGTGTACGAGGGTGGTACCTTTATTGGCATTAACCAGCCTTCGGCAATGGACGGGTACGACAGCTTTTTCAGAATGGCTCATGTGCTTGGGGTAGATGAGGATACAGGTGCAAGGGTTGTTCATGGAAAATGGTCGTATGAAGTTAATGATGAGTATGGTTTGTTGCCTGAGGGGGCCAGCATACTTCCGAAAGATAACATTTATCTTACTGATGGGTCAGCAGCTGTAGTGAATGAAACGGATGGTCAGATCACACTGTCCACACATGCTTTTGGAAAAGGAAAAGGGATCTACCTGCCTTCCTTCGAATTCAGCTGGGAAAATACAAGACTACTTCTGAATTTGATTCGATTTGCGGGCAATGAATTCCATGAAACAAAGTACATCACGGATAACTTGTATACCGAGTGCGCCTATTACCCCGAGAGCAACATATTGGTTGTGATCAATAATAGCAATCAGGTTCAGTCCACGACGATCAATACAGAGCATGGAAAACAGACCGTGGAATTGGACCCGTACGATACGGTGATCACCAAAATTGGTTTAACAAAATCGGTATCCCCATAGAATAATGACTCGATAGACCGTATTCCTTAACCAGGGAGCGGTCTATTTTAGTTATTAGGACGTGTCTGAAAACTCTGAAGAAAGCAGATTTTATCGTACGGATATTACTTTATAGTTTTAACACTATTTAGTAGAATATTTAAATAAGGATAGGGATCATGAGCCCTAATATATTATTGTTTTCATCTTTTTAAAGGAGAGAGTGCCCTAATGTACAGTTATAAATTGTTGGACAAAATAAGCATGGAGACACTTCACGAGGCGTTTGTGGATGCGTTCTCCGACTATCAGGTTAAAATGGATTTGCCTTTTTGGAAGTTTCAGCAAATGCTCCAACGAAGGGGTTATCACCCCGAAATTTCTATGGGAGCCTTTAAGGATGAGAGAATGGTCGGATTTGTTATCAATGGGCTTCGAAGCTGGAATGGAAAGACAACTGCATATGATCTTGGGACAGGCGTTGTAAAAGATTGCAGACGGCAAGGCATTACAAGCAATCTGCTCTTGAATATTCAAAAGCTGTTAAAAGAAAAAAATGTAGAGCAATATTTGCTGGAAGTCATCCAATCCAACGAATCTGCAGTTCAGCTGTACAGTAAACAAAACTTCAAAATTCAAAGGGAATTTTCATGTTTCCAGTTGCAAAAAGATCAATTCATACCGCAAACGACCTGCACGGTGGAATGTGTGGAGAGAATCGATGTAGAGCAGTTTAAGGAATTTTGGGATGTGGAGCCCTCCTGGCAAAATTCAATTGATTCCATCTACGCTGTACCGGAGGCTTTTATCTATGTGGTTGCACGTCAGGATCAAAGCATTGTTGGCTATGGCATTATAGATCAAAAAACAGGTGATGTTCCACAGCTTGCAGTGAACCAAAATTACCGGGGCAAAGGTATTGCAAGCAGCATCCTGACAGAGATGGTCCAACGCACAGAATCTCCTAGAATCAGTGTCCTCAATGTGGAGTCTCATCTGAAACCGATGGAAGATTTCCTCTTGGTCAAATCAGGTTTTTCATATCATGTGGGCCAGTACGAAATGCTCTTGAAATTATAACGTGATCGTCGTTTCGACTTAAGATCAGATCGGGTTCATACGAAAATATGTGGGGTGTTAGTGTCTGTCTTGTTGGGCCAGTTGAACGGGAGGTTGATTAAAGGCTTCCCGGAAATCCTGGATTACAGTATCCAACCCATCCTGTACTCGTTATAATAATGTTGATATATGACATGGTTAGAGGAGACAAAGACATAACATGAGCCGCAAGAAATACTGTAAGCGTATTCAGTTTCTGGATGATTGGAGTCTCAAAACCAAGTTGTACATATTGTTCATTTTTTGTGTGCTGGTCCCGGTCCTGGTCACAAATACCGTGTTTTACCAAAGCATCAAAGGTAACATTGAAGAGAAGGAGCATAGCCGATTCAATGAAATGCAGCAAAGGATCAAGTTCAACCTGCGGAACAGTATAGACAATAGCTTGTATGTGTCCAATTTTCTCTATACCGATGGAACGCTGAACCGGTTCATGGAGTTCAAGTATCGCGATCAGGAAGACTATTACTCTGCCTACTATGATATGCTTAGCAACAACAATCTGGTCAGGTACTACTACAGCTACCAGCAGGTGAATCAAATTACGTTTTATGTTGGCAATGATACCTTCGTCAATGGAGGAAACTTCATTAAGCTGGATGATGAGGTGAAGAAAAGTGATTGGTATCAAGCGCTGATGAACACGAGCGACCATATCATGATCTATTCGTATTTTGACAAACAGCAGGCGGAGATGTCGCAAAGTCAGGGAGGACGCAAAGTAAGCATTATTCGTAAGCTGGATTACTTTGGGGAGCAGCAGGTTGAAAAGGTGTTAAAGGTTGATCTGGACTACGCTTTCATCAACAAATCGCTTAAAAATGAGGGAGCCAATGGGAAGGTGTATGTCGTTTCGGATGGCAGGGTCATTTTCTCGAACGATTCAAAAATGAATCAGATGCGCAAGCCATTTAATTTGATTGCAAACAGTCCAATTGATCCTGTTCAATCCATGCAATCGATTCCCGTCGTATCCGAGGATTGGCAGATTGTCGTCAGCACGGAGAAATTGGACGTTTTGTCGGAGATTGTTAATTCCAAGCTTAATTTGACTTTACTAATCATTCTTAATCTGTTGGTGCCGACACTGCTAATCTGGTTGATATCCAGATCACTGGTCATCAGAGTTGATCGGATAGCGAAGCACCTGGATCAAGTGAAGCATGAGAAATTTGAGGTGATATCGGGACCTGTGGGCAAAGACGAGATCGGCAGCCTGACCCATAGTTATAACATGATGGTCATCAAGATCAAGAACCTGATTGAGATTGTGTTTAAGGGCCAGGTGGAGCGGCAAGCCCTTGAGCTCTCCAAAAAGCAGGCGGAGCTGAAAGCCCTTCAGAGTCAGGTGAATCCCCATTTCATGTTCAACACGCTTGAAACGATCCGTATGAGGAGTTTGATCAAGGATGAGCTTGAAACCTCCGATGTCATTCATAAACTGGCACTGCTGTTACGTCAGACGATCAATTGGGGCGATGATCTGATTACAATTGCAGAGGAAATCAATTTTGTGGAGAGTTATCTGAGTATCCAGCAGTATCGCTTTGGCGAAAAGCTGCAATTTGCAATCCGGATCACAGACGAATCCATTGCTGCCATGATGATACCCAAGTTAACCGTTCTCACCTTTGTGGAGAATGCTTGTATCCATGGCATTGAGGGGACGTCGAATGATGGGGTCGTGGAGGTATTATTCGAGATTCGAAGTAATGAACTGTACATTTCCATTCGAGATACCGGAGTCGGTATGGATCAGGACAAGCTGGCCTCGCTCCGCAAAATGATGCAAGACCCGAGTATGGATCGGATGAGCGAGCTTAGCAGCATTGGTATGATGAATGCATATATTCGGCTGCGGATGTATTTTGATGATTTCGTTCAGGTGCACATATTCAGTGAAAAGGGGAAGGGAACAACGATTGGCATTCAAATTCCTCTTATGCAGGCATCTCAAGAATAAGGAGCGAGGATATGATCAACGTGCTGATTGTGGACGATGAGCCATTTATTCGCCAAGGACTTCTATTGTTAATTGATTGGGAGTCTTACGGATTTCAGATTTGCGGTCAGGCTTCCAATGGTATGCAGGCATTGGAGTGCATACGCGCTATGCAGCCCGATCTGGTGATTTCCGACATTAAGATGCCGGAAATGGACGGAATGCAGCTTGCCAAAACCTTGTACGAGCAATATAACGGTGACATCAAGCTGATTCTTCTAAGTGGATTCTATGAGTTCGGATATGCCAAGCAGGCGATTAAATACCAGGTGGATGACTACATTCTCAAGCCTATTGTGAAGACCGAACTGGTTCAGGTGCTTGAGGAGTTCAGGGTCGCATTTAATGCACGGACGGAAGAGAAGCGATATCAGCAAAAAAAAGATCGAATTATTATGGCTCAGCATATGCAGTCAATCTTGCTTGGGGTGGCTGAGGAGGATGCTGTTACGAGTCTGCAGCCCCACTATCAAGATGTCGGCATAATGCGTTGCATCCTGATTGAGGCGGAAGCCGGTCCAGACCAGGGAACGGATTGGTGCGCTCGGGTCGAGGCATGGGTGGGCAAGCCCTTGCCGGGACAAATTTTGAAGCCCTTCACAGGTGATAAAAATGCGGTTCTGCTTATGGTTACGGACCTGATGGTGAACCGTGAGGCAGTGACTTTGGAGCAATATTTGACCCGATTACATGCCGATCTGAGCCATGGTCAAGAGGCGGCTATTGCTTGTTATGTCGGGAAGGAAGTACATGAGTTGGAGGCGCTGCACGAGTCTTATCAATCCTGCGGCATAATGAAAAGCTTACGTTTCTTCACCACTTGCAGGCCCATTTATTACTTCGAACTTATGGATACGACCTTATTTGTTAATCGGCCGGGACAGTTCGAAAAACAATTGTTTGATGGGCTAGTCAAGTCTATTGAGGAACAGCAGACGGATGAGTTATACAGTCATGCAAAGGCCATTTTTCAATTTTTTCTGGATGAGCGAATCGAGCCTGGTATGGTTCGAATCCACTTGCATTATTTGGCATACACATTGCTGGATCTCGTGAATAACGATACGGTTACTCCAGATTCCGGGCTGATGGAATCGACTTTTCTGAAGGTGAACTACGCGATGTTATCCATGGAGGAAAACATTGAACATTTATGCGAATTCTCGCTCATGTGCGCAGAGAAACTGAAGGAGCAGCAAAAGTCAAATGCGATGGGCGTATTAGCCAAAATTGAGGCCTTCATTCACGAGCATTACAGAGAAAATATCAGCCTGAAATTGCTCGGGGAGCAGTTTTACATGAATAGTGCATATCTGGGTCAGATTTTCAAAAAGCATTTCTCGATCAGCTTCAGTGATTATTTGAATCAATTGCGTATTGAGGAAGCCGCCCGGCTGTTGCGCAGAACAGATCAAAGAGTATACGAAATCGCAACATTGGTGGGATATCGGGATTCCGATTACTTTATTAGCCGGTTCGAGAAACTCATGGGGGAGACTCCTGCACAATATCGTAAAAGTGCCCATGCTGCGTACTCTCTTGATTAACATCCTGCACTCCTTGACGGAGCGGCGGGATATTTTTTTTCGCAGATGCTGGAATTAGTGGGATTCCATCTATAGTTTATCCCGTTGAGAGGGGCATGGAAGCATGATAATTTTAAGTCAGCCTTTGGAAAGCGCTTTCCAAAAAGCTTCTGTCAATATAATCGATGGAGGGGTCATGATGAAAAAGGATGTTAGAAAAAGAATCAAGTATAGTGCTCTGCTCGCTTTAATGCTGGTCATCGCACTCACTGGATGTACACCGGGATCGTCCTCGAAAGGGGAAAAGACAGCAGATGGAAGGGAATTGAAACAATTTTCCGCATTTTTTGCCGTACCGGGAAAAATTGCGCCTGACGATAATCGGGTGTTAAAGGCTATTGAGGAGAAAACAGGTGTCAGAGTCACGATGGACTGGCTTACGGGCCAAACAGCCAAAGAGCGGATTGGTGTACTCATTGCAGGCGGCGAATATCCCGATTTTATCGACGGGAGTGATGGTACTCAGCAACTGGTAGCAGCAGGGGCGTTAGTACCACTTGAGGATTACATCGATAAATATCCAAACATCAAAAATTATCTGGGCGAAGACTGGAAGAAGATGAAAAATACAACGGATGGACATATCTACTTCATTCCTCAATTCGGCAATATCCAAGAGAAGTCAATGAAAGTATCCCATGACGGAGAAGCGTTCTGGATTCAGAAAGCCGTACTGGAGTGGGATAATTATCCGACAATCAAAACGCTTGATCAATACTTCGACTTGATTGAACGATATAAAGCAGCTCACCCGACCGTTGATGGTCAGCCCACAATTGGATTTGAAATTATCTCCTATGACTGGCGTTATTTCGCACTGGAGAACCCTCCGCTCTTCATGGCTGGTTATCCGAACGAAGGCGCAGCCATCGTTGATAAAGAAACGCTGACGGCCAAAAACTATAATACCATTCCGGAAGCGAAGGCATATTTCAAGAAGATCAATGAGGTATATCATCAAGGTTTGGTCGATAACGAAACCTTTACAGCAAACTATGATCAATATATCTCCAAAATTTCAACCGGACGTGTGCTGGGCATGGTGGATCAAGGATGGCAGTTTCTTGACGCCGAGGCATCACTCGTGAAGCAAAAATTGTATGACAAAACCTATGTACCGTTGTCCATTACACTCTCCGAGGATGTTAAAGGGCGTTATCAGAACAATCCAATCCTTAACGTGAATGGTGGTTTGGCCATTACAAAGAGCTGCGAGGATATCGAGGGAGCACTTCAATATATTAATGATTTGTTGGACCCTGAGATGGAGGTATTGAGAACCTGGGGACAGGAAGGCGTGGATTACCAAGTCGATGACAAAGGTGTGTTCTCCAGGAATGAAGAGCAACGTGCGAATTCCAAAGATCCGGACTGGGTGCTGGCAAACACGGGAAGCCCGTTGGTCTATTTCCCGCATCATGAAGGCATGACCGCTGACGGGAAGAATGCCCTTGACCCTAAGGAGCAGCCGGAGGAGTACCTTGCCACATTGAATGACATCGACAAAAAAGTGCTGAAGGCTTATGGATATACGAAGTTTACCGACTTCCTGGAGCCTGCGGAGGAAAATGAACCGTGGTTCCCAATCTATACCTATAATTTTGAACCGAATAAACCGGAGACCATCGCCAGACAGAAAATGGACGATGTAAAACGCAAATGGCTGCCAAAAGTGATTATGACCTCACCAGCCGAATTTGATAAGGCATGGGAAGAATATCAAGCCACGCTCAAGGAAAGTGCAGATATTAAAGCGTATGAAGATGCGCTGACGGAAGAAGTCCGCAGACGTATGGAACTGTGGGGATAAAGGCCTGTCACACAGAAAGGCTATGGGGAACCCCGTAGCCTTTCTTACACGCTAGATTGGGAGATTGGATAGGAATGGAATCGATTCACCCAGACTGGGTGATAAAGATAAACTCGTAAGCAAGGAGAGAAAAACATGGCCAAAAAGGAGTTGCAGCCTTCGTTAAAAACCAGCCATATCCCAGCGGGAACAAGCTGGATCGGGTACAACCTGTCCAGAATGAAAAGTCAGCGACAATTAATGTGGATGTCATTTCCGTTTATTGCGTTTATCGCTATTTTTGCGTATGGACCATTATGGGGCTGGTTGATGGCGTTTCAGAATTATAGACCGGGCATTGGTTTTATGGAGCAGGATTGGGTTGGGGTGGATCATTTTCGAACGTTATTCACGGACCCTACATTTTTACGTGTCATTCGCAATACGCTGGCGATGAGCCTGATCAGTCTGTTTCTGGGATTTGTCGGCTCGATTGGTCTGGCGCTCTTATTGAATGAACTGCGAATGGTATTGTTCAAACGCGTGGTACAGACGGTTTCCTACCTTCCGCATTTCCTGTCATGGATCATCGTAACAGGTATTGTTGCGAATGTATTATCAACGGAAACAGGAATAGTGAATGTGCTGTTGACGAAATTGGGCCTGATTGATGCACCGATCAATTTTTTTGCCGAACCAAAGTACTTCTGGGGGATTGTAGGTCTGTCCAGCATGTGGAAGGAAATCGGCTGGGGCACGATTATTTATCTGGCGGCCATGGCGTCGATTAATCCGAGCTTGTACGAGGCAGCTTCCATCGACGGAGCCGGACGGTTTCGTAAAATGTTCAATGTCACACTTCCAAGCATCAAACCAACAATTATTATCCTGCTCATCATCAACGTTGGTAACGTACTGAACGCAGGTTTTGAGATTCAATACTTGCTGGGGAACGGACTTGTGCAGGATGTATCTGAGACGATCGACATTTTTGTTTTGAAATACGGGATTAATCTCGGCAACTACTCACTTGCCACCGCAGCAGGCATTTTCAAAAGTGTGGTCAGTCTGGTGCTCATATTTATCGCCAACGGGATTGCCAAGTCTCTTGGTGAAGAGCGATTGATATGATAAGGGGGCAGAGCTGTGAAACGATTTAGTAGAAAACGAAGCTTGGGAGACTCTATTTTTTCCATCACCAATGGCATATTTATGTTGCTTGTCATGGTTGTTACGTTATATCCTTTTTTAAACACCATTGCCGTATCTTTCAATAACGGGTTGGATACGATCCGCGGGGGAATTTATCTCTGGCCGAGGGAATGGACGCTGCAAAATTACGTCTCCGTATTCCAGAATCCGAATCTGACGCAAGCCGCATTTGTTTCGGTCGCCAGAACCGTGGTGGGAACGGTTGTACAGCTGTTTTGTACAGCCATGCTGGCCTATGTACTGAGCCGCAAGGAGTATATGTTTAACAAATTGGTCACAACGCTGTTTGTCATGACGATGTATTTCAGCGGCGGCTTAATTCCGGGATACATGCTGATCAAACAAGTGGGGCTGCTGAACAGCTTCTGGGTATACATTATTCCCGGGTTGATCGGGGTGTTCAACATGATCGTCATTCGTACCTACATTCAGGGACTGTCGGAGGGATTGATTGAATCCGCGAAGATGGATGGAGCCGGAGATTTTCGGATTTTCATGCGTATCGTGCTTCCCCTATCCAAACCGGTTCTGGCTACGGTTGCACTGTTTATTGCTGTAGGTCAGTGGAACTCCTGGTTTGACTCCATGTTGTACACGGCGGGAAATCGGAATTTGACCACCTTGCAGTATGAACTGATGAAATTGTTGTCCTCTGCGACCTCACAGGGGGGAACGGTCAACGTGGATTCATTCAAAAATGTAACCAACATGGTGACGCCTGTATCCATTCGGGCAGCAATCACGGTTGTGACGGCAATGCCGATTGTTTTACTGTATCCGTTCTTACAAAAATACTTTGTGACTGGACTAACCATTGGAGGGGTAAAAGAATGAAAAATTCAAATCAAGGCGAAAAATGCACGTATAACAATCCGATTATGCCCGGGTTTTATCCAGATCCGTCCGTATGCCGGGTGGGTGAAGATTTTTATCTGGTGACATCAACATTTGCCTATTTTCCTGGCGTTCCGATCTTTCAGAGCCGTGATCTAGTGAATTGGAAACAGATTGGCAATGTGCTGGACCGCCCTTCGCAATTAAATCTTCAGGGAGCAGGCCATTCACAGGGGATATTCGCTCCAACGCTTCGGTATCATGAAGGCACCTTCTATATGATTACAACCAATGTATCACATGGCGGCAATTTTGTTGTAACCGCTACCGACCCGGCTGGGCCATGGTCTGACCCTTATTTTATTGAAGGCGCAGAAGGCATAGACCCTACAATTTTCTTCGATGACGGCAAAGCGTATTACCTTGGTACACGTCCTTGCTCCGAGGGAGTTCGTTACAATGGGAACTGGGAAGTGTGGCTGCGGGAGTTGGATCTGGGCAGTATGAAGCTGGTGGGAGACAGTTACGTTCTGTGGCGCGGGGCGATGGTGGATGTCATCTGGCCGGAAGGCCCGCATCTGTATAAGATCGATGAATATTACTATTTATTGATTGCAGAGGGAGGCACAGGGCCAAACCATGCGGTGACCATTGCTCGTAGTAAAAATTTGACCGAAGGATACGTCGGGAATCCGAATAATCCAATCATTACACATCGCCATTTGGGTAAACGTTACCCTGTTGTTAATGTAGGACATGCCGACTTGGTGCAAGCTGCGAATGGTCAATGGTTCATGGTCATGCTTGCTTCGCGTCCATATGGAGGGAGCTATAGCAACCTGGGGCGGGAGACGTTCCTTGCTTCTGTCGTTTGGGAGGACGGATGGCCTGTTGTTAATGAGGGCCGCGGCATCTTGGAGGAGCAGGGCACGTTGGATTTGAAGCCTGTTCCGGTAGAGCCGCAACTGCGTTTTGACCATTTTGACAGTGATAAACTGGGCTTGCAATGGATGTTCCTGCGCAATCCTCAGGAGGATCTCTATTCATTAACCGAACGAAAAGGATACTTGCGACTGAAGCTGAAACCGCAAACATTGAAGGAAAAAGAAAATTCCAGCTTTGTTTGTCTGCGTCAAAGGCATATGGATTATGTCGCAGCTACAGCGATGGAATTTGTGCCCGGGAATGCCAATGAAACGGCTGGTCTTGTCGTCATTCAGAACGATCTGTATCACGTACGGATTGAGCGTGCTCTGGCGGATAAACAGCAGGTGCTGCGTGTATTGACCTGTATAGATGGTCAGGATACCCACATAGCGCAAATCGCACTGGAGGGTGATGTACCGCGGGTGTATATCAAACTGGCCGCAACAGGTCAGCAACTAAACTTCTATTACAGCACGGATGGAAGTCAGTATCATCTGGTCGCGGAACAGGTGGATACAAGCAGCCTGAGCACCGAAGTAGCCGGCGGCTTTGTTGGCTGTTGTATCGGAATGTTTAGCAGCAGCAACGGTACTTCTTCCGATCAGGTAGCGGACTTTGACTGGTTTGAATATGGTTCATATAAATAATATTTAGATGATAGAATAACAGAAAGTAAGCTCAATCCGGTGGCGGTAGTCCAGGGATTGAGCTTTTTTTCGTTCTTTTTGCGAAAGGGCTATGGGGAGGCATTACAGTCTATTGTCCAGCTTCATGTGCTGAGCTTTTTATGATGTTAATTATTTTACGCTGCGCATCCCTGGCCTCCGGAATCGGATAGAGGACAAAGACATGGTTCATTTTGGGGTAAACGTACGTTTGATGATCGATTCTTTGATCCGTCAGCAGTTTGTCGAGCTTCATATTATCAGGAAACAAACCCTCGTGAGTCCCGATAAAGATGCTGATTTTGCCCAGACCGGCGAAATCTCCGTAGATTGGACTGATTAACGGATCGTTCAACGGTTTGTCAGCTGCCCAGATCCGCCGGATGACATCATACCCTTCCACAGCGAGCATAGGGTCGCGTGTCTCGTAATCAAATATGACCGGATTGTCCAGCACCATATCCACACAAGGTGATAACAAGATGATATCTTTGGGCTGCGGGAGATCATGCATCTTCAGATAATGGGTCAAGGCTAGGGATATGTTCCCGCCTGCGGAATCCCCCATAATGGTGAGTTGTGCTGGGTCGTCCACGGAGGCAAGCAGATCCCGGTATAGATTGAGCAGTTTCGGATACGTGTGCTGATAATTAAAATGCGGAACCTTTGGATAGATGGGAGCAACAACTTTGGCATTCAGAGCCTGAGCCATGCGTTCCATGAATTTCCAGTGTAAAGACAGCGGCTGGTGTGTATGCGCCCCGCCATGAATGTAGAGAATGACCCTCTGTTCACGGGAATGCTGATCGTTTAAGGTGAACACCTGCATGTCTTCATGGGAGCGCTCTTTAATGGAAGATGACATTTTTGTTTTACCCAAGATATAAGGTTTAATGTTTTCCAAGCCCATATGATCCAGGTGTTTGCGGGTAAGCTCGCGTGTTGAAAAAATTTTCTTGGTATCTAACGTTCCGATATATTTCTCGAATAGAAAGCTCGTCAACGAGCGTTTGTGATTATGGATATACAGGTTCATTGAGGAATCACCCTTCCTGATGGAGTTCAGATATACGGTCTGTGGAGACTATAAGTGAAGTATAAAGGTTGAAGTGTACTTCAAGGTCAATCTTAATTTTTCCATCAAACCGTTTACGGTTAGAGTAAAGCATGGTACCCGTTCTATGTTATGATATTTGCATCTTCAAAAGTTCGATTGAAGGGGCATAGCGTATGAATCAGAGCATACAACAGTTTAAAGCGGATTTTTTCAAAGCGTTGGCACACCCGATGCGGATTCAGATTCTGGAGCTGCTGAGTGAAGGAGCCAAAAACGTGAATGAACTGCAAAGCATTCTGGGATCGGAAGGCTCTGCCGTTTCACAACAACTGGCTGTATTGCGCAGCAAAAACGTTGTCCACGGAATAAAAGAAGGGACAACCGTCACCTATTCGCTGCGTGATCCGCTGATTAAGGATCTGCTGGCAGTCACCAAACAGATTTTTGACAATCATCTGGTTGATGCCATTTCCATGCTGGAAGATATTCGTAAAGAGTCCTGACACAATAAACAAGAGCAACTGGGTGTAATCACCGGAGGTTCTTGTTTTTTTGTGTTAAGTTCCTGCTGAGATTGTGCGTAATCCGATTGACAGGACGTATGCAGGGGAGTAGTCTTTTAAATATATTCAAATATTCAAATATATGAAGAAAAGAAGGTTTTGGTACATGAAATGGATGGGGAGATATGCAGGGTACAACGCTGCCGCTTTTCGCAAGGATCTGTTATCAGGACTGATTGTAGGTATCATTGCGATTCCACTCGGTATGGCCTTTGCCATCGCTTCCGGGGTCAAACCAGAGTATGGATTGTATACCACAGTAATCGCAGGGATTCTCATTTCCTTGCTGGGTGGGTCCAAGTTCCAGATCGGCGGGCCAACGGGGGCATTCATTCCGATCCTCTTTGCCATTGTGATGCAGTATGGATATGAGAATCTGCTGATCGCCGGAATGATGGCCGGTTTGATGCTTGTACTAATGGGCGTATTCAAGCTCGGGGCATTAATTAAGTTTATTCCAAGGCCGGTGACTATCGGTTTTACGGCAGGGATCGCCGTCATTATTTTTAGCGGACAAATAACGAACTTTCTGGGACTTCGAGGCATCGAGAAACACGAGGATTTCTGGTCCAATATGAAAGAAATCGGGATGCATATCTCGACGATTAATATATACAGTGTGCTTACAGCTGGAATCTGTCTGGCTGTTCTTCTGCTTGTGCCCAAGTTTGCACCAAAGGTGCCTGCATCACTGGTGGGGCTGGTTCTTTCGACGGTAGTCGCGGCGTTCTTTTTTGAAGGGCAGGTGGCTACAATTGGTTCGTCCTTTGGCGCGATACCTAACTCTTTGCCTCAGTTTCATGTGCCTGAGATCACTTGGGAGCGTATCGTGAACTTGCTGCAACCTGCTTTTGTCATCGCCATGCTGGGTGGAATTGAATCGCTGCTATCCGCAGTTGTTGCCGATGGCATGACCGGAAGTCGCCATAACAGCAATCGAGAGTTGATTGGGCAGGGGATTGCTAACATGGTGACGCCGTTGTTTGGTGGTATTCCTGCAACAGGAGCGATTGCACGTACAGCAACAAATATCAAATCCGGCGCAGTATCGCCATGGTCTGGCGTGATTCACGGTGTAGTGGTTTTGCTGGTACTTGTTCTCTTTGCGCCATATGCATCCCACATTCCTCTTGCCAGTATGGCTCCCGTTCTCATGCTGGTTGCTTGGAATATGAGTGAACGAAGATCCTTCATACATGTCATGAAAACCAAAACGAGTGATTCACTCGTTCTGCTTATTACCTTTTTGCTGACCGTATTTACAAGTTTAACAACGGCTGTAGAGGTTGGGTTGATTCTGGCGGTCCTTTTATTTGTTAAACGCATGAGTGAGATGTTGAAGGTTGCCAAAGTACTACCCGATCCCGATCATAAACATGAGAAAGTCATGGCCCACATGGTTCGGGAAGGACATGATTGTCCGCAAATAAGCCTATATACAATTGAAGGGTCACTTTTTTTCGGCGCAGCGGATACGTTCGAGAAGTCGGTCATGGATTCGATTCATCGTCGACCAGGCACTCTGCTGTTGCGCATGGGCAAGGTGCCTTTTATGGATACAACAGGTGAATCCAATCTGGCCCGTGTTGTCAAACATATGGAGAGATCCGGGGGCAGGGTTTTACTTTCAGGCATTCAGGCGCAACCGTTGGAGATGCTGAAGAGAACAGGATTGATTGAACGGATTGGTTCGGATCATATGTTTGAGCACACGGGTGAAGCCATCAATTATGCATTATTGCATCTGGATGTTCAGAAATGCAGGGGGTGCAAACATTTTGCCTTTCGTGAATGTGCTGCATTGTCGAGTGCTGGCATCGATCCAGAGTGTAATAACCTGCTGAAACCTGGAAAGCGAGTCAATGTAAATAGCCCTATCTAACCTGCTGATGAGAGAGAGATGGAGCTATAGGAGTCTAAAGAGTATTTGTTTATCAAAATATATATTCTGGAAAATAAACGAAAAATATACTATGTTATAGGTTGATAGGTGAAAGGATTACATCGTTCATCAGATGAGAAACAATCATATTAAACCGAAGGAGCAACCATATGTCCATTCAACCGACTGCTTTACGTTCAGTGCTTAACCCCAGGTACCTGGAGTCTGCATTGAGTAATCAATATGACATTGGAACATGGGAAGAATGTTTGTTTTGGCTTAGAGGATTAAATGATACCTACCGGGTTCGCACGTCCAGTGGCATGTACATTCTCCGTATCTACCGCACTGAAATCACGGAGGCAGATGTTCAGTATGAGCTTTCATTATTGTCTCAACTCAAGAACGTTCTAGGTTCTGCGGAACATACCGACATTGGAGACTACATCGAGAAGAAAGATCATACGGGATATACGGTGTTGGAGGCTGCGGAAGGCAAGCGGGTTGCTGTAATGTTTCGGTATATTGAGGGTACGGAGAACAATCTGGAGGATGAGGAGTCTTGTTACGCCTTTGGCCAATCTGCAGCTGAATTGCATGAGGCTATGGATCAGGTGAACATGGAGCTGCCACGATATGAGCTGGATCTGAAGTTACTTATTGACGAACCCCTTGAGCGAATTATCCACTATATCGGTGAGAACAATGAAGCAGCAGCATTTCTCCATACGTTTGCCACAACGTTAAAAGAACGCATCGTTGCCACTTCCAGACAAGACCTGGACTTTGGTCTGTGCCATGGTGATATGCATGGGAATAACAATGTGTTTCAACAGGAACATCAGTTCATCCATTATGACTTCGAGTGGGCAGCCAAAGGCTGGCGTGCCTATGATTTAGCTCAAGTAAAAGTTCGAAAAAGACAGTCCGATGAGCGAAAAGCAGCATTATGGGATGCGCTCATGGCAGGATATCGTTCAGTCAGAAGTTTCTCTGCCGAAGATGAGCAGGCGGTTGATCTCTTTATTGTTGCTCGTCGATTCTGGGTGATGGGACTAGATGTTGCTTTTATTGAGAGTGATATGGGTGCGCTGGACTATGGTTCGGATTGGCTGGATAGTTTCGTGGAAGAGTTCCGGGATACGGGGATTATTTCCTAGCGAATGATGAACATTATTTTAGGTGTAGGTTTGAATGCTTAAGACCCTTCCGAGTCAACTTAAACTCGGGAGGGTCTTTTTCATCTTATATTGAAGGTAACAGGGTCACTTATTAATTCGATGATGATGAAGAAGCGGCAGCAGCCGATGCTGCGGCAGTTGCGGCCATGGCGGCCTGCTGGGCGATTATAATATTTGTGATACTGGTTGAGATTGCTGTCGTAAGCACACCGTTCCGCAGATTCTCCACATGTTGAATGGCTACCAGAGCAGACGAGAACAGGAGCAACTCCTGTTTGTCGATTGACCAGGCACCGAAGCCTTTTTGAGTCCGTAACCAGTCATTTGTTTCCGCGACTTCATCCACTAATGAGTCTCTGTCCGAAGGCAGTAGAGAAAGTATCCCGAGAGAGGCTAACGTATAGGTTTTGTCCATTCGAAGATTCCTTTTGCGAAAAGCTTCATTTAAGGCAATCACACGAGCACCTGCATCCGGGGGATCATCCCCAAGAACCAGGACCTGTGTTAACGCCTGCACACTGTTTCTGGAAGAGAACTCTGGTTTTAATTCCCCGTAGAGTTGTTCCATGCGTGCCACACCAGTATCTACGTTGAGATCGGAAAGGGCTAACATGGCAGCGAAAATGTAGTCATCCTGTCCAGTGAGGAAACGATGCTCTGCTTTCATGCCGTCATAAAATGATTTGGCCCGCTCCACCGTAGGTTGAAACTGGTCAGGTGATGTCTGAGTAGCGATCTGATAGGCGGCAATAACCAGATAATCGGAGTTGCGAAATTTGATCTCTTTCATCAAGTCATAGACATGCAAGGTGTCTGCCAGTCTCGTCTCTTCATCCGTTGTAAGGGAGAGCATGGCAGCAATGCTAATGACCGAATTACCTCTGAATGCAGAGAAGAGTTTTGTGTTTTGCTTAATCAACTCATGGCTTTGACGAATAGCTTCCCCATCCGCTGTTTTATTCTCCGCTGCATAGAGCAGGGCAGCCAGACGTTGCATCATCGCGTGTTGCCATTTGAACGACTCCTTGATGATCTGGGTATTGGAAACAAATAATTCAACTCGTTCTGCATGATGCTGCTGCATAGGCACACCTCCATATTCACTGTTATTCTATAATACTCTATTTCATGATTAGATTACCTTCACGCTGTAACATGACCTCTTCCAATGCCTTGAAGCTGCTGGATTCGGGGTCTCGTCTACGATGGCATATTTTGATTTGGCGTAATCCACTTTATTATCTCCATTTAAGAAAATATAGAATAGACTATCAATCTATTATTACCCTTTTATTTAAGGGGCGCCACTTCCATAAATAAGAGAGTCTAGTTGTTGAATATAAAAAAGACCGCAATCAGCGGTCGTAGGTTAGATTGATCGGTGATATAGGACTAATCTAATTGAAAGAAATTGTGTAGGCTACGTTAGGGTATGCCGTCGTCGATCCTGGAACACGTTCTACGACAGTGATCAGCGTACCCGGATTGTAGTAGGCTGACCCGCCATTGTAAGTATTGTTGCTTACGATAACTGTACCGAGGTCGAGTGTCGTATTATTGTAGTTCCAGTAGTAGCGCAGTTGAAGGGTATTGGCTGCATTTGTCGTAATTTTCACGCTGGTACCAGTCGTTTTAGCGTTAGGAAGAATATAGGCGTATCCTTGCCCGGCCGAGAGCGCATGGGAATAGGTGCTTCCATAACTTACGATGGCGGGATTAGCGGAAGCGGTCAGGCTAAACAGAAGGGAGATACCTAGAATAAGTGCAAAAAATGTGCTAATGCGTCTTTTCATAGAATGCCCATCCTCTCAAAATAAAGTGTTTTTATAGTTTAACTCAATGTAAACCAAAAACCTTTTCGAAACGGATTGGAGCCCCTCCTTATTCAGTTTATTTTAGCGCTGACATTCCTAACGACTATACTATATACCAATAAATTACAGATGTAAATAGTGAATCAGATTAGATGATTAGGAATATCAAATGAATTAAAGCGATTATTCCCATAGGGTAGATCAATGATCTGGAGAACCCGTTTTTAAATTCATTTCGAGGATGTTTTTCGAAAAAGAAGTGTAATACGGTATGTATGATGAAAAAGATATCCAGCACCCAAAATGTAATGGTCTGATATGAGCTAAAAAGAAGAGAGAGGATGATGGTATACATTGGCAGGTGAATCCAAGTGAAATACCTATAGGCTTTATCATCTTCCATATCTTTTAACACCATAAACAATTTCCACTCGGAACGCCTGATGGCATCCATTTCGTGAAGCAGAAAGAGAGACAGGTTAAACAAAAATAAAACCAGTAAAAAGTCAGGCATGCAAAGTCTCCTTTTCCTATTCAATCTGTTCCTATCTTACTAAAGGTAATTTGATTTGGCAAAATATGAAAAAAAGGTTCACGCTCCGTTCATACGTGCTTGATATGCTCTCGAAAGAAAGCGTAAGGAACAGGTATTAAAAAATATGCGGAGTGGTGGGGGCAAGTCATGTCATCGTTGATAAGAAAGATTTTTGGGAAAATGATTTTACTGGTGTTATTGTTAGGCATGATATTAGGGGCAACTGGATTAGGGACCATGCCACTATCGGCAGCAGTATCCAATCCGGGATTAAATTCGGGCAAATTGGAGCAAGGAGTCGTAGCGAATCTGGATGATTCAGATCAGTTAACGGCATTCATGGATGGGATGATGGATGTGCAAATGCGATCTTTACAGATTCCAGGCGCAGTCATTTCGATTGTGAAGGATGGGAAGATCCTGCTCTCCAAAGGGTACGGACATTCGAACATCGAAGAAAATAAACCCGTTGATCCCCAAACCAGCTTATTTCGAATTGCTTCAACAACAAAGCTGTTCACATGGACCGCCGTGATGCAATTGGTTGAGGCGGGCAAGCTTGATCTTGATACAGACGTCAACACTTATCTGAAAACGGTGAAAATACCGAGAACCTATGAGGAACCGATTACGTTGCGCCATCTCATGACCCATACCGCAGGATTCGAGGAGGGCGGTGTAGGTTACCAGATCACTACCGATCCGGGGAAACTTCCCGTCTCTATTGCTGAAACGATGGCAAAACATATGCCTGCAAGGGTTAAGCCACCAGGCGAGATGCTGTCGTATTCCAATTATGGTGCTTCACTCGCGGGACTTATTGTCGAAGAAGTCAGCGGTGTTGCCTACAATGACTATATACAGAAAAATATATTTGATCCGCTGGGCATGAACTATGCTACGGTAGAGGAGCCTGTTCCAGCGTCTCTGGAACCTTATACCGCCCTTGGATACGCCCGAGCTAACGGCGAGTTTGTAACCAAACGGCCAACGTATGAGGGAGGATTCCGTCCTGCGGGATCAGGGAGCGTGTCGGCAAACGATATGGCTCATTTCATGATTGCCCATCTTCAAGACGGGCGATATGAAGATAAACAAATGCTCAAGCCGGAAACAGCCAAGCTCATGCATTCTCCGGCATTCCAGTTTGATGAACGTTTACCCGCTATGGATCTGGGCTTTTACGAGTTGAATATGAATGGGTTGCGTGTGATCTCTCATGGAGGGGCCGATGAGCTGTTTAATACAGCGCTTTATCTTGTACCGGACAAAAAAGTGGGCATCTTTGTTTCCTATAGTGGAGGGGAAGGCGGAACGGCAGCAGAAGGGTTGGCGCAAGCCTTTTTTGACCGATACTATCCTGTACATGCAACTGAGCAGCCTAATGAAACTTCTATTGAATTAGGGGAGTCTCTGGAAAAATATGCAGGCTCCTATCAATTTACCCGTCGTAATCACACAAAAATCGATAAGTTTTTCAGTTTTCTGACTCAAATCAATATTGAGGTTTCGGATAACCGACTGTTTATTGGAAGTGGTGCAGATCAGCAAGTATATACTCCGATTGGCGTGAATTTATTCCAGGAGATCGGAGGGACACATCAGATGGGGTTCCGCACCGATGCAGAGGGCAAGGTCACGTATCTGTTTCTGGATATATTAAACCCAATGCCGCTAGAACCTGCACCGTTAATGAACCAATCGAAGTTCTGGCTCCTCTTACTCGGCATTTCGGTTGTTATGTTCATCACTGTATTGCATGGATTTGTTTATCGCAGACGCGAAATCAGAGTGATGCCAAAAGCACAGAAATGGGCAGTCCGGTTGTCAGCTATTACGTCTATATGGGGACTATTAACCTTGGGCGCAACACTTCTGGTGTTGAACATGAATCTGATTGATCGGCTTAGCCATATTCCACTTTCTTTACGTCTCTATCTGTTTATGCCGGTTATCCTTGTAGGGTTGACTGCGGCAATATTCCTCATGGGCGTTCTGGCATGGAAAAACCAATATTGGACGTTATTGAAGCGTGTGCACTATACGTTTGTAATGGTAGCAGCAGTGATCTTGAGTTTATTTTTCTATCATTGGAACCTGCTGGGCTGGCATTTTGGTTGAAGCCCTCCTCCCAAGTGGAAGAAAAAAGATAGATATCGGAGGCATACATTTCATATGACCAAAATCCTAGTTGTGGATGACGATGTGCATATTCGTGAGCTGATCACCTTGTTTTTACGTAATGAAGGATTCGAGATTGTGGTAGCTAAGGACGGTGCGGAAGCACTGGAGATCGTGGGGAGATCCCCAATCGATCTGGTTATCCTTGATATTATGATGCCGCGATTGGATGGTTGGGAATTGTGCAGGGAGATCCGGCGTATGGATCTGAATATGCCATTGCTAATGGTCACGGTAAAAGGGGAATCGGCTCAGAAAGTAAAGGGATTTCAGTTGGGAACAGATGATTATTTGACAAAACCCTTTGATCCACTAGAACTTGTGATGCGAGTAAAAGCATTGCTGAAACGTTACTTGATTGTCTCTTCCCAGACGATTCAATTGGGGGGCATTATGCTGAATCGACGCAGCTTTCAAGTGATTCGTGGAGAGGAAACAATCAATTTGCCTCTAAAAGAGTTCGAGTTGCTGTTCATGCTGGCAAACCAGCCTGGGCAGATTTTTACCCGGGAACAATTAATCATTAAGATCTGGGGAAGTGACTATGAAGGAGATGACCGGACGGTTGATGTTCATATCAAGCGACTACGTGAAAAATTCGCTGGTGATGCACACCATTTTCAGATTGAAACGGCTCGCAGTCTGGGCTACCGGTTAGTCATCACATGATCAAAACCTTATATGTTCGTATTATTTGCACGTTTCTGGTCGTCATTGTTTTCAGCTTGCTGACCTCTTTCTTCATCGGGATCTTCCTTTTCAAAAAAGAAGTAAATCATATCGGTCAGAATGACATGATTTCTGTAGGGGAGGAACTGATCCGTCTATATGAGCAAACGCAACCTGAGGACAGGGATGCTTTCATCAAAAGTATGGTGAAAGTGTCCACCTATCCCATTCATCTATATGACGTTTCGGGTAACGTAACCTATTATGACCTAGACCATACAGAGACCGTTGAAATCGCACCAGAAGTGGTTCAAATGGTGTTGCAAGGTCAGGTCTATCGTTCTCCTGGAGAAGTGGAGCAGACGTTCATCGGTCTTCCTTTTCCATACAAAGGGGAACGACAAGCCATGTTTATGCAGTATTCTCCGCAGAATGAAAATATCATTAATCGGATGATTTTGCTGGTGTTATTGCTTGCACTGTTGATCGGAAGTTTTTGTATCCTTATTGCTGCAAGGTATTTGGTAAAGCCGATCCAGGTGTTGACGCGGGCAACCAAACGACTGGCGAAGGGTGATTTTAATGTGGAAATCCAAACAAAGCGCGTGGACGAAATGGGAGCATTGACGCAGAGTTTTAATGAAATGGCGAGTGAGCTTAAACAGCTGGAACAGATGAGACAGGATTTTGTTTCCAATGTATCTCACGAGATTCAAACGCCGCTGACCTCTATTTCCGGTTTTGCCATGGCGTTGAAAAACAGCAGCCTGGTCGCTGAGGCCGATCGTAACTATTACCTCGATATCATTATTACAGAGAGTGGACGACTATCCAGACTAAGTGATAATCTGCTGGAGCTTGCGTCTCTGGATTCCGATCATCATCCGTTCGAGACAACTACCTATAATCTTGATGAACAAATCAGGCAAGTGGTGGTGACTTGCGAGCCTCAATGGTCAGCCAAAGGCATTCGAATTCACTTAGAATTGGCGGACGGTATCAAAATCAGGGCAGATCAGGATCAGCTTAACCAAGTGTGGATGAATTTACTAGGCAACAGCATTAAGTTTACTCCCGTGGGTGGGCATATCGAAATACGCACGAGCCAGTCGGTAGATGGAATCATTTTCACGATAACCGATTCGGGCATTGGAATAGCGCCAGAGCAACTGGATTATGTTTTCGAGCGGTTTTATAAAACAGACCTGTCACGCGATCGTAGCATCAGTGGTAACGGTCTGGGTCTCGCCATTGTCAAAAAAATCGTGATGCTTCATCACGGAACTGTCGAAATGAAAAGTCAGGTGGGCATGGGGACAACGGTGATCGTTCATTTACCTTCCGGATGATTACAAAAATGATTGTAGAGCTGCCAAAGATATTTTTCTGGCAGCTCTTTTTTTATGGGTTTTCAGATCCCTATTCCAGTGGCGATAAAAATCAGGATTATTCTGTTTGCAATAAATCATCAGGGGTTATCCTAATCATGTCAGGTGAGGGCATGAGGAGAGGCACCTTTTTCATGTAAAAGTCCTGTTTAGCTGATCTTCCTCACATTCCTTGTTGTATTTCTGCGACACATCTCGTACAATTTGGTGGAGTAATTCTGCATTGCGTTAATGTGAATGTGAAAATTAAAGATTACATCAGGAAGCTGTACACAAGAAAAGGGGAGAATCGTTTGGAATCAAAGCAACTATCTAGAGGGCTAAAACCCCGCCATGTAGAGCTGATTGCACTCGGAGGTACAATCGGCGTTGGTTTGTTCATGGGATCGGCAAGTACGATCAAATGGGCAGGTCCATCCGTGCTGCTGGCTTATTTATTGGCTGGTATCGTTATCTTTTTTGTCATGCGCATTATGGGTGAAATGTTGATTCAGGAGCCGGTAACCGGTTCGTTTGCTACATTTGCTCACAAATATATTAGTCCGCTTGCCGGATTCCTGACCGCCTGGAGCTACTGGTTCCTATGGGTTACGGTTGGTATGGCGGAAGTTACGGCGATTGGTATCTATGTCGGGTATTGGTTCCCGGATATTCCACAGTGGCTGCCGGCACTTGCTGGGGTGCTCATCATTGCGGCGGCAAATCTGGCGGCTGTGAAGTTCTATGGGGAATTTGAATTCTGGTTTGCGATGATCAAAGTGACGGCAATTGTTGCGATGATCGTGATCGGAACAGGTCTGATCTTCTTCGGCTGGGGGAACGGAGGACAGCCAATCGGGCTGTCAAATCTATTTAGCCATGGCGGATTCTTCCCTGGAGGGATCAAAGGTTTCCTCTTTGCGCTGTGTATCGTAACGGCTGCGTATCAAGGGGTGGAGATGGTCGGCATTACAGCAGGCGAAGCGGAAAATCCGAAATACACCTTGCGTAAAGCGATCAAAAATATCGTGTGGCGTATTCTTATTTTCTACGTCGGAGCTATATTCGTTATCGTAACCTTGTACCCTTGGAACGAAGTAGGCGAGACGGGCAGCCCGTTTGTGCTCACCTTTGCCAAAGTTGGTATTGTTGCTGCAGCGGGGATCATTAACTTTGTGGTGCTCACGGCGGCCATGTCGGGATGTAACAGCGGGATCTACAGTGCAGGACGGATGTTATACACACTGGCTGAGAACGGGCAGGCACCTGCCTTTTTCAAAAAGCTGTCCAAAGGTGGGGTTCCCCGCAACAGTATCGTCATTACAATCTCCTTGTTGCTGATTGGGGTTGTGCTGAACTACCTGATGCCGGACTCCAAGCTGTTCCTGTACATCTACAGTGCAAGTGTTCTTCCGGGTATGGTTCCATGGTTCGCGCTGGCGTTCAGCCAGTTCCGATTCAGAAAGCGTTGGGACAACGAGATGGCGGATCATAACTTCAAGTCCAAATGGTTCCCGATCAGCAATTACATTATTATTGTGTATTTGATCCTCGTCATTATCGGTATGGCGTTTAACCCGGATACGCGCTTGCCTCTGGTTGTTGGAGCTACGTTTATGGCAATCGTGGTGGCAGGATATTTCGCATTTGGCATTGGCAAAAGACAACAGATAGATGGCGGCGAAGATCGCTAGTCTAATATTCAAAAATCAACTTATATCGTAATTTCATACGTGCATTCCTTGAATACAATGGAGAACCTGCGGGTGATTCAGCGTCATTCAGGGAGTGCATTTTTTATTCGGAAAAATCATGCTTGAATCTCCTGTAACTGGAGGTTTTAAGATTGGAGGTAGAAAGGGAGGCTTTAAGCATATGAGGACAATAGAATGGATTTATCTTATTTTCAACCTGCTTATATTGGTGGGGGTAATCGGGATCGGGAGACAGAGTCAACATTTTCGGAAAATGGTATGGGGTGGATTCGTCATATCAGGTGTGCTGTTAATCATCCATGGTGTGGTCGAAGGACTTCGTTGGCCGATGATTCCGGCGTATCTGCTCACGTTGGTTCCACTGGTCGTGTTATTTACAAAGGCAAGACGCCAGCAACAGTCAGGTGTAACCTCGCTGAACAGCAAAGGTTCCGGGTCATCTGCTTCCACATCGACTGTGACGAGGAAATTCGGACGTGTTCGAATCATCGCAACGTCTCTTCTGGTGTTGGTATACGCTATTGTGAGCATTGGCTTGCCGCTGCTGTTCCCGGTGTTTTCGTTTGCCAAGCCAGCAGGTCCTTATGGAATCGGAACAGTATCCTACGACTGGACAGATAACAGCCGTGAGGAGTTGCTGACGAGTTCTGTGGGTGATCAAAGGGAGCTGATGGTACAGATCTGGTACCCAACGAATCCAGATGTACAGGGCGCAACAGCTCCTTATGTTAATAAGCCGGAGATCTACGGGACAGCCTTCAATGAAGTACTGAAACTGCCAAAGCTTTTATTTTCCAGTCTGAGTCAGGTCAAAACACATGCGATACAGGAAGCTCAGTTGTCTGATGCCGAAGCCAAGTATCCGGTTGTTCTTTTCTCTCATGGTCTGCATGGCTATGAAAATCAGAATACGTTCCAGGTTGAGCAGCTGGTCAGTCAAGGTTACATTGTTGTAGGCATTAATCACACGTATAGCAGTCTGGTGTCCGTATTCCCGGATGGACGTGTGGCGCAGTTTGAATCCGAAGGAAAAGAAGGCTTTGAGCAGCTGCAATTCAGTTACATGGACAAGTTGAATGAGACATGGGTGAAGGATGCACAGTTTGTACTGGATGAGGTAGAGAAGTTGGCTGAGGGGGACCCGAGTGGGCGGTTTACCGGACATATGGATCTGGACAACATTGGCATGTTTGGACATTCATTTGGCGGAGCAACGACAGTACAGATGTTAATGGATGATCCACGTGTGAAAGCAGGCATGAATATGGACGGTGTATTGTTTGGTGAGAAACGTATCCCTGTGGAAGGCGTGGGCAAGCCGTTCCTGATGATGAGTGCAGACTCAACCGTTGCAGGTACAAGTGTGATGAGTGACGAAGAGATTGCTGCGATGGGCACGACCCGTCCGGAAGCCGAGAAATATTACGAGGAAGTATACGAGCGCTATGAGCCGGTAACCGCAGGAGGGAACTTCTGGATGGAGCTGACCAACACCAAACATCTGAGTTTCTCCGACCTCTACCTGATCTCTCCACTGCTCGAATGGACACAGGGTGTAGATGCGCGGGGGACGCAACAGTTGGTCAACGATACGACGATTGATTTCTTCAACCACTACTTGAAAGGGCAACTGCTCCATATGGACAAGGAAGTGGGAGAACATGAGTCCTACTCGTTGAAAAAAGGCTGAACATAAAAATGGAAGGAGACTGAAGTTCAGTCTTCTTCCATTTGTTTTAAACGTAACCGCATGCCCTCCTGCAGCAGGTTAATGCCATCTACAATCTGGCTCCATTCGGGATTCATCACCTTGCACAGCTTGTTAAAACGCAGAATGCGATCGGTCACAGAGTCCAGCATATATCGGGCCTGTTTACTAAAAAATACTTCAGGTGTTTCGGCATGCTCGACACTTGCATACATCAACACAAAGTCCCACACCATGCTTTGCACAGCAGGGCTATCGATTGCCCAACGCTTGTCCAGCGCTTCGGTAGTGCGAATGCGAATAGCCTCCATTTTTTTCACCCAGACGTCCGCTTCGACTTGTGGTTGATTCACCATAATGAAGAATGGAACCTCCAGCCGAGCTAGATCAGCCCAATAGGCCGGATCATTGATCAGTTCCTGAATTTCCTTCCAGGCCAGTGTTTGCTGAGCCGTCAGTTTGGTATCTTTCATCATGTATTTATCGAAAAAGTGCAGAAACGACACTCTCCAATCCTGCGGAATGCTGTCCAGCAGATGGGATTCATCCACCTTGGCAGCAACGAATTGTTTCCGACTGCTCGCATGGGCCGTTAGGGATTCAACCAGACTGGAGATGTAGGTAAGAGACTGTTCCGAATGCAGTGAAGTGTCTTCTTCATGCTGCTTCGCTTGCTGCAAAATGGAGAGCATGGAATTCATCGTGCCGATCTGGGTTTCCAACGCTTCAATCTGCAGATCCAGTGCCTGTGCTACCGCCAGTTCACCCGACATGAGCTTTCGAATATCCGGTATGCTGAAATTCAGATAACGAAGCGTTGTAATGAGTTCGAGTTGCCACAGGTCTTGCGTTGTATAGAGCCGATGCCCACCTTCCGTATGACTGGAGGGTTGTAACAGTTCAATCTCATCGTAATAACGGATCGTTTTCACCGTGGAGCCGATCAGTTTGGCTGCTTCACCGATGGAATAGGGTTCTTTATTTGGGTTCAACGAGATCACCTCATGTTCTATTATACAATCTCCAGTTAGGGGAGATTCGATATGTGACGATCGTCAGTGAATTCGGGCGGGCTTAGTTTAAATTCCACCCATCTCGGTTACAAAGGAAAGAGTGCAACATTTATGAAAACAACTTCTGATAATAAATTTAACATTTACATGATAACGAAGAGCACAGAAATAACCTGAAGAAACGGAGTGTTCGCCTTTATCACCGGATTTTCCCCTTAAATAAGGGAGAGAAAAAAATCTGGGGATAACAGCGATCGGAAGGTTATTCTGTGATCGTAGTGATCAATGTAAATCACCGAGGAGGAATTGAACATGGCTAATCAAGACCAGCACACCATGCAAGATCCAACGACACAATATCCGAAGGCTACACCAGAGTGGAAACAGCAGCAGGACGAGCCGGGGCTCCAGCGTGAGATGACACCTGTTCCCGATGCGGGTGAGAAAAGTTATAAAGGCAGCGGACGTTTAACGGGACGCAAAGCAGTTGTGACCGGAGCCGACAGCGGAATCGGCCGGGCGGCAGCGATTGCGTTTGCCCGTGAAGGTGCCGATGTTGTTCTGGCCTATCTGCCGGAAGAGGAAGCAGATGCGCAGGAAGTTGTGAAGCTGATTGAGGAAGCTGGGCGTAAAGCGATCACGATGCCAGGTGACCTGAAGGATGAGAAATACTGTGAAGAACTCATTGAATCTGCGGTAAAAGAGCTTGGCGGGATTGATATCCTCGCTAACGTGGCAGGTAAACAGCAGTTTGTTGAGCAGATTGCGGATCTGACTACCGAGCAATTCGATGCAACGTTCAAAACAAATGTCTATTCCATGTTCTGGCTCTGCAAAGCAGCTGTGAAACACATGAAGCCGGGCAGCTCCATTATCAACACATCATCGATTCAGGCGTATAAACCTTCGCCAATCCTGCTGGATTATGCAACAACGAAGGCATCCATTAACACGTTCAGCAAAGCGCTAGCCCAACAGGTGGGTAGCAAAGGGATACGTGTCAACGTTGTTGCACCAGGACCGGTATGGACACCGCTCCAGGTCGTGGGTGGACAACCAGTCGATAAGCTGGCCGATTTTGGCTCCGATACACCGCTTGGTCGGGCAGGACAACCTGCTGAGATGGCTCCGGCATTTGTGTTCCTGGCAAGCCAGGAATCCAGCTATGTGAGCGGTGAGACACTGAATGCAAATGGCGGTACGGTTAGTCCGTAAATAGTTTCAGGTAATCCGATCAGGGTATCAGAGGATACGGTCTCCATATTGGGGGCGGTATCCTCTTTTTTTGTCATTAAGATGAGAGAAATAAAATATTTTCATATATGAAAGCGTTCTTATATAAAACGGAAAAGGTACATGGTAATATATTCAAGAACATGATCTTCGCTCCCAGCTCTGAGAGTGCGTTGCTTATACAATGAATCTGTTCAGATTAATACACTATGCCTAGGAATCGAAGGAGGAATTCTGTAATGGCCAAGAATGTACTTAAACTAGGTGACCCTGTCATAAGCACGTACACATCATATGGGACATTAACATCCGTTATGCACGAAGATTTATGGCCATGGATTTTCAATAACTTTATACAAATCAGGTATGCACATGGATGGGGAATTTTTTCGTTTGATTCTCATCAGTTTCTGCTAAGTACCTGTCCGGGAATTTCCTTTTACAACCTGCCACAAGAAATTGTGATTAGCAAATGGGGAACATCACTTAAGCAAGTGATTACGGAAGCGATAGATATGGGATATTATCTATATATTTATGCAGATAGATACTATATTGCGTGTACAGACTATTATCAAAAAGAACATCTCATGCATGAATTATTAGTGTATGGGTATGACCTGGATCAAAATTTGATATACATTGCTGATAATCTTGATGATGGTAAATTCATACAAAGCGTATGTAGTCTGGATGAACTTGAGAAAGGCTACTGGACCATGTCTAATGAGTACAGTTTTTGGACAGAAGTGAGATTTCTCAAGCCTATCCAGAATATCAATTATGCAATTCATGTGGAGCAGATTATAACGGCGATGGAAAACTATCTTAACTCAAGCGAGACATATGACTTAGTGAGAGATCAGAAATACGATTTTGGAATGCAAGCCATTCAACGCATCTTTACCGACATTGAGCAGGCAGCCCTAGTTGGAGAAGCATTGGATTCACGAGTCTTTCATCTTTTGTATGAACATAAGCTACTAATGGAGTTACGTTTATCTTATTTAATGGAGAAATTAATCATTGAACGAGATTCAACCTTTATGGAATTAAGCACTATTCTGAAACAGGACTACTTTAAATTGAGAAATATAGTTCTGAAATACAATATAACGCGTGATGCAAGTACACTCAGTAAAATAAGTGAGAGATTACAAGAGAATCTCATGAAAGAGAAAGCATTTATTTCTTCTTTTATTACCAGATTGCAACAGGTTAAATCAATGGCTTGAAGTCATCTAATAATAGACAAAAAATCCCCTTTGCTTGTTAGAAAGCAAAGGGGATTCCTGTGTAACTAAGTTACTTCTGCTCTGGTTTCGGGTCCAGAATGGCATAACTGCCTAGCGTGGCTAATTGTGCTGTATTCAGAAGCGCTTCATCCACTGCAGCGAGGGCTTCACCGGCAGCTGTCATCAGCTCATCAGAATCAACAGGTGAGGCGAAACGGAGAATGACTCTGCTCTCTCCTTTTTTGAGTTCACTCTCAGCCTTGGTTTTGTACTCATTAATGGACGCGACTTCGAGATCATTCTGTACATAATAATCATTGGCATCGCTCTCGCCATTAAACATCGCGAGCTCGGAATCAAGCCAGTAATCTTGATCCGCTATTGTTTTCTGACTGGCAGCAGTCTCATCGTTGGCATTGTACAGGAAGTACGGGATGCCGGAGTTCGTCAGGTTGTTGGTGGCATCGACATGGAACCATTCGTTCCCGATTTTGACCTTGTTCCATGCATGTGGAACGCCGCTGGAAGCGCCCGTTACAACGATACTTTCCAATCCCGAGAGATCGGAGAGCAATTTGTAAACGGAAGCATAGCTGGCACATACCCCAACTCCTCTGACCAGAATACCGTATGTGGTAAACGAGTCATTAAACTGTGGATCGACATTTTTGAAGTTGTTCTGCTCCGCATTCTCCAGCGCTGCATCGTCATACTTCGCGTTATCGTTCAGATAATCGTAGATGGCTTTTCGTTTCTCGTCTTCGTTCATGCCGTCTTTGATAATAGAAGCCACGACTTCGTTCGCTTTGGCAATAATCTCATCTTGCTTCTTCTGGATACCACTAGCCGATTCATTGTAATGAATCGAAAGGGTAAGCGTACCATAGTTGTATTCGAAACCTTCCACACCAAGAATCAATGGATTCTGGTACATCACTTTCAGAACAACATCTGAGAGTGCCGTGAAATTTTGAGCTTCGGGAAAAGCTTTTAACGAAATTTTATCTTGTGTAGCAATCATATTTTTGGCTAAAACTTCTTCCAATGCGGAATCTGCATTGATCATTGCATCGCCTGTAGCAGGCTGAGGCACGGTTTCCTGATTACCTTGTTCTACATTTTGCTGCGTATTCGATTTCTGCTCATCTACCAGGTTGTCTTCTACAGCTTCTGGAGCTGGAGCAGGTGTTTCATTGGAAGCTTCTTCAGAAGCCATATCTGAAGAATTATCAGAAGTATCATCGGAAGCCTCAGTAGATAGAGGATCAGTTGCATCTTCTGAAGTCTCAGTATCGGTTGTGGACTCTGTAGTTGGAGTTTCCGAAGCCGGTGCTTCTTCTGTTTCTGTTGCAGACTCAGGTGCATCATGATTGTTGATGATTGTTGGCACGTCAGGTGCAGGAACGTAAGGTGTGTCATTCTTCGGTTCCACCAGTCCGTTGCTGGAATCGGCTACGGTTTGCTGAGAAAGTTTGTCCAAATCTGCTTGAGTTACATTCTCTACGCGTACGTAACTTTTCAAAGCTGTTCCTTTAATATGAAAAGGAATATTCGTTTCATTGAACTCTGAAATCTCTACGCTTTTGGTATCATAGACAATGGTTTCACGAGCTAGAGAGCCGTCATTGTACTCAACTGTTGCTTTCTGAGGAAGTACATCTATATTCTTTAATTTCTCCCTATACAATTGTTCTTTCAGAGATGTTGGCAACTGGGAAGCAAGCGGAGCTGTAGGGACACCTCTGCTAAAATTGGATTCTTTGCCTCCACCGATTGCAGTGACGTAATATTCTCCTCGTATACCATGGTTCTGAGTGGTAGTTATCATTTCATTATAAGTGCCGAGCCCGCCTTTTCCGTCTCTCAAAAAATCATTGAAAGACGTCTCTGTCGTTACCGCAATATCTAAAGGCAGACTATTACTGAACGCGTCCTCTGCGCCAGTTAGAGGTACATTTGTATCGAAGTTGGTTAGGTCAGAACGTTTATAAATTTTATATTCGGTGGCACCTTCAACCTTGTCCCAGACCAACTTGAACCGTCTATCTTTGTCAATTTCGTATCTTAGGTTAGGTACGGGTAACTCCGATTTCACTGTAAACGGAATAATGATGGGCTGATCGAGTAGTGTTAGATTTTCCGCATCTGGATCATAATTCAGACGAATGTAATAAATGGGGGCACCGCCCCAAGAACTTTGATCCTTGTTCATCATGGAATCTGAACTTAAAACGCCCCATCCAAGAGGCTTAATGGAAACACTATTGTCGTTTGTCTCTGGAATGGCATATACATCGCTTGCTTTGAGTGCTTTAATATCGGTATGTACACTAATAATGTCACTAGCTCGCAGGTTACTTTTACGTAAATCGGCTTTAAACTTGAACATAAATTCTTCATCCTGAGCTACGTTGTACATCGGCATGATCGCTTGTTCCGATTCAGAGCCGTATTTCTGCTTCAAACTTAAAATGGTAGAACCTTCTACTACTTCTGTAGGGTTATTTTCGGACGGACTACTCTCCTGTTCAGTACTCTGGCATCCAGCCAGTAACAGGGTGAGTGCAAACATAATGAAAAATAGACGTTTCATGATACACCGCTTTCTTGTTTTTCTGAGTTGCTCTAATGCTACGTTTCTACACACCGAAAGATTATCAAAATTGGTTAAAACCCATACTCGAACCTCTTAACGGCCAAACCTCCTATTAATTTCCTAATATCCTTTGCTAGTTTATGGTCATATTGACGCATTGTCAAGGTGAGAGGGTAGGTTTTAAGTCCTGTAGATCAATAGAACAGTTGTAATTTCATAGCGGGGGGACCATGTTAAAATACAAGAGTTACTACATATTTATATATATAACAGTTGAATAATTGAGGAGGCTGGATTGGCGTATGACAGCAGAACAGATTGTCAGAACCTTTTTTGAAGAGGTCCGATCAGGGCGGAATCCCGATTATGCAAGCAGAGTGATGGCGGAACAAGTGCTGGCTCATCAAGTGATATCTGAAGAAGAGGTCACGGTCACCCGAACCCCTTCCGATTATGTGGATCATGTGCGAGAGATGATTGAAGCATACGGGGAGTTTTTACTCGAAATTCAGGAGTTACTGGCCCAAGGTGATAAAGTTTATGTGCGCTGGAGACAAGCGGGTACCCATATCGGCGAAGTGAACGGATACAGCCCAACCAACCTCCCGGTGATTGAAATTGCCAGTGCGGTATACCGAGTGGAGAACGAACGAATTGCAGAGTATTGGATACAGATCGACAGGTTGGGCATCGAGAAACAATTGGAACGTAATCGGAGCTGAGTTTCTCAGCTCTTTTTTAGTTTTCAGTTCTTTGTAAGCGTTCCCGTGTTATAATGGACAAAGTTGTATACAAGTTACCTAAAACGTTTTCTGTCTTTTAACTCCATAATCTGAAAGTGAGGTTCAGTGATGATTAAAGCAACGGAAGATAATCAATATGTTGAACTAACAAGCCCGACAAGTTTACCGAAGGCATCCGGATTCCTTTGGAATGAAAAGATGATGATTCATGTGAATTGCCGGGGGTACGCGGTGGCCCAATTCATGCAGCCCGAACCTGCTAAATACTCGTATGCGCCCAACCTGGAAGCCAAGACGTTTATGCAACCGGAGCAGCCATACTATGCCCACCATCCGGGACGGTTTGTGTACATTAAAGATGAAGTAAGTGGCGAAATCTTCTCCGCCCCGTATGAACCGGTTCGCAAGCAGGCGGATAGCTATACGTTCGCTGTCGGTAAACACGATATTCATTGGAAGGTGGTTCAGGACGACATTTGCATCGAGATGTCCCTGCGTTTGCCGAAGGAAGATGTCATGGAGCTGTGGCGTGTGAAGGTAACCAATCTGTCTTCGAGAAAACGCAAGCTGAGTATCTACCCGTATTATACGGTCGGTTATATGTCCTGGATGAACCAGTCCGGTACATATGTGGAAGATTTGCAGGGCATTGTCTGCTCGGCAATCACGCCTTATCAGAAATATCAGGATTATAGCAAAATCAAAAACTATAGTGACAAAACCTATCTGCTAGCAGATCACCAGCCGACCGCGTGGGAAGTGAATCATGAGACTTTTGAAGGCGAAGGTGGACTACATAATCCTTCGGCCCTTCAGTCAGAGACACTCGCAGGTGGAGATGCGCGGTATGAGACACCTGTGGCTGTATTGCAATATAGTGTAGAGCTGGAAGCTGGAGCTGATCAGGCGTATCGATTTATCTTTGGCCCGGCTCATGATGAGACAGAGATTGAGGGCATTCGTCAGCATTATTTTGTGAAGCAGAATGAGGAAGGACAGGATGGTTTCACCGCAGCCGAGCAGGAGTATGCTGGTTATATTGCGGAAGGGCAAGGAAACATCCAGATCAAGACACCGGACAGCTGGTTAGATAATGTCGTGAATCACTGGCTACCTCGCCAGATGTACTATCATGGCAAAACCAATCGTCTGACAACCGATCCGCAGACGCGGAATTATTTGCAGGACAACATGGGTATGAGTTATATTCAGCCGCAGATTGCGCGGGCTGCGTTCTTGACCGCTTTGTCTCAACAGCATATAAGCGGTGCGATGCCAGACGGTATTATTTTGCACCCGGATGCAGAATTGAAATATATTAACCAGGTTCCTCATACCGATCACTGTATCTGGCTTCCGGTCTGTATGAAGACCTATCTAGATGAAACGAATGACTATAGCATTTTGGAGGAACAGGTTGCTTTTACAGACAGTGAACAAAAGGTTTCCGTACTGGAACATATGAATCTTGCGATGCGCTGGTTGATCCATGAGCGTGATGCGCGTGGGTTGAACTATATCAATCAGGGTGACTGGTGTGATCCGATGAACATGGTGGGGTACAAAGGCAAAGGCGTATCCGGCTGGTTAACCATTGCGTCGGCCTATGCGTTCAATGTGTGGGCAGATATTGGTGAACAGGCAGGGCATGGCGAGGTTGCAGCGGAATTCCGTCAGGAAGCCACTCAGACCAATGCGGTAGCCAATGAGTATCTGTGGGATGGGGACTGGTATGCCCGCGGAATTACGGATGATAACGTAGTGTTTGGTGTAAGCAAAGACGTGGAAGGGCGCATCTATATCAATCCTCAGAGCTGGGCACTTATGAGCGGTGCTGCGGATCAGGAGAAACAGGAGAAGTTAATCCGTGCCGTAGAGGAGCAATTGGAGACGCCATATGGTGTCGAGAAGCTCGCGCCGTCTTTCACAGCGATGCGGGAAGATGTAGGCCGTGTTACGCAGAAACATCCGGGAAGTGCAGAGAATGGTGCAGTGTACAATCACGCGGCGGCGTTCTATATTTACGCGTTGTACCTGGTGGGCGAGAAGGAGAAGGCGTATCGTTTGCTGCGTAAAATGATTCCTGGCCCCGATGGCGAGGATATTCTCCAGCGGGGTCAGCTACCCGTATTTATCCCGAATTATTATCGCGGAGCCTATCATCAATTCCCACGTACAGCTGGGCGCTCTAGCCATCTATTCAATACCGGCACGGTGCCTTGGGTGTATCGTTGTCTGATCGACGGATTGTTTGGATTGCAGGGTCATGCACAAGGGCTTCAGGTTCGTCCGCAGTTACCAGAAGATTGGAACGAGGCATCGGTTACGCGGTTGTTCCGCGGAGCTGAGCTGCATGTAAACATGAAAAAGGATGCAACTGTCCAGACGATTGAAGTGCATGTTGACGGTCAACTAATTGAAGGCGACATTATCAAGAATATACAGGCCGGCGTGAAATATGAGGTGCTGGTGAAGCTGCCTTTGTAGAAAGAGTACGGAGTAGCCGATAATCGGTGTGAAGAGTTTTAACAATAATGAAGACAAATTAAAAACTGCCTTTCCTTTAGAGGAGGAGGGCAGTTTTTGCTTTCAAGATGTTGTTTTGAATTAATCAGTTTGTCAGACTGAATATGATGAAAGAATCCACAAGCTAAGCTTGATTAGCAAACACTCTATTCTTTGACTCTGTACCAATAGCTATAGATTTCGGAATAACCCAGCTTCGCGTAGAGCTTTAACGCAGGTACATTATTCGCAACGACTTGCAGATAACTAGACGTAGCGCCATTCCTTTTTGCCCAATGCAGGAGATGCAGGATCATCTGTTCAGCAAGTCCCTGATTCCGGAAGTTAGCGTCTGTAATGATATCATACAATCCAATATAGCCACGTTCGATTACACCGAACCCACACGCGACGACTTGCCCGTCAATTAACAGCGAGATGAAACCTACCTTTGTCCGGATATTGTCCAACATTAATTTGGTCGTTTCCCGTTGCAGATCATTCACCTGATTCAATCGGCAAAAGTGATCCAGCCAAGCTGTGGTCAACTGTTCGTCGATCTGTACAGCTTGGTGCACAGGCTCTTTGATCTCTTCCAGACTCCGAGTCTGGATACGGGTCAGATCGACAACGCCATACCCTTTGTCTTGCAAAAGTTGGTCGAGATGATCCGGCTGAATAAACGGTGTGATCTTAAATATGGTATTTAACTGATTGGAGGCATAGATGCGCTCACATTCCTCAATCTTCTTATGCACATCTAAAGTGGAGTAATGGATAGGTTGAACGGAGTTGGCTCGTTTGGTATATCCTTTGGCAAAACGGAGTACCCAACCGTCATAAAGTAAAGTAGATAAGGGTTGCCAGTGGTTAAGCGATATTTCTTCAATGGTTTTGTGTTCTGTATCTATTGTATGCGTCATATCCAACCTCCGATTTTATAATTAAATAATAATACATAATTATGTATAAAAATACAATGCAAACATATATATCGCCGAACAGTATGCATTATAGCCGGAGATGGTATACAATTTGATTTGGTTGAATAACTTCAGAAGCGGAGAGCGTTATGTTAACTATAGAATTAAATAATCACAGCATTAACTGTCATATCCAATACGGCAAACGCAAGAAAGTGTCCATCACGATGGACTTGCCTTATATGGTAACAATCAAAGCACCCAATGGTACCAGTGAAGACATGATCCGGCAACTTGTAGAGCAGCACGGGGATGTAATTTTGAAGAAATCCGCACTGATGCAGCGGGCGCTTGACGGTCCTCAAGCCAAGGAATACGAAGATGAGGGCAAAGGGAAGTTTCTGCTTTTTGGCAAGGAACATGCACTGCATGAATTAATTCCTGTGGAGGGGCTTACAGAAGAGGAGCTGCGAGCGAATCTGAAGAAGTTTTATTTTGCCGAGTGTAAACGCATGATTGGGGAGCGCATCGGACGCTATCAGCAAGAGTTGAAGGTGAAGCCGAAGTCAGTTGAGATCGTAGATTCTCCCACCAAGTGGGGCAGTTGTAGCTGGGACAAAAAGCTGACGTTCAATTATCGCCTGGCGATGGCGCCACTGGAAGTGATGGATTATGTCATCATTCATGAACTTTGCCATATTCACCACATGAATCATGATCGCTCTTTCTGGCGGCGGATCGGTAGCATCATGCCGGATTACAAAACAAAAGAAGATTACCTGATGCGAAATGGTCGGGCTATGACACTATAATTCCAGACCCAAGTTTGTACTTGATACGATAGATCCCTCCATTATAATTCGTAAAATCCGCGATGGTCCCACTGTTTGCAGTGAGCGACTTCGCGGATTTTTTGTTATGTCTGGATCAGGAGTGGGTTACTTGAACGCCGTATTGTGTGAAAAAATGAGTAACCGCATCCATGTTCATTCGATCATCAAACAGATGCTCAGGATAATAGATGCCTGGAGCCATAGGTTTGTCCATTGGCATCATCAGTATCTTCTCGGCTTGCACCGCAGCGCCGAGTGCAGTCATGTGGGTCTGACCGAGTGGGTCAGAGACCGTCATCGTTCGTTCAACCTGATTACCTTTCGCATCCAGCCCTTTCAATTGAATGACCAGATGATGTGCACTCCCGGTTCCCGGATTATAGAGCAATTTCCGCCGGAATGGCTGAAAACGTTCACCACTGATCATCTTCCATACTCCGGTTTTGACCAATCCGGCGAGTGCATAGGTAGATACCTTACTATCGAATGAGATACGGAAACTGGCGGAATCGATATGGCTGGTATGAGGCAAAGTGACGTGATCGGGTGTGTCCAGTCTGTAACATGGGGTCGTATACCCGTTCGGGAAATGAACTTTGATCGGATCTGTCATGGGGTAGACGAGTCGGTTCGTGTTGGATTCGGTGACCTGAAAAGGAATACTCATCCGGTCCATGAAGGCTGCCGAATCAGGGCCGGCCTTATCCCGCAGCGACCATAGGGCATGAATGTTTAGTTCGACATGTTGCAGAGAGTTAGAAAGTATCATGGCAAAGAGTGACGCCGTTCCTGCCATCCATCCAGAGGACAGCACTACCGGAGAATGAAGCTCTTCCTGCTCTACTGTACGGATCGCTTGATTGAACACCTCAGTCCAGCGTGTTACATCGATAAGTGGAATTTTTCTCCGCACTGCCGATACCAGTAGCCGATCATCCAGATCGTTCACTGCATTAATGATTAACGATATATTCTCTCCTGCGTGAATCAGTGGATCGTCTGCATTGGTATCAACAACAACCGTTTGGACACGATTGGATGGAAAAGGTGCTGCTTTACCTGCAGAACGGCCTCCCAGTAACAATTCCAGATCAGGATGCCTGTCATGCAAAATGCGGGCAAGCTGTGCACCTACAGCACCATAGCCTCCTGCGATGAGAACTCTTTTTCTATTCATTCTATATACCTCCGTTGATATGTTTATGTACTTATATGTTTAAACTATTGAACATATAGAGGTGAAGAAAAGGAATGCAGTACACCAGCGCGGTATGCGCTAGCTCTGACATTCCACTTCCACGAGATGAACGAGCTGTTTGATTAATTCGATCGCATCGTTGAACTCCAGCTTGTAATACATCTCCGTACCTTTCTTCTGAACCGATAACAGCCCGGATTGACGCAATATTTTCAAGTGATGAGAGACCGTAGGGCGTGACATGGGGACATGCTCTGCAATCTGCGATACGTTCATGCTCTCTTGATCAATGAGCAGCGATATGATTCGCTGGCGAACGGGATCTCCCAAACCTTGAAGATAAGGACTTAGATTCTCGAAAATATCAATAACTTTTTGGTTACCCATCGATTCGTTCATGGCTCACTCCGTTATAATGTTTAATTGTTTAAACGTATTATAAAGCTTAGTTCACTTAAAAATCAAATTTAACATTCCAAGTTGCAGGAAAATAGCTGTTCCGTTTGTCCATTTGAAGTACAATATAAGCAAATATGCCCGTACCACGAATCCATTGATGTATCCGTGGTGGAAGGAGTCCAAGATGGCTGAGAGTAACCATTATTCGGTGCTGGTAGATGAATATATCTCGGAGTTTGCACCTGATGTACAGGTGAGATTACAGGCAATAAGACAGATTATTCGTGAAGCGGCTCCGAACGCCGAAGAGAAAATCAGTTACAAGATGCCTACGTATGCACAGCATGGGAATTTGGTTCATTTTGCCGCTTACCAGCATCATATTGGGTTTTACCCTGCTCCCAGGGGAATTCAAGCTTTCCAGGAGGAACTCTCCAAGTACAAAGGGGCTAAGGGATCTGTCCAGTTTCCGCTGGACCAGCCATTGCCGGAGGATCTGATCCGCCGGATTGTGGAGTTTCGGGTGAAAGAAAATGTGGAAAAAGCTCGGGAGAAGAAGCAGAAGAAGTAGTAAATGGTAAAAACCTGTTAGTCTACTGAAGGGGAAGTACAGATGAACAAAGCACTAATCGTGTTGGATGTGCAGTATGGGATCAAGTCATTGAAGGATTTCACAGTTCAGTTGGGCAAGATTGAAGCGGTTATCGCTGATTTTGAACAGCAACATGAGCCAATCATATACATGAAACATGTAGATTACGATCAGGAGGGTTCTTCACTGTTCTATAAAAATGTTGAGAACCTGGAAATTATAATGGGTACCGGTCAGTATCCTGTTATGGAGAAAAGCAAACCAAGTGCCTTCAGCAATCCGGAGCTAAGAACTTGGCTACATGAGCATCAGGTAGAACATGTATTTATTGTTGGATTCAACATGGAATATTGTTGTCTGTTTACGGCAATTACTGCGGAACACGAAGGGTTTAAGGTAACCTTGATTGAGGACGCAACAGGTTCGGTGAACACAGCGGAGACGTATGAGATGCCGGGTCTGGACATTCAGGATTTTGTCGGTTCGATTTTGAATTGGTCGAATTGTATTGAAGTTTTATATGTGGATGAGTATAAAGAAATGTATCGTATCTAGCGTGGTTTACATGTGACGCCTGAGATTTGAGTATGGTATAATAAGAGCAGATTAGACGTAAAATGCAAAGAGAGCCGTGCTGGTAACACGACTCCTCCGAGCAATAGCCGCTTTTAAGGGCGGTGGGCTTCGGTAACATAAGGGCACGATGAAATAGACCGCATTCCTTTGCTACGGGGGCGGTCTATTTGCGTTTATCGGACAGAATGGCAACGATGAGCGTACCAAAGGTAAGCATCAGCAAGATTGCTTCAAAAACTGTCACAGGGCATCCCTCCCTTCATGGCGAGGTAGCCGACCGACCCTTTAAGCCTATTCTATTGCTTTGTTGATTATAGCATATTTTGTAAGAAGCCAGTTGTTAGAAGCTGTTTATATGTAATTCGTTCATTAGCTGAAGAGCATCCCGAAACCCTTGTAAATAAATCTCTCTTTCCAGAAGTGTTTGCATAGAGAGTTGAGTATCTTCATATAGAAAAAGGGTTTGATTCAGTTGCTCCGGTAAAGCTTGGCGAATATTCTGAAAGTATTGATCAGATTCTTTAGATAGTTGGGTATAATCAGGCTGCGTGTGAGACAAATTGTTGTATAATAACTCTAAGCGCGTTCGGATTAACGGTTCTGCTAAAGATTCCAAGGATTCTTTCACTATATACACCTCTTTTTGAGTATTTGTAGATATTAAGTTTCCATTCGAACACTACAGTGTGCATTATGTTTATTTGAATATACAACTTGTAGTGTGCTTTGTCAACATCACAGTGTGCATTTTAGTTTGGAGGAGAATTCGTATGATCAAGGTTCATTTATCTCGTATTATGGGTGAGAAAAGAATTAATATTGCTGATTTATCCCGACTAACCGGATTACATAGAAATGGGATTGCCAAATTATATAATGAAGAAACCGATGGTGTGAAGTTCGATACGCTGAATCGAATATGTGAGGCTTTGGATTGTGACATCCAGGATATCATTGAGTTTATCAAGGACGAGAAGTGATCTTCAACATTTAGCTAAGGCCCTATACTTTTAAAAAATTGGACATATAGACCGTTACCTTATCGAAGGGACGGTCTTTTTCTGTTTGTATACACATACTGAGCTGCACCGATCGCAAGCGTTACTCCTTTTCAGCGATTTTTCAGCCAGAGCCATTATAATACTCACGGAATCCTGTAATCGAAAAGGAGTTTTTGCATGTCTAAGGTGCTGCATAAGTCGTTTTATCTCATTTTGCTCGTGTTTGTTGCGGTGTTTATTGCTTCGTCCTTGTTGGTTCGGGCACAGTACAACTACGCCTTGTATGGGGACAATCCCATTTTGGGCATGCAGCAGTGGAGTATTTTTCTCCCGGTCATTCTTTTGCTTCTTGGTTCAGGTGTTGGGTTATATGCTCTATGTCTGAAGCTGAACAAATACAGTCCGAAGGTTGTCATTCCGATTGTGCTGCTAAGTTCTTTGGCCATTCAGATCATCGTCATTTTCGTATTTCCGAGAGTGCCCACCGATGATTCACAGACCGTTCTCTCACTCGCCATGAACATGCTGTATGACCAAGACTACTCGTCGTTTGAAACGGGTGGTTATCTGCACATGTTCCCGTTTAACTACTCGATCGTGTTGTACCTGAAGACATTGCTGTACCTGTTCCCGGACAACTATCTGGTCATCAAACTATTTAATATTTTGTTTTCAACGTTAACAACGTTCATGATTTATCTTATCTACAAACAAGTGAACGACAGATCCACAGAATGTGATTACGGTGTGTTGATCTTTGCAGCAACCTACCTGCCGTCCCTGTTCCTGAACAACCTGATCTATAACGATGTGATTGCCACAGCTTTTCTGACATCTTGTTTATACTTTGTTATTCGTTTTGTACGTGAAAAGTCTTGGAAAACAATTGTGATTGCCGCCGTTTTTCTCGCGTTGGGCAATTACTTCCGAAGCATTGGCGTGATCGTGCTGATCGCTGCCATCATATATATTTTGCTGAATATGCGGAGCATCGGAGTGAAGAAAGTTGTCATTTCCATCGGTGTGCTGGGTATGTTGTTTAATGTACCAACCTGGACTCAAAATGCGGTTCTTCAATCCTCCGGTGTTGTGAGCGAACCTGTCGGAGAGAATGCTGCACCGGTCTATATGTGGCTGAATATGGCCATTAATCTGGAGCGTTTTGGCTTCTGGGACAATATGGAGAGTTATCAGATCTATCAGAGGCAGGCCAACTACAATAAGGCTGAGAGCGCAGCATTGTTCAAACAAGAGATCAGCAACAAGCTTTCTGAAGCAAGTGCAAGTGACTTGGTGCAGATGTATTACAAAAAGATTATATGGACCTGGACCGAAGGAACGTACCAAATGGACCGATACGGAATCGGCAATGAAAGTTCCATGGGTGCCGGAAGAGGAAGGGGAGGCGGAATCGCAGGCTCCTACAGTTACACCAATGCGATAACAGAACTGTTACAAGGGGATTCGGCTTATCGGACAGGTTTGCTCTCAATCGTATATGTGATGAATTTCTTGATGTACTGTTTTATTTTCATCCGGTTGGTCGGTGGAATTCGTCGTAAACGATATGATGAAGTCTCCTTGATCCTGGTCATTCTCGGATTCATCGGATTTTATATTCTGTGGGAGATTAAGTCCAGATACATCTACCCTGTATATCCGTTGTTGGTTGTGCTGTCCTATATGGGTTTCAAAGATACGTATGACTTCATATTCCATCGTAAAGGTACCTTGGAGAAATATTCCCTGAGAAAAAGGTGATCATATGCGAAAAAATAAATATTTCACATCGGTTACAATACTCCTTTTGCTGGGGTGCTCGGTTATGCTTACGGCCTGTGATGTGATAACCGCCCAGAATATTACCAAGACCAGTTCTGTGCAAGGGATGAACGGTGGCGCTATGCCGAATGGTGGTGGCCTGGGCATGAATGGAGGAACACCGAGAGGTGGAAGGGGCACCCCGGACATGAATGATCGAACAGGCAGTCCTGGCATGACGCAGGGGATGATGAATGCCGACATTACTGGTAGAGTCATCTCCGTGAATGGAAACACAGTTACGCTGGCGTTACTTGAGGTGCAGGATAGCTCATCTCCAAGCATGGAGTGGAAGGATACCGGAATGGAGATGAGATTGAATATAGGTGATGATGTTGTTATCACTGAAGGTATGGGGACGCCGGGCTCGGGCAATTCCAGCTCACGTGCGAATTCGTCCATTCAAGTGTCTGATCTCCAAAAAGAAAACATCGTGATGGTGTGGTATAAGGACAACACCGAGACGGTGGACAAGGTGATGGTTGTCCAGTAAAAAATGATGGGATTATCGTCATTTTGTAATTGCTTACATTTGGCATATCGGCTATTATGGTAACAACTGGTTTTTTGAAGGGAGTGAGCGTCATGAAACGACGGTCTAAGATAGTATGTTCTATCACTACAATGAAGGTAAGCATAAACTGAATAATTCCGGCAGATCATTCAGATACAGTGTGGGACACATCCAGTTTCCCAGTCCGATCTGAGATCTGCTGATATATAGGGATATAACTGCTCATTTTTTCTGGCGTATGCGAGTTTTATTTGCTTGTGCAAATTTCTCATACACTCAGAATTTTTAAAAGCCGCAGGCATAGCCTGCGGCTTTTTGCGCGCAAAAATAGGCATTCGGTGGTTACAAGCAATACACATAAAACGATCAAAAAGGAGAAATGCCCATGTTAAAATTAAAATATTTATTTCAAAATAATGATCTTGCCGACATGATTCTAAAGAATTGGAACTATGATCCTGAGTCGCTGAATATGTTTCAGTATTATCGCATATCCTCCAATGCCGTGTATCCGTTCAGAGATCAGGGGGAAGTGAGATTGCTTCGTTTTGCCCCGGTAGAGGAGAAAAATCAAATCAATCTTGGCGCTGAACTGGAGTTCCTGCGTTATCTTCAAACGAATCATTATGGAGCCATGGAGGCGGTACCTTCCCATTCAGGGAGAGAACTCATAGAGGCTCACACCCCATGGGGAGTGTACTATGCTTCCGTATTCAAGCGAGTACCTGGATCGCAGTTAGGAAGCATTGATTTGAATGACTCCATCTTGTACAGCTATGGTCAGGCATTGGGTGAGCTGCATCATTTATCACGTACATTCATGCCTGAGCAAAAGGAGAAACGCTGGACCTATACGGATGTTTTGGATTGGATGCAGGAGATCCTGAAGGGTTTTCCTGGTGAAACGGCTGCTTTGAATGAGGTGGAGTTTCTTCGAACGTATTTTGCGACTTTACCGATGACCCAGCAAAATTTCGGTCTCATCCACTACGATTTTGAACTGGACAATGTCTTCTATGATGAAGGTAGCCAGTCTTGTTATGCCATTGATTTTGATGACTCGATGTATCACTGGTACGCGATGGATGTGGAGCAGAGTCTGGATAGTCTACGTGAGGAGATCGAGCCTGAACAATGGGAGCAGAAGAAACAATTGTTCCTGAACGGGTACTGGTCCGAGGCAGGAGAACGTTATGATCTGGAGAGTATGTTCCCCACTTGTCGCCGTTTTGCCAACTTGTACGGTTATGTGCGTATGCTTCGATCTGTTGCAGAGCAGTGGTCACATGAGCCGGAGTGGATGAGCGGACTAAGAGCGAGGTTAGAGAGAATAATGACAGAAAAGGCAGAGCAATTCGGTTATCCGATTTAATTTCTAGTGCAGACCGACGCTTCTCCAATTCCATAAAAATATGTCATGTTCACACCAGCATAATATGTTTCGAGAGAAAAAAACCAGCTGGGAATTCAATGTAGAATTCCTAAGCTGGTTTTTACATGTTACTCGGTATAATCACTTATCGCAGTTCGCCCCGCCTCTACACTGATCCAGTAGGAATAATCTTCGCGCACGTCCACATAGAGGTTAAGTTCCTTCGCATCAAGGTTACTTACCGTTATTTTGAAATTGCCATAGGCATCTGTTGTAACCTGCTGCGTCTGGATGTGCTCTACAGCAGGCGAAGGACCATGAATTTTGATCGGCATCGTCTGGTTGGCATACGCCGGGAACGTACCTTGAAGGACCAGTGTGTGATCGGCGGAATATACTGCTTTCATGGTCTGATCCGGAAGTCCGCCGTTCTTTTCATTCTCGGTAGCTTCAGTGGCATCCTTCGGTCTGCTCCATAGTTCGAAGCCTTTTTCCTTCAGGTTCTGGAGAAAAACAACGGCCTCTGCCCGGGTCAAGGATTCTTGTCCCGCATAACCTTGCACCGTTGCTGCGGTTTTGCCTGAAGAGTATCCCATGTTCAGCAGATACCGGATGGCATCGTCATCCTGGGTATAATTTTTACCGCCAAGCCCCGCCACGATTACGGCTACTTCTGTTCGGTTCAAGGCATGATTGCGCAGCTTAGGATTCTGTTTGCTGGCATTCAGTTTCAGATTCAACGCGGAAGCATAGGTATAATAACGATCACTCCAGATGTTTCCTTTAATAGCTTGTCCCTCTGCAGCATCGATGCTCTGAATGACATGGGAATTCGCATACAGCTTGAACAACATGGAGAGGAATTCGGCTTCACTCACCTGATTGTTGGGTTTGAACGTTCCATCCTCGTATCCACTGACCATTTCCTGTTGAACGGCCCATTGAATGGCATCTTTCGCCCAATGTGTACGGACATCAGTTAATTGGGGAATTCCCGTGACAGTAACAGAGACAACCGCTTCTTTCCCTTCAAAACGAATCCGAATTTCGGCTTTACCAGCCTGAAGTCCAATGATTTTTCCATCCTTGATGGCGATGCGATCTGACGTCGTGGTGAAGGAAACGTTAGACTGTGGAACATAGGATGTTCCGTTATCATTCACGGCAGTGATTGAAGGTAGATCAATCTGTTCTCCTGCTCGGACTTTCAGGTTTGGTTGTCCTGGCGTTATACGGGTAAGTGTTGTATCTTGAACACCGTCCACATGGAAGAAACGTGTGGAGTATGAGATTTCCGCTGCTGTACCGTTTTTCTTTTGCAGACCTGTAATTCGAATGTTGAACGTATCGCCGTTCTTTAACAATTGCACATCGTCGGGACGGAAGATAATGGCGTAGCCATATCCATATCCACCTGTCTCTACATTGAAATAGGCTTGATTAAACCATTGTTTATCCGCAGGGTCCACGTTGTAATAACCCGTTGGAAAGCCAGTGTTCTGGTTCTTGGCATTAAAGTTCCATGTACGTTGATCGGAAGTTCGAGTCATCTCGACCTGTACCTCAGACAGTGATGGCTTCGCGAATACATCTGTATTCAGTTGAACAGACCAGGCCTGTGTACTGCCAAAGGCTTCGATTGGAAAAGCTCCCTGATTCGGGAACAGGCTGTAGTTGAACGAAGTTCCCCCAGTTCTGCTTTTATCAAATACCTGCATGGCACTATAGTACTGATCATATGTCTTGCCTGCTTCACTACGAGTGGCGAGTCCAAATCCGATTCGTTGCAGTTGTGGACTCAAAATCCAGCGCCTGTGACCCAATCGATCAATATTGGAGGCATCCGAATCATTCATATAGGCCTGAATGCTTTTTGTCAGGACGTTATTCTTTGCGCTGCTGGTAACGTACAGATTGGAGCTGCTGGCAGACTTTGAACCGGTGTCAAAGAAATCCTTTGGCATATCTCCTGGCTGTTTTGGAGAATGGGACAGGTATCCACCCGTGGAGACCACAACAGCCCCATGCTGGGCTTGACGATTCAATGCCGGATCAAGGACAAGATCGCCCTGTAGCCCCGTGATAAAACGATAAAAGTTGGCTGCATTCAGCCCTTGTTCCAGATAGGCGTCACTTACCACACCAGCAGAGTAGGGAGCACTTGTCGAAGGTGTCTTTGTATACAGGGGAGATGTATCATTGCCATTCATCCACTGATTCCACTTTTGGACAATCTCCTGCTGACTTCGCTCAGGTAACAAACTGTCGACCTGTTCCGCATGTGCCGCTTGAGCACCCCACAACAGAAACAGCAAACCTGCCAAGGGCAGAGTGAACAGTGAATGTATTTTATTTTTCCGGTAAACCATGTTTCCAACCCCTCTCATATCTGAACGTACGAAGAACATATGCATGTTCAGCATTATGGTATATTCATCGACATTACAGCTGGTTTTGCTTAGAGCCAGGCATGAGAGCACAAGGCCGAGCATGTGAAGGAGGATGTTTAAATTAGGGAGTTGGTGGTTTTTTTGTTAAAAAAAGAGCACAGGCCACCCCGCTGATTGGGGACAGCTTATGCTCTTTCTACATATGTATCTACTTTTTAGTCGAGACTCAGGTCGAAATCAGGCTCACACATATAACTTAATGGGTACAGATCATCTCGTGCCGAGATTAATGCACGGAAATGCAGATAAAGATTATTGGGTTGTACCACAATGCCACCAACACGATGGGGCATAAGTTCAGCCACGACGAAGACATCCTCGGCATTGTTACATTTAAAAAGAACATTTTTCGGATGAATGACTTCCTCCAGGTAACTGTACGTCATCACGTGAAATGTTTGTCCGCGCCAGTTTGTCTTGATTACTTTATAGGACTGTGTGCGAACCAGATCCAAATAACGTTCCAGCTGGAACGTATGTTCAAATTGCGTAATATAACCTTTTTTATCTACATCAATGGTAAATTCGACATCATAGCTCACATGCATTTCATCTTTATAAGTTCCGTTCATGACCTTCATGGCCTCAAAGTGTGATCCGAATTCCGTATCTTCCACATAGGGAATGGTAACGAGTTCGGGGTCAACATATTCTGTGATCTTACTGTTACTGGAAGGTGGGGTGTAATACTTCGATGGCTGAAGATCAATCGATCCAATCATGCTTCCTGGGAAACCGGGGCTGCAAGTTATTCGCATATTCATCTCCTTAGTTGTTGGTCAGTAGTTAGACGAACGACTAGGGAGAAAGTTGCACCAGAATAAGGAAATGAAGGACGGGAAGAACCCAGTATGTCTATCTCCCAACATCGAGCAGGAACGAATGGTAGGTAAATATTCTTTTAAGTCATGAATCGCACGTCTACTTCTGTGCCTGCTACTTTCATATGACCAGTAGCACCGGCGCTATTTCCAATCGTTCTGCTCTTTTGATAAAGTATCTGTAGGACATAACGGAGATACATATCAACTATGAGACAACATGAATGGGTCATGGAGAACCGTGCCCCATATCGCTCTCGGAGAGGAGTCCATCTAATGAATGTGAATGAACATGTGATCGAACAACAGTCTCTTACCTTTGTGGGCATCAAACGAACGTTCTCTTGTGTGGATGGTGAGAATTTAATAGAAATTCCTAAGATGTGGCAGGATGCTTTGGCAGACGGCATTGAGGAACGTTTAAACGGGTTCAATAACGGAGCTATTCCCGGTCTGGTGGGCATCTGTGTAGATCAGAGAGAGCTGAAGGATAATCAAATGGAGTATTGGATTGCTACCTCTTACTCAGGTGAAGTGCCTGAAGGTTTGGTGTCCATCGAACTTCCTGCGTCCCATTGGGTCGTATTTGAAGCTGATGAACTAGAGCCGGAAGCGATACAACGGTTGTGGCACTATATTATGACAGAGTGGTTTCCTTCCACTTCATATCAGCATGCAGGGATTCCAGAACTTGAAGTGTACAAAGGTGATGGCACACCTCCCCAAGTCTGGATACCTGTAAAATCACTATAAGAGGTTGTTCAAAAAGTCCGCTTTTGATTACGAAGGATGCCTAGAGGCATCATCAGCATTGAATATGGAATTCAGCCGAAATGTCCGTTGCTCACGTAGTTTCCCTACGCTCCGCTACTCCATTTCTAGCTTCATCCCATCTTCTCGGTACTGAAAACCAATCTTTTTGAACAGGTATTATGAGCAAAATTGAATTAGGAGGTCTGCGATGTTATCCAATAAAGTGATTGATCATTGCCAGGAGCAAGGCTGGTGGCATGAAGATGTTCCAGCAACCTACGAAGAAGCATTGCAAAAGCTGGAGATTGATCTTCAATCGGATTTTGCACAATTTTATCTACATGCAGAGGATGGACCAACTTTTTACAGCAGGCATCAGGAGTTGTATCAGATCTGCTGGTTTATGGAGAACACCGTATATATGGAAGACATGGATGTAGCACAGCTTACACTGGGACTTCCCGAGGCGTATATTCCACTGGACAGTTTTGAAGGTGAAGGTGGATTTTTCTACAACCGTCAGACGGGAGAAGTGGTACTGGTGGAACTGGGTGAATCGATTGAACGGTTTCTTAATGGCGAGAGTGAGCCGCAGTGGGCTGATTTCAATGCTTTTCTGGAGTGGTATTTCGTTCTGGAGGAGGAGACGGTGCAATGAAAGATCTGACACCGGAACATGCCGAACTGGAGCGACAAATTGTAGAAACGGTAGAATCCGGTAATGTGCTGGATGAGACGCAACAACATGAACAAGCACTTATCTATTATGATCAGGCATGGGGCATGTTGCCCGAGCCGAAGATGGAATGGGAGATTGCAAGCTGGATCGCATCCTGTCATGCGAATGCACATATCGATCTGAAGCAGTATGGACTGGCGAAGCCGTGGGCTGAGATATCGTTAAGTACGCGGAGTTCGGATAGAAGTACGAGTCCGTTGATCGATCTCGGCATGATCTGCATGAGACTTGAACAGCATGACGAGGCGTATTCGTATTTGCATCAGGCGTATGAGTTCGGCAGAGAGCGTGCATTTCAGGGAAGTCCGAGGGATGTGTTGAGTTATTACATTGAAGAGCGGGCTAAGCGTAACTAGAATGATTCCGACCAGACCATGAAACAAAAAGGGTACCCCGGTTTGGCCAAAACATGACCACAGGAGTACCCTTTCGAGTTGAATATTCGTTTATTACAGGATGTTTGACTTCATTTAATCCGAAATGTTACGCGTATAGTATTCAATAATATCCTTACGACGGATAATACCGAGGAAGACACGATCGACATCCACCACGGGCACAAAATTTTGGTCTGCTGCAAGTGTCAGCATATCCTCCATTTCAGCCTCAATGAATACACATTCATTATATACCCGATTGTTAATCTCATGGACCTGAACCTGATCCATCGTATCAAAAGTCAATCCGGGTGTATTTCGCATTTTCCATAACAAATCGCCTTCGGACAGGGTAGCAACATATTTTCCATCCTGGTCAATCACGGGAACGGCGGTGTAGTGTTGCGATTCCAATTGCTCAATAGCATCTTTCATGGAAGCGGTAGACTTGATATAGGCCACTTCGGCTTTGGGGAGTAAAAAATAGCTGATTTCCATCATCGGGCTCCTTTTCAGCCTTTTGCATAGCAAAAAAGCTTTAGTATGTAATCTCACTCTCCTTATTTAAACATATTATGTGAGCTTTCGGCTATTTTTAATGATAAATTCGTCAGATTTGTTTCATTGTTTAAATGGCTCTGGAAATCTATAGTGTATATTAGAGGTGATGTAACCATGAAATCAAAACGTAAATTAATGTACGGACTGCTGCCCATCTTGTTTGCAGGTGGAATCGGAATGTATCTATACATGCAGAATAACAAAGAAGCAGAGGCTAAGCCCCAGACTACCCTGAATCAATACATAGAGCATCTGCAAAAAAAAGAATTTGACCAGTTGTACACCTTGATGACACCTGCTTCGTTGCAAGAGTCGGGCATGAACAAGGAACAATTTGTTGAGAAATACAATGCGATCTATTCGGGGATGGAAGTATCCACCGTCAAGGCGGAGGTTAAACCTGTGGAGGTTGACGAAACGGCTTCCGATGGCAGTAAGACCGATGCAGAGAAACAAAACCCGGATACATATGAGGTGGATTACAACCTGCAACTGACAACTTTTTTGGGAGAAGTCAGTGAGACGCATACATTGAAAATGGTCCGGCAGGAGCTTGAGGACGGGGGCAAAAACTGGAAAATTAACTGGCAGCCTTCACTGATCCTGAATGACATGGTTAAGGGCAGTAAGGTACGAGTGAGGACACTGTTCCCGGATCGTGGAGACATTGTGGATCGTGATGGTTTGCCGCTCGCTACCAAGGGCACGATGAATGAATGGGGCATTGTACCTGAGAAACTTGGGGATAACCCGGACCAGATGATTGCCCGAATCGCGAGCCATTATCAGGTTTCGGAAGATGCCATTCACAAGGCGCTTGCGCAGACATGGGTGAAGCCAGAGTATTTTGTCCCGATTGGTTCAACGGAGGAGTTTGACGTACCAGAATCTTTAAGCGGGGTTACGATGCAAAGCAAGGAAATCCGCTATTATCCACTCGGCAATGCGGCTGCGCACCTGATTGGATACGTGCGCAAAGCCACCAAGGAAGATCTGGATAAGGATACGGAAGGGTATTATCGCGCAGAAGATTGGATTGGCAAAGCGGGTTTGGAGCAGTCCATGGAGAAACAGCTGCGTGGTGAACGTGGTGGTCTGATCGAAATCACCGATGAATCCGGTAACTCTCGTTCTGAGCTTATTCGCAAGGAAGCTGTAGATGGACAGGATGTTCAGCTGACGATTAGCTCCAAACAACAAAAGAAATTGTATCAGACTTTATCCAGTGGTGGAGACGCCGGTGCAATGGTTTTGATGGATCCGACGGACGGCAACCTGTTAGCGTTGGTCAGTGCGCCTTCCTATAACCCGAACAAGATGGTTACAGGACTTACTCAGGTAGAGTGGGATGCTTATTCGGCGAATGAGAAGCTTCCTTTTATCAACAGAGTCACTACCCGGTATGCACCAGGATCAACTTTCAAAGCGATTACAGCCGCAGCGGGACTGCTGGAGAAGGTGACTACAGCGGACAAAACCCATGATATCTCTGGCTTGCAATGGCGCAAAGACGATAGCTGGGGCGGTTATTATGTTAAGCGTGTGAAGAGTTTATCCCCGGTTAACATGGTCGATGCTCTGGTGTATTCGGACAATATTTACTTTGCGATGGAAGCGATCGAGATGGGTAGCGCCAAGTTTATTGATGGGATCCAGAAGTTTGGTTTTGGCGATAACTTTGGACTGGATGAACTGTATCTGAAGCCAAGCCAATATGCCAACGAAGCACATCTGGATCTGTCTTCCGAGGTGTTGCTCGCTGATACGTCCTACGGGCAAGGGGAGATGTTGATGTCCCCGATTCATCTGGCATCGTCATTTACACCTTTTATTAATGAAGGGAAACTGGTGAAACCTGTTCTGATCGAGGGAAAAGAAAGCACTGAGCCTGAGGTAATTATTACTCCGGAAGCCGCAAATACGGTTAAGGATGCTTTGGGAGAAGTTGTTTCCCGGCAGGGAGGTACGGCCCACACCTTGAATTCAATACCTGGAGGGCTCGCGGGCAAGACGGGAACAGCGGAACTGAAAGCAAAAAAGGGAGAGAAGGGTCAGGAAAACGGATTTTTCGTAGTGTTTGATACTGATTCTCCGAGCTTTCTGTTATCCGCTGTAATTGAAGAGGTGAACGGCCGAGGTGGAAGCCACTATGTCGTGGATAAATTAAAGCCTTTTTTGGAAAAGTTGGAGATTACGCAGTAAATCCGATTTAATATATAGCCTCGCAAACATCATAAAAAGACCCGGTCACCATGTTATGGTTCTCACATGTGACCGGGTCTTTATTGTTTCATTTTATTCAATATGGAATCATTTATTTCCGAGCAGTAATCATGAAGCGTGCCGAGTTGGTACGAATGCCCTTCTCGTCGTGATGTTCTTTCACAAACTGCTGGAATCGCTCGAAGTCAGTGTCTACCTTTCCGAAATCAGGAATGATGGGTGCATGGGTTAGGAGAAACATGAAATCTTCGGGTGTAGCGTAATGCTCCACCACATTATATTCACGGGCCTGAATGTCACGGAAACCTGCTATTTGAAGTTCATGCTTGTATCGTTCCATCAATGTGCCAGGTTGAATGCCAAAACTTTGGCCACGGCCAAAAGCTACTGAAAGGTTGGATTTATCATGTTCGCTGACCTGCTGGGTTAGAAATATCCCACCCTGAGCAAGAACTCTAAATACTTCTGAAGCAGAGAACCTAGAGTGTCTGGAAGATACCACATTAAAGAAGTAATCTGGAAAAGCCAGTTTTTCTGCGTCCATATGAAGAAAGCGTACATTGGAATGACCGTCCGTAGCCTGAAGATTATGCTGTGCGGTCTCAATCATTCCTTGAGCGAGATCAATTCCCACCAGTAATAAGGCATCTTCCGCAATGGACAGAATAGCTTCTCCACCACCTGTTCCAATATCCAGCAACAGATCGGACGATCGCGTATGGCGAACAACTTCCTCATAGAAGTTCCATCCGATGTTCTCCGAGACAACGTTCATGGAGCTGAAGTTCCAGCCATTCGTCCGGCCTACGCGTTCATAAAAGTCATCGTAATCTATTTTGTTTTTCATTTTCATATTCCTCCAATGTGATTTGTTTGAACAGGACAAAAGAGTTATGCCAAATCGTTCTAATGTAAATGGTCGAATAGGATCAAATGGACAGACGTGTCCCTTGATAGCTGGTACGCGTTTTGACCCAGCCCGACGACTAATTACTTCGAACAATACGGAGCAACATCCGTGTCACCTCACAAGTTGGAATGTCTCCATTATATTCAATTGACAGCGTATTCGCGAGGTGTTATTTTGAGGTGGAATGTATTCTATGAGTTCGAGGTGATCGATGGTGGCTATTCGTGCTAAGCAGATTTTTGTTAATTTACCTGTCCAAGATTTGAAGAAATCCGTTGAGTTTTTTACCAAGGTGGGATTTGAGTTTAATGCCAATTTTACGGACGAGTCTGCTACTTGTATGATCATCGGGGAAAATATTTACGCCATGCTTCTGGTGGAGGAACGTTTCCAATCCTTCATTTCAAAAAAAATCTCCAATGCCGCCGATACAACCGAAGTCATCGTTGCCCTGTCTGTAGATAGCCGTGAGCAGGTAGATGTGATTGTACAAGCTGCCCTCGATGCAGGAGGGAAGCCATCCAACGAACCACAGGATCACGGATTTATGTACGGATGGAGTTTTCAGGATCTGGATGATCACCTGTGGGAAGTTTCCTATATGGATCTCAGCGCTTTTCCTTCGGAGTAATAAAATGAAAATAACTAGAGCCTTCCTAGATTAATAGGAAGGCTTTTTTGCATCCAGTATGACTCGTTTAAACATGATATCTACAGAACATATGGTGTAATATTCCTTTTTGCTATATGATAATTATCGATTCATGTTGGTGTTTTTTAGCAATTGATGCGATAGGCGAACCCCGGGAAAGCGAAGTATACATATGTTCTTAAGTGGAGGGATCAGGGTGTATTGTCATGTATGTGGGACCAAAAACAGTCCGGCGGATAACACGTGCAGAAAGTGTAGAACCAAATTGAAAGAAACAAGCTCTACAGAGGAACAGATCTGGGCAGAAACAGCCATTGACTTGGATAAAGGAACGCAAAAAGCAATTGATTCGTTGTCCCGTCAGCAGCAACCAGCTTCCAAACAGGGAAATACGGGTCAAGGCCTTGCATTTAGCTGGATTATTCCCATACTTCTGGCAGTAGTTGTCGGAGCTTTGCTAACGTATTATTACAAGCAGGAAACAGGTATAAATGCAGAGGTTAAATCACTGCACCAACAGGCGGAACAGGCTGCACTAGAGGGGAAATATAAAGAGGCTCTCCAACTGCTGGACAGCGCTCTAACGAAACGACCGAACTATGATGCACTTATACAGGATCGGCAAATTACGGCGAAGGCGTTCAACTTGATGAATCAGTTGGATGAGGCGTCCACAAGTCTGAAGACAGGAAAGCTGTCCGCAGGAGACAAGACCATTCAGGCTGTAGCCAAAGCGTTGATGGAGCGGGAAGAACCTGTTTTTGCCAAAGTGCGTGCCGCATTCAACAACAGAAAGGTAACACTGGCCGTATTGAAGGTGAAAAAGGAAATCGACAGTTTGACAACAATTGAGGCACTAGCCGAGAAGTTGGACACCATATCAGACTTGAAAGGCAAGGAAGCTGAGACAGTAGAGAAGCAAATTGTCGACAAGCTCGCAAGCATAAGTTATAAAGAGGCGGAACAGCAAGTAAAGCAAAAGAATTTCACAATTGCGTTACAAACGGTCGACCAGGGATTGTCCTATGCGCCGGAAAATGAAAAACTGACTTCGTATCGTGAACGGGTGCTCAGTGAAAAAAAGGCATTTGAAAAAGCGGAAGCGGATCGGATTCAACTGGCGGAGCAACAGGCTGCAGAAGAAGATCTGATGAATCGAACGGCGGCAGTAAGTGTCGTGAACGTTGATGCGACGCTTGATATGTACGGGGATCTTTATATTAGCGGTTCATTGATCAATAATGCAACTCGTCCGATCTCTTCCATTACAGTGTTGATTGATATTTATAATATAGACGGTATATATCTGGGCCAAACTTATGCAGATGTGTATCCAAGCTGGCTGGATGTGGGGGAAGAAGGTTTTTTTGAAACCTATTATTATGGTGTGTACGAGGAAGCGGAAATCTCTGTTGTGAATGCAACGTGGTATCTCGAATAGGAGGACAGGTTGGAATGACCAAACGAACATGGAGTATGATCATATCCAGTGCTATTATCATTGGTGCTGGAGCAGGGGGCGTGTTCTGGATACACCAGCATTCAGCAGATCAGTTGCAGGATGGGCCCAGACTGGCAGTTGTTGTCGCGAAGGAAACGGAAAATGCGGCAGCCACGACTGCCTCCAAGCAACCTGTGAAGAAGACACGCAAACAGATTATAGAAGAAAGCCAGAAGAAAGTTGTAACGATCGAGAGTAGCAGCGGATTGGGCTCCGGTTTTCTCTACAATGATCAGGGAGATGTCGTGACCAATGCCCATGTAGTGGAGGGGGCGAATGAAGTAACTATTCGGACCTTGAACCATGAGGAATATAAGGGGACGGTTATTGGTATTGGTGATGAAACAGACGTAGCTGTAGTCAGAGTTCCTGATTTGAAAAAAGTTAAGCCGTTAATCATCGCCAAATCCAAAGCTGAGACCGGAGACGAGATTCTGGCATTGGGTAGTCCACTTGGGCTAGAGAACACCGTAACAACCGGAATCATCAGTGGGTTGGGGCGTAGCTTTGAAATAGCGCCTTACATCTATAGTAACCTCTATCAGATCTCGGCACCAATAACCCATGGCAACAGTGGTGGACCACTCATTAGTGCGGAGACTGGTGAAGTGATCGGCATTAATTCGGCGGTTGTGGAACAGGAGGGGGGAATAGGATTCAGTATTCCTATGACTAGTGTGCTCAAGCAGGTTCAGGCATGGTCCAAAAATCCTTCTGGCACAACGTCGGTGCGGACGGCTGGAGATACTCACTTGGGTTCAGCCACTAAGACATTGCAAGCAGAAGGAATTGTAACGGACTTTTATGCAAGTCTTAATCTGAGTGATTATGTCACCGCTTATGCACTGCTCGGAAGCGAGTGGCAGAGTGCTACAACATATGCCAAGTTCAGAGAAGGATATCTGAATACAAGTGAGGTGACCATCAGTGAGGTATCCTCAGTCAATAAAGGCGATGACGAGATGGAAGTGAAGGCAATGATTACAGCAAATGAACGCAAAGATGGGGAATATATACTATCGCAATATCGGGTCGAGTATCAGTTGGGTTATGAGAATGGTCAACTGAAGATATTGCATGGTAAAGGTAAAAAAGTGAAATGATTGTTGAGGGAGAGTAGGCATGAGTGCCAATTCTCCTTTTTCATTGCTTATATTGGGTGCATCTGTTAAAATACAGAACGAATGTTCAGTATGGATGGGACGGAGTGAAATGGAATGAATATGAATAAAAAACAACTACAGACTGAGCAGACCAAGAAGAAACTTGCGGATGCTTCCAAAGCCCTTTTTGTACAAAAAGGTTATAAAGCAACGTCCATTGAGGATATTGTAGCTGCGACGGGCAGCAGCAAAGGCAATATATATTACCATTTTAAAAGTAAGGAAGGTCTGTTCCTCTATCTAATCGATGAGTGGGACCGGGAGTGGGAAGAGAGTTGGGCGGCCAAAGAACATCTCTATCGCACCTCCACGGAGAAAATTTATGGTTTGGCGGAACAACTCGTCATGGATGATATGAATCACCCGCTGACGAAGGCAGCTGATGAGTTCTTCACAGGGGAAAAGAAAGAAAATGATATTGAGGAGCGGATCTCCTTAATGTTTGAGCGGCATATTCAATTTAATAAACAAATGATAGAGCAAGGCATTGAGAGCGGTGAGTTCAAAGCAGACAATGTAGATAATCTCGCGCTCATATTGGAAAGTACCATTATTGGCCTTAGTCAGATGTCACGGGGGATGGAGCCTGATCAGGCTCTTGCGTTATACCGCCAGGCCGCTAGTGTATTCTTGCACGGGATTGCAAAAGATAAAGCTTAAGCAACATTTTGACAACTACGGAGGATGGAATCATGGCATTACTAACACGGAACAGGGGCGCACTGCTGCTGTTAATGTTTAATATTTTTCTCGTTTTTACGGGTATTGGTCTGGTTGTACCGATCATGCCTGCGTATATGGATCTACTGCATATCACCGGATTCACGGTTGGATTGCTGGTAGCGGCATTTTCCTTCACCCAGTTTCTGTTCTCCCCGCTTGCGGGTCGTTGGTCGGATACATGGGGACGTAAAAAAATTATCGTTGGCGGCATGCTGATCTTTGCCGTATCCGAGTTTATGTTTGGTGCGGTCAATGCACCAGTCTTGCTCTTCGCAGCCCGGATGTTAGGCGGTATTGGTGCGGCGATGATCTTCCCGGCGGTTATGGCTTACACCGCAGATATTACAACAGAGGAAGAACGCGGCAAAGGTATGGGCTTGATTAATGCAGCGATTACAACCGGATTTATCATCGGTCCGGGAATTGGTGGATACATTGCGGACTTTGGCATTCGAATTCCATTCTACGCCGCTGGGGTTGCCGGTTTGCTGGCATCCATCATTACATTGATTATTTTGCCGGAATCTGCACGAAGTACAGGAGAACAAAGTAAACCTATCCCTGGTTTAACGAAGGCCAAAGCTCCGGGTATGGTATCCCAATTGCTGAATTCATACCGTGAACCGTACTTTTTCAGTTTGATTATTGTATTTGTTATGGCATTTGGTCTAGCGAACTATGAGACGGTATTTTCACTATTTGTGGATCACAAGTTTGGCTTCACGACCAAAGACATTGCATTTATTATTACATTTGGTTCCATCGCAGGTGCGGTTGTGCAAGTATCCCTGATCGGTTGGTTGCTCAATCGATTTGGTGAAAAGATGGTCATTTCAGTCTGTCTGTTATTTGTAGCCGTATTTGTACTGTTGACCTTGTTTGTAAGTACGTACTGGATGATTCTCGTCGTAACGTTTATCGTCTTTCTGGGTATGGATATTTTACGTCCGGCGATCAGTACACAGATGTCCAAACTGGCACAAGAACAACAGGGCTTTGTGGCCGGACTGAACTCGGCGTATACCAGTTTGGGGAATATCGCAGGTCCAATCGTAGCTGGAGCGCTGTTCGATGTGAATATTAACTATCCTTATGTTTCGGCAGCTGCCGTTCTGGCGATCTGTTTCCTGTTATCCCTACGAGTACTCAGAGGGGCCAAAGCGGTAAAACAACCGAAGGCTGAAATGTAATTTTATAATTGGAAAAGAAAGCTTCCATATCAATGCATCAACACCAAAAAAGTCGACTACACATGTTTCATGTGCAGTCGACTTTTTTATTAGTGCGTGTATTAACGAATTTCTCCATTCGTTTCAATCAGTTTTTGATACCAGTGGAAACTCTGTTTGCGGATACGTCTCAATTCCTTGATATCGAATTCCTCACGATCCACATAGATGAATCCATAACGTTTGCTCGACCCTTGATGTGTGCTGACCAGATCGATCGCAGACCAAGGGCAGAAGCCAAATACATCCACGCCGTCCGTAATCGCCAGTTGAATCTGTTCGATATGTTTATTGAAGAATTCAATACGATATGGATCGTTAACGACATCGCCTTCCTCCAGTTTATCAAAGGCACCCAGACCATTTTCCGTAACAATCAATGGCAGGTGATAACGGGAGTAGATCTGGCGCAGGGTAGAGCGGAAGCCCACGGGATCAATTTCCCAGCCAAACTCCGTTTTTTGCAGATTGGGATTCACAGATCCTCTATATGCGCCCGGTTCACCTACGATTTCATGCTGGTCTCCTGTATGGGAGAAGTCATTACCATCGTTCAGGCTTTCACCAACCGTTTGGGAAGTATAATAGTTAAAAGCAATAAAATCAGGGTTTCCTTGAGCCAGGATGTCCATATCTCCGTCTTCAATGACAGGTGTATATCCTTTCTCTTCGAGATAACTCCAGGCAATATGGTTATAACGTCCAAATACCGCCATATCGAGATAGAGCCAGTTACGAATGGCAGCATAGTTATCAGCCGCGAGTGTGTCTTCAGGTTTGGAGCTCGCCGGGTAGATTACACCGATGTTGGGCGCTGGGCCAATTTTGGCTTCAGGCAGCATTTCATGACACAGGACCATAGCTTTAGCTTGAGCAACCAGCATGTGGTGATTTTGCTGATACAGTGTTTTTTGCGGATCAACAAGTGTTGTATCCAGTGTACCCAGAGAGCCGGGATGCAGGATCAGCATATTTTGTTCGTTGATGGTCAGCCAATATTTAACCCGATCTCCGTAGTTCTCATAGAGGGTCTTGGCATATTGTTCAAATGCATCAATCGTTGCACGGTTGGACCAGCCACCTTTTTCTTCAAGCGCATAAGGAAGATCGAAGTGATACATCGTCACTATGGGTTCAATACCGTATCTAATTAACTCATTAATGAGGGAATCGTAAAAGGCGAGGCCCTTCGGATTCACTTCACCTGCGCCTTGCGGATAGATGCGTGTCCATGCGATGGAGAAGCGGTAGGCTTTGAAGCCCATTTCGGCGAGCAACGCCACATCTTCTTTGTACATATGATAGTGATCACTGGTTACCTTGAAGTCGGTTACGCCTTCCACATGATTGCCCATGTCGATGACAGAAGGGCCTTTGCCATCTTCATTCCAGGCTCCCTCAATCTGATAGGCAGAGGTTGAACCTCCCCAGAAAAAATCTTTAGGAAATGGTTTCAGTTGAGTATGTTTCATGGTTAGTTCCTCCTAAATTGAATTCGTATGATATAAGTTGGGTCAGACAACGAGAGTCAGCAGGACATCATTTTTCTGTACCTGCTCTTGAGTTGTTTCGAATACATCCACTTCCTGTTGCGTTAGAGTCACAATGACAGGTGTTACGGTTTCGTATCCGGCTTCCTTGATCTTATCGATGTCAAACTGGATCAACAGATCGCCCTGTCTGACGATATCACCTTCCTGAACGACAGGAGTGAAGTGTTTTCCCTTCAGCGCTACTGTGTTGATGCCAACATGAATCAGGATTTCCGTTCCTGAGTTGGTTGTTAATCCAATAGCATGTCCAGTGGGGAAGAGGGAAGTGACGACACCATCCACGGGAGCAACAACTTCGCCAATCTCAGGAACAATCGCCAAACCTTTGCCCATAGCACCAGTCGAAAAGGCGGGGTCGTTAATTGTACTAAGTGCTACGGCTGTACCTGTGAGCGGGCTATAGATTTGTTCTTTCTTAATCTCCGTTGTTTTGGTCTCAGGCACGACAGGAAGTTCTGCTGGTGTACTTTGAGCCGATGTGTTGGAGACAGATTCATTTGTCCCGGAAACTGTATCTTTGGTTTTGCTTTCGTAACCAAACATCACGGTTAATACCGCTGCTACCGCAAAGGAGCAGGCAATCGCTATCACGTAGACAACCGTTGGTGTATAGACAGGAATGGCAAATATATTGTGGAACACATAAGCAGTCATTTTAACACCAAAGTGACCATTAATGGCACCGCCGATCGCACCTGCGATGACCACGATAGGAATCACACGTTTATAACGCAAGATCAGACCATATACGATTGGTTCAGTTACTCCTGCAAGCAAACCGGTAAGGCTGGTCGAGCCAGCAAGAGTGCGCAGGGTTTTGTTCTTTTTGGCTTTCAGGAAAATACCGAAGGCTACACCGATTTGTGCAAATACAGCTGCAGCAGCCATGGCTTCAATCGGATCGCCGCCAACCCCGATGTTCTGTATCGTGATTGGAGTGAAGCCCCAGTGGAGTCCGAACACAACCATGAAGGTCATGAAACCACCCAGTACAACCCCTGATAATATACCGCTGACACCAATGAGCCAAGTTACGCCGGAAGAGATCCAGTCACCTACCGTGGTGCCAAATGGTCCAAAGGCCATTGCGGACAGAGGAACCATAATCATCAAAGCAATCATCGGTACAAGGAACAATTGCAGGTCTTTCAAAATGATTTTCTTGAGTAACTTATCGAGAACAGCGTAGATACTAATCGATATGAAGATTGGGAATACGCTGGCTGAATAATTCATCATCACAACCGGTATACCCAGGAACGATACATCTGAGCCCTTATCCATCAGCCCGGTGAAGCTCGGTTCCATCAGAGCGGCACCAATTACGCCAGCTACATAAGGATTGGCTTTCAGCTTCATACCCAGTGTGATGCCAAGGAAGATGGGCAAGAAATAAAATACAGCGTTGCCGGCAGCGGATAAAATCAAGTATGTGTCACTTGTATCCGACATCCATCCGAGCATGGTCAGGACAGTCAGCAAAGCTTTTAGCATACCTGATCCTGCCATAGCCGGGATTAATGGCGAGAAACTTCCGGATATAATTTCAAAAACTTTGGATAATAGCGAGGTTTTTTCCCCTGTGGACTCAGCCGATGAGGAGGAATCTCCTCCGAAATCCCGGTTTTTCATAATCTCCGCATATACATGAGCCACGTTACTACCGATGACAACCTGGAACTGGCCGCCGCTTTCAACAACGGTAATAATACCATCGTGTTTTTCAAGCGTTTCGCGTTCGGCCTTTTTGGAATCTTTCAGGTCGAATCTCAGCCGGGTCGCACAGTGGACAAGACCGTTGATATTGGCTTCTCCGCCGACGAGACGAACGATGTCATCCCCCATTTTTTTATGATCCATGTTCATTCTCCTTTGTTGTTAAGATTGCCTGAAAACAAAAAAATACCTAAACGAATGGCTATGATCATCGGAAAGATGACCAGTTGCCAATCATTTAGGTATCGCCTGCTTGAGCAGTAACAATCCTTGTCGTTAAGTTGTGAGACCTACTATATATGACGCCGAAATCGTTTGCAAGCTTTTTTTATTCCGCGTCGAGAAGCTCGTTACGGGAAGTGACACGTTGAATATGGATCGTCAAATACACCTTTTCATCAATGGACATGGCACTTTCAAACTTGTCCTCAAGGTACTGATTGATCCGCTGTGTACACTCAAAAGCGTTGCTATATTTGTCCTTCACCTGTTCATACAGAAAGTTATCTCCAGAAGCAAATTGCTCCTGTTCATTACTCAACATTCGCTGCACAAAATATTGAAGATGGGTAATAAACCGGGAATAATTAAATGAATTTTCATCCAGGGCGATGTGGTAATGGTTGGTCACAATGTTGAAGATATCATCAATAACTTCAGTAATTTCAACGGTTTGTTTCATACCTTGAGCATCTTGACGAGCGTTTACAAAATGCATCGCAATAAAGCTGGCCTCATGTTCATCCATTTGGATGCCGAATTGTTCCTGGATCAGCTCCACAGCGTTCATGCCAATCCCAAACTCCTTCTTGTAAAACTTCTTGATCTGCCACAAAAGGGAATTCTTCAGCCCGACGGATTTACGGTACCGGGTAATGGCAAACTGAATATGATCGATCAATGATATATAGATATTATCACTAAAAATATCGCCCATTTCCTTTTTGGCATGACCCACAATTTCGTCCGCTAACTTCAAATATTCGACCGATGTTTCCCCAATCAGATCAATGAGTTTTTGCGGTATTTTATCCGATTTCAGCACAAAGGTTTTTTCGATTTTATCCTCATCCACAGGCTGTCCGTTTTTCTTTTTGAAGCCAAGACCGTTGCCAATGACAACAAATTCGTGACCAACCTGGTTCTCAGCCCGGATGACATTGTTGTTAAAAATCTGACGGATGATCATATATGTGTTTCACCTCAATTGGTCGTAATAAAAACAAAAAACCCAAACTAAGGCTTAATAGACAGCCTTGGTTTGGGTATCGCCTGCTCACCAGTAACAATCCCGAAGAAGACGCAGCTTCCTCTTTCAATTATGTCCACTATACCGCTTTCATAACAGAATAACAATACAATGATTTATGGAAATGGACGTAAAGACGTGGATTTTTGGTATAATAAGAATTGCTGGAAGTGAATTAGATGGGCTGGGTTGCATAATAAGTTACCGAGGACGGTCATTTTTAAGCATATACAGGATTATTGGAGTGATAACATGAGCAATGCAAAAGGAAAAGGCGGCACCGGCCGTGGTACGGGTAAAAAAGGATGGAACCGTTGGCAAGCCGCTGCTAACCGGGCGAAAAGTGCACCGAAGCCTTATAAAAGTAAAGGCACAAAGAAGAAGGACGATACCGAAACTTCAAGTGGCAAGCCCGAGTAAGTGTGGCTTGACGATGCCAGAGGAGAGAGCTGCCTGACTAACGGGTGGGTCTCTTTTTGCTTGAAAAGATAAAAAATTAAATTGACAGTAATGTAAATATGGTAATAATATAGAGCTTACGCAAATTAGATGGTAGTGCTACTATATAGAGAAAGGAGCAACAGCATGCCTGTTAATATGGATGAAAATCCACTTGGACTGATTCTGTCACGGACGTATCTGGCATACAAAAAAACAACAACCAGAAATCTGAGTGAACAGGATATTACTCCGGAACAATTTGCAGTCTTGAATGAATTGAGCAAGGCTGGAAGTCATATATCACAGAAAAAACTGGCTGAATTAACAGTGCGGGACCAGACAACGGTAGGCAAAATTATAGACAAGTTGATTCGCAAAGGTCTGGTGACAAGAGAAGAAGATCCACAGGATCGCAGAGCGGTTTTGCTTTGTTTGACGGCGGAAGGATTGGAAATGAATAACGTTCTGACACCAAAGGCAAAACAGCAAGAGCAAGAGGCACTCGCCGAATGTTCCCCTGAAGAGCTTGAAGCATTCATGAATGTAATGAATCGCATCTATGAAAAGATGAAATAAATTTTTTTGAGCAATTATGTGCATGTGCATATATATGTAGTGCAATTATTTTAATTTTTACTAATGGGAGCCGTGAACGAATGAAAAGCTTCAAAGATTTTCTTAAAGTGCCACAGACAAAAATAGGGTTGGTTTTTGCATTAATTGTTCCGCTGTTATTTGTTGTGATCTGGATGACGGGTTATCATCAAGCCACGGAGAGAGTGGATCAACTTCAAGTTGCTCTGGTGAACGAAGACGGGATACAGGGAACAGAGGTGCAGAAGCAGATTGAAACGCTCGCGCCTTTCCATGTCAATGTTCTGGGATCTGCCGAGGAAGCTGAGCAACAGATGAATGCAGGTAACTATGCGATGGTTATTGTTATTCCGGAAGGATTCACTGACCAGATTGCAGGAGGCACAGAGGCGAGCTTACCCTTTTATATCAATCAGGGAAATGCCGATGTAGCCAAATCCATTGTGGAACATGCTGCGACCGGAATGACTGCACAAATGGGTCAAGGGATTCTGGAATCCAAGGTTCAAGTGACACTCAATAACGATAGTATAAACAGCGATGAACTGAGTGCAGCTATTGGACAAGCGATGGCGAAGATGAATGAAGGGCCTGTGAAGGCTGAAATTAATAAAACGAACAGCGTGAGTGATTTTGCAACATCGATGTTGCCCATGATTCTGGGTTTTATCACCTATATTGCTTCGATGACTATGAATATTCAGTTTAATATTACGTCGAATATCATGAAGCGTACCCATTCCAAATGGGAAATCTTCTGGGGACGGCAATTGCTGTTATTGTGTATAGCTGTGATTGTTCCCCTAATTGTGGATACAGTAGCTCTTCAGTTCACAGATGTTGCGAGCTCCTTCGGCGCTTTGTATCTGTATCATGTGCTGGTGAGTCTGGCTTGTATCTGTTTTACACAAATGAGTTTTGCCCTGTTTGGCAATGCAGGTCCTCTATTTAATGTAGCGATGGTTCCGCTCCAGTTGATGACAGCAGGAAATATAATTCCAGCCGAGATGCTGGCGCCATTCTACCGTTATATCGGAAACTTTCTGCCCGCTTCCAATGGGGTACAGGGATTTATGCGTTTGATCTATAGTGGAGAAGCAGTTGGGGGATACATGGTTCATCTTCTATTGATCTCGATTATTACGTGGGGAATTACGTTGCTGCGAGTTGGTATGCAAAAAGCAGGTAATGGACAAATGACGATGACGCCTCCAGCATCAGCACAGGCACAACATTAAGAGTTTCCTTCTATATATAATGTAATAACACACAAGAAAGTGGTTCACGTATAGTTATATGCGTGCATCACTTTTTTTGTTTATCTTTTATAATACCTCTACTTATACTCGTGGTAACTTACAGTGCCCCCAGTATCTTGCATGACCTTGATAAAAGGACAACCTAAATTGAGCATATTAATGAAGCTAAAATATAAGAGAGGAGATGTAGGCTAATAAGTTTAAAAGCAATTAGACATGTATTGCGATGTATGAATGGAAAGAATGTCATTTAAGCTATAATAAACTTTAGGCTGGGATAGAGGAGAGCAACATAGTAAAGGTAGTTGATTTGTGGTAAATGAATTTTATTAAATTAAGTATTGTAATTAATATCTATACGTGATATATTATTAATCCGGCCAAGAAAACACGGTTTAACACTGGTGTGGCAAGCGAATTAAATAAGCTTCGAAAGAAACTTAAAAAAAGGGCTTGCAAAGTTGGTTCGGACATGATATTATATAAGAGTTGCTGAAGAGAACGGAATTCGGTAACGAAACAAGTTTGATCTTTGAAAACTGAACAACGAGTGAGTAAACATTCTGCTTGCAGAATGAACGCGAAAGTTTGAAACAAGCCTTGGCTTGAATCAACTGGAGCACAAATGAGATTTTAATCTCGTCAGATTCAAAATGAGCTTATCGCTCTTTTCAATACTTTATTGGAGAGTTTGATCCTGGCTCAGGACGAACGCTGGCGGCATGCCTAATACATGCAAGTCGAGCGGACTTGAAGAGAAGCTTGCTTCTCTGATGGTTAGCGGCGGACGGGTGAGTAACACGTAGGCAACCTGCCCTCAAGTTTGGGACAACTACCGGAAACGGTAGCTAATACCGAATAATTGTTTTCTTCGCCTGAAGGAAACTGGAAAGACGGAGCAATCTGTCACTTGGGGATGGGCCTGCGGCGCATTAGCTAGTTGGTGAGGTAACGGCTCACCAAGGCGACGATGCGTAGCCGACCTGAGAGGGTGATCGGCCACACTGGGACTGAGACACGGCCCAGACTCCTACGGGAGGCAGCAGTAGGGAATCTTCCGCAATGGGCGAAAGCCTGACGGAGCAATGCCGCGTGAGTGATGAAGGTTTTCGGATCGTAAAGCTCTGTTGCCAGGGAAGAACGCTTGGGAGAGTAACTGCTCTCAAGGTGACGGTACCTGAGAAGAAAGCCCCGGCTAACTACGTGCCAGCAGCCGCGGTAATACGTAGGGGGCAAGCGTTGTCCGGAATTATTGGGCGTAAAGCGCGCGCAGGCGGTCATTTAAGTCTGGTGTTTAATCCCGGGGCTCAACCCCGGATCGCACTGGAAACTGGGTGACTTGAGTGCAGAAGAGGAGAGTGGAATTCCACGTGTAGCGGTGAAATGCGTAGATATGTGGAGGAACACCAGTGGCGAAGGCGACTCTCTGGGCTGTAACTGACGCTGAGGCGCGAAAGCGTGGGGAGCAAACAGGATTAGATACCCTGGTAGTCCACGCCGTAAACGATGAGTGCTAGGTGTTAGGGGTTTCGATACCCTTGGTGCCGAAGTTAACACATTAAGCACTCCGCCTGGGGAGTACGGTCGCAAGACTGAAACTCAAAGGAATTGACGGGGACCCGCACAAGCAGTGGAGTATGTGGTTTAATTCGAAGCAACGCGAAGAACCTTACCAGGTCTTGACATCTGAATGACCGGTGCAGAGATGTACCTTTTCTTCGGAACATTCAAGACAGGTGGTGCATGGTTGTCGTCAGCTCGTGTCGTGAGATGTTGGGTTAAGTCCCGCAACGAGCGCAACCCTTATATTTAGTTGCCAGCACTTCGGGTGGGCACTCTAGATAGACTGCCGGTGACAAACCGGAGGAAGGTGGGGATGACGTCAAATCATCATGCCCCTTATGACCTGGGCTACACACGTACTACAATGGCCGGTACAACGGGCTGCGAAATCGCGAGATGGAGCCAATCCCAACAAAGCCGGTCTCAGTTCGGATTGCAGGCTGCAACTCGCCTGCATGAAGTCGGAATTGCTAGTAATCGCGGATCAGCATGCCGCGGTGAATACGTTCCCGGGTCTTGTACACACCGCCCGTCACACCACGAGAGTTTATAACACCCGAAGTCGGTGGGGTAACCGCAAGGAGCCAGCCGCCGAAGGTGGGATAGATGATTGGGGTGAAGTCGTAACAAGGTAGCCGTATCGGAAGGTGCGGCTGGATCACCTCCTTTCTATGGAGAATCGTTTCCTGCAACGGAAACATTCAAAACTGCAGCTTAGCTGCAAAACACTCACTCGTTGTTCGGTTTTGAGAGCTCAAACTCTCAAACAGCTTGCTTTTGCATGGAGCTTGTTCTTTGAAAACTAGATATCGAAACGAAACAAACGCGAATTAGAACATTCCTTTTTAGCTGAACTTGTGTTAAACAAGTTTTAATAAAAACGGTAGTTAAATTGCTTTTGCGATGGTATTGAATGGGAGCGACTTTTGGCTTTGCGTAAGCAAACCAAGGGAAGCGAGCAGTCAAAATCCGGAGCAATATGGTTAAGCTACTAAGAGCACACGGAGGATGCCTAGGCGCTAGGAGCCGATGAAGGACGTGGCGAACAACGAAACTGCCTCGGGGAGCTGTAAGCAAGCTTTGATCCGGGGGTGTCCGAATGGGGAAACCCAGCTGGGGTAATTTCCAGTTACTCACAACTGAATACATAGGTTGTGTAGAGGCATACCAGGGGAACTGAAACATCTAAGTACCCTGAGGAAGAGAAAACAATAGTGATTCCGTCAGTAGCGGCGAGCGAACGCGGAGAAGCCCAAACCAGAGAGCTTGCTCTTTGGGGTTGTGGGACGTCTCACATGGAGTTACAAAGGAACCGGTTAAGCGAAGAGGTCTGGAAAGGCCCGCCAAAGAAGGTAAAAGCCCTGTAGTTGAAAGTTGGTTCCCTCCGAGACGGATCCCGAGTAGTGCGGGGCACGTGAAACCCCGTATGAATCCGGCAGGACCATCTGCCAAGGCTAAATACTTCCTAGCGACCGATAGTGAAGCAGTACCGTGAGGGAAAGGTGAAAAGCACCCCGGAAGGGGAGTGAAATAGAACCTGAAACCGTGTGCTTACAAAAAGTCAGAGCCCGTTTTAGGGGTGATGGCGTGCCTTTTGTAGAATGAACCGGCGAGTTACGTTCCCGTGCAAGGTTAAGGTGAAGAGCCGGAGCCGCAGCGAAAGCGAGTCTGAATAGGGCGACTTAGTACGTGGACGTAGACCCGAAACCGGGTGATCTACCCCTGTCCAGGGTGAAGGTGCGGTAACACGCACTGGAGGCCCGAACCCACGCATGTTGAAAAATGCGGGGATGAGGTGGGGGTAGCGGAGAAATTCCAATCGAACTCGGAGATAGCTGGTTCTCCCCGAAATAGCTTTAGGGCTAGCCTCGGAAAACAGAGTCGTGGAGGTAGAGCACTGATTGGGTGCGGGGCCCGCAAGGGTTACCAAGCTCAGTCAAACTCCGAATGCCATAGACTTACTTCCGGGAGTCAGACAGTGAGTGCTAAGATCCATTGTCAAAAGGGAAACAGCCCAGACCATCAGCTAAGGTCCCCAAGTGTGTGTTAAGTGGGAAAGGATGTGGAGTTGCACAGACAACCAGGATGTTGGCTTAGAAGCAGCCACCATTGAAAGAGTGCGTAATAGCTCACTGGTCGAGTGACTCTGCGCCGAAAATGTAACGGGGCTAAACACACCACCGAAGCTATGGCTTGATGCTTTGCATCAGGGGTAGGGGAGCGTTGTATAAGGGTTGAAGGTGTACCGTAAGGAGCGCTGGACATTATACAAGTGAGAATGCCGGTATGAGTAACGAAAAGATCAGTGAGAATCTGATCCGCCGAAAGCCTAAGGGTTCCTGAGGAAGGCTCGTCCGCTCAGGGTAAGTCGGGACCTAAGGCGAGGCCGAAAGGCGTAGTCGAAGGACAACAGGTCGAAATTCCTGTACCACCGTAAGCCGTTATGAGCAATGGGGGGACGCAGTAGGGTAGTGACGCGGACTGATGGATGTCCGTCTAAGCAGTAAGGCTGATGTGTAGGCAAATCCGCACATTGTAAGGCTGAGCTGTGATGGGGAGCGAAAATTATAGTAGCGAAGGTCATGATCTCACACTGCCAAGAAAAGCCTCTAGCCAGGTGATGGTGCCCGTACCGCAAACCGACACAGGTAGGCGAGAAGAGTATTCTAAGGCGCGCGGAAGAACTCTCGTTAAGGAACTCGGCAAAATGACCCCGTAACTTCGGGAGAAGGGGTGCCCCGGTAGTGTGAATAGCACGAGGGGGCCGCAGTGAAAAGGCCCAAGCGACTGTTTAGCAAAAACACAGGTCTGTGCGAAGCCGTAAGGCGAAGTATACGGGCTGACGCCTGCCCGGTGCTGGAAGGTTAAGGGGAGTGGTTAGGAGCAATCCGAAGCTGTGAACCGAAGCCCCAGTAAACGGCGGCCGTAACTATAACGGTCCTAAGGTAGCGAAATTCCTTGTCAGGTAAATTCTGACCCGCACGAATGGCGTAACGACTTGGGCGCTGTCTCAACGAGAGATCCGGTGAAATTTTAATACCTGTGAAGATGCAGGTTACCCGCGACAAGACGGAAAGACCCCATGGAGCTTTACTGCAGCTTGATATTGAATTTGGGTACGATCTGTACAGGATAGGTGGGAGCCTTTGAAACGTGAGCGCCAGCTTGCGTGGAGGCAACGTTGGGATACCACCCTGATCGTATCTAGGTTCTAACCTGGTACCGTAATCCGGTGCGGGGACAGTGTCAGGTGGGCAGTTTGACTGGGGCGGTCGCCTCCTAAAGAGTAACGGAGGCGCCCAAAGGTTCCCTCAGAATGGTTGGAAATCATTCGAAGAGTGCAAAGGCATAAGGGAGCTTGACTGCGAGACCTACAAGTCGAGCAGGGACGAAAGTCGGGCTTAGTGATCCGGTGGTACCGCATGGAAGGGCCATCGCTCAACGGATAAAAGCTACCCTGGGGATAACAGGCTTATCTCCCCCAAGAGTCCACATCGACGGGGAGGTTTGGCACCTCGATGTCGGCTCATCGCATCCTGGGGCTGAAGTAGGTCCCAAGGGTTGGGCTGTTCGCCCATTAAAGCGGTACGCGAGCTGGGTTCAGAACGTCGTGAGACAGTTCGGTCCCTATCTGTCGTGGGCGTAGGAAATTTGAGAGGAGCTGTCCTTAGTACGAGAGGACCGGGATGGACGTACCGCTGGTGTACCAGTTGTTCCGCCAGGAGCACCGCTGGGTAGCTATGTACGGACGGGATAAACGCTGAAAGCATCTAAGCGTGAAGCCCCCCTCAAGATGAGATTTCCCAGTATGTAAGACCCCTTGAAGACGACGAGGTAGATAGGCTGGGGGTGGAAGTGCAGCAATGCATGGAGCTGACCAGTACTAATCGGTCGAGGGCTTATCCAATTAGCAAGTTGTAATTCGCGTGTTTCGTTTCGAATCTAGTTTTCAGAGAACAACAACTCTGAAATGTAAGCTAAGCTATGCGTTTGGTGGCGATGGCGGAGGGGTTCCACACGTACCCATCCCGAACACGACCGTTAAGCCCTCTAGCGCCGATGGTACTTGGACCGCAGGGTCCTGGGAGAGTAGGACGCCGCCAAGCAATCTAAAGACACACTTGATGATATCGAGTGTGTTTTTTTTATTTTAATGTAATTCAATAGTTGTGATTTGACTTGTTATATACATAAAATACTGGCGTTCCAATCCTTAAAGCTGTGATACAATAGGTGAGGTCTATATAGAAAACGGAAACACGCATAAGTACGAGGAGGAACAGTGAACACGATGAAATCAGCCCCGTTTATTGCCGTGGAAGGTCCAATCGGAGCGGGGAAAACAACGCTGGCAACGATGCTTTCCCATGAATTGAATCTTCCGTTAGTTAAAGAAATCGTAGAAGAGAATCCATTTCTGGCTTCCTTTTATCAGGATATCGACGAGTGGAGTTTCCAATTGGAAATGTTTTTTCTGTGTAATCGGTTTAAACAACTGGAAGACACGGGCGTTCATTATGTAGAGCAGAGTACCCCAGTCATTTCAGACTATCATATCTATAAAAATATGATTTTTGCCGATCGTACCTTAAAGGGAACGAAACGGGATAAATATCGTCAAATCTATCATCTGTTAACAGATGATCTGCCAAAGCCCAACCTGGTGCTCTATATTGAAGCTGAACTCGATACGTTGATGTACCGCATTAACAAGCGTGGACGCTCATTTGAGCAGGATATGGACCCGGCATATATGGAACAACTGATCGCCGATTACAAAACAGGCATGGACTATCTGGCAAATAGCTCAAATCCGCCAGTAATCATTAAGGTCAATGCAGAGCAACTCGACTTTGTGGAACATCCTGAACACTTCAGGCAAATTGTTAATCAGGTAAAGGAGTATATCATATGAATAACTATGGCATTCCAACGAATGCATTAATTACGGTAGCAGGTACGGTTGGGGTGGGCAAATCCACGTTAACGGCTGCACTTGCGCAACGTTTGAACTTCAAGACCTCTCTAGAGCAAGTTGATCATAATCCATATTTGGAGAAGTTCTATCATGACTTTGAGCGTTGGAGCTTCCATCTGCAGATTTATTTCCTGGCAGAGCGATTCAAGGAACAGAAAAAGATTTTTGAACTGGGTGGCGGATTCGTACAGGATCGTTCTATCTATGAAGATACGGGCATTTTTGCACAAATGCATGCAGATCAAGGAACCATGTCTGCTACAGATTTCGAGACATACAGCAGTTTATTTGAAGCGATGGTAATGACACCGTATTTCCCACATCCAGACGTGCTGATCTATCTGGAAGGCAGTCTGCCTTCGATTTTAAACCGTATTACGGAACGCGGACGCGAGATGGAGATTCAGACGGACCGTTCGTACTGGGAACACATGCACGAGCGCTATTCCGTGTGGATTGATCAGTTTACAGCTTGCCCTGTGCTGCGTCTGAACATTGATGAGTATGATGTGCATGATCCGGCATCGGTGGATGCCATTTTTGCACAGATTGCAGCTGTCATTCAGCCTTCCAAGGAAGTGCAAAGGTAAGATAGAGAGAGGTTTTCAATGTAGTTTTCTCGGTTACATTGGTTATATTTATGATACAGATATGGACAACATCCCTTCTACGGCTATTATGCTGTTGGAGGGGTGTTTTTTTATGTGCCAAGGGAATAATTATGAGAGGTTTGTGGACAAAACTAAAATGATATTCGAGCGAATAAGGAAATAGATGCTTAATATATCTTTTCTATTATGTAAATACATGGTACCAAAAGTAGAAAAATGTTGAATAATAAGTCTTTTTGTGGTTTCATAGGAAAGGTGAATTCTGGAAAAGAAGCATATGCATGACTCAGGAGGGAAAGACAACGTGGAAGAGAAACAAGGAGTTAAAATCGGTATGCCGATCATTGGTGGCTTAATTGCAGCCATTCTGGGAGGCATCGTATGGGCAGCTATTGCTGCAATGACCGATTATGAGGTGGGATTAATTGCGATTCTGATTGGAGCGCTCACAGGTTACGCAGTTGTGTTGTTCTCCAATAAACAAATTGCGACGGTACATAAGATTATTGCCGTACTGTTTGCACTTGTCGGCATTTTGTTGGGGAAATATCTGACGGTGGTTTATTTTACTTCCGAACTGTTTGGTGATGTAGGCGTGATGGAACTTGTGTTTGATAGCGAGATGATCAGTGCGTTTGTGGAAACCTTCCAGGACTATTTCAGTCAACCGATTGATTTGTTATTCATCGTGCTTGCGATTGTGTCTGCATGGCAGATTCCTGGCCGGATGGCGAGAACCAGTTTAGCTACAGATGCATCTTCATCGGATCATGCGCCAAGAGCTTAATCGGATAGACAGTCGACGGCTGCAGCAAAATGAAGAACGTTTGACAGAAGAAACTTAATGCTCATCATCCTAAGCACTTATGAAGTTATATTGAAGGACTGGAAGCAGAAGAAAAACATAGTAAAGAGCATCTACTTTAAAAGATATTTATAAAGTACTCAGAGTGAGCAGCAGTTAGGCATGTTCACATTGCGGCTGAGTTACTTTCATACATAGGGACGATACGCCTGAGGGTGTACGTCCCTTTTGTGTATCCACCAGGTAGGGATGGATATGGCTCATAACTTTTGCAACAATTCGGATTGATTTAAATTACTTACCACATAACTCTAGTAAATATTCAGCATGTTCATAAGGTTAATTACAAGAACGATATGGTCACCCCAGGAGGTAGGTTCAAATATCCGAAGGGTCATTTACTGGGAATAAAGCTGATGACGAGAATATTTTTACCTTTACAGGATAGGGGGTTAACTTCTAGACTATCGTTTACAGTACACATCTGAGGACAATGAGAATTGAATAATACTATATGTGGTCGAAGACAGGTCTATATTATTTGTTTTGGTCAGCAAATACAGCCATAGCATCTCTCATAAATACTGCCAAACCATCGCCAAACTGATCAATATTGCGTTTGAAGCGTTCATCGTCCACGTACATCTGACCGAGTCCCCTGAAGGCTTCAGGCGAGTAGCTTCCCATCTGGTTCAGCAAGGTGTACCATTCTTGAATACCGGCCTGTGCCTCCGCAGATGCTGGTTCTGTGTGACGAAGTGAAGCCAGATGTTTGTAGATTTTGTTCATTTGATCGGATAGAGCCTTCTGATCTGTGGTTGATTTACTGTGCAGCTTCTGATTTGCGTGATCGACGGCATGGTCTCCCCAACGTTCCCGCGCTTCTTGTTCATACGGATTCTGGCTAAAATCAAATCCTTCGAATTGTTCTTTGGCTGTCATTTTAATTTCTCCTCTCACGTGTAAAACCGTTCTATCAATGGTAGCAATCATCTGGTCCAAGCGTTGGCGCTTCTCCAGCAGTATAAGTCGATGCATTTTAAGTGCTTCTTCCGGATTGAAGGAGGGGTTGGTTATAATGTTTTTGATCTCCTTCAGAGAGAAGTCGAGTTCCTTGAAAAACAATATTTGCTGCAACCGTTCCAGGTTGGCATCTGAATATAATCGATATCCGGCAGAAGTTACTTCGTCCGGTGTTAACAATCCGATCTCATCATAGTGATGCAGTGTGCGCACACTGATCGAGGCAAGTTCGGCAACTTCTTTTACCTTCATGGCCATGTGTGAAACCTCCTTACAACACCGATTGTACAGTGTGACGTTACGTGAGAGTCAACTGTTGAAAATGAAAAAACAAGATGCGAGCATGGAAGCTGCATCTTGATCATGGATTGGTGAATAGATGTGAATATGTGTGATGAAATTATTGTAAAATTCAGTCACTGTAGGGGAGCGGCTGTGCTTCTATGTCGAAGACATGGGTTGTTACCGCGCCGCGGGGGTGTTTTGAGGCTCCTCTGTTATGGAGAGGAGCGTGAGCAGTTGTAGGTTGCACCATGTATTCGGTGCAGCCCACGGGGCTGGCAGTGCAGGGAGAGCAGGGCTACGCCTGCATCCCGCGCACTGCCGCAGCGAACTGCGCAGCCGCTGCGCACACGTTGGCCGCGCCCGCGATGGCGGAGATGACGGCTACTCCGTCGGCTCCAGCCGCCATCACGGCGGCCGTGGTATCGGGCGTAATGCCGCCGATACCCACAATCGGAACTGCGATGCCTGCGGCGCGCAGTTCCGCCACCACTGCGGGGCCCAGCACAGCGTGGGCATCCGCTTTGGAGGGCGTCGGGTACATGGGCCCGACGCCAAGGTAGTTGGCGCCCGCCTGCAACGCACGGCGCGCCTCATCCACGGAGTGGGCGGATACGCCAAGCATCCGCCCATCTCCAATGCGGGCGCGTACTAGCGCCGCGTCCGCATCATCCTGGCCGACATGCACGCCGTCGGCCTCCACCGCTACAGCCAGCTCCACATCATCGTTCACGATGAACGGGACCCCGTGCTGGCTGCACACCTCGCGAAGCCGCATCGCAAGTGTGATGCGAGCTTCGCCAACCAGGGCGCCAGTTCCCTTTTCACGGAACTGGAACAGCGTGATGCCGCCAGCAATGGCCTGGCGCAATACTTCCATAGGGTCTTGCTTTGTATTGACGCTGCCCATCACTAAATACACCTGCATCGCGCGTTGTACCGCTTCTGCATTCCAAGGGTGCATCACTGCTCACCCCGCTGTCTGCGCTGATACGCAAAATGATTTGTCGGCCCATGTCCGGCCCCAATCCCCAGCTCATCTTCGATGGCTGCCTGAATGAATGCTCGCGCGGTCGTAACGGCAGCCAGAACAGGTGAACCCTTGGCTAACTCTGCGGTGATGGCAGCAGAGTATGTGCACCCCGTTCCATGTGTATGACGTGTTACCACACGAACATTTTCCAGGTAATGAAAAGACTGCCCATCGTAGAGCACATCCACGATCATGCCACTTCCTTCATCATGACCACCTTTGACCAAAGCATACGTTGAGCCCATCTGTACAATCCGTCTTGCGGCTTCTTCCCGCTGGCTCAGATTGGTGATAGACATCCCGGTAAGCAGTTCCGCTTCCGGAATATTGGGTGTTGTGATCAGGGCATGGGGCAACAGATCCGTAACCAACGCCTTTACAGCTTCCTGCTGGAGAAGGGGGGCGCCACCTTTGGCTACCATCACAGGGTCGATGACCAGATTCGACCAACGGTATTGCTGCCATTTCTCAGCGACTAGCCGAATAATCTCAGCACTATATAACATGCCAGTCTTCGTTGCGGTTGGTTGAAAGTCTTCGCCGGTCGAGTCCAATTGCTGGGCAATGCCATCGTAAGGGATGGGAAAAACGCCCTGCACACCTGTTGTATTTTGGGCAGCAATAGCGGTGATAACGGTCATGCCGTATGCGCCAAGCTCCTGGAATGTTTTTAGATCGGCCTGAATTCCTGCGCCGCCCCCGTTATCGGAGCCTGCAATGGTTAGCGCTTGAGCAATACTCATACTGCACCTCCACGGATCTGACAGATCTGTGAGCGTTCTGCCAAGAGGTCGGGTGTTACTTGTGCCAATTGATTCAACAATTCAATCTGGAAGCTGCCCGGCCCCTGATGAGTTGTCCGCTCTGCCGCCAGTTCAGCTGCTACACCATAAAACGCGAGCGCTTCAACAACACTGCCTAGAAGATCGGCTCCTGATTCCGCTATGGCTGTAAAAGCACCAATCACCGAACTGAGTAGACAGCCAGCACCTGTGACCTGAGTGAGCAGGGCATGACCATTACTCGTGAGGAATGTGGATTGTCCATCAGTAATAATATCTTCTTTTCCGGTAATGACCACGATACAGCCAAGTTTATGCGCTGCCCGCTCCGCAATGCCGATTCGGTCGCCCTCACCTGACCCTGCGTCCACACCTTTAATACTCCAACTCTCACCGATGACATTGGCGACCTCCGCCACATTGCCGCGCAGTACCGTGAGACGAAGTTCACGAACGAGCATTTGCACGGTTTCCGTGCGATAAGTGGTTGCGCCAGCTCCAACCGGATCAAGCACCACAGGCACGTGATGCGCATTAGCCGATTGGCCTGCCAGACGGATTGCCTGAACGACTTTGTCATCGAGTGTACCGATGTTGAGTACCACGGCTCCTGACATCTTGGCGACATCAGCGACCTCTTCATGAGCATAGGCCATAAAAGGGGACGCACCGAGTGCAAGCAGACCATTGGCTGTGAAGGGAGCCACGACAAGGTTAGTGATATTGTGTACCAGCGGATTTTGCGTACGAACACGTTCCAGATAAGACATATAATTTCCTCCTTGTTTTGAAGTAACCCGATCGGCGGAAGTCCGATATCTGGAGTCACTCAACAGAATAATAGGATATGAGTTGCCTTGTTGAGTTGGGGCGCAGAGTCTAACAACAGCCAGATGCATTAATGCGGGAAAAGCAGAAACGTAAAATCTAAATCAATTTCATAACTCACTAAAATGGATTTTTGGAACTGGATATAGACAAATTGAATCATTCTGATCGATATCTAGCGAAACAATAAAAAACGAAACGATACAAAATACAGAAAGTGAACAGAGTGAATTTCTCCAAACTCAGGCAAGAGATAGTGTGATGGATGTTAGCATCCAACCGGTGTCTTGAAGAGGTCCAGGCTGGTCGATACCCAACTGATTGGGGCATGATCGGGCACGACTGGTCAGACGATGTTTCTAAAGAACACAGGACGTCTTATTTGGCTGTCAGGTCCTCCTTTTGAAATGTAAGGAACATCAGACACGTTATTCCCAGAATCTCCTGACCAAAACGCTGCAAACAGCTATTTATTCTGATATAACATGTTTCAGGTTCTTTAGATTTCTGCAACCGCTCCAAATCCCTGAATAGGACGCCTCAGATTCGTTAGCGGTCGTAGCATGCTCTGTTTCGATCAAGTTAAGGAGCGTTTCAGCTCCCAGTAGGCTTGAAGATAAGCGCTAATTACATTACCAAATACATATCAACAAGCCACCCAAACGCATATCAAGCTGCCCAATTGCACATCAAGCCACTTAGGATTGTTATAAATTCTGATCCTCCGATGCTTGCTTCAGGCCAATTCCATTCCACAAACCTTTATGCATCCGATCCTCACGTTCTTGCTAACTTTACTTTTAATCACATTGCTTTCATTCCCTTTATGTTCAATCACTTTTCCTTTATTCGCGTTGCTCTCCTTTATTTACTCTCCTTGCAGAGTAATAAAAGCATCCTCGGCTTTCACCGATTCAGGAATCAAATCCTGTTCAACGAGCCATGCACGTACATTTTCCCACGATTCCATTTCCTGCCGACCAAATGGTTGGCCTTCTTCATTCATGAGTGGTAGCAGAATTGCCAGGCTTTTGGTTTCGATCTCCGGGTCAAGCGGTGATGTTTCATTCTCATGAGCGAGCAGAATACTCAAGGCTTCTTCTGGATGCTCAGTCACATATTTCTGTCCTTCCTGGACCGCTTTGACGAACCGGGTAAGTTGGTCTTTTTTTGCTTCAATGCCAGCTTCACTTGCAGTCAGGACCAATTCATAATAATCAGGCACACCATAATCGACGGGGTTAATCGATTTCATGGCATGTCCTTCTTTCTCCAAAATCAATTGTTCATGGTTAATAAAACCACCCATAATCGCATCCGCCTGTCCGGAAGCCAGCGAAGGAATCAGATCGAACCCAACGTCGACCAGATTTATGTTGTCGGGATTGCCGCCATCCTTACTGATCATCGTGCGTACCATCGCTTCGTACAGAGGAATGGAGGAATAACCAACAGTCTTTTCTTCAAGATCTTTGGGTGAACTTACGTTGCCATTCGCTTCGGTCAACAGATGCACAAGCGGGTGCCGAACAACAGCAGCAATGGAACGTACAGGAATGTTCTCGCCACGCGCGAGCAAGATTTGGGGCTGGTAGCTTAGGGCCAGATCAATTTTTCCGGCAGCAACAAGTTTGAGCGAATCATTGGTATCCGCAGGCATCTGAATTTCGACATCCAGACCTTGGTCTGCAAAGTATCCTTTTTCCTGAGCCACATAGATGAAGGAGTGTACTGCATTCGGGTACCAGTCGAGCATGATAGACAGTTTATCTTTGGCCTCTGATGTTGGTTCGGTTGCAGACGGATCTGTTTGCTGTGCATTAGTTGCAGAGTCTGTTGTTGGCGTGTTTTTGCTAGTATTCGTGGTGCTGCATCCGCTAATGATCAGGAAAAGGCTAATTAGCATGATGGGAAGCAAGGAGTATATACCTTTGTTATTCATAAATGAAGTTCCTCATTTCATCGTTTTGATTTGTAGAAAATGGACAGCAGCATGTTAACGATAATGTGACAGTGAACTGATTGAAGATGCTGCTGAAATTGTGCATAAGATATGTTTTGTTTTGAAGATTGTAACTACTGTATTTACATCTAATTTCTGTCTAAGTATTATCCAACCTTTCTTTTGCCTCCATGACGATGACGCCGTATGCTAAATCGTTTCTCCAGCCAGGTAATCAGTACAAACAAAACGATCCCAAGCAGGGATAACAGCAAAATGGCGGCAAACATCGCATCCGTGTTCATGTTGCTGGACATACGACGGCTGAAGTACCCTAGACCTTTGCTACCACCGAGCCATTCGCCAATCGTTGCCCCAACCACGCAGTACACCACAGACATCTTTAGCCCCGAGAAAAAAGAGGGAAGTGCCAGCGGAACCTGGAGTTTGCAAAAAATATCCCACTTGTTGGCGCCCATGGTGAGCAGTAGTTCACGCTGCTCCGGATCGCCTTGGCGGAGTCCATCGTAGGTACTGACCACAATGGGGAAGAATGCGATTAAAAATACCACCGCGACTTTGCTCCACAACGTGTAACCAAACCACAAGATAAATACGGGGGACAAGGCGATCAGCGGGATGGTCTGACTAATTACAATGAAGGGATACAATGCCTTTTCAATCGATCGGTTCATATGCATGCCTGTTGCCAGCGTAATTCCAGTCACTATGGACAAGACAAAACCAACAACAACCTCCATAAAGGTAGCAGGCAGATGGATGGTCAACAGCAGACGGCGATGCTTAACCAGTGAGCTTACGATGGCCGTGGGTGCAGGAATGATGAAGGAGGGCACCCATCCCATACGCACAATCACTTCCCAGATCGCCAGTAATAAGAACATGAGCATAATGAACAGACCATATTGGGAAAACGACCTCGAGAGCCACTTTGAACACCACGTCCAGACGCTAACCTCAGCTCTATCGTGCATGCAATTGTTCCTCCAGTTGTTGCCTCATCTGCACGAGAGCCGGTTCGTAGATCATGTCCGAATGCCTTGGGCGTGGTAAAGGAACCGTCATCTCCTGCAACTGCTGACCTTGCCCTCCTGGAGTTAACAGAATGATACGGTCACTTAACAGCAGGGCTTCTTCGATGTCATGTGTAATGAACATCACGGTTTGGCCAAAGCTCTCCCACAGCTCCAGCAACCAGCGATGCATTTCTCGTTTGGTTAATGCGTCGAGTGCACCGAAGGGTTCATCCAGCAACATGAGCTGCCCGCCTGTAAGCAAGGTACGAAGCAATGCCACCCGCTGCCGCATGCCGCCGGACAATTCATCTGGATAGGCCTGTTCATAACCCGACAGGCCGAACCTTGCCAATCCAGCTAGGATGTTGGCACGTAACTTGTCCTTGTCCTGTCGGCCTGGTGCAAACTCGGAAGGAAGCATGCAGTTCTCCATGACGGTTCGCCAGGATAACAGCAGATCTTTCTGTGGCATATAGGCGACTCGTCCGAGCCGTTGTCCTTGCGGGACATCAGCTATATCGATGGTGCCAACCGTTGGTTCATGCAAGCCTGCGAGCAGCTTGAAGAGCGTGCTTTTACCTGATCCGCTGGAGCCGATGAGCGAGACAAATTCTCCTTGTTGAACCTGAAGCGACACATTGGAGAGCACAGGGGAATCCTTTTTTTCGGGAAAAGCAAAGCTTACGTTGTGAATGGTTACATGGTTATACATCTGATCCTCACCCCCTTGATGTCAGACTGCTGCAATAACAACGGCATCCTATACTCTGCAAAAGGAACAAAAAAGACCCACCCATTTCCGGAGAAATGAGTGGGTCTGTAAGTTAAATCCGCAATTTATCTTCACATACATGAAAAAATTCCGCTTACTAAAAGGCCGCTCCACTTCCCTCCGCTGGTATGATCCAGATCAGGTTCAAAGGGTCCGAATAGTCATATTCGTCTCAGCCGCAAGGCTCCCCTAGTGCAAAAGTTCAAGATATGCAGTTGTGTGTTCAGCATATATCACTTGAACATGAACTGTAAAGAGGCAGCGTGATAGAATTCTTGAGATGAACTTGGAGTCAGACCCGAACAACTGAACAATTTACCTGGGCTCCCTAACCCGATATAATAGTGGTGGCGCATATTGGCCGGATCACAAATGCAGGCGGGATTGTTCTCCCTCCGAAGCAGAATGGGGACCCGAGTTGAAAACGTTCAAAAAAGTATATATTGAGATCACGAGTATCTGCAATCTGGCATGCAGCTTCTGTCCGCAGACACAGCGTGCCAAAGGATTCATTGATCCTGAAGTCTTCAACAATATACTGGATCAAGTTAAACCACACACCAATCATATTTATCTACATGTCAAAGGTGAACCCTTGTTGCATCCCAAAATAGATCTGTTGCTCGATTCCGCACATGAGAAGGGACTCAAGGTGAACATTACAACGAATGGTACACTGCTGCCCAAGACTCAGCATAAATTGCTTGGCAAACCGGCGCTGCGGCAGATGAATTTCTCCCTGCACAGCTTCGATGGGCATGAAGGTTCAACAGATCGTGACGGATACCTGCGTCATATTTTGTCCTTTGTACACGAGGCCGTTAAGCACAATGTCATCATCTCATTCCGACTTTGGAATCTGACGCAGGATAACTTCACAAATGCTCAGATGAATCGAAATCGGGAGACCCTTGAAGTATTGGAACGTGAATTCAATCTCGACTTCCGCATTGAGGAAAAAGTAGTTCCAGGCAGTGGGGTCAAAATTGCCCCGAATGTATACCTGAATCAGGACCATGAGTTCCAGTGGCCAAGTCTGGATGCGCCTGAAGATGACGGTAAAGGCTTTTGCCATGCACTTCGCGGTCAGGCAGCTGTGCTTGTAGATGGAACGGTGGTTCCATGCTGTCTCGATGGCGAGGGTGTGATTAACCTGGGTAATGTGCACGAGAAGTCATTCTCGGAGATTATTGAGGGTGAGCGAGCGAACAATCTGGTATATGGCTTCTCCAAACGCGAAGCTGTAGAAGAGTTGTGTAGAAAGTGCGGTTATCGTCAGAGATTTGGAGCCTGATATTTTATATCAGCAAGCCAGAAGACATTCAAGATCACACATTTGGAGACAAATGTAGTGGTCTTTTTTTGTTATTGGGGATTAAGTGAGGGGTACATACGTTACAAATGAGCATACCAGAGGTTGATATCAGCATATTGTTTGAGAAACCTGATATGCAAAAAATGCCGATATGACAGGGATTGTGCGTTGTCATGATATATCTGATCTAATGATTATTCTAGTTACCTCCCTTATTTGGTAAGATTAGGTTGTAGATCGGACAGAGGTGCACCTCTGACGATCTTCCAGTACAAGCCCAGGCTGTACACTACCAAAAAACGAGAGAATAAGGGAGGAATAAAGTTATGAAAAAAATGTTGACGTTGTTACTGTCCGCTGGTTTGGTTGCTTCTATATTTGGTGCAGTTCCGGCTGCGGCTGCGCCTACGGTTGTAAATTCAACCATTGTGGTTCCAAAGGGCACGACCTATGATGGTCAAGGCAAAACATTTGTAGCTAATCCTTCCACACTGGGCGACGGATCTCAAGCAGAAAATCAGAAGCCAGTCTTCCGTCTGGAGGCAGGGGCCACGCTCAAAAACGTAAACATTGGATCACCAGCTGCTGATGGTGTTCACTGTTATGGCAACTGTAATATATCGAATGTGGTCTGGCAGGACGTGGGCGAGGATGCACTGACATTGAAGTCTGCCGGAACGGTTAACATTACCGGTGGGGCAGCGTATAAGGCTTATGATAAAGTGTTCCAGATGAATGCAGCTGGAACAATTAACATCAAAAATTTCCGTGCAGATGATATTGGCAAACTGGTTCGCCAAAATGGTGGAACTTCCTTCGCAGTTAACATGACGCTGGATAACTCCAACATTTCCAATGTGAAAGATTCGATTATGCGTACAGACAGCAGCACATCACAAGGGAAAATTACGAATACCCGTTATTCCAAAGTACCAACGTTGTTCAAGGGGTTTGCTTCAGGGAAAACGAGCCAGTCTGGGAACACGCAATATTAGACAGAAGATTGAATCGCTGGAGTTGGTAAAAGTTTAAGCTCTGCTTGTAATTTGAAGTTAAAATATAACGCCAAAAAGAGCGTTCCAAGGTCATTGTTACAATGACTTTGTGGGACGCTCTTTGTAATGCAGATGTCATAGTATAGTTCTGCTGAGCAATGTTTTATAGAGGATGCTCAAATTATTGCTCTCCCGGAACTTCAACGATGACTTTGCCTTTCTCGGGGACAACAGAACCGGTATCAATAGAGCCCAATTTGTTCATGATTTCGTAAGAGGTTTCTTCAAGCATGCGAGAGTACTTAAATGATACGAGTGTTTGACCTGCTACGGAAGGACGAGTCCCTGCTTCAGCAACGGCTTTGTTTTTAATAAAGAACAGGTCACCGATGGTTCCGGCATTTTTGCTGATGTTAGCCTGCCATTGTAGCAGTGCACTTCCATTTTTAAGGATATAATAACTGATCAGATCGTTATCCTCAACAACGAAGAAACGATCTTTTTTACCTTGCTCAAAGATGTATTCAATGGATGAATCCACCGGACCCAAAGGATTGCGAATGTCCAGACGTGCTTGTCCCAGTTCAGAGAAGCGTGGCAGATGCAGTGCGGCTTCACGCGCCACAGTCAGATCGGAACTGTTATATTCTTTTACAATCGTAGCGTCGGTAGTGTAAATGTAGGCTTCCTTGGCCTTCTGGTTCCACTGCACCTTGGCACCAAAAGCTTCACCGATGGCACGGAGCGGAAGCATCGCTTTACCATTCACCAGAATCGGCGCTGAGGATAATGTCGCATTCTGACCGTTTTTCTTCATTGTTTTGCTGTTAGGTGTAAGGACATACTTATCGCTGCCTGTGCTAATGCTGATCTCTTTTGTTTTGTTATTGTAACCAAACGTATAGTTGCCGAGGAATTGAAGCTCCGTCAATGCCACGTACGTAATACCCTGCCGTATGACAACATCATATTGAGCTTGAACATTGTTAATATAAGCTGTCGGTTTAGGTTTAGTTGTTGCGGCTTCCGCCACAGTGGATGAGAGTAAGGCAGGTGCCGTGCCTGCGGTGAGTATCGAAGCGGCAAGGACCATTTTCCATGTTTTAAGTTGCCAAACAGAATTGTAATCTTTCATCACTATCAATCTCCCTTCTAAATGTTTAAGACGGACTACATAACCTAAATGTTTCATATTATGGAAAGTGAACCATCAGATTCTTTCCCCTGTTACCCCAAATGAAGTATGATGCTTTTTCTAGGGATTGCCACAAATACCCATCTGATGTACATTAGAAGCAATGAAATAAGTGAACCGGGAGCTCAATGAAGTTGGGCTGAGAGAGTGGCCTTGTGCCGCTGACCGTACATCTGATCTGGGTAATGCCAGCGTAGAGAACATGGATTTGCGATATGTAAGGGTGAATTGTGGGAATGAACGTGGATGAACAACAGACCTCTTTGAACTGTGGTGGTGTATCTGCCAGGGCGGAGGGGTGCTGGTTGATATTCCGTATTTCCGACATCCATCCAATACATCATTGTGAAGATTGTCCACTGTACGTAAGGCCTGCCCGGAACCGGGGAGGCTTTTTCGTTTAATTTGATAACCCCCACAGGGAACAAAGGAAGGACGTAGAGAACATGGCAACAACAGCAGGCAACAAGCGATTGAAACTAACGGATATTCTGGTAACCATCGTGATCGCAGTAGTGTTTGGGGTAATTTACAAGATATGGGGACCTACATATGACTTGATGAAACCATTTGGTGTTCATGCGGAGCAGATGATCTACGGCATGTGGTTTATGGCGGGCACGTTTGCTTTTGTTATCATTCGTAAACCAGGCGTGGCTATTCTTGCCGAAGTTGCGGCATCAACGGTAAGTGCTTTTCTGGGTAGTGAATGGGGCATGTCCACACTTGTATACGGTCTGTTGCAAGGATTGGGAGCCGAGATATTCTTCGCCGCATTTTTGTATCGCAAAACCAATCTGTTTGTCACCTGTCTTGCAGCCATAGGAGCCGCAGCGACTTCGCTTTTGCTGGATTACCAGTACGGGTATATTGATTCACTCTCGGCCTGGAACTACACGTTATTTATCGGATTCCGCTTCATTGGAAGCATCTTGATTGCTGGAGTGTTCGCTTATTATCTCGCCAAAGCATTGGAACTGACTGGTGTAACGCGTTCGCTCAGACCGGTATCCAAACAAGATTATGAGGCGCTGGATTAGATGAACGGGGAAGAGAATTCGCAAGCGGTAAGTGTGACTAATCTAAGATGCAAGTTCCCGGGAGAGAAAGCCTTGGTATTTCAAGGCTTGTCTCTTTCTGTGCGTCAAGGAGAGAAAGTGCTGTTGCTTGGCCCGAGTGGCTCCGGTAAATCAACGTTATTGCAAATTCTGAGCGGTCTGATACCACGTTCGGTTGAGATTCCGATGAAATGTGATGATATTCAGGTTCCCGCCAAAGCAGGAGTGGTCTTTCAAGATCCGGATACCCAGTTCTGTATGTCCTTTACGGATGAAGAGATCGCATTTGTTCTGGAAAACCGAAATATTCCGCGTGAAGAGATGCCTGCTCTGATTGAATATTATCTGAAACAAGTGGGGTTATCCTTTGAACAGAATCGTGTATTGATCCAGTCCATGTCTCAGGGGATGAAGCAGCGTCTTGCGATTGCTTCGATGCTTGCCATGGACCCGGAGGTATTGTTTTTGGATGAACCCACTGCACTGCTGGATGATGAGGGGACTTCCCAGGTGTGGGATACCGTCAAACGAATCGCCAGTGACAAAACGATCATCATCGTTGAACACAAAATAAACGAGATTGTGGATATGGTCGACCGCATCATTGTGTTATCACCTGAAGGAAAGATTGTGGCGGATGGGCCAGCACAGCAGGTATTTACGGATGAACGGGGCAAGCTGAAGGCTTATGGAATCTGGTATCCAGGCATATGGGAGGAGCAAGAGCAGGCAGCTAGGCAAGAAGAGGGAAGTGCTTCTGGAGAGATTCAAGTGTGTGTGGATCACGGCATCTCAAGTTTGGAAGCACAGCGATCGTCTGGCTTATCCGATACACCGGGTATATCCCTCATATCTCACGTCTCATCCTTATCGCCTTTATCACCCGCCTACCAGCCTGCACTGGACTTGCAACAGTTCACCGGATGGCGTGGGAAAACACCTTTCATTCAGGTGGAGCAGGCCAAGGTATGGCATGGAGACTGGATTGGTATTGTCGGAGCTAATGGAGCTGGCAAGAGTTCATTGTTGTTATCTCTGATGAATATCCTGAAAACAACAGGTCATTATGAGGTGGAAGGTCAGCCTTCTGGCAAAACGGAGCAGCTTGCAGATCGAATTGCGTTTGTATTTCAGAACCCGGAGTTTCAATTTGTGACCAACACGGTCGCGGAAGAAGTAGAATTCTCATTGCTGGGGGGCAGGCTGACAACGGAAGAAAGACTTGTCAGGACTGATCATATGTTGAATCAATTTGGGCTAATAGACCTGTCCGAGCGCCATCCCTACCAATTATCGATGGGGCAGAAACGACGCTTGAGCGTTGCCTCTGCACTGGTGAGAGAGCAGCGAATATTGCTGTTGGATGAACCTACTTTTGGACAGGATGCACGCAATACGTTTGCCATGTTAGCACAGCTGGAGCAATTGCGGAGAGAGGGAACAGCTATTGTTATGGTTACCCATGATCGTGAAATTGTAAAAAGATATTGCACCCGAATCTGGACGGTAGATGAGGGGAGGTTATCTGATGCAACTGTCGTTTCCTCACCGTGAAACCTGGCTTCATAACGTCAATGCGGGATTAAAGATGATCATTCTGACGATGATGTTTGTCATCGTTATCCTCATTCACAATCTGAATGTAATGGCCAACGTTGCGTTGGCGATGATACTGTTACTGTGCTGGACAGGTCATCCGTGGTACAGATTGATGCTGTACGCATCACCATTCATTCTGGTGTTTATCTCCACGTCTACAGGCATGATGATGTTTGGTAAGGGCGAGACCACATGGTATAAGTGGGGACTGATCCATATAACCGAAGAGAGTTTCTATCGCGGTCTGCACTTGGGTTTTCGCTCGCTGACTATGGCCGCGGCTGGGTTGCTTTTTGGTCTTACGACAAAACCAGTACGGCTGTTTTATTCCCTGATGCAGCAATGGAAGCTTCCCGCAAAATATGCCTATAGCTTTCTGGCCGCGATGCGCATGATCCCCATTTTGCTGGATGAATTCCAGACGCTCCGTTATGCGATTCGTATTCGTGGAACACAGCAACGCGGCTCTCGCTGGAATGTGTATCGTACACTCAAGCGTTACGCTATTCCGCTGCTGGCACAGAGTATTCGCCGTGCACAGCGAATGGCGGTAGCGATGGAAGCGAAAGGGTTCACAGATGGCGCGAGCCGAACGTATTACATTCAGATTGGCTATTCGAGAGCTGATCTGTGGTTTGTATTTTATTATATGCTCACCTTAACAGCTGCTTATTACATCGGGGTTACCTTTCCTTATCATGCTACGATGGTGGATGTAAGGTAATACGGGCAGATAGATAGAAATATATTGAGGTAAACGGTAACTTTTTCCTTTTTACTGCGTCTCTATTGGAAATAACTTCTAATGAATGGGGATGAACGAGAGTGAAGACGGGTCCTGACTGGCAGAGAACGGGGTACAAATGGATTACCATGACTGGATTATCAGCTGTGCTGTTGACGGGCTGGATGCTGCTGGATTCCAAAATGGTCGCCCTTGAAGGACAAGCTTTGGCTACAACGCCACAAGCATTGGGGGCAAGTTCCCAAGTCTTAACTGCAAAGTTAGCTTACAAACAAGGAGACACCGTTACGCTTATGAATGACATCCCTCTGTTCAAAAACAGAAGGGACGGCAGTGTGGCTGCTGACAAGCTGGGGATTGAATACTATACAACAAAAAACGAAAAGTATACGTTGGCCTCGGTTCGAGGTGAGTGGGTGCAGCTTAAGTCAACCGAGCATGGAGACTTTTGGCTGCCAAGTTGGTATGCCCTGAAGGAGAGCAGAAGCATGACGGAAACAGCTCCCCAAAGCTTCACACTCCAATCAGGCAGCAAGCTGTATCTGGCTCCGGATAGTTCTACAACTTGGTCTTTTGAGAAAGCGCTAACAGATAAGGCTGTTATTGTTGCAAAGTGGAAAGGCTGGTATGGGGTCTCCATTGCCCCACGAGTCTGGAATAAAGAATCCTCCACGTATCGGCCAGGACTCTTCTGGATCAAGGCACAGGCTATAGAACAGCGGATGAATGTGGCGGATGGTTGGTTCCAACAGGATGCATCGCTGCCAACTTCGGTTATACGCCATCTGACAGATATTAAGCTGAACAAGGCAACCACCTCCAAACAAGTGGCTGGGTGGTTAGGCGAGCCGGATTGGAAAGAGAGTTCAAGCAATCTAAATTTCACGGGTTATTCAATGAGTATTGGACAGACCTGGAGATATGAGCGGGAAGATGCGCAATTTCTGGTCACATTCAACAAGAATGGCAGACTGGTCAGAACACGCTGGAATTTAGCACAGGATAATCGAAATGCTGTCGTTTCCGATTGGAACATCAGTCGGGCGGATGAATATGGGTTCACAACAAAAATCTATGGCACAACACTGCCAACGACAATCCCTTGGAAACCGGTATGGACCAACCAGGGGGATATTAACTACACTTTTTTACAAGCAGCCACGGATGATGTACTCCTGATGAAAGGGGATGACGGTGGATTTAGCGGGGATTACTACGAAGGTTCCATATATGCTCTTGACCGACATTCGGGCCAGAAATTATGGGGGATTAATGGGGGCTTTGGAAGACAGCAGGCAGAGGTGGATGCAGAGCGCAAATACGTTACAATCTACACCGATTATGACCCTGATAAGAAAAAATACGTGGATCGTATTCGTCATCTGAACTTGAAGAACGGAAAGGTCATGTGGACGTACACTCCTAAGCAAAATTTTAGACTAAATGGCATCACCGCTGCTAAGAACGTTGTGGTTGTGGATAACCCGGTTGTTGAGAGCTCAAGCAACAGTTGGTTAACGGTTCTGGACAGTGCAAACGGAAAAACATTGTGGACGCGAAAACTGGCTACGGGTTATGAAATATTGAACAAGAGTGCAGATGACCCCTATGTGTTGTATTGGGAAAAGAATAAGCTGGTTGCAGTCGATCCGCAATCGGGCCGAACCGTATGGAGCTTGAAGGGCAAACGATCCACCATAGAACAATTTTGGAATGATCCATATACTGGTGGAATTGAACGTCTTGATCCCTTTGCAACCACGAATGCTGAAAGATGGCTATCACTAGATAATCAGTGGCTTCTGCTTGATCTGAACACGGGGAAAAAGCTTGCCCAATTCCCTGCTCGGGTAGGACAGAGATTTGAGGAGCTGAATGATGGCATGCTGTTGATCCGTGAGAACAAGAATGGCAATCATTACGGAGAATATGAAGATTTTACAACCACCCTGTATGATGCCAAGACAGGCACAACACGCTGGACGCACAAGGGCAAGATTGAACGAGGACTGGTGGAAGAGGATCAGATGTATGTGATTAAGAATGGCTACCTGGCGGCTGTGGATTATAAAACGGGGGAGACGCGTTGGAATGCCAAAGATACGATTGCAACACTAAGGCATCCGACGAATCAGGGAAGTTATCTGGTCATTGATGATCAGTTGCTGTTGCCCATGGACGAGAATCTGCTCGTAATGAACAAAAAGAATGGAGCACTGTTAGGTCGTGTACATGACGTTGTGATGGGAAACCCGGAGCACCGGGACCGGGATGCGAAGAATGGAATGATTAACCGGATCGGTAATGAAGTCTATGTGGGTTCGTCCAACGGACGTTTTCGTGTATATGAAGCCAGCCGCCTGCAGGAGGCAATCTCACCTTAAAAGCTTGTCTCGTAAGGGATGTTGATTTATTATAAATGAACAGGCTTGCTCGCGCTCCGGTTATCGGCTGTGCGGGCTTTCTTCATGTGTTCTTGAAGAACCATGCATGATCATTCACGGGAGGACTCTCCATGATCTCATTATATGGTGTAAGCAAACGTTATATCGAGCGCGGTTCCCGTGCAGATCAGGGATTCGAAGCATTAAGCTCGGTGTCCCTCGAAGTGGGACAAGGAGAAATACATGGCATCATCGGATCAAGTGGTGCAGGCAAATCCACACTTCTGCGGATGCTCAACGGATTGGAAAAGCCGGATGATGGTGAGGTTGTTGTGAATGGGCAGCACCTGACCCAGATGAATGAACAGAGTCTGCGTCAGGCACGAAGATCCATTGGCATGATCTTTCAACACTTCAATCTTGTCAGTAACCGAACGGTGAGTGGCAATGTCTGCATGCCATTGGAGCTTGCGGGTACGCCCCGTGCGCAGCGAGTTGAACGTGGACTTGAGGTGTTGCGGTTTGTTGGACTGGAAGACAAGGCGGGTCAATATCCTGCTCAGCTTAGCGGAGGACAGAAGCAGCGTGTGGCGATTGCACGAGCGCTGGCCAGTCGTCCGGATGTGCTGCTCTGTGATGAACCGACCTCTTCGCTTGATCCACAGACCACGAACGGTATCCTGGATGTGCTGCGTCATATCAATGAAACGCTGGGCGTGACCATTGTTGTAGTGACGCATGAGATGGAAGTGGCTCGCAGACTATGTCACAGGATATCCGTCATGAAGGATGGGCGACTCGTTCGTACGTTGTCTAAAGCGGAAGTGAGCAGTATCCCTGCTCCGCAGCCTGATCTGCTGACCTCCTTGCTTGCGGGGGACGAATACGGGATGACAGGTTCGTCTCTGTTCCGTCAGGCAGAACAGGAGGACAAGTCATGAAGTTACCTGAGTCTGTGCTGAAATATCAGCATGAGATATGGCAGGCGATCGGAGAGACTTTTGTCATGGTGGGCATCTCCATTGCGGCAGCTGTTCTGATTGGGTTACCTCTGGGTACTCTGTTGTACTTATTTCGGAGAGGACAACGGTATCAGAACCAAACGCTGTCCTTTGTACTCGGAAGTATCGTTAACATCGTTCGTTCGTTTCCATTCTTACTACTGGTTGTATTCATGATTCCATTCACTCGGATTGTTGTGGGAACATCCATAGGTACACTGGCGGCAACCGTGCCACTCTCGGTTATTGCGATTGCCTACTACGCCAGACTGGTGGAACAAGCGTTGCTGGATGTACCGAGGGGAGTGGTTGAAGCTGCTGCTTCCATGGGGGCATCAACGATGCAACTTGTGGTGAAATTCTTGTACGTGGAGGCACGATCTGGTCTTGTACTGGGACTCACGACAGCTACGATTAGCTTCATCTCTTACTCGACGGTGATGGGTATTGTAGGTGGCGGCGGGGTTGGCGATTTTGCCATTCGCTACGGTTATCAGCGCTTCGAAACGGAGATTATGGTATTTACGATCATCATTATGATTATCCTGGTACAGATGATCCAATTCACAGGTAGCAGACTGTCCCACTGGCTGGATCGCAGATCCTGAACGGTTGGACCGTGCATTATTACGAATAACCAATACAGATTATACGATGAGGGGTAGACATGAAATGAAAGTGAAAATGATGCTTATGTTGCTTGCAGTAATGCTGGTTGTAGCTGCTTGTGGCAAAAAAGAAGAAACACCTGCGGCTGAAGGAACAAAAGAAGATACACAAGCTGCACAAGAAGTTACGCTGAAGGTAGCCACGTTGATTCCACCGATGACAGATGTGCTCGATATTGTTAAACCGCTATTGAAGGAAGATGGCGTTAACCTGGAAGTTGTTGTGTTATCAGATAACGTACAGCCGAATACGGCACTGGCGAACAAGGAAGTGGATGCAAATTTCTTCCAACACGTGCCTTACATGACCCAGTATAATGAAGCGAACAATGCTAATCTGGTGGCTGTACAGCCTATCTATAATGCCATTTATGGCGGCTACTCCAAAAAGTACAAAACGATTGAGGAATTGCCAGAAGGTGCAACGATTGCAATTGCAAACGATCCTTCCAACATTGGTCGCTCTCTTGTGATGCTGGAGCAGAACGGATTGATTAAGCTGAAAGAGGGCGTAGGTTTTAACGCCACACAGGCAGACATCACCGAGAATACAAAGAACTTCAAGTTTGAGGAAGTGGATTTGTTGATGCTGGCTCGCATGATGGATGATGCTGATCTGGTAGCCATGACTCCGGCATATGCCAGTCCGCTTGGTCTTACACCGAAAAAGGATGCATTGTTAACCGAGAAGGATGATTGCCATTTTGCGATCACCATGGTTGCCCGTGAGGATAACAAGGACTCCGAAGCGATCCAGAAGCTGGCCAAACGCATGGCGGGTCCAGAGGTCAAAGCCTTCTTCGAAGAGAAATATGCAGATATCGCGATCCCGGCATTTAAATAGAGAATACGTTGGTCCAATGTAAATAACCTTTAGATCTGAGCGATAACGCTTGGATCTTTTTTTTGTCGTCCGCGTGCTTATTAACAAGTATTTAGAAAGTTAACAATTTGGTCATATCCCCGGAACACTTTATTTAATAGTTTTTTCGTATAATTTGTTTGAAAATAGTTCTTTTGGATTATAAATTAAGAGATTTGTTCGAGTTTTGTAGTGTAAAGAGTGTTTTTCACAAGAAGTGAGACCTAGTTTTTTGAAAAGATGGTTTACAATCTATGAGAGCTATACAAGAGCTATATAAGTTGTATGAATCATTCAGCGATTGGAAGGTTGTTCTGTCATCGGAGTGGCAAGTGTAAATAATCACTAGTTCAACTTATAAGTAGATCAAGTAAAACTAAAATTAATCTGGAAGAGGTAGAGAAATTTGTCCCGAAAAAATAGCAAATCGACCTGGTTCAACAAGATGCATAAGAACTTTAAGACCAAGCTGGTGGTGTCCTTTATTGCTTTCCTGGCCATTCCTTCGTTCAGTATTGGAGTTTTATCGTATAACAGTGCAAAAGATGAAGTGGAGAAGCAAATTTTACATAGTGCGATGGAAAATGTGAAACTTGCCAGTGCAACGATAGATCTTTCAGTCAATGCCAAGCGGAATCACATTGAATATTATGCGAATACACTTGCAGAGCAATTACGACAAGAAGATGCCGAGGTTCGGGTTGTGAACGAATTGAAGGGGTATGCTGCGCAGAACACAGATATCATCACCATAGGTGTAGGCACAGAGGCAGGAGTGTATCTGATGTCCTCTGATGCGGAGATGCCTGAAGATTACGATCCGCGAACAAGACCATGGTACACAGAAGCGATGGGTACTCCAGAGCAGGTCATTGTTACAGACCCTTATATTTCCGCCGAGACAAACGAAATCACCATCACCATCGCCAAGGCATTGAATGGCCGATCTGGTGTAGTCCAGCTGGATCTGAATCTGTCGAATATCAGTACCTTGGTAAGTGGAATTAACGTGGGAGAACAGGGATATCTGATCCTATTGGATGCCAGCGAAAAGTATATCTACCATCCCACGGTAGAACCCGGAACAGATGCAACAGAGGATTTTTGGAAACCGGTGTATGCGAATGAATCGGGCAATTTCAAATATACCGTTGATCAAACGGATAAAGTGATGTATTACGCCACGAATGCATCCACGGGATGGAAGGTCGCTGGCACCATGTTCTCTTCTGAGGTAGACGATGCGGCAGCACCAATTCTAAAACGAATGATTATTGTTATTGTCTCCTGCCTCGTCGTTGGTATTGTGATTATCTGGCTTGTGATGCGATCCATCATTAGACCCATTCGTCAGTTGAAGGATCAGGCGATCCAGGTGAGTGAAGGGGATCTAACCCAAACCATTACTAGCACAAGCCATGATGAGATTGGTGAACTGAGTGATGCCTTTGGCAAAATGCAGCACAATCTGCGTGTGCTGATTCAAAATGTGGAGAACAGCGCTAGTCAGGTAGTCATCTCATCGGATGAAATGACTCAGAGTGCGGAATCAACCAGTGCAGCCAGTGAGCAGGTAGCGCTAGCCATTCAGGAAATTGCGAGTGGTGCGGAGAAACAGACCGAAGGTATTGAACATAACCATCAGGCCATGAATGAAATTACAATTGGGATAACACGAATCGCCGAACGTTCCATACAAGTTGCTGATTTGGCGAAACATACAACCGTACAAGCAGAAGAAGGCGGCAACACCGTCAAGCAGACGGTGAGTCAGATGCAATCGATTCAAGAGACGGTAGCACAGACAAACCAATTGATTCAAGCGTTATATGAACGATCACACCAAATTTCAGCGATCACGGAGTTAATCGGAAATATAGCCAAACAGACAAACCTGCTCGCGCTGAACGCATCCATTGAAGCTGCTCGTGCAGGTACACATGGCAATGGATTCGCTGTTGTAGCAGCAGAGGTTCGCAAGTTGGCAGAGCAATCCGGGCAGTCCGTCAATGAAATCACCGTGCTGACTACGGCGGTACAGGAAGATATGGCTGCTTCCGTTCGCATGATGGAGAAGGTGACTTCAGAGGTTGGAGAGGGCATGGACATCTCTACAGAAGCGATTCGGAAGTTTGAACGTATTCTGGATAGCATGCGGGAAACGACACCTCAGATTGAAGAGATTGCTGCCACGTCGCAAGAGATCACAGCAGGTGTACAGGAAGTATCTGCTGTATCCAATGAGTTGGCAGGAATTGCGTCAGGCAACGCCGCAACTTCCGAAGAAGTGGCCGCTTCCTCAGAGGAGCAACTGGCAGCGATGGAGCAGATTTCTTCCTCGGCTCGTGGCTTGTCTACCCTGGCTGAAGAGCTGCAGCGCCTGATTAGACAGTTTAAGTATTAAACGGGATCGTAGAAGAGATTATCACACAGGGACAGCATCACATCATGTTTCATTAGAGGGAGTGGACAACCATGCAACTGGAACTCAAAGCCTTCTTACTGCTAACGGATGCGGTCATGATTACAGATGAGGAGGGTGTGATTCTGGATGTGAATTCCGTTTATGTAACCAAAACAGGATTCTCACGGGAGAGCACCATAGGTCAGCCTGCCCGATTGCTAATGGATACCCACTGGAGAGGCAATCAGACCTGGTCCGGCGTTGCCAAACTGATGAAGGTTGATCAGGAAGTGTGGGAAGCCCAAGTTACAATTACATCGGTTCATTTGGATGATTCTCTTTTTTATATCAGCATATTTAATGATGAATTTTCATGAAAAAAAACGTTGTTTGGTGATAAGGGGATGTTAGCTGAAAGCAGTAATTATTTTCAAAAAAATGGTCAATATCGTCAATTGAATAAGGGAGCACGGCATACTATGATTTGTGTACTGAGGAACTGCGACCATGAATCTGACAACATTCATTGAATGCATGAAATCCTGAAGTCGTAATGTGGACGGTGACCATTTGCTACGCGATCTTGTATTAAATTTCACGCTAATTTTGATCTTTGTTTTCCTAATTCATCACTATTTGAACCATACAAATGCTACCCGTTCAACATCCATCACGACTCGGATCATTATTGGTATTACGCTGAGCATGTTGGGCACGGCGCTCTATTATTTCTCTATTGTGCTTGAGGATGGTACATTGTTGAATTTCCGGGCCATTGTGTATCTGCTTGCTGCTTATTTTGGTGGGAGTGGCTCTGCTTTCGTTACTTTTGCATTCATGTGGATGTTTCGGATTAATATGGGGCGTAATCCCTTGTTGGAGAACTGGCAGTATGCGTTGACAGAGTTATTATTTGTTGTAGCCATATGTCTGATCTTTAAGTATATCAGGGGATTTATACAGAAGTGGTTGTCCGGAGCGTTGCTGTTGATTACTGTGTATGAGTTTTCTGCACTAAAGACCAATTCCCCTTCTCTGCTAATGATGGGGCAGATTCTCTTTTTTCAATGTATCTGCCTGCTCTCCGTTATATTATTCCTGTATTATCTGAACCAAAATCATCGATATAGGAGATTGGTCATTCAGAGGGATCAGGAAATGCTAGAGATGCTTCGTATGCAGCCGGGTTTTACTTTTAAAATCCGAAAACAGAACGGAAAATTCGAGTATCTTGTGCTTGAGGGAGAGATGCTCTCCCGACTGGGCTTGGATATGAGTAGTCTGAAGCAAGATTACAAACTGGGCACATTGGATATTTTACCTCAGGAAAAGGTAGAATTTCTGCGAAAGCAGTTTAACCGGGCATGGGAAGGGGAATCTTTTTTTTACGAGATTGAGCATGGAGGTTACTATTCGCTGGTGAACGTTCGCCCTCTGCGAGAAGAGGGTGTGGTGAAATATGTCGTGGGATATGGACTTGATATTACGGAGCACAGAGCGGTTAAACGAAGGATTCAAGAAAGTGAAGAGCGATATCGAACACTTGAGCGAGTGTCGGCAGACTGGTTTGTCGGTTTGGATAACAACAGATGTATTGTGTCAGTGAATCAGAAATTTCTGGATGTTCTCGGTCTCGGCAGGCAGGAAGTGATTGGGCGTCAGCTTGAAGAATTGTTGTTCATTGAGCAGCTGGAGACCTGGTTGTTCGTTTTCCAAAAAGCCTTACATCACAAAATAGCACAGGATACGGAACTGAGTTTTATTGTTGGAGAAGGTCATGAGCAGCATGTTCGGGTTCACCTATCCCCTGTTAAAGTATTAAACTCGAGTGAGAAAATTAAGGCAGTTATTCATGACATTTCGGATCACTATAGACGTGTTAAGGCTGACAAAGCAAGCCAGGCAAAGAGTGAGTTTCTCGCATTCATGAGCCACGAGATTCGTACCCCACTGAGCGGTATTATCAACTTTTCGTTGTTGCTTCAACGGACAGATCTATCTCCACAACAAAAGGATTATTTGAGTAAAATCAATGCGTCCTCCCAAACCTTGCTTGCCCTCGTAAATGATATTCTTGATTTTTCGAAAATTGAGGCAGGCAAGCTGATGTTGGAGAAGGTCTCTTTTTCACCAGAGGATGTGATCAAACGTGTGGCAGATCAGATCGGTGTGGCCATCGGGCACAAAGATATCGAAGTGATTTTTACAACCGATCCCGATCTGCCATTAACGGTGATTGGTGATCCGTTCCGACTTGAACAGGTCTTATTGAATCTGCTCAGTAATGCGATTAAATTTACGGAGCATGGATATGTAACGTTGCAGGCAGAGGTTCTTTCATTGGAGGCGGAGCGAGTTCATGTCCGTTTTGAGGTACAGGACACGGGAATCGGAATGTCACCCGAACAATTGGAACGGCTCTTTGTCCCGTTTACTCAAGCGGAACCCTCGACGTATCGAACATATGGTGGCTCTGGTCTTGGGCTGGTCATCTGTTACCTTCTGGTCACCTCTTTGGGAGGAAGCTTGCGGGTGGATAGCGTGCTGGGAGAGTACAGTCTGTTTTCATTCGACTTGATATTTGAACTTGCAGATTCAGAAGAAGAAGAGAGTTTCTCCCTGCAGACACACCCTCTCCTATATGGTGCGAATGATGTGGTTATCATTGAAGATGATGAACGGATGGGCGCAAATCTGAAGCAGCTGCTCTATTCATTCGGGATGAATCCGACGCTGTATACTTCCTTGAACCATATGATGGAAAGTGATTGGTATGTCCATCATGTAGATGGGGCAAGTTCCATGATCATGATGATGGATATGGATGCAGAGGAGACCGTCAACGGATCGTCATGGGACAGTTTCATGAAGCGAATGAATCAAACCAAATTTCAAATGGTGGGTTATACCCATGCTTTTAGTGAAAATGCCCTGTGGAGTGAGGAGAGATCCTTTCGCCCGGATCTCATGATGATCAAACCGATTACACGTCTGGGATTGTTCGAAGTATTACTTGCACTTCAGGGTGAAGGGCCATTGGAGAAAAAGCGGATGATAGAAGGTGATGAATCCTACTTGCTTAAATCCAAAGGGCACATTCTGATCGCTGAAGATCATGAAATCAATCAACTGGTCATTCGGGCCATGCTGGAACATACCGGATTCAAGGTGACACTGGCAGACAGTGGCACAGAGGTTTTGAAGAAATTGGATGAACAAACATGGGAACTGATTCTGATGGATCTCTATATGCCAGCTATGAACGGAATTGATGCAGCGCGACACATTCGCAAGATGAGGAAATATGATCGTACACCCATTATTGCGCTTACAGCGAATGGTTTAAAAAGGGACCATGAATTATATCTTGAAGCAGGTATGAATGCCATCCTGACTAAGCCCATACATGAACAACAGCTCGCAGACATTTTGGAAATATGGATTGATCTAAAAGGCATAAGGGAGATCAATGGAATTGATGCAGATAAGGCGATCAGACAGATGGACGGCAAGCCACATATTCTGCAATATGCGCTCACGAAATTCAGAATGGAGTATGGCTCGTTTCAGAAAAAACTGGCGATTCAACTTCAGCAACAGCAGATTGCTGATGTCATTCGTAGTGTTCATTCTCTTCGAGGCGTAGCTGCGAATCTGCATGCAGTGGACCTGATGTGTGCAGTTCTCCAATTGGAATCACTCTTGTTCCGTCCGTTGTTCAAAGAAGAGGAACTGCGTTTGGTATTGGAGAAGGTACAACAGGAAATTGATAAAATTACCGAGTCCCTGCCATGGTGATCGGAATGAAGCTATGTTGTATTAAGGTGTGAACTTATATCCGACCCCCCAGATGGTTTGAATGTATTGGGGGTTTTTTGGATTGTCCTCAATTTTTTTGCGAAGTTTGGTAATGTGCACATCGATGGTGCGATCATTAATGTAGGCATCAATACCACGAATGGCTTCGATCAGGGCATACCGACTGTAGACTTTGCCAGGATTGAGAATAAACAGCTTCATGATCTCAAATTCGGAGAACGTCATCTCCACGCGCTGGTTATTCAACAAAACAGTTCTTCGGGCCAGATCGAGAGATATTCCGGATTCCTGTTCAGTGACAACAGAGCTGTTCAATATAGAGTAACGACGCAATACGGCCTCAATACGTGCCTTCAGCTCCTGCATGCTGAAAGGCTTACATACATAGTCATCAGCCCCGTCTGTTAATGATCGAATCCGCTCAGAAACCTCGGTTAACGAAGAGATGACAATGATGGGGATTGCCGTATGTTGGCGCATGAGAGAACTAGGATTCTTATTACCCGAATCAGGGAGCATCAAGTCAAGAAGCAGGATATCAGGCCGCGCTTGAAGCTGTAGAAGACCATCTCTTGCGTTATCGACACGGATAACATCATACCCTTCACCTTGCAAATACAAGGATAATGTATCGCCTAACATGTTGTCGTCCTCTATGATAAGCACTTTCGTCATGATATTCCTTTCTGAACCCCCTTCTTGTAGAAGGACTAAGATCCATGGATTACTTAATATACCTGATATTTAAAACATGCAACATGAGGATGTCAAGACTCTAACATGACTCCAAGAAGGTGAGAGACTCCGATTTAATGTTTGCCAAGATGTGAATCGGTTTCACGCTCGATCAGGCGCATCAGTTTGCGCTCGGTAGCGCTCTCTGGCGCAGGGGTGTAGACACTGCATCGCAGATCGGAACTACCCTGAACCTGCAACGAAGTCAGATCAAACAACATTTTGCCTGCTTTGGAATGCCTGAACTCGATTAATACGTCCGGGGCACTGCTGACGCTGCTTTGTTTCCAAAGGGTATGAAAATCGGGATGTCTGTTCATCATGTCATCCAAAAATAAATTATACCATTCATCATCAACATACTGGCCATAGTAAGCACGAAAAATCGCCAGAAATCCGCTAACAAAATCCTCCCAGTTTACCGCGAGCCTGCGAAACTCCTTTCGATCAAATAACAGACTGATCATATTCCGCTGTTCGGGGGCAATCTGTTCAAAATCCATAAAAACATGCCGGGCTGCATCATTCCAGCCGACAATGTAACAACGCCGATCCGAGATCACGGTAGGACAGTGGTGAAGTTCTTGCAAAATTTTCTGCAAGGAAGGGTGAAGTTGAACCGGTTCTTCTTCTAGTGTAGGCAGCTCCGTATGATGCTCCATGGCGAGCGAAAACAGATACTTTCGTTCATCGGCAGTAAGCCTCAGTGCCGAAGCAATGTTATCCAACACGGAATGGGATACCTGAATATCCCGACCTTGTTCAAGCCAGGTATACCATGTTGTACTCACTCCTGCCAGTTGGGAAACCTCTTCTCTCCTCAGCCCAGGCGTTCTTCTCCGACTTCCAGTGGGTAAACCGACCGATTCGGGGGAAATTTTGGAACGCTGTGTTTTCAGAAAAGTGGACAATGCCTGTAACCTGACATCGTAGTTCAATCCATCACCTTCAATCCTCGTTATCATGGTAGTCATTATACTATTATAATTGACAACTTGTAATAGGATATTCAAAAGTGCACTATTAGTGGCAGAGCGTAAGAGTAAGGTAGACAACAGCGCTGAAGGAGGATGGACATGGAACGAGTCGTGATTACAGGTATGGGAGTTATCTCTCCTCTGGGAAATGATGTAGATACATTCTGGAACGGATTGATTGAGGGTAGATCAGGTGTATCACCTATAGAACATTTTGATACAGCTTCGTACAAAACCAGAATCGCAGGAGTGGTCCGTGATTTTGATGGTGAAGAGCGTTTTGGACGCAGGGAAGCAAGGCGTATGGATCGATTCGTTCAATTTGCTGTTGCTGCTGCGGATCAGGCTGTATCACAATCGGGTCTTGTGATGGATGAAATGGACCGTGGACGGGTAGGTGTATATATTGGTTCAGGCATAGGCGGCATCCAGACATTAATGGAACAAGGCAAGGTCCTGTCAGAACGGGGACCTGCGCGAGTCAGCCCAACACTGGTACCGATGATGATCTCCAATATGGCGGCAGCTATGGTCAGTATGAGGTTTGGTTGCTGGGGACCGACATTATCGCCAGTAACAGCTTGTTCCATTGGAAATACAGCCATTGGAGAAGCTTTCCGGTTAATTCGTCATGGCGGAGCCGATGTCATTATTGCTGGAGGGACAGAAGCGGCTGTAACCGAAGTGTCACTGGCAAGCTTCGGTAATGCGACAGCGTTGTCTACACGAAATGAAGCGTTCCAAGCAGCCAGCCGTCCATTTGATGCAGGGAGAGACGGTTTTGTCATGGCGGAGGGTGCTGGAATTCTGGTTGTGGAATCACTGTCTCATGCTCTAGCAAGAGGGGCGAATATTCTTGCCGAAGTGATTGGATATGGTGCCAGTTCAGATGCGTATCATATGGTAGCTACCCACCCGGAAGGACGGGGTGCATATCTGGCGATGAAAGCATCACTGAAAGAAGCTCAGATTGGACCTGAGGACATTGATGTAATTAACGCTCATGCCACCAGTACGGAAGCAGGTGATCTGTCTGAGACAAGAGCGATTAAGCAACTTTTCGGGACAGGTGCCTATGATATTCCGGTCACAGCGAATAAGTCCATGACGGGACATATGCTTGGTGCAGCAGGTGGAGCAGAGGCGATCTCACTTATTCAAAGTCTGCGGCATGGCATCATTCCTCCAACCATCAATCAGGAGCAGAGGGACCCTGAATGTGATCTGGATTATGTACCAAATGAGGCAAGAAAAGCAGAGTTGCGGATTGGGATGTCTAATTCCTTTGGTTTTGGCGGTCATAATGCGGTTATTGTTCTTCAAAAGTATTCATCTTAAGCAAAAAAGCAGCTTTAAGCAGAAAGAACAGCGTAGCCCCATCGGGCTGCGCTGTTCTTTGCTTACTTCGACTTCGGGATCATCCACATACACCGTACCATTGGTTAACGGCCGAGTGGTTGCTCAGGAAGAAAGGGATGTCGATTCCGCCATGCCTTTGTTACCTCGGCTCAACCAGCTCACACGCCAGCGGGATTGCATGAAGAGAACCAGGAACAGGGAAGCTGCTGCAATCAGGCTAAGAATGACAAAACCTGGTGTATAGGATTGATAGCTGCTATACAGTTGACCGAGAATCAGCGGCAGTGCATACCCGCCCAATCCGCCAGCGGCACCCACAATACCTGTCATCAGGCCAATCTCATTGCCGAAACGTTGGGGAACCAGTTGGAACACAGAGCCATTTCCGGCTCCCAGACACATCATACCGAGGAACAACATGACTACTACAACAGGAAGCGGTGGCATGAAGGATACTCCGATTAACATGACACAAGCCCCTGTGTACAGGAATGTTAGCATGCGGGTTCCACCAATTTTGTCCGCCAGATAACCCCCTACAGGCCGGAAGAAACTGCCTGCGATTACACAGAAGGTGGTAATGTCAGCGGCACGAACAGGAGAGAGCCCATACTGGGTGTTGAAGAAGATGGTGAGATAGTTACATAATCCAACGAAGCCACCAAAGGTCACACAATAGAAGGCACAGAATACCCAAGCATCTTTTTGTTTAAGCAGACTTCCATATTGGGCCAATTTCTTGGGTTCAGGCCGGTTAGGACTATTCTTGGCAAAGATTGAAAAGAGGATGAATACAATAACAATCGGTATAATAGCAAGTCCGAACACAACTTCCCAGCTGCCAAAATGCGTAGCCAAGCGATTGGCAAACAACGTCGCGAGTACGGTTCCGCTGTTACCCGCCCCGGCAATACCCATGGCCAGACCCTGATGCTCCTTGCCATACCATTGGCCTGCCAGAGGTAGCGCAGCAGCAAAGGAGGCGCCTGCGACACCAAGCAAGAGTGCCACCACGTACAGTTGGCTTAAAGAGTCGACCCATAACCAGCCGAGTAACAAAGGAACTAAGGTGACGAGCATCCCGATCTGTGCGGTCAGTTTCGGACCAATATAATCAGACATGAAGCCAAGCACAAGGCGCAGGATGGAACCGCCGAGAATAGGCAATGCGACCAGATTGGCCTTTTCCAGCGGAGTCATCGGATAATCCAACGCTATGACAACTGCGAGTGGACCAAGCATCCCCCATATCATAAAACTGATGTCAAAATACATAAACGCCCCGAAAAGGGTGGGCTTATGCCCGCTTTTCCAAAAACTTTTGCTCTCCATCATCCATCATCGCTCCTCATCCAATTGAGATCTTCGTGATTTGTCTATGTGCTTGTTGAGGCAGAAAAAGGCCGCAATTCGTCCAGATCTGAACGATTTGCGGCCCCGTTGCCGACAGGCGGTACACGTCATTGTGTTCCCGCATCTGAGTTGATCACAGCACTGTGATTTTGATTCAAATTATAATCAAGCGAAAATGTATATGTCAATAAAAATTACATGTGATTTCAAATAATTCATTTTTTAATCGTTATTCGCAATTTTAATGTTAATTTAGTTGACATTAGATTGAGATTCCCTTAATCTGAATCTAATATGAATCCACACAAAGGCGTGTGGATTCCGGAGGCAACGGTGCCCTTTTCCGAATCATGGAGAAGGGATTTTTCTGTTTATTTTCAGGTGAGAGAGATAGGGGGGCAGCCCATGAGCAGAAGCAAACTGGTGATTATCGGGAATGGCATGGCTGGAGTGAAGTGTGTCGAAGAGATTATCGCACTGGAGCCTGATACGTATGAGATTGTAATCTACGGCAATGAACCCCGTCCCAACTACAATCGGATCATGTTATCAAAAGTATTGCAGGGTGAGCATTCGTTACAGGATATCATTATCAATGATTGGACTTGGTATGCCGAGCATCATATACGGCTATGTACAGGTGAAACGGTATACCGGATTGATACCCGTGGAAAATATATAGAGACTGAATCGGGACTAAAAGAAACCTATGATGTCCTGATTCTGGCAACAGGGTCATCACCGTTTATCCCACCGATTCCGGGAATTGATAAAGAGAGGGTCATGTCCTTCCGAACAATTGATGATTGTACGCGCATGTCTGATTATTCCAAAACCTATCGCAAGGCCGCCGTCATTGGTGGTGGATTGCTGGGACTGGAGGCTGCACGCGGGTTACTGCATCTGGGCATGGAAGCTGTGGTGGTCCATAACGCACATTACATTATGAACCGTCAGTTGGATCAGAAGGCTGCCGCGATGCTCCAACAGGAACTTGAAGGGCAAGGTATGTCCTTTCTTTTGGCGAAAAATACGCAGAAAATTACCGGACGATCACAGGCTCAGGGCCTTCAGTTCACAGATGGTTCCAAGCTTGAAGCACAGGTTGTCATTGTGGCTGTAGGGATTCGGCCAAATGTGGATCTGGCCAGACGAAGTGGAATCGCAACCAATCGGGCAATTATGGTAGATGACTATATGCGCACCAGTGTACCGGGTATTTACGCAGTTGGGGAATGTGCTGAACATCGGGGAATTAGTTATGGTCTGGTGGCCCCCTTATACGAACAGGGGAAGGTACTCGCACGTACGCTCTGTGGACAGGAAACGCCTGAATACAAAGGATCTATTCCCTACTCACAGTTGAAGGTATCGGGGGTTGATGTTTTCTCAGCGGGTGAGATCAGTGGGGAAGGCATGCAGACTGCAATTCAACATCTGGATGGCATTCAAGGCACATATAAAAAAGTGCTGATGCAGGCTGGCAAAGTGCGTGGAGCCATTTTATTTGGAGATACAACCGAAGGAACGGCATTGCTTGGACTTGTGCAACGAGGCGCAGATGTGGCGGAATTGGCTCCGCGTGAAGGGGCTCCGGACCCGGCTGAGATGGCTGCGGCGGCATTACCGGCTCAGGAGACCGTATGTGCCTGCAACAATGTGACCAAGGCTGCCATTATGAAAGCTATTCAGGAACAGGGTCTCGAGACAGCAGATCAGGTGAAGGAGCAGACCAAGGCGTCAGGTTCATGCGGTGGCTGTCGCCCGATGGTGGCTGCTCTGTTGAAACATACGCATAACCTGAAAAATAACGGGGGTACTGGCGTGGTAGCCACACCAGACAAACCTGCTCCAATGCCTGTGTGCAGTTGTACGGCGCTTGGGCATGCAGAACTGAAGGAAATACTGGCTGACATCGATCTTCTGGAGACAGGGCTACCAGACATATCTTTGATTTTGCAGAAGCTGGGTTGGGGTTCGGAGCTTGGTTGCTCGGTATGTCGTCCCGTAATTCATTATTACTTACAGGTATCCGGTGGAACGATGGTTGTTCGAGAGATCGAAGCTCACTCAGAGGTTCAGGTGCGCTGGGATGATCAGATCCCGCTTTCATCCTATGCAATAGATGCCAAGGGGTTGGCTGCACAACTTCGTGAGAGTTGGATCGGCGCTGCGATGCCGTCGCCGGTGAATATGGGAGTTGCACCAGGGCCCGGTTCGTTGGTGAGCGCACTGGTGCAGGATATTGGCTTGCTGGCTTCACCAGCTGGATGGGAGATCTACGCAGGCGGTCATGCAGAGCATCCGGTCAAACAAGGTGGCTTGATTGGGGTGGCTGAAACAGAGGTGCAAGCGGCCACACTCGCATCAGCCTGTCTTCAATGGTATCGCCAAACCGCTTGGTATGATGAGCCGTTATGGGCATGGACGGAACGATTGGGATTCATGTCGATTCGGGAAACGCTGCTGGATGACCAGTTACAGAAGGAACTTGCAGCTACACTTCAAGCTGATATATAGATGAAAGGCGGGGATGGAAAGATGGGATTATCCGTGAGTTCAGAACCAACAGCCTCCAAGCTGTATGTAAAGGAAACCCAGTGTCCGTATTGCAGTGTGCAGTGCAAGATGACTGTTGAAGAACTGGCTGCACCTGTTGCAGGCCAGCGTCGTGGTGAGTATACGGTTCAGGGTGTTCCGAATGAAGCCTCTCAGGGCAGGTTGTGTGTGAAGGGCATGAATGCTCATCAACATGCGCTCAGTGGTCAACGATTAATGCATCCGCTCATTCGTCGTAATGGCGAGCTTGAACCCTGTTCCTGGAAGGAGGCCATTCAGACCATCGCAGAGCGGTTTCAGGACTTGAGGGATTTATACGGAGCAGATACGGTCGGAGTCTACGGAGGCGGATCTTTGACCAATGAGACAGCCTACCTGCTCGGAAAATTTGCCCGGGTTGCATTGGGGACAAAGCATATCGACTATAATGGACGGTTCTGCATGTCAGCTGCGGCTTCAGCTGGCAGTAAAGTGTTCGGGATGGATCGTGGATTGACGTTCCGTCTGTCCGATATTTCCAAGGCGGGCTGCATTGTACTTGCAGGTACCAATATTGCAGAATGCCAACCTACCCTGTTGCCCTACTTCAATCAGGCCAAGGAGAATGGGGCGTTCATTATCGTTATTGATCCACGCAAGACGGCAACCGCTGCCATTGCCGACCTTCATTTACAGGTGAAGCCTGGCATGGATGCTCTGCTGGCGGACAGCATGTTGAAGGTGATTATGAGTGCAGGATTGGTGAAGCCTCATTTTATAGACCAACGAACGCATGGTTACGATCAATTGATACAAGGGTTGGCTGATCTGCAACTCGAACAGGCGGCACAAGCGTGCGGGGTTGATCTGGCGCTGATTCGTCAGGCGGCGATGGCATACGGTGAGGCAGAGACAGGCATGATCATGACAGCACGTGGTGTGGAGCAGCAGACGGATGGACATATGGCAGTGAGACACTTTTTGAACCTGGTGCTCGCGACTGGCAAAATTGGCCGAGAAGGCTGCGGATATGGTGCCATCACAGGTCAAGGCAATGGGCAGGGCGGACGGGAGCATGGGCAGAAGGCTGACCAGCTACCGGGTTATCGATCCATTGAAAATGAAGCCGATCGTGCCTATGTGGCATCCGTCTGGGGTGTGGACCCTGCAAGTTTGCCAGGCAAAGGGGTATCCGCCTACGAGATGATGGAGAAGGTCCATGATCAGGAGATTCGGGCGTTGCTTGTAATGGGCTCCAACCCGGTCGTATCCAACCCCAATGTGCGTTTGGTGGAAGAAGGTCTGCGCAAGCTGGACTTTCTGATCGTGGCAGACATGTTTCTGTCCGAGACAGCGCGAATGGCTGATCTGGTTCTGCCGGTTACATCTTATATGGAGAATGAAGGTACATTGACCAATCTGGAGGGGCGTGTTCTGCTCCGTGAACAGGGGCGGCCTGCGCCGGGAGAAACGCTCGATGATTGGGATATATTATGCCGGATTGCCGCAAAATTGGGTAAAGCTTCTTATTTTAAGTATGACACTGCTGAGGATATCTTTAATGAGCTTCGGGTGGCGAGTCGTGGCGGAGTCGCTGATTACTATGGCATTACCTATGAGCGTTTGCGTAACGAGAAAGGGGTATACTGGCCGTGTTCTGCCCTGGAGGATCAGGGAGAAGGACTGCTGTTCGGTGAACGATTCGCTCACCCGGATGGCAAAGCGGCATTCACATTTGAATCCAGCCCGGGCTGGAATGATATATCTTCCGAGTTCCCCTTAATTCTCACCAATGGGCGTGTGCTGCCTCATTATCTTACAGGGGTGCAGACACATCGAAGTCCGGCACTGGCAGCTCGTGAATTGGAGAACTTTGTTGAACTTCACCCGGCTACCGCTGCCCGTTATCGTATTCACGATGGAGAGTGGGTAGAGATTCAATCGACGTACGGAAGCTTCACGGTTCGTTCGCGCATCAAGGATTCCATTCGGGAGGATACCTTGTTCGTGCCGATGCATTGGGGCGGCATTCAGAATGTGAATCGGGCCACCAGACCAGAGCTAGATCCGTTCTGTCGGATGCCTGGGTTCAAGACAGCAGCTGTAACCATTCGACCGTTGCGTCTGGCGAGATGACTTATAAAATTACAGGTTACCGGCGACATAAACTGTTCTGATGTTAGCTTAGCGGCTGCGCAGTCCATATTTATATGAGACTGTGCGGCTTTTTTTGCGTATATGTACGCAAGTAGGCCCTAGTTCCGTGGTTCCACGTAAACATGAGGATTGGCTCATGAATATGGATTGAATTTTAGTTATGATGTTCATTAGGGGTACATATGTACGTATTTTATATTTTATTTAGAGACTGATAGTCATTTCGAGTTTAGGTTATTCCGCATCGTGGTATAGATATCGGGGCTTATGGAAGCTTCTTCAAATAGAGCAGGATAAGGGAGGGAATGCAGTGAACGTATGGATAACGGTAAAAAGTCTGGGAAAGCGCAAGCCGGTACTTGCCAAGCAAGCTGCCGAACTTCCGGAAACAACTCATACGTTAAGACAGCTCATTGAGAACATGGTGGCTGTACAAGTAAAAGCGCTTCAGGACAAGAAACAACAGGCAGAATTGTTCGCCTACCTGATGCCGGATGATATTGACGCGCAAGGAGCGGTGGGGAAAGTCGGGTTTGGCGCAGTATATAATGAGGGTGTTCCTGATCTGGAAGTTGCGATGGAGACAGCTATAACCGCATATGAGGATGGGTTGTACAAAGTGTTTCTCAACGATGAAGAATTGCAGGAACTGGATGAGTCACTTGTTGTAAAAGACGGAGATAACGTGGTGTTTATTCGTTTTACAATGCTAGCCGGACGTCTGTGGTAGAGAGCGATGAAGGAGGAGAACAGGATGAATCAGGAAGAGCAAGTACAGGTGTATATGGATGGATTGCAGGAAAGAGCCAAGTCGTTAACAGGGGTACAGCTTGAGCTGGCAGGCTATGTTGTGGAGATCGCCGGGTCTACGTATTTACGTGGAGACGAAAAGATGTTTTTGAATACTGATAAGTTGCTTGAAAGGTTGGCTGCAGAAACGCAGAAACCATTATTCGAGCCACTACTGGATGTGCTCCAGCATCTGGCGAGCGAGTCATTGGTTGCACGATTCCGTTATATTGCAGAGCGTGCGACTCGTTTCCCATACAGTAACAACTATGAACGCCGCCCTTTCCGCACATCCGATCCGGAGCAGCATGTAGAACAAGTCATCCGTAAACTGATGGGATTGTTCCGTATGGAAATGAAAAATTTCTCGCTGGAAGAATATGTGTCACTTCGTGAGTACAAGCTTGATTATTTGCATGAGATCCGTTGGGTCCTGGCGGATTGTATCGCTTATGAACTGGATCATCAGGGCGGAGATATGAAGCAGGCGCTACATGATATTATCTATGGTGACAATCAGACGGCGCTGTTAACCCATGAAATGATCAAAGGTATATTCATGAGCGATCAGGCGGATGCCTATCAGATGGTGGGTGAGCTGCTCGTTGCAGCAAGGTTGCAGGAAGGGCTTCGCCAAAGCATTGTGGAGCGGATGGATGAAGGGACACTGGAAGCCTATATTTACATATTAAAAATCATTATCGACAACAACCTGATTCGTTTCAGTTCCGTGGTAAGAGCGCTTGCCGTATGGACGGGGATCGGTATAGAAGCAGCCAACCAACGTGTTGCGGCACAGTTGATTGAACAGGCCTATCAGGCGCTTGTGCAACCAGAAGTACGCGAGGCCTGGCAGCAGGAAGCTAACGCTAACAAACTCTTTATCAGTCTGTGGGCGACAGCGGTCATTGAAGAGAATGAATTGAAGAGCAAGATAATCGAAATTATGGAAACAGGTCAGTTATATCAGAAGATTGTTGCCCAATATGTACTGGCTAACAGCCAGAACAGGGAGCTTCGTTTGGACATTGCACGTCGTTATCTGGAGGCGCAGGATACCGAGTTGATGCACTGGATTGTGACCAACTATGATGCGATGTATATGTACAACTGGAGTTTCGAGAATGGAGAGAATCAGCGTAGCGTCTACGTGTGGCCATTGCCTGCTCTTGGAGATAAGGGCTTGCGGCGTCAGGACTTTGATCGGTTCAAACAGATGCTGGATGCCATTCCAAAAGGAGGGTCAGGTGGACCATCGGGTGTACTTGAGTATGTTCACTACCGGATTGATACGGATGATGTAGTCAAGAAAATGTTATATTTGGCCGCTTATGATATGGACCCGGAATGGATCGGGGAGGTCATCGCAATCAAGGACCGTTTAAGCCCGGAACTGCGCGGAGAACTGTTGTCCCAGTTTGTTCAGCATCCCGATAATGAGGTGCAAAGACAGTTTGTGTTTGAGAGTTTGTCTGATAAAAGCATCAGTAATCGGGAGAGTGCACTCGCCAAAGCGAAGCTGCTCACGTTGACGGTTGATGAGATGAAACAGATGGAGGCGTTGATGAAGCTCAAAACAGGCTCACTTCGTCAGAAGGTCATTCATGTATTGTTACTGCAACCCGTGGACCAATTGGCGATCTCGCTGAAGCGACTTTTGCAGGCCAAGAGTGAACTGCAGCGCTTGGGTGCGCTAGAATTATTGACCGAGATTGCGGCAGATCCAGAGCGGATAGATCAGCAGGAGCAATTGCAGCCATTGGCGCAGCTGATTGAGACACCCACTGCCAAGGAACAGAAACTACTGGATAAACTGACTGATCAGGGGAGTCGTTACACAGTTTCTAATGGATTTGGTTTATTTGATTCGAAGCGACGTGAGCCATTGCTGGATGAGAAGCGTGATCTCAAGGGCCATAATCCGAAGGATATCTTTACACTCTCTCTGGATAAGACCAGACCATTTCTGGAGGGACTTAGTGAATTAGTGCATGAACACAGGGATTATGAGTATCAAGTGGAATACTACGCTGGCTATAAAGACACATTGTTAGTCGGAGCGAGTCTTCGCTCCAAAGTTCCATATGGAGAGCGGAATGAAATGAAGCAGATGGAACAGTTCCCACTTCATGACGTATGGGAGAACTATATTCAACATGCCGGGTTCAGCAGTGTGGAACTGATGCAGCTGTACATGGTTTTACAGCTCCGGGAGTTCAATGGCAATTTGAGCGACCATTACAGCTATTTCCGTGAGCAGTATGACTATGACGAATTGCATAAGATTCCGTTATTGGAAGGCTGGCGCAAGTCGTTTGCCGAACAGATCTATCCTCTGGATGACATCGAAAAGCTGCAGCAGATGCTGGATTCGTTAACGTATAAGGATCAGGTAGTGGCACTGATATCGGCGGCATTTCTGGATAGCGATCCGATCGACACGTTTGAGATAGCTGAGAAAACCTGGGCCTCCATCATCGCAAGTATGCCTGCTGATCGACTCGAACAAGAGTCAGGCATGCTTCATATTCTGACTGGACCTTGGAATTATGTAGTTCGGGGCAAAATCCATGACGATAACAGCTTCAAACGTTTCTTCCAGACAGCTTACCAGTTCACCAGTCTTGTAGAGAGTAGTCAACCGCTGTCTTTACTGTCACTTGAAGATTTCCTGCGTGCGTACCAGTTGAACCTGATTGATGATCAAGAGCTATATCGACAGGTGCTGGTCGGTGGGAATCGTCAGTTGTTTATTCGGGACTTAACATCCACTCGTACAGAAATGATCGCGAGTGATCCGAAGCTTGTTCAATTGCGAGATGCGGTGGTCGATCGCATTCTGGAGATTGAGCTGACCCGGGGAGAACTCTCTACAGAAGTAAGCACACTTGCCATGAAACTGGATCGAATTGAAGGCATGGAACACTGGGTACATCTGGTCTCGGCGATGGATCAGGATACATTTGTCCGTGGATATATCTATAGTTATGGGGACAACACAACACGTAAAGAGACGTTTAGCTATCTAATTCAGAATTGTCATCCACGAGATGGAGAAGATGAGAAGCGTCTTGGGGAATTGCTCCAGAAGTATCCGGTGAATGAGAAGAAATTGCTGGAAGCAGCCATGTACGCCCCGCAGTGGATGGAGATTGTAGCGAAACATCTGGGATGGGAAGGTCTACGCAGTGCGGCCTGGTACTTCCATGCTCATATTAATGAACGCTTTACTGCGGAGAAAGAAACCATCGTGGCCCACTATTCTCCAATCTCACCACAGGACTTTAATGAAGGTGCGTTTGATATCGCTTGGTTTGAAGAAGCCTATGCTGCTGTCGGGGAGGAACGGTTCAATCTGTTATACGATTGTGCCAAGTACATTTCCGGGGGATCCAACCACCGCAGATCCCAATTGTTCGCAGATGCTGCACTAGGCAAGCTTCGACTGGACGATATGCGTGAGTCCGTGTCAGACAAGCGAAACAAGGATCACTTGTTAACCTACAGTTTGATTCCATTCGCTGTAAATCGCGAACAGGATCTGCGTGAGCGATACGACTTCATTCAGAAGTTTCTGATGCAGAGCAAACAATTCGGTGCGCAACGCCGTGCCAGTGAAGGTGTGGCATCGCAGATTGCACTGGGTAATCTTGCTCGTAATGCAGGTTATGCCGATGTTACGCGGCTGATGTGGGACATGGAAGCACGTAAGTTGGATGAGATGAAATCCTTTTTTGAACCTCATGCATTGGATGCTGATACGACAGCGCAATTGGTCATCGATGAGGAAGGTCAACCCGAGATGGTTATCGTTAGTAAAGGTAAGACACTCAAATCTGTACCTGCCCGGTTCAAAAAAGATGGATATATCGCTGAACTGAAAGAGCTGAAATCGGATCTGGTGGATCAGTATCGCCGGGCACGACAGGAGCTGGAACGTTCGATGACTGCTGGAACATCCTTTACACGTCAGGAAATTGCCAGTCTGATGCAAAATCCGGTTATACAACCGCTGGTAAGAACACTTGTATTCCAGTCAGGTGACAAGACGGGAAGATTCGATGTATTATCCAATGGTTTGGTTGCACCAGGACCGGAGGGTACGGTCCATGCACTAGCGGAACAGGATCAACTGTTGATTGCTCATCCGCTTCATCTGTATCAGAGCGGAAGCTGGAGTGAATTCCAGCGGGATCTGTTCACCCGTCAGGAGCGTCAGCCGTTCAAGCAGGTATTCCGTGAGCTGTATCTTCCTAACGAGGACGAATTGGCTAATGGTACGGTGTCCCGCCGATATGCGGGGTATCAGATTCAACCGAAAAAAGCAGTAGCTCTGCTTAAAGGACGCCAATGGACTGTCAGTTATGAGGAAGGTCTGCAGAAGGTAAGTTATGAGCATAATCTGATCGCGAATCTCTATGCCATGGCAGATTGGTTCTCACCAGCAGATACCGAAGCACCTACCTTGGAGACGGTGCAGTTCTACGATCGCAAGAGCTACAAACCTGTAGCGCTGCAAGATGTGCCGCTGACGTTCTTCTCGGAAGTTATGCGTGATATCGATCTGGTGGTCAGCGTTGCACATGTGGGAGGCGTAGATCCGGAAGCCAGCCTGACAACCATCGAGATGCGTCACGTCATTGTGAACGAGTCGTTGCGTCTGCTGAAGATCGACAATGTACGTCTGGACGGGAATTACGCACGAATTGATGGTGAATTGGGTGAGTATGCTGTTCATCTGGGGAGTGGTAATGTGTTTAAACAAGCCACAGGTGCACTTCATATTGTTCCGGTGCACAGTCAGCATCGGGGTCGAATCTTCCTGCCATTCCTCGATGAAGATCCGAGAACAGCTGAGATTCTGTCCAAGGTGATGTTGCTCGCCGAAGATAAAAAGATCAAGGACCCGCAGATTCTTGCACAGTTACAGAATTAGAAGTGAACGAACTAGAATTGAACCGCCCAGTGGGGCGGTTTTTTTATTTGTTACTCCGATTTTCAAAGTAACTTCAAATCTCAATATAACGAATGTAGAACAAGAATCATGGACGGAGTGAACAATATGGAGCAATTCCAACATAAAGGCAGCTGAAGAACCTGTTAAAAGGGACCTCAGTTGCTTTTATATTTTTGGATATTTCAATGGACCGGATTGGTTCCGTTTTCAAATAGACTTAGGACCCAGAGTGTGTCGACATATTCCTTAATCTGATAATTAATTGCATTAATTGGTTGATCGGGAGTGGGTCGAACCGACTGTTTTTAAAAGTAAAGAATTTGTTCTAAAGTAGTTACGGAAATGTAAATAATTCGTTTTCTTGTTTTGTTATCTGAATTGTTAACATGGTGATTCCAAAGAACTAGGCTTGTTCTAATCGGTCATTTACCAAATTTAAGGGGATGTAATTCATGATCATGTCGGCTATCGTTAGGAAGCGAAATCTGCTGACTTGCTTGCAGGCTGCAGTTTCAGAAGCCATGTGCAGGACGACCTGAATGCTTGAAAGACTGGGATCAAGCCAGTTCGCATTCCCTTGTATACATGTATTCAATATGTGCACAAGAAAAATGATCAAGAGAGAAGGAGAACTTACAACATGAACAGAAGACTCAATCTGATTTTCCTCAAACGATGGTTTATGTTATTAATCATCGTGGCGGTTGCGGCTATGCCGCTGCACGCCTTCGCCGCGGAGGCGGAATCTGGGGCCAATCGGCCTTGGATGAACAAATCTCTATCAGCGGAAGAACGCACCGAGCTGCTGCTCAAGGAGATGACGCTGGAGGAGAAAGTTGGATTCGTAACCGGTAAAGTAAATAACTATTATGGTTTCTATAATGATGGATTGGAGCGCCTCGGCATTCCGGCATTACAGATGGCAGATGGACCCGCAGGAGTACGTGTGGCTAACCCGGATGTGCAGGACAAAAAGTCCACGGCATTGCCTGCACCCATCGCACTTGCCGCTTCCTGGGACACCAATCTGGCCAAGAAATATGGCGATCTGATTGGTCAGGAAGCACATGATACAACACATAATGTAGTGCTCGGTCCTGGGCTGGATATTGCACGTACACCATGGGGTTCCCGGAACTTCGAATCTCTCGGGGAAGATCCGCTACTGGCTTCCGGCATGGGTGCAGCGTATGTGAACGGGATTCAAAGTAATCCAGTTATCGCTACAGCGAAACACTATATCCTGAACAACCAGGAGACGGAACGTTTCACGACCAATGCAACAGCCAGCGAACGTGCCATTCAGGAAGTCTATGCACGTCCGTTCCAGGCGATGGTCGAAAAAGCGGATCTTGGTTCAGCAATGTGTTCATTTAACCAGGTGAACGGTACATATGCTTGTGAGAACAAGGAGATGCTGACCGATGTCCTTAGGGATCAGTTTGGCTTCGAAGGGTTTGTCATGAGTGACTACGGTGCAAACTTTAGCACAGCCAAGTCCGCCAATGCGGGTCTGGATCTGGAGACACCGGGAGAGCCTTACGGCAAATGGGGAGACAAATTGCTGGAAGCCGTGAACAATGGCGAAGTCAGCGAGCAAACCATTGATGAGAAGGTTAGACGCATTTTGCTTCAAATGTTCGATAAAGGGCTGTTCGATAACCCTGTAACGAATACACAAATCAATGCCAAGAAAGACGGCAAACAGGCACGAGAAATTGCAGAAGAGAGCATGGTTCTTTTGCAAAACAACGATAATGTGCTGCCGCTGTCCAAGAAAAACGTGAAATCCATCGCTGTCATCGGTCCGGATGCAGATAACGCATCTGCTGCTGGTGGAGGTAGCAGTCTGGTTAATCCGACGTATACTGTAAGTCCACTTCAAGGCATTCGTAACCGTGCCGGTAACGGTGTAGATGTAAAATATGCTGCCGGAACCGATCCTATCTCCGCAGGAGATGCATTTAATGGACCATCCGCCGTACCTTCTACTCTTTTATCACCAGCGGATGCTCAGGAAAGTGAAAGAGACTATGGTACAGATCGTGCGGAATACGGTCTGCGTGCTGAATACTGGACGAATAAAGATATGGAGGGTAATCCTTCTTTGGTCCGTACAGATCATCAGGTCAACATGAATCTTGGATTCTACAACTATGAAGGTTTTAACGCACAGTCTTCCAAGCTTCCAGTGACACCAACGAAATTCAATGCTAAAATGTCTGCTCGTTGGACAGGGGCGATCACAGCACCTCAAACGGGTGAATATAAACTGTCCCTGACCAGTCTAGGTTCTGCGAAACTGTATGTGGATGATAAGTTACTCGTAGACAATCAAGGTGAAACATTGAGTACAACGAAGAAAGAAATCACATTCAAAGAAGGTGAGTCCCACAATATTCGAATTGAGTATCGTACGGATTTCCCGGTACAGACTAATCATGATATGGGTGCACAGGTTCGTTTTGGCTGGGAAGCTCCAGACGGCGCTGTGGATATTAAAATGCAAAAAGCAGTTGAACTGGCGAAAAAATCCGATGTTGCCGTCGTGGTAACTCGTACGTATGACAGTGAAGGTTACGTCGACCGTTCCGACCTGGAGCTGCCGAATAACCAGGAGCAGCTGATCCGCAAGGTAGCAGCAGCCAACCCCAAAACGATCGTGGTGCAAATGAGTGGTCGCGCTGTTGAAATGGATTCCTGGCAAAAAGAAGTGCCATCCATCGTTCAGGCTTGGTATGCAGGTCAGGAACAAGGTAATGCAGTGGCACGTGTGCTGTTTGGTGATGTGAATCCATCCGGTAAGTTGCCGGTGACGTTCCCATCAGATGATTCCCAGACCCCGGTATCCACTGCGGAACAATTCCCGGGTGTGAACGGGGTGGGCAACTATTCCGAGGGTATTTTTGTAGGGTATAAAGGATATGACAAAGAAGGCATGACACCGGCGTTTGCTTTTGGACACGGACTGTCGTATACCGATTTTAATTATCGTAATCTACATGTGAAGAACACTAGTAAAGGCGATAAGGAAACCGTAGAAGTATCCCTCAACCTGCGTAATACCGGTAAAGTTGACGGTGCAGAAGTTGTACAGGTCTATGTTGGCAATCTGCCAACCAAAGTCGAGACCCCGGAGAAACAACTTGCTGGCTGGGCGAAGGTTGATCTGAAAGCAGGCAAGCAACAACGGGTCAACATTCAACTGGATCGCAGCGCATTGTCCTACTGGGATGAAACATCCCATGAATGGGTAATGCCTAAGGGTAAAGTCCAAGTGTATGTTGGCAGTGCATCGGATGATATCCGTCTGACAGGCAGTGTGAATATCGGAAGCAAGTCCGGTAAATAAAAGTTCAATAAGGGAGATTGGAAGGTTGTTCTCCCAGTGAAGTTATTTCGTTAAATGCAGTTTGTTCTACTTCATATAGATTAGGAAAATGAGTCGTGGCCTCGTGGCCGCGGCTTTTTCCACAATGGAAGGAGAGTGAAGCATGATAAACATAGGTTGGCGAGAATATCTCAAACGATGGATGATCCTGTTGATCGCTGCTGTTTGTTTTGTCGGTATAGGAATCTGGCTTATCTTCAACCGAAGTGAACAACCCGCTCCGCCACCGGTTGTGGACAAACAGAGAACGGCCGAAGTTTGGTTAACCACGGGAGATCAGCAAAATCTGCTTGCACGACAGAAGCCCATTCCAATTACCGATCACCATGATGCAGACACAAGTTCTTCAGTTTCTTCAACGCAGGAGCCAGACATTTCTTCGTCGGCGTTCACCATACAGATTGACCCGGACAAGACGTATCAGACCATGGATGGTTTTGGCGCAGCGATGACGGGTTCATCGGCACATCTGATCAACGAGCTCCCAGAGGAACAACAAGAGCAACTGCTGAAGGAACTGTTTACAACAGAAGGGCTGAACATGGATATGGTGCGTCATACGATTGGTGCCTCCGATTATTCGGTAGATGAAACAGGTGTGGCTTCGAGTTATACCTATGATGATATCGAGTCTGGCAAGGACTATGACATGGAATCCTTTTCGATCGAAAAGGATCAGGAAGTTGTGAACATGCTGGAGCGTGTAGCTGATTTGAAACCGGATCTTAACGTACTGGGCACACCGTGGACGGCCCCGGGCTGGATGAAGTATGGGGAGAAGACCACTAACGGTTGGTATCTGGATTACAACGATCCTCAGGTGTACGAAGCGTACGCAAGATATTTTGTGAAATATATCAAAGCTTATCAGACAAAGGGCATTCCCATCTACGGGATCACGTTGCAAAATGAACCGGAGTTCACCTCGGACGAATATCCGAGTATGAGTATGGGAGCTGAAGAACAAGCGATGTTCATTCAGAATTATCTCGGCCCGGCTCTACAGGATGCGGGACTGGACACGCGAATCATCGCGTATGATCATAACTGGGATCAGGCGGTTGAATATACCGGTAAGGTGTTTGGTGATGAGCAGGCTGCTGCCTATATCGATGGATCTGCTTTTCACTGTTATGCAGGTGATCCATCTGCCATGTCGGAAGTGCATGAGCGCTTCCCGGACAAAAATATCTATTTTACCGAATGTAGTGGTGGGGAGTGGAGTCCTGATTTTGGCGAGAATCTGAGCTGGCAGATGTCCAATCTCATTATTGGTGCACCTCGCAACTGGGCGAAGAATGTGCTGTTCTGGAACATCGTACTCGATGCGCAAGGTGGACCCACGAACGGTGGCTGTGAGAACTGTCGTGGGGTTGTGACGATTGACCCCGACAGTGACGAAATCACCAGAAATGTGGAGTATTATGCGTTAGGCCACATCAGCCGTTATGTACGTCCGGGAGCTGTGAGAGTTGATTCCACGCAAGAACAGGGCAAGATCGAGAACGTAACCTTCCGCAATCCGGATGGAACGATGGTGCTGGTTGCAGCTAACACGGGTGAGGCAGAAGTTTCCTTTGATGTAGTCATGAGCGGAGATTCGTTTCGATATTTACTGCCTTCCCAATCGGCAGCAACCTTCCGTTGGAAGCCAAAAACGGGGGTAGAACGTTGACTCAAGCTTGGAAATTATGGGTACAGATTGAATGATGGACATGGTAAAATAAACGTAGAGTTATTTCAAATTTGATGTATTAAACAAGTCCGATCCCAGGATCGGGCTTTTACATAACCTTTTACTTTTAATAGAAAAGGAGCATAAGTTGGACATGTTAGTCGTTGAATATCGGGAACAGGATCATGACAAGTTGGTCGAGATCTGAGAGAGTTCTGTTCGGGCAACACATTGGTTAACCACGGGATATAATGACCACGAAGAGGAGTGTGCAGGATGACACAGATCAAGGTGACACCGGAACAACTGGAGACGGTCAGTGGGCAGTTCGCTCAGGCACATCAGCAATTATTGGGATTCATGTCCACATTGGACGGTAAGATGAGTTTCATGCGCAGCAACTGGGATGGCATGGAGCGTGAGCGTTTTTATAACGATTATTCAACGGCTCAAGGCACGATGAAATCTGTTCTGGAACTGGTTCTGTCCATTCAGTCGGAGCTTAAGAAGATTGCCGAGCGTTTCCGCACGACAGATGAAGAGGCGGTGAGCCAGGCAATCATGACGGCGCTGACCGCAGCGCGGGCGCTATCAACCATGGGCAAAAATAAAGGCGATGATCTGGACAAAACGCCAGGTCCACCAAAGAACATGGATGAATGGGATGAGAAGGATGCCGAGAAATACCAGAACTATGAGGAAATGCTGAAGAAAGCCAAAGAGATGGGTGATGAAGAACTTGCGCAGCAGATTCAGGCCAGCATGAACATCATTCGGCTTCAGTACGAAGATGTAATCTATCAGACTGACCCCAATACGGGCAAGACGATGAAAATAACTGAGGATTCCATCGTAGGTACGTATCAGGTGAAAAGCGACAAGGGCGAAACAACCACCATCAGTCTGGATAAACAGGGCAATGTGGTGGACTATAGCAAGGATACGGAAAAGTATAGGTATTCGGAGCAAACGCACACGACCAGTCAAGGCGAGCATCTCTTTGGCAAAGCAGCACAAACGGCTACAGCCTACGGGATTGGTCTGCTGCTCACAAGCAAGACGGGCTCTGCCTTTACAGAACATGCCACTGGACTTGGTTCTTCCTTCGTCGCGGACAAATTCCTGTTCTCCGTGCCGGAAGAAGGCGAGACACGTACGATGATTTACCGTACCAATAAGGAGACGGGCAAAATTGAGAATATGATCGTGGTCACGCGCGGCGACAACGATATTGAATATACTCCGTGGCGGGAGTACTTCTAAGCCACGGATGGGGTTGGCAAGCGGGCAACACAGGGCTACCTGATTGCTGCCTGCTTGCCAACCCACCGCATGGAGCCATGTGATTGTGTATCACATGGCTATGCGTGTGGAGGGCAGGCGGCTTATCCGTGAGCCTGCCTATAGAGAAACACCCCGGCAACCTTTTCCCTGAGATGGGAAGGATGCCGGGGTGTTTTGGATTCTTCTTACCGATTAGCCACGGTCGAAGGACCGGGCCGGAAGGAGGGCTTTTTTTGCCAGAGATTAATGTGTCTCTTCATCCAGAAACGGTTTGTTCACCGCATAATACATGAAGCCCATCAGCAACACACCGCCCACGAGATTACCCAAAGTCACGGGAACCAGGTTGTGGATCACACCTTCAATTGAGATCGTCCCCGGATGGTTCAGCACGAGTGCAATCGCGAACGTACACATATTGGCGATGCTGTGCTCATATCCCGAGATGAAGAAGCAGAAAACAAAGAGCATCATGGCAAACATTTTGGCTCCATTCTCCTTCATAAACATTGGAACAAAGAACGCCATACACACAAGCCAGTTACACAGAATTCCCCGGAAAAAGAGCTGCATGGTTGGAACTTCCATTTTGTGTTCTACCACGCTTAACAGAAAACCATTCACCTGAGACGAGTCGAACAATCCGGTCAGGTAGATTAACAAGGCAAACACAGCTGCGCCCATCAGGTTACCGCTATAACTCGCAATCCACAGCTTGATCACTTCGAACCAGCGCAGTTTCTTGCGCAACGCCGCATACGTGTAATAAAACGTATTGCCCGTGAACAGGTCACCCCCGCCATAGGCGATCAGAATGATGGCCGCGCCAAACGTAATTGCCGCCATCGGATAGGTAAACGGGGACTGCTCCATATAAAAGAAGTTACCTGTCTTAAACGCCACGATGACGCCGAATCCGATAAACATACTGGCCAGCATGGAGCGTGCAAGGTACCTGATTAAACTTTGTTTGTAAATCTTGTGTTTCTTCAGAGCTAGTTGTTCCACGTTGCGTAAAGCTTCCGTTTCCATAATTCTCCTCCAATTGCATGGTGTCTTGCTTACCATTATAACGAAATTATGGAAATTGGGGAGGGTAAACTTGGTTTATTGATTATTACTTCGTTGTTTCGATTGCAGTACCCGCATTGCAGAAGAGCCAAAATCAGGGTCGGATTGAAGCGATTCTAACGCAGATGCTGCACCATTAACTTGTTGATGTGCAACAAGAATAGCAAAGGCAGCTCCTCTGACTAATATGTTTTCTTCACCACTGATTTCGTTAAAATCAGGGTGTTCATTATTGTTATTATGATTCATATCAGACATGTCAGACATATCCTATTGTCCACCTCCTGAAGAATATTAAGATTGGGGTGGAAGCAGGATGGGACGGGCAGCCAAGGCTTCTTCCACAATCTGTTCAGGCGTCAGGTCTCGATCATCCCAGAAAATCAGATTACTGATCTCCGCATGTGGAGCCTGCTGCTGTAGCTCCGTCAACATGTCATCCAACTCGGCTTCCGTTCCTTCAGAGTCCATCAGTTTGCGGACCAATTCTACCAAATGTAATCTATTGTCCATATCGATACCTCCTGAATGATTCATAGTGTGAACAAACTAGTCTTTCATGGGCTGATTCAATGGATCATATATAATGAGCACCGGTAAAAATTGGGGCTCAAGCATCAGACTAATGCGTTGTTCGTCTTGATCAGTATATGAAATGATATAGTTCCCGAAATGAGACTCGTAGTTGAAGTCTTGGAATTGAAAGGAATGTTCGGGATACTTTATCTTCACATATAACGTAGTAACTCCTCGGGCTAAGGTTTCTTTTAACATAGGAATTTGGGCCACAATGATAATAGCAATAAGAACAACTAGTATACGTTTAGCGAGACGGGTCAGATGGATTCACCCCATTATCGTTAATCAATTTTCAACAATTCATGAAGGCCCATCTCAAAATAGATGTCACTCCATAAGGATAGCCAGATTACCAAATTGCTCGCCTTTTTCCATACGTTCGAACGCTTTCGCTGCGTCCTGTAACGGATATACGCCATCAATTACAGGGTGTATGTAATGTTGCTCCACCCATTGCAGCATCTGGATAAACTCCTCACGGCTGCCCATAGAGGTGCCGATCAGACTGATCTGCGGGAAGAAGATAGAGCGAATGGGTAGGGTCAGATCATCCCCCGAACTTGCACCATACATCACGATACGTCCACCTGGTCTGATTATATCAAAATATTTTGGGAACGTGGCTTGTCCGATGCTATCCAAGATGATGTCCACAGGTTCCAGATCGTTCTGCGTACTCCAATCGGCATGACTATCCAATGCATGGGTAGCACCCAAGCGCAGTGCCTCATTTTTTTTGGCTTCACTTCTGGAGGTGACGGTCACCGTGGCACCAGCCGCTACTGCCATGAGCAGGGCATAGGTTGCAACACCACCGCCAATACCGGGAATGAGCACATGTTCACCTTTCTTCAATACACCGCGAGTGAATAAGGCGCGATAGGCCGTCAGCGCTGAAAGGGGCAATACGCCTGCTTCCTCCCAGGACAGGTGGGCTGGCTTAGGCAGGGCATTTTCAGCAGGTAACGTTATATATTGAGCCAGTGTTCCATCCGTAGGGCCACCGACAATATCGGGTACGGTCGGCACTTCAGATGCATGTTCCCAACCGAGTGTAGGATGGATAATGACTTCATCTCCTATCGCGAACCCTCTTACGCTTTCGCCAATCGCTACGACAATACCTGCTCCATCGGAACCGGGAACGAGCGGGGTGTCCTGGGTTCCTCGTCCTGCCATGATGAATAGATCCCGATGGTTGATTCCAGCGGATTTTAATTGAATCTGCACTTCCCCGGCTTCTGGTGCCCGAGAGATTGACTCTGTATATTGAAGACCTGCAAGGCCGCTCTGGGCCGAATGGACAATAGCTTTCATGTTCAATATTCCTCCTGTCTGTGTAGCTAGATTTCACTACTGAGCCTCATTGTACAGACGGAGCAGATTCACGTAAAATTAACAAAAATGATTGTCAGTATCATTAAAAATAATAGATAAGCACTTTGCATGAATCGGATGATGCAGAATGCCGATATAACGACGAGCAGGTGATCAGGGTATGGATGCAGGTGATTTGAAAATATTTCAGGCGGTTGCCCGCGAAGGTAGTATCAGTAAAGCTGCGCTCTCACTTAATTATGTGCAGTCCAATGTAACAGCACGGATTAAACAGTTGGAGACTCAACTGCAAGTACCGCTATTTCATCGTTCCAATCGGGGGATGTCGCTTACACCAGCAGGCGAGAACCTGCTTGGGTATGCGGATAGAATATTGGAATTATTATATGAAGCAGAGCAGGCCACACAAGTGGGTAACCCACCAGCTGGCATGCTTCGTCTGGGTGCCATAGAGACAGCAGCTTCTACTTTTCTGACGCCGCTCTTGGCTGAATATACTTCATGCTACCCGGAGGTACAGCATTCGCTTGTCACGGGTGGGACCCATGAACTGAACCAGAAGGTGATTCAACATGAATTGCATGGCGCGTTAATATATGGCCCAATCGATCATCCTGAGCTGAACTATATGAAGATGTATGACGAGGAATTGGTGTTGATCGCTGAACCTGGAGTACATGAGATGTACACGTTATTGTCCAGGCCGATGTTGTTTTTTGAGATCGGATGCACTCATCGCGATCAGGCGGAAGCCTTTTTGAAAGATCAGGGTATCCACACACTTAACATCATGGAATATGGAACACTGGACACCATTCTGAATGGTGTATCTGCCGGGCTTGGTGTATCATTGCTGCCACGTTCCTCGGTTACCAAAGCAGAATCAAGAGGTGAGATTACAGTGTTATCTTTGCCCGATCCTTATTGCCGGTTGGAAGTAGGATTTGTGTATCCCCGTGGTGAACATATATCTAGTGCGCTCAGCGCTTTGGTTGAGATTATTACAGAACCAGACCTATAAGAGGTTGTTCAAAAGTCCGTTTATGAACATGCACTATAAAGGAGTGAGTGATCTTGAAAGAAACTGCGTTAACGTTGGGTGATGCATTTAATCAGGCAGACTTTATTGTAGGTGGTCATGGCAGTCGCCAAGTGAAGGTACTTCAGAACGTACTGGACCAGATCGATGGGGAGTTGTTCAGTGACCACTACGGGAACGGCCCACTCATTGAAGAATTTCAGCAACAGATGGCTGACGTTCTTGGCAAGGAATCGGCGGTATTTTTTCCAAGTGGAACGATGGCGCAGCAGATAGCATTACGAATCTGGTGTGACCGCAAAGGTGTAAAACGAGTAGCTTACCACCCCCTGTGTCATCTTGAAATCCATGAGGAAGACGGACTGAAAGAGTTGCATCAGATTGAAACAATTTTACTTGCGGACAAGGATCGTTTGATTTGTTTGGAAGATGTACAAGCGCTTGATCAGGACATTGCCTGTCTGCTGTTGGAACTTCCGCAACGTGAGATTGGTGGGCAATTACCGGCGTATGAAGAACTGGAAGCGATCTCGGCCTATTGCCGTGAACGCGGGATTAAGCTACATCTGGACGGGGCACGCCTGTTTGAGATCACTCCCTATTATCAGAAAACACCTGCGGAGATTTGCAGTTTGTTTGATACGGTGTATGTTTCCTTTTATAAAGGCATTGGAGGTATTGCGGGGGCTATATTGGCGGGTGATCCGGATGTGATGCAAGAATCGAAAGTATGGAAACGTCGGCACGGCGGAGATCTGATCGGTCTGTATCCGTATATTCTGAGTTCTCAATATTATTTCAATGAACGGATTGGCAAAATGGAGTTGTATTACGAGCAGGCTCAAGAACTCGCTTCCCTACTGAATGCGTGTCACGGGATACATACCTTACCCGAGGTACCGGTATCAAATATGTTCCATGTGCACTTTGCGCTCGCTGCGGCCGAAGTTGAACCAATTCTTGTGCAAATGGCTCAGCAGTATGGCATAGGAATGACTTCATATCTGAACAAAACAAGTGGAAACAGCTGTGCCTTTGAACTGTCTACGGGTGATCGTTATGAGAAAGTTCCTCAGGACAAGCTGCGTGCAGCACTGGAATGGCTGGATCAAGAGTTGCGTAAACAGGTGAGATAAGAATTTGATTTTAATGCTCGACTCTTGTTTGGGTAAGGTGTTGCGCTTCAAGGAGAACTATTGAATTCACAACGGCTGATCAGTGGGGAAAGGTATCTTAAGGGGGAGTTCAAGTGAAGTCGATAGAATTGGAACCGATTCGTGATCTTTTGGTGAAGGCTTACGATACAACAATGGGAGAAGGGTGTACTCCTGAAACGCAACAGAGCATTGAGGATTTTGAACAAAAGCATAATGTAAAACTGCCCGCAGCATATCGCGCACTTTTGCTTGAATTCGGTGCATGTAATTTCGGCGACCCTGCCTTGTATTCGGTGAAAGAACTGAGCTGGGCTTATCCGGATTTTTTGGAAGTATACCGTGAATATGAGAAAGAATACGAGCTGCCAGCTGACCTCCAGCCTTTCCCGATTGGTGGATTTGGTGAAGGAAGTATGGCTATACTGGATCAAAATTCAGGCAAGGTACTGATGTTGATCCACGATGCAGGGGAAACTCCTCTGCGGGAAATTGCTGTGGACTTTAATGAATTGATGACGATGCTGGCTGAGTCGGCAATCTGGGTTCAGGAACAGATGAATTAACAAGGTAGACGGAAGGATGCGCAATTGGCTTATGGATATTCGGAAGTTAAGATACTTTATCACCGTGGCAGAAGAACTTCATTTTCACCGTGCAGCGGAAAAATTAAATATGACGCAACCACCGCTGAGCCAGCAGATTCAGAATTTAGAGGATGAGCTTGGCGTGAAGTTGTTGGAGCGCACCAGAAAAATGGTTCGTCTCACCCCGGCAGGTGCGGTATTTCTGGAACAGGCCAGGCTAATCATGGCCCAGCTCGAACGATCCATTCAGCTTACGCAAAAAGCAGATCAGGGCATCATCGGGCATATAACCATAGCCTTTGTGGATTCGGCTTCGGGGAGCATTATGGTGGATGTTCTTAGGAAATTTCGCGCTGCGTATCCTCAGATTGAATTGACGCTGCGTGAGATGACTTCATCCCAACAATTGCAGGCACTGGAAGACGGACAGATCCATATTGGATTTTTGCGATATCAGGAAGATACTCGTCATGTCTCGTTCCGCCCCTGCCAGATGGAAACGTTGATTGCTGTATTGCCAGATCATCACCCGAAGGCTTCTCAGACTCAAGTTTCAATTCGAGAACTGGCGGATGAAGATTTTATTTTATTCCCAAGGCATCTGGGTTCCCCGTTCCATCGTCTCGTTTTGGATTATTGCAGGGAGCATGGCGTAGATCCTCGAATTACGCAGGAAGCGATCCAGATGTATACGATTGTGAATCTCGTTGCGGCGGGCATGGGCATTTCCATTGTTCCGTCATCGGTGGATGTGTTCCAGCGTAAGGGTGTAGTCTTTCTTCCATTAGAAGAAAATCCGCCCTCCGTACCGTTGTACACGGCATGGCGGACGGATATGAATCAGGAAGTGGTATCACGTTTTATGAACTTTGTTGATGAATGTGTTTAACCCGTCTTGGCTGGATCACGCTCAATCCATGGATTCAATATTTCATCAATACGAGTCATGATCGCAGGGTCCAGTTTCACACCAGAAGCTTTTACATTTTCAAGTACCTGCTCTGGCCGGGATGCACCGATAATGACGGAACTGACATACGTATGCTGAAGAACCCACGCCACAGCGAGTTGGGGGAGAGTTAGACCAATCTCTTTAGCGAGTGGAACAAGCTGTTGCACAGCGGTAAGAACATCTTCACGTAACCACTGTCCAGCCAGTTTATTGAAAAAGGGTGCTCCTGCCTCAGCAGCTGCGCGAGATCCGGTGGGCAATGCTGCGTTAGGCGCATATTTGCCTGATAGTATACCCTGAGCAAGAGGAGACCATGTAATCTGTCCAAGTCCTGCTTGGTCGCTTGCAGGCACCACTTCTTGCTCAATCACACGCCATAACATCGAATATTGCGGCTGACTTGCAATGAAGGGTATATGAAGTTCCTTCGCCAAAGCGGCTCCTCGTGCAATCTGATCCGCGTTCCATTCACTTACGCCAATGTAATGAACTTTGCCCTGACGCACCAGATCGGAGAATGCCAGAAAAGTCTCTTCCAGCGGAGTATTGTAGTCATAACGGTGAGCGTAATAGACATCGATATAATCCGTCTGTAGCCGCCGTAATGAACCATTGCAGGCTTCCATGATGTGTTTACGTGAAAGTCCGCGGTCATTATGACCTGTGCCGGTTGGGTGACAGACTTTGGTGCATAGTTCAATACTTTCTCTTCGTATATCCTTAAGAGCCTGTCCCAGTACGGATTCTGCCTTGGTATTGGAGTACACATCTGCGGTATCAAATGTGGTAATACCTGCATCCAATGCGGTTCGCACACAAGCTTCTGCTATTCCATCCTCGACTTGCGCTCCATGCGTAATCCAGTTGCCCAGTGAAATCTCACTGACGGTTAATCCACTGTTTCCTAATTTGCGATATTCCATTCATGTCGCCTCCCTAAGTCATCTGGACTCCATTGTAACAATGGCAGATTAATAGGTGAAATATCTTTTAACCTCATCTTTGATACGAAAAAAGTATCAGTGAATCTACATTTTCTCCTGGAGGTATTTGCGATAGAGAGCAGGCGTAATTTCCTCGAACTTTTTGAATATTTTGATAAAATATCCCGATTCATTAAATCCCAGCTCATCACTGATCTGTGAGACAGGCATGTCGGTGACCTCCAGCAATTGTTTGGCCCACTTAATCTTGAGTTTAGCCAGGTAGGTAGTAAAGTTCTCACCCGTTTCCTTGGCAAATAGTCTGCTGAAATAACTCGGACTCAGGTGGCATAGATCGGCCATTTGTTTGAGTGAAACTTGTTCACTCTTGTGACTGTGAATGTATTCAAAAGCAGGCTGGAGCACCGGACTGGAGCTTTCCGTGTCACTTGGGCTATTTTTGAGATAAGCATCCGCTATCGCATTGGTCATCTCTTTTTTGATCGACTCGATATTACGAATGGAGTAACCCGGCAGAATGGTGGAGAGGTTTAGAGTCTCCTGATTGCCTGAAGCTTTCTCGAACATTTCAACTAACAGATTTTTGTTTAGCGCTTCTTCCACAATGTAGTTGCAGAGCAGGGATAACATGTTAGAGATTTTCACAATCTCTTCATAGGTCATCACAGGTAGCTGGGCGTAATCATCCTTTAATTCCTCCAGCTTGGCTGCATGCATGGGTACGTTTTTGGACGTGACAATTTGCTCCAAGTCGCTACCCTTTTCCGGATCGGCGAGTTTCACTTGTCCTGCCATGACGGCGCCGATATATTTGCCATCAATCGTGATCGGAATCGCGATATCAATAATATTGAAATGGCATAAATACACATAAGGTTCATTCAATCGAACGGCTTCCAGACCACCGCGTGAATCACATTTTTGACAGTAGGGGAGAAGCTCCGGGTCTTTACGGACATTCTGGCAGAAAGCCTGACAGCTGCTGTGACTGGTTACGGGAATGCCTTTATAATCAACGGTGAGGATTGCCAGTTTGGTTACTGTTGCGAGAGAATCTTGTAGGCGCTTCCATTTATTAAGGTCGAGAATTTTATTGATATGCAGATATTCTTTAATCATTGGTGCAACCTCCATAGGCTAACCTGATTCATAATTTAGGCCGTTAAAAGTTAGCAAGTTGTACATATTAAGAAGTAATGATGACGGGTAATGTATAATGGGAGGTCAAAATTCAACCATCCCATGACATTAAGATACCATGATTGTGCCAAAAAGCAAAAAATTACGATTGTAAATTATAATAATTTGTTATCAAAGTCCACTGTAAACCTGCTGCTCATGCGTTATATTAAGGTCAATTGTAAGAAATTAAAATTTGATGTAATCACTACACTATTTTATATCCTTAGGAGGCATATAATATTATGAGAAAAGCATTTATCAGCCCAACTAAATATGTACAAGGCGAAGACGAGTTGTTGAACCTGGGGTACTTTGTTAAATCCTTCGGAGAATCTGCTTTGCTGATTGCACATCCCGATGATGTACAGCGTGTCAAAGCAAAGCTGGATGCAACAGCAGAGAAATTTAATATTACGTTTGTTGAAAGCGGTTTTAAAGGTGAATGTTCCCGTGAGGAAGTTGCTCGTCTGCAAGCGATCGCAAAGGAAAAAGGATGTGACTCTACGATCGGTCTTGGTGGCGGTAAAGCCATTGATGCGGCCAAATGTGTAGCAGAAGGCGAAGCACTGATCATCTGCCCAACGATTGCGGCAACAGACGCACCAACAAGTCACTCCGCTGTATTGTACACACCGGATGGTTCTTTTGATGACTATGCTTACTTCAAACAAAGCCCAAGTGTGGTTCTCGTTGATACAACCGTAATTGCCAATGCACCAACACGTTTCCTCGTATCCGGTATGGGAGATGCGCTCTCTACATACTTCGAAGCAAGAGCAACAGCAAAATCCTATTCCCGTGTAAACGCAAGTCTGCCAATGGGTTCCCGCGAAGGGTACACCCCATCTGCATTAGGTACCAATGCGGCACTTGCACTGGCAAAACTGTGTTATGAAATGCTGCTGACTGACGGTGCAAAAGCAAAAGTAGCCAGTGACAGCAACGTTGTGACACAAGCCTTGGAAAACATCGTTGAGACCAACATTCTGTTGTCAGGTCTTGGATTCGAAAGTGGCGGACTGGCCGCAGCACATGCAATTCACAACGGTTTGACTGTTCTGGAAGGCACACATCATTTCTTCCACGGTGAAAAAGTATCCTTCGGTACAATCGCACAGCTCGTCCTTGAAAATGCACCAACTGAAGAGCTGCATGAAGTCATGGACTTCTGTCTCGAAGTGGGACTGCCGATCAGCTTGGCGGATATCGGTGTAGATACGATTAGCCAGGAGGAACTGTTGAAAGTTGCAGAGATCGCTTGTATTCCGGAAGAATCCATTCACGCCATGCCGTTCCCAATTACTGTTCCTGAAGTGGCTGCTGCCATTGCAGCGGCTGACCGAATGGGTCGTGAGTACAAAGCGGCTCGCCGGGAGGTAAAATAATGAAGAAAATTATTAACCAGGCCGAACATGTTGTTATGGAAATGTGCAACGGGATTGCGCTTGCACACCCGGAGCTTGAATTTCTGAAAAAATATAAAGTCATCAAACGCAGAGAGATTCAGGCTGATAAAGTCAGTCTGATCAGTGGCGGCGGCAGTGGACATGAACCGGCTCACGCTGGTTATGTCGGTAAAGGGATGCTGGATGCAGCGGTATGTGGAGATGTATTCGCATCTCCTTCCCAAATCCAGGTGTATCAAGCGATCAAGGCAACAGCCAGCAACAAGGGTACACTCCTGATCATCAAGAACTACAGCGGCGACATGATGAACTTCAAAAATGCAGCACATCTGGCTGAAGAAGATGGCATCAACGTACAGTATGTGCGTGTTGAGGATGACATCGCTGTACAAGACAGTTTGTATACCGTTGGACGTCGCGGTGTTGCCGGAACTGTACTGGTTCACAAGATTGCCGGAGCAGCAGCCGAAGAAGGCCGCAGTCTTGCAGATGTGAAATCCGTTGCTGAGAAAGCAGCTCAGAACGTGCGCAGTATTGGTTTTGGATTCACATCCTGTACGGTGCCCGCCAAAGGCACGCCTACATTCGAAATTGCTGAAGATGAGATGGAATTCGGCGTAGGGATTCATGGTGAGCCAGGGATTCGCCGGGAGAAAATCGTATCGGCTGATGAATTGACAGGACGTATGGTCGAAGCATTGCTCGCAGACATGAAGCTGGATAAGGATGCATCCGCTGAGATTGCGGTGCTCGTGAATGGTTTTGGTGCAACACCACTGCAAGAACTGTATCTGCTCAACAATTCCGTTCAGCGTGAGCTTGCTGGACATGCAGGTCTGAAGGTCGCTACTACGTTTGTAGGCAACTACATGACAAGTATCGATATGGCGGGTGCGTCGGTTACGATCCTGAAACTGGATGATGAACTAAAAACGCTGTTGTTCAAGGAAAGTGATACACCTGCATTTAAAGTATCCGGCCCTCCAGCAGCACAAGTGGCGTATTCCGAAGCGCTGGAAGCTGTTGTGGGTGAAGATGCTCCCGTATCTTACGAAGTGGAGACGGATGCATCAGCTGCGGTCATCAAAGGCAATCAATTTTCACTGAACAATGTCGTCTATCTGATCGATAAAATGGGCGAGATCATCATCAAGAATGAAGTACCATTCTGTGAATTGGATTCCCATGCAGGTGATGGCGATTTTGGTATGAGTGTGGCAAAAGGCTTCCGCCAGTTGAAACGCGAATGGAATCACATCATTAACGAAGATAAAAAAGACATCGGATCATTCCTCGATGCATGTTCCTTGGTCATCATGGAATATTGTGGTGGCGCATCCGGCCCAATCTGGGGTTCAGCATTCCGTGCAGCTGGCAAAGCTGTAGGGGATAAACAGCAATTAAACGTTGCTGAATTTGCTGAGATGATTCATGCAGCCGTACAAGGGATTCAGTCTACAGGAGAACGTTCCTTCGGACGTGGCGCCGTTGTAGGTGATAAAACCTTGATCGATGCACTCGTTCCGTGTGCCGATTCATGGACACAAAGCGCGGAGTCTGGCGATGACTTCAAAACAGCATTTGCCAAAGGTGCAGCAGCAGCCGTTGAAGGTGCGAAGAAAACGGAAGACATCGTGGCACGTATGGGACGTGCAGGTGCCGTCGGTGATCGTAGTCTGGGCTACCCGGATGCTGGTGCGTATGCGCTGGGTGTTATTTTCACAGAATTATCTGAGTCGATGAAATAAGATTGGTCACGGGTTTGCCCAGCGTCATTCATCAGACAGGTATAGAGATTGAGTCAGCAAATGTTAAGCTACTATGCAGCAAGTGACACAGGTAATGGCGCCGGACGTCCGGCGCCGTTATGTGTGCCTTTTTTAGGCCATACTAAGTCAATTTTTACATGTTATCATTTACATCTAATTTGAATAGCTCTTTGGACGTATCTACAATGCACTATTATTCATTCATTTATCTAGTATTTTATATTTATTAAGGGGACCTTTATGAGAACAGTCACATCATTCTTAAAAAAACCGCAGGGGTTGTTGGTTTTATCACTCATTTTGGTCATTTTCGGCAGCTTGTTTGCTGGAATGTTCAACTCTTCCTTTTATTCCGTTAAGGTCAAAGAGATCAAATTCCAAGCCGATCATGGCACGCTATCGGGTCTGCTCTACATGCCTAAAGGGGCAGGTGCGGATGATAAACGTCCGGTCATTATTACAACACATGGATATCTGAATACGAAAGAAATGCAGGATGCACCTGCTATTGAGATGTCCCGACGCGGCTATATTGTGCTTGCACTGGACATGTATGACCACGGGGATTCCCGCTGGAGTGCAGATATTCCGGTAAAGGATCTGTTCGGAACGTTCTGGATATACTCGCAGTTTGATGCAGCCAAATATATTTATGAGCAGGACTTCACCAAGAAAGATGAGAAAGGCAATGCCTACGTGGCAGTCAGCGGTCACTCCATGGGTGGGTTCTCAACGCTGTTGTCAATGTACATGGACGAGATGAGTTCCCTTCAAACAGGATACCGTATGATCTACACAGGCATCTCAGCAGGTGCGGATTACTCTTACGCTGCGGCGGTTGCGCCACAGGATCAGCTTCAGGCTGCATTTGGCAGTCGGACGGTGGGCATGGTCGCGGGGAAATATGACGAGTTTTTCTTCAACAAATCGGATGAAGAGAAAACAGCCGCAGAGAAAGAAGTACAAGGTACGGTGACTCGCAAGGATTTTGCAGCAACGGCTTCGGGTAAAGCCTTCCTTGGCCTTGCACCTGATGCGCCAAGAGGCACGACCGATACATTTACCAAAGTACCATCCGGCGATCTGACCGTAGACGGAAAAGTGGTACGTCCTTCCCAAACGGGTGAGCATATTTTGTTTACGCCTAATCAGACTCACCCATGGAACCATTTCTCGCGTACAACAACCGAGCATCTGATCGACTTTTATGCCCATGCCTTCAATGGTGTAACGTCGCCGAACCAGACAAATGTGAATCTGGATTCTGGCAATCAGATCTGGTGGGCTAAGGAAGCCTTTAATTTTGTCGCTCTGATTGGGTTCTTCCTGATGATCGTTCCGCTGATTACGTTGTTGATCAGACTGCCGTTCTTGCGCAAAACGGTAACGGGAGAGATTGCAACGGTGTCCGCAGCAGTCAGTGGGAAACAAAAGTCAATCTATTGGCTTGCTATCGCATTCAGCACCCTGATTCCAGCGGTCTTATTCCCAACCTTGATGGATAAAGAAGCAAATGGATTGAATGTGCTTCGCATCATCGCTCTGATTGTACTTGCCGTGAGTGTGCTTGGAGCCATTATCGGGTTCGTGATGGCTGGAAGCAAGAAGAACGACTATACATCAAGCCGCCGGATGAAAAATATTGCGGTAGGCAGCGTAATTCTGGCTATCGTATCTCTCGTGATGTGGATCATCTTCAACTATGCAGATAAGATTGTGGTTACAAGTTCTTACTTCAATGAACCGACTACGAACCAGATTGTTTACTGGGCGCTGGTGTCGGCGTTAATTATGATTCTGGTGACCTTTGCATTCCACTATTTTTCCAAAAAGGATGCAGGAACCCGCTTCAGCGATTATGGGATCAGCCTGAACCCTGTTACGATCATTGCCAGCTTGGTAACCGCAGTACTCGCAGTAGTCATTGGGTACGCATTGTTATTCGTAGTACAGGCGATCTTCGGAACAGATTTCCGGATCTGGACGTTTGCGGTCCGTACGTTCGAGAGTGAACACTTCATTACCGCATTGCGGTATACACCGTTCTTCCTGATATATTACTTTGTCAGCGCGGTTGCCCTGAATGCCAATACACGTGGTAAACGTGGGGGTATGTTCCTGGCCATGGTACTGAATGTTGGCGGGTTGGTGCTGTGGTTGCTAGTGCAATACGGCAAAGACTTTATGACAGGTGTGGCGTTGTATCCAGGTCAGGCATTGAATGGCATTCTGCTCTTTGCACTGGTGCCTTGTCTCATCATCGCTGCTGTGTATGCACGTAAATTGTTTGAAAAAACGAATAACGTATGGCTCGCCGCATTTGTGAACACATTATTGTTCACCATGGTTACGGTGGCGAATACGGCATTGTTTTGGAATTTAGTTTAATGTAAAAAAAGACATGGAATGCACCTAGGATTACACTTGACCACTCCGATTGCAGACCATACTTGATTTGACACTCAGGAACTACACAGACAGAAAACCTTTCGATCTCTCTTATCCCCGAATTTTAATGATTTTTCCCCTGAAGGTAGAAATCCGGTGATAAGGGAGCACGCTTCGCTTCTTCAGGTCCTTTCTGTCTGCTTCGCTCTTGTGTCTATAATAAGTAATATGTCTGCAATCTCCGTTCCGGTGTAATCATGGGTCAAACCATATCCAACGTTACATTAAACGTGGATATAAGTAAGGGGACCGCTCTGTAGCTTGGCTTACAGAGCGGTCTTTTTGATATGGAGGAGCGATCTTGTGTGCCTTAAATTGGATTCACAGTTCCAGATAGTGTAATCTGGAGGTTAGGTGCAGATCGGTAAAAAACCATTTGAACGAGAAGGGATCGGGATGATTCAATGACGCAAAAAATCTATTATGACTCTGCTTATAGAAGAGAGTGGCATACAACAATTACAGGCAGAGTGGACAAGGAAGATGGCGTATATGTCACGCTGGCGGAGACTGCTTTTTACCCGCATGGGGGCGGACAGCCTTGTGATCTGGGACAAATTGGTGGCATCGCTGTTCTGGATGTGAACATTGAAGATGGCGAAGTATGGCATAAGCTGGAACGCACCCCTGAAGAGACTGAGGTACATTGTGAGATTGACTGGGAGCGCAGATTCGATCATATGCAGCAGCATACGGGTCAGCATTTGTTATCGGCAATCACGCTAAAGCTTACTGAAGCGATGACACTCAGTTTCCATCTTGGTACGGAGTATGACACGATTGATGTGGCTACGGCTGAACTGGGAGCGAATCAATTAACCGCCATTGAACAAGAAGTGAATCGTCAGATCTATCGTAACGCTCGCATCAACACGTCTTGGGTTACAGCAGAAGAAGCTGCACAGTTACCATTGGTGAAGCAACCTACGGTAACGGAAGACATTCGCATCGTCGAGATCGAGGGTGTGGAGTATAACGCCTGCGGTGGAACGCATGTGTCGGCGACAGGTGAGATTGGGATCATCAAACTGTTGAAAACTGAAAAAGTGAAGGGCGGTACCCGCATTTATTTCAAATGTGGAACAAGGGCTCTAAATGAATTCACAGCTACACAAAACGTGCTCAATAGCATTATGGTTAAATTAAAGACCAGCAAGGACGAGTTATTGGAGCGCATTGAGAAAATGGAGCTGGAGCAAAAGCAGCTGCAAACTGAGCTGAATGCAGTGAAAACAACGAACGATGCCTATTATGCGGAGGAACTTCTGGCCGCTCGGCAAGGGCTGGTGATTGCTCAGGTCTTTGAAGATAAATCGCTCAAGGATATGCAGAGCCTGGCTACGAAGCTGACGGCAGACCATGAGGGGCTTGTACTCTTTGCCAGTATCTCAGAGGCCAAAGTAGTTCTGGCACAGAACGGACAGCCGCCCGAATGGGCTTGTGGACCTTTCTTTAAAGGCAATCTTGGAGCATACCAAGGCAAAGGTGGCGGCAGTGAAAAGATAGCTCAGGCAGGCTTTGCCAGCAGTGAAGATGCGCTTGCCTTTTACGAATTTACCAAGGACCAGTTGGGACATCACTGATTGCATCTTACGATATAAGACCGACAGCATTTAAATATGAAGTAAGGGACAAGCACGTCACATTGTGGCGTGTTTTCCATTGCCAATAGTTGAAGGAGGTTGGAATATGACAGAACGAATTCCGTGTATACGGGAAGGGTGTGCAAATACCATTTTACCAGCAACAGCGTTGAAAACGGGTGGTTATTGCATGCCTTGCAAGCAGGAGATGGAACGCGAGGAGCGTCAGAGATACATTGAAGCGAATCGACGTGACGTGAACTTGTATGCAGGTATCACAGACCCAGTCGAAATTTTGAAAATCATGCACAAACCTCAGGTTCGCGATCCACTAATTCGTTATACGCCCTATGAACAATCCGAGGAACAGGTATATCTATCTTTGTCTGTAGAGCAACAAGATCAGATGAAGGATTACGCGATGCAACGGATTTGTACAGGTGATGAAGATACGGGCAAAGACATTCTGGTATATCTGGTCTGCTACCATGATATATCGTTGACTGCCGAAATTCCTGAGCTGCTGGAACAGGAGATCTATTATCCTGCCATTTTGTATAAAAGTGCCTCGGGTGAGGTTCGTGATCATCTCTTGCAGCAGGTGAACACCGATGATGAGAATCGGAACCACATATTGCTCATGCTGGCCCATATCGGTGATGATGTTGTTGTGCAGCAGTTCCGGCAGTGGAGACAATCTCCTCCATCTTGGGCGAACGAGTTATACGTGGCACCTGAGCATTACACCACTGAAGCTGGTTGGGAGCTTACAAAAGACGGGCAGCGCAGGGAATTATTCATCACCCCAAGTTATTCACTCTATAAAGTAAAAGAGAATGAAGGACCTAACGTGGAGTTAACCGGAAATTCACTCTCGATGCTGAACCCTAGCACCAATTGCTGTCCATGGTGTGGCAATGCGTTAACCACCTTAATTAGTCTGGATGTTAAGCATCCAGCATTGAATGACGTTTCTTGGCATGCTCAGCAACTTCAGATACGGACTTGCGTGATATGCAGCAGTTACGGTGTGGTTTACATGGAGATGGACGCGGCAGGGGAACCGTTATGGAGTTCACATAATGTCATGCCTGCGGGAATGGACGAGATTGACCTGGACGACTATGGTAAACTTGCACCGGATGTTGGCCAGCAGTTTTGGATTGCGAATGCATCGCGTCATGCATTCCATGCCAGTGAGTGGGCGATGGAGCCATCGTTATCTCAGGTCGGCGGCCATCCGGGATGGGTTCAAGATGCGGAGTACCCAACATGTCCACGCTGTTCCACGAGAATGAAGGCTGTCGCACAACTGGACTGGGGCGAGGTTGAGAAATATGGTGAGGGTATGTATTACATGTTCATATGTGAGCCGTGTCAGATGACCGCCGTATCGTATCAGCAATCTTGATGGTGGAAGCTAGTAGAAGCTATTATAAGCAGTCATTTTATTATAATAATATTACACCGCTGTTAAGGTTGGAATGACAGTAGTAGACAGACTATAACCAAGGGGCATCCCGAAGTTCTTGGAACTTCATGGGATGCCCCTTTGCCCTGCGTAGGATGGATGTGAGATATCTTTGCTACAGCCAGTCGTTTATGCTATTTATTTAGCCGCCAGAGTGAGAATGGGTTGTTTTTTCTACGTGCAGAGGCCGCTTGTCGTACTCACACAGTCTAACGAACCTAGCACGTCTTATTGGGTGAATTTGCAGCAGTATAAAATTCTAACGAATCGTAGCCACGTTATTGCTTCTATTGTCATGGTTTTTCGAAGAAAATCGAAGGGGGTTTCTGTAATAAGACTGCTGAGATTCGTTAGAATTTCATATGTTTTTAAAACTGCGATATAAGGTGTGTCCGATTCGTTAGCGCTTGGCCCAAACCCAAACCCAAACCCAAACCCAAACCCAAACCCAAACCCAAACCCAAACCCAAACCCAAACCCAAAACTAAACTCACCCCATATACACCAACCGCACATTACCACCTAAGTTACTACTTCGGCGTATGTGCTCTTCACTACATCTCTTTACAATTCCGCAGATGCTTGCTTTAACAAACCAGCCAACCATTCATAGTCCGGCGTATCTTTTTCCTTGAGTTTGATCGTTTTGCGCTCTTCTGGGCCTTCAAATATCCCATCAGGTAGATCGAGTCCGGTTGCATTGAAGATGGTGAAAGACATGGCTTGTTTGGAAGGCGAGATGACCGCAGCGTACTTTCCGTTTTTCAAAAAATGAGGTTTCTTGTATTGTACGCGTTCTTGTACGTCAGGGATGGTATCATGCACTAACTGGCGCAATTGTTCAGCGATTTCTACTTGCCAGGGGATCTGAATCTGTTCAATAAACGCAGTAACTTCTGCATTCTTGGTCATACTTGTTCACCCTCCGTATGGATCTGATTGTGTGTTTCCCATTCTGGTCTTAGGATTCCCATCATCAAGCGGTCATAACGCTTACCATCACGATATACAGCTGAGCGTGCACGACCTTCCAACTGAAAACCAACCTTTTCATAGGAACGGATTGCTTTGGCATTGTAGGCGATGACATCCAGACCAACTCGGTCCAGATTCATCTCATGGAACGCATATCGTAAAATAAGATTCAACGCTTCCGTACCATATCCCTTGTTGCGATGTTTGGCAAGTCCGATGCCAATGGCAAGCTGTCCGCAGCGGTTGTTCCATTCAATGCCATGAATGACGACAAAACCAATCAGCGTATCTTCTTCATGCGTGCGAAGTCTGAAATAAACTTCCTTGTTCTTCGTTTCGCCCTCATCCTCCAACTGTTTCTCCGAATAGGGAATGGCCAGGTCAGTATCCACATTCCGAAGGTACTCCGGGTCTTCGTTCCATTGCAGCATGGTCTGCACGTCTTCAGAGCGTGGTGGCGTCATCTTTAATCGTTTGCTATAAAACAGGTTATCCGTAGTGAGTGTCATAGGGTTCTCCTTTAAATTAAGTTAAGCTTGCTTCACCTTAGTTCCACGTTTAACTCTATGTATATTTCGCAATAGACCTCGCCCCTTTGGCATCTGATAGCCTCATCATACTGGAAATTATAGGTGAATCACAATAGCGTATTTCAGTGGATATAAGTAACCTCTTGTCATAAAACCTAACACGGTAGTAAGATGAAATGATTGATATACATTCAGTGATAAAACCAATAAAAATGTCGGCGGGAGTGGTACGTTATGGAGATCAAAGTGGATGATTTGAGTGGAGTCCAAGTTAAGGCTTTAATTGCGGAGCACTTGCAAGGGATGGCAGCAGATTCGCCTCCAGAAAGTATTCATGCGTTAAATCTGGATGGACTCAAGGAGCCCGAAATTACTTTTTGGTGTGCTTGGGAAGGGGACGACTTGCTCGGCTGCGGGGCTATCAAAGAACTTGATCCAGAGCATGCAGAGTTGAAGTCAATGCGTACCGCTTCGGCTCATCTGAGAAAAGGCGTAGCGAGAAAAATTTTGGCACATATTATGGAGGTTGCCACAGACCGTGGTTATAAGCGAATCAGTCTGGAGACGGGTTCAATGGATTCATTTATCCCGGCAAGGAAGATGTACGAAGATTTCGGATTTGAATATTGCGAACCATTCGCAGATTATGTATTGGACCCGAACAGCACGTTTATGACGAAAAAAATCTAAATGAATTCACATGACAAACCAGTATTCTGTTTTTTTACAGGACGCTGGTTTTTTAATTTTGCAACATATCGTACATTTTAAGAGATGGAAAAAGAGTAGAATAAACTCAATAATACGCATTAAAACAACGTGGCCTTGTGACGAAGAATGTGGAGGGAGTCGTACATGATTTACTGGTGGTTCGATCATATGAATCCGCTGTTTGCTGTCTTGGTGTTATGTCCCATCATTGCTGTGATGCTTGGAGTATGCAGTTATTTTGCCAATTGGTTTAGACTCTGGGTAGCGCTGGTTATATCTTTTATGCTGCCTTTGTTGTATATCGCGAGTGATCTTTCAACATGGGGTAGTAACATAGGCGCTTGGTTCATCTATGGGGCAGGGTACATTTTGCTAACCTGGATTGTACACAGATTGCTTCGTGCCATTGTGGGGTATAAAACATAGGTTATGTCCATATATGTTTGGGATGAATTGGCCATGAGGAACTTCTGGGCTGATTGATGGACAATAGGGTATACTGGACATTATGTCTATGAAACAAGACAGCATTACAGACGTTTTTTACATCAGGAGGACTTGAATTGGCTCAGACAGAAGGAACACTACAGAAGAAGCTTAAACCAAGACACATCAGTTTTATGGCTATGGGTGGTGTCATTGGAACGGGAATTTTTAAAGGCAGTGCAGAGACGATTGGACTCGCAGGTCCGGGCGTTATTGTCACGTACATTTTTGCCGGATTATTGCTGCTGGTTGTTATGGCCGCGATGGCGGAGATGGCTACGGTGTACAAGAACAAAAATATGAAAGACTTCGTGCAGGAGGCATTTGGTAGCAGAGTATCCTTTGTTATGGGATGGATGTACTGCTTTCTATGGTTATCGGTGTGTGTCATTGAGGTGATTGCCGCCGGGAGCTTTTTGCAGTATTGGTTCAGTGAAGTACCGCTGTGGATGCTGAGTCTGGCTTGTGCGGCGTTCATTATACTGGTTAATCTGTTAAGTGTAGGTGTGTTTGGGGAATTTGAGTTTTGGCTGGCCGGGATCAAAATTGCCATGATCATTATTTTTATCTTCCTGGGTGCAGGATTGATCTTTGGCATTATCCCGAGTGATAACACGCCATATCTGCAAAATTATACGCAAGCAGGCGGATTCTTCCCGAACGGATGGTCATCGATCTTCTCGGCACTGCTTGTGGTCATGTTCTCCTATGGGGGATCGGAGCTGATTGGTCTGACCCTGACCGAGACGGAAAATGCAGAAAAGGTTATGCCCAAAATCGTGGGTAATTTCATGCTCAGAATTATTCTGTTCTTCACCTTGCCGATTCTCATCATCTGTGGTCTTATCCCATGGAATGAGATCGGGCCGGAGAGCAGTCCATTTGTTCAGGTGCTTGCATCCACGGGACTGCCGGGAGCAGCACACATAATGAACTTTATTTTGGTGACTGCCGTTCTGTCTGCTGCGAATTCAGGGATCTATGGTGCATCCCGGATGATGCACTCCATGGCAGTGGGTGGGGAAGCTCCGAAGGCATTGTCACAGACGAATCGCAATGGTAGCCCTGTTAACACACTTCTGGTGTGCTCAGTAGTTTTGCTCGGAGGTTCCTTGCTTGGCCTGTTCGCGCAGGATCAACTGTTCCGCGTATTGCTCGCAGTTCCGGGGTTTGTCGTAATTCTTGTGTGGATCTGTATTGCTTCATCACAGTTGAAATTGCGGAAGAGATATCCGGTTCAACCGACCTTCAAAGTTTGGGGATTCCCTTACATAACCGGAGTCGTTGTACTATGTCTTAGTGTGATTGCGGTGATGTTTGTGTTTGATGAAGGTAATCGGTTCAGCATTAGCATCTGTCTTGCCGTGCTCGCGTTGCTGATTATCTGGTCCCTAATTCGATTCAGAAGGACGAATAAACAAACAGTTTAGTATGAATGGGTAGTATACAAATGTAGAACAACACGACATCTCGGCGCTTGTGCCGGGGTGTTTTTTTGTAGGCACTAAGGGAACGATCTTATTTAGGAATGGGAAGATCTGTTTTTGTTATAACTGGGACAAATTAGGGGTAATACGAACTAGATAAATAAACCGGCAGTCTCTACGAAATGATCTGTGTTCACTTTATAATAAAAGCCCATCTGTACATATGAATCTTATAGCATTCTAAACAACAAATGTTCGTATAACAACGAAATATATTTAGAACGAGGTCTCCCATGACAACGATAAAAGTAACTCCTGAACAGTTGATATCTGTCTCGAAACAATTTACAACAGCTCAGAATCAGGTTTTTCAGATGAATAACATCTTGAAACAACATTTATTTGAAATCGAAAGACAGTGGGATGGTAGTACGAAGGAAAGGTTTTATGTTGATTTTATAGTTGCGCAGCGGGTGATGGATGACTTTGTCTCACTATCTTTATCCATTGCCAGAGAGCTTGAAGGGCATGCGGAGAAATTCAGACTTGCTGATCAGCAAGCTGTACAATCCTATGATGCAAGTTGCGTACCACCACCGCCAGATGAATGCAGGGCACCAGCAACCGACACCCGTAATGCTTTTCAGAAGTCTGCTGATAGTTTAGTCGAATTGGGACAAGCCTTTATGCAATCTGCGGATGATCGATATCAAAAGCGTTATGATAGTGTAGGTGGTTTTCTGGATTATTGGACATTTGGTATTCCAAGTGGTCTTGTTCAGGGGTATGTAGACAGGGCGGATAAAGCATTCAACTCCCCGAATGATGCTGCCAACTGGCTCACATTTGGTATCCATGGGACGATACGGGAAGCCACCTTTCCGACCAATGCCTGGTCCAGTGAACACTGGGCAAATATGATTGGGTTGGGAGGTCTAATGGTTGGAGGGGGTTATGCCTCCACGATGATCAAGCCGCATAATCTTCTGACTTCGTCGGGAGGCGGAGCGAAGATTAATTCATTCAATCGTCCGCCTGGTACAGGGCAGTTATCAGGTGGCTTTAATGGACATCAAGATCAACGCCTTCGAATTCTGGATAACGTTGCTGAGAGTAAAAAGGCGAGAGAATCCTCTAAGTTTTCCGAGTATCTGGAGAAGGAAAAAGAGGCGGGGACACGCATAGATAATAGTAAAGATATGTTCAGAAAAGGTATAGATGATCCATTAAAAGAAGTTCTTGGCCCTGGAAGGGGGTCTCATCCCGAGAAGTGGAAAGAAATTATTAATCACTTGGAATCAAACGGTGTGGAAGTAATTCATAGAGGCGAGGATATGGCGTATTCTCCAAAAAGAGGTGGACCTGGGCAGTTAATTATAAATGAGGATGCTTCAATAGGGGCACTTTTACACGAATACACACATTATCTAGACGATATGAACAAAGGTTTTCCGGGAATGAGTTATCATTTTCAGACTATGAATCGTGTTAAAATGGAATTAAATGCATACATGAGAGAAATAAAAATAGCTGATGAATTAGGTCGAAATGATATTGCGAATGCTCTGTTTGAAAATTATGTAAGAGAAAGGCAGACCCTTACGAGTCATTTGAAATAAAATTTAATGGGGGGTAGAAATATGAATCTAATAAAGAAAATTGAAGAAGGACAATGTTCGATTGATGAGTTGCAACTTTTATTAAATGAAGCAAATCCAATAGTTTTGTATCATGTAATGACTTATATAGGCAAAGAAAAATTGGCGTCAACTGCTATAAATGAAAAGCTGGAGGAACTTACATCCAGAAGAGGAGCATCAGATAAGTTAATAGGTTATTATAAAGTTGGAGATTTAGCCATAGCTACACTCATCAAATTGGACAAAAAAACAGATGAAATAGCTATTTTTAAATCAATGGATGATTTTGATAAAAAAATGATATTTAACTTGATTGAAGAGTTAGAATGGTAACTCAAGTTACAGAATAAAAATAATTATCAATCTTTGAACATACTCTAATGCTTGCATTGGAGTTTTTTTTGTTCCAATGAACAAAGCTACCACGGCCATGATAGCGTTTTTATGTTAACCCAATATTTTCTTGCCTAATTCGACATATTCGTTTACTATTTTCCCATACATAGTGCTTCAAGCATGCGTTTTTTGGGTAGCGCCTAGTCAAAAAGGCTTGGGTTCACGGGAGAGGAAGAGGAGCGGATGATTGGTTTTTTTAGAAAACGTTTGGTTGTGCGCATTGTTGCAGTAGTTACACTGGTCATTACGATTATAGCCGTCGGTAGCATGCTGTTACAGGTGGCCAATATGAAACTAGCTGCGCAGGAGGCCATTTCGAGTTACAACATTCAGATTGCTCAGAGTTATGTGAATCAGCTGGATACAGCATCTTATGCCGAGTTTGCCAAGGACCCCAAGGAGAATGACGAATTCTTGAAGATTCGTGATGAACTGGATGACTTTCGCGTAAGCATTGGTGCAATGTATGTGTATTTCGTCAAAATAGATGACAAAGGTACGCCACTTATTATGGTGGATGGCATGAAGGATGCAGATAAAGCCTCGCCGATTAATGAAGTAACGGATGTCCCTCAGGAGGCGGTGCAGAAGCTGTTACAGGGGCAAACAGCCAGTTCTTCGATCATCAACAATGAGGAGTATGGCGACTATATTTCCTCATACGCTCCCATGCTGGATAGTAACGGCGCTGTAACAGGTGTAATTGGTATCGATACGGCGGTATCGGTGATCGGAAGTATTGAATCGGATATTATGAAATCGAGTATTCCCTTCTATGCCTTGTTGCTTTTAATTACACTTATAGGTATTGCTGTTGTCACGTGGTTTATCGTAAGAGGACTGCGGCCACTTCAACCGCTGAAGGCGAGTGTGGAAAAAATGGCACAGGGCGAGCTTGCAGAAGCGAATCGAATTTTGACGTCGTATCGTTTGCGGAGCGAAGATGAGATTGGAACAACATATCAAGCGATGATACATATGTCCGGGAACTTGAATAAGATTGTGAGTAACATGGTTGAAGGCGTAGCGGTAACCACAGATATTTTATCAGAATCAACGAAGGAATTTAATCGCAGTACCGAAGAGATGCTTGAGATGGGCAAGACGGTTGATCAATCTGTCGAACAGATTAGGCAGGGTGCACGTACGCAGAAGCAGGGTGCAAGCGATAGCGCGCACGCGATGGAAGAGATTGCAAAAGGCATAACGGATATTTCCGAATCCTCGATGGTTGTATCGGATGCGGCAACAAGTGCGCTTTCCACGGCGGAGTCCGGTAAACAGAGCATGACAATGATGAAAACACAGATGGAGAGCATCTCAAATGTCTCAAGTGAAGTTGTAGCGATGGTTCAGGTGCTGAACAACTACTCCCAGGAAATTGGTGGTGCCCTGCACACGGTTCGTGATTTTGCGAGTCAGACGAAGCTGCTTGCGCTTAATGCATCCATAGAGGCAGCACATGCAGGGGAACACGGCAAAGGTTTTGCGGTTGTGGCGGATGAAGTTCGGAAGCTTGCCGAGGCCTCAAGCACATCCATGGAACGGATCTCCGACTTGTTGCTTCGTATTCAACAAGAATCACAACAGATTGGCTCACAGATGGGGGTTACTGCAACCGAGATTGGACAAGGGGTTATAATTACCGCAGAAGCGGAGCAAGCTTTCGCCCATGTGGTTGATGCGTTCCAACTGGTGACCCGTCGCATTCAGGAAGTCTCCGCTGCGGCAGAGGAAATCTCGGCAGGTTCGGAAGAGGCCGCAGCCTCCGTCAATACGATCTCGCAGATATCAGCCGGGGTGTCGGATCATTCGGATGAAATCTATCGATTGATGCGTGAACAGTCGGCCATGTTCAACAGGGTGGCGCAGACTTCTACAATGCTGGAACAGCAGACCACCGAGATGAGTGAAGCCGTACGAAAAGTGAAAGTGTAATTTGAGTTAGATGTAGTAATAGTTACGCAAGAGGTAGTTAGACAAGAGTATAAAATATAGGTTGTTATGTGACTGTGAAAAGTAAAAAAAAGTGTTCCGCTCTTGGAGAAAGTTGGTGTTCATCCCAAACTTCCTTCAAAGGGTGGAGCACTTTTTTAGATTTAAATTTTTAATTGATCCAGCTCTATCGCCTGTCTGAAGCGTTGGGCGAATCGTTCTGCAGCTACGGCGGACTCCTTGGACTCCGTCTGCACGAAGCCAATTTGCATTTTGGGTTGATCGATTCCAGCGATCTCAACCATCTTCACCAGACCTTCTTTCCATAATTGATTTTGGTGAAAGGAAAAGTCGTGACCAATCGTGGCGGCAATATCGTTTCTTAATACCATGTTGATCGCTTCAGAGTTATTTGTTTTGAACAGAATGGACAGAGATCCATGATCATAGGTGAATTCCTTGATGAAGTCTTCGATGAAACCATCTCGATACAGTGCCAGCTTGTGTTCTTTTAATTGATCCGGTGTAACGCGGCTGTGCTTGGCAAGTTCAGACAGGTGATGCGTACCGACGACCAGCTTGCCCGAGTACATGGGACTGAAGTGAAGTCCATCGAATTCCCGCAATTGTTTGGCATAGATCGCGATAAACCCCAGATGAGTTTTGTTATTGCGAATATCCTCGATAATTTCCATGGACCCTTTCTCTTCAATGGAGATATTAAGTTGCGGGTGCTCACGCTTCATATCCGCAGCAGATTGGACAAGATAGGGCATGACACTTGGAAAAGTAGCCACATGAAGCTCTCCGCTAAGAGAGGAGGCTTCTGCGTTCAGGGATTTTAATTCATCAATCCGCTGTAAAATGTCCAGTGCCTTGGCAATGAATTGTTTGCCTTCGGGAGTGGGATGAGTACCCTGCCGCGAGCGTTCGAACAAGATGATACCCAATTCTTTTTCCAGACGATGAACCGATTGGCTGATCGCCGATTGAGTGACATGCAGATGCTCCGAGGCGGCGGAGAATGATTTCGTTTTCGCAATTTCAACGACATATTCGAGCTGTTCCAGATTCATGATTTCATCTCCGTTTAGCATTAATATAACTAATGTTAACATTAGTATCTATAAATATGAATAATACATGAACAGCGATATAATATATAGACAATCATACAAAGGGGATGAGCTTCATGAAAGCAGCAGTATGGTACGGCCATAAAGACGTTCGTGTAGAAGAACGGGAGGTTCCGGTTGCTCAAGCGGGTCAGGTCAAAATCAAAGTGGAATATGCGGGGATCTGCGGCAGTGACTTGCATGCCTATCATCATGGTGTAGGAATTCAAGAAGGCGAGAATCATCCGCTCTCAGGACAGAAAGCGCCGCTCACATTGGGTCATGAATTTGCAGGAACCGTGAGTGAATTGGGAAGTAATGTAAGCGGTATCAGTGTAGGGGATCGAGTTGTGGTAGAGCCGTTGTACCATTGCGGAAAATGTGAGTACTGTATCCAGGGGCGTTACAACCAGTGTACTCAATTTGGCTTCGTTGGACTGAATGGTGATGGTGGTTTTGCGGAGTATGTTGTTGTTGAAGCATACATGGTTCATCCCATACCGGATAACGTATCTTTCGAAGAAGGTGCGCTCGTAGAGCCTACAGCCGTAGCCTTTCACGCGGTTCGTCACAGCAAGTTGAAAGTGGGGAATAAAGTAGCCGTATACGGAGCTGGCCCAATTGGATTATTGACCATTCTGTCTGCCAAAGCTGCAGGAGCTTCTGAAATCTATGCAGTTGATGTATTTGAGGAACGTCTGGACCTGGCAGCCAAGCTGGGAGCAATTCCGGTGAACAGTGCCAAAGTTAATGCAACAGAGGTAATCTTGCAACAATCAGGCGGCATTGATGTAGCTTATGAAGCAGCGGGTGTGCAACCAACGATGGATAGCGCCATTGCGGTTGTTAAAAAAGGCGGAGAAGTTGTTGTCATCGCTGCGATACCAAATCCGCTTCAAGTGAACTTCTTCGATCTTCTGGTCAAAGAAGCGAATCTAACGGCAACGCTGGCATATCGCCACATTTTCCCTGAAGTGATTTCATTAATTGCTGAAGGGTCGCTCGATGTGAAACAGGTCATCACCAAGAAAATCAAACTGGGCGATATCGTGCAGGAAGGGCTTGAACTGTTGATGAGCGACAAGAGCCATGCGAAGATTTTGGTGGAGATTGGCGGCTAAAAAATCAATAGCGATGTATCATTTCAAATGTTGATTGATCATTTATAAATGTAAAATAGACCGTCATAAGATGATCGGTCTGTTTTACGTTTCATTCTTCGCTCCCTGATCCCGTGTTGCTGTTACCCTCCACTAGGAATCATAACGGTAGCAGATCGCCTTGCCCCCGCTACTCTCGGAGCTGAATTCCTTATCCTCTGTAAATCCGAAACGCTCATATAAACGGATGGCATTGACCATCTGACCGCCCGTATATAAGTACACCGTATTTTTGCCCATTTCTTTGGCAGAATCTACGCATTGCTGGAGCAATACTCTGGCAATCCCGTGACCTCTCCATTTTGGATCAACACCCAGCAGTCGAATAAACGGATAATCGATTGGCAATTCAAAGTCTGGATAAGCCTTGCGTGCTGTTTCGAATAATTGGACTGTACCAACGATCTGATCATCAATCTTCGCGATCCATAATTGTGTCAGGTACGGATTAACCACAGACTCTCTAATATCTTTGAGGTAGGCCTCCCATCGTTCATTTTGCTCAAAAGTCTCCCGATACTCGGCATAACTTGCAACAAGGATATCTACAATCTCTGGATGGTCTGCTTCTGTGGCAGGATGAATCGTAACGGCAGCCGTTGTCATCTTATAATTCCCCTTCTCTTATGGGTTAAGTATGGAATATAGTTTTCTTGCATTTTACCATAACGGATTCAATCCGATTCATTCAAATTTTCTATAGGTAACTCAGTCATTTCTATAGATCAAAGCATATCAGCGATTGAGCTGTGTGGAATACAGATGATTGCGATATTCGGTTGGCGTATTGCCTTCGTATTGCTTGAACATGCGCAGGAACAGCTTGTAGTCGGAGAAGCCACACTGTCCGGCAATTTCTTTTACACTGGCATTGGTATTGAGCAGCAACTGTTTTGCCCGGCGAATTCGTTCTGTGAGGATATAGGTTTTGAGTCCAGTACCTTTCTCACGTTTCACCATTTTGGAGATATAGTCTTTGTTAAAATTAAAATTTTCTGCAATCTGACTCACCGTGATGTTTGTATGCAGATGAATATCAACCCACTTGCAGATATGGTCCACAATTGCATTGTGTGGGCGATAATCCGCCTCTATATTCCGCTCCAGTTCTCTGAACAACAATAACAAAGCAGCGTTGGCTTCCTCGGGTGAGAAGGATGACACATGCAGCAATTGCTTGAATAACTGATTGGCCATGGAAGGCACCTGAATGGTGGCATGTGTCCTAAACTGGTTGAATTCTGCCGACATGGCATCATAGTGCACCCAGTAGAAGCTCACGGGAGCATCGCTGATCTGGTAACCATAGTGGGTGCGACCAGCGCGCAGAAATAACAGATCGTTGGCACGAACTACATATTGTTCCTCTTCTTCCGCGATGTACATCTCACCTTCCAGCATCAAAATGATCTCATGCACAGGCATGCTGCGTCTCATGTGGCTCCAGTTGCCGTCGGATATGAATTTGCCGCACAGGTAATGTTCCAGTGGCTTTTGCATAGGACGGATTTATCCACCTTTTCTTGGATTATGAGTCTGATGTAATTATATATTATTTGATAATATGGGGATATTCAAGCTCTAAAGTGGATTGATGAGTATTAGTCTTGTAGCTAATAAAACGGATTTTACCCCTCAAGAATCAATGGATATCTATTACATCCCGAGAAGGAGTGAGTGTCATGATTGATACGAAAAAAGGATTTCTGGGACCGGAACATGTAGATCTGTTAAATGGTGTGTTCCAAACATCACAAGAGGTGGGGGAGCGCTACCTGTTATCGCTGGATATTGATCGATTCCTGGCTCCATGCTTCGAAGCTCATGGTTTACCTGCCCGAAAAGAGCGTTACGCGGGTTGGGAGGCACGTACCATCAGCGGACATTCCCTCGGACATTATCTGTCTGCCCTGGCTGTGACGTATCAGGCAACCGGGAATATCACGTTAAAAGAAAGACTGGATTATGCGGTTACCGAACTGGCGAGAATCCAGCAGACCACGGGGAGCGGGTATATCGGTGGTTTGTCCGAAGAACCTTTCCACATGGCTTTTCGAGCAGAGAATATCGGTGGGTTCAACATCGGTGAATACTGGGTTCCCTGGTACAGTGTGCACAAAATCTACCGTGGCCTGATTGATGCGTACAAACTCACTGGCAACGGACAGGCACTTGATGTAGTTACTCGATTTGCAGACTGGGCGGTTGAAGGTTTGCTCCCGATGACAGAAGAACAGATGCAGACGATGCTTCAAAGTGAACACGGGGGCATGAATGAAGTATTTGCACACTTGTATGGGATTACCGGCAAAGCCTTGTATCTTGAGATCGCTAACAAGTTTACCCATCAATTGATCCTGAGACCCTTGGAGCACAAGCAAGACGATCTTCAAGGCAAACACGCCAATACTCAGATTCCCAAAGTGATCGGTGCAGCCGAAATCTACAATCAGGACCATACACATGAGAGTTATCGAACGGCGGCAGAATTTTTCTGGGACACCACCATTCATCATCGTTCTTATGTATTTGGTGCGACGAGCATTTCGGAGCATTACGAAGCAAAGGGCATGGAGAGTCTTGGCATCAAAACAGGAGAGAGCTGTTGTACTCACAACATGTTACATCTAACGAAGCAACTCTTCGCCTGGAATCACGATAGCGCCTACATGGACTATTATGAAAACGCCATCTATAATCACATCCTTGGCGCGCAGGACCCCGATACAGGGAACAAAACGTATTTTGCATCAACGCTGCAAGGCCACTACAAAATCTATGGTACTCACGATACCGCTTGGTGGTGCTGCACAGGATCAGGCATGGAGAACCCGGGCAAATATGCCGAGGCGATCTATTTTGAGGATGAACAGGACCTGTACGTCAACCTGTATATCGCTTCCCAGCTGGATTGGACGTCTCAGGGATTATCCCTGAAGCTTGAAACCGACTTTCCTTATTCGGAAAAGGTGACCCTGACGATCACCGGAGGCAACGCCTCGGCTCATCTAAGATTACGTGTGCCCTCATGGCTGCAAGAGCCAATGACGGCAACAGTTAACGGGGATACGGAACATCCGTATACCCGGAGCGAACCCGGCTATCTTTCCATCGACCGCACATGGACAGCGGGCGATGTCATCACAATCACACTGCCGATGTCGCTTCGCCAGTATACCTCCCGGGATGATGCCCACAAAGTGGCGTTCCTGTACGGCCCGATTGTACTCGCCGGTGCACTGGGAAGCGAGGGTCTTCCAGAGGACACGATTGTGGACGAAACAGCGCTGAATCCCAAGACTGCACCCGTACCTGTGATCTGGACGGAGCAGGAGGATGTACAAGAGTGGATCAGGGTTGTGGATGCAGACACGTTAACATTTGAACTTAGCAAGGATGTCACCTCCACTGGCGAAGCTGTGAAGCTGATTCCGTTCTATGATGTGCATCACGAATTTTATACCGTGTATTGGCCGTTTAACGATGAAGGGGATGCGCTGGAGAAAGAATTGAATGATATTACGATCGACAGGGTTCAGGCTGACGGTCAGCAGGATGAGATTGGACATCAACTGGATAGCAACTGCCGTGGTGAGCATCACAACGGTTCAACCACAGATGGCCGTAAGAAGTTGCATATGTGGCGAGAGGCTTTTGGCGTCAGTGGGGCTTACTTCAGTTACCAACTGGCGGTGGATCGCGCCGTAACCAATTACCTATGCGTGGCTTATTGGGGCGGAGATCATTCCACGTTTGAACGGGAAGGTACGTTATATGACAGACAATTCACCATTACCATGGATGGAACACTCATTGGTGAGCAGCGAATTCATATGAACAAAATCGGAGAAGTGTTCTATGTGACTTACGATATTCCTGAGGCGGTTACATCAGGCAAAGATAACGTTAGAGTGGTGTTCCAGGCGAAGGGCGACAATGGTTGTGCCGGGAAAGTTGTAGAGGTACGCACCACGCGAAGCAAACCGGAATCCATCTTTTCGTGATAACAGGCATGGTGTGAAAAGGCGCAAACACAATGTTATAATGAAAATATATTATTGATTAGGTAAAAGAGGAGGTTGGAAGTGTGGCAAAACCCGATAATAAAGGTACTTATAACTATCAAGATTGGTTAACTTGGGAGGGGGCATGGGAATTAATTAACGGCAAAGCTTTTAATATGTCTCCAGCACCCACTTCATTGCACCAGTTTATTGTGGGTGAGCTGCACTTCTCCTTGCGGACTTTTTTTCAGAATCGGAAATGTTTTGTGTTTGTTGCCCCTTTTGATGTGTATTTTAGCGAAAATGATCAATATGACCTACCAGATCAAGTTGTACAGCCTGATTTATCGGTAGTGTGCTCCAAAGACCAGATATCTAAAAATGGCTGTCACGGTGCACCTTCTTTAATTATCGAGGTGTTATCGCCTTCGACTGCGTTAAAGGATTTTAACGAAAAATTTAACTTGTATCAGAAATATGGCGTGAACGAATACTGGATTGTTGACCCCGGCAATCAAACCGTCCATGTGTACACGCTGGAGGATGGCAGTTACCAGACACGTCATCTATATACAGAGCAGCAAATGATTCAATCGGTTATATATCCCGAACTGGTAATCCCGATGGATTCGCTGTTCAAGTTCAGGTAGTGCGAAGTGTCAACCTGTCTGCTACAGAGGAAGCAATAAGGCAGTTGTTTTCTGAATTCTAACGAACCACACACACCTTATATAGGGAATTTAGGTGAATTGGAAAGTGTAACGAATCTCAGCGACGCTATTGCATTCGAAATAGGCGATAAACAACGTTTTTACACCTAATACACGAACATAACGTGTCTCAGATTCGTTACATTTTCGGAAGAGCTGGAATGTAGCTAATAACGTCACCTCAGTTCGTTAGCTGGAATACAGCATTGTGAAAATTCTTGGAAAGTACTGCGCAGCATAGAAGATACACCCCATTGTGTCACTGGGCATCAGGTCACCGGATCACTGTGGCATCAAAAACTTCACACCAAAAATGAACAACCAATGCATAAGGGACAAAACCGGATGATCTCCGATTTGTCCTTTTTGCATTGCTCCTTTTTCAGAAAAGTCTTATATAAAAAATGACACGCATAGCTATTTTCCACGTATTACCTGATAACATTTCTTCTCCACAATCTGCTGTCTAGTAAAACTCACTTTTTATGGATTGACCACAAAATTTCCTGCCAAGTTCCACGTTGTCCCTGAAAATATGAAATGGGATAAGCCCAAACCACGTATATTATGAGTATCCAAATATCCAATCATATCCACCTGAGAGCGTTAACATCATGTACAATAAGAATAAGTTGAACAGGAAAATTACGACATGAAGCACCAATATATAACATGAAAGGAGGTCGGATGATTGAACATGATCAAGTACATAAAATTGTTGGGATTAATCCTCAGTATTGTGGCTGTGAATGTTCTGGCATTCTCACCCGGCTTTATCGGACTGAATTTCGGGGAGGGTGCATTCACAACTGCGCTATCCGTTACCCTTCTGTTCGGCAGTGCAATGGCACTCTTGTATGGAAGTTACACCTCGCTGTTCAGACAACCGGTAGTCCTGCCCGTGAAGCATATTGAAACGCATGAAGATTATGTGGAGGCACTATCTTTTTATAGACGCATTAAAGTTCTCGAAGAAGATATTACGCTGGGGCTGTCCCAACTTAGTCGAATGAAAAAGAAAAAAGAAACCCTCCTGAACGTGCTTCATCAGCGGTTTGATCCAGGAGAACTGAGCTACAAGAAATTTGCTTCGGTCACACTGGAAGTGGAGAAGCTGTTGTACCTGAACATTCGAAGTGTGCTGAATCGGTTGAATGTATTCGATGAAGCTGACTATGCCAACATGATGAAATCCAAGTCCTCAACACTTCCCCAGAAGCTTTTTCAGGAAAAAACCAAGGTATACAACGATTATCTATCTTATGTGAAAAATGCACTACACACCAATGAGGAAATTTTGCTCAAGCTGGATCAGTTGTTACTCGAGATTTCACGCCTCGATAGCTTTGAAGCCGGAGATATTGAACAGATGCCTTGTATGCAGGAGATTGACCAGTTAATCAAGCACACCAAATTATACAGACAGTGAGGGGTTGCTCGTATGGCCAAGAAGGGAAAGTTTTTTTTCATATCGATTGTAATGCTGGTACTCGTATTTGGTTTGGTCTATGCAGGGATTACACTAACATCGAACTTTGGCAAGTCAACCACACAGGTGAGCACAGAGAATGCAGGTAAGGAACTGGGAAAACTGTACGCGGACATTGCGCCGGCGACGGCGGAACCGGTTAAAGGACAGATTGATCTAGATCCCGTTGACGTGGCGGAATCACTGCCGGATATCTCGAAATTTCCGATCGCTGTAGAGAATACAACAAATGATTACGTCGAAATCTTCTCTTCCACAGAGAAGTCGGGCAGTGGGGTAGACGGCTGGTTAACCGAGGTGGGCGAGGAGTTCAACAAAGCAAACATTACCGTTGGTGGGAAACAAGTATCGGTCAAAATCCGCAACATTGCCTCCGGTACGGCCACCGATTATATCAAGTCTGGTAAGTATATGCCGGATGCATTCACACCTTCCAATGAACTGTGGGGCGAGATGGTCGAGGCCAGTGGGGTGAAGACAGAGATGGTATCCGAGCGACTGGTCGGGAATGTTCCGGGTATTGTCATCTCCAAAGCCAAATATGATGCACTGGTTGATACGTACGGCTCCGTTAATGTAAAAACTGTAACCGAAGCCATTGCCAACAATGAACTCGCGATGGGATATACCGATCCATTTGCCAGCTCCACAGGACTCAACTTTCTGGTGACCGCACTGAACACGTATGATAGCGCCAACCCGCTTGGCGAGAAGGCTATTGAGGGATTTGAGAAATTCCAGACGAATGTGCCGTTTACAGCGTCAACAACGATTCAGATGCGGGAAGCTGCCAAGTCAGGCAGACTGGATGCCTTTGTACTCGAATACCAGACGTATGTGAATACCGCTGATCTGAAGAGTGGATACGTTTTTACACCATTTGGCGTGAGACATGACAGTCCGCTGTATGCACTCGGTCAACTGCCGCAGAACAAACAGGAGATCATCCAAAAGTTTGCGGAATTTGTAACCCAGGCGAAGTACCAACAATCGGCGGAGGAGTTCGGTTTCAACGGTTTACAGGATTACAAATCCGAACTGGCTACCGTGGATGGCGGCACGTTGTTGTCTGCTCAGAAAGTCTGGAAAGAGAAGAAGAATGGCAGTAAACCTATTGCCGCCGTGTTCGTGACAGACGTGTCCGGAAGCATGGACGGCGAACCACTTAACCGACTGAAGGAGTCCCTGCGCAAAGGTCAGAAGTACTTGGGCACAGAGAACAGTATTGGATTGGTTTCTTACTCCAGTGGGGTAACCGTGAATCTGCCGATTGCCAAGTATGATACGAACCAGCAGTCCATGTTTGTCGGTACAGTTGATAGTCTGCAAGCTGGTGGCGGTACAGCAACCTTTGACGGGATCGTGGTGGCGATGAAGATGCTGGAAGATTACATGGCTGCTGATCCAAACGTGAAGCCGTTGATTTTTGTCCTGAGTGATGGCGAGACCAACGAAGGTCATACCCTGAAGGATATCCGGGACTTGGTCGAGACATACAAAGTACCAATCTATACAATTGGGTACAACGCAGACATCAAGGCTTTGGAGAGCATCTCCAGCATTAACGAGGCTGCAAGCATCAATGCCGATACCGACGATGTCGTGTACAAGATTGGTAACCTGTTTAACGTACAGATGTAATCTAAAGGGGGAACTATAGATGTCATTTTCAATGGAAATACCGAGCCAGAAGGAAATTCAGAAGGTGATCGAAGAAGAAGTGAAACCCGTGCCCGCCGAGGTCGCGGAGCTTCAACAAGTGGCAAATGCCAACGTAGAGATGATCATGACACTGGATCTTGAATCCCTGGAGAAACGCAAAGAGATTTTACAATCCATTGACGGCTTTGGCATGAACACGATGAGATCCTCTTCTGAGAAAAACGCCTTGCTTCAAGTCTCCGTTGGACATCTGTCCAAGACGGGAGACGAGGGCGGTCAGGTTGCCAAAGGTTTGACCGAGCTGCATATGCAACTGAAGGATCTCGACCCGAGCGTGGTCGACTTTGCCAAGACCGGTTTCCTCGGTAAATTGTTCAATCCGCTTCGCGCCTATTTCCTGAAATACCAGAAGGCTGACGCAGTCATCGCTGACATCGTAACCTCTTTGGATAAAGGCAGATCCACGCTACGTAACGATAATACGACGCTGGAGATCGAACAGCAGAACCTGCGAGAACTCACCAAACGACTGCAAAAGGAGATTCAGCTTGGCGTGCTTATGGATGAGTCTATCGATGCACAGATTGAAGCCGCCAAGGTCCGCAATGAGGACCCTGAAAAAGTCCGGTTTATTACCGAAGAAGTGCTGTTCCCGCTCCGTCAGCGGGTCATGGATCTGCAACAAATGCTGGTCGTGAATCAGCAGGGCATCATGGCGATTGAAGTGGTAATTCGCAACAACAAGGAGCTAATCCGAGGCGTAGACCGTGCGAAGAATGTAACCATCTCAGCACTGAAAATTGCCGTTACTGTAGCAAGTGCTTTGTATAATCAGAAGATTGTATTGCAGAAAATTGAGTTGCTGAACCAAACGACCAATGATCTGATCGCAGGTACTTCCAAAATGCTGAAGGATCAGGGAATTGCCATCCAGAAGCAGGCGTATGAAGCCAGCATCTCCGTGGATACGATGAAACAGGCGTTCACCGATGTGCTGTCAGCACTCGATTCAATCAGTCTTTATAAGCAGGAAGCTCTGCCAAGAATGCGTGAGACGATTAACCAGTTCCGTGAACTTGCGGATACCGGAGAGCAGCAGATTCAACGGTTGGAGAAAGGGCAGAAGCTAGGGCTGTGATCAGAAGAGAGAGAGAAATACGTATTAGATTATTATCATAATTCATAGTTAGAAAAAGCGACCGTTCCTCATTAAATATGAGGAACGGTCGCTTTTTGGGCTTCTATGAAGATTGGTACTAATGTAGATACCCGATATTCCGTGCATAAGGGTATATCTGTTGCTCGTATTGGTCGAGGAGAACGCCAGCCGCACGTACTTTGGCACGACCTTGTTGCAGTATCTTAGAATTCACTTTGTTTTTAGAAACGGCTTGTTTGTACAACAAGTATCCTTCCAGCTGAAGGTAGCTTCCCTTAACATAATAGGCATGTATTTTCTTAAGTTCAGGATTGGAAGGTTTGATTTGTTTTAACATGGAGACCGTTTTTGTATAATTAGGGATCACCGTATTCGTAAGTTTGAGGTACATGGACTTGCGATTGGTTGAATTCACCTCACCTCCCACACTACCCAACGTGTCGATTGCTTTACTCTCATAAGGTACCAGACGAGATATTTGTTCAAGATATTTTTCGAAATCCTTTTGATCTTTAGTGAGCTCCTGTTCTGCATCATCTAATTCTAATTCGTCCATAAGTTCTTCGTGCAAATAATCATCTTCACTATAAATCTGATCTGAATATGTAGAGGTTGCTACTTTGGCTGCATCAGCAGAAGTGGCTGGAGAGAGAAGCACTCCGCCAAGCAAAACAAAACTGGTAATCAATGATATAATCCACGACTTCTTCAAATGTATTGTCATCCTCCTTTTGTTTGTATTCCATTGGATAACCTAACATATCATTACCAGAAATTACAGGAATACATTTACATAATTTTAGTGGCAAAGCTTTCTTGAAATTTTGAATCATCCTACTAAAGGGAAGTAAGACGATTCAAAATTTCAGTTTTTTAACACGACATTTTCCGGCTTGTAATGGATGATTTTGAACAACTCCTCGGCCATGTAGGTGGGGCTGTGCTTGAAATCCTGTCTGATCCACTCCATGATCATGCCAAATATCGCATGAGATTGGTAGCTTGCCAATATTTCATGGTTGATGTGCGCAGGGAAGATATGGTTCAGATCCTGTAAAGCGAGATCCCGAAGGACATCACAGATCATGCGCTGAAAGTTGGAGGAAGCCTCAGATTTCACAACCAGTGTGTAGAATTGTGCGTGTTGGTGCACATGCTCAAATATAGTGATCGCCGAAGAGGGCATTAGATTGACTTCGAACTCTTCCTCATCCTGATAAGGTTTGCGGAAAGAAGTTACCAGATCCTGAATCACATCATCGATGATTTCGTTGAACAGGTCTTCTTTGTACTGATAATGCCTGTAGAAAGTTCCCCGATTCAGGTCAGCTCGCTGCACAATATCCGTAATCGATATTTCTTTAAAGGGATGTTTTTGCATCAAATGAATGAGTGAATCTTTCAGTGCAGCTTTTGATTTTTTAATTCTTCGGTCCATTGAATTCATAGTTTCAGACATCTATTTTCCTCCTCGCGAGTTCACTTTATTAGTTAAAGTACATTCAGGCTTAGTAGTGTTGTTTAACGTACAACTGGACAAGCTTTTACTGATTGAAGTGAAACGCTATGACTTATTATACTAAGGATAAGAGTTAATGAACATTTGTTTGTTAACTTATTGTAAACGAATACACAAAGGAGGATACATGGAATGAGACTTCAAGATAAAGTTGCAGTTGTTACAGGTGCTGGTTCAGGTATGGGGAAAGCAATTGCCACGTTGTATGCTCAAGAAGGCGCGAAAGTCGTCGTATCGGATATTAACGAAGAATCCGCACAAGCGGTAGTTAATGATATTAAGGCACAGGGCGGAGAAGCGATTGTCGTTCTTGCCAATGTAGCCAAAGAAGAAGATGTGCAAAATCTGATCGATACGACGGTGAGCACATACGGTACAGTAGATATTCTAATTAACAATGCGGGAATTATGGATGGCATGGAACCTGCAGCAGATATAACGGATGAGAAGTGGGAGAGATTGTTTGCTGTGAACACAACCAGTGTGATGCGGACAACGCGTAAAGTATTACCAATCTTCCTGGAAAAACAAAAAGGTGTCATCGTGAACATTGCTTCGGCGGGTGGCCTACACGGCGGACGTGCAGGAGCAGCCTATACGGCGTCCAAACATGCGGTCGTGGGCTTCACCAAAAATACAGGATATATGTATGCTGAGCAAGGCATTCGCTGTAATGCGATTGCTCCAGGCGCTGTGGCAACCAATATCAGCACATCCATGGCAGGTATTAGTCATTTCGGTGCAGGGCGGCAACAGCTTGGGATGGCAATCAACCCACGCATCGGGACGAGCGAAGAGATCGCCAAAGTGGCCCTGTTCCTCGGATCTGACGAGTCCAGCTTCGTGAACGGAACTGTCGTTACAGCAGATGCTGGCTGGAGCTCTTACTAATCCACTCATGTGCAGTCGAGCATGACGTACGGAAATATTGTGTGAATTAAGGAAGCCGCATAAGTATATGCGGCTTCTTTTTTTGCACCTATGCACCTACGTACGGTGGATATCAGCATCATATTCCGTATAGGACAAACGTTTGCATTACTACACGGATACCCGAAATGAATCAATCTGAGGGTGGCTTTGGTTTGGAAAAAAGTGAGGATTCACGCACGATCAGACGATGGGGGATAATGACCGGATTATGAAGCTGTGGTTCCCCACTAAGAATTTTTAACAATACCTGAACGGCTGTATAACCAAGCTGATAAGTCCCGATGTCGATAGAGCTTAGGGGTGGAGAAGCCAGTTCCGATAATGCAATATTGTTAAAACTGACCACACTGATATCTTCAGGCACCAGATAATGAAGCTCGGCAAGAGCTCTCAATACCCCAAAGGCCACATTGTCATCAATGACAACGATTGCGGTGGGTCTGTCCGGCAAGGACATGAACAGCGACATCGCTCTGAATCCACTTTCCTGTAGAAATTCACCTTCCACTATCCAGTCACTATCCGCATCCAGCCCGGATTGGGCAAGCGCTTTTTGGTATCCTAACATGCGATCATGCGATAACGTAATGTCCGGAGGACCGCTGACAAATCCGATTCGGGTATGTCCCTGAGCGATTAGATGATGAGTCGCATCATAAGCAGTCTGCACATTATCGTTATCCACCATGGGGGCATTTGGATGGGCCTCACTGCGACCGATTAACACAAAAGGAAACTTTTCTGCTTCTAAAAAAGAAATGATGGGATCATCTCGTTTGGACCCAAGCAGCAAAATACCATCCACCCTTCGGCCATGCACAAGGCGGGATATCGCATGCAATTCATTGTCTGATGATGTTTCGGTTGTTAGCAGCAATTCATAATTCATACGGGTGGCATGTGTAATAATACCTCGCAGCAATTCTCCGAAAAAGTAATTTTGAAACAACTCTTCTGCAGGACGTGGAAGCATAATCCCAAGGGTATGTGTTGTTTTGGAAACCAGGCTTTTCGCGATGATGTTGGGATGGTAGTTCAATTCTTTCATGATTTGCTTCACTTTGAGAGATGTTTTGGTGCTGATTCTAGGATGGTTGGAAATCACCCGTGACACTGTAGAAGGGGAAACACCCGCCAATTTGGCAATATCCTTGATCGTAATCATGTAAAAAATCCCTTCTGAACAATCGTATAAATATTCTCCTATGGTAATCCAAAGGATACGAGAAATCAATTGCTAACTGCCGAGTAAGGGATGCACACGAAGTGAAATTAAGGAAGAAAGAGTCAGAACAAGGAAACAGGAAATTACTGTAGGTAGAAGAAGGAAATTGGTTAAAAATGAGCAAATATGGCTTGTGCAAACGTTTGTGCAAATAAAGATCGTTATTGTATGATGTGATTGTTATTATAGCGCTTACATCGGTGGATTTACATACTTCTTGACTTGTTTACCCCTACATATTGAACGGATAGGTCATCTTGTCTCCCATTTGAGCAAACGTTTGTACAAAAGAGGATATGGGATGAAAAACCTGACAACATACGCAGACAAAAGGGTGAAAAGCGCGAACTTTGTTGGACCAAGCAGAGGGAAGGGGACATTTTACATGAGAAAATGGCAAGGGGCAACATTGTCCGTCATGATGGCTTTTACACTGGCTGCGTGCGGGGCTGGAGGCGGAAGTCCATCTCCAACTACGGCAGGTGAGAATCCGGAGGAAGTGGTAGAGCTGACAGCCGAGAACCTTCAACCGGAAGAAGGGGCAACCCTGGTGATCTGGGAAGATAAAAATCAAAGTAGCTTTATTGAGCAAAGGGTCAAAAAATTCGAAGAAAAATATGGGGTAACGGTCAAAATGGAGGAATTACCTCCAACAGATCAGGTAACCAAACTAACGACGGATGGCCCGGCGGGTCTCGCGGCAGATGTCGTCGTTTTCCCACATGATAAGATTGGTAGCGCTTCAGAGGCGGGACTTATTCTGCCCAATGACATATTCGAAGCAGAGACCGTAGAGAACACCAGCGACAACGCGCTTAAGGCAGTGACGTTCAAGGATATCCTGTATGGCTATCCGTATAGCGTGGAGACCTACGCCCTTTTCTATAACAAGGCACTCTATCCAGAAGCTCCGAAAAACTTTGATGAGATTATCAGTTTCGCCAAGACGTTCAATAATGTGAAGTCCAATCAGTATGCGCTGATGTGGGAATTGCAGCAATTTTACTATAACTATGCGTTCCTGGCTTCACAGGGCGGTTATATTTTTGGGGACAACGGGATGGATAGCGCGGATCTCGGTCTGAATAACGAAGGAGCCCAGAAGGGTGGACAGTTCTTGCAGACGCTGAAGTCGGAAGTGCTGCCGCTCAAGATGGGTGACGTGAACTATGATATCAAAAAAGGATTATTCTCCAGCGGCAAGCTGGCTATGGACATTAACGGTCCGTGGACCATTGCCGATTATCGCAATGCAGGTATTGATTTTGGCGTTGCTCCGCTTCCGGCAATCGATGGCAAACCGATGACCTCCTTCTCAGGTGTTAAAGCCTATTATGTGAATGCATTTACACAATACCCGAATGCGTCGAAGCTCTTGGCAGCGTTCCTTTCCAATGAAGAAGCTCAGATGGAGAACTTTGACCTGAACGGTACACTTCCTGCGAACAAAAACGTAGCTGCTGATCCGAAGCTACAAGAGGACCCAATCAACAAGGCGTTCCTGGAACAGTTCAATAACTCAACACCAATGCCTTCGCTTCCTGCCATGGACAGCGTATGGGGACCAATCACGTCGGCCATTACGGATATATGGGATACCGATAAGGACGTGAAGACATCACTGGACAATGCCGTGAAACAGATCCAGGAAAGCCTTGCTACCGTCCAATAAGAACGAACGACGAGTGCAAAGATATGCATAAGAACTGTATAAATTGAACTTCATATTTACACAAAAACGGAGAGGGCAGAAGGAAGCTGAAGAAGTGAAACTAAAAGCTTTCTGAAAGAAAGCTACTTCGGAAGCATAGGCTCGCCTTTATCGCCGATCGGAAGCTTGTTCTGTCATCGGAGTGGTCAGTGTAAGTACACTTTTGTTCAATATATACAAGTTAGCAATAGGCGGGGAGGAGAGAGCGAATGCAACAGCAGCATGTCCCGGTGCCTGTTGGACCGAACAGTGAAAGACAGCACCGGATGACAGCGGCCATATGTTCCATCATACTGCAAGGTCTTGGACAGCTGTACAATCGACAGTGGATTAAGGGAATTTGTCTACTGTTACTGGAGGGAGCAGGGCTTGCGTACCTGCTTCCTCGCCTGTCACAGGCCGTATGGGGCATATGGACACTGGGGGAAAATACACAGCGTTTTGTCAAAGTGAATGGGTCCACTGTACTTCAAAGGGGAGACCATTCCATCTTTTTGCTGCTTGATGGCATTATCGTACTGCTGGTGTTTTTTGTGTTTATCCTGATCTACATCCTGAATATTCGGGATGCGTACGTCACGGGGCTCGCGAGGGAGGAAGGCAAGCAGACCCTGGGCGCAGCGGCTTCGCTTCGGAACATGATGGACAAAAACTTTCCGTACCTGTTTCTGTCCATTCCGGCATTGGGCATACTTTTCTTCACCGTTATGCCCATTCTATTTACGATCACGATCGCGTTTACCAACTATTCGGCCCCGGATCATATTCCGCCAGCCAAACTGGTGGACTGGGTAGGCTTCAAGACGTTCAGCGATTTGATTCAGCTAAAATCCTGGAGCCAGACATTTTACGGCGTGCTCACTTGGACGGTCATCTGGGCTATTCTGGCGACAGTCACCACCTATTTTGGCGGCGTGCTTGTGGCACTGTTGATTGAACAGCGGGGCATACGCTTCAAAAAGCTGTGGCGGACCATTTTCATTCTGCCTTATGCCATCCCGCAGATCATCTCCTTGCTGCTCATGCGTAATCTGTTCAACGGTCAGTTTGGTCCGATCAATACGTACATGAGAGCGTTTGGGCTGGAGGGATTACCCTGGCTGACAGATCCGTTCTGGGCCAAGGTTACCGTCATTGTTGTCAACATGTGGATCGGTATTCCGGTCAGTATGGTGCTCATTCTGGGTGTATTGACAGCCATCCCTCGTGATCTCTACGAGGCTGCCGAAGTGGACGGAGCATCTGCGTTTCAGAAGTTCAGGATCATTACGATGCCGTTCATTCTTTTTGCCACAACTCCGGTACTCATCATGCAGTTCGCCGGAAATTTCAACAACTTCAATGTCATCTTCCTGCTGACCAACGGAAATCCACTGCGGGGAGACTACCAGTACGCAGGGGCAACGGATCTGCTGGTAACCTGGCTCTACAAGCTCACGCTCGACAATAACAAGTTCAACATGGCTTCAGCGGTAGGGATCATTATCTTCCTTATTATCGCTTCATTCTCCATCTGGAACTTCCGCCGCTCCAAATCATTCAAGGAGGAGGACATGATTCAATGAAAACACGTAATAATCCGCTGCGTTTGGCCCTGAGTTATGTGCTATTGCTGATCATCGCCGTTGTCTCCATCTACCCGGTACTCTGGATCTTTCTCTCTTCCCTGAGACCCGGTGCGGCATTGTTTAGTGAACGGTTATGGCCGGAAGCTTTCACGTTGACCCATTACGGGGAGCTGTTCAATAACCCGTCCTTTATGTACGGCAGATGGTATATGAACACGCTGAAAATTGCCTTTTTCACGATGATCTTCTCTACGCTGATGGTGACACTTGGGATGTATGCCTTGTCCCGCTTCCGCTTCCGTGGACGTAAAACGATTCTCTCCACCATGCTAATTTTGGGCATGTTCCCAAGCTTTATGAGCATGATTGCAATCTATATCATTTTGCTGCAAATTAAATTGCTCGACACTCATGCTGCGCTCATCCTGGTCTATTCATCAGGAGCGGTACTGGGCGGATTTATCGTCAAAGGTTTCTTTGATACGATTCCCCGTAGTCTGGATGAAGCGGCCCGCATGGATGGTGCGAGTCACCTGCGGGTATTCACCAGCATCATCCTGCCCTTATCCAAGCCAATGCTGACCTATGTGGCATTAACCAGTTTTACTGGTGCGTGGATGGACTTTATCTTCGCCCGCCTGGTGCTGCGGACGAAGGAGAACTGGACACTTGCAGTAGGCATGTGGGATCTGGTCAACCGGTATCAGGACAGTAACTTTACGATGTTTGCTGCGGGGGCAGTTCTGATTGCCATTCCAATTACACTGCTGTTCGTTTTCCTGCAACGATTCCTTGTTCAAGGGCTGACGGCAGGAGCTTCGAAAGGGTAAACGCAGACTCAGCAAGAAACATTATAGGTCTAGAGACAATATCAATATCATCAGCTAAGCTAACGACGGCATGATTAGTCGTCTCGATAGCGTAACACTCACTTAACTCAGGCACTTCCGTATTGTCATGTCTTTGTCGACTGGCAATGCTGCGGAAGTGCCTGATTCTGTAGGGGCTCGAATCATGATTAGGGAGGAACGTGATGTATGGGCATGAACCCGTCCAGTGAGCCCGAGATTATAGGATACCAAGATGGACAAGCTGCATTGCATAATACTAAAGCTCCGCCAACACTTTGGCGTAATGTTACCTTTCGGAGGATTTTGTACGGCTACGGGATCTCGGTCTTTGGGGATTGCTTCAATGGGATTGCGATCAGCCTGTGGGTGTTACAGACCACGGGGAGTGCAAAGAGCATGGCAGCCGTACAGATCTGCAATATGGCCGTCAGCTTTTTGTTTGGATCGGTGGCGGGTACGGTTGCAGACCGATTGGATCGCAGGAAGCTGATGCTGGCATCGGATGTATTTCGGGGCCTAATGGCGGTACTGATTGCGGTTAGCTTATTCGGTTGGCATGCACCGTTCCCAGTGGTGCTCTTGTTACTCTCGCTCTCCATGTTTTCAAGTCTGTTTCAGGCACCTGCATTTCACGCCTCTGTAGCAAGTATGGTTGGCAGAGAGCATATTCAACAAGCGACCGGAACCATTCATATGGTGGATAATCTTGCCCGAATCAGCGGACTGGCGGCGGCGGGAGTGGCTGTTGCTGCATTTGGCGGATTCGTTGCCATATTAATTACAGGGGCAACTTTCCTGTTGTCCGCAGTCTGTGTGCTGGTGGCAGGTCGCTTTCCTGAGGTACAGCGATCCATTAATCAGCAGACCACGTTTGCTCAGGAGTGGCGCAGTTCGTTTGGCTACATCTATCGGAATCCTTAGATCCGTTCCATCGTATTGCTCAATCCCGTACTGATTTTGTTTTTCATGTCAGCCATGATGCTGGTTCAAGTGATGGCGGTCAAGGTATGGGAGGCGAATCCGGTACAGTTTGGATTAATTGAGACCTGTATTCCGCTGGGATATATGATTGGTTCTGGGCTATTGATTGCTTCGGGAAAACGATTGAAGCGAAGAGGGAGATGGGTATTTATCGGTCTAATTGTATTAGGGCCGATATATATTTTTTTGGCGAATGTATCCTCACCAATCATGGCGTTACCGTTCATCGTGGGCGGAGGTGCGATGTTCGCCTGCTGTACGATGCTCACCCAGATTATGCTCAGAACAGCCGTTCCGGACGAGCTGCAAGGAAGAGTCTATGGTGTGGTTGGAACAATCACCAGTACAGCGCCCATTCTGGGATTGATGGTTGTCTCCGTATTGGCAGATCAATGGGGGGCAGCTTCTGTGCTGCAAGGCGTGGGCATATTACTGCTGGCGACAGGTATTCTGGCAGCGACAACGTTGAAGTCGATCCGAACCTATCATTAGAAATGTGAGATATAGATCCAATCTATATTAGTTGAACTATAAACATTTACACGATAACGGAGCAGTCAGATGCAATCCGGAAAAGCGAAGCGTTCGCCTAAAAGATTTCTAAAAGAAAGCTACATTGGAAGTATACGCTAACCCCAGATTTTCCCTGTATAGAAGGGAATCATAAAACTGGGGGTAACAGCGATGAGAGATGGTTCTGACCGTGCAGTGGTCTAGTGTAAAGTCATTTGTTCAACTTATATACTAAAATCCAATAGCAAAACCCGGAGCACACGCTGTGTTAGCGTAACTCCGGGTTAGCTTGTGGACTGATTATCTTATTGCCAGTTTACATTGACTGTGGCTGTACCGCTGGTTGGTGTGGTGAACGTGTGGTTGGAACCACCTTCCCACGTAATGGTTGCCCCGTTTTTCTTGAAGAATTTGAACTCCAGTTGTTTCCCTGCTGGTACACTCACATCATAGTACCAAGTTGGGTAGGTGTGGATGACCTGATTGAAAGCAGGACCAATAGCTGTTGTGCCCGTACTCCAGTTGCCCAATTCTGCCACATTACCTGTCAGATAGATGTTCTGACCGAGTGTGGTGGACGCATTGTTAATGACAAATCGTACAGTGACCTGATCACCCGTAAGGAGGGTGAAGTTGTTATACGCATTACTGTTGACGCCATTCGCAGCTACTTTTACAGCATAATTGCCTGCGGCAACAGCTGGGATCGTCACTTTGATCTGCGTATCTTCCCAGGATGTGATCGCAGCACCGGTAACGGCTGTTGTACCGAAGTATACGGTACCTTTGGTGGATCCAAATCCACGTCCGCTAATAGTAACGACATTACCCGGTTTACCCATCACCGGACCTACATGTCCGATCGTTGGTGTTGTCTCGCTTGTTGTATATTGCCATACTGCTGTTGCTCCGGCAGCCAGTGTGAAGGATGAGATATTACCGTTGCTGGAAGTGATGTTATTACCGTTCAGTGCGCCGCCCAATACATCGGTGTAGTTGCCTGTTGGCAGTGAAGTGCTTAGATTCGCAATGCTTGCTGGTGTGGAGAGATTACGGTTCACCGCAACAACAGCTACACTTTTGCCAAATTTGCGTTCATAGACGTACACATCATTATTGATCCAGCGTTGCTGAGTAGAGCCATAGGCGATTGCTGGATTGGATTTGCGCAGAGGGGCCAGCTTGCTGATCACGTTGAAAGCAGTGGTTGTTTTGGAGAAGGAAGGCATTTTGGCCCGATTATCAGGGTCTCCGTTACCCGTCAGATACTGCTCGGTACCATAATAGATGGCAGGTACGCCGCGTGAAGTCAGCGTGAAAGCCAGCGCTTGTTCCAGACGACGGTTGTTGACGGCACTTGTTTTGAACCGATCCATATCATGGTTGTCGATGAACGTGACTTGGTCATTCACCTGATTGTAATCTGCGGCTGTGCCTGTAATCATCGAATCCAGAGCGTACATGTTGGATGTGTTATCCCGGAAGACGTCACGTACGGCAGAGTTAAAGCGGAAATCGAGTAGGCTCATTCCAGATTCGTTGGCAAATTCCGTGTTATCCGCATCAGATGCAGCAGATCCCAGGAACCATTCACCGAAAGTGAATACAGGTTTATGTGCATAGATGGAGGACATCCAGCTCTTTTGCCAGCCGAGAGGCATATGTTTCACCGCATCAACGCGAATGCCATCCACGCCCATATCAAGCCATAGCTTGATTGCGTCTTTGAAATATTGATCAATGGTACTGTTATTGTGATTCAGGTCAGCGAGGTCATAGAGGTTTTTGTAGATACCATTCTCCAGGGAGGAAAAATCGGAGCCGCCGTTGTGATGGAAATATCCATTTGTATCATTTGTGTATCCGCCAACAAGATTACCGTTATCGTATAACTTGCCATTCTCTGCAAAGGACGTATCGGTTTCCATGGCAGGAGACGTATGGTTTGGTGCAAAGTCAATTACGATCTTGATGCCTTTGGCATGAGCGGTTGTAATCAGATTTTGAAAGTCAGCCATCGTTCCGAAATACGGATTGGTCTTCTTGAAATCACGTGCCCAGTAGCCATGATACGCTGTGTTGATCACACCGCCGTAGTTGATTGTGGCGAAGATATTTTCGACCGGTTGGGAGATCCACAGTGCCGTAACGCCCAGATCGCTAAAATAGTTATCGTTGATTTTGTTGATCAGACCCTGCCAGTCGCCTCCGCAATACAACTTCAGGTTACTACAAGTGGCATCGTAGGCAGCTCCGGTAGGATTGTTGGAAGGATTGCCGTCCAGGAAGCGATCTGTAAAGATCTGATAGATGACGTCTGTACTAAAGTTCTGCTTGTTGGTAACCGCGGTATCCGCATCGGCATAGATCGCGGAAGCAGGCAGATAGGGAAGTGCGCCCCCTGCAAGTAAACTGAGTGCCAGTGTTGTGCTGAGGAGTACGCGTTTGGCCATTTGAAACATAGTAATCCACCCTTCTCGTGAATGTAGTAGTTTAGATAAACAACCAACCTGGCTCTTGAATAATAGCGCTTTCAATACAACGGAGTGTTACGCAGTGGATTGAAGACTTCCCTCCTTTTGACACGCTAACAACCCCGGCATCTCCTTCGGGAGTTACCGGGGTTGTCCTAAACCGCTCAGGTTTAAAAGCATGGCCCTCGAGTTATGATCACAACGTTATCGTAAGAAATATTGGATCTTATGTCAATAACTTTTTTGGGAGCATTTATTTTCTATTTTTATGTTTACAAAAGCATGTCCGGGGATTTAAACTATTCGCAGATTCACAATATAAGGGCTATGTATCCCGGAACACTTACGTGTGTTCTGGGACAACCCCGTCTCTTCTGAGGCGGGGTTATTTGTATTATGCAGTCGAATTGGGAGAAGAGAGGCGGTTGATGATCGTTGAGTACCCATTCTGTCATCGAATGTTTGGAAGGCATTCAGGCGTCGCGGCTGGGCAATATCCGCAACATTTATGTGTACCTCCCGCCCGGTTACCATGAGCTTACAGCTCGACATTATCCGGTTCTGTACGTTCATGCGGGGCAGCGGGCTTTTGGTCCATCCGGGACAGGCAATGAAACATGGAACATGGATCAGGCAGCGGACGGACTAATTGCCTCCGGGCAGATTGAATCACTGATTATTGTCGGTATTGCACATGTCCGTCCAGTCACGCACAACGAATTCTACCACTACATTGCTCCTGAGAGAGAGGCCGTGAGTGTGGGGTGCTCAGGCATCGACTATGAGCATTTCATTATTCATGAGCTCAAACCGCTCATTGATCATCGTTATCGGACGTTGCCAGACAAGGAGAATACCGGGCTGTTGGGTTCATCTGCCGCAGCACTTTGTACATTGCACATGGGGATGCGAAATCCGGATGTTTTCGGAAAACTGATCATGATGTCGCCATTTTATGTGGATGTGCAGTTAGACAAAACATCGGAAAGCGGGCTGTTGGAAGAAAACATGTATCGCTTGCCAGAAGAGGTACCCGACGTTCGGATGTGGATGGATATTGGAGACACGGAAGGTCTGTTTCTGCCTTCCCAGGTCAGAAGAGTAGCTCATCAATTACTTGAACGCGGAGTCAGAACGGATGAGGAATTGGCATTTCTGGAACAGCCGGGTGCCTGTCATCAGGAAGGTGACTGGGGAGCACGCGTTCATCTCCCGTTACTATACATGTTCGGCAACGTGGGTAAGCTCTCCTCGCTCGAACTGCTTGGAAGGGATGTCATCGGACTAGAGGGTGGAATGACCGTGTGTATCAATGCACAAATGCACTACGAGAGTGGGTTGGTTCAGAGTCTGCTGCACGGGAATTATACTTCAAGTGACCCGGATGTAATCCAGGTTCGTTCGAGTGGAGAGCTGGTGGCTATTGGTATTGGAAGTGCATCCATCACGCTGACTGTGGGGGAACTGTCCGCTACACGCATCTACACGGTTATTCCTGAAATGTCCACTCATGTGGAGGTCTGCATTCGTGCAGAGGTAGCTCCCGGCGAAGACTCGGAGGAAACGATATATGGTGGGATGGGCATGAAGCTTGTTCGTTCTGGTAAAGGTCGATATGAAGGTAGTTACCGAGTTCCGCGAGATAGTGGTTTTTCCTTCCGATTTACTCGCGGTTTCCGTCGTTTCGAGACCGATGTGGATGGCAAACCTATTGCCAATCGGGTATTTCGAGCGACAGATGATATATCTGTGCATTACCTAATCCAATCCTGGGGCAGTACGTCAGCCAAAACGGGAACAGGAGGCCCAAAATGATTATTCCTTCATTCGCTCCAGTGCTGGACATTCCCTATTATTATCCCTGCAATTTTCCTCTGATTCATGAAGTGCTCCATCGACAAGGATCCATCACAAGTCTTGCACTGTTGGCGGCAAGTCGGTTGTACAGCCTTCCTTCGTGCGGGGATAACGGACTGGTGAAGCCTTATTTTCACAAGCTGGATTATGCAGAGCCGATCTGGGAGATGTATGGTCAGCGACAGCTGGACAGCTTTGAGGAAGGCAAGACGCAGATCCGGCAGCATATTGGCGAAGGTGGGCTTTTTTTGGCTACAGGAACCAGTTATCATCTGCCTTACTGTGAGGATTATCAGAATCCCGAGTACATTCGCAAACACGTGAAGCAAGGCTCCCGACTGCATCTGGTAGACCATTGGATTGCCGTATATGGTCTGGATGATGAGCATGTTCATGTCTACGATCCCGTGCCCTCCAAGTACAAGGGAAAGGTTACTCAAAGGGCCTTTCATGACTTCTGGAAAGGTAACCAAAGCATACCTGAGCTTGCGCAGGCCAAGCGCAAAGAAGAACTCCGAACGTATGGAACCATGGACATTCGGGCGACTGTAAAGCTGGATTCTGTCGGTTACCGCGACATGTTGACCCAGGTGTTAACAACGCAAATTGAAGAATTTCTGACAGGCCGGACGATTACGCAAGGAGAACGCAATTATCATTTTGGACATGCGGTATCTCTGCAACTGTTAGATGCATTACATGCGGCGAATGAAGAGGAACAGGCCAATGAAATGCTAATATCCGGTCTGCTGTTTGATATGCGATGGAGTCGATATTTTCTTCGAGATCTTCTTCAGGAGTCTGCCTTATGGCTAGGTTCTCCACTTGATCAATATGCGAGAGAATTCAGCGACATTATTGTACGTTGGGAGAAGGCCTACAATATGCTTCAGGTCAGTCGGATAAAACAGCGTGAGCAGTGGAAAGTACAGCTAACAGGTGTAATTAAAATGTTGGTCACCGATGAATGGCACTGGTATGAGTCACTTCGACAGTCCATACCTCAGGCAGATTGCTTCCCACGCCAGACTGTGTCGATGATTGGACAAGAACACAGGGAGGATCTGCTCCGTATCGTATTGGATAGTTGTCGGGAGTTAAACGCGTACCATAATACCACGATTCCACTTGGTGAGGGTGGTAACGCTCCACTGTACGGACGAAGTGGGCAACTGGATTCGCTGGAACTCGTGTCATTGCTTGCAGTGGTAGAGCAGGGAATCGAAGATCGTTGGGGTACGGGAATGGGAACTGCTCTGGCGGAGATGGCTGCTGCTTCTATGCCGGAAAGCCCATATCAGACCGTGGGTTCACTTGTTGATTATCTCGCACAGCAATGGGCGCCTGCCGGTAAGGAGGATGCAACATGTTGAACCAATTCTTGCTTGAACGATTCGCGGAACAGGGACAGCAACCTGCGCTGATCTGGAAGGAACAGGAGTACAGTTACCGTTGGCTGCTGGAACAGGTTGGCATCATGAGTGAGTGGATTACAGCAGAAGGGCTGAATGGGCAACTTGTAACGCTGGAGGAAGACTATTCCCCCTATGCAGCGGCAGCATTGGTTGCTTTGCTTGGACAAGGGTGTATCGTGCTCCCCATGGATCGGAACCTGGTTGAAGCCAAACGAGAGGAATATATCCAACTGGCACAGGTGAAGTGGCGTTTGGGCGTTGAAGAAGGCAAGTTGTGCATTCGGCAAACGTGTGAATTATCTGGAGAGGTTCCCGTGTTGTTATCCTCGCTGGTACAGGCGGGCGTAGGCGGACTGGTACTCTTTTCATCGGGATCAACCGGAGTAAGCAAAGCGACTGTGCATCGTGCAGATCGGCTGTTACATCATTTTCGGCGGCGGGTTCGGCCCTTGCGAACGATTCCTTTCATGATGTTTGATCATATCGGCGGTGTGAATACCATGTTGCAATCTCTGTCCAGTGGGGGTTGTCTCTGTATCATTGCGGATCGATCTCCCGAAGAAGTATGCCGAACGATTGAGAAGTTTCGTGTGCAGGCGCTGCCTGTCTCCCCAACATTCATGAATCTGTTACTGCTGGGTAGAAATGATGAGGGGTATGATCTGTCGAGTCTCGAAGTTGTGTCATACGGATCAGAAGTGATGCCTGAATCCGTACTGGCAGCCTGGAACCGGAGATTTCCACAGATCCGGACGATACAAGCCTATGGCATGTCTGAACTTGGTATTCTGCCAACCCGCTCCAAAGAGCCAGGCTCGCTGCTGTTTTCCATTCAAGATGAAGGGGTCAAGTATCGGGTGGTGGAAGGAGAATTGCAGATTCACACGGAAACCGCGATGATTGGATATTTGAATGCACCTTCACCTTTTACAGAGGACGGGTGGCTGCGTACTGGGGATGAAGCCGTGCTGGAGCAGGGGTACATTCGTATTCTGGGACGTCGTTCTGAGATTATTAACGTAGGGGGACGGAAAGTGTATCCTGCCGAGGTCGAGGGTGTTCTCGAAGAGATGGAATGTATTGAAGCGGCCGTAGTTTCGGGAGAACAGAGTGGTATCACTGGTCAGAGGGTGAAGGTGACTATCCGGCTGGCTACAGAATGTACTCTCACCGATCTGCGGCGATCCATCTGGGAATATTGTCAGGACAAGCTGCCTTCATACAAGATTCCGCAGAAAATCGTAATTACACAGGGAGCGCTCGTAAGCTCAAGAATGAAGAAAATACGAAAACCGATGACTTCGACAACCTTCGCCTCGGCTGGGAAATAGGTCGGTACCCCGAATGACTATCAGGCGGTAGAGTAGTGAACCTTAACCTATCTGGAAACACAAAAGGGAACAGAAAAGGTGCTACCTCGAAGAGTTTCACCTTGCTTGAATCGCTATCGCTAACGAACCTCAAACATCTTATTGAGGGGATAATCAAGAAAAGTAAAACCTAACGAATCTCAGCAACGTTATTCCGTCGAAAACACGGCTTCTGCTTGCGAAAATCGACTCATTAAACGAAATAACGTCTCTCTGATTCGTTAGGCATTTAGACCGCGTATAATGAAGCGAATAAGGTGTGCTGGTTTCGTTAGAATATGACGTATAAGATACAGAAGAGGCTGTCCTTGGTCTAATATGCTACCCATACAGTAACAGGATTTTATTATTTTACCTGTCTACTTTATGGGTAGCATATCACCTAGGGGACAGCCTCTTTGAAGTTATTTTCCCTTGTTAGCTGTATTTATCTCAGGCCTCAGCTGGTTGTTTCACCTCAAGTTGCATCAGGGAGAATCCGTATGCTTCCAGATCGAGGGTCAGTTTATTTTGCCGAGCTTCCACGGTGTTGGATGTGAACAGATTTCGCCAGATGTTACGATCTCCCAAGGGGAGTTCAAGGGTGCATGGTTCATCACCCGCATTAAGAACAAGAAGCATGCGCTCTCCCGTATGCGAATCCAATCGTTCGATGGCAAGACAAGGGTCTCCGGCTTTTGCATATACAATCTTCAGTTCTGTGCTGCGTAGGGCAGGGTGCTCTTTACGAAGGGTAATCGTACGGGTGAAGAATTCCAGAAGCTCGCGATTCTGCTTGGTCTCATCCCACTCCATACACTTGCGGCAACCCGGATCATATCCTCCATCAAGTCCCACTTCGTCTCCATAATAGATACATGGCACACCTGGATACGTAAGCAGCAACGTAACGGCAAGCTTCATCTTGCGTTCATTTCCATCACACAAGGTCAGCAGTCTGGGCGTATCATGGCTTCCGAGCAGATTGAAAGCTGCTTCCGTTACAGGCTGTGAATAGGCTGCGAGCAGTTTGCCGATCTCATTCGCGAAGCCAAGTCCATCCAGCTTTCCGTGCACCGTGTAGTCCAATACCGAATTGGTAAATGGATAATTCATCACGGCATCGAACTGGTCTCCCTGAAGCCACATGAGCGAATCATGCCAGATCTCGCCGAGCAGATAGGCGTCAGGCTTAATGGCTTTTACCGTCTGACGGAATTCGCGCCAGAACTGATGATCCACCTCATTCGCCACATCGAGCCGCCATCCGTCAATGTCCATCTCCTCAATCCAGAAACGTCCTACCTCCAGCAAATATGCCTTCACTTCAGGGTGTTCCGTATTCAGCTTCGGCATGAGCGGTTCAAAGGCAAAGGTGTCATAAGTCGGTATACCATCCTCCACACGCGGCGGCCAGTCTTTGATATAGAACCAATCTGCGTAGGGAGAGGCAGCTCCATTCTTCATGACATCGACAAAAGGAGGGAACTCTCTGCCGGAATGGTTGAACACCGCATCCAGAACGACACGTATGCCGCGCTGATGACAGGCATCCACGAAGGCCTTGAACTGTTCATTGGTACCAAAGTGAGGATCAACCTTCATGTAATCACCTGTATTGTATTTGTGGTTCGTCGTGGCCTCGAACAGCGGACAAAAGTAGATGGCATTGATGCCAAGCTGACTTATATGATCCAGATGATCCAGCACACCTTGGAGATCGCCGCCAAAGAAGTTCACCGGTGTAGGTTCTCCTCCCCAGGGTTCCGCATTTTTGGGACTGAGGGATGGATCACCATTGGCATAACGTTCAGGGAAAATTTGATAAAACACAGCGTCCTTAACCCAGGCAGGCGGTTCAAAAATGTCGACTGGATTCATAAATGGAAAATCAAAGAATTCGAGTGGATGGTCAGGCAGCGCCTGCTCGAATCCACGCTCCGTCATCCAGACCGATTCCTCTCCCTGAATCAGTTGGAAACCATACCGTAATCGGCGATAGGGAGGTGAAGTCTCAGCTTCCCAATAATCGAACATTTCATCCCGGGCAAAGATGTGCATAGGGATGTGTGTGATGGTCCGATCCCAAGCATATTTGTCTCCCGTAATGGCAATCACCGCATCCAGATCCCCACGTTTGGACCGAAGTCGCAGGTGCATGGTCGAGCGGTCATAAGCATAAGACCAATTGAGTTTGGGGCGATGATAAACGGCTTCAAGAATCATGTAAATCACTCCTCGTCAGATGATGAAATTCAGATAAAAGCGGCCATTAAACGCAAAAAAGGCACAACCTCAATTGTTCACGAGGTTGTACCTTTCGGCAGCATAGCCTTTTGATTATAGTGCTATTATACGAACTAACTCAGCAAAAGAAAACACTTTTTTTCCTTAAATTTCAAATTGTTTTATTCGAAATGTAGGACGCATATCTGCAATTACTGTTTTTTATAAATCAAATCCAAGTTTATTGGCGTATGCAGAGAATTCTTTGTGAAATTTCTCGATATTTTTCTTGCCGGCAGCAATTTTGGCATTGGCTTGTTTCAGGACAGCGCTGTTTACCGTTGTTTTGGAGACAGATTTTTTAGCGAGTTGAAATCCTTCCAGCTGTGTATAGCTACCTTTGATCAAGTTGGCATGAATTTTTTGCAATTCCGCATCTTGCGGTTTGATCATCTTCAGCTTGGATACATATTTGGTGTAGTTAGGAATCGCTGTATTGGTCAGTTTCAGGAAAACGGACTTGCGATTGGATGATGTAATGTAAAATCCACCTCCCAAAGCATTGAAGGCTCTCTCCTCATATACCGATGCCATATCCAACTGATCAAGGTAGCCCAGGAAATCTTCTTCTTCGACTGTAGGGAGCGGTTCTTGTTCTGACGTGTCAATTTCTTCATAGTATTCGTCTTCCGAATATGTAGTGGCTGAGTCATCCGCAGCAGCGGCATAGGACCCTACAGGTGCGAACACCCCGCCGAGCAAAACAAAACTCATAATGATTGATAGTACCCATGATTTCTTCACGTGTTAATTTCCCCTATCTATAGATGTGATTTTATTCCAATGGATAATCTAACATAGTGCGACAAGAAATTACAGGAATTGTTTTACAGTAAATTCATCAGTCAAACGCATATAAATGAATAATGATTCACCAGCAAAAAGGACATGTATTAGATGAAGCTAGAAGTTAGAAGAGAAATGTACATGTTATGTTACAGAGAAAAAACTTACATATATGGTTTATGTGAAGGCGTATTGTATCGATATATATTGTATTGGTTTAGTTAATATATCTTTATTTAATGTTGTTTTATGAAGTTACAGAGTTCGACAGGGAGTGAGAAGTTTTTCCAAATAAAATGCTTGTATAATGATTTCATCTCCATTACAATACAATTGATAATGAGATTCAATATCATTTAGATGAAAAAGGGGAGACGGATTTCATGTATAAAGTAAAGAAAAAGCTATACATTTATGCAGCACTTATTCTGATGATTTCACTACTTGCTGGTTGTGCTTCGGGTGGAAGTGCCGAGACTACAAATACGTCTAGCCAAGCTGCAAGCAGCAATGAGAGCAATAATGAAAGTGATACAACTGCCAGTGCAACAGAAGATCAGACCCGAGTGATCAAACATGCCATGGGCGAAACCACAATCAAGGGAAACCCGCAAAAGATCGTGACACTGTTCCAGGGCGCGAATGATGTCGTTGTTGCACTTGGCGTTAAACCGACAGGTGTTGTCGAATCCTGGGTTCAGCAGCCAGTCTACGAATATCTGAGAGCAGATCTGGACGGAGTAACACAAGTGGGTCAGGAATCTCAGCCCAATCTGGAAGAGATCAACAAGTTGAAACCGGACTTGATCATTGCTACCAAGATCAGACATGAAGAAATCTATGAGCAATTGTCCCAGATCGCACCAACGGTAGTGACGGAGACGCTGTTTGACTGGAAAGAAACGGTGAAAACTGTTGGAGAAGCGATGAATATGGTTGAGCAATCGGATAAACTGTTGTCTGATTGGGATGGCCGTGTAGCTGATTTCAAAGAGAAAATGGGGGATCGTCTGCCAATTGAAGCAACCATCACGAACTTTAGAGCCGATCAGGTTCGTATTTTCTACATGGGATATGCAGGTAAGATTCTGAATGAACTTGGGTTCACCAGACCTGCCGGACATGACGCAGACACATGGGGAGTTGAATTGACTTCCAAAGAAAACATTCCGGATATGAATGCAGACATGATCTTCAACTTCAACTCAGGTACAGAAACAGATGCCATTCAGAAAAATTATGATGATTGGACCAGCAGTCCACTGTGGAAAAACCTTGATGCAGTCAAGAATAACCAACTGGTTCAGGTCGATGAAGTGGCCTGGAACATGGCAGGTGGATACACATCAGCCAACATGATGCTGGACGATCTATATAAGCAGTTCAACCTGAACTAACTAACAGGAGCAGGACCTGCCCGTGCACCAGGACATTCGTTAACGAAGTGTATGGGCAGGCAGGTCTTTTATCATTTTACAGATGAAAGAGTGAGAGTATGTTTCCCCTTTTTACAAAGGCAAGCGCCAAGATCTATGGACTGGTTGGTTTATTCATATTACTTCTACTTGCTTGCCTAGCCAGTATGATTCTGGGACGTACGCATATCACGTTTCAGATGGCATGGGAAGCACTGCAATTCTATGACGAGAGTTCTGTGGAACATGTGGTTCTGCTGACGGAACGGTTGCCACGTACAGTTATTGCTGCTGTTGTAGGAGCAAGTTTGGCCGTGGCGGGTGGGCTGATGCAGGCATTGACACGTAACCCGCTGGCATCACCGAGTGTGTTCGGGATCAATTCTGGTGCGATCTTTTTTATTGTTATTGCCATTGTTGTATTGTCCGTATCTTCGCTCACCACCATGATGTGGTTTGGTTTTGCAGGGGCTGCTGTAGCCGCGGCAATTGTATATGGGCTAGGTTCCCTCGGTCGTGATGGCCTGACACCGATCAAAATTGTACTGGCAGGTACGGCAATCTCCGCGTTATTTGCCTCGTTCACACAGGCCATTTTGGTGCTGGATGGAACCGGATTGCAGGATGTACTGTTCTGGCTTGCCGGTTCAGTAAGTGGTCGGACATTGGATATGTTATATCCTGTTCTGCCGTACATGACAGCCGCAGTTATTGTCTCTTTGTTCATGGGCAGAGCCATCAATCTGCTGTTGACGGGTGACGATATCGCCAAAGGCATGGGACAGAATGTACTTCTAGTCAAGGTGCTCATGGGAATTGTTACGGTATTGCTGGCGGGTGGTTCGGTTGCCGTAGCCGGTTCGATCGGCCTCGTCGGTCTGGTTGTCCCGCATATCATGCGTGCACTTGTAGGAAACGATTACCGCTGGCTCGTTCCTTACTCTATTGTGGGGGGAGCGATTCTGCTGTTGTCTGCGGATGTGGTGGCAAGGCTGGTGATTATGCCGCAGGAAGTTCCACTTGGTGTCATGACTGCACTGATTGGCGGACCCTTCTTCGTGTACATTGCCCGTAAGGGGGTGACGAAGATATGAGGAAGCTGTTGACTTTCCGCAACAAAAAAGACACCGTTTCGGTGCAAATGGAACGAAAATCATTGGTTGTCATCGGGATATGTATCCTCCTTTTTCTCGTGGCAGGGGTTGTCGGTACCAGTGTGGGCAGTGACTTTATTTCTCCGATGGATGTGCTCAGAACGATATTTGGTCTGAATGCAGGAGAGCATGACTTCGTCGTGCTGACCTTAAGACTGCCACGGGTGTTATTATCTCTGCTCGTAGGAGCAGCCCTCGGTATGTCAGGCGCACTTCTGCAAGGCATTATCCGTAATCCACTGGCCTCACCGGATGTCATCGGAATCACTGGCGGTGCAGCTGTTGCGGCTGTAGGTTTTGTTACGTTGCTGGGCGGAGCGGTGAGCATCAAGTTGTTGCCACTGTTCGCCATTGTCGGTGCGCTTGTGACGGCATTGATCATCTACGTGCTTGCCTGGAAAAAGGGAGTCAGTCCGATCCGTCTGGTGCTGATCGGGATTGGAGTGTCAGCCATTACCGGAGCTGGAACGACCTTTATGCTGATCCTGAGTCCATTCTACACGGCAGGTCAAGCCTATATCTGGCTGACAGGAAGTGTATACGGAGCATCGTGGACCGATGTCCGAACGATTTTGCCGGTTATCTTAATTGTTGTACCGCTGGCGATCTGGTTCGCCCGCAGCCTGAATGCACAGGAGTTCGGGGATGATCTGGCCACAGGGCTGGGTGTAACTGTACAGCGGCATCGTTCAGCGTTGTTGTTATGCAGTGTACTGCTGGCGGGAATCGCCGTTGCGGTTGCCGGAACCATTGGTTTTGTTGGTCTGATCGCTCCACATATTGCCCGAAAGCTGGTCGGCCGGATGTTTGGCAGTATGCTGATTGTGTCTGGACTGGTTGGTGCTCTGCTTGTATTTGCTGCAGATCTCATAGCTCGTACAGCCTTCCTACCGCTGGATGTTCCCGCAGGGGTATTCACCGCAGGCGTAGGCGCACCGTTTTTCCTGTATTTGTTGTTCAAGAATCGAAATCAGTTTTGAGGAGGAGAGAGCTGTGAGTGTTCTGGAAGCCAAGGAGCTTACGATCTCCTATGGAGCAGATCCCATTATTGAAAATTTAAACCTGACCATTCCCAAGGGACAGATTACCGTCCTGATTGGCAGCAACGGCTGTGGCAAATCTACGCTGCTGCGTACGTTGGCCCGGTTGCTGAAATCCAGCTCCGGTTCGGTGCTGCTGGATGGCGAAGAGATTGCAAAGCTGCAGACCAAGGAAATTTCAAGACGCATGTCCATCCTGCCACAGGGCCCGACCGCTCCGGAGGGCCTGACGGTGAACCAACTGGTTAAGCAAGGACGTTATCCACATCAAACATGGCTGAAGCAATGGTCTCGTGAGGATGAGCGTATGGTTAAGCTGGCACTTGAATCCACACATCTGACAGAACTCGCGGATCGACCTGTGGATGCATTGTCCGGTGGACAGCGTCAGCGTGCCTGGATTGCGATGACACTTGCGCAGGGTACCGAAACGCTGCTGCTGGATGAACCTACAACCTATCTGGATATGACACATCAGATTGATATCCTCGATCTGTTGTTTGAGTTGAACGAACGGGAAGGACGCACGATTGTTATGGTACTTCATGATCTGAATCTGGCATGTCGGTATGCGCATCACATTGTGGCTGTTCACAACAAGTCGATCTACGCAGAAGGCAAACCGGAAGATATCGTCACACAGGAGATGGTCCGTAAGGTTTTCCAGATGGAATGTGAGATTGCGGTCGATCCACTGTTCGGCACACCAACTTGCATCCCACATGGAAGAGGGAGGAAGCTGAATGGAGAACAGCGTTATACACAACTGGCTTGAGGATCAAAAAGTCCGTTTTTGATTCGTTCAATAGTTAATCAAAACTCCACATCGACTCCATTGTATGATCATGCAGATGACAAATAGGCAAGCCGTTGGTAAAACTATGTCCAATGCTTGCCCGGTTTGTTGTGCCTATTATTTGATAAAAGCATACCTACACCGACTCAAACCCACACCGAATTACATCTTATTTTTCCTTAAAAGTTTATTATTGACAATATAACTCGAATTGCCATAAAATAGATTTTATATGATATTGATAATCATTATCAATATTAAACTACAATAAAAATTGATGAACGTATGAGCAATATAAGTTGAATTTAAATTTCACACGTTAACGGAGGGAGCAGAACAGATCTGAAGAAGCGGAGCTACAAGTTTTCTGCAAGAAAGCTGCATCGGAAGCATAAGCTGCGCCTACAAGCTTTCTAAAAGAAAGCTGCTTCGAAAGCATACGCTATCACCGGATTTTCCCTTTGTATAAGGAATTAAAAAAAATCTGGGGATAACAGCGATTGGAAGGTTGTTCTGTCATTGTAGTGTCAGCGTAAATAATCTTTAATTCAACTTATATAGGAGCGAGTACCTTCATTCGATCGAGGAGGATTTTCAGTGTTTCCGAAAGGGATTCATAATCTGCAAAACCGACTCATTATAAGCAAAGCGAGAGAAATGGGCATCACCTGTGAGCCACTTCTTGAGGGATGCGAAGATTTCCTGAAGCTGTCTGTAGGGGACCAAGAGATCATCATTAACAAAACCAGATCTCATCGTCTGCCGTTAATCGCTGGACTGCTCGCGAAGAACAAGCAGGCATGTAATATGTTAATGCATGAACAGGGCATGCCTGTACCGTCATTTATCGTGATCCCGGAGATGGGGAGTGAAGCAGTAGCTTTTCTGAATAGATACGGCTCTATTGTAGTGAAACCGCTGGATGCGAGCAGCAGCATGGGCGTGACGCTGGATGTGCGTACTGAAGAAGAACTGGAGACAGCCATTCATCTTGCGAGTGTCCACGGCAGCAGCATTATGTTGCAGCAATATGTGACCGGGATCGATTACAGAGTGCTGATCATTAACGGTGAAGTGGCGGCTGTGAACCAGTATCGGCCTGTCTATGTTGAGGGAGACGGAACTTCAACCGTTCGGGCGTTAATTGAGCAGTTGAATCAGGAACGAATCGAGATGACACCCATTGGCGAGTATGAAGCGTTTCCCGAGGTTAATGCAGAAACGGAACGACTGCTGGAGGTATTACATGCACAAGGGACAACACTGGATGAAGTTCCTGCCGCGGGAAAAGAAATCGAGTTATACAATCTCCGCAATTCTGCCGCCGGAAAAATCAGTGAATTCTACAAGGATTGTACCGAAATCATTCATCCCGAAAATGCCCGAATGATCATTCAGGCGGCAAAGACTCTTCAGATCGATGTAGCAGGAGTTGATGTTCGTTGTCGTGATATCCGCACCCCGATCTCCAGAGATCAGGGAGGCATCCTGGAAGTGAACGCCTTGCCAGATATGACACACCACGTCTTTCCCCATGGTGGAACAACTCGTGATGTGGTTAGGTTGTACCTGGAATACCTGTGTCAGGAGCAACTTGAATATAAGATATATAGCTTATAACAACGTATAAATGACAATATATGACGGATAACAGATAACGGATACCATCATTTAATTCGGACCTCACCATGATTTTGAACCAATACCATGTCGTATGCAAAATACAGAACAAGAAACACAGGCAGCAGGTTCAGCCTGAATCGATTATAAGGAGCGTTAGAGGGCTATGTCAGTAGAGGTGCAGACGGAATATCTGAAGATGCAAAATGAGAAGGAATCCAATGCAAGATCGTACCCGAGACATTTCCCGCTTGTCATTAACAAGGCCCATGGGGTGAAGATTACCGATACGGAAGGCCGCGTATTCTACGACTGCCTGGCTGGGGCAGGAACATTGGCGCTGGGGCATAACCATGACACGGTGGTCAACGCCATTCGCGATGTTCTGGATCAGCAGATACCTCTTCATACACTGGATCTGGCAACACCGCTGAAGCTTTCATATATGCAAGAACTATTCTCCATTCTTCCGGCAGAGATGCGAGACAAAGCCAAAATCCAGTTCTGTGGTCCAACGGGGGCCGATGCAGTTGAAGCAGCCATTAAGTTGGTCAAACATGCAACAGGTGGCAAGTCTATTCTTGCCTTTCAGGGAGGTTATCACGGTTCGACCCAAGCGACAATGTCGATGAGTGGCAACCTGAGCAAGAAACAACATCTGCAAAGCCTGCTGCCCGATGTTCATTTCCTGCCTTTTCCTTATGAGTACCGCTGCCCATTTGGTGTTGGTGAAGGCATGACGGCCCGGTTAAGCGCACAGTATATCGAGAACTTGCTCGATGATTGCGAGAGCGGTATTGCGGCACCGTGTGGGGTCATTGTGGAGACGGTGCAGGGTGAAGGTGGAGCCATTCCGGCAGATATCGAATGGCTGAGGGAGCTGCGGCGAATCACAGCAGAGCGAAGCATTCCACTCATCATCGACGAAGTGCAGACAGGCATTGGACGGACAGGCCGGATGTTTTCATTTGAACATGCCGGGATTGTACCCGATGTAATTGTCTGCTCCAAAGCAGTTGGCGGAAGTTTGCCGATGTCTGTTGTCATCTACCAAGAAGAACTGGATCAATGGCAACCTGGTGCACACACAGGCACGTTCCGTGGCAATCAACTAGCCATGGCAGCGGGACTTGCTACACTTCGTTATATTCGGGAACAGGATGTCTTACACAACGTGCATCTGCGCAGTGAGCAGTTCATGAATCAACTGAATGCAATGAAAGAGCGGTATGCAGAGATTGGTGACGTGCGAGGCAGAGGACTGATGATCGGCGTTGAAGTGGTGGATCCAACAGGACGGAAGGATCGTCTGGGACATTATCTGCCTAATGGTGCGCTGGCTGAGTCTATTCAGCGTGAATGTTTCAAGAATGGATTAATTGTAGAACTGGGCGGGCGTCATTCAGCTGTTGTTCGTTTTCTGCCGCCGCTGAATATTACGGAGCAAGAATCGGGTGCAATCCTTGCGATCTTTGAGAAATCGGTAGCTGAAGCGATTGCCTTAGCAACAGCCGCATGCTGAAGCTTTCCCTGATGAAGAGGCATGCAGTATTACTCGCGATTCTGATCGGTGCCTTTTCGCTGGTACTGACCAACAGTGCATTTAACCTGCTGCTGCCTTATTTTGTGCAATATTATCAGATCTCTACGACAGCAGGCGGATGGATCATTGCCTTGTACATGCTGGCTATGACGTTAACAATGCCGCTGGCTTCCCTGATTGTAGACCGACTGGGGCGTAAGCAGACGTATATGTTGGGCATCAGCATCTATGGACTGTTCTCGGTGGCAGGTGCGTTGTTTTATCACTCTATTGAAGTACTCTTGCTGGTTCGTTTCATGCATGGCGTTGCCGCGGGGCTGATGATTCCGTTATCACTTGTGCTGTTGTTTGATGTATACGGACCGGAGGTACGAGGGCGAATTACCGGAGCGTGGGGCTTGCTGCTTATGCTCGCTCCGGCTGCCGGACCAACACTGGGGGGCTTCATCATTCAGTATGGACGGCTTGAAATGTTGTTCTGGCTTAACGTGCCACTGGCTATATTCTCGTTGATCGGGTGCGGTCGAGTCATTCAGACCTATATCCCTGCTCGTAGGAAAAAATGGCATCCAACCAGTGTCATGATGCTGATCTGCGCTGTAGGTGCCCTTAGTCTGGGGGTACAGTTGTACGCAAGTCCTGTCGTGGCAGTATGGGTACCATGGATGCTGATTGCGCTCGGTGTGGTGCTGCTCATTCGTTTTGTCCAGACAGAGAACGGTCGCAAGGAACCGCTGATCCGGTACCAGTTGCTGCGGCGTAATGCCGTCTTTCCGCTGACCGTGCTGATCTCGACCATTCAGGATTGTGTCATGTTTGGCGTGATCTTTGCATTGCCACTATTGTTCCAGGACGTCTTCCACCTGTCACCGGCCCTGTCCGGTGCACTGTTCATTCCCTTATCGATCTGTACAAGTCTGTTCATGTGGATTGGCGGCAGCTTGCTGGATCGCGGTCGGTCCATACATTTTATCGCATGGGGGACGTTGCTGGTGTCGATATCGATCTTGTCGTTTGCGGTTCTGCCCCTGGGAGCATCGATCTGGATCATAGGGATGCTCATGGCATGCCGGGGAATTGGCGTTGGCCTGTCAGGTATGAGCATCTCTGCGATTGGTCTGCAAGCATTAGCAGACGAAGACATGCACGAAGGGTCGGTGTTATCAACCACGATTGAGCGTCTGGCTTCTTCGTTTGCGGTGATGGGCTTGACCCTGTATTACGATATGCGTTGGCAATGGCTTGCCGGGGCAGGAACGTCCATGGAGATGGCAAAATGGGGAGCACTCAAAGAGATCTGTATCGGACTTGGCTGCGCCATACTGCTTACACTTCCCCTGGTCTTACTTATAACCCGAAAGAAGGTTGGCATCATTGTTCGAGATGGAAAACAAGCTCCGGTCTGAGGCTGAGCAGCAGGCCCATGAACATTCGTGCAAACTGCTGTTGAACTGTTACATCCGTGAGCTTGCGCTAGAGAAGGAAAGCGATATTCGGATCAATCCGAACACGCTGTCGTACACTGTTACTTTTCAAGCTAGTAGGGTGAAGGTGACAGGACGCTTGTCTTATTACTCTGCCATGGGGGAGCATGAATACATCAGCATGGAATCTGGCGGGGAAACCGTGCATTATCGCGACCTGGTTCGCTGGATCACATCTGAGCTAAGCGGGAATGGGGAACAGGGAGCGAGTTCGGTTCAACATGGAATGATGAAAAGTGTGATGGAAATGAAGCGTTCACTTGAGGTGGATAGTGCACATCCAAAGGGCGAGAATACGAATCGTGTAGATGCGACGTATGCCAAAGATTTTGCACAAAAGGTAGATAACAGTGTCGGTAACCTTACGTTGTATATCGAACAAGCGGCCGGTCTCGACATCCATGACTATCGCACATCTGAACAGTCACTGTTGTATGGTCATCCGTTCCATCCGTTTCCGAAGAACTCCAAAGGCTTCAGCGAGGATGATGTGCAGAAGTACAGTCCGGAGTTACGGACATCATTTCAACTCTGTTATATCGCCGTGAGGCAGGATGTCTACGTGCAGGAATGGGTCGATGACGAGGCGGCAATGGATTTGCAGGACCTCCTGTGGAGCCATGTGGAGCCTATTTTAAAAGAAAAGAGTGAAATGTATGGGCTGCTGCCTGTCCATCCATGGCAATACGCATACATATCACGATTGTCCGAGGTACAGCACTATATTCGAGATGAAAAATTAATCCTACTCGGTAGTGCGGGGCCTATCGTCTATCCAACTTCTTCGGTCCGTACGGTCTATGTTCCCGGATGGAACTGCAATATCAAGCTGTCACTGAATATGCAGATCACCAACATGATTCGCACTAACAGTGCTGAGCAGATGCGCAGAACACTGGATGCCTCCAAGTACGTCAGGCAGCATGACTGCTTCGGTGCTGAACCGAACACGCATATTGCGTATGAGACAGGCGTAGCGACTTGTGCTTTTGAAGATGAAGAGTTAACCAGTCTGTTTACGATAGCTTATCGGCCCATTGAGTTTGATGTTGAGAATACGTATGTCTTATCCAGTCTGGTTGAAGCACCGCTTCCCGGGATGCGGTCGAGACTGATGGCGATGCTGGGTGGTGGACGTGACATTGCCGAGCGTTGGCTGGAACGTTATCTGAAATGTTCGCTGCTGCCGATTGTACGGGCTGCGGGAGAGAAAGGTATTCATTTTGAAGCTCATTTGCAGAATACCCTTGTGACCTTAAAGGATGGGTTGCCTGTTGATTTTATCGTCCGCGATCTGGAAGGGGTCAGTGTGGATGAGGAACTTATAAGTGAGCAGGATCGTGCTGCGTCGGATTTATTATTTTATTCGCGAGAGAAAGCCTGGGCGCGGACATCGTACTATTTTATCGTCAATCATCTGGGGTCTTTGATTCATGCCATGGCGCGAGATGTGAACGTCCCGGAGGAGCATTTCTGGAAGCAGGTACGTGGGGTACTTGTGGAGGAACTGGAACGAACGGGCAATGCATATGTGCAACATCTGCTGATGACGGATGCATTTCTGGCCAAACAAAACTTGGTGAGTTGTGTAAGAGGGATTAGCCAGACCCCGGATTACGTGCCGGTGAGCAATGTAATGAAACGAATAGGGAGTGAAGTGCATGGGAGTCGTGGGATACAGGGCTGAAGCAGGCGGCAGGACAGAAGCAGTCTACGTGGGTGTACAGGAACGGATCATGCGGCAGACACTGGAGGCAATGTGGTTCGAAGGCATTCTGGACAGTCATGTAAGTGGGAGCGAATGGCGAACCGAGGGACTTACATCTTCCGGTCATTCTGTGGCGTACACATGTGAAGCGGAGCGAAAGTTTTCATTTGGCCGGGTGAAAGTGAAGAAGGGTTCGATCCAAAGAGAAGGCGTACCGTGCACCGATCTGGATCTGTTTTTGGAGGAAATTGTGCTGAACGCTTTGAAGTGTGCAAATGTGACGGCTTTTATCCAGGAACTACTCGAAACGATGGCAAAGGACAGCCAGTGCCGGGCAATATTACCCTTGAACATTCCGAATGAAGATCGGCATTATGATGCGCTCGAAAGTCACATGACCGACGGTCATCTGTACCACCCGAGCTATAAGTCGAGGCTGGGATTTTCTTTGAAAGACAATCTGGCTTATGGCCCTGAATTTAACTCAAAGGTTGCATTAGTCTGGGTTGCTGTGAAAAAAGAATTTGCTCAGACCGCTGTATCCGCAGGGTATAGCTCTGAAAAACTGGTAGGGCAACATCTGACCGCAGAGGATATGCAGCGATTTCAACAGATTCTGCAACAACAAGGTCGAACGGACATGGGTGAGAACCTTAACGCATATGTGGCGAGTGCAGATCAGCTTGGGAGCAGTGCCGAGGTTGGTGAGAGCGTTGGAGAGACAATCCAAGCGAAGCTTCATGGGGGAGTTCGTGAAAAAGGCGAAACAGTCCGTAGCTCGGGTAGGGAAGACAGCAAGGTTGGCATAGGAATAGGTTCTGGCACTGATGATTCATATGTGTTCATTCCGGTTCATCCGTGGCAGTGGGAGCACCAGTTGGAATCGGTATATGCCCGTCAACTGATGGATGGAGACATCGTGTATCTTGGTCCATCGTCTTCGCCCTATCGTGCGCAGCAGTCGATCCGTTCGCTGTCGAATCGGGTGAATCCGGAAGCCCCTTACATCAAGCTGGCCCTTAGCATCACCAACACGTCGAGCACACGTATTCTGGCACAGCATACGACCCAGAACGCACCGCTGATCAGCGATTGGCTGGATGAACTTGTTCGTGAAGATGAGCTGTTGCAGCAGGCGCAGTTTGGCATTTTAAAAGAAATCATGGGATTGTCGTTCCGTTATGAGCAGTTGCCTGCAACCCAGTATGGACGTGCCTACGGTACACTCGGTGCCATCTGGCGGGAGAATGTATCGGTTCATCTTAAGGAAGGCGAGACCGCATGGCCTCTGAATGCATTGATGTTGGTGCAGCCGGATGGTGTTCCATTTATCCAAGATGCTGTAGAGCGACATGGTGTGGAAAAGTGGAGTGAGGCCCTTGTTCGCACAGTTACATTGCCGATTATCCATCTGCTCTATGCACACGGGATTGCGCTGGAATCTCATGCCCAGAATATCATTTTGGTACTGGAAGATGATCTGCCCAAACGAATCATTATCAAGGATCTGCATGATGGTGTCCGCTACGTACCGGATCAACTGATGTATCCGGAACGGGCACCGAAGCTGAACCCCGAGCCTGAAACCCATCGCAAGTTCAATCGGTATTCCTTCATCTATGCGGGAGATGTGTCGGAAGTTCGTGACTATACGTATGACGCATTCTTTTTTATCTGTATGACGGATATTGCGCTGGCTTTGGAGAAGTTTGGTCTGTCGGAGGAAGCGCTCTGGCAGCTGTGCGCAGGTGTAATTGTGGATTATCAGAAGCAGCACCCGGAGTACACGGAACGGTTCGTTGCATTTGACCTTTTTGCCGAAGATGCACTGATCGAAGAGATGACCAAGCGCCGTCTGTATGGGGATGGAGAGTTATATTTCCGCAAAGCGAGCAATCCGCTCAAGATATCAAAGGATGTACTTGAATCAAATGGAACACCCGAATTAAAGGGAATCGTCGAATGAGGATTAACACGCTGAAGGAAAAAATTGCACGCAAACAGCCCGTATACGGCCTTTTTGTATCCATACCACACCCGGTGATCGTCGAGATGATCGGACATGCGGAATATGATTTTGTCATTATTGATCTGGAACATGCCGCAACATCGATGGAATCGGTAGAAGATTTGGTTCGTGCGGCGGAACTGGTGGGCCTAACCCCGTTGGTTCGCATTTCGAAAGTGGAGCGAGTGGAGATTCTGAAAGTGCTGGACTGTGGCGCACAAGGTATCGTCATTCCGCATGTCGAGCAACTGGAGCAGGTGGAAGAAGCGGTTCGTCACGCCTACTACCATCCGGTTGGTACGCGGAGCTTGAATAGTGGTCGTCCCGGTGTATTCGGGAAATATCCGCTCACGGGATACATTGGGGAAGCGAACCAACAGGTGATGGTTGTCCCCATGATTGAAAGTGCGGAGGGCGTGCGGCAAAGTGCACAGATTCTGTCTCACCCTCAGGTGAGCTTTGTATTGGAAGGTGCGGCTGATCTGTCGCAATCTCTCGGTGTGCCATGGCAGACAGAGCACCCGGATGTGAGACGTGCACTGGATGAATTGCATGCTACCGCTTGGCAGTGCGAAGTACCTTATGCAACGGTCACTAGAGGTGTGGAGGATATGTCTCTCTGGGCTGAGCGGGGAGTACATATATACGTGCTTGGTGATGATCGGAATACGGCGTTTCGGGCGTATGCCCAAAAACGGAATGACTACAGGAATGCGGGTGGGTAAATATGAAACCTAGTGTATGGCATGCAATAGATGAACTGCAACGAGGGATGGAAGAACCGGTATGTGCGTATGTATACGATCTGGCTGGCATTCAGGAGCAAGTACGTCAGATGTTGGGCAGCATGCCTGGAAACACAGAATTGTTCTACGCCATCAAGGCAAATCCTGATCCGCGAATCATTGAGGCGTTGCTTCCATTTGTGAAGGGTTTTGAAGTGGCTTCGATTGGAGAGCTACTCAAGGTTAGAGCGGTAAGTCGCGAGGTTCCGATTCTGTTTGGAGGTCCGGGTAAAAAGGAGAGCGAACTGAGGCTAGCCATCGAGAATGGCGTGAGTTACATTCATGTGGAAAGTTTGCTGGAGCTGCGGCGCATTATTGCGATTGCGAAAGAGAGAGCGATGGAGCAGGAGCAGGTGCAGGGGAGCAGGCAGAAGCAAGAGTGGGAACTGAAGCCGGAGCAGAGAAATGCGGAAGAGTATGGCGAGGAACTGATTAAAGAGCAGAAGCAAAAACAGGATCAAGGACAGAAGCAGGAACATGAGCCGAAACATAAACAACAACAGGGTCTAGCGCAGGAGGTTCGCATTCTTCTTCGAATCAATCTGCGGAGCAGTACGTTACCTCGGACGAAGATTGTCATGGGCGGTGAGCCGAGTCCTTTTGGAAACGATGAAGAGGCGGTGGAAGAAGCCATTGAACTCATTCGTGTGGAAGGCGCGGGTGTGGTTCGGTTAAGCGGGTTCCATTTTCACTCCTTGTCCAACAATATGGATGCCAGGCTGCATGCCGAGATGATCGAGCTGTATTTGCAAAAGGTGGAGCAGTGGCAGCAGCAGTATGATTTACCTGTGGAAGCGGTGAATGCAGGAGGCGGATTCGGTGTCACGTATGATGGCAGTCCAGGATTTGACTGGCCATTATTCACTTCCCTGCTGGAGCAAAGTGAAGCCAGACAGCGCCTTGTTTCACGCGGAGGTCAGCTGTATTTTGAATCGGGTCGACTGCTGGTGGCAGACCACGGGTATTACGCAGCAGAAGTTACGGATATCAAAACTTCTCATGATCAGTATTTTGCCGTGTTAAGGGGAGGTACGCATCACAATCGTCTGCCTGCTTCATGGGGGCATAACCATCCGTTTCAGATTATGGAGACGGACCGTTGGAAGCATTCATTTGCCCGTCCAGAGGTAAGAGATCGTCGAGTCCATATCGTAGGTGAGCTATGCACACCCAAGGATCGCATGCATTCTGATGCGGAGGTAGCACTGCTGCGCGTGGGAGATATTGTTTTGTTTGAAAAGTCTGGGGCTTATTGCTGGACCATCTCGCATCATGATTTTCTGGGGCATCCGCACCCGGCATTCCATTATCTAACGGAGGACAATAATCATGTCAACATTGATGAAACGTTCCAGTCTGCAAGCCGCTGAACGCCGGATTATGGCGGATCTGATGAATTCATTTTTGTCGGAGCAATTACTCGCACTGGAGGATCACCCGTTCATTGATTTTGCTACGGCACCTGCACCGTTCCGTCGATTGTACAAGGGATATGACAGTGAAGAGCATAATCATAATGTAGCGTCTCGCTATAGATTGCACACTCAAGGTGTACTGTGTCTGGTTGAAACAGGAGTAAGACAGGGGACTCAGTGGGTTCAGGGTTCACCGATCTACGAGGAGAAAACTGATGGAAGCTGGGTTCTCCTTGATACTCCGGCAGAAGTTGGACGTGCGGTGTTACAGAGGGCTTTGTCGGATAAGGCCTATGCGCAGCCTGGGGTGGCGGAATTCCTGGTTAGTCTGGACATTGCTGTGGAGCAGTATGCTTTGGGCTGGGAACAAGTCCAGTATCTGTCCGCTAACGTCCCGGCTTCTGCTTATAAATGGTTTATCAAGGGGGAGCGCGTTGCGGCATTGCGGGATCGTCCATTTCACCCATCGTCCAAAGCCAAGGTGGGATTCAATGCAGAAGATGTAACACGGTATGCAGCAGAATTCGGGAAGGCGATTTCGCTGCGCTGGGTGGCTATACGGCTGGATGCCGTGCAGCAAGGGTGTGAAGATGGATTGTCCATTTTGGACGTATTAGACGATGTTCAGCGCGGAGTGATGGAAGCCGAGTTTGCTCGAAAAGGGATTACGTTGTACGAATATCTGCCGATGCCTGTTCATCCATGGCAATTGCAGCATGTGATTCTGCCTCGCTTCACGGGAGAGATCGAAGAAGGCAGCATTGTCGTATTGGACGTAGAAGTGGGCGACGTACAGGCAACATCCTCTCTGCGCTCGATGGCTCCATCAACCGAATCTAATCTGATGCTCAAGCTACCGGTTAGTGTGCTGTCACTGGGGGCTGCTCGTTATCTTCCGGTGGTCAAGCTGCTGAATGGTCTTGTTGGAGAACGGATGCTACGACAGGCCGTTGCTTGTGACGAGACGTTGAAGGAAAAGGTGTTCATGTGCGAAGAGCAGAACTGGTGGGGCTTCATGCCAGAATCCATGGGACTGTTCGATGATCATCCCCGGCATCTGGCTGCACAGATTCGTGTGTATCCCGCTGAGTTGCTGGGTGAAGCCTACAAAGTAATTCCAATGGCCGCACTGGGTGTTAACCTGGAAGGGCATCATCTATTAACGGAAATTCTGGGGGAAAACCTGAGCAGCACGGATGTTCTCGAGTTCTATACCAGCATAGCTACGACGTTCTATGATATCGTGATGCGTCTGTTCAAGGTGGGCGTCGTACCTGAGATTCATGGTCAGAACTGTTGTCTGGTGTTAAAGGATAATCAGGTAAAAGGCCTATTGTTCCGCGATCATGATTCCGTGCGTCTGCATCAGCCTTATCTGGACAAGCATGGTATTGCAGACCCTGCCTACCATATTCGCCCGGGTTACTCGAACAGCCTGTATAACGAGACGATTCAGAAGCTGATCTTCTATGTGCAGTCTTTGGGGACGCAGGTGAATCTGGCTGCGATCATGGAGGCACTTAGCGAGGTGTATCACATCCCGGAAACGAAGTTATGGGAGATCACGGAGCAGGCATGGAAGGAAGCGCTGCAACATGTGAAGCTTCCCGAATCCGACCGGGCCGCGCTCGCTCATGCGATATTCGAGAGTAGGGAGTGGCCCGTGAAGTTAGTTGTCCGTCCGCTGCTTGAAGCGGATGGGGTGCCTGGCGCGATGCCATCGGGCAAAGGCATAGGGTGGAACCCTTTTTACAAGGGATAGAATGCAGAAGGTGGCCCGCTTGACGGGTTGCCTTTTCGGTTTTTTTGGTAATGAAGGTTCAAATCGCGAGGGGGGGAATAAATGTTCATAATTATTGAAGGTGAATCTGATGAAATCCAAGTACAGAAATCGGACTGATGTTATAAATGAATAAGTGTTACTGGCTCACCTTCTTATGATGGCAATGTGTTTGTTACTTATATTTACTAATTAGTTGTTATCGGTTGATTAAAATTACCTATTTGTTGATTTAACAGACTTACTATTTCCTTTGAATTATTACTCATTCCGTCGTCATTCTGATTCTTATTGGAGTTGGAGAGGAACCGCGAATAGTTTTCTGTACTTGTTGCTTCTCCTTCAGCATGTTTTGTTTCACTCAATAGAACCTTTGAGCCGTCTGAATTAACAAGATACTGTCTAGTATAAGCACCTTCCCTTGCTGTAACCAGCTGCCCTTTTTTTTCTACTGATTTGTCCTTCTTTTCTTCGTCTTCTTTCTTTTCGACTGTTTGTACGAGAAGCGTTGATTTAAACAACTCTTTGTTGTTTGTTAGATTGTTGCGTTGGTTAATGTGATAAATGCTAGGACTAGAATTGTTAATACGCATGACTTCACATCCTCTTCGAATGGAATTTTTTGAAAAAATTGTAACATGTCATTTTATATCGGTATCTTTTGTTGAGAAATGAATACAAATTGCGATTTGGACAAAAAAAGGGACACTCGCAGCTTTACGATTTTAATGAATTTGATATCGTCATTCCCTGAAATACCTTATAAGTATCTTCGCGGTTCACCATTCCGGGCTTATATTATCTACTTGACGGGTTGCCTTTTTGGTTTGTTGTCATCGAAAGTTACAATGCTTGGAGGGAATAAAACGTTCATCATTATGGCTAAAAAATCTTATGAAAAGGAGTTACAGGAAAGAGACTGATGGTATAATCGGGATATGTGTTATAGTCTTACTTGTGTATTACCGAAAAGGTTTTCGGAGAAAGCGACATCTACTGTTGTAACCGTAATCATAATTTACTTCAAGAAAGTGAGAAACTAACATGAATCAGAAGAGACTTTTTAATGATGGATGGCAATTTGCGAAAAGCAAGCTGGACGTTACGGAACCTGCGGGTCTGGTGTATGAACCTGTGGAGCTTCCCCATGATTGGCTGATATATAATACGCTTGAACTATATGAAGACAGCATCGGATGGTACCGAAAGACGTTTCATTACACGAAGGATGAGCAGCAGCTTCTGCTTTGTTTTGATGGCGTATACATGGACTCTTCGGTGTATGTGAACGGGCAGCTGGTTGGGGAGTGGAAGTATGGCTATTCTGCTTTTGAACATGAGATCACGAATGCACTGGTGGAAGGCGACAATGAGATTGTGGTCAAAGTAGTACATCAGAGCCCGAACAGCAGATGGTATTCCGGGGCCGGAATCTATCGCCATGTGTGGCTGAAAACGAGAGACCGCAACCATATTGTTACGGATGGGATCTATGTATCCATTAATCAGCAGCCGAATGGCTGGCAGGTGGAAGTAGATACGGAACTGAACCTGGAACAGAATCAGCAAGCAGAGCTGGTGCATACGATCCGGTATGAAGGTCAGGTGGTGGCATCGACGAAGGCGAATGTTACGGCTTCTTCGGGTGAGAATGCGGTCGTATCGGAAGATAGCCAACAGATCATTGTGGAGAGTCCAAACTTGTGGAGCCCGGATGCACCGCATCTGTATGAACTGGTGACAGAGCTGCGATTGATCTTGGATGATCAGGAAGATCGGACAGTTGAATCGGTATCACAGCGGATTGGATTCCGGGATATCAAACTTGATGCCAATGAAGGGTTCCACCTGAACGGGGTCAAGATGAAGCTGAACGGCGTGTGTGAACATCACGATCTTGGGGCGCTGGGAGCTGCGTTTAACCTGACGGCATTGCGTAGAAGATTTGTTTTGCTCAAAGAAATGGGCGTTAACGCCATCCGTACCGCGCATAATATGCCTGCCAAAGAGTTCATGGAACTCGCGGATGAGATGGGTATGCTGGTTGTGTCTGAAGCCTTTGATATGTGGGAACGTGCCAAAACGCCATACGATTATGCGAGATTTTTCCCGGAGTGGGTGCATACGGATGTGAAGAGTTGGGTGAAGCGCGACCGTAACCATGCCAGTCTGATCATGTGGAGTATCGGGAACGAAATTTACGATACCCATGCGGATGAGCGTGGACAAGAAGTAACTCGGATGCTGATGGATTATGTGCTGGAATTTGATCCAAAAGGTAATGCTGGCGTGACGATTGGTTCGAACTACATGCCATGGGAAAATGCACAAAAATGCGCGGATATCGTGAAGCTGGCAGGTTACAACTACGCGGAAAAATATTACGACAAACATCATGAAGAACATCCGGACTGGATCATCTATGGTAGTGAGACGTCTTCGGTGGTGCAGAGCCGTGGCATGTATCATTTCCCGTTCGAACAGCCGATTCTGGCAGATGATGACGAGCAGTGCTCGGCTTTGGGTAACAGTACGACCAGCTGGGGCGCGAAGTCGGCAGAATACTGCATCTTGGCAGAACGGGATACACCGTATTCGCTGGGTCAGTTCCTGTGGACTGGATTCGATTATATCGGAGAGCCGACACCGTATCATACGAAGAATTCGTATTTTGGACAATTGGATACGGCAACTTTCCCGAAAGACTCCTATTACATCTACCAAGCAGCTTGGACGGATTATAAAAAAAGTCCGATGGTTCACCTGTTCCCTTACTGGGATTTCAGCCCGGGTCAGATTATTGATGTACGCGTATGCAGCAACGCGCCGAAGATTGAGTTGCAACTTAATGGTAAAACCATTGGTACGTACGATATCGATCATGCCAATGGAACACAGCTGTCTGGCTGGTGGAAAGTGCCGTACGAAGAGGGCGAGCTGAAAGCGATCGCTTACGATGAGAACGGGCAGATCATTGCAACCGATGTGCAAAGATCCTATACGGATGCGAAGAAGATTCGTCTGCAAGCGGATCGGGCGCAGTTGCAAGCCAGTGGAACGGACCTTATTTTTGTAGAAATTGATGTTGAAGATGAAGCGGGTAATCCGGTTCACAATGCAAACAACCGTGTGCAAGTTCAGGTGAGTGGTGCAGGACGATTGCTGGGTCTGGATAACGGGGACAGCACCGACTATGATCCATACAAAGGATTGAGCAGAAGACTATTCAGCGGTAAACTGATGGCGATCATCGGAGCGACAAATGAAGCTGGAACGGTACGGATTGAAGTTTCTTCCGAAGGGTTGGAAGGGGCTGTAGCTGAGTTTGAATCGCGTATTGTGGATGCGGAACTGGTTGATGAGAAGCAAGTTCAACCTGTCTTCATGAACAATGAAGAACGTCCAGTGCTTACGGGAAATGCTCAGGAGATTCCTTTGCGGAAAATCGAGATCATCAGTAAAGCAGGACAGTTGCTCAATCCGTCCAATCCGGAGCTGGTCGTAACCGCCAAGCTGTATCCGGAGAACACCTCCTATCGCGATATCGAGTGGGCCGTTGTGAACGATGCGGGGATCGAGTCCAACATTGCCAAAGTGGAAGCTGTTCAAGCAGAAACGGGCGACAACGGTGAGCATCAACATGCGGTGAAGGTATCGGCTATAGGTGACGGGGAGTTCCGGCTTCGCGCAACCAGTACAAATGGTACGGATAAAACGAAACTCATCTCCCAGCTGGAGTTCAAGGCGGAAGGTCTCGGTACAGCCTACAAAGATCCATACGGCTTCATCACGGGCGGACTGTACGATTACACCAAAGGTGAGGTAGGTAACGGTAATGAGCGCGGGGTAGCGACAAGTCGGGATGGAGAGACGCACGTAGGTTTCCGTAATATTGACTTCGGACCGTACGGCTCCGATACCATAACGATTCCTATTTTCACGCTATCCACTGAGGACTACTTCATTCAGATCTGGGAAGGTATGCCGGATGAAGAGGGAAGTACGATGATTGCAGATGTGGTTTATGACAAAGAGTCCATTTGGAATGTGTATCAGGAAGAGACGTACCAATTGTCCAAACGCCTTAGCGGGATCACGTCGATCTGTTTTGTGCTGAAGCAGAAGATTCATATTAAAGGGTTCTCCTTCGAACGTCAGAGTCGGGCCTTTGAACAGAATGTGGCTGCATCCTGTGACCATCTTTATGGAGATACGTTCAAAATCGAGGGTGACCGTGTTGAAGGCATCGGGAACAATGTGTCGCTGGAGTTTGAGAACATGGACTTTACGGCAGAAGGCACGTCGAAGCTCGTGATTTATGGTCATTCACCGATTGATAAAAATACGATTCATATTCGCTTCGCAGGTGCGGACGGACAGAGCAACCAGCTGGTTGAGTTCACCCAGTCGGGTGGATATGAGGAACGGGTGTTTGAGCTTGAGCAAGTGACAGGTGTGCAGAAAGTAAGCTTTATCTTCCTGCCAGGCAGTCAGTTTGACTTTGGCTGGTTCCGATTCGAGAAATAAATGTGATGGAAATATAAAACCCCTTCAAGCAGGCATCGGTTCATGGGAACGTGGATCTGAATCGCTTGCGTGAAGGGTTTTTTTTGTATGTAGGTGTGAGAGAAAACATCAATGAAACTGCTCTGCTTCAACTGAGAGATCTAAGTGATGGCCTATTCTGCTATAAATGTACAACTTAATCTCCGTGTCTTGTAATGCAAGCAGATTGATCGTTTTATCACTATTTCTGTTGATAGATGTTTCCATAGGTTCACTTACTTCATCTACATACATTCTCACATATACCGTGTGGTTGCTGTTGTTTTCAATCGATATGTTGGCATGTGTCCCGTTCGAAGCAACCATTGTGAAGCTGCCGTTGTATGCGGAACGACCTTCATGTTGAGTTGGGGCAATGAGCAGAACAGGTGTAGATGTTGGGAAGGATTGCTCCATTTCATGGGCAAAACCGGTTGACTGCCGTTCGTTAGTTGAAGCTAGAGTCGCTGTATTGGCCGAATGGGTGGGTATGAGTACAGATAGAGCCAGTGCTACACCGAGCATTGTTTTTAATGTCATTAAACTAACCCCCTGCTGAATGATAAAATACTAAAATTTCCGTTGTTGTTAACTATACATTTCTATGATTCTAAACGTTTAGGACAACGAGGGAGTTACAGATAAATTACAAATTAAGCATAATCATGCAACAAAGGATAGTATTGAACCGTTTCATACATGAGGTGATGGAATGAGAAAAAGTATGCTTATCCTATCGTTAGCTTTAATGCTGTTAACTGCCTGTCAGGCAAATGATCCATCAATGAATGCTTCCGGAATTACGCAAGCTTTTCCAGAAATTATTGAGCCCCATAATCCAGAGCAAGCGGAGCAAAGCGGGGATGTGGTTGTGCTTCATGGAGGCATACGGAACGAAGATAAGTGGGACACATTTATGAAGAATGTGGAGAAAAAACAGCAGGACCAGGTTCGTGTAACGATGTATACCATTGAAGGTGGGCCCATTATCCAGGAATTGATCTATGATGGTACAGCTATTCAATCGACTTACGATAACTCAAGGGATGCCTACGGCTCCAAACAGGGAATGAAGACCGACACCTGCAAAGGGATCGGGACAATGAAGAGTGAGCAGGGACATATTTTTTACGTGTTAACCGGGTGTGAGAAGGAAGAGAACCCCTTTTGGATGCCTAAGTTGTAAATGAGATGTATCCACATGCAAATTCTTAATAAAAACTGTGAAGCCGAGGCTGGTATGCAGGTTTTTGTTTCTATTTGAAAGGTGAAAAATCGAGATTTTATCTGTACAAAGCAAAGCATTGACTGTCCACCACCCTGAATCTCATAACCCAAGTGCACTTCATGATCTGTGTAGGTTAGGTTGCATGACGAAGTGTGATGGTAAGCTCATCTACGGTTTTGGTTTGAAGTGGGATGTTTGAATCGGGAAGTTCGGATTCTTCTTTATTAGTTACAGAAAAATAAAGCACAAGTTGAAGTATCAATATTATAAGAGCAATAATGATAGCGATGATGATATTCCTTTTGCTCAATGTGCATCTTCCTTTCAGCGAATAGATTTTTAATGAAGTGAATTTAGTGGTTAATAACCAATTATATCATATTTTGGGTGGTGATATAAATGAAGAGGCTTTGGGTGTTATGTATTTTGATACTTTTAGTGACAGGGTGTGGTCAGAACAATAGAGAGAAAGCCATTGATTATCTAACGCAAAATCAAAGAAATGATGCATCACTCATTGTATTTACCGACCGACCTTCGGAGCGACCATTTATTGTTGAGTTACAGACGCAATTAAATGAAGTCAATAACGAGAATTTGAGGGCAGAAGGCCCAATAACTAACGTAACCTTTTATAATGTCCGTGATGAAAATAAGTTTAATTATGAGAAGATTTTTGGTCTGAAATCATATCCGTACATGATCCTGTTCGAGAAAGGCGAGATTACACTGGAGACGCATGAACCGGAAGCGATCGTTCAGCATTTTAAGAAGAGGTGAGAGTCTACTAAAAAGAAGTTTGATCCCGATGGATCGTCTGAGTTAAACATACAGTGAGGTCCTACTGGGGAAACAATGAAGCCATGCTGGCAAGACAAAGGACAACTATAGCAGGACTCTTGTCTTTTTTATTGGGCTTCTTCAATAGTTATTCGCACACTCTCCGAATGTGCTAAGGACATAGTATAGGGCATATATACTGTGTGCCTTGGCCTAAGGAGATGACCATTTTGAAGTATCTGAACAAGAGGACAGCCACCCTCAACAAATTAAGGCGCAGTCGTTCTACGTCGAAATGCAGAAACAAACACTTGGGAAAACGAAAGAAATACCATATTATCCGTAGGTCTTATCGGAGAAAAGGCTGCTCACTGAAGCGTCCATTAAGATCACAGAAAATGGTACGTGACAAAAAAGTCATTGCATTACCGAGAGGGATGGGTAGCAACCCGGTATGTTGTGAGCCCGCCCCCCTGCTCGCTCCGTTGAGACAACATGAATTGGAGACTGTGAGTCTCCCTGGAACGCAAGGTGTGGCAGGTGTCCAAGGCCCCGCCGGATCTCACGGCGAGCCGGGTCAACCAGGAGTTCCGGGAGCGCAAGGCCAAGCTGGCCCTCAAGGTGAACCGGGTCAAGTGGGGCTTCCCGGAGCGCAGGGTCCTGTTGGTCCTCACGGCGGGCTGGGTCAACCGGGAGTTCCCGGAGCGCAGGGTCCGGCAGGTCCTCAGGGTGAATCGGGTCAACGGGGAGTTCCCGGAGCGCAAGGCCCCGCAGGCCCTCAAGGTGAATCGGGTCAACCCGGAGTTCCCGGGCAAGGTCCCGCAGGGCCTCAAGGTGAACCGGGTCAAGCAGGACTTCCCGGAGCGCAGGGTCCGGCAGGTCCTCAGGGTGAGCCAGGTCAACCGGGAACTCCCGGAGTCCAAGGACCAACGGGTCCCCCAGGCGAGCAAGGTCCGCCGGGCACCGTACCCGGAATTGAAATCATTCCTACGGCAAACCGTTACTTCTATTTTCCGGACACCGATCTGGATTTGTCCGCATCGGTTGTAATTCCTGCCACAGAATTCACGAATGACGATGGCAGCAGCATAACCGAATTTGCCGGGGTTGGACTTACTAGTTTCAACAATCTATATATCAACGGGATCGTCCAACCAGGAAACTCATACAGTGTAAGTGCGGAGAGGTTGTTTTTTTCGTCACAAAACGGTGTGATCTTTGCAGGGACACCTATCACTATCGAGATAATTATAATAACAGTCAATATCACAAATGGTTAAAATTGGTTTTAGTTGCTGGTTCCTTTGCCTTCACTACTCCCAAACCTACCACATATACTATGTTAGGTAGGAGGTGAGAAACATGCCACTTGTGACACCATTTCAGAACAGTTTAAGATTTGTTGCAACCATTGGTGATGGGACCGGCACTGGGGCAACGTTTGCCATTGCTGCGACTGCTTTTACAAACGACGCTGGTGTAGCTGCAACCGCATTTCCAGGCACCTACAACTACTACAATCTTTATATTAATGGCCTTATGCAAACAGCAGATACATCCTCGGCTACGACGACTACAATTACAATTCCCGGTGGAGATGCATTAAATGATGGAACTCCAATTGTTGTTCAATTTGTAGTGTCTTAAAGAAGATTTAATCCTACTGTATTGTTATCTTGTGCGACTTCTATCTGTGATAGAAGTCGTTCTTTTTGTACAAGTTACCCAGTCGGCTCAAAGGCATTCATCCATGCATTAATGTGCAAAAATAGTTACCCAAGGATGTTGCCGAACTACCGGATAACCTCTGAGGAAATGATCCTTCCGTTTGATTCCAAACCTCCTTCTCACTTGTTAAAATTTAGGTACATAAACTACGGTCAGGTTGGCGGGTGATAAGGAAATGCAGCGAATTGAGGTACATCCCGATCTATTGGAGGAAAAGGCCCGGTTGGTCCAGCAGAAGAAACAGGAACTGGAGCGAATGGTCTGGGAACTGGAGAAATCAATTTATATGTTGCAATCCGAGTGGTCGGGTGTGACAGGAGAGCGTTTCTTCTGGGATTTTATGCAGGTGAAAGAAGTGTTCCCGACTACAATCGGGCTGTTGGACGAAATCCAGAAAGAGTTTACGTTTATCGCGAAGAACTTCAAAACAACGGACGGCTCAGGCGAGGTTGCGCTGTACATTCCAGAGGAACTAAAGCGAAATTTCGCTGTAGGGCTGCTTGATAAATCAGTAGGAGAAACAATAACGGGAATGGGTCAGACGGCAGAAGCTTTCTTTGAGAACCCATTCAGTACATTAAGCAGTGTGGCATATGCCATGACAGTGGGCAAAGTTGTAGACGTTGGGCGTGGTATTCAGTTTGCATGGGATACCGCTTGGGGTACGGGAACGGCGAGATCTGATATAGAGCAATTTGTAGAAGAGCAGAAGAAACAGATTGATGAGAATGGTGCAGGGTATTACGGTGGGGCGATGACAGGACAGGCTTTGGCGTATGTTTTGTTTGGCAAAGCTTTTCGTTCGAAGGACGACATTGGGTCGGGTGGAAATAAGAAGGAGCCTCAAAAGGGAATTGACAGTCCCAGAGATCTAATAAAGCCAAGTGGATCACCTAATCCAGAAGCCTTACCAAGTGGAGCGAGAACAAAAATTCCGAATAATGCGGATAAGGCGACTAAACAGTCTTTAGAACTAGAAAATGATGCTGCTGATCAATTGGCGAGAAGTGGATATCGGATTGAACAGAACCCTAAAGTTTTAGATAGTGATGGAATTGATTCCAAAAGAGATCCCGATTTTAGAATTGAAGGGCGTATATTTGACTGTTATGCACCAACTGAAAATAAAGGTATTAGAGGTATTTGGAGTGAGGTTCAAGAAAAGGTTGTTATTAAACAACAAACCAAGAATGTGGTGATTAATTTAACAAAGTGGTCTGGAGATGATTCTGCGTTGCTTAAGCAATTTAAAGAATGGGAAATCCAAGGTTTAGAAGAAGTTATCGCAATCAAAAAGGACGGTAAGATCATATCGGTATTCCCTTAAAGTAGAGGAGACAAGTTTATGGAATATTCACTGAAGTTGAATGGAAAACAAGATCCTTTATGGTTGAAAAGATTAATTGAAAGTAAGAATTTTGAAGTGAATTATATGAACCGACAACACAATGCATTGTTCATTCATGAGTTTGATCTAAGCGGTGGTTTTAAAATTACTGTTTATGATAATAATTTTCCAGCTGATCATCCAGCAGCTTCTTATGAAACTATGTTTCAAGAAGAGGATTTTATTTATCAACAAACAATATCTTTTGAATTGGAGAATAATCAACAATATGAATTATGGTATAAAACAATGTACGAAATTTCTTTTTCTGTTATCGGATCACTCAAAGTAGATGGAGTATTCTATCACACATCTGGAGAAGAGATATTTTTCTTTAAAAACGGAAAGTATACGTTCAACGTAACATATCTTGAATTCCTCCAAACGCATTATGGAGAACTTCTCGAAAATATTGAGTATTCAGTTTTTATGAAATCTCTCAACTGAATTACAGATAAATAATGCATAAAAGCAATTCTACCAGACAAACGTAGAGGTTCATTTTTATGGAATGAGGATACTAGCAAGTACTACGAATATGAGATTAATTGCTGAATGTTGGGGTGAAACAGAATGTTATTGGAAAATGCAGTATCCAAATTAAATAGTATAAATTGGGGTTCAGTAGGTACTGGTGTCTCTGAGAAGGATACTAACCTCGGCTATGAATTTCTCAGAAGAATGGCTCAGTTTTATAAAGCGGAGCAGCTGAAGCCTATGCCACCTGCATTTACAAATGTGGCGAAACTGCTAGGAGATCAAGAAGAGGAATTAGATATTTCAGCTTATTGTAGTTCAGAGGCTGTTGCTTATTTGAATCAAAACTCATATGTGAAAAGAATATTTGAATACTATTTACAGTTGGCGAAGTACGCAGAGAATAACACGGGCATTAGTCAATATCTAGACATTTATGAACCGTTAATTAAACTTTTTGAAAGGGGCGGCTCTTTTACCATCAAACCACTCTCTCTAGAAATTATACAAGTCTCACATTTCCCACTAAACAATTGGTATGAAAAATTTGTGGAGAAAGATCCGATTGATATTAATAATCTGTAGATCATATTTAATGTAATTGTATTCATACAAACAGCACTCCTACCAAATTATAGTAGAGGTTTGTATGTAATAGTAGGAGGAGATTAAATGGCAACTGACTGCTCCTTGAAATGTGAAGAAGTTGTGTTGACAAAAGAAACTCTGATTGAGAAATTAACTAAGATCAATATTATTTGTGATGAAGTAATACAATTAGACAAAGGATTAAAAATTGAGGAAACAGTAAATAAAGTTGGATTTTCAATTGCTTTAATTGATACTTCAGCTAGTCCATTTGGTTACGATTCAGAGTTTCTTGCCAATGATTTTAAATATAATCAGAGTTTAAATTTCCGAATAGATAATGACTGGGATAGTATAGAGGCAATTATCCGCATTCTTGTACTTGTCTTTGAAATAATCGATTCGACGGAAAGTAACCTTTTGTTTCTTCTTAATGATAATGAATGTGTTTATAGAATTGATGGGATTCTAAGAATTAATAACGAAGACGGTTTTTGGGATCGAGTAGAGTACAGAAGGTTTATTGAAACCAGAGAATATAAAGATATGTAGAAGATTTTTAGTGAGATCAATTCAACAGGATTCTACTCATCGAATAGAGGAGGATCAGTACATGGATTACGAATTATTTCTACGATCTAATTTAGATCTTAATTCTTTAGGGAAGCTGTTAGAAAGATATACCATTGAATTTGTTAACGGATCAGTTTCATTTAATAGTAACGATGAAGAAATAGTAATTGGATCTAATTTTTTCTCTTTGACTCTTGAAATTGAAGATATTTCTGACATAGCTTTTGTTAGAAATCATTACAACTTAGATGTTAATGTGTGCATTAGGGTTCAGTTATTTGATAATACATTTTATGAAGGACTTGAGCATTTATTTAAAATCATAGGAAACCTTATAGGAAATACTAGTGGTAATCTTTTATTCCTAGAAGATGGTTCTACTCAACTACTTAGAATGGAGAATGGTCTGTTGGCGGTTAATAATCGGTTGGATGAATATCAAACTAAATACCTAACTCCAAGCCTTCTTCTTTTACTTGACCGTCCTTATATTGAAAAGGAGTTATCAAGTTAAAAAAAGCAGCAGGTAATGAAATAATGATACTACTCAAAGGCACTTCTACCAGGCAAACGTAGAGGTGCTTCTTACTATTAAAAACTTAGGAGAACAAATTGCTATGATATCAATGAAACGATTTGTAATGATTGGATGCTGCATTGGCCTAGCATTATTGCTTGTTCTAACCTATAGCTTTTATAAAGAAAAAAGAATGTATGAACAGTATCTAACGATGAATGTACGACAAGATATGGTTGATACGAAAAGTGCGATTATAGATAATGATATTTTATTCGACCAAATACTTAAGAATGAGAAAATAACAAACGAGATGGTGGAGGATGGAGAACAAGCCAGCCAGCTCTATTACAACTTTACAAATATGACGCAGATTATAGATAAGTATAACTTGATGAATCTAAATTTCAGTGAAGAAGCTAACTGGCTGGTAAAACCCGCATCTTTTTTCACAAACAATCTAGGTCAAGATGATGTAATGCCACCTACACTTTACCGCATGCGAAAGACGTTCGAGAGACTGGACTTAACCAGTTATCCTGTAACAGCTGAACTTAAAGCCAGGATCGAGGAGTATCGGCAGTTAAATCATCGATGGCTCAACATTGTTGGGGATTTTGAATCCAAGGAAACTAACGAGAAGGATTGGCCCCAAATCTTGAATGATTTGGAGCTAGAGACCCGAAATTATTTTCAAGAGATTAATGTGGATTTTGTTGGTGATGACGTTTGGAGAGACGCATTAAATCCAAGGTACGAATGAAGAAATATCTGCAGAGCTGACCGGATCGAACGGGTGGAAGTCAGTTAATCGTTTCATCAGCTTTATACGCCGGCAAAACAGTCATTTTGCCTAAATACAAAGTGCACTAACACGCAAAATATCTGGCTAATGAATGTTTCCCGCCTACTGCTTCTTTAACGAGAAAATGAATCCTACGTTTGATTCCAATCAAACTCTTCACTTGTTAAAATTTAGGTATAACGACTACAGTCAAGTTGGCGGTGAAGATTTAATGCAGCGTATTCAGGTACATCCCGATGTGTTGGACGAGAAAGCCCGGTTGGTCCAGCAGAAGAAACAGGAACTGGAGCGAATGGTCTGGGAACTGGAGAAATCGATCTATATGTTGCAATCCGATTGGTCGGGTGTGACAGGAGAGCGTTTCTTCTGGGATTTTATGCAGGTGAAAGAAGTATTCCCGACTACACTCGGGCTGTTGGACGAAATCCAGAAAGAGTTTACGTTTATCGCGAGGAACTTCAAAACAACGGACGGCTCAGGCGAGGTTGCGCTGTACATTCCAGAGGAACTAAAGCGAAATTTCGCTGTAGGGCTGCTTGATAAATCAGTAGGAGAAACAATAACGGGAATGGGCCAGACGGCAGAAGCTTTCTTCGAGAACCCGTTCAGTACATTAAGCAGTGTGGCATATGCCATGACAGTGGGCAAAGTTGTTGACGTTGGGCGTGGTATTCAATTTGCATGGGATACCGCCTGGGGTACGGGAACCGCGAGATCTGACATCGAGCGGTTTATGGATGAGCAGAAGAAGCAGCTCGATGAGGATAAGTCGGGTTATTATAAAGGTGCCATGGTAGGTCAGGCTTTCTCTTATTTTCTCTTTGGCAGAGCCTTGCACTCGAAGGATCACCGTGAATCGGGTGGAGCAGTGGAAGGTAAGAAGGAGAAGAGTGAGGGAAATAGTCTGAATCATGATGGAAGGCTAAGAACGGAAGGCACTAAAACCACATACACAAATTTATTCGGGAATGAAATATCTTGGACAAATCAAGGTCCTAAGGATATAGATGCAATTATCGAAAAAAATTTAAGAAGCTCAAAACCTGGTGATATTTTAGAGGGGCGAGTGGCAGAGACAATAAGAGAGACTGGTAGATTAGAAGGTACAGGTATAGAGTTGAAATTGCAAAATAAATTAAAAGCAGGCGATATCGATATTCTGACAGAATCGCATATTATTGAAGTCAAGAAGTCTTTAAGTGCCTTAGATGAAAAGCAACTGGATAAGTTGATCAATCCATCAAATAAAAATTATTTTAACTATGACAATCGAGAAGTTATTTATTACATTGAAGATGTAACTGTGAAAAATAAAACTCAGTCTGATTTAGTTGAAAAATTAAAAGATCAGAATATAAAATTAATTAGCTCATTAGAGGAATTGAAGGAGGTTATCAGTAAATGAGTTCAGTAATCATTCTAAAAAAAATCACAAATTATTCTCCGGAGCAGACTCTTGAGAACTTTAAGCATGCAGCACAGAGAGCGAATATGTATTGTTTTCATTTAACAGTTGATCTTGATCCAGATAACAACTTTCAATCTGCAGAAGGCACACTATCTGAAGTAAATGAGGAGACCCTTTCAAATACTGATGATGAAGAAACGATTAGATACTTCACTTTTAACGTTAATAAAGTTGTTGAAGATTCATATGATAGTTTTACATGGCTCACCCAATCAACAGATTACTTTTGGGCAGTGGATATTGTAAATATTAATCATGAATATGAATTTATTTATAGGTTTGTAGTAGAATATTTTCAACATAATAGGGAAGATTACTTATGGTTTGATGATGCTGAGTGGTATTACACAGCTGACGATATTTTGAAATTAAGTCAAAGGCCATATGATCCGAACTGGTGCAGTGAAAAGATTGTCTAGTTGTATACATTTGAAAATAACGAGGTTTTACTAGGGATTAGACATAGTCGAGGAGTATTGAAATAATGGGAATGTCATCTTTTGTATTATTTAAACGTGGAGAAAGCACGTCAGCAAGTGATTTATTGAGTACTATTAATAATATATGTATAAAAGAGAAACTTTTCTTTGATAATGATGAAGAAACTTTCAATAGCGACGGTGCCTTAAAATATACTCGACTATATATAAGCGACATGCCATTCAAGGAGAATTACTCAAGGACGCTTAGCTTTAGTGTATATGATGAACCTTATGAATTTCAAACCGTTACTTATGATTGGGATGATACGCAAAATGAATATTTTAAAGCAGTAGTTTCTGATGACTTTGATGATAATGAGGATCTGTTATTTAAACTCCTTTTTGCTTTTCTGAGCGAGTTTCCCGATGCAAGAGTATGGATTGAAGAAGATTGGTTTTACAATTTGGATGATATGAAAAAGATAAAGGCATCCTACATGCTATATAGATCCAAAAACATTTAACTGAAGCACAATAATTAAGATTCAGGCACTTCTACCAGACCATAAGTAGAGGTGCTTTTTCTATGAAATCAAACAATTAATGAAATCTTCCACAGATTGGTCGATAATATAGAAGAAGTAACTTTCAGCTAACATATACATAGAGAACTATCCACAACCTTCCTAACTCTCGCGAGGTACATTCATGAAACAAGGCATATATGAACAGCTTATCAACACAATCACCAGGCATGAGATTTCGGCGCTGGACCCGGATGTGTATAACATTGGGACTGAGAAGCTGGATGCAGAGGAAGCACGTAAACTGCTGTTCACGTATTTGGCGGCGGTGACCCGGTGAGCGCTCAAGATTGTATGGGAACAGACAGAAGATAAGACAGCAGTGTTGGCGCAGATCCGAACGTGTAATGAGATTATTGCTACCCTGAAAGGCACACTGGGGGAAGAAGAGTACAACGAATTGCAACTGGATGAGTAGGGGGAAGTGTTGACCCATGTGTATTCCAAGCTGAACAGCATTCGTGCGGTCCGGGATAGCAAGATCGTTCGTCCAGATACGCCAATCTCCCAAAGCTCTTTGTTCACAGGTGCGAAATCCGAGCCGAGTATGTTACTGGAGTTGCAAAAGGAGATCGTCACCGCCGACCGGATCGACTGGTTGGTGTCATTTATAAAGTTCAGCGGGCTTCGCCTACTTCTGGAACAGCTTCAACTATTCACAGCGAGCGGTGGCAAGCTGCGGATCATCACAACTACATACATGGAAGCAACAGACCTGAAGGCCATTACTGAACTCAGCAAATTACCTAACACAGAGATCCAGATTTCGTATGATACCAAAGTGACTCGGCTACACGCCAAAACGTACATTTTTCACCGCGATACTGGATTCACTACAGCCTATGTCGGCTCTTCCAACCTATCCAACCCGGCGCTGACCAGTTGAGAACTCATCTGTTTGATTAATTGTATTGGCTCTTGTATCTGAATTCAAAAATGAATATGAGTTCCCTGACCAAACAACTAGGTCATTAGTAATTAGATCGCCAGCATAGTACTTTACAGTATCATGATGTGAAGCTTTAAGTTTTTTAAGAGGATCTGTTTTTTCTGCACTTCTATAGTAAGTATATTCAATTGAAGCTTGTGGAGAGATGACATTTTGTTCTTTAATCATTTCTCTCATTCGCAAAGCATCAATTTCTTGAAGAGCTTGACTATAGGTTTGTAGATCTACATCTGGTGCGTTTGTAAATGAGAAGCTACCTGAATCATTAGGAGAAATAATTTTAAAAACAGGATTGTTACTTACTTTTTCATAAATTTTTGAATTTGTTGGAGAATCAGCAAATGAAGTTGAAGTGAAAACAACACTTAAGGCTAAAGTTAGAAAAGGTATCATGATTTTTTTGTTTTGTTTCTCAAAGTAAAGGCCTCCCTAAAGTTTGTAATGAAAAACGGCCGAATTTCATTTTGGTTCACTTGATAATATTAACTTTTAAATACAATATATGTAATTCGTGGAATGAATTGATTTTGGGACGGGGATAATTACCTAATAAATGTATTATTTTGTCGAACAAAAAGTTTGAGGGATTTTGAATTTTCTTCACGTAGTAATATATAAGAATTTACTTGAGTTGTGAGTTCCGTCTTGTGCAACGGTCAGTTAATAATAATGATACGAGGACGTGATATAGCACGGAGAACTACCTTGAAAATATGGAGCGAGTTTTTAAAATCAAAATTGGAGTATGGGGAGGGATACAATGGGAACGTCCCAACAGGATGATACTGTAAGTAAACTCATAAAAAAAGATACAAATGTTCTCGAATCCCTCATTGTAGAACTCAGCCCCCCAGTATATGGTATTATTTTCAGGATTTTAGGGGAGCAGGCTAACAAAGAGGATATTGAAGAGTGTGTAAGTGATGTATTTGTCGATGTATGGAATAAAATTGAAAGTTTTGATTCCTCAAAAGGATCTTTAAAAACATGGATTTTTATACTGGCAAAATATAAGGCTTTAGATTATAAAAGAAAATTAAAACAAAATTACAATGTTCAAGAACTTAAAGATTATATACCGAGCCAAACCAATACATTGGATGAAGTGTTACGAAAATCCCAGATCGAAAGTGTGCTTGAGATTTTAAATTCTGTAAGTTCGGTAGATAAGAATATATTTTTAATGAAGTATTTTTATTATGAATCTTTGGACTCCATAGCTGGCAAATTAAATCTGACGACAAAGGCCGTAGAAAATCGCTTGCGTAGGGTAAGGGAACTGATGAAAAAAAGGTTGAAAATAGAGTTTCAAGAATGGAGAGAGCATTCATGAAATCTGATGAACAAAAAATCTATGAGCAATTACTTGACGAATTAAGTATTGATGATGCATTAGGTGAGTTTAGCGACGTTCCTGTAAGTGAAGATATGTTTATTAATGATGACACACTAAATCGAATTCGAGAAAAGACGTTCAGGAAACTGAATCTAAATCAAGAGCATAGTTATGATTCTGCTCGTAATGAAACGAAGAGGCTCAATAAAAAGTGGAATATTAATAAGTGGAAAATAGGAGTCGCGGTGGCGGTTCTAACGTTGTTTGTTTCTGTAGTATATTCACCACAATTAAGAGCTCAGATCATACAACTGATTCACTTTATTCCTGGCATAGGAACTGTTAGCGTGGAAAATGAACAAGGAGATTATTATGTATTACCGGATGTTGTGAATTTTGTCGGTGAAGGTGGTGAAATTCAACTTAGAGGTATGCTTGTAACTCCTGAAAAATCACAAATTGTTGTATTTGGAACTATACCAAAGACATTCTCTTTTACTATAGAAAACGAGTATGGTGAGAAGTATAATTTTGAAAATATTGCAATGAGTTCAACTCAAGAAAGTTGGAAAGGGACTTTTCAGAATGAAGGAGCCGTTGTAGTTACGAATAAAATGAAGTTAATATTCGGTCAGAATGCAATATTATTTAATCTAAATAAATCCGAGGGAGTAACATCTTTTGAAGAGCTAGGAGACACAATGAAGTCTAGCGAAATAAAATTAACAGCTATAAGAGAACAGGAGGATTCCGGGATTAGAATAACGCTCCTTCCAAATCACGCCTCTAATATTCATATTGAGTCATATGGGTTGAAAAAAAATCAGTTAATTCAATCTCCTTATTTTACAAATGAGAAAGGAGAAAAAATGAACATAAATATAGAAGAGGACCTTTTATCAGGTGGAAACCAGTTCTCTTATAATAAGATTGTGAAAGAATCGGATGTGTATCTTAATGTACCAGAATTATTGGTTAGGAAAAAATTAAGTGAACCCGTTGATCTGACACTTCAAATACCAATGGAGAATTCAGAATTGGTTGGAAACAAGATTGAGATAGATGACGCAATGGTTGAGATAAAAGAGATAGAACGTTTGGATGAGAAAACAATCAAACTTAATATCAGTGTAGATGGAACATCTTCTGATAGCGATAAGCTGGTATACTTTTTTCCATCAAACTACAAATCAGTTAACTACACATTGGATAAAAACAAAGGAACTATGGAGAGTATGATACTTGAAGTAGCAGACAACAAGAATGAGATAACTTTGGAAATTGATGAAGTTTACTCAATTTTAAAAGGTCCTTGGGTTATGGAACTGAAATAAGTATACTGTTATTAGTTTCGAAGGTGCTTCAGAGTATCCTTTTATCGTAAAAGCACTTCTACTGGAGTAACAAGTAGGGGTGCTTTTTGCTGCTCCATCCAAAGAACTAATGAAATTATTCTCATGCTGGACGATAATATAGTAGAGGCCATATTTACCTATGGCAAGTATTTAACTAACCCACCTACATATCCACAACCATCCTAACTCTCGCGAGTACATTCATGAAACAAGGCATATATGAACAGCTTATCAACACCATCACCAGACAGGAGATTTCGGCGCTGGACCCGGATGTGTATAACTCAGCGGGCTTCGCCTGCTGCTGGAACAGCTTCAACAGTTCACGGCTAGTGGCGAGAAGCTGCGGATTATCACGACCACCTATATGGAGGCGACCGATCTCAAAGCCATTACCGAACTCAGCAAATTACCTAACACGGAAATCCAGATTTCCTATGATACCAAAGTGACTCGGCTGCACGCCAAAACGTACATTTTCCACCGTGATACTGGATTCACCACAGCCTATGTCGGCTCCTCTAACCTCTCCAACCCAGCGCTGACCAGTGGTATGGAGTGGAACCTCAAGGTGACGGAGAAGGATTCAATCGATGTGCTGCGCAAGATTGAAGCGACCTTCGAGAGTTACTGGAATGACCGTGAATTTACGCGGTATATGGCTGAGGATGAAGGCCATGAGGCACAGTTGAAGGCGGCTCTGAATCGTAAAAAAGATCAGTCCAACCACTTTCACCTCGACATCCAGCCTTACGATTACCAAAAAGAAGTGCTGGAACAGCTGGACGCCGAGCGTACGCTGTATGGACGAAAACGCAACCTGATCGTCGCCGCCACAGGCGTTGGCAAAACAGTCATTTCTGCCTTCGACTACAAACGGTTCCGTGCAAGCCATGCGGGAGCTACGCTTCTTTTTGTCGCCCATCGGGAAGAAATCTTGAAGCAAAGCCGGGACACGTTCCGGTAAATCCTGAAGGATATGAACTTTGGCGAGCTGCATGTCGGGAATTACCGAGCAGAGGCGCTAGATCACCTGTTTGTTAGTATTCAGAGTCTTAACGCTATGAAGCTGACGGAGATCACCAGCCCAGACAATTACGATTACATTATCGTGGATGAATTCCACCATGCCGCTGCTCCTTCGTACCAGAAGCTGTTATCCCATTATGAACCTAAGATTTTGTTAGGACTCACAGCAACCCCGGAGCGGATGGATGGCAAAGACATTACCGCCTACTTCGATCATACGATTGCCGCCGAGATCCGTCTAACCGATGCCATTGACCGGAAGCTGCTGAGTCCTTTTCAATATTTTGGCGTCACCGATACCGTCGATCTGTCCCAGGTGAAGTGGTCGCGTAAAGGCTACGACCTGAACGAACTGGAAAAGCTCTATACTCATAACAAAATCCGTGCCAATCAGATCATCCAAAGTCTGAACAAATACGTAACCGATCTGGACCATGTGAAGGGACTTGGGTTCTGCGTTGGGGTGGATCATGCGCTGTATATGGCAAAAATATTTAACGAAGCCGGCATTCCATCCATGGCCCTACATGGCGGGTCGAGCGAACAGGAGCGTCATTCTGTGAAAGGACAGCTGGTAAACGGGGAACTACGCATGATCTTTGTCGTTGATCTGTACAATGAGGGCGTGGATATTCCTGAGGTGAACACCATCCTGTTCCTGCGTCCTACCGAGAGTCTGACCGTATTCCTGCAACAGTTGGGACGTGGACTACGGATGGCGGAGGGCAAAGAGTGCCTGACCGTGCTCGACTTCATCGGACAAGCGCATCAGGAGTACAGGTTCCAGGATAAATTCCGGGCCCTGATCGGCGCTACTAAACATTCTATCTCGTATTACGTCGAGAATGGATTTTCGAACTTACCACGCGGCACGTTCATTCAATTGGAAAAACAAGCGAAGGAATACGTCATGCGCAACCTCAAGCAGATGAGTCGTAATCGCAGAGCGTTGATCCAGAAGCTGCAAACGTTCCAGCAAGACACCGGACTACCGCTGACCTTGGCTCATTTTGTTGAACATCACGGGATGACACTAGTTGAATTGTATGGTGGACGTACGGGCAAAAGGTATTTCCGTGGCATGTTGGCCGAAGCCGGATTAACAGCACCTATCGAGGGTGAACACGAGGAGTACATCCGCAGACTGCCCTCTGTGCTGACGATCAACTCACGAAGCTGGCTGACGTTCCTGATCGACTTTGTTGAAAAAGGCAAAGAACCAACCACCGCCGATGAACGGTGCATGTTGATCATGTTCTATTACACCTTCCATCGGGCTGCGCCTGAGAAATTAGGATTGAGCAGCATCGAAGAGGGTGTGCAGCGTGTGCTGTCTTGTGAGGCATTCCGGGCAGAGCTTGTGGATATTTTCAAATATAATCTGGCTCATCTGCGATTTGTGGATAAAAGCAATTCGTTCCCGTACACTTGTCCACTGGATATCCACTGTATGTACTCCATCGACCAAGTGCTTGCCGCCTTTGGCTACTGGAACGCTGAGCAATCACCCGTCTTCCGTGAAGGGGTGAAGTATTTTGCAGACGAACAGACGGATATCTTCTTCATTACATTGAACAAATCGGACAAAGATTTCTCTCCATCTACGCTGTATGAGGATTATGCGATCAACGAGCGTCTATTCCACTGGCAGACACAGAGCAGGGTGTCGGAGCATACGGCTACCGCGCAGCGGTATATCCATCACCGGGAGACGGGCAACCGGATTGCGCTGTTTGTGCGGGAGTATAAGGAGGAGCATGGCTATACGTCTCCATTTGTTTTCTTGGGGGAAGCGGATTATGTGAGTCATGAGGGGAACAAACCGATGAGCTTCGTGTGGCGGTTATGGGAAGAGATGCCTGCGAAGATGGTGGCGGTGGCGAATAAGTGTATTGTTTGAATTAGCACTATAAAGAAATCGTACATGTTACGCAGTTTTTTGTTCTAATCATATTTGAACATGCGTGGGTCGATTGGAAATAATACCTATAAATCTTAATTTTGTACCTTAAGAACCATAAGTGTGGTATATTTATCCTATAAAAAGTCATTTATTGTAGATTAGTGCTTCGCATTATTGAATGTATCGAATTAGTTCCTCTTTAACTTTATGTATGCGGGACCAAAGCATGGTCTATTACACAGTAAAAGCGTATGATGACAGACATGGTTCCTATAGGAGAACTATGTCTTTTTTTTTGGAGATTTATAAAAATGTGTTTTGGAGGATGGGGAATGTCTACAAATACTCATTTCATTGATATTCTTAAGCGCTGTAAACAGTCTTCGAAGGAAGCTGTAGAAAATCTTGAAAGATTTAGTGAATTTAAAAAATATATGCACGTTCAAAGACCAGTAGAAAAGGAACTTGAAAACTGTATTATAAATGCAAATCAAACCAATGAACCACAGTTAATATTGGTGTGTGGCGGGGTAGGTGATGGCAAATCACATATCTTATCGTACTTAAAAGATAAGTATGACTTTTTAGCTGACCCAGCAAAATTTTATTTACATAATGATGCAACGGAGAGTTTCTCCCCTCGGAAAACTTCAATTGAAACGTTAGCTAAGGTACTGAAGCCATTTTCAGATCAAGAGATTGGTAAGAGTGGGAGTAAAACTATTGTTTTAGCCATTAATCTTGGCGCTTTAAATAACTTTATTGATGCAGAAGAAGGAAAAGAGTTCACTCGGCTCAGAGAATTTGTACATGCAAAGAGGATTATGGAATCTGTGATTATAGAAGAAGTGTCCCAGGATGATCACATTTTCAAATATGTTAATTTTAGTGATTATCATATGTATGAGTTAACAGAAAATGGCCCCCGTTCTAGTTTCATTAGAGGGATTTTACAAAGAATTACTCAAGATACTGAACATAATCCGTTTTATAAGGCTTATCTCAGAGAGAAGGCAGAATATCCTGAATTGACTTTAAAGAATCCTATTATTCAGAATTATGAATTATTACAGTATGAGGATATTCAAGGCAAGATTATTGATTTATTGATTCAAGCGATGGTTAAAGAAAAGCTCATTATTTCGACTCGTGCTCTTCTCGATTTTATTTATAATGTCATTGTTCCCGCTTCGATGGATAACATAGAGCATGAGAAGTTGATGCAGGTAATCAAAAATCAAGATTTTCAATCTTATACGTCATGTCTACTTCCTTTTCAGCTATTTGACCGTGAGGATGCATCTGCTATACATCAAGCCATAAATCATATTAATCCAACACAATACCGAACTGAGTTACTTGACGAGCATTTAATAGATTTTAAATCTAAAAAAGACGGTGCGTATTTGTTTACTCAATTTATCGACGTTAATAGAACATCGTATTTTGAAAAATCTCTTGTTCCACACTCTCCGTGGAAAGAGGAAGACAAAAAAAATAATTCTTTTCGAAATGAGTTAGTTAAGTTGTTTGTATACTTATATTATTTAATACCTAGAGAACAACACGATTCATTTAAAGATCGGGTCTATGATCAATATATGCAGTACTTATTTTATTGGAATAAAAGATCTTGGAGTAAGCTATCCAAGCTTTACAGAGAAGACGTTCGTGATGCCATTTATAAATGGAATGGTGAGGGGCAAGGCGGACTTATTTATGTTCAGATTGGACAACCACAGACACAATATTACGCTTTACAAAAACTCGAAATTGAACCAGCGCTGGAGCGAGTTGAACCAAGAGCTGAAGAGATATTAGTGAAGTTTTTACCAATGTTAACGATCGCTTTTAGACCCAAAGGGGGAAGTCCTGTCGAAATCGATATTGACTACTCATTATATTCATTATTGATTCGGATTAAGAACGGTTATCGACCTAATAAGAAGGACAAGTTTCAATACATCAAGTTTGTTGAATTTATAGACCAGTTGAGTAGTAACGGAAATGACAAAAACGAGCTTATTTTTGAAAGCAAAAAGTTTGGTAAGTCCCAGCGTTATAGACTGACTTACGATGATTTATTCAATCAATATTCATATGTGGAGATGTGAAAATATGGAGTATAAGTTGGATTTAGACACCATTAAAGACAAGTTCAATTTTGATTCTTCAATTAGGCATAATCCTAAGATACCAGTTGAAATTCTACCTTATAAAGCAACATTTAAAGATGAACAGTTTAATTTTAAGGAAGTAGTAGGAGAATTTTTGCGTTTGGTAGGACAAAAAAAAATATCATCAGAGGTTAACCCCGAACAACTAGTTGAAACCGTACTAAAGTCAATTGAGTTCAGAGATATAAATCAAAAAAATGAATTCAAACAAATGATTAAAACTTTATTTATTGACGAAAATAATCAACTTTTTTTATTTCACCCTCAAACTCTTTATTATATTAATACTGTAGAGAAAGAGAATAGGAGGTTGGGTGAATTTCTTTATTCGGTTTTGTGGAATGGAAGAGCTACATGGGAGATTAGTAAAGAAGAACATCAAACAGATGATTTAATGGGGTCGTTAATATTCAAAGCTTTACCAGAATTAAAAAGTGAAGAGATACAATCGCAAAAATTTGCCGTATTACTACCAGAAATCTCTGAACTATTTGCTATAGATTTTGCATGGCTTTCCACAAAAAAAGATTTATTTACTCAACAATTTGAAAAGCTTTTAGCTTACTATTATTTTTTTTATATTACTCAAATGTCACGTAAAATTGAAACTTTGTTTGCCAAACATGAGAAAAGCATATCGCCCATCTATTTTACATTTGAAGAAGAAGAAAGACTATCAAAAACCAGAGTTAGCTATGAATATGGATGGAAAAACATTGAGAGAACAATAAATCAAATGTTTACTCATGTGAATTTTTTAAAAATGCTAAATCTAACAGTTGAACAAAGTGGAGGAATATATTTTTACCAAGACATCTCTGAAATTATTCGTACAAGTTCGAATGAGGAAATCTATGAATTAGAGCGTTCTGTGGAAAAACTGATTTTACAGTATCAGGAAGCATTAACTGATGTTAAGTGGAATCAAATGAACTTAAACTCTGAACAATACGACTCTTCCATACTTAATAAACTATTATTATTGTTCAATATGATTGACTATCAATTTAATAATTCATCCCGAAGTAGTAGGTATAAGGATTTTAAAGCATGGTTTACACATTTTTGTCAGAGAACATTCCTCAAATCCAGGGGGAGATCTGGAAAGATGTTAATTCTGGATACAGATTATTTATTATTCCTTACTAAGGTTATCATCAAAGATGATCCTAAAATAAGGTTAAAGAAATTATTTGAGCAATTCGAAATAAGAGGGATTATTTATGACAGAGATACTCAAGTTGCCATCATTGAGTATTTTGAAAAGTTGAATTTGTTAGAGAAAAAAAGCGATAGTGGGGATGCTATTTATGTCAAAGCATTTTTATAGTTATCTTGCTCACCTTGTAGACCGTTTTTTGGGCGAGGTTAACATTCAAGCAGGAGAGAAGTATCATATTCAATTTGAACGTGAAGAACAAGTTGTAAATCTAGTAAATCAGATTAAGGACATAAATCGAGTTAATCCATTTTCAATGTCAACTGAGGATGGAGTTTATCAATCACACACTGTAGATTATGATCAAACCAAGGTGTTAATCGCATCTAATATTGAGGAGATTACTCCTGATTTTCTTACAACATTAAGGAATAAAGTTGGTACAAAGGAAGAAGCATTTGAGAACTTGGCTATGCTTTTAATTCATAATTCAAACTTAGATAGTTTGGTTCAAGGAATGACTTCGTTTGCAAAAGAAGGTATGCCTTATCATATTGACTCAATTGAAAGAGATTTACAAGAAATGATGAAGCAATCAAATTTATCTTCAGAAGAGAAGCAAATTCTCAACTTCTCAATTGAGTCCATGAAAGCTCAACAGGGACTTCATGAGAGAGTAAACTTATTCGACTATGAAAATATACTTACAGTGCTGAACAATGAAAAATTGGATAAGCGTGAATATAAAAACTTTGGGCTTTTTTATGATGCTGAGCTTTTTCATACTCCTAGAACACCTAAAGAGATTAAAGAAAGATTAAAGGGAAATAATTACTTGTTTAGTGCTGTTGAAATGGCTCATCAATATGGGAATATTGAGACTAATCTTGAACGACATTTTGATGATTCGGGAGTAAAGGCTCTTTCAAAGGTAGATGAGTGGCAGGAAATTGATTTTGGTACTGTGAGAAGATCAAATGAAAAAAAACTTAAGGATAAAGTTTTAGAGTACGTTGAAGTCAGTAAAAAAGTTACTATAGAAGGTCTTGAGTATTGGGAAAGACCAGATGGCGAAACTAAAAGTAAGCAACGTAAGAGAAATATTATTGTGTTTAATCCCGCACAAATAGAAGAAGTTACATTAGAATTTCAATTCAATGACTCGATAAAAAATGCATACATTGATGTCAAAAAAATAAATCATTCTATTAAAGCAGAACAATCAGGAAAAAAAATACGAGTGAGTCTTAAACACGAATCAGGACTGACTACTTTTTATGGAGTTAAATATCAAACAGAAGTTTCTCCCGCTTTCGATTTCAGGATTGCTGTGGTAGAAACTCATGAAAAACTTCTTGAAACAATTCAAACTTCATATGCAATTAACTTATCAAAGTCAAAATCTAAAATTCCTTGCCTCTTAATTAATTCAGATGCGGAACATTGGTTTTTCAATAAAGGTGCTTCAGAAATCACCAAAGTTAATTTAGCAGAATCCCATAGAACATTTCAAATTACTAAGGAACAGGAATTAGTTATTTCTCGCAATGATGAAAATAATAGTGATGAGGAAATGATTTACTTTAACATACAGCTTCCTTACACGAGTATTCCATTTGCTGTGCAAGATTTGGTTGAACGTCCAGTTCCTATTGGTGGCTTTAGCGTTTGGAAGCTAAAGCGTGAAAAGCAAGAGCACTTCACCTATCGCATAGAGAATGAAAAGATGAAGATTGTGCAAGGAACGAGAGAGACCTTTGCTCAAGGAGAATTCAAGCGTAATTTAGAGAGGGAACGAAAACTCTTAGAAACGAATCATTTGTTCTTTTACGAAGATAACTTAGGAGAGATTGTTCCTCAAGCTATCTCAGTTTCTGAACAGTTAAAAGAGGCATACTGTGATTTGTTACGATACTTTGTAAGTAACGATTTACTCCCAAGTTTAGCATATTTCGATGAAGATTATACTGTACTGGCCCGAAAATATATAGACATATATTTACAAGAACTGGAACAATTACAAAATGGACAGTCATTAAATCAGACCCAAAGAGATCTTGTTTTAATTGGAACGATTCAAAAGAATCATATAAATCCAGAATGGCTATTTACACCTTTGCATCCTCTTCATTTGGCGTACCAATTACAATTAAATCAATTGGTTAGTGATGAGTTAATAAATGATGAGCTGTTGCATTCCATGAGACCTACAAATCTATTGCCATACGTTAGTTTTAACTCCAAACTCTACAAGGTAATTGAAATGAATGATTCTTATGAGTGGGCTTCTTACATGGATCAGAGTCTGCCAAGATTTGAGTTAACCAAAACATTTGTAAGTAAATTGGTTCAAGAAAAAGTCGAAGAATTTACTGGCCATTTCGGATATCTTTTTGAATTAGATCGTCGAGCTCCGCTTAAAATTAATACGATTAATATGGGGGACTGTCAAGAGATTCTTCAAGGTCTGTTTGAATATTACAAAAAGCAACTTAAAGATAACTTGGAAAAAGCGAATCTACTCCCCATCGAAGTTCACATATATGCTGAAAAAGGAATCAACAATGTATTTGATGAGATGTCACAATATTCAGATGCAGAAGCGATTGCTAAACAGTTCAATCTTAGATTGGAAATGGAAGGATATCATCCGGAAGAATTATTAAATGTTTTCCGAGATAAGGTGAAGTTTTACTCTAAAAGTGTGGATACGGACCGTTACGAGTACAGTCATGTTACTTTTTATCAGATGAATAAAATCGAGCAAATTGCTACAAGCAATGCCTCTGAGCTTATTACGGGAGTTTCATTAAACGGTCTAGTTTCTGGTATTCCTTCTGTTTTCATCAACGAAGACTACAAAACGGGATTTGGATTAAGATATTATCCGATACAAGAAGCCCCACTTTTGAAAATGGTACCAAAATTAAACTCTTTACTGAGAGTTGCCCGAACTCTCGATAATTACCAAGAGGATATTAATATTGTTACAGCCATCTCCGCAGATCACAAACAACAGTTAGATCAGGTGTACGACTCTGCTCATTGGGTTACCTTTATAGAGCCTAAAGTGGATCTAAGTTTTTTCAAGAATAGTGACACTCAAAAAGATTTGCTGGTTATTCACTATAGTGACCAATTCACAACATCCAGTGGTTTTGATGCAATTACAGTTACCAGACGTTCGAAACAATACCAGCGTCTAATCAAAGAATTTTTGGGCCAGCAGAAAATCCATGTTGAGGAGCAGATGTTACCTCCAATCATTAATTTCTTTAATGCTATTAATGGAAATTGGTTACTTCGTCTGTTGGCACAGAATAATTATTTTCCGAAAGAAAAGATTAGTATTCTTTCTGCGGTAAAACTATCTCTTGCTATGTTTGCGCATCGCGAAATTATATGGATCCCAATCTCAATGGAAGAAATCCTTAGAATCTCAGGTGGAACGAGCCTTAGACAATCGGAAGGTTTGTTTTCAGCAAGAAAACTAGGAAGATTCGGTTCTTATAGTGATGACTTGTTATTAATCGGGATTGAACCGCATGCAGAAAAAGTATTTGTTCATTTTTATCCGATTGAGGTCAAAATAGGTCATAACGGTGCCAAAGTGCAAGAGAAAGCTATAGACCAAGTCAAAGAAACGAAACAATTATTAATGGAGTTCTTAACAGATGACGAAAAGAGTTTTCAATCGGTACTTTATCGGAATTTTTTCATGCAATTGGCGATTGCAAGTGCGGAAAAAATGAAACTCTATTCGGTTTGGCCTGAACAAAAGTGGAATGAGATTACGGAAGACAATGTTCGCGAGCGCCTTCTTAATGATAAATATACAATTGTAAATACGTTAGATCAGCACATCGGTCAAGGTGCCGTAATTTCCTTTAAAAAGGATATTCCATTTATAGATATTAGGATTAACGATGATGTTATGATCTTTGATTATCCGGAGCAGAGTGGATACGAATTTATACTCAAGAGTGTCGAAGAGATGAAGGAACATATACAGAGCAGTAAGGGGGATTTGTCTCCTGAGCAATTGCTAAGTAATTTATATGATTCTTCTAAACAGCCTGTAATGACTCAGGTTACCGACCAGGTGTTACTTGTTGCTGAAACTCGTGAGCATTATGAAACAGGACTCGGTGAAGTAGCAGCTACTACGAACTTAGCTGATGACCAAACAGTTGAATTAGAACCTGCTGGAGATCATTATAGTTCTGTGAATCATCAAGAACCGATGAAGGCACTTGAAGTTTTGTTTGGACATAATGCAAGTTCGAATGAAGAGGTTAAATGGTTTCCCACTTCAACGGATAAAGTCATGCACACCAATACAGGAATCATTGGAACGATGGGAACGGGGAAAACACAATTCACAAAATCATTGATTACGCAGTTGAGTCGTAATAGTTATGATAATGTGAATCAAACGCCAATAGGCATATTGATCTTCGATTATAAAGGTGATTATATCAAGCCTGATTTCACTGAAAAAACAAATGCTAAGGTATATAATCTATTCCATTTGCCGTTTAATCCCTTATCTTTGTATATGGCAGAACCGATTAAACCATTGTTGCCTCTTCATACAAGTAACTCTCTTACAGACACAATTGTAAGGTCTTACAATCTTGGGCAAGTTCAAGCAATTACTTTGAAGGATTTAATGATGGAGGCATACGCTAATAAAGGCATTCTAAAAGGGGATTCTACGACTTGGAATTTACCTGCTCCAACGATGAGTGATGTATATGAACTATACGCTGGAAAAGAGAATACTAAAATTGATTCTCTCTATGCGGCACTTAAAGAGTTATATGAAACCGAAGTGTTTGAAACAGACTCGTCCAACACAATCTCATTGTTCGATATGATTGATGGGATAACCGTAATTAACTTGTCCGGATACAGTGAGAGTATTCAGAATCTTGTGGTATCCATTACCCTTGATGTTTTCTACAATCAAATGCAAATGTTAGGGCACAGTGTAATTGATGGAGCCTATCGTGAAATTACACGAATGATCTTGGTTGATGAGGCGGATAACTTCCTTAGCAAAGACTTTACATCGATTAAAAAGATTTTGAAAGAAGGACGAGAATACGGTGTCGGTACGATTTTATCTACACAGTTTCTAAGCCATTTCTCTACATCGGATAATGACTATGCCAATTATATTCTAACTTGGATTGTGCATAATGTGTCCGAAATGTCTGCTAAGGAAATTCGAATGGTGTTTAGCACCCAGAGTAAGTTAGAAGAGGATAATATAATGAGCCGGATTAAATCGCTACAAAAACATTACAGTATTGTGAAGGCTGGTTCAGGGCAACCGATTTGGATGCGGGATAAGGCATTCTGGGAACTGCAATAATAAAACAAACATATTCAGTATCGATTATTAAATGTTTCTTGAAATTTAGGAGGTATTAACAGATGAATAGTAATGAAATTAATGCTGCTCCCACGAAATCTTTTTTTATTGATATGCTAATAAAGGACATACCTTTAATTGATGCTATAGCCGACTTGGTAGATAATAGTGTAGATGCTGCTATCAACATTCGTAAAGATCATGATAACTTTGAAGGATTAGAAGTGAATTTAAACTTTAACAAAGATTACTTTGAAATCAATGATAACTGTGGAGGGTTCGATACCGAAACTGCAAAAAACTATGCATTCCGATTCGGAAGGCCGGAGCATGCTCCTAGTATAGAAAAATCTATCGGAAGATTTGGAGTGGGTATGAAAAGAGCATTGTTTAAGATGGGTAATAATATAACAATTGATTCTAAGACAAAAAACACCTATTTTGAAATGAATATCGATGTACAAAAATGGAAGGAAGATTCAGAAAAGTGGGTTTGGGAATTTACGAAAGTGAATTCAGAAGAGCAAGAAGATACATTTGGAACTAAAATAAAGGTGGAATGTCTTTATCCTGAAGTTTCTAATGTACTTTCTAAATCGACTTTCACTGATGCTTTGATAAAAGAGATACGTTTGTCACATGAGAAAGTTATTGAAAAAGGTCTGAAGATTACCATTAACGAAATTGAAATAAATCATGAACCGTCCCAGCTATATGTGTCTGAGAACATTAAACCTGCATATTTCAAAACAGAAGTTGAAGGAGTGAATGTAGAGGTAATAGCAGGTATTTCAAAAACAGGGAATCCTCGAGAAGCAGGTTGGTATATTTATTGTAATGGTCGTCTTATTGTATTTGCAGATAGAACACAATTAACAGGATGGGGGGACGGGCACCCTATGTTTCATCCAACATTTGCAATGTTTAGAGGTTATGTTTTTTTTGATTCGGATGATTCTAATAATTTGCCATGGAATACCACTAAAAATGGCATTGATCAAGATTCAAATGTATACCAAGCTATAAGACCACATCTTCTTAATATGATGAAGCCTGTTACTAACTTTCTAAAAAAATTAAAATCAGAACCATTTGGAAATGATGAGCAATTTGAAAATGAAGAATATGAGACTGAAATGGGACTGAATGATTTTGTTAGCGAAGCTTCATTAAAAGATGTTTCAAAGATTGAAAAAATCGAATTAAGTAAGAAATTTATAGCTCCTGAGGTGAAATTAGTTCGTAAACAGTCTACGCAAAAAATACAGTATAATATGCCTGTGAGTCAGATTGATAAAGTTAAAGAAGTTCTCGAAGTGACGTCCTTAAAAGAAGTAGGAGAGAAAACATTCGAGTATTTCTATAGAATGGAGTGTAGATAGTGATAGACTCTCAAGAAAGATCAAGTTATGAAAAAATAAATTATAAAATAAGACCAGCAAAATCTATTGAGAGAAAAATGCTGTGTGAATCGTTTCATAAACTCACTTATTTTACACCTATATATAACTATAGATATATAGGATTTGGATCTCCATTTTTCGCAGATTTCACATTGTTTCATAAACAATTAGGAATAGATAAGATGATTAGTATAGAAAAAGATGTTGAAAATGAACCTAGATTTACATTCAATAAACCTTACAAGTGTATTGAAATGATGTTTGGAGATTCTCAAGAGCAACTGCCAGAGATCGATTGGAATGAGAGTAAAAATATTGTTTGGCTTGATTACGATGGACATATTACAAAAAACAACCTTGAAGATATTCAAACAGTGGTCTTTAACACAACATCAGGATCGATGTTTTTAATCTCTATAAATGTAAATTTAAGAAAAGGACAAGAAGTACCATTATTAAGTAAAATGCTAGAAGATAAGATGCCAGAAGGTTTAAAAAATTCTGATTTAGAGTTTTGGAAAGCAGCTGAAGTATGTAAGGGAATAATTCGTAACAAGATTGATGAAGTACTTGAGTCTAGGAATAGAACTGAGTCTGATAACTTTTATTTTGAACAATTATATTATTTAGGATATGCTGATGGGGCTAGAATGCTTACTTATGGAGGTATCATATTTCAAGAAAGTGATAGACATTTATATGATTCCTGCAATTTTGATGATCTTCTTTTAATAAATAAAAGCAATCTTATTAATATTATTGATGTTCCAAGCCTTACCTACAAAGAGATTAGGCATTTGGATACACAATTGCCCCATGAAGTGGTATCGGAAGTTTCAGCACCTGGTGTCAAAAGAGATGATATTGAGAAATATTCTAGATTATATAAGTTGTTCCCTTCATTTTCAGAAACAGAGATATAATCTAACGTGATTATATATAAAACTACAACCACGTTAGATTGTTGAAAATAATACTAATAGTTAATTAATTGCCCGAAATAAATCCAATTCTTTTTCACTCAAATCACTAGCTAAAGTAATTCTTATTGTCTGACGAACCTCTTCCAATGTTTTCCCAGCGGCACTTAGAACGTGGCTTGGTTTACTCGAACTGCAAGCAGAACCGGAAGAAAGTGCGATGAAGCTAGATAGTTTTTTTAGCAACAACTCATTGTTTACTCCGATAAATTGAAGGCTAATTAATCCTGGAATTTTGTCGTGATCGTCGCTATTAAAAGCAATCTTGTTACCTAGATTAGTCTTAAGTATATCAACAAGATAGTTTTCTAATTGAGTTAGACGCTTGACGTTTTCCTCTAGCTTCTGTGATGCTAGCTCAGCAGCTTTTCCCAATCCAACAATATTGTGTACAGCCAGAGTTCCACTCCGATAGTTGTTTTCTTGTCCTCCTCCGTGAAGTAGGGGCGTTAAGCGAGTGAAAATCTCTTTAGATTGTTTCCGAATGATGGCGGCTCCGATTCCTTTGGGGCCGCCTATTTTGTGTGCTGACATAGAGAGGAATCGAATTCCACTATGCTTCCGCAAATTAACTGGTATTTTACCTATAACCTGAGTTGCATCAGTGTGGAAGAATAAATTATTAGCTGTAAACAATTTAGAAAGTTCACCAATCGGATTCAATGACCCAATCTCATTATTTCCCCACATAAATGAAGTAAGAAGAGGCTGGAGTTGAGTAACTGTTTCTTTGACATTTTGAAGATCCACTCTTGCAAAAGTATCGACATCAAGTAACCTCGTTTTGTACCCGCGTTCACCCAAAAATTCTACTGTTTCCAGTACAGACGGATGCTCAGCAGAAGAAGTTAGCAAATAATTAGAAGAGCTGCCTTTATGACTGTAATAATCAGCTACACCTTTAATAATCATATTGTTACTTTCAGTAGCACCACTTGTAAAGACAACCTCGTCTGGGTCACATCCTAAGAGTTGTGCAACTTGTTCTCGAGCGGTAGCCACAGCTTTCTTAGCATTCTCTGCAAGGGAATAAAATTTGCTGGAAGGATTACCGTATTCCTCTTGGAGATAAGGGAGCATTGCTTCCAAAACGTCAGGGTGAATCTTTGTTGTAGCGCTATTATCCAGATATAACATTGAGATCACTACTTTCGTTAAGATAACAAGTTACGAATAAATTTCTCATAATTGCCTGCCGTTTTATACTCTGAAGCTAACAATCGTATTCCACGTTCCAAGTGAGCGTTAAAATATGCAGGAAAAAACTCCTCATCTGTTAATTCACGACCTGCGGCCTGTGTAATCATTGCACGAAAGGCATAGTCATACTCTCCGGTAACGGTGCTACGGTTCAACACTAATCCGTCTGTGAAATCTTTAGTAACAGGCACAATCTGGGTAGTGTTTCTTAAAGATAGAGCAACAGCATAACGGATTAGAATATTAGGCGTGATTCCGGTGGAAGCATGTAGTTGCGTGAGAATCTCTTTAGCATATTTTGATGTTTTTAAAGTAAAATTCATAACTACTGTACCGCCTCTCTAATGATATCAAAGTAGCGGTCTTTTACGATTACTGCACTTTCTTGAGACGCATCGTATTCTAAGGTGTAACAGCGTGTTGTAATTTCTTCAATAACAGGAAACTGTTCCGACGTTATTTCAGAATCAGTTGTAAACATAAGAACTTGTTCTCCACAACGCGGAATAAAATGTTGAATAAGTGACTTTTTGTGGTCTTGGTCCAATCTTCCCATGAGAGTATCGAATACAAAAGGTAGCTTCCAGCCGGATACTCTAAACATAGCCAATATTACAGTGAGCATGAGCATTTCTTTTTCGCCAGCAGATAAGCGTTCTTTTGAAATTTCTTGATTTACTAAGTTATATAGTTTTAATTCGAAAGAAGTGTGGTCTATATGAATTCGTTTTATGAAATCTTTCTTACGGAAGAGTACGTCAATCATACGCACAGTTTCATTAGCAACGTCATCAAGTTTTTTACGCCATTGCCGTTCTCTGAAACGTTGACTAACTGTAAGTAATTTCTCTGTCATTTCATATGACTTTTCTGATTTATGGTACTCTCTAATCTTTTCTTCTACTTTATCTTGTTGAGAGAGTTTAGCATGTAAGCTTTCTGAAAGATTTTGAATTTCAGATCCAAGTTGCTCAATTAACATTTTCTGCTGTTCAACATGTTTTGTTTTTTGCTCTATTCGTTCAAGAAGTTCTTTAAACTCACTGGCCTGATCATTTGTTTCTAATTGAGTCCTTAATTCTTGAGATTCTTTTAACAATATAGCATTTTCATCAAAACGGTTAACATAATCGGTGATATTAAGGTCTTCGAGTTGTTTATTTAAATTATGAATTTCGCTACGTTGTTCAAACGATGCACGATGTATTAATTCCGTTTGATTCGGTTTAATTAAATCCAGAATACCTTCAAAAATAGCCTTCACTTCAAAGCTCTCAATCTCTTTGTACTCTCCAAGAGTACTAGTAAGAAGCGAAGTTAATTTATCTTGTTCAAGCGTGTTCGCAGCATATTCATATGACTCATATTGTTTTTCAGCATTTAACTGATAATCAACTTGTTGGAGCTGTTTCCTCGCTATAAAGAAGGGAAGAAGAGATGAGACGAAATGCCGTACATGTTCTGAATTCGTTTTGCGTTTGTTCTCAATGACGTTTATTCTAGAAACGACTTCTTGTCTTTTTTCCTGAAGTAAGCCACCGTGAATTTCGAAATCCTTTTTATCTTGTTTAATAGCATCATTCAGATTGTTTATCTCTTCTTCATATAAAAATGAAAGTTGATGTTTTTCTTCAATCGTTGACTTGAGTTGATTAATCTCCATCTCGAGTTTTTCATACTGGGCAACTTCTTCTGCTGCACTGGCATTTTGCTGAGCATATTGTATTCGGTATGTGTTCAGATCCTTTTCCAAATTTACGAATAGATCTAGATTAAATAGAATCTTACCTGACTCTTTCAAGTACTCTGGAATTTTTTCTTCAGAAACAATTCGCGAAATATCCTCACCATCAAAAAGGCAAAGTTCAAATAATTTTGGAGGCATTTCTTCACGTAATCGACTCTGGAAATCAGAAGTTTGTTGAGCAGATAAGAATTGATTATCACGCTTAACTGCAAAACTCTCACGAATACGATCATTTTTTATTCGCCAGCTTCTTACTAATGAATATTCATGTAATTCGAAATCCTCAGTGGAACTGTAATCAAGAGTAATCTGAAATGCGTCAGTCACATTCTCATTAATTGCTTTACGATTCAGTAATGTTCTGATTTTACGATAATAGGGTTCATTCTCAGTAACAAAACCATATGCCATAGAGCCAAATAAAACGATTCTTAAAGATTCTAGTATTGTCGTTTTACCAGCACCATTTTTCCCACCAAGTAGTATTACGTTACGGTTAGCCGTTGTACGGAAATCAAATTTATTAAGCTCTCCATGGTAAGCACCTATGTTTCGGAGAGCCAGTTTTTGAATGTGCATTGATTATTAATCCACCTTTATAAATGTAAGAAATCTTGTCTGAGTGTTTTATCAAATGCCTGGAATAGTCCTCTTCTTACTTTTACACCGGAGTATTCTTTCTCAACAGATATTAATTCTTTAAGAAGATTAAGGTTGACTCCTTCTTCTTGACAAAGAGATTCTAGATCGGTAACTTGGTCCTCTTTGAATACAGGACGATCATTTTGATGCCAATCGTAAACTATACCTGTTTCTTCTTCGACGATCAGAGGAAGTCTATCTTCCCACTGTAGGTCGTCATGCCAATATTTCCGAATCGCCTTAAGCTCTTCAAATGTGATCAATTCAACGTTAGGGTCATGCATTTGGCGAATTTCTTCTTGAGTTTGTAATAATTTGCGAAGAATTTCTTCCCGAGCTTTCATTGTGAAAGGACCGACGCCAAAACGTTTAGGAAGAGCATCTGGATTCTCATCATCAACGATCAAAATATCCAATTCCTCCACAGATGCAAGGTTAATTTTATTTTCTTCAATATAATGCTTCATTTCAGATTTGTAGATTCTCGGTTGACTCAAATCATCAGGATCTATACCGCCTAAATTTGTTGTCAGATAGACTTCGCCATTCATACGATGTTTTTGTCTTTTCGTACGATCTTCACGTATTTGAACAAGGAAATTTCTAAAATCATATAATGGACGTAACCAATCCACACCGTTATTAATAAATCCGCTCAACGCCTTATCTTCATTAACAACTGTACATGTCCAACACCCAAAACGACTGTTTCCACAAGAACCTGCACTTTCTTTTACCTCTTTGTCTACTACGAGAGGGCATTCACTACTTGAATCTTGATAGAGTTGAAGCAGTTCATTATTATCATCGCCCCAGGGTGACTCATACTGCAATAAAAATTCCCATACATCATCAAGAGTGTATGAGCGGATCGGAGCAAAGACAAATGCGTTTCGAAGTGTAGAGTGACGCATTAAATTTGAACCTTCTATAGTATGAGATTGCATTACTCCTGCTCTTGTCGAACTTTCGGAATCTCGAACTCCTAGTAACATAACCACTTCACCAAACTGATCTACTTTATCAAGAATGAAACGGTTAGCAGGCTCGATTTTCAAACGATCCGTACACCATCTGAACTTTTGACGAGGAGTAGGATAACCTTTTCCAATAATAGAGGCCCAAAAGGTTTGCTCAACTTTTGGACGTACCTTGTGTGTTTCAATAGGCAAACCTACAGCGAGTGCTTTATTTTGTATGCGTCCAAGAGTTCGCGTGATTTTGTCTATAATTAAAGGAGTTTCTACTTGAGTATCTGATGAAATGACGTACACTTTTTTCTTCAGAAGAGAAGGTTCTAGCTCGGATAAGGCTTGAAAGACTAGCTGTACAACTGCCGTTGAGTCTTTTCCCCCACTGAAACCTACGACCCAAGGCTTCTCATCTGCTAAATAGACTTCTTTGACTAGTTCTTTGGCTTCAACGAACTTGCTTCCAGTATTAAATATGTTAAACATCAGTAGATGTACCTTCTTTTAATTTATTTTCAATTTTCTGCTCGGCTTCTGTTAAGGGAAGCCCTAGTTTAAATTTTATGAGATTTGCAGTCAATTGAATGGTCTCATTTGTCTTGTTAATACGTCCGGTTTGTCCATAAGCACGGCCTAACCAATCCGCTTTATTATCGCGACTCCAGTCGATTTTGGATAGTTCTTTTACATACAATTCCCATTGATCTGCATGATAACGATAAAGATAGTGGCCGACTATACCAATAGCTTCGAGAAATACACCATGCGCTACAACCGAACCAATACGAAGATCTCTTGGCGAGGTTCGCTTATTGAGTACATCTTGCCATTCTAGTATAGAAACACAAAGAAGAGCCCAGAACTCAGACACAAATTTTTTCTCGGGTTCTGAGATTAACTCACCTTTACGCTTGCCTAACAGTTTACAGATCGTATTGAAAATGTGATTCAGAGCAAACAATTTAGGAGAATTTTTGGACAATGAGACTTTCTCACGATCCGTATATCGCTCCAATAAAGGAATCTCATTGATTAAACTTTTAGTGATCAAAGATAGTTGATCACGGTGATCGTATAGAATTCCGATTGAAGATGTGGTATTCACTGCATGACGATTCAAATCCGAAAACATTTGCTGAGAGCGTAGAAGTCCAAGGTCATGAAAGAATACTACGGATATCGTTTCATCGCCAAGTTCAGGCGAAATTTTGAGAGCTTCTTCAATAGCTGCGCGTCTATGTTGACCGTCATTAATGAGAAATTGGGCGTCTAAAGAAATATTCAAATAACCAAGATCTTTAAACTCTTCCGATTGTGGCTGGAAAATTAACTCTCCGTTTACTGATGCAGTTAACGAAGAGAAAATATAATCTTTAGGATTCTCAAGAATATAGTTCGTAATATCCGGAATTCTTGATTTATTCATTAAACGTTGTGCACGGTGGTCGGCCGGAATTTCCTCCTCATCAAAAAGGAATATCCTAGGTATTAATTTTAATGGGCACATTACTGTATAAAAATCTCTTCCAGCTTGAACTCCGCGAATAGCTGGAAAACTATAACTAAAGTTCATAGGCATCCCCCTGTTTTACGTACGTAATAACGTAGAATGTATATTGATTTTATCGTAAGACGAACAAATGTTCAATGTCTAAATTACATAATAAAGTAAATATAGTACGTAATTACGTGAATAAAAGATGAAGGAATAATGAAAATAACGAGGTAACATTCCGATCGTGTACGATCGGCATGCTCCTCGTTATTTTAGTTTTTATCATAAGTATCGAAGATTTCAGTAATTATATTAAGCACCATTAAAATGTGCTTAGGTTCATGGGTTCTTAATAGAGAAATGATCTTAGTAATATTGGAATCATCCTGCGCGAGATCTTCACGTTCCTTAACGTATGTAAACAGTTCATATACACCGACATCTAAAGCGGCAGCAATCTTTTCAAGATTTTTTAAAGATATATTTCGTTCTGCTCGTTCAATAAAACCAATGTAACTTGGATTAAACCCCGCATTTTCAGCTAATGCTTCTTGAGACAGATCTCTAGATTTTCTTAGATCTCTTATTCTCGCGCCCACTAATTCTAAAAGTTCGGACATATGAACACCTCTCTTTAATTAGAAGTGTAGAGAAAGAATCATCGTTAATTAACCGATAGATAATAAGTAATTTGTATTTAAAACTACTATGTAGTAATATTTTGTTTGTATCTTGCCCAAAAGTTAAAAAAAATATGCAGAGTGTTCAAATTTAGTGTGGATTCTAAACTAATATATTGAGGAGTTGATTACCTTGAATCACGCTTACTCCTACAAGAATCGGCAGAATGATGAATTTGTAAATGGTCTAAATGATAAATTATCATACGGGAAAAAAGATGTATTTGAATATCAAAGACATTCCCAATATCACATCAAACTTGCTACAATTATGCGTGATCATAATCACTTCAAAGCTTGTTTGATTCTCTGTGACTGGGCTCTAGCCTCTATAATCAAAGCGCTTTATATCCATAAGTATCATCCGATGCATCCACCTAAGGAACTCAGTATGAACGAAACTCTGTCTCTAGTTCATACAGACGCTGAACCTGGATTGGATATAGCTTTGTTCATCGGCACAATGCAACATTTGTCATCCTTGGAGAATTGCCCAGATTACCAATCACTAGAACTTTGCAACATCGAAAAGCTTCTTAAACGAACGGAAGAAATAGTAGACGAGTTATCCGCACGATTGATGAATGATTCAACAGAGTAGATTCAATTTTTTGAAACTATTTTTATAAACCTTAGGGTTAAACGATCACGACAACGGGGAAGGACTGCTGATCGTTGGTTCGTCGAACTTCTCGTTTACTGCACTGAAGACGGGGTATAAATGGAATCTGGCGATGAATGCGGAGGCGGACCCGTATACGTTCCAGTCGGCTTTGTATAAGTTCATGCAGAGCTTCTACCACGAGACAACCTTGCCGGTGAACCCGGATTCGATTGCGCTGTATGAGGAAGAGTACCTCAAATATCACCAGAAGAACCCGGAGATGATCCAGCGGATGATGGAGATGGAAGAAGCGGAGTTTGGTACGGGTCTACCTGAGGACAAAGAGTAAGAAACCACCGAACTATGGCTTACGCCGATCTGCGCTCTGTGATGGGAATGTGGCGTACCAGATGCGTTTTATCGAAGCGATCCGGCGAGGGTGGCGGGCGCCATTTCAATATTACGGGGTATTCGACGATACGGATTATTCGCAGATTCGCTGGACACGGGAAATATGTCTGTATCGGCTGCATACGTATTTTGAGCGAGGAAGTTATTGATAAGTAGCGAGAAGAAGTTCTTATACAGTCAGTCAAATTCAAATTTTACTTGGCAAATAAAAATTTACCAAGAAGAGAAAGCAAAAAGCGTACCAATGGAGTAGTGGTACGCTTTTTGCTTACTTGAAATTAACTTTTTTAGTTTCACTTATATTATTCGAATAGGGGAACTGTCTAATAATTGCAGAGAGATCGAACAACAAATATATCAACTTAAAAAAGATTAGATATTATTAATTTTAAAAGAGGATTTTATTATAATTTATTGAATAATATATAATATATGGAAGTGGTATCGTCATAAGGAGGTGAACTATTTAGACCTATTTTTTATTAAAAAGTAGATTGTGCCAGAAACTAGTCCAGCTAAGATAAGAAGGCTAACAACGAGAATAAGAATATTATTCCACACAATGTGCATTGTCGAAACCCCTTTCATAATAATTTTTAGGAGGTATTTAAAGTGAAGAAGATCAGTATGTTATTGACATTATTCTTGGTTTCAATATCCATTTCCGTTCTTTTTACTAATTCAGCCCACGCAAGTACAGGTGAGGAAGATACAGCCTTAAAAATACAAAATATACTAGATAAGTATGAAATGAACGAACCATTTTCTGACGAAGATACACAATATTTAAAAGAAAACTCAGCTTTAAACAATAATATAACATATATTCAAAATAAAGGGGACGTATCAGTTTTTTCGGTATCAAAGAAATTTTTCACAGGTAACAATAAAACATTAGCTTTAACTGGTTATGTAGAATACGATAACGGATTCGGTAAAAATAGCTGGAATTTCTATATGGACGCATGGGACACAGCTGGCATAAAAAGAAACATCCGAGCAGAAGTTAAAATTGATTGTGTAGGTATTGTAAATTTTGAAACTGGAGCAATAGGTAAGATCTATAACAATACAGTAAGCCAGACATCGTCTGGCAAAGTGGATTTCCTTACCTTAAATAAGTCTGATTCATTCACAGGCCTACCTATGTTTGTTTATTATTATCCAAAGGCTACATTTGACGGAGTTGATCTAGCTGGTGAGTTCAGATAAAACATTTCTAGAAATTAAAATATCCATCATCAAACCCATGGCTAAGGTGCTCTAGCCATGGGTTTATTAGGCGTTTAATTGATATTACCATTGTGCCGTATTTTTTCAGTGCGTTCTTTCGGAGGTCACCTAACATCTTTCACAGCTGATATGACCCCACCCTCCACATAGACCATAATCGCTTGATACAAAAATCTCAAAAATTCCTCATCACCAAACTGATCGAAATAACCCGCATAGCGGCGATCGGTCGTATAGGCTTCTGCGATACATCTCAGAATCTCAGCATCACAGACCATGAACTGTTCCAAGCAACTCTTCCATTCACGCACTAACGCTTGGACCTCACGAGAAGCAGGGGACCGATCCTGATGCTTCGCCAATTCCCGAAATACCTGCTCCATGTTGACCGAGAACTGCTGGTAGGCTTTTTCTTGCTCTTCCGCTGACAGTTCGCTCACATTAGCTTCAAATTCCTGATATTTCTCGGTGTCTCCATAGACAAACTTTGCCTCAGATTCATATTGTTCTTGAATGGACAGGATGGAAGAGTCGTCAAACAGATCAAGATGAGAGATATCCTTCCCATCTACATACTCGTCCAATTGGTCGATGATGGTTTCGAGCTTTTGTTTGCGTTGAACGAGTGTGCTGCGGTGCTCTCTTAGGATATCTTTTTGTTCTTCTTTGGAAAGTTGCATCATGGCTGCAATATCTTTCAATGAGAAATTCATTTCTTTGAACAGAAGAATCATCTGCAGATTCCCCAGTGCCTCTTGATCGTAATACCGATAGCCATTGTCCTCGACTTTGCTCGGTTTCAATAGATCCGTTTTATCGTAATAATGTAATGCGCGTTTGGTGATGCCAGTAATCTGAATAATATCTTTAACGGTGAAATAGGGTGTCTTCATTCCAAAAGTCCTTTGTTTCAGCAAGGATGACACTTGCCGGAGTGATGGTTGCTTCGGTAATCGGTGTACCTGTTTTGTTCAGATAATATTGGATTAAGTGATAACCGCAGGCATAGCCAGCCGCATAGGGCATACCTACGGGCGTGAAGTTTTGCATGATGGCAAGTTCATCGCCGTATAGATACGGATTAATTTGGTCAAAACCGGTGACATGCAGCTGGTCTTTCATCTTCGGTTTGATTACTTTATTCAAAGTCTCCATATCCGTTTTAGCTACCCAGGGGCCTAGCAACTCTTCTCCATACAGGGATGTCGCAAAGCTCTCGGCCAACCCCTCACTAACAACCATTTCCCCAAGCGTAATCTGTGGATTCCACTGGATATATTGATACCTTACGTTATGATTGCATTCATGGGCTAACACGGATTGCATACGAGGTAGAGTATACCTATTGGGGATCAGGTTCGCAATAATATAACCCGGGATTCCACCATCTCCGCTGATGCCTTCGTTCATGGTGAGTGAAGGACTGTTCTTGTCGCCTAATAAAATCGTATATAGGTATTCGGAGACCGATAGCTCAATCTCGTGATCTGTAAAGGTCGATAGACTCGTACGAACAGCTTTATGACACTGTTGCCAAAATGCTTCAGACGAAATCGCTGCTAAAGATTCGTTAATCTCAGGTGTGATATCTGCGGGAGCAATATTCATAAAGTTATTCATCATGATCACATCGAAGCCGTGAGGCTCTTGAGAGCGAAACGGTATCTGTTGAATGTTCCATTTGTTCATGAATGGACTCATCATTCGCTCGCGGTATAACTCCAATTTCTCATCGGGTGCAGCCTGGATGATCTCCTCATAGATTTGATCTGAACGTAACGCGGTAATTTTCATCCTTAATTTCTCCTTCATGTAAGCTTGAGATCATTATCAAGTATGACCTAACGTTACAGTCAAGCGTTGATGTTATGCTGCTGGCTCTCTGAATGATTCTGCATCTTCATTGCGAATATCAGAGCAGACAGGATATAGATCAGGCTTAACAAGAGATAAGGGAGTTGCAGCGAGAATACGCGATCAAAAGTCGTTTCACTAACCCGCACCAATAATCCGCCGAGAAGCGTACCAATGGCACTGATGCCAAAGGACAAAAAGCGAAACACACTTCCGACCCGGCCAAGCATCTCATTAGGAACGGAACGTTGCAGGATGGAGGAACGGGTAACATTGTAGACAATAATGAAAAATGCAGCACAGAAGTACAGTCCGCCTACCATATATGCATTTGTAGTTAGACCCACCACACCGTAGATGATTCCCATGCACAAAATGGAGGAGATAATCAATTGTTTTGTACTCCATTTCTTACGCATATAAGCAACAGCCTGGCTCCCTACAATGCTGCCGATTGTTGCAATGGAGATGAGGATACCAAATGCAAAAGCATCCAACTGAAGCACATCTCGTACAAAGAAAATCTGAGTAGCCAGAATGATCGAATACATCAGCGTAACGGTGACGGATAGAATGGCTAGTCCGCGGAGAAAACGATCATGATAGACATATTGAATACCGGACCACATCTCACGTTTCCAATTCTTCATCGGGCGAACTTCCTTCTTGGTTGTTTCCGTATCTCTGGGGTAGAAGTTTCCTTTCAAACTGATCAAAAAGAGCAGAGCAATAACAGCCGTTACAGCGTCTATGGCAAAAGGAAAAACAATATGCAGGGTTATGATAAACCCTCCCAGAGCAACGCCCAGAATATCACTTGTGATTAACTGTCCGGCGGTGAACTGCCCATTGGCTTTTTCCAATTTACTTTCATCTACTAGTTGAGGGATGACCGTCTGCACTGTACTGTCGAATACAACTCGGCTCAGGCCAATCCCAAACATGAACAGTGCCAGAATCGGAATGCTCACCCATCCTCCCCAGATACATACCGTCAGGACAAGCAGAAGGATCATTCGCGTAAAGCCTGCCCCAATCAGCATATGTTTGCGTGAGTATCGGTCGATGAGAACACCCACGGGCAGACTGAATAGCAGCCAGGGTAAACGAAGTGCCGTCATGGTGACAGAGGCATAGAGCGTATCGCTCGTTAGTGTTGATATGAGCCAAGGAACCGCAGCAAGCGTAAGTCCATCACCCAAAAATGTAAGAGAAAATGCACCAAATAACTTGGTATAATTCGACTTGATTTTCATCGTTCCCTCCGCCAATAAGATGTATAGCATAGTAACATTGAGGTTGGAAAATAATGTGTTTTCACTTAAACCAAATTTAAGTTATTCTAAAATGGTTTTCAATCCTATTTTTACAACTAATAACTTCACAAAACGCTTACAAACTTTCAATTCTACCCTACCTTTTCCGCTACGAAGCTGAGATAATGGGAGAGGAAGAAGGTATGAAACAGACGCGACAACCATGTTCACCAACAGTCAAAAATAAAAGCTGCATATCCATAGGAGGATTATGAATGACGACACAACCATTGAATCTGATCCAATCCACGGAGGGCCAAGCGTTGCTTGCCCAAATGTATGGACAATCACAAGTAGAGGTACAGACTGCACGTTACACAAAGCTGAACGCAACGTTCGAAGAGTACTTTGGCGCGCAAGAAGGAAGCAAGTTGTTCAGCGCATCAGGACGCAGCGAGATTGGCGGCAACCACACGGATCATAACCATGGTAAAGTGCTGGCGGGCAGCATCACGCTGGATACGATTGCAGTGGCTGCACCAACTGCGGATTCCGTTATTACGTTTTACTCAGAAGGCTATGACAAGAAATATGTAATCGATCTCACGAATCTTAAACCAAATACGGAAGACGATGGCACAACAGCATTGATTCGCGGTATGGCTGCAGGATTTGGAGAATTCGGATATAAGGTAGGCGGCTTCCAGGCGTACCTCTCCAGTAACGTGTTCTCAGCATCTGGGGTGAGTTCCTCGGCGTCATTTGAGATGCTGATCTGTACGATTTTGAATCATTTCTATAACGATGGAGCACTGGATGTTGTGACCTTGGCCAAAATCGGTCAGTATGCGGAGAATCACTATTGGAACAAACCTTCGGGTCTGCTGGATCAGATGGCTTGTGCGTACGGCGGACTCATTGCTATTGATTTTGAAAATCCTGCACAGCCTGTTATCGAGCCTGTTCAGTGGGATTTCCAACAAAACGGCTACTCATTGGTCATTGTGAATACGGGCGGTAACCACGCCGATCTGACGGAAGATTACGCTGCTGTGCCATATGAGATGAGAGCGGTTGCTCAGGCGCTCGGCAGTGAGTATGTTCGGGAAATTACAGCTGACGCAATCTACGCCAACCTCAAGAAGGTTCGTGAAGCTGCTGGCGATCGTGCCGTGTTGCGTGCGCTTCATTTCCTGGAAGAAAACAATCGTGTCGATGGTCAAGTTCAGGCATTGCGTGATGGACGTTTTGCTGATTTCTTGAAACTGATCACGGCGTCCGGTAACTCGTCATGGAAGTGGTTGCAGAATGTATATCAGAGTGGTGCTGTGAAGGAACAGGAGATTGGCATCGCGCTGGCACTGACCGAGAATTATCTGCAAAACCTGGGTGATGGCGCTTGTCGTATTCATGGTGGTGGATTCGCAGGGGTTATTCTGACGATCCTTCCGAACGAAAAAGTAGAAGAGTATATGTCATGGATGCACGACATGCTGGAAACGCCGATTATCGTCGTTAATGTGCGTGCACAGGGTGCAGTGTGTCTGAATGCATTGATCGCTAACGCGGGCTAAACGCAGTCAGATCAATAGTTCTAGCATGATTCAACGAAGTCCGGGCTATGCCCGGGCTTTTTAGATTGTCCATTTTTTTAAAAAAATTCAAACTTTGAAGGTCCGTAATGTGTTATTTATATAGTGGTTTAGTTAGGTGGGTATTTACCTAGAATACAGGCGTACTGATGATGGTCTGAATAGGTGAGAGGCTATATCTCAATATTGTTCATATGGGAGGAAGGGTCAGATGATTACACCTACAGTGGCTGGTCAGGATGAGGCTCAATTATACGAGGAGTTGCGGCGTGCGATCGATGAATTCGACGAGGGCGAGCAGCGGCAAATAGTTCTGAGTCGGATGGTCAGACAGCTCAGGTTCGCCAAATGGCGTAAAGATCGGATGCGCAAAGTCGATGCATACTGCCAAAGGATCAAACCCGCGACACTTTGGATCATCTTAGCCACAGGCGCACTTGCACCAGTCTTGCTGTTTAGCATGTTCATCTGGGTATCGTTGTGGGTGGAATGAAGCTGTAGAGAAGAGGGATAACAATATGAAGTTAATAAAAAGAACCGTTAACCATCGGATTATCGTATTCCGACTGTAACGATTCTCTGAGCTATCTTTAGGGTTAGTGGGACATTTGCGTAGATTTACCGTCTAAGGATTGCACTTGTCCCTGAATGTACTGGTGGTAATCACGGAAGCTGCTGATGTGATGCAAGGAATCAGAATTCTCGGACTGAATCTTAATTTTGCCGTCCTGAGGCAAACTTTTCATCTCAGCAATGACGGATTTGGAACCTTGGATATCACCGGACATGTCCTGGATTCGCTGTAATAATGCCGGATGTCCCTCATGCTGGAGCATTTCGGCGAGCGGTCTCATTTCCTCCAACTTTTGACTCGACCGTTCAAGTGTGGTCATCACTTTGTCTCCATCTGTACTTGCGCTAAGCGAGACCATTCGGTGAATATGGTCTTTCTCCATACGTTCAAGCGCCTCAAGATGGGAAGCTTCCAGTCGTTTGGGATCGCTCCAACTCTCCGATCGAACGGTGTTATTCTTTTGCTGTGATGCATTATTCGCAGTGCCATTGCCACAGCCCCATAACAGAGATGAGCAGGTTAACACGGCTCCAACGGCGATGATACTTTTTAACCTCATGCTGTCACTCCTTCGATAATTTCCTGAAGGTAGTATGAGCAATAATATCCAAAATCATGCTTCTTCTTTTCATTTCATTCCCAGTATGTAGTTGAATAACCTTTTAAAATCGAGAGTACATATCTTCGCAAATTTTTGTAGCCTGTATTTTCACGTGAAATTGCAACGGTACGTAGCGAGGTGGAAAATAATGAATCTGTATACTAATAACATATGGCGCTGGACCATCAATCTTCTATATCCTGCCATTATCTTTGTCTTCCAGAGCTGGGGACCGATATTGGATTCTTGGACAGGTCCTATTTTGTTCGTCGCGGTGTTCTGCTTTCTGTGGAGCGATGTGAAAGACTTGTTCCTCTCGACAGGATTGACATGGATTATTGCCATCCCGTGTTGGTGGTATTGGATTGAACGTCCGAAACCATCGTTCGGTGCAGAACATTTTGCGGCACATCTATGGTTAATTGTACTTATGTATATTGTCTTTGTGCTCATTCCTCAGACCTTAATCCTGACTACTCGGTTGCGGGTGATGCATTATTATAAGAAGTGAAAGTTAGTAGAGAATAGGCGGCCGTTGGCCGTTTTTTTAAAATAAAATGAACGCATGGGAGAGAGTTCAATTGTTGAGCAAAGATATAACAAGAAGTAAAGAAAGAAGTTTTTTATATATCATGATTTTCACCTTAATATATGGTCTGACATTACTGATCTGGCCGTTGATCGCATTTTCCATGGGAATGTCGCTCGCTGCACCCACTCCTTCTGAGTATCAGGTGGCAAGTCGTTTGGAGGGCAATATACTGATGTCATACCCACTCTGTGTTATTGCGGCCTTGGTTTCGGGATGGGTTTCTTACCATGAGAAAAGATACATCTTTCCTTACTGGATCATGCAGTTGCCATTGTTATGGATCGCTGCATGGATGCTGGTAAATTACTTCGGGGCAGCACTATCTGCCATACCATTTCTACGATAATTAATTGTTTATAGAGATTCAATTTTAAGGAGAGGTTAATCTATGCCCAAGACAAGCAACCGTAAACGCGTAGCGTACGTGTTGTTCTTTGTATTGGTCGCTCTGTTTTTGATACGCTCTTGTGGTCCGCAGGACATCGACACAATCTTAAGCGAAAAAGGTATTTCCCCAGAACAGGTAAAGCTAGTTACAACTTTTGAACCGCGAACACAATTGGTTTTATATCAGGATCTCACTACGAATAACCTGACTCCTGCTTTGATCCAGCAAAAGATGTGGTTCTCCGAACTGGCCAGAATAGGCGGTGGTCTGCAGGATAATCCGGTCGAGCCGCTTTCTTCTCATATATCAGGATACGAGGAGTCTAAAGGCAAAATGATCTATATTGTATACGGGTATCTCCACGATGCTGACATTACCCAGGTGCATATTCGCTACAAACCAAATCTGGCATCTTCACGGTTGGAAGCGGAAATCGTGAAATCGTCTTCCAATCAATCCAACGGCAGGTTGTGGTATGCGGTAATCCAGCAGCCGATTCACGAGATGATATGGGACATAAAAGGATTGAACGACGAAGGGCACGTCATCTACTCATCTCTCGATAGTGAGGATTAGGAAGCAGGCTGGCTTATGGAATGGAAAATTCACAGTCATAGTTCCGCATGATTCGAATTGCAAACGAACTACCTCCATCTACACAAACACCCCTTATCCGGCTCTAAACCGGACAAGGGGTGTTTCACATTCTTGCTACACTTTCCGTTTATATTTCCCAGTATACGGGATCGTGAGGTGGATTTTCAGATCCTTAATCGAGTCTTCCGTAAGCATCATCTTGCTCCCGTTGTTGGATAACTTACGCCAGAGCTTTGGATTTTTGCGATACAGCTTCTCCTGAAGACCGTAAATATCCACACCACGCTCAAGGCCGTGACGATAGGTCTGCATGATCTGCTCCCGCAACTTCACTTCACTAATCTGGATCATCTCTTCATACGAGGTGGGCACCAGGTATTCGTACAGGGCAGTGAGGTAGTGGGCATCAATGTTGAACGTAACGTCTTCACCCTGAATGACAGGTTTAATTTTGATCTTTGGTAATCCTACACTGAGCGCCCCGTAGATCGTTCCATCCTTCTGGACAAGTAGAGGGGCCCGCCGCATGTCTTTAATTAGCCAGTGATAACCGGGAAGCTGACTGCGTGGAAAGTATTCAAAGTCATAGCCAGTCTTCTCGAAAAAGGCCCCTTCCACCAGAAACAAATCATGTTTCTTCTCATTCTCAGCCCACTGGGTATCATTCAATGCAAGACTCGGCAGATACGTCGTGGTAGCGGGATCATTATGTGTTGCAATGAGTTTAAAGCTGAGCACAGGCGGGTACAACGATTCTTCCATGTATGTGGGGAGCGGATTGTGAAGAATGCTGTCCAGTGGCGACATATTATAGATGGACGTTGCACTCAGGATTTTCTCCAGAGGCTCTCGTGTTCCATACACCCAGGTTGTATAACGGGATTCTGGAAATCGTCCCAGCATGTCGAACACTTCTTTGATGTGTTTGCTAGTCAGCACACCTTCGGCCATAACGATGGCTGTCACATGCCCCCAAGCCATGTGTAATTGAGCTGTACGGAACAGTTCGTTCAGCGCCAGACTCATGGTTTTCCCTTCGGCATGTCCGACCCATACAGGCGGTGTATCTGCACTTTTGGTTGAACTCTCACTCTTCGCGACACTCGCAAAATCTAGTGTTTGTACATACAGGTGATACATGCCGTCCTTATAATCAATGCCAAAGGCTTTGGCGTAGTCCACCTGTTGAATCTCAAAGGCACTCCAGCATCCACTTGTCATCACGCACATCGATAGGCTTAACAGACCCAGCAAACATCGCTGTAACAAGTGTTTCATCGTCCGTTTCCTTTCTTACGCGGTTCTTGAGTCTCAAGATAGACGGGTCTTCGTTTACCTAACCCCTTAGGCAGTTTGAATAATGAAGCTATCGCTTGTTTGAAATGAAGCGGTGTTAACGGCGTGAGATACGGAATGCCAAATGATTTGAGATCGGTCAGGTAGATGAGGAACAGAATCAACGACAGGATGAACCCATAGATGCCGAGGGATGCCCCCAGGACAAAACAAAGGAACCGCAGGATCAGCACAGAACTGGTCATGACCTGATTCACAATGGTTGCACCAGCTACGACGGTAACTGCAATGATGACAATCATGAGGGGAGAGACCATGCCGGCTCGAATGGCGGAATCCCCGATGATCAAACCGCCAACGACCGTTAATGTCTGGCCGATGGCACTTGGTAAACGTACCCCCGCCTCTCGGAACAGCTCCATTAGCAGCATAATGAGAAACATCTCCACTCCCGATTCCATTGGAAGTCCCATGCGTCCAACCGATATCGTCGCGACTAGAGGAAAGGGGATCTGATCCATATGAAAGGATGTCAGCGCAATATAAAAGCCAGGCAGGAATACGGTGATCATCAGGCCAAGAAAGCGCAGCATCCGTCCTACGTTCACAGGCAAGAAGGGAAAGCTTGCATCCTCCGGTGATTTGAGCAAAAGAAACAGATTGACTGGCCCAATAATGGCGCTGGGATTACCGTCTACAATGAGGATAAAACGTCCATTCAGGAGACATTCTGCAGCAAAGTCAGGCCTGCCCGTATAATGGGTGACGGGAAACAAAGTAATCTTCGAAGGCGACAGCAATTCTTCCAGTTCATTGGCGGTCAAGATGCGTTCCGTCTCAATCTTACGCAACCGATCCTGGACGTCTTCGATCAGCTCCGGATTGGCGATATTCTTGATATACATCAATGCCACCTTGGTTGCAGAACGTGTACCGATCAGTTCGATATTACAGGCCAGTTGGTTCGTACGCAGACGGGTGCGTATCAAGGCAACATTTACGGCGAGTGGTTCAATGAATCCATCTCTTGCCCCGCGGATCGAAACTTCGGTGGTCGATTCCTCCGGTGTTCGAGTAGGGATGTTAGATATATCAATACTCCACATGGTTTGCAGGGAAGGAATACAGATCAACATATGGCCTTCAAAAACACGGAGAGACATCAGTTCAGTTCCAAATGCCGGATCTTGCAGATCCATTCGGGTCCAATCCAGGCTGATGCACTTTTCAATGTCGGATGTACGGATAAAGTGTGTATTTTCATATGTTCGTTTGAGTTCCGGGAGAATAATATCGTAGATCGCTTCACTATCTACCATACCGCTGCAATAGGTCATAAGAAGTTGCATCGGAGGTTCTCCGATCATATGACTATTGATGATGACATCATCAGATCCGGCAAAAAAGGTATTCAGGTTATGCTCGTTCATTCGGAACGGTTCAACGTCAGGATTATTCTTGGGCTGGGTTGAGATCGGCATGATCGGGAGCCTCCTTGTCCTTTTTATGGATTAATGCAGCAATGGTTAATATCACGGTAACGATTGAGACATAGGCCAGCATGACCGGGAACTGAATATGATCCACGTAATAGTCGACGTAATCAATGCGCCACCATTGCATCGCCATGAAGCTCATGATGACGGTAATGGTGAGAATCGCGATATATCGTTTCTTCGGTCTGCGGAAATTTAGCAGATCCACGATGAGATACATGGATATGGCGACCCTTGCAAAGGAACCACTGAGCCACTGATAGATGGACAGAAAATCAACGTGTTGCAGCAGCTTGCCGATATTCACAAGTTTCCATTGTTCATAGGGACTGTTTCGTTGTTTGGCTGCTTCTTCAGGACCGAATTCCACGATGGCCCCGATGGTTGGTCCGATCGCCATACTGAGCATAAACACGCCGAGGATTAGAACATACCACCAACGAATTTTGCCTTTGACTTCATGTTGGAACAACATAAGAATCCAGATTTCCATAAGTCCGGCAAGAGAGTAGATCATGCCCCGCCACACGGGACCCATACCGTTCTCCATAATCGGGAACAATAGACTGTAGTCTTTATATTTCATATTGGCGGACATTACAAAATAACCTAGCAAAATGACAAAGGGCAGCAGCAGACTGGAAGTCATCGCGATGGAGCGTATGCCTTTAGCCGCTGCCCACGCAGCAACCAGTGCTCCGCCACCTGCCAGAACATAGGGAGGTGTGAATTGAAGATACGTGGATACGGTCCAGTTGGTTGTCTCATACAACGTATGCGTGCCAAGCGTGAATAGCAGAATAGAAGCGGAGATCCGGAAGATCCAGGAAGGGACCGCCCCGAATTCTCGCGTAATCCAATCTGTTAATCGCTGTCCACGTACTCGCCGAATGATGATATACATCATACATAGAAACAACATGAAAAAAGGGGCAGCCGCCACGACAGACAACCATCCGTCTCTGCCGCCAGCTTCGAGAATTGCTGGAATGGACAAGACATGGCAGACTAGTCCGGCACTTAATAAAATGATGGAAAAGGATAACCAGATGGTAATTTGACCTTTTTCACGACTCATGCGAATCCTCCTTTCCAATGAAGGAAGTTTCCGTTAGGTTGTACAGCATACAGGAAGTTGATTCCTTTTTCAGATTTTTTCACAGAAAGCGGCAAACGAGATGGACGAGCCAGACAGAAAGCTTTAACATACAGATATAGCAATGTCCGAAGACAAGCACTGAGCGAAGTATAGAGAAATAGGGAGGAAACCGGCGATGACAAATACGACGAAGACACCTGGAGAGACAAAAGTTGGCTTTATTGGTACAGGCGTGATGGGTAAAAGCATGGCTGGGCACATCCAGCAAGCGGGATATCCGCTGCATGTGTACACACGAACTGCTGCCAAAGCGGAAGCGTTGGTGAAAGAAGGTGCCGTATGGCATGACACACCAGGCAAACTGGCAGCTGCGTGTGATGTCATCATCACAATGGTGGGGTATCCGAAAGATGTAGAGGAGATCTATCTCGGTAAGGATGGTCTCGTAGCCAATGCCAAACCGGGTTCATATCTGATTGATATGACAACATCCAGTCCGCTACTGGCTGCACGAATCTTTGAAGCTGCGGAAGCCAAAGGACTGCATGCACTGGACGCGCCTGTGTCGGGCGGTGATATCGGAGCGCAGAACGCGAAGCTGTCCATTATGGTTGGTGGTAGTTCGGAGGCCTTTGAAGCCGTGCGTCCGCTGTTTGAGCAGATGGGCACCAACATTGTGCTGCAAGGCAAGGCGGGAGCCGGGCAGCATACCAAAATGTGCAACCAGATTGCCATTGCCTCTGGCATGATGGGTGTATGCGAAGCACTTGCCTATGCCAAGACGTCTGGTCTGGACGCGGAGACCGTGCTGAAGAGCATTGCTACCGGTGCAGCCGGAAGCTGGTCGCTCAGCAATCTCGGTCCGCGCATGATCGCAGGCGATTATGAGCCTGGATTCTATGTGAAACATTTTATCAAAGACATGGGAATTGCACTGGAGTCTGCAAAAGCGATGGGCATGAAAACGCCTGGGTTGGCCCTGGCCGAGTCCCTGTATCAGGAAATAGCGAATAATGGGCTGGAAGAGAAGGGTACTCAGGTGCTCTACACCTATTATCTTCAGGCTTAACAACCAAGAGAACAGCAGCGTATTCTTTTTCTATTCAGGAAAGGGTTGCGCTGTTTTTTTTCAATTTTGCGGCTTGTTTATGCGTCTAAAGTCACGAAATTGGTTAAATGTTCATATGTACTTTGCGTATTGGAGAGATTTTGATCGTTTTCCCTTTATTTTTACCCCGCTTTATCCGACATAAGTAATAGAAGTTTACATAATGAATGTGTCAAAGGATGTTATTCCTCCTGTAATGGTCACCCGTAACCCACACTATAATAGAACGGAGCTTGCCCATGTTCAAGAAAATCCTGTCTCTGTTCAAGACACAACCAGAGCTTGCGAACCAGATTACAGCCTCCGCTTCAGCGTTGCCATCAACGACAACCATTCCCCCGCGTATGGTCCGTAGTAAGCGCAAGAAAAAGGCGGAAGGGGATTGGACACGCCAGCCGGAGGAGCCTAGTACAGCAGATCAGCTGATAGGTCTTCCAAGTCAATATAAAGTGCTGAACGACCTGCTCGTTACCAATCCGAAGTCACGCTCCGGTTATTCGCAGATTGATCATGTCGTAATCGGTCCTCGGGCAATCTTCGTGATCGAAACCCGAAATCTGACAACAGGTGAGATTCGCGGCGGAAGAAGAGAGGCCAATTGGTCAGTCAGCAGCAGTCGGGTCAAAATGTACAATCCACTCATGCAGCATCGTGCACATGTGGAAGCCATCCATGCACACCTCGGAGACTACAAAAGAGTACGTCTCGTCTCCATGGTGACCTTCACGAACCGTTGCCGCATCAGTGTTGATCCTGCTGTGAGATATGTGAATTCGGATGAACTAATCATCTATGATCATGAATTGGTGGAAACGATTCAACGCAAGACAGAACGACTTGAGACAGAGGTTCCCGAAACCGTATTTCAAGAGAAGGATATCCAGGCGATCTACGCTCTGTTATCTTCGGTCAATTCCACCGATCCTCAGATTCGGTCAGAGCATATGGAGAAGGCTAAAGGGATCAAATAATTACGCTTTACGAACACTGTTGTCCATACGGGCGGCAGTGTTTTGTGTTGCGGTGGTAGTTAATGTGCGAGTAGTAAAAGGCTTTAGACACAGGTATATCGTCGTATACAACCGATTTTTAACTTATGATAGAATGTAGACCATGTCCAATTGTGTGAATCAAGCATGTTATATGAAAGGATATTTTTGTAAGCAGGTGTTCAAGTCTTGGAGCAGAGGTTAATGGTTCTCAGGAATATACATACGATAGGGGAAGATATACGATGAAATGGAATTATACGATAAAGACGTTCACAGTTATGCTTGGTTTGACAGCGATTCTGACAGCTTGTGGTGGCGGAGCGAAAGAGACGTCATCGCCGGAGTCTGCTTCCGGTACAGAAGTTGCTTCATCAGAAACAAGCAGCTCGAATGCTGCTGTAACAGAAACCGCAGCAACCGGTTCGAATGAGAGTGAGGAGACAGGTTCAACTACAGACGAATCTTCTTCAACGGACGACGGTAAGATTGGAAAGGACTCCACATTGGAAGAGTTGAAGCAGCAGTATGCGGATAAACTCGGTTATATCCGTATTCCCCTGAATGATCATCCGGTGCGTCGGGTTAGTGAGGAAGGTTCCAAAAATATTAATGTGGCCAACTATAGTGATGCCGTTGTGGACATGAATGCAGAGGTTCCAATTCATTCCGATTCGCAGCGGTTAATTGATGATGCCTTTCCATTTTTCACAACCGTACAAGCACCTGATGAATCTTATATAACTTGGGAAGAAGCAACCAATCTGGAGCGTGCCATGGTGAAAACACTGTTTATCGCCCGTGAAGGTCTGCTAATTACTGAGGATGCGATGAAAAATAAGGATTATAGCAGTACATCATTCCAGGATTCGATGGATTTCTTCAGGGTCACAGCGAAATTTGAATCCATGGCACCTGTTGCACAGCATCCGCGTGACATTACGTTGAGTACGCTATACGACAAAGCACGCACGTCATGGGGCAAGCTTGCTGCGATGGACCCGGAGCAGGATGAAGCGGCGTTTGCCGAGATGTACAAGACGACGAGGACTGATGCCAATAATGCCATAGGGTTGCTTAATGTTCTGTTGTCTACCAATGAGGAAGAACGGATCAAAGAGATTTACGGGGAATAAAAATGCCGTGATCCAGAGTTAATCTGGATCATCCCGGTAACATGTCTGGTTCACATGCCTTCAAACTCTGACTACCGCTTGAAGCGGGGTCAGGGTTTTTCTGGTTTTTTCCAATAGGTGTATGATATGTTTTTAGGAGTAAGACATGTCCGGAATATAGGTGAGGTGTGTGAAAGATGTGGTGGATGAATTTTTGTAAACGCTTTAAATTTAAAACGAAGCTAATCTTGTTTTTATCTACCGCAACGGTCTTAATCTCCGGAATCACAGGGTTGATCACCTATCGCATCCATATCGACCTGTTCAATGAAGAGGTCAGTCGCCAGTATAGTCTTACCGCAGAGCAGATTCTTGCACGTCTGGATTCGAGGGTACACGACATGTATAAAGTCACCGATTATATCACACTGAATCCCTCCGTAAAAAATGCCATCAAAGCACAGACCTCTGGCATCTCGTCCTACGATCAGATGAAGCTGGAAGATGAACTGGATGATCAGTTGTATCAGGTAAGGCTGGATGCACCGGAGATCATGGGGCTCCGCATATATGACCTGAAGGATAACATATTTAATCTCGGCGCCTTTGCCGGCTCATTTCAACAGATGGATCCTTCCTATCTGGCAGAGATGGTTCATAGACTGGAAGGAACGGGCGGCGAATATGGTTGGAATCGTTTGGGGCCGGATGCTTTCTTGCAGGAGGAACAATCCAATTGGATTCTGGCGGGACGATTAATGCGGTCTGTTGATCTGGAGACCTATGGCGTAATGCTAATTCTGTTTAACACCTCGTTGTTCGAATCGTATCTCAAAGATCTGCGACTGAACGAGGAAGTTGCTGTCTACTTGTTTGACGCAGATGGTGGGCTTCTATATGCCTTTCATAATCAGGATGCGGATCCACCACCACTTACCGAGCTAAGCCTAGGGGCGACGGAGATCAGGGACGAGCAGGGAACAACCCAATTGTATACGAAGCAAACGTCAGACAAAGCGGGCTTCACCCTGGTCAGCAAGGTCTCACTGGCTCAGATTCAGAACAAGGGAAAGATTATTGTAAAAGTTGCTGTGTTCTCTGCGGTAGCCAGCATATTATGCTCCTGGTTCATCATTACCGTAATTAGCGGCAGACTGTTGCGTCCACTTGCGAGTCTAGTCAACGCGATGAAAAGAGTGCGTGATGGACAGTTCGATACACGGGTACGGATCGAGACACGGGATGAGCTCGGTTTCATCGGTGAACGATTCAATGCAATGGCTTCCCGGATTGATACGCTTATACATGAAGTGTACGAGCGCGAACTCAGTGAAAAAGAGGCTGAACTCAAAGCTATTCAGGCCCAGCTGAATCCCCATTTTCTGTATAACACGCTGAGCATGTTTTTCTGGAAGTTCTATATGCTTGGTGATGAGAAATCGGCTCGCCTGGTCACTGCCTTGTCCGAGATGCTGCAGTATACGCTGGAACCCGTGCAGCAACTGACGACCGTTCAGGATGAGATGAAGCAAATAGATCACTACCTGCAGATTCAGCAGGCCCGGTATCAGGAAGCCTTGTCGATTGAAATTGCCGTTCCTGCTGAATTGCTTCGCTGTCAGGTGATCCGGCTGTTGCTTCAGCCCATCGTGGAGAATGTTTTTGTTCATGCCTTCTCGGACAAAAGGAACAACCGCCATCTGGAGATTCGTGGCTCGCGGCAAAACGGGCATGAAGGAGAGCCGGATCTGCTCATCATCGAAATTTCAGATAACGGCTGCGGCATGCACGCATCGGTCATTGAACGCATTATGAAGCCAGTGGCACATGCCGATGAGGAACGTCAGCACATTGGCATGCGGAGTGTACTTCGAAGAATTGAGTTGATTCACGGTGAACCCTACGGTGTACAGATCGAGTCGACTGTGGGAGAGGGTACGCTAGTACGTCTTTGTTTGCCTTATCAGATCGGTGAGGACTTATGCCGGGAAATTCAGGTGACTGAGAGGAGTAGGTTCTGTTGAATGGACGTATGCTTGTAGTGGATGATGAAGCATTATTTCGTCAGGGTCTGATTCATCTGGTTCGCAATAACCCCCTCGGTTGGGAGGTTGTTGGGGAAGCGGCCGATGGAGAAGAAGCGATACAGGCTGTACACAGCTGCACACCTGATCTAATCATTACGGACATCAACATGCCTGTGATGGATGGTCTAGATTTGGCTGAACGCATACACGAGAGTGGACTGGACATTATGATTATCATTTTGACAGGTTATCGAGAGTTCGAATATGCACAGCGTGCCATCCGATATGGAGCAATTGAATTTTTGTTAAAGCCGTTCTCGCTCGATGAAGCATGCCAGGTGTTACAAAAGGCACATGAACGATATCGCCGAAAACAGTCCGACATTCGGATCAGGGAACAATACAGCCAGGTGGACCGTACCGAGAGACTGCGAGAGGAACTGACTTTGTTGCTGCTCCACCATCAATTCGGATCGATAATGAATCGGATCGAGATGTTGCTGGAAGAAGCGTCCGTGATGAGCTTGTCACAAGGCAAAGCGGAGATTCATATGCTTATGAAGGTCATGACGGACTTACTGGTACAACAGCTTCAGCCTCAGGAATCCAGTGGTATGGACTCAACTGCCCCAGATCCACTGCTCTGGATTCATACCATACCTGAAGTCATCGCTTGGGCCAGATGCAAGAGCGAAGAGTGGGTGGATATGCTGATGCGGCTAACTCAGGAACAGCAGGATCATGTCGTTACACGTGTTATACAGTATATTGAAATGAACTATTCCAGCACATGCACGTTGCAGGCCGTGGCTGCCCATGTTCATGTGACACCCAACTACTTGAGCCATTTGTTCAAAAAAGAAACAGGACAAGGCTTCAGCCAATATGTCAGCAAGCGCCGAATTGATAAGGCGAAGCTACTGCTGCACAGCACTCGGCAGAGCATGGCAGATATAGCGGAACTGACCGGGTTCGATAACTCCAGTTATTTTACAACCGTATTCAAACAGATGACGGGGATATCGCCCCGCGAATTTCGCAAGCAAGTAGCCAAGTGAAGTGCCGGGTAGAAATCCCCCTCGAACTGCTGCAGGGTCACAATTAAAGAGAAGCCTCCTCTTAATATCTGTTTGTTTCCAAGGGCAACCCCACCATGTGGGGTTATTTTTGCGTAGAAAATTATAAAAGGATCGTTAAATAACAAATGTTTACGCTTACATTTTTATCTAAAATACAACTATAGTACATCAACAGCAGAGAGGAGTGATGGATGTGAAGGGGGAACTGACCGCAGGTCCGCCGTCTGGATTACAACCGCCGGACAGTGAAATGAAGCAGCGGATTCGGCAGCAGCGGCTTCGACGATTCAAGATGAATATACCGTTAATCTTGATGTTTGTTCCGGTGATTATGTTCTACCTGACCTTTCGTTATGCACCCATCGGAGGGCTAGTCATGGCCTTTAAGGATTACAACTTCTATGATGGGCTGTGGAACAGTCCATGGGTGGGCTTTCAGCATTTTCAGACGCTGTTCAGTGATCCGCGCACGGTGGAGATTATTCGCAACACCTTGTTCCTCAGTCTGTTAAGCATCATTATCGGGTTTCCCATTCCGATCATTCTGGCCATTATGCTGAATGAAGTGCGAAACATGGCCTTTAAGCGAACGGTGCAGACGGTGATCTATATGCCACACTTCTTTTCCTGGGTCATCATTGCGATGATGATCATGACGGTTTTCTCTTTGGAAAATGGGATCGTCAACCGCTGGGTCGAGGCCTGGACGGGAGCACCTTATCCGTTCATGTACAACAAGGGTTCGTGGGTAGCGGTGTTTGTTGGCTCGGGGATCTGGAAGGACATGGGCTTTAATGCCATCATTTTTCTCGCGGCACTAACGACCATTGATCCGAGTCAATACGAGGCTGCACAGATGGATGGGGCCAGCAAAATGCGCCAGATCTGGCATGTTACCCTTCCGGGTATACGCTCCACCATTATTCTCCTGCTGATTCTGTCGATGGGGCGGGTGATGGAGGTGGGATTCGACCAGGTATATATGCTTCAGAATTCCAATGTCAATGAGATAGCGGATGTAATTAGTACCTATATCTACCGCACCGGTCTTCAGGGAGCACAGTTCAGCCTGACAACAGCGATGGGATTGTTCGAATCACTGGTTGCATTTATCCTCATTTTTAGTGCCAATTATATCGCGCGTCGATTTAACGAAGGTTTGTGGTAGGGAGGGAGAACAGCATGAGAAAAACCAAAGGAGAAAAAGTCTTTTATCTAATCAATTATGTATTGTTGTCATTGGTTGCCGTCAGCTGTATCCTGCCCTTACTCAACATTGTTGCTTTGTCATTTAGTGATGCGAGAGCGGTTGTTTCAGGTCAAGTGGGGTTATGGCCCGTCGATTTCACCTGGTTCTCCTATCACAGCCTAATTACGGGAACGCCGATTCTGAATGCATTCTGGAACAGTGTGGAGATCACATTGATCGGTACAGGGCTCAGCATGGCGGTGACGATTATGGCGGCATATCCGCTGTCACGTAGACATTTTTATCACCGGCGCTTCTTTACAATGGCGATGGTGTTCACGATGATTTTTAACGGTGGACTCATCCCGACTTATTTGGTCGTGCAAAATCTCGGTCTTGTGAACAGTTACGGCGCGCTCTGGCTACCGGGCCTGGTGAGCACGTACAACATGCTGATTATGCGATCTTATTTTGAAAATCTGCCGGGGGAAGTGGACGAGGCTGCGCGCATCGATGGTTGTGGTGAACTGGGGCTTTTGTTCCGAATCGTGTTGCCATTATCCAAACCTTTGCTGGCGACCATTGCTCTCTTTTACGGCGTGGGTTACTGGAATTCGTTCATGAGTGTGATGATTTATATCAATGATACGTCCAAATACAACATGACCGTGCTCGTCCAAAATATGATTATGTCCAATCTGAATGTACAGGATTTTACTGATCCAACGATGATATCGAATCTGACCCCGGAAGGCATCCGGGCAGCAGCTGTCATTGTGATGGTCATACCCATTTTGGCAGTGTATCCGTTCTTGCAGAAGTACTTCGTTAAAGGGGTCATGCTTGGATCAATTAAAGGTTAAAGCAGGCTGTGGGTTAACCCGCATGGGTTCATATTACAGGAGAGAAAGAGGGTCTTATCTATGGCGTTAACGATGAAGGCATGGATGAAGTCGGGTCTCGTTCTGGGCTTGATCGGTGGTTTGCTGGCGGGATGTACAGGAGGTAAAGGTAGCGAACAGGCGGAAGGCGAAGGCAACAGGGGGAACATTACGTCAACGATCTATGATCGGGGCGCGGTCCCAAGCGGCATGGGTACGATCGAAGATAATATGTGGTCCAAGTGGATTAACGAGAATGGCCCGGCTAATGTAAAATATACAGCAGTTCCCCGCTGGGAATCTCAGTCGAAACTTAACGTATTATTCGCTTCTGGCAGTGCACCGGATATCATTTTTGAATTCGGTACGCCCATCCGTAACACTCTGTTTAATCAAAAACAGCTGATGCCACTGGATGAGTTGATCGAGAACTCGAGTGTGGAATACAAAGCCTTGATGGAGAAATATCCCCAGCTCAAGAAGGCTGGCATCAAAAGCGATGGTAAGCTCTATGAAGTGGGACGTATGAACGAGGTGTTTCCACTAACGAGCTTTTTTATTCGGGAAGACTGGTTGGAAAAGTTGAATCTGGAGGTACCGACCAATGAGGAAGAGATGCTGGCGGTAGCCAAGGCATTCACGGAGAATGATCCCGATGGAAACGGAGCTAAGGATACATACGGCATCGGTGGATTTCAGTTCGGCGATACAGCGGGTCTGTTCCGCTATATGTACAACGCCAACTGGGTGAATGTGGAGGACGGGGAGATGGTGGTTGGTCCCAACAACATGAAAGAAGCCACGGCATTCAAACGTGCATTATATGAAGCAGGAGTGGTGGATAAGGACTTATTGACCGACAAGGACGGGGCCAAGGCAAAGCAGGATTTCCTGAATGGCAAAATCGGTATGTACGCGGCCATGACTTCGGATTATACCGGGTTTGCAGCGAAGGAACTGGATACACTGATGCAGAATGTTCCTGAAGCCAAATTAAAGGTTATCGCTCTGCCAACCACGTCCGTAGGACAGCACACGATGGTGTGGAATAACCCGGTTCAGATGACTGCAGCTGTGAATTCACGAGCCAAAAATCCGGAAGCAGTTATGCAATATATCGATTTTCTGACCAAAACAGAGTCAGGTCGAACCTTCAAAAATGGATTTGAAAACACGCATTATACGCTGAACGATCAAGGCTGTCCGCGCATCTCGGATCAGGAGAAATATAAGCAGGAGATCAGCTGGGCAGGCGATTACGCCATGTTGTACAGCCGTCTGGAGGAAGGCAAATGCGGGTACACAGAAATGCTGTTCAGCGAAGAGATCCCATCGCAGAAGGAAGGACTTCGACTATTCAAGGAAGCGCGTGAGGTATACATGACGGATCTTCCTGTAGGAGAGGGTGTTACCCATTCAGAACATATGCCGCAGCTACCCAAGGAGCTTCAGGTGAAGTTGACCAATGTGACAACAGCGATCAACGATATCTTTACCCGCTCCATCATTGGCGGAAGCAAATATACAGTCGAACAGGCTGCAACGGAAGCACAGCAGAAGTGGGAGCAAGGCGGGGGCCCGGAGATTGAAGCATGGTACAAAGACTGGTGGAGCAAGGAAAAGGATAATGTACTAGTCTGGGACGACTTCTATGAAATCTATGAACAACAACAGGCTGATTTTGAAAAATCGGAATAAATTCACGGATTCAAATCATTCATGAAATTTATAATTTTGGTGTTGATAGAAATAAGCGCTCTGATCCCCTGATCAGAGCCTTTTTATGTTTGGGCTTCAAATAGGGGAATATTTGACTGAAAAATGAAGTGAAGAGAAAGTTCTCGCATCTCGCTTGAAACTATATCCAGAACGATGCGTATCATAAGGTATTAATTGTTTTTTAATGTAGAAAATTGCCGTATTTCAGAGTATAGTTAAGGAATAATTTAACTTATATTCAACATGATGTAGACATGAAAGTTACTGAAAAATCTTGAAAAGAATGTACGGAACACCAGGTTGAAACTATTGGAGGTTGAGTATGAGTTCATTTAAAAGCTGGTTAAATTCAACAAAACAAGGACTTGAAGAGCAAGTCAAAAAGTTTAAAAATAAAGATTTTATGGATGCCGTGGTTGCAGGTTGTGCACTGGTTGCTTTTGCAGATGGTTCCATTGACGAAGCGGAAAAGAACAAGATGGCCGGTTATATCAACCTGAGTCAGGAATTGAAAGTATTTGATATGGCTGAAGTGATTACACGCTTTAATCATTATGTCGCGAACTTTGAGTTCTCTCCAGAGATCGGGAAGCAGGAAGCGCTGAAAGCCATTGGGAAATTCAAAGCCAAGCCGGATGTAGGACGCGTTATTGTGGGTGTATGCAGTGCGATTGGTTCAGCTGACGGCAACTTTGATGATCAGGAGAAAAGAGTCGTTGCCGAGATATGCATCGTACTTGGACTGAACCCGAGTGAATTCAATCTCTAAGTAGCTATTTTACATATGAAGGGAGGTGAAAATCAGTGGCAAGCATTAATTTGGTCAAAGGACAAAAGATTGATTTAACCAAAGGCAATGCAGGACTTACTGAGGTGATTGCTGGTCTCGGTTGGGACCCGGTAACTGCCAAAGGTTTCTTTGGAAGAAAAAAACAAGCGGATATCGATTGTGATGCATCGGCGATCATGTTGAATGAGGAAGGCAAGTTGGTCAAGGACTCCAACCTGGTTTGCTTCCACAACAAGCAAAGTGCATGTCGTTCGGTTATCCATTCAGGTGACAATCTAACAGGACAGGGAGACGGTGACGACGAACAGATCAAAATGGATCTGTCCCGTATTCCTGCTGATGTTCATAAAGTATTAATCGTTGTTAATATCTACGATTGTGTCAATCGCAAGCAAGATTTTGGCATGATTGAGAAGGCTTATATTCGTATTCTGGATGGTAAAAATTCCAGTGAGCTCGTGAAGTTCAATCTATCCGAAAACTACACAGGTTCAACAGCGTTGATCTGTGGTGAATTGTATCGTCATGGAGGCGAATGGAAATTCTCGGCAATTGGAGAGGGTTCCCATGCGGTACATATCAATGAACTCGCTCGCAGGTACTCCTAAGTACAAGATTTAACCTAAATCGACAATAACCCTGATATTCATATGTCACGATAACTACAATACACTTAAATAAGCGAGGATGATCATACGATGGCAATTAATCTCTCTAAAGGTCAAAAAATCGATCTGACTAAAACGAACCCAGGTTTGACAAAAATCACAGTAGGCTTGGGCTGGGATACCAATAAGTATGATGGCGGAAAAGACTTTGACCTGGATGTATCGGTATTCTGTGCCAATGCAAACGGTAAAGTAGAAGGCGAGAAAAACTTCATCTTCTTCAACAATCCACAAAATGAAAATGGTTCTGTTGTTCACACCGGTGACAACCGTACAGGAGATGGCGATGGTGATGATGAGCAGATCAATATCGACCTGCCTAACGTACCCGCGAATGTAGAGAAAATTGCATTCTCCATTACAATCTACGAAGCTACAGAACGTAGCCAGAACTTCGGACAAGTCTCCCGTGCTTATGTGCGAATCGTCAACGAAGCAAACAGCGAAGAACTGATTCGTTTCGACCTGGGAGAAGACTTCTCCATCGAAACAGGTGTAGTTGTTGGTGAATTGTATCGTCATAGCGGCGAGTGGAAGTTCAGTGCCATCGGTAGTGGTTACCAAGATGGATTGGTTGGATTGACACGCGACTACGGTTTGCAATAGGACGTACAGTACGACTTACAGGATGGGAAGAACCGTCTCCTGGACGGTTCTCCTTTTCATTTAATCACATATTTGGAAAGGTGGAAAAACAAATGACGATCAGTCTTGCCAAAGGACAACGTATTGACCTGACTAAGACGAATCCGGGCCTTACCCGTGTGGTGGTTGGTTTGGGTTGGGATACAAACAAATATAGTGGTGGAGTCGACTTTGACCTGGACGCTTCGGCTTTTTTGTTGTACGAAGATGGAAAAGCCAAAGGTACGGATGACTTTGTTTTTTACAACAATCCAAGCGGCGGTGCGGGTTCAGTGACACATACCGGTGACAATCGTACGGGTGAGGGTGACGGCGATGATGAACAAGTTGTTGTTGACTTCAGCAAAATCCCTGCGCACATTCACCGGATCGGTATTACGGTAACCATCTATGATGGAGATGGACGAGGGCAGAATTTTGGACAAGTCTCCAATGCTTTTGTTCGTGTTGTAGATGCTGCAAGTGATCGGGAAGTGCTTCGTTTCGACCTCGGAGAGGACTATTCCACAGAAACAGCTGTGGTGTTCTGTGAGTTCTACCGTGCAGGTGCGGACTGGAAATTCCAGGCGGTAGGCAGCGGCTTCACCGGTGGACTATCTGCTTTATGCAAAAATTACGGGCTGGATGCACAATAACATAACTTGGCATAGAAAGGTGATTCTGCTATGGCGATTTCTGTCGTGAAAGGCCAGAAGAGTGATCTGACCAAAACCAATCCGGGCTTGTCCCGTCTAACGGTAGGCATTGGTTGGGAGGCAGCCTCGGGTGTAGAGCTGGACACATCAGCATTCCTTCTGGGTTCAGACAATAAAGTGGCTGGAGATGAGGATTTTATCTTTTATAATCAACCCTCTACCTCGTTCATCACGTACATGGATGGTGGACAGGTTGGTGGCGAGAAGAAACAATTCGCCATTGATCTTGGCAAAATCCCTGCCCGAATTGAGAAAATCGCCTTCAGCCTGACGATTCATGACGGTGAAGCACGACGCCATCATTTTGGACAGGTTCAGCATGGTTTTCTACGGTTTGCCAATGCAGCTACAGGTCAGGAAGTAATGAGATATGATCTGGGAAGCGGTTTTACAGTGGAGACCGCGATTGTCATCGGTGAATTGTATCGTCATAACGGAGAATGGAAGTTCAATGCAATAGGATCGGGTTTTGCAGGCGGATTGAATGCACTCTGTGCTAACTTTGGTGTGGATGTGGATGGTGGAGCGGACCCTGCACCAACGACTTCAACCGTTCCTCCGACAGCTGTACCGACTCCACCACCCCCGGTGCCCGCACCAGAACCGACGCCTTCTCCTGTGAATTCGATCAATTTCAGCAAAATTGAATTGAAGAAGAAGGGCGACACCATTAACCTCAAGAAAAATGCGGGTGGACTTGGTGAAATCCTGATTAATCTGAACTGGAATCAACAGGGTAGCAAAGGGTTGTTTGGTCGCAGCAAGAGTGTGGATCTGGACTTGGGCTGTCTGTTCGAGATGAAGGATGGTACACGAGATGTGATTCAGGCATTGGGACAAACGTTTGGTTCACTGAATCGTTTCCCTTATATTGCACTAGATGGGGATGACCGGACGGGATCGGTTAAGACGGGAGAGAATCTGCGGATTAATGGTGCCCGTATCTCGGAAATTGAGCGCATCTTGGTATTTACCTATATTTATGGTGGTGTGGCCAACTGGTCTCAAGTAGACGGTGTGGTAACTATCCAGCAGAAGGATGGCCCGGATATCATTGTCCGAATGAATGAATACGGGAGCCCGCTTGGCATGTGTGGCATCGCGATGTTACGCAATGTGAACAATGAGACATTCAGTATTGAACGAATCGTGCAGTTCTATAATGGCCATCAGGCGTTGGACGAGGCTCATGATTGGGGAATGCAGTGGGTTGCGGGAAGAAAGTAATCATTTGAATTTAATCAATATATAAACGCTGTATCGGTCAGCGCCATTGCAAGGATACTGTTGACCAACGTTATCCTCGATAATAGACCATCAATCCCTCCAGACTAAGGAGGGATTGGTTTTTATGCCCCGACAGCTGGAATCAACTATTGCAGATTGGCTATTGCCAAAGGTGCGAGGAGGAGACAACCCTGAAATATTTTAACTTTTTGAGTCTGGAAGAAGAAGATACTTTATTTTTCTCTTCACCCGTCTCGTTCAATCACCGGACTTCCAAAGATCTACTGGCATATGCTGTTGGGGCTGCTTTATATATGCCCGCGACGCGCACACATATCGCGGACGACATTATGAATGGTAAACATGAAGGTCTGACGACCATTATTATTGATCTGGAGGACGCTGTGGGTGACGACCAAGTAGAGTTTGCCGAGCAGTGTCTGGTACAGCATCTAACTCAACTGATGACTTATATGGAGACAGGCATGCTGAGTCAGGATCAAATGCCTCTTCTGTTTGCTCGTGTACGTTCACCACAACAGTTGGAACGTCTCATTGATACGTTGGGAGAATTGGTGTCCATGCTGACAGGCGTGGCATTGCCCAAGTTTTGTGTGGGCAATGGAAGAGCCTATTTCGACCAGATCCGCAGTTATAATCAACGGAAACCGGATCATTATCCCGTTCTCTATGGAATGCCTATATTGGAAACGGCTTCAATTATATATCGGGAGACACGTTGGGAGACCTTACTGGGCCTTCGAAACATCCTCGATGAAAATGTTGAATATGTGCTCAATGTACGCATAGGTGCGACCGATTTCTCCAGCCTGTTTGGACTACGCCGAAGCCCGGAATTGACCATATACGATATCGCCACGATCCGTGACTGCATCTCGGATATTATCAATCTGTTTGGACGAATGGACAAGCCGTATGTGATCTCAGGTCCTGTCTGGGAATATTTCAGTCAGCGGGAGCGCGTGTTCAAACCTCAATTACGACAGACTCCATTCGAAGAAACCCTGGGCAAATCAGGGCTGCATCTGAGAATGAAATATATTACGAACACAATGGATGGATTGATGCGTGAAGTCATGATGGACAAGGAAAATGGAATTGTAGGCAAAACGATCATTCATCCTTCTCATATTAAGCCCGTACAAGCGATGTACGTTGTTACACATGAGGAATATTCCGATGCCCAAGACATCATTGCCCGTAATGACGGTAGCCTGGGTGTGTTCAAAAGTAATTACTATAACAAAATGAATGAGATTAAACCACACTTGAGCTGGGCGAATCGAATTCTAATCCGATCACAAATATATGGGGTGTTACATGAACAGCAGCATTTTGTCGGGCTCTTGCCCAAGCACGAACAACAACACAACTACGTTCCCAATTCTTGATCAATTCAGCCTGAACGTTCAGGTTACACATAACCCGCTGCAACTTCCACTAGAATCTCTATTTTCCATGGCTGCACGCATCAATAAGAAACGTTCATTTCTGTTTGTAAGCAGACTGCTGGGCAAGCACATCCCAGTTAATCCGTATACCTCGCTTCTGAGTGGCGCGGCATTGGCTGTTCTGTTATATGAGCACCTGACTGAAAAGACGGAAGAGACGAAAGTTCAGATCACCGAGTGGAAACGGGCAATGGTCGAGGGGCTGATTGATCCCCAACAAGCCCGGCAAGTGTATAACATGCTGTTGCAAGAAAGCTTGAGTTTGCCGGAAACGATTCGTTTTGTTGGTTTTGCGGAGACCGCTACAGCGCTGGGCCATAGCATGTACGAGATGTTTGCTGATCATGCTTCTTACATTCACACCACTCGCGAATATGTTCCAGCGATGCATCCGGATATTCAATTTGAAGAAGAACACTCCCACGCGATGGCTCATCGTTGTTATGCGTTGGATCATGAAGCCTTTGCAGGAGAGGGTCCGATTGTTCTGGTGGACGACGAGATTACGACGGGCAAAACGACGTTGAATATCATTCGGGATATTCAGGCCAGATATCCTAGGAAGCAATATGTGATTGCTTCGCTGTTGGACTGGCGTACGGAAGCGGATGAGAATCGATTTGCCGAGCTGGAAGCTGAACTTGGAATTACTATTACACCGTTAAGCCTGTTGAAGGGCCGTATTGAAGTAGTGGGTACTCCACAGATGGAAGCAACACAGCAAGATGAGCAGCTATCCCGTCCTGCCGTAACGCTTCAAACCTCTACCGTTGCTGATGCCTTCGATCAGCTGCACGCTACTTCGGAGGATGGTGAAGGTAAACGTAGCACAGCGAGCTACGTCCAACATACGGGCAGGTTTGGTATGCAATCCCGTCATAATGGCGAATTGCGCCAGGAGATTAGCCGGATTGCAGAACGGCTTCGGACGCAGCGTACGGGAGAACGGACTTTGGTGATGGGAACAGGGGAGTTCATGTACATTCCGATGCGTATTGCTGCCGAGATGGGAGAAGGCGTGTTGTATCAATCCACTACCCGCAGTCCAATCCATACACATCCGGCTCCAGGATATGCTGTTCGTAGTGGTGCCGGATATGCCTCACCGGAAGACGCATCCGTTCGTAACTTTATCTATAACATCGCCCCGGGTCAGTATGACGAGATTTTTGTTCTGCTGGAGAGACAGATGTCCGAAGAACGAATGGAACCGATGTTGAAGGTACTGGGGCAGTTGGGGTGCGGACACATTCATATCGTATATTGCGGCTTGCCAGAGAAGACAGGGGACAACGAGCAATGAACTTAACTACACTGGAGCTAATCAGACAACGTGAGATTCCGTCTCCCGAACCGATGGGCAGTTATGCTGCATCGGACGTTGTTTTCCTACTGAAGGATATCAGCCATGTGGATCTGGAAAAGGGAACGGGTGAACGGGAGCAGGCGATCCAATCCGGGGTTCATTATTCGGAGATGTTACCCGTGGAATACCAGCCCACAGCAGAATACATCGAGCTGTTCCATCAGACACTGGAACAATCCGCTGCAAGAATCGCGCGTCATACCGCCATTGTGGCTGAGAAGATTGTAGAGCGCAGGGGACTGAATCTTGTACTGGTATCTCTGGCTCGAGCCGGAACACCTGTGGGCATCCTGATCAAACGTTATATTGAATTGAAATACAAGGTGACGATTCCGCATTATAGCATTTCAATTATTCGTGGCAAGGGTATGGACGAGAACGCAATTTTATATATTTTACAGCAGCATGGTCTGGAAACAGCCATTCAGTTTGTAGATGGTTGGACAGGAAAAGGGGCTATTCGCAAAGTGCTGAAAGAATCCTGTGACCAAATGGAACGGACTTATGGCATAAGTCTCGATGATGATCTTGCCGTGTTGGCCGATCCGGGGCAATGCTCAGGCACCTTTGGGACAAGGGAAGATTATCTTATTCCTAGTGCTTGTCTGAATTCCACGGTATCGGGACTGGTGAGCCGTACAGTACTTCGCGATGATCTGATTGGACCGGCAGATTTTCACGGGGCCAAATGGTATCGTGAATGGTCCTCTGCGGATGTGTCGATCCAGTATGTGGATACCATCGCTCAGCATTTTCCGCAGATGATGGAACAAGTGGAGATTCGCTCGGACGACAATGCTACCAGTACTTCGGAAATCACCTGGAAAGGCTGGCAGGATATCGAGTCCATCCAGCAATCCTTTGGTATTGCGAACATCAATCTGATCAAACCTGGAATCGGAGAAACAACCCGGGTGTTACTGCGCCGTGTCCCTTGGAAGATTCTTGTGGACCGTCTGGATAATCCGGATTTGCAACATATCATGATGCTCGCCAGAGACAGAAATGTGCCGGTTGAGGTATATCCGGGATTAACCTATTCCTGTTGCGGCATTATTCAATCCCTGGGAGGTGGCGGAGAATGATGATCTACGCAAGTGATCTGGACCAGACGCTGGTGTACTCCCGTCGTGCGCTCCGTATTCCCGAAGATACACCGGGACTTGTTCCCGCAGAGTGGATTAACGGCAAGTTGTCCGCTTTTATGTCAGCATATGCACTGGAGCGGTTGCAGTCTTTGCCACAAGACATTGTATTTATGCCGGTGACGACACGTACCGTGGAGCAGTACCGGCGCATTCATATTTTTCAGAGCGAATGTATTCCGAAATATGCGGTGACGAGTAATGGTGGCAACATCATTGTTGACGGTCAGGTAGACGATGAATGGAATCTGCATATTCGTTCTTTGCTTCGTCAGCAGGCAGCTACTCCCGAAGAGATCCTGAATTTATTTGACGATGTGCTGAGCCCGGAGTGGGTAATTAATCAGCGATTGTGTGATGAGCTGTTCTTTGCATTGCTGATCGAACGTGACAAGCTTCCAATGGAGCATATTGCGGACAAGATTCGGGTGTTAGAGACGCTGGGATGGGAGAGTTCGATTCAGGGGCGGAAGCTCTATCTGGTGCCTTCGGCCGTGAACAAACGAGCTGCAGTGGAGCACATTAGGCAACGCATTGGCGATGTGCCTGTGATTGCTTCGGGCGATTCCTTGCTGGATCGCTGTTTGCTGGACTTTGCGCAGCATGCCATTGCTCCGTCCCACGGAGAATTACATGTGGAGAGACAGCGTACACCTGAGCTGGTGCCGTATCAATTTACGGAACATTTCGGTGCTTTTGCAGCAGATGAGATTCTCGATTACGTTCACCGTATTCATAACGATCAACAGACCCAGATAGACCATGCCGAGATAAAGGAGACCGTATAAATGAAAAAAATGAAGATTTACTTCAACCGTTGGTTCTCTGTAACGTATCATTATATGAATGCGATTCGGGACAATGAGGACGGTATGGAATTTGAGATCTACGGTACTCATCCTGATCCTGGACATATGGCATTACAGGGCTGTGATGTTGCAGAAGTTGAACCGCGTCTAACGGGCCGGGAGTATGTTGATTTTTGCCTCGACTTTTGCCGTCGTCATCAGATTGATGTGTTTATTCCACGCTGGAACATGCTGGACATCAGCAGACATATCTCCCTGTTCGAAGAGATCGGTACACGGGTTATCGTATGCTCGGACACGGAATTGCTGGAACAATTGATGGAGAAAGACCGGTTCTATGAATCGGTGCGTGAGAAGGGCATTATGGAGATTCCGGATTATTTCACGGTCAGTAATGCTGCACAATTCCAGCAAGCCTATGAGGCGCTACGTGCACGTGGACATGATGTATGCTTCAAACCATGTAATGGTGAGGGTGGTATGGGATTCCGAGTGATTAATAATGAACGTGATCCGTTGCAGGAGTTGTTCGGATACGCGCTTAACTCCATTTCGTATGAAGATGCCCTGCGTGCGTTCTCTTCTGCTCCGTCCTTTCAAAATGTCATGGTGATGGAGGTACTGGAAGGATATGAATACAGCATTGATTGTCTTTCGGATCGCAATGGGAAACTATTAACGGCTATTCCGCGTAGAAAAGAAAGAGGACGTTTACGCTTGCTCGAAGAAAACGAGGAATTGCTGGCGATTGCCCGCAATGTGGCAGAGGTATATCAGATTCCTTATAATTTTAATATACAGATGAAATATCGCAAGGATACACCGAAGCTACTGGAGATTAATCCGCGTATGTCTGGTGGGTTGCACATGTCTTGTCTGTCGGGCGTGAACTTCCCGTATCTGGCTGTCAAGTCTGCACTTGGCCATGATATTGGACCACTACATCCGAAGTTTGGCATATTGGGTAGTCATATCGAACAACCATTTATAATCGACGTTCAGAAGGTAAGCGGAGTACACCACGTCTAGCTGAGAATTTCCCTCAACATTGACACCTTCTGGATGGTTTTTTTACAATACGGATGAGAGGTTATTCAAAAAGTCCATCTTCTCGGTACTGAAAATCAGACTTTTTGAATATGCACTGTATGTGTTGTTAAGGCAGGAGGACAAGTAATGTTACGGAAAACGAAGATAGGTATAGGCGCATTGGTCGGTTATGGTCTCGCGGCGATCACGAGTCCCTTTCTACCGGATGTCATCACGTGGGCAATTCCGGCACTGGCAACTGTGGTCGGAGGATTGATTCCTTCACGTTCCACGCCACGTACACAGGTCCAGGGTTCGTCATCAGCCCCTGTACCCATTACAGATATCGGAAATGAACCATCCCACTTGAATGGTGGACAAGCACCGAGCACAGTGCCAACAGGGGCGCGAGAAGCTTCTCTGGCAGAGCCCCAACCGAGTTCCACTCCCGCACAGCATGCAAGCACAGAACAAGCGAAGCCTTCCCGGACTGAACCAGATCCTGTATTTGATCCGGTGATTGAATACCTGGAAGTTCTGGAGGATATGATCATCTCCGAAGGTCAGAAGAACGAGCTGGATAATGAGATCGTGGAGAAATCATTGGCGTTGTTTGCCCGTTTGCAGCGTGTGATTCCTTCCCTTCAGGAACTAAATAACGGAGATATCAACCATACGGTGCGCAGACTTATTTTGAAAGACCTGAACGGTTTTATTAATCCATTTTTACGTTTAAGTGGAGAAGCCAAACGCAACAATCGGCGTATGCTGCTGAATGGTCTTCGAGACGTGGATTCCAAGATATCGGATATTGTATCAACGATTGAACATAAAGACTTAATGGAGCTCCAGAACAAAGCGGAACTAATACATCAACGGTATAACAGCTCTGAATTATAGGAGGGATTGGCATGGCAACGGAATGGGCTCAGTTGAAGCAGGAAGATGAGCAACGGATTAACCAGGAAGCAACACAGCTTATTCAGAAAGTGTCCCAAAGTGATCCGGCTCATCTGGATACCTTAATGGATGATATCGGCAAGTTGGGCGTGAAAACACAAGAGAGAGCAGGACAGACTCTCAAGTTGCTTGATCGCCCAGTCAATGAATTGATGTCCGGGAACCGGGCAGAGGTATCAAACATGATCCTGAAGCTCCGTGATGAATGTGAGAGTTTGCAGCAGAGTAAAAATGTGAGTTTTGTCGGGAAGTTGTTACGTAAAAGCCCGCTGAAAAACTATGTATACCGTTATCAATCTGTTCGCACGAACATTGATGCGATCATTAACGGGTTGCGGGACGGCAAGGACAACCTGGAAGAAAGCATCGTAAATATGCGCCAATTGAAACGTTCCTCCATTCAGGAGATCTACAATTTGCAGACCAAAATCTCTTTTGGTAATCAATTGAAAGCATTGTTCGAAACCGAGATTGCCAAGCCTGAGAACGAGAATCGTAAAGCACATCTGGAGCGTGGGTTGCGCAAAGTGGTAACACGTACCCAATCCATGACAGAGATGATCATGCTGTACAATCAGGCAATCGCAGCTACCGACATCATTAATGATAACAATGACAAGCTGATTGATTCCGTTAATAATGCCATTGATAAAACAGCGAATCTGATCACCGTTTCGGCCATGATTGCGATGGCTCTTAATGATCAGGAGAAGGTCATTTCTGCTGTGGAAGCTACGAATAAGACGATTGAAGATCAATTCAAGGAGAACGCCAGATTGTTGAAGACAACAACAGAGAAAACAAATGAACTGTTGTCCAAACCTGCGATGTCCCTTGAAGCGGTCAATCAAGCGATGGGTGATCTGATGTCTGCACTGGATCTGTCCGAGCAGTCCAATCGCCGGATCATCGAGAGCTGTAATGACTATACCAACAAGATGACAACCCTTAACGCCAAAATGAGCGATCGACTTGGTCTGGAAGGACCGAAGGCTGCTGCCATTCCGGAGAAAAACAAACCGGATTCCAGTGCATTAGGATCTTTCCTGGATTAGGGTAGGACTCGCTGCATATCGTATCGAGATTGCTACATGGTTTTATTTTCTACGAGGGACGCCGAGTGCGTCTCTTTGTTTCATTTATTTGATAGAATGATGGTAAAATCTGGGGTTGTGCGAAGGAGCTTGCTGAACATGCTGGACTTTTCATTCGAGATTATTGATGAGACCAAGATTAATATTCAATACAAATATGGCAGTGAGTTCTTTAACTTTAACCTGTATTATGCAAACGGGGAGTGGACGCTGCATCCATTTGACGGCATACTGATCCAAAACCGTGAAATGTGCAGTCTGATTGTATCGGAGCTACTCCGTAACAAAGATTTTCATGTCATGTTGGCTAAAGAGAAAATCATCTTATCCCAATTACGCACCAGTGTTAACCTCCAGTCCAATGAGCCGGATGAATGGGTAGCAGATCGGAGAAACGCAGATTATTCCAGTCCTGATGATGAGTTGATGGATTACATAGGGAACCACAGTTTCGAAGACATATTACAGCTTGAGCAAGAACAGATTGAGGCCAGAGTGCAATTCTTCCAACAGATCATTCAGAGAATGTTTATGGAGGGGCTTGGACCGGAAGATGCTGATTTCATCAAAGTTCAGGCCGTGATTCGGATATATAAGGAGACATACGATCGTCTTGGTGAGTTGAATGATCATAATAGGGGTGATCGTGGACGCAGAAGATGGTAGGATGTAAAGGTGAAAAAAAGGTTCATCAGCCATAGGCAGATGAACCTTTTTGTTCTTCTGATATTCAAGGGAGATGAATGGTTTGGATATGATCGGTATGCATAATTAAAGAAGTCCCATCCGCTTCTACCAACGCAAGCAAGTGGTTGTCTGCATTCTTCAATAACCCTGCTCGGTAAGGCTTGCAACCGAGGTTGAGTACAACAAGTTCACCTATCATTTTATGAAGTTGCTGATCGAGTGTACGGGAGAGTGACATGGACGAAGGTTGCATAGGGAAATGTTGCTTACTAAGAGAATAGGGTGTGCTGTTAGTAGGGGAAGGAATAATATATTTCAGATGATTAATGGAAACATAGATAGAATGATATAACGGAGAGTAGAACATAAAGTAGTCATTCATAATATTTGTAATATAACCATGCAATGTTTTCCCTCCGATGGAAATTTCACTGAAACGTCCACGGGCGTTCATCAGCATTTTGCGGTAAGAGATGTTGGTGTGATCCATCTCGGGGTCGGGTGTTGGCAAAACTATACTTGAATCATCTGCCGTATTGACATGCATGGATTGAACATGATGAAGTGGAATATAAACAAATCGCTGGTTTCCGTAGACTACAATCAGATCCTGGCCTACATCAATGATCTCACCCTGGATCGGTAGTTTACAGCCAGACAGCTCCAATTCGACGGATTTACCCAGCCAATGAGTAAGAAGTTCCACAGTATTCCTCCTCTCAATAGAGAATAGATGTCCAAATATATAGTGAAATTAGGCTAACAATTAGACTTATTGGTATCACAATAAAGGTAACTTTCATATACTGTTTCCAGGAGATTCGAATATGATGGGTCTTTAATATATACATCCAAATTAACGTTGCCAAGGTGCCAATAGGCGTCAGCAAGGCTCCGATATCACTTCCCAGAATGTTGGCAAGATACGCAAGATGCAGTTGAGATTCACTTAGTGGAAGATCTGTAACAGCAAAGGTCCCAATCATGACGGAGGGCAAATTGTTGAATAGATTGGAAAGCAGAGTGAGCATTAACCCCGACACAGCAATGATGCTGGCATTTCCTCCTTCTATTATAGGTTTCATCCACTGAATGATCGATGCGGTCATGCCTGCTCGGTGAAGACTATCCACAATAACATAGATGCTGAAGGCAAAGAGTAGAATGTGCCAGGGCGTTTGTGTTATCACATCTTTGAGTCCAGTCCGGGTGCGATACCAACGCACAGCGAGCATGAGAATAACACCAGTGATTGCAACTACCTCCATACGTATACCGACTTGCTCAGCTAGAAAATATCCTGCACGGATAAATACAACGATACCAATACAGACACGGAACAGCCACCAGTCTACTTTATTCTCGGATTCAGTTGTCTGAAGCGGATGATATCCTGAACCTGATGAAGACTGCAGGGATACAGGGAAATGATGAATAACTTTGGGAATACTTCTACGAAAATAATAGAACAGTAGTACAGTCATCACCATGATCGCAAGCATGGATGGCACAAACATCATCTGAGTATAAGTATTCAGATTTAAGCCAACCATTTGCAAAGCAATCAGATTAGCCAGATTACTAAGTCCAATTGGCGCACTGGAAGCCGTGGCGATTAGCGCACCGGAGATCAGGTAGGGTAACTGTTGATGCATTTTCAGACGAAGTATAGAACAGATTCGAATAATGATCGGAGTTGTGATCAGAATACTGCCATCATTGTTGAAGAAGATGGTCATGAGAAAACAAAGTAATAGAATTAGCCAGAACAATCGAAAGCCGGAACCTCTTGCTTTCTCAATCATATTCAAAGCGATCCAGCGAAAAAAACCGATGCTATCTAAAATAATCGACATGACAATGGTAGAGAGGATTGTTACGGCTGCACCAGATACGATCCCGAAGATTCCAACTATGTGAGCATAGCTGCTCACTCCAGTTAAAATAAGAAGAAGGGCGCCAAGCGAGGTGGGTATAGATTCATTCAATCCGCCAGGACGCCACATCAGGAAAATGACAGTGATGATAAAGACCCCGAAGGTTAACCACAACTGGTAGTCAGGCATTTACTGTGATTCACCTCCCAGGGGGAGAAGTCCTGACGAAGCCTGAAGCAGATGTTCATGGGATGGAGTGGGCCTTCCGGGTGTAACGATCCAGTAAAAAGGCACACCAATCAAGACTAATGCGACGAAGATCAACATGATAATTCCCCCCTTTAAGCTGGTAGATAACTTAAGTTGTCAGTTTATTTTATTTACTTCTTTTTATTGCCGGATTTGTTACCACGGGATTGACTGCCTTGGTTGCCTTGATTGCCACGCGACTTGTTGCCACCTGATTTATTGCCTTGAGATTGGTTGCCTTGAACTCGTTGCCCCTGAGAACGATTGCCTTGATTGCTTCGAGATTTATTGCCGCCGGACTTATTCCCCTGAGCTTGGTTGCCTTGAGCTGCTTGGTTCCCTTGAGAACGATTGCCACGCGACTGGTTGCCTTGAGCCGCCTGATTACCTTGGGCTGCTTGGTTCCCTTGACTTTTATTATTACTGCTATTGTTGTTGTTGTTGTTGTTGTTCCCACCACCACGTACGAGGGATACAGATTTCACATGTTGCATCGGAATACGAACAATCTCCTGATTTTTCAAAGTCATGATCAATTGGTTCTGGTTGGCATCGGCCAGGATGCCTTCCACTTTTTCAGGTCCTCCCCGGTTAATCTGAACATGGCGGAAGCGGAGTGCTTGCATAACGCCCAAAAACGTGTTGGAAGGAATAGGGTTCCCCATGGTTGCATTTCGGTTACCACCGGAACGGCCTGTATCTGTTATGCTTTTGACATGTGATTCATTAACGTAGACAATCCCTTCTTTGCAGTTCATTGCCATGTAGTCCCAGCGTACGTCCGTAAGTGTACCTTGTATTGAATCAGGTCCTCCCCGGTTAATCTTAATCTCTCTTCCCAACAAACCTCTTATTCCTTGACCATTCATAGACATTGTGTTTGACCCCTTCCATGATATAAGTTCAGATGGACAGAAATGGTGGATGTAAATGTGATCCCTTCCATTCGTCATTCGTGTCTGTCTGTAGTTTAAGCATATGTGACATGCTTCTTGGAGGGACTAGCCAGTTAACTATATTTATACCATTTCAGCTATAATCTATGAAAATGATGTAAATTTATAGATTAATAACTCGGTTATTCCGCATTATGACAAGTGAATTGGGATGTGATAAGTATCAGGACTGTGCATTCGCCCGTACGACTTTCTGTGCATCTGCATAGGATGATGTAAGAGCCTACGGGCGAATCTTACAGGTACTCGAAAGGCGGATGGAAATGGCTCTACCTGTCTACCATATCAGCTTGTCTCCAACCGAATATCAACAGTTAACGTCCAATATATGGTCAGAGACGTTTGTGAACAGCACGATGCAGATGGACGGTAAGCCGTTTCCGATCCGGCTTCGATACCGTGGAGGACATACACGCGGTTATCCCAAAAAATCATTTGAGATTCGTACATCCAGCCGAACGTATCATTTTAATGCGGAGTATGATGATCCTTCGTTGTTGCGCAATGCACTTTCTTTTCGTTTTTTTGAGTCGATTCGTGTACCCGCACCGTCTACACAACACTGCGTACTCTATCTGAACGGGCAGCTTCTGGGTGTATACCTGAGGATCGAAGGAGTGAAATCCTTCTTTTTTCGCCAACGGAAAATCCCTGTGCGCAGTATCTTCTATGCGGTGAATGATCATGCTGGTTTTATGATAAATTCGAATTCCTCTTCAACAAGTACCGATCTATTGTCAGGGTACAGCTTAATTCGTGGTAAAGATGTGGATCGCACAAGGCTACGTAACTTTATTCAGCAGTTGAACATAAAGTCCAGGCTGGAATTGTTTCGTTTTTTACAGTCGAGGGTGGATACAGACAATTATTTACGCTGGTTAAGTGGAGCTGTGCTTACAGGGAACTTCGACGGATTTCATCAGAATTACACATGGTATGAGAAAATCAAAAGCGGTAAATATGGCATCCTGCCTTGGGATTATGAGGGTACTTGGGGGAGGAACTGTTATGGAACACGAGTTGATCCCAATCTTGTTCGTATTCAGGGGTATAACAGACTTACCGGACGATTGCTGGCATTCCGCAGTTTCCGTCAACAATATAAAAAGCTGATGCGGCAGCATCTGATGAATGCTTTTACAGAGAAGCGAATTATGCCTCTAGTCCATCGATTGCACAATGGGATTCGTGAAGATGTCAACAAAGATCCTTACATGAAATGGCCCATGGATGTATTTGCAGGTGAACCGGAAAGAATTCGCGAATATGTGCTGAAACGTCGGGAGTATCTAAGTGAAAAACTACGTCAGCTGTAAGCACTTAACTAGTGTGAGGAAGGGAGACCTTCCTTTTTTTACTGCCAAAATGAAGAGAAGTTTATTGTATTGGGAAAAGTAGGGTAATAAGAATAGAAGCGGCATTGTAAAATACGCTATAATAACCATATGTGTACATAGAAATGATTACATATTGGACGCTGTGGAGAAAACAACATGTCTAATGGAGGCTCTGAGCTGGAACGTGTTATCGGTTTAGGGTGCTCCGAGCCGGAGGAATGCTTATGATCAAGCTGTTGTACTACTTGAAGAAGTACCGAGTTGCCGCGATTGCAGCCCTGGTCATGATGTTAATTGAGCTTGCGGTGGAGCTGGCTCAGCCTTATCTGATCTCCAAGATCATTGATAATGGGATTCAGCAGGGAGACCTTTCTGTCGTCTGGTTGTGGGGCGGTGTGCTGGTTGGCAGTGCTGTTGTGGCTTTTGCTGCCGGAATTGCGAGTTCGTTCTTTGCATCCCATGCAAGTCTGGGGTTTGGATACGATCTGCGGGAGAAGCTGTATGAGAAAGTGCAAACGTTCTCTTATGCCGTCTTTAACCGGTTCGCGACGTCGTCCCTGATTACCCGATTAACGGGGGACGTGACCCAGGTTCAGGACACCGTCTTCATGAGTCTGCGATTCATGACACGTGTGCCCCTGGTGGTGATTGGTAGCATGATTATGGCAGTGATCGTGAACCCGAGGTTGGGTCTGCTGCTGGTTGTCATGGTGCCTGTACTGCTCATTGTTGTAGTGTGGATGATCAAAAAGGCAGCGCTGCTGTTCCGCAATGTGCAGCGCAGACTGGATGCCGTCAATGGAGTCATCCAGGAGAATCTGACAGGCATTCGGCTGATCCGTGTTTTCGTACGGATGGGCCATGAGATTGAACGCTTTGCCGGATTCAGCGGCAAGCTGATGAAAGGCACCATTTCCGCGCTGCGCCTGACGGAGACCACGATGCCGTTCATGCTGCTGATGATGAATGTTTGTATCATCGCCGTGTTATGGTTTGGACGAGTCGACATTGCCTCCGGTAATGCAACCGTGGGTGAAGTGGTCGCCGTCATTAACTACCTGCTTCGCACAATTGGTGCCATGTCTGCGTTGTCATGGATTCTGGTAACCTTCTCCAGAGCAAGCGCTTCGGCGCAACGGCTGAATGAAGTGTTTAATACGGAGGACACGTCGGAGACTGAACAGAATAAGGCAGAATCAACGTCTGCACCATCTGCTGGATCTATGAAATTTTCACATTTTCCGCAATCTGTATACCCAGCGAAGAAACAGCGCGCTGTGCAGGGAGCGGTTGAATTCCGCAGTGTAGGCTTCAGTTATCCGAATAGTGAAATTACAGTACTGGATAACATCACATTTACGGCAAAAGCGGGGGAGCGCATTGCCATTATGGGAGCAACAGGCTCAGGCAAATCTTCGCTCGTACAGCTTATTCCGCGGTTATACACAGAGGATCAAGGAAAGGTACGGATTGATGGTGCCGATGCATCAGAGCTGGATCTGTCCATGCTGCGTGGTGCGATTGGTTATGTGCCTCAGGAGGTTGTCCTGTTTACCGGTTCCATCCGGGAGAATATTGCCTGGGGTCAGGAAGATGCTACCTTGGATGAGATCGTGGAAGCCGCGAAACGCGCGCAGATCCATGAAACAATTGAGAATTTACCAAACGGTTATGATACATTGCTGGGTCAACGGGGAGTGAATCTCTCCGGCGGACAGAAGCAGCGACTTTCCATTGCACGAGCACTGGTACGTAGACCAAGAATTCTGATTCTGGACGATAGCACAAGTGCGCTGGATGTGGCTACAGAAGGCAGACTGCTCGATGCGCTGGAGGAATTGTCGTGTACCACGTTTATCATCACCCAGAAGATCAGTTCAACGACTTCGGCGGACCTGATTCTGCTGCTTGATGATGGACAACTCATTGGACAGGGAAAACATGAAGACCTGATGGAGTCGTCAGAGCTGTATCGTCGAATCCATGAATCACAATACGGGGAGGGTGCACAGCATGTTCAAAGCATTCATTGAGCCTTTCCGTCAGCCACCGCCTCCGATTGATCCGGAGACGTTACGGTCAGGCGGTGGTCGCAAACCCAAGGCACGGGCGAAGAACTGGTCAGGTACGCTAGGTCGTATCTGGACCTATCTGGCACGTCGCAAGGTTAAGCTGTCCATGGTACTGTTGATGGTGTTTGCCAGCTCCGCACTCGCTTTGCTTGGCCCTTACATGGTAGGGGTGGCCGTGGATGATTTCATCGCGGGGGAAGCCGGGGCAAGCTGGACTCGGTTTCTGATTGGATTAACCGCAGTGTATGTCTTGTTCTCTCTTACATCTTGGTTACAAAATATATGGATGATCGAAATTGCACAGGAAACCGTGTTCCGCATGCGGTATGATCTGTTCTCCCATCTGCACAAATTACCGATTCCATTCTTCGGTAAACGCCAGCAGGGGGAGATTATGAGCCGGGTGACCAATGATATCGAGAATGTCAGCGGTACGTTGAACAGCTCGGCGATCCAGATTTTTTCGAGTGTATTAACACTGCTCGGAACGTTTGGGGTTATGCTCTGGCTCAGTCCGCTACTGACCCTGCTTACCTTTATCGTTGTGCCTCTGATGGCCATCGGCATGCGTTGGATTACGCGCAGAACGGGACCGCTCTTCAAGGAGCGGCAGCGCAATCTCGGTGAACTTAACGGTTACATCGAAGAGACTTTATCCGGGCAGCGGATCATTAAGGCATTCTCCCAAGAGGAGCGAGTGATTCGCGGTTTTGAGGAACGGAATACCCGCATCCGGATTTCCGGTTTCTGGGCACAGACGATCTCTGGTTTTATCCCGAAACTGATGAATGGATTGAATAACCTGAGCTTTGCGATTGTTGCGGGCATCGGTGGTATTCTGGCGATTCAGGGTTCGGTTACGGTCGGGGTGATTATAATCTTTGTGGAATATGCTCGCCAATTCACTCGTCCGCTGAATGATCTGGCAAACCAGTGGAATACGTTATTGTCCGCAATTGCGGGGGCTGAGCGCGTATTTGAGGTGCTGGACGAAGATGAGGAAGCGAAGGATGAAGGGGCAGCGATATCTCTGGACAAGGTAGAGGGAGCCGTTCGCTTTGAGAAAGTATCCTTTGGATACGATGAAGGGCGTAACATTTTGCATGACATCAGCTTTGAAGCCAAACCGGGGGAGATGATTGCTCTTGTCGGTCCGACCGGAGCGGGGAAAACGACACTTATCCAGTTGTTATCCCGTTTCTATGATCCGACGGGTGGCACATTAACCGTAGATGGACGCGATATGACCACCATTCGGCGTGAGAATCTGCGGTCACATATGGCATTTGTGCTTCAGGATTCATTTCTTTTTCAGGGCACGATTCGGGAAAATATTCGTTTTGGCCGTCTGGACGCGACGGATGAAGAAGTGGAAGCAGCCTCCCGGCTGGCAAATGCCCATTCCTTCATCGTGCGTATGAAGGACGGGTACGACAAAGTGCTCCAGGCTGATGGGAGCGGCATTAGTCAGGGGCAGAAGCAATTACTCGCCATTGCCCGGGCAATCTTGGCAGATCCATCCATACTTGTACTGGACGAAGCGACGAGCAGTATTGATACTGTTACGGAGATTAAAATCCAGGAAGGGTTGCAACGCCTGATGCAAGGCCGTACCAGCTTTGTCATTGCCCACAGGCTGAACACGATCCGTCAGGCAGACCGAATTCTGGTGCTGAAGGATGGGCAGCTACTGGAGCAAGGCTCGCATGATGCATTGCTGGAACAAGGCGGTTTCTACAGCGAGCTGTATTACAGTCAGCTGCGTAAAAAGGCGCAATAGTCATTTTGGATAATATGGGACATGTATTAGAGAACTTGTAGGTATGTCAAAAGAGCAGGGATGAGGGCACGATGCTCCTCAATTCTGCTCTTTTTGCATATTCCCTTGAAGGAAAATGGAAAACGGAACTGTGATTGTATGTTAAAATAAGGATATATTGGAATAGGTCCGTTTTTGGACGGTTGCCAGCGGTTTTGAAGCATGAGAATGAATTTTTACACGTATGCCTGTAGTCAGTCATGTGATGCATTAAAAGAGAGGAGGGCAATGCGGAATGGAATTTAAATTTGGGAATGCTGCTCTTCTTTTTCCCCCTTTACACATTACGATTATCGCAATCATTATTATTTTCATTCTAGTAAGGTGGAGCAAGCAATTAGAAACAAGACGTTTTACGGTTTTCTTTTACTTTTTGATTAGTACGTTCATTACTCCAATTTATTCTCAAAGTACAACAAATGGTGTCTTTGAACTATGGATCCCGGCAGGGTTTATTTTGGTTTTCTTTTATTTGATTCGTAGCGAAAGATATCATCCATCTAAAATGAAAGCGAGTATCTTAGGATTTTCAATAGCATTATATCAGTTAATCCTTCAATATATCGGATAACGGGACGTGACAGGACGGCATAATTCAACAAGAACAAGTAAGCAATAGGTTGAAAACAAAAGAGCAGATCCTGATCACAGGACCTGCTCTTTCTCATTTAACTTCCGATAACTTTCCAGTTATTAGCCTGCTCCACCGTTAACGGCTGGTGTCTGCGGATGTAATCTTCCACCAGTGCGGCCATGTCCGTGGCACCTTCGTGCAGTACCTTTTTGCCCGGATACATTGCATAATCCCCGCCGCCAGCAGCGCGGTAGCTGTTCATCACCACAGAGTACATGCCATTCATGTCCATTGGCTGGCCTTCATGTTCCAACTTCACAACTCGACTGCCAACAGGTTGGGAGATATCTAGCTCGTATTCCATGCCAGCCCACATATCGTAATTATAATGTTGAGGTTTGGGTTCCATATAAGCCGGATTAACTGCCACCTCACCAGAAGCATTCACTTCAAAGTAACGTGCCGTTTGTTCCAGTGCCTCCCGGATATCCTGACCACTCAACTCCAGCACCGTCAGAGTATTAGGATAGATGAAGTTGGATAACACGTCCCGAACGGTGATGTGACTCCCGAAACCGCGAGCTTCTTCACTCAGCATGGCGGTATTGGAGAGCTGCGCTCCAGTCGCTTCCATCTGCACTTGATGTACAAAAGCAATGAATGGATGTGCCTTGAGTCGCAGAGCCGTAGCATTGGTGATGGATAAATCCCCAGCCACCTCGCCAATGGGTTGATCAAGCCATGCTTGTGCCTCAGTTTCCAGCTCTTCCGTCAGTTTCATGACGGTTGCATCAGGTTCAACCTCATGATGTTCATCCAGAAGTAACAACCGAGCCTGCTTATCTGTAATCTGCCATTTCCCACCTGATGATTGTTCCAACTGAATGGATACATGCCCCGCACCATTTCCACTGAAGCCCGGCTGAATGACGGTAACACCATGAATATTAGCGGTAAGCTGACGATGCTGGTGTCCGGTAAGCAACACATCGATACCTTCGATGTCCCGGCAGATGGCATAGCCTTGATTTTCTCCAGTTAACCGTTCTGCGGGCTCGCCTGTCTCCAGATCACTCTCAAATCCGCCGTGATAACTGACAACCATTACATCTGGTTGTTCATGCTGATGGATGTAGCTAACCCATTCACGAATCGTCTCCAAGGCATCAAGGAACTGTAAACCCTCAATATTTTTCGGGTGCTCCCAGTTCGGTATGTAGTGCGTAGTTGCGCCCAACAGGGCAATTTTGACACCCGTAGACAAGGTTTTGATTAGATACGGTGGACCGAAGGCAGGTACGTCTGGTTGCTCATCCTTTACAATATTGGTAGACAGCCAAGGGAAATTGGAAGCTTCAACTGCTCCGTGTAATAATGCCTGACCATAGTTAAACTCGTGATTGCCCATCACCGCAGCATCATAACCCAGTTCATTCAGTACCGTTATGAATGGATGAACTTCGTTTTTGGAAACCTGTGAAGCTGCATAGGAGGCCAAGGGTGATCCTTGCAGCAGATCCCCGTTATCCACCAGCATCAATTCAGGTGCACGTTCACGTTCCTTACGAATCAGGGAAGCCAGCAGGGCAAGCCCAGCCGGGCGGTAGGCATTGGTATTGTAATGAATGGGACGGATCGCCCCGTGCAGATCACTGGTATACAGAATATCGAAGCTTGCCGTATGGTTTGTGGATGTCATTTTACAATCTCCTCTAATATATAAGTTCAGATATATGGAATTACTATAAAACGGAGAAGAATGAATAACCTGAAGAACCGAAGTATACGCCGTTATCTCCGATGTTCTTCTTATATCTTCAACCATAATGAGCCTATTCTAACAGATACAAGTCGCGCTGACAGCCTGACAGGAAACTTTACAAAACTCCAAATTTCGTTTCACATCGCGCTAATATTTGGCAACTATAGTAGATAAGTACTGAAAAATAGAAACTCTTTGGAGGGTGTTCGTTTGAAGAAGTCTGCTTTATTTTTACCATTGTTGATTTTGGTTCTGTTTCTGAGTGCTTGTGGGTCTAGTAGTAGTACAACAGGTTCGGCTAACGGGGATAATGCGAGTTCTAATGCATCCGGTACGTCTACGGCAGAGACAGAGAAAGTTGTCGAAGGTTATGTGCCAACTGAATTGACGGTTCAATTTGTTCCTTCCCAGAACGCAGATACGCTTGAAGCCAAAGCGAAACCGCTGGAGAAGTTGCTTGGTGACAAACTGGGCATTCCGGTAAAAGTTAGCGTATCCACCGACTACAACACAATTATTGAAGCAATGGCTTCCAACAAAGTAGACGTAGGTTTCTTGCCTCCGACAGCTTATGTACTGGCTAAAGAAAAAGGCGCTGCGCAGGTTATTTTGCAAGCACAACGTTTCGGTGTAAATGATGAGACAGGTGCTCCAACCGAAGAGTTGGCGGATTCCTATAAATCCATGTTCATTGTGAAAAAAGATTCGCCGATTCAATCCATCGAGGACCTTAAAGGTAAAAAAGTCGCTTACCAAAACGTAACGTCTTCCGCAGGTTATGTATGGCCAGCAGGTCTGTTGCTGGACAGAGGCATTGATCCATTAAAAGATGTAACACCTGTAACGTTGAAAGGTCATGACCAAGGTGTTATCGCTGTATTAAACGGTGACGTTGATGCAGCAGCTATTTTCCAAGATGCCCGCAACACGGTAGCTAAAGACTATCCGACTGTATTTGAAGATACACGAGTACTGGCGTTCACTGAGCCTATTCCTAACGATACCATTGCCGTTCGTACAGACATGAATGCAGATTGGACTGCGAAGATCAAACAAGCCTTCATCGATATCGGTAAAGATACTGAAGGTCACCAGATCATCAAAGAAATCTATACGCATGAAGGTTATGTAGAGTCCGATGATAGCAAGTTTGAGATCGTTCGTCAGTATGGCGAAAAAGTGAAAGGTGAATAATTCTGATCCAAAAGTAATTCGGGATTTGTTCACTTTGTAGTAGCTTTCTTGGATGGGAACAGCTTAATCGTAGCAATGGACAGGCCAGTTCAGCGTGATCTACGCTGCGCTGGCTTGTGCCATTATAGCAAGGACTCATGTATGGTTGATCATTATGAATGAAAGAAGGATATTGTCATGATTGAGCTTCATAACGTTACCAAAACTTACGCTAACGGCACCAAGGGCCTGGATAATATTAATCTGAAATTTGAGCAGGGTGAATTCATTGCTGTTGTGGGTCTGTCCGGTGCGGGTAAATCAACGCTCTTACGCTCCATTAACCGACTGCACGACATTAGTGAGGGCGAGATTCTGATTAACGGAAGTTCCATCACGAAGGCACAAGGCAAACGGCTACGCATGATCAGACGTGACATCGGCATGATTTTCCAGAGTTTCAATCTGGTAAAACGGTCCAGTGTACTACGTAACGTACTCGCTGGACGCGTTGGATATCATTCCACCATGCGTACCATTATGGGTCGTTTTCCAAAAGAGGATATTGAACTGGCATTCACTGCGCTGGATCGTGTGAATATCTCGGAGAAAGCTTATTCCCGTGCAGATCAGTTGTCTGGTGGACAACAACAGCGTGTCGCTATTGCCCGTGTACTGGCACAGGAAGCAAAAATCATTCTGGCCGACGAACCGGTTGCTTCACTTGACCCGCTTACAACAAAACAGGTCATGGATGACCTGAAACGCATCAATCAAGACCTTGGGATTACGACCATCGTCAACCTTCACTTTATTGATCTGGCGAGAGAGTATGCGACCCGTATTGTCGGATTGCGAGCAGGCGAGGTGGTCTTCGACGGCCCGGTAGAAGAGGCAACGGATGAGCGCTTTGCAGAAATTTACGGCAGACCAATTCTGGCTGACGAATTGTTGGACAAGCAGGCTGTGCATGAGCAGGGAGAAGTTGTGGTATGAAGGGGCAGTCCAACGTTCCACTTCAGAATTCAGGCGGAGTGGGGAAGGAACCTGGTTCCAGCCCGGCTCAGGTTGTGAATCGCCCAAAACCGCCTGGGCGTACGAAACATTTGCTCACCTTAGTGATCATTCTGCTCCTTCTGTGGGCCAGTGCCAAGCAGACGGATGCCAGCTTCACGGAGTTGTTTGAAGGTTTTCCCAACATGCTGGATCTGCTGAAGGAGATGTTCCCGCCCCGGTGGAGTTACTTTGATAATATCGTGCAGGGCATGCTTGAAACGATTCGAATGGCCCTGATTGGGACAACCATTGGTGCGATTATTGCGATTCCAGTCTCGATTATCTGTGCCGGTAACCTGATGCCAAGTCGCTGGATCTACTATCCAGCGCGCTTTCTGTTGAACCTGATTCGGACCGTGCCAGATCTGTTGCTTGCTGCTTTGTTCGTTGCTGTGTTTGGTTTGGGGCCAATCCCCGGAATCTTGGCACTGGCTGTGTTCTCGATAGGTCTGATCGCGAAGCTGACGTATGAGACGCTGGAAACCATTGATCAGGGGCCGCTGGAAGCGATGACGGCTGTTGGTATGAACCGGATTCAGCTCATTGTATATGGCGTGGTGCCGCAACTGGCTGCCCAGTTCACATCCTATGTGCTGTATGCCTTCGAAATAAATATACGTGCGGCTGCCATTCTGGGACTGGTGGGAGCCGGAGGAATTGGACTTTACTATGAGGCCACACTTGGGTTCCTGGAGTATGACAAGACCAGCGTAATCATTCTGTTTACCCTCGTCATCGTTCTGGTCATTGATTATGTAAGTACTAAGCTGCGGGAGAAATTGCTATGATGAAAAATGAAACAAGCCGCATCCGGCCTAAACCACGGAAGAACCCGCTACGCTGGGTCATTGTGTTACTGTTAATCCTTGTGTATGTCTGGGCGCTTGCCGGTGTACCGTTTACTGGTTTCAAGGAAACTGCCGCTCAGATTATGAAAGCCATTGTAGCCGGAATTTTCTCACCGGACTGGGAGTTTGTATATTTGCCTGAGGGAGAAGACCTGCTGCGGGGATTGTTGGATACGCTGGCAATCTCTGTGTTGGGTACTGTAATCTCGGCCGTGCTCTGTATTCCATTTGCCTTCTGGTCTGCCCGTAACATGAGTGGGCATCGTTCCATCTCGGGTGCAGGCAAAATGGTACTCAGCTTTATTCGCACGTTCCCTGAGATTATCATGGCCTTGTTGTTCATCAAGGCAGTAGGCCCCGGATCGTTCGCAGGGGTACTCGCCCTTGGGTTGCACTCCATCGGCATGTTAGGCAAGTTGTACGCAGATGAAGTTGAAAATATCGACTACGGCCCATCCGAGGCGCTGCTTGCCTCCGGAGCCAATCGTATGCAGCAGTTGTGGTTTGCCATCCTGCCACAGGTTATGCCTGGCTTCCTGAACTATACATTGTATCGTTTTGAGATCAATGTACGTTCCGCGACTATACTGGGTGTAATTGGAGCAGGGGGTATCGGTACACCGCTGATCTTTGCGTTAAGTACTCGGAACTGGCCGCGAGTAGGTATAATCCTGCTGGGTATTATCGTGATGATCACGATTATTGACTTGATCTCAGGGTATATTCGTAAGAAGCTGGTGTAAGGGTTAATGTGGCGCTACGAATATACTAGATGATAAATTAAGATAAGTTGATAGCGTAAGAAGAGAGGGCTATTCGGTGCCGGAATATTGGCAGGGATAGTCTTTTTTTGTGTCTGTAAATAAACATCGGTGCGTTCTTGTTGCTCAGCTAACCGTCGAGGAATAAGAGGATTCCAAGAATATGCATCACAATGATTGAGTTATTTTCCAAATCCATGTAATATTAATAGGTTTCTATATAAAGGGAATTAAGGATATTAATCAATACTCCTCTTAGATACCCATACAAGAAATGAGTTTTTCGAAAGGAAGGTGACCTATGGAAATATTTTATTTTATATGGATTGTATTTATGGTATTGATATTGCTGTACAGAATGATCTTTCAGAAGTTTAAAAAACATAACAGAGAAAATATTGGGCTCAGTGCAATCCTGATCATTTTCACGGGAAGCAGTTATACGTTTACACAGATGAACTTGATTTTTGTCATTAGTGTCATCGCCGTGGCCGTTTATTGTGCTGTATGGAACAGCATTCTATTTGTTAGAAATGGCTATGAGCCAGAACGTTTGAAATGAACCCGTTCTGCATCGGCGATAAAGAATTTAAACAATGTAGCATAGCCTTGCGGGAACTGGGCTAAGGAACCTGAGAGTCCCTATTTAGCCTTATAAGGCATCACTGGAATTCTAACGAATCGTAGTGGCGCTATTTGTTGCGTTTTGCCCGATTTAACCCTTTGGCAACTGAAATGTAGTTAAATAGCGATGCTGAGGTTCGTTAGATTTTAAAATTCGGCCCAAATGGCCGAATAAGATCTGTCGGGTTCTTTAGCAGTGGCAGCTTTTTTAGATACTTTCCAGCCAAGGAATTCCTATGTAACTAGAATTGATCTGACGGGAGTGGAGAATAAAACGGTTAAAACGATTTCTCCTCTAGCTCCAATGTTTCCTTCTCAAGTAAGATAAGTGATGTGCTGATTAACTTATTGACCATTGGTGTGAACTGGAGGTTCTAATGACATATAAATCATCTATTCTGGTTATGTTGATCGTACTGCTGGTTGGCGGTGGTCTATTCGCTTATTTTTACAAGTTTCCTAAAGAAGTCAATGTTACACGTGAAGCTGTAACCTATGCACAGGTTGATCCGGAAACTACCGAATCGACTGCAATTAAGGTAGAAGGAACGATGTACCGTCCACTATTTCGTCAGTCTACGTTCGAAGGCAGAATTACAATCGAAGGTAAAGATTTTACAAACAACTGGAGATATGATGACTATCTACGTAGCGGAAAGCCAAGGAGGCATTCATATGGGAAACCTTCATTATCTAAAATCAGGTGAACCCTTGGAAACGTTATGGCATGGACTAATTTGGTTTGATTCAGCATGGGAGAATATTAATCTGAATCTTGGCAGAGCAGGACAGACGTCAGACCAGAATTTTTATGTGGTCGCTACAGCTCGCAATCAGCAAGAAGCTTACAGAGTTCAAGCGCGTATGAGTGAGCAATTTGGAGACGGATTTGCTCCTCGAAACAACATAGAATAAATAGAAAGAGGGCCTTTCTCCGTTAAACGGAGAAAGGCCCTCTTTGCGGATTATACAAGTTTAAATAATCGAAACTCTTAGCTAGCCAAAGGCAATGCTTTAGTCACTTGAACCGTAATTGTCTCGGTGCTGGTTACGCCTGCAGCGTTGATCAGCTCAGCACGGTACGTGTACGTTCCGTTAGCGCGACCCGACAATTCAGTTGTAGCACTTTGGGAAGCTGGTGTTGCCGCGTTCAACGCTTGTGTATCAATTAATACATCATTCTCATAGAGACGGTATTCGGTTGCGTTTGTACCCCACCAGAGGTTCATGGATACGTTGTAATTTCCGTCACCATCCCAGTTGTTTTGGGACAACGTAGCTTTGCCTGGAGCGGCATTGGTTACTTGTACCGTCAGCACGTCACTGCGTGTTGTGCCTTTGTCATTGGTCAGCTCAGCTACATAAGTATACGTGCCGTTGGCTTTGCCTGTAATGGCGGTTTTGGAGGACTGAGCCGATGGTGAAGCCGCAGTCAACTTCTGCGTATCGATCAGAACGCCGTTCTCATACAGTTTGTACTCAGAACCGTTTTCACCCCACCAGAGGTTCATGCTTACGTTGTACGAACCTTCGAACAGGCCAGTGGTATATCCATTATCAGAAGAAAGCACCGGTTTACCCGGTGCTCCTGCAGCTGGAGTGGAAGGCACTTCGCCGCCACCTTGCTCTTCAGCAGGTACAAAATCATTCAAGCTTCTAGGTTTCAATTGATATACATCTTTGAAAATAGCGGAAACGCCTGTGATATCGATTTTGTCACCAGCAGCATAAGGGAAGGCAGTCTCCGTCACACCTGTACGGGTGTCTACACGGATGTGTGTGCTCGTTCCATCTGCTGCTACCGCGTCGAATTCAAAAGATCCAACTGGTGTAGCACTGATGATATTCTCAATCGTTACATTTTTCAATTGAACCAGTTGACCTTGGTTCGCATCTGTAATTGCAGTAACCTCGATTGGAGCAGGTACGGAAGCCGTACCTGTTTTCTCAATCGCAACGATATCGGTAAGCTCGAACTCGCTGTTATAGATGGTTGTTGCTGCTGTTACTTTCACCTTGTCACCAGCATGGAAGCCGCTAGTGTGCTGGAATACGTAGATTCCGGCAGTTTCATCTTGAAGATAGAAGGCTTGTCCACCAAATGCACCTGGCTCTGTCGTCACAACACCTTCGATGGTTACGGTAGTGCCAGCAGCTTTGGTACGTGCTTCAGCAACGGTGATAGCCGCTGGAATCGGTCCTTCTTCTTCCGGAAGCTGTTCTGCTGGCACATTGCCAACAGTCACGGCATTGGTGATCAGGTTGCTGCCATTCAGACGCAGACGCAAGCTGGCAGCGCCAGTTGTACCTGGTTTGATCCGGACGTTCAGATCTTTGATCCCGCGACCTTGGCTGTCCGAGGTTACACTGAATGTGGAGCTATACCCGTACGAAGTTGGCCAAGTACCACTTTCATTCTGGATCATGGCGACCTGTGTTCCGCCAGTCAGATAGATACCGGCACTATAACCGGATACGGTTGTGTTTGGAGCCATATTCTCCACAACTACACGAATCTGGAAGTCTTCTGCATTTGGAAGTGTATCCTGCTTCACGAAGCTGTAAGCAGCGTTTGCACTGGATGCAGGGCCACCATAAGAACCAGCCTTGAACGTGGAACGATCGTACCACTTATATCCGGCAGCAGGTGCGGACCAAGGTTCAGCCTGTGGTTCTGTGGAAGCAGCCGGCTCTTCGAATGGCAACAGCGCTGTAGCTGTGTCCAGTTCAAGTCCGTTCACTTCAGTTAGGCTTGTGTAGTTCTCTTGTGTAGCAAGCCAGTTTACGGTGTTCACGAGCAACACGGCATCATCGGCTTCTTTAAAACCGTCATAAGTTGTTTTGCGTGTGCCTGTCTCTTCACGCAAGTATTTTGGTGATGCATCTTCTACTGGAGAGGAGTCACCGATGAAGGCAGCTTTACCTGCGCCCAGCTTGGATACAGCCACGTAAGGACCTTCTTCAATCCCGCCGCCGTTGTAGACACCTTGGTCTACCGCGTTATTCCATTTTGCGTTGGTTTTTGGCAGGTACACAATACCTTTTGCCTTTTCCGGATCGGTGATTGCAAGTGTTGAACCGGCGTGCATGGCTACAGCCGATACGCCTTCTGTGATGCCGAAGGCTTGATCTGCCGGTACAACGATATTGGCGTTGATATCGCCAAGTGCGTTATAGCGGAATCGTACGCCAAAGTTATCGGACAACCAGTCCGAGCCGGTTACATTTTGCATCGCTTCAGAATTACGCTCATCGGTGCTCATACCTTTGGCCGGATCTTCGAATGCTCCCCGACGATAGCCGTTGATGACTTCAGAGCCATCCCAGCGGTTTTTATTACGGTCTGCATTATAGTGATCTCCAACAAAGAAGATGCTGCCGCCCGTTTCAACATATTGTTTCAGTGCTGCTTGTTCGGATGTTTTGAAAGGAATTTGAGGCTCTGCAATAACGAATACGTTATACTCTTTCAGATCATCATAGGTAAATGGAGTTGTCTTGCGAAGTTCTTTGACATAGTAACCATCATTGGCGAGTGCATTCCCGAAGTCGGAGAAACCTCCATCAATGACCCAGTCTGCAGCTCCAGCCGTCTGGCCGTGAGAGTTGTCGAACAATACTTTTTTACCTGCATTTTGGTTCACAACCTTTGCCTGGATGAACGGTGCCGGGTCTGTCGGTCCTTCCGCATGAACCGATGCATCTCCGTTCCATAATCCGATCTGAAGCGGCAAAGCCATGGACAATGCCAGGAGTGATTTTAAAACTACTCCTCGCATACCTGTTAATTTACCCAACCAAATCCCTCCCAAATATTAGTTGATTCATGAGTTCGTCCATATTCTACCACATGAAAATCTCACATAGTCATAACAATTTGTAAAAATTAACTCGATATTTGTAAAATTGGGTCTTTTGACATATCCATAGGTATTTCGGTCCCGTCATAATCCATTCATTTCTGCGTGCATATTGATTTTACGCAAATAAAAAGCCATCTCTTATGAGATGACTTTGGCCCGAATTCGATTGACGGCATGGAAGACAGAGGATTTAATCATGCCTTCACTGCGATTCACCAGCTCTGCCGTTTCCTTAATGGAGTATCCATGGATGAGGCGAAGTTCTAATATTTTACGATGTTCGGTGTTGTTAATATGGGAAACAAGATCATGAACACCTTCGCTAATTTCAAGGTGGGATGTATCGACGTGATGGGTAGGTACCTCCAGACGACTGTCTCGTCTGAGTGTACGGGTTCGCCTGCGGAAGCTGTCCATCGCCAGGTTACGGGCAATGCGTTTGAGATAATAGAGAATGCGATCTTCAGGGATATCCACGGTAACGTTCATTAGTCGAATGAAACAATCCTGTGCCAAATCTTCTGCATCTTGCGGTTGTTTGACGATATGGGATAGATACCTTGTGATTTCTGATTTATAGTTGATATAAGCATCATTAATTTGTGTGCTGTTCATATGATGTGAATCCCCCTTGGATACAGATCAGGCTTGGGTCCGGTCTGGTATGAGTCTCTTTATGATCCAAGTATATCGGGTGGTTGTTTCCAAAAGGTTCAGAGTTGTATCGGAGTTGTAACATTTCGTGCTTCCCTCTATTCAAGCATACGGCTTGGGATACAAAATAAAGGCAGATGAAGGAAATTCATAGAGCAGGGAGATTACGAAAGTATCATGAGACAAAAAGAGATTTTAATCATTGAGGACGAGGAGTCCATTCGCGATATTTTGTCCTATTCGTTACGTAAGGAAGGATTTGAGATCAAGGAAGCAGCTACGGGAAAAGAGGGTCTGGATCTGCTTCGGGATTCGAAGCCGGATCTGATCCTGCTGGATCTGATGCTGCCGGATATGAGCGGTTTTGATGTGTGCAGGCAACTATCTGTGAACTCCAAGATACCTGTCATCATGATCACTGCGAAGTCGGACATGCTGGACAAGGTACTTGGCATGGAGCTTGGGGCGGATGATTATATCACGAAGCCTTTTGATATCCGTGAGGTGGTTGCGCGCATTCGGGCGATTTTTCGCCGGATTGATCTGATCAGCGAGACACTGGAGAATCAGTCCTATGAGGTGGTAAGGCTAGGCAAGCATATTGAGATCCGCAAGGATGAACGGGAAGTGTGGAAAGACGGGGAACGGGCAGGACTCACGAATAAAGAATATGATCTGTTGTTATTTCTCGTGACCCATCATCGTAAGGTGCATACACGTTCTGAACTACTGGACAAGGTATGGGGATTTGATTTTGCAGGGGACACTCGAACGGTGGATATTCACGTGCAACGGATTCGCAAGAAACTGGATAGTGGTGTGCAAGGCATTTCGATGATTGAAACGGTATTCGGTGTGGGGTACAAGCTGAATATTCAGGTACAGACATGAAGTGGACGATCCAGTTCAAAATGGTGGTGCTATTCTCGGTCATTGTCTTTATCGGATTCTCCGTCCTGCTGATTCTGTCCAATAAGGTAGCTCAGGAGAATATGTACCGGGAAGTGCATGAGGATATGGTGCAATCCAAAAGAAATCTGGACATCGCGCTGAATCAGTACTTTCTGATACATAACAAACGCATGAGCAGAGACTCGCTCGAAGCAGGGAGTCGCGAGCTCGCGGAGCAGATTGGATCAGCCGTTGGTGGGGAGATTATAGTATATCGCCCCGATGCTTCGCCATACGGATCTGTTGGCAGCGAGGTTAACGTCGCTAAGCGGTCTGACCATCCTGATGTGGAGGAAGCCATACATTCCCGAATTGCTTACACCACAGTTGTGGATAAGGGCCATGTCACAGCCAGTCTGTCCTTCCCGCTCCAGATGGATCAACAATTGATTGGAATTGTGCAGTTGGAGAAGGATTACACCGACTTGTACAAACGCAATCTCCGGTTCCAGAATACGATCAAGCTGTTTGCAGCGGTTATTTTCGTATTTGTATTTATCGCATCCATCTTTATTTCCCGGAAAATTACACAACCCATCCGTGTACTGACGAAACGTTCTGCGGAAGTGGCCCAGGGAAGTCTGAATGCGGATATTCAGATTACAACCAAGGATGAGATTGGTGAACTGGCTTCAAGCTTCACCGTCATGATTGATCGGGTTCGGGAGCAGATTGATGTGATTGAGCGAGAGCGAGACGAAGTGAAGCAAGTACAGGCGAGAAGCAAAGTCTTTTTTGACAATGTGACGCATGAATTGAAGACACCCTTAACGACGATTCTGGGATACGCCCAGATTTTACGGGATAACGGATTTACCGACCAGGACTTTTTTGACAAGGGCATGAATTATATCATCAAGGAAAGCCAGCGTCTCAACACGATGGTTGCGGATATTCTGGAGGTCTCGGTCTCCTCTGCGGTCATTCAGGCATACCGGTTCGAACGTATCGATATATCAGATATTATTCGTGAAGCTTGTGAGGACATGTCGATTAAGGCGAGCAAGTACAATATAGGCATTCACTATGAGTTGGAGGAACATCAGTATTTACAGGGAGATCGGGATAAGTTGAAGGAGGTTTTCCTCAACATCCTGGATAATTCGGTCAAGTACAGTGATGTGAACTCCATTATCGAAGTACAATCCTTCCGGTTAGGTGATTCCATTGCTATTGTGATCCGTGATCAGGGGGAAGGAATCGGTGCTGAAGCGCTCCAACATGTATTTGAACCCTTTTACCAGGATAAAGGAATCAACAGGGCCGAGAAAGGCAGTGCCGGGCTGGGTTTATCTATTGTGAAGAACATCGTTGAGCGTCATGGAGGAACAGTGGAGATGAAGAGCATCATGCGGGAAGGGACACAAGTGAATATCAGTCTTCCGGGGGAAATGAACGCATGAGACATCCTGGATTTTGGCGTAAAAACCGTGACAGATTGATGCTGTCAGGGTTGTTGATCGCATTTGTCAGCGGGATTTTTGGGATTGGGAGCCTGTTCAGTCTCGGAAATCTCAAACCAAGAACGGTGATTTTGCCAAGTGAGCAGTTCAACAACCGTCTGGCACCACCACCGAGCAGTACGATTCAGATCGAGTCGGCTACCAAGATTCCAAATGACTTTGCGATCTTTGATTTTGAAGTGTTAGACCGGAATACGATTATATTTAATCAGCCGGAATTTTCCTATTCAGGGCTCAAGTTGTCTCTCCTGCATCTGGATGATAAGGAAGTGAAGAACATTGCGGCTAATACGGATTACGGTGTAACGATCAGCCCGGATCACAAGAAAATCATTTACTCCCAGTATCGGGCAGGTCAGACGCAGAAGACAACGTATGAGTATATAATACAGAGCGGGGAACGTCGCAAGCTTCCGTACGACAACTCGTATTATCGAGTGTTTGTAGGGAACGACTCCTACATCGGTCAGGATGATCTGTTATTTAAACAAGTTGATCTGAGCCAGGGGACGAGTCATGTCATCTACACGTATGAAGAGCTGATGAGCATGTTCACAGGACCAAAACAAGGGAAAGGTTCGAGTGATACGTTTATCGTTATGGATGTGTTGCAGGTCAGTGAGGATCACCAACAGTTTTATATACTGGTGATGCTGAAAGACAAGTATGCTATCTATCGTGTATCGCTTGAGGATGAGCATGAAGTGAAGGCGTATGCTGCAATGGAAGACATCCAACAGTACAAGTTGCTGAAAAATGGTGACATGCTCATCCAGGGAACGATGAATAAGGTACAGGGGCTGTATCGGTATCACGCAGCAGAGGAGCAGTATGATCTGTTATTACAAGGTTCGATCTGGAGCTTCGATCTGGATGCAGATGAATCCCGAATAGCTTACTTTTTCCCGATGGACAGTCAGAATCAGAAGAATGAGTTGCATGTTGCCTACCTGAATGACAGCAAAATTTCGTCGGATACGGTGATCTATCGCAATATTGATAACTTCATCAGTCTGAAATGGAATGACGATGAATTATTTGCTGTAAGCAGCTCAGTGGATAAAAGTGAAATGTACCGCTTTAGTTTCAGAGCCTGGTAAGCTGCGGAAGGTATACGAATATAAGACCTTGGTCTGATGGAGCGATAGCTGCTCTGTGGACAAGGTCTTTTTTTGTTATGACATGTTACAAGTTGGATACAACTCGGGCCAGCCCGGATACATCTCCACCCTATAATGATAAGGGAATGTGCTACACGAATCTATACATACAAGTTCAAAAAAACTGGTTTTCAGTACCGAGAAGATGGGATGAAGCTAGAAATGGAGTAGCAGAGCGTAGGGAAAACTACGTGAGCAACGGACATTTCGGCTGAATTCTATATTCGATGTTGATGATGTCATTAGACATCCTTCGTAATCAAAAGCGGGCTTTTTTGAACAACCTCTGTACATATTTAGCAAGTAGAAAGGAAGACATGTAGTAATGCTTCAAGTTGAACAATTATCTCACTCGTTCCGCAATGGCCAGGGAACCGTGCCGGTGCTTCAGGATATCAACCTGACGATTGGAGAAGGCAAGATGGTAGCCCTGCTGGGCAGTTCTGGTTCGGGTAAATCCACACTGCTGAATCTGATGGCGGGGCTGATGAAACCGGATCAGGGCAAGATTCTAATTGCGGGACAAGATATTGTACGTTTCAGTGAAAATCGCCTGGCTGAGTTCAGGCGCAGTCATATCGGGTTTATTTTTCAATCCTATGAACTGCTGTCCAATCTTACGATCCGGGAAAATGTAGAGTTACCCTTGGTATTTATGGGGATAAGCCCTTCGAAACGCAAAGCAAAAGCATTGAAGCTGCTGGAACAGGTTGGACTGGGTGAAAAAGCAAAATTGTTCCCGTCCCAGTTGTCAGGCGGTCAACAACAACGTGTCAGTATTGCACGTTCGCTCATTACCGAACCCTCGGTGATCTTTGCAGATGAGCCAACGGGAAATTTGGATACCGAGACGGAGGAAGAGATTATTGCGATTTTGCAGCAGCTTAACCGGGATATGAATACAACCTTTGTCATTGTGACACATGAAGCAGAGGTCGCGGAGCAGATGCAAGTTGTGCTTACACTGCAACATGGAATATTGGTTGAAGAGGCTGTAAGGGAAGTTTGAGGCAAAAGGAGAGGAAATGTGAGAATACGGGATGTAGCACGTATGGCCTGGGGACAGATCATTCGCAGAAAAATGGTCACACTGCTGTGCATGATGGGGTTGTCCATCGGCTCTGCCGCCATGATCATTGCACTTAGCGTGGGGCAGTCCGTACAGACCTATAGCGAGAAAACATTGAACGACAATTACAAGATGGATGAAATTACGATTACGCCCAATGAAGGCATACGTACTGGGAACGGCAAGGGGAATGGTCAGACATCGAAGTTTGAACGGGGAGCATTGACGTTGGAAAAGATTCAGATTATCCAAAGACTTCCTCATGTTGTTGCCGTGGCTCCCATGTTAAAGCTGGATTCGCTGGAAATGGTGCTTCCGGATGGTCGCAGCACGTATGTTGAGGTCATTGGTACCCAGCTGGAGACCCTGGGCGGGTTTGGATACAACTATGCTGAGGGACGTGGGGCAGAGGATGGTCGTATGGCGGTAACCAGTTATGGGGCTGCATTTGGACTCGTGGACCCCAAAGTAACTCAGAAGTTATTTGAGCAGTTGAATGCTGATCCATATAACAACGAGCTTTTGGAACAGTTTACGGAAATGTCCGCCAAGCAGGATCAGCTGGTTCAGCAGCGTATTCAGTTTCGATATGAAGATTATGCGAATGCGAGCAAAACCAAAATGAGTGGTTCTATACGCGTGTCTGGAGAACTGATGAAGCCTTCCAACATGGATGAGATGAGCGCTCAAAACGATAAAAAAGTATATCTGCCGCTCGATACAGCTCGTGCATTGCAGGATGAGCTTGGATTACAGCAGGCCGACAGCAGTGCGGCCAAGCATCTTAACTCAGCTCTGGTCAAGGTTGAGGACAAACGTTATGTATCCCAGGTGGAAGAACAGATTAAAAAGCTGACGTTAAACACACAGAGTAATCTGTTCCAAGAGGAAGCGATGGCAGGTCAATTGGCGATGTACCAAAAAGCGGCATTGGGGATCGGTGGTTTTATCATGCTGCTGGCCTCATTATCCATTATTGTAGCGATGATTATGTCTACGCATCAGCGTCGTAAACAGATTGGTGTGATGAAGGTGCTGGGCGCAAATCTGTGGCAGATCCGTCAGATGTTTATTACGGAAGCAGCGATGCTTGGATTAATGGGCGGCGTGGCTGGTGTGGGGATCGCCTTTGCTGCCCTCGGCGGGGTGAACAGTCTGCTGGCGAGTCAGATGGCAGATCAGATGAATGGTCCGATGACCGTCGTTATTCAGCAGTCGGCTCTGCCACTTGGCATCGTTTTTGCTATTCTGGTTGGCATTGTATCAGGTATATATCCGGCAATCAGCGCATCTCGGACCAATGCATTAACTGTGATCAAATCAATGTAATTTTATCAGCGAAAGGGAAATTGGGCACATGAAGAAATGGATTAAAATTATCATCACCGTTGTACTTTTGGCAGGTGCAGGGTACTGGCTGTATGAAAAGTACAAGCCAAAACCGGAGGCGCCTATAGAGATTCCACCCCCGATTACCTTTGATGTGACACAGGAAACGATGACGCAAACGATACAGGTGAAAGGGAAATCCGTATACACCGATCAGACGGATATCTTCGCTCCGTATGCTTCCAACATCAAGCAGTGGCACGTGAAAAGTGGTGAGCAGGTGAGCAAAGGCGATATCCTGTTTACCCTCGATACTTCCACGTTACAAACGGAAGTAGAACAGTTGCAGAGTGATCTGGAGAAAGCTCAGCTGGAAAACAAGATGAATCAGGTTACCCTGGATCAGGCGAATATGAGTGAGACCCTTGGCGTGACGGAAGAGGAGCGCAAGAAGGCATTTGCAGATCGGGAAGGTAAACGCCTGACGAATGAATTGAATCAAAAAGCGTTGGCCCTCAAGGAGAAGGAGATACAGAAAAAGCAGGCAGTAATAAGTAAGTCTGTTGTGTATGCTTCCGCATCCGGTATATTTCAGATGAATGAAGAGGATAGCAAGACACGTGCGGTGACGGAAGGACAGCTGATCGGGTCGATTACAAACATCAGCAAACTGAAATTTATGACGATTGTTGGTGAGGAAGAAATGTTCAGGCTCAAGGTGGGCATGCCAGTTAAGGTGCGAATGACAGCGCAGAAAGACCTGCAATTCACCGGGAAGGTGAGTAAGGTGTCCAAATTCGCCCGCAAGAGTACCGATACGGACCTCAAGCAAGCTTCACAGTTTGACGTGGTCATTGATCTGAAGCCGGACGCCAGGATGTATGGAGGCGTGAGTCTGGAAGGCGATATCGAGACAATGCGGAAGGATAAAGTGACGGTAGTGTCAAGCCTCGCGATCATGCGGGATCAGACCGAGCCTTACGTACTGTTAGACAAAGGCAATGGACAGACCGAGCCGCTGACGATCCAGGCTGGAATGGAATCGGGGGACAAGACGGAAGTGGTTAGTGGCTTGAAACCGGGAGACATTGTCGTTTTGCCTTAGATGTAGGAATATAAGAACAAGACATTATATGTAGTGACTAGCTAGACGAGCGGGTTAATTCGGCATTGAAAAACACGAGGTTCATTGTGGCAGATTGCCACGATGGACCTCGTGTGTCTTTTGGAGCAAGGGATGTCCAGATTCCTGCCTGAATTATGGAAAAAAATATAATTAAATTTATATAATTCAATTTACAGTAAAATTTACATGTCGTATAATCAGAACATAAGGAGGTGACACCGAACATCATGTTTGTAGATGGATAGGCGAAGACCTTTTTTTAACCGTTTGAAGAAAGCGCTTACCCAATTTAGGATTCAGACATCCCATAAGTCATTGTTCACACTTCTTCATGTCTAACACACGTTCAACCACACCCACCATATTATACTCATTCACATGATTCGCCCTCACACACCATTTGTTTGCTCAAGATTCCAGTTATACAACCATTTCTTTTGGAGGTGATACAACCAACTCATCCGAACGTTCTCTTCGTGCTAAGCATCATAATGACACAGAGGATCAGACATGAGTACAACCCAATCTAACTAAAGGAAAGGTGGAACTATGAAGACTAAATTGAAAACCAAATCAAGAGGTAAGAAGATCCTGCGCAAAGGTGTAAAGCAAATGTTGGCAGCAACGCTGCTCGCGGCGGGGATTTTCCCTGGACTGTCTCCCGGCTTGGCTCAGGCGGCTGAAGCACATGTGGATAATCCATTTGTAGGGGCAACGGCCTATCTGAATCAGGACTATTCAGCTCTCGTGGATACATCCATTGCACTGACCAACGATGCGTCGTTGAAGGCCAAGATGGAGACCATCAAATCGTATCCAACCGCAGTATGGGTTGACCGGATTGCTGCAATCTATGGCGGTACGGACAACGCTGGTCGCAAAAGTGTAGAGCAACATCTTGATGCCGTTCTCGCTCAAAAGAAACCGGGTACACCAATAACGGCTTCATTTGTTATTTACAATCTGCCCGGACGGGATTGTCATGCACTTGCATCGAATGGTGAGCTTCCACTAACACAGGCGGCACTGCAGATCTATAAAACGGATTATATTGATGTGCTCGCAGATATCTTCGCAGATCCGAAGTATCAGGATATTCGTATTATTGCTGTCATTGAACCGGACAGTCTGCCTAACCTTGTGACCAACCTGAGTACACCAGCTTGTGGTCAAGCCAGCTCAACAGGTATCTATGAGGCGGGTGTGAAGTATGCATTGGACAAGCTGCACGCCATTCCAAATGTGTACAACTATCTGGATATCGGCCACTCCGGCTGGCTTGGATGGGATAACAACCGTTCTGCAGCAGTCGCGCTGTATACAAGTGTTGTGCAAGGAACAGCCGCAGGTCTGAGCAGTGCAGATGGCTTCATTACAAACACAGCGAACACCACACCGCTGGGGGAGCCAAACCTGTCTAACCCTGATCTCAATATCGGTGGACAACCGATTAAATCTGCCAAGTTTTATGAGTGGAATCCTTATTTTGACGAAACCGATTTCACTGCTGCGCTGTATGCCGATTTCGTACAAGCTGGCTGGCCAAGCAGCACAGGTTTCCTGATTGATACTAGCCGGAATGGGTGGGGCGGGGTAGACCGTCCAGCATCTGCTACGGGCAGCAACATCAACGATTATGTGAATTCTGGACGTGTAGATCGCCGGGAGCATCGGGGGAACTGGTGTAATGCCAGTGGTGCAGGTATTGGTGAAGCACCTAAGGCTGCACCAGGACCAGCGCATCTGGATGCTTATGTATGGGTGAAACCTCCGGGTGAATCCGATGGCTCCAGCTCCGAAATTCCGAATAACGAAGGCAAAGGTTTTGACCGGATGTGTGATCCAACCTTCACAACTCGGGATGGTGTATTAACAGGTGCATTGCCTAATGCTCCGGTATCGGGTCACTGGTTCCATGATCAATTCGTGGCACTGGTGAAAAACGCATTCCCTGTACTTCCTGCAAGTAACGGTGGAGGTAATCCTCCGGGCGGAACAACAGCTCCGGCAGCACCAGCAGCATTGACAGCTTCTGCCGGTAACGCTCAGGTCTCCTTGACGTGGACAGCTTCTACAGGGGCTACAAGTTATAGTGTGAAGCGGGCACTGAGTGCATCAGGTCCATTCACAACAGTTGCAGCTAATGTAAGTGGAACATCTTACAGCAACACCGGTCTGATCAATGGTACAACCTATTATTATGTGGTAACGGCAACAAATGCAGTAGGTGAAAGTGTTAACTCTGCAACAGCAACAGCTACACCTGTTGCAGGTGTAACGGCGCCAGCTGCACCGACTGCTCTCACAGCAACTGCAGGCAATGCGCAGGTGAGCCTGACGTGGACAGCTTCTACAGCTGCAACAAGTTATGATGTGAAACGCGCACTGAGTGCAACAGGTCCGTTCACAACGATCGCGGCGAATGTGAGTGGTACGTCCTACACCAACACTGCCCTGACGAACGGCACAACGTATCATTATGTGGTAAGTGCAGTGAATGCAGCAGGGCAAAGTGCCAATTCCGCTGTAGCTTCCGCGACACCTCAAAGTGTCGTTGTACCAACGAGTGATCTTGTCGTGCAATATCGTGCTGGAGATACCAATGCTCAAGATAGCCAGATCAAACCGTATTTCAACATCAAAAATCTGGGTAGTACTGCTGTGAATCTGAGTGATCTGAAGATCCGGTATTACTTCTCCAAAGAAGGCTCGGCTGCGATGGATTCTGCCATCGATTACGCTCAAGTTGGCGGAGCCAATATCCAGCGGACCTTCACAGACTCGTACGTTGAGCTGAGCTTCACATCTGGCGCTGGCAGCATTCAGGCTGGTGGACAGACTGGAGACATCCAGCTTCGCATGTACAAAACAGACTGGTCTAACTTTGACGAGACTAATGACTACTCTTTCGATCCAACGAAAACATCCTACCAGGATTGGAACAAGGTAACACTCCACCAAGGTGGAAACCTGGTATGGGGTATGGAGCCTTAAACTTTATTTGTAACTGTCTTAACCGCGATCCTCTGTGTGTTAGAGGATTGCGGTTTTTTGTTATGCATTACAATTGTCATTCTAGATTGAAGTTCTCACATGAAAATGTATTTAGAATCGCTTGAAGATCCGTAATTAGGATGTGAGAGCGGATATATTAAGCTGGGCTGTCCTCAGGTCATGAAAATGATCAAGAGGAAGCCCTATTTCTGTTCTAACGAACAGAGGGCACGCTATTTAGTTGAATTGATGCAGTTGAAAATTCTAACGAATTGTAGACACGCTATTCAGTAATTTGGGTGGGTTTTGCCCCGTTTAGACCCGATTTGGTCCAAATAAGGTTGCTGAGATTCGTTAGGATTCGTTGTTGGAGTTTAACGCCCCAATAGGGTGTTTGAGATTCGTTAGAAAAACTTGGCGGTGAGCTTAAATCATCCTTACGACTGAAGCGTCATCGGGTTGATATTCCAAATGACTCCTAAAAACACTGATTATTAATCGTTTTGGACGGATATTTGCCTAGGGTCTGGCAGACAGGATGTCTATAATAGAACCCGATGGGCGGGATCACCTCGCTCGGATTGGAAAGAGAATGGAAGGGGGACCGCACTCTGGTAGTCGGGCAAGCTGATTTCTCTTTTTTAATTTTGTAAGCGTAATCATTTCGGGTTGAAACCTTCTTTCGAAGAAGGTCTGTGTGGATTATCGAACGTCTAATCATCATCGATGTGTACAAGCGTTACCCATTCTGTCTCAAGGAGCGTGAAGGTGGATGAACTCAGAAACAACAGCGCCGGTACATAAGGGATCGGTGTCAGGTCGGCAATCCGGTCGCAGGAAGGCTCGTATGCCACTTGCAGCCAAGGTGCTCTCTTCGGCACTCAGCGTAGCTTTGCTCATTGGAGGAACCGCTGGGATTACCGGAGCAGAAGCTTCGAACGGTAATGGGGCGACGGAGGCTGGCCTGCAATCACATAAGGGGGACAGTCACGTGAAAGAGATTCAACTGGAATATCTGGATCGGGGTTTGGTGGCTGCATCGACATCTGAAGGTGTTTTTCTCAGTTGGAGATTGCTTGGTGACGAGGCCACAGGGTATAGCGACAAAGGGCTGACAGGTACGGACTTTAACGTCTATCGTGATGGCAAAAAGATCGCTACCGTCACCGACAGCACCAACTATGTAGATGCCGCGGGCAAATCTTCTTCCCGTTATGAAGTGGCAGCGGTGAACAAGAAGGGGAAGGAGAGCAAACGCAGTGCATCCGTCAAACCTTGGGCGAACGGGTATGTGGACATTCCACTGCAAAAACCCGCCGATGGTGTGACGCCTGCGGGAGAAGCTTATACGTATTCCGCCAATGACATGAGTGTGGGTGATGTGGATGGGGATGGTCAATATGAGTTTTTCGTCAAATGGGACCCTTCCAACGCCAAGGACGTATCGCAAAAAGGATACACAGGTAAAACCTACATTGATGCTTACACCTTGGACGGTCAGTTGTTGTACCGGATCGATCTTGGGGTCAATATCCGTGCAGGTGCTCATTATACACAGATGCTAGTTTACGATTTTGACGGAGATGGCAAGGCCGAGATGATGTTCAAGACCGCTCCGGGCACGAAGATTATCAAATATAACAAAAAAGGAAAAGTGACATCCGAGAAGTACATCACACTTCCGAAGCAGGATCGCAAGGCAGGGTACTCAAACGAAGATGATTATCGCTTGAGTGCTGATGGGTACTACGATCATATGGTGGATATGTTCAGAAACTGGCATAAGCACGACGAGGTTGTGAAGGGGAACTGGCCTGCGACATTAGAAGAAGCTTTTGGAATCGAGAAAAAATATAATTACCCATTATCTCAGCAGGATGCCGAAAGTCTGGCCGACTACTTCATTGATGTGTACGCGGTAGAACGCAGTAACCGCAATGAGCTGCGCAAGTTTGAAGGTTTTATCGTGGATGGACCCGAGTACGTTACGGTATTTGAAGGTAAATCGGGCAAAGAGCTGGAGACCATCCCATATGAACCCGAGCGTCATGATGATGGCCTGATGTGGGGCGATTATGCCATGGCACGGATCGAACCGGGCAATCGAGTGGACCGTTTCCTAGCCGGAGTGGCTTATCTGGACGGCAAGAAGCCGTCTGCAATCTTTGCACGCGGATACTACACACGTTCGACGATGGTTGCCTACAATTGGGACGGCAAGAAACTGAAAAAGGAATGGAAAGTGGACAGCGGTTGGACGCCGATGAAGAACCCATTCAATGACGGACCGCACGGCGTAGATGGTACAGATCCGCAGTACGGCTCCATTACAACTCAGGGAGCGCACTATTTCAGTGTGGCGGATGTGGATGGTGACGGCAAACAGGAGATTATCTATGGCTCCGCCACGATTGATCATGACGGCAGCGTGCTATACAGCTCAACAGACCTGATGCCTGCCGAAAGTGCTGCACCGGGAACCATTGCCCGTCTGGGTCATGGGGACGCACTTCATGTGGCAGATATCGACCCGGATCGTCCGGGACTTGAAATTTTCATGGTTCACGAGGGTGGTCCGTGGGCGCCATACGGCTACTCCCTGCGTGATGCGAAGACCGGAGAAGTAATCTATGGTGGGTACACGGGGAAAGATACCGGTCGCGGCATGGTGGGTGATGTTGATCCGACTCGCCGTGGGCTGGAGACATGGGCTGTAGGTTTGTGGACAGCTAAGGGTGAGAAAATCAGTGATCAGGCGCCGGGCACAAATATGAATATCCGCTGGGCTGGTGATATGACGACACAGATCGTTGATGGTGCGATTGATGTTACACCAACCATCAAAGACTGGAATCGTGGCACGTTGCTGACGGCAACAGGCACATTGACCAACAATCACACCAAAGGTACACCTTCTCTTGTAGCTGATATCTTCGGGGATTGGCGGGAAGAGATGCTGGTGAGAACCACCGACAGTTCAGCGATTCGTATCTATCTGAGTACCGAGAAGACAGACCGCAAGCTGTACACGCTGATGCATGATGCGATGTATCGTGTGGGCATTGCCGGACAGAACAGTGGATACAATCAGCCGTCCTATCCGTCCTTCTACATGGCATCGGATATGGACTGGTCGAAAGTAACGCTACCTAAGTTCTACACACCAGGTAAGGGCGGAAAGTAAGCAGGCCGGAGTAATAATAGCTAACAATAGCAACATAACATGTGTTCATGATCAGGATATAACGTAACGCAGCGTCGTTAGTTTTAAGCGTTGGCATCGAAGCTTGGAAGCTCTGGAATTCCCATGTGTCTCGCACATGGGGTTTCAGAGCTTTTTTCACATAAGGATCTGCGGATAAAGCTTGGCGTTTGCTCAGCCATCCATGTTACGTCATTTTTTTACATCGTTGGAGTCTAGATGCTCGGTAGAAGCGAACGCTTTAATTGTGCAGTTTCCTTGATCATGGATCAATGTGGTGATGGAGCACTCGGGGATCAATTGGTTCTGCATAGCTATAAAATCGGAATGCCAGACGTTAAGCTCACGCTCGGTAAAGGTTTGCACCAGAAAATCAGTAATAAGTCCACCATGTGTAACCACAATAATGTTACTGTTCTCTGGCTCTTCATTAGCTAATTCGGTTAGGAGGGAGGCCAGACGTTCACCAGCCTGTTTGGCCGAGTCTCCCACGGGTGGAATGTAATCTGGCTCAGACGTACATCGATCCCACATCGCAATGAATTCTTCGAATGTCTGATCCGGGTAATCGCCCCAATTGGCACGTTCGCGCAGGCGAGGATCTTCGGTTATATGAAAACGGGTGTGGCGGGCAATCATACTTGCAGTTTCTCGGGCCCGTTGAAGTGGGCTGGTAAGGATTTTAGTAACGGGAAAGATAGCTCTGGCAAAATGAAGTGCTGTGGCTTCGGCTTGTAAAGCCCCTTCGGCAGTGAGGGAGACATCCCCGATTCGTCGTTCTTTGAAACCATGTCTCACTAGATGAAAGGTGGTACTCATGAGTGGAAACCTCCTTAAGTATAGACAGTTTACACAAAGGATTAGATAGTATACTAATTATATATTTATCTAATTAAGTAATGCAATGATGGTTTTAACGAAGACAGTTTATATTCAACCTACAGAATTGCTACAATGGAGAAAAGTGAGGATTGATCGTGTAGAAATGGGGGTATGGACATGAGCATCACAAAGCGCTGGACAGGAAGCCTGTATCAGGAGGCATTGCGAACAGAGGATTGCGGGCCGCGTTTCTACGCGTACTATTACAAGCAGTGGTACAACTATCGTATGTCCTATCACCATCATGATTCCACAGAGATCATGTATATTATTTCGGGAATGTGCCGGGTGGATGTGCAGATGCCGGATGGGAGTTCAGAGCAGGCCGTTTTGAAAAAAGGGCAGTTCATTATGCTCGACGCAGGTGTCCCGCACCGTTTGCTGGTGGAAGATGGTGTCCCTTGCCGGATGCTCAATGTGGAGTTTGGTTTCTCCACCTCGTCTCCCGGACAGCTATCCATCCGCCAGCTTGCGCTGGAAGAGGAAGAAGTCCACACTCTACTCACTAATGCTTCTCCATATCTGGTACTGCCTGACCCGGAAGAAGTGTATCATATTATGAAAAGTCTGGTGCTGGAACTCGATCAGCGTGGTCTACTGGAGCAAGGAAGAGCGCCCACGTCAATGAGGATTATTCCACCTGAGGAAAGGTTGCATCACCGCGAAGCCCGGAATCTCTCGTCCCCGGAACAGGGTATGCTGGTGCGTACACTGTTTATTCAGTTGCTGGTCCGTGTTGCACGTCTGCGCGGAGAAATGAGCCGGAGTGCGCCAGATCAGGCGGAGCTGTATGTCAAACGAACCATTGAATTCATGCATCACAATATGGATCGCAACATTCAGATGAAGGATATCGCGGCAGCAGTCAATCTGCATCCTAGCTATTTACATCGTATTTTTCGTCAGCACACGCAGCGCACACCTACCGACTACCTGACGATGCTTCGCATGGAAAAGGCCAAGATGCTGCTTCAGCAGACGAATATCCCGATTTCGGAAATCTCTGACTATGTTGGAGTAGGCAGTCGTCAGTATTTTCATATGTTGTTCAAAAAATATACAGGTCGTACGCCGGTTGAATTTCGCTCCTCTATGGAACGACATGTCAGTCAGTACCCGTCCGATGAATGAGCCGATTGCAGTTATTTCGAATACAACTGGATTATTGGAGCTAGCGCGTAAAAGTTAGGATTTTTGACAACAAGATCTTGAACAGGTCATGATTTTGATAACGCTTCCCTATATGCGGTTGGTACAATGATTTCATGAAGAGAGTCATTAACCGAAGCGAAAGATTCGGATTAAGGGAGGACATAGGGATGTCTTTTAAAGTGGCGTTTATCGGGGCAGGAAGTATCGGATTTACACGGGGATTGTTAAGGGATTTGCTCACGGTACCCGAGTTTAACAACATCGAGATTGCGTTCTGCGATATTAGCCAGCACAATCTGGACATGGTGACTGAGCTGTGTCAGCGGGATATCCGTGAGAATGGATTGAATATTCAGATTCAGCCAACAACAGATCGTAAAGAAGCGTTGAAAGATGCAAAGTATGTACTGTGTACGATTCGTGTTGGGGGACTGGAAGCATTTGCAACCGATGTGGACATTCCACTGAAATATGGGGTAGACCAATGTGTCGGCGATACGCTGTGTGCAGGCGGGATTATGTATGGACAACGCGGAATTGCTGAGATGCTGGACATCTGTAAAGATATTCGTGAACAGAGCGCACCGGACGTGCTGCTCTTGAACTATTCCAATCCGATGGCGATGCTCACATGGGCATGCAACAAGTACGGTGGTGTACGGACGATCGGACTGTGTCATGGCGTACAGCATGGCCATCATCAGATTGCGGAAGCTTTTGGATTGAAAAAGAGTGAAGTGGATATTGTCTGTGCCGGCATCAACCATCAGACCTGGTATATCCAGGCATCTCATGAAGGTAAGGACCTTACAGGAGATCTGCTCGAAGCTTTCGAGAAACATCCGGAGTACAGCCGCACCGAGAAAGTACGGATTGATATGCTGCGGCGCTTCGGGTACTACAGTACGGAATCAAATGGTCATCTGAGTGAATATGTGCCGTGGTACCGCAAACATCCGGAAGAGATCAACGAATGGATCGACCTGGGCAACTGGATCAATGGAGAGACAGGTGGGTATCTGCGCGTATGTACCGAGGGGCGCAACTGGTTTGAGACTGATTTTCCTAACTGGATGAAGGATGAACCGATGCAATTCATTCCGGAAAAACGGGGCGAGGAGCACGGTTCATACATTATTGAAGGGCTGGAGACGGGACGTGTCTATCGTGGACATTTCAATACCGTTAATAATGGAGTCATCTCCAACCTGCCGGATGATGCGATTATTGAGGCACCGGGATATGTGGATCGCAACGGGATCTCTATGCCGCATGTAGGGGATCTGCCCCTTGGCCCGGCGGCGGTATGTAATGTGAGTATTTCCGTGCAACGGCTCGCGGTTGAAGCCGCGGTGAACGGAGACGACAAATTACTTCGTCAGGCATTTATGATGGACCCGCTCGTGGGTGCCGTATGTAATCCAAAAGAAATCTGGCAGATGGTCGACGAGATGCTGGTTGCACAGGCCCAGTGGTTGCCACAGTATGGTGACGCTATCGCTGCCGCAGAAGCGAGACTCGCTGCTGGCGACCTTATTCCAACAAAGGAATATGAAGGTGCAGCACGTCTTAAGGTGAAAACGGTGGAAGAGATGCAGCAGGATCGCGATGCCGCGAACAAAAACGCGGGTGAATCCGATAAAGGGAAAGATCGCGAGAAAGTGCAGCAATAGGGTTGAGAGTGAGTAGGAGCTTACAAGAGTATAGAAAAGATAGAAACACAGAAAAAGGCCAGATTCTCCAGATGGAGAGTTGGCCTTTTTCTACATAGACCGCATCAATTCGTTTCCTTGATCTGTACTAGTTAGCGATTTCATTCTATCACCTCCCAATATCTTTCAGATGGAGATAAGGGGATAAAGGTTGCTTTGCTTGTTAAGGATATACTACACGATGCATATTACCTTTACAGACATAGTAATATGTCTTATAGTATACACAGGACGGAAGAAAGTCGGTGAAACTCGTAGATGGATGTGCAAGTGATTAACAGTGATCTGATTCGGGGCAATATTGACCCCATCATTCTGAGTGTACTTATACCCGCAGATAACTATGGCTACAGCATTATTAAGGAGATCTATCGTAAGAGCGGAGAGCAGTTTGAATTGAAGGAACCTACGCTTTATTCCAGTTTGAAGAGGCTGGAGAAGAGTGGATATGTGGAGTCCTACTGGGGGGAAGAGACGCAGGGAGGACGACGCAAATATTACCGAATTACAACGCAAGGCCTTAAAGCCTATAGAGAGCAGGTTCATGCTTGGCAAGCAGCCAAGGCACTGATTGATTGCATGATTGTCACTGGAGAAAAAGGAGATGAAGACCTATGAGATTGGAAGCTCGCATCACTCGTCATGTGAATCGTTTGTTCGCTCACGCACAAGATACATTAGACAATCGAGAATTAAAAGAAGAGATTCACAGCAATCTCGCTGCGCGGATTGACGATTATATCTCGCAGGGGATGAGTGAAGAGAAGGCGTTCCAGACCGCCATTCAGCATATCGCTGGTATGGATGAAGTGATGAGTGACCATCGAAGGGTACAACGTGTTCCTTACTGGACAGCGTTGTTGCAGTCTGCTCTGATTTATAGCCTCGTAGCCTGGATCATTACCATTCCAATGAGAGTGCTGATGCAAGGCTCCGCCATAAACAATCTGCTTATGATCGTGAGTCTCATTGTTGGTGGCATGTATGTATTGTATCTGTTGATCAACAAGACGAACGATTCTGCAACCTCCGTGAAAACCACGGTTATTCGAATCCCTGCCTTAGTGCAGTGGAATCGCAGGATATGGTGGTTGTGGGCAGCATTAATACTCGTACTATGGGGAACGCAGGCAGCGTTACGATTCGGAAGCAACATCTGGTTTAATCGACCCATTCAGGTGGATGGACCCTATCAGTTTGCTGTGATCGTCATTGCCTTTGCCATCCCATTACTGAGTGTTATTATTCCTTTGGTTGTGCATCGGGCGTATCGGATTGTTAGTAAGTATGAAGTGAGTGATGCGTTATGAGAATTAGAAACATATGGATTATAACACTTGTTGTGTTGGGCATCAGTGGCTTAGTGATTGTTGAAGGCTTGGTTAATCCGAAGATCGAGGCGAAACAGACTCGGTACGAGGAAGAGCAGCAGAATCCGCTGACACATAATTTTGCCGCTTTAGCCAAATATCGCAGTCCCTACATGGGTGATAATTCAAACCTTAGTCATCTGAATCAGGCTTTACCTTTACGTGAAAGATTGAATGGTTACCAACTGTACCCGGAGACGTTCACAGCTCAAGTGAATTATAGCTTGGATACGCGTGAGATGGATGCAGAGGAACTTGAGCGGATACTCGTATATAATGCGGTTGCGAACTTTGTTATGATCGATAATCTGGAGCAGATCGTCTACCAGTTTGACAATACCAGCCATACCTTACGTCGTGAATCTGCCCAACAATGGACAGGTACGGAATTAAAGGAGCTTCAGAATCCGGAGTTATGGAATTCGACTGTACGCGAGAAGCTGGTGGAACCGGGACAAGTGAAAGAGGCTTTTTCACAGATTGTTGCCAATTAAGCTGCATGAAATAGAAGGAAATAAGCAAGAGACTCGACTCTTCTCCCATGCTATGTTATTATAAATCTCTGATAACGTGGTAACGAACTAAAGCGTTTGGGTTTTGGTTATAGACATGGAGGGGTTCGAGAGATGAGAAAAAAAGCGATTTTACTATTATTCATTAGTATATGTGTATTGATTGTGGCTGGTTGTTCCAGTTCCGCAAGCAAAGACGATAACACGATTGTTGTAGGAATTGATGACAAGTTTGCTCCAATGGGCTTCCGGGACGAGCAAAATGAAATTGTTGGTTTTGATATTGATTACGCAAGAGCTGCAGCGGAGAAAATGGGTAAAGAAATCACATTCCAGCCAATCGACTGGTCTTCCAAAGAATCAGAGCTGAACAGTGGCCGGATCGATATGATCTGGAACGGGTACACCATTACGGATGAGCGTAAAGAGAAAGTGCTCTTTACGAAGCCGTATCTGGAAAACAGTCAGGTAGCTATTACCTTGGCAGACTCGCCAATCACAAAGCTGGATGAACTCGATGGTAAAAATGTGGGATTGCAGGCACTATCCTCCGCGGCAGATGCACTAGCAGCAAGTCCGCTGAAGGATAAAGTGAAAGCTTCCGAATTTAAGGATAACGTGCTTGCACTGACGGATCTGAAGACAAAACGTCTGGATGCGGTCATCATTGATGAAGTGGTAGCGAGATACTACATGTCCAAAGAAGAGGGAACATTCAAACTGATGGATGAATCTCTTGCACCGGAACAATATGGCATTGGTATTAAAAAAGGCAATGAAGAGCTTCTGAATCAGCTGCAAAAAGCGTTGGATGAGCTGAATGCAGACGGAACAGCTGCTAAAATCTCCACCCAATGGTTGGGTGAAGATAAGGTTTTGAAATAGGCAGGTTACACACCTGATATATAGTTAGAAACAAAACGGACCCCGTATTCCATGCTGGAGCGATTCATGCCCCAGAGGAATGCGGGGTTAACAGATTAGAGGAGACAAAACAATGAGTTGGGATTATTTATCGACCATTTTAAAACCTATGCTAGAGGGTGCGCAGACCACCGTTTTCATGTTCTTGCTAGCGATCGTGTTATCTGTACCGCTTGGATTTGCGGTCACGCTTGCGATGAGAAGCCAAATTAAACCACTGGCATGGATTGCCCATACGTATGTATATGTGATGCGAGGAACACCGCTGCTGCTCCAAATTCTATTCTTCTGCTTTGGATTACCGTTGCTTCCGGTGATTGGAGAGTATCTGGTGTTTGATCGTTTTGTTGCAGCGGGGATTGCGTTCATCTTGAACTATGCGGCGTACTTCGCTGAAATCTTCAGGGGCGGACTGCTTTCCATTGATAAAGGTCAACATGAGGCAGCTAAGGTACTGGGGTTAACAAAGTGGCAGACGATGACCAAAGTCATTATTCCTCAGATGATTCGTGTAGTATTGCCCGCAACGGCCAATGAGTCCATTACGCTCATCAAGGATACGGCACTGCTCTATGCCGTGGCTGTGCCTGAGCTGTTGTATTACGCCCAAGCGGCGGTAAATCGCGACATAAAGCTGTTACCTTTCTTCGTGGCGGCGGTTATGTATCTGCTCATGACACTCGTACTCACCGTGCTGTTCAAGGCACTTGAGAAGCGGTTTTCATTTGAATAAATTAAATCTGATCAATCAAAGGACTGTCTGCATATGACACATATAATAGAAGTAAATCAATTGAGAAAATCATTCGGCACACTTGATGTGCTGAAACAGGTATCCTTCAACGTGGAACCAGGCGAAGTAATTGCGGTGATCGGGCCTTCGGGTTCGGGGAAAAGTACGATGCTGCGCAGCCTGATTCATCTGGAGGATATTTCGGGCGGAACGATTCGCATTCAGGATCAGACGTTGGTTGATAATGGCCGTTACGCGGGTGCCGCAGATATTCGCAAGATGACGGATCGTATGGGTATGGTATTCCAGCATTTCAACTTGTTCCCGCATCTGACCGTACAAGATAATCTGGAACTTGCACCGAAAACTTTGAAAAAAGAAAGCTCAAGCGTCATTCGGTACCGCAGTCTGGAATTACTCGGCAAAGTAGGGCTTTCGGACAAGGCCGATGTCTACCCTGGTAATCTGTCCGGTGGACAGAAACAGCGTGTAGCCATCGCTCGTGCACTGATGATGCAACCGGATATCCTCCTGTTTGATGAGCCGACATCGGCACTCGATCCAGAGCTGACCGGGGAGGTACTACGCGTAATCAAACAACTTGCACAGGAAAATATGACCATGATGATTGTCACGCATGAGATGGGCTTCGCCCGTGACGTTGCGGATCGTGTATTTTTCATGGATAACGGGGAGATTGCAGAGGCAGGTCCACCAGAGCAGATTTTCGGCAATCCGAGGCTCGCACGTACCCGGACGTTTTTACAGCGGGTGAAAGTGGAAGGATAGAAGGCATTCCAAATCTAAGAAATGTCAAAAGAACGCAATCCTATGAGTAATAAGGGAGTGCGTTCTTTTTTTTTGAAAGTAATAGCTTATGTCCACAGGTATATGTTCCAGATAATCAGTACAAGGGTCAACAAGATATAAGTTGCTACATTCCAATGGGTTCGAATTCTAAATGTCGTATAACTCATGATTCCAAACAAAATAATACTAAAACATAGTACAGCTACATTATTTCGATAAACAGCGATGATCACAAGCATCAAAATCATAAGTATATTCATGACTTTATCGATTCTCATCGTAGTGATCCCCCAAAGATATTCAGAAAAGTATTACGACTATAATAATATCTATATGTTAGAAGTATTCTTGATTTATATCATCACAAGGATAAACGGTTCTTAAATTCATATCCTTGAAGTACAATCTATAAGATTATGGATTTATATAGTAATTTATAATTAACACAATATGGATATTGTTTTTCCTAATAATCGATTATAATGAACATACTTAAAGAACAGGGAGGATTTACCTTGGAACATCGCGAAAATGATGTAGATCGTTATTATAACGATACATTGCCACCACCGCCTTATGTAGTACCAAAGACCAATAGTAAGTCGATTGTATCACTAGTTTTGGGGATTCTGTCCGTCACGATTCCTTATGTGGGAATTTTAATTGGAATCGTCGCGATTATATTTGCATCTTTAGCCTTCAAAGAGATCAGAGTTCGCATGGAGCAAGGCAGAGGATTGGCCATTGCTGGACTTGTTTGTGGAATCATCGGTACAGCGATGTATGTATTACTTATTTTGCTCGTGCTATTGTTTAGTTTCGCTATCTCAAGTTCTGACATTTACTCTACATACTAGAAATATGAAGTTAGCAAACTTAGATTTTATCTCAAACTAAAAAAGCAAAGGCGTACTTTAACTCACACCTCTTGTTGTCCAGAAGAGGGTGCGGCTTAGGTACATGCCTTTGCTTTTTATTTTACTTTTTACAGGTGAAGTGAGACTTCACTGCTGACGTTTGCGTTCTCCGTGGTATGAGGCATCAGGAAATACGTTAAGGTTCCTCCCAGGCCAATCACGGCGAAGATGCACAGAATACCAATCTGATCCCAAGCCACACCGAACTGTCCACTTGAGATAACTGCTTTATAACCTGTTACCGAATAGGTCATAGGCAGCCATGGATTAAACACTTTCAGCCAATTTGGAATCAGTTCGAGCGGGAAGGTGCCTGCGCTGGTGGTGAGCTGGAAGATCAGCATCAGAATCGCGAGGAATCGTCCCGGATTCTCTAGCCACGTCACTAGCGCCTGAATGATGTACATGAAGCTTAGGCTGGTAACAAAGCTGAATAAGAGGAACAATGGAACGCTCTGAACATCCAGACCCAAGCCGTATAAGACCAGCCATGAAGCAAGCAGGGACTGCGCTGCACTCATGAGTGTGAAAGCCAGCGTTTTACTCACAAAACGATTCCAGCCACTTGCTTGGCTAACTGTGCTGCCACGTGTGGGTACAACCAGTGTGGCAATCAATGCGCCGACAAATAGCCCGAGTGACAGGAAGTATGGCGAGAATCCTGTACCGTAGTTAGGTACCTCATTATATTTATGTTCATCGACCTGAACAGGCTCTGCATACATGGTTACCAGCTCATCCGTCTTTTTCACACTGCCCGTCTGCTCAGCCGCTTCATTCAACTTGGTGGCAAGTTCACCAGAGCCATCTGTTAACTTAAGCGTACCTTCTTTTAATTGACCAGCACCGTTATCGAGCTTATGTGAGCCATCTGCAAGGGTTGAGATGCCGTCTGAGAACTGGCTTACACCCGCAACCAACTTGCTTGTACCAGCATTCAATTGACCTGAACCATCCGCAAGTTTGGCTCCGCCAGCGGCTGCTTCGGATAATTTGGAATTGAACTGTTTCAGCCCCGTTGCAAGCTTTTCTTGTCCGGCGGATAACTGCGTAGCTCCTTGTACCAGTTGTTGTTCACCCTGTACCAACTGGCTGCTGCCTTGATGCAGTTGTTGCTGTGCAGCATGCAGGTTTTGACTGCCAGCGACCAATTGCTGCCCGCCCTGATACACTTGTTCGCTGCCAGCGGCAACTGCCTGACTTGCTGCCAGGAGTTGCTGCACAGCTGGACTTGCGGTAAGCTCGGGACTCGCTTCGGCCAATTGAGCAAGACCTTGCGCAACGGCCTTAGCACCTTCGCTTACTTTGCCACTGCCCTCAACAGAACTTTGCAGCCCAGCAGTCAGCTTTGCACTTCCTTCCTCAGAAGCTACCAGTCCTGCATCCAGCTTAGCTGCACCTTCTTGAGCGGATTGAATCCCTGCCTGTAACTGTTTGCCACCCACTGCAGCCTGCAATGCACCGTTACCAAGCTTCGTGCCTGCTGCCGCCAATTGGGACAATCCATCGGACAGGGCACTCGCGCCAGTATGAAGATCATCTGTGCCTTGGGCAAGAGTGGACGTACCTTCTTTTAATGTAACTACGCCCGCTTCGAGCTTGTCGGTGCCAGCGGCCAGTTTGGACAGGTTCTCTTTTAATGTAGCAGTACCCTCATCCAGCGTGATCGCACCATCATGAATCTGACCTGCGCCATCCCCGGCATCCGCCAAACCGCCAGAGATTTTTTCGACCTGATCCAATAACGTTTCGGTATACGATTCTGTGACTTTGGCAGCGACTTTGGAGCGAATTTGTTTGACCGCCGTGCCGCCAATCTGACCCGCGAGGAAGTTGTATCCTTCATTGGGTTCATAGATCAGGTCTGCCGGCTCAGGGTGCTCATCCATCAGGGTTGTTGCTTTGGTGGAAAAGTCCTCCGGAATCACAATCGTCATATAATACGTGTTGTCTTGCATACCTTGTTCTGCTTGTTCACGAGTCACGAATTGCCATTTGAAATCATCACTTTTTTTCAATTCATCGACCAGATTCTGACCGACCTCGAGTGATTTGTCATTGTAGACTGCACCCTGATCCGTGTTGACCACGGCTACAGGTAATTCATTCATTTTGCCATAGGGGTCCCAGAATGCGTTCAGGAACAGGCCACTATACAGCACCGGAATGAACAGTACAACGAGAATCGGAATAAATACTTTTGGTTTTTTAAAGGCGGACTTCAGATCCTGCCCAAACACGTGGAATGATTTCATCATGTTCTCTCCCTATCCATACGCTAATCCGTTTGTTCTATCTCTATTATGTGTTGAAACTAGGGGCATACCTTTCTCTAGATGGGGGATAAGCCACTCTTGAGAAAGAGGGCCACAAAATCCTTGATCTGATCCTTATGCAGCGTAGGATGCGTTTTGTTCCAATCCGAGGTTAATGTGACATACAGCTTCAACAGGACAAAAGAAACCAGCTTGGGATCGTCTCTGCGAATCTGCTCTAATTCCATGGCACGGCTCACCTGACGCTCCAGATATTCAAGAATGGCTGTCTCCACTTTCTGCAAACCTTCCTTGGCCTGTGGCGTACCGAACTCGTTGACCTCCTGAAAGAGTTTGATCAACAGCTCATGTTCCTCCCTATACTCCAGCAAAGAATCCATACTCATATGCACGTTATCCAGAAAGGAGTTCTCTTCCTTCACCGTCTGCTCTGTAATCTGTCTCATATCCGCAATGATTGAGCGCAGAATCTCGCTAAACAGTTCTTCTTTATTATTGAAAAAAGTATAGATCGTTCCCTTGCCCACATTGGCAAGTCTCGCAACCTGCTCCATCGTAGTGGCTTTGTAGCCAAACAAGGCAAAGGATTTCTCGGCAGAATCCATCACCTGTTGCCTTCGATCTATCGTTTTCATCGCATATACACCTCCTTGTAGGTTGAAAGGATAATGGTAAGGTAAGTCCTGTATTGACTATTTTACTATTATGGTCAGTTGGTCGTTAACAACTGTAGCACTTGAACAGGGGAGATGGATGTGATCATTGTCATGGTATGAATGGGGGATGGTAAGCGGGTCAAGAGGGCAAGGGATTATTTCTCAAAATAAATTGTTAAAAATAAAAGGCATGTGTGATAACCATATTATTGGTCATCACACATGCCTTGGTGGACATACAGATATGTTAGATGTCTTGTGATCTTTAATGTTCACGGCTCAAATAGGATGGATTAATCGTGTATTCCTCCACCTGTGTTAGTGGCCCAGACAGGATACCATCCTTTAGCTATATTCTTTGTATTATAGAGAACTAGATTTCCATCATTTTGCATGATTAGCAGGTCGCCCACAAGATTTTCAGGTACATTTCCCGGGCCATACCACGCATTGGCCCATGCCTGATTGTCGGATGTCCAGTAGGGAGTATTGCTATAGTCCGTCAATTTCAGTCTTCCGTTATATTGATCTATAACAAGCATAACAACTCTGCGTTCCTTGAGATTGGTGCTCCAAATCAAAGTTTTTTTCTTAACATTTCTCAACTCAACGTCACCTTGCACATTGAAATTGAATAAATATCTAGAATTGTCTGATAATAACCTTGTTGTAAAGGTCATGTTCTCAGAAACCGTAAGTCTTTCTTGGAACGCAAATGTTGTTGAGGAAAAAGGGAGAAGTAGTAGGAACATAGCTAAACTGAGCAAAAATGTCTTTTTCATGATATCCTCTTTTCTGGTTTTATTTGCTAAATGTAGAGTAACTATATCATAGTAAAGTTTTAAAATATATCATTATTTCCATAAATAAAAATAAATTGAATTTATAGAAATTGAAACTTTCAACTCTTACCCTGCGTCCAAAATCTAAGAGCCAAATTATATATTAGAATGAGAGGAGGTCTACCTTGAAATATTTCTCCTACATCCTGATGATGTGTCTTGTCCTACTCGGTTGTTCCGATTCATCATTGGAAAGCAACGATACAGCAGACCGGATTCAAAGAGAGGGACAGACGATGACGGCAACCAGACAATTGGGTGATTATGAACTCCGATTAAGTGTCCAACAATCTGGTGATCACGACTTCACTTTTCAACCGGGAATAAGGTATAGAGGACAAGATGTCAACCACGAGATTTTCCATTCGAAACAGCTTTTTGATATCGATCTGCAAATGGATGGCAAGACGCTTCTCCCGCCGAGGTCGAGTACCAGTGAAGAATTGGTAACGAAATTAACGAAAGATAGCTGGTATTCAGAAAAAGTTGAAATAACCCTTACACCGGAGCAGGTTCAATATATATCGAATAGTGAGGCCGATCTTATTCTTAATGCTGGATTTCGATCCGAACAATCCGGCTACAATGATGAGAAAAAGATGATGATAAGAGCAGAAGAAATACTGTCTGTTAAATGATACCGGGAAGTATAGAACTAGAACCTACCCACCTACCCTGGTAACAACAAAAAACCAAGGCTTTGAGTGTAGTCACTCATGAGCCTTGGTTTTTACTGTGTCGTATTCTTGTTATCTATATCCTATTAATTCTATTCTGCACGTACTTTAAAGAATGAGATCAGTTCTTGCAGTTGCTCGGATACAACCGAGAGCTCATCGGAGGCACTCACAATGGCTGCCATGGAGGCTTCCTGCTCATCAATTGACTGCTCAATTTGTTTACTGCTGCTTGCTGCTTTGCTGACATTGGCAGACAGTTCATCGGCTGTGGCAGACATTTCTTGTGTGCTTGCTGAGATCTCTTCAGTAGAACTGGAGATATCCTGAATCTGGTTTGCAACTTTATTCGTAGCAGTCAGAATATTCTCGAAAAATACGCCAGTCTCTTGGGTAACTTCCAAGCCTTTGGTAACTTCCTTGGAACCCAACTGCATCGCCTCGGAAGACTGAATGATATCCCGTTGAATTTCTTCAATTAACTGTCGAATTTGCTTCGCTGATTCCTGCGATTGCTCTGCAAGGTTACGTACCTCACCTGCAACCACCGCAAAACCTCTTCCTTCTTCACCTGCGCGGGCTGCCTCGATTGAAGCGTTAAGTGCAAGCAAGTTGGTTTGTCCAGCAATCTCCGTAATCACGTTAACAATGTTGCTAATCTGGTTCGAGTTATTTTCCAAAGACTGAATCGAATTTGACGTATTTTGCACCGCACCGGAGATCAGACGCATCTGCTCAATGACTTGTTGCATCACCACATTACCTGTGCTGGAGCGCTGCTCCATGCTGAGTGCTTCATCTGCCACATCGGCTGAGCTGCTGGCGATCGTCTGAACTACCGTTGACATCTCTGTCATGGCGCGTGCGTTCTCCACAGTGGCTTTGTCTTGTGACACCAGTCCAGTAGATATTTCTCGAATATTGGTGCTGATGGATTGAATGTTCACATTATTTTTCTCGGAAATGCCCAGTAGTTGTTTGGAAGATTCCGAGAGGTGATGTGAAGCATTCTGTACTTTATAGATGGTTGTATTGAAGCGATGGATCATCGCATTAAACTTCTCGTTGATGATACCCAGATCATCTCGCCCGGTATCGATGGTTACGTCCAGATTACCCGTGCTGACTTCTTCGATACCTTTCATCAGATTGCGGATCGGAAGCAACGTTCTTTTCAGCAAAATGAATTGCAATACCATGAACAGGATCAGGAAACCGATCAGGAACATCAAACCGTACGTAAGCAGTTTGTTCAGGCCTTTTGGAACGGCACTTGCATCTACATCGAAGTAAAGAGCAGCGTACATGGAGCCATCTGCGTTATTAATCGGATAGATCAGAGTGGTCCAGGTTCCGTACTCATCCGTGTAGAAATCACTGAAGGCAGGCTTTCCGTCCTTTTTCATCTGTTCCAGCACTACGACGTTATTCTGAGGAAGCGGGTACATGGCACCTGCGGGCAGATTACCTTCCTCGAATGGTTCCAACAGGTTGGTTGGAATCGCGATGATGGACGTTCCGTTTCCTTCCTCAAGTTCTGAACCAAAAATGTACGCTTGCGCGATGTTTGGATAGAATTCATGGATGGAATCGAGATAAGTTTTCATTTCCAGCTGTACAGGACCGGAGTAGCTTTTTTCCTTAGCCGCTTCTGCTACTTTGGCAGTGTCGAGATCGTCATACCATTTCTGGGTGATGACGGTAGCCTGGTCGTGCAACTGTTCAACCAAGATATTTTTTTGCAATTGATACGCGGCAGTAATCAGGATTACACCGATCAACATGATGCTGCCGAATGAAATCACCAAATTTTTGATAAAGAAAGGCATGGTACTCCAGCGAAGCTTATTAAACAAGATGGTTCACTCCTTCTACGATTGTGACGAAGGACTTACCCTGGGTGTTGTACACGCTATGTAATTGTTGACTTAAAAACTGTGAAATCGTCCCTAAATATCCTGTCTGATCAAATTCTCTTTTGTTTCTAAAAGTTTTTCGTAATGGGTTTTGCTATTCACGTATATGAACTCCAGGTAAGTTCTACTCTTCAGATATATCGTTATATAGGCATATTAATATTAGATATTCGCATCAAAATAGGACTTATGAACCGGTTCCAAGGTTATAATTGCGCTTTTTTTCATTATATTTCTTGTATATCCATGAAAATTTCATAGTGATACATATCATTTTTGATCGCGTTTAAGATTCACTAAAGGTTTGTCCCCTACCATGGTTACATAAGCCTCAGTTGCTTAACAGAAACCCAAGAAGGAGGATTCATCATTTGAATATTTTATTACGCAAAGCTGCAGTAACGGCATTATCCGTGACGATGGTAACGACATCTTTTGGCCTGATCGGAAGTCCGAATGCGGCATTTGCCGCAGAAAGTACAGCGACAACCACGAGTGTAGGCGTGACGCAAGCTTATGAATCGTTGTTTCAGACGGATAACGTCATTGATGTGAATGTAACGATTGATGATGCAGACTGGAAGAGCATGCTCGAAAGTCCGCTGGATAAGGATTATAAGAATGTTAGTGTGGAAGTGGATGGCAACAAGCTGGACAATGTCGGTTTCTCCACCAAGGGCAATCTGACCCTGAAAGCTGTAGCCTCAATGGAAGATTCGGACCGTTACAGCTTCAGACTGAAGTTTGATAAATATGACAAAACACAAACCTTGCTTGGACTGGACAAAATGGTACTAAACAATAACTACGCCGATCCGTCGTATATGCGTGAAGTTCTTCACTATGAAGCACTGCGCAGCATTGGCATGGATGTACCAATGACGAACTATGTTAATCTGTACGTTAACGGCGAGCTTATTGGTTTCTATACTGGCGTTGAAGCGGTGGATGATAGCTATCTGGAGCGCAACTATGGTGAGGATTACGAAGAAGGCGTCCTCTATGATACGGATGAGAAGAGTTATCTTCAATATGAAGAGGGCAGTGACTACAGTACAATCACCAAAGATTTGGGTACGGATAAAGACAAAGCCAAACTCAAATCCTTCATCCAAACGCTGAACGAGATGCCAGAAGGTGAAAAAGGTGATATTGAAAGTGTACTGGACGTGGATTCAGCGCTTCAATATATTGCAGGCAACATGGTTTTTGGCAACTATGACAGCTATAACGGCGACAAAGGGCACAACTACATGCTCTACAGTGATGCCGCTGGCAAGTTCACCGTTGTTCCTTGGGACTTCAACATGTCCTTCAATGGGTATTCGGCTGGAGGCGGACGTGGCACAACGACCGGATCAACCACGACCAACACCAACGCAACAAACGTATCTGTGGACGAGCCGGTACTGGGCATTAACATGGAAAATGTACCGATGATCAACAACCTGCTTGCTGTGCCGGAGTATAAGGAAAAATATTTGAGCTACGTCAATGAACTGACGGACTATATGGAAGGCATTCAGGATCGTATTACTGACCTTGCCGATGAGATTCGTCCTTATGTGGAAGCAGACCCAACGAAGTTTTATACGACAGAACAGTTTGAATCCAACATCGCTTATTCTGCAAATGCAGACGCGGCAGGTGGTATGGGCGGTACACCACCTGCAGGATTTGAAGGCATGACCCCACCTGAAGGTTTCGAAGGAATGACACCTCCAACTCAGCCGGGTGCCGCAACTGGAAACGGTACAACAGATGCAACAGCGGGTACAGATAATACGCAGACACGCCCTAGTGGTAACTTTGGCGGTGGGGGCGGAGGCATGGGCTCCATGGCAGCCGGGTCACTGACGACATTTGCACTGAACCGTCTTACGAATCTGCAAGAGCAACTTGGACGTGAAGTAACGCCTTTGCCTGAGACTCCAGAAGAGACAGGTTCGAACACTTCATCCGGAACAACCGACAAAACCATTACCGTAACACTCGATGGTAAATTGATCACATTCCCGGATCAGGACCCGCTGCAGCAAAGTGGCCGAGTGATGGTACCTGTGAACGCAATTCTCGAAGCACTAGGTGCAGAAGTGACTTGGGACAAAACGGCGAAGTCGGTAACAGCTGTTCTGAATAACCAGACCCTTGTGCTCAAGATCGGAAGCAGCACCGCAACCGTAAATGGAGAGACACTTGAAATTGATGCACCAGCGATCATTCAAAACAGTCGCACACTCGTGCCTGTACGCTTCATCTCAGAAGGACTGGGACTTACCGTGGACTGGGATCAAACCGCTGCACAAGTAAGCCTTACATCCAAATAAGAGATATCTTCTCAAGAGCAACGTTGTTGTATGGAGAATAAGAAAAGGGATTCGATGGTCAGATCGAATCCCTTTTTGCTCTGCTTTGTCAGGTTAGACGGAGCGAACATCCAGCAAAATCCGGCCTCGTCCATGTCTGGCCTCACTTTTGGCATGCGCTTGATTCGCTTCACTTAAAGGGAAGATAGAATCAATCTCTGAGCGGAGGGAACCGTTAGCGATTAGCTGAGCGATTGTGTACAGATCCTCTGATGTCGGAAATTCGGAATTAAACTTGGCTGTAACGCCATACTGCGCTGCTTTTTCGGCAGAAGGCAGTTGAGTTAACGATACCAGTCGGCCCCCAGGTTTCAGAACACCCCATGAGCGATCTTCGATCTCTCCACCGACCGATTCAACAACCAGATCTACATTACTTACCAGCTCTTCAAACAAGGCTGTCTTGTAATCAATCACTTGATCGGCACCCAATGAAGTAACAAAATCAACATTGGCACCAGACGCGGTAGCAATAACATGAGCGCCTTTCCATTTTGCAAGCTGCACTGCGAATTGTCCGACACCGCCCGCAGCAGCGTGGATTAGAACGGTTTGCCCAGCTTCCAACTCACCTTCGGTGAACAGTGCTTTCCATGCCGCTTCAGCTCCGCCTTTAATGGTCGCAGCATCCTCAAAACTCAGGTCGTCTGGCATATGCACCAAATCCGTAGCAGGAGCCATACCATACTCGGCATAACTTCCGTTCACATTACCAAAAACACGATCTCCCGGCTGAAAGGTATCGACACCCTCTCCCACGGTTTCAACGATGCCTGACATGGCCGTTCCGGGTGTATAAGGCAGCTCTTTGACAAACACGTTTTGCAACCAGCCGTTACGAATCTTCCAGTCCAGTGGAATGGCTCCAGCATACTGAATGCGTACCAGAACTTCGCCGGCAGCTGGCTGGGGCTTATGGACTTCCTGTTCGAACTGTAATGTATCGGGTCCTCCGTATTGATGAATCTGAATAGCTTTCATTTTAGATGTATGCATTGTACACACGCTCCATTCGTTAAGCAAATTTAGGATAGGGATGAATCAATCTGTGCAGCAATTTTCTGTGAAAGAGATAACAGTAAGTTCTTTTCTTCCTCGGAGAGGCCAGCTGTGGTGATCTGCTCCACTTGGCGCCAGGCGTTATTCACTTGATCCTCCAGTGCGCGTCCGGCTTCTGTTAGGGATACAATGGTCACCCGTCCATCTGTTTTGGAACGACTCCGAGTAACGAGACCGGCATCTTCCAGACGGCGAACAGACTTGGCTACGGTTGAGTGATCCAGGCGAAGTGTGCGACCCAATGAGTTTTGGGATTGATGGTCTTGTGCATATAACTGCATCAGCATAATCTCTTGACCGGGAAAAAGCCCGGTATCCCGAATCAACTGCGCAGCAAGACCCTTGTGAGAGCGTGCCAGAGCAAAAATGCTAAAGCTGATGGGATACTGCGCTACTGCACTGAATTCCTCATTATTTAATTCCTGGAGATTATCAGGCTTTTTGAAATCATCTTTGGCTGTCATCATGTACCTCAACTTTCTTAATTGTGTTGTCGGCAACATAAATATAACACTTAAATATGTGGTTGGCAACATAAATCGAACTAAACACTTCTACATGAAACGTAGAGGACAGAAAGAACCTGAAGAAGCGGAACGTTCGCCTAAAAGCTTTCTGAGCAAGCTGCATCGGAAGCATATGTTATCCCCGGATCTACCCCTTTATAAAAGGAATCGAAAAATCTGGGGATAACAGCGATCGGAAGGTTGTTCTGTCATCGGAGTATCCAGGTATATATTCTTTAGTTCAACTTATACAGCTCCTCTACATTTCCAGACAGCAGAACATTCTTACATGATTACGGATAATGCGTAAAATATTAGATTTTTAATTTTGATTGCTGTGATAAAAGTCACTGAAATATTATAAATATTGTGATCACTCCTACCGATAAGACTATAGTGATATTCGAAACGGAATCGAAATTGGCTTGAATATCCCCACAATTACATAGGGAAAAGGGTGGCTCACACACATGCGAAGCATGAGCATCGGTACCAAAATCAGTTTGATCGTTATCAGTATATTTATCGTCTTCTCTTCAGCCGTGGCGGTAAGTGTAATCCTGGAGATGAGGCAGGGGATCACGACATTTGCTACAGAGAAGGCAAAGCGAGATTTGGAGATGGCGAATAGTATCATTACATATAAGCATCCAGGAGATTGGGCCATTAAGGACGGACAATTATTCAAGGGAGATACCGCGCTGGAAGGAAACTTTGAACTGGTGGATGAGATTGGAGAAGCTTCTGGTGACACGGTGACGATCTTCCGAGGTGACGAACGTGTTGCAACAAATGTCATGGTGGACGGAAAGCGTGCTGTTGGCACGAAGGTATCGGACGAGGTCGCCCAGACCGTTTTGCAGCAAGGGGAAAAATACTTCGGTGAAGCCGTGGTTGTGGGTCAGAAATATCAGACGGCCTATGAACCAATCAAGAACGCATCCGGAGAGATTATCGGAATTTTCTATGTTGGCGCTTCTCAATCGTTAATTGATGTGATTATCTCCTCGTTCCTCAAGACATTCCTGATCGTATTCCTGCTTGCAATGTTGGTCGCAATTACCCTGATCCTGCTGTACGTTCGCAGGGTGAGAGTAAGAATCGAACGGGTATCCGTAGCGATTAAACGTGCGGGTACGGGCGATTTCACACAGCCAGTTGTGGACAACGTCCAAGACGAGATTGGCATGCTGGGCATGGGATACAATGAGATGAGAAGTAATCTCCAGGTCATCATTCAAGGAGGACTTCAAGCTGCGGAGAAAGCAGAGCAATCGACTGGGCTGCTACTGAAGATTGCGGACCAAACGTCCAAAGAATCGGCGCAGATTGCATCCTCCGTTGAACAAGTCGCACAAGGAGCCGAGAGTCAGACAATTAGTACAGAAGAAAATCTGCAGGCCATGGAAGAAGTGGCGATAGCCGTACAACGCATGGCGGACAAGGCCTCCAGCATCTCGGATTCTGCTTTGTATTCACGCAAACAGGCTGAAACCGGAGGTGAAGCGGTGCAACTTACCGTTCAGCAGATGTCTACCATTGAATCTTCCGTTACCACAACGGATGAAGTCATTCGTATGCTGGAAGGGAAGTCGGCACAGATTAGCCAGATGGTTTCCGCCATACATGAGATTGCAAATCAAACGAATCTGCTTGCTCTCAATGCATCCATTGAAGCAGCAAGAGCAGGGGAGCATGGCAGAGGATTTGCCGTCGTATCTACCGAGGTTCGTAAACTGGCTGAACAAGCCGGAGACTCTTCAGATCGTATTGAAGAACTGGTCGAAGCCATGGAACAAGATATGCAGCAATCGCTATCGGCCATGTCGAGAGTGAAGGACGAAGTACAGGAAGGACTGCGCTTGACCCGGGAAACGGAGCAAAACTTCAGCCTGATCCGGGATACAAACCTGCGTATGGCTACAGAGATTGAGGACATGGCTGCGACAAGTGAAGAGATGTCCGCAGGCGTGGAGCAGATTGTAGCTTCTGTGCATGAGATCGCTCGCCATGCGCAAACGGCTAGTACCAATTCACAACAGGCTGCCGATTCTGTCCATGAACAGCTCAAGTCGGTAGAGCAGATCAAGGCATCTGCGGCTATTTTGTCTGATGTGTCGACAGAGCTGCAGACCTCACTTAGTCCGTTTAAGATTTAATATCTGTTACAATAGGGAAAAGGAGGGACTACAATATGGCCCCTGATAAAACAAAACTTTTCCCGAATGAGAATATCCGTACGGTATGTTACATTCAAAACCTGCCGCCGCGTTCCAACGTGGACATCGGTGATTATACGTATTATAGTGATAACACAAATTCGCCAGAGCAATTCTATGACCGGATACAGCATCATTATGACTTTATTGGTGATCGCCTGGTCATCGGCAATTTCTGTGCAATTGCGGAAGGTGTGACATTCATTATGAATGGCGCGAATCATCGGATGGAGGGTATGACCACGTATCCGTTCAACATTTTTGGTGGAGGATGGGAGCGTGTGACGCCTACACTGGAACAACTTCCATATAAGGGTGACACGGTACTGGGGAACGATGTATGGCTTGGACAAAATGTAACGATCATGCCTGGTATCACGATTGGAGACGGGGCAATCGTTGCCTCCAATTCAACCGTTGTTAAGGACATTGAACCCTATACGATTGTTGGTGGTAATCCAGCCAAGACTGTTAAAAAGCGTTTTGACGAAGAGACGATTGCACTGTTACTGGAATTGAAGTGGTGGGATCAGGATGAGGAATGGCTGGATACGCATTTGGAACGTCTTGTCTCTACATATGATCTACAGATCTTGCGCGAACTTCTGAACAGCAAATAGGATGGTTGTGCATTGTGCTTAAAAGACAAATAAGCTGGTTCCTGACGGAGCCGGCTTCCAAGCAAATCAGGCCCTGGACCGTTTTGAGCGGATCAGGGCCTCTTGTTGTCCAAGATGAAATGTAATTTAACGGGTGGGTGGTCGTAGGGTACAATCAGACTTTGTTGATGGGGGCTTCAAATGAGTGTGATTTTCTGTATGATCCGAGTTTGTCTGTTTGCCTGAATAAAAGTTAATGATATCATCAACGGTAGTAAACACGACATTTAAATCCATATTATCATTGTGTGTTTGAATAAAAACCTCTTTTCAATAAGTTGTTGCGTTGTTTAATTTAAAGCTTCTTTCATGCTTAAGCCTGCTGTGAATACAGGAACTTTACCTGCAGGTAGTTGAATTTCTTTGCCTGTTTTCCGACTTCTTCCCGTTCTTGCCTCACGCTTCTGCACTTCAAATTTCCCGAATCCGACCAGTTGAACTTCTTTGCCTTCTTTGAGAGCTTCGAGAATCGAGTCCAATACAACGGTTACAGCTTTTTCAGCATTCTTCTTGGAGAAACCGCCAGCCTTAGCTACTTCTGTGATCAATTGTTCTTTATCCATGGGGAATACCTCGCTTTCAATCTTGGGATGTGAAATCTTTTCTTTACTGTGCAACATATGTGTAAATAAAAAGCTGCCTTATTAATAAGGCAGCTTTCATATAATTAAAGTTTAGTAACGTTCTCAGCTTGTGGTCCACGGTTACCTTGAGTTACTTCAAATTGAACGCGTTGACCTTCGTCCAAAGATTTGTAACCTTCACCTTGAATTGCACTGAAATGAACGAATACATCTGTTCCTTCTTCAGTTTCGATAAAGCCGAATCCTTTATCCGCGTTGAACCATTTCACTGTACCTGTTTGCATGTGATTCCTCCAAAAAATAAGTTTTTAGCCGATCATTATGACGAGTATAATTTAAAATTGACACTCACCTGGTGCATTTAAACCACGAACTTGATGTCCGCTAATGTATCGATTAATATGATAATACCATGTCCGCTAATATAAGTCAAGATTTGGAGGTATTTTCTAATGAATCAGTCATCAGGGGTTTCGGTGCAGCGGGAACCGACAGTAGAGGAATTCATACATATGCTTGCTAAAGAGGGAGAATTACATCCCAAAACCGTGAAGGAATATGCAAGTGATCTGAAGCACTTTATCGAATGGTACAAGGAAAGCACCATGCTCAGCGAAGAGTTCTCACTGCGAATTGAAGATGTGGATACATCCACTTTAGTCAGTTATCGTGAAGATGCTCACCAAGTTATGTTATTGAAACCAGCCACCATTAACCGGAGATTGATTACGCTGAAGCGTTTTTTCAAATGGGCTGTCTTGGAATCCAGGCTCAGTCATGATCCTTCCAAACCATTAAAATTCATCCCGGAAGACAAAGTAAGTCCACGCCGAATGACATTGGAAGAAGAGCAGGCATTCCTCGCGGCAGTGGAGTATGGTAATTCCCTTCGTGATCAGACCATCCTCACCCTTATGTTTCACACAGGCTTGCGAACGATGGAGGTATGCAACCTCAAGCCTCATGATATCGAAATTGGTAGACGAAGCGGTCACCTGACAGTGAGCGCAGATAAACGCAACGTGCAACGTAAGATCCCTCTGAATATGCAGTGTGTTGTCATGTTGAATCAGTACTTATCTGATCTTGCTACCGATCGTGCGTACCTTTTTCCCTCAGAGAAGACAAATGATCGTTTAACGGAGAGAGCACTGCGCCACCTGATTAAAAAAGTAATGATAACAGCAGGGCTGGAAGGACTGAGTTCACACGACCTGCGTCATCGTTTTGGCTACGCCATGGCTGAGCATACGCCACTGCACCGTTTGGCCGAGATAATGGGACACACCAACCCAGATACAACAATGATTTATTTTAAAGCATTAAGTACGAATCATCGTAAAGAACAAGAATGAAGACTGAATTATAGTCAGAATCAAAACACCTCTTATTAGAAGTACTTCGAAATTTTCCGTGTTTGTATTACTTTAACCTACCTTTAGCATTCATATACGATCCTTCACATTTCACTTAGGCACTGCCCGACAGGGTTGCCTTACCTCTACTAAAGAAAGCGATTACATATCCCTGATAATATTGTATATTATGATGGCAACCTTGGAACAGATCAACATGAGCCTTTGCATTTGCTTCAATTCGGTGAGCAATAAGAAATCAAATGGATTCACAATGCTACATATATATTCGTTGATAGGGCTAAGGCCGTCATCAAAAGGGAGGAATCCAAACGTGTACCGGGTACTGCTGGTGGATGATGAAGAAGATGTGCGTGAAGGACTTGTTGTAGAGGTCGATTGGGAAGCGCTCGATCTGCGGATAGTCGGTTTGGCTGAGAATGGGCGGGAAGCATTGGAGATGGCGGAGAGGGTAGAGCCGGACATTGTGGTGACGGATATCAGCATGCCATTCATGAATGGTCTGGAACTCGCACAAAGATTGAGGAAACGTAATCCACTCGTAAAGGTGGTCATTTTGACTGGATATGATGAATTTGATTATGCGAGGCAAGCCATCTCGTTAAGTGTGGACGAATATCTACTGAAGCCGTTCTCGGCAGGACATCTCACCGAACTGCTCACAAGATTGCGCGCCCAGATGGCGTCTGAAGTGGCTGAGCGTGAAGATGTACAGCAGCTGCGTGAGCACTATCATACCAGTTTGCCTTTATTACAGGCAGATCTGATGGCGACCTTGCTCCATCGACAGAAATCCTCAACATATATTCATAGTAAAGCCAAACAATGCGGATTGGATCTGACAGGGGAACGCTATGGGGTGTCCGTATTGACACTGCATATGGATGGAGATGTACAGAAGGAGAAGTCTGAGGGAGTATTCAGCGAGCCCCCACAGCGACATAACAAAACAACATCCGAGGTAGCGGATCAGTCTGAGATATTCATTCCCGGAGGTTCCTTGCGTCAATCTGAGGATGCTGAACTGAAGCGCTTTGCTGCACTTAACATTGCGGCAGAAGTTTGGGCGGAGCATGGGGCTGGTCATGCTTTTATGCATCAGGAGACGATTGTCCTGCTCTATGTGGATCGCTCGGGCGGTACAGATGGAGCGAAGCGGCAACAGAAGGCTTTGGAAAATGTGATGCGCAGCATCAACCACTATTTACGTATCCCGGCTACGGTGGGCTCTGGTCAGATTGTGGATACACTCGCGGATGTGAATCATGCCTATGAAGATGCCCTGCTGGCATTGGATTATCGGCTTGTGCCCGGGACAGATTCAATCATATACATTGCGGACGTAGAGCGACAGACGGCGGGCAAGCTGCGTTTCGACGAGTTGAAGCAGCAGACGCTGACACGATGCCTGAAGGCAGGTACACAAGCAGAGCTGGAGGAAGCACTGGCGATCATTTTCCGGGAAATTACAGTGGAACACGGGCGAAGTGATATTCAACTCTATTTAATTGAAGTATTAACAACAGTATGGAAGGCAGCACAGGCATCAGGAGAAGCGATGGAAGATATCTTTGGTGCAGGGTTCCAGTTGTATGCGGATTTGTTCCGACTGCCGGGACTTACTGAGGCACAGAAGAAGGTACGGGAAGTCTGTCTACTCGTACAACATCGCATTGCCAGCGGACGCCAGCATGTATACAAAGATATTGTCGAGCAGGCATTAGTTTTCACGAAAGAGCATTATGCTGACCCGGACCTGTCCATTCAGAAGGTGTGCGGACATTTGCATATCAGCTCCGGTTATTTTTGTGGCATTTTCAAAAAAGAAGTACAACTTACCTTCCTGCAGTACCTGATGCAGATCCGAATGGAGGCAGCGCGTGAACTGCTTCGCTCGACCGAGCTGAAGTCGTTTGAGATTGCGGAGCAGGTTGGCTTTGCCGAACCCAATTATTTCAGTTTTTGTTTCAAAAAACATATTGGCGTCTCGCCCAAAGAATATCGTAAACAGGCTTCCCAGGCGGCAAGTGAAGGTTCAATCCGATGAAGTTGTTGTCCAGATGGGTAAAGTCCATGGGACCTCAATTACGCTCTCGTCTGCGTTCGTCCAGAGTCAGCAGTATCCGGTTTATTATTACATGGTCCTTTTCCGTCTTCATCGTCTTGGTGCTAACCATCATGGCGATGCTTCTGCATGACAAGTTCACGCAGGCTGCCGAGCGAAGTGCGGAACTCACGACGAGACAAATTGTGGATCAGGTCAGTTATAACCTGGAGGATTACGTCCGCAGTATGTCGCATCTGTACCGTGCCATTGAGGAACACATGTTGCGTGACGGGACATGGGAAGGGGAACTGGTGGACAAACAGCTTGACACACTGCTCAGCAGTCGTGAAGATATCATCTCGATTACTTTGCTTGATTCCACGGGGAAATTGCTCAAGAACCGACCTACAGCCGAATTAAAAACCAGCGCCCATGTGACACAGCAAGGGTGGTTTCAGTCTGCGCTTCGTGTGCCGGATCACCTGAGTTTCTCGTTACCTCATATTCAGAACATGTACACAGGCCCATATAAATGGGTCGTTTCCATGAGCAAAGGCATAACGATACGGCAAAATGGTCAGAATCGGCAGGTTATCCTGCTGGTCGATATCAATTTCAAGCAGATGGATGAACTGAGCCGTCGGGTCAGTCTGGGGCAACGAGGATACGTGTATATCATCGATGAGAGTGCGGGCAATATCGTGTACCATCCGCAGCAACAATTGATGTATATGGGACTCAAAAGCGAGAATATCGAACAGGCTTTGGTGGCTTCCGGCAGTTACGAAGATGAAGCAGATGGGCAGAAAAGGCTGAATACCGTAAAGTCCGTTGCCAATATCGGGTGGAAAATCGTCGGTGTTGCTTATTTGGATGAGATTATGACAACGCGTCAGGAAGTGAACGGATATCTCATTCGTGTATTGGTCGTTGTACTGGTACTGGTCATTCTTGTCTCGCTGTTCTTATCCTCCAGTCTGACTCGTCCGATTCGGCGAATGGAACGTAAAATGAAGGCCGTAGAGCGCGGGGATTTCAACGTGGAGTTGCCTATTGAAGGGCCGCTGGAGGTGGAACGACTATCCCGTCGCTTCAACCTGATGGTCAATAAAATCCGAACCTTGATGGATGAGATCATCCATGAACAGGAACAGAAGCGGCGTCTGGAGCTGGAAGCCTTGCAGGCCCAGATCAATCCACACTTCCTATACAATACGCTGAATTCCGTGGTGCGCATGGTAGGCATGAGCCGCAATGAGGAAGTGATTACGATGATTACATCACTCTCGCGACTGTTCCGCATCAGTCTTAGTCAAGGTAAAACGATTATCACGATCAGGGAAGAGCTGGAGCATGCGCAGCACTATCTGACGATTCAACAGATGAGGTTCAAACGCAAATTCAACTATACCATCAATGCCGATGAGACGCTCCTGGATTGCCTGACATTAAAGCTGGTGCTTCAACCCCTGATTGAGAACGCCATTGTTCATGGCATCGAGTACCACATGGACGAAGGAAGTATTGAGATCGATGTTTATCGTGAGGACAACAAACTGGTGTTTCGCATTACAGATAATGGGGTCGGCATGACGGAAGAACAGATGTCGGGATTACTAAGTGGTCGTCCGGTTGTCAAAAGCGGTGCAGGATCAGGCGTAGCTGTACGCAACGTACATGACCGAATTCGGCTCTATTATGGGGAGGCATATGGCCTTGAATTTGCAAGTGAGTTGGAAGAAGGCACCACGGTCTGGGTTCGGATCCCCATTCAATCGCAGCAGAAGGAGGGCGAGCCTAATGACAGACAACCAAGTGAATAGGAACGATGACCATAGAGTTAAAGGATTGAATATTCGTACGTTTTGGAAAAAGGTTGCTGCGAGTTTCCCTGGAATTCGGAAACGTCGGTTAGTAACCCTGACAGTTGCAAACTGCTGTCTGCTCATATGTAGCGCCTGTGGCTTATCGAGTCCCGATACTACGGCAGTACCGCCACGTATTGCGCTCATTACGCCAGCTGGGACAGGGGAACTTGCGGAAGCTATCCGGCTTGGCGCCGAAGCGGCTGCCAAAGAGAACGGAGCCGAACTGATTACTGTGGAAGCATACCCTTCCGATGGTGATGTGTACACGCCTGCCATTCTGGACTCCGCGGGTAGTCAGATGCAGGTCAAACAGGCAAATATCAACAGCCAAACGTTGTCTCGCAGTGCGCGAGAGCAGGCTCAAGTGGAGGCCGCCGCATCGGCTCTGAAGCAGGGGGCATCAGCTCTATTGGTTGATCCCCTAAGTGAAAAGGCACTTAGTGACATCATTCAGGAGGCACAGACAACAAATTCCGATGGAACCATTGTTCCTGTCATTGTGCTTAACGATGAATTTCCCGTGAAAGGCATCACCAGTTTCATCTCAATGGATAATGTTGAGGCGGGAAGACAGGCCGGGCAGGCTATGGCGGAGCTTTTGGAAGGGAAAGGGCATGTGGCTTTATTGGGCCCCGATCCTCTTAATTCTGGTCTTATTCAGAGAGAGCAGGGAGTCATGGAAGCCTTGGTACAGTATCCTAATGTTCAAGTGGAACCCAAATCGATATGTAATACACGGGATGGATGTTGGCAGACTGCGAAGCAATTGCTGGACCAGCAGGAGGTGGATGGTTTCATTACTCTTCAGGAACCTGCTTCTCTGGGGGCGGCTGATGAACTGAATCGACGCAACTCTGCGGACAAGGTAAGGATTGTTGGATTCGGCAGTGAACAACAGCAACTGGAGCAATTGCAAGAAGGGGTCTTTGATCATCTCATCGTCCAGAATGGATACAGTGCAGGTTATCTGGGATTGAATCAAGCCGTTGCGCGGCTGAACAATCAACAGGTGCAAGCGAGAGTGTTACTTGAGACCAAGCTGGTTAGTACAGACAATATGTTCTGGATGGATAACCAGAAGCTGTTGTTTCCTTTTGTACAATGAACCAATGCTGGAACGAGTGCCGGAACGAATGCTGAATGAAGAAATGAAGGTGTGTGTTAACTTGAGGAAGATTTCGATAGAACAGGTGAAGATATTGTATTCGAATTTAATGTAAACCCTTTCATAATAAAGACATCGGTGAAGCCGAATGAACTTGGGGGAGGTCATTAGGATATGAAGAATATGAAGAAAACGTGGATGACACTTTTGATTACGGCATGTATGGTTGTGGCGGCGGGGTGTAGCAGCGGCGGAGACAGCGCAGGTGGAAGTACGGGAACAGATACAGGAGGCCAGACAGCAGCCGGTACGGAAACGCCAAAGATTGGTGTTGCCATCTACAAATTTGATGATACATTCATGACTGGTGTACGTAATGCCATGACCGCAGCAGCGGAAGGTGTTGCGACTCTGGATATCGTGGATAGCCAGAATGCACAGCCGACCCAGAATGAGAAAGTGGACCTGTTTGTGTCTAAGAAATATAACGCAATGGCCGTGAACCCGGTGGACCGGACGGCGGCGGGTGTCATCATTGACAAGGCCAAGGCAGCGAACATTCCAGTGGTATTCCTCAACCGTGAGCCGGTGGCGGAAGATATGAACAAGTGGGATAAGGTGTATTACGTAGGAGCCAAAGCGGAGGAGTCCGGTACGATCTCCGGTCAGCTGATTGTGGATTACTGGAAAGCACATCCGGAAGCGGACAAAAACGGCGATGGCAAACTGCAATACGTCATGCTGAAAGGGGAACCGGGTCACCAGGATGCAGAGCTTCGGACCAAATATTCGGTTCAGGCGATCCAGGATGCCGGAATCGAAGTGGAAGCACTGGCGGAAGACACGGCGATGTGGGACCGGGTGAAAGGTCAGGAGAAAATGCAGGCGTTCCTGGCTTCCCATGGTGACAAGATTGAAGCCGTTCTCGCAAACAATGATGACATGGCCTTGGGAGCCATTGAGGCATTGAAAGCAGCCGGATACTTCAAAGATGGCAAATCCATGCCGGTGGTAGGTGTGGATGCAACAGCTCCAGCCATTCAGGCTCTCCAGGATGGCACAATGCTGGGCACGGTGCTTAATGATGCCAAGAATCAGGGTGCAGCCACGGTGGCACTGGCTTCCGTACTTGCCAAAGGTGAGACACCAACAAAGGAAAATACCAAATACGATATTACAGATGGTAAATATGTCTGGATTGCATACAAAAAGATTACAAAAGACAACATCGCCGACGCCCAATAACAGCACGAGACAGGGACGTCCGACATTCGGGTAGCGTCCCTTTTTTGCCGGTCATATGGAAGGGAGGAACCAAGATGGAGTCACCTTACCTGCTGGAGATGAATGGAGTTTCCAAAGCATTTCCGGGTGTGCAGGCACTAAGTCAGGTCACATTGAAAGTGAAACCGGGGACGGTTCACGCCTTGATGGGAGAGAATGGAGCGGGGAAATCCACACTTATGAAATGTCTGTTCGGCATGTATCACCCGGATGAAGGAACGATACGTATCGAAGGAAAGGATGTGGATATTCCGAATTCCAAAGCGGCACTTCAGCAAGGCATATCCATGATTCATCAGGAGCTGAATCCGGTCCCGCATCGTCCGGTGATGGAGAATATATGGCTGGGTCGTTTTCCGATGAGGGGAATACTGGTGGACGAGAAACGGATGTATACCGATACGCTGGCGCTGTTCAAGGACTTGAACCTGGATATTGATCCGAAGGCTCAGGCGGGAACACTGTCTGTCTCCAAGATTCAATCCATGGAAATTGCCAAGGCGGTCTCTTTTCAATCCAAAGTCATCGTCATGGATGAGCCAACTTCTTCCCTGACAGGCAAGGAAGTGGATCAGCTCTTTACCATTATTAATGAACTGCGCAGTCGCGGTGTATCCATTATCTATATTTCACACAAGATGGAGGAGATCCTGACGATCTCGGATGAAGTGACGATCATGCGTGATGGCTTTGTTGTCGGGACATGGGATGCTGCTGATCTAACGACAGATCTGATCATTACGCGTATGGTTGGCCGTGATCTGGACGAACGTTTCCCGGAACGGACGAACGTACCCGGTGAAGTGATATTAAAAGCCGAGGGTCTGACATCAAACCAGTCCAAATCGTTTTGTGATGTATCCTTTGAGCTGCGAAAAGGTGAAGTGCTTGGCATTGGCGGCCTGGTTGGAGCACAGCGGACAGAACTGATTGAGTCCTTGTTTGGACTGCGCGGACTCGCTTCAGGTACGATTTCGATTCATGGGCGCAAGGTGAAGATTAACTCCCCCGCAGCAGCAAAGCGTCATAACATCGCGTTGCTCACGGAAGAAAGAAGGGTCACAGGAATCTTCCCGGTGTTGTCGGTGTATGAGAACACGATCATTGCCAGTCTGGGGCGCTACCGAAATCGTGTGGGCTTGCTGGACGAGAAAAAGGGCCGCGAAGAGGCACGTGAGCAGACGCAGAAGTTCAGAACCAAAACGCCTTCAGTTAACACGCTGATTCGAAACCTGTCTGGCGGCAATCAACAGAAAGTTCTGTTAGCGCGCTGGTTGCTGACCGACCCGGAGATTCTGCTACTGGATGAACCGACACGTGGAATCGATGTAGGGGCCAAGTTTGAGATTTACACCATTATTACGGAACTGGCTCGTCAGGGCAAAAGCATTATCATGATTAGCTCAGAGATGCCTGAGCTTTTGGGTATGTCGGATCGCATTATGGTGATGAGCGAAGGGCGTCTCACCGGAATCGTGGACGGAGCCGAGGCAACCGAGCAGGATATTATGAGGCTGGCCGCGCAGCAGCGGATGGCTTAGTCAGGAGGGAAACAGATGAACACACAGATGATCAATCAAGTGAAACAATATGTAACACAGCGCGCCATCTTTATCGTATTGATTCTGCTCATCATTGGTATTGCGATTGCCGATCCGAATTTTCTTGCCTTCTCCACACTGCGGGACATCTTACAGCAGTCCTCCACAAGGGCCATTATTGCGCTCGGTGCAGCCTTTATCCTTGTCACGGGCGGGGTTGATCTGTCCGCTGGACGTGTGGTTGGACTGACGGCTGTTGTATCGGCATCGATGTTGCAAATTGACGAGTATGCAAACCGCTTCTTCCCTGATCTGCCCCAATTGTGGGTGGGTCTACCGATTCTTGTTGGGATTACCGCAGGTCTATTCGTGGGATTGGTGAATGGACTCATTGTCGCCAAATTACATGTGCCTCCTTTTATCGCAACGTTGGGTACGATGGTTGCCGTGTACGGACTGAACTCCATTTATTTTGATACGGAACCCAATCAGTCACAGCCGATCGGAGGATTGCGACCGGACTTCACTGTGATTGGCTCTGGATACATTGATCTGGGCGGGGGTTATTCCATCCCGTATATTGTCCTGATCGCGATTGCGGTGGCATTAATCTGTTGGGTGATCTTTAACAAAACACGTCTAGGCAAAAACATGTACGCGATCGGTGGCAACATTCAGGCAGCGCATGTATCCGGGATTCATGTGGCACGCAACCTGGTTGCCCTGTATGCCATTGCCGGTGCGTTGTATGGCCTGGGTGGTGTGCTTGAGGCAGCACGCACAGGTGGAGCAACAAACAATTACGGTAACATGTATGAACTGGATGCGATTGCCGCATGTGTGGTAGGCGGCGTATCAACGGCAGGAGGTATTGGAACGGTACCCGGGGTTATGGCGGGTGTGCTGATCTTCGGGGTCATTAACTATGGTCTAACGTTTATCGGTGTAAGTCCATACTGGCAGTTAATTATCAAAGGATTGATCATTGTTGCTGCGGTGGCTTTTGATATCCGTAAGTATATGGCGAAGAAATAAGATGAGCCTCAAGAGGTTACACCAGTCACTCCGATGACAGAACAACCTTCTGATCGCTGTTATCCCCAGATTTTTTGATTCCCTTCTAAAGAAGTGAAAATCCGGGGATAGCATACGCTTCCGATGCAGCTTTCTTTCAGAAAGCTTTTAGGCGAACGCTCCGCTTCTTCAGGTTATTTCTGTCCTCTACGTTATCGTGTAAACAATTTGTTCATCTTATATGGAAAAGCAGCAAAGAAGCCAGCCCTCGGGATATAGAGAGCTGGCTTTAATTGTTTAACCATTGACCATCCAATCGATAACGGGGATAACTGGTCCAATGATGCATAAGAGCAACATAAATCCGGCGACGTTATAAGATACACTTGTGCCATAATGTGAACGATTTTTTTTGGCGATCAAGAAGGCTGGAATCCAGAAGAGGGCTGCTACTACAAAAGGAATGTGAAGTCCTTGAGTTCCGTTGCTATAAATAGGTATGTTTATTAAGTTGAAAAGATAATGACTGATCATAAAATTTGTTGTGCCCCATTGGAAATTAAAGGCGAGACCCATCAATAGTACGAGTAGAGAGAGCGTTCCGAGGCCCAGTGGTTTTCGTTGTGTTGTCATGTGATATCCTCCATAAGAAAGTATTTATCCTAAATTAATCCATTAATGTATTGTACCACAATATTGATCTATGCGAAGAGGAATTGTTTCACTTTTGTTGATTACAATTACATCATATGTCCTATTGCCTTCATAATTTATACATTCGTGCGAATTTGGCGAGCCTCCACTAATCGACAACATCAGCTAATCATAATCGATATAATACATGTACATAAGTTATTTGATGTGAGTTTTATGTCAAAGGGGGCGAGGCTGTTTGCTTAGTTACACGATGAAAATGGTGATATTCCCGCTAGGTTGTCTGCTTGTCATTCTGTCCTCTTATGTTCTCAGGCTTACCCCTAATATGGCAATAATGTCACTTTCGGCGACATTATTGGTAGCAAGTATTTATGGGGAGAGACGATATCCTGTGCTGCGAAAATTTCAGTGGATTTTTCTAGGGATATTCCACTATTTCAGTGAACTGAACTGGTGCAACATGCTGTATTATATGCTCATTATTTCAATGATCCAGGACAAACCAAGGTTGACGCAGACCTTGCCGATTTCGTTGCTGCTTATGCTGCAATATACGTTGATTCGGCTTTCGTATGTGCCTGTAGATACATATGCTTTGCTGGTTTCGTTATTTGACCTGTTAACCTCGGTTGTTATCATTTTTTTGTATCATACCTTAATCAACAGTGAGGTCGAGAAGCGCAGGCTTCGGGAAAAAAATCGGTTCCTGACCCTGCATGATCCGCTTACCGGACTGTTGAATTACGAAGGTTACATGGAGGTGTTACATAAGACAGTAGAAGAGCAACGGTCTTTTTTTCTTGTCCTTTTGAACGTCAATAACTTTAGCGGCTTTAAAAAAGAGTCAGAAGATCCTTGGTGTACGGTAATCACAGGTACAGGTCAGATGATCAGCAATCATTTCACCGAGGCCTATGGCATATCCCGGTATGCAGGAGACCGATTTGCAGTCGTTTTGCCAGAGATACAGGATGTGGAAGAACGAATGTCGTCACTGTTATCCGTGCAGCTTCAAGGACTCCAGGTAAGCTACAGCATCTCCCTGTACCCGGAAATGTCGGATTCGTTGCAGCACTTTATGACGGTTGCCGAAGATAGGCTTCTTCAACAACAGCGTAGCAAATGGCTGAAAAATGAAGAAGAAGTATTTCGTTCCGAAAGACTAAGGGCTGTGGGTGAACTGGCCGCAGGTATGGCTCACGAAATTCGAAATCCGCTTACCGCAATTCGGGGATTCCTGCAGTTGTCACGTGGACAAGCGTTTAATATCGCGCCATGGTATGAAGTGATTATGGGTGAGGTGACGAGAGTAACCGATCTGACAGCTGAATTTTTGCAGTTTTCCAAACCACATGCCAATCACATGAAGCCTGAACATTTGGGTCACTGCCTTGAACGAGTGATGTCTTTGACCGAGTCAGATGCGGCATCCCGAGGGCATCAAATTACGCTTGAAATGACTAATGAGCCAGTTGTGATCATCATGGATCGAGATAAAATTGTGCAGGTATTGATCAATCTGATTCGTAACGCTTTTGAAGCAATGACAGACCCTGGTGAGGTCCATATGGATTTGTTGCAGGACGGAGACGCAGTGCTCATTTCAATTACAGATACAGGAAGCGGCATTCCGGAAAATTCGCTATCCACCATCTTTAATCCATTTTATACAACCAAAGAAGAAGGTACGGGACTGGGACTTGCGCTCTGCCAGAAAATCGTTCAGGATCACAATGGTAAGATTACCGTCCATAGTGAAATGGGGGTTGGTTCCACCTTCACGCTTCATCTGCCAATGGAGACGTAAATCATATAACTTACCAGAGATAGCAATTAAGTAGTCATTAGACAAAAACATAAAAACGCCGCATGGGTCCAGAAGAACCCCGTGCGGCGTTTAATATTTCGATTAATAAAGTTAATGTGTGGAGACCACATCGGTTCCGATCATTTTAGATATATAAGAGTGTGACTTTAAATTCAAGTAAGCGATATGATGATGGAGGTCAGCGTATAAAAGTCTGAAGTTCAAGCCGGTTGATCCTGGCGAATGGGTAGTCGATTTTCTAAGGAACATAGGACGTCTTATTTGGCCTTCAAGTCCTTACTTTAATTTGTAAGAAACTTCAGACACGTTATTTCCCAACATCCCATGAAAAAACGCTGAAAATGGCTGTTTATTTGGATATAACGTGTCTCAGGTTCTTTAGATTTCTGAGGGAGCTTCAAAAGCTTGAATAAGGCGCCTCAGATTCGTTAGTTTACGCTCTTGCTCTGTTCCAACCGCGAGCTGGACGATGTCCTCAAGCCCGCCCCGGCACGGAGTGGAGCTTTTCATTTGGAATAGATTAAATCCACTTTTGTGGCATATTGATCGCTTGTTCGCACGCGAAGGACATGTTCTCCCACATTCAGGATACAGCACATTCGCTTGCTCCGTACGCGCTAAGGTCCACTTCGGCATGGATTAACTTTGCAGAGTCGCTTTAGTTCGACTTATTGAGCTGTCCCTGATGTAACTGATAGTAGAATCCTTGTTGCTTCATCAACTCATCATGGTTGCCCCGTTCAGCGATCTGTCCATCATCAATGACGAGAATCTGATCGGCTTCACGAATCGTGCTCAGTCTGTGGGCGATGACAAAGCTGGTACGGTCTTTCATTAAAGTGCGCATCGCTTCCTGAATGTGCATCTCCGTGCGCGTATCAATGCTACTCGTTGCTTCATCCAGAATAAGAATGGCCGGATCAGCCAGAATTGCCCGGGCAATGGTCAGCAGTTGTCGTTGTCCCTGACTCAGGTTGCTTCCCCCGGAAATGATGGGGGTGTCGTAACCTTGTGACAGTTTTCGGATGAACGAATGTGCATTCGCCAGCTCAGCCGCTTGCCTGATCTGTTCATCGGTTGCGTCGGGCTTGCCGTAGGCGAGATTGTCGCGAATGGTACCCGAGAACAGGTAGGCATCCTGAAGTACAATGCCGAGTTGCCGACGGAGTTGATCCTTCTCCAGTTCCGAGATGTTACATCCATCGATGGTAATCCGTCCGCCTGTAATCTCGTAGAAACGGGGTAACAGGTTGATAATGGTCGTTTTGCCTGCGCCGGTGGGTCCAACAAGTGCAATCATCTCCCCAGGTTTTGCAGTAAAACTGACCTTCTTCAAAATGTCTCGCTCCGCACTGTATCCGAAAGAGACGTCTTCAAATACCACTTTACCTTGAATCTGGTCCAGTTGTTTCTTCTGTTCCTCTACGTATTCGCTAGGCGTATCCATAATGTGAAACACACGTTCAGCACCTGCAATTGCAGCCTGAATCAGATTGTACTGATTGGCCAGATCGTTGAGCGGCCGCTCAATCTGGCGGGAGTAAGCGAGAAAGCTGACGATCAGTCCGATGGACGTCATTTCATGATAAGCCATCCATCCACCTACAGAAGCCAGTATGGCAAACCCGATATTATTCATCACGTTCATCGTAGGTCCAACCAAACCCGAAACGGTCTGGGCCTGTGTGCTGGAAGTGCGCAGTTTCTCGTTCAAATTCTCAAAATGTTGATGTGCCTGATCCTGACGGTTATAAGCCGCTACGACTTTTTGTCCAGCAATGGTTTCCTGAGCATACCCATTAAGCTCACCAAGCAATTTCTGCTGGGCTGTGAAGTGTTTACGTGTTCTTGACGCGATCAGGCGAGTGGCGATGGTAATCAACGGTACAGTCACCAGACTGAGCAGGGTAAGCCGTACATCAAGTGCAAACATGATCGACAAGGAACCAACGAGCAGGATGGCACTGGACATCAATTGGGTTACGCTTTGATTCAGCGTTGTAGATACGTTATCGATATCATTGGTCGCCCGGCTCATGAGATCCCCGCTTTGATTTTTATCAAAAAAATGGACAGGCAGCTCTTGTAGTCGGGAGAACAATGCATGTCGCAGATCCTTAACGGTCAGTTGGGACACACCAATCATGACATAGGATTGAGCCCACATCAGGAGTGAGCCAAGGACATACACACTCAGCAAAAGAAGACATTCCTTCAGCAAACCCGCTGTTACTTTGGGCACAATATGTTCGTTTACGGCGCGGCCGAGAAGGTAAGGTCCTGCCAGATTGAGCAGTGTTCCAAGAGCCGTCAGCACTAATGCAGCGATAACTCCTTTGCGATGACGTCCCATGTACGACCATACCCGAATCAGGGCGTGGCGAGCATTTTTGGCTCTGACTTTGGGAACAGGTCCTCTGCCCGCTGGTCCGGGTCTTCCGATGGGAGGCACGACCGTTTGTTGTATGGAGGAAGATGCAGGTTTAGCCAAATTGAACATCCTCCTTCCGTTGCTGCGAATAATAGATGGCTTGATAGTGTGATGAATGAGCCATAAGGTCATCATGTGTGCCTCTGGCAACGATCTGTCCTTCATCAATGACATATATACAGTCTGCATCCTTCACGGAGGAGATCCGCTGTGCAATCAAAAAGGTCGTGCTGTCTTTCATCAAGGACTGCAAAGCCTTCTGAATGCTCGCTTCCGTACGCAGATCAACAGCACTGGTGCTATCATCCAGAATCAGTACTTCCGGTCGCATGAGCAGGGCGCGTGCAATGGATATCCGCTGTTTCTGTCCACCGGACAGATTGACCCCGCGTTGACCCAGCTCCGTGTCATACCCATCTTTCAGTTTCATAATAAAATCATCCGCTGCCGCAGCTTGTGCCGCAGCACGCAATTCAGCATCCGTTGCACCGGGCCGGCCGAAGCAAATGTTATCCCGGATGCTGCCGCTGAACAGGATGGATTCCTGTAGCACAATGGACACACGGCTGCGAAGATCCTGAAGATCCCAGTGGCGAACGTTCACTCCATTCACGAGCACTTCACCCTGCGAAGCATCGTATAGACGGGGAATCAGCTGCACCAGCGAGGTTTTGCCTGAACCTGTTGAACCGATCAGGGCCACTTTCTCACCCGGGCGAGCCTTCAGGTTAATGTCAGTGAGTGCATGGTCTCCGTCATAACGGAAAGATACGTCTCTGAACTCCACTTGACCGCCTGTGTGGGAGGGAAGAGAAGACGTTTGGTTTCGGGACTGATCACGAGTAGACGGGGATGACTGTACATTCCCGGAGTTATCGGTTCCCGATTGAATATCCGGCTGTGTATGTAACACCTCGTTGATCCGTGCAGCAGATACCTTGGCACGGGAGAAACTCATCATCATCATGCCGATCGACGTGAGGGACGAGAGTACAACCGTGACATAGTTGATAAAAGCAATCAGATCTCCGGCAGCAATATCGCCTCCGACTACCTGGAAACCTCCAAACCACAGCACCGCTACAATGGTAGCGTTCAGCATCAGGCTGAGTACGGGTGCATTCAGTGTGACAATACGCCAGGCTTTGACGGCAGTTGAGGTGTAATCTTCATTGGATTGTTTGAACCGCTTTTTCTCCAGACGCGCACGTGCAAACGCCTTGACGACACGAATGCCGGCAAGATTCTCCTGAAGCACAGCGTTGACCTGATCAAGCTTGCTCTGCACACTGGCGAACAGCGGATAGGAAGCTTTTATCAGAATAAATAAAATAATAAACAGCACCGGTACAGTTGCAATAAGAATCAAAGCTAGCTTTACACTGATCGTAAACGCCATGATGATACTACCGATGATTAGCATTGGTGAACGGATAAACATCCGTAGCAGCATCTGTACAAAGGTCTGCATCTGGGTAATGTCACTGGTCAGACGAGTGATCAGAGATCCTTCCTGAAACGTATCCAGATTGCGGAAGGAGAAGGTTTGAATATGGTCAAACAGTTCTTGGCGCAGATCTGTGCCGTATCCAACGGCAGCTTTACTTGAATAGAGTGTACAGCCTGCGCCGCCAACCCAGCCGATTAACGCAACAAGTAGCATGATCAGACCTGTAGTCACGATATGGGGCAGATTCCCTGCAAGTACACCATCATCCACGATGCTGGACATCAGCTTGGGCTGGAGCAGGTCCATGGTAACCTCAAGTACCATGAGCAGCGGGGCGACGATTGCCGCCGACTTATACGGGGTCAAGAATCGTTTTAACGTCCACAATAGGGAATCACCTCAATCTTCATAGCATAAGTGAATCAATTTCATAATACCTTTAGCTGCTTCAATCGCGAATCTGCATCACCTCAAGATTCACGCAGGTTTTGGAGCATACGATGTGCAAGTGCAGACATGATCTCGGATTCTTCCGGTGTAAAATCTTTCTGGGCTTGCTGTTCCAATTTCTGAATCACTTCTCTCAATTCTTGTAGCGCGGAGCGCCCCTGATCCGTCAGGTATACCCGCAGACTGCGCATATCTTTTGGGTCTGCTTCACGTCTCACATAACCGGATGATTCCATGCGCTTGAGCATCACGGTTACCGTTGCGGGACTGCGCTGAAGTTGTTTGGCCAGGTTTTTCTGGGATTGGCCATCTTCCCGTTCAAGCTGGAACAGCAAAGGGGGCTGCCCCGGGTATAACTCGGGGTGGTTCACAAGTTTCTCATGAACCTTGTAGCGTTTCAGTTTCACGAGTTCGGATAGCTGTCCCATTAACCGATCATTTTGGACTGGGTTCATATCATCTACTCCATTTCTACCTTCATTCCATCTTCTCGGTACTGAAAACCAGACTTTTTGAACATGCACATTTAGTTAGTCGACTAAATAAATCTTAAGTTTGATTTGAAATATCGTCAAGTGAATACAAGTCGTTAATTTTGGATTTAAGGTATTTCCAGGTCGATTGGCTGGAAAGTAAACAAGTAAAATAGATAAGAAAAAAACAAAAACCTCTGCTTTGAGCGGAAGAGAGTATGATAACTAACTCTGTTCCGGTCTCTAAGAGAGGTTTTTTGGTATTGTGACACGTTAAGTGTGGAGTGTAAGGAAAATCATTTTTTGGAGAACATTTCTTTGGCTTCATCCATGGCCATTTTATTACCGATCGATGAATAATCCAGCCAAGGTTGTGCGCCAATCGTGTAGACATGGCCGGCTTTGACTGCTTTCAGACCTTGCCAGATCGGATTGTTTTGCAGCTCCTTGAACATGGTCTGGGCTTCATCATCCGAATTCACAACTACAAAGATCACATCTGCATCATAGTCCGGCAATATTTCACGAGAGACGACTTGATACGGTTTAGTCGAATCGATATCTGTGATCCCTTTGGCAGGAGTCAGACCGAGATCCTCATACAAAATGGGACCCATGGGACGGCGTGTACTGAATACACGTAATTCTTTAGCAGTAACACGGATTGCCATCACAGTCCCATCACCAATCGTGTCATGAATCAGAGATTTCACTTCTTCCGTTTCGGTTGCGTAGTCCTGAATGTATTGCTCGGCTTCCTTCTCGCGATTTACGAGTTTGCCAATGTCTTTCAGATGGTCGCGCCATGTACCGTCATCCAGATTGAAGACATGCACCGGAGCAATTTTTTCGAATTTGGCAATATCACCACCGGAGAATTCTTCGTCCAGATAGATCACATCGGGTTTCAGGGCAAGCAAAGCTTCCATATCCGGGTCTTTAACCGGACCAAGTGGCGTTGTATTTTGAAGTTGATCAGCAACATGGGACAGGAAACCTTTGGCTTCGCCACCGATAACGGAACCAACCGGAGTAATGCCGAGAGACAGCAGATCATTGGTCAGATGGATCGACATGGAGGCAATACGTTGCTCTCCCGAACTTGCACTGTTGTCTTGATTCTTGGTTGAAGTATCCGTGGACGAACCACCAGAAGCAGATGATGAATTATTGGTCGTTCCACAGGCTGCAAGCACAAGCACCAGACAGATACTCATGACAAGCATAAGATTTTTCTTTAACATGGGTAATCACATTCTCCTTGAACATCTCTTGGATGTCTTAATTGTTTTTTTGAAAAAAAGATCACTTGCTTCGTACTAACAGGTACAAAAAGTAAGGTGCACCAATCGCAGCAACCACCACGCCTGCCGGAATGGCATTAGGCTGAAAGATCGTTCGCCCGATTGTATCGGCGGTCACCAGAATAACCATACCGATGAGTCCGGCAGCAGGGATCAGATGCCTATGCATCGGACCGACAAGCCTACGCGCCAGATGCGGCGCTGCCAGACCGATAAAGCCGATTCCACCAGCCATGGATACACTGACGGCAGACAAGGCCACGGCACAGAGCAGCAAAATAACACGCTGGGATCGAACAGGCGTCCCAATACTGGTTGCGGCAGCATCACCAAGGTTGAAGGCATCAAGCGTTTTGGATCGACTCCAGATGTACGAGATACATAACACCACCCAAGGAAGCAAAGCTTGTACATGAATCCAATCCCGGCCCCAGACGCTTCCTGCCAACCAGCGAGCGGCAAAGGAATAGGTGTCTTCATCCAGACGCAGGGAAAGGTAGAGTGTCAACGCATGGAACCCGGCCGCTACCGCGATTCCCACCAGAATCAGCTTAATGGGTGATACGCCGTTGTGCCGATCATAAGATAACAGCATGATGATCAGGGCGGCAGCAACACTGCCTGCAAAAGCAAACAACGGGATCAGCAAGGCCACAGAACCATCCATCGTAAAGGAGAGACTAACAAACACCATTAGTCCAAATGCAGCCCCTGCATGTAATCCCAGAATGCCCGGGTCCGCCAATGGATTGCGGGTGATCCCTTGCAAGGCTGCTCCGGCAATACCAAGTCCTGCTCCGGCCAGTACAGTTACCAGGATGCGAGGCAGTCGGTAATCAAACAGTACAATCTGATCATCCGAACTGCCATTACCAAACAAAGTCTGTAACACAGCCGCTGGGGAGAGACGAATGGTTCCCGTGTTCAGGCTGATCACAATAACGGCAATGGCGATACAGAGCAGCGTGATACTGACGACTATCGAACGTTTACCTCGTGAAGGTGTATTAAAATTCATCGCTACAAGGCCCTCCTTTCTTTACGGGCCAGATAGAGGAAGAAAGGTACACCGACAAAAGCGACCATAATGCCTACCGCGAGCTCCTCGGGCGGGTTCACGATGCGTGAGCCCAGATCAGCGAGCACCAGTAATATCGCTCCAAGCAGAGAAGACATCGGAATGATGAGTCGATAATCCACACCCACCAGTTTGCGTGAGATATGAGGGATGACAAGTCCGACAAATCCAATCGAGCCTACTGCCGACACGGACACACCAGCCAGCACAACAACCGCTGCGAGGGCGAGAAACCTCGTCCAGCGCAAGTTAATCCCGAGATTAATCGCTACTTCTTCACCGAGTGACATAAGGGATACACGCCGGGCGAGTGGCATGATCAGTACCAGCGTCACGAGCAGCACGGGAAGGATTAACTTCAGATGCCGCCATTCTATTCCGCCAAAACCTCCCGCATACCAGAAGGCCAGATCCTGACTCAGGTCAAAATAAATGGCAACACCTGTGCTGAGCGAGGTTAACATGGCTGCAATAACCGCTCCGGCAACGGTCAGTCTGATGGAATTCAGACCACCAGGTGCTGCCATTCCAAGCAGGAAGATAAGCAGTGTGCCCAGAACAGCTCCCACGAATGATAAAAACATAATCCAGCCGTATGGCAGTCCGGGCCAAAAGGCAAAGCTCAGTGCTACGACAAAAGTGGCTCCAGCATTAATGCCCAGAATGCCCGTGTCTGCCAGCGGATTACGCGTAATGCCTTGCATTAAAGCTCCTGCAACGGCAAAGGCAGCGCCGATAATAACCGCGGCAAGGACACGAGGCAGCCGCAGCTCATGAATAATCTGATGTGGTGTCAAAGCTGGGTTGTACTGAAATATGGCAGCCCATACGGTTTCCAGCGTTAGCCCTTTGGCACCTAAAGAGATTGCGACAAACATACTTAGCAGCAGTATGGCTATGGCAGACAAAAACGTCAGCCCAACGGTCACTGCAGATTTTCTTGAATTAGACGGACGATGTGGCAGTCCCGGATGTTGAATACGGGTCACTCCTTTGGTACCAACAACGTATTTCATTGTTATTGATTATCATTATCAATTAGTGATCATTATAGAATCTTAATTCAGGCCCGTACATGGCATAAATTAAGATTCTGGAGATGGACATTTTTTAGATTACAAAAGTGAAGGTTTGTTCGTCAACATAGAGAGCGCTTCATCGAGCTGGATGTTGATGGAATATGGAGCATATACGACCCATGAATTCCAGTCGATGAGATGTACACGTCCGTTTTTTACCGCAGGATGGCTGTTCCACAGTGGATTCGAAGCCATCTCTTTCAACAGTGTTGCCTTTTCATGCATAGAATTAATCGCCAGTACCAGCACATCTGCCTCCAGTCCGTCCCATTCTCCTGGTGTGAAGGGCAGCCAGTTGAATCCAACGCCGGGAGATTTGCCAGCCAGTTCGGTTTGAATGCGCTGAGGAGCGGCCAATTGCAAGGTTCGATAAAAGACATGTCCAAAGTTCCGATGGCTGTACATCCGTGGACCTTTAGGTGTTAACGTGCCAACGGCAACGGTGATGTCCCCGACGAATTCCTTGATTTTTTTGCGTGCACGCTCTGCCTTGCGTTCATGTCGATCCAGCCAATCTGTGGCTGCCTGGGTACGATCCACAATGGATGCAATCTGATGCAGATGACCAAAGACGTCTGTCTGGTTCCAGGCAATCGTAATGATGGGCGCGACATCGCCAATATGCTCCATCGCTTTGGCAGCTGCATTGTCCTTGGTCAGAATCAATTCAGGATTCACATCCAGGAAAGCCTGACGTCCCTGTTCCCAAGGTTCATAGGCGTGGAAGGGCAGCGTCAGCGATTTGGGCATATGAGGAAGATGGCCTTGGATCTGAGCTGCGCATGGCGTGATGCCAAGTGTCATCAGGTGGTCCGTGTATGGATAGGAGAGCGACACGATATTTCGGTGGACCTGCTTCGAATAGGAAGTTGGCGCATAACCGGCATGGTTTCGGAAACGTCGGCTGAAATAAAATTCGTCACGGTAACCCACTTTACGAGCCACATCACGGATACGCAGATCGGAAGTGAGCAGCAATTCCTTGGCCCGGTTCATACGCAGATGAGTGATGTACTCAATCGGATTTTTCTGCATGCGGCTCTTGAATAGCTGCGAGTAATAGGACGGGTGCATGTCAGCCAGTTCAGCCAGCTTCTCCAGCTTGATCTCGTGCATATAGTTTTCGCGCATGTATTGCAGGGTGGACCTGAGCCACTGTTCGGGTTCATCCTGCCCAGCCCCCACGTCAGTCTGGTCTTCTTGAGGCCAGAGCATATGTAACAGTTCCGTCAGGAAGAGCTGTGCTTTCAAGCCCCTTTCCAAACCTTCATTGCTTAATTGTGTAAGCTGTGCGGCAATGCGCTGTATACCGTAAAATGGGCCCTGAATCCAGCCTGTAACAGGTGAACTGAGCTCACGTTCGTAGATTCGTCTGGCTTTTGTTTTCTCCGTAGCCCGATACATATCAAAGTGAATGATATACAGTTCAATATCATGGTCTTCATCACTAAACAGTTCAATTGCAGTTCCTGGTAGGGACAGAAAAGCTGATTTGCGAACCACGTGAGATTTGATTCCATTCATGATCAGTTGGCCTGTGAATTTGTGCATGTATATGAAGGTATGATGAGCTAACTCAGTTGTGGACCAGCGCCATTTCTCACGGGTTATAATATGTTCTGCCTGACGAAGTTCGATCAGGGTATCATTCAAGAATGTATCCAGGTCTGCTCGGATTGAGGATTCCTTTTCTGAATTGGGACTCGTCTGCTGGTGCAACGTGTGTGGATTCATGCCGCTGTGGGCGGTAGCGGGGATGGTAGTCATGTTGCTATGCGACCTCCTCTCTTTGGAACAGTTTAGGTAATAATTGAATCTGGAACGTACCATATTTTCTCGGACCTGAACGTCTATTGATACGTTTGGCATGATGTAGTGAATACTGGCTGCCTTGTCAAAAGCACGTTTGCAGTATAGCCAGATGTTTTATGAATAGCACAGGGTATATGATCCCGTTATCAGATGTGATCGATAGTTTAACCAGATTGTCGCTTTTACAAGTATGTTTACGGACAAGACTTCTTGGCCCTAGTCTGCTGATAATCTTAGCAAATCTACTGGAGAATTGAAATGTACACAGATATGTTCGAGGCCCTGATGAGCTTGAAGTCTATTGAAAGCACATAATCGAAATCGTTTTCTGACGTAAGCGTTTCTTTTTGGTAAAATAAAGGGGATAACATGTTGGCCTGATCTGAATCATGAACCTTTTCAACTCAAATTGCAGTAGGGAGGCTTTAATATGACAGAAGTAGTGGGACGGGACAAAGTACGCTGGGGCATTATGGGCACGGGATGGATTGCATCCCAGTTTGCAAGGGATCTGGAGCATGCGGGAAACGCTGTGAAAGCAGCGGTAGGTTCACGGACAGCGGGAAGTGCGGAGAAGTTTGCAGCTGAATATGGTTTTGCACGCGCTTACGGTTCTTATGAAGAGATGCTGCAAGATCCTGAGGTAGATATTATCTATGTGGCAACACCTCACCCTGTGCATAAGGAGAATGTAGTGGCTTGTCTGGAGGCAGGTAAAGCGGTGCTCTGTGAAAAGCCATTTACGATGAATGCACGTCAGTTGGAGCAACTGGTGGAGACGGCACGGGAGCGTAACCTTTTCCTGATGGAAGGGATGTGGACACGCTTTTTGCCACCGATCGCTCAAGCCAGAGCATGGATTGCAGAAGGACGAATTGGTGAAGTACGTTTGCTCCAGGCAGACTTTGGATTCCGTGTCGGCTGGGAGCCGGAAGGAAGGTTGCTTAATCCGGATCTGGGTGGAGGCGCATTGTTGGATGCAGGGGTGTACCCGATCTCCTTTGCATCGATGATCTTTGGCGAACAGCCCCAGCATGTATGGAGTACAGCCAATATCGGTGAGACGGGTGTGGACGAGCAATTTTCCGTGTTGTTGTCCTATTCCGAGGGACGTTCTGCATCACTGAGTGCTGCCATTCGTCTGAACCTTAGCAATGAAGCGGTCATATACGGTACGGAAGGCAAGATTCGTCTTCCTTTATTCTTGGCGGGTAAAGAAGCCTATCTGCATGTGAATGGTCAGGACGAGCCGGAGAAGTTCACGGATGATCGAACATGTATTGGTTATGCTTTTGAGGCAGAAGAAGCGGGACGTTGTATCCTCGAAGGTCGGATGGAGAGCAACACCATTAAACTGGACGAATCCTTGGAAATCATGAAGCTGATGGACACGATTCGGGGCCAGTGGGGATTACGTTACAAATCGGAGTAAACAGACAGGAGCTGACGTGTGATGGTGAAGATTCTGATATCCGGGTTTGAACCTTTTGGCGGGGATGCGGTGAATCCGACGGGGGTATTAATGGATGCTCTTGCAAACGAAGTGATCGAGGGTGCTGAGCTAAAAACAGTACTGTTGCCCGTGCACTTCGATGAATGTGCAGACCTGCTGATCGCAGAGATGGAAGCCTATCGGCCAGATGTCGTTATCGCCTGTGGGCTGGCCAAGGGCAGAACATCCATCACACCGGAGCGGATCGCCGTGAATGTCAAAGATATTCCGCCAGGCTCCTACGCGGATAACCAAGGACAGCGTCCTATGGACGAGCCAATTGTAGATGGCAGCCCGGACGGTTTGTTCTCCACGTTGCCCATACGTGCCATGGTGAATGACATGTCCGCAGCGGGTATTCCAGCTACCGTGTCCAATACAGCAGGTACATATATCTGCAACAACACAATGTATCGAATACTGGATTATATTCGAGTAGGGCAACTTCCAATCCGTGCCGGATTTGTACACTTTCCCGCCTCCACAGAGATGGCGGTGTTGCAACCTTCCGTCCCTTCGCTGCCTATTCCCATGATGCTGGATGCGCTGCGGATCATGATCCGTACGGTTGTGGCTGATTCGTAGGGGATGGTTGCGATCGTTCGGCTGCGGTTGCAGCAGATCGTAGGCGATGGTTGGTTGGATTCGTAGACCGCAGTTGTGAGAGGGAGAGTAGTGAGTTGGGGTGATGGAGGTACAGTAGGGTTCAAGATGACGTGGAGAGCGTGTAGTTGCATGGTTTTTGTCTGCTTCGATCTTGGGTTGAGCAGAGTGTTAGATATGAGTATAAATATGAAGTTGAATATAAAGTGAAAAAAAGAGCTGTCCCATCGTCATAAGTCTGACGTTAGGGGACAGCTCTTTCTATTTCGTGTGTCATGTGTCATGTGTAGTGTAGTCCAACATGGTTAGTGAGGTCACTAGTTTGCAGCAAGTATCTTGATGAAAGTTTTTTGCCTAGGTAAAAAATAGACTCTAAAACCGCAAACCGCAAACCGCAAACCGCAAACCCGAAACCCGGTAAGGCTTATATAACTTTTGCTGGAAAGTAGGGAATCAGCTAAATAGGTACAGGGGAGTTTAAAAGACGGACTCCGATTCGTGCCCTCCTGAATACGACCTTTACTACCCCTAAGTAACTAAGCTCTTAAGAAACAAGACGCAAGGACACCAGCATCACCCTGGCTAGCTAAGTGGTTTGTATCCACGAAAACCCCGAATAGACTTCTACGAAGCTTACTCCTCAGAACACCTTGGAACGGACTCAAACGAACCGAGCACACGCTATTCGCCGAGAATCCGCACACACCAATTTCTAACGAATCGTAGGATCGTTATTGGGTGGAATGAAGCGAATTTGTTGGTGATATGACCGATTTCTAACTGAATAGAGTGTCTGGGATTCGTTAGAATTTTCGTAGCATGATATTTGGCTAAATAAGGTGCACTGGGTTCGTAAGAGAAAAAAACTGCGAATTTGTAGCACCCTAAGTCTACTTTTACAAACCATTTAAAGTTCGAATACCTAGGATAGGCTTCTACGAAGCTTGCTCCTCAGAACGCTTTGGGACGGACTCAACGAATCGAGCACACGCTATTCGCCGAAAATCCGCACATACCAATTTCTGACGAATCGTAGGATCGTTATTGTGTGAAATTAAGCGAGTTGGTCGACGATATGAACGAATTCTAGCCGAATACGGTGTCTGAGATTCTTTAGAATTCTCATACCACGTTATTCGGCTAAATAAGTTGTGCTGTGTTCTTTAGATATAGAGCGAAGTGAAACTAACTCAAATTAAATCAAAGTTAGATTCGCAACAGATCAAGGTCGAACTCGGGAACGAGTCCTTCTTTTATGGCGCGGCCAAGCAGTGCAGTGATTGCACCGTAACCATCATCACCCAGGTTGGCGCTGAATTCATTAACATACAGGCCGATATGCTGTGCAGCTACATCAGGGTCCATTTCTTGCGCATGTTCCATAACGTATGCTCTCGACTCATCCGGGTGCGCCCATGCATATTCAACGGAGGCGCGTGCCCATCCGGCGAGGGCGTGAGCATCCATGTCGCGACGTGCGATGATCGCCCCAAGTGGAATTGGTAGGCCTGTGTCGCTTTCCCACCAGTTCCCGAGATCTGTCATTAGTTTGAGATCATAATTCTGGTACGTGAAGCGTGCTTCATGGATGACAAGTCCGGCATCGATCTTGCCGTCACGAACAGCAGGCATGATCTGGTCGAATGGCATGACAACAATCTCGCCTACACCGCCAGGAACATTTTGCGCTGCCCACAGACGGAATAATAGATATGCTGTCGAGCGTTCACTTGGCACAGCAACCCGTCGTCCAGACAGATATGCTGGATCGGTCGTGCCATTTGCGGTCAGAACCAAAGGACCACAGCCTCTGCCAAGTGCGCCTCCAGCAGGAAGCAGAGCATAGTCAGATAACACGTATGGCAGTGCTGCATAAGATATTTTCATCACTTCAGGTGTATTGGGTCCATCCGGATTTGCTGCCAGACCATTGGTAATATCAATATCAGCATAACGGACATCCAGCTTAGGTGCGCCCGGGATTAACCCGTGCACCCACGCGTGAAAGATAAATGTATCGTTTGGACAAGGGGAAAATGCAATTTTCATGATGTAATAACCTCCCGTAAAATGGAACTTGCAGCCTGAAGCGCATCAAGGGCATCCTTGATGCGCCAAGCGTCGCGGTCGCGTGGACCGACCGCGTTGGATATGGCCCGCAGTTCGAGTGCTGGCACGCCGAACTGCTGGGCAGCTGTTGCCACGCCGAAGCCTTCCATGCCTTCGGCGGCGGCATCGGGCACGCGGCGCAATAGCTCCGCGGCCGTCTCCGCTGTTCCGGTCGCCGTAGACACGGTGACCGCAGTGCCTCCGCTGACAGCGAGCCCAGCCCGCTTCAGCTCATGGCGCAGGCGAGCGGCAAGCTCTGCGTCCGCCGCCACAATGGACGAGCCGAATCCGAGCTCGTCCACACTAAGGAAGCCGTCTGGCGTCTGCGAGCCCAGATCGGCAGCAACCATGGCGTCGGCTACCACGAGGGAGCCGACGCCTGCCCGGCCGGGGAACCCGCCGCCGATGCCGGCACTGATCACCAGCATGTAGGCTGGTGATCCGGCTCCGGCAAGGGGCCCCGGCCCATCCGATGTGGCAGATGCCTGTGCCACATCGGATGGGCTTGGCGCAGTGGAACCCTGCGCCAACGCCCTAGTGCTCGCAGCCGCTACGGCATATGCCAATGTAGCGGCTGTTCCTGCTGCGGCCGAGGCTGGGCCAACGCCAGCAGCGATGACGTCAAATCGTTCCGCGGCCGTATTTCCCAAACCACGGAGGACCGCATCTTTCTCCGCATCAACCGCGGTTACAATTAACACACGTTGTGATGAATTTGCTTTTACCGGACTAGTATCTGAAGTCGTTGTTGCCCCGCTTAATTCTCCCTGTTGGTCACTAGTCTCGAATGAGGCGTTCGCTTTATTATTCTGATCTTTATCCTGTCTATGTTCATTCATCTCGGATTCTCCTTATGAGGTATTAGAAGTGTAACATATGCCTCCATAGTATCTTTCTTACAGCAAGCTTCTAGTTACACTTCTTAGGGTTACTACTTACTTCTATATTTTCGTGTAGATGTATAGTTCTGCTTATATAAATGGAATTCGGGCATATATTTGTCCACTACCAAGGGACATTTATCTTAATTTTGTCTTTCAAAGAGTGGACACTTTTTCTAAAAAGATACTATATCCATCCAGGAATATGAAACACTACATATAGATGTTTTCGGATATAAAATTAAAAATGATCTATATGTAGAATATCAATTCCGAAGTGCTTTCTCATGTCCGTGTCCACCCTTTGAAAGACATATCTACAATATGTATGCTCAGTGCGGACAGCTCGAGTTGGCCCTCCAAACGAACAGATAAACGATTGAAAAGGCTGGAGTCTGCCCGACCCATCCAACGCGAATCATATATAGCCTTAGGATTTTAGACCAACAAGCCAAATGAATAACGGGCCCAGTCTACACTCGACCACTGCATAGTAGCTTATTTGTGCAAACCCGAATTTAAAGCAAATACACAGTTTTGCTAGCTCTGATATAGCTGACCACTTTCCGACCTACCGTTTGTGCAGACAATAGATCTATAACGCGAGACAACACAACACAACTAACGCAAAACAGACCTAACAATCAATCAGGTTAAACGCGCACAAAAAGTAACAAAGATAAAGTGATTATTGAACAATATTTCATCTCCATCATAACGGAAGGGGAAAGACCTGAACAACCTTTGCATGTAATTCTGTCAAAAGCGGTCAAGCAAAGGTTGCGGGTAGCCGTCTCACTTCGAGTAGCCACATCTAGCCACATCGCTTCAGATAGCCGTTTTGCCTCACTTTATGTGAACGCCACCCTGATCGAGCCCCGTCGTAAGCCAGAATGAACCTGCTTCCAAAAATTATATATGTCATTTAAACCATATAATCTTTCTTTATTAACGTACTCCCAATAAAACAAGAAGTCAAAGTCAACAGTTGACAATCTGATTTAACTGTATTAATAATAGTAGTACAGTTAATACACCTAAGAGTTGAATATGTACGGCACTACAGCTGTACAGCTTAGGTAACGCCTTTTTCACCTAGATAACTACACATACACCTCAGATACAATCATTTATAACCCATGGGTTATTTCACACATTTACAGAAAGGAGGTGCGGGATGTTCGAATTAGATGTACGCAGCCGTAAGGCGATCTACGAGCAACTAGTGGACAAAGTCAAAGAAATGATCGTATACGGTATTCTAAAGCCCGACGAGCAGCTTCCTTCCGTTCGTGCATTATCCACGCAGCTGACCGTGAATCCAAATACGATTCAGAAAGCGTATCGTGAGCTTGAACGTGAAGGTTACATTTATTCTTTGCAGGGAAAAGGGAGCTTCGTATCATCGTCAGTGGAACATCCGAATGAAGCCATGAGAGATGAGATCAGAGAGTCTCTGGTGAAGTTGATTGCAGAAGCTTCGTATTCCGGTTTGACCAAAGCGGATATGACGCTTTTGTTTGAGGAAGCGATGGCCCGTATAGAGAAGGAGGAGCCTCATGATTGAGCTGAATCAAGTCGTCAAAGCATTTGAACAGGAAAAGGCAGTGGATGGCGTAACGATGCACATACATAAGGGGTCGATCTATGGTTTGCTCGGTTCCAACGGGGCAGGAAAGACATCGCTGCTCAAAATGATGGCTGGTATTTACCGTCAGGACAGCGGGACTGTTCGTATCGAAGATAATGAGATTTATGAAAATATGGATCTCAAAGGCCGCACAATTTTTATGGCAGATTCACCCTACTTTTTCCCGCAATCTTCAATAACTCAGATGGCTACATTTTATCGTTCGGTATATCCGCGCTGGAATGAGGAACGGTTCAAGCAACTGGCTACCGTGTTCAAACTGGATGTAAAACGCAAGCTGCATCGCATGTCCAAAGGCATGCGCCGTCAGGCAGCCGTATGGCTGGGACTTAGCTGTATGCCTGAAGTGCTACTGATGGATGAGCCTATTGACGGCCTTGACCCGGTCATGCGCCAGCAGATCAAAAACTTGCTGTTCCAGGAAGCGGCTGAGCGTCAAGTAACCATTGTCATCTCATCGCACAACTTGCGTGAGATTGAAGATCTGTGTGACCATGTGGCGATTATGCACAAAGGCCGAATTATTGTAGAGAAAGATCTCGATGATCTGAAGGCGGATACGCATAAAATCCAGGTCGCTTTCCGCCACCCGGACCATGCCAAAGCCATGGATGAGCAGATTGATATTTTGCATGAAGAGAAACGGGGAAGTGTATCCCTGTACATTGTCAAAGGTAACCGACAACAGGTAACGGATCAATTCCGTATACATGATCCATATCTGCTGGATGTACTGCCTTTGACGCTCGAAGAAATCTTTATATATGAAATGGAGGACGCAGGGTATGATATTCAACCGATTGTTCTGTAACCGGGGCATCCTGATCCAAAATTTCAGACAGCATGGATGGATAGGCATTTTATATCTCATCACATTGTTGTTCTCACTTCCGTTATATATCGCTACCGAGTACAGGGATGTGCCACAGCAGATTATAAGTTTGTTTCAGGCCAATGGTGAAGTGCAGATTCTGTTCGCTATCACACTGCCCGTAGCGGCTGGAATCTTTCTTTTTCGGTACATTCAATCTGGTGCACCTTCGGATCTGTTCCATAGTTTGCCGTTACGTCGTAAACATCTATTAACGGTGAATCTGTTGACCGGATTTGTCATGATCCTGATTCCAATCTGGATTACAACTGCGATTACCGGCTGGGTATGGGCGGTACTGGATCAACCTGCGTTTCTGTTTGATGGCAGTACAATCTGGATGTGGGGCTTGAGCATGAGTATCTACTCGCTGTTTATGTTCATGCTAACTGTGGCAGTGGGCATGTGTATTGGTCAATCTGTATTGCAGGGACTCACCGTGTACGCACTCGTCTTGTTACCTGTTGTCGTATGGTTCATTATGTCACTTCATCTCCAGCATTATTTGCTCGGATATGTTTTTGAAGAAGTGGGCTTTAATGCGGAGAAACTCTCACTTGTCCTGCGTGTGGGTTCGATCAGTAACCTCCCTGTAATCCGTCAGGAGTTAATTATCTATGCGATATTTGCAATCCTGTTTATTCCTCTAACCTATGTACTTTATGCGAAGAGACAGGTTGAATCTGCTACCCAAGCAGTTACGTTTAAGCTTATAAAACCTATATTTCGCTTTGGATTGATGTTTACATTGGTTCTGATTGGCGGAGGTTACTTTACAATGATTGCTCCAAGAGGATCAGCTGGATGGGGAATCTTCGGATATATCCTCGGCGGAATTGTAGGTTATATCGTTGCCGAGATGATTATTCGCAAAACATGGCTGATCTGGAGCAGCAGGCTGCTACCCAAGCTGATTCTATATGGTATCATCGCTGGTCTGATACTGTACGTACCTATTGCCGACTGGAATGGATACGCCGCTCGAGTGCCTGAAATGAGCAAGGTGAATAGCATCAAGCTTGGTGGGGAGAGTTATACCTACAGTAACGGTGTCAGTCAGAAAAAGGACGATGCTCACCTCTATTCTAATGATCCGGAATACATGGGGGCAGTTATCGCTCTTCATCAAAAAATTGTTGATTCCGATCTTCCTTTACTGGATGATCCAATTAATACAGGTATGCGTAATGACGAGTCTATATTAATTAACTACAAGCTGGATAACGGCAAAGTGATGAAACGTAAATACTACATTCCAGAAGCGGAATTCCATCAGGAATTAAAGGCTCTGAAACAGTCCCAGGATTACAAAAGAGTCGCCTTTGAAACGTATAAGCTGGATGAAGATGCGTTAAGTTTCGGTATTCGTTCTGCCATAAGTTCATACCGGAAGGTTTATATTAGCAATCCGGAGCAAGTCCGTGAGTTCAAAGCATTGTTGAAACAGGACATTTTTGATCAGACCTATGAAGAACAGCGCTCCCCGTGGCAGTCGTTTGCTTACGCGGAGATGAATCAGGACTCTACTTCGAAAGATCCATTTCAACCGAGGGAGATGTGGAATTTTGAGATCAAACCTAGCTATGATCGGGTATTGGCTTGGCTGAAGGAGAACAAGTTATACGACCAGTTACTTGTCCAGGCAGATGAGATTGTCTCCGCTCAGTTTGCGAAGCAGGAGATTAACAGTCCGGGTTCGCTTCAGTGGACTACTCCGCAGCCTGAATATATCGATGGAAATCTAAGTGGTAACAAACAGATAGCGACTAAAAACAAAGAAATCATTAGGGATTTGCTCAAACGTCAACGGTCTGGTTATCTAACAGAGAAAGATACCGTTTATCAGATCAAGTTGAATGTAATTCGTGGCGAGAACATCTATATGATGCTGAAAGAAGAGGATCTGACCGAGGAAATGAAAGCTATTTTGGTCAATCAATAAGCTGGGCTGTATCAGTTGTTAACTATAAGCGGGAAGGGTTCTCCCGTTGATCGAAAGTTTTATTCAACCAGTGAAACCAGATTTACTTGACCAGACACAGTGAATGGAATATATTAGAAAAAGGAAAGGTTCGAGCGACTCGTTCAATCGAATCTCATATGGAACGGCTTATGAGGGAAGCACCCGTAAGAGCAGGCAAATGCCTGACTTGCGGGTGCTTTTTTGTCGTTCGCTGATTTCGTTGGCTATTCTGCTAAATATTTTAGAAGAAAGGGTGTAGAGACGCATGCAAACAGAAGCATGGAAGGAAACTATAAATGAACAGGAGGAAATGGAGTGTTGTTCTTCCCTATTGGAACGATCAAGCTCTCATAACTTCATAGAACATCACGGTTTAGTAGAAGAGAAGAAGGGGCGACAGCATATCGAAGATACAACTACAGAAGATATAGCTTTAATGGAGACGAGTGACATTCTATTCCCTTCTCCAATAGCAGGTAGCCATAGTCACATGATGGAACAAAGTAACGTCCGGCGTCGTCAATTGCCATCGATGACTCATCTTATTTTTGGATCACGCCTGCTTATAGGGCTTGTGATTCTGTTCAGCGCAGGCACGATCTATTTTGCTTCTTCAGTGGAGGCTGCGGGCATAGATCTTGGCGTAACCGCGCAGAAAGCCTGGGATTCCGTTTTGAACAAAGCCGATGCACAAACCAAGTTAAGTTTGAAGCAAGCGTACGAGAAAGTGGGGAACTGGAAGGCTCAAGAGCAGGTTTGGGAACAAAAAATAAAGACACTTCATGCCGCCAATACCGCGGAATTGGAGCGATTACGTGTAGAAATAAGACAAATCGATGATGCGAAGGTCGCAGCTCTAGCTGAAAAGGTGAAGCAAACACAAGCCCGATATGAACCACTATTCGCCCTCTATAGTTCAGTCAATAGACAGTTGGATGCAGCCAAAGCCATCAAAAATAAGGAATGGAGTGCAGCGATCCGCACACAGGCAGATACGTTGAGACCCGTTGTGAAGCTTGCCAGAGAAGACATCCGGATCAAGAAAAAGGAACTTGCTGAAGCACGTAAACGGAAGAGCGCTGAAATAAAACGTTTACGAGCTATGCTAGCAGGGGCCGACTCCGCGAAGAAACAGATTCAAACGGCTAAAAAACAGGCGAGTCTGGCAAAAGAACGATATTCCAAAGCTCTACAACAGTTCAAACAGAGTACAAAACAAAGCCAAACGTCACGTGTACTCAGCTCATTGAACACCTTGGCGTCTGTAGCAGAGAAGTGGGCAGGAACAAAACAAAGTATTCATACACTGGAGCAAAACGTATCCACTACGTATGTGAAAGTCAGACAGGAAATCGCCAAGAGACCCAAATAAGAGGAAACCCGGTCCTCTCTGCAACGTACACAACTTTAGATGTAAAGACGCTTCGATGATGATGGAACGAGGTGGAGCTATTGCAGTCCAAGTTGGAAACGAAACGTACGGGGGCAAAAGGTTTTAAACGTAAACGTTACTGGATTCCCAGCGTTGTACTAATTTTGATCATAGGTTTTATTGGGATTGGTACACAATGGACACCCAAAATAACGGTATTTTTATTAAAATCATTAATTGAAACTGCTAATACAGACACAAATAGCAAGGACACTATGCTCTCGGGTGGGATAACTCGTGTTGTGGATGTACCCTATGCAGACGAAGGGCGTAATGACAGTACACTGGATATCTATTATCCTTCCGTAACATCGGAACCTTTGCCTGTTGTGTTGTGGGTTCATGGTGGTGGATGGGTCTTGGGTGACAAAAAGGATATCGCAGATTATGCCGTACAATTAGCCAAACAGGGTTACGTTGTGGTCAGTATGAATTATGCGCTCGCACCGGATACGAAATATCCCATTCCCGTGATCCAGACGAATCAGGCTTTGACTTACGTGAAGAACCATGTCAGTGAGTATCACGGTGACCCGGAAAACATATTTCTCGCAGGCAATTCGGCAGGTGCCCAGATTGCAAGTCAGACTGCGGCAGTGGTGACCAATCCATCTCTCGCCAAGCTGATGAACATAACACCAGCCGCCCAGCCGGAAGAGTTGCGTGGGGTTCTGCTATTCTGTGGTCCATACAATCTAAGCACGGTAGCCAATACAGGCTTTCCACTCATACGGACATTTCTCTGGTCATATACGGGAGTCAAAACATTCGAAGACTATCCACGTCTGCATGAAATGTCGACCGTGCTTCAGGCCACAGCAGAGTACCCGCCTGCATTCATTACCTCAGGCAATGATGACCCGTTGACCAGTCAATCGATTGAGCTGGCACAAGTATTGAAGCGCCTTGATGTTGAGGTGGAAACCTTGTTTTTCTCAAACTCATCAGAGAAGCTGGGACATGATTATCAATTTGATCTGGAGAGTGACGCTGGACAACAGGCGATACATTCGGCAGTACGATTCATGCAACAGTATAGTCGATGAGCAGACAAGTCTGTGGTACACTCGAAGCAAATGAGGGCGCAGGAGGAGAAGTATGGCAGATAAAGAAGATTTGACCCGGTTCGGGGTGGCGTTTCCTACACCTCTAATTGAGCAGTTTGACCAGTATATTGAGGAACAGGGATACAAAAACCGATCTGAGGCTTTCCGTGATCTTGTTCGCAAAACATTACTTCAACCTTCTGCATTACAATCCGACCAGGATGTGGCAGGCACCATTGTGATGGTCTACGATCACCATATCAGTGATCTTCCCATTCGTTTGATGGAGCTGCAGCACGAGGCGCATCATGACATCATTTCCAATATGCACGTGCACCTGAACCATGACCAATGCCTGGAGGTTATTGCCGTACGAGGGAATCTGGGACGATTGCATCATTTGCATCAACAGATCCAGGTACAAAAAGGTGTTTTGTATGCGGAGCTGTCTGTGACTTATGTAGATGAACTCAACAAACTGGCTCATGCTCAGAGTCATCAGGATGGCAATCCGGATCAAAGTCTGGATCATCACAATCAAGGTGCGGGTCAGCATGGTCACAGTCATCATCATCGCTCTGCGGAGTAAGACAAATACAGGTGTAATTTCTATGAAAATATAGCAAATCTAAAAAAACAGACTATTGGTTAGATGCCAACCGTCTGTTTTTTTTGTTTGTTATAATACCTGACTTTATAGAGCGCTACAAATGCTCAGTTATACAATTTTTTATTTATTAATTCTGAAATATGAAAAAATATGGATTACGGAGTTAACTTTGTTGACATATGATTTGTATTTTGTGCTACAATTTCTCTAAAAAGTAACACGAAAAAAGGGGGTGCAGCACATATTTAGAGGGGGAACGACCAGAATGGGCAGATTTTCATGGAGATGGGGAAAACGAAAAGGTAGAACAGGATTAGGTATTTTGCTTGTATGTTCCATTGGTTTATCTGGTTGTGCACAGAGCACAGCGCCAATAGCTTCATCAGCAGAGAATGGACAGTCAGTTCCAACGTCAACCAAAGACGAATTGGTGCTGGCGGTTGGCACCGAGCCGGAAGGTGGGTTTGATCCAACAACCGGATGGGGGCAATATGGGTCACCACTTTTCCAAAGTACCCTGCTGAAGCGGGATGCCAAGTTACAGCTGGTTAACGATCTGGCTACCACATACTCAGTTAGTGAAGATGGGCTGACCTGGACGGTTACACTTCGGAACGATGTGAAATTCTCTGATGGGGAAGCCCTGACGGCTGAGGATGTAAAATTTACGTTTGAAACAGCTGCTCAGAGTGGGTCTGTCATTGATTTGACGAATATGGCTGATGTGAAGGCACCTGATGATAGCACGGTCTTATTTACACTGAAGTCGCCGCAGTCTACATTCATCAGTCTGCTGACGACACTTGGCATTGTGCCTGAACACGCCTATGGTGCCGATTATGCAGAACATCCGGTCGGATCAGGGCCGTACAAGCTGGTTCAGTGGGACAAAGGACAACAGGCTATCGTTGAGGCCAATGAAGAATATTACGGTAACAAGTCTGCATTCCACAAACTCACCTTCCTCTATCTGGATGAAGATGCGGCCTACGCCGCTGCGCAGGCAGGTACGGTGGATATCGCTGCTATCCCGGCAGCGTTTAGCAAACAACAGGTGAATGGTATGACTTTGGAGGCCGTGAAAACCGTAGATAACCGTGGCATCATGTTCCCCATGCAACCTGCTGGTGCCAAGTCGGGCGAGGGTCTTCCCGCAGGAAATGATGTGACATCCGATCTGGCGATTCGCCAAGCGGTGAACGTTGTGATTGATCGTAAGGCTTTGGTTGAGGGCGTACTGGAAGGGTACGGTCGTCCGGCTTATTCCGTCAGTGATGATCTGCCTTGGAGCAATGCAGAAGCTGTATTTACAGATGCCAATCTCGAAGAAGCGAAGCGCATTCTGGCGTCTGGTGGCTGGGTGGATGCGGATGGTGATGGTATCGTCGAGAAAAACGGCGTTAAGGCCGAGTTCAATCTGCTTTATTTTGCAGGTGATTTAACAAGACAATCTCTGGCACTGGCTGCTGCGGATATGGTAGCCCAGGCGGGAATCAAAATCAATGTTGAAGGCAAAAGCCGTGAAGAGACGAAAAAGATGGCTTACTCCAACGCTGTATTGTTTGGGTGGGGCAGTCATGATCCTTTGGAAACCTATAACCTCTATAGCAGTACTCATAAAGGAGAAGGGTATTACAATGTGGGGCTGTATAGCAATCCTGTCGTGGATTCTTGGATGGAGAAAGCCCTTCAGGCAACAAGTGAAGAAGAGGCATTGCCGTTCTGGCAGAAAGCGGAATGGGATGGAACAACAGGTTTCAGTTATCAGGGTGATGCGCCATGGGCGTGGCTTGTGAACATAGATCACCTGTATCTGGTTACGAATGGCCTGAACATTGGTGAGCAGCAGATCCACCCCCATGGTCACGGCTGGCCGGTGACAACCAATCTGGAGGAATGGTCCTGGGATAACAGTACAAAGTAGGAAACGTACCGGTAGCTTTAGCCTGAATTGGGGAGAGATTGGATGACAGGCAGGAATGGATGGGCCAGATTTGTTGGTTTTAAAATGTTGCGACTTGTATCTCTATTGGTTGGAGTCAGTGTGTTGTCTTTTATATTAATGCAATTCTCTCCTGTTGATCCGATCGAAGCTTACATTGGTGGAGACATGATCAGGGTAAGCGCCGAACAGCGCAGTTTAATCGAAGAACGTTGGGGATTGAATGAATCTCCCGTGGAACGATTACTAACCTGGGGACAAACGCTGATTCAGGGAGATCTGGGGACATCAATGATCTACAGACAACCTGTAGCGGATATTATCCAGGAACGATTCATGAATTCTGTCGCACTTATGGCTGTAGCTTGGATATTATCTGGCATCATTGGTTTCACTCTTGGTGTAGTTGCCGCCATGAGACGGGATTCGAAGCTGGATCGCCTGATCTGTTGGTATTGTTATACGCTGGCTTCCACGCCAGTATTCTGGATTGCGCTGTTGTTGCTGATGGTATTTGGTGTGTGGCTTGGATGGCTTCCGGTTGGGCTTGGAGTACCCGCCGGGATGTCAGCTGATCAGGTTACATGGGGAGATCGGGTTATTCATATGATTTTGCCAGCGTTGACTCTCAGCCTGACCGGGGTAGCCTCTATTGCTTTGCATACCCGGCAGAAGCTCACAGATGTGCTCGAGTCAGATTATATTCTGTTTGCGAGAGCGCGAGGTGAGCGTGGATTTCAGCTGTTCCGTCGACATGGGTTCAGACATGTTGTTTTGCCAGCCATCACGCTGCAGTTTGCTTCGTTCAGTGAACTGTTTGGCGGGGCTGTGCTTGCAGAGCAGGTATTTTCATACCCTGGCCTTGGTCAGGCGACGGTTCAGGCGGGGTTGCGTGGAGATGTTCCACTGCTGCTTGGACTTGTGATGTGCAGTGCGATTTTTGTTTTCACAGGTAATATGGTTGCCGACATTCTGTATCGCTTGATTGATCCACGGATGAAGGAGGAGCTGATGTCATGAAGCAGACGGTAGAACGCTCCTCCGAGCAGACGACAGAAACAGCCAAAATACAGAAAGTGAAAACTGCGAATCAAGAGGTACGGTACAACATTAATACCGGGTCTCTACAAGCTGGGAATGGAACAGGAACATCACGCCCATCGAGAAAAGATTATACGGCTGCCAGAGACCAAAATTTCCGCAACCCTCGCCAAAGAGCGGTGATCTGGGGAAGCCTCGCGGTGATCTGGATTGCCGTTGTGTGGTTGACGGGCAGACTGCTTCCCACTGGTTCTACGCTGACTTCACTAATGGATCGGAATTTGGCTCCAACCTGGGCGCATCCATTTGGCACAGATTGGCTCGGAAGAGATATGTTCATGCGTACGTTAAAAGGATTGGCAACCAGCATTCAAGTGGGATTGCTTGCTGCATGTGGTGGCGGATTGATCGCACTGCTGTTGGGTTTGACTGCCGCTTCAAGCAAGGCTGCTGACCGGGTAATCTCATGGATTATCGACCTGTTCCTGAGTGTACCTCATCTGGTATCGCTAGTTATGCTGGCCTTTGTATTCGGTGGAGGTTTGGCAGGAGTTGCGGCAGCGATTGCACTCACTCACTGGCCGAATCTGGCTCGGATTGTAAGAGCGGAGATGATTCAACTGAAATCCGCAGAATATATTCAGATTTCACACAAGTTAGGCCAATCGCGGTTACGAATTGCAGTGCAGCATATGCTGCCACACCTGGTTCCACAGCTGTTCGTGGGCGTACTGCTAATCTTTCCCCATGCAATTCTGCATGAGGCAGCTATTACGTTTCTGGGGCTGGGGTTGTCCCCGCAACAACCGGCAATCGGAATTATTTTGTCCGAGTCGATGAGATATTTATCTGCTGGCATGTGGTGGCTCGCCTTTTTCCCGGGACTGGCATTGTTGTTGGTTGTTCGTGCGTTTGATGTATTGGGCAATAGTCTGAAGACGTTGACGGGTACAGGTAGTTCGAGGGAGGTGAGGTAAATATGGCTCTTCTTGATATTGAGGGAGTGTCGGTGTCATTTCGGCGCGCTCACGGCTGGTTTGGGTACGAACAGACTTATGTCATTCAGAATCTGGATCTTTCCATAAACGAGGGCGAGATCGTGGCTGTTGTAGGCGCAAGCGGATCGGGTAAAAGTGTGCTGGCGCAGGCCATCATGGGCATTCTGCCTGCCAATGCCAGGTTGGAGGGGCGTATTAGCTATGGTGGCGAGCCTTTGACCCCAGACCGACAGCTTCATCTGCGTGGTGATGAACTGATGTTGATTCCACAATCCGTCAGTTATTTGGACCCGTTGATGAAGGTGGGGAGGCAAGTTGAACCGGTAACCCGAAATTCGGGACGAAAACGCGGGTTTGTAACTCGATCCCATATGAAAAAGACGGAGCAGGAGCTGACCGAGCGGTATCATCTTCCTCAAGGAACAGCCGGGAAATACCCGTTTGAGTTGTCCGGAGGAATGGCAAGGCGGGTGTTAATGGCTACAGCGACCTCAGGTCAGCCCAAGCTGATCATTGCGGATGAGCCAACACCAGGAATCCATCCCGAAGTGTTGGCCGAGACGATGAAGCAATTTCGCAAGCTTGCAAATGAAGGCGTAGGTATCCTATGGATTACGCATGATGTTACGACAGCGCTGACGGCTGCCGATCGCATCGCTGTATTTCACGCGGGGACCAATGTAGAGGCGGCGCAGGTGGATGATTTTAAAGGGAATGGAGAACGTCTGCGTCATCCATATACAAAAGCGCTCTGGAATGCGTTGCCGCAGAACGGATTTCAGCCACTCCCAGGCTCCCAGCCGTTGGCAGGTCAAGAGATCACCACAGGCTGTTCATTTGCTCCCCGATGTAATGCAGCAAGCGCTGTATGTACCCGCGAACGTCCAGAGCTTCGTAAGGTACGGGGCGGAGAAGTGAGGTGTTTCCATGTCACTTGAAGCACGGGACGTGAGTTACCGTTATGATCCGAAATCGTGGGTGTTCCAGCAGATGAATATGCAGGTGAAACAAGGCGAAGTCGTTGGCTTGTGGGGACCAAGTGGCTGTGGAAAAACAAGCCTTGGACGCATCCTTGCAGGATATGCCGAACCTGTGGCAGGCCAAGTGCTTCTGGATGGGAACCCACTCCCACGTACAGGAGTATGTCAGGTTCAGCTGGTATTCCAGCACCCGGAGAAGGCTGTGAATCCACGCTGGAGAATGCGCCGCGTGCTGCAAGAGGCGTCTGTGCAGGATGAACAGTTGCTCGAAGCTTTGGGTATTCAGCAGACCTGGCTGGACCGCAGACCGGGTGAATTATCCGGTGGAGAACTGCAACGTTTCTGTGTGGCACGGGCGCTTGGTACAGCGACACGTTACGTGATCGCAGATGAGATGACAACGATGCTGGATGCGATCACTCAGGCACAGATCTGGCATACCGTGATGGAAGTGGCTCGCCAGCGTGATCTGGGATTACTGATCATAAGCCATGATCGGGATTTGCTGAACAGGTTGTGCGACAGAATTACACCGATGCCGATATCGATGTCACTGTAATTTTAATTATGTTCGAATAAAAAAAATGATCGAATACAAAAGGGGTGCCCCTTGTGCAGTCATTGACCATGAATATGAGTCATGGACTTGACTACGGGGCACCCTTTTTTCTATTTTGACAAATATTCACCATTTAACAAACAGTACACGTTTTGTTCGCAACGTACATACATGTAACTGACAACTTATTTGCCCGACACATTGCTTAACAACACAGATAATCTGCGCATCGCCTCTTCAACCGTGGAACGTGGACAGGCTACATTAATGCGCATGAACCCTGTGCCCTCTGTTCCAAAGAAGCTCCCGTCATTGAAAGCAAGCCCTGCTTCATGAAGCAGCATATTGCATAGTTGTGCATGTGGGATATTCAGCTCCCGGAAATCCATCCATAACAGATAGGTCGCTTCGGGCAGATGCATTTTAATCTGAGGCATATGTTCCGCGACATATTGCTGTACATACTCCATGTTTCCGCGGATATAGGCAAGGCACTCATCCAGCCATTCCTCGGCATCATTGTATGCAGCTTCGGTTGCAACAGCCCCCAATGTGCTGATATTGGCAAGTCCCATCGTTTTTACACCCTGCGCGAACGATTCCCGCAACTTGGCATTGGGGATGATGATGTTGGATGTGCAGAGGCCAGGAATGTTGAACGTTTTGCTTGGAGCCGTACAGATGATACTTAGATCAGAGACGGCGTCCGAGATCAGGGTCAGTGGTGTATGAGTTCCGCGCTGATGAACAAGATCGGCATGGATTTCATCTGAAACCATCAGTACGTTGTATTGCAGACACAGTGACGTAAGCCCTTCAAGCTCTTCACGAGTCCATACCCGTCCAACCGGGTTATGAGGACTGCACAGAATTAGCATTTTGACCCGACCGGTCTGCAAGCTGGATTCCAGTTGTTCCAGATCCATCGTGTAATGACCGTTATTCTCTATCAAAGGATTGGTGATCAGTTCACGACCTTGGCCACGTACTACTTCATAGAAGGGAGCATACACCGGAGTTTGGATGACCACTGCATCTCCCGGTTGAGTGAATCGTTGTACAGCAATGCTGAGTGCGGGCACAATACCTGGAGTGAATACGATCCAGTCATCGTTAATTTTCCAGTTGTGACGCCGTTCCATCCACCCTGCAACAGCTGCATGATACGCCTCAGTCCGTACTGTATAACCAAAAATCCCGTGTTCCATCCGTGTTTGCAGGGCCTGAATGACGGATGGTGGAGCAGCAAAATCCATATCGGCCACCCACATCGGAAGCGCATCAGCAGCACCGAAGATATCCTCAAGCGCATCCCATTTTTCTGATCCGGTAGAGATCCGGTTAATAGGCTGGTCAAATGTACTGTTATTGTTATTCATCGTATTTAATCCCCCTTGATTTCCGTTCCTTCGACCACAAATCGACAAATAATTATCTAATACATTGGTTAATTTCGCAACTATTGTGCATGTATGATTAGCTTCATATGTATGGTCCGGATTTCAGGACTTTATTCATATAAAAACAACTTAACGAGCCAGAGAACAGCGGGCATACGACAAAGACTATTTTTGTACGTCCTTGGTCCTGTTTTGTACATTTATCGTTTACAACCTCTTGTCAGATGCTATTATATTGCTAACATTCGGTGGAACAACGGGCTGTTATCCGAATAAGCTCGTACCCATACATGATGAGCATAACTACATGAGTCTTTCGCGTACATCGAGCGATCGCTTGAATCGTATTATGCATAAGGCTGACATTTGAACTCAGGAGGCGTTTAGGGATGAAAAGCAAAAAGTGGTTGATTGCTGCAGGTGTGTTTGGCATGGTGTTAACCGGATCGGCAGGTGTATATGCAGGTACACAACTGGAGACAATCAAAGCTTATCTAAACCATGGGCTCGCCATCGAAGTGAACGGACAGAAATTTACACCGACAGGTGACCAGGGCAAAAAGCTTGCGCCAATTACATATCGAGGCAGTACATATCTCCCGGTTCGTTCGATTGCCGATGCGTTAAAGACCGAAGTGAAGTATGATTCCCAAAACAATAAAGTAAGCATTGGCTCTTCAAGCTCCTCCGGTGGGTCAACATCCAGCGGCAACAGCGGATCGACATCACCATCTACAGGCACGAACTCACAGGCGGCAGGTGTGAAGTCGAAGTATCTGCCTGCAGATTTCCCATTACCTAAGGACGCAAAGGCGACAAGTCTCATTGAGAACATAATGGATGGTGACAAAAAAGTAGTGCTCACGTACACAACCAAAGAATCATTGCTAACCGTTGGAACATCCTACAAAGACTACTACCAGACCAAAAACTTGAGTCAGAACACTCAGGATATACAGGCAGACAGCTTCAACATCGTGGGTCGTGAAGATGGCAAATATGCCGTAACCATCACAGGTTCGGTGTCTGCAACCAACAAGGATCTGAATGAAATCACCGTAGTGTGGGGCGAAGAGTAATCCTTCCTTCTATAAAAGGTGAACAGCAAAAGCCGCCCGTTGAAATCATAACAGATTTCATTGGACGGCTTTTAGGGTTGAATCCATATCTGGTTCTATACTCTGAATTAATAGTCTAAATATTAGTCCGTTACAGGTACTCGTTGAACCATCCGGCAATATGCTCCAAACGGCGTACCCTCAAGTGAGGGTGACCTCCACGGGACAACTCGTGGTTTGCCCCTGGGAAACGAACAAGTCTTGTGGTCTGCTTGCGCCGTTTTAATGCAATGAACAACTGCTCGGCTTGTTCAATTGGACACCGCAGATCCTGTTCGCCATGCAAAATGAGCAGCGGAGTACTGACGTTTCCGACATAAGCGAGCGGGGAATGTTTCCATAGTTTTTCCGTGTCATCCCACGCGTTACCGCCAATCTGGTCTTCCGTGAAGAAATATCCAATGTCACTTACACCGTAGAAGGATAGCCAATTAGAGATGGAACGCTGGGTAACAGCCGCCTTAAAGCGGTCCGTGTGTCCAACAATCCAGTTGGTCATGAAGCCACCATAACTGCCCCCGGTTACGCCCAATCGTGATTCATCGATAAACTCATACTGGGACAGGGCATAATCCACACTCTCCATGAGATCGCGATAATCGCCACCGCCATAATCTCCGCGACAGGCGTCTACAAACTGCTGCCCGTATCCGAGGCCACCGCGTGGATTGATATACACAACAGCGTAGCCTTGTGCGGCGAGAATTTGGAACTCGTGCATAAACGAAAAACCATACATCATGTGCGGGCCGCCATGAATCTCCAGAATGGTCGGGATTTTGACCCCGTCGACCATGCCATGAGGTTTCATGATCCATCCTTGCAGTCGCAGGCCATCTGAGGAATTAAACCAGAAGGTCTCAGGTGTACTAAGGTGGATCTCATCCTCAAGCTGTGGATTGCTACGGGTGAGCTGAATCGGTTCTACCTCAGGATCTTCCGGTTGTTCATATATATATAGATCACCAGGATTTAGTGTATCGGCTACAGCGGCAACGATCTGCCCGTTTTCCAACTCGGCAAATTGATAAATCTCCCGTTCGTTAGGCCATATATAGTCAGCACTGCTGCCGTCTCGAGCGAATTTGGTAATGCGTACACTACCATGGATGGTCGCCAGACAGAAGATTGAAGAACCATCCCTGCTGAATACTGGCCCCGTGGTTGTCAGATGTGAACGCATGTCGCCAACAATGCTGTGATTCAACTGTACGTCCCAATCCGTGCTCAGACATACGAGTTCACCACCTGATATTGGAAGGGTGTACAACTTCACAAGCGTGGCATTTCCATAGGAACGGTCACTGGCGAGCAGTGCAAGAGATTGTCCATCCGGTGCAAAGGCCAGTCGGCTGAACGTATACCCTTCCGGGGTCAACTGCTTCACATCCGATCCGTCTGCCTTGGCGAGGTACACATGATTAGTCAGGGTGTAATCATTATGGTCCTCGCCTTCTTCAGGCATCTGCGCAATCCAAGCGATGGATGTTCCGTCCGGGGACCAGGCGTAGTCTCCAACGTCATAATGACCTGTAGTTACAGGAATTGCTTCCGCATCGATCGGTGCGAGAGCGAAAAGGTGGGAACGTCGACCGTTCCACAATCCACTGGCATCTGACTTCATGCGAATCCGGTCTACGACATGTTCTTGCAGCAGTGTGGGTTTGTCGTTTATAGGATCTGTATGTTCTGATTCTTCATCTCCGCTCATATCCGCGGATGATTTCACAAGCAAAGTATGACCATCCGGTGACCAGAGCAGAGAACTGACGCCATGTTTCAGGTGACTGATTTGCTGTGCTTCTCCGCCATCTGATGCGATAATCCAAACTTGGGATTTCCCATCAACCTCTCTTAAAAAGGCAAGCTGAGACCCATCGGGCGACCAGGCAGGGGAATGATCCTTCTCACCAGAGGTAAAGGGCCTGTCCTTCTGACTCCCCAGATGCAGCAGTCTCAGGTGAGAACAATAACCGTCACGTGCTTCATTCGTTTTCCGGCTTACATATACCAGTTGTCCGCCTTGAGGGGACGGAGTTGGATCATTAACCCATGTAATCTGATAAAGATCTTCCGATGTTATGCCGCGCTGACTCATCATTGTTTGTCCTCCCACCATGAATTAGAATTGGTTAATTTCCTAACCTTTCCATTTATATTAACGGAAAGCTAGGGACAGGACAATAAGGGTGACAACGGAGGGGACAGAAATAACCTGAAGAAGCGGAGCGTTCGCCTAAAAGCTTTCTGAAAGAAAGCTGCATCGGAAGCATAGGCTATCCCCGGATTTTCACTTTGAAAAAGTGGAATCGAAAAATCTGGGGATAACAGCGATCGGAAGGTTGTTCTGTCATCGGAGTGACCCATGCAAACATTCTTTAGTTCAATTCATATAGGTGTGTTAAAGGATTTGCTCGAAGGATGACGAATCCTAATGTTGAATAAGCGCAGAAATGACGAAAAATGGTCTTAATTCAATGTTTAACATTGGTTAATTTGGTTTAATGTACAATGCAATTCCTGTTCTACATTCAGGTATTTGGTTCATAACCATTCGTTTATATAGAACTTGTATGATTCAGTCGCAATGGAGGAGGAACGTCACGTTGAGCACATCCTATCAGCAGCATGTGGAATATCCAAACCGGAAACGAATGGCGTGGCTCACGGCAGGGGCAGCACTTTTTGTGGCAGCCGGATTTTTTTTGATTTTTGATCGTTCTTCAGTTACGAATGATTCCATCCTTTCGGATGTGATTGGACTTCTATCCATTTTGTTTTTCGGGCTATGTTTCTGTTACAGTCTGGTAAAGATGATCAAGAAGGAACCTTCTTTTGTAATCGATGAGGATGGGTTTGTGGATGCATCTTCTTATACCGCAGGAGGAGCCGTGGCCTGGAGAGACGTTGAGAATATTTTTATGTATGAATTAATGGGACAGAAAATGATCGGGGTCAAGTTGCGGGACGAGAAAGCCTTTCTGGATCGCCAGAACGGGATGAAACGCAAATTGATGACGGTCAACAGCAATATGGTCGATGCAACCATCAGCGTTGCCCAAAGTAGCCTCACAGTGCCACTGGATCAATTGTATATCATGATGATGAGCCACTGGAGACATGTGAGTGATAACATGATTTATGATTCGTATAATCGTCGTTAGAGAGGTCACAATGTCCATAGAGTCTTCAGAATGGAGGAATATAGATGATGCATGGTAATCAAACACGCACGATTCTACTTCCGGATGGAACTGCCCTGCCTGCGATAGGACAAGGCACATGGAACATGGGAGAGAAGCAATCCAGCCAGCAAGAAGAAGTACGCGCACTGCGTTCCGGTATTGAACTGGGAATGACCGTGATTGATACGGCGGAGATGTATGCAGAAGGTGGGGCAGAGGTTGTTACGGGAAAGGCCATCTCGGGCCATCGTGATGAAGTTTTTCTCGTATCCAAAGTGTATCCCCATCATGCGGATCGCAATCAGATGATTACGGCCTGTGAACGTAGTCTTAAGCGCTTAGGAACAGATCGCCTGGATCTGTATCTGCTCCACTGGCGAGGGGGAGTACCACTCGAAGAGACGGTTGAGGCTTTGGAACAATTAAAGCAATCCGGTAAAATCCTTCGCTGGGGTGTATCGAATCTGGATACAAGGGATATGCAGGAGTTATGGAGTCTGCCGGAGGGGTCTCAGTGCATGGTGAATCAGGTGCTCTACCATGCAGCTTCGCGTGGTATCGAACATGATCTGCTTCCCTGGATGCGGGAACGGAGCGTTCCTGTAATGGCGTATTGTCCACTGGCACAGGGTGGCAGACTTCGAAGTGAATTGTTGGAGCATCCAGTCATTCAGAAGATTGCGCAGGATCGAGGAGTTACGACTTCGCAGATCGCATTAGCCTGGGTGATCAGGGATGGAGATGTACTGGCGATTCCGAAGGCGGTACAGCTGAATCATGTGGCAGACAATGCAACAGCAGTGAATATCGTTTTGACACAAGAGGAACTCGCCCGTTTGGATGAGGCATTCCCTGCACCTAAAGGCAGTGTACCTCTAGATATCGTGTAGCTGGCTCTTTTTTATTGGATAAGCATATGAATAAGATAACAATACGATTAATAAAGTTATGCAGAGCAGATCTTCACGATCTGCTCTTTTTTTTGTCTGGATATCGATAGCAGAAGCTTGCCCATCAATTGAGCGAATATATATTTTAACAAATGGGCTTTACAACACTATTTCACTAGTGTACTATGTAACTAACACACCAGTACAGAGAGGAGCGAGAGCTTTGTGACTATAGAATTTGATAACAATTTACCAATCTATCTGCAGATCATGCAGTACATCAAAAGACAGATTGTAACCGGGACACTTCAGGCAGGTGACAAAATTCCTTCGGTTCGTGAACTGGCGGCTGAACTACAGATCAATCCAAATACAGTACAACGGACATTTCAGGAGCTTGAGCGGGAAGAAGTGGTCGAAACCAAACGGGGCTTAGGCAGATATGTGACCAGTGAGGAGCGGAAGATTATGACGATCAAAAAAGAGATGGCCGGTGAATTGCTGGAACGCTTTCTGACCGGAATGCAGGAACTGGGGATCGAAGAGCAGGATATCTTATCCATCGTAGCCGATGCCGTTGCGGAAGGAAAGGGAGGAACAACGCATGAGTAACATCCTTGAACTGAACCAGATCAATAAGACATATGGCAATAAGAAAGCGCTCAGTAATATTACATTGGATATTGCTCCAGGACGAATCGTAGGTCTGCTGGGTAGCAACGGTAGTGGAAAAAGTACGCTCATGAAGCTGGTTGCAGGTTTGTTGCATCCGAGTAGCGGAACGATTCAAGTCACAGGTAAGCCTGTTGGGCTGGAGACGAAGGCGTTGGTTTCATTTATGCCGGATCGCCCATTAACCGAGAAGTGGATGAGAGTGCGGGATGCGATTGCGTACTATCGCGATTTCTATGCTGATTTTGATGAAGAGAAGGCGCGGGAGATGCTGGACTTCATGAACCTTGTCGAGAGTGACCGGGTACGGCATCTGTCGAAAGGGATGAATGAACGACTACAACTAACACTGGCACTTTCTCGTAAGGCTCGTCTGTATTTGCTGGATGAACCGATTGGCGGAGTAGATCCGGTTGCGCGTGGCAAGATTCTGGATGCGATCGTCAAATTCTATGATGAAGACAGCAGTCTGATCATCTCCACGCATCTTGTGAATGATATCGAACGGATTTTTGATGAAGTTGTCTTTATTCGCGAGGGTGAGCTGGTGATGCGGGAAGAAGTGGAAACGCTCCGTCTGAAATATGGGAAAAGTGTGGATGAGATGTTCAAGGAGGTCTATGCGGAATGATGACATTATTGAAGTATGACTTTAGAAGGAACTGGAATACACTGCTGGCTGGGCTAGTTATTTTGATTATCGCTCAAGTGGGGCTTTCCCTTTTCGTGTCTGAGGTCACAGGGATTGTGCTTGGCATTATGGGTTATGTTGGAGTAGGTGTGGCTATTTATGTGAAAATGATCAAAACATACACGTCCAATATCCGATCATATAATCGCCGCCTTTTACCCGTAACGGGCCTGTCACATGTGTTGTCTCCCTTGATCTTTGGAGCCCTTTGCGGGTTGGGGTTAGTCATTATATTCGCGACTCATGCCTACATCTATATCTCAATGAAGCTACGAATGAACATGGCTACCAATATTGATCTTTCGGGTCTGCATGTTTCGGATTACATTAGTTTGTTGCTGTTTAGCGCATGGGTTATGGTATTCATGACCGTCATTATCTTCCTTTCGATCTCGATTGCAGGCAGCTTCCGTTGGAGAACGGGGCCATGGATTGGAATCGTTGCATTCTTTGTCCTCGTTAATCTGCTTGGCTGGTTGGAAAATATCATTACGACAGGACGTTTCAGTCCAAATGAGATGTTCCGGTATACGGAAGAAAGTACAGGTATTGCAATCACAGCCAATGGTGTACTATGGTCGGACGGCATGTGGGGAAGCATTGTATTTGAAGTCATTGTGGCGGTCATCTTGGTATGGGCTACCATTTACTTGAACAACAAAAAAGTCGAAGTTTGATGACAGGATAATTTGAACGTGATGCGAGCAACCAGAGTTGCTCGTTTTTTGCATCCAGTAATAATCCACTTTTTGAATCCATTACCATTAATTATACGTATATATAAATATATTGTGTGCTTGATGCGAGATTAGTTTAAAGAGAACAAAAGGATATGTAAGCGAAAGGAGGAAGCGTTATGGAACTATACTTCAGGGATAACTTTTTTAACGCGGGTTACACCGAGATTATGAATCCGAATCAGGAACAGGCCGGGCATCTGGATTTGAAAAGTGTCTTTGGTTCTTCGCTCGATGTATCGGATAACACGGGATTGGTCTGCAGCGGCAAATTTCGCATGTTAACGAATCGTTGGGATATCACTGCAGCAGATGGGAGACATCTGGGTGTGCTTCGGGCCAGGTTCAGTTTCTTTAACAAAAAGTATGAATATGATGCGGGATCACGCGGTACGTATGATGTGTCTGCCCCAGCATTTTCGCAGGAATATGATATAAGTGGCAGTGGTGGCCGCATCGTGGCCAGTTTCCGTCGCACCAGCGGCTGGTTTAGTTCAGGGGCATTTGTATTAGATAACCAGTCGGAACAACTGGACACGTATGAATTAATTGCAGTGGTCATGGGCGTGCACGCGATTAATAAAAGACGGAACTCGGCTGCCAGCAGTGGCGGAACGTAGTACAGGAGCGCATTAACCGTCATCTTAGCAAAGGCAGTCCCTTCAAGACTCGTTTAACCTTGTTCATAGCAATGTGTTGGACACTGGAAACGATTTTAAGTGAACGGAGTAAAGCTGGTTGCCACTTCACGATATTTTACGAGCAAGCATGTATACCAAAAAGGTTTGGATGAGATTATCCAGACCTTTTTTTATATGGGTTTGCTTTTGAGCAATAGTTATGGTTAACCCAATCTTACAAAATCATTGACCATCGGCTTTCGCAAGGGAGCCTTCCTCACGTTGACGGTGCTGAACTTCATTGGAGCATTCGGAATGCGTATCAGGATCTTTTTCCGCATAACGGGCTAATGCCTTCGCAGCTGTTTCGGACATCCGCTCCCGCAGCACTGTGTGGTCAGCGATTCGAACCCGTTTGCCGAGAAAACGCATTTTGGATAAGACGTAATCCATCTCATTGCGCGGAACGGTCAGCTCGATCCGATATGTCTGCTTGGCTTCCAGGTACTCGACCTGTTTTTCGAAGCAGGAGAATGCATAGAGGATTCGGGACAGTTCCTGATTGAACTCGGGCAGTACCTCGATGGTGATGGTCGTTTTGCGCTTCTCCGTTATCGCAGCAATCCGGGCAGTGTAACCCGAAGCGGTATCCAGTTCAACCGGTTGGGCTTCCACGGTAACGATGCTGTGCAGCTTGGTCGACATTAGTTTGTCGAAGCGAGGCGCATACCATAGCACGTACCATTCTTTTTTGACCATGGAATACTCCAGTTTGTACGGGAAGCCGAATTCATCATGGCTCGTGCGTCCATTGCGGACGCGACCCGTCATGCGAAATCCCTGATGATGCAGAATGATTAGCCGTAACTGTCGAAGTAGTGGGTGAGAGACACTGTTTTCTTCGCTTTTGGCTTTTTCAGTCAGGTAATCTTGAAGGTTCAGGTCCTGCTCACCATTCAGCATGTTGTACATTTTATCCAACGTTACAGCGCTCAGCGCTTCTCTCGCAGTAGGGTGGTTCAGCATCATGCGAAGCCAGGCCCGTTCCTGTGAGGTCCAGGTGAACAGTCCGGTTTCATTCAGTCGTGTCATCATCTGGTAATTGAACATCTTCTCGAACAGGTTCATAATATTCCGCAATCTCCTTCCATTCCTTAATCATCTCCTGGCGTAGTCTCTGAGGTGCGATTATTTCGCAGCTTGAGCCAAAACTCCGTAACCACGGTTTGATCTCGGTGGTACCGTTGACCTGGATTTCGTAGAGAAAGGTATGATCCGTTTCGGGTATAATTTTGCCCCATTGACCTTGCAGACGAACCCGATCCAGAATAAAGTTGCGCTGACCACGCTCCGGGTGGAAAAAGCGAGCTTGAACCGTCACGGTATTTCCCGTATCCACGAGCCAACTGTAGCGACTAATGTCGGTCCACTGCTGCTTCAGTTCGAGCATGTATTGCTCTTCTACTGAATCTTGTTCCTCCAACTGTGTTATGCCTTCCATGCGGAATTTCACAAAGCCGCGGCGGCCCTGATATCCAATTACATACCAACGACCATACTGATGGTCATAGATCACTTCAAGGGGCACGATCCGGTTGGATAGACCACCTGCTTCCCGTTCAAAGCGTGGATTCGTATTCTGTGAACTGTAGCTGGATGGTTTTTTCGGTGAATAGTATAGGAACTGCACACGTTTACACTGACGAATCGCACTAAGCAGCGTGTAGAGATGAGCCTCGTCCAGGATACGAGAATAATAGTGATACTTATAGATATAGGGCTCGGTAGCTTCTTCTTGCGGGAAACTTGCCGTAATGGCTTTTTTTAAACTGTCGCGCAATAAGTACCCCTGTACGGAAGGAACCTGGGTGTTCGCCATCATATCCACAAAATCATACAACTCCAGCTGTTCCTCGACTGTCAATTCGGTAAGGGCGTCCTGTTGTAAAGCATATCGATACGGTCTGCCACCCGGCTCTTTTCGGATAACCCCAACCTCTTCCAGATACTTCAGATCGGAACGAATGGTTTTCTCGTCAGGTAACGCCAGATCCTCCGGCAGATCAGCACAGCAGGCGTCCAGCAGTTCCATCGCGGTCAGGGTTTTATGTTGTAAGGTATGCAAAAGGACAGAAAGCCGCTGAACTTCAGTCTCTTTCATCGACTTGGCGCGGAAGAGGAAGAGCAACATAGGCTCTGCCGACTCCCCGTATTGGAAGCGGACGAGATCTGCCATTTCCCGGCCTGCTTCGGCACTTGAGCGTTGGTCGGCGACGGTCTGCATGATTTCTTTTAATCTGCGATTGGTTTTATCAAAGGTATGTACGGATATGCCAAGTCGCTCGGCATATTGTTTGCGGTTATATGCACCGCTTGTTAGGGATAACATGCGTAAGAACTGAATTTCTTTGTCAAAACTCTCTCTTGCCATGAACATTCACTCCTTGTTATCCCTTCATTGTAGCAGGATGAGTGGCAGGTTTCATTTTAAAGTTATGAAGGTCGTCATACTTTTACCATGTTCGCGTGTGGGTGCGTGAGGCATAATAAGGTTGTGAAGCGGGGCAGCAACAAGCGCTGTGAATCAAGGTTCCGAGGCGCCAGGGAGGGTTACTTCGACTGTTAATCGACCAGGTCGTTGGTTCGAATCCAATCGCCGCCGTTCATGGCGGTGTAGCTCAGCGGTAGAGCGGGTATTATACCTTCCCACCTTTTTCCTCGGAACATTTTATTATGAAAGAACAGCAAATAGACTCACACCGGGAGGTCATGAGTGATGAGCAGAGCGAAACAATTATTTAATCAACCTCAGCCAACGACACGTAATCATGGGGGCTACGGAGCCTATGAGCGATTGGTGGAGGAACAATATATACAGATGTTGATGACCAATACATTGAACAATACGTTTTATACAGATACACAGCAACTGATGGACGATGCGATGGTCAGTCATCAGGAGATGGCTGAGGTCGATGCAGGGTTTATGGCGCGGGCGCTGGTCTATGCTCGTAATGAAGGTTTGATGCGGTTACAGCCTCTATACGGGCTGGCACTCTTGTCCAAGGTGGACCCGGATCAGTTTGCAAAGGTATTCTCCAAGGTCGTACAGACACCGGCTGACTTGGCCGATTTTCTGACGATTCTGAGAGGATTGGGTCGGGGGCAGGGCGGCCGAGCGGTGAAACGTCAGGTAAGTCAATTTTTGAACGGCATTACTGAATATTGGGCGATCAAATACAACGGGCGTGGGCGTGGATACAGTCTGGGCGATATGATCGCTACAGCACATCCCAAGCCGATAGATCTGAAGCAGCAAGCCTTATTCCGTTATTTGCGCGGGCTTGAGGTGGATCTTACGGAACTACCGCAGTTGCAGGCGCTTGAAAAGCTGAAAGCTACTCCAAACCCGGCAAGCCGGATGCATCTGATCGAGAAAGGTAAACTGCCGTATTCGGTGGTCACCTCGATCATGCAACCGACACGTACGGTGTGGGAGGCGTTAATGTCACAGATGCCGACTTTTGCGTTGCTGCGCCATCTGAATGCAATGGATCGTGCGGGAGTCTTTGAAAAATCGAAAAATATCGATTACGTAACAGGTCGTCTAACGGATGCAGAAGCCCTGCGTAAGTCGCGCATCTTACCATTCCGATTCGCCAGTGCATATGAAATGATTGCGAGAGAAGAGTTGCGGGATGCTTTGCGGCAAGCGGTGGAGCTATCCATTGGCAACCTGCCAACACTGCCGGGAAGAACCGCTATTTTCCTGGATCGCTCCGGTTCCATGAAAGGGGATTATTTGCGGATTGGTTCGGTGCTGGCACTGGCGCTTTATAAACAAACAAGAGGTAACGCACTGTTCTGGTTATTCGACCATATGGTTGAGGATGCTCGTCCCAAGATGGATGAGAGCATCCTTTCCCAAGCTCACCGTATTCGCGCACAAGGTGGAACAGACACCGGTCGACCGGTGCGGGAACTTCGGGATATCGGAGAAAAAGTGGATCAGATCATTATGATCACCGATGAACAGCAGAATGAAGGAAGCCCATTATATGCCGAGCTCGAGCGATATCGCCGGATGATGAATCCGGAGCTGAAGGTATTTATTGTGGATATAGCACCTTATCGGCAGGCAATGGTACCGCCACGGGATGGCAAAACCTTTTACATCTACGGTTGGAGTGAAACGGTATTGACGTATATTGCTGAGACTGTAGCAGGATATGATACACTCGCGAACCGAGTGAGAGAGATAGAGATTTAAATTGGGGAATTTGGAGGCAACTGACGATGACCTATGTTGATGAAGAAATGAAAGATACGATCAAACAACAGCTCAAACAGATTGAACAGGAGGAGCAGGTACAGATCATCTATGCCTGTGAATCGGGCAGTCGGGCGTGGGGGTTTCCTTCACAGGATAGTGATTATGATGTTCGTTTCTTGTATGTAAGACCGCTGGAGTGGTACTTGTCGATTGAGGATAAAAGGGATGTTATCGAACGCCCCATCAGTGATCAGCTCGATATTAATGGTTGGGATCTGCGTAAGGCTTTGAAGCTGTTTCGCAAATCAAATCCACCGTTACTGGAGTGGCTGCAATCCCCCATTCAGTATGATGAACAGTATAACGTGGCACAGCATATCCGTGCACTGTCGCCTTTGACCTTCTCGCCCAAGTCCTGCATGTATCATTATCTGAATATGGCAAAGGGCAATTTCCGCGATTATTTACAAGGGGACCAGGTGAGGATTAAAAAGTATTTCTATGTGCTACGTCCCTTACTCGCTTGTGGCTGGATCGAACGTTATGATGCAATGCCACCGATGGCATTTGAAGAGCTTGTGCAAGAACTTGTACCTGCGACTACACCGCTATATACGGAGATTCATGAGTTACTACGCCGGAAAAAGGCGGGCGAGGAACTGGATCTGGAGCCGCAGTTGCCAGCAATACAAGCTTTTTTGGCTTTGAAGATCGAGCATTTTGAACGAATGGCCGGCAAGATGGATAATGAGCAAATTATTGAATTTGAAGAATTGGACCGGATTTTCCGTTTTGCATTACAAGAGGTGTGGGGCGAAGGGGAATAAGAGGAAGAAAGTTATGTACTGGCGACGCTTTCTCTGGAGTCAGGGTGAGTATATCCGCGTTTGTAACCTGTTATGTGAAAATAAATTTTGTTATTCACCTATATTGTATGGGTAATTATGGTATGATACTCTGGCTAAACTAATTGCTGGAGGTTATCCGTATGCGTATCAAAGTAATAAGCAGTTTGCTTGCCATTTTTATGATTTTTGCTACTGTTGCGTCTGCCCATCCGGGAAGAACAGATGCAAATGGGGGACATACCTGTCGAACCAACTGTGCAAAATGGGGGCTGAAACAAGGGGAATATCATTATCACAACGGAGGTTCTTCTTCGAGTTCCAAATCTTCCTCTTCAAGTTCATCCAGTTCAGGAAGTACCAAGAAAAGTAACAAGTCTTCAACGGCAACCCAAAAGAAAGCCACTCCTAAACCAGAATATATCAAGTCTGCTGTTCAGGTGAAGGTGAATGGTTCCAAGGTTATTTTCACCGAGTCTCCAATTATAATGAATAACACGAATCTCGTACCTCTGCGTGAGATGGCCAAAGCAATGAAAGCCAAAACGTCTTGGGACAGTAAGACTCAGACCATTACCGTTACCAAAGACAAGTACAAGCTAATCTTTACCTTGAGCAGTAAAAAGGTGAAGGTTAACGGAAAAGAAGTCACCCTACAGGCAGCACCCAAAGAAATTAAGGGAACAACGTACATTCCACTCAGAGTTTTGGTAGAAGGGCTTGGGGCATCCCTCACTTCATCTGGTAATACGCTGACGGTGAAAGTCAAATAATAAGAATAAGAATAAGAATTCATAAAGAAGCAGGTTCGGAGTTTATCCGACCTGCTTTTTTTGTGTGTGTATGAACTTCGTTATAGTGAGTAATTTATCAGGCTGTTTTTCTTAGTGCGGAGCGTTAGGGATTTTCCGAATCAGTTGGTATGAGCAACGGCGCGAATCTCAATCAGTTGATGAGGGAAGGCCAGACCCGATGTCCCAACCATCGTAACAGCCGGACGATGAGTACCAATGTACTCTTTATACACGGCAACACATGGCTCAAGATGCTCCTGCGGGTGAACCAAAAAAATCTCCAGTTCAGCAATGTTCGACTTGGTCACGTTAAATCCTGCGAGCACGCGATCCAAGTTATCCAATGTCTGGCGAACCTGTGCTTCAATATCTTCGACACCAATAAACGTTCCCTGCATATCATGTGAAAATTGTCCTGCAATGTAGATCGTACCGTTAACACTGTATCCCTGAGCAACGCTAAATGCTTCTTCCCACGGGACACCGTGGCTATATATTTGAGCTGTAGACATATATTTCTCTCCTTTGGGAATTCAAGATAAGGTTAGTATAAACGGAGAAAAACGACTTGGGCAGTACGCACTTTCATGACAGTGACTATCCATTGGGATAGTGTAAACACGGTGTTTGTGAGCCTAACGACTCATTTCAGAGAATCTTTATATCAGGATATTTAATTTAGGTATAACTAACTTAAGTCCTATATCCTTCCACTAGAATCTGGGTAATAATTATAGTAGGCAAGTGATTAATGGAATCTCATAACGTAACGATAGGGGGTAACCTGTATGGCATCTGTGATTCTGCTGGTGAAACAGACGGAGGACGATGAGAAGGTTATTTATCGCTTCGGACCGAATGAGCGGAAGATGGGACTTATTGAGATGAATAAGATCAAGGAAAGTGTGAAGGAACTTGAACCTGTCCAGGTGGATGGGGTAAGTCCGAGTTTTTTCTTTAACCGAGCTGCGCAGCGACTGGTACGATGTTTATTCAGGGAAGGCGGCAAGTTCCCGGAACGGACGACGTTTGAAACATAGTTTCAGCACCGCAAAAATAAGTCCACAACCCTTCTCATGGGTCATGGACTTATTTTTCGTTTCAGAACGTTTTGGCATAAGAGATCAGTGCCGTAATTGTGATGATATTAAGCAACGTTGAGATCAGCACCGTCTGGGCTGCAAAATCGGGTTCGTTATCGTATTCTTCTGCGAGAATGGATGAGTTGACACCCGTCGGCATACCGGAAGCGATAATAAGTGCCTGTGCAGCGATACCTTCCAACCCAAGCAGAAGCACAATCGAAATCCCGATAGCCGGGCCAATCAGAAGACGCAAAAATGTGCTAATATACACATCAAGACGGTACAGTTGAATTGGATATTTTACAATCTGTGCTCCGAGTGTCAGCAGCGCCACGGCAACCATACTTTGCTGCGCATAGGTCAGCGGCATGGACAGGAACGTAGGCAAGGGAACCTTCCACATGTGTAACAGAATCCCCAGCAAGAGTGCATACGGAACGGGCATTTTAAGAAATCCAATAATCACGGCACGGTAATTACCTTTGAGCTTCGCGCCCTGAATGGACAACACGCCATAGGTAAATGTCAGTAATGCCTGCAAAGACATGACCAGCGCCTGAATGGAAGAGGCGAGTGGATCGCCGCGGAATACCAGTGCATTGATGGGCAGTCCATAGTTGCCTGCGTTATCCAGCATAATGCTGTTATTGAAGGCAGCTTTCATGCCTTTATTCATCTTAAGTGAGCGCGCAAATACAGAACCTACAATATAGAGAATTAATACATATATTGCGTAAAAGAGTGTCACAGTCCCGACCAGTTCGCCGGACATATCCGAGTGATACATGCTCATAAAGACGGCTGCGGGGGTAATACAATAGAAATTGATTTTGGCGAGGGTGTACAAGTCCAGCTTGAACACCTTTTGCATCCAGGACCCGACGGCGATCAGAAGAAAGACGGGCAGGACGACTTCAAGCATGATGTCTGCAATCATCAGTTCAGCTTCCTTTTTCATGAAAATTTCAATCCGATTTCGAAAATACTTTGCTTATTATATCATTTTATACACACATGAAAGCGTGAATTGACTAAAAAAGATAAGGGGGATTCCCATTATGATTCCAGATCATCTGGATGTTGGTTTATCGATTCTGTTTATTGGCTTCAATCCGAGCATTACGTCTGGAGAGACGGGTCATCATTATGCTTACAAAGGAAACCGGTTCTGGCGCATTCTTGAACGTTCGGGATTAACCCCGCGTTTATATGATGCACAGGAGGATGGAGAGTTGCTGAAGCTGGGATATGGATTCACAAATATTGTGGCCCGTCCCACCAGAGGTATGGAGGACATTACGAAGGAAGAGTACGCAGAAGGACGACAGATTTTACGGCAAAAGTTGGAGAAATACCGACCGGACATCGCCTGTTTTGTCGGAAAAGGAGTGTACACCCAGTACAGCAAGCGTACCAAAGTGCAATGGGGATTTCAGGACGACCCGGTCGTCAAGGAAATTCAGGAGTTCGTCGCTCCGTCGTCCAGTGGACTCGTGCGCATGTCGATGGATGAGATTGTGGCGATCTATTCACAGCTTGCTGATTTTGTTACGGAGAAGAAGTAACTTTAAGAGGAGTATTGCCCTTTGAAACTGACATAGATAAATAGACTTAAATTATGATAGTATTACAGGTAAATATTACTATTTTATTTCAATTGGAAGGGGCGGTAGATTTACAGTGGTGGAGATTGAACGATTCAATAAGACTGTTTATAAAAATTTGGAGCAAATCTTTCTCAAGCTCGATAACAGGCTTGATTTGAAATTACACGCTGTTGTTTTAGATAAACATAAGAAATTTAATAAAACGATGCGAGTTAAAAGTGTACTGAGTGACGAGGAAGGTCAAGCACCCGAAGTTATTGAGGAGATTTTGACAGGGTTAAAGGAATTAGCAGAGAAGGTTGGATTTTCAAATGATGAATGGGCGAACACAGATGATGGTATCTTACAATTTTTATGTAATACGAATACAACTGATATAAATGAAATATATTCGGAACTCAATATCGTGAATACTGATATTACTGAAGATCAGGAGCTTGAAGGTGGGACTGCTGTCACAATAAAACAGTATAAAAAGTATATGAGTGAATGGAATTTGTTGTACACAAATTATTTTGATGTGAAAGTTGACGATGAAAAATTTACAATACAGTACATACTGTCCATTGAGTGTATGGATTCGAGTATCAGAAATATATTTTTGGAGAAATCCCAACTTTCTTTTCTTAGAATGGTTCTCGATTATTACTATATAGATTATTTCCAATTAAATGAATATAAGGAATTGAATTTAAATAATAATACAGAATTAGAGAATCAGTATAAGGAAAATCATGTGCAGTTCCTGCAACGTATGGCGCGAATATTCTTTGGAAAGGTTCAAGATTTCATTAGTAAGGGAAGCAACTTGAATGATGTGGAAAATGAGGATGAAGACCTTAGTAAGATAGTAACTAACCAGTACTATATTAATAATTTACTAGAAAAAATTGATGGTATTTCTACAAGGACTTATGAGGGTGAAAATCCATTTGGATGTATGTTAATTTTGAAACCAAATTTGTTGAATGATGGAAACTTAATTAATTATTCAATCAGGTTTGAGAACGATCAATCGATAAATTTTGAAGATGCAAGGAGAATCAGAAAATTACTGGAGCTTACCAATAATGAGAACGATCTTTATCTTATCGCTGATGATGAGGTAATTTACGGAATTGGCGAGATCAATTGGAATCAGATTAAAGATAATCTGGTTTTTAAAATCGAGTTTAAAGGAATATCTAAATATGACTTACTTCTTGTAACGGTTAAAGAGCAGCAAAATTCCGGTACCCGTGTTGTTGTTGAAAAAGAAGCAAAAGTCTTTAAAATGACTGCTAGTCTTGAAATTGTATCTAGTAAATTATGCAGTATTGTATTTAAACAGCCGGGAATCGGTTCGGGAGAATTCACTTCGGAACTTTTTGAACGAACTATGAAAACAGAATTTAAAGGGGAAAATCCTGAGGTTACGGAAGAGCAGATAGAAAAGCTTAGGATTGTGATTAAAAAAGCTACAGAACAGCAGAGTGGGACGATGGTAGTTATAACTAGCGTTAAAACCGCAGAAGATGAACTGAAGAAATTGAAAAAACAATCCACAGCGATTATCCCAACAGAAATCAGACCAGAATTCATCAAACATCTGACGTCAATTGATGGAGCAATATATTTCGATACTATGGGAAAATGCCATGCGATTGGAGTCATATTGGATGGACTTGCACATGAGAATTTAGGAGATGCAAGCCGAGGTGCAAGGTTTCATTCTGCTTATCGTTATTTAGAAAAGTTGAAAAAACATGAGAAAGGTAAAAAGGCTTGTGTTATAGCAATCATCTCAGAGGACGGAATGGTTAATCTCATACCAGAACAAGCTAATGAATTAATAGTAAGGCAACTGGTTAGAGAAATGATAGAACTCATTAAGAAAAAAGGGGAAAACGAAAAAACGTCAATAGAACAAGAAATTTTGGAATATGAGGGACGTTTAGAAGTAATTGCGGATGAGAAAGATATCGATCATCATCATTATTTCAAAATTGCAGAAGCGTATAATATCAATTTATTATATTCAGAAGCATCAAAATACTATAAAAAAGGTTTAACTGAAAGTGGTCATTTGATTGTTGAATATGATCGTGCTTTGGGTTTATGTCTTTTAAATTATGCATTTACAATGAAAGAAGATAATGAGCATAGACTACAAATTTTTGAGGAAGCATTCGAACAGTTCAACCAGTTAATAGAAAATGTTTCTGTTTCGGATTTGTCTCATAATGATTACAATTGTCGGGCAGTTACGTTGAATCACTTGGGAATAGGAAAAAACAAAAAAGAACTGTTGGATGAGTCATTGGCAGATTATGATAAAGCTTTAGAAATTAAAAAGGAAGGTAAGAAAAATATCCTCTATAACAATCGTGGAATTCTCCATATGAGTAGGAATAATTTACAATTGGCTCTTGAGGACTTTATATCTGCTGAAATGGAATATTCAGTTCAGAAACAAATAACGAATATTGAAAAAATAATTAAAACGGATACGGTGCTGTTGGTTCAAGCTATAGGCAAATATATAGAAATGAAAGAATTGAAGAAAAATATTGATAACCTCGAAAAAGTTTTAAAAAAGGTAGGATCTGAGTTTTTAGATGATTATCCTGAAGTTGCTGCTGCACTAGAAAAGAGTGAGTTGATAACCAGTACAGATATTGTAGAGACGCAAGGTGGAGAAATATGAGTGTCAACAAAGCAGGATTGATAAAAATATCTTCTTCAACAGAATATAGCTCATTTGCAGTGGTTTTTATTCACGGAATAGGTGGTGATCCTCATGATACATGGAGAAAAGACCCACAGACAAAAACGATGATTGAGTTGCTAGGACAAGAGGCAACTATGAGTGGTGTTACATTTTATAGTTATGGCTATAGGACGGGAACTATACCCCTACAATATGATTTTAAGACAGTGGCCAAATTATTGCATTCAGACATACAGGCAAATTTAGCAGGGAAAAATCTTGTTTTTATTGCCCATAGTATGGGAGGGCTGATAGTTCAGAAGTACATCGTGGATCGTTATGATTCGTATGAGAGTGCTGAACTGAAATATGTAAAAGGTGTAGTCTATCTATCAGTCCCTTTTCATGGATCTGGATGGGCGGAGTTGTTACCTAAAAAAATGGTAAATAGGCAAATTCGATCGTTAAGAAGGAAAAACAAGGATCTAGTTCAGCTAGAAGATAATTGGAACAAGTATGTATACAGGGGTGGAATAGAGAAGCTTGTTGAATCGTTAAAACATGAAATTTCACAAATTTCTTTTTACGGGGTACGCGACAAAGTGGTGATAGAATCATCTTCCACACCATTATATCTTGGTTCAGAAGTTAACTATGTTGATGAGACTCACAAAAGTATTTGTAAAATAGATGACAACAGTACGGTGTATAAAATGATTCGTAGTTTTTTGATAAAACTAATAGTGCCCCAAAGTATCAAGAGAGATCACATGATTTTACATGTTCATGGATTTGATAAGCAGCAACTTCCAGAGAATGCTCATTTTGAACTGGATTGGACAGAATACTTTGATGCTAACACATCCCCTCGAAGGCTTCCAACTTCTGAAGAATGGGGGGTTATAAGTAGAGAATTAAATGAGGCTGCCAAATATTGGGCTGAGAAGAAAGTAACTGTTGAAAGCTCCATTAGAGTATATGCGAAGCTTAATCTTCCAGGGGGAGTATTAATCGGGAGTCGTTTTTCACGGATAAAAGGAGTACATATTGAAGTAGCTCAATATGAGCAGATATGGTCTTCTAGGGAATTAAGCTCACTCTTCAAAGTTGCTAAAAAAACGCAATTAGGAAACGATATAACTAATAAGAGAGCAGTAATGGTATTGAGTGTAACTAGAGATATTGAAAATGATGTAGGAGCACATATGAAAGAAAGTAGTATAAATTACAGTCAGCTTATTAACTTATATCCCGAATCAGGAGCCGACAGAGACAGCATAGTTGATGCTGGACAAGCAGTTACTTTTGCTACCGAGGTTAAGGTCGCTGCTGATGAATTAAAGCAAAGTGGTATTGAGACTATTGATCTATACCTAAACTGTCCAATTGGAGTTGCTATATTGGTTGGTCATTATTTGACAGCGGTTAGTCCTATAAGAATTTATGATTACGCTAATCCTGGATATGTAGTGGCCTGCAGTATTTAATTGGTTCACACAGTTTTAAATGGAGTTCACCTATTCGGCTATTGCCGGAAAGGATGGATTCTTTTTTTTGATAAAGTGAGAGGTTTCGGGAACGGCTTCCGTCTATATAGTACAGAACCATGCATGGAAGCTGTAGAGAAGGGGGATTACATGAATCAACAGATACCGGAGGAGGAGCTTATTCAGCGTATTGTTGCAGGGGATAAGCAGTTGTTCTCCGTGCTTGTGGATCGATATAAAAATAAAGTCTACGGCATCATGCGCGGAATGGGCGCGAGTCATCCGGATGCACAGGATCTCGCTCAGGATACGTTCATTCGTATCTATCGTTATCTCCCGTCGCGGCGGGAGGGAAGCAGTTTCTCGTCGTGGGTGTACACCATTGCGGTGAATCGGATGCGGGATTTTATACGGGAAAAGAAACCCGTCATGTCTCCGGTCGATCAAGGGATTGAACCTGTCAGTAATGAAACACCGGAAAAACGTGTGCTGCATAAAGAGATGCAGCGTGAAATATACCGCCAGCTCGAACAATTACCTGAATCGTATCGTCTGGTGTTATTACTAAAGTACACAAACGAGTTGAGCTATGAAGAGATTGCAGACATTACAGGCATGAGTTCAACCAAAGTACGAAACGCCCTTTATCGCGGGAAAAAAACGCTGAGGAAGCAAATGGAACGCAAAGGAGGTTTAGCTACGTATGAAGCCTATTTCAAGGGATGAAGATCGGTTGTGGGAGGAGCACCTGTACCGTGAGGAGCCGGACGCAGATTTTACGCTTAAGGTCATGCAGAAGCTGGATGGGGTGTCCATGGAGCGTGACGAAGCTGAAAGTCCATGGTCGAGAAAGGTACCCAAGACAAGATGGATATACCGTACGGGGATTGTGGCTGCGGCTGTGCTCCTGTTTGGAGGAGGTGCATGGCTGGCTTGGGATCGGACAGGTGCACCGGAGCAGCCGGTAGTGAGCGCTGTAGATCTTGTTCCACTGCCTAATATTTCCGTGCCGGAAGCGCTACGCTATTCCAGTTTGGCTGATGATTACAAACGTCTTAAACCCCATGGACTAGTGGTGAATCCGAATTTACTTATTGAAGATCAAGGATACAAGCTCAAGATTGAAGATGTGCTGGTGGATCGTTCTCAGATTGTAATGAGGCTGCAACAAACAGCACCTGATGGAACCAGAATGTCAATTTTATATCCTGAAATGGGAAGAATTCATGTCACTGATGAAACAGGAAGAGAGGTTGCGACCCTTGCAAGGGATACCAGAATAAGCAGTGGCTCTCTTGACAAATTTGTATTTCAGTTTCACAAAGATATCCCTGATCAGGTGTTCGTGCGTGGAGAATTAGGACATTTAAAAGTAGGATTGTTCTATAATTTTGTGACAGAGTCATATGAGGAAAGAGACGTTACAGTGGATTGGAGCTTCAAATTCAGCGTTGATATGACCAAAGCCAAATTAATGGCTGTTGAGGCTCCCATGAACAACACCTACACTACTCCTGAGGGCTTGAAACTAGATATGACACAGCTTGTACGCACGCCAAACGGGACCCGCCTTGACATGAACATCAGTCTGGATGATCAACTTCGTGCCAAGGTCGGAGAGAATTGGGCGGATGATATGGATTTAATGTATCATATCGAAATTCCAGAAACGAATGAGTATCGAATTTTTAACGAGAACAGACCCAATGCCCGTCAAGCCAAATTTCGGTTCCGAGATATGAGTAGATTGAGTGAGAATAATGATGGTCAGATGAGGCTTTCTGAGACATGGGATCCTGCTTATGTTACGGTGGATGCGAAGAAGATTCGCTTTGTCCTCGATGGCTACACCATCCCGGTGTGGGAGGAGAAATCCATGGAAGTGGATCTGGATAAGATGCGTAAGGATGCTGAATTCTACACCTACGTACTACAGTTTGAACAATTTGGAGATGAAATTTTATTTTCCAGATACAATTATTGGCCAGTGCAGCAATCATTAAAGCTACCTGAAAGAAACTTTGAAGGGACCTCTTCTCTTGTTTTGGAGGGATCAGGGACTTTCCAAAATGATATTAATGGAGATCAATGGGTGGCTATAGATCATGAAGGAAGGGAGTATCCCGTTGAAGTGATGGGAACTACGGATCAGCCTAATAAAAACGAAGAATACATCGTAGGTGATCTCAGGTTGATTATCCATGGTTTTAAAAAAGAAAATGGAACGAAATTCACTTTGAAACGAACCGCAGTTAACCGAGAGTTCCGTGATGTAAATTGGGAAGTGGACCTTCCATCGTACAGTAGCCTGCCTTGGCTGAAGTAACTATTAATATCATTTTATACTCAGCCATGCAGTAAATGAAGCTTCGAAGGGATGACGTAAGTATGGATCACCAGATTTAAGTGTGGATGTATAGAGACATATAAGCGTATAAGCCTAATATACGAAAAGGCCCTGCATAATGGTATGCGGGGCCTCTTTCGTATGCACCAGATTTATGGGAAAGGCAAGTACCTAAAGAATTCATCTTCAGAAGAGAGCAGTACCCTTTCCGAATTATGCCGATTCCCTTGGAATCAACGTGGTCGATAACATAACGGTTTCTTTTGGTGTCCCCGGGCGTTCGATTCGGCGTTGCAAAGCCTCGACGGCTCGCTGTCCAAGTTCCTCTTTGCACAGGTTAACCGTGGTCAGGGGCGGGGAGGACGTAACGGCAGAATGTACATTGTCGATACCGATGACAAGGCAATCTTTAGGCGTGGAGATGCCCATCTCCTGTAATTTATGCATCCATTGCAAAGCAATATCATCATTAACACCAATCCAGGCATCGGGACGTTTGTCATCTGGCATGTTTTGAATGGCGGTAGCCAATTGGTTAACCCATTCCCCGTTCTCATACGGAATATTCCATTCTCTAAAGCTGGTCGTATGACTGGTGTCCACATGGAAATGGTTCAGAGCCAACTCAATCCCGATTTTCCGCTGGGCGAAACTCGCAGCACGACCATCATCTGTGATGAGGCAGATCCGTCGGCAATTCATAGACATTAGATATCTAGCCACGGTGATGCCAGCTTCCAGATTATCATGGCTGATCGTATCACAATTCAGCAGGGGTTCCTGATGATCTACCAGAATAATAGGACGGCCTGTCTGAGAGAGTCTTTGCAGAACCGTATGAGGGAAAGCCCCCATGACAATAATCCCGGCACAACGTTCCCAGTCCAAGTGAGGAGCAATGGCTTTTTCGGGAGAGGTGTTCTCCTCCGTCACTCCGAGTGAGGGAGATACAATGGCATGATGCCAACCACGATCATTACAGGCGGAGATCATGCCTGACAGAACACGTTGCCAGTAGTGGGGTTCACCGCGGTTGAGCTGATTCATGCATATGAGAGCAAACGGTGGATCGGACGGATCTGCATGGTTTGCAGTAGCAGGACTATTGTTAGCACCCGGAGTACTTTGGCGATATCCTAAAGCCCGAGCGAGTTCGAGTACCCGTGCGCGTGTCGCTTCACTGACACCCGTCTTGCCACTGAGTGCGCGGGAGACGGCATATTTGGATAATCCGAGCTGGTCAGCCAGCGTCTGAATGGATACTTTGCGTGACATATCATTACTCCTTCATTTGACGATCATCTTCTGACACAGTACACTTACAAATAATAATGTTATTATAATTTATCATAACAAAAATAACAATATAATTAGAGTGTTAGCTCCAATCTATATATGTTCAACTAAATATTTACACGATAACGGAGAGGGCAGAAATAACCTGAAGAAGCGAAGCGTGCGCCTTTATCACCGGATTTTCCCTTGAGAAAGGGGAGCGAAAAAATCTGGGGATAACAGCGATCGGAAGGTTATTCTGCAATCGGAGTGCTGGTGTAAAAAATATTAGCTGAACTTAAATAAACCAATTCAAAGGAGACAACATCATGGAACAGTTCAGATTACCGAAAATCCCTATGCCGCATCTGGAATTGCCGCAAGCTGTGCAGGATATTCTGACTGAGGCGGACGAGCGCTTGCAACATCGACCGAGATTGCTGGCTCAGTTTCGCAATTGTTTTCCCAATACGCTGGAAACGACCACGAAGCTACTGGAGGATGGGACAACCTTTGTGATTACAGGGGATATTCCCGCGATGTGGTTAAGGGATTCGGTAGAGCAGGTCATGCATTATGTTCCGCTTGCGAAGGATGACGAGAAGTTGCAACGTATTATAGGAGGCCTGATCAAACGCCATACGTTCTACGCTGATATGGATATCTATGCCAATGCGTTCAATGAAACGGCGAATGGGTGGCATTGGGATGCCAATGATGAGACGGAGATGTCACCTTGGGTGTGGGAACGGAAGTTTGAACTGGATTCCCTCTGTTTCTCCATGAAGCTGGCTTATACATATTGGCGGGAGACTGAACTTACGGATATATTTGACGAGCGCTTCAAGAAAGTGATGGAGAATATCGTACACCTGTGGGAGACAGAACAGCATCACGCAGAGCGTTCACCTTACCGGTTCATGCGGCGCAATTGTCCCGCCCATGATACGCTGCGTAATGAAGGATTGGGTATGCCGGTGAATTATACGGGGATGATTTGGTCCGGATTTCGTCCGAGTGATGATGCCTGTGATTTTCATTATAATATTCCGGCGAACATGTTCGCTGTGGTAACCTTGCGCCAGATGGGGGAGATCGCGAAGTGGGTGTTCCGGGATGAGCAGCTGGTGAGTCAAATGGCTCGTTTGGAAGAAGAGATACGACACGGTATTTCTCTGTACGGTACATACCGTCATCCAGAGTATGGGCAGATCTATGCTTATGAGACGGACGGTTACGGCAACTTTTGTCTGATGGATGATGCGGGCACACCTGGACTGATGTCTATACCGTATATGGAGTATGCTTCGATTGAAGACAGGGTGTATCAGAACACACGGCGATTCATTTTAAGTAAGGAAAATCCGTTTTATTATGAAGGGCGGGTAGCCAAAGGTATTGGTAGCCCTCATACCCCTCCGGGATATATCTGGCACATGGCGCTATCCATGCAGGGTCTGACTGCAGACAATGACGAGGAAATACTGGCGATGATTGAACTACTGGAGAACACAGATGCAGGTACTGGATATATGCATGAGGGTTTCCACGCCGATGATCCAAACACGTTCACCAGACCATGGTTTGCCTGGTCCAACAGCCTGTTCTCGCAGTTGGTGTATAAGGCAATGAAAAAAGGAATTCTATAAAATGATGAAAGTTCCAAAAAAATTGCTCACTGCTCGTGAAGCAGCCGTTCCGGTTACGAATCGTTCTTTTGATCGCTGTTATCCCCGGATTTCCTGATCGACTTTTGTAAAGTCGATCAGGAAATCCGGTGATAAGCGTATGCTTCCGATGCAGCTTTCTTTCAGAAAGCTTTTAGGCGAACGCTTTGCTTCTTCAGAATCGATTTCGTCCCCTACACTACTTTCACTATCGAGCGCGACTGTTTTTGAACGATATCATTTTTAGAATAGGAGAGTAGGTAAAAAACAAGAAAGCCCAAACTGCTGAACTTTGCAGTTGGGCTTTGTTTAATATGAAAAACACAGGCGCTTTGCTATGTGTTTTTCAGTAGATCGGCGATGAACACTTTCTGGCCTGTGCGGGCGCTTTCCAGGGAAGCGAGGACCATGGCCATGCTGAACTGGTTATCGCTGCAATCGGTCTCAGGCAGTCGGCCGGATTCCAGTGCGGCGAACATGTCTTCGAGACAGCCGTGATGACCTGTTTTGTCCATGACAGGCAGTTCCGCTTCAATCCGCTCACTTGGCTGGAAAAAGGATGGTTTGCCGTCAGCATCCAGGCTTTGCGCAGCAACTACTTCAGCATAGATGTCATCATGATCATCCCAGATGGCGGTTCCTTTTTCACCGATTACGCGCCAGCTTGCTTCCCATGATGTGGGTACACCTTCTGCGCACCAAGATCCGCGATAGTTGAATACGGACCCGTCAGACATCTCAAATATACATAACGCCATCGCATTGCCCTGATACCAGGAACCTGGAGGGTTGAACTCATGGCAGTACACCGATACTGGGTTGGCTCCGAGAATATACCGTGCCTGATCAAACGTATGTATCGCCATATCGAGCAGCAGCGGACTATCCATCAGATCACGGAATCCACCGAAGTGTGGCCCGAGGAAAAAGTCGGCTCCTGCGTAACCTACCTGCCCTATAGCTCCGCCGGAAATGAGGTGCTGGTAGGCGCGGATACGCGGATCAAAACGGCGATTCTGCATGACGGCTTGAATGTGTCCTGTGCTGCGAGCGGTTTGCACAATATCTGTGCAGTCGGAGAAGGACTCTGCCAGTGGTTTCTCGCCAAACACGTGACATCCTTCCTTCAAGGCTGTCATGGCAATGCCGTAATGACTCGCCGGGATCGTGACATCGAATACGATATTTGCACCAGTCGTTTGAATGGCTTCACGGATATCGGTGAACGTAGGGCAGGTAAGGCCATGTCTTGTAGCAAAAGCAAGGGCTGTCTGTTCATACAGATCGACCAGTCCGACAATTTCTGTATCTGGCCTTTGCAAGGCATAATCCGCCCACGTGTTTGCCATAGCACCGCAGCCAGCAATAATTACCCGATAAGGATGAGTCATGTTCTCATCTCCTTCGCATGGATTGTGTTATACAGCTCGCATGGTTTCCTATACCGGATTGGGCACAAAATCGCCGCCGCGGCATTGTTTCAAATATCGCAATGCATGCACCTGTCCGGTCATTTCGAGTTCGTCTTTGTAGACGGGATCATGCCAGCCTTCAATATCAATCGTGCCCTGATAACCGTTCTGGCGCAGAATGGTGATAATGTCTGCCCAGTTGTTATCCCCGAAGCCGGGTGTGCGGTGCCAGACAAATTCACGTGGGCCATGCACACCGTATTCCTTGACAATATCCCAGGCAATCGTGGCATCTTTGCCATGTACGTGGAAGACTTTGTGAGCCCATTTGCGTAGCTGTGGAATAGGATCAATCAGGCTGGACATTTGATGGCAAGGCTCCCACTCCAAGCCTACATTTTCATCCTGAACAGCATCGAACATCATCTCCCAGGCCGTCGGGTTATGGGCAATGTTCCAGTCTCCCGTCTGCCAGGTTCCACCCATATCACAGTTTTCAAAAGCAATCCGTACACCCCGGTCTGCTGCCCGGCGTGCCAGTTCACCAAATACTTCCTTGAACCGGGGGATGGACTCGTTAATGGGTTGATCGGTCAGACGTCCGGTGAACCCGGAGACGATATCTGCACCGAAGAGCTGTGCATTATCGATAACCCGCTCCCAGCTTGCCAGTGTATCGGCGTTGTCTCCGGCTCCAGTTAGCGGATTACCAAATACACTCACCGCGGAGATGACAATGCCTTGTTCGTCCACGATTTCACGGACACGTTTGGCTGTCTCAGCCAGGTCCAGGTCACCAGTTGTTTGCCAGAAGGTCAGGTTAAATGATTCGAAGCCATGTTGCATGATCTGCGGGATAACGCGGACGGCGTCCTGCCCGCCTACAAGGGTACCGATGCGTAATGATTTATTCATGGTTGTATTTCACTCCAATATTGGCTTATAGTACTTCGTGACACACTCATTATAGCCGTGGATTAACGGGATGGCTCTAAACAATCTTGTGTAATAATAGTCGGATCTTGTGAAGAGGGGGAAGAAGTCGTGCTGGATCTGAAAGCGCTTCACGAAAATACTCGAATTGACCATAAATCACATCCATTTCAGCTGTTCCAAAATCGGTGTTCAGATATGAAAGCTGAAGAATGCATTTTGTATTTGCATTGGCATGAACATTTTGAGCTGATTATTATGCGCAAGGGCAGTGCGCTGTTTCATATTGATAGCAAACCTTATGTGGTTCGAGCAGGTGAGGTCATCATCATTCCTGGAGGTACATTGCATGTCGGATATGCTCTGGATGAGGGGGATGTGCATTATGATTCTGTTGTGGTCAACCGTGCACTGTTCCATGATTTCACTCATGATCCTGTGCATGAGCAATATGTCGCGCCGTACTTGGAAGGAAGAGTGAGATTTCCGGTCAAACCGGCAGAGGAAAACACAGCCTGCACAGGCTATTATTCTTTGTTAAATGAAGCTGTGGAGGAAATGGCGTTACAGCCCCCGGCTTATCAGCTCGTGGTGAAATCCAAGCTGCATGCCTTGTTCACCCTGCTTGCGCGAACCTTTATGCCGCAGCAACTACCGGATAAAACGGTCGGATCGTATTTTCCAAACCGTGAACGTTTCAAACAGTTGATTGCACAGGTTGAAGCGGACCCCACAGGCAAGATGTCTGTTACGGAAGCGGCAAGTCATGTGGGATTAAATGCGTATCACTTCTGCAAAATGTTCAAAAAGCTGACCGGACGTACCTTTGTGGAATACGTGAACGGGTGCAGGATGAGTGAGGCAGAGCAGCTGCTGCAAGGCAGTAGTCTGACCATTACAGAGATCGCCGCCAGAGTCGGCTGCGACAATGCCAACTATTTTACGAAGTTATACAAACAGTACAAGGGAGTAACTCCTTCCGGGGGGCGAATGAAGAAACAAGTCTGAGTCACAAAAGTCCGCTGCTCATCGTCATGTATGCATTAAGCGGAGGGGATTGATGTACATGACAGAGCATCATAATGAGCCAGTATGGGATGTTATCATCATTGGAGCAGGCATTGCCGGTTTAACCGCCTCGATTTATCTGGCCCGTGCAGGAAAGACTGTACTGTTGCTCGACAAAGGGGTACAGCTCGGAGGACGCGCTATCTCAAATGAGATTGCGGGAGCACGCGTAAACTTGGGGGCTCATGCTCTCAGTAAAGCAGCGTTACCCATTCTCCATGAGGTAGGCGTCACACCTATCGGATCAGTACCGAAACCGCCAGATACCTTGGTGTTTGAAGGAACAAACGGCGGGAATAAGACAATTTCCCTAGCACAGCTCTTGCTCGGATCGTTTTTGAAATGGAGAGAGAAGTGCCAGCTTCTTCGGTTCTACAGTTCTCTCCGAAAGGTAGATACATCCGTTTTGCATAACGTTAGTTTGCAGACTTACCTGGAAACCCTGGTATCCAGTCCACGTGTACGTAGTGTCGTATTTGCGCTTGTTCGTTTGAGCACCTATTGCGATGCTCCTGATCAGGTAAGTGCTGGCGCCGTCATTGAACAACTCAAACAGGACCAAGTATTGTATATAGATGGAGGCTGGCAATTCCTCGTTGGTCGGCTCACAGAACAAGCTCAGCAGGCGGGTGTATCCATCCGCACAAGCTCGGTCGTACGAGAAATTGCCGGAAGTTATCCTCAGATGATGGTTTCCTTAAAAGATGGTTCACAGTTGACGACTCGCCACGTCTTATCAACGGCTGGCCCATTGGATACTTTAGCTCTGCTTAATCCTGCTCTTTCACCCATTGAAGCCAAACTGTATCACAAGTTAACTCCTGTTCGAGCCGCATGTCTGGATCTCGTCGTGTCCGGGATGCCTCAACCGAAAACAAAATTTGTTTTAGGCGTAAATCATCCTTGGTACTACTCCAACCATTCCGCCGCGGCCTCCTTATCAGAGAACCCTGTATATGAAGTTGTGCATGTGATGAAGTATTTGTCGGAATCATCAAAATCGGATCCAAGGCAGGATGAAGACGAACTAAAGGGCTTTCTCGATTTGATTCAGCCGGGGTGGCGCGAGCATATCATTAAGCAGCGGTTTCTTCCACGAATGCTTGTCTCACATGGCAGTGTCACAGCTGAGAACGGAGGTCTCTCGGGTAGACCTGGATCTGAGATCACAGGAAGACCGGGGCTCTATGTTGCTGGCGATTGGGTAGGGGATGAAGGGATGCTGATTAATGCCTCTCTGGCGAGCGCAAAACGGGCTGCTCAAATGATAATAGAAGGTAGAGGAATAGATAAGGAAGGAATACATTATGGAGATTGAATTGGTATACAGGACATATAGACCCCTTCTTCTTTCTATCGCATATCGTATGCTGGGATCTGTCATTCATGCTGAGGATGTGGTTCAGGACGCATTTGTAACAGTACAGCAGCAGGGTATTCATAAAGAGGGTAGCTCTGTTCGGAACCTGAAAGCATACTTATGCAAAATGGTAACTAACCGTTGTCTCGATTACCTGAAATCAACACGTAAAAAAAGGGAACTATACGTCGGGACATGGCTGCCGGAACCTCTGGTGCAAAATTATAAGGCTTCTCGAGAATCCGTTTCAGCGGTGGAACATGATCCACTTCAAACGATTGAACTGGAAGATACGATTTCGTACGCCTTCCTGGTCATGCTTGATCGGCTAACCCCAATTGAGCGCGCGGTATTTATTCTGCGAGAAGCTTTTGAATTTGATTATGGCGATATAGCAGACTTCTTGAACAAGACGGAGGTCGGCTGCCGGAAAATATACAGTCGTCTTAAACGTAAAATCCAGGACGAGCCGGAAGTCGAGTTGACTCCCAGCGTTCAGTCCGAGCAGCTTGCGCTTCGTTTCCTCCAAGCCACGTCGAGTGGAGACATGGGAGGACTATTAAAAATGCTTTCCCACGATGTCGCCTTGTACAGTGATGGTGGTGGTAAAGTTGTGGCAGCAATTAAACCCGTTACATCAAGCCAGCGGGTGCTGGCGTTCATTCAAGGGCTCTTATCCAAAGGGGACAGCGCTGGTATTGTACGTCTGGTCAAGGTCAATGGACAACTAGGATTTGTATTAAGCAGCCCCTCTGAGGCATTCCCGACTGTGGTCAGCCTAGCTTTTAGAAACGATTGTGTTGAGCGGATCTATATCTTGCGTAACCCGGATAAGCTGCAACATCTGAATTTAGGTTAAAGTGAAGTGAATTTGGATACTCATTTCATAAATCTGGAGAACAGACGATTGGCTTTCTTGGCGAGGTCGTCCATTTTGACGTTGGCATGATCGAACTGATTGTATCCCCATTTGATCGTTTGCAGCATGCGTGGAGATATGGGCGTTCCTTTGATCCGCGGATAGATGTTGTGATAAGCCCAGACGAGATGCTCCCAGCGATTGTCATTGCCGTCCTGGATATACTCGGATACGTCAATCACTTTCCCGCGTCCATCCTGAAGTATTACATTTTTCAGATGAATGTCGCGAGGGTTCAACCCGCGGCTGCGAACGGCTTCTCGCGCTGCGTCCACATCGAGCATCACCTGCTCGGGGACGGAGATTCCCTTTTCCAAACATTCCAGCAGTGTATCCCCGGGTTCAAAACTGATCACGAGTACATTCCGGCCGCTGCCGTAATAGGTAGGGAAGTATGGCAGACCTTTGAGCTGCTCGTATACCTGTTTTTCATTTTCGAGTTTGTCCAAGGCATGATCCGAGTACATCTTGAAGGCATACTGCGGCAAGCCGTCATACGAAAATACAGCCGCATCCGTACCTGTGCCAATGCAATTCAATCCTTCTACATCGCCGATGATGTTCACGAGCTCATTCCGGTCGCTTCCGATGACTTGGATCTGTTGTAATGCTTCTTCCGCCTGGAACCAATCCGGTCGATTCATGGGTGGTGCCTCCTTTTAGGATATGCCTGTACAATTTTTTTTCATATAATCATTTTCTAACGAACCGAGTAAGTCTTATTTCACGTAAATCGGCAGATCTGAAAATGTAACGAATCAGAGACACGCTATTGACTCATTTGCTTGCAATAAACACGTTCTACAACCGAAATAAGACTAATTAGCTTGTCTGGGGTTCGTTAGATTCCGTAAAACCTCGTGATCCACGTGATAAGGTGTGTGAGATTCGTTAGCGTCAGGCCCGCACTGACCCCCGGCTAGACCCGTACTAGCATCCAGGTCCCGAATTCGTGCCCTCTATAGAGTATATTATGCGTTCTGCTCCGCAATTTCATCTTTTGGTGATGTTACTATATAAACGATACGGATCGAATCGGAAACGGTTGCGTCAGAAGAAAATAACGGAAGCACGCTTGCGGCAAGATTGCCCGGGCTTTATACTGTGAGCATCAAGGGATCTTATGCAGATCCGGCATACAGAAAGGCAGATTACTTATGGCACAATACCCGCAGTGGTCTTATTCGCAGTCGCGGGCGAGTATGTTCGATGAGTGCCTGCGCAAATATTATTATCATTATTACGGTGCCCATAACGGCTGGAAGGCAGACTCTGCTGATGAGATGCAGGTTCGTCTGTACCGTTTGAAGCAGCTCAGCAATCTGTACCTTGTCTTCGGGGACCTCGCGCATCGGATGTGTGAGTCGGCGGTACGCAGCAGGGAAGAGGGCAAAGATAAACCGCGTGAACACTTTCTGGAACAGACGATACGCAAGCTGCTGAATCAGGCGTATGTGGAATCCATGGACGCGGATCAGTGGCGGCTGAACCCCAAGAATCGCACGATGCTGTCAGAGATCTATTATGGGGATGACACGTTAAATGACCGGATCGCCACGATTAAGGAACGGGCTTCGGCCTGTGTAGGTAACCTGTACCAGACGCTTACGTGGGAGGACTTGTCCCGAGCAAGTACGGACATTCTGGAGATTGAGAAATGGGATACCATGATGCTGCACGATACGCGTGTGTATGTGAAGATGGATTTATTGTATCGGCGCAGTAATGGCAATATTGTCATTGTGGACTGGAAGACGGGCAAGGAAGATGACTTCTCCGATCAGCTAATGCTGTACGCATCCTATGTGAGAGAACACTACCGAATCCCTTTGGAGCAGATTGAGCTGCGAGTGGAGTACCTGTTAACCGGAAAACACAGGGAGTTTACAGCGACAGAAGAGGATATCCGGAAGGTGGAGGAGAACGTAGGTCGTTACATTGAGGAGATGCGATCCTGCGTGGAGGATGAGTATTACAACCGTCCCAAGGACGTCACCTACTTCACAGCGATGCCATCGCACCGGTCCTGCCGGGATTGCAACTTCCGCGAAGTGTGCAGTGAGCGAGCAGTCTGAAGCGCCAAAACCGTAGGAAACTAAAGGCCTTATACCAACCAACAAGCTATCCTATATGTGAAAAAAATCAAGAAGCGCAAGCCGGGAACATCATCTGCCCGACTTGCGCTTCTATTGCGTTCCACAGGCCTGGCGACAAGGCGCCGGGTGGAACGATCATATCAAGATTACTGGACAGCGGCGGTATTCTCCAGCGCCTGACCCGCAGGAACATAGGCATGCCCGAGATCCCGGGCAACCGCCTCATACGTGATGTGTCCATTCAGCACGTTAACCGCGCTTCGAATGGACGAACTGCCGCGAATCGCGGCGGCTGCACCGTGGCTGGCCAGCTGCAGCGCATAAGGCATGGTGGCGTTGGTCAGCGCCACCGTGGAAGTACGCGGCACGGCCCCTGGCATGTTTGCCACCGCGTAATGCACGACGCCATGTTTCACATAGGTAGGTTCATCGTGGGTTGTGATATGATCAATGGTCTCAACGATCCCACCTTGATCAATCGCCACATCCACAATGACCGAACCCGGTGCCATCGTCTTCACCACTTGCTCGCTGACAAGTGTTGGCGCCTTGGCGCCCGGAATCAGCACCGCACAGATCAACAGATCTGCCGCCGCAACAGCTGTTGCGATGTTGGACGGGCTGGATACTAGCGTGTGGATCTGATTGCCAAAGATATCATCCAACTGCCGCAGACGATTCAGATTCAGGTCAAGGATGGTCACATCGGCGCCAAGACCAATAGCAATTTTGGCTGCATTTGTTCCCACCGTTCCGCCACCAATAATGACCACTTTCCCCCGACTGACGCCGGGTACACCGGACAACAGAATGCCCTTGCCACCTTCTGTTTTCTCCAGTAGCTGTGCTCCGATCTGGGAGGCCATGCGGCCTGCAACTTCACTCATAGGGGTGAGCAGGGGTAGGGTACTGTTGACCTCCAACGTCTCATACGCAATAGCCGTTACCCGACTTTTAATAAGGGCTTTGGCAAGCTCCGGTTCCGCTGCGAGGTGCAGGTATGTGAACAGAATCAGTCCCGGACGAAAATATCCATATTCACTGGCAAGCGGTTCTTTCACCTTGATGATCATATCGGCTTCGGTCCACACGGACTTGGCATCCATCCGAATCTCGGCGCCCGCAGTTTGATATTCATGATCCGTGAATCCACTGCCGTTCCCCGCGCCTTGTTCAATCAGTACCTGATGACCGGCTCTGATGAAATCAGCAGCCCCGGCCGGAGTCATTGCTACACGATTCTCATTGTTCTTGATTTCTTTGGGAATTCCGATTCTCATCACCATGCACCTCGTCCATTTATTGGTTGTTAGCTTATACTACAAGTTTATGACTTGGATAATCGTTTTGCACCTTACTTGATGTCTAATCTTTAGAAATTGAACTCAACATATTGTCGAAAAAGACTGTTCAGGACATTTGTCCATGGATTATAATGTAAGAAAAAATAACACGAAGAGGGATCGCCATTGCGAAATGAGCGTGTGTTTACGATCAAAGATATCCTTGCACGTCCGGTATTTGGCCGAGCACGACTAGCGGCAGGGAAGGATGGAGTGAACCGTCAGGTTGGCTGGGTTCATGTATTGGAGATTACCAATGTATCTCCATTCGTAAGCCCCCATGATCTTATTTTATCCACTGGACTTTGGCTTCAATCGGAAGAAGGGCGCGAAGAGTATCTGCTTCAGCTCATTGGCAGTGAGGCAGCCGGGCTGTGTGTGGAGTTTGGTACCAGCATATTCGGAATCCCGGAAGAACTGATTGAACTGGCGGACAGACACCAGTTTCCGCTGATCGTATTTGAGCAACCGGTCCGTTTTGTCGAGATTACACAGGATATTCACTCTCTGCTCATTAATCATCAGCACCAACTGTTGAAAAGTCTGGAAGCCTACTCCCGCCAGCTTCAGCAGCGTACATTACAGAGTACGGACATGTCTGCTGTGCTGAACCTGTTGCATGAATACGCTGCAAAACCGGTGGTGTACATCTCGTCTATGGAGCCGGGTAGCTTTGTGCCCGAACTTGCTCCGGAGATGGAGCAAGCAATCTATACCTGGTATGAACAGGAGGTAGAACATCTGGATCTGAATGATTCGGATACTGAATTATGGTTCCACATAGACGAAGAGAAGGCTCTGTTGTGTCATCCGGTCGTCTGTTTTGGCCAGGTATTTTCGGCTGTAGGCATGATTGTGAATCCCGCAGCTCCAGTCGAATATCTCAAGCTGTTGCTCGACTATTCAGCGAAGGCAGCGGCAGCGCTCACGCTTCGCTCCCAGTTTCTTGAAGAGAAGATGGTCCGCAATCAGAACGAGCTGATCCAGGATCTGATGAATGGCAACATCCATCAGGAGGAGCAGGCCCAGACCCGAATGGGACTTCGTTTGCTGGTGAAGGGACAGTACTGGTTTGCGGGAGGGGTCATCGAGATTGAGCATCGATTGAAGGGTACGGGCCGGGAGAGGATGGAAGCGAATCATCAGGATGTTCTTGTCCTGCTTCGTTCCCTGCTCAAGAAGAACAATCTGCCTAGCCTGATTATGCTGAAGAACAACCAGGTATATCTGTGCTGTGCGAAGGAAGCGGTAACGGCCGCTGCACGTCATCAACTGCTGCGATTGCTGGAAGGAATCGCCCTGGATGTGAAGCGGTTTGCCAGCCGCAACTTGAACCAGGTCATGATTCATACCGGATTTGGCAAGTTTCGCAGCCGTTTGACCAGTCTGCCGGAGAGCCTTCAGGAGGCCTATCAGGTGATCGAAGTTTCGAGATCGGTAGATTCGATGGAACATGTTCACTTTTACGAACGTATGGGTATATATCAAATGTTAAAGGCATTACCCCAATCCTTCCTGCAACCCTTTGTCCAGGATCACCTGGGTATGTTGATTGAACATGACCAAACGCATCACCTGCGATTGGTAGAGACGTTGGATGCCTACTTGCAGAACTTTGGTTCCAAACGGGATGCGGCCGCCCAGTTATTTATTCATCGGCAAACGTTGTACAACAGACTGGAGAAGCTGGAAGAACTGATGGGTCCAGGTTACATGGATCAAGGGAGAAGAATCTGTCTGGAGATGGCGCTGCTCGCGCACGTGATGATTGAGAATGGACAGTGGCAATCCTCTTGATGAGGTGAAAGGGATGCAACACAGACTGTGCATCGACCTTACACTACCTTGAGCACAGTCTAGCAGTTTTTACTAATCCGCCGGGTGTGTCGTAATGAAGTAGGCAGGCGTTGCAGAGTGGAAGTGGAGCGTCGGCCACGATAAAGCTTCGTTTGACCGGAGGAAGGTGCCAGTGATAATGAAGAAGGAGCAGCCAGCCGATACGGGGGTGACGACCGGTCGGGACGTCCTTCCTGTCCTGCTTCATTGTCCTCCATTGAAATGCCACTTTGGTGCAGCCATTCATTAAGTCGTTTAGGATTGATTCCAAGTTGTCCGCTCAGATTACAGATATCGAGGTTTATTCTCACACAAATCCGCCTTTCCTGGAATATCGGGCTGGTAGTAGGGTATGAAAGGGAAGCATGAATTCGAGATCGGTAAATGCTCATGTACATGTTGGCTGTGCTTGATTGGCGGAATGATCCATTATGTTAAGAAGTAGCGCGGAGGGGTCTATGTATACCTTGTAAGAACGTTTCCATGTCCGCTGTTTTGAATATTTACTATAAATTGGCTTTTAACAAGATTCTATCACTTCACATGCAATTGCGCGTCTCAATATAGTCTCAATTTTGTGAGAGAAAAAAGTATATTAAAAGTACCAGTATCTAGTACGGAGGACATATATGGGAAACAGTAGTGAGGCTCAATACGACAAATATGTTGAGGATGGCAAACGTTTCATTGGTCGAACCAAGGAACTGACGACACTGGAGCGGTGGTTCAATCATCCGGAAGCGCCACTGACCATATTTTCAATTACGGGTATGGGAGGCATCGGTAAATCTTCTTTGCTTTCAGAGATGTTATCCGTATCTCGTGATCAAGGTGCGACGGCAATATGGATGGATGGCCGATCATGCGGCGCAACGCCTTCCGTTTTTATGGAATATTTGTCCTCTACTTTGGAGTTGGAAACACTGGATAATGACGGATATCCGCGACCACTGAGCTTGCTGAAAGACACTTCGGTCGAGAAGCGATTGGTCCTGGCAGTGGATAATTATGAAGAACTCGCACTGCTGGAAAGTTGGTTCATGGAAGTCTTCATATCCAAACTTCCGTTAAGAGGGATACTTGTCATTCTGGCATCACGCCCAGAACTTGCATCCGCCTGGCGGACACATCCCCGATTGCATCAGCGGTTTGTACAGATGCAGCTTCAACATTTTACCGTCGAAGAGATTTCGGAGTATATCTCGGTTGCGGGCTCTCTGAATCAGGGGATGGCAGGTACTATTACGAGAATGACCGATGGACATCCGCTGGGTTTGGCGCTTGCTGTGGAAGCTGCGGATCAGAGACGGAATCTTCCCCATGCCGAATGGGCTGAACTGTCGCATATGATTAGTGCCCGATTGCTGTTGGAACTGACGATTCCTCGTCTGCATCCCATGGTGGAGGTGTTAACCCTGCTTGGAACAGCAAATCAGGAATTGTTATCATCTGTACTGGATATGACTGTGACCCAAGAAGAGTACCACATGCTGAGACAGATGTCGTTTATTCGTTCCGGCCCGGATGGTCTTGCCCTGCATGACATGGGCAGGGTGCATCTGCTACGGGATTTGCGCCAACGTGAGCCGCATCGGTTGCAGACGATGCGTATCCAAATCGCGAAGTTGCTTAAACCGCTACATGAACAGGCAGGTTCGCATGAGCGCCGCCAGATTGCCCGGAAGATGTTGTTGCTCTGTCAGGAGTCCATGCTTCAATTCCGCAAGTACGCGGATGTGTCCCGTGATTCCTTGTTCTCCCCTCTTGAAACGATGAAACAAGAGGATCTGCCTTCGCTGCACAGGCTGTTACAACAATGGTGTGAGTACAGCGTGGCACCAGATCAGGCCGTGTTCTATGGCCCGTTCCTGGATGAGCTGGCGCACCGTTATCCCGAAGGGATCGTATTGATGCGTGACCAGCTTGGAGAGCCGATCGCCATGTTCATTACAGTGCTAGTACATAGGGAAAGTAGCGGTCTGCTACTGAAGCATTTTCCAAATGAGATGAATGAATGCTTCACACCACAGGAGCTTGGCAATGATCCGGATCAAAGTGATACTCACTTTGCTTTGCTGGCTGCGGCAAGAGATGACGTGCCTGGTTACACACGAGAAGAACTGGTGGGGTATATGGCACTGGACCGACTGTCTCTGTTGGGTGATGGTGCGAGAGTGATATTGATTGCAACGAATCCTCATCTGAAGTTGTTCCTGCTGAGTATTGGCTTTCAGATGCGGAGAACCCGAACCCGTGCTTGTGACAGATATGAGGACCCGGCAGATGTGCTTGATTTGGATTTGCGTAGTGGGCAATTCGGAGCGTGGGTTATGTCCCTGCTTGATCCGAAATCAACAGAAGATCGTATACAGCCGGAAACAACAGAAGTGGATGGTGTCATCTGGTCGGAACAGGAGGTTCGCAAGATGCTGGGGCACCTTCGTTCTCCAGGAGAATTGCATGAATATGCTGGCAGGGTTGCAGGAGCAAGGGATGGGATCCAGTTACAGCTGTATGTCATGGATCTGTTGGAGGGCAGAGTGCATGGCCTATCTCCGCAGGATCAGATGCTGTTATACGCAGCCTACTGGACGCATGCTGGCAATCCAACTGCCGCAGCCCAGACGTGTTCCATGAGTCGGGCGACATTCTATCGCCATCTCAGAACAGCGCTGACTCGCTTGGCGCGGATTTTGTAGGGTTCTATTCATTCATATACCGAGAATAACGACAAGAAGAGGCTGGTCATAGACCAAGCCTCTTCATGCGATTATAGAGCGTTGCCCTGGAGATGCCAAGTTGCTTGGCGAGGGTTCGTTTGTTGCCATCTGCTGCTTTCAGATATTGAATTAGAAGCTGCGCCTCATAGGTGTCCAATTTTTGCTGGTAGGTAACACCTGAGACAAGTTCGGAATCATTCGAGGTATCTAATTCGTCCACATTTGCAACGGATCGAGGTTCTTGTTCTGCTCCCGCCGAATCCTGACGTTGCTGATTTTCGTTGTTGGCGTGTGAATGGATTCCGGATGTCAGTTGAATTTCGGACTGTTCTTGCATGGTGAGGGAAGTGAGGGTATCGGGCAGATATTCCTGCTTCACCTCACCATCTGTCGTCAGAATGGTCAGGCGTTCGATCACATTTCGTAATTCACGTACGTTGCCTGGCCAATCATATTGGAACAGCAACTTGAATACTTCAGGTGGAACCAACTCAATATGACGGTTATAGAGCAATGAGAATTCTTGAAGGAACGTCTGGGTTAATTCATATATATCTTCCTTGCGAATACGCAGAGGAGGGATGACAAGGTTAATGACATTCAGCCGATAGTAGAGATCTTCTCGGAATTGATTACGGGAAATCATACTCATTAGATTCTGGTTGGTTGCTGCGATAATCCGGCAGTCGGCCTGTTTCATACGCGTTCCCCCCACAGGAAAGTAACTCTTCTCCTGCAACACCCGAAGCAGTTTCACTTGCAATTCCAATGGCATCTCACCGATCTCATCCAGAAAAAGAGTACCCCCTTCGGCAAGCTCAATCTTGCCCTTTTTGCCTTTGGGATCTGCTCCGGAGAAGGCACCTTTTTCGTAGCCGAATAACTCACTTTCGAACAAGGAAGCAGGGATTGCTCCACAGTTAATAGCGATGAACGGTGCAGTCTGCAATTCACGAAGATCATGAATGGCTTTGGCGAATAACTCCTTGCCTGTGCCGCTCTCCCCGAGAATAAGTACGGTTGCTGAGGTGGTACTGATCTTGCGAATGGTCTCCATGCACTGCTTGATGACCGGGCTGCTGCCTTTGATTCTGGCAAATGGATCTAATTCGGGACGTAGCCGAGCAACGGCTTTCTCCAGGTGCTGGACTTTGGAGGTCATATGTAATAGTTCCTGATGTAATCGGATTTCGGTTGTTATATCCACTTCGGCAGCAACTGCACCCACAATATGTCCATCCAGTTGGACAGGACGAGCATTAATCAGGGCGAAGAGGTCGGGCCGTGGCTGATGCTGTTTGCGATAGACCGTTTCGCCGGTATACAACGTCTTGAGAGACTGTAACCGATCTGGAGGGAAAAAGTCCGCTGCGGGTTGTCCGATGATGTCTTTTTTGCTGATCGAAAAAACATGCTCCGCGCCAGTTGTCCAGTAGGCCACCTTGGCATCTTCATTAATTAATGTCAGAGCTGAACCCGCTGTCTCCAGTGTGGTCTCAAAATAAGCTTCTATTAGGCGATGCGCATGCATCATGGCATGCAAAACATCGGATACGGCGATATATCCCAATAGAGGGCCATCATCCTGAATGAATAAATAAGAAGATGTGTCGAATAAGCAGAAGGCATCTACCAACGATGTTGATGACGGAATGGTAAGTGTGGGGAGGTCTGTATCCAGAACATCCATATCCGTACGCAATAAAGACATTAATTCTGGAAGTAAATGTTTCATCGATATCACCTCAGTTAGGGCATAACTTTCAGAACTGTACCTGTTACAAGGAACTTTTATGATCGGAGTAAATGGAAATATTTGAGTGAGATAGTTATCCATATTATAGCTTTCAAAGTGAAGTGTGTATAGATTTTTTGACATGAATCATACATAAGACAATCGGAAATAGTGGTTAATTTTGTTTTGTACAACTAGAATACGCTCTCAAACTGAAGCGAAAGTGAAGCATTCATGAACATGACAGTATCAGTTCGTTAATCTCAACACATTCACTGGGCAGGTTAAGTGATTCTATATGTTGACTCTCAATTTGTCCACACCATTAAGTATCGTCTGAATAATACTATACCAAGGACTGAAATGAATGAATTCAATCGAAGGAGGGTGATGAAATGGCGATTCTATCAACTGGGCCCATTGAGAATAATATTTCAGGAATAACGGGGATCCGACTAACTCAATCCGTTACGGTCAAAATCGATAACCGGAATGCGACAGATGTGTTCACAGTGCTTCTTCGGGGCTATTACCTTAATGGAGTCAGAACATTATATGTAGAAGAACTGCTCAATGTATCACCTAATCAGGTCATAACCAAAGTTTATAATGGGAATTTTGATGCTTTTGAGTTTGTATTTTCAACCTCAGACACGGCTGCTCCAGAAGCACAAATATCCGTATGGGGTAAAAATGCCGCAGGCGAATTAGTCGCGGCTCACCGATTGGTATCCCAGGAGTTATTGGGAGAAACGCTGAGCACAACGGGTGTAACTGGAGCCACTGGAGCCACGGGTATTACGGGAGTAACAGGAGGCACCGGAGCTACTGGAGTGACAGGAGCTACGGGAGTAACGGGAGGCACTGGGACCACCGGAGTAACAGGAGCCACGGGCGTTACGGGAGTAACGGGAAGCACCGGGGTCACCGGAGTAACAGGAGCGACGGGCGTTACGGGAGCAACGGGAAGCACCGGGGCCACCGGAGTGACAGGAACCACGGGCGTTACGGGAGTAACAGGAGGCACAGGGGCCACCGGAATAACAGGAGCCACTGGCGTTACGGGAGTAACGGGAAGCACCGGGGCCACCGGAGTGACAGGAGCCACGGGTGTTACGGGAGTAACGGGAAGCACTGGAGCTACTGGAGTGACAGGAGCAACGGGCGTTACAGGGGCCACCGGAATAACAGGAGCCACGGGTATTACGGGAGTAACGGGAAGCACTGGAGCTACTGGAGTGACAGGAGCGACTGGTGTTACAGGAGCAACGGGAAGTACCGGGGCTACCGGAGTAACAGGAGCCACGGGTATTACGGGAGTAACAGGAAGCACTGGGGTTACCGGAACAACAGGTGTCACTGGAGCAACCGGTACAGCAGGGCAAGGGTTGTCCTCTTATGCCTATATTTTTAATACTTCAGCTCAAACTGTAGCTATTGAAGCGGATGTAATCTTCGACAGCAACCAAAATCTTACTAATATTACTCATGCGCCCAATACCGCTGCGATTATTATTGGTAATGCCGGGGACTATGCGGTGTTTTTCAACGTTGCAGGTGTGCAGGCAAACCAATTCACCCTTTATCAAAACGGAGCCCCTGTAGGTGGCAGTGTCTATGGTTCAGGAGCTGGGACTCAACCGAATCCAGGCATGGTCATTATTACGGCTGCTCCCGGTGATGTGCTGACATTACGGAATCATTCCAGCGCATCAGCTGTTGGTCTGCAAACACTAGCAGGTGGAACACAGACCAATGCTAATGCTTCTATTCTTATTCAACAGTTAAGTGGTTAACTTTTAAATAATAAATGGGTGTGTCCAGAAAAATAGACATTTAAAATTGTGGTCCTATCTCATAATTAGTGGTTGACAGTCTTCGGTCGCAAATCATGGGAAGTTCTCACTTTAATAATTTTCGCATTAAAAGAGTCATAATATAAAGTCTAGCCGCTCTTTTTGAGTGGCTAGACTTTAGCTTAATTAATAGTTAAGTTCTCTCATTAAAAACATTATTACCGGCTAGGATTCCTGTAGAGCTCATAACCATCCTCTAGAACGCTGAAGTTCGTTAAACTTAGCATTTTTGTTTATCGCTTTAATATGCGGTGGGGTCGTTAGCGCTTGGAGCGAGAGAGCCCCTTTTCGTTATTGTATAACTTGGTTTACAGCCTTGGTTTAAATGCATCTCGATGTTCTCTCAGGAATGCATCAAGTGAACGCGGCGCTCTGCCAAGCAAGCGTTGGACCGTATCCGCCGGCTTCTCTGGCACAACGGAAGACATCGTCTGAATTTCCACAACGTGGTCTGCAAGCCAAGGAGGCATCTGTCCATGTTCGATCAGATCCGTTCGAAGCTCCTCGGGTTTGAGGTTGAAGAATACGATCGGACGATTGAACAGGGTGGACATTTTATCTGCAATCTGTGCATAAGTGAATGCTTCGGAACCGGTAAGCGTATAGATGCGGTTCACTGGTTTGTCTCTAGTCAGCACTTCTGTGGCAATATCTGCGATGTCTCGGCAATCGATGAAGTTGCACGGGGAATCTCCAATGCAGCCGAAGAATACATCTTGAGTTGTAATGGTTGGTGCGAGTCGGAGCAGATTTTGCATAAAAGCATAGGGCCGCAGCATCGTATATGTCATCCCGGATTTCACTAGAGCTTGCTCGATTTGTTCATGCCAGCCTGCTACAGTTACTGGTGAACGTTCGTCATATGCTGGGCTGGATATTTTGACGACATGCTTGACTCCCTCTTGCGCAGCCATCTGAATAATGGATGTCTCTAGTTCCACTTGTTTAGGGTTGTTGGATAACGCTAGAAATAGTTGACTGGTACCCGCCAAAGCTCTGCGCATGGATTCGGAATCATTTGCATCGGCAGCACAGATTTCAATCCCGGACAACGCCAAGTCCGCCATTTGTTGACGAAGCTTATCCGGCTTTCTACTTACTGCCCGAACGGGAATACCTCTTTCCATCAAACGTCTCAAAAGTACATTTCCAATCATGCCTGTTGCTCCAATAATAGTAATCATGTTTCAATCTCTCCTTATAATGAACTTGTTTATTTGATAATGTAAGCTCGCCAGCGCCATGTCATGATCGTACAAGCTATTGCACCGGACAATGGAAAATCGAACCCAATATGATCCAACCAAGCCCATGAAGAACTCGGGTTTACGATCTGCAATACATTAGAAATCCCCCACGCCGCCACCAAGCCAAACCCTGCGCCTGCAAGTGCCAAGCAGCCCACGACAATGATTCGGGGGGCTTTTGCCACCCACCGTGTGCGGTTCTTACGGTTACGAAGCCAGAGTCCGGCCCATAGAGCCATAAGCAGAGACGCCCCTCCAATCGTTGTTAAAGCTCGTAACTGAAGGACTTCATCAGCGGTAACGATTCCCCCGATGCTTGCCATGATGGCAGGAGACAAGTAGGCCGGGATTAATTCACGCCACAGCACAAAAGGTTTTGGGGGAGGATTAGCAGCTCGGTTTGGATAAGCTTCCTCGGAAGGAATGGGGTCATTAAGGTTAACCATATCACTACTCCTTTTTTGTTTAGAAATCACTGATTTGCTTTCATCTATAAGTAATTAGGAGCCTAACTATATGGCGATGGAAATGGGCTAGTTGAACTAGCCCGGTTCACCTTTCTTCGTTATGCTCCTAGGATTTTGGTTCGGAGAAGTCGTGTGACTCATCTGTAAGTGCAGCAATACCTTGTGTTACACGCCCCAGCAGGTTGAGAAACACACTCCTTTCCTCGATCGTAAGTAATCCAACCATCGCTTCCAGTCTGGCAAAATGTTCCGCAGCCATATCCGTTAGTTTCTTCGCACCTTTGGCGGTCAAAATGACTGACTTCTGACGACCATCAACGGAACTCGTCCGACGAGCAACCAGTCCGTCGCGTTCTAAAATCTCGATTAGACCAGTTACGGTAGCACGGGTTACACCCAGATTTTCCGCCAGTTGGGAGGGCAGTTCTTCTCCTTCGTGATCTTCAAGATCTGCCAACAGACGATATCGTCCTGTCGATAAACCAAATCTGGAGAAATGGATTTCTGCAGCATGCCCAAGTTTGGCTCCTGCTACCATCAGTCTGGATGCGACAAGCACGGCTTGTGCATCCACGTCTAATTGATAGCGATCAACCTGACGCTTCGTTTGTACTAACGAAGGGATGAGGTACATATCAGTTGTTGATTTGTTTTGATTGTCCATACATATAGTATGGTGCCTAACTATATAGTTGTCAACTTTTGTTTAGACCATTCGTCAAGTTGGATGCTCTCGTAAAGTGTTCGTACACAAAAAACCATGTGCCCAGAAAGAAAGAGGCGACATGGTTTTCTTTTGTCTTTTTTCATAAATATTGATCCAGATGGAAAATAACTATCGGAACATATTCTTAACGACCATCCAGAGATTAGCCGGTTTTTCGGCCAAACGGCGGGTATAGTACGGATACCACATGGTGCCATAAGGTACGTAACAGCGAATGCGATAGCCTTCTTTGGCGAGACGTTCCTGTTCGCTCATCCGCAGACCATATAACATCTGGAATTCAAAGGCATCCGGCGAGATTCCCCGATCCTTGGCGTATTGTTTCGTCCAGTTAATGATGTGATCATCATGCGAGGCAACCGCAGTGTACACACCCTGATCGAGGTGATTACGAATCATCGTTTTGAATTGATGAATGACTTCAGAAGTATTCTGATAGGCGACTGATCCGGGTTCTTTGTAAGCACCTTTAACCAGTCGAAGCCGGATGCCTTCCCGAATCATATCACGCGTATCTTCTTCGGTGCGATGCAGGTAGGCTTGCAATACTGTGCCTGTATTATGCAGTCCTTCCGAGTGCAGTCTTCGGACAATATCCAGCGTCGCTTGAGTAAATGGACTATCCTCCATATCAATTCGGACAAAAAGATCATGTAATTTGGCTTGTGTGGCAACGGTACGGATATTTCGATAACCCTCTTCCGGGTCAAGTGCGAGGCCCATCTGGGTTGGTTTTAGCGAGACGTTGGAGTCTACGCCTTCACGTGCAATGCCTTCTACCAGGCGTACATACTCATCCCTGTACAATGCCGCTTCGCTCAGGCGAGTGATGCCTTCGCCCAGATGATCGAGTGTAGCCATAATGCCTTTATTATTGAGTATGTGGATCTCTTCGAGAGCTTCTTCCAAGGTGTTTCCTGCAATAAACTTGCCTGCCAGCTTCTTACCATATCTAATGGACAGGTTCTCTACAGCTTTGTTGCCTGCCACGGTTAATAAGGTTTTGCGATATATTTCCGTTCCCACACTCATTTTCGTTTCCTCCTTCGGCATTGTGCATCATTAATTCAAGCAAGGAACGTGCCAGATTTGGCGATGGTCTACTATTTTTCATGGAGATTTTAACTTTATAAAAAGGAATCAAAAAATCTGGGGATAACAGCGATCGGAATTTATTCTGTCATCGGAGTGGCCCGTGTGAATTTTCTTTAGTTAAATTTAACGAGAAAAATATTTCAGTCTCAACCGGAGTTGGCACGGATTTTGCTACATATATTTGGTGATGAGTAACATGCAAAATAATTCAGGCGAGCAGCCAGCGAATCCCACATCCTGAAGGAGGAATCATTGATGAATATCCCTTTTGTTAACGAACCATTCACACCCTTTGCAGTCCAGGCGAACCAGGAAGCATTTGAAGACGCACTTCGTCAGGTAGAAGCTGAACTTGGGCAGGAGTACCCGATTATTATTGGTGGGCAAAAAATAACAAGCAGCCGCACGTTAACTTCAGTGAACCCCGCAGCCAAGAATCAAGTCGTCGGAACGATCCATCAGGCAGATCAGGAATTGGCCGAAAAGGCCATTCAGACAGCAGCGGAGACATTCCACACATGGAAACATACTGACCCGAATGAACGGGCTCGTTATCTATACAAAGCAGCTGCCATTATGCGCCGTCGCAAGCATGAGTTCTCTGCATGGATGGTTTATGAAGCCGGCAAGACTTGGCCTGAAGCCGATGCGGATACAGCAGAAGCCATTGATTTTATGGAATTCTATGCACGGGATATGCAGCGACTGAGTGAACCGCAGCCCCTCGTGCGGATTGCAGGGGAAGATAATGAGCTGAGCTATATTCCGCTGGGTGTTGGTGTTGTTATTCCACCTTGGAACTTCCCGCTGGCGATTATGGCAGGCATGACTTCGGCTGCACTGGTATCTGGCAACACAGTGGTCTTGAAGCCTGCCAGCACAACTCCGGTGATTGCCGCCAAGTTTATGGAGCTGCTCGCAGAAGTTGGTCTGCCGGATGGCGTTGTGAACTTTTTACCAGGACCAGGCAGTGAAGTGGGTGATTATCTCGTGGATCATGCGCTCACCCGGTTTATCAGCTTCACCGGTTCCCGAGATGTGGGACTGCGAATTAATGAACGTGCAGCACGAACAGCTCCAGGTCAGAAGTGGGTCAAACGGGTTATTGCAGAGATGGGCGGCAAGGATTCTATCGTAGTAGACAGTGACAGTGATCTGGAACTCGCGGCAGAGTCCATTACCGCTTCGGCATTTGGTTTCTCAGGCCAGAAATGTTCGGCGTGTTCCCGTGCCATTATTCATAAGGATGTATATGATGAAGTATTGCAAAAAGTGATTGAACGGACACAGAAACTGACGATGGGTAGTCCTCTTGAAGTTGGCAGTCAAGTTGGGCCGGTTATCGATGACAAGGCATATGCAAAGATCACGGAATATATTGAAATCGGCAAGGGTGAGGGGCGTCTTGTGCACGGTGGCGGTACAGGGAACGTTGAAGGTTATTTCATTGAACCAACCATAATTGCCGATGTGGACCCAAAAGCCCGGATTGCTCAGGATGAAATTTTTGGACCTGTGCTTGCGTTCATCAAAGCAGAATCTTTCCAGGATGCATTGGATATCGCCAATAATACAGACTATGGTCTGACCGGCGCGGTGATCTCACGTAATCGTGAACATCTGGAACAGGCAAGACGCGAATACTTTGCGGGTAATCTGTATTTCAACCGGAAATGTACCGGAGCACTGGTAGGCACACATCCATTTGGCGGATTTAACATGTCAGGCACGGATTCCAAGGCAGGTGGAAGAGACTATCTGCTGTTGTTTACCCAGGCGAAGCTGGTGTCGGAGAAATACTAGACAGAAACTCATAATCCAACTAAAAACTTCTTACATTCGCTTGAATAGTATGCTATTATCCCTGCAAATCCTTTTGTTCGTATAAGAAACACAGATGCTTATTGCCGAAGGCATAAGGAGGGTAACGGATGTTAGGTGTTCAGTTGGTACAGGAACAACGTATTCGGCTGTCCATCACGCCGGAGATGAAACAATCCTTTCATTTGCTAACCATGTCTGGCCAGGATCTGACTCGTTACTTGCTGGACGCAGCGGAGGAAAATCCTGTACTTGAACTGGAAGAACAAGCTGCGCCCCTCGCCCGGATTCCGCGGCGAATGGATCAGCGCAGGTATGATTCTTATGATCCGTTGCTTAAGGCCAAAGGTGCCGAACCTACTCTGGAACAATTGCTGATTGCGCAAATTCGAGTGATGACAATTCCAGACGAATTGGAAAATATGGCCGTATATTTGGCAGGGTGCGTTAATGATGATGGTTATCTGACGGTTGAACTGGCAGAGGTGCAAGCAACACTTGGGCTTCCGATGAGCAAAATTGCAGCGGGACTGGAGCTTCTCCAATCGCTGGAACCTGCTGGTGTAGGGGCGCGGAATCTGCAAGAATGTCTGTTGCTCCAGATTAGACGTGATCCATCAGCCGCGCTGAATGCGGAATGGATGGTGGAAGCGGGATTGGAAGCACTGGTTCCTTTTCACCCAGGTAGAACAGGGAGACGATTAGGCATGACTTCGCAGGAAGCTCAGACCGCCTATGACTATATTACACGTCTGGACCCCAAGCCCTGTCGATCGATCGGATGTACGGAACGGCCACATTACATTATTCCGGATGCCATTGTTGGGTTGCGTAACGGTGAGGTCCATTATAGTTTGCATGCAGCAGGTAACCCTCGGGTATCGATGAATGAAGCGTGCTTCCGCTGGATCAGGGAAGAGGCTCCGGACGCAATCTGGTCTACCCGGGTGGCAGAAGCGAGGGCTATCATTCGGAGTGTACACTTGCGGCGCAGAACTTTAGTGCGTGTGCTGGCAGCAGTGATGGAAGAGCAGAAGCACTTTTTGGTCAAAGGCCCATCCGGGCTAAAACCACTTAATCTGGCTGTTATTGCAGAGAAGATTGGCATGCATGAATCAACGGTAAGTCGTGCGGTGAACGGTAAATACATTGAGACCCCACATGGTGTATATGAACTCAGGGCTTTTTTTGACTCGGGAATCAGTACAACGTCAGGGGATAAAACATCAGCATCAGCGGTGAAACGTAGATTAAAAGAAATCATTCGCATGGAACAGACTCAGCGTCCATACTCGGATAGTCATTTGTCCACATTGCTCGCCGAGGAGGGGATTGTCATCTCCCGCAGAACGGTTGCCAAGTACAGGGAGGAACTTCAGATTCTGCCTTCCCTTGAGCGTAAACGGTGGGCTTAATCGAATAGCTGGCGTCTTATCTTCTCTGAATACAAGAACCCTCGTAAACCGGATGAACGGTTTGCGAGGGTTCTTGTTAATTATTTGTGTTTGGGTTGCTGCATCAGTTTTCCTGATTACCTACAAACGTTCCATATTACGCAGGAAGTGTTCTCCGGCAATCCCTGGTGTAGTCATCTGTTCCGGATGAAGAATCTCTTCCAGTTCTTCCGGTGTCAGCAATCCACGTTCGAGAATAATCTCTTGCAAGGAAAGTCCAGTCTTGAGCGCTTCCTTCACGATGGAAGCTGCCACATTATAACCTAAGTGTGGGTTCAACGCCGTAACCACACTGAAACTTTGCTTCATGATTAATTCGCAGCGCTCACGGTTAGCTTCCATCTCTTCAACTGCATAACGCGTGAAAACATCGATGCCGTTATTCATAATTTTCAGCGATTGCAGCAAGTTGAACGCAATAACTGGGCCCATGACATTCAGCTCGAATTGACCGGCTTCACACGCCATACAGATCGTATGGTCGTTCCCCATCACCTGGAAGGATACCTGGTTAATGACTTCTGCCATAACGGGGTTGACTTTGCCCGGCATAATGGACGAACCTGGCTGACGCGGTGGCAGGCGCAATTCATTGAATCCTGCACGTGGACCTGAAGCCATCATGCGAATATCATTACAGATTTTGGAAAGGCTAACCGCACATACCTTCAGCGCCGCTGAAAGTTCCAGATAGGCATCTGTGTTCTGCGTTGCATCCACGAGATGCTCAGCTGTTTGTAGTGGTAGTCCGGTAACATCAGACAGGTGCTCTGTAACCTTAACGATATATTCGGGTTTGGCATTGAGTCCTGTACCTACCGCAGTTGCACCCATGTTAATGGTAAGCAGGCGGCGATTGGCGAATTCAAGACGCTCAATATCCCGTCCGATTACACGGGCATAAGCTCCGAATTCTTGTCCAAGGCGAATAGGTACGGCATCCTGAAGATGGGTACGGCCAACCTTGACCACATCGTTAAATTCCACTTCTTTTTTACGGAACGCATCCTGTAGTCTTTTCATGGTAGCGAGTAACGTCTCCGACAGTTGGTACGCCGCAATGCGCAGTGCTGTAGGTACCACGTCATTGGTAGACTGGGACATGTTCACATGATTATTGGGATTGCAATGGAAGTAGTCTCCCTTGCTTTTGGTTAACAGCTCCAGCCCGCGGTTGGCCAAAATTTCGTTCATATTCATATTCATGGAGGTGCCTGCACCGCCCTGAATGGAGTCTACAATAAAATGATCCAGATGATGTCCTTTCATCATTTCTTCAGCTGCCATGACGATCACATCGCCAATCTTGCTCGGCAGCATCTTCAACTCCATGTTGGTAATCGCTGCTGCCTTCTTCACCGCAGCCAGAGCAGTGATCAGCTCCCGGTGTACCGGAACGCCGGTAATCGGGAAGTTTTCCACGGCCCGTACCGTCTGAATTCCGTAATAAGCATAAGCCGGGATTTCTTTTTCACCGATAAAATCTTTCTCCGTCCGTGTGGACATAGTAGACATCTCGTTCGCCTCCAGTGGCATCAATAAAAATAGTTCGGCTCCAGCGTTGCTGAAGCGCACTCAGTATATCATTTAAGCAAAATGGATGCCAATCTAAATCATTTGGCCTCTTGTGCCGATAATAAATAAAATTAGGGATATTAAATGGAATATTATTCAATTTTTAAGAAAGGGAGGGGTGGCTAAGCTTGTCTTATACATTATGCGCTATATGGTAGAGAAGTCATGCATGAACGGCAAGTATAAGGGGGAACAGAACGTTTTCAGTGATGTATATCACATAAAATTTGGTACTTGATTGGTAAAATAGGAAAAAAGGACTACGGGGTGTGCACATGAAATGGACTTTAGGAGCAAAGACTGTCGCAGGTCTGGTACTGATTTCGATTATTACCTACGGAACTAGCGGCTTTTTTATATTTTTTGTCAAAGATTGGGTTACGTTAGATATTCCGAATTGGGTATACATATCGATTATCCTGATCATGGGAGTATGCTGGAACGGAATTCTGGGATGGTTTGCCTCACGCTGGCTGACTCGTCCAATCGTTCACCTGTCCCGGGCTGCACAGCAGGTGTCAGCGGGGGATCTGACAACCGAAATTCCACAGCGACGCACGCAGGATGAACTTACTGTATTATATGATGCTTTTCGCGCAATGGTTTCTAACCTTCGAAGCATTGTAAATGATATTGCAGACAGTACAAGAACGACCTCACAGAACGCACAGTCTCTGAGTGAAGCAATTACCCAGGCCGCTGAACAGATCGAGATGATGTCGGATGCGGTGGATCATATTGCGGTAGGCGTAGAAGAGCAGAAGGTCACTTCCCATCAATCTCTGATCACTGCGGATGAGATGCTGAACGATTTCCAGCGTATGCATAGCCAGTCCATGGATATGACAGAGATGTCCGGTCAGATGGAACGATCGGTGGATCATACCAAACAGACTTTCTCATCGTTGATGAAAGGAATGGACGAGCTGGCCGAGTCGCACAATCGTTCCCGCGATATTATGTTGTTGCTGGAGAAGGAAGCCTCCGATATCGAGGTAATTACCCAGTCTGTCAAAAACATCGCAGAGGAAACAGGGTTACTTGCCCTGAATGCTTCCATTGAGGCTGCACGAGCTGGCGAAGAGGGTTCTGGTTTTGCAGTTGTGGCGCAGCAGATCCGCAAGCTGGCAGACGAAAGTAAGGAATCGGTACACCGTATTAATGAGCTGATTAGTCGTGTGCAAGAGCGGATCAGGGAGACAGCCCAACTGTCTCATGAGCAGCATGGTCTCGTGGTTAATGAATCGGAGCGGACCGTCTCTGTGGATCAGACGTTGCATGAACTGACAGGCACAGTGGAAGTATTTATGAAGGGTGCGCATGATATCGGCTCCAAGATTGCAGAACAGACCGGTCGCGTGGAGCAAACGCACGGTCATGTGAAGAAAATCCAGGGCAAAGCCGGATCGTTCTCAGATGAGGCGAGACGAATTATGGATGCCGCACACGAAGAGACAGCCATCATGGAGGAGATTTCATCCTCGGCTGAAGAACTGAGACAATTAACCGATCGGTTATTGGACAAAACCAAAGCATTCCGGATGCAGCCTTAAGCTGTATTCGGAATTTTTTTTGTTTTTGGAGAACAGTTTTGGCATGATAATTTGCTTATTCTGGTTAAAGCCGAACGTTCTTTCGTGAAAACGAAAATTTGTAAAGATTATTTTATGAAAGATTAACAAATTCGCAACTTGCAGGCGATAAATGAAGATATAATAGGATTATCACAACAGATAAAGGAGCCCAGTATATTGAAAACTTGGACAGGTATCCTGCTGATGATTATTTTGGCGGTAGCTACGATTAGTACAACTTCGGCTGCCAGAACCATGAATGAATCGCAAAAACAGCTTAACATAGATGATCAATCCAGCCAGACCGCAGTGGGCGAGGCTTCCAATATAGATAAACTGCATGACACAGCGAAGACAACACAGGAATCGATTCCCGTGAAAGAGGAATACGTTTCGGTAGCTCCAGAGAATGAGAAGGTCAGATTATACCCTATGAAAGTTGAGGGTTCAGGATATATATATAACGGAATGATTTTGGAAGTGGACGGCAAAGTGCAAGAATTTAGTGATTGGCAGGGAGAAGGCGGGTCTTACAAACCCGAAGTGCACGAGTTGGATCTGAATGGAGACGGCCAGAAAGAAATTATCGTTTTGTACACGGAAGGTCATGGAACAGGTATTTATTTGGGACAAGCACGTATCATTAATCCGGTAACGCTGGAAGAGATGAAGATGCAATCTCTGGATGAGATTGCGAAACAACATGTGAAGTCAAAAGTTACGGTTAGATCAGACCGTGTGGATGTTGATGTCGCCGTTGATGGCGTTCAAGCAGAACCTTTACGGATCGAGGAAGATACGAGTGGCGGCGTATATAACGAAGAGTTGGGGTTCGGTGGAGTTACCTATTACAGTGTAGAGGATGGCCAGCTTGTCGTATCAGCAGCAGGATCTTACGGTGCGGCTTTGTATGCGGGTGATCTGACATTTGCTTATGAGTATCAAGATGGCGAGTGGAAGGCCGTAGATTTGAAGTACAGCATGGAAGTGTATGAAGAAGAATATTATGAATCTTTTGATTGATATCATCCTGTTGATATCATAGTGCAGTGGGAATTAAAAGTTCTCGATTGTGGAGTTAAGTGAACAACTGACAAGAATATTTCCTTTCTGCGTATACGGACAGTGGGAAACTGGGCGAGGCTGAAAAAAATGGGGACATACAGCCTCGTTTTGTGCTGCCCGGAAATAGGCAATGTGTACTAAAAATGCAGTAAACAATTGACATTATCACTTTAGTCGTTTAAATGTATAAAGGACAAATCATTTTAACATTCAGGAGGGATTTTGATGAAGAAAAAAGTTGTACTGGGTTTGATGGTAGGCACATTAACAATTGGGATCGGAACAGGTGCACTCGCAGCAACAGGACTGGAACAGATTAAAGCCTATCTGAACAGCAAGATTACGCTAAAAATGAATGGTGCCACGGTGACAGCCAAAGATGCCAATGGTAAAACAGTGTTGCCTATCACTTACAACGGAACGACTTATTTGCCTGTGCGTGCTGTGGGATCTTTGCTTGGGACAGAGATCACTTATGACAGTGCAACTTCATCCGTCCTGATTGGCGGAACGAATGGATCTGCGCCCGTAACCAACGGAAAAGTAACGCTGAGTGCACTTGGAACATCCGTACTGGGATCTACCGCTTGGCACACCAAAGATCCTAAGGATACCACATATAAAGGCAAGGATTACAAGGATGTTTATCTGCATAATGATCCTACGAAACAGGGGGATGATATCCAGATTAATACGGGTAAAAAGTATTCTTCTCTGCACTTGGAACTTGCCGCGCTGAAAGGAAATCAGGAGATTCATATCTATGATCAGGATCTCGCGACACTCAAAAAGTTCAATATCACTCCAGAAAGCGGTATGATGAGTCTAGATGTGGATGTTAAAGGTACAGACGCTGTCTATGTAGAGATTGTATCTGAAGATCCGGGTTCGGCTCTGTTTGTACCGCTCACAACATCGTATCTGACGAAGTAAAACACAATCTGCAAGTTTGCGACCTTACAGAAGGGGCAAGACAAGCATAAACATAAAAAAACGATGATTCACTAGGCGATTCCTGAACCGTATCCGGTATTCAGAGTTGCCTGGTGAACATCGTTTTTATTTTCTTTTTGTTACGAATATTAGCGGATCATGGTATCCAGTGGTTTCAGGTTAGCTTCAATCTCGGCGCGGCGACCTTCAAGGAATGGAGGCAAAGCAAGCGATTCACCCAGATGCTCCAATTCTTCGTCTGTATCAAATCCCGGACCATCGGTTGCAAGTTCGAACAGAATACCGTTTGCTTCACGGAAATATAGGGAGCGGAAGTAGAAGCGATCTACAAAACCGGAGTTAGGGAATTGGAAGTTACGAACCCGTTCCACCCATTGTTTGAGTTCTTCTTCGTTATCCACACGGAACGCAACGTGGTGTACGCTACCACGTCCAGGACGCTCTTGGGCAAGGTCATTCCGTTCCTCAACATGCACCTCGGAGCCGCTGCCACCTTCACCGGATTCAAAAACGAGTACATCAGGTTGACCTGGAGTAAAGGCAGGATAACTTCCTTTAGCTCTGAAACCGAGCAGTTCGGTAAGAACCGGAGCGGTAAGGGAAGCATCTTTTACCGTAAGATGGATAGGGCCAAGACCTACAATGCCATACTCGGCAGGCACAGGGCTCTGATCCCATGGTTTACCACCAGCGACACCTGTATTGTTTTCATCCGAGACCAGAATCAGACGTTGACCTTCAAAGTCTGTGAACGAGAGCGTGGCACGACCACCCCGTTCAACAATCTCTCCATGTGGGACTTCGAATTCGTCAAAACGCTGCTGCCAGTAAGTCAGTGCTGCATCACTTGGAACGCGCAGTGACGTGCCAGATATACTGTTCACGCCTTCACGAGTCTGTCCGGCCATCGGAATCTCGAAGAAGGTAAGTTCGGTACCCGGATTGCCTTTCTCATCGCCATAGAAGAGATGGTAGACGGACACGTCATCCTGGTTGACTGTTTTTTTAATGAGGCGCAGACCCATGATGTTGGTGTAGAAACGATAGTTCTGATCGGCATGTGCTGTTAGAGCGGATACGTGGTGAAGTCCTTTGATTTGCATAATAATTCCTCCTAGATGAAATGGGATAGTGTAAATGTTCAGTTGAACGTTTGTTAAGTGCGGTATATTGTATTTCGATTAAGAAAGTTACTAACTTTTCGTTTGTTTTGGTTCTGAATTTATCTTAACATAAAGATATTTAAATTACAATGCTTATTTAGAATTCCAACTGGACAGCACTTTCATTCAATGGCAAAATGAAAAAGTTAACATTAAAGAGAGATACTGTTGGTGAAATCCTTGTAAAGGAGAGAAGAGATGCATGGCGTATCCACCATGGCTGGACCCTTATGATGCAGAGCCGTTTATCCTGTTCTCCACTTCACATATCGTTTCAATTAGCGTAATTACAGCATTGATTGTACTGATGTTTTTGCTTCGACACCATCTTCGATCATGGTCAGAGAGGGCACGCCGCATACTGCGGATTGTTCTGGCTTGTATCATGTTTGCCTCCGAAATCGTGCTGCAGCTCTGGTATGTGTATGGAGGGATATGGAGCCTGCAGACGTCACTGCCACTCGAACTATGCAGTCTGTCTCTGCTATTATCGGCGTTGTTACTACTGACACGCAGTCGACTGTTGCATACTGCACTGCTGTTTGCAGGCATTGCCGGAGCCCTTATGGCGATCCTGACTCCTAATCTGGGTTATGGTTATGCACATTTTCGATTTATTCAATTTTTCGTTGCTCATGCCTGCATTATTCTGGCTTTACTCTACATGACCTGGGTAGAACAGCTGCGACCTAGCTGGAGATCTGTAGCAGGTTCGATGATATTTGTGAATGTGGCAGCACTAATTGTATACATTGTAGATGTCATGCTTGACGCGAATTATATGTTTTTGAGACACAAGCCGAGTACACCCTCGGTGCTGGATATGCTAGGTCCGTATCCCATGTACATCCTTGGGGAAGAGATACTTGCGCTAGTTTTGTTCTCGCTAATGTACATTTTGCTCTTTGCCATTCCAGATCGGTTGAAGCATCGTGTGAAAAAAGGTAAAAGCTCCGCGGTATAGGGATAATCCTTGTAGTTGCGTCTGCGCCGTATTATAAACTCTTTATAAATAAAATATCCCGCAGTAACCTGACTGGATCAGGTCGCTTGCGGGATGTTTGGGCGTTGTCCCTGAATGGGGCCAGCTTTTATATGTTTATCCACGGAGCAGAGATTCCGCACCATCCACGTAGATTCGTGTACCTGTAACATGAGAGGCTTCATCGGAAGCGAGGAACAGAACGAGGTTCGCCACTTGCTTCGACGTTCCAGGTTCGCCCTTGAGCGGATGTTCGTGACCCTCAGGGAATTCAACAGGAATCTGTACTTCTTTCAGATCATCCGACGGGTAGGTGTTATCATCAATGTTGGTATCGATGGCTCCCGGGCAAACGGCATTTACACGGATCTTATAACGAGCCAGCTCCAGTGCAGCCATCTTGGTAAATGCAGTTTGTCCCGCTTTGCTGGAAGCGTATGCAGAGAAACCAATCCCTGAGAAGACCCGGTTACCGTTGATGGAACTAGTGATAATGATGCTGCCGCCATGTTCTTTCAGATGAGGAATAGCATATTTGACGGTTGCGAAGGTTCCGCGCATATTGATCTCCATCGTCTGGTCCCAGTCCTCAATTTCCATCGTTTCAATCGGGGCCATCGTTCCGTTAATGCCGGCATTCGCAAATATGATATCCAGTTTACCCGCTTCAGCCGCAGCCTGATTGATTGCCTTCTGCACATTATCCGGTTTGGAGATATCACATTCGATCACATACGCTTCTCCGCCAGCCTTTTCAATCGTCTGCTTGGTTTCCTCCGCATTTTCGGGTGTGCGATCCAGCATGTACACTTTGGCCCCATGTTCGGCGAATCGAATAGCAGTAGCCTGACCAATACCCGATCCACCTCCGGTTACAATCGCCACTTTGCCTTCCAAACGTTGTTCTGTCATCTCTGATCCCTCCATGAGTTAGATTATCGTTGTACGCTCTACTTCTAACATACCCGGCTCAAGATGCGTGAATCATATGTGTATATATCAAAAAGAACAGGACCGCAATGCGGCCCTGTTCTGTGAGCAGATCATCTTCATGATCTGTCTGCTGTAATATTATTTTGGCATGTGAATGGTAGGAAACACCCTCAGGTCATGCCCTGGTTTACTTATGTTTCTTCCAGTCCATTGCACTGTTATTGAGCAAATACTCGAAATCGTTATCCCGGCGCTTCTGCTCCGCTTGGCGAGCTTCTTCTGCCTGCTGACGTTCCTGCTCTTTAAGAGCCGCCTCGGCAGCCTTGGCTTCATCCGCCTGAGCTTTCAGCTTCTCCAGCACATCACTGCTAAGCAGATCCTTCAGTGTTGTGGGTTTATCCTGTGCTACTGCTGCTTTGGGAGCAGGAGTGCGTTTTTTGGATTTTGCCATAGGAAAATCTCCTTTCCAAACATGAATCAGGTTCCATTTATCGTACAGTAGTCATAGTATATCAGGTTCCCGTAAAGCATTCCATGAATCTGCGGAACAAAAGCAGGAAAACGAGGGTTGCGTGACGAATGAAAACGGGTATAAAATCATATACTATTACCGATACTGCGACTATTCCCTGGAGAAAGGAGTCGTTGTTCGTGGAAGTAAACCGTGGTTTACTGAAAGGGCTTGCATGGGGCGTTGCCTTTAGCTGCCCGTTATGGATTGCGATTATCGGCTGGTTACGTTTGATGGGATGGATGTATTGAGGATGATGCCGGAAGAGGTCATTTTTTATAAAGTCATATATGTAACCGTTATCATTAAAATCAATAAATAAAGCTCTGCCTTGCGAGATACGCACAGGACAGAGCTTTTGTTTGTTTTGCAGTTCATTAACTCATTAACGAGATATAAAAATGAGGTTTCATCTGTTTGGCTAAGCTGCTGATTAAGGCACTTTTACCGGCTCTGGATACTCCAGACCATGGGTGTCTACCGTAACTTTTTTCATGACCTGATCGGTATCGGGTTTGTCCTTGATTTTGCTTATTTTCTGAGCTGCAATACCATCAACGACTTCTAAACCTTCGGTTACTTTACCAAAGGAAGCATAGGCATTATCAAGATGATCCGCGTCAGCTAACATGATGAAGAACTGAGAACCAGCCGAATCCAAATTATCTCCGCGTGCCATGGAAATGACTCCGCGGGTATGATTCAGGTGATTTTTGTGACCGTTGGATGTAAATTCACCCTTAATGGCATACCCTGGGCCACCTCGACCATTACCGTCTGGATCTCCGCCCTGAATCATGAAACCTGGAATAACACGGTGAAAGATTGTGCCATCATAGAAACCCTGATTCGCTAGTGAAATAAAGTTGTTCACCGTATTGGGCGCAATTTCCGGATATAGCTCAATGACGATCTTCTGTCCATCTGCCATTTCAATAGTAGCTACCGGATTGGGACCCGTTGGTTCAACTGGAGCTGGTGTTTCTGTAGCGCCACTCGAAGGGCGTCCGCAACCACTAATGACGATAAGCAGCATCGCAAGAACGAGCGATACTGCGGTTGTTTTTTTCCACCGTAAAGACATAAAAACGTTCCTCCTTGCATCTCTGCATTATATATTTTCTCCAAATCATATTTGGATATTTACCCAACTATCATACCGTTTTTGTGGACAGGATGGCAATGTAATACATGTGTTTGTGGTGAACAAGGGATGGCCTTCATGGAATGATGGGTGTAAAATAAGGAAAATGCTTCCGCATCGGGGACGTACGGGTCTGTTCCGTCCGCTCCAATACACGGCAGTCCCGGCGTCAGTAACGGAAAGGGCGTGCGGGTATATGAACTTCTCGTGGAAGCGCAATCTGGTCATATTGTGGATTGGTGTATTTTTTTGCAGCACCGCCTATTCGATCTCGATTCCATTTCTGCCTCTGTTTCTAAGTGCTGACTTGGGGGTTCGTGATCACCTGGAGTTATGGTCAGGACTGGCATTTGGCATTACGTTTCTTGCGAGTGCACTCGTGTCTCCGTTCTGGGGATCACTGGCTGACAAATACGGACGCAAGCCCATGCTGATCCGGTCGGGATACAGCCTTGCCGTCTTGTATTTAATCAATTATTTCGTGCAGGACCCGTATTCGCTGATTGTTGTTCGATTGTTCCAGGGTCTGCTTGCAGGGTTTGTTCCAGCAGCGATTGCCCTGGTAGGCACAAATACACCTGAAGAGAAGACTGGTTATGCACTTGGTATTATGTCCACTGCAGGAGCCACTGGTGGTATTATTGGACCGTTAATTGGTGGCGTGGTGAGTCATTATTATGGCAACCGGAATGCATTTTTGTTTTCGGCTATTGTTGTGTTAGTCTCCGCGATCATCGCAACCTTCTGGGTAAAAGAAGAGAACTTCAACCGGAACAAAGCGCGTTCCCACGTCATGGATGACATTCGTGAAGCAAGAGCGAATCGTTTGTTTATGACGGTGCTTGGCATGATGGGCATATGTACGTTCTCCGTCATGATTCTGGAGCCATTATTGACGGTCTATGTGATGGAGATGGGCGTTCAGCCGGATCGTGCCTCACTCAGCTCGGGTATTATTTTCTCAGCGGTGGGGGTAGCAACAGTTATTATGGCACCGCGTTGGGGCAAGATTGGTTCAAGGATTGGATACGGTAAAGTGTTGATCATTGGACTGGTTGGTGGGGCTGTAGGGAATCTTCTGCAGTTCTTTACAACAGGTTATATCGCATTCGGCATTTTACGATTTGTGTATGGTTTATTCTTTGCCGCTGTATTTCCGGCAATTAACGCCATGATTGTGCAGGCTACCGCATCGAGTTTCCGGGGCAGGGCTTTTAGTCTGAATCAATCCGCTGCCCAGATCGGGACGATGGCGGGACCGATTATTGGTGGTGTACTTGGGGGCTGGCTGCCGATACGCTGGATATTTATTATTAATGGAGTGGCATTGATCATCACTGCGATTGTAGCGAAGTGGTCAGGATTGGATCACAAACTGCCAGTGGCAAGTAAGGTTTCCGCTAAGCGATGATGCTAAATCACCAAGAGTAAGTGAACTTACAGGTAACAAAAAAGATGACGCTGTGAAATTACGAGGCCACTGAAAAAGTCCAACATCTATAAACAGATATCCCTCCTCATTTTTTTGAGGAGGGATATTTGTTTTCCTGTATAATTAAATGATTAATTTCAGGTGGTGTCTCGGATGATTTCAAACCAACAATCTCTTAACCTTAGTGCATTTATGGACATATACGATATCGTCGTACCTAAAGATAATATGCTTCGTCAAATCAATGATCTCGTAGATTTTTCATTTGTTCAGGTAGAATTGCAGCATAGATACTGCCTCGACAATGGTCGCAATGCAGTGCCTCCCATTCGAATGTTCAAATACCTATTGTTGAAATCCATTTTCGATGTATCCGATGCGGATGTTGTGGAACGTTCTAAATATGACATGTCCTTTAAGTACTTTTTAGATATGGCGCCTGAAGATGAAGTCATTAATTCTAGTTCACTAACGAAGTTTCGCAAGCTTCGCTTGAAAGATGTGAACCTCCTCGACATACTAATTCAAAAGACCATGAAGATCGCGTTGGAGAAAGAAATTATCAAAAGCAGCGCAATTATTGTGGATGCCACCCATACGAAAGCGCGATTTAATCAGCTATCACCCAAAGAAATATTAATGCAAAAGTCTAAGTTGTTGAGAAAATCCGTTTACAAGATCGATGAAAAAATGAAGGATAAATTCCCACCGAAAACAACGACGAACGAATTATCTGATGAACTGGACTATTGCCAAAAAGTTGTAGATGCAGTAGAAAAAGAAGAATCTCTCCGTGAATACCCAAAGGTGAAAGAAAAGCTGAACTACTTAAAAGAAATCATAGCTGATCACCATGAGCACTTTCAACTCAGCAATGATCCAGATGCACGAATAGGTCACAAAACGGCAGACTCCTCGTTCTTCGGTTACAAAACACATTTTGCTATGAATGGAGAACGAATTATTACAGCTGCGGTAATTACGACTGGTGAGAAAAGTGATGGAAAACAACTCCAAACTCTCATTGAAAAAAGTCGTGACACAGGTATGAAGATCGATACCGTCATTGGAGATACTGCCTATTCTGAAAAAGATAATATTCAATATGCCAATCACAACGAACTACAATTAATATCAAAATTAAACCCTAATATCACACAAGGAACTCGTAAAAAAGAAGATGAATTTGAGTTTAATAAAGATGCATGTATGTACGTTTGTAAAGCTGGACATATGGCGATTCAAAGAGCGCGCACAGGTAAGAAAGGTATGAATAATAACCAAAAGAATACCTACATGTTTGACATTGAAAAATGCAAAGTATGCCCAATGAAAGACGGGTGCTATAAAGAAGGTGCGAAAAGTAAAACCTATTCTGTAACCATCAAATCGACCGAACATAAGGAACATGAGGCATTTCAAAGTAGCGATAGTTTCAAAGAAAAATCGAAAGAACGTTATAAAATTGAAGCGAAAAATAGCGAACTCAAGCACAGACACGGGTATGATGTTGCATCGTCCTCGGGTCTTGTTGGCATGCAAATGCAAGGTGCCATGGCCATATTTACTGTTAATCTCAAGCGAATCATTACACTCATGGAAGACTCAAAGTAAAAGGATAGAGAAAAAGGCTATATTCCGTTCCAATGTGAACGAAATATAGCCTTTTTGATTTAAAATGAATCTTAACAAATTAAAATCGTAAGTTTTTCAGTGGCCTCTGAAATTACAGACGTCATCTTTTTTAAGTCTACTACGGATCTATATAAGTTAGTCATCCGAAGAGGGCTTACGAGAAGCCTTCTCTTTGGGAATGGCATGCTCGACCGCATCACGTTGATCCTCATCCTCAAGTGCTTCGGGAAAGGAGTCCTCAGTGAACAGTCCGAAGTCCGGGTCAATATCCCGTTCGGTCACGAGATTATCCGGTTCATGCACATGCTTTTGGCGATCTTCCTTCATCGTGTATGCACCTCCTCATTCAGGATGTCATAACAGCTGTTAATGTCGCGGTGGAATGTCGTTCTCTGGTTTGGCATCTGCACCAGCACCATTAAGCAAGTCGGTACCATGCAGCGCATCCGGATCGGGTGCAGCAGGATCAACCGGACTGTTTGGTTGCAGAAGATCTGCATCCGGTACAGATTCCAGCGGTGTCTCTGCCAAACGTGAATCCAATTCCGGCTCATCCACAGCGGTTGCGGCTACGGGTGCCAGATCCGAATCTTCCGTTACAATCCGTCTGCCGGAAACTTCATCAAAGGTATCCATATCGCCTTCCGGGACTTCCGTCTCTGGCGGAATATCGCGGGACCTCTGATAACGGTCATAATAGCGGTCGCTCTCTTCGTTACTAATTGGTTTGTCAGACATGAGTAACACTTCCTTTCATTGTCGGTTGTCCAAATGCTTCTTACCCGTAGTTACCCAAAGCGCTAGTGTTGTAATCTTGCACAGGTTATTATCTCCGGGTGTTCACTACGATATGAATGCCTTAGAATTTGGGGAATACATATTTAACCAAGAAGTATAAAAATCCGAAAAAGATAATGATATATGCGGCATATTTAATAAATGTGGAAGCGACCATACTTGAATCCGATTTATGCTGAACATCCTTATGTTCTACCTCAACCGTACGATGGGGCTCATTCATTGTAATCATCTCCTTAGCGTGTTTGTTTGCTTTGAGAAACCATTACACCCGGAGCAAAGGATTGAATCGCAGCCACCGTTTTTACAGCTTTTCCTGTTTTGCCTATGTTATGATGAAGCTTGAATATGTAAGGGAGGGATTCATGTGGACTGGTATACACTGGGTAATATGATCACACGCATCCGTATCGGGCAAAAGGCGTCCACACCCGGGTTCTCCCGTACCGTCATCCGTCGTCCGGATGGTTTGTTTTGGGTAGGCGGTATATGGTCCGGGCAAGTTGTCCAGTTACGGGATTTCCTTTTTTCCGACATATGGACCATCTATGATGATGAGGAGACAGAGCAGTGGCTTGAATTTCGCAGTCAAGTTGAACAGAAAGAACGGGAAATGATAGTGAACCAGTTCGAAGACCTGCGTGATTAATTGAATAACTTTAACAATAAAATGGAAATAAGACTATAAATCGACTTAAATGTGAAATTTCATTTTATCTCAAGAAGGTGACGTGACAAACGGTGGCGAATGATAAATGAGAGAATCTAAGATAGGGAAAATTAGAACTTTGAGGTGCTGTGAATGAAAAATGTGCCCAAAGCTATCGTCATCTTATGGATGAGTGTATTGATTATTCTAGGCATGCCACATGGGATAGTCTTTGCAACTACAGGAGCGGTTCAGCAACCTGTATCCATTACAGGATGGGAAGTAAAATGGGGGAACGTTGACGATCAAGGGTTCATCAGTGAGGTTAAGGGAGCAGACGAGATATGGGAAAAGCAGGGCAGCGATAAATTAGAGTATAGCAATACGGATCGATCGAATTCTCTATGGACTCGCCTGACCATTCCTGAGTTGAGTGAGGAAAGTTCAGCCATTCGATTTGAGAACGTTAAAGGCAATCATATTGTTGTTTATCTGGAAGACCGCAAGGTCTACGAGAATTATCATTACAATTATGATAATAATGCTGTGTTGCTGCCCTTATCCAGCGAAAATTCAGGTGACACGCTCTATGTATGGTCGCAAAATGAAAAAGGCCGTCTGGGGATACAAGGTACTGTTCAGGTTGGACCTTATGCCGCGTTACAGGAGAAATATATTCATAACGGACTTATTGATGTAATTTTGGGCGCGACCTTTGTGTTCACAGCGATTACGATGCTGAGTTGTACGTTCTTCCTTGGCAAATTCCATAAGGGATTATGGATCTCGCTATGCATTGTGATGGGTTCCATCGGCACGATGATCATCACGTACTCGCAATTTTTGTATACGTTCTATCAGGTATATGGTGACCTGTATTCCGTAGTCTTTGATCTGGCGATGCTGCTGGGTATGCCAGCGCTATGTTATTTTTTTGAACAGATAATCGGGCCAGGACTGCATGGAATCTTCACCAAACTGCGAAAAATACTATTCATATATTCAGTTATCGCTGTGTTCTCTCTATTTATCTATGTGACTTCAGGTGGGCAATGGGAGATCCTCTACAATCTGCTCGTACAGCGTGTGGTTGGCATTGTGCTGGTCATTCTGCTGACAATCCTGTTGGTTGGTACCATCGCCAAAGCGCTGCAACGAAATCGGGAAGCTATGCTGCTTGCAACGGGATTCGGTACATTTGCCTTGATCAGTGTGGCTGAACTGTTGTGGTATTATCAGCGGAGTGGGACGTATCATCTGTTATGGTGGAAATGGTCCATGGTTGCATTTGTGATCTCGTTGATTGCCATTCTCGGAAGTCGCTTTGCCGAAAAACATACTAAAGTTCTAGAGTATTCCAAGGAACTGGAGCTGTTCAACAATGAGTTGCAGCGATCAGAAAAGATGGAGATTATTAGTGAATTGGCCGCTTCCGTTGCCCATGAAGTACGTAATCCACTTCAGGTGACAAGAGGGTTCTTGCAACTTATGACGGAACAGGAAGACAACAAAAACAAGGGGTACGTGCGAATTGCACTGGAAGAACTTGATCGGGCTTCGGGCATCATAACGGATTTTCTTACCTTTGCCAAACCTGAGTTTGACCATATTATCTCGCTCAATATCTCGGATGAGTTCAATCATATTGAAGGCATTCTTGTACCGATGGCTAATCTGGAAGGTGGTAAAATCACCACCGACATTCCGCCAGATCTATATATTCGAGGCAATTCCTCGAAGTTCAAGCAGGCTTTTATCAATATTATCAAGAACAGTATTGAAGCTCTGCATGGACAAGGCCAGATTGATATCTGGGCGTACAAGCAGGATGGAATGATTAAGGTGCATGTCAGGGATAACGGAGAAGGAATGGACGAGGAAGCACTCTCCCGGTTGGGCGAGCCTTATTTCTCCAATAAAATCAAAGGCACGGGCCTCGGCATGATGGTGACATTCCGAATTGTTGAAGCGATGCAAGGACAGATCAGCTTTACAAGCACCAAAGGGGTAGGAACAGAAGCGGTTGTATCTTTTGTCGAGTTCGTCGATTGACGAACTCACAGAAGGATACAGCGGCTTTTTTTGTTCCTACCCCTAATTTCTTACACTACAAGATTAGCTCACCCGAATTAACTTCTCCAAGGCCCACAATTCACATCATAATTTACTTTGGAAGGGTTGGGAGGTATGACAAGCACATAGTCATTCTGCTGCTCCTCAACAGTGCGTACCTGAATGTTCTCCGGAATTACGATGCCGAACGCTTCACGAAGCGCCTGCTTCGGATTGGAGTGCAATTGTTGTCTGAAGTGCTCGTCAGTCCAAGCCTTTTCAATAATATCCTCATGCAACGTTTTCTCTGATACCATCATCGTCAACATTCCCTTCATATTTAAAATTAAACTGAATCAGCTTAGTCTTTATGCTCAGAATCCCAATTGTTGCTCGCTAATCCAGTGATGAAACCCACCTTGGAGGAGCTGTTTCTTCCGTTGTGTAATGTCCTGAACAGCTTGTACTAAAGTGCTGCATAAATAAGAATTAAACGCCTCAAGATGCGATTTTCCTAAGTTAGACGATGTTAGTGTACGATTATAGTGATAAGCAATGTCTACGTAAGAGTTCATGAGTTGTGTATTGTATACATTGTCATGTATACGTTCGCTTAGAGGATGAACTGGATAGTTGTGATTCAGTGCTGCGGATATGTGGGAGAGGTAGCTGTTGTAGTTTCCATGCACAGCATCTTGTTGCGTGTCTGTGAAGTCATCGGTCATCTGGAGTGTCATGAGTGTGATGTTGATGGTAGAACACACCGGGATGATCCGGTCGGACTGATTCAGCAGAAGCAGTGCACCAGTAGCTCCAATGAGGAGAGGGGCAGCCTTTTGCGCAATCAACAAGGGATTCTGTTGGAAATAATCAATGGAATGCTCACCCGTAACACTCACGGCCCAATCCACTACATATTGTCTGAAATAGACCCAGAACGTGGAGGAAGGATTGAATAATACCGCGTAAGATTGAAGTGCATCCATGTAATAAAGATTACCCAGGGATAACTTCAATGTGGCATTCTCCGGTTGTTCATCCATCACGTCGTCCTGATTCAAAAAATATAACATGTGAATGAGACAGGCTGTACTTAATTGGTGTGCTTTCTCTGGGGGTAGTTTATCTGAGTGTTGCATCCAAAGTGGAGTGATGTACCCGATGTAGCTGTGTCCCGAATCTCGTAACAGCGGATTAACCGAACGAAGCTGCTCTAATGCATGTCCTGACAAGGGTTCGGGATATTCCCGTACGAGTTGCTCCGCTGAAGCAAACACGACCTCCAGATCGGATCTAAACGGATCTAACCAATCTTTCCGCATTGTTACATATCGTCCTTCCTACGATAAGGTAATCCAGGACTGTTCAACTATATTAGTTGAAATAATCATTTACACGATAACGGAGAGGACAGAAAAAACCTGAAAAAGCGAAGCGTTCGCCTTTATCACCGGATTTTCCCTAAAGGGAAATAATCAAAAAATCTGGGGATAACAGCGATTGGAAGGTTGTTCTGTCAGCGTAGTGTCAGTGTAAATAATATGTAGTTCAACTGATATAGATCATGAAGTTACACTTAGTATAGCGGAAATAAACTGAAAAAAATAGGATTTTTTGTGATCAATTGTGAGAAAAATGATGACTTTTTGTATTTTATGGCATAAAAAAGTGGATTTTAGGCTCAAACTAGGAAGGCACAGGATTTCGACATCGGAAAGGCGGCAGAAAAATGAATTTGAAATGGAAAACATGGATGGCAGCCGGATTGGTAGCCGTAGTTATAACAGCAGCAACAGGACATGTAGCATTCGCTGATTCAACGGTTCGGGCTGAGGAACATGTCGATGCGTCAAAAGCTTCTTCCTCCGGCAAACCAGCGAAGCCATGCATGCAGGCAGGACACGGTCTGTTTATGATTGGTGAGACGGCAGACTTGCTAGGGATTGGACTCCGGGATCTGAAAGAACAGATGGAACTTGGCAAGACGTTGTCCCAGATTGCGAAAGAGCGTAAGGGACTTAGTGAGGAGCAGTTATTGCAGAAGTTGAAGCCTACACTGGCACAGCGTTTGGATCAAGCTGTAGAAGAAGGTTGTCTCACCAAGGAACAAGCTGCAGCCACGAAGGCAGACATGGATACAAAGTTGAAAAAGGTCATCAATACCCCGCTGCGTGATTTGCGGCGTGAATTTGCCCACCATGGCAAACGTTCCATGGTAGATAAAGGTGAAATTGCCCGGTTTATTGGAGTCACCCCTGCTCAACTGCACGAGCAGCTTCAGGGAGGGAAATCCCTGGCTGAGATTGCTCAGGCAAAAGGCATTAGCGAAACGCAGCTGGTGGACAAGCTGAAGGAACAATTAACGGGTGATCTGAAGAGATTTGTGAATCAGAAGGGCAACGTGCATCCAGCCCCGGGTCCCCAGGAACCTGTTCCTGGACGATCAACTTCGAGCGAAGTGAAATAAAGAAGAGCGTCTCCATGAGGGGACGCTCTTCTTTATTTCAAAATGGCTCACTCGTTCCCGTACTGCGAGTTGGGCCGGGTGACGGAGTTCGCTCAAGTGAATTTCTTTTATCCACAGCAGCTGATGAATTAGGTATAGAACGTGGTTTACGCATTAACCCTACGGTGAAACGTGAGCCAGGAAGCTTGGATAGCGTCCAACTGATTGCAAGAGCAATCCCAACTGTTACAAGGAACGATAGCAACGTTACAGGCAGATGCCATCCACTGAGATGAAGCGGTCTGGTTACATAAGCGATCGCGTAGATCACCAGTGCATGAACCAGATATCCACCAAATGAATAACGGCCAATCCAGGCTAAGAGGCGCTGAAACCGTGTATCTTTGCCCCGCATTAGTACAAGGAAACCATACATCATAAACATCTGAGCCATAATGATCAGGAATGTGGTTGGTTTCAGATAGGTAGAGATATTCAGATTCACAACATCCCCTGACCCACGCAGCACATCGTAACCAAGCCATATATACATCCCTATAAACAGACAGATCGTCCATGGCAGGATCTTCGTGGTCCAACTCCTCCAGCTATCCACTGACCAGGCACATACGGCACCCAGTAAAAAGTAAAACCAGTACATCACCCATGAATAGGAGCGATATTGCAGCAACGTTGACCAAGGCTCAGACATGGATTCTGTCCAGCCCCCCATATTATAGTAGGACCATTGCATAAGCAGGGCATATAGTGCTGCCGCAAAGAGAATTAGTCCGATAATGACTTGCATGGGCGTGAAACGTGAGGTGTTCTGGATACGTCTCTGAATGGTTTTTGCTCCTGTCCAGAACAGGGGGAACAGAATATAGAACTGAAACACCATAATGACAAACCAGAGATGATATCCCGTCTGTGGTATAAACAGTTCACGAATCAGACTGCGAAAATCCGGTATGCCTGCACGCCAGAACGCGGGGGTGAAGATACGGACAGAAAGCCAGTAGATCAGTGTCCATACGACAAACGGCATATAGATATCGCCAAATCGCTTTCGAATGAAGCGAGGGTAATCCGGTTTGGTGTTACGATGATGGTAAAACAACATTACACCCGATAGAAATACAAACGTTGGCGTACCAAATCGGGTCAGATGATAAATCATGGTCAGCATAATGGAATCCGGTTGTTCAATATCAGCGCGATAGATATACTCAGCGATACTATGCTGCATGACGATTGCCAGAAAGGCAATGCCCCGCAGTTCGGTCCATTCCGTTATTCGCGGTTTTTTCACATTGTAATCCTCCCTCCAGGAACCGGAGTTCATCATATAAGGGTACCTGTTAAACATTAAGGCTGCATTAAATGGAGAAAATAGGTACTAAAAAAGACGGCTTTGGCCGTCTTTTCTATTGATATATCTCATGCTTGTTTTAGTTCTGTTCCTCTGATGATAGAGTCTCTGAGGACGCGGCATCTTCTTCAAACAGTTTCTGAATGTAGGACTGGAGTTTGGTCACATCAACACCCAGTACCTGAGCTGAGCCGACCAGTTCATTGGTGAGTAGTTTGTTCGGTGGAATCTGCTGCTGATCAATATCGTTCACGTGGATATCGAAGCCAAGTGATGCGAGTTTTAACATCTGAGTTGGACTGAGGTCTGTCTCAATATAGGGAGCGATCGCTTCCAGGATATCCGGGATTTTGAAAAGCGACGTGGTGCTCTGCATTTTCTTGGCCAGCTCGGTCATGAAGATCCGCTGCCGTTCGGTGCGCGTGAAATCCGAGGTGGCATCATGCCGGAACCGAACATATTGCAGAGCGGTTTTGCCGTCCATATGCTGCAATCCTTTTTTCAAGTCAATGTCGTACATATGTTTATCTGCTTTACTGGTGTAATACATGTCTTTCTCCACATCGATCTCAATGCCGCCTACCGCATCAACAAGTGCCATGAAACCTGTAAAGTCTGTGTAGACATAATGCTGAATGGGAATACCGAGCAGATCACTGACGGTTTGTTTAGTCAGCTCCGCACCCCCGTAGGAAAAGGCTGCATTAAGTCTGCTTTTGCCATGCCCGGGAATGGCTACATAGGTATCACGCAGTACGGAGAATAGATGGGCTTTCTTGGTGACCGGATCAATGGAAGCGACCATGACCGAGTCCGAGCGTCCTGCATCGTCGCCTCTTGAGTCTCCACCAAGGAGCAGAATGTTCACCCGTTCCTGGCCCTCCCATCTGGGAATCGTTGTCGTTGGTGTGTCTGAATCGTTGTCTGTGCCGGAAGAGGACGAGTTGGATGAAGTCCCGGAAGCCGTGGAGATGCTATTGGCAAAATGAACAATCGAATATCCGTAATAGACAACGACACCTGTAACTGCAAGTGCCAAGGTCAGGGCTGTACCCCATAACCATTTTTTAAGCATAATCTTCACCTTTCTATGATTGAACTGATATGTAACCCAAACTAGTTTAACAAAAAGAAAGCAAAATGTCCTCTTTGATTTCGTAACTTCGGTCAATGTGAGTAATGTTTGACAAATAGTTAGTGTATATTTATTATGTAAAAAATAATCTTGTTTTGTGTAATGGGGGTATTAAAAGCCAGTTATGAATCAATCACTATTTAATTGGATTAATCAGTTTGCAGACCAAATACCGTTTCTGGACTGGTTTATGATCACATCATCCGAGTATGCGGTTTGGATCATGATCGCACTGCTCGTTGTTGTATGGTTTCTCGGCGATCCATCGAAACAACGAATTGTTTTCTATGCCTGTGTGGCTTCCATTGTAGCGCTGGTTCTGGCCAAATGGGGGATTTCACCAGCGGTCGGTCACCCAAGACCTTTTGTAGAAGGGACTGTGCATCAGCTGGTTGCCCATGTACCTGATCCTTCTTTTCCAAGTAAACATGCTTCCTTTGTATTTGCTCTGGCGGCTGCTTCATTCTTTATTGGACGTCGCTTCGGGTTATGGATGTTGTTACTCGCTGTGTTGACAGGGGTGTCGCGTGTATATGTTGGTGTGCATTATCCAGGAGATATTCTGGGAGGATTCATTCTCGGAAGTCTGCTTAGTGTGGTTCTGATTACAACCCGCAATTATACCAAGTCGATTCCCGACTTTTTCATTAATATACACCGACGTGTTTTTCGTTAGCTTTTGAAAGCAATGTCTAGTGAAGTTTTGGTAGTTTAGTTTATTGAAAGAAGTCTCTTATCTCTGGTTCTGCCAAAGATGGGAGACTTTTTTTGTGTTATGTTCGAAGTTACATGAAATTTACAGAAATTGAATTCTAACATCTACAATTCACGACGATAGGTGACGATATATTATAAATATGTATTATTTTGAGGAGTGGGACACATGGAAGACACGCGGGGGAATAAGTTGGGGATATTGAAGTTAACGATTCGAGGCAAGTTACTGACTGGTTTTCTCATAGTCGTGGCTCTGTTGATTGTTGTAAGCGTTTATGCGTTAATACAGATCCATAATATGTCTGGTAAAGCCAATGATGTGGACCAGACCTGGATGCCGAGTGTAAGCCTGTTGGGTATGATGAATGGTGATGTTTCGGATGTAGAGCGGTTAGCGCTGGCCATTATCGTTGAACAAGACGAAGAAGAAAACGTCAAGGTGAATGAAGCGTTAAAGTTGCTCCTCACGAAGATTGAAGATGAGCGTAAACAGCTGCTAACGTTCATTGAGAGCAATGATGAAGCAATGAAGCTCTACAATGATTTCAGTACGAATTATGATGCTTATGTGGAGAAAATGCCTGCATTCATAGAATTCGGTATTGCAAATAACTATGAAGAAGCAAGTAGACTGCACACTGAAGCCTATCCATTGTGGTATACAGCTAACGACACGATTGCCAAGCTGATCGAATCTGGGAATAAAGGATCGGATGCAGCAACGAATGATTCTGTCGAGTTGGCTGAGAATACATTTAATGTGATTTTGGCCGTGACGATTTTTGCATTCCTGATCGCCGTGTTCATTGCATTCTTCATTGCAAGCATCATCTCACGTCCAATCAAAAAGATGAATGAAGCGGCCATGGCAATTGCCAATGGTGATCTGACGGGTGAGACGATTGTGCTCAAGAACAAAGACGAATTGGGAACGCTCGCGGCTTCCTTCAATACCATGAGTGGCAATTTGCGCTCCATGATTGAATCGGTATCGATGACTTCCGAACAGGTAGCAGCTTCATCGGAAGAGCTTCTTGCAAGTGCAGAGCAGAATACTCAAGCATCGGAACAGATTTCCGAAACGGTTGAGGAACTGGCCGTGGGCACGTCAGATCAAGTTGATATTGTGAAGCGCTCTTCACAGGCGATGAATGAGATGGCTCTCGGATCAGAGCAGATTGCCGAGCTTGCTCAGAGTGTATCCGTATCTGCTGTGGATGCGGCGAATCAATCTTCCGAAGGAAATATGATTATTCAGCAAGCGGTTGAACAGATGGGTTCTGTTCGGAATTCCATTGCTTCGCTGACTGAATTGGTTACAGGGCTGGGGGAACGTTCAGCAGAGATTGGAACCATTACCGAGGTAATCAACAACATTGCTCGGCAGACCAATCTGCTTGCACTGAATGCAGCCATTGAAGCCGCACGAGCAGGAGAGCACGGACGTGGTTTCGCCGTAGTTGCGGGAGAAGTGCGTAAGTTGGCTGAGGAATCTTCTACATCTGCGCAAAGAATTACGGATCTCGTTCAATTGATCCAGAAAGATACGGATCATGCTGTTCAGGCAGTGAAAGTGAACAGCAGTGAGACAGAAGCAGGAATCGAGATGGTTACTGCGGCAGGACAAGCGTTCGAGCAGATCTCGGATGCGGTCAACAAAGTAGCGGGTGAAATCCAGGAAGTATCTGCAGGTTCAGAGGAAATGTCGGCGAGTACAACTGAGGTTGTAGGATATGTAAGTCAAATCTCCAACATTGCTGGAGAGGCAGCGGGCGGGGTTCATAATGTATCTGCCGCAACTCAGCAGCAGTTGGCTTCGATGGAAGAGATTGCATCATCCGCGGGTTCATTATCCAAAATGGCCGAAGAACTGCAGGAGCAGATTAACAAGTTCAAAGTGTAACCAATGAGATGTTCTGATACCTAAGGTGTAGAGAAACATACTGACAGGATGGTCAGAATGCCATTCGATTTGTACTGTTTATGATAACAAGGGCGAGAAGCTGTTTCTCTAACGCGCATATGCGTTAGAGAAACAGCTTTTTTTGTCACATGACGCAGAGCAGGTCACAACAATGTTATTTCAGAAGTCACCAACGCTTATATAGCTGGTGAAACAAACGGTTATAATGGTAATTAATGGTGGAACTTACACTGAAATACACCATGGGGAGGAGCGATATAAACTTGCAGTCCAGAGTAATGCATACGGAATATTGATGAAGAGGAGATGAATAGTTGAACATGAAGGGGAGCTGGTGGAGACGAGTCGCTATGATCGCGTTATCGGCAGGACTACTGGCAGGGAGTTTATCGATGGGCACAGGAATTCGTAAGGCGGATGCGGCCGCCGGAAATCAAAACTATGCTGAAGCACTGCAAAAGGCCATTTACTTCTATGAGGCACAGCGTTCGGGTCCGTTGCCAGCGAGTAATCGGGTCGAATGGCGTGGTGATTCGGGCATGCAGGATGGAGCTGATGTAGGCGTTGATCTGACCGGAGGATGGTATGATGCCGGAGATCACGTAAAGTTTGGTTTTCCGATGGCTGCTTCCGCAACGATGCTCGCCTGGTCTGTCGTGGAATACAGCGACGGATATGAACAGGCCGGACAACTGGAGGAGATCAAGGATAATATCCGATGGGCGACCGACTACTTTATGAAAGCGCATACGAAACCAAATGAATTATGGGGACAAGTGGGGGCAGGCAATACCGACCATGCTTGGTGGGGTCCTGCAGAAGTCATGCAGATGAACCGTCCTTCGTTCAAGATAGATGCTTCATGCCCGGGCAGTGATCTGGCGGCAGAAACGGCTGCAGCGCTGGCAGCGTCATCGATTGTATTTGCAGATGATGATCCGGCATATTCGGCAAGACTGCTCCAACATGCGAAAGAGCTGTACAACTTCGCAGATACATATCGGGGGGAATACACCGATTGTATCACTGATGCTGCAGCGTTTTATAATTCGTGGACAGGATACGAAGACGAGCTGGCATGGGGTGGCGCATGGCTTTATTTAGCCACTAATGATAGCGCTTACTTGTCCAAAGCCATTGCAGCTACGGACCGGTGGTCTTCTAGCGGAGGCTCAGCCAATTGGCCCTATACCTGGACACAAGGTTGGGACAGTAAACATTATGGTGCCCAGATTCTGCTTGCCCGTATTACGTCCAGTTTGAACATGCTGGAGGCGACAAGATTTATTCAGTCGACTGAGCGCAATCTGGATTATTGGACGGTTGGAGTCAATGGGACACGAGTCAAGTATACGCCAGGAGGTCTGGCGTGGCTGGATCAGTGGGGATCGCTCCGATATGCAGCGAATGCATCCTTTATTTCTTTTGTATACTCCGACTGGGTCAGTGATCCTGTGAAAAAGTCAAGATATCAGGATTTTGCTGTCTCACAGATGAATTATATTCTGGGCGATAATCCGCGTCAGAGCAGTTATGTGGTCGGATATGGGCAAAATGCACCTCAACATCCGCATCATCGGACCGCTCACAGTTCATGGCTGAATAACGAAGATTTCCCGGCTAACCATCGCCACATTCTGTATGGTGCCATGGTCGGTGGCCCGGATGCATCGGATGGATATACCGATGATATCGGGGATTACGTGAGTAATGAGGTCGCAACCGATTACAATGCTGGTTTTACCGGCGCACTGGCAAAGATGAATTTGCTGTTTGGTCAGAATCATCAGCCCCTGGCGAACTTCCCTGCACCTGAGGTGAAGGGAGATGAGTTCTTTGTGGAGGCTGCGATCAAATCATCAGGTGCCAATTATACGGAAATCAGAGCACAGCTTAATAATCGTTCCGCTTGGCCTGCCCGAATGGGAGATCAACTTTCTTTTAAGTATTTCCTGGATTTGAGTGAAGTGTATGCTGCCGGACGTACGGTATCGGACGTGCAAGTGACAACTTCCTATACGGAGGGGGCGACGGTATCCCAACCAGTTGTGGTGAATGCAGCCCAGCATATCTATGCCATTACGGCGAACTTCGGTAATACCAAGATCTATCCAGGTGGGGAAGGAAATTATCGTAAAGAAGTACAGTTCCGCATTACAGGCCCACAGGGTGCATGGAATGCCAGCAATGATCATTCGTTCCAGACGCTGACCACAGGCACTCCTGTGAAGAGCATATACCTTCCAGTCTATGATGCAGGGGTGAAGGTGTATGGACAGGAGCCTGGTGTTACACCAGTCACGGTTCCAGGCGCACCTGCTGGCGTGCAGGCTGTAGCGGGAAGCAGTCAGGTTAACCTGACCTGGGCCGCTGTATCCGGGGCCGAATCGTATACGGTGAAGCGTTCCGAGGTGAGTGGAGGACCATATACAACTGTTGCGACAGGGGTTAATGGATTGACCTACACAAACACGGGACTGACCAACGGGACGGCTTATTATTATGTAGTGTCTGCTGTGAATTCAGCAGGGGAATCATCGGGTTCTGTGCAGGTGTCGGCTACCCCGCAAGCAGCTTCGACGGTGCCGGGAGCACTGACTTTAAGTGGGACAGCTGGCAATGCGCAGTCGGTCCTGACTTGGACAGCAGCCTCGGGCGCTACTAGCTATAAGGTACAACGTTCGGTGGCAGGCGGGACATATGCAGATGTGGCAACTGGATTGTCTGTGCTGACTTACACCGATACAACAGCACTGAATGGTACCACGTACAATTACCGGATTGCAGCCGTGAATGCGAACGGACAGACACTGTCCAATGTCCTGGCATTGACGCCTTCTGCACCTCCGGTGACCACCGGTACACTCGAAGTGCAGTACCGCAGCGGAGGGTCCGGGAATTCAAGTAATGCGGTGACTCCGCAGTTCAACGTGAAGAATACCGGAACACAGGCGATTGATCTCAGTACCGTGAAGATCCGATATTATTTCACCAAGGATGGTGCCGATCAAATGACCTTCTGGTGTGATTATGCCGAGATGGGCACGGCCAATGTTGAAGGTACATTTGTCGCAGTGAATCCGGCGAAGGGTACCGCAGATACGTATCTGGAGATTAGCTTCAAGCCTGGAGCAGGCAGTTTGGCCGCTGGAGCAGAGACCGGCGTGATTCAAGCACGCTTTTCCAAAAATAACTGGAGCAATTTCGATCTAAGTAATGATTATTCCTATGATGCTTCCAAGACGGCTTTTGCCGCATGGAACAAGGTAACCGGGTATCAGGGAAACACCAAAGTATGGGGCTTGGAACCGTAACTAGCTCAAGATCATTGGCCGAATAGCAGCATGGGCAGACCAACAGCACTTATATTCAATTTCCACTATTCCAGGGAGGTATATATTAATGTTGAAATCAGCTGCGAAAAAAAGTTTAACAGCCATGCTGGCGGGAACCGTCATGTTGACCGGATACACCGGACTCTGGGCAGGGCCGCAAACAGCGCATGCCGCAGATCAGGCCATCGAGATTCAGGCAGACAGCATTAATGAAGTTCGGTTTTTGCAATTATATGATCAGTTGAAAGATCCGGCGAACGGATATTTTTCGCCAGAGGGTCTGCCGTATCATTCCATTGAGACCCTGCTGAGTGAGGCACCGGATTATGGTCATATGACGACGTCAGAGGCATACAGTTACTGGCTGTGGTTGGAAACCATGTATGGTCACTACACGGGAGACTGGTCCCAACTGGAAGCAGCTTGGGACAGTATGGAGAAATACATTATCCCGGTCAACGAAGGTGACGGCAAGGAAGAGCAGCCTACGATGAGCTCATACAACCCGAACAGCCCTGCTACGTATGCAGCGGAAAAACCTTTTCCTGATCAATATCCATCGCCACTTAATGGTCAATATGCAGCGGGTAAAGACCCGATTGATGCTGAACTTAAGGCGACTTATGGTGACAACCAGACCTATCTCATGCACTGGCTGGTCGATGTGGATGACTGGTATGGATATGGAAACCTGTTGAATCCATCACATACGGCTACCTATGTGAACACGTTCCAGCGTGGGGAGCAGGAGTCTGTGTGGGAAGCCATTCCGCATCCATCTCAGGATGATAAATCTTTTGGTAAGGCAAACGAAGGCTTCATGAGCTTGTTCACAAAGGAAAATCAAGTACCGTCAGCGCAATGGCGTTACACTAACGCAACGGATGCCGATGCGCGTGCTGTACAGGTGCTGTATTGGGCGAAGGAGATGGGATACAACAATCCGGAATATCTGGATAAAGCGAAGAAGATGGGGGACTATCTGCGCTATGGCATGTATGATAAATACTTCCAGAAAATTGGAAGTGCAAAGAGCGGTACACCAACTCCGGGTACAGGCAAGGATTCCAACATGTATCTCATGGCTTGGTATACGTCTTGGGGAGGTGGCTTGGGTCAAGGTGGGGATTGGGCTTGGCGCATTGGAGCGAGCCATACCCATCAGGCTTATCAAAACCCGGTTGCAGCGTATGCCTTGTCTGACCCGGCTGGCGGCTTGATTCCGGAATCAGCTACAGCGAAGGCAGATTGGAATGCGACGTTGAAACGTCAGTTGGAATTCTACACTTGGCTACAATCCCATGAAGGAGCCATCGGCGGGGGAGCAACGAACAGTTTGGATGGTTCATATAAAGCCTATCCGGCAGGCGTAAGTACATTCTATGACATGGCTTATCAGGAGGCACCTGTATATCGTGATCCGGATTCCAACACCTGGTTTGGATTCCAGGCATGGCCGCTGGAGCGTGTAGCCGAGATGTACTATATTCTTGCGGAGAGCGGGGATTTGACCTCTGAGAACTTCCAGATGGCCAAGAAGGTAATCACGAAGTGGATCGACTGGAGTAAGGATTATGTATTTGTAGGTGAGCGTCCGGTGACGGATGCGCAAGGCTATTATCTGAATGCGACTGGACAGCGCATTTTGGGTGGAACTAATGTTCAGGTAGCAACAACGCCGGCTCCGGGAGAGTTCTGGATTCCGGGTGGTCAGGAATGGCAGGGTCAACCGGACAAATGGAATGGATTCAGTTCGTTTACGGAAAATCCGAACTTCCGTGTAACGACCAAAGATCCAGTGCAGGATACAGGGGTTCTGGGAAGTTACGTTAAAGCTCTGACCTTTTTCGCAGCGGGAACTCAGGCAGAGAACGGTACACTTAGTGCGGAAGGCCAAGAAGCCAAGGATCTGGCTGAGGCTCTGTTGGATACAGCTTGGGATTACAATGATGGTGTGGGGATTGTTACGGAAGAAGAACGTAAAGACTACTTCCGCTTCTTTGCCAAAGAGATCTACATCCCGGCGAACTGGTCTGGAACCTTTGGTCAAGGCAATACGATTCCAGGTACAGCAGGTGTACCTTCAGATCCGGCAAAAGGTGGCAATGGCGTATACATTGGATACTCCGACTTGCGTCCGGCCATCAAGCAAGATCCGGCATGGGCATACCTGGATAATCTGTACAAAACGTCATATAACACAACCACGAAACAGTGGGAAAATGGTGCACCTACCTTTACGTATCACCGGTTCTGGTCACAGGTGGATATGGCTACAGCGTACGGCGAGTATGATCGTCTCCTCGGAGATTCGGATAGTCCGGAAGTGGAAGTACCCGCTGCTCCTGCTGGCGTAACAGCAACTGGAGGAAGTGAGCAAGTGGTTCTGAATTGGAACGCAGCCGCTGGTGCAGCCTCGTATAACGTGAAACGTGCAGAAGTGAATGGTGGTCCTTATACGTCTGTAGCGACAGGGGTCACAGGATCGACATTCACGGATATAGGCTTGACCAACGGCACAACGTATTATTATGTCATCACTGCGGTGAATGCCGTAGGTGAGTCTGCACCGTCGACACAGGCATCTGCAACACCACTCGCAGGTACCGTTGTGCCAGGCGTATTCAACCTTACTGGAACGGCTGGCAATGCCCAGGCGGTACTGACATGGACTGCATCAACTGGAGCAGCGAGTTATAAGGTACAACGTTCGGTAGGCAGCGGGGCGTATGCTGATCTGGCAACAGGTTTGACCGCACTGACGTATACCGACGCTACAGCGGTGAATGGTACGGCTTATAATTATAGAGTCGTAGCCATTAATACGAGTGGTCAGACGAATTCAAATGTATTGGTGTTGACCCCATTGGTACCTCCAGTTACAACGGGAACGCTTGAAGTACAATACCGTAATGGTAGTTCAGGGGCTTCGGTCAATGCGATTACTCCGCAATTTAATGTGAAGAATACTGGTACAACTGCTGTGGACTTGAGCAAAGTGAAGGTCCGGTATTATTTCACCAAGGATAGTGCCGCTGATCTGAGCTTCTGGTGTGATTATGCGCAGATTGGCAGTGGTAACGTGGAAGGGCATTTTGTTTCAATAGATCCGGCCAAGGGCACAGCAGATACGTATCTGGAGATTGAATTCAAAGCGGGTGCCGGCAGTTTGGCCGCGGGTGCCGAAACCGGAATCATCCAGGGACGTTTCTCGAAAAACAACTGGACGAATTTTGATCAAACGAATGATTATTCCTTTGATTCTACCCAATCGGCCTTCAGTGCCTGGACAAAAGTGACGGCTTATCAGGATGGCGCCAAGGTATGGGGAATTGAACCTTAAATGAGTTGATCGACCGATTGTAGAGTGATGTTACTCATCATACAGGTTAAGCCGGGGAGGAATCCCTGGCTTTTCTTTTTTTTATGGAGTGCAAAAATGAAATTCGAAATAATCACCGGACACTGCTGATAAATCGATCCATATTGAGTCTGGAGGCAAAAATGTGAATTCGGTGAACGGTAATCGGCAAATGAATCATAGTAATGTTTACCATATTTGCGATTTTAAACATTAAAATCTAGGCCATTTGGCATATGCCCTGAATGAGAAACGACCTAACTCTTTTATCGCGGTAAAATGAAGTATATCAAATAGTTACAATAATTTAACCTTTCAAAAAGAAGGGATCAGCAGTGAATTTTTCCAGTAGATTATGGACACACCCTGATACTTAGTGCTCAAGTTCGCCTATATCAATACAGGACTTTCGACTGATGAACGTTATGGATAGCCCGTTTACAATGGGGCAAGCCCGGGAGAACCAAGCCAGGTTAAAATTCTGTAACATCAGGGGGAACTCGACATCATGAACTGGAAAAAAACGATTATTACGGCAAGTGTCACAGCAACGATGCTGATGGGAAGTCTGACGACAGGAGCACTAACGGCACAGGTATCGGCAGCTGCTGTTAACAATTCACAAGTAAAAGTAATTTGGGGCGTAAACTTACGCACAACACCTTCTTCTTCTGCGAAGATTGTTCGCTTGGTCGCTAAAGGGGAAACGGTAACGGTGCTTCAGCAATCCGGTTCGGATTGGTATAAGATTAAGGATTCTGCTAACCGGACAGGCTACATATCTTCTTCATCCAAATACACACAAGCGATTAGTGGCGGCACAAGCGGATCGGGTTCGAATAGTGGTACATCGGTGACCGGCAATGCATCTGTAGAAAAAGTGATTGCAGCGGGAATGAAATATTTGGGAACACCTTATGAGTTCGGAGCCAGTCGTAACAGCACAGCTACTTTTGACTGTTCCAGCTTTGTACGCCAGGCCTTCATTGATGCACTGGGCATCAAGCTTCCAGCGGATTCCCGCAAACAGGGAGACTATGTAAAAGCCAAGGGTACAGTTCAGACGAACTGGAAAAACCTGAAACGCGGCGATCTGATGTATTTCATGTCGTATAAAGGCAGCTCTGCATCATCGTATTCGGGCGTGAATAAATCTAGCGCAACCATTACGCACACAGGGATTTACCTGGGCAACGGCAAGGTATTACATACGTATTCCAACGCTGGCGGTGGTGTAACAACTAGTGATATCTCCGGCAAACACTGGGAGTATCGCTTCCTGTTTGGTGGCAGTGCGCTGTAAGTTAGAACAAGAACTTTCTTAAATAATCTACGCATGTTCATATGCATGCAAAACACCTCCCATTCTGCCTTTGACAGGGAACTGGGAGGTGTTTTGGTGTTATTGATTATTTTGAAGAACTCAATCGTGATAGTACAGCCGGAACAGGATATCCTGATTGTAGTTGCCGAATCCCTCGCCATATAAGGTAAGCCCGCCCACATGCTGAGCATCTTCCTCCACCGAAAGACGAAGAGTCCATTGGTTGCGTTCGACCGGGATATCTGCGAGTGTAATGTCGGATAGATGTTGTCCATCAATAAACGTACCCTCATTGGTAATTCGCAGTACCTTGAGCATGCCGTACTGATTGACACTGTCACTCCACCATTCAGGGGTGAACATGCCACGTCCGTTGCCTGAATCTCCAGGACTTGTCCATTCCCCCAATCGGATGCCATTCAGCATGAATGTAATATCCGAGGGCCAATTCGGATTAACCGAAGGTGCTTCTGATCCGATCTCAAGGGACAATTCAATCGCATTGATCTGTTGTCCGGATAAAATATAGTTTGGAATTTTGTACTCCACAAATCCACGGCCAAACCACAGAATATGCGCATGCATCCGCTCGGGGTCGAGAAAATAACGAGGGTCATCATACTGTCCGATAACATGATTGGATGTAGCCAGACCACATGTCGGATAGACGTCAAAGTGGGTGTAGTGTCCCACAGGGACGGAAACCTCGTGAAGCTTGCGGGCTGTCCCACTTTCCTGCGGCATGGAGATGCCAATCCAGTCTACAGCAAGGCTGTTCATTTTATGTGTGCCGCCGTCTTTGCGTATCATTTTGGACTGAATAATGCCAACATCCTGAAGTTTGCGGACATGCATGGTCACGATGGCACTACTCAGACCCAGTGAAGCAGCAAGGTCTTTCACATTCATCGGGGTCTCTGCAACAAGGCGGATGATCTGTAGACGGACTTCACTGGCAAGTGCTTCATATAGGGGTAGCCATTCGGCATCGGTATTTGCTCTGATCACAGTTGTTCCTCCATTTTATCTGTATAGAATTAAGTTAAACATAAATTCAGTAAAAAGAATAACATTTTGCAAAATTCATGTTGAAATTAAGGCTATAATCGATTTTAATATAAATATGAACGTTGATCCATAGAATATCAATTAATTTTTATATTAATCTTAGGGAGTTGAAATTCATTATGGAAAAAGCAAAAATGACGGTAGATAAAGATTTTACTATTGGTGTAGTGGATAAGCGCTTGTACGGATCATTTATTGAGCATCTGGGACGTGCCGTCTATGGCGGGATTTACGAGCCGGGGCATCCATCAGCGAATGAACAGGGTTTCCGCACGGATGTGCTGGAGATGGTCAAAGAGTTGAATGTACCGATTGTACGTTATCCTGGAGGTAATTTTGTATCCGGTTACAATTGGGAAGATTCGGTTGGACCTGTGTCAGAACGCAAACGCAGACTGGAACTGGCCTGGAGAACGATTGAGACCAATGAATTTGGCTTCAACGAATTCGTGGACTGGGCAAAACAGGCTAATTCTGAAGTCATGATGGCCGTTAATCTGGGAACACGGGGTACGGATGCAGCTCGCAACATTGTGGAATACAGCAACCATCCGGAAGGTTCGTATTATAGTGATCTTCGCATCAAGCATGGATACAAGCAACCACATGCGATCAAAACATGGTGTCTGGGCAACGAGATGGATGGTCCTTGGCAGATTGGTCACAAAACGGCAGATGAGTATGGACGGTTAGCCGTTGAAGCGGCAAAAGTCATGAAGTGGACGGACCCGACGATTGAGCTGGTAGCCTGCGGAAGTTCGAATCTGAATATGCCATCGTTCCCGGAATGGGAAGCAACGGTGCTGGATCATACGTATGATCACGTGGAGTATCTGTCCTTGCATCAATACTACGGCAATCAAGAGCAAGATACACCAACGTTCCTGGCACGCTCGCTTGAAATGGATCGTTTTATCGATACCGTGAAGGCGACTTGTGATTATATCAAAGCGAAGAAACGCAGCAAAAAGACGATGTATCTGTCCTTTGATGAGTGGAATGTATGGTATCACTCCAATGAAAATGATTCGAAGATGGACCCTTGGCAGATTGCTCCGCCACAGCTTGAGGATATCTACAATCATGAGGATGCACTGCTTGTTGGCTGTATGTTGATCAGTATGCTCAAACATGCGGATCGGGTTAAAATGGCTTGTCTGGCACAACTGGTTAACGTGATTGCGCCGATCATGACAGATACGAGCGGTGGTTCATGGAGACAGACAATCTTCTATCCATTCATGCATACATCTCTCTTCGGACGTGGAACAGCATTGGTGCCATTGATCCAGTCTCCAAAATACGATACAAAACAAATCACAGATGTTCCTTATCTGGAAGCTATTGCGGTTCATAATGAAGAGCAGGGTGAAGTGACTGTATTTGCAGTCAACCGTCATCTGGAAGAATCCCTTCCGCTCGAAGTGGACCTGCGCAGCTTCGGGAAGTGTACCGTGATCGAGCATATCGTGCTCGAGAGTGATGATCTCAAAGCATCTAATACGGCAGCACAACCAAACCGCGTTGCTCCTCATAATCGCGGGGGTGCAGTTGTATCTGATACTCTGATTACGGCGAGCTTGGCAAAAGCATCATGGAACGTAATCCGTTTGAAAGTGCAGTAATGGATAGCATAAAGGGATGGGACATGTGAGAGCGCAGTGGCAGGCATGATGCCCGAGAGGGAAGCCAGCGAACAGCGGATTAGCGTGTTCTTTCAATCAAAAAGGCTGGGTGCGAGTTCATCGCATCCAGCTTTTTTTCGTTGTATTTTATAGGGAAAAGGAATGCATGGGAGGCATGAGTAATGAAGTGGCAGACAAGGTAGCATATAAGTTAGGTAATGGCGTGTGTTGAAATGAATTACATGGTCCTGCCATACGCATACGCGCCAACGAACCTGGGACACCTAATTGTGCCGACTATCATTATAGTAAAAATTTAACGAATCGGAGACACGTTATCTTAGCAAAAAGACAGATAAATCTCGGGAAAAGCATGCCCAGAGCGGAAATAATGTGTCTAGGATTCGTTAGAATATCAGATTAGCTGAAAACAGACTAATAGCGTGTGCTGAGTTCGTTACAATCCACCCACCTGTGTGAAAAGGTTATTTCTCTTCCGCTTTGATTCAGCGTAGCTTCCGCTTCAAAATTTAAAACTCAAAACTTTCACCGTCACGTGGGATGAGCACCTGACCATCCAACTGCTCGGATGCCAGATAAGTCGCAAGATCCGTACGAGACATCACACAATGGTTAATCGCATCCATGTGCACAGCGATGACATGAGCAGATGGCGCATGGTGCTTCACGGCGACAACGTCAGGCCCATCCATTGTAATGGGATCACCCTCCACGAAGCGTGCACCTCCGGCATTCACGACAATAACTTCAGGCGTATATTGGCGGATGGCCTCAGCAGGTTCTTCACACCAGATGGTATCTCCAGCGATATAGGTGACAGGTTCACCGTCTGCTTCAAGTACGAAGCCGGACACCTTGCCCATACGTTCACCGATTTCACCTGTGCCATGATGCCCGGATGTACGGGCGAATCGGACAGAGTGATGCTCATGTTTTTCATCTACAGCTGTTACATTCGTGAATCCGGCACCTAGAAATACATTCTCATCCCCAGGCTGGCAGATCAGGGGAATGTCTTTGCCAAGTTGTTTCGCCGCGGCTTCATCCCAGTGGTCCACATGGGTGTGTGTCACAATCAACAGATCCGGATTCAGATAATCCGTTTCGGTTTCGGGCAAACTCACTCTTGGATTACGTAACTCATTGGGTGTGTTCGGGAATGCAGGCATGATTTCAGCGTCCATCAACATCGGATCAACGAGAATGTTCAGCCCTCCGTATTCCAGCCACAGTGTAGCATTGCGAATCAATTGAATTTTCATTATATTTGCACTCCTTCGAGTTGTTTAATAGTATTACCCTATATGGTATACAACCCGTTTAATGGCGTACATAACATGATGAATGGAATTAGGCCACGCTAATTTCACCGTGAAAGGATTGCTGAAGCAAGATGAATGAAATGATAGATGACACGGATATACGTATTTTGCAGATTCTGATTCAGGATGCCAAACGTTCTCACAAAGAGATCGGTGAAGAGGTTCATCTCACAGGACAGGCCGTTGGTGCAAGAGTGCGCAAGCTGCAAGATCTGGGTGTAATCGAAGGGTACACGGTAAAATGGAACCCGGAACGCCTTGGCCTCGGCCTACAGGCCTTTGTCACAGTTTTCTTGAACTCCGGCGACAGACATGCCGCCTTTCGTACATTCAATGCTGATCGTAAGGACATCGTTGAAGTCCATCGTGTCAGCGGAGAAGGCTGTTATTTGATGAGAGTGCAGACTGGCACCACAGAGCAGCTTGGCCAACTGCTTGAAGCGTTGTTACCTTACGGCAATTACAAAGTCAGCCTGTCTATAGGTATAGAGAAATCACAGTGATATGTGGGGAACTTGCCCTCATCCATCCCGGTACTCAACGATCCTGCTGCTGTTCCTGCAAAGTCTCCTGAAGCAAAGTCACAGCCTGGTTCAGCTCTTTTTTGCTCAGCAGATGATCTGTCTGAATATGAGACCGTGTGCCGTCCTTTAAGTACAGGACAAACATGGGAGAAGCAGACAGGAGCCGCTTGCTGCGGGCAGGTGAGGCGAGTTCGACTTTGCGAATCTGGCTCCATGGAATCTTCCGTTTGCCCGTGCTCAACGCATCATCATCCCAGGATAACAACACGGGAGGGGTTCTGGTTAGTCGTGACACAAACATGAAGAATAGCGGTCCGATCAACCACATACCCAGCACGGCTGCGATGGAATAGTATATCGTCTCCAGTCTTTCGGCTTGTCCGTCCACGATGATCCATAATAAGCTCACGCATAAGAGAAGGAACAGGAAGCATAAACTTCCTTTCCATAGAGCTGTGCTGCGTTGGTAACGAATCTGCTGATGGTCACGCTTGGGTGTTTCGGGTTGTTGCATAGATGTTCCTCCTAATTAACAATGCTGATCGATATGCCAAACGTGCCGCCTGCATAAGCAGAGCGGCATGTTCAACGTTCTGTATTTACTATAACTCAGGTTCATTACCCTGATATAGCTGAATTTTTACCTGCATCACGCGCGTGGGTGTACAAGTCTGCATATACACCTTTGGCTGTGATTAGTTCCTGGTGCGGTCCTTCCTCCACAATCTCACCATTTTCCATCACCAAAATTCGATCGGCATGCATCACCGTAGACAGGCGATGAGCAATGACAATGGTGGTGCGTCCCTGGGATACCGATTCCAACGCCTGCTGCACAAGCTGTTCCGTGTGTGAGTCCAGATTGGCGGTTGCCTCATCCAGGATGAGTACTCGGGGCTGGAACACCACGATCCGGGCAAATGAAATCAACTGCCGCTCCCCGGCGGATAGTCCGCTTCCGCGTTCAGATAGATGTGTATCATATCCGTGAGGCAAACGTGAAATCATCGCATGTGCTCCGACAAACCGGCAGGCCTCAATCGCCTGCTCTCGCGTAATATCCTCACGAAACATCCTCACATTATCAATAATGGAACCGGAGAACAGGAAAGGTTCCTGTTGAATCAGACCCACGATCCGATGAAGCTTAGCCTGCGGCAGATGCCGGATATCAGTACCATCAATCTCGATACTGCCCTTGTCTACATCATAGAAGCGATTGAGCAGGGAGATCAGTGTGCTTTTGCCAGCGCCTGTTGTGCCTACAATACCTACCATTTCACCCGGATAGAGGTGCAGGTTCATCTGTTGGATCAAGGGCCGGTCAGCCCGATAACCAAACGACACATCATTAAAATCAATCTGGCCCATCACATTTTGTGGTTCAAGCGAGGAGGCCATCCCGGGTTTGGGATCGGCAACTTCGGGCCGTGTATTCAGAATGTTCCAGATGCGATCCATCGAAACGGTAGTAGACTGGAATGTATTCCATTGCATCGTAATCTGGTTAATCGGTTGAAAGAACTGACGAATATAGCTGATAAACGCATACAATACCCCGACTTGCAGGGACTCACCCAGTACGGCGCGACCTCCAAGCCAGACCATCATAACCAGTGCCGCATTGCCAAGGATATCAAACGTCCGGTTGAAGATAACATTGGAGCGGGCTTGAGCAATGTTGGCTTTCAGGTGAAGTGCGTTCTGTTCCGAGAAACGTTTCTTCTGTTCTTCCTCTTGGTGAAAAGCCTGAATCAGAAACATACCGGACAGGTTCTCCGCCGTAAATGCGATCAGACGGGAAAGACGCGTACGGGCATTTTGATAAGCTTTTCGCAGTCGACTACGGAATAATACCGCAACCACCGCAATGACAGGCAGAACGATCAGTGAGTAACTCGCCAGCACAGGATCAAGTTGGAACATAAAGACGATAATGAGCACCAGCATCATACCATCCCGAATCAGACTGAGCAGTACTTGAGTGAAAAAGCTGCTGATGGTCTCCGTATCACTGGATACGTTTGTGACCAGACTGCCGATATGAAAACGGTCAAAGAAGGACATGGACATCTTGGAGATATGCTTGAACAGGTCCTTTCTGATCCGGGATACAATGTTCTGACCCACATGCTGCAACAGATTATTCTGGATATAGGTAAAAATAAAACTGATGACAGCCAGCCCAAGAAAGATGGCTGCGAGCTGAACGAGAAAGCCCACACTGGTCTGGCCCACGGCCAGATGATCATCGATGGCGATCTTCACCAGATAGGGTTGCAGCAGATCTGCCGATATGCCCAGCAGTGAGCAGAAGAAGATACCAGAAAAAGCCCATTTATGCGGTTTGGCGTATGCCATCATCGCCTTAAACGAAGTTCGTTTACTCTGATCGTCTTCTGCATCTGGGTGAAGTTCAGCGTTAGCGTTAGACATGATGTAATCCCTCCTCCTGCAAACGGTAGGTGGCTGCATATAACCCCTTGGCAGCCATCAACTGCGCATGTGTTCCCTGTTCAGCGACTCGCCCTTCATCCAGAACGATAATATCGTCGGCATGACGGACCGCGCTGATGCGATGAGAGATGATTAATGTAGTCTTGCCCTTGCCGATCTCACGCAGGCTACGCAGAATACCACTCTCGGTGACAGCATCAACCGCGCTCATACTGTCATCCAGAATAAGTAACTGTGCTTGTTTGATCAGTCCTCTTGCAAGGCTGGTTCGCTGACGTTGTCCACCAGACAGGGTGAGTCCACGTTCGCCAAGCAGTGTATCGAAGCGATCAGGAAAACGGACAATATTATCATAGATCATGGCTTGCCGTGCACTATGTTCCACTGTATCCAGCGATACTTCCCTGTCGCTAAATGCGATGTTATCCCGGATGGTGGTACTAAACAGGAATCCATCCTGAGGGACATAGGCGATGCGCGATCTTAGACTTTCCAGCGACAACTGCCGAATATCGGTACCATTGATGCGAATTGTTCCTTCAGGTGGTTCATATGTACGCAGCAATAGCTTAACGAGGGTACTTTTACCCGAGCCGGTCTTGCCTACAATACCGACCGTTCGACCGGCACGGATATGGAGTTGAATGTTTTGGAGAGCAGGAGATGAACTGCCAGGATAGGAGAAGGTTAGATTCTCCATGGTAATATCTTGTACGGTTTGGAGCGATGTGGCTTCAGGAAGTTCACGCACATCCGCTACTTCGCTGAGCAGGTCATTCACCCGCTCGAGTGATGCGCCTGAGCGCTGAACGGTATTAATAACATTGCCGATCTGTTGAAGCGGTCCCATAATAATGCGCAGATATAAGGTTAAGGCGACAAAACTCCCGAGTGTAATGGAATTCTGCATGGTCATAATACCTCCGACAAGCAGAGAAACGACCAATGAGATGGCTCCCAGTAGCGGGAGCAAGGCTTGAAACAAGGAAGACAGACGAACGAGTCGAAGCTGTTTGCTCTTGATCTCATCGACGGTAGTTCCAAAGCGCGCACGAGCACTATCTTCAATAGCAAACGTCTTGGTTACGCGAATGCCGCCCAACTGTTCTTCTGCAGATTCCGTCATGGTTGCAAGAGCTTCCTGCACGTCGCGAGAGCGCTTGCGAATCCGTGGACCAAAAAACACGACCAGAAATGGAATCGCCAGCAAAGGAACAACACTGATTAGAATGAGGGTCAACGGAATCCCGCTAAGCAGCATCATGACAATGCAGGACAACAACAGGAAGGTGGCATTGGTCATGAGCGTCACGCCATTGGATATCGCTTCACGTACGGAAGTCACGTCATTCATGACATAACTGAGCAACTTTCCGTTTCCCTGTTTGGAGAAATAATGTTCGCTAAGTTCGGAAAACTTACTGAATATACGCTCACGCGTCATGAATTCGAAGCGTCGACCCAGCTTCATAATCATGAATTGCCCAGTACCGAACAGCAGATTATACCCGATGGCAATAGCCAAAAGGGACAGGCTGTACCTTACGACCGTCTGCATCTGAAGAGAGTTCTGCATCAACTGATCCGTGAAGCTGCCGAGTATGCGGGGCAGGGATGCTTGCCCGACATTGGAGGCAATAATCAGAAGAACAGCAACCAGATAAACAGGCCAGTTCGACACTACATAACCACGAAGTAATCCTTTCTTGGACATAAGCGTTGTTCTCCTTTTGTTATAGGTGAAGTCAGTTCAGCAGGTGGAGTCAAGAAAAGGGCCGACACCTGTTATTAGCGCGTCGTGCCCTCTTACTGTATGCGATCCAGTTCGTTGTTTATCCGTCATCCGATAGATTTCTCTATTCTTATTTTTGCGCTAATCCGAATCAATGTCAACGAAGCCAGTTAGCAAAAAGCAGGTGATCGGATTATCGGCGTTGGAGAAGGGTTCTATGCCGTGTTCTCCTGTTGTATTCACCAGATGTCGAAATTACTGAAACATTTTCTAGGGATGCCCCGTCTGTAGGAATGAAGAGGTAAAAAATAGGTTTTACTAATCATATGGAGGTGCCAGGAAATGAAACATAAAAAAGGATTGGCTGCAACGCTTGCGCTCTGCGTTTCTTTGACAGCAGGAGGTGCATCGGTATTTGCTTTCACAGATGTGAAGGATGAAGGTCAGAAGTCGATTGTGGATTCATTGAAATCAAAAGGCATTGTTAGCGGAGTAACAGCGGATCTGTTCCGTCCAGATCTCGCATTGTCCGAGCCACAGGGTGTTCAACTGATTGTGAACGCATTTGGTCTGAAAAATGAATTTGCGGAAGCATCCGCTCAGAATAAAATCAGTCCGGATACGTGGTATGCCGATGCGGTGCAGGCCGCTACTCAGAATGGACTGTCCATTCCGGTAGAATTGAATCCCCAAGGCAAGATGACACGCGAGCAATTTGTTATTTTGCTGCATGAAGGCATTAACACAACCGGGAATTATCCGGTCATCATGAAGTATAATCTTGTTAAGGACGAAAATAAAATCGGTAAGGACGCCATATCTGCAGTCCAGAACTTGCTGAACATGAACATCATTGAACTGGATAAGGACGGGAACTTCCGTCCAGATCAGTCGCTTACCCGTATGGAGGCTGCAAGCATGATCTTCAATGCACTTGAATTTGTGGATAAACACGGCAATGGCGGCTCGACAGAGCCAGCTCCAACTACTCCAGGTGAAGGCCAACAAGCGATTGTACCTGAAGTAACAACGACAAAGGTTGATGACAAAACAACCAAAGTTAAACTCAGTGCTGAAATGCCGCACCCTGGTTATGGATTGAAGATTGATGATGTGAAATTGGAGAAGGATGGACGCGCCATCGTGCTCTATTCCATTATTCAACCTGATCCGGACATGATGTATCCAATGGTTATCACCAATGTGACTGCAGAAACGGATATCCCAACGGGGTATACAGCAGAAGCTCAACCTTCTGGCAAGTAAATTATTCTTTGAGATATCAAACTTGCGCTAAGCACAACGTCAATGAACAGAATATAGCTTAACTTAAAAACTCACCCTTCATGCGTGCATGGAGGGTGGGTTTTAAGTTGCTGGAGAGGCGACACCAATTACCAGCATTCAACTAATGCAAGGTGAGATACGCTAACGAACTCAGCGCACCTTATTTGGACGTTTATAGTGGTTATGCAATTCTAACGAACTTAAGACGCGTTATTCCCGCAAATAAGACTGGAAACAACATATAAAGCATCTAACAGGCAGGAATAACGCGTCTACGATTCGTTAAAAATCCCAATCATTAAAATATCATCGAATAACGTGTGCTGGGTTCGTTAGACTTTCCAGATTCACGACGCTTCTGCGAAAGGTAAATTAGTGAGAGGTTACATAGCACGAACCTGATCGAAAGGTATTGGATCTTGCGGTTTGATTATTCTTTCAGAGGTTCATAGTCAAACCAATCGAAACTTGCGGGTGTAAACTCCCCCGATGGAGCATAAGCGTACATGGCGATCATCACACCTGTGAAACCACTTGCTACTTCGGTAGATAACAGATGTGTTTCCCCTGAACCCACTTCGATGGCATCGGATGAACCTTGCTGGTAGAGGAACGTGAAGTGATTACGGTCAGCCTTGATTTGTAATACAACCGGCCCCTTGTCACAGTTAAGCGCCTGTTCGGTTCGCAGAGAGCCGACGGTTCGCCGCAATACGATTTTCTTCTGACCGTCGATCTGTGTTACAGCCAAATCGTAATGATATTTATCATTCATAAATAAGGTTAATCCGGCTTCCTCACCGCTCGCATTTGGCTCATAACGTAGCTCGGTTGCCATATTGCATAAGAAATGGCTCAATCGACGCCCGACAAAGGCCGGATTTTGTCCGTCATCGAGTGAAACCGAATGACCACGGAGGATGAGCTGCCCGGGATTTTCAGTGAGCGTCCAACTACCCGGAGCCGGGTTACGTAAGAAGATCCAGTTCATGTCCAAAGTTGGTTCGTCAAAATGATCCCGTATAGCCCGAGGTGACCAAGGATGCTCAGGCAATGAAGGTCCGGTCATCTCTGGTTCAATATGTCCGACCACACCGATCATCGGCCAACCGTCATCCGTCCAAGTGACAGGTGCCAGGAAGGTCTCGCGTCCCAGATGGTGTCGCATGGGGTAACCTGCTGGACGAAGGCCCAGACATACGGCCCACCAGCTTCCATCCTGGATCTGGACAAGGTCTGCATGACCGGTTGCGTGAATGCTGGATTTCATGCTCCGATTGGACAGAATCGGATTATGAGGACACGGATCAAATGGTCCGTATGGCTCTGTGCTCCGAGCGATGGTCTCCATATGGCCATACTCGGTTCCACCTTCGGCGATCATCAGATAATAGAGGCCGTTTATTTTATACATGTGGGGAGCTTCAGGGGCTGCTCCTCCGGTTCCAGTCCAGATCAATCGACTATCGGTTAGTCTGGCTCCGGTCGTGATGTCTATCTCGCACTGATAGATGCCTTCGCCTTCATCGCCGTTACAGGCCGTTTGAAAATACACACGTCCATCTTCATCAAAGAGAAAAGAGGGATCAATGCCGCCCTGATCAATAAAAATCGGAGCAGACCATGGTCCCTCGGGCAGGGCACTACGCACATAAAAATTTCCGCCGCCGCTGACATTGGTTGTTGTCATGTAGAACCAGCCATCATGGTGCCGGAGTGTTGGGGCGAAAATGCCGCCAGAACTGCCCGCGTTCGCTAAAGGGAGTTGCTCAGTTGTTGTGAGGACATGGCCGATCTGTCGCCAGTTCACAAGGTCTTTGCTGTGGAAGATGGGCACACCAGGGAAATATTCAAAGGTACTGGTTACCAGATAATAGTCTTCATCTACACGGCAGATACTTGGATCTGGGTAAAACCCCGGAATGACCGGATTGGTATATTTCATCATGATATACTCCTATTCATTGTGAGAGTTTAGTATGAATCTGGACACATTGAAAATCCCTGCTACAAGGCGAATTATAACGCTTATAAGTATATGGAACCTTGATTTTTCGGTCTTGGAATAGCATGATATAGACATTCAACCCAACTATGTTCGCGGAGGGGAATGCTTTTGAGTAATGCATATTTGAGATGGTTTACCTCGGACCATCAACAATTTCCGTTTTTTATTCAGTACGGTGGACATGTTGAGGACATGGAGCTTCATAATCATATGGATTTTACGGAACTTGTGATTGTTCTGAGTGGTCATGCAACCCATGTGGTGAACACCGAGGAATTTTTTATTAAAAAAGGGAACGCATTTGTGATTAATGGCGACACCCATCATGCGTATAAAGACCCTCATGATTTTAGGATCTGTAACATTATGTTCAGTCCCGAGATGCTTGCTTCGGCGGGGCCCGATCTGAGAAAATCTAACGGCTTCCAGGCGCTGTTTGTTTTGGAACCGTTTTATCGTAATATTCACTCCTTTCCGAGTAAATTGGCGTTATCCATTTCCAGTCTGGAGTATGTAGAATCGCTGATATCGTTCATGATTGAGGAGTATCAGAGTAAACAGCAAGGGTATCAGACGATGTTGATCTCACGTCTTACGGAGATGGTTGTTTATTTGTCGAGGCAATATGATACGCAGGAGAAAGGGATCGAAGGTAATAATCTGATGCATCTGGCAAATGCCATTTCATTTATTGAAGATCATTATCTGGAGCCACTGTCGCTAGAGGATATTGCGGGGAAGTCGAATATCTCCATAAGGCATCTGAACCGGATTTTTCGATCCTATTATCAGATGACCCCGATCTCTTATCTGCAAAAGTTGCGTCTGGAGAAGGCATGTCATTTGTTGAAAAACGGGAATATGTCCATCACGGAAATTTCGTATGAATGTGGATTTAACGACAGTAATTATTTCACCCGCCAGTTTAAGAAAGCCTTTGGCAAGTCTCCCAAAACATACAGGCAGGCTCATTAATACATGACTGAATAAAAAAACCAAAACAGGGCCTCCTCATAGGGAGGTCCTGTCTGCTGTCTCAGGGAAAAGGGGGGATTTAATAGTCCAAAAGCCGTCCGTTGTCATGCCACTGACCGTACATTTTATTTTCCTTTGTGTGGGTTATGAACTTATCCAATCTGCTCTGGAATAATGCTGGCTGATACTTAACACTTTGGATCGTATCGATCCGAACGTTTTGATACAGGGTAGGAAAGGACATGAAATTTGCATAAACCTGATGATCTTCTTTCAGCCTTTGTTCGATCACACCATCAATTATGAAAGCATTTGGCTCCATAACAGGAAGAACCTTTCTACCCCCGTCATGCATGAAGCCCAACTTTTCAAGACGACGGACACGTTCCTTGTTCAATTCAGTCCATGAGCTACGTTTACTTCTAGGAGATAATCTCTGTGCTAATTGAGTCTCGGATATTTTCTTTTTGACTCCATCGATCCATCCAAAGCACAGCGACTCCTCAACCACGTCCAAATACAGAAGGGTATTTGGCACGGGTTTTATGCTTATCATTACCCAGCAAGATTTCTCGACTTTTCCATGCGTCTGCAACCAATTTCTCAATTCATCCCTCGACGTCACGGGGATACAATGTACATTTTCCATCCGATTGTCAACTATACTTGAGCCGGTTCCTGATACCAAAAGAGTGAATAATCATTCATGATGGAGGCATGCCCCAATTGACGAAGCATGGTAGAAATATTGCCTCGATGATAGGTTCCGTGGTTAACCACATGGATTACTATATCCGATAAGCTGGTTTCGCGAACTCCTGCAAATGGATTATCGAGTAGAATGGTTTGCTCCAGATCAGCTTGGCCTCGTAACCACTCACTGTATTGTGCCGACAGGTCGGTAAAACATTGGATGTACTCATCCACAGAACCGTGAATTTCACTATTGAGTGGTATGCATGTTTGCAGTGCCTCGGGCATACCGGTGCCAGTTAACACCAGGTACCACATCTTATCCACTGTATAGATATGGCTGAGTGCATGAGCAATGGTTGGATATGAACTGTTCACTTCCTGACTCAGGACAGAGGAGGGCAGTTCCTTGATTCTGCCCAGGATGGTTTGGTTGGCCCATGTGTGGTAGTTATACATTTGTTCCGGATGATTCATTGATGATCGTCTCCTTTAATTTGGATATAGATTGGGTTAACTTACTGAGATGATTATAAAAAAAGAAGTATGACAACAGCGTGTCATACTTCTTCATAGAGCTTAAGTGCGTTACGAAGTTGTTCTTTCAGAATGTCTCTTAATTCAATCGGTTCAAGTACCTCGGCGCCACTGCCTAAACTAAGTAGAAACGACCATAACCACTTGGCTTGTAACGGTTGATGAACCGAGATACGCATTGTCATACTTCCATCCTCGTGAAATTGCTTATCTGCCTGTTGAAAATGATCCATGGCTTCCGCGAGCGCTTCCGGGTTCACCCGAAATACCACATCACTTACCTGATCTTGCCATGACGGATCTGACCCAACCGTCTCTTGGGGAAGCTCAAGGTGGGGTTGGAAGTGTTCCGATGTCAGTTGCACGTTCATCATCCGGGACAGTCGGAACTCGCGATAATCCTGCCGTGTCTGGCAAAATCCATATACATACCAATTACGATATTTAAAATGAAGTCTTACCGGTTCCAGATGGCGGGGTGTATGTTCATTTTTTGTATTGATGTAGTCAAAACGGACAACCTGATGATCCGTAATACCTTTACGCAGATGAGGAAGGGCATCAGGTTCTGTTCGGCGTGTCTCCAGATCCACCGAGAGACTTGAGGTTTGATGCTCCGGTCCAATCGTTTGCAGACGTTCAATCGTGCCTTGTGCACGTGCATCTTCGAATACTGTGGATAGACTGCTCAGAACCGTGATCAGGGAATCCACATCATAAGAACCGAGCAAGCTTTTATCCATCTTGTATCCGTCCATCATGCCGTAGCCGCCTTTGAGTCCCTGATGGGAGACGACCGGGAAGCCGGCGGCACAGATTACATCAATATCCCGATAGATCGTTCTTGGGGACACCTGAAACTCTTCCGCCAAGGTGGAAGCAGACAATACTTCGTGGTTCAGCAGTTTGTATATGATTGAGATTAATCGCTCCAATTTCAAAAGGTATCCCCGCCCGTTATTCCATTTTGCCATTACAGGCCATTATTATATCACGCCAGGGTAAACAAGATGGAGGATTACAGAGGGTCTATAGAAGTCATAACATCCAGTATGTTTTGTTCCAACATAATTGGACAAGTTCTTCAGTGAGAGGAAACAAAAAAAAGAGTGCTGGATAGCACCCTTTCGAAGACACATGATTGTTGTTGTGTTGAACAGTTACGTTAGCAGATCGATCGAACTTCATATCGAGTGAATAGACAGAGCCAGCTCTACTCTTCTTGCACGTTATAGAGAACCCGAGCGAGCAGATTCTGTCCATAGTTTCCGAAGTTTTTACCAAAGATCGTTAAGCCCCGTTTGTTCAAAGGTGCGTCCGTAACCGCAATGCGGAAGTGAATATCGCTTTTGTAATCCAGCCCAATCTGGTCCAACGTCACATCCGAGATGCGGCATCCGTCGATATAGCTGCCTTCCTGTGTAATCCGGATCAGCTTCAGCATGCCGTACTGGTTCAAGTGGGGAGGCCACCATTCCGGATTAAAGGTACCGCGTGTATTGCCAAAATCCCCCGGACTTGTCCAGCAGCCAATCTCAATCCCATTGACATAGAAGTAAATATCCGAAGGGTAATTGTCACAAAAGCCAGGGGCCTCCGATCCCAGTTCCATCGACAACTGAATTTCGCTAAAGGACTGATTAGGTTTGAGATAGTTTGGAATCCGATACTCGAGATAACCCTCGGCCAGCCAGATCATCTCCGCATCAATTCGCAGTGGATCAGCAAAGTACCGCGGATCATCGAACTCTCCAACAATGCTGTCCCGGGTAGCGAGACCACATGTAGGTGCAGCCTGATAATCGCTGTAATGACCGACCTGAATTTCCACCTCATAACGATTGTTAATCTCTTGTGAACGCAGATCAACCATCAATTTTTCCTCATTGAGATAACATATCTTCTGAATTCCATGTTTGCCAACGGCGGTGTTGATCTCGATCAATCCGCTCTCTTCAAGCTTCTTGATATGCATTGTGATAGCGCCATTGCTCAGTCCAAGCTTGGTTGCAAGATCATTGAGATTAAGACTTTGGTTCTTGGCCAGCAGCTCGATGATCTGAATCCGGATTTCCGAACTGAGCGCTTTGAAGATATTCACACCCGACATCAGATCTTTAATATAAATCATAGGTGGATTTCCTTTCCCCGTTCTGAACAAAGTCTTCGACACAGACATTTGCACATTTATATGTTTTATTTCAGATAATTATAAATCATTCCCTCATGGAAGGGAAGGGTGGAGAAATAGAAGCCAAAACCCTTGTATATAGCGCAAATACGAGAATATAACCTATATTTTGTCCACTATTCCGGTTAAAATAAGTGTTAATCAGTTCACATATATTTGAAATATACCATTGAAATGTCATGTAACCGCTTTTATAATCCTATTATACCTAAATTGATTCAATACTTCATGAACCTAATTAACCATTTGAACAGGAAAGGTGGAGTTGGTTTGGAAAAGTTAAGCAATGTGAAGAGGTTTAAGTGGAAACGGTTGGCGTTACCGGCATTACTTGTGATGGTATTACTGCTGGCAGGTCAGTCAAAAGCTTTGGCGGCATTCTGGAATCTGACCGGAGATACCGCTGTTCATGATCCGTCGATTATCAAAGAGGGCAGTTCCTGGTACACCTTTTCAACCGGCCCGGGCATTCAAGTATTGAAATCCGATAATGGTTCGTCCTGGTATCGTGTTCCACAAATCTTCTTAAGTAAGCCATCCTGGTGGGCTTCTGCCGTTCCGGGACAAAGTGGATTGGATGTATGGGCACCGGATGTAGAGCAGTATAACGGAAAAGTATGGCTCTATTATTCGATCTCCACCTTTGGCTCCAATCGGTCTGCGATTGGTCTTGCGTCTGCGAACAGCATTGGAGCAGGGCAGTGGAAGGATGAAGGATTGGTGCTTCAAACCACGACCGCCAATAATTATAATGCCATTGATCCAAATCTGGTCATTGATGCTTCAGGCAATCCATGGCTGGCCTTTGGTTCTTTCTGGAGTGGTCTGAAGATTGTCAAGCTGGACAAAAACACGATGAAACCGACGGGAAGTATAACTTCCATTGCTGCGCGCCCGAATAACGGAGGTGCTATTGAAGGACCAAGTATTGTATATCGTGGCGGTTATTATTACCTGTTTGCTTCCATTGATTCTTGCTGCCAAGGGGTGAACAGTACCTACAAAATGGTCTATGGACGTTCGACCAGTATAACAGGCCCTTATGTGGACAAAAACGGAGTTAATATGCTGAATGGTGGCGGAACGATATTGGATACAGGCAATGTAAAATGGAAAGGTCCAGGTGGTCAGGACGTGTACAACGGCAATGTCATCGCAAGACATGCCTATGATGCAGAGGATAATGGCAATCCGAAATTGCTGATTAATGACTTGCTTTGGGACTCGAGTGGCTGGCCGAAATACTGATTTATTTTATATAAATATAAAATGTTTTATAAAAGTGTTGACTAAAGTGATCTGGATTTGATAAATTTAACAACAGAAATCTTATTTCATCCAATTGAATACGGTTACAAGTCCAGATCAGGAGGGGTTCAGATGGTAAAGAAAAAGAGTTGGGTCACATTTATGCTTCTTATGCTGGTAAGTGCGCTGGTACTCGCAGGTTGCGGAGGAAGCAGCGGTGCAAGTGGGGACAAGGAGTTAACATTTATGTTCCGCGGCGGTACTGATGAGCAGAAAGCATACCAAGCGGTGGTCAAGAAATTCGAAGAAGATCATCCGGGTGTGAAAGTCAAAATTATAGTAACGGCTGCGGATCAATATGCAACCAAGCTAAGAGCGGCAATTACAGGCAACAGCTTGCCTGACGTATTTTATATCAATCCGGGTGACGTGAAAGCGTATGTGAACAGCAATGTGCTGATGAACCTCACTTCGTATATTGAAAACAATCCGGATGTTGATCTCGATAATATCTGGAAATACGGCGTGGACCTGTATCGTTATGACGGCCAAATGGCAGGTCAAGGTGATATCTACGGTATGCCGAAGGATCTGGGGCCATTTGCACTGGGCTACAACAAAACGTTGTTTGAAAAAGAGGGCATCCCACTCCCTGACAAGGATAAACCATACACATGGGAAGAGTTCATCAAGGTGAACCAGCAAGCGACCAAGGATACCAATGGAGATGGTAAACCGGATGTATACGGTACTGGATTCAACGTACAGTGGGCACTGCAATCCTTTGTATGGAGCAACGGTGGGGATTGGTTGGATGAGACCAAAACAAAAGTAACGATTGATGATCCAAAATTCGCTGAAGCACTGCAATTCTTCGCGGATATGCAGAACGTATACAAAATTACACCTTCCATTGAGGAAGCGCAAACATTGGATACGTATCAACGCTGGATGAAAGGTGAAATGGCTTTCTTCCCTGTAGGCCCATGGGATATGAGTACATTTGAGAAATTGCCTTTCGATTATGATTTGCTGCCATTCCCTGCGGGATCAACTGGCAAATCGGCAACGTGGATCGGATCTCTGGGAATCGGAGTATCCGCGAAAACGAAACATCCAGAAGAAGCAGCAGCATTGGTGAACTACCTTACGGCTTCAAAGGAAGGCATGCAGCAACTGGTAGATGCCAAGGTACAAATTCCGAACTTGCTTGATATGGCAGACGAGTGGGCCAAAGATACATCCACGAAACCAGCCAACAAACAGGAATTCATTGATATTGTTGAAGATTACGGCCGGGCTCTGCCAGGTAACTACACGTACAATGCGGAATGGTATGACCTGTTCTTCACGGACATCCAGCCGGTATTGGATGGCAAGATTACAGCCGCAGACTATGTGAAGCAGCAACAACCGAAAATGCAAAAACTGCTCGACAAAGCGGTAGAACAAGAAAAGAAATCTCAGAAATAGTAGATAGGAAAGGGTGATGCCGGCAGCCTGCAATCATGCTGCTGGCATCATTCGTATTGGAACTTATTGGATTCCATACGGGCATGTGGCATTCGTTGATCGACAAGGTTCAATCGAAGAATGCCACATGCTGATACTAGAAACAGGGGTGAACGCCGTGATTACGAAATCGAGTTTGTATCGCAAAGAGATGCTGTACGGATATCTGTTTATTTTACCTCCGATTCTTGGATTGCTGATCTTTGTCATGTTCCCGTTCCTCTACTCCCTTTATGGTTCCTTTACGGATTGGGACGGACTGGGACAGATGAACTTTATCGGTTTGGCCAACTTCAAGGATTTGCTCACGGATGACCTCTTCTACAAAGCGATGTTTAATACATTTTTCCTGATGCTCGGTATTCCGATTGGTTTGTTGCTCGCATTATTGCTGGCGATGGGTCTGAATCGTAAAATTCCCGGCACCACGACATTCCGAGTAATCTATTACATCCCGGTCATTTCTTCCCTCGCTGCGGTGTCCATCATGTGGAACTGGGCGTACAACGGGGATTACGGTCTGGTGAACCAGTTCCTTGACCTGTTTGGGATTAAAGGTCCTAACTGGCTAGCGAACAAAGACACGGTTAAACCGGCTTTGATTATTATGACGGTGTGGAAAGGCTTGGGATACACGATGTTGTTGTACCTGGCAGCACTGCAAAGTGTATCACGTACATACTACGAGGCGGCTGAGCTGGATGGAGCGAACGGGTTCCAAATCTTCCGCAATATCACCTGGCCTATGGTGAAGCCAGTTACCTTTTTCCTCATTGTTACAAATATCATTGGCGGTTCCCAGATCTTCACCGAGATGAACATTATGACACCTACGGGTGGTCCAGAATATTCTTCGGCATCAATCGTTTTCTACATCTGGCAGAAAGCCTTCAGTAACTTGCAGATGGGTTATGCCTCAGCGATGGCCATGATTCTTGGTATTTTCATTTTTGTCATTACCCTGGTGCAATTCAAAATGAACGAAAAATCAGCCTATGATGGGGATTGATTGTCAAGGAAAGGAGTGAACCGGAGATGTCTTACAGTCAAAAGAGGAAATTAACAAACTCGATCATCTTTATCGTACTCGCGATTGGGGCGATTGCGATGATTGCACCACTGATCTGGATGTTGTCCACGTCATTGAAGGAGAAGCAGGATGTGTTCGCGCTTCCGCCTGTATGGATACCTGAAGTGTTCCAATTTGGAAAGTATAAAGAAATCTGGGAAGCAGGACCGCTGCTCAGCGGGATCAAAAACAGCCTCATCGTTGCGGTGAGTGTAACGGTGGTGGGTACGTTTACGTCCAGTATCGCAGCCTTTGCTTTTGCCAAGTTAAGATTCCCGCACAAAAACAAACTGTTTCTCGCGTTGCTGGCATCCATGATGATTCCTTATCCAACAGTCATGATCCCGCAATTCATCATGTTTGCAAAGCTGGGCTGGGTGGATACGCTGTTGCCACTGATTGTTCCAGGCCTGTTCGGTAACGTAATCATGATCTTTTTCCTGCGCCAATACCTGCTTAGTGTACCTGATGCGATTATTGAGGCGGCCAAGATTGATGGTAGTTCCTACTTCCGGTTGTACTCCAGTATTACGTTCCCGCTTATCAAACCAGCGATTGCTGCACAGCTGATTCTCTGGTTCATGGGCATCTGGAACGACTATCTGGCACCGATTATTTATCTGAATTCACCGGAGAAGCAGACGTTACAGCTCGTTATAGCAAACTTTAATGCCACGTATGCGATTCAAACCGATTACCCGCTTATTATGGCGGCGTCGATTGTAGCCCTGTTACCTGTATTAATCATCTTCCTGATCTTCCAGAAACAGATTATTGAGTCGGTTGCGATTTCGGGAGTGAAGGGATGAACCAGCGGAAGAAATTCCGACGGTGGTCGAATTCAGGAAAAGGAGTGGTTGCTTCCATGTTGTTATTGTTGGTTGTTGGAGCTGCGGGTTGTTCTGGAGAAGGAGCAGGAGAAACGGTGTCCCGTCCCGTCTTTCCTGAAGCTCCTCAAGATGCTCAGTTGTATGACACTTCCATTTTGGACGATGAATCACGCTGGACGGTGAACAATGCGCATGATCCGGCCATTATCAAAACAGACCAGGGATACTACGTCTATTCCACAGACGTTCGTGTAGCAGGAGAAGCGAAACCCGGCGTCATGGTACGTAAATCAGATGATCTGATCCACTGGAAGTGGGTAGGTCAAGCTCTCCCGGGTATTCCGCAAGAAGCGCTGGACTGGACAGGTGCGGTCAATCTGTGGGCACCGGATGTGGTCCAGGCTGGTGATACCTATCGGATGTATTATTCGGCTTCTTCTTTTGGCAGTACCCAGTCGGCTATTGGTCTTCAGACATCCTCATCTCCCGAAGGTCCATGGACAGATGAAGGGCTGGTTGTGCAAACTTCTGCGAATGAACAGGACAAATTAAATGCCATTGATGCTAATCCCATCGTAGATGCCGAGGGTAATTCGTGGATGGCATATGGTTCATTCTTTGACGGCATCTACATTGCGCCACTTGATCCCGACACCGGGAAATTCAAGGGCGACGGTTATGGTACTCGCATTGCTGCTAGGGATCGTGCAACTGAAGAGGGCGCAGTGGAAGGTCCATACATTGTGTTTAACCCGGAGTTCAAAAAGTATTATCTGTTCGTCTCCTATGATTCCTTATTCGAAGATTATAACGTGCGGGTTGCGCGTGCTGATTCAATCACAGGACCATACACGGACATGAATGGCATGAACATGCTGGATACGGATCATCTGCCGCAATATGAGATCGGCACCAAAATTCTCGGCGGTTATCGCTTCACAGAAGGTGAGGGCTGGGTTGCGCCCGGACATAACTCCATTTTGAAGGACGGAGACGATTATTATATCGTGCATCATGCACGGGGCGAGACGGATAAAAACTGGCCCTATCTGCATGTACGCAAAATGTTATGGACCAAGGACGGCTGGCCTGTCGTTTCACCTGAACGTTATGCAGGTGAGGCAGCACAGGACATTCCGAAATCCATGATTGCCGGGGAGTGGGAAGGCATGGCGCTTGATCCGTCCGTAGACGGGCAGATTCAAGCCGTGCCTTATACCTTAACAAGCAACGGCAAAATTAAAAGTGAAAAAGGTTCAGGAACCTGGACATTTGATGACAAACAAACACTGACGTTGAAGTGGAAAGAAAGCCCATGGGGCGGAGCCTCCATAGAAGAGCTGAAACTGCTGCCGTCCTGGGACTGGGAGCGAAGCCAGCCCGCGCTGGTGGTGACAGGCCTCGATGACCACGGTGTGGCGGTCTGGGGCAAGCAGATCAGCGCAGCTGAGGAGTAAGGGGTCGAGCAGCGAGCGCTGTAAGAGCGGGCTGCTGCGCCAAGGTGCACAAGCAGTGAGGGGGAGGAAGGAGCCGCAGGAGCGAGTTTGGCATCCGATTTCAACCGCTAAGAGCGGTGGAAAGAGAAATCGGAGGACAAGAGAGCACCAAGGCTCTGCCACCCCCGAGCATCCGCTGTGCACCACAAAGCTGGCCTATGTCTGAGGCCAATCATGCACTAAATATGGGGAGAGTTGACCCTGCGAAGTGGTCAACCCCATAAGACCGAGCCACCAAAAAGGCTCGAAGTGAGGTTGTGACCCAGCGAGCGCGGAAAGAGCGAGCTACTGCTCTGATGGTGCACAAGCAGTGAGGGGGAGGAAGGAGCCGCAGGAGTGAGTTTGGCATCCGATTTCAACCGTCAAGAGCGGTGGAAAGAGAAATCGGAGGACAAGAGAGCACCAAGGCCCTGCCACCCCCGAACGTCCGCTGTGCACCAAAAAGCTAGCCTGTAGCTCTGCGGCCAGCCCAGCATTACATGGGGAGAGTTGACCCTGCGAAGCGGTCGACCCCATAAGATCGAGCCAACAAAAAAGGCTCGAAGTGAGGTTGTAACCCGGCGAGCGCGGTAAAAGCGAGCTACTGCGCCAAGGTGCACAAGCAGTGAGGGGGAGGAAGGAGCCGCAGGAGCGAGTTTGGCATCCGATTTCAACCGCAGAGAGCGGTAGTAAAAGAAATCGGAGGACAAGAGAGCACCAAGGCCCTGCCACCCCCGAACGTCCGCTGTGCACCACCCCAAAAGGGTTTTCGCTTTTTCGCAATTGGGTTACATCCCCAAACTTCGAGCCAAACAACATTTGAAAGGGGAGCATTCCCATGACTGATTCTATTACATTTACTAATCCCATCTTGGAGCAGCGTGCTGATCCGTGGGTGTACCGTCATACAGACGGTTACTATTATTTCTCCGCTTCCGTGCCAGCCTTTGACCGGATTGAAATCCGAAGAGCAGAGACGTTGGAAGAGTTAAGAGATGCTGAGCCGGTAACGGCTTGGACGAAGCGTGACACAGGGCCAATGAGTGCCAACATTTGGGCACCGGAGATTCATTTTATCGATGGCAAATGGTACATACACTACGCTGCCGCTCACACCAGTGAGACTAACGAAGGTCTGTTCGATCATCGGATGTATGTCCTGGAGAACGATTCCGCGAATCCACTCGAAGGAGAGTGGGTAGAGAAAGGGCAGATTCACACCCGGTGGGAATCATTTGCGCTGGATGCAACGACCTTTGAACATAAGGGAATCCGCTATCTGGTCTGGGCACAGAAAGATCCCGATATTGTGGGCAACTCCAACCTGTACATTGCCGAAATGGAGAACCCATGGACGCTACGCGGCGAACAGGTTATGATCTCTACGCCAGAGTATGATTGGGAGATCATCGGCTTTAAGGTCAATGAAGGAGCAGCCGTGATGCATCGGAATGGGCGTTTGTTCATCGGCTACTCGGCCAGCGCGACTGATTACAATTATTGTATGGGTCTGCTCACTGCAGATGAAAATGCCGACTTGCTTGATCCGGCCAGCTGGGTGAAATCACCCGAGCCGGTATTCCAGACTTGTGAAGCGAACGGCCAATACGGTCCGGGCCATAACAGCTTTACGGTGTCACCGGATGGCAAGACCGATATTCTGATTTATCATGCGCGTAATTACAAAGACATCGAGGGTGATCCCTTGTATGATCCGAACCGCCATGCCCGTGCTCAAGTGATTCATTGGCGTGAAGATGGCACACCTGATTTCGGTGTTCCGGTCCCAGATGGCAGCGCAGTAGCAGAAGCAAAATAAGAGGTAGTGAAACCTTAATATGAGAGCCCTTAGTTAGCGAGTGATGCTGATTAAGGGCTCTTCTGTGTGTGAACGATAAGATAGAGTGGCCTGAACATAAGTGTCCTGGACACAAAACAAAGCAACCACAACGATGATTTCTGCGTATGAGAGAGATACAGATTACGATGCAGAACCTATTAGGAGGATCACATATGGATTCACGCGAGACGTTGGACAAGGAACTTGAACAGATTTTGAAATGGGAGAAACAACAGAAAGACTTGTTTATTTGGGATAAAATCGGGCGTTTGCCCTTTGCGATGTTGGATAAAGTGATGCCTAAAGCGCTGAAACAGAAGATCGGAGATTCCCTGAACGACGTGGGTCAGTATGTGCAGAATGGGGGCAAGTTTCTCGTACAGAAGAAAAAAGTAGCCAAGCTGTTGCAAGAGGAAGCCGGGAGGTCCGGTTATTCCATGATGGATACGACCTATCGTCTGGAGCAGGAATCTGAAGCGGAGGGGACAGCAAAGATTCATAGTGTAGAGAATCTGCCACTTCAGGTGCTGGACCAGGTGGCTGATAACATTACCGAGAGTCGAACGAAGTTTGCCGCGGCTCAGGGAGCAGCTACAGGGTTTGGTGGCATTGTAACCATTGCTGCAGATATTCCGATGGTGATGGGGCTTTCCTTGAAGGTACTGCAAGAGATGGCTCTATGTTATGGTTATGATCCAGATGAACCGCTGGAGCGTATCTTCATTGTCAAATGTCTGCAATTCTCTTCCGCTGATATTGTAGGCAAGAAAGCGATCATTGAAGAACTGGCCGCTTATGATGATCCCGACAAACCCATTGAAGTAGTATCGCAGATGCAGGGATGGCGGGAAGTGTTTAACTCCTACAGTGAATCTTTTGGCTGGAAGAAGCTGTTCCAACTTGTGCCGATTGCAGGCATGGTGTTTGGTTCGGTGAGCAACAAAAATACAATTCGAGATGTCGCCGAAGCAGGCAAAATGTTGTACAAAAAACGGCTGATCCTTCAGCGTTTGAAGTAATATTACAGAAGAAGTTATATTATAGAAGAATATTTATATTGAAAGAGTTGAATTTGATATGTTAAACAAACAGGGTTTCTATGATCTTTTAGATCGAAATAATATCGTTTACAAAAGTATTGAACATCCCGCAGTATACACGATGGAGGAAATATTCTCTTATCAGATTCCACATACAGAACGTATCGCTAAAAATCTGTTTCTGCGTGATGACAAGAAGCGCAACTATTATCTGGTGACGATTGCTGGGACGAAGTCCGTTGATTTGAGAAGTTTAAGCGAAAAGATACCTAGCCGCAAATTAAGTTTTGCCAGTGAAAAGGATTTGTTGGAGTTCCTCGGATTGGAAAAAGGGCACGTCAACCCTATGGGGGTTCTCAATAATATTCAGAAAAACGTGACCGTAGTTTTTGACAAGGATTTAGTTGGTCAGAAAATTGGAATTCATCCCATGGAAAATACGGCAACGGTATTTCTTGAATTTGAAGATGTGAAGGAACTGATTACAGCTCAAGGTAGCAGCGTTGTCATGTGTGACGTGGAATAAACGGTTGAAGCTAAATACGAGAAAAACATATATAACAAAAGGGTTCCTACCGCTCTGTGATTACAGAGTTGGTGGGAACCCTTTTTGTTATGGCTAAACTTTTTATTTAGACTGCTAATGTAGGTGACTAAAGTGAAATCTAACGAACTCAGCAGACGCTATTGGGCGATATTTCACTAATCCCGATTTCTAACGAATCTCAGACACGTTATTTCTGCATCTCACACGCACATTCCAAGGTTTACGGCCTTTTTCTCGGGAATAGCGTTGCTCAGATTCTTTAGATTGCGAAACCGGCAGTATTCGTTCAAATAAGAGCTATCTGGTTCGTAAGCGCAAGATAACGTCTTATAAGGGCGATGCTGCCACGTAAGGATTGGATATAATATAGAATAAAAAGTGGACACCTGTTGATGTATTTTTTACTCTTCACTACCGTTTTCTTTCGCCCAGATATTGAGTAATTTATCGGATGGAAGCAAGAACGTGAAGATCCCGAGCAGTGGCAGGAAGCTGCACATCTGCATTACCGGTGATACGCCGAAGACATCAATCCAGTTCCCCAGCACGAGTGCGCCCAGGCCTCCCATACCAAATGCCAGACCAGTAATTAGACCGGAAACCGTTCCGATTTTGCCTGGAATCAGCATTTGTGCGTATACAACCGTAACCGAGAAGCTGGATAACATAATAAAACCAATAATGGTTAGTAGTACGCCTGTCCAGAACAGATTCGCATAAGGCAACAACAGCGCCAGCGGAGCAGCTCCGGCCATGGACAGGAAGATCAGGTTACGTTTGCCGAATCGGTCCGCAAGAGGTCCTCCGAAGAATGTACCAAGTGCTCCAGCAGCCAGGAACAAGAAGATATAGATCTGCGCGTCCTCTGTGGACAATCCAAAAGTATCTTTCAGATTAAACGCATAAAAGCTGCCGATGGAAGCGATATACCAGGAACGAACAAAGACGAGCAAAATCAATAGCGTAATTGCGGCAGTAATCTTTTTGCGCAAAGCAGGATTGGGTGCACGACGGGCAGCAGCCTGTCTACGCAGATATCCTCCCGATTGCAGCATACGTCCATACCAACGGGCTATGTAGATCTGAACTGCAATCCCCATGGCAGCAATGCCTGTAAATCCAATGGCACCGAACAGTCCAAACGGGATAAAGATCCAGCGTGTAAGCAATGGGGCAAGGGACTGCCCGGCGTTACCACCAACTTGGAAGATGGACTGTGCCAGTCCACGGCGTTGACCAGCAGCCATATGGGATACCCGTGAACCTTCCGGATGGAAAGCGGCGGAACCTAGACCGACAAAGATAACGGAGATCAGGACAGCCATATAACTGTCAGCGAAGGCCAACAGCAACATGCCGGTAAATGTAAAACCCATGCCTATAGGTAGAATGGATGGCGTCGGTTTTTTATCAGCAAACCAGCCTACGACAGGCTGCATAATGGATGCGGTAAAGTTGATAGCAAATGAGATCCATCCGATTTGAGTATACGTGAGATGCATAGAGTCTTTCAAAATCGGAAAAATGGCGGGAATAACCGACTGGATCGAATCATTGAACAGATGAACCAGACTTATTGCAATGAGTATCCGGTATACGGTGCTTTGGGCATCCAATCCGGGTGGGTTTTTCGAACGCGCTGTGGCGTCCTTGGTTAATGAGGTTTGTGTAGACATGTACAATTCTCCTTTGGTCGCGGTCACGAGGGATCAGCGCCTGATGTTGTATTCTATGCGTGTAAGCATATTGTTACATAATAGGATAGATTGATTGGACCGACAAGGGGAACATGAGAAAACGTTGATGAATTGAACTCTATTTCTGAGGTGTCTATTAATAGCATTACATTTACAAAATAAACGTATTACTTTAGCATCTACTGTAAGAAGACCCATATTTATGTGTAAGAAGGATAGAGGAGGGATGGATATGAAATCCTTATCACCTTATGAATCCGCCAAACGTGAGTTGGTGATGACTATTTTGTATATGGCTGTAATAACGTTTCAGGCTGTCTATGTTGCACCGAAATCTCTATCCGCTGCCATCGTCATATTTATCATTTTTCAATCGATTGGTGCGCTGATGTTGAGACATTACATTAAAAAAGTCAAAGAACTAAAGAAAGATCAGTCTACTTGAATGCGCTGCGATCCCATTGTATTGAGAGACTGAGTTTCTAAAGGTTTATACTAAAAAGCCGAACTTCTTAAGCTATATAAGCTGAATTAATCATTTACACGATAACGGAGAGGACAGAAAAAACCTGAAAAAGCGAAGCGTTCGCCTTTATCCCCGGATTTTCCCTTTTAGAAAAGGGAATGTAAAAAAATCTGGGGATAACAGCGATTGGAAGGTTGTTCTGTCATCGTAGTGTTCAGTGTAAATAATCTTTAGTTCAACTTATATAGCAGAGTTCGGCTTTTGGCACTCTATGATTCTATCTTATACAGAATAGATGAACCTAACGATTTAACGATTATCAATCGTCTCCGGGTACATATCATGGTTCATCATGCGGTGGTCGGCCATCTGCTCGTATTTCGTTCCAGGCTTACCATAGTTCGTATACGGGTCAATGGAGATGCCGCCGCGCGGTGTGAATTTGCCCCATACTTCGATGTAGCGGGGGTCCATCAGCTTGATCAGGTCGTTCATGATGATATTCACACAATCCTCGTGGAAATCACCATGGTTACGGAAGCTGAACAGGTACAGCTTGAGTGATTTACTCTCGACCATTTTCACATCCGGAATGTAGCTGATATAGATCGTTGCAAAGTCCGGCTGACCCGTAATCGGGCACAGGCTGGTGAACTCCGGGCAGTTGAATTTCACAAAATAATCGCGGTACGGATGTTTGTTATCAAAGCTCTCCAGGATGCCCGGATCATATTCAAACGTATATTTAACGTTCTGGTTGCCCAGCAACGTCACATCTTGCATTTCATCAGGTTGTCTCATCAGTTATTAAACGCTCCTTGTTTCCGTCAAAGCCGAAGCCTCGCGGTATATATGAATAGGCCATTTGCCTGTATAATTCTCTTTTTTGTCTGAGGACATTTCGTCCTCATCTTTGCATTATGCCGCCCATTCCACCCATACTGCCCATCAAACGCCGCGTTTGTTGCCCCATACCAGCGTATGAAGCTGTGGAAGCACACGAACATCATTCAGGTCATCGGAGGCACTGACTTGGTCAATCAGCCACTCATACCGAGCAAGCAGTGAGGATGCCAAATCTGGCGTATCGGCGGAAGTCACATCCGGGTTCCCGGTTTGTAAAAATAAATCCGTGCCCGGATACCGTGCATGCACACGGCGGGCATAGTCCAGGTCTGTCTCATCGAAGATCACGATCTTCAGACTGTGACTTCGTTCTACCGGGCCAGCGGCCAGCCGTTCGATCAGATCATCCAGCACGGCCCAATCGGTGTCCATGCCGGAGCTGGGTGGCTTAGGCGAGACGGTGACTTCGTCAATGTCCGCCAGCCAAGGCTGCCAGCGGGAGCCCTGCGTCTCCACCGCGGTGCGGATGCCGTTCTCCCGCAGCAGAGCAACCAATCCGCCCAGCGAAGCGAGCAGGGCGGGATTACCGCCAGAGATGGTGACATGGGAGAAACGGGTGCCGCCAACGCGGCGCAATTCTTCCCATGCATCCTCCGGCGTAATCATTCGAATCTGGTCCTTGCCACTACCGTCCCAGGTAAAGGCCGAGTCGCACCAGGAGCAGCGATAATCGCAGCCGGCGGTACGAACAAACATCGTTTTTTGTCCGATGACCATGCCTTCGCCTTGAACCGTCGGACCAAAAATCTCCATCACGGGAATACGAGCCTCTTTGCGAGAGCCCGTCTCATTCACCTGCTGTGTCACACTACTCATCGATCATCCACTCCCGTCTCGCTTCCGCGTAACTGGTGGGTGTCTCGAAGAGTCGGACAAACTCCGTCCGCCCACCATCGGTCAGCCCGGCATAGGGCTCCGTCTGGAGCGCATGTTCCATCTGTTCGAACAGCCAAACGACCATATTTTCAGCCGTAGTATTCATTAAAGGAAGTGTCTCGTTAAGGTACTGATGATCCAGATATCCTTCAATTTGAGTTTTCCATATATCTTTGATATGTCCAAAATCAACTGTCAGCCCGGTTTCACCCGGATAACCGCTGATGCCAAAAATAACTTTATACGTATGACCGTGCAAGTTCTTGCATTTGCCTTCATAACAATGCAGGTGATGTGCTGCGTCAAAGGTGAATTCTTTGCTTACAAGCACACGTTTGCGGTGATAGCGCAGCTGGGTGGGGAGAATATCTTCTCCGATGCGTTGCAGATGCTCTACAATACGGAATGTTCCAGGTTCTCTCATCGTACATCCACTCCCGCCGATTCAGCAGCAGAGCGTTGCTGTACATAACGATCCAATCCGGCTTTGCGAAGTTTGCAAGCGGGGCAATCTCCGCATCCATCGCCGATCACGCCGTTATAACAGGTCAGAGTACGCTCACGGACATAATCAAAGGCACCTAGATCATCGGCCATCTTCCACGTTTGGGCTTTGTCCAGCCACATGAGCGGGGTGTGAATGACAAATGGATAGTCCATGGACAGGTTAAGCGTCACATTCATCGACTTCACAAATGAATCCCGGCAATCCGGGTATCCGCTGAAATCCGTCTCGCATACACCTGTAACCAGGTGACGTGCTCCTTTTTGCTTGGCCATAATGGCTGCAAAACTGAGGAACAGTAGATTCCGTCCATCCACAAATGTACTTGGCAGTTCGCCTTCTTCATGCGTAATCTCGACATCCGTGCGAGTGAGCGCATTGGGGGCAAGCTGATTTAACAGACTCATATCCAGTACCGTTTGCTGTACGCCCAGATCACGTGCGATCTCTGTTGCACATTCAATCTCTAACTTGTGGCGCTGACCATAATCAAACGTAACGACCTCTACTTCGGCAAACTGTTGTTTGGCCCAGAACAGACACGTGGTACTATCCTGACCGCCGCTGAATACAACGACTGCTTTTTCTTCGTTCAACATAAAAAAACCTCTCTATCTTCTTGAGATCAAACCATGCACATAGGCATAGAGTGTCGGAAGAACAGAGAAGTTCATGAACTGGCATCCATCAAAAAACACACCTTCTCGATAACCGCTTCAAAAAAAGCAGGCAAGAGTAAGTGTCCTTAGTTTTTTACGTACATGATTGCATGGTGACCGCAACGTGTACGCAAGACTTATACTGACCATCACATGGTCAAGTCTTATAGAGGGAGTTCGCGAACCTCTCCCATGCCACAGGCATGGATTTTCTTCTTCAATTGTCTGAACCATTATAACATGAAACGGTGTGGTGACCACCCCACTGGAGCATAGTGGCAGCTAATTGGTCGGCTCCATCAACTAACAGCTTATTTGATCAGTTTATTTGATCAATACATTGCCGAAAGGGATCACTTCTTTCAGAATTCGTTTGAACAGTCCCTCATCGTTAAGATCCTGTTCCAAGCGGTGATTCTCACGTCCCGCCTGAAAGAGTACAGATCCATGTCCTGTCATCTTCCAATGATAATTCATATGCTGACTGGCAAGGTTGTTACCATATACGGTGAGTTCCAGATGTGCATTTTCGGGATAGGCAATAATGCTACCAGCATCCACATAGAGTGGCGCTGTTGGATGAAGTTCCTGTTGGCAGACCTGACCTTGAGTGAGCAATCCGATTTTGCCTTTGCCGGAAAATTTCATTTTCACTGCATCACGGGTGATCAGCATGTTTTTGATTTTCTGAATTTTGGTATGCATGGTTACACCATCAGAGTAGAAGAACAGGTGGCGGAAGTCATAGAGCAGATCACTGTCCTCCGTGAGCTCCACTTCCTTCATCGTGAATCCGGGAGGCAGGGCAGCCACAAATTGGCAAGGTCCGGTGATTTCGGATTTAATCAGCTTTTTTTTGCGATATATGCCCGTGATATTCATGAATTTATCATTGCGACTCCCACTTGGACCGCGGAAGGCCACAATCTGCTGCGGATGCAAAATATGAAGGCGGTCATCTTTAATCAGTGAAAATGTGACGACTTGTCCTGCTCCGCTTGCTTCAGCATTGTTCAGGTGTATGTTCATGCAGTTGCTCCTGTTCTTTTATACTCGGCCGGAACGGCGACGCATTCCCCAGCGCATCACACGAATCAGAACAAAGTAACCCAATATGAGAGAAACGACAGTGATGATCGTCGTCTGAATTCGTTTGGTGGTAGCTGCTTTGGCATTCTGGTCGTCCTGTAATTTACTTACCATTTCAGTGAGTTTCTGGTTCTGAGCCAGCAGTTGTTCGTTCTGGGTCTTAAATGCTTCGACATTGGCCTGGGCTTGTCCCAACTGAGCAGACGTTTGATTTAATTGCTCCATCGTTTGCTTATAACTTTCCTGCAGAGCGTTCACTTCTCCGGGCAGTTCGGAGACTCGCTCCCATCCGCTGTATATATCCGTAAAAATATTGGCACTGGCTGCACTTACTGTCGAAGCGATCGAAACGGTAAATAGAATGCATGTGGTGAATAACACCCGAATGAAATAACCCTGAATGGATTTTGGCATCGTTAACACCTCTTTCTTCGGTTAGATAGATCAATCGCCGAATTGGTCGTCTATTGTTGAAATACGGCTCTTACATTATACGTCAAAACCGGGACGATGGGTTCAAGATGATATCGTTTTATTACCCGAAATATATAAAATTATTTAGGAACAGGGCTGTTTAGCTTACAAATCTGCGGGGTAATAGAACGATAGGCAAGCATACCGGACCGTTTTACAGATCTTTTACTTCAGTTCCGGGTGCATGCTATTCACAAATACGCAATTTAATGAACGATACCAATATATCCGATTGAATATAAGATCGTGAACATGAAGGAGTAGAAACATATGTACACAGCAGATCAGAACACATCAACCAAAACGATTATGATCACTGTTAATGGAGAGCCAGTAGGGCGTAAGCTGGTCATTGACAGTGTCACCTATGCACCGGTAAACGAAGCAGATGGCGTACAATATTTACACAAAATGGGAGTCGATCATCCTACTGTTTAATTTGGGACTTGTCATAGATAAGTGATTGATAAGCTTGGCCTAGTGCCAGGCTTTTTCGTCGTTTATTGTCGTATTGAGACGGATTTAGGGATATAAAACTAATATATTGGAAAAATTTAATGAGAACATGTGTTCCGTGACAATATAGTGTCCATTCACCCTGATAACTTAGAAGATAATACACATAAATCGGGGGAGAGACTACCAGTGAACTCAGTCTTTGAAGTATCTTATTCGTGGAATAAAGAGGCCATACCGACAGGGGGAGCCGACCCCGTATATATGATGGTAGAGTGGCGTAACGGTGCCCCTGCCAAAAGACTTAGGAAAATAGCACCCAAAATTGTATCAAGAGATTTGGAACTTTTGCTCAAACCGGAATATGGAGTACAGCTAAAAGGCATTTATGGATGTCGTTCCAAGGAAACGGATATTGGCTGGTTATTGAGGCTTGGGGATATGTACAAGGGAGAAAGTAAACAAATTTTGCTTGAATTCGTCATGGGACCCCGTGTATCAGGAAAAGCTGCCGTATGTTCAGCCTACTGGAGCACAAGGAAGTTGAAACAAAGTCAACGTGTATTGTTACGAAGAGAACAGTTGTATATTCAGTACACCAGTCATCTGGGCATGCTGCGACAGCCGGAAGATCCCAAGGTGGAGAAGACGATCAAATTAAGTGAAACCGTGCCCCTGATCAAACAAGCCCTGCGCGCCTACGAAAGAGGCCGGGTTCAAGAGGGAAGTAATATGTTACGTCGTCATGCTGATGCCTTGTTAATTGAAGCTGCACGGAAGCAAGATCTGGACTATTACGCGGAAGCCGAGATCGTTGAAAAGTTGCGTTATCACTATGAGATCACGTTTACAACAGGATATCATGATCGTGAAAAAAAGATATTAGGGGAATAGGGTTGATTTCAGGTGGTAACGGTATAGAGAGAGTCTACATATTTGAAGGTGAAGTTTAGGAGAAGGTCGAATGTATGTATCAATATCATATTAAACAATGGATGGAGTTGTATCAAATTTATTGAAACAACATCGTGGAGGGTCCGGCAAAATGACAGACCGACTAATCCGATTAATGCGCATTATAACGCTGGTGCAGGCGAAGCCAGGCATACTGGCACGTGAGCTCGCCCAGCGATGCGAGACGACGGAAAGGACGATATACCGCGACATGGAGGCCCTCAGTGCAATGCATATCCCGATCGCCAATATGGGACACGGGCAAGGGTACATGTTTATCAGCCAATTTGCCATGTATCCGCTAAATTGGTCTGATGAAGAAGCCCAAGCTTTCATGCATCTTGCTGAAGTTATGGATAATATTCGTCCTTTGCTGAAACCTGCTTTTGAGAGCGCTTATGAGAAAGTGGTTGCTGCGAGTCAGAAAAACAAAACAGAACGAGTGGAATGGTCGGAGCAAATTAGTGGATTGTTCAAAGCGGGATTGCCCGCATGGCAAAATGAAAACAACGATTCGCAGAATCAATCCATGATTACCCTGCTTCAGGCTGGCATTTCACAGAACACCATTGAAGGGGAGTATCTGTCTCAAGGTAAAAAAGGGATCGTACGTATAGATCCTTACTGTCTTATCCCTCGTGAATACAGATTTGAGCTGTTAGGGTATTGTCACCTGTCGGAGAAACTTCGAATATTTCAGGTGAGCCGGCTGCAAAAGATACGAATATTGCCACGCACGTTTCGCAAAGAGGATTATCTGATGCAATCGCACTTCCGCATTCCTTGGGCATACGAGGGAAGTACGGAGTGGACTGCGTTCAAAATTCGATTTGCACCCCATGCTGTGGAGCGTGTGATGCAGGAGCAATTTTTTTTACGACCCATCCTAACCATTGAACCGGAAGGTAGCCTGTTATTTGAAGCCATATTAAGTGATGTTGACGAATTTCTTGTATGGATATCTAAATATGGACCTGATGCGGAAATTCTCGAACCGGAGATCTGCCGCATCAAGATGAAAGAACGTCTAAACTATTGGCAACAAATGTACAATAAAAGTTGAGATTAGAATGCCACCTATCCTAAGCCAAAACACGATTAAGTACTGTGCTGTGGACGGTTACTCTTTGGTTTTGAAAAGGCTTGCCAGATTGCCAAATGGAGATTCTTTCTCTTCATCTTCTGTGGAGCTGGAATAAACAACCTTGGATGTAATGCCCTCATCATCGGCTGCACAGTTGTTTTCCAGAGTGAATCGGTCAAATTGATGCATAAACACCTTGGCTGTATTGATGGCATCATCCAAGGCGCGGTGCTGGGTACCATCAAATTCAATTCCGCAGATTTCAAGAGCCTGAGCGAGTCCGAGTTGACGGAACTTTCCCTCTTTACGAACGGTGCGGGACCATTGTTGCTGGAGATCGTTATGATTAGTGATCCAGGCCACATCAAGTTGATGGGTACGACAATGAGAGATCAGTTTGCTGCGGTCATCGGGTCCCCAGGAACACATGTAATAGGGGTCACTTCCCATCCAGGCAATGAATTGGTTCAGTGCTGCCGGGAAAAGAGGGGCTGCATCAATATCTTTCTGCGTGATACCTGTAAACTGAATCGTGTCAGTGGACAGCACGGACTTGTTGGAAGGACGAACATACGTATGGAACGTATCCGTTACGACCAATCCATCGGAACTTTCCGTAACTTTGACGGCACCGATATCAATAATTTCAGAAGAATAGCGAGTATTGCGGCTTACCGTAAATTCAAGATCATATATGATATATGGCATAGGACAAGCTCCTTTATCGATTAGTACCTGTGATAGATTTCTATTTCTCTATATTACAGGGAACGTGCTGCCATGTCAGCCATCGCCAGAGAATTCATTGTAGTCAGGATGAACGAACAGTCTGAGTGTTTAATGATCTTTCTAATGCATTTCCGGTTTTGGTAAGTCTTTACTTCGCAAAAAGTGGTCGTTATAATGAGGAAAGTTAGGGACTTTCCTATGTTTTGTTTGTATTTATGGCAACATAAAAGTAGAATTTTCCGTCTTATTATCAGAACTTCCTAACACCGTTTGAAGTGTTGGGAAGTTTTTTATTATTTATAGCATGCTCATGCAGGAAAGGAGAAAAAGTTAGTCGGTTGTTGGTATAACATAGGAAAACTACTTCATGAGTTAGTATTATTGAATTTAAAGTACATATGGAGGTTTGTTTCTTTGATTAGTAGAAAATTGAAAATAACAGCAATTATAGCCAGTGTGTTTATTGTTTTAATGAGCGCTGCATATGGTGCATTTTATATCTGGAACAAGAATTATAAATTTAATAATAATTATGTATGGCAGCCTTTGGAGGACGTGCAATCTACACTAAACCTGAAAGATTCCTATAACGTTATTGTAGCCGGAACGGATCCGGAAGGTATTACTGCTGCCTTATCAGCTGCTCGTAATGGGATGCGTGTATTGCTGGTGGAAGCAAGAGATCGCAACATGTTGGGAGGATTGTTGACCGAGGGAGGTCTTAATACGCTGGATCTAAATTATTCCCCTGAACAACCGCAGTTATTGAGTAGTTTGCGGCAGCCTGACTTTTTGAACAAAGGCATTTTCCAGGAATGGTTTGACCAGATCGAGGGTAGTTCATTTGATACCAACACAGCGGCTAACATTTTCTATCGGATGGTTCGTTCTGAACCTAATATTGACCTGTTGATGAATGTTAAGGAATTAGTCCCTCTTACTGAACAATCTACGGGAGATTACACGACAATAACGGGTATGAGCATAACTAAAGAAGATGGAACAACTGTTCAGATTTCAACCCGCTCCATCATTGATGCAACGCAAGATGCGGATATTGCAGCCGCTGCAGGAGTTCCATACTCCATAGGCAGACAAGATATTGGAGATGGTAAATCCAAAATGGTCTCTACGCTTGTATTCAAGTTAAGCGGTGTTACTGATGAGGTATGGCAAAAGTTTAGGGAAAGAGAGGGAACCGGGGTTGATAAGATGAGTGCTTGGGGGTACGGTGATGCTAGAAAATATGAATCCTCCAATCCACAACATATTAAGATTCGAAGTCTGAATATCGGAAGACAAAATGATGATACAATCTTGATTAATACGATGCAAATCTTTGGGGTAGATCCGTTAGATCCGATATCTGTGAAAAAAGGTCTGGAAATCGGGCGTAAAGAAGCCCCATTAATTGTTGATTTTCTGAAGAAAAATTATGATGAATTTGCAGGGCTAAAATATGCTGGAACAGCAGACGAGCTTTACGTGAGAGAATCACGTCATATCTATGGCGAGTACCGATTAACATTAGCTGATGTCATGGAAAATCGTGATCATTGGGATGCTATTGGGTACGGCTCATACGATATTGATATTCAGAGCACGAGTGTTGGAAATCCCGGCACGATTATGTTGAGTCCGATTCAATATGGTGTACCTTTTCGCTCGCTTGTACCGCTAAAGGTTGATGGTTTGCTCGTCGTTGGACGTGCAGCAAGTTTTGATACAATCCCACACGGTAGTGCAAGAGTTGTCCCACTGGGAATGGCAGAGGGAGAAGCAGCAGGAGCGGCGGTCAAGCTGGCATATATCCATAAGGAGTCCTTCCGCGAACTCTCAACTTCCGAAGAGCGAGCATCTGAACTACGTAAGATGCTGGAGAATCAGGGGATGGATCTGAAAGTACATCGTTTCGAACAGCCTGATTATATGGAGCATAAGGATTACAAGGGATTGCTGGCTGCAGCGAGTATGTATATGACTTCAGGCAATTATAATAACGATGGTTGGGAACTGGATAAAGGAATGAATCCAGAACGATTTTTAAGTAAATTGAAAAGAATGCAAGCGATGTTTCCAGAAGCCTACACAGGTAGTGCCGACCAAGCTCTAGCAAATATGGAGAATGCCGTAACCCTACCTTTAACGTTGGATCAGGCTGCGTATATGTTATGTCTGGCAATGGGATCTTCAGAAACGGAAACTTCACTTGAACAGGCACTTGCTCATTTGCAAACACAAAACTTTATAAGTGCCGACACGCTTGTTGGCATTGCTGACAAGAACAATCTTACAAATGGGGATGCGTTTATGCTCATTCGTGATGTAGTGGAGTATTATTCTGGAGTTGTATTCGACTAATTGGTTGACAATTACTTGTAAATGAACTAATGTGGTCAAAAATGATAACAGCGTTATAACGAGGACATGATTGTGCAAGCCAGCTTCAACAGAGAGGGAACAGTGTGGTGCAAGGTTCCTGTAGCTGCTTCATAAATTCCTACCTCGCGAGCTGCGGAAGAGAATGCCCATACAGGGTTGCAACCTCCGCCGGCAGGGCCCGTTATGCCCCGTAGGACTGCATGTCACAGATCGCATAGGTTGCGAACGGATTAATTTGCAGTTAAATAAGGGTGGTACCACGACACATTCGTCCCTTGACGGATGTGTCTTTTTGCTGTTTATGCGCCGTATTTTGATAACAAAAAGGAAGATTAGGAGTGTGTTATGATGCGTCAAAGTGAAATGCTTGTCCCAACATTACGTGAAGCGCCAGCGGAGGCAGATGCAGCGGGACATCGCTGGTTACTGCGTTCCGGTATGATTCGCCAACTGGCAGCAGGGATATACAGTTACCTGCCCCTTGGACGGCGTATATTGTTAAATGTTGAACGGATCGTTCGTGAAGAGATGGATCGTGCTGGATGTCAGGAAGTGTTACTGCCGATTATGCAGCCTGCGGAGTTATGGGAAGAATCCGGAAGATACACACAGTATGGTCCCGAATTGATGCGTCTGAAGGATCGTCATGCACGGGAATTTGCTCTTGGACCAACACATGAGGAAGTCGTAACCGCTTTAGCGCGGGACGAGGTGAGTTCGTATCGTAAGCTGCCATTCACCCTGTACCAGATCGGAACCAAGTTCCGGGATGAGCGCCGTCCTCGATTTGGATTGCTGCGTGGACGTGAGTTCATCATGAAGGATGCGTACTCTTTTGCTTCGGACTGGGAAGAGCTTGATCGGACTTATCAGGCTATGAACACGGCGTATAGTCGCATTCTGGAGCGTTGTGGTCTGGACTATATCCGTGTTGAGGCGGACGCAGGAACGATTGGCGGTCAAGGGGAAACACATGAGTTCATGGCTCTTGCTGATGTGGGTGAGGACACAATTGTAACCTGCAAACATTGTGGATATGCTGCAAATCTGGAGAAAGCGGATTATCAGACTTCTGGAGATATGGAGAAAAAAGAAGGAAGCTTGGAAGTTCCAGCTGATTCTGCGAGTGCAGACTCCGCGCTTCAAACGGATCAACATTCAGGAGTGGAAAACGTAGTACGTATCTCGACACCTGGCGTTCGTACGATCGCAGAGTTAACCACTTTTGTGGGCAAAGGTGCTGAACATATGATCAAAACGCTGCTTTATGTGGCGGATGGTCAGCTCGTCGCTGCGCTTGTGCGTGGAGATCATGAACTGAATGACATCGCATTGAAGCAGGTGTTGGGGGCAGAGGAACTGATCCTTGCAGACGATGCAGCCATTGCGGCTCATCCAAATCTGAAGGTAGGATTCCTGGGTCCGATTGGACTAAATCTGCCGATGGTGGTGGACGCTGACGTGGCAGTGATGAAGAGTGCAATTACAGGAGCCAATGAAGTGGATGTGCATGTTTCCGGTGTACGCCCAAGGGTTGATTTTGCATTGGAGCGAGTAGAACGAATCCGCTTTGCTGCGGAGGGGGATGCTTGTCCAACATGTGGATCACCACTTGTGTTTACCAAAGGTATTGAGGTTGGACACATATTCAAATTGGGAACGAAATATAGTGATGCCATGGGTGCTTCATTCCTGGATCGTAATGGTCGCCAGTGTGCGCCAGTCATGGGATGTTACGGCATTGGCGTATCCCGCCTGATGGCTGCGATAGCTGAGCAGTATGCAGGAGATGAAGGCATAAGATGGCCTGCCGCTGTTGCGCCTTATGATGTGCATCTGGTTACAGTAAGTTGGAAGGATGAGCAGCAGCGTCAGCTCACCCTCGAACTGGAACAACAATTGATCGATGGCGGTTACACGGTATTGGTTGATGACCGGGATGAACGTCCAGGTGTGAAATTCAAGGATGCGGAGCTGATCGGATTGCCTGTGCAGATCGTTATTGGCAGAGGGGCAGCAGAAGGACAGGTCGAACTGGGATCACACGCACTTGCAGCAACAGGTGAATCGAAAAGAATCGGGTTGACGGCACAGGAAGCTGTACGTTATGTGAAGGAACAGCTCACTTCCTAAATTCAGGGATTCGTTAATTATATGAGTTCATATAATAGTACCGAATATGATGCGGTAGCTGATTTTGATTGCTGAAATTCCAATGAGAGCATGAAAAAGAGGGCTATAGGCATATAAATTGATAGGGTTTTATGAGTAATATCATACGAAATAACTAAATTTGGATAGTTGTATTCAGTATACAAATGATTTTATGATTAAGGATTTGAAGATGATCATACGCAGGCAGATTTATGTGCAAGTATGCAATTTTGAGAAGATAGAGATGTCGAAGTAAAAGTACAATAACCGCATGAATACGGTCATTCCGGAGAGTTTTTATATAGTTCGGTGTCGAAGGCACATGATAAAGTTGGTCGGTAAAGGCCTGGCTGGGATTTATTTTTGCCTCAGATGATTGTCAGGATCAGCAGGATATGTCCACAGGAAATGTTCAAGTATCTGATGTGGATTGATGTCAAAGAATGGAGATACAAAAGGGTGTCCCCTTAACCAGTAATCTGGCTTTGGGGACACCCTTTTAGTTATGACAAGATAGATCGGTATGCTGATGCACTATAAGCGGTCATGCCTATATGCACTTTGCTTTGCTGAGCTTAAGAAGCTGCAGGCAATTTCAATTGTTGACCTGGATAAATCCAGTGTGGATTTTTGATATTGTTCAGCTTTTGCAATGCCTGCCAAGTTGTGCCGTATTGTTTGGAGATAGAGTACAGGGAATCTCCGGATTTCACAACATGCAGTTTGGCTGGAGCTGGTTTGCTTGGTGTTGGTTTGGACGGTTTTTCCGGTTTTGGTGTTTCTGGTTTTGGCTTGGTTGGAGCTGGTGTTTCTGTTGCCGGAGTTTCCGGCTCTACTGCAGGTTTTACCGCTTCACTGATCCGACCATCTGTTTTGATGTCTACAGCGCCAAGCTTCTGCATGTAATTAATCAATGCTTCGTCCAGCGCGCCATACATACCCGTAGTTGGATATTTGGCAAACATGGTGTATTCGTCACCACCAACAGCTGTGAAATCATTCGTTGCCAGTGTATACGTTGCTTCCGGATCAAGGGCTTTATCGCCCACGGTTACGGAATGTACACGGCTACCTTCTGCAGCGGAAGTATCGATTTTGAACTTGATACCAGATACTTGCGGGAATCCACCGCTTGGTTCAGGGTAGGAAGCTACACCGACTTCAAGGGCTGCCAGAATATCGGACCCTTTCACTTCAAGGGTTACTACTTGATTACCAAAAGGAAGCACTGTGATGATATCACCTTTGGTTACGATCCCTTTTTCGATGGAAGCACGGATACCACCACCGTTAGTCAGTGCAATATCGGCTTTGCTGACATCACGAATGGCATCTGCAAGCAGGTCACCCAGGTTAGTTTCACCTGCACGTACTTGTTCACGTTCACCATCCAGCAGAATAGCTGTATTGGCTACTTCTTCTTTCAAAATAGGTTCTTGTTCTTTTTGAATGGAGTTCACGAGAGTCGCGACTTTCTCATTTGGTTTGATGTCTTTTGCTTCCGTTTCATCAATTAATGTTGCTTGTTTCTTTGTTACTTTACCACCGTCTACCCATAGATCGATGACACCTACATAGTTGGTGTATTCTCCTGCACTTGCAATCAATGTTCCGTTATCGGATACAAGGCCATCTTGCAGTACAGTGTGACTGTGACCATCGATGAATACGTCGATGCCAGGGACTTCTTTAACAACTTTAAAGCTAGTATCCGTGCTGGACGCGTCTTGTCCAAGGTGTCCCAGTACAACAACAACATCTACTTTGCTGCGGATTTCGTTTACCAGAACTTTAGCTTCCGCAGATGGATCTGTAATATCAAGACCTTCTACGTTTTTTGGATTCGTTTTGTATAACGTTTCCGGTGTAGTCAAAGCGATGATACCGATCTTCACGCCATCTACTTCTTTAATGAGATAAGGATCGAAGAGACGTGTTCCGTCTTTTTTCTTCACATTGGCACTCAGCATGGGGAAGTTCATCATGTCTGCCAGTTCGATCAGACGATCTGAACCATAGTTGAATTCGTGGTTACCCGGTACGATGGCTTGGTATCCCATTTCATTCATGACTTTCACGATGCTCTCACCATTCACAAGAGTGGCAAATGTTGTACCATGCACAGCATCTCCAGCATCGAGCAAGAGTGTGTTCGGATTTTCGCTACGATATTTGTCAGCGATTCCAGCTACTTTGGCAAAACCCATAGCAGGTGAAGATTCAACTGCACGGGCATGCGTATCATTCGTATGTAGAATGGTAATGTGTTTACCTGTGCCCGGAGTGGTATCCGTTGCAGCTGCGGCAATACCTACACTGCCAAACAGCAAACAGACCGTTAGCAGAAGTGAAACGTAATTCTTCCAGATTTTCATATGATTCCGAAACCTCCCAAAATAATAATCTACTTGAGCATTTACACAGCTCAAATAGTATTTTAACAGACTATTATTAGGAAATCTCGCGAATTACGTAAAAATAAGTAACCTGAAAGTGACATGTAAATCTGCTGTTGGAAAATATAATCTTCGGAAAGAACATATGTTCTTAAAGAGTGTAAAAAAAATGCTGCGCTTCACGCGGCAGTCCGGTACGCAAACAAAATTTCTCCAAAGATTCATCCGGTTCAGGCATCACTCCGGAGGTCAGCAATTGAATGGCAAAACGGTTAGCCTGTCTTTCCAGCTTGCCTGGAGCAAAATAGGAATGTTCCTCCAGAAAGAATCGATTAATCCCTTTATGAAGTCGGTCGTGTCCAAGCTCATGGGCGCACACGAACCGTTGCCACTCCGGCGGCAAATCATTGTGTATGACGATAAACCTGCGCCGGAGCTTACGAAAGTACAGTCCCTTGGTGGACTTCCCCAAATTGGTGAAACGAATCTGTATTCCAACCGCGCGGGCAATGCTGAACGGGCAGTTGGTCCGGTGTTTTCGAATCAGCTTTGTTACGATGTCATCCATATGATCTCACCTGCTGCCTTATTAAATTCAGTGGGTCATGCCTCATGGGCGATTGTCCGATTCGTCTGTCTTTTTGCGTTTGTTCATCTGTTTGGCTTCCCAGAACAGACCTGTCAGCACATCCTTGATTCGTTTTTTGTCCTCTTCATCGAGTGGAATGCCGTCAAACATCAGATCATCATCGTCCTCCAGCATCTTTTTAAAATCACGACGGTCTTTGTATGTAGCCCATTCCGGTACGTCCTGAAGTTCAGCAGCACTCCCTGGTTCAATATAACCGGCCTGCTTCATCATCTCTGTGTAGGGCACCGAGAGTGCATCTGAAATCTTGCGGATGGTCGCTGGTTTTGGCACACCCCGGACCCCATTCTCAATACGTGAAATCTGTGAGTTGCTTATTCCAGCTGCTTCGGCGAGCTGATTGATGCTGTATCCCTGTTGCTCGCGCAGTTGTTTCATATAAGGACCAAAAGCGTGCTCCACAATTATGCCAACTCCTTCGATTCGTACAAGTGCTTGAGTTATAAAGAAGGCAGTTGGATGGGGGAGGTAGGTGTGCGTTCAATGCCCGTTTCGGATTCGGATCGTTCTTTTGATCGCTGTTATCCCCAGATTTCCTATTTCCCTCTCTAAAGGGAGAAATCCGGGGATAAAGGCGAACGCTTCGCTTCTTCAGAATCGATTCCGTCTCCTTCACTGCGTATGCGCGTGATACACACCTAAGTCCCTTCCCTAAAAATCTCAGTGGCTTCTTTATAAAAATCAAATGACTTGTACGGAAGTTCATTAATTAAACAGTACTATAACGTATATATACCATTAGGTAAAGAGATATGAAACAATTATGCCAAAAGGCATAGGAAATGAGAGCGAAGGTTTTATTTTATCGTCAAAACGAACCAAAATGAAGGTTTACTCCGATCTCCAGAAAGTGGTATCCTCAAATAGAAATACGAACACTATACGAACAAAATGTAACAGTGACACAGGTTGGATGTTAGAAATGACTCTTTGAAGAAGGTAATTCCCCGAATTATACCGATTTGGAGTGATTCCAAAAGGCAACAGCGGGAAATTGAAGACATGTCGTTATTTATTTAGGAAACTGGACAACTCTATGAATAAGAGCGTTTTTCCATCGTGCAAAGAATGATGGCAAAACAACATGACGTGAACGATAGAGTGAGAGATATGAATGGAGTAAAAATACTAAAGGAGGAAGATAAATATGGAATTGATGCTGCCTGAATTGGACCGACGCAAAACGCAAACAGCTGTTGAAGCTGCGCTGGAAAAATACCGAATCTATAAAACGATTGCATTTGAAGAACGAGAGGTTATGGTGACGGCAAGTTATGCCGAGCGTTTCCACGGTGCAACCAATGTGACGGGGGATTCCACGGCGAGAACGGCGATCTACAATGTGGACGTGCAGCGCGCGCGTCAGGCATATTGCGATACGATTGATTTTGTTGTGTCCCGGCTGAGTGAAAAGGAACGTGTACTCGTCTGTGAACGATATCTGAAAGACGATGATGTGTTTGACTATAAAGTGTATAACCATGTGTTTGATCCGCCTGTAAGCAAGGATACGTATACGAAGATTCGTACACGTGCTTTCTACAAAATGGCGCTGGCTCTGTCAGATCGAGGTCTGATTAATATGGAGCCTTTGTCTGTGTCCCGCAAAGAGCGACAGAAGCTGGGCTGAGTGAGCGATTGAAGAAGTTGATCCTTTAATATCCAAGGTGGATTGGTTACAATAGTTGAACAAACCACAGTTGGTACAGCCAAAGGAGAGAATTCTGCGATGTCGGAAGAAGTCGGAATGCAGGAAATGGTCACGTTGAAGATAATCGCGGAAACGCTCAATACGTCCAATGATCTGAACTTAATGCTGGATACCGTGGTCGGCAAATTACTGGAGTTGACCGGATTAACGGCAGGCTGGATGTTTCTGATTAATGAACGTGGAGACTATACCTGTGTTTCGGATTATAATCTGCCCCCGGCATTACTGCGTGAAGATAAAGAGCCCATGCGAACGGGTACCTGCTGGTGTGTGAACCGCTTTAAGGACGGTCAACTCAATCATGCGGTTAACATCATTAACTGTAAACGGCTGGAGGATGCGGTGGAATTCCAATGGGGAGATACCCATGATATTACCCACCATGCAACCGTCCCGTTAAGGTCAGGTGAGAAGATGCTCGGCCTGCTCAACGTGGCTGCGCCAGCCAAGGAACATTTCAGCGACAGTGAACTGGCGCTGTTACAGGGCGTGGCGTACCAGATTGGTAGTGCGGTAGAGCGGATGAGATTGTATCGCACGGAGCAGCGACGAGCTGATCTGTATGCCAAGCTGGGGGAGTTCAGCACGGCCTTGGGTCTTGCAGTGAACGAATGCACCAATTCTGAGGCTTTTTGTTTAAAAGTTGTACAGCTGCTTGGGCAGCATTATGATTGGCCTTTTGCTATAATCATTCAGCAGAAAAGCGGAATGTTCGTTGTGCAGGCAGCCCATGCAGATGATAAGGTTCGAGCGTTATCAAGTACTCCGTTATCTTCAGAAGTGACGAGCCACATTAACCATATAATCAATAGTCATCGTGTAACATCTTTGTCTGGGACAGAGATCGCTGAGATATTTACCCTGTGCAAGCCTGACCAGACTGCGAATTCCATTGCCTCGGGAATTGCTGCTCCACTTCCGTACCATACGCCGGGAGAAACGGGAATTCTGGTGATCGGAATAGGAACATCAGGTCCTGCACAGGCGGACCGTGAAGTGCTGGAGGCATTGGCCGAACATATTGCGGCCTCATGGGAGAGTCTGAAGCTGGCGGAGAATCGCCGCGAACTTGCACGAATGGAAGAGAGAAACCGGTTGGCTCGCGATCTGCATGATTCGGTTAATCAGATTTTATTTTCACTATCGTTAACGGCTAAAGGCGCGGAAAGTATGTTATCCGACTCCGAGCAGTTGCACCCGGCAGCGGAAGCGATGAAGGATATTCGGGCTTTGTCTCAGGAGGCTCTCAAGGAAATGCGCGCATTGATTATGCAGCTCCGTCCCGCGGGACTGGAAGCAGGGCTGCTCCATGCGCTACAGGAATACGGTACCAGCCAGGGGCTTCAAGTGGTGATGAACCGGACGGGAATGCGGTCTTTACCGCGTAATATAGAAGAAGCATTGTGGCGAATCGGACAGGAAGCGCTGAATAATGTAAGAAAACACGCGGATGTTCCTTCTGCTGAGGTCACCCTCAAGTTAAGTGATCATGAAGTGGTGTTCACCGTCACAGATCAGGGAAAAGGTGGTGCGAACAGGCCAAAAGCGTCGTCTGGAAGCTCCCTTGGCCTGTCCATTATGAAGGAACGGGCTCAATCGCTCGGTGGCAGCTTAGAAATAGTGAGTTATTCCCGCAAGGGAACGACAATAACGGCAGTCATTCCACTTCCGTTCGAATCTGTATAAAGTCAGGGGGAAGAAGAGATGCCGATTACGATTTTGCTCGCAGATGATCATGCGATGGTGAGACGGGGGCTGCACGTTTTTTTGACGACACAGCAGGACATGAAGGTTGTGGGCGAAGCATCGAACGGACAGGAAGCACTGGCTCAGGCGGAAGCGTTAAAACCTGACGTGGTATTAATGGATCTGCATATGCCGATCATGGACGGAATTGAAACAGCCAGAAGGCTGCGCACGTTATTGCCAGCAACGCGAATCATTGTGCTCACCTCGTTTTCGGATCAGGATCATGTCGTTCCTGCTGTTCGCGCAGGGGTGAAAGGATATCTGCTCAAGGATATTGAACCGGAGGATCTGGCCGTAGCCATTCGTAATGTGCATGCAGGTCAGGTGGAATTGCATCCCGCCGCAGCAGGTCAATTGATGCATGTGATGGCTTCATCCGATTGGTCTATAAATGAACAGCAACCACAGGATATACCGACAGATCAGTCAGCAGACAGTCAACATCAGGAGCCAAAGCAGAAGGGTAAATCAACTGAAGCGTCTCTTGGCGGACTGGATATGCTCACTCGCCGTGAACAAGAAGTCTTGGGGCTGATTGCTCAAGGATTGAGCAACAAGGAAATTGCAGTTCAATTGGTCATCACCGAAAAAACGGTCAAAACACATGTCAGTCATCTGCTCGACAAACTGGGACTGGCGGATCGGACGCAAGCGGCTCTTCATGCCGTAAGAAATGGCTGGGTCGTGTGACCAATTCCGACATATGTTCATACTTAAGTCGTATAAACTCAACCTAAAGGTTGAGTTTTTTGGCATTTCAAGTTAAGTCTATCTGCTGACGATTTGGATGCAAAAGAAAGGTAAGATAAGAGTAGAAATAACAGATCGGTTGAAACATGAGAGTTTGAATTATTAAAAAACCAAGGAGAGTGACTTTATGAATATCGTTATTTTGGCAGGCAGTAATCGGAACAATGCAACCAGTACACGTCTGGGAGAGTATGCTGTGGAGATTATTCGAGGTCAGGGACATCAGGCCAGCCTGTTTGATCTGTATCAGACACCACTCCCATTCTATGCACCAGATGAAAAACAAGCGGATCATGAACATCTGGCAGATCTGAATACACGTATGCTCGCGGCTGATGCGATCATCTTGTCTACACCAGAGTATCACGGCAGTATTAGCGGTGTGCTCAAAAATGCATTGGATCACCTGAGTCAGGCTCATTTCAGCGGCAAGCCCGTCCTGTCCATCAGCTCCTCTGGTGGAGCGGTGGGGGTAAGTTCACTTTTACAACTGCAAGCGATTGTTCGCAATCTGCATGGCATTAATGCCCAGGAGTGGATATCCATTGGTGGTGCGCAACGCAGACGATTTGAAGCGACATTTGACGGATACGAGGAGTATGAAGGCAGTCAGGATATAGAGGACCGGGTGCAGCGGGTCATTGGATCGTTTTTAAATCTGGCCCAGACGTTAACGAATGCGCGGAATTCTACCATGAGTTGAGAACCAAGGAAGATGAAAAATCGGAAAAGGAAAAGAGGTTGAGCATTATGATTACAGGCATATTTGAAACACATTTAAACGTGACGGATCTGGAGAGATCCCATCATTTCTATGAAACGGTCCTGGGTTTACCTCATGCCTACGGGCAGAAAGAACGTGGGAACTCCTTCTACTGGATTGGTGGAAAAGGCAATGCCATGCTGGGATTGTGGCAAAAGGAACCTTCCGAGGTGAAACGTCAGCACTTTGCTTTTCATGTATCTCTGGAGGATATGAAACATGCGGTGGCTCACTTGGAGAACAAAGGGATCAAGACACAGAACTTCCTGAATGATGATATCGGTGAACTGTACGTCTTTGGCTGGATGCCTGCGGTATCTGTATATTTTAACGATCCGGATGGTCATATGCTTGAATTCATCGCCATGCTCCCGGATGAAGCGAAGCCTGAACTTGGCATGGTGCCGTGGAGTCAGTGGGAGGAGATGCAGGAGAAGACCGTATGATGATTGAAGAATTACAGTTATATACAACACGGCTGGAGGACCTCAAGCATTTTTATCGTGATACGTTGGGAATGGAGGTCTCCAATGCCACGGATCAGGCCTTCAACCTGCAGGTTGGAGGGACAAAGATGATTTTCAAACCGTGTGAAACAGATCGTGAGCCCTTTTATCATGTGGCCTGGTCGATTCCGACGAATCGGTTCAAGCAAGCGAAGAAGTGGGCTGCATCACGTGTTGTTTTAAGCAGAGAAGGAGATCGGGATGAGACGTACTCTACTAACTGGAACTCTCATTCTCTCTATTTCGAAGATCCGGCAGGCAATATTATTGAGCTGATTGCTCATCATCGTATTCAGAACGAGAGTGACCATGACTTCTCGACTCAAGATATATTACAGGTGTGTGAGATTGGCCTGGTGACGGAGGATGTTCTGTCTGTGGTGAATGAGCTTCAGCAGATTGGACTCACGCGATGGGGTGAGGTTAGTGATACCTTTGCTCCTGTAGGAGATGTACATGGTTTATTTATTGTGGTGAAGAAGGATCGGACGTGGTTTTTCTCCAAGCAAAAAGCACAGATCTATCCGCTGGAAGTATCCATCCGTGGGGGGGGGCAAGCTTCGAATTGGCTAAACTTTGCATTCCGGGGCAAAACGGGCATATGTGGAGCATTTCCATCATGTTATAGAAGTAAACGCTTTATTTATTAATTAGGATATATAAGTTGAACTAAATTTACACGATAACGGAGAGGACAGATCTTAGTTCAACTTATATAGTTTCTCTGATGGGTTTACATATGATGAAGGGTGGTGGCAAGCTTGGATCGACGTTTGTTGGAAGAAGGACTAGCGATTATCGTTTCCAGTCGGGAACGTACAGGAGATCTGTGGCACGCCCATTATGGGGCGGGTGCGATTGCGGCATATTTTTGGTTACGGGAAAATCGTCTCACTGCCCTTGCCGCCGGCAGTGTTACGGCCGAAGCAAAAGCCATGCTTCGCCAGCATGGAATCAGCCCTGGTCAGACCTCTCCGATTGTTGAAATGATGCCCAGGGAAGATGCCGAAGCGCGTATTACGGACGCATTGGATCGAACGATTGGAGAACTGCACTGGGTTGGACACCAGGCCATCTACGGGGCAATCAGTCTGAAAGCCATTCGTGAACTGGATGGATGGGGCACTACGGAGGATATTAGTCGGCTGGTTGAACTGATCGATTCATTCGATCGAACCATCCCAGGAAGATCCTGGATGAACACAACGATGAAAGAAATTCGAAGTCTGAAGCCGGAGAAAAGCGATGGTTTCCCCGAGATTGAAGATCCAATTCAGTTGTCACGTTTGATTTTGGATGAACTTGGGGCGTTCCAGACCATCTATCACGCGGAAGCGCATCATGATCTAATCGGTCATATGCTCACCTACGGACATGCGCTTAACATATTATATGAATTGGGTTATGCGGCATTATTCCACAAAGGCATTCCGCCTTTCCTTACCATGGTGAAGGCACTACGCTTAAGCCGAGATGTGGATATTGAACAGGAGATGCCGACATTGCAATCACCCGTAGACCTGCTGCCACTAGAACGGGCGGAACGATCAGTGGCGCTCCCTCATGAACTGGAATATTGGCTCACCGACAGACGTTCCCGTGACTGGAACGGAGGTCATGTATTTAAATTCCCGTTCAGTTTCTATCATCATGCCAAGAACGGGGAACCTATACCGGAAACATGGGAGAATTTTCGTTATATCATCGCGTGAGATAAAACATACATTTCAGAAGGGGTGTCCGACATGACGGACACCCCTTCTAGGCATTATTCTGGTCTACCGAATTGTAGGGTAGGCATCCTGTACCTTTTTAACGGGGCCAAATTTCAAGGATAAAAAGGATCAGCATGACTCTGGACACCAGCATGTATGGTGATTTTCGTATGGGCTGACGCGCTGCCCATATTCCCCAGGAACTCATAAGTGCAATACTCCCCCAGAACATCCATAAGGAGATGCCTTCGGGTGTAAATAGAAAGGACAGCTTGGGCAGTCCCCTGTTGCCAGCCCCAAGAAGAACAGTGGTCATATAGACGAGGATAAGGAAAAACAACTCGAAGAGCAGGGTTTGCAGCCAGAAATAATAGATGTTGAACACTCGTAGCATGATGACTGTGATCAGGATAAACAGGATACCAACGGATAAGAATGTTGCCGCGGTCCATCCAATGAGAGATGTTGTTACAACATCTGTTTCCTGATATAAGATGTACATCGCCAACGCATACATAGCGGGACCCGCCATATAACTGGTGACAGCAATCCAAAGATAGAATAAATACCTCTTTTTCATGGTTATATCCATTCTTTATTGTTCGTAGGATTTGAAAGCTACTTATGTCATATAAACATCATCAGGATGGGTTTGGTTGGACTATCAATAGGAGTTTTCTCCAAGAAATCGGCATTTAACCGCCATAGAGACAACTACATTCATGCGTATTTCATCCCGATTACCATCAGCGCGAGTGGGAAAAGGCAGTAAAATGGTATTATCGGATCAGCAGCAAGGAAGACATACCGACAGCTCATACGCTAACGTACAGCCGGCCATGGGGCCGGTTTTTTAATTCGGTGATTGCATCCTTGCCCTGATCGGGTATTAAAGACTAAACAGATAACAGGAGGCTACGTGATATGAAAACAGTATTGTATGTTCCACTCGATGATCGTCCAGCGAATCTGGATGATGTGATTGTGCAAGGGAAAGCATCCGGTATCCATATCGTTACACCGAACCTGAGTGATATTAAGAATCGTCTCGACTCGGAGAAAACCGTAGATGGCACAACGCTGCTCGGCACCTCCACGCCGGTTTATGGCAAACCGTCCAAGATTCACGACTTTATTCTGAAACATGCTGCCAAGGTCGACGGATTCATAATCTCATCCGATATGCTCGCTTATGGCGGTCTGATTGGCAGTCGTCAGCTCCGTGAAGATGGAGGAGGCGCCTATCCAGAATACGATGATGAAACGACGCGTTTGCTGGATGTGATTCGTGTGATCAAGCAGAAATATCCACGCAAACCCGTATTTGTAATGGATACCATCATGCGTTTGGCTACAACCTCGTTTGCAGATGGCTTGGCGCTTGATGCATATAATGAGTCCCGTGCGTTGATGCAGCAGCCACGTCAGACAAACACTGAGTTTGAGGATATTATCGAAGGTTATAACCTGTCCCCGGATGGAGTGGAATATGGGACAACGACCTATTTTGATAAAGAACAGTATTACAATACAAGACAGCATAAATTCAAAACCAATCTGTACATTCTGGATCAGCTGGCTCGCACAGGTTATATCGATTTCCTCGCGGTTGGAGTCGACGATGCCAACACGCAGGGTGTTCAGATCAATGAAATCAAATATGTAGAAGCGCGGATCAATGAATGGCTGGGTGGAACCAATGGGCAAAATCCGGATCGTGCTATCATCTTGCCGGATGCAGATGGTTTGGGGCACGCTTTGGTCGCTCGCATGGCTAACCAGTTGTTCCGAGGCGGGGCGAGGACACGTTACGCAGTGAAATATTTTGGTCCTCACGGAAACTCCATCATTAACACGTATGAATACATGGATGTACACGAGAATGTGGTTCGTCATGTGGATATTGTAGGTGGTGTGCTTGTAGCGGATTCGGCATATCCTGAACCGGAGGTGGTGACGGATGTGGGTGCTGGCTTGGAAAATGAACAGCTAGTGGCTGTAGCAGCCGATCAAGTTGTCCCGTTTGACATGACCTCCGAACTGGATCGTATGACCAAGGGTCATCCGGGAAATTCCGGAGAGAACACAGGCATCGACATTGAGATTATCGCCATTACGGCTCTGGATCAGGTGCAGGCTGCGTTGGAGCAATTGACGCTGAATGGGGAGCAAGGTCTGCCTTCGGTGTTGATTGATTTTGTGGGTAAAGGACCAGCCAATGTTGATGTTGCCGAAGCATTGCTCAACAGTCCATATACCGGACGGGTTCTGGGTTATAGTGCATGGAATACACCAGGTAACAAGATCGGTATTGCTGTAGGTATGGGGCAGTCGAGGTACGCATTGATCACAACAGAGAAGCATGAGCATAAGTTGCGAGATGCTATGAATGCGCATGGCTCGCTGTTGTTTAAGCGTTTTCTGAAGGATTATTACTACAAAGCGGTAGCGATTGCGGACATCCGCACATATTCCCGAGCTCATGCGCTTTATACCAACGTGGCTACCCTTTCGGATCAAAATATGTTGCTGTTCAACTCGGAGGAAGACTATGCCCATTTGCAAACATTGCTCCGTGACTTGATGCAAACTTACACAACGGCACTTGCGAATAAAACAGCCTTCCAGACAGGTAATGTGGCGATTAAGCAGATCTGTAATGACGAATTGTCCTATGCGACGTATGGCAGTGCGCTGCTGGAATATGGAAATCCCGATTTCATCTGGGGCCGTGCATTTGAGATTACGTTGAACCCGCAAGTTACGCTGAACTAAACTGTTATCTTACCATGGGCTCCTCATGTTTGGGATCATCACTGGTATGACTGTACTGCTTAATCTCGCCGTTGTTGAAAATGACATATTGGTACTTCGCTTCGAGTTCATCCGCGAATGTTACTGAGGCACCGTAAGGTGCTTCAGAACTTTTTGAGGAGTAATTACCTTGTACTTCGATAAGCTGTTCGGGTGAGTAACCTTTCTGTTCAATCAGGTAAGTGGTTACCTGTTGTTCAGCATCATTTTTCTTGAGCGGATTACCAAGCAGTCCGAAGTAAGCCCAGCAGGATATCCCGAGTATAAATGCTAAGATGACAAGTGAAGTGATCTTGAATGTTTTACTCATAGGTATTTCTCCTTCTTTTACGTAAGCCACAATGAATTAGATAATAAAATATTAATATATTTGGATAAATTTATCAATTAATTGATCTTAAAGCTTACTTAGGTATTCTTTAAAATGATGATTCCATAATCGTCTTTTTTCCACCCGAACGTCTCCCTTAATCGCACCGAAGTCGTACGGAACACCATCCGCGCTAGGGATGAAAGGGTGTAAGATTGTATTATCGGATCAATAACAAGGGACGCACCGAAAGCACATACGCTAATGTACAGACCGGCCAGGTGGCCGGTCTTTTTGATGCGGTGAATGTAGTCCCGGTACTGGTTCGATAGCAATACAGACTCTGAGTTAAAAGGGGGAGTCTACTGCTGCTGCACTGTCGCTGCATCGTGTGGGCAGATCTCAAACTTGCAGCCAAAGGGGGCGAAATGAATGTGTCTATGAGAAATGAGATTAACACTGACATGAGCACCAGTAAAATGAGTACGCTCATTAAAAAAACGCTGAAACAGAAGCTCGCGGTACTTGTTCCAGATTGGGGCGGTCGTGTGCTGGATGTACCTGGGCCAGGCGAAGTGTTGGCTGGGCCTTGTGCCGTGGCTGCGTTTGCCGAAGAGGTGCCGAAGTCTGCTTGGACGGGATATCGAAGGATTATTAAAATCTCACCATACGCTCGTCCGGAAGATGGTGGCGCTGAAAAGGTAGAAGCTTGGTCAGCTGATCTAATCGAAGGGTTGCATCAAGTAAGGCTGGTGGATGAAGCAGGTGAGGCCTTCACTTGCATCTATTTGGGTTCTTCAGATAGTGACCGGGTGGATGCAGGGTCTGGCATGGTTACGCGGAGTCTGCGGTTCGGAGTGTATGTTCCCGAAGACTCGGGAGTCGTCCTCGCTGAAACAGGGGACGCGTGGTTAGCTGCGCTTCAAGACTGGACACAGTCGGAACTTGGTTCGGGCTTCTCGGTATATGGGGATGTCTGGCCCGGTGGATACGATATGCCGTCTGTGTTATGGCGATTGGCCGGATGCAGCACTTCTGTCGCGGGGACTTCTACATTGGAGGTTCGACAACAGTGGATTGGGCATGTGCTCACCGATCATTCGGTGCTAACACGCCAGACTGTTACTCGGTTGGTAGAGCAACTTGCAGTGCAATCTCGTCTTGCCGTCACTGAAACGGGTGGCGAAGAGCACGAAGGTAACACGCGATATATCACAGTGGATGAAGTCACAGCAGATCTGCAGACCGATGCGTATCTGAATGGACAGATTCGTCTGACACTACAGCAGCGGATTCGCCGTCCGGGTACGAATGTACCTTTGATTCGTGAGATTCACCATAGCAAAGGTATGGAGTAAACGTTAGTCGAGAGGAACCTTCTATTAGAGGTTGTTCAAAAAGCCCGCTTTTGATTACAAAGGATGCCTAACGGCATCATCAGCATCGAATATGGAATTCAGCCGAAAAAGCATATGCTTACGATGATTGTTTCCTTCTGAAACATGTAGTTGCTCACGTAGTTTTCCATACGCTCTGCTACTCCATTTCTAACTTCATCCCATCTTCTCGGTACTGAAAACCGATCTTTTTGAACATGCACTTTTAAGAGTGGTTCCAGATTATAGCTTTGAAATGATAGATGTGGCTTCAATATTATAGCTTCATATTCATAGGATCAAAAATTCATAGATCAAGCTTAAAGATCATCGTTTCACGAAATTAGTAGTCCAACAAATGAGGTGAGATGGCAATGGCAAGCTCAGTGAAAAAAAGCAAACAGACAGCCCCGCGGTATACACGGGCAGAATTGATGAATCATGCAGAAGCCCTCTTTGCCGTTAAGGCAGAGGTGCTGTACGGTGCGCTGTACGAAGCGGCGCAAGAGACGTTTTCCATTGAAGAAACGCAAGAACGAATTAACCAATTTATGAAAGCGAAGGTGAAGGGATAATGGCAGGTGGAAATTGGGAGCAAACGAATCGTCCGGTCCTTCCGGGCTTATATATGAATTTTCAGGCGGCAGCCTCCTCGGCCATTCAGGCAGGTACGCGGGGAACGGTCGTGGTACCAATCAAGGCCAACTGGGGTCCTGTGGGGACTTTTGTTGAAGTAGGGAGCGAAGCGGCGATTGAACGTATCTATGCGGCGAATGTGCTGGATAACGGTACGGCTTATACTTCCTTGAAGCTCGCCCTGTTGGGTGGGCCGAAGAAGTTGCTCGCTTATCGGGTAGCAAGTGCTGCGGCCAAAGCAGCCACGCTTACTTTGAAGGACAGCAGTGATGCCAATGTTCTGCAACTGGATGCGAAGTATCCGGGAGATCGTGCAAATAGATTCTACGTCACCATCCAGCCAGGTGTGATTGATAATACGAAGCATGAAGTGCGCCTTTTTGAAGGCAACCGGATGTTGTATGCGCTCCTGACAGCGGATATTACAGCAGCTTCTCTGGCAAAAGAGATCAACGCGGATGAACAAAATGTCTGGTTAACGGCTCAGGCGATTGGCGATGATGCAGGTGTAGTTGCAACAATTGCGGGTGCGGCATTCAAAGGCGGCGTAAGTGGCAACGATGACCTGACCAATGCAGAGTACATTGCTGTACAGGGCGCGCTGGAAGGGGAGCAATTCGACGTCTTGGCTTTGGATCAGGCGGCTGATGCACCTCTGCTTGCGAGTTTTGCGGCATGGGTGAAACGTGTGCGTAGTGAAGGTAAACCGGTGGTGGCTGTATTTGGCGGTTCCTCAGCGGATGACACTTCTGCTACAGCAGCACAAAAAGCGGCAGCACGTTCGCTTGCGCTCAACCATGAAGGTGTGATTAATGTCGGTACAGGCGTACGCCTTGGAGATGCATTCTACAGCTCGGCGGAAACATCCGCCTATGTTGCAGGTCTGATCGCCGGACAACGTCTGAACCAATCCACAACCTATGCAGCTACTCCGTTCGATGATGTGACACGTCGCTGGACGCGTGCAGAACAGGAGCAGGCGGTACAGAATGGCGTATTTATTTTCTTCCATGATGGACGCCAGGTGAAAGCACTTCGTGGTGTAAACACACTGGTAACGCCAGCCGCTGGACAGAATAATGCGTGGAAAAAAATCCGTTCCATTCGTGTTTTGGATGCGATCAACACGGATTTGCAGCGCTCCGCGGAAGATACGTATATCGGTAAAGTGAACAATACTGAAGAGGGTCGTCAAGCACTGATTAGTGCCATGAAGGCCTATTTGGCGTTGCTCGCACAGAGTAATGTGATTGAAGCTGACGGTTACGATGTCATTCTTGATCCGGCGTATTATGGCACTGCTCCAGTTCTCAAACCGGAAGCGGATCAGGTATTCCTGCAATGGAACGTGAAGCTGACGGATGTGATGGAGCAGTTGTTTGGCACATTTTACGTGCAATAAGGTTGTGTGAAAGGAAAACGCGATTTTTTAATTTTAAGGAGGAAAATATATGTTGGATGCGTCAAGAGTAATTCTCGGTACCCATGGTCAGTTGCATATCGATGGTGTGTGGCAGACAAACATTAACAAGTTGGAAGCGAGTGTGGAGATTGAAAAGCGTGAGCTGAACCTGGTCGGTAACGACTGGAAGGTGCACAAAAACGGCGCGAAAAAAGGAACAGGCACGATGACGGGCTACAAAGTCACTTCCGATATGATCCAGCGCGGCTTCACCAAATTCGAGATTATTTCCAAGCTGAACGACCCAGAATCGTATGGACATGAGAGTGTATTGCTGAGAGGTTGCATGGTGGACAAAATCCAGCTTGCCAACTGGACAGCTGGCGAAGAAGTACCGGAAGAAACAGGCTTTACGTTTGAAGGATTTGAATTGCTGAATCCGATTGTGGCGAACTAAACTTTGAAATAGGCAAGTGATTGAGTTAGTTGCTTAAGCTTGGTTGCATAGTTACTTCATATTAATATGGACACCAATGCGGGCCGAGATGATCTCGGTCTCTTTGTTGTCTCTACAGGCTTGGAAGCTGGCATAGATGAACCCATTTGTGAAATAAGAAGGAGATAACGCCCGATGAGTATGAATGAAAATATGTCCGAAGAACAGATCTTGGATCAGTTGTTTGAAGCAGCAGAACGTCTGCCAGAGGAGAATGTGCGCATTCAGCGTCTGGATCTGCTGTTGACTTTGCGTGGACTGACGTCTTCCAAAGTGGATCACATTCGCGAACGCTGTACGATTCGAAAAACGACCAAAGGCCGCACCGAGGAAAAGGTGGATACCGAAACGTTTAACGCGCTGCTCATTTCTGAAGCAACGGTGAAATTAAAAGTCCGCAGCCTGGAATTGTCCGGCTGGGGGGATACCCGTATTACTGGCCGTATGAAGCTATCTGGTGGCGAACAGGCGGTACGTCGTATGTTGCTGGCTGGTGAATTGGATGCCGTAGGTGATAAAGTGCTGGAGCTGTCCGGCTTCGGTGTGGAGATTGAAGACCTAAAAAACTGATTCACTCCGGCGGGATGACCACGTTCCTGTATCACATGTGGGTACGTCATCATCTCCGGCCCGGAGAGTTCTGGTCTTTGCCACGTGGGGAGCGCTCGCTGTTAATTGCGTTCTCGGAAGAGGAAATGTCAGCGATAACTTCGCAAATGAATCGATAACGAAATAGGCTAGGAGGTGAAAAAATGGCAGAAATGATTGTAGGTTTATCCAAATCTAATGCGGAAATGCGGACAACCCTTCGATACCTAGATCAGATCCAACGCTCAACCGAACGTCTGGGCAGAGTTCGTTATCAGAGTCTGATTAAGGTGAACAATGAACTGAGAACGACAGGACGCAGGTTGGAGCATATTTATAGTATGGCTGTGCGAATCAGCAGGCTGCGAATTACACCGACGATTGGGTTGATTGATAAGCTCAGTCCAGCGTTGGATCGCGCATGGGCGAAACTGAACAGTTTCAGGGACCAGATGGTTACGGCTTCGGGCACAGTATCGCTTGAGGTTCGGCAGAAGATCGAAGTGGCGATGGGCAAAGGTGGGCCAACTGGCCCAACTATGGCTGTCATGATCCAGAACAACAAAAACATTACTAACAATACGAAGGAAGAAGAACCTAAAAAGTGGTGGGAAAACGTACTTGCAGCGGTCCAAGCATTCAATGATTTGAAGGATGCAGCCTTTAATGTAGGAGATATTTTTAAATTGTTCAAAAAGAAAAAAGAAGAAAGTCCTGCATCAGATCCAACCAGAAGTCCAGCATCCAAATGCTGCTGTTGTACAGGTGGAAAGATGGGCAAGAACCGTAGAGTTCGTTCACCGAATGCGGATGGTGGTGGATCAGATCGTGGAAGACGAAATTACCGAAGTGGTAGAAGGTCTAGTAATCGTTCGAACCGGGGCCCATCACCAGTACCCAATCCTGTACCTGATACTCCGACTCCTCCGGCCGATCGCAACCGTAATAGGGGAGGCGGTAGAAGAATACGAGGAAGCGGTAGATTAGGATTTGCGGATGGTGGATTGGGATCTTTAACTGACATGCTGGCTGGTAATGGATTGATGGATAATTTAAGTAGTGGCTTTGCCAAAGGAGCAAAAAGGTTGCTTGGACCTATCAGCATGCTTGCTGATGTAGCGAATGTAGCGACAGCACCTCCGGAAGAGCGTGGCCGAGCGGTGGGTTCGATGATTGGCGGCACAGCAGGTACTGCGATTGGTAGCGCCATCGGTAGCGTTCTTTTGCCTGGCATCGGGACATGGGTTGGTGGTGCAGTAGGTGGTTGGGCCGGAAGTACAGCAGGTGGCTGGATTGGAGACAAAGCGAAGGATATTGGAAACTTTATGTCTAGTGCTACCGAAGGTGTAGGTGATGCATTGTCAGGTGCAGCCGATTACGTCTCTGAGAAAACAAAAAAAATCACCGATGGCATATCCAACTTCTTTGGTTTTGGTTCCAAAAAAGAAGAGAAGACGATCTCGGCAGCAACGGTGGCCGCACCGTCTCCAGTTGCAACAGGCCCCCAGATGGCCCCTGCCTATATGCCACCGGCACTGACTATGACAGGCCCAGCCGCATATATGAACAGCAAGGTAGGCCAGCCTACCTCTGCTGGATTCATGGGTACAAGCATAATGCAGAACCAAGCGATGGCGGCTGGTAACGGCGCGCAGACGACTGGAAAAACGTCCACGATGACGGTACGGATATCCGAAGACCAGATGAGCAGTCTGTCCGGTTACTTGAAGGATTTCAAAACCGAAACTACCAATCAGATTGCGATCAATATTCCACCAGGTGCGGTGCAGGTGACCGTGCGCGAAAATGCGATTGATTATGACGCAGTTTCTCACCAGGTGGGGCAACGGATATCTAACGAGTTCCGCCGTGCGATGCAAAATCGCAAAACAATTATGGCCTAAGCAGAAAGGAGGCCGCAGATATGTCTGTACTTGAAGATAAAGTTGGTCCTAACAAAATGTCATTTACGTTGAAGGATGGCAATACTCCATTTCAATTTCCGGTAAACCCTGAAGAAGTTAATATTTCCAGATCTAAGGGATATGAAACGGTCAATATGTTGGAGCATGGCGAGTTTGATTTTGCACAAGGGGAGAAGGTGAAGGAGATCACCTTCTCTTCTTTTTTTCCGAAACGATATGATCCGTCCTATTGCATGGATGAAAAATATTTTCTGGATCCACGCGTGGCGATGAATGTGTTGAACACTTTTCTCATCTCCAAAAAGCCGCTGCGTTTCATCATTTCAGAGACGGGCGTGAACGTGCCTGTTTTTATTGTTTCGCTTAATTCGAGCTTTCGTGGGGGGGAGACAGGGGATATTTATTTCGACCTGACCCTACGCACATGGCGGGATTCCAAGGTGGAGAAGGTGGGCTCTGCGGCATCCGCGAGCAAGTCAGGTTCGCGTACCGATTTGAAAAAGAACAGCAAGACCTACACCGTCAAATCTGGCGACTCCCTGTCCAAAATAGCAAAGCTTGAGCTGGGTAGCAGTTCCAAATGGAACGAGATCTACAAGCTCAACGCAAAGATCATCGGGAGTGATCCGAACCGGATCAAGCCCGGACAAAAGCTGGTGATGCCATGACCTACAAGGTCATTGTCGACGACAAATACGACATCACCAAGTTGGTGGAGACGATTACGCTGAAGGACTCGCTTGACCAGATTGCCTATCAGGCTAACATCCGGCTGGCGGTGTCTGCATCTTCCGGTCTGCCTTCGATCTCACCGGGTATGGCGGTGCGGATTAGCGGGGTTCCTTTTGGCGAAAAATCCATGGTTCATCTGCTGCATCCTGCGGTCATCTGGGAGGTGGAAAGCTCGAACAGCGGCACTAAGCGGCTATCTCTCACGGTGTACGACCGAATGATATATCTGGAAAAATCGGAGGATGAGTTCCTGTTGCCGAAGGATCAGACTGCTACGCAGCGACTCAAAACCTACGCCAAAGAGTGGAAGATTCCATACGCTACATTGCCGGAAACCAAGACAAAGCTGGGAAAAGCCGTGTATCGGTCACAGACGATCTTCTCGATGATGTTTGCCGATCTGAAGGAAACGGCGAAGTCCGGCGGGGAGATGTATCATCCACGGATGACCCCCGGCGGGTTGCAGCTCTTTCAGGTCGGAAGTAATGCAAAGGTATATGAGCTGGATCGACTAATTGATCTGACCCAGATGCGTACGCTCGAAGGAGCGGTTACCAAAGTTAAAGTCATGGCAGCTTCGGAGTCCACGAGTGGCAAAGAGGTCCCTTCCAAAGTGCTCGCGATTGAGCAGAATGGTGTGGAAGAACTGGGCACATTGCAAAAGCTGATTGAAGACGATCAGGTCAAAACAGCAACCGCCGCTAAGAAACTGGCGAAAAGTCATCTGACGGGGATTCAGGAGACCTTTACGATATCCGCACCGGATGTGAATACGATTCGCGCCGGGGACGCAGTGTTGTTGAAAGGATTGAAGCTAATCGTGATGTCGGTCAGCCGTGATCTGTCTGCCGGACCTGGAACGATGACGTTGGAGCTGGGGACTGCTGAGCTGGTGAAAAGGAGGTATTACCTTGAATAAAGATGATCCGTATGGGCATTTTGCCGACGTCATGCGGGGCGCGATGAGTACCCATTCTCGTCAGGCCTTGAGCGGTCTGGGAGCAGTACTGGGTACGATGACCTCATCCGGCGTGAAGCTGGATGATTTCAAGCACGAAGTGCAGGATTATCTCGTGGCCGAGTTACCGGGCACGCTTGGACTGCCGGAGCGCGAGGCTGCTGGCGCGATTTCCGGTATACCTGACGTGGCAAATGGCGGAACGACGGGCACGGGACGGTTTCTTTTGCAAGAAGAGGAAGTGGAAGAAGCGGTGTGGTCTCTTGGTAAAGGATTAAAAGCGGGAGATCGCGTGCTGGCGATGCGGGTGAATGGCGGTAACGACATTGTGGTGCTGTGTAAGGTGGTGAGTGCGCATGCCTAGTTTGTTCCCGGAAACGGGTGTGGTCTGGGGAGATGAGGAGGATCTGTCGGGGACGGCTTCGGATGAGGTACGCTTTGGACGGAGCTGGCGATTCGATTATGATGCAGGGGATTTTGTATTGACCCCGAGTGGCAAAGTAGCTGCGGCGGGTGCGCATGAAGCCTGGGTGCAGTGGTGTATTAAGGCAGTGAAAACGCCACGGTACAGACATGTGATTTACTCCCGGAACTATGGTTCGGAGCTGGAGGATCTGGTAGGGCAGGGTGATAGCCGGGGTGTGATGGAAAGTGAGATTACACGGATGGTGACGGAGACGTTGCTGGCTGATCCACGCACGGATTCGGTAGACCAGTTCACGTTCGATTGGAATCGGGAGCAGTGCATGTTCTCTTGTCGGGTGGCGAGTGTGCAGGAAGAGATGTTTATTCTGGAAAGTGAGGTGATCTGACGGGATGGCTGAGATTCCGCGTTATTTGGAGGACCAGACGGAGGAACAGATTATGCAGCGTATGCTGGATCGTCTGCCCGCGGATCTGGATAAGTCGGAGGGTTCGTTCCTGTGGGATGCGGAAGCTCCAGTAGCGTTTATGCTGTCTGAGGCGGCGTTGTGGGCGCAGGAATTACTGCGGCGGGGGTTTGCAAGTACGGCTGCGAGCAGTGATCCGAATTTTCGTTCGGAAGAGCTGGATCTGCGGGCGGGAGAGCACGGTATTACGCGGCGAGCTGCTGTGGCAGCTCAGGGTGCTGTGAGATTCGCGGGTACGCCGGTGAAAGTGGTGCCTGCTGGAACGGTCGTAGCTACGCTCGCGGATGAAGTATCTGCTGAAGCTTCGCTCGAATATGAGACGGTAGGACGTGTGGAACTGGATGCTGAGGGCTCCGGTGTGGTAGGCGTGCGAGCGCTTGTTGCCGGAAAAGAGAGCAATGTGCCTGCGGGCACGGTAACTGTGTTGTCTACACCTGTAAGTGGCGTGACCTCTGTCACGAACGTTGATGTGATCAAAGGCGGTGCGGATATTGAGGCCGATACGGCATTGTTGGAACGCTTTTATGCCAAAGTCCGCAACCAAGGGACAAGCGGCAACAAAGCACAATATGTGCAATGGGCCAGTGAAGTGCCAGGTGTTGGTGCAACGCGTGTGATTCCGTTATGGCAGGGGCCAGGCACGGTGGGATTGTATCTGCTTGACACGGACAAACGTGCTGCAGGTACTGATCTGGTGGCGGCTGTGCAGAAGTACGTCGATCCTACGCAGGATGGACAGGGTGAAGGTGTTGCCCCGGCGGGGCCAGTGGTGTCCGTGATGCCCGCCGAGGAAGTGCCAATGAACATTCAGGTGAAGTTGACGTTGGCAAGTGATGCGACATTGGCCGATGTACGGTCATTGATCGAACGCGGGGTGACCGCGTATTTGAAACAGTTGGCTTTTGCCGATCCGCTCGTTCGTTACACCCGTATTGCCGCGATTCTATTGGACATTCCGCCCATTATCGACTATTCGGAGCTGACCGTGAACGGTGTGAGTGACCAGAATATCGAGATGACCGCGAGTCAGGTCGCCGTGCTGGGGGCGGTGGATGTGCATGAGTAGTGTTGGGCAGATGGTGGATGAGGAAGTAGTTAGGGAATGTAGAGACCGAGGAAGATTGGGAGAAATACGCCGATCTGGGTTGGATCTGGTGAGCGAGACGCTCCATATTGATGTGCAAGGAAGGGAGGGGACAGGGCATGAGTGCTCCTTCTATTGTAGATGTTGGACTAACGAGTGAGAAAGGGCGGGAATTGTTCTCGTATTTGCCAAGGTACTATGAGACTTCTCGTGTAATGCAGGCCGATATGCAGGCCAAAGGCACCGAGATGGATCTGTTGTACCAGGCGTTGGATGAGACGCTGGAGCAGTTTTTTGTCCGCACGGCGACGTGGGGGCTGGACTTCTGGGAACAGGAGCTTGGCATTGAGACAGATCGTCTCAAACCTCTGGAGCAGCGGCGTGCGGTGGTGGAGTCGAAGTTGCGCGGGGCAGGAAAGTTTTCGTGCAGGCAGGTTGCGAATGTGGCTGAGGCGTATGCCGGGGGCAAGGTGGATGTAACTTTTCAGTCGGAAGCGTGGAGTTTTACAGTAAGCTTTGTGGATACGCTGGGCATTCCGCCTAATATCGATGACCTCAAACGGGCGATTGAAGAATTGAAACCGGCCCATATGGCCGTGGAATATGAGTATCGTTATCTGGTCTGGGATGATCTGGACAAGCGACAAAAAACGTGGGATGAACTGGATGCCGCGTCCTTGACGTGGAATGAACTGGAGGTGTGGGCGTAATGCCACAAGAAACGGATCGATTGAAGTTACCTCTACCTTTGGGGAACGAGAATGTGACCCGGGAGAGTATTAATGGAATTTTTGAAAAGATTGATGCTGGTGTTGCGACGCAGGCGGATTTGGATACGCTTCGTGAAGCGGTGAGTCAGATGGATATTCCTGATGCGTCTTTGACGCAGAAAGGGAAGGTGCAATTGTCGAATAAGACGGATGGCTCGTCTGAGACGGTGGCGGCGACGGAGAAGGCGGTAAGGGATGCGTTGACAGCAGCTAAAGCAGCAAGCTTGTTGCGTACAGGCGGAGCTATGACAGGACGATTGATTATGAATCAGTGGGGAACGTTTTCTGGCTCTTCAAATGGTTCGGTGTTGTACGGTAGTAACTGTTTTCTTGATGGGAATACATTCAAGTACGAAAACAATCATTCTAACTTAGGCGCTCGTGGTATTTACATGCGGTATTCAGGCGCTGTTGCGACGGAAGTTTACATGTTTGATACAGGCCCGGTCGCAACCACAGCAGGAGCGGTTTTCACGCCAAATTTGGCTCGAATTGTTCACATGGGGGACTTGTTCCAAAAGCACAAATTAACGGCTGATGATGGAAAAAACCAATCATTAGCGGCAGGAACTGACCTTAACTCTGTGGTGGTTAATGGACAGTATAATGGCTATAACTTAGTAAATTCGCCCTTACCGACAAATGCCGACGGATGGTGGTGGTACGTTGAAGTTCAATGCCACACAAATGGAAACGGGTATGTACTCCAAAGGGCTAGTCGGCTCAACGGTGGGGTACAAACTTTGTATCAAAGAACCAGAGAAAATAACACTTGGTCGCCTTGGAGTCCCGATCTTTTTCAGGCTGTGGCTGATGCTAAAAACAGGCATATTATCTCGTCTGTAGCGCCTTCTGGCGGCAATGACGGTGACATCTGGTATCAATACTCATGATAGAGGGGAGGAGCATAATGCATGGCTTTAGGCATTAAGGTTGGCGGGACTTGGAAAACGCCTAATAAGTTATCAGTCAAGGTCTCAGGGAATTGGCGGGCTGTCCAACAAATTTATGCGAAAGCCGGGGGAGTATGGCGACCCATTTGGTCAATCGCACCGACTATGCGTAAGGGTTACGTATGGGGTAGCAATTCATATGTGGTCAAACAATCGGACCATGTCGAATGCTACGCATATAACTCAAGCACGGGCGGCGGCGAGGCAGCTGTGGTGACAAACATACCAGTGGATTTAACTGGCGTTTCTTATGTGGTGTTCGATTACGCTCTAGAAGGTTCATCTGACATCCAATCGGACGGAATCTTTATTGCTTCCTCTTCGCAGATGGGTGGAGCTGGAACATTTGACGCTCGAACGTATCGTGGTTCACTGACGACAAGGACTACAGTCAGCTTAAGCGTGTCCAGTCTGTCCGGGCCCTACTATTTGCGGGCGCACGCTTCAAACAACGGCGGCGTAGCCGTATGGAAACGTGTGCGTCTTTACCGCATCTTGCTGGACAGCAAAGAGATTTGGAACGCCAGTGCGGGCGGATCTTACGTCTAATAAGGAGGCGCGATCATGTCCGATTACAATTATGTGCAATACTACGAGGAAACCGGTAACGTTGTGACCATCTCGACGACAGAACCACCAGCGTCGGATGTGTACGCGGTGGCCAAAACGGAGAAGGACAAGCCGGGCGACGAGTTCACATACACCATAACGGTATTGAATGTAGATATTGAAAAGAGGATTATTGATTCAGACTATTCAGTCCTGAACAACCCGAAGGCGGCGCGGCTTCTTGCTGACAATGCCGCATTGAAAGAGGAAAAACGCCGAGCTGAAAACTGCAGTAGCAGAACTGACTATGATGATCGCTGCAGGTCAGGCATGAGGGGATAAGCGATGACATTTACATCTAACAGCGGACTGGTCAAAGTTTGGGTCAGTTTGGTCATGACCGGCACGTATAAACTGGAACAGGTACCTAATCTATATAACCTTAAAGCAGTCGTGTCGGATGTTATTAACGCAACAGCATAAGCGCCGCAAGGCGTTTTTTATTATGTCCTCTGGAGCGGTCAGGAGGCTTTTCCTATTACAAAGAAGGGTTTGCGGCGGCAGACATGACAGGCACACCAAGAGTAATACTGGATTATTCGGGATCACACGTAAGATGCGCTCGCCTTTTTATATCGCAAATGAGTTGTTGTCCATTATTGAAAATGGAGGCAAACTGGGTGCGCCGATTAAGTCTCTCACAGGATCAGCTCTGAACGTATATTTATAACACGTAAGATCGGATGCTAGTCCTTGTTAAATAGGAGACCTGACTTAATTTCAGTTCTCACCAATAAAAAGGAGGTGAACCATGAGTACAAACCAACTAACCACTGCCATCGCAGACGCTCTGACGCGGCATTTCCCCAACATCCCGATCCAACCTGCAACAGGCGATACAAGCTCCACCTCAGACTCCAAAGGCATCACCTACCGCCTGCTATCCGCCCAACTTACCCGTGAACGAAGCGATCGCTTCGTGCAATCTTACGGCTTTGAAATCCGATGGCTCGATCCAAACGATATCCCGGCAACTCTACCGGACGAACTATTCGAAGCATTGGAAACCATCGACGTGGAGGGAACGTCCTATCGCGCAACGGAATTGCGTTGGGAGACTGAGAACGATACGCCTCGAATGCTGGTGTATTACACCATGCGAACCACCAAAGTGTCGGAGTCCGCCGCTACCATGCAACAACTGGAACAGCGTTCTACTGCACTTAAAGCTGCTAAAGAATAACTATATAAATTGAACTAACATTTACACGAAAACGGAGAGGACAGAAATAACCTGAAGAAGCGGAGCGTGCGCCTTTATCCCTGGATTTTCCCCTTTAAAAAGGGAGTCAAAAAAATCTGGGGATAACAGCGATCGGAAGGTTGTTCTGTCATCGGAGTGGCAAATGTAATTATTCTTTGGTTGAACTTAAATAATCAAATGAGGGGATTAACATGAAAGGAATAGGAGGCGCATTGGCGATGTTTACGAAAAAAGAATCGGACCCTAAAAAAACGGAAGCTCAACAGAAAAACAATCAAAAATACAGCAAAGCACAGTTCGCCGAATCCCGGCAACTTAGCCGGATCGAGAAAGATATTTTGGCAGCAGTTCTGCTGGAAAAACAAACATACACCATAGAAGAAGCGCAAGAACACATCCAACAATTCATGAATGGGGAGGCACAATAATGGCTGGAGGAACATGGACGACACAAAACAAGGTACGCCCTGGCGTATATATGAATTTTGCATCAGAGGGCTCATTGCCGGGAACGGTAGGAGAGCGGGGAACGGTGGCTTTGGCACTTCCATTGTCATGGGGGCAAACAGGCTCAATCCTGACGGTACAAGCAGGTGAAGATGTACAAGCCAAATTGGGCTATGACTGGACAGCACCGCAATTGCTGCTGATTCGCGAGGCATTGAAACGGGCGCAGACCTTGCTTCTTTACCGACTCAATGCAGGTACCCAAGCCAAGGCAACCTTGGATAAACTGACAGTAACAGCCCAACACGGCGGCGTACGCGGTAATGATCTGGCTGTTGTAATCTCTGCAAATATCAATGAACCGGAACAACTGGATGTCTCTACTTTGCTTGCGGGTAAAGAAGTGGACAAACAAACTTCGTCCAGCATCGAAGCTCTGGTATCCAACGCATACGTTACATTTACTGGTGAAGGTGCACTCACAGCTACAGCGTCACTTCCACTAACAGGTGGTTTGGATGGTACAGCATCTAACCAAGAGCATGCTGATTTTCTGACCAAGCTGGAAGTACTGGATTTTAACACGGTTGGTCTGATCTCAGACGATGCTACACTCAAGTCAGTCTACACAGCCTACATCAAGCGTTTGCGTGATACCGAGGGCAAGAAGGTACAACTGGTTCTGTCGGATTATCCGGCTGCAGATCATGAAGGCATTATCAGTGTCAAAAATGGTGTTGTGCTCGCAGACGGTACCGTTCTTACGCCAAAACAAACCGTAGCATGGACTGCCGGTGCAACAGCGGGAGCTAACCTGAATGAATCTCTGACGTTCCGTGCATATGACGATGCCGTGGATGTGAATGGCAGATTGACACATACTGAGACAGAAGCAGCATTGCGCAACGGCGAGTTTGTGTTTACAGCGAGCAGCAACCGCGCGGTGGTGGAGCAGGATGTAAATACGTTCCGTTCGGTGACACCGGATAAGGCACGTCATTTTGCCAAAAACCGTGTTGTCCGTGTTCTCGATGGCATCGCTAACGATATGAAACGGATTTTCGAGTCCTATTATATCGGCAAAGTGAACAATAACGAAGATGGGCGCAGCCTGTTCCGTTCCCAATGTGTCACTTATCTGAAGCAGCTTCAGGATATTGGGGCGATTCAAAATTTCGATTCCAAAACAGATATCACTGTTGCTCCGGGCAATGAAACTGACAGTATTCTGATCGAGATTCAGGTCCAACCTGTGGATTCCGTTGAAAAAGTATATATGAAAGTGAAGGTGGTTTAAGATGGCATTTTTGAAAGCAAGTGACACGATCTCCGGTCAGGAAGGCCGCGCATACGCAACGATTAACGGACAGACGGAAGAAATGTTCTATGTGAAGACGCTGGAAGCAACAGTGGAGAAACAAAAAGCAGAGGTCAAAACCTTGGGTCGCCGCGGCGTACAGCACAAAGCAACCGGTTGGTCTGGCTCAGGTTCCATGACGATCTTTTATACCACTTCCCGTTTCCGCGAGCTGATGCTCCAGTACATGCAGAATGGTGTAGATACGTACTTCGACATTGAAGTGACCAACGAAGATCCTTCCTCTACGATTGGCAAACAGACCGTTACACTCAAAGGCGTCAACCTCGACAGTGTGATTATGGCATCCCTGGATACCGAGGCCGAGGCGTTGGAGGAAGAAGTGAGCTTTACCTTTGAAGATGTCGATATGCCTGTATCGTTCAATCTGCCGAAGTAATGTAGCGTAGAAAGCATAATACCTTAAGATTTATAAAGAGTATAAATTAGCAGCGGGTTTGTAAAAGAAACCTGTTCCACTTGCCTGTGTTACGGGCTATTTGGCGTGTCAAAATACTGTTCTTCGCCGCTTCGTGCGGCGGGGGACCTAACTTTAGAGGAGGAACAATACATGAGTGGATTGAGTATGTTTTTTGCCCAAAATGCAGCAACAGATACAACGGAGGAGTTTATCGTATCCCCCCGATTCAAAGATGAGAAAGGCGAGCCGGTTGCATGGAAACTGCGCAGCATGACCGAGGACGAAAACCAGGAATGCCGCAAAGCGGCTACCCGCAAAATCAAGGGCAAGAACGGTGTCTACACACCCGACATCGATGCGAATGATTACATGGCTCGCCTGATGAGCGCAAGTGTCGTTTATCCCGATTTGAAAAACGCAGAACTCCAGCGTTCATATGGCGTGATGGGGGCGGAATCGCTTTTGCGGAAAATGCTGTTGCCTGGGGAATTTGCTTCGCTCGGTGAACAGGTCCAGAAGCTGAACGGCTTCAATCAGGATATGAACGAACTGGTGGATGACGTAAAAAACTAATTAAAGAGGGCGATTCCGAAGCCAATCTGGCTTATTACGCTCTCCATGAATTAAACATTTTGCCGCATGAGCTAATGGCCTTCTCTATGCGAGAACGAGCGGCAATCTATGCGATGATCTCCATCCGGGTGGAGGAAGAGAAGAAAGAACGGTCCAAGAATCGCGCCCGAAAGAAATAAAAAGGAAAGGAGGGAGAAATGAATGTATGCCATGTTTGCAAGACTGTACCTTACTTCAACACGTATAGTAACGCAATTTCAACAATTACCTGCTGCTATAAGTACCATGTTTAATTCTGCTCGACTGAACAGTATTGCAATGGCATCCAAATTGCTGCAGGGCGTATCCGAGGAACAAGCCAAAGTGAACGCGGCTTTTGCAGAAGGAGCCGGGCGTGTAAGAGCCTGGATCAGCATGATCAAGTCAGCAGGACAAGCGGTTCTTGTTCCAGCAGCACAAGAAGAGGATCTGAAGCATCGCTATATGGCTGCTACGGGTGATGATGCTCAGGGGGAGACGATCTTTAATCGCTACCGTGCGGAAGCTTTCAAGAGCGGACAGAATGTTACGGATGCTTTGAAAGGTACACTATCTCTCATTCCGTATGCACAGAATACGGATCAGGTTGACCAACTGAGAGATATGACTAAACGGTTGAGTATGCTTTCTCCAGATGGGAAAAGTATGTCAGATGCATCCAGTGCCTTGGTTGCTGCCATGAACGGAGACAATGGTGAACTTGCTAATTCTTTTAACATTCCTGCTGAAGCTCTAAGTGGAGCGGGTCTGCAACAAACTATCGATTCATCCAATCTGGATGGATTTATCACCAAGCTTGATGTCATTTTGCAAAAACAAGGCTATACCCAACAGGCTTTTGACACTATGCTGGATTCACCACTACAGAAGTGGAACATGCTTGTGAATCAGTTTAATGGGGTTCTGGGCCAGATTGGACAGGTAGCTCTTGTTGCCTTGACGCCTCTACTAGATCGATTAAATGAGGCATTTGCCAATGGTGAATTCACTGGCATTATTGAATGGCTTAGCAATGCATTTACGGTTGCGGCAAACGCGCTGACGATGCTGGTAAATGGCATTCTGTATATAGCAAGTGTGATCCAACAAAACTGGGATATTATTCAGCCGATCCTTATGGCGCTTGCGCTTGTGGCTCTGGCTTTGGTCATTATCCAAGTTTACAGTTTGGTTGCAGCCTGGTTATTACTGAATTGGCCTATTCTGCTCGTCATCGCTGCCATTGCAGCTGTTATCGGTATTTTAAGCATGATGGGAATATCGGGAACTGAGATTTTGGGAGCAATTATCGGTACATTTATGCTGCTTGGAGAGATGGTAAGGGTTGTGATTGCCACGATGTGGAATCGATTTGCTATATTCGCAGAGTTCATAGCCAATGTCTTCAAAGACCCATTCTATGCATTCCAAAAATTGCTTTACGATTTGGGAATGTTCGGGATGCAGATATTTTACAATCTTATTGTAGGAATTGAGGACTTTCTGGGCAAAGCGATGGGGGCAATTGGGAAGGTAGCTTCCTTTATTAATGATATCTTTGGTACAAATTTTGCTGTCATGTCCGAAGCCGATATCAACATTGCTAGCAAAAGCGTCAAGGGTTGGATGGATACACTGAAATCAATTGAGCCACAAAGTGACAAAGATGTATTCCACATGAAACGGATGGATGGAGAATTCGATCCAAAGGTTTCTGACAAGGGACAAGATATAGCAAAAAATCTATTATCAAAAATACCTTCTCTGCCTGTTCCAAGTTCCAAAGAAACAAAATTACCCGGAAACTTTGGCGGCTCAACTCCCAAAACGCCTTCCATGCCATCGATGCCAACTGCACCTGCTCCCAATATTGTTCCCAACAGCAACATGAGTAACATCAACAAAATCAACAATATCGGACAGGTGGACAAGATCGGTGACGTGGACGGCACAGTGGATGTGACGAGCGAGGATCTGAAACTGATGCGTGAGCTTGCAGAGATGCAGGCGATTCAGCGATTTGTCAGTCTGACGCCAACCGTTCAGGTCACCACAGGGGATATCAACAGCGGACATGATGTGGACAGCATCATCAGCAAAATCACCGATGGACTGAACAGTCAGATCGTCTCCAGTGCCCAGGGGGTGTATGGATAAGTGGAATATTATATTCAACTAAGCTTCAATAACCGCTCCGAATACATGTTTTTCCCGGTGACACCCGAGAGCATTGAGTTTTCGGATTCGGGAGATGGCAGTACATTTAACGTTAGCGCTTTGGGTGAAATTAACGTGATCAAGTCGCCGAAGCTGCGTGAAGTCAGTTTCAGCGGGATTTTTCCGGCAGACTACAGCCCGTATCATCTGAACTACGATGCAAGACATCCGGCAATTCAGAAGCAGTTTTACCGTGATCCCTATGAATATGTGAAAAAGATCATCCGCTGGATGCAGACGGGCAGACCCGTCAGACTGTTCTTTTCCAGTGCAAGGTACACTATTAATATGGCGGTTTCCATTGAGAGCTTCGACTGGAAGGAGACAGCGGGTACGGTGGGGGATATTCAGTATGATATCAAGCTGAAGCAGTTCATTTTCTATGCCGCCAAAAAAGTAGTGCCACTCAAGGACAGCAAGGATACGGCTGCTTCAAAAACAAAAACCAAATCCTCCCGGCCCAATGAAAAAATCCAGCCCAAGACTGTCACACTCAAAGCCGGAGACTCCTTGTGGTCTGTAGCCAAAACCCATTTGGGAGATGGATCTCGCTGGAAAGAACTGCAGAAGCTGAATGGCATCAAAGATGCACAACTGAAGAAGCTGCCGATTGGACTTGTGATCAAGCTTCCGTGAAAGGAGAGGGAATATGCAAGAGCAGATCAGGCTGGATGATAAGCTGGCAAACATGAAGGAACGGTTATTGCTGGATGACAAACAGGGCAACATCTGGGACATTAGCGAAATTGCCGGCGACATTACGTACAAAACCTCCCGTATCGGCAAGCCCTCCTCTCTGGAATTCACGTTGATCAAGGGCAGCCTGTACCAGAATAAGCAATTCACCTATGAGAATGGATTTGTCGTGAAATATATCAGCAACGAGGTAGGCATATTTTACGGATATATCTTCTCGGTGGATAGTGGCAAGGACGAAAGTGTCAAAATCAAAGCCTACGACCAGACTCGTTATCTAACCGCGAATCAGACTTACAAGTTCGTTAACGCAACGGCTACGGATGTGATCAAACGAATTGCCAAAGACTTTCTGTTGAAAACAGGTGATCTGATTCAGCCAAAGTATGTTATTCCGCGCATGTTATTTGATAACAAAAAGCTGATCGACATGATCTGTGAGGCGCTCGACCGAACGCTCATCTATGGTGGTAAAAACTACATCTTTTACGATGATTTCGGCAAACTTGTGCTTCGGGATGTGGAAGAGATGCCTTACGGCTTTGTTATTGGGGATAACAGTCTGCTCACGGATTACAGTTATACGCGGTCAATTGACGACCAGACGTATAACAAGATTAAGCTGTATCGGGATAACAAGGATACGGGAAAAAGAGAAACGTTTGTTCATCAGGATTCAGGCAGCATCCGTCAATGGGGGCTGCTTTTTTTGTACCAAAAAGCGGATGATGGCCTGAACGAAGGTCAGATTGATGAAATGCTCAAGACCCTGATGACCCTCCGCAATCGCGAGACGCAGACGTTGAAGGTGGATGCGCTTGGTGATTTCAAGGTGAGGGCAGGCAGTTTTGTCAACATCCAGATCGATGAACTGAAGATTAATCAATATTTTCTGGTAGACGAATGTACGCATAAGATACAGGGGGGCGTGCATACGATGTCACTGGATTTGAAGGTGGTGTAACGATAAATGATGCTGGACGTGATTAAAAAGGCGGCGGTGGCTGCCGTAGATGCCAAGTCTCCCGTTCAGATAATGTACGGAAGCGTGACAAACACGCAGCCTCTGGAGATTACCGTTGAACAACGGCTGGCATTGGCTGAGCCTTTTCTGGTACTGCCAGAGTCCGTAGTGAACAAAGCTTGGACCGTGGGTGATCATGTCTTGTTGTTACGTGTTCAAGGCGGAGACAGCTTTGTCGTGCTGGATCGGCTGGTGAATCCATGATTCCACAGGGTGCGCAGATAAGTGCAGAAGATCAGGAAGAAGCTGTTGTGCTTCCAAGTCTAACGTATGTATTTCAAGCTTCAGGACAACGAATTGGAAGATTGCAACTGGATGGAAAAGATGCGGTAAAACAGGCGGTGTATAAAGCGTTGTCTACACGCCGCTACGAGCATCTAATCTATTCCTCGGATTACGGCATGGAATGGTCCTGGGAAGGAATGGCCGGGAGATCCATGGTTGAATCGGAACTGGAGCGCTGGATTCGCGAAGCGTTGCTTCCGGATGATCGTATATCGGATGTAACGGAGTTCGATTTTGTCCACGAGGCCGATGGAGTAAGGGTTTCGTTTACCGTGGAAACAGATTTTGGCAGCTTCAGGGAAGAGACGGAGGTGAACATGAATGTATGAAGAGCAGACGTTTGAAGTTATTTTAAACCGAATGCTGGATAGGGTACCAGATGGTGTGGATAAACGTGAAGGCAGCATTATCTATGATGCGCTTGCGCCAGCGGCTGTGGAAATGGCTCAGATGTATATCGAGCTGGATGTGAACGCCAATCTGAAGTTTGCAGATACAGCCTCTGGAGAGTATCTGGATCGCGCGGTGGCTTGGTCGGGCATTAGTCGGAAGCCGGCCACGAAGGCGCGTTGGGTTGGTAGTTTTCGGGATAACGAAGGGAAGCCTGTTGAAGTTCCTTTGGAGAGTCGTTTTTCCACTGGGGATCGGGTGTATGTTGTTGTGGAACGCATCGCGGCAGGGCAATATGTGTTGGAATGTGAGGTCGCGGGAGCGGAAGGTAATGAATATACGGGGGCACTGCTGCCCATCGATTATATTGCTGGTCTTACCACAGCCGAATTGACACAGTTGCTGGTTCCTGGAGAAGACGAGGAAACGGATCAGGCTTTGTATGACCGATATCAGGACAAAGTTTCCCGTCCGGTCACGAGTGCGAACAAATATCAGTATGAGTTATGGGCACGGGAAAACTCCGGTGTGGGCAAAGCAAAAGCTTTTCCACTGTGGGACGGTCCCGGTACAGTCAAAGTGGCATTGCTGAATAACGAAATGCAAACACCTGCTGAGGCGGTCATTGAGGCAGTTCAGAAATATATCGATCCAACCCAGGATGGAATGGGCGAAGGTGCTGCTCCAATTGGACCTGTGGTTACGGTGGTGGGGGCGGAAGAAGTACCCATTGATGTGGAGGTGCAGGTCACACTTGCTTCTGGTTCAACGTACGAGGGCGTGAAGACACTAATTGAAACGGGAGTTATGGCGTATCTGAAAGAACTGGCTTTTGCCGATCCGTTGGTGCGTTGGACACGTATTGCCAATGTCATTCTGGATATCCCACCCGTGATCGACTATAGCGATCTGCTGGTGAATGGTGGTATGTCCAATCTGGAGATCGCCCCCGGCGCCGTAGCCGTTCTTGGGACGGTGAAGGTGACATGAGTAAATCAGAGATGTTAATGACTCTTTTGCCCCCGTTGTATGAAAATGTGCTTGAGATGCAGCTTCTCACGGAGACCGAAGGTGTAGAGCTGGACAAGCTTACGGTGGGTTTGGAAAGTGTGCTGGATCAATTCTACCCGGAGTCTGCGACCTGGACATTGGAACGTTATGAGCGGGATTTGCAGATTCCGACGAATCAAGCCAAGCCAGACGACCAGCGGAGATCCGTAATCATTTCCAAAATGCGCGGCAGCGGCAAAGTCTCTGGCTCGATGCTCAAGAACGTGGCGCAGGCCTACGAAAGCGGTGGGATTGATGTATCTGTGTCGCCCGAGGAATACTTGATCCGAATTCGCTTTATCGACACATGGGGCTTGCCGCCCAATCTGGACGATCTTAAGGCAGCAATTGAGGATATTAAACCGGCACATATGACCGTGGACTATCGTCTGCGGTATTTGACGATTGCGGAAGTGGAAAGCATGACGCTGGCTGAGATCGAACAGACCCGTCAGGATAAATTTTTAGGAGGTGGAGCTTAAATGAATGAACCAAAAACACCGAATCTTGGGTTGAATAAAATTGACCGTTCCTCGCCATCGACAACCTATTTTGATCTGGATAAGTATTTGGATCAGAACTGGGAGAAGGTTGATGACGGTGTAGGGCAAGTGGAAGAAAAGGCTGAGGAAACCGCAGCACAGGTGAGTAGTATTCAGGAGCGGTTGGATACCGAGAAGCGTAGATCGGTGACGTTGGAGCCTGGATTGCAAGTTGTTCATGCTAGACGTTCCTCGGCATTTAAATTGGAAGGATTGAAGGGTCGAACGCTTGTGAACTTGTTGGGGCGGGATGGAGGCTTTGAGGGATATAGTAACTGGGGTATAGGCGCTGCGTCAGCAACTTTAGACACTTCTACGTATGCCCAGGGAAGTCTGAGTTCATTAAAAGTAACCCTTGCCTCGACTAACAGCAACATAAGCAAGGAAGTGTCTACGTCAGTCGGTAAGACATATGTTCTAGTAGCTGATATCAAAAACGTATCAACTAGTAGCGCATTCGTTTCAATATCCACTGTAGTTAACGGAAATAAAGTAACGGGATCGACCTTTGGGACTTCATTCGCTAGCTTCACGGCGACAGCCTCAACCCATGCGATTGCAGTTGTTGGTAGCGGGGTAGCGGGGCAAGTATTCAATGCGGACAATGTCCGCCTTTACGAAGTCAGTGCAGCAGAATACGCAGCATTGAACAGCATGACTCCGGAACAGGTAGCAGATAAATATCCATACGTTGATAGTGTTCAACCTGTGCGGAATCCATACGTAATTCGTTATGGAGAGAATTTGTTGCCTTCATTTTATGAAGCTGCGTTAATTACCAAAAATTCCAAGATAATCAGCCCATATGTGTATGAACAAACATCAGAATCTACAGATCCATGGACACGGATCCTTGTCACTATCTGTCCACAAAAAGATTATCATTTATCTTTCTCAACTTTAAAAGGTAAGGGTATGTTAGCTGTTTTTTCTGTAGACGAGCAGACGGTACTACTTAATTACAGTAACAATGGCGGAACGTTCAATAGCGGTAATCTTACGCAAATTTCTGTTTATGTCAACGGCACGGGAAACCGTGCTGACACAATTATTAACCCAATGCTGACGCTCGGCAACATGCCAAAACCATTCAAACCACGCGAAGACACTATGCTCGCATTGCAAACGGATCTATACGCTGATCCATTGACCGAGACTAATGCTGATGAAGTTTTCGAGAAGGACGGTCAATATTTCAAATTAAAGAAGTGGCAAAATGTTGTCTTGGATGGAAGCAAGCTTACATCTTCAATAGTTGGCAATAAAGCAGGATATAAAACACTCTATCCTAAATTACCAGGAATCGATTATAACTATGATTCTGTAGGGGAAGCAGTTGCTGTTAAATACAATGGGAAAATCTTAACTTGGGGACAACACGAAGCAAGTGCAGATGGATGGGCAGTTGATAGGATGAATAGTAATTTTGCTATAAGCGTTTCTAACTCAGACAGTGGATGGGGAGACTCATACACGCCAACAGTCGAAGAGCGGTATGCATATTTCATGGGATGGACAATGCGTAACATGAGTGCCAGCGCTTACAATGATCCGACAAACGCGGCTCAAAAAACATGGACGCCGATAGGATATTCACCTCCAGCTAACTGGAATAGCACATGGGCACATTTAAGAACATCAGTACCAGTAAACGAGAGTTCTCCCTCTATTAAAGATGGGACAATTTCGTCATACCAGCTTGTATATCAACTTGCAACGCCAACTGTCGAAGCAATCACGTCAGAAGGAAAATTGACGTTAGTTGAAGGTAATAACCAAGTTGAAGTCGACACGGGCATCATGCTGCGTGAATATACGCCGGCCTCAGAAAATACGGTAAATATTGTCGGTAGACGTGAGATTAACTATACATCTGTTCCGCACTCATTGCTTAAAACTAAAGCAAGGAATATTCTCGCGATTTATAAAAATGGTGCTAAAGATGATCGATGGGCTATTGGTAGAAACGTGATGGATGCTTACGGAACAGCAAGAGCGAATCTGGTGAAAGATGCGTTTGATCCGTCAGCCACGTACACGGTAACTTACTTTATGCTGGACACGTCTCCGGTTGCTCAATTCGTCGGATCAATAGCCGAAAATGAAAAGGCATTGCTTACGGATATGAACGATCTCATGCGTCAAAACGCGGGGGCGGTGTCAGTGGTCGAGACCGCGGTTAACGAGGCTGTTCGTACTTTGCTGCAACAACAAAATAAACGAAACGTTTGGGGGCCGATTGAATAATGGCAGATACAATCAAAAATTTATTCGAAGGTAACGTACCTACCACGTCTTCGAAGGTATATACCGTCCCAACGAATAAGTATGCTGTGGTTAAGTCAGCTATTATTTGCAACTACAGTGCGTCTGACGCGTTATTTACTTTGACTATCGGCGGATCTCGTATCGCTCAAAACCATGTGATAAAGCCTGGCGCTACTTTAGTTCTTTCCGAATTAGATATTCCAATAATTCAAGGAGAAGAAATTTATATATCATCTAACATTTCTGGATTGTCCATATTTTTAACTGGATTCGAACGAAATTATGAACCGGCAGGATATCCTTTCGTAAAGGTAACAGCGACCAGTGCAGACTCTATTCCTTCAAATGACTTTGATTCTATCATTCGCTCTATTATCATTTGTAATGGACACGGAAGCGTATCCTCGGAGGTGTCTATGAATACTGGTTGGTATTTGATAAGTAAGAAAGTCATTAAAGCAAGAGACACGCTTATTGTTCCGTTGCCTAAGGTATTCTTACCTAAGGGAAGGCCGACCAACTTTATTTCAACTGGAACAAATAGTTGGGTGACGTTGATTTTAGAAAAGGCGGTGCAGTAAATGCCGTTAATTGATAATTACTTGCTGGACAATTACTTGATTGACGGGCCGAAGGTATTTCCCGCTACGATCAATGAGCGAACAATTTCTGTTCCGTATACCATAATATCTCCAAACTCAAAAAGAGATGTCTTCTTATTCGATATTCCTTTAGGGATTCGCATGTTTAACGCATTTTCGAAATTGGGTCCTATCATGAGTTTTGATAGTGTATATGCTACGCCTCAATTAGTATTAAGAAATACAACAGGTTCCGTGAATAGCGGAGTTGTGTTGAACGTACATCCTTACCCTAATCGCTTGTCTATGCTCATGGTCGATTTTGTGAAAGGGAAGATGAATGGAATCACCATCAATTCACAAAGTGATGGGTATGTTTTTTCTAACTTATCTACGATAGATTTTGCGGCCAGTGGCTTGAACTTGAACATGCCCTTTGGATTGTACATGAGAGGTACATCCACCACGGCTACTGGTGGCGGTATGTGGATTGATAGTGCCTTGTTAGAAACCTACTTCACTTAAGAGGGATTGGTTTTTTCCTCTGTAGTTTGGGAAGCTTTTGGGTGATCATAGAGAGATAAACAAGGGGGAAAGGGTGTGACGTTGTGAGCCGTGAAAGCTCATACCGCATACTCATTTTTGCCATATCAAAAACACGAAAGGTAGTGGAAAAATGAACGAACAAGAGCCGAAAAATAAAATCGGTATGAAGGTCTACTGCGACTTGCAATTCGGGAACGTATTCGTGATTACGCCAGAGAGCGCCGGGATCGTCGTCGAAACGACACGGGAGCAGGATTTCAAGTTGTATAAAGCGTTGGACGATAAAGTTCCCGATAGCATGGGTATGATTCAGCTTGAACATGGCGAATCATGTTTGACCGTGCCGAGGGCGGTATGATTACACGCGTTGATTTGGAAACATTGGAACCACTCTTTGACTACCCGCTAAAACCCGATGAAGAACCACAACCGCCTGCCATTTCATTAACGTCTCAAATTGCCGAATTGGCGGCAGAAAATCAGCGATTGCGGGAAGAAAACAACACGAATAAATAGGCGCTCATGGGATTACACATGTTGCTGCTTAGTTAGATGCCTAATGCGGAATAAACTTGCTTGGCTGCTGGATTTGATGGGCTGTAGCATTCATGATGGGAGGTGAGACTATGTTAGCTATATAGGTAATGATGGTTCATTAAGGAATGATCAAGTTGGAGTCTGTACCAGTTCAAAGCCGTGATAAAGTGGCGGAAGCTCTGCGAGTTGGAGATATGGACCAAAACGGAAAAATCACTTAACAAGCGTTCCGAATACGGAGCGCTATTTTTATGCCTTCTGGAGCATTTAGTATTTCAATATTAAAAGGAGGTGAAACCATGGAAAGATGGGACACCCTATGGAAATGGGGAATTGCACTAATGAGCAGCTCAGTAACCTACTTCTTCGGTGGTTGGTCAGGCGTACTCGGCGTACTACTTGTGTTCGTCATCCTCGATTACCTAACGGGCATTGCGGCAGCAGGCATGAGTGGCAAGCTAGAAAGTAACGTTGGGATGTTCGGCATCGCCAGAAAGGTGTTTATATTTGCAATGGTATCGGTGGCTCATCTGGTGGACGGTGTTCTGGGAGACGGACATTTGTTCAGGGATGCGGTCGCCTTTTTTTATATCGCAAATGAGTTGTTGTCCATTATCGAAAACGGGGGCAAGTTGGGCGCACCTATTCCGCCAGTGATTCGGCAGGCCATTGAAGTGCTCAAGGGCAAGGGGGGAACCGGGGAACTCCCCGGTAACTTCTCCCCAAGTGCCAAAGACACTTTTTCACAGGCAGATCCGGACGACATAAATTCACAGGCTGGAGATAGTAAGAAGTAATGTGACTATAGCAAGCTAGCACGTGAAAATACACATAACTCAACACATCAGGGACACGCACACAAGCAACCCCTGATCCAACCGCATTAACTATAGGAGCATTTTGCATCAATCCAGAGAGTGACATCCAATCAGCAATGTATAGATCAGAATGCTCTAATCTGTCTATACTTGTACCCGGGAACGCTTGAATCGAATGATGTAAAATGCTGATACAAACGGCAATTTGCCGCATAAAGGGTGTGAGAAACATGCAAACGAGAAGTTCGGGCAACACACAGGGCATTGACGTCTCCCGATACCAGGGCAATATTGACTGGGCGAAAGTGAAGGCAAGTGGCATGACATTTGTATTCATCAAGGCAACCGAGGGACAGACATATACCGATCCCAATTATCAGAAAAATGTAACCGGTGCACTTGCTGCGGGCATGCTGGTCGGAACATATCACTTCTTCCGTGCGACATCCACCGATGGTGCCAAGGCAGAAGCGGCACATTACGCCAATACACTTAACAAAGTGGGAGGCGCCAAAGCGTTACAACTTCCACCCGTCATGGACTACGAGAACAATCCCGGCAACCTGAGCAAAGCGCAGATGAATACAGTTGCCAAAGCTTTTTTAACCGAATTACAACGTCTGACAGGTGTGAAACCGATCATATACACGGGCAATTCATTTGCCAGGAATTTTGACACATCACTCAGCTCATATGATCTGTGGATCGCGCGTTACAGCAACACCCGTGTACCGGACGACCAGCCGGCATGGAAGCGTTGGACGTTCTGGCAGTATACGGATTCAGGCAAGGTGAATGGCATTAGTGGCAACGTGGATATGAATGAATTCGAGGGAACAGCGGCAGAGCTCAGAGCAAGATACGCAGCAGCCACTCCAAAACCACCGGAGCCATCCAATCCGACGAATCCAAGTCATCCGAATCCACCAACCGAACCACCGAAAGGGGGCGAACCGATGACAGCCGAAGAGAAAGCAGCGTTTGATGCGCTCAAATCCCAGGTCGACAAACTGCAGGCGCGTCAGCAAATGGAAGTTCCAGTATGGGCAAAGGCAGCTGTGGATGCAGCACTAGCATATGACACTAAAAACCCATTGTTCAGCATCGATAATGGGGCGAGTTATGATTTTTACCGTTTTATTACCGTGATGCATCGCAGAGGTTTGTTTAAAAAGTGAGCTGATTCTTAGCAAATTAGAATGTTGATTTTATATAAATGTGGATGGAGTGGAGAAGGAACACGAGACGCTTTTTGTCGAACCGTGTTCCTTTTTTGTGTTTTGTGTAAGTGATATTAACGCATATAATAAAGTTGAAGACTTATGTCTGTAAATCTCTTGTCTAATTGATTAATGTGATGTAAAGTAAGCTACACGAAATTGTTTTTCACCACAGTTTATTTACACAATCCTCCTCATCATGACAAAACCATAACACATGAAGTTATTGTAATGTCTCCCTGTTGTACAATCCAACATCTCAAGATGACTCGTTCATACATTTTACACATCCAATTACACATCCAATCTGCAAGAGAAAGCCACCGATTTAACAACATCACGATTCATCAAACAACCTAGCCTATGTTGAGTTTCTTTCATCCGTATTGCTAACGAAGGATAACGATACCTAATCCGGTCTCCACACTCCATGCTCAACACGACACGCTCAAGGAACAGACTATAGCCAGCAGCGTAGTATCTATATGCCCATCAGTATTTTTAATCTACCAACTTAAACCTGCTCTTACCAGTTCATACCCACTCACTGTTGCTTATTGACCTAAGTTCAAATAAAACGCAACAATTTCATTCAATTTCATAGATTCATCTCACAAGATCCGTTGTAGAACCTTTTTCTTTTTCTATAAAAGTAATCAACCGACGTCCTTAATCCTCTGCACGTTTGTCTGACATTTACCTGTATTCCATATGTATCCCATGCTGTTTTTACATTTCATAGACTGCCTTACTTTTCCCCAAACTTTAATTCAGGTATCGCAGGCATCTAAAGCCTTTTATATGATACATAGCACCAAACCGATTGCCAACATTGGAGATCTTTCATGCCAGCATCACACACATTATGAGACAGGGAAGGGTGTTGTACGTATGCGAATGAGAAAAAAATGGATGACCGGTGTTCTAACGATGGCCTTAAGTACCGTATTGGTGTTGTCCGGTTGCTCCAGTAATGAGAGTGGAGAGACTACGCCTGCTCCGGCGGAAGGAACCGACCCTCCAACCGAAACGGTAGCGCAGGATACGATGATTATGGGGCGTGGTGGGGATTCCGTAGCACTCGATCCGGCGATTGTGACCGATGGGGAGTCGCTGAAGATTGGGCATCAGGTGTTTGATTCATTGCTGGACTACAAGGAAGGCGGAACAGAAGTCATTCCTGGACTAGCGGAGAGCTGGGAGATTTCGGCGGATGGGCTCAAGTATGTGTTTAGGCTGAAGTCCGGTGTGAAATTCCATGATGGAACTGACTTCAACGCAGAGGCTGTTGTGTTCAATTTCAACCGCTGGGGTGATCCGGCGAGTGAATATAAATTCGAGGGAGATTCCTTCGATTATTACGATTCCATGTTTGGTCCAGAGGACGGTCGTGTGATTAAGGAAGTGAAGGCGACGGACGAAACTACGGTGGAGTTCACATTGAACCAGCCACAAGCGCCTTTCCTGCAAAATATTGCGATGACGCCATTTGGCATTGCCAGCCCAACCGCGATTCAGGAGAAAAAAGAGAACTTTAAAAGCGAGCCTGTGGGCACCGGCCCATTTGTATTCAAAGAGTGGAAGCGTAACGACTCCATTACCCTGGAGAAAAACGCCAATTACTGGAAAGAAGGACTACCGAAGCTGAACAAAGTAATCGTGCGTTCCATTCCGGATAATACCGCTCGCTTCAATGCCCTGCAAAACGGCGAGATTGATGTCATGGAAGACCTGAACCCGGACGATCTGTCCATTCTTGAAGGCAACAGCGAGTTACAGAAGATCGAGCGTCCACCGTTCAACGTGGCGTATATCGGCTTTAACTTTAAGAAGAAGCCATTTGATAATGTGAAAGTCAGACAAGCCCTCAACCATGCGGTGAACAAGCAGGCCCTTATTGATGCGTTTTTTGCTGGACAAGCTGAGCCTGCTGTGAACCCGATGCCGCCAACGCTGTGGGGGTACAACGATACCATTGAGGATTACCCATATGATCTGGAAAAAGCAAAAGCTCTACTGGCCGAAGCTGGCTTCCCTGACGGATTGCCTGATCCGGTAACCTTCTATGCAATGCCGGTATCCCGTCCGTATATGCCAGATGGCAAGAAGGTAGCGGAAGCAATCCAGGCTGATTTTGAGAAAATTGGAGTGACCGTCACCATCGAATCACCGGAGTGGGCAACGTATCTCGAAGATACAAAGGCCGGGGAGAAGGACGACATTTACATGCTCGGCTGGACAGGTGACAATGGTGACCCAGATAACTTCCTGTATACACTGCTGGATAAAGATGCCATTCCAAGCAACAACCGCAGTTATTATGTAAACGAAGAGTTGCATGTGTTGCTGACGGATGCGCAGAAAGAAACAGATCAGGAGAAACGTGCGGAGCTTTACAAACAAGCGCAGGCAATTATCAAGGAAGATGCACCGTGGATTCCTCTGGTACACACGACGCCAATTATGGCAGGTAAAGCCAACCTGAAAGGTTTCGTCCCTTCTCCACTGGGCACCGAATCCTATGCCGGTGCTTATTTCGAGTAAGCTGTAAGCTGAACTTATCAATTTCAGGATAACTGCGATCTGAAGATGGCACTACAGTTCGGAGTGATTACGTTTTAATTCTTTCTCTCAAAGCGCTGGTGAGACGCAATGCTTGGCAGAACCCACATCCGGACGTAACTATCCAAAGCATGCGTTTCTGCCGGCGTTTTTTATTTTTGCACGATATGTCGAAGGCAGGTGAACAGGATTGAACAGCTATATTGTCAAACGTGTGCTTGTGTTGCTGCCCGTACTGCTGGGCATGACCCTGATTGTCTTTTCCATCATCCACGCCATTCCGGGTGACCCGGCCGAGACCATACTTGGGCAAAAGGCAACCGAACAATCCAAGCAGGCCCTTCGTGACCAGCTCGGTCTGGATAAACCCTGGTTCCAGCAATATTTCGCCTACTTGGGCGATTTGCTCAAAGGTGACCTTGGAACATCCATCCGCACCAAGGTGCCTATTGCCCAGGAAATTGTCCCTTATCTGACAGCAACCCTTGAATTAACGATGGCAAGTATGTTGTTTGCTGTCATTATTGGGGTGAATGCCGGGATTGTCAGTGCATGGAAGCACAACTCCTGGTTTGATTATTGCTGTATGGTCATTGCTTTGGTGGGTGTATCGATGCCAATCTTCTGGCTAGGTCTGATGGAACAATGGTTGTTTGCGAACAAGTTACAGTGGTTGCCATCCATTGGACGCATGAATGCGCGTGATCCGGTGGAAGCCATTACGGGCTTGTACGTGCTGGATACGATGATTGCTGGACAATGGAATCAGTTGTGGACCGTAACGAAACATTTGATTCTGCCAAGTGTTGCACTGGGAACGATTCCAATGGCTGTTATTGCCCGGATGACCCGTTCCAGCATGCTGGAAGTGATGAGTTCCGATTACATTCGTACAGCAAAGGCGAAGGGACTGGGTCCGTTTTTTGTCGTATATGGACATGCGCTCAAAAATGCGTTTATACCCGTGCTTACGGTTATCGGCATCCAGACCGGATCGTTGCTCGGGGGTGCGGTGTTGACCGAAACGATCTTTGCTTGGCCGGGTGTGGGACGGTATATATATGAAGCGATTAGTTCGCGGGACTATCCGGTGATCCAGAGTGGCATTCTGATCGTGGCGTTCTTTTTTGTGGTGATCAATCTGATTGTAGATTTGCTCTATGCCGTGTTTGATCCTCGTATTAGTTATAAATAGTTACTCCATAAAGAACCAATCTGCAGAAGCGAAGCTAAAAGCTTTCTAAAAGAAAGCTACATCGGAAGCATAGGCTGCGCATGTATCACTGGATTTTCACCTTTAAATAGGTGGATCAATAAAATCTGGGATAACAGCGATCAGAAGATGGTACTGCAATCGTAGTGCTTGAGTGTAATAGAATTTGTTGATCTTTTGTTATATTCATATCCAGGAAAGGAGACGCCGTATGGCCAAATTATCGACCAATACCGGACCATCCATTGACGCTGCGTCGGCGAGCACATCCGGTCCATGGCGGGAAGCGTGGAGAACGTTTCGGAAAAATCGGCTTGCGCTTGCAGGTCTGATTATTATCGTATTTTTTATCCTGTTGGCCTTCCTCGCGCCATATATCGCACCTTACGATTACAAGGAACAGGTGCTGGTGGATCGGCTTCAGGCCCCTTCGGCAGAGCATTGGTTTGGTACTGATGATCTGGGGCGTGACGTGTTTTCCAGAGTGCTGCATGGGGCGCGTATTTCCTTGTGGGTGGGCTTTTTCTCCGTCATTGGTTCCATTATTGCGGGTACGCTGCTGGGGCTGATTGCCGGATTTTATGGGAAATGGGCGGACATGCTCATCTCGCGTCTATTTGATATTTTGCTCGCATTTCCGGGGATTTTGCTGGCCATCGCCATTGTGGCGATATTGGGCCCGTCTTTGCAAAATGCACTACTCGCTATCGCCATCGTGAATATCCCGACCTATGGAAGGTTGGTGCGTTCACGGGTACTCAGCTTGAGGCAGGAGGAATTCATTACGTCGGCACGGACACTCGGAGCGGGCAACGGGCGAATCTTGTTTCGCCACATCTTGCCCAACAGCCTTACTCCACTGATCGTGCAAGGTACACTCGGAATTGGGACGGCGATCATCGAAGCTGCTGCACTCGGATTTCTAGGCATGGGTGCACAACCACCCGACCCGGAATGGGGTAAAATGCTGTCAGACTCCCGTCAGTTTATACAAAAAGCACCGTGGACACTGATCTTCCCCGGCGTTTCCATTATGTTGACCGTTCTCGGCTTCAACCTAATGGGCGATGGCCTGCGTGATACCCTTGATCCGAAAATGGTCAAAAAGTAGAATTATCTAACTCTAACTCTAACTCTAACTCTAACCGTGACCGTGACCTAACCGTAACCTAACCGTAACTTGTAACCCAAGCTCGAACTCAAACTGCAATTTTGATTGGAACCCTAACTCTGCAAGCCTAACTTTTTCTGTAACGCAGCATGCGTGCCAAAGGCAACGTTAACACTAACCGTAAGCACTAATTTTTATCGCAAGCCTAGTTGTAGCTGTAACGCCAACATTTGCTTCAACTCTAAAGAACCCGGGAGCCCTTATTTTACGATTTCCAGCCAATTTCCCAGTCTAACGAACCTCACACGCGCTATTTTGTGAAAAACCTGCCAAAAGTCTCAAAAGGTTGGCTAAAGTCGAGAAATAGCGCGATTACGATTCGTTAGATTATGAAGCTATCCCAAAAAGGCCAATTAACGCCTCTGAGATTCGTTAGCGCGTGACTGTCATGCTGCTCAAGACATTCAAGCAACCACAATACCAAGATACCAACATACCTACCAAAGTACCCATACAACATACATCAGTCTCAACACAGTAAGCTCGAAGATACTCCAAGGTACATTAGATGAAATATGTTTTAACGCTATCTACTATATCAACAGACACATTACAATCTTTCATTACGCCGGTTCGAACTTTGGTTCGAGGCGGCTTTTGTTTTACCTGAGGGATTACGGTAAAATGATTGGTGATGTGCAAAAGTTAAAGAGTTATTCGATCTTTTAGTTAAAATAACCGCCTACGTATTGACACCCAATTTTCCCATATGTTATATAAAAGGAAGGGTTTAGCACTCCGATCATCAGAGTGCTAACAAATGATGTTTTTAATACACGATTACATATGGAATGATTCTGTTTTGGGAAATAGATATTGAACCTGAGTAGAACATGCGAAGCCAAGGTATGCAACAGACTTGAAGCAAGATTCCACGTTTAAGAGATATCACTTCATTGATGTCCTTTATCCTAAAAAATCAGTCGCTGATCAGATGCAAAAGGAGTGCAGGGGACGAAATCGATTTGGAGGAAGCAGAGCGTTCGCCTTTATCACCGGATTTCTCCCATTTAAAAAAGGGAATCAAAGAAATACGGGGATAACAGCGATCCGAAAAACGATTCGTAACCGGAACGGCTGCATTGCAGAACGTCGTGCACTTATTTTTTATAATGAGCCATTAGAGTGAATCACAATATCTGTGGACTAGAGCGATCAAAGGTTTTTGAGTCTACTAATGGCCGCAGGATTATCTCAGTTACTTTCTATTTTCAATCAAATCATTCGATATCCCAATTTGAAAGGAGTCCAACCACTCATGGCTAAAAAAGAATTCCAGGCAGAATCCAAACGTTTGCTGGATATGATGATCAACTCCATTTACACCCAAAGAGAAATCTTTTTGAGAGAATTGATCTCCAACTCCAGTGACGCCATTGATAAAATTTATTACAGAGCACTTACGGACGATTCGCTCGTTTTCAACAAAGAGGACTACTTCATCAAGCTTACGATTGACAAAGAAAACCGCACGCTCACACTGACAGATACCGGTATTGGTATGACGCAGGAAGAGCTAGAGAATAATCTGGGGGTTATCGCGAAGAGTGGTTCCCTGGCGTTCAAGAAGGAAAATGAGGCTAAAGACGGCCACAACATCATTGGACAATTCGGGGTAGGTTTCTACTCGGCATTTATGGTGGCGGACAAGCTGACCGTAACAAGTAAAACGCTGGGCAGCGACGAGGCTTGGAAATGGGAGTCCGAAGGCGCGGATGGTTACACGATCACACCAGCTGAGAAAGATTCAGTAGGTACAGAGATCGTTCTGACGATCAAAGAAAATACCGAAGAAGATTCGTATGACGAATTTTTGGAAGAGTATCGCCTGAGATCCATCATCAAGAAATACTCCGACTTCATTCGCTACCCGATCAAGATGGATGTAACGGGTCAACGTCCAAAAGAGGGCACGGAGAACGAGTTCGAGGAATACCAAGAAGAACAAACCGTGAACAGCATGGTGCCGATCTGGCGTAAAAATAAAAGCGAATTGACCGAAGAAGACTACAATAACTTCTATATGGAAAAACGCTACGGTTTTGACAAACCGCTTAAACACCTGCACATCAGCGCAGATGGCGCTGTGGTATACAATGCAATCCTATTTATCCCGGAGAACACGCCGTTTGACTACTACACGAAAGAGTATGAAAAAGGCCTTGAACTCTACTCCAACGGTGTATTGATCATGGATAAATGCGGGGGTCTGTTGCCAGATTACTTTGGATTTGTTAAAGGTATGGTGGATTCGGAAGACCTGTCCCTGAACATTTCGCGTGAGATGTTGCAACATGACCGTCAGCTTAGCCTGATCGCGAAGAACATTAAGAACAAAATCAAGAGCCAACTGCAAAGTCTATTGAAGGACGAGCGTGAGAACTACGAGAAGTTCTACCAAGCGTTTGGTCGTCAATTGAAATATGGTGTATACAGCGACTATGGTGTGAACAAGGATACTTTGCAGGATCTGCTGTTGTTCACGTCTTCCAAAGAGAGCAAACTCGTGAGCCTGGACGAATACGTCTCCAGAATGCCGGAAGATCAGAAGTACATCTACTATGCATCTGGTGAGTCCATTAGCCGTATTGAGAAGCTGCCACAGATCGAGGGTGTTCTTGAGAAAGGGTACGAAGTATTGTACTTTACTGATGACATCGACGAGTTTGCAATCAAGATGATCACGAACTACAAGGAGAAAGAATTCAAATCCATCTCCAGTGGTGACCTGGGCATCGAAGATAGCGCAGACAAAGAAGAAACGGACGCACAGGACAACGACAACAAAGAGTTGTTTGAAGCGATGCAAGCTCAATTAGCGGGTAAAGTCAAAGCAGTTAAAGCTTCCAAACGCCTCAGAAGCCACCCGGTATGTTTGTCCACCGAAGGTGAGCTGACGATTGAAATGGAGAAAATCTTGAAAGCTATGCCGAACAGCGAAAACGTACAGGCCGACAAAGTGCTCGAAATCAACGTGAATCACGATGTCTTCAAATCGTTGAAAGACGCTTTTGCGCAGGATCAGGAAAAACTGAACCTCTACACAAGTCTGCTGTACCATCAGGCATTGCTGATTGAGGGATTGCCAATTCAAGATCCAGTAGAGTTCACCAACGATATCTGTAAGGTTATGGTGTAATACCGTTGCACCCACCATCTCCACCCCGACAGGGCGTTTCAGTCCTGTCGGTTTTTCGTATTATCAGGTTAGCCAGTAATTACTGGTTGGCCTTTTTTTGTGGTCGTTTTACGATGGGGGAAGCCGGGAGAACGTGGCGGTTTTAGGGGCTAGGACCTCGTAACAAAAACAGTTCTCCCACGACCTCCAAAAGACCATGTTTGGGCTGGTAGGGGCAGCTGACCCCGTATAACAAGCGAAGCTATGGGTTTGGAACCATCGTGGAAAGGACCGGCGAAACGAAAGATAAGGAGTGAGGACATGGAACCTGTTGTTGGTGTAGATGTCGCTAAAGGTTCAAGTGTGATACAGGCGTTTCAAAAACGAAATGAGCCCGTTGGTAAAGCTATCGTCATTGAGCATGTTGCGAATGGATTCGAACAATTTACGGAGGTGTTAGGGGCCCTTCAAGCCGAAACGGGTGTTGCTCCAGTGGTTGTTTTGGAGGCGACTGGGCATTACCATCGTGCCTTGGTGTCCTGTCTGAATCGGAGTGGCTATACCTACTACATTGTGAATCCCTTGCAATCCAAGCGAGCGAAGGGAACGCAGTTACGCAAAGTTAAAACAGATGCTGCAGATGCTTGGCATCTGGCAGAGATGTACTATCGCGGCGACGTGAAGCCGCATCGAAATTGGGATGAGACGTTTACAGAGCTACAGCATTTGACTAGGCAGCATGAGTTTGTCACGGGAATCTTTGTGCAGGCGAAGCTGAACAGCAGAGCCTTGCTGGAGCAAGTTTTTCCGACGTATGAGCAGATATTTTACAATGTGTTTTCAACAACATCATTGACGGTGCTGTCTCATTGTTTGGAGGGAAGTGTGACGAATTGGAATGAAGTCATTCAGGGTAATTCGGGACGATCCCATTCCAAGCGATGGACCAATGAAAAAGCGAGAAAACTGGAGGAAGTACTGGATGAATGGAGAGAAATTCGGCGTAGCCCCGCTCAAAGCAAGGCACTGCTCGGAATGGTCTCTTTATTGTTGACGATGATTCGGCAACTGGAGGAACTCGAAAAACAAATGGAGGAACTTGCAGAAAATCTGCCTGAAGTCGGACTGGTGAGAAGTATCCCGGGAATTGGAACGAAACTGGCCGCAGCCATTGTAGCTGAACTAGGTGATGTGAAACAGTTTAGTGATGCGAAGCAACTTGTAGCGTTTGCGGGCCTTGACCCAGGGATTTTCAGTTCAGGAAAGTTCACAGCGACAAGTACACGAATTACGAAACGAGGCTCTAAAAGGCTCAGACGTTCACTATATTTAGCGGTGCAATGTGGAATGCGAAAGAATGCGAATGCAAGAATCCGTTCGTACTACGAGAAAAAAAGAAACGAGGGCAAGCCCTACAAGGTGGCCGTGATCGCCTGCGCAAACAAGCTGTTACATCACATTTTCGCCATCTTGCAGAAAGGCCAGCCCTACCAAGTGTAATCCATATTTAACCAAAACCTCCATACCCGTGGAGGTTATTCGTGTTGGTCGGAAAAAGTATACCACGAAAAGAGAACTCATCCAACCAGAAATGCTTGACAAAGATTAGCTGGTTTTTGTTTTTACCCACAACGGGGAGGGCACGGGGGAGGCAGACTATCATTGAAGCAAATGATGATATTAATATAAGTTGAACTTGATTTTCACTCGATTTTAGCGAGCTGAATGGTGAATACCATTATTGAATTTAAAGGACAGCAAAAGTAGTGAAGGGGACGGAATCGATTCTGAAGAAGCGAAGCGTTCGCCTTTATTCCCGGATTTCTCCCTTTTAAAAGGGAATCAAAGAAATTTGGGAATAACAGCGATCATAAGAACGATCCGTCACCGGAACGGCCACGCAAACTGTATAAGTCACTTTTTTTGTCATAAGTCACGATAGTGTGAGTTCAATATGAATCATTGTCATTTAGATGCACGGATGATAGTCTGGCAGGGTATAATAAGAGAAGATGACTGTTCATTACAAGTTGATGTAAGAAGAGATGACAATCGCAGACAGGTTTTACTTTTCGAAACCACAGATGTTGTGTATAATCACTCAAAATAGAGACAGTCGGCTAGGAGTGATCCCCATGCAATGGAACGATCTGAGAGAACATAGACAATATCCTGAATTAACCAAATTGGATGGATCTCGTGCAGCGTATGAACGGGACTATTCGAGACTCATTCATTCACCGACCTTCCGTCGGCTACAGGGCAAATCGCAGGTGTTTGGCGCAGGAACGGGTGATTATTATCGTACTCGCTTGACCCATTCCCTGGAGGTGGCACAGATTGCCCGAGAGGCTGCCCGAAGTTTGATTCGCCGTTTTCCCGAGGTAGACTGGGACCGCGCGGACAACCCCGGCCTTATTATTGATTCAGAAGTGGTGGAGTGCGCTGCAATCGCACATGACTTCGGTCACCCGCCTTTTGGACATAAAGGTGAAGAGGTATTAGATGGTATTCTGGATGATCTCATTAACACCGAGGCTAAGAAAATCATGAAGAAAAGCCGCAGCGCCAAAGTTCCCAAGGTCGAGTCTGAAGTCCGTGCCGAGTTAAAACGGAAATACGAGCATTTTGAAGGCAATGCGCACAACTTCCGTCTCATTATGCACTTGGAGAAACGTGAAGATATCGACGGACTGAATCTGTCTGATGCGGTATTACTAGGGATAAACAAGTATCCGTACCCTGGGACAGAGAGCAAAAAAGGCATGTATCATCATGAGTGGCAATATATTCGGGAGATCCGTGATCGCTGGAACGTACCGGCAGGCAAGAAGACGCTGGAAGCACAGCTGATGGACCTCTGCGACGATATTGCGTACTCCTCGCATGACCTGGAGGATGGCATCAAAGCAGGTAAAATTGAAGTACATGAGCATTTCCTGCAAGATCCGCATGTGAATCGACTGATTGTGGATAAAATTACAACGCTGGAGGATCTGTTCTGGAACGGATGGACCCGAGAAGCGATTGGGCAAAAGGTAGAAGAGGTTCTCGCTTCGTTCCTGCGCATCTGGAATGAGAAGATGCCGTTCTGCGAGCACGATTACTCGCGTACCCGTCGTGAGGTGAAGGCCTATTGGGTGAGCTTTTTTGTAGGCAGCCTGGGCGTTATTGACGACGGTGACTGGAAGAAGGTAACTTTTGTCCGTGAAGGGGCTGAAGACCTTGATATGCTGCGTACGGTGAGTGTGCTCAAGAGTTTTGCCTGGGTGACCATGATTCGTGATCTACGTGTACAGCGGCTACAAAAGCGCAGTGAGTGGATGATTAAGCGATTATGGGATGCATTCCTCGATCCGGAAACGTCCAAATCCATTATTCCATCCGACTGGCTGCAGCGGTATGAGAAGGATCAAGCCAAAGCCCAGCCGATCTGGACTTGGGAACACATGGTGATCGATTATATCGCAGGAATGACGGATGCATTTGCCGAGAAAATATATAATGAACTCTACGGTCTGAAGGTGGGTTCGATCTACGATTTGGATTAAAATTAACCGATATAAAGGGAGATGAGACGCATGGCTAAGCGAATGAGTGAGACGTTCAGTCTGGGCGTACTTGACCTTGTTCCAAGGTTAGACGATGTCACAGCGGAACAGGCGCTTCAACAATCGGTGACACTTGCGCAACATGCCGAGGCTTGGGGATACGCCCGATACTGGACGTCAGAGCATCATGATATGGCTGAACTGGCATCTGCCTCTCCCGAAGTACTGTTATCGCACATCGGAGCAAGGACAACAACGATCAAACTTGGCTCTGGTGCGGTCTTGTTGCCGCATTATAGCCCGCTCAAGGTTGCGGAGTCGTTCCGCCTGCTGGCTGCGCTCTATCCGGGGCGCATTGAGCTTGGGCTCGGACGTGCTCCTGGCGGTGGACCTCATGCCACGATGGCACTCAGTGGCAATTATTTGCAACATGTGTCCAAGCTGCCTGAATCGCTCGCAGCACTCACAGAACTGCTCGAAGACCGCTACATGTATGAGGATCATCCCGTGACAGCTCGTCCGATTCCCAAGCTTCCGTTATCACTCTGGATGTTGGGAACTAACGTGAAGAGTGCAGAATTTGCGGCACGGTTTGGCATGGGATATGTCTTTGGTCAATTCATGAGTGATGCCGATGGTACAGAGGCTGTAAGGCGATACCGAGAAGGATTTATGCCTAGTGCAACGATGAAGGAGCCTGAGGTTATGGTGGCAGTAAGCGTATTGTGTGCCGAGTCAGAGACGGATGCTTTGGACTGGAGTCGTGACATGGCGGAGAGGCGCAAGCTGGATGGGAAAGAACATTCAACTGAGCCGAATTCAAGTGGTACCGCGGTCTCTAATACGAATGATGAAGCCGTTAGTGATCAAAATGAATCGGTACGGCACTATGCAGGTACACCTGAGCAGGTATGGGCTCGATTAAAAGAGGTGAGTCGAAGGCTGGAAACGGAAAGTTTGCTTTTGGTTACGGCAGGACCAGATTATGAGCGCAGGTTGGATTCATATCGATTGCTGGCTGAGCATAAGACGGCAATACTGAACTAGGCTGATCATTTTATGATGTTAGCCGTTGAAATCCGAACAAACCGAAGAGCTGCAGATCGGGACTTTACCGTATGCTGCAGCTCTTCGGTTTGGACTTTGTCAAGATTCAACAATCTTTTACAAAACCAAGCATCTTAATGACAAAATAATGTTATAATACTTTACGTCTATTTTCCTATCGATATAATATAGAGAAGTTCTTTTGACAAGAGGTCAAAAGAAGGGAAAACAATGACATAAGCACCTGAATTCGGGATGACCGAAGAGGTCAAGGGGGAAATCATATGTTCAGCAGATTCAAGATCAAGAGTATCGGTCTGCGTATCAGCATCGCGTTCTACTTGTTAATCCTCTGTTTAATTATTTTGAGTGTCACGATTGTCACCCGGATGAATTCAATTGAAACCAACACGAATGAAATTACGAACAATTGGATGCCATCAATCCAGCAAATTAACCGGTTAAATTATACCACAGAACATGTTCTGTCACTAAGTTATCGTCACTTTGACGCGGATGAAACAGACAAGGCATTTTTGTCAGAAGAGCGTACCAAGTATATTCGTGAAACGACGCAGGCGATTAAAATCTATGATCAGCAGGAGAAGTCTGCGGAAGAGCTCGAACACTGGAATGCGTTCAAGAACAAATGGGAAGCGTATCTCAAGATTAATACGCAATCGATCAAGCTGAGTGATGAGGGTCAGACACAGCTGGCGAAGGAAGTAGCTGATAAAGGTGCTGATTCCTTTGACACCATGCAAGTCGATCTTGATTATCTTGTGGAATACAATCAGGAACAATCCAATCTTGCGGCAGCCCAAACGATCAGATCAGTGCAAGATGGTAGATTAATCATCATAATTGGTGTTCTTGTCATGATTGCCATTACAGCGATCAGCATTCCGATTATTCGTTCACAGGTCGTGAAACCACTGCTACGTGTCATTAGTGCGGTGAAACTGATTGCAGAAGGCCAATTGAATGTTCAGGACATACATACCAAACATGAGGATGAAGTTGGTGTTCTGGCCAAAGCAGTGAATGACATGAAAGGTAACCTGACTTCCATGGTTCTGAGCGTCAGAAGAATTGCGGAAGCTGTTAATCTACAAAGTGGGGAACTGGCAATATCCTCAGAAGAGGTTAAGATTGGTAGTCGCCAGATTGCTGTGACCATGGAAGAGTCAGCCAAGGCCGCTGAGAGCCAGGCAGAGACAGCCGTGGAATCAGCCCGTACGGTTGAAGTGTTGAATGATCACATTCAGAATCATACGGAACAAGGTAGCCAGCTACGCGTCATGTCGGATCTTGTACTGGAGCAAGGCTTGAATGGTCGCAAGGTGATGGAACAATCCGTGCAGCAGATGCAACAGATTTCCGGTTCGGTCTCTGCTTCCATGAACAAGATGGAACGGTTGAATCGTAAAAATGAAGATATTTCCAAGCTGGTTCAAGTCATTCATGACATTGCACGCCAAACCAATCTGCTGGCATTAAATGCCTCCATTGAGGCAGCACGCGCGGGAGAGAGTGGACGCGGGTTCGCTGTAGTGGCATCAGAAGTGCGGAAGTTATCTGAGGCTGTGCAGACTTCGGTTGAAGAGATCACGGCGATTACCGAGGATATTCAGCAGGAGTCACAAGGGGTGGTTGCGGAATTACGTACGAACGTTCAGGAGACCGAACTGGGTCAGGAACATGTGCTTACTTCAGGTCAACTCTTCCGTACAATTAACGAATCGGTGGAAGGCATGGTTGGTGTCATCGGCACTATGACAGATGGTCTCGCAGGCATGCAGGAAGCAAGCGGACGAATGAATGATTTTAGTCAGCAGATTTCCGCTGTTTCGGAACAATCGGCAGCGAGTGTGGAAGAAGTTTCTGCATCGGCGGAAGAGCAAGTAAGTTCCATGGAGACGATTAGCGGCAACATTCAAAGTCTGAAAGAATTATCGGAAGATTTGCTTACATCCATTGAAAAATTAAAAATATAACCTTCTTCTTATAATAGAAGAAGCTGGAATCATGCAGGCGGCTAATGGTGAGAAATCAGTATGATATATGAGCTGTTGGCCTATAACGTTTACTGGCAAGGACGATTAGATTTCCAATGTTATAATCTCAAAATAAAGTAAGGCGTTCCTCAACAATGGGAACACCTTATTTTTTTCTGTCCAAATAGATACGTGCAAGGAAATGGATAGTTGTCTAGGAGCCTAACATTGTATACAATGACTACCTGAAGCAAACGTATGAGTCGTATTTGATATGTCTTCAATGAGCTTACTATTTATATAGAAGAAACATGATTAATGAAGGAAGGAGAGGGGGATTTTGCCTGATGAAACACTTGGTATTTACGCTACTTCTGGGAAACACCTCTACACCTTTGCTTGCCACGAGAACGAGCAAGAATTATGCATGCTGGAGCTGAATACGCTGCTAGAACCGAGTTCGGAGATCCGTATGGATATGGGGTCGTATGTGTGGTCCGAACGATGTATTTCACCTGGACGCAGTCCTTTTATCCATGGCAGACTGGACGTGATCGGCGAAGGGGGCAGCGTGACTGATCTGCTTCCTCTTGCCAAAGAGATCCAGCTGTTTCCAGAAGAGACATTTAAGGTGATTTGTCTGAAAGAAGGGGTTCATACCCCTGATTATGCACAGTCTCGTCAACTGGAAAAAGAAATCGGCATGTGCATTAAGGGCAAGGCACAGATGAAACAACCTAAGGTGACTTTCGGCCTAATCCGAACAGGAGAAAAATGGATCTTGGGCCAGTGGACAGAAGCGGATCGATCATGGCAGATTCACCGGCAGAAGCCGCAAAATTACTCAACTGGATTTGGCATCACGCTTGCCAGAGCGCTGGTTAATATTGCCGTTCCGAGAGTAGAAAACCATCGCTTGCTTGATCCATGCTGCGGTATGGGAACGGTTGTGATTGAGGCTTTATCCATGGGAATTGATGCAAAAGGTAACGATCTCAATCCTCTGGCTGTCCGAGGTGCACGTATCAATCTGCCGCATTATGGATATGATTCGGATCGAATCACACTGGGGGATATGAATGAACTGCAAGATTTGTATGATGCAGCAATTCTGGACATGCCCTATAATCTCTGCTCTGTACTTCCGGATGCTGAGCAACGAGCCATGCTGGAGAGTTTGCGCAGATTGGCAAAACGGGCAGTGATTGTTTCCACAGAGTGCGTAGAAGAGCACTTGTTGGAAGCGGGATGGACGGTAAAAGAGTACCGAACAGTACACAAAGGCACGTTTATACGTCATATTTGGCTGTGCATGTAAGCGTGAAAAAACAAAACCGCTACCTCTAAGGGAATTTAGATTTCCCAGAGGTAGCGGTTTTTATTGCGTACATATCAATTGATATCGTTGATATGATTTGCACAATATTGCATGGGAACGGGTGTTTGTGTTAATATTTATGACTATAATCCACAAGGTTCACCGGCAGGGTATCGCCAGCGACGTAAGCTTCCAGATTTTTGACGAAAATATCGACTGCTCGATCCGCGTATTGCTCTGTACTTCCTGCGATATGAGGCGTAATTAACACGTTATCCATGCCCCATAGCGGGTGGTCTGCAGGAAGAGGTTCTTCTTCGAACACGTCCAGTGCGGCGAAGGCAACTTGGCCGTTTTGGAGTGCATTCAGCAAGGCTTCCGTTTTCACACTGGGGCCACGGCCTACATTGACAAAGCAGGCACCGGATCGGAACTGCTCAAATGCAGTTTGATCATATATATGTTTGGTTTCATCAGTTAGCGGTAAAATGTTAATTACATAATCGCCCTGGCTCAAGGCTTCATGTAAACCGGTCATGTCGTACATTTGGTCCACATTGGGGACATCCTTACCTGAGCGGCGAACTCCGATCGTGCGCATGCCGAGTGCTTTAAGAATACGGGCTGTTTCCGTACCGATCTCACCTACACCAACGATGACCGCTGTTTTGCCATGCAGTTCCGGCAGTGGTTTGGCAGGAGCTTTCCATTCGGCCTGCTGTTGATGCAGCATAGCTTGTCTCAGCCAGCGACTGTGGGATAACATCATGCCCAGAATAATTTCGGTGATTGGAATCGCGTGAACTCCATTTGCACTGGTGACCTGAACGTTCTTTTGTTGCAAATCTGCGAAGGGGAGATTGTCCACACCAGCAGACCAGACCTGAACCCACTTCAACAGGCTATCCTGTTTCAATGCATGTTCTGTGACGAGTGGGGACCAGCCGAGAATAATCTCAGCTTCTTTCAACTCAGCGGGGTCCAATTCCTTGGCTTTTCCGAATTTCAGGGTGTATCCTGGTGCAGTATTCTGAATTCGTTGTTGCTGTTCTTCGGATAGAGATGGAAAACATACAATTTTACCCATAATGTGTGGTCCTCCTGAGATAAATAGTTTGATGAGTTTGATGATTAAAGTGTATCAGATTTGGTGTTGGATGTGCATTAAGGTGGGAAATGCAGGAATCTAGCCTTATTTGCAAATGGTTATATTTGTGTCACTCTATACTTACCCAACTTGAAACGATATGTATAGTTATGAAATAATAGAGCGAACTTTAGAGAGGTGTATGCAATGAATAACCAATCACATCAGGATCATTCATCCCGACGGGAAAGATTGTTTGTAGCAATTCGTCTTCCTGTTGCTGTTCAGCAGTCTCTTCAGATGGATGCGAGGCTTGTACAGAACAAGCTAGATTTTCGTAAATGGACAGATCATAGAGATTATCATATAACCTTGCAATTTCTGGGGGATACGTTAGTTAGTGACATTGGGCACCTGCGAAAAGCATTGCGCTCAGCAGCAAGCGGATTTCAGCCGTTTGAACTTCAGCTTTCCGACTGGGGCACATTTGGACTTGAAGAAGCACCTAAGGTGCTTTGGAAAGGTGTTAGCGGAGAGATAGAGCACTTGTTTTCATTGCAAAAACAAATCGTGCAGGCAACTTCGCCCCTGGGGTATGAAGCTGAATTAAGACCTTATGCTCCCCACATTACCATTGCCAGAAAATATCTGGGACAGCTTCCAGGTAATGAAAATAAAGGGATATCTGGAGTGCTTCCGGAACATTCCACAGGTGTTAATTCATGGATGGTGGAGGACATTGTACTTTATGTGACAAGGCTGGGACAATCGCCAATGTATGAGGCCGTGGATACGTTCACTTTTTCCTGATAATCATTTTTATGCCATAAAATCACATTGACATAACGTTTATCCCTATGTAATATTAGCCATCGTTATTCAAATTCTTTTTTTTGGGTTACTTAGTTAAGGGAATTGTTTCGACAGGAGGAATCTTCGAATGAACATTATAAGCAAAAATCGTTGGGTAGCACCGATGTTATCAGTGCTGCTTGTATGTATAGTGGGGGTAAATGTCGTTCAGGCGACGGGGAAGTGGAATGAAGCTAGTGATAGTAAACAGATGACCGAACTTGCGGCTTCTGGGCAAAATAACCAAACATCTACGCAAGAAGAGAGGCGCATGATGGAAGATGGGACAAGTCTGTCCTCTAATCTGTCTGCCCAAACCGTAGCGTGGACTGAATCTCTGCCAGCGAAGAACTGGCTTACGACTGCTCAAGAAGAGCAGGAATTGCAAGAAGCCAAGGCCAAGAACAAAGCTAGAGCGATAGCTGCGGCCAAAGCCAAAAAAGAAGCTGCACTGAAATTGGCCAAAGTGAAACGTGCCAAAGAAGTCGCTGCTGTAACAACTCCCCCCCAAAAACTATACTTTACACGGACCAAACTTCTGAACCAGGAAGACTCGAAACTTGCAACCTGGTCATACAGTGTGTCCGATAAAGAACTGCATCTGCTGCAAAAAATCGTCATGGCAGAAGCGGAAGGTGAACCGTACGAAGGCAAAGTGGCAGTTGCCAATGTTGTCTTAAACCGGCTGCGGTCAGCCAATTTTCCCGATACCATTTACAAGGTCATCCATCAGAAATCCCAGTTTAGTCCTGTAGCGAACGGACGTATGAAACGTGTGGTTCCCAACGAGGACAGCATCAAAGCAGTGAATGCTGCGTTGAATGGGAAGAAGGAAGTTGCCGATGATACGTATTATTTCTTATCATTGACGCTTGCTGACGATCTGACAGTTGCCCGCTCGCAGAAAAAAGTAAAAACGATCGGTCATCATACTTTTTACAAGTAATCGACCCGTAAATTCTGCAAACAGGCAGGGTAGTTAACTGTGTGTGCTTCACACGGCCCTTGAAAAAGCCTGAATCGTAGTTTTATTTCGTTATTTAAAAATATCGTTATACTCTAAATTACCCTTTTTTCTGCCAAATCATACGGTGGAATTAGTGAAAATAAAAGAAGGTTCCCTTCCAAAAATTCGGAAGGGAACCTTCTTTGTATATCGTGAGCAATTGTCTTGCCCCCAATAACACCTCGTGAGAGCTGTTCTATAGGTCCGTAGAGGCATCAGAATGGTATTCTGGTACCAGACAAGGACGTGGCAGTAATTCCGGCTGTGAAGCGCTCCAAGGAGGTTGTTGTGACTTCGGCTGTAGTCGGAAACAATAAGTCATGAACAGCTTGAGCACAGCACTTCGGATCATAGACCGAATGGTTACCTGAATGATGCGCTACGTTCAGCGGGCTTTCAGTTTGAGTAGATGCCTGCTCCACTAGTTGTCTGAAACGATTGGTGATCACGTCGGCAGAGTGAATGACCTGGCCGTATCCGGCTTGTACAAAGTATTCACAGTTCTCTTCCTCTTGACCTGCAATCGGAGGGATAAACAACATCGGTAGACCCTTGGCCAGCGCTTCAGTGCATGTCATGCCGCCTGGCTTCGTAATCAGCACATCGGATACATCCATCAGTTTACTTACTTCCCGTGTATATCCCAGAATACGAATATTCGGATGCTGGAAGCAAGGCATTTCCTTCATTTTTGCGATCATTTTTTCATTGCTTCCTAGACAGAAGACCAATTGAACACGATCTGCCCAAGACGTGAGAGCTTTCATATGATCCTCATCAAACGAAAGTCCCCATCCACCACCCATAAGTAGCGCTGTAGGCATGTTCTGAAGCCCCATCTCTTCCCGTAGCTTCACCTTATCTCCTGCTTCCCAGAAGTCTGGATGCACAGGGATTCCCGTGATCTGAATATGGGAGGGATCAACACCCCGGATCTCAAGCAATGCTTTGACCTGAGGGGTAGAGACCAGATATTTGTTCACTTCCGGATTAATCCATGTTCCGTGCACGTCATAATCCGTCACAACCGTATAGAGCGGGATATTCAGACCCTGGCGTTTAAGCCGGGAGATGACAGCATTCGGAAAAGGATGGGTACAGATCACCGCATCGGGTTTCAGTTGGGATACGACCTGTGCCGTCTGTGTATAGAAAATTCGGTGCAACGCCAGCTTGGTAAAACCATTTAATGATTTATTGTACTGTGTGCGGTACAACAGGCTGACCAGTTTGGGTTGAACCGATAGTGTCTTTCGATATGCAGAGAAAATTAGTGGAGCTACCGTTGGGTTCAAAAATTTGCCTAGTTCAATGACACGACTGTGAACATGTGGACTGACTTTTTTGATGCCATGTGCCAGCGCATGAGCGGCCTGAGTGTGACCGGTACCGAAACCTTCCGATAATAAGAGCACTCTTGGTTTTCGCATGAGTTCACCTTTATTCATAAGTTTTAATTCAAAATGAAGATATTCATTGTTTATTCTAGCTATGGAATGCGTTACTACATGAATATACATTGAAGCGCAAAATCATGTTTCTTCTATGAATATTTACACCATATATCTTACAATGAGACAACCTAAACTTCATTATATACACGTATTATCTGAGTCATCTTACACTATAGACGACGAAAGAAGGAGTTTCCACTGCATTTAGGTTAAAAAATATTAACACAATTTTTAAAATGTTAGGGTTGCAATCTGTTTTCGAAGGTGGTATTGTAGTTTTTGACCGAATGACTGAATTGTATTTTTGGTCATTTATGTAGAGCGATTGAACAATGAATGTGATTAAAGGAGGGATTAGATGGCTCCGATTGACAGGAGACAGCAGGTTATTCATGCAGCAGCCCAGTCGTTTGCCATGTTTGGATACAAAGCAACGACGATGGATCAGGTCGCCAAGATTGCGAACGTTGGCAAAGGAACGATCTATACGTTTTTCACCAATAAGGAACAATTGTTTGATCAGATCCTGGTAGAAGTGATTCAGGAAATGAAAAACATCGCACATCGTGAAGTACATCAGGAAAGTGCATTTTTCGATAATCTGTTTCGGGTACTGGATGCCTTGTTGGAGTTTCGTCGTGATCACGATCTGCTCGTTAAGTTATCTCAGGAGCTGAAGGACTTTGGAACGCTGCAGGCCAAGGAAGGTTTGGACAAGGTGGAGAAAGTAATCTCCGACTTTCTGGCTAAGGAGCTTGAGAAAGCAAAAGACAATGGAGAGATTCGAGATTGTGATCCGCAAGTCGTCGCATTTATGATGATTCGCCTGTATATTGCACTCACCTCAGACTGGAGCAAACAACATCAACCGCTGAGCAAAGAGGAAATCAAGACTTACTTTCGCCTTTTCTTAATGGAAGGAATTGCTGCTGTAACGTAATCCGAATTTAATCTACTATAATATAAGGATTTTCACGTGTATCAAGCAGGGAGGCTTGTCGGAAGACAGGTTGTTTTTTTGTCCTGAAGTGACCGTTTGAGGAAAGTGGTCACTTCGTGTTTCAGTATGTTTTCTGGAATGCGACATTGTATTTCATTATGGTTATTCCTGCTCATGGAGCAGAGAGATTAAGGGGAGAAAATGACATGAAATCTTTATCCGTGTTTTTCAAGGATGTGGGATCGGCCGTGAGAAACCCGAAGGTGTTGATCCCTGTTATCGCAATTATGTTTATACCGATCCTGTATAGTGGCATCTATCTGGCGGCCTATTGGGACCCGTATGGTCATGTGGATGAGATGCCGGTTGCCGTTGTTAATCTGGACAAAGGCGCTGAGTTGGAGGGCAAATCCCTCCATGTAGGTAGTGATCTGGTGGATGAGTTGAAGAAAAATGCCGATTTTAAATGGGATTTTGTCAGTGCCAGTCAAGCCAAAGAAGGCATGAATAATGACAAATATTATATGCAAATTACGATTCCGGAGAACTTCTCATCCCAAGCAACAACATTGCTCGATGACAAGCCGGAGCCGGCTGATCTGATCTATGAACCGAATGGCAATTATAGCTTTGTTGGTGCACAGATCGGTAAGACCGCTATTAAGGACCTGAAAGCAAAAGTCTCAGCCAAAGTAACGGAATCCTATGCAGAGACATTGCTCGACAAGTTCTCCGAAGTATCGGATGGCTTGGCTGAAGCAGGCGATGGGGCGGGTGAACTGAATACTGGCGCAGGCAAACTGGATGATGGTGCTGTTAAGCTCAAGGATAACCTGGCGAAGCTTGCATCCGGAACGCTTGAACTTCAGGAAGGACTTTCTCCATTAAGTGATGGTGTTAACGCGCTGCACACAGGGGCAACCAAACTTGAAAGTGGAACATCAAATCTTGTATCCGGTCTGCAACAGCTTCAGGCAGCTGCTTCGAGCCAGCTTCAGAGCGGAGCAGATCAGTTGAAGGATGGTAGCGCCAAGTTGGAAACTGGACTCCAGTCTTCACTGGATGGCACAAGTAAGTTGCAGGCTGGTCTGAAATCATCAGAACAGGGCAGTGCGAAGCTGTCGGATGGTCTGCAAAGTGCTGTTCAGGGCAGTGGCACTCTGGCAACAGGCCTGCAATCGGCTGTAGATGGCAGCTCCAAGGTTGCTGATGGTGCACAGGGTGTAGCCGCCGGATTGAAACAGCTTGCTGCATCGAACCCCGAACTGGCTGAAAATGCGGATGTACAGAAGCTGCTTGCAGCAAGTGAAGCTGTTGCTGATGGCAGTGCACAACTGCATGAGAGCGAGCAGAAGCTGGCACAAGGTGCAGATCAGCTGCATCAGGGCAACCAGCAACTGGCTGCGGGTGCAACCGAGCTTCATGGAGGTCAGGAGCAACTTCTTGCTGGTGCGAACCAGCTGGTGGATGGTCAGAAACAATTGCTGGCTGGTGCAGGGCAGCTTAGTCAAGGAGGAGCGAAACTCTCCGATGGTCTGAAGCAGTTCAGCGGCAAATTGGGTGATGCTGCAAGTGGCGGTACATTGCTTGCAGATGGTGCCAAGCAGCTGGGCTCAGGAACAACAGCTTTGCAAACGGGTGTAGGTAAACTCAGTGGTGGCGTTAGTTCACTAACCGATGGTTCCAAGCAATTGGGTGATGGCGCGGGCAAACTGGCTGACGGCCTTACTGAGCTAAAAGATGGCTCGAGTGAATTGGAAACCAAGCTGAATGATGCCGCACAGAAAACATCCGAAGTTAAGAAAACGGATGATGTAGTGAACATGTTCGCTGAACCGGTAAACTCCTCGGAGAATACAGCAGAGAACGTGAGTAATTATGGTACAGGATTGACACCGTTCTTCCTGTCGATCGGTCTGTTTGTGGGATCGTTGATTTCCACGATTGTATTGAAAATGCGGGAAACGTCCGTACCTGGTGCAACAGGCTGGAATCGTTTTGTCAGCCGGACACTGGTATTTGGGTCCGTGAGTATTTTCCAATCGGTTATCGTGGCAAGTTTCATGTTATATGGTCTTGGACTGGAGACGCACAGCGTAGGGCTGTTCTACCTGTTTACCATTATTACGGGGCTGACCTTCATGTTGATTGTTCAGGCACTTGTAACCTGGCTGGATCTGCCTGGACGTTATGTTGTCATTCTGCTTCTGGTCTTCCAGCTTGCGGCTAGTGCAGGGACCTTCCCTGTAGAACTGATTCCATCATGGCTTCAGGCATTTAGCCCTTGGTTGCCAATGACACACAGCATTATGGGCTTCAAAGCCGTGGTATCGAGTGGTAATCTGGATGTGATGTGGCATCAGGCAGGTATTCTTAGCATCTATGCAGGTGTATCCATTCTGCTGACGCTTGCTTACTTCCTCTGGAATGGCAGACGTCCGAAAAAAGAAGTCGAACAGGCTGATTCTGGTCAAGTTGTGACGGCATAAGTCGAACCTGATCTTCAGCAGGGTCATATTTTTGAAAAAAACTTTATTTTCTTGTAGTGAAATTATGCAATATAGTAGTCAAATAGTGCAAATAGCCTGTGACCCCAAAAAGGGGTTGCAGGCTATTTTGTATACAAATGCATAGAGAAGTAAAGTTTCGCTGGCTTAAGCAGTGAAAATTTGGTGGAATTATGGATAAACCTAGGCTGCACATGGAACGATTTTCTTCTGTCAGCAATTTAATTCAGTTGTACTCTGGCTTAAAAAGTGTATAATTATTCGAAAAAGAGATGAATTTAAACGTCACTACTGTAATGCTGTACTGCAAAACATTTCTTATCAGAGGTATTAAAAAGTTTAAATTGCGCTGATGTTAGGTCGGTGTTAAAATAATAGAACTATATCAAAAAAACGTCGCTCCATTTCAGTAGCCGTGCCAGCGGCTGCGTGTTGATTTATACAGGCTGTTTGCCGGATCGTCCGGATCAGCTCATCTCATTTAATGGCTTCTGCCCAATAGCAGGCATTATTTTTGACAGTCTCATGCTGTCACCTCTTCTATCTAGCAGGCTCTATCGCAAGCGAAAGGCCAGCTCCTCCCGTTTCATTGTTGCCTGTTGCCTATGTTCTTGATCTTTCCGAAATACTTCATTATAGAAAGGTTGCGTTCCATGAGACACATCGGATTACCTCCAAAACAGGGTCTGTATGACCCGCAGTTCGAAAAAGACGCATGCGGAATGGGTTTTGTTGCCAACATCAAAGGAGTACCTTCACACGATATCGTTAGTCAGGCACTGACCATGCTTAGTAACATGGAACACCGTGGAGGACAGGGAAGTGAGCCGAATTCCGGTGACGGAGCAGGTATCCTGATTCAGATTCCACATCGCTTTTTTGCAGAGGAAGCGAAACGCCTTGGTTTTGCATTGCCTGAACAGGGATTCTATGGCGTAGGGATGTTGTTCCTTTCCCAGGACCCTGCCATTCGCAGTGCGCATGAAGAGAGCCTTAAGAAGATTATTGAAGAAGAAGGTCAGACGTTCCTGGGTTTCCGGGATGTTCCTACTTTTGATGAAATGCTTGGCCGTTCTGCGCTTGCAGCAAAACCTTATGTACGTCAGGTGTTTATTGGAAGATCCGCAGATGTGAAGGATGAGCTTGGATTCGAGCGTAAGCTGTATGTTATTCGCAGACGCGCTGAGCTGGCTATTCGTTATTCGGCAGATGAAGCAGAAGGTGGTTCGTTCTACCTTCCGAGCATGTCTTGTCGCAAAATTGTATATAAAGGCATGCTGACAACTGAACAAGTTGGCGGGTTCTATCTGGATCTGCAGGAAGAACTCGTGGAATCGGCCATTGGACTTGTGCATTCCCGTTTCAGTACCAACACCTTCCCAAGCTGGGAACGTGCCCACCCGTATCGTTTCATGATCCACAACGGTGAGATCAATACGATGCGTGGTAACGTGAACTGGATGCATGCACGGCAATCCTTGTTCGAGAGCGAGTTGTTTGGTAACGACATCGCGAAAGTAAAACCGGTTATCAATCCGGACGGTTCGGATACAGCCATGTTTGATAACACGCTGGAGTTCCTGTATCTGAGTGGTCGTTCCCTGCCACACGTGGCCATGATGATGGTTCCTGAACCTTGGAGCACGGATGAGGGAATGGACCCTGCCAAAAAGGCATTTTATGAGTATCACAGTACGATGATGGAGCCTTGGGATGGACCAGCAGCAATGGCCTTTACAGATGGTTTGCAGATTGGTGCAACACTCGACCGTAATGGATTGCGTCCAGCTCGTTATTATGTAACCAAAGATGACCGTATTATCCTGTCCTCCGAAGTTGGAGTACTTGATATTGCGCCGGAAGAGATCCTGTACAAAGATCGTCTGCGTCCAGGTCGGATGTTGCTTGTGGATACACAAGAAGGCCGCATCATCGCGGATGAGGAAGTAAAAGCAATCATTGCAGCCGAGAATCCGTATCAGGATTGGCTTGATGAGCATTTGATGGATCTGAGCGAGTTGCCGGACGCACCGGAACTTCCTGATCCAAAACATGATAACGTGACCCAGCTTCAGCTCGCTTATGGTTATACATTTGAAGAACTACGTAAAATCCTGGAGCCGATGGCAACAACAGGTATGGAAGCTACGGGTTCGATGGGTTATGATGCACCGCTGGCTGTGCTGTCCGATCGTCCACAGCGTCTGTACAACTACTTTAAACAGATGTTCGCCCAGGTAACCAACCCGCCAATCGATGCAATCCGTGAAGAGATTGTAACGTCTACGGCAACAACCATTGGTCCTGAGCGCAACTTGCTGAACCCTGAACCGGAGAGTTGTCGCCAGATCCGTCTGGATACACCGGTATTGTCTAATGAAGACTTTGCGAAGATTCGCCATGTGCGTCGCCCAGGCTTCCGCTCCATGACGATTCCAATCTTCTTCACCGCTGCGGAAGGGGCAGAAGGACTTCGCAAAGCGATGGATTTGCTCTTCGAAGCTGCAGATCGTGTCATCGACAAAGGTCATAACATTCTGATCCTGTCTGACCGCGGTGTGGACGCAGAGAATGCTGCCATTCCTGCATTGCTTGCTGTAGCAGGTCTGCATCACCATCTGATTCGCCAGGGAACCAGAACCAAAGTCAGCATTATGCTTGAATCGGCAGAACCGCGTGATATTCACCACTACGCGTTGCTGCTGGGTTATGGTGTAAGTGCGGTGAACCCTTATCTGGCCTTTGAAACGCTGGATGACATGATTCAGCAAGGATTGCTGCGTGGTATCTCGCATGAGAAAGCAGTGAAAAACTACATTAAAGCAGCTACCAAAGGCGTTACTAAAGTGTTGTCCAAAATGGGGATTTCTACGATTCAATCGTATCGTGGAGCTCAAATCTTCGAAGCGGTAGGTCTGAAATCAGACTTCGTTGACCGTTACTTTACCTGGACACCTTCCCGTATCGGTGGAATTGGGTTGGAAGAAGTGGCAGCCGAAGCGTTGACACATCATAACCGTGCCTTTACGGAAAAAGACGGTAACGATAAAGTATTGGATTCTGGTGGGGATTATCAATGGCGTAACGACGGAGAAGAGCATCTGTTCAATCCGCAAACCATTCATACCCTGCAACACGCGGTACGCACTGGGGATTACAAGCTGTATAAAAAATATTCCAAACTTGTGCAAGGTGAGAATGATCAATTGTTGACCATTCGTTCCATGCTGAAGCTGAAACCGGTGGGAGCTTCCATTCCACTCGAAGAAGTTGAATCCGTAGAAGATATCATGCGTCGTTTCAAAACAGGTGCAATGTCCTTCGGTTCGATCAGTAAAGAAGCGCATGAAGATCTTGCCATCGCAATGAACCGTGTTGGAGGTAAATCCAATACCGGTGAAGGTGGAGAAGATCCGGCTCGCTTCATTAAAGATAGCAACGGGGATTCCCGTCGCAGTGCGATTAAACAGGTAGCATCCGGACGTTTTGGTGTTACATCCAACTATTTGGTTAATGCCGATGAGATTCAGATTAAAATGGCTCAGGGAGCTAAACCAGGTGAAGGCGGACAGCTGCCAGGACGTAAAGTGTATCCTTGGGTTGCTGAAGTCCGTGGTTCAACACCAGGTGTAGGTCTGATCTCGCCACCACCGCATCACGATATCTACTCGATCGAGGATCTGGCAGAGCTGATCTATGACTTGAAAAATGCCAATCCGCGTGCTGAGATTAACGTGAAGCTGGTATCGGAAGTGGGCGTGGGTACCATCGCAGCTGGTGTAGCCAAAGGCCGTGCTGATATTATCCTCGTCAGCGGTTATGACGGTGGTACAGGTGCATCACCGCAAGGTTCGATTCGCCACGCAGGTATGCCTTGGGAACTAGGTCTTGCAGAGACACATCAAACGTTGATGCTGAACAATCTGCGTGACCGTGTCGTCCTCGAAACAGACGGCAAAATGCTTAACGGCCGTGACCTAGCGATTGCAGCCTTGCTTGGAGCAGAAGAGTATGGTTTCTCTACAGCACCGCTCGTTGCACTTGGCTGTATCATGATGCGTGTCTGTCAGATGGATACCTGTCCGGTTGGTGTAGCGACACAGAATCCGGAATTGCGTAAAAATTATATGGGTGATCCAGCTCATGTGGTTAACTTCATGCGATTTGTTGCTGAAGATGTGCGTGAGATCATGGCTGATCTTGGTTTCCGTACTATTCAGGAGATGGTCGGGCGTACAGATTGCCTCGAAACGGTAGAAGCCGTAGATCACTGGAAGAAAAAAGGTGTGGATCTGTCTGTATTGTTGCACGTGCCTGAAATGCCGGAAGGCTCTGCACGTTACCGTACACAGCATCAGAATCACCAATTGGAAGAAACGCTGGATATGCAACAATTGTTGCCACTGGCACAGTCTGCTATTGAATCCGGTCAACCGGTTGAAGCGGTGCTTCCAATTACAAACGTTAACCGTGCAGTAGGTACCATTTTGGGTAGTGAGATCACACGCAAATATGGACTCGCAGGATTGCCTGAAGATACGGTTAAATTCAAATTTGTCGGCTCTGCCGGACAAAGCTTTGGGGCCTTTGTACCTAAAGGTATGACCTTGACCGTTGAAGGGGATTCCAATGACTACGTAGGTAAAGGACTGTCCGGAGGTAAACTGATCGTGATGCCTTCTCCGAAAGCAACGTTTGAGGCGGAAGATAACATCATTATCGGTAACACGGCTCTCTACGGAGCAACAAGCGGCGAAGCGTATATCCGTGGTATTGCGGGTGAGCGATTTGCTGTACGTAACTCGGGCGCCAAAGTAGTTGTTGAAGGTGTAGGCGACCATGGTTGTGAGTATATGACAGGTGGACGTGTCGTTGTACTGGGGGATACAGGTCGTAACTTTGCAGCAGGGATGTCCGGAGGTATTGCCTATGTGTATGATCCGGAAGGCACATTCCTGAAACGTTGTAATCTGGAAATGGTTCTTTTGGAGCGTATCGAAGATGTGGCCGAAGGTGCAGATCTGCGAGGCATGATTCAACGTCATGTTGCCAACACAGGAAGTGCTGTCGGTCAGCGCGTTCTGGATAACTGGCAAGATGCGCTGAATCAGTTCGTTCGGGTTATTCCGAAGGACTTCAAACGTATGACAGAACAGATCGAACGGATTCAGGCAACAGGTTTGACTGGAGAAGCAGCGCTGCTTGCAGCGTTTGAAGCGAATATGCGTGAACTTGCACGTGCTGGAGGTTAATAACTTCCTTGTTCCAAGGTGTAAGTGCATGAACAGGTTGTATTAAGAATAATAGGAGCAATATGGTTGCCATTCCGGCACCATATTGCTCCTATTTTGCTTTCGACAAAATTAGAACCCCATCAAAAAACGTTATCGCCATGAGACGACAACATCGAGGAACTTTCTCAAGTATAATAAGGCTAGTTTTGGAGGGCAGGGAAAGTATAAAGATAAGAGAGGTTAGCGGAATGAATATGAAGCATCCAAACAGGGACGATCGTAGGCCGACAGGTAAACAAGTCGAAGCAACCCAGATGGACATCATGAAGGTGTTACTGCAATGCGGAATCGACCCGGAGCGTTGGAACCATTTCGTATCCTCCGTCAACAACAAGCGTCCTTGACACAATAGACAAGCATGGAATGAAAAAGAATTAAGACACAAAAAAAGCCCAGAAGCCAGAGAGGTTATCTCTCGGGAACTGGGTCCTCTTTTCGGGTTTAGTCCATGCTGCGTTCCATTCGGACAAATGCAATAAAACGACGTGCCTCTTCTTCGGTTAAAGACTTCCCATCAATCATCAGATCGAAGCGTTCTAACACTTCTTTGTCCGATAACTCCAAGGTATCCACGAAATCACGTACGTCTTCATCCATCACGACATCACTTTGCTTTGTACGTCCTATAAGATAATCAATAGACACATCAAAGATGTCAGCAAGTCTCGTTAACACTTCGAAATCCGGTTTACGTCGATTCTTCTCGTAGTGGGAGAGAGCAGCTCTTGTAATATGAATGGAGCTCGCAAGTTCTTCTTGAGTAAGTCCCCGCTGTTCCCGTAATTCCGCAATGCGATTTCCGTAGCTCATAAGCTATTTCCCCCTGAACGACATCAAATATATATTGAAACAATCCTGAGCCAAGTGTTTGATCAGGGCAGCTTTCCTGCAAAAGAGTAACTCCTCATGTGTTTCCTTTAACCCATTTCCATTTGTAAATAGGTCTGTCTAAGGACATCTCAAATTGTCGTAAATCAAAAGAACCATGTCCAAATACCGCTTGACATGATACGTATTGTATCGTAAATTGGACGTATGGAGTTACAAAATGTATCATTTGGGATATTTTAAGTATCTCCTGGTTGCCTGGACCATATACCTGTGAGAAGGAAGTAGAGGCAGTCCATGTAGGCTAATCCATTCTAAAGGAATGAAACCATGTATTCAATAATTCAGGAATGGGCTGATATGAAATTAAATGTCCATATGTACATTCAGGAGTTTCACGGGAAAATGGTAGACCGCAAAAGACGCCCTGTTCTGTTACTTGGAATGGACACTCAAGCAATCACCTTCCTGAGCGACCTGAACTTGCCGGTATCATCAGAAATGATCATTGGTTTGGATGTTGAAGATCAACATGTATGTGTACGACTTCACGCAAGGTTGCAATGGAAACAGCCCTTCGGAGAGCTCACAATGTATCATTCAAACTTGCATATTCAGCACGAACAGAAACTATATATAACTGGACAGTTAAACACAATGCTTACTGAAGTTCAGTTTCCCGCGGTTTCCCGTTTTCAGTATGAAAAGGCAACAGAACAAAAGGCTCTGCAAGAACCCTATCATTACATTGATTTCACCATATAATTCCAAGTCGATTCTTAACATTTTCTGAACAAAACATGTACTTAACGCCATTTTACTATATTTCATAGCGTTATGCATTAGTTCTTTAACACCAAAAGCATTTGCGCAATGAATAAAGGGGCGAGGGGGCTCATACTATTTCAGGAAGTTTGGATATGGTTGAAATGCACTGCCACATATTATCCGGCCTAGATGATGGTCCTGTTCGAATGGAGCAGTCCGTTGCGATGGCTGAGAAGGCGGCAGCCTCAGGAATTACCTCCATTATTGCTACTCCGCATCACCTGAACGGGCAATACAACAATGAACCGATGGTGGTCAATCAGGCCGTGAACCTGCTCCATGCAGAACTTCGCAAACGTAACATTCGCCTGGAGATCCGTCCCGGACAGGAGATCAGGGTGCATGACAACCTGATTGGAGACTTATATGCAGGAAAGTGCTGCACACTCGCCGGAAGTCGTTACATGTTGCTGGAACTGCCCTTTGGTCATATTCCCTCACAGTTCCCCAGGATACTGCATGAATTACGAATAGCGGGAATTACCCCTATTATTGCTCATCCGGAACGTAATCGTGTCATTTTGAAGAAGCCAAAGTTGTTGGCTGATTACTTGAGTCAAGGCGGACTATGTCAGCTCACAGCTCAATCTTTCACTGGGCTTTTCGGACGGAAAGTTCGGCAGTGGTGTTTTCATTTTTGCAAAGAAAACGGGTTTCATTTCATTTCATCAGATGCACATGATACGTGCAAAAGGACATTTGCCATAAGTGAAGGAGAGCGGGCCATCGAGCGTCGATTTGGAGCTGAAGCCGTTAAGCGGCTGGCAGAGAATGCGTCGCACATTCTATCAAATTCGTGTCTGGTCACAGAACGCTGGAAACCTCGCAAATGGCTACTGTCCATCTGGTAGTTACATAGGATAGATCACAACGTATAGGAGGAATGAAAGTGGAACTGAAAGGATATTTTCGACTCTTACAAAAGAAACTGTGGTTGATTGTTGCAATTGCTTTGATAGCCGGTGTGGGTGCAGGGGTTAAAAGCATTTTCTTCACCCAGCCCATCTATGAGGCAAGTTCCAAACTGATCGTGAACCAGACCTCTAACGTTCAAGGCCAGGCGATGATGGACTTCAGCATGATTCAAACCAATATCAAACTCATTAACTCATACAGAGAAATTATTAAATCTTCCGCCATTATGGATAAAGTCGCTACCACGTATCCGGACCTAGGCTTAACCTCTGCTCAGCTCATGAATAGCACTTCCGTCTCTACAGCCAGCGAATCCCAAGTGATGAGCATAACTGTACAAGGGACTACCTACGAAAAAGCCGCAAAAACGGTCAATGCCATCTCCAACGTGTTCCAATCTCAAATCCCCCTAATCATGAAAATCGATAATGTGGCTATCCTCAGTGAAGCAAAAGTGGATAGTAACGCATCTCCAATCAATATGAAAACCACATTAAGCATCATTGTCAGTCTGTTCGCAGGTCTTGTGCTCGCCATTGCACTTGTATTCCTGATGGATTATCTGGATGACACATTCAAATCCGAAACTGAGCTTGAAAAAGAGCTGGGCCTACCTGTGCTTACAGTGATATCCAAAATGAAAAAAGACGATCTGAAAAATACGAAAAATTACGTATCTCAACAGAAAGTGGGGGATGGCAAATATGTCGCGGCTAACCAATGAAAATAACAGTCTGGTGACCTATTTTAACTCCAGATCTCAGATCTCGGAGGGATACCGTAAATTACGGACGAACATCCAGTTCTCCTCAATCGACAGTCATATCAAAAAAATCATGGTGGCTTCCGCTGAATCCGGCGAAGGCAAGACCACAACGATTAGCAACCTGGCGGTAACCTATGCCCAGGAAGGCAAAAAAGTTCTGCTGATCGATGCGGATCTGCGTAATCCTTCTTTGCACCAGGTGTTTTCTGTACCGAATCATATCGGTCTGAGTAGTGTGCTGTCTAATCAGTACAGTGTGGAAGACGTGCTTAGAGAGAGTTATATCGACAATCTCCAATTGTTCACTTCTGGCCCAATTCCGCCGAACCCTTCCGAGATGATCGGTTCCAACCGGATGAAAAGGCTGATTGAGAAGTTAGAGGATCATTATGATGTCATCATGTTTGATACACCGCCGGTGCTTGCAGTAACGGATGCACTCATTGTGAGTTCGCTGTGTGATGGTGTGCTGCTGGTCGTGAACTCGGGCAAGGTCAAGAAGGAACTGGTGAAGAAGACCAAGGCTGCTCTGGAGCATGTGAATGCACGAATCCTGGGCGCAATCCTGAACAATATCAAAAACGCTGCAGTTCCGGTGGGCTACGGAGAGAAGTAAACCTTCCATCCAATGCTCCCAAGTAAACAGGTAATGTCTACTGCACCTTTATCACTGTAGGCACTCGGTCATGCTGTGGGTTCAATGAACCTTAGACGTTAATCGTCGAAGGTATGACGTGAGGACGGGTTAGATGCCCTGGTTCAACTTTTATCAAACTAAAAAAAAAGAGGATAGGGTGGTATTTATGAAAAAAGTGAGAAAAGCAATCATTCCTGCAGCTGGACTAGGTACACGATTTTTGCCAGCCACAAAAGCGATGCCCAAAGAAATGCTCCCTATTGTGGACAAACCAACTATACAGTATATCGTTGAGGAAGCCATTGCCTCTGGAATCGAAGACATCATCATCGTAACGGGTAAAGGGAAGCGGGCAATTGAAGATCATTTCGACAACGCTTTTGAACTGGAGCACAACTTGCTGGAAAAAGGGAAACTGGGCTTGCTTGAAGAGGTCCGCAAATCCTCTAACGTGGATATCCACTACATAAGACAAAAAGAGGCCAAAGGACTTGGTCATGCTGTCTGGTGTGCACGTAACTTTATCGGTGACGAACCTTTTGCCGTGTTGCTCGGAGATGACATCGTCGTATCGGAAGTTCCGTGCACCAAACAATTGATCGATCAATATGATCAGGTTCAACATTCCATTGTTGGCGTACAAACCGTACTGGCTGAACAAACAGACAGATACGGCATTGTGGACCCGCTTCAATCGGATGGCCGTTTGACAGAGGTTCTCAGATTCGTAGAGAAACCTGCCCAAGGCACAGCGCCATCCAACCTGGCGATTATGGGGAGATACGTACTGAGTCCAGAGATTTTCGAACATCTGGAGCAACAAGAGATTGGTCAAGGGGGAGAGATTCAATTAACAGATGCGATTCAGCGCTTAAATGAGACACAAGGAGTGTATGCTTACGATTTCGAGGGAGTACGTTATGACGTGGGCGAGAAACTGGGATTCATTTTGACAACTATCGACTTCGCTCTGCAAAAACAGGAACTTAGAATTCCAATGCTGCAAGCTCTGCAACAGATTCTGGAAAAAGAGTCGGTAGAACATGTAGCCGGGGGGGAGTTTGAATGAGTCCATCTCCCCAAACGAAGGAAGCGGAGATTGTTATGGACCCAAGTCTGGGGTACAATGCATCAACGATGTCAGGACAAAATGCGGATAAAGTGTATCTATTTATGAAAAGAATGCTCGATTTGCTGGGTTCTTTCATAGGTTTGATCATTTTGTGCCCCTTGTTTGCGGTCATCGGATTACTGATCAAAATCGAGGCCCCGCAGGGGTCTGTTTTTTTTCGTCAGGTACGGGTCGGACAGAATGGAAAAGAGTTTCATATGTACAAATTCAGGTCGATGGTTGCGAATGCAGAAGATCTGCTGGAACAGCTGATTGATCAGAATGAAGTGAACGGGAATATGTTCAAAATGAAAAATGATCCCCGCATTACCCGGATTGGCAAGTTCATTCGGAAAACCAGTCTGGATGAGCTGCCACAGTTGTGGAACGTGTTCAGAGGAGAGATGAGTCTCGTTGGACCCAGACCGGCTCTGCCCAGAGAAGTGCAGAACTACACTTCCTATGACAGACAACGTCTTCAGATGATCCCGGGATGTACGGGATTATGGCAAGTCAGCGGTCGAAATAGTGTTGGTTTTGAGGAAATGGTGGAGCTGGATCTGACGTATGCCCGTGAGCGCAGCATGATGGTGGATATCAAAATTATCTTCAGAACGTTCAAGGTGCTGGTAGGTTCGAAGGATGCGTTTTGAAACACGATTCTGGCTTTGAGGTGGCATAGCAGATATGCAAAAGACCGGTATACTTGCTGCATTAAATATGAAGTCGTTTAATATCATTCTTTTTTCGCTGGTAATTGTCTTCGCAGCAATCTATCTTCCGCTAGTCTCGGTTGTTGCACTCATAGCTGTGATTCTGCTGGGCGTTTATATTAAACAGCCCAGCTGGATTTTTATGATTCTCATCGTAAGTTTTTCATTATCCATTGATAAAATATTTAGCATTCATCTGGCAGGACTGGATTCGCTGTCCTTCTACAAGCTGGCGATTCTGGGTTTTGTCGTCTCTCTTTTTCTACGCTTTGGTATTCGCAAAGAGTTGATATATCCTGCACTGGCGATTGGTTTTTTATTTGTGGAGAGTTATTTTCTATCTGATCTGCCCAGTAAGGTTAGTCCGCTCGATCCATTCAAGGCCTTTCTGGGAGTCATTGTTCCTTTTTTGTTGCTGATGCCCCATTTTTCAAGAGAGATCAGTCAACGAATTATACGTGTACTCGCATGGTTGCCGCTGTTCAGTCTTGCTGGTGGTTATATTCTGCAACTCGCCGGCATATTGTCCATTACTAACCTGGAGATGTCGGGAGTAACCCGGTTACAGGGTGCCAACATCGCCGCGCATCTGGCCATGCTGTGTTTTATCTCCATCTGCGTCTGTCTGATTCAGATCAAGCAAGGCCATCAGGTAGTTCTGTATTACATGCTTACCTTGACACATCTGGTCATTCTGGTCCAGACGGGAACAAGGGGGCCACTTATTGCGCTTATACCGATTATTCTGGTCTACCTCTTTGATCAACTAAAAGCCTTCATCAAAGGCAGAGTCAGTGCGATTATTCCTCTCATTCTGTTTGTTGTCGCTGTGGCCTATATGGTGATTGCACAGTGGGACAATTATGAGATGAGGTCAGAGAGCAAAGGCTTGTCGGGAAGGGATGTAGCCTGGAATTATTTTATTGGCAAAGCAAATGAGTATCCGATATTTGGACGTGGACTCGGCTCAACTCTCGTAGCGAATGATGGAAGTATTTTTTCTGGCTTCGTTGTTCCGCATAATGAATACATTCGTTTTTATTACGATGGCGGGTTAGTTGGAGCCATCCTGTTGTTTCTATCGCTGCTACTGGTGTTTCGGGCTGTTTACTTCCGATTGGGCGGCATGATCCGGTTGTATTTTGCCGGTATGATTATAGGTTTCCTGACCTATTCCTTTTTTGACAATACCCTGTCCACGGTTCATCTGATTGCTCCATTCTGTATCTTCCTGAACGCGTTATATGCTACGGGAAATGGAGTCCATTCCAAGTCAGGGGCTGAAGCAGAAGTGGATATACAGATACAGCGAGCCAAGGACGTATCCTTTTCAAAGGAGATTAGAACATGAAGGTCTGTTTGATCAGTTCTACAGGCGGCCATTTTGATGAATTAACAAAAATTATTCCTGCGGTTGAAGAACATGATTATTTCCTGATTACCGAGAAGAACAAAAGCAGAAAAGTCGATTCGGCACAGGGCAAAGTATACTTCTTAATGCAGCAAGAGCGTAAAAATGCGATGTTCTTGCTAATCTTTGTGGCTAATATTATCAAATCGTTCTTTCTATATCTGCGTGAGCGTCCAAAGGTGATCATTACAACAGGGGCGGGAGCCACATACCCTTTTTGCCTCATCGGTAAAATCTTTGGTGCCAAGCTGATTTATATCGAAAGTTATGCCAAAATCTATTCCTCCAGCGCAACCGGTAGATTGATGTACAAAATCTCGGATGAGTTCTTCATTCAATGGGAAACGTTGCAGGATAGCTATCCCAATGCGAAGTACAGGGGGGCTTTATTTTGATATTTGCTATCGTTGGAACCCAGCGTTTTCCCTTCAATCGGATGTTTGAGCTTATTGATGAGGCGATTGAGGCAGGAATTATTGAAGAAGAGGTTGTTGCCCAATCCGGATATACCGAGTATCAGCCGCGGAATTTCACTGTGATTCCTTTCCTCACGCAGGAAGAGATGAATGAATATGTGGAGCGCAGCAGATGCATTATTTCTCATGCGGGTGTTGGCTCCATTACAAATTGTCTTGAACGCGGCAAGCCGGTTATTGTCATTCCACGCCGGAAAGAATGGGGCGAACATGTGGATGACCATCAGCTTGAAATCTCCAAGGTTTTTCAGGATAACGGCTATGTGGCCGTCGCGGAGAGTCAGGCTGAATTACAAAAACTGGTTCCTTGCATAGAAGAGCTGACGTTCCAGCCTTATGTGAGAAAACAGTCTGATCTGATTTCATCCATCAAAAATTACGTGAATAGTCTGTAAGAGGTATGAAGATTAACCATGAAAAAAAGGAGTCTATCATGAAACCAAAAGTATTGGTTGTTGGATCATCCTTGAAGGATATGGGCGGAATTGTGAGTGTCATCAAAAACATTGAGGATTCCTCCATCTCGGAAATGTATGCCATGCAGCGGGTCGAAACGTATATCACGGGCAGCGTGTTCTCACGGCTGCTTATTTTTATACGGGGATTCATGCAATTCTGGATGAAACTGTACACGTTCAAGCCGGATATCGTTCATATTCATATGGCAAACAACGGGAGCTTTTATCGGAAGTCTCTATTTCTGCTATCCGCACGAAAGTTGTTTCGAAAGTCAGTTATTCTGCATATTCATGCGGCCAGCTTTGATGATTTCTACAATCATTTTGCTCTGCAGCGCAAGTATTGTCACTACATTCTGAATCAGGCAGACAAGTTGATTGTCTTGTCCCAGACGTGGAAAGAATACTTTGCTACGATTGTGCCGGAGACAGCGATTGAGGTTCTTTATAACGGGGTCTTTGTCAAAGAACCGTTTGTAAGAGAACAACAAACAGCCGTTAATGCTCTCTTCATGGGCAGACTCGGTGAGCGTAAAGGAGTCTACGATCTGCTTCAGTCCATTCAGCAATTGAAGGCGCTAGGCGTTACAGCTACCTTTAATCTGGCAGGGGATGGTGAAGTCGAAGAAGTCAAAGCAATCGTGCAGCAGTATGGAATAGAGGATCGTGTCAATGTACTCGGCTGGATTAACGGAGAGCAAAAGGAAAAACTGATGCGGGAAGCGGATCTACTGGTCCTGCCTTCTTATCATGAGGGATTACCTATGGCCATACTTGAAGCAATGAATTGTGGCTTGCCCATTATATCGACCACCGTCGGAGGCATCCCCGAAGTGATTACATCCGGTCATAATGGGCTGTTAATCGAGCCGGGAGATGTGCACGGGCTGACATCAGCGCTGGAATATCTCATCACGGATGAAGAGGTTAGAGCAAGAATGGGTTCACATAACAGAGAGATTATATCGGATAAGTTCGATATGAATCTTCTCGTGGGCAGATTATCAGGAATATATGATGCACTTCAAGTGAAGGTATCCTAGTGAACAGGAAAAGGTGATGAAATGAACCCCTTGGTATCTTGCATCATTACGACCCATAACCGGGCCGAGTTATTGAAAAATGCGTTGAGAAGTGTACGGGAGCAAACACATCCGTATCTGGAGATTTTCATTGTGGATGATGGCTCAGAAGATCAGACGCCAGAGATCTGTCAGGCTTGGACCCGGGAAGATTCACGGATTCGGTACATCCGAGTTCCATATCCCAAAGGAGCCAACCATGCACGGAATGTAGGGATATCCCAAGCCAATGGCAAGTACATTGCCTTCCTGGATGATGATGATGAATGGATGCCTGACAAAATAAAAACCCAGGCGGAAGTGCTGGAGCGTACACAGGAATCATTCACCTTTTGCAGCAAGTATCTCGCATACACGAATGAGCAGCATCAGGTGGTCAAACGGAAATTGTCGGTGGAACCTCGCGATGTTATTCGGTATGAGGATCTGCTTACATTCAACTGGATTGGGGAAACGTCCAAAATCATGGTACTTACCTCACTGGCTCGTGAAGTTCGATTTGATGAAAATCTGACATCCGCTCAGGATTATGATTTTTATCTGCGTATATTGAAACGAGGCTACATCGCCGTGAATGTGAAAGAACCGCTGGTGGATATCAACATCCACAGTGGTCCACGAATTTCAACCTCTACAACGGCCAAGTACAAGGGCCAACGCAAGATTATTTTGAAATACTACAATGACATGTCCAAGGAACAGAAGCGCCGTCAGTTACACCATTATCGAATGCTCGAATGGTCGAGAAATACAGTTCGCAATAACGTTTATTTGAAAAAAGCACTGTCGCTCTACCCTTGGTGGAAAGATTGGGTGCTGCTCAAGCGTAATACCAAAATTATGATGCAAGGATTTCTAATGAGATTTCATGCAAGGCGCGCAGTTGGAACGTATACAGAGGAACCTGTGCGAATGAAACTAAAGTAAGAGGTGCCTGGATGGAAAATCCGACGGTGTATATGCTGCCCAAGATGATTGAGAACAATAAATTCAATGAGCTGTTATCCGATTCCATTGAGAACAAGGGATGGGAAGTGAAACAGTTTACCAAAAGAGATCTAATCAAACTGAAAAAAAATGATGTGTTGCATTTTCATTGGCCCAGCTTCTATTACAGAGGTTCATCCGTGCTGACAACAGTGATCAAGTCCATTCTGTATGTATTGATGATTTGTTTTGCACGCTTGCGCGGGGCCAAATTGTTCTGGACGGTGCATAACATCTGGCCTCACAACAGCGGCAAGACGCGGTTTGATTATTGGATGAGAAAAATACTGGTCCAAAATTGCTCCAAGCTGATTGTCATGGGCAAACCCTTGATCTCGGAGATCTGTTCGACGTTTGGGATTGATTCCAGCCGGATCGAGGTTATTCCGCATGGACATTACAAGGGAGTGTATCAGGGTAAAGGCGTGAATATCCGCTCCCGGTTTGGCATCCCGGAGGATAGTTATGTGTATGCGTTCTTCGGTCAGGTGTCGCCGTACAAGGGCGTGGATGATTTGCTGGAGGCATTCAAGGATCTGGATTCCGAACAAGCCCATCTGTTGATTGCCGGCAAAAAGGTAAAGGATTATGACCTTGGAGATGAATTTCTCAAGAGTGGACATATTCATACTCATTTTCATTTCATCGAAGATGATGAATATTCGGATTATTTTGATGCAGTTGATTCGATCATTCTTCCATACAAGCAAATTGCAACTTCAGGCAGTGCGATTCTGGCATTGACCTTCTGTAAACCTGTGGTGGCACCACGGATTGGCTTGTTGGAGGAATATCTGCCCGAAGATTGTGCGGTACTCTACGAACCTTCGGATCCGGATGGATTGCTCAAGGCAATGAATATGATCCGGTTAAAACAATCGGAGTTTCAGGAAGGCAGTGGTTTTGTCAAAGCGTTGGAGCGGCTGGATTGGCCAGTGATTGCCCAAAGGACACTTACTCTGTACTCCAGTTAGTGCAGATGAACGGGTGGACCTAATTGAAAAATATGGGGATGAAATGATGAAAGTAACCGTCGCGATCTGTACGTATAACCGTGCACAGGATGCGGTAGAGGCCATACGAAGTGCAATACAACAGAATTACGCAAGCAGCGACTATGAGATCATACTCATTGATAACAATTCAAAAGACAACACACGGGAAGTCGTGCTTCAAACCATCTTGCAGCATGAGAACCATTCGATCCGTTATGTGTTGGAAGAAAAGCAAGGCTTGTCTGTCGCCCGTAACCGGGCCATTCACGAGGCACGTGGCGAGTATATCCTGTTCCTTGACGATGATGCCTTTGCTTGCAGGGACTGGATTCGCCAGATCGTTAGTGTGTTTGAGATGAATGAAAATATCGGCTGTGTCGGTGGCAAGATTGATCCGATCTGGGAAGTGCCTGAGCCAATGTGGATTCCACCGGAGAACAGGTCGCTGTTCACCATTCTGGATTTTGCAGATGAAGTCACTGAAATGAAAAGTCCCTATATTCCATTTGGTGCCAATGTGGCTTTTCGTTTATCTGTCTTTGATCAACTGGCTCCCTTCCGTGAAGATCTTGGAAGAGTGGGTAACAATCTCCTCTCCAGTGAAGAGAGTGAGTTGATTGCAAGAATACGGACAAAGTTCAAGGTATATTACACGCCGTATGGCGCGGTACAACATAAAGTAGCCAAAGAGCGAACGACAAAGAACTGGTTTCTGCGCCGAATCTATTGGCAAGGTGTGAGTGATGCCATTCGGGATCAGGATCGTGGTGTTGTGCGTACGGCCAAACATGGCATCAAGCTTGCACAGGGGATCACAACCTCACTGATCTACATTTATAATGCAGATCGGTTCACACGTCAGCTTGCCAAAGTATGTTACCGAAACGGCATGATTGTTGGGTCGCTTCGTCAAAACAGTAAGGGATGAGGATCGCTATGGCGCAAGTTGCACTTCGCAAAGTATTCAGAGGAAACGGCTTAATGAGTGCCATATTTCAGACAAGTGGAACCAATCTGCTGGTCATGACACTGACGATGTTGTCTTCCATTTTGACGTCACGTATGTTCGGCGTAGAGGGAAAGGGCGCATTCTCGGCCATCCTGTTCTGGCCAGCGCTCTTAACCGGATTGGTCGGATTTGGACTACCAACTTCTATCATTTATAACATCAAACAGAGCGTAACCGAGAAGAGTGCGCAGTATGTTCGGTTAAGCTTTCTTTTTCAAGTTCCGGTGTGCATCATCATTGGTATTGTGGCCTGGTTTGGATTACCATTCTGGCTCTCCAGCTTTCCGCCGGAGGTCGTGCAGATATCCAGATGGTATACGATTGCTACCGTTCCGGTACTTATTGTCATCAATCTCATATCAGCGCTCTCACAGAGTCGGGAGAAATTCGCTGTATATAATGGTATCCGGTTAATGATCCCCCTGTTTAATGTAGGCGGGCTTTTTGTGTTATGGGGCCTGGGCATGCTGAGCATTCAGCTCGCAGCTGCGATCTATTTTGTAACCAGCTTCTCCGTGGTGGCGTGGGCTATCTATGCCAACCGTAATGAATTGAGACTGAGATGGTTCAAGGATCGGGTGGACCAGAGTTCGGCGAAGAAGCTTTTTGGTTATGGCAGCAAGGTGTATGGTGTTGAATTGTTAGGAACGCTGTATACCCAGTTTGATAAAATCATTATTTTGGCTTTGCTCACCCCGCGTGATTTTGGACTGTATTCCGTCGTATTTGCGTTATCCCGAATCTATAACGCAGTTCAGACGGCGATTAGCAATGTTGTTTTCCCAAAAGTGACTGGATTGCCCCAAGAGCAGATTATTCGAACAGTTGGCAGAGCCTTCCGCATCTCGCTCATGGTCATGATGATCATTGTAATACCCACCATGTTTGTGGGGAACTACCTGATGGGTCTTCTGTTTGGCTCCGAATTTTTGGAGGCGAGCGTAGCATTTTATATTTTGGCTGTGGAATGCATCATTGGTGGTGGCTCCTGGATTCTGGCATCCGCATTTAATGCACTTGGTCGGCCAGGGCTTGTGATGATCAGACAGCTCATTGCACTCTCGGTAACGGTGGCTTTGTTCTTTGTATTCACCCCGTTGTGGGGGCTCAACGGAATTGCGATTGCCTTATTGATCGGGTCCATTGTACGAATGGTGGTTACTGTGGCTGCGATGAAGATTGTATTTAAGGTGAAGTTTGCCGCCATGTTCTATGACAAGGAAGATCTGACGTTTCTCTATGAACGGTTAAACAAAAAAAGAAGAAGAGTCACCCAAGGAGGAGATGGAGATGCTGGGCACTAACAATATTCATCCAATGGAAGAGTTGAAGGGACATTTACGTCAGATTTTGAAGGTCATTCCACCGCGCACCGAAATCTATTATTTGGATTACCCGGTGCATAGCAATGGTGGCGACTTGTTGATTATGAAAGGTACTGAGGCTTTCTTCCGGGACAATGATATTCATGTACGTGCCAGATACAGCATTCTGGATTGCCCTTTGTCCCTCAAGGTACCGGAAGGTATCACGATTGTGTTGCACGGGGGAGGTAACTTTGGTGATCTGTACCCTGCCCATCAGAAATTGAGAGAGCGCATGATTGCCCAGCATCCGAATCACCGGATTGTCATTCTGCCACAGACGATGTTTTACAAGAGTGATATTGAATTGAAGAAGACAGCCCAAGTATTCAATCGTCATAAGGATGTGCACTTTTTTGTCCGGGACACCTTATCTTATGAGATAGCCAGTAAAGAATTTCAACAAACCAATGTGTATCTATCTCCGGATATGGCGCATCAGTTATGGCCTCTTAAGTCCAAGAGCAAGCCTACTGCAGAGATGTTGTATTTCTTCCGGAAAGACATTGAGAAAACTCAGAATCAGGTGCATTACGAATCCGTCAGTGGATCTAAGGCCACGTTTAAAGACTGGGAGACATTGTACAACCGGGTAGACCGGAAGATCATTCGGATGATTACATCCCGGTTAAAGTCAGGGAAAGGCAGCTCTTTCGCCCGCTGGTTGTGGTACAAATACTCTGATCGGATGGTACATACGGCCATTAAGGAATTCAATCAATACCAAACCATCACGACATCCCGTCTGCATGGACATATTCTGGCCTGTCTCCTGGATCAACCGAACATCCTGCTGGATAATTCATACGGCAAGAACTCGAATTATTATGCAGCTTGGACCAAGAGCAATCCGGCAGGCAGACTGGAATCCAATCAGACCAGCACATATAACAAACCAACCGAGACCGGCAAGGGAGCAAGTACGGTTGTGTTATCGGATGGTGCAGCCCTATGAGAAGTATTCTGTTATCCGGTGGTTCTGGCAAGCGTCTCTGGCCGTTATCCAACGATTCCAGATCCAAGCAATTTCTTAAAGTTCTTCATGGGCCAGAGGGAAATCCGGAATCCATGGTACAGCGGGTATGGCGACAGCTGAATCATGCCGGACTTGCATCAGAGGCACTTATTGCGACCAGTTTGCCACAGGTGGAGATTCTGACTTCTCAGCTGGGAGACGATGTGAGACTGGTTGTGGAGCCTGAGCGCAGAGATACGTTTCCTGCGATTGCGCTGGCAGCCTCCTATCTGTATTCCGTAGAGAGTGTGAGTCTGAATGAGACGATTGCGGTGTTGCCTGTAGATCCCTTTGTTGAAAAAGAATTCTTCGAAGTGCTGGCAACCTTACCGGAGATGCTTGATAAGTCTGGTGCTGATCTGGCCTTGATGGGAGTTGTGCCGACGCACCCGTCAGAGAAGTACGGATACATCATTCCGCAATCCCAATCTTCCAGTGAAAATAACAATGAATACGTGAATGTAGCGAAGTTCCAGGAGAAACCCTGCGAATCCGATGCGGTCCTCATGATTGAGCAGGCCGCATTATGGAATTGCGGGGTTTTTGCTTTTAAACTTGGTTATTTGATTAATCTGCTCATTGAGATGGAACTGCCGATCCAGTATGACGAGATGCTGAAGCAATACGGAAGATTGAACAAGATTAGTTTTGATTACCAGGTTGTCGAGAAGGCAAATCAGATTATTGCTATTCCGTATAACGGCTTCTGGAAAGATCTAGGCACGTGGAACACACTCACGGAAGAGATGGGAAGCTCGGTTGTAGGAAAAGGGTGGATTACGGGAGATTCCCTGAATACCCACCTGGTCAATGAATTGAACATTCCGGTTGCCATATTGGGCTTGTCGGATGTGGTGGTCGCCGTGAGTCCGGATGGCATTCTGGTCAGCGACAAAGAAGCCAGCCCACGGATCAAGGAAATCTTGAAGAACGAGGATCAACGCCCCATGTATGAGGAGCGCAGGTGGGGTTGCTACCGGGTTCTGGATTACACAAGAAACGAAGCTGGCGGCGAGGTTCTCACCAAACGAATCTGCATCAGTGCCGGGAAAAACCTGAGTTATCAATACCATTTGCTTCGCAATGAGGTATGGACGGTTGTATCAGGAACTGGGGAATTGATTCTGAATGGGCAGAGCCGAATGATTGGGCAAGGAGATACGGTGATCATTGACCGGAGTATGCTTCATTCCGTCAGAGCCGTTACGGAACTGGAGATCATTGAAGTACAGATCGGCAGTCAGCTGATTGAGGAAGATATCGTTAGAGTGTCTACCGAATGGCAGGACATTGTTCAGACATATGTGAAGCACGCGTAACCAACACATTAGAACATGGGGGAGATTATGGAATGAATATTACGGTGATTGGCACAGGGTATGTGGGTTTGGTATCGGGCGTATGTTTTTCGGAACTGGGAAATAACGTGATCTGTGTCGACAACAATGTGGAAAAAGTGAATATGTTAATGGACGGTCATGTTCCGATCTATGAACCGGGTCTGAAGGATATCATGAATGCCAATATGAAAGCAGGAAGGCTGTCCTTCACCACCAATATTCAGGATGCTATCAGTCGTTCGAATATCATCATTATCGCGGTGGGTACGCCATCCCTGCCTAATGGCGAAGCAAATCTGAGCTTTATTGAGCTTGTCGCTCGAGAAATAGGTTCTTATATGGATAATTATAAAATAATAATGACTAAAAGCACTGTTCCTGTCGGAACTAACGATCGTATTCAGGAATGGATCAGCAGTTTGACGAATCATCCATTCGACATGGCATCGGTACCGGAGTTCCTGCGAGAAGGTACCGCTGTCCAGGATACGCTCTATCCTGACCGGATAGTCATTGGGACACATAGTGAGCGGGCAGTCGCCACGTTGAAAGAGCTGCATCAGCCATTAACCGATCAGATTATTGTTACGGATATTCGCTCGGCCGAAATGATTAAATATGCATCCAACGCTTTCCTCGCAACCAAGATCTCATTTATCAACGAAATCTCTAACATCTGTGAAAAAGTAGGAGCAGATGTCAGCCGTGTTGCCGAAGGCATGGGCTATGACAGACGAATCGGTGCTTCCTTTCTCAAGGCTGGCATTGGTTACGGAGGTTCCTGTTTCCCTAAGGATACACAAGCTCTGATTCAAATTGCAGGTAATGTGGATTATGACTTCAAATTGCTGAAGTCCGTGGTGGAAGTGAACAAAGATCAACGCTTTAACGTCATTCGTAAACTGGAAGACGCACTAGGCTCACTCGAAGGGAAGGAGATAGCCATCTGGGGGCTCGCTTTCAAACCGGATACCGATGACGTTCGTGATGCTCCGGCGATTGAGATCATTCAGCGTTTGCTTGAGCAGGGAGCAGTGATTCGGGCATATGACCCCATCGCTACCGAGAACTTCCGCAAAGAGGTGGATTCCCCATCCATTACGTGGGAAGAGCGTGCCATGAAAGCGGCGGAAGGTGCTGATGCACTCTGTGTTCTGACGGAATGGAAAGAGTTTATGGAGGTTAATCTGACTGATTTGGCAGCGCATATGAATCAACCCATCCTGATTGATGGAAGAAACATCTACGGAGAAGATCAGATTAAAGATACGTCCTTCCAATACTACTCCGTTGGTCGTCCAGGTCTAACCAATATCGATGGTAGAAAAACGGCAGTCATCTAACGGAGGCCATAACATGAGACGCGGGATCAAAATAACATTAGGTGCCATTTCCCTTGTTGCAGTTGTCATGATTGGATATTCTGTGTATCTGTATTCGCATGTTAAATCAGCGGCGGATCAAATGTATGAACCCCGGGAACCCATCAAGCAGGTATCCATTGTAGACCAGCGGGGTGGGGGAGATTTCCCTGTGGATATGGAGAATGAAGAACCTTTTAATGCTTTGATTCTGGGTGTGGATGAACGTTCCAATGATCGGGGGCGCTCCGACACCATGATTGTATTAAGTGTTAATCCTGCGAAAAAATCCGCACTTATGTTTAACATTCCTCGAGATACCAGAACGAATATTGTTGGTCACGGCACGGAGGATAAGATCAACCATGCCTATGCTTTTGGGGGCGTTAACATGTCTGTGCAGACCGTGGAACAATTGCTCAACGTTCCCATACATTACTACATGAAAGTGAATATGGAGGGCTTTGCACAAGTCATCGACATGGTGGGTGGAGTGGATGTGAATAACCCGTTTGCATTTGACTATGAGGGTTACCGGTTCGAGCAAGGGAATATTCATCTGGATGGTGAAGCTGCTTTGGGATTTTCGCGGATGCGTTATGATGATCCGAAGGGAGATCTCGGGCGGAATGACCGCCAGCGGGAGATCATCAAACAAGTGCTGAAGAATACGGTCCAGGTATCCAACGTATTGCAACTGGAGACGTTGCTGGACGAAGTCAGTGCTCACGTCAGAACCGACGTTACCTTTGATGAGATGAAGCAGATGTTCTCCAATTATCGTTCGGTACTGGATCATATTGAATCCGTTGAGATTAAAGGCACGGGCAAGAAAATAGACGGAGTGTATTACTATATCGTGGAACAATCGGAACGAGATAGGATACATCAGATGATTGAAGAACATTCAAAATGATCGGATAGGGCGGTGAACCAGATGCGTATCTCCAGGCTAATGAAATTGTCCCTGATTGTGCTACTAATGTATATGCTCATGATACCGGCAAGTACAAATTATGTTCAATCAGCTCAAAACTATCAATGGAATAATATACCTATTGGTGGTGGGGGGTACGTTACAGGGGTGGTAATTCATCCGACTGAGCCTGATCTGGTTTACGCTCGAACTGACGTTGGAGGAGTATATCGGTTGGATACAGCTTCAGGAGATTGGGTTCCACTACTGGATCATTTTGGAGATGAGGACAGCAATCTGTACGGCGTGGATGGAATTGCGCTGGATCAGCAAAACCCTAATGTCGTGTATATCGCTGCTGGGAAGTACGGGAACGTGGGGCCGAGTGATATTCTGAAATCCACAGATCGGGGAGAGACCTGGACTCGAACCGGACTTAATCTTCGGAATGAATCAAATGGAAATATCCATCGAGCCATGGGAGAGAGCATCGCGGTTAATCCCACGAACTCCAATTACCTGCATGTGGGTACACGATATGATGGATTGTACACTTCCAGTGATGGTGCAGCCACATGGAGCAAGGTATGGGATGTACCTAGCGGACTGTCCGGTGAGGGAATTCGGAGTGTAGCTTATGGATTGAATCCCGTGACGAAGCAAGGTCAAGTTGTGTATGCGGGGGTTCGCGGCATTGGTGTGTACAGCAAAGCACCAAGAAGCAATGGGCAGACCACTTGGCAACTTACCGGGAGAAGTCCCGAATATCCTGCACGTATGACTGTGGCGAAGAACGGGACGTTGTATGTGACCACGGATAATCAGGGCGTCTACAAGTTCAATGGTGTGCAGTGGACAAATATAACACCCAGCTCCAGTTACTCATCTTATTATGGAATCACGATTGATCCCAATAATGATAATCACATCCTGGCAGCCGTTCGAACAGGCGGAGATAATCTGCCACTGTATCGTTCCGTTAATGGCGGACAGAGTTGGACAACAGTGAGCAAAACGCTGGTATCCAAACCGTCCTGGTGGACACCCAACATGTTTTTCTCAGCCACATCCAGTATCAAGTTTGATCCGCATAATCCGGGCACCGTATACGCTACAGACTGGTTTGGCGTGTACAAGACGGAAAATATCAATGGTACCAATGGATTGACTGGCAATACAGCGAGTACTTGGGAAGCCATTACCGATGGTCATGAAGAAGTCGTCGCACTCACGGCATCCACACCACCTCAGGGTGTTTCATTTTTTAGTGGTTTAACGGATCAAGTCGGATTTAGACATGAAAATGTAACCGATGTTCCTCTTAATAAAATCCCGCTCTCAGGTATGCGAGAAATTGTGAGTATTGACTATCACGAGGCAAATCCGAATTACATGATATTTCTGGGAAGCAGTGACTGGTATGGTACCACCACACGTTTATTTGTCTCTTCCAATAACGGAGTTACAGTAACTCCAATGAATGTTCCGGCTGGCTCCAAACTGGGGAGGGTCGCCTATTCAGCTATTAATCCAAATGTAATTGTTTATTACCCCCAGACCGGTAATCCGGTCAGAAGCACGAATCGTGGTGCAACATGGCAAAATATGAATGGTGCCCCTTTTCAGGCCATCGGGGGGAATATGGTCTTTGCCTATAATCATCCACTGGCTGCGGATCGCATCAATGGATATAAATTTTATATGTATGCTGCTGGTTATCTGTATCGGTCTACGGATGCAGGTGCCAACTGGTCCAAAGCGAATACGGTTCGCCTTCCGATTAATACGGATATCAATACAAGCTTCATTAAAGTCGAGGCTGCACCTGGCGTGGCGAATAATGTATGGGTGAGTCTGGGAACCGATGGATTATATGCATCAACGAATTCGGGAAATACATTTTCCAAGATCCAGGGTGTACAGAATTCCAAATTATTTGCCTTTGGTAAAGCTCAGCCCGGCAGATTGGTTCCGGCTGTCTATGTATATGGCACCGTAAATAACGTGCATGGATTCTTCCGTTCCGATGATATGGGGATAACCTGGAACAATATAGGTCCTTTAGGTAATGGAATCGGGCTGGGCAATGAACCGCAAATTATGGCGGCAGACCGTCAAATCTATGGTCAGGTATATGTAGGTACAAATGGCAGAGGCATGTATGTTGGATCAATAGAATAACGATAGAGATATGAAAGTGGTGAAGATCAAAATGATGGAGGAGGGCTCCGGGCGCACGAGACAAAAGCATGTACGAAGAACATACGGATTTCTCATTGCTCTGCTGTTGATTGTGATCTGGATTCTGGTCATCTGGTCCATGTCCACGCAATCCTCTCAACAGCAAGACATTCAGCCTTGGCTTCATAAATGGTCTCAAAAATTGCACATCGGTTTTACACTTCCTGATGTGCAATTCACTTACGGGGAGTATGAGTATTCGCTGAAGCAGCGGCCGTATGATTTTGCAGAGTTCATCTTTCGCAAGAGTGCGCACTTATTTGTATACGCTGTGCTCGCCGTGCTTGTGTACGGCGGGATGCGGTACAGAAGAACCTCCCTTGTGACCAGTATCGTTTCTGCTCTGGCTGTGGTGTTTGTTATAGCCTCCATTGATGAGTATATTCAGCAGTTCAGCCCGGATCGGACAAGCTCGATACGTGATGTTGGAGTAGACTTGCTCGGCGGCTGCTGTGGGATTGCCATATATGCAGCACTTCAGTCCATGATCCGAAGGATCAGAAAAGGAAAGCGTACTTCCATTCACAGCGAGTGATTTCCCAGGAAATTAGATGTATCGTTCAACTTCTACTTGTCTGCCATCCATCATAAGTATGGAGTAGGACAAGGAGGACTGGACATGCTGCGAAGAAGGAACCGGAATGCTTTGCTCAAAAAGATCGGGTTCATCACGATCATTGTATTATTGCTGTGGTTGATTGCCAGAACCATTCCGTATTTGTTTCAGGCAGATACATCGGATGAAGCTGCTGCTGTTGCCGAAGAGTTCTACAAATATGAGCAGACGGGTGACTTCGGCAGTTCGTGGGAACTCTTTCATCCCCTGATGAAAGAGCGGTTTCCCAAGAGCGCTTACGTACAGAACAGAGCACATATATTTATGCAGCATTTTGGCGTGGAAACGTTTGAGCTGGAGATGGAAAAGCCGGAGCGCGAGTTCGATGTAACCGTGATTGATGGCGTTAAGCCATTTTCTGAAGCCTACAGAATCCGGGTCACGCAGAAGTACTCAGGTACCTTTGGCCAATTCGATATTGTGCAGACCTGTTATCTGGTAGAGGATGGCGATGAGTGGACCTTACTCTGGTATTATCCAAATCAGAAAAATGAGGATACCTCGCAGGTCGACAAAAGTGACTGATCAGGAAATAGTATTAACCCATACATTGAACCGAATTGTATCATTTACCTAACATGAGGCTCCATAAATGCGAGACTTTTGTCGCATTTTTGGAGCTTTTTTTGTGTTTTGCTTGTTTTTATAGCTTTAAAGCCTTGACATTAGTCCCGGTGTCAAGTAAATTACGAGATAGATACAAAATGTATCAATTTTCAGCGTCTAACGACAAATAACAAGGACTTCTAAGCTCCTTGTGAGGGGAAGGAATATCATTGATCGAAACGGGCCGCTTTTACTGTGTCAGTTGTGGGATGATTGTGTCGGTCACTAGAAGCTCTGTCGAAATGAAGGAAGAGGGCAATGGAGGCAATCACGTATTTCGCACCGGATTCTACCGGAGTGAAATGCCGCTTGGATGCTGTGAAGCGTGTGTAGTTGAAGCGAAACGTCAGGGGAAATCCCAGTTTGCGGGACAATATACTAAAGATTATGATACACTATGTGCATATGAGAAACGGGCATGAATGATGTGCTCGTCCATGAAGGAGGGGATTGAATGCAGCAGGAGCCGGTCGTCCGGATTCAGGGCGTCAGCAAGATCATATCCTCCCGATCATTGGTCAGCGACCTGACTCTGGATATTTCTCCGGGGCAGGTTTTTGGTTTTTTAGGACCCAATGGCGCGGGAAAAACAACGACGATTCGAATGATGGTTGGACTGATGTCCATCAGTAAAGGTGATATTTTCATTTCCGGACACAGTGTAAAGAATGAATTTGAGAAGGCGGTAGCCCAGGTAGGAGCTATTGTGGAAAATCCGGAAATGTACAAGTTTCTGACCGGGTACCAAAATCTCGTTCACTTTGCCCGCATGTCGCCGGGAGTTACGAAGGAACGTATTGCGGAAACAATTGAGCGTGTGGGGCTCACAGCCCGTATTCACGATAAGGTCAAAACCTATTCACTTGGCATGCGCCAGCGTCTGGGGGTCGCGCAAGCGATATTACATAAACCGAAGCTGCTTGTACTGGATGAGCCGACCAATGGTTTGGACCCACAGGGTATACGGGAACTGAGAGATTATTTGCGTCAGCTCACCCAAGAGGAAGGCATTACGGTCTTTGTATCCAGTCATTTATTGTCGGAGATGGAGCTGATGTGTGATACGGTGGCCATCATCCAGAATGGCAAGTTGATTGATGTAAGAAACCTTCGGGCTGAAGCCGGTTCGGATGCATTAATCGAAGTTGCTTTTGAGCTGAATGATGCAGACCGTGCTGCGGATCTGATTCAGGGTGCTGTCGTACAGGGCAATGTCCTGGTGATGCGGGTGTCTCGTGAGCAGATTCCGGATATCAATGCCAAGCTGGTTAGCGAAGGGTTTCAGGTGTACGGTATTCGTAACGTGACTCACACCCTGGAAGAACAATTCTTGCAAGTCACTGGGGGTGGAGGCATTGGGTAGTTTTGGTAATCTGATATTGAACGAGAATATGAAAATTTTCCGTCGTCCCCGTACCTGGATCATGTTATCAATTCTGGCGCTGATCTCGCTATTAATGCCAGTGTTACTGCGAGAAGGCATGGGGTCCAATGAAGTTTTGTACTGGGAAGCGGCTGTAACGACCATCCAGGTTACATTTTTCCTGAACACGATCTTTTGTGTCGTGATTGCAGCGGAATCGGTCGCAGGCGAATTTACTTGGGGAACCATTAAGCTATTGCTGATCCGTCCATGGTCACGAAGCAAAGTTCTTGCTTCCAAATATCTGACCGTCGTTGGCTTCAGTATTGTCAGTACATTGTTGGTCATCGCGATGGCCATGCTGATGTCTTATATCCTTTTCTCCCATGATGCTCCGGGAGGAAGCGGTAGTCCGGCTACGAATGCTCTGACGTTATGGGGATATTTGTACGTTGATCTGTTCATTACGCTTGCGATTGCCTTTATGGTGTCCTCCGTATTTCGTTCAGGTGCACTTGCGATTGGATTATCCCTGTTCATTATGTTCTCACAGAGTATCTTCTCACTCATATTCAATCCGGTCCGTTATGAGTGGGCCAAGTATGTTCTATTCAACAACATGGATCTTAGCAAATACATGACCTCCGGGGCGGATTTTGCGCTAATGGGTGGCCCGAGTGCAGGAATGACACTGGGTTTCTCCATTGCAGTTCTGGCGGTGTATTACGTTATTTTCATGGTGATTTCCTGGGTTGTATTCAGCAAAAGAGATGTGGCAGGCTAACGCCTGCTTCTTTTTTTTGCTCCAATGTTTGTTTTGGAAAGAAAATAAGTGTATATTCAGCATCGCCTGTGGCATGACTGTCATTTAAGGGTACTTAGTATCATAAGTAAATGACTAGATATACATATGAACGCCGCAGTCACTTTGGCAGAGCAGCGCATGGAGGGATCACGTTTCTTGATAAATAACAAGTTCTACCGCATATGTACAGCGATTATTCTGCTGCTGCTCATCGTGTATCTGGGGGAAAAAGTGAACTTTATTTTCAGCCCCCTGACCTCACTGATTCACATCATCATCATTCCGCTGCTGATTGCTGGTTTCTTCTATTATCTGCTGCGCCCGCTTGTCGATTATATGGAAAGGCATAAGATCAAACGTGCATTGTCAGTTCTGATTATTTATGTCGTAATTGCACTAATACTTGCAGGTTTTAGTGTGCTTGTATGGCCTTCCCTGCGTGAACAATTGATGAATTTTGTAGAGAATGCTCCAGCGTTGGTTACTTCACTCAGCGATCAGTTGAATGCACTTGAAAAGAGCAATGTTGTATCCAGATACCTGCCTGATGATTCCAATCTATTCTCACGATTATCCGATGTTCTGAGCCAAGGGATCACTCAGGTAACCAATTATGTCTCCGGGTTATTCTCCGTGGTATCCAATCTGGTTATTATTCTGGCAACGTTCCCGATTATGTTGTACTACATGCTCAAGGAAGGTAGCAAGTTTGGAACGAATCTGACCTTATTGTTGCCAAGACATTATCGGAAGGATGGGGAAGAAACCGTCCATGAGATCGATGAAGCATTAAGCAACTATATTGTTGGCCGGGTTATTGTTAATGTAGCCTTGGGGATTCTGATGTACATCGGTTTTCTCATCTTAGGTTTGCCTTACGCATTGCTGCTGACGGTTGTATCGATTATTCTGAACTTCATCCCTTATGTGGGTGCTTTGCTGGCAGCTATTCCGGTTGTCATTGTTGCGTTTATCGAATCACCTTCGATGGCGATCTGGTCACTGGTCATCATTGTAATCGCACAGCAAATTCAGGATAACCTGATCTCACCTTATGTCTATGGCAAACAGCTCGATATTCATCCACTGACTACCGTTATCCTTTTGCTCGTGGGTGCTGACCTGGGAAATATCTTGGGTATGATCATCGTGATTCCCCTATATATGATTCTGAAAATTATAGTTCGCAAAATCCATTATCGGATTGTCGAAGATAAGACTGAAACTTAAATGGAATTTGAAATACAACGCTATCATGTGTGCCACTACTAATGTTTGTTATTGAATCACATCGATAAGCTCATCAGGATAAGCCGCATATCAATGGCGAAGGGGCAAGCAAGTTTGCCCTCGCCATTGGTAGGCGGCTTTTTTTCATACATATTGTTCACTCATGTTATATCTGTTATACTTGATATATAACAGATAACAAAAGAAGGTGAACCCTTGATTATTCAACTGGATATGCAATCCGAACTTCCCATCTATTCGCAACTTGTTTATCAAATTATTGAAGGCATTGCTGGTGGTGAGTTACAGCTAGGTGAGGCGTTACCTTCGGTTCGGAATTTGGCCGCAGATATCGGTGTTAACCTTCACACCGTCAATAAGGCTTATACACTACTCAAGCAAGATGGATACATTCTAGTTCATAGACAAAAGGGAGTTGTAGTGAACCCTGATGGAATGCCTGGTTTAACGGATGATTTTTTGAAAAAGCAGCAAAGAGAATTAAGACCGATTATTGCGGAAGCGATCTGTCGAGGAATGACCAAAGAAGAATTATCTGCGGTGTTAGACCAAATGTATGATGATGTGAAGATGGGTCACAACAAAGAGTAAAGAATCAAGGGAGTGTGTTATGTATGCAGCTATTTAGTATATTACCTATCATTTTAATCTTTGCTCCATTAGCCTTACTTCTATCTTTTACACCATATCTGACAAGGGAAACCATTAGCTTTGGGGTTACGGTAAGTCAATATAATTACTACACACCCATCTTACGTAAGCTAAGAAGTACGTTTGCTACAGTAAGTCTGATCGGAAACGGGATGGTTATACTTGTCTGTCTGTATTTTCTCCGATCTGCTAATGAAGATGCTACCGCAATGATTACCGGTGTTAGCACAATGATATTTATTGTGTACTGGACAGCGCTACACATCTTATTTCATTTCAAGATGAAAAAGATAAAAGGAACACTTACAACTGTAGAAGCACCTCAAAGAGTTAAAATCGATACCACCTTTCGCCAAAATAAACTCACCTATTCCAACTATTGGTTTCTCATTCACATTGCTATTATTGTTGCCATTGCGATCATTTCGATCCTGAATTATAAGGCACTACCTAACGTCATTCCAATAAAATATGATCTTCAAGGCCATGTTACTTCCAGTGTGCCTAAAACTTACCTCTCGGTACTGGCTATTAATCTTGTACAGCTAGGAATCATTGCACTTATGATGTTGGTTAACTGGAGTATTAAATCAAGCAAACAACAGCTTACTACGTCTAATCCGGGCCAATTTGCTGCTGAAAATATTCAATTCCGCCGTAAATGGTCCCTATTTACGCTTGTAACAGGCTTACTTCTTACCATTTTATTTGCCTTTATTCAGATCAATATGTTCGTCCCTAATCTGGTCTTGTTAACAGCTATTAGCTTCATCACTCCTGTGGTGATCGTGTTAGGTGTTGTATGGCTGTCTCTCACAGGCAGACAAGGCGGTGGCAAAATTCGTAATCAACAAGAGGATCACGAACGATCTAAGGAGCAGCCTGTGAATGACGATGATCATTGGAAGCTTGGGTTTATTTACTTCAATGCCAATGATCCTTCTTTAACCATAGAAAAGCGTTATGGAATAGGCTGGACAATTAACTTCGCTCGTCCACTATCTTGGGTCCTATTGTTATTCATCATTGCTATTGTTGTTATAAGCATAGTCCTGAGCCAATAAATGCTCATAATGCTATGCATATAATAGATGAAATTAATTATTAGGAGGAGTTATTACAATGAACAATTGGAAAAAGCTATTACTTTCTCTTACTTTCGTAGGTCTCATCCTTCCGGTAACATCCATCTCAGAAGCTGCTGAAAAATCCGCTGGTAGTGAAAATCTTGTTCCTATTCGTGAGATTGCAGAAAAGAATGGGGCAGAGGTATCTTGGCAACAAAAGACAGGAGAAATCACAATACGAAAAAGTGAGCTTACGATTGTAGTTAAGGTAGGAGAGAAACAGGCGATGGTGAATGGGCAAGCCATATCCTTAGACAATCCTGTTCAGTTAACGAAAGGAACTACCTATATGGATGGGGCATTTCTTTCCGAGACGCTGAAGGCAGCACCTGAGGATATATTCATTTCCCTTATTAGTGAGGGCGATGGCAAGGAGGCTGCCAAGTATGTTCATACCTCTGTGAGTGGAGTGTTGTCACCCACGTTGTTGAGTCAGCTATGGGGAGCTTTAGAAGGACAAAATGGCAAAATTACAAGTGAAGCTATAGCTAAGCATGTAGAAAATAATACAGTGCATCGCAATGTTACCTATACGTTCAAAACAGAGCTAACTCGTTTAAATATTACGGTCAGAATGAATGATAACGGACTTGTGGATGATTTGCATATTGCCGCCGCTACTCCCGATGTGTATCAAAAACCAAGCTACGACGACCCATCTGCCTATACAGAACAAGACATTACGGTTGGTCAGGGTGATTTAGCTTTGCCAGGGACATTAACTTTGCCCAAGGGAGAGGGACCTTTCCCGGTTGTCATTCTGGTACACGGATCTGGGCCTAGCAATCAAGATGCTGCCATTGGTGGTGCAAAGCCGTTTCGCGATCTTGCGGTAGGTTTGGCTTCACAAGGAGTTGCTGTATTAAGATACGATAAGGTCACGTATGAGCATACCTATAAGGTGGCTTCACAGCCTAAATTCACATTAAAACAAGAAAGCGTAGATCAGGTAAACGATGCAGTGGAATTGCTTAAAAAGAATGCACATATTGATTCTACAGCGATTTTTGTAGCTGGACATAGTCAAGGCGGGTTTGCAATGCCATTAATCATTGCTGAGGATAAACAACATGATATTGCAGGAAGTATTCTACTTGCTGCACCAAGTAGTAGCTTTGCGGATGTGCTTACCGAGCAGCAGGACGAATTGGTAGAGCGGATGAAGCAGCTTGGTTTAGACACGGATGTCATTCAAGGGCAAGCTGATTTTTATAAAAATGTGGCTGCGATGGTTAAAGATCCAAAATATTCTGTAGATCATCTTCCTGAGGCGTTTCCACTTCAACCTGCTTATTGGTGGTTTGAGCAGAGAGATTATGTGCCTGCGGAACTGGCTAAAACACAAAATACACCTATGCTTGTTATACAAGGCGAAAACGATGTGCAAGTGTCTATGAATCAATTCCAAACCTGGAAATCGTCTCTCCAAGGTCATTCCAATGTAACGTACAATAGCTATCCAAAGGTAAATCATCTTTTATCCAGCTATGATGGACTTTCGATCGGTCAAGAGTACGCTGAGCCATCTAATGTCTCCAAAGCCATTATCGATGATATTGCGAAGTGGGTATTAAAATCAAACTAAAAATGGGAGTTCCATTCTTGGGTTGAATGATAACTTGGAGAAGTGACGGATAGGGCGAGATATAATAAGAAGAGGAGCACTTACCAACATAGGCAAGTGCTCCTCTTCTTATTTATAAATTTGCTTTATTTAGACCAATTGGACTCTTTCTCGTCTTCATCGGTATAATCAGACATGGTCAGTGGTTCCTTGGGAACAACGGCCACTTTGTAGAACCGATTCTTGTCTTTTTCCAGCAAAACAAAGATTAGATTCTCGAACTCATATTCTTCCTGTTCGTTCATCTCGGGACGATGGCTGTAGAGCCATCCACCAATGGTGTCCCACTCATCTGCATCCAGGCTGGACATAAACATGTCGTTCACCTTCGATAAGGAAACCTTGCCATCCATAATGACATAGTTCTCATTGATGACTTGAATATCTTCCACTTCGTCTGCGTCGAACTCGTCGCGAATCTCACCAACAATCTGCTCAAGCACATCCTCGATGGTTACAATTCCGGAAGTTCCTCCATATTCGTCGACAAGTACGGCGATATGTACGCCATCCTTCTGCATTTTCTTGAGCAAGTCCTTCACAGGAGTTGTTTCGTGAACAGCCGATACAGGCTGAATCAGGGAGGATAGATCAACAGGTTCATCGTTTCCGTAAAGTTCCAGGAAGAATTGTTTCGTATTAATGATACCGATGATATCGTCTTTACTCTCATTCACTACTGGAAAACGTGTATATTGTTCTTCACGGATGATCTCCAGGTTTTCCTCGTTTGTTCTATTCACATAAAGGCAGACCATATCGGTCCGGGGTACCATGATTTCTTTGGCTAACATCTCATCAAAAGCAAAGATCCGGCTTACGTAACCGAACTCGGCTTGGTTGATTTTACCACTTTCAAAGCTTTCATTAATGATGATCTGCAACTCTTCTTCGGAGTGTGCATCTTCATGTTCAGAAGCAGGTTTGATTCCGAACAGTTTCACCAGTTGGTTCGCTGAGCCGTTTAACAGCCAGATAAAAGGATACATAATTCGGTTAAACCAGATGATAGGTGTAGACGTCAGCAGTGCAACAGTCTCGGCTTTCCGGATTGCAATCGTTTTTGGAGCGAGTTCACCAACCACAACATGCAGATACGTGATGGAAGCAAACGCGATTACAAACGATAAGAATGAAGAAACCGCCTCAGGAATTTGCAAGCTTTCGAACACAGGGTGGAGAATCTTCTCTACCGTTGGTTCACCCAGCCAGCCCAGTCCCAGAGATGTGATCGTGATTCCAAGCTGGCAGGCAGACAAATATCCGTCCAGATTGGCAACGGCTTGTTTAACAGCCAGCGCACGCTTGTTTCCTTCTGCAATCATTTGATCGATCCGGCTCGGACGAACCCGTACCAGAGCGAATTCCACTGCGACAAAAAACGCCGAAAGTCCTATCAAAAAAGCAACCAATACTAAATTTAACGCATACCTCTCACTTTCCATTCACTGCTCTTCTCCTTTAGGTAATAAGTTTTTAACGATTATTATATCTAATTTTACGTAAGAAGACCACCTCCAGACAAAGAAATGAGGAAGAGTCTGGAAGGTGAAATGAGCAGATTGGCGTCACAATGCGAATCTGCTCCATCATTAAACTGATATGTAGAAGGTAACACAGTCAGAATATACAATGAACGAAGTAGAAATTTGAATTTCCAGAATCAAGTATTCCGTCTGCTTATGTAAAGTTTTATCTAAGCAAACGTTACGAATAGGGGGTACATTGGGTATCTATGATTAGCTGTATACATAATCGTCAAAGATGTGTAGGTGAGAGAAAGGCAAGGCCATGAAGCTTGCCACTTGAGGAGGAAGCCGAATGTTCTGGCTGGTCATTATATTACTCGTATTTATTTTCCAGGCAGCCACAATTCTTTTGCTGGAATTTCGTAATCCGGCTAAAGCTGTGGCTTGGCTGTTTATTTTGTTCTGCGTGCCTTTGATCGGTTTTGTGGTGTACTATTTCGTGGCGCAGGATTATAACAAACGAAAAAAACTCCGCAAGGGTGGATCGCGCATCTTCCGTGAAATGAAGGAAACGATCTGGGAACAAGCCCACATCATTGGAGATGTCGAACAGATGCCTGGCGATCGTTTCAGCCACCAGCATCGATTGTTTAACCTATTATCCCATCTGTCGGAGAGCCCGATTACAGGTTGTAACCACAGTACGGTACTCACAAATGGTGAAGAGGCGTTTGCCGCAATGCTGAGGGAAATGGAAAAAGCAAAGCACCATCTGCATGTGGAATTTTACATTTTCCGTGATGATGTGATCAGTACGAAGTTTCAGGATGTCATGATTCGCAAGGCACAGGAGGGCGTGAAGGTTCGGTTTATTTGTGACGGTCTCGGCAGTCACAAGATGAGCTGGAGTTTTATTCGCAAACTGCAGGATGCAGGTGTGGAATTTCATTATTTTCTACCGCCACTGATTGCAACGATTGACCGAAGAGTCAACTACCGGAATCACCGTAAAATTGTTGTTGTGGATGGACAGGTTGGCTTCGTGGGTGGCATTAATGTAGGCGATGATTACCTTGGACAATATCCAGAGGTGGGTTTCTGGCGGGATACACATGTGCAGATCGAGGGAGATGCCGTGTACTTCCTGCAAAGTACGTTCCTGAACGACTGGAAATTGGCTTCCGGTGAGCGAATTACCGAACCCCAGCTTGCGGAATTGTTTCCACCCCATATCTGTAGCGGGGAAGAACGAATTCAGATTCTGGCCAGTGGGCCGGATCAGGACTGGGATGCCATTCAGGAAATGTGTTTTGGGGCGATTTCGGTAGCCTGTGACCGAATTTACATTACCACACCTTATTTTATTCCTGATCCTGCCCTGTATGAGGCACTCAAAACAGCTGCTGTCAGTGGCGTTGATGTGAAAATTATCATTCCGTATCAATCCGATTCAAAGCTTGTTCATTTGGCATCCCTTTCATATGTAGAGGAACTTCTGCGAGCAGGTGTTGAGTTCTTCCAATATCGCAAAGGTTTTGTACATGCCAAAGTGATGATTGTGGATGAGTTGCTTGCAACGGTAGGCACGGCCAATATGGATATGCGCAGTTTTTTTTGCAATTTTGAGTTAACGGCTGTCCTGTTCGAGTCCTCTCCGATTCGTCGTTTGATCACTGATTTTGAACGTGATCTCGGGGAATGCAGTCAGATCGATGGGGAGGTATTTCAGAAGCGTTCACGACGGCAAAAAGGCGCAGAAATGCTTTCTCGGATGCTTTCACCGCTTCTTTAGCCGATTTAGGGCAGATTTCTGAAGATAAGTTCACTTTTTGTGAATTTATCTTCTTTTTGCTAAGTATTTTGCGCAAATTTGATCTTTTATGATATAATAGATATATAAATCATGTCTTGGCGAAGGAGGGGAGTCTGCGGGAAAACAGGCTCCCTTTTGCTCTCTTTTGAAAGTGCAAACCGGGATGAATAACATTTTGAATCCATTTTATATCGCCTTTAGATGCTTGCGCTGTATAGCCAGGGTACATATAGAACGCAGTTTGCTGTTCTCCATATGTAGATTCACCCTGAGTATTTAAATGATTTATAAAATGGATTCACACACTGATTTAACGGGGGGATACCATGTCCAATGTAACGGTGAAAGAACTAACAGCCAAGCAAGCTGACCGCGGGGTCAAAAGCTCGGTGTTTACATTAAAGCTGCTGCAACGTATTGTGATGATTCTGATCGGTGCTGCACTAATGGCTGTATCGCTTGAAGTGTTTCTCGTACCGAATGGTGTTATTGATGGTGGGATTACGGGGATTTCAATTATGGTGTCAGAACTTACACATCTGCCACTCGGAGTGTTCCTGACCTTGCTTAACTTGCCTTTCCTGATTCTGGGTTACAAGCAGATTGGTAAAACATTTGCGTTATCCACGCTGCTGGGGATCGTGGTCATGTCCATCGGGACATCATTATTGCACCATGTGCCTGCATTAACACCAGGGGAGCCTTTGCTCGGAGCTGTATTTGGCGGATTGATCCTGGGTGTGGGTGTTGGACTTGTCATTCGGTCTGGCGGTTCACTGGATGGTACGGAGATTGTGGCGATCTTGCTTAGTGAGAAGTCACCTTTGTCTGTAGGACAGATCGTATTGTTCATTAACGTGTTTATTTTCGCAGGTGCAGGATTTGTATTCGGCTGGCCGAATGCCCTGTATTCCATGATTGCATATTATATTGCGATGAAGATGATTGATATTGTGAATGAAGGACTTGACCAGTCCAAATCGGTATGGATCATTAGTGAGAAATATCGTGATATCGGTTCAGCCCTGACAGACCGTCTTGGTCGTGGTGTAACTTTCCTGGATGGAGAGGGCGGATTCAGCGGGGACGAGAAAAAGATCATTTTTGTCGTGATTACCCGTTTAGAAGAAGCGAAGCTGAAGACCATCGTTGAAGATTGGGACCCGCAAGCCTTTGTGGCTATCGGTAACATTCATGACGTGAAGGGCGGACGTTTCAAGAAAAAAGGTATCCATTAGCGATTGATATATACATGAATGATAATAGCCGACACCCTTGTGATGAGGGAGTCGGCTATTTTTTCTTCAAATGTTTGAGAATGAGCTCTACCGGTTGGGGTTCAACAGCTGCGATTAAATCACCGGTTTGGTTCAAGCGTTCAATAATGTTCATCAGATGGTAATCCTGGATGGAGACGTTGCTTCTAACCTCATCCCAAGTAAGGGGTGTAGAGACAGTGGCGCCGGATTTGGCACGTGGTGTATAGGGAGCGGCAAGGGTCTTGCCTCCATAATGCTGGAGATAGTCAAAATAAATGCGGTCTCCACGGTCCTTTTTGAGTCGTTCCAGTGTGAACAGATCCGGGTGCTTCTGAGTGACATATTTGCCTACAAAATAACCAACCTCTCTCAATTCATCAAAGGTTACTCCCTGCACAATGGGAACGATGATTTGAACTCCTGTTGCGCCCGAAGTTTTGGGAATGGACCTCAGACCAAGGGAAGTCAGGGTTTCGCCAACGATGAGTGCAGCTTGCATGATCCGGGGTTCATGTTCCTGAGAGGGGTCCAGATCAATCATCCATTCACTGGGCAGATGGCTTCCCACAGTATGCAGAGAAGGATGAAATTCAAGTGCAGCCAGATTACCAAGCCATAACAATTCGGGAAGTCCATTCATGACCACATAGCGGATGCCGTCGTGAACTTCGGTGCGCACATAATCTGGTACAGGCTCAGGGGCATTCTTTTGATAGAAAAATGTTCCTCCAGCCCCGTGGGGATACCTTATCGTGGTGAGAAGTCGATTGCTCGTATACGTGAGCAGATAAGGAGCCAGAGCGGCCAGCTTTTGCAGATAGATGGCTTTGGTAACACCCGCTTCCGGCCATAAGAGCTTGTCCGGGTTGGTGACCGTCAGCTCTGTGCCTTCTATTATGATGGTTCCCTGGATCTTGGGGGCCATATGGAATACCTCCTATATGCTTAATGAATTATTGAAACATGGGCCGAAACACGAGTGCAGCGAACTCTTCATCATGGAAGAAGCTGGTTCGCCAGGCAATCCTCGCGGGTTACATCCGCGAAGGTTTGAATACTGGGATGGCGTAGAGTGTTATGATGAGTCAGCTCCATATATTGCACTTTGACTCCTATTCGCGGTTCCACCCAGGTGGTCTCTGCACTGCGCTCGGGTACATTATGGAACGGTCTGTCCTGCCTGATCAGAGGCTCGACTTGATGTGTGAGTTCCCGCCACGTATTGGAGTTCAATTTGCCAGTCCCGACATGACCAATATAGACAAAATCAGGCCCATCATATACACCGACCGCGACGGCATTCACAATACCGCTCCGGTACGTGACTCCCCCGATCATGGCATATACGTCATGCATGATTTTGACCTTCTGCCAGCGCTGGTCCTTGCCCTGTATGCCATAACTGCTGGTGAGATCTTTGCAGACAATGCCTTCCATCTGATGTTGTCTCATGACCGTAAGCAGGGAAGCGGCATCAAGTGTATTGGTGACCTCCTGAACATGGGGAGCGGTGTTAAGGACCTCGTGCAACAGGCGCTGTCGATCTGACAAAGGCTGATCCGTCACCCATTTCCCCTCATAGAACAGAATATCAAATACCATATATGTGACCGGAATCTGATGTATGGCTTGGGCGATACCTTCGGGTCTGCTCATCCGATCCCGCCGCAGAACATGATAAAACGAAGGTTTTCCGGTGTCTGGGTCCAGCGCAATAACTTCTCCATCCAAGATATAGGAGGAGCCTGAGCATAGATTGCGTGGTGTTACCAGCTCGGGATACTGTGCGGTTCGATCATGTAATCTGCGATTCACCAGACGCAGCTCCTGCCCGTCCTCATAGGCAAGCATACGGACTCCATCCCACTTGATCTGGGCAATCCATTGCGGCCCTGTGGGCAAAGTATCTCTGGATATGGGTTCGAACGGAATCAGCGGTTTGAACATGGGGAACTCCTCTCTCGTACACCAATTAGCTCAGGTTAATTCGGAATTTTACTATATTTTTTGAAGCGGGACTTCATATGATGCACCAGAATGAGCAGTAACGGAAGTGCTATACCACAGGTCAGATCCCAATCAATCCAATAGGGAATAACGACCTTGAGATAAAAGTTCTCGTTTGGAGAGATTAGAATAGACATGGCGAGAATAAGCATGGCACCCGGCAGGATCAGCGAACGGTTACTGGACAAGCGAAACAGGTGAGCGACGCCCAGGACAAAACCGTAAAAGAACAGAGCGGCTTTGAAGAAAACAGCGATAATCCAGACCGATGCTATGAAAGCTTCGATGCGTTGCATAAAGTTTCCGATATTGATCTTCTGTGAAAGGTTGAATGAAGCGAACCAGTGATGCTGGGTCATCCATGGTCCCATAACGAGCAGACACATACTTAGCGTCAGTGTGAGTAACAATCCGCCAATCATCCCTGCTAACAGAATGTCCTTCTCCAGATGGGGCTCATTTTTAGTGTAGGGAAAAAGCATCATGAAGATGCATAGCTCACAGTAGGGATAGGTGAGTACAGCAACAAAACCTTTGAATGGATCAAGAAACCCTTGTGCCAGCACAGGTTGGATGTTGGCCAAACGTACATGGGGGATTAGACACACCGTCAGAATAAGCAGAAACAACACGATCAGAGGAAGAAAGACCTCAGCAGTTTTACCAATGCTCTCCAGACCCGACAGAAGCCCCCAGACAAGCGCACACATAAAAACCAAATGCAGAATCAGTAATGGAGATTCCGGCAAGATCTGGGTAGACATAAAATCGCCAATCTCCCTAATGAACGTTGAGGTACTGATCAGGAAATAAAAGAGATAAAAAGAACCAAACAAGGTCCCGATCCAGGGTCCCAGTGTTCGAAGAGCATTTTGAATCAGATTCAACCGGGGATGCAGTTTGTAGGCAACTAGCATAATGAAGAGTATTCCCAAGCCCCCTGCGACTCCCAATAAGGCTGATAACCAGGCATCCTGATGAGCGTAGGATGTGATCATGGAAGGGAAGACCAGAATCTGCTCCCCAATGGTGCACAGGAACATGAGTGAAGCGAGCTGTCTAACAGTCAAACGTCCCTTTTCGATCATGAGGTATCTCCTTAACATATCTTGTCTATGTATTGGTTAGAATGCACCAATTGTGCCAGTTTTATAAAAGCCAACTCAAAAAGCCCGGGTAACTGATCTCTCTGTGATGTAGAGAAATCAGTTACCCGGGCTTAATAAAATGAGGTTAAGCAAGCATATTGTAACGCCTAAACAAAATCAGTTCGCAGTTGTCTGACGTATACGAATATTTTGTGGGTCTACCGTAAACCAGGTACCCTCCACTTGGGTAACGACTGCACCGGATTGACGCAATTGTTCAAGTGCCTGATCCAATTGTTCCTGTGTGGCGTACACAATGGTGAAGTAGTCAATTCCTGTAGCGTTATCTGGATTAACAGGTGCGTTCACTCCCGCCCAGATATTAAGTCCCAGATGATGATGATAGCCACCTGCGGATACAAAGAGTGCTGACATGTTGGCGAAGTTACCCACGATATCAAAACCGAGTATGCCGGTGTAATAGTTGCGTGCTTCTTCCAGGCTTCGGACGTGGAAATGTACATGACCAATAACGGTGCCAGCAGGCAGGCCCTGCCAAGGTTCATTCTCCGAGATGGCAAACAGGCTTTCCACATCAACAGGATCACTTGCCATCACGTAGTTATTGTCGCTATCCCGTTTCCAGGTATCACGTGCACGGTCGGCATAGATCTCAATCCCGTTCTGATCGGGATCGGAGATATAGAAGGCTTCGCTGACCAAGTGATCGCCTTGGCCGATATCGATACCGGATGCAGCCAGATTACGAAGAGCAAGACCCAGGGACTTGCGGTCAGGCAGCAGGATGGCGAAATGATACAAGCCAGCGTGTGAGCGTTCCGGCAGGGTAATTCCATCCGTGAGCTCTTCCAATCGCAGCAGGGACTGTTTTCCGTCGGCTGTCAACGTGGCCACTTTGCCACTACGCTCCAGTAATTTTAATCCAACCACTTCGGTATAGAACTTAATTGAACGGTCTAGGTTCATAATTCGCAGACTCACTTCACCCAGATGGGTTGTGGCAGGGATTTGATATGTTGTATTCATGATTGTTTCCTCCTGATCATAGATAATATGGGTTCTCGTTTGATTGTGTATATGCGTTGAAAACGGATTATTTAATTGCATACTGTTAAAGCAGAATTACAGCGTGACTGTATATTCATAAATAAGTTACTTTTCATAAGTTAATATAAAATATAAATCAGCTTTCGTCAATTGTATTTTGCAATTATAACTGGAGTTTTAGTGGAATGAATTGTTCCAATAGTTCTGTAAAACAAAAAAATCCGACTGTAAAGCCGGACTTGAGTTGAACGCATTACACACGCATATAACGGAATCGGTCTTGCCTTAGCGACATTCAAACTTTTGGTTTGGTTGTCGCCTTTTTTCTTTTGGCTGGTGCAGCAGGTGTATCGGATTCTCCTCCGGCAACCGCTTGAGCAGGCGTTTTTCGCGGTGCACGTTTCTTAGGCTTGGCCGTTGTTGTCCCAGGGTCAGCCGGAATAGGCTTCACGGCCTCGATACTTGCCTGCAAGGCAGCCATTAAATCCATCACATTGGCTTCAGGTTTGGCTGGAGCAATCTTGATTTCTTCACCTGCCACTTTGTGCTGGATAAGATCCAGCAGTTTGCTGCGATAGTCATCGGTGTATTTACCGGGTTCAAAAGGTGTGGACAATTGATCAATCAGCAACTTTGCCATCGTGAGTTCCTTTTCATTCACGTTCTGCACTTCCGGCAAGTTGGGCACCTGGGAGACAGGACGAATCTCGTCCGGATAGAAAATCGTCTCCATGGAGAGGCAATCTTCCAGCACGCGTATGGCAGCCAGGCTGCTCTTCGAGCGAATGGAGATTTTGGCGATGCCAATTTTGCCGGTATCCCGCATTGCGTTCATCAACAGCTGGTAAGCATTTCCACCAGCCTGATCGGGCGATAGGTAATATGTTTTCTGGAAATAGATCGGATCAATCTCAGTCAAGTCGACAAAATCCAGTATGGTAATGGTTTTGCTGGTGGAATCATTTAACGCTTCCAATTCATCTTTCTCGAAGAGTACAAACTTTCCTTTTTCATATTCATAACCTTTGGTGATCTCTTCCCACTTCACGTCCACTTCACAGGATGGACATTGACGAACATAAGCGAGCGGGCTGCCGCAGACTTTATGGATATAGCGCATGGAGATGTCTTTGTCTTCGGTAGCCGAGAACATTTTGACAGGGACATGCACAAGGCCAAAACTGATTGCGCCTTTCCAGACGGTATGCATAGGTCGGCTCCTTTCAAAAGGTTGTTCAAAAATTTCCGCTTTTGATTACGAATCACCGGACTTTTTGAACACGGATTTATATTTAATAGTATGGGCATCTGGCGCGAGGGATAATCGTCTTGTAGACGAACGAATTCGTATGGTTCGGCGAGACTCGGGGATGATAACAGAAACATGCTTCGGATTCCAACAGGAAGATGAGCATGGGATAAGTAAAGTAGTTATTCTCGCAGCACATATGCCGGGAGGTGCAATATTGAAGAACAGACGTGATGAGGAAGAAGCTCACAAGCATGCATTTTCTCCGTATCCTCTTGCCAAAGCCGAAAGTGCTGAAGAATTCTATACACCTGCTACAGCTGTAAACTGGGAAGCGGTCACTTCAGAAGAATTGCCCCTTGATCGGGAGTCGTTCATGCTCGACATTGACCGGATGGTGAATGAAGGGTTAGGCGGGGGACAGGTTACGGAAGATAACGGTTATATTGGTGAAAGTACAACAGATAGCATGGTTCGAGAATCACATGATGATCCGGAAGGGGAGTATGAATAAGATGATGGATGCAAAGCGCGCCAAAGCGATCTATGATTCGAAGGATACCATTGCCGTTACGCTGGAGGGAGATCCAGTCTGGATCGAGAATGTGGATGAAGCCAATGGTATGGCAACCGTTCAGGTTGGCAGCAGACCGGGAAATACCCAGACGGTTCGTGTGGATCGTTTGGAGGAGTAGATACAAGTAGCATTTAGTTATTGAGGCATTTTAGAATGAATAAAAGCTGAAATATATGTATAACACGGCCGGTACCGAGAGGTGCCGGTTTTTTGGTTTTTCCTAATAGGTGTCTGAAACTTCGAAGGAAGCGAGTTTTGAGACATGTCTAATAATGCATGTTATATTTCCGCTTGCCTCCTTGGATGTTGCGGGGGAAGAAAGGGACCGATATAATAAGGTTCAAAGTGAACTCAGGCGGCTGGACCGCCAAAGGTGGGGCGAATATTGAATCAGACGCACGAGCAGTGGGTGTATCAATCCCATGGCATTGCAGATACAGAAGCACTCGCTTCCGCACTCGCCAGTCAGGCAAACGCCGGCATGGTGATTGCTTTGGATGGTGATCTGGGCGCGGGAAAAACGGCATTTTCACAGAAATTTGCCTGGCATTTGGGTGTACGTGATGTGGTAAGCAGTCCCACATTCACGCTAATTAAGGAGTACGAAGGGCGTTTGCCTTTATATCACATGGATGTATATCGCATATCGCTGGAAGAAGCGGATGAGCTTGGACTTGATGAATATTTCTATGGAGCCGGAGTCAGTCTGGTGGAGTGGTCGAGTATCATTCCCGAATTGCTACCGCAAGAGCACTTGCATGTGCAGATTGAAACAACGGGCCTGGATGATCGAACGATTACACTGGATGGGTACGGCGAGACTTATGCAGCTATGTGCCGACAGTTCAGACAGAATGGGGTCAAATGATGATGGAAGATTTACAAAAAGAGCCGCGTCAGCGGTTTTTGGCGTTGGATACATCGACCGCAGTGATGGCAGCTGCGATGATGGAAGATCATGCGCTTCTGGAAGAACGCAATGAACGGGCTGAGCGTAACCATTCGGTACACGTCGTACCGGTGATGGAGCAGCTGCTGGCCGCCAGCAACACACAGCCTGGGCAACTTGACGGCCTTGCCGTTGGCGTTGGCCCAGGCTCGTACACGGGCATCCGCATTGCGGTGACCGCGGCGAAGACACTGGCCTGGGCGTGGGACATCCCCGTAGCCGGGGTGTCCAGCCTTCAGGCCATCGCCTGGGGCGGCTGGCACAGCGGCCTTGCCGCCAAGGCGGAAGCTGCGGCAGAAGATGCCGCAGCAGGGGCTGGCGGAACGCCATCCGCGGACCAGGGCAGCACAGGTGCTGCCCCTGTCCACTGGATCGTTCCGCTTGTGGATGCACGGCGCGGTCAAGCGTGCACCGCGCTGTTTGCCTCCGCTGGGAGCGATGCGCCCCGGCGTCTGGCGCCTGATGCCATCCGTAAGATGGACGGATGGCTGGAAGCCCTCGCCGCCCGCATGGCGGAGGCGGCGCCGGAAGAGCGGCCCGTAGCCGTCTGGATCGTCGGCGAGACGGGCCCTCATGCTGCGGCAGCGGCGGAGCTTCGCTGCCCCGCAGGAACAGAGCTCCAGCTCGTACCTTATGAGCTGGAAGGCCGCTGGGTTGGGCGCCTTGGCGCCGCCGCGCTGCTTGCAGGTCAGCGTGATGACGTGCATGCGTTGGTGCCGAACTACACCCAGCTGTCTGAAGCGGAAGCCAATCTGCTGCGCAAAGGCTGAAGGGGGAGGGGAAGCAGATGGACAATGTGGCGAATAATAAGCAGGAAGCAACGCTTCAGTTCAGGTTCATGACACTCGCGGATATTCCCGATGTGATGGAGATTGAACATGAGGCCTTTACCCTGCCCTGGACGGAAGAAGCATTTCAAAATGAATTGACACACAATCATTTTGCTAAATATATGGTGATGGAATTAGAAGGAAAAGCCATCGGCTATGCAGGTATGTGGACAATCATGGATGAAGCCCATATTACCAATATTGCAGTCAGAGGCGCGTACCGTGGACGCAAGCTTGGCGAAAAGTTACTGGATGAATTAATGAGCACAGCGGCTTATCTCGGGATGGAACGAATGACGTTGGAGGTCAGAGTCTCGAACAGCATTGCTCAGCGTTTATATCAGAAAAAAGGGTTTGAATCGGCGGGTCTTCGTAAAGGGTATTACTCCGATAATGGGGAAGATGCGATGATTATGTGGGCGAACTTGCCGTCTGCAGGCCGGAGCGGCGAAGAGGAAGGAAGCGTACTGGATTCATGAACGAACTCAATGAAAAAATAAATTCTGCACCATCCTATATTTTGGCGGTGGAGACAAGCTGTGATGAAACATCGGTAGCAGTAGTCAAAGATGGACGGGAAGTGCTGTCCAATCTGATCTCAAGTCAGATCGAGACGCATAAGGCATTTGGTGGTGTTGTACCTGAAGTGGCTTCACGGAAACACGTTGAAGTCATTACGTTGATGCTGGAACAAGCGATCGAACAGTCCGGCATTCGTCCGCGTGATCTAAGTGCAATTGCCGTAACACAGGGGCCTGGGCTGGTCGGTGCACTCTTGGTAGGAATCGTTGCGGCCAAAACGATGGCGATGGCACTGGGCAAACCGCTCATTGGTACACATCATATTGCCGGGCATATCTATGCCAACCGACTTACTCATGAACTGCAATATCCAGCGATGGCACTGGTCGTATCTGGTGGACATACAGAACTTGTGCATATGGAATCCGAGGGCAAATTCAAACTAATTGGTCGTACACGTGATGATGCTGTAGGTGAGGCGTATGACAAAGTAGCACGTGCACTGGGTTGTCCTTATCCGGGTGGCCCGCATGTGGACCGGATGGCATCTGAAGCGGAGGATGTAGTGCCATTACCACGGGTATGGCTGGAAGCAGGTTCGTACGATTTCAGTCTCAGTGGTCTGAAGTCTGCTGTACTGAATGTGCTCAACCAGGCCAAAATGCGCGGAGAAACCTTGGAGCCGTCTGCGGTTGCACGTGGTTTCCAGGAAGCTGTTGTTGAAGTACTGGTGGAGAAAGCCGTTAGAGCAGTTCGTGAATATGGTTCACGTCAACTGTTATTATGTGGTGGTGTTGCAGCTAACCGTGGGTTACGCTCGGCATTACAGGAGCGATGCACGAAGGAAGGGCTTGAACTGTTAATCCCGCCAATGGAATATTGTACGGATAATGCGGCCATGATAGGAGCAGCTGCGTATCTTAAATGGCAGCGGGGAGAAATTGCTGAATTTGATGCGAAGGCAGATCCGGGACTTTCTCTGGAGGAATGGTCCGTTCAGTCCTTATAGAGGTTGTTCAAAAAGCCCGCTTTTGATTACGAATGATGCCTAGCGGCATCATCAGCATCGAAGATGGGATTCAGCCGAAATGTCCGTTGCTCACGTAGTTTTGACTACGCTCCGCTACTCCATTTCTAGCTTCATCCCATCTTCTCGGTACTGAAAACCGATCTTTTTGAACACGCACTTATAGTTTATATAAACAGGCAGTTTGAGATTAAGAGTTGACAACAGGGATGTAAAGAATGTATATTTAGTTACAAATTTAAACAGGAATTCAGATTCCTGAACTGATAAACGCGATGAACAGGAATAGTAAGGTCATTCCCGGTCTTAGAGAGCTGCGGTATGGTGCAACGCAGTCGAAGGAAACCTGAAACTCACCTGGAAGCGGAACGATGGAACACGGTGACTCCCTGGGAGAATCCGAAGGCCGATCAATGGCCCAAAGTACATGGTTACGGGTTGCCTCCGTGAATGGGCCGTTGTCGGTAGGACGTTATTACAAGGATCAACTGACGATAACTGAGGGGGCTTTCAGGCTGCTTTAAGTGATCCGGATATGCGAAAGCATTTAGGGGTTGTCTTGAATGAACAGGAAGGAAGTCAACAAGAGTGGTACCGCGAAGGTGAACAGCCTGTCGTCTCTTGCATTATTGCATGAGGTGGCAGGTTTTTTTGATTTTCAAAATAAGGCTGAATGAAGTTAGGTCATATTATAAATGTGATGAACGGGAGCAGTAGAATGATAAAGCGCTCAGAGAGCTGCGGGGTGGTGCGACGCAGTGGCTGGAATCCTTCGAATCTCGCCCGGGAACGGAGCTGTGGAAGCGTGGGGACGATATCAATCGCCCAGTTGTCCTGATGGACAACAACATGTGTTACACAGCAACGGTTAACCCCCGTTATAGGGTGTTTCTCCGAATGCGAGTAGTGTCGTGCGTGCACGCACATCCAGCGGATTTCGGAGACGACGAGGTGGATGGAGTCCGGCGCAAGCCTGGCCCATCAAGCGAGAGTGGTACCGCGGAGGGGATAATAACCCGCCGTCTCTTATATGAGATGGCGGGTTATTTGTGTTTGCTGCCGGCAGCAGGGTGGGCATGGGAAGAACCATATGGGGATTGAAAAGTCAGAGGATCAGGGTGTAAGTCGACGTACACTCTGTCATGAGGGTAAGCGGATATACAACGAACGAGTAACGAACATTGAACAACAAGTATAGGCACGAAACATTAAACAGGTATTACTGATCACCAAGGACTAAGCTACAAACAACATACGCGTTTACAAACAAAACATATAACAACAGGGACGGCGATTAGCGGGTGTTCTGTGGCACGTGGATCGTAACGAAAATATTTATAAAAATTTGATGGAGGTTGATGGATATGACAACAACTAATAACAAACGCATGATTGAGATTTTTGATACAACGCTGCGCGATGGAGAACAGGCACCCGGAGCAAGTCTGCAACCCGAGCAAAAGATTGAACTGGCACACCAACTGGCTTCTCTGGGTATCGACGTCATTGAGCCTGGATTCCCGATCTCCAGTCCAGGTGAGTTCGCGGCGGTTCAGGCGATTTCGAGACAGTTGCAGAACGTGGAAATCTGCGGATTCGCGCGTGCGGTCAAAGGTGATATCGATGCAGCTGTTCAAGCAACAGCGGATGCAGCACGGCGCCGAATTCACCTGTTTATCTCTTCTTCGGATATTCATATTGAGCATCAACTACGCCGTCCGCGCAGTGAAGTGGTGGCTACCGCTCGTGAGATGGTATCTTATGCACGCCAGTTCACGGACATCGTAGAGTTCACAGCGATGGACGCTGCCCGTACCAAGATGGACGATCTGATTGAAATGGTTGAAGTCGCCATTGAAGCTGGAGCGACCATTATTAATCTGCCGGATACGGTCGGATATGCCCTGCCACATGAGTATGGCGAGATGTTCCGCCGGGTGCGTGAGGGTGCAAGAGGTGGCGATCAGGTTCGTTATAGTGCTCACTGTCACAATGATCTGGGCCTGGCCGTAGCCAATAGCTTGGCTGCGATTGCCAATGGTGCTTCTCAGATTGAAGTGACCATTAATGGTATCGGAGAACGGACAGGGAACTGTGCACTGGAAGAGCTGATTATGGCGCTGGAGACTCGGGGAGACGCAATTGGTGCAACGACGAACATTAAGCTGAATCAGCTGTATGAGACTTCACGTCAGATTAGCCGTGCGATGCACTTCCCGATTGCGTACAACAAACCAGTGGTGGGACGTAATGCATTCCAGCATGAATCCGGCATCCATCAGGATGGTCTGCTGAAGAATCGGAGCACCTATGAGATTATGGACCCGGAAGCGCTGGGTATCCCACGCAGCATGATTATTTTGGGGAAACACTCCGGTCGTCACGCCCTGAAGGATCGGGTTCGCAAATACGGTTTTGAGCCGGATGAGCAACAGATGGAGCAATTGTATGAGGTGTTCAAAGAAACCGCAGACCAGCAAAAAGTGGTCAGTGACGACCAGTTATTACAGATGGTTAGCCAGACCATGAATATTCCTGCACAGGACTATGAACTGGTTGAATTGCAGGTGACGGCGGGCAGTATGACGGATCGAATGGCCGCCGTTCGCATTCGCACAAGCGCTGGAGAACAATCTTACTCCGCTGTTGGCGGTGGACCCGTGGATGCAACCATCCGTGCGATTGGTCAGAGCATTTCCGATGATATTGCATTTGTAGATATGGAGATGCATGCCTTGAGTGGTGGAGAGGGTGCAAGTGCAGAAGCTGTAATTACCGTGGAGCGTGCAGGACGTGAGTTCCGGGGAACAGCAACACATAATGATATCGTCATGGCTGCCGGTTTGGCGTATGTAGCGGCTTGTAATGCTGCTGGGCTGAAGGCCGAGTCTTCCGAACATCATGAACAAGAAGCACATGCGTAAAACATCTTTTGCCAGATCGCATCTACAGCGGCAATAGTAGCAATTGCAATTCGATGTAAATATGCATGGCATATAGTAAATAAATGACGGGCAGGCCTTGAACGACAAAGGTCTGCTTTTGTCTTATTATGGAGGTGCATTGAGGAGTGGAAGGATGCATTTGTCAAGGTGTGACTATAGTTATCCACATATCCAGTGTAATTTGTGGGTAACTATCCCAAAGCCAAACCAGCATAGTTTTCGAAACGAAAAGGGTTTAGGGGATAGAATGACTCCTTACTATCCACAAAGTTGTGGATAAAGTGGATAACTTGGTGGATAAATATGGTTTTTGTGTGAAAAAGGCTATTCTACCGCTGTATAATTAAGCTTATTAATGTGCTTGCTATCTTGCTTTCTTGTGGATAAGTGTGAGGGACAGGGGGATGAAAATATTTCTCTCCATTCGAGTAAATTTGACAAAAGTCAAAACAGCTCCCCTAACCTCCGTATGTTAGAGTTCAATCTCAAGGAACATAAAGAAGATAAGGTGCATAGCTTCTATACGCATCCTCAACAAACAAAAAGCTGATCCCAATAAGGAATCAGCCGGTGGTATAACTATACTTGCATGGAGCCGATCAAGCCATGTTCTGAGTCTGTACTATTCGTACTATTCCATAGCTAGTTCTTCCCAGTCCTCGTATGCCTTGGTGAGTTCTGCTTTGTGTTCCTCCGATTGTTGCTGGAGTTCTTGCAGCTTCATATAATCCTGATAGATTTCAGGCAGAGCCATCTGTGCCTCAAGTTCGGTAATCTTTGTTTCCAACTCTGCAATCTGTTGTTCCAGAGCTTCCTGCTTGCGTTGTCGGTTGCGCTCTTCACGCTTCGCCTGTTTTTCCGCTTCGAATGAAGCCGCTCCGGATTTTTCGGTTGTGGCTGTGTTCAAATCGGATCTGGACGAGTTCTTGGACGAAGCCTGACGTGCCTCAGCAGCTTCACGTGCGATGTCCTCAAGCTCCTGTTTTTTCTCCACATAATCATCGTAATTACCGAGATATTGCTCTGTGCCGCCTGGATGAAGTTCAACAATGCGTTCAGCCATTTTGTTGAGGAAGTACCGGTCATGGGAGATGAACAGCAGGGTGCCTTCATAATCCATTAATGCCGCTTCCAGCACTTCTTTGGCAAACAGGTCGAGATGGTTCGTAGGCTCATCCAGAATGAGCATGTTGGCTTCCTTCAGCATCAGCTTGGAGAGAGACACACGTGCCTTCTCACCGCCGCTGAGGGAGGAGATTTTCTTGAGCACATCGTCACCGCTGAACAAAAAGTTCCCCAGTACGGTCCGAATGCGTGCTTCTTCCATCCCGGGATAGGCACTCCACAGTTCTTCCAGAACCGTGTTGGACGGATTGAGTCCAGTCTGTTCCTGATCATAATAGCCAATCTGCACTTTTGTTCCCCATTGGATCTCCCCGCTTACCGGACGTAAACTTCCCGTAAGACACTTCAGCATGGTGGATTTACCAATACCGTTTGGTCCAATCAGAGCAACCGTTTCCCCGCGTCGCAGATCGAAGGATACGTTGCGGAACAATGGAGAAGCCTCGTCATAAGCGACAGACAGCTGATCCACTCGAAGCACTTCCTTGCCTGACATAACGGCGGTTTCGAAGGAAAAATGGGCTTTTTTCAAATCTCCCATCGGTTTATCAAGCCGCTCCATTTTGTCGAGGGCTTTGCGCCGGCTTTGCGCCCGTTTGGTCGTCGAAGCACGTACAATGTTTTTCTGAACAAAATCTTCCATCTTGGAGATTTCGCCTTGCTGTTTCTCATATTGCTTCATCTGAGTTTCATATTCGGCAGCTTTGAGCTCCATATAACGGCTGTAATTGCCCGTATATTTTTTGGAGCGGTGACGTTCGATCTCAACGATGGTTGTTACAAGTCGATCAAGGAAGTACCGGTCATGGGATACCACGAGCAGTGCGCCTGAATAACCTCTCAGATAATCTTCCAACCAAGTAAGGGTGGCGATATCGAGATAGTTGGTAGGCTCGTCCAGCATGAGCAGATCAGGTGCCTGAAGCAAAATACGAGCAAGCGCAAGGCGTGTCTTCTGCCCGCCGCTTAGAGTAGCAATGGGAGTGTCTGGCGAAAATTCGCCGAATCCCATCCCGTGCAGTACGCTGCGAATGCGGGTTTCCATCTCATAACCGCCATGGTCCTTGAACCAGTCGGAGCGTTTCGCATAACGTTCCAGCAGGTCAGCATACTTTTTCTCGTCTTCCATCTGGGCAGGGTCGGCAATATCACGTTCCATCTGACGCAAATCAGCTTCAGCCTGTGTCAGGTGAGCGAAGACGTTCATCATTTCTTCCCAGATGTTACGGTCGGATTGCAGCCCGCTGTTCTGAGCGAGGTAACCGAGCGTCGTTTCTTTGGACTTGAAAATCTGTCCTCCGTCATAGGACATTTCACCGGCTACAATTTTGAGCAAAGTGGATTTCCCGGCACCGTTTACACCAACGAGGCCGATGCGCTCGCGTTCTAATATTTGTAAGTTCACGCCGTCCAGGATTGGATCGACACCAAAACGTTTGATAATTCCGGATACTTGCAGCAGCATAAAATTAAGTTCCTCCATAGGTCCAGTTCTTGATATGACAACTATATCCCAGTTTACATGAAATACAGAGCAATTGCACCGATTGGGAACGCATGGGGCATGTAGTCTTTTTGATCAATCAATGATAAACTGAAAGAAGGCATGTTATTACATGAGGATTTTGCAGAAAATGAATCATTTTAACCATTTCAACAAGATGACAACTGGTCATAACATATAAATTGTTTTTAATGAGAGCTTTTTTCTACCTTCCCTATCAACAGGAGGTTATTCAAGGATATGCAGGATCATGCGGAACTGAAAAGTCAGCTTCGATCCAGACTAAGACAGAGTCGTGATCTGATGGATGCAAGCATGCATCAGCAGGCGATGACTAAGATTAATGCTGGAGTGAAGCGGGAGCTGGAGCGCCTTAGACAGGCCAAGAGCAAGGTTGTGAACAAACCACTCGTCATATTCAGTTATCTGTCCTATGGAAGCGAAGCGTCCACAGCTTTTCTGTTTCAAGAGGGCTGGAATCATGGAGATGTGATGTTTGCACCAAAAGTGTTGGCGAATCCACCTCGAATGGAGCTACGGCGAGTGACCGGAGAACAAGATCTGGAGCCAGGCATATGGGGGATACCCGAACCTAAGGATTCCTGTGAAGTCCTGACGCCTGATGATTGGCCGGATATCGATCTCGTATTGGTACCGGGGCTTGGTTATGATCTCCACGGCGGGCGTATTGGTTATGGTGGCGGTTATTATGATCGTTTTGCCGAGATGCTTGCAGCAACATGTGTGATGACGGGCAAGAAACCGTTGATGGCTGCGATGGTATTGCCGGGTCAGTTACAAGAGGAGATCCCGATGGACCTGCTCGATCTGCGGATTGATCTGTTGATAACAACCGAAGGTATATTACATATCGAATAAAGGGTTGTGATGTGATTGAGTTCAGAAGTGAACAACGGCCAGGCTTCGGGTGGCAAACTGACCCATTTTAATGAACAGGGGCGGGCCCGGATGGTTGATATTTCAGGTAAGGAAATTACCGTACGTACGGCTGTGGCCGTAACCAAAGTGACGATGAATCCAGATACACTGGAAGCGATTCGGGAGGGCCGAATCGGCAAAGGTGATGTTCTGGCTGTGGCTCAGATTGCCGGGATTCAAGGCGCGAAGAAAACGTCGGACTGGATTCCGATGTGCCATCCACTGGCACTGACGGGTGTGGATATTCGTTTTCATGATAACGGAGTGGATGAATTACACATCGAAGTTACTGTCAAAACCGAAGGCAAAACGGGTGTTGAGATGGAGGCGCTCACGGCTGCCTCAGCTGCAGCACTGACGGTCTATGACATGTGCAAGGCCATGCAAAAAGATATGATTATCGGTCCAACCATGCTGAATTCCAAGAGTGGTGGCAAAAACGGTGATTACAGCCGATAGGCAATATTTATTTTCATAGAGGAGAAGGGTGATCTTTATGGTGTGGAGAACAGCAATCCTGACAGCCAGTGACAAAGGAGCCCGCGGGGAACGTGAGGATACGAGTGCACAAGTCATTCGGGAGCTGGTGGAAGAAGAGCTGGGTGGTCAAATCGTGGAGTACCGTATCGTTCCGGATGAACCCGATGAGATTATTGCGGCTTTGATTGAGATGACGGATTATTTTCACGCCGATCTGGTGCTGACTACCGGTGGCACGGAGCTGGCCATTCGTGATATTACTCCGGAAGCGACCCGGCGCGTAATTGAGCGGGAAGTTCCCGGGATGGCAGAGGCCATGCGGTACAGTGTAATGAGCAAAAACCGTTCTGCAATGCTGTTCCGCGGGGTATGTGGCATTCGTGGACGCACGCTGATTGTGAATCTGCCAGGTACACCAAAGGGTGTGCATGAACATCTGGCTGCCATTATGGATCAGCTTCCGGAAGCGCTGCTGATGGTTACGGGTCAGTTCAAGCAATAATTGAGCACGGACTTTGGGGCAAGATATCCGATTAGCCATGACCGTTGTTAGACTGTTCTAGTGACATCTCTTATTTGTGAATTTTGCGGGTTATGTAAGTGGTTACATCTATGGTATGATGGGCTTAAATTAAGAACGCAGCAGAGACATCTATGAACATCTGGCCGAGTATGCGCATCTTCGAAGCTTGAGACGAGGAGGAATATCAATGTTAAGTTCCATTGGACCTACGGGTTTTATTTTGCTGGCCGTGATTGCATTGTTGTTGTTTGGACCCAACAAACTTCCGGAACTGGGACGTGCAGTTGGGCGTACCTTCCGTGAATTCAAAGAGGGCGCTCGCGAGATTATCTCTGAGGATGACTCGTCCAATCGCAAAGAGCAGGAGAAGGCGAAACCGCTGGCGGCTGAGAGCACACCTGCAGACAAGCCTGCTGATAAACGCCTGCCGGAATAATCTTGACGGCAATGAAAGAGAAATCCCTTCCTGCCGGAAGGGTTTTGTATTTTAAGCTGGCAATAATGGGGGGCAGGCATGACGCAGCAAATGGAAGAAATGTCGATTACGGAACATCTGAGTGAGCTGCGCAAGCGGCTGATCTATGTACTAAGCATTTTTGTGCTGGGACTGATTGCAGGATTTTTTGTGGCGGACCCGGTATACCAATATTTGACCAAGGCAGAGTCGGCAAAAGGTTTTGTATTACATGCCTTCTCGTTCTGGGACGGGATTGGCATCTATATGAAGATTGCAGGGTTGTTCTCACTTATTATTACACTGCCGTTTACGGTGTATCAGATCTGGAAGTTTGTTAGTCCAGGGCTAAAGCCGCGCGAGCGAAAAGCAACGCTGAAGTATGTGCCCTATGTGTTTCTTTTATTTCTGACAGGTATGGCTTTCTCGTATTATGTTATTTTTCCCATGGCACTCGCCTTCACAACAGCGATTACGGAGAAGATGGGGCTTGTGGAGACCTACGGGATGAAACAGTATTTCAGCTTCCTGTTTGGCATTGTGTTGCCTGTGTCCCTGTTATTTGAACTTCCTTTACTTATTATGTTTCTGACAGGACTGCGGATTCTGAATCCAATTCGTCTTCGCAAGATGCGCAGAGTCTCTTATTTTGTTCTGATCTTCATTGCAGTGGTCATTACACCTCCAGACTTTATTTCCGACCTTCTGGTGATGATTCCCTTGCTCTTGTTATATGAGATCAGTGTGTTATTATCCGCAATCGTATATCGCAAGCAGCTTGCAGCCGATGAAGAGATCGAATCCCGCTACGTTCGTGCCGAGGATAAGAAACATGCGGGCTGAATGAGGATAAGCTGTAATGTGCCCGGAAAAGACGGTATGTTCTTATCCGGGCTATTTCTGTAGACTGCCGACAACACGACAGGACAAGCAGGCATATTATGTCCAACAATGGATACAATGGGGAAGGGACTGTCTGTTAACGTTGCAGAAGGGTTAAACAATTTCGTAGAATAAGATTAGTGAATTGCAACATAGAACCAGGCACAGCGGGTGTAATTTGGCTATGTTTGTGTAAATTCAACGTAAATTCTCGCAGGAATTCGTCAAAAGGACTTGAAATCATGCTTCAAGTTGAGTATCATAAAGTTGGTTGTTAGCACTGAACACTGTCGAGTGCTAATACATATGGCTACAACCTACAATGTAACGTTATATAATTTCAAAAGGAGGCTATTTTTCATGATCAGACCTTTAGGTGAACGCGTATTGGTAGAACCACTGGAGCAAGAACAAACAACTTCTTTCGGGATCGTACTCCCGGACTCCGCCAAAGAAAAACCGCAAGAGGGTAGAATCATTGCAGTTGGTGCTGGAGTATTGAAAGACGGCGTACGTGTAGCTCTGGAAGTGAAAGAAGGAGATCGCGTTATTTTCTCCAAATATGCCGGTACAGAAATCAAATTCGAAGGTAAAGAATATTTGATTATGAAAGAAAGCGATATTCACGCGATTCTCGACTAATTCAAATTTAATCGGATAACCGAACCATATAGCACTATCATTTTCCAACAAAAACTAGGGAGGTTTTCTTAACATGGCTAAAGACATTAAATTCAGTGAAGACGCTCGTCGCTCCATGCTTCGTGGTGTGGACGCATTGGCTAATGCAGTAAAAGTAACACTCGGTCCTAAAGGCCGCAACGTGGTTCTGGAGAAAAAATTCGGAAGCCCGCTCATCACTAACGATGGTGTAACCATTGCTAAAGAAATCGAACTGGAAGATGCATTCGAGAACATGGGTGCACAACTGGTTAAAGAAGTAGCAACAAAAACCAACGATGTTGCCGGTGACGGTACTACAACAGCAACTGTATTGGCGCAAGCGCTGATCACAGAAGGTCTGAAAAACGTAACTGCAGGCGCTAGCCCAATCGGTATCCGTAAAGGGATCGACAAAGCGGTTAAAGCTGCGGTTGCTGAATTGCAATCCATCTCCAAACCAATTGATTCCAAACAATCCATCGCACAAGTTGCAGCAATCTCTGCAGCTGACGAAGAAGTAGGCGAACTGATCGCTGAAGCTATGGAAAAAGTGGGTAAAGATGGCGTTATCACTGTAGAAGAATCCAAAGGATTCGCTACAGAGCTTGAAGTGGTTGAAGGTATGCAATTCGACCGTGGATACATCTCTCCTTACATGATCACTGATACGGACAAAATGGAAGCTGTTTTGGACAATCCGTACATCTTGATCACAGACAAAAAAATCTCCAGCACGCAAGACATCTTGCCATTGCTTGAGAAAATCGTTCAACAAGGCAAACCGCTGGTATTGATCGCTGAAGATATCGAAGGCGAAGCACTGGCTATGCTGGTTGTGAACAAATTGCGTGGTACATTCAATGCTGTAGCTGTTAAAGCTCCGGGATTCGGTGACCGTCGTAAAGCCATGCTGCAAGACATCGCTGCCCTCACTGGTGGCCAATTGATCACGGAAGAACTGGGTCTGGACCTGAAATCCGCTGTTGTGGAACAACTGGGTACAGCTCGTCAAATCCGCGTAACTAAAGAAAACACAATCATCGTTGACGGTGCTGGTAACAAATCCGATATCGATGCACGTGTTAGCCAAATCCGTACACAATTGGAAGAAACAACTTCCGAGTTCGACAAAGAGAAACTGCAAGAGCGTCTGGCTAAATTGTCCGGCGGTGTAGCAGTAATCAAAGTTGGTGCGGCTACTGAAACAGAATTGAAAGAACGCAAACTTCGCATCGAAGATGCCCTGAACGCAACTCGCGCTGCGGTTGAAGAAGGTATCGTATCCGGTGGTGGTACAGCGCTCATGAACGTATATAGCGCGGTTGCGGCTGTAGCTCTGTCCGGTGACGAGCAAACAGGCGTAAACATCGTCCTGCGTGCTCTGGAAGCACCAATCCGTACAATCGCAGCTAACGCTGGCGAAGAAGGTTCCGTAATCGTGGAACGTCTGAAAAAAGAACAAACTGGCGTAGGCTTCAACGCTGCAACTGGCGAGTGGGTTAACATGATCGAAGCTGGTATCGTTGACCCTGCGAAAGTAACTCGTTATGCATTGCAAAACGCTGCTTCCGTAGCAGCAATGTTCTTGACTACTGAAGCAGTTATCGCTGACAAACCAGAACCAGCAGGTGCTGGTGGCGGAATGCCTGATATGGGCGGTATGGGTGGAATGGGCGGCATGATGTAATAAAGGTGTAAAAACCTTTATTACATCATGTGCCTGGCAGAGTGAATTCTCGTTACGATGTGACAAGAATTTGTGAAGCAGTCACTGTTACAAATTATAAAGAATATAAAGAATATAAAGAATATAACCACCATGTCTTAATGAACTCATTAAGGCATGGTGGTTTATTGTAATAATGCAATAATATTCTTATAGAATGATATAGTTTTACATAAGTGTCTCAATAACCTGAAAATCTTTTTTAGTGCTTTACTTTTAAGTTTGTCCTATATAAGGAATACAAAATATGCTAAATTGACGTGGAGATTATATGATTATCAAAAATTTAATAAGCTATTACGAAGAGAATGTTTCAGATTATGGATTGGTTTACAAGTACATACCGTATCTTCGTCGTTTGATTTCTTTAATTGGGCTTGCTTATGTGATTACAGCAGTTTTAATGATTATTGGTCTAATTCACAAAATGATAAGTAGTAATATCCATTATTGGTTATTTATACCTTTTATAGTTGTTTTTGTGGCTATTATATGTGTAACAAAATTCCAAGAATCTAAAATTACCAAAATTTTAAATAATAATTATCAAATATTTCTCGATCCAATGGAAGGCTGGAAAAATCAAGAATACAAAGAGAAGCAACATGGACTCTTAGTGGGCTACTTGAAACGAAATAAATTATATGAAAAACAAAAAATTGAATACCTTATAGATCGGATCAATGAACTTAGTTTAAGAAAATATCCACCACTACTAGCACCTAGTATAGTAGTAGCATTCATTTTGCCGCTCTGGAACCATTTAATTCCTATAATATATAAGTATATTTTTTTAGGATCAACTTTATGGAAAGTGGTTTTTATGCTTTTATTAGTATTATCAGTCTTTATATCTATATTTTTCACAGGGATAATTAATCTTTTGTTACATAAGTTTAAAGATACAGTGTGGTCCAAAATATTTAGGAACGAAAATACAAAGAGGAAGGAGATCAATGAGATTCTACATGATATTTATTTAAGTTTATAAAATACTGGAGATCATTTATTAAAATTTTTGAATATTTAAATTAGATATAGTGCTTTGAATAGGAAGCTCTAAGACTAAAACTTTGCTTCGATGATTTCGTATGTACTGTGATACATAGAGAGCTTATCAGTAACGACTTGAGGAGGAAATGATTTGAGAAAGGGTACAAAGTGGACATTATGGATTCTGGGCTTGATGCTCGCTGCAATTTTTATCAACTTCTTTATGAATCTATATAGCTTTGCTTATGCACTGATTACTGTGCTTATACTTGCCTTTATGGGGTGGGGATTCTTAGCAAAGTTAAAGAATGACGTTCGGCAGCATGAAGATTACCATAGAAGAGAGCATCAGTCTGCGAACGATGACATCGATAGATACACCAGGTAGAATTCAACCAACCTATCGTACTTAGCACGTAGCATACATGAGAAGTTATAAGAAACTTGCACTGAAATGATTAAAAGGCTCCCGTGAGGGAGTCTTTTTAATGGCTGATCTTGTAAAAGGAAGTAGTGATGTTTTCTTCTATTGCTAAACAAATAGTTGTTAAGTAAAATAAACACATGAACAAGTGCTCATATATTAATTCATAAAACGATATTGGGGATGATACATATGTACGATGTATTGGTTATCGGTGCTGGGCAAGCAGGCTTGGCAACAGGTTACTATCTTCAGCAGTCAGGGTTAACCTTTTTAATCGTTGACGCTGCCTCACTTGTCGGGGAATCTTGGCGTAAACGGTACGATTCCTTACATCTTTTTACCCCACGAATGTATGATGGGTTACCGGGAATGCCTCTTAGTGGAAATGAAAATAGCCTGCCAAGCAAAGATGAAATTGCAGATTATTTTGAAAACTATGCTAAACAAATGGAGCTTCCAATAAAGTTAAACTGTGAAATCTCCCGTCTCTCGAAGCAAGATGAGGTGTACTATGCTGAAACCAATGATGGAACGATTGAAGCGCGCAATATTATCGTTGCCACGGGGCCTTTCCAGACCAAAAATGTTCCTCATTTTGCGAAAGCATTATCCGAGCATGTGATTCAGCTTCACTCATCAGAATATAAAAATATCTCTCAATTGCTTCCTGGAACAACAGTAGTTGTAGGCGGAGGGAATTCAGGTGCCCAAATCGCCGTAGAGTTGACATCAGATGAACAACAAACCGTATACATATCCATAGCTCGAAATATTACCTTTAGGCCTTTGCATATTAATAAACGAAGTATATTCTGGTATTTTGAAAAGCTCGGAATATTACGTGCAAGTGCAGATCGTATGGTTGGAAAATGGTTGAGAAATCAGCCTGAGTACGTATATGGCTATGAGTTAAAAGAATTGATGACCCAGGGAAAAGTTAACCTGCGCCCACGTGCCATTAATGCAATAGATGACCGCATCCTATATGAGGATGGTAGTGAGACACGAATAGACAATATTATCTGGGCGACTGGGTTTAAGCGAAACGATAGTTGGATCGATATCAATACTGCTATTGATGCCCAAGGTGTAATTATACACAAGAGAGGCGTATCACCGGTTGCTGGACTGTACTTTTTAGGGCTACCTTGGCAAACATCTCGGGGTTCAGCACTGTTGGGATGGGTTAAATACGATGCTCAGAAAATCGTTAATCATATCAAAGGTAAGACACATTAAACTATATAAATTGAACTAATCATTTACACGATAACGGAGAGGACAGAAAAAACCTGAAAAAGCAAAGCGTTCGCCTTTATCCACGGATTTTCCCCTTCGGAAAAGGAATCAAAAAAATATGGGGATAACAGCGATTGGAAGGTTATTCTGTCATCGTAGTGTCTGTGTAAATAACTTTAGTTCAACTTATATAGATTAGATATCAGGGATGATTAGCAAATATCATAACTCACATTTTTGGGTATATTCCTAAAAGGAGGGATTTTATGAAATTATTTAAATTGCCATTGATTCTTTGTACTATATTACTTTTAGCTATTTTGTCAGCTTGTGATGCCGATGATAGGTTACACGGAAAGAGCGATAACTGGGATGTTTCTCTACAGAGATCAACAGGGAGCTATAGTATTACTTATATAGGTGATGAAAAGCGTATAAAGGATTTTGTGTTTGACCTTACCGGCAATAATATAGAACAACAGGGGAAAGCGCTTGAAGAACAAGGGGTACCATTCAGTATGTCGGGAACGGCTACTGAGACGGAGAAAACGAAAGATCCAATTACCTTTAAAATGAGTTGGAACAATCAAAGCGAGATTGTAACTTTTGAGTAACTCTCGCATGCGGGAGGTGTTCATCATTGGACTTATGGCAACTATTAATCACCTGGATAGGCATTGTTTGTTGGATTGTCACTTACAAAGATAAGATCAGTAAATGGATACTGTACCCAGTATCACTTTTTTGTATAGTGATCACTTTAATTTTTTGACTTACTAATCAATAAAATAGGAAAATGTTAGATCAGAGACTGTGACTACTGAATTATCCAAAAAAAGTACATATCACACGATAGGCCGTTCCTTCATGGAGCGGCCTTTTTGCACAATCGCATCTTATCTCGCAACAGTTATTTCAAAAGTAGAGTGCTCAGAATCCTGTACGCTGAAGCGATATTCCAATCCATTTCGAACTGTCGCTCCATTAAAATCAGACTGATTCACATCACGACCCAATAGACCGATATCCTGGATGACATCTTGTGCATCGTTATACGTGTACTCACTATTAGTTGTGAGAATGAGTGTAGCGATAGCAGTTAGAAAAATTCCACCTGTTGGTTCGCTCGTATCACCAGTTGCGTACAACCTGACTTCCTGTATGCTCTCATCTGCATTCACTGCACCAACCAAACGCAACTCGTCATTGAATACATACTCGAAAGTGTCAGTGCCCTGCTCGGAAGAGTCTTGTATATTCAAGCGGGTAATACTCAACCCATTCAGTCGGTATTTGCCTACGGCGCCATTAAACTTGTTTTTAAATTCTTCGGTAGTCATGTGGAGGCCAGAAAGTTTAATCTGGGATGAAGGGGTCTGATCTATTTCAGACTGAGTAGAGTTCGAAGATAAAGTCAGCATCCCATACAAGCCTATTGAAGCAATCGCAAAACAGGCCGTTGTCAGAAAAATAAATCTGATCGGCAACCTATTACCTTTGCGAATAGACAAGATCATCCCAACAACAAATCCCAAAAAAGCGATAAAGCCAAAAATGAAGAGAGTGGTAAACAGATATTGCAAATTCTCACCTCGTAATAGAGTAATAGCTGGTACAAATCTTTCTTGCACCTCATTCATTATAATGTTCCCATGACAAAGTTCAAACTCCCACTACTCACTGCCCCAACAAAAAAAGCACTGCCGGCATGCTGCCAGCAGTGCTTGCTTGATGTTATACAGGTCTTACTGTAAAGGTGAAGTGATACGCGCGGTTGGCTGGCAAGGTGTATTCGACATGGGTACGTGCGCTCCAGCTGTCATCTCCGCCAACACCCATTTGTTTGTAATTGATGCGGGCGACAGTCTGTGTGCTCTGAGGTAATTTGTACACATGGTCGTTTGCTTCCAGTTCTTCCGGTGTCCACGGCAACGCATTAATTTCAAAGGGTATAGTGGCTTCAACATGAAGGCCAAGCTGACCATCTGCTGACGTAATTTCTGCAAAGCGTACATCCGTTTTGTTACCACACTCTTGTGGCTTCAGATATGGAACAAATTGATCTCGAACCGCACCTGTGTAATAACCGAGACGTGCACTGGTCAGACGGTCTGCATAATTATCATGCGGGCCTCTGCCGTACCAAGAGATTGTATCCAAGCGGTTATTCAGTTGTAGCAGCATACCAAATTCCGGTAGATCAGGTAAGCCTACGCCTGGAATAAGGGTTTGACTGATTTCCAATACACCATCCGCATCAATTCGGTATGTGATGGACAGCGTACATCCCGGATGTTGATCCCACGTATAATCGGTCGTTACAAGAATACCTTGTTCGTCTGCATGGTGCTCAAAGCGAATTAATCTGCTGGTAGCGTGAGCATCTCTCCAGAAGGCAGAACGCTCATTCAGGCGGTTCCCCATATCATTGTCTGTCATGGCTCTCCAAAAATTCGGCCGGACAGGTGCGAGCAATTGCTCCTGATTGTTAATCTGATAGGATGTTAACGCGCCAGTGGCTGGATTGAAGCTCAACGTGACTTGGCCTGTAGTCACTTTCAATTCATCTTGCAGATCCTGCACCTGCGGCGCATTGTCTTGTCCTTGACGTATCGGTTGGATTGGACGCAATCTCGGAGATACCACGAACTGATCCCAGGCAATCTCATGACCTACTCCTGCCCATTTGGTTGCCACTTTGGTAACCAGAGATACAGTCAGCACCGCTTCCTGGAACAGATCGGAAGATGGCGTATAAGGGATTCGGACTTCAACCGATTCGCCAGGAGGTACCGCGATATCCAATGTACCGTTCTCTACAGATTTGCCATCGTGAGTTACTGTCCATACGAGCGAATATTCGCTCAGATCCGTGAACAGGAACTGGTTTTTGATGCGCAGCAGGCCGTCTTTTACATCAACGGTTTCCATACGAACGTTCTGATAACATTTCTTCACTTCTTCCAGCTTCGGTGTAACCGTCTTATCCGCCAGAATCAATCCGTTCCCGCAGAAATTGCCATCATGAGGAGATTCACCGAAATCGCCACCATAAGCAAAATATTCTACACCGTCTGCCGTAGTGGTACGAATGGACTGATCAACCCAGTCCCAGATGAATGCACCCTGCAACACATCATATTTATCGAACAAATCCCAATACAGATGCAGACCTCCACAAGAATTACCCATGGCATGGCTGTATTCGCAGATAATATAAGGTTTCTTCGGTCCCTTCATGCGCGCGTATTGCTCCACATCTTGTGGGCTGATATACATCGTTGATTCAATATCACTTGCCGAATCGGAAGGGCGATAATGGTAGGTACCTTCATAATGAACGAGTCGTGTTGGATCGACCTGCTTCAGATAATCGTACATGGCAATGAAGTTATCGCCGCCGAAGGATTCATTGCCAAGGGACCAGATGATAACGGACGCATGGTTTTTGTCCCGCTGGAACATCGAGTTACAGCGATCTATTACGTTATTACGCCATTCCGGTTTGCTCGCGGGAATATTGTTTTCATTCATTTCCTTTTGCCCATATTCCCAGGTGCCGTGAGTCTCCAGATTCGTTTCGTCAATGACATAGAGGCCATATTCATCACACAGTTCGTACCAGAGTGACTGATTCGGATAATGGGATGTACGCACCGCGTTAACGTTATAGGACTTCATCAACTCGATGTCACGGATCATGTCTTCCCGTCCAATGGCTCGACCCTTATCCGGGGAAAATTCATGACGATTGACGCCTTTAAATACAATGCGTTTGCCATTGATTTGCATCAGGCCGTCCTTCAGTTCAAACTTACGGAATCCGATCCGGCTACGGACTGCTTCCAGTGTTTCGCCTGATTCGTCCTGAATGGACAGCACAAGTGTATACAGGTTAGGGGACTCAGCGCTCCATAGTAGCGGCTTCATAACCTCTGCTGACAACTGGAATGAAAGTTCATCCTCGCCCTGGAAAGTAACGGCTGCAGTAAGTGGTTGCTTCAGCACTGTCTGCTGTTGTGCATCATAGAGCTGCGCCTGAACGGACAATTCGGCAGGGGTCTGCGCGGCATTATGATTAATTAATTTCAAATCCAGCAGTAGCTCCGCATCCTGATACGCGTCATCCAGTTCAGTACGAACAAAGAAATCGGCGATCTGAACCGGTGAAGGTGAATGCAGGTATACACCACGGAAGATGCCGCTTAACCGCCAGAAATCCTGATTCTCCAGCCAGCTCGCATCACACCAACGGTATACCTCCACAGCCAGCTTGTTCTCACCTTCGGTCAGATATGGAGTGATATCAAATTCTGCGGGCGTGAACGTATCTTCGCTATAACCGACCAGCTCCCCGTTCACCCATACATAAAAGGCAGATTCAACGCCCTCGAAGTGCAGCAGGACAGGCCGGTCTTTCCAGTCAGTAGGAACCGTAAACGTGCGGATGTACGAACCCACCGGATTATAGGTTGTTGGTGCAAATGGTGGCTTCAATTCAGGCTCACGCTCGACCCACGGGTACGTCATATTTGTATAGTGGGGATAATCGTAACCTTGCAGCTGCCAGTTGGAAGGAACGGCGATCTCGTCCCAGTCACTGGCATCATAGTTGTTCTCATAAAAGGATGTAATCCGTTGCTCCGGTGTCTCCGCAAAGGCAAACTTCCACTGACCATTCAGTGATTCGTACCATGGCGATGCGCTGGAATCATTGGACAATGCTTCTGTTATAGATGGAAACGCTACCATAGAAGCATGTGCGGGTAGACGGTTTACTTGAAAAGTCTCGGGATTATTGTTCCATTCCGGGTATCCATTTGCCGGAGGGGTGTGTACCAGTTTCTTTCGCATAACAGCAACTCCTTCTGAAATGTTATAATATTGTCATTATAGAATTGAATTGATACTTAGAGAATAAAGAATATTGCCCATATATATCACAATATGAAACTAACGATGAAGAAAGTGGTGTACTGGATGGATACCCGGATTTTTTTTGGTAAAACAGAAGAAGCTGCTCGCCTGCCGATCTATATGACCACGGTTGGTTACTGGGAACACCAATATGAAACTGAGCGTCCAGAGGGATTCCCGGATTATCAGATCCACCAGATTATTCATGGTCAGGGGAGACTGATTATACAAGAGGACGAGTATATCGTCGGACCGGGTGACGTTTTCTTTCTGTATCCCGATGTTCCGCATCGATATATGCCCATCAGTGACCGTTGGGAACTGGCTTGGGTCTCGTTTCAGGGGAGAGAGGCTAGCCAGTTATTATCTTATGCGGGGATAACCGGTTCACGCGTATGCAGACTCAGGACAGCAACGCTGCTACGTGGCCTGGAGCAACTTCTGGTTAGAGGAGAGAATGGCGGTGATACGGATTACGCAGATTACGACGTGGAATGCTCCAAACAATTATATGCCCTGCTGCTGGATCTGAAGCCACTGCTCATCGCATCCGCCAATTATAATGATGAACTGGAGCGCTTGAAGCCTGTGCTGCGTTATATCGCAGAGCATCTGGATCGTTCACTGTCGCTGAAGGAACTGGCCGATGTGGCTGTGGTATCTCCCCAATATTTGTGCAGGCTGTTTCAGAGGGCACTCCACACCAGACCTGTATTTTACGTGAACCAAGAACGGATCAATCGGAGCAAACAACTCATGTTCAGTGAGAGAGAGCTTCGAATATATGAAGTGGCTGATCGGGTGGGTTACGAGAATGCCAGTTATTTCTGTGCGATGTTCAAAAGGCATACAGGCATGAGTCCAGAGCGTTTTCGCAAACTGCACGGACTGAATTGATGGAGTTACAATTTTAGTGCTCCACTTGCGGTAGGAGCAACAGAGTACACTTCACTTAAATGACATGCCAGATACACCTTCATCCAACCCTCGGAATCGTTCAGATCAACACCTAGAATCTCCTCTATTTTGCGCAGGCGCAGGTACAACGTATTGGTATGAATATGCAGACGTTCGGCTGTGGCTTGCACAGATCGATTCGCGGCAATGTAGGTTTTGAGTGTGAGTTCAAGCTCTCCTGATTTTTGCTGTTGAAGAGGGGACAGAATTTCGTGAATGTAGTTCTCGATATCGGAAGGTTCCTGGTTCAGAAACAAGCGATTGATCCCGATTTCTTCGTAGAGCATCAGGCCCGCTTTGTTTTGTTTCAGCAGAAAGGACAACGAGCGTGTAGCCTCGTCATTGCTTTTGGACACATACTCAAGCCCTTGATACAGTCCACCGATGCCGATAGATAGGGCAGGAGTCTTAGAGGTGGTCCATTTCTCCACAGCCGTTTCCAGCCTGCTGATGATCCAGTGTCTGACCTTGGGCTCGGATGCCGCAGCCAGAATCGTAATTTTGTGATGTGCACTGAACAATAGATGTTCGCGGGTGCCCAGCTCCTTTTCGATAAATCCGATCAACTTGCGCACCCAATTTTCAGTTGTTTTCATGTCGGGATGTTCCCCATAGAGCTGCAATTGAGCGACGAACAAGGACTGATGGGCTGGCAACTGAAAGCTGGAAAGTCGTGCCTCCAACTGCTGTGGTTCTCTATATTGCACGAGATCGCTGAAGAAATCATGGTTTTTCCGATAGGACATCTCGGTGAGTGAGTAGGTATTCACCATCTCCAGCATCACAATAGCTCCGCCTTGTTCCAAAATCACATGATCCAACTGACCTAACGGATGATCTAATTGGATGGCAAAACAGCCAAGCACCAGAGATCCGTTCACAATGGGATAGAGGTAATAATCGCTATGATCCGTTCCACCGGACAAGGTGATGGGGTTAAACTGACTGTCCAGAGCGGTATAGATATCGAGCTCACTTAGCAAGACACTTTCCGGGATGAGCGGGTACCAGTCATTTCTCGCCATGTCCACATAATAGGTGGGAAGTTTCAGCATCGACCCAACCGTCTCAATGATATGTCCGAGGCTCACATGTTCAATGGAAAGTGCCGTGAATTGATTATGAATTTCATTGCGGCTAACGAGATATCGGTTCGTCTCCAGCAGTTCTGAATACATGGTGGCGTTGGAGATGGCAATGGCTGCCTGATCCGCAAATCCCTGCATTACATTCAGATCATGTGGGGCAAATCGTCTGTTTTGTTCAAATTGGTATACCAGCATTACACCGATTTTGTGAGTATTCATTGTCACGGGAACGGCGATAAGTCCTTTTGCCATAATACCGTCAGGCAGTGAACTTACAATGATATCCGCATTCTCCTGACTAACATTGCCCATATCTTTAAAGGCATCATCCGGTGTGCTATACATTCGGCCAATGCCTTCCTCGTATACTTTTCCCGTAATGCCCTCATCCAGCTCGCCCTGATATTGATACACGCTATCCTGAAAACCGACTTTGGCTCTAGGAATCATCTTGCCAGAGTCCGGATCAACCATCATGAACAGTCCGCAGGAAAGGGAGGGGATGACATGGAGCGCATTCTCCATGATTTTGAGTAACAAATCGTTCAGCTCCAGGGAACAGGTCAGCTCCCGCAGTCCGGTCAACCATCGATCATTGTGTGCACGTTCCTTCTCAATCTGTTGCTTCAGCAGTCCTTCCCGAATCAAAGACTCCAGACGTTCACTCTGTAGCAGGGTAAGTTGTTTCTGGGTATCGATAACCACACGAATGTTGATGTTAGACAAAAAAACAAACGTGTACCTGAGAATCTTCCAGGATGACTCAATCTGTTCTTGATCTGTATATTCAGGTAACTCTCCTTCACGTAGCCAGTTATTCCACTGGAAATCATATTCATCCTTGATCCAAATTCCGTACGGAACAGACCCAAAGACTTGAACCATAAATGAGCGAACCGCTTCATGAATCATAGCAAACGTACTCCTTTTGTGTTCACATGGCAGAATGCTTACATATATAACATGATCTTCACTATGCTGTGTGATTTATATTTTGTATTGTGTATATCACCATAATTAATATTAGAATGCTGTTGCTATCAACAATGACATTATACATTTGCAACTTATATAATGTCATTAACTTTAACACGATACAATTTCATCGTAGTACAACAGTAGAGCTGTAAATCGAACAGATATACGTAATATTTAAGTTCAACTTAACTTTTTACACGAGAACGGAGAGGACAGAAATAACGTGAAGAAGCAAAGCGTTCGCCTTTATCCCCGGATTTTCCCTTTGGAGAAGGGAATTAAAAAAAATCTGGGGATAACAGCGATCGGAAGGTTATTCTGTCATCGGAGTGGTCAGTGTAAATATTCTTTAGTTGAACTTACAACCAAGTCTGAAAATGAGGTGGAGTACAGATGAGTCAAATTACTGCTTTTGTAGGTGCATTGTTGATTGATGGACAAGGTGGAGAGCCTGTTTCCGATAGTGTGGTCCTGGTTGAGAACGGGAAATTCATAGCTGCGGGTGCAAAAGCAACCGTTCCAATTCCGGAACATGCCGAGCTTGTTGATGTAACAGGCAAAACGGTGATGCCCGGATTAATCGATGCCCATGTCCATGTACACGGGGCCAAAAATCTAAATATGGCTGCGGTGGCGCTGGAGGCCAATGAACTCCAGATGGGGAGAGCACTTCAGGATCTGCCGAAGCTGATCAACGCAGGATTCACAACCGTCAGGGATGTCGGTAGCCATGTTGCTGTATACATTCGCGATCTGATCAAGGAAGGTGTGGTGAAGGGGCCGCGGATTAAAACTTCCCGTCATATGCTCTCTCAGACGGGTGGACATGCAGATATCCATATGATTCCAACGGAACTGAATATCTTCACCGTGTGTGACGGGGTTCCGGAAGTCATTAAGGCAACACGCACGCAGTTCCGTGAAGGGGCGGATTTCATTAAAGTGTGCTCCACAGGCGGGGTACTTTCGGAGAAAGATGACCCTCGCTGGTCGCAATTCCGCATGGATGAGCTGAAGGCGATCGTGTATGAAGCGGAAGCGGTACAGTCTTATGTGGCTGCACATGCGCAAGGTGTACAGGGGATCAAAAATGCGTTGGAAGCGGGCGTACGCACCATTGAACACGGGATCTACATTGATGAAGAAGGCATTGGCATGATGCTGGATCAAAAGGCGGTTCTGGTTCCAACGCTGGCCATTGTACATCGGATCATCAAAGAAGGGCATAAATACGGTGTTCCCGAATTTGGCATCCGCAAAGCCAAAAGTGTATATCAGGAGCATATTGAGAACATGATTATCGCGCGTAAGGCAGGCGTAACCATTGCAGTAGGGACAGACTTCTGCACATGTGCACCTGTTGAGCATGGCGGGAATGCACTAGAACTTCGATTGCTTGTTGAAGATGTTGGATTTACGCCGATGGAAGCGATTGTAGCCGCAACAAGAGATGCGGCGAGAGCGATGCAGATGGAAGCGGAGATCGGTACGATTGAACCTGGCAAAGCTGCTGATCTGCTGGTACTGAATGTGAATCCGTTGACGGATATTGGACTGCTCGAAAACACAGAGAATATCGAACAGGTCTATTTATCAGGTGAACGCTTGAAATAAGAACGATGGTTCTACGTGTACTGAACTGCACTGACAACATAGAGAATGGGGAGAAGTCACCATGTTTAGTCAACCGATATATATCGCCACAGTATTGCTTGTTATTTTAGCTATAGGGGAACTGGTTTCGATCTGGTCCAAAGCGCGAATTCCTTCCTTGCTTGTTATTCTGATCGGATATTTGCTGCTGAACTGGGCGGGGTTATTTCCTAAAGGAGTGGTATCCAGCTCTGCTCTGACGGCGTTCGGGGCTCTCATGGTGGCTCCGCTGATTGTACACATGGGGACATTAATACCGCTGAAATTAATACGTTCCCAATATAAAGCTATACTGATCTCATTGTTCGCATCACTCACGGCGACAGGTCTTATCCTGTTAATCGTATCACCGTTCTATGGTTATCCTACGGCTGTTGCGGGATCAAGTCCGGTTGTCGGTGGCATTATCTCATATCTGATCACAACCACGAAGTTGCAGGAGATGAATCTGGGTCATCTGATTACAATTCCGGCTGTTATTCTGGGTATTCATTCCCTCGTGGGGATGCCGATTGCAACCAATATGTTGCGCAGATATGCGCTGAAACTGCAGAAGCAGGGCGCTTTTGAGAACAAGGTTGCAGGGGAAGGCCATGTGAACATTAAAGAAGCGAATGCCAAAACATTCCTTCCACAGCGATTCCAGACCGCACCTATTCTGCTGTTGCTCTTGTTCATTATGGGTAGTCTCTCCATTTATCTAGGTAATGTAACCGGACTTAGCTACAGTATCTGGGCTCTGTTGCTGGGGGTCCTCGGACATCTGATCGGACTGTTCCCATCTCGTATTCTGGATAAAGCAAGTACATCGGGAATTGCCATGATAGGTCTGATCGTAGTCGTTATGACAAGTATGGAGTCGATCACTTTCGATGCGGTGGTTAGTTCCATTATTCCAGTGTTGTTCATTATCGCAATCGGTGTGATTGGGGTGCTGATCGGTGGATTTGTTGGCTCCAAGCTGTTCAAATGGGACCCGCTCAAAGGTCTGCCTGTGGCACTGACTGCACTATTCGGTTTTCCGGGGGACTACATTATCTGTGAGGAAGTAAGCCGTTCAGTTGGACGTGATGAAAATGAACGCAAAGCCATCCTCGATGAGATTTTAACGCCAATGCTGGTAGGTGGATTCACAACGGTCACAACAGCATCCGTGTTAATTGCGTCCATACTGATCAAGACACTTTAAGAGGTTGTCAAAAACGGTCTTTTTGAACACGCACTATAAGAAAAATTGATGTTCTTTTCATCCCAATTTCAGTTTCCATTAAGGTTGGGAAGGTAAGATAAGTCTTGTAAACCCCTTCTCGTGTTAAATAGATGTGTGACTGGCCCTATCGGATTGTCCTCCGGTAGGGCACTTTTTTTTCTTCATTTCTGCGGTTGATGGTATGATAGATGAATACATAATGTGTAACCAACTCTAGTGACCGGAGGATGGAATTGTGGATCACAGTTTGCACCCGTTGTTTAAGCCTATTCAGATGAATGGAACGTACCCTAACAGTTATTATGTTGAGAAAGTACCTGCTGCTGGTCTGATGGCTTATGTGGCCTGTTATTGGGAATCAGGATCTCTTCCGAACAGACATGCGGATGTTGCTAAGAGAGAAGGTCCAGAGCGATCGATGATGACGGTACCTGCCCGGGTATTACCGGATGGTTGCACGGACATGCTAATTACATACGACCCGGTCTGTTCAAAGCACTCCTATGCTTACTGTGGCAATTATACACATCCGTTCGCTGTACCTGAGCCAGCCGATGATGGCTCCCCTGCTGGAGACTACACCTTTGGTGTCCGGTTCTTCCCGGGTGGAGCGCATGTCTTCCATGGCATGCCTCTGGAGTGGTTTACGGATAAGCGAATTGCACTTCAGGAATGTTGGCCGGAGAAGCTGAACGGGCTTCAGGAACGGATGGCCGAAACGAATCATTTTGCAGAGCGAGTAGAGGTTATGAATGCGTACTTGAGTCCGTTTACCGTGCAGGCAAGCACATCGGAGAACAATGTGATGAAAAACGTGCTGCACCGCATCTTTATGGATGGGGGACGTATGAGTGTCCAAGAGCTGGCGATGCGTGAAGTGATCAGTGAGCGGCAGCTGCATCGCAAGTTCTCGGAGTGGGTCGGAATCAGTCCCAAACGATTCAGTGAGGTGGTTCGTTTTCATCGTGTGTTGAGTGATATTCATCAAGGGGACACGGCAGACTGGGCAATGCTTGCCCAGAATCATGGATTTTTTGACCAAGCCCATCTAATTCGGCAATTTCGCAAGTTTTATGGAGAGACTCCGTTGACGGCAGCCAGGGAGCATGGCAGAATGTTGTCCGATTTGTACAATAGATCTGCAGCACCTTCGGTTATACTGAAGTCGTGAGAATAAAAGATAAGGGAGACATCATATATGAATGGAACATTGCAGATTCGGGATCACTTGTTAAATGAATTGGAAACAGGCGTACGGACGGGGGCTTCGTTAATTCGCTTGATCCGTTCGGAGGATTGGTCGTATCGTCCACAGGAGAATATGCGTTCATTGGTGGAGCTAGTGCATCACTTTATCCAAATCACGGCATCGGATCTTGCCATTATGCAGGAAAAAGGTGAAGCTGAGGTTGGGCTGGTGGAGAATAGCCTGTCGGGGATTGAGGATATCGAGAAGCTTGAAGCAACATTATGGAGCAATTTCGAATCCTACAAAGCTTATATCAAAGGATTGAGCGAAGACGACTTTTTGAATCGTTCAACAAAAGCTTTTTATATGGAACATGGTCACTTGCAGGTTCAATGGCAGATTGAAACCGTAACGCATGTATTCCATCACCGTTCGCAGCTGTATAACTATCTCAAGCAGCAGGGCCATGAACTGAACTTTTTCATGCTGTATGCGTAATTAAACTAAAGTAAGCTTAATTGGCTCCACCGGATGGTCCGGTGGGGCTTTTTTGCGTACATTCGTCTATCAATCTATGAAGTCTATCAAAATTGGACATTATGACCCTGGTAATTCACCGTTGCTTTAATAGATTTCAAGCATAGAATACCGTATCAAAGCAAAAAGGAGGTGATTTCAATGGCCATCCTTTTACCGATACAAAATTACAACCTTCCTGCCGGAGTAGGCAAGTCCTACTACGAAAATTTGGCTGGAGGCACAAATGCCAGCGCTACAGTGAACAACTTTGGACCTTTTCCGGTATCTCTCGTGATCACACGTGTTAATGCACCAGTAGTCACTTACGTTGTTCCTGTAAACAGCAGCCTTACCATTTCTTCAGGTGGAGTTCTGGTGTTTGCCTTGTTAGCTAACCTTGGAGGCGCAGCTTCCGGAACAATTCAATTCGCCGTAGCAGATTTGTAATTGGTGTGAACTGAATTGGAACGGCCTCTGTCGGACATCTTGTCGGCAGGGGTTTTTCTTTTTTTTATGTGGAACCTTCTGGATTGAAAGTGATATTATACTAGAGTCTTATTATTTGATTAATAGGTTGTTATAAGAATGAATTTCTTATACAGCGAGAGAAAGGGAGATTTGATGTTTAGAAAGATGTTCATCTGTATTTTGGGGATAACCTTAGGATTGTCTGCAATCCTGTCACCACATGTTGCTCAGGCGGCGAATGAAAAGACTACTCTGGAGTATGGCAATGGGGCTACATATTATGGAGAGACCAAAAATGGAAAACCTCACGGGAATGGAACCATGACCTGGGGGAAAACCAAAACCTACAAAGGAAGCTGGGCACAGGGAAAACGTTCGGGACACGGCGTATATAAAGTTATAACACGCGGAGAGGACAGTATTACAGAGTCCAAGTATGATGGGAACTGGAAGAATGACAAGAAAGATGGTAAAGGTAAACTTCATGTTAACGAAATAGCTTTGACTGGATATATGCTGGAATCGCGAATCCAAACAGGGACATTTGCAAAAGATCAGTGGATTGCAGGCTATGATGTACGAAATGGGGAATATGATCCGCCATATTCGTTTCTTTACAAAGATTCGAAATTGAGATTTGAAATCTTAGGGTATGCCGGAGACATTTGGAATGATTTGAAGAGTGGTTATATATTCTCATTTACATATAAAAAGGGAAAAGTATATAAACATATTGGTGTTGGAGAAGAGTATATTTCCAAGCAATTCAGCTCTTTTATAAAAAGTGTAGAGAAAGAGATCAAGCCTCACATCAATCAATTTGAGAAATTGGCTAAGCAATTATAAGTGTTATTACAAGGGATGAACATGTACACAGATTATAAATGTTGTTTATCCTGACGGTCATTCGATTAATTTAAGGTATAAGCTGCACGCAGATTGGTGTTGGCATACAGGAGGTTAGTGGATGATGAATAGAACAATCTTATTTGAAACGGAACGGTTGGAATGTGCGACTTGGAACGAAGGAGATCGTGCGCTGGCGTTTGCATTGTGGGGCGATCATGAGGTTGCCAAATGGATTAGCAGCAAGGGATTTCTGAGCGAGGATGAAGTAGAAGCGAGATTAACACAGGAGATTCAAAGGCAGAAGGAAGCGGGTGTGCAATATTGGCCCCTTTTTGAGAAAGAGTCCGAGGTGTTTGTGGGCTGTTGTGGCCTGCGTCCGTATTCTTCAGAAGAGGATATGTATGAACTGGGATTCCATCTAACCCGGGATCACTGGGGCAAAGGGTATGCCCAGGAAGCGGCGCGGGCGGTAATTGGTTATGCCTTTGACAAAATGAATGTGAAGGCACTGTTTGCCGGGCATCATCCGGATAATGAAGTGTCACGTCACATCTTGATCAAGCTGGGATTTGAGTATACAGGTGATGAACGTTATGAACCAACAGGAAAGATGCATCCATCATATGTGCTGCGAAAATAAGAAACCCCCGACCAATGAAGGACAGGGATTGCGTGTTAGGCGATACTGAATAATACGGTTTTGGTTCCCACAAGTATAGATCCGCTGTTAACAAAATAATAGTTGGAGGCGGCATCCAGCGTTAAAGGTCCTGTCCAGGTGATCGTAGCAAACTGACTACTAAATATGCCTGTTGGAGGGACATCACTTAAGGCGAGTGTGACGGTCACATTGCCACTGATCGTGGAATTGGTAATGTGTGAGTATCCTCTTACATTAATGGTGCTGTCTGAAGTACTATCTACCATCCTTTGAATATTCAAACCGTTATGAACCATGGTGTTGATGCGACTGTGATACAGGTATGCATTCAGATTACCCATATGACCCGATTGTACAATATTTCCTACGACTCTGGCATTGAGCAGTTGAAATTCAATGGTCGTGAACGGGTCACCCACAGCCACGTTCTGAAAAGTGACGTCACCGCTTATAATGGCGCCGTCCGTGTAGTTGGTATGCGTACTGACGGACGTGCCGTCATTAAACGTTCCTATAACCGTAACAGGACGAGCATCAAATGCAGGTCCTTGAACCAGATAGACATCTTCTGCAGCCTGACTTGTCTGGATCGTGACATTCCGGGGAATGGAAGAAGCGAAGTTGGCCAGATCCGAATTTCCGAGTTGCCAAGGGCCAATTCCCAGAATTTGCACATGTCTTGCAGGAGGAATAACAATGTCTTCATTGAAGGATGAATTGCCGGCAATAAGAATAATCAACCGGGCTCTCATGCCAAAAGTAACCGCAAGAGGGCTGTTCGTGGCTGCGTCGATAGCAGCCTGTAGGGAGTTGAATGGATCAAAGGGTGATCCGGTACCTGGTCCTGGAGCGCTGGAGTCAGCCCAGTAGATCGTCTGTCCCCACTCGAAGTCGGGAGTGCCACCTTCGGCACCCAGCAATTCAGAAGTTACCAGTCGATGGGCAGCGACCAATTGTCCTGTGGCATTTTTGCCCCACATGGAAACGTCGGTTAAGCTCTCCGCCAAGCCACTGGTAGTGAAAATAAATTCGAAGCCATCCAAGTCTGCATAATAACTCTTGGTGAAGACTTCATTGGGCGCAAGCGAGATGGATTCCAGTACATACAAGGTCCGCGTTCCGTTTAGCACATATCCTTCGATAAGAACAGTTGAGGCGTTGACTGGATCTTCGTTATCAATCTTGACAGTAACCGATTGGGTGAGTCTTGATCCGGATACCAGATTGTTCTCAATGGGCCCGGATGAGATTGTGGCCATCTGATTTCCTCCCCTTTTTTTATAGAGTTAGTTCATTCGAAACAATACGATGTGCGGTGACGATTTGCCCAGTGCTGTCTTTTCCCCACACTGAAATTTCAGTTGATGCAGCTGCGCCTCCACCTGTTGTGAATACATATTCGTATCCATCTAGGTTGGCATAGTAGGTTTGAGAGAAGACTTGCCCGGGGGTCAGATTAACGGATTGCAGCACATATAAGGTCCTCGTTCCATTCAGGAAATAACCTTCAATGAGTACATTGGACGTATTGATGGAATCGGTGTTGACCATTTTGATAGTGACTTGTTGTGTAGGTCTGCTGCCACCGGAGAGGTTGTTCTCGATCGGGCCTGTAGAAAGGACTGCCATAGGTTCATCTCCTTTTTTTTATGAATGTCTTTTCCTGAGAAAAGCTAGAATAGCATATGTTAGAATTGACGAAAGCGTTTGGACAGAGAGATATATGTACTGAATGAAAAGGAGGAACTGAATCTTCTGTCCGAAGGGAATATATGTTTTCATGCTTTTTTTATTTCGCTTTCAGCTTCTATTAAGGTAGCAGAGGTAAGATAAGTCTTGTAAACCCCTTCTCGTGTTAAATAGATGTGTGACTGACCCCGCCGGGCGCCGGCGGGGTATTTTTTTGTTTTATTTTCAAATAAACAAAACTAAACAAAAACAATCAAAAGTATATTTCTGTGTTTGTTATTGACTATCAAAGATAAACAAAGGTATAATGAATGTGAAATAAGGAACTTACTATGTACGTGGCAAGCCATTTGATTTTCAATATAAGGAGAGATTGATCATGAACGTGACCCTTAGCAATGAAACAACGCAGGCTGCAGGTTTCCATATCCCATTTGTCCGTGAGATGGCTGAGATTACACAACATATGTGGAAAAATGGCTGGGATGAGCGTAATGGCGGTAATGTCAGCTATCTGCTGGAGGAAGAGGAAGTTGCCCAATATATCGATATCCATCATGTGATTCGCAAGATCAAACCGGCATTTTCGGTGCATGAGCTGGCAGGCAAGTATTTTATCGTGACCGCATCGGGCAAATATTTCAAAAATGTACTCGCTGATCCGGAGAGTAATCTAGGGTTGCTGCGTGTATCGCAGGATGGACAGGAGCTGGAAGTACTCTGGGGATTGAAGTCCGGGGCGAATCCAACAAGTGAGTTGCCTACACATTTCATGAGCCATATCGAACGTTTGAAATTGGACCCGAACCACCGGGTTGTCATGCACAACCATGCCACTCATGTATTGGCTATGACGTTTATCCACGAATTGGATGAAGCAAAATTCACGAAAACGCTGTGGCAGATGTGCACGGAGTGTGTGGTTGTATTCCCGGATGGGATCGGCATTATTCCATGGATGATTCCTGGATCGAACGAGATTGGTCGCGAAACGGCTGAGAAAATGAAAGAATACCACGCGGTCATCTGGCCGCAACATGGCATCTTTGGAACAGGAACAACGATTGACGAGGCATTTGGTCTGATTGAGACGATTGAGAAGGCAGCCCAGGTGTTTATGCTGGTTGCCGGTCACGAGATCCGGCAGAGAATTACGGATGAGCAGCTGACCACACTGGCACAAGCGTTTGGTGTTACTCCTCGTCCCGGAATTCTGGGCAGTTAAGGAAAGCTGTATTGTTTTATAGTCAACGCATAGATCAAGGAAGTGGTCTTGGGTTCATTGAACCAAAGGCCATTTCCTTTTTTTTGACGAACAATCGTCATTTTGGTTCAAAAAAGTTCAAATTGCTGAACAAGAATGGCTTTGTTATCGATTATTGAATCGTAGAATGCATTATCACGCGCTGGCGAAATTCGGGTGAAATGACGTATTGTCAACGGCTCTGCGATTTTGCATAATAACAATGCTTCACAGATGAGAGACGGAAGGAAGTTATGATCATGCTTGGCAAAATGAAGAGAATCTTAATAGGCAAGCCCATGAAATCGGCTGAACTGGATGGAGAAAAATTGGGGAAATGGAAGGCACTCGCCATCCTGTCCTCGGATGCCCTATCGTCCGTTGCCTACGGTACGGAACAGATTTTGCTGGTGCTCGTTGCGGCCGGATTCGCCGCCCTGTGGTACTCTGTTCCGATTTCCATCGCCGTGCTGGGATTACTCGTCATTTTAATTTTTTCCTATCGCCAGACGATATTTGCTTATCCAACAGGGGGCGGCGCTTATATCGTAGCCAAGGATAACCTGGGTACAACATCCAGTCTGATTGCCGGAGGATCTCTGCTGGTCGATTATATTCTGACCGTTGCGGTAAGTTCGTCGGCAGGGACGGATGCGATTACGTCGGCTTTTCCTATGCTGCATGACTACAGTGTTGTGATTGCTCTGATTATGATTGTTTTTCTAACCATTATGAATTTGCGGGGAGTGACGGAGTCAGCGTCTGTGCTGGCGATCCCCATCTATCTATTTATCTTTTCGATTGCGGTTCTGATTATCTCGGGTGGAATCAAATTTCTTGCCGGGGGGATGGAAGCAGCTGCACCAGAATTCGGAACTAGTCTATCCCATGTGAGTATGTTTCTGTTATTAAAAGCATTTAGCTCCGGTTGTTCGGCCTTGACTGGCGTGGAAGCGGTAAGTAACGCAATCCCGAACTTCAAGCAGCCTGCCGAGAAAAATGCCGCGGGTACATTACTGCTCATGGGTTGTATATTGGGAGCCATGTTCATCGGCATCACCTTACTGGCTTATGGGTACGGAGTGAAGCCTGATCCCAAAGCAACGGTCATTTCCCAGATTGCTGAAGCGACGTTTGGCAGGGGCACGATGTATTTTATCATCCAGGGTGTAACGGCACTGATCCTGTTCCTTGCAGCCAACACAGCGTATTCGGCTTTTCCGCTGTTATCCTTCATGATGGCGAAGGATAAATACATGCCGCATGCATTTATGGTCAGAGGAGACCGCCTTGGTTTCTCAAACGGGATCATTTTTCTCAGTGTGATGTCTGCGCTGCTGGTGGTAGGGTTCAAAGGAAATACGGAAAGCCTGATTCCGCTCTATGCGGTAGGGGTGTTCATTCCATTTACCCTGTCACAGCTTGGTATGATGATTCGCTGGATCAAAGTCAAGCCGTCTGGCTGGCAGATGAAGTTGCTGGTCAATACCGTCGGAATGCTGACTACACTATCGATTACCCTGATTTTTATTTTCACCAAGTTCACGCAGACATGGGTCATCTTTATCTTTTTGCCGTTCGTTGTGTATGTGTTCATGCGTATTCACCGTCACTATTGCAACATTGCTGATGAGCTTCGGATTGATATTCGGGTTGATAAGCCAGCCCAAAAAGGCAATACGATAGTCATTCCTGTTGCGGGCATTACCCGGGTCGTTATGAATACGATCAGTTACGCCCAGACGATGTCGGATCACGTGGTCGCGCTGTACATTGGATTCGATGATGAGGCCATACGCAAGATGGAGCAGAAGTGGGAAGAGTGGAATCCAGGCGTTCGTCTGGTCGTGATCAAATCGAGATACCGTAGCATTATGGGGCCGCTCAAGAAATTCATTGATACAGTAGAGTGGAAAACGGCTGAGACCGATCACATCACTATATTGATTCCGCAATTCATCACCAAGCACTGGTGGCAAAATGTACTGCACAACCAGACCAGCTTTATGATTCGTGCTTATCTGATTAATTACAAAGACGTGATTGTCACAACGGTGCCATATCATCTTAATCGTTAACTCGAACGGTTAATCGCTTTACCTCGGTTGGAAGATTTACAGATTATTGTAAAATGAGTCACTTTCATTAATAGACAAACGTTCATATTCCATTTACACATCAAACCGCAGGGATATCTCCAAACAGGGGAGTTCTTGCGGTTTTTTGTCATGAAATCCGGTTCTGGATACCGCTTTCGAATGGATGCACATTTCCGTAAAGTCCCTTGTCCATGATTAACGTTACGTTGATTCAGAATGAATTTTGCTGTGACATTCGACTCTTACACTAGATATCGTGGTGATGAAGTTGATCTAACATTTCACACACACTGAATGCGTGAAACAAGGGGGAAGAAAATCCGATGAGTGAGCTTGATAACCGGATCAGCTTGCCCGCCGCCAAACGGCGCGTATCCGGTACGAGTGAGCGCCGGACAGCCTCGCTGCGTGTGCAGCGAATGCGGGAGAATCTGCTGGCCTATGGTTTCCTGGCACCATCGCTGCTTTTGTTTGCAGTGTTTCTGTTTTACCCGATGTTTAAGTCCGTGTACCTGAGTCTGCATTCCACAGATCCGACGGGGCAGATTGCGGCTTATGTAGGACTGGATAACTTCAAGGCCGTGTTCCAATCAGGACTGTTTATGCAAGGGATGAAAGTGACATTACTATTTGTCCTGTTTACAGTGCCTACGGGCATGCTGGCTGCTCTGATTCTGGCTGCACTGACCCACAACCGGTTCAAGGGAATGCGTGTGTTCCAATTTGTATTCTCTCTGCCCGTGGTGTTATCCGTCGGTTCGTCAGCGGTGATCTGGAAGTTTCTATTCCACCCGACCCTGGGCATGCTGAATTATCTGCTTGGCAAAGTAGGTATGGATCCAATTCCCTGGCTCACCAGCCCGGATTGGGCATTGATCTCAATTTCCATCATGACAATTTGGATGAACCTTGGATTCAACTACATTATTCTATCCAGTGGTTTGGCGGGCATCCCGGATGAGATCTACGAGAGCGCCAAGATTGACGGTGCAGGACCATTGCTGACGTTTCGCAAAATTTCGATGCCGCTACTGTCACCAACGTTGTTCTTTGTCACGGTTGTATCAATCATTGGTGCTTTTCAATCGTTCGGTCAGATCAACATTCTAACCCGGGGTGGCCCGATGGACAGTACAAATGTTTTTGTATATTCCATCTATCAGGAAGCCTTTGTTAATTTCCGCTTTGGTACAGGTAGTGCACAGGCACTGATCCTGTTCGTGGTGATTATGCTGCTGACCCTGATCCAGTTCAAATGGGTAGAAAGGAAAGTGCATTACCAATGAGTGCGACATGGACCAAAACGCTGTTGTATGTATTACTGACGATCTGTGCAGCGCTTGTGCTGTATCCGGTGATGTACACCTTTTTCATGGCCGTGATGACGCCGGAAGATGCGAGTGCTTATCCGCCGCATATCATTCCAAATTCAATCGATCTGTCCAACTTTAGCGAAGTATTTGATATTGTTCCGATCGGTCGATTTATCGGCAATACCTTTCTTGTCGCAGGACTGACGACGCTTGGTCAATTGATTACAGCGAGTATGGCAGCCTATGCTTTTGCGAAAATGCAGTTCAAAGGCAAAAACGTCATCTTCAGCATGTTTGTCGCAACGATGATGATTCCATGGGAAGTGACGATGATCCCCAACTACCTGACGGTTCGCAGTTGGGGCTGGCTAGATAGTTACCAGGGGCTTACCGTGCCGTTTCTGGCAACGGCGTTTGGTACATTCCTGCTAAGACAGTTCTTCATGCAGCTACCCAAGGAATTGTTCGAGGCGGCGAGGATCGACGGTTGTGGTCATATTCGCTATTTCATATCGCATGTCTTGCCTTTGTCCCGTCCGGCACTTGGAACACTGGCAATCTATTCATTCCTTAGCATGTACAATTCGTATCTCTGGCCGCTGCTGGTGACAAACACACCGGAAATGAGAACCGCTCAGATCGGAATCTCAATGCTGGAGTTCCAGGAATCCACCGCGTGGAATCTGGTATTTGCCGGAACAGCCATGGTCATACTACCATCCTTACTGTTATTGATCTTCGGGTTGAAACAGCTTGTCCGCGGAATGGCCGCAGGCGCGCTGAAGGGGTAAGTAGAGAAGGTTTTACAACTATTAAATTGAAATTGAAGTGGAAGCTCTGAAGGTTTTGATCTAAAGATTTTAATTTAGAGGTTTGAATTAAACCATGTATCAGGTCTTGAGTTTTGGATACCAGGAGCGAATAAAATGAGGCTCGTGCTTCAAATAAAATGTTGAAATGAACGACGGTAGTAGTGGAGGGGACGAACTCGATTCTGAAGAAGCAAAGCGTTCGCCTTTATCCCCGGATTTCCCCCTTTGAAAGGGAATGAAAAGAAATCCGGGGATAACAGCGATCAAAAGAACGATTCGTAACCGTAACGGTCACACCGCGTCATCCCCAAGATTTTATTGTACGCGAGCCATATAAAAGGAGAGCGATTTCGTTTGAAAAAAAGAGGAACATTCGCATTAATGCTGGCTGCATTCATGTTGGTCATCTCCGCTTGCGGAACAAAAGCTGAAACAAGCAGCCCGGCAAGTGGAGCTCAAGCAGAAGCTGCCGCAGCTGAAACAACACAATTGACGTGGTGGCATTCCATGTCTGGCGCTGGGGAGAAAGCTATTAACCAACTCGCTTCCGACTTTAACGCTAGCCATCCGGACATTCAGGTGAAGCCCATCTATCAAGGGAAGTACGATGAAAGTCTGAACAAACTCAAAGCATCCATGGGCTCAGACAGCGGTCCAGACATTATCCAAGTCTACGAGATTGGTAGCAAGTTCATGATCGATTCGGGCATGATTACGCCAGTACAACAGTTCATCGACAAGGATCAGTTCGACCTGTCCCAACTGGAGCCAAACATCATCCGATACTACACCATCGATGGCAAATTGAACGCCATGCCGTTTAACACATCCAACCCGATCTTGTACTACAACAAGGATATGTTCAAAGCGGCAGGTTTGGACCCGGAAAACCCGCCGAAGACGTATGAAGAGTTTGAACAAGCCGCAAAAGCACTGGCGAAAGATGGTAAGCCAGGTGCATCCATGGCGATCTACGGGTGGTTTATGGAACAGTTCTTTGCAAACCAGAATGCAGATTATGTAAACAATGGAAACGGAAGAAATGAAGCAGCTACAGAGTCTCTGCTGAACTCCGAAGCTGGAGTGAAGACTTTAACTTGGTGGAAAAAGATGATTGATGAGAAGACCCTCTCCAATCTGGGACGTAGCACAGACGATACAACAGCAGCATTTACCGCTCAGCAAATCGGTATGACCCTAGATTCCACGGCTGGCCTGCGTAAAATCGTAGAAGGTTCCGGTGGCAAGTTTGAACTGGGGACAGGCTTCCTGCCTCGTCCAGCGGATGCCAAAGAAGGCGGCGTTGTAGTGGGTGGAGCAAGCCTGTACATCATGAACAACAAATCGGAAGCACAACAGCAAGCGGCATGGGAATTCATCAAGTACTTGGCTACACCAGAGGTACAAGCGAACTGGAGTGTTGCGACAGGATACTTCCCTATTACGACAGCAGCCTACAATGAGCAAGTATTAAAGGATAATATGGCGAAGTACCCGCAATTCCAGACAGCAGTCGATCAATTGCACGCTTCCGCAGATTCGACAGCAACATCCGGGGCATTAATGGGTGTATTCCCGGAAGCCAGACAACTTGTCGAAGGAGCGATTGAAACGGTCCTGAATGGACAAGGTACACCACAGGAAGCACTGAATGCAGCAGCTAAACAAATTACAGACAAGATTGCGCAATATAACAGCACGGTGAAGAAATAATTTAATTCATATCAGTGTTGAATGCAGTGATTAAGCTGCATTCAATTTTTTTGTTTTACTAAAAAGAAAGACTAACATTTTTTGTTAATGATTCCGAAAATAGAATAGGAAGCTGAAAGGGGTATCCCAATACATGGATTCATGAAAAGCAATGGACAATATTAAAAATAAGAAGGAGTACAAGTGAATGAAAAGAGTAACGGTTCTAATGATGGCATTTATGTTGTTGTTTGTTTCAAGTGTTTATGCAGAGGAACTTAAAGTTAAAAATATTGAACTCATCCCTAATACTACAGTTTCGGTCGGTTCTAAGATTAATCTTAATATAGTTGTTGTGTATGATGACGAAAATTCAATACATAGCGATAACGATCCATACTACAGAAGAAATACAGGTCTTACAAAAACAGATTATACGATCAGTGAACCTCATATACTTCAAGTGCTGAGCACTGGGATGGTAAAGGTAATAGGTGTAGGTTCTTCAACAATTACTGTTAAAGTCGAAAATGTTGAAAGATCAGTTACTATTTCAGGTAGTTTGGATGAAGCAATTGATGGAGGATACATAAAAAATGGTGTGACTCTTGTTCCGATGAAAGAGGTATTCAAGGCACTGGGAGGGAGTGTTAGTTACATTGCTCAACAGGACGCCTTCGAGATTAAATTTGGTTCTACCAAACTAACTCTCCCGAAAACGGGAACAAAAGCAACGTTAAATGGAGAGCCATTAACTCTCAAGTCCCCGCTGCTTGTTCAAAATGGCGTAACATTGTTTCCTGCTTCAGTTCTCTCAGATGCTCTGGATGGAACTGTGACTTATAACTCTAAAGCTAAGCAGATGCAAGTATCCATTGGTAAAGGTAAAATGACTATTAATATTGAACAACCTCAAAAACAAAACAGTGTAACAGGAACAACTCCAACAAAAGGGAAACTTTATGCTGTGCCAGCTACTGGAGATATGAAAGGGTGGAGCATTCTCAAGGGTCATCCTTACGAAAAAAGCATCCGTGTGTACTTCAAAATCAATGGGTCAAATGTACAAATATATACTAAGGATATAAGGAAGGTAGATCTGAATAAAAAAGTAACATGGACCGATTTAGAGGGGAAAAAACACACAAATACGGTAAAACAGTTGTATACTGTTTTTGGGGAATTAAGTAATGAATATACTAGTGACATACTATATAAAATCTTTGGAAAAACATATTCAGACTGGATCGGGTCAACTTCACTGAATGCAGATCGATACGTTGACCAGTACTTGGAGCAACAAGGATTAATTGAACCCTATGGAAGTAATATTACTTTGACACCAGACACAGAAGTGTATTGAAAACCGTTTGTAACAATTCGAAAAAGTGAAATTAGTATCATTTTTCATATTTTATGTTATCCCACAAGAAAGTCTCTGAGAGTAATTGGAGATGTTCTTGTGGTTTTTTTTTAACATTCTATTAACTCATACTGATTTTGCGCTTAATAGTTCTCTTTTATACTCAGTTAATGTGGTGATCTAAAGTGATCCGTACATATCGTTTTATCATGTGAAAATGTATGTCTCAAGACTCAGGTTTTAGTGGGTTTAAAGAAATGAGTACTGTCACTAAATGTCGAATTCGTATATATATTCAGTATAAATGTCAATTTAATTGACGTTAATTAACCGTATATCTAACATTTATATAACTTTAATAGGCTTAATAACGTGTTTTTAGTTAAAAGTTAGTACTATTTATTCATTATTATAGAGGTTAGTTTAGAAAATGTGATATAAGTGTTCTATTTTCTTTCATAACGAAGAAATATTGTTTACACAAGTCTGTTATTCAGTTATCTTATATTTGAACTAATGTACAAACTGGCTGAACAAATGATTGCCAAGTTGAAAACATGGGGGTAGTACGAATGAACAACAAGCAAGTGAAACGTTGGGCACAAGGGTTTCTGGTTTTCGTTCTTGTCGTTACAGGTGCGGCACCAATAGGTGGATTAAGTAGCACCGCATATGCTGATGAGGAAAGTGTAGTAACGGAAGAGCCGCACACAAGTGTTCAGGAGACTTCCATACCGAATACTGTCCCAACTGAAGAATCGTCAGACCTCGAGGGGACAGAGTCACCAACTAACGAAGATGGTGATTTTGATGGAACTGAAAGTGAAGAACCAGTTGAGACGGATAACTCAGAAGTACAGGAAGCAGACGAGACTGGAATCATATCCATTGCTGATGCGAGAGTCCTTGCACCAAATACAAATGTAGCCGTTTCAGGTGTCGTAACGTACAGTGAACTCTCCGGAGAATTCACGAATTATTATATCCAAGACGAAGAGGCTGGCATTGTAGTCCGAGCGAAGAATCAGGTTGATGTGGGGGATCGCATTGAAGTATATGGTCCAATTACCCACTACAGCGGACTCGTCCAGATCGAGAAGGATAAGTCAGGTTTTACCGAAGGATACATGAAGGTCACTGAGCAAAATGTGACACTCCCCGGACCCAAAAATATGGTGTCCACAGACTTTGTCAGACCAGCAGACCAAAGTAACAAAGGTCCGGGCGAAAAGTACGAGGGAATGTTTGTCGAAGTAAGAGATATTCAGGTAACACGGGGCAGTAGTTCGACGTTTTACGCTACGGATAGTCATGGTGCTGAGATGACGATTTATGCCAAAAACTCTCCTACCGCGCTAACTGTTGGCAAAACCTACGAATATGTGCAGGGTGTTCTGACATTCAACAGTAATTACGGATTAGAGATTTTGCCTAGAACAGCCGCAGATGTTGTAGAAAATAGCCTGTCTGTGATGGCAAGTGTTCCATCTGGCGGGATTCCCCGGAACAATGAAGTCACATTAACCTCTCCAGCCAAGAGTGCAGTTGTACATTACACGACGGATAATACAGAGCCTACTTCTTCTTCCGCCGTGTATAGTAGTCCGATATTGATTGATCAAGACATCGTAATCAAGGCTGTTGCCATTCTTAATGGACAATCCAGTGCAGTGTACACCTTTACGTATCAAGTACTTCCTGATAAAGAAAACGTGCGTATCCATGATATTCAGGGCGCAGGACATACCTCTGTTTTTAACGGATACGATGTTAAGGATATTGAAGGTATTGTTACCTCTGTCAGTACAAGCAGTTTTTACATGCAAGAGCTTCCGGGCGAGATGGACGATGATAACCGGACATCCGAAGCCATTCAGGTTTATAAACCAAGTCATGGAGTTATCGTTGGCAATCAGGTGAAGGTATCTGGGAAAGTTACGGAATATGGGGCGGTTAACGAATTAACCACCACGCAGATTACGGCGAGTGCCATTGTAAAAGTAATAGATAAGGTAGATCTACCTGCACCTGTGAAGTTGGGTGTCAATGGACGTGTAATTCCAACCGTCATTGACTCAGACTCTTTTGCAGAATTTAATCCCGAGACGGATGCTATAGACTTTTTTGAAAGTTTGGAAGGCATGCGTGTTGAACTGGAAAAGCCTGAAATTATAGGTCCTTACTCCAGTCAACCGGGTCTGGCCGTTGTTGTGGATAATGGTGAGAATAATCCACTTCGCACACCTAACGGTGGTGTTATTCTGACCGATAACAAGAAAGATATGAATGAGAGTGATCTCAATCCGCAGCGTCTATTTATCGGCAAGAAACCTTCCAAAGCAGTAAAAACAGGCGATAAGTTGGATGGTAATGTAGTCGGAGTAATGACCTACTCTAGTGGAAATTTCAAGGTGAGTCCTGAAGGGAATTTACCAGCAGTTATCCCGGGAGAAACGAAACAAGCGACTACTTCCATTGAACAAGCGGCAGATAAACTGACCATTGCTACGTTTAATGTGGAGAACTTCAGCAAAAAAGATTCAACACGAGCCAGTAAAATCGGTAAAATCATCGTGGATAATCTGAACACGCCAGACATCATTGGCATCATGGAAGTTCAGGATAACGATGGCGATGCCGACACGGGTACAACAGCGTCCAATGAGAGTTTTCAGACGCTAATTGATGCAATCAAAACGAACAACGGACCAACATATCGATATAGTGAGATTTCTCCGGAAAATAACAAGGATGGCGGGGCACCTGGTGCCAATATTCGTGTAGGGTTCCTTTATCAGCCGAACCGTGTATCGTTCGCTAACGGTATCGGAAAAGGAAATGCTACGACAGCGATCACAGTCAAAGCTGACGGCAGTCTCTCCAATAATCCGGGTCGTATTGCACCAGGGGACGAGGCGTTCGCCAGCTCCCGCAAACCGCTCGCTGCTGAATTCGAATTCAATGGTGAACGTGTAGTGGTGATTGCCAATCACTTCAATTCCAAAGGTGGAGACCTGAAACCTTTTGGAAGTATACAACCTGCCACTCGAAGCAGTGAAGTTCAACGTGCGAAGCAAGCTGCATTGGTGAATGGGTTTGTGAAAGAGTTACTGAACAAAGACCATGAGGTAAATGTCGCTGTTCTTGGTGATTTTAATGATTTCCAATTCTCGAATACTTTGAACATTGTTGAAGGTAATGAACTGGACAATCTGGTAAACGAACTGCCAGAAAATCAGCGGTATTCCTACATCTATGATGGAAACTCCCAGACACTGGATCACATTTTGGTGAGTAAAAATCTGACTGAGACGGCAGCCATCGAAGTGGTACATGTGAATGCCGATTTTGAGACAGCAGATGGACGAGTGAGCGACCATGATCCATTGCTTGCACAATTGAGTATTGGAGATCCAGTGGAAGAAGGGGACTTCAACCTGCGCGTACTGCACACAAACGACACGCATGCGCATCTGGATAACATCCCACGCCGAGTAACGGCAATTAAGGAAGCGCGCAATGATAATACCCTGGTGCTGGATGCAGGGGACGTATTCTCTGGTACATTGTACTTCAATCTGTTTAATGGTCTGGCTGATCTGGAGTTCATGAACATGATCGGATATGATGCCATGACCTTTGGTAACCATGAGTTTGATAAAGGTCCAAGCGTACTGAAAGCATTTATTGAAAAAGCAGAGTTCCCGTTTGTAAGTGCTAATATTGATTATTCAAAGGATGCGAGCTTGAGTGGTTTGTACAACAATAGCATCGGTGATCCGGGTGAGAAAGCTGAAATCTATCCGGCGATTATTACGGAAGTGAATGGTGAGCGAGTCGGTATTTTCGGACTGACAACACCTGATACGGTATCTCTTTCTTCACCAGGAGATGACTTGAAGTTTGCGGATTACAAGGCAAATGCACAAGAAACTGTACAAATGCTGCAAAATGAAGGTATTAATAAAATCATTGCTTTGACTCACCTTGGCTACTCTGAGGATCTGAAATTAGCTGAAGCCGTAGAAGGAATCGACATTGTGGTAGGTGGTCATTCACACACCATTCTGAACGCACCAGTTTTGGTGGATACCCATGCGGACCCAACTTTGGTTGTGCAGACTGGGGAATATGACGTTTCTCTTGGTCAATTGGATGTTACGTTTGATGAAGCAGGCGTATTGAAGAAGTGGAACGGCAAATTATTGAGTCTGGATGCCAAAGATGCTAACGGCCAATTCGTCTATGCCGATGATGTGGAAGCCGCAAACAAGCTGAAAGAATATGCGCCTCAGCTGGAACAGTTCAAGAAAACGGTTATCGGTAAAACAAATGTCTTCCTGGATGGAGAACGGGGCAATGTGCGGAAACAGGAAACCAATCTAGGAAACCTGATGACAGACGGTATGCTGGAGAAAGTGAAATCCATTGTGCAGGAGAATGATGTCAAAGGATACGTCGCGATCCAGAACGGCGGTGGCATTCGTGCTTCATTCCAGACAGGTGATATTACGCTGGGCAATCTCCTGACTGTGATGCCGTTCGGTAATAATCTGTCTGCGTTGAAAATGACAGGCAAGGAAATCACAGCCGCGTTGGAAAATGGCGTTAGTGGTGTGGAAACGGGAGAAGGGCGTTTTCCGCAAGTAGCGGGTATGCGTTTCTACTACGATTCCACGAAACCAGGCGAGAAAATTGATGCAACGACCAATACCGTGACCCAAGTCGGTCAACGTGTGATCAAAGTTCAGATTAAGAATACAGATGGTACCTACTCGGATATCGATCCGAACGGGTATTATATCGTCGCTACCAATTCATTCATGGCTAACGGTGGAGACTTCTATCGTGCTATGAGAACGGCAAAAGATGATAATCGATTCTACGAATTAAATCTGGTCGATTATGAAATCTTCCATGAACATCTAGACCGTGTAGGTAATGTGAATCAAGTGACGGAAGGACGCAGCACGGATCTGAAAGGTACGCCACTTCCGGGGGACGGAAATGGAAGCAATCCTGGTAATGGTGGCGGCAATAATGGAAGTAATCCGGGCAGTGGTAACAGTGGTGGAGGGTCTACAACACCTACTCCGCCTGTAACTCCAATCACACCGACTACACCAACCAATCCTACAAAACCAACTACGCCAACCGTTCCTGGTAATGGAGGTACTAATCCAACCACAACGGGTATAGACCTGAAGGACATCGGAAATCACTGGGCAGCTGCTGCCATTGAGCAGGCCATTTCCCGGGGAATTGTGAACGGGTATCAGGACGGTAATTTCCGTCCGAATGCACCAGCGACACGCGCCGAATTCATTGTTATGTTGGGCAGAGCATTTGAACTTCCAGCCAGCAACAAAGCATTGACGTTTAAGGATGCTGCCGGGATACCTGCATGGGCGCAATCCTTTATTGCTCAGGCAGTGGATCAAGGCATCATTAGTGGATATACGGATGATACGTTCCGTTCATCGGGTAAAGTATCGCGGGTAGAGATGACGGTTATGCTCGTCAGAGCACTCGGTCTTCCGGTACAATCCAATCCGGCATTGAGTTTCGCGGATGCAGATAAAGTACCGGCGTGGGCTGTTCCATATATCGCTGCTGCATATGAGGCAGGACTGGTGAAGGGAACAGGGAAAAATATGTTTAACCCCCTCGCTGAAGCAACACGTGCTGAAGTGGTAACCTTGTTATTGTCAGCAAGCGAGTTGCAAAAACAATAAAACGCATGATATAGACGGTTTAGAACAGCTTGCAGACTTCCATCTGCAAGCTGTTTTTTTTACTAGGGCGTGTCTGAAAACTCCGAAGGAAGTAGATTTTGCCGAATTTTCGTTTCAAGCAAGGAAGTTTTCTGCAGGCGTGCCGGGGCACGTCAAGGGAAAGTGACGCAGCAGGGGGCGAAAAGGCGGTGAAAGATGCACTTCAGCGAGTTTTGAGATACGCCCAATTAATGCCTGTTAATTTTCACCAAGTGAAGGTATAGTAGACAGGATTATATTGAAGGAGTGTTGACGTAATGCAAGATCAACCCGTTTTAATCGCACTATTTGCCATAGCGGCAGGGATTTTTAGTTTACTCGGTGGTATCAACAATTGGGATTGGTTTATGAAGAGCTTTAGAGCAGGAATTTTTGTGAAGACCATTGGACGGCAGGGCGCAAGAGTGGTGTATGGTATTCTCGGTGTTGTCATGATTACCATTGGGGTACTATTGTTGCTGATTGGTAAAGTGTAGGAAAAGAGAAAAAAATTGCAGGGTGTGAGTACATAATTCAGTTTTACAGCTTTTAATGTAGAAGGTAACGATTAGTACGTTTAGCTTTATGCTTGAGATTTTCGAGGTTAGTTCGGGTGTGGAGATTAGCATTTTAAAATGTCTTGAAGCTCAAGCCTTTATACCCTGGGGAAAGGGAGAAATTTTCCAAGGAACTCAGGACGCCTTATTTCGCCTTCAGCTCTTCTTTTTACAAAGTAAGGAACATCAGACACGTTATTTACTGGAATCTCTAACAAAAACACTGCAAACGACTGTTTTAATCTGATATAACGTGTCTCAGGTTCTTTAGATTTCTGGAATCACTTTATATCCTTGAATAAGACGTCTCCGATTCGTTAGCGCTTGTACTTGCTCTGCTCCAATCGTGGGTGAGTAGCTGACTCCTGATCCTATCCAGAGCGAAGCTTTTCATTAAAAGGGAGATAATCCACTTTAACGGCACTTCAGGTACATTCAGGCTTTGATTATGTTTGAAGACATTCCCAAGTAAAAGTTACACTCAAAAAGACCACCGAAAAATTTCGGTGGTCTTTTACCAAATTCAGGTTTATCCATCTCAATCTGGTTTAATTATCTTTTAAGTCTTCAACAGAGTTGATATCCATGTACGTTGGAACAACCAGACCTTGTTTAACTCCTGTCATGCTGACAGCGATATCTTCAATCTGGTCTCCATATGTCTTCCAGTAGTCCCCATGTGTAAGCGGGAGCCAAACGGCTGGAGAAGCATCGATATCACCTGCTGCCAAGCCTGCCCACATGGGACCAGCTTCGACTTGCAGTGCTTTGACTGTGTAACCCAGATCCGTCTCAAGCACATACTTCATCAGGTTGGTACTCGCAATTTCAGAGTCCCATGCAACATAACCGAGACGTAAATTGTCACCTTTAACCGGGGTTAACCCCTTGGTCCATTCTTCAATTTGGTCCGGATGTTTTTCCGCATAAGTCTTGGCAGCTTCTTCAGGCGAAACGCCCTTTTGAATGTCTACCATGATTTCACTCATTTGATCTGCAGTCCAATTAAAACGAGAGAAGAACTCATAGGCAACGGGATGATCTTCCTTGATTCCCTTACGTCCAACCGTGTGAACTTCCTCTGCATCGCCGAAAATTAAGTCGGGATCATCCAAATACTTCAGATCATACTGATTGAACATCCAGTGTGGAGTCCAACCCGTAACGATGATGGGTTCTTCATTTTTATAAGCTTTGTCCAACGATGCAGTCATTGCTGCTCCGGAGCCTTCAATCAGATTCCAGTTAGACAATTCATAATGTTTAATGGCGTTTGCTGTGGCCTTCATCAGACCTGCACCCGGGTCAATACCAACAATCTGGTGATTAACCTCTTCGCCCACATTAGCACTTGCCGATGGAGTGGAAGAAGCGGCACCTGTCTCCAGATCTGCAATCGAGTTTACTTCAGTCATGTACTTAGGAACCACGAGGCCTGTACGTACACCTGTCATATTAGCCCCCAGATCGTCCACCTGGTCTTTGTAACGTTCCCAGTAGTCTGCGTGTGTCAATGGCAGCCAAGCTGCTGGAGAGGCATCTACGTCGCCTGAGGCAACACCCGTCCACATTGGTCCGGCTTCGACTTGCAGAGCGTTAACTTTATAACCCAATTCGTTTTCCATCACATATTTCAGCAAGTTCGTACTTGCGATTTCGGAATCCCAAGCCACATAGCTGAGTTTGAATGCATCACCGTTCACTGGAGTCAGACCTTTGGTCCACTCTGCAATCTGATCGGCATGTTTCTCAGCATAAGCTTTAGCTGCTTCTTCTGCGGATGTGCCATCCTGGATAGCAGTCATCATTTCACCCATTTCATCCGATGTCCATTGGAAACGGGACAGGAATTCAAACGCAACAGGGTGATCTTCTTTCAGACCTTTGCGGGCGATGGTATGAATTTCTTCAGCATCACCGAAAGATTTTTCTGGATCTTCCAGATATTTAAGATCATATTTGTTGAACATCCAGTGCGGAGTCCAACCTGTAATAATGATTGGGTCTTCATTTTTGATCGCTTTGTCCAGCGTGGCTGTCATGGCTGCACCAGAGCCTTCAATCAGAGTCCAGTCAGTCAATTTATAGTCTTCGATCGCTTTTGCAGCGGACTTCATGATACCAGCCCCTGGATCGATACCAATAATCTGATAGTTCACTTCTTGACCTACAGCATTGGCAGCTGAGTTGTTGCCGCCAGCCGAAGTTGTGCCACCAACGAAGTATTGTGAGAAACCAGCTACAAGCACAAGGAATGTTGCCGCAGCAGTGATCCATGCTTTTTGCTTGGCTGTAATGCGTGAGGTCTTTTTGCGACCTGGCATAAATACATTTTGTGTAAAACGGTCCAGTACAATCGCGAGTACAACAACGGCCAGACCGGCTTCGAAACCTTTACCGATTTGAAGCTGTGTTACAGCACGATAGACTTCCGCACCAATACCTTGTGCACCAATCATGGATGCAATAACAACCATGGACAGTGACAGCATGATGGTCTGGTTAATACCGGACATCACGGTAGGCAAAGCGAGTGGAAGCTGTACTTTGAACAACTTTTGCATGGAAGTTGAGCCGAATGCATCAGCTGCTTCAACCAATTCACTAGATACCTGTCTGATCCCCAAGTGAGTCAGACGAATCGTTGGCGGAATCGCAAATATAACGGACGCGATAACACCTGGAACGACACCTAGACTAAAGAATGTAACCGCAGGCAGCAAGTAGACAAATGCAGGCATCGTCTGCATGAAGTCAAGCAGCGGTGTAATGATACGCGCCGCAGTTTTACTGTATGCAAGCCAGATTCCGACAGGTACACCAAGCAGGATCGAAACCAATCCTGAAGTGATAACCAGGCCGAGTGTGTCCATCGATTGGGACCAGTATCCCAAGTTATCTACGAGCAAGAACCCGATAACCGTAAATAGTGTCAGTGGGAGTCGTCCTACGAGGAACGCAAGAACACCCAATATGGCAATGAACAGGAGTGGATGGGGCAGCATGAACAGCCCGGAGAAGAATCCAACTACTGCCTGAATAACAATAGAGATTACATTAAACAATCCGGAGAGCGAGGAGCTCATCCAGTCAACGATGGATTCAATCCACGATGCTAGTGGTATTTTGGGAATCATTCTCAAGTTCCTCCTTTACTGCAACTTCACCGCTAAGTGCACCCAGCAGGGCACCGCGGACGATAACACCTTGCAGACGGCCATTCTCACCAACAACAGCGAGCGGCACATGGGCTGAACTTACAATCTCGAACAATTCATGAATCAGGGTTTCAGGCGACACCGTCGGCCCGTCCGTGATCAGAATGTCATTTAATACTTTATTTTCGCGCATTGCACGGGTTGCATCTTCTGCAGTAATGACACCAAGCAGCTTCTTCGAACGGTCAATGACAAACAGATTAGAGACACCATTTTCGCGCATGAGTTCGAGGGCTACCCGAGGACCTCGGTCAAGTGTGATTGTCTCAGGGCGACGCATGACGTGAGCGGCAGTGAGGACCTTGGACAGATCCACGTCTTCGACGAAGCGGGCCACATATGAGTTGGCCGGTTGAATCATGATTTCTTCCGGTGTACCGATCTGCACAACTGCGCCGTCTTTCATGAGGGCAATACGATCGCCGATGCGCAGCGCTTCGTCCAAGTCATGGGTAATGAAAATAATGGTCTTTTTCATTTTATCCTGAAGCTCGATCAACTCATCTTGCATATCACGGCGAATCAATGGATCAAGTGCACTGAAGGCTTCATCCATCAGTAGTACTTCCGGGTCATTGGCAAGTGCACGCGCCAAGCCGACACGTTGCTGCATCCCGCCACTAAGTTCATCTGGCATTTTGTCTTCCCAGCCTTTAAGGCCAACCAGCTCAAGTGAGGTTTTTGCCTTCTCCCGGCGTACTTCCTTATCTACTTTTTGTATTTCCAATCCATACTCCACATTATCAAGAACGGTACGGTGCGGGAACAACGCAAACTTTTGGAAGACCATGCTAATTGTTTTCCGGCGCACTTCGCGCAATTGTTCTTTGTTCATCTTGCGTAGATCCTTACCATGGACCAGAATTTCTCCGGATGTTGGTTCAATCAGACGATTGAACATCCGAACCAGTGTGGATTTACCACTCCCGGACAGTCCCATAATAACGAAAATCTCGCCTTCCTTAATGTCCATGTTGACCCGGTTGACACCAACCGTTATCTGTTTTTCTTTGGCCAACTTTTCTTTACCCCAACCTTGCTCCAGTAATTGCAGACCTTGCTCGGTTTGGGGTCCAAACAATTTACTTACGTTTTTCACTTCAAGTATGGTCATGTTTTCACCCCTTCTGATGTGTTGTGCACTTCGAACGGCTTTCAGCATCCATAAGCCCATACACTTATGCGCCCAGCCACGAAATCCGGTAATTGTTGCTTCGCTTCCCGTCTTTCTGGGTAACGTTTTTAAGTCTAACAATACTTAACCAGTATATCAACCGAATAAACAGTACATAATGTTTGTACAGTAAAAACTGTACAAAGTTTTTCGTCCAAATACTCCGTCATTCTCCTTATTCTGGCTAATAAGGCAGCTTTACATTTGACATTGCTTTTCCTACAATAGAAAATGAGCTGAATTGAAGCTGAATTTTTTGGTTAAAAGATAGTCATAGGCAATTGTAGCCTGGTAAAGTTCCCATTTTCATACATTGGGTGAATGAAAGCCCTCTGGCATATATGATGTCCGGCCGAGTGCTTTCCCATGTAAGCAGGACTTTTAAAGTGTTGCAATTATTTCGCCAAAGACTGTGGAATGTTCAGAATGGAGGTTGCAAGCATGGGCTTGGACCATTTACAAGAGGAACAGCAGGCAACCGTGCTGAAGATTCGTAAGCGCGTCATTGAAGCCATTGGACGTAATATGGATCTTTACGGCGTTACGCTGTCGACGGGACACTTATATGGATTGCTATTTTTTGCAGACAAACCAATGACCCTTGACGATATGGGACGGGAAATGGAAATGAGCAAAACGAGTATGAGTACAGGTGTACGAACACTGCTGGATTTGAAAATGGTAAATAAAGTGTGGAGCAAGGGCTCCAGAAAAGACCTATATGAAGTGGAATACGACTGGCATCAGACGTTTACGGATTATTTTGCGATTAAATGGAGAAAAGCCGTGGAGAGTAACCTTCAGATTCTACGCAAATCAATTGAAGAACTGAATCGGTTAGTCGAAGGTCTGGATGAGCAGGCAGACGCTGAACTTATCCACATTCTGATGGAAGACAAACACAAAGTTTTGCAAGCGGAAGCATATTACAAATGGTTGGATCGGTTGATTGATACCATGGAAAATGAAGAGATATACAAGCTTGTTCCGAAGGAAGAGATCAAGGAACATTCATAATTACATGCAAAGGGCCCTTTCCGTTATAGGAGAGGGCCCTTTGGCCTGTGCAATATCTTACTGAATTATTAATGAAGGAACATGATGTAAAAGATAATCTTGCCCATCGTATCGACCTATGTTCACATCTAATGTCCGATCAGACCTGCCTGAGGAAAGACTACAGACTGCTGAGTAATCTGTTCCAGTTCGTTCAGAATCTGCAACCGGCCACCCGGGGTCCAGCATAACCGTTGCCAGTTCGAAATATCGTGAACGTTACCATACAATACAGCAGGGGATCGATTCCACGATGCCGTTTGTTTCATGCGTCGGAACACCTTTTCACTGGCAGGTTGAAGCGAAGCACGATGGATTAACAGGTAATCCGTGTCCAGCACGGGAATACTATCCGCTACATACTCATTTCTGGAACTTTCGGGAGATACAAGCTGAGCATGCTGAAGTCCCAATTCAGCATACAACAAGTTATTTAATGGATGCTCGCCAGTCCCTTGTAAGCGAATGAACTGGTTCGTAATCTCCATCAGAGCCAACCGTTTTTGTCCGAAATAGGGTTGCAGGTTCAGGCTTGCTTCAAGCTTGCGAAACTCAAGTTCTTTGAAATTCAGCAACGCTTGTTTCTCACGTCCGACCAGTTCGGCTATGCGAATATGGTTCTCTTTCCAGTCATCGGTAGACTCCAAGATGATGGTGGGTGCAATACTTTTCAGGCGATCGTAATAGGGCTTGTGGTAAAAGTCACCGATGATCAAGTCTGGCTTCGCCTGCCGAAGTTGATCGAATTGTCTGGTTAATCGGCGTTCTTGTTCATATTCATCCGATTCTCGGTCAAACACACCTTCACCTTCCAGCACAGCTACCGGGCGCAGTCCAAGCGAGGCCAAGTTCTCATGAAATCCCATAATGGATGCCGTAGCTACGCGAAGTTGATCTCTTTTCATATATACGCTGGGAGCAATCCCCAAGGTTTGTTTGAATTTGCGGCTAAAATAATACTCATTGCCATACCCGACAGATACCGCGACGTCTTTTAGGACACAGGATTCCTCTGTCAGCTGTTTTTTGGCTTCGTTTATACGTAAACGATTCAGGTAATCGGTCGGTGACATGCCTTTGGCCTTCTTGAAACTGCGTGAATAAGAGCTGGGCGTGAGTCCAGCAATCTTGGCAAGCTGATCCATGCTGATTCCTTCACTCATGTAACGTCGCATATACATAATACTGCGTTCCAAGGCAGGGTCCACTTTCTCATGATTGGCTTCCAGCCGGTTCTCTGAGAGAAACTGCAGCAGCTCATGCAGCTGGCTATGTATGCTGATAAAATGATCCGGTTGAAGACCGCGATAGGTTTCATACAGTTGTTCCAAACGTAATACAGCCTGCTGCTCATGACGAACCAGCAACCTGCCTGTCTCCCAATCCAGCGGGAAGGCAGGTGAAGAGGTCATTTTCCATTCACCGCGCACTTGCTGCAAACAAACCGTATCCATGCTTAGCAATATACATTCGGTAACGTTCGAGCGTGCAGCGGCCTCGATGGTTGTTCCTGGCTTCAGTACAAACAAGCTGCCCGCTTGCGCCGTATAGACTGTATCATTCAGGACCAGAACACCGTCTCCTTGCAAAATAAGACAGAGCATGGGCCGTGACACCGTCTTGCCTTGCACACGGAAATTCTCCCCACGACGCACACGGCACATGGAGGAGAGGAGCGGTAGAGATGAGGTTTCAGCAATGAAGGGAAACTGTTCAGTCATACGGACCATCCTTTTGTCTTATTTTTCTTAATGATAACAATTATCATTCTCATATGGAAGATATTTTTGAAAAATAGTTTTCGACAACCAAAAAAGGACTACCAAGAGCCGTTATGGCTGCATGGTAATCCTTTTTGTTATGGACATGTCCGTTGAATGGGCTATACGCCTGAATCAACATGATATGTTAGTACGGTGTCACCAATAGAATATTGTCGAGGAAAACGTCACTCATTACTTTTTTCCCTGTTCCACCCGTTTGCACGTGATACAAGCGATATTGATCTTTGGCATTGATGTAGAAGAGGCCCGCAACATCATCTCTGATATGGAATGCATCCCATTCGTCCCCGGTAAGTTTCGTTACCTTGAGGGCTGTATTAACCGAATAGAGTCCGTTGTTGCCCGAGATGTATGCAGCCGTAGATGTACCATTGGTCAATTGATTCGCAACATACGTTACATTGTTCAGGTTCAGATTGGCAGACTTGGTCACTTTGTTGCCCGAGACCGTTTTGGCATAAGCCTTTTTGTCTGCATCAATAAGGACAACCTTGTCTGTACCTAAGGCACTTACTTCACGAACGCTTTTGTTATGAAGTTGAAGTGTTTTGGCTGAAGTGGTTAACGCAAACGCTTTGCCTTTGGCATAATTGTAATCCTTATTGCTGTCGAGAACGATTCCCTTGTTATACACGTAAAGATTGTTTCCCCAACCACCGGAATATACAGCATTCACATCCAGTTTGGCTTTGGGATTTACCGCAGTTGCTTTGCCAGTGTTGTATTTCACCTTATACATGACAACAGCATTGGTGGAATAGAAATCCTCGTAGGGGTCTGTATTTACCATCAGTTGCAGTTCGTTTTTGGCTTGATTCGTAAAATAACGTCCTTCCACTGCGCCTGCGGCAATCCGCTGCACTGCTCCAGCACCGTTGGACGTTTTGGACACGATCCACGTGTTTCCATTAACTAACGCATTATAGTAGGCGCGCCCTTTGGTTACCAGGAGGAATGGGAAGTCGGTATCAGCCTTGTCAGCAATCTTGGTGACAGATGAAGCGTCACTATTGCCATTCGCGCGATAAATGGTACCTGTAGCATCCAGATAATAGATAAATCCGTTATCCGTGTAATAGCTGAGTACATCTGCAGCAAATGTCTCTGCCGCATCGCTGGACCCGTCATTCGGAACCCGAAGCAAGGTTGTGGAAGAAGCAGTCTGCGTGTAGTAGAGATAAGAGCCTGCCGCGAGCAAGTCCACACCTTGGAAATCAATTAATACTTCTGTTGTATTGCTGCCATCCGCGGATACTTTGTACAAAACTCCGTCGGACTCATAATACACTGTGGATTGGTTAAGTGAAGCTGCCTCGGCTGCGGTTCCACCTCCCAATGTCACTGCTGCAATGAGTGTAAATAACAGCAATGTACAGATGGTGCGTTGTACGTATGTATACCTTGTTTTCATTCGTTCATCGTCCCCTTCGTTCTTCTATATGTATGTCGTTAATTCCTTATGTTATATCGGTAAACTATGGAAGATATGTTAGCTCTCAAACATGAAAAAAAGAAGAGGATGAAATTGAATTTCATAGTCATTCAAACCTGAAATCGAATTGCGCATGATGCTGCCAATCCCGTCCCAAAGCATTCTCCGCCTGACTTGATCGTGATAACATTACACTCAACCAGAGCAGAGGAGTGAGCGATCATGTTAATGAATGTGGCGATCATCGGATTTGGGAACGCAGTGGTGAATTATCATTTTCCTTATCTGGACAAAAAAGAAAACATCAGGGTGAAGATGATATATCGTCGAGAGGAAGATCGGGTTGGTGATACAGAGCGTGAATCACTCTATCCCGAGATTACTTTTTCGACGAATATTGAAGACATATTGCAAGATGATGAGATTGAATTGATTGTTATCGCCACCCATGTGGATAGCCATGTAGAGTACGCTAAGCTGGCATTGGAACGCGGGAAACATGTACTGGTGGAGAAACCATTTGCCTCCACTTCTGCGGCAGCCAAAGATATTTTTGAACTAGCCAATCGTAAAAATCTCATCGCCATGGCAAATCAAAATCGCAGATTTGATGGTGACTTTCTGACATTGAAAAAAGTGATTGAGAGCGGCAAACTGGGGAATATTGTTGAAATCCAGTCCCACTATGATTATTTTCACCCGCAGTATGCGAGAAGTGGATTTGGATTGCTGCATGGTTTGGCCGTACATACCATCGATCAGTTAATCTCTATATATGGCGTAGCTGACCGAATTGAATATGATGTTCGGAGTTTGATCGCGCCGGGTGAATCCGATGATTATATCGATATTGATTTTCGTTATGGACGAATGAAGGCCACGATTAAGTGCAGTCTGCTTGTGAAGATCGAACATCCAAAATTCATTGTACACGGGGATCGAGGGAGCTTTGTTAAATATAGCAGTGGGCATCAAACGAAAAATGGAGATGGACGAACCAGGGTATCCATTGAAGCTGAACCGGAGAATAACTGGGGTACGATTAGTTATGTGGACGATGAGGGAACATCACATACGGAGAAAGTTCCTTCGGAAGCGACAGACTATGGCGTTTTATATGATCAACTGTTTCAAGCCATTCGACATAACGGTGATAAACCGGTCAAGGATGAAGAGGTTTTATATGTATTGGATATTTTACATGACGGAATCGAAGCGGCGAAGAGAGCCAACTGACAAACAACCAACGACAGGAGAGAGACGATATGATGAATATAGCAACGATTGGTACAGGGTCCATTGTGGATGCCATTTTAGCTGCGATTAATGAACTGGATGATGTTACGTGTACAGCGATGTACTCCCGGAAGAGAGAGACAGCACAGGAGCTTGCGGGTAAGTATGGGGTCGATACCATCTATACGGACCTGGAATCCCTATTTTCAGATACAAATGTAGATCTCGTATATATTGCTTCGCCAAACAGCATGCATTACGAACAGGCCTATCAGGCACTTCAACATGGCAAACATGTCGTCTGCGAAAAACCGTTCACGTCCACGCTTCAGGAAGCAGAAACGCTGATTGCACTTGCAAAAGAAAAGAATCTGTTGTTGTTTGAAGCGATCTCCAACATTCATCTGCCCAATATTAAAGTCATACAGGAGCAACTGCCAAAGCTTGGTCCGATCAAACTCATCCAGTGTAACTACAGTCAATACTCGCGCAAATACAATGATCTGCTTGCGGGGGAAACGCCGAACGTATTTAATCCACAATTCTCTGGTGGCGCGCTGATGGATATCAATATTTATAATCTTCATCTGGTCATGAATCTGTTTGGCAGTCCGAATACCGTATCGTATACCGCAAACCAGCATGCAAACGGCATTGATACGTCAGGAGTTGTGGTTCTACAATATCCGGAGTTTATTGCGGAATGTGTAGGTGCCAAAGACACAAACAGCATGAACTTTGTGCTTATTCAGGGCGAGAAAGGTTATCTTCAGGTTGTGGGAGGAGCAAACGGTTGCCGGGAGATCAAGCTTCAGATCGGGAATGAGCCTGCTGAGGCGTATAATGCGCAGACCAAATCCAATTGGCTGTACTATGAGTGGGAAGCGTTCAGGGACATCCATGCAAGTGGGGATCACAAACGGTGTTACGAACTGCTGGAACACAGCCAGTCTGTGATGAGTGTACTCATGAGTGCGCGCAAGGATGCCGGAATTGTATTTGCAGTGGATCAGCGTTAATCGTTAATACGTGTCGCTAATGCTCCCCATGTATAACATGTCGAAAATGTAGAGTACCGAGACCATCGAAGACATTTTGGATAGTCTTAATTGTTCATTGTATCCGTAAGCGAGTAACGTTTCATCACAGTGTTTGGAAAGGGTTGAATGGTTGTTGCCCGTGACCGCGATGACTTTCATCTGTTTGCTATTGAGCACTTTGGCGGCTTCAATCATGGATTGGTTCTCACCTGTGTGCGATATAACAAAAGACAGCGTCAGGCTGTTGGGATTCATCGTGTTCAAGTAATGCATGTTCGGACTATTATGAGCAATCGCAGATATGCCGAGTTCATTCCACTTGGCACAAGCCTGTTGCGCCAGATAATAATTCATATCACTGCCATAGACATCAATGCGTACGGATTCTTTGACCCAGTTCGCGATTCGTAGCAAAACAGGAGCATTTAACATCCGGCGGGTATCCTCCAGCGCCTGCTGGTACAGGTAAGGAACCGAGTCGATGGCAGCCAGCACGTTGCCTTGTTCTGGGAATGTAGGATCCTGCGTCTGCAACGCGGAAGGCATCTGTTGATATTCAAGAGCAAGCTTGAGCTGAAAGTCTGGGTACCCCTTGGTACCCAGCTTTTTGCATAAGCGAACAATGGTGGAAGAGCTTGTATAGGTCTGCTGAGCCAGTTCATGGGCTGTAGAATCAAATACAACTTCGGGGTTACTCAGGATATAGTCCACAATATGTTTCTCCTGTGCCGTTAATTGTGAAGCATATTTTAATTTTTGAAGTAGTTTGGATTCCATACCGTTGTTCCATTCCTCTCTAAAATCATCCCATAGCATATATCTCCACATCATAACCTGCGTATATTTATTTCTCAATCTGCATAGCGGAGCGACAGTGTAGATTGTTGAATTTCGTCGCTACACTCCACATCATTCAAATCTGACTTTCCGCCAGTTGCTGACGACTATTCCACGACGCGACCAGACGAAGAAGAACCAAACTTATGAGCAGGAGCACTGCTCCAATCATGAGTAACATCCAAGGACCAATCAGCAGCATGCCACTGGCTTGACCAGCGACTAAGGCGATGAGGGGAAGGACAATTAATCCGCCGAGCTGATAGGCTTCCTGGAACCCACGGACCTTGGCCGAGATCAGGACGTTTAATAAAATGACCATAAGACTGCAAGCGGGAACAACCCACACGACAAGTATGATCCAGTTCAGATTGGGAAACATCAAGGTTCCAAACATGGGGTACATCAGAATATTGGCAATGATTCCATAGATCAGGAAAGTAACCCAGGATAATAGAATGGAAGGGATCAGGGCAACTAGCACTTTGCCTTTAAAAAGAGTGTCCATGCTGATCGGTGTGAATAACAACCCTACCAACGTCTTGCGTTCTTTCTCACCAGCGAAACTATTGGCCGTCAGAATGCTGGAGGCCATCACCGGAATGATGAGAAACAAGGGAGCGAACATATACATGGCCAAGTAATAGACAATACGATGATTATCTGTAGGCATGGAAGCAAGCTGAGGAATCTGTCCACCATGGGTTAACGCATCCAATGATTCGAGCAGAAAGCTGATGTTGCCCAGAGAACGAAGTTCCATTCTGGAGGCCGCCCACAGGAGGGCAGAGGGCATGATGATTCCAATAATCAGTGGAACGATCAACATGGGCAACCAGAGCTGAACGCTGGCTGTGACGGACCGGATATCTTTACGTACCAGTGCACGTATGGCTTGGCGGTTATTCATGGTGGTGTGCCTCCCTTATGGCAAAATAGATACTTTCCAGATCACTGCCCGTGATGCGGGCCTGATAGACTTGACCATGCTCCGTTAATTGCCTTAGCAGTAATGGAATATCTTCACGCGATGTAAGCTGAAATACTGCTTGATGTGTGGAGATTATTTCAGGTGTGTAGTCGGTTGCTGTGTGCCATCCTTCGGGCATGTCGGCTTCTACTTCGAGCTTCGGAGTGGACAGGTACCGGCTAACAATCTCCTGTTCCGTGCCTTCCTCAACGATGCGCCCCTTTTCCATGAAAATATAATGATCACAGACGGCTGACAACTGGGACAGCACATGGGATGAGACCAGGATTGTCATCTTTTCTTCCTTATTTAACTGACGGATAAAGCGCAGCACCATCTGAATTCCATCCGGATCCAGGCCATTGGTGGGCTCATCCAGAAACAGGATGGAAGGACGGTGCAAGAGTACTCGTGCAAGGCCCAAGCGTTTCTTCATGCCTGTGCTATAGGTGCCGACTTTTCGATGCTGATAATCCTGCAACTCGAACAGATTTACAAGCTCGTCGATTCGTTTCTTGGCATGCTTCAGGCCAAAAACATCTGCGAAGAAAGTCAGATTGTCACGCCCGCTCATATTTTCATATAATCCACTTTGCTCGGTAAGAGTGCCACACATGGCCAGTACTTTCTCCGCCTCACGAGCGGCGTCCAATCCGTTAATGGTTACCTGTCCACCGGAAGCGCCTAAGACACCATTCATGATACGGATCAGTGTGGTTTTGCCTGAACCGTTGGGTCCAATCAACCCGGTGACACTGCCTTGTTTAACTGTGAAACTGACATCATGCAGTGCTTGATGCACCTTGAATTGCTTGGATATGTTGCGTACTTCGATCATGTATATTCACCGTCCGATCTGAGTTTGGAGATTATACGTGTGGTAGGCTGATATCGTTCAAATGGACGACAAAAAAGATCTATTCCTCCTTCAATAGTCCCGAATGTAAGATGCACATTTACCCTGAAGTCTGTCTGAAATCGGGTCTCAGGTTTGTTTTCACTCTGCCTTGTAACATGTATCCTTATTTTAGGGTAGAACATCCGTTTCATTGCTATTCATAACGTGGTAATGAAAGATAAGGCCTTACGTCTCATGAATGCCTGAAATATGCATATAACGCCGGTCTTGGTTATCCAGGGCCGGCTTGACGTGATGTTTTGGCGTGCCTGTCACGGGGAACGTCTGTTTCTAACGATTACATAATGAATTCGTCTAACACATCCATATGAATACATCGTATGGGTACATATTGTGTATTGGACGTAGAGGAAGGTGAGTGAGTCATGACAGCATCCAATGAATATCGTTTTCAAGTGAACCTGAGCGGGATGATCCAGATTTTATCCAACCATCTATATAGCAGTCCTAAAGTGTTCTTGCGCGAACTGATGCAGAATGCGACGGATGCGATTACCGCACGAACGGAGGCGGAGCCAGGGTATCAGGGTGAAGTTCGTGTTGAACTGACGGGAACAGGTGAGCAATTGACCATGATGGTGGAGGATAACGGCATCGGCTTGACTGAAGCTGACATCCATGAATTCCTGGCGATGATTGGACAATCCTCGAAGAGGGGGCAGCAAGCGCTGCTGGATGGAGAGACGTCCTTTATCGGGCGTTTCGGGATTGGGTTGTTATCCTGTTTCATGGTGAGTCACGAAATTGTCATGCTGACGCAATCCGCGAAGGGCGGCCCTTCGATGGAGTGGCGGGGCAAGCCGGATGGCACCTATACGATTCGACAGTTGGACACACAGCTGTCCCCGGGGACCAAAGTATATCTGCGTTGCACACCGGACGCGGCGCACTACTTTGAACCAGAGTATGTGAAAGAAGCTCTGTTCTATTACGGAGCATTATTGCCGTATCCGGTCACGTTGTATCATGACGGCGCGCAACATGTGGTGAATAGCGAGACACCGATCTGGCTGATGGACCCTGCACTCGCACGTTCACGCAGAGCGGAGGTATTGGCTTTTGGTGAACGTCTGCTTGGCGAGCAGTTCCAGGACTTCATTCCGTTGACGACAGCTTCAGGCCGTACCGGGGGTATTGCTTTTGTACTGCCACACGCGGTTAATCTGAATGCCAAGCGTTCTCACCGGGTTTACCTGAAGCGAATGCTGATTTCGGAGAAGGCTGAGAACATTTTGCCAGAGTGGGCTTTCTTCGTGAAATGTCTGATCTGGACAGATGAGCTTCAACCGACGGCATCACGGGAACATTTTTATGAAAATGAAAAGCTGGAGGAAGTTCGCTCCGAACTCGGAGACGCACTTCGCAAGGGACTGGCCGACATGGCTGAGAGCCAGACAGAACGGCTACAGAAGCTGATTCGCCTGCATGCTCTGTCCATGAAGGCACTGGCTGTGCAGGATCAAGCATTCTACGCGATGATTCACCGCTGGCTGCCATTTGAGAGCACGAGGGGTCACCGTGAACTTGGTGAGCTGATCGATGAAGGAGAGACGTTGTATTTCACGTCCTCTGTTGATGAGTACCGTCAGATTCATCATGTGGCATCCGCACAATCGATGCTGGTGATTAATGGTGGTTACATCTATGACAGCGAGTTGATGGCGACACTGCCAATGACCGTGCACAACGTACACACGGAGCGGCTACAGCCGGATCAGGTCTCGATGAGTTTCACCGATGTGCCACCCGCTGAGCGTAATCAGTATTATGATGCATTGCGACTGGCCGATTCTGCCTTACAGCGCTTCCGCTGTCGGGCTGAGGTGAAAGGTTTTAAGCCATCGGATCTGCCAGTGTTGTTCACACTGTCTCAGGAATCCTCAACCCTGCGTGCGCTTGAAAAAGCAAGCGAGGAGAGCACGGAATTGTTCTCGTCTGTTCTGGGTTCATTGTCTTCTGGCATGAGTTCAGCAGGGTACTCAACCTTGTATTTGAACGTGAGTAATCCGATCATTCAGCGGGTACTGACATCACCGGATGACCAGATGACGCCGATTGCCATCGAAATGTTATACGTCAATGCACTGATGATGGGGCATTATGCCATGAGCAAGCAGGAGCTTGAAGTGTTAAATCAGGGCATTGTTCGTTTTATAGATTGGGGTTTGCGTGCAAATACAGATCGTAAGGGGGATGCCTGATGAAGACAGAGATGGATTTTGAAGAACTGATGGACGAGGCCTATGGTTTGCCCAATGGTCCGGCGAAACTTGGTATGCTGGAGGAAGCAGCAAGAGTTGCCGATGTGAACGGCATGGAGGAAGAGGCATATGAAGCAAGATCGGAGATTGTGGAGACAGCAACATTCTGTGGTTATCCGATGAAAGCGCTGATTGCTTTTTCCTGGCAGCTGGGCAAGTTCGACCAACAACCCGAAGAATATGATGAAGAAACGTTAATGTGGTCGTACAAATGGATATTGGGCAAGATGCCCGACTTCCCGGAAATATCACGCGAGAAGATCCTAGAGCTGTTGGAGGATTTCGGACGGCGCTTCAAGTCCTACGGTTACAGCGAACGCTCCTACTGGTATTATCGGTTCCGGATCTTTATGGATTTTGGGGAGCTGGAGGAAGCGGGACGCAGTTATGATCGATTCAGAACGATGGATCGTGACTTTATGAGTGACTGCGAAGCCTGTGAGCAGGATGAGATTATGCGATATTTCTTGTTAAAAGGAGACGATGAGAAGGTGTTGGAGGCGGCACAGCCTATCCTGAAAGGGCGTATGAGCTGTGCAGAGATTCCGCATCTGACTTTGTCTGAAATTTTGATGCCGCTATATCGGTTGGGACGGACTGCGGAAGCAGATAAACATCAGACCAAGGGATATCGCCTGATCAAAGGCCAGAACGATTTTGTGCAGAGTTTTGCGGAGCAGATGGATTATCTCACACGTACGAATCCGGCAAAAGGCATTGATGTGCTGGAGGAAACACTGGTGTTCGCTGCTGATCATGAAGATCCTTACGCCAAAATGTTGTTTTATGCCAGAGCAGCATCGTTGCTTCGCCGCTGGGTGGAAGAATCTCCAGAATACCGATTGCGTCTGCCAGCATCCTTCCCGTATGAAGGCGATCCGGGCGACCTGCTCAAGCTGGCCGATTACTTTGCGGAGCATGCTCAGACCGCTGCAGCTAAGTTTGATCAGCGCAACGGGAACCACCATGTATCTTCGTTGATCGAATAGAGACGGATATAACTCAGTAACAGATCGCTATAATAAGTTATGAAAAGTAACGAAACAGGCTTGTTCGAGAAGGATTGTATCCTTCTGAACAAGCCTGTTTTTTTCTTGCATCATAAGCATGATCAATCTAATCGGTATGAAGATGTTTTATTTTTATTGTGCTGAAGTCACAGAAGGGACCGGCGCTGGTACAGGAACCGGAGCAGTTTCAGATGTCTCATCTGCAGGCTCAGCTCCTTCAGCAGGTTCTGCTTGTGGCTGCTGAGCAGCCATCAGTTCAGCGACGATTTGATCTGTTGGTTGGGTAAGCAGCGCATACATGATCGCAGCCTCTTCCTGACGAATCAGAGGTTTGCGGGAAAGGAAATCAACAGAACCATCCTCCATTACCTTCACCTCGGGTCCATGGATACCAAGCTTCGCCATCATCTGAATGGCTGGTACAGCCCATGCATCTGTGTGCCCCGCAAGTTTCACATCATTGAACAGTTCGCTAGGATATTGTAGTTGCATAATTCTCCACATCATGACCATTGCTTCCTGTCGGATAATCACTTGATCCGGCTTAAATTGCTGTTCGTCCGTGCCAGTAATCATACCCAACTCATATCCGAGTTGAATATATCCGGCTGCTGCATGATCTGCCCAGTCGGTGCCAGCAGGAGGCGTAGTTTTGCTGGGCTTCAATCCACTCAGTTTAAGGGTGTTCTCAATAAATTCAGCTCGTGTCACACCTGTTTTTGGTTGGAAAGACTTGTTGCCATCATTCTCATAATATCCAAGAGATTGTATGGCATAGATGGCTTCGGCATAAGGACTGTTCTCACGAACATCCCGGAAGCCCATAGGCTTTTGACCTTTTTTCTCATAACCCATAGGGTTGAGGTAAGGTTCTTTCATGTATGTGGTTCCATCTGCATATTCTTTGAATGCTGTGAATTGACCAGTCAATTCATCTTTGAAGAGATTATCTTCCACCTGAATCAGGTTGCGTTGACCCAGGAATACATCGTTAATGCTCAGTTGTCCTGGCTTATCCCCGCCACCTTTCAAGGAACTTACAATCGTGCTAAGTCGAAGATCTGCGTACAATCCGGTGAAGCGTTGCAGCTCAGCTGCGGATTGCGGCGTGTATTCCTTGAACTGTACAGGCTCTGCATATTCCGGGAAGAAGCTCTGGATGAATGCAGGGTAGAACAGGTTACGAAGTGCTCCATTTTGATTATACGTCAGGAAAACGCCTGTATTTTGCTCGGGAATAAGGAAGAGATAAGAGCTGAATCCGGTCAGGTCGCCTCCTTTTGTAATAACTTTTGGACTACTTCCTGCTCCGGGAAGCTGAAATGCAGCTTCGAATCCATACGTCGTGTTTGGTAACAGTGGATGAATGGAAGAACGGTACTGTTCCATACTTTTTACCGTGGATTCCTTGAAAATTCGCTTGTTGTCCTTCACGCCATCATTCAGGAACGCAATCATGAACTTCCCGATGTCCTCAGCGGTAGACAACATGCCACCTTGAGGCATTGGTGTTGGAGAGATGGTGTAAAGATCAAGCGGATTGTGTGCCGCATCATAGCCCGTGGCCAGCTGCTTTTGGAACTTTTTGTCCAGCATGAAACTGCTGTTATCCATTCCTAGCGGTTTGAAGATATGTTGTTGCATGTAGGATTCAAAGGGTTCGCCGCTTACATTTTCAACAATCATACCAAGCAGCAAAAACGAGAAATTATCGTACATATAGGCGCTACCAGGCTCGCGAACGACAGGAGGCATGTGTTGCTTAGCGTAATCCTCCATCGCTATGTACTTGTCGAAATCAGTATGGATGTCTTCCTGCTGCGGATCACGGATCTCGAATCCGGTCGTGTGTGTGAGCAGGTTCTCCACAGTTACAGGTTTGTCAAAAGGATTATCAAATTCGAGCCCTTTCACATAGGTCTGAAAGTCAGCTTGCAGATCAACCTTGCCTTGCTCTACCAGCTGCATTACAGCTGCTGACGTGAACGTTTTGGAGACAGAGGCTACGCGGAAAGCGGTATTTTTGGGATCGATCGCTGTTTTACTCTCCACATCGGAGAAGCCATATCCTTTTTCCGCCAGAACTTTGCCATCCTTCACAACAACAACGGAGGCTCCCACATAATGGGCTTTTGCCTCAGGTGAATCGAAGAATGAATCCAGAAATGCTGTAGCTGATTCGGTTGTCAGCGCTTTCGTCTTTCCTTGTTCAGCAGCTACTGGAGTTGCGGTCTCCGCCTGAACTGCGGGTACCCACAGACTGAGAGACAGAACCACAGCCATAAAAGCTCCTGTTAGGGAGGTGAACCTGAAACGGGTCTTTCGTTTGGATAAATGCATGCAAACACTCCTTTATGAAAATATTTACAAAATAGTTACCTAACCATGTATTACTGATTACTCGCACGATAGGTTTCACGATAATAGATTCCGATGTTGGCAATCCAGATCACAGAGAGCATTACAATCGGGAATGGAGCAAAGGTAAAGAGCATCGAATATAGAACCATAGAGACCATTCCAACACCAAGAAGTACATTCATCATCTGAAAAGAACGATAGGCTGCGCGATAGACAATCCATTTCTCGCCTTCATCCAGCTTCTCAAAATGATCTTTCTTCATATTGCGCGAGTTCAGATCCAGAGTGCGTTCAGGATAATAACGGTTGTATCGCTTCACAGTCAGAGTTTGCACGACCACGACGATGATAATAGAGATACACGAAGCAACAAAATTCAAGAGGTTGAACAGTTCTGGAGAATTCGGCATGGTTCGGTTGGATGCATACAAGGACAAGGCAAGTGCTGCCCAGGTAAACGTAAGAATAACGCTGAATCCGCTGAGGATCATCGCTTTTCCGAGGGAGCGCTCTGCGGGAGAGATGAGTGAATCGGAATCTCCATAAGCATCATTTTCCATGGGAGGGACAGATGGCGTGCGGGAGAGACTGAAGATGTTCCACACCGTCATAACTACCACAAGAGCCGCCAGGATTGCGAATAAAAGATCATAGTCATAATACACGGACAGCGTCCAGTTCAAGTCAGAAGGGAGTTTACTGACTCCGCTAGCGCCGAGAAAACCAACTACAGCGCCACCGGCTGCATACAAGGGAAGACGCAACCGCTTTTTAATGGACGAGGATGATGAATTTTTCATTTTAATCTCCACCTTTCAGTTCAAAGATTTTTTCGACAGGTTCACGAAATACATGTGCTATTTTTAGTGCCAGAACGACCGACGGAGAGTAATCTCCACGCTCAATCAGGGCAATGGTTTGACGGGATGCACCAATGAGTTTGGCCAGTTCTGCTTGGGATAGCCGGTCTCTGGCTCGTAACTCCCGAACGTGATTGTGTAATTCTTCCACTTGCTCACCTCCATGAACCTAATGTACATGATATTTGACTAAATGTAAACTATAATATACAAAATGTTAAAGATAATTTACTTCTGAACGTTGATCATGGACATGAAAAAGAGAGCCAGTTGGGCTCCCTAGGATGATTATTTTGTTGTCCGAAAAGTTGCCAGAAAAGTGAAATCAAGATGCATCTGCACACGGCAGATGTTGATTCTGTTCCTCTGCCTTCCGAAGTAACATTCGGAAAAAGATGAGCGCTCCAAGCCCCATCAGGATATACAGACCAGCCATCGCATAGGAGGGCAGAAAGGCTCCAATGGTTAACCCGAGACTGCCGAGAAGGGCAGCAGCGTTGTAACTCAACCCGTCAGCAGCCATATAGGCAGCACGGTCCGAATCTGGAATCATACCCGCGAGCATGACCTGACGAACAGGGGCATACATCAACTCTCCAATTGTTAGCAATATAGCGGATGAGATGAGTAACCAGGCCCAGTTGCTGAAAGCAAGTACGGTGAAACCTGCGGTGTAGAGGAGCATACCAACAGTCATAATAGATCGGGACTGGAAGCGACCTATCCATCTGGTGAATGGAATGGCAACCAAGGCAACCATTACGGTGTTGATGACCATGATCAGGCTGAACATATGCAGACCTGAGATATCTGAGCCGAGCAGTTGGGCGGTGAATTCATTTTTTAGACGAACAGCGATGTATTTATCCAATTGAAATTCCAGGGAGACTGCAAGTACAGTAGCCGTGAAAAATATCATGAAACGTTTGTCCTGAAAGACCGCCCAGTAGGTTTTCAATATGTTCCTCTGGATGGGAGCATCGCCATAACCTGATTCACGTTTATCCATTGTTTCACGAATCATAAAGATCAAAATAAACAGGGTAGCTAGGCTTTCAAGGCATACCAGACTGAACAATAGGAAACGAAATGATTCGAAAAACAGCCCGCCCATCAGTGCACCAAAAGTTACAGCAACATTTGTTGTCCAATATTGCAACCCATATACATAATGACGTTCATGTTCACTGCTCACGTCGACAATCATGGCATTAGCAATCGGCACGGTGATCCCTGAACTGAGACTGCTGAGCAGAAACATGAGGCAAGTGACGATGATCGAATCCATCCACGGAGAATTGGCGATGGCCAAGCCGAGTAGAGCCATGACTTGGAGACTTTGTGCGATCACCATTAATTTTTTTCGTCCAATTCGGTCAGACCAATATCCTGCCCACAATCCCACAATCATGGAAGCCACAATATTGACCGTCAGCAATAACCCCGCCAAACCTGCGCCAATCTGAATACTCAGATAGATCGCCATGAATGGAATGATGGACTTTTGGGTCAGATCGGTGAAAAAATCAGTAATGATACGTATCCTGATGTTCGGGTGCAGATCGGCGTATTTCATAAATCGTTGTTCTTCCTTCCCACTGGTCATGTTGATGTTACTGAGTATAATGGAGGAAAACCTGAAGAAAAACTGTAGAAGCATCCGGATGGATTTCGTATTTTAGCAGAAGGTAGGGTATATATGGACGTATCAGAACATTACATTCAACTGCGATTAAACTTTCCACATGTACATGATGAACAAGAAGTACTTACAACGGTAGGTGAACTTGCCGATCTTTTATGTTGTACCATGCGCAATATGAACCTCATTATGAACAAATTTAAGGAGAACGGATGGGTCAGGTGGAACCCGCAGCGCGGAAGAGGCAAAAAATCGATGCTGGTATTTTGTGTCCCGTTGCTTGAAGTGGCGCGTGAACGATTTGACCATCTCCTGGATGGGAACAGGATGGAGGACGCCTATGAACTGGCCGCCACCTTACCAATTACGATGAGAGAACATCTTATGCAGCAAATGCAGCATCAATTTGGTCTGCGTTCGAATGGAGGGGACAGAGGACGAGTGGATACATTGCGGATTCCACGGAATATCCCTTTTAAGACATTGGATCCCACGCAGACGGCCATGTGGGGAGAAGTTTTTATTGTTGCAGAGGTTTTTGATCGTTTGGTTCGTTATAATGCTGAACACCAGGTCTGTGAACCGAGTCTGGCTGTGGCATGGGAGAGTCATTCAGAGGGGAGCGAATGGACCTTTTATCTGCACAAAGGTATACCCTTTCATCATGGCAGAATATTGGATTCAGAGGACGTGAAGTTTACCTTTGATCGTATTATCTCTGACAATAGTAACCCGTGCAGGCCTCTGTTTGGATCTATTGAGCGCATAGAGACGTTGGACGAATTGACTGTACGTTTTGTGTTAAACAAGCCTAACTTCATGTTCCCGGATCTGATGAGCAGTATGTCTGCATCGATCTTGCCGAGAGATGTGGAGATGAATCCGCTCCATCCGATTGGAACAGGACCTTATCGGTTGACGCGTCATGATTCCAAGCTGCTTGTGTTGGAAGTATTCCCTTCCTACTTCCGAGGCCGAGCCTATATTGACCGCGTTGAAATATGGCAACTTCCCCATTCTGGGAGGGTGGAGTCCGTCATCAAGCATAATATATTTCCGGATGCGGAGCCTCGTGCCGTGCAGCATGAGATGCAGGGTGGCATGTATATGACGTTTAATATGCAGAAGGAAGGGCCGCAGCATGAGGTGAATTTTCGCCGGGCTGTTCAACAGCTATTGAATGCGCAGGAGTTGTCGCAAGCGCTCGGAAGCACGAACACGCAGGCTGCTTATAGTCTGATTCGAGGACGAGTACAGCAACCTTTAAAGGTGGGTTCAGATCAAGGGGAGCCAGGGAAACAGCAATCGGAACAACCGGATGGTTCGGTCACACCTGTACCTGAACTTTCCGTGGAGACCTCACTGGCGCGGGCCTCAGCATTATTGCGTCATAGCTCTTATCAAGGGCAGAGTTTAAGTCTGTGGGTGGAAGAAGGCGAGAAGATGGAGACGGATATGGTCTGGTTTGCAGAGAGATGTAAACAGATTGGCCTATATATCAACATTATGCCGGGAGATCCGGTCCACGCAGTCTATCAAGATGGGTTTGGGGATTGTGATCTGATCTATACAGGAGAAATTTTCAATGATAATGTCGTGCTGAGTCTCGTGACGATGTACACCTTCCAGAACACGTTATTCCTGATTGCGATGAATGATTACTGGAGACATGAACTGGAACAGGAATGTGGACGAGTGGTCATGATCCAGGAAGCTGCGGAGCGGTTGAATAGATTGATTCGGCTAGAAGATCGACTGATTCAGGAGGCATTGCTTCTGCCCACATACAGCTTCAAGGAAGAACACGCCCATCATGATTCGCTGAGAGATTATCGTCTTGCGGGGTATGGTCTGCCTGATCTGCGCAGATTGTGGGTGAAGAGAAGCCCTGGGGCTGCTGAAGAGGATACGAGTTATCCGGTGTATATTCCGTTGTGGTAGGATTAGCTGCCACAACGGAAATGAATCAGGCGTTTTCTATATAAATTGAACTAAACATTTATACAAAACGGAGAGGACAGAAATAACCTGAGGAAGCAGAGCGTTCGCCTTTATCCCCGGATTTTCACTTTATGAAAAGAAATCAAAAAAATCTGGGGATAACAGCGATCAGAAGGTTGTTCTGTCATCGGAGTGACCAGTGTAAATATATTCATTAGTTCAATTTATATAGGTTCAGATCATTTACGAAACCCTGATGAATTCAATAGGCTTTGTACCCGGTTCAAGCAACAAAGGAATGGAGATGGATTGAGCAACTTCTGAAGATTCATTGAGGGTAAACGTATACGTGATCTTCAGACCGAATAACACAAATTCGACGGAAAACGTATCTTTCCCGGTGTATTCCATGGGCATTTCAATGGCGTTAAAGGTTGCTTGCAACCCGTCCGTTGTCTCTTGAATCGACATCTCGCCATAACCAGGATGCGTGTAAATACCCGCATAAGCGGTGTAAGGGCGATCACAAGGTATGATGTGAGGTTCTTCAATATTTTCCTCAACGGCAGTGTCTGCTTGAATAGGCACTTCCAGAGGATTCTCCGGATTAGCCTCCGTTTCTGTTGATTCTTTCCCCATTAATTTTCTCAATTTGAAACTCCAATTGACGGGCTCTAATCCAAGCAGTCGGTCCATGATATGAAAAGCAACCGTATAGGGAATTATACTTCCGTTGGTATTACTCAGAACCACGATTCCAATCTGCTCCTCTGGCAAAAAGGCAACTTGTGATGCAAAGCCATCAATAGCCCCACCATGATGAATCATGGCATGTCCACGATAAGGCTCAATCATCCAACCCAGACCATATGTACTCATAGGCAGTTCTTGGCTTATAAACGGCGAATCACTGGGCATCTGAGGACTATGCATAATCTTCATCTGTTCCTTAGATATCAATGACGTTCCTTCCCATTGACCTTGATGCAACTGGAATTGAAGCCATGCAATCATATCGATTAGATTGCTGTTAATGGAACCAGCAGGTCCTATGGCATCAATGGCTCGAAAAGGTATTCTCGTATTCTGACCATCCTTCTCCATATAAGGGTAAGCATAGTCAGGCTGAAGTTGCATTTTTTCAACAGAGAACAGACTTGAGTTCATACCCAGCGGATTAAATAGAGTCTTCTGAACCATCTGCTCCCACGAAGTTTCATCGAGCTGTCCAACCAGATAACCTGCCGTCATGTACATCAGGTTCTGATACTGCCATTTGTTTCGGAAATCCTGATTTGGCTCCAGATACTGTAATGTTCGAACAAGTTCTTCTCTTGTACGCGGGGAGTTGTACCATACCAACTCATGCCTTGGAAGACCCGAACGATGACACAGCATGTCGCGAATAGTTATACGTTCTGTTGCGACCGGATCAAACATCTGGAAGTCTTTCATATACGACTTCACAGGGGTATCCCAGTCCAGTATCCCCTGATCCACAAGCAGAGCAGCAGTTGCTGCGGTAAAGGCTTTGGTACTTGAACCGATGGCAAACAACGTATTAGGGGTAACTTCAAGTTTGGACTCCAGGTCACGATAACCGTAGCCTTTTTGCCAGACGACTTCATCCTTATGGACCACCGCCACCGCTGTGCCGACACCATTCCATAATTGAAGCTGCTCGTCGATGAATTCATCCAGTCCTTCCAGTGATGTGCTAAGCTTTGTTGTCGTCATACCTTTTCCTCCTAATATTCAATAAAAAGAATAATCTCCTACAATTCACTATGCCTTTTCTGGATAAAGTTAACATCCTCCCTGAGACTGATTTTGCGTAGCAATGCCGTATTAACGGACTTCACCGATTGCTTGTCAAACTAGTCCGCATATATCGAACAAGTCCCTCATAACATGTACTAATCAAGTAGGGGTTCTGCTGCAAGCACAATCCTGAAGTGAAAACATGTGCTAAAGGGGATGATGTCATGCGCCGAATATCATGGATGCTTGCCATGGTATTGGTCTTATCGGCCTTACTTGCCGCCTGCGGGAAGAAGGATGCGGCAGCTGTGGTCAAAGATCTGAACGAAGTCGTAGGAGAGATGGAAAGTTACCAGGGGGCAGGCGTGATGACGCTGCATACCGGAGATACGCCGCAGCAGTACAAGGTCGAGGTATGGCATCAGAAGCCTTCCTATTATCGTATTGCGTTAACGAATGCAAAAAAGGATGTAACACAGATTGTACTGCGTAACGATGAAGGCGTGTTTGTTTTGACACCGAGCCAGAACAAAAGCTTCCGTTTTCAGAGCAACTGGCCAGATAACCAAGGACAGGTATATCTCTATGAAACATTGATTCGGAGCATTACGGGGGATACAACCCGTCAGTTTGCGGATGAGAAGGAGAGCTATGTTTTTGATGTAGCTGCCAATTATAATACACATGCACTCGTCAGACAGAAGATCTGGCTGAACAAAAGTGATTACGCACCGAAACAGGTTGAGGTATCCGACTCCAATGCCAATGTGGTCGTGGATGTGAAGTTTGATTCCTTCAAATTTGGTGCTGCATTTGAGAAAGACGCCTTTGACATGCAACGTAACATGACAGCAGCTACAAAAGAGGGCGGCCAAACAGGAACGGATTCTGGTGTAACTCCTGCGGAGCAAACAGGTGAGGGCGGTAAAGAACCTGCCAATCCTCAGACTGCGCCTGAACCTGATGGAGCCGTTACTGATGGACAGTCGGGTGTAGGTGGTGACACAGAGCAGCAAGGTACAGAAGGTGCTGCGACAGGTCAGGAAGGCGAAGAGCCGACACTTGCAGAACCGGAAGGGGCAGACAGCTTCGGCGTGATTCAGCCGACCTATGCGCCGGAAGGCGTGCAGCTCAAGGACGATCAGATTCTGGAAGAAGCGGGAGACTATTCGGTTATGCTTCGTTATGAAGGAACGTATAATTACACGATATTCGAAGCCAGACCACAGGATCGAGCTGTATCACTTGCTCCATCCAGTGTAGTAGATCTTGGATTCACACTGGGGATGATCAGCGGAGATGCATTGAAGACTCTGACATGGATGACAGATGGCATAGAATATCGGATCACCAGTGCCGACCTGCCTCAGAACGAAATGGTACGCATTGCAACATCGATGCAGGAAGAGTCAGGCAAATGATTTTTGAACAAATGAACGAATAGTAGCATAAACATAAGGAATGCTAAGAAGCATCGGAGACCTGTTCTCCGGTGCTTTGCTTTGATGTAAGAAAGGTATTCATTTAGCGCTGTTTTTCTTACCCGATACACTCAATAAAGCAAAATGCGCTTCTACGCAGAGGGAACCGGGTAAATAATCGATATAAGCAGATTTTGCTTGGGTGAAAAGTGGGATTTTGCCCTGCTAATCTCGCTTATCGGTCTTCTTCTGTGTTCGCATTTGTTCTTCAAAAGGCGCACCTTACATCTGTTTTTGGATGCGAAACTTCGGTTCATTTGACAGTCACATGCTGGAGCATTACGATGGAGTCTGACGTGAGCCGGATTAAGATGATTAGAGAAGGTGACTTAACGTGCAAGGACAATATCGGCCGACCCAAGCGGAGATCAATTTGGATCATTTGTGTACTAACGTAGAAGCTTTCCGCGAGGCATTGCCTCAGGGCATGAAATTCCTCGCCTGTGTGAAGGCCAATGCCTATGGACATGGAGCGGTGGAGACGGCTAGGGAACTGGAACGAGTGGGTGTGGATTACTTAAGTGTGGCTTTTCTTGACGAAGCTCTAGAACTGCGACAACATGGGATTACGATTCCAATCCTGGTACTGGGATATACGCCGCCTGAAGGAATCGCTGTTGCATGGCAACATGATGTGACCGTCACATTGTTCAGCAGGGAAGTGCTTGACGCCATTCGACATCTGGATGCGAGCACATTCGCTAACCAACTGAAGGTTCATATTAAAATCGACAGCGGCATGGGCCGATTAGGTCTGTTGCCTGGCGATGAGGCATTGGCTTTCATTCAGGAAGTAGCTTCGCTCAATCAGGTGATGCTGGAAGGTATGTTTACCCATTTTGCCAGAGCAGATGAAGAAGACAAAACCTATACACTGGAGCAGTATAGACGGTTCCAAAGCGTGGTTCATGCGCTCAGGGATCAGGGATGTTCCATCCCGATTATACATACGGCGAACAGCGCTGCTGCCATTGATACACCGGAATTGTCCTATGACATGGTACGTGTGGGAATAAGCCTGTACGGACTGTATCCTTCGGCTGAAGTGAATCATCAGGTGGTGAAGCTGTCCCCGGTATTGACGCTGAAGACAAAAGCGGTTCTGGTCAAAACACTGCCACCCCATTGGGGGATCAGTTACGGAACCCGTTATTTTACGCAAGGGTACGAACGAATAGCGACACTGCCGCTCGGATATGCAGACGGATTCTCCAGAATGCTAACAGGTAAAGCACAAGTGCTTGTACGCGGCCGCCGCGTCCCTGTCGTCGGTACAATCTGCATGGATCAGTGTATGGTGTCGTTACAATCTTTCGCGGAAGAGGCGGAAGAAATTCAAGTCGGCGAAGAGGTTGTCCTCATCGGTCATCAGTCTGGTGGCGTAATAACCGCAGACGAGGTGGCATCCCAGCTCGGTACGATTGCTTATGAAGTGATCTGCATGATGGCACACCGCATTCCGCGGGTATATACCCGCGGGGGAGCAGCAGTCGCCAGAATCAATCCACTTTTGACATCCTGACAGGTAAACTGGACGTCATTCCCAATAAACTTTTTTTCAGAACAGAAGGAAAACTGTCGGAGCATCTCGAATTATGTATGACGGTAAGGATTTAATTCCTGAATTGAGATGTTTGGTCTGTACGAATATTGTTCCCCGTGTTTATAATGGAGTACAGCATACTTGATATACTCGGGGCATATATATTCCTTTGTATAAAAGTTCTGGAAAAACGTAATACTGGTTCACAATGGCGAAAGGTTTGTGGGGGTGGAAGAAAGGTGGCCAACTTGCAGAACACCAAGCGGATCATGATCAGTTTACCTGATTATCTTTTGCAGGAAGTGGATGGCATCGTAGCGCTGGAGAATTCCAACCGCAGCGAATTGATTAGGCAGGCTATGAAGCTGTATTTAACGGAGCGTAAGAAACGTTACATCCGTGAAACGATGCAGCGAGGGTACATGGAGATGGCAAAAATTAATCTGACCATGGCATCCGAAGCCTTTCATGCGGAGGAAGATGCGGACAGCACTCTGGACCGCTTAGTTAGCGGGGTGTAGACATTGATCGTAAAACGTGGTGACGTTTTTTTTGCGGATCTTTCTCCCGTTGTCGGTTCCGAGCAAGGTGGAGTCAGGCCGGTTCTGGTGATCCAGAATGATATCGGCAACCGGTTCAGTCCAACTTGTATTGTGGCGGCTATCACCGCCCAAATCCAGAAGGCAAAGCTGCCAACGCATGTTGAAATTGATGCGGCGGCACACGGCTTTGACCGGGACTCGGTTATTTTGCTCGAACAAATACGGACGATTGATAAACAGAGGCTGACTGACAAGATTACCCATCTGGACGAGGAGACCATGAAATTGGTCAACGAAGCCTTACAGATCAGCCTTGGTTTAATCGATTTTTAAGGCAGCAACCAGCGTCTTGTACGCTGCCCTGCCGTCCGTTGGCAATGGATGTTCCCGTAAGGGAACACACTGAATTCAGACTGTAACCAAAAGAGCGTATGACAACCTTCGGGCTGTTATGCGCTCTTTTGATTAAAGCTTGATGAAAGCGTAGAACATTGGCGATCTTTTCGCTATAATGAAACCTGAGAAACCGTTTACCCGAAAGACCTATATATAGAGGTGGAGGAGACATATGAGCATTTACATCAATCAAGAGAAACTTCAATTTCATTTACAGACCCGTGAGGCCAGTTACGTATTTCAGGTACTGCCTTCAGGATATTTGGTGCATTTGTATTATGGCAAAAAATTACGCGACACCGATCTGAGCTGGTTGCATGTTCGTACAGAACGAGCATCTTTCAGTCCGAACCCGGTACCAGAGGACCGTACGATTTCATTTGATACATTGGCAGTGGAACTACCCGTGTATGGCACAAGTGATTTCCGTAATCCGGCTATCCAACTGGAACTTGAGAATGGCTCGACGGTTTCGGAGTTTACGTATACAGGTCATCGATTGATCAAAGGAAAGACAGCGCTTACCGGACTGCCAGCAACGTATGTTGAATCCGATGAAGAAGCAGAGACGCTGGTTATTGAGTTGGAAGACCGCGTTGCAGGCATCAAAATCGAGCTTTCTTATACAGCCTTTACGGCATTTAATGCAATTACACGCTCGATGCGTATCGTTAATGAGAGCGCTACCTCAGTGAATGTGGTGCGTGCGCTCAGTTCTTCTGTTGATTTCCCGCACGCGGATTATGAATTGTTGCAATTGTCAGGTGCATGGACACGGGAACGTGATATCGTTCGCAGACCGCTTGCGTCAGGCCTGCAAGGGATTGAGAGCCGTCGCGGTTCAAGCAGTCACCAGCAGAATCCATTTATTGCGCTGATGACACCAGGCACGGATGAAGACCAAGGTGAAGTTTACGGATTCAGTCTCGTCTATAGTGGCAGCTTCACCGCACAGGCTGAAGTGGATCAGTTCCACACCACACGTGTATCGCTCGGGATCAACCCGTTCGAGTTCAGCTGGAAGCTGGAGCCACAAGAAGCGTTCCAGACACCTGAGACGGTTATGGTATATTCGGCTGCAGGTTTGGACGGCATGTCACAGTCCTACCACGAATTGTATCGGGAGCGTCTTGCGCGTGGTAAGTTCCGTAATGCGGAACGTCCGGTTCTGGTCAATAACTGGGAAGCAACCTACTTTGGATTTAATGCAGACAAGATTGAGCAGATCGCTCGCGCCGGACAGAAGCTGGGTATTGAGTTGTTTGTCTTGGATGATGGCTGGTTTGGACATCGGGACAGCGACAATTCCTCATTGGGCGACTGGATTGTAGATAAGAACAAATTGCCACAGGGTCTGGATGATCTGGCTAACCGTGTAACAGGTCTGGACATGCAGTTCGGTTTGTGGTTTGAACCAGAGATGATCTCACCAGACAGTGAGATGTACCGTGCGCACCCAGACTGGTGTCTGCATGTGCCTGATCGTCGCCGGACAGAAGGACGTCAACAACTGGTACTCGACTTCTCTCGTCAGGATGTACGTGATGAGATTGTGCGCATGTTAACAGACGTACTTGGTTCTGCACCAATCACTTATGTGAAATGGGACATGAACCGCAATATGACGGAAGTGGGTTCTGCATTGCTTCCGGCAGATAGACAGCGTGAGACAGCGCATCGTTACATGCTCGGACTGTATGATGTTATGGAACGAATCACTTCGGCGTTCCCGAACATTCTGTTCGAAAGCTGTTCAGGTGGTGGTGGCCGCTTCGATCCAGGTATGCTGTATTACATGCCACAGACGTGGACAAGTGATAACACGGATGCCATATCCCGCTTGCGGATTCAATACGGTACGAGTCTTGTGTACCCGGTAAGTTCGATGGGATCGCATATCTCAGCGGTACCGAATCATCAGGTCAACCGGATAACTTCTCTTGAGATTCGGGGACATGTTGCGATGTCGGGCAACTTCGGGTACGAGCTGGACCTGACAAAATTCACGGAGGAAGAGAACGACATCGTGAAAGCCCAGGTTGAGCTGTACAAGGAGATTCGTGGAACGGTTCAATATGGAACATTCCGCCGTTTGCTCAGTCCGTTTGAAGGCAATGAGACGGCGTGGATGTTTATTGCACCGGACGGAAGCGAAGCTGTTGTATTCTACTTCCGTGTGCTCTCTGAGCCCAATGCGCCACTTCAGCGCCTGAAGCTGAAAGGATTGGACCCTAATGCGGATTACCGTCTGAAAGGCGGATCGGAGACCTTTACTGGCGATGCCCTCATGTATGGCGGTATTCCGGTAGGCAGCACATCAGGAGACTATCTGAGCGAGATGTTCCGGTTCGAGCGCGTCTAGATAAGTGAACTGCATTTTATTTACATGCATACTCCGATGACAGAACAACCTTCCAATCGCTGTTATCCCCAGATTTTTTGATTCCCTTTTCTCAAAGGGAAAATCCGGAGATAAAGGCGAACGCTTCGCTTTTTCAGGTTTTTTCTGTCCTCTCCGTTATCGTGTAAATGAGCAGTTTCACTTATTAGATTGCTATTGTATTTAAAGTTTTAAGTAAGGAAAGACCGAGGAGCGTCGTGATGACGATTTTCGGTCTTTTTTTGACGTAATGGGGAAGGCTGGAAGATGACATCATTCTGTCAGAACTTGTATGCTTGCGGATTGATGGAAATCTGGACGTGATTCTGTGATAATATAGGGTAGAGTGGAAGAAACAAATGGTTCAACTATACTGTAATTACAGCAGCAAAGCTGCCCTGAAATGATTGTAACGAACGATTCAGGAAGGAAAGAGGGATTTATTTTGTCTGAACAGGAAACGGTTCTGGAACCCAATGAAGAAACAATAAAGGCAGAACGCCATGAACGAATCATCAAACAGGTAGCCAAGGAACTGTCACTGTCCTTGAAGCAGGTCCGCACAACATCGGAGCTTCTGGACGAAGGCAATACGATTCCATTTATCGCCCGCTACCGTAAAGAAATGACTGGAGAGCTGGATGAGAACCAGCTGCGATCGATTGAAGAACGCATTGTTTATCTGCGCAATCTTGAGGATCGCAAATTGGAAGTCATCCGTATTATAGAGGAACAGGGCAAACTGACCGGAGAACTGAAGCAATCCATTACGCAAGCTGTGAAGCTGCAGGAAGTGGAAGACTTGTATCGACCTTACCGTCAGAAGCGGAAAACGCGTGCCAGTGTGGCCAAGGAAAAAGGTCTTGAACCCCTTGCGGTATGGATCTGGGGTCAACCGAAACAAGGAGATGCACTTCAGGAAGCTGCGAAATATATCAATGCTGAACTGGGTGTAGAAGATGCGGAGTCGGCGCTTCAGGGAGCCAAAGACATTCTCGCGGAGAACATCGCAGACGATGCTGCCATTCGTGCCTGGATTCGTCGGTACACCTTGGATCACGGGATGCTGACTTCTGAAGCGAAGGATGCTCAAGAGGAGTCCGTGTACGAGAATTATTATGATTACCGCGAACTAGCCAAAAAGATGCCTCCACACCGTATTCTTGCAATTAATCGCGGTGAACGTGAGAGTATTCTGAAAGTCGGCCTGGACGTACAGGCAGAACCGGCCCATCGCCATATGGAAGGACAGATCATTCGTGGTGCTTCTGCCGTGCAGGATATCCTGCGTGATGTGATTGAAGATGCATACAAGCGGCTGATTGCGCCTTCCATCGAGCGTGAAGTTCGTGGAGAACTTACGGAAAAAGGTGAAAATCAGGCCATATCGGTATTCTCGGCCAATCTGCGTAACCTGCTGCTTCAACCGCCGATTCATGGCAAACGTGTGCTGGGTGTCGATCCGGCCTATCGTACCGGTTGTAAACTGGCTGTAGTAGATGATACGGGCAAACTGCTGGAAGTGGCTGTGACCTACCCAACGCCACCTCACAACAAGAAACGTGAAGCTGCCGAAGTATTCCATCGCATGATCAAGCAATATGATATCGGACTGATCGTCATTGGTAATGGTACCGGATCACGTGAGACGGAGCAGTTTGTTGCCGAGATCATTCAGGAGAACGGTGATGAAAGTCTTGTGTATCTGATTGTTAACGAAGCAGGCGCGAGTGTATATTCTGCATCCAAGCTGGCCCAGGAAGAATTCCCTGATCTGGATGTTGCGGAGCGCAGTGCAGCTTCCATTGCTCGCCGGGTACAAGACCCGCTGGCGGAGTTGGTTAAGATTGATCCAAAAGCCATTGGCGTGGGTCAATATCAGCATGACGTATCCCAGAAGATTCTCGAAGAAAGCCTGAAGGCTGTCGTGGAATCCGCAGTTAACCATGTGGGTGTGGATGTGAATACAGCATCACCTTCGTTGCTGTCATATGTTGCCGGAGTTAACGCTACGATTGCCAAAAACATTGTGAAGTACCGTGAAGAAAATGGCCGGTTTACGAACCGCCGTCAGCTACAGAAGGTGCCACGTCTGGGTGCCAAAACCTATGAGCAGTGCGTAGGATTTATGCGTATTGGTGAGGGAGAGAACCCGCTGGACCGTACACCTATTCACCCTGAGTCTTACCAGGTAGTGGATCAGCTGTTCAAGGAGCTTCAGGTTGCACTGGACAAGCTGGGCAGCAAGGAACTGTCGGTATTACTGTCAGAGCAACAGCCAGAACAATTGGCTGTGAAACTGGACGTAGGTGTGCCTACATTGCGTGACATTCTGGACAGCTTGCAGCGTCCGGGGCGTGACCCGCGTGAAGAAATGCCGTTGCCAATCTTCCGTACAGATGTATTGAAAATTGAGGATCTGGTGGAAGGCATGGAGCTGCAAGGTACGGTTCGGAACGTTATTGATTTTGGTGCCTTTGTTGATATTGGGATCAAGAGTGATGGGCTTGTCCATATTTCACAGCTCAGCAACGGGTATGTTAAACATCCGATGGACGTTGTGTCTGTCGGGGATAATGTAACGGTCTGGGTTATGAGTGTGGATACCAAAAAAGGCCGTGTCGGCCTGACGATGAAGAAGCCTGCTTCTGCGCAACAGTCTTCTTAAATAGTAGGATTGGAGAACAGCCTTCCCTAACCAGGAAGGCTGTTTGTTGTCGACAGTAATAGTCCCGTTATCCGTTCTAATTCCTCTAGTAAGTACGGTGGGCAATATGTGCATTTTCTTAAAGTGCGTGTTCAAAGGGCCATCCTTCGTAATCCAATGCAGACTTTCATGAACAACCTCTTAAAGTTCGTTCTCCGCGCTGCGTGGTGTGCCATTTGCTGGTTTGTTACGATAAAAGAACCAGCATTCGTTCAGCAACTTGATTTGCCGGCTGTCCTTTTTGTGAAATGCACGCATCAGTTGATTGCAAAGCCATTGAGGCAAGGGTATCTCCTCCTCTTGCATAATTCATCTGTACGTTAGCATATGTGGCAATAGCCTGGACTGTGCGGGATAAGTGGAGGCCTCCGGCAAATCAATCTGGTTCACTCAAAAAAAAGCACAAATCCCAATTCAGGGAAATGTGCTTTTCGTTCTCATCATTATAAAATGATAACTGTGGTGAATTAGAGAGCTTCCATCTCTTCTTCATACCATTGTTCCAATTGGGCCTGAAGAGCTCGGATTTCGGTAAGCAGAGAAATCAAGGGATAATGGCTTTCACGTAATACTGCAAAAGATTCTTCAAGCGCATTGATATAATCAAGGCCACCGATGATAGTAAGATTTTCGTTTAGGAGATCGAGGCTGTCACATTCGGCGATCGCCCAAGGCAGGACAGGGACATCTGCTGCAGTGAGTTTATCAATTTCCTTGTGCAGGCGCAGGTTGAGCGCACTGAGTTGATAGGCGTAATCTGCGGGCATTTCCACGAACTGCAAGTGTTGTTCCTGCTGCAGGATGACATAGCGCATTGTAGGCATAACGAGTAATAATCTCCCCTCATACATTCTACTTGACAGTGTAGCCTACGAAACGGTTAAAATTCAAGTATTATACCGGAAAAACAAATGCTCCGAGGGGGTGCAAGGAGAGGATATCGATGGAAAATGAGGAATTGCAACAATGGATTGAACAGGTATCACTGGATCATTTCGGAGTGCCGTTCACCCATGAAGCGTTGTTTAACAGTCGCCTGACCACGACGGGGGGGCGTTATATGCTGAAAAGTCACCGGATTGAGATCAATCCGCATCAACTCGAAGCCTATGGGCGAGATGAGGTTGAGAAAATCATCAAGCATGAGCTGTGTCACTATCATCTGCATATTCGTGGGCGCGGCTATCAGCATCGTGACCCGGAATTCAAGGCTTTATTGCAGAAGGTAGGCGGTTCGCGTTACTGCCAATCACTTCCTGACGGTAAAGGCAGAAAGCCGTTGCCATATCGTTATAAGTTGGTGTGCAAGAGCTGTGGTACGGAATATTTGCGCAAGCGGAAAATAGATCCGAAGCGTTATCGTTGTGGCCGTTGCGCGGGAAAACTGGGGCTTCAGAATATCTGATGTGCGTTTCGTTCAATGTATTAAAGAAAGTGATGGAAGGGATGTTGACTTGGATTATTAATCATGGTAGATTAATCTTATTCAAGTTAATTTTCCCTGATAGCTCAGTTGGTAGAGCACTCGACTGTTAATCGAGTTGTCACAGGTTCGAGCCCTGTTCGGGGAGCCATTTCTTGGAGAGATACCCAAGTGGCTATAAGGGGACCCTCTGCTAAGGGGTTAGACTGCGTAAGCGGTGCGAGGGTTCGAATCCCTCTCTCTCCGTTCTGAATTAAACTTCTCTGCAAAGGGATGAGAACCCTAAAGGTTCGTCGGAGCATAAGCTTCGTTAGCAATACTTCGCAGTCTCGAACGAAGTGAGAGTACACCTCTTTCTCCGTCCAGATAGACAAAAAATCCTCTTCACATTAGACCGGTTAACGGTCAGTGTGAAGGGGATTTTTTGCGTTTACTGATCTTTGCTTATCCCTGGTGTACGCTTCAGCCTAAAGTGAAATGCTCAACATCTCGTATAAACCTTTCTTGCCTGCTTCCGTTACTTCGACAGAGCGACTTCCTGTTTTTTGACGAATCCAGTCCAGTTCCGCTAACCGATGTCTGAGTTGTTCCCCAAGCATACCTGAGAGATGATGACGGCGTTCGCTCCAATCCAGACATTTGCGAGCGATGGCCCGGCGTGATCCTGGCTTCATCTGAAGTTTAATTCCAAACGTAGTGAACCACTGTATTCCTTTCTCTGTAACTTGATAATCCTTGCTGTGTGCCTCTTCGGGCTCTGCAAGATACCCCTTCTGTACTAAGGCTTCGCAGAGTGAGATTCCCAATTTCCCGGCCAGATGACCATAACAGGTCCGTGCATGACTCAGTTGTTGAAGCTGATCGGATTGTTTGAGAGAGCGGATCTGTACAGGCGGAGCAATACTGGCCATGCTTTCAATCAGATTAGCAATTTCTTTGTTTGCAAGACGGTAGTATCGGTGGCGCCCTTGTTGTTCAACTTCGAGTAATCCTCCCTCTACGAGTTTAGCTAGATGGCTGCTTGCCGTCTGGGGAGTGACACTTGCCATATGAGCAAGCTCTCCTGCGGGCAACGCACGGCCATCCAGTAAGGATGACAGAAAAATAGCGCGGCTTGGATCAGCGATTAACGACGCAATAACAGTAATATTCGGATATACATTCATACTTCGATCATACCTGAACTATTACTGTATTACAATCGAGTTGTATCGTCCCATAGGGGTCAGATTGAGCTTATAAAGCATTGGAATGGGAACAGGAGAGGTACAGGATGAAAAAGATAACGAAACAGGACTTCGCTACAGAGCAGTTGTCCGCGAGTCAAGAAGTGATTCAACATGAGACGATTAATCCCAGTATTTTATATTATGGTACGCCTGTAGTGCTGCTGAGCACATTAAATGAGGATGGATCAACCAACCTGTCACCATTATCCTCGTCTTGGGCACTGGGGGATTGTCTGGTTCTCGGTCTAGGTACACAGGGCAAAGCCTATGAAAATCTGAGTCGACACCCGGAGTGTGTAATTAATCTGCCGGACGCGACCATGTGGAAAAAGGTTGAGGCATTGGGTCGTTATACGGGAGTTACCCCGGTTCCTGAGGAGAAAAGGAAGATGGGCTATGAATATTGTCCTGATAAATTCACTGTAGCTGGACTGACATCTGAATGCTCGGTTCAGGTGGCTCCAGATAAAATAGTTGAATGTCCGCTCCAGATTGAAGCGGCTGTACAACACATACGTATTCCCGAACATACACCGTTCATGGCGATTGTTGAAGTGAAAACGTTGAAGGTACACGCGCACACAAGACTAATATCTGGACCGAACAAAATTAATCCAGAGGAATGGCATCCGCTGATATATAATTTCAGACATTATTTCGGATTGGGCAAGAGACAAGGGGAAAATTTCCGGGCAGAGAATTGACCTGAGTGGAGGCTTTTTATTATATAAGATGAATTAATCATTTACACGATAACGGAGAGGACAGAAAAAAAACCTGAAAAAGCGAAGCGCTCGCCCAAAAGCTTTCTGAAAGAAAGCTACATCGGAAGCATACGCTATCACCGGATTTTCCCTTGAGAAAAGGGAATCGAAAAAATCTGGGGATAACAGCGATTGGAAGGTTGTTCTGTCATCGTAGTGCAGTGTAAATAATCTTTAGTTCAACTTATATAGTCAGTGAAAGATTGGGTAATAGTAAAGATAGACTCATGTAAGCATATACATAATGAAAGAGGTGATGTGCATGGAAGTGGAATATTTGATGCGTGTACTCATAGCTGGAATATGTGGTGTGCTAATCGGATATGAGCGCAAGAATCGAATGAAAGAAGCGGGAATCCGTACTCATTTTGTGGTCGCCGTTGGTGCTGCCCTGATGATGATTGTATCGAAATACGGATTCCAGGATCAGGCTGGCTGGGACAATCTGTCCCTTGACCCTTCAAGGATCGCTGCACAAGTTGTTAGTGGTGTGGGGTTCATTGGAGCGGGCATGATCTTCACACAGCGTCACACGGTCAGGGGATTGACCACAGCGGCTGGCATATGGGCTACGGCAGGCATGGGACTTGCTGTCGGTTCAGGTCTGTATTGGACGGGTGCAGGCGTGACACTGCTTATTGTCGTGGCACAGATGTTACTGCATAGACCTACACGCTGGCTGGTATCCGCTCGAACAGAGACGTTAACCATCCATCTGCAAAATGAGGGAGAGGCCCTGAAGACTGTTTTGGCACTGCTGGGACAGGAGAAGATCTCGGTCATCGGATTTAAGACTGAACAGCAAACAAGCACAGACTCCGTGGAAGAGACTGTGCTTGAGTTCACATTGCAACTACCGGGTTCATACCGGGGCGAGCAACTGATTATTTTGTTACAGGACGTGCCTCACGTTCGATCTGCGGAGTTAAAATGAAGAGAACCTGCATGGATCAACAGGTGATCATGCAGGTTCAGTACTTAATTCAGTATGGGTCCAATTACTGACCTTCCCCGACAATCGTTTCTGGGCGGGATACCGGTTTACCTTCAAGCAGGCACTCGATGGCATGGGCTACACCGTGCTCCACATTGGTCAGCGTTATGGCTTTGGCTAATGCCTGGATCTCGGGTTCGCCATTACCCATGGCGATGCCGAGTCCAGCCATTTTTAACATGGAGACATCATTGAAGTTATCGCCAATAGCTACTGTATCCTCCATGGAGATGTTCAAGTGAGCCGCCAGTTTGGTGAGGGCATTACCTTTGGAGACGTCCGGGTGCTGCATTTCGAAGTTATGCTCAAAGGATACAACCATAGCGACATCAGATCGGGAAGCGAAGTATTCTCGTCCTGTCTTTACTTTGTCCGGATTCATGGAGAAGGCCATAATATTATAGATGTAGGCTTCTGCCGGAATTTCGAGATGGCTGTTTACGCGGTGGTAGTCTTTTTTGTCATAGTGTTTCTTGATGGAGCGAATCATGCGTGCAATGTCCTCACCAGGGTTCGAACCAAGAACACGTTCCATTTCGGCGAGCAAGGTCTCATGACTGCTACGCGGGGCATAGATGCCTTGTTGCGTTGAAGCTTCATAATAGACATCATGATCTTCCAGCCACTGCATGACGGAAGCTGCTGTGTCACGCTCGAGCGGAAGATGGAATAAACGTTCACCGTCTGCATCATGAATTGTCGCTCCGTTGGAGCCGATAATCGGGGTTTTGATTCCGCCTTCGCGGCTGATGGTCACAACATCGGAATAGACACGTCCTGTTGCAATGGTAACTTTCATACCGGATTGCTGGGCCTTTTGGATGGCTGCGGCATTCTCCGGGCTAATCTGGCTATCTATGTTCAACAAAGTTCCATCTAAATCTGTGGCAAATAATTTCATATATTTACAACTCCTTATCATCTGTAGGTTCAGGAATGAGAATCTCAACCTGTTGTTCGGCTAGAAAAACAAGCCATTCTTTGGTTGGCCATTGATCCGTAATCAATACATCCACCAATGACCAGTCGGCAAAACGATAACCATAACGTCTATCAAACTTGGATTGATCTGCAAGAACAACAACTTTCTTGGCAGCTTTCATCATTTGGTGTTTAATTTTTCCTTCCTCTTCGGAAGCACTGAAGCCATCCATGGTGATACCGCCAATTCCGATAAAGGCTTTATCTACATAATAGTGGGAGAGGGTCTCGATAACAGAGGTACCGTAGACATAACGTTGTTCCTTATCTACTTTGCCTCCGAGCAAACGAATCTGGACAGCAGTGTGATTGGAGAGAAGATCAGCGGAATGAATCGAATTTGTAATGACGGTACAGGATTTGCCGTTTAAGTTCTCGGCACAGGCCTGCACAGTCGTGGAAGAGTCCAAAATAATGATCTCGCCTTCCCTTACAATGGCTGCAGCGAGTTTGCCGATGGCCCTCTTTTCCTCAGATACATCGAGTAAACGGTCTTTGTAGGATCTGAATTCTTGCGGAGGAGGGGGGAGAATCGCGCCGCCACGTGTTCGGATAATGGCATCCTGTTCCTCAAGCTTAATCAGATCCCTGCGTGCAGTATCCCGTGATACATCAAACAAGGCGACAATATCATCGGCTGAGATGCGATTGTGTTTGCGTAGATGTTCAACAATGAGCTGCATTCGTTCTTCTTGAAACAAACATGTCACCTCCGAGTGTATGGATGACCGTACTTATACTGATACTTTAATTATAAGTATTCTTAATGTAATTTGCAATATTATAAGTGAACGTAAGTTTTTATAAGTGTTTTGATGGATGGTTTACATTATTCCTGCACGGGGATGACATTGGCATGAACGGGAGGTGGCTAATAACGGGGCTCTGAAGAAGAGTATGCAATGGGCAAAAAGGCTTGAAAAATAAATTTTAAAAAAAGTATTGCAAGTTCAAATTGTCCTGTGGTATACTCATTCTTGTCGCCAAGAAAGACAACTTGATATTAAGGCCCGTTGGTCAAGGGGTTAAGACACCTCCCTTTCACGGAGGTAACAGGGGTTCGAATCCCCTACGGGTCATATCTTCACCACCTCATGAGATCTACATTTTCGATGAGTAATCCTCAAAGTCATTGCTCTTATAGACAAGAATGAAGCATGGCACATCCGGTGAAGTTTACAGCAAGAGCCATTAGCTCAGTTGGTAGAGCACCTGACTTTTAATCAGGGTGTCGAAGGTTCGAGCCCTTCATGGCTCACCATTTTTACAATTGAATATGCGGTCGTGGTGGAATGGCAGACACGCTATCTTGAGGGGGTAGTGGGTGTATACCCGTGGAGGTTCGAGTCCTCTCGACCGCATCACAGCAACAACATAAGATAGACTTCTATGATCATTCATGGGAGTCTATCTTTGTGTTATACGATATATCTCATCCTGTTCCAGGCATATAAAGGCTGAGCATTCAGGAATAATGTGGTATAATTCAAGCAGATGAGTTGATTATTACGGTTGGAAGGCGGTTCTTGTATGCAGTCGATCTATGAGCGAATTGAACACCTGATTGCCGAACGAGGAATGACCAAGAAGGCTTTCTGCCAACAGCTGAAGATTAGCACAGGCAATCTGGGTGATTGGAAACGTGGCAAGTCTATTCCGAGTACGAATAAATTAATTGAGATTGCTTCGTTTTTTGATGTGAGCCTTGACTGGCTCATGATTGGACGTCCATCGAAGGAAGCGATGGTTCGGGAAAAACGGGAGGATTATTTTTTTGACGTTTTGCGGCAATTGAATTGCCAAGAAAGTGAATTATCGACTGTGGAACAGTCTTTTATCAGCGAATATATTGAGTTCACCCGTTACCGTAAATCCAAGGAAAGTAAGGATGCTGGCGACTATCGCTACAAACCTGAGAACAAATCAGAGAACGATTCTGAGGAAAACGAAGCGTAAGTGATATGAGCAGCATCCATAGACTGAATGTACAAAAACCTCTGGACTAATCCGAACACACTCGGAGACAGTTCAGAGGTTTTTTGGTGTTAACTATGCTTGATGTCCTTATTTACGAAAGACAAGAGTTTCTTTGCCCAGCAGATGTGGGCGGAGTGTGTTCCAGATCTGAAGACATTGCTCCTGAAGTTCCCAGGCTGCCATGCCGAGGAGTCGAACACCGATTCCACCTGATGCCAGCAAACTTGCGCCTGCGAGCATTCGTCCATCTGGTGGTAGCACAGATCTGACTTGCTCCAACTCCGCAGTACCAAGCCCTGGGGCAATCATCCATAACGCAGCGGTATGTGTGTAGTGAAGGAGAGACGCTGAGTGTTTGGGATCATCGGTATCCGGTTCGAGTCCGAATCGATCCCAGACAGCCAGTTGCTCACCTTGCCATATCTCCGTCAAGCTGCGGTAACGCTCGAATTGGAACGCTTCTCCCCGATGAATCCGTCCGGCAGACCAGATATCTGCATAGGCCAGGATTGCCTGTTCTTCCAGCTCAAAGGTTACAGCGAGCGCAGAAGAACTTCCCTTGAAAGGGATGACGCATTCAGGGAAGTATTCCAGCGTGGCCCCTTTTCCCAACCGAAAGTGATGATTAACGGATGAGGGAATGGAAGGTGTAGGATGAAGTCTGGTAGCAGATGTGCTGCTCAGCATGACATGGGTGCCTTCACCTAATTCCCACTCGGAATGATAATGATCCCCGTTAAGGACTCCGGGCGAGACGTCTGACGTGTACACACATAATTCGGTTCCGCCTCCGGGAGGTCGAAAGGATCGGCTAAACCGGAGTGGTGCGCTGTAATAACGATCAGTCATGACAGTCCGGTCGCCTTGAAAGGCAAAGGTGGCCCGAAGCTCGCTGCGGCGTGTGACGGGTGCACCTGCACTTTCATTCCTATTTATCTCTGTTCCCGTGGGGACAGAAGATGAATTAATGCGAGTGAGTGCCATGTTCATGGCTGTGTGAATGCAGATGTGCAGCGGAAGCATCGTCATCCATGTATTGATGTTCAAGCCAGTGGACAATCTCGGATACACCTTCACCGCTCATTAGATTAGACATGACATAAGGGCGGCCTTCGCGTACCCGTTCGGTATCATTTTTCATAACTTCCAGGCTTGCACCAACGTAAGGGGCGAGGTCGGTTTTGTTGATTAACAGCAGATCTGAACGCGTGATGCCGGGACCGCCTTTGCGGGGGAGTTTCTCTCCTTGAGCAACGTCGATAATGTAGATGAATACATCAGCCAGTTCCGGACTGAATGCAGCGGAGAGATTGTCGCCGCCGCTCTCGATGAAGATTAGTTGCAGATCCGGGAAACGTTCAATTAACTCATCAACCGCTTCGAAATTCATGGAGGCGTCCTCGCGAATAGCGGTGTGCGGACATCCGCCTGTCTCTACGCCGATAATACGCTCTGGTGCCAGTGCATTCTGACGCAGCAAGATTTCGGCATCTTCCTTGGTGTATATGTCATTGGTGATGACAGCAAGGCTATAACGTGTACGCAGTGCCTTGGACAGCTTCTCCACCAGGGCTGTTTTACCTGAACCTACCGGTCCGCCAATTCCAATTCGCATCGGACGACTCCGATCAAATGCCTTGCGTTCCCACTCCGGATGATGCGTATGATTAGCTCCTCCACACATAACAATTCCTCCTAAGTTAGATAAAAGTTGTAGTTAAGACATGAACAGCCGCGCGGGTAAAGTCTCATGCCGCATGGCGTAGATTTCCTGGGCGATTCCGAAGCTGTGCATATCTTCCGGGTCATTGTCCCGCATGAGAGCCCATTCCGCTTCGATATCATCAAGCAGTTTCTGAATCAACATCTGCGCTTCGGTTTGTCCGATGGGCAGCAGGCGAAGTGCGCTGTTCACATAAGCGTTCACCGAGGTATACAGATGCCCGGTAACGGCTTCATCCAATTCAATCTCCAATTGATAGTTGATATAACCGTGAATGGTCGTGATGCCACAATACGCGCCGTATTCCCTTATAGCCTCATCGATCAGGTAAAAGTCCATCCATGGATAGAGTGAACGCGCGAGCTTGAGCAATCGCTTGCCCATCTTGTGGCCGCTTTCCCTGAGTTCCCGAGGGGAGCGCTGGGCGTGGACACGTTTGTCATACAGGGCAAGTAGAGCGGCATCTTGTTGTTTTATCGCCTGATAGATGCCTTTGATGGCAAGACCATCTAGTCGTACAAGACTGGAGTGAAGCTGGCTGCGAATAAACTGTTCAAGCTGCGCGGTATTTTGCACGGTACCATCATGCGTGTAAGCTTCCAGACCGAAGGAATGGGAGAAACCACCGATGGGCAGGGCCGAATCCAGCAGCTGAACATAACGGAGTAGCTTCGTGCCACTGTTCATCATGAGTGCCCCCTTATCAGCTAATCCGTATTCCTATCAAAACATAAAGTACCGCTGTGCCATAGGCAGCTCGTCTGCGGGTTCACAGGTGAGAAGCTCGCCGTCGGCGCGCACCTCATAGGTTTCGGCATCGACTTCAATGACAGGGGTGACGTCGTTATGAATCATGTCTTTTTTGCTGACCGAGCGACAGCCCTTGACGGGTTCAACCCGTTTCTTCAGGCCCAATGACTCTTTGATCCCTGCTTCTGCTGCGGCTTGGGAGACAAAGGTGATTGATCCGCTGGCAATGGCGCTACCATAGGCTCCGAACATCGGTCTGCCAAATACGGGCTGAGGTGTCGGGATGGACGCATTGGGATCACCCATCTGGGCAAATGTAATCATGCCACCCTTGATGACAATCTCGGGTTTAACGCCGAAGTAGGCTGGTTTCCATATGATTAGATCTGCCAGCTTGCCAACTTCCACCGAACCGACGAGATGACCGATTCCGTGTGCGATAGCTGGATTGATGGTGTACTTGGCGACATATCGCTTGATCCGATCGTTATCGGAGGGGGAATTCGGGTTGAGTTCAAGTTTGCCGCGCTGTTTTTTCATTTTGTCGGCTGTCTGCCAGGTGCGGATAATGACTTCGCCCACTCGGCCCATGGCCTGTGAATCGGAACTGATGATGCTGAACACGCCAAGATCATGCAAAATGTCTTCGGCTGCGATTGTCTCTGGACGAATCCGTGAATCCGCAAAAGCGACATCTTCCGGGATGGAAGGGTCCAGGTGATGACACACCATCAACATATCGAGATGCTCTTCTACAGTGTTGCGTGTGTACGGTCGTGTTGGGTTGGTTGATGAGGGGATAACGTAGGACTCCCCAGCGGCCCGGATAATATCCGGTGCGTGTCCGCCACCAGCGCCTTCCGTATGGTACGTGTGGATCGTCCGGCCGTTGATTGCAGCCAGGGTGTTTTCGAGAAATCCGGTTTCGTTCAGTGTATCGGTGTGGATAGCCACTTGAACATCATGTTCCCCGGCGGCAGTCAGACAAGCGTCGATAGCGCTCGGGGTAGTGCCCCAATCTTCATGCAGCTTCAGGCCGATTACCCCAGCTTCAATCTGTTCAATTAAAGGTGCGGTACTGGAACTGTTGCCTTTGCCAAGGTAACCGATGTTCATGGGAAAAGCCTCTGCCGATTCTAACATCCGATGGATGTGCCAGGCTCCTGGTGTGCAGGTGGTGGCTTTGGTTCCTGTTGCTGGTCCTGTTCCGCCGCCGATCATGGTCGTGACCCCGGAGGATAACGCAGTCTGAATCTGCTGTGGGCAGATGAAATGAATATGGGTATCAATGCCGCCAGCGGTTACAATCATGCCTTCACCAGCAATGATTTCGGTGGAAGCACCGATGACCAGTGCGGGATGAACACCGTCCATTGTATCCGGGTTACCGGATTTGCCAATGGCGCAGATGTGACCATCCCGAATGCCGATATCCGCTTTTACAATGCCCCAATGATCGATAATGATAGCGTTGGTGATAACAGTATCAGGAGTGCCGTCACTTCGCAGAGCAGTGGTGGACTGGCCCATTCCGTCGCGGATAACCTTACCACCTCCGAACTTGCTCTCATCTCCGTATACGGCATAATCATGTTCAATCTCTGCCCATAGTTCGGTATCCGCAAGTCTTACGGCATCGCCGGTTGTTGGTCCAAACATGGACGCGTATTGTTCACGGCTCATTCGTTTCATGAGGGTTCACCTCCATCTTGTATGGGAGGGGAGAACGTCTTCAGGAATGCCTCCAGTTTCACTGGATCGGGGGCTTGATCCGCAGAGCCTTCGGTTAATCCGTTGAACCCGTGAATCTGGCGTTTGCCGCCAAAGGTCGTGAGTTCAACAGGTTTCTCTTCACCGGGTTCGAAGCGAACTGCGGTGCCTGCCGGAATGTGCAGGCGATGTCCAAAAGCTGACGTGCGATCAAAGTCCAGTGCTGCATTAACTTCATAGAAGTGAACGTGAGAGCCGACCTGGACGGGGCGGTCGCCGCGATTAAGGACAATGAGTCGTAGGGTTAAACGATCCGGATGACAGATGATGTCGTCATCTGGCTTCAAACGGTATTCACCAGGAATCATGGTTTCTCCTGCCTTTCTCAGCGGATGGGTTCATGTACGGTAACCAGTTTCGTACCGTCAGGAAATGTGGCTTCTACCTGTACTTCAGGAATCATATCGGGAACACCATCCATACAGTCTTCACGTGTCAGGATGGTGCCTCCGTATCTCATTAATTCGGCAACACTCATTCCATCCCGTGCTCGTTCCATCAGTTCGGAGGTCAACAAGGCGATGGCTTCGGGAACATTCAACTTGAGTCCGCGTGCTCTTCGTTCACGGGAGAGGTTAGCGGCCACGGTAATCAGGAGTTTTTCCTTTTCCTGCTCAGTCCAGTGCAAGGCAATCCGACCTTTCGCTTATAATGTCTGATATGTTCATGGATCATATTGTATGTTAAATATACTCACACAGGGTGATTTCTTTGTCAATAAGCTTCAAGGCTTATTAGCAGTATGCATGAAACAGGTAGGCATGAAATAAAATTATGTAAGCTATATTGACATGAAGAGAGTAACCCTCCATAATTTGGATCAACGAACATTTCGGACGCAAATGACCTTAATGTTCGTCAATAGACTAAAAAAAGGGAGTGTAGGCTATTGAAGAAGAGGTCGGTCAAGTTATGGAGTATTTTGCTGGGTGCGGTCATTGTGATGACAGGATGTGTGGAGGGCACTGCGCCGCCTGAAGCTTCGGGTTCAGGTGGTACAGGAGAGCCGGCTGCATCCGGTGATACGATTAAAGTTGGCATTCTTCACTCTCTCAGCGGAACGATGGCGATCAGTGAAGTATCTGTTAAAGATGCGGAGATGCTTGCCATTGAAGAGATTAACGCCGCGGGCGGAGTTTTGGGTAAACAGATCGAGCCTGTAATTGAGGATGGCGCTTCGGATTGGCCTACTTTTGCGGAGAAGGCTGGGAAGTTACTGCAACAGGATAAGGTCGCTGCTGTATTTGGTGGATGGACCTCTGCGAGCCGGAAGGCTATGCTTCCAGTGTTCGAACAGAATAAAGGTTTATTGTTTTACCCGGTGCAATATGAGGGGTTGGAATCGTCGCCAAATATTTTTTATACAGGAGCAACAACCAATCAACAGATCGTTCCATCCGTAACCTGGTTACTGGAGAACAGGGGCAAGACGTTTTATCTGCTCGGTTCAGATTATGTATTCCCAAAAACGGCCAATCAGGTCATTAAGGCACAACTCGCAGCAGAGGGCGGCGAAGTGGTGGGTGAGGAATACACACCGCTGGGTCATACCGATTACAGTACCATCATTAGCAAAATCAAAGCTGCGAAGCCGGATATTGTATACAATACGCTGAACGGAGATAGCAATGTGGCCTTCTTCAAACAATTGAAGGATGCCGGAATCTCCTCGGATCAGATGACAACCCTGTCGGTGAGTGTGGCGGAGGAAGAAATCCGTGGCATCGGCGCAGACGTATTGAAGGGGCATCTGGCTTCGTGGAATTATTATCAGACAACCGATACAACTGAAAATGCTACATTTGTTGCCAAGTATAAAGAAAAATACGGTGCTGATCGAGTGACAGCTGATCCGATTGAAGCGGGATATGTGGCGGTTTATCTCTGGAAGGCGGCGGTAGAAAAAGCAGGATCAACCGATGTGGAGAAGGTGAAGGCAGCTGCCAAGGGTCTGGAGTTTGATGCCCCGGAAGGTAAGGTAACCGTGGATGGAGAGAATCAGCATATCTACAAAACCGTACGGATCGGTGAGGTGCAGGAGGATGGGCAGTTCAAGGAATTGTGGAATTCTGGTGAGCCTGTCAAGCCGGACCCTTATCTGAAAACGTATGAATGGGGAGCAACCCTCAGCGCTAAATAACATAGAAACCTCGCAATAAAACAGGCAACTCGCTTCAAAGCAGCCGAAACATAAACGAGGGTGTGACAACACATCCTCTTACCGTATCGCGGTAAAGCGTTACTGTGATGTTAAAAAAATGTTACTGCCGCTAATTGAATTCATGTGAAATATAGAGAGTCACGGTATGGAGGAGGGGATAGCGATGGATATGTTTATCCTGCAGATGTTCAATGGTCTGAGTATCAGTTCAATTCTGTTGTTGATTGCATTGGGGCTTGCGGTAACGTTTGGGCTGATGAATGTCATCAATATGGCTCACGGTGAACTGATCATGATCGGTGCATATGCAACATATGTAACACAAAATCTGTTCATGTCCTATGCTCCAGCGGCGTGGTTTGGTGCCTACTTTGTTGTGGCTCTACCGATTGCGTTCATTGTAGCGGCTCTGATTGGCTGGTTGCTTGAAGTGGTGCTGATCCGGCATCTATATGGCAGGCCGCTGGACAGTCTGCTGGCGACATGGGGTGTAGGCATGATGCTGCAACAACTGGCCCGTACGATATTCGGAGCGCCGAACGTGGGAGTATCCAGTCCGGCTTGGCTCAATGGGGGATTGGCGATCTCGGATGGTATTGTATTTCCGTATAAACGAATCTTCATTATCGCACTGGTTGCGGTGGTGCTGCTGTGCATGTATCTCTATATCTATCGAACATCTTCCGGAAGACGAATGAGGGCTGTAATGCAAAATCGGAGCATGGCGGGGTGTCTTGGGATTTCGACCCGGCGGGTGGATGGCATGACCTTTGCGATTGGTTCGGGCATTGCCGGAATTGCTGGCTGTGCATTAACGCTCATTGGTCCGATTGGTCCTTCGCTTGGTACGTATTATATTGTGGATGCGTTCATGGTCGTTGTTCTGGGTGGCGTTGGGAAATTGGTTGGAACCGTGTGTGGTGCATTGGGGATTGGTATGTTCAACACGCTGTTCGAAACCTATACCTCGGCCTCCATTGGCAAGGTGCTTGTGTTTGTATGTATCGTTGCTTTCCTGCAATGGAAACCACGCGGATTGGTCGCGATGCGCACACGGAGTCTCGATTAACGTGAAAAAGGGGGTTAGTTCATGTCCGCTTTACTCAAGACTGGCAGTCTGAAAATGAGGATTATCTGGGCGGTTGTACTGATCATGATGTGTCTTGCTCCACTAATCTCCACGGAGTTTCGTCTGAGTCTGTTAGCCAAGTTTTTGGCGCTGGCAATCCTGGCCATCGGTCTCGATCTGATCTGGGGATATGGGGGTGTGTTGAGTCTTGGGCATGGGGTGTTCTTTGGTCTGGGTGGGTACGCGATGGCGATGTATCTGAAGCTTCAGGCCAGTGGAGCAACACTTCCTGATTTCATGGGATGGAGTGGTCTCAGTGGTCTGCCGTGGTTCTGGGAACCGTTTCGCTCTTTCCCGGTGGCGCTGTTATTGGGGATAGCCCTTCCGGCATTGCTTGCCTTTGCCCTGGGGTGGTTTACGTTCCGTAACCGGATCACCGGTGTTTATTTTACCATCCTGACTCAAGCCTTGGTTCTCATTACGGTAACACTCTTTGTTGGTAAACAGGAATGGACGGGTGGGACAAATGGCATCACCGGATATAATTCGATCTTTGGTTTTACACTTCATTCCGCTGGAACGACGATTGCTCTCTACTATATAACGCTTGCTGTTCTGGTGATCGCTTATATGCTCTGTCGTCGAATGGTGAACAGTCGGTTCGGCCAAGTGCTCGAAGCTGCGCGTGATGGAGAGAATCGGGTGCGATTCCTCGGATATGATCCGGCAGGATATAAAACGCTGGCTTTTGCTTTTTCCGGTGCGCTTGCAGGTATCGCGGGCATGTTGTTTGTTCTTCAGGTGGGTATTATCTCGCCATCGATGATGGGGATTGTACCCTCCATTGAGATGGTCCTGTGGGTTGCATTGGGTGGTCGCGGTACGCTTATTGGAGCGGTTATCGGAGCGGTGGTGCTGAATGCAGCCAAAACAGGCATAAGTGAGGCTTACCCCGAGGGGTGGCTGTTCGTCATTGGTGGACTCTTTGTAACAGTAGTTTTGTTCATGCCAAACGGTATTGTAGGTGTATATCGTCATGTCGTTCGCTTGCTGAAGCGGAGAGGAGAGAGTGCGCATGTCCAAGTCACTCGGGAAAAACCTAAAGTCTACTGAGGAATCAGCGGTGTTGGTAGCCGAGGATATTACGGTAGCCTTTGGTGGGTTCGTTGCTGTCAAAGGCATGAACCTGAAGTTGCATGAACATGACCTGCATTTTCTGATCGGACCCAATGGTGCTGGAAAAACAACGATGCTGGATGTGATATGTGGCAAAACAAAACCCATGTCCGGCTCGGTGAAGATGGCGGATGGCACGGAATTAACACGACTGAAGGAGCACCAGATTGTTCGCAAAGGTGTGGGACGCAAATTCCAGGCGCCATCGATCTTTGCGGGTCTGACGGTGCAGGAGAATCTGACGCTGGCGGCGGAGACTCGCCGTTCCCCTTTGCAAGCCATCGGTATTCGTCGATATGGGAAAATGAGTGCTGCCATGGAGCATGTTACCCTCCAGATTGGTCTGCGAGACCGCGTTGATGCTCGTGCAGGAGCGTTATCGCATGGGGAGAAGCAGTGGCTGGAGATCGGCATGCTGCTTCTGCAGGAGCCACGGGTGTTGTTGCTGGACGAACCAGCCGCAGGCATGACGGATGAAGAAACACACAAGACCGGGCGACTTCTGCAAGAGATTGCGCGTGAGCGCTCGGTTGTGGTGGTGGAGCATGATATGGAGTTTGTGCGAGAGTTCGCAGCCAAGGTAACGGTGATGCATGAAGGAAAACTGCTGAAGGAAGGTACGATGGCGGAGGTACAGGCAGACCCGAAAGTGGCGGAAGTGTATCTGGGCAAAAGGAGGGATGACCATGCTGTCGCTGCAACGAATTGAATCCGGCTACGGGGAAAGCAATGTGCTTCGTGGTGTGAACCTGGATGTACAGCCTGGACAGGTGGTGTGTCTGATGGGCCGTAACGGTGTGGGGAAAACAACGTTGATGAAAACATTAATGGGGCTGCTCAAATCACGCAAGGGCAGTATTCAGTGGCAAAATCAGGAGTTATCCACCTTGGACTCAGCCAAGCGGGCAAGGGCAGGGATTGGTTATGTACCGCAGGGGCGGGAGATTTTCCCGCAGCTTACGGTGAAAGAAAACTTATTGCTCGGTCTGGAGACAAGTGCACCGGGAGTAAAAACGTTCCCGGAGGATGTACTGGCGATGTTCCCGGTGCTTGCTACGATGTATGGACGGCAGGGCGGGGATCTGAGTGGTGGACAGCAGCAGCAGTTGGCATTCGCCCGGGCATTGGCTTCGCGTCCGGGGTTGTTGCTACTGGATGAGCCGACAGAAGGCATCCAGCCTTCTATCGTGGAGGACATTCGGCAGGTTATTTTGCAGCTCAAGGCAAAGGGGGACCTCTCGGTTCTGCTGGTAGAGCAGAGTATTGATTTTGTACGAAGTGCCGCAGATTACATCTATATCATGGACAAAGGAACCATAACCCTGCATGGGACACCGCAAGAACTGGATATGTCGCAGTTTGAACATCATCTCTCCGTATAGTTGTAGTTAGTCGGCCAGTGGAGAAAGGTTTTAGGAGCGCTTGTCCAGGATATTCGAGTATTTCGGATATAACCGCCGGATGCATTCCGGACAGATGTCATGCGTGAATTCGGCGTGGGTATGCTTCTCCAGATAACTCTCAACGGAGTTCCAGTGTTCCTCTTCGTCCTTGATTTGTTTGCAGACAGCGCAAATAGGCAGCAGTCCGCGCAATGTGCGCACTTCAGACAATGCTTTCTTCAATTGGTGTTCTGTCTTTCTTTGTTCGGTAATATCCATGTGTGCAATTAAAGCGAGATCGGTATCCAGAATTGAATTTGAATAAGATAGAGGGGTGAGTTCTACACGAAACCACCTCTTTTCGTTGTATACAGTATACACGCAGATGTCATATGTATGATTTCGATTAAAGGGTATTCCGCGTTCTTTCAAATTCTGTGCGACAAGTGCCATGTTAGCGTTCTTGCCTCGTTTTGCCCAGGCTTCCGTCAGGTGCAGGTAGTGTCTATGACTACTGTGTATATCCGGGTTTGGTGAGCATTGACCAAGTCCCTGTTGCCAGGCACGGTTACAACTTTGGATAATCCAATTGTCATCAACAATGATGAGCTGGTGACGTATGGACTGGAACGACAGCCTCTCCAGATCGGATGTAACATGTCTCATGGATGAGACCCTCCTTTGGCAGAAATCTTATCTCAGTTCATCTGGAATATCCAAAATATCAGCGACCAGGTGTCTGAATCGGGTTGCTTTGCGTGTGCCGTGAATAAGATTGGATAAACGATAGGGTGGGATGCCATGCTGTTCACAAAAGGTCTTCTGGTCCACTTGAAGTTCGGTTAGCCGTCGTTTGATGGCCCATCCGAACGGAGTAACTGGTTTTTTCTTGTTCAAAAGGGTTCACCCCTGGTTAGAATGTAGTATTCAGCCGCTCTTTCTTCATGTAGAATATATAGAAATGCGAGCTGTATGTTTCATTATATACGTAAATTCGTCATCTAACAATTAAAAAAGACGGAAAAAAGTGTATTTTGTGATTATAAATGGCGTAAATACGTAAATAAAACAAATAAAATGACAAAAAACACGTCGGCAAGGAGGTTGCCGCGTGTTTTTTAGTTTGTTTGAATGAAGGGGAGCAGGTATGAGGAGGAAGAGGATTAGGCCCTGTAGGCATGAAGTCCAGCTCCGAGCATATGGAAACTGGGGAAAAACGATTTCATGGACATCGAGGTTGGCTGTGCCAGTCCATCCGCAGCCGAGGCGCTGACGGTCTTCCATTCATTCTCCAGATCTGTGGCCAGGCGGACCATCAGATCCTTGGTTGTATCGTTGTTCAGGGGAATGACTTTGGAGGCTTCGGTTATGCAGGCATTCATGGCTGAATGCAGGTAACCAAGGACCGCCTCCTCGACCGGGATGTCGAGGTGGTGGTTAATCCAGGCGTGAACAGTGGAGAGGCAGCCAACCGAATCATATTTGGCAAAGATCTGTTCGAGCTGGCTGAATTCAATCCAGGGGTGCAGAGCGCGTGCGAGTCTGATCAATCGTTTACCCATGGCGGCAGCTTGTTCTCTGAGATCTCCAGGGGTTCGCTGAACATGGACAAGCTTGTCGATCAGAGCTATCCGCCATGTATCCTTGTGATCTGTTGCGGTATAGATGCCTTTGATAGCCATACCTTCAAGACGAACGATGCTCGGATGCAACTGACAACGCATGAATGATTCGAGATCTTCAGCATTACGAATGGTACCCTCCCTGATATGGATATCCATGCCGAAGGAATGGGTGAACCCTCCAACCTGAATAGAGGAATCAAGCAGTTTGACATAATCGAGCAGCTTATTCCCACGGTTCACAATCATTCGCCTCCTGCGTTCGTTTAATGTCACTTAAAGTGACATTTATGTTCCTTTTTGTTTGCTTTGTGTTTAGAAATCCGAATTATATGATAGTTATCATCCCATGAATGTCCGCTTTTTGTCAATAGTATCCGTGAAATTTAATGGATTAAATCTGGGATTTAATATTTGTGTTATTTTATATAACTTATTGTGTTATTTATTTTGCGAAGTGCAGGGAGGACTATATATAAGGAAGGACTATATATAAATGAACCAACAAGATCGGCTCTTACCTAAAGAGAGGGGATCAAATCTAATCATATGCAGTTCATGGGTAATGATGACGAGATTATGCGATTTTTGATGAAAATGCCTAGCTGAAAAAGAAGTATTAAAAAATACTTTACTTTTAGTTCTGAACCCGGTATAATCAATTCTGTTGCCGATTATTTACGACATGCGGTCGTGGTGGAATGGCAGACACGCTATCTTGAGGGGGTAGTGGGCGTATGCCCGTGGAGGTTCGAGTCCTCTCGACCGCATCATATGAACGATTAAAAAGCAGCTTTCCATTAATGGGAAGCTGCTTTTTTTGTCTTTTTCGAACAGTATGACATCTGGGTTGAAAAAAGGCCATCCATTACCGGAGGAATGTTGCTCTACCTACCGGCTACGGGTGGCCTGTGTATTATTTTTGCAGCAAATTCTTGATATCTTCTTCAATCTTGTCCGGTGTTGTTTTGGGAGCATAACGTTTAATGACCTGTCCGTTCTGATTCACCAGGAATTTGGTGAAATTCCATTTGATTGCTTTGGAGCCGAGCAGGCCAGGAGCTTCTGTGCTAAGGTGTTGGAAAAGAGGGTGAGCGCTTGAACCGTTCACATCAATTTTCTCAAACATGGGGAAGCTCACGCCATAATTCATCTGACAGAACTCGGCAATATCGTCGGAAGATCCTTTTTCCTGTGCAAACTGGTTGCTTGGGAAACCAAGAACTTCAAATGGAGCATCTTGAAATTTGTCTTGCAATTCTTGCAGACCTTTGAATTGAGGGGTAAGGCCGCATGAGCTTGCCGTATTCACAATCAGGAGCACTTTGTCACGGTAGTCGGACATTTCAACTTCTTGACCGCGAAGGGTATTCACTTTGTAATCGTAGACTGTCATCTAAATCGCCTCCATTTATTTACTCTTATATCTTCTATTATATTGGTTGCAATTAAATATTGCAAAACTAATATGGTGTTAAAAGAATCAAAACAGGCAAGTTGTGCAGAATACGTGAATGAATTGCGAAGTGATTTACGCCAGAGTGAGAATTAGATAGCCTTGAAGAGATAGATAGAGTATAACTTTGTTGTAAGCGTTATTATGGATAGGAATTGGCAAAAATCTGCCGATTTGGTGATCTGGGCGGACTTTACACCGACATGGCACGGGTGTATGATTCATAACGTAATTTCAATTTAAACTAAATTGTACTTGAAAAACGAAACAAACGATAATATCGCTCGATCTTACCTTAAGATATACGAACGATGTTTTAATCGCTGAGTTTCCATTCATTAATGAATGGGAAACGGGGGAACCAACGGAATGCGCTGTCCAGGACAGTGGGCATTCATGGGGTGAATTTTCCGGTGACAGCCGGAAATAGGGCGACTCTCGCGCCCGAATCCGTCAGCTAACCTCGTAAGCGTTAAAGGGAGAGGCAACAAGCCGTACGCTGGTTCATGGTGTTTTCGCCATGGGTTATTTAAGAAGCGTTCGGGAGGCCTTGGTCCCCCACGCTTCTTTTTTGTTGTCTTTTCACGCCAAGGGAGGAACGAATGATGGATACTGAGATGATCTTAGTGACTGCTCCAAATGAAGCAGGACGCAAATTTATCAAATTGCTGATGTACAAAAAAATGCCGTTTGCCGTTCTAACCAACAGTGCAGGGGAAGAGCGAAGACTCCGTAGAATCGGAGTAGAACATGTCATTCGCATGAATACGGCTGCAGCTCAAAAATGGTTTTTGCCGCAGGGCAGCGTAGGCAACGTGTTTATTTTCGAGAACAGCCTGAATCTGACCTGTCGTTATTTACAGATCTGCCGTTCATGGACATCGAAATCCCTGTGCGTCATTACGGAGCAGAGTCATCCTAAGGGCATCTATCGGGGCATGGGCGCAGACCGGATTGTATATTCGCTCAATGGGGAAGTTGGCTTTCTCCTCAATGGTTAATGCCATAGCTTGTGATTGCTCAGGTGTAAGGTGCCTGTTATAATTGAATGTATTAGAATCAATTTCAGAATTCACTCAAGGTATTATGAAATTGATTCATCGATAAACGGAAGTTTGAGGAGACTCATGCAGGATGGTGAGTCTTCTTTTTTATGCTTACAAGGAGGAATTGGCGTGCCGGATGTAGGTGGATTGAAATGGTTGTTTTTTGATGTTGGAGATACGCTGGTGGATGAATGGGAGCCGGTTGATGATATTATCGGACAGTTTGTCCGTGAAGCTTGTGCTTTGGGGTATCCGGTGACAATTGAGGCGGTACGCGAACTGTTCGCGAGTTGTTACCGAAAATATGAGCAATGGCCTATGAGAGTGGCGATTCGCACATTCGTTGAAGACGAGGGGCATCAGAAACAGATTCAGGACAAGCTGAAGTTTCAAAAAGATCTTGAACGTCCTTTTCCTTCAGCGGATTCCGTTCTTCAGCAGTTGTCACGGCATTATCGCATTGGCATTATTGCCAATCAGAGTCCTGGAACGGAAGAGAGACTGGAAAGCTATGGCTTGCGGAAGTATGTTGATGTTCTGGCATGTTCGGCTGAAGAAGGAGTGTCCAAGCCAGACCCTGAGTTATACGCTGTGGCCTTGAAGCAGGCCGGTTGTGAACCGGAGGAAGCCGTCATGATCGGCGATCGGATCGATAACGACATTATACCTGCTCGGAAGCTGGGCATGCGTACGATTCGAATTATGCAGGGTTACGGAAGATTCCAGCCAGAACTATCGGATGACAAACGTGCGGATTGGACCGTTGATTCATTGGATCAACTCTTGCCGTTATTGATACCAAATCAGGATTAGATGCAGATGGTTGTTTATTGGAGTTTGAGTTTTACTATAAAAGGAAACATGTTGCTGTATTGCAACAATAAAGGCTGATCAACTGGGTATAAAATACCGGAGTTGATCAGCCTTTTTAGTATTTAGCCAATTAAAATGAGATTAGAATAACCGAATCGTCTGAATGATCAGATATACATTCAGCACAACGATAATCGCGGCAATGACCCATGAGATGATTTTGAGCCACAATTTGTTGGCGAATGCACCCATGCTTTTTTTATCACTCGTGAACATCACCAGGGGAATTACAGCAAACGGCAATTGAAGCGACAGGACGACCTGGCTCAAAATGAGTAGTTCTTCTGTGCCATGTTCTCCTGCAATGGCTGTCACAATTACCGCGGGGATGATGGCGATCAGACGTGTGACCAGTCTGCGTAGCCAAGCCGGAATTCGAATGTTCAGGAAACCTTCCATAACGATCTGCCCAGCGAGTGTACCTGTAAGGGTAGAGTTCTGACCTGATGCTAACAGCGCCACACCGAACAGGATACTTGCGACCGTAGTACCCAATAGAGGTGTCAGCAGATGATAGGCATCAGCGATCTCAGCAACCTGCGTCATACCAGCACTGTGAAATACAGCGGCAGATACAATCAGGATGGCTGCATTGATGAACAGGGCCAGTGTCAGCGCAATCGTAGAATCCATGGTCGAGTACCGAATGGCTTCTTTTTTGCCCTGTGGTGTCTGTTCGATCTGACGGGTCTGCACAATGGAAGAATGCAGGTACAGATTATGCGGCATCACGGTTGCTCCGATAATACCAATGGCAATATAGAGCATAGCCGGGTTTTGCAGGATCTCAACATTTGGTACAAAACCATGGAGAACACCGCCCATATCCGGTTTTGCCAGAAACAGATCAATCCCGAAGCAGAGGGCAATTGTTGCCATCAGCACAATGACGAGAGTTTCCAAAGCGCGGAAGCCTTTGTTTTGCAGAACAAGAATCAGGAGTACATCAACTGCGGTGATGATAACGCCGTATAACATGGGGATGTTAAATAACAGTTTTAATGCGATGGCAGAACCAATGACTTCAGCCAGATCGGTAGCTGCAATGGCAAGCTCACACAGAATCCATAACATCATAACAACAGGCATGCTGAATCGTTCACGACAGGCTTGAGCCAGATCCCGTCCAGTGACGATACCGAGCTTGCCAGCCAGCGACTGAAGGACAACGGCCATCAGGTTCGATAACAGGATAACGGATAACAAGGTATACCCGAACTGCGAGCCGCCTGCGATATCTGTTGCCCAGTTCCCCGGGTCCATGTAACCTACGGCAACGAGGTATCCTGGGCCTACAAAGGCGAGGAATTTCTTCCACCATGCAGCATTCTGCGGAACTTTCATGGAACTATGTGCTTCTCCAAGGGAAGGGGCCATGCCCGCAGTAGATAATGATTCTCTTGAAGGAGCGTTGAACGGATTTTTTTTACTCATACGATAATCACCTGACTTTGAATTATTGATTTGGAGATATTGATGCGGTACAAACCGCTCATGATATATCTAAATTTTTATGTTTATTGTTACATTGTACTCCTTCAATTATTTTTGTCTAGTGCAACTTTTATGTATCAGCACAAAATTTCGGTTGTAGCTTGAATATGCCCCTTCGTATATTACCCAACCTTAGGGAAAATACAGCCATGGCATTGAAATGCATGAAAATAATAAAGTTGTAAAAGCTGATAAAGATACAAAATTGCGTTTCAAAATGAGCCAGAAGTTTAAATTGAAAGGAAGGCAGTAAAAAACTATATGGATAAGGGAGAGATTCTGAATGGAAGCTTTATATACAGCAGTAGCGACAGTTAAAGGTGGACGTACAGGTTCGGTGACTTCTTCGGATGGCGTGCTCAAGCATGATCTGAAAATGCCAAAAGAGCTTGGTGGCTCCGGTGGTGAAGGTACTAACCCTGAGCAACTTTTTGCCGCTGGATATGGAGCATGTTATGAAAGTGCCCTTGCCAATGTAGCACGCAAAGCAGGTGTGAAATTGGAGGATGTGGTCGTTACAAGTAACGTATCCATTGGTAAAGACCCTGCGGATGACGGTTTTCAGCTGTCTGTTCGTCTGGACGTTAGCATGCCTGGTGTAGATCACAGTCAAGCAGAAGAACTGGCCCGCAAGGCGCATGATTTCTGTCCATATTCCAAAGCAACACGCGGCAACATTGATGTTGTATTAAACGTAGTTTAAGATTTGACTCCTGGTAAGTAAAGGGAACATATAGAGCAGGTTATCCCAGATACCTGATGTTCGACTACAAAGCCCTGCTGGCAATCGGCAGGGTTTTGTGTTGATTATCATATAAGGACATGATGCAGGAGATTAGATGCCAGATCGCGTACTATTTTACATAATTGCACTCTCACTTCATGCTACACATTCCATAAAGGGGGAACGAAGATGAGTATTGAAGAGATGATCGAGCGGCGATTTGTGTGTACAAAATGCAGGGGCACGGATTGTAACATTAAGGAAGTTTCCATGTCAGGAGCAGGCCTGAGTAAGATGTTTGATATACAGCATAATCACTACCTGTTCGTGGCTTGTGCTTCCTGCGGGTATGTTGAAGTATTTGATCCGGATGTCTTGAAAGGGAAAAAACAGGGACAGGTAGGGACGATTCTGGATATTCTGTTTGGCGGGTAGACATGCGCGAGTTGACATTGATCTGAATTTTCTTTAATATAACTTAGTACTGAGTAGTGTCATTGCATGAACCAAATTTGAATTAAACAGGTGATATCCATGTCTTATAGACCGCGTATTGCAGATTTAGAATTAGCTTATGGTAACAAGGAAGACGGATTGTATGAATTCAAAATGAATTTGGTAGACGGTACAAAATGCCGTGTATTCTACACCCGTTCACCGGAATGGAAGATGACCAATATCAGCCGTCTGCAGAAAACCCCTTGTCCAGTATGTCGCAAAGATTTCATTTGCAAATGTATGGACCAGTGGGCAAGTGACCTGCATCAACAGATGATCGATGACCAATGGATGGAAAAGGCAGTTACGGAATAATTGTCGGACAGATACGAGCGTGGGCACAATGCCTGCGCTCTTTTTCTTTATATTTCCCATTTATGCGTGTTCAAAAAGAGCGGTGTTCAGTCTTTTTGAACTACCTCTAGAAATAAATTTAGAATTAGTGAACAAGAAGGCCCAGATTGGGTAAGTTACTCTAACCGCAACAATAGGAGGCAGCCAATATGACAGCAAATCAAACAGATGTGCATCAGGGACATCCCATCGTACTGGTGGATGGCGTCTGTCACTTCTGCCAGGGCTTAACCAAATGGATTATCAAGCGTGATCCGGAAGGGAAATATCATTTTGCATCGCTTCAATCGGATGTAGCCAAGGAACTGCTGGCGAAGGGCAATTTGTCGACAGACAGTATGGACACCTTTGTGCTGATTGAAAATGGAAAATACTATACACGTTCAACCGCCGCACTGAGATTGGCCAAAGGTCTAAAATTTCCTTATCCGTTGTTATATGTGTTCATCATCATACCGAAATTCATTCGTAATGCGGTCTATAACTGGGTTGCTCGCAACCGTTATCGCTGGTTTGGCAAGGATGAAGCGTGTATGTTGCCTACACCGGAGATCAAAGATCGATTTCTGTGAAAAAGTCTCGTGCGACACATTGTATCCAAATTTGATGATTAATAGCGGAAATAATTGGGTAATGACTACAGATCATATCTATTTTGGGAGGAAAACAACTTGAAGAAGTGGACTACATTAATTATCGGGGCATTATTAGCAGTAAGCTTGGCAGCATGCGGAAACGACACAGACAACACGGCAACGCCGCCAGCGACCAACAATGAAACATCTAACGAGGGTAATACACCTGCGGAGCAGGAAACAAAGATCCCTACCCTGGATGAGTTGATTACCAAAACGAATGCAGCAACCAAAGAAATGAAAAGCTTCACAACTGAAGCAAACATTGATCAGAATTTGAAACTGGATGCTGGTGAACAGTCACAGGATCAACAGGTTAAAACATCGCTCAAAATGGATATCATCAAAGATCCAATGATGATCTACCAAGAGATGAAAATGGAAATGTCTGGGCAGGAAGCGCAGAATGTAAAGCAATACATCACTTCAGATACGATCTATTCACAAGTGGGAGAACAATGGGTTAAAATTCCTGAAGCTCAAACCAAAGAATTGGTGGAGCAGATGAAAGCAAGCATGAATCCAGAAGGTGAATTGGATCAGTTCAAAAAGATTGAGGAAGACACCGAAGTTACAGAAGATGGCGACAATTATGTCATTAACGCTAATGTATCCGGTGATAACGTAAAGGAACTGGCCAAAGCCGTGATGGAGCAAAACGGATCGAATGCCCAGACCCAAGCGATGCTTGAACAAATGAATATTACAAGCATGAAGATGAAATATATGATTAACAAGGAAACCTATCTGCCTGCAGGTACGGATGTAAACATGGTCATGGAGATGGAACAGAATGGACAGAAAATGACGATGGACATGAAGATGAACAGTACATTTTCTAACCACGATCAAGTGGAAGAGATCAAGATTCCACAAGAAGCATTGGATAGCGCAAAATAATTTGGTTATGCCAAATGTGCTGAAGATGATTTAAAGCGGTAAGCGAGCATCCTTGTATGCCCGTTTGCAGGGCACCTCTGAACTAGATCTGTGTGAGCCGAGAGGTTTACCGGATTAGAATCAGGGGTGTTTTTCTGTTTAGCGGAGATTATGGTCAGGGTTCAAGGTGTTATAGTATAGTCATATTGAAGTAGAGAGGGGGATATAAAAGATGATTGAATATGCACACATCCACCATGTTAGTCTGGCTGTACGTGATCTGGAAATCGCGAAGAAGTTCTACTCGGGGTTACTGGGCATGCAGGAGATTGAACGTCCAGCCTTCCGCTCCACGGGTACATGGTACGCTATCGGCAGCCAGCAGCTTCATCTGCTTCAGCACCCAGAGGGTCACACGTTACGTGAGGCTGGGATTGATACTACAGACGGTCACTTTGCGATCTGGGTCACCAGTTATTCAGAGACTATAGCCTGGCTGGAGCAGCAGGGAATTGAGTATGAAGCGAGACCTGACAGTGTAGCTGGATTCGCGCAGATTTTTGTACTTGATCCGGACCGTAACATTATTGAGTTCGATTCACCGTACAACTCTTAAGGAAAAAGGGTTAGAATAAATCCCTTGCTCCCCCAGAAATTGTATGCTATATTATCCATACATTCATAGCACGTGACGGAAGCACCGTCCATATACTGCATATTCATGCGGTTATTGGACGGTGCTTTTTTGTGCTTTTTGACAAGGAGGGAAGGAAAAATTGATTGTACTGAAGGTTGCTCTGGTTTCAAAGGATAGAGATTACATTAGCGCTTGGCTTGATTATGTACAGGGAAATTCATCTGGTCTTCATGTGCGTTTCACGGCATTCTCCCAAGAGGATTCGTTCAGGGATCACATGAAAGAGCAAGAAGGTCGAGAATTACCGGATCTGGTTATTGCGGAACCGGAGTTTCTGAATGACTGGCTGAATAACGGGGGAGAAGTATCAGGTGTACCTTGGCTAATGCTTAGTGAAGGGATGGAGGAGGTGGATGAGGCCAAGCGGCTGATGAAATATCAACCCTTGCCTGCTTTGCTGGATGCTGTGATGCATGCTTGCCGGCAGCCGCGCCGTAAGAAGGTTCACCATCCAGGGCAAGAGACTCTCTCCATCGGTGTAGTATCCGCTTCGGGTGGAAGTGGCAAAACGGCAGTGGCCCTGCATATGGCGAAGCAATTGGGACTTGCAGGATATGCTGTTCTCTATCTTAATCTGGAGACGCTGGACAGTACGCTCCCGTTTCTGGAAAAGGGACTTACTAGAAGTGGGCAGCGTCACCCGGATACGGAGACGGGATTGTCACGCCTGTTATACGATCTGAAGGTGGGCAGAAAAGAATCCGGCAAGCAGTTACAGGTACAATCGAAGGGCGTAGACGGATATGTGGTCCGGCATGAAGCGCTGAAATCCGATGTGTTCTGGCCATTATCGAATCGGAAAGAACTGTTGCAAATGACTCGTGAGGATACGTCGAATCTGCTTCGTTATTTAACAGATTGTGGACAGTATGACGTGTTGATTCTGGATGGGGATTCCGGTTGGGATGGGCGCAGTGAAGGGGTGCTGGATGCAGCAGATGCATTTGTCTGGTTGGTTGAGGATGATATATCTGCCATGCATCGATGGGGACAATGGTTACAGCATGCTGAGCGTACGAAGCCAGATCTATACGAAAGTATGTTGGATCGTTCACGCTTTGTGGTTAACAAATATCGGGACAATGTCGTCAATGCACTTCCACGCCCTGATCTGCATCTGGATGCAGTGTTACCCTATATCCCTTCTTGGAAGCAACTCAGTCAGGAGGAAGTCATGCTTAGTTCTCCGATCTTCCAACGTGAAGTGAAGAGATTATGTGCCATGCTGGTACAAGATGGCGAAGAAGAATTGAAGCAGACGGGACGAATTCAGAAGCAGGATCGGTGGGTGTTATGACGGATTCATCCAATAGAATACTGGATCGTGAAGAACAGTTTCAGATGATGCGAAGGGAAGTCAGGGCTGGCCTCGATCTAACCTCTTCCGCAGGAGATGATGAACTGTGGCAGGGGATAGAACGCAAAGTTCTTACTGACCCGAAGCTGGATGATCTGACCTCAGGAGAGCGTCATACGCTGGTACAGCGATTATTTGACTCCTTTCGTGGATTGGATATTTTGCAGCCACTTGTGGATCATCCCGATATTACGGAGATTATGATCAATAGTCACAAGGAGATTTTTGTGGAGCAGGAAGGTGAAGTCAGCCAGATCACCCTTGAATTTGAGTCAAGGGAACGGCTCGAGGATATTATCCAGATGATTGTGTCCGGGGTAAACCGGATTGTAAATGAGTCTTCTCCAATCGTAGATGCCCGTTTAAAGGATGGTTCCCGGGTCAATATCGTGTTGCCGCCTATTGCCTTGAAAGGCCCCACGATGACGATTCGTAAATTCCCCAGTGAACCGATGAAGATGTCCGATCTGATTGAAAAGGGTGCCCTGCATGAAGAAGCGGCAGAATTATTGCAGCAGTTGGTACGGAGCAAATATAACATCTTCATTGGAGGAGGGACCGGATCGGGAAAAACGACCTTTCTGAACGCATTATCACAGTTCATCCCTGCCGATGAGCGGATTATTACCATTGAGGATTCGGCTGAGTTACAGATTGTTACGGTACCAAATCTGGTATCACTGGAAACGCGGAATGCCAATACCGAAGGCAAGGGGCAGATATCTATTCGGGATCTGATCAAGTCTTCCTTACGGATGCGTCCAAACCGGATTGTGATTGGGGAAGTCAGGGGCGCAGAAGCGCTGGATATGTTACAGGCCATGAACACAGGACATGATGGAAGTCCATATAGTACATAATGGTGGTCAATTAAACTTAATCTCCTCAATGTTGGCATTGAAAAATTTGTTCTTAACACCCTTAACATTTGTTTCTGGCGTATTCAAAACAATCTTCTCGAACACCTCATAGACCATCGTCTTCTTCTCTTCATCATCCATGTGCTTCCACAGCGTTTGCAGGTCTTCCAGGACAGCCGTATCCGGCATAACCGAAAGTGAATTCTTCACGCTTGCCAGCTTCTTACGAGCCGCTTCCTCAGCTGCATCTTCCTCGGCAATCTTTTTACGGATCGCATCTTTCCCAATTAACCCTTCAACGAACATGTACTGCCATTTCTCCCGGCGTTCAGTAATACGATTAATCTCTCTGCGCGCTTCTGCCGCTTCATCCTGCTTATCCGCAACCGCTTGTTCCATGCCTGCCGCGATCTCCCCAGCCGTTTTCATGTCCCATTTAATCTTGCTGATGTACTCCATAACCAAATGCTCTACGTGTACCTGGCGGAACATAGGCATGTCACAAGATTTATTCGAGTGCTTGTTGGAACAAATATAGTAAGGGGTGCGAACTTTACCATTAGTCGTTGAACGCGCTGTCGTCATACGCCCAAACATAGCAGCTCCACAGCGTCCGCATCGAAGTACACCGCTGAACCAATATGTTTGTACACGACTGAAACCGCCATGGGACTTGCGTTCCATGAATTCTTTAAGCTGCTCATACTCCACTCTAGTAAATATAGGCTCATGTGATCCATCACCATACAGACACTTCACCCGTCTGTCCCGATTGCCATTAACATAGTTGCCGTCTGATGTTTTTGAACCTAACCGCAGTATCCCTGCATAGTAAGGGTTCTCCAATGTATAGGCTGCTGTAGCTGATGTCCATTCTTGTCCACGGCGTAGCTTACCTTCACGGTTTAACTTCATAGCAATGCCTTTGTATCCCAAGCCACCCATGTAGAGGTCTCTCGCATACCGAATGAGCGCAGCTTCCTCCGGGATTAGTTCCTCGCTCTGGGTGTAACCGTATGGAATAACACCGCCTGGACGGCGACCTTCGATAATCATTTGCTCCACACCAAACCGGACACGCTCTGAGATCGTCTCACGTTCCCACTCAGCCATTGCACCAACAAGCGTGATAAAGAATCGACCCATCGCCGTTGTTGTCTCAAACACCTCTGTAGAGCTTTTAAACTTGACACCGAATTGATCAAAGCGTTTCAGTAGTCCGTGAAGATCCGCAACGGAGCGAGTGAGACGGTCGAGTTTGTACACTACGATGACTTCAAACTGCTTGGCCTCCATATCCTGAAGCATACGCTGCATCTCAGGACGATTGAGGTCTTTGGCGGATTTACCTTCATCTATATAGTAATCATGCACAGACCAGTCCTGAGACTGTATGAAGCTTTCCAAACGCGTACGTTGTCCTTCTATAGAGAATCCGTCCTCAGCCTGCATGTCAGTAGATACCCGGATGTATATAGCTGCTTTCATGTAAAGTCCTCCTGCGAACATTGATAGTAAAAGTGTAATCGAAGTGATAGAAAAAAGCACCCAGAAGGGTGCAGGTTACTGAGTCCAACTTTGGGCTGAGTGACGTGTGTAGTTAAAATCCACTCGTGCATAATTACAAAACTCAGATCTGAGCCCTGATCAAAACCCAAATTTGGGTTTTGACTATGACTGGAGAAACATCGAGTCATCTTTTTAAAGATTCTATTGCCTCGCTTGCTGTTCGTTTAATCTTAACTTTTTTCTTTCGTCTTCTCATAATCACACAAACGTAAATTATGGATATTGGTGTGCTTATTAAAAAGAGATGATCGTCTACATTGTTCTGATAAAACTGTTGTTGGTAAAATATTATGACTATCCCAAAAGCTATAATGGATATGACTATCCGTGTGGCTATATGATGGAAGAAAGAGACCACTTTACTATGAAGCTTAGCTTTTTGCAAATCCACCATTAAGTACATTAAAAACACTGGAATAACAGCTAAAGATCCTCTGATGACAGCATCCCATTCTCCTGAATATTGCGTAATAAAAATAAGATAAGCTATCGAGAGTCCAATAAAAGTAATCCATGATCTTAATGTGTTTCTATACTCAAAAAAACCAAGCAACCACCTTAGTAAGACTTTCGCTGGGTACAGGATAATACTCAACACAGCGATACCAACAATCGTCATCATTTTACAAATTTCCTCCTATAATATGTATTAAACTCATTGTAAATTATTTCCTTGGATTTCCCTAGTATATTTTATCGCCAAAATTCAACAATTCGTGCTATATTTAACTTGAGTTGATGGAGGTGCATACTAAAAGTTACGTTAATTCGGAACTTTTTCCCGAGAGCAGCGGAAATGCCACTCTGCTACCGTACTTCCCATTTCCACAGATCATCAACTTTGCATTCAAGATAATAGGCAATGAGTACAGCTCGTTTTATCGAGATATTGGTGCTTCGAAGGTTCACAATTTCTGACAAACGTGATTTACTCATTCCTACCTTGTCTGCAAGCCATTGCTGTTTCTTTCCAATCCTCTCAAGATGTTCGGGAATACGACAGCGGACGGGGATAGGTTCCATCGCACTGCCACCTTAATATATTTTTTTATCTTGTAACAGAACATACGTTCCCTTAGAATAGGTATTACCAAAAGGCAACTACGAGAACGGGAGATGGTAAACATGGATAAAAGGATCGTTTTTGATGTGACAAGAGAGACGCTGTTAGAAGTCGGCGTAAGCCCGGATCTCATAGTTGAAAAGATATCTGAGATGGACGCCAATGAAGTAAAACCTGTTTACATCAGAGCGTATTTTACTCTGATTGTTTCTTCCTCATAGATCTTTCAAGTCTTACAAGTCCAATGAATCGCTTGACATCATCTTCTTCAAGCTCGATGCCATCCACTTCAAATCGGATGTTCTTCATAATTTCCTCATCAGTCAGGTTCAGCGAGTCGATCAATGCTCTTGACGGCTCCGATAGAACCTGTTTTCTCTGTTCTGTTCTTCCTAATAAATAATCCACTGAAACTTCTAGAAAATCTGCGATCTTATTTAATGTTTCGTTATCTGGTTCCCGTGATCCATTTTCATAACCAGAGTAAGTTGTTCTTGCCATTTTCAATGATTTAGAGATTTCTTGTTGCGTTAATCTTCTTTCTTTTCTTAACTCCAACAGTCGTTCACTAAGCAAATACTCCACCTCACTTCTATCAGTATTATAACGACGCGAAATGAATCACAATACATCCTGACTCAAAACTCGTCAGTAATTTTAAAAAGATTGTTGACATGACGCAAAGTGCGTCATATAATCAAAACATAGCAACGACGCAAAGCGCGTCAAGGAGGTGAAACACATGCGCCACTGGTTAGTACAAATGCGTAAGGCTAAAGGATTAACGCAAAATGACGCAGCCAAGCAGTCTGGTATCTCCCGTAGTTATTACGCCGAGATTGAGCAAGGACGCAAAGATGCGAGTGGACGGGCAGCAAAGTTAATTTCAGCGACATTAGGATTTGATATGAACCTTTTTTTTGCAGATGTTGGACGCGAAACGAGTCAAAAACCCAAAAAAACAGCTTAAAAGGAGCGAATAAACATGAACCAATTAAAAGCAATTGAAAAAAATGATCAGAGAGTACTAACAAGCAGCCAATTAGCAGAGGCATATGGCACAGATGCCAAATCCGTAAGTAAGAACTTCACAAGAAACAAAAAGAGATATGTTGAAGGAAAGCATTTCTTTGTTCTTAGCGGAACTGAATTGAGAGAATTTAAGACTAGTCACCAAATTGACGATCAGTTAAAACATTCTCCGGTTCTCTACCTCTGGACTGCTAAAGGAGCATTGTTCCACGCTAAATCACTTGGTACAGATGAAGCTTGGGAAGCATACGAAACTTTAGTAGATGATTACTTCAATAAAGTAGAACGGCTTCAAAACATGAACGTCCCGACTACAGTGCCTACCACGATTGAAGGTATCTTGGAACTGGCTGTGCTGAACATGAAAGATCTTCGACAAGAACTCAACCAAGTACAAAAAGATAATCGCCGCCTACAACTGGTAGTAGACAACGAAATCTGGCTGACTGAGAACCAGAAGGCTGACATTCAGGAGTCCGTAAATGCACGAGTGGGATTCTTGATGAAAAAAGGATATGAAGCGCACTTCCAATCCATATACCGTGCCTTGAAATCACATTTCTCAGTACCGAAATACGACAAGATTAAGCGTTCAGACTTTGAATTAGCTATCGACTTCATCCATGGCTGGTACCCAAAAAAGAAAGAAGAGGCGAACTAATATGATCTACATCAAAAAGGAAATAGACGGCCAGCAACAAGAAATTGAAATCTTCGGTGACGAAATTTACACCCGCTGCTTCAAATGCGGGAATGAATTCCAACTGGATGAAGAATTACTCTTAGATATTTTGGCGGAATCAGGTTCATTCAGTGGTACAAGGATCAGCTGTGGATGTAAGTCTAAGTAAACACAACATGCAGATATGTATGTAAAGACAAGCCCTATATATTGTACACAAAATATCGGAAGGTGGCGACAGTATGGACGGATACAATCCTGGCATGTCAGACAAAGCGTGGCGGAAGGTGCATGAGATGGCCATCCTGCTGAACCGGAAGTACTGGAAAGAGATCCAAGCAGAACGCGAAAAGGAGCTGAAAAAGAATGCGTAACTTAAAACTGGTTGGTACGAAGAAAGACAACATGATCCCGTTCATCAGCCCAGCAGCTAACTGCGGATGCGGAAGTCCCGCTGAGTACGAAGTGTACGAGGGAAAGGATCGGCAACCGCACTGCAAAGGATGCATGCTTGAAGCGGTAGATAACAGCGTGTTTATCACAGTACGGAAGATTGGAGGATACGACGATGCCAGCTGAGGGACTTCGAAGTAACGTAGATCCAATGACAACCTATATCGTGTCTACGCAAGGCGGCAGAGTGTTGGAACGTCAGGCCTTCGACTACAATGACCTGATCCGTGACCTGTACAACAACCAGCATGTACCTGTGAAGATCTGGACGCAATCCGAATACGATGCCGAGGTTATGGCACGAGAGGAACAAGAGCGTCTGCACTATGAGCTTGATCGAGCAATTGAGGAGGAACTGAAGACAGCGTGAGTGATGAAGAAACTTTTAAAAGCGTGGATGACATCTTAGAACACTACAAGAAACGGAAAGAGATGGTGTTCAAACGAACGGAGGACATCATTGAATACTTCGGGTGGGGAAGACCAATCAACTTAGTGGAGGTGAGAAAGGATGAAAGTTCCGCCAACAGACCGAAAACACTTCGAACAGCTGGAGCAGATCGCAAGCCAGAGAGGGACGCTGACTGAGACGTTGAAACGGGTGTACCAGATGAACAGTGCCATTGCCCTTAGACGAGAAAAGGCCGCCGTAGCATCGGCAGCCTTAGAAAGACGATTTGCAAATTGAATTACATCCAATATACCACAACGAAAGGAAGAATGGAATGCCCACACAATACAGATACATCCCACAGCATAAGAAAGGTCACTTCTTGGACAGAGTAGCGCAACCGACAGACGACTTTATGAAAGCTTTGAGATTGCCCCGTAAAGATGATATGGAGCATTGGTTAACAACACGGCACTGCCCGGACGTACCACAGAACTTCGTTATACGCACATTGCGTGGAGAATGGGAACTATTGGAGCTGGAGGAGGTAGAGGACGATGGAAGCACAGGAGATCATGAAGCGACTTCAGGACCCATTCCCGCCGGAGGAAATTGAGTGGCGTGTAGGTTCAACGAATGGCGACAAGACAAAAGGGATTGCACTTGCCTACGTTACCAACCGTGCCATACAGAACAGGCTTGATGAAGTGTTCGGTGTATTCGGATGGCGCAATGAATACCGTGAGTGGAAAGAGAAAAGCCAGTTGTGCGGTATCAGCGTGAAGGTTGAAGGTGAGTGGATTACCAAGTGGGACGGCGCGGACGACAGCAACATGGAAGCTGTTAAAGGTGGACTGTCGGATGCTATGAAGCGTGCGGCATATCAATGGGGAATCGGCAGGTACTTGTACAAGCTGGAAAACATGTGGGTTCCAATTAAGGCAGCGGGTCGATCCCACGTACTTGTATCCGAACCTCAATTGCCTTCATGGGCATTGCCAGAGGGATTCCAATACAACGGTAAGCGACAAACAGTTGATACTCCACCGACACAAGAAGAACGGAAAACAGAAGCGCCGAAAACAAACACTACAAATAACAACGAAGATAACACAACTGCAAGCATGCTTATAAGTGCTGCACAGGTCAAATACAGCCACCGTTTGAAGAATGACAAACGCATATCAGACGCTGACTTCAAACTGCTGGTCAGTCAGGTCGGCAACGGAAAAGACAGCATCAAGGATCTGACCAAGAAGGAAGCCAGCGTACTGATCAATCAACTGAACGAATATCCAGCAGGAGCGTGACCTGATGAGATACCAAGACACCCTATTCTACGACGACGGCAGCCCAATCATCCCAGTAACAGACGGACCATTCGGAGAGGAGATACACACTCATGAATCAACTTGCTTTTGGAATAGTGATGCTGATGTTAGGAACTTCAATGGGGATAGCAATCGGATGTCTGATCCACACATTACCACGGAGGAGGTAGACCATGTCACTGGCACGCAAGAAGGAAAAGAACATCATGCCCTGGCGGATGAACCTGTTCAACCACCACAACCGGAAAGAGCAGCCTAAGGCGAAGAGAGAGCGCAACACGGACCCGGAATACATGACGAAGGAAAAGGTGCGGCAGGCGGTAATCGAGCGTGAGGGAGGTAACTGGTGCGTCCTGAGTGGCGTGCCGGGACCCGGCCTGGAGTTACACCGCATCGTGTACGGATCACAAGGCGGAAAGTATGAGACGGACAACTGCATCCTGCTCAGCACGGAAATGCATCAGCTGGTACACAGCAGCAAGAAAACGTGGATGCCCATCCTACAGGATCACGTAATTGCTATGAAGCTGGGCTCACCGGAGTTATCACCAATACAACGCATAACCCACCAAAACTAAGGGAGAGATAGAACATGAAATTATACGAGACTTTTATATTCGATGACGCAACACCATTGATCTGTATCGGAATTGACGAGCAGGAAGGCATGGCAGTGTTAGCGCCGTTCTACGCAGATGATGAGGACTGCTTACCAGAGTTGCATGTTGAAGACGGAGTGATGGTTTTCAATTTGTTGGCAACATACAAAACTTTAAAGCCGCTGAACATGAAATCAAACGTCACCAGAATTGTAGTGGAGTAAATTTTAAACCATCTAAGGGAGGATACACTCACATGAAAATTCAGATAGAAGAAAACTTGTACATCGAATCGGACAGCATGCAATTCATCATCAAAGAGTACTCAGGCAAACAAACGGTAGGCGAAGGCGGCAAGGTAACTGAGAACTACAAAACACACGGATACTATCCGGACGTACAAAGCTGCTTGAATAAGATCGTGAAGATGAAGGTTATGGAAAGTACTGCTACGACTCTCTCAGAGCTTCTGGAAGAGGTTAAGGGAATCAAGCAGTACATTGAGTCCAAGGTAACGATATAACGCCAGCAAAGGCACCCCACCGGGGATAACAGAGGAAGGGAGACAAGACACACAGTGGATGATTACAAAATGAAATCAACAGCAGCTATAGCGGCGATCCTGTCGGCATACACGGATGAGAGCGAACCGGGCGCATGGGTTGCAGCATACAGCGGCGGCAAGGATAGCACCGTGGCGTTTGATTTACTAGTCAAAGCTATGTTGATGCTCAAGCGCAACAACCCGGCATTGCTGACGCGGACGGTGTACCTGACTACAGCAAATACTGGACTGGACTTCGTGACGGATCCTCTCAAGCAATCGGAGCTGGCGAAGATAAAAACATTGGTAGAGCGCGAAGGGTTACCAATTGAGATTGTGGAGGTACAGTCCACTAACGAAAACAGTTTCATGTTCTTAACCATTGGGAAGGGGTATCCGTTACCAAAAAGTCGCATGAGCAGATGGTGTACTGGAAGACTTAAAATCGAGCCAAGCCAGAAGGCGCATAAGGATATTGCTCCAGTGCTTACATTGACCGGAGTGCGGTTGTCGGAGTCAGCAGAACGGCGGCGCAATATTGAGGCACGCCAGGAATCGGAGTACCGAAGTAATACAGAACTGATGCCGATTGTTAACTTCACTTTGGACGATGTTTGGTCATATCTGGTTCGCGAAGGAATGGCATGGGGTGACGCTGAGGAACTGGGACAGCTCTACAAGGATGCAACAGGCGAATGTGGCTTGCGGCAGCGGAAGGCCGGAGCTGACGAGAAGACAGACGATCCATGCGGCGCACGTACAGGCTGCATTATCTGCCCGGTGGTCAAGATTGACAAGAGTTCGCAAGAGTTCGCAAAGTCTCATCCATGGCTACAACCGTACGTTGATCTGCGTAACCTAATGATCGAGATGTACAAAGATCCGCGCAACAAGGCGGGGCGGATGCGCTCAGGAAAGGTTCTTGAGTACGGACAAGGCACATTTACCATCAAGGCTCGAATGGCGCTGTATGAGGCCGTCAGACAGGCTGAATTCGATAACGAAGAGTTAGCCATAAGATACGGAGCAAAGCCACAGAAACTCATATACAGCAACGAGTTGGACGAATTGATTCAGCAGCAATGGCAGACAGACTTGGACGAATACCCTTGGTTAGAGGATGCGGACGAAATCGGACTGTTCTATGAAACAAAAATCAAGGGATTGGCAAATGGATATCAGCTCGTCTGGAACATTTACCACGACATGACGACATGACAATGACTCGTAGAGAGATTAGGCAGCAGTATGTCATTGCTGATGTGAATAATCGGCTGAAACAGATCGTCAAGGAATACGAGGAAACAGGCGATGCCGAAGCGATGCACCAAGGTATCAAGGGCATCTTGTATGGACCGAAAAAAGGTTAACAGAGGAAGGGAATACCCTCCCTTCCCACCACACATAAAGGAGCGGAGACACAAATGGAATTGGAAGAGATTGTTTTGCGCAGAAGAACGGAAAAATCCATGTCACAACGACAGTTGGCTAAGTTAGTATCTGTAGATTTTACCATGATCAGCAAGATCGAAAACGGAGAATATGTGCCGTCTGAGAATGTGATTGTTAAATTGGCACTAGCATTAGACGTTAATAGACATGATCTGATCCTATCTGCAAACAGGATACCTAGTGATTTTGCGATAGAAATAAAATCAAATCCAGACCTGCAAGACACACTGAAAAAATTAGTTGCGAGTTACCCAATTCCAAATATTTGAGAACATATCTGGGCTAGGCCCACCAAAGGAGAGATAACACACATGAGCAAGACTAATGAATTCGATGATCGGAAATTGTTGCGTGAGATTGGATACGAGGAAAGCCTGCTTGAAACGATGTCCGACGAAGATTGTGCTGCAGAAGTGAACGAGCTGAAAAACACTGCTGAGTAACGATGGAGGCTCCGGCCTCTAACCAAGGAGGGATATACCAATGAAAGTTGCTGACGGTCAGCAAAGGGCAAGGAGACGTTAACACAAAGGCTGTGACGGTGTTTGTAGCAGAGATGGAACGAAGAGGTTATCAAGTGCTCGCGTATCGCCAAATGGATTAGGGGAGGAAGAACAGTCATGAGTATCAGACTGGTGTTTAAGATGCTAGATCAAAACGTTCAACTGCTCAGTGTTCTTAAAATCAAGGACAGCACCATTGAGACGTTAACCAAACAGATAACGGATGAGGTCGCTATATCAGCAGCGGCAATTGTTGAACGGGATCGGCTCAAAAAAGAACTAGAAGAGTTCAAGCGAGTCATGGACGAACCTCGACGCAATCTTCTCTTTAAATATCACAACGAACGGAATCGGTTTGAGGAAGCCCATCGAGAGTCCCGACAACTCCACAAGAAGCTTGAAGAGATACGGAAATCCATATCAGGCTTACACCATCACGCTGAACAACTTTATCAATTAATTCTTCTAGGAGACCTGAGTTCGAGCGATCTAGATCTTGCTGATCAAGAGTTTGATGCATTCCGCAAGATCATAGGTTTGGTGGGTCAGGAAGGAGAGGGGAACCAATGAAGGCAATAACAATCATTCAGCCGTGGGCTACATTGATCGCTGTGGGAGAAAAGAAATTCGAAACACGTTCTTGGGCTACCAAACACCGGGGCGATATCGCGATTCATGCGGGGAAGAAAATTGATAAGAAAGCGTGTGCTGAACCTGAAATCAAAGCCGCTTTGGAGCGTCACGGCTATACAGCAGACAATCTCCCGACAGGAGCGGTTGTTGCTACAGCGAATCTCTCAGACTGCCACGAAGTATACATTGAACATTTGGGTGATGCGGTATTACTTAAATCCGGAGCGCCGCATACATGGATCGGACAAGGGAACAAGGAATTTGCTTTTGGTTGGTACGAAACTGGTCGCTACGCTTGGCGCATGGATGAGGTCGAAAAGCTTTCTGAACCTCTTCCAGCTAAAGGGCAGCAAGGATTATGGAATTTAGCAAACCAATTTTAGGGTCGGGGCCTTTGGGCCTCTCCCTACTAAGGAGGATATAACACATGGATGAACTGACAATAGATTTTCTTGAAGGCAAAGTATTACGCGGTGAACAGGAACTTATGACGCTGGAAGAACTGTTGTTTCTCCTGCATTCAGCAAAGAAGTACAACGATATGTTTCCAATCGAGGAAAGCGAAAGCTTCATAGGCGAGTTGAGAGAGCGGATTGAACTCGGATTCACTCGGGAGCAAATGGAAGAGCACAAGGCAGAAATTCGAAAATTCATGCAGGGGGAGGACATATAGATGACACAAACAGCGTTGACCCGGGAGCAAGTGGAGAATGCTGAACCTGGAATCGATCTGAACGTGATGGTGGCTGAACACATATTCGGATGGCGGCGCATAACAGGCCCTACGCATGACTATGACGGACCTGTAGAGCATGGGGAGGTGTTGGTGCCGCCAGACATGAGTGAAGCCCACGCTTACGCTATGATGCCGCCGAGAGGCAGTGTGGAATTATCCTATTTTATTAATCGGAACTGGTCTACGGACATATACAGAGCCTGGATGGTCATTAAACAGGTTGAAAAGGAATGGGCATGGGAAATGAAGATGCACAACACAGCCTGTGAAGTAGATGTGCGGATCGGACGTAAAGATTATTCCAGTGAGAACGTATCAGAAGCAATATGCAAGGCAGCTCTATTGGCTGTACTGGACTTATAACATTCATAGGAGGGATAGACGGAATGGAGCGTACAACCAAGAAACATGAGTTGAAAGTATTGCCTGAGTATTTCAAGGCTCTGTGGGATGGCATTAAGACGTTTGAGGTTCGCTTGAATGACCGTGATTACCAGGTGGGCGATATGTTGTTTCTACTTGAAATTGACCCTGAAACAAAGATCAGAACCGGAAGTGGATTATGTAAACGTGTGACTTACATTCTGGACGCGCCGGAGTATGTGAAAGAAGGATACGTAATTATGGGTTTGAGTAACTGGTCTCGAAAGGCAGACAGTGAATAATAGTCCGAAGGGCTCCGAGGCGACCAAAATACTAAGCGAAGCGAGGCCGGATCAGGTCTGGTCTCCCCAAATAGGAGGATATACAAGATGAATAACAAATATCGCGGCAAACATATTGAAACAGGCGAGTGGGTATACGGTTACTTGATCGGTGATGATGCAATCGTCGGAGAGATAGTTGAGTGGGATGATCAATATTTCGCCACTGAGACATGGCAGCTAGTAGATCCGGGAACTGTAGGTCAAATAACTGGCGTTAAGGACGGAGAAAACAGGGACATTTATGACGGAGATATCATCCGAGTAAACAAGTTAACTTTTGACAGCAGTGGCTCATTGCCTGAAAACCTCAATGTTAAATTTCACTACGGCATGTTCCAACTATTCAGAGGCAACGTTCCTTTGATGGGACTGCATCTAGCATATATAGCTGATGGAGAAGTTATTGGGAACATTCATGACAACAGTGAGTTGTTGGCTCCCAAGGAAGGAGCGGATACAGAATGATAGAGTGGCGCAAATACCAAAAGAATGATCGGAGCATCCAAAGTCATGTTCCGCACCTTATCACAAATGGAATCGGTGTAGTGATGGCGTTCCATGCAAGCAACCCGAAACACGGATACACATGGTACAAGTGTACGAGTGATACAGGGTATGACCAATTGGTTGACATGCCAGTTGTCACCCACTATGCGGTTATCAACCTACCTGGGGAGGAAGAAGCATGAGAGAGATACAATTTCGCGGCATGAGTATAAATGGTGAGTGGCATTTCGGACTTCTGGCGGTACTTAAGCACAATTACATGAAGATTGAAAAGGGTCATTACATTTCAAACAGTATGGGCTTACCATTCGCCTATCAAGTGCGACCGGAAACGGTTTGCCTTTACTCGGGACTAGAGGACAAAAACGGAAAACGCATATTCGCGGGTGATATCTTGAGGCACTACTCTGATGCAAGAATGTACCTTCCGGACGGTTCCGGTGGATGGTCGCTCCAGGGAGACCCCAGAGTAGAAGAACGGGCAGCGGTTGAGTGGAGTGAAGAATATGGCAGACTCGAAGTATGGGGTCAAGAACTTTGGATTTATGCAGAGCGATCAGAGATTATCGGCAACATTTGGGACAACCAAAACCTGTTAGAGGGTAGGGAGTCTATACCCAAGGAGGATACAAAGGATGACATCTAACAACGATCTGAAGATACTTGAATTAGCGTTGTGGGAAGCGACGATGGAACAGGCGGCAATAAATTTTGAGCACGCAAAGAAGTTTGATGACTATGGCGCGATGGAGTTTAACGAAGAACTGATCAGGTGGGCACGGATCAAGATAGCGGAGATCGAGGATTACTTGGATATACAAAAAGGAGCGTGAGCACATGGCAGTTTACAGACAGATACAAGTCTCCTTCTGGCAGGACCCGTTTGTTATCAGCCTGACACCAGAGGAAAAATACTTCTACCTGTACCTCATGACCAACTCAAAAACGACCCAATGCGGCATATATGAGCTACCGAAAAGGATCGTTGAGTTTGAGACAGGTTACCACCGCGAGACAGTGGACAAGCTTCTGGAACGTTTCGTGCAGTACGGCAAGGTACTCTATAACGATCATACACAAGAAATCATGTTGGTCAACTGGTTGAAGTACAACTCTATCAAAAGTCCGAAGGTTCGGATGTGTGTCGAGAAAGAGTTGCAATCCATTAAAAATACCGAATATTTATACCGTTTCGGAAGACTATGCAAGGACTATGGATACCCTATCCCTACCCTATCCATAGACTTGGGGGAAGAAGAAGAAAAAGAAGAAGAAAAAGAAGAAGAAAAAGAAGAAGAAAAAGAAGAAGAAGAAACAGGGCGATTTTCGGCCACCACGACTGACGAATCTATCATGGGAACTTATACAAAAGTATTCGGTGGATTGAACATGAACGGACTCATATCTGAATTTGTCATAAACCTGAAAAAGAAGGACTACGACGAGTCCTTTATAACGGAATTGATGTTGGAAACAGGCGAAAGCAGTTCGCAACCCAACTTGAAACTTATGCAAGCTATCGCTGAGCGTTGGATCAAAGAAGGTATATACAGTCGCCGGCAGTCGAAAGAACAAAAAGAACGGAGGGTAAGCCATGCAGAGTCTCAAAGACGCTTTGAAAAAGGAATTCAACCTGGAGGAAATTCGGCAGAGAGCGAGTTCGCTTTCCTCGATCGCTAAAACGGAGCAGGAACCTGAGAAATACCGTTGTGACAAATGCAAAGATATGGGCGGCCGCATCCAGCGCGTTGCCCTGAGCGACAAACCATTTGATTACATGGACAAATGGGAAGATTGCACCTGCGTCAGAGAGCGGATGATTGAACGGCTGATGGGATCAAGCAAAATCACTGAAGAATTCCAGCAGAAGACATTCCATAACTTCGAAGAAGAAGGGCGGCCGGAGCTCATTAAGCTTGCGTATCAGAAAGCCGGAGCATACGCCAAGAATTTCTTCGACATTCGCAGCACGCGGAAGAACAGCCTAGCTCTATTGGGGCGGCCGGGCAGTGGGAAGACACATTTGGCCATGGCCGTGTGCAATTACCTGTTAAAAAAGGGAGTTGGCGTCCACTACTTTCCTTGGGTCGAAGGTTTCAACGAGATCAAGGACAATCTCGACACGCTGGACACACGCATCCGGCAACTACAGCAGGCCGAGGTGTTATTCATCGACGACATGTACAAGGGACGCCAGAAACCGACTGACTTCCAAGCAGAGCAGAGTTTCGCAATCGTAAATTATCGCTATCTGAACAATCTGCCCATGCTGATCAGCTCGGAACGGACTATATCAGGCATATGTGAGATCGACGAGGCGCTAGGTAGTCGGATTAACGAGATGTGCCGGGACTACAAAGTGGTGATAAAGGGTGGAATCGAGCTGAATTATAGATTGCGATCGGAGGATTAACACCGTGAAACAACCAATCGACGACTACGACCTGATGGACCAAGACTGGGAAGAATTTATGCGCAGGGGCCGAGAGGCCTTTGCAGACGATACTGAGGAGGAAGCAGCATGAGAAAGAAATGGTATAAAGCAGGCGGACAGATCAAGGAGCAGAAACAGACAAAGAAACCGATGGGTCGACAGATTGGTGAGGAATACAAGATGTACGTGCAAACGAGAAAAGAGCCGGAGGCAGACCGGTTGATGGAAAGCTTGGACGTACCACTTACACCAGAGCAGAGTAACCGGATCATCGAACTGGCAGACTACGGCTGGTTGCGGTCGGACATTGCCAAAGAGGTAGGCGTACCCAAGACACGGGTTAACCATGAGCTGATTGTAAAACGGAGAGGAGGTGGTGCAGCTTGATTGAGTTTACCGTGGACATCGCTCCAATGGGTGCGGTCCGCATGACACAGAACGGGAAATGGACAAGTGCCACGGCTCAACGTTATCTCAGCTACAAGAAGTTCATCGGCACACACGCAAGGAAGTATTGTTCTGAGCCCCTCAGACGGGCCGTACAGGCAGAGATACACTTTTACCACCCAATTCCTGCGAGTTGGAGCAAAAAGCGCCAGGAGGCTGCTAGAGTCGGCGAGACGATGCCTGTAGTAAAGCCCGACCTTGATAATTGCGTAAAAGGTGTTTTCGATGCTCTAAACAAGATTGCCTGGAACGATGACAACCAAGTCGTTTCGCTGGTCACACACAAACATTATTCGGACAAGCCAAGGATCGTCATCAAACTGAGAGAGGTAGTGGCAGCATGATCGGACGGTACGTGCACGTGGGAGACGGATGGGTACTACTCGACGAATCTGGGGCGTGTAGAGGGCGTTTAATAGAGTTGGACAGACAAATACTAGGATCAACACAAAAACGTCTCTATGAGCCAACAGGGTGGTTTAGATTGGATGGCTGGAAAGTGAGTAAACCAGAAGTGAGATCCGAAATTGCATAATCGAAAAAGTCAAATGTGACATGTTGCAGATAAACCACAAAATATTGTGTAAAACGGCGAAAAAAGTACTTTATAACCACAAAATGTGCTATAATAAGATATATCATTATTACTATCGGAAAACGGGGTGTATGTAGGTGGAAAAGCAAGAACGTATTGAACAATTACGGTATGAGTTGAACATTGAAAGACAGCGTGGTGCTATGGCGGATGCAGGTAAAATCGAGGATATTGAGCGTCAACTCGCTGAGTTGGAACAGGAAAGCGTCGAGGAAAGCCAGCAAGAAGTAGCCTACCTTATGGACAACATGGATCTGGACGGAATGTCAATGCGAGATATGTTCAAGAACGAAACGCCTGAAGCGGCAGAAGCAGCATATCAGTTCTTGAGAATCGCCGTACAGAACACCATGTTGCAACGTGATGAGGAATGGATGGCAAGAATCAAAACCTTGGAAGAGCGTCTTGCCATGGAGACAGCAGCCAAAGATGTTGCGGTAGCTAAGGCAGATGAAATGGGCGAGAAGAATACTGAATTGGTTATACAAATTCGTGATGCCAAAGGGTTGTTGGAGGATGCAGAGAGCAAACGTGATGCAGCAGCTGGGCAACTGGAAGAAGCCAAGGCAGAGATCGAACGCTTAACTAGCCATGTAGACGATCTTCGCAAGCAAATTGCAGTTGGTGCAGTGAATATGGCTAAAGTAATTGATCCTGCGGATGCATTGGCACATTACAAAGAGCAGAAACGAATTGCTGAAGAAGAGAAAAGACTTGCAGAAGCGGCAAGAGAAGCTGCAAAACCGGCTATCTATGATGTTGAATGGGGAGACGCTAAGAAGTCATTCTATACTGCTAAACTGGCTGCAACGGATGAAGAGATTAAAATCCCTTACCTGACAAAAGGTGCATACCGGGAGGTGAGCGCCGAAGAGGCGCCGCAATTTCGAATCAGCGAAGAACCCCAACGTGTTGATGAGGATCTGGCACGGACTAACGACCTGGAAGAAAGCGGCGAACTAACGCCTCCCTGGGGCTATCCCGAAGACGACACGGCGGAAGTCACAACCGACGGACTGGCTGAAGAGCAGTTGGCAGGAGGTAGTGCTGAGGAAACAGAGGGAACAGTTACGCGAGCAGAATTTGAGGAACTCAAAAGACGCGTGAGTGCACTGGAATTGCCACAAGCGGAGGTGGCGTAATGGCGAAATTCCGGAAGAAACCAGTCGAAGTCGAGGCGGTACTCTTTGATAACATTGGCAACGTCTATGACTTTGTTGGTGAAAACATGACTCAACCGCTCGGAGGGAAAGTTGGGATCATCACACTTGAAGGAACCATGTGGGCTTCTCCTGGTGACTGGATTATCAAGGGCGTGAATGGCGAGTTCTATCCGTGCAAGCCTGACATATTCGAAAAGACATACGATCCAGCATGATATATCACAGAAAAGCAGAAACCGTGAGGGCGATCCGTTTAACGGATTACTCTCCGGCTTTAATAGAGCAGATACAGGAGTTTACAGGCGGTCTGGTACAAATGGGCCGAGTGGTGCAAAAAGTGCAACAGCCGTATCTTAGCGTCGTCGTAGAGAAGAATTACTTCAAGGTGCTACAAGGTAGCTGGATCGTACACTCACCTGAAAAGGGATGGAGAGTATACCGGCATCATGAGTTTATCCAAGAGTATGAGGAGGGAGAACATGGACAACAATCAGGTGATCAAGTTGCTGACGGATTATAGATCCTACAAGTTTGCGTTAAACAACCTTGGTGGAACGATGATAGACAGCGAGATGCAGTGGATGTTCAAGATGGGCATATACGACGAACGAGTCAGATCCCGTCTGAGCAACCACGACAGGACCAGTGACCAGAGTCGGTATTCGCGTATCGTCACGTTGCTGGAGTCGGCTGTAGACTTTATATTGAGCGACGATCAGAAGACGATCATCCAGCTCAAGTACATGGACCGCAACAAGCTGAACCTGAGCGAGATTGCCGATAGACTGCATAAAGACCGCAAGACGGTATCGACCCAGCACAAGAAGGCGCTCAACAGTCTGAGCAAAGCAATGATGCCGCTCAAGCAGGATTACATGGAGATTACCAACCTTGATCACATGTTCGACCCAGAGTGGGTGTACAAGGAACCAGCGTGATTCCCCATTTTTTACCCACGAATTACGCATTATTTCCCACAAATTCCCCATCGGAAGTGCTAAACTAATATCATAAGGAACATCTGATAAGCGCCGATAGCTGTTTGCGCAGTCGTCGTTTACAACGTTCCTTCCTTGCATGCCAAAACTATCTATGGTGGAGCTCAGGTCGACCACCTAGATTATCAGGGATCTGGCGATGTGGTGGCGGAATAGGTAGACGCAAAAGGGAGTATAAGCTGGTTTGGATAGGATGTGACCCGCCTGTGACCCAATTGTCTTATACATGCAGGGTGCAAATCCTTGCCCACATCAAAACGAGAGAGTGACGGTCAAGCGCCGTTGCTCTTTTTGTTTTTATCATGTCGTTGGAACCAACGGAAAGATGGTGAGTAGTGAAAGTATTTATGGATGCTGAGTTCACAGGATTGCATCAGAGCACAACACTGATCAGCATTGGATTGGTCGCTGAGGACGGTGAAGAGTTCTATGCAGAGTTTACAGACTATGACCGCAACCAAGTGGATGATTGGTTACAACAGAATGTCATTAACAACTGCAGATTCCTGCCATACAGCAATTACAAGCTGACCACTGAATCTCAATTTGTGAGTGGTGACGGGTTTGCAGGCGGGACAGCGTTCATTCGCACATGCCTGGAAGAGTGGCTGAGCCAGTATGAAACTGTCGAGGTATGGAGCGATTGCCTATCATACGACTGGGTACTGTTCAATCAGATCTGGGGTCATGCGTTCAACATTCCGAAGAACGTCTATTACATCCCGTTTGATATCTGCACGTTGATGAAGGTTAAAGGCGTAGATCCTGACTCGAACAGAGAAGATATTGCGGACATTGAAGGTGCAAAGCATAACGCACTACATGATGCCAGGGTGATCAAGGCGTGCTATGACAAGCTGATGGGTTAAGGCCGAAGGCCATCGAGTCCGACCGAATCACCCAGCGAATGCGGGGGCCGTATAGGGTTGGGTCATTAAGAGGAGGGATAACAAGAGACATGGACAATGAAAAGGTTATAGCGATGTGTCAGAGTCAGATGCAAGATATTGCAACAAGGCTGGGAAAGAACATTTCATACGAAGCCAAGGCAGCGCTCATTCAAGCCAGATCAACAGCGTTACTGGCATTAGCTATTGCTACACAGGATAGGAAGGAGGGATAACACATAGTGAAGTTGACGAGAACGATAGCGTTGATGGAACAATATGAGAAATGTCCTAAATGCGGCAGCTCTTATGTAGCAAACGGTGAAGGCAAGCTGATTGTGGAAGACACGACATTCCATCGCAGTTGTAAGTGTGGCTGGGAGATAACAGTAGAGGAGGATGAGCAATGAAACTCCATAAAGACGGAACAGTAGAGGGTACACCACAGGAGATAGCGGAGTACAACCAAAAGACGATGGAACAACAAGTGTATGTCATTCCACTAGATGATGTAGATGACGCAGAACATGCGAGAAGCATTATTGAAGCGCACAAGTCAGGTAAGATTCCTAATATGCGAGCAGGAGTCATACCGCAACCAATATCAAATGCAGATACATGCACAACAAAGGATTTAGTGAGTGCGCTTAAAGGGCGGACAGGTGTAGAAGTACACGGTATGGGCAAGGAAGTAGAATTCTCGTTGATATCTGGGTCGCTCAGACATGATAGGAAGGGCAAGGCAACAGTTTTGATTATTCAGGAGTAGAGAGGAAGGTGATACCCATTGCTGTACAAAGTATTTGAGTACAACAACGGTGTATACGACATCAGATACTGTCACTCAGACACAATGGAGAGGACAGATGGAGAGCATGTCACTTCTTTTGATGAAGAGAGTGAAGCATACAGGGTTTGTAATGCATTGAATGTGGCCCTGATTAGGGGAGGGGGTTGACACCATGGCAGACTTGAGACCACAGATCATGCTGTTTGTGACTGAGTACATCAAGAATGGTGGCAATGGAACGGCTGCTGCTATTGCTGCTGGATATAGTGAGAAATCAGCGTACAGCCAAGCGAGTAGATTGCTAAAAAGTGTTGAAGTTCAACAATATCTTAACAATACTCAACAAAGTATTAACAAGGACTTGCGTATGATGTTCGCAGAGGACGCTGTTAAGGCGTATAAAGTGATGCTGGAGATCATGCAGAGCCCGAACGCGATGGACAAGGATAGACTGGTTGCGGCAAGGGATTTGCTGGATCGTGCAGGATACAAACCAATTGATCGAGTTCAGGCAGATGTACAAGGTGAGGTGAACCATCAACATGAGTACATTGTCGAGCAAACCATCTCAACAGACCCAGAGAGCGCCGAGCTTCTTAAACAACTCTGGAAGCGACAAACCAGTTCCGCTCAGTAGGCAGTTTGAAATCTTAGCCAAGCATGACTTCAGTTTCTTCATGGACTTTGACAGTGATGGACGTGATGCAGACGGAAAGCATTTGGACGTACTGGACAGAGCGCTGATGGATGTGTCAGAGGGCAAGATCAAGCGTCTGATCGTCACAATGCCACCACGACATGGGAAGTCAGAGCGGGTATCGAAGAAGTTTCCTGCATGGCACATAGGTAAATATCCAAACGATGAGATCATATTGGCATCCTATGCGTTGTCGCTGAGCCGGGATAATAACCGAATTGCGCGAGACACGTTCATGGACCGATCGGGTCTATTTGGCGTTTCTATATCTGGTGCAAGACAATCGGCTGAGTCATGGGGCATTGAAGGACACCGTGGAGGCGTGAATGCTGCTGGTGTGGGTGGTCCCATCACTGGTAAGGGTGCACGTATAGCAATCATTGATGACCCACTCAAGAACGCCGAGGAAGCCAACAGTGAGGTTGTACGTGAGAGTCTATGGAGTTGGTACACATCAACCCTGTACACGCGGTTAACGCCAGACGGACGCATTATCGTGGTTATGACGCGGTGGCATGAAGACGACTTGGTGGGCCGGCTATTGAAGAAGGAAGCAGATGAGGTTAAACAAGGAACACATAAGGGCGAGCGTTGGACGGTGATCAACTTCCCGGCAGTAGCTGAGGACGATGATTATCTGGGTCGTAAACCTGGGGAGGCGCTCTGGCCTGAGTTTGGCTTCAACGTGCAGCGTCTGGACCAGATCAAGTCCGACGTTGGCTCGTATGTATTCAGTGCCTTGTATCAGCAAAGGCCATCAGCTGCAGGCGGTACGATATTCCAGCGTAAACACTTCCGATACTTCAAGTTTGAGCAGATCCACAACGTGCAGTATGTGGTCCTGTCAGATGGTCGGAGGTTTACAGCAATGCAATGCTGGATGTTCCAAACCGTGGATACAGCGAACAGCGAGAAGACAATCAATGACTACTTTGCTGTTTCAACGTTCATGGTGACGCCTGACAATGACATCCTGATCCGTGACGTGTACCGCACTCACATTGAAGGACCGGAGCAAAAGACCCTCATGAAGCAGATGGAGCATCGGTACAAGCCGAAGTTTCAGGCGATAGAGGATAAAACGTTCGGCACCAACTTGATACAGGAGTGCAAGCGTGATGGGATGACCATCCTGCCTGTGAAGGTGGACAAGGACAAGGTTACTCGGGCATTGCCAATTGCTGCACGTTATGAGCTCGGCAAGGTGTACCACCGAGAGGATGGTGATTGGTTGGATGACTTCGAGGCAGAGCTAATGAGCTTCCCGAAAGGCAAGAACGACGACCAAGTCGATACGGTGTCCATGGCTGGTGAGATCGTACACACGGTTAGTGGACAACAAGAGGTAGCATGGGGCGCTAATCCTGAGTCTATTACAGGCAAGCGAGTGGACTTTGATACAGAGGAAGAATACGACGACGAGGTTAAGCCATCATTCTGGTGATGTCACGCTTAGGCGTGTGGATTGAAAATGGTGAGGTGAGGAAATGGAATACGTACTATTAGCGGTGGTTCTGGGGACCAACGTTTTTTTGTATTTGCAGCACCGTGACAAAGACAAGATCATCAAGGATCTGACCAACCGCCTGACGTCTCGTAACGCTGGTGAGTACGCGATGTACAACAACCAGCAGAAGCCAGCTGAACCGCTGGAGACACGAAGCCCGATGAGTTGGCATGACGATCCGAACGTGCTGGAGGTTGATGACAAATGAGCACGCTGAACAAGATCAAGAATGGATTCCAGGGTCTGTTCACTGAGAACGGAGCTGAGAAAGACTCGGTAAACCCGAATACACCGGAGGAACAACGGATCTACGACACGGTGTACCAGGATTACCAAGTGTTCAAGCAGGCAAGACAGCAGATGGACGACATTTGGCGTAAGGAGCAACGTTTCTACATGGGCGACCATTGGAAGGGATTGCGTTCTGATGCGGTGTCTAAGTTGCGTCCGGATGCGGTGGAGAACATCACCTTTTCACAGATCGAGTCTATCGTAGGCAAGCTAACGGGATGGATGCCTTACCCGAACTTCACGGCTCAGGAAGAGGGAGACGAGGGAAAAGCCCGGGACTTGAACGACTTCATGCCGTTTGAGCTGCGACAGATCAAGTTTAAGCAGAAACACACCCGAGCTGTCCGGCGCATGGTCATTCATGGCCCGTTAATATACAAAACTGTCTTTGACCCTACAGTCGAAGGTGGGCGTGGGATGAACCGGTACGAAGGGCGAAACGACATCATACCAGTTGATTTCGGTACATTCTTCCCGGACCCACGCATTAAAGACTTCATTTACCTCCAGAAGATGGGTGGCATCATTATCAACGTGCCCAAGCCGCTGGAGTACTTTAAAGAGCGCTGGCCCAAGCAAGGCACGAAGGTGCAGCCTGATATCGGCACGCTTGAGACGGATGTGTTCAACATTGACACAGACGATGGCAACCTGAGCACAGACGCCACACGGCAACAGATGTCCGGACTCATTGAGTACTGGTATCGTGGACTGCCAAAGCAGGTGAGTGCTGAGGATAAGAAACTGTTCCGCGAAATGGCTGAGGAGAAGCTGATGGAAGGTGTTGACCCATCTGAGTATCTGGCAAAGGCTGATGGCAAGATGGAGGGTGTACATTGCATCTACATCACCACATCAGGCGTGTTCTTGGAGCATAAAGCATATGTGTTCGATCATGGTCAGTATCCGTTTGTAGCCCGGACATTGTATCCATCAGAGAGTAATCCATGGGGCAAGGGATTCATGCGGGATATGATCAAGCCGCAGATCATGAAGAACAAGTACGCTGAGATTTCAGTCGAGACCATGGCGAAGCAGGGTAACGCAGCCATCATGTATGAGGAAGGGTCGATATCCAAGCCGCGTACGTGGGCTGAACAACGTTCTATGCCGGGTGCAATGCTTCCGGTGGCTACTGGGCGTATGTCTGGTGTGAAGGAACTGGAAGGCGTCAACGTGCCAAGTACAGTCTTTAACATGCTGAACTACTATGACGAGATGCTGCAGAAGATCCCAGGGCAGTTCGACAGTGCCAATGGGCAGGCAAACAGCAACGTCACCAGTGGTGCACAGGCCAAGGCGCTCATGGCAGCGGCTGGTACAAGGCTCAACACCGTCTCTGACTTGATACAGGACGCGCTAGAAGAGGTGTTCAGCCAGTATGTGGAGTTGATAGCCCAGTTCTATACCACTGAGCGTATCGCCCGTGTGACAGGCCGTACAGTGACTATGAGTAGAGACAACATGGTTTCCCGTGTGCCATCTGATTACACTCCACCTGACCCGATGGTTGAGGAGATGGGTGCAGGAGACATGCAGCTGCCTGATCCAATGCAAGGCATGGACATGATGGGTCAGATGGACCAAATGAGCATGATGCCTGAGCCTGTGGAGGTCCAAGAGGAGTTTGTGCCGGAGTTCGACATACTGGTGCAGATAGGAGTAGACAAGCCGCAGGACCGGGAGTACTGGTTGCAACTGGCTTTCAACCTACTTCAGACGATGGATCCGATTACTCAGCAGCCAATGATTGATGCAGAGGCTGTCCGGTACGTCATTACCACAGGGCGTATGGAGCCGATGGATGTCATCAAGCGCCGCATCGAGGAAGAGTCAGGCAAGCAACAGCAGTTCATGCAGGCCCAGCAACAAGCACAGGAAGCACAGGCTCAGGTACAGCAATTGAGCCAAGAGAACCAATCCATGCAGCAGGCACTACAGCAATTCGGTGGTGAGCAGATGGAGCGAGAACAGCGTGACCGTGAATTTGAGCAAGGTTTGAAACAACAGAAGATGAATCTGGAAGGCGCTAAAGTTGCCCAGCAACTAATGCAACCAGGAAGACCAGGCCAAGGGTGAGTAGTCCTTTGGCCTTTTATATCTGCCGCCACCCATAGCGGATTAGGAGGAACTAAGCATGGAAGAGATCGACAACATCGCCACCCATAGCGATACCGTCACAGAACCAGAAACAGCCCACCCACAGGCTGACGATCAGCAACAAGCAATGCGTGATGCGTATGAAGCCTTTAACTTACCGTATGGTGACGGCGATGACCCAGACCCGGACGAAGATCAACACGAGGACGACGCTCCACCCATAGAGCCAGCACTCGAAGCTGATGAACAACCGAAGGGCATCACAGTCAAATACAACGGTCAGGACGTATTCATTCCGGACGAAGAAGTGGCAGTACATGCCCGTAAGGGACTGAATTACGAGAAGGTGGAAGGTCGAGCGAAGCAATACGAAACGGCTCTGGATCGCCTCGCTAAACAGCAGGGGTATAGAGATCACGCCGATCTATTGGACAACATCGACCAGATTGAATCCGCAGCACAGCAGAGACAGAAGGACCAATTTGGTGAACTGGAACAAAGCATGCGGGAAGAAGCCATGAATGCCGGCATTGACCCGGATGTGCTTGATCAGTACCTCGATAACCACCCACTGTTACAACAAGCGCGTGAGGTCCTTCAAAGCAAGGAAACCGAGCAGACCACACGCCAACAGGAGCAGCAACAACAGCAACTGGTGCAAGGCTGGCAGGATCTGTTCAAGAAGTACCCTGAACTGGCACAGGAAGTCACGGATGATGGAGCCGCAGCGCCTTGGCTTACCCAAGAGATGCATGCACGCATTGAACGTGGGTATGACCCGATTGACGCTTATGAGCTGGTGCATCGCGATAAACTGAGCGCCACAGAGCGTAAACGTGCAGAACAAACGGTGCTGAAGAACCAACGCCTGAACAAACGGGCTCAGGTGGAGACGCAAGCAGCTGGAACACTGGAACCACAGGCACCAGCAGAGTTGACCGGTGCATTCGCTATGTTTGGGCTTGACCCGAAAAAAGCTAACAAATATGCAAAAAACTTTGAATAAACAGGAGGCGTTAAGCCATGGCACAAGGATTCAAATATGTATACAACGATTACGGTAATGACCCCACTCGAATCACCGAGTTTCTGATGACTAACGATGAAGCGGGTTTTGCTGGTGAAGCTGTGAAACTGGTGGCAGGTCGCTGGACAAAAGCTGGTGCGACTGACGCAATTGCCGGATTCTTGACTGCAAATGTAGAGGCAGGCACGGACAAGGAGACTGAGGTTATCTTGGCTCGGGAGGGTGACTGGTATGACGCACCGTACAGCGGAACAGCAGCAGGCGGATTCACTCCAGGCGCATCTGCAATTGCATTGGCAGCGGATGGATTGTCTGCAAACTCGGCCACCGTAACAGGCGGACCTTTGTCAGTAATGGCGATTAACACAAATAAAAAGACAGCACGGTTCAAAGTTAAGAACCGCCAGTTGTCATAATCGAGAGGGGAGCATAACACATGCAAACAAAACTACAATGGGACGCACGAGTCCTCGAACCGATTTTTAAGGAGCTGTACTCGCTCGAAACCAAGGATAAAAAAGACTATATTCCGCTGATGTATAACGTTAGTAACTCCGATAAAGACCGCGAATCGTATGAAGGTATTGGCGCTGAGGGCCTGATGGAAGAATGGGGTCACTCGAACAACCAAGTCTTCTATGAGGACGTTGAAGAGTTGTGGCAGAAGGTTATTCGTAACCGTAAATTCTCCGATGGCCGTATCATTGAACGCGACTTTATTGATGACTTGAAACTTACGGAGATCAAGACACGGATCATGGGTCTGGCTGATGCAGTGTATAAAACACAGCAATTACAGGCAGTTGAATTCCTGAACAACGCATTTGTTACACAAGGTCCGAACTTCCGTGGTCGTATTGAGCGCTATACATTGCCTGATGGTAAAGCTTTGTGTGCTGCAGATCACCCATATAGCCCGCAAAACAGCACAGACGTACAATCTAATCTTGGTGACAAGCCATTGAATTTGGATTCTTGGGATGAAACAGCAGTACTCATGCAAGAATGGAAAGACGATCGAGGAAATCCGTTGGCTGTAATTCCTGATACTGTGATTGTCGCACCGTACAATGCGCGTGCTGCGTTTAAGATTGCAGGTCTACCAGATGCGGATCTGCCGAAGTACGAGCCAGGCAGCAACCATTTTGACGCGAACATGTACATGGGTAACATCAAAGTCATCGTCAATCCGTATATCAACCCAGCACAACGTAAGAACTGGTTTGCCGTTGACTCAGCGCGGATGAAACGCTTCAACCACTGGCAGTGGAGACGTAAACCGGAGAACGGTTCTATCACTGACTTTGATACAGAAGTAGCTAAACACAAAGTTGTAGGACGTTGGGGTTATGGTCAAACCAACTATTCCTTCCTCTTTGGACATAACGTACAAGACTAAGAGGGCGCATATTGCCCCTCTTTTTCTTTTGGAGGTAATCACATGTTTCGTGATGAACTGGACGCACTCAATGCGATCTATAAAGAACAGCAGCGAACCAACGAACTGCTGGAAAAATTGATTGGAGGGAACACAGATGCCACTGAACCACAGCAGACAGCCGGACTTCTTACAGATCATCCCCGCAGCCGAAGCGCCAAGCCTGCCCGAAAAGCGGGAGCCTGACTATACAGTATTCGTTGACGCAAACGGTCAGCCGATCGACATTGGTGGAGGTGGTGGAGGTACCATCACATCGAACAGCATCACGGATGCCACAGCTACAGGTAAAAGCGTACTGACTGCCGCAAACCAAGCCGCAGCCCGTACAGCCCTTGGCGCGGGTACATCGAACTTGGCTATCGGCACCACAGCATCAACAGCGGCAGCAGGTAATCACGTACATCCTGCAACAACGATTACAGCCACAGCGATTGCGCCGGGCACGGCAACGAACGTGCAGGCTATCCTCGCTGAACTGGCGGCCCGTATCACAGCTTTAGAGAACGCGTAAGGTAAATATGAAGGAGTGGTGAGAAATGATCTTAAAAGACGTTGTGGAGGAGATTACGGAGAAGTCGCCTAATTTCCTCTCTCCCGCTTCCATTGTTCGCAAGGTGTCGCAAGTGCGTGACAGACTAGTCCGTAACTTCGGATCTGCTCAACAGCAATCTAACGTGGTGTGTACCGCGATTGACTTGGTGAAAGATAAGGCGTTGTATGTGCTCCCATGCCCACCAGGAAGTGTGGTAGACGTGGACGTGAAGATGGATTCATTCCACAACGATAACGATGGCTGGAGACGCATTCCGTTGCGGCAATTCAATGAGAGGCTAAAGGAGAAACCGTATTACTATTTTTCCGGTGATCGTATCGGTATCGTGCCCAACCCGGAGGTAGACACTCCAGAGGGTATAAAAATCTTCCATGCTGAAGTACTACGGGAACTGGCTTTAGCGGACATGGATGGCCCTACTGGATTTGATCCGGACTTCGACATGGTACTCGTGTACGGTGTGTTGAAAGAAATCACCAGCGGGAAAGAGTCGGAGGAATTCGACTACAAGTACCGCCAGGTGCTGAAAGAATACGAAACAGCAAACAACGGGTACGAACGGTATTCCGTTACAGAGAGGTGGTAAGCATGAGTAGATACCCATGGCGGAATACAAGTGAAGATATCGCGCAAGAAGCCCAGTCCCAATGGGAGACACCTGGTGGTGCACAGGAGAAGGCGGACGCAGCTGAGCAGGCAGCCAAAGATTACTCGGATGAGAAACTAGATGCTCATATTGGAACCGGTGGAGCAGCGCATGCCAATGTTGTAGCTGGTGGTGCTGCTGGATTTATTACTGGGCCGGATAAAACGAAACTGGACGGTATAGCATCTGGCGCCAACAACTACGTACACCCTGCAACACATCCACCTTCCATAATTGCGCAAGACGTGAACAATCGGTTCGTGACCGATACGGAAAAAGCGGAGTGGAATGCAAAGGCTCCATCAACACTTGCAACAGCAACGACAGATGGGTTAATGCCAGCCACGGATAAAGATAAATCGAACAAGGCGACTAATGTTCCGACAGCAAGCACATTGATGATGCGCGATGCTTCTGGTCGTGCTCAGGTGGCCGCTCCGAGTGCAACGACTGACATTGCACGTAAAGCTGAGACAGACGCCGTACAGGCTAATCTGGACAACCATGCAGGTGATGAAGAAATCCATGTAACTGCTGCTGATCATGCCAAACTGGACGGGGTTCAGGTAGGGGCTGAGGTGAATCAGAATGCATTCACTACAATAAATGATGTCTCTGCAACTGCTAAATCTGACACTCTACAATTGACTGGTGGTACAGGTGTTACAGTTACAACAGATCCGTCTACTAAAAAAGTCACTATTACCGCTACGGGTACAGCGACACCGGGTGCGCATGCGTCCTCTCACATTACAGGTGGAACTGATGTGATCCCAAATGCAGTAACCAATGGTTCATCAGGGCTAATGAGCGGAACGGATGCTCAGTTCGTAAGGATCGAAGGCGAAACGAAGGCAGGCGCTCAGAATAAAGCTGACGCAGCACTGGTGGCGGCTAACGAATACACAGATGGAATGATTGCAGCTATCCCTGAAGTGAATGATGCCTCTTTGATAGCTAAAGGAATTGTAATGTTAACGAACTCGACCAACAGCGATTCCGAAACGCTTGTACCTACTGCGAAAGCACTAAAAGCCACATACGATGAGGCTACAGCGGCAAAGCAACTTGGAGTTGAGCAAAAAGCTAATGTGGTTGCCGCCCTCAACTCCATTGGTGTAACGGCATCCACAACAGAGACATGGGAACAACTGATTGCAAAAATTGCTGCTGTCATCCGCGCAACAGGAACTGCCACAGTGGCACAAGTATTATCAGGATCTACTTTTTCAAATGTTACTGGTAATAACCGGACAGGAACGATGGCCAACAATGGCGCAGGTGGAACAGTAACACCCGGCACAACTAACCAGACGAAGGCTGCTGGCTACTACAGCAGTGCGATAACGATCTCAGGTAGCGCAAATTTACTAGCTGCCAACATCAAAAACGGCGTAAACATATTTGGCGTGGTTGGTACACTGTCTGAAGGAATTCGCTATGCAACAGGTGTATCAGGGATACCTAATTCAGCTGTACCATTCACAAAATTAGACGGGACAACGCAAAATAAATATTATTTGCAGATTAGTGGTATTGCATTTAAACCGCGCATTATTGTAATTACCGCAGAATCAACAGTGCCAATAAACAATACTACAGCTTATCCGCAGGCAGCATTTTACAGCGAAACACCAGTAAGGTCAGCAGGTTCGTTTGCGGGATTGTCAATGACTACAACCGGAGATGGCGATAGGTTCTATATTGATGGAACACAAGCATTTGTAACTACTACTGGGTTTAAGTTACCACTTGCCCTCATTAATACTGGTGGTAATTTCACATGGTATGCTTTCGAATAGATTGGAGGGATAGTTTATATGGAGATTGGAGCAAAGATTTACTATGACAAAGAGACAGGCAATGTCATATTGAACACCGGAGATCGTTCCGGATCAGTTGTAGAAACGACATGGGAGCAGGATTTTTCTGCGTATGCTGTCTTGAATGAACGAGTACCATCTACCGTGGGAATGATACAACTCGAATACGGTGCATATGCTGCAGATCGTGCTGAGGGAGGAATAATCACCAGTGTTAATCTTGAAACATTGGAACCGCTGTTCACTTACCCCGACCCAGAGCAACCGGAAGTTCCCACAGAACCGCAGAAGTCTTTGAGTGAGGAAGTTAAAGCAGTTAAAGAACGTCAGGATATTATGCAGGGTGCATTGGATGCTCTCTTAATGGGAGGTTTATAAAATGTTTCCATACTTGGCACAACGAATTATTGACGGGGCATTACAGTATGGCGCAGTACTGAATCGCTATCCAAACGGAAAAGAAGAGATTGATGAGTACCTCACTCTTAAAAACCGTGAGGATTTGATCCCGACAGAATAGGGGTAAAGCCCATGAATATAAATGAAATTATTAGCGAAGCAAATATGCTGGTGCCCAACGATGTCCCTGTAGCCGACAAAGTCATCTGGTTGAACGCGCTGAATCAAGACTTTTTCAATGTGGTCAAGATCCCGAAGGTTGCGCAATTCGATTGTGTGGCTGGGCAGACCGACTACCCACTTCAGGCAGACGTAAGGCAGAAGAATATTGACATGGTGCTGATCGGACCTTCGCAGTACCGCAGTATGGACCGTGAGGATGTAACGCCGTACCAGAACGCATTTGCATACGACGACACAACCAAAACCATATCGCTCTACCCAGCCCCTTATACTGATCTAAGAGGCTTTTTACGTTACCATCGAATCGCAACAACAACGTTCCTGTCTACCGCACTCAGTGTGTCACCGGATGCACCAGAGGAATACCACTGGACGTTTATCCCTGCACTGGCTGCAATGCTGGCAAACAGTCAGGACGACAGCGTAAAGGCATCAAACTACGAGAACCAGTACAAGGCAGCGTGGAACGTGGCATCACAGAACTATCAAGCGGGTGCAGTACAATGAGGCCCGTACAATATAAACCGTCCCAAAATCAGCCGCTGGAAGGCATGATGCAACCGATTCCGATCAGAGAGTTTCGTGGACTGAACACGTTTGATCCTTACTCTATTGAGGACACGTACTTCACTGAGATGCAGAACCTGACAACTGACGACTACCCGGCTATCTCCACTAGGCCGGGTTATACGTTGTTGGGTACGTTCGGTACCCGTGTGTTAGGCATGGGTGTATGGCGTGGCCGTGAGCTTCATGCGGTGTTCAGCGATGGCACTTGGCGGCGTTGGAGCGGATCAGCTTGGACTACATTGGTAAGTGGCCTAAACACATCAGCTGAATGGTCGTTCACAAACTTCGATGGTAATTTGAATGGCGTGAATCTGATTGGCTGTAATGGCGTAGATTCTATGCGTAAGTACAACGGCTCTACGGTGTCTTTATTGAGTGGTTCACCATCCAACGGTAAATACATCACCACGTACCAAAACAGGCTCTGGTGCGCCGTAGGGAACGAGCTATGGTCATCTGCATTGGATCAGCCAGAGAACTGGAATGCATTCGCAGGTAATCAGCAGGACAGTTACCGAAAAACGATTGAGTCATCGCACGGTGAGGACATCAACATGCTGTCTGGTAGCCTGTACCGCCTGACCATCGGCATGCCATCATCCATCCATCTGCTTATGGGTGGGCAACCGTCTGACTTCAACAGCCGTGTGGTTACTGACGATGAAGGTGTAGCAAACAACAACGCAGTCACAGCACGCGAAGGTGCACTGCGCTTCATGCATAAGTCAGGTATCTACGAGTACTCAGCTGCCGCATTGCCGGACAAAGGGTTCAGCGAGGCAATCAAAACATTCTATCCCAATGTCAGCACAGCAAGTGCGGCAGGATCAGACGGGATACGGTTATACTTCAGCACACAAAGCGGAGAAACGCTGGTGTATGATCCGCGCATTGGTACATGGACACGCTGGGTCACACCAGTACCGACATGTTACGCATCCATTGGACAAGACTTGTATATCGGTACAGCTACGGGTCAGGTGCTGAAACTGGGTGGCACGGTGGATATTGCAAGCCCAATCGCGTGGAAAGCAGTGACCAAGCCGTTCACCAATCAATCCATTGCACAGCGTCAGCGCTGGTTGAAGATGTGGATCATCGCGGAAATGTCCGTTGGTAGTGTGTTGAACATTAGCTTATCCAGCCAGGCATCGGGAGAAAGTTGGGATTTAGTCAGCACAATTACATCATCATCTGCAGCTGCTCAGCGGATTATTATTCCGGTAAGAAAGTTCGTGTTGGAAAATACAGTCCGGATCAAGCTAGAGGGAACAGGTTACATTCGACTGCATGAGATCACACGTCAGGTGCGGCAACTACCGCTCTATTAAGGAGGTACCATGGGAATTCAAGACGTAGCGCCAGCATTCCGAAACCCACCAACGTTTCAGGATCTGGAGGAAGTGAAGTCGTACCTGAAAGACAACATCAACAAAATTGCACGCAGCCTACAGGATATCGACTTTATGATCAATGGTACGCTGGACGTGAACAACATCCGGGCTGAGGGCATCGAGGCACGCAGTATCAAGGCTGAGGCGATCACGACAGACAAGCTTCAAGCGGGAGCAGTAACAGCGGATAAAATCACCGTGGGAGAACTGTCTGCCATCAGCGCTAATCTAGGGCATATCGTAGCTGGGTTGATTGAGTCAGTTGAGATATTCGGCGCGTACATCGCTACACGCCGTAACGCCTTCCCACGTTGTGAGATGAGCGCTACAGGGAATGTGTTTGGGGCGTACAATGATGCGAATAATCATATTGTTATTGAGCCTAACTATGGTGGTTCACCCGCGATTCGATTCACTGTTGCAAGTACACCACGAGGCCGGATTCATAACCTCATAGGATATCCGATCTTTGAAAGTGATTCGGCACTAGGTTTGCAAGCAGCTGGTGCAATTTATGTAAATGCTGCTCAAATGAACTTTACAAACTGGGATAAGCTTTATGCTGACAACCCAGGTCGTACGCTTGGTGATGAACTGAGAGAGATATTTGACCGGATTGAAGCGTTAGAGGGCGGGTAAACACTCGGTCCAACTTTGGACTCAGTAAGAATTAAACATTAACGGTCTGCGAAAGCTGTGGTATATTGGTGAAAAATGGTATAAGGGAGAAATGACATGAAAAAGTATGTTGCTGGATTCCTTGCTGGTGCCTTATTCACTCTTGCAGGCGCAGCTTTCGCGGATGATATTCAGTCTTTAATTGGTAAAAAGATTCAGGGAGAGGCAGTCGTGGAGCTGAATGGACAGGCTTTGGATACTGCAATCATCGTTGATGGCAAAAGCTACGCACCGGTTCGTGTTATCGGGGAAGCTGCTGGATATGACGTGAGCATGCAGAATAAGAAGATCATCCTGGATGAGAAAGTATCCAACACGCCGACTGCTACATCTCCAGGGGAGGAAACAAACTTGGAATTCTTAAAAACGAAATTGAATGAACGTATCGTAGACATAAAAAAACGGATTGCTGACACGAAAAAACTTATTGAAGTGAGCGAGTCGGTTATTAACGACCCAACAAAAGATAGTGCTGGTGAAGAAAACTTCCTTAAAATGCGTCAAGCTACTTTAGCAGAACAGGAAGCCACACTCGCCAATCTCGAAGCTGAACTGGCTGCGTTGAAATAAATTTTTTGAATCCACTGAACAAACGTGGAATATTGGGTTACAGTATGTTGAGTGGTACAGAATAAAAAAAGCGATTCCTTTGTGGATTTGAAGGTCTCGTGTGTATATTAGAAAAGGACCCCTCAAGTGGTGAGGCGTCCTTTTTTTAATGAAAAAAATTTTGATTAACGTATCAAAGGCAGAAAATGCGGAAATACATTCTAGTATAGAAACAGAATACTGGGGTGCCGATAGAGTCCTCTTTTACATCCGTCAGATGTCCGGTTATGCGCTGGGTCGGAAAGTTTGAGATAAATCTTCAAATCTTCCAATCCTTTTCCCTTGCGGATTCCTGGCTTACGGAGTTGCAAAATGGCGCTGTGGCCCACTTTACAAACACAATATGTTGGGTTAGTGTGATCTATGCAACGAGAAAAACCCAATATGTGGATAGTTAAAACGGAATCAATCAAGATTTTTATCTTTTCTATTTTCCAGGTATTCTTTGTACATTCGATCAAGATATTCCTGTTCGGCAAATTCGGTTATTGTTGATAACCCTGGAATGTGTATCATGTAGCTCGTTATTGAGTCATGCACACTTTTTAATTTCTCGTTCAAGCGATTCAAAGATGCTTTTTTCTCTACAATGAGGTCGATTTTTCGTTCCAGGGAAGACTCAAGGTTTGTTGATTCTAAAAGTTCTAATGAATCCTTAATTTTCCTTCTGGCCTCTTCAGTTCTATATCGTAGATCACAGTATTGTTCTAAAAGATATTTCCCATAACTATCTAGTAACTCGACGCCGCAAATGAAATCTAAGGATTCATGGAAAATTTTTGGGAGTTGGACGAGTGTCTCAAGATTGGGTTGACCGGTAGCCTTCTCAAACTTTCCGTAGTACGGTTGCGAAACCCCTAGTCTATCGGCTACGTCTTTTTGAGTTAAAGCGTGGCTTTCTCTAAGCCACTTCAAGCGTTGAGCAAAAATCTCCATGAAAAATAACCCCTATCTATTTACAATTACCTATGAGTAATATAATATTAACTCATGGTTATAAGGAGGTGAACGAAATGAGGAAACCAAAAAACAATTTAGCGTACCTTCGCATGATGAAATTCATGTCTCAAAAGGATGTAGCCGAGCAACTTGAAATCTCACAAGTCTATTACAGCAAGCTTGAAAAGAATCCTAGCAAGATAACTCTTGGTATGGCGAGCAGACTGAAAGTTATACTTCAAGCTGATACAATCGATGATCTCTTGAAACAGGTTGCCTAAGTAATATTACCATAAGTATTAAAAATATAACAAGGAGGTTTCAAAATGAAAATTCGTGTTGAGAATTGGATGGGGCATGACATTCGCTTTGTGGAGTTGACAACAGACGATTGGTGGGCAGTTGCTAAAGACGTAGCCACAGCGCTCGGTTATTCTATTGCGCCTCACATGGTAAGGTTGATTGATTCAGACGAGAAGGATGCTATCCACTTAACGGATAGCATAGGCAGAAATCAGAAAATGACTGTGATCTCGGAAACTGGAATATATGAAGCGATCTTTAACAGCGGAAGACAGGAGGCTAGAGAATTCAAGAAGTGGGTCAAATCATTGCTCAAACAATTGCGAAAGAATTCTGGATTGGAAGGATTCCAAATATTCCGCACACTTGATAAGGATCATCAAAAAGAGGCGATGAAAAGGTTGTGTGATAACCTTAGAGATCCCAAGGTTCCAAACTTTGCCAAAGCAAACACAATCACAAACAAAGCGGTATCTACAAAGTTCGGTCATCCAAAACTAATCAAAAAGGAACAGATGACTCCTGAAATGTTGATCGCAAGACAAGAAATTTTGGATGATACAGTAAACTTGATGACAATGGCAGATAAGTTCAGACTTGATTTCTCCATTTCACAGACCATTTACGGTAAATATTTGGGCGATGAACAGCGAAATCGTGAAGCCAATTGATTAATGGTAACAATTTGTGAAAAAGCATTATTTTTATTTTTTTTAGTTATCATTATTTTTATTGCCTGTAAACTTTGTAGCCAGAGCTTCCTGTGATACGATAGATTTGTTCGCTAGAGTAGGCGGAGTAATTATTCAAAAAAATTGCCACGAAAGTATTACCGCATATTATTGAACCTGTGCTACCATGTATATAACATGAGAGGAGGACCCACGTTGAAATGCACCTCAGAAAAATAAAAAGAGCCGCTAAAAAGCGACTCCAGCACTTGTCACCTATCTCCCGCCAAGTTGATTAGGTGACGCAAAAAATCCGGGGTGTTGCACAATACGTGTAAATACCCGTGTCAGTAACACGTGTAAATACCCGTGTTGACTATAGACAACGTTAGTATAACACACACTTTGTATATGTAACACCCTCCAAAAGTGAGGAGAAAGCATGAAAAAAATGGTTTTTACCATGAACGAAGAGAACATTTTCGAAGTTTTAGGAGTTGAAAACTCCGAAGGATTAAACAAGCTTCGTGAAAAATTATCTCCTCATGATGTATCTTTATCGGACTTTATTTCTACTCTTACCAATCTAATATCGGTTTAACCTAAGGGTGCCCACACGGGTACCCTTTTCTATTACCCAAAGGAGGTGCAACATGGCTTACGAGACAACAGGAACTGTGGTGAAGAAGAAAGACCCTTTTGCTGGCAATGGTGGTGTAACGTCAGCTATCCCAAGCGTTACAGGTACCGTTACAACAAGCAAGTCGCCCATGGCACAAGCAGCAGCAAACGTTAAATCAAGCCCTGCCCTTGGAAATGGTGGTATCAACTACGCCACAGCCAACACAGCAGGGCGGCAAGGGATCGCATCGAATCAGGCGCAAATTAAGAATAACGATACTTATCGGCAAAGTGAAATAGCCAGAACATTGGCGACGATCACGAACCGACAGCAGCAGGGTTTGGACACTGGCGCACAGACGAAATACCTCAACACGAACCTTGGTTACCAAAGCCCGATGGCTCAGGCGGCAGAGAATGTGCAGGCAAGTGGTGTGAAGCCACCTGAGAATCATGCGGTACCAGGGAGTCGCACAGAGGGCACGCTGAGTAAGATCGACAACTTCATTAATAACCAGTCACAGTTTCAGTTCAACAAGCCTGAGGCGTTCAGCTACGACCAGAACGTTGATCCTGCATACCAAGCACAGCTGGCTGAAGCGAAAAAGAATGTCATGAACCAGCAGGCGGACACCAACGCAGGGTTAAGAGCAACGGGCCAAGGAAAATCTTCCTGGAGTGAAACGGTAGCAAATAGTCTTGGCAACAGCGCCATGGAGAGCATCGCCAATAACCTCGTACCACAGCTGATGCAACAGGCATACCAGCGTTATAACGACGATGCGAATCGTGATCTACAGGTACAGCAAATGAATTATGGTGTGGGTCAGGATGCGATTGGCAATCTCACAAACCAATACGGCTTGCAGAACCAAGAGTACTTCCAGAATCCGTTGCAGGAAGCGCAGGTTACGGGAAACTACCTTCCTACTGAAGCACGTGATGCAATCAATAACCTTCTTAGTCTCAAGGAACAGGCAGAGACGAAAGGGATTACGGCAGAGGATCGATCGGCACTAAGTAAACAAGCTGACTTCATTCGTAACCAATTAACTGGTATGGGCATAGATGCAAGTCAATATGGCGCTAATGTAAGTCGTTCTACTGCTGCACAAGCTAATCCAGGTATCCGCACATTGGCGGGGCAACAAGTAGATCTGGGCAACAGACAGGCGAATCTAGCGGCTGCTGGCATGTATATGGATGCATCTGGACGTATAATTACACCGCAGAACGATTGGACTGGGCTGGCTAGACAGGCAGCTAATCCAAATGCACCACTTAGTCTGGCCGGACAGAACCAAGCATTCAACCAACAACAGGTAGGCGTTGACAATGCGTTCCGTGCAGAACAATTCGCTTACCAAAAAGCACGCGACATTGTGGCTGATAGCCAATGGGGAGCAACGTTCCAGCAGAACGCTACTCAATTTGGTATGAGCTATGCAATGGAAGAGTTGAAACGTCAGGATGAAGTTGCGTACCGGAATGTTATGACTGCAATCAGTCAGGACGAGAACTCCCGTGCTTGGCTGAGTCTCGGGAACACACAACCGGCTGAGTACAACGGCATGACAGCAAGCCAAGTGCTAAGCGCGGTACAGTCTCAATTTATGCCTGACGGTGCTCAGAACCCTCAATATTATGAGAAAGACAAAGATGGTAATCAGGTATTAAAAGATGCTGCAAAACACGACTTATACATGATGGTATCTGGTTTCGAACTTCCAGTCGGTCAAGATGACCAAGTCATGTTATCTATGGGTCTTACGAAAAAGGAAATTCAAGAATTTGATAAATATGTACAGGAAGAGAACGCGAAAAAGTCACCGCCTGTAGGGGTTGTCTCTCCGGGAAAGTAGCTGGCCTCACGGCTTCCTCAGCTGGTGGGGCTACTTTGAACAAAAAATTGGGAGGACTATTGTCCAATAAAGGAGCTGCTTTTGAGGCAGCTGGCAAAAAATACGGCATTGATCCTGCGTTACTGGCTGCTATTGCTATGCATGAAACTGGAAACGGGACAAGTCAGGCAATAAAGAACAAAAATAATGTTGGTGGAATGATGAGTAAAACGGGGTTGATGACATTCAGCAGTGTCGATGAAGGTATCGATAAAATGGCATCTAACCTGAAACGCCTTTATTTCGATCAAGGACTCACCACTATTCCTCAAATTCAGAAGAAATACGCACCAATTAAGGCAACGAATGACCCGACTGGACTTAATCAATATTGGGTTGGCGGAGTAACGAAGTACTATAACATGTTTGGAGGGTGAGCAAATGGCGACAAGGCTTGAACAATTTTCGGAAGAACAGCGGCAAAAAGCAATGCAGATTAGAGATTCCGCATTAAATGGAACGCTTAATCTAAATCAGCCCAAAACGTATGTGAACCCACGTTCAGAAGCAGTTAATACGTATCTTGCAAACCAGCGATCCATGAACGACCTGAAGACAGCCTTGCCGCCTGCGCTTACTCAACCCGGTTCAGACATTTACATGAATTCGACGTTGGGCAGATCGCTTGCAGGCAATCCGCAGGCGATTCAGACGTACCAACAGGCGACGGGCGTTAATCCAGCGCCTATCCCACCACAACCAACGCAGTATGAAATAAATAAACAAAAAATAGCGGATAGTGCTTCTAAAAGCTCATTCGCCAACTTCGTGTCACCATTCAGTAACTTAATGAATGATATTACTTACGGGAACGACGTTGGTAATTTTGTGACCCGCGCAGTCGGTACGGGTGGTGGCATGTTGCTTGGTGGTCCATCCATGGCTCCTGGATCAACAGGCAACGCTACAGCGGATAGAGTGGCAGACATCACGGGTATTGCTGGTGGTATCCTCAGCGCAGGATTTAACCCTGCTGGCGGCGGCAACCTGATCACTGCTCCTTGGAAAGCGGCCAACGGATTGATGGCAACGCGTGCCGGGAATAGCCTGACGAACATGGTCGGCGGCGGTATTGGCAAGGTGCTACCACGTATGAACCCAACCACAGCAAACAGAGTGGCAGAAACAGCCCTGCGTGGCGCTGCTACTGGTGCTATAAGCAACACAAGCATGGGGTTGATCCAAGGACAGAACAGCAATAGCGACGTGCTTAGAAACGCCGCTCTGGGTGCTGGCTTGGGTGCCGCAGGGGATCTGCTCGTAGCAGGAATTGGTGTTGGTTTGCGTAACGCCTTGACCAAGCTTAAAGGCAACAACGGCGTGCGTCAGGCAGAGGAAATCTTGGCGCTACCTCTTGGTCGTGGTGACGAGCGGTTGAGCGCCGCACAGAGACGAGGTCAGACAGCCGCAGGGAACGATCCAATCGTGAATCCATCCAACTGGACACCTGAACCGCTCGGACTTCCTGCAGGGCAACTGGCTGCGCCTACGACTGGACGATTGGCACAGGTAAGTAATGTGTACCGCCAGAAGTTTGAAAACCTGATGCGAGTTGCGAATGAAACCCAGTTTACGCCAGGGCGCGAAGCAGAAGAGTTAGAAGGGCTTTGGGCATCAATGGCTGATCGTAGCGACCCTGGACTGTCTGATCTGATTGACCGCGCTTATGCTACGACTAAACGTGAAATTACGCCAGATCTGATGCAACGAGCGCGTGCTAATCAAGCCCAAAGAGATGTGTACGGCGTACCTCTACCAGTCAAGAGTCTGGATGATCGGATGCCACGACCGACCGTTGCAGATGACGCTAAGGTCACGCAAGAGCGACTGACATTTGACCGCCCTGCAAGAAACGGTGAACCGGAGGTAATCAATCCAGGCGGAAATTCAGTCAATCCACGCACAGAAGCGGTTAAACGATACCAAGCAGAACAAGGTATTCCGACAGCAGAATCTGGACAGGGATCAGATAGCTTCTTAACCAGTCGCCCTGGACGTGTAGTAGAGCCATCTCCAGCACAACGAGTGGACGATGTGATTCCAGAAGCAACCCCGGATGCGCCGTTAAACTATGCTGATGATTACCAATCAGCAGCCAATGCTACAAAGCAGAACTGGTTTACAAATCTGTTTGGTAATGGCGGTGTGGGTATATCTCCATTTGGTAACAACCGTAGAGTGGGCCGTAACCCGATCAGTACTGAGGATCAGATTGTTGGTAGTAACATTAGACGGGATACTCAGGGGACTATAGCAGAAGTTAACGCTGCTGCACGATCGGCTTATCATAAGAATATTGACTATTTGGACCCAGTTAAAAAGATCAGTAGGAAAGCTTACGACCAGTCAATGGATGCCTCCCGAGCTAACAACATTGCTAATACGATTATCAGTGACAAGTTCGTTGACCCACAAGGGCGTATTATCGGGGAGAGTTTGCAGGAAATATTCGATAAGGTGCCGCGTGGTCAAACAAAGAGATTCCTTGATTATTTGGTTCAAAGAGATGCAAAAACTCGGTTACTGAACAATGAGATGGTCTATGCGAAGAATCTGAACATGACTCCTGAAAAGCTACAAAAACAGATGGATAATATGCTTTTAAGAAATCCGGAGTTCAAAAATATAGCAAAAGACTGGGATAGATTCACAGAGAATTTGTTAAAGGTTTATGGAGTTGATGAAGGACTTATCTCCGCTGCATCATTTAATGCAATGCGTAAGAAGAGGCCGTTTTACACTCCGATGCAACGCCAGTTCAACCTTTCGGAGAAATATTCTCAACCATTTACTATGAAACAAAGCAATGCTTTCTCTGGGCAAAAAGCTCCGATTAAAGAGGTGAGCCCAACTGGATCTGTACGTAATATCGTTGACCCACGCCGTTCAATCATTGAATCTACTGGAGCATGGGTAAATGCATCTTTGCGAAACCGTGCTATGCAGTCGTTGGTTGACGCAGTGCGTACCGATCCGAAATCATTCAAGGGTATTGCCGAGATTGTTCAGGCTCCGAAAGGGCAACCGAACTTGCGTCAAGTCCTGTCAGACGGTGATCAACTGGATTTCATGAACATGCTGAATGACGATTTTAATAAACTGTTCAACCGTACACGATTGGATGAAGATAACGTGATTCGAGCGATGTACAAAGGCGAACCAGTTTATCTGAAAATCCACGATCCAGAAGCTGTTAAAGCCTTATCCGGAATGGGCACAGAGGTTTCTAACGTGGTACTGGACACCATTGGAAAGCTGAGTACAGCTACTAAGTATTCAGCAACCGGTCCATTTGCGCCGATGTTCGCAGTCAAAGGGTTCTTCATGGATACGCCACAAGCGCTTATCCAATCCAAGAATCCGGCTATGCATATGGTTGATTTGGGACATGCCTTGATCAGTTCCATTGCAGACACACTGCCCAAAGGTACTCCAGGAGTAGAGCGTCTCCGGTCACTGGCTCAAGAGTATCGTCGTGTAGGTGGTGGATATTCCGCTATCTTACGTGGAGACAGAGGTCTGAGAAAAGGTGTATCACAGATGAACAGAGATCCGCTGTTGTCACCTCAGAACATTGCTAAGACAACCGGAAAGGCCGTAGCTGCACCGTTTAAAGCATTGGCTAAATTCGGTGATGTCGGTGAAAATGTTAACCGGATCGCGGCTTACAAGGGAGAACTCAGACGCAGAGGTAACGACAGAACGCCTGAAAACATTACAGCGGCACTGAATGAATCGCGTGAGATCACAACAAACTTTAGCCGTCGTGGCGACATATCCACTCAAGTAGAGAAGTTTGTACCGTATTCAAACGCTGCTATGCAAGGATTGCGCAGGTTCGTGTCTCAGTGGAAGAACCATCCAGTCAAGACAGCTGCATTGGTGTTTGGATCGATTATGATTCCGAAAGCTTTAGAACTGGCTAACCATTATGGCGATCCAGACTATGAGCAACTACCAGCCAGGGAGAAATACAGAAACCTGATCTTGAGCAAGAATGAAGATGGCAAGTTCAACAAAGTACCTATTCCGATGGAGTATGGCGCTCTGGGCGCTCTGTTTGCAGACATATTGGAATCAGTTTATTATGAAGATCCACAAGCCTTCAAGGGCTCAGCAGAAGCCCTGGTAAATGCGTTCACGCCACCACAATTGTCCGGTATAGCAGCGCCGCTCACAAGACGTGAAGGATTGGGTGAAATGATCGTCGGTGGACTCAACTCCACGGTAGCAGCTCCGTTTGTCGCTACTGCTGCCAATATCGACTATGCAGGCCGACCAATTGAGTCGGGCGCTCTGGAAGGTAACTCGCCAGTGAATCGTTATGACGAGCGTACATCAAAAGTGGCCATCGAATTAGCTCAGTATCTCAAAATGTCACCGAAGAAAATTGATTATCTGATCCGGTCATATGGTGGTGACCCCGCCAGATTGCTGCTGCCATTGACCTCAGATGCTGGACAGGGTGATGTGAAAGGGACGCTACTGAAAAGCTTTATTGTTGATCCGCAGTTTTCTAATACACTGTCCGCTGACTATTACGATTACAAAGAAAAGATGGCTCAAGCTGAAAAAGACTATAAAGACGGCAAGGCAGAATTACCATCCTGGTATGACCAGCGTATGACGGATATGATTACAACAACCCGTGCCGGATCGTACAACAAGCGTCTATCATTGCTGAGCAAACAAAAGCGTGATATTCAAGCAAATAAAGAGCTGACTGCTCAACAGAAGACGGATCAGTTACGAGATGTACAGTACAAAATCAATGACATTTACATGACAGTCAACCAAGCCATGGAAGAAGCCGGAATACCGCTAAAATGATAGGCAACCCCTTGTTATCTGTGGTAAAATGTAATTGTATCGCTTAACCGCATACACCCTAAAAAGGACTCTGGGAAAGCATCCCGGGTCCTTTTACTATTTGAGGTGATTATATGATTGAAATGGACGAAGACGAGTTTCAGGAATCAGTCGTATCAGACGACACCCTGCACCTCGTATCAATATTTTGTGGACCAGAAGTAAGAGATAAACTGCTCTATCGGAGAGTGGACGATGTACGACTTCATAGTGGATTTGATTCACACATTATTCAAGAACGGCCTGACCCTAAGCTCATTGGGTGCGGTCGTTTTTTTGATCCTAAAACAGCGAAAAATGAAGGCTCAGCTGCGGAAATTCCTGCCTTGGATGTTCCAGGATGACAACGAAATCAAGGCGTACATGGCGAACCAGATCGTCATCATGCGTAATCAGGAGATCATTATGAGAGGAATGGGATTGGAGCCATGGACTGCGACTATTTCAAGCGAAAAACCGCAAGCTACAGCGAGTCTATCAAGCAGATTTTACTTATCATCCTGGGCGATTACTACTTATGCCCTGCTTGCAAACAAATACACCATACGGAGGTACTCAAAGATGGCGAAAAAACGAATAGTCATTGACGCTGGACACGGCAATCAGGACCCGGGAGCGATCGGGCCAACAGGCAAGAAGGAGAAAGACTTCAACTTGACCATGGCAATTAAACTGGATGCTCTGTTGAAAGGTAATCCGAACCTGCAAGTGAGCCTGACACGCCGTACTGACGTGTTCTTGGAACTCAAGGAGCGGGTAGGTGTAGCCAACAAGATGCCAGCAGATCTGTTTATCTCCATTCATGCGAACGCTGCGTCATCTTCTGCCAACGGTACGGAGACATTCTATAACCGCACCACAAGCGCGCCACTGGCCGGAGTAATACAACGTCATATGCTTGCTGCTACAGGATTCAAGGATCGTGGCGCACGTTACGGCAACTTTGCAGTAATCCGCGATACCAAGATGGACGCGGTACTCCTGGAGGTTGGGTTCATTAGCAATCCAGAGGAAGAAAAGAAACTGTTCCAAGACGACTTCCAGAACCGTGTTGCACTGGCTGTTGCTCAAGGTATCTGCGAATATCTGGGCGTACCGTTCGATGTTCAGGCACCAACCTTGCCAGGACAGGAACCGGTTAAAGTCACACCATATCCAGAGATGAGTGTTACCGTTCACACGCCTGCCGGTTCGACGTACACCGGGTACAACGTTAAAGATACAACATGGATACCGTCCAGACCGATTGGAGAACTGATTGGCGGGCGCATCGGATACACCAAAGGCAAAGTGACGATCAACGGTGAAGCGGTAGAGACGATGAACATTGATGGTGTGGGATACGTGACAGCACGTGACCTGACCAAGATTCTGGGTGCGCGCATCTTCTGGGATAAAGAGTCTCGCAACAAAGTAGAAATATACCCTAAATAAAGGAGAGATCAGATATGATGAAAGAAATTATGGAGCAAGCACAGCCCTACATCATTACTATTGTAACGGCCCTCATTGGTGTTTTAGCTACTATTCTAACTGGCGCAATCAAGAAAGCTCAGGGTAAGGCAGAGGCGTATTATAATGCGCACACGAACGAGAAGGACCGGGAACTACTGCACAAGATTGGTATGGAAGCATTCTCGTGGGCGCAAACTGTTTACCGTGAATATGAAGGCGACCGTAAGTTACAAGAGGCTTATTCGTATGCCAGCGAAAAATTATCTGCATTAGGCGTTCAGATGTCTGGTGATGAGATTCGAGCAGCCATTGAAAAAGCTGTGGTGGATTACAACGCGAAGAAAGCTGGTGGAAAGATTGCCAGCTAAGAGGAGAGGCCCTGCTATGACGGCAGGGCCTTTTTGCTTTATAATGGACCCTGGAGGTGAGATGATGAGAAACATTGCAGCTCAATACATATATTTCGATGGACCTAAGAAGATTGAAAAGGCCATCTTAATGCAGACGGAATTAACAGACGATGCAGAGGTAGAAAAATTAATTCAACAGGAAGCGGAGAAAATTGCGAAGACAACAGTTAAGATTATGGAGATTCGCGAAGCGTAACCAGAATGCACCCACCAATTGGTTGGGTGTTTTTTTGTTATGACTACCATATTGTCAAAGATGGAAGCTTATCAACTGGGCACGCCAATACTATCTCCGACATGATCAGCAGACTCGAAACGATGGTGCTTAGCGGTGCGGATCTTCCTATTGCGGTTGTAAGGCAGCAGATTAGTTCAGCAATCGATATTTTTGTACATCTGTCCCGGCTACGAGATCGTTCACGGCGGGTGACAGAGATTAGTGAAGTGATTGGCATGCAGGACGGTGAGGTTATGCTGAATCCACTGTTTCGTTTCAAGGAACAAGAAGAGCGTGAAGGCAAAATTATTGGCGGGTTAGTGCAAGTTGGAAAGTTGAATCAGGTGGATAAAATTCAGATGGCTGGGCTCGGGGAATGGCTGGATGAATACATAGAACAATATAGTGTTGAGATAGATTCATCAGATAACAACGCGAATTAAAGTCATTGGAAGGTGATTACTGTTGGGTGAAGCCAGACAGATGTTGACGGATTACACCGTATATGCGTTTTCCCGGAGACAACGAATGGTCTGTATGCTGATTAGTGGTCTGCTGTTTTTTGGCATCGGAATTCTGTTCTACCATCACTGGTTGGCTGGAGTGATCCTGGCTGCGGGTTGCATATGGGTACCAAAACATTGGACTAAAGTGCTGTTGGAACGAAGAAGAATGACACTCAGTTTACATTTTAAGCAAGCGTTATATGCATTATCTTCGGCACTGGCCGCAGGAAAATCGGTGGAAAATGGATTCAAGGAATCCGTGGAGGATCTGCGGATGTTGAACCCGGAAGCGGATACCGATCTGATTCGTGAGTTCACGATATTGCGGACACGGATGGAGTATGGACAACCAATCGAAGAGGCACTACAGGATTTTTCGGATCGGGCGCAGATTGAAGATATTACGAATTTTGCAGATGTGTTCATTACGTGCAAACGAACTGGCGGGGATCTGGTTGAGGTTGTGCGTCGTACCTCTGCGGTGATTGGTGAGAAGCTGGACATTCAGCAGGATATTATGGTCGCGGTATCGCAGAAAAAGTTCGAATCAAAGGTGATGTTTGCCGCTCCATTTATTTTTCTGATATTCCTCAATCTGACCGCCAAGGACTTTATGGAGCCGTTATATAGCGGGATGGGGTACCTCATCTCTAGTGGAGCATTGGTAGTACTCGCCTGCTGTTATCTGTGGATTAATCGCATTATGGATATCAAAGTATAAGGAGCTGAAACGATGCTGCTTCCCGTTATAGTCGCAGGGATGCTCGGAGCGGGATGGCTGGTGCTGGATCGAACCCGGGGGCAGACCTACCGGCATCTGCGCAAGCTGGATATGGAAGGATTACGACTGAAAAAAATGCATGGCCCCTTCTTGTTTATATTGGACAAGTTTGAGATTGGACGCAGATTGCCTGTGCTCATGTTTCGAATGCAACATGCCATTCAGAAAATGTATGGAATACAGCACAGTGGAGAGAAAACGATGCTGTATTGCGCCGAGATGTTGACCTACACGTGGCTCATGCTGCTGGTGGGCTGCCTGTTATCACTCGTTGGAGATATGGGCATCGGAGGTATGGTGGGTGGGCTCGCGCTTGGTGCAGCGTTGCCTTTTGCGCTCTACAAAGACCTCAATACAAAGGTGCAGCGAAGAGACCAGGATATTCTTATGGAACTGCCTGAGCTACTGAACCGAATTGTACTGCTGGTTGGCGCAGGGGAAACCGTGCAACGTGCCATCGTTCACTGTGTGACAAGCCAGGGGGAACGGAATCATCCGCTGTACAACGAACTCAGAAAGACGGTGGGGGATTGGAATAATGGTTACTCTTTTCAACAATCATTTGAACAGTTCAGTCGTCGCTGCGGTGTACAGGAAGTGACGATTTTTACGACAACAGTGCTGCTGAATTTCCGACGTGGGGGAGGTGACTTTGTATTGGCGCTGCGGGATCTGTCACATGTGTTGTGGGAGAAACGCAAGGCTGTCAGTCGGGCGAAGGGAGAACAGGCTTCTTCCAAACTGGTGTTTCCGATGGTACTGATCTTTTTTACGATTGTGGTCATGATCGGGGCACCTGCTTTTATGATGATGAATATGTAGGAGGAATTGGGATGATGGAAGTATTGAAGAACAAGGTAAACGCATTTTGGAAGGAAGAGGACGGACTCGGCACGTTGGAGCTGATTCTGATTATCGGGGTTATTATCATTATTGCTTTGATTTTTAAAAACCAAATTAAGACGTTGGTAGAGAGACTGTTAACTAATGTGAGTAATAAAAGTAATGAATTTTTCGAATAACAAGTTCAAAAAGGAAGAAGGGAGCTTCACCGTTGAAGCTTCCCTCATCTTCCCTGTTGTGCTGTTTATTCTTGTGTTATTGCTCTTTTTCACCATGTACATGTATCAAAAGACATTCCTGAATCAACATGCCTATGCCGCTTCCGAACGTGCAGCCTATAGCTGGGACAACAGCCACAAACAGGCGATGACGGGTGAATTTGTCGCTGGAGAACATGACAATCTGTACTGGAGACTGACGGATGATCGTATGCTTGGAGCGCTGTTTGGCTGGGCGGGAGCGGATAATCAGGTTAGCGTCTCTATACCTGCTGGTGAAGGCGGCAATCTCTCGGAACAGAAATTAGCACAAGCGGTGCAACATATGCCCTCAGCTATGAAAGGAACGATTGAGTATCAGAATTCTCTGATTCAGCGGAAAGTAACAACCAAGCTGGAACAAGTAATATCTTTGCCTCTTCCTTCTTTTTTGTTCAATTCAGGTAACCGTGTCCTCACTCAAGGATCGTCCGCAGTTGTTGAACCGGTTGAATTCATTCGAACGGTAGATTTAATCCGGTATTATGCAGCGAAGTTTAAAGGGAAAGGCGGTGCGGCGACCAGTACAGCGGCAGAAGCCGGACAGGTTGTGCAGCATTTTGGCAAAAGCAAAAAATGAGAAAAGGAGGAGGGCGGAGCTGTTTAGAAAAAAAGACGGTGAGTTGGGAGCCGTAACCCTTTTTTTAATATTAATATTGGCCGGAGTTTATATGTTTGTCGCTATATTTATTGATTACGCTCGTATAGCGGCATTCAAGGTGCAGACCGAACGCATGACTCATGCTGCGATGAGATCCGTCATGTCAGCCTATGACACATCACTCCGGGAGTATGGTCTATTCGGGTATGGCGACAGCAGTGGGGATGCAATTATGGCTAAAGTGTTGAATGATAGCGTGAAGCCTTCAGCTGTAAAAGATGGATTCCCCATTCTGGATATCCAGTGGGATACAACTTCGCTGAGCATGGAGCGTGAACTGGGCAGATACGATATATTTAATCGCCAGATTCAGGAGGATATGAAGTATCGGGCTCCGGTTGATTTTACCCTTGAAGTGATCAATCGGTTCAAACCGATATCAGACGAGATGAAGGAAGCCGCGCACACGGTAGACTTGCTGAAAAAATTACAGAAGTTATATGACAAACGTGAAGAATTACTGGATGAAGCCATTGCCAATCAGACAGAATCCGCGGAGAAACTGAAGAATCTTCCAAAGTTGATCATGGACCCGCCTTCACAGGCCATCTATGAAGAGATGCTGGAAGATACACCAGAGACAGCTGCCGAGGCAGCGGCACGTTATGCAGATTATCTGAACAAGAAACAGGCGGATGAGGGACTGCCGTTCAGAGAGCAACAATACATATTGGAACTGGCTCGTTATCGGACTGGTGTTGGTAATGTGGTGACAGGCATCAGCATGATCATACAGCCCGCGTTACAGGCCCATCAAACAAAGCTGGAGGAAGCACAGTCCAAAATCGAAGAAGCGCGCAAAGTTAATGAGGAAATGAAACGTGTGATCGCGGAGGGGGAGAACCGTTCGCAGAATGCGAGCTATGACAACGTGGGCAACTCGAGTTTGCCTGGAACGAGTCCTACATCTACTGGATCAGGCAGTGAAGCTAAAAGCACACGTTCTCTTGCTTCTGAGCTTGTGAGGGCAGATAGCCTATTTGATCAATTGAAGGCACGGGTTGTTTCCCAAAATTCGGACTTCTCTAACGTCAGAAGAGACAACATGGAATTGAATACACAGCTTCGCAGTGTCACGGCCATGAGCGGTGTTCCGATTAAACCGGCGGTCAGACAGGCAAGTCAGGTTACGGAACGATATATGGACACCTATGTAAGTAGCGGTCCTGCCAATCTCATCCAACAGAGTAAACAGCAGCTGGAGAGTGGTCGTGGGTCGGATGCCCAGCGCAAAGCAAATGACAAAGAATCCAAAGGGAAATTGAAGGAAGTCAAACGAATCTTGTCGCAGATTCAGAATGGAAGCTCGGGTTCCATGGACGCTTTCAAACAGTTGGAGGAATATTACAACGCTAATATTGCTTTTAACGAGGCTAGTCGTGAGGAAGCCAAAAAGGCAGAGATTGCTGGAGATCCCTATGACTCTGGTGGCGATGCCATGAAGGGAATGGACAGTTTGTTTGGCGGGATGTCCGGTCTGCTGGACAGTCTTGGCGACGAATTGTTTCAGAATGAATATGCTTTAGCCTATTTCAACTCCATGGATTTTGGTCAGTTATTTACCTGGACTGAAGGTAGTGGAGATGCTGGTGATGTTTTCAAACTGGAGAATCAGGAACTGGAGTATATCGTTTACGGGTTTCATAATCCTTCGGGTAACATCGCTGCGGCATATGCGGAGATATTTGGTATGCGGCTGGCTATTCGGACGGCAGAAGGGTTAATTGAGCACAGCAAGCTTGGGAATCCACTTCTGGTTTTATCGGCGGCAATCTTATATGGGATTACAAACGCCATCGCGGATATGGCGAAACTAGCAAAAGAGGGCAGTGTTGAATTGTCCAAGTATATCAAAGTCAAACTGACGTACAGGGACCATCTCCGATTGTTCCTATTGATGCATAGCAACAATGAACGCAAAATGTCCAGAATGCTGGCGCTAATTCGATTGAATACCGGTGTGAATCCAGATGAGAAACAGACGTATGCTTCGGGTAACATGCGTAGTAGCATCAAGCTGTGGTTTTTACCAGGGGTGGTTAGAAGCATAGGTGCAGTTATGGGTAGTACGGACCAAGTTGAAGATGGACGATTTTTCATTGAGCGGAAGGCGGATTATTCCTATTGAATGATCAGGATCGTTTCGGTGGAGGGATTATGGATAAGCAGCAACATTATGAAAAAGAAAGCGCACAAAAGCAGATTCGTTTAACACGAATAATCAGATTGCAGCGTTTGAAGTCTCTCAAAAAGCAGATATGTTCTCCAAAAAAGGAACAGGGTAGCATGGTTCTGGAAGCTTCACTGGTGTTACCTGTCTTTCTATTCTTTATCATGTTTCTCATCTTCATAGTGCAAATGACTCTAATCTCCACAGCGCTACAGAGCACGGCAGGGGAAGCGGTGAAGCAATTGTCAACGAAAATATATCCCGTTTCCCTTGCATTCACATCTTCTGATTCTGCCGGCGGAGAAGGTTCAGGAGGGGGCTGGAAGATACCAGAGTTATCACTGACGGAATGGGCAGAAGGTTATGCTTCTTCTCTACCCGAGCCTTTAAGTGATTGGGTACGTTCAGCGGCGGCCAGAGGTGAACAGCCACTACAGGAGATCAAAACATCCGTCTTGGAAACCGTACTTGATCCCACGGTAAAACCGCTGCTTCAACCTTTTATCGAGCCAACGCTGCTTAATATGGAACGTGTTCATGTGAATGGTATTTCAATACCTGATCTCAAAAACAAAACAAATCCATATTTCCGACTTGAGCTGAGTTATGAATTGCCTATAAAAGTCCCCTTTCTCAGTAAACCGCTTCGGATTCAGGCTGCTGCGGCAGAACGGGTATGGATTGGAGATACCGGAGAAGGATCAGATGGCAGCGCAGGAGACGAGGATACTGCGGGTTCAGCAACGGTACTATCGAAGCCTGACCCGGCATACATAGGCAACAATGCAACGATCAAGGTGAAGGTAGCACCAGGAGCGACAGCCAACTTAACGATATTTTACAAGTCAGGTGAAAGTTCTGCGAAGCACATCGGCTGGGCCACCGCAGATGAGAATGGAATTATTGAATGGAACTGGTTTGTTGGTACTCGGACAACAGAAGGAACATGGAGTTTTGTTGTCGAGACAGGGGACGGTGCCAAGACGGAGACTACGTTTAAGGTAGCCACCAGAAAATAAGGAAGGGGGATGATGGAGGTGGAGTGGTTTTACATTGCCTGTGGCATATACATCATTGCAGCTTTTATTACAGATATTCGTTCAATGAAAATTCCAAATCGATTGACTTTACCCGTGACTGTTGCTGGCGTCTTGGCCCATATCATATGGGAAGGTTGGGATGGTTTCTTGTTTTCAGCCGCTGGATTTGTAGCAGGTTTTGGCATTTTGTTTCTGATGTATGCGATTGGAGCCGTAGGGGCAGGAGATGTGAAATTGTTTGGTGGGATTGGCGCATGGACGGGACTTGCTTTTGGCATTCATGTCATTATTTACTCCGTTTTGTACGCGGGCGCAATTGGTCTAGTGATACTTCTATTCCGTAAAGATTCAGCGAAGAGAATTCGAGGCATGGCAGGTAGTCTTGCAGGTTTTTTTATGCTCGGTTCGCTCAAGCTGGTAAACAAAGAGAAGACATTGAAGTTTCCGTTTATGCTGGCGGTGTTACCTGGATTTATCACGGTCCTTGTCTCAGGACTTTTCCCTTAAAAAAAGGAATCGAGAAATTTGAGAATAACAATGGAAAGAGAGGATTGGCATGTATGGACTAACGAGAGATTTTATTCGTAACGGCGGAGCGTTCATGGTTTTGGAGAAAGCAGACGGGTTACGAATGGAGGAATTGAGCCGTGTACAGATGGGGATGTTGTCCTCCAATCAGATTCCGCGACTTCTTCCTGTTCATATTCGGGAAGTTGATCGAAATGTAACTTTGCAGTACGACATATCAGGGTACAAGATGTTGTCCCAGATGTTAAAGTCAAGAAAAATCAAATTGCGTGTTCTGTATGGTTTGTTGTTCCAACTAGCCGATGCCTTCACGGAATGCCGACAGTATATGTTGGAGCCCCGTAAATTATTGATCCAGGAAGAGTACTTGTTCATTAACGGTTCATTTGAACAGGGTGAGCTTGGGATGGTATATGTACCAATCATGGATACGGTTGAAGTTGATCCAACGCCTCAGCAATTTCGTGAGCTGGTGATCAGGCTGATGGCACATGTACAGGAACTGCAGGGAGAAGGTATTCAGCGTGTTCTGCAGTTATGTGACAACGAACGCTGGGATATCAGACAGTTGCGAGAGCTTCTGTTGGAATTATACGCTGACGAGCAAGAGAATGGAGGAGGCGCAGCATTTCTCTCGTCCAGAACTTCGGAAACACTCAATGATCCAAGAGGTGATTTTCATTCGTCGATTTCTGAGCGAGATAGCAGGCTAGCCACTGGTACTTCTCGGCCATATCAACTTGGTGCTCCCGTTCAAAATGCTCCTGTGGGGCCGCAACTAAATTTCCGTCAGCCGCAGAAAACAAGTGAATTCGAGGTTGAAGACATTCCGGTGAGATCTCGAACCTTTCCAGGCAGGCGCTCACCTGAGCAAGTTCCATTAGAGAGTTCAAACGATATGGATAAGAAAGGAAGTAACTCGTATGATTCGCTAGAGCGTGTTGATATGGAAGTGGAGGAAAAGCCCGGATCTTCCAAAGTAACTTATATCATATTGGGCTGTATGGTTGCCATGGCATTGGTATGGAGATTTATTTACATGGAGCAACCGGGACAGACGCAGATGATCCTGTGTATGGTACTCAGCCTTGGCTTGCTTGGTGCAGCAGGATGGACGTGGAAGCGTAAGGGAAGCCCTCATAATGCCTCAGAGAATAAGCGGTCTTTTTCATTCAATTTAGGTAAGAACAAAGGTAAGCAGACGGATGATGAAGAGGAGCAATTTCAGGAGAGTTGGCGCTGGAATGCAGCTGAAAGGCCAGTGGAAAGCATAAACCAAACGGTTGCATCTGCCTCAGAAGGTGGTAGCGAGCATTCCCGTTTTCAAAATTTGCATATGGCATCTGAACACTCCGAACCACCGTTCGTTCAACGCCATGTGGAAACGGTAGCTTCAACTTCAGAGCTAATTCGACAGGATGCAGTTGCAGAGGCAACCGTGAATTTGCAGAATCTGAGTGGAAGTAATGTTACAGGGGCAGGCCCGGTGATGGCGTCTTATTATCTTGAACGAAGATCGGGAAGCAGTGACCAACATGAACGGATGGATGTGCAAGGAGCATCTTTTGTCATCGGAAGATCAGCAGACATGGTTCAGTGGGTGGACACAGCGACCGGGGTGTCCCGTGCTCATGTGGAATTGAGCCGGAACAAATCGGGCTATGTGATTAAGGATCTGGGTTCCGTCAATGGAACCATTCTTCAGGGCAATATTCTTGCTCCGTATAAGGAGTATCCATTGGCGGATGGAGATACATTTACACTTGCGGAGTCAGTCTACACTTATCGGTCGGTTGGATAAGACATAGTTCAATCAGTCAGATAAGCCGCGGTGCTTCAGATCTTCCAGTGCCTGGGTTAAGGTTGGGAAGGTGAACTGGAATCCGTGGTCGAGAGCTTTTTGCGGAATGACTCTCTGCCCTTGAAGCACGACAACGGATAGTTCTCCAACCAAGGTTTTAATCAGGAAGCTGGGTACGGGGAACCAGTGAGGGCGATGATACACTTTACCGACCGTACGACCGAATTCATCATTGGTAACAGGATTTGGTGAGGAAGCATTGACCGGACCTGACACTTGTTTATTTTGAATGCTAAAATCAATGAGTCTTACGATATCCATAATGTGAATCCAGCTGGTCCATTGCTTGCCACTGCCGATCTTGCCACCAACACCCAGCATATAAGGAAGTTTCATCAATGGAAAAGCACCTCTTTTATGTCCAAGCACCAGACTTACCCGGATTTTAACGAGTCTTACATTTTTGATTGCATCTGCAGCAACTTCCCATTGTTCCGAGACCCGGGACGGGAAATTCATTGATTTTTGCGGACTGCTCTCGTCAAAGGTTTCGTTAGGAGAGGTTCCATAGATGGCCATGGCAGAAGCCTGAACGACGACTTCCGGCTTTTGTTCCAGGGATTCTACCAATCGGGCTACCCGCGCTACGGTCGTGACTCTGGATTCAACAATCTCCAGCTTCGCCTTGGTTGTCCATCGTTGATTCAGCGTTTCTCCGGCAAGGTTAACGAGAGCGTCCATACCTTCCAACAAGTGAGGTTGTTCTTCGACTTGTTCCCACGATATATATGTAAGATTTTTACTTGGATTATGCAAGTCAGGCAGTTTTCGTGTAATAACTTTCACATGGTGCCCGGCTTGCAACCAGTAATCTACAAGTGCTCCTCCTACAAATCCGGTACCTCCACAAATGGCAATTTTCATATCAAACATCCTCTCTGTATTTTCACTGCGCTGATACATACCGTTGGATCGACAAACAGCCCCGTACGGTAAGCAATGCCTGTTGGGAAAAACTTACCTGACGGAGCATATCTGTATCTAATTAACCAAATCTATATGCCACTTAACTCATCTTTTATTTTATTTAATCAAATGTTGATAAGGGGAATAATCGATTTTGTTTTTCTCCAAAAATTTGACCAAAAACTTATTATCCCGCTTCGGTGTGGCAATAATGTATCCTTTGATGCAATGATCTCTCGATACTTCCGTGGCATTGTCTTCGACTGCAATCTTACCGATCTCTGCAGCAATGGAATGTTTGGCGATGTCACGAAATGGCCCGGGCACAGGCTCCACTAGTTGATCCAAAAAAGCTTTGGCTTCATCTGTCCATAAGTGACGGCTGGCTTCAACCCAATAATTCTGCCAATCCAGTTTGGACTTTCCGTCTGCTTTTGGTAGCACTTTCAAAAACTTGCGCATCATGAAAAATCCACCGATACACATGCTGCCTAGCAATAAAAAAGTCCAGAATGCGATCGTATTCATAAACCAATTGCTGGGGGAATAGCTGTTCAGTATTATCACGTAGGAGTCGAAAATCATTGCGGAGTCACCTCGGTTCATTGATTTTCACGGAAAGACGGATTCCGTCTACCCATGTTCCACATATTAGCTGTCAAAAATAGGCTCTATCCCGAATTATAGCGCATTTCTAGATTTATTTCGATAATCGCGTTAGAATAAGGGATAATTCAGAATAAGGGGGATCAATAATGCTGAAAATCGGCTCCCACGTGTCCTTTTCGGACAAGGGATTATTGAGTGCAACGAAGGAAGCGTCCTCGTACGGTTCCAGTTCGTTTATGATATATACGGGTGCACCACAGAATACACGTCGCAAGCCAATTGAGTCCATGTATATTGAAGAAGGCAAGGTTGCCATGCAAGAGGGTGGAATGGAAGATATCGTTGTCCATGCACCGTACATTGTTAATCTTGGCTCATACAAAGATAATACGTTTAGACTGGCTGTAGATTTCCTTCAGGAAGAGATTCGTCGGACACATGCTATTGGTGTGAAGAACATCGTATTACATCCCGGCGCATTTACAGACAAAGATGCCCACTATGGGATCGGACGGATCGCAGAAGGATTGAATGAAGTGCTGGAGGGTGTGAAAGACACGGATGTGAACATCGCTCTGGAGACCATGGCTGGCAAAGGTACGGAGATGGGTCGCAGTTTCGAAGAGATCGCTCAGATTATCGAGAAAGTAACATATAACGAGCGCCTGACTGTGTGTATGGATACATGTCACATTCATGATGCCGGATATGATATCGTTAATGATTTTGACGGTGTACTGGAACAATTCGATCGTACGGTAGGACTTGACCGCATTGCCGTAATGCATATTAATGATAGTAAGAATGCTGTGGGTGCGCACAAGGACCGTCATACACCAATTGGCTCTGGCTGGATCGGGTTTGAAGCGATTAACAGCATCGTCAACCATGAGAAGCTTCAAGGACGTCCATTTATTCTGGAGACACCTTGGATTGGTAAAGAGTCCAAGACACAGCGTCCAATGTATGAGGTTGAGATTGCGCTGCTTCGTGGGGATGTTGCCGGTCGATTTGGCCAGGAATTCCTGACTGAAGTAGAACAGTTGCAACACTTTTTCAAAGGTAAAGAGATTGAGTCTCGTTCGTATATTCTGGATGTGTGGACGTTGCTCAAAAATGATGCTAAAGCCAAAAAGGCAGATCCGCGCGAACCACTGGAACGCCTCTATGACATGGTGACTGAAGCTGCACTATTCCCGCATTTGAATGAAGAACAACTGAATCATCGCTTGATTGCATGGCTTGCGGGTTAATCCCGCAGGTCATGGCTTAATTGAAGGAGGAAGAATAACCCGATGGAGATCCACGCTAAACAAGTACGCCCTGATTCTAAAAACCGCGCCGATCGTGCGCGCATGCTTATTTCCTGTCCTGATGGTCCAGGAATTGTAGCTGCCGTATCTCATTTCCTACACCAGCATGGTGCAAACATTGTTCAGTCGGACCAGTATACAATGGACCCTGCTGGCGGCATGTTCTTTATGCGAATTGAGTTTGATCTTCCGCAATTGTTGGTCAATTTGCCGAAACTGGAAGCCGATTTTGCAGAAGTGGCAAGCCGTTTCCAAATGGAATGGACGTTATCTGCGGTTAGCCGCAAGAAGAAACTGGCTATCTTTGTATCCAAAGAAGATCACTGTCTGGTTGAATTGTTGTGGCAATGGCAGGCAGGCGACCTGGATGCAGATATTGCGCTTGTGGTCAGCAACCATCTGGACATGAAGGACTATGTAGAATCATTTGGCATTCCATATCATCATATCCCAGTTACAGCAGATACGAAAAAAGAAGCGGAACAGCGCCAACTGGACGTCATCGGCAACGATGTGGATGTGATTATTCTGGCTCGTTACATGCAGATTATCTCTCCGATGTTCATTGAGCATTACCGCAATCGAATCATTAATATTCACCATTCGTTCCTGCCAGCCTTCGTGGGTGGTAAACCGTATGCGCAGGCGTACAACCGCGGTGTCAAAATAATCGGTGCGACAGCGCACTATGTTACGGAAGAACTGGATGGCGGCCCGATTATTGAACAGGATGTGCAGCGTGTAAGCCACGGGGACGACGTAACCGAGCTGAAGCGTATTGGACGTACCATTGAGCGTGTTGTGCTCGCACGTGCCGTGAAATGGCATGTCGAAGACCGCGTGCTTGTTCACGAAAATAAAACCGTTGTATTTTAAGCTCACGCTTTAATACTGTGCAAGGTTGATTCGGAACCACGTAATAGACTAACAATAAAGCGACCCCAATTCGTTTACGAAACGGGAGTCGCTTTTTTTGTTGTGTTGATATACTTTCCGCACAAGCCAAGCATAATACCAAACAGCAGATGTCCTACAATCCAGTAGAGGATGGCGGACACATCGTACAGGTCTGGCACACGTGATGACAATTGAGAGAGTGGGATATAGAGCAAGGACGAGACTGCACCAAGTAAAATTCCTTTGATCATAGGGCGGCCTGAATGCCTTACCCACCACAGATAGAAGATACCGATGGCAACGGACACGATGAGATGCAAAGCAAATTCAATGAATTCGGGTAAGGTTGGCGGAAGACCAGGCACAAAATCAATATTCAGCAGCAGAGTATATACTTGTTCACCTGTGATGGCCTGAATCATTTTGAGGAAAAATCCCAGGACAACTCCCGAGAGAATTCCCGTTAAAATACCGGATATCCAGGGTAATGAGTGTTTTGCCGATGTTGATGGGTGAGCAGCAGGATCTGACATGATCGCGACCTCCTATGATTGACGCGTGTACATCTGAAAAAAGTAAACCACAGCCCGAATTTCGTAATCCATATTAAGGAACATTATATGTGAATTGAGGATGAATATCTAAAAAATGCATGGTTTTCAGGTAAAAGGTTATACTTCATGCGATGGATTTACGAGGCTCCTTAAGTCTGCTTTTGGAATTTAGTACCTTGTACAGTACGATTTTTGCTTGATAGGCCAAGGATTATTCATCACAAACCACCAATTTTTCACGAACTTCTAAAAGAAGGTTATGGAAAAGCTTCACGCCAAGTGATACAATACAAAAGTGAATAAGTCAAAATGAAACACTCAAGCGGATTCACTTATTGTGAAATTCGGTTTGCTTGTATGATGAGAGGGATTCGCTTGCGCACCCGACTTATCTAAAGACATGAGGAGGACAAACCATGACTGACAAGAACGAAGCGATTCAAAAGGACGAGAACACTACAATCGACAACCTGTCGATTACTACCGTACGTACTTTGGCGATTGATGCAATTGAGAAGGCAAATTCCGGACATCCGGGTATGCCGATGGGCTCCGCTCCAATGGGGTACCAACTTTTTGCAAAAACGATGACTCATAACCCGGACCACCCAACTTGGGTTAACCGGGACCGTTTTGTCCTGTCTGCAGGACATGGCTCCATGTTGCTGTACAGCTTGCTGCACCTGAGCGGATATGATCTTCCAATGGAAGAACTGAAACAGTTCCGTCAATGGGGAAGCAAAACTCCGGGTCACCCGGAATTCGGACATACTGCAGGTGTTGATGCAACAACCGGCCCACTGGGTCAAGGTATTGCAATGGCTGTAGGTATGGCGATGGCTGAAGCTCAACTGGGCGCAACATACAATAAAGACAAATTCAACGTAGTTGACCACTACACTTACGCAATCTGTGGTGATGGCGACTTGATGGAAGGCGTATCTCATGAATCAGCTTCCCTGGCTGGACGTTTGCACCTGGGCAAACTGATCATGTTGTTCGACTCCAATGACATCACGTTGGATGGTAAATTGGATCTGTCTTCTTCCGAAAGCATCGCGAAGCGTTTTGAAGCTTATGGCTGGCAAGTGCTGCGCGTTGAAGATGGTAACGATCTGCCTGCAATCGAAAAAGCAATTCAGGAAGGTCAAGCAGATACACTGCGTCCTACACTGATCGAAGTTAAAACGGTTATTGGTTATGGTAGCCCGAACAAACAAGGTAAAGGCGGCCACGGCGGTACTCACGGATCTCCACTGGGTGCAGACGAAGCCAAATTGACTAAAGAGTATTACAAATGGGTTTACGAAGAAAACTTCCACGTACCAGCTGAAGTTCGCGATCACTTTGCACAAGTGAAAGATCGTGGTATCTCTGCTAACAAAGCTTGGGATGAGAAATTTGCCGAGTACAAAAAAGCTTTCCCTGAGCTGGCAGCTCAATTCGAAACAGCGATTAACGGCGACCTTCCAGAAGGTTGGGACCGTGATCTTCCTAAATATGCAGCAACAGACAAAGCTCTTTCCACTCGTGTAGCATCCGGTAACGCTCTGAACGGTCTGGCGCACAACGTGCCACAACTGACAGGTGGATCTGCTGACTTGGAAAGCTCCACAATGACTCACTTGAACAACCTGGAGAACTTCACACCTGAAGATTACTCCGGCCGTAACATCTACTTCGGTATCCGTGAATTCGGTATGGCTGGAGCAATGAACGGTATGGCACTGCACAGCGGTGTGAAAGTATTCGGAGGTACGTTCTTCGTATTTACCGATTACCTGCGTCCAGCTGTTCGTCTGGCTGCCCTGATGGGATTGCCTGTAACGTATGTTCTGACTCACGACAGTATCGCTGTTGGTGAAGACGGTCCTACGCACGAACCGATCGAGCAATTGGCATCCCTGCGTATCATTCCTAACCTGACGGTTATTCGTCCGGCTGATGGTAATGAAACTTCGGCTGCTTGGGCTTACGCGCTTGAGAACAAGAGCAACCCGGTTGCACTCGTACTCACTCGTCAAAACCTACCGATTCTGGAAGGAACAGTAGAAGGCTCCCGTGAGAACGTGAAACGTGGTGCTTATGTTGTCTCTGATGCAAAAGATGGCAAAGCGGTAGCACAAATTATCGCTACAGGTTCTGAAGTGCAATTGGCTGTTAAAGCTCAAGCAGCACTTGCAGAACAAGGCATCCAAGTTCGCGTAATCAGCATGCCAAGCTGGGATCTGTTCGAGAAACAAGACAAAGCTTATAAAGAGTCCGTTCTTCTTCCGGATGTTAAAGCTCGTCTTGCAATCGAAATGGCTTATCCAATGGGCTGGGAGAAATATGTTGGCGATCAAGGTGACATTCTCGGAATCAGCACATTTGGTGCTTCCGCGCCTGGCGACCGTGTTATCCAAGAATACGGCTTTACAGTGGATAACGTGGTTAGCCGCGTAAAAGCATTGCTGTAATAGCTTCATAAGCGCTGTTATGGTTGGGAGAGCATCATGCTGTCCTGATCCATGGCAGTAAGTTATTTCCGCAGAGATGGGCGGTGATTCGTTATCGCCCTGATCTGTTTTGCCTTTTGTTTTCATTAACTTCAGGGGAGCGGGTACGCATGTCACAATTCGATCAAGTCAGTGTAGTGAAAGAGGCCAACATTTATTATGATGGTCAGGTAACCAGCAGAACGGTTATTTTGGGGGATGGCAGCAAAGTGACTCTGGGCATCATGCTTCCAGGCAGTTATGAGTTCGGTACGGATTCCCGTGAAATTATGGAGATTCTGTCTGGAGATCTGAAAGTATTGCTTCCCGGAGAAGAAGAGTGGCAAGAGATTCAAGGTCAAGCTACGTTCCACGTGCCTGCCGAATCCAAATTTAAACTGGAGATACGCAGCGTTACTGACTACGTCTGCTCGTACCCGGCGGAATAACATAAGAAGGGTAAGCAGAACCGCAACCCGCGGATTCGGTTTACCCTTTTTGCTTCTTGAATTCTAACGACAAAGTTCGAGCTGCAAGCTTGTCAGCCCCGTGGATTTGAAGTATCCTTAAGGCAAGTTGTTTAGAATGGAATACGGACATAATATAAGAGGTTGTTCAAAAAGTCCGCTTTTGATTACAAAGTTTGAACACGCACTATAATCGAAATCAGGAGGTTTTTGAGATCATGGCAAAAAAAGTGACATTTGACTATAGCACGGCATTGCAATTTGTAAATCAGCACGAAGTGGATTATTTCGCAGAACCGATTCGTCTGGCTCACGAGCAGCTTCACAACGGAACAGGAACAGGCTCCGATTATCTGGGCTGGATTGATCTGCCAACGGCTTATGACAAAGAAGAGTTTGCTCGCATTCAAAAAGCGGCTGCCAAAATCCAAAGCGACTCCGAAGTACTCATCGTTATCGGTATCGGTGGATCATACCTGGGTGCACGTGCAGCGATCGAAATGCTGACTCACTCTTTCTATAACAATTTGCCAAAAGACAAACGCAAAACGCCTGAAATCTATTTTGCAGGAAACAATATCAGTTCCACATATGTAACTCATTTGCTGGATCTGGTTGAAGGTAAAGATTTCTCCGTTAACGTCATCTCCAAATCCGGTACAACAACAGAGCCAGCAATTGCTTTCCGTATCTTCCGTGCAGCACTGGAAGAGAAATATGGTAAAGAAGAAGCTCGCAAACGCATCTATGCTACAACAGACAAAGCGCGCGGTGCATTGAAAGAACTGGCAAATGCAGAAGGATACGAATCTTTCATTATCCCGGATGATGTAGGTGGACGTTACTCCGTTCTGACAGCTGTAGGTTTGCTGCCAATCGCAGCAGCTGGTATCAGCATCGAAGAAATGATGCAAGGTGCGGCTGACGCATCCAAAGAATACAGCAACCCGAACGTAGCTGAGAATGAAGCATATCAATATGCTGCTGTTCGTAACGCATTGTATCGCAAAGGCAAAGGCACTGAGATCCTTGTAAACTATGAGCCATCTCTGCACTTCGTATCCGAGTGGTGGAAACAACTGTTTGGAGAGAGTGAAGGTAAAGACTACAAAGGGATCTATCCTGCATCCGTTGATTTCTCTACAGACTTGCACTCCATGGGTCAATTCATCCAGGAAGGTAGCCGGAATATCTTCGAAACTGTTATCCAGGTTACTGAAGTTGCTGAGCATATCTCAATCAAATCCGATCCGGACGATCTGGATGGTTTGAACTTCCTTGAAGGAAAAACTATGGACTTTGTTAACAAAAAAGCGTTCCAAGGAACACTGCTTGCACATACGGATGGTCAAGTACCAAACCTGATTGTGAACATTCCAGATATGACTCCATATTCTTTCGGATATCTGGTATACTTCTTTGAAAAAGCATGCGGTATCAGTGGCTACCTGCTGGGCGTCAATCCATTTGACCAACCAGGCGTGGAAGCTTACAAGAAAAATATGTTCGCATTGCTGGGCAAACCAGGCTTTGAAGAAGAGAAAGCAGCGCTCGAAGCGAGACTTTCAGAATAATTCATCGGCCTGCTCATATAGTTGAATAAGGTAATGTAAATCTAACCGGGAATCACTGTTCGTGTAAGAGGCAGGGTTCTCGGATGTAGATAACCAGGGCAGTTCGTCCGCGTTCGCGCGGTGAACTGCTTTCTTGTAAAATGGACTCAGGAAAAGATCAGAAAGTTGGATTTAGGATGATTGAACGTTATCGCACGGTTCGAGGACCGGGCAATCTGGAAATTGTAATCAAGAAGTCGCGATTTATCGGTCATATTATGCCGGTCACGACAGAAGAAGAGGCTGTTGCCTTCATCGATGAGATCAAGAAAAAACATTGGAATGCAACTCATAACTGCTCTGCATACATGATTGGGGAGCGGGACGAGATCCAGAAGCAATCCGATGACGGTGAACCCAGCGGAACAGCAGGGAAACCCATTCTTGAAGTGATCAAAAATCAGAAATTAAAAAATGTGGCAATTGTGGTTACGCGATACTTCGGGGGAATTATGCTTGGAGCTGGCGGGTTAATTCGTGCTTATACGGATGGAGCTGTAGCAGCCATTGAAGCCGGAGAAGCCATTACCAACGTGCTACATCGTGAAGTGTTTGTTGAACTGGATTATACGTGGCTGGGTAAAGTGGAAAATGAGTTAAGAAGCCGGGAAGTCCGTACAGGTGAAACTGGATTCACCGATAAGGTTACGTTGACTTGTCTTCCGCCGGATAGTGAAACAGAGGCTTTTATAGCCTGGATCACGGATTTGACGCAAGGGCAATCCCGGATCACGGAGGGACAGCGGCTTTATTTTATTGAAGGGGAATAAAATATATGGCTAGAAGAGCAGTCGAACAGGAGTTGTCGAGGGAGCGGATACTGGAGGCGGCGAGGCACCTTTTTATTACCAAAGGATACCGCGCCATTTCGATGCGAAGCATCGGCCAGCATCTGGGCTATAGTCATGGGTCGCTGTATTATCACTTTAAGGAAAAGGCAGAGCTGTTCTATGCCATCGTGGTTGAAGATTTTAATCATCTAGGGCATTTGCTGCTGCAAGCCATGGTCAGGCCGGTTCGTGATGATGTGAGCAAGGTAGAGCACATTATGATGGAGTTTATTCGCTTTGGTCTGGAGAATCCATACCAATACGAAATTATGTTTATGATCAGGGACGAAGAACTGTTGTCTTATTGTCGTACCGAACAGGGACGTTGCTTCGAATTGTTTGCATCGATTATAAGACAGTATATGAATGAAGCGAACTGTACGGAAGAGGATATTCAAAGGGTACCGCGTACGCTATTTTTGGCTATGCACGGATTCATTTCTTATTACATTCAGGACCGTTTAACGTTTGTGGAGATTGAATCGTCTGCGCTGTCTCATGTCAAAGTGCTGTGCCGCAATCTGGGTCAGCAGCCTGGCGACCAATAATGGCGCTGTTGTTGCACCCCTACACTTCAGGGCGGTGATTTGTCATAACTTTAATTCTTTATAACGTTGTCTCGCGAAAGTTAGTAAACGCAGCAGACCAAGTCAGGCGGCTCCGACCCGGAATGAGGGTGGACCGCCTGTTTGTGTTTGCAAAAAATGAACGAGTTGGTGGCAGGCCTATTGGACCCAACTAACCTTCCATGATTTTGAGAAAATACTCCCGCTCACGTGGTCCATCGAATTCGCAAAAGTAAATGCCTTGCCAGCGGCCAAGCAGCAGCCTGCCTTCGTGAATAATTACCGTCTGTGACGGCCCTGTTGTGATCGATTTGAGGTGAGAGGCTGTATTACCTTCGGCATGTCGATACTCGGGATGCTCCCAAGGGTACACTTCGTCAAGGCGTAACAATACATCGTGTTTCACATCCGGGTCAGCATTTTCGTTGATGGCAATACCTGCCGTCGTATGTGGACAGTAGATGAGCACCGTCCCATTCTGCACCCCGCTACTCTGGACAACCTGCTTTACGTCCCATGTGATATCCTTCATTTCATCTCGTGTGGAAGTGGATATATTCTTCTTGTATAACATGTTAAATCACTCCTTAGGATCTCATTTCTTACCCTCGATTGTACCTTAACCACTACATACCAAACAAACCACATATGAAGACGGATATGTGAATCGCACAATAACGGAGAGGTCAGAAATAACCTGAAGAAGCGGAAGCTAAAAGCTTTCTGTAGGAAAGCTGCTTCGGAAGCATAAGCTTCGCCTTTATCACCGGATTTCCCCTTAAAAAAGGGGATGAAAGAAATCTCGGGATAACAGTGATCGGAAGGTTGTTCTGGCCGCGCAGTGTACAGTACGATTTTTATTAATCGTTCTCATATGAGGCCCAATTATATTCAATAAAAGCATTGACGATTAGCACTGCAAACTGGTAAAGTATCAGAAAAGCAAAACCAAGTAGACTAATGGGAATAATATTAAAGTAATATCATCCAACTTAGGAAAAATGTCGTATTAAAGCCAGGAAGACTGCCGACCGGAGCTAAAGCCGGAGGCTGGGAGGGAACGCAGCAATGAATACCGTTCTTCGTCATAAGGGATGGACTTGGGGATTCCGCAGTACCGTATTGTTATATTTTATCGTACTTATTGTACTTCCAATCATCGGTGTGTACGTCAATTCCTTCTCTGAAGGATGGAGCAACTTTGTTCAGAGCATTATGGACCCCATCGCGTGGAAAGCCGTACTGCTGACCATTCGGCTGGCCGTCATTGCCACGCTGATTAATGTGGTTTTGGGCACGATGATCGCCTGGGTGTTGACAAGGTATCGCTTTGTGGGCCGATCGTTTCTCAATAGTCTGGTTGATCTCCCGTTTGCACTGCCAACAGCGGTGGGCGGCTTGATGATTATGCTACTTTTGGGTCCGGTCAGTGCCATCGGGAAACTGGCAGAATCCATGGGATTTGAGATTGTATTTCACCAGCCCGCCATTGTTATCGCGATGACCTTTGTCACGTTTCCGTTTGTTATCCGTGCAGTGCAGCCTTTGCTGGAAGAAATCGATCCTTCCGAGGAAGAGGCCTCGTACACGATGGGGGCATCCAAGGCTCGCACGTTCATGCAGGTTATTTTGCCTTCCATGGCACCTGGCATGATCAGTGGGGGGATGTTGGCTTTCTCTAGAGGACTGGCTGAATTCGGGGCTGTTGTGCTGGTGGCTGGTAACATTCCGGGCAGAACACTGACTGCTTCCGTATTTATCTACGGGGAGATTGAAAGTGATAATCCAACGGGAGCCGCTGCGGTATCCGTGTTGCTCCTGACGCTCTCCTTCCTGATCCTCTGGCTGATCAATCTGGTGCAGATGCGGGGGAGAAGACGATGAGACGACTGTTAATCGGACTGACGTTTGTGGTATTTATTGTACTGCTGATCATCCCGCTTGGACGCATTTTTATTGGCGCATTTGAAGACGGGGCAGGTGGATTCCTGAAAGGGTTAATGCGTCCTGAGGCGTTACATGCCTTGATGATGACCGGACTGGTGGTTCTGGTGGTCACCCTGTTAAATACATTGTTTGGCATCATGATGGCTCTTTATCTGGTTCGTGCCGGATGGCTGAGTGAACGGATAAAAGGGCTGCTAAACAGCATTGTAGACCTGCCTTATGCCGTATCTCCTGTCATTGGCGGTTTGATGATTGTGTTGATGTTGGGACCTAACAGCATTATGGGTGCTTTTTTTGAAGGGATTGGATTCAATGTGGTCTATGCCTTCCCGGGTATGGTGATCGCAACGTTATTTGTTACCTTTCCACTGATGGTCAGAGAGGTTATGCCTGTCCTGCAGGAACTCGGTTCCCAGCAAGAGGAGGCCGCATCTACACTTGGCGCTTACGGCTGGAGAACGTTCTGGAGTGTGACATGGCCTTCGATCCGCTGGGCGGTAGTGTATGGTCTAGTCTTGACGGTTGCGCGCTCGCTTGGGGAATTCGGTGCAGTGCTGGTGGTATCCGGTAATATTATGAACAAAACGCAGACCGCAACAACCCTGGTGTACCAGGATGTTGAGAATTTTAATGTGGCTGCCGCAAATGGTGTGGCATTGGTGCTGGTCACCTTCTCCGTCGGGCTGCTGCTTATGATGGAATGGGCCAAGAAGCGAAAGGAAGTGCATTGATATGCATGTAGAAGTCCGTGATCTGAACAAACATTTCGGTGATTTTCATGCGGTAAAAGATGTCTCATTCGATATTGCCAAAGGCCATCTGATCGGTCTGCTTGGACCCAGCGGAGGCGGGAAAACGTCCATTCTACGGATGCTTGCGGGTCTGGAGAATCCGGGTTCTGGAGAGATTCGCTTTCATGGAAAAGTGGTGAACCATCTGCCTCCACAGGAGCGGGGCATCGGATTTGTATTCCAGAACTATGCCTTGTTCAAACATATGACGGTATTTGAGAATATCGCCTTTGGACTCAAGGTTAAGAAGACACCAAAAGCCCAGATTCGTGATCGGGTTATGGAACTTGTTGAACTGACCGGGTTAAAAGGTTTCGAACAGCGCTATCCACATCAGTTGTCTGGTGGGCAGCGTCAGCGTGTTGCTTTTGCCAGAGCACTCGCCCCGGAGCCCCAGCTATTATTGCTGGACGAACCGTTCGCGGCCATTGATGCTAAGATCCGTCAGGAACTGCGTTCATGGTTGCGTGAGTTGATTGAACGGGTAGGGATTACTTCGATATTTGTAACGCATGACCAGGATGAAGCGATTGAAGTGGCGGACGAAATCATGATTATCAGCCAAGGTCGTCTCGAACAGAAGGGTACACCTTGGGATATCTACAAAAACCCGCAGACACCGTTTGTGGCTACATTTATCGGGGAGTCTACGGTTGTGGAGGATGCCTCCCAGTTGAAAGGATTCGAACATGCCGTCGAGGGGGAACATACCAAAGCGCTGATTCGACCGGAGTATATTGAAATCGGCTTGAAAAACGAATTTACCATGTTGTCTGCAACGGAAAAAGGTACAGTCAAACATCTTCATTTCCGCGGCAGTGAATGGATGGTAGAGGTGGATGTACAGGGTCATAAGTTAATCACATATCGTTCCCTGGAGAAAACGACATTGGAGATCGGTCAACAAATTCGCGTCCTTGTACACCGTGCATACCTGTTCAATGACTCCAACAGTTGGGTGGTTGAGAACCGACTGAAGGAAGATCCGATGCCGGTGATGATTTAGTATCAAGTGGAAGAAAGGGGCTGCCCATGCAGACGAGGAAGAAGAAAGCCATACTCTTATATGTTGCCCTCATGCTTCTGCTCGTCTGCATGACCGCTGGATGCAGCAAGCAGGAGGAGTCAAGCGAACAGAACGAGCCCTCTGGTAACGATTCATCCAATACGCTGGTGATTGGTGCTTATAGTGTAGCGAAAGATGCTGTAGGCGAATTGCTACCCAAGTTCCAAGAGGAGTGGAAGGCAAAAACCGGACAGACGATTAACTTTCAAGAATCCTATGAAGCTTCGGGCACACAGGCAAGAGCCATCGTTGGTGGATTCGAGGCTGATGTAGCCTTGCTCGCGATGGAGAGTGATATCGAGAAGTTGGTCAAAGCCGATCTGGTTAGCTCTGATTGGAAACAGACCCCTAATGAGGGCATGATCACCCGTTCAATTGTTGTTCTGGGCACAAGAGCGGGCAACCCGCTCGGTATTCGTGATTTTCAGGACTTAACCAAGCCAGGAGTGAAGGTACTGTACCCCAATCCAAAGACATCCGGAGGCGCACAATGGGACATTAATGCCATTTATGGTGCCGGATTGAAACTGTCGGAGGAGCAAAAGGGGAAGAAAGATCCTGCCGCAGCCAAGACTTTTCTCGAACAGGTACATCGTAACGTTGAATCATTGGACAAGAGTGGGCGTTCTTCGATGGCGGCATTCGAATATGGTGTGGGTGATGTCATCGTCACGTATGAAAATGAATTGCTTGCCCGGATCGCCAAAGGTGTAGATTATGACATCGTCATTCCAAAAAATACGATCCTGATTGAGAACCCGGCAGTTGTGGTGAATAAGTATGCCGATAAACATGGAAATCGCGAACTGGCAGAAGCCTTTGTCGCATATCTGCGTACACCAGAAGCGCAGCGCATTTTTGCCAAGCATGGTTTTCGTTCAGTAGATCCGGATGTATTTGCACAGACGGAGTCGACATTCCCAACGCCAGAAGGACTATTTGATATCAACTATCTGGGTGGATGGGACGAGGTACGCAGTACGTTGTACTCCAAACGCGGCGTGTGGTATCAAGTGCTCGCTGGATTATGAGTATTGCTGATGTAATCGAATAGGTAAGCGAGCATGTAGATACTAAACCTTCATTTCAATGGAAGTAGAGATGGAGGTTTTTTACTGCCAAAAGGTTATAATAGAGGTATACTGAATCATGATTGTTACATAGTACTAGCAGGAAGGTGTGAGTTGGATGAGTGCAGAGATCAAATTATCCCAAAGTACAGCAATTCGACTGGAGCAGGCCCGCGGTAAGGGGATGACTGAGGAAGAAATTTTAAAAGCTATTCAAGCGAAAGACGTTTCCGCTTTTGACGCCGTGTCTGAAGAGGAATACCGATATAACGAATTTTTCTCGTATGCGGATGAGCATGGTGAAAATCTGGAGGCAGCAGTAAAAGATGGCTACCGGATTACCTTTAACACGCGTGGTGGACTTGGAATCTGGTTGGAGAAAGCCTTCAAGGTACAGCCCGAGAAAGACTTCACAGTGGGTGAAGGAATCATCACCGGATTACAGTTGAAACCGGAGCAGGCAGAGGTACTGGCGAAGCGGCTTGCATCGAACTGGGTCATTACGGATTCGAAGGATGTACCTGCGGGTCAGGAACTGACGTTGAAGCTGCGGGCACTGGTATAGTTCCAGCGCGGAGTGGATGTGACTCGAATTAATCGGTCGTGGCCTGTTTAAAAGGTAAGGCGTGATCTTCATGCGGATGCCCCGCTTATAAGGTTGCATCACATGCTGACGAAGCGTACGCAACCGAATGGAGCGAAGCATGGAATTAAAGTCTGACGGTGAAGTGTCAGACCACAGACTGTCCCGAATTGCAGTGGATAACTGCAGCGGGATGGTCTTTTTTTTGCAAAAACGGAGGTGGAAGATTACAATCTACATATCATTAATTCAGGGGGAATGCGGATTGAATCAGCTAACATTTCTGGGCACTGGCGATGCGATGGGCGTTCCACGTGTGTATTGTGATTGCGAAGTATGTACAGAGGCAAGGCTTACGGGGGAGAATAAACGGAAACGCTCTTCTGTTCTGATTGACGGTGGTGGGCACGGTGCGGGTGAACAGTTCATGATTGACTGCGGACCAGACTGGAGATCACAGATGGAGGATCAGGGATTGCGCATGGTGCATACGCTGCTCATCACTCATGCCCATTTTGACCATATTGGAGGATTGCCGGAATGGGCGGATGCATGCCGGTGGTTGGGTGTGAAGGGGCGTTTGTATGCACCACGCGAAGTGATTGCCACCATTCAGGGACAGTTTCCTTGGTTGGGTCGTCATATGGACTTTCTGGAAACGGATGATGATATTGAACTAGGCGGCTGGAAGGTACATTCCTGGAAAGTATGCCATGGACATAACGGGTATTCGTACGCCTATCGACTGGATCGAGACGGGTATAGCTGGGCGTATTGTTCAGACGCTATTGACCTGAAGGATGCCGAGAAAGAGCCTTTGCACGGACTGGATCTGTTGGTGCTTGGAACAAGCTTTGTGCATGAGCTTGCGGAATTCTCAACACGTTCCGTGTACGATATGCGTGAGGCGCAGGAGCTGCTGCGGGAACTGAAGCCAGGTCATACATATTTTACACATATGTCTCATGACGTCGATGTACGGCAGAATTATAATCTGGATCAAGGTATTACGATTGCCCTTACCGGGATGAAGGTGCCGCTTGGAACATTAAAGCTGGAAACGAATGCGTAACTCAACTTAACTAGCGTAACAAAAATAAATTCAGAAGAGCGTATCCTTTACAAGGGGTTCTTCGTTTACATAGTGTAAGTCAAAATCAATCAGGAACCAGCAAAGGGGGGCCCCCAAGATGGCCTTTGTGAAGTCCGTGGATTGCAGAATCAACAGACCACATGATGATGGTAAACAAGATAAATTCGATATTGAATTAAATGGAAACGACAGAAAAAATCAATTGAACCCAAGCATCCATACCGTACTACCCGATCTGATGGGTTCGTTGTATGCGTATTGTCTATCTCTGACGAAATCAGTTCCAGACACGGAGGATCTGGTTCAAGAGACCTGTCTCAAAGTGTTGTCGTCGAGAGTGGTTGGAACTTCCGGGATGAATAAAGATATAAACTGGGAAGCTTATCTGATTCGTATTGCACGCAACAGCTGGATTGATATCTTACGTCAGCGAGAGAGATTGGCTTATAAACTGGATAGCTTGAAGCCGCTCCTGCACGAGATGGAGGAGGAAAGGCGATCCGAGGAATTGGAGTCTGCCGTTCAACTTCTTGTAGATAAGCTACCACCGTGGCAGCGAGTGATATATGTATTACGTGAATTAATGGGTTATAAGGCGGCAGAGACTGCGGAAATGCTCGATACGACAGAAGGTGCTGTGAAAGCAGCGTTAAGTCGAGCCCGCTCTGCCATAGCTGAAGTGAGGCACAGGTTGGAACAATCGGACACAGAATTTCAGTATGAGGAAGGCGCAGTCGAGGACAATCGGGAGGAACTGCGCAGCTATCTGCTGGCATTTCGTAATGGAGATACAGCTCGAATTATTGATCTGTGCCTGAATCAGACTGATGATCCGATGGCTGTGGCGGGCACGATTTTGCAGCAGGCTTTGCCGTCTCCATCCATGCAGCCAATGATGTACGGGTACTCCACTTCTAGTATGAACTCGATGTCGTATGGAGGTGGGTACACGGTCAACATGGTTGCCTAAACCGAGGAGGCGACACACATGAATGTAGTACCCTATGTAGTGGAACAGACAGCTCGCGGAGAGCGGAGTTATGATATTTATTCACGTTTGCTCAAAGATCGGATCATTATGGTGTCTGGAGAAATTGAGGATCAGATGGCAAATGCCATTGTGGCTCAGTTGTTGTTTTTGACTGCAGAGGACCCGGAGAAGGACATCCAGATGTACATCAACAGTCCTGGTGGGTCGGTGACCGCAGGATTTTCGATCTATGACACGATGCAATTTGTGAAGCCGGATATCTCCACAATCTGTACAGGTATGGCGGCAAGCTTTGGCACGATATTGCTGGTAGGTGGAACAAAAGGCAAGCGTATGGCATTGCCAAACAGTGAGATCATGATCCATCAGCCACATGGCGGTACGCGAGGGCAGGCGTCGGATATGCTGATTCATGCTAACCGTATCATTCAGCATCGTCAGCGTCTTAACAAGCTGTTAGCCGACCATACAGGGCAGTCGATTGAGCGGATTGAGAAGGACTCGGATCGAGACTATTTCCTGACCGCTGCGGAAGCAGTCGAATATGGATTGGTGGATAAGGTCATATCCAGCACATAACATTAGCCTGGGAGGTCATATGACCTTTCGGGCTTGATTAATCAAGAGGACGAACAGGAAACTGACGTCCTCTTTTTGTCGTCCAGATTAGCTAGCCCGTGTCTATGGATCGAATCAGAATGAGAATAATGTGAAATAAAGATTGACCATCGGTAGGCATAGTGTATATATTATATATACACACTATACCTACTGAAAACTACGTAACATCAATGAGGTGAGGAAAGATTAACATTTTAATATCGAATGCTTCGAGCGATCCGATCTACATGCAGATTCTAACTCAGATCAGACAGAGCATCTTGAGCGGAGAATTGGTTGCTGGAGATAGTCTTCCCTCCATTCGGCAGCTCGCCAAGGATCTGCAAGTCAGTGTTATTACAACTAAACGTGTCTATGAAGAGCTGGAGAAGGAGAAACTGATCGATTCAGTTGTAGGCAAAGGGAGCTTTGTATCCGGAGCCAATCAGGACTTTATTCGAGAGCGGCGGATGAAACAATTGGAAGAAAAGATGCTCGAAGTGATTCGTGAGAGCAGAGAACTGGGCATGAGTTCACAGGATGTAATCCATCATCTTACATTGTTGGTTGAGGAGGAATAAGCATAATGAACGCGATCGAATTACGTAATGTAACCAAAACGTATCCCTTATTTAAAGTAGATAATGTATCTCTGGATGTGAAAAAAGGGTATATCACGGGACTTATTGGTCCGAATGGGGCGGGAAAGAGTACTTTGATCAAAATGATCACGGGTCTGATCCAGCCCGATAAGGGGAGCCTCAAGACATTGGGCAGTGAGATGCCAAATCAGGAAGTTGATATCAAGCAACGCCTTGGCATTGTGTCAGATGAATGCTTTTATTATGAGCATCTAACGATCCGGGAGATGACACAAATGATCGCTCCTTTTTACACCAAATGGGATAATAAAGCGTTCAATGACTACTTGGATCAGTTCGAACTGTCTCCCAAAAAGAAAATCCAGGATCTGTCCAAAGGCATGAAGATTAAGTATTCTCTCGCCGTAGCTTTGTCACATGAAGCGGATCTGCTGATTATGGATGAACCGACATCCGGGCTTGATCCTGTGTTTAGGCGGGAACTGCTTGATCTGCTTGCAGATATGATACAGGACGAAACAAGGTCTATTATTTTCTCAACGCATATTACGACGGATCTGGAACGTATTGCAGACTACATTACGTTTATTAATCAAGGGAAACTGGTGTTTAACGAGGCAAAAGATGATGTGCTGGAAAGGTATACGATTGTAAAAGGGGATATGGGTCTGCTTGATTCCGACATTCGGAAACATTTCATCGGAATACGCGAGACAGCCGTTGGTTTTGAAGCATTGTCGGATCATAAGGCAGAGGCCGAACAGTTATTTGGCAGGTTAGCTCTTTTACAAAGACCTACGTTAGAAGACCTCATTTATTTTACGGCGAAGGGAGGACGCAAATATGCTTAACTTGCTTCGTAAAGATTTCATTGTACTAAAAAGTTCACTGTGGACGATTGGGTTATACCTGGTGGTATTTAGTCTCGCCTTTATACCTAAGAGTGAAATGTCAATGTATTTTGTAGGCATCTACACAGCCTTTGGTTCGGTCATGCTGGCAACCATGATTGATATCAAAAACCATAATCACAATTTCCTGGTCACACTCCCCGTTAGCCGCAAACAGATTGTAAAAGCCAAGTACCTTTCTGCTATAATCTATACGTTATTCGGGGTACTCGCGTCGTTTGGGATTCACCAGCTTGTGAACCTGAATTATCCTGAACTGAACAAGCCGAATTATTCACTTAGGGATATTGTCATTGCCGTAGGCATGGTGCTTGTATTAGTTTCCATATACATGCCTCTTTTCTACGGACTTAGCAAAAAAGGTGCTGGTATCATCAATGCGATATTCATGGTCTGCATGATTATACTGGCGCAACCCGTTGCGTACCTCATGAGTATGGCCAAGGAGAACGGTATGATTACCACAACGACAATGGCATTGGTTTCCGTAGGCATTATAGGTTTGTTTTTGGTGTCCTATCTCATTACCATTCGCTTGTTTGCAAGAAAAGACCTTTAAGCACAGAGCGGGTGCCAGGTAAAGAGTATAGAACATCAAAAGTAAAGTCGCCACAAGGCGACTTTTTTTGATGCAGCGATGCGAGTGGCGAATTGCACTTGATATTCTTCGGAGTGACGTCAGCTCCAAGGAATCCAAGCCTTACATTTCTTTCGCAAGCGTAATGAGCCTGCTCATCCCTTCCCGAATCTGCTGTTCATGTGCATAAGAGAAGGACAGGCGCAGCTTGCGACTGGCTGAATTATCCGAAGAATCAAATACGGTTCCGGGTACAAAGGCAACGGATTGTTCCATGCATCGGTGAAGCAGTCTCCCTGTATCCACACCCTCAGGAAGCTCTACCCAAAAGTTGAGTCCGCCCTCCGGCCGGGTCCACGTCCAGTCCGTTTCCAGCAGAGATTGTTCCATCACTTCCATCCGTAGCTGGATGGCGGTCCGCAGCTTGGAGAGATGCTGATGCATACGTTCTGACTGAAAATAACGGAGAAAAAGCTTCTGGTTCAGAAGGGGCGATCCGTTATCTGTCAGTGATTTTACAGCCTGTAGTCCTGGCATGAAACGCTGACGGCATATGATGGCTGCAATCCGTAGCCCGGGTGCAACATACTTGCTGTAACTGCGGATGTACAGAGTGTGTCCAGTAGTATCGTAGGTGAAAATGGGTGCAGGAGGTTTCTCCTTAAAATAGATATCATAGGTACTGTCGTCTTCGAGCAGAAAACAACCATACTGTTCTGCAAGTTCAGGTAACTGCTTACGTTGTTCTACTGGAACATTAAGGCCGGTTGGATTCTGAAAGGTCGGTGTCATATAAAAGAGGCGCGGCTTCTCACTCTTCATCAGATGTTCGATCTGCTCCAGATCATACCCATCCGAGTGAATATCCGTAAAGATCAGACGAGCACCTTGTTTGCGGAAAATCTCCATTGCCGGTCCATACGTAGGCCGTTCCATCAACACCCGATCCCCGGGTTTGACCAGCGTCCGCGAGATGACATCAATCGCTTGCTGCGCCCCCGAAGTAATGAGCACTTCGTCTGCAGAGAGGTAGAAGCGTTCTTTTTTCGTTAGATGGCTTGCCAGCGCACTTCGCAATTCCAGATCTCCCTGAATCGTGGAATACGTTCCGAGCAAACGGGGATATTGATCCAGCAGATCACGCATTAGTTCACCCCAATACCGGTTGGGCAGCAGAGAGGGATCGATTAACGATTTGGAAAATTGGTATTCTGCTTCAAGGGACTGTACCCGTGCAAGTGAATCCCAATGCAGCCAGGCAGACACAGCGGGATCATCCGCCTGATCCGTTACTGAGAATGGAGTCGCTGGGCTGACATAATAGCCAGACTTGTCCTTCACATAAACACTCCCACGTTCCTTTAACTCCTGATAGGCTTTGAATACGGTCAGACGATGTACGCCGAGTAGCTCGGACAGGCTTCGTACAGATGGCAGTTTTTCATGTTCGGCCCACTCTCCCGCTTCTATACGTACAACGAGATAATGGATTACTTGCTCATATAATTTCAGGCTGTTATCTGTCATCATCATGGTTCTGCCCACCCGGCTCACACTCCTTTTGAACTCTATTGTAACAGCTAATGGGAGAAAACTGTTCTGTTTTGTTCATTCTGTTCTGTAGACCATGAGATATGATGGAGAACAGATAAAGGAGTGGTTATCATGGTGGGGATTGCATTTACGGTTATGTGTCTTATTTTCGGTACAACATTTCTGGCTATTAAAATTGGAGTAGAGGCAGGCATGCCGCCTTTTCTGTCAGCCGGATTGCGATTTTTAATCGCGGGAGCGCTGATGTTTGCATGGATGAGGATGAAGGGAAAAGTGAGCTGGTCGCTCCTGTTCCGCAAGGAGATGTTGTTAACGGGAGCGGGGCTGACCTTCGGCACTTTTGCCACATTATATTGGGCTGAACAGCATGTGAGCTCGGGTGTGGGTGCCATTCTGTCAGCGACAGGGCCGCTGATGATTATGTTGATGCAGACGGCGCTGTTACGGCAAAAAACATCTGCCCGTATGATTGTGGGCTGCCTGATCGGGTTCACCGGTGTGGTACTGGTTGTGTTGCCAGGTGTATCGCTTGGTGCAGGTTCCCTGTTCATGTGGGGTTGTATCGCGGTACTAGTGGGAGAGGTCTGTTATTCAGCAGGTGCATTGTACTCCAAAAAGGTTATTCATCAGTTCAAAGAGGCTAGTCCTGTAGCAATCAATGCGGTGCAGATGATGTATGGGGGACTGTTGTTATCCCTGCTCTCGGTCGGAACGGAATCGTGGAATATGTCTGCTCTGGACTGGGTGCCTGCCGTCTCGTCGGTGATCTATTTGACTGTCATCGGCTCCATGGTGGGGCATAGTCTGTTCTATTGGATTATGTCGCGTACCAACCCGTTGTTTCCAGCAACATGGTTATACATTTCACCACCCATTGCCGTAGGGCTTGGTGCTGTTGTCTACGGTGAGCATGTCAGCTGGGTGACATGGATCGGAGTGGTGCTGGTCGTTTCAGGTCTGCTGGCGATGAATGAGAAGGTGAGCGGCTGGTTGAAGAAAGGAAAGCGTGCGAGGATGACAGTGCAGGCTTCCGAATCTGTTTTAAAATAGGTAAAGTTTGAAGGTATGTAGCTCAATCTCAAAATCAGCCATTGATTTTAGGTTGAGCTGTTTGTTATTCCAACATGATGTTCTCGTTAACCAGCAGGTAGTAATATTCATCCATCTGTTCTGCCGTAACATTTTCTTCGAAATGTTGTATCCACCACATCACAAGTAAACGAATCACCCCCGAGTGAAACTCAGCTACAAGTTCTATGGGAAGTGAAAATTGTTTACCTCTTCTCTTCAATTCCAGAAAATCCCGTCTGAATATCTCTCCGATATAATGTATGAAAAAGTTGTTAAACCCCCTCATCATTCTGTTGGTTCTGCACAATGGTCTCCAGTACATCTCCAAACAGCATTTTAGATACGCTTTGCAAAGGCTGCTGTAATCGATCTTCTACATTCATGTGTAAATAATCCCGAAGGACCCAAGATAGGGTGGAGGACAGCAGAGCAAATTTATCCTTGAAATGTTTGTAAAACGTTGTTCGGTGAACCATAGCTTTGTCACATATTTCATTAATTGTGATGTTGCTGAATAGCTGGTCTTTCTCACATAACAGATCGAGTAGCGCCATCGTTAACAATTTATGAGTTCGGGTAATTCTCAAATCCACCTTTTTATCAATCATTTTCATCTACATCAGTTCCTTATTGTAGTTTAGCTATATAGTATCAACACATTGATTCTTACATGATACGAGATTTCAAGTGTATATTGGTATTATAAGTAATTTTTTGATAGGGCTACAAGTGTAGATAAAATATGATGGATTAGAGAGGATGAAGTGGCGATGTCCGACATGAAAAAAGCTGTGGTGATCGGGGCAGGTATTGCAGGGTTAATCACTGCAAGGATGTTATCTGATTATTATGATGAGGTATGTATCATTGAGCGAGATGAATTGCCTTCTGAGCCGGCAAATCGGCAGGGTGTGCCTCAATCCTTTCATCCACATCGTGTATTACCGCGCGGCGGACTCATTCTGGAACATTACTTTCCCGGATACAATGACGAATTGGTCGCGCTGGGTGCCATTCCTTCACATGAAGAGAAGTTTATGATTGCCAATCGCTACGGTACATTAGTTAATATGGCGAATGCTGCTTCCTCATTCAAAATTGCATCGAGCAGCAGAGCCCTGCTGGAATGGGTACTGCGTCAGCGAGTCCAGAACATAGATCATATAAGTTTCTTAACGAGTACGGAAGTTACCGGGTTAATGGCATCAGAAGATCAGCGTTTGATTACAGGCGTGTATACCAAAGAAAGAGGCCGGGATAACCGGGAAGCAATGCTTGCAGCAGATATGGTTATTGATGCCGCGGGACGTTCTTCCAAATTGATCAGATGGCTTGATCAGATAGGGTTGTCCGTGCCTGAGCCGGAAGTGCTGAAGGTGTCGCTTGGTTACAGCACCCGCTATTATAAGATACCATCCTCTATTCAAAATGACTGGGGAACGGTGATAACAGAGTCTGATCCTGTGCAAGGAATTCGTGCAGGCATGTTGTGGCGCATTGAGAATGATATCGCTGGACTATTACTGTTCAACGCAGGGGGAGACGAATATCCTTCAACTCATCCGGATGAGTTCCAAGAGCAAATCAAACATCAGTTTGCTTCGGATGAAATCGTAGCATTGGCAGACCAGCTGGAGCCTTTTCAAGGGCCTCGGGGATACCGTATTTCCGAGTCTGTCCGTCAACATTTTGAACTGATGGAGAATTGGCCCTCCGGATTACTCGTCCTTGGCGATGCATTTTGCAGCTTCGATCCGATCCATGGCCAAGGCATGACGGTTGCTGCAATTGAAGCCGAGACCATAGGGAAATGCTTGGATGAGCAGCGAATGCATCCTGAGCCGCAGTTTGAGCGCCAAGTGTTGCTCCGTATGCAGCAGGCCATTGAACCGGCCTGGTGGCTTAGTTCTGTGGCCGATCTGCGTTGGAAAGGGGTCGAACATGTTGGGCCTTCCCGAATGAAAGGAGTTACTTTTGCTCAGAAGTATATAAACTTGTTTACTAAGCAGGCGATGAAAAAGGCGAGTCAGGAAAATAATAAACATCTCTTTTTTACCCAGTTCCTGATGAATGCTCTAATCCTTCCTCCAAGTGAATACTTTAAAGGTGAAATCCTGAACATGATCCTGAACGACAACGGTTCCGAAGAAGAAATGGAGTTAAGAGCAGAGCTTGGTGTCCAAGATCCGGAGTTATTCCAGCAAAGAATAGATGAGATCATTCCGTCATTTCAACTGGAATTTGATGGGCAAATAAAAAAACTGCTTGAGTCTTTCCAGCATGCCATGAGCAAGTAAAACAATAAATCGTGGTGCGTGAAAGTTACCGCATTGTTGCTCTCAAAACATAAAAAATAACAGAAAAATATACCTAATATAATCGCTAAATAGGCTAATAAACATATTTTAAAAATCAAAAAAACAGCCCTGTACGGCGAAATTCGCCGACTGGGCTGTTCGTTGATCTTATTTACTCTGCGTTCAGCACAAACTTCTCAATAACCTCTTTTACACCGTCTTCATTATTACTTGCCGTAATGTAGTCCGCCAGCTCTTTCAGCGCAGGGATGGCATTTCCCATCGCTACACCAAGACCAGCAACTTCGAGCATCTCATGGTCGTTCCAGGAGTCGCCGATGGCAATACACTCGCTGAGCTGGTGACCGAAATGGTCAGCCAGGAAGGTCAGGGCGTGACCTTTAGTTCCTTCATTGTGCATGATTTCCAGGAAGTAAGGTTTGGACTTTGTGATGTGCACTTGAGGTCCGAGCAATTCACGTAAGTCAACGGCAACCTTATCCAAGTAGTCTGGCTCATCGATAATAAGTAGCTTTGGTGTTTTTTGTTCGATGACTTTGATGAAATCAGATTCGATGTAATATTGGGTGCCGTTTAATTTGGCATAATCACGCAGCTTGTCGTTTTCCTCACGGGCATATAACTTGTCGTCAATGTATGTTTGAAGGTGGAGATTGTTCTCCAGGCAGTAATCATACAATTTGCGGGAAGCTTCCTGTGGAACGTAACGCTCATAGAGGACTTTTTCGTCCAGCAGGTTTTTCACCAATGCGCCTTGATACGTAATAATCGGAACGTTAAGTCCGGTTTGACGAGCAAGCGCTTGTGCGGAAGCATAAGCACGTCCAGTCGCCAGCGTTACAGTTACACCATGGGCAACTGCTTGTTCCAGTGCTGTCTGTGTAGCAGGGGTTACTTCTTTGTTGTCGTTGATCAGTGTGTCATCAATATCGATTGCAATCAATTTGTAGGTCATCTGTATTTCTCTCCTTTTTTATCTGTATCTATATTAACGAACGAAAAAATAAGTTTTACACGAGGCCACTCCGAATACAGATTCATCTTTCGATCGCTGTTATCCCCGGATTTTTGATTCCATCTCCCCAAGGGGAAATCCGTTGATAAGCGTATGCTTCCGATGTAGCTTTTTTCCAAAAAGCTTTAAGCGAACGCTTCGCTTCTCCCGATGAATTCTGTCTTCTCCGTTAACGTGTAATCTTAGACTTCGTTCTAAAACTATACTTACATCTAAATTTTACTCTTCCAGGAAAACAAGGCCGATAAAGTCTTCCAGCTCAAGGTTGCCGAAGTAATGTTTTACATCCAGGCCCTCAAGTGCAGTACGCACCTCGGTTTCCTCATACCTCTTGCCGCGTAGCATATTTTCGATATCCGCCACATCGCCTACACCGAAGAAGTCGCCAAAGATTTTGATATCTTCGATGCGTCCATCCTTGATGTTCATGCGCAGATCGATGATGCCAACAGGGAATTTGCGAGTGTGCTTCACATTACTTTCCGGAGACAAGCCATAGTTCCAGTCCCAGTTGTTATAACGCTCAGCGGAAATTTCCTTAATTTTGTCCCAGTCCTTGTCAGTCAGCTTGTATTGCGGGACGTCTTGTGGCTCCATTCTGAAAATGTGACGTAACAGCTCATCGCGGAACTGCTCAATCGTCAGGTTGGTGTCAATCAGATCCCGTATGTTGGCGACCCGGCTGCGCACGGATTTGGTGCTCTTAGATTTGAATTTTTCGGGATTGACGTTCAGGGAAGCCTGAACATGCTCCAGATTCAGATCAAACATCAATGTGCCATGACTGAACATGCGCCCACGTGTGGAGAACTGGGCATTGCCCGAAATTTTCTTTTCGCCCACTTGCAGATCATTACGCCCGGTCAACTCGGCATTTACACCAAGCTCGTGCAAAGCTTCAACCACAGGCTGGGTGAACTTGCGGAAATTGTGGAAGGATTGACCGTCATCCGCTGTAATAAAGCTGAAATTCAGGTTGCCCAGATCGTGATATACCGCTCCGCCTCCCGAAAGACGACGAACGACCTGCACACCGTTATCCTGAACGTACTCGATATTAATTTCTTCAATCGTATTTTGATGTTTTCCGATGATGATCGACGGACGGTTGATGTAGAACAGCAGATAGCTGTCATCCTCCATCGGCAGATGCTTCAGAATGTACTCCTCAATGGCAAGGTTTACAGAAGGATCTGTAATGCCCTGGTTGTCTACAAACAGCATGGTCATTCCTCCATTAATGTATGTGAGGGATTGCTAGTCCCTTATGTAGTGAACCTTGTATATCAAAAGGAACCGAAATTCCTCTTCTATTGTAAACGAATTATGGTTGGGACACAAAGAAAACAGGATTGACCCACACCTCCCGTGCCATCCATAATAAAAAGGACATACAGAAAGGATGACGGAAGAATGACCGGTTATATCGAAGTGTTCGGACATGGCGGGGACGTGGAGACGGCTGCGTCACGATTTGGGAGGGAAGCCGCTGATTTTCTGGATTTCAGTGCCAACATTAATCCGCTCGGTCCGCCCGGAGGGGTGCTGGAGGCTATACAGCAAGGATTGCAGTCGGTGATTCGGTATCCCGATCCGGCGCATCGGGGATTCAAAGCACTGCTGAGCGAGCGTCTTGGTGTGATGCAGGAGCAGATTTCCGTGGGCAACGGCGCAGCCGAAAGCATGGCGCTCATTCTGCTGGGGCTTGCCCCGCGCAAGGTGGGTACGGTGGAACCGGGATTTTCGGAGTACCGGTCGTTGGCACGACAATTCGGTGCCGAGGTTGTGCATACGGAGGGAAGAGAAGAACTGGCGTGGCGAGCGGAACCCGAGGACATCGAGCAACTCATGGAAAAGGTAGACCTGCTCTTCCTCGGCCAGCCCAACAATCCAAACGGTGTACAATATCCACTTGAGGTATTACAAAGGCTTGCACGCAAAGCGGAAGAAACGGGAACCGTACTTGTCATTGACGAGGCCTTTATGGATTTTATTCCGGTAGACCGGCGTCAGTCCCTGGCAGCACAACTGAATGACTATCCTAATGTGATCATCATTCGCTCGATGACGAAGTTTTATGCCATTCCGGGTTTGCGTCTCGGATATGCTTTGGGCCGTGCCGAATACATTCAGGCGATGACAAAGAAACAGGTGACCTGGAGTGTCAACGGTCTGGCGCTCATGGCAGGGGAAGCCTGTCTGCGCAGCGGAGAACGGTACGAACAGGAGACCATGTCACAGATCACGCGGGAACGGGGGCGTCTCATCGAAGGTCTGAAGGCGTACGGATGTGCGGTGACACCGGGAGAGGCGAACTTTATTTTGGCACGTGTGCCGGCCCCTTGGACAGCGGCATCAATGCAGGAGGCGCTGGGGCGAAGAGGGATTCTGATTCGCAGCTGTGCCATGTATCCGGGGCTTGACAAAGGGCATGTACGTTTCGCGGTCAAGGATGAAGATGCCAATGCTACATTCCTCGAAGTGCTGGGCAGCGTGCTGGAAACCAAGGGATATCCGAATGTCGATCAGACGAAAGATGAGGAACAGGGAGGGAAGCGGCAATGACACTCCCGTTTTATAACTACTTTACGAATGGAGAAACAGACGAGAATGAATATGCTTCCTCTTCCTGGCCGGGACTGAACATATCCGCACATGAACGACATATCAAAGCACAGAGCCCAATGGCTGTCCAAGCGCTATCAAGTGCGGTATATGGCGGTGGGATGTTTGAACTGGATCGCATTTTTAACATCTATGTGGACAGGCATTACCGCTGTGATGATCCGCCGCGTGATATCGAACAAGCGCTGAACGAATGGCAAGAGCCGCGTGATCAATGTGCCGGATTATTGACGGCCGTAAGGCTGGAGCATACCTCCATTCAGGAATATACAAGTGATGAATTTGGCCTTCTGTGCTGCACCACTGCGGGTGTATCAAATGCCGCACGAGCGGGGTCGGAGAGAACGGTATTTGACGCGGCGGGAAATAAGACGATGTCTTCCGGCAGGGAGCGCTCTGCTCCTTCAGCACGGAATCTGACGATGCCATCCTATGTCCCGGGTACAATTAACATCATGCTCTGGTTGAATGGACGCATGACCAGCGGGGCGATGGTGAATGCAGTACAGACGGCGGTGGAAGCCAAAGCGGCCGCGCTGGCGGATGCGGGTGTTCTAGATTCGGAGAACGGGTTGCCCGCTACCGGCACCACAACCGACGCCATTGTGATTGCAGTAGGTCAGGCAGTGGAAGTGGAGGAACCTCCGCCGATGATTACTTATTCCGGGACAGCGACTACGGCAGGGGCGGCGATTGGCAGATTGGTATACGACACGGTAACGGAAAGCCTTCGGGCCGGACTGTTATGGAAGAGAGGGTCAGGAACAAATGACTTTTGAGGTGGAGCATCTATGGACCTGGCCGTTCTGGACAGGCATGGCGGGAGCCTGGATTATTATACTGGCGTACCTGTTGGACCGATGTATCGGAGATCCGCGCTGGATTCCCCACCCCGTGATTGGCATGGGAAAAGGCATCTCGGCTTTGGAGCGTGTCATTCGCTCGTGTGTGCGCACAGATTTGGGGCTGAAGAGATCCGGGCTGTTGTTCCCAATTGTGATTGCGGGGGGGTCTTTTGCGATCACGTGGGGACTCTTATATCTGCTTGGGCTAATTCATCCTGTCATTGCAGCGGCAGCTGAAGTGATGCTCATTGCAACGACCATTGCTTCAAAAGGGCTGAAGGATGCAGGTATGGAAGTGTATCGTTATCTGAAGCAGCAGGATTGGCCGGCGGCTAGACGTTCACTGGGCATGATTGTTGGACGTGATACGGCGCATCTGGATGAACCCGAGGTTGTGCGGGGAACGGTAGAGACGGTTGCCGAAAATATCGTGGATGCCATTGTATCGCCGTTATTCTATGCGCTCATTGGAGGCGCTCCGCTTGCCATGGCTTATCGCGCCGTCAACACGCTGGATTCCATGGTCGGATATAAAAATGACAAGTATCTGCATCTTGGCTGGGCCTCGGCCCGTCTAGATGATGTGGCGAACTGGATACCTGCCCGGCTGACCGCGATTCTGTTAATCGTGGGTGCCTGGGTCATGAAGCTGGACGCCAAAGGAGCAGCACGCATAGTTGCACGGGATGCAAGACTACATCCAAGTCCGAATAGTGGTTTTCCCGAATCAGCGGTGGCTGGAGCACTGGGCATCCGCCTTGGCGGATATAACGTGTATCACGGCGTTGCTTCATTTCGTGCCTACATGGGCGAGGCCACACGGCCGATGGAAGCCGAGGATATTGTGCAAACATCACGTCTGATGTTCTGGTCAGCAGGGGCTTTTGTGGTACTATGCGTGTTCATAACGCTGGGTGTGTGGCTGGCAGGAGGGACGCTGTTATGGCCTTAAATGAAGAGAATGCAGGCAATGAAGTACATAGGGATCAACCCGGGCCGCTGAAACGAAACATTCTGTGGGTCCGTCATGGGACAACGCTGTGGAATGTGGAAAAAAGATACCTGGGGCATACCGACATCGGTCTGCTGCCAAATGCCAAAGAAGAACTGGCTCCGCTTCATGAACAATTGAGCGGTGTTTCGTGGCACGAGGTGTATTGCAGTGATTTGCTTCGCTGCCGACAGACGCTGGAACAGATTCTTCCTGATGCCAGCGCACAGGTGAAGTTTGACTCGCGTCTGCGTGAGAATGATTTTGGAGAGTGGGAAGGGCTGACGTATGATCAGCTTAAGGATAACCCTGTGTACCGAAGCTGGATTGATGCGCCGCAGGAGGTCACTCCGCCCGGAGGGGAATCGTGGCAGGAGTTTACCGGACGGTTGGATTCCTTTCTCCAAGAGATGTTGTTGGAGGGCCGTTCTTCGATGCACGTTGATGAGGGGCAAGTGCCAACCATAGTTGTGGTTACGCATGGTGGCGTCATCCGGTATGCCTTGTCCCGTCTAATTGCCGGGCTTGGGTTCTGGGATACACATGTCGTCCCGGGACAGGTGATTCAGGTTCAGCTTGAACAACAGGGGAATCAGTGGTTTGGCAGCAGAGTGACTTTTCCAGCGATCGGGTTGTAAGGATGTACAATATACCCTATAATCACAACAGAAGTGTGACTTCAGCATGGATACAGATACGCTGCAGGTGTGAAGCCTGAACGAGTATGTAGTATGCAGAAATTACACGGCAATGGTTTACCATATCAGCGACCAAGGGTCCCGCGTGTGAAGGCTGTTTTCATGGCAAATTAGTACGAGTCATGAAACACACAAGGGTGAAATGGGGAAGCCGGTGCAAATCCGGCACGGTCCCGCCACTGTAAAACAGGATGATTCCTGTAAGTCAGGTTACCTGCCCTGGACGTACAAACCGGTGTTCCTTCGAGGAAAGGACAGCGTTTCGGGCTATTCTATGCGCATGGACAACCCTTGGTTGAACATGTACAGATCGCCATATGCGAGACGTCATCCCTGATCCTAGACGTAAGGATTAGGGATTTTTTATTGTTCATGTAAGATGAACCGAGACCAATTTTACACGAGGTCACTCCGATTGCAGTACCATCTTCCGATCGCTGTTATCCCCAGATTTTTTGATTCCCTTTTTTGAAAGGGAAAATCCGGTGATAAAGGCGAACACTTCGTTTCTTCAGATTGGTTCTGCACTCTCCGTTAGCGTGTAAATATTGCAGTTCAAACCTTACACAGGAACACCAAGGCATGGGGAGTAAGAGTTTGAGCACGATGCAAGAAAATAGTACAAATAGAGAAGGGGAGAATAACAGAATGAATTTCAAGAATTGGAAAAACGTAGCGTCCCTGCTAAGTGCAGCGGCACTCGCACTGGCTTTGGCCGGATGTGGCAATGCAACAACGAACGAGGGTACAGGTACTTCACAGCAACCGGCACAGGAGCAGTCCCAAGACCAGGCGCAGACGGACCTCAAAACACAATATCCACTTACCGTTACGGATGCAACGGGTGAATCGTTCACCTTTGAAAAGGCACCGGCCAAAATTGTATCTGTGTCTCCGGCTGAGACGGAATCCCTGTTTGCCCTTGGATTGGACGATCAAATCGTTGGTGTATCCGACTATGACGATTATCCGGAAGCGGCAACAACCAAAGCTAAAATGGGCGGTATCACTAAGCCCAATGAAGAGTCCATCATTGCAGCTGAAGCCGACATTGTCTTCACAGGTATCTCGATGAGTGAGGATGCGGTGAAAAAGCTGCGCGAACTGGGCATTACCATTTTCAAAACGGATCCTAAATCCATTGACGATGTGATGAATAATATCGAAACCTTCGGTAAAATTACCGATCATCAGGAAAAAGCTCAGGAGATCATCACACAGATGAAACAGGACGTGACGGATGTAACCGAAGCGGTGAAGGCAGTTAAACCGGAAGAGAAGAAAAAAGTATACGTTGAATTCTCCCCGGGCTGGACTGTGGGTAAAGGCGAATTCATGGATGAACTCATCACTGTAGCTGGTGGTAGCAATATTGCTTCGGACAAAGAGGGTTGGTATGAAATTAACGAAGAGAACGTGATTGCCTCCAACCCGGATGTGATCCTGTATGCCAACGATGTAATTGACGAAAACTCCAAAACACTGGATCAGATCATCAAGGCGCGCAGCGGCTGGGATCAAATTACGGCTGTGAAAAATGACGCGGTTATTGGCCTGGATGCCAACCTGCTGAGTCGTCCGGGTCCACGTGTAACTCAAGGGTTGAAAGAAGTAGCCAAAGCGATCTACCCTGACTTGTTCCAATGAGTAAAAAGCTGATCCTGTTCGGAACGACGGGCATGGTGCTGCTGGTGCTCACTGTGCTCATCTGCACGGGCATTGGTTCAGTAGCGTTGCCGATCCGGGATATTGCAGGCATCCTGATTCACAAAATTCCCTGGGTGGGCGATTGGATTACACCGGATTGGAATAAGGCAGCCGAACAGATTATCTGGAAAGTCAGATTCCCACGTGTACTGCTTGCCGTGCTCGTGGGCGCATCGTTGGCGATTGCAGGTACGGGATTCCAGGGGGTTCTTCGGAACCCACTGGCAGACCCGTTCACCCTGGGCGTATCATCCGGTGCTTCGGTGGGTGCAGCCTTTCTGATTTTCTTCGGATTGCAGTATGCACTGATCGGAATCTGGACGTTGCCACTGGTGGCGTTTTTGACGGGTGTAATCACGTTATGGTTTGTTATGGCACTGGCTCGTGAAGGGCGTAAAATACCTACACACAGCCTCATTCTGGCTGGTGTGGTCATGCAAAGTTTCCTGGGCGCAGTTGTTTCCTTCCTGTCGACCATGTCGAAACAGACGATTAATGAAATTATATACTGGACGATGGGAAGTCTGGCTCTGCGTGGGTGGTCGTATACGGCCATCCTTTTCCCGTATTTTCTGTTAGGGCTGGTCTTTCTCTGGAGCCGCGCACGCTCGTTGAATGTGCTTGCACTGGGTGAACGTCAAGCGGCACATATCGGGATCGGAGTGGACCGGCTTAAGCTGTCCGTGCTGGCAGTTGGCACACTGCTGACCGCAGGTGCTGTCTCGGTATCGGGTGTCATCGGATTCGTTGGATTGGTGATCCCGCATATGTTAAGACTGCTGGTGGGACCGGATTACCGACTGCTGGTACCTTTGTCTGCCATTGGTGGAGCGATCTTCATGGTGTGGGCAGATACCATCGCAAGGTCGTTGCTGGCGCCAACTGAAATTCCGCTCGGTGTTGTCACCGCCTTTGTTGGTGCGCCGTTCTTTGCTTACCTGCTGAACCGGAACAAAAAGTTGCAGAAGGGGATGATGCCATGAATTCCAGTACCAGTTCCAACTCGACTTCACTTATCTCCATTAAGGGAGCAGGGAAGTCATATGGCAATCATCAGGCACTGCACAATGTAGACTGGCATGTTGGCGAAGGTGACTGGTGGGGAGTTGTCGGACCAAACGGCAGTGGCAAGTCCACCCTGATCCAGCTTATTGCCGGAACGGAACAGTTAAACGAAGGTCAGATTCGTATCGATGGTCGAGACATCGGCTCTTACAGCCGTAAGGACCTATCGCGCATGATCGCTGTATTGCAGCAGGATGGCTTACCAGCCATCTCCTATCCCGTGCGAGACGTGGTGGAGATGGGGCGATATCCATACCAGAACTGGCTGGGGCGGGAAGTGGGCGATGGGGCACTTGTGGTGGACAGGGTGCTTGAAGACCTGGGATTGACAGAACTGGCGGACAGACCGCTGGATGCACTCAGCGGCGGGCAACGGCAGCGGGTCGCACTAGCCAAAGTTATGGCTCAGGAGCCGAGGTTACTGCTGCTGGACGAGCCGACCACGTTTCTGGATATTAAATATCAATTGCAATTCATGGAATTGTTATCGGCATGGCGACAGAGAAATAACATTACGATTGTGGCTGTGCTGCATGATCTGAATCTGGCCGCGTTATTTTGCGATCACATTCTGGCGCTGCGTGAGGGCATGGCGGTTGGAAAGGGTACACCTCATACGTTGATCAACGATGAGAATATCCAGGATATATTTCGCGTCAAACCCGCGATTGTCTCTCATCCCGACCATGCCATACCTCAACTGCTGCTGCGGCGGGACATCGATTAAATGAAACGGGGCAACCCATATTTTGATGAAGGAAGTGCTGGTTGTATGAATAATGAACAGGTGTTGGAGCATTTAACAAGTAAGATTACTGCTCCTGATCAGGAAGTGGCGGCAGAAACCTCTGCGCACGTGGATTCGTTGACGAAGCCGCCGGGGAGTCTGGGCAAATTGGAAGAGCTGGTGATCCGCCTAGCAGGCATGACTGGCAATGCACGTCCGCGTTTTGATCACAGGGCGGTCATTGTCATGGCCGCGGATCACGGTGTAGTGGAAGAGGGCATCAGTGCTTTTCCTGCCGAAGTGACCCCGCAGATGGTCCTGAATTTCCTCGCTGGAGGTGCGGCAGTGAATGTGCTTGCCCGTCACGCCGGAGCTGGTGTGATCTGTGTGGATATCGGTGTGAATGCCGATCTTGAACATCCTGACCTGCTTTCCCGTAAAATTCGCAAAGGCACGGCCAACATGGCCCGAGGGGCAGCGATGACCCGGGATGAGGCAGTTCGGGCTATCCTTGCAGGAGCCGAAGTTGTAGCGGCAGAGGTGGCGAAGGGAACACAGCTGTTTGTCACCGGGGAGATGGGAATTGGCAACACTACTGCAAGTGCTGCGGTAATGAGCGCGTTAACCGGAGTTGCACCTGCTGCCGCCGTGGGGCGAGGAACCGGCATTGATGATGCAGGCTTGCATCGCAAGGCTGCTGTAGTCAGCCGGGCGCTTAGCGTAAACGCACCAAACCCGGAAGATGCACTGGATGTTCTGTGCAAGGTGGGTGGACTGGAGATTGCCGGACTCACAGGGGTTATTCTCGCAGCAGCTGCTCATCGTTGCCCTGTCGTTGTAGACGGGTTCATCTCTACCGCGGCAGCGCTGGTGGCGAGACAACTTGCACCTCTGAGCACAGCCTATATGATCGCTTCTCATACGTCCCACGAAAATGGACATGGAGCGCTGCTGCGTGAACTGGACCTGAAAGCGATGCTGGATCTGGACATGCGTCTGGGTGAAGGCACAGGCGGCGTGCTCAGTCTTCATCTGATTGACGCAGCCTGTCTCATTCTAAATGAGATGGCAACCTTTGCAAGCGCGGGTGTCTCGGATGGAACAAGCCCTGCTCCAGATTCCGCTGCGTCGGTTGATTCATCCCTGCAAGGAGAGAGTTCACGATGAGTGTACTGGTGACAGGCGGCGCACGCAGTGGCAAAAGCTCCTTTGCCGAGCGTCTCTGCATGCAGCGTTCCTCGGAGGCGTGGTATGTGGCGACAGCTCAGGCGTACGATGATGAAATGCGTGAGCGTATCGCGATGCATCAGCATCAGCGCGAGGCATCGGGGTATCTGTGGCATACAACAGAAGAGCCGATACATCTACCTGCTTTGATAAGCCGCATGGGTGAAGGGCATACAGGGACTTCTGCACCCACCATTCTGGTGGATTGCCTGACGCTGTGGCTGACAAATGTTTTGTTAGCGCATGAGCATGACGAGAAGCAGGTGTTACAGGGACATTTGGACGCGTTGGTTGAAGCGATTCGAACCTATCCCGGTTTGCTTGTTTTGGTTACAAATGAAGTGGGAGATGGGATCGTACCGGAATATGCCCTTGGCAGGAAATATCGGGATTTGGCCGGTGTACTGAATCAGCGTATTGCGGCGATATGCGGTGAAGTGTTTCTGGTGACCGTAGGCATTGCGATTGAACTAAAAAGCAAGGAGTACCGCTTATGAAGGATGGCACGCCTGCTCCTCAGCGCAAACATGCGGCGGCAGCCGCTTTTCAATTTTTGTCCCGTTTCCCTGTCAAAATGCAAATCGATTTTGTCCCGCCGTTGCTGCGGGAAAGTGTTGTCTTTTATCCGCTGGTCGGTGCTGCAATCGGTCTGTGTGTCTGGCTCGCGGGAGCCTTAAGCGGTGCAGTGCTTCCGGCCTTTCCGGCTGCCGTCCTGACCTTGACGTTATGGGTATGGCTTACCGGAGGGCTCCATCTTGACGGATGGATGGATACGGCGGATGGCTTGCTCAGTTATCGTACCCGTGAACGGATGCTGGAGATTATGAAGGACAGCCGTGTCGGGGCAATGGGCGTGATCGCCTGCGTGTTGCTTCTGATGATGAAGGCTGCGCTGATCGCTGATTTTATTGCACGGGGCCACTGGGTTTACGGTGCGTTGCTGATCCTGCCCATGATCTGGAGCCGCTGGTTCATGGTGTATGCGATGTCGGCCTGGCCGAATGCACGCGAAGATGATGGACTTGCCGTATTGTTTAAAGGTCTGGGTGATCGGAAGGAGGTCCAGCGTGCACGCAGCTCAGCCGTTGGCCTGACCTTGATCGCAGGGGCAGTTACGTTTGCCGCGGTGTGGCTTTTCAAGCCGGATCTGGGGATTGCGGATGTGATGGTGAGTGGGCTGGGAACACTGCCATGGTGGCTATACCCGGTGACGGCAGTTATTATACTGCCTGTGGCGTGTTATTATATCGGCCGATTCGTGGCTGCCCGGATCAGTGAACGGCTCGGCGGTTTAACCGGGGATACGTATGGTGCCATGAATGAGCTGCTGGAGGCGGCTTTGTTGACTGTGCTGAGTGTGCTTCAAGGACTGTTCTGGCTGTAACTTTTGAAATATGAAGCAGTATGGAAAGTGTTACGCATGAGGTTGGGAGTAAGGTGATCTGGATATAACATGGAGACAGGGGGAGAGAGCGTGGAAGATAGGCCATCACAACCAGCGGCGGTACTGATGCTGCAAGGAACGGCTTCCGATGTGGGCAAAAGTGTCATCACAACGGCATTGTGCCGGATTTTTAAGCAGGATGGCTTCAAGCCTGCTCCGTTCAAGTCACAGAATATGGCACTGAATTCCTATGTGACGGAAGATGGCAAGGAGATTGGTCGGGCTCAGGGGGCACAAGCTGAAGCCTGTGGTATTGAGGCGACAACCGACATGAACCCGATCCTGATTAAGCCCGTACGGGACATGCATTCGCAGATCGTGGTACATGGTGTACCTTTTGCCCAGATGAGTGCATCGGACTACCGTCAGCATTTCCTGCCTGAAGCAAAGCAGACGGTGATGGATGCGCTGAATCGGTTGCGGGATACCTATGATGTGGTGCTGATGGAAGGAGCGGGCAGTCCGGCCGAGATCAATCTGAAGGACCGAGATATCGTCAACATGAATCTGGCAGGCTGGGCCGATGCGCCGGTGATTCTGATCTCCGATATTGATCGGGGCGGAGTGTTTGCTTCCATTGTAGGTACGCTGGAGTTGCTGGAACCCCATGAAGTGGTGCGAGTCAAAGGGTTCATTATCAACAAGTTCCGCGGTGATCTGTCCCTGTTGCAGCCGGGACTCGACTGGCTCGAAGAACGGACAGGCATTCCAGTATTAGGTGTATTGCCTTACATAAGAGATATTCAGATTGAAGCAGAGGATTCGGTGGTACTGGACTCCATGCGTCATGGGAAATCCGGCAAAACCGAGCTGGATCTGGTGGTGATCCGATATCCGCGAATTTCCAACTTTACAGACTTTGACGCACTTTCCCGTGAACCGGATGTGAATGTACGGTACGTGACCTCGCCAGAGGAATTGGGCAGTCCGGATGCCATTCTTCTACCGGGTACAAAGGATACCATAGGTGACCTGGCATTTCTGCGTGAGTCTGGGCTGGAGCAGGCGATTGCCAGTCAGACCGAGCGTGAGCATGTTCAGCTGGTAGGAATATGTGGCGGATACCAGATGCTGGGACGTCATCTGAAGGACCCGTTTGCTGTGGAGGCGAATCAGATCCAGGAAGCAAAAGGACTTGGCTGGCTCCCGCTATCGACAACATTTCTTCAGGAAAAGCAGACCGTCAGAGCTTCCGGACGGGTGCAGCCTGATCACCCGCTTCGTCTGTATGGTGAGCGAGATGTAGCAGATGCTTCATTACCCATTAACGGATATGAGATTCATATGGGCGTTACGGAGTGCCACGAGCCTGAACGTGTAACCGCGTTGTTTGAAATCTCACATCCAGGAGATCAACCTTTCCAAGAAGGCTGGGGCTCAGTAGATGGCAGGGTGTGGGGAACCTACCTGCATGGTTTGTTTGAAAGTGATCAATTCCGACGTTCTTGGCTGAATGCCTTGCGTGCAGGAAAGGGACTGGCTCCACTTCAGGAGACGTATAGTGCGCATGAGCGTAAGGAGATGGAGTTTGATCGGGTAGCTGAATCGTTGCGTTCGGCATTGGATATGAAGCGTGTGTACGAGATTATGGGTGTTCAGGCACCTGAGTGAAACAACAATACCCCCATGTCCGACAAACCGTTCTCTAGAAACGGAATGTTAGCGACATGGGGGTATTGTATATCCTATGATTAAATGAGGTTTAAAACAGGTGATGATAGGTTAATGGTTAACCTGTTAGTTTATTTTGAAATTTTTCATAGCGGATTGCAGCTCTACAGCTTGTTCATGCAGGTGACGAACTGTATTCGAATGTGAATCCATCTCGCTGAGCTGCAGATCTGCTGTTGAAGCAATCTGTAACATGCTCTCACGGGATTTGGTCGTAATCTGTGCCGTTTCTTCAACGGATGCACTCACTTCTTCAGCACCAGCAGATACTTGTTGTGTAGAAGCCGAGACTGTCTGAATGGTCAGATTCACGTTCTGAATCAATTCATTCAGTTGCTGGAAGGCTGAGCCTGCTTGTTGAACGACCGTTGTGCCTGAACCAATCTCCTGGGTTACACGGTTCATGGCATCAACCGAACGTTCAGCATCTTCACGAATGGTACCCAGATAATCCGATATTTCTTCCGTGGCTGTCTTGGATTGCTCGGCAAGTTTGCGAACTTCTCCAGCAACAACAGCGAATCCGCGGCCATGCTCTCCGGCACGTGCTGCTTCGATGGAGGCATTGAGTGACAGCATGTTAATCTGTTTGGTGATCTCAAAAATGGAAGCAACAATGGTGCCGATGGCTACCGAACGTTCATTCATAGTTTCCACATAACGCAACGATTCGCTTGCTGTCTGGCCTACACGCTCCATCTGCTCAATGGCATTCTGAGCCAGTCGGTTACCGTTAACTGCCTCGTTGGCTGCTTCACCAATCTGGTCAGACACTTCAGCGGAAGAAGAAGCAATATGCATGATACCTTGCGTAATTTCTTCCATAGCTCTGGCGTTCTCGGATGCGCTTGACGCAATGCTGATGCTGCCTTTTTCTGCATCTTCTGCAGAGCGGCTGGAGTTTCGAACCATACCGGACATCGATTCAACCCGCTGAAGCAGGTCATTGGAGCCTGATACAACTTCATTGGACGTGGACAAGGCACGGCTAATCATTTCTTTCAGGTTATGCGTCATCGTCTGGAAGCTTGCGGCAAGTTGGGCAATTTCATCTTTACCTTTGATCTCTAGTTCAGCGGTTAGATCACCCTGGGATATTTGTTTACTATGTTGGACGAGCTTGATGATTGGTTTGGTAACTCTTTTGATCATACTAGTGGAGATAAGCCAGCCGAGCACAAACACTAATGCTGTAATCCCAAGACACAACCAGAAAATCTGAGTAATCTTGTCTTGAATGAACTGGGCATCCATGCTCACAGCCATAATCATGTTACTTCCTGCAATGGGGATAAAGGCTGCTTTATGTACACCAAAGGAATCGGAGTAGACCTCACTGATTACCATTTCTTTGTTCTCAATAGCTGCATTCATTGCAGGTTCTACACTAATCTCATCCTGGGCTTTCATGTTTGAGGAAGAGTTTGCCACAACCACTTTGGCTGAGCCATCTTGAATAGCAACAACGTAAGCTGCATCCAGATTATGTTCTTTTGCTTTATCTGCCAGGTACGATTCCACGGTCATGGCAGCACCTTCAGAACCGGCTCCGCCACTCTGTACCTGCAGGATTTTGGATGCTGAAGTATTCTTGTATATATCCTGAATGGACGTGTTTAGGACTTTGTCAAACTGCGGTAGCACGTAGCTTTGAATAATATTCATCGATACGGCGTAAAAACTAATACTGAACAACAGGGAAGCAACCAGCAGAACGAGGAACAAAGTGCCTCTGATTTTACCGGCAACGGTGCGATTACGAAACATATGATCATCCTTTCACGTCATGTTCATTAACATTATCGCTTTTCCGTAATCATAAGACCTATCTACCAATGAAGAAAGACCTAAGTTATACGTTGAGAAAACTTGGGAATAAGCGGATATACCTATATTACAAAATTAACCGGAGGTTGAATAGAACAATTTTCACGATTTAGTGTATTTTTTTCAGAAATAGATGAATCTGTTACATGCATATTACATAATATCAATTAATACCTACCAGAATAGTTTGTTATATGTTATATTGTAAAATGTCTTTGTCGGAAGTACAAAAGATAGAAGAGAAAACTGGATATGTTCCGGTTACACACATGCCTGAGGAGGATTTAAAGAAATGGATACTTTTCTAGTCATATTGAATGTAGTGGTTATACTTGCCTTACTTGGCGTCCTCTACTGGATGCAGAAAAAGCATATCTCCTTTACGAAACGCGTATTTGCGGGTCTGGGACTGGGGGTTGTTTACGGGGTTATTCTCCAATTGGTGTACACATCAGGTTCTGATGTAGTTACGAAATCAGTCGATTGGTTCAATCTGGTCGGTTCAGGATATGTTCGTTTGTTACAAATGGTCGTGATCCCATTGATCATGGTGTCGATCATTTCTGCCATTATGAATCTGAAGGGCAAACAAAATCTCGGCAAGATGAGTGTTTCCATTATTGCCATTCTGTTGATCACCACAGCGATTGCCGCAGGTGTCAGCATTGTAACGAGCCTTGGCTTTAACCTGACTTCCATTGAGATTCAAGGAGGAGACCGGGAGAATGCGCAGATTCAGAAGGTGGAGGAACGGCTTGTTGATGTGAAGGATCAGACCATCCCGCAGCAAGTGCTGGAATTCATTCCTTCGAATCCATTTGCAGATATGACAGGAGAACGTCGTACATCCACACTGGCGGTGGTTATCTTCTCCGCGTTTATCGGTGTAGCCGTTCTTGGACTGGATCGCAAAAAACCTCAGCAGGCGGAGACGTTCCGCGGTATGGTTAATGCGGTATATGCGGTGGTTATGCGAATTGTTACACTGGTGCTGAGGCTTACGCCTTACGGGATTTTAGCACTGATTACAAAGGTAACGGCGACAACCAATGCGGAAGAGATATTAAAGCTCATCAAATTCGTCATTGCGTCCTACGTGGCCCTCATCGTGATGTTTATTATTCATCTGATCATTATCTCGCTGTCCGGCTTCAACCCGGTTACGTATTTAAAGAAGGTGCTACCAACACTGGTATTTGCCTTTACATCCCGTTCAAGTGCAGCGGCGATCCCGCTGAATGTGGAGACACAGACGAAGAAACTCGGCGTATCGGACGGCATTGCGAACCTGTCTGCAAGCTTTGGGGCTACGATTGGGCAAAACGGCTGCGCCGGGATCTATCCGGCCATGCTGGCGGTGATGATTGCTCCGACGGTCGGCATCGACCCGCTGAGCTGGGACTTCATTGTGACTCTGATCCTCGTAGTCATGATCAGTTCGTTTGGTGTGGCTGGCGTTGGCGGCGGGGCAACCTTCGCTTCCCTAATCGTATTGTCCACCATGAATCTGCCTGTGGCTCTGGTTGGACTGCTCATTTCCGTGGAGCCGCTGATCGACATGGGTCGTACAGCGCTTAACGTGAACGGGTCGATGACATCAGGACTCGTGACGAGCAGAATTTTGAAGGAAAACGATCGGGACACGTTTAACGATCAGAGCCGTGAGCTGGATTCTGCGGCTCAGGCTTAATACAAAATGGATTAGATAGAAGCTCACATTAAGATAACTAGAGCCGTCTACAAATCAAGTAAGAAAAGCCGTCCTTCGGTGGAATCCGGAGGGCGGTTTTTTTGCGGCAATCAAACTATGCTGTGCACAGTGGTGAAGGGGTCTTCTTTTTCTATACATGGTGCAAGGGGAATAGAGGTAGGAAAAACTAGTATGGTCGAGAGGGAAGCGGGAGGAATATAGAAGGGGTCGTAGTCACTCAGGCACGCTTGGAGTTATTTAGTTCTGTTCATGGGACGAGAAATGTGATAGAGTATTCATGTTTTGGCCCTGAGCCAAACCGCGGTTCGTAACCATCCCGCGTAATCAAAACTAGGAAGGCAGTGTATGTATTTATGTTTAACTTAGGGTGGGGAGCAGTTTTTGTTCTCGTAACTTATGGATTTTTCCTGTTGTGTTACCGCTTGTTCGGTAAAAAAGGTCTCTATGCCTGGATTGGTGTGGCTACGGTTATAGCCAACATTCAGGTGACCAAAACGATAGATATCATGGGAATTGTGCTGACGCTTGGTAACACGATGTATGTCAGCATGTACCTGACCAGTGACCTTCTTAATGAGAAATATGGACCAGGTGAGGCACGCAAAGCCGTATGGTTCGGGTTTTTCACGCTCATCATGACAACGGTTCTGATGCAGATGGTGTTGTTCTTTGAACCGGCACCAACGGACTTTGCACAGGAATCTATGGCGAAGCTGTTTGGACTGCTGCCACGTTTGGCACTCGGAAGTCTGACGGCATACTTCATAAGCCAGTTCCTGGATGTTCGATTGTACTCTTGGCTGCGCAAGGTGGCCCCAGGGCGCAATCAGTTGTGGATACGCACCAACGGTAGTTCGATCATCAGTTCATTTGTGGATACACTGGTGTTCTGCACGATCGCGTTTGCGTTCATCTACCCTTGGGATGTTTGGCTGGAAATCTTCCTGACTACGTATGTTATCAAATTTGTATTAACTGCGGTCGGAACGCCATTTCTGTATGCTGCACGTAGCTTTAAGTTTAAGGATGAAGCTTAGACAATATTCAAAGAGTATCACTTAAAAAAAACCTCTGCGCGGTCAATTGTAATTCGGACTCTGCAAGGGTTTTTTTCATAGAAAAGACCCGAAACAAGAAAAATCCTTTTTACATTTTTATGAAAAAGTTATAATATAAACGACCTGTCGTTATGAGCGTGTATCAATAGGAATGATCATTTCATACAAAGGGGAATCGCACATGTACTCTACACTGCGTTATACACTGGAAAGCAATGGCACAACCTACGAGAATGATAACATTAATGCTTCGTTATTGGTGGAGTTGATCTCCAATCTGGAATTGCAGGAATTCGTAGTACTTCAACCTTCGGAGCTGGTGGAGGGAAGTATGTATATGCAGGCTGCTGCGCTTGAGGAACCAGGGCAGATGGTGGCGGAGATTCGTTTGCAGGAAGGCGAGGACGGTTTCCGACATTACAGCTGCAGAACAACAGATACGACTGGGATTATTCAATGGTTTCTGGATTACTGGGGGAAGCAACAGCTGCCACAGCTGGAGTCTTGGCAGGATATTACGCATGAGTTTGACTAATGGTAAATGAGTGAGCAGGAATAAAATTACGTAGAATGCAGACGGAGTAATTTAGGATATGCTTTGTATTAATTAAAATCCCGCAACCCATGATATTCATGGATTTGCGGGATTTTTGTGTTCGCGTGTGTACTTGCTACTTTTTCTGTATACAGGCCTGAGGCGTACGCGAAAAGAGTATATTATTTTGAAGATACAGTTCAGCACAGTTTCGTGCAGTTTAGTTCATGATGCATAATATCGGCTGAGCATTGATGTATATGGGCTGTTTTGACATAGATCCAATTGGATTAGTCGCTAAGGATTTGCAGTTCTTTTGGATATGTCGTCAGAACTTCGATACCCGTCTCGGTCACAATTACATCATCTTCGATACGGACGCCGCCTGCTGCGGTATAGATGCCCGGTTCAATCGTGAATACGGTACCTTCATTCAGGATGTCCATATTCTCTCCATGGAGAGAAGGATACTCATGTACGTCGATACCCAATCCATGGCCTACTCTATGCATAAAGCGCTCGCCGTATCCCGCTTCTTCCGTGACCTGGCGTGCTGCACGATCCACTTCGGCGCAGGTGATGCCTGGTTTCACGATTTGGATAGCAGCTTCGTTCGCTGCGAGTACAGTGTTATAGATGGTTTTGAGTTCAGGTGAGATGTCACCAAAGGCGAATGTACGTGTGATATCCGAGGCATATCCTCCAGCATACACACCCATATCAAACATCAACAGGTCACCATGTTGCAGTTTCCGTTCACCGGGTGTACCGTGTGGCAGACCTGTTTTGGGTCCCGTGAGCACCATGGTATCAAAGGAAGGGCCGTCGGCACCCAGCTTTTTCATCTGATACTCCATCTCGGCGACAAGTTCGATCTCGGTTACACCTGTGCGAACATGAGAGAGTCCTTGACGCAATGTTTCTTCAATCAGATAAATGGCGTGGCGAATGCGGGCTACCTCATCCGGTGTTTTTTTCACACGTAATGTGCGAAGCAGGGGGCCAACATCTTCAAAGCTGGCAGCACCTAGCGCGGCGGTCAGCTGCTCATAACGTGCGACCGTCACGTATTCTTTCTCGAGACCAACTCGGCCCAAGCGCCCCTGATAACGATCAAACAAAGCGTATGGATTATCCGTATCCGTGTGAGTGGCAATGTTGGATACCGAAGAAGCGGCTGCGGCAGCTTCAGCATCGAGCGCAGGTACAATCAACAGGGGCTCTTCGCCGCGTGCGAGAACCAGACCTAGGAAGCGTTCATGCGGATTGCTCGCAAATCCAGTTAAATAGTAGATATGTTTTGGATCTGTGATCAGCATGGCGTCCAATCCTTGCCCGGACAGATTGGCTTCAAGACGAGATAAAGGGTTTTGATTCATAAGTGTAGTTGTCCACCTTTCCATTCATACTATCCTTCTATTATAAAAGATTATGATGGAATTCCAAACCGCAGTGATTTCATGTCCTCGAAATCCCTTGAATTCTCGGTTTAAGTGGTTGGTATGAAGGGTAATACAGGGCGAAACCGCTTTACAGATGAATAATAACACCACAACTATAGCGAACAATAAGTTAACAATACGTTGAAGCTTGGCTTATTTATTTTATACAGAAGAACGAAATACGAAGGGAGATGTAATCATGAATAATCGAGTAACCGTTCCGCTGTATGCTTCATTATTAAGTGTGGCACTGTTAACCGCGTCATGTTCTTCAGGCGAACCTTCTACGGGAGGAACAGAGCAGACGTCTCAGGGACAGGGAACAGGTCAGGGACAGACGGCCAACGGAGGCAATACCGGTGCAAGTGGAAATGAGAGTGGAGCGCAGGGAGAGACGGTTATTCCGTATCAGGCTTCCGTACTGGTTGAAGGATTGAATGCACCATGGGAGATTGTGAGTGTGCCTGATGGTCGGATGTTTGTAACGGAACGCCCTGGTGCGATTCGGGCCATTGAGGATGGAAAACTAGCCCCTGAACCACTGATTGAATTCTCAGCCCCATTTAATGAAGAAGGTGAGGGAGGTCTGTTGGGTCTTGCAGCTGATCCGGACTTCGAGGATAACGGTTATTTGTATGCATACCACTCCTACCTGGAAGGCGACGACATTGCGAATCGAGTGTTACGTCTCAAGGTGAATGATGGCAAAGCGGTCATAGATCAAGAGTTGCTTGGTAACATTCCAGGCGGAACAAATCATAACGGTGGGCGGATCAAAATTGGCCCGGACAAGTTGCTCTATATCACGACAGGTGAACGTTATGAACCGGAATTGTCACAGAACGAAGATAGCCTTGGAGGTAAAATATTGCGGATAGGTCTCGATGGATCGATCCCGGCAGACAACCCATGGCCGAATTCACCTGTATACAGTATGGGACACCGTAACGCACAGGGACTGGCATGGAATCCGGACAACGGTTACCTCTATTCTACCGAGCATGGTCAGCGGAATCATGATGAGATTAACCGGATTGTAGCTGGTGAGAATTATGGCTGGCCCGAGGTGGAGGGAGACGACGATGACAATGGCGCATATCAGGCTCCGCTTGCACATAGTGGGAACGATACATGGGCGCCGTCTGGTGTAGCTTTTGTAGAAGAAGGACCTTGGGCTGGATCTCTGATTGCTGCGAATCTGCGTGGAGAGCAATTGCTGAAGGTTACTCTTTCGGAAGATGGCACACAGGTGAAGAAGATGGAACCCATCTTCGAAGATGAATGGGGTCGAATTCGCAATGTGAGTGCTGGCGAGGACGGCAAGTTGTACGTGCTTACGAACAATCGGGATGGACGAGGATCGCCACGTGATGGAGATGACAAGCTGATTGTACTTACTCCGGAGAGTTGAGTCGGGGTCAAGGGAGATAAAATCAGGGTGGCAGGACAGCGTCGAACCGGATTGGTATCCCCGTAAGGTTGAGGATGGAGTAAGTTTAAAACGAACGGCTACCGCTCAACTTGAGTCAAAGCCCTGAAGTACCCTGAATCTGAATCGCTCTAAATAAAATTTTTCTAACGAACCTGACGCACCTTAAATAGAGGTTTGGTGGCGATCGTAGAATGTAACGAACCTCAGCCACGCTATATCGCCAAAATTCACTCGAAACCTGCGGAAAAACCAATGAAATGAGTAACTAAGGTGTCTGGAGTTCGTTAGAAAATCTTGATACTCAAAATACTGCGTATAGGGTGTCTGAGATTGTTACAAAACAACCCCAGTGCAGTAATATATGCACATGGTTAATTAATTAAAGGAGCTGTCCCCGTCAAATTCATGACATTTGGGACAGCTCCTTGATTGTAATGTATGTGTCATCCTAATCTTGAATGAGCTACAACGCACAATGCCGCACGAAGAGAAACAGATTTAATAGGATGCTTGTGTCATTCCAAAAATACTCACAGCTCCGCGTTCTTTACTACTCTGCGCTCTCCGCAAGTGTGGCAATACGCTGAGTCGGATCATTTGTGTACTCTCCACCGTGATAACAGAGAACCTTATTGAGCTTAAGGTTGGTCAGTTTCTTCAGGCTTCGCAGCGCTTCAGGCATGTCCGGTGTCGCTTGTGGTGCAGGGCCAACCAGTTCATCATCAACCACACGAAGTTCATCGGCAGCGAGCAGGAACTGTTGCTCCCCGAAATACAGGCAGATATGACCTGGCGTATGTCCCGGTGTATGAATGACCTGTGTACCACCTTGAAGGGGTAACAAGTCTCCGTCCGCCAGAGTTCTACTAATGTTCACTTCAGGCAGCTGCAAGAGCAGTTGGTCTGCCAGTGCCAAAACGGGCGCGGGCAGCAGAGCACGACGTTCAGGCGTGAATTTGATCAAAGGTTTCTCACCTGTTAGATATGGAATCTCATCGGCATGTGCCCAGATTTCCAGATCAGGGATGGCATCCAGAAGAGCGCCCAAGTTACCGATATGATCGATGTCCTGATGAGTAATAATCACACGTTTGACGTCCGAGAGCTGTACGCCCTCTTGTTCCAATGCGGATTGAAGTTCGGCAAATTGTCCAATCATGCCCGTATCCACCAAGGTAACGCCATCTTTGTCACGAAGCATGACGGGGAATATGGGGCTGTTACCGGAAGGTGTGGGAATCTGGAGATTTAGCACAGTAATCGAAGTTGTTGGATGGCTCATGGTGATCCGGACCGTAGTCCGGTACACCTCCTTTTCTTTTTTAGCAATGATTGTTGTTATTCAGGGCGATTGTATTTTAAGTGTTTTCTATATTTTTTAACGGTATGGAGCAGTGCTTCGAACGTTTCTTCTTCATTACTGCCATCTTTAACGATGGAGACAAACGAGAAGTTATCATGAACAAGTTTGTTCCTCGTCTGAAACACCAGACTAAGGGCTTCAGCGAAGTGTTCCTTTTCGGATTCCAGAGCAATGAACTCTTTACTCAGTTCGGCCTGAATAATCTCCATGTTGGAGCGTGCACGGTAGGCAGGAGTTTTCATCAGCTGGGTCGAATTAAATTTTTTCTGATATACGTCTCTATACAGTTGATGTAACATTTGTTCAGTAATGGCGCATAGTTCGATGACCAGTGAAGCATATCTTCGGTTTTTGCGTTTTCGGGTGAGCTCACGTGTTTCTTCTTTGTCCAAAATACCGTATTTTTCATACAGCGTAGTGTCAACGTTCTGCAAGATTTCCTGATATTCCTGTTCGAGTAGTGCGATTTCAAGTTTGGCTTGTTTTTTAACTTTTTTAAAATCTTCTTTGGTCAGCATACTTGTCCTCCCATGGAAACCGAGATGTGATCCTATCATTATCTCATATTGTCCGTCGTCGCGCCTCTAATTTCGGAACCTCAGGTTCAGAAGGGAAGTACCTCATGTCCAATCAGACAGCCATTGTAACAGGAGCTAACTCAGGTATGGGGTTGGCAGCCACCATTGAACTTGCAAGACAAGGATATCGCGTAATCATGGCATGCCGCAGTGAGAAGCGCGGACAGGAGGCTCTTCAGGAAGCTGTGCGTCAGTCCGGCTCTTCTGCGATTGAATTGATGTTGTGTGACCTGGGTTCACTCGAAAGTATACGCCAGTTTGCCCGCACATTCCGCGAACGTCATGATCGCCTTGACGTTCTGGTTAATAATGCGGGGGTAGTGATGGTTAAGCGGAAGGAAACCTCAGATGGGTTCGAACAAAGTATCGGTATTAACCATCTGGGGCATTTCCTGCTGACCTTACTTTTGATAGAACCTCTGAAAGCCGCGAAGCAGGGACGGGTTGTGAACGTTTCGTCAGGTGCGTACAAGGCCGGCAAAATCCACTTCGAAGATCCACATCTGCACAAAGGTTATAATCCGATCAAAAGCTATGCTCAATCCAAATTGGCTAACGTGCTGTTCACTCGTGCACTGGCTCGCAAACTGTCGGGTACGTCTGTCACAGTGAACTGTTTGCACCCTGGTGCGGTGGGAACGAGTATTGGCGTAGATCGCAATACCGGATTTGGCACACGCATTATGGCGTTTGCAGGTAAACTTCCATTCTTTCTGTCCCCTGAAGAAGGGGCGCGAACGGCTGTTTATCTGGCCACAAGCCCTGAAGTCGTCGGCATCACCGGGCGTTACTTCTATCAACAGAAAGAGCAGCAGCTGAAGAAACATGCCGTTGATGATGCTTCAGCTGAGCGTTTCTGGACATGGAGCGAAGAACAGGTGGGGCTAAAGCCTGACGAGAAGTTGTGATGCGGATGTGATTCAGACTTTTGCCTTCACAGCTTGTTGGATCATTTCAATAACAGCTTCAATACGTTGGATGCCTTGATCTCCCTGACCGTATGCACGGACAGAGGCGGATGAGGCATTTTTCTCATTCTCACCAAGTACGAGCGAATAAGGCACTTTTTCCATCTGGGCTTCACGGATTTTGTACCCGAGCTTCTCGCTACGCAGATCTGTTTCTACCCGAATGCCCGCAGCCCGGAGTTGGCTCTGTACTTGGAGCGCATAGTCTGCGTAATGATCTGACACAGGTAGCAGCTTCACTTGCACGGGGGCGAGCCAGAGTGGGAACGCTCCTGCATAGTGTTCAGTCAGGATGCCGATGAAACGATCAATGGAGCCGTAGATGGCACGGTGGATCACGACCGGACGGTGTTTCAGGCTATCCTCGCCAATGTAAGTGAGGTCGAACTTCTCCGGCATTTGAAAATCAAGCTGGATTGTTCCGCACTGCCAGCTGCGCTTCAACGCATCGAGGATATGAAAGTCAATTTTCGGTCCATAAAAGGCACCGTCTCCTTCGTTAATGCGATACTCCACGCCCCGGCGATCTAGTACATTTTGCAATGCACGTTCCGCCTGATCCCACAGTTCTTCCGATCCCATGGAGTCTTCTGGACGAGTGGACAATTCAATCTTATATTCGAATCCAAAGATATCGTACATACGCCCGATCAGTGAGATTGCCTGATTGATCTCGTCCTCGATCTGCTCTGGCATGACGTAGAGATGGGCATCATCCTGGCAGAATGTCCGCACACGCATCATGCCGTTCAGGGCACCTGAGAATTCATGACGGTGAACCTGACCAAATTCCATCATGCGAATCGGTAATTCGCGATAGGAATGAAGTGTATTTTTGAAGATCAGCATGTGTCCAGGACAGTTCATCGGTTTCAGTGCAAAAGTGGCATCGTCCACTTCCGAGAAATACATGTTGTCCTTGTAATGCTCCCAGTGACCGGATTGCTCCCACAGCCGATTGTTCATCATGAGAGGAGTCCGAACTTCCTGATACCCTTCCTGTAATTGCAACTCACGGGAGAACTGCTCCAGTTCAGTGCGAACAGTCATGCCTTTAGGCAGATAAAAGGGCATGCCGGGCGCTTCTTCGGAGAACATGAACAGTTCAAGCTCTTTGCCAAGTTTACGGTGATCCCGTTTCTTCGCTTCTTCGAGCATGTGCAGGTGTTCATCCAGTTGGGCTTTGTTCGGGAAAGCAGTGCCGTAGATGCGTTGCAGCATCTTATTATCCGAGTTACCCCGCCAGTACGCACCAGCCACATTCAACAGCTTGAACGCTTTGATCCGACCAGTGGATGGAAGATGGGGACCGCGACACAGATCGAAGAACTCTCCTTGATCATAGATTGAAAGTTCGGCATCCTCTGGCAAATCCTGAATGAGTTCAAGCTTGTAGGGGTCCTGGATCTCTCCGAAGATACGGAGGGCTTCCTCCCGGTTAACGACCCGGCGACTAATCTTATGATTTTCCTGAATGATTTTGTTCATTTCCCGCTCGATGGCAGCCAGATCACTGATGGACAAGGCATGCTCCAGATCAACATCGTAATAGAATCCATCTTCAATGACTGGGCCGATACCCAGTTTCACTTGTTCTGCACCGTAGATGCGTTTGAGTGCCTGTGCGAGCACATGTGCTGCGCTGTGACGATAACGATACAGACCTTCCGCACTTTCTAAAGTAACGATAACAAGTTCGCAATCTTGCTTGAGCACCCAGTCGAGATCGACATTTTGACCATCTACAATACCGCCAATGGCTTGTTTTCCAAGACTTGTGCTGATGGATGAGGCAACCGCACCTACAGTGATGCCTGCTTCGTAAGAACGTACCGCACCACCTTGCAGACGGACCTCAATGGAATGACTTAATTGTTGCAGATCATTGGCTTGGCTGTTTAATTCGTTACCTGATTTGTTGCTTGCTGAGTTACTGTTTTCTTGTTTGCTCATGTGAACCACTCTCCATTTCTTAAAATGAAAGCGCAAAAAACACCCGTCCCGGAAAAGGGACGAGTGCGCTTGGCTCGTGGTTCCACCCTAATTTTGGTTATGGTGCACCCTGCTCTCGGCCAGCCGCCGGAACAGAAAACATCATAACCCTCATTGGAATCCGTTATCGGGGATCAGGCGGTGAACTCTACTGGCAGCATGCCAAACATCCGAGGGGAGTTCGAAATGCTGAGGTTCGAGGTCACGGCTGCAGAGGGGTAATTCCGGTCCGTTCGCTGAAGAAGGTTTCACCAATCCCCTCTCTCTCTGGGCAGCACGCAAACGAAATCATGTCTCTGGTCATCGCCAAATATGTTAGATCAACTCATTCAAATTATTCTGAAATGTGTTGCATTCAATATTAATATATTGGAACAGGTGTTATTGAGTGTCGATTATATAGACTGAAAATGGAAAGGTCAAGCGGAACATTTTAATTGGTTTCGGACGGCCCATCCCATATTAAGCGAATGATCGTTCCTTCACCAGGGGTGGACTGTACCTCAATACGACCATTCATGGCTTCGATCAAACCTTTGGTTACCGCCATGCCCAGCCCTGATCCAACGTCAGATGTACCTGTATCTGTACCGCGATAGTATCGTTCAAATAACTTCCATACCATCTCGGAGTCCATGCCTCTTCCGTTATCGGCAAACTGAATGCTGAATTCATCTGATTGCTTACCAGAATGCACACTGACAACCAGGATGGACTCGGGCGGATTATGAAGAAGGGCATTGGCGGTCAGATTATCCACAATTCGTTCAAACGACGGAATATGGACAAGTCCATACACAGGCACTTCGGAAGGTTGAAATTGGATGCGACCTTCCCCATATGCCGGATTCCGTTCTGCGCGCTGGATCAGATCACGGAGTAATGTATTTACGTCAGTCTCTTCCACTACAGGTTGATATCCACCACTGCGTAATCGATAGGTCATGGCAAGGTCGTTGACAAGCCTGTCCATATACATGGACTTATCGAGCATTATGCCTGCGAATTCCCTGACTTCCTCCGCGGTCCAGCTATACTTATCCGCCTCAAGCATATGAGCATATCCCTGAATGGAGGAGAGGGGTGTCTTCAGGTCATGTGTTATGCCAGCAATCCACTCCTCCCGCAGAGAATCGGTCTGTTTCCGAAGTTCTTCATCTTGCTTCAAAGTGTGAGACAGGGCCTGCATGGAGCGAAGCACTTCAGCATACACGTTGTATTTTCGCTTCCACTTTCCGTTACGACGCTGACTGCGAGGCACTCCAAAGGCTCCGGTAGGTTCCTCGTAATGTCCTCGTTCCAGACGCTGTAACCATTGGAGCATATGCAGCATGGGTGAACCGAATCGGTTGGCATACCAGAAGGCAAGCAAAATGAGCAGAATGATGATGGATACAATCAATACGACCAATGCCGGTTCCAGAATAAAATTGTAGGGGTTCTGATCACTGTTCACCGCCGGATCAACAGGGATGCTAATCAGCCAAGTGGTTTCACTCTGTTCGTCGTACCACGTTGCAACAGACAGGCCGGATCGACTCGGATAGCGAACTTGCAGAACGAGTTCCTGAATGGTGTATTCGGTCGGTACGCCCATGGCTGGTTTGTTGAAGGAAGAAATTTCACGTCCTGACGGGTCCAATATTTGAAGATAAGCATTGGCAGTACGAAGGGCTTCCTGTTGGTTGGGCTGAAGATTAAGCTTCCCGTTGGTAAAAGCAAGATTTGAACGAATGTTATTCATTAAGGACTTGGCCGGGTTACGCTCACCATATAACAAGGTAAAATCCTTTCCGTTCTTCTCCCGGATCAGCATGGCGATCTGATAAGGGAACGGCTTCTGGCTTTCCCAGTATGCAATCAATTCCCCCGGTTTATAGTGAGTAGGAACATCGGCAGGTGTGTGATATTCATCAATGGCGTAACCTTGTTCATCCAGAACCTGGAGCCAGCCTTGATTTTTGTCCACTTGCTTCAGCAATTCGGGGTCATATCGGATGGTGTCATCCGGCATGATCTCTGCTGTACTAATCAATTGGTCCAGACCGTTAAGAGCAAAATCATCGATCAGATTCACTTCATTTACCTTTTGCACGACCCAGTAAGTGGCTACAGAACCAAGCAGGATGATAAGAACGACTGCACCGGCAAGCATCCCGATAAACCGGGTCATTAACCTGCGACGAATACTCATGGGCGTGACACATGTTCCGGCTGAATCAGTTTGTACCCCAGACCCCGGACGTTAACAAGAAACACCGGATTGGAAGGATCGGCTTCAATGCGCTCCCGAATGCGGTGAATATGAACCATCACGGTATTGTCATCACTAATGGCTTCCGAGCCCCAGACCCGCTCATATAGATCTGATTTGGTGAAAATTCGATTGGGATGTTTGCAGAAAAAGAGTAACAGTTGGAACACAAGTGCCGGACAAGATACGGACTCACCTTCAATACGAAGTTCACCAGCCCACTCCAGCACTTGAAACCGTCCAAAGTCGTACACGCCTTCCGATGTGCTGGGAGATGACGTATTTACGTTAGATGGGACATGATCCGAGATCGCTGCGCTTTTAGATGGTAAATAACGCTTCAGTAATGATTTAATTCGAGCAACGACTTCCAGCGGATTAAAGGGTTTGGCGACATAATCGTCACCACCAACGGCGAATCCGGTTAATTTGTCATAATCGGTTGTTTTGGCCGTTAGAAACAGGATGGGCGCATCGGTGACCTGCCGTAGAAAAGGACAGATTTCCAGTCCACTTTTGCCAGGAAGCATGATGTCGAGCACGATGCAATGATACGTCTTGTTGTTACATGCCTCGATGGCAGCTTCGCCTGTTGTAACGGTATCAATATCGAGAAACTGCTCTTTGAGCAGAACGGTTTTGAGCATATGCAGAATAGCCTGTTCATCATCCACAAGCAGTAATGAGACGTTATCCATAGTTTAAAAATGACCTCCTGATCCTTCCGTTGTGTGTATTGCTAATCATACCATCCAAGAAGGCTGTATAGCGTACGAGCTATCTTAACGGAATCTTAATTATACAACCTCAAAAGGCGTTGCAAGTTTAACTACATGTAAGATGGGGTTAGACGAAGGATAAGACTCATTCTGTACACTTAACTGGAAAGTATAACGATTAACAGAAGGGATGTTGAGAATGAACAGAGAAGGTCATCTGAAATCAGAACAAAATACACATTCAAAATTACAGAATAAAAAGGGCTGGAAGGTGCTTGCGATTACCCTTGGAGCTTGCGTGATATTGTCTGCTTGCGGCAACAGTAACTCCATTACTTCCGACCAGGCGGAGCAGCAGTCAGCCGAACAGGCGTCCAATAATGAAGCGAGCGAGAACTCCAATCAGGAGCAGAACTCAAGTTCAGAGGTGAGCGCGGTGGTTACACCGGACAATTTCATAGATACGCTGATGAACGGTTCAAAGGATGCAATCTATAATCAATTCTCTCCCGAATTGAAGGGGACGTTAACGCTTGAACAGTTCAAAACGACGGCCGATCCTTTTTTGGTGGGTGTTGAATCATGGGAGCAAGTGGTAGACGCCAAAATGAATCAAATATCTGAGGTGGCCTGGAAGGATCAGACTGGGACGAAAGGAATTCGAGCCTATTTTTCCGAAGAAAATCAAATTGAAGGTCTCTCGATCCAACCGCTGCAAGCTCATGAGGACACGGATGCCAAATTCACCAAAACGGAATTTCAATTGCCGATGAAGGGGGAATGGTACGTATTCTGGGGAGGCAATGATGCCTTGTCGAACTATCATTATGAGCATGAAACCCAGCGGTATGCGCTGGATATCGTTCGGACCAAAGAACAATCCAGTTATCAAGGTGATGCAACGGCAAACGAAAACTACTATGCTTTTGGTGAACCACTTTATGCAGCTGCCGATGGTATTGTCGTCGAGATCAAGAACGATATACCGGACAATGTGCCGGGTGTCATGAATCCGGAAGAACCGGCTGGTAACTATGTGGTAATCGACCATGGCAACAGTGAATACAGCATCACCGGGCACATCAAGAAAGGCAGTGTTTCGGTCAAAAAAGGAGATAAGCTCAAGCAGGGGGACCCTATCGGTGAGCTTGGTAATTCGGGAAATTCCAGTGAAGCTCATCTGCATTTCCAGGTATCGGATGGCCCGGATCTGTTCACATCTCGCTCAATTAACATTCGTTGGGCAGACCAGAGTCAGCAGTTCACTCGTGGTAACACAATACAGGGAATGCCAGAGTAATGCTATATATAAGTTAAAGCATTGAATTTACACTGGACTACTACGCGGTCAGAACCATCTTCCGATCGCTGTTATCCCCAGATTTTATTGATTCCCTTATATAAAGGGGCAAATCCGGGGATAAAGGCGCAGTGTATGCTTCCGAAGTAGCTTTCTTGCAGAAAGCTTTTAGCTTCGCTTCTTCTGATTGGTTCTGTCCTCTCCGTTGTCGTGTAAATGTTTACTTAAACATTTACAGATTTCTCTGTCAGAATGTTAGGGATGACGAAGACTTCTCTTCTCCGTTATAATATCTTCTATAATTAGAGGTTTGATCTGGAATGATGGAGGAATAGCGATGAAACTGGAAGATGTGCAGATTGAATATGCGCGCCTGGAGGACTTGCCGAGGATTGTGGAGATTTATAATTCTACTATTGAGGGCCGTATGGCAACAGCGGATTTGGAGCCAGTGACGGTGGAGCAACGGTTGCCTTGGTTCGAAGAACATACACCGGAACATCGTCCACTTTGGGTGATGAAGCAGGCAGGACAGGTGGTAGCTTGGGCAAGTCTCAGCTCGTTCTATGGACGCCCTGCGTATAATGGAACGGTGGAAGTCAGTGTATACGTGGATCAGCAATGCCGCGGAATTGGGGCTGGTGGACGTTTGCTCGAAACGGTATTTGCAGCATGTCCTGCACTTGGAATTAAGACCATTCTTGGATTTGTCTTCGGGCATAACGAACCGAGTCTGGGGTTATTGCGCAAGCATGGTTTTGAACAATGGGGTTATTATCCCGAAGTGGCCGTGTTGGATGGTGTGAATAGAGATCTGGCGATTTTGGGCAAAAAAATATAAGTGTCGTTCTTATTCGTAACATAAGAACACTGAAAACCTCCAACCTAAATTAATAGGATTGGAGGTTTTTTTGTCGTACATGTATATTCTTTGCTATGTGAAAGTATAGGTTGGGCTTACACGCCAAGCTGCTGTTTAATCTCTTGGATCTGTTCCAGATGACGTTCCTCATGATAACTTGTAAAGTCAATCCATTGGGTAAGATCCATCTCACCAAATACGGGATGAGGAAAGGACTTGCTGCGCAGCAGGTCAGGATCATGATCCAATGCAAAGTTGTTTAACGCTTGGTGAGATTCGTCCAGATCACTGCGTACGTCTGCGAGTGCTTCAGGCGCTGCTGGAGGCTGAAGATGGGGTGGTGCCTCGACGGAGCGGCTGCGGTCCAATGATAGTTCATATGGTTTTTTGTCCACAGACACCGTCTGTTCCTTCTCGAGGGCCAGGCGGGCTTGTTTTCCAATTACATTTTCCATCAGATTCAGATGTCGTAGTACTTGCATAATACTCCATTGTTGGGGTGAAGGTTTTCGGTTCAATTGTTCTTCTTCGAGTCCAGAGACTGCTTCCCAGATTTGGTTGCGTATATCGTCATTACGAGTAAACATCGTACAATCCTCTCCTTATATATAGGTTCTATGATGCGGGTAGTCTGTGTATGTTCATTACCCCAAATGTGGATGCTTATTCTATAAGCATTGAGATTGGAAAGAGTGAATGCGAACCTAGGCAACATTATCCTTTGTTAGATGTAATTTGTGCCAAATAAAAAAAGCCGTTCTCCATGAACGGTTCATTTAAATCCATTCCAAGTCCAAAAAAAGATTGACGGGCAGACCCCGGCAAACTATAATCGGTACAAGTAACTTGATATGTAAGGAGTCCTGACATGATATGTTAGTGATCGACGAGGTGTATCACCATACAGCATTGCAAATATCATCGTCCGATTTATTGTACCTTATCGAACGGCTGAAGGTCAAAAAAGAAAATGAGATCCAAACGCTCAAGCAGAAGATCGAACAGTTCGAACAAAAGCGTCGAGCGGAAGAGGTTGCTTATCAATCGTTGTCGCCCGTACGCAAATGGTTCGCGGGCCGCCCCGCATCCCATCATCAGGCGGTGGAGTATATGGTGCAGGTGAAGGAACGTTTTCGCAAGATGGAACAGATTCGCAGACGCATACGTGAATTAGATCAGATCGCAGAACGAATTAAGCATCCGGACAGCATTGAGCGGGACGAGATTGAGCTTGCGCCCGATACAATCCGTGAGCTCAGACAGCTTAGTGAAACGGAGGATGTACAAGCATGACTTTGGAAACGTTAAGCACCGGGATTGATACGGTCTGGGTCGTACTGAGTGCAGCGATGATTTTATTGATGGAGGGTGGATTCGCCCTGCTCGAGGCTGGCTTTGTGCGTTATAAAAATAGTGTGAACATTATTATGAAGGTATTTGCTGACATTACGATTGGGACGTTACTGTTCTATGCGATCGGTTTTGGACTGATGTATGGTTCGGACGTTGGTGGTTTTGCGGGAGTAACGGGATTTTTCCTGAATGGGGATTTGTCTCACCTGGACGTACCGGTATCTCTGGAGACATTCTGGTTGTTCCAGGCGGCCTTTACCATTGCCGTTATTTCCATCGTTTCAGGAGCGGTAGCCGAGCGCATCAACTTCCGTGCCTACCTGTTGTATATCATATTGATGACGGCGATCATTTATCCGATTGGTGGACACTGGGCATGGGGCGGCGGCTGGCTTAGTCAGCTGGGGATGCAGGACTTTGCCGGTTCGGCTGTCATCCATGCGCTCGGCGGATTCTCAGCACTGGCTGCTGCGATTATCATTGGCCCACGTAAAGGGAAGTACACGCCACTTGGCGTAAGTGCCATTGCACTCCCAAGCAATCTGCCACTGGCATCTGTAGGTGCATTTCTGTTATGGTTCGGTTGGTTTGGCTTTAATGCTGGTAGTACACTCAGCGCGACGGATGTAAGAATTGGTCACATTGCGATTGTCACGATGTTATCTGCGGCTTCGGGTGGTGCGGTTACGTTGCTGTATACGTTATTCCGCTTCAATCGTTCAGATGCACCCTCGGTCATTAACGGTTCGCTTGCGGGACTGGTCGGTATTACGGCAGGCTGTGCTTTTGTTGGTGATGTAGCAGCGATATTCATTGGGGCAGTATCTGGCTTGTTGATGATGGCTGCCACTAACTGGCTGGACCGTCGGCAGATTGATGATCCGGTTGGTGCTTTCCCGGTGCATGCCGCATCAGGAATGTGGGGCACGATTGCTGTAGGTCTGTTTGCCACGGATGGTGGATTATTTATGGGCGGCGGCTGGAGGTTGCTGGGTGTTCAGGCACTTGGCCTTACAGCCTTGGTCATCTGGGGATTCGCCATGACCTGGATCGGGTTAAAGTTGATTGGCAAAATTGTGCCTGTACGTTCGACAGAAGAAGAGGAAGATCTCGGTCTCGATATCAGCTATCATGGTGTGATGGCAGCCCATCAGGCCCATGAATTCCTGGACGGTGAGGAGCATATGCGTGCTTACCAAGAAAAGTCTTCTGATCCAAATCGTTAAATGGAATATAGGATAAAGAAGTAGACTGACAGGGGATGTCAGTCTCTTTTTTTGCTAGAAGCAGGGAAAGACGTCCGGGCGGAAGAATATACAGGTGTGAACCTGAATATGTCTCAGCATAGGTGTATTGTCAAAAGGGGAGGATCTATATGATTAAGCCAGAACAATGTGAACGTCTGACCAGAAAAGCCCGTAAAACACTTGAGGAATATGGTTTGGGAGTTGCTGCCGATCTGCTGTTGTCCTCAAGCCGCTGGGGAATTCGCCTCGATGTATCCACACTGGACGAATATCGCAGAACAGGAAACTCACGTGTGGGTGGACATCCGGATTTGCCAAGTCGCATGGAATGGCCCGTAACACAAGAAGGAGTTCCAATGACTTTCCTGGCCCAACTGAACCTGGTGGATTTGTCGCCGTATACGCCGAATGATGGGCGCGGGACTTTGCCTGAACGTGGAATGTTATACTTTTTCATTGGCACGGATGAATCTGCTTGTCCCATTGAACATCGTGTGATTTTTGAGCCGAGTTCTCATAACCTGATAAGGCGAGAGCCTGAAGGTGATACCGCGCTGGATGGAGCCCCGTTTGTTGCACATTCGGTGACCGTGCTGCCTAATCTTGAGTTTCCTACATATGCATACATTGACGCCAATGCGCTGAATGAGCTCTCGCCGCTTCGGCTTGAGACCGATGAGACCGAATCGGAAGTAAGTCTGTATGACCGCTACCTTGAATTCGAGTCGAGCTGGAATCATCCAAGTACGCTGAATTGGGGTGGGATGTTTGGATACCCTGACGGGCAGCATCCGGATGCCGAGCATCGTGCCTTGTTACAGATCGCACTGGGAGAAAAGTACGATTATAATGAGCAGGAGTGTGAGAAGAAGCTGACCAAACATTACGGCGGTGATGAGGATCGGACACGGCAGGAACTATCCGATACGCTGCTACTGTTGAAGATAGATACGCATGATGCTATTGGTTTCCAATGGTGGGATTGCGGGGAGCTGCAATTTTTCATTCGCAAGTCTGACTTGGAGGCTGGACGATTCGAGCAAACGTATTGTTCGTTATACTCAAGTTGAGCAAAGATTTGAAAACAAATAGGCAACAAAATGTCCTGAATCCCGTCTATATGAAGGAGGAAGGACTTTTTTTGTTCGTAGATTGTTATATAAATTGAACTAAAGCTTTCTTGCAGAAAGCTTTTAGCTCCGCTTCTTCAGGTCCTTTCTGTCTTCTCCGTTTTGTGTAAATGTTTTGTTCAATTTATATAGATTTGGGGTATATATTAAGGAGGGGTATCTTGGTTGAAAACCGATCATATGTTCTGTATAATGGGATAAAAAGGAAGTGTAACTGTTGATTCAATCTGCGTTTAAACATATTGACGTGGCTGTAACATCTTTAATCGATATATGTGATCAGCTGTCGGAAGAAGACTTGGCTTTGACTCCAATTGAAGGTAAACGACCTGTTGGAGAATTACTAGCCCATCTGTCTGTGATCTGCCGAGCGGATGTTTATATTTCCGAAGGTGCATCGGAGGAAGAGATGGCTCAATTCTATGCAGAGAATCAGGTGCTTTCGCTCGGTGAGATCAAGCAGGCTCTGATTGATAACCAGATGTATCTATACCAACGGTACAGGCAGTTTAACACGGAAGAGTTATTACATGTGACGGATTCGTACTGGGGAGCTTCCTATAGTCGGCTGGAGTGGCTGCTTGAGATTATGGGACATGTGTATCATCACAGGGGACAATTGTATACGATGCTGACCCTGACGGGCAAAGAACCCGAATCAGTACTTTTTAAATAGAAACGGATAGAATACATATAAGCATGTTATAGGAAACATCATGGGTTAAAGTGGGAATAGACCGACGATACTACACGCCATACGTGAAATAACGGAGGATTCGGGACGTGGAACAACACGATACATGGAATGCATCGATGGACAATACGTTGATTGACAGGTTAAAAGAGATTCCTGAACTTAGTCAGGCCACGCGGATTGAACCTGTTATGAAGGGTTATTCAGCAGATACTAAATTCAAAATGTTTATCCCTGGTCAAGGCCATGTGCTGGTGAGGGTGTATGATATTGCTGAGGAATGGATGAAGCAAAGGGAATATCAATATTTGCAGAGCATGCAACAATTAGGTGTACTGTGTCCAGCAACGTTGGGCACAGGTAGATTGGATGAGAAGAACGGATATATGATTCTTAGCTACATTGAAGGCGAAGATGCTTCCGAGAGACTGCCTCAGCTGAATGAACAGCAGCAGTGGGCGGTTGGTTTGGAAGCAGGAGCGCAGCTACAGCTGATTCACCAGTTGCCGATGGAGGGACAGATCGAATCATGGTACATACGCAAGAGCACCAAGCATCAACGTTACGTGGAGCGCTATAAACAGTGCCCTATCGTGATGAAAGAGGATCATGTTATTCTAACGTTTATTGCAGACCATCTCGGTTGGATGAAAAATCGTCCAGATGGATTTCAGCATGATGACTTTCACCCGAGCAATCTTGTCGTTAAGCAGGATAAACTCGTAGGAGTGATTGATTTTAATCGTTATGATCAAGGTGATCCCATTCATGAATTTTTGAAGCTGGGTTTGTTTGCTTCGGAGATCAGTATTCCATATTCCATAGGTCAAATTCAGGGCTATTTCGATGGCAATGAACCGGATAAGTTATTCTGGAGATTGTATTCACTGTATACGGCTATGGCGCTGGTGTCTTCTGTAGTGTGGATTCAGCAGGTGAAGCCTGAAGAGACGCTTGAGATGATGGCCAAGATCGAGCGTGTCCGTGAAGATCACGATGATTTTCGCAGTTTCATCCCTCGGTGGTATACTTTGAACAGGTAAGGAATTATGGAAGGGAAAGGAATAATGCCGTGGCACAGCCAGCAACCATTCTGCTTGTGGATGATGAGCAGGAGATTATTAAACTGATGGAAATTTATTTTGGCAACGAGGGTTATCGGATTCTCACCGCGAATGATGGGCTTGAAGCACTGGAACAATTGAAAAAAGAGTCGATCGATCTCATTATTCTGGATGTCATGATGCCAAATATGGACGGAATCGAAGCTTGTATGAAAATTCGGGAAGAGCAGAAAATGCCGATTATTATGCTGTCCGCCAAAAGTATGGATATGGATAAAATCACAGGGCTAAGCATCGGTGCCGATGATTATGTGACCAAGCCGTTTAACCCGCTTGAACTTGTCGCACGGGCGAAATCCCAGCTGCGCAGGTATCATACCTTCAATGAAGGTCGGGAGAACAAAGAGCACGAGTGGGTTATTGATGATCTGGTCATAAATACCGATACACATGAAGTTTGGGTGGATGAGCAGCCGGTTCGTCTGACTCCGCGTGAATTTGCTGTTCTTGAATTACTGGCTCGTCACCAAGGTTCAGTACTTAGTATGGAACAGATCTATCGTCAAGTCTGGAAAGAAGAATTCATGGAGTCGAATAATACAGTCATGGTACATATTCGCAAGATTCGTGAGAAGATTGAACTCGACAGCAAACACCCCAAGTTTATTCAGACCGTATGGGGTGTTGGTTATAAGATGATCAAACCGCAATAAACATGTACATTCACAGGATGTCGTGTAACATGAACACATTCAGGGAGTTCCTACTATGAATTCAAAGTTGATTAATACAGTCCGATGGAAATTTATCTATGCATTTCTGCTGAGCGGTATATTAACTGCAGTTATTTTGTACGGGGGTAGTAAGGTGGGGCAGACCATCCTGGAAGCTCAGACGTATCCGGATTATTCCATTCCAGCCCAAGGGATCAGGTGGTTGGTGAATAATATCGGTTCGGTGCCTTTGATGATTGTGGTAGGCGTGCTTGGTTTTGTGCTGTTTTTTTTCCTGCTCTCACGCAAGGTGATGCGGGTCCTGGATGAAATTACGGCGGGGATTCAGGAGGTTGCCAAAGGAGAGTTATCCCATCGCATCGAAGTGAAGACCTCTGATGAATTCGGAGTGGTCGCTGCAAGCATTAATCAGATGGCTGAACAATTGCAGTTATCGCTTCAGGAAGAGCGTAATGCAGTTGCTGCCAAAAACGATCTGATTACGGGGATATCACATGATCTGAGAACACCACTCACTTCTATTCTGGGATTTCTGGAGTACATCGAGAAGGATCGCTACCAAGATGAGATTGAGATGCGCTATTACGTTAGCATTGCCTATGAGAAATCCTTGACCCTTCGCAAGTTAATTGATGACTTGTTCGAATATACGCGCGTGAGTGGCGGGAGCCTTCCGTTATCTCTGCAAGCGTTGAACCTGAATTCGTTTCTGATGCAGCTGGCTGAAGAGTTTGCTCCCATGCTGGAGGATGCTGGCATGACCTACAAGATCATCGGCGGGCAAGACCCACTATGGATACAAGCTGCTCCGGGGGAGCTTGTAAGAGCATATGAGAATCTGTTCAGCAATGCCATTCGGTATGGTTCGCAAGGTAAACGAATGGAGATTGGGCTGGCCCTTGAAGGTAAAGAGGCTGTAGTCCGCATCAGTAATTATGGTGATCCGATTCCGGCACAAGATCTGCCACATCTATTTGATCGATTCTATCGGGTAGATAAATCCCGTTCCCGCGATACGGGAGGTACCGGTCTCGGCCTGGCGATTGCCAAATCGATGATTGAATTACATCGAGGAAGTATCGTTGCTTACAGTGAAAATGGCAGAACGGATTTTGTTACCCGTTTCCCTGTAACCGCTGCTTCACCAAGTAATTACTCAGAGGAATAAAAATTAAGAATTTGGTAAGAAGTTAGCCACTATCTCATTAAGAAATATTCGGTATTCTACCTCTATTACCATATTATTGTATAGAGGAGGATACCGAATATGAAGTCTCAATTTAGTACAGTAAGACTAAGATACATATACATTGGAGGAGCAAGCGCGTTACTGAGCGCAGCGCTCCTTTTTGTCGTTTATCACGTGCTACGGTTTGCCCACAATCACATCCTTCCAGATGCAGCATGGATAACGCGTATGATGAACTGGGGAATCAATCATATCGGAACAAAGCCGCTCTTTATCTTCATTGGAGGAGCCATGTTTGCGATCTTTTTCTGGATTCGATCCCAGAAGATTGCGGAAGATCTCAGTCAACTTGCACGCGGAACAGCCGAACTTGCATTGGGCCACAATCCTGGAAGAATTGATGTTCTAAGTGGTGGTGAACTACGACAAATTGCTGCCAATCTGAATGTAATTACGTTTCTCCTGCATGAGGAAGGGCTGAGCAGATCAGAACCGAAACATGAGAGAAGAGAGGTAGAGGGAGCGTTTATTCAGCATGAGCAACCCGGCCTTCAGCAACATAATGAAGAAGACAAGGAGAACACTCAAACTATTTCTACACAGGTTGACCTACCGATAAAACTTACTCTCTACGGTATTCAATCTTCTCTGGATGAGATTATCCAAGGGCGGTGTCAGGACGAGATGGAAGTTCAGCATTGGGTCAAGTTGGCGTATGAACAGACATTGCTGCTTCATCATGCTCTGGAGATTACACAACGAGATAGACAGGAACACGAAGTTTCAATTGAACGGGTACACAAGGAGCCTGAATGTTGAAACACGTGAGCAAGCGATGGATGTATTACGTTTTTGATGCCGCAGTGGTTGTAGTTTTGATATTGACCCTTTTCTATCTCTATCTGATTACTTATGGCGAAGGAATGCTTCGCAATCGTCCAGAGGCCATGCAGGTGGCCTCTTCAACCATGATTACGAATGCAGAGGGGACCGAAATTTCGAGGTTGCATACGCAGACCAAAGGGTATTCCGAATATGCTGAACTGAACGCTATGCCAGATTTATTAAAGATGGCTTTTTTGGCTACAGAAGATCGACGTTTCTACAACCATGATGGACTAGATTTCATCGGACTTGGCAGAGCCATTATGCAAGACATCTTACATATGAATCTGAGTCAGGGAGGAAGCTCCATTACGCAACAACTGGCAAGAAATCTGTATTTGAATGGGGATAAAACGTTGAGTCGAAAGGTGAATGAGATATCGATTGCGATGGCCCTGGAGAAGAAGTATAGCAAGGATGAAATTCTGGAAATGTATCTGAATCAGATCTACATGGGACGCCAGCAGTATGGTGTAAAAGCGGCAGCCTGGCGGTATTTCGGAATTAAGGATATGCACCAATTGAAACTATGGCAGATTGCTACATTAGCTGGAATGCCCAAAGGTCCATCCATATACAATCCAGTAGATCATCCTGAACTTTCCAAACAAAGACGTGCCGTTATCCTTGGACTAATGCATGAACAGGGACTCATTACACGAAAGCAGATGCTCCAAGCCCGTGACGTCGATTTCACGCCGCCTGAAACCGTATTGAATGCAACAACTTCACCGGGCTTGAGCGAGCCCGCATATGTGTCTGCCGTGGATGCTGTGATTCAGGAGGCTTCTCGGCTCACAGGTAAAAGTGAAGCAGAGATTCAATCGGCAGGTTGGGTTATTCAAACTGGGCTAGACGAACAGGCACAACTGGCGATGGAAGAAACATTTGCAGACGCTACCCGATTCCCCGATGATCGCCAAGACGAGCAGGTCCAGGCAAGTATGGTTATTATCGACCAGCACAACGGTGAAGTGAAAGCGATGATGGGTGGACGTAATCCTTTAAAAGGGGGCATCAACCGGGCGATTATGGATGCAAGGCAGCCAGGTTCATCTTTTAAACCGATTATTGCATATGGCCCTGCGTTGGAGTCGGGGAAGTTCAAGCCAGAGAGCATACTACCGGATAAACGCATGCAATATGGCAGCTATCAACCTTCCAATCTCGGTGGGCGTTACAGTGGTTCAATAGCCATGTCCCAAGCCTTGCAAAAGTCTATCAATGCCCCAGCCGTATGGCTGCTTCATGAGACAGGACTGAACGATGCACATCAATTTGCGGCACGACTCGGTATTGAACTGGGGAAAGAAGATCTAAACCTCTCAATTGCCTTGGGAGGTGTGCATCAGGGAGTGTCGCCAATGAAGATGGCGCAGGCCTATACGGTGTTTGCGAATCATGGCAAATTGAATACAGCCCATCTGATACGCGAGATTACAGATTCACAAGGACGGACAATATTTGCTCATAAGTCGGAAAATAAGCAGGTAATGTCCTCCAGTACGGCGAATGCCATGACCAGAATGCTGCAAAATGTAGTCAGTCAGGGAACAGGAAGCCAGGCACAACTCGGTCAGCACAAGGTAGCAGGGAAAACGGGAACAACACAGGCTGCATTACCTGGTGTGGGAAGAGAGGCCAATCGGGATTTGTGGTTTGTGGGCTATACGAGCAGCTGGACTGCGGCGGTCTGGATGGGATTTGATCATACGGATGAAGAACATTATATGAGGTCAGGAAGTGGTGTTGCAGCGGAGTTGTTCGCAACAGTGATGAGACGTGCTACCCAATAGAATGCAAGAGAGAGACCTTAGTCCAGATGGTTCTTTCCTTCTCTTGGATAACACAGAAAATAGCTTCTAATGTATAATATGTGTCTTATCTATCGTAAACGGAGGCTGAAATGAACTATAAATATAGGGACTCGGAACTGGATACAAGCTCGCTGCAGCCTAAAAGTGGTATCAGACCGGAACGGCCTGGCATCTCCGGATTAGGCGGATGGCTTATATTAATTCAGATTGGCCTGTGGGTCACACTGGTGCTTCTTATTGCGGATATGTCGCAGGTAAATGTCATTATGGATCCGGTGAGATGGGAGGGTGTCCGTGGTGTTGATTCGGAACTTTATACTGAAGGGATACGCCCGCTCCTTTGGTTCGGAGTCATAAGCAGCGTCATGTTACTATTGCTCGTTATCGTGAATCTCGTACTGCTGCATAAGAAAAAAAGGCAATTTCCGTGCATGATGATTATTCTGTACATTGCAAATGTATTCATTGGAGTCGTGACATGGATCTTGATCGCACGAATTGAGATTCCGAGAGAGCAACATGTGCTCGATCCAACATCAGCATTTAATTTAACAATCCGATCGCTTCTGACATGTTGTATCTTTATCCCGTATTTCCTACGGTCGGTACGTGTGAAAAATACGTTTGTGAAGTAAATAGACTTCTTTGATTGTCTCACTGCACTATGCACTATAGTGCTCTATAGGATAGTGACACGTAAGGCCCGTAGGTATACAAGATTTCATCCTGTATGCCTAACGGGCCTTCCGCGTGTTGAATATTTTGAAAAGAATAATCATTTCGATGATGATTTTGTCCGCAGTGAGGCGGGAATTCGGCGTATCATCTGGTTTAATACCTCGGATAACACCAGGCCTACGGCAATAGCGCCAGATAACATGAGTGCCTTGGCAGCCATCTCCATAGCGGCACTGTAGTCATTTTGCACAAAACTTCGCATCGCATTATACGCCAGTCCACCAGGAACCAGAGGGATGATGCCTGCGACGCTAAAGATGATAACGGGTGCGCGAAACATGCGAGAGAATACCTGGCTGATGACACCTACGGCTATGGTCGCTGCAAGTGTAGCAGGAACCGCATCCGCTGCATATTCAAGCACAATATAGATAATCCAGCCGATCATGCCGACAAATCCACCGTGGAGCAGCATGCGCCGTGGTGCGTTGAAGATGATCCCAAACGCGGCTGAGGCGACAAAACTGGTCAAGGCTTGTTCAATAAAATGGAGCATATCCTGCATTCCTCCGTCTTACATAAAAAGTGAAAATACAACTGCAATGCCTGTACCTATAGCAAAAGCAGTCAGAAATGCCTCGGCTCCCTTGGATAATCCGGAGACGAGATGTCCGGCCATCAGGTCGCGTACAGCATTGGTAATCAGCAGCCCCGGAACCAGCGGCATAACCGAACCAATAATGATTTTGTCCCGTTCATGACCCACTCCCATATAGATCAGGAGAAAAGCGAGTAAGCCAATGACAAAGGATGCCGTAAGCTCGGCAAAGAATTTGACCCGCACCAACCTGTGAAAGGCAATAACGGCTGCATAACCTATGCCCCCGCATATTAACGCCGGAAGAAAGTCGCTCCAGCCCCCGCCAAACATAATGGTAAAACAACCACTGGATAACGCTGCGGCCGTAAGCTGCACAGCCGTTGAATAGGAGGAGGGCTTTCCTTCGATCTGTATCAACAGATCATGGGCTTCCTGAGCGGATAGCTCACCTTGTCCGATGCGGCGGGAGACCGCATTCACCTCGGACACCTTGTCCAGATCTGTCGTACGCTCGGAGATGCGAATCAGCTTGGCAGGTTCGGTTGCATCAACAGAGAAGAAGATGCCTGTCGGAACAACGTAACTGTGCGAATGGGGTAAGCCCAGCGCAGCTGCCATACGTTTCATCGTATCTTCCACACGGTAGGTTTCACCACCGCTTTGCAGCATGATTTTGCCTGCGAGCAGACAGATTGCAATCACGCGTGATTGTTCAGTAGGATTGCTGCCAATCATACCCGTCTCGGCTTGTGATACGGGTGATGAATCATGACGTATGTATTCCAACCGGATCAAGCTCCGTTTCATATGAGATATGGGGTGGTGCGACACCATTGTATCATATTTCACACGCTCGCAAGGAATCATACGGCACCATCGCCAAGACGATAAAAAAGCCTCGTTCCCAAGACTTGAAGATCTCAGGAGCGAAGCTTCTTGGAACAGGTTCGGATATAAAGGCACAATGCCACTACATCAACAGTGTGATAACCAACAATTCATACAGCACCAGCGGCAAAATGGTTGGTCCAAACAAGGCGCGCGGTTCAGGATATCCATGCATCGGGGTAACCTGGAGATACAAAATTCCCCGGTCTGCACTGATGATGACACCTTCCCATACTTGCCCATCGATATTCTGGACTTGTACCTTCTTGCCTACATGCTGCCGGGCTGTATGATGAAGCATATTCCGCACATTTTGCACGGATTGAAGCATCGGTTGATTGGCTTGATACACGACACGTGTGGATGGCGTGGATGTGGATTCAGACATGATGCACAACCCTTCCTCAAAATAAGTTCTTACTTCAAGGTATGCATCTGCCTATAAAAGGTGATTACACAAACGCCATCTCAAGGCTCCCGCGTCCATTTTCATAAGCGACTTTGCCTAATGCTCCATTCACAAAGGTGAGCTGGGGTGGAACATGGCCGAGATCCACATCGTACAGTACAGGGACATCCAGACCCCCAAGTGCAGAGGATAGGGCATCGGTGAAATTAAAATCCGCTGTATCGGAATAACCCGCAGGTCGGCCAAACATGAAACCTTTCACACCAGCAAACCAGCCGGCCTGTCTCATCTGCCACAGATGACGGTAGATATCCCCCGCATTCATTTCACAGCTTTCCAGATACCAGATCGTTCCTTCATCTGCACAGTACTGATCCAGATACGATTGGACGGGTGCATACGGCGTACCAATCAGACTAGTGATCGTATCCATACAGCCACCGATCAGCCGACCGGAGAACGACACAGCGGTATCTGCATCTACCGAGTGGCCGAGCTGTTTCCAGCGTGAAGGTGTATCCAGGTTAAATCCAGGAGATTCCGGTTTCCATGCCGATTGATAATGTGTAGAAGACGATTGTGTGATCTGCCCGCCGTATTTGGTCTGTAACACATCAATCCAGCGCGCAGTCACGGGATCGAGGGCGTTTGATCTTAGATCAACATAGTTGGTGCCATGTGCTGATGCTGTTCCGGTGATCAGGGTATAGGCGAACAGGAACGTACTGATATCCGAATATCCCATGACCCATTTGGGCGGTAATGTTTTCAAAGCTTCCCAATCCAGCAGGGGGAGGATATCCATCAGAAATTCCCCGCCCCATGGAGGGATAATGGCTTGAATATTTGGATTGCGGAAAAACTCATTCATCTCTTCGGCGCGTTCCTCTTTGGAGGCACTCACACATTTGGTGTTGTGGCGGAGCGATGGGCTTTCCAGCACGCCAAAACCAAGGCGCTCCATATTACGTTTGCTCTCCTCAAGATAATGGTATAGGGATTCGCCTACACCGCTGGAGGGTGCTGCTACACCGATGGTATTTCCCGGAGCGAGTGGCTGCGGATAACGGATGGAACGTTGATTCATATCTAAACACACCTTCCCTATGAACATCATTGCTCGTAATAATGAATGTTTCCATTATATAGAATATTTGCGATAATCACAGCCTACTGGTAGAAAATTAAGGATTAACAGGGATGTCCAATGAGAAGGGAGACTTTACTTTCATCGGATAGGTGGAGATGTTCATTTTCACTTCCCCTTTTAATTTGGCTCCATTTTTGATAGTAGAAGAAACAATCGTATGACTGTCATCCGTTCCCTCTCCACTACTCCAACTGGAGCCAGGGACTTCATATGACTTCCCTGTACTGTCTGTAACTTTCCTGAAAGTTAGAACGAACCCACCGTCCATCCTGCCAGCAACGGAGAAGTCAATAATTAGATCTTTGCCTTCGACCTTGCTGCCTACCATCTTCAATCCAGGTGGTCCACCTGTAATCCGGTGTGACTTCAGATCAAGGGTAAGATCCAACTCATCTTTATCCAATCCGGAGAAGCCAGATCCCTGTAACGTCAGCTTTTTCGGTATGGAGAAGTACATGCTTTCGAAGTAAATGGAACGTTCATCCTCACCGGTTGAGGTATCTGTTCTCCACGCGCGGCCTTGCTCATCAACCAGTTGAAGATCGCTGAGGCCAAATACCTTCTTGGTATTTTTAGGATCAAAATTCACATCAAGCACAAGACGTGTTGGATACATAGTAGCCTGTTTCACATCAATACGCTGTCCATCCACTGTTAACGTCTGATTCACAGGAATGACCTTTTTCATGCCTTTGGTAAGATTCTTGTCTACCGGGAACGTTATTTTCCACTTTTCTGCACGCGTTGTATCTCTGGCCTTAAACACGACGCTCAGCTCTTCAGGAGGAGAGGTTCCATCCGTGAAGATCACGTCTATCATATTCTCATTCACATTCTCGTCTGGTGAAGGTGTTGGATAAGCGTGAGTAAACGCAACTGGAAGATAATTACCGTTCTCATCGAGCAGATCAATATCATAGTTGAATTTCTCGGGATCTTTCATGCCTTTCATCGTGTAAAAAATAACCATACGTGACTCGTCTGTGATAATGCCATCAACGGTCAAGGAAGTACCATCATGCTCGTCGGTGACACCGATCTTCTGCAAGAGAGACTGATCGATCGCCATCATTAATCCTTTGTCCTGGCGAATCATGCTCACAATGCCTTCCATGCCAGGCAATTGCTCCACAAAGGACGCAAAGGCGGGAGAGACGCGGATACAACCGGTAAACAACAGGATGAGGGCAGCTGCCGAGATTGAGCTCATATACCAGCGCAGCCGGGACTTTCGCTTATGGGCAGCCTGGCGGATTCCGGACTGCACAGCCTGATAGGCAGCATTCGGTACAGGCATGGTTTCATATTCCGTCTTGCGAGCATTCAGCCGTTCTTCCAATGTGTCAAATGGGTTTTGTTCATCCGTCATGAGGATATATCTCCTTTCGTTTCAAGTTGATCACGGAGCTGTCCGAGTGCCCGATGTAATCGGGATTTTACGGTTCCGGTCGGGATTTCGAGAATATCGGCAACTTCAGTTAAGGAGAAACCTTCGAAATAACTCAGAATAATAATCTGTTTGCAATCCCGGTCAAGAGTGGATACGGCAGCAGCAAGATCGGGGTCCGCAGGACGATCCCAACTGCTGGATTCATGAATCTCGGTGACGGGACTGAACCGACTTTTTCGTTTGCGTTCGTCCGCACAGTAGTTGAGCAGAATGCGGATGAGCCAAGTGCCAAAGTAGGAGGGCACTTTTAATTTTTTGAGTTTATGGAAGGCCCTAAACGTTGATTCCTGAATCGCTTCGAGCGCATCACCTTCGTTATGCAGGTAGGCATAGGCGATACGGTACAGTTGGCTCTGATGTAATTCCATTAAGGCTGCAAAAGCCTCGGCATCCCCTTTTTGTGCGGCGATGGTGAGCTGAGAAGGGGTCACATGGCTCCTCCTTTCATGGATATGTTGAGTATTAGACCGCGTAAGGCTCCAAACGGTTCTTATTTTCTGAAAAAAGGTATGTAATCGGACAACAAATAACCGTCAGACCTTCTCTTTGTACTCCAAAAAGAGTCCTGACGGTTATTTGCGGTATTGCTTACGCTATCCAATCATTATTGCTGATGCGCTGTAATGGCTGTTCGTAGATATGAAGCTGTAGACGTGTTACCACGTTCAAGTGAAATATCCAGTGCGGTCTGGCCCGCTGAGTTCAGCACGTTTGGATCAGCTCCATGCTGAAGTAACATCTCGATAAGTTCGATCTGATCCGTATGAAATGCTGCGGAGTGCAACGCATATTGTCCATCGCTGTCCAGAATACCCGTGGATGCCCCATTTTCGAGTAAAAGTTGGATAACTTCTGGTGAACGTTCTCCAGCAAGTGCGGCATGCAGTGCAGTATTGGACGGAATAAAGGAAATCTTGGAATGAGAAAGGGCGTTAACATCCGCTCCATGCTCCAGAAGAAGACGAACTACTCCTGCTTGTCCATAATGAGAGGCATATCCCAGCGGAGTTAACCCATCCTGATTTTCAGTATTGGTGAGTTCCGGGTGAGAAGCGAGCAATAATTGCAGGTTGGCCACATCTCCAGACTGTGCAGCCTGAAATAGTTGATTAATCTGTTCTGCATGATTCATAAGGAATACCTCCATCTGATGAGATAATGTAATTATAGATGTTCCTCTTCAGAGGTTCTTCTTCATAATCACCTTTTTGCCCGCAGCTGGGAAGGAGAGCTATGGAAGCGTCTAGTGAATAATGAACTGAACGAACCGAGGCTTTCGAAGCCCACATCATAACAGATATTGGTGACAGACCTGTCCGAATCTAGCAAAAGCCGCTTCGCAGCCAATAGTCTACATTCAGTCAGATAACGATGGGGTGAAGTACCAAACAACTTTTTATAACTGCGTAGAAAATGATTCACGGATAGTTGTGCAGCCGTTGCAGTCTGTTCTAGCGTTAACGTCTGATCATAGTAGGCGGAGATATACTCATGCCCGATATACACTCTTCGGTACAACTCTTCTCTGGTTGAACGTCTGATCATATCCAGTTCGTTGATCTCTTGCTGAACGTTACGGTGTAGATCCAGCATGTGAACAGCAAGCTGATGAAGCTGTTCCGCTATTGCCCAGGAATCTAGCGTGTCTTGACTGTACAAATTCCGCAAATGATTCAGGGCTGCACCAAGCCGATTATCCATCGCGTATGTACGTTCTACCCACTCCATCTTGCTTGAGGGTGAATAACTACACGGCTCATCAAGTAGCCGAAGATCACTGGTAATTAGATTCCGACCGATCTCTTCCACATAACCGGGAGGGAAGAAGATACAGAAGGATTCAACTGGAGTAGATGAATCAATGTGAAGACTATATTCCTGAGCCTCATTCAGAAGCAGATAGTTCTCATTATTGACTGCGAAGTGACCGCGACCCGCTTCATAGAGCGTTTTTCCGTTACGGAATGTTTTCAGTGATAGCGAGCCGCTGCCTTTCCAATCGAATTGAGAACTCAATTCATGCAGAATGAAGGGTACAGGTCGAGGAAGAGGAATCTCCAACACTTGCAAGCACCTCCAAGCTTAATTCTGGTTATACATCTTCTTCACAGCTTCCAGCCCAGGTACCGCAAAGCAGGCGAGTGGAGAGGGCAAATCATTCAAAGGGAACCAGCCGATCTCACCGATGGCTCCGCCTTCTTCCAGATTACGAGCATGACCGCCAATCACCTTGGTGGAATAGAGCACGGATATCCAATGTTCCTTCTGTTGTGGCTGGATCGTCTCCGCCGTGCAGAGCAGACTGTCAATGGCGATATCCAGATTCACTTCCTCCTTGATTTCACGGATGACGGCAGTTTCGAGTGATTCATAGGGATCGACTTTCCCGCCGGGAATACTCCAGGTGTGCTGCTCGGGCTGGCGATTCCGCCAGGCGAGAAGCACTTCGCCCCGTTCATTGAGGATGACCGCACCTACGCCGATGCGAGGTGAAATTTCAGATTCACCTTTTGGAACAGAACTTAATTCCGACATTGACAGCGCAGCTTGTTCGTTCCCATTACGTTGTGAAAAACCACCCGCGTCCATTTCCCCAGATTGAGGAGTGTGAGTAGACTGGAATGACAAGGGAAGCCCAGCCTGTGCGGACCATTCTTCAGCAAGGATACTCATCGAGATCAGGTCATAATGCATGCCATCCCGCAAAACTGCTGAACGCTGGCGACCCTCTTCCCGGAATCCGGATTTTAGGTACGCACGTCTAGCGGCTTCATTGTATTCAATGACTTCCAGCGCAATCCGGTTTAGGTTCAATTCGTGGAAGCCATATCGAAGAATCAGAGCCAGAGCGTCGCTTCCGTAACCTTTACCCCGATCATTTTCTTCGCCGATACCAATGGCAAGACGAGCGGAGCGATTGTTCCATTCAATTCGGTATAGGGCTGTGAATCCAATGAATCGGTTACCCTCCAGTGTACGTAATGCAAATTCAAATCCGTTGTCGCGGCGGACAGACGAAGAACCCGTTTCATCCGGCGTTAACGGGATCGCGATATCGGTATCCATGTTGCGCAAATATTCATAATCATCTGTGAAGCGGGAGAGACGCATGCAATCTTCCGGGCATGGGGCCGCTAATCTGACTTTGGAACCTTGAAAACCATTTAAATGACGTGGAGACATGTTGCACCTCTTTTGTTCGATATGAAATCAATCGTTTCTCCCCATTATACTACGAACAGGAGAGGATACCGAAAAATGGCACCAAACGAGCTACACTCAGGGAAAAACAACAAAAAAAAGCAGCCGTTTCGGGCTGCTTGTACATTCATTATTTCAGATCATTCAATAAATTCTTCATTTTTTTGTAATGTCCACTGACCCGATCAACCATGTAGTTATACATGAGCTGATTCTCCGAAAGATTCGCCATTTCCTTGTCAATGTCAACGTTATTGTTGTTATTGTTCATGGCTGTTTCGTTGTTCTCGACAATTCGGTACTGTACGATGGAAGAATTGGGATCACTGATAGGAAAGTGTTTGTCATGAGTCCGCTTCATGGCGAGCTGATCTGTTTTGCCATTTTCAACGATACGTCTCAACTCTTCCTGAAACTCTACCGTTTTCTTTTTGTAGTTAGGCGTGTCTGCATTGGCTATGTTGTTGGTAATGGCATTATGCTGTGCAGTAAGCGCTTGTAACAGTGATTCGTTACGTCTTGTCGTATTCGTTTCGATCACGGGCTCAGTCTCCTTCACTGTAGATTGTACAGTTACTTCTATAATAAGAAATTAAGTTGCACACTGTCAACATAACAAAGAAAAAGACAAGCACATGCCGGAGGTCCCCCGATAAGAAGAACCCTGCCTTCATGAAATCTTGTCTTAGATTTTGCCCTCATGGATCAGCGTTGAACAACCTCTTAAGAGGGACGATTAATATTTTTGCCGTAATAGATCTCGTCCATCTCCAGCTTCAGCCATTCTGTAATCTCCTGTTGTTCCTTCTTGCTGAGCTTATCCTTGGTGTACCCAAACAGATAATTGTCGAGGTCAAATTCCCTCAGTTTACACTTGGTGTGAAAAATATTCTCCTGATAGACGTTCACGTCAATCATGTCAAAGCTGCTCTTGATCTCATCCGGAATATAATTCTGAATCGAGCCGATCTCATGGTCAATGAACAGCTTGCGTCCGCTCGTATCCCGCGTAAAACCACGCACCCTGTAATCCATCGTCATAATGTCCGTATCAAATGAGTGGATCAGATAATTCAGTGCCTTAAGCGGTGAGATCTCACCACAGGTGGAGACATCAATGTCCGCACGGAAGGTACTAATACCTTCACTAGGATGAAATTCAGGATAGGTGTGCACAGTGATATGGCTTTTATCCAGCTGCATGACAACGTTATCGGGCAGAGGGCCGGGAGATTCATCAAGTGATTCTTCGGGGATCTCCACGATTGGACCTTCCGAGACAAGCATCGTAACACTCGCACCTTGAGGCACGTAATCCTGCTGAGCGACATTCAGCACGTGGGCTCCGATGATATCGGAGACGTTGTTCAGAATTTTGCTCAGCCGTGCGGCGTTATACTGTTCATCAATATATTCAATGTAAGCTTCGCGTTCGTCTTTGGTTTTGGTATAACAAATATCGTACATATTGAAACTCAACGACTTGGTAAGGTTGTTAAATCCATGCAGTTGAATGCGCTGCTCTGGCGTAATTGTCATGGTTGCAGTTCCCCTTATCCCATACGACATATCATCGCAGTTATAATACTACTTATACCCAACCTGCCTCGAAAAAAAACATATGTACGTCATTCAAAATACGATTCCCCTCTGATCACAGCTATGCATGAAAGGACTTCAGATGATCTACATTTTTTCAGAATGAAGAATCGTCGAAGTCCGCAATATCGTTCATGCGCTCATCCTCAGCTACAGATTGAATATCCTCTGAAGTGACACTGATGATTGTATAGTCCTCGTTCTGCTGTTTCTTCACGGCTTTTTCCTTCACAAAACGGGGACTGCCTTCTCCGGCATCTTCGTCATAGACGAGTAGAAGACCGTCGCTTTTACGCAGCAACAGGTCATCCCGTGCAGTGAACTGCCACGGCCCGATATAAGGTTGATTGCTAATCGCACCGTAATAGTCCACACCCGAGAGGATGGAACGGTAATACTCCTGCTTGTCTTCTTTCCATTGCTCCTCCGGGTTCTGAAAGGCAGTGATGATCGACAGTTTCAGATGTGGATACGTCTTCTTCAGATCAATGACCACTTCGCAGGCCCACAGGTCCACACCGTATTGTCCCGGCGTCAGCACCCATTCCAGACCATCTTCGACAAGAGGTGTGAGACGGGAGGAGATGGCTTTTTTGATAAAAGGAATACCTTCATGTTTCTGTCCAAAAATCTGCAATTCATGTGCCCGGTAACCGGTGATTAACAGGTTTTTCAGTGTCCGTTCCTCCTTTCAGGCATGTTCAATCGATTAGTGAATTTTCTATATATGCACACATTAGAGGTGCAGTTATTTCGCAGGTGGAGTTTCTGCACGGAACGGATACAGGAATGGCTTTGGAATATCCGTTTCGAATGACATTAACTCATCCGTTGTGGGATGAATAAACGAGAGTATACGTGCATGAAGTCCGAGACGGCCAAGGTCTCTTGTGCGTGCGCCGTATTTTCTGTCACCGGCGATCGGATGTCCGAGATCTTCCATATGCACACGAATCTGATTTTTACGCCCTGTCTCCAGACGCACTTCCAGCAAGGAGAATTCGCGGTTCGACTTCAGACGTTTGTAATGTGTAATGGCATGTTGTCCATCATTCGGACGAGAGCTGGAATACATTTTCAGCGTTTTGGTTTCCTTCAACCAGGAAGAGATGGTGCCTTCTTCTTTGGCTACTGAACCTTCAACAAGGGCAACGTATACGCGGTCCTGCACATTTTCCTTCCAGTTGTTTTGCAGCTTCTGCTGCACCTCTTCACTTTTGGCAAACATCATCACACCCGACGTATCCCGATCCAGACGATGTACAACAAAGATCCGGTTGAGCGGATTCGTGCGGCGTACATGCTCTGTCAGTTGGCGATAAGCCGTCAGGTCATCCGTCTTGTCAGCGGCAATGGACAACAGTCCAGCTTCCTTGCGGATCACAATGATATCATCGTCTTCATGCAAAATGTTAATACCCGTCAAGGATGGAGCAGCAACTGCACCTTCTTTTCGAATGTAGACAATCTGACCTGGCGTCAGCGCTTCATTAAACTTGGTTACAACCTTCTGATCCACGGATACCTGTCCACGGCCCAGAATGGACTTCACTGCGTTCCGTCCTGATTTCAAATGCTGCAACAGGAAGTTCAACAGTTCATCCGGTTCGGTCACTTTGTACTGGCGTGGTGGTTCCTGCTTGCGATAGTAGGAATTGCCTGGTCGTTTGGATGCGCTGGCATTTTTGGGTTTGTTGCCTCCAGCTTTCTTGGGAGCACCCGATGATTTCGCGGCTAATGGCTTCTTATTCTCCTCCGTATTGCGTGATGCGGGAGCACCTGATGTTTTGGCAGATGAGAAGTTGGACTTGCCGGAACGTGCTGAAGATGAACCTGTATAAGATTTCCCCTTGGCCGAGGCCGATGTCTTGCTGGTTGGACGTTTGGGTTTATTCATGAATAGTAATCTCCTTCTGAACAGCCTGTACCGCTTGTGTGCATACGATCCGTTCATTTTCGTTATGCAGTTCAATATACCATTAACAGTCGACAAATAAAAATAGGTTCATACAATCTGCTATACATCCAATCATAAGAGTAGTGAGATTCATAGGATAGGGTATCCCATAGCATTGGAGGTGTTACTCATGGGCGTGTTTCTCGATATGAGAACTTCGATGAACTCGGCAACCGTAGGACAGCCCGGTTTGTCACTGTCAGAATCCCCGACAGCTTTTGGCACCATTGGTCTACAGACGCAGGGTGTGGTGAATCCCATTATTACGTTGAACGGAACAGTAGGTGTTACGGGAGAACTGGGAGATACCTTTGTTGTGGAGCTTGTGCGGGGTTTTTTATATGATCCTTTCTATATCATCTACCGTGCTGAAGGTACGATTGGACAGAACGGAGGTGCCGAATTCCACTCGTTCACAGCTCAGGATCTGTCTGCACCACCAGCATTGGAAAGTGTGTATACTTCGTTCATCTCGGGGGTGTCCACAGCAGTAAGAACCGGGCCGGAGATGTTATACGGTATTGCAGCCACCGGTTAGTAGTGAAAGGCGAAATATTACAGGCAGAGTGCTTCGTCATCACTTCTGTTGACGGCAGAGTTCGCTTCATACCCCAGAGACGCAAGACAATGCAGCGATAGGTTTCGACTAGCGCTCAGCAAGAAACCCCCGGCTTAAGCAGTCGGGGGTTTTTGCCGTACAAGCATCTGCACGTTTCAATACAAATCACGAATCTAAAGTTTGAAACTGTCCAGGATCAGTTGGCACGGCCTTTCAGAATGATGTTGTTGGCTTTGCCAAAGTCGATGGCAACTTTGCCTGCGAGTGCAGCTGTTCGCTCCGCAAGGATAACCGCATTGACGCCACAGGAGAAGAGAGCGACATCGAAGGTATGTTGATTATTCTGAATCCAGTGCAGCGTTTCATCCATTTGATCATAGCTGTCGAAGGGCAGGGCAGTCACAATGTTCAGATTATACGGCTCACGTTCGAGCATGACACGCAGTTCCTCAATCTCACGGGTAACGAGTAACACACGCTTGCCTGCAAGCATCTGCCAGAAACGCGGGTTCTGCGCCAGTTCCCGATTAACACAGGCGTGACAAGTCATCGGAGGAGAGATGCCAAAGTGTGCAAATACCATATCGGTCAGGGGTCTTTTGAGATAATCGGGAGCATTAATGGTGCTGTCACCACGAGGAAGAATGCCCACGATATCGGCACGTTGCAAGGAAGCGGCGACTTCATCCCGTAGTTTCGGGTTGGGAAGACGAAGTCCCTTTTGCCCTAAGTTGGCTTTCTTGGCCCAACGCTCCTGAAGGACCTGTTCCGTGGGCCATACGGTTTCTTGAGACATGACGATATTCTCGCCATCACCGACTCTTACAAGAGACAGCGGTCGGTGTTCCAGAAGTGCCGCTTCGAGCTGATCAAGCACACCTTCCATTTCAAGATAGATCGAATTCATGTGATGGGTTGCCTCCTTTGAAAATTGAACTGTTCTATTCTATGTTGCGAATACCGTAACGATATGTACGTTCGACCCAAAGGGCGCCATCTTCGGTTGTATATCAATCTATTTATATAAAGTTAGTACATCTGTCGGTACCGCTTCTATCAACGTTTCATACGATATAGAGTGCTGGATTCACAAGCGAGATGTGGCTTGAAAGCGATCAGATAGATAGAAGATGGTCTTCGTAGGAAGACGGCATCAAAACTATGAAAACAGTCTGTATCCGGTAAACGGAACTTGCAGCGTTCATGAGGAGGAATGTTATGTCCAGGAAAGTTGTGATTGAGATTAACTTTAACAATTACGGGATGGACCCACAGCGATTAACGCGGGAATGGCTGGAGCGTCGGATGGGCATCTTCCGCACGTTCACATTGCATTGCCTGAAGGCGCAGACGAATCAGGATTTCCTCACAGTGGTGAAGTTGTCCAAGGAATCCGGGGAATTAATGCAGGAGATTCTGGCGGGTCAGGAGCCGCTTCCCTCCAATATTCGTTTTGGAACCAATATGGAGAGTGTGCGTGCCATTTTGGAGTTTGCCAAAGGTGCGGAGCAACTCTATATTGCTCGTCTGGATTCGGATGATTTATACCATAAAACCTTTGTTCAACAACTCTACGATATTCAACCACAGCTGCAGACGATGGCACTGATTAACCAGAACGGATATCTGTGGGACAGTGTGAATAACGAGATGGCCCCAGCGTTTCACCGTTCTCCACAGTTCTATGTCTACTTATATAAGACAGCCGAATACGCAGCAGGATACCGGGTCAAGCTCCCGGGCAGAGGTACACATGGCAATGTCATTGAACTGCCGCACGAGCTGCTTGCTCCGCGCAATTATGTCAACATCGTGCATTCGAACAATACTTCAACCAAAAAGGTACCGCCCAAAGACCGGTTAAGCCGGGATGAGATGGCACAGGTACTACGCGAATTCATGATCTGATCAGGGAGGGATTCATCCATGATTCAAGGACAAACGATTCTGATCACCGGAGGAACGGGCTCCTGGGGTCAAAAGCTGACCGAGGTGCTGCTGGAGCAGGACCCGGCTGAGATTCGCCTTCTGTCACGTAATGAATACGCCCAGATTGCGATGCAGCGAGACTTCAACCATGATCCGCGTCTGCGATTCATCATTGGGGATATCCGCGATTATCGGGCAGTGGAAGATGCATGCAGAGGTGTGGGTGTGCTCTTCCATTTGGCTGCGCTGAAGCATGTTCCGGTCTGCGAGGACCAGCCTGATGAAGCGTTCAAGACCAATGTGATCGGTACCCAGAATATTATTCGGGCTGCGATACGTATGCAGGTTGCCAAAGTCATCGATGTGTCCACCGATAAGGCGGTAGATCCGATTAACGTATATGGCATGACAAAGGCTTTGGGTGAAAAAATGATGATCCGTGCCAACTGGCTAAGTGAAGGTACCCAGTTTGTCTGCATCCGCGGGGGCAATGTGCTTGGAACCAGCGGCAGTGTTGTGCCTTTGTTCCGGCGTCAGATCGATGAAGGCAAAAGCCCGACCATTACAGACAAAGGCATGACCCGTTTTTTCCTGACGCGTACCGAAGCTATACATTTACTTCTTAAGGCGGCTGAGGCGGCCGTGGGCGGAGAGACTTTTGTGATGAAAATGAAAGCTTGCAAGATGACGGAACTCGCATCCGTCATGTTGGAACAGGCAGGTCGTCCATCCTTCGATTATAAGGTGACGGGAATACGTCCAGGCGAGAAATTGCATGAAGTCCTGATCTCGCCCTATGAAGCGCCGCGTACGTATCAATATGATGCGCAGTATTATGTCATCCTGCCGGAGCACAAGGACAAGAGCCTGACGGATCAGTACAGCAGTCTGCCACGTGTGAACTTCTCCGAGTATCGCTCGGACAGTGCCATGATGAACAAACCAGCGATTGCCCGGTTTTTGCGTGAAGGTGGCTATATCGATTAGGGTGTATCTCAAAACTCGTTCGGAGTTTTCAGACACGCCCACCGAGGGGAGGCGGAGCGTTTGGAGGTGGTAGGAATGGAAGAAAATCATCAGCACAACCAGCACGAAGGAAATGAAGAGTTACAGCAACGTGCCCTCATACAACATATTAATGACCGCTCCCTAAAAGCTGTTGTCATCGGTCTCGGTTATGTTGGTTTACCCATGGCTGTAGAGATAGCACAGGCCGGTTATCAAGTCCACGGGATTGACATCGATACTTCCAAGGTAGCCAAGCTGAACGCCGGGAATTCGTATGTCATAGGTATAGAAGATGATGTTGTGCAGTCGCTTATGCAGGCTGGATTATTCACGGCAAGCACCGATTATGCAGCGGTGGCACAGGCCAATGTCATTGTGATCTGTGTGCCCACCCCACTGACCGCCGAGCATCAACCGGATGTCTCGTATATCTCGGCGGCGGTGGATGGCATGACTCCGTATTTGCAGGAAGGCAGCCTGGTTATATTGGAAAGCACGACCTATCCGGGCACAACGGAGGAACGCGTCAAACAACCGATTGAAGCGGCAAACGGCTGGCGAGCTGGAGAACAGTTCTACGTCTGTTATTCTCCAGAGCGGGTAGATCCGGGCAGTGTGCATTATGGTGTGAAAAATACCCCGAAGATTATTGGCGGTTCGACACCCGCTTGTCTGAATTATGGTAAACAGTTCTACGGCTCGTTCCTCAACGAAGTTGTTCCGGTAAGTTCAACAACGGTAGCGGAGACAGCAAAGCTGTTCGAAAATACATTTCGCAGTGTCAATATTGCACTCGTGAATGAGCTGACCCCGGCCTGTGAACAGATGGGGGTAAACATCTGGGAAGTACTGAATGCGGCGGCAACCAAGCCGTTTGGTTATATGCCATTCTATCCCGGTCCCGGCATCGGAGGGCACTGTATTCCAATCGATCCGATCTATCTGTCCTGGGCTGCAAACCGTCAGGGATCGGAGCTGCAATTCATTCAGCTGGCGGATGCAACCAATCGGCAAATGCCAGAGAGAGTGGTGAAGCGTGCCTCGGAGCTGCTGGAGCAGAATGGTGTAACTGTGCGAGGAGCACGTGTTGTACTGGCGGGTATGGCTTATAAAAAAGACATTGACGACTTGCGCGAATCGCCAGCATTGGACGTTTTTCGGCTGCTGAGTGCAGCCGGCGCAGATGTGGTTTTCACCGATCCAATGGTGCCTGTCTTCCGCAAGGATGACGGTACAGTGCTTCAATCCCGGCCGGCTACGCCGGAATTGTGGACAGGAGCTGATCTGGTGATCATTACCACGGATCATTCGGCATTCGATTATCAGGAGATGGCAGATCATGCAAAGCTGATTTTTGATACACGCAATGCAACGGCTGGATGTTTCGGGGGAAATATTGTGGTGCTGGGTCAGCCGGTTCACCGAGTGAAAACGGGAGAAACCTATGGCGAATCATGATCGAGTGAGTGAACGCTACTACGGCGAGATTAATTCGGAAGATTCTCATGAAGCGACGAGAACGCGTATCCACTGGATGTGCCGTGAGGCAACAGGCAAACGCATCCTGGATGTCGGGTGCAGTCAGGGCATTACGTCCATTCTGCTGGCACGTGAAGGATTTCGTGTGACAGGGATCGATCTGGAAGAAGAAAGTGTTCGATATGCGCAAGCTGAGCTTGCCAAAGAGTCTAGGCCAGTTAGGAACAATGTGGATTTTCGAATGCTGGATATTACGCAATGGAAAGTAAGGACTACCTTTGATACTGTGCTGCTTGGAGAAGTGCTGGAGCATTTTGCTCATCCGGAGACGTTGTTGATCCAGATACATCGGCTGTTGCAAGAAGATGGGACGTTGGTTGTGACTGTGCCGTATGGGTATCACCCGTTCTATGACCACAAGCAGACCTTCTATGCGGGAAGTCTGGCGATGACCCTGATGCCGTATTTTGAAGTCTTGAAACTCGAAGTTCATCATAAATATCTATGTTGCGTGGCCCGCAAACGGCGGAGTTCACAACTGCATAAGTCGCCAACTTTGGATCAACTGATGGAGTGGATGGAACTGGATCATGTCCATTTTGCCGAGGTGGAACATCAGCATCTTCGCGTAATGAAACAGCGCAAGAAGGCACTGGACAGTGCGGTGGAGCAGGTGAAACGACTTCGTCGTCAGGAGAGTGGGGAAGGGTAGCAGTGAAGGTAGGGACAGAGACAGGGACAGAGACAGCGGCAAGGGTAAGAGAGGGTTGGAGCCAAATCTAAGGACACTGCAAGTGTAAGGGCAGAGCCAAAGGCAAACCCAAACCCAAACCCAAACCCAAACCCAAACCCAAACCCAAACCCAAACCCAAACCCAAGGATAAGGACGCTGAAACTGTGCTGCAAGTAACTGTAAGGTAAAGGTAAGGATACTGCAACTGTGTTGCGAGTAACTGTAGAAGCAGAGGCAAACGCAAACGCAAACGTAAATCTAAACTTTAATTTTAAGACTAGGGGAAAACTCCTGCCTGCGTAAATGTGAATAGGAGAGTGCTCTGGAGCATCATTGCGGTTCTTGTTTTGAAGGAGACTAGGGCGCTCCCGCTTAGATTAAAGGGATGGTTTCGAAAGTAGCTTCTGCAAGCTTCCCAGAGCATTTGTCAGGGCACTTGTCAGATCACCTAGCTGGATCATCTCTATTCCACACTGCTGTTTAGTATGACGACAGAGCTATTCTATGTTCTAACGAATCTCACACGTCTTATTTTGATGAATTAGACGAGATGAGAAATGTAACGAATCTCAGCGGCGCTATTTCATCTGGAAGCTGCGATAAACGACGAATGGATGCCTATAATGCGAGAATAGCAGGTCTCAGATTCGTTACATTTACCAGGTGACTGAAATACACCAAATAGCGTCACCTCAGTTCGTTAGCCAAGGTGAAGATGAAATGAATTCCGTGATCAATACCAATACCAAATAAATTGGATTAAACATTTACAGGAAACGGAGAAGACAAAAAGAATATCAAGAAGTGGAGCTAAAAGCGTTCTGAATGAAAGTTGCATCGGAAGCATATGTTTCGTCTTTATCCCCGGATTTATCCTTTATAAAAGGAATTAAAAAAAGTTGGGGATAACAACGATCAGAAAGTTTCTGTCATCGGAGTGTCCAGTGTAAATCTCTTTTAGTCAACTTACGATAGTACGCTGTTCGAAGTATTTAACCAACAAAAGCAAATTGTTATGACATTTCGCAATACGCGTACGACAGGAAGGGGCTCAAAACGTGATCACCATCAGTCTGTGCATGATTGTGAAGAACGAGGAACGCACGCTGACGCGCTGTCTGGACTCGGTTGCCGGCATCGCGGACGAGATCGTCATTGTGGATACCGGTTCATCGGATCGCACGATGGACATCGCTGCGCAGTATACCGACCAGGTCTACACATATGAATGGAAGGAAGACTTTGCCGCAGCGCGGAATGAGTCATTCGCCAAGGCCACGCAGGAGTATATCCTGTGGCTGGATGCGGATGATGTGCTGCTGCCCGCGGAACGGGCGAAGCTGGAGGTGTTGAAGCAGCAGCTTCCGTCCGGGGGGAAGACGGAAGCTGTGATCTTGAACTACACGCTGGCCGAGGGAGCGGAGGGGAGTCCACTTGTGACGGACCGACGCCTTCGCCTGGTCAAGCGGGATGCCGGGTGCCGCTGGCATGGCCGGCTGCACGAGCAACTTAGCTTCCCGCGGGGCGAGGTCATTACGGCAGACATTGCCGTCACGCATCGCCGCAAAGCGGGACATCATTCGGCGCGAAACGTGCGCATTCTGCGCAAATGGATCGCCGAAGAGGGCGTAGCCCAAGGTCGCCTGCTATTTTATTATGCAGGCGAATGTTATGACCGCCAGCGTTATGCGGCGGCGGCACGCGGGTATGTGAAGCTGCTGGAGCAGCCAAGTGGTTACCGCGAGGATCGCCTGATTGCCTGCGCGCGGCTGGCGGAATGTTATGAACGACTGGGTGAGCCGGGCCGTAAGCTCGGAGCATTGCTGCAGTCATTCCAGTATGATCTGCCACATGCCGATTTCTGCTGTGCCATTGCGGCCTGTTTCCATGAGCGGCAGGAACCCGTTTCGGCGATCTACTGGTATATGCAGGCGGTGGACGTGAGCAGCCGCGATTCGGGCCTGCGCCCGGTGCCTATGGCTTGCCGTACCTGGCTGCCACATGCCCGTTTATCCCTTTGTTATGCTCATCTGGGCAACTGGGAGCAGGCACTCATGCATAACACCAAAGCCCGAGAGTACTTGCCCAACGATCCCGGATTACTTGCCAATCGGCAGAAGCTCGAAGTTGTGGTACGCAAAGAGATGAAGGAGCGGGAAGAACGTGGTGAAGTGTCACCGCGTAAGTAGGGAGACGAACTGGGATAGATGAGGACAGAAGGGTTTGAAGCGGGAGTAGAGATAGAGAAAATAGATTGAAGTAGAAGTGAAATAACACAAAAACTAATCCGTTGCTGGTAGGATGCGATAGGGCGGATCAGTGAAAATAAGGGTTGAGTGGAAATAGAGTGTGAGGCACAATTGCCAACAGAAGCAGAAGCAGAAGCAGAAGCAGAAGCAGAAGCAGAAGCAGAAGCAGAAGCAGAAGCAGAAGCAGAAGCAGAAGCAGAAGCAGAAGCAGAAGCAGAAGCAGAAGCAGAAGCAGAAGCAGAAGCAGAAGCAGAAGCAGAAGCAGAAGCAGAAGCAGAAGCAGAAGCAGAAGCAGAAGCAGAAGCAGAAGCAGAAGCAGAAGCAGAAGCAGAAGCAGAAGCAGAAGCAGAAGCAGAAGCAGAAGCAGAAGCAGAAGCAGAAGCAGAAGCAGAAGCAGAAGCAGCAGCAGAAGCAGAAGCAGAAGAAGAAGCAGAAGCAGAAGCAGAAGCAGAAGCAGAAGCAGAAGCAGAACAAGATTAAGAGGTAGAATAGATATGATAGATAAATTATGATGCTGCCATATGTTTAAAGTCCGATAGCTACGAAGTTGGCAGTAAACAAGGATATCAGACCACAATGAAGTATAAGTAAATAAACGATAAAATGCAGAACAAGAGCAGCCCCGCTCAACCGAAAGAGTCGGTGAGAGGGGCTTTTAACGCTTCTGGTGCCGCGTGTATCTCTTGCCATGGTGTAATGATAGTAGCATTTGGTGGGATTTTCACAAGGCATACAGAGCGTTGGAACTTCTGACATGCGGTGCAGTGAGGATTACTCATCAAGATGAGCCGTCGAGTGTTCAGGGCGGTCATATTAGCGGCTAAGTTATTTTACTTTTCGGGTGCTAGGCATCGCACAGACTGGTCCTTCATTCGTAAGCTTTTGCAAGCCCAGCCCCATCCATCATATATTTCGTCATCGATATTGAGGGTAATGGTTTCATCCGTATATTCATTCCAGTTTTCAATCCGGAGCGTGTTTTCACTGTCCCATTCAAGATGGTTATTCCCGTGGTGCTGGGCACGATAGATCGTTTTTACCGTGGCGTCCTCAGGGGCATTTGTCTTCTTTACATCGACCCAGATTGTAACGCCGCCTGCCGCGCCACCATAGGGCACACCATAAATCTCGGCAGTATACTCACCATTCCTTGAAGGCATGGAATAACTCAATTCCCCCAGCTCGGAACGGTCAAATGCTGAGACGTAAGGACGGAGCCAGAAATACAGGAATACAGCGGCAAACAGTACAAGAATCAACAATGTAAATGTAGTGAGGATCGGGTGTCTACGTATCCAAGGTTTGCGAGAATTTGTATGGGATGAACTTGAATTAGCTTGAGTATTTGAGTCCATAAGGTTGAACCTCCATTTGCAGCTTACAGTGAAATTTGCTTTGCAGGAATATAAATGTCCATCTCTCCGTAGTGGTCCTGAGCCAGACTGCCATCAATTCTTTCAAAATAGTAGGGATCACTCTTCTCGTACCCCGAATGGCTCTGCCAATATTCATCGATAAATGTCCAGACACTGTCCAAATGATCAATATTGATGAGACTTGGATGGAAATCACACACAAATTTGAATACGGCATACTGGTTGGCCGGGACCTCAATTCCGTCCAGTTCTTCAGGGATATGATCCAGACTGGTGACCTCTACAGACGGCTGATATGTACTGTAATCCTCGTTAATTTCATTGGTAAATCCGATATATACGTTGGGTTGCAGCACGTTAGGAATCGAATGAAAGTGTTTTTCAAAAAAGTCGTTGCCTGCTGAATTGGCTTCATAGTGTTCTTCATTATCTGCATACCGAATGTGGGATCGTTGCCCAATGAGTTTCATAGCCGGTTTTCGTACATACGTTGGTTTGAAAATATATCCATATGGAAGCGTTGTGATCATGGACGAAGTCATGCGGGCTGTGAATTCAAGGTTTCCAGCTCCCTGTTTGCGATACTGCAGGGGTGTAATGCCGAAGGCTTGTTTGAAAGCACGTATGTAGGATTGTTCATGTTCAAAAGCGTAATGTCCGCTGATATCGATAATCTTCCAGTTCAGATTCACCAATTGCTCCAGGCTGCGTGCCAATTTGCGTGAACGAATGTATTCTCCAGGCAGTTGTCCGCTGACATGTTTGAACATGCGATGCAGGTGGAATTTGGATATATGAGTCACAGATGCCAGATGATCCAGCGTTAATTTGTCTTGAATATGGTCTTCTATGTAGTCGAATAGCTTATCCAGTGTGTCTAGCAGATCGTGTTGCATATCAATCTCCCTACTTCTAATAGTACTTACAGCAATAAATGTTCATTTTTTCCTTATCACCGATGATATCATAACCAAGTACATAATTTAATGACAAGATTGGAGAAAGCATCCATGTTTGCTGACAAAAAAAATTATACAACGTTAGGCATGTTAACTCGATTATGGACACTAACGGGCAAGTACCGTATGTTCATCATTCTGTTACTTTTCGCCGCATGTATGGTCTCCCTGATTGAGGTCGGTTATTTGGAATCGATCCGAAGACTGGTCAAAGGCGCGACTGAAGCACAGTTTTCGTTACTCTACTCAGGTTTGATCATAGGCGTTAGCATTGTAGTATTACGATTGATTGTAACCGCATTCATGACGAGGGTCGAGACGTTATTCCAGCAAAAGACATTATTGTCTGTGCAGTCTCTACTGCTCTCATCCTTTAGCAACACAGAGACACGTGATCTGGCACATTATCATACAGGTGACCTAACCTCTAGGATCTGGACTTCAGCCAAGGAAGCACAGAAAGGGATCAATCAACATGGCATTGAACTCGCGAAAAATATCATTCAGCTGATTCTTGCCTTTGCTTACTTCAGCTGGGTGAACTTGCCGCTGTCGTTGGCTATCATTGCATTCACTTTGATCTATCCTCTTGTAACAGTAGGACTGGGTAAACGTCTACAAAGACAGCATGATCAGTTGAATGCCAGCGCAGCATCAAGAGATGAGATACTGACTGAAATCATCCAAGCCCCGGTTGAGATCCGAAGTTACGGACTCACGGGTTATGTGCACCATCAATTTAAAGGTCGAATGGATCAAGTGTTCAGACATACGATGTCTGTATCTGTGTTACAACGACTTTCGGAAGCAGCCGGACGGGTCTCCACGTATGGTGGCATGATTCTGATTCTCTATCTAGGCGGCATGCAGGTCCTGAATGGACATATGGATGTAGGAGGACTGGCGGCTTTTCTGGTAGCAAGCAGTCAGTTAACTCGTCCGATTGAATCGTTATCTGGGCTGTGGAATGATTTTATTGGTTCGGCTTCTCATGCGTCCAGAATCTTTGAAGTGCTGGATTTGGAGAGAGAGAACACGGTTGCTAATACCAGTACAAATACACATGTACAGTCCGATACGCATTTAGGGCAGCTTGAAAAGCAATCTAAACCAGCTGGCATCAACGTGCAGCATGTGTCTTATAGGTATGCGGAGCAAGAAGAAGTGTTAACAGATATTTCTTTTGAAGCCAAGAAAGGAAAGCTTACTGTAATCACGGGGCCAAGTGGATGCGGGAAAACCACGATATTGAAATTAATAGCAGGATTAGATACACCTGTTACTGGTTCGATCCAGGTCATGAATCAGAAGAATTCACTGAAGGATATGCACGAAGTTCAGACAGGGAATGTCAATCAGGTGTATGTTCCGCAACAAGCCTTTATTTTCACAGGTACAGTGGAAGAGAATATTGTTTTTGGACAAGAGGGGGTATCTGTCGATCAAGTAAAGGTTGCGGCCCACATGACACATGCACATGACGCGATTATGCGTCAATCGCTCGGCTATGGGACAGAGCTTCAGCCACAAGGCGGGACGATGTCGGGTGGTGAGCTTCAGCGTATTAGTCTAGCCAGAGCGATGCTGAGGAATCCGGATATTCTTCTGTTGGATGAACCGACGTCATCTCAAGACCCGTGGCATGAGCAACGTTTGAATGATCTTTTTGCCCGAATCACTGCTGACAAAGGCACAACGGTTATTGCCGTTACTCATCGATTATCGCTGATAGAACGGGCAGATCAGGTCATCTATATTCAGAAAGGACGCGTCAAAGATACGGGGACTCATCGTGAATTGCTGGATCGTCCAAACGGATATCGAAGTTATATTGCGGAGCAGGATACGGAAGTGGAGGAACAGCATGAGTAACAAGATTGAAGATGCAGCATATGCCGATGACGTTGAAATGAAAAGCAGTCATGAGAAAAGCGGAGCATATGAGATAAATGAAAATATCGAAAATGAAGCTCATCATCAGATGAACGAAAGTGATGTTCCAGATGACCCAAAACAAGCTGTATCATTGGCAACGGTATGGCCCGTTATTTTTCGCTGGATGAAACCTTATGGATTAGCTGTAGCGATCTTGTTCATTTTTATCGCAGCAGATGCGGTCTTTGATTGGGGACTAGCCTTTGTACAGGGATTCTTCGTGGATGCTATTCATGATGGGGGACAGGAACAGCTTAATGCCACCGCAATGATTTTCATCGCCATTCTGGCAGGATTTATTGTATTGCTCGCGATGCATCGTTACGTGCTGGTATGGCTCAAAGAATCGATGCAACGGGATATGTCCATGGATCTGTTGAAACTGTTAAACCGGATGCCTTATTCCTGGGTGCGCAGACAGAAGTCCGGGGATGTGATGCTTCGCATCAAGGAAGACACCAAGCATGGTGCAGAAGTTGTGGAGGCTATTGCAGAGGGTGTTACGGTTGTATTCATCATTGCTCTATCGCTGGGATACTTGTACAGAGCAGACGCATGGGTTGCGGTTATTGCCTTGGTAAGCGCAGGGGCAATCTGGTTTACGGCGAGGTTGTATGATCAGCGAATTGTACATCTGTCCGATGAGGTCGAATCCAGGGAAGGCGAGTCCCAAGAACAGATCCAACAGTATGTTGAAGGGATACCGGTGATTCAGATGTATAATGCTTCACCGTGGTTTCTCGCTCGATTTCGGACACAACAGCAATCACTGAATCGTGTTCATGCCAAGTTGCAGATGACCCTGAGCATGTCGGATAATGTGGCGATGGCGGTTTTTGGTCTGGCTCAATTGGCAGCGTTGTTCCTTATTGCTTTGTCAGCGGCTAGGGGAACTTTGTCTCCGGGCATGGTTGTTGCAAGTAGTCTGCTGTTTGAACTGGTGGTGTGGCCAGTACTCGGCTTGTCCAGCCAGTGGAGTCAGATGCAAGCCAGCGTGGGTGCATTTGGACGTATCTCTGCATGGTTGAAATTGGCGGAGAACAAGAAGGCAGACACATCCAATACTAAGCACGAGGAGCTTGCACAGGGAATTTGTACCCAAGATCAAGGGAGTACACAAAAAGGGGCACATAAAGAGAACGAAATTGCTATGCTACGTCTTCAACAGGTTACGGTAATAGATGAAAACAGTGGTCGGACGATTTTGGATCAGATTACGTTTAATCTGGTTCCTGGTGAACTGGTTGCTGTAGTTGGCGCCAGCGGTGCTGGCAAATCTACACTGTGCCAAGTGTGTGCGGGGTTGATCGAGCCAACAAACGGAAGCGTATTGCTGGGTGATAAACATGTTGCAGAGTATGTAGAGATAGATGACCAGTCCAGACTGACGTATATGCCGCAGACACCAACTTTTTTCACAGGAACGATCGAAGATAATATTCGTCTGAGTTCAGACGTTACATTGGACAGAGTGAAGTTTGCGGCAGAGCAGGCAGGTTTGGATGAATATATTGAGGCACAGGAAGGACAATACGCAGCAATGTTGCATGAGAAAGGGGCCAATCTATCTGGAGGCCAACAACAGCGACTGTCGCTTGCCAGACTCTTCTTGAGGTCATCTGATCTGTATATTCTGGACGAACCAACGTCATCACTGGATATTCAGACAGAACAGAACGTGATGAATCACTTGCTGAACTTTATGAAAGGCAGCATAGGATTGCTTGTCACACATCGTATGGAGGTTGCTCGTCAGTGCTCTCGCATCCTTGTGATGGAACATGGCCGAATTGCCGAGGATGGAACGCATGAACAACTGATGCAGAGGAAAGGATTGTATTATCGCATGAATGCAAGAGACGGTGGTACAACATGAATGAATCTGGGGTTAAGAAAGTAACGGATACGCTGGAGTTCTTGAGTCAGGATCGGGAAGCACGTCGTTTGTATGAAGAGCGCCAGAAATATTTACATGACGAAGCTACTATGATTGAGTGGGCTACGGAAAAGGGAATAGCTTAAGGAATAGAAAAGGGATTAGTAGAAGGGGAACAAAGAAAGACGATTGAAATTGTGAAGAACATGCTCTCACTAGGACTCGAAGTTGCTGTTATTGCAAAGGCCAGTGGCTTGCCGGAGTCTGAGGTAGAGTCGTTAAAAGATTAAAGTGAAGTTGTAAGGTTGTAAGGTATAGTAGCTTCACCAGATGAATGGGTACGGGTACACTAGCGTGATATGAGTGTGTCGGTTGTGAATAAAAGTTTACAGCAATCGTTTTGTCCAACTAGGGCAGGACGGTTGTTTTTATTTTAATGAAGAAGCTTCAAACGTTTTACAGTAAAACGCGGTTGCTCATTCCGGGCTGGGCCGTTAAACTAAAGGGAGCGGCGTTTGCTTGACGGACAAGTCATGAGAACGCCATTTTGTTGTCAAGGATGCGGGATATGAGCCGCTTTCGGATGTCAGAATCGGATCGGACCAAGCTGGTGGAAAAACACCGGTGATAAGTAAGGAGTCTTTACATGAGTGTGCAAACACCTACATTAGAAGAAGCGCAGGGTCTCCTGCAAAAATATTATGGCTACCCCGACTTCCGTGAGGGACAGAAAAAGATTGTAGCCAGTCTGCTGGAACGTGAAGATACGTTGGGTATTATGCCAACCGGGGGCGGTAAGTCGATCTGTTATCAGATCCCCGCTCTGTTATATTCGGGTCTGACACTTGTTGTTTCCCCGTTGATCTCATTGATGAAGGACCAGGTCGATGCGTTGACGACCGCCGGAATTGCTGCCGCGTATATTAATAGTACACTTAGCGGCAAAGAAGTGAATGATCGCATCCGCGCGGCGCAGCGCGGTGAGCTGAAGTTGCTCTATGTCGCGCCTGAGCGACTGGAGCTGGATTGGTTCCGCGAGGAGATGGGCTATTTGCCGATCTCTTGCGTTGCCGTGGATGAGGCCCACTGTGTATCGCAGTGGGGACATGATTTTCGGACAAGCTACCTGGCAGTAGCGCCGTTTGTGGATAGTTTGCCGGAGCGGCCGGTGGTTGCGGCCTTTACGGCTACAGCGACGCCCGAGGTCATGGGCGATATTCTGCGGTTGCTGCGTTTGCAGGACCCGCAGACATATGTGACTGGACTTGGGCGGGATAATCTGGCGTTTAGCGTGCTGCGCGGCGAGAGCAAGAAGGACTTTGTCCTGAATTATGCGCGCGAGCATGCCAGCGAGCCGGGGATTATATACGCCGCGACTCGTAAGGACGTGGACGATCTGCATCAGCGTTTGTTGCAGGCGGGATTGCCCGCAGGACGTTACCATGCCGGGATGACGGACGATGAACGGTCCCAGAGCCAAGAAGCTTTTTTGTACGATGATATTCGAGTGATGGTGGCGACCAATGCGTTCGGGATGGGAATTGATAAGTCGAACGTGCGTTACGTTATTCATAACAGCATGCCGAAAAATATGGAGGCATACGTGCAGGAAGCCGGACGTGCAGGCCGGGATGGAGAGCCAAGCCAGTGTATTCTGTTATTCGGGGCACAGGACATTATCACCCAGAAGTTCCTGATTGAGCAGAATCCGATGGACGGAGACCGCAAACAGAACGATTACCGGAAGCTGCAACAGATGGTGGATTACTGTTACACGACGCGTTGTCTGCGCAGTGCGCAACTGGATTATTTCGGTGAGGTGCATGACGATACACCTTGCGGTACTTGCAGTTCCTGTACGGACGACCGCGAGTTGGTAGATATGACGATTGATGCACAGAAAATATTCAGTTGCATTCACCGCATGCGTGAACGGTATGGTGTATCGCTGGTCGCTTCGGTGCTCAAAGGCTCCCGTGCCAAAAAAGTGCTCGATTACGGCTTCAACTCTCTGCCAACTTACGGCGTGATGGGTAATCGGACAGAGCGCGAGATATCGGAGATCATCAACGTGATGGTATCCGAAGGATATCTGATGCTGTCTGAGGGACAGTATCCGGTTGTGCGTTTGCAGCCACTGGCGGTGGAAGTGCTCAAAGGCCAGCGTGAAGTGATGCAACGTGTCGTCCGCAAGACAGCGGCGACGGCTTCGGGTACGAACTATGGTGGACGCCGCGGACGCGATGCGATGCCATCTGCGGTTAATGAGACGGTATTTGAACAGCTTCGTCTGATCCGGCGTGATCTGGCGGCGAAAGAGCATGTACCATCGTACATTATCTTCAATGATGCGACCCTGCGTGAGATGAGTGTGGTATGTCCACAGACAGAACGTGACATGCTGGATATCAAAGGGGTCGGTGAGGTCAAGTACCGCAAGTATGGACTGCCGTTCCTGGAGTTTTTCCAGAAGCAATCGGGCGAAGAAGTGGATGCGGATGATGATGCGTTTTACGAGTATGAGTGAGTATGAAATGAGTAAGAGTAAGAGTGAGAGTGAATTGAGTATGAATTGTTAATTTTCACTTTCTAAACTTTGAAGTTGGTTGTCGCGTCTCTGTAGAGTGGACGAATGGTGGCGTATTGTCTTTCAAAGGGTGGACATTGGCGTTAGGAATGGCTGACGTATCGTATACAGCATGTAGTTTTATTATATGTGTTTCATACTGTATGTTGTGGTTTGAGTTTGGCGGGGTGTATATGTCTTTTTGAAAAGAGTGTCCACTCTTTGAAAGACAAAAGTTGGATATGTCCATGAGACATGGAATGGCTAGTTCAAAAGAGGTTTAGATGAAAAGCATCCGGGGCAGGATGGCTGTGCAGCTTTCTTTTTACCAAAAAAATATGGTCTGGGTGTCCAGGCAAAGGTTGTGAATCATGAAGGTTATTCTTTCTACATTAAATGCAAAGTACATCCATACCTCCTTGGCCTTGCGGTGTCTGAAGGCATACAGTGAGAAGGATTTTGATATTGACCTGGCGGAGTATACGATCAAGGACCCGGTGATGAATATTGTGTCTGATCTGTACCAGCGCGGCGCGGACGTGATTGGTTTCTCGTGTTACATCTGGAACATTGAAGAGACAATCAAGGTCATTGATAACCTGAAAAAGGTTATGCCGAACGTGAAAATTCTGCTGGGCGGACCGGAAGTGTCCTACGACACGGAATATTGGATGAACCGGATTCCCAATGTTGATTTCATCGTGATGGGTGAAGGGGAAGAGACGCTTCATCAGCTTTTGATGGAGCTTGAAGGAAGCAAGAAGTTCCACTTTGTCTATGGACTGGCGTATCGCAAAGGGGAAGAGGTCATTCTCATGCCAGGACGGCCGAAGGCGGATCTGAACGATTTGCCGTCACCACATCGATTTGATGAGGATATCCCGGAGCTTGGGAAACGGGTTGTTTATTTTGAAACCAGTCGGGGCTGTCCGTTCAGTTGTCAGTTCTGTCTGTCCAGTATTGAGGTCGGCGTGCGATATTACGATATTGAGCGGACGAAGTCGGACATTTTGTACCTTATCGAGAAGGGTGCAAAGCTGATCAAGTTTGTGGACCGGACGTTTAACATCAAGCGGGATTATGCGCTCGAAATGTTCAAATTCCTGATTGAGAATCATCAGGGGACGGTGTTCCAGTTTGAAATTACGGCGGATATCATGCGTCCCGAAGTACTGGACTATCTGGCAGAGAATGCGCCTCCGGGCACATTCCGGTTCGAGATCGGGGTTCAGTCTACGAATGATCCGACAAATGAACTGGTGAAACGTCGCCAGAACTTTACCAAGCTTAGCCGGACCGTGAACAAGGTGAAAGCCAGTGGCAAAATCGACCAGCATTTGGATCTCATCGCCGGATTGCCTGAGGAAGATTACAATACGTTCCGCAAAACGTTTAACGATGTGTTTGCACTGGGGCCGGAAGAGCTTCAGCTGGGATTCCTCAAAATGCTGCGTGGTACAGGTCTGCGTCTGGATGCGGAGAAGTACAACTATACGTACATGGATCACGCGCCGTATGAGATTCTGGGCAGTGATGTGCTCCCGTTCAGCGACATCGTGCGCTTGAAACGGTTGGAGGATGTGCTGGAGAAATACTGGAACGCACACCGGATGGACCATACGCTGAAGTACCTGATGGAGCAGGAGTTCAACTCACCGTTTGATTTCTTCCAGGCGTTTGGTGATTACTGGGAAGGTCAGGGGTGGCAGAAGATTGGTCACCAACTGGAGGATCTGTTTACTCGTCTGCACAGCTTCCTGGAGTCGCGGAATACGCCGCATATGGATATCGTGCTCGGCTTGATGAAGCTCGACTATTTCCTCGGCCACAAATACAAACCACGCAAAATCTGGTGGGAAGATCCGCTTCAGAAAGACCAGTGGGCGGGTTATATGAAAACGTTGGCTGAACGTCCAGAAGACGTTCGACTGCCACGTGTTGCTGGTGCCGCAGGCACGGCATGGTTGGAAAGTAGCGGCACGGGTCCGAGTGCCGCTGCGGGAAGTTCGGCTGCTGCCGGAGAAGACTCTGCCGCAGATGCGGCGGGTGTGATCGGCAGCGAAGCCGGGGGTGCAGCGTCGCTCACTTTGGGCGACGCAACAGGGTCCGCCGCGGATGGAGCGGCGGACATGGTGGATGGCAACGCTTCGCGTGCGTTGCCGATGACCTCGGCCATGACCGCACAGACGGTCATGGGTGCCCGTGCTTTCGCCGACCTTGGTCTCGGCGAAAAGGAACTGCAGAAGCACACCGTATTGGATGTGCTTCCGTTCCGGCTTGAGCGTGTGCTAGCTGGCGCCAGCCCGCTTGCCGCGAAAGGCCGGACGCTGCTGGTCGTTGTATACCAGCAGCATGAAGGGCAGCAGGCGCAGTATTACACGCTGCCGCTGGGAGAAGAAGCCGCTGCTATGTAGGTGCAGCGGCCTGAGATAAACTACATGGCTAATTGGTGCCATGTAGCAAGAGGAAGCGCCACGACTATGAGGTCGGGGCGCTTTTTTTACAACAGCAAAGCTCTCATATTAAGGTACTGTAAAAACCATAGAAGACACGGAGGCCACAGAATGGATCTGAAGACGTACCTGGCAGAGCATTTTCCAAACCTGACCTTAGAACCGCCTCTTTTTTATAATTGGGATGTTGCAATACGATTCGAACTTGGCAATCCTCTGATGTTTGAAATGAATACGGAGCATTACATGGAACAAGTTTATCATCGATCACTTGAATTATTTAAGGCTCTTCATGATCAAGAAGATGAAGTCCTATTAATAACTCAAGCTTATTTTGCAGATAAGCCTAAACACAAAGTGAAGAAGTTGAACCTTTATAGTAAATATATCAAGAAGAAAGAGCCGATTAGAGCTTTGAGACTTGAGATACTTTCAGGTTTGGATTGTGAACTGGATGAATTCCCAGACCCGAGGAACAACATGTATAGGTACTGGACTAAATGTAGAGTTGAGGACTTGAAATACAATCAGTTAATCAAAGCTATATGTAATCATGATGTTGGAATTAAGCCAAAGATATATCATAGGGTGTATTTCATTAATATAAGTAAGAAAACGATATTTCATATCTATGATGATAGAGGTTGTGATGTTATTTCAGCAGTAAGGGAAGAGCTAATGGATATCTATAAAGAATATAACGATTGGATTTTAGATTATGATCGAGACAGAATTAACAATGTATGTCTAGGATAATGCGAGAAAACCTGAAATTAAATTGATCATAATCCCTAATGGAATGGATGATCCAAGAAAGTTTTCAGATGTGATCGCACAGGGGTAATATATTATTTGAAGTAAAGGTTTGGAAAAAACTTTAAGAGTGTTCCGATGTAAGGAGTAAGGATTATGGATAAAAAAGAGAAGAAGTTACTCATTGCTATAATTGTACTTGCTGTAGTTGTATTAGGAGTTATATGGTACCTAAAAGTAGGCTATCTATTAAGGAAACCAGAGATGCCCGAAGCAAATATTGCAATTCAGACCCAAATGGTGGATGGTGGTGCGATCAGTTTACGAAATGCTGATTACACGGAAAATCAAATCAAGGTTGGATATGAAGTGAAAGGGTTCAGTTTGGAGGAATATAATATTGCTTGTGAGCTTTATCGTGACGGACATTTGATTTCAACTTCTGGCTCAACAGGTGGAGGTTTGATAGAACTGGACGAAAAGCATTATTACTTCATCGGTTATGAGAATATAACTCAAATGAACTTGCCTGAATCTATACATCTAAACGTGGAGATTAAAGTGATACCCAATGATTTTAGACAAAAATCGATAACTTCATCCTTTGATGTAAGCCTAGATAAAGAAGTGCAATAGATAGAAGAGGGCTGCTATTACCGGTGATTAAGACAACTGTTAAAGGGATGAGTGTTGAATGATAAAACCTTAATTCAAATGGTACTTCTGCATAACGGAATCGCGGAAAGTTGAGTATTCTGATAACGCTTGTGCAGTGGAGGATTGAGGTACACTATATTGAGTTATCCCTTCAAGGCTGAATTTGCCTAAGTTATCATTGATCAATCCATAATCACCAAAGAAGTTTTTCATCAAAAAGAGCACACTTTTATCACCTTTCTGTAGTTCTACATAGTCATCGACTGTATATTTGACGTCTCCTTCGAGGCTAACGGGTTCAATGATTGTCAATTCGTTCTGATCCGAAGGGAAATCTTCGGGCTTCTTCAATATCTTTTCAATCTTGATGTTTGTATTGGTGTGAAAGGATTGCATCGTTCCATCATCAAATGCAGTAATAACATGCTCTCGATCTCTGAAATCTTCTGTTGCATAACCAATAACGATCAGTTCAGCGAATGCATCCAGCTTATCTATTTCATGAAATGTTAAAGAGTTGGCTGAAAGGTTGACGACTTTATGAATGGGCACGTCCGGTTTCGATTGACCATTTACGTAAGCGATTGCAACAGCAGAGATAGCCAATACGAATAAAGAGACTAGTACAACCTTCTTTTTGAAAAAAGACATGATCTCATCCTCTCCGTTAGATTTAACTTCTTTTGAAAGCATCTTGCTTCATTTCTACTATACACATAACTGAAAATTATTGTAAATTAAATGTCTAACAGAGTATCAATCCTGAATTCCTAAAATATGGTGGCACCATGTAATTGATTTTTGGAATGGAAAGACAAAATAAGTTGAAGGACCTAAAGCGTGACTATAAATTTTGATAGAAGAAATTCAAGGAGGATCCGATGAAGACCATAGTTTATATGGTAAGGCATGCGGAGTCACCGTATACGGAAGGAACGGAAAGAACGAGGGGGCTTACTCTGGAGGGCAAGATGAATGCAGAACGAATAACGGAAATATTAACGAATGAAGGGATACATTCCATTGTCTCAAGTCCTTATGCCAGGGCTATTCTAACCTTAGAAGGTGTGGCAGCAACGTTAGAATTAGATATTCAGATCATGGAGGGTCTGCGGGAAAGGCATTTTTCAGATGATATGATTGCGGATGAAGAGTTCGAGCCTGCTTCGAAGAAGATGTTTGATGACCCGGATTATGCATTGCCAGGAGGCGAGTCGAACACAGTTTGCCAGAATAGAGCAGTGGGCGAGTTGAAACAGATTTTAGAAGAATACAAGGGTAAAAAAGTGGCGATCGGCACACACGGACATGTAATGACGTTGATGATGAATTACTTTGATTCGAGTTACGGATTGGATTTTATGAATCAAACCAAGAAACCGGACATTTATCGATTACAATTTGACGAGATGGAATTAGAGAACGTGACAAGGCTATGGGGCGAATAAGGTGAAAGTGAATAGGCGTGAACGCTTGTTCATAATTTTGGTTGCCGGTAAAATATAGATATTGTTAAATGTGGAAGGGATTGATTCCAATGACGTTACAAAACTTGTTTCATGGAAAACCAACGAAACTATGGAATGAGAGAATGATTGAAGGCGGAGATGAGCTTTTCACAGAAGAGAGATTACTCATGTCTGATCAAGCCCTGGATACATATTTGCACCAATTAATAGCATTACAAGAAACGAAAGATTCCGAGCGCATGATGAAGGCTATAGAAGAAGTTGTGCTTAAGTTTAATGAAATGAATGAGGCCAATGGTTACTTTATTGAGACGATGGAACGTGAAGAATTGGCTGATTTTATAGACAAGTCGGCTAGGCTGGCTGGATTAGACATCCATGATGATGAAGATATTACGGAAGAATGGAGAGAGTGGTAATTCGGCAGAAATAGCGTTTTCCAATTTTAATGATAAGGGTGATCAATATGGAACGAGGACTCATTATATTTTTGAACGGAACGTCAAGTTCGGGGAAGACAAGCATTGCGATGGAAATGAAAAATCAGGGAGACATTCCGTTTCATCATCTATCTGTAGATCAATTTCTGCAAAATTATGATCAATTTATCGACAATACATATCCAGATATGAAACCAACAAGAGAAGTGGAGCACCATGTGATGACAGATATCCTGTTCGACCCGATCAATTCGATGTACTGTGCAACCATTAAACTGTTTTCGGAAATGGGTTTGAATGTCATCGTGGATACAGTCATCAGCAATGACAAGTGGTTTAATGATTTTTATGAGTTACTATCGGATTATCCGATATTGTTTGTAGGCGTGCATTGCTCGAAAGAAGAACTCACCAGAAGAGAGCAGAGCAGGGGAGATCGTGAGATTGGACTTGCCCATTCCCAGTTCGACTACATCTACTCCTATGATGAATATGATCTGGAAGTGAATACGGAAAAGCTTAGTTCAGCTGCGTGCGCGGAAAAGATATTAAGTTATATGAAGTCTGATCAGGAATACTTGGCATTTAAGAAGTTAAGCAGAAGAGACTGAAGCTGATTGCGTCAGATCATATGATATCTATTGCAAATGAAAGTTAGGGATTCGACCAAATCTTTTTCTTAGAGTTGCCAGGACCTAATAAGTAGATTTCATCAACACTCCCATAAGTATTAGAAAATGAAATTGTGATGTCTTTACTACCACCGATAGGAAGTTTACTGCCTTTAATCTGAATGAATATTGAATTGTTATGATGTGAGAGGTAGTAGCCGTGATATCTGCTAATACTGTCTGCAAATCCACCTTTAATAGTAATAAGCTCAGGAGAAACTTCAGTTCTCGTAACCATTGTCTCGTCAGGATCGACAACCTTATTCAACATATAAAATCCAATGATAATAGCAACAACGACAATAATAACTGCGCTAACAATAATGCCATACTTCATGTTTGGTCGCATACTCATGATTCACCTCATAATTAGATGATATGAATCGATGTCTCAATACTCATTGGGCATCGATTTATTGTATTTAATCAGAACAGAATTCTACGTTTAGAAATATTAGGCTCATTTAAATAATATACTAATTCATTTTTTTTGTAGAGATAGGGGGTGGTCATCGATGGAAATTATTAACGCCAAGAATCCAGAAGATCATATCCAACACATGTTAAAGGCAATCATTGAAAAGACACAATCCATCATCTACGATACTGGTAAACAATCCTTCGGCTCTTTGGAGTATTTCTTGGAGCACATTATAGCATACCGAGATAATCAGCAATACATGTCTAACGCGTGGCATATCCGCACACCGCGCTGGCTAGGGGAATATGGAAATACACCGGAGGAAGAAGAACTTCTTTCAGACATTTACCGACTGCAAGAGTATATCGCTGAGACATTAAAGGGTGGATAAGTCGCTCGCCATGTCGCATTAATCCCGCTCAAATGTCGCAAAAGTACATGGTAACGCAATGCAGAGATCGTTTATACTCTCTTTATGTTTCGATAATGAAAATCATTATCAGTATTATACATAAGGGGGATTCATCATGAATCAAGGAACAAAGGGGCAGGCTGCTGGAAGCAAGGCATATGCTGCTCACAAATCACGATTATTCATGGGCTTGATGTTGGCCCTTATTCTTGTCCTGACGGCTTGCGGTGCCGGAACAGGTACAGATAGCGGTAAACAATCTGCGGCAACGCCAGCGGAGACACCTGCGAATGCAGAAACACAGACAGATGGAGCTTTTCCCGTAACGATCACACACATGAAGGGTGAGCTGACGCTAAACGAAAAACCACAGAGAATTGCAGTCCTTGATGTTAAGTTTCTGGATCAAATGTTAGCTGTTGGCGAGAAACCGGCTGGTAGTGTTATCGCTGGAGGCAACACCGATTTTCCAGAGTACTTAGGCGATCAGCCGAGTGACGTACAGGTTCTGGGTACACGGGACGAGCCTAATCTGGAAGCGATTGTTGCATTGGATCCTGATCTGATTATTATGACGGATTTCCAGGAGAAGCAGTATGAGAGTGTAAGCAAAATTGCACCTACCCTCGTACTCGATTTCTACGAAGATTGGCGGGAGACGTTAGCTACAGTAGCTCAGATTACAGACAAGCAGGACGAGGCAGAGAAAGTACGTACAGCGTATGAAGACAAAATTGCCGGGCTGAAGACAAAATTGTCAGAGAAGCTGGGCGATGAAACGGTGGCGATTATTCGTCCACGAAAAGAAGGAATTCGTGTTCACGGAATTGAGCACCGCATTGGCGGTATTATGTATAATGACTTGGGACTGAAGATGCCTGCTTTGGTGCAGGAGATTAATGAAGATGGTTCCGTTGAAATCTCGATGGAAAAAGTGCCTGAGATCGGGGCAGATCGTTATTTTGTGCTGTCGGATGAGTTGTTTGCGGCAGAGGCAGAGGCTATGTTAAGTAATCCCGTGTGGAAGTCCCTTGATGCTGTGAAAAATAACCGCACGTATGACGTTAACTCAACATTGTGGATTGCATATTACGGACCTCTTGCGATTAATCTTATTGTAGATCAGGCATCGGAAGCCCTGCTCGGATCGAATTAATATGAACCCATATTTCTCGACAGACTTATGGAAAGAGACAGTGGAGGATTATTCGATCTTGCTCGGTGAGCCACCTGAACATAGTGTCCGTACCATTGCTCTAAGTGAGTTGCATGACGAAGTGGCATGCCGAGAGTATATCGGTTGGTTTCAGGAGTACATCGATGCCCCTGACATGAAGGTTGCCGCTTCGATGTTAGCCAAACGGATTGGTTATCTGTGGACGGCTCCGCTGGTGACCGCGATGACTTTTCATCATCAGCATGTTTCATTTCAGCTGGAGAACAGCTTTCTCTATCATCCGGCGCTCTCAGATCATGAGGGAGGCACACGATTTCCTTTTCTAGCGGTGAATGGACTTCAGGTTGAAGGACTAACGGGAGACAGGGCAGTGTGGCGGGAAAAGGTGGTCGAGGAGATGTTTGCGGTACAGCTTACACCCCTGTTAAAGACGCTTGCTGCAATTGCACCACTTTCGATGAGTATTCTCTGGGAGAATATCATGGTACGTATCGGCCGACTATTCGCTCCTGATGAAGCCGAGACTGAGCAGGAAAGTAAGATCATTCGTGAGGACTTTTCATATCTGACGCAGGTGGCATCCGGGGAAGTGTTTGGTGAGAGGAAGAATCCGTTAACCCGCTTCACCGATTGTAAGGACAATGTGCATGTTGCCAAAAGCGAGCGAATTACCTGCTGTTTCTATTACCAGATGTCAGGTGAATATTGTCTCAAATGTCCGAAAATTGACAATGAGAAAGAATCTCAACTAAAATGACAACAGCAAGAATTTTACCTTTGCTATTGTCAGGAGATGAGAGAAATGCCGCTGCAAGAACAGACAAGTCTATGGAGTGATACAACGATCAAGATGCTTGACGGGTATAGCGGTACTTTGCAGACAGGCAGTGTTCATAGCGAAACTGAATTAACTTCAAATGTATTGCTGTTGGCATATGGAGGGGAAGGGGAGCTTGCAATGGATGGCGAGGGTTGCCACATTGGAGCTTCTTTTGCCTATCATGTGGTGAAGGGATCTTCCTTTACGCTGACGGCCAGATCAGAGGAACTTTATTATATCGTAATCATGTACGAGGCTTCTTCCATGGAAGGAGCCTCCCATGCCATGCCCTCGTATCGCAAACATCCGCTGCAAAATTCATTTATTCAGAACCCTGTGACTCAGGCAGAATGGATTCAGAATGCGGAAAAAATCGTTGCCAAATGGCGTCGTGGCGAAGGACTGGAACGGTTTCATGCCCATGCGTTGCTCCAGGGGATGATCTATGAACTGATCATGGAGTATGAACGTGGTCAAGGCGGAGCAGAGTCCGACATGGTGGATGTGGTCGTGTCATATATATCATCGCATTATCGCCAGAATCTGGAGCTTAAGGAACTAGCAGCCCTCGCTGGATGCAGCGTAAGGCAGTTACAGCGAAGATTCAAACAAGAGAAGCAGCTTGGACCGATGGAGTACGTCATCCAGCTACGAATGGAAAATGCATCGCGGATGCTGCATCATACAGATGCGTCCATTGGGGAAATTGCTGACAAGATGGGCTACCGCGACATGTATTATTTCAGTAGGGCGTTTAAGAAATATTATGGCGTTCCTCCGCTGCGTTATCGGCTTGATGCCGCTAAGGAAACAGATGCAAATTATGCTCAATCCTTGCTGCGGAATCGCATGGCTTCTTCGTACGAGTCGGACCAAGGTCCAGTGATATGCCATATGCGAGGTGAATATCCTGTCACCCGTTCTCCACAGCGAATTGCCGTACTTGATGTGCAATATGCAGATCATTTGCTTGCGCTTGGATTATCTCCAGCAGGAAGTGTGGGATTGGGAAGTGGAACGTTCCATTTTCCGCAATATATCAGAGCAGGACTGCAGGGTACCGAATTACTCGGAACATATGAGTACCCTGATCTGCTTGCTGTCGAACGACTGTCCCCGGATCTGATTATTTGCACCGAGGTACATGATCAGTACTATGAACGGTTAAGCCGGGTCGCTCAAGTTCTTATGTTTAAGCGCAATGAGAGCTGGCAGACCATTCTTGGCCTGTTCGGTGAATTAACTGGTAAGCGAGCGGAGGCAAAACGAATACTTGCGGATTATCACCGACGAACCACATTGCTTTCTGAAGAACTTGCTCCAGTACTGGCAGGTAAGAGCGTGGCGCTGATTCGTCCACTAGATTCTCTCGTTCGCGTACATTCTGCCTCGCATCGTACAGGCGCTGTGCTGTACCGTGATCTGGGTCTGCCAGTTCCGTTATTTGTGGCAGATACCACCGACACGGCCTATCATATCTCCGTTGAGAGATTACCGGCTGTGCAGGCGAGCCACTACTTCCTGCTTAGCAATGAGATCATGCAGGAGGGCATATCCGCGACAGAGCAACGTGTTTGGGGGATGCTAGATTCTGGTGAGCGACAGCAAATACACTCGGTAGATGCCGCGACATGGATCGGTTGTTATGGGCCGATGGGGATTAATGGGATTGTGGATCAGGTGGAAAAGGCGTTGTTGGGGTGAGGGGGAGTTGCTAGTTTTACCCGTTTGCAGCGAAAGATAGTACGTTCTATTGAAAAGATGATTGGTTCCAATGGTATCGGAAGGCCGTCGGATTCCTCATGGGATGAAGAAGGGCCTTTTTGTTTTAAATGATGGTTCCTTACTTGCATTCTGTACAACACTATGCATATTCAGTATTCAGAACTCACAGGGATGTATGGACTTGGGAGATTAAGTTTCTTGATTTATTCGGAGGGACATCCCTTAACATCATATTCATGTTGCGCGGTCTTGTATTCGCACGTATGCATGGTATAAAGCTTAAGAATATGCAAGAAAAAAAGAATCGGCGAACCGATTCTTAAAAGTATTTTTCATCCTTACGGCGTAAAAAACAATTTCACATGATAGCAGAATCTACATCAATTAACCGAGTAGCTAAGCTTATCTCAATCTTGTACTTCATGATAATTACCAGTCCACGGATCAAAAGCGTATGAATTTACTTCTGAATTTTTTTCTACAGAAAACATATAACCTTTTTTAATTTCATTAGATTCATCTTCTATTAAAGTATTTTTCTCCTTATTAACCACATAAGGTTCTTCTAAATTCTGAGTGACCTTATCTACCGCACTTTCATACGTGTATTGAGGAAGTGTGGTTATTGCATAAATTGGAATAAATATCAAAAAGAGTGTTTGTAAAAAAAATGCTATTTCTCTACGCTTTTTACTTAGTTGAACTTTTAAAAAATAACTCAACACTATGAAAAAGACTAACACCCCAATAAAAGGAAACAGGTCTAAAATATTATTGTAACGATATTGTAAAAAGATTAAAAAAGACATTTCTATCAGAGAAGCAATAATTATTAGTTTTCTATACATCATATCTCCTTTGAATAAATAGTTGAAGCCAACATCAATGACATCAACTTATCTTAAATATATTTTGAGTGGACTGTTTCGACATAGCTTAGTTAAGAAGCCAAGCATTATAGGCTCCGATTATGCAAAGATCAGTATTACTTCTTCCTTCGCCTTCAACTCTAATTGGTACCCATTCAACTTTTCCGTTCTTTGTATTAATCACTTTAGCATCTACGATCGTTCGCTTACTGCGCAGGCCAATCTTCCCGTTAGATCTTACTTCCAAGTCTTGTGCAGCAAATCTTCCATAAACTTGACCAGTAATAGCTTTGGTGATCTTATCAGCAACAATAGCTGAGCCCAGCGCTGCGAGAATAGCTACAATTATACCACCTGTGCCGATTGTGATAAGGCCGACAATCACGCCTACTATGATTGAAACTTTAGTTCCTTTATCATAATTAAGATTATAAGTTTCTCCAAAAGTGATTTTTTCTTGTTTATATAAATAACCCCATTGCTTCACATTTGGATTAGAATTGTATGCTGAATCTACAAACGTCCAATTACTAGCAGCACTAGTAGCAAAAGATTCATTGTTGCTAATCATCGGATCTGGAGCAACTTTTTCAATATAGTCACTCTCATTAGAATATTCTACTTTCCCATCATTATCAATTGTCATCATATCTCTTGTTTCTTTGTTTTTAATTGTTTGAGATTCTCTTTCGCCATTTACATAAGAAGTTACAATATATTCTTTGTCTGTTTCTTCAATTGAAACTTCCAATGTACTGCCATCCTCAGTAGGGATAACGTATGTACCCGATTCATTAGTTGTACTAGTAGTGTTACTAAATCCACTAGCCCCTGCTACTTGAACACTTAAAATACCAACAATTAGAAGACAAGACAACAATGATGTGAATAATTTTTTCATACGAACACTCCTTTTATTAATATACTTTTAAAACGTTTTCTATCCAATCATTTCCTAATATAATACATAATATCATTTAAGGCAAATGATTATCTTTTCACTATGAGTTATTTTCAAAGAAAGTCCCGACTTCCTTCCAAGCGAATTTGGTGTATAAATTAAGTAAAGATGGATCCCCTCCATCTTTGTCTCGAAGGAAATGTTATGAGGAACGATATTTGAATTCAGGTGCATATGATAAAATGATAGAACGTTTTAATAATACGAATAACAGGAGGTATAACACATGAAATGGCAAGAAGTTAGAGAGCTTTTCCCTGACCAATTTGTTATGGTTTCTACCACTCATTATCATGAGGAAGATAACAAAAAAATCGTAGATGAAGTTGCTCCAATTCGCACCGTACCAGAACAAGATGCAAATAAAGAGTTTTTTCGAGTAGAACCTGGTAACGTTGTATATCATACGTCGAATCAAGACTTTGTGATTCATCTCCGTAAAGATTAGAAGGACAGACTTTGAACGAAAAAGTTATAGGGAAATTAAAAAAGCAATTGCTATTCATCGTTCTATATATTTTTATCATTGGAATTCAACTCATTACCAACAACTTAGTGAATCATCTCCCTGTATGGACAACTCCGCTGTCAACTTTTAGCTTTATTATATTTTTTATACTGGGCCTTTTAACTTGCCTTGATCTCAAGAAACAAGAGCAGTTCATAACGATCGGACAAAATGTAGATGTGAAGAAGAATAAAAATATCATAATAGTTAAAGGGTTGGGACGAGGTAATAGCAAAGTTTTAATCAAAGATAGTCCTATTCTGAATATGATGCAGCCAAATGACCTGATTGAAATCACGAGATTAAAATATACAAAAATGATAACGAGAAAAGTGAGTGTATAAGGACCAAGAGATACAACTATGAGTAAGTGGTGGAAGAGTTGTAGTACTATACATAAAAATAGAGGATGAATTTTGAGATACGTCTAAGGTAGAAGGAGAGAATGTAAATGAACAACATAAACTCTCATAATTGCAACCTAAATATAAGGTATGACCTGCCTGATGAAATGTGGGATAAAGTTTCTAGCGTATATGAGCGTATGCCAGGGTGGATTGGTTATAAAAGTGGAATTCCATATTGGTTTGGAACTGAAGAGGATGATGTTTTCATTGAAGCATCCGTTGAGCCTAGTGGATTATCATTTTATGCACAGATGGATAGCGATGTATGGATGTCTTGGATAGAAACATTTAAGTTGGAAGCGACAAAAGTGTTGGGTTTTGATGTTGGTGAACCTGAAGATGGATATGTGTGATGAAAGAAGGAGGATAAAAAGAAAAAATTGATAAACTCTATTAGCATTGATGAATGGAATGGGACCAAATTTAATGAAGAGATCATTATGAACCCTACATGGGCAGACAGTTTACGTTTTTTGAGAAAACTCGATGGAGATACATTTACATTAGTTTTTTTTGAGGTATCAGACACAGGTTCAGCATTAGTTGGAGGGGGACCGGAATATTTTGTAGTGTCTATTACAATGGATGAACAAATATATACGCTTATGAACGATAAGCAGGGAAATAGTGAAATTTCTCTAGTTATTGGTGGTCAGTTAGGAAATTATTGCGATAACATTTGTATAGAATTAATACCCATGCTTGAAGTACTACAGTATTTTCATGAAACTGGTAAACTACACGAATTACATCAATGGAAACAAGAATAATATTGACTTTTAAAGTAACTTGAAGAAAAAAATTAGCTTCATCTAACATTAAAATCAACATATTCGGTTGAAAATGCATTTCTAAGGAGCATATTCACTGGGGAGAGTAGCGGATGCAGAATAATTGCCAGAAAAGTTGGAGACAGCATACTGTATTTTTATGTAGATCATAAAGTAATTGAAAATTTTTCGAGTGAACAAATTGTAGCGCTTTGTTTATATGAAATGACTTGGCTTGGTTTTACTGAAGAACAAATCAAGAGCAAGACCGATAACTTGGAGAACGACAAATCATCTTAGCAAGTACTACTCAACACAGGAACATTATATGAATCCCAGAAAACTATACATCCATGAAATGAGTGATTTTATGAATATACAAGATTTAAGGGATTGGTCGGATAAGCATAATGCAAGAAATCGGGCAATAGAGGCTTTTTGGCATAACTTAGAAACCTATAGAGTTGAAGATCCTGAGGAGTTTACAGAGTTATTTTGGGATTACGACCAAAAGTATTTGAAAATTTGGATAGAGGATATATCACTCCATATCAAGAGTCTGGAATACCTGGACCCAAGTAATAAAGAGCTTGAATATATTGAAGTGAAGGTCAGAATTGAATATCGAGCAAATCATATAGGCTATTACAGAATAATTTTCGGTATAGACGGCCAGGTTGAAGATGATTATTTTATTTCGGATTGGACTGGATTAAGACTGTATCAAACAAGGAACTTGTTAGAAGATATGAGGGAAGAGATCGAAAACGACCTGATCAATGGGGAAATAAAAGAAAAAGAAGCTATGAAATTAATGAAAATCATAGAAGAGAAGAAAGAAAAAATTCGAAACAGCTATGCTGAGTCGTGAGCATAGGAAACGTTATTAATATCATAACGGGAGAGCTTAGCTCAGCCTAAGGCGCAAAAAAATATTAGATCTTTTTAACTTTAGCACCTTGAGCTCGGCAATAGAAAGATATTTTTCAATTATTTAGATTACTTTGGATATTTCCTTGAGGAAGGTACACTGATTCCCTGTGGGATGAAGAAGGGCCTCCCTTGTTTGTTTTGTCATCACAAAAGAAAGGTTCCTCTGATTCACTTCATATTCGCATCCCATACAACCCACCATATAATGAGCGTATTAAAAAACCATTGGACCATATGGACATGTGAGATTAAGTATTCTGATAATTATCCCATTTTAACCAAATTTTCCTTCGTGAATATCACCACATAGGTTATCATATACGTAGTTCAGATATTACGATGAATGTGTAGTTTTTTCGAAGTGAATGAATTAGATGTTGTAAGAAAAACTAGGAAAATATATAACCATGAAAATCAAAGGATGAAAGAAATGAATAAGAAGACATATCTTGTAAATATAGCTTATCTAATTGACTTGACTGACGAAGAATATAAAGAATTTGATGGGGAATTGACTCCTATACTAGAGAATGAAACTACAATAAGGAGAGATTTGAAATTACATTGGGAGAGCAGTTCCTCTGTATTGCTCGATCCAGAAGCAATGAATTGCGGAAGATGCGCAAAATGTAATTCATGGGTAACTGATAGAGACAAACCAAATCATATTGATGAACTAAATAACGGAGCAGTTGTTGAAGGACAATTACTTTGTGATGAGTGTTTGTCAGAAGAGCATAGGTGGGCTTTTTAGATAATGGATAATGTGAGTAATTTGCAGAAATCTACCCATCACATAACAAAAGTTTCGCGCTATGGGCATGCGCCCTTAACCGTAAGAAGAGATACATTAGAAGCATGATCACCAACACAGGTTTCATTCCTAAGATAAGAACTATCTAAGGATGAAGCCAGTCATGAATTTATGAACGTAAGGTGAACTCCATACATCCATTTTTAAAGAGGTGAAACTCCTGAAAGACAAAACCGAAGTGATGGCTTATTTTAGTTTGTTTGGAGATGAATTCGATCCGAATCATGTAACTTCAATACTTAGAACCGAACCTACCAATACGGCTTACAAAGGCGATATAATTAACAAAAAGTATCGAATAAAAGAAACATCATGGACATTAGGTACGGATTATGAAGAATCATTAGATGTGAATCACCAATTAATAAAAGTAGTCGATACATTAAGAAACAAAGTAGAAGAGATCAATTCGATTCGGATTGAACATCAATTAAGCACGAAATTTTTCATTGTAATAAGAATAGAAGAGGGGGAAACTCCTGCTCTTTATTTCGATTCTGATTTTATTGAATTTGTTAATATGATTCATGCTGAAATTGATGTTGATTTGTATGCAAATCCATATAATGAAAAATTGGAATAAGAAATATAGTTTTTAAAACACGCTTCGAAGGAATGGACATCAGATAACATTGTGTAGGAATAAACGAACCTTAAGGCTCATCAATATCGGATAACAAAGTGTTTATGATGTGGGACAGGCATCCTTTTTGCTGAAAATAGTGGTGTTTCCTTAAAGGAGGATCTTACATAATGAGAGAACGACATTCTATTGATAAAGCGGAGTGGTCAGAAACAAGAGTGAACCAGTATCACAAAGACTGCAAGGATATGGTATTTGCATTTGGCGATAGACTCATTGAAGTGGATGGCACGGTGTATTTGAAACGAAAAGAAGTCGAGATTAAGGTAGTAAAACCGCTTAAACGAAAAATATTTTGGTATGAAACATGGCTAAAGATCAAAGAAATTTACAATACATAGTCTAATATAAATTCAACATGATCGCTTAAGAGCCAGTGAAGGTTGATTAATCATTTGGTGAGAGATATCTGGAGGTAATTGAATGACGATAATTTGTATCGAAGGTGCCAGTTCTGTAGGTAAAAGTACCACTTGTCAGCAGTTCGCTACACAATATGATGCATTTATTGTTCCAGAAACAGGGCTTCTTTTTGAATCTCCTCAACTTGACGGTAAGGAACTTATGATGTGGTTGCTGGAGAGACAAATCGATAGATGGCATATAGCATATGAGAAGAATCAACAACATGAGTATGTGATTTTGGATGGCGATGTATTTAAGATTTGGTACAGCTGGATATATGGTTCTGAGCACCTATCATTAGATGAAACAGCAAACTTCTTTAGAAAGAAATTATTGGAGAATGAAATATCATTACAGGATGCTTATGTACTATTCTGGGCTGAAGAAGATGAGCTGCGCAAGCGAAAGGAGATGGATCAGACAAGATCCAGAAGAAATTTTGACAAACATCTGCGCATGATTGAACTTCAAATGAGATACTTCCAATATCTTAATGAACTGGTACCAGGATATGTAGGGATTCATAAAGCAGAGACTGTAGCAGATAATATACATCATATTGTAAAGCATTGCGAGACATTACCGGACATAAAAAAACGAGAGAGCGAGATCTTTGATAGAGTAATTGATTTCTATAAAACTACTACTACTTAATCTTAGTGTGATTTTAATAATATATCCCAAAGCTATTCTAGCTGTGTCTTAGATAACTGACCAAATACGGAGAACAAAGAAAAAAGGAATATGTGAGGTGGGTTATGGGCGTAAGAAAAAAATATAAACGTAAAATCGTTTGCTCCAATCGATTATTTTATTGGTATGTTGAACCGGATATAGACGATGAAGGGAAAATCAAATTACATATCGTTTCTGAGGATAAGAAGTTAATTGTCACTTATGAAGTGGGACAACATAGTATTAAGAACAAGACCCCATTTATAGTCATCATCGGAGAAGAATTCGAAGGCTGGACAACAGAATATATAGGATACAGAAGAGTATTAACACCGCAATGGAGCGATGAGATCATCACGCCAAAATGGATAGGTGAAATCATTGATTGGTGTCTCTTGAAAGATAAAGAAATAAACATTGTTAATTGGAAAGGTGAGATTCTTCGGCCTCTCTCCTAGATGGATTGTAATTGCATTTGAAAAAAAATTGGAGTCATATGGACTCTTTTGAAAACGCATACTCGAAAACAAGAGATGTAATTAACATTTAATATAAAAGGAGAGAAGCTAATGCAGATGAATCGTGGATATCACACGGTTAACAAAGTAATCGCTTGTGTTCTGTCATTCATATTTATCATTATGGCAATAGCGATACCTGCCCACGCTGAAGAGAAACAGGTTGAGACTACACCATCCAGGATTCCTTTATCCAAGTTAGAGGAAACGATTGATGCTTATGTTGCCTCGTATGAGAAGTACACTGCTGCCGTTTCGGTTGTGGCTATCAAAGACGGTGAAACCATTGTGAATAAGGCATATGGTTACGCGGATATTGAAAATCAGCGAAAGGCGGATACCTCTACTGTTTTTGAATGGGCTTCCATCTCGAAACTGTTGGTCTATACGAGTGTGATGCAGCTTGTCGAACAAGGAAAGCTTGATTTGGAGACGGATATCCAAGAATATCTGCCAGAGGGATTCTTCAAAAAGCTGAAATACGATGAACCGATTACCCTAATGAACCTGATGCATCACAATGTGGGTTGGGAAGATCAAACAGCGGCCGAGGTGTTTTATTACTCTGAGAATGAAACGTTAGAATTAGGAGAAACGTTGCGTAAATATGAGCCAAAACAGATCTATAAACCGAATAGCATAGTGGGTTATTCGAACTACGGCGTTGGTCTAGCTGGTTACATCGTGGAAGTGATAAGTGGCCAACCTTTTTATGAATATGTCGATCAACATATTTTCGAACCGCTTCATATGAATGACACTTCAATTCATCCAACGGGGCAAGATCATCCAGACCTAGTACATAGAAGAAATGAGATTGAAGGGTATACAAAAGATTTGAAACTGATCCCTGAGAACAGAGTATACTTAACATTTTATCCTGCTGGGGCAGCGATTGGGACAGCAGAAGATTTAGGCAAATTCCTTGCAGCGTTGATGCCTGTGGATGATAGCAATGTATTATTTAAGAACAGGGATACGTTAAACGAAATGTTGTCAACAAGTCTATATTATGACGGGACTTCTACTCCGCGATTTGCGCATGGGTTCGTTGAGATGGAATACTGGGTGCCTACACTGATGCACGAGGGGAATTTGAAAGGATTCTCCAGTAAACTTGTCTTTGATCCCGAATCTAAATTTGGGATGGTGGTCATGACAAACCAGTCTTTTGAGGAAATTTATTATTACGGACTTACTAAAGAGATTTTTGGTGCTAACGTCAATTCTAATAGAATTACTTCGGAGGGGGGAGGATATTTTCAGTCCGCACGACGGGCAGCATCTAAATTTACTAATTTATTTACTGCCCTTGATATAAAGAAATTCACAAAAGCTGAATTAAGTAGTTCTTATAACGTTGTCGAGCATAATGGTGTTGTTGAGAAAATTTCCTTTACTCCTTACATTGATTATTTGCCTGTATCGAATGTAAAGGTGAACTTGATTAAAATATCTTTTATTCCTGCTTTGTTTGCCGCCATTTTCACTTTAATTGCTTTGATCGGCTATGTAATCCAGATGCTTCTTAACAAACGAAATAAACGAGGAAAGCCTACCACCAATTTTAATAAATATCATCTTGCTATTAACTTTGCAGGTGTGGTGCTCCTTCTTAATCTTTTCATCATACAGACGAAGATTAGTTTTCCAAATTATCCTGGTTATTCTTCGTTACGGATCAATTTAATGTTTAATCTACTTTATGTGGTTCTAGCAGTGGTGTATCTTGGTTTGCTTATGTACAAACTGCGTAAGAATAGTCACAGCAAAAAGCAAAAGGTGATGTACATCATGTCTGGCATCTCGGCTGCTATATTGGCTGCTTTTGTTGTGGGGTGGAATTTGTATGTTTAGAAGATTAAACGCTGAATATAGATATTCAAAGCATTACAATGGCTCGCGGATGACTCATATATAATTGGTATTAAGTGGGATAAATTAGAAGGAGTAAAGGCAGCAGTTCCTTATCGAGGACTGCTGTCTTTGTGTTAGTACGTCCGTCTTTTGGCAACTTGTGCCTCGGCATATTGAAGGGGGATGAAGAGCATCCTATTTTTTGTCTATCAAAATAAATAATTTAATAGAACTGTAAATGACCACTAGAATATTCAATAATAATAGACCTATGTATCCGTCCGTTAACTTTGTTCGTTCAATCCACTTGTTCACTAACTCTCCAGAGAGAGCTTGTTTTCCTAAATATTTATCTATATCATTTTGATTTATTTCATCCCTATATATAAGTGGAAACTCCATGCTGTTGGATGAAGCAGCTAGCGGCGGATAGAACTCTACCCATTTCTGACCTGCCCATCGATCATACTTATAACTAATGTCTCCGCTGGAATCAAGGTTGTCCCATCTCAGAAAACCCAATATGACTAGAATACAAAGTGTGATGACGCTTCTTGTTATTCAAATAAATCCCATCCTTATGTTTGTACTACTAACAATACTGTTGTATGAAAATAACTGTATCATCCGTTTTATTTTAGCAGTATTTTCCGTTATCTGTAAGTAGATTGTTCCGTATGAAATGGTAGTAAATAAACAACCAATTGATCAAAGAACCGTTACAAAAGGCGTAAAAGTTACGAGGACACATCCTTAAAAGGATCAAAACGTATTGTAATCAGGTCGAATGCTTTCTGAGCTATTCTTCCGGCTTAGTGTAGGTGAATTTTTCGTCTGCGTTGCAAAATCTGAATATTGAAAGGAAAACACTCCTCGTGAGACAGGGAAAGGGATAAAAGGATCGGAGGACGCCACTTTAAACTCTCGCCTGGGCTATCGTGCAGAAATAAATGGCTGTTTCCAGGAAAATCCTCTGATCGACACTTATCGAGCGGAGCGTTCAGAAGGTTTTATAGAAGCAAGACGACGTACAGGAATTGTGAAAAAGGTAAGTATTCATGCTCTGAGACACTCCTTCGCCACTCATTTTCTGGAAACGGTACAGATCAGCAAGGATGAATGTTAGGAAAAATGTACCAGTGTATTCAAAGTCCGCTGGACCTTTTATATAAGAGATTGAGTTTTTTATTGAATCTTCCTTTTTCGTTAAATTTTCCTTCGCAATTGTAAAAATATGCGTTATCATATACGTGTGATATTATGGTTTACATGAATTGAATATAAACGTAACCCTAAATTAAAGGAGAATATAATAGATGCAAGAGTTGACAATAGAACATTTAGCATATTTATTGAAAGAAGCAAAAGAAAATGATAAACCTCAACCGATCTTCTTTTTAGGTGCTGGAGCATCGCGTTCTGGCAACATACCACTAACTCAAGAAATTATTAATGATATATTGAAGAAGCATCCTAATAGTCCTTTTGTTAAAGATTTAGACGAAAAACAAAGAACATATGCAAGCTTGATGAATTGTCTTACACCACACGAACGAAATGAACTATTAAAAGGGTACATTGATAAAGCAAAAATAAATGTTACACACATTTATTTGGCACAATTATTGCAAGAAGGCTTTGTAGATTATATATTAACTGTAAACTTCGATAATCTGATGTTGAGGGCTTTAGCAATGTTTAATATATTTCCTTCAACATATGATATGGCGATTTTGAAAGATTTAACAACGACAACCTTTAAAGAAAAATCAGTGGTTTATCTTCATGGGCAAAGTCATGGTTTATGGTTACTGAATACCCCTGAAGAGATGAGTAAAGTGAAAACTATAATTCCTCGTATCTTTGATAGTATTAAAAATGAAAGACCTTGGATTTTTATCGGTTATAGCGGTGAAGATCCAGTTTTTGAGCATATTAAAAAATTGGGTAGATTTGATAATAGCCTCTATTGGATTACATATAATGACGAGAGTCCAAAACCTCAGGTAGAAAAATTTATTTCCGATCCGCACACTAATGCTTTTTTAATAAAAGGTTACGACTCTGATTCATTTATGTTGAAACTCAACAGCGAATTAGGATTAGAGCAGCCACGTATTGTAGATAAACCGTTTACTGCTTTACTGGAAATGCTTCAAGAAATTGTTGATATTGATGAAAAAGAGCATTTTCAAGGGGTTAAAGAACGTTTAGAAATTGCCAAACGACAAGTGTCAGAAGCCAAACAACAGTATGAGATGGGGGACGTTATTACAGTTTCAGACATAGTAGAGTTTGATATAGATAAATTAAAAAAAGAAATAATTAATTTAATGATTGACAAAGATTATGACAAAGAAAAAATATCAATTATAGAAGAGAAAGTTAAAGAAACTAATGATAATACGCTTCGTGAGCTAATGTCAGGATTATATAATAACTGGGGAATTGCTTTAAAGAATTTAGCAAGAGGAAAAGAAGGGGAGGAGAGAGAAAAACTGTATCAGCAAGCTTTTGAGAAACACGAAAAGTCTATAGAAATCAAACCGGACAAGCATGAAGCGTATAATAGTTGGGGAATTGCTTTGAAAAATTTAGCAGAAAGCAGGGAAGGGGAGGAAAGAGAAAAACTGTATCAGCAAGCCTTTGAGAAATATGAGAAGTCTATAGAAATCAAACCGGAAAAACACGAAGCGTATAACAATTGGGGCATTGCATTGGAAAAATTAGCAGAAACCAGGGAAGGGGAGGAAAGAGAAAAACTGTATCAGCAAGCCTTCGAAAAATATGAGAAGTCCATTGAAATCAAACCAGACAAAGACGAAGCATATAATAATTGGGGAATTGCTTTGAAGAATTTAGCAGAAAGCAGGGAAGGAGAAGATAAAGAAAAACTGTATCAGCAAGCTTTTGAGAAACACGAAAAGTCTATAGAAATCAAACCGGACAAACATGAAGCGTATCATTGCTGGGGAGTTGCTTTACAGCTATTAGCAAAAAGTAGGAAAGGGAAAGAAAGAGAAAAACTGTTCCAGCGAGCCTTTGAGAAATATGAGAAGTCTATAGAAATCAAACCAGACAAACATGAATCGTATAACAATTGGGGAAATGCTTTACAGCTATTAGCAGAAAGTAGGGAAGGGAAAGAAAGAGAAAAACTGTATCAGCAAGCCTTTAAGAAATATGAGAAGTCTATAGAAATCAAACCAGACAAACACGAAACGTATAACAATTGGGGTATTGCATTGAAAAAGTTGGCAAAAGGTCGGGAAGGCGAGGAAAGAGAGAAATTGTATCAGGAAGCTTTTGAGAAATACGAAAAGTCCATTGAAATCAAACCGGACCTGTACGGAGTGTACTTCAGCTGGGGGAGTATGTTAGGGGATTTGGCGGAGAGTAAGGAAGGCAAGGAAGCGGAAGTCTTGTTTCAGCAAGCTTTTATGAAATATGAAAAGGCTGTTGAATTTAATCCAGATATGCATGAAGCGTATATAAATTGGGGTATTGATATGGAGAATTTAGCTAAAAGGAAGGAAGGTAAGGAAGCAGATCATTTGTATCAACAAGTATCACGTTTAAAAGCTAAATCAGAGGTAATACAGAATACGAAAAGTGTAATTTGAATTTAAGAAAAAATGGATTTTGAAGAGACATAGCAAGCATTGATATATACACTAATATAACAATAAAAAAAGTTTCTTTAGTATTATAAGTGAAAAGGAGTAATATTTTGAAGATCGAAGGATTAAAGGCTGGCTTAGTCTCTGGCATATTGGGGTCAATGATTTTCTTCATTGTTTTCCAACCGTTGTTAACAAAAGCAGGTTGGGTTATGAATGGGTTAATCTCTATATTTTTCAGAAATTATACTGATTCAATGTACTTAACTGCAGCAATGAAAAATACAAATGCTGTAACAGATGACGTTATATCAATGCTCACGGGGATGATCGTCGGTTTAATTTTCTCGGTTTCAATAGTGAGTTATTATGTTGTATTTATTGAAGATAAAAATAAATTAAATGATTACAATGTTGATACAAATAGAACCAAAAGGAAGAAAAGAACTATTAAATATTTATGGATAATTCAAACTATATTAGTTCTAATTATTGCCGTTATGATTACTACTAATTTGTATAAAAACTTAACTTCTGTTAAGTTAATATACAAATTTGAACAAGATATAGTTGTTTTGTCTGAAGTTTTATCTCAAAGTGAATTAAGTAAATTAAAATCGCAATGGGCATACATGGAAACAAAAAATGACTACAACTTCATTAAAATAAGAATCAATCAACTTGCAGAAATAAACAATATTGAATTACCTTGATAATTCAAATCAAGACTATAGATATTAAGTTCATATTTAATGTAATCTTGATAAGAAAAAGGGTGGATAGAAATCCACCCTTTTTCTTATCAATTTATTATTTACAAGATCATAGTAATAAAACACACTAGAGTACTTGGCTGCATGATAACATCCATAACTAGCTATAAGGTCAGGAAAGTCTTCATATGCCCGAATTACATGTCGGCCTTTACTTTTCTCCATCTTCCACAATATGAAGGTTATACTTCTATGTATCTTTATTTACTGCATTTCTCATTCTTCTCATTGGTACATATGTAGTGTTATTATACGTAATTGCATTAGTGGTTTTTTCTTATTGTCATTCGAATAAGAACGATCTTCTGAATTATTGTTTTGATTGGTGTTCCTGATGATGCGAGTGCTGCTATTCCAGTAAGTGTTAAATCAATTAAAATACCTATAACCTATAAACAGCTTTTAACCTCATCTTTCAAATAAATCTCTTCACAGTACTCAGTTTAATTGCGTAAATGTATTCCATCTTAAAGCGACATAGTTATTAAAGATCTCTTTTTTTGTTCATGTGCTGTTTGCAGGAAAGCTTCCTTCACATGTTTTGATGTTTGTGCAAAAGGAGGGGGAAGGTTACTGATTGGGGGGTTGATGAAAAATTAACGCGTTTTATTGAATGTACGTTCTTCAATCCTTAAATTCCCCAAGTAAATAACCCACAGAAACCTCCAAAGCCTTAGCAATCATCACCACCTCATAATCCTGAACAAGACGATATTGCCCCTCCAATCGTGAGAGACTCGTTTGACTGATATCTAAACCCAATGTTTGCAGTCTGGCGAGGAATTCTCGTTGTTTAATCCCTTTACTTTTCCGAATAGCTACGACTCGGGAGCCGATGATGTTTTTGTCGCCAGGTGGTTCTTGTCTATGCTTCATTATGTACACCCCTCATTTCAACCAAATTGTATGAGAAATAATGGTTGTTTTAATGCGGATATCGAATTAAAATAAAATAAACCGATAATCGCATTAAAATGACTGCTCACGTCTAGTCTTAACAAGACATGGCGCAGTTTAGACCCACTAGAGAGGTGCATGTATGAGCCGGTTGCTTGACTTATTGGAAGAGGAACGGCGCAAGCTTAATCAGCTTGGTGAGGCATCCTTGAAGCAAGCGATTCCGTTGTGGGAGAACCCTGAGGTTCAGGAACAGAGCCGGAGGGTGGATGAACTGGTGGCCCAAGTGAGTGAGATGAAGGCGAGACATAGCCGAGTGGTACGATGATGAGTACGGTACATAATGCGTAGGGGAGGAAAAGCAATGGATTTTCCAACGTGGATGCAACGAGCGATTCAAGCAAGGCTAGATGAGGTGACTGCCCGGATTGAACATGATCCTGAACTGAGTCGAGTACGTGGGGGAACAGACGAAGCATTTGAAGTTTTGTTTGCAGGTAAGGATGTCAAGCAGACACCTGAATATATCGAGTGGGAGAATCGTTATATTGTCAGCAAAGGCATAGAAAATGAGCGGTTGTATATGCAGGGACTACGAGATGGCATTCAGCTCACAGTATCCTTGCTGGGTCAGTCGATGCCAGAGGAGACCGAGACAGAGGCTTGATCCACTAAGGCAAACCCATAAGTCAGGGGAAGCTACCTCGATCTTAACTTAAAAACCGGAGCGGAAGCGTGAACTTAGCGCTTCCGCTCCGGCCTTAATGCTCTACTTTTCCAAATTCTAAATTTAGGAAAGGAGCACATTGAGTATGTGTTAAGCTTAAAGAAACAAGGGTAAAAGCGAGGTATGATTATTATGAAAAAAAGATCTAAATACTTAATCGTGCTTTTTATGTTTATTGCGATTGTGTTTATTCTTCTTTTTTTGAATACCAATAAAAATGAAGCAAATGAGCCAGTGGTTAATGGCAAGATCATTCACGTCAAAAACTTTGATCTGGATGCCAAATCAACGAATTTAAAGACTATGACAGAAGGGTCGATATTTGTTGAGGGTGAGAAGGAGCGAATTGATCATATCAAAATAGTAGCACATGTAGAGATTGACCCCGTTGACTGGGGTGGTGTTGCATTTTATATCCCTGATCGATGGAGTGTCTACAGCATCACCAGCAGTTATCCTGAACATCAATCGAAGTTAAAGCCCGCTGAGTATGTATCCACCTGGATGAATTATTCTGATGACTCTTCATGGCGCACGATGATTGAGATTGGGAGAGAACGAAATTACATAGCAAATGGCGGAGGTACTGGAACGATTGTGATCGATTTAAGTCCGGATCAAAAGGGAATGTTCCCCTCTGAGTCATTAAAGATTGGTATTGAGGTCGGATCAGAAGAGAAAGATGGAAAAAGAGTTATGGGCACAGATTCTGTTGAAGTTCACGTATTTTAAAGTGCTGGGTTAACTAGATATAGAAAAACAAGCCGAAGCGATGGCAATGCACGCTTCGGCTTGTTTTTTAATTCTTTTATTTTGCCCAGTGTTACTTCTTCAATTCTTATTTCGCACTTACCGATTTAAACCAATCATTTACTTCTTGCGTGATCTGATCTCCGCCATTGGATTTCCAGTTGGCGACGAATTGGTCAAAGGCATCGATTGGCAGATTGCCGTAGATGATTTTGTTGAAGGTTTCCATCTCGGACTGACGGAGCAGGTTCCATTTGGATACCATGGTTGGTGTTGCAGCGCCAGTGAAATAGTTTTGTTTACGGATGTCGATCTGGGACATCACGACTTTACCTGCATACCAGTTTTCCGGTTTACGGAATTCGGCCATTTGTTTCTCGTAAGGTGTTTCAGGCTTCTCGCCGTTGGCCAGCTTCACGAGTGTTTTCATGTACAGATCCGGGATACGTGCTGGGCCGGTCAGGAAAGGGAATTCGTTGGAGAAGTCTTTGATCTTCTCTTTGTCACTGGTCGGTTGTCCGTCAATGATATCCCAGTCGTAACCTTTGGCAAAGCCGTATTCATACTCACTGCCCGCAGCCGGGTTAGCCAGGTTATCGAGCAAGTAGTTGTAGTACAGGAAGATGGCTTCTGGATGCTTCGCATCCTTGTTGATCATGATACTTGCGTTGACACCAGAGTTCTGCCACTTCGTACCGATCTTGCCGTCTGGGCCAGCTGGAACAGGGTAAGCTTTATACTTTGAGCCAGGTACGTTCTTCAGCAGGTCAGGTGCAGGCCAGTCCGGTACCCAGTTTGCGCCAGGCAGAATGCCCGCTTTGCCAGCTGTCCAGCTTTCAGCGGATTTGCCTTCGTCCCACAGAGCGGAGTCAGCGTGGATATAACCTTTATCCATCCATTCAGCCAGCTTGGCAAGGGCTTGTTTGGCACCTGGGTTAACGGAGCCGTACTCGAGGTTGCCGTTTGCGTCTTTGTTCCATTGCTCCTCGATTGTGCCGTATGCACCGAACAACCAGTCGAGCTGACCCATCCAGGTGTTGGTGTTATTTTTCAGCGAGATCGCCAGAGGGAATACTTTGTCTGGAGACAGACCGTCTGGGTTTTCGTTTTTGAATTTGTCCATGATGTTCTCAAGATCTGCAATGGTTTTCGGCGCTTCCAGGTTCAGCTTCTCCATCCAGTCTTCGCGGAGCCAGAGCAGTGTATCGTCGTTATCGGTGTACTCCATGATCGGCATGTTGTATTTCTTGCCATCCTTGGTGAACGGATACCACAGTTCAGGATGTGCTGCTGCGTGATCTTTCAGGGTCTGGCTCGCGTACTTGTCGAACAACTCATCGATGGCGATGAATTGACCGGAGTCGATCAATTGATTAGTCAGTACCGCATTGGTGGGTACGGTGACGAAATCAGGCAGCTTTTCGCCAGAGGCGATAGCCAGTTGCAGCTTTTGTCTGTATTGATCGTCATTGGCCGGATACCAAGTATCTTTGTGCTTCATACCCAGCGTTTCGAGCATCCAGCGATCGTGCACGTTATTTTCTTTGGTATCTCCTTGCACGTATTTCTTCGGCATTAATACCGAACTGAACTCGATCGGTGGATCATATTTTCCTTTAGCAAAAGCAGCCTCTGCTTCAGCTGAGCCGACAGTTCCCGGCGTATTATTACCATTGTCACTGGCTGTCTCGCCACTGCCGCACGCAGTGATCGTGATGAGCGCGATAACCATGAGCAGTGACCACCATGTTTTTTTGATTTTGATCATTGTTCAATCCCCCTACGGTGTATGATCTTTACAGTGTAACTGTACCAATTTGTGCGGGAGTGCATCTATATGAGTTTTTTAGTTTTGATAGGACTCTATTAGTGAATGTGCAAAAAGATCGGTTTTCAGTCATGTTATTTATGCTGGTCTCGGTACTCTTGCGGTGTAACGCCAAACTGGCGTTTGAACACTTTGATAAAATAAGCTGGGTCCATATAGCCAATCTCCATGCTGATTTCGTACACTTTTTTGGTGGTCGTGACCAGCTTGTGACAGGCCCGATCCATGCGCAGGCGTGAGATATAATCACTGATGCCTTCGCCCGTTTCGATCTTATAGATTTTGGATAAATGGGTCGGGTGCAGATTGACATGGTCAGCGAGCACACGCAAAGACACATCCAGATGCAGGTTCTTATCTGTAAAATCCTGAATCTTCTTCACATACTCGGAACGGATGTCCTTGATCTCGTTGGACGTGCCTTCCTTGAGTTTGCCCAGCACACTGAGCGACCATTTTCGCAGTTTGCTGATGGTAGCGAAAACCTCCCCACTTTGCAAATCCTCGACATCATTGCCCATTAAGGTGGTCAGAGTCAGCTTGTTCCGATGGGCGATGTTAGTGAACGAAGCTGTAATGAGAAAACCAGCTTCCATGCAATGCTCCCAGGATTCCGACCATTTCTCATCCAGCTCTGCGCAGACCGCGCGTATTTTCTCTTCGGCGGTATCCCACTGTCCGCTTTCTAGCAAACTAATAAAGGTGGGCGGGGTGTACAGCACGTCCAAGGGACCTTGTGCCGCAGGTGTCTCGACATCGCTGACACGCATGACAAATTCGCGTTCATCGCCAACGATCTGCCGGAAATAGGCGGAAGCCTGACGGAAGCGATCGTAAAGCTGATCCGGAAAGGTGAACCACTCGGTGATAACGATGGAGAGGGAGCCTTTCAGAAACTGTTTTACTTTGGATTGAAGCTGAATTGATAGCTTCTCCAGAATGGTTTCTTTGCCAATATCGCCTTTCCGATCTTTCAACTGAAGCAAAAACACCAGATATCCGTGCTCCTCTTTCACGCCCCACACTTCCATAAACTCACCCATAATCTCTTCTGCCATATTGATGATCGCATATTCGATCAGGGTCTGATCATTGCTGTCATAGTGTCCGAATTCTTCTTCCAGCCGTACGAGCATTAATGCTGCATCCCCGGTATGAAAGGGCAGAGCGTAATTGGCGAGCTTCCGATCCCATTCCGCAGCGGCGATTCGTTGTCCTTGCAACGCCCCTAGGAGCAGTCGTCCCCGCAAATGGGGGAGATTCTCTCGCAACGTAAACTGCGTTCGTGTCAGTGAACTGACAATTTCCCATTCGTTGTTCAATTGATCAATGGCCTTCTGGACAGCGCCCATTAATTCATCGTCTGTTGGCGGCTTCAGCAGATAGTCTACGGCCTCAAACTGGATGGCTTTTTTGGCGTAATCAAATTCGGAATAACCGGATAACAGGATACATTTTATTTTTTTGTCCCGGATGCGGATGCGTTCAATTAGTTCAATACCTGTCATTTCGGGCATCTGGATGTCCGAGATCACGATATCGATGGGGTGGGTGTCGATCATTTGTAGTGCTTCGTGTGCCGAGTATGCTTTATGCACATGTTCGATCCCCAGCGTGTGCCATGGCTTGGTCATGGACAGGTTATCGACCCAGTGTGCTTCATCGTCTACGATCATCATTTGCATTATAATGTCTCCCTTGGTGGTTGAACTAAGGCATATTTACACTTGCCACTCCGATGACAGAATAACCTTCCGATCGCTGTTATCCCCAGATTTATTGAATGAATTTTATAAGGTTTAAATCTGGGGGTAAAGGCGAACACTTCGTTTCTTCAGGTTTTTTCTGTCCTCTGCGTTCACGTGTAAATGGTTTGTTCAAAATCAAATGTCAACTTATCGTTAGTATCGATATCAATTCATATCTGTACTACCTTTATCGGAATCTGTGTCCTCTTTTGGTATCTCCCAGATGATTTCGGTTCGGAATCCGCCAAGTGGGGATGGGCCGAATAGGAGGTAGGAATGACTGCCGAACAGGTGCGTGATTCGTTGGTGCGTATTCCAAAGGCCGCAGCCCATTTCTTCTTGTAAAGGTTCCTGCATCTTCAAGTTTAGCGCTTCGTACTGTTCCGGGCTTAGGCCTGGACCATCGTCGTCGATGTATATTCGGCCAAAACCATTCAAGCGCTCCCCGGTAATTCGGATTTCCCCGGATGAATAGGACTTCGCCACGCCGTGTATGACGGAATTCTCGACCATCGGTTGAAGCATTAATCGTGGCACCGACTGGGCAAGCATATCTTCAGGGATATCGATGTGATACTCAATGCGACCATTGCGCAGCTTCTGGATATCCAGATAGTTGATCAGCAGCTTGATCTCTTCTTGTAGCGACGACGTCTCCCGTTCCATACGGGTGGTGTAGCGATAATACGCACTTAGGTTATGCGCCATGGAGACGACGGCTTGCTCGTCCTTCATTTGGGCCATGTTGATGATATAACCAAGACAATTATATAGGAAATGCGGATTGATCTGCGCCTGTAATTGCTTCAGCGTAGCTTCCCTGGCTCTAATTTTCTCATGGAATACATTTTCGATCAGATCTTGAATCTGATGGGACATATCGTTGAATCGGCGGAACAGGAATGAGAACTCATTCTGGTTTTTGCTATACAGTCGGACAGAATAATCCCCTTGCTCTACACGGCGTAAACCTTTGATCAGCTTTTTGATCGGATATTGAACATTTCGGTACAGCAGGATTGACGCAGAGATACCCACCACCAGCAGCAAAATCATACAGGTGTAGAACAGATTCTGACTGAGCGAGATGGGTTTCAAAATCTGATACAGCGGGATGACGTCAACCAGATGCCAATCCAGATAGGTGGACTTCACGGAGCTAACCAGATATTTCTTTCCGTTCAGTTCGACCACGTCCTGTGTGGTATCCTCTGGCGAGTGCGTATCCAGATACTGAGTGAGTGCTGCGGATAACTGTTTGTCCGCGCTGCGATTCAGAATGGGTGCATTTCCTTTGTGATATAAGAAAGGATCACCTTGTCCGCCGGCTTTATACGTATCCAGCATATTCTGAATGTTCTCATAGCTGAAGCTGGCTTCAATCACCAGATTGCTTCCAGTGAGCATTCCTGGTTGGGCAAGGGAGTCCGTAAAGAACCAGTAGAAGGATTTCATCTCATCTTGTGATTCGGCACTTTGGTCCCCATAGGTCCATTGTCCGCTCATATTTTTTTTCAAATACGCCTCATCATATCCGGTAGTTCGATTGTAGTTGGCGATGACATCCTCATTCTGCTGTGAATACACCGCATATCGGGTAGGCCATATATCGGTAACGCTCGTCTGAAGCGTCATTTTCTCCTGAATCACATAACGGGTCTGCATCCGGTCATATCGATCATCCCACATGTTCAGGCCGTTGAAGGCTCTGACATTCGGATCTCGGGAGAGAATCAGGCTGAAATCCATCATCTGATTGATACGGGAGTCGATCTGACTGGACAGAAACGTGAGCTGTTTTGTGTTGGAGATCTGCAATTCTTTGCTGACGACATCATAGGTGACGTTATTCGAGTAGGTGTACATGATCAGAATGGGGATGAATAAGACCACAATTAACAAGTTTATTTTGGCGAATAGACTGAATCGGGATCTGGTTTTATTTTGAAAAGGCATTAAGCGCTTCCATATATACATGAAAAGTCTCCTTTAAATTCGTGTGTAAATTAACCTCTTCCTAGGATGGCCCTAACAAAACACTATCAAGCCTAACAATGTTATATAGCAGACCTCAGTATGGCTTGATACTATTTATATCAGAGAACCCCATCACACACAAAAACTTTTTTTGGGAACAGGAGCAGTGCTATGGAGGCTAAATTGGAGGGTAAGCGGGTTCCGCAGGCAAACGTTGGGAACAAGCTGGATAAAAAGAGAAAAAAACGCTATAAACAGCCATGGATTCTGCACTTCATGGTGTTGCCGGCGGCCATTATGGTCTTTATATTTTCATACATTCCGATGTCCGGGATTTTGATGGCATTTCAGGATTATAAACCTGCACTGGGATTTTTCAATTCCGAATGGGTAGGACTAAAGCACTTCAGGTACATGTGGGAAAATGATTACTTCCTGCAAATTACGTGGAACACGCTATTTTTTGCCTGCACGAAGATTGTCATGAATCTGATCATTCCGTTTGTCTTCGCCTTATTGCTAAACGAGGTACGGAAGATGGCGCTGAAAAGAACGATTCAAACGCTCGTGTATCTACCACACTTTCTGTCATGGGTAACGTTATCCGGTATCCTGATCGATATTCTGGCCCAGACGGGTATTGTCAATCAGTTCCTGGTATCCGTATTTGGTATCAAGCCGATCTTCTTCCTGGGGGATGGCAGCTGGTTCCGGTTCACGATTATTGCGAGTGATGTCTGGAAAGAGTTTGGTTTCAACACAATCATCTTCCTCGCGGCATTGTCCGGCATTAACCCGGCTCTGTATGAAGCGGCTGAGGTGGACGGTGCAGGACGCTGGAAGCAAACGATGTATATTACCATCCCGGCACTGATTCCCATTGGAATCGTAATCGCAACGCTGGCACTGGGTAATGTGCTTAACGCCAACTTTGACCAGATCTTTAACTTATATAGTCCGTTAATTTATCAACAAGGAGATATTATCGATACGTTTGTGTATAGAGAAGGTCTGCTTAGTGGGCAGTTCAGTTTCGCTACCGCTGTGAATCTGTTCAAATCGGTCATCAGCCTGATCCTGATTGTGATCTCGTACCGACTGGCTTACCGATTCGCCGGATATCGAATTTTCTAGAAAGGATGACAAACGAATGTATCATAAAACGATGCCTTACCGCATATTCAGCATATTCAACAATGTGTTCCTGACCATCCTTTCACTGCTCTGCTTGCTGCCTTTGTATCACTTGCTCATGGTATCACTTAGCGCATCCGCACCTGCAAATGCTGGTCTCGTAACGTTCTGGCCAATTGGATTTACACTGGAGGCGTATGCGAAGACATTTGCCAATACCAACTTCCTCTCCTCCTTATGGGTATCTGTGGAGCGGACGGTACTTGGTACTGGACTTGCGTTAATCGTTAATACGATTGCAGCCTATGCACTTTCCAAAGAGACGCGGGTGTTCCGCGCACGTAACATCTATCTCTGGTATTTTGTCATCACGATGCTGTTCAGCGGTGGCCTCATTCCGGGGTACATCCTGATTCTGAAGCTGGGACTGATGAACACATTGCTGGCCTTGATCCTGCCAGGATTGGTTGCGGTATTTAACATCATTCTGTTGCTGAATTTCTTCCGTACCGTTCCGAAGGATCTGGAAGAAGCGGCATTCATCGATGGAGCAGGACACTTTAAAACGTTTATCAAAATCTATCTGCCTGTCTCGGTACCCGTTATTGCAACGGTTTCGCTCTTCATGATGGTTGGGCATTGGAACGCATACTTTGACGGAATCATCTACATCCGTGATGCGGAAAAACTTCCACTGGCTACATTCATGCAGACGATCATCGTGCAAGCGGATATGTCGAAGCTTGATCCAGAAGCGGTGAAGAACCTGTCCCAACGGACGATTCGGGCTTCGCAGATCTTTATCAGCGCGCTGCCGATCTTGTTAGTGTATCCGTTCCTGCAACGTTATTTTGTTACTGGGATCGTGGTTGGGGCTGTTAAGGAGTAGTTAAATGTAGGGAATGAATAGGATTGTAAAATGGAGTCACTGAACTGGGGAAGGCCAGGGAGGTGGCTTCTTTTTGTGTATGGATAAAGAACGTTGCATATATGTAGTGTATTACCTTTATTTGAATAAAATGGTACGATGATAGCTGATTGAAACTTATCTTTATTATTCATATCAGAGGGTGTGTACGAAGTGAAAAAAATAATAATTGTTACTCTTGCTTTGTCGTTAGTAAGCGCTTCTCTTGCTTTTGCAGCGACAAGCGCACCACAGAAGATAAGTATATTTTTGAATGGAAAAGAACTAAAGACCAGGGCAGGGACAGAAGTCAAAATAATTGAAAATCGTGCTTATATCCCGGCCAGTGTTCTTCGTGATGCAAGATTTGCGGTAGAGTATAAGAATTCCAAGCTTAATCTAGTGAATAGTTATTCTCATTACACCAAAAATTTAATAGAGATGCATCTTTCCAATCATGAATTCACAAGCAAATTCATCAAGATCGAGCAAGAAGTGGTTGATGTTCTTAGTAAAGTAATATTAGAAGAGCAAGTTGACATCTCCAGATTACAACAGTTAATAAAGGAAGCCGAATTTAAGGGCTGGATCCGTCCAGAGGTGTTTACTCCAGTACAAGACTATAATTCCTTTGATTTTTCTGATGCGGGTTATAGTGTGGAATCATATAAAAAAGCGAGTACTGAGTTAATAGCCTATGTTCATACCGGGGACAAGGAAAGATTAAAGTCTTTCCACGAAGAGAGAAAAAAGGCGCTTGAGTATTACGATTCTTACACATATATGTATGATCGTATTTTTAAATTGAGCTATATTAGTGCAACAAAATAGGAAGAAAATAGTAATGATGATGAGTGCGGGAGGGAATTCAAAATGGAATTTAGAAGAATAACTTGGGATAATTTTATCGAATGTATTGAACTTAAAGTCACTCCAGATCAACAAAGATTCATATCCTCGAACCAACATGCACTTGCTGAAGCGTACGTGGCCTCAGATGAGGGGCAGATTATTATTACTTTTGCAGTCTATAAGGAAGACAATATGGTAGGTTTTATTTCGATGTACTATGATGACGGGGATGGCAATTTTGAATATAGCAGTTATGGCATCTTCAAGATGATGATTGACCAGCGATACCAAGGTAAGGGATATGGTAAAGAAATGGTAGTAAAAGCAATCGAGTATGCGAGAACTTTTCCACGTGGAAAAGCCAAAGTTGTAGAACTCACCTACAAACCTGAAAATGTAGTTGCGAAGAAAATTTATGACTCTCTTGGTTTTATTCAAACCGGTGAAATATTGGCATGTGGCGAAGTACAGGCGGTATTAACTTTGTAATTGTCCGTTACAGCTCCAATCCTGCTCTTTCTTCATGAAATTTACACCTTGATTTGGGCTATTCAAATCAACTATTTCCGAATCGGGCGAATTCCAAATTGAGAGAGGATGAATACGATGATGGATCAAAACTTGAAACAAGCAACAGTCAGGGGAGAAACTTCGCTAGGTATTGAATTTGGATCCACACGAATCAAAGCTGTACTCATGGATCACCATTTTAATACCATCTGTTCAAGCAGTTATGAGTGGGAAAATCAATTGATTGGCGGTTACTGGACTTACCCTATGGATGAAATGATTCATGGGTTGCAACAAACCTATCATCAATTAAAGCAAGAGGTTGAAAAAAATTATGGTGTAACGATACAAAAAATTGGCTCAATCGGATGTTCTGCTATGATGCAGGGTTACATTGCACTTGATCAAACAGGGGAGTTATTGGTTCCGTTTCGTACATGGCGTAATGCCACAACGGGTAAGGCTGCATCAGAGCTAACCGAGAAATTCCAGTTTAAAATTCCAGAGCGCTGGAGCATCGCACATTTGTATCAAGCGATTTTGAACGGAGAAGAGCATGTTACGAACATCAATTATATTACGACGTTATCGGGTTACATACATCGGCTGTTAACTGGCAGTAAAGCTATTGGTATAGGGGATGCCTCAGGTATGTTCCCAATTGATGAATCCACACTGGAATACCATGAAGATATGTTGAAGAAGTTTGACGATATAATTGCCGACAAAGGCTACACGTGGAATCTTAAAGATATTTTACCTAAAGTGTACACTGCCGGTGAACATGCCGGATATCTTAGTGAAGCTGGTGCCCGACTGTTAGATCCATCAGGTAATCTGGAATCCAATATTCCACTTTGCCCTCCGGAAGGCGATGCTGGAACAGGCATGGTTGCTACGAATAGCGTCCAAAAACGTACGGGTAACATTTCCGTAGGTACATCGATTTTTGCCATGATTGTATTAGATAAAAACCTATCTAGGGTATACCCTGAGATTGACATCGTGACTACACCTGATGGCAATCCTGTGGCTATGGTTCTTGCGAATAACTGCTCCAGCGATATTAATGCCTGGGTCGACTTGTTCCGTGAGTTTTATGAGGCGATGGGACAGAAGCCCGATATGAACCAGTTATTCAGTGTGTTGTTCAATGAAGCACTGAAAGCTGACGCTGATGGCGGTGGCTTACTGAGCTATGGCTACTATTCAGGCGAGAACATTACAGGAATTGCAAAAGGTCGTCCGTTGTTCGTACGTTCTCCAGAGAGCCGCTTCAACCTGGCAAACTTTATGAGAGTCCATCTGTTTGCTGCACTAAGGCTCGGGCTGGATATTCTCACACAGAAGGAGCACGTAACGATTGAGCACATTTGGGCGCATGGCGGATTGTTCAAAACCCCACTAGTCGCTCAAAAAATGTGCGCATCCGCACTGAATATTCCCGTGTCGGTCATGTCTACCGCTGGTGAAGGTGGCGCATGGGGAATGGCTATTTTGGCTTCCTACATGGTTAATAAGCAGCAGCACGAGGGTTTGGCGGAGTACCTTACTACCAAGGTGTTTATTGATGCAGAAGGACAAGAGGTTTCTCCAAATAGCACGGATGTGAATGGATTTGCCTTGTTCATGGAGCGTTACACGGAAGGACTGGCCATTGAGCAGTCAGCGGTAGATCATTTCGTGGAGAATGGGAAGAAAGCCTGAGATGTAATCATATTTCTTGAACAGAGGAAATTGGAACGAAGCCCGTTGCCTACACTATGCTGCCCTGCTATAATTCCTGTATATCTACTGCATTGGGGGTTATGACGTGGCAATATGGATAATGCCGGATTGCTCGTTCGCTAGAAAGCCTTACGCAAAGCCTGAATAGGGGCGGACTTTGTGTAGGGCGCGACAAAAATGAGATTGTTGCCCTGGAATCAACATCAACATAATGTTACATCCCGCAGGCTTTGCACCTTATTTGTTCTTCCAATAAAAATAAGGGGCTGAACGCCATGCAAACACCATTTATTCAGAATCATCAATTTAATTATATTCAAAAACAAGCTGATTTCCTGCTTAAAACGCTACGCTCGGTTGTGGATCCCAAAGTATTGGAAACCGTCCGTTATACGGTCGGCACAAATGCGGTGAGCATCTTCGATGAACTCACTTCGGAGCAGAAGCAACTGCTGGAGCAGTTATCCACGTATGAGACGACACATGAATTGCAGACGTATCTGAACCAGCTCGAATCATATCTGATTCCATATCCGCAAGTATCAGCGAAGCAGATTCAGAAGCTTTTTCCAAAGGCCAAGAAGCTCAAAGTGCCCGATCTCGAATCCATCGATTACGCACACACAACCTATCTGAGATGGACTGACATTGCGACGAGCCGTTTGTTCATCGTGTACCCGTACGAAGGCAGATTCCTCGGTATTGAGGGACGGATTACACCTACGAACAAAAAGGGGTACTGCATGTTCTGTCATCGTCATCAGGAGCTCGGATTCTTCAACGTGAAGACCAAGGCTCATTCGCCGGATAACTTTTCTTCCATTGCCCAGTACGTATGCATGGATAACACAGCTTGCAACCATAGTATTACCGATATCACTATGCTGGAGAAGTTTCTTCTCTCGACAGTAAAATAATGCAAGACACACAGGCAGGGTCGCTCTTCGGAGCGACCTTTTTGCCGTGTTCAAGTATAGTAATCCGCTATTGAACGTACCACTAAACTTCAGAATTCATATTAGGTTCACACCTTTTTTCTCATACGATCATGGAGTCGGAATATCGTTGACATAGTTCAGTCCCAAGTGATGTGCATGGTTCAGCAGTGCCTCATAATGCTCAGGCTTGGATTCCAACGTTTCATATAAAAACTCAACCCTCGATTGGGACACGCCGCAGTAATCGGCAATTCCCACATTGAGCAGGTTGGTGATCGATTGACCATAGTTGCGCTTATGCATCTGTTCTTCCGTCACACCCGAAAGAGAGATCCACAATATCTGCTTATGAGAGAGCTTGTTCGCGCCGTAGGCAAATCCGTTGTTCATGACACGATCCACATAACCTTTCAACATGGCTGGCAGATGCCACCACCAGAGAGGAAACACAAAAGCCACAGCATCGTGTTTCTTCAATCGCTTCATCTCGGTTTCAACCTCAGGCGAGAACACCTGAGTTTCTTGGGTATAGTCTGGTTCATCCATCTCTCGGAGAATTGGGTCGAAGCCAATTCCATGCAAATCCAATATCTCATAACCGTGACCGGCATCGGTAAGACCCTGTGCAAAACGTTGAGCTACCTGAAAGGTCAAGGAGTCTTTTCTTGGGTGGGATACTACAACGAGTACGTTCATCTTATCTTTCACTACCTTTCTGGATTGCAGTCTTGTAGCCATAAATCAGTGGCTGATGCTATTATAAACAGGTATGAAAACATCTGGAAGTACGCACTTTGATGTTCTATAGGAAGAATGAAGTGCCATAGGAACATCAAAGTACCCTAAATGAATGCCTTGAAATAGATTTGAATAATGGAAAAAATAGCAGAAAAAAAGATCATGCTTCACCTTGATAGCCTATTTATGGAGGGGTTCAAAAATGACAGAACATGGAGAAACGAGTGCTCCAAAAAAATATAAAGTAGGCGTGGAAGCGGCCTTGGAAGTAATGGGTGGGAAGTGGAAGCCTTTGATTATTTATCATTTGATGACCGGACGGAAACGCACGTCGGAGCTTCGGCGGTTAATACCGGACATTACGCAGAAGATGCTGACAACACAGCTCAGAGGACTTGAAAAGGATGAGATCATACAGCGCAAGGTATATTCAGAGGTACCTCCCAAAGTGGAATATGAGTTGACGGACTACGGCTGGGGACTCAAGCCTGCCCTGGACCATTTGTGTTATTGGGGAGAAGAGCATCTGGATAAAATCCACGGAGATAAGTTTAAAGTTTTGGAGGACTTCGATTCTGAAGAGAAGGGGGCGAGAAATTGAATGGTGCGGAGCACGTGAAACAGGTAGTCCCTATTCGTTGTGAAGGCGTGGCTGTAGTTCTGTTGAAGAAAAGCCTCGATCAATACCGTGTACTGATGCTAAAGCGGGCTGGTCGTATGTTGCATAACGAGTGGTGTTATGTTGGCGGCGGGATAGAAAAGGGCGAGAAGGCATGGGAAGCTGCACTCAGAGAAGTTCATGAGGAAACAGGTATTACGGAAGTCCGGTTGTATTCTGCCAATCAATTCGAACAATATTATTCACCCATGGGGGAGTATATCTATACCGCTCCCGTATTCGTAGGATATGTGGATGAACGCCAGCCTGTCCGGTTAAATCATGAACATACCGAGTACCAATGGATGACGTTTGACGAAGCTAAAGAAAATGCGGCATTGCCCGGAATTGAAGACATCTTGGATTTTGTTGAAAAGCATTTTGTCAGAAAAGCCCCTTCCGAGTGGCTTCGGATTAATGGTTAGAATAATTAGGAGGTGGAACTCATCACATACAAGACGATTTATCCAAGAGCATGGTTGAGCCTATTATGTATGTTGGTCATTGAAGCTATGTTTTTCAGAAATATTATTTATGATGAAAATGGTATTATGAAGTACTTCCTGATCGTTATATTGACTTTTATTCTCGGTTACATCGTTTTTCTGCTCTGGCGTTTGTTTTTCACTAAACCCAGTATTACGCTGGAAAGCGATCATGTGATTTCTATGAAACATCAGAGATATGATGCATCTCAGATTGAGTGTATTTATATGAATTACAGACGGATTGGCATCAAACTCTATGGTAAACGGTTAGTGCCGATGGATCTATGTTTTTATTTTCAACGAGGTCAGGAGTCCGCAGGCGTAGAATCAGTGTATGAATGGGCGGCGCGAAACGACAAAGAGATCAAACATAAATTTTTTCAAACCGTGGGGTAGACCAGTACGTCTGTTGAGTATAAGGAATCGTTGAGGCTGAAGATTTTGGAGGAGTAGCGATGAAAACAATGAGCAATTCCTAACGAGCGGTGAGCGCTTAAATGATGACCCAGTTGGGGAATTCCCAAGAAGGCGAGGAGCCTGATGCAGGAGATCATGTCCTCACTAATTAAAAAGCTCTAAGTTTCAATAGCAAAGTAGATTCTATAAATCAACAGGAGAGATGCATATGAGATATCGAACTAAAGAATGGTATGAGCTTTGTCAGCAGACAGGGCTTCATTTTGGGATGAGGGTACATAGAGGAACTTACGAATTGGACGAAGCACTTTTCCTGCGACGTTATAAGAGAAAAGAAAAAGAGTATGTAGAGTTTCAGCGTGAGATGTATAATACAGATCCTCGTTTTTTGCTGGAGCAAAATGGCCATGTTTTTGTACCTGCCGAAAAGTTTCTTAGTGGGAATGAAATATCGGAAGATGATAAAAAAGTATATCAGATGCCTGCTGAAGAAAGAGAGCGGATCGAGAAATTAATCGCGGATTATGATGTGAGGCCTCCTTTTGACGAGCTACAGCATAGAATTGCATTTAAAGAGATGCAGGAATGGGATTACAAACACCAGAAAGAACGATTACCAAAGGAAATATATGAGCAAATTGCGGATATCCGTGTATTTACGTTGGGTTATTGCACGAGAGAAGTTATGCTCCAGCTGAAGAAACAGAGTGCAGAAAATAGGAGAGAGATGGAGCGTGTATCGAATGAATACAGGGAAGCCATTCTAGCGCAGGATATTCCCGATGAAATCCGTAGTCGGGTTCAATTTCATGATTGTACAGTGATGGAACTACTGACGGGAGATGAAGTGGTCATTCGTTTTGACACCCGTGGGGGCTTCACCAATATAAATAAACTCACGCTCGTTGCGCCGGAAATCCTTAAGCAAGATGGTGAGATTGTAGGCAGTTACTGGCTGTATCAAGAGCTGTATCGGATCGATAACGGATATGAGCTTCATGTTCTATTTGATGGAGAGAATATGCCTGAGTTGATTGTTCGCTGTGCTGATATTCTCGTAGAGGAAGAATGAGAGAGGCCAAGAGGATGAATATGGAGGGAATAGAGATGGAATGGACCACCAGTACCTTTGGTTATTTATCTACTCCCGTATTTGTCGTGGGCATTGCATGTTACTTCTTTCCTGATTTTCTATACAAAATATTTGTTCTGATGAGATATCGAAAAATTAAACCGAATTACGAGTTTGAAGATAACCCACCTAATAGTGATATCCCTAAACATATCGAAATAATATTAAAAGTACTAGGCACCATAATGGTTATATTAGGGATGATATGGTTTTGGTTTTCAGAAGAGTTTTATAACATATTATTTTGACAGCAAGGAGTTGAACACCATTTTGGAGTTTTATGGAGCTTTAGTAGTATCACTTATATGTTTAATTGTCGTTCTTATCTTTGCTGCAATTGTACGTTATGCGATAGATTCATCCAAAACATCGAAAAAGCTGGATGTATTAATCAAAGAAGTACACTATCTGAAAACTGAAATTAAAAAATTGCAACACCATAAGCAGCAAGATGGTAGCAAGCATATTATTGATGAGAAAGTATAGATGAACGACAAGACTTGAAATTTTTTTAAGAAGGGAACAGACCATAATGAAACCACAGGGAAACGTACAAGCTGTTTTTATAGACAGAGATGGAACAATTGGTGGTACAGGTCATTTTATTCATCCGAGAGATTTCAGATTATACCCAAATGCTCAAGAAGCAATTATGCATTTAAAACGAGAAGGAATTATGGTACTGGCTTTTACGAATCAATATCGAATCTCACGTGGAGAAGCGAGTGTTGAGGATTTTGAAGAGCAATTTCGCGAGTACGGATTCGATCACTCCTATATATGTCCGCATGAGCAAGAATGCAGTTGCAGAAAGCCTAAACCCGGAATGTTATTACAGGCATCAGAGGAACACAGTTTGGATTTATCCAAATGTATCGTTATTGGAGATGTAGGAGATACAGATATGCTTGCTGCCCATGCCGTAGGAGCGACCAAGATCATGGTGCGAACAGGCTGGGGGGAATCTTCATTAACCAAATTCAGAGACAAATGGATGGAGACCGAACCTGATTATATCGCAGAAGATATTTGGGATGCCGTACAATGGATCATTCATGGAAGAGAATTCAGTAATTAAAAGACAGGAGGTAACTGTGTATGGGCATGTCAGACTATTACAAAAACCTGAGGGAAAAGATCGGCAACGAGCTTGTTTTTATGCCGGGTGTAGCTGGGATTATCCGAAATGAACAAGGGGAGATCCTGTTCGGTCGTAAACATAACGAATCAACCTGGGGGTTGATTGCTGGAGCAATTGAGCTTGGTGAGACACCGGCGCAAGCGATGGTAAGAGAGGCACTGGAAGAGACAGGTTTAGTTGTTGAACCCGAGAAGATTATCGGAATATACGGGGGTGAAGCAAGAAGGATTACATACAGCAATGGTCATCAGGTCGAATATTTGACTATCGTATTTGAATGCAGGATCAAATCCGGGCAACTCACGCCCGATAATGAAGAGATGAAGGATTTACAGTTTTTCCCCGAGGATCAGCTTCCACCCATGGCAAACCAGTATCCAGATTATATTTTTAGTTCCAATCAAGAAGAACGGGCCCATTTTGAAAGATAACCCAACCCACTGTGCAGCTGGAATTTATACTCACCTTATCTTCGACAAATGAATTCAGATCCTAGTTATTATGAGGAGAACCATATGTTAATTAATCCAACGATTAATGAGATCAATAACTTATTCAAGATGCATCATATCAACGAAGAAATATCTGGAATTCAAAGTTTGTCAGGTACCACAGCTGGACGTGTTTATCGGTTGAGTACAAGTCTGAATAAGCACTATATTTTGAAATCAGATGAACCCGAACAGATTCACATCGCCCAGCAGTTTTTGGATACGTATAAGAATTCTTTGTTATTGCCTGAAGTTTTGTACACTGACCCGGCTAACACTCATTTTATTTATACGTATATGGAAGGTACGACCCATTTCAACCGGGGCCTGAAGAGAGAATGGTTAACTCGTCTGGTGAAAGAGTTATTCAATACATATGTGCGTTCTACAGATACGAAATCATGGGGCAGAATAGAGTTCCCGCAGAGGACATGGAAAGAATTCAATCAGATTAGTATTCAAGAAGCAAAGATGAATATCGGCAGTATTTTAACAACAGATGATTATAATCTGGTTCAATTCAAAGTGGATCGTCTTTTTCATGAGGAAGAAGAGAAGTTTCTTTTACATGGCGATACGGGGGTTCATAATTTTGTATTTGCTCAAAATAAACTCATAGGCGTCATTGATCCATCTCCAATGGTTGGACCTATCCTCTATGATTTTTTGTATGCGTTTAGCTCCTCGCCAGATAATATCAACACCGAAACATTATTTGCTACATTCGAACTTCTGGAACAGGTGGAAATGGAAAAATCCAGATTAATAGAGGAAGCTCTGGTTCATCTATATTGCCGAATTGGGCTGAGTAACAAGCATCATCCGGATGATCTGCCTGAATACTTGAAGGCATGGCAGGAATGGAAGCGATTATGTCAGGAACTTTGAACTAACAAAGTTTTCACACTATCGTGAATGCTCCAGTTCAGACTAAACAAGATAGGAGAGGTATCACAAGTTGGATAACAAAAATAGTTTGCATAGTCCGAATGGATGGACCTCCGATATGCTTCATGGCGACTTACTTGCCAGTAAAGAACTTATCTATGACAAGTGTGGTTTTGTATGCTCACAACCACATGAAGAAGCACAAAATGCTGAATATGGGGCATATGTGTTTACCTTAAATTCTCTCTCCATTCGATTCCGCGTCGCCAAAACGACGCCAACCAAGATCGGACAATTTGTTACCCTATGGCAGCGGAGTGAGGATGGAACGACACAGCCATATGATGTATCAGATCCAGCAGATATGTATGTCATTAGTACGCGCACAGGCAGCCACTTTGGTCAATTTGTGTTTCCAAAGCATGTATTGTTACAGCGAGATATCGTATCGGATCAAGGCAAAGGTGGCAAACGGGCCATACGTGTATATCCGCCTTGGGATAAGCCAACAAGTAAGCAGGCTGTAAAAACGCAGCAATGGCAGCTGGAATACTTCTTGAAAGTGTCTTTTACCGAACCGTTGAACTGTGATCAAGCTCGGGTACTTTATGATAAACCATTATAATCACCTATGATTTAGGAGTGTGGTCATGATCGTATTAACGTCAGCAATAGCATTTACCTTCCTGATCCTAATCGTGATTCTCTTTCAAGTTGCTTTAGCGGTAGGTGTGCCTTGGGGGGAGTACGCCATGGGTGGAAAGTTTCCCGGGAAATACCCTATCTCCAATAATCATTGCCATTTCATAACAATGAGCAACAATGGAATATACTAAACTAGAGCCCTGGCATGTATGCCAAAGGGCTCTATTAATAACTGCCGTTCCTCATTTATACTAATGATAGTTTAACCCTACATAGAGAAGATCAACGGAGAGGAGCGGTTATATTATGCCGATCTACTACTACCTTGCAGCAGTTTTATTAGTTGTAACAGCCTATTTGGTTCGACGTAAGTTCAAGATTTTCCGTCCAGCAGCAGGAAGACGCAGAAAACAGATGAAAGTTACGTACAGACGAAAAAAAGCACCATTGAATCTTGGACTTCGAGAAGAAGTCTCCTATCAGCAAACCATTCTTCAATTGGAGAAGAGTTACAATAAGCATTTTGCCAACAAACTCAAGATCCGAATTCAAAAGGAATATCCTCACATGAAAACGCTGGAGTATCGGTGGAAATTGATAGAGCTTAAGCGATATTTCATTATGACTTCATTACTTAAGCAGGTGCCCATGTTCAGTGATGAAGTTGATGATTTGTGGCATGAGATGCTGATGTTCACGAAATCTTACGCTGATTTTTGTGCAGAATTCATGGGTTCCACGGTGCACCATGAGCCGGCAATCACCCGCCGCGAAACGCCAGGAGCACGTGCATGGTTTGATTGGGTGTACTGTCAATTATTTGAGTTCACTCCCTACAGTGCTGCAATCTGGGGTGATTTTTTCACTTACCCATTAACCAGTGATGTACAGAAGCTGATCGCACAGGGAGATCAATCTGAACTGGTGAATGAACTGTTTCATGCCAGACGCAAGCAGGAAGATCCTGAAGCTGCTCAGGTGATTGCCTACTTGATTGATCAACTACGTAGATCCGCAACGCTAAGTGAAGAAGAGCTATCTCCAGCATTTTCCGGAAGTAGCGATGTAGCTCTCGTCATGGCTAGCGCCATGGTGTATTACTCCATGCATAGCGAGGCGACATATGGGCTACACATGGGGCGGCTAGAACAGGAAATTCTTCCACAGGAAAAGGCAGCCTATGGTTCCTCGTCAAGCAGTGGCTGCACGAGCAGTTCCAGCTGTTATGCTGATCAATGTACTGACAGTAGTAGTTCCTCGGGAGGATCTGGATCATCCTCGGGGTCATCTTCCGACTCTTCTTGCAGCTCATCCAGCTGTTCATCTTGTGGTGGTGGCGGAGATTAATGAAGTTGAGTATTTGGGCTACAGTGACTCTGTAATCTTGAATGAAACAGTCACAAGACCAATGGAGATTGCCGGAAAGGAAGATCATATGCGAAGCGACAAATTTACACCGTATTTAAGTTTTATAGGTTTTGGTTTAGTCATTCTGACCCTGAGTGTGCATATAAGTTTCAAATTAGGAATTGAGAAAGGTTTGGAAGAAGGTTCCCTTATGCTGTTGTCAGTTGCTAATGCAGTGTTGCTGGTATATCCATTGGCATGGGGAGTATTTGCTATACTTGAGTTCTACATGTTCTGGAAAGAAAAACAAAATATGAAGTCCAAGCTGGAACACGGAAAAATGAACAAAGAAGACTACTTGGATCAGATCAAGAAAGTTAAGACCAGTTTGGGAATCAACATCAGTTATATTGTCATCCTGTTGTTTCAGCTTGGATACGTCATTATAAACTGGGACGAGGTTAATGTTTAGTCTTCTGACCGACCTTTCCTGAAGTTTGAATAGAACATACATAACATTTAGGAGGAATATTCATTGAAAGTATTATCAATCGTCAGCCTTATTGGGTTCGTACTCAATTTTTTATTAATCGTAGTTTTTATAGATGGTTCGCAAGAAAGTGCGGAGGTAGCGGCAGGTTTGGGGATTTTGGGTGTCCTGTATGGTCTGCTTTTCTCAATTCTAACCTTGATCATATCAAGCAAGAGAAAAAAGACCCCTGTGAATGTTCATGAACAACTGCTTCAGTTGGGTGAATTAAAAGAGAAAAATATCATATCAGAATATGAATTCGATCAGAAGAAAGAGAAGTTACTCGCCAGGTACAAGTAGTTCAGAGCCTGCTGAGATAAAGTAAAGGCTATTCCATTTTCTATTCATGCAAAAAGCTGAACTTCTGCAAACAAAAAGACAGGGCATTCCCTTTAACGGGAAACTGCCCTGTTTTTGTTTACAGCTATAATGTTATACCATCTCAATGGTGATGATGCGCATGGGCATCTGGTGCGTCGCCTTTGACAGTACATAGTACCGAGGTGTCATGCAGATGTTTTTCGGACTCCACTTGGAGCGTCACATGTTTGATTTCTTTATGTTCCAGCATATGTTCAATCTTCTGAACCAGGATCTCGGATGCATAAACATCCATCGTTCCATCCACCACGATATGAGCGGTCAGCGCGTTCAAGTTACTGGTAATGGACCAGACATGCACATCATGTACACCTTTGACACCATCGACTTGTTTGATGGTTTGCACCAGTTCATTCACATCCACATTGGCTGGAGTGCCTTCCATCAAGATATGCAGGGATGATTTGGTGACATAGAACCCACTACGCAATACCAGTGCCGCGACAATTACACTCGCAAGTGGATCGGCCCAACCCCAGCCAAAGAACATCATGAGCAGGGCTGCCGCGATGGCCCCAACCGATCCCAGCATGTCACTGATGACATGGAGATAAGCCCCGCGCATATTCAGGTTATTCTCTGTATCGCTACCACGCATCATGATCCAGGCCACCAGAATATTGATGAGCAATCCAATGACGCTGATGATTAACATGCCTACGGTTGCGACTTCTGGCGGGTTGATAAAACGCCCAATCGCTTCGTAGAAAATGTAGAGTGCAATGGCGATTAACGTAATTCCGTTTAACGTAGCGGCCAAAATTTCAAATCTTCTGTATCCGTACGTTTTGCCAGTATTCACCGCTTTTTCACCAAAGGTGAACGCCAGCAAAGCGATCCCGAGCGCAATGGAATCGGACAACATATGACCTGCATCCGAGATGAGCGCTAGACTGTTGGTGATGAATCCACCAATGGCTTCAACGATCATATAGATGGTAATAATAATGAAGGAAAACAACAGGACTTTCTTGTTATTGGTAGTATGAGCGTGGTTGTGTCCATGATCGTGCCCATGGTTCTGATCGTGATGATGTCCGGACATATAAATCCTCTCCTTTGGAGCCTTGCTCCGTTATGTAATATGGTTTCTAGTGTGGATATAATTGATCCTTAGCGATGGTTAACCACTAACAAATGAATATATGAGCGTTTGTTCATATGTTATGGTTTTATTATAGTTGCGCCTCATAATAGTGTCAACCAGATTCATGGAAATGTAAACATGGCCGCGGTGTTTCCGGGAATGTGTACTGGCGAATGAGATTGCTTTTATGCTACCATCTGTGCAGGATCAAAGTGAGATGTACTCGTTACATAGAAGGGCGGACAACCTTATGAAACATCTGCTGCTGGCAGACGATGATGCCAATATTCGAGCACTCCTGCGGCATGTCATGACCAAGGAAGGATACCGGGTCCATGAAGCGCAGGATGGATTGGCAGCGGTCAAACTGATGCAAGAAACGCCGATCGATCTGGCGATCCTCGATGTGATGATGCCCGGCATGGACGGACTGGAGTTATGTGATTACATTCGGCAGCACTACGATATTCCAATTATGTTGCTGACGGCACGAGATCAGCTATCTGACAAGAGAGATGGTTATTTGAAAGGAACAGATGAATATGTGACCAAGCCATTTGAACCGGAAGAATTAGTCTACCGGGTAAAGGCGTTATTTCGTCGGTACCATCGCACATCCAGCGATATTATCCGTATGAACCGGATCGTCATTGACCGAAACAATGTGGAGGTTACCGATGGGCAATCCATTCTCTTTTTACCGATGAAAGAATTTGAATTACTCTCACAGCTTGCCCAGTTTCCAGGGCGGTTGTTCTCGCGGGATGAGCTCATTCGGCTCGTTTGGGGAGCAGATTACGAAGGAGATGACCGTACCGTTGATGTGCACATCAAGCGGCTGCGTGATCGTTTTGCCGATTATACGGACGATTTCATCATCCAGACTGTGCGGGGCATCGGTTACAAGATGGAGGTGAAAGCACCTTGAGGACCTTGTACGTCCGGGTATTCCTCATTACAATTGCCGTGATTATGGTCAGCGGCATGCTTGGTTTTCTTTTGTCCAACATCTACTATCATACAAAGCTCAAGGATTTTAATGATGAGAAGCTGGTGGGCATCGCGACGCATATGAAGCAATTTGTGGAACAGCAACCCGGCACGATGGAGCAGTATTTGAACAATGCCGCCGCACTCGGGTACGAAATCTATGTAACGGATGGAAAAGGCAACAACCAATTCTATGGCCGCGAATTCCGTGAGAAAGATCTGAATAAGCAAGCTGTAGATCTGGTGCTGCGGGGTGAGGTATACCATGGCGTCGCCCAGTTTCCAAGCAAACCGTTCATTACCGGATTCTTCGATAATCAATTAAGCAATACCGTGGGTGTTCATCTACAGCTAGGCAATGCAAATTACGCTCTCTTTATGCGTCCGGATGTAATTCTGCAATTCGGTGAGCTGCGGATCTTTTTTGCGCTGATTGGAGCATTGACGATAGGTATTAGTATCCTGATCTTTCTGATCAGTACCCGCTATCTGGTCAATCCGATTGAACGTCTGTCCGAGGCAACCAAACGGATTGCGCAAGGAAAATATAATCTGAAATTGCCTACCGCACGGCGGGATGAGATTGGACAGCTGGCCCAGCATTTCATGACCATGAGTCGTGAATTGGAAAGGGTAGATCAGGCTCGGCAGCAGTTTGTATCCAACGTATCCCATGAGATCCAATCGCCGTTGACCTCGATTCAGGGTTTTGCCCAATTGGTGGCGGATCGGGATCTGCCTGAACAGGAAAGAGAGCACTATGCATCAATCATTGAGGAGGAGAGCCGTCATCTCTCTTTGCTCAGCAAACAACTGCTACTCCTGTCCTCCCTAGAACAAGGCAACGAAGATCTGAGCAAAGTAAAGTTCTCTCTGCGAGATCAATTCCGGCAAGCCGTTCAGGTGCTGCAATGGCAATTGGAAGAAAAAGAACTGCTGCTTCGGATTTCGGTGCCCGAATCCATCCAGCTAGTCGGTAATGAAGTGCTGCTCATGCAAGTTTGGATGAATCTACTGGGCAATGCGGTAAATCATCTACCGCAGGGAAGAAGCATCGAGATTCACGCCGAGCAGACGGATAACCAGTGTGTGATTCAGATTCGGGATACAGGAGACGGGATTGCTGCGGAGCATCTGCCTTTCCTGTTCGATCGATTCTATCGGGTGGATCGTGCGCGGGAACGTTCTTCTGGACGAACCGGGCTTGGACTTGCCATTGTGCAGAAAATTATCCGAATTCATGACGGTACGATCGAGGTTTCCAGTTCGCCTGAGGGTACGGTCTTTACGGTGACACTTCCGCAGATGTAATCTGTTATTCATTTGCCGTTCATTTTCGCCTCCTATACTTGGATTATCAAGAGGGAGGTCACAGAACATGTACTTGGCTATTCGGGAAATGAGGTATGCCAAAGGGCGCTATGCCTTAATTGCTACAATCATGGTGCTGGTTTCATTTCTGGTACTGTTTGTTACAGGTCTTGCACAGGGGCTGGCGTATGATAACGCAGCTTCGGTCAAAAATATGGCAGCAACCCACTTTGTGCTGGAGCAGGATTCGAATCATCGGTTCACCCGGTCACAAGTGGATCAGGATCAACTTAATCAAGCTCGCTCCGTGGTGGGGCAAGAGAACGCTGAGCCACTCGGTGTGAAAATGACAACCGTCAGTCCAACCGGCGACACAAAAAAGATCGATGTCACGCTGTTCATGGTTAATCCGGAGGGCTGGCTTGCTCCAACGGTGACTGAAGGGTCTCCGATTACGGATCAGACAAAAGGGCAGGTTGTGGTGGACCAAAAGTTGTCTGAATCTGGTGTCACAATTGGCACCGTCTTGGTCGATCAAGCTTCGGGAACGGAGTGGACCGTTGGTGGATTTGTACAAAATGAGTCTTTCAGTCACTCCCCAGTAGTGTTCTTGAATGCACAGGAATGGCTCGCACTTCAGGGAAGTTCACGAACTTCGCAAGGTTCAGCAGACACCAATGCTCATGCTCCGGTGTACAATGCCATTGCGATTAAGGGTGGGGGCGATCAGGTAGACCGCCTGAGTGCTGCAATGCCTAATACGGAAGTCATCACAAAGTCGGATGCCGTATCGGCCATTCCTGGTTATAAGGAAGAGCAGGGATCGTTGCTCATGATGATCGCTTTTCTATATGTCATCTCGGCGTTTGTGCTTGCGGTATTCTTCTATGTCATCACAATTCAGAAAACAAGTCAGTTCGGGATATTAAAAGCCATAGGAACGCGGAATGCTTATCTGGCGGGTAGTGTTTCGTTACAAGTCTTGGTTCTGTCGGTTGGCAGTCTGGTCATTAGCGTACTATTGGTTCGACTGTTCGAGTCCATTCTTCCTGCATCGATGCCGTTTCAATTAGGCTTGTCCACCCTTGCTCTGACCTGTGTGTTATTCATACTCATGTCTGTGGCGGGTTCGTTATTCTCGGTGTGGAAGGTTACCAAAATTGATGCACTTGATGCGATTGGGAGGACAGCAGCATGAGAAACCGATTGGTATTACAGGGAATTACACAGACCTTTGAAGATGGCGGCAGCAAACGCACGATTCTGGACAAACTGGACCTTGAGGTTGCCGAAGGGGAACTTGTGGCCGTAATGGGGCCTTCCGGCTCGGGCAAAAGTACATTCCTGTCCATTGCTGGCGCACTTCTTGAACCAACGGAAGGACAGGTTTTGCTGGACGGGGCTTCTATTATGGGCAAAAGCAAACAGGATATATCCGATGTGCGATTACAGCAGCTGGGTTTTATATTTCAAAGTGCCAACCTCATTCCATATCTGAAAGTAGAAGAACAACTCATGGTGGTCGCAAAGCTCGCCGGAACGGATAAAAATAAGGCGGAGAAGCGAGTGGATGAGCTGCTGGATACGGTGGGGTTGACCCATCGGAGGAAGGCATATGCGGAGAAGCTGTCTGGCGGGGAACGTCAGCGGGTCGCCATTGCAAGGGCGTTGATGAACGATCCGGCTGTCCTGCTCGCGGATGAACCAACAGCCAGTCTGGATGCGGAACGTGGACTGGATATTGTCGGCATGATTGCACGGCTCGTGAAAGAGCAGGGCAAGAGTGCAGTGATGGTTACGCATGATGAGCGGATTTTGCCGCTCTGTAGCCGGGTTCTTTTTTTGGAAAATGGGAAACTGGTGCAGCATTAGAAGGAGAATGGTCTGAGAGTCTGGAGAGAACACTGATTCAAGGCTTAAGGGCAGAGAGCGTAAGAAGAGGGTCACGTATTCCCCGGTGGGAAGGTGGCCTTCTTTCTGTGTTTTCGACTATAATTGGAAGAATAGTGGAATTAGATAGAGAGGATCGGGTGCGGATGAGTAGCTTGAGTGCGGAACTATTTCCGGCGCTGAGTACGTCGATTCATTGGGGAATTATTGAGGCGGAGTTCAGATTTAACGATATCGTGGATGAAAATCTGGTGAGCAATATTAGCATCATTCCATTTGTCGGGGATCAATGTGTTGTCTTTCAACTGGATAATGGAGCCTGGGAGCTGCCTGGGGGTACGCTTGAAGCAGGTGAGCATTACATGGATGGACTGAAGCGTGAACTGATGGAGGAACTTGGGGCAGAAATGCGGTCCTATCAGATCTTTGGTCAATTCTATTGCACATCCAGTGCTTTGGAACCGTATCGGCCGCATATTCCGCATCCCCATTTTGTACGAATCATCGGATATGGAGATGTTGAACTTGTCGGTGATCCACTGAATCCGGAAGATGGCGAGCAGGTGGTTGCGGTGGAAGTGGTTGAGATTGATGAAGCGATCCGAAGATTCCAGGAACAGAACAGGCAGGACATTGCGGAGATGTACAAACTGGCTTATGTACTGCGAGATGAAGCGAAACAGTGAGAGGCAATGGTTAGGTATTCTAATTCCAGATAACTTACGGAGGTAATGATGATTCGAGATAAAATTAACGAGCTGCTGGATGCATTACCCGAAATGGAACTGAACCGAGCATATTGGGGGATTGAGCGTATCCATCAGGAATATATATTCAAGAAGAACTTGCAGGATAAGGGAGTTATTGTGTCCGAACTGTACGACGAATCCGAAGAGATTGTACAGAAATGGGACAGCGTATTTTCCAATAATATCGATGATGTGGTCAAAGAGTCTATCCATTATAGCCAGTACAAGTGGCATATGTTCAGTTATGAACAACAGAAATGTCTGACACATGATGAAGCACGAGATGCTTTCGATGCCGAGCCGAAAGATGAAGTATATGTGATGTATGAAAGTGGTGGTTGGGTGCTTTTATACGAAAACGCGAATCGGGTCATTGCAGCGGATTTTGATTCGGAGCAGGATATCTATATCTTCGACCGAGCGTTTACATGGACGTACGTGTATACGCACGAATCCATGTGTGGCCCTTATTTTTATAAAATAGAACAAGCATGATTCTGAACAAAAAAGGGTAACAACGAATTAAATAAACTTTGCCTTGGGAGTGATATCAATGCAGGAACTTTTTAAGAAGATCATCAAAACAGACGTCAAACCCGTATTTGCCAAACACGGCTATTCGAAGAAAAATCTGAATTTCTACAAAGCGGATGGAAACCTCGCATATAAGTTCAACATTCAAAGAGCAAAGTATAACACCAGTAGACAAGTCCAGTTTTATGTTAATTGTGGTGTTCATTCCACCGAACTTGCGGAGTTGCATTCCGTTGGATTGAATGGAGACATATTGGAGTTCACATCTCATTTTACCTGCCGAATCAGAGAAATAGCCCCTTCCGCTCCGGCCCACTATACCTTAACGCCTGATATCGATCCAGACGCTTTATCGAAAGAACTGGTGTCACATTTGGAAGAGGGTATGTCATTCTTACACTCGCTAACAGGGGCCAAAGATATAGTCCATTATTATATGGACAAGACAGCGCTATATTTAAGCGAAGTAACCTTCCGCTTCCTGCTAAAAGCCGGCAATACGGAAGAAGCCAAGCATTATTTACAGCAACTGTACGCCAAATACGGAGCCGAAAAGCGCTGGACGATATTAGAAAAGAAATATGCAGCCGTTTTTGCCGAGTACGGATTATAAGCTTTGCTCCAGACAAATAGCCAAAATGAGAGGGGATAACATATGAACGATACTCAATATAATTTAAATTTTGAGAAACTGTGTAATGAATTACAGCTTGGTGAATTGATCAGTTCGCCCAAACCGATTTCAGGTGGACTTCTTCATCGAATGTACGCCATTCAAACGACGCAAGCTAATTATGCAGTTAAGGCATTGAATCCCCAGATCATGATACGACCTGCTGCTGTGCAAAATTATATTGATTCAGAAAAAATCGCAAGCGTGGCAGCTGAACATATCCATGCTCAACCTGCAAAAAGGTTAAAGGGTGCTTCTATACATAACATTGATAATCAATTCTATCTAATATTTGATTGGATTGAGGGTCAATGTTTGAAACAAGATGAAGTTACTATCAATAACAGTTCTCTGATGGGAACGATTCTTGCAGATATCCATAAAACGGATTTTAGACAACTAGAATTGGATAGTTCACAGGCGACTAATTCTAAAAAAATAGATTGGCTGTTTTATCTGAACAAAGGAAGAAATGAGAATTCGGAATGGATTAAGATTTTGGATTCCAATATGGATAAGCTGTATGAGTGGAGCATGAAAGCTAAGAATTCATCTTCAATGTTAGCATCCAATAATGTTATTAGTCACAGAGATCTGGAACCTAAGAATGTGATGTGGAGACAAGACATACCTATTATTATAGATTGGGAATCGGCAGGTTATATTAATCCGATGCATGATCTGGTAGAAACAGCTGTGTATTGGTCAGTAGATAGCGCTGGAAGTATAAACGAGGAAAAGTTCTTGGCTTTTATAAGTGGATATAAGAAGCGAGTGGGGAGTCTAACAGCCAATTGGGAAGTGGTTCTGGATATTGGTTTTGCTGGAAAGTTGGACTGGCTCGAGTATAGTCTTAAACGGTCACTGTGGATTGAATGTACGGACATAGAGGAACAGCTAGTAGGAACATCCCAAGTCATTAGGACTTTAGAGGCTTTGAAACAATACGAGTATATGATTTCAGATATAAAGAACTGGTTGAATACTTAATCCAGGAGGGGATGCCCATATGGCAAACGGTAAAGGAACACTCAGGACGTGCGAACAAGGACATTTGTATTATAAAAAAAGTGATTGCCCAACCTGTCCAACGTGCGAAGCTGAACGTAAACCGACAGAAGGATTTCTAGCTTTGCTGTCAGCTCCCGCCGGACGTGCCTTGGAGAATGAAGGCATAACAACACTACTGCAACTTGCCGAGTACACGGAGAAAGAAATCCTGAAGCTGCACGGAATCGGGCCATCTGCCATGCCTAAACTTCGAAATGCATTGGAAGAAGAGGGATTGTCTTTTAAGAAATAACCCTCTTCACCCCTTTCCTCTAATCCAAGACGGAAGTAATCTCCTCCATCGTTACCCGATACAAGAAGTTACCTTCACTGAGTAGCAGACGATGTTGGCGAAAATCCTGCCGTGCCTGCTTGAAGGGCTGATCTTCCTCATTTAACAAAACAATCTTCTGCCCCTTGTTCAATCTACTGGGTTTCTCCATTTTCTTAAGCACAAACGTACCATGTTTACCGTACCCGGCATCGAACAAGAAATGATAACCATCCGTACTGAGGCCAGAGGAACCGGAGATGTTTGGATTCATAAATGTTACGTTAGGTTCACTGGTTCCCCCTGAGATACAACCGAGTTCAAAATCGGTATAGAAGTAGAACCAGATCTGCTTCTCATTCACCACATTGAGTGCGTAACAATCTGCAATGTCAGCTGCGCTGTTTTCGTACACTTTATTACCGTGCTCATCCCAGGCCAACAGACCGTTTGATCCAATTGGATCGGCCCATCCGTAGTTACCAAATACCCCTTCATCAAAGTAACTGGTCCAGATTGTTCCCTGCTCTGTGACCTGTACACTTTGGATACCGTCTCCCAACAGAAACTCGCGAATTGTATTTCCGTCTAAATCACACACTTTGGCGTTCAAATCAAATTGTTCATTTCCGTAATTCGCACACCGTGCTCCGACGAGCAGCAGATGATCATGTAATGGTTGTACGTAATGATAATTGAACGTCTGCCCCCAGATGACAACTTCCTCAATAGTTTGATCTGTCACAATAAGCACTTTGTACGTATAGCTTTGCTTCAATTTACTTTGGACGAACATACCTCGCTCTCTCTCGGGGATCTGATTCATCAACAACACATAGACAAGGCCATCACCGCCCCACTGGGTGGAAACGATATCGAAGTCCTCGACATAATTTGAAATGTCGGCAAAAGGCAAAAGTTTTACTTTAGGATTGGGCATATCCATATCCTCCTTTGTAGTCAAATGCAGAGTCACCATCTGCATCTGTATAAGAGGATTATGACGTTCACGTACTAAACTGAACATGGCGGAAGTATAGCGAAGGTCTTCTATGGCTTTTGCAACGTATGAGTAAGATCTTTTGAAAATGCTGCTTCGTCCTTGACACTCGTAGTACAATAAGGAAGTTGTGTAAAATTCTATATGAGAGGAGGACGGAGAGATCGCTATAAGAAGAGTGTGAAAATACATACAACGCACGTGAAGTAAAGGGATAGAAGCACCCGTAGATTCGATTTGCATTATGACTATTACGAGGAAGACTCATCTCAGAAAAACAAAACTGCATAAGGAAGTGTTACGAGGTGGAACCACATATTGAAGAGCAAAAAACAGACTACCGTCCACTAGGTGTGTCGGGATTGGGTGGTTGGCTGATTCTCATCCAGATTGGATTATTTGTTACGGTAATTCTACTTGCAGTGCAATTATTTCAGCAGATAATACCCACATTCACAACTGAGACTTGGGAAATGCTAACTTCCAAACAATCAGACTATTATCACCCATTATGGGGTCCAGTACTTATTTTTGAGATGGTGTACAATACGCTGTTTTTATTATTCAGTGTATATACAATTTTTGTGTTTTATAGCAAGAAAGCAATATTACCCCGTCTGATGATCATCTTCTATGGTCTCAGTCTGATTGTAGGTATTATTGATTACCTATTATTGCTCCAGATTCCGTTAGCAAAAGAATTGGAAGATGGAAGCTCGATCAGAGAAATTGCTAAATCTGTCATCACTTGTGCCATTTGGATTCCTTATTTTATCAAATCCGAGCGAGTTCATAACACATTTGTAAGATAAATGGTAAGCAGGAAATGCCCGATCTTGGATAGAAGCTATCTGAGGTCGGGTTTATTGTATATATGCCGGGCTAGTCATACAGTGTAAAGGTACATTGTTCATTATAGAAGTGAAAAGGAGGAGAGATCTTGAAGATTTATCTGGTAAGGCATGGGATGGATGAGGAAGGGTATCGAGGCGGATGGAGCGATCGTGGACTTATGGAACAGGGTCATATTCAATCAAAGAAACTGGGAGAGCATTTGCATCGTTACGCTGAGGAGTACAACATACATACGATTATTAGCAGTGATCTTCCTCGTGCAGTGCAGACTACACGGGAAATTGAGAAACAATTAAACATGCAGGCTAGCTTAATGAAAGATTGGCGGGAGATGAATAACGGAGATTTGGCAGGCATGCTCCATAAGGATGCTGAAGAGCATTACCCAGGGATTTATTTCAACACCCTTGAGATGGATTCGCCTTTTCCAGGAGGAGAAAGTCCAGGGGATTTTTATAACCGGATAAGCATATCTTTCGAGAATCTTCTTAGAGATATAGAGGACCAAACAGTCAAGTCCAATGTTCTATTAATTACTCACGGCGGAGTGATTAACATCCTGTATTATCTGCTTGAGAAGAGGGAATGGAGCAATAAGTCCAGCTTTTATCCCATGGACAACACCAGTGTACATACCGTTGAAAAGGGAATGCATGGTTGGAAACTTAGCAGTGCAAATGTGTTAAGTCATCTACATTAGTTGTATTCATGATAGATTAAAGAGAAGATGGAGGCGATGACATGAGCGATAAACCAATTGAACTGTTGCAACGTTTAAAATCTTTATCCGGCCCATTTCCAACGTGGGATACGGGGCAGTTGCCGGAGCAGCCGGGGAAGTTATTTTTGGAGTGGTTGAGATTGGCGGTTGAGAACGAAGTGAAAGAACCTCATGCTATGACAATATCCACCGTGGATCAAGACGGTTATCCTGATGCGCGGGTGTTGATTTTGAAGAACGTAATCGACGAAACGTTTTATTTTGCCTCCAGTTCGGAGAGTCGAAAAGGCCAGCAGTTGAAGGAGAACTCTCATGTGGCCCTGACATTCTACTGGCCTTCACTTGGAAGACAGATTCGGATAAGGGGAATTGCGGAGGATCGGGGAGATGAAGCGGGCGCTGATGATTTCCGCAAACGTTCAGCTGGAGCAAGAGCAGTTGCTATGACAGGGCATCAGAGTGAGGTTTTGGATCGTGAGGAACTGCTGGATCGTTCCATCGAAGCTCAGAAAGAAAAGATAAGTCGTGACCCCGGTGTCGTTACACCTCAGTGGAGATTATATGCCGTGAATGCACAAGAGGTGGAGTTTTGGCAGGGAGATTCGGAGCGTAAGCATGTGCGAGTCCAATATGTGATGCAAGATGGGCAGTGGAAGACACTCAGATTATGGCCTTGATTGTACAACAGATGAGTTAGGCAATATGGACCGAATTGCTGAGTGTTTCTTTGTCCTACTAATCTCAGGAGGGTGAGTCAATGAAAACGATTGAAAGTTTCTTCGAACCATTTCCCGTGTTGGAAACCGAACGGACGTTACTCCGGCCTCTTACCTATGATGATCTGGATGATATGTATAGTTATTGCGTTGTACCTGCTGTATCGGAGTTCACCACCTGGGACGCGCATCAGAGCAAAGAAGACACCAAAGCTTTTTTAGATTTTGTCATGAGTCGCTATGAGACGGATCTAATAGGCCCATGGGGGATTGAAGATAAACACACCAAGAGGCTGATCGGTAGTTGTAACTATCTAGGGTGTGATAGCGATAACAGGAGAGTTGAGCTGGGATATGTGTTATCTGATCAATATTGGAATCAAGGCTACATGACTGAAGTAGTGAAACGAATCATCCGATTTGGATTTTACGAAATGGGGCTCGAGCGAATCCAGGCCAGATGTTTAGTGGAAAACACAGGTTCTGCCAAGGTCATGGAGAAAGCAGGCATGCAATTCGAAGGTGTGCTGAGGAAATACATGAAGGTGAAAAATGAGCTTCAGGATCTGAAGATGTATGCTATCGTAAAAGAAGACTTCTATACTCGTGTTAAATAAAGAACGTGTTATTTAAAAGTCGTGTGACATTTATCATGCTGACGAGCCTTGGATTCCCTATAATCCTGAATTTATCAGTGGTACACAATAAAAGCAGAAGTAAGAAACAGCTTGAATTGCTGCATCAAGAGTTCAAGGTATCGTATTGAATATTGTCTAATTCAATAATCATATGCCAAGCTTTGGCCCATTCCCGATCGTTGAGGAAATGGGTTTTATTTTTGTTTTCAGCAAGCAACGTACATAATATCATATCGTGAACTTGTTGTTATCCGCTATAATCTTCAAGTTATCCAAACGTGGATTGAATGAAGAAACCAGGAGGTACAACGAATTGACGACCAAAAACAGATATAAATCACTCGAACTGGAGACCCCCGGCGTATATGAGCTGGAAGGGCTTGAAGTGGGAGTGACATCGAACTGCAATTATAAATGCGACTACTGCTGTGCCTACAATCGGGATGATGGAGCATGCATCGATAGTCAGGAAGTTATCCGTATTATTAGTGAGCTTCCTCGTCTCAAGCGAGTGCGATTGTCAGGGGGAGAAGTTACTCTGAAATACCAGGATTGCCTGGAGATTGTGACGTACTGTACGGCACATGGCATCGATACACAATTGAACAGTAATGCTAGTTTGCTGACTGAAGAACGAATCATCGCGTTGCGTGATGCAGGCTTGTCTAACATTCATATCTCGTTCAATTATACGGATGCGGAGTCGTATGCTGCGTACTACCGTGTGCATCCTCGCATGTATGCAAGGTTGGAGCAGAATATCCGTTTGTGTACGGAAGCCGGTCTGGAGACGGTGCTGGAAACGTTACTGTTTGAAGGGAACCAAGCGAACATGCAGGCCATTAGCGATAAGGTGTATGACCTGGGGGTGCGCATCCATGAGATCCAGAACAGTATTAAGATGCCGCATACGGATTGGAGTCAGATTGTATCGAGAGAGTCCCTTGTTCGATCTGTTACGGAATTAATTAAAAATAAAAAGCCAGATACAACGCTCTATTTTACCTGTATGGATCGGTTTGCTGAACAGTTGAATTTGCACGAACAACCTGGTGTGTATTTCTCTAATTGTGTGGATGGCACGAAACAGCTGCACTTGCACGGTAACGGGGATATTCTCATCTGTGAGTTATGCCATCCTGTCGTGATTGGCAACATCTATACTGGAACGTCGTTGAAGGATATCTATGCGCAGCAGCACCCGGCGTTAACGGAATTTTTGGAAAAGCGACCTTGTCCCGCATACGATGCTCTTTTTGCAGACGCATAAGAGGAAGACCTGTTGAAGATATGTGATATGTATGTTGAACGAATATGTACACGATAACAGTGACATTTAGGGTTATATAGACTGAAATCAAGGTGATCTGGTTTCCTCAATGGGAAAACGGATCACCTATTTTTATTGAACTATTCAGTTACACAATAACAGCGATTGGAAGGTTGTTCTGTCATCGTAGTGTCAGTATGAATATTCTTTAGTTCAATTGATATGGTTTCAGATTCATTTAAGCTACCCGGCCTAATATGGCTTTAAGAACTTAGATGAAGAGGTGAGCTTCACATGATGAAGATTGATGAGAAACCAACCCGGAAAGAACCACATAAAAGGCCGATCTCTCCAAGAAAGCGCAGATGGCTTATCATCACACTTGTCATCGTGCTTGCGGTAGGTGGAACCCTATACAGCCTGGCTGACCGTTACCTGATAAGGCATGTGCAGGTAGTTGTAGCAGATGAGAACACAGGAACGCCAATAACAGGCAACACCAATGATTCCAACAATACTTCGACCACCACAACTGAAGTGAATGCAACGTCAGATGATTGGAATTATTCGAGTGATGATATGAAGGTCAGTATTGAAAAGGTACAGACGGGTTCAGGCTCGGATCAGATTACGTATTATGTCGCTGATGTTCAGCTGACGGATGCAAGCAGTCTGCGAACTGCACTGGCGGATAACAGCTTTGGAACGAATATTACCGAAAATACATCAGAGATTGCTGCAGTCAACAATGCGATCTTTGCCATTAACGGTGATTACTATGGATTCCGCGACGATGGTGTCATTATCCGAAATGGAACGTTGTACCGGGACAGTCCAACGCGGGATGCACTTGCCCTGTTCAACGACGGTACGATGAAAACATATAACGAAAATGAAATTTCTTCCTCGGAACTGCTGGCCGAAGGTGCAACCAATACACTATCCTTTGGGCCCATTCTGATTCAAAATGGCGAGATCGTCAGTGATTTTAGCAGTGTGAAAATCGATAACAACTTTGGCAACCGCTCCATCCAGGATGCGAATCCAAGAACTGCGATCGGCATGATTGCTCCGAATCATTATGTCTTCGTGGTGGTGGACGGACGGCAGAACAACAGCCGTGGCATGAGCTTGGCAGAACTCGCCGATGTCATGAAAGGCCTCGGAGCAACCGAAGCCTACAATCTGGACGGCGGCGGTTCATCCACAATGTATTTTATGGGCAGAGTTGTCAATAATCCGCTGGGGCGTAACCAGGAACGTGGCGTAAGTGACATTTTATATCTGACGGAGGGACAAGGATCATGACGATATTAATTCCATCATATGAACCCGATGTACGTTTACTGAATCTCGTTTTGCAACTGCAAACATTTAAACTTGGTCCCATTGTGATTTTGGATGATGGCAGTGGCCCAGGGTACCATGGGATTTTTGAAACGGCAGAAGCCTACGGCTGTACAGTCCTGACACATCCCGTCAATCTGGGTAAGGGCAGGGCCTTGAAGACGGGCTTTCAGTATATTAAGGAGTATGGACCTCAGGGCGGTATAGTGTGCGCAGATAGTGACGGACAGCATCTGCCACATGATATTAAGCGTATCTTCGAAGTGCTACTCGCACAGACGACACCAGGAATTGTACTCGGCAGCCGTCGCTTCAGTGGTAAAATTCCAGCACGTAGCCGGTTTGGCAATACAGTCACAAGGGCGGTCTTTTCCCTCACAACAGGTACCCAGGTATATGATACACAGACGGGTCTACGTGGTTTTCCTTACTCCATGCTGGATTGGCTGAACCAGATTCCTGGGGATCGGTTTGAATATGAGATGAACATGTTATTAACGGCACACAAGGAAGGGTATGAGATTACGGAGGAGTTTATTGATACGGTGTATCTGGATCACAATGAGTCCTCCCATTTCCGCCCGTTGGTTGATTCGTTCCGGATCTATATGCCAATCCTGATGTTCAGCACATCTTCGGTGCTATCGGCACTGATTGATTTTGGATTACTGTTCGTCATCCAGTATTTGACGCATAATCTGTTTCTATCGGTTGTCGCAGCAAGGCTGTGCAGCTCCATCTTCAACTATACGATTAATCGGAAGTACGTATTTCCCGCTGGACGAACCTCTAAGGTTCGGCAGTCATTGCCCAAATATTTCTCACTTGTCCTACTGGTGCTGTTATTAAACTAAGGTTTATTGTATTTTTATAATGAAAAATTAATTATCCCGCTGCTCGCAGCCAAGCTGCTGACCGAGGTATCCATCTTCCTGTTTAGCTATTGGGCACAGCGTAGATTTGTCTATTAACTCTGAAGAGAGAGTAAGCCTATGGCTTGCTCTTTTTGGGTTGAAACGGTTTCATATGTACCCCGAAATAGGTTACGATGGAGTGGGAAATAAGGAGCCTTATTTTATGTGAAATGGATGTGGGCTGATGTTGAATCGTGTGCGCAAGGACTCGCGTTATTACCTTCAGGAGCATCAGGATCGGAAAAACCGCATTTTGCATTACTTCGCGTTTTTGTCGGCGTTTGTGGCATGGATTTTTTTGTTTATTGATATCAAAGTCACGCTCCTACTCGCTGTCATCCATTACGCTTTATCCTGGATGGGGCACTTCTATTATGAAGGCAATAAACCCGCAGCTTTTCGTTATCCTCATAATTGTAAATATTCTTTAGTTGGACTTATATAAAATAAATATGGGAGGATGATTATGTATCTTCGAAGTGTGGAACTCCTGTCGGCCAAGATCGAGAATCGAGACCAATACCCTTTTGACATCCCCGCGATCCGGTCCTTGGAACGGTTGGAACTCAGGAATAACGTTACTTTTTTTGTAGGTGAAAATGGTTCTGGGAAATCTACGCTGCTCGAAGGCATCGCTCATCAATGTGGATTCAATACCGCAGGGGGCGGCAGGAATAATGCCTATGAGACATATGCATCGGAATCCTCGCTCGGGAATTATCTCAGACTGGCATGGTTGCCCAAAATAACGAATGGCTTTTTCATGCGCTCTGAATCTTTCTATCAGTTTGCATCACATGTGGATGCGATGCCGGAGTCGCTTCAATATTATGGCGGGCGTTCATTACATGAACAATCACATGGGGAGTCTTTTCTCAGTCTGTTCGTCAACCGCTTCAGTTCCAAAGGCATCTATCTGCTCGACGAGCCCGAAGCCGCTTTATCTCCAGCTAGGCAGCTCTCCTTATTGCGTATCCTTCATGATCTGTCGAGCACTTCGCAATTTATTATTGCGACGCATTCACCCATTTTGCTAGGATATCCGGGGGCAGAGATTTTAAGTTTTGACGATAGCCAGATTCAAGAGGTAGCCTATGAGGATACCGATCACTATCAGATTACCCGCAGCTTTCTGGAGAACCGCGACCGGATGCTGAATGAATTATTTAAAGATTAAGTTCTCAGTTTAACAAGGGAAGTTACTCAACCATGGGCGTGAAATTTATTTATGAGGAGAGATTGGATGAAAGTAGGTTTGCTTATTGTTGATATGCAGGAGAGTATTGTGCGGAAAAAGATGGATCAGACTTCGATAGACCATGCCTGCGAGTACATTAACCATGTGGCTAATGTGCTGCGCTCGAATGATCATACGGTCGTTCACGTGCAGGATGTGGAGGGCATGGAGGAGGCACCGTCAGATGAGTATCGCATCATTCCCGAGGTGGATGTGAATGAGAAGGATCTCACCGTTACCAAGGAAGCCTCCAATGCCTTCTGGCAAACTGACTTGGAGCAGGTGTTGAAGAGTCATGGAGTTGAATTGGTGATCATCGCCGGTTTTGCCGCAGAGGAATGTGTTCTATTCACCTACAACGGAGCGATGGAGCGAGGTTTCCGTCCGGTGATGTTGCAAAATGGAATTCTTAGCACCCATCCCGAAGCGGTGGCTTCAATGTACAGAGATCGCAATGTGATCTCATATCCTGTGGTTGATTATCTATATAAGTTCAACTAAAGAGGTTTACACTGAGCACTCCAATGACAGAACAACCTTCCGATCGCTGTTATCCCCAGATTTTTTTGATTCCCTTTTTAAAGGGGGAAATCCGGTGCTAGCGTATGCTTCCGATGCAGCTTTCTTTCAGAAAGCTTTCAGGCGAACGCTCCGCTTCTTCAGGTTATTTCTGTCCTCTCCGTTTTTATGTAAAAAGTTTAGTTGAACCTATATAATTCGATAATTATTAGCTAAGTGCTAATGGATATTTGGTGAAAAATAAAGACAAGACCAATAATCGGACTCTTTAGGGAGTCTTTTTTTGTCCAAATGTTCATGTCCACTGTGAAAGTAAGGTTACTCCATGGTTTAAACCAAACTTTGCCTATATCTGCTGTGGTTGAAAGAATATATTGAGAACAGGGCACAGCAAACTCGTTGTGGACATCGGTAATGTCATGTATGGACCACTAACCAACTCATTAACTAAGGGAGATATGCAATGAAGATGAATGTACAAATTACGAGTATTTTGGCAGAACAAAAGGAATTGTTCCTCAACCTGTACAACTTGTACTTATATGATCTGTCCGAATTTTCTGGCGAGGATCTACTTGAAGAGGGGAAATATGATCCAACGAACACCTATCTATATCTGGAACGCGATGAATTACATCCGTTTTTGATTCAGTATGAAGGGAAGGTTATTGGATTCGTACTGGTGTGCTCACCTCCATATGTGCCGGAAGAAGTGGATTATACCGTGCAGGAGCTGTTCTTGGTCAAAAAATATCGCGGACAGGGGCTGGCAGCCCAAGCGGCTGACTTGGTTTTTGCTCAATTTGAGGGTACATTTAAAGTGGAACAGCTTGCTAATAATGCGGCAGCAGTTTCGTTCTGGAAAAAGTATTATGAGCAACATCAGATTGAATATACTGAGTCTGCATATAATATTGAAATTGACAATATCGCTGGCAGTCACCGGATTTTGTCTCAGACTTTTGTGCGTGAAAGAGAGAAATAATATTTAAATTAGAAGGTGATTAGTTTGTTCATTATCGTAGCAACCAAGGGGAGTTTGAAGTGGATTTCAGGTGTATTTCAGGCAGAAGATGTAGCTAGACAGTACATGGATCTCATACCTGATGAGCTTAAGGCATACCATGAATTCATTCAGATAGAAAACCTCACATATCCATTTTATATTATAGAGCGTCAGGATTCTCCATTTAGGTATCTTGGTAAAGATGAAGTGATTTCACTTTTTGATAAAACAGATGTGTCAGAGGATGAAGATGAGGTGCACTTCAATATTTACACGATTGATTCAGATTATAGATCGAACAAACCTGGAACAGATTATATGGGAGCATTGAGGCATGATCATGTGACCAATGAATCTATAGAGATGTACCGAGAAGAAGGAACAGCGTTTCTGAGTAGACGAAGGATTTTATGAATGTGAGAATTGAGGAAACTAGTGATTCAGCATTTTAGTTTACTACCTAATTTAATAAACGAGGATACCTATGGATACGACAACGAGGTGTCCTTTTTTTTGTTATATTTCAGTTCTGATGTGATAGGGAGGAGTAGAAAAAATGTATACTGTATGCACCGAAAGTTGGGCTCTAAACTCTTTAACAGACTGGGTTTTGTAGCCATATTTCATGGTCAGTATTTTATGTATACTATTGCTGATCTTTGTGATAAGTTGAGCGAGTAAGATCCAGTAATCATACTATGAGTGAGAGGACTAATATCATGAATTGTGCTAAAAAGCTTGTGACCACTCTATTGATTACAGTTATGTTGTTTTCATCGTTTAATGTAGTATTGGGTGCCGCCGAATCTTCGGCATCAGACATCGAGGGAAACTGGGCAGAAAGCCAAATTACGAAATGGATCGACAAAGGTTTTATTCATGGTTATGAAGATGGCAGCTTTAAACCGAACAATACCATAACAAGAGCAGAGTTTTTCTCATTGGTTAATCGTTCATATGGATTTACTGAAACAGCATCTGTATCCTTCAAGGATGTTACTTCATCTAACTGGGCATATGCTGAGGTTTCCAAAGCTGTAAAAGCTGGATACATAAAGGGTTATAGGGACGGTACAATCGGTGCCAATAAACCCATTACTAGACAAGAAGTTGCAGTTATTATCAATGATCTTCTGGATCTATCGAATGAAGCTAGTACTGGAAATCACTTTACGGATTCCAATATGATAGCCTTATGGGCTAAAAATTCGGTAGATGCTATAGTGGCTAAAGGGATTTTACAGGGCTACGATAATAACTTCAATCCGAATAAACCGATCACTCGTGCTGAAGCAGTCGTTGCGCTGGATCGTTCAGTGAATGCAAGAGCAACGGATTACAGCTTAGCTGGAACATATGGCCCTGAGGCGGGGACGCAGACCATTGATGGGGATGTGCTCATTAGCACGGCTGGGGTTACATTGAAGAATATGATCATCAAAGGAAACCTATTATTTAGTGAAGGTATCCAAGAAGGAGATGTACACCTTACGAATGTTACGATTAAAGGTGTGACACGGGTAGAGGGTGGGGGCGTTAGTACCATCTATTTAAAAAATACCGTAACATCTACCCTTATTGTTGATAAGAAAAAAGGACCCGTTCTCATTATTGTAGAAGGTTCAACGACAGTTGGAGAAGTAACCATTCACTCCCCTGCTACGCTACAAGAAACGGATATTACGGGGAATGGCTTCGGCAAGATTACATTATCCGAGCGGTTACCTGCGGGTTCAAAAGTAGGTTTGAAAGGAACATTTGATTCCTTAATCATTAAAGGCAGTGGGGTTCAGGTGGATATTCCTGAAGGCCGTATTAAGGACGTTATCGTAGCAGTTACAGCAACGGGGACGACTCTTAACTTAGGCACGGATGCAACGATTGTAAACCTTTTCTTAGATGCAGTCGCTAAAATTCTAGGCACGGGTACTATTGAAAAGGTGACGCTGAGTTCCGTTGCTAAAGGTGGTACGACTTTTGAAACTACAATTCGACTGTTGGATAAAGTCATAAATACAGTGACTCCAGCTACTCCAACTGCTCCTGTGACTTCACCTTCCACTGGAGGAACGGATACAATCGCTCCTACTCTGTCCAATGTAACGAGTGGTCATATTGCAGGTGGAGATCCTGTGGTGGGTAGAAGCAATGAAAATGGGTATCTGTATTTGGTTCCTTCCGCAACACCAAAAACAATCACGAGTCTAAACCAATCTGTTGCAGGGTTGTTTGGCAAGAAGCAGTCGGTGACAGCAAACGTAGATACGACAATGAGTACAGCGGGTTTAGTGTCAGGCACGTATGTCTTATATGCCGTTGATCTCGCGAACAATATATCGATGGCTTCGGCAGAGATCGTTATTGGTACAAATCAGTTAACCGTTTCGGCTCCAGTACTCTCAACCGAGAAAATGTACGATGGAACGTCTTCGGCTACAGTAATAGCAGATTCACTAACCGGGGTTGCTGCTGGAGACCATGTAACCGTAAGTGCAGCAGCCACCTACAATGATGCAATAATAGGCACAGGTAAAACAATCACTGTAGTTTATACGTTGAGCGGACCAGAGGCGTCCAAGTATATTACGCCTGCAAACTATACAATCCAGACAGGAGTTATTACAGCCGCACAGTTGACGATCGGGGAGCCATTGTTGACTGTTATTGAGAATACAGATGGAGATTCATCGGTAGTCGTATCTGCAGGTTCCTTAGTTGGGGTTGTTCCAGGTGAGGATGTGACGGTGAGTGCTGAGGCGGTATATGATACAACTTCCCCGCCTAAAGCGGCGCTTGTATCTGTGGTTTACAGATTAGCTGGTATGGATAGTGGCAAATATATTGCTCCGGTTAATAATACGAACTACACTGCTTATGTACAATCTAGTGCAGATACGGGGACGATCATAGACCTAATCACCACTTTCAAAGTGTATGATGGAACCTTTGCAACAACTGCAATAGCAGGTTCTAGAGTAGGATCTTGTGGAGAAAATAAACAAGGTATTTGTCCTGGGGATGACGTAACGGTAAGTGCTTCAGGAGTCTATGATAATGAAAATGTAGGAACAAATAAAAAGATAACCGTATCGTATATTTTATCTGGTAATGATGGAACAAACTATACTGCACCAGATGAAATTGCAGTGAATGGTGTAATAACTAGAAAGCAATTGATGATCTCGTCTCCGACATTAATACTCTCCAAAGTGTATGACGGAACTCTTATTGCAAATGTAACACCAGGTGCATTATCTAACATTATCCCTGGGGATGACGTACAGGTAATCGCCGTAGCCACTTACAACAATGCAGCTGTAGGAACCAATAAAGTAATAACGATTAATTACACTCTTACAGGAAATGATGCAGGAAATTATGTTGCCCCAGCAATGCAGATAGTTGGTACAGGGGAGATTACTGCTACACCGTGATGTTTATGTTTGAAGACCATTTTCATTAGTGACTTTTCTGATGAAAGTGTAGAAGCAAATAGAGTCTCCACTGTCGAATAAGACTGTGGAGGCTTTTTGATTTTTAGATTCAAAACAACTTCGCATTTACCAATACATGGGTTATGATGAATTAAGAGGATTGAATGAAAGTGAGCGTGTAAAGGGGACAAATGTAGGCATGCCAAAGCATCATTTTGTTATTGAAAACAAATCGCAAGTAGACGGGAATATTCATACCTCCTACTCATGGGATTCACAAGGGAGAATACATGGAAGTGGATTAACCACAAAGAATCATGCGACCTTGGAAGACGAATTCATTGCGTACATCTATGATTCCCTTTGCTGGTTGGATACATGGAATCCATCTACGTGTATGAGATGTAGTGGACTGAACAACTATGGAATAACCGTGATTAAAGAGCAGGATGTTTTGTTGAAGTTTCATCAACTGCTTCAGGCCTGGATTGATCTATTCAGCCATGCGGCGGATCCGATTGTTCTGACAGGGAGTTACTGTTTTGATGGAGAAGAACGGAAGGGCTACTACGAGAAACTCGTGTACAACAAAGTTGAATTAATCAACGAATTACATAAGCTTGCGAACATGGCAAAGTATGCTGAGATAAATGGGAAAAGCATTGTGCATTTTGGGATATGAAATTTAACTCTTTTAAGACCAATTGACTAAAGAAAGGAGTTTTTACATTGCCTTGGCCGATGGTACATTTTGCAATTGCATCCGAATTGATATCCGAGCCATCCCCTGAATTGTTATTGGGAAGCCTTGCTCCTGATTCGATCCATGTAAGAACTAATCTTCGTACAGAAAAGGCAAGAACCCACCTCATGCCAGAGGCAGGAAGATTCGCAACAGACGAAGAACTTAAAGGATTTTTTGAATCCAACAAGAAGTTAGCTTATAGTGATCCCAAATTCCTGCAATATCTGTGCGGTTACATCGCCCATATCTATACGGATCGCGCGTGGACATTCGATATCTATCCTGCATATGAAGTCCATCCCAACGGAAGAAGTGTGTATACACAGGATGTCACAAAGCTGGAGTTTATGATTTTACGGAATTGGAATAGGGCCAACGATTGGTTAAATGAGCTGAATGTGGGAAGAGCATTTGATTTAGGCGGATTGCTGGAATCTGAGGTGTACCAGTATAGAGAAGAGAAACTTGAGTTTTTAGTTAACCCTGACAACGAACCTTTGGGTGATTTAAATATGTTATCCATGGAAGCTATGGAAGAGTTCATACATAAAACGGCGTTAGCGCTAAAAGAATTGTATACAAGTTGGAATGTGTATGAAGATTTACGCAGCAATGAAGGCACTGCACAAATGCGTTTGTGAGTTGCATCCCAAGATTAATGAGATTATTTTAGCTGTAAATGAAGGGAATATTGCGGCACAGCGGTTATATCTGAAAATGGGTTTCCAATTATTCTGCTTCACAGAATTGCATAAAGGAGGATGACTATGGACATCGTTATGACGCTTGAACCGCACGGATGGCTGGATATCCTGGTTCAACCTGATCAGGGAGAACAGATTGAGATTCCGGTTTCTTTTTTGTCGGATGCGGTGGATGAGATAACACGTCAATTCGTTGCATTGCACAAAGGAGCCACGGAGGTAACCATGACCATGCAGACCGAACCTGGAGAATATCGCTTCTGGATCAAGAAACGTTCGCAGGTAATCGTTCAATTCATGATGTATGAGATGAGTGATAACTTTAGCACGGAAGCCGTTACAGAGGGGCGATTGCTTATGTCTGAGGAGTTATCCTTGGTCAAGTTGACTAAGCTATTTTACAGAGAATTAAGCAAATTGAAGGAAATGGGACTGGAGGAATATCACAAACGGTGGAGTTTTGAGTTTCCCTTGAATGCCTATGAGCGGATAGGCAGGGTCGTCCAGATCCGATGAAATCGAATGTTTTGAGAGAAGGAGAGATTACGTGGCGAACATACATAAGGGAAGATACTCCGCTGAGATTGAGGGAGAATTTGTTGTTTTTATCATCGGAATGAGGATTAATCGTCTGTGGGCTATACACAAATGGTTGCCTGTCTTTAAGTCCATGGGCCCGATGATTAAAGAGCTGTATATGAATCCGGAGACCGGATTTCTGAGTACAGAGTATTTTATAAGCAGGCGTGGGGTGACGCTACTACAATACTGGCGCTCTTACGATGAATTGGAGAAATACGCACGAGGTGGACTACACTTGGAAGCTTGGAAAAAATTCAACCGATCCATTGGTACTGACGGAACAGTAGGGATATATCATGAAACATACAAGGCTCAGTCGGGTTCCTTCGAGACCATATACGCCAACATGCCCAAATTCGGATTAGCTAAAGCTTCTGACCATGTGCCTTCGACAGGGAAAATGGAGACATCCAGACGCAGAATGGGCGGAGAGAATGACCCGGCCGTGGAAGTACCAGAGAATCCTTAAATAGGTAAAAAGAAAGGAGCATGTTATGAAGGCTAAACTTCGACCAGAAGATATATATTCAAAGCAACTGAGCTGGCTGTGTATTGAACCAATGCTTGTATCAGTACGGGGCAGAGATATGGCAGCCAAATCAGAGATATACCGAATGTTACACGAAGGGCAACAAGCTTTATTTCTGTTCTATTCCTATCATAATCACACGAAAAGTCTGGCAGAATTTTATTGGTTTTCGGCATATAACATCATTGAGATCAAAAGCTGGAATGGAATAAAAAATGGGATGCACTTTTTTCATTTAGATGAGATGGTTAATGTACTTGAACAGATTGAAAGTCTCATTACGGACAAAAATAAAGTGGGTGAAGAGTGGCTTGAGGTGCTGGCAACAGATCTGGATAAGGACCCAATCTTGCTTCAGAGAACAGAGGTGTTATATGACACCTATCAGACCGTGGCGCAAGCAGCTATTAAACATATGAATGAGATGATCCTGCAAAATCGGGATATGTATCTGGAGATTGAGTAAGGTTAACGTAGCACCTCCTTATAAAAAGAACTGCTCCCATGGAGTGGTTCTTTTTAGTATCTATGCAGTACCGATGCAACAAACTTGCAAAATCATGCAACAAAACGCAATACAGTGGGATTGCCGTAACTATGCTTGTAATATGAGTTGTGAGAGGAGGGGCAAACACATGAAAGTCATTTTTGAAGAGGACACGACAGTTGAAAAAAGGTTAGCCAAGGTCATAACCCATCCTGCGGAGAAGTCGAAGTGGGACCGTATTCAGAAGGCAATCTGTGAATCGGAAACTCAATTAACGGTCATCCATGCCAAGAATAATCGCAATATACAGATCCAGTTGAGCTCAGTGGTTGCCTTTGAATCAGAGGATCGGATGTGCTGTGTCCGGGTGATCTCAGGTGAGAGGTACTTGCTTCATAAACGTCTGAAATTTGTAGAAGAGGATCTGGATGACCTTCATTTTGTAAAAATAAATAATCAAACGATCATCAATACGCGGTACATCACCGCATTCTCTGCAACAGACCAAGCTCGAATTAAGGTAGACCTGAGCGATAGCTCCAGTTACTTCGTCAGCCGATTTTATATTAAAAACTTTAGGGGGAAATTATCATGATTACTCAACTTAGAAATTCTTTTTTTCAAGTATTCACTATAATGACGCTATGGATCACGTTCTTGGCTACAATATTCTTTGGTGATCTGCCCATTCAGATGTCCTATTTATGGAACATAGCGGGTATTGCTTTTATTGCAGCTTTGTTGTTTGGAATGATGTATAACATACTGTGGAACTATTTTACGTTAAAACCGGTATGGAATATCGTCATTTCTTCCACATTCAATATTGCAGGAGGCATGGCGATGGTATGGTTATTCTCGGTAGACATGTTCCAATTCATCGCTCCCTGGTTCCCCGGCATGTGGTTATTATCTATCGTGCTACACGTCATCGCTTTTTATTTTTATGCTAGAATAGATAGCAGGAAAAAAGCGGAAGAGTTAAATAACATTCTCAAGTAGGTAGGGAGTACACGTATGAACGAGGAAGAACTGTTGCAGTTGTACGGATTGGAACCTGATGAGGTACACCGGGAGGCCATCCGACAGCTGCTTCAGCAAGAGATTGAGAACCGGAAGTCAGAGGATAACGAGGTTCTGAGACTATTGTGCATCATGTTATTCTGTATTGGAAATGTGGAGGACACCACGCTGATCTGGAAAGCCAAACGAAAGAATCAGGATACGGGCAGTTATATTGATGTGCAGTTATTATGTGGTGCGGGACATGAGCAGACTTTATTTTATCTGGAAAATATGGATGGGGAACAGGCGCACAAGGAGTTGCTTTACCTTAAACAGTGCGAGCCGTATGACTTTGTTGATTTCTCCAACGCGGAATGGGTCTCACACTATAAACAATATTATGGTGTTTGATTCGGATTTATAAGGTATGGAAGGAGGGGGACTATGCCAAGTTTGCATGACAACATCATATTAAGTTACGAAGTTGATTTAGAGAACAAAAGAATTAGGATGCGTACTCGTTCAAGTCATGATGTGCCGAAAAATATGGATGTTTTATTCTCTGGTGTAATGGCCCATGCGTTTGATACACCGCTGCATGGCAGCATTATTTTGGATCTGGATGAGTGGGAAATAGAGCATTTTATCCCTTATAATCGAGAGTTGTTAGAGTCAGGGAAGGGTCAAGCTTGGCCTGTCAGTTATGATTCCTATGACGAATTGCAAATCCGGCTGATCGAGGAGAAATACAAGTATATGGTGATCTCATCCTCGTATGGATTGAGTGGTTGGGTTTTGGCAAAGAACGTAGAGATTTCTGTTCAAGAAACGGGGTGAACGGGATGGAGCGTGAATACACACAGCATGGTGGCAAGAAGGGCGCAGGACTAAGAAAGGGCATTGTTGTTCTTGTTGTTCTGCTCGTTATTCTAGTAATGACCAATCCAAACGAAGAAGATTTTGTTGCGTGGCTCGCAAGTGAACATGACATCCATTCTTCGTATGATGTGAATGAAGGCAGGACGTTTACGCAGACGATCGACGGTGAGGAAAAGACGCTTCATTATAAAGGTGGACATATACTGCATATGGGAATCTTTTTAACATATAGTTACCTTTTCTTGGATAATGAAGAAAAAGAGATCCAGATTGAAGCGGTCGGCATAATGAATATGCTATTTAGTAGGTAGCTAGATTGATTGTGGACAGTTACAAAAGTTGAATGAAAGTTCTGCTGATAACCACGCGCTTTGCATGATATAACTCGTGCAGAGAAGCGTGGTTTTTTGCGCGAAATGCTATAGAAACAGAGATGGTTAACTTCGTTTATTCGCAAATTCCACATTATGGGTTATGATGTACCTTGAGAGAGAATTTTACATACATAGGAAGTCTCTATTTTAAATTAAAGGCATTTAAGGTCTTTACGAGGGGAGTATTATCCATGATTGAATGGAGGGCTGACTATGAAAAAGTTAAACGTAGTTTCATTATTATTACTACTTCTGGTGGCCTGTCAGAACCAGGAAAACACTGAAGATGCACAACAATCAATAGATTCCTTGGCTCAAAGTGTCACAGCAAAAGAGACACAACAGGATGAAGAAATATCGACATCCCATGAGAAGGAAGACATCCCACCAGAGTATCTCGATGAAACAAACTATACCGGTGACAAATTGGAAATCGTCAAACTTATGAATGCCCGTATACGTTATTTATACGAAAAGGATGAAATAGCATATATGAGTTTGATTGATCCTGAATCTCCTATATCAGGTATGGGAAGATACAAAGTTCTCAAGGTTACTTCCATGAGCGATATCACTATACAGGAGCAAAGGAAACTCTATCAGGCAGTGGTGATAGTTAATGAGTTAAATGAGAACGACGAAGAGTATAGCAATACGATGGTGTTTTGGAAAAAGAAAGAAGATGGCGATAACGCGCAATGGATTTTTGCAGACATTGATTAAGCACAGTAGAACACTGTCTTGATCATGGAGCTGAAAATTTTATACAACCTAAAGGATGATGTAATGATGGATAGGCGATTAATACTCATTGAAGGATTACCGGGTTCAGGCAAGTCAACGGTTGCCAAAATGGTATCCGAAATTTTGATAGGATAAGGCAAGGAGGTACAACTATTTCAAGAAGGGAACCTGGATCACCCGGCTGATTACGAGGGCGTATCTTTTTATTATGCTGGAGACTTCGAGGCTTTATTGAAAACACATGAAGAATACAGAGAGATTCTGGAAAGCAATGCGACTGCTCATGATCAAGGTTTCCTGATTCCATACCGTAAGATGAAAGAGCAATGGGGAATAGAGATTCCCGATCACATTGTACAGGATATTTTCAGCCGCGATATTTACGAAATTCCTTTTGAGCAAAATGTTAAGCTGATCACCGGGAAGTGGCAAGATTTCACCCAAAACGTGTTAAGCACGAATGATGACTGCATCACGATATTTGAATGTTGTTTTATCCAGAATCCACTAACCATGGGTCTCGTAAAATGCAATCAATCCAAAGAGCAGAATGTGCAGTATGTATTGGAACTGGGGCGTATCATTCATGCTCTGAATCCGCTTCTCATCTATATCGACCAGAAAGATATATCCTATACCTTTGATAAGGCAGTCAGTGAAAGACCAAAAGAATGGTCAGAGGGATTCATTAATTATTATACGAACCAGGGTTTGGGGCAGGCACAGGGTTATCAGGGTGTTGAGGGTACGGTACAGGTTTTGCAGGAAAGAAAGAAGCTGGAGTCCAAAATCTATGGGTTACTTCAAATGGATAAGGTATGGCTGGATAATTCGGATTATGACCGCGAGGCTTGTAGGCACAAGTTAGAAAAGATTCTGCAGTAACCTTAATGAAATACGAATACATACCGGAGGTCAGTTTTATGACATTTTATGGAGTAGCCTTAATTGCAATAACCGCAATCTTAATTATTATAGGTGTTCGAAGCAAACGGAAAGTAATTCTTAGATGGGGCATAGCCAGTTTAATTTTATTGCTCGTACTCATCATTCCCTCATTCATCATGGGATTCATGGACGGATTTGCTGATGGATGGTCAGCGAGATGACCACTGCAGATAACAATAATGTATCGTATGAACAAAATAACAACAAATTCAACTTCCGTGTGGCAGGTATTGTGATGGATGCGGGAAGAGTTCTTTTGCATACGACTGAACAGGATGATTTCTGGAATCTGCCCGGAGGTCGGGTGAAATTAAACGAGACAACAGAAGCGGCTATTATACGAGAAATGATGGAGGAACTGTGTGTTCATGTAGAAGCGCAAAGGCTCGCATATGTTAGTGAAGATTTCTTTGAATATGATGGTCTGAAGTATCATGAAGTTGGCTTTTATTATCTCATCACATTGCCGGAAGCCCATAAGCTATATAGTGAAACTGAATTCAAAGGTTTAGAAGATAACGGTAAGTTAACTTTCCAATGGTTTTCCTTGGACGAACTAGAGCAGATGGAAGTATATCCTGTGTTTTTGAAAAAGGAACTGAGTAACCTTCTTGATGCAAAAGGCATCAAACACTTCATTCAGAAATAGAGGAATAGGTGCCTATGGACATTACATTTATTCGTCATGGTCATGGCGAACACTTGGTAGATTACCCAAATCAATTAAATTGCCTGCACCCTGGCCTCACTGAATTGGGAAAAAGTCAGGTTATAGCGTTGCGTAAACAAGTGGTTTTTGCTCCTGAAGACGTCATTTTGGTTAGTCCAACGAAACGTACTATTGAAACAGCGCAACTCATAATCCCTATCAAAAATCTTGCGTTCTTCAGCCCACTGGTTGGCCCAAGAATGTTTCCTCAGAATCCAGAGTTTGTTCCTTTCGTCTGTGATCAGATCTATTCCAAGGAAGAGCTCAGCCATCAGTATAGTGACATAAGAATGCTTAATTTGGGGTTGGATTGTTGGGAAGAAAGTATTAATCAGATGGATGCAGATCGGTTCCAGATATTAGCTGAAAAGCTTCTTGAATGGTGCAGGCAACAGAGCGGCAATACGTTTATCATTTCACATGACGGTACGATATCGAACTACAGGATATTACTCGGAGAAAAAGAGTTAACCAAAAGTGATTTTCTGGGTGAAGCCGGGCAGTACACAATCCGAAACGTTTAACGATTAAAGGTGATTCCGTCAATCTCTTCTATTACACATTGCACAAGGAGTCTGTTTTGTAGGTGGTCTATAACTGTACTTAGGGGGACTTTCAAATGAAGTTATCGGATTATGAATATTTAACTTTGGCTCTGGAAGAAGCAGAACAATCACTTATTGAAGGAACGTATCCGATTGGTACGATAATCGTGGATGTGGATGGGATTGTCGTGAGTAAAGGCAGGAACCGAGTTTTCTCGGATTGCGACCCCACCGCACATGCTGAGGTGGATGCCATTCGTCGGGCAGGAAAACATTTGCTGGATGTAGAGAAGAAGAAATTCTCGAAGAAGAAAGACTTGACGCTTTATACTACCTGTGAACCTTGTCCTATGTGCTCTTGTACCATATTAATGTCGGGTATTAAAAAGATTGTATGGGCAGCGGATGATGAAGAATATGGCGGACTTCGACGTTTCAAGGAAGGGCCTCATTTTATCCATATGTTTGACACGTTATCCTGTGTGGCAGCACCCTATCTTAATCTGGAAAACAGACAGAGAGCTTTGCTCGCCAAATGGAATATTGGTAGAGGTGTGCTTAATACAGAGTGGGAGATTCCGAAGCAATGATCTTTTTTATAAAGGGGATGAATACACATGGAATTCGTGGGAGAGAAGGTAAGAATAACAACAGTCACAGAGCAGGACCTCGACTTCATATGTCAACTTGAATGTGACACAAATATATGGAGCTTTGAGGAAACTGTTGAAACGAATGAGGAAAAGGTCCGTGAGAAATATCGCAGTCATTTTGTTGTCGCAGATGCTAAACCATATGCCTATGATTTCGTTATACGCCGCATAAATGATCCGGCTGATACCCCCATTGGTATCGTTCAGATGTGGAGTTATGTGGATTACCGAAAAAGCTGGGAACTTGGATTCGCTGTACTTTCAGAATACGCAGGCAACGGATATGGGAGCGAGGCTACCCGTCTTTTGTTACGATTTGCGTTTCAAGAGTTACAAGCTCATAAGGTTGTCGGCATGTGTAATTCACAAAACGTTCGCTCAGCCGCACTGATGCAGCATGTGGGAATGACACGGGAGGCCGTCTTCCAAGAAGAACTATGGTGGAACAATCAGTGGACAGACCAGTATTTTTTCTCCATTTTGGATAGAGAGTTTAAGCAAGTCTAATAGGTACGGGAGGAAATAAGATGACTACGTTGGTTCTGTTAAGTGATTTGCTCTTCGAGTCTAATGATAAATTGGATCAGAGAATACGAAGCTTATTCGAAAGTGCACAGCCTTCCATCGGATATATCCCTTCGTGCTCCGACCCGGAGCGGAAGTATTTTGAACACACTAGACGTTACTATAATCAAATAGGAATAGATAACATTCAATATTATGATCTTGATCTGGAGTATGAGGAGAGCACATTTGGCGCTATTTTCGAATGTGATGCGATTCATCTATCCGGCGGAAATACGTTTTATTTTCTAAGTTTATTACAGAAGAGAAATGTGCTTGGTTTGCTGCGTTCCTATGTGAAGAGTGGTGGCATTCTGATTGGGGTCAGCGCAGGCAGTATTCTGACTACACCTACGATAAAGATAGCTGGGTATGGGGAAGATGCAGATGAGAACGAAGTGGGTTTGAATGATATGAAAGCACTGGAGCTTGTTGATTTTGAATTTGCACCGCACTGGGATGGTTCGGAAGAGACTCTGGATTCATTAAGAGAGTATAGCCGTGTTAATCGTACGGCGGTTTATGCGTGCCAAGATGGTGGCGGGCTTGTAATGGATGGTGCAAGCGTAGAGTTATATGGAAATGTGCGCCTCATAGATTACAGAGAGAGTGGGTCTGTTGATGAGTAATATTACGGTCTATCATTATGATGCTTTCTCTACCGTTCCCGGTCAAGGTAACCCGGCAGGAGTGGTTTTTGATGCTGATCATTTCAGTGAGACGGAGATGCAGCAGATCGCTTATAAGGTTGGTTTTAATGAGACGGTATTTGTGTTGAACTCTGAAGTAGCTGACGTCAGACTACGTTATTTTACACCGGGGCATGAGATTAATCTGTGTGGTCATGCCACAATGGCATCACTGTATGGTTTGAAGACGCGTGGGATGTTAAGTGACAAAGAGTTGATCACAATTGAAACCAATGTAGGTACATTACCCATACGATTTGAGCGCAATGCCGACACCATTTACATGGAAATGAAACAGGATCAGCCGCAGTTTATACCATTCCAGGGGGATATCGAGAAGCTGGTAAGCGCCATCAATCTCACTCTGGATGATGTTGACCTTTCTGCGCCAATCGTTTATGGAAGTACAGGAGCCTGGACGTTATTAATCCCGATTCGTGAACTGAACTCCTTTATGAAAATGAGACCGGATTCTTCCCTGTTCCCAGGAATTTTAATTGAGAATCCCAAAGCTTCCCTGCATCCCTTTTGTTTCGAAACCCGTGATTTCGATGCGATGATGCATGCCAGACATTTTTCATCACCATACTCTGGTACGACGGAAGATCCAGTGACTGGAACAGCCTCCGGGGTGATGGGTGCTTATTATTTAACCTATGTGAAACCGGAGATTGATGAGGTACAGTTTGTGGTAGAGCAAGGGCATGAGATTGGTAGAGAAGGAAAGGTTCAAGTGAGTGTGATTCGGGATGGTGAGGATATGGATGTCAGAATGAAGGGGACAGCTGCTTTTGTGCGTGAACTGAATGTTGAATTGGACATTTGATCATATACGAAAGCAAAAAGCGCGAAGGGAGATTAACATTTTGCAAATTATTGATATTCGGCAGAAGCCGGACGTGATGCAAGAAGCAGTACAGTATTTCTGGAAACAATGGGGCTCGGAATCAAGCTTCCATTTCTATCGGGATTGTATAGAGCGTTCTGTGGATACAGAGAGTGATGTGCCAAGATTTTATGTGATGTTGGACGGAGACCGAATTATCGGTGGGTGCGCTTTGTTGCGAAGTGATCTGAATAGCAGGCAGGATCTCTTTCCCTGGTTTGCATGTCTTCATGTTGATCCAGAATATCGGGGCCGAAATCTGGGTGGACAACTTCAGACCCATGCATTAAATGAGGTGAAAGCAAAAGGGTATGACAAGCTGTATTTATGTACTGATCTGACTGATTATTATGAAAAAAATAACTGGGCCTATATCGGCAAAGGATATCTGCTCGATGATGAAGAGACGAGAATCTATGAATATACGATTTGATAGAGGTTACACACGCTTTATGGCTTTCGTCTTGAATTCGGGAGGAATGAACCTATGATTACCGAGATTAATAAACATGATTTCCACAAAGTAAAACATCTCACGGACTCGTGTCAGAATATTGAAGTCAAGGCGGTGGCGTCTGGCTTGAACCCGGGACGGATCTATGTAGATGATGCAGAGAATATCACAGCAGCTCTAATTTGGGTACATGGACAATCTGGTTTTCAGTTGATCGGCGACTCTCGAAGTGAGCCCTTTCTGAATGAATTGAAAGAGTACATGCGGGAACGTATTGAACCTGAGTTATTGGACTTACATATGCATGCTGTTGAAATTGGTGTGGTGGACGAAGCCTGGGAAGATTTTCTTCGGCACATCTCCGGGAAAAGAGATATCTCCAGTGATATTCAGCATGTATTCAAGTTGAATCCAAATTCGATAAGTCAGCAAGCACCTCTCGACATATGTGCTTCACAGGACGAGAAAGTCAGAATTCTCAGGATAGATGAAGTACTATTAGGAGAGAAAAGATATAACAATTCTCCATTCCTGAAAGATAAAATATCTCACTTTTGAAAGAAAATAGATTATTTTTTACAACATGGCTTTGGCTATATTGCAGTGCATAACGATGATATCGCGAGTGTTTGCTTTTCGGCATTTATCGCAGATCAGACACATGCGGTTGATATTGAAACGGTTGGAGTCTACAGAAGAAGAAATTATGGTGCGATGGTGGCAAAAGCTTTTGTAGATGAATGCAGTCGTGCAGGCATACATCCGTATTGGGATTGTTCACCGGACAATGCGGGCTCAATTCGTCTGGCACAGGGTGTGGGAATGTCACTGGATTTTAACTATAGAGTTTACTGGTACGATCTATCCACGTAGATGGGTATCTGATATGAAGGAGGATGTGCTGTGAGCGAATCATTACAGGATCAGATTCACTTTCTCATTGAGATTGATAAACTCAAAACGATTGAACGAAAGACGAGAATTATGCACGGTGAGAGACTTGAAAATGATGCGGAGCATTCCTGGCATCTGGCGATGATGGCCTTGGTTTTGCAGAGTCATGCCAACAAGGATGTGGATATCCTCAAAGTCATTAAGATGCTTCTCGTTCATGATCTGGTCGAGATTGATGCCGGAGATACGTTCGCTTATAATACGGTGGGACACACGGATAAATATGATCGTGAACTCAAAGCAGCTCATCGGCTGTTTGGTATATTGCCTAAGGAACAGGCGGAAGAACTATTCCAATTATGGTTAGAGTTTGAAGCAAAGCAGACGCCTGAAGCACAATTTGCCTCATCTCTTGATCGGTTGCAGCCTCTGATCCACAATCATCAGAATGAGGGAGATACGTGGCAGAAATATAACATTACAAGTGATCAGGTATTAAACAGAAACCGTGAGATTGCGAACGGTTCCGAAACATTGTGGGAGTATGCGCAGCAGCTTATTCAGAAATCCGTAGATCAGGGAATCTTGACCAAATCATAAGGGTAGGTTTCACGTATGCACTTTGAAGATGGGGGAGAAGCATGGATGGGATATATCATGGAGCTAAGAAAACTGGTAGGCCCGCGTCCTCTAATTATGGCGGGCTCATGTGTACTCGTGTTCAACGAGGAAGGTCACCTGTTGCTACAAAAACGTACAGATAGCTTGGATTGGGGGACACTTGGGGGATCCATGGAACCCGGGGAGTCTTTGGAGGAAACAGCTGCGCGGGAATTGTATGAAGAGGCCGGACTGAGAGCGGAATCGTTCAAACTCATTAGCATTTTTTCAGGTGAGGACATGTACTATCAGTACCCACATGGTGATGAAGTTTACAACGTCATGGCTGTTTATGAAGCTTCAGGTATCAAGGGCAGCCCAACCATTATGGATGATGAAGGGCTGGAACTCCGATATTTTGATCTGAATCAGCCGATCCCTGAGATCAATCCGTTTACGGAATATGTGTTGAAGAAGGCAGGATATATTAGAACTAACTAGTAAGAGGAGGGTATGTTATGACGCAGGACTTCTATTGTGATGAGATGCTGAGTGGTAAAACGCAAGTCAAAGTTGTCATGGAAACAAATAACGTTATAGCTTATCACCATACCCGACCATACTACGAACACCATATCGTGGTGATTCCCAAGATTCATATTCAGTCCTTCATTTCAGAAGAGGAAGAGAATAATGATGAACTACTCTTAGAAATGATGCGTGTCATTAAAAAGATTGCTGCTGACTTGTTAGCTCAGACAGGCTCGTCGAAGATTATAACTAACTTGGGCAGTTATCAAGACTCGAAGCATCAGCATTGGCATATAGTCAGTGGTGAGCGAACTTAGGAAACTGTATACCGGATTACAAAACTTCCACCTTTCACATACGGATGTGGAAGTTTTTTCGTTTTGAACCACTAAACATACCAAACAACTCTTACATCTACCCAAAAATGAACTAAGGAAAAATATGCTAGAATAGGGAGTGAACATTTAAAAGGGTCAATTAGGAGGAATAATAATGATGGTTGGTTCTATAGTTACGATATTTGCAATGTTGATTAATGTGTTGTTATATGGATTGGGCGTGTATGCGCTGATCTTGTTTATTAAGCTGGCCCGGCGTGGGATTCAGGCACTGGATATCTACTTGTATGAGAAACGCGGAGAGCGGTTCTAACGTTCACCATCTCACACTCGAACAGAATTATCATTTTTCTCTCAGTGTTTTATCTTTCCTATTCTAGTATGATTAACGCATCATTCCAGTAAAGAGAGGTTCATGACATGGATGCTTTTCTAGAACAAATTAACAAGTTAAACGAGCTTCAGAAAGACTTGGTTAGTCTACATCCTTTGTTTGCAGAACATTATCCAGTGGTTGTAGCCTATGAAGCTTTATTATATATCTATGATTATTCGTCCAAAACGCAGCAATATGAGTGGGTGAAGACGGTACCGGACGATTTATATATTCCAGATGAATGCCTTGCTGCGATGCCGGTGCATCATATGAACGGACGAATGTGTGCGATTGTAACGGATACAGCGTTCAAAGATCTGGAGCAGAAAGTTTATCTGTTCCACGAATATGTTCATTGTTATGTATATGAGAAATATGATGAGCGGATCGTCAACCGTCTTCAAATTAAACATAAAATGGACCAGCTGAAGCGCGTAACATGGGAACTGGATTATGAATTTCCGTATGAAGATGAAATCGTTGTGGAGCGGATTAACTCATTGTTGTCTGCTTTGAAGAGTAAAGACCTGACACAAGTACAGACAGCTAGAAAGGCACTGTTCCGTTCATTAAATGAAGAACAAGCCGAGTACTGGAGCTGGTTGGAGTGGAACGAGGGTTACGCGCGTTATATTGAGAATCTGATTCGGGTAAAATTTGGGCAGGAAAGCAACCATTTTGGAGATACTGCTCCGTATAATCGTCTAGTATTCTATGAATGTGGATCTGAATACATTAGTCTACTTGTGAAGGAGCACCCGGAGTACCATACGGATCTGGAGCAGCTGTTTGACCGCATGCAAGTGGAGAGAATTCAGGGATAATCACGCATCTACGGTGAAAAAAAGGTGGAACCTAGCGAAGTCTCACTATTCTAGTGATCTGCGTTGCACCAGTAGGTTATATCGTTTCTTTTTACTAAGTATAGTAGAATACTTCCCGATAAAAGGAGATTAACTCTATGCCGTTACCTATGGTTCATCTCAATATTGCTAATCTGATTGCAGACTCGCTGCAAATTCAGGCTGATCGAGGTTCATTCTATCTGGGGAATATCGCCCCAGATTCCATACATATGCGCGAAGGTACAACTAGAGATGATAAGGAATACACCCATTTCAACCCAAAAGATGATGGAGATTACGTTGGTGAATTGAAGGATCTTTACTCATTCTATATGCAACAACTTACCGATGAAGGATGGAAGTGGTTTGTGCGAGGATACTTTATGCATGTGCTAACAGATTATTACTGGTTCCGTAGTGTGCATCCCGAATTCGTCGAACGGGTCAACAAGGTAGATCAACATACAGACAGTAGCAGATCGAAGGATGAACTGGCGCGTTTATATTACCAGGAGACGGACCAGATCGATTTTAATCTCTATCAAGGTTCAAGTTGGAGCGAAGAGGTATGGCAGGTGCTCAACAGTTCACCGGGTTATGACATGACGGATCGGTTAACTGCCGATGAGATTGTACGCTGGCGGGACCACACGTTTTCTTTTCTTAATGGGGAAGAACCAGGAATTACTCCTGAGTTCATCACGGGTGAGAGAGTTCAGGTATTTGTGGAAGAGACCGTAGAGCGACTGATCGCTTTGTTGTTTTCATGGGACCCGGAGTTACGTAACTGAATATGACTACAGAAAGTTTAGTGCAATTGAGTTATTAGATACTGTATCTATTACTTCTCTGTTCATTACTTGTCTAATTAACACGAAGTCGGGAGGAACACAGTATGGTGAGATATGTAGGCGTGTTGCTCATAGTCGTCATTGCCACGTTCATTGCAGGGTGTAGCAAACCGAATGAATCGAACGCGGAAGAAGGGCTTCCTGTACTGATCACTTTAACGTGTAATCCCAACCTTGCCTTGGAACCATGCCAAGATGTTGTGTTTGATCGATCTGACGAGATTCGAATCATGATGGAGGCCATACATAAGGCAGAGCGTATGCCAGGTATTATTGATTATGGTACGCAGTACAAGATGAGCATAACAAATGCGGACAGCTCCATAACAAGGTATGATTTTTCACTAGGAATGGATCCCAAGATGCAAGGCTTGTTAGTAAACGAGGAAGACACGCATACTGGATATAGCATTCCTCTTGAGGATGCGAATCAACTAAGAAGACTGATTCAGCGACGTATAGATTAAGAAGGTATATGGAACGGAGAAGAACCTGTGGATGACAAAATCACCATTGAACCTTTGAAACAATCGGATGCAGATGGAGTGTATCAGGTGTTCGAGACAACCATTCCCGCAGCATTTGATCAGGAGGGAATAGGCTCGCTTCTGGATGATATTCAGGATGAAATAACACAGAAAAAAGCGATGATTCACAAGGCATTGCAAGCAAAGGACAACATCAAAGCAAGTGTGTTTTTCCTCGTCGCCAAAATGGGAGATGTTATTGTAGGCACAATCTCGTATGGACCGTGTGGTAAGGAGATTCGAGAATGTACAGAGGGCCGGCTGAACGGTATCGGAGAACTGGGTAGCCTGTATGTGGTGCCCGAGGTTCAAGGACAGGGGGTTGGTTCGGCGCTCATTTTTGCACTGGTTACTGAACTGCAACGGCTGGGAATTCAGCAATTTTGTCTGGATAGCGGTTACCAGATCGCACAGAAGAAGTGGCAACGCAAATTCGGTGAACCCTATGTGGTGGCGAACAACTATTGGGGCGAAGGAACAGATCATATGGTTTGGCTGTGTGAAGTACAGGATTTTATAGAGGTTGTTCAAAAAGCCCGCTTTTGATTACGAAGGATGCCTAGTGGCATCATCAGCATCGAATATGGAATTCAGCCGAAATAAGCGGGAGGCTTACGAAGTATGTTTCCTGAGGAAACATTGTAGTTGCTCACGTAGTTTTCCCTACGCTCCGCTACTCCATTTCTAGCTTCATCCCATCTTCTCGGTACTGAAAACCAGTCTTTTTGAACATGCACTAAAGTAAAATGAAATGAACAAAAGAGATGACGACCTGTATTGTATAGGGGTCATCTCTTTATCTTTTTGCATCGATCGTGGACGATTGTTCGTACATTGTATCATGTGTGTTTTTATGTACCCGAGGAAAAAAGGAGTGAACATATGTCAATACAGTGGAATACACCCAAGCAACGGCTGTCCCCTCATGCGGTAAACTTGTGGAGAATTAGCGCCATCATATGGAATGTAATAGGTTTCCTGATCCTTGCCGTACTGTTAATACTGGACTCCATCTATGGATGGAAGACGTGGATTGGTTGGATTTTCTGGGGCGTTACGGCCATATCGGTGCTCTATGCGGTGTGGGATATTTTCATCCAGCCGTCATGGTTATACAAGCATTGGTACTATGATGTGAATGAGGAGTTCTTGCAACTGAAGCGTGGGGCGCTAACCAAGGTACATCAGATCATCCCCATGGCGAAAGTGCAATCGGTTACAACAAATCAGGGACCTTTAATGCGAAAATATGGACTCTATTCCGTATCGGTTGGCACGATGGGTTCATCGCATGAAATCCCCGCATTGCCAGAGGAAGTCGCGCTTGCACTCCGTCATCAGATTGCGTCCTATGCGCGGATTAATGAGGTGGATGAATGATCGATATGAAGCGACATCATCCATTAACCATGCTGTGGAGCTTGTGGAAACAGGTAAATAATTGGTTCGCCATCGTCCTTTTTTTGTTTGTTTTCCGTCAGGGCTCGGAGTCCCAATGGATATTCTATGGAAGAATCGCTTTTTATGTAGGTGTCTCCATTAGTATCCTGTCCATTATCCTGAAGTGGTTCACCTCGCGTTATGCAGCAGACGATACAGCCTTTCATATCTATAGTGGTGTGTTTAACCGTACTCGAAGAACGATACCTTATACGAAGGTCCAGAATGTGAATCGTCATACAACGTTGTTTCATCGGTTATTCAGGGTGACGTCGATTCGATTCGAGACCGGAATTAAGGGAGAAGATGCTACCTTTCAGTTACACGTTGTTTCACTTTCCGAAGCGGAACAGCTGGAGAAGATTGTAGCAGGTCATATGGCTGAAGAAGCAGAAACAGCAGGAGCAACAGAGGAACATGATACGTTGGATGCAGTTCAGGTTATGGAAGAGGGAGAGGCGCAATCTGAACCTTTTATAACTGATGAAGTAATGTCTCTGCCTGCAAAAGAAAAACAGGAACGGGTTGTTCATTATCATTCCACCCGCAAGGACATATTCAAAGCATCCTTTACCTCGCTTAGTTTTCTTGTACTGATTCCGGTCTTGGCTACGCTCTATTCCTGGGTGAAGGACTTCTTCCCTGATGAAGAAGTAACGGAAAGTTTGTTATTAACCTGGCTTGATTCCTGGTGGATTGCCGGTTTGATGATTTTAGTTTTATTGATCATATCTATTGCTCTGGGCATAGTCAGAACCTTCGTAAAGTATGGCAATTTCCAGATCACCTCGGATGCCAAGCGGATCTATATCTCGAAGGGCATGATGGAGCAAACGTCATTTTCAATCCTGAAAGAACGAGTCCAGGCTGTGAAAATTACACAGTCGCCAATGAAAAGGCTGCTTGGACTGGCGGAAGTAGAACTGACCACTGCAGGTAGTCTGGGAGAATCCGAGCAGGAAGTGAACTCGCTCTATCCCTTCTTGCCTGTGAAGCAAGCCTATACCCTGATTGAGGAGATCCTGCCATCCTATCGGGTTACGCAAGAGATGGAAAAACTTCCACGAATATCACTATGGCTGCGCCTGCTCAAACCAAGTTGGGGATGGATCATGATCACGGGTTTATTGTGGTATTTCAAACCATTGGTGTTTGGGCAGAAACATGCTTGGTGGATGATTTCCGCGATTCTGCTTGTGTGGATTGCAACATGCAGAGTGATGGACTTTTTCCATACCCGATACATTCTGCATCAGAATTTCATTCAACTTCGAACCGGTGCGCTCACGTCAACACTCTTTATCTCCAAACGTGAGAAAGTCATCGAAGTGCAGATCACCCGTAATGTGTTACAGCGTTGGTTCGGTGTGGCATCCATTCATACCGTAAACCGCGCCAAACCAGTACTGTATCATCGGGCACATGACATTTCCCTGGATACGGCCAAATCATTTCAATCATGGTATATGGGACGTACCCAAGATGTTCAGACCCGTTAATTGTAGAGCAAGTGCAGGAAGACCAAACAAGGTTATTCTGTACTTGCTCTTTTTACTTGAAGACTTTTTATTACTAAGGAAGGGGCAACGTGAGTAAAAGGAAAAAAACATATCTCTGACGATCTTGATCACTCTAGCGATCTTAGTTGTTACGCCCTTTGTATATGTAAAAGTGAATAAGATGATCTACGCTCATCAAGTGACCGAATATTTAATTGAGAAGAAGTATTCTCCCGAGGAAATTGAATCTGTAGAAGGCGTATGGTCAATCAAGCTGCCGCAATTCCTTGCCATAGTCAAATTCAAAGATGAGCCTGATGTAGAATACATCTATTTTGCTCATAATGATGTCATCCAATTTAGTCACCGCATTTCGGAAGAAGCTCAGAAGAAAGGCAAGACGAAGTCAGATCTGAAGCATTTTGTACCCATGAGTGACCAAGATTAGAGGAGGAAGAACTATTTGATGAAAGCTGTGTTTTTTGATGTGGACGGTACGTTGCTGAGCGAAATAGATCGGAGTTTATCACCGCGTACTGCTGAGTCGATCCGGGAATTGATTCGTAAAGGCGTTCAAGTCGTACTCGTCACAGGCAGGCCTTATAATTTATGCGAAGAATTCAGAAATCTCGGAATCGATACAATCATTTCGGCTAATGGGGCATTGATCAAAGCAGGTGATGAAGTGATACATAAGTCTGTACTTTCAGCACAGGGGTCTTCCATGCATTGAAGCAATTTAAGATTTATGAGAATGGATCGGCTAAAAAGATGAAGGATATCCAAATTGTGGATTTTCATGTAGAATGATATAGCACGTATTAAGCCCTAAAGCATAGGGTGTTGATCGAAGGGTGACTTATGAAAAAGGTTGTTATCGTAATCCTGTCTCTTGTCGTACTTGTTGGTGTATCCTCTTCCGCTTATGCTCATCCAGGCAGACTGGATAAGAACGGTGGACATAACTGTTCAGCCAAATCCAAACAAAAGGGTCTGTGCACAGGTTATCACTATCACAAAAAGAAAAAATGAGAATGAGCTGTACAAGATAAACCCGGCCATCGTTCAATGTATGGTTGGGTTTGCATGTGTACCATTGATTTAAAATGATGGAGGCGGTTACACCATGCAGATACAGCAGATATCGGTGTGGAATCATGACGATTTAGTGGCTATGCTGGTCGAAAGCTCCAGTGAGGGGCTCAGACATATCGAGCGATTAATCCATGAATATGAGACAGGAATCAATACATTCGAGCAAGAAGATGAAGCGCTTTTTGAATGCAGAGTGCACGATAAGGTGGTTGGGATCTGCGGTCTGAACAGAGATCCTTATTCTGAAGTGACTGATACCGGAAGAATTCGCAGGCTTTATGTGATGAGAGAATTTCGAAGACATGGGGTTGGGCGCAGGCTGATGGATGCGGTTATTCATAAAGCGGAAAAACATTACGCTCGATTGGTTCTGTACACGGATCAACCGGTTGCTGGATCTTTTTATCGCGACTTGGGATTTAGAGAAGTGACGAGTATGGAGAAGATAACGCATGTACTGGAATTGGGGGAGAAGGAAGATGGATCATATTAAAGCCGTTATTTTTGATTTGGACAATACAATTCTGAACAGAACGATGACCTTTGACGGCTTCGCTCGGAGTTTGATTAAAACCTATTTTGCCCATCTTGAGTCCACGGAGGATATCCTCCAAAGAATCATTGAGCTCGATGAAGATGGTTATAAGGACAAACCCTTTCTGTTCAACGAGTTGTTGCATGAACTGCCTTGGGCAGAGCATCCGCCACATGCAGAATTGATGGAGTTCTATGGCAGAGAGTATGTGCGAAGTTCAGTTCTGATGGAACAGGCGCGAGAAGTCGTTCAGCATCTTCGGGGGAAATACCAAACCGGGTTAATCACCAATGGGCAGACCGATATTCAGTATGGAAAAATCGATCAACTCGGTATCCGGGAGGATTACGACCATATTATTGTTTCAGAAGAGGCTGGAGTCAAAAAGCCCGATCCACGCATATTTCAGCTTGCGCTCGATCATTTCGGTCTAAGACCAGAGCAATGCATTTACATTGGCGATCATCCCGTGAACGATATTGAAGGAGCAGCAAGCGTAGGCATGAGCACCATTTGGATCAAGGTCAACCAGCCGTGGCAGGACAGCATTACGTCGGGTCCTTTACATACGATTGAGCATCTAAGTGAGCTGAAGAAACTGCTTTAGAAGACGGTTATATAAATTGAATATAACATTTACACAAAACGTAGAGGACAGAAATAACCTGAAGAAGCGGAGCGGTCGCCTTTATCCCCGGATTTACCCTTTAGGAAAGGAATCAAAAAATCTGGGGATAACAGCGATCGGAAGGTTGTTCTGTCATCGGAGTGGCTAGTGTAAATATTCTTTAGTTAAGTTTATATAGATAAAGATTACTATAAACAAAGTTTGGAAAGCGAGGAACATATGGAGATTAGACAGATGGCTACAGCGTTTTTGAGCAATGGCTCAGACATGCTGATGATGAAGAAGGCGGGTAGCAGATTGTTTGATTTTGAATTCTGGGGTGGCATTGGCGGACATCTGGAACAAGGGGAACTGAACGTACCCATGAGCGCCAGCTATCGGGAGATTGAAGAAGAGACCGGGTTCAAGCAAGAGGATGTCGAACACTTTCGGCTTCGATATATTCTGTTGGAAGTTAACGGTGGTGAGATTTGGCAGCAGTTTGTATATTTCGGAGAGACCACGCATCGACATTTTGTGCCCTCGGATGAAGGCGAGTTATTCTGGATACCACTGGATGAGGTGTTGGACTTACATTCGTCTATTCTGATCAAAGCAACGCTTAGGCACTATTTACAACACCCAGGAGCAGAGGACATCTGGATTGGCAACGTTCAGAGCGGAACAGACCTAAAGGGTACTCCACAGGTAATATGGAACAGAATGCAGGAAACGATATCATTTGAGCCAAAGGGGGTTAATCGATAATGTTGAAATATAGAATGGAAAGAAAAAAATTGAGATGGATAAATTACCTGTTGATCACTGTACTGATTGCTATAATTCTTCCGAGTAGTCATGTTGAGGCAGGCAGCACGATTACAGTGAAAACGAAGGTCCAATATTATAAAGGACAGCCATACATACATCTAACAGGTGGAAATAAATCTGTGACGGATAAACTGAACAAGACATTTAAACTCCACGCAGTGAAAGCAGCTCGCCTGGACAAAGAAGAAAAGAAATCAAACAAAAAATATTTCTACATCACCATGGCCAGTGTAAAATACAATGCAAAAGAAAAGTTATCTGTGGTATATGAAGATCATGTGTACACTGGCGGAGCACATGGAATGGATGCGACAAAATCATATAACTATGATTTAAGAACGGGGAAAGAACTGAAGCTAAGCGAGTATGTCAAAGACGATACTCAGATGGAGAAGGTGGAGAAATCAATCTCCAACAGTCTATTAGCCATGTATAATGCAGGAGTTTCTATTTTTGAAGAAAATATTTATGATTTTCAGCTTGATCAAACATCTGAATTCTTTTTATATGACAAAGGGATCGTCATCCGATTCTATCCTTATGAGGTTGCCCCTTACGCTAAAGGGTTTGTAGATATCAAAGTCCCGTTCAGTAAATTCAACCAATAGATTGTTTGCAATAAAAGGCATGATCCAGTTCAATGAGGTCATGTCTTTATCTATATATACAATCATTCAAAATACTCTAAATAATTTCAATAACTTCGGCTTCTATGTTTCTACATACCGAATAAATAGCTTAACCCATTCCAAGAAGGAGGTTTTGTTATGAAACGTATGGAAACATGTTTCAGGCTGACCGTAGCAACGTGCACCTGCTATGGCAGCCTGAACGAGCGAACCGGTTTAATTTAGCATAGGGCAGAGGCGATTGTTATGGGTTGTTGGAAGAAACTCAGTTCGTCAAATTATGCTGTAATAATTCGATCTTTCGTTTGTCTGTTCCGATGTTCTATCGCTTCCTCATAATCCCCGATCAGTGTATCAAAAATATGCTCCCACGACCGCTGCTCAGCCAGCTTTCTGCCTTCCAGTCCCATCATCCTCAATTGGTTCATGTGATTTCCCCAGAGACATATCTCCCGAATCAGTGCATCAGCCTGACCTGGCTCGAATAACACACCATTGCGATGGTGGGATACCAGATCCTTTACACCTCCAGCATTGGCCGCCACCACAGGGAGTCCTGAAGCCATCGCTTCCAGTACCACATTGCCAAATGTCTCCGTAGAGGAAGGAAACACAAACAGATCTGCCGAAGCATACATAACAGCAAGTTCTTCGCCATGCATATAACCTGTAAAGGTGACATTGGGTGGGGATTGCAGACGCATTTTCGGGAGAGATGGGCCGTCGCCAACGATGATCCAGTGTACACGGGACTGCATTTCCTGGGGCAACTGCTGCATGGTAGTCGTGAGTGTAGCGATATCTTTTTCCGGGGCAATGCGTCCAACGTAGAGTAGAATAAGGGGAGCGGTGATGTGGTATCGTTCACGGATATCCGAGCTGCGTTTATCAGGGGAGTACAGGTTGCAATCAATCCCGCGAGACCAAAGTTTCAGACGCTGAATGCCTTGGGTTTGCAGGGTGTTTAACGTTTCCTGCGATGGAGTTAGGGTTGCATCACAGGCACGGTGGAACCACTGGATATACTTCCAGTAGAGAGGAATCATACTTTTCAACCGGTAGTATTCGAGATAACGATCGAAGTGGGTATGGTAGGAGACAACATGCGGAAGATGGTGTTTGAGCGCATACCTCAGACCAAGCAGCCCCATATTAAAAGGCGTGGCGATATGCAACAGATCGGGTTGAAAGGTTTGTAGCTGCTTGTGTGTGTCTGCTCTGTTGGGTAGAGCAATGCGGCATTCGGGATACAGAAAAAAAGGGATGTTGGCAACCGATCGGACTTGAGTCTCATGGCTTCCTTCAATGACGGAGTTCGGAGTAAACAGCAGATGTTCAATTCTTCTGCGGTTCAGATGGTTACTCAAGCGGTGGAGCGTGCCAGCAACACCATTGGTTTCCGGAAGATAGGTGTCTGTGAACAAGGCCAGGCGCATCATTACCCCTCCCAAGACTCGTGATGCCAAGATCATAACAGCGGAACATTTTCCCGAGGTCAAGTGCACGTTAACTTGATGATATTCCCTGTAAAATGACTTCGCCACGAACATGTAAACTTCCATAACTTCAATTTGTATAGCGTATTCTGCTATGATGTAATAACGTGTCGGCGTATATATAGAAAGAGAGATACAGGAGGCAGAGAAAGATGAACAAGTTACAAGAAGAATTGCAGGAGTTGTTACCACTTGATCAGCTTGAAGAGATGTCAGGTGAAGAAGTGGTGGGGAGTGTTGCCATGGACCTTTATCGGGCTGAATTTGCGACGATTCGAGAAAGTGGGTCGGAACTTCCGCAAGTATTGAGAGATATCATTCTAATCATTGATCTGGATACCGAGCTGTCCATGAACGGGATGACCGGTTTCCTTGAGAATTCCAGCGGACAGTATCTGGGTGAGACGATAACAGCTATGGAGCGGATCGGCAATGATGCAGATGCCGTGATCCTGAAGAAGATAGAGCAGATGTTGTCCGAAAGCGGTGTAACGCACGGGCAATTACGAGATAATGTGAATGGCCTGTCCGAAGATGACATCACGACAAGCCTGCAAACGCATGGGGAACAGATTCATGAGGTATTACAGCAGATTGAACTGGAAGCCGCGAATTTGAGCATGCAATCGGATAACGAAGAAAGCTTTGATCTGCTGTATCAATATGTGGACGAAAATAAAGAACGTTTGAAACAGGAGATGCAACACGTTTTGTCTAATTGAGTGGGAAGAGGAGGCAAAATGAAAATCATGAACAAACGATTAGCGCTGGAATCCTTTTTGGTTACCTTGTTATTCATCATCGGTTTTGTAGCTTGGAATGTCGTTCAAGGCATGATCATGACCATGAATTATGTACCTGATCTGACGAACACCGCTTCTTCTGTTACCCCATTGCAATCCAAGATTGCTTTTGGAAGCCGTGTTCAATGGGATACAACATCCATGATTATGGCTGTTGCCGGATTTATTTTGCTCGCCGCCGCATATTACGGTCTTCGATCAGGAATGCAGCGTTGGACACAGCGTTCTTGATGTTTTATCCGCTTAGAGTCCATGTTCTGTACTTACTTACGCTGCCTTTGCAGCATATCAATTGAAACTCATTTACAACTGCCCTGAGTCTATTAGACTCAGGGTTTTTGCTATGGCTAATGTTTTTCCGCTTCGAAGGGGAAATTTTCTAGATCCAAGGTCAAGGAAGAATCCGTTACAATGATCTTGTAAGCGCTTATCGTTTTGGATAGAGAGAGGAGGAGAGACAGAGATCATGATTACAACCAATCAGATTTATCTCGATCAGACATTGCATAGCAAAGAGGACGTATTTGATTTTATATCTGCGGAGGCAGAGCGTTACAGCATCACTACAAACCGTGCACAACTTGCGGCTGATCTGTGGGAACGCGAACGTGTCTACTCCACCGGACTTCAGGATCACTTTGCGATTCCCCATACCCAGAGTGAAGTTGTAACACGTCCGGCAGTGATGGTCATTCGATTGCGGGAGCCCATTGATTGGGAATCTCATGACGGCAAGCCGGTAAAATTTATTTTTGCCATCCTTGTGCCTAAAGGTCATGTAGACGTATCCCATCTGCAAATCATCTCTTCACTTGCCACCTTACTGCTGGAAGATTCATTCAAAGAGGCCATCGCAGAAGCGGTGCAGCCGGAAGATGTATATGCGTTGCTTCATCAATATACGGAAGGACTGGTGTCATAATGAAAATCGTAGGTGTAACGTCATGTATCGCAGGTCTCGCCCATACCCCGATGGCCGCCAAAGCATTGGAGAAAGCAGCTCAGCAACTGGGATATGAGATCAAAGTGGAACAGCAGGGAGCCATGGGACAAGTCAATAAGCTGACGGAAGAAGATATTGCTGCAGCGAATTTTGTACTGATTGCAGCGGATCAAACGGTGAAGGACATGGATCGGTTTGGCGATAAAAAAATCGTACGTGTCAAAATCGGTCATGCCGTAAGTCAGGCAGAAGCGGTATTAACCAAAGCCGTCGAGGCTGTGAACGAACAAGCTTAACCCCACCTTCCACATGAGGAGAGAGTACGATGAGAAAATGGTTTGGTGAAGCAAAAACACATCTAATGACAGGTATCTCCTATCTGCTGCCCGTCATTATCGCGGGTTCCCTGGTCGTTGCCATCTGCAAAATTATCGCACTATCAATGGGTATTACTGATCTTGATCCGTACAAAGATGGAAGCGGATTCTTGCATATTTTATATCTCGTGCAAAATGTAGGATGGAGCGGCATCGGATTATTGACGATTGTCCTGTCCGGTTACATTGCCTACTCCATTGCTGACAAACCTGCGCTGGCCGCAGGTCTGATCGGCGGGGTGCTGGCACAGCAGACCAACGCTGGTTTCTTGGGCGCATTAATCTCCGGTTTTTTTGCCGGATACATCACCTTGTGGGTCAAAAACAAAGTTAAGATTACAGGTCCGGCCGCTGGCTCGGTACCGTTAATCATTTTACCGCTGATTACCGTAGGTTTAACCGGATTTCTGATGGCAGTCATTCTGGGTGGCCCGCTGGGTGCGCTGAATGAGTATCTCATTGCTTGGGTTCAAAACATGAGCCAGAGCGGAACCAATACCGTTGTGCTTGCCATTATTCTAGGGGCAATGATTGGATTCGATCTCGGCGGACCCGTCAACAAAGCGGCATGGATGGCAGGCAATGCCCTGTTCCTGTCCGGTGTGTATCTGCCGAATATTTTCATTAATATTGCCATCTGCATTCCGCCGCTTGGTTATGGTTTGGCAACATTGCTGATGAAGAAACGTTTTTCCAAAACCTATCAGGAAGCGGGAAAAGGTGCAGTGATTATGGGTGTGATCGGCATCACGGAGGGTGCAATTCCGTTCACACTGCGTAACCCTGCCAAAATGATTCTGGTCAACATGTTTGCCTGTGCAACGGGCGCTGCCTTGACTGCACTGCTGGGAGCACATATCATCATGCCACCAATTGGCGGCTTATATGGAGCCGTATCGGTAGGTACCCCAATCGCGTACCTCGCCGGAGGCATCGTCGGCGCACTGATTGTTGCGGGAGGCACCATGCTGGTGAACTTCCGTGATGAAGAAGAGAAACAGCCTGCCAAGACTCAGGAAGCTTCAGTGAAGAAAAACGGGGAAGAAATCGAACTCGTTTTTGACTAAAAGTACATGTTCAAAAAGATCGGTTTTCAGTATCTTGAACAACCTTTAAAAAGCATCTGGAGGGATATAGAGATATGAGTGAAAGAAATCGTACCAAAGTACATGTGATTCCACATACGCACTGGGACCGGGAATGGTATTTTACGACCTCCCGTTCCAAAGTGTATCTTGTCAAACACGTCAAGGAAGTATTGAACGCACTGGAGAATATCGATGGATTTCATTATTACCTGTTGGATGCACAAGGCTCTCTGCTGGATGATTACATCCGCTGGTGTCCCGAAGATGAGGAACGGATCCGCCAACTGGTTACAGCCAAACGACTGATGACTGGACCCTGGTATACACAGACGGATCAATTGGTTATTTCCAGTGAATCCATGGTCCGAAACCTGTATTATGGTATGAAAACAGCACAAAAGTACGGACATGCGATGAAGGTTGGTTATGTCCCGGATGCGTTTGGACAATCAGCACAGATGCCGCAGATCTATCGCGAGTTTGGCATTGAACGTTTCCTGTTCTGGAGAGGCGTATCAGATAATACGAATCCACATACCGAGTTTACGTGGGAAGGGTCGGATGGCAGTCGTGTATTTGCTGTACAGATGCCATTCGGGTATTACTACGGTGGTAACATTCCGGAAAATGAAGAAGATCTGATCCCTTATTTGGAGAAACAGATTGGTGCGCTTGAACGGAAAGCCTCGACCAAGCATATCTATTTCCCTAATGGGTTTGACCAGGCGCCTGTCCGGTTGAACCTGCCGGAGTTGATTGAACGCTTCAATGCGCTGGATACAGAACGCGAATATGTGATGAATGAACCGGAACGTTTTCTGGCGGAGATCGAAGCGGATAGTCAGGATCTGCCTATACTTCGGGGTGAATTAATGGAAGCCAAGCACATGCGGATTCACAAGTCCATTTTTTCCACCCGTGCAGATCTCAAGCAACAGAATAACCGAATTGAGAATCTGATTGCTAACACGCTCGAACCTGTACTTGCCATTAGCCATTCTCTCGGACATGACTACCCGCATCGCATTGTGGAGGACATCTGGAAGCTGTTGTTTGAGAATGCGGCACATGACAGCATCGGTGGTTGTAACAGTGATACAACCAATCAGGACGTTGCGTTTCGTTACAAGCAGGCCTATGATATCGCACTCAATCTGCTCGACCTGCATATGCGGATGATTGCTTCAACGATACAGCAGGAGGAGACATTTGCGTTCACCCTGTTCAACACGCTACCGTATGTGCGAGGCGGGGTTACGGAGATTGAAGCTTATATTCCGGAAGAATCCTTTGTGATTCGGGACACGAAGGGACGCGAGCTGGCCTATACCATTGTGGAAAAAGTAGACCAGACCGATTATGTGCTTGGACAGCACATCGATCTCAATCCAAGCCGCAAAGTGCATCTGCCAGAACGGGTATATCGCGCCAAATTGCTGGTGGAACTGCAAGAGGTCCCAGCATTGGGCTACACCCAGATTGTTTTTGATTTCAGTCAGGGCGCTGCCCCCGTCATTGAGCGGCGTAACGGGGACACGATTGAAAATGAACATTTCATCATTGCGCTGCAAGCAAACGGCACTTTGCAAATTACGGACAAAAGATCAGGCCGAGTGTATGCAGATCAAATGGTCTTTGAAGATAATGGGGATGACGGAGATTCCTACAATTATTCTCCTCCCGAGCGGGATCTGATTGTTTCTTCGGCAGGTAGCCAGATGAGTGCAACGACCACCCAAACGTCTGTATCTCAGACACTATCCCTGCGTTTCACGCTGGATGTCCCCTACGATCTGGAAGAGCGCGCCGCAGGCATCACGTCGGGAGCATTGCCAATGCAAGTGGAGATATCTCTTCGCATAGGAGAGAATCTGATCCGTTTCCAGGTTCAGGTGCAGAATGAGGTGTTCAGCCACCGTCTGCGTGTCCTTTTTGATACAGGAATTGCTTCCGCCCTATCCATTGCAGACCAGCCTTTCGGTGTGATTGCTCGTCCAACCTCATTGCCAGAAGTGGACGTATGGGAGCGCGAACAATGGCAGGAGAAACCGATCACCATTGAAGCGATGCAGAGTTATGCCGGGTTGAACAATGGTTCGCATGGTATGGCTGTGATGACGGAAGGTGTACGTGAGTACGAGATTATTGGTGAGCAGATGGATACCATTGCCCTGACCTTGTTCCGCACATTCGGTTTCATGGGTAAGGAAAACCTGTTGTATCGTCCTGGCCGGGCCTCCGGTGAGAAAATTGTGGCTACACCTGATGCGCAATTGCTTGGCGAGCTCTCCTTTACCTTTGGCCTGCATATCCAGACTTCTGGATTCGACGAAGCGAATGTGGCCCGTGCTGCGCGTGAATATTTGACACCGATCAGCAGTTATCAGCTATGCGACTTTTTGAATGGACGTCTGATCTTTGCTTTCCGCGATGAGGAACGTGTTCTTGATACAGACTACAGCCTGATGTCGTTCAGCGACGATTCCAACGTGGTGTTAAGCAGTTTCAAGAAAGCAGAGCAGAGTGAGGGTTACATTGTACGTGTCTTCAATCCATATTTGACGCAGTCTGCAAACGTGAACATACACTTTAATCAACCTGTACATGCAGAGCGTGTATCCCTTGCTGAACAACCACTGGAGCCTCAGCAGAAGTTAACCGATGGAGAAGAGGTCGTGCGTTTGCCGGAACTCGAACATTGCAAATTAATGACGGTACTTGTATCCATATAAGCTGAACTTTAGTTTGACATAATCCTGATCAGAAGGGAGGTCGGATATGGGTATGATTTTTCCAACTAAACGGTTGAAAAAGCTGTTCCACCTCATTCATGGTGAAGGACAGGAACAGGCTTGGACGAGCCAAGCACTTGCAGACAGGCTGGAAGTTACGGTACGTACTATTCGGGATGATCTGAAAAAGCTGGATCATATCCTTGCGGGGCATGGTGGGAGCCTGGAATCCAAGCGTGGGCGGGGTTATTCCATTCGTGTGCATGATGCGAAGCGGTATACTGAGCTGTTGGAGGAACGGAAGGATGATCGGCAAAAAGGTGCACCAGTACCTGGATCGCCTGATGAGCGTATCCGGTATGAATTGTTCAAGCTGCTTGGTGAACCGGGTCATATCAAGATGGAAGACCTCGCTGATCAGCTGTATATAAGCCGTGCAACGATGAACAATGATCTGAAAATCATTCGTCAGATTCTGGAGAACTACCAACTTCAGCTTCAGATCAAGCCAGGACATGGTGTGAAGGTCGTCGGAGACGAGCAAAGGTTTCGCTATTGCCTTGCCGAGTACGCCGATGCGCGAGATGAAGAACTGGGCCCCGAAGGAATGACCGTTGCACAGGAACGTTTGTTGTACCCAATCGAACCCGCACACATCCGCGAGATCGTCATTCGCCATGTAGGCAAACAGAATGTTCGTATTGCAGATGTGGCCCTGAAAGATCTGATTACGCATCTGGCTGTTATGGTATTACGTATTAAGCAGGGGCATGAACTGGAGCGATTCGAGAAAGTGGAGGCGAATGTTCAGGATCAGCAACTTGCACAGCAGATTATTCAGGATCTGGAGTTGTTATATTCCATTCACTGTCCAGTTGGAGAGCGAGATTATCTGCTGCTGCACATTGTTAGCAAAAAAATGACCGCTACCGATTGGAATGGACTACGAAGTGACCCATTATATGTTGCTGTACAGCAGATGCTGGGTCATATCTATGATCGGTACACCTATGATCTGCGGGATGATGAACGCTTGCCGAATGATCTGTATGCCCATCTGAAGCCCATGATTACTAGGTTGGAACATGGTATGAATATGCGGAATCCACTGCTCGGACATATACGTAAATATTATCCACTGGCCTATGAGATTACGATCAGTGCAGTGAAACAGCTACAGACATACGTACCTCATGAAATCAATGACAGCGAGATTGGTTATTTGGCTCTTCACATTGGTGCAGCTTTGGAACGTAAATACCAGATTCCTCATCGCAAACGGAAATCCGTATTGCTGGTCTGTGGGTCAGGATACGGCACAGCCCGTATTCTTGAATCCAGATTGCGTTCTTTATTTGCAGAGCTGGAGGTCTCACGTGTAGTTTCGCTACGGGAGTACGAGGAGATGGGGAGTGTGCCCGAAGATTTGGTCATTTCCACGATCCGGTTACGGGAGTTCAAAGGCAAGCCGTCAGCTGTCATTGCTGCGATTCCATCGGAACGAGACATGGCAACGATCACTCATCTGGTGCGAACTAGTGATGAGCAGGAGGAAATGACGCTACTACGTTACTTTGATCCAGCGTTGTTCATGTTTCGGTCCGATCAGCCTGACAAAATGACACTTATGGCTGAGATGAGCGGAGCGCTGTTGGAGAAGGGAATCGTGACGGAGCAGTTCTGGCCAGCTGTGCAGGAGCGGGAAAAGATGGCTTCAACTGCGCTTGGAAGAGGTATGGCGATTCCGCATCCCATGGAGCTGAGTTCAACTCGTACGACCGTATCGGTATGTCTGCTCGAGAAGCCGATTCCGTGGGATGAGGAGAATGAAGTACATGCTGTATTTATGTTATCTATCTGCAAAGAGGATTACGAACAGGCGATGGGGATCTATGATCTGTTTGTAGAGTTAATCCGGCAGGAGGAGAAGTTGGAAAGCCTGCGATCCTGTGGCAGCTTCGATGCCTTTGCCCAACTTGTATGTGAAACGTTGAGTCTGAAAAGTACCGAAGTGTATTAATATATATGTTCGCTAATGGATAATTACACGGACACTCCGAGTACAGAACAACCTTACGATCGCTGTTATCCTCCAACTTTTTTTTAATTCCCTTTTTGAAAGGGAAAAACCGTCCTTCATCAGATTTGCTGATAAAGGACGGTTTTTATTCGTTTACACAAACTATTGATTAAATATGTTTGGATATGACTTCTTCCAGTCCTTGAGCGACAGAATGCGCCCCTCGCGCCAGATGTCTTTCATACAGATGCAGGCGGACAAAGCTCTCATCCGTACCCATGGCTTCGGAGAATATTCCACTGAGTCCACGAGCGCGGCGATCGATCTGTAATAGCAGCTCCAGCGAATCGCCCATGGGATAGAACAGCACTTCCAACTCATCCAGATGCCCACGAAACTTGTTTGTTGGTACAAATTCGAATTCCTGCACAAATGGCAGATTACCGCCCAGCTTCGGCGCATAGTCATTGGTTACTTCACGAAGCTTGAAACCAAGGATATCAATTGCATCGAGCACGGTGTTCATGTCTTTGCTAGGAACAACATGCAGTCTGTCCCGGTCTGAGGGGTCTACAGCACTTGAAATATCGAGGCCCGTCTCCACCCATACCTCTGCACGATGCAGTGTAATTGGCAGATTTTCTGGGAGGTCAAATGAAAAGTCTTTCTCCAATTTGGCTCCAGGCTGTAAGGTGAAACCTTCGGTGAGCAGATATTTGGCTATGACGGCTGTTTCTTTTACTTTACGATCATCGTGCTCCCGTATGTAATGGGTTTTGATTGAAAGATAGATTCGATCTACGTTCTGTTCCACATCTCCACCTTCAATGTACACAACCCCCGAGATGATTCCTCCAGGCGTGACCTCTGGTGTATGCAATTCCGTATTTACTTTGGCTGCTCCAACACCTACACTGGCTAACATTTTCTTGAAAAATGACATGCGCTTTACCTCCAGATCAGATGGTTTATTATATGGGATACATACGGCTTCGACCTTAATACGGAAGCTAGAAGAGAAGCGTTTCATATTTTAGTAAAGATATATCGCATATCCAAACAGGAGAATCGACTTACCTATGTCGAATGTTTAAATAAAGGGATTTTTTGTCAGGAGGAACTCTATGAGCATGGAATGGTACGATATGATTGCACAACGTAATGGGGGATACAAGGGTAGAGCTTTGTATACGTTGGAAGGTAACTCTGCTGAAGATATTTTTGAAGAGCGGTTGATTAAGCTTCTGCCTCAGTATACATCCGTGCTCGATGCAGGCTGTGGACATGGGGAGTTTACGTTGAAAATGTCGGAATATACCGATCACATTATAGGGTTTGATAGTTCGGAAGAGATGATAAAGATAGCCCAAAACAGTCTTCATTCAAGCACGAAAACAAATGTGAAATTTGTCTGTGTAAGCACAAAAGAAAAGATGCCATTTGAAGATAAGCAATTTGGTCTGATCTATGATCGCAGAGGTCCAACTTCCATTATTGAGCATGGGAGATTGCTACAAAAGGGTGGAGTTATGATTGGTATTCATACGGATATAACAAAGGTACGTGAGCGTTTGGAAAGAAATGCTTTTAAGGAGATCAAGATTGAGGAATATAACGAGGCACTTATGATTTTCTCAGATGAAAAAGAGTTTGCCATCTTTCTCTCCGATATCCCCGGAAACCCGGATTATACACAGCCTGAGTACCGGGAACAGCTGGAAGTTAAGCTGAAGGAGAACCAGGTTGATGGTAGAATTGCTGTAAGAGAATGCAAGTATATTTGGCAGGCCATAAGGAGGTGAAGCCGATTGAACACAGAATTTTCAGAACAGAAATATGGTGAATCGGGTGTCAAAACCAGCTTCGAGCAGATGGCAAACGGGGAACAAAAATATAAAATGATAACAGAAGACGGAAGTTATTATTGTAGCGATACATACCATCAAGCATGGATTGAATACATCCAGTGATTGGACGGCATCACCTGAGTTGGATAGGTTAACTCAATCTTTAACAGAGAAGGAGCTACTCCAGAAGTATGATTAATTAGACGGGAGGATCAGACAGATGCGTAAAAATACAATATTTTGGATTACAGGAATAACGATAATCCTCTTGGTGACTCTGCTCATATACAGCTATGTTATTCCAAGTGTGAGTGCCCAGGATGTTGTGATGGCAGGCACAATCAGGCAGATTGATACGGATGTAGTTGAGGTAGAGTTAGAGATAACGCGAAAAAGAGAAGACAAGGATCAACATATGGTGTATCCCGTTGTCCCTGGATGGGAAGGGGTCACATTCACTGAGGAACAAGATGAAGCGTGGTACATGCCTTCGTCTGTTGGCAGCTCCTATCTTGATCAAGTCATTCTGGAAAAGTATCTGAAGGCACAGGGGAAAACCATGAAATCAGCTGATAATCTGATAGGATTTGCGATACCTGATGAGATAGGGAGCTACAAGTTACGGTTAACGCTCAGATCTTTGGATGGAACGACTCAGCCGCTTGAGAATCCCATGGTGTATTATGTTCACAACGAGCATTTGTTAGGGAAGGATCTGAGTTGGGTTACGGGTGAGAATCTGGAGATCAATAAGGAGTAATCAGAATGATGAATGTATATGAATTGAATGAAATCACCGTACGTTTCTTGGACACAGAAGATGAACAACATCTGGTGAAGTGGCTGTCAGACCCGGAAGTTCTTCAATACTATGAAGGGCGTGATCGGCCGAATGACCTGGAGCAGGTGAGAGAACATTTTTACAATCAGAAAGATGATGCTACCCGCTGTATCGTTGAGTACGGAGGACATCCGATTGGATACATTCAGTTCTATGAGCTTGAGGAAGAAGAGCGAACGGAGTATGGTTATGGAGACACGGATGAGATCATCTATGGAACGGATCAGTTTATTGGTGAGGTAGACTACTGGAATAAAGGCATTGGTACACAGTTGATGCAATCCATGCTTGCTTATTTGATTAATGAAAAACAAGCTCATAAAGTGGTTATGGACCCTCAATCCTGGAACTTGCGAGCGATATCCTGTTATGAGAAATGTGGTTTCCAGAAGATTAAGCTGTTGGAGAAACATGAGCAGCATGAAGGACAGATGCGAGACTGTTGGCTTATGGAATATACCCTGTAGATCCTGTTTAAAGTTATTTTAAATCATACAAACAAGGAGGAATAATGGATGGATGAAAGATTTCCGATAGGACCATTTGTATACACGGGCGAGGTTACGCCTGCACAGAGAGAACAGTGGATTCAGGACATTGCTGGGCTGCCTGAACGCGCGCGCGAAGCAGTAAAGGGACTGAGTGAAGATCAATTAAGTCTGCCGTACCGAGAAGGCGGATGGATGCTCAAACAGGTGATTCACCACATGGCAGACAGCCACATGAACAGTATGATTCGTTTCAAGTTGGCACTGACAGAGGATACACCAACGATTCGACCTTATTATGAAGAGCGCTGGGCTGAATTGAGTGATTCAAGGGACCTGGATATCGAATTCTCGCTGCAAATTCTGGATGCGCTCCATCGTCGCTGGGTGTTTCTGTTAAACGCGTTGACAGATGCAGATTATGCCAAACAATTTTATCATCCCTCATCGGAAGAAACGACAAGACTGGATTACAATCTGGGCATGTATGCTTGGCATGGCAAACACCATGTTGCTCACATCACATCGCTTCGGGATAGACTGGGAATATAGTTAGAAAAAATATCTTGTTGAGGAGAAATTATCAATGAGTATACATATCAGACTATTAAATGAGAGCGATCCTGTAATCATATCAAAGGCGTTTCAGGAGCAGGGTTGGGGGAGATTTGCTGAGCAGTATCTTCATTACTTGGCTGAACAACGGAATGGGGAACGCGTAACCTTGGTAGCCGAGTTGAATGGAGAATTTGCGGGATACGTGAATGTATTGTGGTATTCCGGCTACCCGTCTTTTAGGGAACAAGCCATTCCCGAAATTAACGATTTTAATGTGCTGATGAAGTTCCAGCGCCAAGGTATTGGTTCACGGTTGATGGACCGAGCAGAGGAAATTATTTCGGAACGAACGGATGTAGCAGGCATTGGTGTAGGTGTGTTTTCCGATTATGGCAAAGCGCAAGTTCTATATGCCCATCGCGGGTACATACCAGACGGTCACGGTGTACACAAACATGATCATTACATTCAGCCGGGTGAAGAAACGATTATGGACGACGATGTTGTACTTTATCTTACGAAGAAGTTAAAAGCCACGCAATAATTTCATAATATATACAATGATGGAAGATGTCATGTATACTAGTTGTAAATATCTGTTATGTGTGACTGGCGTAAACGTGGAGTGAACCACGAGGGAGCACATATATTATATGCCGTACGCCTGGGCAAAGTGTTTGATCTTTTGATCAAACACTTTATTTATTATTCACGGAACGAAAGGACTGGTGGCGGCAATGAAAATGGCGTTTGTTTTATTTGATGGAATGACAAGCATGGATTTAGCTGGATTTTATGAAGCAGTGACTTGGTTAGCGATTCTGAAAGTAAAGGAAAACGTATCATGGACATTCTGCGCAGATAAGGAGGAAATTTCAGATGACCGCGGGCTGAAAATGAAATCCGATGCAGTATTACCTCATTTAGGGGATTTTGATCTAGTATTTTTTCCTGGTGGATTATCAACTAGAACGCTTCGATTTGATGAGGATTTTATGCGATGGGTCCGAACGGCAGAAAATGTCACTTATAAAATATCTATTTGTACCGGGGCTTTACTGTTGGGGGCAGCAGGTTTCCTAAAAGGAAAAAGGGCTACTACCAACTCATCTGCTTATGATTTATTGAATCCTTATTGTGCAGAAGTAATTTCAGCGCGTGTAGTGCGTGATGGTAATACGGTAACGGGTGCGGGGGTTACGGCTTCTATTGACCTGGGACTATACTTGGTCGAAATGTTAACGTCTACGGAGATCGTCCTTCAAGTTCAACAAAAACTAGAGTATCCATATTATGAAGCTGGTAACTTAAAAGATGTCTACATGCACACTAAGGGGTAGGGGATAAAAAGATGACTATTCGCCTTTTTCAAGCGATTGATCAGCCAGCAGTGCTGAAAATGATGACGGATCATGATTTTCAATTCCCTTTGTTTATACGCGAGCAGTATCCTGCGCGCTGGGATTCATTTTTAAAAATGACGGATGAACGTATCAGTGCTTATTATGTCATGGTTGACGAAGCAGATGTTGTCATAGGTCATGCTGGTTATATCTTTCAGCCTACTGTTAACCGATATGAAATCGTTGGCGTTGTTACATGCAAATCACACCTTCGACAGGGAGTAGCACGTGGACTAATTACAAAAATATGTATAAAAATAGCTGAATTCGGCAGTGGTGATGTCATGCTTTACACACTTGATCATGAAGAAAATGAAGCAGCGCTCCTATTTTATGAACGAATGAATTTTCAAAAAGAAGGTGTTGATATGAATTATTATACCTCGGGGTTTCATAGACTTTCACTTGTTAAAACATTATAAGGGAACTTCAAAAAACTAATTGTAGTGGAAGCATAAAAGTGTACTTCAGTTTAAGTTGCATGTACTTGCAAAGAAAGATGATAAAAAAGCTGTCCCGCATGTTATACTCTATTGGAATTTGAGGAATGATAAGCAGGATGTTGAGAGATTAGATGATCAGAGGAGTGATTGATCCATGTTTAGCAAAGTCGGCCAGATTATGTTGTATGTCAACAATCAGGATGAATCACTGGCATTTTGGACGGAAGTTGCAGGATTCCACATTGTGGATGAAGTAAACCTTGACGAGGGTATGAGATGGATTGAGATTGCGCCTACCCCAAATTCGCAGACGAGCATTATTCTTCATGACAAAGAGTTTGTGGAGCGGATGTCGGCGGGTGTAAATCTGGGCACACCTTCGTTAATGTTCTTCACCGAAAATCTGGATCAGTTATATGCAGACTTGTCTGGTAAACATGTAACGGTTGGAGAGATTGTAGAGATGCCAACCGGGCGTGTCTTCAACTTTGCTGATAATGAAGGGAATTACTTTGCAGTCTTGGAACGGGCGAAGTAAGTTACAACTCAAAACCGCTACGCTTGTAAACGATCGACATTCATGTCGGTCGTTTTTTTGTTGGGAAAAAGCTTATATTTTTAAGTAGAAAAGCACAAGAAAAATAGAGAACTACTGGGTAAAAATGTTATAATAGAGTGTGGCTGATTTAATGAAAATGACGAGGAATGAATAGTCGGAAATGAAGGTTTGGATGGAGCAGTTAAGGAGGAATGTGGTTGTGGAAAAGACGATTAAAAGTGTACAGGACCTATATGATATGCTCGATGCGGACTTCAGATCTGCCAAGCAATTTTGGGAACCTTTCTATGAGGATCGGAACAGACCAATCCCCTTTTTTCCAAACAAACCGGATGAGAATCTGGTAGCGCATGTGAACGAAGGTGTGCTGAGCGGCGGCAAGGCACTGGAACTGGGGTGTGGCCCGGGCAGAAATGCGTTGTATTTAACCCGCCAAGGATATCAGGTAGATGCTTATGATCTTTCGGAGACAGCTATTGCCTGGGCAAAAGAGAGGGCGGCAGAAGAGAAGCTGGACGTGCATTTTGAATGTCGATCTGTGTTCGAATTGGCACCAGAGCAAGAATATGATCTTGTCTACGACTCGGGTTGTCTGCATCATCTGTTACCACATCAGCGGATTCCCTACATAGAGATGATCCACAGTGCACTCCGACCGGGAGGATACTTTGGAATGACTTGTTTTGCTCCTGGTTTTGGCGATATTGGTGGGCCAGAGATCGTTATGACTGATTGGCAGGTGTATCAAGAGAAGTCGATGCGCGGTGGTCTTGCGTTCACGGAGGAGAAGCTTCGCTACATGCTGGAAGATGGCTTTGAATGTGTGGAGTTCCGTGCAATGAAGGCGATGGAGCAGCATGAACCGTATTTTGGTGTACCTTTTCTCTGGGCCACGTTGTGGAGAAAGAAAAACTCGTAAGAATAGTGAAATAAACATGCATTGAAAATAGAGGAGGAGTGTATCGGAATGGGAACAGAAACAGGAAGAAGACACTTTATCATTACAGGCACATCCAAAGGGATCGGTTTACAACTTGCAGAGTTATTATTGGCTAAGGGGGATTACGTTTACGGTATTTCACGAGGGAGTTCGGATCTGTTGGAATCAGGCGAGGAATGGAGGGGGCGTTACCGCCATGTTCAGTACGATTTATCCGATCTGACGGGGCTTGATGATTTGGTTACACGCATATTGGACCAAATACCTTCTCAGGAAGCTGAATTCATTGGACTCATTAATAACGCAGCGATGCTAGAGCCTCTAAAACCTATAGATCAATGCAGTGCGGCAGAGATAGTTCAAAGTCTCAACATCAGCCTCGCAGCACCAATGATATTGAGTTCATCTTTTATTCAACAAACAAATCACCTGTCCGCCAGACGTAAAATTGTTAATCTCTCATCGGGTTCGGGAAGTTATCCCGCGCCTTCCATGACAGTGTACTGTACATCCAAGGCAGGCATGAACATGTTCACCCAATGCGTATCTTTGGAGCAAACGGGCCAACAGAACCCTGTTGAGATTATTGCTTTTGATCCGGGGATGGTTGATACGGAACTGCAAGCTGTTGCACGAGGCAAAAGTGCAGAGGAGTTCGCCCTTGCGGGTATATTCAATCAAGTATATGAAGCAGGACAATTAAGATCGCCACGAGACGTAGCGATGAAGTTGATCGAGCGGATGGACGCACAGAGTGATGCAAGCCATGTTATACACACTATTGAGAGCTAATATGATATACGTATTTCGGCTTGTTTTCTTTACGAAGTATGGATACCTTTTGATATAAGCCCAACTTCCCTGTACACTGGAATCAGCGATCGGAAATACGATTCGTAACGGTAAAGGTAATCCTGCAACAACGGAGTCTAATTACCTTATTCAACCTAGAAGATCAGAAACGTGGTGAAGTCTCTTGTTTAAAATTATGCTCATTGAAGACGACGAGTCGTTATTCAATGAAATCAAGGAACGTTTGTCCCAATGGTCGTATGACGTGTGTGGTGTGCAGGATTTTGGAAAGGTATTGCAGGAGTACAGCGTAATTCAGCCGCAACTGGTCATTATTGATATTCAGTTACCCCAATATGACGGGTTTCATTGGTGCCGGATAATTCGTTCGCACTCCAATGTGCCGATTATCTTTTTGTCCTCACGCGATCATCCTGCGGATATGGTTATGTCCATGCATTTGGGTGCAGACGATTTTATCCAGAAGCCTTTTCACTTCGATGTATTGATTGCCAAGATCCAAGCGACTTTGCGGAGGGTGTACAACTATAATACAGAGCATATTGAACTTCGAACCTGGCGCGGTGCCACTATTGAATATGTGAAAAATACACTGACCTGCGGGGATGAATCTGTCCTGTTGACCAAAAATGAGATGTTCATCCTTAAAGTGCTGGTCGAGCATAAAAATCAGATTGTTACCCGTGAGGACCTCATACGGAGCTTGTGGGATCATGAGCATTTCGTGAGTGACAACACGCTGACGGTTAACGTCAATCGGTTACGGAAGAAGCTTGAACCCATCGGATTGGAGCGTTACATTGAAACCAAAGTAGGTCAGGGGTACATGGCAACGGAAGAGGCAGAAGCATGATCGGAAAGTACATAAGAGAAAGGGCTAGTTGGTTATGGCTACTGATAAGCATGCAACTTATTATTTTATTGGTGGCCTATCTGGACTCGTCCATTCCATTCCAATCTGTGGTGTATATCGTAGGACTGAATGTGGTGGTATGCCTTGTTTTTATCTGGGCGAGATACCTGAAAGAGACCCGTTTCTATAAAAAGTTGAGCATCTGGGATCATACCTATGATCTGGGAGAACTTGATATCGCCGAAAGTCCATATGAGCAGATTGTACATGAGGCCGTCAGTTCCCAGACACAGCGGTATCGTAAGGAGTCTTCACATCATTTTATCGCTCTGGAACAGGAGAAGGACGAGATGTTGTCCTGGATTCATGAGGTGAAGACCCCACTGACTGCGTTGCAACTGATGATCGAGCGCTTGCCAGATGACAAGTTACAGAGCCAAATGACATATGAATGGTTACGAATTCATCAGTTGCTGGATCAGCAGCTTCATCAGAAGCGTATTCCGTTTATGCATAATGATCTGTTCATCGAAGAGACGGAACTTGAACCAGTATTGAATAGCGAGATACGAGCGTTGAAATCGTGGTGCATTTCCAAAGGCATTGGCTTTGATGTGTCTTTAATGGTATCGCGCGTGCTCACAGACAGCAAATGGTTAGGCTTCATCCTCCGGCAGTTGTTGAGTAATGCGGTCAAATATAGCGATTCATCGGACATCCTCATTGAAAGTTGGGAACAGGATGGACACATCATACTCATGATTCAGGATCACGGGCGAGGGATTGAGACTCAAGATCTGCCGCGTATATTTGATAAAGGATTTACGTCCACCCGAGGCAGAATGGATGGGGCGGCTACCGGGATGGGGCTGTATCTGGTTCGTCAGGTGGTCCAGACGCTTCATATGAACATTCATGTAGAATCTTCTCTTGGCGAGGGCACAATCGTCACACTTACTTTTCCGCGAAAAAACGACATGGTGCATTTTGCAGGCGTGTGACAACAATGTCACATGCTTTTTGGTTTTGTTCGGTGAATCACACGATAACACTGCACATTCCGCCTATGATATAGACACGAGCATTTTGCAGAAGATCTAAGAGGAGTGAGTGGGATATGTGGATACTGGAAGCCAAAAAAATTCATAAAGTCTATGGTAATAAATTAAATAAACAGGAAGTGCTGAAGGGGATTGATCTTGGGGTAAGCAAGGGAGAGTTTGTTGGTATTATGGGGCCTTCGGGTTCGGGTAAAACAACGCTGCTTAATGTACTTTCCTCCATTGATCGGGTGAGCCAGGGCACGATTGATATTGAGGGCAAGGAATTCACCGGAATGAAGGAGAAACAGCTGGCTGAGTTCCGCAAACATCATCTGGGCTTTATTTTTCAGGAATACAATCTTCTGGATACCCTTACGGTGAAGGAAAATGTATTATTACCGCTCTCGATTACGAGCATTCCAAAACAGGAGGCACACCACAAGTTTGAACAGATCGCACGTGAACTGGGAATCTACGAGTTGAAAGACAAGTATCCATCTGAGATTTCAGGGGGTCAGAAGCAGCGGACTTCGGCAGCACGAGCATTTGTCCACGAGCCGAGTATCATTTTTGCGGATGAGCCGACAGGAGCGCTGGATTCCAAGTCCGCTTCGGATCTGCTCGGCAAGTTAAGTGATATGAACAGCGCACGAAAAGCGACTATTATTATGGTTACCCATGATCCGGTTGCCGCAAGTTATTGCAGCAGAGTGATCTTTATTCGAGATGGTCAGATCTACACCCAGTTGAATAAAGGAGACGAGTCACGGCAATCGTTCTTCAACGATATTATCAAAACCCAGGGCGTATTGGGTGGTGTGCAGCAATGAGCTTGAATTATATTATCTTCCGCAATCTCAGAAAAAATCTGAAGAATTATTATCTCTATGTATTTGCGCTTGTGTTCAGTGTGGCCTTGTATTTTTCCTTTGTGACGTTACAGTATGATCCTTCCATGGATGAGGTAGCTGCTTCAACAAAAGGTGCGGCGGCTATAGGCGCATCTTCGGTACTGTTAATCGTCATTGTTGGTATCTTTTTGCTCTATGCCAATACGATCTTTATCAAGCGGCGTAGCAAAGAGATTGGATTATTTCAATTGATCGGACTGACGAAAGGCAGAATTTTTGGTATTTTGAGTGCGGAGAATAGTATTCTTTATTTTGGCTCCATGGCTATCGGTGTGTTAATTGGGTTTCTTGCGTCCAAGCTGGTATTGATGATATTGTTCAAAATTCTCGGTGTGGATGCGATTACGAAACTATATTTCTCTCCGATGGCACTGATGCAAACGGTGATTGTTTTTACGATCATGTATCTGCTCATCATGCTGATGAACTACACTTTTATCAAGAGACAGAGCATTCTCTCACTTTTTCGGGTGTCGGCCACTTCGGAGCAGCAGGTGCAGAAGATGTCTGTCGGACAGATGATTGTTGGCGTCTTGGGCATTGCTCTGATTGTGTATGGATACTTCATGTCTGCACGGCTGTTCAGCGGTGAGGCAATGGATATGCAGCAGTTGATGTATACGATGATCCTGATTCTCTTCTCGGTCATACTGGGGACATACCTGTTCTATAAGGGTTCGGTAAGTTTTATCTTTAATCTGATTCGCAAAAGTAAAAACGGATACCTATCCATTCATGAGGTGTTGTCTTTATCTTCAATCATGTTCCGCATGAAGTCCAATGCATTGCTGCTTACAATTATTACAACCGTATCGGCGCTTGCTATTGGCATGCTGTCACTCAGTTACATTTCGTATTATTCCGCAGAGGCTCAGGCGAAAGAAAGCTTGCCGGAGGATTTCTCTTTTGCTCAGGTTGATGTGAAAAATCGCTTTGTAACGGATTTGGAACACAAACAGATTCCATATGAAGAGAAGCATAGACAGCCCATTTATATTGAAATTGATGCTCATAAAGTGATGGATGAGTCCATGACGGAAAAGTACCTGTTCAGTAGTGTGTTGAGTGACAAGATGGTAGATAACATTGATCTGCAACCAGGCGAAGTGGTCTTCATGGGATACGGAAATGCCATTCAGCAGTTGATTTCCATTCAGGAGACAGGTCCAATTGTCTTGCATGGATTGAAGCGAACGCTAGACCAACAACTGATCGGAACCACCCAAAAGGGGGTTCTTCCTGGATACTATTCTGGGGGCACGCCTGTAGCGGTAGTAGATGAAACGGTATACCAGCAGTTGCGGCAGGATCTCGATCCCGAGCTGCAAAAATCCGAGTGGGCGGATTACTATGGTGTACGTATTCTGAACGAGGGGCAGGCTGAAGAGGCATATGCCGTATATAAGGAGTTGGAGCTAGAAGCTCCGAGCTTCTCCCAGGTTGAGTTCAGAAATAACCAACGTAACAATATGGGCTTAATTATGTTCATTGTTGGTTTCCTTGGTTTGACGTTCTTGATCACATCGGGATGTATCCTGTACTTTAAACAAATGAACGAGAGTGAAGAGGAGAAGGACAATTATACCATTCTGCGAAAACTCGGATTTACACAAGGCAATCTGTTGCGTGGAATTCAGATCAAGCAGTTGTTTAACTTTGGTATTCCGCTTATGGTGGGGCTGAGTCATAGTTACTTTGCCGTGAAATCAGGTTGGTTTTTCTTTGGTACGGAGCTGGCGACACCTACGGTCATTGTCATGATAGTCTATACATTGTTATATTCGATCTTTGGTCTGTTGTCTGTGTGGTACTATAAACGGGTGATTAAGGAAGCTTTGTAGAATTGGGATCACGAGTATGCTGATATAGCAAAATAGGTTGAGTAAAGGGCAGCTGTATTGTTTACAGACTGCCCTTTTTTCTTGCAGAAATAAATATAGCTTTATGAAAAAAAAGGATGATTATGGAATTGAGTCGAAATGATGATAGAGTCCATGCTTCTGATTCATGTATAACGGTGAAACGAGAGGAGTGGAGTAGCGTGCCTGGAGTTCTATATGCCTCGAAGAAAGAGTTAAGTGAGACGATTCGACGCACCTATGAATTGTTTGAGGGTGAGTTCAATGACATCCATAACAGCGACAAAGATAAGTGGGTTGAAGGTGTGGACAAGACGCCTGCCCAGATGATCGCCTACCAGTTAGGATGGATGAACCTGGTGATGGAGTGGGAGAGAAATGAACAGTTGGGACATGAATGTCATATGCCTGCACCAGGGTATAAATGGAACCAACTGGGGCAATTAAATGAATCATTTTACGAAAAGTATTCAGGCTATACGCTGGAGGAGTTACGCTCATTGTTTCGGGAGACAGAACAACAATGGCAGAACTGGATTGCCTCGCTGAGCGAAGAGGAATTATTTGTACAAGGGATAAGACAGTGGACGGGGACCAAGCCCGGATGGGCTATGGTGAAGTGGATCCAGATTAATTCGGTAGCCCCTTTTAAATCTTTTCGGACCCGAATTCGTAAATGGAAAAAAGGTCAGTTAGCCAACATGGATGAGGGGAGTGGAGATATCTAATGAATCTGGCAAATAAAATCACGTTGGCTAGAATCGCGTTGATTCCATTGTTTATGATCTGTTTTCTCAATCAGCAAAGCGTGATGATTGCACTAATTATATTTGCAGTAGCGGCAGGTACAGATAAATTGGATGGATATGTGGCGAGGAAATATAACCAAATCACGAATCTGGGAAAGTTGCTTGATCCGCTGGCGGATAAACTGTTGATTGCGGTAGCGCTGGTCATGATGGTTCAGGAGAATATGATCAGTTCATGGATTGCTGTAATCATTATAGGACGTGAAATCGTCATTACTGCATTGCGAATGGTAGCGACAGAACAGGGCATTGCTCTTGCAGCGGATCGATATGGTAAGATCAAAATGGTGCTTCAGGTGGCAGCGATCATTGCCATTTTGTTGAATAATGTTCCGTTTAGTTTGCTGACTGATATCAGAGTGGATGTGGCATTGCTATGGGTTGCAACAGGCGTTACTCTCTTATCCGGAATGAATTACATTATCGTAAATTATAAACTGTTGAGATAAAAGGAGTAATTAGGAGATGTCTAAAGGAAATATAACCCCAAGTACCGAGCAAGATTCAGAGTATGTTCGAGAGCAACTTATCGCATTTAATGCTGCACATGTGAGTGAGGAATTAAGGCATCGGTACGAAGAACTGAATTTCAATATCAAAAATGAGACTGGCGAGATTGTTGCAGGTGTGCTTAGTACACTTTGCTGGAACTGGCTGGAGGTTGATATTCTTTGGGTGGATTCTGAACAACGGCATCGGGGATATGGTTCACAGTTGTTGCTTGAAGTTGAGCGAATTGCGCGAGAGAAATCTTGTGATTTTGTCATGTTGAACACCTTCTCCTATCAAGCACCGGAATTTTACAAGAAACATGGCTACCAATTGATCACAACGATCGAGAATGCACCGACTGGACACAGTCATTATTATTTTAAAAAGGACCTCACTTAAGACAGACAAAGCATGCGAAATAGGAAAAATCAGGAGGGTTATGATGGTTACCATTAAAGGAATCGAACTTGAAGATTTACCGGCACTAAGCCAGCTATACAATGAGTTGATGGGAATGCCTACCAATGAACAGCAGATGAAAAAGATGTTTCATTACATACAGCAGAATGGCCATTATCATGTGCTTGGGGCATTTTACAATGGCAAACTGGTTGGGTCCGTTATGGGGGTTGAGTGTATGGATCTGGTAGGGCCATGCAAACCGTTCATGGTTGTGGAGAATGTGATTGTATCGGATCAGGTACGCAAGCAGGGCATTGGGCAGAGGTTAATGCTCCAGATTGAGCGGATTGCAAAAGATATGGGTTGTGGTTACATGATTCTGGTGTCTGGCGATCAGCGTAAGGAAGCACATATATTTTATGAGAAGTTAGGTTTCAAGGATGAGAAGGTTCAGGGTTACCGGAAGCATCTTTAACAGACAGGTTCAAGTGAAAATTTCTTACACGAGTGGAAGGATTACTTAAGGAACACGGCGAATAAGGCATAGTCTTAACAAAAGAAACGAATAAGAGGGAGGCACTCTCGTGTTCAAAAAATGGGCTAATGTTTTCATGGTTCTGAGCCTGGTATTCGCCGTATGTTCCCCAACCTCCTATGCTGCCGCCAAAACGGTCAAGGTAACCGTGACGTTGGTGAGCGCAGAGCTTGTCGAGAATAACTCTGTCGGTAATGAGTGGGCCATCGGAGCAAGTGTGAACGGCAAAGATCTGGAAGAGGGTTCATCGGTCACCTTAAATCTGAAATCCACAGGTACGTTGAAACTGGAGGCCATCGCCGAAGAACAGGACAAAATTCCCGATTACGGGGATAAAAGCACCAACGTCAAACTATCTTCGTTCTCCAAATCAACCAACAAGACACTTTCCGTGGTGGTGACCGAGAACAGAGGCCGATATTCTGGTAACACAGCGACTTGGGCGTTCAAGTTTAAGATTAGCAAGAAGTGAATAGGAACCAACCGTGAGAAAAGGGAGCTGAGCTCTCTTTTTTTATGCGTAAATAATTGGTGATCTAAAGTAAGGCGACGTTTCGAGCCACGCTAATCTTTGTTAAACTAATGAGAACAACAGTATAGAAATAAAAGATGTATTTTCAAAAAAAAGTACATAGGAGGTTAACACAATTATGCGGATCGTAGATAACATTAAAGTCTGGGGGGAGCCGCTGGAGAACGCCGTAAGTCAGGCGGTGACTTGCTCGCAATATGGAGATGTATTAGGTGTGGCTCTGATGGCCGACCATCACAAAGGTTACTCGCAACCCATCGGTGGCGTTGTCGCTTATCGGAATATGATCAGTCCGTCAGGTGTCGGATATGATATTGCCTGTGGCAACAAGGCTGTGCGCACAAATCTGATGTGGGAAGATATTCGGGATCAGATTGTAAAGATCATGGATGACATCAATTCGACCATATCTTTCGGCGTGGGCCGCAACAATCCAACACCCGTGGATCATGAACTGTTCGACGACGCGAGCTGGAAGCTGTTTGATAGCATTGAACCGGGATTACAACATAAGCTGAAAACACTTGCACGTAACCAACTCGGAACCGTAGGCAGTGGCAATCATTTCGTGGATATTTTTGTAGAAGAGGCAACGGGAAAGGTGTGGATCGCAAATCATTTTGGCAGCCGCGGGTTCGGTCACAAAGTGGCGAGTGGGTTCCTTAACCTTGCCGCAGGGCGTCAGTTCAGTGGCAAAGCGCCGGGCGAATCGATGGATCAACCGCCTACGTTGTTTGACCTGAACAGCGAAATGGGTGATATGTATTGGGACGCAATGACTTTGGCGGGCCGATACGCCTATGCAGGACGCGACTATGTCATTGAACAGGTGCTCGGAATTCTCGGGGCAAGTGCTGAATACGCCGTTCATAATCATCACAACTTTGCCTGGAAAGAAAAACACATGGGTGAAGAGGTAGTTGTGGTCCGCAAAGGCGCAACGCCATTGGCACCCGGGCAACTCGGTTTTGTCGGAGGCAGTATGGGGGATATCTCGGTAATTGTGGAAGGGATCCACAGCGAGGAGAATACCGAGTCATTCCGCAGCACCGTACATGGGGCAGGGCGCACGATGAGCCGGACCCAGGCGGCTGGCAAAATGAATTACAAGTTGCGCACACGCATGGGCGGTGAGATTAGCGAAGCACAGATGCATGAGGCGATTCGTGCCTATGGTGTCGAGCTGCGGGGAGCGGGCACAGACGAAAGTCCGTTTGTGTACAAGAAACTGCAAGACGTACTGAACGCACATGCGAATACGCTGAAGATCAACCATGTGCTGCGTCCCGTTGGTGTCGCCATGGCCGGAGGTAATGAATTCGATCCATACAAGGATTAGTCAGAGAGAAGAGGGTGAACTTCATTAGGAATTGTGCGATATATAGCTCTCAGTTTGACCTGGATCAGCTGTTTGAATTGATTCAATCCATTTATCCTGAGGGTACGATTGAACGCCGGGAAGACAAGACCCATATTCAAGTGACTCAGAAAAAATGGCTCAGTAAGAAAACCAAAGGCTTTAATATCATGACAAGCCAGACACATCCTGAGGAATTTACGACAATGATTCAGGGGATGCTTGGATTTTTGAGTCAGATTAAAGGGCGCAATGCTTCGCTCCAGGAAAAGGTATTGATCAAATGTTCCACATTGAACATGGTGGTTGGTATTGAGACGGAAGAGGATATATCGGAAGAATTCTTCGGCGAATTGTTACGGTTGGCGGATGCGCTGGATGCCGTCATCTTCTGGGGAGGTGGATCTCTGCTGAATGCACAAGGCCAGTTATTGCTGGATGTGAATGGAGAATCTGAAGTGGAGGATTACACGGTGACAGCGCACACCAGTTTCCTTGACGGTAACAGACCGCAGTCGGAGTCGGGCATTCAACGTAAAGCACGGTCAGAGCAACTGTTGACTGAACAAGGCATTCCGTATAATGCGCACTTGCCCGTAAGGGCCGGAGACGAGCACACCACGATTCGGAGTAAAGAGGAAGTCGCGCGTCGTGCGGTTGCCCTATGTCTTGCCCGCGCTTAAGGGTGAGTGTCTGGGAGCCGGCGAAAGTGCGGATGATACCGCAGCACTGGTTCAGGAAGTGATCGACAAGTATGAGGCTGAATCTTTTTTCTCACCCGCAGAGAAGAGGTTTATCGACCAGCACGGAGCAGAGCAGCAGGAGATCATCTCCTTCTCTTGGGGATATGAAGCCTACCACGTAATGTTATGGGCGCTTGGTTATGTGAAGGAACTGGGTGCACCAACGGAGTTGTGTAACGTAGGGAAGGATGTCGGTTATTTGCAACAGAAGGATAGTTTTACCGACTTTCTCTCCGATGCATCTCTGCGTAACAAAAGCGAGATTCTGGATGAAGCAGATCTGATCTACCGTTATAACTGGGTATGCGTGGATAGTCGTGTGAATGACAAAACACCTCCAGCTGGCCTGAATGGTGGAGTGGCTTATGAACGTCACCGTGCATTGAACTGGCTGATCTGTTATCTGGATCTGGCGTGGGATGATGTGCGTACAGATACGTAGAACGGGATGATGTGACGGCCTATTGTAAATAAACAATAAACATTACACAACATACAACAATACAAATACCCCTATAGCCGCACGAATACGGTTAAAGGGGTATTTGGTGTGCTGTTCTGTGTGGACATAAGCATTATTCCATATATGCTTATGTCCACACATATTCACCAACATGTATTATACTTTTACCCACTATGTCTGCCAAACTGTTCACGAATAATGACATCAGCAAGAATCAACTTTTTCTCGACGTTGCTCTCTGGATTCGCAATGCGCCATAACATCTGATCCACTGCACGCGCACCGAGCAACTCCTTGTTCACATTAACTGTAGCCAGTAATGGGATATTGTCGTATAGATTATCAAATCCCGTGACAACACACTGATCGGGTACACGAATACCCATACTCTCAAGGGCTTCTATGGTGTATAGCCCATAGAAATCATTCGCACATACAAACACTTCAGGTAAATTATCCTCACTGATCACCGAAGTGAACGTCTGGCGGAACTCATCCAATGCCTGATTACTCAGCTCGGGAATCTGATGTATTTCCATCCCATGGCCCATAAGCACAGAAGTGTATGCAATCCAGCGTTCATAGAAGCTATGAGCATCACCGATATTGCCAACAAACTGGAATGTTTTGAAACCCTTGCGGAGCAAATAGAGCATGATCTCACGCATGGATGCAAAGTTATCGGTGAATATGCTGTCACTGTGAAAAACAGGGTCCAGATGATCGACCATCACAACCGGAATACTGAGACGTTTGATTTCAAGCAGAATCGGGGTCGAGATAGAGCCAACGGTAATGATTCCACGAATGGCATCCGGGTTGAGCAGGGTAAATAGCTGGTCTGCTGAGGGTTCCGTTAAGGTCAGAATATTAATCCCTTTTTGGTTCAGCTTGGAAGAGATCCCGTTAAAGACGGGGCCCCAGTATACGGAGTCTTGATTTTGGTACCGAACATTGGGGAACAAAATCAAGATCGTTCCGCTTGAACGTGTGTTCTTTGGTTCCTGAAGTTCATGGCTGTTATACAGTTCACCAGACAACATGCTGTTATCTTTGAAATATCCAAGTTTGCCAGCGGCCTTGAGAATGACATCCCTCGTTTGATCGCTAACTCCCGATTTTCCAGACAAAGCTCGTGACACCGCGAATTTCGACAAACCCGTAAAATGTGCAATCTCCTGAATTGTTACCTTTGTCTTCATCATACCATCCTTACACTCGTAGTTCTGCCGTATTCCTTATTTGGAGCGATATCCAACGATTCTAGTATAGCATGATGTATTTCTCTTAATCTAATAACGGACAGAGAATTCAAAATGTTAGTAATACACAGTATTTTAGGATGAACGTTCAACGTGACGGTAAGCATATTTTCAGATAGAATGACGAATTTTGTCTGCTTAATTATTATTTTGTTATTTTATAAAAATAACAAAATAAACAAAGTTATAATCATAGCTTAATAAGCATGTACTTAGTGGACGTACTCATGAATAAGATAAAATACAGGATAATTTGAGCTTAATCAGCATTTTATCAGAGAAATTAGAAAATGTTAACAACAAAAATGTTGACGCTTACATTTTGCTGTGTTAAATTTTGTTTGTCAAAAGCAAACAAAGAAATAACAAATGGTGGTGATTTTTTATTTTCGATTGGTTGATGAATGGGGTTAATGATTTAGGGTAAACCATGATTGGTATACACATTCGGGGAGGTTGTTAAAATCATGATGAGAAGATGGAATGTTCTGCCTCTGATGTTATTGGCCGTGATGCTTTTTGTATCCGCTTGCAGTGGTGGGGGGACAGCGCAGACGGGGACCGAAGCAGAGGGAACAACGAACTCAGGTAACAGCACCGAAGTCGCTGAGACAGAGAAAGAGGGCGGAGCGGAAGAAGCTGTGGTTAATGTGCCTGATCTGGGTGGGCGTGTCATCAAGGTTGCGGCCTGGTGGGACTTGAAACCAGCGGGAGAGACGGCCTCCGATAAGGCCAGACTCGATAAAATTGCAGAGGTCGAGAAGAAATACAACGTGAAACTGGAGTTTGTTAACGTACCTTTTGAAGAATACATGAACAAATTCACAACGTCTGCACTGGCTGGCGAACCGTTCGCCGACATCGTTCAGATGGAGTACAAATCCGCACTACCCGCCATCCTCAAAGGGCAACTGTTGCCCATCTCCGAATTCACTACACCTGAGAACAACATCAACCAAGAGGCTAACCTGATTGCAAAATTTCCTGCCATTGCAGGCAACGAATACGCCTTCGAATCTCCAACCAGCATCGGTCTGGGACTTCACTATAACCGTGACTTGTTCAAAAAATTATCTTTGCCTGATCCGCAAGAATTGTATAACCAAGGCCAATGGGATTGGGACAAATTCATGGAACTCGCCAAACAGGCAACCAAAGATACCAATAACGACGGCAAAATTGACGTATATGGATTTTCTGGCTGGGCCCTTGATGTCGTTCGTCATTTTACCGCAGCCAATGGTGGAACGATCGTAGATGATACCAATAGCAAAGAAGGATTGTCCGATCCGAAAACGATTGAAGCTGCCGAATTCGTTAAACGCCTGTATAACGTGGAAAATGTCGTGAAGGTCAAAACCGGCGACAAAACCAATTGGGAGGAAAGCAATACGTTCAAAGATGGAGATGTAGCTCTGTTCACCGCTGCTGAATGGCAGTTGGGTGATCTCACCTTTGCGGTTGGTGTTGTGCCGATTCCGAACGGGCCTCAGGGTAGCAAAGAGGTAACGTATGCAAACAACGCGGCATCAGCGAAGTTCATTCCAAAAGGTGTGGAGGATCCAAAGATCGTCTACCAAATCTATGAAGAGACCTTCGACATCCCGCAGATTGAAGAGTATCCAGGTCAAGATTATCTGGAGAGTCGTTATACCGACGAGAAGGATATTGCGATCATTCGCGAGCACATCGCTGGAACCGGCCGCATCTTGCTGGATGATGCCTACACAGGATACCCTTTCGGGGATTATGTGAACGATATCATTAAAAACAATGCTTCCGTGACAGCAACAGCCGAGAAATACAAAGCACAGGCACAAGCGGCCATTGATAAACTCGGCAAACAATAATCACACTTATCACCAGCAAACGATTCAGGCAGGGGCTCGTGTCGGCAAAGTTGGACGGAGCCCCTTTTCCTGAACCACCAAATCGGCATTGCTGGCATCAGCCTTGATGAGGAGGACTCGTAGGATGGCTGGAATTCTACAACGTAAGACATGGATATTGTCCACAGTAATCATCGTGGCGGCAGCCTGCATCATTCTATATGTAACTTCCGGCGCTGATGTGAAGAGTGCAGACATTCCACCTGGCAGTCTGCCTGCCATTGAAGTGGATGCAGTCTTGCAGCAGACCCGGCAGAAAGAGGGATACGAACAGTATCGATCCGGAACGGATCAGGCTACACAGCCGAATGTGGACATCACCATTGAAGCAGCTGATTACATAAAAGCCGAAGGTGAAGACGTCCGCAAAATGACTAATTATGAGGGAATGGACGGTGTATCTCTCCATACCGGAGAGACCGGACAAGTCGATTGGACCATTAACGTGCCGGAGACCGGGCTGTATAACCTGTCCGCCATCTATTATCCCGTTGAAGGCAAGAGTTCGGCCATTGAGCGTGCATTATACATTGATGGTGAACTTCCTTTTGCGGAAGCCGCCTATTTGCAGTTTGACCGGGTATGGTCGAATGAGAAAGATGTCGTTGAACAGGATAACCAAGGCAATGACCTTCGCCCGAGACAAGTGGAGCAACCTCGCTGGATGGAAGAAACATTTCAGGACTCAGACGGGTACGAACAGGCTCCATTCAAGTTTTATTTGGAAAAAGGGGAACACACGCTAACGCTAAAATCATCGCGTGAGCCCATGGTGATCCGTTCCATTCGTCTTTTCAATGAGAAGACAGCCGTTCCTTACGCGGAGACTGCGGGGGCACAACAGTCGGATTCCTCCGGGCAGCCGAAGGATGTACTGATTCGAATTGAAGGAGAAGCCGCAATTGCCAAATCTTCACCTACGTTATACCCGACGAGCGAAAGGTCAAGTTCTGCTGTATCTCCGTATAGCGCTTCCCAGGTACGCATCAATACAATTGGCGGCTTTAACTGGCGTTTGCCAGGCCAATGGATCGAATGGGAAGTGGATGTGCCGGAGAGCGGACTTTATCATATCGGTTTTACCGGACAGCAGAATTTTGTCAAAGGCATCTACTCCACACGCAAGCTCACCATTGATGGTGAAGTTCCGTTTGCAGAGATGGCCAAAGCACCTTTCCGTTACCAAAGCGACTATCGCATTGACGTCATGGGAGGCAAGGATGCATACAAGTTTCACTTGGACAAAGGAAAACATGTGCTGCGGCTGGAGAACAGCCTCGGTGATTTTGCACCCCTTATCCGCAATGTGGAGGACAGTCTGTACAACTTGAACTCCATGTACCGACGCATTCTGATGATTACAGGCACGAAGCCTGATGAATTCCGGGATTATCGGGTCGAAAAGCAGATCCCGAACCTGCTGGAAGTATTCAGCGGGGAAAGTAAAAGACTCAAAGACGTGGCCGCACAGCTTCGTCTTCTATCAGGACAGTCCAGCGATCAGGAAGCCTTGATCAAGACGATGGCGCTGCAACTGGACGAGATGATTGACAAGCCAGATACCATTCCAAGACGGCTTGCGGCTTATAAAACCAACACAGGCGGTCTCGGCACATGGGTGCAGCAGGCACGAGAGCAGCCCCTTGAGATCGACGCACTGTACGTCACTTCGTTCGACCGTGATATTCCCGGCGCAGGCATGGGGCCGCTTGCCAAGCTCGGTCATGAAGCGAAGATATTCTATCATTCGTTCTTCATTGATTATAACCAGATTGGCAATGTAGCCACATCGGAAGATCAGCGTACGGTAACGGTCTGGATTGGTAGCGGACGAGACCAGGCGAATACGATGAAGGCGATGATTGACAAGACCTTCACACCAGACAGTGGCATTAACGTGAATCTGAAGCTGGTGAATATGGGAACCTTGCTGCCAGCGACTTTGTCCGGTGAAGGTCCGGATGTAGCGATGCAGATCGGCAATGATCTGCCGGTGAACTTTGCGATGCGGAACTCGGCTGTAGATCTGACGCAATTCAGTGATTATAGCACCGTGGAACAGGAGTTCAGGGAAAGTGCAATCGTGCCGTATGCCTATGATTCAGGCGTATATGCCCTGCCGGAAACGCAAACCTTTAACATGCTGTTTTATCGTAAAGACGTGCTCGAAGAACTCGGACTTGAAGTGCCTCAGAACTGGGAGGATGTCGAAGCTCTGCTCGCGATTCTGAGCAAAAACCATATGGAATTCGGCATGCCGATTGTGACTCAGGCGAATATGCAGGGTGTTAATATCCCGCCGAACTCGCAGTATGCAACGATGTTGCTTCAGAACGGCGGCGCCTTCTATCGGAATGATGACAAGGAGTCGGATCTGGATTCCCGAATCGGGATCGAGACGTTCAAGCAGTGGACGGAGTTCTATACCGATTACAAGCTGGAGCGGGAATATGATTTTGCCAACCGTTTCCGGACAGGACAGATGCCTATTGGACTAACGGATTACACCATGTACAACCAGTTGTCCGTATTTGCACCGGAGATTCGGGGACTATGGGGATTCGTTCCTGTTCCGGGAACCGTTCAGGCGGATGGAACCTTGAATCGGGACGTACCGGGTGGAGGTAGCGCAGTCATGATGCTGGAGGGTGCCAAGGATCAGGATGCGGCGTGGGAGTTCATGAAGTGGTGGACCAGTACACCGATTCAGGCGGAATTCGGACGGGAGATGGAAGGACTGATGGGTGCGGCTGCCCGTTATCCAACGGCAAACATCAGGGCACTGGATTCCCTGCCGTGGCCTGCGGAGGATTACGCCAATCTCAAGGCTCAATTCGAAACGGTGAAGGGCATTCCTGAAGTACCCGGTGGTTATTTTACAGGCCGCCATCTGTTCAATGCATTTTACAAAACCGTTGTTGGCCAAGTGGAAGCCAGGGAATCCATCATGGATTATACCCAATATATTCAGGACGAGATTCGAGTCAAACGTAATGAATTTGGTCTTCCGTAAGCAGAGGGAGGGTTAATCGTGCCACAAATATCACTCCGAGACGGACAAAACAGTCCTCCTGAGAAAGCGTCAAGGATGGGCATGAAATCGTGGTGGAGCTGGAAGCTCCAGGAAATGAAGGCCAGCAAACATTCCTATGTTCTGCTTGCACCTTATATGCTCCTGTTCGTCATGTTTACCGTGATTCCGGTTGTCATCTCGATCATACTCAGCTTCACCTACTTTAATATGCTGGAATTTCCACGTTTTATCGGCTGGCAGAACTATACTCGGCTGTTTCTGGAGGATGATGTATTCCTGATTGCAATCAAGAATACGCTGCTGTTTGCCATTATCACCGGACCGATCAGTTATATTGCCTGCTTTGTCTTCGCGTGGATCATTAATGAGTTAACACCGAAATGGAGAGCGTTCATGACGCTGATCTTCTACGCGCCCTCCATCTCGGGCAATGTGTATTTTATCTGGCTGATGATCTTCTCGGGAGATCGTTATGGCATTGCGAATGGGTTGTTGATCAAATGGGGCTTTCTGCTGGAGCCGATTCAATGGCTGAAGACAGAAGCCTACATTATGCCGATCCTCATTCTCGTGCAGCTATGGCTGAGTCTCGGAACCGGATTTCTGGCGTTTATCGCCGGTTTGCAGACGGTGGACCGGACGTTGTACGAAGCGGGAGCGGTGGATGGGATCAAAAATCGCTGGCAGGAACTATGGTACATTACCCTGCCTTCGATGCGTCCACAGCTCATGTTCGGCGCAGTCATTCAGCTGACAACCTCGTTTGCCGTGGCCGATGTGTCGATCGCACTGGCCGGGTTCCCAAGCGTGAACTATGCAGCAGAGACTGTGGTAACCCATTTGATCGACTTTGGTACTACGCGGTTTGAGATGGGATATGCATCAGCAATTGCCACCGTACTGTTCATGATTATGGTGGGCACCAACTTGCTGGTACAGAAACTGCTTCGAAGGGTGGGAGAATAGCTATGGCTGCAATTGCGACAGGCAAAAAGCGGGTGAATCGCTCGCTATCGGGAAGCCTCTCCTTGTTTGCCCTTCTGCTCGTATTTGGTGCCTTCATGGTGCTGCCGCTGATCTATGCAATCAACAATGCGTTCAAACCATTGGATGAGATTTTTACCTTTCCACCAACGCTATTTGTCAAAAATCCTACATTCAGCAACTTTACAGATCTGCTGAATCTGCTGAGTGACTCATGGGTGCCGTTCTCACGTTATATATTCAACACGGTATTTATTACAGGCATCGGTATCGTAGGCCATGTACTGCTAGCTTCGGCAGCTGCCTACCCGCTTGCCAAACACAAGTTTCCGGGCAAAGTATTCATGTTCCAAGTGGTCGTACTGTCACTGATGTTCACACCTGCGGTAACGGCCATTCCGAACTATATGATCATGTCATGGCTCGGATGGATCGACACGTACTGGGCCGTCATTATTCCGGCATTTGCCTATTCACTCGGGTTGTATCTAATGAAACAGTTCATGGAGCAGATCCCGGATGCACTGCTGGAAGCAGCCAAGATTGATGGTGCCAGTGAATACCGGATCTTCTGGTCCATTGTCATGCCCAATGTGAAACCAGCCTGGCTTACATTGATCATTCTGCTGTTCCAGATGTTATGGGGCAGTGATGGCAATGGGTACATCTACAGCGAGCAGCTCAAGACTCTGCATTATGCAGCAGGTCAGATTATTCAGGGCGGAATATCCCGGGCAGGAGCGGGTGCTGCGGTAGCACTGATTTTGATGAGTGTGCCGATCACGCTATTTATTTTCTCTCAGAGCCGAATCATTGAGACGATGGCGAGCTCGGGCATGAAGGATTAAGGGGGAACGATATGGCACGCACAGTGAAAAGATGGCTTGTTCTCCTGGCGGCAGTATCTCTGCTGCTGGTGAATGCCGTGCCTGCGGCGGCCTCCCCGGCGCCGTATGAGAGTTATAACTACAATTACTGGAAAGAGGCTGTACCTTCACCGGATGCCTATCTGCCCGAGCGTACCATATCAGGTCGTGACCTCGGCATTAGTGAGTTCAAAGACCCCGGTGATGTGAACGTTTCTCCCTCCGGGTTGATCTATATTTTGGATAGCGGCAACAGCCGAATTGTCGTATTGGACCCAGGCTTTAAGCTGCTGCGCGTAATCGATGGATTCATAATGGATGGCAGCAAGGAGACCTTTAACCTTCCAGGTGGATTGTTTGTAGATGAAGAAGAACGCATATATGTCGCCGATACGGGCAACGGTCGTGTGGTTGTCCTGGATGGAGAGGGGACGCTGATTCAAACCATCACGAAGCCCGAGTCAGATATCCTATCGACCGAATTCCAGTTTCAGCCCTTGAAGCTGACGGTGGACCATGTAGGCCGAGTGTATGTTGTGGCACAGGGGGTCTACGAAGGCATTATGCAGTTTGACGAGAGTGGGAAATTTATCGGATACGTCGGTACGAACAAAGTGGAGCGGGACTACGGCGAATATATCTGGCGTATGTTGTCCACCAAAGCTCAGCGCGCACAGATGGTCCTGTTTGTTCCAACGGAGTTCTCCAATGCGGATATCGACCGCAAAGGATTTGTGTATGCGACGAATATTGATCCCGGCTCGAATGAACCGATCAAACGCCTCAACCCGTCTGGCGAAGATGTATTGAAACGGTTTGGTTATTACGATGTCAAAGGCGATATCCGGTTCCGCAACAATCCGGGTCCCTCCAAACTGATTGATGTGAAAGTGCTGGGCAACGGCATGTACAGTGTACTGGATGCGACACAGAACCGGGTGTTCACGTACGACGATGAAGGTCATCTGCTCTACATATATGGTGGCAAAGGAAATCAGGTGGGCACACTCAAAACACCTGTCGCGATTGAACAATCGGGTGAGCATCACTTGGTTCTGGATCGGGGCAAGAACAACCTTGTCGTTTATGAGCCGACCCGTTTTGGTGCCCGTGTGAATGAAGCGGTGGCACTCCACTATCGGGGCGAGGACACAGAGGCCGTAAATATATGGAGAGAAGTGCTTAAGCTGAATGCCAACTATGACATCGCTTATATCGGTATCGGCAAGTCCTTATTAATGGAGAAGAAAAACGAGGAAGCGCTAGGTTACTTCGAACTTGGAATGGACCGCAAGAGTTATTCTGTCGCGTTTAAGAGGCATCGGCGGGAGATGATGAAGGAACATTTCGGTACATTCCTGACCGCTGCAATCGCGCTGATTGTCATTCTGATCCTGACCCGGGTAGCGGTTAAATGGAGACGGAGGAGGCAGGTTGATCGTGAAGCAGGATTTCATTAAGTTTCCGCTGCATCTCATTTTTCACCCCATTGATGCATTCTGGGACCTCAAGTCGGATAACCGGGGGCGGATGCTTGTTGCTTTTGCAGCATTGGCGCTTACCATTGTTATGATGATTTTGCAAAAGCAGTACGCAGGATTTCTCGTTAATTACATCGATCCTCGTACGATTAATAGCATCATCGAGATCGCCACGGTTGCAGTACCTTTCTTTCTATGGTGCATGGCCAACTGGGCAGTAACAACTTTGATGGAAGGGGAAGGCAAGTTCAGGGAAATCGTTCTGGCGACAGGTTACTCGCTCATTCCGGTTATTCTGATCTATGCCCCGATGATCGTGATCAGCCGGTTCATGGTACAGGAGGAGACTGCTTTTTATTATCTTTTTAATAGCATCGCGTTTTTCTGGTTTGTGTTGCTTCTGTTCATTGGCATGATGACGGTGCACCAGTACACGGTGATTAGAACGATCATTACGATGGTACTGACACTCATTGTGATGGGCATTATTGTATTCCTTGGCGCACTGGTCTTCAGCATGCTGCAACAGCTGTACGAATTCGGTTATAACATTTACCGCGAGTTGATTTTTCGGACCTAAAGGAGGCGGCATCCGTGAACAAAAGGCAACGATTATATACGGTGCTGGCTGGTGGTGCAGCTGTAATCATGATTGCAGCCGGGCTGCTGTATATAAACAACAGGGGGATTCCTGCCGTAGAAGCCGCGGCTTATCTGGATACGACAACCACAGCCATGCCCGTCACGGAGGACCCGTTGCAGTTCCTTAGCGACTCTTCGCAGGGTGTGCCTGGTATGCAACTGGTCGCTGAAGATCAGAGACTCGCCCTGTACTATAACGAGGAGACAACGGAAATAGCAGTACGTGACGGGAAAAGTGGAGAGATCTGGTACAGCAACCCGAAAGAACGGGCTGAGGATGGTCTTGCTTCCGCATATGAAAAAGAAGTGCTGTCCTCCCAGTTGAATGTGTCTTTCCGGGATGCGATGGGCACACTGGAGAACTTTCCGAATTTCAGTTCCAGTATCAGCAACAAACAATTCACTGTGGGGCAGATCGATCAAGGGATACGGGTCAACTATACACTTGGTGATACATCACTTGGCATTGATGCGCTGCCTAAACTGATTAGCAAACAGCGACTGGAGGAGAAAGTGCTTTCCAAGCTGGATGCTACTGTGGCAAGGTACACATCTGCCCGATATTATCCAACCAAGAACAATCCGGATATTCTGGAACGGCTGGATGGACAAATCTCGAAGCAACTTGTGCTGAACAAGATGCTGGGTGCCTTTGAGACGGCGGGGTACACGGCGGACGATCTGGCTTTTGACAATCAGGAGAATGGAGTCGAAGGCGGAGGAGTATCGGATAAGCCCAGCTTCGTCATTTCTGTGGAATATCGACTTGAGCAGGGGGCACTCGTTGTGACTGTACCTCTGAGCCAAATAGAAGAAAGTGGGCAATACCGCATTCGGAACATTGATTTGCTCGCTTACTTTGGCGCTGCGGATACAAAGGGTGAGGGGTATATGCTCGTACCTGACGGTTCCGGCAGCCTGATTCACCTGAACAACGGGAAAACCCAGGAAGAGCAGTATGTGCAGCGTGTCTATGGCGCAGACCCAAATGATAATTCGCTCAGTCGTCCTCAGGTTAGTGAATCCGCGTATATGCCTGTGTTTGGTCTGAAGAACGGGGAGAATGCCTGGTTTGCAGTCATTGAAAAAGGGGATGGCATTGCCAGTATCTCCGCAGATATTGGAGGCAGACAGAATAGCTACAACCATGTACACGCGACCTTCTCCCTGCGCGGAGAGGATGAGCTGGAGATGTATACCTCGCAGAAAATGCAGGAGATTCAGCTGCTTAGCGAGGAGCCTTTCCGTGGAGATATTCAGGTCCGCTATCATTTCCTTCATGGAGAAGATGCCAGTTACTCGGGCATGGCCCGCCTGTATCAGCAGCAGTTGATCGAGCAGGATGTACTGAAGCCGCTCGCAGAACAGACGGAGTTGCCGTTCTATGTGGATGTGCTTGGTGCAGTGGACAAAAAGGCTTCGTTCCTGAGTGTGCCTTATCGGACCACCTTAGCCATGACGACGTACGAACAGGCTACAGAAATGGCAGCAAAGCTACAGCAGGATGGTGTGAACCGCGTACAAATGCGGTATCAGGGATGGTTTGGAGGTGGCATCAGTCATCATACGCCAACCCAGGTGAAGTTGGACAGTGAAGTGGGCAGTCGTTCCGAATTGCAGGCGTTGTCCACCAAGCTGGAGCAGTCGGGTGGAGCTTTGTTCCCGGATGTGGCTTTCCAGCACATGTATCACGATGATATGCGCTTTGCTCCTTCCTCGGATGCAGCGCGGTTTGTCACAAAGGAGACAGCAGAACTGTATCCGTACAATCCTGCACTTAATCGCATGGATCAGAGTAGGGACAGTTATTATTTACTCTCAGCGGCCAAGCTTCCTTATGTGGTGAGTGAGTTTGCTGACAAATTCAATAAACTGGGCCTTGGTGGATTATCCCTTCGTGATCTCGGGCAGGTCCTGACTTCAGATTATCGGGATAGTCGGGTGATTCATCGGGAGACGGCGAAGAACATTGTGAAGGAGCAACTGGGCAAGCTGGAACAGTCCTATCCGAACCTGATGGTATCCGCAGCAAATAGCTACGCTTGGGGAAGTGCACAACATGTTGTGAATGCACCCGCAGGGTCGAGTCGGTTCAATATTACCGATGAAGAAGTTCCTTTTTATGCGATGGTCATTCATGGATACATGAACTATGCGGCATCTCCAATGAACACGTCGGGGGATCAGGATCTCCGCAAACAGTTGCTGCGCAGTCTGGAATTTGGGGCCGCTCCGTATTTTCAATGGACCTATGAACCATCTTCCAGGCTGAAGCTGACGAATTATGATTCGGCTTACGCAACGGAGTATGCATATTGGATGGATGACGCCGTTGCCTTGTATAAGCAGGCTAATGAAGTGTTGGGAGATCTGGCGAATGAGCAGATTCTCAAGCATGAACGCATTCAGGATGGTGTGGTCCGGATCATCTATACTGGCGGTACATCCATCCTTGTGAATTACAATGCGGATGCAGTAACCGTGGATGGAACAACGGTTGGCGGGACGGATTATGTGGTGGGAGGAGTGAACCGATGAGAACCATTCGATTATCGCTGAAGTCACGGAGAGCGCTGCTTGGACTTGCATTTATTTCCCCGTGGCTGGTCGGCTTCATCTTCCTCTTTGCCACGCCGCTCCTGCAATCGATTCGGTTCAGTTTGAGTAATCTGTCCGTTGCTCCGGGCGGGTACGTTCTGGACTTCGTTGGATTTAAAAACTTCAAGGATGCACTTCTGGTTGATGCGACGTTCAACCGGATTCTGGTCGACTCCGTTGGAGCGATGCTGCTGAATGTGCCGATGATTTTGTTCTTCAGTCTGTTCACGGCGACACTGCTTAACCAGAAGTTCAGAGGTAGAACGATGGCACGTGCAATCTTCTTTTTACCGGTTATTCTGGCTTCCAGTGCAGTTGCAGCAGCTGAGTCTGCGGGATTAATCAATCTGATGGGAGATGCAAGTGCGGTCGATGCGTCTGCTGATGGCGGGGCTTCGTTCAATGTGGTATCCATTGTAAGGATGCTGGCGGATGTGGGATTGCCGATGGCCTATGTGGATTACATTGTAGAAGCCATCATGCGAATCTATGAGATTATTAGCAGCTCGGGTGTACAGATTCTGATCTTCCTTGCCGCGTTGCAATCGGTACCGGGATCGATGTATGAGGTTGCAAAGATCGAAGGGGCGACAGCCTATGAATCATTCTGGAAAATTACATTTCCCATGGTCAGTCCGTTGATTCTGACAAATGTCATCTATACGATCATTGATTCATTTACCGGGAGTCCAGTCACACAGGCCATCTACCAAACTGCATTCAAAACCCAGAACTTTGGCTTAAGCTCGGCGATGTCTTGGCTGTATACACTGGTGATTGGCCTTGTACTGATCGTAGTGGGCTGGGTATTGTCACGGCGGGTTCACTACAACTGACGGTTAACATTAAGGGAGGCTTCAGATTATGGCTGCATCAGGGACAGATCGCATGGTAGTAGTTCCCAAGCAGAATTACCACATGCAGCGGGTGCGAAACAAGACATCGGACCTTCTCTATTCCATATTCAGATATGCTTTGGTCATTGGTATTTCATTTATTATTTTGTACCCGTTATTTCTCAAAGTGTCAGTTGCGTTCAAGGATAAACAGGATATCTACAATCCAACGATTTATATGATTCCTCAGCATTTTACGCTGGATAATATCCGGCTAGCGGCGCAAGTGATGGATTATCTGCCTCTGCTGGCGAACACGTTATTGTTCGTTACCATCACAACGCTTCTGACAGCCATGTCCTGTGCACTTGCCGGATACGGCTTCGCCCGATTTTCGTTTCCGGGTAGCAATGTGCTCTTTGTGCTGGTAATTCTCACGATTCTGGTACCGACAAGTACGCTCATGGTGCCGATGTATCTGCATTTCCGCAGCTTTGACTTTCTGGGCATCATCCAGTTGTTCACGGGAAAGAATGGCATCAATCTGCTGAATACGTATTGGCCTTCCATGATTACGGCGGCTACAGCGGGAGGGCTGAAGGCGGGGCTGTTCATCTATATCTTCCGTCAGTTTTTCAAGGGGATGCCAAAGGAAATCGAGGAGGCTGCATTGATTGACGGCGCAGGTGGATTCAAAACGTTTGCCCGTATCATGCTGCCCAATGCAATCTCGCCGCTGATTACGGTTATTCTGTTTGCGTTTGTATGGCAGTATAACGATACCTTCTATTCGGCATTGTTCATGAGTGAAAGTCCACTGATCTCGCTGAAGGTGGCTTCCTTACCTGCTCAGGCGAACCAGTTGATTCCGCAGCTGATGGGCTTTGGTTCGAACTCGGGCATCAAGGCTGATCCGAACTATGTGGCGATGATTGTGGATACAGGCATTTTGCTGGCGATTGCACCGCTGATTATTTTGTATCTGTTTGTACAGCGCTATTTCGTGGAGAGTATTGAACGTTCCGGTGTCGTGGGTTAACATGATAAACTCAATTGGAGGTGTTAGCGATGAAGGTACGTGAGATCAGCAGAGTTCCGGTGAATAAAGCAGCGACTCCCGAAGCAAAAGAACTGATGGCGTTCCTGGTCGAGCGTTATCAAAAAGGGATGTTGTCAGGCCAGCAGGATTACAGCAATCTTAACTGGATTAATGAAAATACAGGCCGGAAGCCAGCTGTGATTGGCTTTGATCTCATGGAATATTCGCCATCAAGAACAGAGCGCGGTGCGGTCTCCCAGGAGATTCGGGATGCGATAGACTGGCATAAACAAGGCGGGATCGTGACGCTATGCTGGCACTGGAACGCACCGACGGATCTGATCGATGAACCAACTAAAGAGTGGTGGCGGGGGTTCTATACTGACGCGACAACCTATGATCTTGCCTTCGCGCTAGCTGATACTGAATCGGAAGCATATCGGTTATTGATTCGGGATATCAATGCGATTGCATTTCACTTGCAAGAGTTGAAGGATGCTGGTGTGCCTGTATTATTCCGACCACTTCATGAAGCGGAGGGTGGCTGGTTTTGGTGGGGAGCGAAAGGCCCCGAACCTGCCAAACAGTTATATCGTTTGTTGTATGATCGATTGGTTCAAGAACATCAGCTGCACAACCTTATCTGGGTCTGGAACTCGGAAAAACCAAAATGGTACCCGGGTGATGATATCGTGGATATTGTCAGTGTGGATGTGTACCCTGAAGCAGGAGACCACAGCCCGCTGGCTGCACGTTACACCAACCTGCGAGAGCTTGTACAGAACGGCAAAATCATCGCACTGGCCGAGAACGGTTCCATCCCTGACCCTAAGCAGATGAAGGAACAGGATGTGCACTGGAGTTGGTTCTGTACCTGGACAGGTGGATTCCTGAGAGACGGGACGCATAATGATGTGGCGTTTTTGAAGGAATTGTACCATAGCAAAGAGGTCATTACGCTCGATCAGTTACCGAAGTGGAGTTGGCTATAAGACCCCACTTCCAACTTGAATTGGAATCAATGAAGCGTTAGTATTCGCTGTAAGAATTCATGCGAATACTAACGCTTCATTTGTTGGTAGCGCACATATGTAAGTGGAATCCATGACCCCTAAAACATTAGAAGTTGAGCAACACTCTAGTTTGACGGGTGTAACATAGCTTGGATATTGGTATGTAAAGTCACGCTGGAAGTGAATAAAATGTACGATTGATTCACTGTGCGGATCAGAATCCTCTCGCTTGTGCCATTGACTGGACCGATCCGAATGGCGGATGGTTCGCTGCCACCGTACGTATCGTCCAGGGTGACAGATGTGATATGTGCGATAGGAATTTCAATTTTGGAAAACTGCCAGCGGATGACCAGTTGATCTTCTACTTTTTTCACGTTAACACCAAACATAGGATGACCTCCTGTTGTGATTCAAATTATTGAAGTAATCTCGTATGTCCAGTTTATCATATTTTGGATAAAATTACCTTATTAATAATAAAGAGTGACGATTTCTATCAACTGATATCAGGGATGGGAACTTGATGTAAAACCTACAGGATTAACCATGACACATACCGAATACCAATAGAGAAGTTAGAAAACTTAAACTCCAACTCCAACACAAAGGGTGTGCCACATGACGAATCTATTCGAACATTGTTCAGGTCAAACATTATCTGCCAACCTGAGATGGCTGAACGAGCCAGCAGATTGGTCCATTGAAGACGGCAAAGTAACGATAACCGTTTCGCCAATCAGTGACTTTTTCATTGATCCGGGAGGTGAGCCGGTGAAAGCTTCAGCGCCATTTTTACATACAATAGTCAAGGGAGATTTCAGCATTACGACTCAAGTACAGGTGGATATGAAAGAACAGTATGACTCCGGCTGCCTGATGGTGAGGGTGGACGATACGAATTGGGCTAAAGTCTGCTTTGAGTATTTTGAGGAACAGCCGTCCATTCTTAGTGTTGTTACTCGTGGTAACTCGGATGATTGTGTATCCGCACCTGTAGACGTTAATAAGCCTTATTTACGTGTAGCCCGGGCAGGCAGCAGCTTTGCTTTCCATTATTCTCAGGATGGAGAGAAGTGGAAGCTGGTTCGTTATTTCGGACTCGACTGCGCGGAAGAGATCAAAGTTGGCATTGTGGCCCAATCCCCCATTGGGCAAGGGACCACGGTTACTTTTACAGACGTACAGCTTCAACATGGAGTGACCGGAAGTGTTCGCCGGGTAAAATAACAGGGATCAGAAGGTTGTTTTGTCATTTATTTCACCCGAATTAACATTCCGAACAGACCGAGTATAGCAAAGGCCAGAAATGCCGTTGTATTGGAAAACACTTCGATCGTATACCCTGCCATGGATGAGCCAAGAAATTGCCCAACACCCAGCGCGAGAAAGGCAAGGCTAATTCCGATGGACACATTTGGACTGAATAGTCTCGTCGCCCAAACGATAAATACACTGGTCAGGAAAATATACGTGCTGCCAAATATGATCGCAGAGATGAGACTGGCAGTCATTGAAGGCAGAAGGATAACCCCGAGCGAAATATCCAATAACAGTATGCCTATTCGGTAGGACCACCCAATCTCGAACCGTTCAATAATGCGACCAGCGCATCCACCGAGTATCCCCATAACCCCCATCACAATCCAGAACAACACGGCTTCCGAATCGGAGGCCCCTTTCTCGTCTGTGAGGAAGTTCCGGGCAAAGGTCCAGTAGATTGCAGAACTGAAACCTGTCAACAGACAAGCCATGAGCAGAGCAGACCCTGGTCTGGTAGGTTTCATACATGTCCAGAGAGACTTGGTACAAGGCAGTGTCTTGGTTGCCGGAATAACACGTCTGTTCCACAAAAGAACCACAACACCGATTACAGCAAACAGGATGTAGGTTAGACGCCAGTAATCCGTGAACAGCCAGTAGAGTGGACCTGATATTACAATTCCGAAGCTGGTCCCTGTGTTAATCCAGCTGTTGCCTCTTGCTTGTAGCTCGGGAGCAAGCTCGGCATTAACCGTGTTACCGAGGGCTGGAGAGGCCCAGCCTGTACTCAAACCTGCTAGAAATATACTAAATGTAAGAACCCATGCATTCTGAGCCAAGGCGATGCCGGTTAATCCGAGCACTGCGCTGATCCCTGCCAATTGAATGACATAATGATGTCCCTTGCGATTAATCAACAGTGGTGCAGTTAGAAGGGACAGACAGTAGGCAATATACGTTCCTGAGTTAATCGCGCCAGAGGCTGCATCATTTAATTGTAAGGCTTCCGAAATTTCCGGCATAAACAATCCATAACTGAATCGCCCGAATGCATAACATACAGCGATAAGTGCAATGCCTGGAAAGATAATTTTTTTCATTAAATCCACCGCCTTTTAGATAGAACGATCATTATATTTCTTATTAAATAAAAAAGTGAGTTGAAATATTAACTCACCCGGAATAGCTTTATTTGAAACTGGTCTGCGTCATATGGATCAGTTCAAGGCAGACGTCATTTACATTTTCTGTCTCAGCAAGTGCCGTGGAACCCTCCAGCAGCAGGGAGAATCGTAATAGATCTCGATCACTTGCAGCAGGCGCCAATGTTTGGATTAAAGTTCGCATATGTCTTTTGTGCGCATTTACTGTCTGGACGATGATATGGTCTGTATGACCTCCGAATTCTTCTTTGGCGCGTAAAAATAAGCAACCTCTTGATTCGTGTTCCTTCAACCAGGTTGCATGTCCTTCAGCCAGATTGAGGAACATGGGTTGTGCTTTATTGTCTGCATATTGCCTGAGCTGTTCTAAATAACGCTGTTCGCGTCGCAAGAGTACCTGGACAATGAGATCATCCTTGGACTCAAAGTGATTGTATAGCGTCATAATCGCAATCCCGGCATCCGTGATAATCCGCTTCAAGCCGATGGAATGGAAGCCGTGGAGGTAGAATAATTCTTCAGCCACGTTCAAAAGCATTTCTTTTTTGCTGCTCATATTCAATGATACTCTCCCTTCAAAATAAGATAGAACGATCATTATACTTGTAGGCTATAATAATTCGTTGACATTGTCAAATTTTGTGACTCCCCTTGTCTTTGGTTAGTTCAAAGCCTGGGCAGGGCGTTATATGAACAACGTCGTTGCACATTAACCGGACATATGAGAGCACAACATGACAGGTTTTTGGGTGGTTTATCCGTTATATTAGACATCAAGGAGTGATTATTACATGAACTGGATCAACGCATTACAGGTCGCTATTCAATATATGGAAGACCACTTGCTCGAAAATATGACGATGGAGCAGATTGCAGCGCAGGCCCATATCTCTCCTTTTCATTTTCAACGTACCTTTGCCTTATTAACTGATGTTACTGTAGCCGAGTACATAAAACGCAGACGATTGACACTGGCGGCACATGAGCTGCTTCAAAGTGATCACAAAATCATTGATCTGGCATTTAAATACGGTTACGACACACCGGAATCTTTCTCCAAAGCATTTCGTAGACAACATGGGATCGCACCCAGTGAGGCTCGAAAGAATAGTAACGCTGTCCAATCGTATAATCGTCTGGTGATTCAAGTGAGTCTAAAAGGAGCAGAGCCGATGAAATATAAAATTGTTGAACATCCCGAATTTACGTTGGTCGGAGTAGAGCAAACTTTCTCATATGCAGATGGAGAACATCTGCAAGGCATCGGGAAGATGTGGCAGGAAGCGTGGACGAGCGGTACAGAGGAGCGTTTATTTGAACTGAACAATGGGGATATTCCAGGTTTACTCGGTGTCGTTGTGGATCAGAGCGAAATCCAGGAGAAACAGATGCAATATTGGATTGCTACGACTTACGATGGTGAAGTACCGGAAGGATTATCAAGCTTCACCATGCCTGCTTCCAAATGGAGTGTATTTGAAGTAGAAGGCCCGATGCCGGAGAGTATGCAGCTTCTGTGGAAACGGATTATTTCGGAATGGTTTCCATCCAACCCGTATGAGCACGCATATATGCCGGAGCTGGAAGTATACCCGGGGCCCAATCAACCGCCACAAATCTGGATACCGATTAAATAAATTTTAACCGTTTCAAACTCGATCATTGTCGCCCATAAACATTCGGATAACCGAAGCTGTTTATGGGTTATTTGGTTGTGATTAATCAGAGATTCGAAGTTGTACAGAGGATGTTCAAGCGTTGTTCATTTTATTGCGGATAGGTAAACATGATATATTGGAACGAAGGTTAACAGCAATAAGAGGACAACGAGGTAAACCGCAGGAGGCAGATATGTTATATGAGAACCCATTCATTCAGACGATCATCCAACACGAGCAATTAATGCGTGACCTGCGGAGAGTTCGTAGTCTCCATTTGCCTCAAAGTTACATAGGTGCAGGATATATTCGTAATTATTGAATAATAAGTGATTTGCGGAATAGTGGGTACAAGAAGGAGTGTCTACGGATTTGATAAAAAAGTTCTTACAAAAAAATGGACTGATCATTGATCTTGTCCTGTTGGCATGTTTTGTGGCGTTCCTGGCCTTCTGGGGCCAAAGATTCCCAGTCATGTTTTTCGGAATGATCACGGTGGCTTTTATCGTTCTAAGACGGATTGACTATCAGAAGCATGTTATTCTGAAACGGATTATCCTTACCGGAATTAGCGTGGCTGCCGTCTCTTTTGTCATTATCGAAGCCCTTGTATTCACACAGCTCGGTGCGAATGATCCGGATGAGGCAGACTATGTCATTATTCTGGGTTCAGGCATCCGTGGAACGGAATTGTCATTGACCCTGAAACAAAGGTTGGATGCAAGTTTGGACTACATTCGCAGCCACCCTCAGACACCCGTCATTGTATCGGGTGGGCAGGGACCTGGAGAATCCATTCCTGAAGCGCTCGCCATGAAAAACTATCTAATTGAACAGGGGATTAACCCCGTCCAAGTCATTATGGAAGATCGCTCCACAAGTACACAGGAGAATTTGGCCTTTTCCAAAAGAATCATTCTTGAATCCGGGTTAGAGCACCCTGAGATCATGATTGTCACCAGTGACTATCATATGTTCCGTTCCAAATACATCGCTGCCAAGAACGGTTATGCAGCAGAATACGGCATATCGGCCCCGTCACCGGGTTATCTGAAACCCGTCAACATGATCCGTGAATATTTTGCTACGATCAAAACATTTATCTAATGCACATGACAGAAAAAAGCAAACAGGACGAAGCGGAGATCTATGATCTATGCTTCGTCCTGTTGCATATAAGGATGGCTATTGCTCCTTAACGATAGGTTATTTTTCTGAAGGAGCAGGTACAGTTACTGAAACCTTATCCCCAGGGAGAGCTACCATTTCAGGAGATTCACCAGTAAAAGGAACAGTGGCTGATTCTACAACTTTAGCCTCAGAAGGTTCAGTAGTAGATGGAACAGTAGTAGAAGGTACAGTAGCAGACGGAACTGGCACAGCTTCGGAAACTTCATCCTCAGGGAGAGCCACGATCTCAGGAGTTTCGGAAGTAGAAGGAGCAGTTACAGCTTCGGAAATTCCAACCTTGTTGGGAGAAGCTACGATTTCAGAAGATCCACCCGTAGAAGGAACAGTCACAGCTTCAGAAGCCTCAGCCTCCACTTTAACCGTGTGGTTTGATGCCCATACGGCGGTGGACGTACTTACACCTGTAATAAGCAGGAGGGCTCCCATACTTAACATCCAATGTTTCTTTTTCAGTTTCTTTACATTAAACATAATCATCAATCTCCTTTTTAATTGTTTGCCTTCACCCGATAGGGACGAACAAAATTGAGCAGGCATTTTCTTGGTTCCCGCCATCACATTTAAAATTGTCTCACCATATCGTCTGCGTTCTTCGTGGGACATCTCTTTCACCACATCTTCGTCACAGGCCAACTCGCTCCAGGTATGAATGTCCCTGCGAATCATATGAATCAGGGGATTGAACCAGTGCAGGGCACTAACCCCCAAGGTCAAAGCTTTGACCCACAGATCTTTATGTTTTAGATGTACCAACTCATGATGAATTACCATACTGATGTCCATTTTCACCGTATTTTCGGGTGGCAGATATATCGTGGGTTTAAACAAGCCAACCAGTATAGGGCTTCGTACTAGCGTGCTGTGAGCAAGCGTGATATTACGTTTGAGACCCAAAGCTTCTTTGATTAATGGTAGCTGTACAGCTGCTTCACTATGACAGAGGACTGGGGTACGTGTACGAGATAATTCATTCAGAAATCTTCGATAACAGTACACCTGCCATGCAGAAAAACCAATGACTCCAATGCCCCAGACGCATAACAAGAACCAGGCTGTGGTTACCGAGATGGTTTGTTCCGGGATAAACGTTCCTGCAAGTACACCCGAAGCTGCTGCATTCTCCGTGCCCGGTATAGTTGATGTCGTTTGGAATGCAATATCCAAAAGCCATGAAAGGCCAAGAGATACCGGGAACAGATAAAACAAGATAGCCAGTTTACCGAGTCTGTAGAGCCACTTGGTCGGAAAAACAGATATGGGTATAAGTCGTAGTGCCAAAATACAAACAGAAACGATACTTCCCGCCACGGTCAGGCTGCACAGAATCTCAAAAAAGATATTCATCATCTGCACCTACTTTTCCGAAAGCCATTTTTTCAATTCTGAAATGTCATCGTCTGAAAGCTTGTCACCGTCATACATGGCCGAAACCAAATTCTTGACTGAACCTTGGTAGAGTCCATCAAGAACATGCTGCGTTTCCTGTAGTTTGTAATCTTCGGGTTTCAGAAGAGGCTCATAATCATTGGTCCGTCCACGTCTCGTAACGGTAAGAGCGCCTTTATCCACCAACCGTGACAGAAAGGTAGACATGGTCTGCGCTTTCCACGCTTTCCCCTTCTCAGCAAATATGTCTAATAGTTCTGTGGAGGTGACCGGTGGGGCGCATGACCATATAACAACCATTAACTCCATTTCTGTTTCGGATAATTTTTGAATCTGGTTCACAGTGAACACTCCTTAACATCGTTATGCGTCCATAACGATCGTATTACTACACTACGTAGTACGTATAAACTACTACAACTTGTAGTGGATAGTCAAGTTATCCTGATAGATGATTGCCAAACCATGTTATAATATAGGTCATTAATAGAAGAACGATGTAGGAGTGAATGATCATTACAGCATATCAATTACCTGCTCTCTATGAGCAGAAGCGAGTTTCAATGCACGAGATGGAAGAGATTGTACGCCTGTTAGCTCAGGCACCGCTATTATACGATGATGGACAGAGCATTCAGGTTCAGGATTACATGGGAGGCTTGGAGGTCGAACTTGAGCATGAGGTACGCCGTGCAGTGACCGAGTTGTACGAACTGGCTGTTCAGGCCTGTCGGGTCTTCGCCGATCCATTGGCGTACGAGCAACTTCAGGATGCGCTTGGGTTACAGGCTGAGTTATGGCAGGAGGAAGTGCTTACTCTTGCAAATTGGATGGACTGGCTGAAGCAGATCAGTGAAGGAAAGAGAACACTGCCAGAGTACAACTTTACAGCGATGCTTGGGAACTTGCCGGACGGATTCATGATCCATGATTTTTATGATGAACTCCGATATCAGCTGGAACAAAACTCTGCAAACGCATGGGCTATTGAAGAACGGGATCGCTTGTACGCAGCTCTTGGTGCGAAATAAATCAAACCAACGGGTCACCGGCGGTGTTAATCTAATATCTGTATTTTGCATGCATAGAAACATTCCAATCTATATCTTGCGAATTCTTTACCCAGTATGGGAGATGAGGGGATACCGTGAAGAAGGTTGTATTAGCTGGTGGAACGGGATTTGTCGGACAGGATTTTGCCCAAAGATTCAAGAAGCTGGGGTATGAGGTGTTAATTATCTCGCGTCAGCCCGGTCATATTGCCTGGGAGGATCGTGCAGGAATTATAGGGGCACTGAAAGAAGCAGAAATGTTGATTAACCTGGCAGGTAAATCGGTGAACTGCCGTTATACGGATGAGAATCGCAAAGTCATTCTGGAATCCAGAACCCGGACAACGCGCATTCTCGGCGAAGCCGTCCTAGCTTGTAATCATCCTCCCGAACTATGGATTAATTCGAGTACGGCGACCATATACAGACATGCTGAAGATCGTCCCATGACGGAAAAAGAGGGCGAGATTGGCTCCGGGTTCTCGGTCGACGTTGCCAAGGCATGGGAACAGGCTTTCTTTGAATTCAGTCTGCCGTCTACGCGTCAGATTGCACTGCGGATCGCGATTGTGCTGGGTGAGGGTGGCGTGATGGTGCCCATGACGAACCTCGTCCGTTTTGGACTGGGAGGATCTCAAGGCGCAGGAACACAGCAGTTCAGCTGGATTCATATCGAGGATCTCTTCCGCATGGTAATTTATCTGCAAGAGCATCCACACTTGAATGGTGTGTTCAATGCGTCCTCTCCGCATCCGGTGACGAATCGGGAGCTAATGGCGCGTCTGAGAGAACAGATGGGGGTGCGGATTGGACTACCTTCTCCTCGCTGGATGCTTGAACTGGGCGCACGCTTCATTCAGACCGAGACGGAACTGGTTCTCAAAAGCCGTTGGGTGATTCCCGAGCGAATGGAGAGTGAAGGCTTCACGTTCACATACGGTGCACTAGATGCCGCTCTTGCCGAGATTTTGAATAAGAAGAAATAACACTTCATAACAAAAGAAAATACAATAAAAGGGCAGAGGCATCTGCCCTTTTATTGTATATTTCAAAGCTTCTACTTCATGGTGTTTCGCCATTTGAGGTGGAGTGTAAATTTCATATTAATCAGTCAGATGAACAGAAAGAGGTTGGGGAAATGCAACTTAGAAGAGTAAGGATCGCGGGAACAGGGAAGTACCTGCCTGAACAGGAAGTCACCGATGAGGAACTGGATCGCCGCTTGGACGTGCCTACGGGCTGGGTTAGCAAAGCTACAGGCGTAGGTGTACGTCATTATGCTTCGGGTGAAGAAACCTCCTCTTTCATGGGCGCACGGGCTGCGGAAGCTGCACTGGCGGATGCAGGATTACAATTTAGTGATATCGACTGTCTGGTGTGTACCAGTGGCACGAAGGAACAACCGTTGCCAAGTACTGCGGTATTTATCCAGCAGGCCATGGGGCAGCAAGATTCGGGCGTACCTGCCTTTGATATGGATGCAACCTGCCTAAGTTTCCTGAACGGACTGGATGTGATTTCCTATATGGTAGATGCTGGACGTTACCAGCGAGTACTGCTCGTAGCCACTGAGATTGCCTCAGCTGGACTGAATTGGTCGGATAAAGAAAGTGCGGCCCTGTTCGGAGATGGAGCGGCCGCTGTTATTATTGAGCGTTCGCCTGAAGGGTCATCCTCTCAGATTGTACATGCTTCCCTTCAAACCTACAGCCGAGGTGCTCGCTTCTCGGAGATTGCAGGTGGAGGTACACGGCTGCATGCTTCGAATTATAAGGCGGATCAGCCTGAACCCTACCTTTTTCATATGGATGGACAGGCAATCTTCCGCATGGCTTCCAGACTTTTGCCTGGATTCATTGGTGATATACTGCAGGCGACCGGGAATCGAATGGAGGATTTCCAATTGGTCATTCCCCATCAGGGAAGTGCCATGGCGATGAGACTGATTCGCAAGAAGCTTGGCATTGCTGAAGATCGGTTTATGGACATCACACGAAATCACGGCAATACGATTGCGGCATCGATCCCGATGGGTCTGCATGAAGCGATTAGACAACAGCGTATTCAGCGTGGTGATCGGGTGTTGATGATTGGCACGGCTGCCGGATTATCATTGGGAGGACTCATTTTTGACTACTAGATCTGGGGAAACCAGACATCGTACAGCTGCTTCTCTCCGTGTGTTGCTTACAGGAGGAAGGGCTCCCGTAACGCTCGATCTGGCACGCATGCTTCATCGGGCAGGCCATCGGGTCTATGTTGCGGAGAGTGCCTTACGGCATCTGACCAGATCATCCAGTGCAGTGGAACAGTGCGCTGTGGTCCCATCGCCGCGTCATAACACACGTGCTTATCTGGCAGAGCTGGAACGGTTGGTTCAGGCTTGGAAGATTGACCTGTTGATTCCGATGTGTGAAGAAGTCTTCTATGTTGCTCAAGGGGCAGACAGATTGCGTGCATATTGCCGTGTTCTGGTTACAACTCTGGAGCAGCTGCATGAGCTGCACCATAAATATGATTTTATCCAGCTTGCTGGGTCACTCGGTCTTTCGGTTCCGGATACACACCTGGTCCACAGTCGGCAGGAATGGATGGAAGCTCAGTCTGTTCTGGGAAAAGTAGGAGATTGGGTATGGAAACCGGTGTACTCCCGCTTCGCAGCCAAAGTTCGCATGCCAACACTCATGACCGATGACGCTGGGGCAGGGACGGATCAGCAAGGAAACGTAAGCGAAAAGAAACGTCGACATTTCCGTAACGACCCTCCGGACGAGGCAGCATTATCATCTATTTCACCTTGGGTTGCACAGGCCTACATTCCTGGTCAGATGTTATGTACATACAGCATAGCGCATGAAGGGCAACTGGTTGCACATGCCACTTACGACAGTCGCTATCGTACAGGAAGTGTGGGAGCCAGTGTTTTTTTTGAACAGGTGGAACATGAAGGTGCTCTTGCGTGGGTGAGACAATTTGTTGAGGCAACGGGTTTTAGTGGACAGATTGGGTTTGATTTTATAGAAGGTCCAGATGGGCAAGTATACGCGATTGAGTGTAATCCGAGAGCAACGAGTGGGATTCATCTGTTTCACCCCGGAGATGACTTGGTGCGTGCACTAACTGAACCGGAGACGTTGGTAAAAGAAAGAAAAATGATCACGCCCTCACGGGGCAGCAAAGCCATGCTCATGCTCCCCATGCTGGGAAGCGGAGTACAGCAGATCTTTGGCAAAGGGAAACTCCGTGCATGGATATCTGCGTGGCGTGGAACCAGGGATGTGGTCTATGTAGGGCAGGATATCCAGCCTGTATTTGAACAATTCGGAGTGGTGCTAGCTGCATGGCGCCTGGCAAGATCGCAGAAGTGCTCGCTGACTGAAGCTTTGACTCATGACATAGAATGGAACGGTGAACAACAATGAATAGAGCATTGGTTACAGGAGCTACGGGATGTCTGGGAAGGCACCTCGCGATGCGGCTTGCCAAAGAGGGATGGGAAGTCACTGGCATGGGCCGACAGCCAAAGGTTGGTGCAGAACTTGAGTTGGTAGGAATCCGATTCCTGAATGGAGATATACGGGATGAGGCTGCAGTGAACGAAGCGTGTACGGGACAGGATGTGGTGTTTCACTGTGCAGCTCTATCCTCGCCATGGGGCCGATATCGTGACTTTTATAGCAGCAATGTGGAAGGGACGCAGAATCTTGTAGATGTATGCCTGCATAATGAGGTGCATCGATTCATACATGTCTCAACTCCGAGTATATATTTTAACTACAACCCCCGATATAACGTACATGAGAATGATCCGTTGCCATCCAAACCAGCCAATCATTATGCAGCCACGAAGCTTCTCGCTGAGCAGGTTGTAATGGAGGGGCATGCGAAGGGACTTCCGTCGATCATGATTCGACCGCGGGCGATCTTTGGTCCGTATGATCAGACGTTGTTTCCCAGAATTGTCGCAGCAAACGCAAAATCGGGCGTGCCGATGATCGGTGGTGGACAAGCGTTAATCGATCTGACATGTGTGGATAATGTAGTGGATGCCTTGTTGTTGTGCCGCGATGTCGATGCAGAAGCACTTGGCAGAGCCTACAATATTTCAAATGGCGATCCGAGGGCGTTCAGTGAGTTGGTGAGCAGCCTGTTTGGCATGCTGGATATGCCGCTACGTCGTCGAAACATTCCTTATCGGATGGCATATGGTGTGGCAGCGTTGCTGGAGCGAGTTCATGGCTATATTCCTGCGTTGGGTGAACCTGCGTTAACACGGTATACAGTCGGCTCCTTATCCATCCCACAGACGTTGGATATTACGGATGCACGGGAGCGATTGGGATACATTCCTCGGGTGTCCATTGAAGAGGGATTGCAACAATTTGCAGACTGGTGGAGGGCTGAATCATGCTGACAACAACTCCGGTGGAACTATATTTGGGTGCGGCGGGTTACTGTACACATCCAGAGTTTCTGACGTTGCGCGGTGGTCGATTGAGTCCAGTACATTTCCCGGCCGGATTTGCCTGCATCATTCATCCCGTACATGGACCGATCCTGTTGGATACGGGATATAGTTCCCGCTTTTTTGAGGAAACGGCTCATTTGCCTAATGCAATGTATCGTCATATTACACCAGTGGTCTATCGTGAAGAGGATAGTGCCGTTCATTTTTTGGCTCGAATTGGACTGAAAGCTTCGGATATTCGGTATATCATCCTCTCTCATTTTCACGGCGATCATATCGCGGGTGTACGAGATTTCCCAGAGGCACAATTCATTTATCTGCCAAGGGCCTATGATGCTGTGCGCTCACTTGGTCCGATTGCGGCTGTAAAAGCAGGTTTTCTTGCGGGGCTGTTGCCCGAGGATTTTATAGTCAGATCATTGCCAGTTACGTGTGAGCCTGAGCGATGGATAAGAGTGGGGGAAGCTTTCCCTTTTGATGAGGTCTACGACATCTTTGGTGATGGCAGTCTGCTTGGGGTGGATGTATCCGGTCATGCGGAAGGCATGATGGGACTCCTGTTGCGTACAGAAGAACATGACTATTTTCTCTGTGCGGACGCGGTATGGTCGAGTCGGGCTTTTCGTGAACAGCGCAGACCGAATATTCTTGCTGGAATCATTATGTCGAATCGACAGGAATACCATCGTAACTTTGACAAGCTGGTTCAGCTGCATCAGCAGTTTCCCCACATTCGGATTGTGCCGAGTCATTGTCGAGATGTACTGGACGCTTGGGGTACAGGAGGGCCGAAACGATGAGTAATACCTTTCGTATTGTGGTTCATTATGCACTCGCACGTGGGCTGCGAACATGGAAAACACGAGAACAACTTGAGCGCTGGCAAGAGCGCCGGATTATTCGGCATGTTCATCAGATCCGTGCCCGATCTCCGTTTTACCGGAAGTGGTGGGGTGGCGTGGACGCAACCGACTGGAGAAGCTTTCCGTTGATTGACAAATCAACCATGATGGAACATTTTGATACACTGAACACGGTGGGTATTACCAAGGACAAAGCGCTGGCTCTTGCAGGTGAAAGTGAAGAAACACGTGATTTCAAACCTTCCATTCAAGGCGTGACGGTTGGACTGTCTTCGGGCACGTCAGGGAACCGGGGGATATTTCTGGTGAGTGATCGGGAGCAGGATGCGTGGACGGGTACGGTGCTGGCCAAGTTGCTGCCTGGTGTACTGTGGAAACCTGCGAAGATTGCGTTTTTCCTGCGGGCCAACAGTAATCTGTATGAATCGGTGCAACGTGGCAAATTGCAGTTTCAGTACTTTGATCTGCTGGAACGTGTGGAGACCTTGGTTAAGCGGCTGGAAACCTACCAACCTACCGTGTGGGTGGCTCCTCCATCCATGCTGCGTCTGTTGGCGGATGCGTATGTGGTAGGATATCTGACTGCTGTACCGGATAAAATCATCTCTGTTGCCGAGGTGCTGGACCCCCTGGATCGCAAGGTGTTGGAGCGGGTCTTCGGACAGACCGTTCATCAAGTCTATCAGTGCACAGAAGGGTTCCTGGGTGCAACCTGTCGTTATGGCACACTGCATTTGAATGAAGATATCGTGCATATTGAAAAAGAGTTCATTGATCCCGCCACCCGACGGTTCGTGCCCATTATTACGGACTTCTCCAGAACATCACAGCCGATCATCCGATATCGGTTGAATGATATTCTGACCGAGGCGGCGCTGCCATGTGCCTGTGGTTCCCCGTTTACTGCCATTGAGCGGATTGAAGGCCGCTGTGATGACACGCTTTATTTTTCAAACATGCATACGGGTGAGACGGTACCGGTCTTTCCGGATTTCGTTACCCGTTCGGTCATTGCGGCTTCGCCGGATATTGAACATTATCGTGTGGTGCAGCAAGGGGACGGAACAATGGAGGTATCCCTTCGACTTGGCGGGAACGCAGTGATGGCTCAGGTTGAGACCAATGTACTGCTGGAACTGATGAAGCTGGGAGAGCGGCTTGAATGCACTTTACCTGAGATCAGATTTGTACCGTATACGTTTGAACCGGGACTTACGAAGCTGCGCAGAGTTGAGAGACGGCATAACGGAGTGACGGATTAAGCAGGAGTCTTGCGGTCTAGGTGGGAAGTAAGCAATTTACCGAGGAAAGAAGGTCACACCGTGACAGTAGAGGAAAACTTAACAGAAGCCGGACAGGGACGGATTAATGCAGGTTCTGATGTAGTGAAAAAGACGAAGGAAGGAGCTAACGCTCCGGTGGCCTTAATTACGGGTACATCCAGTGGTTTTGGTATGCTCACCGCAATCACCCTTGCCAAGCAGGGATATCGCGTTGTTGCTACAATGCGTGACCTGAGTCGAAGAGAAGAATTGGTGAAACTGGCTGAACAGGCGGGGTTAGCTGAACGTTTACAATATGTGCAACTGGACGTGACCGATACTGAATCAGTGCAGAAAGCCGTGGGGTCCGTACTTCTTAATAATGGTCGAATCGACATGCTGGTGAACAATGCGGGATTTGCGGTGGGCGGGTTCATTGAGGAAGTGTCAATGGAGGATTGGCGGCGCCAGATGGAAACGAATCTGTTTGGATTAATCGCTGTGACACGTGCGGTCCTGCCTGTGATGCGTGAACAGAAGCAGGGGTTAATTATAAATTTGTCCAGCGTCAGTGGGTTGTCCGGTTTTCCAGGGTATGCGCCATATGCTGCCTCCAAATTCGCTGTGGAAGGATTCACGGAAAGTTTGCGGCATGAGATGTCTTCGTTCGGTGTTCGGGTGGTATTAGTTGAGCCTGGCTCTTATCGCACACCGATCTGGAATAAAGGTTTGGGTGAGATTCACCGGAGCGAGGACTCTCCGTATAAGCATAAGCTGGACGCGGTTCTTCGTTATTCCAAACATGCGAGCGAGACGGCACCTGATCCACAGGAGGTAGCCGATCTGATTGGCCGAATTGCACGGATGCGTGCACCAAGACTTCGATATGCGCTCGGAAAAGGTTCGCGTGTGCTCATCATAGGTAAAGCACTGCTACCGTGGAAGTGGCTGGAGTGGATCATCGCCCGTGGATTAAAATAGAGATAAGGTACGAGTCACGATTGCGTAATTTCCGAAAAGGAGAGATTAGCCATATTCGAATTTATCGTCATTATTTTACTTCTTGCGATTGTGGGTCTGCTCTTTCATATCAATAGCAAGCTGCCAGCGCGTGACCGGGTGAAGGAAGCAATGGAACGGGATCGGAATCAGAAACATAATCAGGATGCTCCAAATTAAAACGCGGAGGTTACCAATGAAAATGGCATTCGTTTTGTTTGATGGACTGACTTTCCTTGATTTTGCAGGATTTTATGATGTGATCAATCGGTTGAATTTCTTTGAACCTACCAAAGGAACGACGTGGGAAACCTGTGCAATGACAGACCAGGTCACGGATGAGTCTGGTCTAACATTGAAGGTGGATCGAGTGAAGCCTGACCTATCGGAATATGATCTCGTGTTTATCCCCGGAGGCATGGGAACGCGCAAGCTTCGATATGACGAGACCTTTGTAGGTTGGCTGAAACAGGCTGAGTCTGTGCCTTTGAAGGTTTCGGTGTGCACAGGCTCTCTGCTGCTGGGTGCAGCTGGTTTCTTATCCGGCAAAAAAGCAACAACACATCCCCGTGCATATAATTTGCTTGAGCCGTATGTCACCGAGGTGATCCAGAAGCGGATTGTAAAAGATGGAAATGTAATTACTGCCGGTGGTGTGGCCACGTCCATTGACCTTGGGATTTATGTTGTTGGGTTGCTTGCAGGACAGGAAGCGGCAGCGAATGTAAAACTTCAGATCGATTATCCTTATGAGATGCAGGGAGTGGTCGAAGAATGAACGAAGATCGAAAGCAAGAGTCCTATACCATTCGCAATATTCAGCGGGATGAAGCAGACATCTACTGGCCTTTGCGACTGGAAGCACTGAAAACACATCCTGAAGCCTTTGGGGCTTCGTTTGAGTTGTCCATTCAACTCCCCATGAGTGAAGTGCAGGAGCGCATACATAATGAACCGGATGATTATATTCTGGGAGCATACACAGAAGAAGGAACCTTGGCGGGAATGATGGGTTTCAAAAGGGAACACGGCCTGAAGCTCAGGCACAAAGGCATGATCTGGGGCGTCTATGTTGCTCCGCCGTATCGGGGAGGTGGGCTGGCTTCGCTCTTGCTCCGCGAGGTGCTGGATCGGGGAAGATATCTGGAAGGCATCAAGCAGATTAATCTGAGTGTAGTTACAACCAATGAATCAGCCAGACGTCTATACGAACGATATGGATTTGAAGTATACGGCATTGAGCGAAATGCATTGGTAGTCCATGGTCAGGGATATGATGAGGCGCTTATGAATTACTTTTATGCTGAGCACTCAACATTGGATGAAAATATCACCACAGGAGGAGTCCGATGACAGATCATGTTGAACTTGGTATCGACGGTGTTTCCTTTGTTTTAAAAGAGTCTCATTCTTTCGATTGGTTACAGCCATTGGGTACGGTCTTTCGCGTATTCGATCAGCAGGATTCAGGGAATATCTCCTTCGGTATTGTGCAAAAGGATGGAAAGCGATTGTTCGTTAAATATGCGGGAGCACATACAATTCATGCGAATCATACGGGAAGTCCCCCGGAAGCCATTCTTAATCTGAAATCATCTGTTTCCGTTTACGAAGATTTGGCGCATGACACGTTGATTCGACTAACGGATCATTTTGCAACGGATGAGGGGTATGCCTGTGTATTCGATTGGGTGGATGGGCAGTGTCTGCACTCCCATTGGTATTTTCCGCCTCCGGCCAAATATGAAGATCCGCGTTCGCCCTACTATCGGTTCAGACAGCTTCCTGTTGAGACACGCATTCGGGCAATGGAGCAGATTCTGAATTTTCATATCGATGTGGAACGGAGAGGTTATGTGGCTGTTGATTTGTATGATGGCAGTCTGATCTATGATTTTGACAAACATGCGATGAAAATTTGTGATATTGATCTGTATCGGAAGGGCTCTTTTACCAATACCATGGGGCGTATGTGGGGATCTTCCCGCTTTATGTCTCCTGAGGAATTTGAGTTGGGTGCACCCATAGATGCGGTTACCAATGTATTCAACATGGGGGCAATGGCGTTTGGGTTGCTTGGTGGGGAGAAAGATCGTTCCTATGACAGATGGGATGCCGGAGAAGCATTTTATCAGGTTGTGATACGTGCAGTGAGCGATGATCGGTCCGAGCGGTACGCATCGATTGCGGAACTTGGTGAGGCCTGGAAACAAGCTGTGATTAAAGGTCAATGAGTGAGTGGTGGAATTTTCGCAAATATGCAAAATCCATTCGTAAGTGTGTGTGAAATCCCGTATAATGGAAATTATTAAGGGGGTGCAGATGATGTGCAGATATGCCTTGTCAGGACCATATAAAGACATCTATGCATGTTTCATTTGTCGCAAATCATTTAAACAAGTTTCCAGACATGACCTGAGCCCTGAGGTGGTGGCACAACTTGAATATAAATGCCCGCAATGTGCCACATCTATGGTTAGCATGGGACACGATTTCCAGGCGCCCAAGCAAAATGATACCAAACAATGGACCAAAATAATGATGCTGTACCGTCATGGTTATACCTATCATAATTGCGGGTGCGGGGCTGGATATCGTCCTGCAGAATTACGTCAATTATCCGAATTTCTGGAGCAGCAGGAAGCTGGTAAAGGCAGTGTAGGCGAACGATTATTGCAAAGGTTAACTTCATAGTTATGGTTCCAAAATCCAACCTGTCGTCTATGGGAATGTTGAAAATACAGGTGAGTACTTTATATACGATCAACGAGCAGCAGCGTCTATTAAGCATCAACGAGCCGGGTGGTGGGCAGGCTCCAGCCATTTTTATAGGCATGACTTCTGCTGGTTCACTGATCTATTATCATGAGCAGTTACCGCCGAATCTAATCGATGAGTTGGGTAAGGATAGCGAGCTTCCATTGGATATTCCGAAACTGATTCGCAAGGTGGAAACCTTTGAGCCAGTTAACCGTGTGTGGATGGGACCCGCCTATGCTTTTCCTGAGATATCTCACGAGTGGAATCAGAAGGTTCAGTTGATTGGTCAGGAGCAGTATTATTTGCTGGCAGAGCATTTCCCTGAATTAACAGACTACTTGTATGAAAAAAGCCCTGTTGCCGCTTATGTTATTGGGGATTCTGCTGTGGCAGTGTGCTGCTCCGCAAGGTTTTCCGATCATGGGGCGGAAGCGAGTCTGTATACGGCACCCGGTTATAGAGGACATGGATATGCAGCGGAGACGGTAAAGTGCTGGCAGTATTATGTCAAGGAGCGTGGACGCATGCCAATCTACAGTACATCTTGGGATAATCTCGCTTCACAGCAAGTTGCCCGTAAACTCGGATTAATTCAGTTCGGTGCGGATTTCAGTATCACAACTGTGGATTTGAGGAAGGACTGTGATGTCTGATGATCCGCACTTTCGTACAAAAGGATCTGCAGTATGTCATTGAAGCACATATCCGAATCTATCGAAACGAGTATAATTATGATCATAGCTTTGCTGAATTTATCACCAATGGCGCGCGTAGATTATATCAATCTGTGGGCTTTGAAGTGAAGGAAGTCCGCAAGCAGATGTTGTCAGGTCAGGAGCTTACCGAAGAACAATGGGAACTTGTTCTGTAGTTGGCCGGGGGCTTGAGCATGAAAGCTGAATCTGTTGCGTTAACTCGTTGGTGAAAGGAGTGGTACAGTGAATCGGAGAAGACTGATTCTGGGTTTGTTATCCGTATGCACAGCATTGACGGTAGCAGCATGTTCGATTCGGACAGAAGACCAAGCATTAACAGCATCGATTGAAAGCAACCTGCAGCAGATGGTTAGCGACCCTGTCCTCCTGACCAGCAGCAATCCGAATGATTATATTGCTGGTAACCGGGAGGCTTACGACGACATCTTGAATACGGGGGAGGCAGGACTGCCTTTCCTGCTACAGCAGCTCGAATCCAGTCCGGATAATGGTCTCAAGGAATGGATCATGGCTCAGGCAAGTACTGAACTGCTTGGAGAGCTTAACCCTGTAAAGGCGTGGCATAGTGGCAAGGACTGGCTCAGACAGTATAAAATGAGCGTAGAATAATGGCTTATCTTCTCTATAGTACCTGACTTAGCGGAAGTAATGGAGGGGGCGGAATCGATTCTGAAGAAGCGATAGCGTTCGGCTTAGTCAGCGATCAGAAGAACGATCCGTAACCGGAATGGTTCCCGCAAGCCGTCAAGCACTGTAGTGTGTGATGAGCCGGAAGTACAAACCTCACCTCCAGTCAGCATGAGCAGCATTGAGAGGTTCTTGGAACCCGAAAGAATACATTATAGAGGTGAAATCCTTGACTAAAAAAATTGCTTTTTTTGATTCAGGCATCGGTGGTTTGACCGTTTTGCATCAGGCATTAAAACAGTTTCCGGAAGAAAAATTTCTGTATTATGCGGATACTTTACATGTCCCGTATGGAACCAAGTCTGCGGATGAGGTTAGAGGACATATTTTTGATTGTGTGGAAGCCATCGTTCAGGAGGATGTCCAGGCAATCGTGATTGCTTGTAATACAGCAACAAGTCTGGCTGTGAAGGATCTGCGCGCCAAGTATGATATCCCGATCATTGGCATGGAGCCTGCGGTGAAACCAGCCGTGGAGATGAATCGTGATAGTGGTAAGAGAGTGCTTGTATTTGCCACGGCCCTCACCTTGAGCCAAACCAAGTATAACGAACTGGTATCACGTGTTGATGATCACCACAGTGTGGATTCCATTGCGCTGCCGGAACTAGTGGAGTGGTGTGAACAGCTGGATTTTGATCCGGGCAAAATCGCTGATTATTTCCGGTTCAAGCTGGCAGATCTCGATCTTCATATGTATGGCACAGTGGTGCTTGGTTGCACGCATTATCCATACTATACGTCCATTCTGCGCACGGTTCTGCCAGATCATATACAGATTATTGATGGCAGTACAGGCACGGTAAACCATCTGAAGCAGCGGCTTGGACTGGTGGCTCAGCATGGAGACAGAACAGGGGAACAGGTCACTTTCCTCAGTTCATCAGGCCGACCGGAAGAGCAGGAGAAGATGTCCAGTGCACTCCAATATCTTGAGATGAACTCCAAGTAAGTTACACCATAGGAGGTGATAGCTATGCAGTCCATTTATCTTATCCGTCACGCCAAGGCCACAGGGCAGGAACCCCATGCAGAGCTTACAGATGAAGGGATCAGGCAGGCCGAAAAACTTGCAGATATCCTGGCTCATCATTCCATAACGTATATTGTCTCCAGTCCATGGAAAAGGGCCGTTCAGACCGCTATGCCCCTGGGCATAGCAACGCTGCAACATATACATACGGATGAACGTCTCCAGGAGAGGATACTTAGCTCTCTTGATCTGCCAAACTGGATGGATGTACTGAAACGTACATACGATGATGTGGATTGGGTGGAAGAAGGCGGGGAATCTTCGAGAAACGCGGCTGCAAGGGGGCTGGCACTACTGGAAGAGTTGTGGAGCAGACCGGAACAGCACGGGGCCGTGGTTACACATGGGAACTTGTTATCACTGCTTATTCGTGAGTATGAACCATCCTTTGGTTATGAAGAGTGGAGCAAACTGTCTAACCCGGATGTGTATGTGCTGGAGAGACAACGACCGGATGCAGGGCTGTCCACCATTCGAAGAATCTGGACAGATTAAACAGCAAAAGAGTGCTCCAGCGATATTATATCAGCCAGAACACTCTTTTCGTTTATCCACGGGGCATACTACAATGCAGCAATCATGATCATAACCCATCCAGCCAAAAATGCGACTCCGCCAAGTGGGGTAACGGCTCCCAATTTGCGAACACCCGTCACACTTAAAACGTACAGGCTGCCAGAGAACAGGATAATCCCGGCGAACATCAGCCATCCGGCAAGCATGACGAGTGAAGAGGATTCAAGACGGTCTGCCAGCAGTCCGATCAGGATGATGCCCAGTCCGTGGATGAGGTGATATTGAACACCGGTTTCATAGATTTTGATCATGTCAGCCGATAGTTTGCGCTTGAGCGCGTGTGCGCCAAAAGCACCCAATGCAACAGCCAGGAACATCATAATACTGCCGAGTATAATCAGGGTTTGCAATGTGTTTTTCTCTCCTTTTAAGGGTAATTAGATATAACATCAAAGTGTACTGCACGAGTGTTGTCTACAGTTTGCGCAATTGAATCTGCCCAATGGAGTGATCGGCTTCCTTTTTCAGAATCAGTCTGGCACGTCCTTTGGTTGGCAAAATGTTTTCATGCAGGTTTTTGGCATTGATATCTTGCCAGATCTGGTTGGCCGTACGCACGGTTTCTTCTTCATCGATATTGGCGAATCGTTGATGGAAAAAGGAATCCGTGTTCTGGAACGCTGTATTGCGGAGTAGCTTAAAACGCTCAACGTACCAGTGCCTTATATGTTCTTCTTCCGCATCAATGTAGATGGAAAAATCGAAGAAATCACTAACCAGCAAAGGCGTTTCCTTTTTGATCTGAAGTACATTGATACCTTCAATAATGAGAATATCCGGTTGACAGATCTGCTTCTCTTCTCCTTGAATGACATCGTAGGCGAGGTGAGAGTAGACGGGTGCTTTCACTTCGGGTTTGCCAGATTTCACATCACCCATGAACTGAATCAGGGATTTGATATCATAACTTTCCGGGAATCCCTTGCGGTTCATGATGCCCTTCTCTTGCAGCACCGCATTGGGATATAAGAAACCGTCGGTTGTGACAAGGTCAACCTTCGGGCTATTCTTACCTCTGGCGAGCAGTGCCTGTAGTAAGCGGGCCGCTGTACTTTTGCCCACGGCAACACTCCCCCCGATTCCAATGATGTAGGGAGTGGGGAGGGCTTCTTTTTTCATAAAGGAGGCCGTCAGTTGATTCAGCTCTCGTGAAACTCTTGCATATAGGTTAATAAAGTGGGTAAGAGGCAAATATATATCTTCGACTTCTTGAATCGATACCTCTTCATTCAATCCCTTTAACTGTTCTAATTCGGCTTCCGTCAGTGGAAGAGTGGTCTGATGTTCTTTAAGTTCAGCCCATTCCTTGCGGTTAAACTCGATGTAAGGAGAGTATAAATTCATGAGATCCCGCTTTCTGTATGTAATATAATTGTGGACACAATCTTTAGTGTATCAAATTTCAGGAAACTGACAACACCTTTACATTGTGCCTTTCATAATGCCTTTCGTCAAAATGGAGCGAAAAACAACTTACTAGGAAAGTTTAACCCAATTTATGTTAAAGTCAACGTATACCATGCGGAAGGGTGACAGCACATGATCGTATATGAGAGAGAGCATGATTTTGTTTTGACCGCACAGCATGAGCATGGATTAGTAGCCGGAGAGATGGCTTCCCACTGGAAAAATGAATTATTATCCGATGCTGCGCATCGGGATGAATTGATTCTAGCGGCCAAGGAACATGACCGTGGCTGGATTGAACTGGATTCGTCTCCGTTCTGGAATGATTACAGTCAATCGCCGTATTCGTTTCGTGACTTTCCATTGCGTCCGCGTTTTGTATTCTACCATAAAGGGATTGAAGAAGTTCGTCAGAAAAACCTCTACGCCGGATTATTGTGTAGCTTGATGTACACGGAGCTATTTCAGAAAAATCTGGGGGCCAATGCTCAGGATGATGATGACATCCGAGATTATCTGCAACAAGAACACGAACGTCAGCTGGATTGGGAGAAACAGCTTGGTGGTGATGCTGAAGCACTGAAACAGAGGCTGCAAAGTGATGTGGAGATCATGCTTTTCTGTGATCAGCTCAGTCTGTTTCTCTGTATGGAGGAACCTGGAACACCTGCTGCGCGTTATGATTTTTTTGCAGAAGGACTCAGTTGTACATTTGATGCCTGTTCCAGACAACCGATTCAGGCAGAGTGGTTATCCAATGAAAAAGTAGGCCTGTCTTTTTTCCCGTTTGATGAGGACTTTACGATCGTTTTACCATATAAATCGGTACCAAAGGCAAGTATCCGCAAATTTGGTATGCAACAGGCTTATCGCCGGGCTGAATGGAAGGAACGCCGGGTGTTGATTACGGAATTGAACTGAGAACTGGAAACTCCAGGCTTGAGGAAATAGCAGCATAGAATATAACAAAACAGGCGGGCTTCTGATGTACAGGTGTACAGGGCGTCCGCCTTTCGTATGCATATATATCATCATAGACTATAGTGTGAGACCGGTGAAAATACGAATGAATCAGAGTGGGAATAAAGAAGGAAAACACATGTTATTCCCAGAAATGTTAGTGTACAGCAGAGAAGCGCGCGTTAGCAGGAGGACGAATATGGATACTAGAATAGAAATATTAACGATGTGTATGGTATGGGACAAAATGAATGATCAGGTGTTGTTAATGAATCGGCCGGACCGCAAAGGATTTCCGGGATACATCGCTCCTGGGGGAAAGGTAGATTTTCCGGAGAGTATCGTGGATGGTGCCGTGCGGGAGGTTCTGGAGGAGACGGGGCTAGTAGTTAATGAGATTACGTATAAAGGTCTTGATGAGTTTTGTGATCCCGAACAAGGATTGCGGTACATGGTATTTAACTATTTGGCGACTTCATTCGAGGGTCAGTTATTGCAAGATCCGCCCGAAGGCGAACTGTTATGGGTGCCTATGAAGCGGGTTTTTGAGCTGCCTATGCAGGATTGGTTCGCTGAACGTTTCCCACGTTTTTTCCAAAAAGGCACTTTTGAGCGGAGTGTGATCTGGGAGAAGTCATCCGGCCGTACGTTGCAAGAGACATTTATGGTGTATAGCGATTCCGTACTTGAACAGAGTGTGACCCGATAAGTTAAACCGTCAGAAGGAGGAAAAATCATGGGATACCAGCATGCCCTGCAAGGATACAGTGCGGCGACGCTTGATGGGGAATGGAAATTAATTCATGAGCATTTAAGCTTGGGTTAGGATAAAAATAATGCCTCAAAATGTATCATCCATATCTATATATTTATATCCAAATATTATGATATAATGAAGTTTACTATTTTTATAGGAGATGACTAGTCTGTGGGTAATAGTGTGTGATTAATAGATTGAGTAAACTAGTTTGTTGAAATGAAGAATGATATATTTGTAGATTTGCCATACATAGGCTTCTGCAAACAGAACGTAAATGAATATTGTACGATGAAAAGGTGGAGATTGGCATGAAATTGTCGTTCCGGATTTTGGACTGGGAAGAAGAGAGACCCTACGAACTTTTGTTGATGGCTGATCCTTCAAAAGCAATTGTGGATGAATACCTGAGTCGGGGTGTTTGTTTTATTGCCGAGTATGAAGGAGAGATGGTTGGGGAGTTCGTATTGTTGAAGACTCGTCCAGAGACTGCGGAGATTGTTAATATTGCCGTACAGGAAGAACTGCAGGGACAAGGTGTAGGCAAACACATGATTAAGGAAGCGATGGAAGCTGCACGTAGATTGGGATGCCGAATTCTCGAGATTGGGACGGGCAACTCCAGCTTTCATCAATTGAAGTTATACCAACGTTGCGGTTTCCGCATTATCGGGGTTGATCGTGACTTCTTTGTGAGGCATTATGAGGAAGAGATTATTGAGGATGGTATCCGCTGTGTGGATATGATCCGTATGGCCATAGATCTGGATGCTGTTACAGAGGATGAAAACGAAAGGAAGAGTCCTTAAGTGAATCGGCATACACATATTGGGGTATATGGCTTGGTAGCTTGGGAGGGCCAATTCCTGTTGATTCATAAGGCTCGCGGAGCATATCAGGGGCAATGGGATTTACCAGGCGGAAGGCTGGAATTTGGCGAGCAGCCAGAGACTGCTCTTCATCGTGAGATTGAAGAGGAGACGGGCCTGACCCATCTACAAGTGATGATTCGTTCTGCGGAGTCTACGGTACTGGAATGGGTGTATCAAGGTGAGCCGGAAGAGTTGCACCATATCGGGATGTTGTATGATGTTGTTTTGACCGCAGCCAGTCAGCCGGATCATATCAAAAAAGAACCCGATGGTGAAGATTCGTTGGGCGGGGACTGGTTTACACTGGAGCAAGTTAGAGATCTTTCCCTAACGCCGTTTGCAGAGTATATGATTAGCAAAAGTACATCTTGATGTGCATCCTCAACTTTATTGTTAACTTAAATTTGATGAATCCAAAGAAGCTGCTCGGATAATTTATGTCTGGGCCAGCTTTTTGCTGTGGGTCTCCTGAAGAAAACCCCAATTATTTGTTGAATGTGACGTCAAATGGTTAATGTTTAACTTGACGGTTTGTTTTTGCACATAATGGACCACAATTCAATTAAGGAGGTAAAATGGGAGATCGTATGCCTATTTTGTTGTAATTAAGTGTTCGTTGTTCTACCCAAATTGATCGATTTATTCGATTCATCTAATTTATGCATCAATTGAACTAAAAATAGGAAATGCTCCTGAGCGTAAAAGTTTATAGAATAGATAGTAGAACATGGACTTCACTTGAAGAAGTGGAGAAAGTGTAACCTTCGAACGGATCAGGACAGTATTCGACATCTGTGCGACGGTATATACAATCATTGTTTTACTTTGATTTTGAAAACGCAGACAAACCTTGACGGGAGCGTCGGACTAACGTTACTACCACCAACAGCACGATTATTGGACTTCATGAAAAATTTCGCTTAAAATGTTGAACGAACGCAAATTACGGCTTAGTCAATGATTTCCGTCAAAAACTTATGACTAAATCAAGACGGAGGGAACGTCGATGACGATCGTGGAAGGCAACAAGAAGCCCTGGGAAAGTTACTATGGCCCCAATATGGGATACGTACAGGAACAATATGAATTATTCACTCAAGACCCTGGTTCGGTTACACCGGCTTATCGTGAACTATTTGAACAATGGGGTGCACCGCCGATGTCTGGCAGGGATGCACGCACAACCTTGAATTCCGGCAACGCCCAATCGGCTTCCGGAAGCGTAGACATTCAACTATTACAGAAAGCGGTTACAGCGGGTAAACTGGTATGGAACATCCGCACCTATGGTCATCTTGCTGCAGATATAGATCCGCTTGGAATCAGTGAAGATACAGACACATCTTTGCTGGAACCTCAGCATTTTGAATTAAACGAAGAAGATCTGAAAGCTTTGCCTGCTTCCCTGATCTGGGAAGGTGCAGATGGGCAGACAGCAACCGGATGGGATGCAATCCAACGTTTGCGTCAGATATACACTGGACCCATGGCCTACGAATTCAGTCATGTGCACGAAGTTCAAGAGCGTGAGTGGCTGAATCGTCGTGCGGAATCTCGGACATCACCGGCTCCACTTACGCCGAAAGAACGTAAGGCTTTGCTGGAACGTTTGGTTGAAGTCGAGCAATTTGAAGATTATCTTCACAAAACATTTGTTGGGCAGAAACGTTTCTCCATCGAAGGTAACGATGTGCTTGTGCCGATGCTGGATGAAGCTGTTCGCATCATGGCAGAAGCCGGATCAAGCCACATTCTGATGGGTATGGCCCACCGTGGACGGTTAAATGTACTGGCTCATGTTTTGGGCAAACCGTACAGCAAGATTTTCTCTGAATTTCATCATGCTCCGAACAAAGATTTGGTTCCATCGGAAGGTTCGACTGGGATCAACTACGGTTGGACGGGGGATGTCAAATATCATATGGGTGCCAACCGTTTTGTGAAAGACGGGGAAACTGTACAGGCACGCCTTACTCTGGCGAATAACCCGAGCCATCTGGAATACGTTAATCCGGTTGTACAAGGGTTTGCTCGTGCGGCTCAGGATGACCGTCGTGACCCTGGGTATCCGAAGCAGGACGTGACGAAGGCAGCTACCATTTTGATGCACGGTGATGCAGCATTCCCTGGAGAAGGGATCGTTGCAGAGACGCTTAACTTCAAAGCTCTGCCAGGTTATCAGAATGGCGGAACCATCCATATTATCGTCAACAATCGTCTGGGTTTCACTACAGATAGCAGTGATTCCCGTTCAACGTACTACGCAAGTGACCTTGCTAAAGGGTACGAAATTCCGATTGTACACGTGAATGCGGACAATCCGGATGCTTGTATTGCAGCCATTCGTATGGCAGCCGAGTATCGCAATCGCTTCAAAAAGGATTTCCTGATCGACTTGATCGGTTATCGTCGCTACGGCCATAACGAAACCGATGATCCCGAAACAACTCAACCTATCGTTTATGACAAGGTGAAAAACCATCCAACGGTAAGCCACTTGTATCAGGATCAGTTGAAAGAGGAATCGATTATCGATGATGCATCCATTACGAGCATTCGCGATGGAGTAACGAACAAATTAAAAGAAGCTTATGACCAGATGAAGAAAAATGAAGTGCATGAATATTATCAGCGGAAAATCAGTGAGCCGGAGGCTGTTACGATTACTCCGACTGCGGTACCGCTGGAGAATCTTCGCAGCATTAATGCCGATCTGCTGAAATGGCCTGAGAACTTCAATGTGTATCCGAAGTTACAGCGAATTTTGCAACGCCGGAGCACTTCCCTGAACGAAGGGGAAAAAGTGGATTGGAGCCTTGCGGAGACACTCGCATTTGCAACCATTCTGGCAGATGGCAAGCCAATTCGGATTAGTGGACAGGATGCCGAGCGTGCTACATTCGCTCATCGGAATCTGGTGTTGCATGATTCGGAGAATGGAGCAAAGTTCTGCCCATTACATCACTTGCCACAGGCAAGAGCATCCTTTGCAATCTATAACAGTCCGTTGTCTGAAGAATCCGTTGTTGGATTCGAATACGGATATAACGTATATTCACCCGATACACTGGTCATCTGGGAAGCTCAATTCGGTGACTTTGCCAACTGTGCACAGGTTATCTTTGATCAGTTTGTATCAGCGGGTCGTGCCAAGTGGTCTCAGAAATCCAGTCTGGTCATGTTGCTTCCACATGCGAATGAGGGTCAGGGACCTGAGCATACAAGTGCTCGTCTTGAACGCTTCCTGCAGCTTTGTGCAGAAGACAACATGACGGTTGCCAACTTGTCGAGTGCTTCTCAGTACTTCCACTTGTTGCGTCGTCAAGCTTCCTTGACTGAAACGGAAGATGCTCGTCCACTTGTGATGATGTCACCGAAAAGTCTCATTCGGAATCCGCGTGTTGCTTCACCGGCAGTCGAATTCAGTGAAGGCAAGTTTGAGCTTGTGCTGGAGCAAGCCGGACTGGGTACACAGCCGGATCGCGTAGAGCGCATTATTTTGTGCAGTGGCAAGATTGCCATTGACTTGGAAGATGCTTTTGAAAAAGATAAAGCTGATTGGTCATGGCTTCACATCATTCGAGTGGAACAGCTATATCCGTTCCCGGCAGAAGAGATTAAACGCATACTCGCACGTTTCAGCAATGTAAAAGAACTGGTATGGGTACAGGAAGAAAACAAAAACATGGGTGCCTGGACATACATGGAGCCTCGTCTTCGTGAAGTTGCCCCGGAAGGCACAACCGTTAGATACGAAGGTCGCCCGGAACACGCAAGTCCTTCCAGCGGTTATCAGCTTGTGCATAGTATGGAACAGCAACAGATTATTACATCTGCGTTGAAACAAACGACGAAGAATAATATTCCACTGGGGAGGTAACAGCTGTGAGTGAAATTAAAGTACCTGCAATGGGTGAGTCAATAACTGAGGGAACTGTATCCAGATGGATGGTTAAAGAAGGGGATACCGTTAATCAGGGTGATGTGCTTCTTGAACTGGAAACGGATAAAGTAAATATTGAGATCAGCGCAGAAGAAAGTGGCGTGCTGGAGAAGATCATTCGTCAGGAAGGAGAGACGGTCGAGATCGGTGAAACGATCGGTACACTCTCAGCTGGTTCTGGAGGAGGAAGCGGTGCACCCGCTTCCGAACCAGCAGCTGAAGAGAAAAAGACCGTTACTCCTGCACCTGAAGCTCCAACACCACCACCAGCACCTGTTGCGGCAGCACCGGAGTCATCCGATAGTGCCAAGACTGCTTCACCGTCTGCCCGTAAGCTTGCACGTGAACGTGGTATCGAACTGGATCAGGTTCAGAGCAAAGATCCGATTGGACGGGTATACCAGGATGATGTGAAGAGCCATAACAATCTGGCGCCTGCTCCTGCTGCTCCCCCTGCGAGTAAAGCTCCAGCAGCACCAAGTGCTCCGGCAGCTGGAAGTTCTACCTATACTAAACCAGTGGAGCGTCAGCGGATGTCTCGCCGTCGTGCAACCATTGCGAAACGTCTGGTAGAGGCTCAGCAGACAGCAGCCATGTTGACTACGTTTAATGAAGTTGATATGACTGCGATCATGGATGTACGTAAACGCCGTAAGGACAAGTTCAAAGAGAAACATGAGATTAACCTGGGCTTCATGTCCTTCTTCACTAAAGCGGTTGTGGGGGCTCTGAAAAAATTCCCTACAATTAACGCAGAGATTGATGGCGAAGATGTTGTACTCAAAAAGTATTATGATATCGGCATCGCCGTATCTGCGAAGGAAGGACTGGTTGTACCGGTTGTGCGTGATGCAGATCGTCTGGGCTTTGCCGAGATCGAGAAGAGCATTGCGGACCTGGCATCCAAAGCTCGTTCCAACACGCTGGCGTTATCTGATCTGCAAGGTGGAACGTTCACCATCACCAATGGTGGAACATTTGGTTCCTTGTTGTCTACGCCAATTCTGAATACACCTCAAGTGGGTATTCTGGGGATGCATAAGATCCAGCTTCGTCCAGTGGCGATTGATGCAGAACGGATGGAGAACCGTCCAATGATGTACATCGCGTTGTCCTACGATCACCGGATTATCGACGGTAGTGAGGCTGTTCGCTTCCTCGTAACCGTGAAAGAACTGCTTGAAGACCCGGAATCCCTGTTAATTGAAGGTTAATCCATAACGTTTGATTATAGCTATTATTCATATCGCTTAACAAGAAAACCCCTGAACTGGTGCGCAGCGTGAGCTGTACATCCGATTCAGGGGTTTCTTTTTGCTCTTGATATGTCTCCGACTCTATTATATAGAGTCAGCCATCTCAGTACGGTTCAACGGACTAGAGTGTGTATTCGGGCCAGGGGTATTCCGCTCTAACCAGTTCACAACATGCTGAGCCACTTCTGTTCGGTTGATCTCATGCAGCATTTCATGGCGTCCATCGGGATACAGGCGATACTCAATATTCTCCAGCTGAAGTTTCTTATACTGCGAGACCAGATTAAGAACGCCTTTGCCATGAAGTCCGACAGGGTCCTTCTCACCTGAGAACAGGTATACGGGTTTGTGTTTGGGTATGCGCTCCATATTGTGTGGAAGATGGACTTCAAGCAACAATTTGAAGAAGTCGCGGAAAAAGCCTGCTGTACAGACTGCTCCGCACAGGGGGTCATCAATGAATCGCTGAACCTCTTGTGAGTCCCGGGACAACCAATCAAACGGTGTCGTTGCAGGGCGGAAAGAGCGATTAAATCCACCAAATACAATCGCGTTGAGTAGCATGCTGGGGTGGGTAGCCCCCTGAATGCCGCACTGCAAGAAGGCCAGCTTCTCTCCAAACCGGAGCAGACCACGTCTGCCGTTTGTCCCGGATAAAATAAAGGCATGGTACTGCTCATGACCAGCGTACATGAGATGTTGTACCAAGAATGAGCCCATGCTATGTCCCATTAGAAACAGGGGCACCCCAGGATTCTCTTTGGCGGCTACTTCGCCCAGATTGATCATATCACTCGCCATCCAGCGGAAGGCATCGATACCAGCATTACCAAGCAACTTGGCATTCTCCACAGTTTTGCCATGACCCCGATGGTCATTGGCATAAATCGCATAGCCATTTTGGGTAAGGATGTCGGCAAATTCGGCGTATCGGGCTGCCGTTTCGCCCATGCCATGTGCAATTTGCACTACACCTTTAACGTTGCATTCCGGATCGGGAAGCCAGCGGTACACATGAATACGGGTACCTTCACTAGCGACCAAGGCAAAGGTAGATTCCTGCATCTCGTGTAATTCCTCCTTCACAGGTTACATATAAGCTTGATTTAGGGCAGATAAGAGCGAAGAACAGTGGTATTCCCGTTCAATGTATAAGAACCCAGATTGGCTGGCAAGAGATAACATTGTCCAGCTTTCAATTCAATGCTGTCTGATTCAGCATGTGCCCACTCCAAAGTTCCTTCTCCTTCACAGACAACGAGAATCGTGAAGCTGTCAGGATTGGTGGAGAGTTCCCAACGTTTGTTCACAATACCTTTTTCAACTACAAAATAAGGGCATTCCGCAAGCTTGAGCCATTCACCAGGAGTAGCGTTATTTGTTTTCATCGTTGAGGCACCTGCGCCCTCATAGGCGGTGACATTTAATGAGTCTTCAACATGCAACTCACGTGGTTTGCCATCCAGCCCTGGACGATTATAATCGTATATGCGGTACGTCGTATCCGAGTTTTGCTGAATCTCAGCGACAACGACACCTGCACAGAGCGCATGCACTGTTCCCGCAGGGATAAAGAACGTATCGCCGGCCTCTACAGGTACCTGACGAAGGGTATCCATCACCGTGCCGTTTTCCAATGCTTCTTTTAATGTTGCCCGATCAACGCCGTCGTTCAAGCCATAGATGATGTGTGCGCCCGGTTTTGCGTCGAGTACATACCACATTTCTGTTTTGCCAAGCTCGCCTGGAGGAAGTGCCTCATAATCGTCTGTTGGATGAACCTGAACGGACAGGTCATCGTTGCAGTCAAGCAGCTTAATCAGAAGGGGGAAACGGCCGCCTTTTTCAGAGACGCCTTTGGTTCCAAGCCATTCGGTGCCCAGTTGTTCACGAACTTCATCCAGACCTTTGCCAGCCAGTGCTCCATTTAATACCTTGGTTGTACCGTTGGGATGATCCGCAATCATCCATCCTTCTCCGATATGTCCTTCAGGGGGCGTAAGGCCGAATTGCTCCAGCGCACGACCGCCCCACACACGTTCTTTGAACTCAGGTTGGAATTGTAATGGGTATGGCGTAGACATCAGTAATCTCTCCTCTAGTATATGAAATGGTGGATCGCTTTAATCAGTCATGGGCATGTAGTCGCCATGAGCAAACAAGTGAATACGTTTGCATATGTAGATGTAGAACACAGATCGCAGTAAGAAAAAGCCGTTAATAGCTCGCCTTGCGATTGTGTCTAGTTTATTGTATTTGGTGAACAAAGGAAATTATTTTTTCTCGATTCCGATCAGAAAAGGAGAAGTTTCTCGCTGCAATTGGCGATAGATCACAACCTGTGCCTGTTCCACCGGAAGGGCAGAGGACCAGTCCAATACAGCTTCTGCTTCCTGTGCCCCTCCGTCATGACCGGGGTAGAGCACAACCGTAATAATTCCGCGAGGACGTAATAAAGCGAGTGCAGCCTCGAGTGCAGCGATTGTGCTGTCAGTCTCGGTGATGATGGAGGAATCTGCACTTTCTGAAGGCAGGTACCCCAGATTGAACATAACTGCACCAACCGTACCAAGCCATGACTCAGGAACTGCTTCTGCCATTCGATCATGGCTTAGTTGAAGCATGGAGATGGAGCCAAGCTTGGCTTCATCATTTTGTTTTCGAATCCGGGCCTGTGCCAGCGTGAGGGCTTCATTTTGAATATCGAATCCAATGACTTGACCACGCCGGCCAACTTGTTGTGCCAAAAATAGTGTGTCTGCTCCTGTACCCACCGTTGCATCTATCGCCAGATCACCTTGCTGCAGACGGGAAGCAATCCACTGATGCGCACAGCTGAGAACCGAAAGAAAGCCCATCTATGCTCGCCTCCAATACTTACCTTGCCATGAATCCCGCTCTCGCAACTCACGATCAATGGAGTTCAACACTTCCCATTTGTTCATGGACCACATCGGTCCAATCAACAGATCACGCGGTGCGTCGCCTGTAAGACGGTGTACGATCATTTCCGGTGGAAGCATCTCCAGTGTATCTACGATCAGCTTGATATACTCGTCCTGATCCAGAAAACGTAAAAGACCGGCTTCGTATTGCTTCACCATTGGTGTTTTGCGCATCAGATGCAGCAGGTGAATCTTGATTCCCTGTACATCCATATTGGCAACTGCCCGTCCAGTGTCCAGCATCATCTCATGTGTCTCTTGAGGCAGACCATATATGATATGTGTGCACACACGTATATTCCGTTTACGCAGTTTCTCAACCGCCTCTTCGTAACACTTCGTGTCGTGCGCGCGATTAATCAATGTTGATGTGGAATCATGGATGGTTTGAAGCCCCATCTCAACCCACAGATAGGTGCGTTCGTTCAGTTCAGCCAAATAATCAACAACGTCATCTGGCAAACAATCCGGGCGAGTGGCGATGGACAAACCAACAACACCGGGTTGCTCAAGAATTTCTTCAAAATATTCGCGCAGCTCCTCAACCGGAGCATACGTATTCGTATAGGCTTGGAAGTAGCCAATATAATGGGCTTTAGGCCACTTGAGGTGCTGTTTATCTCGAATTGTATTGAATTGGGTGACCAGATCTTCACGTCTGCTGCCAGCAAAATCGCCTGATCCACGCGCACTGCAGAAGGTGCAACCACCTTTGGCAATGGAACCGTCGCGGTTGGGACAGGTGAATCCAGCATCCAGCATTACTTTGAAAACCTTATTGTTAAATTGATCTCGCATCTCATAATTCCAGGTATGGAATCGTTTATCTCCCCACAGGAGAGGGGACTGTAATGCAGGTGCATTCATCTTCAGGGTACTCCTTTGGTTGTCGAATTACCGTAATCATACGTGAACAAAAGAAGAAGCGCTATGCGATTTCCGTCATAGACGATGGATAGCGATTATAGGTGTCTTCATGAACTTTAGCATTTTGCATTATTCGATTTCAATCGCTCACGGGTACAAGATATGGACAGGAAAAAGCATCCTGATCCATATCTTGCTGATTGGAAGACGCTTATGGGATTTATGCAAAATGCTCACTTTATCATTGTATCAAAAAACTAAAAAAAAAGGGAATCGAAACGCAAAAATAGGCCGTAAAATCAAGGTTTTTTCCTTGCTATAGTTTACACCTTATGTTATATTTAAATCAGCGTCAGACACCATCTAATGGGTATTATTCATCATAGCATTTGAATCAACGTTGACGTCATGGACCATACTATACCGTGAGGTGATATGAATGAATTCCCAAGTTAAAAACAATGAATTGAATCATGTGTCTGTTGAATTGACGGCAGAAGAAGCACTGGCTTTAACAGGTGTTCGTTTTAATGGAAATCCGAAAGTGAAAGCGGCTGCAAGACAAAAAGTTCGCGATGCTTTCGAAAAGACATTTGATTTTTCACACCAAGATAAGGTAGACTATGAACTACTAAAGTAGTTGGACCCCAATTCCAAATAAATCGAAGAGGGAATCTTTGAGATTTGCCCAAAGTGGCAGATCCGAAGATTCCCTTTTCATTGCTCTTTACAATTTGCCAGTTCTTCGGCAAAATAAGTCTGAGACAAGTATGGGACAAACGGAGGAATAAAATGCGTTTACGTGGCAGAAAAGGGATAAGAGAAAATCTGGAGCAGCAAGTTGATCTTGTTGTACTGGACCCCAAGCAACATAAAGGAAAATGGTCTGAATTGTTTGGCAATGATCACCCGATCTTCGTGGAATTTGGTATGGGTAAAGGTCAATTTATCAGCCAAATGAGTTATAAATATCCGGAATTTAATTTCATCGGTATTGATATGTATGATGAACTGGTGCGTCGTGCCAGTGAGAAAGCTCGTAATGCGTGGAGTCAGGCTGATGTGGAGACACCCCCTAACCTGAAGCTTGCGCTGGCAAATATCGAACAGATCGAAGAAGTTTTTGAACCGGAAGAACTGGAGCGCATTTATTTGAACTTCAGTGATCCTTGGCCAAAAGCAAAGCATGCACGTCGTCGGTTGACGCATCCACGCTTCCTGAAGAAATACACGGAATTGCTTAATCCCAAAGGTCAGATTCATTTCAAAACCGATTCGGAGACGCTGTTTGATTTCTCACTCAACGCCATTGCCGACTTCGGCCTACAAATGACCAATATTTCTTTGAATCTGCATCGTGATGGTTTGAATGAAGAACATGTGATGACGGAGTACGAGCAGAAATTCATGGGTAAAGGTATGAACATTCACCGGGTTGAAGTGATTGTGGGTGAAGAGGCCCTGCGTGAGTATCAGCAGACACGTCTGGACAAGTATAAAGTTCGTGAAGCTTCTGATGAGTCTGGTGAAGATCAGGAACAGGAATAAATCGAAATCTAACTTAAACTCATTAAATAAGAGCGACACATGAGGTGAATGATTCATTCTCATAGGTCGCTCTTTTTCTGCATTAACAATCGATGTGCATTACTCCATAAACTCAAGTCTGGGATGATTTCAAAAGTTTTCTGAATGAAATTCTTTGCGGCGATAATCGTTTGGTGTAACCCCGTTAAACTTTTTGAACATGCGATAGAAGTATGAACTGTTGGTGAATCCGGTCCTCTCGGCAATGTCGGCAACGGAGTTTTCTGTCTCCACCAGCAGATGCTGGGCCTTGGCTATGCGGGTTTCGTTAATTACGTCCGTGAGCCCTTTCAGGGTGAGCTGTTTGTAGAGCCTGCTTACATAGATGGGCGACATGCCCAACTCATCTGCGATAGAAGTTAGACATAGATTGGGGTCTGAATAGTCCCGCTCAATAATGCCATTGATTTTACGAATTAACTCTTCGTGCTTCAGTGTACGTTTCTCCTCGACTTTGGAACCAAGCTCATCAAACATCCGATAGAAGTGTTCATGTACTTCACTAATGTCTTCCGCGTTTTTGACAGGCAGCATTAGACCATCCGAGACTGAATCAAGCGTGAGTTGATTATTCTTCTTGAGGGTATTTCGTACATGGTTCAGTGTCATCGTCAGATGGGATAAAGCTAGCTGGAAGACGGTAAATGGATATGCGGCTGTCTCGCCGACAATATCTGCATAGACTTGTTTTGCTTCTCGCGTCTTACCTGTCATTAGATGATCGACAAGTTGTCTTTCCTTACCTGCTGGAAATGCGTACTCCTTGGCGTGATAAGCCATGATGTCAGAGGTATAGATCAGACAGCCCGGTCCCATGAACAAACGATGCAGTGAGGCTTCGGCTGATCTGGTGTAGGATGCAATACTGTCTTCCAATGAATCTTCTTCCGTGCCGATCGTACAGGAGATGGAGCATTTCAAATGGGTCATTACAGCTGCCTGCATCATACGTAGCAGCTCTTCGATCCGGTTATGAGCAGGTTGCTCAAGTTCATGGCTTTCCGCTTTTTCATTGAAGATGAGTGTGATCAGATCACCGCCCATGTCCACAGCTTCCGCATTGTAGTGGAGATCGGCTGTCTCGGTGCAGATGTTCATCATGGCGTATTTTACAAGTTGGGTCTCATCACGATACGTTTCGCTGAATTCGGTAAAATGGTCAATACGCAGTAATACCAGTCTGGATGCACGCTGAACATCAATGGAGGAGCAGTAGAACTTCATCCGTTCTTCCAGCATACCTCCAGTTACTGTTTCGCGGCCCTGTAGGGCCCCTCGTAGAAAATCCTGCCGTAACAAATGAAGACTACCACGTCGCTCTGCTTCCATCACACGTAAACGAACAAGCACCTTATCAATAGGGTGATATAGTTTTCGGGACACAAGGTAAGAGAGCAGCAAGCCTGCGAAGAGAAGTCCAACACAAAACAGAACGGTATGTGTGCGCATACTCCGTATATCTGAGGTAATCAGATCAGAAGGTGTTATTCTTACATAACGCCAACCCAGGTCATCGGGAGCGGTATAGGTGATGAGCGATTTTTCTCCGTCGACCTTCTCGGTAAAGTAAGCTGACTGCTCCGTATCCTGGATAATTGGCTTCATAAAAGCTTCGCTGGAGAGATTTTTCATCAATGCACGGTCGCCAAAGTCAGATAAAAGGTCTCCCTTCTCATTCACGATAAAGGTCTTACCTGGTTGATCCACAGCATTCATATTTGGACTGAGCCAATCATCCTTGATATTAACGATGACAGCGTAGTTTAGTTTGGCATTGTCATTGATCGTGTCATAACAGAGATAGGTGTAGCTGTTAACCTCTGTCGCTTCGGTAGAACCGACCTGATATGTACGCGGGATGGGAACAAAAGGTTTATAGTCATGGAAGTTCTGGAGGATACTTTTAATCCCCTGATCGTCGATCTCCGAGATGGACTGCTGCCCATTGCGCACGTCGGAACTGATATAGAATTCATTGCTTTTGGAGTTATATACATAGATGGATTCGATAAAGGGAAGGGACATACGGTAGTTGTCTAGCTGCTCCATTGCCGATGTGATCTCATAGATATTTGGTTTGGAATAAAGCAGTAATGAAGAGATGGTGTAGTCCTGATAGATCTGATATGACAATGATTTTGCAGTCTCGGTCATTTTCGCCACTTCACGGCTGGTTTGTGTAAGACTGTTCATATCTGTACGATACACTTGGCGAAGAGCAATCCGATTATAGTTGACGTACAAAATAGTAGAAGCCACAAGTAAGGTAGCGACGGTACTGATAATAATGCCGATCAGAATCCGTGTGAAGACCTTCTGACTGTCCTCTGAACGTTTACGCATTCTGTTTCCCCCTCAGACCTCCTATTTTGGGTGAACCACATAGAAATTCATATACATACGTGAGGCTTCATAGTTGGAAGAGCAGAAGAGCAAGAGTAACTTGAATTATATATTATGTATGCGTTTACATCAATGATAGACAGGCTGTTTTGCCTGTTTTCTCTACATAAAGTTCAACTTTCGCTGAATTGTTCACTAGGTGTAGCCTATGCACGATATCAACATTTGTGAACGGATGTGTGTGGATGTCTGTTCATTTCATGGTTCGTTCATTTTGTTCATAGTTCATTTCGCAGAATCGTTCATTTTCTGAAGGGAAGCTTCAGTATCCGTGAGTGAAGAGAGCATCTACAATAAAAAGAGAGCTCCACCACGCAGCACCGCAAGAAATTCGGGAGGGATCGAGCCATGCTCAAAGAATTGAACAAAAACAAAATCATGTTTCTGATGCTGTTGCCCACGCTGATCTTTTTTCTGATTAACTCGTATTTTCCGATGGTCGGCATCTATTATGCGTTCACCCGGTATGATTTTGAAGGCGGATTATTTGGTAGTCCATTTGTCGGTCTGGAGAACTTTAAGTTCCTATGGCAATCCGGAATGTTGCTGAAGCTCACAACCAATACCGTGGGTTACAATCTCGCCTTCATTATATTAGGAAACGGTCTGGCGATCTTCTGTGCGATCATGCTTAGCGAGATCCGGGGCAGGTTATTCAAAAAAATTACGCAATCCGTCATGTTTTTGCCGTATTTCATCTCATTTGTACTATTAAGTGTAATCGCTTACAACATGTTTAACTACGAGTCGGGTTTTGTGAACACGGTGCTCAAACGTTTTGAGGCCGGCCCGGTCGACATTTATAACACACCCTGGATCTGGGTATTCCTGATCATCATCTTTTACCTATGGAAAAATCTTGGATACAGCATGGTCATTTATCTGGCCGCCATAACGGGTATCAGTGATGAGTATTATGAGGCTGCCCGAATCGACGGGGCCAATATATTTCAGCGGATCTGGTACATTACAGTACCGATGCTGAAGCCAACCTTTGTCATCCTGCTGTTGTTCTCACTCGGCAGTATTATGAAGGGGCAGTTTGACCTGTTCTATCAACTGATCGGTAACAACGGGGTGCTGTACAACGCTACAGATATTATTGATACGTATGTGTATCGTTCACTGAAAGTCACGTTTGATATCGGGATGGCAACGGCTGCTGGTCTGTATCAGTCCTTGTTTGGATTCATTTTGATCATGACCGTCAACTATATTATCCGCAAAGTAAATGAGGACTACGCCTTGTTCTAGAACGCCCGCAGGGCAGGAGGGAGAACAATCATGAACACGCCAATGAATACTCACACTCGTACGAATACCCGTCTCAGAGATTCGGAATTCACTTTCATGTTTCAACTGATTTCCTACAGCTTCATCATCATTTTATCAATCATGTGCTTGCTACCGTTCCTGCTGATTTTATCCGGTTCATTCAGCAGCAACGAGTCCATTGTGAGGGATGGTTATCACCTCTTTCCAACGGACTTTTCCCTGGAAGGTTACAAAATGGTGTTCAAATTCCCGACTCAGGTACTCAAGGCTTATGGGGTAACGGTCTTTACAACGGTGGTGGGGACTACGCTAGGGCTGTTCCTCATCACGATGGCTGGATTTGTGCTCCAGCGTAAGGATTTTAAATATCGGAACACGTTCTCGTTTTTTATCTACTTCACAACCCTGTTTGGTGGGGGACTTGTGCCTTGGTACATTATGCTGGCGAACTACTTCAATCTCACAGATACGTACACCGTACTTATTTTCCCGGGGTTGATGACACCGTTCCTCATTATCCTGATGAAAAACTTCATTCGCTCGGCAGTGCCGGATGAATTGATTGAGTCCGCCAAAATTGATGGAGCGAATGATTTCCGCATCTATTTCAGCATTGTGTTGAAACTGGCGATGCCTGGTATCGCCACCGTAGGTCTGTTCTTGGCACTGGGTTACTGGAATGACTGGTTTACCTCATCCCTCTTCATTAACAACCCGGATATGTACCAACTTCAATTTTATCTCTACAACACGATGAACACGATAACATTCATTGACCAGATGGCGATTGGCACAGGGATCACACTCAGTCAGGATGTGCCTACCGAATCAACCAAGATGGCAATGGCCATCGTTGTAACGGGACCGATTTTGTTCCTGTATCCGTTTGTACAACGTTATTTTGTTAAAGGACTCACCATTGGTGCAGTGAAAGGTTAGAACGTGAACGCGCTGTGGGCGTCAGGCCACTGATATCATTTCAGGTCTGAAACATGGCGAGTCTGCGCTAACATATAAAGGTTCACCACAAAAAGGGAGGATGCATATGCGTAACAAAACAATTCGGCACCTGTCTCTGGTACTTGCCCTGATGTTGTTCGCCGGGGTACTTGCCGCATGTAATAACGGTTCGGGGGGATCGACGCAAGGAAGCGAGCAGGGAGGAACATCCGGGAACAAAGGAGAGAAAGTCACGCTCCAATTTTACATGCTTGGGGATGCTCCGAAAGATCTACCTGTTATTGAATCCGAGATCAATAAGCTGGCGGAGGCTGATCTGAACGTCAATGTGAAATTCAACTACACCTCATGGACTGACTGGGATCAAAAATATAAACTGCTGCTGTCTTCCGGACAGCCGATCGATCTGATCTTCACAGCAGATTGGACATTCTACCAGTCCTATGCCAAGAAGGGTGCGTTCCTGCCACTGGATGAAATGTTGCCTACAGCAGCGCCAGCGCTGAAAGCTCATGTACCTGATGACATGTGGAATGCTGTCAAAATCAATGACAAAATCTATACTGTTCCATCCACTTGGATTGAGTATGTAACCGAGGGAATTGCGTACCGTGAGGACTTGCGCGAGAAGTACAATCTTCCGAAACCGGAATCCTTGGAGACGCTCGAAGCGTATCTGGAGGGCATCAAAGCCAACGAACCCAATATGATTCCGATTGCGGATAGCAATGCCAACCATACCCATGGTATTCGTCAATTGACATCCAAGCTGGTTAATACAGCAGGTCAACTTCCATATGGACTGGATATTATGTATGACACACCAACAACCGTGACGTCCTACTGGGGATCGGCGCAACACCTGGAAGACCTGAAAACATACAAACGCTGGATGGATAAAGGCTTTTTTCCGAAAAACGTACTGAATGTAAAGGATACTTCCAACTCATTGCTGCAAAATGGAAAAGCGGCTGTTGTTCTTTCCGGGGAGAACCCGAACAAATTTAATGCAGATGTCATCAAGGTGCAGTCTACTCATCCAGATTGGAAACTGGCTTATTTCCCGTACCCGAATGCGAAAGGGTTTGCACAACCGGTTCACCCGATCCACAATGGTTTTGCGATTCCGCGTAGCAGTAAAAACCCGGAAAAAGCATTGGCATTTTATGAGAAACTGGTGACAGACAAACGATATAACTGGTTGACTGAATACGGCGTTGAAGGCAAAAACTTCGAGGTAGATAATGGATACTACAAAATGGTCGGAGATGCACAAACCAACGGCTTCCCACGTGAGGGTATGAATGGTTGGGCATGGCGTAATCCGGAATTCATGCTCTATGATAAAACCTTTGATGACGTGCTGACCATGTTTGAAGATCTCGACAAAATCAAAAAGCCGGATATTTATACCGGATTTGCTGAAGACTGGACACCGTACCAAGCCGAGAAGGCTGCATTGGAACAAGTGGAAAAACAATATCTGTATCCGCTTAATGTAGGTTTGGTGGCAGACGTAGAGGCTGGATTGAACACATTTATGGAGAAGGCTAAACAAGCAGGATTGGAAAAAATTCAGGCAGAATACACCAAGCAGTGGCAGGAGTATTTGAAGTCTACAGGCATACAATAGTTTGTACTTTCCTTCATAAAGAAAAGGTGCCTTCTGATTCGAAGGCACCTTTTCAATGTGGTTGCAGGCTTGTTTGAAGCCGTTGGTTAGAGGCATGATTGGACGAAGAATACGGGAAGCGACATCCTAATGGGATAAATTCATAAACGGGCCTCTTCTGCGGATGAAGGACGAACGTCCTCCAGCAGATCGATAATACTTTGAGCGCTCTGCATTGGATGAACCTTGGCGATTTCCGCCAGATGACGTTTGCGTTTACGTACAACATCCGGGTAGTGATGCAACAGCTTGTTCATCCATTTAACCACTACGTCGGGCGAAGTTATGGGTTCTCCCAACCCTCTTGCCGTAAAATAATGGACGTTTTCTTCTTCCTGACCAGGTATAGGATTGTGGAACAACATGGGAATTCCTTTGGCCAAGCCTTCACTGCATGTCATTCCCCCAGGTTTGGTAATCAGAAGGTCGGATACTTCCATTAATTTGTCCACTTCGTTGGTGTATCCCATAATGTGAATGTTTTCTTTGCGATACATGGGGTTCTGTTCCATGCTGATCCGTGTTTTATCGTTGCGACCGAGACAAAAAATGATCTGAATATCTTCATGCCAGCGTGTCAGCAACGGATGGACCAGCTTGTCGCTGAGCATTCCCCAACCGCCGCCCATCACCAGTACAGTAGGCATGTTCTTGAGGTTAAATCTGCTTCGGATCTCTTCTCGCCCGGGATGCTCCCAAAAATTTGGATGCACCGGAATGCCCGTGACTCGAATGTTGTCTGCAGGTACGCCTCGTAGCATTAGTTTGGACTTAACCTCATCTGAAGAAACCAGATAAAGGTCTACTTCACGGTTAATCCACGTCCCATGTGCATCATAGTCGGTGATGACTGTGCATAGGGGAACCTGTACACCCAGACGTTTCAGTCTGGATATGACAGCACTTGGAATCGGATGTGTACAGACAATCGCATCGGGACGTAACTGGCGCACAACGCTGCGTGTGTGTGTATAGAACAGTTTATGCAACGCCAGTGTGGTCAGCCTGTTCAATGATTTTTTATATTGGTGTCTGTATACGTATCCGAAAAGTTTGGGTTGGTTGGTAACCGTTTTTTTGTATGCTGTTATAATCAGAGGTGCAACCTTTGGATTTAAGAAACTTCCCAATTCAAGCACTTTTGTCTGCACGTCTGGCGAGAGCTTTCGCAAATTGCTGGACAGTGCATAGGCGGCTTGAGTATGACCCGTACCAAAGCCTTCAGATAATAGTAATACTCTTTTTTTCTCCACGCTTACTTCACCTGTTCCTGCTAGGTTTTTCTGAGTCTAACATATCGGCTTTAAGACCAGAATGCAACTGTTGCAAGTGCGACTAAAGTACCTATTGTGGCACCCGCCAGAACATCGGAAGGATAGTGTAACCCCAGATAAATTCGAGAGAATCCGACAATAAGGGCCACAGGCAACAAGATTAGCAATAAGATCGGATCAGTGGTCATAAAGGGAACTGTGACCGAAAAAATGGCAGTTGTGTGCCCTGAAGGAAACGAGTGATCCGTCAGTGGATTACGGAACGTAATTGTATCCGGCAAGGCCAGATAAGGTCGAATGCGGGGATACAATTTTTTCGCGATAGCTACAGGGATGTGGCTGACCGCAAGGGCGATACATGCCTGGAGTCCTGTTGTGCTCCATGGAGCTGGAGCAAGCAGCCAGATTAACAACGATATTGCAATAGATGAAGTTGCTCCACCCAGATGGGTGAAATAATACAGCCAAAAATTCATAAAACGATTATGAAGTCGGCCGTTGATCCACATAAAAACATTTCGATCATAATCTTGAAACTTTAAGAATAAACGGCTCATATTGGCCTCCTGCCAGTCAGGCCGCCCGTAATGGCGGCATTATTTCCGGTGATTTTCTGCATCCGGTTTCGTCCTGATTAGTATATAACCGTTTTTCATGAACTTGAGGTTATTTCAGGTATATGTTTATCATATTTTTAAATGTTGTCCTTTTCAAGAAGAACCCATGTAAAGAAAGTGAAATTCATGTTAAAGAGTGGATATATACCCATCTTAACTTTTTGACTTGGGTCAGCCAAAAAAGATACAATGATTCAACATGGCTGAAATGAGGTAAAAAAAATGTGAGTTCTGTTTCAAACTTTTTGAGGTCTGTTTGCGTTATTTGTTATAGGGCCTCTGACGAAGAATAACATGCTGATGAAAAAAGCAGGGACTTTAGAAATAAAAATCAAGTAAACGGCTGAAAATAAGATATAACAGGCATGAATGCGAGGTTGTGGTATCACGAAGTGTCTATTCAGCGTTTAAAGATCACATTTCTGCTTCAAAAAGTGGAATTGGGGTTTTGACAAATGACTGAAAAGGATACAGAATCGATAAAGCAGCCAACTGATAGCAACCAAGCTTTGAAACATTGCCTGATATATTCACGTAGTACACAAAAGAACAGGGTCATATTCTGCAGATCAAAAAAAAATAAATTGCAGAATCAGGAAGAGAAATGCTTGAGTAAACTGGGTTTTGAAAAAAAGGGGGTAACAGAGAACGATGTTGGACGCTATATTCGTCACGATGCAGGTCATTCTGGCACTGCTAGCCGTGTACCAATTCACGTTTTCGCTGTTCGGTCTGATTAAGAAAAAGAAAAAGAAACATTATCCGGCGACAAAATCATTCGCTGTACTCGTCGCAGCACACAATGAGGAACAAGTCATTGGTGCCTTGATGGAGAACTTGAAACAACTTGATTATCCGGAAGATCTGTACGATGTGTTTGTCATTTGTGACAACTGTACAGATGGAACGGCTCAAATTGTCAGAGAGCATGGATTAAACGCCTGTGTGCGTACCAATGCCGATTTAAGAGGTAAAGGGTACGCCATCGAATGGATGCTTAAGTACCTGTGGAAATTGCCACGTCAGTATGACGCAGTTGTTATGTTTGACGCGGATAACCTGGTTGACCGTAACTTCTTGCTTGAGATGAATGATGACTTGAACAATGGTTCGCGTGTTATCCAAGGATACATTGATACGAAAAATCCGGAGGATTCCTGGATTACTGCAGCTTACGGTGTATCTTACTGGTACATCAACCGTCTGTGGCAGTTGTCTCGTCATAACTTGAACATGGCGAATTTCCTCGGAGGAACCGGAATGTGCTTTGAGACCAACCTGTTGAAGGAAATTGGTTGGGGTGCAACAAGTCTGGTTGAGGATCTGGAGTTTACGATGCGCAGTGTGCAACGTAATGTGTATCCTGTTTTCAACTATGACGCCAAAGTATTTGATGAGAAGCCATTAACATTCAAAGCTTCAGCGCGACAACGTCTGCGCTGGATGCAAGGTCACTTTACAGTTGCGCGTAGATACTTCTTCCCGCTGCTATGGCAGTCCATTAAGGAAAGAAGCCTGGTGAAATTTGACCTTGCTATTTACGGAGCCAATGTCTATGTGGTGTTGCTTACGTTCCTAATGACGGCTGTGATGTGGGTAGACATGGCGATATTCAGTGGTCCGCACATTGCTAATATTTATGGATACTTCCCGTTATGGGTTGGCTTCGTGGCTATTGGTTTGAACATTCTGACGTTCCTGTTGTCCATGGCGCTGGAGAAGGTTACCTTTGCCAAAGTTTATCTATATCTGATTTTGTTCCCGATCTACCTGCTGTCTTGGTACCCGATTACGTTCTACGCTTTCTTTACGCAGAACAACAAACAGTGGAGCCACACTCAACATACACGTGTTGTACGGTTGGATGAGGTGCAAAGCAAACAAGGGTAAGGAACATGCATGTGATACTTTGTTGACATCTGATATCACAAATGTGTAATTCACGAAAAAAAGTTATGAAGAATGTTGACAATGTATTTCATGGGTGATATAGTATTCAAGTGCCTTAAAGCGAATAGCAATGGAATCACAAGCAGAAGTCCGACTTCTCACCTGATCAACAAACATGTTGGCTGGTCAACGATCCCAATAATTTATGAAGTGTATACTCATGAAGAATTGTGTTGATTACAGGGATGTCGGTAGCTTGACCGGCATCCCTTTTATTTTTGTTTAACTGGATATTCAAAATGACCTGGAGGTGGACGATTATTAGTAAAGATCACATGATTAATGATGAGATTCGGGCGAAGGAAGTACGCCTTGTCGGAGCTGAAGGAGAACAAATTGGGATTACGCCCATTCGCGAAGCACTGCAAATGGCGATTGACCTGAATTTGGATCTGGTCAATGTGGCACCACAGGCTAAACCGCCGGTGTGTCGTATTATGGACTATGGCAAATTCCGCTATGAGCAACAAAAGAAAGATAAAGAAGCCCGTAAGAACCAGAAAATTGTTGATATTAAAGAAGTATGGTTCCGTTCCAATATTGAGGAGCACGATTATCAAACGAAGCTTCGTAATGTAGTTAAGTTTTTGAACGAAGGCGACAAAGTGAAATGTTCTGTTCGTTATCGCGGACGTGAAATTGCACATGCCGCGATTGGTCAACGGATTTTGGAGCGCGTTAAGGTAGAAGTTGCAGAACTTTGTACTGTTGAACGTCAACCAAAATTGGAAGGCCGCAGTATGATCATGATCTTGGCTCCTAAAGCCTGATAACATTGGAGGAGGAAACACAAAATGCCTAAAATGAAAACACACAGCAGTTTGAAAGGACGCTTCAAAATTACCGGTTCCGGTAAGGTCCTTCGTTACAAAGCTCACAAAAACCACTTGCTTTCCCACAAATCCAAACGTGCTAAGCGCGTTCTGAACGGTAACCCAGTTATGGCTGCCGGGGATGTTAGACGTTTGAAACAAGGCTTGGCTAACTTGAAAGGCTAATTTTAATTAGTACATTCCGTATGGGGGATCGGCTACGGCCGTACACATACCACGGATACATTTATATTTATTTGGGAGGTTCTTTAATATGGCAAGAGTAAAAGGCGGTTTTGTAGTACGTCGTCGTCATAAAAAGGTTTTGAAACTGGCAAGAGGTTATTTCGGTTCCAAACACCGTATTTTTAAAACAGCTAACGAGCAAGTAATGAAATCCCTGGTATACGCATACCGTGACCGTCGCAACACGAAACGTAACTTCCGCAGACTGTGGATCGTTCGTATCAATGCTGCAGCACGTATGAATGGTTTGTCTTACAACAAACTGATCCATGGTTTGAAACTTGCTGGAGTAGACATGAACCGCAAAATGTTGGCTGATCTGGCCGTTAACGACATCAATGCGTTCAACTCTTTGGCTACTGTAGCTAAAGGCAAAATCAACGCTTAAATTGTATGATACAAGCCGCCGTACCTATATGGCGGCTTTTTTTACGGCTTGGGAAGAAATTCGAGGATGAATCTCTGAGTGAGTAGAGCGAATAGGCTGTAGTCTGGAAGGGAACAATGAAACCAAATAACTGGTGAATAACGGTCCATGGGAATACATAAAATACGAACGGTGAAATAATACAAATAAAAACAGGTAAATCCCTCTCATCACTAAAGTTCACGATATGTTTTTGTTATATAACATTACATCGTTGTAACGTTAGTGTGTTAAATCGCTAAATTATTAAGCGTTTTCAATAAAAAAAGAACAAAAATATGTGATATTTGGTGATGAAACATCTGGATTTTAACACTGGTTGATTGTATAATCACCTCTAGTAGGCTAGTCCTAGATTTTTCTCTCCATGTCATAATGTTCGGTTTTTCGACAGATGATAGGATGCTTCAAGGGTGAGAATGCGCTTTTAATGTCGAAGAAACCATACATTCTGCATAAAAGTCATTCCTGCTATCTGTTAACCGTTCAATTGTAGGCTGGATTGGAATGAGGGATATATCATTAAGGGGGAAAAAGAGAAATGAAAAAGATGCTCAGCTTGTCTTTGGTAATGTTGCTGGCGGTATCGGTTATGCTCGCAGGTTGCGGTAGCAAACCGAAAGAAGAAACAAATGCCGGAGGAGATACAGGTGGTACATCTACTGAAGCGAAATCCGATCTCAAAATCGGTATGGTTACTGACGTAGGTGGAGTTAATGACAAATCCTTTAACCAATCCGCTTGGGAAGCTCTGCAAGCGACTGAAACAGAAACAGGTACTGCTGTTAAATACCTGCAAAGTAAATCCGATGAAGAGTACATTCCTAACCTGAACGAATTCGTTAAAGGCGGATATGATCTGACTTGGGGTATCGGTTTCCAATTGGCTGATGCAATCAAAACTGTAGCTGAGCAAAACCCTGATGCTAAACTCGCGATCATCGACAGTGTTGTTGATGCTCCTAACGTTAAATCCGTAACATTTGCTGAAGAAGAAGGATCTTACCTGGTTGGTGTTGTGGCTGGTCTGACAACTAAATCCAACAAAATTGGTTTTGTAGGCGGTATGGAAAGCCCACTAATCAAAAAGTTTGAAGTAGGATTCAGAGAAGGCGTTAAAGCAGTTAACCCTGATGCTCAATTCATTTCTAACTACACAGGTGCATTTGATAAACCTGACTTGGGTAAAGCAGCAGCAGCAACACTTTACAATGAAGGCGTAGATATTATCTTCCACGCTTCTGGCGCAACAGGTAACGGTGTGTTTAACGAAGCAAGTGCTCGTAAGAAGCAAGGTCAAGATGTATGGGTTATCGGTGTAGACAAAGACCAATCTCTTGAGTTTGGTGATGAGATCACTTTGACTTCCATGATCAAAAAAGTTGACGAAGCAGTTAAGCGCGTTAACAAAGAAGTAGTTGATGGTACATTCGCTGGTGGTTCCGAGAACCTGACTTTGAAAGAAAACGGCGTAGGTATTGCTGATACCTCTACTGCCAATGTATCTGCTGATACACTTGCAAAAGTGGAAGAGTACAAAGAAAAAATCATCAGCGGCGAAATCAAAGTTCCTACAGAGTAATTTTGATCTTAGTCGCAAATGAATAATCATTGGGGCCGGTCTTGACCGGCCTTATGATTGCAAGAACAGGAACATTTGATCAAGTCATCATAACAATTGTACAAGGTCACTGTGCATCAACGCTCCGGTAGGAGCTTTTCTTAAGATAATGGAATTGAGTTGTTCTTAATGAGCTGAACCATTCGATTATCGCAAGAAAAACTTCAGCTAAGCGCGGTCTGTCTTCTTTGAAAGTACGTCGATAGACGTTTTTTTTACGTTTGCGGAACCACACTATATCAGGTATAAGGGTGATTACATGGGTGCAGCAACCCCCGTCGTTGAGTTAAAACAAATTACGAAGCGTTTCCCAGGCATTGTTGCCAACGACGCCATCAGCCTTCAGCTTCGTAAGGGCGAGATCCATGCGCTACTGGGCGAAAACGGCGCTGGTAAGTCAACGTTGATGAATATTGTATTTGGTCTCTATCAGCCAGATGAAGGTTCCATTGAAGTGAATGGCAAGCCTGTCATCATCGACAGCCCTAACCGAGCGATCGATCTTGGCATAGGCATGGTGCATCAGCATTTTAAACTTGTACAGCCGTTCACGGTAACAGAGAACATTATTTTGGGATCTGAACCAACGAAGGGTCTCAATATTAACTATAAAAAAGCAGCCGCTGAAGTTCAGCGTCTTTCCGAACAGTATGGACTTAAGGTGAATCCTCATGCCAAAATTCATGATATTTCTGTCGGAATGCAGCAACGTGTAGAGATTGTTAAAACGTTGTATCGCGGTGCAGACATTCTGATTTTTGACGAGCCTACAGCCGTATTGACTCCTCAAGAGATCAAAGAACTGATGATCATCATGAAGAAGCTTGTAGCTGAAGGAAAGTCCATTATTTTGATCACGCACAAACTGAAAGAAATCATGGAAATCTCCGATACGGTAACGATTATCCGTCGGGGTAAAGTGATTGATTCGGTCAAAACTTCGGAAACGAATCCGAATGAGCTGGCAGAGAAAATGGTGGGTCGGAATGTCACATTCAAAGTGGACAAAAAACCGGCTACACCTGGAGCCAATGTGCTCGAAGTCAGTAAATTAACAGCCAAGAATAAAGAAGGTATTTCGGTTCTAAACCAACTTAACCTGAACGTACGTGCAGGAGAGATTGTCGGAATCGCAGGCGTGGATGGTAACGGGCAAAGTGAACTGATTGAAGCTCTTACCGGACTTCGTAAAGTAGAGAGCGGTTCGATTCTTTTGGAGGGCAAGGAGCTGTCCAATCATTCTCCGCGCCATATCTCGGAGTCGGGTGTAGCCCACATTCCGGAAGATCGACATAAACACGGACTTGTACTTGATTTTTCAGTGAGTGAAAATATCGTTCTGGAATCGTATTATAAAGCACCATACACCCGTAAAGGGTTCCTTAACTTCGATGCCATCAAACAGCAGGCGAAGCGGCTTGTTGAGGCATTTGACGTGCGTACACCAAGCATCGAGACCAAAGCTCGGTCCTTGTCCGGAGGAAACCAGCAAAAGGCCATTATCGCCCGTGAGGTAGATAAAAACCCTGAACTGCTTATCGCTGCGCAACCAACACGTGGTTTGGATGTAGGGGCTATTGAGTTCGTTCAAAAGCAACTGATTGCACAGCGCGATCAAGGGAAGGCTGTTCTGCTGATTTCATTTGAGCTTGATGAGATTATCAATGTATCTGACCGAATTGCTGTTATTTATGAAGGCCAGATCGTTGGCGAGGTGCTGCCGGAAGAAACCAATGACAGGGAGCTCGGCTTGATGATGGCGGGCAGCACCCAAAAGAGAGGTACTGCGCATGAATAACGTATTGAAATGGTTTACGCGAGATTCATTTATTTTGCCTGTAGTAGCTATTATTATGGGTCTTATTCTCGGTGGAGTTGTCATGCTGATTGGTGGCTACAATCCAATTGAAGCCTATGGTGCATTGTTCACCAAGGTATTTGGCGACATGTACAACTTTGGTGAAGCAGTACGGGAAATGACGCCACTAATTATGACTGGACTAGCATTTGCATTTGCATCACGTGCAGGGTTGTTTAATATCGGGGGAGAAGGTCAATTTCTCGTTGGTATGACCGCTGCAACATTTGTTGGTGTTAAGTTTGCAGGTTTGCCGATCTACCTTCATGCGCCACTGGCTTTGATTGCCGGTGCATTGTTTGGTGGTCTGTGGGCCGCTATTGCTGGTTATCTGAAGGCGGCACGTGGGGTCAATGAAGTTATCAGTAGTATCATGTTGAACTGGATTGGTCTGTATCTGGCCAACCTTATCGTTCGCCAATTCTTGCTGTTGAAGGGCGAGAATCGTTCCGTGGATATCAGCGAATCGGCTTCGATTAGTTTGACATGGCTCTCTGAACTGATGGGCAATTCGCGTGTACACATGGGGACGTTGATTGCCATTGTGATGGCTGTGCTCTTTTATATCTATATGTGGAAAACAAAACAAGGTTATGAAATCCGCGCGGTAGGTTACAACCCTAATGCGGCTGAATATGCAGGTATGCATGTTAACCGGAATATCGTAAAAGCGATGTTTATCAGTGGTATGCTTGCCGGTCTTGGTGGTGCATTCCAGGTTCTTGGTGTGTTCCAATACCAAACCGTAATGTCGGGTTCACCGGGAACAGGCTTTGACGGAATTGCGGTTGCCCTGATTGGTTTGAATCATCCGTTTGGGGTGTTATTGGGGGCAGTGTTGTTTGGTACCCTCACGTACGGATCTGCAGGTATGAGTTTTGCTGCGGATGTTCCGCCTGAGATTATTCGGATTGTGATCGGTTCGATTATCTTCTTCATTGCGGCACAAGGCATCGTGCGCTGGATACTTAAACCGTTCTATTCGAAGCGTAAGAAAGAGAAGGTGTTGTAGATGGACTTGTTGACAATTGGGCAAATTATCAATACGACGCTTGTCTTTGCTACGGCATTGATTTTTGCATCACTCGGCGGAATTTTTTCGGAAAAATCAGGTGTAACCAACCTTGGACTTGAAGGTTTTATGGTCTTTGGTGCCTTTGCAGCTGGAATCGGGGCGCATTATGCTCAAGAAGCGGGCATGGGCGGAACGACATCGGCCTGGATGGGGGTTTTGCTCGCGATTGTATTGGGCGTAATGGTATCTCTGATTCATGCCGTTGCGTCTATCACATTTAAGGCAGACCAGATTATCAGTGGTATCGTCATTAACTTTTTGGCAGCAGGAAGTACGTTGTACTTGGTTAAACTGTTGTTTGAAGGTTCTGGTGATTCACCGTTGGTTCAAGGTTTCAGCAAGTTTGATGTGCCATTGTTGAAAGACATTCCTTTGCTTGGAGAAGCCTTCTTCAAGAACGTATATCCAACAACATATCTGGCCATTCTGTTCGTATTCCTGACGTATTACATCATGTTCAAAACGCCATTTGGTCTGCGTCTTCGTTCTGTAGGTGAACATCCAAGTGCGGCTGATACAGTTGGTGTTAAAGTGCTTCGTTATCGCTATATTGGCGTTATGATCAGTGGTGCACTTGCGGCCATTGGTGGAGCTGCGATTACGTTGACGACTACAGGTACATTCTCACACAATACGGTTTCCGGCCAAGGTTATATTGCCATTGCAGCTATGATCTTTGGTAAGTGGAATCCGATTGGTGCCTTTGGTGCGGCTGTCTTCTTTGGATTCTCACAAGCGATCCGAAATTATGTACAGTTGTTTGAATGGTCACAAAGTATTCCCCAGGAAATTATTTTCATGTTGCCTTACCTGCTTACCATCATCGTTCTCGTTGCAGCGGTTGGACGTTCTTCGGCTCCGTCTGCACTCGGTGAAGCATATGATCCGGGGAAAAGGTAACAACCTTTTCTATATCAGTTTAGCTATTCAGAGTTTTGATAAAGGGTCCGCCTTGTGCGGGCCTTTTTTTGTTTTCTTGAACGCCCATCGACTTTTACATGCTTAACTTGGTTCTCGTGCAGATACCCATATTTTCAGGTAGGGACAAAGAAACAGGCGAATTCAGTGATGGACGAATACACTGTTTTGAACGATCCGAGGAGGAGGGGAAAGTATGAAACAACAAGTTACGCGTGATGAAGCGATGAAACTAATAGGCAAAAATATTGTTGCAATCAAAAAAGACGGCACTCGGGTTACGGGAAAGCTGTTGAAAGTATCGGGCAACAAACTGGTACTCAAGCGTTTGAATGGCAAAAAAGTACGTACAAAAGCGATTCTGCCACTGGTATTGTTTGATCTGCTCGCTATTGCCACACTGCCTTATGCTTATGGAGGTGGTCCCGGCTTCGGTCCCGGATATGGACCTGGACCAAAACCAGGCCCTGGATATGGTCCAGGCTACGGACCGGGATATGGACCTGGAGGACCTGGTGGCGGATATGGACCTGGTCCTGGATTCGGCCCTTATGGTCCAGGTCCACGCCCACCAGGATTTTTCTAGGACATTCTATAATGTTTTTTCCAATTCGTAGCAGCGGCTTATCATGATGTATCGAATCGCACTGTATCCATTTTTTTGATAAAACTGAAGTCCTTTGGTATTGCCCTCATCCACCATCACTTTAGATCTTCGACAACCCCGAGATACCGCAAAGCTCTCTGCTTTGAGCAACAAAGTTTGCCCGTAACGTTTGCGTTGTTCTTTCGGACTAACGGCCATCATATCGACATAGAGCAATTCCCCATGCATGAGAAAATGGATGAATGCCACAGCAGCTTTATCTGGCTCCGGCGAGACAACAAAGGTCATGCCCCTGTTCATTCGCAGGGGTATTTCTTTGCGGATTTTATTAATTTCCTTTTCGCTCATATGGGATAAAGGAACAAGTTGAGTGTCAATCAGCTTCATGATGGCGCCATCATCCAGCTTGGATGTGCGTTGCCGAATCACCATGCGGAGCCTCCTTTCAGGACCAGTCGTGCTGCTCGTATATCCTATGCCCGAAGCAAGATAAAAGGTGACTGAATGAAGCGCTGGGATTAGGGCAACCTTATAGGCTGAAGAGGGAGGAAGGAAGGTTCTCTGAATTTTTATGCAAAACAGGTATTGACTTATCGGTTGGAGGAATCATATAATGTTCCTAACATTTAACGAGAATATTTCATCGGCTATGAAGAGGACGAAGTTTTAAGGGCTCTTTTGCTCAGAGAGTGGCTGGAATTGCTGAAACCACCACCATTATCCCTTATATACGAGCTCACCTCGGAGCTGTTTTCCTGAAAAGCACTGGATGTCACTCCTTTCGCGTATTAGGGAAAATCGTATGTCTGCGTTACAGACAACAGGTATGGGAAACGACTACGTTCGTTTGAGCTATTCGTTTTGTTGTACCTGGTAAGGTCCGTTATTGCGAAATTTCGGGCAAAGTTGGGTGGTACCACGGAAGCGATAACCTTTCGTCCCTCGCAAGCATGAACTGTTTGCAGGGGATGGAAGGTTTTTTTTGTAACTTTAAATGTCAGAATGGTGTAAATTCCGAGAGGAGGATGACTAATGGGAGCTCAAATTCCAGAAGTACGATCGACAGATGAATTACGTGAAAAATGGATGAAGCCGGAGGTCATTAGCGGTTCCGAGATTCTGCTGAGAAGTTTGTTGCTTGAAGGTGTGGATTGCGTATTTGGTTACCCGGGTGGCGCAGTGTTGTACATTTACGATGCAATGTATGGTTTCGAGGATTTCAAACACGTCTTAACCCGTCACGAACAAGGTGCAATTCATGCAGCTGACGGATATGCACGTGCAAGCGGCAAAGTTGGTGTTTGTATCGCTACCTCCGGGCCGGGAGCAACCAATCTGGTTACTGGAATAGCCACGGCATATATGGATTCTGTGCCGCTGGTTGTCATTACGGGAAATGTTAATTCCAGCCTGATCGGCTCGGATGCTTTCCAGGAAGCGGATATTACCGGGATTACAATGCCGATCACCAAACACAGCTATCTGGTAAAAGATGTTAAGGATTTGTCGAGTATCATTCATGAGGCATTCCATATTGCGAACACCGGCCGTAAAGGTCCTGTACTGATCGACATTCCGAAAGATGTCTCAGCCAACAAAACCTTGTTTGAACCAAGTACTGAACCTGTTACATTAAGAGGGTACAATCCACGGACAGTACCAAACAAACTGCAGGTTGACCGTTTGGCTCAGGCCATTCAGGAAGCAGAACGTCCAATGATTCTGGCCGGTGGCGGTGTGGTATACTCGGGAGGACATGAAGAACTGTTCGAGTTTGTTGAGAAGACAGGCATTCCGATTACGACAACCCTTCTGGGGCTTGGTGCATTCCCAAGTGGGCATGAATTATGGACAGGGATGCCAGGAATGCACGGAACATACACATCCAACCTGGCCATCCAACAGTCTGATCTGCTGATTAATATCGGCGCACGATTCGATGATCGGGTAACAGGTAAGCTGGACGGATTCGCTCCACATGCCAAAATCGTTCATATCGATATTGATCCGGCTGAGATTGGTAAAAACATTGCAACCGATATTCCAATCGTTGGTGATGTGAAGACCGTACTTGAAATAGCCAACAAAGAAGTTGGACGTGCAGAGCGTGCAGATGCATGGAGAGACCAGATCAAACAGTGGAAACAAGAGAAGCCATACAGCTATACGGATTCAGACGAAGTGCTGAAACCGCAGTGGGTTGTTGAAATGTTGAATGATACAACCAAAGGTGAAGCAATTGTGACTACGGATGTGGGACAACATCAGATGTGGGCGGCACAATATTACAAGTTTAATCAACCACGTTCATGGGTAACTTCGGGTGGTCTCGGAACGATGGGCTTTGGATTCCCTTCTGCAATTGGTGCTCAGATGGCCAATCCGGACAGACTCGTTATCTCCATTAACGGTGACGGCGGAATGCAGATGTGTTCCCAAGAACTCGCAATCTGTGCCATTAACAATATACCGGTAAAAATTGTGATCATTAACAATCAGGTACTTGGAATGGTTCGCCAATGGCAGGAACTCATCTATGAGAACCGTTACAGCCACATTGATCTGGCAGGAAGCCCCGATTTTGTAAAACTGGCTGAAGCATATGGCGTGAAAGGATTACGTGCAACGAATAAAGAAGAAGCAGCGCGTGCTTGGCAGGAAGCTTTGGATACACCAGGACCAGTCGTTGTAGAATTCGTAGTACGCAAGGATGAAAATGTGTATCCAATGGTTCCGCAGGGAGCAACAATTGATCAAATGCTGATGGGGGATGCTGACGAATGATTAGACATACGATTTCAATATTGGTAAACGATCAGCCAGGCGTCCTTCAGCGTGTATCAGGGTTGTTCGGTCGACGCGGATTTAACATTGAGAGTATTACCGTAGGTCAATCGGAAGAACCTGGACTCTCCCGGATGGTTATTGTCACCATTGGTGACGATAAAACGCTGGAGCAGATTGAGAAACAATTGTATAAAATCATCGATGTTATTAAAGTGGTTGATTTCAGCCTGAAACCGATGGTAGCCCGTGAACTCGCTTTGATTAAAGTGAAAGCAGAGCCTTCCGAGCGTCCTGAAATTCTGGGTGTGGTAGAAACATTCCGCGCATCCGTTGTAGATGTTGGTCCAGGCAGCTTGATTGTGCAAGTAGTCGGAGATACGGACAAAATTGATGCTATGATTGAATTGCTCAAGCCATATGGCATTCGCGAATTGTCCCGTACAGGCATAACTGCATTGGTACGCGGCAACGTATAAAGTTATAATGAATGAAGAGGGACGACGGTTAGCTAACATATACAGTTGATCTTATGTGAGTGTCAGTCCCTTAACAGTTATAATTTAACATTTTAGTGATGTAACGCTTGAAAATATAGCTACATTCCCGCATTAATGGGCGGGTGTCTGAACGGATCGGATCAGACCAGACCAGAGATGCTTTTGACACTCCAAGCGAGGCGGTCCCTTGAGACACCCGCTCATTAATGAAGGGTTCTTTACAATACAAAGGAGGACTTATAAACATGCCAGTAACTACTTATTATGAACAGGATGCAGAGCTTAACGTATTGAAAGGAAAAACGATCGCGGTAATCGGTTATGGTAGCCAGGGCCACGCCCAAGCTCAAAACCTTCGTGATAGTGGATTGAACGTAGTCATCGGACTTCGTGAAGGTAAATCCTTCGACACTGCAAAAAATGACGGATTTGAAGTTCTGTCCCCGGCTGAAGCAACAAGCCGCGCAGATGTAGTTCAAATCTTGCTGCCAGACGAAACTCAAGCTTCTGTATACAAAAACGAAATCGAACCAAACCTGAAAGAAGGCGCTGCATTGCTCTTCTCACACGGTTTCAACGTTCATTTCGGTCAAATCGTTGCTCCAAAAAACAGCGATGTATTGCTGGTAGCTCCTAAGTCCCCTGGTCACATGGTACGTCGTACTTATGTGGAAGGTTTTGGTGTACCGGGCCTGATCGCGATTGAGCAAGATGCAACGGGTAAAGCTAAAGAAATCGGTTTGGCTTATGCTAAAGGTATCGGTTGTACACGCGCAGGGGTTATCGAAACTTCCTTCCGTGAAGAAACAGAAACAGATCTGTTCGGTGAGCAAGCTGTTCTGTGTGGTGGTGTGAGTGCATTGGTAAAAGCTGGGTTCGAAACGTTGACAGAAGCGGGTTACGCTCCTGAAATGGCATACTTCGAATGTCTGCACGAACTGAAGCTGATCGTTGACATGATGTATGAAGGCGGACTTTCAAGCATGCGTGATTCCATCAGTAACACAGCTGAGTACGGTGACTATGTAACTGGACCTCGCGTTGTAACTGAAGATACGAAGAAAGCAATGAAAGAAGTCCTGACGGATATCCAACAAGGTAAATTCGCACGCGACTTCATTCTGGAAAACCAATCCGGACGTGCATTCTTGACAGCAACTCGTCGTAACGAAGCTGAACACCCAATCGAAGTGGTTGGCGGACAATTGCGTGAGATGATGCACTGGATCAAGAAGTAAGCATTAACTTCTAGAGCATGCACTTTAAGGTAATCAAGTAAACTTAGAGCTTTAACTGGGAATAGCGGCCGTGCTTATGCGTGAGCCGCTATTGCTGGTTCAGAGAAACATATAATAACAAGTACAGGAGGTGCGAAGCGTGCGTAAAATCTATGTATTTGACACAACGCTGCGTGATGGAGAGCAATCCCCGGGAGTCAATCTGAACACTCGTGAAAAGGTGGAAATTGCCCATCAGCTCGAGCGGCTTGGCATTGACCGGATGGAAGCGGGTTTCCCGGCGGCATCTCCAGGTGACCTGGCAGCTGTCAATGCAGTAGCAAATGCGGTCAAAAATGTGACTGTAATTGGCTTGTCCCGTTCCAGAGAGCAAGACATTGATGCAGTTAAGGAAGCACTTAAAGGTGCACAGGACCCGTGCATTCACGTTTTCCTGGCAACTTCACCTATTCACCGCCAACATAAATTGCGTATGGACAAAGCGCAGGTACTGGATACAGCTCGTTCCGCGATTCGTTATGCAAAGAAAACATTCTCGAAGATTGAATTCTCCCTTGAGGATGCAGGTCGTACCGAGTATGATTTCCTCGTGGAAATGGTGAATATGGCTGTTGAAGAAGGTGCAGCTGTCGTGAATATTCCGGATACGGTTGGTTACCTGAGCCCATATGAATACGGAAACATTTTCAAACATCTCAAGGAGAATGTACACGGTATTGAAAAGGTACAGCTGAGTGCCCACTGCCATAATGACTTGGGTATGGCGACGGCCAATACACTTGCAGCCATTCTCAACGGAGCCGATCAGATCGAAGGTACGATCAATGGCATTGGTGAACGTGCCGGAAACACGGCGATCGAGGAAATTGCTATGGCGCTGGAGACACGTCAGGAATTTTTCCAAGCGAAAACATCGCTGCAGTTGTCTGAGATTGCACGGACCAGTCGTTTGGTTAGCCGTTTGACAGGTATGGTTGTGCCTGGAAACAAAGCTATTGTTGGGGCAAATGCCTTTGCACATGAATCCGGCATTCACCAGGATGGCATGTTGAAGGAAAAAACAACGTACGAGATTATGACTCCAGAGTCCATCGGTCTGAAGGAAAGTAAACTTGTACTGGGTAAACATTCTGGTCGTCATGCCTTCCGTGAACGGTTGATTGATCTGGGATATGAGCTGGAAGAAGAAGCATTGAATCGGGCTTTCGCCCAGTTCAAAGATCTGGCTGATAAGAAAAAAGAAGTTACTGACGAAGATCTGCTTGCCGTAATTGAAGAGAAATTGCAGGATGCACCTGAGGTGTATAAACTGGAATCCATCTTCGTAACGTACGGAGACGAATCGGTACCAACGGCCAAAGTCCGCATTGCAACGCTTGACGGGGATACGCTTGAGAAGCAAGCAGAGGGTAACGGATCGGTAGATGCAATCTACAATGCGATTGACCAAGTGAGTGGGGAAGACGTAACGTTGTCTGACTATTCCATCAAATCGGTAACGCATGGTAAAGATGCATTGGGTGAAGTACATGTTGTGCTGACTCAGAATCAGGTTTCGGTACAAGGACGTGGCGTAAGCACAGATATATTGGGTGCAAGTGCACGCGCCTATGTAGACGGCCTGAATCAATTGATTGAGAAGCGCAAGACATATACGAACCGTGTAAACGTTAACCTGTAGGCTCCGATGTAAGAAGCACGCACCCTTCATTGAACTTAACTATAAGCCGAGATACATGTATGCTGCTAGAATGATCAATCTTTAATTTAATGGATATAGAAGATCGTTCGGCTTGCTTTGTTACGTTTAGTGAGGTACGTAAAGAGTCTGACTCTCCTGTGGAGGGTCAGACTCTTTTGCTTGTATTTGAGCATTTTGCATAAATCCTCTAAGCGTCTTCCAATCAGCAAGATATAGATCGAAATGATTCTGTTCGTCTATATCTTGTACCCGTGAGCGGTATGATTCGAATTATGCAGAATGCTGATTTATATAATTATGGCAGTGAAACACAATGCATATTATACGGTTATCATTACATTGACTTACGCTTTCAATCTATTACCATGCGTATGCATTAGGTGCATGTCCACCTGGGCCCGGAAAAATCTCATCCAGACGTTTGAGCACAGCTTCATCCAAAGTCACGTCCAGACATTTGAGTGCGGTCTCAAACTGCTCCAGCGTACGCGGTCCGATAATCGGGGCGGTCACCGCCGGATTGGCTGCAACCCATGCCAAAGCCACCGTATCCTGTGGTTCACCGAGATCACGACACAGTGCGGCAAAGTCTTCAAGCTGAGTTTGCTGCTGCTCGATCCGTCCAGCGATGCCCCCGCTGCGTGTTCCTTCCAGCTTTTGCAGAGCGTTACGTCCCAGTAACCCACCATCCAATGGACTCCATGGAATGACACCGAGGCCCAGTTCTTTGGCGGCAGGCAGCACTTCCAGTTCAGGTAAACGACAGTTGAGACTATATTTGTGTTGTTCGGAAACCAGGCCGAGGAAATGGCGATTCTTGGCTTCGCTTTGTGCAATTGCAATCTGCCATGCAGCAAAGTTGCTTGACCCTACATAACCGATTTTACCCTGATGAACGGCATTCTCGAACGAACCCCACAGCTCGTCCCACGATATGGCAGGGTCTACATGATGCATCTGGTATAGCTCGATATGATCGGTCTGTAAGCGGCGGAGGGAACCCTCCAGATGCCGTCTGATTTTGTAGGCGGAGAGGCCAGCTTCGTTGTTGGGGCCATCTGTATCATCATGCATGGAGCCATATACTTTGGTGGCCAGAACTACTTTTTCACGTCTGCCTCCGCCCTGGTTGAACCAGCGTCCGATAATTTCTTCGGTAAGGCCGGAATTTTCACCCCAACCGTAGATGTTAGCGGTATCAAAAAAGTTCACGCCTGCATCGAGTGCTGCGTCCATAATGCGGAAAGCTTCTTTTTCATCTGTAGCAGGCCCGAAATTCATGGTACCGAGACAGATTCGGCTGACCTTGAGGCCTGATTTACCCAAATACGAATATTGCATGTTGCTTATCCCTCCTACGTACCTGATTTGAATTCAGCTATATTTTAACCCAGCCGGGAGGTCAGAACAACTTGGAAAGGCCAATCTCTATTGGCTTATAGGTAAAATCTATTAAAGTCATAGATTGTATATCTTGGTCAAATGACCTTGGAATATGATACAAAAGAGAGAGTTAATATGAGACGTTACTTTATGAATAATTAATGAATGAAATATAAGGAGTGGACAACCCAATGGCAGACGTGAAAAAAATTGCAGTTATTGCTGGTGATGGAATCGGCCCTGAAGTGGTAGCTGAGGCTGAGAAAGTTCTTAAACGTACGGAGGAAGTATTCGGTTATCGTTTTGAGACAGAGCATGCGTTGTTTGGCGGAATCGCGATTGATGAGAAGGGTACGCCTCTTCCTGAAGAAACACTGACTGTATGTAAAAGTGCAGATGCAGTCCTGCTTGGTGCGGTTGGTGGTCCAAAATGGGATAACAACAGCAAGGAGCTTCGCCCGGAAACAGGCCTGCTGGGTATTCGCAAAGCACTTGGATTGTTCTCCAACCTGCGTCCGGCTGTTGTATTTGATTGCTTGAAGGATGCTTCAACTCTGAAGCCTGAAGTACTGGAAGGTACAGATCTGATGGTGGTACGTGAGTTGACAGGTGGGATCTACTTCGGTGAGAAATTCAGACGTGAAAGTGCACAGGGCGAAGAGGCAGTAGATACGTGTGCATATAATGTAACAGAAGTGGAGCGGATCGTTCGTCAGGCATTCGAAATTGCGCAAGGACGTCGCAAAAAGCTGGCTTCTGTAGACAAAGCCAACGTATTGGAAACTTCCCGTCTCTGGCGTGAAGTCGTGAACCGGGTAGCACCGGATTATCCGGATGTTGAACTGGAGCATGTACTGGTAGACAACTGCGCGATGCAATTGCTGCGTCGTCCGTCCAGCTTCGATGTCATCGTAACGGAAAACATGTTCGGAGATATCTTGAGTGATGAAGCAGCGATGTTGACAGGTTCCATCGGTATGCTCGCATCTGCATCACTGGGAGAGGGCAGCTTCGGACTCTATGAACCGGTACACGGTTCCGCACCGGATATCGCAGGTCAAGGCCTCGCTAATCCGATTGCAACCATTCTCTCTTTGGCGTTGATGTTCCGTACAACCTTTGGTTATACAGAAGGTGCGGATGCCATTGAAGCAGCTGTGTCGGATGTATTGAATGCAGGACACCGCACGAGTGATATTGCTGTAGACAAGAGCACAGCGATCAGCACGACCGAAATGGGCGATTTGATCGTGGCGGCTATTCAGAAACAGGCGTAATTATATTACCAACTACAGGCAGCCCTTTGTTTCCAGTTATGGAATGTACAGAGGGCTGTTCCTTTATCATTTTTGCCACGAAAAATCCTTATTTATAATGATTATAAAAAAATAATGTTTATAATCTTGACTTTGGGAAGTCCGGATGATAACATTTTACTTGTACTTGTTATCAAGTATCAAATCATTTTAATTACAGGAAAAGCGTACGCGTTTTTCTTGATGATGAGCAATCCGCAAGGATGCTTACATAATCCCAAAGGAGGAATTTTTAGTTATGGCAGAACGTTTGGTAGGTAGACCAGCACCGGATTTCGCAATGGAAACAGTATCGGGAGACGGACAAGACTTCGGTTCCGTTAAACTGTCCGATTATCGTGGCAAATGGCTTGTATTCTTCTTTTATCCTTTGGACTTCACATTTGTGTGCCCAACTGAAATTACAGCTTTGAGCGTTGCTTCCGAGCAATTTAAAGCTTTGGATACAGAAATTCTTGGCGTGAGCGTAGACTCCGTACACAGCCACAAAGCATGGATCAATACACCTGTAGACAGCAATGGTCTGGGTCAATTGAACTTCCCGCTGGCTTCCGATATCACGAAGCAAGTGGCTAAAGATTACGGCGTTCTGATCGAAGAAGAAGGCGTAGCATTGCGCGGTCTGTTCATCATCGATCCAGAAGGCGAACTGAAATATCAAGTGGTTAACCACAACGATGTAGGCCGTAGTGTTGAAGAAACACTTCGCGTACTGCAAGCACTGCAATCCGGCGGATTGTGTGCAATGAACTGGAAACCAGGCGACACTAACCTGTAAGCCAGATTAACTTGAACGGTTTTTGTTCAAGCCCTCATCCCGTTAGGGATTGAGGGCTTTTTGCACCCTTTTGCCGGAAGTTATCACGAAGTTAATCAAAAGTGTTTGAACAAGCAGCTAAGCGTGTTAATAATATATTAGAAGAAAGTCTTCTTTTTATCTGTTGAAAGAGGAATTGATGGCCTTCAAGGCGAATAGGGTATGGAAACCCGGTAAATATTCCGGTGCTCTGCATTTATAATCTGTACATGAATGTGATACACTGATGGAACTATTCCTTTTCGGAAGTGCTGTAAGTGTACGGGATGGCATTTTAACAAAAAAAGTCCCGGCACGTAATAAGGAGGGTGAACAAAAATGAGTTACTGTTGTGGGGCAAGTATGGTTGGAACGAAGGGCACGCTGAAGCATTACCGCACCCAGGTTCATAATGTTCCCCTGCTGTTTTGCCCGGTGTGTCACCGGGTTGAGGTGCATTATAAAGTGGAAAACGAATACGAAATCCTGGCTGAATATGCGCATGGAGACGGTGCATCCGAGATCGACTTTCAAGATTATGTTACAGAAGATGAGGATGCGATTTTTGAAAACTGTGTAAACCGTGAGAGCGAGGATGCCATGGTCATTGTGCAGCGCCAGATTGATATGGCTCTGGATTTGCTCAGGCTCGCCAAGGAAACCAAAGACGAGAAGTGGGAAAGCGAACTTAAACGTCGATTAGCTGTGATGAGTCAGCGCAGACTGAAAATTCAGCATAATAAGACCGGACTATAGATGCTCTCGGATATATCACCAATTAAAGATATTAAAAACGAAGCTGATTTGCCTACTGGGTGAAACGGCTTCGTTTTTGTGCTGTGTTCTGGAACTAATTCGAGGTTTTTTTTAAAATAATTTCCATTCGACACTTTCTCCGATTGACTCTCTTCTATAAACTTGTCTATGATAAAAACAGACTTGCAAAAGAGGCGGAGCAAAAAATGTTCGTGTTTGGGAATAGGAGAAGGTCAGAATGGGACAAACGTATATGATTTTCCGGATCGACTGTTGGTTACCGGGAATAGACCAGCTTGAGTTCCGGCCATGCCATCCATATTTTCGGCTCAGCCCCCCAACGAAAGGGCACCGGTAATGAAAAATAAAATCGGCCCTTCCTGTTTCTGTGATGATATGATGTCCGAATGGCAAGTTTATCATTTACGTGAAAAGGAGGAACCTGACATGATTAGTGAATTTCAGGATACAGTGCCTCAACCAACGGATGGTTTCCCGCCTGTGCATCTGGATAACAACAAGTACGAGAATGTACTGGAACATCTGGATAGCGGTATTATGTTGTTTGACAGTCACGGTGTATTGACGTTTATTAACGTTCAGATGGCAAAATTGTTGGAACTTCCAAGAAGTCTGTTGAGCGGCTGCACCCTGATGCAAATGCTGCATCATCCGCAGATGAGCCGATTCAAGAAAAAGAAAATTTTACGTATCTATCGGGAAACTATTTTTCACCGTAAGCGCTATCATGAATTGATTGATGAATACGGAAGGCATTGGCTGGTTACTGTGACGTACGGTGATCAGATGGATGGCGACTTCTTGTTCAGCGTCAAAGATGTATCTGATTATAAACAAATTGAACAGACCGCTTATCAAAATGACAAACTTGCGATGCTGGGGCGAATTTCAGCATCTATTGCTCATGAAATTCGTAATCCGTTGACTGCAATCCGTGGGTTCATTCAACTGCTCAGGCCCCATTTGCTGCAGCTCGGCAAAGACGAGTACGCTCGAATCATACTGACGGAGATTGATCGGGCGAATGACATCATCTACGAATTTTTGAATTCTTCCAAACCGTCAGCTCCACAGAAGACCGTGATATCCGTCGACTCTTTGCTCAAAGAGGTGGTCTTGCTGACCGAAAGCGAAGGGTTGATGAAGGGATGCGAGATCGTACTGGATGAAGGGGATGCCCCGCTGAATGTGTCCATTGATGTCAAACAGATTAAGCAGGTTATTTTGAATATGGTGAAAAACGCAATGGATGCCATTGAGGAAGTTGGCGAAGAACATACGGGTCTAATTCGAATATCTACCGCCACGGAAAACAAGTTCGTGCAGATCTCCATCGCGGATAACGGTCATGGGATGGACCATAACACGCTTGTACGTCTGTTTGATCCATTCTTCACGACCAAGGAGAGCGGAACGGGGCTTGGACTTTCGGTGAGTTACCGAATCATCAAGAACCATGGAGGCACCATCTCTGTGGATAGCAAAAAGGGCGAAGGCACGCGGTTTATAATTATGTTACCCTTGGTATATTGAGAAAAGCGGGGAGTCGAGGAGTTGGCCATTTGCCAACTCCTTTGTTTTATGTTGCCAATAACGGTTATAGTTAGTAATGAATGCGAATACATAAGCTCCATAACGGAAGGATGAGATGCAGATGGAAATCCAGGGAATGGAACGAATGAATCAACAATTGATGGATCATGTGGGAAAAGTGATTGTGGGAAAAGAGCATACGATAGAGCTGGTGATGACAGCGATCATAGCGTCAGGACATGTGCTGCTGGAGGATGTACCGGGTACCGGAAAAACGATGCTTGCCAAATCGGTAGCCTCTTCATTGGACTGCACATTCCAACGCATCCAGTTTACACCGGACTTGCTGCCCTCTGACTTAACAGGGATTCATTTTTTTAATCAAAAAGAAGGGGATTTTGAATTCCGACCCGGCCCCTTGTTTGCCAATCTTGTACTAGCCGATGAGATTAACCGTGCTACACCGCGTACACAATCAAGCTTGCTGGAGTGTATGGAAGAGCGCCAGATCAGTATCGATGGTTCAACGAGACAGCTGGAACGGCCATTCATCGTTATCGCCACCCAGAATCCTGTAGATAACCAGGGAACTTTTCCACTACCTGAAGCGCAGATGGATCGTTTTATGATGAAAATTCGCATGGGTTATCCAAGCAGTGAAGAGAGTGTAGAAATTTTGAGACGTACGGTAGCCAGTCGTTCTGTTGATGATCTCTCGGCAGTGATCAGTCGTGAAGAACTTTTGAAGGCGCAGGATACGTATAAAACAGTGCAAATCAACGAAGATTTGCTACGATATATCATTCAGTTAACCGAAGCAACAAGGCAACATCCCGAGCTCTCGCTTGGCGTAAGTCCACGAGGGGCTCAGGCATTACTCAAGGCAAGTCAGGCCTGGGCTGCACTGCATGGCAGAGACTTTGTTTTGCCTGATGATATTAAAGTACTGGCGGAACCTGTGCTGGCCCACCGACTGGTATTCCGTAACCGGATCAGACAACAAGAGGGCTTGGCGGAGCGTATCATCCAGGAACTTCTGAATCAGATAGAAGTGCCTACGGAGAATCTCGCTACAAGCGGGCGTTAATCTTATGGCATTATTATGGCTTGTCCTTGTTGGAGGCATTGTCGTTGTTATACATGGTGTGTGGTTTGGACGACCTGCACTGCGAAAGCTCAGGTACAGCAGACAATTCAGCAAGCTGCGTTGTTACGCTGGAGATGAACTTGAGATGGTGGAGACGATATCGAATGAGAAACGAGTCTCCGTACCGTGGCTCAGACTTGAATCGATGATGCCAGTGTCGTTTGTATTTCGTTCCGGCTCAGGTATGGATATTAGTCAAGGCGAAATCTATCAGAACCATAAGAGTATTTTTACGTTAAAACCGTTTACTCGTATTACGCGCAAGCATCCTTTTACATGTACTCAGCGTGGAGTTTATCCATTAAATACAGCAACGATGACAGGTGGGGATCTCTTTGGCGTGTGGCGTTCCACCAAACCGATTCCTTTGCAAATGTCTATGATTGTGTATCCCTCATTAGTGAATGCAGAGGATCTTCCTGCAATTTATCAGGTATGGCAGGGAGAAGTGGAAGTATCACGATGGATCGTTGAAGATCCTTTCTTGATTCTGGGTGTTCGGCCTTATGGTGCAGGCGACCCCATGAATCGTATTCACTGGAAAGCGAGTGCACGTACAGGTGAATTACAGGTCTACAAGCAGGGATGGACGGCTGATCCGCAATCCTGGATAGTAGTCAACATTCAGGAATCTGCAGATATGTGGAGTGTTGTTACTCGACCGGAAAAGATTGAGCGGGCACTTCGTTACGCTGCCACGGCTGCAGTGGATGCCATCGGTAGAGGGTTGCCAGCAGGTTTCGCCCATAATGGTTATCATGTGGGTGGAGGCCGCGATACACTTCGGATTGAACCGGATTATGGCACGCCCCATCTGGAACGGTTACTGGAAGCTATGGCTGAGACAGAGTTGAAATGCATGGTGCCCATGGAGCAATTCCTGAATGATGAAGTACGTCTGAATGAAGAAGCACAGCAAATCCGCAGCTATCTGCTGATTACATCCTATGTATCTACCGCTATGGAGCACGAGATTGCACGTCTGCACGAACAAGGACATCGTGTAACGATTCTCCCGGTAGAGGACGTGAAGGGTAATACGAAGGCGGTGAGTGCATGAGGAACAGACCGGTAGCGACGACCACAGGACTCATAACAATGCTTGCCGTCTTGATGGCTGGCATATACCTTTTTCCGATATTTACGCTTGCTTCATTCTACGCAATGGAACATTTGCCGTACACATTATTCATCCTGGTTGTTCTTGTAGGTTGGTTGGGACAGTTCATTCAGCATAAAATTCCAGGTTTTAGCGAGAAAAGTACACTCATTCGAGGACTAGCGGCACTCGTCATAGGACTTCTCTTCGCACTCGTTGTTGGGATGAGCCTTATTCTCCCGTTGCCGGATATCATCACATTGGTACTGTGTGGAGTCATATCGGCTTATACAGGTCTGACCTTCCAGCCAGTCTTTCATTCAGTGTTGTTATGGCGCTTGCAGATTATGGGTGTAATTAGTGCAATCGTGCTTATGATTGCTTCGAATTCGTTGGAATTCATGCAGCCGATACAAACCTATACCCTATGGATCTATATTGCGGGAGTGATCAGTTTTGCCTTTTGGCTGGTTGGACGATATATGCTACAACTGGATCAGGCAATACTCAATGACGGCAAGAGAAGATTGGTATTAAGAGATTTTGCACGTGCGAATCATCAGCGGTTCATGTGGATGTTTATTGTTATCGTAGCGATTGGTGCTTTCCCAAGTCTGGCTGCCTGGCTGGGACCGCTACGTGATCGCTTGCTCGCATGGATCAGGGGATGGTTTGGTCCGATTTCCGGCGAGGAGCCACGATTACCAATGGACAACCCCAATCAGCAGTTAAATATACCGAATGACTGGAGAGAGCCGCCATCCGAGCCCTCAGTCTTCTGGAACATCCTCGGATGGGTAGTGATGTGTGCTGTAGCAGGAGCAATTCTGTGGCTGCTTCTGAGGTTGGGACAAAAAACGATAAACAGACTTATGGACCGATTCAAGGGGATGTTACAACCAGGTGAAAAGAAGGCAGAACCACGGACGGAGTATATCGATGTCAGTGAGACGCTTGATGCGCCAGCAAAAGTCCGAAAGAATTGGTTTCGCAAGAAAGAGGCGCCCCCTGCACAGGATGCCGAACGTGTTCGGTATTACTATCGGACTTGGATTGAAAGAGCAGCTCATCGAGGCGTGGAAATACAGGGGACGCATACTCCGCTGGAGGCTGCACAGACCATTATTCAGAATGGTGTGAAGGTAGAAGAAGATGAGCTGTCTGCGAGACTGCCAGATACGTATAATGCCGTCCGTTATGGAGAGAAAGTTCCCGATCGTTCCGATATGGTTGAGATTGACCGAATCTGGAGATCTTATCGAAGTAAATAAGTCCGGAATCCCTTTACTTTTCTTGTCACGTTCAAGTATCATGAGAGGAATACACAAGTTGGTCAGAAAAGGAGCAGACATTAATGAAGACAAATCATTGCAAAATTGTAGATTGTACGATCCGTGATGGCGGATTGGTGAATAATTGGGACTTTAGCGTGGACTTTGTTCAACAGCTATATGCTGGATTGAATGAAGCCGGCGTTGATTATATGGAAATTGGATATAAGAACTCTCCGAAGTTGCTTAAAGGTGCCGAGGAAGCAGGACCATGGCGTTTCCTGAACGATGATTTCCTGCGTAAAGTTATTCCTCAAAAAGGCAATACCAAACTGTCTGCGCTGGTTGACGTAGGTCGTGTGGACGAAAATGATATCTTGCCTCGCAGTGAGAGCATGCTGGATCTGATCCGGGTTGCCTGCTACAGCAAAGATGTGGACAAGGCACTTGCACTGGTTCAAACATTCCATGATCGTGGATATGAAACTACACTTAATATTATGGCACTCTCCAATGTTATGGAGAATGAATTGCTGGAAGCTTTTGAATTGATTAAAGAAAGCACTGTGGATGTTGTTTACATTGTAGACTCCTACGGTAGCTTGGACCATAATGATGTGAAATATCTGGTAGAGAAGTTCAAGACTCACTTGCCTAACAAACGTCTTGGTGTTCACACACATAATAATATGCAACTTGCGTTTTCTAACACATTGGTTGCGGCAGAACTTGGCGTTGAACTGCTTGATGCTTCTGTGTATGGTATGGGACGTGCGGCAGGAAACTGTCCAACCGAATTGCTCGTAGCTCATCTGAAAGGAACAAAATACAATCTGCGTCCAGTACTTGGTGTGTTGGAACAGTTGATGGTTCCACTCAGAGAAAAAGAAGAATGGGGTTACATTCTGCCTTACATGATTACAGGCGCGTTGGACGAGCATCCACGTTCAGCAATGGCGATTCGCTCATCGGAAGACAAGGATAAGGTTGTTGATTTCTATGATAAATTAACAACACCAGAAGTGAATTTTGATAAGTAATATAGTCTGAAATACAGTTGTAAAATAGGAAAACATGGACTCTAACTGGAGATCCATGTTTTTTTAGTTCTTAATGCCTTGTTTTTCTCTATATTTGTGAATAAATATTCCTAGGAGTAACTATTTTTTAGTTCACGTATACAAAATTAAATGTTATTATGTACCAGATAGCATGTGTATGCATGTGAATTGAACGTTGGTTAATATGTTTTTTGTCGAATCGTGTAGTAAGTTTTTAAGTTTGGTTAATGTAATTCAGGATAGGTGATCCCGGGAAGGAAAACACGGCATGAAGGTTAATCTGCAAGATCAGAGAAAAATAATTTGGGTCGCTGTGGGCGGCTTATTATGTTTCCTCGCAAGTCAATGGTTTCGTTCTTCTTCAAGCTCTGATCTGATCATATCGGGTTACCCGGTTTTGACACTCTTGGGTGGATTTGCTGCGGTAGCGGCTTGTATCGGCATCTATAATCAAAGCTGGTTGTTTCGGACACAGAAGCTAACGCTTCGGAGGACATTATTGACAACACTCTTTTTATTGATTGGTCTGTTTGAACTGGTTCATATCGTTTCATTTGCAGAAGAGATTCCAAATGGAGCCATGATGGAATCGGAGTTCTCCTTAATGATGTCAACCATGGGATCTTTGGTATGTTCCGTAGGTTTACTGCTCGTGTATACCTTAAATGAGAAAGAATTTGCATTACCACGCAAATTCTTACTTTTAAGTGGGACATTGGGTACCTTTGTTATTTTGTATATACTGGCTATTCAGGAATGGAGCATGTTGCCGAGTATGCTTGATGGGGAAGTGCTTGGTGGTATCTTCACTCGAGTTCATCTTATGGTTGGATTGCTCTATGGCATTATTGCAGTTCTTTTGTTTGTACAATGGAAAAAAACCAAAGACGGTGATTTACCAACCATTCTATGTGGCATTCTGTGTTTCTTTTTTGGTGAATGTTATTTTGTTTCAGCAACTGGGGTGAACGATCTCAATCTGTTATTAGGATTGCTGAGTAATTGTATGGCATATTTTTTCATTCAAAAAGGGCTGTATACGTCCGTAGTGGACACACCTTTCCTGCAACAGCAGGTCGCGGAAGCCAAGATGAACTATATTGCTCATCATGATGATGTAACGGGACTTCCAAACCGTCGTCGGCTTTCACAGCAGTTGAAAAAGATGATGGATGATGCCGTGGTGCAGGAACAGCTTGTTGGTGTATTGGTCCTGAATATTAATCGGTTCAAGACCATTAATGATTCGCTCGGACAGCAAGCAGCTAACCGTGTTTTGCGTCAGGTAGGTCAACGACTGAAACAATTGTCACTTCCAGGAGAAGAAGTCTTTGGACTGGGAAGAGATGAGTTTGCATTAACGATGACAGATTTCAGTTCAACCGATACAGCATTGCGTCGGACAAGATCCATTTTGCAACTTTTTGAGAAGCCCGTCTTGGTTGATGGCAATGAGTATCATCTGACACTTGGAATTGGGATGGCCATTTTCCCACATGATGGGGAGTCACCACTGGAGATTATTCAGAATGCCGATACGGCTTTGCACAGTGCTAAGGAACAAGGAATGGAACTGAATCGTTTTGCCCATGCGATGCAGATGAAGGCACAGGAGCGTTTGCAGCTTGAGAATGATCTGCGCAAGGCGTTGGATCGAGGTCAGTTCTACCTGGTCTACCAGCCGCAGGTTAATCTGCAAAGTGGGCTAATCGTTGGCATGGAAGCCTTGGTGCGTTGGCAGCATCCGCAGCGAGGCTCGGTATCTCCGGCGGACTTTATTCCTCTGGCAGAAGAGAGTGGGCTCATTGTGCCACTTGGTGAATGGGTGCTTCGTGAAGCGTGTGCACAGAACAAACAGTGGCAGGAAGCCGGTTATCGTAAACTGTGTGTTTCGGTGAATCTGTCGATGAGACAATTCAGGCATTCCCATTTGTTGGACAATATCAATGGCATTCTCAAAGAGACGGGACTAGAGCCTGTATGGCTTGAACTGGAGATTACAGAGAGCATGACATTTGATAAAGACCGGTCATTCGAACAGTTGCGCAAAATCAAAGAAATTGGTGTGCATATCAGTATCGATGATTTTGGAACGGGATACAGCTCGTTGCACTATCTGAAGGATCTGCCAATTGATCGGCTCAAGATTGACCGTTCATTCGTGAATGAAGTCATGGAGGACAGCAATAACGCCGCGATTGTATCTACCATCACTTCAATGGCGCATCATTTACAACTGAAAGTCACAGCTGAGGGCGTGGAGAACGAAGATCAGATGGTCTTTCTTCGCAATCAACACTGTCACGAGGCTCAGGGTTATTTCTTTAGCAAACCGATTAAAGCCGCTGAATTTGAAAAGCAGTTTTTGAGAGATGTGGATAAGCCTACAGGATAGGGAACAGCGGGGGCGCGAGGGTGCTCCTGCTTTTTTTTGATGGATGCGTAATGAAAAAAATGGAAAATATGACTTGCATGCTATAGAGGATCATGGTATATTATTATTTGTAAAATCACTGTTGAATTCCTAAGGAACTTAACAATAAATCTTCAATCATGCGGGTGTAGTTCAATGGTAGAACTTTAGCCTTCCAAGCTAATAGCGTGGGTTCGATTCCCATCACCCGCTTAATGAAGCAGTACCGGAGCCCTTGCGATGCAGGGGCTTTTTTCTATTACCTTAAAAGAAATCTCGTGGTAACAGCGATCAGAAGATTGTTCTGTCTTCGGAGTGGCGAGTAAGTAAGTATTCTTTAGTTTAATGTATATACCCTTTGCTTTTTTACAATGATCTGGTACAATAACGGAGAAATTGATACTACACATGAATGAGAGGTAACCATACGTCCCATGAAGTAAAACACATGAATTGAACCCCAGTTAACTGCAGACGGTTTTATGACGCAGTCAGCCAGAGCGGCTGAGCAATGAGGGGATTCGTGTGTCCAAATTCAGCTATGGGAAAAGGTATGGAGCAAGTAAGCCATTGAGGTTTACGTGTACCCTGTATTTTGGGTTTCTTTGTTCATGCCGTAGCTTACCTTAGATCTGTCTTTGAATACTTGATCCAACCCTGAATTGCCAAACCGCCGGCTGATGCCAGCGGTTTTTTTTGTTCAGCAAAAAGGATGCAGGAAGGATGAGGCCTCATGATGACATTGGTACGCTTACATGAAGTATCAAAAGAGTGGAACGGTATTGAATTGTTTACAGGATTGAATTTGGAGATTAATGAGGGCGAACGACTCGCCATTTTGGGTCGCAATGGATGCGGCAAGACAACGTTGTTACGCATCATTTTGGGTGAGGAGCATGGTGGTGGACGGATTGAACGTCATATCCCTCAGCAGGAATGGGGGTTCATGCGCCAGCGCTCGGAGATTGAGACCGGGATGAATGTACTGGATGCGGTCCGCCGTGAGAGCGGTCAGATCTATGAAGTGAAACGGAACTTGGAAGAACTGGAACAACGGTTGAGCATGAGCACTGAAGCGGATGAAGAGCTGCTTGCAGCTTATACACAAGTGATGGAGCAATATGAACAGTTGAACGGTTATATGTGGGAGACTGAGGTAGAGAAAGTACTGACTCGCCTTGGATTATCCGCAGAGCATTGGAATAGACTCTATCATTCCTTGAGTGGTGGACAAAAAACAAAGGCTCGTTTGGCGGGGCTACTTGTCAGCAAACCCAAATTCCTGATCCTGGATGAACCGACAAATCATCTGGATGAGGGAAGCATGCGCTGGCTGGAAGAGTGGTTATCCTCATATGAAGGTACGCTGTTATTTGTATCACACGATCGTACGTTTATTGATCAGGTAGCAACAGGAGTCATTGAGTTCAGTCCAGATGCCCTGACCAAATACAAGGGAGGTTACTCCGACTACAAGATCCACAAAGAGCGTGAATTACGCGAACAGGAAACGATCTACCGCAGGCAGGAATTGGAACGTAAGGCGTTGGAAGAAACGATTCGAAATTATCAGGAATGGTTCCATAAAGCGCATAATTCGGCGACTGATGTGGAGGTGAAGATCACCCAGAGTTTCTACAAAGCCAAAGCCAACAAAAATATTTCACGTTACCATGCGAAACAAAAACAGCTGGAACGTTTAGAGCGGGAACGGGTGGATAAACCTCGTGAAGCTGCAAAGTTGAACATGGAATTACAGATGAATCCACTGGCTGCACGCCAGCTGCTTGCGCTGGAAGAGGTGAGTTTTTCATATACGGGCGACAAACCATTGCTGCGCGATCTTCGGATTGCTGTGGAACGTGGAGATCGGCTTGCTGTACGAGGTCCTAATGGAACGGGCAAGACAACACTGCTGAAGTTGATGATTGGTGAACTGGAACCTTCGCAAGGCAAGGTCACCCGGCATCCACAGCTGAAAATCGGTTACTTTTCACAGGAGCTGGAAGGGCTCCCCGAGAATCAGACGCTGCTGGACAGCTTGCTTACTCTTCCATCCATGACACAAAGTGCGGCACGTACCATTCTGGGATGTTTCCTATTTTCCAGAGATGATGTATTCAAGCGCATTGGGGATTTGAGCATGGGGGAAAAGTGCAGAGTGGCATTTCTGAGACTGTACTTTGGCGGAGCCAATCTGCTGGTGCTGGACGAACCAACGAACTATCTGGACATCGATACCCAGGAAGTCATGGAAAATGTATTAAAACAGGCTTCAGGTGCTTTGGTGCTTGTATCCCATGACCGGATGCTGACGAAGTCACTCGCGAATCGGTTATGCGATCTGGAGGCTGGCGGCACAGCAACTCTGTTTGAAGGAGGTGTGTCGGATTGGGAGCAGTCCACCAAACTTCGGGAGGTGGCGCTGGAGACCCGGGAATCCGATGACGAGCGGTTACGATTGGAGATGCGCCTATCGGAGTTGCTGTCTCCTGTGAGCACTGTTGGAAAAGACAGTCTGACACAGCCCGAGCATTCGAATGAGCGAGCAGTCGAGGCAGCTGAGATTCGCGAAATCCAGCAGCGCCTGAAACAATTGAAAGATAAGGGTGCAAGCATAAATTAGAATATGGACGGCTTGCTATTTCGATCTATTTTGCATATAATTATGAACGATCATCGATGATTACATCGATATGGGTAAACTAAGCAAACGTGATGATGGAGATAAGTAAGCAGTGCCTCTGGACAGGGAGGAAGCGCCGTAGATTGAGAGCGTTTCTGTAGAACAAGGCTGCCGAAATTCACTCCGAAGCGGTTCCCTGAACCTGTTTGTGTGCAGACACAGAGGCAACAGTAGGGGCAAACGGTTAACGGTCGTTATTCCGTACAAAGTGAGACAGAACCAGTTGCAGGCCAGAAGGGCCACGCAGCAATGGATGTCTAACAAGGGTGGTACCACGGTCTTTTCGTCCCTTCAGGGGAGAGAAGGCCTTTTTTTGTTGCAAAAACACCACAAAAAGGGGGCAATTACACATGAAAGAACGTTTAGAGGCATTGAAGATCGAAGCGCTGGAGCAGTTGTCTGGTGTGAATGATCCGCAGACGCTCAGTGATCTGCGTGTAAAGTATTTGGGGAAAAAGGGTGCATTGACTGAAATTTTGCGTGGTATGGGTGCACTTAGTGCGGAGGAACGTCCAGTTATTGGTCAAGTGGCCAATGATGTTCGGGCTGCCATTGAGGAAGTCATCGACAGCAAGCAGGATCAGTTCCAGAAGGAAGAGACGGCGAAGCGTCTGCAATCCGAGAAAATTGATGTGACTCTGCCAGGACGTCGTGGACGTCAAGGCGGACTGCATCCACTGACCAAAGTGGTACAGGAGATCGAAGATATTTTCATCGGTATGGGATACCGCGTTGCGGAAGGTCCTGAAGTCGAAATGGATTATTACAACTTTGAAGCATTGAATCTGCCGAAAAATCACCCGGCGCGCGATATGCAGGATTCCTTCTATGTTACCGAAGACTTGTTGATGCGTACCCATACATCTCCGGTTCAAGTACGTACCATGCAGAGCATGAAGGGCGAAGTGCCTGTCAAAGTCATCTGCCCAGGTAAAGTATACCGCCGTGATGACGACGATGCGACGCACTCTTTCCAATTCAATCAGGTTGAAGGTTTGGTCATCAGCGAAAACATTCGTATGAGCGATCTGAAAGGAACCCTGTTGCAATTCGTGCGCGAAATGTTCGGTTCCCACACAGAAATTCGTCTGCGTCCAAGCTTCTTCCCGTTCACAGAGCCAAGTGCAGAAGTGGATGTAACCTGTGTACAATGTGGCGGCAGCGGCTGTCGCGTATGTAAGCAAACAGGCTGGCTTGAAATTTTGGGCGGCGGTATGGTTCACCCGAAAGTACTGGAAATGGGTGGTTATGATCCGGAGAAATACAGTGGTTTCGCATTTGGTATGGGCGTAGAGCGTATCGCGATGCTGAAGTATGGTGTCGATGATATCCGTCACTTCTACAATAGCGATCTGACCTTCCTGAAGCAATTCGGACGGCTGTAACTTTAAGACAAGAAATATTGACCATATAGAGCAAGCGAATGAACCGGGAACACCAATTTATAGATGAAGGAAGTGAACGTCCATGAGAGTATCGACAGATTGGCTGTCTGATTATATTTCCCTTGAAGGTGTGACGCCACAGGAATTGGCGGAGAAAATCACCCGTGCGGGTGTCGAAATTGATGTAGTGGAGAACCGCAACAAGGGCGTGAATAAAGTTGTTGTAGGTTATGTGAAAAGCAAGGAGAAACACCCTGATGCAGACAAACTGAATGTATGTGTCATCGATGCCGGCCAGGAAGAAGATCTGCAGATCGTGTGTGGTGCGAAAAATGTGGATGCAGGCCAAAAAGTAGTCGTAGCCCTTGTTGGAGCGAAGCTCCCTGGTGGATTGGATATCAAAAAAGCCAAACTGCGCGGTGTTGTCTCCCTTGGCATGATCTGTTCCGCCAAAGAGCTGGGCATGAACGACAAATTGTTGCCGAAAGATCAGCAGGAAGGTATTCTCGTTCTGCCGGAACAAACGGAGGTTGGCACGCCAATCAGCCAGGTTCTTGGTCTCGACGATCATGTGCTTGAACTGGACCTGACACCAAACCGTTCCGACTGTCTCAGCATGCGTGGTGCAGCTTATGAAGTGGGTGCCATTCTGGGTCGTGAAGTGAAGCTGCCAAGTCCCAAAGACCAACTGGTTGAAATTGGTGATGCAGCCGCGAATCATATCTCTGTAGAGATCAAGGCACAGGAGCAATGCATTCACTATGCAGCTCGTTATGTAACTGGCATTAAGCTGGGTGCTTCCCCGCTGTGGATGCAAAACCGTCTCATGGCGGCAGGTGTTCGCCCAATCAATAACATCGTTGATATCACGAACTATGTCATGCTGGAATACGGTCAACCGCTACATGCATTTGATGCGGATAAACTGGAAAAGGGCCATATTGAAGTGCGGATGGCCAACGAAGGCGAAACGATTGTTACGCTGGATGGACAAGAGCGCAAGCTGGAGCCGCACATGTTGCTCATCACGGACGGCGTGAAACCTGTAGCCATCGCTGGGGTTATGGGTGGCGAGAATTCCGAGGTATCGGAAGGCACGGTGAATCTGTTGCTGGAATCCGCCAAGTTCGATGGCGGAACCGTTCGGAAAACGTCGCGCCAACTGGGGCTGCGTTCCGAAGCAAGCATGCGTTTTGAGAAGGAAGTAGACCCGGGTGCGGTGATTACGGCTTTGGATCGTGCGGCTGAACTGATTCAGCGTTATGCTGAAGGTGAAGTGCACCAGGGAATCGTGGAAGCTGGAGTAGAGGCTGCGGAGAAACGTGTAATTCAATTGTCGCTGGACCGACTGAATCGTTATCTGGGAACTGATCTGTCTTTGCTTGAGGTAAAAACGATCTTCGCTCGCTTGCACTTTGCATGTGGTGATGCTGATCAAGGATTACTGGATGTGGAAGTGCCAACACGCAGAGGGGATATTACGCTCGATGTAGACTTGTTTGAAGAGATTGCACGCCTGTACGGATACGACAACATTCCAACCACATGGATTGAAGGACCGACGACTCCAGGGGCATATACACGTTCTCAAGCGATGCGTCGCACCATTCGTGGATTGCTCTCAGGCAGTGGCTGGCAGGAAATGATCAGTTACTCCTTTGTGCACCCGGATAAAGCGACATTGTTCCCGGCATTGACACAAGGAAGTAAAGCCGTGAAACTCGCGATGCCTATGAGTGAGGACCGCAGTGTGCTTCGTACGAGTATTTTGCCGCAAATGTTGGATGCAGCGGTGTATAACATGAACCGTAAACAGGATTCACTGGCTGTATTTGAAGTGGGCAATGTGTTCTTCACTGAAGAAGATCAGTTGACCAAGCAACCACATGAGATTCCGGTACTGGGCTTGCTGCTCACCGGAAATCGTGCAAGCCAGCAATGGAATGTTGGAGCGGAGAAAGTAGACTTCTTCGATCTGAAAGGTGCTCTTGAGCATCTGTTCGCCTATGTGGGGCTTGAACAACGCATTCGCTTGGTAGCAAACAGCCCTGAAGGATTCCACCCGGGACGTTCTGCATCGGTTTATTTGGAAGGGAAGGATGGCGGAGAAGACACATTGATCGGTACATTGGGTCAATTGCATCCGGAACTGCAACAGCAGTATGATCTGAATGATGTGTACATCGCAGAGATTGCACTTGAATCGATCTATAATGAAGCAGACGCTGACATTCGTTATCGTGAACTTCCGCGTTTCCCAGCCATGGAACGTGATATCGCGGTTGTTGTGAATGAGGATATTGAAGCAGGAGATATGCTGCGCACCATTCGTGAATCGGCGGGTGAATTGTTACAAACTGTACAGGTGTTCGATGTGTTTACTAGTAGTAAACTGGGTGAAAACAAGAAAAGCGTGGCGATGGCACTGGTATACCGGAATCGTGAACGTACACTCACCGATGAGGAAGTTACTGAAGTTCATGCCCGTGTAGTGGCTCGTCTGGAAGAGCAATTCGGAGCGGAATTGCGTAAATAGGACAAAAGAAGATTTTTTGAACAAAGATTAGCAGGAATTGTTTGAAGTCACATCGAATCCTTAGCATTAGAGGATCGATGTGACTTTTTTGTGATTACAGCTTAGAATCAACATACAGACTTGAAGGAGGGCACAACTGTGACTACACCTGATCGTACACGCGTCACCGTAGAGATCTACGGGACTTCCTATAAACTGGTTGGCAGCAGTGCCGACTATATGAAACAAGTAGCTAACCTGGTAGATGAGCGTATGGGCGCGATCTCCAAGCAAAATTCCCGTCTGGATACTCCGCGTATTGCGGTACTGGCGGCTGTACATATGGCTGAACAGTCTCTTCAGACTCAGGAAATCCGTAATGAACTGAAGATGCTCACTGGAGAACGTACAGAACTGAGAAACGAATTGAATCGGTTAAACGCCATACAAAATGAACATCAACAAGAATTGGAACGGCGTGACCAGGCTCTTGCTGATTTGCAACAGCTGAAGATTGAAGCAGAGCAGGCGTTGCAAAAGTCCGAATCGGACAAAAATTCAGAAATAGCCAAGTTGAATAAGCTGCTGGAGCAAGAACGCGCTCAAGCAACGGAGCGAGTGCAGAAATTGCAGGCCCAAGCAACGGCACAACTGAAGGAAGCAGAAGCCAAGGGAACGAAACAGCTGAAGGAAATGGAAGAGAAAGCGGCTAACCAGATTAAAAATGCACAGGCACAGGCTGCTTCCCAGCTCAAAGAAGCTCAGAACCGTTCTGCAGCCGAATTGCAGCAGGCGCAGGCCAAAGCTGCGGCGCAATATAAAGAGTTGCAGGACAAGACTGCAGCTCAATTAAAAGAAGCCGAAAGCCGTGCCGTTGCAGAACGTCAACAGATTGAAGCCAAAGCTGCGCAGCAGGTTCAGACAGCCAAGGAAGAAGCCGAGTCGGCGATTTTGTCTGAGTTAGAGCAGGCAGAGAGCAATCTGAAGAAAGCTCAGGAAGAGGCAGCGCTGCAATATAACGAACTTCAGCAACAGATGGAACTTCGTCTTCAACAGGCTGAAGAAAAAGCGCTGCAACAGACACAAGAGCTCACGGATCAGGCGAATCAGGAACGGGCTGACTTGCAGGAACAAGCGGAGCAGAAGCGCCTGACTGAGATAAATCAGTTGAATGCGGAGTTCAAGGCGTTATCCGAGCAGTTGGAACTCGAATGGATGGAGAAAGAAGCAGCCCTCGAGGAACAATTGCAGCAAGCCAAGGAAGCAGCAGCGTCCCAGGCAAAAGAAGCCGAAGCGGCGGCAGAGGCCTTGTTGCAAGAAGAACAGGGCAAGCTCAAGCAGCAACTTGAGGACCAACGTAAACAGGCGGAGACTCGACTATTAGATGTCGAAGAGCAATTAGAAGAAGTGATGACCCAGCTCATCAGTGCACAGGACATGGTTGCAGAGCAAGAACAGCAGCTTCAGCACGAGCGTGGTCAATTGGAATCGTTACGTCATGAGCATGGGGTCCGTAAACAGGAGCAGGAAGTTCAGACTCGCCGAATTACGGAACTGGAGCAACAACTGGAGCAGTTGAAAGAGGACCGTTCCCAGTTGCAGGAGCTACTGCGTGAAACGGAACAGGCTGCCCAGCAATCCCGTGATTCACAGGAACAATGGAAGCAGAAGTATAATGAAACTGTGGGTAGAGAAACCTCTCTCACAGCACAGCTACGCAAACTTCAGGAGCAACATGCACAGCTTGAACAGGAAGCCCAAAAGCTTCGTGAGGCTGAAGTGAAGTCGGAAGAGGAACAGCGCAGACTGCAAAAAGTGCTTGAACAGGCTCATGCTGCGGTGCGTACATTGCAGAATGAGATCGGCACGCTTACGGAACGTGAGCAGTCCTTGAAGGATCTTGCTGAGCAGCGATTGGCTGAGATCGGAGACCTGGAGAATCAGATTCTTGAAGTTGCTGAACAAAATGAAACGTTGGAGTCTGGTGTGCAATCCCTTCATGATGAATTGTCCGTGGTGAAGGAAGAGTCTCGTTTCAACCATGAAGAGGCTGTACAATACCAGAAGGATGCAGAGCTTTTGGAAGAGAAACGTAATCAGCTTGAAGTTGAGCTAAATGTTGTTCGGGAAGAGCTGAACCGACTTCAGGATAACTATAAACAAATCCGTAACGATTACAGTGATGCATTACAACGGGAAGAGAATTACAGTTCCAAGCTGGATGAATTGAGCAAGGAGAAACAAGAGCTTGTGAGCGCACTTGAAGAAGCAAGACAGTCTTCAGCTAAACTTTCCGAGCGCTACTCGGAGCAAGAGAGCCGGCTAGCCCAGACTGAGGAAGAAGCGTTGGAATGGCAGATCAAATACGAAGAACTATCAGCCAAACAGACCGAGTTGGCATCCCGTCTGGAGCAGTTGACAAGACGTGAAGAAAAACTCCGCTCAAGCGTTGAACAAGCAGAGCAGAACGACCAGGTATGGCAACGCCGTGCAGATGAATGGGCGGCTCAGGAACAATCTTGGCAGGAACGCTGGGCTGCACTTGAGAATGAACTAACGGTTTGGAAGAGAGAAAGTGCTGCAAGTAGTGAGTTGCTGGAGGGACTGGAGCAAGAACGACAGCAGCTGGACAAGTTACGTGCAGAAGCGACCCAAGAGAAAGAGATCATGGAAACTGAACTGCTTGAGATGGGGGAGCGTTACGAACTAGCGGCCAATCAATTACGTTTGTTACAGGTTGAACGTGAAATGGAGCAGGAGAAGGCAGAGCAGCTGAACACGGAATATCGTCAGTTGCATGATGAATATACAAAATTGCAGACGGAATATAACGAATGGATTGAATTGATTGAACAGGACCAGACCTAGCGGAATGAATGTAGCAGAACTGGCTCGTGGGCAACGTACTCTGGTACAATTTGTTATACTAAAGAAGGAGCTCCCGTCGCTGCGGGGGCTCCTTGTCTTGAATACTATTCTTCAACGATAATTTTGGAGATCATGCTGCTGTGTCCTGAACCGCAGAAGACAGAACAGGACATTTCAAACTCACCAACTTTGTCCGGGGTTATGACTTTGGAGCTATTTCTGGTATCCAGTTGAAGATTCAGCTCAGGCACCAGGATACCGTGATTTCCGTTTTCATTTTTATAAACAATGTTAACGGGAACGCCTTTTTTAAGATGGTACTCAGGTTGATCGAATTCATAGTTACTCGCCTTGATGACCAATTCTTCACTGGCTGTAACTCCAGCATCCGCATCGGATCCATTGCTGCCAGATTCTGCGGACTGTTTCACTCCTCCACATGCAGTGAGGACCAGAATTAACATACAGGCAGCAAGCCATGTTATGCCTTTCTTCATCATGTGCCTCCTTAAAGCGTGATATGGATAAAATTTGAATGATTGCTCCAGTCATCATACCGCAATATGTGGATGCCTGTACACGCTGCGTATGTCGTTTTTTTGAAAATTGTACGTGTACGGCAGAGCGTGTGCACTGCCTGAATGAAATAAACCCCTTCCGGCCCAGGGCCTTCAGAGGTTTAGGAGAATACATGGGGACGTTAAGGTGAAGTGGAGACTAACTTTTGGAGCTTCGTCCGGCATCAAAAGGGGTGGATACCGGGATGAAGAGATCGATAATCCCGATAACCAGCGCAGCGAGAATGGCACCGAGCAGGCTGACTTCAACATGATCTACAACATATTGACCAAGCCAAATCACCAGTGCGCTAACGATAAATCCGACAATACCGCGACCAAACGGGTTGACTCTTTTGCCGAAGATACCTTCAACGATCCAGCCGAGCAGGGCAATGACAAGAGCAAGCAACAGAGCGCTCCAGAAGCCACCAACGGCGAATCCGGGAACGATCCAGCTGACCACCATTAATACAATTGCAGCGATGACAAATCGCACGACATGTCCCAGGAAATTCATGGTGTTTACCTCCTTTTATTCGGATTGAACTGAGCAGGGCAACTCCAAGGGGATGGAGAGGTTGCACAATCCTGACACCTGTAGTTTGTGGTGTTATTGTTGAAGTTATGTGTGGAAGGATTCGTTAAATAGCGTAAGAAAGTTTCTTTCGTTATAATACAGATATAGTTTGGAAGGAGTTGTACACTTGGACACGAAAATTTTACACACACTGGAATATCGCAAAATTTTAAATACATTGCTTAGCTTTGCCCAGACGACCATGGGAAAAAAGAAAGCGGAGCAACTTGAACCAAGCAGTGAACTTGAAGAAGTGAAGCGGTTGCTGCAGCAAACCGATGAAGCCTTCACATTTGATCGCTTGAAAGGCTCACCGTCGTTTGGGGGAATTGTAGATATTACGGCTTCCATCAAACGTGCTGAAATTGGAGGGACACTTAACCCTCACGAACTTTTGGGAATATCCAATACAACCTTTGCAGCGCGGCGATTGAAACGTCAGATTGGTACTTTGCATGAAGATGAGCCCATCGAATCTTTGTTCTATATCAGTGATCAACTGTCAGAGCAAAAAACGCTTGAGGATGCCATCAAAATCTGTATTGACGATAATGCAGAGGTTGCCGACAGTGCAAGCGTTACGTTGGCGCAGATTCGTCGTGAGCTGCGAGGCGGAGAAGCGCGGATTCGCGAAAAACTGGATTCCATGATTCGATCCTCTACCGTATCCAAGATGCTTCAGGATCAGCTCATCACCATCAGAGGAGACCGTTTTGTTATCCCGGTGAAAGCTGAATATCGTTCGTACTTTGGCGGGATTGTGCACGATCAATCCGGTTCGGGTGCGACATTGTTCATTGAGCCGGAATCGATTGTTGCAATGAACAACAAATTACGTGAAACCCGGATTCGGGAAGAACGCGAAATAGAAATTATTTTGCAGAAATTGACGGCACTTGTCAGTGAGCAGGGAGAGTGGCTGTTGTATGATGTCGACTTGCTGGGATCACTTGATTTTATCTTTGCCAAAGCACGTCTGGCTCGTGAACTGAAAGCAACATTGCCTCGCATAAATGACCGCGGGTTCCTGAAGCTCAAGAAAGGCCGTCATCCACTGATTCCGATTGAAAACGTGGTTCCAATTGACATAGAGTTGGGCAATGATTACACATCCATTATCGTGACAGGTCCCAATACGGGTGGTAAAACGGTAACGCTCAAAACGATTGGATTGCTGAGCCTGATGGCCATGTCCGGTTTATTTGTTCCGGCTGAGGATGGCAGTCAGTTATGTGTATTTGATGCGATCTATGCAGACATTGGGGACGAGCAGAGTATCGAGCAGAATCTGAGTACTTTCTCCAGTCATATGACCAACATCATTCGCATTCTGAAAAACATGACACCAAAAAGTTTGGTATTGCTTGATGAACTTGGCGCAGGGACAGATCCGGCTGAAGGTTCCGCACTGGCGATCTCCATGCTGGAGCATATGCACCGGACGGGATGTCGCATGGTTGCAACCACTCACTACAGTGAACTGAAAGCATACGCATATGAGCGTAAAGGTGTCATTAATGCCAGCATGGAATTTGACATCAACACACTGAGTCCAACCTATCGCCTTCTAGTGGGTGTACCTGGACGAAGTAATGCATTTGCCATTGCAGAGCGACTGGGACTGCCGGGTTACATTCTCGACTACGCCCGTGGCGAAGTGAAGGAAGAGGATCAACGGATTGAGCACATGATTGCTTCTCTTGAAGAGAACCGTCTTACGGCCGAACAAGAGCGTGAGAAGGCAGAGAGCTTGCGCCAGGATATGGAGAAATTACGCAGTCGTCATCAGACCGAACTGGAGAAGCTGGAACAACAGCGTGATCGCCGGATTGAAAAAGCAGAAGAAGATGCACGCAGCATTGTGGACAAGGCTCGCGCGGAAGCGGAGAAGATTATAGCAGATCTTCGCCTGTTGGCTATGGAAGAAGGTGCTTCTGTGAAGGAGCACAAACTCATTGCTGCCCGCAAACAGCTGGACGAGGCTGAACCGGAGAAACGCAGAAAAACGGTCAAGAAGACGGCAACAGCGCCGAAGACTCGTGCTATCGGTCCTGGTGATGAAGTGCTTGTCTACAGTTTGAATCAAAAAGGCCATGTTGTAGAGATGGCGGGTAGCAAAGACGCTATGGTACAACTGGGGATTATGAAAATGAAAGTATCCTTGGATGACCTGGAACTGCAGCAATCGGCTCCCGCAGCCAAACCAAAGCAAAAACCGGTAACAGGTATGAAACGTACACGTGATGACAATGTGAAAAGTGAATTGGATCTGCGTGGTACCAACCTGGAAGAAGCCCTGATGGAGACAGACCGGTTCATTGATGAAGCTTTCCTTGCCAACCTGGGCCAAGTTTATATTATTCACGGTAAAGGTACAGGAATTTTACGTTCCGGTATTCAGGATTACCTGCGTAAGCATAAACATATTAAAAGCTACCGGCTGGGCAATTACGGAGAAGGCGGGAACGGTGTGACCGTCGCAGAATTGGAATAGCCGGTCCATGAATCAATGATATTCTGCGACCTTATTCATGAAGGTCGCAGATGGGAGAGGGGAACGGTGCGTGATAGAAAGCATTGACCAATTGCTGTCTCATCCCTTGGGGATGGTACTCGGTTTTTTCTCGGTAGCGATTATGGAGCTGCTCGTATTTCTGGCTTGCTTCGAACTGGTGACCAAGTATAAATGCTGGACGGAGATCAAGAAGGGCAATGTGGCCGTTGCGATGGCTACAGGAGGTAAGATCTTCGGGATCTGCAACGTATTGCGGTTCTGCATACAAGCGAAATCTTCGGTATATGAAGCCATGACATGGTCATTCGTAGGGTTTATCCTTCTGCTCATTGCCTACTTTTTGTTCGAATTCCTGACACCCGTGTTCTCCATTGACAAGGAGATCGAATCGGATAACCGAGCTGTCGGATTGATATCCATGATTATTTCAGTCTCGCTGTCGTTTGTTATTGGCGCGAGCATTATCTAGGGGGACCAGTCATGAAGATATTGATACGGATTCTGTTTGCGGCATCGATCGTGTTTTTTGCCATCGGTGTCATCTATGTAATGAATACATGATTATATGAAAGAGAAAGGTTGATCAATATGGAAACAACAGTATGCCCTTGGTGTCAGACGGAGATTGTATGGGATGAGGAACTCGGTCCTGAAGAAGAGTGTCCTTATTGTCACAATGAGTTAAAAGGATACCGTACACTCAACATTAACATCGATGATGAAGAGAACGATGAAGCTGAGGACGACATCTATGATGTAGACGATGTAACGAACGAGAAACAGACTACGGATCTTTCGGATCTGTGGGGGGATGAAGTCGAACTCAAATTGCCGGAGTTGCGAACGTTAACCAAATACGCGGATGAAGGTAATGATCTCATTCAGTATGAACAAGGTGTACAGAAGCAACTTGATCATCAGGAAGAAGTACCAGAGTGCCCGAATTGCCGGGAATTCATGATTCTCGCAGGTACACAAGCTGCAACGCAGGATAACTTCACACCAGTTGCTAACGCAGCTTCAGGCGAAGGGTCACTATTGGCATCACCGTTTAAAGTATTGACCTATGTATGCTCGGGATGTTTCCAAGTTCAATACAGTCTGTCTGAGGAAGATCGTCTGCGTCTGATCAAGAACCTGAGTACGCAGGAATAAACATTTCGGAGACTCTAACCAATTTCATAGCAATCCTGAAGATTCATCATGTTTTCCTCTTGCTTGGGGCACGTTAACCCTAAGACCTACCTGTACATAGTTCACTTCAGGTGGATGAAGGAGGAGCAGATGAAGATTACTTTAGGCCGACAATCCATTCTGCTTTTGGGCGTGAATGGATTGTTTGCGTTAGCCGGAGCGTTGTCGGGAACCTTTTTGAATGTGTTTCTGTGGAAAAGCCGTCCGGATTATGCCATGTTGGGGTGGTTCACTCTCAGCCAGCAACTGGCCATTGGACTGACATTCTGGCTTGCTGGCAAATGGGTCAAGGAACACAATAAAATGAGTGCACTACGACTAGGTACTGCGCTGTCCGGCATATTTTATATGATAGTCCTCTGGGCTGGTTCCAAAGCTGTAGACTGGATATGGCCTCTGGGTATGCTACTGGGTTGTTCCTTGGGGCTATTCTGGATTGCATTTAATGTTGTGTATTTTGAAATAACGGATCGGGCAAACAGGGATTTATTCAATGGCTGGGTCGGGTTACTTGGTTCGATGACAGGAATTATAGGTCCATGGTTCTCCGGTCTGATTATTACTCGCATGACAGACAACACAGGATATCGGCTCATCTTCACGGTATCACTCGTTATTTATGTCATAGCAGTAGTTTTTAGTTTTTTTCTGAAAAAAAGAAAGGTGAGCGGTACTTACCGCTGGTCGGAACCTTGGATACAGCTATCCAAGCGGGATAGTCCCTGGAGGACCTTAGGCTTGGGTTTATTCGCTCAGGGTGCACGTGAAGGTGTCTTTGCCTTCCTGATTGCACTGCTTGTATATTTGGCTACCGCACAGGAGTACAAATTGGGGCAGTTCTCACTCATCACTTCTGCTGTGGCACTAGTAAGTTATTGGGCAGCCGGGAAATGGTTTAAACCACAGTATAGATCAAAAGGCATGTTCATTGGAGCCCTCATTCTGCTCGTTGTGCTTCTTCCTCTTCTCTGGAAAGTGACCTATGGTACGCTGTTAATCATGGGGATTGGGAGTGCTGTTGCGATGCCGTTATATGTATTACCGATGATATCAGCGGGATTCGACATGATGGGCACAAGTGGCGAAAATGTGGAGAAAAGGGTTGAACTTGTCGTTTTGAGAGAGTTATGCCTGATGCTTGGCAGACTATGTGGGTTGGCCATATTTATTGTGACGGTCTTAAATGCTCCGTCTCTACGCATGTTAACCTGGCTTATTATTGTCCTCGGCGCTTCTCCGCTATTTGGATGGATCTTTATGCGCAAGTTATTGAACCGAACGGAAGGGCAAGAGCCCTCGGCTTAGCAGGCTTCCCAATATATAAACAGGGTACAGCGGCGGGAAAGAGAACTTTCCGTGTGCTGTACCCTATTTGTAGTTGTATTGATTCAGTTGTTGGTTATACAGGAGATGGTTTACTTGTACGTGTGAGTGAGAACAGATCCATATCAGGGTTTGGTTTGCCAGTAATAGCATCCACAATTAAGGAAGCAGCAATCATGCTGTATACCGTCCCGTTACCTCCATACCCTTCTACAAAATATGAATGCGGATAATCCGGATGTGTGCCGATCAGGGGGAGGCCATCATTCGTATTACCAAACACAGCGCCCCAGGCATAATCGACTTCAAGATCATCTAAAGGGAAATAGGAACGGACCTCTTCCAATAGTGTATCTCCCCGGTGTTTTGAACGTATTTCACGTTGATCCTCTCGAGGAGTTTCTTCATCCAAACCGCCTGCGATGATTCTTCCGTCCGGTGTTGTTCGCATATACAAATATGGGCGAGCTGTCTCCCAAATCATGCTGTGTTCAAACCATTCACTAAGATCAGACAACGGTTTGGTAGCAATCGCGTAGGTCGTTTTCAGATAGGCTCCGCGATCCTTTTTGATGTCCTGTGTCTCGTAACCGGCAGCAAATATGACTTTCTTGGCACGGATTTTACCGTTGGCAGTGTGGCAGACTACACCATCTTCATCGTAATCACAGTGTATCATCTCCGTCTGACCATAGATTCGAGCGCCACGCTTATTGGCGGATTCAAACAAGGCATGAACAAAACGATAGGGGTTCACTTCCGCATCTCCCATGGTGTACAGTGCAGCGGGTTTGCTGAAGGGGAAATGCTGGCTTATTTTGTCGGCATCCCACAGTTCAGCTTCAAAACCATAACGCTTCAAGGTCTGATATTCTTCCTCCAATAGGGCCACATCATCTTCACTGCTCGCAAAACAAAGACTTGTTCGTGGGATAAACCAAGGGTCTGTATCCAGGCTGTCTGCAATTTGAGCAAGTTGTATCATGGCTTCACGACAAAGCTCATAAAAACGTACGCCTTTTGCTTCACCAAAAGTGTGGATACATGAGGTTAGTGTCTTGTCATTGGTGTATTGTAAAAGACCTGTATTGGCAGAACTGCTGCCGTTGGCAATGTCTCGCTTATCAATCACAACAGTGTTAACACCCTGTTCCGTGAGTAGTTTAGATGTCAATGCGCCCCCCATGCCCCCACCAATGATGAGGCAGTCACAAGAGATGTCTTCTTGCAGAGCAGAATAATTAAATGTTGAATTGAAAGTGGAGGGCCAGAAAGGTGTGCCATAGACCAGATCCATTAGAAACATCTCCTTTATAATTTAAATTTGTATACTTTTGTGTGACCGGGTTAACAATAATTGCGCATAAACTTTATGCCGAGGAGGCCATCGAAACATGCAGAATCATACTATGCAAGCGCTGAGTCCCAAGGAATTGAACTACATTGCGGACTCTATCACCAATGAAGAACTGCTGATTAAGCAGTGTGCAGCCACAGCTTCCATCACACATAATCCACAAATTCAACAAGCTCTGAATCACTATGTTCGCTCACATGAACAACATCTGAACACGCTTGTCAATGCACTGCAGCAACATCAGTCTCTTGCACCGGCGCAAGTCAGTAATTGAAGACAACTCTAACTGTATAGGAGGAAAACGCATGTATTCTCAATCTTTATCATCTAATGGCGCTTTTATGCAGGAGCAGGATCTGCTGAAGTCGATTCTTGCAGATTTAAGACGAACCTCGCGCGAATATACGACTGCGACAACGGAAGCTTCCTGCCCCATGACACGTCGAATGTTCACAGACCTGACGAACGATACCCTAAGATTACAAGGGGAACTGTTCAATCTGATGCAGCAAAACAACATGTATTCTGTCTCGTCCAAGGCACTTCGTCAGGACGTGGACAAGCAAATTCAGTCCGCCCACCAGACCCAACAAAAGTGTCAGCAATTCATTCAGGAAAAGAATACGCAGAACAGTTCATATAGCCAAGCTCCTAATGTGTCTCAGCATCAACCGAATTACGGTAACCCTTATTACATGTAACCTTTGCAAAAGAGGTTTGAAGCACCTAACGTTACAGGACCATACCACCGCTTGCCTGAATTCAGGGCAGGCGGTCTTTTGTCTATGCATCAACGTCAAATTCATGTAATATAAGTATTAATTCATTTTCAGGAACCTGGATGACGCTGGAGGGAAAACCATGAAAGATTTGAACGATCTGCAATTAAAAGTTCTGGATCTGCTGAAGGAAGACGCGAGAAGGACTCCCGCACTGCTGTCGACGCTGCTGGGGGAGTCGGAAGACAAGATCAAGAACGCCGTGGCACAGCTAGAACAAGACCACGTCATCGTGAAATACGCAACCGTCGTGAACTGGAGCAAAATAGATGATGAAAAAGTAACGGCCCTGATTGAAGTGCAGATCACGCCGGAGCGTGGTCGTGGTTTTGAAGGGATTGCCGAACGTATTTATCTCTATCCGCAAGTAAAGTCCGTATATCTCATGTCCGGTGCATACGATCTGCTCGTTGAAGTGGAAGGTGGCAACCTGCGTGAAGTCGCTAATTTTGTGTCGGAGAAACTGTCTCCGATAGACTCTGTACTTTCAACCAAAACGAATTTTATTCTTAAAAAATATAAGCAGGACGGGATTATCTTTGAAGACCATCAGGAAGACAACCGTCTCATGATCTCGCCGTAAAGGAAGATGTGTCATGATAGTGAATGAACAGACAACCGGGAACAACAAGAAAATGACATCTTATCTGGCACCCCTCGTGCAGCAGATACCTCCATCCGGAATTCGTAAATTTTTTGATCTGGTTGGAGACAACAAGGATATTATCACTTTGGGTGTGGGTGAACCTGATTTTGTTACCCCTTGGCATATGCGTGAAGCTTGTGTATACTCGCTGGAAAGAGGTATGACCAGTTACACATCCAACGCAGGTATGCCGAAGTTGAGAGAAGCCATTAGTGAATATCTGGATACTCAGTTTGATACCAAATACGATCCCAAGGATGAGATTATTGTTACGGTGGGTGGCAGTGAAGCGATTGACTTGGCTTTGCGCGCATTAATCGTACCTGGTGACGAGATTCTCATTCCTGAACCTTCGTACGTGGCGTATTCACCAATCGCTTCAATCGGTGGCGGTATACCAGTTGGTGTTGATACCTATGCGAAAGATCAGTTCAAGTTAACGGCCGAAGCACTTGAAGCTGGTATCACACCGAAGTCGAAAGTGGTTATTCTGTGTTATCCGAGTAATCCGACTGGAGCCATCATGACGTATGAAGAGTGGCTGCCTATTGCTGAAGTGATTAAAAAGCATGATCTGATTGTGATCGCGGATGAAATTTACGCTGAATTGACGTATACGCAAAAACATGTTAGTTTTGCAGCTATCCCTGACATGAAGGAGCGGACCATTCTCGTAAGCGGATTTTCGAAGGCTTTTGCAATGACAGGTTGGCGGATCGGTTACATGTGTGGTCATCCTGAGCTTATTGCAGCCATGCTCAAAATCCATCAGTATACGGTAATGTGTGCGCCGGCCATGGGTCAGGTTGCTGCACTTGAGGCGTTGACAAATGGTTTGGGTGAGAAAGATCGGATGGTAGAATCGTATAATCAGCGTAGACGTTTAATTGTGCAGGGCTTCAGAGATATTGGACTTGATTGTCATGAACCTCAGGGAGCATTCTATGCATTCCCGAGCATTCAAAAGACGGGTATGAGTTCAGACCTGTTTGCTGAGCGATTGTTAACGGAGAATAAAGTGGCTGCTGTTCCGGGCAATGTTTTTGGCCCTCAGGGTGAAGGCTTCTTGCGTTGTTCTTACGCTACTTCTGTAACCCAATTAAATGAAGCTTTGGAACGAATCGGAAACTTTGTTTACAAACTGCAAAAAGAGGGTTAATACTAAAGTAGAATCTTTTTACAAAAGTTACATTTTTATCATTGGGAAAAAATAACTTTCTTTTACAAAATAATGTGATATAATTTCAATTTGAAATAAGTTTTCATAAATTTGGAAACCATTTTTCCAAGGAGGGGTTAGCTTTGTTTTGTGTTGAATATGATTTACCGACGAATCGTGGGCACTATCTGGCAGAAGGCGATCATGGCGACCGATGGTCGGTGAAACCCGATAACGCATCTTTGCATGACATTTCCTTGGAAGATGAAATTCATATGCTTCGTCGCAAGATGGAACAGATCTTCCTCGAAGAGAAATCATTCACATCCGATATTGTAATTGAGATCAGCAGTTTGCTGGATTTAAAGATTAATGAATATATGAAGGCTAACCCGATTAAAGCAAAATAACGTTTATGCTGGATTGAAACGTTTCATTAATCGAATAGAAAGTAAAGAAAGGGAGACCTGAGAAGGTCTTCTTTTTTTGTGTGTAAAGGCAGGGTGATCCTCCAATAAGCCAGGTTATTTTTTTGCGTGGAACAATTGTGATATATTGGACATAGGAGACTAAAGGGGGAACTGGAATGAAGAGATTTTGGGGGCTTACTGCAATCATTTCTATCGTTTTTCTGCTTGCTGGTTGTGGAGGTAAAGATGGTTTTTCCATATTCATCATTGATAACCAAGGAAATCCATCTGTAATCTCAGAGCAGTTACAGTCCAATCTGCAACAGAAACTGGGCGAGGAACCCAAGGTAGAAGTGATCACCAGCGCGATGTATGATGTTCAGAAAATTATGGTAGAGTATGCGGCTGGAGGACATGATATCTTTATTTTGCCTGAGTCCGACATGAAACAATACGGAAGTAATGGCTCCAATGTTCCGCTGGATGATACTTTTGATCCCAAGAAGTTTGAACGGGGTGTATTTGAGGGTGGAGTATTGGTAGAGAAGGGTGAAGGAGATGAAGGTTCAGACATCAAGCAAGAATCACATCTTTACGGCATTCCGCTCGAAGATATGAAAATGTTTAAAGATGTAGAATATGCTGCGAGCAATTTGTTTGCCACGATTCCAGTGTCATCTTCCAATGTCGAAGAATCCAAAAAAGTGCTGAAGGCGCTGACAGAGTAAAGAAAATTCAGAATGGCTATGGAAGGAGGGAAGCGGATTGCTGATTACGGTCACAGGCGGCATAGGTAGTGGTAAAACCCGGTTTGCCCTCAAGTACGCAGCCGGGATTAGCCGGGAGGGTGTATATTTATCCACCGGTGATCATGATCCCGTTATTCCCGAATTGCCATCCGCTCATTATCGTGCCATTCATGCCGGGAACGGTCAGCATCTGACAGAGGTGATCACCCAGATTAATCGGGAATCCAATCTGTTTTTGGCGGATCAGCGAATTGTAATTGTAGACAGTCTGACCTCCTGGATGGCTGCCGGTTTCAGGGCAACAGAGGATCTGGATCATCAGCGTTCAGAGACACAGCTTTTGCTTGATGCATTATTGTCTTATCAGGGGAAGTTGCTTGTGATTACCAATGAAATGCATGGCACATTGCATCCTACCGAGGAAGAACGAATATTTACAGCGAGAATGGCTTCGGTTAATCGGATGCTGCAGATACATGCTGAAAAGATGTACTTGCTGGTATCTGGTCTGGCTATCGATCTTAAAAGTCAGGGCATGCGAAATGAAGATGAACGATAGCGAGATGACATAAACGGGTGACATAAAGAAGCCTCCTTAACCACGAATTGGTGGCGAGGAGGCTTTATTTAATAAACTATCCTTTTTATTTCTGCTTTTTGCTACGTCTGATCCACCAGATGATACATCCGATGACAATGATGGCCAGAATGACATACACTACAATGGAATAGACGTCCATAAAGTGCAAAATGCTCTCCCATGATGCGCCAAGCGCAGCACCAACGCAGACAAGAATGACATTCCAGATCAATGTACCAATGGTTGTAAAGAGAAGGAATAAACCAAATTTCATATTGGACATGCCTGCGGGAATGGAGATAAGACTACGAACGAGGGGAACCATTCGGCAGAATAATACGGTCCACATGCCATATTTGTCAAACCATGCGTCGACACGGTGAATATCCTCTTTTTTGATGCGCAGAACATGTCCCCAGCGTTCCACAATTTTCTCAAGCCGTTCGACGTCAATGAGTAGACCAATACCATACAGGATCACAGCACCAAAGACAGAACCAATAGTTGCGGCGATAATAACTCCTGGAAGAGTGAGACTGGTATAGGTGGTCATGAATCCGCCAAACGGCAAGATGATTTCGGATGGAATCGGGGGAAATACGTTCTCAAGAGCAATAATGAGTGCAATGCCTATGTAGCCGTATTGTTCCATGAAATCGGTTATCCAGTTTTGCATAATCGTCTCCTTTACTTTTGGTTTCCTTTGATTTGTCGTATACTCGGCAGAGCACACCAATTCTTATATACGTGTAAAGCGATAGACGGGTTTCTGAAAAAATGGCATTCCCGTATTCATTATTATATTACCAATTGGAGGGATAACGATGGGCATATATACACGAACAGGTGACGAAGGACAGACTTCGGTCATCGGTGGACGCGTCATCAAGGATGATGACCGAGTTGAGGCTTATGGTACGATTGATGAGTTGAACTGTTTTGTAGGCCAGGCGATCAGCCTTATTGACTCGGCTCAAGGGGAATTTGAAGATCTGCGTGAACACCTGTTGGAAGTTCAGCAGGAACTGTTTGATTGCGGGTCGGATCTGGCCTTTGTGAAGATTAGTGAGACCAAATATAAGGTGAGAGATGAAATGGTCACACGTCTGGAACAATGGATCGACCAGTATGATGCAGAGAACCCAAAAGTGGAACGATTCATTATTCCTGGTGGCAGTCAGCTGTCTTCTGCTCTTCATGTGTGCCGTACTGTATGTCGTCGCGCAGAGCGTCGCACGGTAACACTTGGACAACATACAGATATTAATCCGTCTGTACGACGGTATCTAAACCGACTGTCTGATTATTTCTTCGTGGTTGCACGGACGGCCAACGCGAGACAACAGGTGGCCGATATTGAATATGTGCGGAGCAAAAAAGTCTTCCGCCGCAAAGAATGAGCCAGTATTATTCGCCGATTGTCTACACGGTGACCGAACAAGAAGATGGCTGGCTGCTGAAGACCGTGCTTCAGCGGCGGCTGCTGGTGTCGCGTAAGCTTTTGTCCAAAATTAAGCTGACGGAGCAAGGTGTCATGCTTAATGGAGAGCGCGTGTACATTAGCGTCAAGGTAGCTGCGGGTGATGTCGTTGAAGTTCGGATGGAGCAAGAGGAATCGGATGATATTTTGCCTGAGCCTATTCCATTTACCGTTCTGTATGAAGATGAGCACTTGCTTATTGTCAACAAGGATGCGGGCATCATCGTTCATCCAACACATGGACATTACACGGGGACTTTGGCAAATGGCGTTGTTCATTACTGGAAAACCAAGGGCGAGCGTTTCCGGTTCAGACCGATTCATCGACTTGATCAGGAAACGTCAGGTGTGCTCGCAATAGCCAAGAACCCTTATGTGCATCAGCATGTCTCTGAACAGATGATCGCTGGAACAGTAGACAAGAAATATATTGCACTTGTGCACGGCAGCCCTGTCCCGGAACAAGGGGCAGTAGATGGCCCGATCGATCGCGATCCTGAAGAGCCACACCGCCGAATCGTAACACCTGATGGTTACGCTGCAAGAACGTTGTACACAACCTTAACACGTTGGTCAGGGGGCAGCGCCAGTGCGATAAGCCTCAAGCTGGAAAGTGGCAGAACCCATCAGATCAGGGTACATATGACGTCCATCGGCTGTCCATTAATCGGTGATCGAATGTACAAGACACTACCTGTGCATGAGATCGATGAGCAGACCATGGCTGTTCGAGAAGAACGGGATACCTGGATCGAACGCCAGGCATTACACGCTTGTGAATTGACGTTTGAACATCCAATTCTAAAGGAACGCATAACGTTTCAAGCTCCTTTTCCAGCAGATATGGCCGCGCTGGAGAAGCGTTTGAATGATGAGGCAGCTCCCAGAGAAGAGCTGTAGGAAGCTGCGACGAGTCCCTTAGATCTGCACCTCGTATCGCAGTTTCCTGCACGGCCTGTCCTGTTTGGAGTTCAACGCTGTTTGTCTTACCCTTGTGAGGAATGCTTAATGCACCCGAACAGCATGCCGTAGGCTAATCATTATGGTTTAATCTATTGATGTTTACCAATTTCATAATAAATCTGTTAACATGTCCAAACTTTAAAATGCTTTTAAAGTGATTAAAGCAAAGTAGTAAAGTCTTGACCCAAAAAAATATAGCGAATGTGTGTTTTTGATCTCATTCGCCAAAGTCAGTAAAATTGCATGGCGATGGTATCGATTTGGAGCGACTTTTGGATTTGCGAAGCAAACCAAGGGAAGCGAGAAGTCGAAACCGGAGCCACACACTAGGAGGAACACATACATGAGTAACTTGAAAATATATCAATATGCCAAATGCGGCACATGCCGCAAAGCTGTAAAATGGCTTGAAGCTCAAGGACATGAGCTGGAGTTAATCCCTATTTTTGACTCACCGCCTTCAGAATCTGAACTAACAGAACTCATCCAAAAGAGCGGGCTCGAAGTGAAAAAGTTCTTTAATACGAGTGGGGAAGTGTACAAAGAACAACAACTGAAGGACAAGCTTCCCGGCATGTCCGCTGATGAACAGATTCGTTTGTTGGCTTCCAATGGTCGTCTCATCAAACGTCCGATCGTTACGGATGGAGAAAAGGTGACGGTTGGATTCAAGGAAGAAACGTATGAGCAGGAATGGAATAACGCATAAACGCGCTGAATATCAGCCTTGAATTGTTCAAAATTCAGGGCTTTTTTGGCTGAACGATGGTTGGCGGAACTATGCTATAATGATAGAATTAGTTTCGTATTTTAAATGCTAGATTTAGATAGGAGAGAACAAATTCAAGTGAATCAACGTAATGAACCTACTTTGTTGCTGGTAGACGGTATGGCGGTGTTGTTCCGTGCTTTTTATGCGACATCTGCAAGCGGATATATCAGACGTACAAAAGCAGGATTGCCTACCAACGCAGTCTACGGATTTATCCGTTATTTCTGGGATGCGGTTCAGACTTTTGGGCCAAGTCATGTCGTATGTTGTTGGGATATGGGCGGTAAGACGTTCCGCGGTGAAGAATATGCAGCCTACAAAGGCAACCGGGCCGAAGCTCCGGATGACCTGATTCCCCAATTTGCTCTGATTCGTGAAGTCATGGATAGCCTGGGTATTCCGAATATAGGTGCACAAGGATTCGAAGCCGACGATTGCATCGGGACGCTTGCGAAGTATTATACCGAAGAGACCGATATGAATGTTATGGTACTGACGGGTGACCACGACATGTTGCAACTGATCAATGACCGCACAAGTATCATTATTATGAAAAAAGGCCATGGCAACTACATGGTGTACAACCCTGAAACGCTCATGGCTGAGAAACAACTGACACCTCGTCAAGTGATTGACATGAAGGGTCTGATGGGAGATGCCAGCGACAATTATCCCGGAGTACGGGGAATTGGTGAGAAAACAGCGTTGAAGCTTGTACAGGAATACGGCTCCATTGAAGGGATTCTGAGCAACATGGATAAACTGACCCCTTCGGTGCGTAACAAGATTGAGAATGATCTGGACATGCTTCATTTGTCCCGCAAACTGGCAGAGATTCATTGTGCTGTTCCGGTTGCCTGTGCGCTGGATATCTGTGAATTGCGTCTTGATCCGGATATGGTGATGGACAAGTTTGAACAACTTGAGATGAAGAGCCTTGGCTCTTGGATGGGAGTGGCAATAGGGTGAGCAACATGAATAACGTACGAACAGGCAAAAAGTGGTGGACAGGGGCTATGGCCCTCGTCCTGGCCTTGCCCGTAATTCTTTCGGGAGCAGTAAGTGCACCACAGACAGTGGATGCTAAAGCAGCAATTAGCACCAAAGTACAGAAAGTAAAAGCAGCAGGACGTAATTTTACCGTACAGACCGTTTCCATTCCAAAGGGAACACCGGTTACCGTGGGACTCGCGAAGAAGCAAGTTGGCCAGACGGCAACATTGCCATCGATTGTGAAAGCCTATGGTGCGCAAGCAGCCATTAACGGAGCATTTTTTGAAGCATATAACGGAGCACCAGATCCATACGGTATGTTAATAGCAAATGGTAAGGTCATACATATTGGAAGATACGGAACATCCATCGGATTTAAGGAAGACGGCTCGGCGATCATGGATTCACTTCAGGTGAGTTTGACAGGTAAAGTAACGGATACAAAAGGTAAATCACGCAGTTGGTATGCGACCTTTATTAATCGAACACCTTCAGCGAACGCAAGCATTACGATGCTGTATACGCCTGAACGAGGTGCCACAGTTGGGTTCAAAGGTGGCACTGCGGTTGTCATGGAGAAAGGTATCGTGACCAAAAAAGTGCCCAATACAAATGTAGCGATTCCTAAGAATGGCTCGGTACTGGTCTTCACAGGTAATCAGAAGTCTTCTTCGGACCGTTTCACCGTTGGTTCGACCGTAGAAATGAATTATAAGTATACGAACGCAGCAGGCAAAGAGATCCCTTGGCAAGATGTAGTGACTGTTGTTGGGGCAGGACCCCGTCTGGTAAAAGACGGCAAGGTAGCTGTCAATCCGACGAGCGAAGGTTTCAAGGATGCCAAGATTCTTAATGCTTCCGGAGCCAGAAGTGGTATTGCGATTATGGCGGACGGTTCTGTTATGCTGGCTACCGTTTCCGGAGCAACAATCAAGGAGTGGGCAGCGGTGATGCAGAAGCTTGGCGCCAAACAGGCCATGAATCTGGATGGCGGTGCTTCCTCGGGTATGTATGCCGGTGGCAAAATGCTGACTTCTCCAGGTCGGCTATTGAGTAATACACTCGTATTTGGCGGCTCTGTGCGTTAAAAGAAAGTGATTATGGGAGGTATGACGCAAATGACACTCACATCTGATCGAAAGCCAGGGGAGGGCAATACAGCTGTTCTGGCCATTAATGTAGGACTGCCGCAGCCGCTCCCTGGGCAGAAGCGTGAAGTGCTGAGCGGCATTGTGAAACATCCTGTATCCGACGCGGTTTTCCTGTCATTCACTGGAATGACAGGGGACGCGCAGGCGGATCTGGTGCATCATGGCGGCCCTGACAAAGCCGTTTGTGTATACGATTACAGTCGTTATCCGGCGCTGGAACAACTGATGGATCGCAGGCTGGATTGGGGAGCTTGTGGAGAAAATCTGACGGTTGAAGGTTGTGCCGAAGAAGACGTACGGATTGGTGATGTGTACGAGTTGGGCGAAGCCACAGTGCAGGTCAGTCAGCCCAGACAACCTTGCTTCAAGCTGGGTGCGAGGTATGACTATAAGGAGCTGCCTGTTTATTTTCAGGAGAGTGGATACACCGGCTTTTACTTTCGTGTACTGCAAGAAGGTGAGGTAAGGCCTTCATCGATATTTCGACGGATCAGCACCGATCCAGCCTCAATGACGGTTCTTGAAGCCAATCGAATCATGCATCAGGGGAAAGAAACTGTCGAAGGTATTCAGGCGTTGCTGGCTATTCCTGCGCTGTCAGACAGCTGGAGGCAAACGTTAATGAAACGATTGTCCAAGCTGGAGAACAAGTAGCAGGGTAATTATCGTGTCATCAAGTAAAGCAATTCGAATTCCTTTTTAAACTAACTTGGGAGTGTGACTAACATGACGATCTTAGGCGCAATTGAAGCAGGCGGAACCAAATTTGTATGTGGTATTGGCACAGAAAACGGCGAAGTTCTGGAACGCGTAAGTTTTCCAACAACAACACCGGAAGAGACCATGGCTCAAGTGATTTCATTTTTTGAAGGCAAAGGCATTGAAGCTCTGGGTGTAGGTTCATTCGGTCCGATTGATCCGATTGAAGGAAGCCCAACATATGGCTATATCACAACAACACCTAAACCACATTGGGGACAGTATAACGTGATTGGAAAGCTCAAGGAGCATTTTGATGTGCCGATGACATTTGATACGGATGTGAATGGTGCGGCACTTGGAGAAGCAACCTGGGGCGCTGCACAAGGTCTTGAGAGCTGTCTGTATATCACTGTGGGTACAGGTATTGGTGCAGGTGCTGTGGTTGGCGGTAAAATGGTCCATGGATTGTCACATCCAGAGATGGGACATATCATTGTACGCAGACATCCGGAGGATACATACGAGGGTTTCTGTCCGTATCATGGTGACTGCCTCGAAGGCCTTGCAGCAGGACCGGCCATTAACAAACGTTGGGAGCAACCGGCTTATGAACTGCCTGCAGATCATAAAGCTTGGGAGATCGAAGCGCATTACCTGGCACACGCCCTGATGAACTATGTTCTGATTCTCTCTCCGCAGAAAATTGTCATGGGTGGCGGAGTAATGAAGCAGGAGCACCTGTTCCCGATGGTTCGTAGCAAACTGCAGGAGTTGCTGGCTGGATACGTTCAGCATCCGGCACTTCAATCCGACATTGACCAGTATGTTGTTTCACCAGGACTTGGTGACAATGCGGGTCTGTGTGGTTCACTGGCGCTTGCCAAGTTGGCATTGAATAAGTAGGTCATTAAGGGATTGACGAATTTTACCATTGTGGTATGATATGGGCAACAGCATAGTACGGTTAATGAGGAAGCACCTCTCTTGCATGGATTTTGCAGGAGGGGTGTTTTTTTGTGCTGCCTATAGGTAGTATCTCTAACTCGTATAAGCTGAATATTCAAAGGGAGGGAACGAAAATGGAAGTCATTTTCATGAACAGATTGTCCAGAATGTCAGATCAGAATGCAGAGTATGCACAGTTATGGATTGGGGAAGAGGAAGATAGTTGGCAGCTGGGATGGAGTCGCTACGAGGAAGGAGAGCGTGAGGACAGCATCTGGTATGAAGGGACTTCTTGGGAGGAGCTGCTTCATATTTACCGTCATCAGCTTGCCATACAGATGAGTGAGGGGTACCGACCGCAGTTGCAGGGGTTATTTCATGAGAATGATGATCTGAAGTCACGCAGTTATGGTGGACAGCGGCTCCATTGTTACAGTGAGTTATACGGCAATGAGCAATTATATACGGATCTGTGCACATGGCGCAGGAAGAGAGCTGTGTCTGACCGGAAGGCACCGTATTTTATTGCAACGAATCGTCTGTTGCGTTTGATCAGTGCCTTTGTTCCGCAATCGCTTGATGAACTGATGCAACTTCCGGGAGTAGGAGAGAGCAAAGCAACTGAGTATGGTACGGAATGGATGGAGATTACAACCGGACTGGAGCGTTCAACGACATTCCCGCTGGACTGGGTATACACGGCGCTGAAGGAAGAAGAGTATGAGAGTTGGTTATACAAGCAGAGAGAGCAGAAGTATAAGCAGGAACTTGATAAGTTCACCACGCGTAAGCAGGTGCTTGAAGGCATGAAGGAAGGGTATACGTTAGAGGAGATTGTTCATCGATCCGGATTATCCCGACGCGAGTTGGTTGAGCTGTTAGAGGCACTGGATCACGAAGGTTATGACACCGATTGTCTTCTTGATGTGGAGCTGGCAGTGATGCCAGAGAACGAACAAGAGGCCGTATGGAGTGCGTATGAGGAGCTGGGAGATACGTTCCTGAAGCCAGTATTACATAAGGTGTATGGAGGAGAGAAACCCGATGGAGGAAGTCTGGAGCAGGTCTATGAAAGACTGCGCATGATTCGAATCCGCTTCCGTCGGCACGCAGAGACAGAGAAGAATGTTGGTTAATAATCAGAAATGAAAAAAGACGAGGCGTTTCTCCCGGAGGAGCGCTTCGTCTTTGTTATTTCATACGAGTTCATACCCAGTCTTTCTTGCGGAAAATGAAGAACATGCTCAGGCCCAGGGTAACCATTAGGCCAATCACAACAAAATAGCTGTATTTCCAGTTAAGCTCGGGCATATTCGTAAAGTTCATACCGTATATACCGGTAATGACCGTCAGCGGCATGAAGACCGTGGTAATGGCGGTAAATACACGCATGATTTCATTCGCCCGGTTCGCAATACTGGATTGGTAGGCTTCTCGCAAGTTGCCCATCAGGTCGCGATAAGTCTCAAAGGTTTCAGATATTTTTACAGCATTCTCATAGATGTCACTGAAATACTTTTGCAGTTGATCATCGATGAGACGCAGATCTTTTTTATTCAAGGTGTTAATTACCTCTTTCTGAGGTCCAAGGACTTTTTTCAGCCACAGAATCTCACTGCGTAGCCCGATGATTTCATTCAGATGTGACTTTTTGGTGTGCATCAGAATGTCTTCCTCAAGCTTCTCGATCCGTGCTTCAATTCGGTCACCTACGGTGAAATAATTATCAACAATCAAGTCAACCAGCAAATACAGCAGACGATCCGGTGTACTGATTTCCTGTTCCCACAGGATGGGTTTCAGTGTGCGCAATTCGCTGACCTTGTGCTTGGTAACACTAATAATGAAATGTCTGCCGAGGAATAAGTTGACCGCACGTAGAAATATCTCTTCATCATCAAAACGAATGCTATTAATCACAATAAAATAATGGTTCTCATAAATTTCAATCTTCGGACGTTGTTCTTCGTCACTAAGACAGTCTTCCACAGCCAGATCATGCATCAAGAACAGCGGCTGAAGTACCGCCAAATCGTCTATGTCTGCATCAATCCAGTAAAATCCTTCCGCTGGTGGAGTCAGCGCCTGCTGAATGTCGTCCACCGGAATAAATACACCGTTGTTTACCAACCGGATTTTCATCGTTAATCTACTCCTTCTGCACCCGCCAACTTGGCGGATATTATCATTATGGGCGCAAAAAGAACAAATCAGCCGGTCGGCAGCGGAGCCTGGAGATCAGGGCTGCGTTCACTATATAATCAAACGGAAGTCACGTCCCGCTGCCGGCATGCTGATGTTAATTCTTTATGCAGTTTGTCGGAATTCGGCTGCCAGTCAGGCCTCGGGTCGCCATCCATTTAATATGTCACCTCTCACATAAGGGTTTATAACACCTTGTTTAGTATACCGCTGGTACAAGGTGCTTTCAAGCGCAAAAATGTGTCTATTTCGCGCCCTGAGGCAGTCTATGACAACGGATGATGAACGGTTCCGATCTGGGAAGCAGACATCGAACTGCATCTTGACGTGAGGGCATTAATGTAATAAAGTAGACGGTGAACCATATTTAATTACAATCTAATACAGCGAAATCTTATCAAGAGTAGGTGGAGGGACTGGCCCGATGAAACCCGGCAACCGGCGGTATACCGCACGGTGCTAATTCTTGCAGCGACTAAGTGTCAGGTGGCACTGTTGTAACTGAGAGATGAGAGAGGCGCATATCTTTTTTACATATGACCTTTCTCGAAATCCGAGGAAGGTCTTTGTTATATGCCCCGACTTCTCAGCAGTGATTTTCGCTAAGGAACTTGAGGTTGTTTGTAACGTTGGATGAAAGAGCAATTCAATGTTTTTACAAGCTCAAGGCAGTCTATAACTGTATTGATGTGAAGATATCAAGCCAGGGGTGGCTGCATCTATCTATGCACAAGGAGGAGTTAGACTTACTATGCCAATCAAAATACCCGATACTCTGCCAGCAAAAGAAGTACTTGAAGGAGAGAATATCTTCGTCATGGATGAAACTTCTGCATATCAGCAGGATATTCGTCCACTCCGTATCGCTATATTAAACCTGATGCCCACAAAGGAAACGACCGAAACACAATTGCTTCGTCTGGTGGGAAACACGCCTATTCAGGTGGATGTCGTTCTCGTACATCCCAAATCCCATACGTCGAAGAATACGTCTCAGGAGTATTTGGATCTGTTCTATAAAACCTTTGATGAGATTGAGCACCGCCGTTTCGATGGAATGATCATTACGGGTGCCCCGGTGGAACAGATGGATTTCGAAGACGTGAACTATTGGAATGAAATCCAGGAGATCTTCGAATGGACCAAAACCAATGTGACTTCAACCCTCCACATATGTTGGGCTTCCCAGGCAGGTTTATACCATCATTTTGATGTACCCAAGGTTGCACTTGATGAAAAGTGTTTTGGCGTTTTCCCACATACCATTAATAAACCACATGTTCCATTGTTGCGTGGATTCGATGAAGTATTCAACGTTCCACATTCCCGTCATACGGAAGTGAGACGCGAAGATATTGAAAAGAATGAGAATTTAGAGATTTTGGCTGAATCCGAGGAAGCGGGGATCTTCCTGGTTGCTACCAAAGACGGCAAACAGATTTTTGCCACAGGACATGCCGAGTATGACCCGTTCTCATTAAAGTGGGAGTATGACCGGGATGCAGCCAAAGGTTTGGATATCGCATTGCCTAGACATTATTATCCGAATGACGACCCTTCCCGTGTGCCACCAGCTACTTGGCGCGCTCATGCCAACTTATTATTCTCTAACTGGCTCAATTACTATGTGTATCAAGAAACACCTTACGATATTGGCCCGCAAATCTAATCGAGATTACAGGAGGATGCAGCAATGGAAGACAACAACAAGTTGAAAATCGAAAGCCGCTTAGCACAAATTGGGTCCATTAATGAACCGGTAACAGGCGCCATTAACTTTCCGATCTATCAATCCACTGCGTTTCGCCACCCGAAGCTTGGACAAAGCACGGGGTTTGATTATATTCGTACGACTAATCCAACCCGAAAAGTATTGGAAGAAGCTGCCGCAGCGCTGGAGTCCGGTGATGCAGGTTTTGCCTGTAGCTCGGGAATGGCCGCGCTGCAAACGATCTTCGCCATGTTTGGTCAAGGGGATCATCTGATTGTATCGCTGGATCTGTATGGTGGAACCTATCGTCTGCTGGAACGTATTCTGTCCCGTTTCGGCGTAACTGCAAGTTATGTGGACACGAATGACCTGGCAGCACTGGAGAAGGTTCGTCAACCGAATACAAAAGCTGTATTTATTGAGACACCAACCAACCCACTGATGATGATCACCGATGTGGAAGCCGTTGCTTCCTGGGCGAAAAGTTACAACCTGTTGACCATTGTTGACAACACGTTGTTGACTCCATTTTTCCAACGTCCGATTGAACTGGGGGCCGATATCATCATTCATAGCGCTACCAAATATCTGGGCGGACATAATGATGTGCTCGCCGGACTAATTATTACCAAAGGTGAGGCGTTATCTGCAGAGATGGCGTTCCTGCATAATTCTATTGGAGCCGTATTATCTCCAAGTGACTCCTACCAGTTGATGAAAGGTATGAAAACGCTGGCTCTTCGCATGGAGCGTCATGAGCACAATGCACTTACTATTGCCAAATACTTGCTTGAGCACCCAGCGGTGGTTGAAGTGTATCATCCAGGACTATCCGATCATCCAGGGTATGAGATACAGAATAAACAATCCACGGGTAACACCGGTATCTTCTCTTTTAAAGTGAAGGATGCACGTTATGTTGAACCATTACTTCGTCATATCAAACTCATTGCTTTTGCCGAAAGTCTCGGCGGAGTTGAATCACTCATGACTTATCCGGCAGTACAAACGCATGCGGATATTCCGCTTGAAATTCGTGAAGCCGTAGGTGTGGATGACCGTCTGCTCCGGTTCTCTGTAGGCATTGAACATGCGGATGATCTGATTGCAGATCTCGGCAATGCTCTGACAGCTGCACAACAGGAAGTGGAAGGAGGCGTGCACTCATGAGTGAGTCCAACAACAAGCCCAATTCCGAGTTGAAATTTGATACCAAATTGCTCCATTTTGGTGATGAGATTGACAAAACGACTGGAGCCTCCAGTGTACCGATCTACCAAGCATCAACATTCCATCATTTTGATATCTTCAATCCGCCTCAACATGATTACAGTCGTTCGGGTAATCCGACACGTCAGGCTTTGGAAGATTACATCACATTGCTGGAGGGCGGCGCACGAGGCTTTGCCTATTCTTCGGGGATGGCTGCGATCTCAAGCGTGTTCATGATGTTCTCCGCAGGGGACCACATGATTGTAACGGAAGACGTATATGGAGGTACGTATCGTTTGCTTACTTCCATATTAAGCCGTATGCAGATCGAGACAACCTTTGTAGACATGACCAATATAGATGAAGTGAAAGCGGCACTCAAGCCAAACACCAAGGCAGTTTATATGGAAACACCGTCCAACCCTACACTGCGAATTACGGATATCGCTGCCGTAACTGACTGGTCGAAGGAACATGACCTGATCACGATTCTGGATAACACCTTTATGACACCTTACTATCAGCGTCCAATTGAGCTTGGTGTGGACATCGTCGTACATAGTGCTACGAAGTTTCTCGGAGGTCACAGTGATGTACTTGCAGGGTTAGCTGTTGCTCGCACGGAATCACTTGGCGTACAACTGAAACAGCTGCAAAATGGACTTGGAACTGTACTCGGGGCACAAGAATCCTGGCTTTTGATGCGCGGGATGAAAACCTTGGGGGCTCGCATGGCTCATAGTGAACGGAGCACAGCCAAACTGGCGGCATGGCTTAATGAGCGCAGTGATATTACCGCTGTCTTTTATCCTGGACTGGAGGATCATCCGGGCCGTGAGGCACATGAGCGCCAGTCCACAGGATATGGAGCTGTCGTTTCTTTTGACGTCGGTTCAGGTGATCGTGCAAAAGCAGTTCTTAACCGGGTGAAGCTACCTATTGTTGCTGTAAGCTTGGGAGCTGTGGAGAGTATTCTGTCCTACCCAGCGATGATGTCTCATGCGGCAATGCCGGCTGAGGTTCGCCGTGACCGTGGCATTACAGATGGATTGCTGCGCTTCTCCGTAGGTCTGGAAGATATCGAAGATCTGATTGTAGATTTGGAGCAAGCACTTCAGGAATCCTAACAAAAATGGATGCCCGAATACGCCGATGTGTATCACTTAAGTTCGAACTAATTCTTTTCCATATGTAAAAATTTTTACTTATTTTTAAAGCACCTGTACATAAGGTGCTTTTTTTCACATGTAACCTGTGTTACGATATGTGGAGTACAGAAATACGATGTTGCCACCAGAACTTGCTTCTCTTGAACAAGTTGGGACGGATCGTTATATAATTTCTCTTCATGAGGGAGGCTTTTTTACGATGAGTACGGTAGACCGTATCTTAGATAAAGCCCTTCGGGGCGAACGTTTGGACTTGGAAGACACGATTGAGCTATTTGAATCGAATGAAGTGGACAAAATCGGGGCAGCTGCTAATGTCATTATGAAACGCATGCACCCTGAACCATACAGAACATTTGTAATTGGGCGTAACGTCAACTACACAAACGTGTGTGATGTGTACTGCCGTTTTTGTGCTTTCTACCGCAGACCTGGTTCGGATGAAGGTTATGTGCTTCCGGACGAAGTTATTTTCCAGAAGATTCAGGAAACGGAAGATGTGAATGGTACCGAGATTTTGATGCAAGGTGGAACGAATCCAAACTTGCCTTTCAGCTATTATACAGACCTGTTGAAAGCCATCAAAGAGCGTTTCCCAAACATCACGATGCACTCTTTCTCCCCAGCGGAGATTATGAAAATGGTTGAAGTATCCGATGGCCTTACATTGGAAGAAGTTGTTCGTGCCATTCACGAAGCTGGACTGGATTCCTTGCCTGGCGGTGGCGCTGAAATTCTGGATGACCGCACACGTCGGAAAATTAGCCGCTTGAAAGGTTCATGGCGCGATTGGATGGACGTTATGCAAACTGCACACCGCATCGGTATGAACACCACGGCAACGATGGTTATCGGACTTGGTGAATCGATGGAAGAGCGTGCATTACACTTGCTCCGTGTACGTGAAGCTCAGGACGAATGTATTGCGAACAAGTATGACTCCGAAGGTTTTCTGGCGTTTATTCCTTGGACTTTCCAGCCGGATAATACAAACCTCAAGCTGGAGCGTCAGACTCCAGAAGAGTACTTGAAGACTGTAGCCATCAGCCGCCTGGTACTTGATAATATCAAGAACATTCAATCCTCTTGGGTAACGATGGGTCCTGAGATCGGTAAAAAGTCGCTTGAATTTGGCTGTAATGACTTCGGTAGCACGATGATTGAAGAGAACGTTGTATCTGCTGCTGGTGCAACTTACAAAGTTAACATTGAATCCATTCTGCGTTTGATTCGAGAGTCCGGTTATATTCCGGCACAACGTAACACCCGATACGAGATTGTGCGCATGTTCGACGAAGAGAATGCCGTACATGAAGATTTCGTAATGCAGAACTAATTCTAATTAATTCAATACTACTCTTTATAAACTTTGATCGTTAGATAAGTATTTATGAAGCCAAGCCCGCTGACTACTCCGTTTGGAGAGACGGCGGGTTTTTTGATTTCTTTCTGCGGTTCGAGGTCATCAAACAGTACATGTTACGCAATTGGCGATATTTTATATTGAAATTGAACTGTTACAATGAAAGGGAACTTGTGTAGTCAGACACGCTGGAAGGGGTTAAACCGATGAAGAGAAGAATACTTGGCAAGACGAAACTGGACGTACCTGTATTGAGTTTTGGAGCATCCTCACTCGGTTCTGTATTTCGTGACATTGACCGGGACGAAGGGATTCGCACTGTACATGCGGCCGTAGATGCGGGGATGAATTACATAGACGTTTCGCCTTACTACGGGCTGACAAAAGCGGAGTCCGTGTTGGGTGAAGCCATCCGCAGCTTGCCGCGAAATTCATATATGTTATCAACCAAAGCCGGAAGGTATGGGGAAAATGAGTTTGATTTTTCACGTCAGCGGATTCTGGATAGCGTGCAAGAGAGCCTGGATCGACTGCATACAGACTATATCGACATTCTGTTCCTGCATGATATAGAATTTGTGCCAGCAAAGATCATCGTAGAAGAAGCCTTTCCAACGTTGCTGCGTCTGAAAGAGCAGGGAGTTATACGACATGCGGGCATTTGTGGATTGCCCTTGCCGTTGTTCGAGAAGGTTCTGCCACAGATCGATGCGGATGCGATCATCTCGTATTGTCATTATTCATTGAATGATACCTCATTATTATCGTTATTGCCCCTGTTGGAAAAAAAAGAAATTGGCCTCGTCAATGCTTCGCCTCTTTCTATGGGCTTGTTGAGTACCCGAGGGGCTCCTGCCTGGCATCCGGCAGACGATCGGGTGAAAGAGCTCTGCCTGAAGGCTGCCCGCTTCTGTGCAGAACAAGGTAGTGACATTGCCAAGCTGGCCGTGCAATTCTCCACATCGAATGAACGAATTCCGACAACACTGGTGAGCAGTGCCAGCCATCGCAATATCCTCAATAATGCAGCCTGGATAGAGGAACCGTTGGATCAGAGCCTGCTGGATGAAGTGCTGCGCATTCTGGCTCCATTGCATAACGAGACATGGTCAAGCGGACGACCTGAATATAATACGAAGCCAAGCAACACGTCAGCAGAAGCATCCAAGGGGGAGCAACGATGAGAGCCATTGTATGTGAAGAAATAGATCAATTGAAGCTCCAGGACCTGCCTCAACCAGAACGAGCAGAAGGAGAGGCGTTGGTTGCCATTCGGCGGATTGGGATCTGTGGAACGGATCTGCATGCGTACAAAGGCAATCAGCCATTCTTTACCTATCCTCGTGTTCTGGGTCATGAACTGGCGGCTGTTATTGAAGAAATCGGTCCGAACGAGGCTGGGTTACAGCCTGGGGATCAGGTAAGTATTATTCCGTATCTGCACTGTGGTCACTGTATTGCATGTCGCAGTGGAAAAACCAATTGTTGTGCGTCCATGCAAGTCATGGGTGTGCACGTAGACGGAGGCATGAGAGAAAAAATCAACGTGCCTGTCTCACATCTGCTCTCAGCAGAGGGTTTGACACTGGATGAGACGGCAATGGTAGAACCATTAAGCATTGGAGCCCATGCCGTCAGAAGAGCAGGAATTAAACCTGGTGAGCATGTGGTTGTGATTGGAGCTGGACCCATTGGATTGGGTGTGATGGCATTTGCCAAACAGGCGGGGGCGCGTGTTATTGCCGTTGATCGTAATCTGGACAGGCTGGAGCTTAGCCGGACTTGGGCTGGAGCGGATGACCTGGTACAGGCCAATGAACATGCTGTACAACAAGTAGCTGAAATTACGGGAGGCGACTATGCTACAGCTGTCTTCGATGCAACAGGTAACGTGAATTCCATGAATGGGGCCATTCAATATGTGGCGCATAGTGGTCAACTCATTTTTGTAGGACTGGTGAAAGCGGATATTACCTTTCATGACCCCGAATTTCACAAGCGGGAGATGAGCATCCTGGGCAGTCGAAACGCAACCTGTGAAGATTTTGAACAAGTCCTGTCGACCTTGCGTCAAAAGAAATTAAGCATGGATGGGTATATCACACACCGAGTGGAATTTGATGAGTTACCTACTGCAATAGATCAATGGCTTTTGCCAGATTCACATGTAGTCAAAGCTATCGTTGAACTATAATATCAATTAATTATAATAACAGAAAAAAACGCTCTCTGACCTTGGTGGACAATACTGTCCATCCATAGGGGAAGAGAGCGTTTTTTTATTTTTCCGGATTCGTTACAATACCCGCATGTGGATCAATGTGACGCACAATGGACTTTAACCAGATCATCTCCAGCACATGTACCTCATAATAAAGTGCACCCGGGATTTGCCTGATCCATCCTTCCGCCATCGCGAGTTGTGTTGAGTCAGAAGTGGCTTCCAGAATTCCAGGTTCTCGGCGTAGCCGTTTGCGTACAGCTTTTTCAACTTGAGAGCTTTGTGTGGTCAATATGCATACTTTGCGTTTGGAAGAGAAGCCCCTGAATGCAATGTACACCATTTCATAAGCAATAAGGTAGGCGATTACGGAATACATCGCTTGGTCCCAGCCAAAGACAACACCAGCGGCTGTCAGTATCAACAAGTTAAGCAGCATGATTATTTTTTCGATAAGCATCCGTTTTCCGCTAAACACACGTTCAGGTGGGCGGGAAGACGGATCACCGATTTCCAGCGTATCCAGTGTCCCGCCATACCGCACGACGAGTCCAATTCCGAGTCCGAGGCATAATCCGCCAAACATGGCAGCAGCCAGCGGATGCTCTACAAGTGGCGGCATGGGATGAAGCACAATGGCACCGATCGAAAAGACAACCAGACCTAGAACAGTAACCAGTACAAATTTCTTCTGCACAATCTTGTAAGACAGAAATATAAACGGAACATTGAATAAAAATAGGAACAAACCAATCCTCATTTCGGTCCAGTGGGCGAAGAGTGAGGAAATACCTGTAATGCCTCCAATAATAATTTTATTGGGGTGTAAGAACAATTCAAGTCCCACGGAGGCCAGAATTCCGCCCGCAATAACAAGAAACAGGTTTAACCAGCGGCGGGTAGACGATATCCTGGTCTTGGCGGTGTTTGGCACCGGATTAGCCGATATCAGAGGTGCTTTCATAGGTCATCCTCCTTAGTGCGGCTTTCGAGCCATTCTCCCTGGGTTAGTCACAGAAAGATCGGCGTAAGAGCCGCGAAGTACGTTAGTATGTCTGTTCTGTACAGACATAGGTGTTATCCTTCTTTCTGCAGAACCTTTGGTTCTTCTTTCTTTTTCCGAGGATCTTTGAACTTGAATATTTTATCCAATAAACGGAATACATGTTTGGACTCTTTGGTTAATAAAGGACCCAGAATGGCCAGAATTAGGACATACAGCGCGGCAAACGGTTGAATCATTGGCAACAGTCCCCCGGCTTTACCCATGTTGGCCAAGATGATGGAAAACTCACCCCGTGACACAATGGTTAATCCAATATTCGCCGATGCTTTGGGTGATAGTCCTGCACTGCGCCCGGCCAGCATACCCGCCAGGAAGTTACCGAACAATGTAATAACAACTGCAATCAGAGCTAACCATACGGCATCGCCACCCAAGGACAACGGATCAATGGACAATCCAAAGCTGAAGAAGAAGATTGCTCCGAAGAAGTCACGGAACGGTAGAATCAAGTGCTCAATCCGTTTTGCGTGTTCTGTTTCAGCAAGCACCAGACCAACCAGTAATGCACCAATCGCTTCGGCAACATGAATGGTTTCAGAGAAACCAGCTACCAGGAACAAGGCTCCAAATACAACGAGAGAGAATAGCTCATTCGATCGAATTTTAAGCAATTTGTTTAGTAGCGGTGTTGCTTTGCGTCCAAGGATAATTACGATAAGCATGAATCCGAGTGCAATAAGTGCAGACATGATGACGCCTCCGATGGAGGATGAATCACTAAGCACAAGTCCGGACAAGATCGAGATATATACAGCGAGGAATACATCTTCGAACATAATAATACCCAATATCATCTCTGTTTCCGGGTTGGCCGTTCGTTTCAAATCCACGAGTACCTTGGCCACAATGGCACTGGAAGAGATGGTAGTTATACCTGCGATAATAAGTGCTTCTGCAACTGGGAAACCGGACACAAAACCGAATATTAATCCCAGCGTAAAGTTAATGCCGATGTAGATCGAGCCGCCAACTGCAATAGAGCGACCCGATTTAATTAAACGACCTACCGAGAATTCAAGTCCAAGGTAGAAGAGAAGGAACAGGATACCGATCCGACCCATAAATTCAATAAAAGGCTGACTTTCAATAAAACGGAAGTCCAGATGCCAGATTTTCATGGCATGTGGCCCAACGGCCATCCCGATCAGAATATAAAATGGAACGACCGAAAATCTTAGTTTTGCCGATAAAAGGCCGGCTGCTGCAATGAGCACAAGGGCCAGACCTACTTCGAATATCAAATGATCCATCTATTTACCCCCTTCCAGTCAGGAGGAGGGATTTAAACAGTTTCTGCTGATTGCGTTCGCCAACGGCTACCACCGTGGATTCTGCACTGATAACTACCTCCGGACCTGGGCTGATATGTTTTTTGTGATTTTTCTCTACAACGGCGATAACCGTTGCCCCAGAGTTTTGACGTACGTCCAATTCACCGATGGATTTACCGATACTTCCGAAGGATGGTTCGATTTTGTACCACTCGATAATCAGGTCGTCAAACGTTACTTCAATATTTTCAAGCTGTTTTGGTTTGTAAGTTAATCCGCCAACAATAGCAGCAATCTGTCGTGCTTCGTAATCGTCAAGTGTGATCATCGAGATGCTTTGATCGGGATCATCATACTCGAAGTGGTACATTTCCCGGCGACCGTCATCGTGAATAATAATGACAATTTTATCACCGCTACTTGTTTCAATCTGAAATTTTTTGCCGATTCCCGGCAAGTCTGTTTCGCGTACATCCATGGATTGTTGCCTCCTTATAATTAGGGGCTGGCCATAGAAGACAGGCTTATTTCCCGAAAATGATTAATCTGCTGCTCAAGGGAACATCAAAAGATGCGGGTAAACAGAGCCAGAAATTCCTGACACAGCCATATGATTTGAATTTGTCGGTGTGGGTACAACAAAAACAGGTACTGTCATAAACATAGGTTTATCTAACGTGTGCTAAAAGGGTTATAAGTTATGCACAAGCGCACCGTCTTTCATTACAGAGGTGTCTTCATGCAAAAGCAACCTGTAAATACGTCGTAACGGCTAGTGAAGAGCGTTTACGTATTTTGGTGCTATAGGGGTGAGGGATACATACATGCTGGTAAACTTAATAGGTAGCAGAAATAATCTGCGTTTAAACAAACAATACCACGGTTTAAAGGACAGACCCGTTGTAGGGATTCGCAGCATCAATAACAATGCGAGGACAAGAAAGACAGGCTTATTATGCGTAACCGCAATCAGCTTGGACATAACTTGTGGATATTTGCGAATGACAGGTTTCTGCTGGGATTCGGGTATTTGCAACAGCACTTCCTTGTTGGAAGTTGCTTCTACAGACACCCCAACGGCAGATTCGGACTGCATCGGAATAGGGAAGCACAAGGCTTGGAAAACGCACAAAATGATAATGATAGTGTAGTGGAGTATTCTAGGTTGTTGTCTCATTTTGGCTTCCCTCCTTTCCCGTGAAATATACTGTTATTAAAATAATAACACATTTTTGTCTTAACTCCAAACCTCTTTATAATATACTGAGAAATCATGACACGCTTTCCATCAATCCGCTTCGTATATCCCCATCGGCCTTGCCATATACTTTGAACAGGAAGGAAAGGAGTGATTCTTGTGGAACTGTTTGCTGTATGGACCGATGTATCGGGGCAAGAGGAAGCGGATCAATTTTATCGTTGTGTCAAGGAAAAAACCAAAGGTTTACATATAAGTAAAAGAGGATTTCGGCTCACCTTCAAACATAATGATGGAAGAGCAACCTGGGTGTGCAGAGGGAATGAGAATCACGAAGACTTCCAGCAATGGCTTCCCCGGATCAGTGATCTGCTCTCCCTTGGACTCGCCGACTTCATTATGGAGACACAAGAACGGAGCATGGTGGAGGATATGATCGCCAAGGCGTGTTCTGTCATGGATGAGCATGAGGTGGAAAAGGTCAATCGAATCTGCATGCCACTTCTATTAAATGGTGATCTGGATCAGCCCGGACTTCGAGAGCGCCGTCGTACTACGTTAGCCAGTGGACTACGGCAGGACCTGGAGGATGTTCACTTTTTTCACCTTGAAGGCATTATCAACTTCCGCATACGGCCATATAAGCAGGAGCTTCAGGAATTAGTGGAGTATGCGCTGGATGAGTTTTGGATGGATCGGCAGTATGAAGAGTTTATGGGGCTGTTAAAATATTTTGTGTTTTTTCAAGAAGCCAAAGTACCTCTGGTTCATCTTGTACACAAGGGAATGCATGAATTTCAGGTCCTGGATGCTGGACTTAATCTGTTACCCGTGCAAAAGGATGAACAGGTCGTTGTGGAAATGCCGGGTCTGGAACTGGAGATGGATATTGAAGATATGATTGTAAGTACACTCATCTCAATCTCTCCTGAGAAGGTCATGCTCCATACACGCACCCCGGATCTGCCAATCATCTCGACCATATGCCAGATCTTTGAAGACAAAGTGCAAATATGTCATCATTGCCCGGAATGCGAAGTGCTGCGCTCAGGATTGTTGACAGGTCTTGACGCAAGTGATCTCGGCAATTATAATAACTGTTGATCCATGAATTTTTCATGTGAACCATTGAACCAAAAGCGATGACAAAGACAACAACCACACGCAAGATCGGTGCAGAGAGAGGAACCAAGGCTGAAATTTCCTCCGGATATCACGTATGGTTTACCCCTTTGTAGCTGCGATTTTGAAAGTGGAGTTAGAATATCGCCTTTATTGGGGATTATCCGCGAGTAAGGATCTGCCGGGTCATGCCCGTTATCGTCATGCCAATGAGGGCTGTATTTCCGAATATGGATGAATCAGCTGAATTAGGGTGGAACCACGAGTATATATCACTCGTCCCTTTGCCGGGACGGGTGTTTTTTGCGTTCCTTTGCAAAATGACTGGAATAGCAATAGATAATCAGTCCATAAATATCTGGACACAAAGGTTACATTAACAGGAGGAATGAGACAAATGGCAGTGAACATTAAATTACCGGATGGTTCGGTACGTGAGTACGCGGATGGCAGCAGCATTGAGGACGTAGCCGCTTCAATTAGCAGCGGATTGCGCAAAAATGCCGTAGCCGGCAAGCTGGATGGTATCGTGGTGGACTTGTCCACAACACTTCATGAGGGAGCATTGGTGGAGATCGTAACTCTGGATTCACCAGAAGGACTTGAAGTGATGCGTCATAGTACAGCTCACTTGATGGCTCAAGCAGTGAAACGTTTATATGGTAACAAAGAGGTACGCCTCGGTATCGGCCCTGTCATTGAAGATGGTTTCTACTATGATATAGACCTCGAACATGCGCTCAATCCTGAAGATCTGCAAAAGATCGAGAAGGAAATGGAACGTATTGTGAATGAGAACTTGCCAATTGTACGTAAGGAAGTTAGCCGCGAGGACGCGATCAAAACGTTCGAAGAAGTGGGCGATCCTTACAAACTTGAGTTGATTCGTGATTTGCCAGCGGACAGCGTGATTACGATTTATGAGCAAGGTGAATTCTTCGACTTGTGTCGTGGCCCTCACGTACCATCAACTAGCAAAATCAAAGTGTTCAAACTGATGAATGTCGCGGGTGCTTACTGGCGTGGAGATAGCAAAAACAAAATGCTTCAACGTATCTATGGTACGGCTTTTGTGAAAAAAGCACAGCTGGACGAGCATTTGCACTTCCTCGAAGAAGCTAAAAAACGGGATCACCGTAAGTTGGGTAAAGAGCTGGAAATGTTCACATTCTCCCAACTGGTCGGTCAAGGCTTGCCAATCTGGTTGCCTAACGGTGCGAAGCTGCGCCGTACTCTGGAGCGTTATATTGTGGATCTGGAAGAAAGCCTGGGATACCAGCATGTATACACACCAGTTCTGGGTAACGTGGAATTGTATAAAACATCTGGACACTGGGAGCACTACCAGGAAGATATGTTCCCGAAAATGGTAATGGATAACGAGGAACTTGTTCTCCGTCCAATGAACTGTCCTCACCATATGATGGTGTACAAGTCCAGCATGCACAGCTACCGTGATCTGCCAATCCGTATTGCAGAGCTTGGTATGATGCACCGTTATGAAATGTCGGGGGCATTAACAGGTCTGCATCGTGTACGTGCAATGACACTGAACGACTCACACATTTTTGCACGGCCGGATCAGATCAAAGAAGAGTTCGCTCGTGTTATCGAGTTGATTCAAACAGTCTATAAGGATTTCGGTATTAACGAATACCGTTTCCGTCTGTCCTATCGTGATCCGCAGGATACCGAGAAATACTTCCAGAACGACGAGATGTGGGAGATGTCCCAACGCATGCTGCGTGAAGTTGTGGAAGAACTTGACCTTCCATTCTATGAAGCTGAAGGTGAAGCGGCGTTCTACGGTCCGAAGCTGGATGTACAGATCAAAACAGCTCTGGGCAAAGAAGAGACATTGTCTACGGTTCAACTGGACTTCCTGTTGCCTGAGCGCTTTGAACTTGAATATGTGGGCGATGACGGACAGAAACATCGTCCAGTCGTTATTCACCGCGGTGTAATTAGTACAATGGAACGTTTCACAGCATTCTTGCTGGAGAACTTTGCAGGAGCTTTCCCATTGTGGTTGTCTCCGGTACAGGCAAAAGTGATCCCGGTATCCGGAAACTTCGACGATTATGCGCGTGAAGTGGAAGCGAAACTGAAACGTGCGGGAATCTCTGCTGAAGCCGATCTGCGGAACGAGAAGCTTGGATATAAAATCCGTGAGGCGCAGCTTGAGAAAATGCCTTATATGTTTGTTGTTGGTGAGAATGAGCGTAATGCAGAAGCCGTATCCGTGCGTAAGCGTGGAGAAGGCGATCTGGGCATGAAACCGGTCGATGAAATTATCGCTCAATTGAAAGAAGAAATTGCAACACGTTTGGTATAAATGAACAAATGATCTATCAGATAACCAGTGCATAAGTTGCGCTGATCACTCTGAATAACGTCTGAATAACATGGGATTGACCTATGTTATTCAGGCGTTTTTTCGTAGTGTTTGCAGTAAAAAGTATAGATTAATTGCTTTTTGGAAAACCTTTGCAGTGAGGGGGGAGGTTATACAATGAAAAAGCAATTCTCAATTCAAAAGGAACATATACGGGGTTTATTGGTTGGCTGTGTAATATTCGCCGGGATGATGATCAACCTGAATCAGGCGGATGCCTATACATTTGAAGAGGAAAGTGCAGTACTGCATGTGGAGAGTCACAACAGTAGAAGTGAAGGTCTGATTATTAAGACTTCGAGCAAGCCTATTCAGGAATTTCCGGAACAGGTTAGCCATCAATACAGCGATGAGGCTCAGTTGACGACCATGGTGTATATGGCTTTATTGTGGTCACCACAACCAATGGTCATTCCAAGACCTGAGCTTCCAGAGAAACAAGTGGCAGATCCGTCTATGCCTGTGCTTGCTCCGCGTTCAGAACAAATCCTGGGTACACAAAAGGTTACAGCAACGGGATATACGGCAGGTGTGGAGTCTACAGGAAAAGGACCAAAACACCCGCAATACGGAATTACGTATTCTGGTGTAAAAGTACGTCGTGATAAAGAAACAGTTTCCACGATTGCAGCTGATCCAAAATTATTCCCGATGGGTTCCATTCTGTACATTCCAGGCTATGGTTACGGAATTGTTGCAGATACGGGTTCAGCGATCAAAGGCAATAAAATCGATCTGTATTTCCCGACAACCAAGCAAGTGTACAAAGAGTGGGGCAAAAAGGATGTGGAGGTACAGGTGATCAGGCAAGGCGCTGGGAAATGCACAGAAAAGATGCTCAGCGAGTTGGCCGATGCAATCGACGTGTACAAATCTGTACCGGATTCGTGGTTGGACAAGGCCATTTAATTTCACATGTTGAACATGAATAACTGAAGTGCTCTCTCCACATAATACTGACTGGGGACGAACCCCGCGGTGCAGCAATGTATCGTAAATATGAAGAGAGAGGTGATTCGTTGTGGCTAAAAAATCACAAGGGTACCAAACGCCAAACGAGAAGTATAATGCAGAGTTTGGAGAAGAGAATGCAGCAGCAAAAGTGAAGCAATCTGCTCAAAACAAAGTACAAGATAATTTCCAAACACCTGATGAAAAATACAATGCCGAGTTCGGTGTAGAAAACACAGGCCAAACTGGCCAAGGCCAAGGCAAAGCATCAAAATACAAAAAATAATTGAAGATTCATTAATCAAATGATGATTCAGCACCCTGGAGCAGCAGCTCCGGGGTGTTTTACATATACGAAGTTTTTACATTAATATCCTCTGATCTCAGTCTCGAGACCGAGATGAATTCCACCTGCCGCCGCTGTTCTCATTGTCTTGTCTGAGTTACACTGATTACATAATACAGACAAAGGAGACATGAGCGATGAAACGATCGACGCGTGACCGCTGGTGGGTTGGCATACCTCTTATTGCTATTGGTGCGATGATCTTGTTCAGACAATTGGGATATGACATTGATGTAGGATATATTTTCAGAACATATTGGCCGTTATTTCTAATCTGGTGGGGGGTCAAAGGAATCTCCGAGATTCGTCGCAACGGGGGTTACGCCTTTATAGGACCGGTAATTGTACTGGCAATTGGTGGTTACTTTCTTGCCCGTAACCTGGGATGGATTGATTACTCCATGGGGGAGTTCATTCGTTATCTGATCCCGGTTATGCTGATTGGCGGAGGATTGTTTGTACTGATCGGGCCACGACGTCGTGATCGGAAACATCATGACAAGATGCAGCCACCTCCAGCACCTGAGCAACCTTATAAACCGTTGGCTCCGGAGGATCTGGAGATGCCATCGTCGTTTGACGAACAGTTCGAGAAAACATTTGGCAAACCAAAACAGGAACAGAAGAACGATGCGCATGGCCCTCATTTCACAGGATCAACGGATTCATCATCACAAGGGCATCAATATAAGAAGAAACATCAATCGTATAACTCTAACGATACCGGATATGGAGAACATTATGATGATGGCTACGGAAATGGTTATGGGGATTATGGCAGTGGCAATACCATTAATAAATCGGCGTTCATCGGTGATCTGTACATGGGGCAGGAAGTGTTCTCGTTGAAACCAATGAACATCTCGGCTTTTATCGGAGATACTGTAATTGATTTGACGAAGGCACAGATTCCTTATGGGGAGACGAAGATTGTCATTTCTTCATTTATTGGGGATGTGAAAGTATTTGTTCCGGAAGATATGGATCTGGGTGTGACGGTGACGACAAATTCCTTCATTGGAGATATGTCACTGTTGAACCAGAAACGCGGCGGATTCCTGAGTAGTGCCCAGGCTGAAACTGCCCATTACCATGAAGCTAGCAAAAAGGTACGGATTATTGTAAGTGTGTTTATCGGAGACGTCAAAGTGAATAAGGTGGGTTAATGCATGATTCGAACAATTCTCAAGGCCAATAAATGGGAACTGATGATGTATTTTGCGCTAACTGGTCTGATTACACTGGGCGGATTCTATCTATTGTATGGAGAGGTGTTGATGGGGGCTGGTCGTCAGCGGGCATGGACCTATGTTGCCGTTGTTGTGCTGGCCACCGTTATCACCGGATATATCGCTGCATTACGACTCCAACGCAAGATCGACCTGCTAGATCTCAATATGTTGAAAGTATCCAAGGGTAATCTGGCGGTACGCATGCCTGAAGCGGATGACGCTTCGTTTGGTCGTGTCTATCAGGAGTTCAATGTCATGATGGATTCGATTGAGAAAAAGATGAGACTGCTTCAGCGCCTCGGTGAACAGGAAGTCATTGAGAAGGAGCAAGCCTCGGAGCGGGCTGTGCTTGAAGAGCGCAAACGAATGGCAAGGGACCTCCATGACACGGTTAGCCAGCAGTTGTTTGCCATGCATATGTCGGCTTCGTCTTTACCGCGACTGCTGGAGATGAATCCGGAACATGGTGGTAAAGTACTGGACCAGTTGATCCAGATGTCACATATTGCACAGCGTCAGATGCGAGGATTGATTGCCCAACTTCGACCGGTGGAGCTGGAAGGGCGTGACCTCACCGCAGCACTGGATAGTTGGTTTCCAGATTATTGCAGGCAGAATGGTCTTAAAGGTGTGAAAGAGCTGGAACTGGATGGCGGAATCTCGGATGCCATTGAGCACCAGCTGTTTCTTGTTATTCAGGAGGCAGTTGCCAATGTTGTGAAGCATGCAGAGGCGGGAGTGGTTAGTCTGTCCATACGGGAGAGTGAACATCAGATCAGCATGAGCATCAGCGATGATGGTCAGGGATTTTTGCAGCAAGCGGAGCGTCCGGGTTCATACGGGTTATCTACCATGCGTGAACGGGCGGAGAAGCTTGGGGGGCAAGTTCAGATTATATCGAAACCGGGAGCGGGAACGACGGTACGGGTATTGATCCCGAAATTCCCGAACGTTCCTGAGTGAACCAGAGGGGGAGACGCAATGAGTGGTAAAGTAAACGTGATGATTGTGGATGACCATGATATGGTGCGCATGGGGTTGAAAACATATCTGATGCTGGAACCTACTTTTCATGTGATGGGAGAAGCGGGCCACGGGCAGGATGCGCTTGATCAGTTACGTAAGTTAAATGATAGTGAAATGCCGGACCTGATTCTTATGGATCTGATGATGCCTGTAATGAATGGCGCTGAAGCAACAAAAGCCATCATGACTGAATTTCCAGGGATGAAAATTGTGATGCTCACCAGTTTCCTGGAGGATGATCTGGTTGTGCAAGCGATTGAAGCGGGTGCGGTAAGTTATGTACTGAAGACAGTCTCTGCTGAGGAACTGATCTATGCTCTGCAAGGGGCCTATAGAGGTATGCCTGTTATGACAGGTGATGTGTCGCAGGCGTTAACCCGTGGAATCAGACAACGTACAGCGAGAGAGAGTGAATCGGGACTGACTGAACGGGAGAAGGAAGTACTGCTGCTTATTGCAGAGGGAAAGACCAACAAAGATATCGGAGAAGAATTACATATCAGTATCAAAACCGTCAAAACACATGTAAGTAACCTGCTGATGAAATGTGAGATGGACGATCGTACACAGTTGGCCATCTATGCGCATCGTCAGGGATGGGTGAAAACGAAAGGGTAAAATGCTGTCGTGACGGGGAAAAGAGTCTATTCTTACGTGCTTTTATCTCCTTTTTAATTGTTTTTAAGGTACGGTTAAGGTTTAAAGTACAAAATAAGGACAGTTAAAGAATATCTCTTGGAAATAAGAGATTGGGAGGTAGAGAGGCATGGACGAACGCAACTATAGATCGAACCGTCAAGACGAGGAAAACGAAACCAAACAAACGGAGAACCGTAATTCTTCCGGAACGGACGAATCCTCCTATTATTATTCTTATGGACCTTTTCAGTCCGTGAATCAGGAAGATACAGCAAATCACATGGGAAGCAATAATCAGCGTGAAGAAGGAAATGTAGAGATTACAAAACCTGATCCGGTGAGACCCGTACCTACTTACTATAATAGTGAATCATCTGAACAAGCGAAAAGATCATCAGGAGGCGGCGGAAACGGCTCAGGTAACGGTGGAGATCAAGGGAATGGCGGCAAAGGCAACTGGAACTATAATAACCGCAAGCCACGTTCTTCCGTAAGATCACTTCTATTTTCCTTTATTGCCGGTATGCTGGTCATCACCGTTCTCATGTACACAGCTGACAGAACAAACATGTTCACACCGGAGACGGCACTTACGAACACGGACAATCAAAGTTCAGGACAGGAAGCATCCACAAACACAGGCGGAGGCAACAATGTCACGGCGTCGTTACTGCCAACAGGCAAAGAAGATGTGTCTTCCGTAGTAACAAGTACAAGTCCGGCTGTCGTCAAAATCGAAACACTCGCGAAGCAGTCCTCACGTACAGGATTGGTTCCGGGTGGATCAAATACAAGTGATCCGCTGTACCAATACTTCTTTGGTAATGGCGGCGGAACGGAAGGCAATCAAGGCCAAAGCCAGCAACCACAAAGCGGTAATCAGCTTGTACCTATGGGCATTGGTTCCGGGTTCATTTTTGACAAAGAAGGATATATCCTGACGAACCAACACGTTGTTCAGGGTGCAGATGTAATCCAGGTAACCCTGGAGAACAACAGCAAGCCTTATGAGGCTAAATTGCTGGGAAGCAGCTTTGATCTGGATTTGGCTGTATTGAAAATTGAGAAAAATAGTGGTGACGATGCGTTCCCTGTAGCTCCACTGGGTGATTCCAACAGTACTCAAGTCGGTGAATGGCTTGTAGCTATTGGTAACCCTGAAGGATTCGAACACACGGTTACAGCAGGTGTACTGAGTGCCAAAGAACGTACGATCAGCATTCCAGATGAAGAAACAGGAAAAACACGCGAGTACAGCCATTTGCTGCAAACCGATGCTTCGATTAATCCGGGTAACTCCGGTGGTCCGTTGCTTAACCTGAATGGGGAAGTTATCGGAATGAACGTTGCAGTAAGCGCAGATGCACAGGGGATTGGTTTTGCAATCCCGTCGAGCGTCATCTCTGAAGCTGTTAAATATCTTAAAGAGAACAAAGAAGTTCCCAAAGAGCCAGTACCCTTTATCGGTGCGTCTCTGATGGCTCTCACGCCTGAAGTTGCTAAACAAATGGGAACAGACGTTACCGAAGGTTCAGTTGTAGCCAGCACGATCTTCCAATCACCGGCTTACCAAGCAGATCTTCGTGCATATGACATCATCACAGGTGCCAATGGTACGCCGTACGCGACAAGTCAAGATCTGATTGATTTCATCAAGAAACAGGAAATCGGTAGTGAAGTTACACTGAACGTGGTGCGTGATGGTAAGAAGATGGATCTGAAAATCAAAATCGGCAACAAAAATGATTTTGATACTTCACAAACCACAGATACACAACAGCAGCAACCATAAATATAAGGTAAGGATTAACACAACGGAAGGGTTTGAAGGCCCTTCCGTTTTTTTGCCCTGATGAAGCAGGGTTACAATGGACCAGGACGGATTGGAGACGCCTACTTGAAGATGCAGATTGTGCTTCTGCCTGTTACAATGGGATAAAACGTTAGGATAAAGGAGAAAGACCACCATGCGCTCAACTATTTTGATTGTGGATGATGACGAAAAAATTGTATCCATGCTCCGCCGGGGGCTGGCTTTTGAAGGATATGAGGTACAGACGGCTTCCAATGGAGCCGAAGGCCTCAGCAAACTGATGGACAAGGAGCCGGACATCGTTGTGCTGGATGTGATGATGCCGCAGATTGACGGATTTGAGGTATGTCGCAGATTGAGAGAAGCAGGCAGCAAAGTGCCTGTGCTGATGCTTACGGCCAAGGATGAAGTACAGAGCCGGGTGACCGGACTGGACACAGGAGCCGATGACTACCTTGTAAAACCTTTTGCGCTGGAAGAATTATTGGCACGTGTCCGGGCATTGCTGCGCCGCAAGTCAGATAGTGCGGGTACACCAGACAATCGTCTGATGTATGAAGATATCATTCTGGACAATGACTCACGTGAAGTATTGCGAGATGGGCAGCGTCTGGAGCTGACTGCCAAAGAATTTGAACTGTTGAATCTGTTCATGCAAAATCCAAGACGGGTACTGTCCCGTGATCTGATTATGGATAAAATCTGGGGTTATGATTACAGCGGTGAGTCTAACGTGCTTGAAGTATACATTGCCATGCTCAGACAGAAGACTGAAGAATACGGTGGCAAACGTCTAATCCAGACCATCCGGGGAGCCGGTTATATTCTGAGAGGTGACTCCTGACATGTCCATTCGGTTAAGACTAACCGCATGGTATTCTGGTATTCTGGCCGCCGTGCTTATTTTTTGGGGCGTTGTCATCTATGCCTTTGTTTATTTTAATTCCTATCAGGAAGTCGAACAGCAATTAAAGGTGAAAAGTGCCCGGATTACGGATCAAATTGGTGTAAATCCTCTTTCGCAGTCGTTGGATCTGGACCCATTTACAGAGAGCCAGCTTCAGGAGGCACAAATTTACATTCAACTCTGGGATTATCAGAGTCGCTCAGGCATAATTTCCGGCAATATGAAAAAACTGGAGATTCAGTTTCCGGTATTAAAAGCCAATGAAATTCTTGAAAAGCGAGGCATATCCAAGATCTATGTGGATGGTACACCGTTTCTGGTGAATCAGCTTCCCCTTTCTCTTCAGGGAACCAATGAAGTACGTGGGATTCTTCAGGTTGGTGCGAATGTAAGTTCACAGGAGCGCTTGCTGGAAGCGTTGCTTAATATTTTGGTTTTTGGCTGGCTGGTAGCGATGGCCCTCGCTATTACCTCAGGTCTCGTCCTGGCTCGCAAGTCGATGCGTCCGCTCGTAACTGTCATTGATGCCGCCAATCAGATTCAATCTGGAGATGACTTAAGTGTACGTATTCAATATGCTGGGCCGAAGGATGAGATCGGGCGTCTGATTGAAACGGTGAATAATATGCTTGAACGTACAGAATTGTCATTCCGTGGTTTGGAGGAGACGAATGCTGCCCAGCGCCGCTTTGTATCCGATGCATCGCATGAACTGCGTACGCCGCTGACCACCATACGCGGGAACGTAGACTTCCTGAAGAAGCTGTGGGATCAGGAGGGGACCGACCGACCGAATCTGGATGAGGAGACCGTCAAACAAATGTCGCTGGAAGCCATTGAAGATATGGCGGACGAGGGAAAACGTATGAGCAGGCTGATCAGCGACATGTTATCGCTGGCGAGAGCGGATACGGGTCAGAAAATTGAACTGAATCCGACCCCGCTGCAAATTCTCGTACAGGAAGTGGCACGTAGAGCACAATTTCTGGATCGTCAGGCAGACTGGCTTCCAGGAGATTTTTCCATCCTTAATGGTATTTATGTGAACGGTAGCAAGGACTATCTGCAACAGATGTTGTTTATTTTCATCGAAAATGCGTTTAAATACACACCTGAAGGCTCTGTGACGCTGGATGCCGTATTATACAAAGGTCAGGTAGGACTACGCATCAGCGACACTGGTATTGGGATGGATCGGGACGAAGTGCCGTTCATCTTTGATCGCTTCTATCGGGCGGATGAATCCCGTGGGGCGACACCGGGGATCGGTCTGGGACTTTCGATTGCGAAGTGGATTATTGAAGAACACCACGGATCGGTTGAGGTTGTGACCAGACGTGGAGAAGGAACCACCTTTATTATCTGGTTGCCGGTTGTCTTTGCTCCGCCTATCGAATAAAGGTATAATAGACAGGACTGCAATTACATCGGCAACGTTGCCGAGAAAGAAAGCGGGTGGCAACCAAGTGGAAGTACTACGAATTTCGCCGCGGGGATATTGTTACGGCGTTGTGGATGCGATGGTGCTCGCGCGTCAAGCGGCACGCAATCTGGATTTACCACGACCTATTTATATATTGGGTATGATTGTGCATAACCAACATGTGACGGATTCCTTTGAAGATGAAGGTATTATTACATTGGATGGTCCGAACCGGATGGATATTTTGAGCCAAGTGGAGAGTGGCACGATTATTTTCACAGCTCATGGTGTATCTCCTGAAGTGCGCAAGTTGGCACGGGACAAAGGATTGACAACAGTGGATGCAACATGCCCTGATGTCACCAAGACACATGATCTCATTCGGGAGAAGACGGCAGAGGGTTATCAGATCATCTATATCGGCAAAAAGAATCACCCTGAACCAGAAGGTGCCGTTGGTGTTGCACCAGATCTCGTTCATCTGATCGAGAAGGAAGAAGAGATCGAAGAACTGAACGTATCTCCAGGCAAAATCCTTATTACGAATCAGACAACGATGAGCCAGTGGGATATTAAACACATTATGAGCCGTCTGCTGGAGAAGTTTCCGGGCGCAGAGATTCATAATGAGATTTGCCTTGCAACTCAGGTTCGTCAGGAAGCTGTAGCGGAACAGGCAGGTCAATCGGACCTGGTTATCGTGGTGGGTGATCCTCGCAGCAATAACTCTAACCGTCTGGCACAAGTGTCGGAGGAGATTGCGGGTGTTACGGCCTACCGTGTATCTGATGTTTCCGAGATTCAGCAAGAATGGCTGAAAGGTGTAAATAAGGTGGCGGTTACTTCGGGTGCATCAACACCAACACCGATCACGAAAGAAGTCATCCTTTACCTGGAACAGTATGAACATGACAAGCCGGAGACGTGGGAGATCAAACGTACCGTGAACATGAGCAAACTGTTGCCTCCAGTTAGAGAAAAAACACGTACACCTTAGGAAATGTAAAAGTAAGTCTAAGTGTATGTGAATTAAAAACGAGATGTGAATGAGAAGAATCCTGTTATGCAGATCCGAATGTCGGAGCCTGTGGAGCAGGATTCTTTTTTTGTATATGGATAAGGAATGTGTACCTTGACGCAATCAGATAACTATGGTATATTCACTTTAACGGATAAAAGCTTAAAAGCGAACAAGCGTTTAAGCACGACAGAGTTTTTATATTTAATCAGACGCACGTTAAGGAAATTATTGTGCTCTCATACAAGGAAGGATGGGAATTAATATGATCGTTATTGCAGGCAAAGCTACACCGGAGGAACAGATTCAGGATATCGTTGCAGTTATTGAAAAAGAAGGGCTTCAGGTGCATATCTCTCGCGGAGAGGATCGTACTATCATTGGTTTGATTGGTAAAGTTGAACCTAAAATGCAAGAGCATCTTCGCCAAATGAAAGGTGTCGAGAATGTCGTTAAAATCTCGAAGTCTTACAAATTGGCAAGTCGTGACTTCCATCCGGAAGATACGGTGATCTCCATCAAAGGTGTAGATATCGGCGGAAAAGAACTTGTTGTCATGGGCGGACCATGTGCGGTTGAATCCGCTGCACAGATTGATGAGATTGCCGGGCTTGTGAAAGCTGCTGGTGGGCAAGTGTTACGTGGGGGAGCATTTAAGCCTCGTACGGGTCCTTACAGCTTCCAGGGAACGGGCGTAGAGGGATTGATCATGATGGCGGAAGCAGGCAAGAAACATGATCTGCTGACCATTACAGAAGTCATGACACCTGAGTATGTGGATATTTGCGCCGAGTACGCAGATATTCTGCAAGTAGGTACACGTAACATGCAGAACTTTGACCTGCTCCGCAAATTGGGTGAGTGTGGCAAGCCGGTATTGTTGAAACGTGGTTTCAGTGCGACATACGATGAATTGTTGAATGCGGCTGAATACATTCTTGCGGGTGGTAACCCAAATGTTATGCTGTGTGAACGTGGTATTCGTACGTTTGAATCCTACACACGGAATACGTTGGATCTGTCAGCGATCCCTGTTCTGCAGTCTCTGAGCCATTTGCCGGTTATTTCCGATCCGAGCCATGGTACTGGACGACGTGAACTGGTGGAACCGATGACAAAAGCTTCTGTTGCTGCAGGTGCCAATGGCCTGATCATTGAAATGCATACCGATCCGGATAACTCCATGACAGGAGATGGTGTGCAGTCTTTGTTCCCTGACCAATTCGCCAACCTGCTGCAGGATCTGGAGAAATTGGCACCAATCGTGGGTAAATCATTCAGCACAGCCAAACAACCGGCAGAATTTTTCCCGGCACGTGTAGGCGTGTAATAAGAATTTCATAGTCAAGGTCTGGATCATCATCCGGGCATCTCCTCTGATCTCGTTCATTGCAACGGAATCAGATAGATGCTCGGTTTTTTGCATATTTTGCAGTTTTGAACGTATTTATTAATCAATAGTGATAAGAAACATTTATGATGTGAAGTTTTTCCCATGATTTAGGTTAAAATAGAGGGCGCTTTACCGCATTAAACCAGTTAAATGTATGTAAAACTAGTTGTTATATGAATTTATGTTATTTATAAAGTGTGAGTATATCTAACATCCCTTCAAAAAATACCTTACATAAGTATTGACGATGTCATGTTTTAAAATTTATAATGACGACAGAAAAAAATTCGAATTTAGACATTTTCTTAGTGGGGTTGTTTAATGTTCGGAATATTTGGGAGGACGAATACATGTCGGTTGAAAACGTATTGAAATCAATTCAAGAGAACAACATCGAGTGGGTAGATTTTCGTTTTGTAGATTTAGCTGGTCGTGCACATCACATCTCGTTGCCAGCTTCGGCTGTTGATGCAGACACGTTCGTAAATGGAGTAGCTTTTGACGGTTCTTCTATCCAAGGTTTCCGCGGAATTGAAGAGTCCGATATGGTTATGATGCCAGACCCTGAAGCGACTTATGTCGATCCGTTCACTGCACACCCTACATTGAATGTTATGTGTGATATCTTCACTCCGGATGGCGAGCGTTATGAGCGTGACCCACGCAGCATCGCTGTTAAAGCAGAAGCTTTCCTGCAAGAAAGCGGCGTAGGTACAACAGCATTCTTCGCACCTGAATCCGAGTTCTTCATCTTCGACGATGTTCGTTATGAGAGCGGCACGAACAGCTCTTCCTACTTCGTAGATTCAGAAGAAGCTTCATGGAACACTAACCGTCAGGAAGAAGGCGGAAACTTGGGCTTCAAAGTTCGTACTAAAGGCGGATATGTTCCAGTAGCACCAGTGGATACACAACAAGATATTCGTAGCGAAATGTGTCGCCTTTTGGAAGAAGCTGGCCTGTCAATCGAGCGTCATCACCATGAAGTGGCGACAGCGGGTCAAGCCGAAATCAACTTCCGTTTTGATACACTGAAGAAAACAGCAGATAACCTGCTTGCATACAAATACATCGTGCACAACACTGCACGTCAATATGGCAAAGTAGCAACATTCATGCCAAAACCATTGTTCGGTGATAATGGTAGCGGAATGCACGTTCACCAATCCATCTTTGATGGCGATTCCCCATTGTTCTATGACAAAGCGGGATATGCTAACCTGAGTGAAATGGCTCTGCACTACATCGGAGGTATCCTGTACCATGCTCCGGCACTGATCGCTTTGACTAACCCTAGTACGAACTCGTTCAAACGTCTCGTACCTGGTTACGAAGCACCAGTAAACCTGGTTTACTCCAAAGGTAACCGTTCCGCAGCAGTTCGGATTCCGGTTGCAGCTGTGACACCGAAGGGTTGTCGTATCGAGTTCCGTACACCAGACTCCACAGCTAACCCTTACCTGGCATTCTCCGCAATGCTGATGGCGGGTCTGGACGGAATCAAACGTAAAATCAATCCAACTGAGCTTGGATATGGTCCGCTCGACAAAAACATCTATGACCTGTCTGATGCAGACAAAGAAAACATCCGCAGTGTGCCAGCTTCCCTGGAAGAAGCACTTGATGCATTGGCAGCTGACAACGAGTTCTTGACTGAAGGCGGCGTATTCACGAAAGACTTCCTTGATAATTACATCAACCTCAAACGTGATGAAGCGAAAGCAGTAGCGATCCGCATTCATCCGCACGAGTACAGCCTCTACTTCGACTGCTAATCGGTCGGGGTCGGAACAGTTCTTGTTCCAACTTAAAGCCTCCGGGACACGCTCTCGGAGGCTTTTCCTTGAATTAAACAATGTAGTGCTTTAACTTTGCAGGGTGATAAAGGAATTTGATGACCTGAATTCAACACTTCAGTGCATATTACCCTTGAAGCAGATAGAGAATACTGATATCATAGCGATAATATTCACTTTGAGTGCATTTTGCACAAATCCATAGAGCGACTTTCAATAAGTAAGATATAGATCAAAATGTTTCAATTTGTCTATATCTTATACCCGTGAGCGATTCTAATCGAATTGTGCAAAATGCTGTTTGTATGTCAGAGTTACGGATGGAAAGGGCGGGGGATTTTGTGACAAAAAGAGCGTATAACTTTAATGCAGGACCTGCGGCGTTACCACTTGAGGTACTGGAGCGTGCACAGGCGGAATTTGTAGATTTTCGTAATACAGGCATGTCGATTATGGAGATGTCTCACCGTGGAGCGGTGTATGAGTCTGTACATAATGAAGCTCAGGAGCGGTTGTTGTCGCTTCTAGGCAATCCAAAAGGATACAAGGTTCTCTTTCTGCAGGGCGGTGCAAGCACTCAGTTCGCGATGTTGCCAATGAACCTGCTCGGTGCAGGGCAGACTGCAAGTTACGTGATGACTGGCAGCTGGGCGAAGAAGGCTCTGTCTGAGGCGAAGTTGATCGGCGAGACACATGTTGCTGCATCTTCAGAAGCAGAGAAATTTATGAAATTGCCGGATGTTTCGAATCTGAGTTTGCCAGAACGTACGGCTTATGTGCATCTGACTTCGAACGAAACGATTGAAGGTACGCAATTCAAGTCGTTCCCGGATACCGGTTCAGTACCTCTGATTGCGGACATGTCGAGTGATATTTTCTGTAAACCATTTGATCTTAATCAGTTCGGCATGATCTACGCGGGTGCACAGAAGAACCTGGGTCCATCCGGAATTACGGTTGTAATTGCTCGTGAGGAACTGGTGAGCGAATCGCCTAAAACGATTCCAACCATGCTTCGTTACAGCACACATGTAGATAACAATTCCCTGTACAATACGCCACCATCCTTCTCAGTATATATGGTGAATGAAGTATTGAAATGGATTGAAGAACAGGGCGGACTGGCTGGTATTGAGCAAAAAAATACGAAAAAAGCGGAATTGCTCTATAACACAATTGATGGTTCCGGTGATTTCTACCGTGGTTGTGTGGAACAAGAAGATCGTTCCCTCATGAATGTAACCTTCCGTCTTGCTTCTGAAGAATTGGAGAAAAAGTTCATCAAGGCTTCGGAGGAAGAAGGATTTGTAGGTTTGAAAGGACATCGCAGTGTGGGTGGTCTCCGTGCCTCCATTTATAATGCTGCTCCTTATGAAAGTGTTAAGGCACTGACAGACTTCATGAGCCACTTCCAGAAGACAAATGGATAATTAAGTATAGGGAGCCTTCCACATTGACGTGTGGAGGGCTTTTCTTTAAGATTAGAGGGTTGTCGTCAACATGAAATGAAAAGGAGATTGAACACATATGGCTTTACACATCGTTCTGGTTGAACCAGAAATTCCGGCGAACACAGGCAATATTTCGCGTACTTGTGCGGCAACCGGTACCCATCTGCATCTCGTACGTCCACTTGGATTTCGAACAGATGATGCTACATTGAAACGTGCAGGGCTGGATTACTGGCATGCTGTCCATATTGAATACCACGACTCATTTGCTGAGGTTCAGGAAAAATATCCGGAAGGTCGTTTCTTCTATGCAACTACGAAGGCCAGGAACCGATATAGTGATTTTAATTTTCAGGATGGGGATTTCCTCGTTTTTGGTAAAGAGACTAAAGGCCTGCCACCTGAATTAATTGCTGCGAATCCCGATACATGCATGAAAATGCCAATGACTGGTGACGTTAGATCATTAAATCTGTCCAATTCGGCAGCAATTATTGTATATGAAGCGTTACGTCAGCTCAATTTCCCGGGGTTAGAAGGATAAATTTTGGTTATAAATGACGGCTAGAATTCGGAAAAAAAACATTTTTCAAAAAAAAGGACAAAAAATGTTTATTTCCAGCAGGATTCGACAAAATCTTGGCGAATCTATAAACATAGTACAAATGTACCTAGAAATTTAGAGTAAGATAGGAGAGGTGTGCCGTAGCTATGAAGCCAGCTGGAGTAGTTCGCAAAGTTGACCAATTAGGTAGGATCGTATTGCCTAAATCTTTGCGTAAAAGGTATCAAATGAATGAGGGAGATCCTGTAGAAATCTTAGTACAAGGGGACCATATTATCTTGGAGAGATATCGTCCAAAATGTATTTTCTGCGGATCCATCGAGGAAGTCAACGAGTTCAAAGAGCGTTACATATGCGCACAATGTTTAGATGAAATGACTCAGCTTCCACAACACGGATAAGAAATAACGTCATGGGGTCCATTGACCCCGTGGCGTTTTTTTTGTTTTATTCTCAATTGAATGGCATAATTGCAATTTGAAAAAAAGATAAAATACGTATACTAACGCTGGGTGTAAAGGGGTAAAACCTCATTCCACACGGCATTCAGGATGCCTTGCATATTTTCTTCCTCACTATTAATACATATGACAGCTTCCTTTGAGGAAATTACGATACACAACTGACCATAGGCGCCATCGGCGCGGTAAGCATCATGGGAACACATCCAGAACTGATACCCGTAACCTTTTCCCCAATCACCGTCTCCAGTCGTTTCGATCTGCTGGGACGTGGCCTGTCGAATCCAATCCGCAGGTACAAGCTGTGTGCCTTCCCAATGGCCCTCCTGCAACAGTAACTGTCCAAATCGACTCAGTTCCTCATTACTTATCCAAAGACCTGCACAGCCAAGTGTTACCCCCAGTGGAGAGGTTTCCCACTCTACATCATGAATGCCAAGTGGATCAAATAATCGTGGAGTCAGGTAATCTTTCACGGTTTGGCCGGTAGCAGCCTGTAGCATGGCCGAGATCATAAACGTATCCCCGCTGCTATATGTAAATTGTTCTCCAGGTACCCGGTCCAGAGGAAGAGACATATAATATTTCGCCCAGTCCTTTTCGGTCAATGAAGCTCGTTCATCAGCCCAAAGAGGGGGAGAGTCATGACCCGAAGTCATTCGGAGAAGATCACGCAGTCTCAATTCTTGCGGCGATGGGAGATTGCGTTGTGCAACGGGTGCATGATCATAAGAGAAATAATCACCAAGTGTCGCATCCAGATGTATCAGACCTTCTTCAAGAGCAAGACCAACGGCCATACATGTGAAGGATTTACTGATGGAATGTTGTACCCTGCGCTGATCATTATCCCGGTCCCAATGGGCAAGCAGATGCCCTTTTTGTAATATGCGAATGGAAAAAACGTTCAATTGTTGCTCCGTAATCGTATGAATGAAACCTTTGAGTTGCTCAGACATATTAACCTCCCTAATATCAGGTGAAACCTGAGTAAAATCGGTTGGTGAAACGTTTCCGTAATTCGAATGCAAAATCAGAACCCATGTTAGTATAAACCTGGTTTGGTGTCAATTAAAGTTGTAATAGCACTTACTAAATTTTCATTTTTTCGTAATAATAGTGTCTTTGGACGCAGATTTAGACTTAAAAGAGCATTTTTTCGAGAAAAAAACGCGAAATTTGTAAAAAGGTTATTGACAGGATTTACTCATCGGGCTTATGATTTATTCGAAACGATTCGAAGAAATCGCTTCCACATTAAAAGTGTTGTAATGAAGTCCATGTGAATCAACGTTGGCTATGTTTTGAAACGATTCGAGAAAATCGTTTCGATAACCCATCGTAATACAAGGGAATCTACAACAGCCTGCAATCCAACGCCAGAGAAACGAATGAGTAAAGACAGCAGGCGATGATGAGAGGAGTTACATTTATGGCACATATAACGATCGAAACTGGATCGCCAACCTTATGCATGAATACCAGCATACATGTTGTGTCCAGTGACTCCGGAGAGACTTCAGGCGGTACACTATATCTGTTGCACGGGGCAGGCGATAATGCGAGTACCTGGCAACGGTTAACCACAATTGAGATGTATGCAGCGCAATATGGCTGTACGATCATTATGCCGGAAGCGAATCGAAGCTATTACACCGATATGGAATACGGCCTGAATTACTTCCACTACATCACTCAGGAGTTACCTGAAATATGCAAGCGTCTGCTCAATCTGAATCCTGATCCGGAGAAAACATACGTTGCAGGTTTATCCATGGGTGGATATGGTGCACTGAAATGTGGACTAACTTATCCAGAGCGATATCGCAAAGTAGTGTCTCTATCCGGCGTAACGGATATCCAGACACGGCTTCATGATCCCCATATGCCAGCGACAATGATCAAGGAAATGAAAGCGGTTTTTGGAGAACGTTTACAGGTAAAAGCCGATCAGGATATTTACGCACTGTCGGCCAAGTTGCTGGAACAGGGTGTTCCTTTACCGGATATCCTCAGTTGCTGTGGCGATAGTGACCCCTTTGTAGAGATGAATCGCGACTATGCGAAATACATGCAGGGGACTGCCTTTGATTTTCGGTATGTGGAGACGCCGGGGGCTCATGAATGGAGATTTTGGGAGCACCACCTGAGAACGATGTTTGATTTTCTGTACAACGACAAGACCATAGTAGAGTGAGGAGATGCAATGTGAAACCTGCAGCCGAAGGACCTAGCAAAAAGCTGAAGGGAAACGTGAAGGGCAATTCGCTCTGGACTGAAATCTGGAAGCACCGAATGACATACACCCTGCTTATTCCGGGGCTTGTCTGGCTAATTCTGTTTGCCTACATGCCGATGGGTGGCCTGTCTCTGGCATTCAAAGATTACAAGGCCAACCTGGGCATCTGGGGAAGTCCATGGAGCGGATTCGAGAACTTCAAATATGTTTTCCGTGATCCAACCTTTATCGACGCAGTATGGCGTACGCTGTACATCAATATTCTGAAACTGATTATTCAGTTCCCGTTCCCGATCATTCTGGCGCTGTTGCTGAATGAATTGCGGATGCGCAGAGGAAAAAAATTGTTCCAAACCGTTCTTACATTCCCGCACTTCCTTTCCTGGATCATCGTATCCGGGGTAGTCATCAATGTGCTGGCATATGACGGACTGGTAAATAGCGCGCTCGGATTACTCGGATTGCCAACGATTAACTTCCTGGGGTCCGAATCCAACTTTGTACCCATGTTGCTGTTGACTGATATTTGGAAATCAAGTGGATGGGGCGCGATTATATTCCTGGCTGCCATTTCCGGTATTGATCAGGATCAGTATGAATCAGCACAGATTGACGGGGCTTCCCGTATGCAACAGATGTTCAAAATTACTTTGCCGAACATCCTTCCAACCATCACAATCATGTTTATTCTCTCGGTTGGTGGATTGATGTCTTCCGGGTTTGACCAGATCTTCAACTTGGCAAATGCCGCTACCAAAAATGTATCGGAAGTACTCGATGTATATATCTATCGGATTACGTTCCAGTCATCTACCGATTTCTCATTCTCGACAGCGGTCAGCTTGTTCCGTTCCCTGGTGAATATGGCCTTGCTGCTTCTTGCTGACAGATTTGCCAAGTGGCTTGGCGGAGACGGTTTGTTCCGATAAGAGAGGAGGAAAAATGAGATGAGCAAGAAAGCTAACAAAAAACCGAGAATTGGTACAGAAAAAATGACACTTCTCGATTACATTATTTTCGCCGTATTACTAGTGCTTGCCCTGATGATCCTGATTCCGTTCTGGAATGTCATCATGATTTCGTTTGCAACACAAAAAGAATATGCTGACAATCCATTTTTGATGTTCCCTAAAGAATGGACATTGGATTCCTACAAGGCATTGTTCGCTGACGGAACGATTCTGACGGGGTACAAAAATACAATTATATTGCTAGTCATCGGCTTGCCACTCAGCTTGTTCCTGACAACAAGCATGGCATATGGCCTTAGTCGCAACAAATTTCCGTTTAAGAAATTTCTCTTTTTCCTGGTACTGTTCACCATGATCTTTAATGGTGGTATCGTACCGCTGTACCTGATCATGAAATCACTTCATCTTACAGGTACGCTGTGGTCCGTTATCCTGGCGGGAAGCTTCAGTGCGTTTAACATGATTCTGATGATGAACTACTTCTACACCTTGCCTGAATCGCTGATGGAATCGGCGAGACTGGATGGAGCAGGAGAGTGGAGAATTTTGTTCTCCGTTGTTCTTCCGCTGGCTACACCAATTATGGCTACAATCACGTTGTTCTACGGTGTAGCTTACTGGAACAGTTGGTATGATGCGATGATATTCCTTCGGAAAGCGGATCAGTTACCGCTCCAGAATGTACTCCGAAATATTATCGTGACATCTACGACGAATGCATCCAATGCATCCAGTGTGGATGCTGCCCAGGCAAGCAACTTCTCAATGGGTATGAAGATGGCGGCCGTATTTGTCACCATGGTACCAATTATGTGTTTCTTCCCAATGCTGCAAAAACACTTTGCCAAAGGGGTATTAACAGGGGCAATCAAGACCTGATATACGTATAGGATTTTGCAATAAAATTCTACTAAAAACATGGGGGTAAAACATGAAAACGAAAAAAAAGTTGTCAGTAAGAGCTCTCTTTGCCATCACGCTTAGTGTAGTTATGCTGATGGTGACCGCTTGTTCCAGTCAAGGAGCTTCAGGTGGTAACGAAAAAGATGCAGAGGGAAATTACAAAGACAACCTGACCATCTCTGTAGCTAACCTGACAGAAATCAAAAACGGGAACCTGGATAATGACTTCCACAAGTTCTGGACAGACAAATTTAATGTAACTTGGGACTACAACTATATCGATTGGGATTCATGGGGCGAGAAACTTCGTCTGTGGATCAACTCTGGCGACTTGCCGGATGTAGCGGTATGGAACTACGTACATGGCGATGCCATTAACAGCATTGAACAAGGTTTGTTCTACAAATTCCCGGATGACTGGAAAGAACGCTGGCCTAACGTGGCAGCAGCTTACAATTTGACGGGTCTTGGAGACAAGTTGGAAGAATTGACAGGTGGAACATATGTCCTGCCTAGACCAATCTATTTCGAGAACAAACCGGCTGACCCACTCACGAACCAAATTGGTGTCATTGCGCTTCGTAAAGACTGGGCTGAAGCGGTTGGTTTTGAACTGAAAGATGCTTATACAACAACCGAATTGAATGAATATGCTGCGCTAGTGAAAGAAAAAGATCCAGGCAAAGTGGGTAACAAACTTGTACCTCTGTCCTACAATGCGGCAGATGCTATGACAAACATGATTATGCCAAACAGTGTGCATGCCATGACTGACTCTCCGTTCTACAAAGGTGAAGATGGCCAATTCCACTGGGGACCAGCAGATCCTGAAACGCTGACAGGACTTAAATTGATGCAAAAAGCCTATAAAGACGGACTGCTCAATCCTGAGTTCTACACATGGAAAAACAATGAAGGTCAAAACAACTTCAAAGTAACAGGTACAGCTGCTGTAACAAGTCTGGGCGGACTGGCTTCCTACAGACAAGGTCTGGATTCCGATATGAAAAAAAATCTGGGTGTAGATAGTGATGAACTGGTACACACAGCAATCGTAGTAGGCGATGACGGGAAATACCGTAACATGGAACAAGCCAACTTCTGGTCTGCATTGATCTTCAATCCGGACATCAGTGACGAGAAATTCGAACGGATCATGGATCTGATCGATTACTCCGCAACAAAAGAAGGACAGTTGCTCATCAACATGGGCTTTGAAGGAAAAGATTGGAAATATGATGAAAACAACGAACTCGTTAGCTTGTTGCCAGAAGGAACGGTATTGGAAGATAAATACCCAGCACGTTTCGAAGGTCTGTACCTGCTCGGTGACGACTTCAGTGTTGTAAACCCTGCAATCAAAAAAGATTACCGTGATAGAGCCGTGAAATTGTTCGAAGAAAAAGCAAAACTTGGTACAGAAGGCAAATCCCTTGCACCATACGATTGGGATGTCAACCTGTACGATTCCAAAGCTAAGAGTCAGGCTTCATTCGACTACCAGAATGAATATGCCAACTTGATCCTCAAAAACGGAGATCTAGAGGCAAACTGGAAAGAATGGGTAAACAGTAAAATGTCCCTGGTTCAACCTTATCTGGATGAGCTAAACGATAAATTCTAGTAATCATTCAGTAATTAATTTTGAACCCGGTGCGCGGTCTCTCCCCGAACGCAGCCGGGTTCTTTATTTCAACAACTTGTAGTGGAGGATACGATCAGATGAATAACGAGCAGTTGTTAGACCTGGTGAAACAGATGACGTTGGAGGAAAAAACAGCTCAGCTTCTTCAGTTGACTGCCAACTTCTATGAAGGAACAAATGTTGAAGGTCAGATCACAGGGCCGATGGAAGAGATGGGAATTACGGAGCAGTCCGTAGATGCCAGTGGGTCCATTCTGGGGTTGTCCGGTGCGCAGGCCATCATTGATGTACAGCAAGCTTATATGCAAAAAAGTCGTTTGGGCATTCCGCTTTTGTTCATGGCTGACGTAGTTCATGGATTCAAAACCATTTTCCCGATTCCACTGGCGATCGGTTGTTCATGGGACACAGAACTGGCTGAGAAAAGTGCTGAAATTGCAGCACGTGAATCAGCTGTATCCGGTTTGCATGTTACCTTTGCACCTATGGTGGATCTGGTTCGTGACCCGCGCTGGGGCCGTGTGATGGAAACGACAGGAGAAGATCCTTATCTGAACAGTTTGTTCGCGGCTGCGTTTGTACGTGGATATCAGGGCGACAGCTTGAAGGATGAGCCAGATCGTCTTGCAGCCTGTGTTAAACACTTTGCGGCTTATGGAGCGGCTGAGGGTGGTCGGGATTACAATACGGTGGACATGTCTGAGCGTAACCTGCGTGAGTACTATTTGCCAGCGTACAAAGCAGCGTTGGATGCGGGCGTGGAAATGGTCATGACTTCGTTCAATACGGTTGACGGTATTCCGGCAAGTGGCAATGAGAAGTTAATGCGCGGTATTTTGCGTGACGAGTGGGGCTTTGATGGTGTATTAATCTCGGATTGGGCTTCCATTCGCGAAATGATTGCGCATGGCGCTGCGGAAGATGATCGTGAAGCGGCATATCGTGCCATTCGCGCAGGAGTAGATATGGAGATGATGACACCTTGTTATGTGCATCATTTGCCTGAACTGATTGAGAGTGGTGAAGTGGATGAGAAGCTCATTGATGAAGCCGTTCTGCGAATTCTGCAACTGAAAGAAAAGCTGGGATTGTTCGATAACCCACTTCGTGCAGCTGATCCTGAACGTGAACGTGAGATTGTATTCTCCAAAGAGCACCGTCAGGTATCGTATGAACTGGCAACGAAATCAGCTGTCCTGTTGAAGAATGATGACAGTGTGCTTCCACTTCAACCTGACGCTAATGTAGCCCTCATTGGTCCTTTTGCACAGAGTCCTGATATTCTGGGCTGGTGGTCCTGTGAAGGAGTTAAGGAAGATGCAGTTAAGTTGGGAACAGCTCTGCAAGAACGCCTGACGGGTGGGAAAGTTCAATTCGCTCAAGGCAGTAATGTTCATACGATTACAGCTGAGCAGATTGCCGAAGCCCTGGAAGTGGCAAGCAAAGCAGATCTGATTGTCCTTGCTCTTGGTGAAGACTCCGAGATGAGTGGAGAAGGTGGATCACGTACTGATATTCGTCTGCCGGCAGCCCAATTGGAATTGGTTAAACAGCTCAAAGCAGCGGGAAAACCGATTGCCAGCGTTATTTTCAACGGCCGTCCATTGGATCTGCATGGTGTAATCGATGAATCGGATGCCGTTCTGGAAGCCTGGTTTCCGGGTAGTGAAGGCGGAGCGGCGATCGCAGATGTTCTGACAGGTGTAGTGAATCCATCTGCACGTCTGACGATGTCTTTCCCGCAGTCCGTAGGTCAGATTCCGGTCTATTACAACCATTTCAATACAGGTCGTCCACTGAACCCGGAGAAGACGGAAGAACGTTATGTCTCCAAATACATTGACAGCCCGAATGAACCTTTGCTTCCGTTCGGTTATGGTCTCTCGTACACTTCGTTCTCTTATGGTGATCTTGAAGTGTCAAGTAACGAGATGACTGCCGAAGAGTCCCTGAGCATCCAAGTACGTGTAACAAACACGGGTGAGCGCGCAGGCGTAGAGACCGTTCAGTTGTACGTTCGTGATGTAACGGGTGAAGTCGTTCGTCCTATGCGTGAGCTGAAAGGATATGTGAAACTTGCACTGGCGCCAGGCGAGAGTGGTACAGCCACATTTACGTTAAATGAAGAACAGCTTTGTTATCACCATTCCGATTTAAGCCACCGCAGTGATCGAGGCGAGTTCCATATTCTTGTGGGTGCAAACAGTCGGGATACTCAGAAGAAATCATTCAGACTTGTTTAATCTTGTGAATGTAAAGAGTAATGTGTCAGGCCTTTTGTTATGGAAGGCCTGATGAACATAACAGGGGAGCGAAGAATGTGGTCAGTATCAAGGATATCGCCAAACAGGCGGGAGTTTCCATCTCTACTGTGTCATATGCGCTGAATGGCAGCAACAAAGTGACCGATGAGACGAGTTCCAAAATTTTGGCCATTGCCAAAGAACTGAACTATGTTCCAAATGCCGCAGCAAGAACACTGAAGAAGAGGGAATCCAAAATTCTAGGTGTTTTCTTGACCGATTTTAGCGGAGATGTATATGGAGACTTGCTGAGTGGCATGAAAGCCGTATGTAACGCTCAAGGCTATGACCTGATCGTGTGCAGTGGTAAACAATCCCATCGCATGCTTCCAGAGAGAATGATTGATGGTGCGATCATTCTGGATCATACGTTTGCAAGTGAGGAACTAATGCAGTATGCCGATCGTGGGCACAAAATCGTTGTATTGGACCGTGAGATGGATCATCCCAACATTAATCAGGTTCTGCTGGATAACAAAGCCGGGGCGACACTTGCGATGGAACATCTGATTGAACAGGGACATAAGAAAATCTACGTGGTGACAGGACCGGAAGGTTCGTTTGACTCTGTGCAGCGGTTAAAGGCTGTAAGACAGGTTGCGGAACGTGAAGCCGATGTGGAATGGATTGAGATCACGGGAGATTTTGAGAAGAGTGGTGGAGAACAAGCCGCAGATCAGATTGTGCAGGTGTATGATGGACCCGCAGCGGTATTCTGCCTCAATGATGAGATGGCTATTGGCTTGTGTGATCGTCTGGCAGACAGTGCACTTGGCGTTGGTCAGGAGATTGATGTCATCGGATTCGACAATATTGAATTGAGCAAATACGTCCAGCCGAGATTGGCAAGCATTGATTATTCCAAGCGCAAGTGGGGATCGCTCGCTGCTGAACAATTGATCAAGATTATTGCTGGAGAACCCGTTGATCATGAACGAATTTATGTGACATTAGTTGAGGGTGGGTCGGTGAGTGGGCCTATTCCGTCTGATTCGGTTATATCCATGCGGAATGACCGGGCGGTTAGCTATTGATCCCGAATACAGCAAGAGACAAGGCTTAGAAGAATCGAATCATTCTTTTAAGCCTTGTCTCTTGTTATTTCGAGGATGAAGCAATAGAAAAAGCCTCTCCGGAGAGAGGCTTGGCCTTTACAAGCCTTTTGTTTTGTCATTGTTGTAGGATGAAGTGAGAATGCCTGTAATGAAGAGAGTCAATACGATTGCAATAATCCAGAATGTCAGTGAAAATGACATGCCCTTCGCACCTCCTGCACAAGCTCATTTTCTTCTATTATAACCATTATAGGTAGAAAAGAAATGCTTCACCCTATTATTTGTAAAATAAAAAGTGTGTGGGCACCGGTCTGAGGCTGCCATCTGAAGGGTTATTTACAACCCGATTATTCAGAATAAGCGAGGATGATCCACCGCCATCCAGATTATAGGCGTCAATCACCCCAAGCTTGTACAACCGTCCTTGCAACTCTTCAAGGGTAGCACCGGAACTTCCGCCCTCATTATATCCGTCGACCACAATGATTAATAACTGATCATCCTTATAATTGCCAATGACTGTACGTGGTGCTCGTTTGGGTGATACTTTCCATTTGGCAGGAATTGTGGTTTTACGCCCATTCTGTAGCAGCACCGGAACAAACGTAGCCCCAAATTGTGGTTGCAGGCGATCCAGTGAGTTTTTGTCGGAGAACTTGCCTCCGACCAGTTTACCGGCATCGTTAAGTCCTACAAAAAAGAGATCTTTGAAACTGGCCTGGAAACCGTTCACGTACTTCCCGTCCATGACGGTTGTGCTAAGTGGATAACGTTTGCCGCCACTGTCAGCAAATCCACCTGCGTTAATCCCGGCAATTGCGCCGTTACGCTTCACAGCCTGCATGGTCGTCTCAGAACGCCCAGGTTCACTGTCTAGAGCCATCTGCATGGCAGTAGGGTCTTTTAGCTTGATCTTCATGGCATAGCCCTTATAGCTGCCAGGATTCACTCTGTACATTTCAATCGTTAGCCGGTCACTGTCTACCCGTTCAAATGGAACGCCAAGCTTGGATGAAATCCGTTTGTTGTAGATCGTTTCCGGACGATCCGCCTGGGTGGAAGCCTTCTGCACAAGTGTAGACATCGTACTAGTTGTTTTATTATAGAGCTGTGTCGTTCTTTTAATAGAAGAAGAAGTCTGGACAGCAGCATCTTTTGCCCCCGCAAGCTCTTGGCTAATTGCTTGGGTCCGGGGTGTAATCGTATCCTCTGACAGTTCGGTAGGCATCAAACCTCCGGGTTCAAGTGGAGGACGAAGCAGCAGCAGGCATAATATCAATCCAACAAAAGGAGCGAGTGCAAGCATAAAAAAACGATTAACCTGTTTGACGGGTGTAATCATTTGAGCAGGTCCATCTTTTTCTGGAGTGTCTCCAGTTGTTTTTTGACTTCGCTCAGCTGGGTATACAGTTTGTTGCTGTTATCCGTTTTGTCACTTGCATTATCCTTGGTGAAAGTCAGCAATTCATTGAAGGATTGAACCTGTCCCTGCAGGTCTTCTACTTCCTTTGATATCGTTGTTAGCTGATTTTCATAGTCGGTTTTTAGCGCTGCAATCTGCTGCTGATTATGGGCTTGAAGCTGGTTAATCATCTGTTGCTGGAGATGGTTACTATAATAGTAGGTTCCAACGACTCCTAGTGCAATGAGAACAATCCACATTACCAGAAACAGTTTGATTGAAGATCCAGCCTTGCCTTTGGCGCTCCGGGTGTGATGGATGTCAGAGGACGGGTCAGATGGTTTCATATCATCACTCCTGGTCATTTATAGGTACAAAAAAATTTCCAGTCCTCATTCTATCATGCCCCTATTGATTACGCAAAAATGAAATTCTTTACTTAATAGAGTAAAAAGAGATTGCATCGGAAGGAAGTCCTAGGATACAATTTCTTATAGATGCAATAAGTAGGAACTTTGGGCAGGTTTTTCGACTTTTTTAGATAGAAATGCAGGAAATTTATACTATATTTTGACCTTTCCGGGGATGGAAAGATGGACGTCATGGTGTTTTTATAACAAAATACAGTGGAAATAGAGCTTTTTTATCGGCTTCCTCCTGTATTTTTCTGTTTTTCGACATAATCCGACCTATGCTTCTTCTATACTCGGATTGTCGCATAGACGATGAAATCATCATGACAGAATTTAAAAGTTATTTGTCCAATACATAACAGGGGGAACAACAATGAAAAAAGTATGGCAGGTGGTCATCATAGATATCCACCCCACCAGCATGCTCGGTACAAAATTGATTTTGGAAGAGCAGCAAGATCTGACGGTACGTGGCATGACTTCGACCGGAACAGAAGGGCTCGATCTGGTGAATATTCACCAGCCTGATCTGATTCTGATGGATTATCGTCTTCCGGAGGGTCAGGCAGATCAATATATTGCCCAGATGAAGAATCTGTCAGCTCACAGTCACATCATTATTTTGACGGATGAAGACAATGTGAAGCTGTTTCGTCATCTGATGAGCCTTGGTGCAAGCGGCATGTTATCCAAACAGGCTTCCCCTAGCCAGCTGATTCATCTGATCTCTGGATTGCGTGAGGGCCATGTGTCCATTCCATTGTCGTGGTTAAACAGTGCGGAGTGGGCGCAACCTGTGGAGTCTCCGACAGAAGCACGTGTCATTGAATTAACAGAAACCGAAACTTTTATCATGGAAAGAATTGTTCAGGGTGTAACCTATGATAAAATAGCGAATGAGATCAACGTTAGCAGACGTTCCATTGATAATTACCTGCGTAAAATATACGTGAAGCTGGAAGTGAGCAGTAGAGCACAGGCCATTGAACGTTATGCCTTGCATGCAAGACAAGTGAAGACGGGATCCTGACGAAACAGGTCTGTTCTTCCCATGATCACAACAGTTCGGTATGCATCCGGTCATATTCGATGGCGAGCAGGAATAGGTTGTAGGGCTGCGGACTGCGAGTACAGTTTCGGAATAGGGACGAAAGGGGAACGGATCGATGAAATATTTCTTTGCTTCCCGTACCAACAGGCTTTTGTCATCACCACTGAGGGATATACGTGAGATGTCTGGCAGGGATTATTTCATTTCTCTGGCGGAAGAATTGCCTGCGGAGGAGTTGTTTCCTTTCAAATTGTTGGAAGAAGCAGCGGTGTCTGTCTTTAGTTCAGGCCCCTCCGCATTGCAATATGGAGAGCCAGCAGGCTACACACCCCTAAGAGAGTGGTTGAACAAAGACTGGAATGCACGCAAAGGCATACGAACGGTACCCGAGCAGATTCTGTTGACTACTGGTACCCAGCAGGCCATCGATCTGGTGATGCGTCTATTGCTTGAGCCAGGAGATTCTGTACTGGTTGAACATCCCACATCTCCAGGCTGTCTTGAGGTTCTGGAGATGCAAGGAGCCAAGATTGTGCCCGTAATGGGTGATCGGGACGGCATACTGCCAGACCTTTTAGAGCATCACATGCAGCAGGTTAGACCGAAGCTGCTTTTTGCTGCACCCAGTTTCTCGAATCCGACCGGTGCTTTGTGGAGTATGGAGCGGCGGGAGGCAGTCCTTGAGCTGTGTTCGCGCTATGGTGTACTGCTTGTGGAAGATGATTCTTACGGAGAGCTCCATTTCGATGGCCTTGAGCCAACGGAATTCTATCGTAAATATCCTTCACTCTTTGCACTGGATACTGCCGATCAGGGTGGACATGTTCTCTACATTGGTTCATTCAGCAAAACGGTAGCGCCCGCTCTTCGAACCGGATGGGCCGCTGGACATCCTGCGCTGATTCAGGCAATGGCCTCGGTTAAACGAATTGCAGATGGTCAGTCCAGTCCGATGAATCAGCGGCTGTTGTATCAATTGCTTGCCCATTCCCCATTTCGTTGGAGTGATCACCTATCGATGTTGAATCGGGAGTATAAGACAAGACTCAAACTGATGCTTGAACTGTTGAAGAGGCCGGGCTGGAAAGGGTGTCAGTACAACATCCCTGAGGGCGGAATGTATCTGTGGGTACAGTTGCCGGAAGGATTGGATAGTGGCGCTCTGCTTAAGGCGGCTTTGCCCAAAGGTGTATCCTTTCTTCCTGGATCACTATGCTCCACAGGTGTACAGGATCAACGTTACATCCGATTGAACTTTAGCCACCCGGGCCGGGATGAATTGCTGCTTGGCATGAACCTGATCAGTGAAGCCATTTCCGAATTTACGGCTCGTAGCTAAGTCAGATCAAAAATAGATTTTGTAGCAAAAATTAAAATTGGTTCATGACCAAAGTGATTACGTTATTGCATCCACTAACATTTTTATATATAATATGAATTAATGAGTTGTTGGTTTCTTTATATAAGCTACAATGGTGGCCAGTTCAGGAAAAGCACTCATATATTTTATTTAACGGGGGAAAATTCAACATGTCTAATATTTTATTTGTTAAAGCAAATGACCGTCCTGCAGATCAAGCAGTCAGCGTTAAATTGTACGATGCATTCTTGAGCGCATACAAAGAGTCCCACCCAGGTGACACAGTTACTGAGTTGGATCTCTACAATACAGAATTCCCATTCTATGGTAACACTGCTATCACAGGTACTTACAAAGCAGCAAACGGTTTTGAACTGACAGCTGACGAGCAAAAAGCAGCTTCACTTGCAGCACAATTGCAAGATCAATTCCTGGCAGCTGACAAAGTTGTATTTGCATTCCCACTGTGGAACTTCACTGTTCCAGCTCCATTGGTAAACTACATTGCTTACCTGAGCCAAGCTGGTAAAACATTCAAATACACTGCTGAAGGTCCTGTAGGACTTGCTGGCGACAAAAAAGTAGCTTTGCTTAACGCACGTGGTGGCGTTTATTCCGAAGGCCCAATGGCAGCTGCTGAAATGTCCCTGAACTTCCTGAAAACAGTTCTCGGCTTGTGGGGCATTCAAAACCCTGAAGTGGTTATCGTTGAAGGACATAATGCTTCTGCTGATCGTGCTGAAGAAATCGTTACTGCAGGTCTGAAATTGGCTTCCGAAGTAGCAGTAAAATTCTAATAACAATCTTCTATATAGAACACATCAAAACACCTGTAGTCTCCAGTGGAGATTACAGGTGTTTTTTTGCCTTCTCATTTTTTTTCACATCCGTTACTTCAGATGATTCCATATCAGATATGGCCTGTATTTTTTAAGTACTGCTCCGCTGTTTCAGCGATGTGTGCAAGGTCGTCCTTATTTTCACCAGATACAGAATACGTTACATCGAGTTCATTAATGGTTCGTTCAATCATATCATTATCCTCAAGCATGTGTGCATGCTCGGTTAACGCCTGTACTCCCTTAATCGTCAGAATATACTTTCCACGGGAGAGGCGTTCAAACCAGCCATAATAATTTTTTTGCAGAATTGCTGCGGCAGAACCTACGCCTGTCTGTCTGGCAAGGTTGGCTGGAGAGGCTTCTCCGTTCGTCCGTAGAGCGGATGCGACACGCAAAGCCTTCTCACGATATGCTGTGACCAGCTGTCTTCGTGTACTGCCTCCCGTATTGTAGTCTCCGCTGCGTTCGTCGAATTCCTTGAGCAATCGCTTCCGCCGAACACCGCTTTTACGGGCAACCTGATTGGGGCCAGTGAGGGGGATCAGGGCGGAGGGCTCGCACAATACATCAATCAGGGGAGCTTTGGTTTTGTAAAATGTGACAGTCAGCAGCCCCAGACCGAGCTGTCTGCATAGTGCGGTCAGTTCGCTCCAGCGTTGGTTCACGGCTCCGCGTTTACTGCGATTGCGCTCGACGGCCAGATACACGAACGGGCTAAGTTTCAAGCGCTGCATGCCCTGCAGCAACAGGGAGAGATTAAATGTTTTTTTCATCTCCACAATGAGTGGTTCGTCCTGGTCTGATCTGACTCCGACGAGGTCACAATGTCTGATTTCCGCCTTGACGTCGAAGCCACGCTGCTCGAAGAAAGCCTTCACAGGCGAATATAATTCGGTTTCGTATTTCACTGCCATCGTCCGTGCTCCTTTCCAGAAGTGGCCTGTCTCTGACCATGTGTTGTCCGGTTTCCTGAATTTAGAACCCTCATTATATCATATTCGTTCTTTTTTTTCTGAAGGCACAAGATGTCTGATAGAACAGGGAAAAGCCAAAATTCGAAGTGGTTGATTGAAAAAAAGAGGTCAACTTATCCGAATTGCCGCATAGGTATGTAATACACTTTTCACAACAAAACAAGACGTTTGGACAGAGGGTGGCGGGACTACACAGGACCGCAAGATTGGTATTCAAGCAGGAGCCGCAATTCTATTGATTTCTTCATACCATTCGGAATGGTTGACAATCACACTAAAGGAGCCATGGGAGGTACCAAGCATGAATATTTTTGAACGCGTTGCGGAACATCGGGCAGAGAGTGACCGTTTGACATGGAACGGAACATTTGAAGATTATATTGCACTGCTGAGAGAGGACCCGACTCCGGCAATGACGGCTCACGCCAGAGTGTATGAGATGATTGAATCGTTTGGGGTGGAAGAAGTAGGTGGGCATAAGCGGTACAAGTTTTTTGAACAGGAGATCTTTGGGCTGGACCGTTCGATTGAAAAGTTGGTTGAAGAATACTTTCACTCGGCAGCACGCCGTCTGGATGTACGGAAGCGGATCTTGCTCCTGATGGGTCCCGTAAGTGGAGGGAAATCGACGCTGGTGACGCTGCTGAAGCGTGGGCTTGAACAGTTCTCGCGGACAGAGAAAGGTGCCATATACGCCATTGATGGATGCCCGATGCATGAGGAACCGCTGCATTTGATTCCGCTGGAGCTTCGTCCTGAAGTGGAAAAGGAAATTGGAGTCCGTATTGAGGGTAACCTTTGCCCATCCTGCCAGATGAGACTCCGTACCGAATATGGTGGTGATATCAGCAAGGTACCGGTGGAACGGGTCATTGTTTCCGAAGATAATCGCGTGGGAATAGGAACGTTCAGTCCATCCGATCCGAAATCACAGGATATTGCCGATCTGACGGGGAGTATCGACTTCTCCACCATTACGGAGTTTGGTTCCGAATCCGATCCACGTGCCTATCGTTTTGATGGGGAGTTGAACAAGGCGAACCGTGGGTTAATGGAGTTCCAGGAGATGTTGAAATGTGATGAGAAATTCCTATGGAATCTCCTGTCGCTCACGCAGGAAGGAAATTTCAAAGCAGGACGTTTTGCCTTAATCAGTGCGGATGAAATGATTGTGGCGCATACGAATGAATCGGAGTATAAGTCTTTTATCTCCAACAAGAAGAATGAGGCACTGCAATCCCGGATGATTGTCATGCCGATTCCGTACAACTTGAAGGTATCCGAGGAAGAGAAAATCTATGCCAAGCTCATTCAGCAAAGTGACATGAAGCATGTTCATATTGCACCGCATGCACTGCGGACTGCAGCCATTTTTTCCATACTTACCCGCTTGAAGGAAACGAAGAAACAAGGCATGGATCTCGTTAAAAAAATGCGCATGTATGATGGTGAAGAAGTGGAAGGATACAAAGAAGCTGATCTGCGCGAGATGCAAAATGAGTATCTGGATGAAGGGATGTCCGGCATTGATCCACGGTATGTCATTAACCGGATCTCCAGTGCTTTGATTAAGCAAAATCTTCAGTGCATTAACGCGCTGGATATTCTGCGGGCGATCAAGGACGGTCTGGACCAGCATGCTTCAATTACAAAGGAAGAGCGGGAGCGTTATCTGAACTTCATTGCTCTTGCACGCAAGGAGTATGATGAACTGGCCAAGAAGGAAGTGCAGAAAGCATTTGTTTACTCATTCGAGGAATCCGCAAGAACGTTATTCGAGAATTACCTCGATAACATTGAAGCATTTTGCAACTGGTCCAAGATGCGTGACCCGCTCACGGATGAAGAGATGGACCCGGATGAGCGTCTGATGCGATCCATAGAGGAACAGATCGGGATCTCCGAGAATGCAAAGAAAGCGTTCAGAGAAGAGATTCTGATCCGAATCTCGGCATACTCCCGCAAGGAGCGCAAGTTCGAATACAGCAGCCATGACCGTTTGCGTGAAGCGATTGAGAAAAAGTTGTTCACCGATCTGAAAGATATTGTCAAGATCACAACCTCAACCAAAACACCGGATGCAACACAATTGAAACGTATGAATGAAGTCATTAAACGTTTAATTGAGGAACATGGATACACCGCAGCCAGCGCGAATGAACTGTTACGTTATGTGGGTAGTCTGCTTAATCGCTAATCGGCAACGAACCATTCCGGATCAGGCTCCTGATGCCTGTTGTGAGGCTCCTTCACAGCAGGGTCAGGGCCTTTTTAATTACATGAAGGTCATATCAGTCTAAAAAGCTGACAAATAAGGTTAATTTTAAAGAGAATTAGTTCTAATGGTATATGTATATTTAGGTATTTTAGTCTATAATCAATACATATATTTACAATTTAAAGTAATTTAGTGTTTATTAAGGAGCTGACTGAACCAGATATGAGCAGTATTTCCGCAACAAGACAGAAGCAACTTGATTACATGGGATTAACCGCAGGGGATCTAAAACTGCTTGCCGATCATCGGCCTGTTTTTAAAAAAGTCGTTAATGAAGTGGTGGATCATTTCTACAATCATGTGGGGAATTATCCTGAATTGGTAGATCTGATCGCTCGATTCTCTACCATTGATCGTCTAAAAGAAACACAGAAGATGTACTGGTTATCAATGACGGATGGAATCGTGGACGACGCATATATTGAGCAACGGATTGCGATTGGACTTGTGCATTCACGGATTGGTCTGTCTGAAGATTATTATCTGGGTACCTATATGGTCTACCTGGATATTGCAACGAGCATATTCCAACAGGTTATCCCTGATTCCTGGCATCTTGTCATTCAAGCGCTCAGCAAAATGTTTAATCTGGATTCACAGCTTGTCCTTGAAGCCTATGAGAAGAAAGAAAAAGAAAAGTTACATCAGCTTGCCGATGACCAACAACATACATTACAGGCAATTACGCAGATTACCCAAGAGCTTACAGGCATGATTAGTGAATTAAATGAAAGTGCAATGGCGATATCAAGTGTAGCCAAAGAAACAGCGGCTTCTCAGGATCAGGCTCAGGTTATGCTTACCGAATTAACAGGAGAGATCCAGCAGATCGGAAAAATGGGTGAACTCATTCGCGAGATATCGGATCAGAGTCATCTTGTCGGCCTGAACGCAGCGATTGAAGCTGCTCATGCAGGAGAGTTTGGACGTGGCTTCGAAGTAGTCGCTAGTGAGGTGCGCAAGCTTGCAGCCAGTTCCCGGGATGCCCAGGGTAAAATTCAGTCTAATCTGGAGCAGATCATGAAGAAACTGAGCAGTGTGCAGCAGGAGTCGGATCATACTTCCAGAGGGGCACGTAGCCAAGCTTCACGCTCGGCTGAACTCGCTGTATTTGCAACAACAATGGAGAAACTGTCTCTGGATTTGAAGAAACTGGAACAGCAGGAATAGAGCTTAAAAGCATTAGGAACCTTCCATACCGTTTCAGGCTGTTTTAAGCTATAATGGGTAGACAAACCTGCCGATGTTATAGAAAATGCAGCCGGAGACAGGGGATTCGAAAGAGGTTGAGGTGATCAGATGGCTTCTATCCATGATGTAGCCAAGGAAGCGGGAGTATCTGTTGCAACCGTTTCCAAAGTGATAAACGATTATCCTGATGTAAGTGAAAAAACACGCAAAAAAGTCAATATAGCCATCGAATTATTGAAATATCAACCCAATGTGGTCGCACGTGGACTTGTCAAACGCCGTTCATGGACGGTGGGAGTACTGTTAACGGTTCCGTTTACGAACCCTTTTGTGTCCGAGTTGCTGGAAGGGATCAAGACAGCGCTGGAGAACAGTGGATATGACCTGGTCCGGTTGTCTACTCGATTCGATGATCCGGCGTACTCGTTCATCAAACATTGCCGCAGTCGTAATGTGGATGGCGTAGTAGTATTCGGGGAAGGCAGAGAAAACGCGAGTATTCAGGAACTGGTGGATGCAGAGATTCCAACGATGTTTGTTGATACGGACATGTTGGGCAAACGTGCCGGTTACATTACTACGGATAACGCGAACGGGATCTCGATGGGTGTCAAACATCTGCATGAGCTTGGGCACCGCAAAATTGCCTATATCTCAGGGACACTTGGACCTGCTGTAGCCAATCTGCGATTGGAAGGATATCGGGAAGGGCTGCGAGAATGCGGCATCCCGTATTCTACGGTATATCTGGAGATCTGCGATTATTCCTTCGACGGGGGAAGCAAGGCTGCCCGACGATTGCTGGCACTTCAGGATCAACCAACGGGAATTGTCTGTGCATCAGACATGTCTGCTTTTGGTGCGATTCATGAAATTGAAAAGCATGGACTGAGTGTACCAGAAGATATCTCGGTTGTCGGGTTCGATAACACGTATTATGCTGAGGTATTCAAACCGGGGTTGACCACGGTGAATCAGAATATCTATTCCATTGGCATTAAGTCCATTGAATATCTGATTGCCATGATCGAGAATCCATCTTATTCTCCTCCTGTGGTGACGGAACCTTCCAATCTGGTTATCCGTCAGACGACAGCACCTTTAAAAGCTTAAAAGCTTAAAAGCTTAAAAGCTTAAAAACGTAAATAGTAAAGATGTTTACACGAAGCACAGCTAATAAGCTGTGCTTTTTGTCGTTATATATCTCATTTGGAAACATATGGATTAGGGAGTGGTACAAGTCCTATAGTTTAACGGGTAAACAAAGTTTACTGGCAATCGTATAATGAAAGTGCTTACAATTTTCTGTCCATTTGCATCTATCCATCCTGTATAACGATCTTGTAAAGGGCTGGCACATGGCAGAGCAAAGGTTATTCTTCACAAACAACGAACCAAGGAGGAGATCGGATGCATTTGAGAAAATGGTGGAGCTTGTGCTTGTCGGCTGTATTGATCTTCAGTTTGTTCCCAAGTGTGGGAACAGGAGGGACACGTGCTTCGGCAGCGGACGTTAAGACTGGCGATGATGAAGTACTGTTCAAGGCTGATTTTGAAGATGGTGTGTTGGGACAATGGCGTCCACGTGCAAGTGAAAAGCTTGATATCGTAACGCAAGTAGGTCATGACAGTACACGCAGCCTGAGAACCTCTTCACGTACCGAAACGTTCCATGGACCCTTAATTGAGATGCTGGATCATGTACAGAAGGGCAGCACAGTTCATATTTCATTTTGGGCCATGTACGATGAAGGGCCGGACAGTCAGGTCCTTAACGGTGCACTCGAGAAAGAATACAATAAAGACGCTTCGAGTCTTGAATATGCTACCTTTGCCTCCGCTACCTTGAATAAAGGACAGTGGAAAAAAGTCGAGGCCGATGTGGTGATTCCCGAAGAAAATAGTGGTATCACCGGATTCCGCATGTATGTGGAGACACCATGGAAGACGTCAGCGGAAGTGACGCCGGCAGATACGATTTCATTTTACGTGGATGATGTTCTGATTACGGCTGCTCAGAAAATTGAAATAGAGAAGGATATTCCGAATCTGGTCGATATGGTGGGACAAAATTACGCAATGGGAGCTGCCATCAACCAGTCTGCACTAGACGCGGAAAACCAGCATTCCCAGTTGTTGACGAAACACTTTAATAGTATTACAGCGGACAATTTTATGAAAATGGATGCGATGCAGCCCAAGGAAGGAGAGTTTGTCTGGTCAGAGACAGATCGCCTGGTGAAGTTTGCCGAAGCAAATGACATGGAAATCAGAGGTCATACGCTGTTATGGCATAGTCAGGTGCCGAATTGGTTCTTTACTGATCCGAATGATGCATCGAAACCTGCCACGCGGGAACAGTTGCTTGCACGGATGAAAACCCATATTCAAACCATCGTGACCCGGTACAAAGGAAAGGTTCATACATGGGATGTCGTCAATGAAGTCATCTCAGACGGAGGCGGCTTGCGGAATGAGGCCAGTAATTCCAAGTGGAGAGATATTATTGGGGATGTGGATGGCGACGGAGATGACAGTGATTACATTGAGTTGGCTTTCCGTTATGCACGTGAGGCTGACCCCGATGCTGTACTGGTGATTAATGACTATGGAATGGAGGGCAATGGAAACAAGGTGAATGATATGGTGAAGCTTGTAGAGAAGTTGCTTGCCAAAGGAACACCGATTGATGCGGTTGGATTCCAGATGCATGTATCCATGTACGGACCGGATGTAAAGCTCATTCGTGAGGCTTTTGAGAAAGTGATCGCTCTTGGTGTGAATGTACAGGTTACAGAGCTGGACGTTTCGATCTATTCAAGTAATTCTGAACTGGAGATGCCTGTCACAGATGAATTAATGCTGCAACAAGCTTACCGTTATCGTGAACTGTTCGACCTGTTCGACGAGTTGGGAAAACGCGGTGTAATGGACAGCGTTACAGTCTGGGGACTTGCGGATGATGGTACATGGCTTGATAATCATCCAGTCAAAGGACGCAAAGATGCACCATTGTTATTTGATCGTAAATTAAAAGCAAAACCGGCATTTTGGGCACTGGTGGACCCTACCACCCTTCCGATCTATCGTAATGAATGGACAGCATTGAAGGCCAGCCCTTCTTTCCCGAATCACAAAGGACAGGAAGATATTCTTTGGGGTGCTGTGAAAGGACTCGAAATTAATCATCTGGCAGATGGTACATCTGCGGTTACGGGTGAGGCTCGTATGATGTGGGATGCCAAAAAGGTGAATTTACGAGTGGAAGTGAAGGATACCACACGTCGCAAAGGGGATCAGGTGCAGGTTTTCCTCGCGGAAGAAGTCAAGGGGACAGGCGCTGCAACTTCTGAAGCTGATCTGTCTGCCAAGAAGAAAAATCCGCCGTCTGCAAATGGTCAATATACATTTAAACGGGATGGCGCTAAAGGCAAAGATAAAAATACTTACAACGTACAGGAGACAAAAACCGGGTATGTTGTATACGCATCACTGCCTATGTCAGCTGCTTTACTTACCGAAGGCCAGGTCTTGTCTCTGGATTTTCGGATTACGGATGAACATGCTGCTGGAAAGACAGCGACCATTGTTTGGAATGATATTTCCAATCAACAGCCCGACAAACCAGCCAACCGGGGCAAACTGAAGCTCGGTTCTGTCTTGAAACAAACCAAGGTCACTTATGGCAAACCTGTCATTGATGCAAAAAAGGATAACGTCTGGAAAAAAGCTGCATCTGTTAAAACGGATGTCTGGGTGGTCGGAAACGCCGGTGCAACGGCGACTGCACAGCTGTTATGGGATGAGAAATACCTGTACGTATTGGCAGATGTGAAAGATCCATTGCGAAGCAAATTAAGTTCTAATGCACATGAGCAGGATTCGATCGAGATTTTTATCGACCCTAGCAAAGATCAGACGACATTCTATCAGGAGGATGATGCCCAGTACCGGGTCAATTTTGATAATGAGGCTTCTTTTGGTGGAAATGCACGGAAAGAAAGTTTCAAATCAGCTACCCGATTAACAAGCGGAGGGTATACAGTTGAAGTGGCAATCCCACTAGACAGCGTTCGTGCTGAAGGGCAAAGATGGATTGGGTTTGATCTTCAAGTTAATGATGATGGCGCGGGAGATGGCAAGCGAAGCAGTGTGTCCATCTGGAGTGATTCATCAGGTAATTCTTATCAAGATACTTCCGGTTTTGGCAGTCTGTTACTGACTCGTAAATAGAATATTTAGTTGTGAATTAGAATATGAGAATGTTAGTTATTCAATATTGTATATCTGGAAATAAGTGTTGATTTTAAAGGCTGGGACGTTTAGACTATATACATTCATATAAACGGGTTCCAATGTATGACAACGGCTTCAACTAAGTCTGTTGTCACGAGTCAAATGATGCGGAGGGAGTGCCTGTCATCCAGACAGCGCACTCGCTTCTTTTTTACATTTTTGCATACATACAAGGCATTTCCCGGTTGAAAGGACAGAGTGAGTGGAGCACCTACATGGCACGTACAACTTAGAACTTGTTATTTTATCCTATATTATTGCATCGTTAGCTTCATACGCTGCCCTTGACCTTGCAGGCCGTGTAAGTCAGGCTAGCGGGATGGCGCGGAATGTATGGCTTACCTGCGGTGCAGTATCGATGGGGCTGGGAATCTGGTCCATGCATTTCGTAGGTATGCTGGCTTTTGTTCTGCCTACGCAAGTCTCCTATTCCACCGGTAAGGTTGTTTTATCTGTTCTACTTGCTATTGTCGCATCGGGGGTGGCCTTGAACATTGCGGGTAGACAATCGGGCAGGATAAGCAAACTCATGATTGCTGGAGTACTGATGACCGCGGGGATCAGCTCGATGCATTATGTGGGAATGGCAGCGATGTCAATTCCGGTTACGTATGAACCAGGCAGAGTGGTGTTATCTATTCTGATTGCAGCGCTTGCTTCATTTGCGGCATTGTGGCTCATGTTTTTCTTCCGTTATCATCAATCAAGACATACTTGGGTTTACAAGATGGGCAGCGGTCTCATTATGGGTATTGGAATCTCTGGCATGCATTATACCGGGATGTCAGCGGCACATTTCCATCATTCACATGGCTCGATGGTAAGTTCAGGTATGCAGATTGAGCCAGGTATTCTCGCCTACTTGATCGCATCGGGCACATTTATTGCTTTGGGTTTGACGTTGTTTGGCATATTTATCAATCAGCGAATGTCACAGAAAGATCGACGGATTCATGAGAATGAGCAATGGTATCAGGCCCTGTATCATAACCATTCGGATGCTATTATTTCAGTGAACAAGGAAGGTATTGTTAAAGGGATTAATGCTGCTGTAACAACAATCACCGGATATCCTGAAAAAGAGGTCATGGATCGTTCCATTGATGAGATCGCTCAGCAAATCGATATAGAGTGGATAAGTGAATTTGATTCCATCGATTGGGATGATCATGGGCTGGAGCAGGCGCACTACATGGCCAAAATGAGAGATGTACAGGGTGAACTTCTGGACCTTAGTATTGTTGTAGTTCCTGTTGTCATTGATGGCAGACATGTGGGAAGTCACATTTTGATCAAAGACGTAACGGAGGAGAAGCAGGCTCAGGAGAAGATTCGTCACCAAGCTTTGCATGATCCGTTGACGGGGCTGCCCAATCGGCGCAAGTTGGATGATGTGCTGGCTTGTACGATTAACGATTCAGCAGAAAAAGGGAACTCTTTTGCCGTTATGGTGATGGATATAGATCGTTTCAAGATGATTAATGACTCGCTGGGACATTCCATTGGAGATGTATTTCTAAGAGAAGTGAGCAACCGGATCATGAAAGCCATAGAAGCTTCTGATCCCTTGGCTATGGAGAATGTCATGCTGGCCCGGATGGGCGGGGACGAGTTCACACTCGTTGTGACCCAGGGTCAAGCGACAGAAGTAAGAGTGGCAGAACTTGCAAAACAGATTGTTGAAGCCATTCAGTTACCTTATCGACTGAAGGAGAATGACTTTTACGTAACCGCCAGCATTGGAATTGCGATGTATCCGGATCATGGAGTGGGCGTGGATGCTTTGTTGAAACATGCGGACTCCGCCATGTATGAAGTGAAGAAAAACGGCAAAAATGGTTTCCAATTCTACACTGCCCAACTGGATTCGGAACTATATGAACGTATTGAGCTGGAGGGTTATCTTCGTAAAGCTTTGGAACGCGATGAGATGGTCCTGTACTATCAACCACAGATTCGTACTGAGGATAGCCGCATGATTGGTGTGGAGGCTCTTATACGTTGGAACCATCCACTCAAAGGTCTGCTCGCACCCAATGTGTTTATCCCGCTTGCAGAAGAGACAGGCATGATCTATGAGATTGGCAATTGGACGCTCCGGGAAGCATGCAGGCAGATGAAACTCTGGCATGCCAGTGGCGGACCACTCATTCCGGTATCGGTTAACTTGTCCAGCCAGCAGTTCCACCAATCCAACTTGGTAGAACAGGTCAAGAATGCACTCTTGGAGACAGGGCTGGATGCTCGATATCTGGAGCTGGAAATAACAGAGAGCATGATGATGGATGCAGCCGTATCCACGGCGATCCTGAATGAACTGACAGCACTGGGTGTCAAGATCAGCCTGGATGATTTTGGTACGGGATACAGTTCACTCAGTTATCTGAAGCATTTCCCGATTCACAAGCTCAAGATTGATCGTTCGTTTGTGACGGACATTACAGAGAGTCACAGCGATCAAGCCATTGTGGCGACCATTATATCGATGGCACAGAATCTCAAGATGGAAGTCATTGCGGAAGGCATTGAGACGAAAGGCCAACTGGATATACTGATGCAGAATGATTGCCGGGAGATTCAGGGCTATTATTTCAGTCGCCCACTGCCGGCAAGTGAAGTGGAGCATGATTTTTTTGTGCCGCTGCGATTGCAGGGTAATGGTACACCACCGGCACCATCCTAATTTTATGTATGCCAAGCAGCAAGTCCCCGTGTATGTCGGGAACTTGCTGCTTTTTTATTTCTTATGTTAGTCAGTTATACTTTTGAGGAAAAGTTAGATCCAATATTTAAGAAAATTCATTATATATTCCGAAAAAAAAGCATTTTAGTTAAATTAAATCGGAGGATGTCAGATGAGTTCCCTCCAATTCTGATAGGGGTTATCTGGTATCATCCCGACAAGAGACAAATTGATTGAAACGACAAAGCGTTGGATATGATGGAAATACAAAGGAGTGACAATAAATGACCATGTTATTCACTATGCTGCTTATTTTTTCGTGCTACCTTGTTTATCTGTGTTACAAACAAAAACAAATGTTAGATGAGTACAGCAGTGATGCCTCTGATACTTTGTCAGTGCATAAACATATGAAGGAGACTCTTCGAATCGGTTTGTATAACCGCTTTAAACGAGACCTGGAAGAGGAGAAAGAAGAAAATCCATTATTGTTCGAACGTTTTGTAGCAGAGATCATGTCATCTGTTCGAGGCGGTAACACATACGTGACGAAGAGCTCAGGAGACTTCGGCATCGATATTGAAGAGCAAACTGACGAAGGACTATACCTAGGTCAAGTGAAATGTTATAACGATATGAATTTAGTCGGTTTTGGTCCGATTGCGATAATTCACTCTCAGATGGTTAAGCAAGATGCTATTGGTGGTTATGTGATAACGACGAGCGACTTTACGAGTAACGCCCGTAACTATGCTGAAGGATTGGATATCGATCTGATTAATGGCACACAGTTGGTGGAGTTATGGTTGGAACATTTGGAGACTAAGAGTGAACGTGTTATAGTGCTGAATCCTGTTCCGCAAATGTAATCGACAAAAAGTAATGGTTTCATGGCTGGGCTGAGATGTCACCTAGTTGTATGCTATAATTCAGGTAAAAGTATGATTCACCAAATTTAGCGATATCATCAAAGGAGGTTGCGAAGGATGAACTTTAGTCTTAAGGCTCCTGATGGCACTGTCATTGAATCCTATGAGAAGGATCATAAGGAATTCATTCGTATTGCCGGTCTGGAATATGAAGTCTATAACCCGGTGGATGAGCTAGACTCCGATCCGGAGATACGGCAAATGATTGAAGCTTCTGAGAAAGACATAAAACAAGGCAAGCTGTATTCAACAGATGACTTGATTGAACTGGTGAAGCGTGGTGAGCTGTAATTGATGGTTCAATGGACCGCCACGGCAATGAACCGACTTCGCCAGATCAAAAGCGAACATTTTACAGATCAAGAAACGATGGAATACAAAATGAATCTCATTCGCCGTGTTGAAGAGAAGATCGTTACTATGGGAACAATGTTGCCGTCTCGTGAGTACCGCAACACGTACTACTGTTTCGTGGATCGATACGTTGTATCTTACAAGCTGTTGGACAACGGTGAGCGATATGTAATCACTTCATTTAAGCATGGTGCAATGAAACGTAATTTTAAATATTAATTATGAAATGCCAAGCGGCAAGTCCCCGTGTATGTCGGGGACTTGCCGCTTTTTTTATGTCTTATCTTTTATTAATCATTAAACTCATCCATGATAAGCACATTTATATTTTCGTTTCCTATAATGATAATCGAAAACCTTACATAAACTTGCGGTGGTGTTTCTTGCCATCATACGTAAACCAGATCGGTTTATCCTCGACACGTGTCTCCACATGCACGGTACGTCCCCAGAGGCGATACAGATAAGGCAGAGTGCGTTCCATATATTTCAGATCCAACTCAATGCCTTCATATTGATGCTTGAGCACGAGTTCCCCTGTCCGCAGATAATCAGCATCTTGCACGACCAAGTAAGGGGAGCCACCGTTGACACGTGAAAATACGAGCTGATCCCGTATGTTCTCCCAGGACTTGTCGGTGATTTTCCAGTCCGGGCCTTTTTTCTCAAATACGTAGAGGTCCAGATCCTCAGTTAATTGCTTGGTCATGTAATTGCGGATAAAGGAGGTATCGGAATCGAATTCACGCACCTCGAACATTTTGGCACGACCTTGGCCTGGTTTGCGGCCCCAACGTTCCTGTTCTTCACGGGTTGGGTTATCCCAGCGCCGTTCAATATCCTCAAAGATCTTCAGTCCCAAATAATATGGATTCAGACTTTGTTTGGATGGCTGCACCACGGAGGAGTTGAGTTTGGCAAATTCGATCGTATCCTCACTGTTCAGATCAAGTTCACGGATAATGCGTTGATGCCAGTAGGATGCCCAGCCTTCGTTCATGATTTTGGTTTCCATCTGTGGCCAGAAATATAACATCTCTTCACGCATCATACTCATGATATCCCGTTGCCAGTCGGTCAACACTTCCGAGAATTCCTGAATAAACCACATGACATCCTTCTCCGGTTCAGGCGGAAAATGATGAACCTGAATACCTTCAGCGGGTGCTTCTTCGGTCTGCACGTCATCAAGTGACCACAGATCATCATAGCGGCCTTCCGGCCGTGGTTTTTTCTCACCGCGCTGCTCCCGCATTTTCATCTCCATGTAGCGTTGTTTGTCCAAATGCCGGGGTTTAATCAGCTGTGGGTCCACATGTTCCTGAATTGCGATCACGGCATCGATAAATGCTTCAACCGCTTCCGTTCCGTATTCCATCTCATAATTGCTGATCCGATCCGCCGTAGCGGCCATGCTTTCGACCATATTACGGTTGGATTTAGAGAAGCGGGCATTGTTTTTGAAAAAATCGCAGTGTGCCAATACGTGGGCTACGATCAATTTGTTCTGAATCAGGGAATTTCCATCCAGCAAGAAGGCATAACAAGGGTTGGAGTTGATGACAAGCTCATAAATTTTGCTGAGTCCAAAATCGTATTGCATTTTCATCTTATGAAATGTTTTGCCAAAGCTCCAGTGGCTGAATCTGGTCGGCATGCCGTAGGCTCCAAATGTATAAATAATATCCGATGGGCAGATTTCGTACCGCATGGGGTAATAGTCCAGACCAAAACCATTGGCAATCTCCATAATCTCGGCAATAGCGTATTCTAGGTCGCGGATCTCATCTGTCATCTAACGCTGCCTCCTTCCCGTTTCTGGAAAAAGCTGCGCAAAGCTTTGTACACTTCGCCTTTTTCTTTGATCACATAATACATGAACTGATCCATCTTGATATGACGGTAAGCCGACATCAGTGTGCTGCTGCGGTTGTACTGATTCACTTCGCCGTATCCAAACATATTGCTACGTTTCATTAACTCGCCGATCAGCTTCACACACCGTTCGTTATCCGAGGTCAGATTATCCCCGTCAGAGAAGTGAAAAGGGTAGATGTTGTAGCTGGAAGGTGGATACCTACTGTCAATAATATCCAGTGCCTTCATATATACAGAGGAGCAGATGGTGCCTCCGCTCTCGCCACGGGTAAAGAACTCTTCTTCGGTTACTTCCTTGGCTTCCGTATGATGGGCGAGGAAAACAATCTCAACTTTCTCATACTGACGGCGTAGAAAACGGGTCATCCAGAAGAAAAAGCTGCGCGCGCAGTATTTCTCAAACGAACCCATGGACCCGGATGTATCCATCATGGCAATGATAACGGCATTGGATTGTGGAATGATTTTGTCTTCCCATGTCTTGTAGCGCAGGTCGTCTGGACTGATGTGGTGGATGCCTGGGTTACCAGTCGTTGCATTGCGACGCAGATTCTCCAGAATGGTACGTTTCTTGTCAATATTGGACTGCATGCCTTTTTTGCGAATATCGTTGAAAACTACCGTATGTGTCTCAATCAGGTCTTTGTCTTTCTGCTTCAGATCGGGTAATTCCAGCTCAGCGAAGAGCATATCTTCCAATTCCTCAATACTAACTTCGGCTTCCACAATATCATGACCAGGCTGATCACCAGCTTTTTCTCCTTTGCCGGGTTTCTGCGAAGCAGAGGGATCCCGACCGATGACGTCTCCGACCTGACTGTCACCGTCTCCTTGACCGACATGTTTTTGCTTCTGGTAGTTATACACAAAACGGTACTCATCCAGACTGCGGATTGGTACCTTGATGATTTGTTTTCCATCAGACATGATGATGTTTTCTTCCGTAATCAGATCAGGCAGATTCTGCTTGATGACATCTTTCACCTTTTGCTGATGGCGCTGTTGGTCCTGGTACCCTTTGCGGTGAAGCGACCAATCTTCCTTCGACACAACGAACGAGTAAGGCTGGTGTGAATTTGACATGTAGGCACCCCCCATTGATTACGCGGCACAGTTTGGCCTGTCGGTAATTAAGTATATTCACGGGCGAGGACGATATGTGATGAGAGTGGATATAAAATGATACAATTACGCAAGTTCACCTCAGAGGTAAGGTGAGTCGTAAGAACAGAACTGCACCATTTTTTACAGAAATAGTGAACAAGTGTGATATCCTTCCTTTACAATAGGAGAAAGACATCGATCTGGCATCTAATAGAGGTTGTTCAAAAAGTCCACTTAGACTTGTTGAACTCGCACTAATATAGAGATGCATGTAAAGGAAGGATTTATGTGAATAAAAAGGCGATCAAGGCTTGGATTATGTATGATTGGGCCAACTCGGCTTATGCAACAACAGTACTGGCCGCAGTACTGCCTGTATTCTATGCTTCGGTGGCTGCAGCAACACTGGATACGGACACCGCCGCCTCCTACCTGGCCTATACACACTCCATTGGCATGTTGTGCGTAGCTCTGCTAACACCGTTGCTAGGCACGCTAGCTGATTTGTCAGGACGGAAGGGCGACTTCCTGCGTGTATTTGCAATTATAGGCGTCCTTGCCACATTGGGATTCAGCGCAATCGGTGAAGGGGACTGGTTCCTTGCTTCCGCGTTGCTGGTCATATCTACGATTGGTTTTGCAGGTGGTAATACCTTTTACGATGCAATGCTGCCAGATCTGGTACCTGTGGAACGAAGAGACATGATATCCTCCAAAGGTTATGCCTATGGTTATATTGGAGGAGGTTTGCTGCTTGCGGTGAACCTGCTGATGATTCAGCAACCGGGCTGGTTCGGGATGAGCAGTACACTGGCAGGCACAAGACTTGCTTTTATCTCCGTCTCGTTGTGGTGGTTGCTGTTCTCGATACCGATCTTCCGCCATGCTCCGAGACGGCCTGCATCACCGGAGCTGCCCGGAACGTGGACAGGGTATGCTGCGGTGGGCGTGCGCAGACTGCGGCAAACCTTTCGTCAGATGCGGCGTTTTCCCCAGTTAATCCGCATGTTGGTGGCTTTCTGGTTTTTTAATGACGGCATTAATACCATCATTCTAATGGCTACGATCTATGGGACAAGTATAGGCATAGGCACAGCCGACCTGATGCTCGCGCTACTGTTAACCCAGTTCATCGGGTTCCCGTGTACATTGTTACTGGGAGCATGGGCACAGCGTTGGGGAGCAAAGCAGGTATTAATCGTTAGCTTATCGGTCTACATATGTATTGTGATTCTCGGTTATTTCATGACACAAGCGATCCACTTCTATGTGCTCGCCGGGCTGGTTGGTGTCGTGCAGGGTGTGAGTCAATCCACAGCGCGTTCCCTGTTTAGCAATCTGATGCCAGCAGGCAGAACAGGAGAGTATTTTGGTTTTGTGAATATTACAGGCAAATTCTCTTCAATCTTTGGTCCATTTGTGTTTGGTTATGTTGGGCAGATCACGGGTTCCACGCGTTGGGGCATTCTGTCGCTGATCTTCTTTTTCATCGCGGGCATTGCTGTATTGTTAACCGTGAAGGTACAGAGGGGGATGCAGGATGTTACACGGGCAGATCAGGAAGAAGAGCGAAATGGGAGCGTCGGAGCTCCTGGGAAAAGTTCGAATGTAAGGTTTACCTGATGGTTGTTCACCCGTTTTCATATTAAGTTTCTCAACGGATTACGTATGGCTTCAGGCATTGTTCCTCACAGAACATGTCTGGAGCTTATTCGCGTTTGTGCAATCAGAACATAATTGATCCATGAATAAGTGCTTAAATGACAGACAGCAGAATACAGTGAAAGAGTATCAATTTATGAAAAGGTGAAAATAAAAGATTGACATGATACATTTTGTATCATAGAGTAAAACTATAAATACATATTGTATCTGAGAGTTGTCGAATGTAATCATGTGTTTTGCTTCATTCCCGGGTGAACTTCCGACGGAATATTGCAAAATGCTGACCTATAGCGTGCATATTACTCGTTTTGCCAAACACAAAGGTAGAGTCTGGTCTATCCCAGCTACACATTTATACTAATGAACAGAGGAGAGGCTGCCATTGATCGATGCTCAAGGTAACGGACTTGTTTTCTTACTATGTGTTCCCCGTAGTGGTAGTTCCTTATCCACCGTAATGCTGCAAAATCATAGTCGTATATTTGCCACCCAGGAAATGTGGTTTCTGATGAATCTTGTCGATTTACCCAAGGCTGATTCACGTGCTTACGGTGGCAGCTCCATCATGCGCCAGTTCTACAATGCCATGGTATCTGAGGATGTCTTCGAGAAGGCGTGCAACAGTTTTGCTCTTGAAATCTACAATGGATTCCTGGAGGGGAGCGGAGCAGACTTCGTCGTTGATAAATCTCCGCGTTATTATTACATGCTGGAATGGCTGGATCGTCTGTTCCCACAGTCCAAGCGCATTCATCTCCAGCGTAATCCTCTGGCCGTAGCAGCATCATTCAAAAAGGTAAACCGCCATACAGGAGAAGGATTCGACCTGATTCATAGTCTGCAGAGTCCCAAATTAAATATGAAATCCGTAGATCTCACACTTGGGATGCTCCGCTTGAATGATTATTTTGCCAAACCCCACTCCAATGCGTATGAATTGCAATATGAACGATTGGTTTCCAATCCGCAAGAAGAACTTGAGAAACTATGTGCGTTTCTGGGAATTCGATATGAACAGGGAATGGAGCAGTATGGACAGTTTCTGGACAGTGCCAAGTCTGACATGTTCTACAGTATGGGCGTGGGTGATCCTTTCCTCTCTTCGCATCAAGAGGCACATCAGGGTTCTGTTAACAACTGGAAAAACATATTAGAACGACATGAAGTTGAACTGTATTGCCGTGTGATGGGGGCAGATCTGTTCCACCAGATGGGATACAGTGAACAGCTCGCAGAAGCCGAACAATGGACGGGTGTACATTATGATGCAAGTCCGGATCAAGAGGTCATTGACCGAATCACGCATCAGTTGACAGCAGCGACCGGTTGCCAGTGGCAACCACAATACCGAATGCAACCGGCAGATTCTGTCGTTCATGATCCGGTTGGGAATCGTAATGACCCAGTTGTCGAAGAACCGGAAAAGACAGACCCGACGCTAGCTGCACTGGTAACGATCAGACAGCTGCAAGCCGCATTACGTGCAGCAGATCATCGTCTGGAACGGGGTTACAGTGAGCGAGAACGCTTGAAAGTCCAGCTGGCTTCTGCTCAAAGCAAAATACAGCGTATCAAATCATGGGTACCATTTGGTCATCAGATCAGCGCATGGGCTTCACAGCGCAAGATTCTACGGGGAGGCAAGTCATGAGCGCCATAGCAGGAATTGTTCACAACGATGGTCAGCAGGCGCTATGGGAAGACAGCTGGCGTCTGTACGCAAGCCTGGGGCATGTCCCTGCGGATACAACAGGAGTGTGGAAAGGCAATGAGGCGTTCCTCAGCTGTCATGCCCAATGGATTACACCAGAATCGGTTAGCGAGAAGTTGCCTTTATATGATGAGGAAAGTGGTCTGACCATCACGGCAGATGCCATTCTGGATAACCGGGAACAACTGGCAGATCAATTACAAATATCTAGAGCTGAACTGGCTATGTTGGCGGATAGTGAATTGATCTTGCGTGCCTATCAGCGCTGGGGAGACGATGTAGCCGTCCGATTGCTGGGGGATTTTGTATTCGCGATATGGGATGAGCGGAATCGAAAACTGTATGCAGCGAGAGACATTACAGGCATGAGAGCTTTTTATTACCGACATGATGGTTCACGTTTTGCTTTCTGCACACTGATGAATCCGTTGCTCGGGCTTGAAGGGGTACATAAAGAACTTGATGAGACCTGGCTGTCCGAATTCCTTGCCATTCCTGACATGCATGATTCAGCAGATATCAATTCAACTGTATATCGGGGAATAAGCCAGCTGCCTTCTGCACATACACTTGTCTTCCGGGATGGGAGACTGGAGCTGAAGCAATATCATCGCTGGAATGAAGTGGAACCTCTAAGGCTTAAATCCGATGGCGAGTATGTAGAAGCGTTTCGGGAGGTCTTTGGGCAGGCGGTTGGATCACGATTGCGAACGCACAGACAGGTGGCTGCTGCATTAAGTGGCGGACTGGACTCGGGAGCCGTGGTTGGTTTTGCTTCCGGAACACTGAGAAGTCAGGGCAAACGGCTGCAGGCCTATAGTTATGTTCCCGTACCCGATTTCACAGATTATACGTCGAAAACGTTGCTCGCAGACGAACGGCCCTTCATACGTTCCACGATTAATCATGTCGGCAATATCACAGAGAACTACCTCGATTTTGAAGGCAGAAGTCCACTCAGTGAAGTAGATACCTGGCTCGACATTATGGAAATGCCCTATAAATACTTTGAAAATTCATTCTGGATTCGCGGATTCTATGAAAAAGCGAGCCAGCAAGATGCAGGCATCCTGCTCACAGGGGCACGTGGTAATTTCACCATCTCCTGGGGACCGGCTCTGGATTATTACGCCAGTCTACTGAAAAGTGGCCGCTGGTACCGCTGGTTCCGTGAGATGCAGCAGTATAGTGAACGAACGGGCATGCCTTTCTCACGTATAGCCAAGATCACCGGGAAAAAGGCATATCCGGATTGGTTCAAGGCTCAGTCCAAAGGAGCCAGCCAGGCCGCATCCGTACAATTGATCCATCCTGACTTTGCGCAGAGAACGGGTGTACTGGAAAGACTCAAATCCATTATTGTTCTGCAGGGCGGTGCCCAGGCTGATGCACTCAAAGTACGTGCCGAGAAATTCAATAACCTGGCCATCGCCAACAAAAACGGTGCTGTAGCTACGAAATGTTCTCTGCGTTACCGCGCTTGGGAACGTGATCCGACAAGTGATGCCAGAGTCATCCGGTTCTGTCTGTCCGTTCCGATTGAACAATATGTGAAACAAGGGACGGATCGTTCATTGATTCGCCGGGCTACTTCACCGGAGTTGCCTGACAAGGTCAGACTGAATCAGCGGGTACGGGGTGTGCAGCCTGCAGATTGGTTACATCGTATCATTCCGAATTGGGATGCCTTTACCGCTGAGTTACGTGCTTTGTGTTCTGACAGCAAGGTCGCTGGCATATTAAACACGGAGCGTATCAAATCCGCCCTGGCCAACTTTCCAAGTCCGAGACCAGAGCTTGCTTCACATCCAGATCTGCGATTGATGATGCATAGTCTGATCGTCTATCGGTTCATTCGGAAATTCTGATATAGCCCGGTGAACTGTGGGCCCGGATTTTTCTTACAATTGACTCATGATAGGAGGTGAATACGATGCAAATGGAAAAAAAGGAATGGCAAGAACCAGCACTGGAAATATTGGAAGTCAACCAAACAATGGCGGGCACAGGTTACAAACATATCGACTGGGTTACGGTTCACGATGCGGATCTCTACGGAACTAGTTAGAAAGCTTTACCATATGCCATCATACTTAGAAGTGCGAAAAGGAGGTGAATACGATGCAAATGGAAAAAAAGGAATGGCAAGCACCAGCTCTTGAAGTGTTGGAAGTCAATCAAACAATGGCCGGTACTGGCTACAGACAAATTGACTGGATCACGGTTCACGATGCGGATCTGTACGATCCAACTTCCTAAGTTGTTTAGTTTTATGAAGTGTCATCATACTTAAAGGGCGGAAATGCAACAAATCCAGCTTTTCGCCTCCGCCCTTATATTGAGCAACATGAATATAAGGGCTTTTTTTACATTTTATTACGAAGGAGGCGTCGTTCATTGTTGCCTGTGCATTATGTGGCGTATGGTCTGCGCTGGTCGAGTCAAATTCGAATGCCTGAACTACAGATCGCACCCAAGGATGCAGAGACTGATTTTGATGTCGTGGATGTGCACATCGAGTCTTCAGATCTGACCCTATTGTGGGAGGGTTGGGATGTAGGCAACGACAACTTTGTGGCACGAGAGGGCAGTCTTTTTTTCAAAATCGAAGATACAGGTCTGTTTCTAATGGAACAAGGAAAGCGCATTGTTGTATCCCCTCAGCCAGGAGCGGATGAGAAAAAGGTCAGATTATTCATCCTGGGCACCTGTATGGCGGTCATTATGATGCAGCGTGGCATCCTTCCATTGCATGGCAGTGCAGTGGTTATTGATGGCTGGGCTTACGCATTTGTCGGACATTCGGGAGCAGGCAAATCGACGTTGTCGGCTGCACTGGCATCACGCGGATATCCGCTTCTCACCGATGATGTTGTTGCACTGACCTGGGATGCCGGAGGAAGAGCTATTGTATCACCTGGTTACCCGCAACAGAAGTTATGGCAACCCAGTCTGGACGGCTTCGGCATGAAGGAGCAGGATTATGCAACGGTTCACGCGGAGATTACAAAGTATGCGATACCTGTTCAGCACTATTTTCATGAGATGGCCGTACCACTAGGTGGAATATTCGAACTTGCTCCACAACCGGAGGCAAACCATACATCTGTTCAACTGGTGGAAGTGACGGGGCTAGAACGACTGCATCTGTTATGCTCGCATACGTTCCGTGGTGGACTCGTTGCAAGACAGGGGCTGGCACAATGGTTGTTTGAGACGGCTTCAAGACTTTCAGCAAGTGTGGAGATTGGCAGATTGGTCAGAACGGGTGCTGAGTTTACAGCATTTGAGATGGTGGATCGGATCACAGATCATATACGTAAAGGAGTGCATACAGGACAATGACAGCAACTACGCCGATGAATGTGGAAGACCGGGTAACCCGGAAGGAAGGCAATCTGGTCAGTGATATGGGCAGTGAGAAAGTCATGATGAGCATTAGCTCTGGAAAATACTATAATCTCGGGAGTACCGGTGGACGAATCTGGGACCTGATCGCAGAAGAACGCACGCTGGGTGAAGTTGTTGAGGTACTTGCTGCGGAGTATGAGATTGAGCCAGATGTATGTCGTGAGCAGGTGGTGCAATTCCTGGAACATCTGTCCCGTGAAGGTTTAATCGACGTTACTCGCGGAGTGTAGAAACATGTTGCGAAAAATAAAGGCTTATCTCTCGCTCCCGCGGTCGATGCGTCGACTGGTATGGGAGGCCTATATCCTCCTTGGCTGGGCACGCATACAGAAGGCTATGCCATTCGCTAAAATCGCGCCAGGGCTGGGTACGCCTATGGTAGAAACACCGATGACAGGACTCGAACGCAGCGAGGTCATCACTATACGGAATATTTCCAAAGCAATTTCGCTCGCCAGCAAATATACGTTATGGGAAAGCCGCTGCCTTGTAATGGCGATTGCCGGGATGAAGATGCTTGAGCGACGCAAGATAGAGAGTACGTTATATATGGGGACTGCACGGAATAAGCAAGGACATATGATGGCTCATGCCTGGCTGCGAAGTGGTAAATTGATCGTGACCGGAGCTGATACTATGGACCAATATACGGTTGTCGGTGTGTTTGGCAAACGGTGTCCGGAGAAGGGATCTGGGGAGATTGTCTATGATACATGAAAGTGAACTCTATTCATCAGGGTTTCCGAAGGAGCTTAAGCTGATTTTGAGCATGATTAGAGGTGATCTGACGGCTCTATCCCCTGAAGAACTCAAGGCGGGTTTGCAAGGAACCGATTGGCAACTTTTTCTGCGGCTTGTCTATCATCACCGTTTATACTCTGTCCTTTATGTGAAAATGAAAGAATTCAACTCTGCAATCATTCCTGCAGATGTTATGGAGAGTCTGAGACAACAATATACGGTCAATACGTTCCGCATGTTACATCTAACAGCTGAAATGGAGCAGGTGTGTGGTGCTTTTCGTGAACGCGGTATCCGCAATATTACACTAAAGGGACCAGCGCTCGCCCATGATCTCTATGGCGATGTATCGATGCGAACCTCCAAAGACCTGGATATCCTGATTCCGTTTGATGATGTGGAAGCGGCTGAAGGCATTCTGGCTACCCTCGGATATGTATCCAAGGAAGGGGAGCGGGCACCTACGGTGCGCAGCTGGAAATGGCGGGAACATCATATCTGTTACATCCATCCGGTCAAAAGGACTCAAGTGGAGATCCATTGGCGCTTGAACCCGGATTCGGGCAAAGAAACCGATTTTGAATTGCTGTGGAAACGCAGCCGGTTCAGTTCATACACACAGACACCTGTCCGTATGCTCGAACAAGAAGACCTATGGGCTTATCTCGTAACCCATGGTGCACGACACGGCTGGTTCAGACTGCGCTGGTTACTGGATATCGACCAGATGATCCGCAGCATGCCACTTGATGTGAAGAAATTAGAGAGACGTCTGAAAGCGGAGGGGCGTTTATCGATCGGTTCGCAGGCTCTTCACTTAGCCTCAGATCTGTTGAATACGCCGCTGGATGTAGAGTACAGGTCCTTGATGTCCTTAAGTGACCGTACAGGCAAGCGATTAGCCAACGAAGGCGCAAAGTTCATGAACGACATGCTGGAAAGTCCGGCTGATATGAAGTCTTATCAATCGTATTTGTTTAAACTTCGAAGTACAAAACAGAAATGGTTTTTCTTTATTGAACGTTTATATCCAAGTACATGGGATGTGGATCAATTGCCACTTCCACGTTCTTTGTTTTTTCTATACTTTCCGTTACGTCCGTTTCTCTGGTTCTGGCGGCGAATTAAAAGGTATACGGTGACGGAAAGGGGTAAAGTATGATCTCGGAATTAAGGTATTTCATGCGAAAGTTGCATCATGTCACGGGGCCCATCTTATATTGGAATCTGCTAGGGATGATCTGTATCAGTCTCATGGAAGGGATCGGTATCTACATGCTTGTTCCGATGCTGAGTCTGATTGGCATATTTGAGATGGGCTCCACAGGCTTAAACATTCCCTGGATTGGCGAAGTACTGAATCGTTTTTCTGAAAATAGCCAATTGTTACTCGTATTGTTCACCTTTGTGTTGATTGTCTCCGGACAGGCCTGGATGCAGCGTCTCCAGACGATCCGTAATACTCGAATCCAACAGCAATTTGTACGAACGCTGCGCATGGAAACCTATGGTGCTATTATTATGGCGCAATGGTCATTTTTTCTCCAAAAACGAAAATCCGATTTTAACCATATATTAACGACTGAACTTGCACGTGTGAGCCAGGGAACGAGCATTATGCTGCAAATGGCAGCCTCTCTGATCTTTACGGGCATTCAGATCGGTCTTGCTTTCTGGTTATCCGCCAAGCTGACGGCACTTGTGCTGGTCTGTGGATTGGTATTATTTATCGTCTTACGAAAATTCGTCAAGCGCGCCAAGCAGATCGGGGACCAGACCTCTGAATTCTCGCAAAGTTATTATAACGGCATTACCGAGCATTTCAACGGCATTAAGGATATTAAGAGCAACATGCTTGAGCGCTCCCACATGAACTGGTTTGAGCGCATGTGCAGACAGATAGAACGCAATGTCATTCAATTTAGCCAATTGAACAGTGGAACACAGCTAATTCACCGGATGTCCGCGGCAATCATTATTGCGGCATTCATCTATCTTTCTCTCCGTGTAATGACGGTGCCACCCGCAAGCCTGCTGCTCATCATCCTAATCTTTTCCCGCTTATGGCCAAGGTTTACGGCAATTCAGTCCAATCTGGAGTACATCAGCTCCATGCTGCCTGCATTTCGGGTAGTCAGAGAATTACAAGCGCAGACGGCGAAGAGTCGTGAGATTAGTGAAGAGATTGCTTCGGCAGGAGACGTTGGAACTGATGGGATTCAACCTATGGAACTGAAGGGATCTATCACCTGTGAGGATGTCTGCTATCGCTATGAGGGAAGTGATGCTTACTCATTGAGAAATGTGCAATCTTCGATTCCAGCAAGGGGTATGACCGCAATTGTGGGGAAATCCGGAGCAGGCAAAAGCACGCTGATAGATCTGATTATGGGCCTTGTGAGGCCTGAAACTGGTCGTATTTTGATTGACGGTGTTCCTCTGTCAGAAGAACGATTATTGAGCTGGCGAAGTTCCATCGGATATGTCTCCCAAGATCCATTCCTGTTTCACACAAGTATTCGTGAGAATCTGCGTCTGGTTGATCCAAATGCAAGTGAAGAACAGATGTGGCAGGCTTTGCAATTTTCCTCCTCTGCGGCATTTGTACGGAAGCTGCCTCAAGGTCTGGATACGATTATTGGTGATCGGGGCATTCGTCTATCCGGGGGCGAACGTCAGCGATTGGTGCTTGCCCGGGCTATGTTGCGTAATCCTTCTGTATTGGTACTGGATGAAGCAACGAGTGCGCTGGATAGTGAGAATGAACAGTACATTCATGAGGCGCTGGAACGGTTAAAAGGACATGTGACCATTATTGTGATTGCACACCGATTGTCTACGATTCGGACGGCAGATCGTGTAATTGTACTTGATGAAGGTCGGGTGATTCAAGAGGGCGGGTACCAGCAGTTATCTACTGATCCGGTAGGGACGTTCAGCAAACTTTTGAACATGCAAGCAGGTGTTGTGGGGCAGTAAGTCGGTTATGACATAACGTAAAGAGGCGCGCCACGATGGGCGCGCCTTTCATGTAAGTAGTTAGTATAATGAGCAAGAATTAATGAACGAGGGCTGTTTTCGTAGGAAGTGGCAGTTGAAGAGCACCGATCTGCTCCAAATGCTGTACGATCTCTTGCACGGCTTCCTCAATGGACCATTGCTCTGTATCGATGATAAATGAAGGAGATTTGGGTACATCATAGGGGGCGGAAATGCCTGTGAAATGCGGGATGTCACCATTGCGTGCTTTTTTGTATAGACCCTTGGGATCACGACGCTCACATTCTTGAATTGAACAGCGCACATAGATTTCAATGAAATCATCTGGTTCAAATAACTGTCTAACCATCTCCCGATCCTGTTCATGAGGAGAGATAAAAGCCGAAAGTACAAACAACCCGGCATCTACCATTAACTTTGATACTTCACCAATTCGCCGCAGATTTTCTTGACGATCCCCTGCTGTAAAACCGAGATCACGGTTCAGTCCATGACGTACATTATCCCCGTCCAGAACATAACAGCGTACGCCTTGATCGTAGAGATACTGCTCCAGGGCAAATGCAAGGGATGACTTTCCTGCACCTGATAACCCGGTAAACCATATGGCACGACTATGGTGCCCATTATGCTTCTCCCGGTCTTGCCTGTTGATGCTGGATGATTGCCAGGTTATGTTGCGCTCTTCCTTCGACATGAGTATCCCGCCTTTTCCCTACCATGATATGTATAATATTTTAACATATTTACAAGATTATAGCACCTTACAGATTTCTTCAAAATAAGCGTGAATCGACAAAATATCGGGTATAGATGTAGTACATACATAAGCATTATGCATATATCCAAGGAGTATTTTGAATCGAATGATGCAAAATGCTCACATAGCAGGAGGAACAATGTCATGAACAAAAACATACAAAACATACAAGTTGGGTTCAAATGCCCGGATTGCCAGCAGGATATCCGAGCGGAATTTATAGATGAACAGGTCAGCACGGTTCGTTGTAAAGGTTGTGACAGAGCGTATACACTTTTGAAGCCAACCATCGGTGATGAGATTCTACTGGATTGGGAGCAGGAGGCTTTGTATCACAAGCTGAGGGCAGAGCGGTCTGAACTGGATAATCACAATATGTCGGCCTTGATTATCAAAGTTATCGAGTTGCTTACATGGCGTGATCGGGGAGATGGACAGACCCGTGCCATACAGACCGTGAGGGAATGGCTTGCTTCCAGTGGCGAACCTCAGACCTTACTTGAATTGTTCCATCAATCTCCGCCACAACCTGAAAATAAACGTTTCGATCGTTAATGATTTACATACATTAGCCGTTCCTGTGGCATATTACCTGAAGGTGTTCGTGTGTGCAAACGACTAACCGAATTTTTCAGGAACAGGAGCGGATAGAATGAAGCGAATGGTTCTATATATACTGTTGGGACTGTTATCCATCAGTATGGTACCGGCACAGACTGAAGCATCACCGGTTACCGGAGCGTATCACTTTGGCTTCAAAAAAAGTCAAAACGGTCAACTGCCCTCCATTGATCAGGAAGGCTTCAAATCAATCTTACAACATAACGATGCCATTTTCCTGGGGGATACAAAACAGAAGGAATTGTATCTCACGTTTGATAACGGGTATGAGAATGGATTCACACCTGCCATACTGGATGTTTTGCGTACCAAGAAGGTGCCAGCTGCTTTCTTTGTGACAGGTCATTATCTGAAAGATCAGCCTGAGTTGGTCAAACGTATGGCGGCTGAAGGTCATATTGTCGGTAATCATTCATGGAGTCATCCGGATATGACCCGCATCTCCAATGAAAAGCTTAGAGAGGAACTTGAGAAGGTCAAGACGGAGGTCAACCGGCTGACCGGTCAACAAGCGACCTTTTTACGGCCACCGCGTGGAATTTTTAACAATCGTACGCTTGCAGAGAGTCATGCCCAAGGGTATGTGAATGTGTTCTGGTCTGTTGCTTATAAAGATTGGGATACCAATGTGCAGCGTGGCGCACAATATGCTCATCAACAGGTGTTGAAACAACTCCATCCGGGCGCTGTCATTTTGCTTCATTCAGTATCCAAAGATAACACGGAGGCTCTGGGTTCCATTATTGATGAGGCCCGCAAGCAAGGATATGCATTCAAAAGTCTGGATGATCTGCGGACCAAAAGTTATTGATCCATTATCATAATGAGCAATGGACCAAGTGTAGGTCATTCAAAAGTTTAGCAAAAATATTAAAGGGCATCCTGAGCGATTAAGCTCGGAATGCCCTTTTTAGTTTATAACGGTATGCCAGTCCAAGTATTGGATGTACCACATACAGATCCAGAAGAAAGGATTGGATTGGGTAATACGATACGATGTAACGTGTAATACTATAAAACAGTATTATAGATGATTCCAATCGTTTTCGGGCCGCAATGACTGCATACTACACAACCAGCAGTGGTTAGTTCAACTCGGGCACCCGTCTGTTCCTGTAAAGACTTCTTCAAGTCAAGCGCATCCTCTTCAGCCATGGTGTGCACAACAATCAGCAGGTCTGGATCGATCTGATCCTTCTGGCTGAGCGTATTATTCAGCATTTGTTCCAGAGCTTTCTCCCGTTTGCCGCGCACTTTATAAGCAGGTGCCATCTTGCCATCTGTTACCCGGATGACAGGACGAATCTTCAACAGGCTTCCAATCAGGTTCTGCATGCCCGAACAGCGTCCGCCTTTATGCAGATACTCTAGTGTATCGATAACAAACTCCGTGCGTACATTTGATTTCATCGCCTCAATCAGGTGTGTAATCTGAGTCAGGTTTTGTCCTTTATCAGCAGCATGAACAGCTTTCATCACCATCAGTGCAATTCCTGATGAGAGATTCTGTGAGTCAATGACCGATATTCGACCTTCCGGGAACTCGGAACTCGCTAGTCGTGCATTTTGATAGGTAGAGGAAAGTTCAGAAGATAAGCTGATATATAAAATCTCATCCCCTTGATCTATGTAAGGTTGAAATGCCGTTATGAAATCAGCAGGGGAAGGTGCAGCTGTTTTGGGAAGACGCCCATCTTGGCTAACACGTTCATATAGCTGTTCAGGCTTAATCTCAGCACCGTCTTTCAGTGATTCTTCACCGAACACGACATATAAAGGGATGATACCGATATCGTGCTGCTGGATCCATTCTGGAGCCAGATCACTTGTGCTGTCCGCAAAAATTTTGATTCGTGACATGTCAATCTCCTTTGAAAACAATGATTTTGGCAAAAAATATAGATTGTACTTATGTGTAAACCCATTCATTTTATTATAAGGAAACATGACGCTGATGCAAAGCGTTACATCAGCGTCATGCCTACCAAGATAAGTCCAACGAATAACAGAATCATGATCCCATTTAATATGGTTCCGATAATGGCAAAAACTTTCTTTCGATTCTTGAGGACAAGACCAATAATTCCGACGATGCCTCCGGCCAGATTGAGAATCAGGCAGACCAGAATGGCTAATGAAGCCAGAACCACTGCTGGATGCAAGGCGATCTCTTCTGTCTGCAACGGGGTGAGAACTCCGATGGACTCGTTTACAGCCATGGTGGCAATAAAGAATATCAAAATATAACCCAAGATTGCAACCAATCCAATGACAAAGCTGGCGATCCCAGGTCCGGAATGTTTCAGTGGTATCATTGGTTGCCTTTCATCATCTGGCGGGTATGCTTCATACCCATTGTTATTGTATGGATCTGCATGGCCAGGATTCTGATCCGTGTTGTTATAACCTGAATTATAGGAATCGCGATTATCCATAATGTTGACTTGCCTCCCTTAATCATCGTACTGAGTGTTATTAACCTAATCGATGAGTAATGATTCTCCTTTTAAAATACAACGATTACATACCTGTTTACTTTTCCATAATTATCGATAAAAATCAAGGATTTACGCCAGTTTTCTACGATATTTAGGGCAGGGATAGGATTGTTAAGTATAAACAGACATATGATCTTTGAAGCTCCGTCCAGACTGGTAAAGAAGGAGTGGATTCGCTACAATAATAGGTGTGAAGTGTAGTTGAATTAAGGGAGAGAACTTATATGCAACGTAGATGGATGATGCTTGGAGCTGTAATGACCATGCTGTCGGTGGCGATTGGTGCGTTTGGTGCTCACATGCTCAAGGATACGATTGGGCCGGCGGCCATAGCTACATATGAGACAGGTGTGCAATATCACATGATTCATGCATTGGCCTTGCTCATTATTGGCTTGACGGCTGGTCAACTTGGAGCATCGACAAAACTGAAGTGGGCAGCGCGTCTGTTGTTTATCGGAATTATCGTGTTCTCGGGCAGTTTGTATGTGCTTAGTATTTCTGGCATCAAGATTCTGGGTGCCATCACACCGATTGGTGGGGTAGCCTTCATTGCCGGATGGTTGTTATTGGCATTAGATGTATGGCAGCGAGGTAAGGATCGCTCCTGATCGGTCCAAATAAATCTCGGAGGGTTCAATCCTACATGAACCATTGAACTAAAAAAGCAACTTGCGTTAGAATGTCCCGTCATTCTAACGCAAGTTGCTTTTTGTTTTAATCTGATGAAGTTAGTTACAGAAACTCATCGATTTCATTGGTACGGAACGTATACACCTGTTTTTCATCGACATGGTAGATGCTCACAATACTGGTATCACGATCAAAATTCAGAATACGGCAAGGAATGCTCTGATGTTTACCGTTTTTGTTATTGACAACAATACGGGTGAGTTTATTCTCTTTAATGAGCGTGTCAATCCACGCGTCAAACGAGTTTCCATCGGATACATTGGATGTTTGGGTGGCAGGCTTTTTCTCGCTAACCGGTTGTTCTTGTTGATTCTGTGTTTTGACTGGAGCAGGTGAGGCAGGTGTCTGAGCTGCAGTGGACGCCTTCTGTGCTGCGTTGGCTTTTTTGCGTTCGTTGTGAAGTGTGACGAAAGAGTCCTTCTTGGACTGGAGTGTCGCTTCAATAATTTTGCCTAGCTCTATGCCGGATTGAATCCGAAAGTCCGCAATTTGTTCTTCATTGTTTATGAACTCCAACAGGGACTGCAGTGCCAATGCATTTGAGCGGCTCTTAATAAGTATATCGACATTAAATAAAAAGCCGATGTCCTCTTGATTGGATAAGGTTTCTTTCATTCATCCCAGCCCCGTTAAAAATTATGTCAGCTCAAAAAAACGCTTCAATTCACTATATCATTAAAAAGGAAATTATCATAGTGCTAGAGACGCAGAAATATGCCGATTCGAGATGTATCTAGTCCCGGAGTGCCCCTTAAATTCTCTCCAGAATAGAACAAATATTCTTCTTTTTTCATCCCCTGATCGTCCTGTTTGCCTGCGCCAGTCGTGCGGGTCTACTCTATAATTTATTTAATCAGGACAGGAAGCAACAGGGGGAATCGGGAATGGGCAATGCATATCAGGATCGATTGAGATACGTTTATAAAATTACATCTTCCAGAATTAGAAAAGCGGATTATGATCTGCATCTTACTTATCAAGAAGCGACAGTAAATGGAGAAGTGGCATCTATTGGAAACCATCAGGTGTTTCGTTTTATAGATCGTATTCGAGGCACCAAGGAGAGGGAACAAGATCTGGCTAGAATCAAGCTGGAAATAGAGCGATTAAAAGCCTTGAAAACCAATGCTGAACATAAAAGAACAATGAAGAAATTGCATGAAGAACTGAAAAACCTGAAATTTGCCGATGATTACTTGCTGGTGGTCATTGAAAATAATAAAGACTATGATCGGCTGAATTCATCGAAAGCTTTCTCCATCAACGGCAAGAAATACAAGCGGTTATTGGCTACGACAGGTGGAGCCAAAAGTTCGACGGTCATCTATGTGAGTAAGGATATTCATTCGCTGTTGGAGAAAAGATTGAATAACGGCAGAGATCCCAATAAAGAGCTGGTTCCTGCCAAACTGGAGGCATATAAGGCCTTGGCTTGCAGTACAAGCACGCCTGTGTCACATCCCGAGCGGGTATTGGTTGTTCATGATTGTATAACTGAATTTGGTGCAGACATCATTCAGATTGATGATACCGAGACAGAATACCCTCGCATAGAGAGTAGGAAAAATGAGCCTATTCAGATGAATATGAGTGATGGGTTCGGTCTTATCTCTCCTGCACTTAGTGAACGATGGGCAACCGAGCTGGGACATGCATATATCCCGAGTGGATTTTGTATTCGTAATAGCTTCTGTAAAGGGATGGTCTTTACATTTGATTATCACGAATTTGCAGATCGAGTTGCAGGCAATGATATGGTGGACGATGCCTGGGGTAATCCTGTGGATATTCGAGAGGTAGACCTGATCATCACAACGTCCATGCTCAAACTATGGAGCTCATACAACAGTATCGACGATTACCTGTTATGTTGCGGTTATTATGGCTACACGTTCAGCGTAACGAAGGTTACACCCGAAGAACTGGAGGATGAGCGTCATTTAAATTACCAGTTTATTCAGTCACTCCAATTGGATGATAACGAGATTGGTGAACTTATTCGTCCCACAGTAGACTCGATTAAAGATGTGCTAGGTGAAGACTATCGCAAGGCACTGTTATTTCTCAAAGGAATTCACATCCATGAGAATGACTACAGCAATAGTCCAGATGATTATATCAAAGGGTTGATGGTAGACCCGCGACTTATAGATGATCCTTTTGTGCGCAACAAAATTCATACCTTAATACGTAAGCGAATGAATGAAGCCAAGATCGGAGTTCTAAGAGTGAAAGGCAATTTCAGCATTATATCTGGCGATCCCTATACATTGTGTCAGAGCATTTTTGGCTTGCCTTTAACAGGATTGCTGAGCTCGGGTGAGTTCTACTCCAGATATTGGAATGAACACCATGTGGACCGCGTAGCTTGCTTCAGAGCTCCGATGACTTGTCATAACAATATCAAGGTGCTTCGTTTTCAAAATACAGATGAGATGCAGCATTGGTATCGCTATATGAACACGGTCACGATCTTAAATTCATGGGATACGACGACACATTCCTTAAATGGTGCAGATATGGATAGTGATCAGGTCTTAACTACAGACAACCACACAATTCTTGGGGCAATTCAGGAGCTTGATGCGATTGTATGTGTACAGAAAACCTCAGCCCAAAAAATTCCGGATGAGAAGGATCTGATTCAGGCTAACAAAGACAGCTTTGGTGATCTGATCGGTTTTACAACGAACAAAATCACGTCGATGTTTGATGTATTAGCCAATTATGAGGAGCATAGTGCAGAATATCAGGAAATGATGTACCGAATTCAATGTGGTCAGCATTATCAACAAAATGCCATTGATCAGGCTAAAGGTATTGAATGTAAAAAAATGCCGAAGCACTGGTATGATATTCGCGCTGCGGTAACGGACGAGTCTGCCTTGAAAATGGTAGCACACAAGAAGCCTTATTTTTTCATATACAATGACCCGGAGCAGAAAAAAGAATATACCACCTATGTAGAAAAAACGAGTCAGAAGTGCTTGCAGTTATTTGGCATGACTGTGGATGAGTTGTATTCGAAGAAGGAGCTATCTCCGGATCAGGAACAGTTCCTGGCACAGTATGAACAGAGAATGCCTGTATCCACGGCACCATCTGTGATGAACCGGTTATGCCATCAAGTGGAAGATGAGTTCAACAAGTTAAAGCTAAAACAGTCCGAGAGTCCATTTGATCATACGATATTGATGAGTACCAAAAAATACTCACAAGCTCGTTACAAAGAGATTCAACGTTTATATCAGATGCATAACGAAGAGCTACGTAGCTATATGACTAACTTGCGCAAGAGTAAGGTGAAAAAGGAAGAAAGATCTGCCCGATGGCAGTTGTTTGTTTCACGTTTCAAGGAGCAGGCGCTGGAGATCTGCAATAACGAAGAAGATTTGTGCAATATGATTGTGGACATGTGTTATCGAAATGCGGAGAAATCAAAGCAATTTGTATGGGATGTCTCCGGGGATCAGATTATTCGCAATCTATTGCTCCGCAATGATCACATCATCCATTATCCGGTTAGAGACCGGGACGGCGATATTGAGTACGCGGGAAAAACCTTTAAAATGACCCAAATGCATGTGAAGGAGTAGCGCCCTTGAAAATCATTCTGAATGAACGTCATCATGCCGAGCAAGCAATTGCACATGGGAAAATGGATAAGAAGCCAACCAAAACGTTGATTTGTTTAGCTAAATACGGGCTTCAACAAGGGAAGAACGCCGAAGATGCATATGTGTTGTTAAATCAGTTTATGACCAAGTATTATCCAGACTACAATGCTGTCCAGTGGGATACATTTCTCAATCGTATCATTAAGCAGTCTCAGAAGTATATCAAGATAAGGGAGGAGGCAAGCAAGAGCACGTTAATCGAGATTGATCATGTACCTGTAACGCACGAAGAACTTCAAAAGATCAAACAACTTAAAAGTAAACGACTCGAGAAATTGGCCTTTGTTTTACTGGTCTACAGCAAGATTAATAATCGAATCAATGAAAATGATACGTACTGGATTAATCATGAATGGAAAGAAATCTACGGTGATAGTCAAATGGCCGTAAGCAAAAAAGATCAGGGGTTATTGGTGCACAAACTTATTCAGTTAGGGTATCTCAAAGAAAGTAAACGCGTCGATTCAACTAATGTACAGGTTTTGTTCGCTGCGGAGCATGGTGAGGTTGCCTTCCAGTTAGTTCGCTTCGATGACTTTGTGCTGGAGTACTCTCGCTGGAAAGGAGAAAATATTAAAAATTGTACCGTATGCGGAAAACGGATGCTTGCAAAATCGAATCGAATGAAATACTGCAAGGAGTGCAAAAAAGCTGGCATTAGTCCAATTAGAAAACTTCTCTAAAGCCAGACACAGCAATGTTTTGCATGGTTGTTCAAGAATTTCTTTAATGATAAGCCAGAGACAGGTTTCCTAGTTATGGGGGAGGTATCAACTTGGAAGCCGTCTTATAAAGAAAATACGCTACATAACGCTTAGGTAGGTGAATTATGTCAAATGGGATAACTTTAGCACATGTAGAGTCTTTAATTAGAGAAGCGGTGAAACATAGCGGTCCCGGGCAGCCAGGAGATCCTGGCGAAACTGAACTCGCTATCAAGCGGGCACTGGAGGCTGCTGGGGAAGCCTTACAGGCTGCCGGAAAAGCAAAAGAGGCTTATCAGACGACTCGACTTGTGTATCAGAGTCCAGTTGCTGATTCTGAGGAGCTAAGTATGAAGTACCCTTCTCCTGAAATAGGCTGGACGGTACAGACGTATAAGGATGGTAAAAGATATCGTTTTGATGGACAGACATGGGTAGAGATTGATGTATTTGGTCAAAACCTTCAGGTCGTTAATTCCGATATGGATGGGCTCATGAGTACAGCTGAACACCTGAAATTAAATGAGATTCCGTTGGAAGTACAGGATCGGGTTATAGTCTTTTGCAAAGAATCACGGGTGTACCCGGAAGTACTGGGGATTTTAGCCCCATTTCCATTCGATGGCGAGATTTTACATGTAAAGGGCTACTGTGGAGTTTCTGGAGATACCGCGACTGAAATAAGAATTGAACGATCCAAGGATCTCATTCACTGGCAGGATGTGATGGGGAGTCCACTGAAATTTGAAGCATTTCAACATCAAGATGATGGTGAGGCTACATTTGAGGTGAGAAAAGTGGAGGCTGGAGATATCTTCAGAATCAACATCGTCGAAGCCGGTTCAAACATTCAACATCTTACGATTCAATTAACGATCAGAACATAAAAAAGGAGATGGATTATAATGACACAACCAATTATTTCATGGATGGATGCTACACATAGTAATGAGATTATTACCCCTTTTGACTACAAGGTTATTGATGCGGATAGCAAAAGTGATATTTTTATTTTCAATGTATGGAACAATAAGAATGGTGCTTCGGACGTATCTAAAATGGAAGATTGCACGATTACGACGCGAGATATGACTGGTGGTACTGGTGACACGGAGGCTCATGATGTAGAAGTGGTGAAGAATAACTGGTTCCACGTTCAGGTTGATTCCTTGGGGGAGACAGACCTGGAAGAAGAAAGTTCACGTATTGGTAAGGATTACTCGAAACCCATCGGAACAACAGGCAAGACAACCAAAGATCATACGGGAACTGCTTATGCAACACCATTTGCACCGGGACCGAAAGAAATCCTGGGCGTTAGTAACAATGGAAATCCTCAAGATGCGGCTGGTAACTATGTAACTCTATCCATTCAATGTGTAGTGCCGCTGAACGCGAAAAGTGGCAAGCAACAGTTCAAGAAACGTATTTCCTACCGTTACGTGTAAAAAAAGAAACAGTTATGGGACAGGCTATTGCAGCCTGTCCTTTTTATTAAAAGGGGGGAGTCCTATGATTCTAGGTAATACACAATTTACACGCTCACCTGTATCTCAAGCTTATGTATGGATTGCTGATTACTATGATGGTACTTATTTAAGCGAATTCGATTTGCAGACACAACAATCAAACAGTTTTTATACAATTAACAAGGAAAAGTTGGTCTCTTTTGGATTGATCGGGCAAGGATCTCACGTGTATCACAACGTTGCCAACGGTGTATTTCATATTAATGCAGATAGGTACTCTATATCATACATATGTGAAGAACAAGAATACCCGCTAACGGGTAGGACCTTTCTATACAGTGACATCATTCAATTCAAGAATGTTTCTTCAGATGTGAATATGAGTGGACATTCAGGTCCTGGGAGTTCGGGTGCTTTCTATAATACGATTGAATGTTTTAACTTCGGGTACAAAAAAATGATGAATTTGAACGATGTGCAGATTAATTTTCAATGTGTGTGTTCCCTGCCGTTGAAAGAAACTGCGTTTCTCCAAATTAAAATTACCTCAGATCAGGACCTGCCTGGGCAATTAGTTATTCGTAAAAATGGCTTTGTCATAGATCAAATCGTAGCCCCTCTGAAGGCAAATCATGCAGGAATCATAAACTGGGACATTTGTTGAGTTGGATTTTGAGATGAGATAGGTGGTGAAAGTATGGCGATTCAAGAAATAGCACTGGATTTAGATCTATCTGTTGGTGTTTTCAAAGATACGATATATCAGGCCCAGAAGTTGAAACTAAGAGAGTTGAGCCAAGATGCGGACGGGAATTCAATCTATCCTGGTAATGGATCTTGGGAGTCCACTCCCTTTCGAATTCAGGACAAAATCGCTTCGTTTAAAGGTGTGGCTGCAAGCGTAGATATTGCGGGTGGCGCAGCATACAAGATCTACTGGAGTACATCTGAGGATGGGTTTGAGTGGGGGGCGTATGAGGAAATTTTAGCAGATGTGACTGCTCCTAAGTCTCCAGCAAAGTATGCAAAAGTGAAAATTGAGATTGTTGCTGAGAAAGAATATTCGAATTTCTACATAGACGAATTTAATCAGAAGGGGAAATACAGTAATCCCTTTATTGAAAGTGAATCTGGTTCACTAGGCTTAAAGAAAATATATCAATTGAACATGGAACGAGCATCGGACACTCCAACAGGGATGGTATTACGTCAGAAGGTTGAAAATACGAAATTCAAGAAATTAGATAGAATTAGAGTAAGTAAGGGGTGATTTTATGACAGCTCCAGCGACTACAGGGCAGTTGAGAGCAAATATAGGAGATATGGAGATTGGCGATTATATTTCATGTAGTGCTATACGTTTAGGAACAATAAGCGCATCAACAGCATTTTATGATCTTGGTTATCCCAATTCAAATGAAGTAGCTTTGACTGGATTTGATGCAACCACTCAACAAACTGGAGTTTTTTATCTTGTCAAAGTTAATAAAGGCACTCTTGTGGCTGACCGAGTTGTTTTTAATATGGTAAGTTGGGATTCGCTTAATGCAAGAGGGCTGATAGAAGGTTATGCGAATTGGAATCCATTCGTTTTAACTCCAAAGATGACTAGCAATATTGCTCCTCATGGGGAAGCAAGTGCAAGTTCAGAAATAAGTACAAGGCAAGCTTACCAAGCTTTTGACAAAGTATATACTGGAAATAAATTTTGGCAAGCAAATGCAGCTACAGGGTGGATTCAATATAAATTTTTAGAAGGAAAAAGAGTGTCTAAGTATAGTTTGACTGGAATTGATACAGGACAATTCTCTTTACAAATCAATCCTAAAGATTGGACGCTTGAAGGTTCAAATGATGGTTCTAATTGGACAGTTTTGGATACAAGAGTTGACGAAAGTTTTACAACATTAGAGAAAAAAATATGCACCTTTAATAACACCGAAAAATTTACTCACTACCGTTTAAATATAACCAAGAATAATGGTATGGCTGGCTATGTTGCTCTAACTGAATTAGAGTTGATGGATAATATTGTTGGAACATTTCGAAGTCTTACAGGTGGAATTGCTTTTGCTGATTCGGATGGTAAAAAGTCTGCTTCAAAAACAGATTTGAATTTTGGCGCTTGGCCTAAAATCAACGAATGGGACAAGTACATTGTTAATTTCCCTATGGGTAAAATTCAAGCTGGCAAAACTTTAGACGATGTTTTTCACTGGAAAAACGTTTATTCATTTACACAGGACACTCCAGAGTTGAATATATCTTTCAGTGTTTCTAATTACAGAATGCCAAGAGGATCGAGTACACCTCAAGGTACCTTAATATTATCTGCGGCATCAATCCATACAATATATGGGTATCGTCCTGTATTTGAGTATAAGGAGGTGTAATGATGGCAACTGTAGGACAGCAATTACCAACGCCCCAAACAGGATGGAAAAGATCCAATGCAATTTCCTCAGCAATTTCTTATGTAGGAACTTGGGAGAGATTTGAAACAACTATAGGCTCCTATCAGTTTACTGATAATGTTGGTATGTTCTCTATCACAGCAAACGATACAATGAAATTTAACTTTACTGGTAAAAAACTTATTTTGAAAGCATATGGAAATAATGATACAAGTGGATTTGTACTAATACTTGATGGAGTGAATCAGGGGAACATTAAGACTGCTTACGGAACTCCATCTACTGTGGTCGTTTATGAAAAAGACGATTTGGAAGATCGTGAACATAGCGTTGAAATAAAAGTCTTACCCTATACATCCGTTTCAGGGGCAACTAGGACAAGACTTTTGTTTGACTCCATTGATATCGATCAAGATAGGGATCTTGGATTGGTAAGACCAGTGGTAGGATCTCGATTAACAGCGCCAGAATCAGGATGGAAGAGATATGATGACAATATTTCCTCAATTAAATATGTTGGAAGTTTCACTAATGGTGCTGGTACAGGTGCATACAACGGATACTCTAATTACACTTCAATGATAGGCGACAAAATTGTCTTTGATTTTGAAGGAACTAAGCTAAGAATTATTGGAGCACGTTATACCAATCGAAGTGATTTAATTGATATTTACGTTGATGGAAAGTTGCATGGAACTCATTCACAACTAGGGTCGGAGCTTGCACAAGTACTTCAGGTTGAAATTGTTGGATTACCCGAAGCAAGACATCGAGTAGAAATGGTTAATAAATCCAGTCGATCAACGACAACTTTTATGGCTCTTGATGCAATCGACATCGATTCCGATGGTCGTTTATTTCATCCAGAGGAAGTAGAAGATGTCTCTAAGCTCACTATTGGCAAGCGAATCAGGTGTAATTATGCTGTGACTTCAAACGGTGGAGAAGGTGTGTTCAGTGGTCTTGGGAAAGAAACAGACGACTTCATTAGAACTTCTCCTACTGTCCCTGCAATCAATAAAGGTGACTTTTACTTTATTATGGCAGATGAATTCAACAACAAGAATATTCTGATTGCGGATAGACACATCCAAAGCTTTGTTTCGTGGGATCAATTAAATAGTTATGGTAGAGTTTTCGGTATTCCAGTTGATATGGGCATGGTAGAATTTAATTTCGTTGCACGTCTTTTGACAGGTAGTATAACATCTAATGATGATTATAGTGAATGGTATAAATACATTGTAACATCTACGTTAAATAACACTACTTCGCCAGGAGATAATAGTGTTTGGAATTGGAACAGTAGTAGTGCGTATAGTTGGACAACAACAACTGCATCAGCCAATTCAACTTATAGGGCAAGGAAAGGTTTAAGTACAGTCAATGCGTTCAATGCTCCTGCTAGTAGTAATGCAACTTCAAACACTGGATATAGACCTTTGTTTGAAGTTGAAGTGCTTCCAATGAACAGATCGTTTATTAATCATAAAGGGGCGTATAAAAGGTTTGACGCTGGAACTCCTGAAATACCTGAAACGCATGCAACCACGGATAGTGTTCCACCAATGATATCAAAATCTTCTCCTTCTGGATTCGCGAGTGCAAGCGCGTATTTTAGTACATATGACGCTTGGCAAGCTTTTAGCGATGCACCTTCGGGTAACATGGCGTGGATATGTACTGCAAGGACCGGTTGGATCTGCTATAGATTTGATATACCAAAAGTCATAACAAAATATACTATATTACCACCTTCAGATAATACGTCTGTCCTAACAAGAAGTCCAAAAGATTGGATTATAGAAGGTAGTAATGATAGCACAAACGGTTCTGATGGAACGTGGGTTACAATTGACACTGTAATAGGTGTTACAGGTTGGGAAATGAATAAGAAGAAAAAGTTCACCTGCTCCAATATTAACAGTTATCTTTCCTATCGCATAAGAATTACATTAAATAGTGGAGACACCTCATACGTTTCAATTTGGCAGATCGAATTGATGGAAAGAATAACTGCTGTTCCTGCAATTCCTTCAATGTGGAATACAATTTCCGAAACTCTACCATCAGTAGACACATTTATTAATGACGGAATGGATGATCTATCTGTTGTAGATAGAAAAAACGAAAATTTCGTTCAGATTATGACTGTAAAGGGATCACTAGGATCAGGTAAGTTTTTCAAAGGAAGAATCGAACTGAAAAAATATTATGAAGTAACAAGTGTAAATGTGAAGTAGAGTAAAATGCTCTACTTCTTTTTGTTTATAGAACAATAATTTTAATTAGAAAGGGGATGGTTAAATGGCAGTTGGGGATGTATTGGCTAATCCAGCTACAGGATTCTTGCGTATTGATGAACGTGACACAAACATTACTTATTTTAATATAGGTACACAATCAACCAATTCAAATAACCATGGAGGAACCTATTCAACAATTCAAACTAATACAGAAATTAGATTTAATTTTGTAGGAAGTTCTCTCAAATTAATTGGTGGATCAATAGGAAGCACACTTTCTTTTAAAGTTTTTATTGACTCAGAACAAGATGGAAAAACATATACATGTCCAGTTAATAACAATAATAAGGTAGTATATTTTGAGATTGATGGACTCAGGGAAAGTGAGCACTCTATCATACTCAAGGATTTTAATGTAACTTTTAGAATAGATGCAGTTGACATACTTACGGGTGAAAGTTTAATGCCGTATAGAATAACAATTCAAAATAAATTATTACTTTCATCAGGTGATAAGTTTTATTCTCTATTAAATGATGGCATTCAAGAAACGACCTCTATACCTAAAATGACGAGTAATACAACTCCAGAAGGCGAGGTGCTTGTCAGTAACACGCCTTCTGGAAATATGACTTGGGGGTGGGAAGCATTCGATGGTAATAAAAGTTCGAATTGGGGTGGTAACACTCTCCCAGGTTCATTGCCAAGATGGTTAGGTTATAAATTTACAAAACCAAAAGTGATAGCAAAGTACAAGCTTTATGTTACAAGTGCAACATATTATCCTCGCAACTATGAATTCCAAGGAAGTAATGATGGTGTTAACTATGACACTCTTCATTCAATTGTTGGAGGAACTAGTGGTGTATTAGATTATGTTATTCCGAATAGAAAATCTTATACTCATTATAGACTCTATATAACTTCATTAAGCTCAGGTGTAACTTTACCAGCTATATATGAACTTGAAATGTTCGAAATAAAACCATCTTATCTAGTTCAAATGGAATCCGCAACCGAATCGGATTTTCTGGATCGAGGTGTTGGAGATATAAACTATTTCAATCAAATTTTAGAAACAATGAAAAATTTAATAAAAGGAAATACTGTGCTTGGATCAGGAAAAACCTTTGAACACATAATTGATATGTCAAAACGCCGAGTAGATAAAATTACCCTCGGTTAATCGAGAACACCTTTATAAGATGTGTTCTATTTATTTTTGGGAAGGAGATGCTCCGTTTATGGAAACAATCCCAGTTACATTAAACCCAAACGATATGGGTTCAGGGTTCACTTTTTCTAATGGTAACCTTACCGTAGTTACCTCAACTGATTATCGTGCTATTCGTGCTACACACGGTAAGTCAAATGGAAAATGGTATTGGGAGGTTAAATATGATGCTGGAGTAAAAAACGTTCATATTGGAGTATCCAACAAATCATTCTTTTTAACAGGGAATATTGTTGCAGATAGCTCAATGTGGAGAACTTATTATGGTAATAGCGGGAACAAGTATCCGGAAAATACAGCATACAGTACAGTCTGGGATATTGGGACAGTTGTGGGTGTCGCACTTGATCTTGACAATGGAACATTAGAGTTTTTTAAGAATGGTGTTAGTATGGGCATTAGTCACACTAATGTAAAGGAATTAGGAGAAGTTTATCCTACTCTAGGCTCATTTAGTTCAAACAGTAAAACAGTCACAATTAACTTTGGTGTAAGACCCTTTGTACAAAATGTTCCTTCTGGATTTAAAGCTTACAACTTAGTGTACTCTAATAAAATTTTATTTTCATCAGAAGACAAGCACTATAGCATTACAAATAAATACAAAGATAATGCTATTCCTGCAATGACATCTAACACTACTCCATCAGGTGTTGTTGATGCAAGTTCGACTTACACAACATTTTATCCTTGGAAAGCATTTGATAGAATTGTTGATCCAAATGGATGGGTTGCAGCTAGTGGAATTTTGGTCGGATGGTTAAGCTATGAGTTTCCGCAGGCCAAATTAATAACTGCGTATTCTATTAAGTCTGGAACAACCCCAGTCAACAGACCTCCAAAAACCTGGACATTTGAGGGATGGGAAGGAACGAAATGGATTATCCTTGACACCAGAATAAATGAGCCTAACTTTACTGTAGAAGAGTTCCGTCTCTACGGGTTTAAGAATAAAGTTGGGTTCAAGAAATATAGAATTAATGTTACTGCCAACCAAGGCGCTGGAGACTTCTTGGCGATTGGTGATTTTGGCATGTATGAATCCGAAAGGTACATAACTTCCGTGGAATGTTCGGAAGTAAGTATTCTAGAACATGGGATGAACAAAGGAATGATTATTGATTTGGAGGATGAATTCAGCGAAAGAAGGTCATTGGTTAAAGATAGTGAAAAAATCGGTTCAGGAAAAGTCTTCAAACAAAAGATTAATACTAACAAAGTATCAATCAAAAAAGCATCAATTATTTAAATCAGTTAGATGAAATTGTTTTATTTATATTTAGAAAGGAGATGGGATTATGGCAAAGCTTGTGAATATCGTACCACCTATGACATCGTATACTTCACCTTCAGGGGTAGTAAGCTACAATGGTCAAAATGGTGCATATCACGCTTATAAAGCCTTTGATAGAAGTCAAGGTACGTTCTACGGAACCTATCGTGTCACTAATACATGGGTTTCTTACAGGTTTCCAACCTCTATAAAATTGGCAGGGTACTCGATATATTGCTTGGAAAACAACTCGCCACCTCGATCTTGGGTTCTGGAAGCAAGTAATGATGCAGTTACATGGGATCTAATTGACACAAGAAATGATTATGTAGTCGCATCATGGACAAACAATAGAAAAGTCACTTTCAATATCGCTCCCACTAAAGCCTATCTCAACTATAGAGTACGGGTAACAAGAAATAACACCTCTGAAGTAATCAATATCCATGAGATTGAATTTATGGATTGGGTCTATGACAATAAGTATTTAGTGCAAAATAGCTCAACCTATAAGTATTACGCAAGTGGACAATGGCAAGTGATTTCAGGTTCACCCACCGAGCAGGACTATTTAAACTATGGTATGGACGACATCTCCATCATACCTGAATCCGCATGGTCACAACTTCAAGGTGAAGTAGAACTATGTTACTACACGGACGACCCAACCAAAACAGAAGCATCTTTCAATATCGAAACTGATCCTTTCACTTTAGCCGAAGAGTGGGAAGACAAAGAGATCAAAATCATCGAATACACCGATGACCCAAATCAAACCGAATCAACGATTACAATCGAAACCGAACCATTTACCCTCTACGACGAGTTGGGTGATAGTGTGGATGTTCTATACTACACAGATGATCCATCCAAAACTTCAGCAGAACTAAATATCACGGCTAACTACTCCCCATTGGATGAACTTGAGGGAGATTTTGACGTGGTTACGTGGACGAATGATGAAGAGGTTATTGCCGGTAATCGGGACATGATGCTGACGTATAACGCGCTACCGTTTGAGCAATTAATTGTGCAACCAAAAGACATAGCGTTATATGGAGACGTGAAAAAGGTTGTCGCTACGAAAGTAACGGAGAACAGTCCGGAAGGTATATTAAGAATGGCTGCTTCGTTCGACTCAGGGCTCACATGGAAGACATACCGTTTCAACAAGTGGCTTGATATGGATATCCAGGATACAACGTTATTCAAAAGAAAAGGAATGAACCTGGACACACTCAACGCCATCCCTGAAAAGGATCTAATAGCTTTAACTCGAATTGCCTACTACTTCGATAGCAGTAAGCATTATGAAAACAGCTATTCGCTTGACGAAGTGAAAATGGTCGTTGATGCACCGCGACATGCAGTGGAGTTTAGAGATATGTCACTGCAACTGTTAAACACCACAGCCACAATCGACCTGACCTTCTCTGGTAACAAACTTACAGGTGTGCTGGATGATGCAGATCAAGGCAAGGTTAAATACCGCGTCTTGTTGAACGGTAAAACGTATTATCCGGCGGATGGCAATTTTACACGACTAGCAGCATCTCCATTCAATATTGAACTCAATATTGACGAGAGAAATGTTAATTTTGGCGTAGAGAATACATTGAAGGTTGAATTTCAGGATTATTGGGGTGCCGTGGACTCCCGGGAAATCAAGTTTATCGGATCGTATTCAGGATTAATGTTTATGGATGAGTCTGGAGATTTTCTTTCAGATACCTTTGGTGGTATTTTGAAACAACTTGATTATGGGGTGATCATTGCCGGACAGACGACGTTAACAAAGAAAGTCAGAATCAAAAACTTGCTTGGGTATGCTGTGGATCATGTTTACCTGGAGATGGATAAGAAATTCGAAACGGATGGTGTTGACGTCCAATTGTCCAGACAGGCCGATCCGTTTCTTCCAATCGATTATCTGACCTATGGTCTGATTCAACCGGAGGATAGCATCGATTTTTATATTCGTATCGCAACGGATATTCATGCCAAGCCGAACCCGAATGGTAATTTTGAAATGAAGGTCACAGCAGACCGGGTGTAGCTCTCAATACAATGAGACAGGAAGTGAGTGGAATTAATAACGGGGAGACTTCATTAGATAGTTATATACATATTAAAAGTCCGGAAAATCGTTTTACAGCAAAGTATATTCTGTACAATCAGGTGGATGAAGAACTGTCTTCAACCCTAATAGCTGCTACAAGAAAAGTGTCCGAGATCGTCTCTAGTGTATCCGTACGTATCAGACGGTCAGAGGAATTGAGCAATTCGCTATATGTGATGTATAGATCGCAAGGAGATCTGGGCGCAACCATTCAAGCGGCATCCAAAGTTGATCTTGAAGGCATGTTGTACGTTCGCCCACATAACCGTGCACACGGCAAATATGAATTACTGGAAGCACCGCGTGTAACTGTTAATCTTAAGCCTGTTGCTGATGCGACCACACGAAGCCAAACTCACCTGCAGACGCTCAACTTTGGTGATACACAGCGTATGATGATCGGTAGAGACGAGATAGAGCAATTCGAATCGTTTATACATTTCGGTGATTTGGATACTAGAATACCTGATCTGTTATATCTGGAAGACGCTAAATTGAGGTTATATTACACAGGAAACCTGGCACCTGGAGCACACATTGAGCTGCATCAGCCTGATACGTTGTGGCGTGAGTACGGGATTACGTATGCGAACAGACCTCGGTCCATTCAGCTCTTATCGTCCAGCTATATCATAGATACAACTGAACGTTATGTTGAGTTTGATATGATGGCATTACTGAAAATGTGGAGAGAAGGTATTCATTCGAATGTTGGAATGATTATTCAGTCTAGCGGCAACACGCCGATTTATTTCAACACTCGCGAGTCTTCCAAACCACCTGTTTTGCAGATTAAATATATCACTTCTAAAGTCTATTCCATCGGTCGAACCGAAATTGAAAGCGAAGTTTTTATTTATGGTGTAGGCCACAAGGACATAGCTTCAACGTTAGTTGTACACAGTGATATTGGGCTAGATTGGCTCAAATCTCAGTTGTACGTCCACCGCTATGAAGATCACATGCATCATGATATACCTCAAGTAATCGCGCTCAGCCGTCCGGACGTGGATGTAGATCTGATAGTAGCTAAACGTATAGATGCAGAACTGGATTCGAACATTTCTATTGCTGAAAGTAGGACAGAAGAGAAGGAAACATGGGTTTCTATTTCTAAGCCCGAGCTTCATTCGCAGTTCATTACCGCCATACGAACAACTAAGGATACAGACGGTAATCTTGCCGTTAGAACAGGTCTGGACGATGAAAAAACTGTAGAAATCGCAGTGTCTCATCCTGACTTGCTTTCAGTCATTACGGTAGATAGACAAATGTCTCTAGTTAGTACGTTAACGATATCACAACTGCTCGATGATGGACGGGATACGAGTCTAATTGTATCCGTACCAGATCTTCATGCTTCATTGGAAGTCTCCAATTATATAAAAGCAACTTCAACGTTGGGGTCTTTGCTTACGGTCATGTACGATGGTGATTCGACTGTGATTTCGGAGATTAAGGTTAATAAGCCTGATCTGAATAGTGTTCTTCAAGTCAGAGCATTAAATCATGATGAGAGGGCAGGCAGTCTTGAGATTCCTTATTTGGAAGAACAGCTTGGGCAATTATATATCTCAAGACCTGATGTGCTTTCCAGCATTGAGGTCAAGTATATGGATGTTTTGGATGCACACATTAGTATCAAGGAAAGAGAATACTTGGATAGCTATCTTCAGGTGCGAGAGTGGAAGGATATGCAGTCTACAGTAGATGTGAGACAGATTGTCGATATGGCTACTGAAATGACAATTTCCAAGCCTGATCTGGCTGCGTATATCCGACCAAGAGTTATTGCAAATGAAGAATTGGATTCGATCACAAGTATCCGTAAACGGGATGCCGGTGATTTAGTGACCACAGTAATTGTGAAGAGTCCAGGAAATCAAGCGTATTTTTACATTTTATAAAATGAGTACATCATCAAAGAGGGCGTTGGCCCTCTTTTTTTTGCGTTTAGGCTCATGTCCATCCCTAAGCATCTGTACTTTATTGTGTAACAGTCGTCTTCTCGTTATGATACAATGTGTTCATCACACATTAAGGAATGAAGACCATGCATCAAGAGGACAGTGTATTTGAACAGATTATGAAGCAGAAAAGATTGAAGCCTATCAAGCCTGAAACTACAAAAGTTCAAGTTAAACCAATACATAAAAAGAAACTAGCTCAGGAGCAATTAAGTGATTTGGATGTCCAGTTCAAAAAGTCGGTAGCTGAATCAATAGATCGAAGTGTACTTCATAGACGTGTACTGGGGATTAGAAGAGAGTTAATGGAGATAAGACGATTAAAGAATGATGAGCATATGTTTTAAGGTAGGCTGGACACAATGACATACAGTTTTCACGGCTCAAATATGATTAGTGTACCTAAAAAGCATGTTGTTCAACATACTACCTGTTAAATTAAACCGAGTATAGGACTACTAAGTTTACTGCATAATTGCAGATTAAGTTTATGTTTTTGCTTAAAAACGACCTCTTTCAAATTCTAATATAGGTGCTAGTCACCGTCATTGTGACGGAGAACTTTAATTATCTCACGACAATCTTATCCAACGAGATTCGTCTTATATAAATATTGAAACTCTAATGTTAATCTGAGAACAGGTATTCTTTTGTTAACTTTATGAAATCTACCTGAAAGTAATCGGACTCAAAAGTAACAACGAATGTATACTTTTAAATCCGAGTTGAGCTTACTATGGGTATAACCACAGGAATCATTTTTTTAATAAATAAATCAACTGCAATTATCCTTTTTATAAATGTCCTTGAAAGCGTGAGGAGGACATTTGAGAGAAATAAATTCAAGATCTCTTTTTCAAGCTATATCAGTAAAGATGTACATAATTGCTAGTATTACTATGACAGCAAGAACGGCCCATAGTAGGGTATATTTTTTCATATTATCCTCCACCTTCTTGATGATAATTTAGTATAACTGTTTCAAATCACCTAATTAATGGTAACATATATAAATCACCATGCCAATACTAATATATTAACCAAATGGGAGGAAATGATTCAATGTTAAGGAAATTCTCAAAGAGTGCTCTTGCACTAATTCTAGTAACAACGATATTTGCATCCATGGCATCTGCGAAAGATACTCCTGAACCTGAAGTATATACACCTGAGCAATATACAGAGTATTTGATACAACTTATTAATGATGGGGATACTGGAGCTACTCAGACATTAGAGCAGTTTAATAGTTTACCAACAACTAAACAAAAAGCTTTCTTAAGTTTTATTTTTTCAGAAGAATATGTAAATGCAATGAGCGAAATGTTGTCTGGTAACGAAACTTCATCGTATAAAAGCTCTAATCAAGAAATACCAATTGAAATAGAGTCCAGTTCTACTGATCAAGTTCAAGCAAATCAATTATCAGCTGGCGCTTTTGCGGCTAGAGCTAATCAAGCGGCATCGGTGAGCAGGTCAGAGAAATTGAGCATATTTGGTGTAGATACATCCACAATAACTTTGACAGTTAGTTGGGAGCACAATGGAAATGCAGCTGTTAAGCCTCTTCAAGTAATCCAAGGACATCTAAATCGGAATCCAGGATTCACTCTAAGTGAGACATCAAATAATAGTCCGGGGTACATTTCAGAGGGATACTTTAATGCCACAGGGACTTGGACTATGCGAGCAACCGCATCTTTAGGTTTTGTTAGTGATACATTAGGAATTAACATTAAAGCTTCAACACCGTCTAATAAGTATTACTATACAACTTCTACTAAAAAAAATATGAATGCCACCAATGGTTGGGTGAAGTATTAATCATAGTTAAAATTTTTGGTATGGTGATGCGCAAGGGGGGGAGTGCTCCCCTTGTATAATTTAAATTTATACTATCATCAAAAAATGATTGATCATGCTGTACGACATCAAGTCTTATTATTTAGAGGTTACAGTTAAACCTCAGGGTTTACTTTGCTTCCTCCTAGTCCTCTGGCCGCGGGCTTCCAATGAAAATCTGAATGGCTTGCTTCAGGAGTTTTTCACGAAAGGCACCGCTCTCTCAAATGGAGGATACAGATCTCGCCGGTTCACTGTTTCTTTAAAGTTTGGATATTTCCCTATGAAATTTCCCCATTCATTTTGAGCCATTTTATAGTCCGATAATCATGCTCATTCCCACTTTTAGGTAATACTTGGCAGTCAAAATATCAATTCCTCCATATTCTTCTATAATGTATCATGACCAACATTGTATCTGAACTGTAAGTACCTACATTTTCTCAAACACGGCAGGTGTCCACACGACAATCCAGAATGAGGCATACAATTATCGTGACCTGTGGAAGAGGAGGTGGATCGGGAAATTATGGTGACGATGGAGCCTATTGTAGTTGGAGAACATGTATTAGTTGGGGTAGAAGTCAAGCTGCCCAAAACAACGTTGCTGACCATTAACACATCCAAAGGATATATCATGTGCGGAGCAACTACCGTACCCCTTTTTGGAATAGAGTCGCAAAGTACTGGTACACGTCATGAACCCATATTGGACAAGCTTTCATTCGTTTTCAAAAGTGTTTAAAAGGACTTGGAAAATGCTCAAAAAAATCAATTATGACTCATTTTTGTGACGCTTTTTGTGACGCTTGAGAAATGGGGCAAGCCCTTGACTGGTATGCATTTGCGAGACGAACAAATATATTTTTGTGACGGTTATTATACGTATTTTAGAAGTGCTCAACCTCATGGTATAATATTCCTATAACTATCGAGGAGATGAATAACATACGCGAAATTAAATTTGGTGCAATCAAATTGGATGCAATCAAATACCTATTTATACTTGGAGTCGCAGCAATTGCGATCTTACTATACAAATATGTTCCAAGCTTTAATGAACTAACTCTAATATCATGGAATGGTCTAGCCGATCTGACTGAATCAATTTGGGCAAGTTGGATGGTTGATGCTGGATACTTCAAACCCGATTTCTCAAATACAGCCCCTTAGAGGGCTTTTTTATTTACCCTCACAGATTGTACATCCTACTCTCAAAACTTCAAGAGAGCTAATCCACTATGTTTGAGTAGGGAAATTAGAATATCATTCAATATTATGGTATTATTATCCTATGTAATTGGTTTTATAAGCCTATATTAGGGAGTGGTATTATGTCTTTAGTCCAAGTTTTTGAGAAGAAAGAAATGCTTGATCAACTTGAAGCGAGTACTTACAAAAAAGCTCAAGTATACTTTTATCAATTGGTAGAGAATATTAACGCAATGATTAGACACTCAGAAATTTCACCAAAGGTAGGGATTTCTACGTCTTCTTCCAAAAAGTTCAGCTTTGAAACATCTGATATGAAGTTCTTTCTTGTTTTACATGATAAAGTCGCTGTATCTCATTTCAATGAGGGAGAATACATTGACGATTTGACGCAAGTATTGACTGATTCCAATTATAAATCTCGTTTTACTGGAAGAGTATCGTTTTATTTCAAAGGCGAAGATACAGGATATGTGACACTATTTGATTTACTTGTGAATGCAGACGGGAACTTTTATTTGAATAAAGAAGTAGGATGGACTGATCAATTGAGTGTTCAACGAACTCACGATGAGTTTACAGAGACTGCATCGGAATTAATTGTATCTAGTGTGAAGAGTGCTTTCTTTACAATTAAACAGTGGAATTACGAACAACAGTTTCAAACGGAAGAACAAATTTTAGAATCCAAGAAACAAATAGGATTCACCGTATGAGAAAGATTGCACAGATAGAGGACTCGGTTTTTGTTTTCAATGTAGAGGAAGTTAAAGGTGTTCACGCTGCTGTGCCTAGCGAAGTACGAATAGACGCAACGATACTAGGAGAGGAACGAGGAATAATCTTAGGAGTAACATCTAAGTCAGATAATGAGGATTTCACACGAGTATTCGGTGTAGCGTTTTCTTTAGATGCACATAGGAAATCGCTTGAATGTTTAGCTAGAGGGGGAACAGTTCATTTTACATCTTATGATGGTGAAGATATATTCAGAAAACCTATTTCTGGTGTAGAGTTCCAGTATTTAATGATTAAACATGGAGGTGTACAACAACACCTTGATCCTTTTGTTAGATCCTTGGTTAATGAATGCTTAAAAGTTGAAAGTTAACAGCAAAAAGACCTCATTGCAGGTCTTTTTTTGAGTCAAAATCTGCTCTTAACTCTTTAATCATTTCTTCCAATTCTTTAAGCTTCTCATCACGTATGCTATCATAGAATTCTTGAGTTTCCTCAGCACTTAAATTATCCATCAACCGACCCTTCCATTCACTTCCTCTTATCAACCAATCAGTAGAAACATCAAAAAAATCAGATAGTGCCAATATGAGATCCATGTTTGGTTTGTGCTTATCATTTTCTAAATTACTTATTGTGCCAGATGTCACTGGCTTGCTCCCTAATACATCCCCTGTGGTTTTATCTAACACAGGTAACAAGATTTTATTTGCTAACTGCTCCATTGTTAAATTGACACTATTTCTAAGAAATCTAACCCTATAACCTATGCTATACATAGAAACACCTCTAACTAAGTTATGTACTTGAGTCTATTATAACAGTTAAATTTGAGAAATATACGGTTACTTAATTTTTTAAGTGAATAAACTAAGATTGACAATTGAAGTTGCTCATGATTTAATTAACTTACTTAAACATCTAAGTGATATATCTAAGAGAACAAAAACCACATCAATTAGATGTGGAATGGGTTAAGTTATATTCTTGATGATATGTTCTTTAACTTTCTCTTGAATTATTTCTTACTTTGTTTCTTTACTTCTTCAGCAACAGTAGCACTGATGTACTCCTTCAGTTTTTTTGAAAATTCCGGGTGTTGTTCTATCAAGTTTTGTGATATCTGATGTGTAATATCGGTAGTATACATGTAACTTTGAGATTCATTTATAAGGCCATTTTGAATTTCTGCAGTCTTATAGAATTCAACAATGTTCTCAGGGGAATTACCTTTACCAAGTATGAGCCAATCCAGACTTACTTGAAAAAACTCAGCTAAAGCAATTGCCATGTCTAAAGATGGTCGATGTCGATCATTTTCTATGTTGGAGATAGAAGCACTCGTAGTTGGCTTATAAGCAAGTATCTTATTTGTATCCTTTTCACGAAGAGGAATAGCAATTGACTTAGCTAGTGCATCCATACTCAAACGTTTCTTGGTGCGTAGTTCTCTAACACGTTCACCAATAGTATTCATGTCACTCATCCTTATATATTAGTTAATTAGTATATGAATACTAGTATAACGGTATTTGAGTATTTTAAACAAGCTATTCACTCAAGTAACTTAGTAAATACAAAGTTGGCTTTGACATAGGTCAATAAGTATGGTTTAATGATTTTACAAACCTAACGTAAGTATTAGTATAGTCAGCTTACGATTTTGCGCTAAGTAGAGTATAAAAAAAGACCCGAGCTCATTTTGAGTCTGGATCATCATTATCTGTCAGATCGTCAACTTTGAGATTTAATGCTCTAGCAATAATATATAAGTTCTCACTTTTATGATGGACACATTTATCATTTGTGGGATGTCGACTCTCAGTGAATTTCTGATTTTATAATTCATATAACAACTTTATATAAACATTTCTTGTGAAAAATTCACGCAGTAAGAGTTCCACGGAAGGCATGTGTATATTGTAATTGCAGGAGCAGTAAACAAGTTGCTGTTTAACATAAACTTAACTAGAAGGGAGTAAATAAATATGTACAAACACAGCAAACTAATTCACGGTGTTTTATCCATTCGTACATGTTCAGTTAACTGGGTTAAATTGAAATCTGTTGCAGACGTTTAGACAATTATAAAATCACAAAGGGGATTAATACATATGACAATCGCATTCAATCCATCCATTACACAGGCAAATGAACAATCAACCATGACAAAAAACCACATAAGACCAACGTGGACAATTGAAGAAGTTATTGCGGACTGTGAAATAAGCAATAAAGCACTTTCGTTGATTGCCAACCTTAAAGCTGTCTTAGTTACTAATGACCTCTGCACCGAATTTATGATACGTGTTCCATTTGATCCAACTGGCGTAGATGTGAATAGATTAATTGATCAGATGCGCGAGGAACAATTGACCATCAATCCAATGTCAGACGGAGCGTTTATGGATATGTTCATGCTCAATCCACTTCAAGCACTCATTCAATACTTTAAACATAGCGTGGTTCCAGCTCACATTGAACGGATGAAGCAGTGGAACATTGATATTAAAGATGTCGTGGAGATGAAGAAGAAGGATAATACAATTCACTTTGATGAAGCTTTGATGTACTTATATATTTAAATTATTCACATAACAACTAGAATAATACATAAAGTTGAACAGACTAACATTGATCAGGAAAAGATATGGATAGTGCAAATTTGTGCTGTCCTTTTTTATTATTGAAAGATTTTGATGGACAAAATGCCTACTACCAATAATTATGTTACAATATATCCATCACTCACATAAGGAATGAATGTTATGCTGCCTGAAGATAGTCTGTTTGAGCAGATAATGAAGTTGAATAGAACTTCAATTCCAAATCGCAAAAAATTAAAAATAAAACCACAATCACAACAAAAAGTTATAGTGTCATTTAGAGATTCAGGAGACCTTGATATACGTTATAAGAGTTTGATAACAGAAACTAAAGATCGTTCAATACCAATGGAACGTTTATTGGAGATCAGAAAAGAGCTAAGTGAAATAAGAAGATTGAAGAGGGTTAATAAGAAGTTGTAAGAGTATAGTGAAATCATTAAGTGATTGAATCACAGGGTAATTATGGTATAATTATATACATCCGAAAGCATCGGTCAGACCGCCACCTCTAGGGGAGCGGTCATTTTGCTTTGGAAATATATTTTAAGGTGGAGGCATATGAGGAAGTTATTGTATTTATCAATTGCTGTTTTAGTATTATTATTGTCAGCGTGTGGAGTGAAATCGAATTCAATTTCTAAAGTAGATATTGGGGTTATCAACGTACATACAAAGGAAAAAGTTAGTTATGGTATGACTAGATCTGAAGTAGAGAAAGTATTAGGAAAAGGAGAAAAGATAGGTGATGATACTATGTTTTCATATGAAGATGGTCTAAGTATTATCTATAAAAACGATCAATTAATCGGAATCATGTTGAGCAATAGCTCAGAAGGAATCTTTGAAACTGTTCGAGGGATAAAAGTGGGAATGTTAGCCAGTGAAGTTTTAAACTTATATGGTAGTGAGAATAACATATCCGCCGAATCAAAAATTCTACAGTTCATTTATGAGGCTAATAGCGGTAAGTTTTTGAAAGCATATCCTAAAACTAGTGAGGAAATTAAAGCAGCACAGATATATATGTATGATTCTTTTATAGATGACAATCAATATATTTTTAGTGTAAGTTTAGTTGATGAAAGTGCACTTGTAGATCAATAGTATTGCTGTTAAAAGTGAATGATTTCAATTATTTTAAGGAGAGTCCAACAAAGGATTCTTCTTTTTGTTGGTTTTTCATTAGCATTGTTTAACAAGTAGAGTATAAAAAAAGGGAATGAACTATCACTCCCTTTTTCAGAATGTTGTTAATAAGTTGTCCCTAAAAGAGTATGTAGGTATAGGAGAATTGTAGCGTGATTTCATAAATCCTGTTTTATTCTAAAGATTGTTTCTTCAAGTTCTTGAATGACTTCTTTTTTTGCATTGTTTATAAGATGTTTCGTATCCACGTGCTCAGTATTCATCAGTTGTTCGCCATATTCTTTTCCTTTTAAAAGCCAGTCAGTAGAAACATCAAAGTAGTTAGAAAGTGCAATAACTAAATCAATGCTTGGTTTGTTTCTGTCGTTTTCTAAATTTCCAATTGTACCTTTGGTCAAAGTTTTGCACCCATATTCTTCTCCGTTCTCATCGTAAAGAGGGATCTTTACTCCGTTAATTACCTCACTTACAGTCTTACATTTTTGATCTCTAAGAAACCTAACCCGCTTACCAATCGTATTCATAATATATACCTCACTAATGCTAGAATATTCTCTCAATAACATATTATAGCTTGACCTTATTGTATGTACACAAAAAGGTACAAATAGTTGTGTTTGACAAGTACAATACTTTATACTAATATCTGTTACATAAGATACAAAGTTTTGTTCCAATTGAAGGGATCTCTTACAAAATTTTAGTTCAAGGAGGATCATAACTGTTTGTTAAATAGTGTTATTCGAGTTTTTATAAGTAAAATATTAGGTGAGTTCCCTCTATGTAAGTTGAGGATTATTCTTTTTAGATGAAACTAACTATGTATAGAGAGGCTATAGGAGATGTGTTATAATGCAAACAATTATCAATCATAAACAACGTAGTATTAGTTATATAGAATCGATAGATATCCATAGCCGTCATGTTAATAAGAAAGAATTAAATATACTTGATCGTATGCCATATGAAAAATTTATGTATCTTGTTGATTATAGTTACAATTCTTTAATTAAAACTGTTTCCATAATGGAACCAGAGATTGGTGAATTTGCAGTTCAGAGGATTGAATCGCAGTTAGATGAGAATCAAGAAAAAATATTTATACAGCTTCGAGAAGTATACGAGAGGATCATCATGGAGTGCTATTCTCTCAATAGAGGCAATCTAATATATAGACAAAATGACTAGCTGCTAGTACTATTTAGATCGTATCAAATACCATAAAGCAATAATCATAAGAAAAAGACCAATCCCTAGAAAAGTATATACATATACTATATGTACGTCAAAACAGTATAAAATAAATCCAATGAACGCAATGATGTCTCCTATAATTAAGAGCAGAGATGCTTTACGCATTAAATACCTCCTAAAGTGACAAGGATGCTTGCTAATTGATTATATGTTTAAGACAGTACCAAATACAGCGGTAAAATATTACAGTAAAAAGCAGAGCAGGGATACTATTCCCTAGACTCTGCTTCTTTTTTTTGATTCTGATAAGAATTAATTATATTTGGTGAAAGTGAACCGACTTTAGTTTTTTCAATGGACGTATTCTGTGTCATACTGATCACGATTTTGGTCAGAATATCGATTTTTGATGAGAGTTCTTTAAATTCCTTATTTTCTTTTGGCATACATTCATTTATAGAGTATTTGTAGTTGTTTCTGTAATTTACTTTGAGAAAATCGTTCATTGAGTTAACGTTACTTTTGTTTTTATTGCTATAGGTCTTTAACAAATTATCTACCTCATCGTTAGAACATGGTAAATATTTGTCGTCATAAGTATACTTCTTATCTTCCCACTCAAGTTCATTCTCTTCTTCTAGGTCAAGACTCTCCAATTTATCATAGCCAGTTAATAAGAAGTCAAACGAGACCGAGTAAAATTCGGATACAGCAATCAAAAATGAAGAGGTTGGCTCTGTCTTATCTGTTTCGATGTCAATTAATACAGAAGGTGGATATTTCTTATACGAGGTGAATCCTGTTTTTTCTATTCTAATTACTAATTGCTCAGATAATTCATTAATGGTTAACTTTCTCTTTTCACGTAGATCAACTAATCTTTGTCCAATGGTTTCAGTCTTTATATTCGAAGCTACTCGCCACTCATAGACTTGTTCCTTAATCACAATATCTTCAAGCGACTTATAATATAATTCATCTTTTTCGAAATTATTGATGTTATAGGTATTAGATATAGATTCTTTGACTATATAAGGATTTTCGTTGAAATACTGTGGTTCCTCTATTAGAGAGGATTCGTTTAAATCACTTTCAGTATATCCTGCTTTAATCATAAGCATGTTGTAGGGATATTCATAGGCATCTGCCAGTTTCTTTAGTTGTTCTGGTGATACTTTTGAATTCTTTTCTGTAGATGAATGTAGACCTTTCTCTAGCATGCTGATATAGGAATAACTTACTCCAGATTCTTCTCCAGCCTTCCGAAGACTCCAGCCTTTTTTACTTCTAAGTTCTTTAAGCAACTCACCTAATTGATTATTTAATGAGAATGTTTGCACTTAGAAACACCTCCATTTAACGGTTGTTTAATCTTTTGAACAAATTTGTTGACTTCCTATTATTGGTTGATATATATTACTAGTATAACCTTGTTAACTGCTTTAAACAAGTGTTGAAAAGAGTCGGGATCATACATAATTCAACATAGATTCGACAAAAAACATCCCATAATACGACAAAATCCCATCTCTGGGAGAGAGAGATAGGACTATAATCACACTATACGATGTATGAACGGAGTTGTTAAGAACTAAAAATCTTTTAATCTTTGAACAAATTCAATACCTTTGTCGGTGAGTTTTACTTCTACTTCATTGTACTTGACCAAACCATAAAGATTTAAATTGTGACGCAATCTAAGAAAAGTGTCATTAACTTCACTTAGCTGTCCTGTGTCGCTTTTCATACCAAATTTTGCGCCATTTTCCATTAAGTATTCACCAAAAATTAAAAGAAATTCACATATGTCTGTCATTTCCAAAGTCTTAATAGTCGTATGAAGGCCATAAGCTGTGAGAATTTCTTTAATTTTTGAAAATTCATCTGGACTCATAATGCTCCTCCGCTTACTGGCATTGATAAAATCATCTGTGAGTTCATACTCTAGAATGTCTTCAATGTTGTAGGTGCGCGGCATACCTTTGGTCATCGAGATTTCATTCAGAGACTTGAGTATTTTCTCTAATGTATCTATTTCTATCCTTTTTGCATCGCCATTAGCTAGGTCATTAATTGTATTTGGTCTTACTTCGGCATAGACCGCTAATTTATTTCGTGTAATATCGAGTTCTCGCAATGACTTCTCTAATTTAAACAACATCTTCGTATCTCCTTTGGCTATTTATTGCCTTAATGATAACTCTAAAAAAAGGTATTGGCAATACCTAAAAGTTAAACATATATAACTTTAGAAGATAAAAAAAGTTGACGGGAAGAATTATCCATTGTAAGATGATCTCAGAAGTTAAAAAAACCAACTCCTGAGAGTTAGTTTAGGTGGTTGAGTATGCAGGTTAATACCGAAATCATTTCAGTATTAAAAGTTATTGTTCATTATCAAGTGGATCTTGATCAATTTCAGGTGAAGGAGAAAGAGGTATAAACAGATTATTCATTTCACTAGTTACAGAGTCAATCTTCTTGAAAGTTTCAGGGGATACAAAAGGGATCTGTTTCTGTAGATATTTTATGAGTCGATCTTTAAGTTGAACTTTTTGAAGGCTTAATACTGTCAAATTTTTAGTTAATTTGACTCTGTGAGCTTCAATCTGCTCAGGTTTAATATCACCTAACTCATAATCATAAATATTAGGATAGCGAGAAAGTACTCTCAATTCGCGTTCAACTGTTGCAATATTAAAGCAAACAGAATGGTAATTATCATAAAGGCTTTCACCAAATTTATCAAAATCAGTTACACCAATTAAAAAGTCAACACTCTCATCTAGAATACTTGGAAATTTAGCAAGCACTTCTAAGTTGGGTTCACGCTGACCGCTTTCAATTTTCCCATATCCTTGAGGCGACATGCCGACATGATCAGCAACTTGCTTCTTAAGTAATCTCTTTCTGTCTCTAACTAATTCCAATCTTGCAGAAAAAATATCCAAAATGATTCCCCCACTATTGAAAAATAAACAAAACGGATATATAATGATAGTTAAGTATCCGGATTGTATATTTTAGATGATTATATATCCAGAATGGATACTTTAAATTTAGCAGATCAACAGAGGAGAGGCAAGGCTTTATTTGAAACGAACTCTGATGATATCTGGAGTGTAAATGAATAGGTCTGCAACATCATAAACTTTTCCATCTTGTGTAGCCGAGATTCGATTAATAGTATCAAGTAATGTTGCAAGAGTCTCAAGTTTTATTGCTTTGGTTTTACCATCTGACATTTCAGTAATTAAGTTGGGTCTTAACTTAGCTTCAACAGCAAGTTTGTTCTTACTTATATTCAATTCTTCAAGGATGGAATCTAAGTTAATGTCAATCTTGGACAATTCAACACCTCATTGTGTAGTTACTATAGTTACTATTGTAACATACAATACTTATTAAATATAGATTATCGAAAAACAATAAATTAATTAAGAATAACTATTTACATTTAACGAAATTCGATATACAATGAGATTATCAAGTAAAGCACAACACAATCCCAACTCCAAAGGAGACTAATACATAATGACACTGGCAAACATCAAACCATCCACTATTTCACTCTCAAAGGGGATTTTCACTGTGGCAACTAACAATAACGTGACTTGGACTATTGAAGAGGTTATCACTGATTGCGACATTTGCAAAAAAGCGCTTGGCTTGATTGCATATCTCAAGGCAGTCTTGGCGACTGAAGACTTATGTTATGAATTCATGATGCGTGTTCCGTTCGATCCTAATGGACAGCAAGTATCTGACCTACTTGATAAAATGAGGGAAGAACAACTTCAAATCAACCCAATGTCTCATGAATCATTCCTTGATATGTACCTATTCAATCCACTTCAAGCCTTGATGCAGTACTTCAAACATAGCGTATCTACAAGTCACCTTGAACGAATAAAGCAATGGGGTATCGATATCAAAGATGTGATCAAGTTAAAACACTTGGACAATACAATCCATCTGAATGATGCTTTAGAAAAATTGTATCTTAAATAGATTATTAATGTAAGAATCTAAACGTAACATTATACTCGAACAGTCAACATTATGCTCAGAAGACATACCAATAATTCATATAACAACTAAGAATATACATAATAAACTCATTGGAATGATACTTTCATTGAAACTTGTAGCAACGTCTCCATTCACGATATGTCCGTGCCAACTTACACTATCTTTGCTACAGCAACGAAATTAAAGGTATAGCTAGATTAATCCATATCAGATATAGAATTAGCACTGAATTGTGTATTAAGATAGCAATGAAAGGATGTTATTGAATCATAGAAAAAGAGCTACTACACACAAAGGATATTATGGTGAGATTGAAATTAGGCAGAAACGCAGCAAGTGAAGTCTTGCATAAGTTAAATCCAATTCAGATTGGGAAAAGATTCTATGTTCCCAGTGAAGTACTTGCAGTATGGATAAAGACAGGTAGAGTTGATTAATAATATATCCTTATATAAAGGAAGGAGATACATATGAACAATAATGTACTACTGAACGTTACAGGTTTGCACACGCAGTCAGTCTACGCAGACATACGCTCGTTTATAGACTCATTCACAAGTAAACACACTCAGCAGACATATGAGCGCTCTATTCGCATTTTCTTCATGTGGTACACAGGCAAAACTCTAGAAGAGCTCACACCTGATGATCTAGCCATCAAGAATGCAAAGTTCACGAATTACCAGTCCTATTTACGCAATCATGATGTGAATTACAGCAACACAACTATCAACAATATGACAGCAGCTATCCAAAGTCTGTATACGTTTCTGGAGATCAACGAGTATAACGTGAAATCTTTGAACCTTAAACTTAAATCATTGAAAGAAAATCCTGAACACGCTGGTTCTCTTCGTGCAGATGAAGCTGAACAAATGGCTCAGCTAGTATTGAAGCAACGCAAAGGACAGGAGAAATCAGCTCTTATTCGTCTTGCTTATACAACAAGCTTCCGTAAGAGTTCTCTACTGTCTTTGAAATGGGATGACTTTTCTTTTAAGGGTAACTATTATGAAGTGAAGGTTATAGTCAAAGGTGGAGACGTTCATGAGAACAGTATTCCTGTTGAACTTTACAAGGAACTGTTGAAAATTAAAGAACAACCTTACTACCAACAATACACTGACAATAGATTATTTCACCTTGGGAACAAGGCAATTCAAGCTATGATGGATACATTGCGCGCAGAACTAAATATCTCAGAGACTCGTAATATTGTTTTCCATAGTTTTCGTAATGTTGCTGTAAAGTTTGGAACACTTGAAGAAGCACAAGAGCAATTGGGACACTCTAATATCCATACAACTAAAGTATCATATGACAATGAAACAAAAGATCTGTCCAATAGACCAAGTATGCGTATGCACAACAAGATTTCTGATGACGTATTTAAGTCATTGTCCAAAGAGGAATTGATAAGTCTTATTCTTAATGAAGATTCAGGTGTTTTAATGCGTTTGAAGATGAGAGCAGTTGAATTTGGTAATCAGGGCAACGACAAAGAATAATGTTGTTCCCCTGATATCCTCGAATAAGAATAAAAATACATATTGACATTTTGATGTCTGGTGGATAGAATGAAAACAAGAGCTGAACAATACATATTTTTTATCAGATTTTAAAATTATTATAATCGAGAGGATATTGAGAAATGAATAAAGTTATCAAGAATGCCGAAGTCAAAGAACGTACATTGAAATTAATTAGAGAGAGAGGCGTGATGCAAGCCTTTCTTGCTGAAATTATTGGAATCTCTAGACCAGCACTTTCGAGCTTCTTAAGAGGGATAGGAAAATTGAAAGAGACAGACATTGAGAAGCTGGATGCATTAATTGATACATACTATACAAAGTTGCCAGTGGAGGTTTGACCGATGAATACGAAAGGTGGTGGTTAAGGTGTAGAAATTGTTGCTTTAGGATTTAATAAGAATAAAAATAAAAAAATATTGAAGATATTTATGATTAACTTTTAGCTATTGAAAAATATTTGAAATGGTGTCTCTGCCAGAATTAGTTGATCGAGAAGAATTTTTAACTAAGGAACATACTGTACCATCGACTGGTGAAGAGAAAACCAAGAAAAGGAGAGAATTTATATGGGAACAATAAACATTAACAAATTAAATCCACATCCTAAGAATGATTTTTACTTTACCGACATTACTGGTGATAAGTACGAAGAAATCAAACGTAGCATTGATACATATGGTATACGCGATCCATTAAAAGTGACAACTGCTTATACAATTATCTCAGGACACCAACGTTATCGTATTGCCAATGATTTAGGACTACTGGAGGTTCCAGTAGAGATTATGGATGTAGATGAATGGCAAGCTGAGTACATGCTAATTGCTGAGAATACAGAGCGTAGAGGGGAAGCTGAGAGTGATCCGGTTAAGAAGGGGAGACAAGGTGCTTTCTTAAAGGAGTACTGGAAGGCAGGAAAGGGAAGAAAAAATTTAATGGGACCAATGGTCCTAATTAAAGATATAGCTGAGTCTATGGGCGAATCAGAACGTACTATGAAGCGTCTCATCAAACTTAATGATTTAATTCCAGAAATTCAGACACTTGTATCTGTTGGCTCTATTGGAGTTAGGGCAGCCGAACAGTTGGCGTATCTGACAGAAGAAGAACAAACCTCATTGTTCAACCTAAAAGAAGGAAACATAGACAAACTTACACTTGAAGAAAGTAAGCAAATACGAACTGAAATTGAAAATCTCAGAGACACGAATCAACTTTTGCAAGACACAATTACATCATTAAAAGAAGACAATATACCCAAGGTTGTCCATCGTGATGTAATCAAAGAAGTCGTACCAGAACATGTCACAGCAGAAATTAAGCGCCTTAAAGAGCAATATGAAGCCACTCAGAACAACGAGAAGGCATTGCAGTCAGCTATAGGCAACATACAAAGGGAAAAGGAGTCTCTTGAGCGATACATAGAGTCGGATGATTTTGAATTATTGAACACTCAGAAAAAAGAGGCATTGCTTAAATCCCAAGCACATGTAAGTATGTTTGAATTGCAAATTAAGATTCAGAAATTCCTAAAGGAAGCCGCACCTTCACTGTATTTACAGGGAGCCATGGCATGCGTAGACAGAACAGTTAAAAGAGAGCTACTTGAAGCGGCAAAGGCACTGGAAGAATACACTAACAACCTTATTAATTATGTAGGCAACATTGAACGTCAACAAGTTAAAGAAGTTATTGATGTAACAGAATACGAAGTTAACTAAAAGGAGAATGAATATATGAAGAATAATAAAAAAAATGATTTGCAAAAAATGAACCCTAACAATACTAGCATTAAAACGCGGGATGAGCTCGACATTGCCAATGATGAATTTCAAAATGTTAAAATCCAGATTCAAGCACTGGGAGAATTTATGGTAAAACTGTATAACGAGACTCGTCAAGACAGCCGTGTTTCAACTGGACAAGTGAAAGTGCTGAAACGTGAAATGACCAATAAGGCCACTAGAATTACAAAAAACATGTTTCCATCACTAGAAGAAGATAGATCGCGTAAATCAGAATATTATAAACAATGGATTAAAGTGATTCATGGTTTGTGGTCTATTTACCGTAACAGAGTCAATGACCGTGCATGTGGATTCTCAGAAACACCTAGAATTAAATTCAATGCCGCAGTAGATTACATCGATACTTTGTCATTGGCAGATTATATGGCTTACCGTGACTACAGATGGAGTGACATTCAGCAATTTTACTACGAAGCCACTGATGAAGATGAACTAACCTTTGAAGCCATTGTAGAAAACTACAAGCAACAACTCTTGAACAGTATGAGTACTATGAGAATGATTCAATAAATATACATACCCGAATTCATAACGATCACGCCATAGCAGCACAACATAGAGGGTGGGTTAATCTCACTCTCACATAATAAAAATAGGGAGAGGTGGATACTTGACTCAAAAAAGTATAAGACAGATACATCTACCTGACGAATCAATTAGAGATCCTAGCATCACACCAAATGACTTTACGCTGTTACTCTACTTGAAAGCAGCCATTTACGATCATAATTATAAATATTCTTTCTATGAGGATATCAACAAACTGAAATACTGGGTCAATATAAAGGATAACAAGACGTTAAAGAAGTCACTTTTAAGCCTTTACGACTCAGGTTATCTACTCATTAAGACACCGGATAAATTTGTTCAAGGTAAGCCCGTCAATTTCTCATTGAATAAATCAAAACTTGATACAGAAGGAAAAACATTTACAATGCTTCCTATCACAATTCTTGAAATGGTAAGAGATACTACAATAACTAGGGAAGCAGCACGATTGCTTTATTATTACGAAAGCCGAATAAACAGAAAGATTCCTAATCGTCACTTTTGCTTTCCGTCTGAACAAACAATCTCTAGAGAAACCAACATTAAAGATCCTAAAACAATTCGAAAGCACAATAAACTCCTTTCACAGAAATACTTGATTAAGATAGAGAAACACAAAATTACTTGGGATTATCAATATGATGAAAATGACATGCCTATCTTCAACAAGTACAACAATCACTACTATGTGAATCTAGATAAAATGTGTTGAAATCTCCTACAGGGAAATCATCCAAGATAGACAGGGAAATTATCCAAGATGTATAGGGAAATAATCCAATATACACAGGGAAATCCTCTTGGAGAAAATCACCCGTAATAAGTATTACTATAATTTAGACTTTAGACATGTATACACAGTATTTACAGGTGGCTTCGCAAAGCTAATCCACCATGTTTGAAATTGTTTTTTTTGATGTTGTTTGAACTCTAATTAAATAAAAAGGAGGATTTATTTTTGGCGAAACACAAACTAAATCAGAGTCATGTTTTGAAAATAAATTCCACACGAATAAAGAAGGAAAAGTACAATCTAAATTTACCACTAGAACAAGCACGAGAGAATAAAGAAATTGTTTCACTTGGTAGTAGTCAGACATTACGTTTCATTCAGGGATGGGAAAAAGAGCATTATAGTCTAGGTGAGGACTTTGATCGTGAAAGAGATATACATAGAATCAAGATGGAAATCAAAAGATTACGGAAGTTGGATACTAACAAAGAGAACAAGCGCAACATTGCATCACTGTACAAAGAATTGAATGAACGGTTGCATAATCAACACTATGCAATGATTGTTATGAAGTCAAAGAAGGACTTTGATAGATTGTGTTCAAAGAAAGGTTTCAAAATTAATGGTCACAACTATAAACGTTTGCTTGCTACTACTGGAGGTGGCAAAGACTCAACTGTAGTGTTTGTAACAAATGACGTGTATCCATATCTAAAAGAACGTTTGAATATGGGTAGAGATATCACAAAGAGAATGGTTCCAGCCAAGCTCGAAGCGTATCAAGCACTCGCGTGTTCAGCAAGCACACTTTTATCAAATCCAAAAGGAGTATTAATTGTACAGGATGCAATGACCTCATTTAAGTCAAATGTTATTACCATTGACGACAGGTACTCAGATGCCCCTGTTATTGAAGAAATTAAGGATTATTCTTTTGAGGGTGACAGTGCTATGAACGCTTCAGACGGATTTGGATTAATGTTGCCAGATCGAAGTAGAAAGTGGAGTGAAGAATTGGGTATTGATGGTTATGCCAGTATGGTTGTCCGTCATGGTTACACCAAAGGTGTTTTACATCCATTCGATTTCCTTGACTATGCTGAGAATATTGCTAAGTCATACATGGTTCAAGACGCATGGGGAGTTACAAGGGATATCAGGGACTATGATGTGATTCTAACTACATCAATGATGAAGCTGTGGGATTCGTATACGAGCTTAGAGCATGTAAAAGAGTGTTGGGATAAGTTTGGCTATGCCTTTGCTGTAACCAAGACCACACCTGAGAACTTGGACAATGAGGGCGATTTGAATTATCAGTTTATTCAATCGCTAAAATTGTCAGATAGTGAAATTGATCAGTTAATTAGTCGAACAGTAACCGAGATTAAAGAAGTACTTGGTGGAGACTATAGGAAGACACTGCTTTATCTTAGAGGTAAAAAGATTAGTGAGAAAGATGTGCTACATGATAATCCAGACTTCATACAAGCTTTAATGATTGATAAAGAAATAATAAACGATCCATTTGTTCGTAAACATGTCTACAAAATGATACATAAAAGAATTGATGAAGCTAAAACAGGCGTACTCAGGGTTAAGGGGAATTTCAGTATGATGTCTGGTGATCCGTATACATTGTGTCAAAATATATTCGGTATGCCACTCACTGGATTGTTAAAGGGTGGAGAATACTACTCTAAGTACTGGATTGAACGTAAAGTCGAGAAGATAGCAGCGTTTAGAGCGCCAATGACCAACCATAACAATATTCGTGTATTTAGAATGAAGGAAGACAAGGATACATCATATTGGTATCGCTATATGAAGAACGTAACAATCCTAAACAGTTGGGATACAGCTACTCATGCCTTAAACGGTGCTGATTTTGATGGCGACCAAGTATTTACAACAGATGATGAAGTGATCATGAATAATGTCCATGAATTGGATGCACTTGTATGCATGCAGAAACCAGTAGGAAAAGTAGTACCCACAGAAGCAGATTTGATTGCTGCCAATAAAGCAAGTTTTGGTGATGAAATTGGAATTACAACAAACAGAATCACATCTATGTTCGATGTACTGTCTAGATTCGATGAAGACAGTGACGAATACAGAGAAGTGAACTACCGTATCATGAGTGGTCAGATGATTCAGCAAAATGTTATCGATAAGACTAAGGGAATTGAAGCAAAAGGCATGCCGAAAGAATGGTATACCCCTAAATTGAGCTATACACCTATCGTTACTGACGAAAAGGGAAAAGCAATTACTGATGAAAACGGCAAATACATACCACTACCAGAAACTGATGAAGATAGAGCTAGACGAGAATTCAACCTGAGCATAGTTGTTGATAAGAAACCATACTTCTTTATCTGGAAAAAAGATTCATCAGAATTAGGAAATTACAAGAAATACATAAAAGCAGTTGAACGCAATTGCTCAATTAGATTTGGTATTAGTTTTGAAGAGTTGAAAAGAAAGACTGATTTAAATAAAAAGGAAAAAGCGTTTCTTGATGACTATCATCGAGATATTCCAGTCTCAATTGCTCAATCAACGATGAATAGAATTTGTTGGAGAGTTGAAGAAGCATTTAAGGATGTACCTAGAGATGTAAAGACAAACAATTTTGATAAGGAAATACTTAAAACTGATAAAAAGTATTCTCAAGCCCGTTTCAAGGAAATTAAAGAGTTATACAAGAATTATAGTGCAGAGGTAAAGAGCTATATCCTGAGCATGAAAGATGTCATAAAAGATAGTGAAGAAAAAGAAGAAGCGAGACGTATGTTCTTAAAGAGATTTAGAGTAAAAGCATTGAGTATTTGTAACAATGAAGAGGATCTGTGTAACATGGTTGTTGATTTGTGTTACAAGACTGATAATTCAAAGCAGTTTGCATGGGATGTGGCTGGAAAGCAAATTATTCTCAACCTGTTGAGAAAGAACAGATATACATTTAACTTCCCTGTACTCGATGAAAAGGGAGAAATTGAATACAGTGGCAACAGATTTAAAATGGTCGAAATTCAAATGGAGGTTGATAATTATTAATACAGTATTGAATGAACGTTATGAAGCAGAGGAAATTTTGAAATCAGGAAAAGTAGACAAATACCCTAGGAAGACTATCAATAGCCTTGCTAAATACTTTATTGCTGAAGGGTACACTTCAAAGGAAACTGAGGATTCAATTGATGAATTTCTAAAGACACACATGCACAAGTATAATTCAGTTCTATGGTATAAGGATATCACTAAGATTGTTCAAGGTAATAAAAATAGAATTAAAAAAAGAGTAGAAGCGAATAAGGAACCGCTTATAGAAGTTGAAGAGGTAGTAATCACTCAGGACGAATTAGATAGTATACAGCAGTTAAAGAGTATTCGACTCGAAAAAATAGCATTCTCATTTCTTGTGTACGCTAAGGTTGCAAACCAAAAGAACAATAAAAATACATATTGGATTAATGAAGATGTATCAGAGGTAATGAAGGATGCAGGAATAAAGGACGGATTAGTAGAGCAAAATAGAATGATGAATAAGTTGATTCAGTTAGAATATCTAGAGACTCCATTTAAAGCAGCTTCAACAAGTTATCGTGTTACATACGGTAATGAGGATAGTAAAGCAGTGATTACAATTAAGGACTTTACCCACTTCATTTACGAATATTTGAGATATAAGGGTGAGAATGTAGGTAACTGTGGAGAGTGTGGAAGATTGTTAATTAAAAAATCCAACCGTCAAAAAAGATGTAAAGTGTGTCAAAAGAGTTTTAAACGTAAAAATAATATTAAAAAATGAAAATGTAGCATGTTAGAAAACGCTGAAATCCCTTGCCCTATCTGGGCTGAGAGGTTTTACTAGATACGTCTGTAGTGGAGGGGAAGATATGGTTTTCTCCTTCCTCAACTCCGTATTATTCTTCATTCATTTTAAGTCCCTAATGCTAGTTACGGGATGACTGTCTATAGGCAGGCCGTTGCTCTCCGGTTAATGAGAGCCTCCTTTCCTATTGTGTAATGAGGTGTATACAAAATGAGGAATGATACTCAAGTATTTCAAGGATATCTGGTTGCTAACAAGATGAGCTGTGATGGCTCCACAAATAAGAATATATAAAAGGGAGACGTTACAAATTGATTATTACTAAAGAATATTATCCACCTGTTAAAATTACTGACAATGAGGGAAACATCAAGTTTCAATACAAAGGTGCCGTCAGTTCAGAAGGCAATTCATTTGATGAGTCAACTAAATTTACAATTAGTGACAATCAGAGGAATATCAAAATCCAATACAATAATGGTAATTTGTTTGTAGGAGATAGTTCAAGCACTGTTGCCTCGCATGTAACTGTATGGGCAGATAGTGGTCTATGTAGTCCACATCCCGAAGGTGGTACTGGATCCATTGGAAATGAAGAGTGTGAGATTCAATATTTAGACGAAGACACAGAATATGCAATGTCTATTATCGAAGATATGGAATATCCACTAGCCCTATTTGAATGGAGCAAAGAAATGGATAAGAAGTATCGTCAAGAACTTTGGGATACTAGAGATTTGTCATTGCAGTCTATTCGTGAACTGAGCTTGAAATATCCTGATTTTCTTGAATGTACTTGGCTTGATGCTGGACGAATGTTGGAATATCTAAATGATGTAATTGGTACTCAATGATTTGACAGTGTTCGGGATATATTCCTGAACATGATCAAGTTTTTGATCGTTAAAAGAAAAAGAAAGAAGCCCAATTGATGAGCTTCAGGATTGTTTCGGGTTAGGTTGATCTTTATATACAAACCATGTCTTTCCACGTTTACGGGCTATGACTTTACCGTCACTACACAGGTGCTTGATACGTACAGGAGATAGTCCCCATAACTCGCTTGCTTCTTCAGTTGTCATGATACGTTTCATGATATTGTCCATGTCTGATTCAATATGTTCTCTTTGTGATTCCATGAAATACACTCCTAACGTCTACGTATTAGTTGTACTACATTATATAGACCCAATACAACAGCAGCGCTACCAATAATAATATTGAACGTGTTCTTTTCCATGAAGGCAAGTACTACAATGGCAATGATAAATGCTAATATTGTTAATGCTATATTAATTGTTTTGCTCATCTATACACCTCCGTGTATTATCCTTATCTGTTATCTTATCCTAATTAAATTATACATCAACCGTTATCGGTTGTCAAATATCTATGACGAAATATTAAACTTTATTTAATTTCAATTATTTGAAAATGTAACACGTTGCATATAGTCAATAAGATTGTGTATAATTAAGGAGTAAGAGGAACCCTATTGGATTCCTCTAGCTTGTTAGACCTATCGGTGAGTTCTACTTCTTGGCGGGAGTTGCTCACCTTGTCCATTCAGCGCCTGTGCTTCTTTCAGGCGTTTTTCCTTTTTCTCTTCTTTCTTATCCATCCTACCCACTAGGAAGATTGTAAGGTTAAGGATGAATCCGAGTGTTGGGATGATGTAGGGTAGTAGTTCTTTCATTTGTTATCACCTCCTCTTCTTTATATACTTATTATACCACAACCGATATCGGTTGTCTATATTTATTTTCATTCTTAAAGTATTTTGTACTATTGTTGGCTTTGGAAATATGTCCATTCATAATTAAATTGAAATAGAAAAAGACCCCTGAAATTTCAGGAGTCCCAAGTAACCTACATCGTGGCTAAATATGTACTTACAGCATAATGTTTGTTATTTTAGTTTACGTAATCTAAACAGTCCAATGACAGAAATAACAAATGTAAGGAAGCTTAATGTTCTCACAATATTACTGGTATATGAGTTTGTATAGTTAATAAAGAAAGTGCTAATTGCGGCAATCATAAGAAATACATATACAATAGCTGTTGGTGTACGTTTCATGTATGTTTCCTCCTGTTCATGAGATAATGTAAGGCGTTGCATATACTATGTCTATGTTATATAATTATTGTAGGTCTAGAGGAACCATGTAGCTCAGTTCCCCTAGTGTTGGTGCTACTTGCGGTGTTTATCCTTTCGTGGAGGATATACGCCGTTTTTCATTTCCGCTTGTTGTTCCTTCAAGCGTTCTTCCTTTTCTTTTCGCCTGATTCTTCGTTCGGTTATGATGAAGGTTACAAGCGAGAGGATGAGTCCAAGTGATTGTATTATGTATGGAATGTACTCTTTCAAAGTGTTCACCCCCTCTCTTCCACTTCTTTATTATACTACATCCAACCAGTGAAATCAAATGTATATTCATTCTTAAAAGGAGTTTTGTTGTTGTTATATGCATTGATAAGGTATTTGTTATGACATATACTGGATACATCATATAGAGGGATGGTGTATGCGATATGACTAACAAACTCCATGGATGGTACATAGAGGATGATATTCTGACCATTAGAATGATGGTCGAAACAGAGAAGAGTTTCAAATATGATTTAGTAATCACAGTTGATAGACAGAACAAAACTTATAACTATGTAGACAATCCATATTTTGAAAATGAAAAAATCAAAAATGAAAATCAAATTTCAAATGAGGAAATGGAATCGGAATTGGCTGAGTGTGTGAGTGGTATATTATTAGGATTGAGTACCACACAGAGTTTAGTAGATGACCCTGACTATGTAGAGTACACAGACAGCATATTGGACTGGTTATAGTTATGAGACAGTGAGTGATAATGTGGTACGTATGAGAGATGGAATAGTGATGAGTAATTAAGTTGTTAACAATATAGTTGTGGGTAGTATACTTGTAGATAATATAGTTATAAAAAATACCATTGTGGATAATATGTTGATAAGTCATGATATTCGGTTACACTGTTACCCTCACGATAATTAAGCATAGCCCCCCATACGGATTAGAAATTGTGAAAATTCAAAGCTAAATCCTCAAATTTGGTAATTTTTTAACAATTGTTGATCCATTCTTGAGTCATTCCGTCAAGGTGTAAGAGTGCGTCCTAAAGAGTATACAAGTAAGGTTGTGTATTCCTTAGAGATAGGATGGGGGGTATATTTACACCCAAAATCGAGATTGAATTTCCAAATATTCCGACAGCACTTATCCCTACACCGCAATGTTGGATTTCTGCTTTATCCCTAAATTTCAGCCTGTTTTATATCGTAAATGGTGTCGTACCCATCATCGTAAACTCCGCATAAACACTGTTTTTTTCACCTATTTTCCTATCCAAAATCCACCTCAAATTTACTCGACACAACCAATATTCATCACGTTTACATCCATAATTCCTTGATACATAAGCTTTATCACGATATCAACACACCAATTACATACGATTTCACACTTAACCCTTGATATATAAGGGTTCTTTGTTGTTTCACGATATAACCTAATTTGGAGGACGATAATGAATCTTAAAACTCAATTAGCAGCTACTCCAATTGTATATGGTGATGTTGCTAAACAAATCAGAACGGAAGCAAGTAAGCCCACAAGTGATTTAGCTAAGCGTAATGGTAATCGTCTAATCCAGTACTTTGACAAAAGGATGATCCGTAAATGATTAAGCCTATTCGACCAACTAAAGCAAATCTAAGTGATACAGAATATGAACAGTTTAATGAGTATGCAGGTAGCACCACCAAGACACAGAGTATTGGAATGGACAATATGAGACTTCACGTATCTGAATTTAGAAAACACACTAATCCTGAAATGAAGAAAGCAGCAATCCTAACTGGTGGATCATTGAAAACTAAGAATCAAATTGATGCACAGGAGATTTGTTGTGAAGTCAGAGGTAATTTGTATAAAATGAATCGTTAATCTAATAAATATATAGGGAGAGTATATATACAATGGCAAAGAATAAAGACACGAAGAATGTGAACCGTACTGGTGTACTCTGTATGGATGATATGACTATTACTTATAAAGACAAAGATAATACAACCATTTTCAATCTCGAAGCACTACTACAAGAGTTTGATGGTGAGCAGTTTTCAATCACATTAAGTTCAGACTTTAGCCCTAGCCATGTACTGGAGACTACTGAATGATCCATAACGAACTTTTAAAGCAATCTGATGAATCAATCAATGATTATCTAATTCGACTAGGTGACAATCAAGAGTTGTACGGTTTGACATGGGTTCAGACTGCTGACCTACTTAACAAAGAGTCAGGTGATGAGTATTCAGAGTCTAGATGGCGTAAAAAGTACTCTGCATATCTGGAGTGGAAACCTGTTGTACTTGAGAAATATACTAATAATGAAGTTGTAGATGAAATTAGAGATGCAACTATTGAATTAAAAAAAGAGCGTAATAAGCTTCAAACTGAAAAAATTGAGTATAACAAAATGATTCGTGAGCAAGGTAGAGCGGATTTGCTTGAAGAAAAGATTGTAGAAGCAGTAATTAATCGCCCAACTATACATATTCCAAACATTCATATCAAAAAGAATAATGTAAAACGTGACTTTCTTTTCCCCGTTTGTGATCTCCATGACGGTGTCTCCTTTAAACTGTTTGGATGGGAAGGTGAACTTCTCAACGAATACAGCCCAGAGATTCTAGAGCAGCGTATGTGGAAGTTGCTTGAAGAGTTTGTTTCTATTAACGATAAGCAAAAAATTAACCATGTCACACTTCCCAACTTAGGCGATAGCATTGATGGCATTCTTCGCATGAGTCAGTTAATGAGTCTAAAAATGGGAGTCACTGATTCGGCAATCCATTTTGCTGAATTTATGAGTCAATGGTTAAATGAGTTATCTAAATATTGTTTAGTTGACTACTACTCAATCTTTGGCAATCATGATCAGCTTAGACTCCTGTCAGGCAAAAGAGATGAATTCCCACATGAAAATGCTCAAAAGTGGATTACTAAGTTGATTTCAGCAAATCTAAAGGATAATAAGAATGTTTCAGTAACTAACTGCAATGAATTTATGTACCTTGATATTCTTGGCACAAAAACGTTGGCTGTCCATGGCGAGAACGAAAAGAATCTAGAAAACAGTATCAAGGATTACTCTTTAACGTATAGTAAACCCGTCCATCTATTGTTGAGCGGACATTTGCATCACTCACACGAGAAGACTATTGGTATGAATGGCGTAAGAGATATTGAGTATGTGCAATCCCCTTCTATTATTGGTATTGATGACTACTCACTTAAACTTAAAAAGACATCGAATGCTGGTGCTAAAGTAATGATTATTGAAGAAAACAAAGGTCGGACACTTACATATAACATTAGATTGTAATTTTAAATGACTGATGTCCTTATAGGACTTTGGTTCAACTAAGCAAGAATACATAAATCGATCACCTGATTGCTAACACAGAATCGGGTTATTTCTTATTTGTTTTTGTAAGTAGGTTGTTCCTGTATTAAGGAATGTAAAACGGGCTCTCCCTCCCAACCCTACTTATTTTTTACATCGGGAGTCAAGGAAGGTGAACGAATGAGTAAGACAACAGTTAAAATTACATGTATGTACTGTGGAGAAAGCAAAGCAGGACATAGTAATTATTATACAAATGTTAATCCATTGTTTAAGTCAGAAAGACTTCAGATATGTAAGAATTGCATTACTGACTTTATAGGCAATAAAGAAGATAGTGATCATTTAGATAATGTAAAACTTGTGTTGGCACTAATGAATCGTCCATTTTTGGAGGCGACATGGATTGAGTCCAAAATGGATTGGAGTAAGTACATTCCAAAAATCTCATCTTTGCAGCAGCATAGTAAGTTGAGATATAAAGATTCAGACTTCGGATCGGAATTTAAACAAACAACACAGGCATTCCCTGACGAGAGCTTAGGCGTTAGTGAGGAAGATTTGAGACAACTTCGTCATATGTGGGGTAAAGGCTTTGAACTAGAAGATTATCTGTATTTAGAATCTGAATACGAAACATTTTTAAACTCATACGAGTGCGATTCATATGCTCAAGAGATGCTGTTCCAAGAAATTTCACATAAGAAACTTGAGATCAGGAAGCTTCGCGAAGAAAACAAGCCCACAGATAAAGAATTGAAAACACTACAAGAACTGTTGGGTTCTTCAAACATTAAGCCAGTACAGGAAACAGGTGCTAATGCCACAGAACAAGCGACCTTTGGTACATTGATTAAGAAATTTGAAAATGATAAGCCTATCCCTGAGCCAGATGAAGAGTGGAAAGATGTTGATGGGATCAAACAATACGTAAACATTTGGTTTTTTGGTCACTTAAGTAAGATGCTAGGCAAGAAGAATAAATACTCTGAGATGTACGAAGAGGAATTAGCAAAGCATACTGTAGACACTCCAGAATATGATGCTGAAATTGAAGAGAATCAACTATGAGCGGATACAAGAATTTTCAGGTGAATAGAAATAAGTCATCAAGAGGGAACGATGTCTTTAAAAAAAGTCGGAATTTTAATAAGAACACAAATAAAAGCGATAGGCTTATGAATGGCGTGGGCCTATGGGCTAGTTTTTATCGTGCTAACCCTCACAGATTTGCTAAAGAATACCTCGGAATTAACCTCAAGCTTTTTCAAATGATTCTTATCTATATGATGAATCACTCTTTTTATTTCATGTATATAGCAAGTCGTGGACAGGGTAAGACTTGGCTTACTGCTATTTATTGTGTGATTAGGTGCATCCTTTGGCCTGAAACAAAGATAGTTGTAGCCTCAAAAAACATGAAACAGGCAAGAGAAGTTATAGAAAAAATAGATGATTTGAAAAAGAACTTGCCTAACTTAGCAAGGGAGATATCGGATTTATCAACTTCTTCTAATGACCCTAGAGTTGAATTTCATAATGGTAGTTGGATAAAAGTGGTGGCATCGAACGATGGAGCGAGAAGTAAGCGCGCAAACTGTATTATTGTCGATGAATTCGTAAAAGTAGATCTAGACATCATCAATAAAGTACTCCGTAAATTTCTCACAGCTCCTCGTCAGCCTAAATACTTGAATAAACCCGAATACGCCCACTTACAAGAAAGAAACAAGGAAATATATTTGTCTTCGGCATGGTATCAGTTTCATTGGTCATGGAATAAGTTCAAAGGGTATGTTAATTCAATACTAAATGAAAAGAATTATTTTGTATGTGGCCTTCCTTATCAATTAGCAATAAAAGAGAGTTTGCTAATGAAGGATCAGGTGTTGGATGAAATGCAGGAAGACGATTTTGACGATATTGCCTTTAGTATTGAGATGGGCTGTTTGTTCTTTGGGGAGTCTGAGAAAGCGTTCTTTAAATTCGAAGATATCGAGAAGAATAGAAAAATAAATCAAGCTGTATATCCAAAACCTTACTATGACTTACTAAAAGATCCTTCGTTTAAATACATACCAAAAAAAGATGGCGAAATCAGAATACTATCATGTGATATAGCAACCATTGAAGGTAAGGATAATGATGCATCAGCATATAGTTTAATTCGATTAATACCAAACCTTACTGGAATGAACAGATATGTTTCATACATAGAGAGTATGACTGGTGGACATACGGTCACTCAAGCAGTCAGGATCAAACAACTTTATGATGACTTAGATTGTGATTATGTCGTCCTTGATACACAGAGCGCGGGAACTGGTATATTCGATAACTTAGTTATTCCTCTTGCAGACAAGGAACGGGGAATAGAGTATGAACCTTGGAGCTGTATTAATGATGAAAAAATGGCATCAAGATGTAAGTATCCGTCTGCTCCGAAAGTAATTTATAGTATTAAAGCCTCTCAACAATTCAATAGTGATACAGCAATCGCAATGCGTGATGGATTGAAAAGAGGTAAAGTACATCTGCTTGTAAATGAGACCGATGCCAAGGAATATCTTAGATCATTAAAGGGTTATTCTTCATTGCAGGTTGAGACTCAAGTGAAACTGGAGAATACATTTATTCAAACTACGCTTCTAGTTAATGAAATGATCTCTCTAGAAGGAGAACGAACAGATAGCGGATTGATTAAACTGAAAGAGCCTTCAGGTAAAAGAAAAGACAGGTATAGCTCAATCTCATATGGAAATCAGATTGCTTCAGAGATTGAAAGATCTTTGCAACAAACAGATGAATATGATGATGATGATGAACTAGTTTATTACTAGAGAGGAGGTGTTAAGAATTAATGGCAAATATCGATCCTTCAATTGAGAGGGAATATGGTGCAAATGAAAATCATTTAGACATAGATTCGTTTATTTCTCAGATGTTTTCCAAAGGCATAGTTAATACTGTCGACGCTAAACTGTTGAAAAAGTATTTTTCAAGCCCGGATGCATATCAGAAAGAAATTGAAGGTGTCGTACAATATTTTTATATTGCTTATGCCGAAGTTTCTCAAATGATTGAACTTGTCAGAACTCTTCCTTCCCTTAATTATAAGACTGGAGTCTTCGAAAGCAGCAATAAACATGAGATAAATCTGTCTACAATTAATAAGTTCATGTACAAGATTAAACATAAGTCTCTGACTCGTGACATTGCAGTACAGGAAGTAGTCGCTGGCTCTTTAGTCGGAATGTGGATGGGAGAAAAGAACAATCTTTATCCAGTAGTTTTTGATAATTTAAAGTACATCTATCCTTCACACAGGATACAAGGGGAATGGGTAGCTGTTATGGATCTGGCTTACTTTGATGACTTAGTTGAATTGAACGAAAATCAAAAAATTGCTCAAGCAGAAGCCTATATGAAATACATTCCTAATTTAAATTATAGAAAGTATCTGACAGACAAGACAAACAATGATCTGCGATATATCGAACTTCCTTCGGAAAGAACATTTGTACTAAGAACGAGAACTGCTAAGAGAAATCAAAAACTTGGTACAAGTTGGGGAACTACAGGCTTGATGGATATCATTCACAAAGATCATCTTAAGAATATGGAAAAGTCAGTCGCTAACAAGATAATCAATGCGTTGGCTGTATTAACTGTAGGTAGTGAAAAGAATAGCAAATATGCAAACCTTGAATTAAGGAAAGATGTAAAAAGAAAGATACATCAAGGTGTTAAAAATGGATTAGATAAAAATGATGCCAACGGAGTAACCCTTTTAACTATTCCTGAGTTTGCAAATCTTGTATTCCCTGACATGAAATCAGAAGCATTGGACCCTGATAAGTTTGATTCTGTGAATACAGATATTCAATCCTCATATGGACTCTCTCCTGCGATTTTAAATGGTACAGGAAGCAACTTTTCGTCTGCTAAACTCAATCTAGAGATCATGTATAAGCGTATCGGAGTCTTGCTTGAGGATATCGAAAGAGAAGTATACGGTAAGTTACTGAACTTGATTCTTCCGAATAAGGAGAAGGATAACTATTACATTGAATATGACAAAAATATGCCTATCTCTGGCGATAAACGACTTGAGATGTTGTATAAACTTCATTCGGAAGGTTTTGCTGTCAAGCCAATCATCGATACTTTAGAAGGTTTGAATTTCAATGAATACACAGAGCAAAGTATGCACGAACTTGAGATTTTGAAGCTTCAAGAGAAGATTAAACCCTACGCTACAAGTCATACTAGTTCTTCATCTGTAGATAGTGGTCGCAACGAACTATCAGATTCAGAATTAGAGAATGAAAATACAATTAAAACTAGAACATTGGATGCTAATAACGCTCCAGATTCTTAAAGGAGGTGAGAAATGAATAAGAAGAAGGATTTAAATTTAAAACTAAACTCAGTAGAGACAGTTGACAATGACCCAACCATTCTTAAGGCAACATATGTAATCTTAGATTTTGAAAAGTCTTGGAACAACACAATCATCAGTAAAGAAGTTGCTCTTTCACTTGCAAAAACAGTGAAAAATAAACCTATTGTTGCTAATTACATTCCTGTTACTCAGACTAACACCAACACAGACAACTTTACTGGACATGAAGCAAGTTTAGAAAAAGATAAATATGGAGTCGATCAAGTAAAAACGAATACTGCTACGATTGGAGTATTTACTACAGATGGATACATAACAACAATTAGTGTAGATGGGTTAGAAAGAGAAGTATTAGCTGCCGATGCAGTTCTTCATAGATCAAGATACAGTGATGCATGTGATTTGCTAATGGAATGGTATTCAAGAGGAGTCGATATTAAAACAAGCTGTGAGTTCCTATACTCAAATTTCTCCTTTGTAGATGGGATCGAGTATATTGATTTACCAGTGTACTTTGAAGGTCACTGTCATCTTGGAAGTGAATCCAGAGGTGGATATGATGCCGTTGCTCCTGCGTATGACTCCTCTAAACTGATCAGTTTCAATGAGTACAAGCAGTTTGAAAAGTTTGTTGCTCAAGCCAATACAAATACGAATGATAGAAAGGATACGGATATGCTATTTAAGAAAATTTTTGAATTGTCGCATAGTGATGTGCGAAGTCAAATCTATAAGGAGCTAGACCCAACAATTGGGGAAGATGCATACTCTTTTATTTATGACGTTTATGATGATCACTTTGTAGTGAACATTGAAAACAGCACAGAGTCAAAATATTTTGACTATAAGTATAGTAAGAATGATGAAGCTATTGTAATTGACTTTGATTCAAAGTCGGAAGTAAAAGAAAAACGGGAATGGGCTAAAGTTCCAGAGGTTCAAAATTTGCAAACTCAATTGAATGAGATTACTGAAAAGTATGAGCAAGCAAGTGATAAGTTGATTAAATTGAATGCTGAAATGGAACTTGTTAAACCATATAAAGATAAATGGGAACAAGAAGAATTTAATAAAGCACTTAATGAAAAAAATACATATTACAAAGCGAAGTTCAGCGCTGTTAATGCGGCAGACAAATTTGAGACAGACGAAGTGAAGGATTTGATTAAACAGGCAACTGTTAACAATGATGTGGGAACACAGGCCAAGTTGAAACTAAATTCTATGCTTGTGGATCTGGTAGAAGTAAAAACAAATACAAATAAAGATACAGGTTCATCTTTTATTCGGGAATACGCAAGTAAAACAGAAAACTTGATTCCAGAAGATGACGATTTTGATTCGAAATTTAAATAATATAACGGAGGCTATAAAATGGCTACAGAAAGACTTAAAGCACTAACTAAACAAGGCACACATGCAGTAGGACAGCTCAATAGTTGGAAAGTTGAGGATATCGCAAATGGAGCAATTGTTACAGCGACTCCAATTGACAACTTTACGATTGTGGAGTTGGGATTCAATGTTGAAGGAGAGCGTACTTGCATTCAGCTGTCAGATGTAAAAAACAAACAATATTTGATTGCTGCTCCTGAGCGTAGATATTTGGGTGAAGAGTTGAACGAATTCTTCAATGACGTAGGCGAACGTAGTCGGATTGTGCGCTTGCGAGATGGATTGCGCTATCAAACTTCTGCTTATACGGCTAATACTGGACTAACAGAAATTACAAAGGGTAATGTTGCACACTTTGATCCTGCTACTAAGAAGTACATTGTATCAAATGCTGCAAGTCCACATGCTGATTATACAGAAGCTCGGATTAAATTCACCGTTGTTGCCGATGAAAATGATACAGGTCTCGATTTAGGTACTGAAAATATTAGATTGGAAGTTCAGTAATACTGTTCTTATACTAGGAGGAAATAATAAATGATCTACAATGACACAAAAATTAAAGCACTGTTTAGTCGCGTACTTGATGTAAACAACACTTCAACGGATGATGAAAAGTACATTAGCGAATACTGTTCTCGTGTTTTCGGGGATGGGTCAAGCACTCCAGACCCTTCAATGCTACACCAATTTAATAACCTGATTGTTCAAGAGGCAGATAAGATTGCAAAACCAAAAGTAACAAAAGTAATTGAATTGCTTGCTAATATGATTCCTCGTAAGCTTGGCGATATTTATCAATACAAAATCCCACAAGAGCGCAATGCAAAGGTTGTTTGGGCAGCAAATGGATCAAGTGTTGATTTGTTGCGTTTGGCTGGAGCGAAAACAAAAGTAGCTACTCCTTATAAATTTCAAACAGGCTTTAGTTACGACCCTCTTGATTTAGTTAATGATTCGGTTGTGAATTTCCGTAAATTGGTTGATGATATTGGAGATGCTAAAGTCAAGCTGTATATGGAACAAATTTCTAAATTGTTCCAAAAGGCAATTACTTCAGGTGAAATCCCTGCTGCTAACGTTAAGAATGGTAGTAATATCTCTTTGGCTGATTACAATAAAGTGTCTTCTACATTACAACGGTATGGTGGTCGTCCTGTATTTATCGCTGACACTCTTTTGATTGATTATTTTGCAAATCAACAAACAACTGGTGTCTACAAAGATTTGTTGACTGACGAGCTCCGTGAAGAGCTTCGTACAGCACTTAATCCAACATCCATCGGTCGTACAACGGCTGTAAATTTGGTCAATCCGTTTACAAACAGTACAAATAGCAAAGTAGAGTTGCCTGTTAACGAGGGCTACATGCTTGCTGGTAGCGTATCTCAAAAGCCGTTCATTATTGTTGAGTATGGTGGCATGAAGCAATTCACAGAACAAGACCCAAGTGATGAGCGTATTAAATTGAAAATCACACAAGAAGCAGCAATTGAATTGCTATATGGTGAAGCAATTGGATATATCAAGGAAGATGCGGCTGTTAGTTTGTAAAATCATAGGGGATTAATTTCCCCTTAATATTATTCTAAGGGAGAACTATGATGACAGATTTGATTAAAATTGCACGTTATAGAAATACGCCGTATGTTTTCAATTTCAAACATAATGGTGGTACTAAAGTAAGTACGTATGAATGGGCTGGCAGTAAAAAAAGTAAGTTTGATATCAAGGAAATCCCCATTGAAGCTGTGAGTTGGCTTCAAATGAATAGTTCTTGCTTCAAGTCTGGAGAATTAGTAATTATCGATGATAATGAAGAAGCTCAACATATTGTCACTAATATGGGAGAAGACAAGGAATCGTATGTGAATAATTCTCATAGTAAAGAAGATATTATCAACTTGCTTAATGGTCATGCAGCGACAATGAAAAGTGCACTCGAAAAGATCAATGAAGCTTCTGAAAAGAGGTTCGTCATTGATATTGCTAAAGAAATGTCTGAAGAACTCAGTGGAGGAAAACTGAAATTTTTGGCTGAGTGGATGGATATTCCCCAAGATGTTTTGTTCGGCGAGTAAAGGAGGTTTTTTATGACTTCTTATGACGAAATATACGAAGAGTTTTTATCAAGGTGTAAGGTAGATGATATTGACTTACCAGACACTAATGAAAAGATATATGCAGTAATTCGAAGTGCTGTTAGAGACTTCAACAACAAAATGAGAACTCAAATTATGTGTGATGATGAACTGGAATCAGTCAATCAAAAATTAAGCGATGATGATCTTTTGATTCTCGCACACTATTTGAGATTAAACTTTCTTCGAAATCAACTAATTCATTTTTCAAGCACTTGGCAGCCATTTGCAAAAGATATTGGACTTAAAAACTTCCAGTCTCAATTGAAAGCACTGGAGACTTTGGTTTCAAATGAAAAAGAGAATATTAAAGAACTGATTGTCAATACTCTTGATGATTTTATGTAAGGAGACAATCAATGAAGGACTATTCTAATTATCACAATTCGTTTAAGCAGAAGGTCAAACATGACGCAAATAAAATTTTGAGCTATTCAATAAATCATAGTTTAGAGGCAGAGGAAGTTACTGTCAATGGTCGTAGACTTAAAGTGACTATGAATGATAAAACCTCATCAACGGACTTGATGAAATATATTATAGGTGAAGATAGTAGCTTAAAACTTGGAGATATTGTTGAATTAGATAATGGTCAGAAGTGGCTTATAGTTACTTATAATGTAGAGAATGTTTTATATAAGAAGTGGGAAGCCAAATATTGTAATCTATATCTTAAATGGATTGATGACAATGGTGATATTCAATCGCATCCAACTGTCTTTTACTTTAATGCTAAATCAAACTTTGGTGTTGAAGAGGGAAAGGTGATGAATTTACCTGCTGGTAGACGACAAACAATTGTACAACTTAATGAGCATACTCGAAAAATTAAGCGCGATGACCGATTTATTTTCGGTGGTGAAGTCTTTAAGGTGATCGATAATGATTACGTTTCCGATGAAGGTTTGGTTAATCTCAGCTTACAATCAGACCAAGAAGATACATCAAAAGATAACTTTGAATTAGGCATCGCAGATTACAATCGATATACACCTTATAGTATGAAGTTACTCAACAATGATATCAACAGTATTGGTATCAACCAGACTATTCAATTAAACGTTGAAGTAAGAAAAGGCAATAATCTTATATCAAATCCTTCCCTTGAATTCATTGTAATTAACAATGAAATTGGTGATATTGATTCCACAGGACTGTTTACACCTAAACAAGTTGGAGAGACAGAAATCACTATTAATTACAAAGGATTATCTGAGAATATCAGGGTTTTGGTGGTAGACAGTATTAGGAATGAATACTCTGCAACAGTTTCAGGTAATGATTCAATCAAGTCTGGTAAAGAAGGTACATATGCATGTGAATTCCAAATGAACGGCTCTCCATGGCAAGATGAGGGTCTGTTTGTGCTGACTTCAGATGATGGAATTTCGCCTAGTAAGTATGTATCTATTACTTCTCAAGGCAACAACAAGTGTACGATTAAAGCAGCAAGCAATATTGATTTCACTAAAATCAAAGTTCCTCTGTATGTGCAACTACATGTACAGAATCTCAATAGATTATCTGTTGGGTATAAGCGAATTAAGATAATTCCACTAATGTAAAGGAGCGTGTTCATGGGACAAGCTATTGTAAGGCTCGGAGAACTAAAGGTAGAAAAGTTTATTGAAGGAGTAGTTAATAACTATCTAGTTTATTCACCGCTACCACTATCTAAGCAACATTCATCTGGACTGGATGGAGACATTGTAATGAGTGCTACTCCAACAGTTGAAATTATTGATGCTGACTTAGATGTGTCTCTAGATCCACAGTATGAATATGCCTATTCAATTGGCACTGATAATAAATTAAAAATTGCCTTTGATAAAACGAAGCATGTTAACAAGGGTAGTGCTGTTGATGCCCTTAAGTGTGTAAGTGTAATTTATGAGCAAGGCGATTTGATTGTCACAGGCAATGAATATGTACTCACTGTACACAACAGTCGTGGTGAAGAGATTCATAGGACTGTACCACAAACACCAGCACAATTGCTAACCATCATTTCAACATTTGATGATACTCGTCAAGTTGATGAGGTTGGGCCACTGGATTATAAGATTCGTCGAAATTACACTGTAAAGTAGGTGTGCTATGTCTAGATTCAAAGATATGGCGAAGGACAAGAATACTTTTCTAAGCATGATCACAGGTAATGAGGACATTATGAGGGCACTAGTCTACAATGAACGAAATTTCCTTGAAAAAGAACCAGTTGCTAATTCAGAAGATTATATATATGAACAGGTCATGCCTTATCGTTTTATTCCTGAAACGCTTGGGGAAAAGAAGACATTTATCACAATGACTTTCGATAATTTTAAACCAGTAAACAATGTCTTTAAGACTGGAATGGTAATTTTTGAGGTGTTCACACACCAAGAGTTGTTCAGAACCGATCATGGAGTGCTGAGAGTAGACTATATAATCAATAAGATTGATGAGCTTTTTAATGATGTTAGAGTTGCGGGGATTGGTAAGTTGGAGTATGCAAAGATGGGAAACTTGGCAGTGAATGAAAAGTATCACGGTTCTTACATAGCATATAAAATGTATGAGAAGAATTGATTAACCTAGAAGCCGTAAAACTTAGAACACTTGCCAACAAACCCACGCTATACAAGAATTTAACTATAGCACCTAAAACTTTAAACTCAATAATCGATATGGGGTACGAGGAATACAATCATAAGCTTTACATAGTGAATTTAGCAGTTGAAAACTTACTACCACCATCAGAAGAAGCTGTGAAAGTAGATTTTAGTATGATTGAATTATTAATGGAGGCAGATAGCGATTCTCTGGTTGCGTATCTATCGGCAATCTCTTTTTTTATTGACGAGGAAATTGGACTCTCTCCAGACATGGAATCATTAGTCATAGGTAAAGAAAAATTTTCATTTGAAGAAGTAGATGTGATTACAAACATTATCAAGATTCAAAATTGTGTAGTTTCAAAAGATGACGATAATTTTAATCCGTTGAATGAAAACGCCAAGAAACTTAGAGAGAAGATGTTAGCCAGACAGAGGAAATTAAGACAATTAAAAGAGGATGATAATGGGGATAACTCCCTAAGCTTCCTTGATTTAATCTCTGTACTATGTTCCAACGCTAATGGAATTAATCTTCTAAATGTATTCGATCTGAATTTCTTTCAATTCAATGATCAGTTCAATAGAATGAAATTGCTTGATGAGTATGAAGTTAATATTCAAGCTCTATTACATGGAGCAGATTCAAAAAACATAAAACTAAAACACTGGATATCCAAAGGGGAGTAGTCTATTGGGCTGCTCTATTTGTGTATTCATAATTATTGGAGGAAATTATAAATGAGTCGATATGGTTCACGCGAAATTATGGACGTAGTATTGAAAGATCCAGCAACAGGAGAGCCAGTAGTTTATCTTGAAAGTCTTACGACTTCTACGTTTGAGTTCCAAGCGCAAACAGTATATGCGCGCGGAGGCAAAGGACACCCCAAACTGATTGGATGGGATTCTGAGAAAGACGTTACATTGAATATGGAAGATGCCTTGATTTCAAAAGAATCTTTGGGTACTCTTACTGGTTCGGAGTTTAAGAAAGGCATTAAACCTGTACATAAAAAAGAGGTTATTACTATTGAAGAGGTTGATACACTTACCCTTGCAAAAGAGCCTTTGACAACTAAACCAGCATTTTTCTATCGTACAGTCGATGGTACTTCTATTGGTGAGAAACTGGTTTCTGCAACTCCTGTTTCACAAGAGATTGATTTTGCAGGTTTGGCAGTAGGTGAGAAAGTCATTGCTGATTACTATTACAATGCACCTGATACGACTCAGAGCATGACTGTGTTCTCAGATGTCTTCCCGGGTACTTATCTTCTTGAAGGAACTACCATGTGGAGAAACGAAGACGGAAAAGATGTTGAAGCACTATACACTGTGCCAAAACTTAAAGTTCTGCCGGGATTCTCTATCGGTATGGCATCTACAGGTGATCCACAACCATTTACGTTTACTTGTGAAGTACTGAAAGATACCAAGTCTACGGCGATGGTAGTTATCGATTTGTTGGAAGATTAAAATACATAGGGGCTAAGTCTAATTGGCTTGGTCCCTTTTTTTTATAGGTGATGAATATGAAAACTATTACTATTGCTGCGCCAGTACGTAACAGAGATTGGATAATTCCTCAATATCTATTGAAAATACTTGAGATCAATTATCCTAAATCTCTTATTGATTTACATTTTGTTGTGAATGACAGCTCAGACAGAACATTCGAGTTATTAACAGAATTCAAGAAAGACAATAAAAGACTATACAACAATATTAGAATCGATGTCATGAACAACAATATCCCTGCTGATTGCAGAGATTTTACAATTAGAAACACATACATATATAAACATTTGAGCAACTTAAAGAATTACATTATGAGCAAAACCAGAACCGATAAACTGATATTTATCGATACTGATATCCTTGTAAAACCTGATGTTATTACTAAGCTGCTTAAACATGGCAAGAAGATTATATCGGGTTTGATCTACAATGGCTATCTAACGAACGATGAAAAACCTTATCTCTATCCCAATATTATGAATTTAGATGACAATGGGCAATATCGTCACATCAGAAATTACTACATTAAAAGTGCTTCTAATTTACTATGCTCTCGCGTTCAAAGAGTTGATCTAACCGGAGCAGTGATATTGTTAGATAGGTCAGTGTATAAGACAGTAAAGTACGGGTTTCATTCCCAAGGTGAGGATGCATATTTTTGTAAGATGGCTCAAGACAATGGCTTCGAGCTTTTTTGTGATTTGTTTGCATATTCTCATCATATTATGTCACCAGTACATTTAAAACTATATCAAAAGGGAGAAATGAATTAATGAAGTCAGACCAGCAAATCACAGTAATATATCCACCAACAGTTGACTACTATTTGCTATTTCAACGTCCTCAGCAACTGTTACGAGCTATGTCAAAAATCCAAAATGTACGTTCAATCTTTATGAGTTCTGAAATGTATCGAAAGCTACCCAAACCCATTGTTGAGATCAGCAAGGATATGTATGTTGTAAGTGGTCATTCAGATTATAAATCTTTGATTAAAGGTAAGGTTGTTTATTGGGTTTCATATCCCGAGCACATCGACTACCCCCTCACTGTTAAAAAGGATTTCACCGTGTTTGATGCAATCGACAATCCAGTCGAGGAGTTTTCATTTTGGGCAAAAAATTTAAAACAAGCTGTTCAGAAAGCAGATGCTATTTCCTGTACAGCTAATTTGCTTTATAAGAACCACAAAGAAAACAATGATAAACCAGTATTCCTTTGCCCAAATGGCGGCGACTATGATCACTTTAAAAAGGCTCGTAAAAAACTTGAAAAGCCAGCCGACTTCCCGAGCTTTGATAATGATAAAAAAGTAGTTGGATTCTATGGAGCTCTGGCTTCATGGTTAGACATCGACTTGATTAGGAAGATTGCCGAGAAATTCAATGTTGTACTCATTGGCAAAAATGTCTACTATCCACTTGAAGTTGACCATCCAAACATTGCAAACCTTGAACACAAAGATTATTCTCAGTTACCCTATTACCTTTCACATTTTGATGTTGCTATGATCCCATTCAAGTTGACTGAGATGATGAAGGGGTGTGACCCGGTTAAATTGCAAGAGTACCTATCAAGTGGTAAACCAGTCGTTGCAACTGAAGTTGAAGATGTAGTAGCAAATTTTAGTGATGTTGTTGATTTCATGAATATCGATAATTGTCATGAAGTTATTGAACGTGCCATTGACGAGAATAGTAAGGATAAAGAACAGGCACGTATTGAAGTAGCGATCAACAATTCATGGGATGTAAGAGCTCAAATAGCAATTAAAGCATTGAATGAGTACATGAACAAATAAGGGAGATGAAATAATGACAAACTCGAATAAATTAACGCTTGCTAAATTGAATGCTACGGATAGTAAAAATAACCAACGAAAAACGATTTACGTAACATCTGAAAATTACGAGGTAAATGTGCATACCTATTTCCGAGAATCATTGATGGAAGATGTGGTAACAGAATACATTGCTTTAGTAGAGGAGTTGCGAAACAAAACTGAACTTGATGATGTATTGATCCGTGGAACCCTGAGTCTATTCAATGTTTTGGTGATGAAAAAATTCACTGACCTACCCTTTCCTAAAAAGATTGATTTGGGTGGCTTGATTGGTATCTCGCGAAAGTTTATGGACAATGGAATCACGAATGAAGTAATCAATTCATTTCCACGGAAGGAATTGGATAAACTTGAGCAAAGATTCAAAGCAGCTCAACAACAAGCAGCTAAGGTAATTGCTGAAATGGCTGTCGCTTCTGTTGCACAAGCTCAGGAAGTTTCAAATGCAAGTTAAGACACAGCAGGATTTAGTTAGGTTCTTGAAACAACTTCAACAGCCAGTATCTAAAGCGCTGAATAGCAATGTAGCTCAAACTATTAAAACAGTAATGAAGGATAAAGTACAAGATGAAGTGTATGATCCATATACTCCTAGTGTATATCAACGTACAGGAAGATTGGGTAGTGAGGATAGTATGGAATCTAAATTGATCAACGATGACACGCTTATCGTTGAAAATGTACGTTCAGATGGTGATAGAAATGTAGCTGAAATTGTAGAAACAGGTAAGGGGTATACATACGATTTTCAGTATTCAGGTATTCCGCGTCCATTCACCGAAGCGACAAGGGAAGAATTGAGAAATACTGGAGCGCATGTAGCAGCTTTGTATGCTGGACTCAAACAACAGAACATTAAGGTGGACAAGAAATAAAAAAACAAAATATGAGCAAACACTGAGAAGCGATCTTGAGTCGCTTCTTTTTTATTTCTCTTATAAAGAAAAGAAGCAAAAAGGAAGTGGTTCAAGTAAATGGATAATAGATTAAAAATCATGGTGGAAGCTGGCATAAATGTTGGTATAAGCCTGAAAAATATCAATGATGAAATTAAGGCAATAGCCAAGCATCCGTCTCTTCAAAAACTGAATCTATCAATTAATGTTGACAAGTCATTTGTTAAATCAATGAATGAGTTTGTTGCAGCTACTAAAGTGTTAAGTACTGCACTCGAACAACAACAGAAAGTAATCAATGAGTCAGTTAAGACTACTAAAATGCTGGATGGGTCAATTGAAAAGGTAACACAGAGACAACTGGCTAACGGTTCAATCATCACTCAGACCACCAAGAAGATTAATGAAGAAACTAAGGCGTTAAATGATCAGAAAAAGACTCTCAATGATTTATCTAAGGAACTGAATGGATACACATTAGCAAGTTCGAGAGCAACCAAAAACAAGCTTGGAGAAGTAACGGGTAGCAAGAATACATACGCGAATGATAGTAATCAAAAAGTAACAGTTAATTTAGATAACGCTGGAAATGTTAAAAACTATTCTGAGCTAAACAATTATTTGAAGCAAAAAGAAGATACACTAAAGAAATCCGAAGCACTGGATAAAGCACATTATCAAGCGCTGCAAGAGGATCAAGCAAGAAGAATTGCATTGATTAACAAGAATCTCAAAGAAGAAGAACAGCGTAATCAACAGTTTCTTAATCAGTTGAAGACTCGATTTGCTGAGGAGCAGAAGATTGCTCGTGATCGTGATGCATTGGATAAGGCTCATTCAGCAGCTATAACAGAGAATTTAAACAGGCAAAAGGCTGTTGCTGATATGCAAGCGAAAATTACAGCAGCACAAACTAAGTTTAAGGGTAACTCCTCTGCTGTTGCTGAGTTGAATGCGTTAAATGCTCAATTGGGCAATGTATCAAAAGTTAGTAATTACAAGAATGCATTAACAGAGTTGCAGACTAAGTTAACACAGATTACATCTCAGGCTAAGTTGGCTGGAAATGAAACTAGAACACTAGGACAACGTTTTGGTGATGCTGCTTCGAAGGTAGCTGTGTGGGCAGGTGCAACTTCATCTGTTTATATGGTTACACGAGCTTTGAGAGATATGGTCAGTGTGGTCATTGAAGTTGATAGCCAAGTAACACAACTCAAACGTGTAATGGATGAATCAACAGACTTTGAAGGCATGATGAGTAGAAGTATTCAATTAGCGAATGAATTAGGTCGAAGTATTACAGAGGTCAATGAGAATGTTATCGGATTTGCACGTATGGGATTCCATGAAGATGACACAATGTATTTGGCTAAAACATCTACATTGCTTCAGAATATCTCCGAATTAACACCTCAAGAATCGGTAGATACACTCACAGCGGCAATGACAATCTTTAATGTTGAAGCTGGGAAAAGTATAGAAATTGCCAATAAATTGAATGAAATAGATAACAACTTCGCAGTTACGACCCAGAACTTAGCATTGTCAATGACCAGAGCTGGAGCAAGTGCAAACACATTCGGTGTTTCTATGGAAGAATTATTGGGACACACAACCGCCATTGCAACCGCCACTAGAGAATCAGGTTCAATTATCGGCAATAGTTTAAAATCAATATATTCTCGTATTACAACTATGGATAAATCTGAAGGTGTTCTCAAAGAAGCTGGAGTTTCTATGCGCGATTTGAGCGGTGAAACTCGTGATGTTTCTGATATCATGGCTGAACTGGCTGGTAAATGGAATGGACTGTCCAAGGAAACACAACAGAACACGGCAGTAAATCTCGCTGGTCGAAATCAGTTAACTCGTTTTCTTGCGCTTATGCAGAATTTTCCAATTGCTATTGAAGCTACAGAAGCTGCTATGAATTCTCAAGGTTCAGCTACACGAGAAAATGAAAAATACATGCAATCCCTCGAAGCAAGAATCCAGAAGATGAAAACTGCATGGGAAACTATGTCCCTAGCATTTGGAGATGCAATAATCTCTGATTCAATTGTAACCCTTACCTCCCTCATAGCTTCCATGTTAAACGGTGTTGCTAAAGTAGTCGATGTAGTTGGTGCTCTCCCTGTCATCTTCGGGGCGGCAAGCGTAGCATTACTGGGTCTCCATCTCGGTTTCCGTATGCTTATTGTAGAGATGACTAAGACCATCGCCTCCATGTTTGGTCTAACTATTCAAACTGGTACAGCTTCAGCAGGTTTAAATAGATTCTCATTGTCTAATATCGCATCTAAAATATCGCTTATGGGCTTATCTGGTGCTGCCAATATAGCCAAAGTTGCTCTTCGTGGACTTTTAATTGCTTCAGGTGTAGGTGCTGTATTCTTTGGTCTCGGATTAGCTATCGAAGGTATTGTTGGTCTCTTCTCTGATGCAACTAAAGCAACAGAAGATTTTACGGATAAAGCAGAAGCGCTCAATGAGAAACAATATGACTTAGCTAATTTAAAGCAATTACAGTCGGAATACGATACTCTCTCCAAGAAAACAGCTCTCAATTTTGACGAAAAAGCCAAACTAGCTCAAATTGAAAGCGAATTGTCTTCTAAGTATGGAATAACTGTTCAAGGTATTGATGGTCAAACTAATTCAATTCAAACGAACAATGAAGCTATTCAAGCTGCAATTGAACTGAAGCAAGCAGAGATTAAAATTGAACGAGATCGTGCAGAACTTGACTATGCTGCAAATGCACTAGATATTGAGAAGAACATCTCAAAATATAAAGAGCAGCTTGCTGTACGAGAAGAAAGCAAACGAATTGCACAAGAAGAGTACGATCTAAGAGCTAAAATTTTGAGCGAAACCAGCACTTCAGATCGTTCATATGATGCTAATACTCGTCACTATCAAAATGCTGCTAAAGCATTGCAAGTTGAAGAAGAAGCCTACAGTGAGTCCTTAGTTAAACTTGAACAATATACAAATAAAAAAGGCTTAGCGTTGAAGGCTGCTGGACAAAATTACGTCGACGAGCAAGAACGCAATAATGTAAAAATCAATGGTCTTACACGTCAGATGATTGACATTTATTCTGATGCTTCCGCAAAAAGTAAAATCCCATTAACAGAACTCAAAAACGACATTTCCAAAGTTTTCGATGCAGCTCAAAGTGGAAACATATCGACTACCGAACAAGGTGTAAAGATTTTAGAGAAATTGCCCGGTATTGGTACACTCGCTTCAAACGCAATTAATAGTCTTAGCGGTGCAATCTCCCAATTAAACTATCAGCCAGTTGTTGAAGGTGTTGACTCTGCCGAAGACTCCCTTAGTTCATTTAATTCAACCATAGATGAAACAATAGCTCGAACAGATGAGATGTCACAAAAGATTAGCAAAACTGTATCTTTTGTTAGTGAGTCAAAAAAGTCAATTGATTTACTCAATACGGCATCATCTGAAATGACAAAAAAGAATCGTTTATCAACTGATACGATTAAAAAGATGAATGATAAGTATCATGACTTCATAAAAGTAACGGGTTTAAGTGGCGAAGCTATAAAGAGATACATAAAGTTAAAAGAAAATGAAGAAAAGTCCTCAGTAAACGCAGAAATTAGAAAAACTCAGACAACTATCAATGAAACCAAGAATCGTATTGAGGCATACAAGAAGGAAATGCAAGCATGGGAAGTCATGCAAAAAGCAAGAGTAGCTGAGTTAGAGTCACAACTAAATTCTGGACAGATTTCGGAACAGGTGGCTGAACAACTGTATGCTGCACAACGTAGAAGTCAACAGGATGGCGCATTTGGTAATTATCTAAAAGAACAAGAGGCATTAAAGGGTCTATTGGCAGAACTTAGTCTTCTTAAAAGTGCCAAAGGCGATTTGATTGATGCGGATAATGATGCAAAAAAGGCAACCGATGATGCAACTAAATCCAATGATAAATCCAATGAGTCCTACAGTGAGACCAACGAAGTTCTGACGGATCTACAGAAGAATCTTAAAAATGTAGAAAGTGCTATTAATTCTTTACACAATAAGCAAAAGAGTCTAGAACAAGGATCTGCCGCATATCGGAAATCGATAATGAAAGAGAACAGTCTTTTGGAACAAAAAGCTAAACTGCTTGAGGAAGGTATCGCTGATCCAAGTAAGCTTGTTTCCTACAAAGTTACTACAACTTCAAACACTTCTGGTGATAGTTACTCTGGTGAATACGATGACATAATCAATAAGTACGCTTCTGAAAATGGCGTTGATCCAAGACTCGTGGCTGCCATTATTCAAACTGAGAGTACTTTCAACCCTAACGCTAAATCGGGCGCTGGAGCTATGGGACTAATGCAACTTATGCCGAAAACCGCAAAAGGGTTGGGTGTTAAAAATGCATACGATCCAGAACAAAACATTGCGGGTGGCACAAAACACATTGCAGATTTGCTCAAAAAGTATAACGGAAATGTTGAATATGCTCTAGCAGCGTATAATGCGGGTTCTGGAAATGTGAATGCATGGATTAAAAATGGTCAGATGGGATATATTCCGTTTAAAGAAACAAGAGAATATGCTCCTAAAGTTTTAGCCAACTATAATTCAATCTCTGGCACAAGCTCCTCCCCTACTTCTTCTAGTGATTCTGGATCGAAATTGGACACCATGCTCTCAAATGCGCTTGGTTTGCAAGGGGATTTCAAGTACAAAAAAGTTTCAGGTAAATTCAAAGGTACATATGAAGAATTTGTTAAAGGGGCAACATCTGATTGCTCTCAATTTGTTCAGGAGATGTTTGACGAATTCCTTAACATAAATCTTCCTCGTACAGCGGCTGAACAATCGAAACAAGGAACTGCCGTTGACAAGAAAGACCTCAAAAAAGGTGACTTAGTATTCTTTGAAACAGTCAAGGGTGAACAAGCATCTCATGTGGGCATATACACAGGAAATGGCAAGTTTATTCAGATGGGAGATCACGGACTTAAAGAGCAGGATATTAACAATAACTATTGGGCTCCTAAGTATCGTAGTGCTAGACGCATCAATGGTGTTGGCGAATCAACTACTAGTTCAGACGGTAAAATTAACACAAAAACATCAACTAAAGCTGCTTCTGAAAGCGACAAAGCTCAAGCAAAAGAAAATGCTAAAAAGGATCTTGAGGAGATTCGCACTGAGCAGAGAGAAAACCAATTTAAATTAATTGATGATTGGGTAATACAATACTCTAATGCCATTGAAAAAGTGCAAAATAAAATCGATAAATCCTCCAATAAGCAGTCTATGTTTTATGTTAATTCGGAGGAATGGCGTAAAGAGGAACAGTCTCAAATCAGTTTAATTGAACAGCAACGTAAACTGAGAGAAAAAGAAATTAAAAAGATCAATGAGTTAATGAAGCAAAAAAAAATCACCTCTCAAGACTATAATAAACAAATTGCTGAAATAGAAACTCAATTGTTGGCTGATGAAGCAGAAACCTATTCAAAGCGCGAGAGTGTTATTGATTCATTTATTGGTAGTTACAATGACAAACTGGACGAACAAGACAATATGCTTGCGATTTCAGAAGCAAATTTAAAAAGTTTAACTGAAGGTTCTGTCAGCTATAACAAGGAATTACAGAATCAAATACCTATCCTTGAAGAAAAAAATCGAATTATTGGTAAAGAAATAGAATATGTGAAACATCTAATAACAAGTGGGAAGTTAAGTGCTAAGGATACAGTCAAGTACACCAATCTCTTGAAAGAACTTAACCTTTCTCTACTGGACACTAACTCAGCCCTATCTGATGTTAACAAGACTCTTAAAGATATGCGTGAGTCTGCTGCTGACAATATCATTGAAGAGTACAAAAAAGTACTTGAGCAACAGCGTGACTTGGCAATGGATGCACTCGATCAAGAAATAAAAAAAGAAGATGAACGCCATGAAGAGCGTACCAAAAACATTGATGATGAGCAAAAGCAATTCGAGGATTATATCAATGCTCGTCTCAAAGCGCTCGACCGAGAGTATGCTTCCGATGATCACGAAGAAGAACTTGCAAAGAAGACTAAAGATAGAAATAAGATATTAAGCGACATTAATGAACTAGCATTAGATGACTCTATTGAAGCAGATGTAAAAAGAAAAGCGCTAAAAGAGCAATTAGCATCTGTTGAAGAAGAGATAGCAAAGTTTCAACGTGACCGTGAGCGTGAACTTGTTAAGCAAGGATTGCAGGATCAGCTTGATATTCGTAAAGAAAATAACGATAAAGTCAAAGATGAAGAAGATAAAAAGCATAAAGACGCACTTGATAAAATTGAGAAAGAGAAAAAGGAAACTGAGCGTAAATATAAAGATATCCTTGAGGATCAGAAATATTTTTACGATCTTAAGAAAGGTCTAATGAGTGAAGATGCAATCGTAGTGACTGCAACGCTTGGAATTATTGGTGGAGAGTACGACAAGCTATTTGCCAATATGAAAACTCATATCTTCGAAACGTCAAAAGAGATGCAGAATTTAGTTTATCAATTCCAACAAGGTCAGGATGCTTTGAACAAGTTTAAAGTGGGCGATTATTCAGTAACAGACCCCGGAAGTAGCGATAATGGTAATTCTTCAGATTCAACTGGAACAATTAAAGGGACAATGGCTTCTAGAAAGGCATGGACAGAGTATCTCAGCAACAAGCAACAAGCTGAATCGATTAAAGAGCAAATGAAGAAGGCTGAGAAGGGATCTATGGAATATAAGGGGTTTGAACAGCAATTTAACACACTCAAATCTACGAATGATCAATTGCGTTCTGTTTATGGATTCCCTGATGGAAGTTATAAGGATTTAGTAAGTATGAAGATATTCTCTGCTGAAACTGGCGGTATGACTCCTGCTGGGATAGGTAATGAGGGGAAATTCCTATTGGCACACGAAAAGGAATTGATACTTAATAAATCAGACACTAGTAACATGCTGAAGGTTGTCGATATTGTTCGTGGGATAACGGATAAAATTAAGAGCAACTTTAACTTCAATGCTATTAAGCCAACTCTTACACCTTCCATGGCTAATTCTACTCCTGCATCATATGGAGATATCAAAGTATACATAGATAGGCTGAATGCCGATGAAGCAGGTGCTAAAGATTTCTTTACACGTATTGTTTCGAAAAGAAGAAAAGAAGGATTCTAGTATTACATAAGTGACTAATAGTTCGGGGGATTAATCTATTATGATGAAGTAAACCCATTAGACTCGTATGCAATCATTAGTCATATAAATCAGATGTGTTCTGATCAGTCTCATGGTATTCATCATTATAGTACATGTGGTATAATATTCCTTATCAACAGAATGGCTTGAATGGGCGGTCGGCTAGTCTCCTGTAAAGGAGGTGATGCCTGTGGAGATGAAAGATGTGTTGACGTTGATGATCAGTTTTGGGGGATTTATTGTAGCCCTAATTGGACTGATTGTAACTATCGTCATTGCATTGAATAATCAAAACAAAAGGAAATAGGCCGCCCTCGGTAAGGTAGCGACCCGTTTCAATTACCTGTCCACAGCCACCGCCCTTGAAAGCGGCTGTTGTAAAGAGTAGGGATGTTCCAGCATCCTTGCTCTTTTTTATTATATCCTTATTGACTATAGTGTATCACAACAATTCCCAAAATTCCACATTCACAATGCTGACTGTAGAGTGGTTTTACAATCTTTTTCAATCAGTTTGAATAGGAGATGAGGCACAATGGTGCAAGTCAAACCAATCCCTAAAACCAATTTAGGTTTGAATAGCAAACAAAAAGAAATCCTAAAGAGCTGTATTGGGGCAATGCCAAATGGAGTCAATTTGAATAGAGTGAGGGAGTGGATGAAGTATGAAAAGTAAAGTTAAAGAGGCTATCACACCACTAACCAGATCCAAATTAGCCAATCCGCACTCACACACTCCAATGTCTGAACGTTTAGCAAATCGAGAGTCGATTGACTTACGTGAAAACCATACAGTAGTTGACGTAGATGATGGATTGGTAAAGATTATTCCAATAGATATTTCTAAGACTCATACTTATATAGGCAGTGAATACACTGAACAATTTATCAATGAAGTAAATAGTAAACCTACTGAAGCAGCTAAGGAACGCAATAAACAAGCACAAGCACTGTTACATAAATTGCAACGTTAAGACCGAAGTCTTTGGAGGCATTAAATGAAAGAATTTAAAGAGCTAATCGAACAGTTTGAAGCCAACAAGGAACAATACTACAAGCAAGAGAATACAAATGACGCATTGAAACTGTCACTAATTAACGCTTTAATTAAATTCTCAGATGAGAGATTCACTCTTGATAAAGCAATCGAAGTGGCAGATGTGATTGCCTCTAAAGTTGACTTCTCTGATCCCGTACTAAGTCACAAGGGTATTAATTGGTTTGCAAAAGATTTTCTGAAGCATTTTCGGATTACTTAGGAGGATGTAAAGATGAAAACTCAATTAGCTTCAACTCCAATACTTGAAGGTGAAGATGCTAAACGATTGCTTGATTCTCTTCAGAATAAACCAACTGAGAGATCACGTAAGAATGCTGAGAAACTGAGGGAACATTTTAAATCAATTGAATGTGGTTTTCTGAGCACTGCTAAAAGACTTCCGAGCGTGGATGGAGTAATCACATTGGACAGAGATAATGTCGATCATGTCGCATGGGGTGAAGGGTATGATTGCAGAGATAGATGAAGGGAGTAGTGACAATTGATACTTAAAAGTCCAGAGATCTCATTAGACACACCTGAGAAGGTGGAGCTATTCAATAAGCTGCTAAATGGAAAAGGGAAAGTAAACGAAGAGTTGATTCAAAAAATTAAAAATACACCTACTATTCCACGAAGAAATCAATCTAATGAGTAAGTCTTTATTTCATGTTGATACTGTTACTTGTTACCTGCTTCAACTGAAACCCAATATGTCACCGATTAAATTACATAAGAGTTTGTATTTTCTGTTTGCTTACTATGCTTCTATTCATGAAGAAATTCTCTTTAAAGCAGACTTTGAAGCGTGGAAGTTTGGACCTGTTATTCAGGATGTTTACACTAAGTATTGTGATCATTATTATCTAGAACAAAGCAGGATGAACCAATCAATTCAACTAGTTAATAATAATCCAGAAATCAAACATTTTATTGATGATTTGTTTAGTCAGATTGACTCAGTTAGCGACTTCACTCTTGTTGAAAGAAGCCATCAAGATGAAGCATGGAAAAAGGCTTATAGACTAGCACAACCCACCGTAATTGATAATGATGAATTGATTCAAGAATATAAAACTAAATATGTAACTTGCTAAGTCCTAGAAGTAGGGCTTTTTATTATGTCCAAATTTAATAAATGGAGGTGATTTGAATCACAATACGGGATGATTTGTATTTTGTTTTTGATGGTATTACCAGTAAAGATATGGGGCTTATAAATGTCAACTTGAATAGTGGTATGCTAGAGGAACAATTGATGTCTGAGCAATCTATTACAGAAGAGAAAATTAGGCACAATGATACTCCTTACTTTATTGGAGTTGAAAGAAGTCCATTCTCTGTGGAATTTAGTTTTGCATTTGAAGACAATTTCGATGAGGAGAAACTAAGAGTAATTACTAATTGGCTCGGTAATCAACCCTATTACAAGGAGCTATACTTTTCTAACAATATTGATAGACGTTATTTCGTTATCTATAATGAAAGTCCCAAACTTATACATAATGCTTTAGAACAAGGATACATAACAATTAACATGCGGAGTATAAGTCCTTATACGTATTCTCCTGTTATCGCTGGAGGACAATATGATTTATCTGTTAACTCGGGAAATGGATCGGAGATTATGATTCAGAATCTGGGTAATATGAACACGGCACCTGTTATTGAAATAGAAAAAGTAGGAAATGGAGAAATTGAAATTATAAATTACTCTAATTCCGAGAATTCTAACTTTCGTTTAACAAGTTTAGTTGATAGAGAAAAAGTCATTATTGATTGCGAAAAAGAAGATATATCTTCAGACATACCTCTCACTTACCACTTTGATCATGTCTATGGTCGGTATCCTTCATTCGTTCGAGGATTAAATTTATTAAAAGTCAAGGGTAATTGCAAAATTACATTTAAGTATCGCTACATATTTAATCAATGTTAGGAGGATTTAATTGTTAGAAGAAGAAAATTTTATAACCCAGATAGATAAACCTAAAGTTTACCTATGTAGACCGAACCTAAATCGATCCACCGTTGCCAATTTTACAGAGGCATATCAAGTAAAACGAGTTGTTAGCAAGGGAAACATCGGAGAACTGAGTTTTACCTTGCCTTTGTTCCTGAATGACCAACTACGTATGAAAAAAATAAGAAACAAACACGTAGATGATATTAGAGAACGGTTCCTTATTCGGTTTGAACTTGGTAATGAAACAGAATACTACATTATTGATAGAATCTCTAAAATAATGAATGACTCAGATACTATCGAAGTAAGTTGCTACAGTTTGGGATTCGAGTTATCAGCTAAATTAATTAGAGACTACACTGTAGTATCTTATAATGCTAAACAGTTGCTCAATGACATCCTAAAAGAGACAATCTGGAATGTAGGTTACATGGATGCACAGTTTGAATTGAAATATCGATCTTTTGATCTTAGCGGTACAGTACTTGATGGCGTGAATCAGATTGCTGAGAAATTTAATGCTCTTATTGTATGGGATACCAAGTTGAGACAGATTAACTTTTATGATCCTGAAAGCTATGGAATAAATAAAGGGTTTAAAACTAAAATGGGAAAACTCATGAAAGGTGTTACTCAAGAATTAAATATGGATGAGTTTTGTACTCGAATGAAATTATTTGGTAAAGACGGACTCTCTATTCAGTCTGTTAATCCAACAGGAACGAATTTCATTCAAGACTTCTCCTATTTCATTTATCCATTTAAGCAAAACAGTAATGGGGATGTAATAAGCCATAGTCACTACATGAGTGATGAGTTGTGTATCGCTTTGGCACGTTACGATAAGGTTATCGAGAATAAAGGAACGGAGTACAATAACTTACTCAAGCAGCTCGAAACACTGAATGGTCAACTCAGTACAAAAAATAATGAACTGACAGCACTGAAAACTGACTTAGCGCTGATTCAAGATAATTTGGATACATACAACGCAACAGATAAGACAGGCTTACCTAACAACACTCTTATTAATAGCAAGAATGCCAAACAGACACAGATTAATACTAAGAATTCAGAAATATCAGTCCTTACAGCACAGATCAATAACGTCAATGCATCCGTTCAAGTACTACATAATATGTTTAAGATGGAGAACAATTTTTCACCAAATCAGCTCATTGAACTGAACCAGTTTGTGTTTGAAAAAGAGATTAACGATGATAATTATTCAGACGCACAAACATTACTTGATCATGGTAAAAAGGAATTTAGTAAAGTTCGGGAGCCTAAAATTATTGTTGATCTTTCCTTGGTCAACTTTTACGAAATACTTACAGAACAACATAATAAAGAAAAGCTATCTATTGGCGATGTTGTTACCGTTGAACATGAGGTTTTGGGGATTAATGTGAAGGCATACGCGACTGAAATTACATACGACTTTGAGTCCTCAAGCATTGATGTGTTAGTTTCTAATGCTCAGGACTTGTTGACCGATGAAGATAGATTTATGCGTGACCATACCAAGAGTATTAGCACATCTGCAACGTTGGATATGAGCAAATATAAGTGGGATCAAGCTAAAGCGACCGCAGACGATGTATCGCAGATATTCAATAATACAATTGATACCGTAAAGCGCAATATTACGGCTGGGGTAAATGAATCAGTGGATATCTCAAGACGAGGTATCATTGTTAAAGATCCAAAAGATCCTTTGAAATTTTTGATTATTCAACATGGACAAATTGCTCTGACTAGTGATGGTGGTAACACATGGAAAACAGCGATGACACCCGATGGAGTGGTTGCAGAACGAATTATTGGTAAATTGTTGTTGGGTAATAAACTGATCATCTCTGATAATGATGGAACGTTCACTATTGAGGGGAATTTGCTCACCATCAAAGATAAGCAGGGGAATATTCGTATCCAATTGGGGGAATACAAACCGGGAGTATATGGTCTGAAAATTGTTAGTAAACTTGGTACAGTTGTCCTTGATGAAAATGGAATTATTCAAACTGATACAATTCAACTTGCAGACAATGTAGACAGTACCCATCCACTTAAACTGAAGTTTTACATTGCTCCGAGCACACTTGTCTATCATCAATTTCAATTAAACTTTACACTGGAACGCTTCCGGGCTTATAGCAAGGGTGCTGCTTCTGGAGGAGGTGGGACAACAACATCTGCTTCTGGAGGAGACACTTATACAACTGCCCAAAGTATGACTATTAACTTAACAACTACTCTTCCGCAGAACGTATCGGGTTCGACTCAGACTGAGGGTTCCTATACTGGTTCAGGTGGACATAACCATGGTTGGCCTGCGGGAACACAATTTAAAGACGTTAGCGGTGTGACAAGAACTTGGGTCCCATCAGGAGGACATCAACATGCAATTTCCTTACAGTCACATTCCCATAGCATAAACATGCCATCACATAGTCATGACGTTTATGTACCCTCTCATTCGCACCAAGTAAATATGCCTTCGCATTCCCATGCAATTGACTATGGAATTTATGAAAGTACAACAGCCACAGGGGTTCGAATCATTATTGATGGTGTCACCAGAGGGGGCGTGTATTCTTCTACTGAGAATAACGTTGACGTAACAGCGTGGATTCAGACACCCGGATGGCACACGATTGAGTTGTCTTCTCAGCAATTGGGACGCATTAATGCCAGTTTGTACATGAAGACGTTTGTAGGAGCATAAACAAAAAATGGGAGTATACACTCCCACTTTCAATAAACTATAGATTAATCACAGTTTTTTCTGGATTTTTATATCTATCACTATCATATCCCCAAAAATCAATAGGATTCATAATTTTGACTTGTTTTAAAGTATCTCCCTTTGTGACATGTACTATTATTTTCGCTTGAAGCTTTTGATTTAGAGGTAATTTGTCACCATCTTCAGTATGATAGCCTGTTTTTAATCCCAATGCAGTTTCAAATTGATCATCATAATCTAAAAAATCGGCAGTATTTACGTGCCTTAAACCTGATGGAATCTTATCAATCTCAAGTTCAACAGTTAAAGTTATCTCGTTGACATTGTCATTAAAATCTTTAGGTTGTGATGCGTCGACGACTTTAAATGTGGCATCTGTGAATTCAATTAAGTCTCCGACTTTATATTCCTTTTTTAAAGAAGCCCTTTTGACAGATTCATTTGTACTTCCACCGTTGGTTGTATTACCACCATTAGACGTATTACCAGCGTTCCCACTATTACTACTTGCAGTATCCTCTTTACTCTCAATGTTAATTACATTCTTAGTCTTATCGAAACTTACATCAGCATCCAATGCTCTACCAATCTCACCAACAGGCAGATAGTTTAAGTTTTGATAGTTGATAGGCTGTGTACTCATCTTTTTGCCATCTACCATCACGGATACAGAGCTATTGATCTTTGCTTGGACTGTTTTGGCTGTAGCTGCTAAAGCTGGAACGGATACAGTCAAGGATGCACCAAGAATTACACCCAAACTTACATAACCGACTTTCTTTAATTTGCTCATGTTTTCACTTCTCTCTTAGTAATTTATGTATTCAGGCACTCACATCTAATTTTACTATGGGATTCCGTTTATTACCATATATATCGACAAAACATACTAGAAATGTTAGGAGGGATTCAGTGTCATCATTTGATTATCAAAAAAGTACACTAACCAAGTATCGTAATGGTACAATCGATGATCCTTATATCGATATAACAGAAACTAAGACCGTTATTAACGGTCAAATATTGCTTAATGAAATCCCGTTGCAACTGAACAAAGTTGTTATTGGGGACATGTTTGAAATTTCTAATACAGATAGTGATGAGATTAAACCGAACGAATATAGAGTAGATTACTCAGAGGGAATTATTTCTTTTCATAACTCTGCCGAGAATACTCAAAAAACTTACAGCTATAAAGGCAGAGGTAATCACTATGTTAGTGCAACACGTATCTGGACTGAAGAACACGATGGTAACGTAGTTAAAACACTGAAAGATGCTGTGGATGCGAGTAATGAAGCCATTATTAAGGTAGACAATTTGGACAAGGTAATTGCTGAAGCTGAAGTAGTTAAACAAGAAATGAAAGATGCTACAGACTACACTATCGAAAAATCAATCGAAGCTGATGAGAGTGCTATTTACGCAAGAGAACAAGGCGACTATGCTTTAACACAAGGAAACTTTGCCAAAGAACAGGGAAACTACGCCAAAGATCAAGGTAACTTTGCTAAAGGTGAAGCCGAAAATGCTGTCAATGTTACAAAATTAGGAAATGAGAAAATTGTAGAGGTAGATGAGTCCATTCAACGTTCTAACAACAAGATCGATGAATTAGAAACAGAACGATTGAAAGCCGTTGAAGCTACACTAAAAACAATTGAACAAGGGAACAAAGCTGCTCTAGAAGCAGACTCAGCTAAGCTTCAGGGCGAATACGCAAAACAGCAAGGCGATTTCGCTAAACTTCAGGGGGAATACGCTGAAGAACAAGGTGCTTATGCTCTTGAACAAGCAACATCAACGAAAGAATTTCTGGTTGAAGCTAACAATAAAGTAGTTGAGCTTGATGAGGCACTGACAAAAGCGAATGATCGAATCGCTGAAACTGAAGAAGCCATCACTGAAACCAATGCTAGTTCCGTCTATGCCAAGGAACAAGGTGACTTTGCGAAGGAACAGGGTGAGTTTTCGAAGAGTGTTGCAGAATCGCTGGTCCACAAAGGAAATTACTCTGAAACGGTAACATATGATAATAGAAATATCGTTTACTATAACGGTGCTACGTTCATGTGTGTCGCTAGTAGTCTTGGGAACGATCCAACGAACTCGAATTTCTGGAAACGAATCACCAATATGGCTTGGCAAGGTAGATATATCACCACAACTACGTACAATTTTGGTGACGTAGTAACAGACGAAACCAATCAGAGCGTTTACATGTGTATTGTTGAAGGAACAGTTGGCGTTAGTCCTTCAGTTGAAACCAATTGGGATCTGTTAATGAGCGTGAAAGATTCAGTAGATATTGTCACAAATTTGATCATTGAGATCGATGAAGTTAAACAACAGGCGATAACTGCCACAACTGATGCTAACTTAGCTGCTGCACAAGCTATGGAATATGCTGAAAAAGCTGAAGAACAAGGTAAGTATGCTAAAGACCAAGGTGACTACGCGAAACAGGAAACAGAAATCATTATTCAAAAAGGCACAGCTCTAATTAACAAAGGCACATATAAGAATGATGAGCAATACAAACCGTTGAACATTGTTGTTTATGAAAATGGCGTGTATCAAAATATCGTTGAATCTATAGGTGTTCTTCCGACAGAGCCTTCAAATTGGCAACTTCTTATGAAAACTGCAACATCAGTTACGTGGGATTCAATCGCAGGTAGACCTAACGTGGAAACAATCGATGGTGCTCAAACTAAAGCAGATCAAGCAGAAGAAAGCGCAAAAAACTATACGAATGAAAGTCTTAGTAAAATTGCAGATATTATTGAGAATTTGCAGCCGATTATTGTTAATGAAACTGAACCAGTAAAGCCAGAGCGTGACGTTGTTTGGTTTGATTTTCAAAAGTTTAATAGAAATATCGGCTCACCAGATGCACCAATATGGCAAGAAATTCACCTTGATCAAGGTATAGGAGACTTGTCCCATGTAGAAGGAGAAGAGACTGTAGCAGTAGGCAAAGCTTCACATGCTGAAGGACATTATACAAGAGCTAATGTAGGTTTTGACAAACTGACCAGTGTAGCAGTAAACGTGGAGCCTTATAGTGTTGCAGTGTCAAACGGAAGCAGATTTCGTGTAGGAGATACTATTGAGCTTATACATAATGGGGATGCTGTTACATCCAAAGTTCTAGGTGTGACAGATAACGTTGTTACTATAGATCAAAAACCAGAATTTATTGAATCAGAAGTATCAGTACCTTTTGCAGAAGGATCAGATATCTTCAATCTGTCATGGGCTAAAAATTATGAAGCTTATGGTCATGCCGAAGGTTATAAAACCTATGCATTAGGTATCGCATCTCACGCAGAAGGTCAACAGGCTCAAGCAATAGGACAAGGTTCACATGCAGAAGGATTTGCTACGAAGTCTACAGGTTATTCGTCACATGCAGAAGGTAATCAATCTATTTCATCAGGCGACAATTCACATGCAGAAGGATTTGCAACCAAAGCTTCGGGCGCTACAGCACATACAGAAGGTAACCAAACGGAAGCAACGGCAGAAAATTCCCATGCAGAAGGATTTAAGTCAATCGCAAGCGGTATTGCTTCTCATGCAGAAGGAGTAAATTCAAAAGCATCAGGGGTATCATCCCATGCGGAAGGCTCAGATTCACAGGCAACAGGAGATTTCTCGCATGCAGAGGGTGAAAGAACATTCGCAATTGGGAAGAGTTCGCATGCCGAAGGAGATAGAACACAAGCAACAGGGAATAGTTCTCATGCTGAGGGTTCTTTCACGCAAGCGACTGCTACAGGAGCACATTCAGAAGGTGCTGGTACAAAAGCAACTGGCTATGTATCTCACGCTGAGGGATTGAGCACTACTGCATCAGGACACTATTCCCATGCACAAGGCGAAGGGACGCTTGCTTTTGGTGAGCATTCCCATGCAGAGGGCATCAGAACGATTGCGACTGGTGAGCATTCCCATGCAGAGGGCATCAGAACGATTGCGACTGGAAAAGGAAGTCATACAGAGGGGGAAATCACATCTACAGCCTACAGATTAATTGGCATGACTGTACTTGACGTAGAAAACAAGAAGCTTGTATTCAGTGCGGATAAAGATGTTTCGCTGTACGAAGTAGGAGAAGAAGTGTTCTTTACGTGGAAAGATTCTCTTGATAGTCCCTTGTATGTATTCGAAACGACTATTGCATCTGTAGATTCAGCAACACAAACAGTGATTCTAAGCAACATGCCAGATATCCCGTCTGGAACACCAACAACCGTATCTCGTAACGATGGTGGAATTTTCAAGAAGACAAATGTCATCGATGGTAACAATGCCCATGCCGAGGGATTAGGAACCTCAGCAACAGGCAATAATTCGCATGCCGAGGGACTACAAACAACTGCTTCAGGAGAAGCTTCTCATGCAGAAGGAAGAGATACAATTGCGTCAGGAGTATCCTCTCATGCCGAAGGTGCAAGAGGAAAGTCTACTGGATTAGGATCGCATGCAGAAGGTGTAGATACCATAGCGTCTAATAGTTCAGCCCATGCAGAGGGTTCTAATACAACTGCATCAGGAAGAAGTTCACATGCAGAAGGTAGCTTCACAAAGGCAAAGGCAACTTCTTCACACGCTGAGGGGAATGCCAGTCAAGCTACAGGAGAAAATGCACATGCAGAAGGAGAACAGACAATTGCATCTGGCAGAGCTTCACACGCAGAAGGTAGTTCTACTACTGCAATTGGGGAAGGTTCACATGCCGAAGGTGTAAGAACCAAAACAAGTGGAAATGGTACGCATGCCGAGGGTACTGACACAGTAGCAATTGGTTACAGTTCACACTCTGAGGGGGCTAAAACTGTGGCATCGGGAGATAGTTCCCACGCTGAGGGCTATAATACACTAGCGGCGGCAGTCATCTCTCATGCTGAGGGTCAAAGTAATTCAACTGGGAGAGGTGCGAAGGTAGCGGGATTTGATTTTGTTAACAATACGATTTTATTGAGTTCATTACCAACAGGAACAATCTTTTCAACCAATGATGAAATCAAATTAGTTTATGAATATTACAACGAACCTTATGAACATGAAACAAAAGTTGTTAGTTTCACTGGACTGTCCATTGTTGTTGAAAACTTGAATCTGATTTCTAGTTCTAATACTCAGTTGTTGGGGTACGTAGTGAATCTTACACGATCATCAGCGTATTCCAAGAATGGTGGAGCACACGCAGAGGGGTACATGAATCTGGCATCTGGATACAAGGGTGCACATGTTGAAGGTTCATTGAACGTTGCGATTGCAGATTCAGCACACGCAGAAGGTTATGGAACAATAGCTTCTGGACTTGCTTCTCATGCCGAAGGAAATGAGACTATTGCCGCTGTTAACTACACTCATGCTGAGGGTCACCAAACTGTTGCTAACAGTACAGCATCTCACGTAGAGGGGATATCGACTTATGCAGGGTCAGCCACAAAAATAACAAGTGTTAATACAGCTACTAAAGCTATATCGCTTGAAAACACTTCGCATGGAATCACGGTAGGAGATACAGTGGGCTGTTTTAATGGTAACGCAGGAGGAATGATAGGAAAAGCTAATGTTACAGGAGTATCATCTAACATTATCACTGTTGATTCTTTGCCTACTGGGTACGGTGTAGGGCAATATCTGTTAGTAGTCGTCAGTAAAGGGGGCTCCTCATATGGCGCACACGCAGAAGGCAGACAAACAATTGCAGTCGGAAAGAGTTCTCATGCAGAAGGTGATACTACAAAAGCGCGGGGAGAAGCGTCACATGCAGAGGGTTACTTAAGCGAAGCATACGGTCAGTATACTCATGTTGAGGGCAGAGACACCAAAGCTTTTGGTACAATGAGTCATGCAGAAGGATATAATTCTGCATCTGGTCATTCAATGTCGCATGTAGAAGGATGGTCGGGTGCTACTGGTGTATATGCAAGTAGGATTGTCTCACTTTCAGGAGCGATGTTCACTATAGCTGATAGCGCTACCTCTCTGTTTTCTGTGAACGACAAAGTTAACGTACATGGTATTTTACTGGGTCCGGGCATACCAGATGTTACATCGTATACCGTTACATCAGTTTCGTCAAATACGGTCATGGTATCTCCAATACCTACATATCAGGAATACGCCTTTATATTTAATGTTACTAAAAGTGAAAGCGCAACTTCATCTGCTTCTTATGCATCACATGTTCAAAATGGATTGAATCTAGCTAGAGCTTCATATAGCAATGTAGAAGGGTACTTCAATACTGATAACGGTTTCGCTGGAGCCAGTATTACAGGGAGATATGGAGATGCACCAGCGGCATACTCATGGTCTATGGGTAATGGAACATATTGGAACGCTAGAGGTTTAGCCATTAAGATTTTAAGTAATGGTGCTGTGACATCAGATGGCGCTTACTCTTCAAGCGGTGCAGACTACGCAGAAATGTTCGAATGGTCTGATGACAACAGAGATAACGAAGATCGAGTCGGCTATTTCGTTACTTTAGATGGAAATAGGATTCGCAAAGCTACGTCCGAAGATGAATATATTCTTGGTATAGTTAGTGCTGATCCATCAGTGATTGGTGACAATCAGGACTTACATTGGAAAGGTAGATTCCTAAAAGATGAGTGGGGTCGTACTAAATACCACATGGTTGATATCCCTGCAATGTTTGATCAGGTAGCAATCGGGGAAGATGAGAGCGGGAATACTCTGTATGATACAGTTGAAGTCTCACCAGCCAGAACAGAGCGTCAACCTATGTTAAATCCTGATTGGGATGCAGATCAGTATTATGCGCGGCGTGAATTGCGCCCTGAATGGTCAGCGATTGGTATGATGGGTAAATTGCTTGTTCGTGATGATGGTACTGCTGTTGTCAACGGACTTGTAATGCCGAATGACAATGGTATCGCAACTGCCTCGGACAATGGATACAGAGTTATGAAGCGTATAAGCAAAGACATTATACAAGTCTTAGTTAGGTAGTTGTTGTTAAGATAACAAATAATAGTGTTAATTATAAAGATAGTGCAGTAATGACTCTAACGTTCCTCGTGAATGTTTAGAGTCATAGCACTATTTAATAGAGTATACAAATTGGAGGAAATAAATGTCATCATTCGATTACCAGAAGAGTACGTTAACGAAGTATCGTAATGGTACGAGTATTGACCCCTACATTGATATAACAGAAACAAAAACCGTAGTTAATGGTCAAATATTACTTGATGAGATTCCTGTATATATTAGCAAAGTCAAGATCGCTAATATGTTTGAGAGTCCTAGTAAAAACAGGAATGTACTTAAAGAAAATGAGTACAGAGTAGATTATTCTGAAGGCGTAATATCCTTTCATATATCTGCTGAAAATACCCAAAAAACTTACAGTTACAAGGGTAGAGGCAATCATTACGTAAGTTCTGCAAGGATTTGGACGGAAGAACATGACGGAAATGTTCTAAAAACCTTAAAAGATTCTATTGATGCAAGCAATGAAGCAATTAAGAAAGTAGAACAGTTAGATAGGGTCATTGAAGATTCCGAAGAAGCAATTCAAAACATGGAAGAAGCAACAATACTTGCTGAAACACAAGCTAAAGCGGCAGAAACAAATGCTCAATATGCTAAAAAGCAAGGTGACTATGCAAGCGAACAGGCTGATAATGCTAAGGATCAGAGCATTTACGCTAAGTCTCAAGGGGCGTATGCCAAAGAACAAGGAGATCATGCCAAGGATCAGGTGCTTAACGCACAAGAGGTAATCGTAGAAGCGAATAACAAAATTGAAGATTTACATATCTCCATTCAAAATGCCAACGACAAGATTGATGAGATTGAAGCGACCAGACTAGTTGCTTTAGATGCAACCGAAAATGCCAACACACAAGCAGATAGAGCAAAGACAGCAGCGGAACATGCTACCTCTCAAGGAAATTATGCTAAAGAACAGGGCGATTTTGCCAAAGGGGAAGTTGAGGCTACAAGAAACTTTCTTACTGAAGTGAATCTTAAAGTTGAAGAATTAGAGGAAGTTCTAGGTAAGGCAAGCGATACAATCGGTGAAACTGAAGGGGCTATTAAGGAAGCACATGAAAGTGCTGAATACGCAAAATCTCAGGGCGATTATGCTAAGGAACAAGGTGAATTCTCAAAAGGTATAGCAGAATCTCTCGTACATAAAGGAAACTATTCTGATACAGCTTCCTACAAGACTAGAAATATTGTTTATTTCAATGGAGCAACATTTATGAGCATTAAAGATTCCATTGGTGAGACTCCTACAAATACAGAGTTCTGGAAAAAGATTACGAATACGACATGGCAAGGTACATATACACCTGTAAATACGTATCACTTCGGAGATATTGTTACAGATACAGTGAACGAAAATATATATATGTGTGTCGCAGATGACACGTTGAATGTAGATTTTACAAATGAAAACCATTGGACGCTAATGATAAGTATTAGTACTGTTCTTTCTTCGGCAAAAGTAGCCACTGAGGAAGCAATTGAAGCAATAGTTCAGACTGTTAATGCAACAGCAACCGCTATTGCAGCAGCTACAAATGCAGATGAGAAAGCTGGTCAAGCTGAAGCGCAGGCTTCATATGCAGAAATACAAGGCGATTACGCTAAAGCTCAAGGTGAATTAGCTTATGATCGTGGTACTTCATTAGCCAATAAGGGGATGTACAATTCTACAATTACATACAAACCACTAAACATTGTAGTGTACGAGAGTGGTGTATATCAGAACATTAAAGAATCCATTGATATTTTACCTACGGATACTACACACTGGTCGTTGCTTTTACAGACAAACACCTCTGTCACATGGGATTCCATAGCGGGTAAACCGAATGTCGAAACTGTTGAAGGATCACAAGAGAAAGCTACCTTAGCAGAAGAAAACTCTAAGAAATATGCGGATACTAAACAAACTGTAATCAAACTTGCAAACAACTTCGCTGACCCGAATGGAGTAATAGCACTTTATCCAGAGGGTTATTCGGTATTTTACGTTGGTGGAGGAACTGGAGGGCAGGGATCTGCTTGGAGAGTAGCATCAGGTGCAAGCGAAGCTTTTGGATATGTTGAAACAGTTAGAATAGGTGCTGGGGGCTATCAAACCTTTACAGAAATGTACTCTGGAACAGATTCAACGAACCAAACCAACAACAAACAATATAAACGAAACAAGCGTGACTCCAATAATTTCTGGCAGCCATTTAAACGAGTACTTGATATAAATGATTACAATATCATTGAGACGAATGTGAAAGCATACACAGACTCTAAATTTAGCGAAATTGAGGATACTGTCCAGTTAATAGACGGAGATGTTAAAGGCTTAAATGTATCGCTTAACGAACTGGCTGATTCTATAAATGACATCACATCAGATATTAACCAACACGTTAATAACGAAGATATACATATTACAAAAGAAGAGAAAACTGCTTGGAACAATAAGCAAGATGCTCTCTCTTATTTGCCCGAGTCAATCGAACACAAAGGTAAACCTAGTGGATATGCTTCATTAGATGAAGAGGGTAAAGTTCCATTGGAACAGCTACCATCCATTACTTCATCTGGTAGTGAACCAGCGAAAGTATTCAATAACCAATATAAAATGCCATCAGGTGGCACATTGCAACTAGGTCAGAGATATGGTTTCAACAACAGTATTAAAGCAATCGTAACAGGGATCACGATCTTTATTCCTGACGATGATGTCATTAATGACGGAAACGAAATAAAGCTAGATAAATTAAAAGACATACTTGATACTAATGACGAATTCACTCTAACATGGTTCGATAACACTCCATTAGGCAGAAAAGTGGCACGTGCCATAGCGATACTGGACGAAAGTGGGACAGTACAATTGACTGATCTAAGCTATGAAATGAATAACAACTACTGCTCAGTTTATGTAGATGGAGTGAGATTCTTTGAAGGAAGTGGAAATTTCACCTTCCAAGAACTGACGAGTACATCTATCAAGGTCAATGGTGATTTTTCAGGATCAGAAGTCCAAATTGAAGTTCTGACTAATTAAGAATGGAGAATCGAAAAATGAACAAATTGAATAAGAAGTTTTTGCCTCCTGTAACAACAGACATGATAGGTGAAGACTTATATGCGTTGATCAATCAGGAAAAGGGATATGACTTACTCGCCCTGTTGGTTAACAAATCGGTCATGGAGGGGTTCGAGATTAACTCGAACTATTTACTAGACGAGAGCAATAACCCAGCTCTAAGCATTGGAGAAGGAAAGTACATATATCTTGGTGCGTATTTTGACAGTCAGGACACAGAGACGAAAACAGTCAATGGTGATACGAGTTATCAAGTAACTAGTGGATTGGTCACAGAAACGAAATTTGGTAGACGAGATTATATGGTCGCGATCCAATGTACAACGAATTCAATTGTTGTGTTGGGTGGAGAACTTGCCAAACAAGGTGAGTCGCCTAAACGCATTCAACCTGATGAATTGCCAAGTGATCACATTGCCCTTTATTACTTTACAATTGATAAGACGGTAGTCAGTTCATCAAGAATTTTCGACTATACTCAATCTAACTCGAAGATTTGGGAAGAGTTGAATAACAAAGTCGATAAGGATTTTGTACAGCAATTCATTCTCCAATTGAACGAAATCAAGTCTACGTTGGACGAACAGGGAATTGCTGATTTCATCAACCAATATGAGAACGGGTACTACAATACTTTTAAAAACTCAACAGAGGTTGATACGGCTAAAACCACAGGATTTACCATCTCAGGCAGCTTAGCTAAGCTAGTAAGTACTCAAGGGAGTTTGAAGATTAAGGATATGATCATCAATGGTGGGTTTAAGGACTTGGATTTCTACGTGTACTTGAATTCCAACCTGACAGCATTGTCCAATGATGGCACAGTGGAAGATCAACCTGATGTGATAAAGTTGGCAAACATTACACTGACGAATGGAGATGTGATCTTCATAGACAATAAACCATTTAAGATAACGGAGGTACTGAATTAATGGCAACAAAATACGCAATTAAAAAATCGACGTTCATGACAACGAATTGGAAATACGAAGTGGGAGGGTGTTTTGCCCCAAGTGATTTACTAATGCAGCCGCTTCTGAGTGCTATTGATGATGATGTGTATTACGCGCTAACAAAAGGCGCAGAGGGGTCATTCTTTGTCGAGTATGAAGTAGACAAGCAGCAGCAAGGGTTTAAGATCAGAAAGATTTACCCCAACTTTGTTCCGAGTTCCGTAGGGTTGAATGATGTAAACACCTTTGGTGGATCAGTGTATATGCAAATAAACAGAAAGCATCTAGTGACGTATTTACTAGAGAGTAAAACTGTCATCGTTCTGAATCTGATTACGGGTGAGATAGACCAGAATATCGATCTATCTGCTATCTCAAACAATAATGAAATCGACTTTGTGGGTTATGACGACGAAGGAAAGTGGTTGATTTACAGAAAGAGTGACGCGATATTCAGATATGGAATCTCTGCAAAATCGGAATTTTCCGTTAAGACCTTTACGAGTACGACTTCGCTCAGTTATGGATCGTCGTATGCATACGTGCCCAAATCTTCTATCGTATTGTATGACTCTGCCAGAAGAATAATTATCTCCACTGTAAATTTCGCTACACTGAACAGTGCGACTTCCTCTTCGTTTTTGAGGTGGGTCACAGGAACAAGGCTTTATAGCCTTTCTACGAATGGAGTAGTTGGCGAAAAGAGTTTTAATACGAATAGCGCTTCCGAAGAGAGAGTTGTGAATCAAATCGGCAATTATAACAGCAGTGGCTCTTACTATTACTATGCCTCATATGTTACAAGGGGAACAATGTTAGGAACATTTGACGAGAAGAAGGGGATTTACTCTTCGACAACGTCCTTTTGTGCTAACAGGTATAATTACAGCTATTTGCCGAACGGAACAGGAAGTTATGGAACAGGGACATACCAAGAGGCAACTGCCGCTACAGTTATCTTAAACTATTCAAGGGAAGGGGTTTATAAGCAGAAGGTTTATTCGTCAACAGGCACACCTAATAACGCTGGAAACTTTTACGGCGGTACGCACATGCTCATACTTGGGTCAAATAAAGACAAGGTTATTGCCTTCATGAACAAATCGTGGGCAAACACAACCAATTATAACGTTAACACCTTAACAGAGGGGAACAGTCCAATCGTTACTCTTCAAGAAGTTAATTCTTCATCGTTTATAACGGGATATACAGAAATCGACAGTTTTACAATTTTCTCTAATCAAAAAATAGCCTCCACAGAGTTGATAGATGTAAAGTTCTCAGAAATAGAGGCTTGGGGAAGACAGTTGATGTACACAAGAAATGATTCAGACTTTCTGCTAACGACTTATATTGCAGGGTTACAGGGTGGCTATTCCACCTTATACAATATCGTGGGAGTTTCCACCCCTACGTCAGACACAACATATCCTGCAAGTGGTAACAATTTGGACGTGTACGAGAGCAGACACATCAACAAATTTAAAATCGGAAATCCTCTAAACGGAAAACTTCGAATTTTAGGGTTTGATTCAAGCAAGGCTTTGTATCACGACTACTATGAAACTTTGAACTCTGACCTCTATCTTTGGTACGATTCAAATAAGTTTATCAATGTATCTCTGTACAACAGAACAGAAGACACAGTCAAATCCATCAAAACCACGCTGTTGTATGATGCTGCCAGTTATGCATACGATGTTGGGATCGCGAGAGACGGAAGTAAGATTGTTTTGATTAGACATGTTATGGCTACAGCGAAATCAATTGAGTACTATGTGACAAACAAAGACATGACAGAATTCCAAACGGCTTACTACACACAATCGCAATACACAAGTACCAAACCCGTGGCAAATCCAGAATATTGGAATCGCTCCTGTCATGTTTTGGTTACCGACATTGGAGTTGCTGGAATGACCTCCATTAACGGGACAACTCCTGCTAATACTGGCATGTATGTGTATCACAGAGGTACGGATAACTATGGATACACTAGAGCGTATTTGGTCTTTGATTCCAACCAAGAGGTTCTGACCCCAAGCCTTTGCAGCATATATGCAAGCAGCAATCCAGTCTCGACTTGGTCTAGAAATAGCGTGATTGACGCCCTGTATGTTGAGAATAAATATAAGCTAAAGGAAAAGCCGACATATGGAGTTGTTGCAGGGTTCAGCACCGCTTCAACCGTTCCTGACGTTATTCGGAATGTCCCAGTGATTAACGGTGTGGGGACATCTTCATCAATTGATGTGACACTAAAGGTGGTTCACAACGCAAGTGTATGGGCTAGGTTGGGATTCTCCAACTATTACAACACTTATGACAAAACGTATACCTATACAAAGAGAATGGGTATGCGCCAGTATAGCGTGGTAGTGCGTGGCGAAACACATACGTTATTTGAAGATCACACAGACAACGCAGGCTCTTCCAGCTTTCAGCAGTCGGACATCAGGTTCTCTGGAATCACCATTCTGAACGAGGATAGAAACTATTATTTGTTGAAAGGGACGATTTATGGTCAAAACCCTCACCTGACAAATAATCAGCCGTTAAATGATGAAATGAACTTTGTTTTCCATAAGCATGCGACGGGAACGACAGTGTATTATGGTATTGGCATGGAAGCTGATCCGTTCGATGTAGCCGCAAACAAGATCAGGTACACCAACCTAGGAGGGACGTCAGCGGACACAGGGGTTCAAATTTACTCTTATCTAGCGCCTCCAGTTCAATTATCTCTGGACAGCAAGTACCCTAACAAGGAAACGTTCTACGTTCCTGACAACGTAAACTACGCACTCAAGATTCTTGATACGGACAACACTGGTGGAGCACTAACATCTCTTAAAATGTCTATTAATGGAACTGAGATTGTCAACAAAACTACAGGGTTGAAGGTCAATGAAGTAATAAATTTCTTGGTTGACTTACCCAACCTCTATGATACGAACAGATTGAATGATGGGCTGAATTCAGTTCAATTCAGGCTTGATGCTGGTGGAGACGTTACGTTCTTGGATGTTCCCCTATACAAAGGGAAAAGGTACAAGCTTGACGCGATCCCTGACATCATACCAACAACAGTCATTACCAAGGCGCACATCAAAGCCTACAATGGACAAGATGAATTGGTGCCAGTATCAGGCGTGAAGACACAAAGTAGTTCTGGTGAAGTTGAGTATGTCTATCATTACTCGAAGGATTATGCAAGTTCTATCAGGGATCTAATCCTGCAAATGGATGCCACGAAGAGTGCTGGAGACACAGTTGAGATTAAGAAAATTATTGCTGTCTTTGAAGGAGGAGATAATTAATGCCAATACTCAAAAACGAGTCAAAAATTAAAGAAAGACAAAAACAAGAAGAGATTCAAGCTCTGAAGTCAGACAATGAGATGTTGAAACTTGCTGACTTGGATAACAAAGAGATGATTGCATCTCTATATACTCTTCTGATGGCAGGAGGAGAATAAAAATGGCGATTAATAAAGAATTATTTGCAAAAGCGTTCTACGAATTGGTCAAAGCTAATCGTAAAACAGAAGATCAAGTTCCAAAAGAACTTCTCGAAGAATTTAACAAATTAAAAATGCAGGATATTGATAAATAGATTTACAAAGAATCTCTCTGAACACTTTGGAGAGGTTCTTTTCTATTTCTTAGTATGAAGAAAGAAGGATGAAGGAACTTTTGGATAAATATTTGAATTTCACCGTTGGTGTTGCTGGGTCTATTACGTCTTATGCTTTCGGTGGATGGAATAGTGCTCTCGAATTGTTGGCAGTACTCACAGTCTTAGATTTTATAACAGGTATGACGGCTTCTGCGTATGAGGGATATAAAAATCCCACTCGTAATGATAAAGGATTAAGTTCTAGAAAAGGATCATTTGGAATTGCTAAGAAAGCTTTGATGTTCACTGTCATATTCGTAATGTATCGTATTGATGCAATTCTTGGGTTGAATGGAGTACTAAGTTTGGCTGTAGGAACTACATATTTTTACATAGCTAATGAATTGTTAAGTTTGGCTGAAAATTACGGTCGGCTTCAGTTACCTATGCCAACGCAGATGAAAAGGGCTATCTCGATTTTAAAGGAGAAGAGCCAAACAGAAGACAGAGAAAAGAATAAGGAGTGATTAAATGATTCAAAAAGGGAATTTCCTTCTACTTGAAAAGGTTGAGTTTCGTCCATGGCTGAAGAAACAAGTTATTACTCGTAACATTGATCGACTACAAGTACACCACACAGCCTCTCCTAATTACACCACTCGTCAGATGATTAGTGGATTAGCTAAACAGGATGTTTGGAAGTGTCTTGAAGGCATGAGGACATATCATATATCTCAAGGATGGTCTGGTACTGGACAAAATATCACTGTGTTAGAGGACGGACGAATTGCAATTAGTCTCGATAGAGATCTTAACAAAACACCAGCAGGAATTGCAGGATCAAACACTGGTGCGATTTGTGTTGAGATTATTGGCAACTTTGATAAAGGTGGAGATACAATGACCGCTGTTCAAAAAGAGTCGGTAATCCATCTATATGCTTGCTTGGCTGAGAAGCAAAACCTATCCATTAATACAGACACCATTGTATATCACGCATGGTATGCGCCGAAAACAGGAATAAGACTCTCAGATTATATTCCCGGCAAATCAAGTAAGACATGCCCGGGTACAGCATTTTGGGGAGATGGTAACACTATAGCTGCTGCCCAAAAGAACTTTTTACCTCAGATTCAGGCTGAATTAAATAAATTAAAAGGAGTTAAGAATGTGAGTGATACTAAAACAACGACAACTAAGATAAATCTTATTACTGAAGGTAAGACGGAGACAGTGGACGGATTGATTGTAGATGGACTTTCATATGTCCCATTACGTAAAGCAGGAGATTTCTTCGGAGCAACAGTTGGTTATGACACTAAAACTAAAACGCCTAGCTTGACTAAGTAGGAATAATATAAACTTTAGGAGGTCTTGCGTGAGTGCCTACTATATACAACTGATCATCCTTGTTACAGTCGTAGGAGGGATGTTTGCAATTCCCCTTGCGAGGGACAGAGGTTGGATTAACATAGACAAAACTAAAGAAATGCAACAAAAACTGTTCATATTTCGATTCGTACTAGAAGTTATCAATGTCAAAAGGTTCGATAAAAACAGCACCACATTCGCATTGGATATAGCAGATGTTGTAACTGATTATGTAGATACAATGATGAATGACAGCATTGATAAGAAAGCTGTATCTCTCAAGATTATTGAAGACCTGCTAGTTAACAAGGAATTAACAATAACAGTATCTGAGTGGAGATTGATTGAGATAATCATTGACGAAACAATTAAGCGCTGATTTAAAAGAGTTATCATACTTCAAGAAGTTATAGTTCATAGTTGTTGATAAATAGGGATTGGTATATACAAATATATCAGTCCCTTATTTTTTCGTTTTTCCAAATGTCAAGAATTTTTAGTAGGGGGGTAAAATGTTGTAAGTTGTACTGATTTTATATTGACTTTTGAAATATCATTCTGAAAAAGAACAAGCGTTCGGTTGTGTAGTGATTTGTATAGTGTATAATAATATTATAAGAATAAAAATAAAATTTATATTGGATAAGGGGATGATTGTTATTGGTATGATGATAGAACGTAAAGGGGTTGGAGCAAAAACAGTTAAAAGACTTGAAGTTTGGGCCGTTGATTTAGGCAAGAGAGAAGGTTCTGTTCAAAGTGGAATCAGACCATTGTTAATTGTTTCAAATAATATTGGAAACCATCACGCACCAGTCGTAATGGGAGCGCCACTTACTACTAAACTTAAGAAAAGAACCATGCCCACGCATGTTTTTGTAAATGCAGATGATTGCGAAGTTTTCGAAGACAGTGTTGTAATGTTTGAGCAAATCTTTACTGTGGACAAAAGAAATCTAAGAGATAAACTATTTGAATTACCATCTACGTATATAGAGAAGGTCAACAAAGCAATGATGGTAAGTCTGGAATTAGCGTAATAACGTTTATTAAGAATAAAAATATGTATTGTAATTACAATAAAAATAAAATATAATGTGAATATCACATAAATCAAAGGAGAACTTAATGAGCATACAGTTGGAAATAACCACTAAATACGAAGAAGCAAAGTACGCAACTTTCAGAGGTAGGTTTATGAAACAACTTAATTTGACTGAAAATAAACTATACGAACTACATAAGAATAATACTACAGTAGGACTACCTGAAGACCTGTATGTTCATAACGACCAAGGTGGTATTTCCTTTAGCAGTGTAACACTATCAAAATGCACGTTCTATAGAATGGAATCTAATTGAAAAGAGGAGTAAACATGAAACCATGGCAAATTATCTTGGCACATTTTTATCTTGATGACTCTAAGCGCATCAATAGACAGCCTCGCCATTTTAATACGGAAGTCTTTGAATATGATAATAAAAATGAAGCAATACGGGAGTATACTAGGATCTTAAATGAATATGATGAAAAATCGTATGATATGAAAGGGCACTCCATGGCAGCACACAAAGCATATCATGAACTTGATGGAGACGGCATACTGACTAATATCCTTTTACATTTCAATGGTGAGGAATATGATCAGCTTTCTGACGAAGAAATAGGGGAAGCTACGAAGTAAATAAATTAGTACTTGGAAGGGAGGTGAAGAGTAGTCAGTGTTACTATTTTAAAGTGTAAAAATAATAGTATACACTTTTTTATGAATAAACCAAACAAAGAAGAGATACATAAGTTGATGACGAAGTTAAGCGATAAGTTTGAGCATATCAAGACAGAAAGATCACTATGAGACATTATGTCCTAGAGTGAAAAAAATAAGGTCGCTACCGTAACAGTAACGACCAGAATGACTACATTATCTCTACGTATTCTTGTTTAAGAGTATCTAAGAAAAATTCACAATCATATGGTGTAGGTGCAGTCTTGTATTTAAAAATAGTTCCATCTGAAGAAGTCATGGTGGTCTCAGGCCAAGGAACATCAGCATACATACGATTAATCACGTTTGCTTTAGCAGACCCAAGAAGTATCTTAGCAACGCCATTGGGTGTGGTGTGGAGAACATAGTTCATACTTTTATGAACAGTGCCTTGAGCAGTAAATACAGTACATTTCATTTGTGTAGCCATAATAGAAAGATTGGCGGGGTAATAGATTACCTCACCTAAAATACCACCATCAGCCAAACTTAAATCTGTAATTTCCATAGAAATTAGTTCCTCCTAGATATGAATTTGTCTATCTACCTACATTGTATACGGTATGGGGACAGATTATGACAAGCATTATTAAATTTTGATTTTTTTCGATAGTAAAGTTTGACAGAGACAAAATTACAGGGTGAGATAACCTGAACAATAAAAAGGAGATTAATATTATTGAATAAAGATTTGGAGCTAGTGTTTGATGGTCACGAAGTAGTGCTACTTACTAAGAAGTGTGTAAATTTTGAGTTTAAAGGTGATTTTATTATCGCAGCCAAAGACGTTGCAAGTGTATTGGAATATCGAGGGGATCGAGCAACGAACCATGTATTGAAGTTTTGCAAAGAGAATCATGTTTATCAAGTCAAGAATTCAGACATTCTGAATCGGAATGTCCGAAAGTTAAATAATGCAGGTGAGAAATTCATCTCTAATCTATCACTGAATAGAGTTATGGGACAGTCTGCTCAGCCCTAAGCAATGAAGTTTCAAGATTGGCTATACGAAGACATTGTTCCTTCAATTCAAAAGCATGGAATGTATGCAATTGACGACCTGCTAGACAATCCCGATTTGCTTATCTTAACAGCAACTAAATTAAAAGAAGAACGTGAATTGCGAATTGCAGCAGAAAATGAAAAGCGAAAACTAGAAGTACATATAGAAGAAAGTAAACCTAAAGTAGATTTTGCAGATACCATCCTAAAATCAGATGATAACATTCTTGTCCGAGAGATGTCTAAACTAATTCAGCAAAAAGGGATCAATATTGGAGAGAAGAAGTTGTACAAGTTTTTACGTGATTGGAACTATATCTTACGACACAAGAATGAGCCAACTCAGTATGCGATGAATCAGGGATTATTTGTAGTAGATGAACGAGTAGTAAGGACAGAGCATGGTAATAAAATCACTACAACACCAAAAGTGACACCTAAAGGTCAAATTAGAATTGTGAAGAAGATCAAGAAAGAATTAGCATTGGTATAGCAGTATTAGTAGTGTAGAGAGTTCATACATATAGGATGTTATTGTTCCGAAACAGATCTGAGTAATAAGACAAGATTTTAATTACATAAAAGTTAACGAGGTGATGAGTGTGAACGCACTTACAGAAAAGGAACTACTGTGTACGAAAGATATTATGCTTAGATTGAGATTAGGAAGAAATGCAGCAAGAGAAGTAATGGAAAAATTGAACCCTATTCAGATTGGAAAACGGTTGTATGTTCCTAGTCAAGTCCTAGAGGAATGGATCAAAACAGCAAAAGTTAATTAACTGAAAATGGAGCAAGTAATGTGATAAAATTGAGGTACAGTCACTTGCTTGGCTCCATTTTCTTATAAGTCACGATAAGAAAATAGGAGGATTTACAATGGCATCAGTAAAAAGGGATAAAAACACAAAGAAATGGTATTTCGTTTTTGATTACTATGAACCTACAGGTAAAAGAAAACAAATTAAGCGTGAAGGGTTTGAGTCAAAGCGCGAAGCCGACTTAGTTATGTCTAAATTACAACAAGAGGTCGAGAACGATGAATTCATAAAGAATGATAACTCAACCCTAGGTAGTTTTATTGCGTACTGGTTGGAGAATATCCGCAAGTTAGAATGTAGTGAAATAACACTTTATAATGATCGTCTGTATTATAAAAATCACATCAAAGATTCGATAGGTCTGATTAAACTACAAAGACTTGATATGAAAACTTGTCAGCAGTTTGTTACCAATTTACATTCCAAAGGATTCGCAAGAAATACAATTGAAAGAATAACTACGTTGGTTAAACGAGTTCTGGATAAAGCTATTGAATATGGGTTATGTAAATCAAATCCAATGAGGAAGTCCACCTTACCTAAAAAGATTAAAAATGAAGTCAACATTTGGTCAATCGATCAGGTGAATCAATTCCTAGAAGCAAATAGGAACCGAAGATACTTTTGTGTTTATGCATTGGCGCTTTTGACTGGCATGAGACAAGGAGAAATTTTAGGACTCAGATGGAAAGACATTGATTATGACAACAAGGTATTATACGTCAATCAAACTTTATCCAATTACGGAAAAACACTAAAGTCGGGAGCAAAGACATATGCAGGTGTTCGAAGAATATCTATTCCCAACCAATTGATTGAAGTACTCAAAGAGCAACAAGAAAAATATGAAGTGTTGAGAAATTCAGTGGGAAAAGGGTTCCTTGATCTCGATTTGGTTATATTCAATTTGAAAAATGGCGGTACTGTTTTTCCGAGTAATATGATGAAAATCTACCCAAAGGATGTTAAAAGAGCAAATTTACCACACATAAGATTTCATGATTTGCGACATACACATGCTACGTTGCTACTATCTAAAGATATCAACGTTAAAGTAATTTCCGAACGATTAGGGCACAGCAAGATTTCCGTTACACTGGATACGTACAGTCATGTGATACCGAGTATGCAACAAGAAGTAACAAACACTTTAGAAGAAATCGTATTTCTGTGACGCTTTTGTTACGCTTGGTATATTGAGAGCTTGAAAACGTTGATACACCAAGGTTTTTTGAGGAATAATATCATGTGCGGAGCACTCGACGTGGGATTACTTAATGAGAAGCTCGGGGATCGCAAAATTATTGCAGCTCGGGCGGTTGGTGTGCGTACACTGGAGCAATTGTTGCATGCACCTATGGAGTCGGTGACAACAGAAGCCGAGGCCATGGGCATTACGGTTGGCATGACGGGTGTAGAGGCTTTGTTGAAAATGATCTAATTACTAACAGAAGGGCTCCCCATTTGGGAAGCCCTTATTTAACGCCGTAATACAGAGCCTGGCACATCGTAGCTCCCACCTCTATACACACGAACGCTTTCTATTAAATTAAGCTTCTTCCTTCGCGAACAAGGCAGCCAGATTTTCTTGGAAAGGTGCGCGAACAACGCCTTTTTCCGTGATAATAGCTGTTACATATTCGTTAGGCGTTACGTCAAATGCTGGATTGTATACTTTAACACCTTGCGGTGCTGTACGTTTACCAAATCCTTCGGTCACTTCTTCCGCAGCACGTTCTTCAATCGGAATCAGGTCCCCGGATGGAGTGGACAAGTCGATGGTCGACAATGGGCTGGCTACATAGAACGGAATATTGTGAGCTTTGGCAAGCACAGCCACGCTGTATGTTCCGATTTTGTTAGCTACATCGCCATTGGCAGCAACACGATCTGTTCCGACGATAACGGCTTGAATCCAGCCTTTGGACATCACCATGCCTGCCATGTTATCACAGAGCAGCGTAACGTCAATGCCGGCTTGCTGTAACTCAAATGCAGTCAGGCGTGCACCCTGAAGTACAGGACGAGTTTCGTCTGCAAATACTTTCAGGTGAATGCCACGTTCCTGTGCGAGATACATTGGAGCAGTTGCCGTACCGTATTTCGCCGTAGCCAGTCCGCCTGCGTTGCAGTGAGTGAGTACACCCATACCATCTTCGAATAAAGGCAGTGCATTCTCGCCGATCATGCGGCATACTTCTTCGTCTTCCTTCTGAATCAACAGAGCTTCTACTTCAAGAGCATCATTGCCCTCATCTAGGCTAAGGCCGGATTCAACGACCTCATTTGCTTTTTGCATCATGCGATCCAGTGCCCAGAAAAGGTTCACCGCTGTTGGTCGGGAAGTAGCCAGATGAGCACATATGGATTTCACGTGGTCCAACCAACCTTGAACGGTTGTTCCGTCATATGATTTGGCACCCAATACAACACCAAATGCAGCAGCAATACCAATCGCCGGAGCACCGCGTACTTTCATGGAGTGGATGGATTCCCATACTTCCTCAGGAGTGTACAATTTCAGCATGAGGATGGTTTCGGGCAGCAGACGCTGGTCAAGCATTTCAAGCTTGTCCTTTTTCCAGATGAGAGAGGACAGAGGCTGATATTCAGGGGTTGTCATGGATGGTTCCTCCGTTCCTTATGTTAAGCCTTATTAGTTGAGACAGCTGTAGATACAATATCCAACACTTCACCGATGGTATTCAAGCGACGGTTGTTCTTGATCAATGCTTTACCAATGGACAATGCTTTACGCTGAGCATGTTCACGTTCAGTTGCATTTGGAATGGTATCTATATCCGCCACGTGAGCGAGCCCCACGATACGACGAACCATTTTGGCACCTGCAAAGCCGATCGAATCTCTGAACAATTGTTGCACATACAGATCCTGATACCTTGGCGTTTTTGCCATCGGATCAACGAGGTCATTAACCCAGAGGGCACGGAAACGAGATTCGAATTCAGTCCATACATCACGAACCATATTCAGCAAAAGCGTCTCACGCTCACGCAAAGCAGTCTCATCTTGAATCCATCCTGGCAGGGATGCGTAATTCAAGAGCAGGTTCGCAAGGACTGCACCGACATCAAATCCCATGGGGCCGTAATATGCAAATTCGGGATCGATGACCTTGGTTGATTCAGGTGTAACAAAAATACTGCCTGTATGCAGATCTCCATGAAGCAATGCCTGCCCATGTGTCAGGAATTTTTCCCGTAGTAATGCGACTTCAAGGTGAAGCACTCCATCTGTGCGGAGGGCTTCAGCCTCGTCCTCAATGGAAACATCATAATTATTTTTCTCAGCGATCCGGTAGGGTTCATCAAAGATCAGATCCTCCGTTATTTTGCATTGGTCCGGATTAATGAATCTGCCCTGTTGTTCCTTCTTCAATTGCTGATCCATGCCCAAGTCGGATGTGAAGAACAGCGTTCTTGCCATGAATTCCCCAATATGCTGTGCAAAAAGAGGATAGGAAACACCTTCGATCAGGCCTTTACGCATGATCACATGATCACTCAGATCTTCCATAACCGTTAACGCAAGGTCATCATCGTAATGATACACTTCAGGTACCATCCCTGGACACAGACGATACTCTTCCTGCAGAATCTCACGTTCAATGCGGGCACGTACCAGAGAGAGCGGCCACGATTCTCCAACCACTTTCGCATAAGGAAGCGCCTGTTTGATAATGATACTTTTATCGGAGTTCTGATCCGTGATGTGGAATACCAAATTCAGATTGCCATCGCCGATCTCGTGACAATCCAGATTCGCATCTGCCGCAAATGGACCCGGTAATGTTTTGGCCAGTTCAATTGCATCCTGGGGGGTAAACGGGCGATATTGGGACAAAGGTGCCACCTCCATATATATGAAGAAACAGGAAAACCCACTTCTTTGCTTGGTATATGTCAGTATATCGGAAATAACGCGGTTTTTGAACTTTTTTTTGAGACAAGTCAAGTCGATCCTGATTCGAACTTCCGGTTCAAGGGTAAAAACAAATAGGCCGGACGGTTGAGAGAAACGCCGTTAACAAGCCTCTCCACTACATGTGGTGACACATTATTAACTCTCTGTTATGCATTGCGGGACAACCTGCTTATCATGGCATGACAGACTAATTTTAAATAAAGGATGGGATTAATATGGCTACAAAAAACAAAACAGATCAAGCAAAATCGGTGGAACAAGTACTTAATCGTCAGGTAGCTAACCTGAACGTATTGTATGTTAAAATCCATAACTATCACTGGTACGTTAAAGGACCTAACTTCTTCACGTTGCATGTGAAATTCGAAGAGTTCTACAACGAAGTTACAGTACAAATGGATGAAATCGCAGAGCGTATCCTTACGCTGAAAGGTAGCCCGGCGGCTACAATGAAAGAGTATTTGGAGCTTTCCTCTATCCAGGAAGCAGCAGGCGGAGAAGACGCAAAAACAATGGTGCAAAACCTGATCGAGGACTTCGCTACACTTTCGAATGAATATCAGGAAGGTATCGAAGTTGCAGATGCAGCTGAAGATCAACCAACATCCGATATGCTGACAGGTTTCAAGGCTGACCTGGAGAAACACATGTGGATGCTTCGCTCTTTCCTGGGTTAATATAGGTAAGATTTTGCCTAATACAAATGGTCTCTTACGTAAGCTTTCTGAGCCCGGATCATGTTGTCAGAAACGCCCTGAGCGTCTATACTGCTGACAAGAACGATAGGGGAGGTGACCGCTTATGTTAGAACCAACGATACCGGCTTTAAAAGAATGGGCTTCTGCAATCAAAGCACTGGAAACGGGTCGCCAGATTATGGTGATGCGCAAAGGCGGGATTGTAGAGGAAACCCGACATTTTGAGCTGAAAAGTCCAGCGTTTTATCTGTATCCGACTTATGAACATCAGCGTAAAGAACTGATTAAGTCCTCGGATCAATCCTATGTTGAAGAATCACTGGCCGAATGGGTGCCCGAAGCTTCGACAATCCGTATTACTGCATATGCCGAAGTAACGCAGGATCTGGAGATACGAGATCAGGAGATGCTGGATCGACTTCTTGACTTTCATATGTGGACAGCGGATTTTGCCGAAGACCGTTTGAAATGGAAACGTAAAGATCCGCTCCATGTATTGATTTTACGTGTGTACCTTTTGAAAGAACCGATGGAAATCCCCGTACTGCCTGAATATAATGGTTGCCGTTCATGGATTTCTATTCCGAATGGTCCGGTGCCGCGCGAAATGACGCCGGTGGTGGACGTTGCGGATTTTGACGAAAGGGTACAGAAGATTAACGAGATGCTCAAATTGTAAATGGTAAAGTTATTTAACGGAGGGACTTGTCCATAATATGGATGAGTCCTTTTTTTAGATTAGTGTACAGCAGATGACATAAAAGCTTGAATTGCTGTGATTTTTCTCACTGTGCATTTGTGCTTAAGATGTTTTCTGATTTGATTCAATTTGTCTTTTACTATAGAATCAGAAAGGATAAGGTTTCATGCAATGGACAAAGGTTCTTAGGAAATGACTTGATTATCATTGAGAATCAGTTTAGAATTATTCTAAAGTGTTCTTGCTTTAAGAATCGAGTACAGGAGAAATTCAGGGGAAGCCCTGTTCAGATATAATAGGCGCTTTTTCGTTTTCGACAACTAACATCAATTTAATCAATGGAGGGAAACAATACACATGGCTACGAATTTCGTCATTGAAGGTCTGAAAGCGACGATCGAAGGTAAGGAAATCCTGAAAGGCATCAACCTGGAAATGAAAGGTGGAGAAATCCACGCAATCATGGGGCCAAACGGAACAGGTAAATCCACTCTGGCTTCTGCATTGATGGGTCACCCTAAATATGAAGTAACAGACGGTAAAATTACACTTGATGGTGAAGATGTATTGGATATGGCTGTAGATGAGCGCGCACGTGCAGGTCTCTTCCTGGCTATGCAATACCCAAGTGAAATTGCAGGTGTTACTAACTCCGACTTCTTGCGTAGTGCAATTAACGCACGTCGTGGCGAAGGTAACGAGATCTCCCTGATCAAGTTCATTCGTCAAATGGAAGGTAAAATGAAAGAACTCGACATGAACCCTGAGTTCGCTCACCGTTACCTGAATGAAGGTTTCTCCGGTGGTGAGAAAAAACGTAACGAGATTCTGCAAATGATGCTGCTTGATCCGAAAATCGTAGTACTTGATGAAATTGACTCCGGTCTGGACATCGATGCTTTGAAAATCGTGGCTGACGGTGTGAACGCTATGAAGAGCGAAGACCGTGGCTTCCTGATCATCACTCACTACCAACGTCTGTTGAACTACATTACGCCTGACTATGTTCACGTAATGATGCAAGGTCGTATCGTGAAATCCGGCGGACCTGAATTGGCTCACCGTTTGGAAGCGGAAGGGTATGACTGGGTAAAGGCAGAGCTGGGAATTACAGACGAAACTGTAGGCCAAGAAGCGTAAAGACAAAACGGAGGAGGATTAATTAATGACTACACAAACAATTCTTCCGGTTGAATCTGAAGCGCTTCGCGCCTTGTCGGAAAGCAACAATGAACCCGGCTGGTTGACCGAACAGCGGCTTGAAGCTTTAAAGCTTGCGAGCGGGCTTGCGCTTCCTAAACTGGAAAAACAAAAAATCGAACGCTGGAATGTCAGCGAGTACGGAACATATAAAACAAGTGAAGCTATTTCTTCTTTGACAGAAGTACCTGCTTCTATCAAAGATTTGGTTCAGGATCAAGCTGAAGGCAGTCTGGTTATCCAGCGCAATTCCGGTACGGTATACTCCAAGGTGTCTGCTGATCTGGCAGCAAAAGGAGTTATCTTCACGGATCTGGCTACAGCGGTTCGCGAACATGGCGATCTGGTAAAACAATATCTGAACACAGCAGTGAAAGCGGATGAGCATTCCCTCGCTGCATTGCATGCGGCACTTTGGAATGGCGGGGTCTTCCTGTATGTTCCGAAAAATGTCGAAATCGAAGTACCACTGCAAGCAGTGTTGCTTACGGATGACGCATCTGCAACGTTTGCACCTCACGTGCTTGTAGTTGCAGAAGCAAACAGTTCCGTAACTTATGTTGATAACTATGTATCTGGCGAATTGTCCGCACCTGTTTTCCATAATGGTGTTGTGGAAGTATTCGCAAAATCCGGTGCTAAAGTACGTTTCGCATCGGTTCATCAACTGAGTGTGAATGTAACTGACGTTTCATTCCGTCGTGCAGTGTTGGAGAATGATGCTTCCATCGAGTGGATTGTAGGCGAAATGAACAATGGCGACACAGCGAGCAACACGATGACCGTGCTGAAAGGCAATGGATCAAGTTCTGATTCCAAAGTCATCGCTGTAGGTTCCGGTTCGCAGAAAATCAACTACACCACAGAAGCTCGTCACTTCGGTAAGAATACGCCAAGCCAGATGATTACACGTGCAGTTATGCGTGAAGAAGCTTCTGCAATCATCAACGGGATCACGAAGATTGAGAAAGGCGCTACCAAAGCTGATGGACAGCAGACAGAGAAAGTGTTGATGCTGAGCCCTAAAGCACGTGGAGACGCCAATCCAATCCTTCTTATTGACGAGGATGATGTAACAGCAGGTCACGCGGCTTCTGTTGGTCAAGTCAATGCCGAGCAGATTCATTACTTGATGTCGCGCGGAATTAACCGTACGGATGCCGAACGCCTGATCATCTATGGCTTCCTGGCTCCGGTGGTGGCGGATATTCCTCTGGAAGCACTGCGCACCCAATTGCAGTCCCTGATTGAGAAGAAGCTGGGACAATGAACCCGTCCATTCGCGAGCAGTTCCCGATCCTCCACCAGGAAATTAACGGACACCCGCTCGTATATTTAGATAGTGCTGCAACTTCACAGAAGCCTCGTGCTGTGATTGAAGCAGTCAAACATTATTATGAGTATGAGAACTCCAACGTACACCGTGGTGTTCATACCCTTGGAAGCCGTGCAACGGACGCTTACGAAGGCGCACGTGAGAAGGTAGCCAAGTTTATCAATGCCCGCCGTACACAGGAGATTATCTTTACCCGCGGGACAACGACAGCCCTGAACCTGGTGGCTTCATCGTACGCCCGCGCCAATTGCAAAGAAGGCGATGAAATTGTTATCACGCAAATGGAGCACCATAGCAATCTGATTCCTTGGCAGCAAGTTGCCAAGGAGACAGGTGCAACATTGAAATACATTCCGCTTCAGCCTGACGGTCATATTGAATTGGCTGATGTTGAGAAGACGATTACGAACAATACTAAAATTGTAGCAATCGCTTATGTATCCAATGTTATGGGTCTGATCCATCCAGTGAAACAAATTGCTGAAATTGCACACCGCAATGGTGCTGTCATCGTTGTTGATGGCGCACAAAGCACACCTCACATGAAGGTGGACGTTCAGGATCTGGACTGTGATTTCTATGCATTATCCGGTCATAAAATGTGCGGACCAACCGGAATCGGTGCACTCTACGGCAAAAAGGCGCTGCTGGAGTCCATGGAACCCATTGAGTTCGGTGGTGAAATGATTGATGATGTGGGTCTGTACGAATCCAACTGGAAAGAGCTTCCCTGGAAGTTCGAAGGTGGAACCCCGATTATCGCAGGTGCGGTAGGGTTGGGAGCTGCCATTGATTTTCTGGAGCAGATTGGTATGGATGAGATCGCACATCATGAGAGTGTGCTGGCAGCTTATGCAACAGAACGACTGGCCGAGATCGATGGGTTAACCATCTATGGCCCAGCTAAGCGGCATGTGGGTGTTGTTACCTTTAATCTGGGGGATGTTCATCCACATGATGTGGCAACCGTGCTGGATGCGAGTGGCGTAGCCATTCGTGCCGGACACCATTGCTGTCAACCGCTAATGCGCTGGCTTGAAGTTAGCTCAACAGCTCGTGCCAGCTTCTATCTATACAATAACGAACAAGATGTAGATCGGCTTGTCAGCGCCTTAATCCAGACAAAGGAGTATTTTGGCGATGCAACTTGATGATCTGTACAGACGTGTTATAATGGACCACTACAAAAACCCGCGTAACCGCGGAACATTTGATAATGACGCTGTCACGGTGAATTTGAACAATCCAACGTGCGGCGACCGGATTTCACTGCAAATTTTGCTGAAAGACGGAATCGTCCAGGAAGCCAAATATACGGGTGAAGGCTGCTCCATCAGCATGTCCTCTGCATCGATGATGACAGAGGCCGTCAAAGGCAAAACGATGGAACAGGCACTCGATATCGCTAACCGTTTTTCCTCACTGATGAAAGGTGAAGAAGTCGATTTCGACGATTATGAAGATCTCGAAGCCCTATCCGGTGTGAACAAGTTCCCTGCACGCATCAAATGTGCCACTCTGGCCTGGAATGCATTACGCAAAGGGATTGACGAAGAGAACAAAGTACAATAACGATAGGGAGGTAGAGCAAGATGGCTAAAAAAGCACCAGAAATGGAAGAGTACAAATATGGTTTTCGCGACGAGCACAAATCCATCTTTCAAACCGGTAAAGGTCTGACTGCAGAAGTGGTTACCGAGATTTCCAAGATTAAGAATGAACCGGAATGGATGTTGGAATTCCGTTTGAAATCCTTGAAACAATTCGAAAAGATGCCAATGCCGAAATGGGGCGGAGATCTCGACGGATTGGATTTCAATGAGATTCAGTATTATGTACGTGCTTCGGAGAAACAAGGTAAAACATGGGAGGAAGTTCCTTCCGAAATCAAGGAAACCTTTGATAAATTGGGTATCCCTGAAGCAGAGCAAAAGTTCCTTGCAGGTGTATCGGCTCAGTATGAGTCCGAGGTTGTATACCACAACATGCAAAAGGAATTGGAAGACCAAGGTGTAATCTTCATGGATACGGATACGGCTCTCAGAGAGCATCCGGAAATCCTGCGTGAATATTTTGCAACGGTTATTCCGCCAGCAGATAACAAATTTGCTGCATTGAATAGTGCGGTATGGTCCGGAGGAAGCTTCATCTACGTGCCTAAGGGCGTTAAATGTGAAGTACCTCTGCAAGCCTACTTCCGGATTAACTCCGAGAATATGGGACAATTCGAGCGTACACTCATCATTGCCGACGAAGATAGTTTCGTTCACTATGTAGAGGGCTGTACAGCTCCAATCTACAGCACGAACTCACTGCATAGTGCGGTCGTTGAGATTATCTGTAAGAAAAATGCCCGTGTTCGTTACACAACGATCCAAAACTGGGCACCAAACATCTACAACCTCGTTACGAAACGTGCAGTTGCAGAAGAAAATGCAACAATGGAATGGGTCGATGGTAACATCGGTTCCAAACTGACAATGAAATATCCTGCGGTTGTATTGAAAGGCCGTGGAGCTAAAGGTTCCGTACTCTCCATCGCTGTAGCAGGTAAAAACCAGCATCAGGATGCAGGTGCGAAAATGATCCACTTGGCTCCGGATACAACATCTACGATCGTATCCAAATCCATCAGTAAACATGGTGGTAAAGTAACGTACCGTGGTTTGGCTTCCTTTGGACGTCAAGCTGAGGGCGCGAAATCCAACATCAAGTGTGATACACTCATTCTCGATAATGAGTCCACATCGGATACAATTCCTTACAATGAAATCATGAATGATAACATCATGCTGGAGCATGAAGCTACAGTATCCAAAGTGTCCGAGGATCAACTCTTCTATCTGATGAGCCGTGGTCTGACGGATGCAGAAGCAACACAGATGATTATCATGGGCTTCATCGAGCCATTCACGAAGGAATTGCCAATGGAATACGCTGTTGAGATGAATAGATTGATCAAATTCGAAATGGAGGGCTCCATTGGTTAATCCAATGCAGCGCCTTTCGAAGCCGTAAAGCTGAAGCTAGTTGCTGATGTTAAGCGGTAAATATCGTTTTATGTGATCGAATACCCTGTAGAGCAGACTCTTTAAAAAGTCTCTCTATGGGGTATTTTTATTACAAAAAATCTGGGGATAACAGCGATCAGAGGGTTATTCTGATATCGGAGTGGCAAGTGTAAATATACTTTAGTTCAAATTGTATATTTACAAATGAATAGACCAGCGTTATTCTTCCATTAATGAATATTACATATATTTGAATTGATTCAAATATGAGGAGGTATATGATGCGAAGAAGTATAGTTAAAAAAGGAGCAGCCTTGATATTGTCTGCTGTTGTTGCCTTAACGAGCTCCCCGTTATTTTTATCAACGGCGACTGCTGCAGAAGGTGGATCGGTATCGGGTTCATTCAACGTACTTAGTTACAATGTAGGTGGCCTTCCGGATCTGGTATCCAGCTCCAATCCCAAGGAGTACACCGTTCAGATTTCCCCAAAGTTAAATGACTATGACATCATTAATGTGCAAGAGGATTTTAATTATCATAATGAGCTGATATCTCAGGTCACTCTGCCGTATTTGACGACAACAAGCGGAATTGCGGGTTTTGGTAGTGGGTTGAACAGTCTGTCCAAATATCCATTCCGTGACTTGAAACGTATTACCTGGGATAAGCGATCTGGTCTTTTTGACAATGGAAGTGATGAATTGACTCCAAAAGGATTTACAGCAGCTACATATGAGATCACACCTCAGGTAAAATTGGACGTGTACAACTTGCATGCGGACGCAGGTAGCGATGATAAATCGCTTGAGGCCAGACGAGATAATATCAGACAACTCTCCAATTACATAAAGGAGCACTCGGACGGGAACGCAGTTATCGTATTTGGGGATACCAATACACGGTACACCCGTGCCGCTGACAATATAGAGCTACTCATGTCTGAGAATGGTTTAAGAGATCCGTGGATCGATTTGATTCGAGGTGGGAGTATTCCCGCTGATGGAGAAGCCCTTATGGATGCAAGCAATTTAAATGGACCCAACTATGAGATCGTGGACAAAATTTTGTATCGCGGAAGTAAAGCATTGTCCCTTAATGCACAGAGCTATCGGTTAGAAAATCAAACATTTGTTGATCCGAGTGGGAAGCAACTCTCCGATCATTATCCGATTACAGCGGAATTTGTGTATAGCACATCTTCTCAGTACCAACTAAGTTCAACAATCGGAGGATCTGGAGGAAGTGGGTTTAATGATCTAAATCATATTCCGGAGTCCAGACCTAGTTCAGTGGTACTTAACTCGGGCAACCGTGTAGACGGCATTTCAACGTTGTACAGGGATGGAACGAACCTAGCACATGGTGGTCAATCCAACATTGTCACACTGAACCTGGCAGACGGAGAGTACTTAACTCAGGCTACAATTGGTCAGGGGACACGTAATGGAGATAAACGGATCTTTTACGTGGAGTTGTCCACCAATCTTGGAAATAAAGTTGAAGGCGGACAAAAGACCTCGGATCAAATCAAACTTGAGGCACCAGCGGGGTGGTACATTGCCGGATTTTATGGAAGAGCAGGACAGGAATTGGATCAGCTAGGCGTCATATACAGACCTCTGAATTAGAAGTGAGCAGTGGTTAAAATGAAATAATAATATATACATCTCATAGAGTGTTCATATTAGCACAGCGCCGCTTGGAATATACGTTGGAGAGAGACCATAAGGTTTCCCTAATGATATTCTGAGCGGTATTTTTGTGGAATAAAATAAGACCAATAGCACAAGCCATTTCATAGATTTAAGCATTTAATGATAGAAAAGGATGTGAGTGTATGAGCGTGAACCCTTTCGAGGGATATCGGATTACAAGTTCATTCGGCTATCGAATTCATCCTATTCATGGTGGACAGACATTTCACCGCGGAATTGATCTCGTGACAGAGCCTTGGAATGGCCCCGTCTATGCCTTTATGGAAGGTAGGGTACGTTTTGCTTCCGAAGGAGTTACAGGCTCCGGATTCGGCGGTTATGGGCTTACAGTTGCCCTTCAAGATCATCGCGGTTACTTGCATTGTTATGCTCACCTTTCGCGGATTGCCGTAAACGTTGGGCAGCGGGTGAAGAGAGGCCAGCTTATCGGTAATCAGGGAAGCACGGGTCAGAGTACCGGCCCGCATGTACATTATGAGATCCGGAAAACCAGCGCGCCATCTTACGGATATACTGCCAGCGAAGATGGTGTGACAGAACCGGGTGCGTATCTACAGGCCGAATACGGAACTGCATCTCAGGAACAGGAGGCTCCGCCGATGACGACTGAGCAGAAGAAAATGTTTGAAGCCATGCAGAAAACGCTGGAGATTCAAGGGGGATGGATTCAGCAACAGGAGCAACTTTCCAATATGGCTTGTCCCGCATGGGCCAAGCAAGCGTTTGATTATTATCGACCGTTTATTATGAATGACAAAGGCAGTTATGAATTTTGGAGATTACTTGTTATCATGTACCGCAAGGAAAAAGGCATCCAAGTTCATTCGGATTCCGACATATAGATCCCTGCATAGGACAGGGAGTAACAAAAGGCTGATCCACTCAGGTAGATGCAGACAGACAACCATTTATCGAATGTTGCCTGTTCGCCCGGTTCATTCCAACGGAAACGTCATATGTTAGGGTATACCTGATGAAGAGGAGGCAATCACATGAGCGAAGTAGGATATGGCTGTGGTGGCAATGTAGGCGGAGTAGGCGGCGTTGGTGGATACAATATGTTCACAAACACTGGTGCAATCTTGGTACTGTTCATTCTGTTGGTTATCATCACAAAAGCATTCTGCGTGTAATCCAACATGATTGAATCGGAATAGACAAAAGGGAAGCCGATTATGGCTTCCCTTTTGTCATATGCCAACCTATAAGTTGGTTATTTCAGTTACTATGGGGTTCTTCGTATACATGCTGTGTACAATGAACAGTTATTGTACATAAATCTCAACGATAGCAATATCTCTTTCTTTCGCTAAATCGATAAAGGCCGTAGAGGTCTGAACGAGTGGTCGGAAATAATCCGCAGGATTATTCATGACAATGAGTCCCGTCTGACCCGTGGTGAGCAGAACCCTTTTACCGATAAAATTAGGTAGCATGTGCTTGATCAGTTCTTGTGTTGCTTCAGCATTTAACTGACCAAAGCTGAGGCTGTACAGTTCACACAGAACAGAGATCAGTTCCTGTTTGGTCTGGTACACCCGATTGGTCGTCATGGCGCTGTAAACGTCTGCTACAGCAGTTATACGGGAATAGGGGTGGATCTCGTCTCCTCGCAGTCCATGAGGATAACCACTTCCATCCTCGCGCTCATGATGTTGAAGTGCAACCGTTGCCAGAATTTCATCCTGCGTGGATTCTTTAATGATATCGTACCCATAGAATGTGTGTTTCTTCATTTCGTCAAATTCTTCCGTAGTCAATTTACCAGGTTTATGTAAAATCTCAGAAGGAATCTTGGACTTGCCGATATCATGAAGATATCCTGCTTTGGCTACCGTTAGACATTCCTCGGGGTTGTAACCCATCCAGCCGGCGATATAAAAAGCGAGCATTCCGACTTGCAATGAATGGTTGTACGTATAATCGCTATCCCCGTCCAGCATAAGCAACAAGGAGACAACATCTTTTTGTTTTTCCAACTGTTCTGTTAGGGTAAACAAAATCTCATCGACCTGTGTCTCATCAATAAAACCCTTCTCCATCGCTTGTTGAAATAGAGATTCAGTACCTTTGATCGTATCGTTAAACAAGTTAGTTAACAGACGGGATTGATCGGAAGGTAAGGTTTGTGCATCAGAGTGTAGGTCGGATGTTGTGTGTTCTACATCTGCGTACTCGATTCCATGTTGCAACAGTTTGGATAGGTCATCTTCACTGAGGGTGGAACCTTTCATCAGCATGTGGAGACCCGAACTGTTGTATACATCATTTTTTAACAGGTCACCCGGTTTAAGATCAGTAACATGCACTCTCACGTATAAACCACCTTTTCTCGACTAATATCGACACATATAATTATAATAACAAGAAAAAAATGGGTTGACAACGACTTATTTACTATTAACCCACTCTATCTAAAAGGTGTAAAGGCTCATTATTTAGTTCTCCATGGGGTTCCATGGTCCTAATTGATGTCCCTTCCATTCAGATCCATCTTCCCAAATTTCCTTTTTCCAGATCGGAACGGTCTGTTTCAGTCTCTCTATGGCGTAACGGCTTGCATCATAACAGTCGTTGCGATGAGGCGAGGAAACGGCAATGACTACACTAATCTCTGCCACATCTACTTTGCCGATTCGGTGACTGATTGCACATAACACACCAGGCCAGCGATCGGAGATTTCCACACCAATGGCTGCCATCTGAGAAAGAGCCATCGGCACATAGGCCTCGTATTCAAGATGAACGGTGCGCTGTTCACCGGTCATTTCACGAGTTGTACCTACAAAAGTAAGAGCTGCCCCGTGATTCGGGGTAATCACTAGCGCCGTTGTTGCTTCCACGGACAAGGTGGACTCTGTAATCAGAAATAAGCCATCTGCAGTCCGATGCTCTGGAACGGTAGAGCGAAGTTGTTCATCGGATATATCCGTACCATCGCCTCCAGAGACGGGAGGGATCAACGCAAGTTCATCTTCTGAGCTAAGTATAGTATCGGCAGGAGCGTACTGCTGGTTAACTGCCAAAAAGGATGTCCTTATCTGAGAAGCTGCCTCTGGGTAGGCCAGACTCAGTTTTTCTTTTAAATCGGCAGCGGTTGGAATGTCTCCAATGTACTCAAACTCCAGAAGGGATGTATTTAAACGTTCTGCAATTCCTGCAAATAGTTGAATTGTCAATTTCATGGATATGACTCACCTCTTTTTGATCTCTAAACCCTATAAATATATCATAACGACGCGGAAAATGTTATGCTTATCCATTAGAAGAATGAACGTTTATTGAAGAGCAGGGGAGGCGGTGTGATGAGCACCAGGGAGAACCAAACGTTAACGATTCTGCACACCAACGACATTCATAGCCACTTCGGCTCCATGAGCACCATCGCCGCTATGATCAATGAGGAACGTGACCAAGGTGGCAACTTCCTTGTATTGGATATCGGCGATCATATGGACCGTATGGCCGTTGAGACAGAAGGGACGCTGGGGACGGCTAATGTTGATGTTATTAACCTGACGGGCTACGATGCCATTACAATCGGCAACAACGAAGGACTAACCTTTACGCCAGATCAGCTCTCACAGTCCTACGCTGGACTTCTGTGTCCTGTGGTATGCAGCAATGTTGTGGAGCAAGATACTGGACTTGCGCCAGTGTGGATGAAACCTTCTCTGATTGTGGAGAAAGGTCCATTTCGCGTTGGTCTGCTGGGGGCAACGGCCCCTTTTACCACGTTTTACGAATTGCTCGGGTGGGATGTTCTGGACCCTGTGGAGTCATTAAGAGCTCAAGTGGAAGCATTACGTGATGAAGTGGATGTGGTGGTTATTCTTTCACATCTGGGGCTTTCGACAGATCGGAGACTGGCAGAGCAGATTACGGGAATTGATGTTATTCTCGGTGGACATACCCATCATGTTCTCGAAGAACCCTTAGTCATTGGTCAGACCGTGCTGGGTGCAGCTGGAAAATTTGGCCAATGGCTTGGGAAAGTGGTTCTGGAACGAACAAGTGTGGGAGAGCCCCTCCAACTGGTAAGTAGCGGTTGTATGGCTGCCAAGAGTATATTACTGGATGATCAGGTCGCGCTGGCAATCGCTACGAATCGTACGGAGGCTGAAAGGACACTCAATCAGACGGCAGTGATAACGGATCGGGTGCTGCCCATCACGTACGACCGGGAATCCCCGTTTGCTACCTTGCTTGCACAAGCTGTTCGTCATTTCACGGGGGCACAGCTGTCTCTGGTGAATGCAGGTCAGCTTCTCGGAGATCTTCCACAAGGTAATATTACAAAAGGAATGTTGCATTCCCTATGTCCATCTCCTATAAATGCTTGTACAATATGCTTGAGTGGAAGTCATATTCGTGAAGCACTTGAGCAGTCCTTGTTGGACGAGTTTTCAGGTAAGCCCATTGTGGGATTTGGTTTTCGTGGTCATATTCTAGGCACGTTATGTATGGACGGAATGGAAGTTCAATACAATCCAGATGCGCCAGCCTATGAGAAAATCCAGACCATATCCATCAATGGGGAGCCTATGGACGAACAATGTGAGTATATCGTTGGGACACTGGACATGTTTACGTTCAATGTGGGGTATCCTCCTCTTGCTCATGGAACCCGTACGCTCTATCATCTTCCGGAATTCATACGCGATTTGCTGGAAACGGAAATAAAACGACCAGGGGCTCTGGACGACAGCCTGCGAGCCCGCTGGCATCAAAGCTAAATTTAAAGTGCTTGCCTTCTGCTGAAGCGGCGGCTAGTGGTAATTACATCTACGGAGCGGGAGAGGATAGGCTGTGCGTTTAGTACATATAAACTTATTGCAGCCTGGCATGAAGCTGGGGAAACGTATTTATAGTGAAGAAGGCCTTGTATTACTTAGTGAGGATGTAGAGCTAACCAGTCGATTGATTGGACGCCTTAAGGATCTCGGAGTCGGTTATGTGTATATTAAAGATGCTGCGACAGAGGACATCATTGTTCCTGAAATGTTGCAGGAAGAGACCCGAAGGAAAGCACTGGTCGAGATTAAACAGCAATTTCAGAGCATGTCAGGACTGAAAACCAAAAATCGGATTCCTCATTTCGGTAAAGCGCTTAGTGGTGTGATGAATGCGATTCTGGAAGACATCGGCAGTCAGAAGGAAGCCATGATTATGCTGATGGACATGAACTCCAGTGATTTTGACCTGTATAATCATTCGCTGAATGTATGTGTGTATACACTGGTTCTTGGTGTCGCTTCGGGTTACACACGCCAGCAATTAATGGAGATTGGTCTGGGTGCCTTATTGCATGATATTGGCAAGACACAGATTGCACCAGAAATTCTGCATAAGCCTTCCAGATTAAGTGACGAGGAATTCAAAATCATTCAGCAGCACACTACATATGGACATCGTATTCTCAAAGACGAACCAGGTATACCGCTTCTATCTGCACATTGTGCATTGCAGCACCATGAGCGAATTGATGGCAGCGGATATCCCTTTGGGCTGAAGGATAAAGAGATTCATGAGTATGCCAAGTGGATTGCTCTTGCTGATTCGTATGATGCCATGACAACGAATCGAGTCTACAAGCAAGCCTTGCTGCCACATCAGGCCGTAGAGGTGCTGTATACGGGCTCAGGAACGCTTTATGAACAACGAATGCTGGAGAGATTCAGGGATTGTGTAGCGATCTACCCCGTGGGTCTATCGGTCACGCTCAGTACGGGAGAGGTTGGGGTAGTTGCAGCGATTCATCCACGTGTTCCTCAACGTCCACTTATCCGGGTGCTCAAGGATGCCGACGGCCAGACCTTATCTTCGCCCTACGAAATTAACCTGTCTACAGCACTGTCTGTGATGATCACAGGTGTAGAGGGTCTGGAGGATACACCTTCATCTGCCCAAAGTGAACGGTTGGAAAGCTGAATAAGCTTAGAAATGATTAGCGCTCATGTCGTAATATCGGGGCCGTTTCGTGATTCGGCCCGGAGTTACCTGAGTGTTTTTTGTCATGTAATGGACAGGGTCTACGTATGCCGGAGCATTCAAAATTGTGCTATGATAAAAGATAACTCCAAAAAGAGAAACACAAGGTATGATGTAAATAAAACTTTTTAGGTTAATAAAAGGAATAAGGTGAAGAACAATGACCATGCTAAACTCAGGATCGGTACAACCGATGCCTTTATCGCCAACGAATGATCCGTGGGATCCGATTGGCTCTCTGCGTACATATGGACGCCATGTGTTGACCAGTGTAGAAATGACTGTGACACATCTGTGCAACATGCGGTGTGAGCACTGTGCCGTAGGAGATATGCTTACGATGCGTGAAGCGCCGGCTCTTCCATTACCGCTGATGCTGAAACGATTGGATGAAGTGGAGCATCTGCAGACGATTAGTCTGACGGGTGGCGAGCCAAGCTTTAGCCAGAAAACAGTGGATGAGATGATCATCCCGCTGCTCAAATATGCCAAGGAACGTGGAATTCGTTCCCAGATCAATTCGAATTTAACGCTGGATATCAGCCGATATGAGCAACTTTTGCCGTATCTGGACGTTATGCATATCTCATTCAACTACCTGAATGCTGACGATTTCCATCAAGTCGGATTTGCGAATAGTGGCAGACCTGTGAAACGTGAAGTCGCGGTGAAGATGTATGAGAAAATGATTGAAAATTCCCGCAAATTAAGTGAAGCAGGCATGTTTATCTCTGCCGAGTCCATGATTAACTTCCGTACACACGACAAGCTGGATGGTATTCATCAATTGATTCGTGAGATGGGCTGTGTTCGTCACGAAGTGCATCCAATGTATAATTCGAACTTTGCTTCGTCGTTGCCCGTGTTATCACTGGACCATATGAGAGCAGCGATTCATCGTTTGCTTGATGCACGTGACAAAGATATGTGGATGCTCTTCGGTACTCTGCCATTCTTCGCGTGCAGTGCAGCACAGCAGGATCGGGAACTGATCAACCGTTTATACAGCGAACCAAATGTGACGGTACGTAATGATCCGGACGGACGCAACCGCGTTAACGTCAACATGTTCACGGGTAATGTGTATGTGACCGATTTTGCCGATATCCCGGAATTTGGTAATATTCGTGATCGTAAACTGGATGATGTGTTCCATGAATGGTCAGCTGAACATCCGTTGAATCAAACGGTCAATTGCCATTGCGATATTGCATCCTGTTGCGGACCAAACCTGCTAGTGGCAGATATGTATTACAAAGGTGTGGATTTCAAATCGAGAAAGGCAATCACACGTTGATATTCCAGGTGTATTCCTGAAATAGATAGAAAAGGGGAGTTTCAACTTGGATATTCATACCGAATTTCATCTTGGGCAACTGGTATTTAATCTGGTCTGTGTCTTTTTGCTCGTATTTTTGAATGGCGTATTTGTCGCAGCGGAATTTTCCCTTGTGAAAGTAAGGCAGACACGCTTAACTCAATTGCAGAGTGAAGGAAATCGTATGGCTGGTTATGCACTGAAGGTGAATAGTAAACTGGATTCCTATCTATCGGCAACTCAGTTCGGGATTACGCTGACATCGCTTGGACTCGGGTGGCTGGGAGAACCGGCCATCTCCGAATTGCTCGTTGAGCCACTCATGTTTAAACTTGGTGTAGGAGATACAGGGCTTATTTCGACCGTGTCGGTCATTATCGGTTTTTGTATCATTACGTTTCTGCATATTGTGCTGGGTGAGCTTGCACCTAAATCGTTGGCAATTCAAAAAACAGACGGAGTGGCATTGTTTTTATCTGCGCCCTTGCTGTTGTTCTACAAAATCTTCTTCCCGTTCATCTGGCTACTGAATGTATCGGCCAATGCATTGCTGCGTCTAGCGGGTATCGAACCTGCCAGTGAAGGCGAAGCTCACTCGGAAGATGAACTTCGTATTCTGATGAAGCAGAGCGCCAAAAGTGGTGTCATCGATAAAGATGAGATCAAACTGATGGACAACATCTTTGATTTCTCCGATATGCTGGCACGTGAAGTGATGCTGCCACGTACAGACATGGATTGTTTGTACACGCATATGTCTTTGGAAGAGAACTTGGAGATCATTAACGCAACCAAACATTCCCGGTATCCCGTAGCAGTAGAAGACAAGGATGAGATCATTGGATTTATACACATCACCGATCTGTTGCTGGCTAAACCGGAGCAACAACATGATCTGGCTTCACTTGTCCGTCCAATCTTAAACGTTCCTGAATCGATGGAAATCAGCCATGTGCTGCGTCTCATGCAGAAGAAACATTCACAGATGACGCTGGTTGTGGATGAATATGGCGGCACAGCTGGATTGCTGACCGCGGAAGAAATTCTGGAAGAGATCGTTGGAGACTTGTATGACGAGTTTGAGGATGAGCGTCCGCATATGGAACGGAGTGGAGATTCATTTTCCGTTGATGGTCGTTCGCTTATTGAAGAAGTTCATAAGTGGACTGGAGCCATCATTGAGGATGAAGAAGTGGATACAATCGGCGGATGGTTGTTTAAAGAGCTTGGGGGCAATCCAACCAAAGGGAAAACGAAGGAGCTGAATGGGTACGTTTTTGAAGTGGAAGAATCGACTCGCTTGCGAATTACCCGGGTTCGAGTGTACAAGAAATCTGTCCCTCAAGACATGAATTCGGAAGAAAATCCAGCAGAATAGTTCTCTTTGCAGGAGCAAGATGAGATGAACAAGAGCGAGTCATGACGCAGATTACGGAAATCTGCAAGGATAGAGACCTTCGGAAGTTACCTGAACGGGGAACGAACCGAAGGTCTTTTTTTATTTTAAAGAAGAATTTGGAGAAATTCTGCACATAGTTGAAACGAATTTCGGATTAACTTCGGGGACAGCGTCATATGGATATAGAGACGGGAAGCGGGAAAGAACTCAGTGTTATTCAATATGCACCAACGATGTAATAAGGAGGCGTTGTTTTGTGAAAGATCCGCAGCTTCGTGCTTACGCCCCTTTTGTGGGGCCGTTTGATCCTTGTCCGCCGGTAGCTATTCGGACGTATCTGGTACCTCCGCAATTATTTATTCCATTTCAGCCTATGGGCTGGCCGCAGTACAGCCCGGCGGAAGCGTTGAGATTGGGAACCTTATGGCCTGCATTATACAGCCCTTATACACCAGCCAGATCGAAGGGAAGGAAGGTGGAAGTGGATGGAACCTGAAGTGCCGAAACCCTGTGACACTAAATACTACGAATTGCTTGAAGAACTTCAGGCGCTGGATTTCGTGTTAGTGGAACTGAATCTGTACCTGGACACCCATCCGGGAGACTTCCAAAGCATTGAGCAGTACAACAAGTTCAGCCAGGAGCGAATGCGGGTAGCCCATGAATTTCAGCAGTTGTACGGACCGTTGATGAACTTTGGGCATGCCTTCTCCAAGTATCCGTGGGAATGGTCTCAGACGCCCTGGCCATGGCAAGTGTGACACATCAGCCTCAGGCTTCCTTGCAGGACTTTAAGGACAGGAAGCCCGAGGGTTAGAAGAAGGGCTGTATTTTAATAACGTAGAGGGAGGCGGCTTACATGTGGGTGTATGAGAAAAAACTGCAATATCCCGTAAGGGTTAGTAAATGTGATCCTCGTATGGCGAAATTGCTGATGGAACAATATGGCGGTGCCGATGGGGAGTTGGCCGCTGCCCTTCGATATCTGAATCAGCGTTATACGATTCCAGACAAGATTATCGGTCTGCTGACGGATATTGCTACAGAGGAATTTTCTCATCTGGAGATGATTGCCACCATGATCTACAAGTTGACCAAGGACGCGTCGGTGGATCAATTGGAAGAAGCGGGACTTGGGCCGAACTATGCTCAACGCGATTATGCCTTGTTTTATACCAATTCCTCTGGTGTACCCTTTACAGCTGCCTACATTGCTGCAAAGGGTGATCCAATTGCGGATCTGTACGAGGACATTGCAGCAGAAGAGAAAGCCCGGGCTACATATCAATGGTTGATCGACCTGACTGATGACGTGGATCTGCAGGATAGTCTGAAGTTTCTGCGGGAACGGGAGATCGTGCATTCCTTACGTTTCCGGGAGGCTGTAGAGATTCTGAAAGACGATCGGGAGACAAAGAAGATTTTCTGAACGTTTGGTATAAAGGCAGAAATTTGGCAGTCCATAAGGGCTGCTTTTTTGTATGAAAAGATAGTATTATTAAATAATTAAATTTAAAATAAAATTACATATAATTATATAATTTACAAATATTGTTGTAAAATACACTCGCATATTATACAATGAAATGGTAGTTAAAAACTCTATTTAGGAGATGATCATTTTGAGACTTAGTAAAGTTCTTATTTTGACTGCATGTTCCTTTATTCTGACCACTTCAATTTCAAGTGCAGGCGTGTCCGCGGCAAATATTCAACCCAATACCAGTACAAGTGTATCAGACGTAGTATCTGCTAGGCTTGAAAGTAAACCTTTTTCTGTAGTGCATTATTACCCTGTAGGTTTTGGAGTACCGAAATATCTTACGGACTATATTACGCCAGATGGCTATGTAGGAACCTTGGTGTTGGTTAGTTATCATACTGTGGATGGAATTGTTGCTGCAAGATACGAAGGGACCGTTTACAGATAATCAGAAATGGTAGATTAAACCTTCTAGTATTTAAATTCTTATAACAACGCATTTATAATAAAATTGAAAGTATCAGTTCCAAGATAAAATAATTTGGACTGCTACTTTTCACTTTTAAATCATATTTATTGTGTAATAATATGTAAGTGGTACTTTTCACAATTATAGATGTTTAATCTCCAATGATAAGGGAGAAAAAGGAAAAAATAAAACCATCCCCGGTATACTACTGGGATGGTTTTATCGGATTTTGAAGTGTATACCTAATATTCAACTACCATGGCAACATTTTGCCACCCGGCTCCAACGGTCCAGAACAGAACTTTGTCACCACGCTGAATCTGACCGGTTGTAACCGCTCGATGTAATGCGATAAATGGACTGCTGGTTGAGGTGTATCCGAACTCATCTCCGATATAGACGGCAATATCATCACCAATGCCGACGTTCTCGGATACAGCCCGAATGTTACTAATGGATAGCTGGGAGAAGCAGGCGGCTTTGATCTCGTCTGGTCTAATCTCGTTGCGAGTCAGCAACGTACGAATGGACTCGGAAGCAGCATCCACACAGATGGAATCATCAAATGGGATGAAATTCACATGAAAGGCACCCGCATCTACACCCGTATTGCCCAGCTTCGCCAAGCCTTCTGCAGGAAAAAGAGAATTACCATACACACAGGTATCCGTCTGATAGATTGAATCAATGAAACCGACAGCATGTTCATCCCGCTCTACAATGACCGCCGCTGCTGCATCACCGAAATTGGCGAAGTACACGGGATCATCGGGACTGGCGTGAGGAGCCACGTAATCCGAGCCGATGATTAATGCGCGGCGAATTCGAGGATTGCCCAGCATCTGTCGGCTAACTTGTTCGAAAGCAGCAGTCATACCCGCGCAGTTGGCGTTGCTGTCAATACAGATCGTGTGAGAAGCTCCGTTAATCAGGCGATGGATCATCAGGGAATTCGTAGGAAAGATGTATTCTGGCGTTTGGCTTGCATAAGCAATCAGATCAATATCTGCACCGGTTAGTCCAGTTTTCTCCAGTAGGTTACTGGCTGCCTCATAGGCCATGCTTAGTGAATTTTCGTCATCGTTGTCAATTTTATAACGTGTATCACGACCAAGTGCCTGTAACAATCCACGAATATCTACACCTCTTGCATCAAAATGTTCAATATAAAAATCATTGTGCACCTTGGTTGCTGGATGATAGATATCGATATCTACAATACGAATTCCGGCCATCTTCATTCTCCTCTTGAGCGGAAGGGTGAATTCACAGCTTGTCCGCCTGGTTTATTAAGTGGTAACGGTAGATATGATTTCGAGATTGTCCAGACCGACTGACCGACCGAGCCGGGACAATTGCATTTTTAGAATCGCGTTGTTCTCGAGGGTCAACACAACTTTTTTATATTCATCTTTTTTGAACAGTTGAAGGCAGCCTTCCAGAAGAGGAACAATCTCCGGAGCAGTAACATTCAACTTTTTGCAATCGATGTTCAGGTCATACTCCTTGGTGTTAATAGAAGCGATCGTATCCTGATAGGCCGAGATGGAACGCAAACCGTCTTCTTGAGAGAAAGAACCCTCCAGTTCAATGTTTAACACCTTGTTTGGAACGTCAGTCTTCAGAATGAAATTTCCCATGCTTGATCTCTCTCCTTTAAATGAGTTAAGGCTATCCTGTTAGTGGATACACAGCCCATTGGGCCTCCGCCGAAAGCTTCTAAGATGCGAGCTGGTTCGAAGGATAATTTAACCATATTATAAAGGTAGGAATGTAAAAAGATCAATAAAAAAGTCGAATCATGTATAAAAATGTAGAAAAGTGAATTACTGTATTTCGTCCAAGGTGGCAAGCAAAATATTAAATGCACTTATAATGCGTGGAGCACCCACACATGGCGCCAGATGTAGCAATATTCCCTTGAGTTGATTCACAGTCATTCCCACGCTCAGAGCCATCGTGTAATGTACGCCCAATTGTTCATACTGTCCTTGGGTGATCAACGAAGAGATGATAGCAACTTCCTTCCATTGATCCGTAATCGTGGTGCGCTGAAAAATATCCCCGTATGCCGTCCCCATAATAAATTCCGACAATTCGGGAAAATGTTCTTTGATGGGGGCGAGGGCTCTTGCACCGTACTCCCCAGAAAGTTTGGCGAAACGGTCTAGTCCCTGAGCTACATGTTCACTCATGATCTACTCCTCCTAATTCAAAGTTACGGTGCGGTGAGCTGTGGGTGGAATTTCATCTCGATCGGTCAGAAGCTCAATAACAGTTACCTGATTCAACGTTTGGGCTGTGTTCAGCGCAGATGAGAATTCAGCAAGGGTTTCTGCTCGAAACGCAACCGCACCGAGAGATTCGGCAAATTTGGCAGCATCCATAGGAACTTCATATAATGTGCCATCAATTCTGCCTGTTGTTTTTTCCATTCCTTTGAGTGCCATGTCCAGTTGTTTGTTGTTAACGACAATGAAAATGACGTTCAGATTGTTGCATACCGCGGTATTGATCTCCGTCCCCAGCATCATGAAACATCCATCCCCGGTGATACATACAACGGTCTCTTCAGGTGAGGCGGCCTTTGCTCCTATCGCCATACCAATGGCGTTCCCCATGCAGGCAAAGTAAGCGTCAAACACAAAGCTGCCTGGTTTCTTGACTTTATATCGCTGAACCGCATGAAATCCATGGCTGCCATCATCAACAAACAGCTTATGATCGTACGGAAGCAGATCGCTCATTCCGTCTAGTACAGAAGCCAGAGACAGTTGGGGGAGATCTGGTAAAGGGACAGTGTAATCCATCGGTGCCGTGGTTCTCACAGGAGTAGGGAGGTCTTCTAATGTGCCCAGCAAATATTGCAGGTTGTCCTTCAAATCACCGGTGATATGTAAGGTTTGAGCGCTCAGAATCTTGCCTACAAATGTAGGATCAGCGTCAAACTGAATGAGGTGTGCCGGGTGATGTTCAGGCTTCAGATTGCAGAGGGTCATGTCACTTAGACGTGAACCGAGTACGATATAAAGGTCACTTTGGTTCAACATGTCGTCTGCATGTGGGAAACCTCCAACACCACAAGGTCCATGGTACAGGGGATGGTCCCACGCAATCGCTCCTTTTCCACCAGGAGTAGTAATGACGGGAATGTTGAACGATTCGGCCAATTGAAGCAATTCATCATGGGCTCTGGCGCGACTTACACCTTTACCAGCAATAATTAAAGGGCGATTGGATTGTTGAATGAGAGGAAAAATGCGATTCAGATTAGATACGCTAAGCAGAGGTTCCGGTTCGGGAATGACAATCCGGCATTGGGATAACAATTCGGTCTGTACGTCAAAAGGAATACAGAGGTGAACAGGGCCTTTATTAGGGCCGAGTGCAATGGAAAGGGCATGATTCAACAGTGTTCCGAAGTGATCTCCACGCTCAACCAGTTTGCTGAATAGCGTAGCAGGCCTGAACATTTCAGCCAGATCAGCCAGATAGGAAGAGGAATCCTGACACTGGGGTAGCCCCAGTTCCTGAATGGATTGATGACCCGTAATAAACAGTACAGGCAGATTGTTGGCCTTTGCATGGGCTGCTGCAGTAAGCAGATTGGTTCCGCCTGGACCGGATGTGGCAAAGGCAACGCCGAGTTTACCTGTCTGTAATGCATAACCGGATGCGGCAAAACCTGAGCTGGATTCATGACGGCCTGGAATGAACTCTAATCCGTAATCCACCATTTTCAGTACAGCAGGACAGATGGATTTACCAATAATACCAAAGACATGAGTAACGCCTAGATTACGCAGAGTTTCTGCCAAATAGTCCGCAACTGTTCTCATGCGGGACACCTCGCTTCATGAAATAGGTTATTAGAACCATACGCATATTCCATTTATTGAATGCAAGTTACAGTCTAAGGTTGTAAGAGGAAATATTCATTGTTATTAGGAAGAGTATCTTTTTTTGTGGTTTTTTGTCAACCTGTTTTTGTGAGTCTGAATTCCTAATTCTTAAGTTGGTAACGCTTTAAGTATTGCTGGATAAAGTAAAAATAATTGGTTATATATCCCTGCAACGAATTACCCAATCACAACGAAGTTACAAATAATGTAAAAAAATGACTGTAAATGATGAATTTCAGCTTCTAATAGCGACTTGAAAGCTAGAGGTTTATTTTTTTTCGTATCAATGCATCGCATTTGCAATTCTTTGCTTTCTGCTATACTGGAAAGGAATTGGGAGGGGATGGAATGACAGTCATCAAGATGGCTCTGATTGGGCTGGGTAAAATGGGATTACATATGGTTCATCTAATCGAGAATACCAAGATGGACACGGAGATTGAGATTGTAGCGGTGTGTGATGCGAATGAGGAAGGTTTGGCGTCTTTTGCAGCTTCTCATCGGGGAGTTAAGACGTATACGGACTACCAGCAATTGATGAATGAACATCAGATTGATCTGCTGTATATTGCAGTTCCGCCGAAATTTCATTACCCGGTTGTCATGGAAGCACTGGAGCGCAAAATTCATGTATTCTGCGAGAAACCGCTTGCCAATAGTGTAGAAGAAGCCAAAAAAATGCTGGATGCAGCAGAGCAGGCGGACGTTGTTCATGCCATCCACTTCTCTATGCCGCATGAACCTTCCGTGCTGAAGTTGCAAGAGATGATTGAGCAGGGTACTGTTGGGACAATTCGCAAAATAGATCTCATTTTGCAATTCCCGCAGTGGCCACGATCATGGCAACAGAATGCATGGATTACGAGCCGGGAACAGGGTGGATTTATTCTTGAAGTGGGGATTCACTGGATTCATATGATTCAAAAGGTGTTTGGTGCCGTCCGGGTAGTAAGTACTCAGGTTCAATATCCTGAGAATGGAGAATGTGAACTTGAAGTACAGGCTGCAATGGAACTGGAAGACGGGACTCGAATTCAGCTGAACGGCATCTCTCAATTTGCGGGGGAAGAACGTGTATCCATGGTGGTGTACGGTGCGAAGGGCACGATTGCCTTGGAAAATTGGGAAGAATTGAAGACGGGCCTGGTGGGACAGCCACTTTCTCCAGTGGAAGTACTTGAATCCGCCAGTGAATTGCCGGTTCTTAAACATGTCATTGCCCGTATACAAGGCAAACCAGCTAAGATATATGATTTTAACGATGGGTATCAGGCACAATTGGTACTGGAAGCACTACGGAACACAGAACAATCGAGATAAGAAAAGGAGTGCTTAGGTTTTTTCATATGAGGTGCCCGGTGCACCTTTTACTGATTCAGCTCTCCCTAACACAAAGAAGCATCGCAGAGGCTCGGGTGAGTCTGTCTGCGATGCTTTTTTCCTTTGATATATGCTCATGATACAGCTATTTAGATACTCGATCAGTATGTTGATTCAGTTCAAGCCAGCTTGAATTGCTTAACCAGCTGATCAAGTGCATCGGACATTTCATTCAACTGCTTGGACGTGTCAGACATTTCCTGCAGAGAAGCAAGTTGTTCCTCCGTCATCGCAGATACTTCTTCTGTAGCTGATGCAGTATCTTCCACAACAGCCGATACTTCATTAATGGACTTCATTACAGCCTCACTACCGGAAGTTAACTCCTCGACAACAGCAGATACCTCCAGAACTTCACCACTGAGGTTATGAATATGCTGAGTAATGGTTGAAAAAGCATTACCTGCATCCTCAATGGTCCGCAACCCTTCATTCACATGTAGCGTGCTCTCATCAACCACCTGCACCGTACTTTGAACACCTGCTACCACGGTTTCCAATATACTTGTAATCTCTTTGGCTGATGTTGCACTTTGGTCTGCGAGATTACGGATTTCCGCGGCAACGACAGCGAAGCCACGTCCATTTTCCCCAGCGCGGGCAGCTTCAATTCCGGCGTTAAGTGCAAGCAGATTGGTTTGTCTCGCAATACCTGACATTGAATCTGCAATGTTGATCACTTGATCAGACATCTTCGAAATTTCATTAATGGCTTCCTGTACAGAGAGGAAGGATTGCTCAATGGAACTCATTTTACCCACAGCATTATCAATGCGCTGTTGCCCATCCACGGCAATGGATTCGGTACGAACTGCACGGCCTGCCACGTCACTTGCCGAGGAGGCGACACGATTAAGCCCGTTGAGGGATTGCTGCATCGCAGCTACCATGGTTTGCGTAAGAGCAACCTGTTCATCAGCGCCTTCAGCGACACGTTCCATGGCTGTGGCAACTTCTTTTCCTGCAAGATGGCTATCGGCAACCCCTTTATCCAATCGATCCGAAGCTGTGCTCAGAATCATGGCATTGCTCTGAACGTCCAGCATCATTTGCTGCAAACCAGTGAGCATTGTATTGGCTGCCTCCGCGAGTTCACGAGTTTCGTCTTTCATTGGCGTAGCGATTCTCAGTGTCAGGTCACCATTGGAAGAACCAATGTCATTTAATGCCTGTTTTACGGTACGAATATTTCTAACAATGGCACGGGAAAGGATCAAAGCAGTGATGAACGAGATAATGGCGACAACGATAAGTGCCCCATACAGTTCCAGGTTCAGTAGTGTGTTTTTTTGCTTCAGTGCTTCTGTACGGTTATCGGTTAACGTATGCTCGTTGGTTCGAAACGTATCGAGAGCAGTGCGAATCTGGTCCATGTCTCTTTTACCTGGATCATCTGCGAAAAAATCTCGAATGGCCTGTGTATTATTGGCTTGGCGAAGGGCGACCATAGGTTCACCAGCGACCTGGACCCAGTTCTCCATATTAGTATGTATGTCTTCCAAAAGTGCAAGTTGAGCCGGATTATCCGAAATTAGAGCAGCAAGTTCATCTCTGAGTGTAATAAGTTGCTCTTTTCCTTGGGTGTAGGGATCGAGATAATTGTCCTGACCGGTGATGATGTAACCGCGTTGACCTGTCTCCATATCTACCATGTTTCTTTCGAGTTCATAAGTGAGGGCGTGTACCCTCATATCGTGATCGACCAGAAAATCCAGTTCCCGTTGGAGCTGACTTGTGCTGTTCTGAATCAGCAGGATGCAACCAGCCAGTACAGCCAGTACGAGTAAATATCCTAATCCGATCTTATAAAAAATCTTAAAGGTCTTTCGCTTTTTCATGTTTGTTATTCCTCTCTATGGGGTATATGTAGTTGTCGAAAAAAACGGAAATGTGATAATTGTAGGTCTTTAGATTAGGTGTCTAAAGAACTATTTTTAGTATTATACGTAAAGGAACTTCTTTTGTATATAGTTTGTTTAACTGCAATATAACGTTTGTTTAACTGCAATATAACGTTTGGTTGATGCTGTATAAGGTTGGGGTTGATGATGTTTTACAATCGTTGGTTTACACGCTCAAACGTTATGTTTATCATGGGAAGGGAACGATTCCAATTACATATACAATATCCCAATCCGAAAGGAACATTGGACATGAATAAAGAGAAGGTATTGCTCAAACCGGAAGCGATGATTTTTGACATGGATGGTACGCTGTTCCAGACAGAGACCCTGTTGTTGCCAGCTTACCAGCAACTATTTGATACATTGCGTGCCGAAGGGCATTTTGAAGGAGAAACTCCACCCGAGGAACGGATGCTGGGAAGTTTGGGCATGTTGCTCGAAGATATATGGAAAGTGGTTATGCCTGAGGCATCGGAAGCGGCACATCGCCGTGCAGACGAACTGTTGCTTCAACTGGAGATTGAGGGGCTTGATCAAGGAAGTTCTCAATTGTATCCTGGGGTGAAAGAAACGCTGCAAGCATTAAAACAACAAGGAGTGCGTCTTTTTGTCGCAAGTAATGGGCTGGAGGACTATGTGAAGGGTGTGGCGTTTGCACACGAGATTATGCCTTTCTTTGAAGGGGTATACAGTGCAGGCCAGTACAAGACTCCTTCCAAAATTAATCTGGTGCAGATCCTGCTTGAGAAACATCGTATTCAGGACGCATGGATGGTAGGGGATCGCTCTTCTGATGTGGAAGCGGGTAAAATGAACGGTCAGGCGGTCATCGGCTGTGCCTATGCCGGGTTTGGTCGTGATGAGGAGCTTGCAGGCTCAGATGTGCTCATCTCTGATTTTACAGAACTGCTGCGTCTGTATGATGAAGCAGAGTAGCCTCTACGCTGTATACGTTTAATGAGATTTAAGATTACGAACCGCATGATATGAACCTGTAGACTCAACGGAAATTCGTTGAATACAGGTTTTTTTGTTTAGTCATGCAGTCACATTCTCCCCTGCAGAAAGTTGATTTCCCTATCCCGCTTTCCTCCATATTCCCTCTATACTTCATTCAAAAGCTATAGGGGGTCCGATTCTGGTGAAACCATCCAAAATACATGCCTATATGTTCATCTTTCCAAGTCTTTTTTTAACTGTTGTATTCGGGATCTATCCGCTGTTATGGGCGCTGCGTTACATGTTCTATGATTATCAAGGCATCGGGACGCCTGTCTTCATCGGGCTTGATAATTTTGGACGCATTTTGCGTGACGGGCAATTCTGGGATTCAGTAGGCAACACGGGTGTGTATGCCCTGGGCAAACTCGTCGTTACGATTCCACTGTCGTTAACTTTGGCGATTATTCTGAATCGCAAATGGAGAGGGCGATCCCTCTTTAGGGCGATCTATTATCTTCCCACTATTTTTAGCGCTTCGGTCATGGCGATTGTATTCTTTATTATTTTCAACTCCTATAACGGAATATTGAACCAATTGCTGCTTAAGTATCATGTGATCTCCGAACCTATTAGCTGGCTGGGGGCTGAACATGCCATGCTAACAACCATCATCATCGCCATCTGGGGGGCTGTGGGCAACTATATGTTGTTGTTCATTGCGGGTCTTCAGAGCATTCCTGAAGAGCTTTATGAGGCGGCATCCCTGGATGGAGCGAGTGAGTTTCAGAAACTGCGGAATGTAACGATTCCGTTGCTGGGTCCTGTCTTGCAGATGATCATCATGCTGGCAATTACCACGGCGCTGAAAGGTTACGAGAGTATTATGGTGCTGACCGAAGGGGGGCCGTATGGCAAAACAGAGGTGATGTATCTGTATTTGTTCAAACTGTTGTTTCCCGTGTCGGCTGACACCCAATCACTCCAGCAGCTCGGTTATGGCAGTGCAGTCGGTTTCACAACGGCTCTCATCGTAGGGGCAGTGACGCTTATTTACTTCCAGATATCCAAAAAGCTCAACGATGTCTATTAAAAGGTTGTTCAAAAAGTCCGCTTTTGATTACGAATCATGCTTAGCAGCATCATCAGCATCGAATATGAAATTCAGCCGAAATGTCCGTTGCTCACGTAGTTTTCCCTACGCTCTGCTACTCCATTTCTAGCTTCATTCCATCTTCTCGGTACTGAAAAACAGACTTTTTGAACACGTATAAAATTATCAGGAGGAAACGATGATGACTCAAAACGTGCTTGCGCCCTCAGGGTCTCCCCAACTCATTCGCTGGACCAAACGAACGGTACTTTGGTTGTTTTTGATCGCAATCGCTCTGCTGTCGCTGTTCCCCATCATACTTGTATTGCTCGGTTCCTTCAAAACAAACCAGGAATTGACCGGAGGAGCTACCATCTGGCCGAAGATTTGGCAGTTCTCCAACTATGCTCAGGCTTGGAAAACCGCCAATTTTTCGGGTTTTACCATTAACAGCGTGTTTGTTAGCATCAGTACAACAGTTGGCACACTGCTGGTAGCTTCGATGTCAGCCTACGCTGTGGATCGAGTGAATTTCAAAGGGAAAAAGGGGTACACCCTGCTCATGGCATCTACTCTGTTTATTTCCATAGGCGCGGTTGTGCTGCGTCCGCAATTTGACCTCATGGTCAAGCTGGGGCTGAATACCACGTTGTGGGGCGTTATTATTATACTGATCAGCGCACACGCTGCCACATATTTTATTCTGATTGGTTTCTTCAAGAGCATCCCGCGCGAACTGGATGAAGCGGCGATGATTGATGGCTGTAATTTTTTCACCACATACTGGCGAATTATTCTTCCACTCCTGCGCCCCGGACTCGCCGTTGCAGGTCTGGGTGTATTTCAGAGTTCATGGAATGAATATATTCTTCCTTTTGTGTTCACCATGAGCAATCCGGACTTGCAGACTTTGCCGGTTGGGCTGGCTAATCTGCGATATGGCATCGGAGCTGCGGCTGAGGTCCAACTGATGATGGCCGGAGCCTGTCTGTCCATTTTGCCGCTGCTCATCGTTTATATTTTTGCCAACAAATCATTCATGCAGGTGACCTTGGGAGCTGTGAAAGGATAGGCGTGAGCACAATCATGGAAACGGTTTTACGGGTTATTCCACTGTGCTATACTCATTTTAATTCACAGCGGACGGGCCAAGCCGTGTTCAAGGAGTGAGCGCCGATGATATTCGACTTTTATAAAATGTCCCTGAAAAAAAGAATACAGCTGCTGTACATTTTTCTCGTTGTCTTATGCATCAGTGTGACCGGGATATGCTCTTATCTCTTTGCTGCACGAAGCATTGAGCAGAATGCACTTGAACTGAAACAAAGCATTCTGAACAAATCAGTGCAGGTTATGGATGAACATCTAAGGCACATTGTTGTATCCTCTTTTTCTTTTATGCTCAATGAAACGTTCACCCAGGTCATGAAGGACGTGGGAAAAAATAACACATCTCATTATTATCAGAATCTCTCGCTGCTGCAAACATCGTTTGCTCAATTGAAGCTCGTAGAGCCACTGATTGATACTGCATATCTGACAACACCCATCGGTGATTTTTTCTCGACCAAAGACTTTCCGAATCGCAATAACTCATTCGACAGGGAATACGGACGCTACGTGAAGCTGCAAGGCTGGAATACGATGTGGTTTGGTTCACATCAGAGTCAATTGTTCCAATCCCAAGGAAATGTGTTATCTCTGTTGCTCAAACCTATTGTGATCGATAATCATACCTATTCGAATGTATATATGGTCGTCAATATGAAGGAAGAGGCGATGCGAGACATTCTGACGCAGGATCTCATGAATAACCAGATTCAACTGTTTTTGTTGCACAAAAACGGAAATGAAGTCATTCGGCCCAGGTCCCGAAATTACGATTTCATTATGGAGCCTGACTTTACCCAACAGTTTAGCCGTGGCGATGCTGGGGATTTTACCTACAGGAACGATCAGGGGGAGGACATGCTTGTTAACTATTCGGCATTGTCGATGAACGAGGATTGGGTCATGGTAAGTGTACAGTCCAAGGCTGACTTGTTGTCCCCCCTCCAAAAGATACGCTGGCTGATTATCCTGATCATGTTGTTTTGCATTTTGCTTGCACTCGGGTTGTCCAGCCTGGTGGCCTCCGCTCTGCTGAAGCCACTGAACAAACTGCGACGCCTGATGGTTGAGGTGGAGTCCAATGACCTGGATGTGCGGTTTCGCAGCAAGTATGACGATGAAGTCAGCGCTGTAGGGCATCGTTTCAATCGGATGTTGGACCAGATTCAGATTCTGTTTGAAGAAGTACGGACAACGGAGCAAGACAAACGGCGGTTTGAAGTTAAGGCGCTTCAGGCGCAGGTTGATCCTCATTTCCTCTACAATACCCTTAATACGATGTTCTGGAAAAGTGAGAGCGGAGAGAAGAAGGATGTAAGTGAGATGATCGTCTCCTTATCCTTATTATTCCGTCTGGGACTGAATGATGGGAAAGACATCACCAGTGTGGAGCAGGAGATCAAACATGTCGAACAATACATGCAGCTTCAGCAAAAATGTTACGAGGATCTGTTCGTTTATCGGATTGAGGTGGGGGACCCCTCTTGTTACGCTGTTGATATTTTAAAAATATTGCTTCAGCCCTTGGTGGAGAATTCCATCCTGCATGGATTCAAGGACAAAGAAGATTTGGGCGTTATCCTGATCCGCATTGATCGTCAGGGTGACACACTACGGCTGGAGGTGGCTGACAATGGATGTGGGATGGATGTAGCCAGTATCTATGCTGAGGATGTTCCTGACGGGGGACGCAAAGGTTATGCCCTATCCAATCTCCATGGCAGACTAAGCCTGCACTACGGGGATGTGGCCTCGATTGTGTTTCATAGCAGTACAGATGTGGGAACAACAGTTGTTATCAAGATTCCGATCACCTGAGGAGGGGCAGTATGGGCCAATTGACGATGTGTGTTATGGATGATATCCAGGCAGTTGTAAAGGGCATATCTTCAACTATTCCGTGGGAAGATCATCAGGTTCGGATTGTAGGCACGGCGGGCAATGGAGAGCGCGGTTGGTCCTTGTTGCTGGAGCAGCAACCCGACATCGTGATTAGTGATATCAGGATGCCCAAGCTGAGCGGGCTGGAGCTAATGAAGCGGGCATTGGATGCCGGACTGCGAGCCAAATTTATTTTCATCAGTGGTTATTCGGATTTCCAATATGCACAGGAGGCCATTAAGCTTGGTGCATCCGATTATTTACTCAAACCGTTTACCCCTGAAGAAATACTCGGTGCGGTGTTGAAGGTAAGACAGGTAATTACGGAAGAGCAGGCACAGTGCAAGCAGTTGGAACAGTTGGAGCAGAAGGTGGAGAGCAGTAGCCAGTATGAGCGTCACAGCTATCTACTGGGCTTGTTGCGTCATGAAATCGGGGGATTCCTGAATGAAAGTCGCTGGAATGAGCTGCAGATTGATCTCGATTCCTCCAATCTTCTCGTCATGGTCATTGAGGTGGATGGTTATACGCGATATGGATACACGATGCATCTGGATGCCGAAATCGTTCCTTTTGCGGTCCAAAATATTGTGGGAGAAACCATAAACCGTTATACCAAGGGCGTTGTTTTACGGGAAAACCGATACCGGCTTGCAGCCATATTGAACACACCAAGCCAGATCGACGTCTCCGAGCTACTGGAGCAATGCCGCCAAAATGTGGAGCGATTCAGCAAAAAAACAGTCTCGATTGGTGTGGGTACGATTGCCCGCAGACCACAGGAAATTTGGACGTCCTACGCACATGCAGATCAGGCGATATCCTATCGTTTTTACAGTGAAGGCAATTGCATCCTCCAGTATGCTGAACTGGAGAATCAGGCCTGTGTGGCTCCGATATATCCTCTGGAGAAGGAAAAAGAGCTCTTTTATGCACTGAAATGTGGTAATGAGAGCACCTGTCACCGCATCATTGATGAAATTCTCGAAGAATGGCAGGTCTCCGAATGTTTTCCCGAGCCACTCACGATGATTCGTTTGCTGTCTGGACTTGCTTTTGCCATCTACCGTGCCTTTTGTGATGAGATTACAGCAGAGGAACGCTTGCGTCTGGAGGCCGACCTGACAGTGCTTGAGGCGATGCGTTCCTTGACGTTTGAGGGCTGGAGGGGATATATCAAACATTTTAGCAGTATGGGTTGCGAGATTATGGACAAAAAACGACTCACCGATGTCAAACAGGCGATTAGCAAGGCGCAGGAATATATCAGTTTGAATCTTGCAGAAAATCTGACGTTGCATGCCTGTGCCCAATCCGTACATTTAAGTCCGAGTTACTTTGCCAATGCCTTCAAAAAGGAAACGGGCATAACGCCGATTCAATATATTACTAAGATGAGGATGGAAAAGGCAAAAGAGTTGCTGGTTGCAGGTGTACAGGTGCAAGAGATCTGCCAGAGGCTGGGTTATGAGGACAGGCCTTATTTCAGCGGTTTGTTCAAGAAATATTGCGGCATGACGCCAACCTGCTTCCGGCAAATGTATGAGAACTGAAAACAGATACGGATCGTCATTTTTCCCACCATGCAAAGTTAGAATGTCCCTCACCTCCATGAAAGCGTAGCGATTATCATTACGTTAACGGATAACTCAAACAGGTTGTCCAGACAAGCATAAGGGGGCATATCAATGGTTAAAAAGTGGATGGTGACTACGCTAAGTGCATTGCTGGCGCTAAGTTTGGCAGGTTGTTCTGCTGACAGTGGTACTTCGGCAAATAGCGAATCGGGGACCAGCGGGGAGAATGCCGGAGGGAAAACCAAAATCATATATTGGACACCGGACCGCCATGATGCTGATTTTATGAAATCCAAGATCGATGAGTTCAACCGGACGAACAAGGACAACATTGAAGTGGAGATGACCGTGATGGGGGACAACTATCCACAGGCGGTCGATATTGCTTTTGCCAGCAAGCAGGCACCCGATGTGCTGCAAGTTAATGATTTTCAGACGTATTATCAGAAGGGGTATCTCGCCCCGATCGATGGATACATGAGTGATGAGATGAAGGCCGTATTTAAAGACAGCTTGATTGAAAATAAAAACACGATTGATGGAAAAATATATTCCCTCCCCAATACAGGGCAGGTCTGGCGGCTTGTGTATAACAAAGATATTTTCAAAAAGGCAGGGATCGAGAGTCCGCCAAAAACGTTGGCTGAGATGGTTGCGGATGCCAAAAAAATTACCGAAGTTGGTAAAAGTGAAGGCATCTATGGCTTTGCCAGCCCATTCAAGAGCAGCAGCGGCTTCTGGAGAGCAGCCAATACGATTGCAGGTGCAAGCAATAATGTTGGTATTGATGGTTACAACTACAAGACAGGCCAATTTGATTTTGGGATGTACAAGGATATCGCAATGGCGCTTCGTCAGATGAATCAGGATGGCAGCATGTTGCCAGGAGTTGAAAGTCTGGACATCGATCCGCTCAGAGCCCAGTTTGCTCAAGGCAAAATCGGAATGTACATTAACCACTCCGGTGAACCAGGTGTATATAAAGATCAGTTTCCTACAAAAGAAAATTGGGCAGCCGCTCCTGTACCAACTAATGATGGAACGATCAAGGGCGCTTCACAAGTCATCGGGGGCTCCTACATCGGCATCAATGCAGATTCTGCCAACAAGGAAGCGGCATGGAAGTTTATGGAGTATGTGTACAGCACAGATCTTCAGAGTGAGTATTACGAAAAAGGATACGGAATCTCACTGATTCCTGCTGTATTAAGCTCTGACAAAAAACCAAGCATTCCGGGCATTGAAGGTTTCCTGCCCAAACGTTATGATGCCATTTTCCCGGCAAATCCAAGTGTGGTAACTGAGAGTTCACTGGAAGGCACCAAATGGAGTGAGGCTTTTTCAATCTTTGTATTCACGGGTGGCGATCTCGATGCTGTGATCAAGGATCTGGATACAAGGTACAAAGCAGCTCTGGAGAAAACCAAAGCGGCAGGGCTGACCAACATAACTGCTGATCCTTCGTTTGATTCTTCCAAACTTCAGGGTAAATTGTCCACAGAAGACTAATAAACGTTCATAGCGGCCGTGGTTTAACTACTTCGGTCGCTTATTCACAAGGAAAGGGGAAAAGCAAAATGATTATTAATCATGCGTCTATCGATGCACATATCGTGAACGAAACGAGTTCCCGCAAGATCTTGGGTATGGGCGGTACATTAATGATGGTGGAGGTTACCTTTGCTAAAGGTGGTATTGGAGAAGTTCACTCCCATGATGCGCACGAGCAGGTCAGTTATATCGTCAAAGGCAGCTTTGAGGTTCAGGTCGGTGAAGAAACTCGCATCTTAAAAGCAGGTGACAGCTTTTATGCCGGTTTTAACGTCCCGCATGGGGTTAAGGCACTGGAGGACTCCGTCATTCTGGATGTGTTTACCCCGTTCCGTCAGGATTTCCTTGAGGCGTCCCAATGAGCTATTTTTACCTTTCGGCAACGGACCTGCAACGGGCTGCCCAATATTATGAAAAACATTTTCAGGAAGAAGCCCGAAATTCGCTCACGATTGCCAATCGTGCCATCCTGAATGAATTTATCGTTCCTTATACCAACGATCTGAATCGCTGGATTCCGATGGGGACACCCGTGGACTGGCTTCACAACCCGACCAATGATCTGGAGTTCACATGGGGCATCAATCGACACTGGCATATGCTCGATCTGGGCAAGGCGTATCTGATGAAGGGCAATCCGCTATATGTAACAGCATTTATTGACCACTTCCGTAGCTGGAGACAGCAAAACCCGGTACCTGTAAATCTGGTTTACGACGAGGCTGTGTTCTTTCAAAAACCCGGTCCGTGGCGCCTGCTGGAGACGGGACTACGTGTGCAGTCCTGGATATCGGCATATAAATATATGGAAGCGAGTTCACTGATAGACGAAGGCTTTCAGGCGGAGTTTCGACAAGGTCTGGACGAGCACGCCGAGTTTTTGACCCGTTACCTCGGCAGCACGGAAATCAATCATGCCATTATGCATATGCAAGGGTTGTTCATGATCGCTACGTTCTACCACCAGCACCCGCGAAGTCCATACTGGCGTCAAGTGGCGATGGAACGTCTTGAGCTGTGTTTGCTGCATCAGTTGGGTGAAGAGGGAATACAGGTTGAACTGACAACACATTACCACAATGCCAGCATCGAAATGTTTGGCACCCCTTATCGGTTGGGTGAGATTTCAGGACATCCTTTCTCGGCATGGTATGCCCGCTGTCTACGCCAAATGGCCGCATTTACTGAGGCGCTGATCCGACCAGATCATCAGTCTACCGGTATTGGTGATTCGGATTGGGTTGGCGATGGGCGACAACGACTGACCCTGCTTGGCGCGATCCTGGACGATGATGATTTGATGGCTCGCGGAACGGATAGCTCGGAGTGTCTCTGGTTGCTGGGTGTGGAGAAATATGAGCGATGCCTCCGACTACAGGCTGCTTCTTCTCCGGTGTTGTCGAGCCGAGCCTTTCCGCAGACAGGATATTATGTCATGAGGGACAAGTATCAATATCTTTTTTTTGATGCGGCTGCCATGGGCGGAGCACACGGACATGCGGATGCGCTGAATGTGGAGTGGATGTGGAAGAACCAGCTTTTCTTCACGGACACCGGACGTTATACGTATGAAGAAGGGAAATGGCGTCGGTATTTCAAAAGTACGCGGGCGCACAATACCGTCACGGTGGATGGTCTAGATCAGACACCTTATCTCTCCACACAGCAATGGGGTGAACCGGAGGCTCAGGCCACAACGTTACGTTGGGAGAGCAATGACAGCTATCACTTCATTGATGCTTCACAGGATGGATATACACATTTGCCAGATCCAGTTACACATCGTCGGTGGATGCTGGCAGGGGTGGAGATCCCTATACTACTAATTGTGGATTGGCTGGAGGCAGAAGCAGAGCATACTCTGGAGCAACGTTTTCACCTGCATCCGCAAGCGGATATTGCGTTGAGAATGAATGAAGCTGGAGAAATGACGGCGGATATGAGCTATGAGGCATCTTCCATAACGCTGACGATGCAATGGGTTACGGCAGGCATCGGGAAGGGAGCCTTCGCGTTGACGGAGCAGCCCGGCTGGGTATCTGAGGTGTATGGTTCCAAGTCGGAAACATCGGTCATCCAGGGCAAGACTGATTTCTCGGGTAAAGTGGGTATTCTGACGTTGTGCCTCCCCGCGGATCATACAGACCAGGTTACACGTGTAACCACATGCCTACTGGAACCTGACCTGATGAGATTGGCATTATCTTATGTGCAAGGTGAGGAAAAAGGGTATATTGTGATTGACCACGACACGCTGCAATGGTCGAAAGAACAGAAATAAAAACAGTGAAGCAGGAGCAGATGCTCGCACTTGGCGAACATAGACTCCTGCTTTTTCTTCACTCACTTGGCTTTATTTTTTCTTTTTACTCTGGGTGATTTTTGCGAAACGGGCTTGGGACTGGCTGGCTTTCTGGCCGTTCCGGGAGGTCTGTTGCGATATACCCATAAGGCATACTCCAGCGGCTGAGTGATGGCTTTATAATAGATATCCCGCTCCCCGATGCGAGCGAATACTTCACGTGCAGGTTTGGGGTTAACTTCAAGCAGGTAGATACGCCCGCTTCTGTCAATCGCCAAATCCAGTGCCAACTCACATAGGTCCCCATACGTATCTTCCAGAAACGAAGCAACATCAATGCCGAATTTCTCTGCAGTTGTGTTAATTTCTGCCCGGAGGTCGTCATCTTCGATCCATTGCTTCATGAGTCGGTCCATCGCTATTGCCTGACCGCCGCCATGCAGATTGGAGGTTACGCTTTTTTCTGCACCCATGCGTCCAGCACATCCAGTAAGCTCCCATTGTCCTTCTCCGTTCTTCTGAACGAGCATGCGATAATCATGCACACGTCCATTCGGAAGCTGAAGTTGAATGCCCTTTTGTACAAGATACTTGTCTTTCATGTTCCAGTGCTGGAGCAACGCGCCAAGTCGTGATAAATGAACTTTACGTGGAGTGATGATACGACGCTTCTGATCCCGCCCTTGAACAAGCACTGTATTAGCCTCGCTACTGCTGCGTTCAATGCGCAGAATACCACGTCCGCCTGTTCCATTAATGGGTTTGAGATAGACCAGAGAAGAAACTTTAAGCATCCGGTTTACATCGGACATATCCTGAAATAGAGCGGTTTCCGGCAGGTGTTCACGAAAGTTGGCTTTTTGCAAAAGGGTCTGGTGGATGGTCCATTTATTGCGCAGTGGCCTGTTCAGAAAGAGCAGATGCCCATATTTCTCACGAAAAGCAAGCAATTGCTGGAACCTTCGGTTACGCTGAATCCGGCAACGATCAAAGATCAGGTCCGGGAATGATCGCCACTCCCTGGACCAGCCTTTTCCTTCATGAAAAACCATGGCTTCAATTTGTTTGCCGCCGGGGTGTACGTCGGCTGGTGTGAATACATAGATATCGAGTCCCCGCTTGCGCCCTTCAAGAATCATTCTGCGATAAACGCTTCGTTCTTCAAGAGCGCGATGTTCATTTAAGTACAACGTCATAATGCCCAGAACAGGTGAGGACACAAACAATCACCTTCTTTTTGCAGTATTCCTGTCTATCATCGTTTGGACTGACGGGCAAGATAAGCGCTGTAGTGAAATATACGTTCCAATGACCGCCGTCTGATCTGTGGTTCATCAAACTTCATGGGCTTTGCATTGGCTTCGAAGAACCAGAGTTCCCCCAGGTCATCAATGCCCAGATCCATGGACATTTCTCCGAGCGTGTAACCTGATCCCCGTTCTACCTGTCTTGCGATCATTAATGAAGTGGATTTCACACGTTTCATCAGGGTTGTTGACATTTCTTCGCCAAAAAGCTCGGTCAGCAGCTTCTCAGGGTCTTCTACGCTCCCGCCGCGCGGCACATGAGTTGTAATGCTACGGGAGCCAGCAAGTCTCGCTCCTACACCGGTTACGCTCCATTGGCCCTTGGTGTTCTTTTGTACAAGAACACGCAAATCGAAGGGGCGTTTACGAGAGGATGCCAGTTCAATGCCTTGTTGCATGATATAGGGCGTATGTCCGGTTTCTTTGCGAATTCGTGCCCATAACTTGGCAAGTGTAGATGCTTTATAGGTCGTGCTTCTACGTGTGGTTTGTATTTTGAGACGATAGGGAAGCCGTTCTTTTTCCTGAAATTTAAGCATCATGATTCCTTTACCAGCTTTGCCGCTCTCGGGCTTAAGGTACAGATAAGGATACGCCCGTAGAACGGCACCCAGAGAAGAAGCACTTCGCATCCGCCGAGTATAAGGGATCAGTTGCTGAGTCGATTTGGATTTCCTGAGCCATTCGAACAGATCCCATTTGTTGAAAAAGAATGGGTTATACAGTTCGATTCCTGATTGCATGCATTCGTCAATTTTACGCTGCACGGAAGGTTTTCCTTCGTCTTCCCGGTTGGGAATACGATTGTACAGAACATGGGGAAGGGGGAAAGGTTGTGAAACCCACTTTCCACTCCCCTTGTTGTACGTATATCCTTTCACGGTGGGGCCACTCACGTTCAGATCCCGTACAGTTACAATGTACACCACGTATCCCATGCTCTCGCCTGTCTGTAAGATATCCTGAAAATTTTGATGATTTCCCCTGAACATACGCTGTTTATCATGCATGGTCAAAACAGCAATGACAGGTTTGAAATCATCATGAAGGGTCATCAAATCTCTTCCTTCTTCCGGAACTTGCTCAAATACAGGCAGTGTTCCAAGATGTGCTCCACCGACGATTTGCCCTCCACCCGGAGTGAAGGGTGACGGAAAATGGAGCGCCCGGGTTTGGCGTTCGCTTCGAACATCCATACATGTTCCTCCTGATCAATGCCCAGATCAAAGCCAATCTCACCAATCAGATGCTGGTGCTGGGTTTCAATCGCCTGGGCCAGTGTAATAGCGACGGATTTGGCATGCTGAAGAACTTCTCCCGCACGATCGCCGAAGTTGCGACTGAGCGCCTGCTCAGGAGTCATTAGGGAGCCGCCATTTTTGATGTGTGTTGTGACGCTGCCACGTCCTGCCTTTTTGGCTCCAATTCCGACAACAACCCATTGATTGTTACCATTTTTGTGCATGTGAAAACGGAAATCAATTGGACATTCATCAATCTCAATTAGGCGTATTCCCTGCTGAACTACATATCCGCGTAGCTGCTTACCATGTCTTCCCTGAAGCATGCGCATCAGACTGTTGAAGGACCCAAAACGCAGGAGTGCATTACCGCCTTTTTTGCGATAACGTGCGAAATATCCACGTTTGGGCGAATAAGTCAGGCGGTAGATCCCGTTCCCCAGACTTCCTGCAGTAGGCTTATAGTAGACGAACTGATGGCGTTCCAACATTTCCTTCATCTGTTCAACAGAAGGATTGGTAATCGATTCAGGGATATACCGTCCTGCTGCCGGCTCGTTCTCCAGCAACGTATAGATATCCGATTTGTTGAAGAAGCTCCAGTTGAAGAACGGAATTTTTCGGCGAACAAATCGTTCCCGCAGCTGGTTGATTGCTGGTGAGAAGTCTGAACGACGGCTTGGTAACCGGTTGTAGACAACATCGGGCAGAGGTACGGTTCTGCGGGTAAAGCTTCCGTTATCATTCAGGAAAAAACCCGATACAGTCTCGTTCTGCCAATTGATATCCCGAGGAGTAAATGCGTAAATGTAGGATTTACGGCTGCCTTCACGGAGTAACTGTTTGATGAAACCAGTACGGGAACCGAATGGATTCGTGCTCGTCGCAGGCCCATCAGAGAGTACGCCGATCAGTGGACCTAACTGGACCTCATCATTTTGCAAATTCCGGAGATAAATACTGCCCCGTTTGGGAACGTTCATCATATTACGGATACCTGAAGCGAGATACAGATGTTTACCTGCTTTTTTGATTGGTTTGATCGTTGCAGGTACCCGGTCACGCCCGAAGCGAAGGTGCACCGTTTTTTTGCCGGACAGGTTGAGGCTCTTCATTAAAGCGTTGGATACATAAACCACTTTATCCGGTTGCTTGGTGAAATGCAGATTGCAAAAGGTCAAACTCATGATTTATCCTCCTATCCTGAAAAGATCCTTGGGCTCCATGGCAAGCGGGCGCTGCGGGCCTCAGCCGCCGTGAATCGGGATGGGTTTCAGGCCAGCTTTGCTGGATGTATTCGGCAATTTCATTGGACGAAAGACGTCCGTGAGAACATGTTGTTGCAACAGATAACGGGCATAGGCAAGCGGCCGGGTATAAGTCAGGGTATGCATGCGTCGGTCGCCCGCTTCTGCAAATGAGGTGCGGCCTGGTTTGGAGTTGACTTCAATTAGCCAGAGTTGGCCCTCTGCATCTGCTCCGAAATCAAGCCCCAATTCGGCTAACCTGCCGAAACGGCTTTCCAGCAGGGTGGGGATAAGAGTAGCAGTCTGCCGGATGCTCTTCAGCAGAGTTTCCGTGCGGTTCGTTCCATATCGCTGGAGCAGATATGCGTGGGCAGGATATGCTTTACCCCCACCGTGAAGATTGGACGTGAGTGAACCTTCGGGTCCTTCCCGTACCATACATCCGGTAAGCGTCCAGCGACCTTGCCCATTCTTTTGCATTAGAGCCCGTATGTCGAATGCTCTTCCATGATGGCTAAGCTCCAGATATGGCTGCACGATCATCTTACGCTCAGCCTGATGTAATGCTAGCCAGGAAGATACAGCCTGGGTATGGTTGAATGTAAGAAAAAAGTTTTCATTGTCCTCGTTACGCCCCTCCACGACCCATGTTGATGGAGTCGCTCCCTGAGACAGGCGAAAGGTATTCTTGCCATGAGTCCCGGATACCGGTTTGAAGAACAGTCCTTTGGGCCAACGGTCCAGCCATGTTTCCCAAGGAATATGCGATCCGATCCGGGTTGTGGGAGCAAGTTGTGACCTCAATTCAGGATTTCGGGACAACACACGATGTACCTCCCATTTTCCTGGAAGGGAAGCAGACCAATAACGGTGTTGATCTGTGCCGTTGGTTGGTATCCATTCCTTAAGCTGTTGTCTGACGTACCTGGAGATAGGGCGAAGACAACGATCCATAATGAGATCGACTGCAGGAACAGGTACCGAATTCCACTTCCCTTGATGATAGACATATCCCCATTGAAGAGGGAGATGGACTGTATCATTTGATATCGGGATCACAATAATCTGAAGGGCGTATTTCATGCTCCCCAAACTGAGACGACGGCAGAAAAGTTCATCCGTAAAGGGAGGTGAGCCTTCGGTTGCACGTACCAGAATGGCCAGTGTCTTGGTCTGAGATGTTGGAAACATTACGCTGCACCTCTCCTCTATCAGATTTGTTTCCCATAGGGAATAACTTTTCAAAAACCCGCCAGGTACGTAGAATATTCGAGCATGGCTTTGACGGAAGGGCGGATCTTGCTCTCACTCAGTGGTGTATTATCATTCTTGGATGGTTTGGAGTTGACTTCGAGCAGCCATACGCGCCCAGTGGTGTCCAAGGCCAGATCAATACCAAGTTCACCAAAATGAGCAGGGATGGCACTCTCGATCCCTTTGGCGATATCCAATGCTGCGGTGTGCAATCCTGCATACGCGGAAGCTTTGGCTGATCCAGTCAACTGTGTTTTGGCAACAGCATCCTTGACGGTGCTGAGACTTCCACCCCGTGCCAGATTGGATACGTAGTGACTCCCGCCCGCAATCCGGGCGACGATGGAGGTTACACTCCATTTACCTGTACGGTTCTTTTGCACGAGCGCACGGAAATCCACGGGTCTGCCACTGTTGTCAATGAGAGTCAGCCCTTGTTGGATCTGATAACGCGTTGTTTTCATTTTCCCAGACATACTGGCATACAGTTTATCCAGAGAAGTATACGTTTGTTTCCGGGTCCCCCCGACGCCAGTCGCCAGAGTCAGGAAGCTTCCGTCAATCTGACGTGAGACCCGGATGATCCCTTTGCCCAAAGAACCGCGGACGGGCTTCAGAAATACAACCGGATGTCGGTTGCACATCGTCTTGAGCATGGCGGACGTCTTGAGCAAATGAGACTCGGGAAGAACTCGTTTAAGCGTTGAAATGGACTTGAGTGCGTCAAACACTTCGTTTTTGTCCAGAAACTTTTCATTGAAGGTTTGCGTGCCGTAGAGCGATTTTACTTCTTTCATAAAATGCTGTACGCTAGGTTTGTTCTCAAGCTTGCGGGACGTTAGCCGGTTATTGACGACGTCTGCTACAGGCAGAACAGTCTTTTTCCAGCCGTCATCATACACCCAGCCTTTCATATAACCCGTTACCGCTCCAATATCCTCCGGTGTGAAAAAGGATACATAGGCGCCTTGCTTACGGCAGGCGTTCACCAGTTCTTGACAGAACATCGTGATGGAGCCAAAGGGCCGATCGGGCTGATCGGGATAATCCTGGCTAACCAGTACACTGATGTAGGGTCCAAGGCGAAGCGTACGGCTGGCTGAACGATAGGATACCCTCAGGACCGAACGTGGAACGAGACCGGTCTTGCTGGCAACTGTCTGATTGATGCGCAGCCCGTCATACCTTGGTACCGGAATAACAGTGACTTCGCGGCGGAAAGAGCCAAATTGCAGCTGAAGCGGCCTTCCTGAAGGGATTTTAAGCGCCTTAAGCACCCCTTCGCCCAGCATGATGACGTCGTCCTGCAGGATGCCCGAGCCGGTAACCTGAATCGTTACTTTTTTAGTGGACATCACGGATCTCCTTCCGGGCGGCAACTTGATGTCTGATCTCGAAGTTGAACGGCATCTGAACATGGCATGTGCTTCATCATATGAGGACATATAACCCTTGGTGATTGACCCATATGGATTAAATGCATTTGATTTCGAGGCAGGTTATGGATGGCCTGTTTCAGAGCGCCCTTGTTTGACAGGAGAGAAAAGCGTGTATTAACACGGATGAACAAATCAATCTGAGGAGGAATAATAGTGAACATTTATGACAAAGCCAATGATTTGGCCAAAGCACTGAGAGAAAGCAGCGAGGTGGAAGAGATTACTTCCGCGATGAAGCTGATTGAAGCTGATCCGGATGCAAAAGCAATGCTGGATAACTTCCGTGATCAACAAATGGAATTGCAACAACGTATGATGAGCGGGGATATGCCAGCTCCGGATGAGATGGAGAAAATGGAGAAGCTGTTTGAAGTACTGAGTTTGAATCTGAACATCCGTCGTTTGTTTGATGCGGAGCGTCGCCTCAGTGTCATCATTGAAGACGTGAATAAAATTATTGCTGACAGCCTGGGTCATCTGTACGGTGGCGCTGAAGCGTAAAAAGGTAGTTCAAAAAGTCCACTTTTGATTACGAAGGATGCCTAGCGGCATCATCAGCATCGAATATGAAATTCAGCCGATATAAGCGGGGGCTTACGAAGGTTGTTTCCTTCGGAAACATTGTGGTTGCTCACGTAGTTGTCCTACGCTCCGCTACTCCATTTCTAGCTTCATTCCATCTTCTCGGTACTGAAAACTGATCTTTTTGAACACGTACTAAACGCTTGTCTTGTTTTTTTACCTGAACCTTTCATATTAGCTCCTTATCGTTCATAGACTAGACATATAGAGTCGATCAAGAACGAAGGAGCTGTGAATGGTGAAGAGGTTGAAAAAAGCAAAACATGTGATCTATCTGCTTATTGCGTTGTCGATGCTGGTCATTGCACTGCCGCGGATTTCCTTTGCTGGAGGAATGGACTGGGTTAATATTTTTGGCATCGTATGGGTGCTGTTCTCCTTATTAATCGTTGGTGCACATCTGCATTTTATTCTCGGTGTGGATGAAGAGAAGAAGCGTGCACTGGAAGCCGTTCGCCGGGCGAAGCTGCGGCAGTGGGAGATGAAACTGCTGGACAAGCAGGAGCGGAGCGAGTCTGTATAAGGTACAGTATGAGATCCAACATGGAAGACCGGAATCCCTTGGTACAAAGGGGCCCCGGTCTTTTTTGGTACATACAGAATTAGAGGTTAATGGGATGATTAAATTCAGATGGCGAACTTGCCTGTGAGAATGGGTAGGGGTGGGGTTATTTTCCTGAAGCCGTGTTATAATAGATACAGTATAGTACAGATGCATCTTCGGGGGTGGTACAGTTGGACGGACAGGAAGAGAACGTCACGAAGCATGAACAGTTACTTCAACATATTGAACAACTGAAGGTTGGCAGCAAAATATCAGTACGTGGACTCGCGCGGGAGCTGGGTGTAAGTGAAGGGACAGCGTATCGTGCGGTGAAAGAGGCGGAGAACTTCGGGCTGGTCGTGACCAAGGAACGAATTGGAACGGTTCGGATCGAGAAGAGACCTCGGGGCATGTCGGAACAGTTGACCTTTGCTGATGTTGTGACCATTGTGGAAGGCCATGTGCTGGGGGGTAACGAAGGTCTTGCCAAACCGCTGCACAAGTATGTGATTGGCGCGATGAAGGAACAGGCAATGGCCCGTTATATTGACGCTGGGAGTCTACTGATTGTAGGTAACCGTGAAGATGCTCACTCGCTTGCCCTCGAACAGGGAGCGGGCGTGTTGATTACGGGTGGTTTTGGGACAAGTCGTGAAGTAAGAATTATGGCTGACGAGCTTGGGCTACCAATTATTTCATCCAGACATGATACATTCACGGTAGCTTCAATGATTAACCGTGCGATCTTCGACCGGCTGATTAAGAAAAAAATTATGCTTGTTGAGGATATCATTGGTCAGAAACCTCGCTTGCAGGTGCTGAAGGTGACCAGTTCAGCCGCAGATTTTCATATGTTGGTTTCAGAGACGGGTGAACATCGCTTCCCGGTCGTGGATGAATGGAACCGGGTCATCGGGATTGTGAGTCTGAAGGATGTCAGTGAGCTGAAAGAAGATCAAAGTATTGAGAAATGTGTGATACGCCGCCCGATTACGGCCTCATTGCAGACATCTCTTGCTTCTGCTGCCCAGATTATGACCTGGGAAGGCATTGATTTTCTGCCAATTGTGGATCGGAATCGCAAACTGATTGCGTCCGTCACACGCAAGGAAGTGCTTCAGGCCATGCGGGATGCACAGAAGCAGCCACAACTGGGAGAGACGTTTGATCATCTGATCTGGAACGGGTTTGCCGAGGAGCGCGGTGAACAGAACGAATTGTTATTTCACGGATTCATCATTCCTCAGATGGCAACGGATCTGGGTACGATCTCCGAAGGTGTTCTGTTGAATGTGATGACACAGGCTGGCCGGCGGGCAGCGTGGGATGTTACAGGGAACGACCATGTGGTGGATAATGTAACAACTTATTTTGTTCGACCAGTACAGATTGAGGATCAGATCCTGGTTCGACCGTTAATTCTGGAAACCAGTCGTCGAACGTGCAAAATGGACATTGTGGTTACCCGTGAAGGCAGTGTGGTATGCAAAGCGGTAATGACATTGCAGTCGATTGACCATGCCTAGCAGGGTACGTTGCCTCGGGCATAGACAACGAGAGTACTCCCTGATCAAGAAGCTCTGCCGGGTTGCGCTGTCGCGCGGTTCTGGCTTCGCTTAATGAAGGGGAAGTACTCTCTTCTTTTTGCAGACACAATGATATAGCTTCAACGAATCATGCAGATTGGCCGGAGGTTTTACCTGATCCATTACTGGACCGTTGTTGAAGCCGCGCATAATAACTGCGGTTACGTATTCCAGCAAATACATTATACGCACCCATAATCAGAAATAGCGCTTCCACAATCACAGATAAAGTGGAGCCCGTGAAGACAAACATCAGGATCAGGGCAAGAACAACAAGCATGCCACCCATCCAGATATTTGTCCACGAACGGTACAGACCGGCGCTGGCAGCATCCGAGCTTCTGTGTGAACGAATACTGTTCAACGCTGCAAAAACCATGGCAACAGCAAAGATGGCGATTAGAGCATATTTGAGTACATCAATGAACACAAAGACGCAGCTCCTTTTCTGGAAAGCATTTACTGCCCTTATTGTACCATGGAGAGATGCAGACAAGGGCAGTTTTTTGCTGTTACGCAGGAACGTGCATGCGAATCTGTACCCAAACTTGCAGTACGCCTTCCATAACCAGCATCGTTTTGACCTGAACGGTGTACTCCTTTTCCCTGACCGAGTACACTTTCTGATTCAGCATGATTCGCGTCATTTTGCTATACTCATCGATGTTGAATACATCTCTGCCCCGAAGTACCTCAAGTTCGTCTCCGAGCTTCTGTAACATCACTTTCAGAGAAGCCTCGTCTGGCCCCTTATCCGATTCTTCTGCACGGACTTTGATTTCCTTGATAACGGTTTGGCGTTTACTGTATTTTTTCAGCGTTTTGATATCCTCCTCATTCTGATGCAGCTGAAGCTGCAGCTCCTGATTGTTCAGCCACAATGCATTGTAACTCAGGTGAAATACGCCGTTGTAGACGACACATCCAGCGATCATTCCCAGAACAAACACAGCGGTCATTCGCATCAGCGGGCGGTAACGAGAAAATGGCGGAACTCTCATGAACGCTGTTCCTGTCTCATATTAGCTCCGGCCTCCGCCGCACACCCATTTCACCAGCTCGGTTCCCATATGCGCGCCCATAAAAGCAGAGATCAAATACAGGATTTGTTTGACCGCCGGAGACAGGTTACCATCCAGGAAATTGCTCTCGATGACACGCATGGGATCTATTGTGCCGCCGACAGCGGCTGCGAGTGCCCATATCTTTATTTTTCCAGAAATATCGAGCATCGTCTGTGTCGGAGGCTGAAGAGAGATCACTGCTCCAATACCTCCGATCATCGCGCCGCCCAGCACGATTCCAAACGCAATAAAGAAATCAAGAATGGCTTTGGACAAAAATGTGCTCACTGGCAACACCCCTTTCAGACCTAGCAGCACACCTCCTGTCTTCGGTCTGTCACAGGGGGAGCGGCTTGTACTTCTATTGTATGGGCGTGCCCCCAAACGTTATGATAAAATAGAATAATAAAGTCTCCTTTTAAGAGGTTGTCACGAATTTTAATAGGTGATTCCATTTTTTTTATTTATTTAATTCATATAGTATGAGATAGATAGGGTAGCAGACGGATCAGAAGATCAATGCTGCGACTATCTGCGGCGAAAGGAAGAAAAAAACATGAGTTCTTTTGTGCATTTGCACGTTCATAGCGAGTACAGTTTGCTGGACGGCGCTGCGCGTATTCCGGATCTCGTGAATAAGGCTGCAGATCTGGGAATGACGACACTTGCGCTGACCGACCATGGCGTGATGTATGGTGCAATTCCTTTCTATAAAGCCTGCGTTGAACGAGGCATCAAGCCAATTATAGGGTGCGAGGCATACATGACAGCAGGGTCCCGCAAAGAGCGGGGAAGCCGCAAGGATCAACCGATTCATCATTTGATTTTGTTAGCAAAAAATATGACGGGTTACCGTAATCTGATGAAATTGTGCTCGATTGGACATCTCGAAGGTTTTCATTACAAACCCCGTGTAGATATGGAAAGTCTGGCTGCCCATCACGAGGGCATTATCTGTCTAAGTGCGTGTCTTGGTGGTGAAGTACCACAACATTTACTGCATGGACGAGAAGAAGAGGCGAGACGTGCGGCGTTACGCTACAAAAATATCTTTGGTGACGACTTCTATCTGGAACTTCAGGATCACGGGCTGTCGGAGCAAAAAAGGGTGAATCCGCAGTTGATCAAACTGGCTGCCGAGCTGGAGATTCCGCTTGTAGCCACCAATGATGCACATTATCTGTCCGAAGAGGACGCGGAGCTTCAGGATGTACTGATCTGTATCGGAACAGGCAAGACCGTGGATGATGAGAATCGGCTCCGAATTGGAACCAATCAGCTCTATCTGAAAAGTGAAGAAGAGATGGCTCGTTTGTTTCCTCATGTACCGGAAGCTCTGGCAAACACCGTCCGCATTGCGGATTCCTGTGAGTTGAAGCTGGAATTTGGCAAATCGATTTTGCCGGAATACAGACCGCTTCCTGATGGACTCAGCCCTTCGGTGTATCTGCGTCAGCTGTGCGAAGAAGGAATGAAGGAGCGTTATGCGCAGTCCACACGTTGGACAGATGCAGAGCTTCGATCCGAACTCGAACAACGATTGGCGTATGAGCTGGGTATAATCGACAGCATGGGATTCTCGGATTATTTCCTGATTGTTTGGGATTTTATCGCCTATGCGCATCAACAAGGCATTGTTACTGGACCGGGCCGGGGCTCCTCGGCAGGTAGTCTGGTAGCGTACACTTTGCATATTACCGATGTTGATCCGATGAAATACAACCTGCTCTTCGAACGGTTCCTGAATCCCGAGCGGATCTCCATGCCGGATATTGATATTGACTTCAGCGATGAGCGGCGGGATGAGGTCATTGATTATGTCGCGCATAAATATGGCAAAGCCCATGTCGCCCAGATCATTACGTTTGGAACGATGGCTGCCCGTGCAGCCGTACGTGATGTTGGGCGGGCCCTGAATGTGCCTTATGGCGAAGTGGACAAGGCTGCAAAGCTGATTCCGGCGCAACTTGGTATTAACATCGAGCGGGCCATGGAAGCTACACCTGAGCTGAAGGCGCTGTATGAAACCAAGCCTAAGACACGTGAGCTGTTGGATATGGCGATGAAGGTCGAGGGCATGCCACGTCATGCTTCGACCCATGCTGCGGGAGTGGTTATCTCCCGTGACCCGCTGACCGATGCGGTGCCACTTCAGGAGGGCAGTGAAGGGACAGCGTTAACCCAGTATTCCATGGAAAACCTGGAGTCTATTGGGCTGCTTAAGATGGACTTTCTTGGTTTGCGTACCCTCTCAATCATTGAACGGTGTGTACGCTGGATTGGGGAACATGGAGAAATTCCGGATTTCCGCCTTATCCCCGATGATGATCCGTTAACGTACGAGATGCTTGGGCGAGGGGACACGATGGGCATATTCCAACTGGAATCTGCCGGGGTACGCCGTGTGCTGAAAGAGATGAAGCCAAGTGGTTTTGAAGATGTAATCTCTGTACTTGCCTTGTACCGTCCGGGTCCGATGGAGTTCATATCCAAATACATTCAGGGCAAGCATGGACAGATTGAAGTGGATTACCCCCATGTGGATCTGGAGCCTATCCTGAAAGATACGTACGGGATCATCGTGTATCAGGAACAGATCATGCAGATAGCCTCCCGGATGGCGGGTTTCTCGCTGGGTGAGGCAGATTTGCTCCGCAGAGCGGTCTCCAAGAAGAAACGGGAAGTGCTGGATCTGGAGCGTGGACACTTTGTACAAGGCAGTCTGAAACAAGGGTATAGCGAAGAAGAGGCAGACCTGGTCTATGATATGATCGTCAAGTTTGCCAACTATGGCTTCCCGCGTGCTCATGCCGCGGCATATGGTGTGCTTGCGTTCCAGACGGCTTATCTGAAGGCGCATTATCCGGTTCATTTTATGGCATCCATGTTAACAGCCGTAATGGGCAGTCATCGGAAAGTGGCAGAGTACGTGGTGGAATGTCGGCGTATGGACATGGAGGTGCTTCCGCCGGATGTGAATGAGAGCGGTATTCTGTTTACACCTGTATTTGTGCCGTCCGGCAGCGCAGGAGCCGGGGATCAGAGCAATGCATCACAGCAGACTGCGGGAGCAGATGCAGAGAGTAACCCCGGAAGCCCTGCCGAAGAACATGCCACGAATGGTAACGGGAGCTCCTTCAGGGAAGATCGAGTTCATGAGCATGATGGGCATTCGGGACAAACCGAATATGGTGAAGCACCTCTACCGGATGATCCCGGTCCTGGACCGGAAGAGGACGGTGGTGGATATGAGTGGCAGGCAGCGACAACCATGCCTGAGGCATCCGACAACCGGAAGGAACCGGGATTGGTGACGATTTCTTCAATGGATAATGGTAATGACGAAGGACAAGAGGCGTCTTCTTCGCGCGCGGAACAAGAGGAGCTGTCCTCTGTGGAGAAGAACGTTGCAGTGTCTAATGATAATTCGGATGAGGAAAAATTAACGGGTGCAATACGATTTGGTCTGGCCGCTGTGAAAAATGTTGGTACCCAGGCAATGGAAAGCATTATGATCGTAAGGCAGGAGAGACCGTTCGACAGCTTGCTCGATTTTTGTCGTCGTGTGGATTTGCGTGTATGCAACAAACGTGTGATTGAATCGCTGATCCAGGCCGGAGCTTTTGACACATTACCTGGGCACCGGGCCCAATTGCTGGCGATGCTGGATGAGACTGTTGAAGCAGCGTTGAAATGGCGCAAGGAACGTGAGGATCTGCAGATTCAATTGTTCGACTTTGTTGAGACGCCAAACTGGGAGATTGAATATCCGGAAATTCCTCCGTATTCCTCAGGGCAGCAACTGGAGCTAGAGCGAGAGTTGTTAGGTTTGTATCTTTCCGGGCATCCGCTGGATGACTATGAAGATGTGCTGGAATCGAGTGGGGCTGACCGGATCATGGAGCTGACCGAGGCGGCAGACGACACGATGACCGTCGCCGCGGGTATGGTTGTGTCTGTGAAGTCGATCACGACGAAACAGGGCAAGGCTATGGCGTTCATGGAGCTGGAAGACCAGATTGAACGCTGTGAAGTGGTTCTCTTTCCCGAGGTATGGCGGCGTAGCCAGCAACATGTCGGGAAAGGTGAACTGCTCGTCGTGCGTGCCAAAGTGCAGCAGCAGGACGAAGGGTTTAAGCTGCTGGCTGAGGAAGTGGTGCCGTTGTCACCGGCGGCACTGGAGCAGCAGCTGCGCAGCCGTGACCGGCGCGTCAAGCCCGGCAGCGGCAGCTCTTCGCGCCCGGCGCAGGCGGCTTCGCCGCGGCGACCAGCGGGCGCAGGAGCCGAAGCGCAGCGCAGCAGCGCAGGCGGGGATGCTTCCGCTGTGCGTAGCAGCGGGAGCCAAGGCTCGGCAGCGACGCGCAGCGATGCGGCGGCTTCCCGGCCTGGCGGTGCCGCTGAGGCGGCAGGCAGCCCGGAGCAGAGCCGTGAACCGCGGGCTGTGGAGCAGCGGGTGTTCGTGAAGATTGCCCCGCATGCGGAGAAGCCGGAGCTTCTGGCACGTCTGAAGCAGTTGCTTCAGGAGCATCCCGGACCTGTGGCGACAGTGCTCTTCTATGAGCAACAGCAGAAGCTGCTTGCGCTGAGTGATGCCTACCGGATTAAGCCATCACCAACCTTGTTCTCCGAGATGGAGAAAATGCTGGGTGAAGGCACGGTCAAAATTAAATAAGAGGCTGTCCCGTAAGTGATAGCACTTATCCATAGTATGAAACCTGTTTGGCTCAAAGCTGAACAGGTTTTTTTTGATTATTTTAGTGCGAGCTCGGTTCCCTGACGACAGGGTTTAAACAAACAAATTGCAGACTTGTTATAGGCCAGCTACAGACCAGAGCGGAATGTACAATCCTGAAACAGGTTTAGGCTGCGACTGGTCTTAACCATCCGCACATTTTATGAACATTTTAACAGGTTGCTGCATACACTTGAGAACACCGAAGGACCTCGTGGTCCTCGGGGGATTGATGCGGGAGGTCGAGATATGTCATATGAAATCGTAGAAGCCATGCTGGCCCGGCGGGGTGTACGGATTGATGCAATCGCAGCAATTGTATACCGTCTGCAAAAAGGGTACCACCCCGAACTGACCTTGGACGACTGTGTAACCAGCGTGAAATCCGTTCTGCAGAAACGAGAGGTGCAATATACGCTCTATACGGGTATTGCTCTCGACGAACTTGCGGAGAAAAAACTCTTGCCCCAACCGTTACAGGCTATTATGGAAGCGGATGAATCCCTGTATGGAGTGGACGAGACTCTGGCCCTCGGCATTACTCATGTGTATGGTATGATTGGTTTAACCAGCTTTGGTTACCTGGATAAAGAAAAAATAGGTGTAATTCATGATTTGAACGAACACACAACAGCCATTCATGTCTTTTTGGATGATCTGGTCGCAGGGGTGGCTGCTGCGGCTTCTGCCCGGATTGCACACAAAAATATTAAAGCCAAAAAATACCCCTCAGACCTTTAACCCCCTGTATTACCATGCTTGTCTGTTATGGTCAATCTAATGGCTCATATGAAGGTCTTCAAGGGCGGCTGACGCTGCCCTGATAAGCTTGCGGCTGCTTATGGAAGAGGTATGAACAAGAAGATTTCGTCAACCATATGAGTTATTCGTGGGGGACTAATGTCCCTCATGATCCCAAATTCTCCCCAAAGGTCCCGAACCCTTTCTTGCAGAAAAAAAGTGAGGTATGTTATCATTAGTCCAATATACGGGCTCTGAACATTAGCTTAGGGGGCGGACAAGGCATGTGGACGGTGATTTACATTGCACCGACAGCAAAGGTTGCGGACAAGATCAAGACCAAGCTTTCGGAAGAAGGTTTTCTGGTACAGACCCGTCCCATCAGTTTATCCAAGCAGCAATTTGAGATTCGCGTCCCTTCTGGGGAATTGGAAGAGGTCCAGGAAGTGTTGAATTCCATTCTGCATTCCTGATTTGTTCGACATCAACGTGCCTTGGCAGATGAAGAAGTACCATCGGTACATAAGGGACTAATCGCGTAAGCGGAGAGAGGAATCGACTTGCATGTATTGTATGCTGCTGTCCTTCCTTCTTTTTTTGTTAGGACAAGGACCGACCTGGTTGCTCCCGGAGACCCTACCAAGATAGATTCAAACATCGGCGCAACAATCTTTCGGTTTTTGCAGGTAACATCAATCGTGCTGACAGAAGCCGGTGATCCTTGCCCTGTACCGGCGGATTTTTTTGTTGTGAATGCTGGACAAGGCCCATGGCAGCGTGTGGGTCGTAAGCGGTTTACCGTAACACGCGGATGAAGCTGCCACAAGCAGCGCTCTGCAGGTTGCGGCCATCAAATCAACGGCTGGAGAGGTGTAGTTGTGTTCAAAGATATATTCCAGAAGAAACGGAAGTACGCTACCATACCTTCCGAGCGTGCACTTCCCGGCGAAGGCCAGGAAGTCCTAGAACGCCCAAAACGTGAAATACCTGAAGGGCTTATGAACAAGTGCAGCAAATGCGGCACCATTCAATATAGCAAGGAATTGGAGAAAAATCTGAAAGTATGTCCTGCCTGCGGTTACCATATGCGTCTTAACGCTATGGAGCGCATTGCTATGGTACTTGATGATCAAGGATTTGTTGAGTTTGATGCTGATATGATATCGGTTGATCCACTTGGCTTTCCTGGATATAGCAACAAATTGGAACAACAGCGTCTGAAATCGGGCCTGAAGGAAGCGGTAATTACAGGGGAAGGAACCATTGATGGCCTGCCTGTAGTTGTTGCTGTCATGAGCTTTGATTTCTTCACAGGCAGCATGGGTTCTGTTGTAGGGGAGAAAATTACCCGTGCCATTGAGCATGCCACAGAGAAACGGTTACCATTGATTATTTTCTCAACATCAGGTGGTGCCCGGATGCAAGAGAGTATTCTTAGCCTCATGCAAATGGCTAAAACAAGCGCAGCTTTATCCCGTTTGGATGAACAGGGCGGGCTGTACATTTCGGTCATTACGGACCCAACGACAGGTGGAGTCTCGGCAAGTTTTGCGAGCTTGGGCGATATTAACATTGCCGAACCTGGCGCTGTATTTGGTTTTGCCGGCAGAATCGTTATCGAACAGACGATCCGTCAGAAGTTACCTGATGATTTCCAGACGGCTGAATTTAATATGCAACATGGTCAGTTGGACATGGTTGTGCACCGGAAAGAGCTTCGGGCCACTCTTGGCAAGCTTCTGGATATGCATAGTGAAAAAGGAGGGGTCTAAATGGCGGGTGAGTTGCCATATGAAGCGCCTCTGGTTGAGATGCGCAAAAAGATTGATGAACTCGTACAGTTTGGACAGGAAAAAGGGATCGACTTCACGGACGAGATTGCCCGCCTGGAAGAACGTTACCATAGACTTGAAGAAGAGATCTACACTGGCATAACAGCAGCTCAGAAGATGCATCTGGCCCGTCATCAGCAACGCCCAACGGCGCTGGACCTGATCCAACTGATATTTACGGACTTCATTGAGCTGCACGGTGATCGCATGTTCGGAGACGATCTTGCGGTTGTTGGCGGACTTGCCAAGTTGAATGGAAAGACAGTAACGGTAATCGGACAACAGCGGGGGAAAGACACGAAGGATAATATCGCCCGCTTTTTCGGCAGCGCTCATCCAGAAGGTTTCCGAAAAGGACTTCGTCTGATGAAACAAGCGAACAAATTTGGCCGTCCTATTATTACGTTTATTGATACTAAAGGGGCGTATCCGGGTAATACTGCAGAAGAGAGAGGTCAATCGGAAGCGATTGCTCGCAACCTGATGGAAATGGCGAAGCTATCGGTTCCTGTTATTGTTGTGGTCATCGGCGAAGGTGGAAGCGGCGGTGCCCTCGCTATGGCTGTGGGTAATCGTGTGTTGATGCTGGAACATGCGATCTATTCTGCAATCTCTCCGAACGGCGCTGCTTCGATTCTCTGGAAGGATGCATCCAAGGCAGATCAGGCGGCTGAAGCAATGAAAATAACAGCCAAAGACCTGCTTGAGATGGAAGTCATTGAAGAGATTGTCCCTGAGCCACGCGGCGGTGCTCATCGGGATTATGAAGCGTCTGCTGCTTTCATCAGTGAAGCGTTGGTCCGTCATCTCGACGATATGAAGGGTTGGAGCGGGGATCAACTGAAACAGGATCGTTATGAGAAATTCCGTAAAATTGGATCGGTCACGTTTGAACCTCAAGCATCCATTGAAGCCCCTCAAGAGCTTGTAAAAGTCGATGTTGCGAGTAATTTGTCGGGAAATGCTGAATAATGTGACGAATTTCCTATACAAATGAGCAAAAGTATAGTAAATTTAATAGTTGGAAAAAGAAAAATAGATAAAGAGTAATACCTTTAAAATCGGAGGAAACCCAAAATGCGTAAAACGAAAATTGTATGTACCATCGGTCCATCCAGTGAATCTCTGGAGAACACCAAAAAATTGATTATGGCCGGTATGAATGTGGCCCGTCTGAACTTCTCCCACGGTGATTTCGATGAGCACGGCGGACGGATCATTGCGATTCGCCAAGCATGCGAAGAGTTGAACAAAACAGTAGCAATCCTGCTGGACACCAAAGGACCGGAAATTCGGACAGGTAAACTCGAAGTTGAACCGATCGAATTGGTTCAAGACGAGTACATCACTTTGACAACAGAAGAAATTCTGGGCACCAAAGAACGTCTTTCCATTACGTATACAGATCTTCCGAATGATGTTGAACCGGGATCTACAATTCTGATCGACGACGGTCTGATCGGACTGACTGTGGTGGAAGTGCAAGGCACCGAGATCAAATGCCGTATCGTTAACGGCGGGTCGATCAAAAGCAAAAAAGGTGTTAACGTTCCGGGCGTTGCCATTTCTCTACCGGGTATCACCGAAAAAGACGCTAACGATATCGTATTTGGTATCGAACAAGGTGTCGATTTCATCGCGGCTTCTTTTGTACGTAAAGCAAGTGACGTACTTGAGATTCGTGAATTGCTTGAAAAACACAATGCTGGACATATCCAAATCATCTCCAAAATCGAAAACCAACAAGGTGTCGATAACCTCGACGAAATCCTTGAAGTGTCTGACGGCCTGATGGTTGCTCGTGGAGACCTGGGTGTTGAGATTCCTGCGGAAGAAGTACCATTGGTACAAAAACGCATGATCCAAAAATGTAACGTTGCAGGTAAACCGGTTATCACAGCTACACAAATGCTGGATTCCATGCAGCGTAACCCGCGTCCAACACGTGCGGAAGCAAGTGACGTGGCGAATGCGATCTTCGACGGTACGGACGCAATCATGTTGTCCGGTGAGACAGCTGCGGGTAAATACCCTGTTGAATCTGTTCTGACCATGTCCCGTATTGCTGAAAAAGCAGAATCTGCTCTGCCTTACCAAGAGTTGTACCTGAAACAACGTGTTGCTCAACAAACAACAGTTACAGAAGCAATCAGCCAATCGGTTGCTCTTCAAGCTCAAGATTTGAACGCAAAAGCGATCATTACTTCGACTGAATCAGGACATACTGCACGCATGATTTCCAAGTATCGTCCAGAATCTCCAATCATCGCTGTGACAACGGAAGACAGAACTTCCCGTCGTTTGGCTCTGGCTTGGGGTGTAACTCCTGTCAAAGGAAGACTGGTTGATTCCACGGATGCTTTGTTCGAAAATGCAATTGAAGGCGGCGTAAAATCCGGACTTGTTAAAGAAGGAGACCTGGTTGTGATCACAGCAGGTGTACCTTTGGGTCGTTCCGGTTCTACCAACCTGATTAAAGTAAGCCAAATTCCAAACAACGCTTAATAGCGTCTTGGATGGAGAAGCAACAGGAAAGAAGCAATGGGGCTTTATTGTCCCGTTGCTTTTTTTCCATCTTATTGACACTTTACAACGATGTAACACGTATGAATGATAGAGCGAAGGAGGCCGATAACGTGCGAGAACAGAGCAATGGTAACTGGTATGCGGCACGTCTTCGTGTACGCTATCAAGAAAGTGACCAGATGGGCGTGGTCTACCACGCGAACTATTTGAATTGGTTTGAAATCGGTCGAACTGAGATGATTCGCCAAATGGGGTATACATATCGTAAAATGGAGGAACAGGGGTTACTGCTTCCCGTAACCGGACTGGATGTGAAGTATCACAAGCCTGCCCGATATGATGATGAGATTATCATTTTCACCCGTATTGCTGCATTTAGTGGTCTGCGACTGAATTATGAGTATGACGTAAGACGCATGTCTGAAGAACCTGATGAGCATATGGCGATTGGAGAACGGGTATGGTCAACTGATGAATCACTCCCCGGTGAACGGCTAGTTACAGGTTCTACCCAGCATGTATGGGTGAATGGGGACTGGAAGCCAGTTCGGCTGGATAAGGCAGCCTCTGAGTTATACAGCGCGCTTGAAAAGGTGTGGCTTTCGGGAAAGGGGTAATACGTCAATGCGAAAATGGATGTGGGCTTTACTCTTAATCATTCCGGTGATTGAATTATTTGGTTTTGTTCTGATGAGTGACTGGATCGGAGCCGGAAAGACATTGCTTCTCATGATTCTCACGTCCTTGATTGGTATAGCAATGTTGCAGTTTGAAGGGCGAAAAGTACTTGTGGACGCCAAATCCGAGATGGAGCGTGGCAAGGTACCTGGAAGAAAAATGGTCGATGGTCTTTTTATTTTTGTCGGTGGTTTCTTGCTTTTGATTCCAGGCTTTGTAACGGATCTGATCGGGTTTACACTGGTATTTCCATTAACACGTCCGGTGTACCGTCTGTTCTTCCTGGGGTGGCTGGAGAAAAAAATGAAAAGTGGCAAAATTACGTTTTATCGTCGTCCGAAATGAAACACCAGTTGTTTTGCATAATAGAAAAAGGCTCCGCTCAGCAGATGATTTCTGTTGAACGAAGCCTTTTTCTATTTTCCTGGGTGCTCATAAGATGATGCCTCATCGGACACGGCCGTTGATGATATACGTTCTGAGGTCGCGTAATACGTTAGCCCGATTGAACGCATCCAGAATCACGAGACTGACAGGGCCAATAATCAAGCCCAGGACACCGAACAACTTCAAACCCACAAACATGCCAACCAGCGTGGCGAGTGGGTCGAGCCCTACACTGCTTGCAAGTACCTTCGGTTCAATAATCTGACGGGCGATCAATAAGATCAAATAGATAATACTAATCCCAATGCCCAGATACAGATCCCCATTCATAAAGAGGTACGCTGCCCAAGGCACCATGATAAGGCCAACACCCAGATAAGGTAGCAGATCGACCAAACCAATCATCAGAGCGATGGTGAAGGCTGAATTGACTTGCAATATAAGCAGTCCAATCATGACGAATAGTGCTGTAATCGAGATCATGATCAATTGTGCTCTTGCGTATCCGAACAGTGCCTTCTTAAGGTCGGTCCAGATGTCGGATATCGGCTTGCGAATGGAAGAGGGTACCCATCCCGATACGGTGATGTTGTGCCTGGTCCAGCTTTTGCTAATGAAGAATGTAGACAACAGAACAACGATTAATACCGCGCCCATGTTCGGCAGAGAAGTCAGCAGACTCAGAATCATGTTGAAAAATCCGGTGACCAGATCTGTGACGGCTGTACCCACCGTTTCAGTTGTTTTACTAATATTGCTGTTGATGGTTTCCTGGTAGTTGGGATTTTCCTTGTAAAATTCATTGATCTGCGCAGTCAAACTTTGAATGGTGTCATTCTGGGTCCAGCGCACAAACGTGTCCTTGATCTCATCAACATGAAGATCAAAGCTTGTCGTAAGTGAAATGACTTCTTTTACCATGCGGGTAATCGCCGCAGACAGCACCACCGCAATGGCTCCAAAATAAAGGATCAATGAAAGAGTCACAGCCAGCCAGCGCGGGAATCGTGCTCGATGCTGAAGCAGTTTCACTAAAGGATTCATGGCATAGGCGATAATCCAAGCAATCGCAAAAGGGTACAAAAGCGGGAACAGCAAGTATATGGCAACGGCGATCAGAACGGCCGCAATGATAACCCATAAGCCACGGAGCAGGCGTTTCATTATTATTCTATCCAAGCATCAACTCTCCTTATTTCAATTAAGCCGACCTATGAATGATCCATGAAGCAGTATTAAAAATAGATGGCTATCTTAATTAATATAGAGCATTTACAAGGTTTTGAAACGCCGGGATGTTACCAGATCTTGTTCAAGAGTGGACTTTTGAACAAGATGTATGGGGATTCTTTCTTTTGCCTAGAGTATGCCTTAGTATTACAGAATATAGCAATAGAAAGTTCTCATACGACAGGATTGGTTAAAAAACATTAAATGTCAACCTTGTTTTTGTAAAGGCTTTCAAAAATGCTTTATCAGTCCGATAAAGAAGTTTGATGTGCGAATGAACTCTCATCATGTTCACATAAACGACAAAATCCAGTATGATGTTATAAGTAAATACCGATTGACAGATAGGAAAACCGTAGTTTGAAATATTTGTTAATTTTAAAATGAAAATGTTTACAAAAAGAGAATAGGTGCATTTTGGCACTTATATGACACTCTGGAATGGTTCCTGATTTCGCTTATTAAAGGAGAGATGTAATATGACAGCTACCAAAGGTCTGGAAGGCATCGTTGCGACAACCTCTTCGATCAGTTCTATTGTAGACGGTGTGCTCACATACCGTGGTTACGATATCGACGATTTGGCTGAACATGCCAGCTTTGAAGAAGTTGCCTATTTGTTGTGGTTCGGTAAATTGCCAACAACGGATGAACTGAAATCCCTTCGTAAAAGCCTGAGCGATTACGCGCCGATTCCGAGCGAGTTGATTGCACAAATCCAATTGTATCCGAAAAACGTCAGTACCATGGCAGCACTTCGTTCCGCTGTCTCTGCACTTGCACTGTACGACGAGCAAGCAGATGAGATGACAACGGAAGCGAATGAGAACAAAGCGGTTAAGTTGCAAGCACAGTTGCCAACGATTGTGGCAGCCATCGCCCGTATCCGTCAGGGCAAAGAACCTGTGGCTCCAAAAGAAGGCGCTTCCATCGCAGAGAACTTTTTATATATGATGACTGGTGAAGAACCATCCGAGACCGCAGTGAAAGCATTGGATCAAGCCCTTGTCCTGCATGCGGATCACGAGTTAAACGCTTCGACATTTGCAGCCCGTGTAACGGTTGCTACGCTGTCAGATATCTATTCCGGTGTAACTTCCGCCATTGGCGCACTGAAGGGACCACTGCATGGCGGTGCTAATGAAGCCGTTATGAAAATGTTGAATGAGATCGGTACGCCAGATCGTCTTGAAGCGGCAATTCAGGAAAAACTGAATAATCGTGAAAAAATCATGGGCTTTGGACATCGGGTGTACAAAAACGGTGATCCACGCGCCAAACATCTACAGAAGATGTCCAAGGAACTTGGCGAGATGAACAATGATACGCGTTTGTATGATATGTCTGTGAAGATCGAGGAACTGGTAACAGGACAAAAAGGACTGAAGCCTAACGTAGACTTCTATTCTGCTTCTGTATATACCCAACTGGAGATCGAACAGGAATTGTTCACTCCGATCTTTGCCATCAGCCGGGTGTCTGGATGGACAGCGCATATTTTGGAACAGCTTGCGGACAATCGCATCATTCGTCCACGTGCGGAGTACACTGGCCCTACAGAACAGAAATACGTTTCTATTGAACTTCGCTAATAGCCGCAAAAACAGTATAATAATATGGACGAGGTGAAGGGTTGGAAAGCAGAGGCTTTACTGGCTTAAGCTCTCAGGACCCTTCTCTCAACAAGACTAGTGGTATGATGAATACTGCATATACGAAACTTAGGAGGAATTTTAACTATGAAATTAGAAAAATTTGCTCACCCAACTGAAGGCGAAAAAATCCAAATTGATAACGGTACACTTCAAGTACCTAGTAATCCAATCATTCCATTTATCGAAGGTGACGGTACAGGCCGTGATATCTGGAAAGCTTCCAAACGTGTATTGGATGCAGCTGTTGAAAAAGCTTATGATGGCAACAAAAAAATCGCATGGTATGAAGTGTTTGCTGGACAAAAAGCATTCGATACATACGGTGAGTGGTTGCCGAATGATACACTGGAAGCCATTCGTGAGTATATCGTAGCGATCAAAGGACCATTGACTACGCCAATCGGTGGCGGTATTCGTTCCCTGAACGTAGCCCTGCGTCAAGAGCTTGACCTGTACACATGCTTGCGTCCTGTTCGTTATTTCGACGGTGTACCTTCTCCGGTTAAACGTCCTGAGTTGGTAGACATGGTCATTTTCCGTGAGAATACGGAAGATATCTATGCAGGAATCGAGTATGCTGAAGGTTCTGAAGAAGTGAAAAAAGTGATCCAGTTCCTTCAACAGGAGATGGGTGCTAACAAAATCCGTTTCCCTGAGACTTCCGGTATTGGTATCAAACCAGTTTCTTCCGAAGGTTCGAAACGTCTGGTACGTGCAGCAGTGCAGTATGCAATTGACCATAACCGTAAGACGGTTACACTGGTACACAAAGGTAATATCATGAAATTCACAGAAGGTGCCTTCAAAAACTGGGGATATGAAGTGGCTGAAGAAGAGTTCGCTGACAAAGTATTCACATGGGCACAATACGACATCATCAAAGAAAACGAAGGTACAGATGCAGCGAATGCAGCACAAAAAGCTGCTGAAGATGCTGGTAAAATCATCGTAAAAGATGCGATTGCCGATATCGCTCTGCAACAAGTATTGACTCGTCCAGGCGAATTTGATGTTATCGCAACATTGAACCTGAACGGTGACTATCTGTCCGATGCACTTGCAGCGCAAGTTGGCGGAATTGGTATCGCTCCTGGAGCGAACATCAACTACGTAACAGGACATGCTATCTTCGAAGCAACTCACGGTACTGCACCTAAATACGCGGACAAAGATGTCGTGAACCCTGGTTCCGTTATTCTGTCCGGAGTAATGTTGCTTGAGCACTTGGGATGGCAAGAAGCAGCTAACCTGATCTACAAAGGTATGGAAACATCCATTAACAATAAAACAGTAACGTATGACTTTGCACGTCTGATGGACGGCGCTACTGAAGTGAAATGTTCTGAATTCGCGGATCAAATCATTAAAAACCTGTAAGGGGAGATGTGAATCTTGACTATTCAGCGCAAAAAAATCACAGTAGTCGGCGCCGGTTTTACCGGTGCTACGACCGCATTAATGCTTGCCCAAAAAGAACTCGGGGATGTTGTGCTGGTTGATATTCCTCAACTGGAGAACCCGACGAAGGGGAAAGCACTCGATATGATGGAAGCAAGTCCTGTTCAAGGATTTGACAGTCATATCGTCGGTACTTCCAACTACGAAGATACTGCAGGTTCTGAGATTGTAATCATCACCGCTGGTATCGCCCGTAAACCGGGTATGAGCCGCGACGATCTGGTCAATACGAATGCGGGTATCGTGAAGTCCGTTTGTGAAAATGTGAAAAAATATTGCCCTGATTCCATCGTCATTATTCTAAGCAACCCGGTGGATGCGATGACTTATGCAGCTTATCAGACCCTTGGTTTTCCTAAAAACCGTGTTATCGGTCAGTCAGGTGTTCTGGATACAGCACGTTATTGTACCTTCATTGCGCAAGAGCTGAATGTATCTGTTGAAGATGTTCGTGGTTTCGTTCTTGGCGGCCACGGAGACGACATGGTGCCCCTCGTTCGTTATTCGAGCGTAGGTGGTATTCCGATTGACACGCTGATTCCGGCAGACCGCATTGAGGCCATTGTTCAACGCACACGTGTTGGCGGAGGCGAGATTGTGAATTTGCTGGGTAACGGCAGTGCCTATTACGCACCAGCAGCTTCGCTTGTTCAGATGACCGAAGCCATTTTGAAGGACAAGAAACGTATCATTCCAGTGATCGCTTATCTTGAAGGTGAATATGGCTATAATGATCTGTTCCTCGGTGTACCAACCATTTTGGGTGGGAACGGCATTGAGAAAATATTCGAACTTGACCTGACTGCGGAAGAAAAAGCAGGGTTGGATAAATCGGCTGATTCGGTTCGCAACGTCATTTCGGTAGTAAACCTGTAAGTTTGAAAACTTTTTGAACAGAAGCTAAAAGAAAACCTCCGGTAAACCCGGAGGTTTTCTTTTCTTTGGATAAGTTCCCCAGTATAATGGGATGTGATGTATAGCACACCGAAAATGTTGAGGAGGATGAAAATTTTGACAATGATTATGTATTTGCTCCATATTGTTGGAGCACTGGCGATGGGATTCTATTTGATTCTGCCATTTGTGGTCGGTAAAATCCGTACTTTGAATGCCGCAGCACAAGAGGGAGCCTTTGCATCACTTCGTTCTTTGAACAAAGTCGCGCAGTATGGACTTGTAATCCAACTTCTTACTGGTGGTTACCTGATGACCAAAGGTGAGTATTCTCATGTCTGGATGGCTGTCGTTGTTGTTCTGCTCTTGGCTATTGCGGCTATTGGAGGAATCATGGGTAAACCACTGCGACTCGCTGCAGAAGGTGTGAAAAACAAACGTGATGTGGGTCCTGAGCAAAGCAAGATCCGTATGTTCAGTACACTTCTGGCTGTATTCTTGCTAATCATGGTGTACCTGATGGTGAATAATCAGGTGATCTAAATGCGTTGCGGACGGTTAATCCACCCTACGAAGATGTATTGTTAGTTGTTGGTTAAGCGTTTGCAGACGTAATTAGGACAAGCCGTATGAGATGTAAGATGGTGTTTCGTTGAAACAAACAAAAAATAGACAGCCTCATTGGCTGTCTATTTTTTGTTATTACCAAGATGAAATCAGCAGTACTCGGTTTATTTTGAACTGGAACTAGAGGGATCACTACCATACATATCATCATACATATTCATCTGACATGGTCTACGTTGGTTAGGTTGTACTCACAGTATACGCCCGCACTGCATTTCGACCATTACGCTTGGATTCGTACAAGGCAGTATCAGCATCGCGTAACAAGGACTCCAGCGAATCTGACCCTCCATTGTACTGGGCAATACCAAAGCTTGAGGTGAGCGTAATAGGCACTCCCTTAACATCCAGGGGGTCATTCAACAAGGCAACTCTCAGTTGTTCGGCAAGTTTCTCGGCTTCTTGAAGCGAGGTATTCGGAAGAGCGATGACAAACTCTTCGCCTCCATAACGGGCAAACAACATCTCAGGGCTTAAATATCGATTACAAACAGAGACCACATGAATGATGGCCTGATCGCCAACATCATGCCCGTATGTATCGTTGATGCGTTTAAAGTAATCAATATCAAATAAAATAAATGAAACAGGTTGCGGGTTAAGCTGAGCTTCACTCAAAATCTCCCGTCCTCTATGCAAAAATTGAGTGCGATTATAGATTTTGGTCAGACCATCGAAATAAGCCAGTTGTTTCAGCTGTTCTTGCAAGAAGCGTTGTTCCGTTATATCGATTAACATAATTAGACTGCCCACAGTCTGTGCATCCTTGTTATACACGTAAGATGTCCTGACCTGATAACAGACGGTCTCTCCGTTTAACTGCCAGTACAGATCGGTTTGCAATCCTTCTCTTCCGTATTCAACGGGAAACGTCTTTCCAGCAAGATTAAGCCAGATATCATCCAAGGGTTGGCCAATCATGGTTGTATTAAGCTCTGGCAACATGTCACGCAGAGATCTGTTGTAATCGACCAGTCGATTGAAACTATCCAGTACAATAACACCTTCACGCATACTCTCGAAAATACTGTCTTTGGCGATGGGTACGATGGTCAGTAGACGTGAGGATAGAATCGCCCAGATATACATGGCAGATGTGATACACATGAGTACGGGTACGGGGTCCATCCCGCCGGGGGTCAAACCAAGCAAATACAGAAAAGCTGCGACCATAGGAATAATCTGTGAAGTAATGAGAGTAAGTAATTGACGACGATACATCTTCTTGGTGTGTCTCCATTGTCCAATCAGAATAAGGCAGGCACATAACAGACAGGAGAAGGTGAATGCACCATGTACAACATACCATTGACCCACTGCGATATCCATCAGAGGAACGGGACTATCTTCTCTTAGCCATACTTTTTTATAAAATAGATGATGAAAGTCATTGGTTGCAACCATACCTAGGGTAATGGAAGGGATTACAAACAGCGAGGCAGTTACCTTTTTGGATAACGTTTTTCCTGTGTACTTTATCATCAACATGAGGCCAAGAGATGCGGAGAAGGGCATGCCTATATACTCCACGGTGGTCCAAAACATCATCTGTTCCAGCGTGTTGCTGGCTAGCTCAATCGCATAACCAAAAGTATATATGGAGAGTGCTGCTGTGTAGAGAATGAATATTTTGGAACTGGGAATCTCGGATCTTCTGAAATAGGTATATAAACACAAAAAGACATTCAGCACGGCTGAAGTAGCGACGAGTGTTATATATGAATTAATATGCGATTCCATTGTCAGGTCTCCATGTTAGGTTAGAATGATTAAACCAATAAAGATGAAAGTTAAAGCACATCAGTATACTGTACATTGTACATCAGCCCAAGCAGCATAGGAATACACTTTGTATCATGAAACAGTCTAATTTCGAATAAATTTCGAATTTTGGCCAAACAGGCATTGAAGCAAATTGGTTGTTTGATATCTAAAGAGAGTGGTAAATAACGATTAGAGACAGCACGCTGAGGCTTAAGTTGCTGTTCATCGCAGAAGAATAATCTGAACTGTTCATGCCATCCTACAGAATGAGACTTTTTCAGAGAACGAAAGACAAGGAAGTATACAGTTAGGGTCCATGTCTTCTGTAATCCAAACATGTTCACATTTTGAGAGGAGAATGTTAGATGTCAACCAACACACAACAAAATCAAAAAACAATGCCTGCACAGCATCAGGATCAACGCCCCGGTATTGAATCGGAGATGCATCCCAGACCGGAATTTGAGAAGCCTGAATACAAGGCAGCATGTAAACTGACGGGTAAGGTGGCCCTTATTACAGGGGGTGACAGCGGAATTGGACGTGCTGTTGCTGTTACCTATGCCAAGGAAGGCGCAGATGTCGCCATTGTATACCTGAGCGAGCACGAAGATGCCAAGGAAACGAAACGTCAGGTCGAACAAGAAGGACGCAAGTGTATCTTGATTGCAGGGGACATTGGTGATCATGCCTTTGCGAAGAAATCGGTTCAGCAGACAGTGAATGAACTGGGCAAACTGGACATTGTCGTGAATAACGCAGCAGAACAGCATCCACAGCAGAATCTGGAGGATATTACGCCAGAACAGCTGGAGCGTACATTCCGTACCAATATCTTTGGCATGTTCTATGTGACACAGGCAGCCCTGCCACATCTGAAGAAGGGCAGTACGATTATTAATACAACCTCTATCACAGCCTATCGCGGAAGCCCAAGCCTGCTTGACTATTCATCTACCAAAGGGGCAATCACTTCGTTCACTCGTTCGTTATCGATGAATGTGATTGAGAAGGGAATTCGTGTCAATGCCGTTGCACCAGGGCCGATCTGGACACCACTCATTCCATCCACATTTGATGAGAAAAAAGTAAGTGAGTTCGGCGCAACGCAGCCAATGAAGCGGCCAGGACAACCGGATGAACTGGCTCCCGCTTACGTATACCTTGCTTCGGATGACTCTTCGTATGTGAGCGGACAGGTGATGCATGTAAATGGCGGCGAAGTGGTGAACGGATAATACGTTAAGGACGTTTAGATTCAGGATAAGATTGATTATATAGAGAGGCGTATCGTTTTCAGCATGGCTGAGCGGTGCGTCTTTTTTATATCAGGTGAATATGTATGTCAAAGATGTGGTTAGCACCTGTTTACAAAAGTCGGCATCTCTGTTGATACAACTATGATATTTTATTATTAGCCATGTCTGACTGCAGTTGATAGCGTATTGCAAAGTACTGACTGAAAAGATTGGGAGTCCCCTAATCTGTGATATGATAGATCGAGCAATTATACTCGGAGGGACCAGTCATATGAAAATGAGCAAACAGAATGCAGCACATTATATATGGGTGCACAGTGCGACGGTTGGCATCTCGTTCAAAATGAAACACTGAGCATTATTCATGAACGAATGCCCGCAGGAACGGCTGAAATACGACATTATCATTCGGTAAGCCGTCAGTTTTTTTTATCCTCAGCGGTGAAGCGTGTATGGAACTTAATGGAGAGACGTTTGTGCTGGAAACCCATGAAGGAATAGAGATTGTACCCGGAATGCCCCATCAGATGATGAATCGGAGCGACGAAGAAGTGGAGTTTCTTGTGATTTCCAATCCGGGTACCCGTGGGGACCGAATTGAACTGGATTCAATGTAGAGCAATTCATAAGATATTAATCTGATCATAAAGGAAGAGATAGATGAGACCGTTCCGAATTCGCCTTGCCATCATTATGATGGTGCTGATCGGCGTATCCGTCATTGTGGCTGGATATACGATGGGCAGAGTGTTTAAGACTACGCATATAGCCGCATTGGAGCAAACCATGGTGCGCGAGATTAATTTGCTCAAAGCAACTTTTCCATTCCATGATGCAAGTGATCCAACCTCGGAAGCCACACGAAAGTATTATTCAGATCGGGCGTTGGAACTGGATCGTCTGACGGATTCCCGGGTAACCTTCATCAATAAAGACGGCATGGTCATTGGAGATTCCGAGAGTGATCCGGCATCCATGGATAATCACTTGAACCGTGAGGAGATTAAGGGTGCCGTCGGAGATGGATACGGGCAATCCATACGTTACAGTGAGACATTGGGACAAGACATGCTGTATGTAGCACTACCTGTGAATTCGGATCAAAGTGACATGATTGAAATACCTAGCGGCAAATTTGATGGCTACATTCGTCTATCCATGAGTCTACAGGCTGTGGATCAAGGGCTTCAGCGTGGTTGGATGATTATGTTTGCTGCACTTGGGCTATTGTTCTTAATTGTCGCGTTTGTCAGTTATCGGGTTGCACGTGGATTAACCTCCCCGATTGAGCATATTACAAAAGTGGCCCATCGGATCACCAAGCTGGAATACGATGCCAGAGTTGATGTAACGCGTAGAGATGAGATCGGACAGCTGGGGCTTGCCATAAACGGAATGGCAGACAGCTTGCAGTCCCAACTGAAGACGATTCGTGACAATGAAGCGTTGTTACAGAGTGTCCTCGCGAACATGACCGGAGGTATTGTCATGATCGACGCAGGGCAATCTATTGCACTGGTCAATCGGGAAGCGGAGCGTATGCTTGGTATTCAAGCAGGAAAGGTTACGGGTAAGCCTTATACTGAATTGAAAAGACACTACGAATTAACTCGCACCATTGAAGAGAGTGTTGCACTGAAAGAACGGATGCATGAAGAAGTGAGTGTGTTCAACCCGGAGGAAAAACTGATCCGTATTGATGGAGTACCGATGTCCGAAGATGATGGTGGGTATCGAGGCATGTTGTTCCTGTTGCAGGACGTGACGGCGATTCGCCGATTGGAGTCCATGCGCAGTGAGTTTGTTGCAAATGTCTCTCATGAGCTCAAGACACCAGTTGCTGCGGTCAAAGGGTTTGCCGAAACGTTGCTCAGCGGCGGGGTACAGGATAAGGAGACAGAGCGATCATTCCTGAAAATCATCTATGATGAAGGAGATCGACTTAACCGATTAATCGGGGATATTCTGGAGTTATCCAAAATTGAATCGAAACGCGCACCGTTGCAATGCTCACCTGTGCATGTACACTCTTTCTTCGAAATGGTGCTGGGCACCTTGTCCAAGGTGGCGGAGAAAAAGCAAATTCGTCTGGAAATGCATGTTCCGGAGGAACTGTACATTGAAGCGGATGAGGACAAGATGAAGCAGATTTTCATCAATCTGTTATCCAACGGCATCAACTATACCCCCGATGGTGGACGAGTGAAGTTACAGGTGACGATGGATAATGATGATGAAGTTGTCTTTGCGGTGTCAGATACAGGAATTGGCATACCGAAAAAAGATTTGCCGCGAATCTTCGAACGGTTCTATCGTGTTGATAAAGGCAGATCCCGTAATTCAGGGGGCACAGGCCTTGGACTTTCCATCGTTAAACATCTGGTGGAATTGCATCATGGCAAATTGTCTGTAGAGAGTGAACTGGGCATGGGGACAACGTTCCGTGTGATCCTTCCATTCATTCAGGAAGAAGAGATGTAGGCGTCTGGTTAGGGCATGTCTCAAATTTCGCTGAAGTGCATCTTTTACCGCCTTTTCGCCCCCTGCTGCGTCACTTCCCCTTGACGTGCCCCGGCACGCCTGCGGAAAACTTCCTGGCTTGGAACGAAAATTCGGAAAAATCTGCTTCCTTCAGAATTTTCAGACACGCCCTATCAAAATGTAAAAAGTGTGTATTGTTTTACACCGCGTTAACAAATTAGTGCTATGATAGAAAAAGTGTTGTGGCAACAGACAACCTATGAAGAGAGAAGGGGTATCATGGCACAGCGTTTACTAGTTATTGAAGATGAACCTACATTATCAAGATTACTCACGTATAACCTGACACAGGAAGGTTATGACGTTACGGCAGAGGATCACGGATCTGCAGGATATGATCGGGCCTTGTCCCAGGAATTTGATCTCATTTTGCTGGATTTGATGCTTCCGGGCATGAATGGTCTGGACATTCTGAGCAAGTTAAGAATACAGGGTGTTAGTACACCGGTTATCATTCTGACGGCCAAGAACGGTGAAGCCGAGGTTGTACAGGGACTGAAATCAGGTGCCGATGATTATATTACCAAACCGTTTGGTGTATCTGAGTTGTTAGCCCGAGTGGATGCGGTATTAAGACGTTATTCCAATGGTGAAGATTTACCACAGCTTGAGGACAAGGATGGCTCACGAATTATTCTGGGAGAGCTGGAGATTTATCCTCTGAAATATGAAGTGACACTGGGTGGACAATCCATCAGTCTGCGTCCGAAAGAGTTCGAAGTACTTCTATATTTGGCCAAAAAGCCGGGTGTGGTACTGACAAGGGATGATCTGATGAACGCTGTGTGGGGCTTCGATTATATCGGAGGTCAACGAACCGTGGACGTTCACGTCAGTTCATTACGTAAAAAGCTGGAGCTGGACCCGGAATCGGTTCACATTGATTCGATTCGTGGTGTAGGTTATAAATTGGTTGTCAAAAGAAAAACTCCCCATCATTCAAGTTAGCAATGATCGGGGAGTTTTATTTTACGTTCGTTTAACATAAAGGAGGATTTTACTTTACGTAGAGGGAGTAGCATGGACTTATCTGGGTGATACTTTATACCTACATAATCTATCTCAAGACGGAGCTAATACGTAAAGGAGATTGCGCATTTATGCCCATGTTGCTCGAAGTGAAACCTGACCAGCCTCATGTTGTTTTACATAATGAAGAACTAACTACACCCATAATGGAGCAAACTGAAGTAGCACTAGTTGCTGAAGAATCTGTGATCCATTTGCATGACTATTATCGTCAGGTACCTGTCGCCGGAGTCCATACCACCTGTGGAGAAGCTGCCACGATGATGAATCAGGATCAGGAACACCCATGTATCGTATTGTGTGATGAGCAGATGGAACCCACTGGATTGTTAATGCGAGAGACGTTATATCGGATGTTAAATGGCCGTTTTGCGGCAGATCTATTCTACCGTAAGCCGGTCATACAAGTAGTGAATACATCTCCCGTTATTGCAGATATTCATATGGAAGCCGCAACGATTATTGATATCGCACTTGGACGGAATGAACAGCATTTCTACGATTGTCTGCTGGTTACGGAACAAGGCAGACTGCTTGGTGTGCTGACGATGCGAGACGTAATGTCCCTCTCTCGCAGACTGCAGCAGGCTGTTACGGAAGAGCGTATACGTACAGTAACCGAGAGCAGACAGGAGATATCCAGAATCAACAATGCGGTCACCAAGCTGGTGAATGCTGCGAATCAGACCGTTCATGAGGCCCGTGAGATCATGGCATTGTCCAAGCAGGGCGAAGAGAGTTTGAAGCACGTTGATGCTTCCTATAACCGGGTACATCAGCATATGGAAAGTCAAGGTCAACATGCGGATCACATGCTGAATTCGATCGAAACAGGCTCAGGCATGGCACAATCCATTCGCTCCCTGGCAGATCAAAGTGGTCTCCTCGCCCTGAATGCTTCCATCGAAGCAGCTCATGCCGGTGAATATGGACGAGGTTTTCAGATTGTTGCAGGCGAGATTCGAGCGCTCGCAAAACAGACCCGTGAGGTTGCGGGGAACATGTCTTCATTGTTAGAGAATATTGGTGGATTGACCCTTCAGACTGTTGAACTGGTTAAGGCAAGCGGAGCGGAGATTGACGACAGTTCGGTGCATGTCACCGCAGGGGGAGCAACGTTCCGACAACTGAACAGTGCGGTGAGAGATTTGTCTCGTATAGCAGAGGAGATCGCCATGGAAGGCGGAAAAGCTGGAGAAGTTGCAGAGCACATTCGTACGAAGCTGGATGAGATGGTTACGAATAGTGAGTAAACTTTAATGTAGTCAATAAGGCAGACATCAGGAATCAGATTGATCCATCAAGCAGATCATGAAGGTTAAGGATGTCTTTTTTACATTCCGTTAACATGAAAGTGATACTGTTTTTACAATGAAAGGGTAGGATATTAAAGATGGCCGAGCAGCGATGAAAGATTATCAGTATCGGTCTCAACGTAAAGGGAGTTTCCGTGTCCCTGCAGCGAAGGAGAAGTGAACATCCATGAAGGACCTCATTCACATTGAAAATCTTAATTTATATTATGATACGCATCACGCGCTTAAAAATATATCGATGGATCTGCCGGAAAAAACCGTTACTGCGTTCATCGGGCCGTCAGGTTGTGGTAAATCGACATTGCTTCGCACGTTAAACCGGATGAATGACATGATTCCGGGTGTTCGTGTGGAAGGACAGGTTATGCTGAATGGATCTGACATTTACAGTAATGAGATTGAAGTGGAGACACTGCGCAAACGAGTTGGCATGGTGTTTCAACAACCGAATCCTTTTCCAAAATCCATATACGATAACGTGGCTTATGGACCGCGCCTGCACGGGGTAACCCAAAAGGCTGAACTGGATCAGTTGGTGGAACAAAGTCTTGTCCATGCTGCATTGTGGGATGAAGTGAAGGATGTATTGAAAAAGTCGGCACTTAGTTTGTCTGGCGGACAACAACAGCGTCTCTGTATTGCACGGGCGCTGGCTGTACAGCCTGACGTTCTGCTGATGGATGAAGCAACGTCTGCACTTGACCCGATCTCCACATTGAAGATTGAGGAGCTAGTGAAAGAATTGCATCACAAGTACACGATCGTTATGGTTACCCACAATATGCACCAAGCGGCACGGGTATCTGGACGCACGGTATTTTTCCTGAATGGTGAAGTGGTGGAGGCAGCTGATACGGAGACGTTATTCTCCACACCGCAAGATTCCCGAACCGAGGATTATATATCTGGAAGGTTCGGTTAAGCGAGCTGAATTGGAATGATCCCGGCATACCCGGAGATGATGGATAAGGAGGACATGAAATCTATGATTCGCAGAAAAGAATTTGATCAGGAGCTTGAAGAGCTGCGTACCTTGCTCAAACAAATGGGTGAACATGTAGGAGCAGCATTGGATGGTGCTATTGAGAGTTTACAAACGATGAACGCGGAGAAAGCTCAGGTCATCATCAAGAATGATGCGAATCTGAATGCCCTTGAAGACAAAATTATGGAACTTGGCTCCAAACTGATCATCACACAACAGCCGGTGGCAAAGGATCTCAGACGTATTATCGTGGCATTCAAAATCTCCAGTGATCTGGAGCGTATGGGAGATCTTGCGCTCGACGTGGCGAAGGTGACACTCCGGATGGATGGACAGAAGCTGATTAAACCTTTGGTGGATATCCCGCAAATGGCAGAAATCGTGAAATCCATGATTGATGAATCCATCGAATCTTTCCTGAAAGAAAACACAGACCTGGCCTATAAAATGGCTCAAACGGACGATCAGGTGGACCAACTGTATAGCCACATGATCAGTGATCTCTACACGTTAATGTCAGAGCATCCGAATCAGGCTTCTCAGGCTATGCTGCTGATGATGGTTGGGCGTTACATTGAACGTATTGGCGATCATGCAACCAACATTGGTGAGAGCACGGTATACCTGGTGACAGGTAAACGTCCGGATCTGAATCAATAGAAGAGCATTACTTTGGAATTGGGGAATCAGTACTGATTAAGTAATGCAATCATATGAATGAAAAAGGACTTTCTCTCAGGTAGGCTGTGTACAGCTGTCTGTGGAGAAGGTTCTTTTTTGTGATTAAATGTGAAGTGAAAGAGGCTATTCTTTTTGATGTGACAGGTGGGTATGGTATCATGAGAGTAGATGTAATCTGAAGAGGTTGACCATATAATACGCGAGGTGCTGGAATGGACAAGTTTATTCTCATAGATGGAAATAGCATTATTTACAGGGCGTTTTTTGCAATGCCGCCTCTGACCAACTCGAAAGGTCTGCATACCAATGCGGTATATGGCTTCACTACGATGCTGCTGAGACTGCTTGAAGAGCATAAACCTACACATGTTATGGTTGCTTTTGATGCAGGCAAAATCACGTTCCGCCACGAAGGGTATCAGGAATACAAGGGTGGACGGGAGAAAACACCACCAGAGTTGTCAGAGCAATTCCCTTTGCTCAAGGAACTGTTGAAAGGACTTGGCATTGCTCAGTTTGAGCTCGCTGGATTTGAAGCGGATGACATCATCGGAACGTTAACCAAACGCGCAGATGAAGCGGGTAGACAGGTGCTCGTTGTATCGGGTGACAAAGATATGCTGCAGCTTGCTTCCGAACATGTACATATCGGGCTGACGCGTAAAGGGGTAACCGATATTGAGCTGTATGATCCTGCTCAGATTAAGGAGCGTTATGGTCTGACGCCGCTGCAAATCATTGATCTCAAGGGTCTGATGGGCGATGCGTCCGATAACATTCCAGGCATTCCCGGGGTTGGAGAGAAAACAGCGTTGAAGCTGCTGCACCAGTTCGGATCGGTAGAGGATGTACTGAACGGCACAAGTGAGCTGAAAGGCAAGATGAAAGAAAAGATCGAGGCCCATGCCGAAGATGCCCGGATGAGCAAACAACTCGCGACGATTCACCGGGAAGTTCCGCTGGAGCAGACGTGGGAGGATATGCAATTCGCTGGATTAAAAGAAGAACATGCTGGCCCTGCACTAGCTAAGCTGGAATTCAAATCTCTGCTCGAACGCCTGTCGTTCAGTGGCAGCATCGGTTCTGAACAGGAAGCGGTCCCTGCTGCCGAGGTGGAGTCTTCCATTGCAACAGAGGACAACATCAGTGAGCTGTTCAGTTCACTGGATTCCATTGATGTCCTCCACGTGGAGACACATGGGGATAACCCGCACCAAGCGAAATTGATTGGACTTGCTGTAGGTTCTGCTGGAACATATACGTTCATATCTCCCGAATTGCTTCATTCCGAAGCTGCCGCTCCAGTGCGGGCATGGCTTGGTAATTCAGACCAGCCAAAGCGCGGTTATGATCTTCATCGTGTAGACCTGGCCCTGCATGCACATGGCATTGAATTTGCTGGTGCGTCATTTGATGTACAACTAGCTGCGTATTTGCTTGATCCAACGGAATCCAATCAGACGATTAGTGGACTCACGACCAAGTATGGTCTGCCTTCGCTTGTGGAGGATGACACGGTTATGGGCAAAGGGGCCAAGTACAAGGTACCGGAAGTGGAGATTTTGGGTGATTTCCTATGCCGAAAGGCTGCGGCAGTAGCAGCCATTATTCCACTTCAGGAGCAAGTGCTGGAAACCGATGAGATGAATTCGCTGTTCCATGAACTGGAGATGCCGTTGTCACGTATATTGGCGGACATGGAGAAACAGGGTATCAAGGCCAATACAGCCGATCTACAGGCTTTGGGCAGTGAGTTTGAAGAACAGATCAGCAGGTTGATGGCTGAGATCTACAAGCTGTCAGGAACGGAATTTAATCTGAATTCACCAAAGCAACTGGGTGAGATTTTATTTGATAGACTGGGCTTGCCAGTGGTGAAGAAAACAAAAACGGGTTATTCCACAGATGCGGAAGTATTGGAGAAATTGGCTCCTTATAATGATGTGGTCAAGCATATTCTGCAATATCGTCAGCTTGCCAAGCTGCAATCCACTTATGTGGAAGGATTGCTCAAAGAGATATCCAATCGGGATGGCAAGGTGCATACGTATTATCGTCAGACCATTGCTGCAACGGGACGACTTAGCAGTCAATTCCCGAACTTGCAGAACATTCCGATTCGGATGGAAGAAGGTCGCAAAATCCGGAAGGTATTTGTTCCTTCCGAGCCAGGATGGTCCATTTTGGCAGCAGACTATTCCCAGATTGAACTGCGAGTACTGGCCCACATTTCGGACGATGAGCGCTTGAAGGAAGCGTTTGTCAACGATATGGATATTCATACAAAGACAGCTTCGGATGTATTCGGCGTGAAGCCTGAGGATGTGGATGGGGATATGCGTCGTTCCGCCAAGGCAGTTAACTTTGGTATCGTGTATGGCATAAGTGATTATGGTTTATCACAGAACCTGCATATTACACGTAAAGAGGCTGCGCAGTTTATTGATCAGTATTTTGAAGTGTTCCAGGGTGTCCGCCGATACATGGATGACATTGTGAAGGAAGCTCGTCAGGATGGTTACGTCAAAACGCTGTTGGAACGTCGTCGCTACCTGCCAGAGATTAATGCCAGTAACTTCAATCTGCGTTCCTTCGCAGAGCGTACGGCGATGAATACACCGATTCAGGGAACAGCGGCAGATATCATCAAGCTGGCCATGGTACAGATGGATGAAGCGCTACGGGAACGCAAGTTGAAGAGCCGTATGTTGCTTCAGGTGCACGATGAACTTGTATTCGAAGTGCCTGCGGATGAATTGGAACTGATGAAAGAGTTAGTACCATCTGTTATGGAAAAAGCGTTGGAACTGTCGGTTCCGCTGAAAGCAGAAGTCAGCTTTGGTGATAACTGGTACGAAGCGAAATAAATCAAGTGCCGTGCGGTTTTTCCGGTATTTTACAAAAGGCCTTTCCATGTTTGAGATATAAGAAAAGGGTCCCGCTGAGCGCCATCTTCCGTTATAATATAGGGGAGGTGAGAACATCATGCCGGAATTACCGGAAGTCGAAACAGTCAGAAGAACATTGAATCAACTTATTGTGGGCAAAACGATTGATCATGTTACCGTTAGCTTGCCGCGGATTATTCAGCGGCCGGACGACATAGATGCATTTGCAATGGAACTCGCGGGACATACCGTCATTGGGGTGGAGCGCCGCGGCAAGTTTTTGCGTATTTTGCTGGACGGGCTGGTGCTTGTCTCCCATCTGCGGATGGAAGGAAGGTACGGTGTGTACGAGCAGCATGAAGATGTGGACAAACATACACATGTGATCTTCCATTTTAATGATGGTACGGAATTGCGTTATAAGGATGTGCGTCAGTTCGGTACGATGCATCTGTTCAATGCAGGTGAGGAACTGGTGTCCAAACCTTTGCTTAAGCTGGGACTGGAGCCGCTTGATCCCGCCTTTACGGTAACTGCATTCCGCGAGGCGGTTGGCAAGCGTACAACCAAAATCAAGGCTGTGCTTTTAAATCAGGCATATGTGGTCGGTATCGGGAATATTTATGTGGACGAGGCTCTATTTCGCGCAGCTATCCATCCCGAGACGATTGCCAAGACACTGACCGAAGCTCAGTTAACGGTGCTTCATGAAGCGATTGTGGCTACGTTGCAAGATGCAGTGAATGCAGGTGGATCTTCCATCAAGTCCTATGTGAATGGACAGGGTGAGATGGGGATGTTCCAGCATCAACTGAAAATCTATGGACGCAAATCAGAACCTTGTACAACTTGTGGTACGTTAATTGAAAAAACGGTGGTTGGTGGCCGTGGCACGCATTTTTGTCCGAACTGTCAGCTGTTGTAACATGAACTGAATGAACGAAATGATGAAATCATAGCACCCTTGGATTCCTCCCTCCATATACTGATATGGCAGAAATAAGCGGGCGTATACCCATACTGGCATCTTCAGTTGGCACGAGTACCGCACAGAGGAGGAGTCCGGGGTGCTGCATCATTTTATTTCATTGCTGGCGCTTGCTTTGGCGCTTAGTTTAGATGGTTTTGGAGTCGGGATTACATATGGGTTACGGAGGACTAAGATTCCCCTGTTATCTATCGCTGTTATTTCGATCTGTTCGGGATTTGTTATTGCCTTGTCGATGCAAGTAGGTGTGATGTTGTCCCATGTGGTGTCACCGGATATCGCTTCGATCGTGGGAGCCGTCATATTGATAGGTATTGGTGCATGGTCACTGTTGCAACTAATTCGAAAGCAAGGCAAAGAACAGCTGGAAACAGACACTGGAATGGGTGAGGGAACAGAAGCAAAGGTAACTGGAGTGGGAGAAGCACAAGAGAGACTGTCGGATTCAAAGGGCAGGAATCAGGTGCTCGCACTGGATCTGGAGCAGTCGGCTTCAAATGGATCACTGGAACGAATGGTATTTACACTGGAGCTGCGCAAGCTGGGCGTTGTCATTCAGATCCTTCGCAGTCCCTCCAAGGCGGATATGGATAACTCGGGGAGTATATCTGCTCAAGAAGCGATGTGGCTGGGTATTGCCTTGTCTCTGGATGCGTTTGGAGCAGGTTTGGGAGCGGCACTTCTGGGATTCCCTACACTATGGACAGCACTCATTATTGCACTGTTTAGTGGGGCGTTTCTGTCACTCGGCATGAAGGTTGGCCTACGATTCTCAGCTCTGCGCTGGATGCGAAGACTGTCTGTATTGCCAGCGCTAATGTTAATGATTATGGGAATAATGAAGTTGTTATGAGGTGAAACGATGAATATAGGCTTAACCGGCGGGATCGCGACAGGCAAAAGCAGTGTTTCCGCCTATCTCGCCAGTAAGGGAGCGTTGCTCATCGATGCAGACGTTATTGCCCGGGAAGTTATGATGCCTGGGCATCCCGTGTTGGCCGCCGCTGTTAAGCGGTTTGGACAAGCCATACTGAACGAAGATGGAACAATGGATCGGAAAAAGCTTGGGAGTATTGTTTTCGAACAACCAGAGGAACGAAAGGCATTGGAGGCTATCACACATCCGGCGATCCGAAAAGAGATGCGCGAACGGGCTGCTGCATACGCGTTGCAACATCCGGATAAACTTGTGGTATCTGATATTCCTTTGCTCTACGAATCAGGTCTGGAGGACGGTTTTGAGGAAGTCATGGTTGTATATGTCCCGAGATCGGTGCAACGAGATCGCTTGATGAGTCGGGATGGAATGACTGCAGCACAGGCTGAGGCTCGAATGGATGTACAGATGGATATTGAGCGCAAAAAACAGCTGGCAGACATTGTTATCGATAACAGCGGCTTATGGTCTGCGACGGAACAGCAAATTGACTCATATCTACAGCGTAAGGGTTTGTTATGAGAATATTGCGTAAGAAACGTGTATTGCTGTTGATGTTTGTTTCCTTTGTAATGGTGTTATTTCTGAATACAAACTGGATGGCATGGTTCTATCCCATACATTATAAGGAAGAGATCCGTGCCCAATCTCAGAGTTATGAGGTTGATCCGTTTCTGATTGCTTCCATTATCAAGGTGGAGACCAATTTTAAGACAAGCAAGGAATCCAAACGAGGTGCCATTGGGCTCATGCAACTGATGCCGGACACGGCGAACTGGATACTGGAACAAGCCAAAATTCCCGACACTTCGCTGGAGGAATTAAAGCACGAGCCAGAACGAAATATTCAGTTAGGCACATGGTATCTGCGGAATCTGTCCGATCAATTTGATGGCAATGAAGCAGTTATGATCGCTGCCTATAATGCGGGTCCAGGCAAAGTAAACAGTTGGCTTAGAGATGGTGTATGGGATGGCTCGTTCGATACGGTGAAAGATATTCCGTTTGGTGAGACGCGTCACTATGTACAAAGAGTCATTTACTATTATAATCAGTATGTAAAGATCTATAATACGTTCTAAGTATATAAGTAGAAGCACAGAGCAGGCCGGTTATTCACCGGCCGCTCCATGCTCCTCTGTGTAGCGTATTACGATGCAGATATTATTGGTATTGACCTGCCAATTGCTGTTCTGCAATTGTTACCAGACGCTTCGTGATGTATCCACCGATCGAACCGTTCTCGTAAGAAGTCATGTTACCTTGGTATCCGTCTTGTGGGATGCTGATTCCGAGTTCTTGAGCAACTTCATATTTCATTTGCTCGAGTGCTGCGGAAGCTTTAGTTACCACCAAGTTGTTGGAGTTACCATTGCTTTGTGCCATTGCTGTTCACCTCCTCGCGGGTTGGTAAAAGTATTATGTGTCGGCAATGCGTTTTTCATTACAAAATCAGTACAGGGAATATGTGGTAAAAAGTAAAACGTGGGAAGTGATCTGTTTTGAAGTGTCCTTATTGCGGTTATATGGGTACCAAAGTGCTTGATTCGCGTCCGGCCAACGAAGCAAAATCCATTCGTCGTCGCCGTGAGTGTGAGCAGTGTGCCCGAAGATTTACAACGTTTGAGATGATTGAGGAGACTCCACTGATCGTCATTAAGAAAGATGGCAGTCGTGAAGAGTTCAGCCGGGACAAAATTCTCCGTGGGCTTATTCGTGCCTGTGAGAAACGTCCAGTCTCCGTAGAGACCCTGGAGATGATGGTATCTGAAGTGGAGAAATCTCTGCGTAATACAGCCGATGCTGAAGTTGAGAGTCGCCAGATTGGTGAGCTGTTGATGGAACAGTTGTTTCCAGTCGATGAAGTGGCGTATGTCCGTTTTGCGTCGGTATACCGCCAGTTCAAAGATATCAATATGTTCATGAAAGAACTGAAATCCCTGTTGTCCAAAGACGATCTGGAGGATTAGTGAAGTTGGTAAAGGGAGAAGAGCAGTCTGGAGTTCCAGTCCGTGTGTACCAGAGAAATCGGTTGTTCTTCTCCAATCACTTTGGATCTTGAGAAAGTGATTGACAGCGAAAGCTGGATTTTATATGATATAGGAGTCGCCTGTGGAACGTAGCAGTGTTGGACAAGTTATCTATTTCATATCCTGGGGCCTTAGCTCAGCTGGGAGAGCGCATCGCTGGCAGCGATGAGGTCAGGGGTTCGATCCCCCTAGGCTCCATAATCAAGAATGCCATCACATTATTGTGATGGCGTTTTTTTGTGCGTGAAATAAATCAAAACATGCATTAATTAATTAGAATTTTTTGGACTTGGGGATGAATATTCTAGATGCAAAAATAGAGGGTTTAAAGTCCTGACTGTGGAGTTGTCAAAAAAAGTACAGTTTGAAAACAAGGAGACCCTACCGGCTGGATATTGTCCAGTCGGTAGGGTCTCCATTTTTCTGTATACGCTTTCAGTCAGCCAGATATTCGACGAATCTTACAAAGATCGTGGCTACTTCGGCACGGGTGGCGGTGGCTTTGGGAGCAAAGAAGTTGTCCGGCTTGCCTACTACAATGCCGGTGCCCCGCAGCGCCTGAACGGCCTCCAACGCCCAAGAGCTGATCTCACTCTCGTCCGTGAAGGACTTAGCGTGGCTTTCAGGCAGCTCATAGCCCTTGTACTTCATGTAGTTGTATAGTATCACCAGCATCTGCTCGCGCGTCATCGGTGAATTGGGGTCAAACAGGTTTGCGTTTGTACCGTTGACTATGCCTTTTTCGGCCGCCCACTCAGCTGCCGCGGTGTACCATTGCCCGTCCGTCACGTCGTTAAAGCGGGAACTCGTGTAGCTGGAGAGGTTTACGTTCTCAAGATTGGCCAGTACCTGCACGAACATTGCACGTGTCATTGCGGTGCCGGGTGAGAACGTTGTGGACGTCGTGCCGTTGAAAAGATCGTATGTGTAGGCGAAATTTATATAGCTGTAGAACCAGTCGTCCATGTTGGCATCCCTGAAAGGATTGCCCGATATCACGAGGAAGCCCAGTGGGGTGGCGTCATCAACCGCCAGCTCCGTACCCTCACGGATGTTCAGCGACATGCCGTTATCTAAGCTAACTTTTGCGCCGCTCGGTCCTATCACAACCGCTCCGCCGCTCCGTATCTTCGATCCGCCATGGATATCCACACGGTTGCCGTTTGGCAGGTTCACATGCGCGTCTTTGCCGCCTACTGTAACCGTACCGTCGCTCGCGATCGTCGAGCCTCCCGAAATGGTCACTGTGCTGTTGCCGCCGGGTAGTGTCACTTCGGCGCTCTTGTCTGCCGGAATGGTTACCTTACCGTTTGAGTCTATCGTTGTGCCTTCAGGTACCTTAATCTTCGTCCCGCCTTTGGTCGCAATCTCGCCGCCACCGGGGAGGGTGGTGTTGCCGTTTTTGTCTGTGACCGCGGGCTTATCCTTCGGTGTATTCACTGTGTAGGTCGACTTCAACGTTCCAGCGTCTGTCCCGGTGCCCGTATTGTCGGTGTTGCCCGTATTACCGATGTTGCCGGTATTTCCGGTGTTTCCGGTGTTGCCCGTATTGCCGCCAGAATCAGGCACAGTGGGAGTCGTCGTCTTCATCGGCGTCGTCGTTGCACTGATCTCCGCGCCGTCGCCCTTTGCATTCACCGCGATGATGGTGAAGTTGTAGCCTTGGCCGTTTGTCAGGTTCTTAAAGGTATATTTGGTCTCCGTCGCATCCAGTGTGACCGGCGTCACGTTGCCATACCATACCTTGTAGCCCAATATCGCACTGCCACCGTCGTCAGCAGGGGCGGTCCAGCTCAATGTGACCTGTCCGTCACCGGCTGTCGCTTTGAAGCCGCTCGGAGCACCGGGCACGACCGGTTTTCTCTGCGCGAACATCCAATCAAAGACGTCTGTGTAGTCATTGTTCCAAGCTGGCAAGTTAGAGGACTGCGCCGTGGGAGCTATGCTCCAATTCCCCATAGTTATCTCGTTGTAAAGAACCGCAGCTTCAACTTCGTGCGCTATGTAATCAGCCAGAACAGGTGTGTTGGCCGGATTCGGCCTCAGATTCGGCTGATCAAATTGATTGTAGGGCCACGTAAGGACCTCATTACTCTCAAAGCGCGAAGCCCTCGCGTTGATCATTTTCGGCATATTGTTATTGATAAAGTTATTGAGGTTAGTCTGGTAGCCTCCAACATTATGAGCATTTAAAAACATCCAATAGGCCAGGTTGTTGTGAGCGTCATTGTCCTTAGCGTTTGGTGAACCGCTTACCGGGGCCATAGGTGCGGCGGCAGCGAAGAAGCCAGGGTAGCTGTTAACTAAGTTGTTCGTATACTGGCCGCCCCAGGAGAAGCCTGCTGCGTAAACACGATTAGGGTCTACTTCGCCGCTGGCAATCAGGGCGTCTATGACCTTCTTAACATTCTCGGTTGAGGGAACAGATACGCCATTATAGGAAATATTCAGTACATGGCTGGCGTACTTGTCAGGATTTTTCTCCATTTTTTTCATTAGAGCGACCGAGCCGTTGGCGGATTTCATGGCCGCTTTTTGGTCTGTCGCAGCGTTTGTACCGCCGCGTGACATGCCGTGAGTATAAACATACAGCGGCAATCCTTTGATCACTTTACCGTCTTCATCCTTGTGTAGGTAGAGCGAGCGATTGACCGAATTGTCCGTGAATGTTGTAAACTTGTCAAGGATCGGATTCACAACTTTGTCCTGTTCAAAAACCACGTTGCGAAGTGGACTCCCCTCTGTCAGTACGATCTCTCCGTTTGGGACGATGTTGTAAACCTGCTTTGTCGAGTTACTGCTGCCATCCAGCGTTGTTTTGCCGCCGCTCGCTGAATAAAACTCAGACTCAACTACGATGTAACGGCCACTTGCCAGTCCGTCCTGATAATCCGGTGAATTGCTTACTGGCCCCAGATAGCCGCGTACTTTCGGCTCGTCATTAGCGTATACCCTTGTGATTTTGCGTGGTCCTTCAAAGGTCACTGCTTCGCCGTTCAGGGTTGTGTTCCTAGCCGATAAGGCAAACAAGTCCGGATTAAGCGCGGAGCCTAACGCTGCCTTCCCCTCGCCTAAGTCGATGATGACAGCCGTTGTGTACTCGCCACTGGCGAAGTTGTCATTCCATACAACAAAGGGAAGTAGCCCCGCGTCCGGATCGTTTTTGAATGTTACGTGAATGGTATGGTCAGCCTCAATATTCGAAAAGGTATAAGTGCCAGCAGATAGAGTCACGGTCTCGCCGTCTACCGTTACGGTATCCACCATTTTGCCGGAATCGGGGGTAAACGTAAATTCTTTGTTAGAGTCCCGATCTACTCTCAGAACATCGCCAGGTGGGTTCGGCGTTATTCGGCCGCCCGGTCCCGCAGTGGCGGTGATTGAGAATCTGGTGTCCACTTCATTGGCTAAAGAGAGCTGCAGGCTGTCTGTAAAAGAAGCAGCGCTGGTGTAAGCCGCGTCCGGATCTCCGAAACTGGAAACGACTTCATAGCGGTCACCGCCCTTTTCCGTTGAGTTATTGATATAAACCTCAAAGGTAAGCTTGCCCTCCTCCAAGGTCAAGGTTCTTTTGGGTATTCTCATCTCCACGATATATCCTGTTTCCGTGATCTGGGTCCATGCAGCTCTGCCCGGAGCGGCCTGCCCTGAGAACACGCCCGTCGCGCTGACGCGCCATTGGTTTGAGCCTCCGGTTCCGGTGCCGACATAAAACTCCAGACTGTCGTACTGGTGATCTCCGCCAGCTCCCTGATATAGATTACTGTCATTCACAACTACTCGGGAATACAGGTAGTCATGGTCCCAAAGGATTTTGGCTGTGCCCGTGGCATGGGGTCTGGGATCGGCGGGCACAGTGCTTTTGTTGATGTGATGCTCCATGGTCTGGCCCCAGAGTGGGTCGTTTGACCCGAGTTCGGGAGTTCCAAAAATGGCGGTGGGTGTTTCATTCGCTTCTGCGTTCTCGATGTTGTCAGTGGCGGCGGCATAGCTGGTAGGCATTAGCGACGCCACCATTACCAAGCAACAGAGGAACGCGAGCATTCTGCTAAATCGTTTTGGCATAAATGAAAATCCTCCTTATTTTTCGATGCGGTACGCCCACGGCTTACCGCATCGTATTTGGACACGTTGTCCATATGACAAGCGCCCAACTATATATATTATGTTTATCAGGCGTTCAATCCTTTAATTTAAACATAGAGTATATTTAGAATGAAAACGATTACTTCGAAGTATAGGGATAGTGTTGAAGTTTGCTTGAATTGCAATAAAAAAATCCACCTTATTAACAAGATACTACATTGAATTGGAAGTGTTGAAGATGTAATATGAGAAGAAATGTAAGCGCATTCTTTTTTTAAAAAAACGTATCTCTATTTCCTTGAGCGAGGTGGTCTGGTTTTATAGGTGAGAGATATGGGTTGTATGCTTCTGAAAATTAATCGAAGGGAAGAATGCTATGCGGAAGCAAATTACAATCCTAATGTTAGTTTTACTTATGACCTTCAGTAGCTGGTTTAATCTTGTTCTGCCATTTAGCAATCAAGCTTCAGCGGACACAATAACACCAACGATGTTGGCGCATTATCCATTGCTTGAGGATGTACAGGATATATCAGGTAATGAAAAGCATGGAACGGCCGTAGGAGACATTACTTACACCGATGGTCTCACTTTACCTGGGGGAACAGATAGTAATACAAACTACGTTCAGCTTCCTACTGGTTTGTTTGATAATCAAGAAAATACAACGATATCTGTATGGATCAAGAGCAACACTGGAAGTGGGAACTACTCAGCATTATTCTACGGTACTCCAGCAGCTGGCAATAACTTGCCAACGAATTACTGGATGTTTAATCCATCGAATCCAAGTGGTGATTTTAAGTCAGTATTTACGAATAACAATAATGTTGACCAGCCTTGGACGACTGAGGTAGGGGTATCAGGCACTTCTACGTCACAGTACGAAGGTCAATGGGTTCACTATACGACGGTCATTACAGAACGCTCTATTACAGGTTACATTAACGGTGTAAGTATAGGCACGACCGCCAAAGAGAAAACAACAGCAAGTTTTGGTACTGATTTGCATGCTTACATCGGTCGCTCCAATTATTTAGGGGATGCTACTTTTGCAGGCAGCTTTCAAGATTTAAGAATTTACGGAGAGGCACTAGATAATGAAGATATCGCTGTAGTATATGAACAATCGTTTAATGAAAAGCAAATACAACAAGGCAAAATAGAGCTAACGTTAGGTGATATATCGGCAGTTACAGAATCTCTTGAACTGCCTACTCAAGATAAGAATGGCGCAATGATCTCATGGACTTCTAGTGATGAGAGTGCGATTAGTGCAACCGGGGAAGTGTTCTTACGAGAAATGGAGCAACAAGTGACGTTAACTGCAACCATTTCTTTAGGTGGAAGCCAGGCAACGAAGGAGTTTATTGTTACCTTACTACCTAAGGATGACTCTATTGAGCAGATTGCCGTTAAGAATGTCTTGCTTAATGAACCTACATTTATTTTATCAGCGGGGGACAGCGAGATATTAGTAGCTACTATTTCACCTTCAAATGCAACAAATAAAAGAGTTATCTGGGCATCTAGTGACTCCAGTGTAGCGATTGTCAATTCAACGGGTAAAGTTACAGCTGTTAGTGAAGGTACAGCCACAATTACGGTACAGACTGAAGATGGAGAGTTTACAGCTACATCAGCCGTTACCGTTAAGGGAAAATCGCTAAAAGATGATCTTATTCTTCATTACAACATGAAGACGACTGAAGAAGTAGACGGTCAACTCGTACTGAAGGATGTTGCCAACAAGGCAGTTACATTTGACGGAATATTTAGAAATCCAAACAATGGACAATTCATTTCAAACAGTGAGGTTGGCTTTGTTTCCTTCAATGGTGGAAGCTCTATATCTATTAGTGGGCATGTTGAGATTCCTAAGGGCTCAAATGGACTAGATCTACTACACGGTCTGAATGAGATTACAGTATCTTCAATCGTGAACTGGACGAATGATGGGACGAATCGCTGGATCTTCGGTTTGGGTACTGTATTAACACCAGAAACGAACAAATATTTCTTCGTAACACCACGTCACGGTAGTGGATCAGGTAATATGATTGCCACAGGTATCTCTAAAAATGGCTGGCCGAACGAAGCATTAGTTACAGGTAGCGCAAACTCAAACCTTATCGGTGGGCAGTGGAAGCATGTAACGGTGTCCTTGTCCGAAGCTAGCAATAGGATAACGTTATTCGTGGATGGAGCTAAGGTTGCTTCGGGTAATGCAAAGGGACTAAAGCTGTCAGAAATTATTAATCCGGATGCTACTTTCTCTGGCTTTATCGGTAAATCAATCTTCTCAAACGATCCATACCTTCAAGGTAGCGTAGCTGATTTTCGAGTATATGATCGCGCGTTGACAGACCAAGAAGTAGGCGAGTTATATCAACAAGAAGGAGCAACTCACATCTCAAAAATACGTCAGCTGACTGTTGATGATGCAGCGAATCAACTCAACATCAGTCGTTACTTAGGTGAAGGCGATAAAAGCACCGATAAGATAACAAGAAACGTTACATTACCGACAAGCGGTAAAAACGGCGTGAGCATTACTTGGAGTTCCAGTCATCCTACTGTCATTTCTAACCATGGCACTGTACAACGTCCAGCTGTTCAAGCAGATAATGTTCAGGCAGAGCTTACGGCTACTTTAACGTATCAAGGAGTATCAACTACAGCTGTATTCCCTGTTACGATCTTGAAGCAATTCGATGATCAGCAGAAGGTTGATCTGGACGCTGAACAAATAGAGATCTACAATGCTGAGAACGTTAAAGGTAACTTACGTCTTGTTGCTACAGGTGAACAAGGCTCCACAATTACATGGGTATCTAGCAGACCGGCAGTTGTGAAAGGAACGGCTGAAGCGGCTGGTAACGCTACACAGCTAGGCTGGGTAAGCCGTCAAGCTATGGATACGCCCGTTACGCTAATAGCTACAATTACGAATGGTGCAGCTTCTAAACAGCTTACGTTTAACGTTACGATTAAACAAGCAACTGCGCCAGTGCAGCATGATGCTTACTTTTTTGCGTACTTTACAGGTGAATATGAGGGTGGTGAAGAGATATCCTTCGCTACAGCTGAAGATCCATTGTTCTGGAAAGGGTTGAATAACGGTAAGTCGATCCTTCAATCTGATATGGGTGAAAAAGGACTTCGGGATCCATTCGTTATACGGTCTCCAGAAGGGGATAAATTCTATATGCTGGCAACCGATTTGAAGATGGGTGAAAGTACAAATTTCGACCAAGCTCAAATTACGGGTAGTCATTACATGATGATTTGGGAGTCGGAGGATCTCGTTCATTGGAGCGAGCAACGTATGATCGAGGTTGCTCCTAAGACTGGAGGAAATACGTGGGCACCAGAAGCTATCTATGATCCAGTAACTGGAGAGTATATCGTATTTTGGGCATCATCGATGAAAAACACAGAGACATATGGTGATTATAACGGAAGACCTGCAGGTCAGTACAATGTGATGTACTACGCAACAACAAGAGACTTCTACAACTTCTCTGAGCCAAAGGTCATGATTGATGAGTCACTTCCGACAATTGATACGACGTTTATTGAGCATAATGATATGTTGTACCGATTCACCAAATCAGAAGTGAATACTAAAGTGTATGTGGAGAAAGCACCAACTTTTTATTATGACAAGGACGGTATTGCAGCAAACGGCCTTCAATACGACGCTGTTCCGGGTACACGTGATAATAAACTTGGCTTGATCGGAAATAATGGAAACAACGAAGGGCAGACGATTTTTAAAGATAATAATAAAGACAAATGGTATCTGTTCCTTGATTCATGGCCATATCATGTTCGATATACAACAGATCTGGATAGTAGCACGCAATATCTGAACAATGTATTAAGTAGTGATAAATATGCACTGCCGCCAGGACCACGACACGGGACGGTAATTCCAATCTCACGTGCAGAGTATTATGCTTTGCAAGAGAAGTATGCATGGAAAGGTCCGGCACCATCAACAGACCCGGTTGTACATTACTCATTCGATGCAAATACAGTGAATGGTACAACGGTGAATGATATTTCTGGCAACGGTCATCACGCAACACTAGTAGGTGGAGCAACGATCAATGAAGAGGATCGCATTGGTAAAACGGGTGGTGCACTAGAGCTTAATGGATCAACAGGATATGTGAAGCTGCCAGATAACTTGATTCAATCCTTGAATCTTGAGAAGGCTACGTTCTCTACATGGGTTCAAATGGACAGAAATCAAGCAAATCAAAGAATATTTGATTTTGCTTCCGACACAGGCAGACAGGTTAACCGCAACACCATGTACTTGAGCACACAAGGTGATACAGGTAGTCTAGAGTTTGCTGTGGTAACACCTTTTACAGAGAAATTTAGCAATGACAGCACGCGACTGGGATCAGAATATAAATATGCGGTGAGAAATTCCGGGTTATTACCAACGAAGACTTGGCAGCATGTTGCAATTACAATGGATGAATTTGATGCCGTATTGTATGTGAATGGTCAAGAGGTTAAACGTAGCTCGACATTTAACGTTGAGCCGAGAATGTTACTGGAAACAACGATGAATTATATTGGTAAATCGAGAAACAGCTCTCATAGTTTATTTGATGGTAAATTTGATGATTTCCGTATTTATAATCGTGCATTATCCGTTGAAGAGATTGCAACATTAGCTGATGAAGACGTTACTCCTCCAGTAGAGCAGCCATCTGGGGCAGAGCTCATTCTTCACTACAACATGGATGATATTGATGGTGCAACGGTTATTGACCAAACAGGAAACTTCAATGGAAAATGGATGAATCCGTCTAAAGCAGAATGGATTCGTACACAAGATGCTGGTGTACTAAGCTTTACTGGTGGCACAACTAACTCTTATGTAGAACTGCCACAAGGAGTTCTCGATGGATTAACGGATATGACCGTTTCATCCATTGTGAACTGGAGCGGTAAAAACGCTGCCGAGTGGTTATATGCATTAGGAAGACCAGACAATAATACGCACTATACGTACTTCACACCACGTTATAACGCTAACGGTCTAGCTCGCCTTGGTATCGCGACGAATGCTTGGAATAATGAGTCTTCAACTTCTACCACAGGCTTAAAGAATAATGAATGGAAAGTCGTTACGACTGTTGTTTCAGGCACGGATGGTACACTAACGCTTTATATCGATGGTGTTGCTGTTGCATCAGGCTCAACGAATGGAATGACACTAGAACAAATAAAAAATACTTCAGGCAGTAGTGGAACCATCGGTAAGTCATTCTATACAGCTGATCCATACTTCGGCGGGTTGATTGCAGACTTCCAAATCTATGATGGTGCTATGACTGCGGCAGATATTACATCACTTAAGGCTCATGCAGATCAGAAGATTGCTTTGATGGCGGGCATGCTTGTATCGGCTGCGACAGAGAAATTAACGATTCATGATCTTCTTGCTTCTAATGCATCAAAAGATGCGATTATAAGCAATGTAACATTGCCAACATCAGGTGCTTATGGCACAACAATAAGCTGGACTTCAGATAAGGGGAATGTCATCTCAACTACAGGTGTCGTAACTAGACCAGCTAACGCAACAGGTGATCAAGTTGTAACGTTAACAGCAGTATTTACAGATGGTACAGAGACAGTTAACAAAACTTTTCAGTTGACGGTTAAGGCATTGCCAAACGATGTCACTTCTGTAGATGAAGCAAAAGCAGCACTAGTCGTTCATAACATTAATGATGTAAGAGGTCATATATCATTACCAACATCTGGACTATATGGAACAACGATTACTTGGGCTTCTGCTCAACCAAACGTTGTTTCAGTTACTGGAGAAGTAAAACGTCCGGCACACGGTAGTGGAAATGTAGACGTGAAGCTTACAGCTACGATTACATTAAATTCAGCATCCACTACGAAGGAATTCATTGCGAAGGTGAAGGAATTGCCTGCTGATGAAAAATATGCGGGATACTTTTTCACATATTTCACTGGAGAAGGTACCGCAACAGGGGAGCAAGTATACTTTGCACTAAGTAACGGTAATGATCCGTTGAACTGGCGAGAATTGAATAATGGTAAACCTGTATTGACCTCTACCTTAGGGGAGAAGGGGGTACGTGATCCGTTCATTATTCGTTCGCCTGAAGGTGATAAGTTCTACATGATCGCTACCGATCTGAAAATTAACGGCAATGGTAACTGGGGCAGAGCACACACATGGGGCAGTCGTTCCATTATGGTTTGGGAATCGAATGATCTAGTCAATTGGACAGATCAACGCATGGTAGAGGTTGCACCGGAAGAAGCGGGTAATACATGGGCACCAGAAATTATGTACGACAACACAACAGGTGAATATATCGTATTTTGGGCATCAAGAATGTTTGATGACGCATCCCATACAGGCGATGCTTATCAAAAAATGATGTATAGCAAGACAAGAGATTTCTATACGTTTACTGAACCGCAAGTATATTTGGATTATGGATATTCAATCATTGACACAACGATGATTGAGCATGAAGGAAAAGTGTATCGCTTTACGAAAGATGAGCAAAACAACGGAGCTTCTGCTCCATTTGGCAAGATGATCTTCCAAGAGGTGGGTGACTCGATCTTAGATCCAACCTTCAAGATGATTAATCAAGGCGTTGGTAACATCAAATGGGTTGAGGGTCCAACGATCTTCAAATCGAATACAGATGAAAAATGGTATTTATTCGTAGATGAGTTTGGTGGAAGAGGTTATGTTCCATTCGAGACAACAAATCTTGCATCAGATGTCTGGACATTATCTTCTAACTACAACTTACCAGCTAGTCCGCGTCACGGAACGGTAATTCCAATTACACAAAGTGAGTATGATGCACTCAACGGGAAGAACGTACCCGTTAGCGGAATTAGCTTGGACAAAACGACGTTGTCCATCGTAGAAGGTCAATCAGGGCAATTGACAGCTACGGTAACACCAGCTAATGCAACGAAAAAAGCAGTAACATGGAGCTCTAGCAATACAGCTGTAGCGACTGTAAGTGCGACAGGTCAAGTAACAGCGGTGGCACCAGGAACAGCAAGGATTACAGTAACTACAGTGGATGGTGGTTTATCATCAAGCGCTACGGTAACGGTAACACCATTGGTTGATGGAACACCACAAGCACCAAACAGTGGTAATGGAAATGGTGGCGTTGACGGTAACATTCCTGCACCTACAGTACCAACAGCTCCAGGTGGAAATGAGCCAGTGGTCATAGACAACGGCCAAATAAACATTAAACCAGTTGTAAATGAGAGCGGTACTTCTGAAGTGAAGTTAAGTGCGGATACAATGAAGCGTGCGCTTGATCAAACGACAGGCGGTAAGTTACACATGCAAGTTGAAGCTGATGCAAGCTTGAACGGGCTAACGATGGAGCTCGCAGTAGATGCGCGCTTAACAAGTGGATCTTCTACGGTAGATCGCATCGAGATCAACATAGGCTCTGCAGTTGTAACAGTGGCAACCGAACTGCTTGGAACAGGAACAAGTGCAGGGAAAACGTTAGGATTGTCGATTAAGAAAATTGCAGCTAATCAACTGCCAGCTGGCGCACAAGCTCAGCTGAACGGTGAGGTCGTATACGATATCGAGCTAACGATTGATGGTAAGAAACTTACACAGTTTGATGGCAGAGATGATCTCGTGATTGAATTGCCATACACACTAAAGGCTAACGAAAATCCAAACAACGTCGTAGTATACGATGTGAAGGACAACGGAGAGCTAAGAGTCGTGACGAATGGTAAATACAATGCAGCGACAGGAAAAGTAGAGTTCAAGCCAACGTATCTGAGCAAGTATACGGTAGCGTATGTTGCAACGAGCTTTAAGGATGTGACTCAAGACTGGGCGAAGGATGCGATCTCAGCATTGGGGGCAAGAGGCATTGTGAAGGGTGTAGGTGACGGCGAGTTTAATCCGAATGGTCAAGTGACAAGAGCAGAATTCATCACCATGCTGATGAAGTTGTTTGAGCTATCGGATGAGAGCGCAACGACAAGCTTTAGTGATGTGAAGCAAGGAGAATGGTACCATGGAAATATCGCAACCGCGCAGAAGCTGGGGATTGTGAACGGGAAACCAGATGGACGATTCGGAGTTCATGAGAACATTACGCGAGAAGATATGGCGGTTATGGTATACAAGGCGATCCAAATTAAGCAACTAGCGTTAGCAAGTGGTGAAGCTACAGCCTTCAAGGATGAAGCAAACATCGCAAGTTATGCGAAGCAAGCGGTAGAGGCAATACAGGGAGCAGGCATAATAAACGGTGTAGGTAACGATGAGTTTGCACCGAAAAAGAATGCTAGCCGTGCAGAAGCAGCAGTGATGATCTATAATTTGTTGGGTTTGATGTAGACACATTAAGTATAGAGCAACGCCATCACATTACGTGATGGCGTTTTTATTTGGAATACTGGGGAACTCAGTGTACAAGGAAGAGTTTTTGTTGTCTATTCAGAGGTACGCGCTTTTTGCCTTGTCTCAATTAATTTGAATACGTCATCCACGTCGAGGGAAAACATCATGCTCTTGCTCGTTATCGGCTGGAAGTGGAATTCCAGCTTTTCTTTGCCGAATTGCTTCTCTAACTCCGTCCACTGCTCCGTTGACAATAATAGAAATGCCAACGTGTCACTGCCCAGGGATTCCATAAACCATCGAATCTGATATTGGGGAGCGATCATCTCCTCCATAGCCCGAACGGCACTGTCCCGATCAGTCCAATCATCGGCGAACGGAATCGTCAGCGTACGCTCGTCCGAACTTAACACGATATCGACGCCCCTTGGTTTGTCGATTTGGATAATTTTACACTGAATTTGGTGAGATTCCGGCAGTTGGCCGTTAAAGTAATGGATGATATCTCCCTCGTCTTCTCTCCAATCAATCCAGATTAACGACTCGTACTCTAAAAACTGTTCTATGACGTCTTCATCGGACGAATGTTTCAAGACATGGATAATCGGTTGAAGCGTACTCATTGTCATCCCATCCCTTATATAAAGTTGATATATACTCTATATTATCCTATAAGATGATCAGTTCTGAATAGGGCAACAGACATACTGCTTTTCGGAAATAGAACTACTCTCATCTTTCAATTCGATGTTATGATAATGGAGAGTTGTCTTTTAAGTTTAATTTTTAAAAATAGGAGCATGTCAATTATACATATGGAGGTAATAACGTTTGAGTACTCACTATTATTTCAGTTGGTTTAATGATTTTTTTCCAGAAAAGCTGGTCGGGCGGTTACATGAGGATATCACAGATAGAAAATCGCTTGTGATGATAAGCGCTAAGCCTTCTGATTATGAAGGAGAGCAAGTGAACTTTGAGGATATTACGGAATGGACTTGGTTAACGCAGGCTAACCTTAGTTTTGATGAATATCACTTCATTGATTATCGTATGCAGAAAGAAGAGGCTCATCAGTTGATTCGGAACGCTTCTGTCATTTTTATGTGTGGAGGATATCCTGTTCAGCAGCACGAGTTTTTGGCGGAATATGAACTATCCGATATTATTAAGAACAGTAACGCCGTTATCCTCGGTGCAAGTGCCGGTGCATTAAATATGGCTGCAAAATGGATATCTTCGGCTGATACTAATCCTAAGGATGAAACAACTACGTTTTATGAGGGTCTGAGCTTTAATCATTTTGCCTATGAATCTCATGCTAGACGCGACTACAGCACGTTTGTTAAAGGATACCTGTTTCCACTATCTGAACAGATGAATGTTTATGCGGCAGAGCAGGAGAGTGCTATTCGTGTAAAGGATGGTAAAATGGATATCTTAGGCCCTGTATATTTAATTTCTGAATCTAAAATTCAGAAATTGATGGAAACGCTCTGATATACATACGGTTTGTAAACAGCTGCAGAGAATGAGCATTTTTAGACCGCCTTCAATGGCGGTTTTTTTAGCTTTAAAGGTTTTGGATGCTCCTAGGGAATCAAAAAAATCTGGGTATAACAGCGATAGGAAAGTTATTCTGTCATCTGAGTGACCTGTGTAAAAAGGAAAAATTAGCTTGTTGCCTCTACCATCTTTTTCGGAAATGTAGCCAATCAACAATCTCATAACTTTACCCTGATATCGGATGGATTTTTCCCCTAAGATTATCGGTATAGGCCAGATTTCCATCCGTCGTGATTACGGCAGCCTCGATATCCTTCATATTATTAACTTTATGAATAATGGAGACCGCATCTAACCCAAATAATTCTGTAGTATATATATCGCAGTCGAGCGATCTATCCGCAATAATCGTTAAAGAAGCGATATTACTTTCGATTGGATAGCCTGTTCCGCTGTTAAATATATGATGGTACTGACCCCCTTTCTTCTCTAAAACTCTCTCGTATATTCCTGATGTAACGACGGATTGCTCCCGTATACTAACGAGTGCTGCTGCATTTCCTCTAGGTAAAAAGGGATTTTGAATTCCAACCTTCCAGTGACTGGACCCGGTGGGAGAATCGCCATGAACCAAAACATTGCCGCCCATATCGACCATAGCTGATGCAGCTCCGTTTTTCTTGAAAAATGACATAACTTGATCAGCAAAATAACCTTTAGCGATCGCTCCAAGGTCGATTTCCATGCCTTTTTTGAATAAATGGACCGTTTGTAGCTCATCGTCAAGCTGTATATGCTCCGGATTCAAGAGCTCCAGCACCGCTTTAATCTCGGTATCCTCCGGCACATGTGCCTCGCGAAAACCAATTCTCCACAATTTGATCAAAGGCCCTATCGCAATATTTAAAAATGAATCTTTTTTCAGGCTGTGTTCTTTGCCTATCTTAATAAGATCATACAGTTCCTTGTCTACTCTAAGCGGATGTGATGTGGCTTCTTTTTTTAGCATGGCAAGCTGCGATTGCTCACTGTTGGCACTGAACACTTGTTCATAATGGACAAGCATATTCACGGCTTCCTCGGCAAGCTCTTCAGCATCTGTCCCCTCGATATAGAGGGATATGTTCGTTCCCATAAGTGGTATCGTTCTCGTAAAAGGTTTCATGATAGCCTCCTATATTGCACATTGTTGTCCGTGATTGAGAAAAGTATGGATGAGGTCATGATCCACGCTATGCAGCTTTTTTTCTCCATGATGGGCTATAAAATAATCCAGACTCATCTTCTCTACAGGGATTGGATAGATGTTGTATTCCGAAGGGCACTCCTTGATATGGATACTTTCAGGCACAAAGGTCAGACCTAAATTATGCTTTGCCAGCTTCAGTACCGTGTAGATTTCATTGCTCTCCATAACGATATTAGGCTGCACCTTGTAGACACTGAGCAATTGATCAATCTGTTTTCGGATTGCCGAACCTTTGGACGTTAGAATAAGCTTTTGATTCAAAATGGTGCTGATCTCAATCGTGCCCTCCGGGATGACTGCAACATTCTCTTGATATAATTCGCAGCAACGCGGAATGATGGCCTGGTAACTGTGCCTGCCCCAGTTAAACGAGTTCAAGTTAGGGGAGATACTGCTTGAATTTTGCCCGATCCAGAAGTCCAGCTCATTATTTTGGAGACGTTTCTCATTTTTTTCAGGTAAATCCTCGACAAGATTAATTTTATAAGCAGGATGAAGCTCGAGAAAATCTGGTAAAAAAAGGGGCGTTAAGTACACACCAAGGCTCGGAAGAATGCCGATCCGTATCACCTTATTGCCAATATCCGATACATATGAGATTTCCCTAATAAGCTTGGCGTAGCTGTTTTCGAGTGAAGTTAAGTATTGATAATATATTTTCCCCTGCTCGGTTAATCGGTACGGAAGTTTGTTGCGAGTGATTAGCTCACAGCCCAACTCAATTTCGATTTTTTTGATAACCTTTGTGAGGTAGGGCTGAGATATGTAAAGGGATTGTGCGGCCCTGCTATAGTTGCTGTATTTTAATAGGCTGTCAATGTAACACAAGATATCTTGAGATTCTAACTTAGACATGTTCCTCACCCCTTGTGAAAAAAGTAACAAACTTTTAATTTGAGGTGATTATAACAAATTAGTTATCAAACTGCAATGAATAACTATTAGATCATTTGAGCTTTGATATGTTAGAGTTAGGCCGAAAGATTGAGCCTGACAGTTACGAACATCATCTCGAATGACAGAGAGGGGATTACGATGAACTATTTAGCTATCGTGGGCACGAATTCGGATGTGTCAACGAACCGGACGCTACTTCAATTTATGCAAAAGCATTTTGCTAGTGAGGCCCAGATTAACTTGTTTGAAATTAAGGATTTGCCTGCTTTTATTGAAAAAGATGAATTAGAGGATGCTGAAGTTGATATTCCTGTGAAGGTACAAGACTTATTAGATCAAATCTCTAAAGCGAATGGTGTCATTATCGCTACTCCTGAGTATGATCATGCGATCCCTGCCGTGTTGAAAAGTGCGCTGGAATGGATCAGTTACACGACTCAAACCTTGAAAGACAAGCCTGTACTGATTGTGGGTGCTTCACATGGTGCACTCGGTTCTTCCAGGGCACAAGCGCATCTTAGACAAATCCTGGACTCACCTGAGCTTGGTGCGAGAATGATGCCTAGTAGCGAGTTTCTTTTGGGAAAATCACAGAGTGCATTTGATAGCAGTGGTAATCTCATTGACGCTGACAAAGTAGCGGAGCTTGACGAAATCTTCAATGAGTTTATTTTGTTTACTGAGATCACTACGGAACTGTTATCAAAAAGGACGTTGAAGAAAAAAACGAAAAAATTTTCCTGGCAAGAGTAGGGGGCCAATCACAATGAAAATCATAGCGATCGTTGGCACAAATGCAAAGAAATCGTATAATCGCAAGCTGCTTCAATTCATACAAAAGCATTTTGAGTCCAGAGCAGCCATTGAAATCCTCGATATTACAGATGTTCCGATGTTTAATCAGTCCGATAACCAAACAAACAGTGCAATTATACAATCGTTTAATGAAAAAATTATGGCAAGTGATGGTGTCATTATTGCGACTCCAGAATATAACCATTCCATCCCTTCATCCCTTAAAAGCCTGCTGGAATGGTTGAGCTTTGAAATCCATCCGCTGGCTGGAAAACCCGTGATGATCATAGGTGCGTCACAGGGAACACAAGGTTCCTCGCGTGCACAGCTGCATCTTCGTCAAATCCTGGATGCACCAGGTGTCGAAGCTAACGTGATGCCAGGGTATGAGTTTTTGCTTGGAAGTGCACATAAAGCATTTGACGAATCAGGTAACCTGAACAATGAAGGAACGATCGATTTCCTGGAAACATGTTTCCTGCGGTTCCTTCTGTTTGCCAAAATTTCAAATCAGCTCAACGAAGAAGAGGAGTTTACCTATAGACCCGGTGTGTATAAGATCAATGCCATAGGTCACAGTGGCAATCTGCCGATGAAGGTTTCCTTTAGTGAAAATAGAATTGAAAGTATCGATATCGATTCGAAGGGTGAAACCGAAGGCATCGCGGATGTTGTTTTTATAAGAATTCCGAATAAAATCATTGAGGGACAGACGCTGAATGTAGATGCTCTCTCAGGTGCTTCTGAAACCAGTAATGCTGTCATCAATGGTGTAGCCAAAGCGGTTAAGCTTGCCGGAGTTAACCCGGATATTCTGAAAAGACGTCCAAAACCTGCTAGCAGCCAGATGAAAGATGACGAAGAATACACTTGCGATGTGGTCGTTGTAGGTGGAGGTGGCGCAGGACTCAGTGCTGCTGCTACAGCTTTACAACAAGGAGCAAGTGTGATTGTACTTGAGAAATATCCTGCTGTTGGGGGAAATACGATCCGCTCAGGTGGTCCTGTCAATGCTGCAGATCCTGTATGGCAACAACAGTTCACTGAGAATCCAGGGGAAAGACAGACGATTGAGAATTTATTAAATACCGATGAGAGCTTGATCCATCCAGAATATGTAGATGATTTTCATGCACTCAAAGAAGAGTTTACTGCGTATCAGGATAAGTTCGGCACAGAAAAGGCTTATTTATTCGACTCCCCACTTCTTCACAGAATGCAAACGTATTTTGGGGGCAAACGTGCAGACCTGAATGGGAGCATGATCTATGGACAATACGATCTGGTCAAAGTACTTACAGACCGTGCCTTGGAAAGTGTGCAATGGCTTGAGGAAATCGGTGTTGAATACGATAAAAGCATCGTGTTTGCTCCAGTGGGTGCCCTTTGGCGCCGTGGTCATAAACCTGTGAAAAGTTATGGCTCTGCATTTATCATTGCACTTAGCAAATATGTAGAAGAGAATAAGGGGAAAATTATTACAGATAGCCCGGTCAAACAACTGATCATCGAAGATGGAGAAATAACAGGTGTCATCGCAACCGGAGTTAACGGACAGAAAATTACTATTCATGCAAAAGCGGTTGTTCTTGCTAGTGGCGGTTTTGGTGCAAATACTCAGATGCTCAAGGAATATAACACATACTGGAGCCATATTGACGATGATATCAAAACAACAAATTCCTATGCGATGACTGGTGATGGAATATCGCTTGGTAAGAGTGCAGGAGCAGCACTGACAGGCATGGGCTTCACTCAAATGATGCCGGTAGCCGATCCGGATACGGGCGAACTCTTCAGTGGACTGCAAGTACCTCCTGAAAACTTTGTCATTGTTAACAAAAAGGGAGAACGATTTGTTAATGAATTCTCTGGAAGAGATGTCTTAACCAAAGCTGCTATCGAGCAGGGAAGTTTATTTTACCTGATCGCGGATGACGAGATCAAGAAAACCGCAGCGAACACAAGCCAGGAAAAGATAGACCGTCAAGTCGAAGCAGGTACCTTGTTCAGAGCCGACACCATAGAAGAATTGGCAGTGAAAATCAATATGGACCCTGAAGTTCTTAGAAATACGATTGATAAGTATAACTTATATGTGGATGCGGGCTTTGATCCGGAGTTCCATAAGGATACGTTTAGCTTAAAAGTCGAACAAGCTCCATTTTATGCCACACCTAGAAAACCGGCGGTTCACCATACCATGGGCGGAATTAAGATCGACACCCAAACCCGCGTATTGGATGAAAACGGTCAGCCGATTGCACATCTGTATGCCGCTGGGGAAGTTGCAGGAGGTATACATGCAGGCAACCGTTTAGGCGGTAATGCCTTGACGGATATATTTACTTTCGGACGTATCGCTGGTAAGACTGCTGTTGATGAGATGAATGATTAGAATGTAAAATAAGAAATATAGATCACTCCAGGTTTCCCATATGTAAAGAACCCGCTTAACACAAGGATTTTCGAGTGTTAAGCGGGTTTTTTCGATGTGGAAATGGTTTGGTTTTGTGGTCGTGGTAATACGAATGTTCTCAGACCCCAAACCAAGCCCGGTGAAGGGCATATACACCTTCTGTAATATCCTCAATACTCAATCCACCAAAACCAATCTGAACCATGGATTGCTCCGCTTGAGCTGGTTGCGCCCAAAAGGGGGATACCGGGTAGACCTGAACACCTTCCTTCTCAGCAGTAGCAATCAGCTTGTGTTCATCCATTCCGTTATGTACACGCAACAAAATATGAAGTCCTGCATCCTCACCAATGATGGTAACTTGAGCACCCATCATCTTCTGAATCATTGAAATAAGTGTGAATTGCTTCTGTCGATATACCTTCCTCATCTTGCGAATGTGGGCTTCCCAATGTCCATTACTCATAAACAGCTCTAAGGTGTTCTGCTGAAAATGAGAGACCGTTTGATCATATAATCGGTAGTCTTGTTTACGGTGTAGCTCTACCATGGCATGTGGTAGAACCATATACGCAATACGTAATGAAGGAAGAAGGCACTTTGAAAATGTCCCCAGGTAAACGGTTCGCTGTTGAGTATCCAGGCTTTGCAGGGAAGGTATCGGTTTGCCGACATATCTGAACTCACTATCATAATCGTCCTCAATAATGATCCCATTCTGATCTGTTGCCCATTTCAGTAATTGCATTCTCTTGGCCAGCGGCATGACCATTCCATAGGGGAACTGATGTGACGGTGTAATGTAGACGATGCGGGAATTGCTTTTGTATAACTTATGGATATGAAGTCCATCTGCTTCCAGCGGAATCGGGTGAATGTTTAGACCTTTATGTTGAAAAACCGTCCGAACACCGTCATATCCCGGGTCTTCCATCGCGATACCATGACTAACGTTACCTATTAATCCAGATAACACACCGAGCAGGTATTGAACACCAGCTCCAATTATAATTTGATCAGGTGAACAATTTACTCCCCTAGAGCTGTGCAGGTAATTTGCAATTTCAGATCGAAGTCCCGGTTCTCCAAGAGGATCGCCATAAGAGAACAACTTCATTTGGTTCTGGAGCAAGCTCTGATTGGATAACTTGCGCCAAGTAGCAAATGGAAAATGCTCAGCATCTACGTCACCATAACGAAAATTGTATCGAATCTCAGGGCTATCCTGAATACTGTTTTCCAACCAATTTTTACTCACTACATGGGACAGGGGCAATGCTTCCAGCTTCAAATCCATTATGTATAAGCCACTCCTTGGCCTGCTCTGGACATAACCTTCGGCTAATAACTGTTGATAGGCCATATCGACTGTATTACGGCTAATGTGGAGGTGGCTGGATAGTGAACGAATAGAGGGAAGACGACTATCGGCTGGTAACTTTCCGTTCAAAATATCTTTCTTAATATAGTGATAAAGCTGAGCGTATAACGGATCTCCAGACTCTCTGTTCAACAATAATGTCAAATCAATCATGCTAATCCTCCTCGTTGCCAGAACTGACCCTATGATTTTGTTGAGAGTTGTCACTACTTATGGGGTCAATCGATGGTTACAATTATATCAGTTCCGGTCGAATTGAAAAGATATCAGTGCACTGGATTACTATTGTTGTAGGAGGAGAAGGAATGAACAAACCTATAGATGTTATGGAACGAATAGAAAATCCGTCAACAAAAGCGGTGGAAAACTTCAATCAACACCCTGGTTTCCGCCGTATGTTTGCCCCAGACCAATTAACAATAGGGCTGTTCTTACCATTTAAATTCTATAAAGGACACATGGATGTTCTAAAAGGTCAAGCTGACCTCGTGGAAAGCATTGATCAATGCAATTTTGCAGCCGTATGGGTGCGAGATGTCCCTTTATTTGATCCCGGCTTTGGAGATGCTGGACAAGTATTTGACCCATTTGTCTATCTAGCCTATCTTGCTGCAAGAACCAAAAACGTCTCCCTAGTAACAGGAAGCGCGATCTTCACGCTTCGCCATCCGATTGATTTAGCCAAGGCAGCTACATCCATTGATGTACTCTCGGGCGGACGACTTGTGTTAGGGATTGCTTCTGGCGACCGACCTGCTGAGTTTCCGGCATATGGGATAGATGGGGAGCATCGTGATGTGCGATTCCGGGAGACGGTGGAGTTTTTCCGTGAGCTTATACAGGATAGAACTGGCGCAATTCAATCTTCTCTTGGTCAATTGAAAGGGCTTGAATTACTCCCGAAACCAGCAGCTGGTGGTATTCCGCTCGTTGTGACAGGCTCAAGCAGGCAGTCTTTAGATTGGATTGCGAAGAACAGTGACGGCTGGCTTACGTATCCCGAAGCAACGGCAAACGAATCTGGTCCTCAGATGCTTGCCCATAAGATTAGTGCCTGGCGTGAAAAAATACCTAATGGCATGTTCAAGCCGCATATGACCAACGAATGGATTGATCTTGTGGAAGATGTCAATTATCCGCGAACACCGCTTCGTGGCGGGTACATATTACGTACAGGTCGGGCAGGTTTAATTCAGCTTTTGGAGGAATGGCGAACAGTCGGCGTTAATCATGCTGCACTAGGCATTCATTTTTCGAGTCGGCCTCCTGCTGAGGTGATTCAGGAGTTAGCAGAGGAAGTATTGCCGCTCTTTCCCACACATGTGGGTCCGAAGCCGTTGTTTACAGGGTGGTAGAGCATAAAATTATTGCCTGATGACACAGATGGCTTTTCTCCGCATTTCTGTTAATGATCAGAAGAGGATCGATCCGCTGACAGCGGTAAGGTCAGGGGTTCGATCCCCTAGGTACCATAACGAAAAAGACGTCATTACGAAATATATTTTGGCGTTTTTTTTCGTTATGGATTGTTCAGGTAGCGAATGCGTAGCTTAGTCCGCGTGCGTGCATGAAGCTGTAAATCGACTCGATACAGCAGATCAGGGATGATGCCAAAGGTATGACATATTTTTATGTAAACGCTTTAATTAAATATAGACAAGGGATGCCGACGGTGATAATATTGTTTCTGTAAGAAACTATATTGTTCTTATCAAATATAATTATAAGGACTTCATTCTTAAGTACACGAATAACGCCCTGTGCTAAAGAATTTTAATTGTTTGGTGCTTGAGCGTAACGAGAGGGATGGGAAATATTATGAGTATAATTGAAACAACAATCGAATCTTTTGACGGTACTCGGCTATATTCTAGTAAAAATTTAGTTAGTGATGCAAAAGCCGCTGTCGTTATTGTACACGGACTAGCTGAGCATGCAGGGCGCTACGATTATTTGACAGAGAAGCTGAATCAGCGCGGGTTTAGGGTATATCGGTTTGACCATCGTGGTCATGCCAGATCCGAGGGACAACGTACGTTTTATAAAGAGTTTGATCATCTTATTGAAGATGTTCATGTCATTATCGATTCGGCATTGCAAGAGAGCGGCGATCTTCCGCTGTTTGTGATCGGGCATAGTATGGGCGGTTTTGCAACTTCATCCTTTGGAACGAAATATCCAGGCAAGGTCAAGGGCATCGTACTATCCGGAGCGCTCACTCGTTACAATACAAAAGTTGCCGGAGAACTGCCGATGGAACTTCCTACAGGCACGTATTTCCCGAATGAGCTGGGCAGCGGCGTATGTAGTGATCCCGCAGTTGTATCCGCTTACGCCAATGACCCACTGGTTGAAAAACAGATCTCTGTAGATTTATTTAATAGTCTGGGAAATGGAATAACATGGCTCAAGGAGAACGCCAAGCAGTTTACAGATCCCGTGCTTGTACTGCATGGGGCCAATGATGGACTGGTCAGCGAAAAGGATTCCCGTGACTTTTACGGCGATATCGCTTCAACGGATAAAACACTCAAAATTTATGCTCATCTGATGCATGAAATATTTAATGAACCGACTCGTGATGATGTTATTGAAGAAGCAATTACATGGATTGAAAAACGGATCTGATTTCAGTAGAGTAAGAGAGAGAATCTGAATATGAAAGGGATTACGCATGAAATTAGATTGGATGGGCGACCATCGGGAACTGATTGAGAAAATTATCAAATACGGTAATGCGTACTCAAACACGTATAAGCTGCAGCGAAGTTATGGTACAGACATGATGTTCTCGGCTTCACAGATTCAGACGCTGGAATACATTCTGGAAGCCGAGGACAAGGAAGAAAAGATGTCGGAGATGGCCGCACGCCTGGGCGTAAGCCGCAGTACATTTTCCAAGAACGTGAAGAATCTGACGGAAAAAGGTCTACTCGAAAAATTTCATTTAAGCGGCAACCGCAAAGACATTTACGTCAAACCTTCTGAGAAAGGTCGCGAGGTATATGCGAAGTATACCGAATTTGTAAGGGAACTTTGCTTTGATGAGATTTTCAAGTATGCAGATCAGATTTCAGAAGCGGATAAGCAGAACTTTGTTCGCATCATGGATCTGTTTGCCGACGTGCTCGTCTGGTATGGTGAAAAAGAACAGGAAGCGCGCAAGTTAATCAGAATTGATTCCTCTGAAACATGAACCTTGAAATTAAGGGCAACAGCCCATTCCCTCCGCGAATGTCCGTCATACAGTATAAAGTGCTTGATGCAGCAGAGGCTGTAGGACAATTATTCAGCAGGGAGTGGGACGTGTGAAATCATCAACAAAGCTTACCGGACGGGTTATTTATAAAGGAGATCCGGGATATGAAGCGGCGCGCAAGAACTGGGACCCGCATACCGACAAATATCCTAAAGTTTTTGTTTTTGCCCAAAAGACGAAAGATGTATCCAACGCTATCCGATGGGCTCGTGAAAATAATGTACCGATCAGGCCGCGGAGCGGCAGACATGCGCTTGAAGTGAATCTTTCCCAGGTTAACGGTGGAATTGTCATTGATGTAAGTGATCTGAATTCCATCAAACTTGATAAAAAAAATGGAACCGTTGTTGTGGGTACGGGTAACCGAGTAGGGAGAATTGCGAATACCCTTGCCAAACAAGGATTCATAGCTCCTTTTGGTGACAGCCCTACTGTAGGGATCGGTGGAATTACGTTAGGTGGGGGAATTGGGCCTCTCCAGCGTACCATCGGTCTCATCAGTGATAACCTGCTTGAGGTAGAGATGGTGGACGCCAAAGGAAAAGTGATTCGGGCTAATAAAAATCGTAATTCGGATCTCTTTTGGGCCTCGCGGGGAGGAGGCGGCGGTAACTTCGGAGTATACACCCGTTACAAATTCAAAGTGCGCCGGGCTCCAGCGAAGGCGACTGTATTTAAAATCACCTGGCCATGGGCTCAATTCGAAAAGGTGCTCAAAGTATGGCAGAGGTGGGCTCCCTCTGTGGATACAAGACTGGGCAGCGAGTTGTCCATCGGACCGAAAAAGGGTGGCAATGTTGTCATGGAGGGGCTGTTCCTAGGGTCAAAAACAGAGGCACTCCGTCTATTGCAGCCGATTACGAGTGTTGGCACACCGACAAGTTCCATTGTTCGTTTGTTACCTTACACGGAAGTTGTGAAGTTTTTATTACAACCTGATCCGACCGAGACTCAACGGTATAGCAACCAGTTCTCGTCCGGTTTTGGACGAAAACCATTCCCCGACAAAGCCATTAAATCGATGCGAACATTTTTGGAGAACCTGGAAGAGGGGCCAGGCGGATTCTATTTCCTCAACTGGGGCGGAGCAGTAAGTCGCAAATCACCTAGATCAACCGCCTTCTTCTGGCGTAAAGAGAAGTTCTATGTGGAATGGACCAGTACGTGGCTCAAACCATCCCATGCCGCCAAAAATATCGCACTCGCTCGTAATACTCGCAAGAAATTGCAACCATACATTGTGGGTTCCTATATCAACGTTCCAGACCAAGGGATCAAAAATTCCGGTCCAGTGTACTATGGAGCCAACTATGCCAGACTGCGGAGAGTCAAAGCCAAGTATGACCCGAAAAATGTGTTTAACAATCCGCAAAGCATTACTCCGGCTCGGATAGTGTAGTCCATGTTCACTTGTTTAATACCTCTTCAATGAGTGAAGAAAACACGCCTTAATTGGCGTGTTTTTTGTTGAAGTGAACTTATTTTCAAAAGGAAACTAAAAAGCCGCCCTCGGTCATATGACCAAGAGCGGCTTCTTCACATGTTAAATACGCACGGCAGTTAAAGCGCTGTTAAGCTTTAACTTGTTCTCCAGCAAAGACTTCAACGTTCATTGGAGCGGCCATGAATGCTGCTGCTTGTTGAACAAAAGCTTGGAAATGCGCGCTTGTGTTGTGGGAAGCTGTAGCAGCTTCATCTTTCCACAGCTCGATCATCGTGTATTGTTGTTCGCGTTCTGTGCTTTTCGCCAAATCGTAGCTGATGTTACCTTCTTCTTGACGTGTAGCAGCCATCAGTTCTTTCGCAGCTGCGAGGAATGCTTGCTCTTGGTCCGGTTTAACTTGCAGATGAGCGTGAATGATAATCATAATGTATAACCTCCATATTGTGTTTGTTTGGAATGTGTTAAGAAAGGGGAAACCGTCCCTGATATTATGCCCAAGTTGTGATTGTTTCTACAGGCAGGCGGTAGGATGGGTGACCTTCTTTGGCCGATTTACCGATCGAGATCAACATAACCGCTTGATAACGCTCTTTGTCCATGCCAAATGCTTCTGCGATTTGGTCTTTTTCGTAACCACCGATTGGGTTAGTATCATAACCGTGAGCACGTGCTACAAGCATTAATTGCATGGAAGCAAGTCCAGCGTCGATCATATTAACTTCGCGAATAGCGGAAGCAGGCATATTTTCATAATAAGGCAATACTTTTGATAGTTGCATATCTTTAACTTCTTGTGGCATATAACCGAGTTCTACAGCTTTACCAAAAATTTCTTCCATATGTTCCGCGTTTTTCATGTCAATGAATACCCCAATGACTGCGGAGGAAGTCAACACTTGATTTTGATTGAATCTCGCAAGTGGAGCAAGCTTTTCTTTACCTTCAGTCGTATCTACAACCAGAAAACGCCAAGGCTGCAAATTGATCGAAGATGGTGCACGGGAAGCTTCTGACAGAATTTCAGTCATTTCTTCACGGCTAATTTTCACTTCAGGATCGTAAAGTTTAACAGAACGACGACCGTAGGTGATTTCGTTAAAATCATTGGTTTTTTGGAATTTGCTTTGAATTGTACTCATGCATGGATCTCTCCTCTATATATGGGTTTAGAAATTGTTCTGCATACGTTCCAGGAAATCGGCGAGTGATTGAACTTCGTCTTCACTGAAATCCTGTAAAATCTGGTTGATAAAATTGGTCTTCTCAGCTTTGTAGCCTTCAATCTGCTTCCGACCGTGGTCCGTCAAACGAACAAAAGTGACCCGATTATCATCGGGATTCTTACGTCTTGTAACCATCAGGTCCGCCTCAAGCTGTTTCAAGTGGCGTGTAATCGCAGCACTATCAATGTTAATGATTTTCTGCAGCATGGATTGGTTAATCTCATCGACCTGATCCAGCTCATGCAGAATTTCAAAGCGAGAGGAACTGATACCTGTACAGCGTTCGAACTTGGGACTGAGTTTGTTACCCAACACGTTCAACAGATTAATGATTTGTTCTTCTTTGGAAACAATACGTGTCATGACTAGACCTCCCGGGTGAATCTGAATCATGAACAACGGCGTATGTTAACCAATGATTAATGTTGCAGTATACAATGCCATTGCCTAATGATTATTTGGATGCTCTCGAATCATTGATGTATCAATATTTGATGCGTCAATCATTGATGGCTCAATTAATATATCATGCCTTTTATGATTTTGCAACAGGTTAGAAAATGTTGCTGATTCTAGCGTTATTATCCCGCTACGTATACATTGCAGTCCAAATATGTTGTCCAAATGGATAAGTTAATATTGATTGTGCATGTTATTGAGAATTGTTATCAATTGATTTATAATGAAATGAAATATACATACTGAGCGAAAATTACAGGCTCTTCATAAAGAATAGCAAGAAGGTATGTCGATGTAATATGGCGGGAGGGAAAGTACAGCGGATATGAATTTGAATGATCACATCAGGTTGTGGAATCATGCTTTTGTCAAAATACTGGATGTACGCCAAAACGCTTTGCATCCTGGGGAGAAGTTGAAGAATTATCAACTACCAGCAAGTACCTATTTATATATCACCGACGGAAGTGCACGGATACGAATGGATCAACACAGATACATCGTGGAGGGATTCCACATCATTCATGGTGGCAAGCAGGCGTATTTAAACATGGAGACGGATTCGGGCGTGGCGTATTATATGATTTTGTACAAAGCCATCCTAGCCTTGCCCTGTGGGATGGAAATTCAGTGTCTGATGGACCATGAACGTCCGTTTCAGGACCAATATGCACTTGTACCAACCCGTCCACTACATATGTATCAGTGTATGGAGGAATTGAAGCAGGAGTGGGAGCAGTCTACCAAGCTTGCAAAGTTACATGCCAAAACCTTATTTCATCAATGGGTATATCTTTTATTGACAGACTTACACGAACAATCCATTCAGCCACATAAACCGGATACGGTCACACAGGCTATTGAATATATGAATGCTCATCTCCATGAGCCCATAGCTCTTGACGTAATGGCAGAAGCAATGGAATGCAGTGTGGGGCACTTGTCGAGGCTGTTCAAACAAAAGTTAAACATCAGTCCCATCCAGTATCTTGGACAGATTCGAATGGAGAGGGCCGCACATCTTCTGGTGCATACCAGTGCTACGCTGCAACAGATTGCAGAACAGATCGGCTATCCGGATGCACATTCACTGAGCCGCAGGTTCAAAAAAATAAAAGGCCTTTCTCCAATTCGCTACAAAAAAGGAGTAAGCCAACGGTTAAACAAGTCGAAACAGCCAATGGTATTGAACAACAAGCAAGATTTGCCCAGTGTAATGCAAGAAAATGCCCTTCTTTCGTTACATTCCCATCTATATAATGATATTGATTATCAATATCAAAAGAATGTTGGAGGGGAATCAATAATGCAAGGAAAATTCAAAATGACAGCACTAAGCATGATGTTGTGTCTCACGCTATTGCTCACGGCCTGTTCCAGTCCAGCACCGTCTGCAAGTGGTACGCAAACAGAGACCAATGCGGCTACTACACAATCGGGTAACCAGGCAACGGAGGCAGGGAAATCGACTGCACAGCCGGAGACGCGGACCGTCTCTACAATGAGGGGAGATGTGGTAATCCCGGCCAATCCGCAGCGTGTTGCTTCAGATCAATATATGGGGTACCTGCTGAAACTGGGCATAGTACCGGTTGGTGTAAGAACATTTATGCTGAACGAAGGATGGATTGAAAAGTCTGGCATTGCTGCTGATGTTATAGCGGGTATTGAGGATTTGGGAGGAGAGTTCCCAATGAATCTGGAGAAGTTAGTGTCACTTGAGCCGGATCTCATCATCGGTTCCATTGATAAAAATATTGAGGATTACGAAAAAATTGCAACGACCGTCTTTTTACCTTATTGGGAAGGCGATAAAACTTCTGGTCCACTGGAAAAGCTGCGCCGGATTGCTGGTGTTTTTGGAAAAGAGAAGGAAGCAGAGCAATGGATCACGACATATGAAGAGAATATCGAAGAGACTAAGAAGCAGATTGATGGTGTAATTAAAGAAGGCGAGACTGTATCCATCATACAAATAGGGTACAAAGCGTTGTATGTACTTGGTGCAGAAGGCGGGAACTATGGTAGTTCCACGATCTATGAGATGCTGAAACTGCCTCCAACTCAGCAAGCACTCGAAATGAAGGATGGATTCGAGACGATCTCCCTTGAAGTACTGCCTGAGTATATGGGAGATCATATCTTCTTATATGGTTCGGGTAGTGAGGACGCCAAAGAGATCCTGAACAGCGAGGTTTGGAAACGTCTGCCTGCTGTGCAGAAAGGACAAGTCTACACCTATGGTTCCTTGGATGGTACAGAGGATGAGTTCGTCATGGAAGATCCCTATTCACTGGAGTTGCAGTTGGATAGTATAAAGAATTTACTATTGGGAGCTGAAAAATAGAGTGTAATCAGTTCACATAGAATCGGATCAGAACAGGGAGGGGACGTGAGCATGGAGGAAAATGATTGGATCAAACAACTGGAGCAACTACATTTCTCTGCTGTCCACGTCTGCCATTACTCTAGCAATCCGGGGGCTGTTCAGCGTCGGATCTGGAAAAGGTTCGCCATTTGCAGGGTCATCGCGGGCAAGGGATCTTTGTCTATGGATAACATTGTACATACGGTATCTCAAGACGAGTGGTTTTTGTTGACGCCAGGAATGCATGTGGAGTTTCAGACGGATATGGAAGCACCTGTCCGATATCAGATCATTTTATTTTCCTGTGTTACACTTACCCGGCGTAAGAATGCTTGGCATACCGAGGCATTTGATCTCCCTGTGACGGGCAAGCTTAATGTTCCTTCCAATACACGTGATATTCAGGAGATGATGGATACCCTGGTGAGTGGAAAACACTCGTTTACGAGTCTGGAAAAGACGCGCAGGAAACATCTTTTGCATCAGTTGTTGATTCAGTTAATGATGCACGTGAATGAAGCAACACCCCCTGTAGCGGGGATGGATTTGGCACTTGATTATATGACGCATCAGTATATGGAAGACATTCGAATTGATCAGATGGCCCGCGTGGCAGGGCTTAGTGTGAATCATTTTATAAGAACATTCAAACGGCAATTAAACATGACTCCGATTGAATATATATTGAAACTACGTATGGCAAAGGCCAAGCAGCTGTTATTTTCTTCAGATAAAATCAAGGATATTGCAGAGCAAGTGGGTTATAAGGACGAGCACTATTTCAGCAGAGTCTTCAAGAAAAATGAAGGAATCGCCCCAACGTTGTATATGAAAAATAAAGTGAATCGCATTGCCACCTTGTATTACGGGTTGGACGATTATGTGATAACGCTTGGTTTGAGGCCAGTATCCGCTTTATCCTATGGTCATAGGGTGGCTCGACATGTTGCCATACCTGCGCTTCAAGCACACAGTCATCAGGGACTTATTCTGGATAGCTTCAATCAGAACTATGATGATTTGAGGCGAGTCCAACCGGACCTGATCATTACAAGTGATCGTTTGGAGCCAAATGACTCCCTGCATCGTATCGCGCCTACCACCATGCTGGAGCACACCAACCATTTTGGGGAGAGGCTTCTGTATATGGCGGACATTATGGGCCGCACCGAACAGGCCGTACAGTGGATAGAACAACATGCTGAACTGAGCCGGGTTCTTCGAGGGCGCATTCAATCGAGGTGGGGGAAACAGAGTGTCATGTTCATCCGGGTGACTTCTCATTTCTACCGAATGTATGGATTGAACAACCAGACAGGGGCCCTGTTGTATGATGATCTGGGATTTTATTTGCCTCGTGATTTTCCGGAACAACAGTGGGCTGTAGAGAGTAAAGTTTGCGATTTGCAGTTATACGACGCGGATCATGTGTTTGTAATGGTCGATCCCACAGAAGAGGCACGTGCTCAACTGAGGCAATTGCAGCAATCCAGTGCATGGTTGGCATTAAAGGCTGTTCAAGTAGGCCATGTATATAATGCAGGAGATATTTTCTTCAAAACGCTGGGTCCCACCGGACGCATGTGGGCCATGCGATATGTGGCAGAGCAACTTGGGGTTACCTTACGGTGATATTGTGCAAGAGAAGAGAGTGGAATAATCCATGGTAAGCCTGTATGCTTTTCCCTACTATAGTGATAATGATTATTATTATTAAATAGTAGAGGGGATTTACTACAAATGGTAAGACAGAGAGCAACAACGATGATACTGTTGGCCCTGCTTGTGCTCGTTCTGACAGCATGTAGCAAGGCATCAGAAGTAACAGAAGCAACGCCTCCGCAACAGGATACACCTGTGGAAGAGAGTGGTACGCAAACGATTGAGCATCTTAAAGGAACAACGGTTGTACCGCAAAAAATAGAGCGTATGGTGGTATTATCTGCTGCTTACATCGATCACATGTTGACGATTGGTGAGAAACCAGCAGGCGTTAATGTAGAAGTTCGTTACGGAGGAGATTATTTGCCTTACTTTGCAGATCAGCTTGCCGGCATTCCAACGGTAGGGTCTGCAGACAGTCCTAACCTGGAGGCTATCCTTCAGATTGATCCGGATGTCATCGTTATTGAGAGTCGAACTGCGGAGAGTACGTATGATCAGTTGGTGAAAATCGCTCCGACGATTGTACTTGGTACTGAATGGCTGGATTTTGTTGATGATACAACATATTGGACACAGGATCTGTTGACCATTGCCGGGATGTACAACAAAGTGGATCTGGCAAAAGAAAAGATAGCCGAGGTAGAGCAGCAGGCGAAGCAATTAAAAGCGAAGATCGAACAACTGGATCAAAAAAAGTTGGCTTATCTGCGTGTAAGAGAGAAGACCTTGCAAATTTATGCGGCAAAAGGACATCCAACCAACACACTTTTATATCATGATCTTGGATTTGTGCCAACGACTGTGACACCTGCCGAACAACGTGAGGACCTGTCCATGGAGAAAATTGCAGATGTGGATGCTGATTTCGTAGTTCTGGAGATTGACCCGAATGCCGATGAGTATTTAAACAACATCAACGCAAGCTCACTCTGGAAGGGAGTACCGGCTGTTGGTGCAGACCAGGTCTATACGACAGATTCGTTCTGGTTGTTTAAGGGCTGGGGAGCAATTGGGCGAAGCGAGATTATCAAGGAAGTTGAAGACATGATTAATAGATGAGACGTTATCCAAGACATGATTATTCAGAGATGTCGGAAGCATTACAGCAATTTTTTGTGACGACGATCCGAGTGGACTGCGATGATTCCAAGTATCCTTTTCGTGTGAAGGATCTGCTGAATGATGAGAAACGAAACTCGATATTGCATGAACAGGCTGCGCAGCAAGGGCTTCAACTGGGCGGCAAAGGAAGTGTGGCTGTCGGTACACTTTTTGCCAAACGTTACTCCGTATTTGTGATGTCCGTAATCTCAGCATTAAGTCTATACGATACGATACTTAGCATTGCAGACGATGATGTGCGGTTTGAATTGAATGGAGCAGGTGGCATGCGATATGAGACTAGGCTGAAGAGCTCCTTTCTGGAGGATGGAGATCCTGTTCAGCGCAGGTCAGAGAGCGGCTTGCTCAAGAAGAGAATGCTGTTACATCTGGAACCTGTCCTGCGAGCAGTGGCCGTCGCTACAGGAGCGAGCGATAAGGTCATGTGGTCTCTGGTTGCGCATAATGTTCAACAACTATATGCACGTATGATCCATGATCAGAGCATTTGGAAGACAGATGAACGGCTTGCAAAGATTCAAGAAGATCAAAGCATCTGGCTGGATCGGCAAAACGATAATGCATGTACATTTGCCAATGAGCTACAGTGCTTCGAACATTCCAGTTGGCAGGGACCGCCGTTCCTGATACGTCGATATTGTTGTTTGGCTTATCAGGTTGGGAGCGGCAGTCACGCACATGGGTATTGTGACAGTTGTCCGAAGCTGGATTCGGAATCCCGATTGCGTAAACTTCTTCAGCAGTGAACAGACACTCTTGTACCGCATGGTACGAATCTGTTTCAGACAATCCATGTTCTCTTCGGTTTCCAGTGGATAGAATCTATTATCCCAAGCTACACAACCTGCAGCGGCTTGAGCCAGCGTCTGCGGGTTTGTTGGCTTTGTACAAGGTCACGATACCTTTGCATTGAGGGATAGTATTCGTTATACTTCAAGCTATTGATCAATTAATTACTAACTATTGGAGGGCGGATTATCATGGCAAAGGATACAGCAGCGTCGGTTAACCGGCGAAATGATATTATCTCTGCAGCAATTGACGTCTTCGCGGAAATTGGCTATTATCGTGCGACTACAGCCCAGGTGGCTGAACGGGCACAGATCTCACAGCCGTATATATTTCGTTTTTTCAAAACAAAAGAAGCTTTATTATTAACTGCAATTGAGGTCTCATGGACACGGGTGATTGATTCGTTTCGAATTGTGGTGGAGACGGCGACACCAGATCAGTTAGAGAATGATCTCATTGAAGCCTATGATAAGATTCTGGAATCGCACAAGAGCGAGATCTTGCTTCAGATGCAGGCGCAAACGATCCGGGAGGAAGTCATTCGTCAGGCCATGCAAAAAGGCATTAGTGATGTACGAAGCATGGTACTGGAAGCTTTCACCGTTGCAGGAATCGCTGAACCGCTAAAAAGAACCATGATTTTTCTGGCAATCGGGATGTTGTGTAATGTATCTAATGCACTGGATATGCCGGAGCTGAAGGAACGATAGAGAGGGAGGTAAAGTCCCTTTTTATATTTTAATTATTGATCAATCACTAAATAGATGAAAGAGGTCGATCCACGATGAAAAGAGCTATTGTGATTGGAGCCACAGGTGGAACAGGTGTAGCAATTACGGAGGAATTGATTAGACGAGGGATTTCAACGATCGCATTTGGGCGCTCCCGTCAAAAGTTGGAGCAACTTGCGGTAAAATTGGGATATCCGGATCACCTGCTAATTGCAGTTGGAGATGCATTTCGGTCGGAGGATATTATTGCTGCTTCCCAGGGTGCCGATGTCATATTTCATTGTGCGAATGTCCCTTATAACGAGATGGAGAGCAGGCTGATTCCGCTCGGTGAATCTGTGATGGCGGCGGCAGAACACTTGGGTCTGAACGTGGTTGTTATAGACGGAATCTATCCCTATGGCAGAAGACAAATGAAGGAAGTAACGGAAGAACATCCGAAGCAGCCACATACCCGCAAAGGCAAGACACGACTTGCCTATGAACAGATGTTATTCAGCACAAGATGGAGTAGAGCTCAGGTGATGATCGTTCGTTTGCCAGATTATTATGGCCCATCGGCTAATCAGGCTTCCTATCTGGGTTCAACTCTTGAAGCGATAGCAAAAGGAAAGATGGCTTTTTTTATCGGGAATATGAACGTGCCGAGAGAGTATATTTATTTGCCGGATGCTGCGGTCATGGTGGTGGAGCTGGCAAGCAGAGAGACGACGTATGGACAGAACTGGAACATTCCTGGATTGGGGATCATCTCGGGTCATGACATCGTGCGATTGGCACAGAAGGCTGCAGGAAGAAGTAAACCTGTGATGGCGTTAGGAAGAGTGGGATTGTCTTTGATTGGACTAGGTGTACCCGTTATGAAAGAAATTGTAGAAATGTTATATCTGACTGAGGAACCCCTGATCCTGAGTAGACAGAAGTATGAGGAACGGATTGGCCCGGTTGTGGCAACATCTTTTGAGGAAGGAATTGCGTTGACGATTAAGGAGTTGGAGTTGCAGGGGGAGTAGAGGGGAATATATTTTTTGGAGAAAAGTAATTGATTGATCACTAACTGTGAAGGTTTCATAGGTATATTGAATAGGGGGCGCACAAAGCTAGTCCAGGGCATAGAGTGTACTATTGTAAAATGCGGGGATTTGACGTGGTGTACAAGGAGGGGGGATTCTCTTGTGAGTGGTATATCCAAAAGGAAACGCAAAATTTCCTCAATCAGTACAGGTAAACGGAAAGCAAAAAAATCAAAAAAACACTCTATCCCAAAGAAGAAGAGTAAGTCTTGTAAGAAAAGCAGACGTAAATGCAAAAAAAAGAAAAGTCACAGGATTCCTTTCCTTCGCGGCCCACGGGGTTATCAGGGAATGAGAGGATTCACTGGAGCAACAGGTGCTACTGGGTTAACTGGAGACCCTGGGTATCCCGGCATATGGGGAGCAACCATTTTAACAGGACGGACCGGAGTAACGGGAACCACGGGAAGTACCGGAATAACTGGAGTCACAGGTGCAACAGGTGCAACAGGAGCTACCGGACTGATGGGCACCACAGGTGTGACTGGTACTACAGGATTTACAGGTCCGACCGGTCCAACGGGTGAGGCGGGATCAACTGGATCTACAGGAAGCACAGGAGTTACAGGATCGACTGGAGTCACAGGAACAACCGGCGCAACTGGAATTACCGGATTTGGTGTTACAGGCGTGACCGGTGCTACAGGAAATACCGGTATAACCGGCTTCACAGGTCCAACTGGAGTTGCAGGATTAGCTGGGGCTACCGGGTTCACTGGAGCAACTGGTCCAACTGGTCCAACTGGGATTGGTGTGATGGGACTAACGGGATCTACTGGTGAAACAGGATTCACAGGAGTTACAGGTTCGACTGGCCCAACCGGAGCGACGGGTCTAATAGGTATTACGGGTGCGACTGGATTAACGGGAAGTACTGGCGAAATTGGAATCACAGGCCCGTCCGGAGCAACAGGAACAACTGGTATTACTGGGACCACAGGTATTACAGGCGTCAGTGGCGTAACTGGAACGACAGGTACTACGGGCGCGACCGGCCCAACCGGTGAGACAGGTATCACCGGAGTTACAGGCGCTACAGGATTTACTGGGGCGATAGGAGCAATGGGAAGTACGGGGCCAACTGGAAATACTGGCATAACCGGCGCAACTGGTGCCACTGGGGAAACGGGTCTAACGGGAAGTACTGGTACGACAGGACCCACTGGGGGGATCGGGTCTACGGGAGTTACTGGTGTAACCGGAACTACAGGAAGTACTGGAATAACAGGTAATACTGGTGAAACAGGATCAACAGGTACGACCGGATTACCTGGCGTTACGGGTACCACGGGTGTAACCGGTTCTACTGGAATTACAGGCCTCACGGGGATTACTGGAGCAACTGGTGCTACTGGCACTACCGGTGTCACAGGTACGACTGGTGTGTCAGGACTCACTGGGGCCACTGGTATAAGTGGTGTCACTGGTGAAACAGGACCAACAGGTACAACCGGATTAACTGGCGTTACAGGTATAACTGGCGTTACAGGTATAACTGGCGTTACTGGAATTGCGGGCACAACAGGAACGACTGGAATAACAGGTGCAACAGGTATTACTGGATTTACAGGCAGTACAGGTGCGATCGGACCAACTGGTGCCACTGGCACAACCGGAGTCACAGGTACGACTGGTGTGTCAGGACCGACCGGGGCTACTGGAGAAACGGGTACCACCGGAGTTACAGGTGCTACAGGATCTGCTGGGGCGATAGGGGCAACGGGAAGTACAGGTACAACCGGCGTTACAGGCATAACCGGCATAACCGGCAATACTGGTGTAACAGGAGCCACAGGAATTACTGGAGCAACTGGAACTACTGGAGATACAGGAGATACAGGTCAAACAGGGGTCACAGGAACGACAGGGTTAACAGGGGTAACCGGAATCACCGGTGAGACTGGAGCCACAGGGATTACAGGTACAACTGGACTAACTGGCATTACTGGAACCACGGGTATCACAGGCGTGACCGGAGCTACCGGACTGACTGGTGTCACTGGGGAAACGGGTCTAACAGGATTCACAGGCACGACAGGAGCGACGGGACCGACTGGGGCGACTGGAGCAACCGGAATTACAGGTATCTCGGGAGTGACTGGCGTAACCGGAATGACGGGAATTACGGGAGCGACCGGGGCCACTGGTGTCACTGGAGAGACGGGTCTAACAGGAGGTACAGGTGCAACTGGTATTACAGGTCTTACGGGTGCGACTGGGATCACAGGAATCACGGGTACAGCTGGTGTAACTGGCCCAACAGGTGCGACTGGAGAAACAGGAAGTACAGGTGCCACGGGAGTAACCGGAACAACTGGTGTAACTGGAGAGTCGGGTCTAACTGGGGCTACAGGTGTAACGGGCTCAACCGGTTCGACTGGCCCAACAGGAGAGACAGGACTAACAGGTCTAACTGGAGCTACTGGAAGTACGGGTGCGACGGGAACAACTGGTGTTACAGGTGCAGCCGGAGTTAGTGGCACAACAGGAATTGCTGGCGTAACTGGCGCGACAGGACTCACCGGGGTTACTGGTTCAACTGGTAATACCGGAGCTACTGGCATAACCGGGGTCACCGGCGAAACAGGGCCAACCGGCACAACTGGCTTAACTGGCGTTACGGGTACAATTGGTGTGACCGGAGCAACAGGCGTCACTGGAGAGACAGGAGCTACAGGTCTGACGGGAAATACAGGACCAACGGGTGTCACCGGATTTACGGGTCCAACAGGTGAAACAGGAATCACTGGAGTTACAGGCCCTACTGGAGCAACCGGCTCAATCGGAACTACTGGAGATACAGGTTCAACAGGGGTCACAGGTACGACTGGTGTGACGGGACCGACCGGTGCAACTGGAGAAACGGGAATTACAGGTGCGGCTGGACTAACTGGCATTACCGGAACCACGGGCGTTACTGGGGAGACTGGTCTAACAGGGAACACAGGTGTAACGGGACCAACCGGCACGACTGGTTTAACTGGCGTAACGGGACTTACTGGTGTGACCGGAACTACTGGCACTAGTGGCATAACGGGAACAACTGGTATTACGGGAGTAACCGGAGCAACAGGTGTCACTGGAGAGACGGGTCTAACAGGAGGTACAGGTGCAACTGGTATTACAGGTGCTATGGGTGCGACTGGACTAACTGGTATTACCGGAACCACGGGTACAGCTGGGGTAACGGGCCCAACAGGTGCCACTGGAGCAACAGGAAGTATAGGTGCCACGGGAGTAACCGGAACAACTGGTGTAACTGGAGAGTCGGGTCTAACAGGAGTCACTGGTGTCACTGGTGTCACCGGGGAAACGGGTATAACTGGGGCCACAGGTGTAACGGGCCCTACCGGATCGACTGGCCCTACAGGAGAGACGGGGTTAACCGGGGTCACAGGTCCGACTGGTGTGACGGGACTGAACGGTGCAACTGGAGAAACTGGAATTACAGGTACAACTGGACTAACTGGCATTACTGGAACCACGGGTATCACAGGCGTGACCGGAGTTACCGGACTGACTGGTGTCACTGGGGAAACGGGTCTAACAGGATTCACAGGCGCGACGGGACCGACGGGATCGACTGGGGCGACAGGAGCAACCGGAATTACAGGTATCTCGGGAGTGACTGGCATAACCGGAACGACAGGTGTTACTGGGGAGACCGGTCTAACAGGAAACACAGGTGTAACGGGCCCTACCGGTTCGACTGGCCCAACTGGTGAAATAGGACCAACCGGCACGACTGGCTTAACTGGCGTTACGGGTACAATTGGTGCGACCGGAGCAACAGGCGTCACTGGAGAGACGGGTCTAACTGGGAGCACAGGTACGACTGGAGTTACTGGTATACCCGGTCCGATAGGCACTACAGGACTAACAGGGAATACTGGTGAAACAGGATCAACAGGAACTACTGGAGCTACTGGAACTACAGGTCCAACAGGTACGACTGGTGTGACGGGATCAACTGGAGAAACGGGGATTACAGGTGCAACAGGAGTTAGTGGCATAACAGGAATTACCGGAACGACAGGTGTAACTGGAGAAACAGGGTTCACAGGACCAACCGGTGTGACCGGAGCCACTGGGGTCACAGGGGAAACGGGTACGACTGGAGCAACGGGAAGTACGGGTACTACGGGAGTTACTGGTGTTACGGGATTAACTGGAGCCACGGGCATTACAGGAGAGACGGGTGTAACAGGCGTTACCGGCACGACAGGACCAACCGGAGCCACTGGTGCGACTGGAGTTACAGGATCAACGGGGAGTACGGGTTCCACAGGAATAACTGGCGTAACCGGACCGACTGGTGCTACTGGTATTACTGGGGTAACTGGATTTACAGGAGTTACAGGGGCAACCGGTCCAACGGGTATTACTGGTGAAGCAGGAATTACAGGCGCCACCGGCACAACTGGCCAAACTGGTGAGACGGGAGTAACTGGACTTACTGGGGTTACAGGTAATACAGGATTTACTGGAACGACGGGAACAACTGGTGCCACAGGAGAGACGGGTCTAAGAGGGGTCACAGGTACGACTGGTGTGACGGGGCCCACCGGGGCTACTGGAGTAACAGGAAGCACGGGCATTACAGGAGAGACGGGTGTAACAGGCGCCATCGGTACAACAGGTGTAACGGGACCAACCGGTGCGACCGGAGCCACTGGGGCAACCGGAACTACGGGAGTTACTGGCGTAACCGGCTCGACTGGAGAGACGGGTGCAACAGGCGTTACCGGCACGACAGGTACAACAGGACCAACCGGAGCCACTGGTGCGACTGGCATAACCGGAGTTACAGGTACGACTGGTGCTACAGGGGCAACCGGTCCAACGGGTATTACTGGTGAAACAGGAGCAACCGGCACGACCGGCGTAACTGGCATTACGGGTGTGACTGGAGCTACTGGAATTACAGGTGCCACCGGCCCAACTGGTCAAACTGGTGTGACGGGACCCACCGGGGCTACTGGAGCAACGGGAACTACGGGAGTTACTGGTGTAACCGGCGCGACTGGCGTAACTGGTGTTACGGGTACAACAGGTACGACTGGAGCAACAGGAACCACGGGTATTACAGGAGAGACAGGTGTAACAGGCGTTACCGGCCCGACAGGTGTAACGGGACCCACCGGGGCTACTGGAGCAACGGGAACTACGGGTATCACAGGTTCGACTGGCATAACCGGAGTTACAGGTACGAATGGTGCTACAGGGGCAACCGGTCCAACGGGTATTACTGGTGAAACAGGAGCAACCGGCACGACTGGCTTAACTGGTGTTACGGGCACAATTGGTGCGACCGGAGCAACAGGCGTCACTGGAGAGACGGGTCTAACTGGGAGCACAGGAGCCACAGGAATTACTGGTGCTACAGGTCCAACAGGGGTCACAGGAACGACAGGTGAGACGGGTCTAACCGGGATTACAGGTGCGACTGGTGCTACTGGAATTACTGGGGTAACTGGATTTACAGGAGCCACTGGTGCCACTGGAGAGACGGGTCTAACAGGGGTCACAGGTACGACTGGTGTGACGGGGCCCACCGGGGCTACTGGAGCAACAGGAACCACGGGCATTACAGGAGAGACGGGCGTAACAGGCGCCATCGGTACAACAGGTGTAACGGGACCAACCGGTGCGACCGGAGCCACTGGGGCAACCGGAACTACGGGAGTTACTGGCGTAACCGGCTCGACTGGAGAGACGGGTGCAACAGGCGTTACCGGCACGACAGGTACAACAGGACCAACCGGAGCCACTGGTGCGACTGGCATAACCGGAGTTACAGGTACGACTGGTGCTACAGGGGCAACCGGTCCAACGGGTATTACTGGTGAAACAGGAGCAACCGGCACGACCGGCGTAACTGGCATTACGGGTGTGACTGGAGCTACTGGAATTACAGGTGCCACCGGCCCAACTGGTCAAACTGGAGAGACGGGTCTAACAGGGGGCACAGGTACGACTGGTGTGACGGGACCAACCGGGGCTACTGGAGCAACGGGAACTACGGGAGTTACAGGCGTAACCGGAGCGACAGGAACTACGGGTGCGACTGGTGCCACTGGGATCACAGGTGTGACTGGAGCAATAGGAACCACGGGTATTACAGGAGAGACGGGTGTAACAGGCGTTACAGGCACGACCGGCGCGACGGGAACAACAGGAACCACGGGTATTACTGGCGTGACCGGAGCAGCTGGGGCTACAGGGCTCACAGGTGTATCAGGAGCCACCGGAAGTACTGGTTCAACAGGAGTTACCGGTATAACTGGCGCGACCGGAACAACTGGAGAAACAGGAATAACGGGAGCTACAGGACTAACTGGTGTAACTGGGACAACAGGAACTACAGGTGCAACTGGGGTTGCCGGAGTTACGGGAACTACTGGGGTTACAGGCATCACAGGAGCCACCGGCCCGACTGGACCAACTGGGGCTAATGGAATTACGGGGGCAACCGGTGTAACGAGTGCAACCGGAGCTACGGGTGCCACTGGAGCAACAGGCATAACAGGAACTACCGGTGCGACTGGGGCAACGGGGCTGACAGGAGCCACGGGCCCAACCGGCCCCAATTTTGCAACACAAGGGTTCTCGGCATTCCTGGCTACACTTTCGACAGCAACCAGCACTCAGTTAACCAACTGGACGACTACGGCTCCCTATTACGGTAATGCCAACTTCAATGCAACAACAGGAAACTATACCGTCCCGGTAACCGGAAGATACTCCATTGTGGCCACGATCAATTATGCAACGACTGCAGCGATTGCCCTATCTCTGGGTGCTGGGGTTAACCCAGCCTTTCTTGTACAGAGAACATCACCTACGGTAACGACACTTGTCAGTGGTTTGTTGCCCGTCCTAAATGTCGCGATCACGCTACTCACACTGCGGGCAGTGCTGGGAAGTGGTTCAGTGACTTTGGCAGTGGAAGTCGCATTGAATGCGGGAGATGTGATTGGACTGTTCTATGCTGCAAATGGGTTGACGATTACATTGAACCTGGGCAGTGGTGCTACAAATGGAATTGTGTGGTCTGTGCATGAGATCACCTAAACACTTCTCAACGGATTGCGCCTATGGACAAATTCGTAAAGTTGTAATAAGTTAGTTTGAAGATATTCGAAGTATCTTTCGAAATTTGGACTAACAAGTGAGGTGGATTGCATGATTCCTATTTTGGGACGCATTAACGAATTAAGTCGAAAACAACGCAGCAGCGTCGGCTTGACAAAAGCAGAACAAAGCGAGCAGCAAGAGCTTAGAAAACAATATTTGCAGGCTATTCGAGGTCAGGTGCTGACAACCATGCTGGCAGTATCCGTTGTGGACCCACTGGGTCATGATGTGACCCCTGAGAAATTAACCAATGAAAAATTGCAGCGCCGTGAACAAGCCGGCCAATAGCATTCCTTTAAAAAGACAGACCAAGGTTACATCTTGGTCTGTCTTTTTTTATTTTCTGCAATCATCCGCTCAGCAGGAACTGCATTAATAATCCAGTTAGAGTTTCGTATTAATTAACAAGCATGTTAGATATTTTTAGTATTGATGACAATAAATCTACCGCGAACTTCAAAAAATCCCCGATAACTCATATAATAACGCTAATATATTTCAGAAACACAAAGAAAAATCACAATTACTCTCAATATAACTGACAACAAACTTACATCAAATAATCAAAGAAAGATTAGTTCATATATGTATCTCGAAAGGGTTGATGAATCATGAGCCTGGAAGCTTTAAATGAACGTGTGAAGAATGATCTGGCTTATTTGTCATTTGGTGGCGCGAACTGGGTACGTCCAAGAGAACATGCAGATGGTCATGTCTATGATGTCGTCATTGTGGGTGGAGGCCAGAGTGGATTAGGGGCGGCATTTGGACTTCTTCGTGAACGGATCTCCAATATTGTTGTCATTGACGAGAATGCATCGGGGCTTGAAGGACCATGGGAGACTTATGCACGTATGGTTACTTTGCGCACACCCAAGCATCTGACTTCCATCGATCTGGGTATCCCCTCGTTAACTTTTCGCTCATGGTGGGAAGCACAGGTTGGACCCGAAGGTTGGGAAGAGGTAGACAAGATCCCGCGTGGAGACTGGATGAATTATTTACGCTGGTATCGGAAAGTGCTGAATCTACCTGTGCTTAATGAGGTGAAATTGACGCTGGTTGAGCCAATAGAGTACGGAATACATCGACTTCATGTGAACAAGGCAGGAACTCAGATGGATGTTATACTTGCTCGCAAAGTAGTGTTTGCTACGGGAATACAAGGTGGTGGAGAGTGGCATGTACCTTCCATGATTGCCGATAGATTACCTCGGGAGTTGTATGCCCACACGTCTGAAGGGATTGATTTTGATCGGTTAAAAGGTAAAAGAATTGCTGTGCTTGGCGGCGGCGCTTCTGCATTCGATAATGCGAGTTATGCCCTTGCCACGGGTGTGGCGGAAGCTCATGTATTTGTGCGGCGGGAACAGCTGCCTAGTGTTAATCCTATTCGTCAGATGGAACAATCCGGTATGATTGAGCGATACCACGCTCTTCCGGTTGCTGATAAATATGAAGTGATCTCTCATTTCTTCAAATTCAATCAACCCCCAACCAATGATACGTTTAATCGTGCGGCAGCCTGGCCTGGATTCGAACTACATTTGAATTCGCCTTGGCTGAGTGTAGCAGCAACAGACCAAGGCGCGATTGTGCATACCACACAGGGAGCATATGAGTTTGATTTTCTGATTATTAGCACAGGTCTTCTCAGTGATCCGGCACTCCGTCCTGAACTGAAGCTTGTGGAGCCATACATCGCACGTTGGGAGGATTGTTACCAGGCTCCGCCAGAGCTTCGCAATGCGTTGCTGGACGCACATCCATACCTGAGTTCCGGGTTTGCAATGACAAGCAGGAGTGAACAGGGTGAGAAACCGTTGCACGGACTGTTTGTATTCAACTACTCTGCACTTGCCAGCTGTGGTCTGTCGGCATCGGCAATATCGGGGACCAAGAGCGCGGTGCCGAAACTGGTCTCTGCCATAGCGGATCAATTGTTCCTCGATGATCGGGAGATTATTTTGCAACAATTCTATGCGTATGAAGAACAGGAATTTACGGCTACGTGGGTGAAAAGTGGTGCCCTCGCTGAGTAATCGCACTCCATAATATTGTGAACGTGTGGCATCTGATGCTGCACGTTTTTTTGCTTTTTATATGATGAAGGTTACACTTGCCTTTAATTTGTTGTAAAATGTCGGTTGGAACATGTTAAAGGCAGGGATAATAGATGAATGAAATGAACTATGAACAATTTAGAGCCCATTTGAAGAAAGCGTCGCGTAAACGAAATGTACCTTTGATTAAGATCGTAGCATTTCAAGAGAAATACATGAAGATTGAAGAAGTTCAATTTTACGATGTGGAACAAAATCATATGAGTGTTCGGGCTTGCAATACGTTGTGGATGCATCTGGAGAATAAATCTTTCCGTAATATGGTGTCCCAACATTTGAAGTTTTATAGAGATATGGAGAACCTGGGCCGGCATTCCTTTGAGAATCTGATCAAAGAACTATATGATACGTCTGTTCCTGTGCTGCTCGATTACAATCCCGCTCATTATTATACCTCGGGGCAGCTCGCTGAGATTCTGGTCATGGACGAGGAGAGGTTAATTGAACAATTGGAGATGGGCCGCTTCAAGGGTGCTTTTATTAATGAAGATGGCAAATGGCTTAAACCCAAACCGGATGCTATGGTTGTAGAGTCATAAACGTCATGCAGTTCCCATGAAAATCAAAATCCTGCAACGCCGCGCATCAAGCGCTGGAGGCTGCAGGATTTTTAATGAAGATTCTAAGTCGAAAGATGCGGGTTTTTGAATGTTTTTAAATTATTTTGAATGAAAGTGGTTGTTTTTTGAGTGAGTTATGATACTATAGAAGCAGTTGGAGGAATGAAGATGCTGACTGAAGAACGATATGCTGCAATTATAGAGCGCTTACATTTACAGGGAATTGTGAAATTGCAAGAGCTTGTTGATGTGTTGGGTGCTTCTGAATCAACGATTAGGCGTGACTTGATCGATCTGGAGAGTCGTCAGATGCTCAAACGCATCCACGGCGGTGCCGCACTGGTGAATGAAAAAACGCTGGAACCGGGCATGGAAGAAAAAACGTTCAAAAACATTCAACAAAAAACGACAATTGCCCGTTTGGCTGCACAGGAGATCGAAAATGGCGAATGCATTTATCTGGATGCAGGAACGACAACGTTAGCCATGATTCCTTTTATTGAAGCTAAAGACGTAACGGTTGTTACCAATGGACTTTCACATGTTGAAGCTTTGGTAAGCAAGCGTATTCGCAGTTATTTGCTCGGAGGTATGATGAAAATTCATACAAAAGCAGTCATTGGCAGTATCGCATTACAGAACATGGATAATTTCCGTTTTGATAAATGTTTTCTTGGAAGCAACGGAGTTGATCCCGAAATGGGGTATACAACACCGGATCCGGAGGAAGCCTTGATTAAAAGGCGTGCACATCAATTGTCGGGAAAATCTTATGTGCTGGCTGATTCCAGCAAAATAGGGGAAATTACTTTTGCCAAATTGTTTGATTTGGAGGAGGCCGATTTGATTACCGAGCAGATGCCAGAACATTGGCGGCCTGGAATCGCCCAGAAAACTAAAATAATTGAGGGATAACGATGATATATACGATAACACTTAACCCGTCCATTGATTACATCGTGGAAGTGGATGAGCTGAAGCTTGGCGGATTGAATCGAATGAATCGGGATTTGAAGCTCCCTGGCGGCAAAGGCATTAATGTCTCTCGCATACTGAATCAACTTGGAGCAGATAACACGGCTATTGGTTTCCTTGGTGGATTCACGGGACGTTTCATTAATGACAAGTTGCAAGAAGATAACATTCGGACAGACTTTGTTACGATTGCAGACGATACTCGCATTAACATCAAGCTGAAGCATGGAGAAGAGACAGAGATTAATGGTCTTGGACCTGCAATAAGTGCCGAAGAGGCGGAGCAGTTGCTTCACAAATTGTCCTCATTGCAAAAAGGAGATATTGTCATTCTCTCCGGAAGTGTACCTCCTTCACTTGGAACGGATTTTTATGATCGTCTCATTAAAGTGTGCAAGCAAACGGGTGCCGAATTTGTGATTGATACAACTGGCCCTGCGTTAATGGAAGCTCTTGAACATGCACCATTGCTGGTGAAGCCAAATCATCATGAACTGGCCGAACTGTTCGGTGTAACGATTAATACTCGCGAGGAACTGGTGTTATACGGGCGTAAGTTGCTGGAAGCCGGTGCCAAACATGTGTTGATCTCCATGGCAGGCGAGGGTGCATTATTCATTACCAAAGCCGAAGTTCATCATGCGAATGTGCCAAAAGGTACTGTGAAAAACTCGGTTGGTGCCGGTGACTCCATGATTGGCGGATTCGTAGGTACCTATGTACAGAGCGGAAATTTGCTGGAAGCTTTCCGCACAGGGGTTGCATCTGGAAGCGCAACTGCGTTCTCGGATGATCTGGCAACACGTGAATTGATTGATGAATTGCGTAATCAAGTGACCATTACGACAATCTAGTCTAACGGTCTTATAGAAGGTCTTCATTGTAACTGTAATGTAGTGAGGCCTGCCTATGCAGGCCGACTGAACTTAAGGGAGTGTACCAAGATGAGAATAACAGACTTGATGATCCAAGAAACGATGATCATGGACCTGCAAGCCACAACCAAAGATGAGGCTATTGATGAACTAATTGCAAGCCTGAGCCGAAGCGGACGAATTAATGATCCGGTCCTGTTCAAGGAAATGATCTATAAAAGAGAAGCTGAATCCAGCACAGGTATCGGTGGCGGAATTGCAATGCCACATGCCAAAACAACAGCGGTGAACGAACCAACAGTTGTATTTGCCAAGAGTAGAAAAGGACTTGATTTTGAAGCGTTGGATGATCAGCCAGCTCATGTGTTCTTCATGATTGCGGCTCCAGAAGGCGCAGGTAATACCCATCTGCGTACGCTTGCAGCTCTTTCCAGGTTGTTGATTGATAGCGATTTCATCTCACAATTGATGAGTACAGATACACCAGCCGAAGTTAGTGCATTGTTTGATGCCAAACAGGCTGAAGCAGCTGAGAAGGAAGCAGCCAAAGAAAAAGCAAAAGCTGAAAAAGCAGCAAATGCCGCATCCACTTCTACTACTGGTCAGCAACAGAATACTTCTGGTGTGATTGTAGGTAATGCCAATTCGGAAGATTTTGTTGTTGCGGTTACAGCCTGTCCAACCGGTATAGCTCATACGTTTATGGCTGAAGATGCACTTAAAAAGAAAGCTCAGGAAATGGGCATTAATATTCGCGTAGAGACAAACGGCTCTGAAGGAGCGCAGAATGTTCTCACTGCTGATGAGATCGCTCGTGCTAAAGGGGTTATCGTTGCCGCAGACAAAAATGTGGAGATGGCACGTTTCGATGGCAAACCGGTATTGCAAAGACCGGTGAGTGATGGAATCCGTAAATCCGAAGAGCTGATTCGCAAGGCTGTTAACGGTGATGCACCGATCTATCGCAGCCAAGGCGGAAATGCGAAGGAAGAGGGCGCAAGCACTGGCAAGATTAGTGTAGGTAGCAAAATCTATAAAGATCTGATGAATGGTATCTCGCATATGCTGCCATTCGTTGTAGGTGGCGGTATACTGCTAGCAATCTCCTTCTTGTTCGAACAGCTTGCTAGCCCTGAGAATCCGATTGTGCAACTGCTTCAAACGATCGGTGGCGGAACAGGTGCGTTCCACTTCCTGATTCCGGTACTTGCCGGATTTATCGCGATGAGCATTGGTGATCGCCCAGCCCTGATGCCTGGTATGGTCGGTGGATTGATGGCGGTTAACTCAAACGCCGGTTTCCTTGGTGGTTTGGCTGCCGGTTTCCTGGCGGGTTATGTAGTTATTGGTCTCCGTAAGTTGTTCAAAGGATTGCCAAAAGCGATTGATGGCTTGAAACCAATCTTGCTGTATCCGGTATTTGGTTTACTGATCGTGGGTGCCATCAGTTTCTATGTCTTTGATCCAATCTTTGGTTCCCTGAACACCTGGCTTGTAGATGCACTGGGTAATCTGGGTACAGGTAATGCGGTATTGTTGGGCTTGCTGCTTGGCGGTATGATGTCCATCGATATGGGTGGACCGTTCAACAAAGCAGCTTACACGTTCGCCATTGGTGTATTCACATCCAGTGGTAACACAGACGGTGCATGGATGGCAGCGGTAATGGCAGGTGGTATGGTGCCTCCTCTGGCGATTGCACTTGCAACAACATTCTTCAAATCCAAATTTACAGAGCAAGAACGCAAATCAGGCCTGACTAACTATGTACTTGGATTCTCTTTCATTACAGAAGGTGCAATTCCATTTGCTGCGGCTGATCCATTACGTGTATTGACTTCTTGTATTCTGGGTTCCGCTGTTGCTGGCGGATTGACACAACTGTGGAGCATTAATGTACCAGCTCCGCACGGCGGGATCTTTGTTGCAGCACTGGCGAACCACGCATTATTGTTCCTGCTCGCTGTTGCGATTGGTTCTGTGATCTCCGGTCTGATTCTGGGACTGTGGAAGAAGTCACCAACGCTTGTGAAGTAATAAATATAAGAAACATCTCCTGGGTGAAATTCACTTGGGGGATGTTTTTTATTTTAGCTTTTACATTCATCTATGGTAAAATAAATATAATTATATTTTGAAACTATGTTTCGTCTAATGAAACTTGTGCAGGAGGAATTGGAATGTCTGATGTAATCAAAAGTCAGGTGCAGAAGCAGTTTGCGAAAAATGCAGGTAAATATGTGACGAGTTCGGGGCATGCCAAAGGTGAGGATCTCACGTTGCTCGTGGCTTCATCTCAAGCCACTCCGGATATGAACGTGCTGGATATCGCCACTGGAGGAGGGCATGTCGCTAATGCATTGGCTCCACTTGTTCAGCGGGTGACAGCCCTCGATCTAACGGAAGAAATGCTTCAGGTAGCTGAAGCATTTATCCATGGCAATGGACACCGTAATGTAGATTTTGTAGCCGGGGATGCAGAGAAGCTTCCATTCGATGATGATATCTATGACCTTGTGACCTGCCGAATCGCTGCTCACCATTTTCCGGACGTTTCTTCGTTTGTTCATGAGGCATTACGAGTCATGAAGCCTGGTGGAAGGTTGTTATTCATTGACAACGTGGCACCTGAACGTGATGAGAATGACCAGTTTTACAATGAAGTGGAGAAGTGCCGGGATGCAAGCCATGTTCGAGCATGGCGCAAGACGGAATGGATTCATATGCTGGAGTATGCGGGCTTCCGAATGGAAACGATGGTTTCCTTCCAGAAGCGCTTTAAGTTTGAAGAGTGGTGTAACCGTGCGGCACTGCCGGAACGGGAGAGAAGGGAACTTGAAGCAAGTATGTTGAGTGCACCGTCCATCATCAGAAAATTTTTCAATTTTGAAGTGACAACGAACGGGAAGCTCGACAGCTTCCAAGGAGAAAGTGTGTATATCCAAGCGACTAAACCGACTCATGTCTGATTAGGTACAGACCATTTAGCTGGCTGAGCAGTTTATGCAACGGTAACAGGATGAATGTCGATAAAATAAAACAAGCAGAGTACCTTGAACAGGTAGTTCTGCTTGTTTTATTTTGCATATTTATAATCAAAGCGACGGTTCAGGGTTTTAGTATAACTTTGGTACATTCGTCTTCATGATCGTTGAAAATGCGGTATGCATCGCTTGCATTCTCCAGTGAAATCCGATGGGAGATGATCTCCGTTGGATCAAATTCACCAGCAGTGATTTTGCGGAACAATTCAGGCATGTAATGTATAACAGGAGCTTGTCCCATTTTAAGATTGATATTGCGTTCAAACAAATTACCTAACGGAAACATGTTGTAGGAAGAGCCATATACACCCGTAAGTTGGAGTGTGCCGAATTTGCGGATTGCTTTCATGCCGATTTCGATCGCACTCAGTGAACCGCCATGAAGTTTCAGCTTCTGTCCGATCTCCTCCAGCGTGGTTTTTTTACCATCCATACCTACACAGTCGATAACAACGTCGGTTCCGCCTTGTGTAATCTCACGAATGTGCTCACCCATATCATCGTAATCTTCGAAATTAAAGATCTCTGCATCGTTCAAACGTTTGGCTTTCTCCAGTCGATAGGGCAGGCGATCCACAGCAATAACGCGTTTGGCACCTTTCATCCAGGCGAACTTCTGCGTCATCAGCCCAATGGGTCCACTACCGAGTACAGTAACCGTATCTCCCGGTTTAACTCCGGCATTCTCCACGCTCCAATATGCGGTTGGAAGAACATCGGACAGGAATAATAAAGCCTCATCTTCCAGTTCACAGGATTCAGGAATCACAAACGGAGTGAAGTTCCCGTAGGGAACACGCAATAATTCTGCCTGACCTCCGGGGTGGTTTCCGTAACGTTCGGTGAATCCAAAATATCCACCTGTATGTATATCCGGATTGCCATTGGAATTATCGCACTGGCTCTCCATGTCATGATTGCAATAGAAGCATTCACCACAAGCGATGTTAAAAGGCAGGACCACACGGTCCCCCTTCTTCACACGTGTCACTTCTGGACCTACTTCTTCTACAATGCCCATCGGTTCATGACCGATAACATAATCTTTGGCAGCAGGCAAGGCTCCCTGATAAATATGCAGATCCGATCCACATATAGCTGTGGAAGTAATACGAACGATAATGTCATCCTTCTGTTGCAGTTTGGGATCTTCAACCTCTTTGACTTGAATGTCCTTGATTCCCTGAAACGTAACGGCTCTCATCTTTCATATTCCTCCTTATATAGTGGGATTCTCTGACAATTACCCCATTTCAGCTTAAATGATAGATATACATACTAAATTAAACGATAGGCCATTTTACTTTACGCAAGGCATCGAGCAACTCAGGCGGCGCATTCAGATTGTCACGGACCAGATCCCGCGGGGTTAACGCCATCCACTGATTCAGCGATACATCCTCGAATCGATCACTTCGGAATATCTCCAAAAACCATAAAGTGTCTGTGCCGGTATTTTGTATATAGTGTCCCATTGCGATAGGAACATATCCGACATCTCCAGCCCGATAGTCAAATGTGCGAGCAATGCCATTGCCTCCAAAGACAGTCATTCTCCCTTGTCCTGTCAGATAGTATTGCCATTCATCTGCATTGGGATGCCAGTGCAGTTCACGCATGGCGCCAGGTTGGATCTCAACGAGTGCGGCAGCAACGGTAGTTGAGATGGGGAAGTTGGTGGAGTCTACGATCCGCACGCTTCCACCGGGTGTAATGAGTGGTTCCTGGGCCAGCAATCGGTGTTTAAATGTGAGAGGGATGGTGCCGTATGGCGACTGAACTTCCTGGCTCTCGATGGAACCCGGGACAGTATCTTGGAAAATGTAGACCTGTTCCTTCGGCATTGAATGAAAAGCGGATTCGGGCACGCCGAAATTGACAGACAATACCTCTGGTGGGGTATGGGCAAACCAATCGGATATGGATAACGTATTCAGATCGGAGAAGGACCCGTCATCAAACACAAGCAGAAATTCACAACCATCCTCCAGTCCCTGAATGGAATGGGGTAGACCCTTGGGGAAAAACCAGAGATCGCCAGGCCCGACATCCGCAATAAAATTACGTCCATTCTGATCTACCGAAGTAATTCTTGCCGTTCCCCAGATCATATAGGCCCACTCGGATTGTTGATGCCAGTGCAATTCCCTTACACCTCCCGGTGTCAGGCTCATGTTCACACCTGCCAGTGTAGTGGCAATAGGGAGATCCCGTACGGTGATTTCACGTGACCAACCCCCATGGTTCAATTGCATATGGGTATCGGAAAAAGACATTCTCAGATTGGGCAATAACCCGTTATCGGTTGCCGGAGGTACCAGCATATCGGGGTTTTGTATATCTCTCATGACGTCTCTGGGTCCCAGATCAGGTCCACCAGCGCCATCACTGCGAATGGGTTGCGGGATAATAAATGATTTTTCGTTAGGTTGCTGTCCTTTAGTCATTGAGTGATCCCTCCAGATTCAATAACATATCACACGCGACATTGTATCGTTATGTTTACACCTATGAATCAGGGCCTGGATAATATGAGGGACAAACGACAAAAAAAGACGTGACCGCATGCGGTCACGTCTTTATACGGATGTGAGAAAGTCGAACAATCCATGAATCCGGTTATCGAATCAAATGAAGGCAGAATTCCAGATCGGATTGCAGATGCTCTTTCATCAGTCGTTCGGCAGTCTGCCCGTCATGTGCCTTGATCGCTTCACAGATCTGATGATGCTCTTCAATGAGGAAGGGGCGCTGATAATACACAACCGTCTGACGGAATAGATAAATGACGGATTGCATTTTGTCGAAGAGATCAATCATCAATGCGTTATTACTCGCGCGCATGATGATTTCGTGAAACTCTTTATTGGCTTCCATAATCTCTTCTTTGCTTCCGGTATGTCCCACTTGAACGCAATGCTCAAGAGCCGCCACTTCCTGGGCGGATAAGAAGGCAGCTGCAGATTGAGCCGCATGTCCCTCCAGTAACTTCCGTAATTCAAACGTATTTCTTAGATCGGTCTCGGTTAGCTTGACGACCCGTTTGTTCACGACTAATCCTTCCTGTTCCAGCCGGCGGATGGATTCTCGGATCGGAGTCCGGCTGACATTCAGATCGGTCGCCAGCTTCTCTTCCACAAGTTTGGTTCCCGGAGAAAGGGTGCCTTGCAAAATCATGTCCCGCAGAACTTCATAGGCCTGCTGATAAGCTGGACGGGACTTGTCCGTACTTGGTTGCATTGTATTTCACCTCTCCCTTTACTTTAGCGAAAAAGAAGGCAATAAACAACAAGATTAAAAACCAAATTTTAATTTTCGGATACATAAATAATAAAATTGTATACAAAAATTATAATGTTGTGTACAATAACGAATGTGAACAGGAATGATAGCGATTACAAGAGTGAAAAGCGAAGAATTTAGGCTGGAGGGATTGCAAGATGAAGAAACGAATTGGATTTATTGGACTCGGTATTATGGGACGTCCTATGTCATTGAACCTGATCCGGGCGGGATATGATGTAAGCGTATACGATATTAATCAAACGGCTGTGATGTCATTGGCTGATGCAGGAGCGCGAGGCGCAGCATCTCCGAAAGAGGTGGCTGAGCATAGTGATGTCATCTTCACGATGCTGCCCAACTCAGAGCATGTCCGCACCGTTATAACGGGCGAACAAGGTGTGCTGGCAGGAGCCAATACGGGAAGTATCATTATCGACATGAGCTCAATCTCGCCGGTCGTTTCCAAAGAGCTGGCTCAGCTTGTATCCAAATCAGGCTTGCATATGTTGGATGCGCCCGTAAGTGGTGGGGAACCCAAAGCTATAGATGGTACACTCGCCATCATGGTGGGTGGCAATGAAATGATTTTCGAATCTGTGAAAGAGGTTCTGCAAGTGGTCGGACAGGATGTAACGCGAGTGGGGGATAATGGTTCAGGTGCAACAGCCAAGCTGGCGAATCAGATTATCGTGAACCTGAATATTGCCGCCATGTCCGAAGCGCTTGTATTTGCAGCCAAGGCTGGCATTGATGTAGAGAAGATGTATCAGGCAATCCGTAGTGGCCTTGCTGGAAGTGCGGTACTGGATGCAAAAGTACCACTCATTCTGGATCGTAACTTTGTCGCTGGAGGACGGATTGATATTAATCTCAAAGACATGACCAATGTGATGGAAACGGCGCATGATATCGGTGTTCCTTTACCGCTTAGCAGTCAGTTGCTGGAGATTTTCCATGCACTGAAGATTGATGGTAAAGCCGCAGATGACCATGGCGGAATCGTTCAGTATTTTGAGAAACTCGCAGGTGTAGAAGTGAATCGGGTCCAATAAAAATCCAAAAAAGAAAAAAGAATTTTAATAGATATAGATATGAGGTGGAGAGACATGACCTATCAGACGTTATCGGATATCCCCGCAGCTCTTCGGACGGAAAACTCTTCTGAAGGAGTGCGAGGACAGATTAAACAATTGCAGGATGCGAGGGCTCGCAAAATTATCGTGCTGGATGATGACCCAACCGGTGTACAGACGGTTCATGATATTGATGTGTTGACACAGTGGGACAAGCCACTGTTGCAGGAGGCGTTTCGATCCTCTGAATCGTTGTTCTATATTTTGACCAATACACGAGGGCTGGATGCAGATACAGCGGAACGTATTAATCGGGAGATTGCTCGCAATGTGCAGGAGGTTGCAGCAGAGGAAGGAACGAATTTCACCTTTGTGAGTCGTAGTGACTCCATGCTACGTGGTTATTATCCGCTGGAGACGGATGTGCTAGCCGAAGAAGTGGCGCGTGTCAGCGGACGTGCATATGACGGACAACTGATCATTCCGGCCTTTTTCGAGGCAGGACGGGTTACGATAGGCAACACGCATTATATGGTTGAAGGCGAACAGTTGATTTCAGTTCATGAGACGGAATTTGCCAAGGATAAAGTATTTGGGTATGAGCATGGAGATCTGCCATCGTGGGTAGAGGAGAAGACTTCAGGCCGTATTAAGGCTAGTCGCTGCCTCACCATTTCACTGGAGGAAATCCGTCAAGGAGTCGATATAGTCAAAGCGATTTTGCTAAAAGCCGAAAGCAATGTACCGATTATCGTGAATGCGCTCTCTTATGCAGACATGGATGTACTTTCTCTGGCTTTGCTTCAAGCAGAGGATGAGGGGAAAGCTTTTATTTTTCGGACGGCGGCCTCCTTTGTCAAATCGTATGCAGGCATCTCGGATCAGGCATTTCTGCCGAAAGAGCAGCTGATCGCAAGCGGACAGGAACAACATGGCGGAATCGTTGTTGTTGGTTCCTATGTGCAGAAGACGACTCGTCAACTGGAACAACTGCTTACGTTTCCGGGCATCATCAGTCTGGAGATCGATGTGGAGCGTGTATTAACGCCGGATGGATATACGGAAGAAATTCGACGTGTGATTGGTGAAGCGAACAGACAGCTTGCGGAGGGCAACAATGTTGTTGTATACAGCAGCCGTAAGCTCATCACCGTAGAAGGACATGAGGGCAATTTCAAGATCAGTCAGACGGTATCATCCGCGTTGGTCGAGATTGTGCAATCTCTTGAAGTCGTACCGAAGTTCATTATTGCCAAAGGTGGCATTACATCCAGTGATGTGGCAACAAAAGGTCTGGGCATACGCAAAGCAAGGGTGCTCGGTCAAGTGGCTGCGGGCATTCCGGTATGGTTGACAGGGGAAGAAGCCAAATTCAGTGGTATCCCATATATCGTGTTTCCAGGGAATGTTGGCGGGGAACGTGCGCTACTGGAGACGGTAGAGAAGATCGAAGCTTAAGCTTAATACGAAGGTGCGCAGTGTTCAGGTCGTTTGGGCCAGTGTAATTCTGCGTGCTGACACAACATAACAACTTGGGGGAGGCTATTCGGATGTATTCCGTATTCGGTCTTAGTCATGATGCAAGTCTGCTGCTCTACGCACTGATATCCATTCTTGGATTGATTCTGTTAATTGCCAAATTTAAAATGAATCCATTTGTTGCCCTAATCGTGGGCGCTGTCTTTATGGGATTGATCTCGGGTATGCCGTTCACGGATATCGTGAAATCCTATCAGGAAGGTGTTGCAAGCGTTCTCGGATTCATCGCGATTGTTCTGGGACTTGGAACGATGCTCGGGAAACTCATGGCCGAGTCTGGTGGGGCCGAACGAATAGCCCAGACACTCGTTCGTGTCTTCGGTGAGAAGAACGTACACTGGGCGATGATGGTTGTTGCGCTGATCTGTGGTATTCCGGTATTTATCCAGGTTGGAATCGTGCTACTCTTCCCGCTGGTATTTGTTATTGCGAAGCATACAGGGACGTCGCTAATCAAAATCGGACTTTCACTTGTCGCGGGTCTTGCCGTGGTACACAGTCTGATTCCGCCTCATCCGGCGGCGATGCTCGCGGTAGGAATATTCAATGCCGATGTTGGTAAAACAATATTCCTGGCTCTGATTGTATCCCTTCCAGCCGCAGCAATTGCAGGTCCGCTCTATGGAACATGGATTTCCAAGCGGATCAAAGTCGAGACTTCAAGTGAGCTAATGGAACAGTTCACTGAGACCAAAGATCGGGAACTGCCTGGTTTCGGCATCACCCTCTTTACGATCTTGCTTCCGGTGATTCTGATGTTGCTCGCTACGATTGTGGATCTGATTTTACCAGAGACAAACGGATTCCGTCAGGTCGTTGATTTCATCGGTAGTCCGATTATTGCACTGCTGCTCGCTTTGCTCTTTTCCTTTTATTCTTTTGGATATGCACGTGGTTTCAGCAAACAGCAGATATTGAAATATACAAATGATTGCTTGGGCCCAGTTGCTTCCATTATCTTGCTGATCGGTGCAGGAGGCGGATTCAACCGTATCCTGACAGACAGCGGTGTAGGTGACGCGATAGCGGGTTTTGCCCAAAGTGCGCATCTGTCGCCACTCGTGCTGGCCTTTGTTATTGCCGGATTGATTCGTGCGGCGGTAGGTTCAGCTACGGTTGCTATGACAACAGCGGCGGGCATTGTGGCTCCAATCGCTATGACGATGCCGGGGGTAAGTCCGGAGTTGCTGGTGCTCGCAACGGGAGCAGGTTCAATTATTTTGTCCCATGTGAATGATTCGGGATTCTGGATTGTCAAAGAGTATTTGAATCTGTCTGTGCCGCAGACACTTAAGACATGGACGGTCATGGAAACCATTCTCGGATTTGCCGCCTTTGGCATGGTGTTATTGTTGAGTGTCTTTATCTAACAAGGAAAACAACCATAAAGCCTATAACAAAAAAACACGCCGCTATGGCGTGTTTTTTTGTTATGTTTACTGCTTACGGGCCATCATGGTTAAGATGGGGTGATTGTAGTCTTTCCAGACTGCGTTGTACGAAAACGCTGTTCATAAATCTCGTTTACCCGGTTCAAAACAGCAGGGCCTTGCTCTGTGAAACGAAGCACTGTCGCTTTATTTTTAACCAGGAACGCACCGGATTCGAGTCCGGTTGGGGATAAGGCCGCATTGTAGAGCAACGAAGCGCCATGGCTTGGATGAGGAAAGAACCATTTCATGATAGGTTTGATATAGAAGGGCAGGCCGGATGTTTTGTTGCCCCTTAGCGTGTTATTTCCACCGGGATCTACGCTTAGTAATTGTATGCCATACGCACTGGCAGACTTGGCAGCCTCGCGTGTCCATAGGGATAAGCCGAGCTTCGAGGTGGCATAAGGACCAAACAGCTTTTTGAATTCGGCTGGACGTTCCAGGATGTTCAGATCAAATTGTCTGACCATATTGAACGAGGTGGTGGAAGTATTAATAACTGTTTTCATCTGTCCTTTGAGTAATAGCTCAACTAATTCCATGTAGATGATGTAAGGGACTACCGTCTGAAGTTCAAAGTGCAGTTCATGCCCCTGATCAGAGAAACGAAGTTCGGCAGCGCTGCCCCCCGCATTGTTAAACAAAACATCGATCGAATCGGTATCGGATTTAATCTGATCTAGTGCAGTTCTCAGATTGTCATAGTTGGTCAGGTTAGCCTGAACCCAACGGAGCTGGCCTGAACGTAAGGCGTTCTGAATATCGGTATCCTCGGATGGGAAAGCAGAACGGTTGAGACCGATTACCTGCCATCTCTCAGCGAGTAACCTGCGTGTCAGTTCAAGACCAATTCCTGACGTTGAACCTGTGATGAGAGCGGTGCGAAGCTGATTTTGTATATTCATATATACCTCCAGATAGAATGGGATTACAGAACGAATCTGTATGCTGCGCTCATTCTATAACTTGGAGTCGACTCCAAGTCAAGGGGTGTTGGGGTGGAACGGATCATGCTTGACTTGGAGTCAGCTCCAAGTTGTAATATGGAGAGAAATGAATGTGGAGGAGGCCCATATGATGAGTGAGAATGAAGTGTTCTCCATTAAAGAAACGTCAGAACAGGCCGGATTATCAGAAGATACAATTCGTTATTATGAGAAGATTGGGCTGCTTCCCCGAGCGGAACGCAAAGCCAATCGCCATCGGGTATATCGCTCGGAGGATATCCATACGATGAAGTTGATCACTTGCCTGAAAAAAACAGGAATGTCTCTGGAGGAAATGAAGCCTTATTTACAAATGTCCATGGATTCCGATCTCGCCGATTTCCCGGATGAACGGGAGATGCTGGTGAATCACCGGAAGAAAGTTGAAGCACAGATTGCTTCGCTACAGCAGGTGGTTGATTTTATCGACGAGAAGTTGGAGAAACGAAGTATGTATCCTGATGAATGTCCTATTACCGGGGAGAACCAGATGTCTGTTTTTGAAAAACAGAACCTATTCTCTTGATGGCGCTGCTGCCTATTTGAATCCGATAACCCACGTCATGATGACGCGGGTCTTTTTGCTGTTTCTAGTATTTAATATCGAGTGTATGACGAAGTCGTTTGATATCGCTTTTGGGAGGGAGACCATACATGCGTGCATACTCCCGGCTGAATTGAGACGGACTTTCATAGCCAACCTGGAACGCAGCGTCGGAGATATCCGAGTAACCCTTGTATCACCGGGCGTGACGGAATCGGAACTCGCGGATACGATTTCTGATGAAGAAGCACGTGATCTCATGAAGGAGTATCGGCGCATATCCATTCCCGCCTCGGCGATTGCGCAAAGTATATTGTTCGCCATAAGCCAGCCAGCAGAGGTGGACGTAAATGAGATTGTAGTGAGACCGACAGCAAGCATGGCTTAAGGTGGGAGCCTCTTTTGGTATATAATAGATTCAATTGATACGAAAAGAGGAATAGTGCAGTGACATTACAACAACTAAAATATGTGATCGAAGTTGCCACGCGCGGTTCCATGAATGAAGCAGCCAAAAGGTTGTTTATCTCGCAACCCAGCCTTTCGAATGCCATTCGGGATCTGGAGCAGGAGTTGCGAATTACTATTTTTGAACGTACCAATAAGGGAATATCTCTGTCTAAAGAAGGCGTTGAGTTTCTGAGTTATGCACGTCAGGTGGTAGAACAAGCTGAATTGCTGGAGAATCGTTATCTGAACGCCAAGCCATCCCCGCAGCACTTCTCCGTATCGACGCAGCATTATGCGTTTGCAGTGAATGCCTTTGTTCGTCTGGTACAGCAGTATGGTCAGGATGAATACGAGTTGGCGCTTCGGGAGACAAAGACCTACGAGATTATTCAGGACGTGAAAAGCCTGCGCAGTGAAATTGGCATCCTGTATTTGAATGAGTTCAATGCCAAGGTGATTAACAAATTGTTAAAAGATGCGGGATTGGTTTTCACGAGTTTGTTCACAGCCAAGCCCCATATCTTTATCAGTGTGAAGAACCCGCTGGCGAAGCAGGAGTCGGTTGCAATCGAGCAGCTGCAGGATTATCCGTACTTGTCATTTGATCAGGGAGAGTACAATTCCTTTCATTTTTCCGAAGAGATCCTAAGTACGTTATCTCACCCCAAAAGCATACAGGTCAATGACCGCGCAACATTGTTTAACCTATTGATTGGTCTGAATGGTTATACGATCTCTACGGGCGTACTTAGCGCTGATCTGAACGGAGACGAGATCATTCCTGTACCGCTGGAATGTGAGGAATCCATTAATGTAGGGTGGATAAGCCACAAGAGCACTTCTCTCTCTAATCTGGGTGTAGCATATGTCCAGGCTCTGCATGAGGCCATAGGGTCTTAGAAGTGTTAAATGGTTCATCAAAAGGCCGTTTCCGTATGAGTCGGAACGGTTTTTTTGTTGTACTATGATCTTTAAAGTATAGGGTGGTATGTTGTCATCACGTGTAATAGAATGAAGGTATATGTCGAATGTGTGCAAGAGATCGAAGGGAGAACGGTTAGTGAGAGTTCTGTATCGGAATAAAAGTGAACAGCATGAGCTGACGGTATATGATACCAAAAAGCTTTATGGAGAGAAGGGCCAGTTTCGTGTATTAGAATTCTCCAACGCAGCCGTGCAGGGAGCCATGGATCTGGATGAGCCTAACCGGATGGTGTTGGAGTATCCAAGAGCGATGGTGCATCTAATGGAACGGAATGATCCTGAGTTTGATACCGTATTTGTGGTGGGACATGGTATTGGCACATTGCCAACCTACTTGTCTGATCGTCAGGTAAAGGTGGCTGAGCTTGACGCAGAGGTCGTGGAGTTGAGCCGGACCTTTTTTGGTTATGAGGGAAGCCCTGTGCTCATTGGGGATGGTCGTGAATTATTGGGCCAGGAACCTGCTGCGTCATATGATTATATTATTATTGATGCCTTTACGGCAACGGGTACACCCGAGCAGTTTATATCCAGTGATTTTTTTGCCATGGTCAAGGACAAGCTGGACTCGGACGGAGCTGTCATCCTTAATGTGTTTGGACGTGCGGGAAACGATCGGCTTGTCAATGCGATCTATACGACACTTCAGGCACAGTTTGCCTATACACGTGCATTTGCATTACCTACAGAAACAGCGGATGAAGTTCAAAATCGCATTTTAATGGGTAGTCATCACCCGATCGAATTTCAGGTTCGTCAGATGGCAGGGTTTGTTGAACAAGAGCCAGAAGAAGGATATATCATTGTCGATTAGGGCGATTCTGAACAGTGATTCTTCCAGGGAAAGTAAAATGTCATTAAATCGTCAATCTTACGATGTAATTGTTAAGATTTCTCAGTCTCTTTATTTGATCTTAACAACTTTCGTATAAGATAGAAGGAATATGCTTTTTCATGAAAATCCGGGGGAAGTAAACGATGATTGCACAGATCAAGAGATCTAGAAGATTACGAAGAAAAATAAAAAACATCAAGAAGATCAGCCTCACGGCTTTACTCGGCGGGTTGGTCACTATTTCAGTTATAATGACATTGACCCTCATGGTCATCTCATCTTATACATCTCAGAAACAGTCACTCATTGATAACACCCTGTCCTTAAACTATGCAAGCGCTGTGCAAATGAGCCAAACGCTGGATTCGCTTTTTTATTCCATGCAGGAGAGCTTGAAATATGCAGCCACATATTTCACGGATATGGATCACTCCAATACAAAAGAGTTGAATTCCACATTGGATTTGGTTCGCAATAGCAGTAATTTTTTCAATTCCGTTTCTTTGGTAGATAAAGCGGGAGTAGTTAGGTCTACCTCACCTTACTCACAGGCTAGCGTAGGTCACCATGTTAGTTCCAATGCAGCAAAAGAAGCGGTTAGCTTGAGGACTTCGTATATCTCCGAAGCGTACCAGACACCCAGAACCAAACGCAGAATTGTATTTGTCAGTGAACCGATCTTTGATTCGGTAGGGGAGTACCAAGGAACGATTGGTGGAAATATCTTTTTACAGGAAAATAATATATTGAGTCTGTCTTTTGGCAGTCAGCTCAAGACAAGTAATGGTTCCTACTTTTTTATTGTGGATAAGAAGGGCACTTTGTTATTTCACCCAAACACCAACCGAATTGGTGAAAATGTCAGTAAAAATGAAGTGGTGCAAAAGCTGCTAGTAAACAAGCACGGTAAAGAACAATACAAAAACCTCGCAGGTGTGGATTCGCTTGCAGGTTATTACAAAGTTCCATCAACAGATTGGGGCGTCGTAATCGTGTCTCCAACCCAAACGGTGTACGATCAGTTGAATCATCATATCCGTATGTTGTTACTGTACACCTCAGTGCCTTTCCTGATCCTGACCCTTATTGTGGTTCGGGTTGCACGCAAGCTGGCCAGTCCTTTTGCTATGCTGGCTGATTTGGTGAATCAGGTCGATAAGGGACAAGTAGAACTGCCTGTGATGAAACCTCACTGGAATAGAGAGGCAGACCTTCTAACAAGAGCAGTTGTTGGCGCATTAGCGAACTTTAGGAAACAGACAAACCAGCTTGTCTATGATGCCAGAACAGATGTTTTAACAGGCATGAACAATCGCAGAACCTTCGAAGAAGTCATTCAGGAATGGATTCAGGATGAGGTGCCGTTCTCCATTATTGTTCTGGATATCGACCGCTTCAAGTCCATTAATGATACATTCGGGCATCATGCTGGGGATGAAGTATTAAAACACATTGCCAATATCATTCAATTGTCTGTTCGACCAGAAGATGTCTGCGCCCGGTTTGGTGGAGAGGAATTTGTAGTCTTGTTAAGAAATTCCGAGTCTAACGTCGCTTTTGAGATTGCTGAACGTATCCGAATAACGGTCGAAGAAAGCGTATTGCCTATAGATCGTTCCGTGACCATCTCGGCTGGAATTGCTGAATATCCGAAGCACTCCACAACATCCACAGAACTGTTTCACCTGGCGGATAATGCACTGTATCAAGCGAAGGAAGAGGGACGTAACCGTACGGTTACGATCCAATCGGTTATTAAATAAGCAAGTAAATAAGCGAGCAAAGAAGCTGTTCCCTAAAAACCAGGGACAGCTTCTTTTGTGTACTATACCTCTTGTGAGGATCTGGCCAGAACTTCATTTGTATACGTTTCTCCCCAATCTCGCATGCTGAAGATAATCGGCCTTAACGTTTCACCAAATGGTGTGAGGGAATACTCCACTTTAGGTGGGATCTGGGGGTATATTTCACGATGAACAATTCCGCTGCCTTCCAACTCTCGAAGTTGCAGGGTGAGCATACGCTGGGTAATGTCAGGAAATAATTTTCGGATCTCGTTAAATCTCAATGGACCGGAGAATAAATGATACAAAATGGCACCTTTCCATTTGCCTCCGATCACACTGAGGGTAACTTCCACGGAACAGCCGTATGGCGCGGGACATAGCTTGGTCGCGTCCTTTTTCATTATAAGTACACCTCCACTTTACGGTGATTTTCTATAGGATCTATTTGGGTGGTTATATTACATAACGTACGTATAGTTCATGAAAGAGCATATCACTTATGATGTGGATTATAAACCCTAATTATAGTCGAAGGCAGATGTGTTGATGTCTATAAGATAAAAAAAGAGCCCGGGTTTCAGGCTCTTCGCTGGATGTATAAAATATGATGATGAGCGTAAATACGCTACTTCAGTGACGATAGAATGGAGTCACATAGAGCCATCGTTGCAATATTATCCTTGGCGCTGGAATGTGGGACAGTCTGATTCTGGCAACACGCGATGAAGTGCGCCATTTCACCAACAAACCCGCGTAGATAAAGGTCCCGATAAGCTCCGGACATGGGAGATCCGGAAGGTGTATATACAGTATCCTGCTCCTCGAGAGATTTCCAGGGAAGGCTGGTCGAGCTTCGGGATTGATGAACAGTAAGTGTGTTGATCTCTTCAGCTGACGCAAATCCGTTGTCAAAGGTGACGAGTACACTTTCACTCTCCCGTGACCAAGCACTCATGCCGGTAAAATAAGCGCTGCCTACTACGTTATTCTCAAATACAAGGGAAATGCTTTGATTAATGTGTTCCCCGTCCTTCACGGTTGTGCCTGTAACTCGTATTGCTTCTCCGAATAAGTAACGCATCAGATCGACCATATGAATGGCAGCGAGCTTCATGAACTGTTCCTCATCCTTGCAAAATGGGGTACTGTCTACAGCGAATTTCATCTGGAATGAACGTACATTACCTAGCGAACCACTATCAATGATCTCCTTCAGCTTCATGTATATGGGGGCATAACGTTTCATAAAACCAACCATGACAACGACGCCAGCCTGCTCGGCAGCTTCTGCTACAGTGGCGGCTTCCGCTGCGTTCCATCCGAGCGGCTTATCCACGTATACATTCTTGCCAGCGCCAATGCATTCGAGAACAAGAGCGGTCTGATCTACAGGCTGGGCGATCACAACGACACCGTCACAAGTTTCCTGCTGTAACATAAGCTGAGCGTTATCATACGCTTGTCCGTTGCTGCCAAATCGCAGCAGAGCTGCTTCAGAGCGTTCCATACTGCGTGTGGCAATGGCCTGGATCTGCGCTCCGGCTTCAACAACAGAAGGGTAAATATTCGTGGATGCATGAAACCCTGCACCGATAAAGCACAGATGGGTTGTTTTCAAGGTGGATCTCTCCTTCATTTTTGCATTCTTATGGATGGTATATTTGTTGATTAATGCTACGATAGGGTGTTTGAAGTTGAGAAAAAAGGACATATGTCCTATTCTTGAATGAGTAAAAAAAGAAGTTGCATTTTTATTTTGGAGCATGTATACTCTGAATTACGGTAAAACAAGGAATTGTTTCACCGGAACGCTTTTCATCGATGGATGAGAAGATACATATTATGCGGTCGTGGCGGAATTGGCAGACGCGCACGGTTCAGGTCCGTGTGGGCTAACCCCCGTGGAGGTTCGAGTCCTCTCGACCGCATCTAACAAAAAAGGTTCGTGAGTTGCTCTAGGGCAATTCACGAACCTTTTTTTATTTTGTGGATCATTCGTGTGAAGCCTACATTTTGCTACCAGCATGCTAATGCTAATGCTAATGTTGCCGCTGGCGCAGAATGACTGCCGTGATGATCCCGGCAATGGCTCCTGCAATACCAAATAGCGTTACACTGGCAACCACTTCAACCGACTGGAGACGAAACAAAAAAGCGATACCGCTGCCAAAAGTGGTTCCGGCGAGAAATCCGAGCGAAATTCCTAATTCTTTCGTTAATTTCATTGCTTCACCTACTTGGAAATGTGAGATATGGATTTGCAAATATTGGGTACAGGCAGTAAAGTGTGATCAGGAAAATCATCACATTTTATTTCCTTTTTTATCTTGTGGTTTTAACCCGTTAATTATGCATGATATCTCATATGGGAGGGTAAGAGCGAATGAATATGAACGAACGAATTGCAACATGGAATGAGGAAGCACAGCAGTGTGCTTGCGGTCATCAACACCGAGTGGTGGATATGCTGATACATCTGGAAGCTGGGGCCATTCAGAGGTTACCGGGTTATTTGTCTGAGCAAGGATATCGTCAGGTGACGGTTGTTTATGATCGACATACGTTTCGGGCCGCCGGATCTGATGTGCTGAGTAGTATTCGCGAAGCGGGAATGCATGTGGATGAGATCGCTCTACCGGAGAATCGCACGGGGGATATCATTGCGGATGAAGCAGCTATTGTGCAGGTTATGTTGGGTGTGAGACTCGAAAGTCAGGCTGTAATTGCGGTGGGTTCAGGTACCATTCATGATCTGGTGAGATTTGTTTGTTCCAAAATGAATAAGCCCTTTCTGTCGATACCGACAGCGGCTTCAGTAGATGGCTTTACCTCTGCGGGTGCACCCTTAATTGTAAGCGGAATCAAACAGACATTTCAGGCTGTTCCGCCTGAAGCCATTTTTGCCGATATGAATATCCTGGAGCAAGCTCCCCAAGTGATGACGGCTGCCGGATTCGGAGATATGCTTGGCAAATATACTTCCCTTGCAGATTGGATTGTTTCTCGTGATCTGGGCGGGGAACCGTTCTGTCCGGTTGCTTATCGGATGACAGAAGAAGCGCTGAATACCTGCATAGATCATGTACAAGCGATTGCGGAGGGGCGAGCAGAGGGAGTAGCTGTATTAATGGACGCATTAATTGTTTCCGGTATCTCCATGCTGATCATTGACCATTCCCGTCCGGCATCCGGAGGTGAGCATCATCTGTCCCATATTTTGGAGATGGATCTGATGCAAGCGGGAGAAAGGCCGGTTCTGCATGGTGCCAAAGTTGGCGTAGCTTGTGCATTACTTACGGTGAAATATAAAGAACTTGCACAGACATCGGGTGAACCGGTGTTTGGGATATATGACCAATTGCCGGAGGCTTCTCAGCTCATCGCATGGTTGGAACAAGTAGGTGGACCTGTGACTACTGAGCAACTCGGTGTAACCCCGGAGATGGTGGAACATGCATTCAACACAGCGCATACGCTTCGTCCTCGATATACCGGATTGAGATATATCAATGAAGTGTTAAACACGAGGTTAGGATGACCTTTTTAGAGAGAATGGTCATGATGAAATGCGTTAACTTCGCTTGTAGCGGGCTGTGATGGCTCTCCTTGGGAGCAAAAGGCGAAAAAGGGTAGGTTATCTGACATTTCTGATGGAATAGCCAGAACAGTGCTTCAAGTCCGAGAGAGAAGGCATGCATTTATTTTAAAAAAGGCTCTGGCCTCCCTATGGGGAGATCAGAGCCTTTTGGCTGTTCGCTTATTTAGTTGTTGCGACGATCTTTCAAGATGACATCTGCGAACAAAATAGTTTTCGGGATACGGAAAAATTGCTCCGCTTGTTCCTGAAATGCAGCAGAAGGCAGTGTTCCCTGATGCAGCCATTTGCGGAAAGTGCCGGGATGAACCCCGATCCAGTGGCTGACATCTGTCACCGACAGATCATGGACCATACACAAGCCTGTCAAAATACGGTTACTAACCGGAGAACGGGTCACCGTACGCTTCATGAAGCGAGATGACTCGGGTTGACATATGACAGGGCTATTACGCACAACTTCTTCATTGAAGAGAATATGACGCGGGTAGCCGAGTAATTGGCAAGTCTTGTCCAAATTGGTACTGCCGGGTATCCGTCCTTCATATACCCACGCACTGACACTGCGTGAAGAGATGGAGAGGTCTTCAGCAAGCTGGGACAACTTGATATCATTGGCCATCAGCACGGCAAGAAGAACACGATTGCGGATTTGACAGCGTGTCGGTTTTCGGAATCGTTTAACACGGACGCCTTTTCCCAAGTATTTACGGTTGATCAGAGACCACGCCTGGATGGAATGTTGTTCTGGTTGATTAGGCATATTTCCTCCGATTTTTTTTAACCAAATACTACAATAAACAACGGGGTACTTTCAAGTGCCGGGATTACCGGTTACAAATGCATCAATGCGTGAATTCACGATAAAGAGGGAACTACGAACTAGACCATGCGCAATTCACATCCTAGTATATTCCTAGATTACAATGTTTCACTAAAAATGAGGGGAGAAATTGAACAGGAATAAAAATAATATAGTTCTAATTACTTATTATTAGGTCTAAAGAACTTTTATCTGTTTTTTGTTGATATGATGCGGTTTATTTCCCTGAATTCCCCAAAAGCATGTGATTTTCGTTCCCCTGTTGCGAAGAGGATGTGCACAAATCTGAAATGATAAATCCGCGTGTTCAGCATGACATGTGACCTGTCAAATCTCTTACTTTTACATATATTGTATGATACTCAAGTGTAAAGGAGAGGTGATGAACGTGCATCTATCTGTGAATACCTTTGCTGTCATCTCGGGAGCATTTGTTACGTTTGCTTTTGGCGGATGGGATCAATTGCTGAGCCTGCTCGCGGTCGCGATGGCTGTGGATTATATAACAGGTTTGGCAGCGGCGGTAAGAACAGGTACCGGGTTGAATAGCAACATTGGATTCTGGGGGATTGCTCGCAAAGGGCTCATGCTGACCGTTGTTTTGCTTGCTCATCGAATTGATCTGATCATGGGAACCGATTTTATCAAAGGCGGAGCTATTTATTTCTATCTGGTGAATGAACTCATTTCAATTACCGAGAATTATGCCAAAATCGGTCTTCCATTGCCTGCAAAGCTCAGACAGGCCATTGCAGTGTTGAAGAAACAGGAGGATCAGGAGGATCTGACGAATCGTGAATGGTCCAAACCGCAGCAAACCCCGGACGACATCAAGCAGCAGGCTGAAACAGGACAAACTTTGCAGGATGACTCCGCGAAACAGACGGAGGATGGATCGCAAAAGAAATCCGAATCGAAAGGAAACGGTTCGGATTAGTTTTTCTTAATCAAGAGAACGTTTCCAAGTATCCTTTCGTAATAGAGAACGTTATGATATATTTTGGATACATGAAAATTCATTCATTTCTACTATTATATTAAACGAGGTGTTTGCCCAGATGATAAAACATATTGTCCTGTTCAAAATGAAAGATCGCTCAGCAGAAAGTATTGAAGCTGCAGCCCAGGTGCTTCGCAATCTGGAAGGTAAAATTGATGTCCTGGTTTCACTTGAAATCGGGATTGATGTGCTTCGCTCGGAGAGATCGTTCGACATTTCACTCACGGCGGAGTTTGCGTCACTGGAGGATCTTCAGGCGTATCAGGTACACCCGCTTCATCAGGAAGTTATCAAGTACATGAACGAAGTCAGAGAACAGTCAATTGCAGTGGACTACGAAATCTGATCTGTCATTCAAACTACGTTGAGATAAAGGGGACTCTGCATGAGCGATTTAAGAGACGTTATGGAATTTCTATATATTTTTGTTGTGTTTCTAATCGCTTGTCCTGTGATGATATTCTGGCTTAAGCGAAGAGGGAAACGGAACCGATAACTCACTGAACGGGAAGTGAACGAATGTATTATGTGAACAGAGAACAGATTGCCCGCCGGCTTGCTGCTGTACCGGAAGTAGCTGAAGGGCTTCGCGGGGCAGCAGAAGCTTGGGATGGCAGTCTCATGCTGGGTATGGTACAGGAACGTTGTCTTCACCTGGCGATCGAGATTGTTACCGATGTGGGAAGTTATCTGATAGACGGCTTCATCATGAGAGATGCAAGCAGCTATGATGATATTATTCAGATTAATTATGAAGAAAAGGTTTTTGATAATCCGACCTATGAGATATTGCGTCAGCTTGTCACGTTACGCAAACCACTGGTGCAGGATTATTACACTTGGGAGCGGTCTGAGCTCCATCCGCTTAGCGTAGAGTTGCCGAGTATACTTGAACATTTTACTACTCAGGTTAGCGCCTACGTGGAAAAAGAACTTGGTCCTTTCAATACGGCACAGGCCGAGGGACAGCGTAAGGAATGAGGGAAATCGCATGACAAATGAATCAAAAGAATTCAATGAAGTAAATACTGAAAGTAACGAAACAAATGAAACACCTTCCGGATTCCATCCGGTGTATATGGTTGAACTTTTGTTCCGGGAACGTCCAGAGGTGGATCGCCTGCGTTTGCAGGAAGCTATGATCCGTCATACAGGACAAGTCCGACTGGATGTGAAACAAGAGAGCGGAGGGCAAAAGCATGAGATGCTTGTCTTCTATCATCTGGACCACAAGGTATCCTTCCAGGAAGGGGATATCCCTGCTCAGACTTGCATGCTTCCTGTGAATGAAATCGCAGATCGTGCTCGCTTTGGCGGTGCTCTGCAACAAGCATGGCATTGGCCGGAAGTGGGACAAGCTGTGGAAGCTGCGCGTTACTCCATTCGGATACATGATATGTTCACGGCTGCCATGCCTCGTAAACAGCGCCTGGAGCTGTTTCAGAAGACTGTACTGGCAATCATGGAGAGTGTGACCTGTGATGCGCTGTATTGGTATGGCAGTGATAAGCTGGTTGAACCGGAAGCATATACGCAAGCTCAGGAACGTGAGGAACATCTGTATGCAGCCATGAACGTTCGAATGTATCAAGCCGGAGGTACAGAGGAACAGCGCGGGTTGGTCATGGATACCGTGGGATTATCTGCGCTGGGTGTACCTGATGTCCAGTGTCACTTCGTCGGTCTTGATCCGGATACGGTGGCTCAGACCTTACTGGGTGCAGCTTATTACATATTTGATCAGGGGGATGTTCTGCAAGATGGACAGACGCTGGGTTCTTCAGGTGGACGTCGCTGGCGTTGTGAACATCAGGCAGCATTGATTGCACCTGGACGATATGTGATTGATTTGGACCCGGGGGATGAGCATGCCGCGTCTAATCTCGAGCCGGCTCGTCAGAACTGAGTTTAAGCCAAGTCATTTGCATCCATTCAAAAAGGGCGTTCAGATTATTTTTAACATCTGGAGTGTCAAGTCAAGCCTGTGCTGCTTATAATGCATCAACAGAGTAGGCATTCGCCCGGATGGCTGAGCGACAGACCGTTGCTTCTAGTCCGGTACTTAAACAATAGTAAAGGGAGAGATGTGACGTGAAGGATTCTAACAAAAGTTTGTTGTGGGGAGCTCTTATTGGCTCCGTGGTTGGTTCAGTAACGGCATTATTGCTGGCACCAAAATCGGGACGTGAACTTCGTCAGGATATTACAGAAGGTGCTCGTCAGGTATCGGAGAAAGGTCAGGAACTGGCTGGTATCGTGGGAGAACAAAGTTCGCAGATCGTATCCAAAGTTAAAGAGACCGCAGATGTCGTAATTCAGGATATTCAATCCTGGCGCAATTGCGCTGAAGGGAAAGAAATTCGCATATCGGCAGCCATTGTTGATAATGATATCGATAAAACAGTGGATGAACCGGGAATTGACATCGTAGCGAAGCTTCCTGCGGATGAGTCCAAGGACGACAACTAAGCAAAGCTTGATAAGCAGGCTTTCCTCTATTTAGAGGAGAGCCTGCTTTGTTGCGTGTCCACACATTCGCGCTACGTCATCTATGGTGGATTTAATTTGAACCCCGCGATGAAATCGGGTAAGATGTAGGTACCTTTTTGCCGGAATGTTCATACGGTAGGAAGAAAGCTCTGAGAAACAATCGTTTTGAGAACCAATTCAATGAAGAAGGAAGCGGTGTGTTCGTGCAGCAAGCAATCGCTATATTAGACTCCGGTGTGGGGGGATTGACCGTCGCCAAGGAAGTGATGCGTCAGCTCCCGCGGGAAAAGATCATTTATTTTGGGGATACTGCCCGGACACCGTACGGACCCCGTTCGTCCGAACAAGTAAAACAATTTACGGAACAAATCGTTGATTTCTTGATCCAATTCGATCCGAAGGTTATCGTTATCGCCTGTAACACAGCAACAGCAGCCGCGTTGGAGTATATCCGTGCCAAGGTGAATATGCCTGTCATTGGTGTTATACATCCGGGTGCGCGGGCCGCAATCACAGCGACACGTACAGGACGTATTGGTGTGATTGGTACCACGGGTACCATCGGTAGTGGGGCTTATACATCGGCACTCAAGCAGTTGTCCCCCTATATTGATGTGGTCAGTCAGGCTTGTCCGGCGCTGGTGCCGTTGGTGGAACAAGGTGAATTTCGTTCCGAGCACACGACACATACGGTGGAACAATCATTGGGCGAGATCAAACAACAGCCAATCGATTGTCTTATTCTGGGTTGTACGCATTATCCCTTTCTCATGGACACGATTCAGGAAGTTATGGGACAGGAAGTGAAGTTAATCAGTTCAGCAGATGAAACGGCACGTGAAATCAGTACGATTTTATATGATAAACGAAAGCTGGCCAGTGGGGATGAGACTCCGGTGCATCAATTTTTCTGCACGGGTGACCCGAGAATGTTCCAGAATATCACCCGTCGATGGTTGGGGGAGCAGATCTCCAAGACCCCTGTTGTCTGGCAAGTTACGCAATTATCATAGTTATACTCAAATTATGCATGAATAAGACTTTTAATTAATGTAATTTGGTTGTGGACTATCCCGGAACTGTGAAGTTCCGGGATTTTTTGTCGTCATTATGCATTAACAGGAGATAAACATGATTCTTGTCACATGACGGACAACCTGACCTGCATACATATGTTACAGACACGAAATTGGTCAGAACTGGACAGGAGACCTGTCTTTTCCTGTGGAAAGGAGAACAACATGGATCTGCAGTGGATTATCGTTCAGCGGGGAGATACATTGCCGCGAATTGCGTCAGCACACCATATGACCAAAGAGTTACTTGCTGCACTAAACCCGGAAGTGGCTTCCCAGCCATACTTGCTGGCAGGTCAGATGCTGCGTATTGTCCCCGGGACAGGTCGCAGATACGCTGTACCGCCTGGAGAAAGTGTAGGGGAGATTGCAGGGAGATTTGGTCTGGACGAAGAGTTGTTGCGCCAGGCCAATCCTGAAATTACCAATATAACCGACTGGGTTGGTCGCTGTATTCATATTCCGGCTTCGAATGGAAAAACTATTGTAAAGATTCAGGGAGAGTATGGTTATCGAGAATTAATCAGGGATATAGACAAGCTGGAGAATCAATACCCGTTTATTGAAACGGGTTCAATCGGAACAAGTGTCATGGGCAAGTCACTGCCTTATTTGCGTATTGGGCAAGGATCGAGACATATCCATGTTAATGCTTCCGTTCATGCGAATGAGTGGTTGACAACAGCAGTTTTGATGAAGTTTATCGAAGAGTATGCCGAGGCGTATGGTGCGCATAGGACATGGCATCAATATCAGACAGAACGCTGGATGCAAGAGACGACACTCTGGGCCGTGCCGATGGTTAATCCGGACGGGGTCGAACTGGTTCAGGAAGGTGTGGTCAATCAGCATCCACATGCACAGCAGTTGTTGGCCTGGAATGCCGACAGATCACATTTCACCCATTGGAAGGCCAACATCAGAGGGGTGGATCTGAATGATCAATTTCCAGCCCATTGGGATGAAGAGGCAGCGAGAAGAGGTATGACCTCACCTGGCCCCAGGGATTATGCGGGGACCGCGCCATTGACAGAACCGGAGGCACAGGCGCTTGCGCAGTGGACGCGGCAACATACATTTGATGCGGTTGTATCCCTGCATAGTCAGGGACAGGAGATCTATTGGAACTACCGTGATCTGGAACCCAGAGAGAGTGGACCGCTGTCGCGTAGACTCGCCAAAGCTTCCGGCTACAAGGCGGTGAAGCTCGGTGGCAGTGATGCCGGATACAAGGACTGGTTTATTCAAGATTTCGGTAGACCGGGCTTCACGGTAGAAGTTGGATTGGGTGTTAATCCGCTTCCCGTAGAACAGTTTGATGATATCTGTATAGAAGTGGGAATGTTGCTGGCTGAACTGTTATCCAATGGACAATAAGGCAAGACCCCGAATTACGAAGGTGTGAAACTTAACAGTAGATCATTCGTATAACAGGAACGGACGCTATGAGCGACGTTCCGTTTTTATTATTTTTTATAATGGCATGTTACGTCATTCGTTCTGAATGGTTTTCGAACGGGTAATGATGGATGTGCCGTTTCGGCGACATATATAATTATACGGAGGGATTCAAATGAAGTGGAGAAGACTACTGTCGTTCAAACGATGGACACAAGTTTTCAAAAGGCTCCCCCGGCTGCTCCGGGCTCCGCAGATTCCTTTGGGAGAAAAGCTGTTGTTTATTATTCCAGCGCTGTTGTACTGGGTACTTCCTGACGTAATGCCGTTTATGCCCATCGATGATATCGGGGTCACTTTGATTCTGATGAACTGGTTTGTAAGCCGGGCAGAACGTAAATATCCTGCGCTTCAAGAGGGGACACCTTCTTAATTTGCGGCCCGATGGATCATATTGACATTGAATTCGCATCAATGTTATTGCGAAGAGCGGTAACTTTCTTTACAATAGATGCTGTAGTTTAAGAATGCTGAAATTGTTGAAATCTGCAATTACAATATAGGAGATGAAGAGAATGAACTGCAAAATTACGCGTAATGCTGCTAAAGTATTGAAGCTTGAATTGGACAAGCCGGAGAACGAAGGAAAAAAACTGCGCGTTGTCATCACCCATGCACATGGTGACCATGCTCACTACGGCCTAGATATCGACACACCAAAAGAAAATGATACAGTTGTATCTACCGATAAAGAGATTGATGTCATTCTCGCGAATGATCAGCCTTTGTTGAACGGTGTTAAAATTGACTACCTCTACTTCCCGGAAGAGGGATTTGTTATTACGAATCCGTCCCAGGGTAATCACGGCGACCACTAAGGGCGCGAAGAAGGGGAACTCATGGCTAACGATATCCGCGTATGCGAAAAGTGTAATCATGTCCGACTGAAATCGATTGTGCCCAAGTTGCAGAAAATGGCTCCAGACACGGAGATCAAGATTGGGTGCAAATCCTATTGCGGTCCTTGCGCGAAACGTGCATTTGTCTTTATTAATGGTCGGTATATCAGTGCGCCGACAGAAGAAGAAGTGCTCGCCAAAGTCGCAAAGTTTGTGAAGTAATAGGATATAACAAGGTGAGTGGAGAAAACTGTCCACACATCAGAAAGGAGGGGCTACGTGCCTCTCCTTTTTTTTGCGTTTGGGTAGAAGTGAAAGGGTGTGTTACTCCATAGCACCTTCGACCAACTCAGTAATTTGGAAGGTATCTTCTCGAATTTCAATGGCAATGACGGTCGTATCCTTTTTCAGAAAATGTACATGTCCCAGCCGTTCTTCTTCCAATTCAACCCATCCTGTATCCGCTAACTTCTGAAAATAATCCAATGGCGGGTAGAGTCCTTGCTCCCCTCCAATATGTTTCAATTCATACATCACGCCTTCTTTAATGTTTCGATTGCCTGAATCAGTTATGATTTTAATGAGCTTCGCATTGCTTGGGACTGGGATGTCTGGGTTCATGGATGACGCTGTATATCCTTCTATCTCGTATGTAGCTTGAGCGCAGCCTTGTACCCAAATGAGCAAGGGCAACATGCAGAGTGTCAATATTATTTTCTTCAAATGATTGCCTCCTGATTCGTCATGAATATCTAATTAACGTAGTGTAATCAACTAAAGTTACGATAAAAACACAAAAGAAGAATAAGGAAGGCTTGTGTTATCCATCCTAAAGGGGTAACAGGAACATGATAATCCCAAGGAGGAATACTCATGCCGAAGCGTTATGATTCCAGTTTGCAAGCCGATACCACCGTATCTCAGGCGCAAAATGCGGTGAACAAGCTTCATTATGCTGTATCTCAGGCCATGTCTCATCCGACTGCACAGACCATTGTACAGGCGGAACGACGTCTGGCACACACGGAGCAGGCGATGCGACAAGCAGAGCTTTCACTCGGAGGGCAAGGTGTTGAGTTGGCAGAGGAAATGTTCATCGAGGAGAAGAGAAGATTGAATTCAATCCAGAGTCAGCACGGTCAAGGGAATTTATAACGTTCCTGTCACATCAGAACCCGCAGGGCAGCAATGCTTTGCGGGTTTTTCATATCTTTTGCAAAGACTCTGGGTCCATGGGTTTACTCCGACAGTATGTCGAATGGTCGCTTAAAATTCTGTGAGAAGGTTAATAGAACAAGAGCAGGCAAAATTCCATACGGGAGGTACAGAATGACAAAACATATTACAGATTGTACGATTCTGAACAACGGAGTAACGATGCCATGGCTAGGATTTGGAACATATAAAGCAAAAGGTAAGGAAGTACAACAGGCGGTTGAGACCGCTTTGGAGGTTGGATATCGTAGTATTGATACCGCGTCCATCTATGGCAATGAGGAAGAAGTGGGACAAGCTATTGCAAGCAGTGGTGTTGCCCGTAACGAACTGTTTGTGACAACCAAGCTCTGGAACGAGGATCAGGGATTTGATTCAACGTTGAGAGCATTTGAAGCCAGTCAGAAGGCACTTGGATTGAATGTGATTGATCTTTATTTAATTCACTGGCCTGGCAGAGATCAGTACAAGGAGACGTGGAGAGCATTCGAACGTCTATATAGCGAAGGAAGCATCCGTGCGATTGGTGTGAGTAATTTTCAAGTACATCATTTGCAAGATATCATAGATGAGGGTGGAACGGTACCTGCGGTTAATCAGGTAGAGTTGCATCCGGGTCTGATCCAGCAGGAACTGCAGGATTTCTGCGGGGCGCAGGGAATTCAGTTAGAGGCTTGGAGCCCGATCATGAAAGGCAAGCTGAGCCAAGAGTCTACCCTCAAAGCGCTGGCCCAGAAATATGGGAAAACACCAGCACAGATCATTCTGCGCTGGGACATTCAGAATCAGATTGTGACGATTCCGAAGTCGGTTACCCCGGAGCGTATTCGTGAGAATGCGGACATCTTTGACTTTGAATTGACACCGGATGAGTTGAGACAGATTGATGCACTGGATTCGGATAAGCGGACGGGTCCACATCCGGATCAACTGTTCTGGGATTAAGTGGGTAGACGCTAATTGAATATAATTGTTTGATGAACTACTGGTGGTTGTTCCGGTTACGTAATCGTTCTTTTGATCGCTGTTGTCTCCAAATTTTTTTGATTCCTCTTTTCAGAGGATAAAATTTGGATACAGCTTATGCTTCCGATGCAGCTTTCTTGCAGAAAGCTTTCAGGCGAACGCTTCGCTTCTTCAGAATCGATTCCGTCCCCTCCACAGTAACTGTCCATCAAACACAAAAATATACAATGAGCTAGAATGGTGTGTAGTATATAAAAAAAGCAGCAGGATCGGGAAATATCCCTGATCCTGCTGCTTTTTGTGTTTGAATTGGCTTAATTTTTTTTCGGGACTTCGCATCCGTCATCTGTGCAGATGCCACTGCCGTCTGTTTCTGTTGTGTTGGATTCAACCATGGTGAAAGGGGAACGCTCGTCCCATGCTTTTTGAATGGCATCCAGGAATACCTCGTCAGGCTGAGCGCCCGATACGGCGAACTTACGGTCGAATACAAAGAACGGTACACCGCGGATACCAAGTTGCTCTCCTTCTGCTTGGTCAGCACGGACATTGTCGGTGAATTGATCACTGGACAGCACTGCCGCAGCTGCGTCATGATCCAAGCCGACTTCTTCTGCTAACTGAGCCAACACTTCAGTGTCGCCGGAGTGTTTACCTTCAATAAACACAGCTTGGAAGATTCGTTCACTCAGTTCAAGCGCTTTGCCTTGTGTATCTGCCCAGTGTGTCAAGCGGTGAGCTGAGAAGGAGTTTGTAGGGATCATGGCATCGATATTGTATTCCAGTCCTGCCGTACGAGCATTGGCATTCATCTGGGCATTCATACCTTTGGCCTGTTCCACGCTCATATTATATTTGGCGGCCAGATATTCCGAATTGGTTTTGCCTGGGTTCAATGCAGCGTTTGGATCAAGCTCGAAGCTTTTGAATTGCAGCTTCACTTCATCACGGTGTGGGAACTGTTCCAGTACATTCTCCAGGCGGCGTTTGCCGATATAACAGAAAGGGCACAGAAAATCAGACCATATCTCAATATTCATTTTATTATAACCTCCATCATCCTTTTAGTTGAAACCAATATGGTTACAATTATAAAGCCACTTTCTATAATTCGCAAGGAGATTACTTTTTATTCTGATATGCCTTGGACCAATGGTAAGGTTGAATCTCATCCAGTCTCTTAAAGACCAGTTGACCAGAAGGATCATATACGGCAGCTTTGACTTCTTCGCCCCAGTAAAATAATCGTTCCTGGCATACACCGCAAGGTGTAAGAACCTTAAATTCCGAATGCTCGTCATCACGAGCGATACAGAGGGAGTGGGTGACACGTTCGTTCAATTTGTGGGCTTCCAGATAAGCTCCTGTTTCCATACACAGATGCGTGGCATCGTTGATGACCTCTGGAGCTACACTAATCAGCAGGGAGCCAGCTTCGGTATAGACGGCACCCGCGCCGCCCCATCCCTGAGGATAACGTTGCTTCACAAATTTTGCGGCTGCATCGAACAATTGCTGTTCGATATTGAGTGGTTCAGTGTGTGATGTCATGTAATGAGAGTTCCCCTTTTTAAATCCAATTCAATTCATTTCGTGTATTTGTTTAGTTTGTCATTACGATATTGCTCATTGCGGTGTTGCTGCTCCACTGTCTTCCTCTCGAAAGCGCTGAATCAAATCATAAGTAATGACCGTGTCCGAGACATGCAATCGTTTGGTTGCTTCATCATGACCGGGGCGGCAAGCATTGATGTCCGTTTTGTCGCGTGTGGACAGGTCATAACAAGCACCGCTCTCATAGATATAATCATCCGATGGAATATAGAATACAGAACCATCCGAGAATGTGCCATTACGCAGCACAACCGTACGCCCAGACCCGTCATATACGTCGTTACCCATGTGATAATAGGACTGGTCGGATAAGCCTAGCAAATGCAGTACGGAAGGCGTGATGTCCAGTTGTCCCGAAGGTTCGTTGATGGTTCCGGCAGCTGCTCCGTCCGGTAAATGCACGAGCAGGGGGACCTCGTTCATGATCTGTGCCATATCCAGTTCGTTCAGTGAACGTCCCAGGAACTGTTCGTATTGTGATTGTTCCTTAATCGAGTTGTCGTGATCCCCGTAGAACATAAAGATGGTATTTTCCCATAAGCCCCGATTTTTCAGATCCTCGACCATCTTACCCAGTGCCGAATCCACGTAATGAACGGACTGCAGATAGTTACCAAACATGGTTCCCTGGAACTCGCCTACATCCAGTTGCTGCTTCTCTTTTGGCAAGGCATACGGATGGTGACTGGTAAGAGTGATTAGGAAGGAATAGAATGGTTCGGTCACCTCACTACTCATTTTCTCAACGGATTGCCGGAAAAAGGATTCATCAGACAGGGACCAGCCAAGCGGGTCATCCTGTGCAAAATCATTTTTACTATAGAACTTGTCGTACTTCATGTTCTGATACATCGTATACCGATTCCAGAAGCCACTCTCATAAGCGTGAAATACGTTGGTGCTGTACCCGTTATCCTTCAGGATGGAAGGAAGGGAATCATACGTATGGTCTGCATAACGTACAAACGCTGATCCAACCGGAAGCGGATGTAGGGAAATGTTTGCTCCAAAATCGGCATCTGACGTTCTACCCTGACCTGTCTGGTGGTAAAAGTGGCTATAATACTGACTTTCTTTCATCAGTTCATTAAAATGCGGTGTGATCTCCTGACCGCCAATGCTCTGGCCAATCATGAAGTTCATAAAAGCCTCACCCTGGACAATGATGACATTGCTGTCCTTATATTTGCCGAACAAGGCATCGTTCTGTGGTTCAGCTCCTTGCCTCTCAGCAAAGAATGCCTTTGCTTGTTCAACATCTGCGGGTTCAGCCTGCGGCCCGGAGCCGATGTGGTCTTTGGCATAGTTGTACAGATCATAACCGTGAAAAGCGAGCAGTCCGGTCACATTATACATGGATACATTCCACCAGTTGTTATCAAACAGGCCTTTGGCCCATGTTTTGCTGTAGAAATAAATCGGGCCGACGGCGAGGCCAAGTCCCAGCACAAGGGCAATGCTGCCAGCCGTGAGACGGCGGCGCAACCGTGCCTTGCCATCGTTGTACGAATAACTCCCATAGCCATGAACAGACGGACTGATGTGCTTCGAACGGTAACGTCTGTTGAATAGTACGATAGTTGCGAATGGAATGACGACAAGCCAATCAGCAAAGAACCATAGATCGCTTGTGTAGATCAATGTAGCGATGCTGTCACCCAATGCGTCAACTTGTCTAGCCTGCAACAATACCGGGAGGGTCAAGAAATCCTGGAAATAGCGATAATACACCATATCGGCGTAGATTAGTGCGGTAAGCAGCAGGTTAAGCACCACGAGAGACACGATCATTCCTCTACGTGGCAGCAACCAGGTCCAGAAGGACAAGAGTAGTAAAGATCCAATAGCAATGACTTTATCCAGCAGTCCCATCGTAATGTTATAAGCGTGAAGATTGTGGTGGAGCCACATGAGTTTGAGCAGCATGAGCACAAGAAAAATAAGATATAACGTTAATGGATGATTTAAAAGCCCGCGTGGCATGGAGCTGCGCGTAGGCCGAGTGACAACCATATGTATGTCCTCCTTGCTTTTGTTGTTTTGTAATCGGAATGTAAAATAGGGCTCCATCCATTATAGCGTGGCCTCATGTGTTTTCAACTATGCCTCAGAAGAATTGATTTCTGCGGAAGAGAAGACCGAAGTCGGTGAATTCATATGACCAGAAAAGCGCACAAAAAAAGCGCCCCGGCCATGGATGGCAGGAGCGCTTTAGATTCGAAATAATTATGAAGATTGTGGTGCTTTATTTCGTGGGGGCAGTGGGCCCAAATACTGATAGTACTGGGTTTCTATTCGTCCGTTGAACAACTTGCGACGTTTGTCTGCCTTATGACCGAAATACTCCTCAAAAGCTTTGGTTGATGTGATTGCAAAAAAGGACCATGTTGGCATGTCGAGGTAACTGCGCCCTAATGAGCGGAGCAACTTCTGAACTTCTTTTTCTTCACTCAAACGTTCACCATATGGGGGATTGGTAATGATAACACCATATTCACCCTGTGGTCTTGCGCGATGAGCGGGCAGGACGCTGACTTCAATATCTTTGGCGAACCCAGCACTTTTGATCGCTGCCATAGCAACTTCAATCGCTTCAGGATCAATATCGCTACCTGAAATTTGTAACGGGACATCGTCACGTACAGCATCAAATGCTTCTTCGCGCGCCTGTTCCCATAATTCTTCAGGAATAACAGCCCAGTCCTCGGAGTTGAAGGTCCGACGAAGTCCCGGTGCAATGTTCCAGCCGATCATAGCGGCTTCGATCAGCATTGTGCCTGATCCACAGCATGGATCATAGAATGGACGAGATACATTCCAGCGGCTGAGCTGAATAAGAGCTGCAGCAAGTGTTTCTTTGAGTGGCGCTTCGGTGACGAGTTTACGATAACCCCGTTTATGCAGACCTGGTCCCGTCGTATCTAAAGTAAGCAGGGCGCGATCGTTCAGCAGAATGACCTCAATCACATAACGAGACCCATCCTCTGGGAACCACTCTGTGTCATAAGTCAGCTTCAGTTTCTCTACGATTGCTTTTTTCACGATCCCTTGTGATGCAGGCACACTGCTTAACTGGGATTTTTGAGAACGACCCTCTACAGGGAATTCGCCGTCGGCTGGAATCCACTCTTCCCAAGGCAGTGCTTTGGTGCCTTCAAACAATTCGTCGAAAGTCGTGGCAGGGAATTCACCCATTTTCACCAATACGCGATCCGAACTTCTCAGCCACAGATTACAACGGCAAATATCAATATAATCTCCTGTGAAGAAAACCCGTCCATTGTCGATCGTAACATCTTCATACCCCAGTTGTTTCAGTTCCCGGGCAACAACAGCCTCGAGTCCCATCGCCGAGGTTGCAATCAATTGCAATTGAGCCATGTGATTCATTTCAACTCCATTTCAAGCTGGAGAAGGATATCCTTCTCTCTGCTGTATAGTAACGGTGCGGCCTTGCCGCTTTCCGTGAAAAAACTTACAATGAGAAATGCGGTGAACGTATGCACTCCTCTTTCGAAGTGATGCATCAGTCAACCGCCTGTGTTGATAACAAACATTTATTATAGAACATTGGCATCCATATGGAAAGCAGTCCAAGTGTCCAAGGAGGATTTTAGTGGTGAATCTGACCCCTGATGAATATGTAAATCAATTATTTCAAGAGGATGAGCTTTTGCTGAAAGTGAAAGAGGCCATCCGTTCGAACGGTATGCCGGAAGTTTCGGTTGCGGCGGCATATGGACGATTGCTCACGTTTCTAGCGAAGACATCCAAAGCAGAAGCTGCGCTCGAAATCGGCGTGCTGGGCGGTTACAGTGGGATCTGCATTGCGCGTGGATTGCGTGAGAATGGAACCCTGACTTCGCTGGAACTGAAAGGGGAATATGCGGCAATGGCGCGTGGTCATCTGGAGGAAGGTGGTTTTGGCGAAAAGGTGGAGTACCGCATTGGCCCGGCGGCAGACAGCCTGGAGCAATTGGAGCAGGAAGGTCGCACATTCGATTTCTTCTTTATTGATGCAGATAAGGAGAATTATCCGGTATATCTTGACTATGCCATCAAGCTGGCTCGGCCAGGTGCTGTTATTGTTGGTGATAATTGTTTCCTGCGTGGTCGTACGCTGAATCCGGACAAGCAGGGCCCGGCCGTGCTTGCTGTTCGTCGTTTCAATGAACAGATGGCAAGTGACCCGCGCCTGGTGACGACCATGTTGCCGGATTACGATGGGCTGGTACTTGCTTGGGTAAAGTAAAAGTGGAAATTTCCTAAAGATAAAACTCCGATGGAGCACGATCTCACGCTTTTATGTTTGTGAGGTGGATCGTGATGCTGTACGGAGTTTTCTAAAAACACACAAAGAAAGAGACGACACACCTTGAATCACAGGGAGTATCGTCTCTTTCTTTGTATTTACAGATATCGTTGTTGTAGTTCGATTTATACTTCAGGTGTTCCGTACGTTTCAAACCATTTTTTGATGGTGTCAAAATCATCACTGAAGGACAAGCCCAGCATCAATAATACACGAGCTTGTTGTGGACTCAGGTTGTCGCCTGCAATGATACCTTTGCCGCCACCGTACACACTTCCTGAACCCGTCCGAGTGGTGGTCACAAAGATGACACCTTCTTCAATGGCTTTGGTACGAGCTTGTCCCATAGCTCTGGAGATACCGCCAGCTCCGGTACCGGAAGTCACAATTCCTTTGGCACCGCTGCTCACGAATCCTTCAATGGCTCCGCCGCCAGCTTCTTGATACGAGATCGCAATTTCTACTTTGGCCAGATCTGCCTTTGTGATTTTACTTAGATCAAATACGGGCTTTGCTGTGCCTTCAGGTTTCAAGGCACGTGCAGGAGCACGGTAGATTCGGATATTTTCTTCATCAATATATCCTACAGCGCCGAGCATCGGCGTTTCAAACGTATCTGTCCGATAATCATTTGTCTTGGTTACACCACGAGCAAGCTGGATTGTATCATTCAACATGAGTACTGTGCCAAATGAAGTGGTACGACCACTGCCTGCAAGTTTGATGGCGTTGTACAGATTGGCTTGAGCGTCAGAACCGATGACGGTCCATGGACGCATGGAGCCTGTGATCACGACAGGTTTGTCACTCTGAACAGTCATATCGAGGAAATAAGCGATTTCTTCCATTGTATCTGTACCCGTGGTAACGACAACACTGTCATACGTTGCTAGAGCTTTGTCTACCGTCTGCGACAAGTCATAGAGGTCGGTCATGCTATAGGAACCTGAACCTGAGTTTCCGAATTGGAGTGTGCTAACATCGGCAATCTTCTGTTTATCCGGTAAGGCGTCTACCATCTCTCCAATGGGAAGTGTACCTGCCTTGTAATTCTGGAAGCTGGTGGCATCCTCGGATTGACCGGCAATCGTTCCGCCAGTTCCAATCACCAATACATTAGGAAGTGCAGATTGTTTGGAAGAGTCTGGTATTGCAGGAATGGAAGTATTGCGAGCCGGAGTAGTAGTTGCTGTCTGAACAGCACCTGTTGTGCCTTTCACCTCTACCGTAGCTGCGTGCGCGGCGTAGGTTCCAATGGGGGACAACGAGATGGTCAATGCTGTTAAAGCTGCGGTACTCCATACGGCCCAGGGACGAAGATTGGATGTTTTACTCATGAATAGCACTCTCCTTCAAGTAAGTGTGATGTTAAGTTTGTTAAGAAGAATATGTATACCATTTCAAATTTATTGTATTTCATGTTAATTAATATGACAAACGTAGATAATGGTAGAGTAATCGGTTACATTCGTAGATAATGAGAGTAAAGTGATTATTTATGAGGAATTACGAAAGAATATTCATTTTGCTAGAGATATATAAGAGCTGGTTTTAGTAATTTTGAAGGAAAATAAACCCTTTTAATGTTAGTTAACATTACATAATGAGTCTTTTGTCCTGATAAAATGAAGAATTTCAATAAAAGAATGTCGAATTGGGACTCATATCAGAAGTAGGTAACAGAATGAGAGGATGATAGTAACGCATATTAGGTAATGGGGATCAATTACGGTCTAAAGAGTGGTTTCGTAATAGAGTTATGTTTATAATAGGGGTGATCACCATATGTAAATAAATATATAATATTGATTGGAGGAGAAACGATGAAACAGGCACCGAGAAAGTATGCAAATTACATTCCGATTCGGGAACTGGAGACTTTGGAAGAGAGGTTATCTCCCTTCAAGGTGTATGCAGAACTTCGTGATAACACTCCAGTCCGCTATGATGAGCATCGAGAATGTTGGGATGTTTTTGGTTATGAAGATGTGAAGTACGTTCTGAAAAATCCGAAACTATTCTCTTCTGCACGTGATCGTGCCAATACGAGCATGTTGACGACAGACCCTCCCAAACACAAACAGCTGCGTGATCTGGTGAACCAGGCGTTTACACCCAAGGCAATTGAAGCATTGGCTCCGCGTATTCAGGAAATCACAGATGAGTTAATTGCTCCACACCTGTCAGAAGGACATATGGAACTTATTGATGACCTTGCAACACCATTGCCCGTCATTGTCATAGCGGAATTGATCGGAGTCCCTGCGGCGGATCGTCAAAAGTTCAAAGACTGGTCTGATGTGTTGGTGAAAGGCGCGCGTGACGATAGTGAGCAGGCCTTCCAGGAGTTATTGGAGGAGAAAAAAAGAAATATGCAGGAGTTGCATATCTATTTCACTGGCATTATGGAAGAACGTCGGTTGCAGCCAAAGGATGATCTGATCTCATTACTGCTTGCTGCGGAGATTGATGGTCAGCAATTGACTTCAGATGAAGTGGTAGGCTTTTGTATTCTCTTACTTGCTGCCGGTAATGAAACAACAACCAACCTGATTACCAATGCGGTTCGCATTCTGTCTGAACAACCCGAGCTACAACAGGAGTTGCGCGAACATCCAGAACGGATTACTTCTGCGATTGAAGAGACGCTGAGATATTATCCGCCAATTGTCGCGATTGGGCGGGTCGCCAAGGAAACTGTAGAGTTGAATGGCCAGACGATTCAAGCTGGAGAGCAGGTGATTTCCTGGGTTGGAGCAGCTAATCGGGACAGTGCCCAATTTGAAAACCCGGAAGATTTCATCTCTGATCGCAAGCCGAACAGGCATATGGGGTTTGGTTTTGGCATTCATTTTTGTTTGGGCGCACCACTCGCTCGATTGGAGGCAAGGGTAGTTCTTCATACATTGCTTCAGCACATGGGAAACATTCAACTTGTGTCTGGAACGGCTCTGCAACCGATACAAAGTGCTTTTGTATTTGGTGTGAAACATTATCCGATAGAATTCAATCTAATAAATAAATGATGAATGGCGCATGAATGACAAAAGCCGCTCTCAGGCCAATTAGGCGCTGGAAGCGGCTTTTTCAAATGAAAAATTAAGATGGACTATTTAAGAAATGGATAGGGAATCAGGATTCCCGAATAGAAGCAGGTTTGTTATACAATTTGAATCGGACCCAAACCATATTAAGCAGCAGCAGTCCGCCAGAGACGATAAACAGACCTTCGATCCCGATGAATCCTGCCATAAATCCTCCAATGATCGCTCCAAGCATGTTGCCCAGCGCCAGAGTACTCGTATTAAAACTGAATGCACGGCTGATCATGCTATCTGATGTATAGGAACGGATCAAGGCATTAACGCTTGGAAGCAAGCCACCCATGAACACACCCATCATGAAACGAACAAGAATGAGCTGCCACACGGTCTGAACAAATGCCTGCGGGATAAGCATGAGTCCTGTTCCTATGAGGGAGAACGTCAGCACCTTGTGAGGACCAATCCGGTCACTCAGCTTCCCGAGAATCGGAGACATTGCCATATTGGATAGTCCCGTAACTGCACCGACAAGTCCTGCCCAGAAGGCCACATTTACATCCGAAGCATGCAATTTTTGCACATACAGCGGCAAGAGTGACATGGGGCTGATCATTGCAAACTGCAACAGAAACGTCACAGCAAACAGTGCGGGCAGTTGAGGTGACTTGTTCAATTCCTTCAGACCGGATAATACGGATTGTGCCGGCAGTTTGGCTGCTTCTTGACGGTCAAACTTCTCTCTGACCAGGAACATGGCGAGCATGGAAGCGACAAAGATCAGTCCACCTGTAATGTAGAAAATGGGGCGGAAGCCTACCGCATCCGCTAACAAGCCACCAATAAGTGGACCCAGGATTGTACCGGCAACCTGTCCGGACTGACTGATTCCCATGGCAAAACCCATGCGATCTTTCGGAGTGGTACCCGATATCAGTGCAACAGCTGCAGGGTTGAAACCGGAGATGGTACCGTTAAGCAAACGCAATAAGAGAAGCTGCCAAGGATTCTGTGCCAGACCCATAAGGGCAATTACGATGGCCATCCCGAATCCCGACCGCAGCAGCATAACTTTACGGCCATACTTGTCCGATAACTTGCCCCAGAGTGGTTGGAACAAAAATGAGGTGAGGAAATTGGCTGCAAAAATAAACCCCGCCCAAATGCCAATTTCATGTTCGCCAACAACACCCAGATCTCTTGCGAGATAAAGAGACAAAAATGGGGTAATCATGGTCATGCCCGAATTGACCAAAAATTGTCCGAACCAAAGCACAATGAGGTTTACTTTCCACGTTTTCAAAGTGCTTTCACTTCCTTTCAAAGATATTTCTGTAATTCTCAAAAAAACACCATTCTTTCATTATAACATAATTGGCATATGAGGGATGGGTGTAAGGAATGTCATAGTATTGTCACGTAGAACGCATCTGCATGTGGTTGTTACGGCTGTTTAAAAAGGGCATAATGGTAATTATGAGTCCAAAAACTATTGGAGGCTTCTTACATGAGCTATAATGATCGACTGATTCGGGCAAGTTTTAAACAACAGGTAGACCGTGTCCCGGTATGGTACATGCGTCAAGCTGGACGTTACGATCCTGAATATCGCAAAATTAAAGAAAAGTACTCCTTGCTAGAAATCTGCAAACAACCCGAGCTGGCGGCTGAAGTTACACTCATGCCGGTACGCAAACTTGGTGTAGATGCGGCTATTTTGTATTCCGATATTATGAATCCGGTTGCCTCTCTGGGCATTGATTTTGACATTGTAAAAAATATTGGTCCAGTTATCGATAATCCTATTCGGTCCGCTGCAGATGTGGATCGGCTGCGTCCCATCGACGTAGAAGGAGATCTGTCACATATTCTGGAAACCATTCGAATTCTGGATAAGGAGCTTGATGTGCCTCTTATTACGTTTGCGGGCGCACCATTCACGATTGCGAGTTATCTGATTGAAGGACGACCTTCGAAAGGTTATATCCGCACCAAAACGATGATGTACAGCGAGCCTGAGGTGTGGCACAAGCTGATGCAGAAGCTTGGTGATATGGTTATTACATATGTCCGTGCGCATATTGCGAATGGCGGTAAGGCATTCCAGTTGTTTGACAGCTGGGTTGGAGCACTTTCTCCCAAAGACTTCAGAACATATGTGTTGCCTACGATTACCCGTATCTTTACCGAATTATCGGATTTGAATGTACCGAAGATTTATTTCCCTGGTGTTGCATCCGGTGAGTTGTTGCCAGCACTGCATAATCTGCAAGCCGATGTGATTGGACTCGACTGGAGAGTATCCATTTCGGAAGGGCGTCAACGTCTTGGCGGCAAATTTGCAGTACAGGGTAACCTGGACCCATATTTGCTGACTGCCCCGATGGAACTGATTAAAGAGCAAGCCAAATTGATTATTGACGAAGGAATCAAGGAGCCGGGTTATATTTTCAACCTCGGACACGGATTATTTCCTGAAGCATCGCTAGAAAAGCTCAGAGAACTAACGGCGTATATTCATGAATATTCTGCCGAAGCAATGAAGAGTGGGGTGACGGTAACCAATGACTAATACTGTAGGTGTACTGGTGATGTCGTATGGCACACCGGAAAATATGGAGAGTGTTGGAGCGTATTACACACATATCCGCAGAGGACGTCCGCCTGAACCAGAGCAATTGAAAGAACTGACGGATCGTTATGAAGCCATTGTTGGCGGTGTTTTTCCACTTCGGGAGAACACAGACAATCAGGTCAAGGCCCTTCAAGAGACATTAAACCGCGATGAGCGTGGCACTGAGGTGGAATTCCGTTGTTATCAAGGACTGAAGCATGCCTATCCGTTTATTGAGGATGGCGTGGAGCAGATGGCGAAGGATGGAATTCAGACAGCGATTGGTATTGTACTGGCTCCTCATTTTTCCACGATGAGTGTAGGCAGTTATATCAAACGTGCGCGTGAAAAAGCAGAAGAGCTGGGCGTTCATATGTCCTTTATTGAGAGTTATCATCTGCATCCGAAGTTAATTCAGGCGTTGTCCACACGTGTCAGTGCCAAGTTGGATGCGTTCGAAGAAGCTGGAGCAAAACGCGGAGATGTGAAGGTGTTGTTTAGTGCGCACAGTCTGCCGGCGCGTATTGTGGAGATGGGTGATCCATACCCGCAACAATTGCTGGAGACTTCAGAAGTGATTGCCTCACGTGTAGGCATAACCAATTGGCAATTTACGTGGCAGAGTGCCGGACGAACAGCTGAGCCTTGGCTTGGACCGGATATTCTGGATACGTTACAGGAGCTTTCTCGTGAACAGGTAGAGGATGTGCTGGTGGCACCAATCGGGTTTGTCTCGGATCATCTCGAAGTGCTCTATGATCTCGATATCGAGGCCAAATCGATTGCCAAAGAGATCGACATGCGCCTGATGCGTATTGACTCTCTCAATAGCGATCCTCTATACATGGAGACGTTAAGCGACGTTATTATAAGCCAATGGCAGCAAGGGTCGGATGAGTAATGGGTGATAAGAAACGCCGTGTTGTTGTTGTCGGCGGTGGCCTTACCGGCCTCAGCGCGGCATTTTATATCCGCAAGCATTACCGGGAAGCGGGCGTTGAACCCGTGATTACTTTGGTCGAGAAAAGCTCGTCCATGGGAGGCATGATTGAGACACTGCACCGGGATGGATTTGTGATTGAAAAAGGGCCGGATTCTTTCCTGGCTCGCAAAACAGCAATGATTGATCTTGCCAAAGAATTGGAGATCGATCATGAATTGGTAAGTCAGAATCCGGAGTCGAAGAAAACGTATATCATGCAGCGTGGCAAGCTTCATCCTATGCCAGCAGGACTTGTTCTCGGTATTCCGACAGAACTAAGACCATTCTTGAGAAGTGGTCTGGTCTCTCCGGCAGGCAAACTGCGGGCGTTGATGGATTTTGTCATCCCGCCGCGTCGTACAACAGAGGATGAATCGCTCGGTTATATGATTGAACGTCGTCTTGGAGCAGAAGTGCTGGAGAACTTGACGGAACCACTGCTCGCAGGAATCTATGCAGGTGATATGCGGCGATTGAGCCTCCAGGCTACCTTCCCGCAGTTCGGAGAAGTAGAGCGCGATTACGGCAGCTTGATCCGGGGCATGATGACGGGTCGCAAACCGGCTGAGACGCATACCGGAACAAAACGAAGTGCCTTTCTGAACTTTCGCCAGGGGTTGCAGAGCCTTGTTCATGCCCTCGTACATGAACTGCAGGATGTGGACCAACGTCTGAACACTGCGGTGAAGTCGCTGCAACGCCTTGATGGAGCGCAGACCAGATACCGTGTTGAACTGGGTAATGGCGAAATGCTTGAAGCGGATGATGTAGTGGTTACTGTGCCAACATATGTTGCGTCGGAGCTGCTGAAGCCTCACGTCGATACAGCGGCACTGGATGCAATTAACTATGTGTCTGTAGCCAATGTGGTGCTCGCTTTTGAGAAAAAAGAGGTGGAGCATGTATTCGACGGATCGGGTTTCCTCGTTCCGCGGAAAGAGGGCCGTAATATTACGGCTTGCACGTGGACATCGACGAAATGGCTGCATACGAGCCCGGATGATAAGGTGCTGCTTCGCTGTTATGTTGGTCGCTCCGGTGACGAACAGAACGTAGAGCTTCCGGATGAAGCGCTGACGAATCTCGTTCTCAAGGATCTGAGAGAGACGATGGGTATTGAAGCAGTGCCGATCTTCTCCGAGATTACAAGGCTACGTAAATCCATGCCACAGTATCCGGTGGGACACCTCCAACATATTGCCGCCCTCCGTGAGGAGCTTGGCAGCAAATTACCTGGTGTGTACATTGCAGGTGCAGGTTATGAGGGCGTAGGCTTGCCTGATTGCATCAGACAAGCGAAGGAAATGTCTGTTCAGGCTACACAAGAGCTTGCAGCAGATTAAGTACAGCAAGAGAGCTGTCTCAAACGTAGAATTATCTACTGGAGAGATGGCTTTTTTTATGTGAAGATCTGGAAGCTAACTGAGTTCATACCCTTTCAATCGATACAGTTCCAAGGAATGATGGAAATCCAGAATATGCCTGATATAATGGTATGTATGGCTGTGAAGAAGAAGAGGAGTTGCTTATGTATCCCCCAAGATCAGAGCGAAGCGTAAAGAAGAAAAAAGGTAGTAAACGCACCCGCAATACAATCACAATCATCTGGACAGTTAATATTGTATTGATCATTGCAATTGGTCTGGTGGGCATTTTTTATGTCATTGATACACGTCAGCAACAGGCAGACCAGCCGGTGAAACAAGAAATCGTCGATCAGGATCAGCCTTCCATTGGAGACGATGCCAAAGGCGGCGATCAAGTAACTTATCCAGACTCGGAATCCGATGAGACTTCGGAAGAAGAACACGAAGCTACGGATGAAGAGACAACAGCGGATGCAGATAAGACATCTGGAGTAGCGACACCTGACACTTCAAGCAATACCAATAGTGAGAAAGTAGAATCCGGAACGAAAAAACCTACGGCAACTTCAACACCATCCAGCACCAAGGGAAATGCAGGTGTGGATCAGGAATCAGGGACGTCGAAACCTTCCAATTCAGCGAAGGATGTTACGATTAACTTTGTGGGTGATATTCAATTTTCGGGCAAAGTTGCTGAACTGCTGGATAAAAACGGTTATGATTATCCCTTTGCCAAACTCGGCAGATTATTCAAGGATGATGATCTTACCATCGGTAACCTGGAGACACCAATAACTCAGGGTGGTACCAGTGCAGCTGATAAAACCTATGTCTACAAATCTTCGCCCAAAGCATTGGCGGCAATGGCTTCAGCCGGTTTTGATGCTGTGAATTTGGCTAACAATCATATTCTGGATCAGGGCGTAGAGGGCTTGGTGGATACGTTAACTTATCTCAAGGAATATGGCATAGCTCACACCGGGGCAGGTATGAACAGGGATGAGGCCTATGCACCAGCATATCTGGAACGCAAAGGCATGAAGATTGCATTGCTTGGGTTCTCCCGAGTTGTACCGGAAACGAGTTGGAAGGCGGAAGGCAATCGGGCTGGCGTAGCTGAAGCCTATGATTCCACAGGAGCAGTCAAAGCGATCCAAGAGGCCCGTAAGAAGGCTGATCTGGTCATCGTGGTTGCACATTGGGGAGAGGAACGTGTAAGTACTCCGAATAGTGACCAGACCCGATTGGCTCATGAGTTTGTAGATGCTGGCGCTGATCTGGTCATAGGTGGTCATCCTCATGTGTTGCAAGGGTTGGAGTACTATAAGGGGAAGTGGATTGCATATAGTACGGGAAATTTCATTTTCTCCAGATCAACAACCGAAGAGACGTGGAAAACGGCGGTATTTCAGGCTCGCTGTAGTCAAGATGCAGCTTGCAGCATGAAAGTTATCCCTTATGAGGCCGGGCTAGGTCAGGCCATTCCAATGATTGATGAGGCGAACAAACTGCTGTTGGAACAGATGGCTAAGCTCTCCCCGGGTATTCGATATGATGGGAATGGGGTCGCTTCACCTAATTAACAACCTTTTTGAGGAGGGAATCGAATGAACAACCTTTGTGTAGCGCACCGTGGATTTTCTTCTATTGCACCAGAGAATACGATGGCTGCATTCCTGATGGCCATGGAGCGGCCTGAAGTTCAGTGGATGGAGCTGGATGTGCAGTTGTCGCGTGATGGTGTGCCAGTGGTCATTCATGATTTTACAGTGGATCGCACGACGAATGGCAAGGGCCTGGTACGGGAAACCGATTGGGCTGATCTGCAACGTTTGGATGCCGGAGCATGGAAAAACAAGTCTTACAAAGGCGAACGGATTCCGGCGCTAAGTGAATTGTTAGATCGCTCGTGCGGCAGAGTACGTTTGAACATTGAACTGAAAACGCAGGGAGACATGTACCCGGGTCTGCCTGCGGCTGTTATACATGAAGTGAGAAAAAGACATATGCAAAATGATGTTGTGATCACCTCATTTGAACCAGCCGCTCTGATCGAAGTGAAGAAACTTGCACCGGAGATCCAGACAGGGCTGATTATCGATGCACGACCAGGTGATCTGTTAACCGCATTGCGGCAAATGAATTGTACATTCCTATCGATTGGATACACCAATGTAGACAAATCCTTAATGAACGAGATGCGGAGTGCAGGCATTCGGGTGATGGCTTGGACAGTGGATGACAAGACCATTATGAAGAAACTGGCGGCAGTTGATCCAGAACTGATGTTATGTACGAACCGTCCTGACGTGTGGGAGCTGGCATTTCAGGAGACAAGTAGCCGATTTTTCAGACCTTAACTTTACTATATGCACTAATGAATCCGATAAAGGTGGTAATATACCCATGTTGACTAACATTCGCAATGTATACTGTGTAGGACGCAATTATAAACTTCATGCGGAAGAATTGGGTAACGCGGTTCCGGATGAGCCAATGATCTTTATGAAACCTTCTCATGCAGTCGTGCCCTTGAATGGTGAAACGCTTGAATTGCCTGCTAGCAAGGGTGAAGTTCACTATGAAGCTGAATTGGTCGTGCAAATCGGCCGGAGTTATGAGTCAGGTATGGCGGTAGATGAGCTGGTGGATGCGTATGCGTTTGGTATTGATTTTACGTTACGTGACGTACAGACCGTGATTAAGAAAAAAGGCCACCCGTGGACAGCGGCCAAAGGGTTCAGAAATTCCGCTCCGGTTACTGCATTTCAGGCATTCCCGGGTGCGGCAGCTTTACTGAAGAAAGACTTTACATTGACCAAAAATGGTGAGGAAGTCCAGCGTGGTAACATTCGTAACATGATCTTCAGTTTACAAGATATTGTGGATTATGTAGGTCACCATTACGGCCTGGGGCCGGGCGATGTCATTTTTACAGGAACACCTGAAGGTGTTGGACCAACACAAGCAGGAGATGTGCTCGAACTGGCATGGGACGGCGAATCCTTGGGTGCCTGCACGATTGGGGCAGCGCAATAAGGATTACACATCATACCTGCTTGAGATGAATAGGGTACAAGAAAGGGGCGTGAATACGCTCCTTTTTGCTGTGTTATCGTGGATATATGTTTATATCTTCATCGTACGGATACGCTACTAATTTAGGCCAAGCTGTATGCGGTGTTTGCACTCCGCGTGACCAACTCTTCCAGTTCAGCTTGTTGTGCAGCATGTTGCTCCGAGCTGATACTTCCACTTGCGAGCCGTTCATCCAACTGTTCCTTGAGCTGCCTTACTTGTATAGCAATGACCTCATCCAAATTCCCGTTGTTTTCTTCCGTAATCGTCCTCAGTGATTTGCCGTTGTACAGTTCCTGGTACAGATCCACTTCTGAAGCCTGATTCAGAGCGTCGAGCAGCTCATCACTGCTTCCCTCACGAGTGTCCAAGTCAACGATGGACCATTTAGCAGTAGGTATGGGAGAGATGGCAGACTGGCCCCAGGCTGTTCCAGCGAAGGACATAGTGACAATCATTGTGCCTATAATAATGACTCTTTTCATATTCATATGGATAATCCTCATTTCTTTAGTTGAGTACGAACTGAATCGTAGCTTGTCGTTGATGTAGTTGTAGATGTTTCGATCTGAGAATAGTGTAAACGGGAAACCTGAAGTGAAACTTAAAACAGGATAAGTAATTTCAAACCGGCGGGTAATGACTGTAAAAGTAGATCTATATTTTAATTCTCACTTGACAGGTTGGGTTAGTTGGTTATATGATAATCTCAATTATTTTAATACTCATTAAATGAACAGTGAAATAATTTGAACTGAAAACTGCATTGAGCTGATTGGATCACCAAAGGCTCCTGGGACTACTCCTCTAAGGAATGTCCTCGGGGGCCTTTTTTCGTATCTTTATTGAAGCTTCAAACGATCAGGGAGGTTATGAAATGAGTGATAGAGACTGGGAAGCGTTGGAGCGGACGGATTGGTTATTTCGCAAAATGGTCAGACGATTTGTCAAAGAGCGGGATCGCATCTCTGTAGAAGGTATCAGCCTGCCAGGCATGCTTATCCTGCACAAAATCATTCGTGAGGGAGAACAGCGGCTTGGAGATCTGGCAGAACAGTTGGACTTTACATCCGGTGCCATTACTGCTCTAACCGATAAGTTGGAAAAAAAGGGACTCACCATCCGCAGACGAAAGGAAGACGATCGCCGGACGGTTTTACTGGACATCACATCCAGCGGGCGGGAGATGTATGCGAGAAACAGCAACATCGGTGCCCGATGTATCACGCTTCTGTTTGAGGGTTTTACGAGTGAGGAACTGGAGCAGCAAAGTCAATTCTACGAGCGGGTAGTAGCGAATCTGGAGGGATTCTCGGACACGGTGCTGGAATTGGCGGAGAGCAACGGGATACAAGAACATGATCGGTCCTCCACAAGTGACCTTGAGCAGAAGCAGCGGGACAATGCCGGGAAGAGGAACTATCTCAGTTATTGAGGTTGGGTCAATGTAACGACATTTGATATACCACAAACATTCTAGGGAGAGATGATCAATGGGACACTCAACAATATATCCAACTGGAGCGACGTTATACAATCCGGATAAGGCTTGGGGCGGTTATACCGTTTATCAGGCAGGTGAAGAAGGCGTAGTATTGATCGATATGAATGGCAAGGAGGTTCACCTGTGGAAAGGATTATTAGGTTTTCCGGCCAAAATATTACCTGGCGGCTACGTGCTGGGCAGCACGGGTCGGAGAGATCCGAAGTTCGGTATTCAGGATAATGTCGATCTGGTTCAGGTGGATTGGGACGGCAACATTGTATGGAAATACAATAGCTACGAACACATCGAAGATCCGGGGTATGAGCCACTATGGTATGCCCGCCAGCATCATGATTATCAGCGTGAGGGGAATCCGGTAGGTTATTATGCACCTGGCCTTGCGCCAAAGACGAAGAGTGGTAAAACACTTATTCTGGCTCACAAAAATGTGAGTAACCCGCAAATTTCAGATAAGCCATTGCTTGATGATGCCATTATCGAAGTGGATTGGGAGGGGAAGGTACTCTGGGAGTGGCTGCCTAACGAACACTTTGAAGAATTAGGTTTTGATGAAGCTGCTCGAAATGTCCTGTTCCGTGATCCAAATACACGTTCTTTCGGTCATCTGGGTGGTGGCGTTGGTGACTGGTTACATATTAATTCTGCCTCTTATGTCGGACCCAACCGTTTCTATGAAGAGGGAGACGAACGGTTCCACCCCGACAATATTATCTGGGATGCCAGAGAGGCCAATATTATTGCCATTACAGACAGACAGAGTGGAAAGATCGTGTGGAGATTAGGGCCAGACTATACTTCAACTGAAGCGAAACACATCGGCACAATTATCGGACAGCATCATGCACATATCATTCCCCAAGGTCTACCAGGAGAAGGCAACTTGCTCGTATTCGACAATGGCGGCTGGGCAGGTTACGGCCTTCCAAATCCGGCTTCTCCATTTGGATTGAAACATGCGATTCGGGATCACTCCCGTGTACTGGAGATTAACCCGGTCACTCTGGAGATTGTCTGGCAGTATACATCGGCAGAAGCAGGTTTCTCAGTTCCGACGGATTCTTATAAATTTTATAGCCCATACATCAGTTCCGCCCAGCGTTTACCTAACGGCAACACCCTAATAACCGAGGGTTCCAATGGCAGATTGTTCGAAGTGACTGCGGAGCATGAGCTGGTCTGGGAGTATGTCTCCCCTTACATGGATGGGCGGAATACCAATATGGTCTATCGCTCATATCGAGTTCCTTATCAGTGGGTTCCACAGTTGGAGAAACCGCAGGAAGTTGCCATCGAAGCCATTGATGTCTCCACCTACAGGGTCCCGGGAGCAGCACCCAAAGGTTCTGCATCCATCGTGAGCGTAGAGACAACTCTTCCATTTGTGGAGGGTGCAGCCTGTGTGGCAACGTCGGATGAAGGCAAGTCAGGCGGTTAAGCGTCAAGAATCATGACTAGATCGAATGGGGTGTATATTGTGAGAAAACCATCCATAGTAACCGGCGTATTGATATTATTCTTGGCAACGGCACTCCTATTATCCGGATGCAGTTCAAACGCAGCAGGATCTGGAGCAAAAGACGCTACCGGTAAAAATACCGATAATGTAAAAATTCGAATCGCAGATACAAGTACCAACCCAACGTTCAGGGTAGCCATTGCCAAAGGTTTTTTTGAAAACAGGGGCATTGATGCAGAGAGTATTACGTTTGGCTCACCGGCTGAAGGTGTAAATGCACTATTTATCAAACAGGTAGATATTGCGTACGGGGCGGACTTCCCTGTATTAAATGCTTTGTCTAAAGGGGAATATTCAGTCATCGCTTCTGCAGGCCAGACTACGGATGAAGCGGCAGCCGCCTGGAAGCTGTATGCAAAGGAGGATATTCAGAGTGGAGCGGATTTGAAGGGCAAGAAAGTGAGTTTCATTCGAGGCACATTTATTCCATATCTATGGGATGAATATTTGAAAGATCAGGGGGTGGCGCTGAGTGATGTGACGCAAATTGGTCAGGGGGCTTTTGATGAGGCCTACATCGCACTGAAACAGGGAGACCTTGATGCCGCTTGGGTCATAGGTTCCGCGTTAACCGATAAATTCGATGCACTCGAAGGAGTACACCAGCTGACGGATATGTCTCAGACGCCTATACGCCTTGGTATGGGACTGGTATCAAGTAATGAATTCATCCAGGCAAACCCTGAAAAGATCAGTGACTTCCTTGCGGCGCTGGATGAAGCTTCCACGTATGCTCAAGCGCATCCTGAAGAGGTTGCAGATCTGATGTATCAAGAGACCAAACAGCCTAAAGATGCCACATTAAAAGACCTTCCGATCAATCCATGGGAAGTTGGATTTACGCAGGCTGCTTATGATAGTTTGGCAGGTCAGAAGCAATATATGGTGGACACTGGAATCATCGAACAGGATTTTGATCTCGACTCCAAACTCGATCTGACTTCTCTCCAGCAGGCTCTGCCGGATAAAGTGACATATAGTAAATAATTTATATTCAAATGGGAGGTGTCCGTTATGTCCTTACCTGCAACTCAGCATACCATTCATATTGAACAGCTACGGAAAACGTATCATGCCCCGACCAATGGGGATGTGCATTATATCATTAAGGATGTCGATCTGGTTATCAAGGGAGGAGAGTTCTTTGTCCTGCTTGGTCCCAGTGGGTGTGGGAAGTCAACGCTGCTGAACATGATCGCGGGTTTTATCTCCAAGTCGGGTGGACAGCTCAAGGTAGACAACAAGGAGATCGACAGACCGGGAAGGGATCGGGCAATGGTATTCCAGCAGGCGGATTCATCTCTCTTTCCATGGTTAACTGTGAGGGAAAATGTTGAATTCGGACTTCGAATGTCCAAGGTGCCTAAGACAAAACGACGTGAGATCTCTGATCGATACATCCAGCTTGTGGGACTGAGTGCTCATGAGGGGAAATTTCCGAAAGAACTCTCGGGTGGCATGAAGCAGCGGGTTCAATTGGCCCGGGTACTTGCGAATGACTCGGCGATCTTGCTGATGGATGAGCCATTTGGTGCGCTGGACGCAATGACGCGGCGGACCATGCAGAAAGAACTGGTGAATATTTGGAAAGAAACCCATAAAACCGTTATCTTTGTCACTCACGATATTCAGGAGGCGTTATTGCTTGGTGAGCGCATAGGCATTATGTCTGTAGGTCCGTCTTCGAATATAACGGATATTTACCACAACACGTTACCTTACCCGAGGAACATCGCCTCGTCTGAGTTCAACACTTTGTATGACCGAATTCAAGGCCACTTTGAAGAATAATTGAGGTGATATACAAGATGAAATGGTTGGAGAAAAAATGGGTGTCTATCCCGCTTCTATGGGTAACGGTCATCTTAATCTGGCAGCTGGGTGCCCTTATCTATGGGCCTGACGTAATCCCTGGTCCGTGGCACACGATCCTGGGAGCACGCGAACTGATAGCTGACGGTACGCTGATGGAGTATATCGGAATCAGCTTCACTCGTGTACTGGCGGGCTGGGTACTCGGAAGCATCATTGCTATTCCGGTAGGGCTGATTATTGGCAAAGTTCATCTCATCCGGCTGTTCGCGGAACCGTTCCTTAACTTTATACGTTTTATCCCGCCGATCGCCTTTATTACCTTATTTCTGGTGTGGTTCGGAATTGGTGAGCAATCCAAGATCGCGCTCATTATGTATGCAACCTTCTTCATTGTTGTATTGAATACACTGACAGGTGTACTCTCCGTTGAAGAAGACAAAATCCGGTCGGCCCGCAGTATGGGAGCCAATGAACGGCAGATTCTGCTGCATGTGATTGTTCCGGCGACAACCCCGTATATCTTCACAGGTGTGCGACTGGCGATGGGAACCTCGTATATGGCCATAATCGGTGCTGAGATGATTGCCTCCAATGAGGGAGTGGGTTACTTAATCTGGAACTCCAGACTCTTTTTCCGAACAGATTGGATCTTTGTCGGACTGATTTCCCTGGGTTTTATGGGATTCCTGACGGATCGATTGTTCAACTGGTTTGGTCGCAGAGTACTCTACCGATATGGAGTCATTGGAGGAGCGAAGCGGGTCTGAAACAGAACCTGGGAACACCAAATTCCAGACGTTACTTGAAGAGGGAAGTTATCTTATTTTAACGTTTGATCAATAACCTGTTTTGGCACTTCTACACGAGGCCAAAACGGGTTTTTTGTGTGCTGGCGTAAGGAGTTTCGGCATTGGGATCAAACCGTGGTATAATTGAATTTCAAAAATACAATAAACGTCATGCGGGCTGTACATACGCTGCATGCAGGAGACATTATGGATTGGATTATTGGCGCCGTATGCGCTTCTATGGTGGCAGGTGCTGCCTATGCGAAAAAGTCGCTAACCTTGTCTGGCTGCCTGGCAGCCATCATGATGGGAACGATATATTACGGAGCGGGCAACCTGTTCTGGTTTGGCACGTTATTGTTGTTTTTCATTACTTCAACGTTGCTCTCCAGGTTTCGTAAAGATCGGAAGCAGGAGCTGGAGAAATCCTATGCCAAGTCAGGAAATCGGGATGCCGGACAAGTGATGGCTAATGGTGGAATGGGCATGTTCCTATGTCTGGGATACTGGATATTTCCACATCCGGCATGGGTGTATGCTTTCATTGGTGTAATGGCTACCGTTACATCGGATACATGGGCAACCGAAATTGGGAGTCTCAGTCGCAAGCCGCCGCGCTCTGTTCTCACGTGGAAGGTACTTAAGCCAGGTGCTTCAGGAGGTGTTTCACTTCTTGGCACCGTGGCTGCAGCCGTAGGCGGGGCTCTGATTGGTGCGGGAGCATTCTTGTTTTCCTGGATCGCCGGGATAGAAGGGCTTAGTCTGTTTAGTTGGACTTTTGTCGGTCTTGCAGGCGGGTTGGCAGGGGCTTTTGCCGATTCCTATCTGGGCGCAACGGTGCAGATGATGTATCGTTGTACTGTGTGTGGCCGTGAAGTTGAGGTACATGAACATTGCGGGCATCCAACGGTTCGGGCTCGTGGCTGGGCATGGATGAGTAACGACCTGGTGAACGTGCTTAGCTCGGTGATCGGCGGATGTGTGGCGATTGGTTTAGGTAACATTTTGGCGTTGTAGGGGGGAGTACATTTTGAGCACTGTACAGGGAGACAAATCGGAGGCTATTTTGGATGCGGCCTATGGTATTTTTGGCTCGAAAGGTTTTTATGAGACCAAAATGTCTGATATTGCAGACGAAGCCGGCATCGCAAAAGGCACCATTTATTTATATTTCAAAAGCAAGGAACAATTATTTATCGCAGTATCCAAGCGGGATTGTAACAGTTTTATCAGCCGTCTTGAATATGCTTTGAACTCGTATGAGAACACAGGTGATAAACTTGGAGCAATAGCCAAGACCCACCTTACGTATTATTATGAGCGTCGCAATCATACCAAGCTCTTTTTTATGGCACCCAATAATGATCCGGATCTGATGAAATTCATGAAGGCATTCATGAATCAATACATGAGTATGGTGTGTGAGGTACTGGAGAGTGCAAGTGTACCTGAGCCTGTATTGCTCGCTGAAGCATATATCGGAATTCTGGACCGGCTGAAGATGGATATCATGTTAAATCCAGAGTTTAATGAGGAACATCTGAACAAACGAATTGCTTTTGCAGCAGCATTGTTTCTGGACGGATGCCGTTCTTTTTTACAAGTTTAAAGTAAGTGCGCGGATGTACGTAATATTGAATTTTAATTCACAGAGAAGTGGGTACGAGCAATGAACATAATGACGGTAGAGCAAATTGCAAAAAGTTATGGCGAAAAAATATTGTTCAAGGATGCTTCATTTGGTATGGCTGATCAGGACAAGATTGGTGTCGTTGGTGTAAATGGAACCGGTAAATCTACGTTTTTGCGTGTGATATCTGGTATGGAACCTGCAGACGCGGGACAGATCTCGATCGGTAATGACGTACGTATTCAGTTCCTGGCGCAAAATCCGGATTTCAATCCGGATAATACGGTACTGCAACAAGTATTCGAAGGTGACAGCATGGAAATGAAAACCGTGCGTGAATATACGGAAACGATGGAATTAATGGAACTGAATTCGTCCGATCCAGCGTTGCAAGAGAGATTATTACGTTTGAATCAGCAAATGGAGCAGCTTCAGCTCTGGCAGATGGAGAGCGAAGCGAAGAGCATTTTGTCCAAATTGGGTATTCGTCAATTCGATGCACTGATGGGCACATTGTCTGGTGGACAACGCAAAAGGGTAGCACTCGCTGCTGCGCTGATTCACCCTTGTGAACTGCTCATTCTGGATGAGCCGACGAACCATATTGATAATGATTCGGTCGTTTGGTTGGAGCAGTACTTGCAGAAGCGCCGCGGCGCACTGCTTATGATTACGCATGATCGGTATTTCCTGGATCGTGTGGCGAATGTCATGCTGGAATTGGATCATGGACGTTTGTTCCGATACGAAGCGAACTATACACGTTTCCTGGAACTTAAGGCGGAGCGCGAAGAACGGGAAGCTTCTTCGGAACAGAAGCGTAAGAACTTGCTTCGGACGGAGCTTGCATGGATTCGTCGTGGTGCCAAGGCTCGGACGACGAAACAAAAAGCGAGAATTGATCGCTTCGAACAACTTAAAGATCAACAAGGACTCCAGCGCTCGGGTTCATTGGAAGTATCGGTTGGCTCCACTCGTTTGGGTAAAAAGATTCTGGAGATCGAGCATCTTTCCAAATCCGTCGGTGGCCGCACGCTGATCGAAGATCTGAGTTATATTGCCGTACCTGGAGATCGGGTAGGGATTGTCGGACCGAACGGTAGTGGTAAGTCCACGTTGCTTCAGATGATATCTGGCAAGCTGGAACCCGATGCAGGTGTGGTTGACGTTGGTCCTACGGTCAATCTGGGCTACTTCACACAGGAACATCAGGAGATGGATGAATCACTTCGTGTGATTGAGTACATCAAGGAAGTGGCCGAGAATGTGAAAACAGCTGATGGCTCTCTGATTACAGCATCCCAGATGCTGGAACGGTTCCTGTTTACCCCGGCATCCCAGTGGACGCCAATCTCGCGTCTGTCTGGTGGAGAGAAGCGTCGCCTGTATCTGCTGCGTGTGCTGATGGCTGCGCCGAATGTATTGCTGCTGGATGAGCCGACGAATGATCTGGACATCCAGACACTCGCTGTACTGGAAGACTACCTGGATGATTTCCCCGGTGTTGTCTTTGTCGTATCCCATGATCGCTATTTCCTTGATCGTACTGTGGATAAAGTGCTGTCTTTTGAGGGCAACGGTGCTGTACGTGTGCACGTCGGCGACTACAGTGAGTATGCGGAATGGATGCTGAAAAATGCGCCTGGAGCTAATCAAGAGAGTGATACAGGAGCGGCGAAGGTGAAGCAGTCATCGGAGAAAACGACGCCTGCAGTGTCAGCGGCTAAACCGAAGTTGAAATTCAGCTTTAAGGAGCAACGTGAATACGACCAGATTGATGAAAATATTGAGAAGGCTGAAGCCAATCTTGTCCGGATTAACAAAGAGATGGAAGAGTCATTTAGTGATTCTGCCCGTCTGCAGGAGTTGATGGCGGAGCAGGTTGAGGCTGAACGTCATCTGGATGAATTGATGGAACGCTGGACCGTTCTGAATGAACTTGCAGAGCAGATTGAACAGAGCAAGTCTTGATTTATAACTAAACATCGCCCTTTCTTCTACAGTGACTTTATGTCGCATTGGAGAAAAGGGCGATTTTTTTGTCTGCGAATTTGCGATTTTATGTGAAACGTTCTGTATGTTCATTACGTTGTATAAGTAAAGAATTCCATAGAAGGGAGAGAACACCACACTTATGTATAAAGAAATTAATCAACAGTTGGCAGCGCTCAAGGAAAAGGGGAGAATTTACGAGAAATGGACCAAACGTCTGGAGAAGCTTCAAACGGAGGAAAGCGAATGGGAAGCAAAGGTGAAACGTCGTCTGGAGCATCTCCAGAAGGAGCAGAAGGACGTTGATCGACTGAACAGTATGACATTGTCGGCATTTTTCTATCAACTGATAGGCAAGAAAACAGAGCGTCTGGAGAAAGAAGAGCTGGAACTGATGGAGAGCAAGGCTGCATACGACACCGCTTGTCGCATGTTACAAGACGTACAGGAGCAACGAATTCATGTGGAGCAGGAGTTGGAGGGCGGGCGGCAGTATCAGTACTGGCAGAGCGACTACAACGCGCTGTGGGGGAAGAAGGAAGGTCGTCTGCTGGACCAGGATGCGGAATTGCAACACATGGCTGAGAATCGGGAACATCTGGCGAGTGAGCTTCAGGAACTGGATGAAGCTTTCCGGGAGGGAGAATACCTGCTCTATGCTCTTGAACGTGCCGAGAAGGCTTTGTCTTCGGCAGGTAATTGGGGTGTATATGACATGATGGGTGGTGGAGTGATCTCCACACATATCAAGCGAGGACGAATGGATGACGCTCAGGTCGCCATCATGGATGCAGGTAAGCGTCTACGACGTTTCCAGAAGGAGTTGGAGGATGTAGAGATGGCTGTACACGCGGATCTGCATCTGGGAGGTCTGCTTTCATTCGCAGACTATTTCTTCGATAACCTCTTCGTGGACTGGATGGTTCAGGACAAAATTCGCAAAGCCGAACGTCAGGTGAAGGATGGACTGAGTGCGGTTCGGAAAACCATGCATGTGTTAAGAAATGAAATACGTGACCATAAGGCAGAGTTAGAGATATTGGATCGTAAGTATCATGCATATGTCGAACAGGCAGATTAAAAGACATGACAACAAAGGCCCCTTCCAAGCACACCGAATTGTGTGCTTGGAAGGGGCCTTCTGCTTAGACGAACATGTGGATATTATTCATGACAATTTCGTCGATCAATGATTCTGTTTTACTTGGTTGTAATGTAGGCTGCGAGCAATCGTGCCGTATTCAGGACAGCATCCTTATGTGTACGCTCCATGGAATGAGATGCATGAACTCCAGGACCGATCAGTGCTGCACGGATATTGTTTCCTCCGCGTAATGCTGCACTGCCATCTGAGCCATAGTGGGGATAAATGTCCACGACGTAATCCATTCCATCTTGTTTGGCCAGTTCAATGAGACGGCTAGTCATATCATAGTCATACGGGCCAGAAGAATCTTTGGCACATATGGAAACGTCGGTTTCTTTACAGCTTAGGTCATCACCCATAGCTCCCATGTCTACAGCGATCATTTCACTGATTTCCGCAGGGATATATGATGCGCCATGTCCAACTTCTTCATAGTTCGAGATAAGCAGAGAGACGTTATGTAATGGTTTCCAGCCTTCACGATGTGCAGACTCAAGGATGCCAAAGAGGGCAGCCACGCTGGCTTTGTCGTCCAGATGACGTGATTTGATATAACCACTCGGCGTGATGACTGCGCGAGCATCAAAGGAGATAAAGTCGCCGACAGAGATCCCGAGTTTCAACACATCTTCCTTGGAGGAGACGACCTCATCGATTCGAACTTCCATATGGCTCTCGGACCGTTCAAAGGTACGTGCATCCGGATAGACGTGGACAGACGGATGAAGGGAGAGAATGGTGCCTGTGTATGTTTTTCCATCCCGAGTATGGATGCTGCAATATTCGTTTTCGATACTTTGCATCGAAAATCCACCGACAGAGGTAAGCTTCAATGTGCCGTAGGATGTAATTGAGCGTACCATGGCCCCTAGCGTATCCACGTGAGCGCTTAAAGCGATTGTCTTGGAAGAGTCCTGTCCGGGCAATGTAAGCACCGCACCGCCCTTGTTATTCAGCTCACAGGCGATGCCCAGTGCGGCTGCTTCCTTCCGGATCATCTCGATAATATGATGTGTGTAACCACTTGGGCTTGGTGTATCCAGCAATTTTTTCAGGAAAGACAGAACGTATGATTCATCAATTGTAAAACTCATTGTGTAATTTCCTCCTCGGATCATGGGTATGGTGTGAAACAAAATACAGCCTGTCTGGGGGAGAGAATGTGATACTACCATTCCTGACTCGCCAGCAGGCTGTCTCTGATTGGTTACAGTGTTCCCGTAGGGTTTCCTTTGCGCTGACTCTGGATCGAATCATTCTCCAATAGGCTGTCGGATTCATTTGAGTCAAGCGAATCCATCGATTTGAAAGAATCCAACGTAGATTTGTTTGTCGCGGAACTTTCCAATTCAGTTACACGCAATTTCAATTGCTTGTTCTCGCGTTGCAGTCTGTATTGGCGATAGATGCCATATGACCCTACAATAATTCCACCGATCAGGGTACAGCCGAGAATCAGCAAGATCAGCGGGATTTGTACCGTGTTAAATAACAGGTTGACTTGCACGGAATCCACATTAATAACCGCAAAGATTCCCGTGAGCAGTGCAAAAACAAGACCTGCTATGAGTGCCCATTGCATTTTCATGGTGTTGCCTCCTTGTTGAACAATTGAGAACTAGATATGCATTACCCATATTCGGGTATGTTGCATCTTGCAATGATGATAAAATCCCCTGCCCGAACGGGCAAGGGATGCAGGTCACATGGAAAGACAACCTTATTTGGTTAGTTGCTCCATCTGTTCAATCAATTCCTTGAACACACTCATGGCTTCACGAATTGGCTGTGGTGTAGACATATCCACACCTGCTTTTTTCAGAATGTTGATGGAGTAATCACTTCCACCACTCTTCAGGAAGCCAAGATATCGGTCAACAGCCGGTTGGCCTTCTTCCAGGATTTGCTTGGAAAAGCTTGTTGCTGCGGAGAAGCCTGTAGCATATTTGTAAACGTAGAAGCTGTTATAGAAGTGGGGAATACGAGCCCATTCCATTTCAATTTCTTTGTCAACAGCCATGCCTTCTCCGTGATATTTAACGTTCAGATCATAATAGATCTCGGATAACAATTGTGGTGTTAATGCGTCACCTTGTTCCGCGCGTTCATGAATGATTTTCTCGAATTCAGCAAACATGGTCTGACGGAATACCGTTGTACGGAATTGGTCGGCATAATAGGTCAACAGATACAATTTTTCCTTTGGATCTGTTGATTTGTTAAGCAGATAATCCATCAGCAACGCTTCGTTGGTTGTGGATGCAACCTCAGCCAAGAAGATGGTGTACTGTGCATCACGATACGGAAGTGTTGTATCCGAGTAATGTGAATGCAGAGCGTGACCCATTTCATGTGCGAGTGTGAACATACTGTTCAGGTTATCTTTGTGATTCAACAAGACATACGGGTGAGTGCCGTAAGCGCCCCAGGCATATGCGCCTGAACGTTTATTTTCATTCTCATATATATCGATCCAGCGGTTATCATATCCAGTCTGCAATGCGTCAGCATAGTCCTTTCCGAGTGGTTTCAGACCGTCTTTAACCGTTTGTTTCGCTTCCTCATAGGTAATATCCATTTTGTATTCGTCTACGAGTGGAGCGAACAGATCGTACATGTGCAATTGATCCACACCCAGCAACTTTTTGCGCAGGTCCATATAACGATGCAATAACGGAAGGCTCTCGTGAATGGTGTCTACCAGATTGGTATACACATCCGTTGGGATGTTATCTCCATATAGGGACATTTCCATCACGGAAGGGTACTTCCGAACATTAGCATAGAACATATTTTTGGTTACATTTGCATTCAAGGCAGCCGCAATTGTGTTCTTCTGTTTGGCATAGGTTTCGTATACCGCTTTGAAGGCACGTTCGCGAACTTCACGGTTAGGGTTCTCCAGGAACTGAATGTAGCTGCCGTGTGTCAGCTCAACGTCGTTACCATGTTCATCCTTGATTCTTGGGAACTTGAGATCGGCGTTATTCAGCATGCTGAAGATTGTCTGTGGTGCTTGTGAAAGGTTGCCTACCTGTGCAAGCAAAGCCTCTTCTGCTTGGCTAAGAACGTGGGCTTTTTCGCGTTTCATCTCTTCCAGCGTAAATGTATAAGCAGAAAGTTTTTCGTTCGCAATAAATGCGTCCAACTGATCATCCGGCAGGGAAAGAATCTCCGGTGTGACAAAAGAAAGTGCTTCACCAACCCGTACGCCTAATTTCTGGGCTTTTTGGGACAGGTTTTGATATGTAGGATTCGCTGTGTCTTCATCTTGATGCATACGTGCGTACACAAAGAGGCGTTCTATTTTGAGGCTGATCTCATCTTCGAATTCGAAGCAAGATTTGAGTACATCGGGTTGATTCAGTTTGCCTTGGAATTCGGAGGCCTTCTTGGTCAAAGACGATACTTCTTCATATTCTTGATCCCAGGCTTTCTGATCGGCAAATAAATCTTCCAGTTTCCAGCTATGTTCAGCCGGCACCTCGGAACGTTTCAATAATTGACTCATGGAAATCCCCCTTTGATGATCTGATGAATGTATGGACGAAGCTGCCTTCGTCTCGCTTGCCTGTGCGGAGAGAGACGAAGGAATCAGACTAAGTACCAGGATAACAGATAGCGATTTCTGGTATTTCAACGGCCTTCCTCCTTACGATACGAATAATCTCGTATAGTATGACCTTAGGCACGTTGAAATATTTGAGCATCTGGGTCCCCGTGATTAGGCTCCCATGTTATACAGAAAATAAACGATCAGGAAAAAGGCGAAACAAATGAGCAGGGTAGCAATAAGCGCCATTCCCCGTCTTAATCGATCCGGGATGGAATTGCGTCCCAGAATAAGCACAATACCAAGGGAGAAGGCAAGGATAATGAAGATGACGACATTGCTTGAGTCAAGCTGCATGGGTTAGACCCCTTTGAAGGCAGCCATCAATTGACGCCATTCATCCTCACGGTTCTCAAAATCTGCTTTTGGAAAACGGCGTTCAGCCCAGTGCATTAATGCAGGACGGCTAAGGAATGTATGGCATTCTTCGCCCCACTCTTCCGAAATTTCTCGCAGTACGAGATATTTGCCTTGAACTTCTACGGTCATCATATTCCACTTGTCTGTTTTGTATATTTCATGTTTTTTTATCATAGGTAGTCTCCAAACTAACGGTTTTGGTAAAATGATACCGTACCCTACGATTCAAAGCAAATTTTTTCGACATTTATGGAAAGATAAATTGCAAAATGGAAGCCCATACAGTATAATAAGGGTATTCGCCATAGATGGCGATATTTTTAGGAGGTTTTTCATTTGAAAGGTACAGTTAAATGGTTTAACGCAGAAAAAGGCTATGGCTTTATTTCAGTTGAAGGCGGCGAGGACGTATTCGTACATTTCTCCGCAATCCAAGGAGATGGCTTCAAAACATTGGAAGAAGGTCAAGCGGTAGAATTCGAAATTACTGATGGAAACCGTGGTCCTCAAGCAGCTAACGTAAACAAACTGTAAGAATTTATCCGGCTAACGGACTTCTTATATATTATAAATTTATAGCTGAATATTAAGAACCTAAGCACAGTCCCCCCATGGGAGGCTGTGCTTTTTTTGATTCTAAAATTTTCAGTTTAAATAACGGTTGAATACGATGGAAGTTTCCCTGTGTGTTCAGGAGACACGATTGGTCATGCTGGACCATAACTTCAATCCGAAACCGATCAGTGCAGCCAGGGAGAAAGCCATAGCGGTGAGATAGAAGGTTTGTCTGCCTGCATGTTCCAGCAGCAGTCCGCCCAACGTTCCGCTAAGAAGTCCCGAAGCACTGGACCAGACAATGGTGAACAAAGCCATACCTGTAGCTCTGTAGCCGTCCGGAACTAGGCGAATGATGTAGCGGACCGCCGTAACGTAGAAAATACCAAAGGTTACACTGTGCATCGTCTGAATCGCAACAACAGCTGCAGGTGTATCGGAGACGGACATGAGAAGCAAACGAACCGTATACATCAGTGCAGCAAAAGCAATTAGCGGCAGTTCTTTATAACGGTTTCCATACTTGCTGAGCAGTAGAAATATGGGGATTTCACTTACGGAAGAGATCAGCAAAGACCAGCCGATCAGCCCCTCACTGGCACCCAGATCTTTTAGCGTGATGGTAAGGAATGCTTCGTTCATGCGATGTCCCATGGCAAGCAAAAATACACAGCCAAAAAAAGTGAGCACATCTCTGCGTTTCAAAATAGCCCATAACCCCGATAGGTCCATTTTGCTACTGCTCCCCGAAGGTTGATCCTTCAGTTGAAAACTGATCAATAGTGTAGTTGCAGCAAGACCAACGCAGACCCAAATCGTCCATGCTGGACCAAAAGATCCAAGGAAATACCCGATACTTAATGCAAAGAAGGCATAACCGATCGATCCGAAGACTCGAATGGAAGTGAAATTTCGGCCGTACTTGCTGGCCGTTGTAATAGCCATCGTATCGGAGAGTGGATAGACCGGATAATAGAAAAAGTAAAACAGGGTCACGAGTACAAATACCTGACCAAAAGTTGTCGCATTGGCGAGCATGATTCCTGTGATCAATTGACCACCAAGCAGAATGATCATCACTTTGCGTACCGTTTGGTAGCGGTCGCTGGCCATGCTCCAGAACATATTGGAGAACACAGAGATGAGGGGGCCAATTCCGTAGAGATATCCAATCTCAGCCCGACTGAAGCCCAGATGACTGAAGTAAAGCTGGAAGTAGGATACCACCAGGACGGTGGAACCAAAGATGGTGAACATGAGAGCCCGCAGCCAGTTCTGGTCCGGGCGGGCGTTGTGACTTAATTTCATGATGAGAGACTCCAATCCTGATAACAATTCAATGATTTTATTACCCTTTCAGGGATGTTGATTTACGGGCTCTAGGCACGGACATCGTAGGTTCTTGCTTCGTGCGCCGGATGACAAGCCAGACAATGATAAGTTCGGCGAGCAGGCCAAGGGATTGGGCTACAGCGCCAATCATGCCGTTCCACGCAGGAAAAATACTAACCAGTATAAGCAGCACAATCACCGTGCAGATTGCATTCGCCGTTTGCGAACGAAACATCGTTTTTGTCTGACCGCGAAGCAGAATGAGGCCATTGCTGAAATCCAGAAAAGGGAAGATCAGTGGAAATAAGACGAACGCACGCAGTGTCCACAGACTTTGTTGCAAAAGTTCGCCCTGAACGCTCATGACATTTTCGAGTACCCATGGTCCCAAGGGGGTATAGGCAATCGACACCATCATCGCAAACGGAATAAATCCGGTGACAAGTGCAAATTTTCGTACCAATTTGGCGTCCACAAGGTAGAAATTCAGCACGATCTGATGGATGTATGTAAAGAAGCTTAGCATCAACTGCATCAGACTGCTTGCTATGGCAAAGGATGAAATGGCTAGTGCGATCCCGGTCGTTTTGCCAAGTACGATGTTAATAACCGGTCCTATGAACAGCGCTACAAAGCTGGATAAAAGCAGTGGCTTATAAAAGCGAAATACGTCTCCCTTGCTCTCGACGGGATGATCCTCAAGCTTGGCTGGCATCTTGCGCTTGATGCTGTTACCCTCCAGAAAGCTGACAAGCGCTTCAATCATCATGCCAGTAGCAAAAATGATAGCGCCTACACGTCCACTGTCAATGCTGTCTGTGTATATGAAATAGAGGGATAGGCCGTACATTCCGGCTAAACGGAATACCATCCCGATGGTTAACCACTTGGTGCGGTTATTCGTAATGATGATCCCCTGATAGATGTTGCGGATCACTGAAAAGATACTTACATACATGAGAATTTCATATACGTCGATGACTTTGTTCAGCAGATCCGGACTTACACCAAACAAGTATTTGAACACCCCGGTACCAACGGGAGAGTATACGATAAGAAACCCAATGAGAAGCACACAGGCAAGAAATATTTTGGTCACAAACGTGAGGGCCTGAAAGGAAAGGCGATCGCGGACCAGTGCGGAACAGGTTTGCCGCAGCAGGGTGGAGGGGCGTTCCGTGAGGGTTAACAAGCTACCGGCGATGGCATAGCTGGCAATAACCGTCTCGGGATGAGCGGAACGTGCTAATGTGCTGTTTATGATGACGTGAGAAATGGTGACGAGAGAGGCGGAAATGCCAAGTGGCACAAAAAAAGAAAATAACCGTCTCCACGAAAGTGATTCACTTGACGACATGTCAACGACTCCTTTGATGGATGAAATATGCCTAGTATATCACAAAGCTTTGGGCGCGGATGCGATTTTTTATGCGGAATATACGGCAGATCATTTGTACAATTAAGGGGATCATATTATAATAGGAATGGTTAAAAATCGCTCTAATACGTATTCAACCAAGTGGAGGCACATTTATTTTGAGCCAATCAAATCGAAAACGTCATCAATATCCGCGTGGACCGCTGGCATTGATGAGAGGGGTGTACAAATACACCATTCCGGAAACACGGAAGGCACTGAATGGATGGCGTGCTCAAGCTGAGGCGATTCCGAATGAGGAGTTGCGTACACAGGCACTTGCCAGTCTGAAGGATAAACAGTTTCACTGTGAAGGCGGAACCGTCTACGCATTGGCTGATTTGCCCAACAGGCACATTCTGATTCCGCTGATCGTTTCATATCAAACTATTAGTGATTATTTGGACAATCTGTGCGATCGCAGCACGTCGATGGACCCGGATGACTTTCGTCTTCTCCATCAATCCATGCTTGATGCGGTAGATCCCGAAGCAATTCCCGTCAATTATTATGCCCTCCGTGAGGAGCAGGATGACGGTGGATATCTGCGGAATCTGGTGACAACATGTCAGGAACTGACCCGTCAGTTACCAGGCTATACGTCCGCCAAGCCCCAAATTCAGGATCTGGCAGGCCTATACACGGACCTGCAGGTATATAAGCATATCAAGCCGGAACTGAGAGAAACGGCACTGCTCGAATGGTGGTCGGAGCATCGTCATCGCACACCTCAGTTTCGTTGGAACGAATTTGCTGCTGCAACTGGCTCTACACTGGGCGTTTTCATGCTGTTTCTGGCTGCGAGTGACGATCAGTTGACTGAAGAGCAAGCGGCCTCGATCCACACGGCCTATTTCCCACATGTATGCGCATTGCACATTATGCTCGATTATTTAATTGATCAGGATGAGGACCGCATCGGGGGAGATCTCAACTTCTGCAACTATTATGAGAATGTGGAGACAATGCTGGACCGAATTGCTTTTATTGTGGAGATGGCACGCAGCGATGTGCAGAAGATTCCGGGAAGCTCCTTTCACCGGATGATCATCGAAGGACTGATTGCCATTTACCTGTCTGATCCCAAAGTTAGCGAACAACAGGAAGTTCGCGTTGTATCCAAACGTCTGCTGAAAAATAGTCCGATCACAAGAATATTTTTCTTCATTTTCAGTCGCTGGATACGGAAAAATATGTAAGTCAGGTGTGATATTGCGGAGCCTGAAGTGAAACTAGAGGAGGAAGAAACATCATGACAGCAGTAAAGAAAATCGCAGTATTAACGAGCGGTGGTGATTCACAGGGGATGAACGCGGCTGTTCGTGCGGTTGTTCGCAGCGGACTGTTTCACGGTCTCGAAGTATTTGGAGTTCAACGTGGATACCAGGGTCTTTTGAATAATGACATTTTCCCAATGGATTTGCGGAGTGTAGGGGATATCATCCAACGTGGGGGAACGGTTCTTCAATCGGCACGTTGCAAGGAGTTCTATACCGCTGAAGGTCAGCAAAAAGGTGCGGACATTCTGCGTGCGCGTGGCATTGACGGTCTGGTTGTTATCGGTGGGGATGGTTCCTACAACGGAGCAAACAAACTCAGCAAGCTGGGCATTAACACCATGGGTCTGCCAGGAACGATTGATAACGATGTTTCATTCACCGACTATACCATCGGATTTGATACAGCTGTAAGCATAGTAGTTGATGCAGTAAACAAATTGCGTGATACGATGTCTTCACACGAACGTTCTTCCATCGTTGAAGTTATGGGTCGTCACTGTGGAGATATCGCTCTGCATGCCGGACTTGCTTCGGGTGCTGAAACGATTCTTGTCCCAGAAGTTCCGTTTGACATGGACGAAGTAGCAGATCGGATGAAAGCTAACTTTGCACACGGCAAACGTCACAGTATTATTATCGTTGCTGAGGGCGTGGGCAAGGGTGAAGATGTAGCAAAAGAACTGATGGAACGTTGCCCAACGTATGAGCCGCGTGTAACCGTTCTGGGTCACATTCAGCGTGGGGGTACGCCAACACCTTTCGACCGTAACTTGGCAAGCCGTCTTGGCGACTTCGCTGTTCGCAGTCTGATTGCAGGCGAGACAGACAAAGGTTGTGGCATTATCAAGGGTGAACTTACCCTGACGGATATTGATAAAGTGGTTAACACAAAAAAAGATTTCGATATGGTGACTTACGAGCTTGCACAACGTTTGTCCCAATAATTCGATTCATAAGCAAAGAGCACAATCCCGCATTGACGAGGATTGTGCTCTTTTTGTTGTTTTCCAAAGTAAGTAAGTGTTCCGATGTTACGCCTTGCGGAGTGCGGCTTGTTTTTGTACCAGGAAGAGTCTCCAGAGAAGCGCTGTTGCTCCTACAGCAAGGCCGGCAATGAGGCCGATCCAGTATCCGAAGGCACCGAGTGAAGTATACGTAGCAGTTAGATAACCTACAGGCAACCCAATAATCCAATACGCTATGAACGTAATGATCAGTGCCGGATTAACATCTTTGTAGCCACGCAATGCTCCTTGGGTCGGTGTAGCAATCGCATCCGAGATCTGAAAGAAAATGGCGTAGATGAGGAAATGCTGCGTAAGTGCAATGACCTCTCGATCGTTTGAATACACGCCTGCAATCTGTTCGCCGAACACAATCAACACGATCGCTGTCAGCAGTGAGAGCCCGATGGCTCCACCAATTCCAAGCAGACTGTATTGTCTGGCATCTCTCAGACGCCCCGCACCTGCTTCATAGCCCACAAGGATCGTAAGAGCCATACATATGCTCACAGGCAACATGTAGAGCGTAGAAGCGAAATTCAGCGCCGCCTGGTGGGCAGCAATGGTTGTGGTATCGAAACGGCTCATCATTAAAGTCACAGCAGCGAAGATGGACGTTTCGAAAAAAGTCGCAAATCCGATGGGCACTCCAATCTGGAGTAACTCTTTCCATTTGGAGAATGAGACACGGGTCCATTGACGGAAAATGCCATACTGGGCGAAAGGTTCGACCCGATGGACAAAAAAGAGACTAATAAGAAAGATCAGCCAGTATGTACATGCTGTAGCAACACCAGCACCAACACCGCCTAATTGTGGAAAACCCCAGCGGCCGAATATTAGCAGATAATTTAGAAAGATGTTAACGGGCAGGGAAACCAACGTAATGAACATCGTAGTCCGTGTCTGGCCAAGTGCATCCATGAAGCTGCGCAGCACTGTATATCCGAAGAGCGGAATAATGCCAAAAGCGAGTGCGCACAAAAAATAGAAGGCGACTTGGGCAACCCTGGGCTCCAGAGGCATTCCGTTCAGTATAGGGCCAAGTAACAACGCCCCGGCTCCGATAACGACGAGACTGACTGCAATCCCGAGATACAGCGCCTGGATGACGTTATACCCAATCTGATCATTACGTTTGGAACCTAACAGATGGGAAACGACAGGTGTAATACCGATCAGAATCCCGCTTAGTCCAGTTTGAACTGGCATCCACAGACTTGTGCCAATCGCGACGCCTGCAAGGTCGGCCGGAGAAAACTTGCCTGACATATTCGTGTCGAAGAACGACATGGCAGAGAGGGCGATTTGAGTGGTGAAGATGGGCAAAAATATAATCAGGAATTGCTTCACTTTTTGGGAAAAACTTGTTGTGTTCATGTTCACTGGCAGTGCCTCGCTATTCTGAAGAGATGTCATCCAAGTGTCATATCTGGACAGCTATTTATTGTAGTGGATTTTGATCAATTTGAATAGGGACAGAAAGCAGAGTAGGGGTGTACAGAGAAAAATGAACACCAAAAAACCTCGCTCCGCTTCAAGCAGAACGAGGTTGGATGAAATGAGAAGTATGAAAGAGTGCGGATTACTTATATTGTACACCTGATGTATAACGGTTGGACGCATTCCAGAGCAGATATTCATGCACATCCATGTCTTTCATCGCTCGAATCTGGTCTTCCACTTGTTTCTTGCCATACTTGACATAATGCCCACTGCCCAGCCAGCTTGCTGTGAAGTCCTGGATCCACGGACGAATGACAGGTTTGAGTTCTTTGGTAGGGTCCAGTTTCTTGTGTGTATCTTCCATTGAACCCTTGATGGTTGTGTAAGGATCTTTGTCAGGGTCCTTGACCCCATACCAGCCAGTAGAATAGTGACTAGGGTATACCATCGGTGAGATGACATCCACATTTTCGGATATTTTAACAAAATCCTGTCCAATGCCTTCAGCCGCAGGTACAGAAGCGGCATAACCGAAAATATCAACCGAGACACGAACACCTAGCGGGGCCAACTCCTTGCGTGCATATTGCACGAATTCAGCCACAACATCGACGCGTGACTTGTCAGATTTGGTATATTTCAGTACATCGGCTCGAGTTTCGAAACCTTCCGGGAAACGAACGTAGTCAAATTGAATCTCTTTAAATCCAAGCTTGGCAGCTTCCTTTGCAATCTCAATGTTATAGTCCCATACTTCCTTGCTGTACGGATTCACAAAGCTGTCGCCTTTGCCATTTGCCCATACAGATCCATCCTTGTTGCGGAAGGAGAGCTCCGGATTTTTCTTGGCAAGAATCGTATCTTTGAATACAACGACACGTGCAATCGGGTAGACCTCATGTTTTTGCAATCGTTTCATCAAGGCATCGATATCCCGGATAAAAGGTTGCGATTTACCCATTTTCTGAAGCGCTTTGTTTTCTGTGGGATAAGTTATGTATCCGAGATCGTCTTTGATATCAATGACCATGGCATTCAGTTCTGTACTGTCGGTCAGTTCCAGCAATTCTTTCATACGTGCACCGCCGGCACTGTAGGCCGTTACATAGATACCTTTGACCACGGGTGCATCAGGTTGAGGATCAATTTTGGCAGGTGGGTTATCGGCATCAATAACAACCTGATCTTTTTGAGATTGGATAATTGCGGTGTTAAAACTGTTGGTTAACGATTGGAATTGAGGGGTTCCCTGGTCCGCCACTGCGGGGGCACCACCAAAGCTTCCAAAGGCCATAGCCATTAAAGCCCAAAACATGTTCATTCATTTCCACTCCCTTATGTGTGCATTCCATGTATGAATTATACATTAAAGCCTCTGGGCTTTTAACCATATTAATCAAGTAATGAAACACATGGAAAAAATGAAAACCGCTTCCTGCTGAGGAAATCCCCTGCAAGAAGCGGCGTGATCAATCTGAAAAAAATTATTGAATGTAAATCTCATTTTGATGCTCACAAATACTGTACTGAATGATTTCCATTGCGTCTCCCTGTTCCAGGATGCCCAGCCCATCCCGGAGGACAATCAGTGAGTCGAGTTCATTCGGTTTCAAGAAAGGGAGCATTTCCGGGCACCATCTGTTGACAATCTCAAACAGTTTTACCGTTTCCATATCCACAATAATCACCCTTTCCTACTCGAATTCCAAAATGGTAAGTCATTCGGCGCGATTCGGGAAAGCATATGGCCTGTGAAATTGAAGGGTTGAACCTGCTATACAACATATTTAGGAGCCGTACACCGTTATTATACCACAATGTTGTGAATTGTTAACCGTACAGGTGTCTCAACTTCTGCGAAAAGAACCCATAACACCAACCGTTTCCACAATGTTAACAAAAGCGTTTGGATCTGTATCCTTGATAATACGTTTAATTTCAACCAACTCGTAGCGGGTGGTAACGGTCATGAGCATGTCCTTCTCAATATCCGTGTATGCTCCCTGAGTCTTAATTTTGGTAACTCCACGAGGCCGAACAAGTAATTTTTTTAACATGGCTTCGGTTTCGTTTGTAATAATGTACAGTGTTACTTTGACGTGACTGATATGGATCAGATCAAGCACTTTGCCTGTAATGTAGATGGATACCATCGAGGCCAAGGCTGTATTCCAATTGTCACTCAGGTATCCTGCAAGCATAATGATCGTACCGTTCATGCCGGCCATCACTGTACCAATTGGAAAGTCACGTTTACGCGTGAAAATGGACCCAACAATGTCGAGTCCTCCTGTGGAGCCGCCGACTCGGAAGGAAACGCCAGTGCCCATTCCAATAAGCACACCGCCAAATACAGAACTAAGTAAAGGGTCTGTAGCCACAGCAAAAACAGGCAGAAGCGCAATGAACCAGGAAGTGGCTGCTACCGAAAGAATACTTAATGTAATGAAGCGTCGTCCAAGAATAAACCAACCTGCAATGAGCAGGGGAATGTTAAGAACAAAATACATTATACTAAGATTCAACGTTGTAAAATAACCCAGAAGCATTGAAATACCGGACACCCCGCCGCTTAAAAGCTGATGGGGGACCAAAAACCAGTTGAAGCCGCAGGCAATAGCTGCAGCACCCAAAATGATCACTAAAGAGTGCCAAATTATTTTGGGCAATTTAATCACCTCATTTATATTTAAAACCAGATTGCTGGTAATCTTGAATTGTTTTGTGATATAATAATTTGTGGATATTCTTGAGTAGGAAACTTTTCCTAAATGGAGCAATAAAATTTTGAAATGTTTCAAACACATGTATGTAGTTTTAGTCTTATGTTGGGGACCCATTCATGGAATTATATTCGTTAGTGAAAATAATTTGCCCTGTTGGGATACCCTATAAATATTAACGCTACTTAAGAATACAGACAACAAAGTGGATTGTCCACCATGTCCACCATATAAAAGGAGCATGAATAATTTTGACAAATTTAAATTTCTCAGATTTCAATCTTGAACCACTGGTGCTGCAAGCCATCACTGAGCTCGGGTTTGAAGAAGCAACACCGATCCAATCCAAAGCGATTCCTTTGGCACTCGAAGGCAGAGACTTGATTGGTCAAGCTCAAACAGGTACGGGTAAAACAGCTGCATTCGGTATTCCGTTGATCAGCAAAATCTTAAAAAGTGACGAGAAAATCCGCGCCCTTATTATGGCACCTACACGTGAACTTGCAATTCAAGTTGCTGAAGAGATCGAAAAACTCACTCGCTTCAAAGGTCTGCGCTCCCTGCCAATCTACGGCGGACAAGATATCGTGCGTCAAATCCGTGCACTGAAAAGAAAACCACAGATCATCATTGGTACACCTGGACGTCTCCTTGACCACATCAACCGCAAAACAATCAAACTAGATGATGTACAAACTGTTGTTCTGGATGAAGCAGATGAAATGCTCGACATGGGTTTCATGGAGGATATCCAATCCATCCTGAAACAAGTTCCAGACGAGCGCCAAACGATGCTGTTCTCAGCAACAATGCCTCCTAACATTCAAAAATTGGCACAACAATTCTTGAACAATCCTGAACACATTTCTGTGATTCCGAAACATGTTAGTGCACCATTGATTGACCAATCCTATATCGAAGTACCTGAGCGTCAAAAATTCGAAGCATTGAGCCGTTTGTTGGATATGGAATCTCCTGAACTGGCGATTGTATTCGGACGTACAAAACGTCGTGTTGACGAATTGGCTGAAGCTTTGCAAAAACGTGGATATTCTGCAGACGGTCTTCATGGTGACTTGTCCCAGAATCAACGTGATGCGGTAATGCGTAAGTTCCGTGACGGCAGCATTGACGTACTCGTTGCAACAGACGTGGCTGCACGTGGTCTCGACGTATCTGGCGTAACTCACGTTGTTAACTTTGACCTTCCGCAAGATCCGGAGAGCTATGTTCACCGTATCGGTCGTACAGGTCGTGCGGGTAAAGAGGGTGCTGCTTGGTCCTTCGTTACACCGCGTGAGATTGATCACTTGCACTTCATCGAGCGTGTAACACGTCACCGTATTCCACGTAAACCACTGCCAACAATGGCAGAAGCGGTTGAAGGTAAACAACGTTTGACAGCAGAGCGTTTGCTGGAAATCGTACAATCAGGCGAACTGAACGAATACAAAGGTATTGCGATTCAAATGCTTGAGCAATATGATTCTGTTCAACTGTTGTCGGCTGCACTGAAGCTCCTGACAGGTGACAAGAAAGATGCTCAAGTTGATCTGACTCCTGAAGATCCAATCCGTGCAAAACGTCGTAAACCGGATGTTCGCTCTGGCGGACGTAAACCATCGGGTTACAGCGGTAACCGCACAAGTGGTAGCGGCAGTGGTGGTGGTTACAACCGCGATCGCAACAGCAGTGGCGGCGGACGTGGCGGTTACAACCGTGATCGTAACAGCGGCAGCAGCACTGGCACTGGCGGTGGAAGCAGAGAAGGTGGTTACAACCGTGACCGCAAACCGCGTCCAAGCAGTAACGAAGGACGTCGTCCAGCGAAAGATTCTTCTTTCGAGTAATTTAAACGTATGATCTGAAAAATGGAGCGGGCAACTGCTCCATTTTTTTATTTTCAAAGTGACTGCATCATTTTATTTTACTATCATAAGCGGCCAGAAGCGCTAGCTAAGGACAATGACGATCTCTTTTCGGGAAGTACTGGCTTTTCCTATCTATAATAAGGTATATTAATATTAGACTTCAGGTAATTCGCAAGGCTGCAGAGGAGGAGAAATGTTTGGAATTTAAAGGAGCTATGGGTGGGATCTACCGGCTTACAGAGTGGATTACGAGACTGGCCGCAACCAATCTGTTGTGGGCTATTTGTTCGTCTCCGTTCTTGTTTTTCTTGATTATGAAACTGCTCGTGATGCAGCAGAACCTCGCAAACGAATCATTGCAAATGAACTGGGCTATAGCTATTGTGGCACCGCTTACACTGTTCCCGGCGACTTCGGCGCTGTTTACGGTTGTTCGTAAATGGAATATGGGCGATACGGATGTACCGATCTTCCGTACTTTCTTTGTAGGTTACAAGGAAAACTACAAGCAAAGTTTAATTGGGGGTATTTTTTACACACTGCTATTCGCGATTATGTATCTGGATTATACAGTGTACATGACGCAGTTCCGCAATATGCAGCTCGTGGGAATCATCATGTTAGTACTGTTGCTCTTGTTATTTGTATCACTCTTTAACTTTTTCTCGATGGTTGTACATTATCATATGTCCATCGGACTCATTATCAAAAATGCGGTATTGCTTACGCTGATCAGACCATTCCGTGTATTTTCCACATTGCTGGGAAGTGGATTGCTGTTCTACATCGGTTTCCGTTATCCGGTCTTGTTTGTTTTCTTCATTATCAGCATCATTGCCTGGTTCGCTTTCTTTAACTTCTACGCAACCTTCAACAAGATGCAGGAGCAGATGGAGAAGATGCAACTCAAGAAGGAAGAAGAGGAAGCTGCTGCGCTGGCTGAACAATCAGCAGAGAATGGTGAAACATCTGAGCCATCAGACGACAAAAACATTACATTGCAAAAATAAAACATGATGAATCGCCATTTACTTTTTACACAGTTAGGGATATAATAATTGTACATCCTGCGATGTACGTTTCGGTTATTCGTTGTTTTGAACCAATGATGATGTCTTCGGGAGATCAACACAGAATGTTGCTGAAAAGCCCTGTCTATACGACATGGGGACTTCAAAAAGCATTTTTGCGGTCACCCACCTGCCAAGCAGGTTCATAAGACAATGTAGCCGGACGGCATAGGCGGGTTCCTAAATCTTCATGTACAGCACCCTGACTTTTCCTCTACAAAAGGAATTTCAGGGTGTTTTTAAGTTGTGATGAATGTTTTTGATTGGTTTTATGATAAATATGATGCTTGCCCTTTTGTTACTACTTGAACAATGTTACACTAAGATACATAAATGGAACGGTTACAATCAAAGGAGGAAGGGTCTTGACCTTAAAGAGAACGCTCGTCGGTATCATCCGCAGCATGGAGGGGACCAGCGATCGAGCCAAGGATCCCAAATTAAAAACACGGTATTATAACTTATCCAAAGACAGAGCCTGGGAAGAGGTCTCTTCGACACTCAAAAAGATTCCGGGTTATAAAGTGCTACATGAAGTGCCTTCTGTTGGAGAAGTTATTCTGGAGAAGCGGACTACCTTTGGACGGACGATGGATATTACAGTTTCCATTATCTCAGTAAGTCCTGTTCGCAGTGCGGTGGATATGTATTCAGCTTCACGTGGTTCACTTGGAGACTTGGGTTCCAATTATCGCACGATTATGAACTTATTCTCTGTACTGGATAAAAAGCTAAGCAAGTATAAAGCAAATGATTGAAATAGATGATAAATAACAAAAAGCGAGTGAAGGTTAACCTTCCTCGCTTTTGTTCTGAACGTATGATAACTTCTACAGCAAAGCTTTTACAGCAGCAATCGCTTGTTCGAAGTTAGGGGAGTCTGTCATTTCAGGCAAATACTCCACATATGTAATCCGGTCTTTGGCATCCAAAACAAAAATGGAGCGCATGTCGAGTTGGAATTCTTTGATCAGAACGCCGTAGTCTTCACCGAAAGAACGTGTTTTGTAGTCTGACAATGTAACTACGCGGTCAACACCAGCTGCTCCACACCAACGAGCCTGAGCAAACGGAAGGTCAACACTGACTGTCAAGACAACAACATTGTCTCCGAGTTCTCCAGCTTCCACGTTGAAACGACGAGTTTGCGCATCGCATACGCCAGTATCCAGGGAAGGAACAACGCTGATTAATTTGATTTTGCCTGCGAAGTCTTTCAGGGAAGCATCCTCAACCAGGTTCTTGCTCAGTGTAAAATCAGGTGCTTGATCGCCGACTTTCAGTTCGGGTCCGATCAATGTAATAGGGTTGCCTTTAAATGTGGCTGCGCCTGTACGTTCTTGTGTCATAATAATGTTCCTCCTTATAAATTGGTGATCCGTGCCAAAATCCATTATAATCTTTTATGAAAGGCATTGTCCAATTTGGGCATGTACCATTACGATGGATCAGAGATGTGAGTCCGATCTGAACAGGGTGGAGTGAAAGAAGAAATTTATGATATTTATTCGCTATGAGAACTGGAAAGGTTATTTGAAGTATTTCCCTTTGACGTCGCTTTTTTTAATTGCCAATGTAGTCATGTTTATTGTGTTAACGGTAAACGGTGGATCAACGAACAATATGGTGCTGCTGAAATTCGGGGCACTTACGAATCATGAACTGTTCGCGCATGAATGGTGGCGTTACATTACATCCATGTTCCTGCATGCGGGCTTCGGTCATTTATTGTTTAACAGCTTTGCGTTAATTGTATTTGCTCCACCGATGGAGCGGTTGCTCGGGTCGGTAAGGTATGGTGTATTGTACCTGGGTGGCGGTGTATTGGGTAATATTCTTGCTGTTGCGTGGTACAACTCGGTTGGGAGTATTACCATCTCGGTAGGTGCTTCAGGAGCGATCTATGCCGTCTATGGTGCATTCCTGTATGTAGCGCTGTTCCAGCGAACGATGATGGACGAGGCTTCGCGCAAAACGATGTACACATTGCTTTTGTTCGGGATCATATTCTCCTTCGCCATGTCAGGCATCAACTGGATGGCTCACCTTGGCGGATTGTTGGGTGGATTCTTTATTTACGGACTGTTGATCAGATTGTGGAAACCCCGCAGCTTAAAGCGGTAGTCAGAACGTTCTCAAGATGGAATACAGTCAAGGATAAGTAGGGTATAACAGATTGGAGCGATCAGGCGAGTGGAATTAAGACAGTTGCATTACTTTTTGAAAGTGGCACAGAAGGAACATGTAACACAGGCTGCTGAAGAGTTGCATGTGGCACAGTCGGCGGTGAGTCGTCAGATTCATCAGCTGGAAGAAGAACTGGGCGTGGACCTTTTTATGCAAAAGGGACGAAACCTGCAGTTGACTGCAGTGGGGCAGCTTTTTTGCAAACGAATTGAAGGTATATTAAAAGATTTGGACAAGGCAGTTGGGGAAGTTCATGAGTTTCTGGACCCGGAGCATGGAGAGATTCGAATTGGGTTTCCGCATAGCCTGGGAATTCATCTCATTCCTTCCGTGGTGGCTGCTTTCCGTCAGCGCTACCCCAACGTGAAATTCAGATTCAAGCAGGGGATGTTCCCTACGCTGATTCGTGATGTGTTATCCGGAGAGGTAGACTTGGCATTCATTTCTCCTTTTCCAGAGAAGCATGATCAAGTAGATGGCGATATTGTACTCACGGAAGAATTACATGCGATCCTTCCTCCTAATCACCCGTTAGCTGGTGAAGAGACAATTGCGCTTGAACAGCTCAAGGATGATAAATTTGTATTGTTTAGCAAAGGTTATTCTCTTCGTCCTATTGTGTGGCATGCCTGTCTGGAAGCTGGTTTTACACCCAAGATCGCTTTTGAAGGGGAAGAGACCGACACCATCCGCGGATTGGTCGCTGCGGGCATGGGGGTCAGTCTGCTGCCTGAGATGGCTTTATTCCAGACGAATCCGTTGCAACCGGCACATGTGGCTATCTCCCATCCAAAAGTAACGCGAACTATCGGGTTAATTCATCGTGCGCATGATAAACTGCCGCTGGTTGCTCAGTCCTTTCGTTCATTCTTGCTTGATTATTTCGGTTTACAACAAAACAATACCCCATCCGATTAACGGTGGGGTATTGTTTTGTGTTTTTGTTGTATTAAGTATCCAATTAATCGCGGCTGTTGAAGATTCCGATGTAACGAATCAACTCAAGCAGTGAAATCAACGCTGCAGCAACGTAAGTCAAGGCTGCGGCATTCAGAACTTTTGCAACACCTTTTTCTTCTTCATTACGGATGTACCCTTCGGATACCATAATCTCTCTAGCGCGATTACTTGCATTGAACTCAACCGGTAAAGTGATGAGTTGGAATGCTACAGTTACGGAGAAGAAGATGATACCGATACCTACAAGATTCATGGCATTGAAGATGAATCCTGCAATTAACAGGAATGGAGCTAATCCGGATGCAAAGTTCACAATTGGGAAGATTCGGTGACGCAGTGCCAGCATCGGATAACTTTCTTTATGCTGAATGGCGTGGCCAACTTCGTGACACGCTACCGAAACAGCTGAGATTGAGTTTTCGTAATATACTGGTTCTGATAAACGTACAACCCGATTGATCGGATCATAGTGATCAGAGAGTGTACCACGTACAGGTTCAATTGGAACATCATGCAGGCCGTTAGCATCAAGCATCTGGCGAGCGGCATCGTAACCAGTCATTCCGTTCTGGTTCGGAACCTCCGACCAACGTCTAAACGTACCTTTAACGCGAAATTGCGCCCATAAAGAGAGCAAAAAGGCGATAATGATCAATACGAACATACCGTTATTAAAACTCATATTCATTCCTCCGCTTTCTAAGAATAAGCTACATCATGGTGTTCTCAAGCAAGATTTTTAGTGCCTCCATTGTACCGGCACTTTTGGTGAGGAGTCCTGCCATCATTTTACGTGCTTGTACAGGTTTCATCTCTCCAAGTAGCGGTTTGAGTTCGTTAACCTCTCGCTCAAGTTGTTGTACGTGAAGTTCCAATGTTGTCAATTTGCTGGCAACTTGTTCTTCTGTACTAACCAGACGCCACTTCTCAAGAGATTGCTTAATCTCGTCGAGACTATACTTCTCTTGTTTCATCTGTACAATACGTTCAAGCCTCGTTAAAGTTTCATTACTATAGAGACGATAATTTTTTTGTGTACGTTCTTCGGGAGCGATTAGTCCAAGCTTTGTGTAATAATCAATCGTCCGTTCACTAACACCAGCGGTCTTGGCGAGTTCGCCAATCCGAAAAAGTTTCATATCCCCAATGATATTCACCTCGCTTGCAAGTTCAAATGTAGGGAATTGTAGTTTCCACTTGTGAATTTCTAGACTACGCCCAATTTTTCTTACTAATAAGTATGATACATGATCTTTAACCGTACAGTCAAACGTTATGCTTTGGCAATCAGCATACTGCATTTCTATATCTATGTACTCATAGAATGTGATTATGTACTTAAGTGCAAGAAAAAGACGTATGACTTTATTCCCAGAAATAATTTTCAATTTTGATGAAAATACTCTTGTCAACTTTCCTCTCTTCTGCTTATAATGACATTAAGAGTTTCACGTTATGTGAAGAAACTTAACATAAGAGGGAGTGGGGTATATGAGAAAGAAATGGTTGGTTTCCATGTTAGTAATGCTTACTTTGTTCGCTTTTCCGCTTAGCGCATTTGCGGCTACGGAGGGTCCGACTAACATTGAACTTCAAAGTGGTTTGAACTCAGCCTTTACGTTTCTGGCTGTTGTACTCGTGTTCTTGATGCAAGGGGGATTTGCTTTACTTGAAGCGGGTTCAACACGAATGAAGAATGCAGGACACATTGCGGGTAAGACCATCCTGACATTGGGAATTTCAGTTATTGCCTTCTGGGCTTTGGGTTTCGGTCTTGGTTTCGGTAATGGTAACAGCTTCTTTGGAACAACAGGATTCTTCCTGAGCGGTGACAAGATGGCTGCTTCCTTCGAATCACTGGCTTTCTCTGATGTTCCACTGACTGTTAAATTCGTTTTCCACCTCGCTTTTGCGGCGGTATCTCTGGCCATTGCCTGCGGTGGTATGGCTGAACGTGCAAAAATGAGCGTATATATTGTATTCGGTACACTTTATACCATTATCATGTATCCGGTTGTTGCTCACTGGGTATGGGGCGGCGGCTGGTTGGCTGAGCTGGGTATGCAAGACTTTGCAGGATCGACGGTTGTTCACTTGACTGGTGCGACTGCAGCATTGGTAGCGACCATCTTGTTGAAACCACGTATTGGTAAATACAACAAAGACGGCAAACCTAACATCATTCCAGGTCACAACCAAGTGTATTCCGTACTCGGGGTTATTATCCTCTGGATCGGTTGGTTCGGTTTCAACCCAGGTAGTACGTTAACGGCCTTGGACGATGGATTCTTTGGTTATGTTGCATTAACTACTAACGTAGCTGCTGCAGCTGGTGGTGTTGCTGCACTGTTGATTTCTTGGGCAGTTCTTGGCAAGTCCGATATTCCTAGCATGTTGAACGGTGTGCTTGCGGCACTCGTTGCAATTACAGGTGCTTGTGCCTTCGTTGAACCTTGGGCAGCGCTGGTTATCGGTGCTTTGGCTGGTGTTATCACATTCTTCACGGCACAGTACTTCGATCGTAAAGGAATTGACGATCCAATCTACGCTTTCTCCGTACACGGTGTTGCTGGTATGTGGGGAGCAATCTCCACAGGTTTGTTCGCTACACCAGAACTTGCTGAGCATGCGGGTGTAGGTCAAGCGGGTCTGTTCTATGGCGGTGGATTCCACCAATTGGGCGTACAGCTTCTCGGTCTGGTAGGTGCTTTTGCCTTCGTACTGGTAATGTCCTTCATTATTCTGGGCGGTATGAAAGCGATCATGGGCATTCGTGTTACTGAAGAAGAAGAAACAATGGGTCTGGATATCAGTGAGCACGGTACTTACGGATACCCTGAACAAATGAAAAATGTAGATTCTAAATCCAATGGTGGTACGTTCAGCTCCTGAGGTGAATGATGCTGAATCATGCTTCAAGGAGGCTGGACATGATGGAACCCATCTCGTATACAAACTATTCCTGGTCTTATCAGGGAATCGATGGTGCGGTGTCTTCTCAAGAACTGCGCCAGGCACGTGTGATATTACAGAACGAGCTCCAGGAATTGTTGTCCGCTTCCTTGTCGCCGATCGAGTGGTACCAAACGGTAAATGAACTGCATGACCGGATTGCACGGAAAGCAGTAGAGTTATGCATTCAGGGGATGGTTGAGGAAGGCTTCGGCCAACCTCCCGTCCCCTATGCCTTTATCGTATTTGGCAGTTCCGGCAGGGAAGAAGCAACGTTATGGAGTGACCAGGATAATGGCATGATCATTAGCGATACTCCGCATGAAGGTAAAGAGGAATATTTTGCTCAGCTCGGACAGCGAATGACGGATGTGTTAGAAGAGCTTGGTTACGCCAAGTGCGAAGGTAAAGTCATGTGCTCTGAGCCACTCTGGAGAAAAACACTGGCGTCATGGAAACAACAATTAGCAGATTGGAGCTCGGATCTGAATTGGGAGCCCGTTCGTAATCTGATTATTGCTTCAGACATGCGTTTTGTTGCAGGTGAGCAAAGTCTGGCGGAGGAATGGATCACGAGTTTTTATGAACAGTTCAGACTGATTCCTGAACTTTCGGATGCGGTTCTTCGCAATACGGTTAAACATAAAGCTACATTAAATGTACTTGGACGTGTGGTCACAGAACGATTTGGTGAACATGCAGGCGGATTTGATGTCAAGTATGGTTTGTACATTCCGCTGGTGAACAGTGCTCGTTATTTGGCTTTGCAACATGGGATCAAGGAGTCATCGACGTTAAAAAGAATGGAGAGACTGACTTCACTTGAAGCTGTTCCATTTACATTACTGGATGCATGCCAGCGGGCCTTCTTTGCCGCTTTGAAATTTCGCCGAAGTACACCGGTTGTCATCCAAGGGGATTTGCAACATAGCAGTGGGTTCCTGGATGAGAAACAGATGAAACAAAAGCAAATTCATTATGAGCTCAGGGATACGCTCGGGTTGGTACGACGAGTGCATCGTGCTTTGCAAAGACAGTTGCGTTTTGCAGAAAGGAGACGTCCATGAGAGAGCCGGCAAGGGGCAATACAGGATTCTGGAATTCGCTGCGTCAGGGAGGGGTTCCTTCCGCCATCGCTTCCATTATGGGAGCCCCTACGGCGCAACACATGGCGTTTATCCGCTCTATGATGAGAGAACAGCGCAGACCTGAGGTTCTGCATACACCTCTAAATGAGTTGGACGCAGTTGTATTTGATCTGGAAACGACGGGATTTTCGCCCCAGCACGGGGATGAGATTATCTCATTTGGTGCGGTCCGTATACATGGTGGTGTGGTACTGGAAGGGGAGCAGTTCTACACGGTGGTGCAGTCCAAGACTGCGGTTCCGGAACATATTACTGAACTTACAGGTATTACACAGGAGATGACGTTGGACGCACCGACTTTGCTGGAAGGGCTGCATGATTTCATGTCTTTTGTAGGTGGAAATGTTCTGATTGCACACGCAAGTGCGCATGACCGAGCCTTTCTGAATGCAGCTCTGTGGCGGACTTCAAAGGTAAGGCTGACGCATCGTTTAATCGATACGATGATGTTGGCCCGCTGGCTTGAACCAAGCAGGCCGGGGTATGGTCTGGATGAATTGCTGGAATCCAGAGGGATTCCGATCTATGGACGTCACCATGCACTGGAAGATTCAAAAATGACTGCACAGTTATGGTCCTGCTACTTGGAGGACATGACTCGTAAAAATGTGGAGACCTTGGGTGATCTGTATACCCAGCTAAGTCACGCATAACGGAACGGGAAGCAGATTGTATGAAGGCACAACGTGTTGTGCCGGATCCTGCGATTCCTTCGAAGATTCAATCAGATAACCGTTCAGATGCATATGAGATCGCGACCCGCTTGTAAGGTCGGGTGAGCCGATGAGGTACATCTGAAGCAAACCGGCGAAGGCCGGAAGAGCTTGCAAGTCCTCTAAGGAAGGAACAGGCCTGGTCTGGGGATGAGAATGGAAGATACCGATGAGCTTGGGCTCGGAGAATACGCACCGAATCCATTCGGCATCGTCCAGAGTAAAATGGTGCAGCGGGTCAGGTGCTACGTTACGAATGGGCTGAAACCGACTGATTCGTATACCGCCCGCTGCGGTTTCACCCAGCATAACCCCACAGGCTTCTTGTGGCAGCGAAAGGAACATGTGCTTTGACATCTCTTGTTCTACGGAAGAAGGGATGTAGAAGGCGTTTTGCTGCCCGTGAAGTGCTGCCATTTGTATTCACCCCTCTCTCTTTGGCTCCTGCTACGGCAGGAGTCCTTTTTCATTTTATTTTCTGTAATGCGGATTGTAAAATTTTAAAGGAAAAGGGTACAATAACAAAGAGAACATTTGGAATCATGTTCTGGTGAACTGTCATAGAGCGTGATAAACACTTAGCATGTGCAGAAATTATGGTTTCAGTTTCAATATGCTAATTATATAAAAGGGTGGCGGGTTATGAAACGAAACATATACATACTCCTTGGTGCTGTCTTGCTAGTTGGGATTGCACTGGCCCAGAATGCGGGTGACGGCATTGCAGCCGTCTTTAAGCAGGAAGAACCGATGCCTACTGAGACGGGACCACGTGCGGGTCTTCTGGCGCCTGCTTTTTCTCTGACAGCAATGGATGGAGAGACATACAGTGTGGGCGGTGCCAAAGATAAGGCCACATTCGTCAGTTTCTGGGCATCCTGGTGTGAGCCGTGTAAGCAGGAAGCTCCGGAGCTGAACAGAATGGCTGCGAAATACAAGGATAAGCTTGACATGTATGGGGTTAATGTAACGTCATACGATAAACTCAAAGATGCCAAAGCTTTTGTAGATGAGTACCAACTGACATTCCCTATTCCCTTGGATGAGAAGGGGACTGTGTATGCTCAATACAATGGGGTGGCTTTTCCAACGAATGTTCTGATTGACTCCAGAGGAGTTATACAGGAGATTGTTCTGGGCATATTGCCTGAGAAAGAGTTGGAACGTAAGATTAAAAAGTTAATTGCGAATTAATTTCCATGTAAACAAAGAAGCCTTTGCATCCATGAATCATGGGTACAGAGGCTTCTTTATATTTTCCGGGAAATAAGCGTTATTAGTGGTTGCTTATCCCATGAGCAGGAATAGGGAGTGTGCCCGGCTCATCCTGTAATTTTTCTTGAAGCAAAGCATAGCGGAAACTGTGAACGAGCGCTTCCCAACTTGCTTCAATTACGTTCTCGGATACACCAACAGTGTTCCATGTGTTTTCCGTATTTTTGGATTCGATCAATACACGAACTTTGGCAGCTGTAGCATCCTTCTCATCCAGAACACGCACTTTGTAGTCCGACAGATGCATGTTGGCAAGTGAAGGGAAGTATTGCACCAGCGCTTTCCGAAGGGCGTTATCGAGTGCGTTAACCGGACCATTGCCCTCAGCAGCGGTATAAGCGCTTGTTCCAGCGATATTCACTTTGACAAAAGCTTCAGAAACAACGGATTTGCCTGCCGTTTTCTCCACAAGCATTTTGAATGATTCAAACGTGAACAATTCCTTCATGTCACCGTTCGCTTCACGAATTAACAATTCAAGCGAAGCATCTGCACCTTCGAACTGGTAACCCTGATGTTCCAGATCTTTGATCTTCTCAATAATCTGACGTGAATTGGCACTGCTTGGATCGAACTCAAGCCCCAGTTCCTGGGCTTTGGATACAATGTTACTTTGTCCGGCAAGTTCAGAGACCAGCACACGTTGTTTGTTACCAACCAGTTCAGGCACGATGTGTTCATAGGTACGTGAATCCCGCAGGATGGCAGAGACGTGAATCCCACCTTTGTGAGCAAAAGCAGCATTGCCGACATAAGGCTGATTAATCGGCATATTCACATTGGCAATCTCGCTAACATAACGAGCCACGTTTGTAAGTTGTCTCATGGAATCATCAGTAACACATTCATAGCCAAGTTTCAGTTGCAGGTTCGGGATAATGGATGCGAGATTGGCGTTACCGCAACGCTCTCCATAACCATTCATCGTTCCTTGCACCTGACGGGCTCCGGCTTGTACAGCGCTGAGTGTGTTGGCCACAGCCAGTTCACAATCATTATGTGTATGGATGCCGAGATGTGCATGAGGCAGGCTTCTATGCAGTGTGGATACGATCTCGTGCACCTCGTTTGGCATCGTCCCGCCGTTGGTATCACACATAACGAGCCAGTCCGCTCCAGCTTCGTGGGCCTTGGTCAAGACCGCTTGAGCATACTCCGGGTTATGTTTGAATCCGTCAAAGAAGTGTTCTGCATCAAAGATCACTTCCATTCCATTCTGTTTCAGATAGGCGATGGAATCATAGATCATGGACAAATTTTCTTCCAAAGTAGTCTGCAAAGCGGTATGCACATGGAAGTCCCATGATTTACCGACCAAGGTTGCAGCCTGAGCACCAGATTCGATCATGCGCTTCAGGTTGGCGTCTTCACTAGCAACACTGCCTTTTCGGCGGGTACTGCCAAAAGCAACAACCTTTGCGTTCAGGTTTAATTCCTTGACTCTTTTGAAAAACTCAATGTCCTTGGTATTGCTGCCGGGAATTCCGCCTTCAATATAATGGACACCCAGGTCATCAAGCTTCTTGGCAATTTTGAGTTTGTCGTCTGCCGATAAGCTGACACCCTCCCCTTGTGTGCCGTCACGTAAAGTCGTATCGAAGATGGAAATGGCCTTTGACATGAAGATCCTCCTTTGAGATAAAGCGCTCTTTTAAAAGTTTGGATTTTAAGTTAGGAAAAGCTGTTAAGTACGTTAGTGGTCGAATCCTTCGATTCGGCAACGCTACACTGTGTTAAACTCAATGCGCTGATTTGTCCTAAAGTCGTCAATTTGTATAATTAATTATTATAGCACCATTATAGCCAAATGCTACATAGAAATCGCAGTTTCATGTAACAATTAACGGATTTTAGAGAAAAAAGAAGGATGTTAATCATAATCCGGATGTATGTTATAATCTATTATTGAGTTTTAATTGGAATATATGGAAGAAAAGGAGGGTTAATTTTGACTTTTGTATGGGAAAATACGATTATTGCTCTGATCACTTTGATACTTTTTGTGAGTGTAGGCTGGTTAATTATTCGCTCTCTGATCAGATCTCGCAGAAAATAAATGCTCATGACTGAATTAACATAACGGGTTTGATATACTATAGAAGAAAGAAATTCGTTTCATTAATTAGTGTGCAAGAAAGGGCGGGGGTTCATGATGTCTTCAGGCGGCAATCCTCCAGCAAATGTGGATCAATATTACCCTGCAGCCGGACGGGTAATTCTGCATGTCGATATGAATGCTTTCTACTGCTCTGTACATGAAGCCGAGGAACCAGATTTATATAGAGGAAAAGCAACGGCCGTTGCGGGCAGCAGTGAACTGCGAAAGGGTGTAATTGTAACCTGCTCATATGCCGCTCGTAATCGAGGCATCTCAACAGGTATGGTTGTGCACCAAGCCATGAAAAAGTGCCCTGATCTCATTGTGATACGTCCTGATTTTCATTTATATCGTCAATATTCAAGAGCCTTCATGCAGATTGCGTATAGCTATACGCCTCAACTTGAGGCGACATCCATTGATGAATGTTATCTTGATATTACAGGTTCAAGGCTATTCGGGAATCCAATGGAGATTGCGGAGAGCATTCAGCGGAGAATCAAGGATGAATTGGGGCTGCCATGTTCCATAGGCATTGCGCCCAACAAATTACTGGCGAAAATGGCTTCGGATCTGAAAAAACCGAACGGTATCTCCATTTTACGCATGAGGGATGTACCCCGGATTCTTTGGCACAGACCATGCAACGAGATGTTTGGCATTGGCAAAAAAACGGCCGAAAAGTTGAAAAAACTGGGCATTGAAACGATTGGTCAATTGGCCAAGTCGGATGAGAACATGTTGACCGAACTATTTGGAGTTAATGGAGCATGGCTCAAAAATTCCGCAAATGGCATTAACCATTCCGCAGTTCACGCGGAACGTGAGGCCAATAAATCCATTGGGCATACAACCACTTTACCGGCGGATGTATCGGATATGAATGAGATTCATCGGGTGTTCCTCAATATAAGTGACCAGGTAGCCAGAAGGTTGCGTAAGCACGAAATGTTCAGCCAGGGTATTCAGATTACAATCCGGACACCGGATATGAAGACAATCACTCGATCACGTCTAATGGAAGTTCCTACGGAGGATGCAACGGTCATTTACCGTGAGGCCTGTAAACTATTTGAGAAGCATTGGGGTAGTGGCAAGCCTGTACGCATGCTGGGTGTGACACTTCAAAACCTGATTCCAAGAGAGGAATCCGCTGTACAGATGGACTTGTTCGAATATGAGCAGAAGCCCAAGAAGGACAATCTGATTCGGATTATGGATCAGTTACGTGATAAATTTGGTGAGAATGCTGTTGTGACCGCGGGCATGCTTGGAGACGATCCTTCCGTGCTGCTTCGTAATCATAAAGTGCGCGGTACTTCCCTGCAAAAAGATAACTTGCAAAGTCTTGATTAAATAAGGGATAATAGAGACTTGTGGTTGCAAAATGTTTGTAATTATCCTTACTTTGTATTAATATGTTTCTAGATAAAAACACTGTACGTTTTGAATTTTAGGAGGAGAGAATGTAAATGAGTAAATATACTTGGGTTGAAAAAGACACATGCATCGCATGTGGCGCTTGTGGAGCAACGGCTCCAGACATCTACGATTATGATGATGAAGGTTTGGCTGAAGTTATCTTTGACGGCGATGCTAACCATGGTGTCAAAGCTATTCCAGACGACTTGTTTGACGATATGCAGGATGCATGCGATGGCTGCCCTACAGATTCAATCAAAGTAGCGGACGAGCCTTTCAATAAAGAAGGCTAAGTATCTCTCACATGAACATAGAGCACTTTCTTTTGTCTTAACGACAAGGGAAGGTGCTTTTTTTGCATTCATTTAACTGTGATTATCTGACTATGGATCAAGGACGAACATTGTCGAACCCCCTTTTTTCCACCGGGTACTCAAGTCCTATGGATTCAACGCCTGGTTATGCCGATATATAATGATATACGGAAAAAGGCGAAATAGTGGAGGATCGGATGCAAAATACTCATCTAAGAACATATGTTAAGAAACATCCCGACAATAAAATGGCTTGGTACTTGCTCGGAAAGGAGTATTTGGGCGAAGGACAGGAGGCCAAAGCCAACTATTGTTTTCAGCAAGCGGGCGAGGTTTATGAGGCATTTGAACGCAGTAAAGCTCCTGCGGACATCTGGGTAGACTATCAGGATAAACTGGTGGAAATGTCTGAGCAAAAAGAGAAAAAACAACGTAGACGCAAAATGTGGCTTACATTGTTAATGCTGCTTGTGCTGGCAGGTCTGCCACCTGCGGACGCTCCGGGTTTCAGTCGTGAAGCAGCTGACGCACTGTCAGCAGCACTGGAATCCACAGATGACATCGAAGCGCCTGTAGAAGCGGATAAACAGGTTGGAACTGCATCCATTGCGCCAAGCAATGTGTTCACTGCTGCGGCATTTGGTGGAGGTAATCATGGCGAGACTGCGCTCGCAGCTGCCTGGTCCGGGTCTGGCCCAAAAGTAGAGACCTCTGCTGTACTGGGCATGCAAACCTCGGATGACTGGTCTTTATGGAAACGAAATATGCCTGTGAAATACATAGTACAAACCAATACAAGCGGGAAATTAACTGCACAGAGTTATGATGCCAAGCAATGTAACTGTGAACCTCCTGAAATTACACCGAAAATCAAAAAGATGGCCTTGGCGTGGACCGCCAAGCAGGAAGCAGCTGCATCATTATCAAGTGCAATCGTTGCCTATCGCAAAAAAAATGATGCTTGGCCCAAGAGTGTAACACAAATGGCTCAGCCATTTCCGAACAATATTCTGGGAGAGACTGCGTCAGGGATGAGCGAGATGTTTCCGAAGCTGCTAGCTTTGCATCAAGGAAAGGTACAGGAAGGAAAGAACGATTCGAGTGGTAAAGAGAATGGTTCAACGACTTCGAATTCGTCTCAAAGCAAAAATGCCGCTTTTGCAGATACGCTGGGAGGTCTGCCTTTTTTGCAGGAACCGCTGGAGATTGTCATTGATAAGGATAAACATAAACTTGCATTAATCAGTGGGGATACCATTATTCGTATGTATGATGTGGGACTTGGCGGTGATCGAACACCGGAGGGCTCATTTATCATTACAGATAAAGTGGTCAATCCGAATGGACGCTCGAACGGTGAGTTTGGAAGCAGAGGTATGCAACTCTCGAATACGAATTATGCCATCCACGGGACCAACGAGCCAGACAGTATCGGACTGGATGAGTCCCTTGGATGTGTGAGAATGCGTACAGGAGATGTAGAAGAGTTATTCGCTCTTGCTCCGCAAGGCACTCCGGTACGCATTGGAGAAGATGTACTGCCAGATCTGACGCTTGTTCCAGAAGCAAAGCAGCGTTATCAGCATACGCTTGTTCCAAAGCAGAATAATCCGAACAAAACGTATCACTGGCTGAATTGATCTGTTTGATATGTAGAATCAGATGGATTCAGCCTGAATCATCTACATGTTGGCAATAATGATAAGAGCACCAATGATGATGATCAGGCCGCCTACACTGGCTGCTGTCCATGCAATGGCTTTGCGATTCACTTCTTCTTTCTTTTGCTGTAATGCAGGTGGTTTACGTTTGGGAGCCATGAGTTATTCCTCCTTATTTGGAATAGAACTGGTGTAGAGTAACCATGCTCTCATTGTAAAGAATTCAACTCGTCATTTCCAGTGGGCGGGTGGATTTCTTGTGAGCATTTTGTATTATTCGATTTGTGCTGTCTATGCGCAAACTACTTTCCTTTTTAATAAGAAACAGATAAACTTGTGAGTAGAGTGTTTTTTTACATATGAAAAGACGGACAACGGCTTTTTGGCGTACCGGACCAGAACGGAGTGAGTGATTTGTTATACAGAAGTCTTGCTAAACCTTTGTTGTTCAAAATGGACCCTGAACAGGCCCATCATCTGATTATTGGCGGCCTTAGTGGCGTGGGTAGCATCCGTCCGGTTCCTTCCGGACTGCGTGTGATGTACGGCGTTCGTGAAACGTCTGATCTGGCTGTTGACATGTTTGGGTGTCATTTCCCTACACCTGTTGGTCTGGCTGCGGGTCTGGACAAAAACGGGCAGGCCGTAACGGGCTTTTCTTCCATAGGATTTGGATTCATGGAAGTGGGAACCGTGACACCACTTGCACAACCAGGTAACGATCAACCACGGCTGTTCCGTTTGCCTCCAGATGAGGCGTTGGTGAACCGAATGGGCTTCAACAATCTTGGCGCGGAAGCCATGGCAGGTGAATTGGCACGTCTACAGGATCGGCGTATTCCAGTGGCTGTTAACATCGGCAAGAATAAGGCAACTTCTAATGAGGAAGCTCACCTGGACTATTCGAAGTGCATTCAGGCACTATACAATTATGCTGATCTATTCGTGGTTAATATCAGTTCACCAAATACACCGGATTTGCGTAATCTGCAACATGGGAATGAATTGAAGGAACTGCTCGCTGCGGTTATGAACGAGATGAACGTGCAGCATGCACGAGCGGGCGGAGCGACCAAATCCGTTCTGGTGAAAATTGCACCGGATGTGAATGATCAGGAACTTGAATATATGGTTCGCACAATTGCAGACAGCGGTGTTGCTGGTATTATTGCAACGAACACAACCATCAGTCGTACAGGACTTTCCCACCAACATGCGAAGGAAACAGGCGGTCTGAGCGGTAAACCTCTACGTGACCGTTCAACGGAGATTATTCGCCAGATCTATCGCCAGACTGAGGGAAAACTTCCGATTATCGGTTCAGGTGGCATTTTCACAAGTGAGGATGCATACGAGAAAATTAAAGCCGGAGCAAGCTTGGTCGAAATATATACAGCATTGATCTATGAAGGACCTGAGGTGAATCGGCGCATTCATGCCGGACTGCGTGAGTTGCTGCGCAAGGACGGTTATCGTCATATCTCCGAAGCGGTTGGTGCGGAGCATCGTTAAGAAGGAATGTGAATCCCCGGAATGAAAATATAGAAGCATGGGAAGAGCGTAAAATGGTTCGGGACTCTTCCCCCCACCAAACATCATGTATAATGGAATAGAACAGGGGACGCTATAGAGACAGGAGGCATAAGCATGGACGGTAGAGACTGGGGTACATTTTTACTTCCTTATGAACAAGCGGTAGAGGAATTGAAAGTCAAGTTTAAGACAATGCGAGCGGAACTGAAGAAACGGGAAGAGTATGCCCCGATTGAATTCGTTACCGGTCGTGTCAAAAAAATATCCAGTATTCTGGAGAAATCCAGACGACTGAATGTGTCGCTTGATGACGTGGAAACAGGCATTGAGGATATTGCAGGTATCCGCATTATGTGCCAGTTCGTGGATGATATCCGTCGGGTTGCCGAGTATATTCGAGGTCGTAAGGATCTCACGGTACTCATTGAGAAAGATTACATTACGAATTTCAAAGAGAGCGGCTATCGTAGCTTCCATATGATTATTGAGTATCCCGTTCAGACGGCTCTGGGACAAAAGAAAGTTTTGGCCGAGATACAGATCCGGACACTTGCCATGAACTTCTGGGCTACCATTGAACATTCGCTGAGTTACAAGTTTCGGGAAGGGTTACCTGATGAGATGAGAACTAGGCTGAAAAAAACGGCTGAGGCCGCGTTTATACTGGACAACGAGATGTCTGCTATTCGTCTACAGATTTTGGAGGCGCAGAAGGCATTTGAGGATGATTCCAATATCGTGTCAAGAACATTGAATATCATTCATCAATTATACTTCTACCACCTTGTCAGTGAAGCAATTGAAGCACAGAAGCGATTTAACGATTACTGGGAACGGCATGATATGGAAGGGCTCAAAGACTTGCTGGATGACGTGAAGAAACTTCTGAACAACGCCAGAAAGGGCGAAAACCCGGATGAGCATCTATGAGCCACTGTACGTTGACTACTTAATCTACTTCAATCGGGATCAGGATTATTTCGAGTGTCATGAGGTGTTGGAAGAATTGTGGCTGGAACGTAACCGGGATTCTCTCTATAAAGGGTTGTTGCAAATTGCAGTTGGTTTATACCACTTCAGGAATGGCAATCTCCGCGGAGGAACGATGATGTTACAGAGCTCACTTGATCTTCTGGAACCTTATCCTGCTACGATTCTGGGCATTGACCTAGGGGCTTTGGTACGGGATGTACAGGAAATCGTGAAGCAACTGTCCCAATCAGATGTTCAGTCTGTAACTTACAGGAATTTGTCCATACGAATTGTTGATGAGGTCTTAGAACAAGAGATATCTAGAAGATCGCTTGAGCTAAAACCAAATATTCCGCAACGCCGGAGTCCTACCAGAGGGCGAATATACGAAGAGAAGATGAAGGCGATGGATCAGAGTAAAAGTTGAACCGTAATCACGCTAACATTCAAATGAGCATCCCATGGATATGAAGTTCCATGTATATGAAACACCCCGACGATTCCTGTAAAGGGAAAGATCGGGGTGTTTTTGAATGTTGCGTCATATTCAGATGATTGCAGGTGGCATAGCCTGTCCTTCAGCAGAACAGTTTCTGGTGATACAAGTGCCTGATTGTAGATACTTGTGGGAACGGATCTAGCAGTTAGCTTGCCGAAGGAGCGGCACTGCCTTTATATTTTTGGAAAAATTGTTTGTAATCATCCAGCGTGTAGCCCTGATCACTACCATTCTCTTGCAGTCCGCCAACCATACGGTCTTTCTCGACACCAGCCTCATAATAGACGAGTGTAGGTGTGAACTCGATATTGTAATCGGTCCATCCTGCTTCGAATTCACGCAGATTGAACTGTGGAAGCTCAATACCTTCACTGTCAACCAGTGGCATCAACTGAGGTGTTGTGGCACGGCAGTGCGAGCAATCGGAAGCAAAGAAATAAACAAAAAAGCTGTCTTTGTTATCGATTTTGGCTTTGAGATCAGTGGGTACAATAATTTGTTGATAGTTGGGATCACTAAGTAGCTCCCGTGTAGCTGGATTAAGCTTGGAAGCAGCGATGCCATAAGCATTTTCCACTGAATCCATCTGTTTCTTGGATTGCTGGTCTACGACAACCAGTGCTGCAATCATAATGATTAAAATACCCAGGAATATAAGGATCGCAGCACTTTTCTTTTTTTTCTTGGATTTCATTGGACATCCCCCATCGATCATATCGAAATATAGTTTGGGCAAAAATAAAGGTTGGGATAATATGCATAAACACCCGAATTTTTGCTCAGGAATCAATCTACTTGCCATTATACTACATTACACGCTGTAGTGGAATAGATACGATATGATAGGAAAGCAAAGCTTGGATATGATAAAATAAAACGATATTGCAATCTTACCAAGACAGGATGAGTGGGAATATGGGTGTAAAGTTACCTTTGATATTTGCTGAGCGAATGAAAAGTTTGCTGGGTGATGAGTTTGAACAATTTATGAAATCTTATGAACAGTCTCCTCATGCGGGACTGAGAGTGAATACGCTAAAAATATCGATGGAACAATTCGATGAGATTGCTCCGTTTGATCTAAGACCTATTCCATGGTGTGAGACAGGATTCTATGTACCTCATGGTGTTAAACCGGGGCTACACCCTTATTATCATGCAGGCCTGTATTATATACAGGAACCAAGTGCAATGGCTCCAGTTGAATTATTGCAGGTGGAGCCTGGAGATCGCGTGCTAGATCTATGTGCTGCTCCGGGAGGAAAAACGACACAGATTGCTGCAAAGCTGCAAGGCAAGGGTGTACTTGTGACGAACGATATCCATGCTGAACGCACCAAAGCGCTAGCCAAGAACGTGGAATTGTACGGGGTGCGTAACGCGGTTGTTTTGAATGAGTCGCCAGAGCGGATCGCAAATGCATTTCCTCATTATTTTGACAAAGTATTAATTGATGCGCCTTGCTCAGGTGAAGGCATGTTCCGCAAGGATGAAGACATGGTGAAATCGTGGGAACATCATTCGGTGGAAAAATGTGTGCTCATGCAGCGAGATATCTTGGAGACTGCGGCACGATTGTTAGCCCCGGGCGGAACTATCGTGTACTCGACATGTACCTTTGCGCCGGAGGAAAACGAAGCAATGATTGCGGAGTTTCTGAATGTAAACCATGATTTCGTTGTCAGGGACATTCCTGAAGAGACAGGGTTCGCTCCAGGACGTCCAGAATGGGTCCGTCAGATGATGCCGGAGAAGGCAGAAGAGACGGAAGCTGTGTTGGATCAAACGCTTGGTACCGCAAGATTGTGGCCTCACCTTTTGGAAGGAGAGGGACATTATGTCGCTGTATTGCAGCATCGTGTAGGGCAAAAAGTAGAAACAGATCAACCTGGAGTAGTTAAAGAAGGAGCAATGGAGTATGGACAGGTCGTGGATGTGTCCAGGATTGAAGTAGAGGGGAACAAGGATCACTCTATTGCTGCTTCTTCAATTGCTATAACCAAGGCTGATCGTAAAAAGGAACGTTTATTGCGAATCGAATCCCGAGAGTCCCATGACAGACAGGCTGGCGGCGGCAAGAATTCGGGTAAACAGGGCAAAAAAGGTAAAGATCACGGTGGACGTAAATCGGAACGGGGTCAGGGACGCGGAGCTGATTCGGCAAGTATTGATCCGGTTGCGATCTACAGTCAGTTTATGAAAGAACAATTGGAGATTGAGTTAACTGGAGAGACGGTATGTTATGGAGATCGTGTGTATCAATCATCGGTTGGTGCACCTCGGTTGGAGGGACTGAAAGTCATTCGTCCAGGTTGGTTTATGGGCACGATCAAGAATGGACGATTTGTTCCGTCCCACCCGCTTGCGTGTGCTTTGAATGCATCTGAAGCACGGCGAAGCGTAAATCTGTCATCCGCTGATGGCGAAGCCGTGAGATACCTCAAGGGTGAAACGTTAAATATTGAAGAAGAACGAGTGGTGCTCAAGGCGGATACGTTTGCCAAAGGGTATGTTCTTGTATGTGTAGATGGTTATGCCGCTGGCTGGGGAAAATGGCTGGATGGTGTACTGAAGAATGAATATCCGGCAGGGTGGAGGTGGACATCGGTATGAGTGGAAAAGGCAAACAAACGTTGCGTCTGGACAAAATATTAAGCCATATGGGTGTGGGAACACGAAGTGAACTCAAAAAGATGGTGAAACAAGGCAGAATCCATGTGGACGGCAAAGCGGTGAAAGACAGTGGTGTACAGGTGAACCCTGAGGTCAACGTCATTGAAGCCGATGGGGAGCGGATTGTATATCGGGAGATGATCTATCTGATGTTGCATAAACCTCCGGGTGTTGTGTCTGCTACGGAGGACAACAGAGATAAGACGGTACTGGATCTGCTGCGGAAAGAGGATCGGGTCTTCAATCCGTTTCCTGTGGGACGACTGGATAAGGATACGGAGGGACTGCTCATTCTTACGAATGACGGTCCACTTGCCCATGATCTGTTATCTCCACGCAAGCATGTGCCCAAAACCTATGAAGCCCGTGTTCTGGGAAACGTGGATGAAGCGGATGTGCAACGTTTCGATGCGGGCATTCAATTGGATGACGGGTACGAGACGCTGCCGGCCGAACTGACTATACTTGGTCAGGAAGAAACGGAAGAAGGCACGATATCGTCGATCTCGCTTATTATTCACGAAGGGAAGTTTCACCAAGTGAAACGTATGTTTCAGGCGGTAGGAAAGCGTGTGATCTATCTGAAACGCGTAGCCATGGGTGAGCTGGAACTAGCTTCAGATCTTGCTATCGGAAGCTATCGTGAACTAACCGCAGATGAGTTGAGCCTTCTGCGGAAGTAAAAGCTCCCGCTCTTCACGAAGTGAAGCAGGGAGCCGGGCAGAGAGCGAAGCCCTGCCCGTAATGGTCCCGGTTAAGCTTGGGCGGGACCGCCGCTGACCAGCGGTGTGCCCGGCAACAAGCGTTCCTACAACAACCGTGACATAGCAAGACCCGACCTAACACCGGTGAGCAAGACGGGAGTCCAGAGGGCAGAGCCCTCTGGGGCCCTCCCTCGGAAGGGAGGGTTTGGGTGGGTGCGACTACTAACAGATGAGGATGAAGCTGAAATGACCTATAAATTAATTGCGCTTGATGTAGATGGAACACTGCTGACTGATCATCATGAACTTACGGAATGGACTCAGGAGACCTTGATTCGTGCTTCCCGTCAGGGAGCAGAGATCGTTCTGTGTTCAGGCAGAGGTCCTGCGAACACAATTCCTTTTATGGAGCAGATGGGACTGGATGGATATGTGATTACACATAATGGTGCCGTAACGGCACAGGTGGATACACGTGAAGTGGTTCATCATTTTGCATTAGATGGACAAGGACTGGAACCGATCATCGATTACTGTCGGACTAATGGCGTGCATTTTGATATCAATACGGCATTTGGTCTGTATGTGGATCAACCGGAAGGTTTGGGGTTGCAGGTGCGTGAGATGTATTACAACTTTATGGCCGAGCCACTGAAGTTACCCAAGTGGGTTGACATGACAGAACCGCTGGCGAAGTTCACTGCATTTGGTCCGATTGAACAGATGGATGCAGTACTTCAGGAATGGTCTACTTGGAATCTGCCTTATTATATGACACGGAGTGGTGACTTTTTTATTGATCTGATGCATCCCGAAGCGTCCAAAGGCGCTGCACTTAAAAGGCTTGCCGAATCGAAAGGAATCATGCCTTCGGAGATTATGGCGATTGGTAACTACTTCAATGATATTACGATGCTGACTTTTGCGGGAAAAGGCATTGCCATGGATAACTCACCGGATGAGGTGAAAGCTGCTGCGGACGAGGTTACACTCTCCAATAACGAGCAGGGTGTGGCACACGCAATCCAAAAATATGTGTTATCCGTCTAACCCTACATCCTATACTTAAAATGCACACTTTCCTCATAATCTACCGTCCTCGGGGCATCCTAAGAGAATAACGTTAGGAATGGAGGAGGACACGTGATGAAATATGATGTGGAATTGGTTGCAGACCTGCGGACATCAGGTGGAGAAGTACAGGACGTGATGGTCAATGGTCAATATGCAGGCTCACTTTTCCTTGTGTACAGAGAAGGAGATCGTTTATCTGGTAGTCTTCAGATCGAGCAGGAGTCTCTGCCAGATGATACAGAGGAATTTATTGTGGAAAAAGTATATGCCTATGTCCGATCTCTTGCAGATGCGTTGGAAGCTGCGTATTATGAAGTGCTGGTTAGTTGTGGCTCATTACATACGGTTCTGCATATGCCTGAGTCAGAGACAGTGTGGACGTCTGAAGAGATGAATCATGACGAAGGCAGCTATGACGATATAGGTAGCAGTGGAAGTAAGGTAATCCCTGTTTCACAAGCCGAATCGTTTACATATGAAGATCGGGATCAGGTTCTGGAGATGGAAATGGTAAGCGCAGGACGCAGCATATCGACTTATATTTTCAATGATGTCGAAGGGCAGGAACTTGCAGAAGCTTCCTTAAAACAATATGGCGCTGATGTACAAGGTGAAATACACTGGTATGACGAGCCGGAAGAGAATCAATTGGAAGCTGCGGCAGAGTTACTGGTCAGAGAGCTGGATGAAGATATCATCGATACGATTACAATCCGCATGTGGCATCAGGGCAACGAACTCGAGACGCTAGAGTGGGTACATCGCGATTTCTCCGAGGAATTTGAGGATACCGATGAATCGGATCTGGATGAGTTGGAAGCTGCTGAAGAAACATGTTATGTCATGCTGAAGCGTAAGGATCGGGAGTTCCGGGTATATGAGTTGTTTCTTCAGGAGCGAGGTGGATTGCCTGTGGGAACAGCAACTATAGACACTTCTCATTCCGATCTGACGGGATACATTGAATACGAGGTTCCTGGTACCAGCATTCAGCGAAAGAGCCTGGTCGAAGTGTTGATGCAGGAGTTGGACAAGGAAATGGAGTTTGACACCTTGCACCTGACGATGTTGTATCGAAATCAGATTATTGATGAAGCCAGAATAGATGGGTAAAGGGCAACCGCCTTTTACCTTTTTTTGTTCTCGTTTTGACGAAAAATCCATTTCCCGGTATAGTACCATTAGTTTAAAAGAGATCAGGAAGCGGAGGAGAACAATGATGCACTCATTCAGGATCAGTAGCGAATATATTAACGATGGTTTTCAAGCGGTTCAGGCGAAGCTGGAAGATACGGAGGATGTGATGTCGCTGCTGGTGGAGACAGCCGAATGGTTACAGAGCCAAGGTTCTTCCCAATGGAACGCTTTGCTTAAAGGTGAAGATTCACATGATACGGCAGGGGCGATTCGCCGTGGGGATGTGTTTGTATTCAAAAAAGGGGCGGACGTAGCGGGGATGGTCATCCTTTTGGTTCAGCCAAGTCCTTGGGATATTCATCTTTGGGGTTCAAAAGCTCATGCCGAGGATGGCGCAATTTATCTGCATCGGTTAGCGATTCGAAGAAAATATGCTCAGAGCGGTTTAGGACGTTCCATTTTGCAATGGTCCAGCAGCGGGATACATTTTGAAGGCAAACATAATCTTCGGTTAGATTGCGGAGCGAGCAATGCTACGTTGAACGCCTTTTACGCGCGGAACGGGTATACTTTTTTGGGAGAGACCGATGGTTACAGTACATATGAGAAGCCCGTGGAGCCACTGAGCTGAGAATTCTGACTATCCTATGAATATGTTGACGACAACCGCAAGCGATGGGCTGCTGAATTAGAGCTTTTGCTTCTGAGGGGAACGTTTCATGAATATGTTGTATATACGAGTTATCGTAATATAGATGTTCCGGCTTCCCTATGTCATAATGGATAGTAGATTAGTACGTAAGTTAGAAAGGGGGAAACTAACGGTGAAATTGCTGCAGGCGCTTTTCTTTCCTCCGGAGCAGCCCGGAGGTGTATCCTCTATGATTCCGTATATGCAAGAGAGATTTACAACCCCGAGGTGGGAAATGGATCTGTTCTCGTTGCCAAAGCGAATTCGCAACAAGGGCAGAGAGGAAGTTCAGTTCGAAACGTTTGACTGGACGGAATATCAGGATAGTCCTGTTGTCCAAAAATATATTCAAACTTATCGTGATTATCTTTGGTGGACCAAACTGCGTATTCAGAAGCCCTATGATCTGATCCATGCCCACCACCCAATTGCAGGACTTGCGATGAGAACGGTTTTCCCGGATACACCCCTCATTCAGACGATACACTCCAGTTATGAACGAGAATTAATCCTTAATGGACGCATTGAAACGGATGGACCGGAGCATCGATTCCTGCTTGCGATATATGGTGAGCTGGAACACCAGGCAGAGCGCCTTTTGACGGTGTCGGATTCGTTCCGCCGTTATCTGGCTCCCTACGTGAAGGAACCTGATGTCATCGGTGTGATTCCCAATGGATTTGATGAGAAGCGCTTTAAGCCGATCCCTCATGATAATGCGATACCACAGCTGGTCACGGTATGTCGGCTTGTTCCGGCAAAAGGGTTGGATATTCTTTTCAAAGCTTGTGCGGAACTGAAGGGTCGAGGTCATGATTATGTGTTACATATTATTGGAGATGGACCGATTCGTCCTGATCTGGAAGAATTGGCGCAACGATTGGGGATCTATAATGAGACCATTTTCTATGGTTACACGCTGCACCCTGAGGAATTCATGCCATTCTTTGATATTTTTGTACTTCCTTCACGGGCAGAAGCATTTGGTTCCGTCTTCGCTGAAGCGGCGCTGAGTTGTCTTGCCCTTGTGGGTACGGATGTAGGTGGTATACCGGAACAGATCGAGAACGGTAGCAATGGGTTGCTTGTACCGGCAGAAGATCCTTCTGCATTGGCTGAAGCGCTTGAAAAGGTGATGCTGGACCCGGCTTATCGTTATGAACTTGCCCGTTCAGCGTGTGAAAAAGCCAAGACACATTACTCGCTCGGCAGATCAGTCAATGAGCTGAAAAAGATGTATCTACAGTTTCCTAGCCAAGCCTAAAACGTAGAGCAAAAAGTGCGAGCCGCTGTGATAAACAGCGGCCTTTTGTCATGTTTAAGGAAAGAGTACCCGCGGTGAATTGTGGTTAGAAGGCAAACGGATGCTCATATTCATGAAATACATGGACCGTGAGATTTATATATTGTTGCGTTTACGAAAGGTGCCCCAGCGGTTCAGTACCAATTTGGCAGCCCAGATTAATGCCATTGTTCCAAAGATGGGGTAAAGGATGGACAGCAGGGAACTGAATCCAAACTGGCTGAGTGAGTAACACAATAGCATAATGGTTAATGTAATGAAACGGGGATGGACACGTATATGTTGTCTCAGTTGCAAGGTCATTCCATAGATATCGGCTACAAAGGTAGTGAATATTTCCATGAAAATAAGGGATACATATACAGATTGCACTGCCCATCCAAGTTGAAAGGCAATGCTGCCCATCGGGATTTCGAATTGGATGATGCCGGGCATCTGAGCTGACATGGCAAAATGAGCTGCCATCAGCATGAAACCAACGCCAATTCCACCCAATACTCCACCCCACTTCAGCACATTCCGGCTACGAATCTGGTTACCTACAGGCACAAGAACAGCTTGAGCCAACACCAGATTGAATGAAGTATACAACAGTGGAGACAGCCACACTTGAATAGGGTTTGAGTCTGTCGTCAGTGTGATGAATCGGGAAGCACCTGGATGATGGATGGTACTTGTGATCATGAGCAGAGATAACAGGAGCATCATGGGCACAACGATGCTATTCATTTGTAGGATGGCTTGAATGCCCCGACCGAGAAGCAGATATGTCCCTACAAGTGTGACGATCAGACCTGTCTGATAATGCAAACCCAGATGTTCGACAAAAACGGAGCCTGCTCCGGCAAGCATGACACTGTTCACGCCAATGAGAATGAGAAGGGTCACCCAGGTGATCCATTTGCCCGCCTTATGGCCGAATAAATGTTTGTTCAGATCCTCATAAGAGCGGGACCCGGTATCGTGAGCGATCAGCATCATTTTGGTACCTAACCAGACAAAGAGCATGGTGGATAAGCCTATGGTGATGGTGGCCCATTTGCCATACTGGGTAAAAAACTGCAAAATTTCCTGCCCTGTAGCGAAGCCGGCTCCAACAACCGTTCCAATGTATGTAAATGCGATCTGCAGCACCCGAAATGCCTGTTTCATGTGTTTCCCCTCTCAGGCCCCTGTATAGTTTGGACATGCGGGTACCATGGTACAAGGTATGCTTGACCCACGAAAGTCATGACAATCGATAATGAGCTTTGGCTTGAAATGCGTCCCAAGGACAGCGTCAAGGCAATTTCGCTTGAACTTATAGATAGATATATGATACTTTTACCTCATAGGATAGGCTTGGGAGGTCAAATCATGGAATTATTGAAACAACGAATTTTACAAGAAGGTGTGGTTATCTCGGATCAAGTATTAAAGCTGGATGGTCTGTTGAACCACCAAATTGATCCTGCATTAACGATGGAGATGGGACGTGAGTTCGCTGCCCGTTTTCGTGAAAGTGGAGTAACTCGGGTAATCACGGTAGAATCCTCAGGGATTCCGGTTGCGTTTGCCGCAGCCTATGAACTGGGGGTGCCACTTGTATTCGCCCGTCGCAAAAAAACACTTCTGGCTGATCCTGATGCTTACTGTGAACGTGTACCGTCCTTTACCAAAGGAATTGTAACTGACATTATGGTATCCCGCGAGTTCATTCATGAGAATGACCGCATTTTGTTCATTGATGATATTATTGCCAATGGAGATGCCGCTCGTGGCGTCATCAAAATTATCGAGCGTTCCGGTGCGGAACTCGTCGGATTCGGCGTTGTGGTCGAGAAAAGTTTTCAGGCGGGGGCACGCACGATTCGTGAACAGGGTATTCCGGTGGAAGCCTTGGTACGCATTCGTTCCCTGAATGATGGTACGGTACAATTTGACGATAACGAAATGTGACATTTTAAAGGAATAGGGCCTATTTTTTGAACTATGCCTTTGCATGACCGCCGATTTCATTTATAATGGGGTTATGTTAGGGAGAGGAGGCAACACCATGGGGAACCAACCGGCAACAGAACAATTTTTTAATGATAAGCTGGCGGAATCGAAAGTTCATTTTGAACGTGCCCTGGATTGTAAACATACGGAATTCGATGACCTTTATCCCTATATGATTGAACATCCTCAATTTTTCTGGTACAAACGCTATGTTGCCTGGTCAGAATTACTGACGATTGTAGGCTTGTGCGAAGAGTTGTCCTTCTCTTGGAAAGAACAATTTACACCGCATCAAGTGGAGTACCTTGAAGAACGTGTGATGTCCGCCAAAGTGCTTGATTTTTGGTTCGAGAAGAACGACAGCAAAGAGCACGCGCAGCGGTAACTTTCAGTCGGGACATAATTTCGAATGACATGACAGTCCAATACAGTCACGTGAGACCTAAATGACTTTTCATTTAGGTCTCTTTTTGTAAATAAATTTGAAATATAGGAGCCATGAAGATGATTAGTGATACAGAATTGGACGCCCTGCGTCTGTCAGGTGAGAAAGTTAGAGTCGTACGGGACGAGCTGGAATCGAACGACGTGAAGGGCATTGTGGTTGCCTGGGATGGCGAGCAGGTACTTATCCGTCGTCAGAATCGACGTGTCGTTAAGCTGGACCGAGGTTACAGCTATCAGCTGTTCAGCGAGCCGCGCCAGAGTCCACTTAGTGAGTAACAGCTGATAATTATGGCAGGGCCATGAGCTTTAAATGTTTGGAATTACCATGATTTCTTGGCATAATTGGCTCACTCGGGAGAGAAGATAGGTACAGTGAGGAAGATCTGTAACTATAGCCGAGAGGGTGTGCTACAAGCCATGACATTGATGAATGATAAAGTTCATGCCTACAAGGATCAGATTGGAGCATTAAGCGATGTGCTGCCAGGTGTGGTGAAGTCGTATCATGAGTTTACCGGAGAATGTTTCCAACCTGGTGTGATTGATGCGAAGACAAAACAGCTAATTGCGCTTGGCATTGGATTATTCGCCAACAATGAGGTATGTACCTTCTACCATGTAGAAGAAGCCCGTGCTAAGGGCGCAACAGATCAGGAGATTATGGAGACCGTAGCCGTGGCTGGAGCTGTTGGTGGAGGACATGCCCTGTCTCAGGGTGCGATGCGAGTGCAGAAGGCTCTGCATTAGTAAGCAATGCAACATACATTTTTAAGTGCAAAAAAGGCATCCGGTTAATAACCGATGCCTTTTTGTATGTGAATCACATTTTACCTAACATTTTATCATACATAAACTGTCCAGTTACCCGACGTGCTGTTACATAACGATCATTGAAGTATGGATTCGATAACTTCGTGATGCTTACACCTTTACTGCTGGAGGCATGAGCGAATTGTCCGCCGCCGATATATACACCTGTATGTGAAATGCCTTTGCCTGTTGTATTAAAGAACACCAGATCACCTGTCCGAACATTGCTCTTGGATACGGGAGTACCTGCTTTGGCTTGCTGCTGCGAAGTACGTGGTAATTCAATGCTGTATTTGTTGAAAAGATATCTCATAAAACCAGAACAGTCGAAGCCGGCTACAGTTGTGCCACCCCATTTGTAAGGAATACCTGTCATGTTGTTCACTACGGAGTTGATACTGCTTGCCTCTGTGCTTGTTGCCCCGGATGTAAATAATACAGCTGCTCCAAAAATGGAGATAATCAGTTTTTTCAAAATCAATGTTCTCCCTTCGATGTCTACGGAGTTAGCTAAGGGTTCGGTAGAAGGTTCCCTATATTTCCTATGTATAAGAATAATTCACCCAAATTGGTTCCCCCGTTTTCAAACATGAAACTCGGCAATGAATAATTAAGTTTTTGTAACTATTTGAAACTATATTGCATAAATGCGTAATTGTCAAACCCATTTAAACCCTTTCTTAATACCTCAATGTTAGCGGAATTAAGGTTTTTATATGAAAAAAGGGATCGAGTTTGGGTATCATTCATGACAAAAACGTCATTATTGATTCGTGTAAGACGAATTTGGATAAATAGATAGGTTTGTCATGAGTTAAAAGAACTATTCCGTTATGTAGAATTAGAGAGATTATATTCATTAAGTTGCATATATTGACAAAAATCGATTTTTTGCATATTATCTGATTATCCAATCCACATATTGGATTAAAATTGATTTTATTATGCGATAAATACAAATAAAGGAGGTTTAGAGACGCGTATCATAGGTAAAGTAGAAGTGGAAGATTTATAAAAACGAACATAGGAGAGTGTTACATTTGAAAGCGAAGAAAATAATTACTTTTGTCCTGGCATGTACGATGGTGTTCTCAGCAGTTGGAATGGCAGTTCTCCCTGTAGGGACGGTATCTGCTGCAGATGCGTCGGGTACTACAGCGAGTATTTCTGATATTTTGAAGAACCAGCTGCCGGATGGAGGTTGGAGAAAAGATTATAAACAGACAAGTGGAGAGTGGGCAAAGTCCACGATAGACAACAAGGCTACATACTCAGAAATTAGAAGATTGGCGAAGGAATTTAAAAAGACGAATGATCCGCGTTACTCCACAGCTGCAATCAAAGGAATTAACTTTTTGATCAACATGCAGTATTCAAACGGCGGGTGGCCACAAGTTTACCAAAGCTCCGGATACCACAAGCACATCACTTACAATGATGATGCCATGATTAATGTAATGATCATGCTGGATGAAGTAGCGGCACGCAAAGGTGATTTCTCATTTATCGACAGTACACTTGCTAACCGCAGTAAAAATTCAGTTGCCAAAGGTGTGGAGGCGATTCTGAATACACAGGTCGTTTCAGGTGGTAAGCTGACAGCATGGGGACAACAACATGATTCCAGCTCTCTTAAACCAGCGAGCGCAAGAATCTACGAAGTGCCATCGCTGACAGCTGGAGAGAGTGTAACGATTGTTAAATTTCTGAAAACCAGACCTGCTAACGCTAAAATTACCGCATCCATTAAAGGAGCGGAGGCTTGGTTTAACAAAGTGAAAATTACGGGTTACAAGTATGAAAGAGCTAATGGAGATAGTAAAATTATCGCTGATTCCAAAGCTGCACCAATTTGGGCACGCTTCTATGAGATCGGAACGGATAAACCAATCTTTATTGGTCGTGACGGGGTAGTTAAATACAAATTAAGTGATATTGATAAAGAAAGAAGAGGCGGTTATGCATGGTATGGCAACTGGCCTTCCAAGCTGTAATTTGTAGTATGCTTCCGTATTAATGAACCAAACTATTAGCAACAGTTAAAGGTAAGGCCCGAATCGACATGGACGTCTGATTCGGGCTTTATTGTTATTATTTTCAGTGTTGACATGATAGATTACGCATGATATATTATTTCTTGTCGCCGATATTGATGACGGAGATACAATATGCGGTCGTGGCGGAATTGGCAGACGCGCACGGTTCAGGTCCGTGTGGGCTAACCCCCGTGGAGGTTCGAGTCCTCTCGACCGCATCTAATAAAAAGACTCCTTAAGCTAATGCTTAAGGAGTCTTTTTTGCATTTTTTTGATATAACACTAACACTAGATTTAGTATCCAAGAGGTTAGTGCTTAGCTGCACGTACAGCAAATGTCTTCCATCAGCCATACGGAACGTTTATTGTGCTGCGGTAACATTAACGCTGTCAATATTCGGTCCTTCCGATCCGGTGGTAACCACTTTCAATGTATTGGTCCCCGTGTTCATGGGGACCTGTATTGTTTTTTCAACCCAAGTGGACCAGCTTCCCGTAGCCGGAAAGGGCTCGTTGCTGATGACTTTGGTTCCGTTCACAAAAATGTCGAGGTTCCGAGTGCCGCTTTCCAGCGCATAACGAAACTTTACGTTTTTGGTACCTGTTGTCGTGTTATTAATGCCGTTCCATTGAATGGCCGAACCAGTCATCGCATTGAAGTTAACATACCCGGACCCAGTGTAACCGGTGTAGATTGTTTCAATGGCAGCTTCCGTAAGTGACGTTCCGGTCTCGGCTTCATACGTAGTGCCATTGCCTGTATTCCCGCCGCTATTTCCGCCAGTAACGTTGGCAACAAACGTTGTTACGCTCTGAGGCGGGAGCTGTGCCGTGAAGGCTCCATTGGATACGTTAAGCGAGGTTCCGCTTGCCAGATTTCGACTGCTGTCCGTAATCCATGAGGACACAGTAGAGGCATTACCATTCTGCAGAACGAATTTTTGGCTTGTGGCTGAAGTTCCACGGTTAATTGCCACGACGACTACTTTGTTATCACCTTTATAGGCTGAGACAAATGTGTTTGTATCCGGATTTTTCGTTGCATCGACTCTTAGGAAGCCTGGACGCACGAATTTAGAGAAATGAGCCATATTATACCCGCGTTTGCTTATGGTACCGTCCTCTTTCATCGGACCATACTGTCTGCGGATGTACCACCACACGTAGGCTTGGAAATCACCTTCTACCATGGCATTGTGCATGTGATAGGAAACGTCTAATGCTTCAGGCCAGCGGTCTGCTGAGTTGTTGTCACTGTTTGGAACATACACCTCAGTCATCCACAGTTCTTTACCGGCTCCTTTTTGCTTAAAGAGAGGGTAGGCAAAATTCGAAATCTGGGTTCCATACGTATGTGCTCCCAGAATGTCCATGTTGGCAAGTGCCTGCGGATCATTCAGGATTGGGTCGGATATGTTCTTTAAGTACTGGAAGGATTCAGGCGCCATGACTTTGGTACCTTGAATTGACCCGGCATTTTCTTTCATGAATCGAAGGATCTCTTGTGGAGTCCACCAAGTCCAGTCATGAGCATAATCCGGTTCGTTTTGCACAGAAATGGCATATAGATCTACGCCGTTATTTTTCATGTAGGTTACAAAGTCGTTCAGATGTTGCGCATATGCGGTATATTTGTCGTATTTCAGACGTTTGGCATTTGTGTCCCCATTGCGGTTAAATGTTTCAACCATGCTGCTTGGAGGATTCCATGGGGATGCAAATACAATAGCACCCTTTTCGATAGCCCGTTTGGCTGTGGCAACTTCACGATACCAGTTATTGGAATCTGGATCAACGTAGATTCTGAGAATTGAGAAACCTAACTGATTCTGATCATTACCAAAAGCAGTTTCACGTTGAGCGGGAGTCAGATCACCAATCCAGGCAGGAAGGTTAATGCCCCCAAAGCCCTTGATTAGCTGTTTTTCCGAGGACAAATTAATGTTGGCATCGCTGGCTGCTGACACATTTGTCGGGGTTAACATCAAAGGCAGGGCTGTTAAACAGGCCAAAAGAACATTAATCGTCTTTTTTAGTTTGAATTTCACTACTTTCATCCTCCTCGATAATAGTAAGTTACATAGAGAAACCGCAACCAGGAATAACAAACAAGAATAGCGGATTGTCTGGCATTTATTTTATGTAAACCCTTTCAAAACCTCCTTCCATAAATCATAGGATAGAAATGAAGCATAGAACCTCTTTCATTTGTTGATTCTACTAAAAAATTCCTAAACTGAAAACCTGACAAATTACAGTATTTTTCCTAATTAATCTCTATTTTCCAACTGTTCAATGACAGTTATTGTCTGAATGCTAAGGAGAAAACTGGAATGATGGAGATCTTCACTTGAGATAGAGGTCTTCAATGGCGGGGATATGATCATTAAGGAAGGCTTTGGCTTACATAATCCTCCCTTCATTATCAAACAATGAGATCACAGAAGTTACGGGGAGGGAATCATGATGAAGGTACAGAGAAAGATTTATCGATTCATTGCAGGTATCATGGCATTTTTGATTGTGATTTACGCAGGCATATCGGCAGGAGGGCCTACAGCGGCAGCTTCAGAGTCCACATCGAATCACAAACGGTTAGCGATTATCATCGATGATGTTGGTAATGACATGAAGGGTACGGCAGAGATCCTGGCGATGCCAGTTAAACTAACGGTAGCGGTCATGCCTTTTTTGCCAACAACGAAGAAAGATGCGATGGCTGCACATGAAAAGGGGATGGATGTGATTGTGCACATGCCCATGGAACCCAAGAAAGGACGACCTGAATGGCTGGGCCCGGGTGCAATCACATCCAATCTAACAGATGAAGAAGTCCGCTCACGTGTGGAGAAAGCGATTGATGATGTGCCCCACGCCATTGGCATGAACAATCATATGGGTTCCAAAATTACTTCAGACAAACGCATCATGTCCATTGTGCTCGATGTATGCAAGGAGCGGGGCCTCTTCTTTGTAGACAGTCGTACGAACTTTCGCTCCGTGGTGGGGGAACTGGCCATATCCAAAAACATGCCACCTGTAGGTAATGACATTTTCTTGGATGATCAAAACTCCAAGCAACACATTCGCAAGCAACTTGATCTGGCTGCTCAGCGTGCGATCGACAAGGATATCTGTGTTGTCATTGGTCATGTCGGTCATTCGGGGATGAACACATCCGCAGTAATTCGTGAATCCGTCTCCCGTCTGCAAAATCAGGTCCAATTTGTAGGGATTGGTGATCTGGTTCGAGATGTGTGGCAATGGCAGTCTGCTCCTACACTACCGACAGATAATAAATAATGCCATTGGCAATGGACTGGGCGATTCGTTTTTGCTCAGCGGGGTCATTCATTCTGGCTCGATCTGCCGCATTGCTCAAAAATCCGGTTTCGACGATGACGGCAGGTTGCTTCACGTAATTCAATATATAAAAGGGCTTGCCCCATACAACCCCGTGCTCCGTTTCGTACAACTTGTTCATGGCATCCTGAATGGATTGGGCCAGCAAATAACTCCTGCCTTCTTTCTGGTGCAGTACCACCGGGCCGTGTGCTGTCGATCGGGGACTCCAGTTCGCATGAATGCTGACCACGATATCTGTACTTACTTCTTCGCTAAGGCTTTTACGTTGGGCAAGATCTCTGGTATGACGGGAGCGGCTGTTCAGCCAGCGGTTCTCATCACTAAGTGCATAATCACCAAGTCGATTGATGATAACGGCATAACCTTTGCTGCGAAGCAGGAGATAGACCTTTTGGCTAATGGCCAGGTTGATATCTTTTTCCAGCACACCTTGGGCTGACGTACCACCGTCAATACCCCCATGGCCTACGTCGAGCAGGATAACGGGTGCTGCAAAGGCATGATGACTTGAGCGATAAGCATCTCCATCGGTCACTGGCAGCATGGATGGACTGTTCTGGGACGGGGCTGCTTTTCCATGCGCGACATGGTGGGGCAGGATGGGAAGACAATGGAAGCTAATGAGCAAGGCCACCGAAGCGGTCAGCAGCTTATACATGGGAATACACACTCCTTCATGAAATAGGTACCGGATGCAGATTAAAGACTGTATGGATACCTTTGGCATTAGACTGTGCATTTTGAGGGTTTTCATACTCCTTTCAATAAAAAAATGTTTAACCATTGCACATCCTGCACACAATAGAACTATCGTAAGCTCCGTGAAAGTGCAGGAGCGAAGGAGGCAGAGGTTATGGCCAAAAGTGATGAGTTGGTAAAATACATTACGCAACGTGTAGTGCATTATATCGATACGCCGAAGGATGAGCGGAAAGGTCGCACCAAAAGGAAAGAGCCGTGGGCGATGAAGTGGTTTGGTATGATCCCTTTCGCTGTATCCCTGTGGGTGGGGAAAAAGGAAAAAGAATTCGATACACAGTCTCATAAACGAAGTTCTTCGGGCAAAGGGTGACTATCGCTTACCTATTTCACTAATAGTAAACCAAAAGACGCAATCCCTTAATAAAATGGGAAGGCGTCTTATTTGTTGTTTTACAAATTATCTGACTGTGTCTTAAGAATTTGCTGATGATCAAGGATTTACGAGGTAAAAATGGCCATCTTGCTGCAATGTGCTCAAAGGGACAAAGCGTTGAATGGATGATTTTCCACCTAGCGCTACATATAGAATGGACTCTGCTTCCTGATCTGCATGCCATAGCTGATAACCGCTAACGGGTAGAGGACCACCGTATACGGCGTTACGATCACCCGCTGAGAAAACAATCTCTTGATTCTCCCCGTGTTGTATCACATCTTGTGCCCGGTCGGCAGCAACAGGTTTGGAGGTAAGCCACAACAGATTGTCAGCCGGATTGAAGACGGGTCGGAGATGAAGTGGGTCGACTGATAAAGATGGCGTTGTGGATAAATCAGTTATGCTGACAGAGGTCTGTTTGGAATAAGCCTCCAGCAGGTTCAGAAACTCTGACGGTAGTACATCTCCGTTGGTAGCATCAATATAAAGTGCAGGATGATTAGGTTGCTCCACTTTCCAATAAGCCAGCAGGGGAAGAGCATAACCAAGATGAAGCTCTCCTCCTCCAGCAAGTAATACCTCAAGGTTCACATGTTGTCGATCCAAGGTTTGTCCAAGAAGTTCATTGTTGTATGGTGACTGTTCTCCATGACCATATTCACTAAGCATCAACTGACCCTGCTCTGTGGCCGTAATAATCATATATCCGATCGGTTTGCCTTCAAACTCAGCTTGTACGAGCCAGCTATGTAAACCCGGCCCCAGAGGGTAGAAGTCCAGGTCGGCGTTCTTCCAATGCACTTCGCCGTTAGCTGTACCAAGTGTAACAGCTTGTTGCTCTGCAAACCGTTGCACAGCAGCGGGAGCTAGCTTTTCATTCTGAATGGCATGATGTTTGGGACTATACTCAATTGATGATGCGGGGGATAGCGAAGACGTTTTTTGTTCCTCTGCATTGGCTATCGACCAAAAAGAGAACAGGGCAAGACAACTGAGCAAGCCCAAGGTTATACAGGTTGTTTTCCGAGCGTTGTTCCAACACGTATGAAAGAATCGTTTCAAATTTACACCTACTTTTCATTTATCCGTTACCTGAGCGGGTCCTAGTTTCATTCTAGGGGACAGGCTATGCAAAGGTTGCTGCAACCTGTCGGGCGGCTGATCATGAATAAACACTACTTTTGCCAGCATTTGCAGGAAAAGTAGTGTCTTCGTCTATCTTAAGTGAAACATGCCGCTGCTAATGGCAGTCACTTTCACTTTGGGTTCATATTGCCAGATCATCTCGGTCCGGCGTGTCTCATACTGCAGTTTCATAGCTTCGCGATCGATTACCGCCTGTTTTGCTTTCTCTTCTTCGGCATCTGTCTCGGAGTCGATCGGTACTGCGGCCTCTGCCGCCAGTTCTACATCTGCTCCAATGGGTTTAGCGTTAGTTATATCCACAACTTTTATCAGTGGTGCAGGTGGCGTGCGGTCAGAATGGACATTCTCATTCTCCGTGTCTGAGGTTATGTTACCTGGTAATTCTACCTCAGGCGTATCTTCCCGGAGTACCGCCTCATAGTAGGTGTCCAACACGTCCAGCTCCAGATCAAGCCGCTCTTGGGCTTTCTCTGCCCAGCTATAATCGAGTTCCAGCAAGCGGTTCGTCAAATGAGATTCCAGAGCAGCTCCGGCATCAAATAACGAAACTTTAGCTGTCTGTACATGCATGTTCTCCGCAAGCCTCGGACTAAGATCTCGTCGGTTCAGCTTGGTGCCGAATTTTTCTATAATTTCACCCGAGCGAAGGGAAATGCCGAGAAAATGCAATTCCTCCCGTTTCAAATCACAGGCGAATTCCACCTTGAAACAGACACCAAGCCAAGGCTCATATACGGCTGGCGCTGTAGCCCGCAATTGCCGTTTGGCAGCCTGTTCGAACAGGTTCACGAAGGCACCGCCCTCACGGGCAGCGCCGAAAATCTGCTGGAGTCTGCGACTGCCATACACCACTTCTTCACGCAATATTCGTCCTGGCCCCAGCTGTGGCAGCGATGGCGTAATACCGAAGTAACGGCCTAGAATAGTTTCTTTTGGTGGATCGCCTTGAGGACTACCGTTGGTTACGCCATTCGTTCCATCAGGGTTAGGAACAGCAGGAGGTGATGCTTGCGCAACTGTGGCTTCTGCTGCTTCAATGGCCTGCTGATAACTGTCAGGATCAAATATAAATGTAAAGGACATTGTCTCAGCGGGTGCTCCGGTTCGTTCCACGAACCCCCAATAATAGGGGCGATTGGTCAACGCTTTGTCCGCCTCAGGCGAGAGTTTGACTGTAACATGGGCAGGGGAACGCTCCATAATCTGACAATCCAGTGCTTCCAGATAGGTGAGAACATAAGCCTGCACTTCATGGGGAGACATGGTCATGAGTTAGCTACCTCCTTTACGAAGATCTAACAACCCGGATACGGCAGGCCCTTCATCTGAAACCTCACGTTGAATAGAGTTCAGCGATTGTCCAAGTGAATCCATTTTTCGGCGAATATCTTCATCAGTTTGTGATTCCAGCATGATCTTGTACAAACTTTTCTCAATAGACTCCTTCTTCTCCAGCCGTTCCAGAATGACATCCAGCCCGCCGATCACCATCTCAAACATATTGATCTTCTCATGCAGCAGATTCAGAATATGTTCCTCAATGGTTCCAGTCGTGGATAAATTGAAGATGTTCACGTCATTTTGCTGTCCCAGCCGGTGTACCCGACCGATCCGCTGCTCTACCCGCATAGGGTTCCAAGGCAGATCAAAGTTGATCATATGATGGCAAAATTGCAAATTGATGCCCTCACCACCTGCTTCGGTTGCAATCATGGCCTGCACACGCCCGCGGAAGAGATCCATCATCCAGTCTTTTTTGCCTCGATTCATGCCACCCCGATAGGGTACTGCCGTAAGCCCATTGTTGCGGAAATAGTTTAGCAGATACTCCTGCGTGGCCCGGTATTCAGTGAAGATAATTACTTTTTCATTCATGTTCCGAACCAGTTCCATCGTTTTCTCCGCTTTGGTATTCTCCTTGATCGCTTTAATATGGGCAACGAGTTCCCAAATCTTGTCCCGAAGGGGAGAGTCCAGCGGAAGTTTCTTCGACAGATTAACCAGCGTCACGAATACAGCATCCCGACTGCTGCACACTTCACGCTGCAATGTAACAAGGGAGAGCATGCTGCTCAGGTTGCCGCCAGCTTCCTGGTACTGGTCTTTAACAAAGGAAGTCACGCCATCATAAAGCGCTTGTTCTTCGGGCGATAGTTGCAGATTCACGTTGGAGACATTCCGTTTGGTAAATTGAACAGGGCCTTCGCCGCGGCGGTTACGAATCATGACTTTGGATAACTCGTTCTTAAGCTGTTCCTGATTTTTCGGAACCCGTTTGTCTACAACAAAGTTGGCCGCAAAGTCACCCTGACGACCCAGTTGACCGGGCTTCAGCAGGTTGATCAGATTGAACAATTCACTCATATCGTTCTGCACAGGTGTAGCTGTGAGCAGCAGACAATACTTTTTGCGCAATTTGAGCATGAATTGATAGTTGGTTGTTTTCTTGTTTTTGAGTTTATGAGCCTCGTCAATAATAATCATGTCGTAGTCGGTATTCAGCAGCATATCTTTATGCGGGTCACGTTTGGCTGTATCCATGGAAGCAACAACCACTTCATTCTGCCAGGAATAGGCCTTTTTCTGGGCAATAGCAGGGATGCCAAATTTTGAATTCAACTCCCGTACCCATTGCAGTACAAGAGAGGCTGGCACGAGAATGAGTACCTTGGATACGAGACCCCGAACCATATATTCTTTCAGAATGAGACCGGCTTCAATGGTTTTGCCAAGACCCACCTCATCGGCGAGAATGGCCCGGCCTGACATTTCAAATAATACTCTGCGTGCAGTGTCCATCTGGTGAGGGAGTGGAGTGAGACCTTGTAGATGCTTGAGACATTGGATCTCGTCAAAATTGGGAATCAGGTTGGTCTCTTCGGCTTGAATGCCGAGTTGGAAGAGTCGATAATCCCCCCAAGGACCTCCTTTATCCAGTCGTGATTCCAATTGATTAATCCAGGTCCGATCAAATTCCAACGGAACGGGTAGCTCGGCTACAGGTTGATTCATGTGGTGCGGGTTTTTCCGGTTCATGGTGTTTCCTCCCCTGCCATACGTGATGACGTTTTATTCGTAGGTAATAGTATGGACGAATGAGAGTCAGTTCATAACTATATAAGTTGAACTACATTTTATTTGCACGAACACTACGATGACAGAACAACCTTCCAATCGCTGTTATCCCCAGATTTCTTTGATTCCCTTTTCTGGAGGGGGAAATCCGGGGATAGCGTATGCTTTCGATGCAGCTTTCTTTCAGAAAGCTTTTAGGCGAACGCTTCGCTTTTTCAGGTTTTTTCTGTCCTCTCCGTTGACGTGCAAATGATTAGTTTAACTTATATTGAACCCAGAAATTTAGTAAAGGCACATGTTTTTTCTGTGCCAAAAAATTCACTGATGTCGTATTCATGCGTATGAGGGTGTGTGAAGAAGCTTGTCCGTGTATAGGGAGTCTATAAAATAAGGTCTGTGATAAAAGTCGCATGGAAAATCAATATATGGTGTAATATACTGTTTTTATATCACTATATGTGGTGTTTCGTCATAATTTACTTTTATAGTGAAAATGGAGCTTTATGCCGGGGAGGTTGAATGTAGCGATGAAATCGAACCAACGATCGTACCAATTAGAAGGACTTAGCGAAAAAATATTCCTGGACCGATACGCCTGGAAGGACGCTGATTCGAATCATGCCAAGGTCGGAGATGTGGTATTGGTATTAACGAAGGATGATCCGAAGTTCCCAACCAAGGAAGTGGGCGAAATCATAGAACGTCAGGGTCAGCTTGTACAGGTAAGGACTCGAAGCGGAGAGATGATTGAGACAAACGTGGAGAAATTGACACTCAACATAGAAAAAACACCGGAAGAGATGTGGGACCGTCTTGCCAAAGCGATGGCTTCTGTCGAATCCACAGCCGATCAGCGGGCAACGTGGGAGTCCAAGTTCCGCTCCGTGTTGGAAGATTGGAAGTTAGTACCCGGAGGCCGCATTGCTGCGGGCGCGGGGGCAAGCGATGAGCTGACACTTTTCAATTGTTATGTCATTCCGTCTCCGCAAGACAGTCGGGGTGGCATCATGAAGACTTTGACCGAGATGACGGAAATTATGGCACGTGGGGGAGGTGTAGGTATTAATTTGTCCTCTTTGCGTCCTCGCCGAGCGGTGGTGAAAGGTGTCAACGGATCATCCAGCGGTTCCGTATCGTGGGGCGGATTGTTCAGTTATACGACTGGACTGATTGAACAGGGCGGAAGCCGCCGGGGTGCGCTCATGCTGATGATGAATGACTGGCATCCGGATGTGCTTGATTTTATTACCGTGAAACAAACGATGGGGCAGGTGACCAATGCCAATCTGTCTGTATGTGTGAGCAACGCATTTATGGAGGCTGTCAAGCAGGACGGAGATTGGGATTTGGTTTTCCCCGATACGAACGATCCGGACTACGACATCGAGTGGAACGGGGATATGCAGCAATGGAAAGCCGCAGGTCATGCGGTGGTGCACTATCGTACACTGAAGGCGCGCGAAATCTGGCATACCATTATTGAATCAGCCTGGAAATCTGGAGAGCCCGGTGTGGTATTCATGGAGTACTACAACCAGATGTCCAACAGCTGGTACTTCAATCCGATTAACTGTACTAATCCTTGCGCAGAACAGGGTCTGCCTGCCTGGGGTGTATGTAATCTGTCTGCGATCAATCTGTCCAAATTCTACGATGAAACAAATCATGATGTGGCATGGGATGAACTGGCGGAAACCACTCGTATCTCGGCTAGATTTTTGGACAATGTCATCGATGCAACACCATATCATTTTGAGGAAAATAGACTGAATCAGCAGCGTGAACGCCGGGTTGGGCTTGGCACCATGGGACTGGCAGAGCTGATGATTAAGCTGCGTATTCGATACGGCAGTCCTGAATCTCTTGTTTTTCTGGATAGACTGTATGGATTCATGGCGAAGGAGGCCTATCTGGCATCGGCAGAGATTGCAGCAGAGAAGGGAGCTTTTCCAGCTTTCGAAGCTGAACCGTATTTACAGAGTGGATTCATGAAAAACATGGTTGCGACGTACCCTGAAGTGGGAGAGGCCATCCGTAAACAGGGCATTCGAAATGTCACACTGATCACACAAGCGCCAACGGGAAGTACAGGTACGATGGTGGGCACATCAACAGGTATTGAGCCGTATTTCGCCTTCAAGTATTTCCGTCAAAGCCGTCTAGGTTATGATGAACAGTTCGTACCGATTGCACAAGACTGGCTGGATGAACATCCGGGTGAAGTTTTACCAGAATATTATGTGACGGCGATGGATTTGTCGGCTGAGAATCATATCCGGGTGCAGGCTGCGATCCAGCAATGGGTGGATAGTTCGATCTCGAAGACGGCCAACTGTCCGGCTGATTTTACAGTGGAGGATACGGCTGAGCTGTACGAACTGGCCTTCGACCTTGGCTGCAAGGGAGTAACGATATACCGCGACGGCAGCAGGGATGTGCAGGTGTTGTCCACGTCGAAGAAGGAAGAGACCCAAGGTGAAGATCAGAACACGGCGGAAGCTGTAGAGAAGACAGTCGTATCTGCTATAGAAAACCCGAATAGTGCTGAAGTACAGGCAAGTGATGGAACTTCCAATAGCCAGGTTGGTGTTAGAACGCATTCTTCTGATCAAGCCCCGTCCTCTTCTACAGTACTGGATAAACAATATAGAAGCCGTCCTCAGGTACTGCGTGGTGCAACATACAAAATCAATACGCCATTTGGTATGGCTTACATTACGATCAATGATCTGGAGGGAACGCCGGGTGAGATCTTCCTGAACGTGGGCAAAGCGGGATCGGATGTGTTTGCCATGGCTGAGGCACTCGGTCGAGTATGCTCTCTATTCCTTCGATACGGAGATCATGGGCACAAGGTTGAACTGTTGATCAAACATCTCAAGGGAATCGGTGGTTCGGGAGCGATTGGCTTCGGAGCCAATAGGGTTGAATCGATTGCTGATGCAGTCGCCAAAGCATTGGAAAGTCATGTACAGAGCGATGTGCAGGAGAACGAACCTGGAGCATTACAAAAACAGAATCAAGTGGAGAGCACGTATCCAAAAGTAGAGGATCAGAAAACCTTTACCGAATCGAGAGATTTATGTCCTTCATGCGGCTCGGCATCCCTGATGAATGTGGAAGGTTGCAAAACATGCAGCAACTGTGGGTACAGTAAATGCAATTAAATATCTTTTGAAAAAAAGAGAAAAAGAAAGGCACTCCTGACTCCATTACGAAGTCAGGAATGCCTTTTTGTCATTTAGATAACTAACACCAATCTTGGCATCGATCTGCAAGTGATTGCAATTCATGAAATACAACACCAGCATGGTAGCCGTCGCACACGGCGTGATGTAACTGAACGGATAAGGGAAGATATACTTTATCGTTCTGTTGAACATATTTCCCCATCGTGAATATAGGCAACAAGTAGGTTCCCTCATTGTAAATATTCAGATTAAATCCCGTAAAGTTCACCCAAGGAATACTGGAAACGGGAAAAGTATTTGGCGGTTCATTGGGTTTGGCAACAAATTGTTTGTGATCTTTGTAATTCTTCATATCTTCCAGATAACGAATGTGGAACGTCTCGAAATCTTCATGGAATGCTGTCCAGATCGTTGAGAAACTTTTGTTGTCCTCATGAAAAATCGTATAACTCGGAGACATTTCGTCCCAGTAGCCCAATCTCCCCTCGGCATCAAAACAAGTTCGAAATTCTCTGTGTGCATTGACGACCGTAGAGATCATATGAATAAGAGCCGGATAGAACTTCAATCCTTTAAGCTTCAGTTCGTTGATCAAAAGAGTGATATCCAGATTAGCAGTTATGCTGTAGGTACATCTGACCTGATTCAAGTAGTGGTCAAAGTATGGCTTTCGATCCCACTGATCTAACACGATTGAATTAAACATAAGTTATAACCTCCTAAATTTGAATAATGTCTTTTATTTAGGAGGTATATTTGACTGATTTGACCATATCCTATCACATTCCCAGTATCGTATTTTTAGAAATTGATCCATCTCAGTATAACATGATACTGAATGTGTCGCTTATAGCGAAATCCTCTGCAAAACGCTTTTTCAACCTGTTTCTTTCCTTTATAATTAAAGTTGTGTTTATAACGAAGAAGAGAGGGGATTAGATGCGTCAGCCGATAGAAGAACCTATATTTTATTCTTATCCTGGAATGGTAGCGGTGGTGACTTCACGTCATGAGGGAGTTCAGAATGTGATGGCGTCCGGATGGCATACATACATCGGATCATCACCAGGCGTATACGGCATCTCCCTTCGTAAGGAAACATACTCCTATGAACTCATTGAGAAGAGTGGCGTATTCGGTGTTCATTTCCTGCCAGGTCATCGATCGGAGTGGATTCAAGCTGCAGGAACGTTCAGTGGGAGAGATACGGATAAATTCACAAGATTCGGCATTCCGTATGAGGAAGGAATCAAGGTAAGTGTACCCATTTTGACAGATGCTTATTTTGCTTATGAATGCAAGGTTATGGAGATTACGACATATGGTGACCATGAATGGATTGCAGGCGAAGTGTTACAGCGATATCAGGATCAGAAGTACTTTCTGGAGAATGGAATGGTTGATCTGGAGAAGTTGCAAATCCCAATGTACACAGGGCGTTCAGCATACCGGATCATGGATGCGAGGACAGAAGAAAAGATTCACCCGTTCCACCTCTAGGGTCCTAGGCAAGAAGAAGCAATTATGAGCAAAACTTTCAATCCGGTCTGACATAGGTTTATAATGGACATTGGCTGCTGAGCAAGTCGGCAGCCTTTTGTTATGAATTCAATTGTTTCAATCGATGTGTGCGTGGGTATGCTGGTTTGCGCAAGCGGGACAGGTAATTTTAGCCACTCGATGAAAAGTACTATATTTAACGACAAAATTAGAGTATGATTTTACAGCTATATGAGCTGGCAGGAAAGGTTACATCGGTTTAATCGTTTGTAACTATTCCTGTAAAGTATAAGGCTTAATACGGGCGTATAATGCTAAACGTGAACTCACGAATGAATATAAAGAATATTTTAATAATTAAACTTAATGGACAAGCAATTCGTCTTCTTTAAGATTATAGAATTCACACAGAATGTCGCATCATCGGATCGTGCTTCGAACAGAAGCTTTTCTTATGTTGTAAATGAAAGATGGAAGGTGCAATACGTATGTTAATGACAACCAGAACGATCAGGAGTTCCTTTATGCCCCCAACACCGATGTTGTTGACTCACAGTAACAAGGAGGGGCATGCATGTCACAATCGTTAAATCGTAAGAGACATATGAACGGACTTGACGGCTTGCGAGCCATCGCTGTACTTGCGGTAATCGCGTATCATCTGAATTTGGATTTTATTCCGGGCGGACTGCTCGGTGTAGGTATATTTTTTGTTCTCTCGGGATATTTAATTACAGATATTCTCGTGTCACAGTGGCAGGAACATGGACGCATTTCACTCGGTGATTTCTGGGTAAGACGGGTAAGGCGTTTGCTTCCAGGCATGCTGACCATGACAGCTGTGGTGATGATCTGGTTGGCTTGTACAGATCCATCCCGGCTTGCTGCGCTTCGTGGTGATATCGTTTCGGGTGTATTATACATAAGCAATTGGTGGTATATCTTTCACAACGTTTCCTATTTCGAAAGTTTTGGCCCTCCATCACCGTTTGGACATTTCTGGTCACTGGCTGTGGAAGAGCAATTTTATCTTATATGGCCTCTTCTACTGATCGCAGCAATCGTAGTGTTCAAAAGAAAGGGATGGCTGGTCGTTTTCATTGTCGTCGCAGCTGAATTATCTGCTGGCGCAATGGCCATCATGTATAATCCGGATTTGGACCCGAGCCGTGTATATTATGGAACAGACACGCGGGCATTCGCACTGCTTGCTGGTGCTGCTCTTGCCGTGGTGTGGCCTAGTCGCAAGCTATCGAACTCTCTGTCTGGCATGAACCGGCTTGTGCTCGATGTGTCGGGACTTGCTGCGCTCGCTTTGTTAATCTACATGATGCTGAACAGCAGTGAATATGATCCGTTTCTGTATCAAGGGGGCATGGTGCTTCAGGCTATCGCAACAACGTTGCTGGTAGCGGTGTTGGCTCACCCATCGTCTTTCCTGGCACGTATCATTGGTGCGAAGCCATTACGCTGGATCGGAGAGCGATCCTACGGATTATATCTGTGGCATTATCCAGTCATTATTTTAACCAATCCCGCGGTGGATACGGGAGGAGCACATCCTGTACGCATCATTTTACAGGTTGCTGCAACGGTTGTACTGGCCTCATTGTCCCTTAAATATATTGAAAATCCGATTCGGTACAATGGATTCCGTGATTCTTGGTCCCGATTATGGGGAAGAGGGCGGTCATCAATCGGTATACGTAACGTATGGTGGAAGCGGGCAGGTCTGTTGATGACGATTCTGCTGTTGTCCTATACAGTATCTCAGATGATGGTCTCCCATGCAGCGAACTCCGATTCCCATTCGGTATCGATGTCCAACACATTAAATGGAGAGAATTCCGTAGCGGAGGAACAGGGACAGGATGTGTTGCCGGCTATTACAGGAACGTCAGGCTCTGGCCAAAAGAACGATGCTCATACCCATAAACCGGAAGCAGGAACGAAAGATGATCCGGGGAAAAATGAGAAGCCAACAGGAGAGTCTGCTCCAGATTCAAAACCTGACGAACAAGACAATTCAGTGAATGCTGGCAAGGACGGTCAGTCTGAAGATAAGCCGACTGATGACTCCGTGACTAACGAGAATGATACACCAGATGACGCTGGAGCGAATCAATCCGATGATACGGATCATGCGGATGATGCACCTGATTCATCTCAGGACAATGAAGAAACGGCTCCTCCTGCCGAGGATGGAAAGGTTCATTATACCGTTATTGGAGATTCGGTGATTTTGGATGCAAAACCGTATCTGGAGCAAAGTATATCGGGAGTGTATGTGGACGGACATGTTGGTCGTCAGATGTGGCAGGCAGGCGATGTATTGGAAGGTCTGAAGCAAAACAACCAAATGGGCAGCAAAGTGGTGCTGGAGCTCGGGACGAATGGTTCCTTTAACTCCAAAAACTTGAATGCTGTGCTTGATTATCTGAAGGATGAGGATCGGGTATATCTGGTTACTGTGCGCGTACCTCGTCCATGGGAACGAACGGTGAACAGGGCGTTGAATGAAGCAGCATCCAAATACAGCAATGTCTCGTTAATTGACTGGAACAGTGCAAGTGAGGGACATGACGAATATTTTGAAAAAGATGGCGTACATCTCACTACGCAAGGGTCCGAAGCTTTTGCAGAACTGGTGAAGAACAGTATCCAATAATACGCAATCCATATTTAATACGATTTAGCACTTATTCATTATATATAGCCTGGGGTGAAGCTACCGACGGCTGCAACAAGAAAGAGCTCTCATTGTGAGGGCTCTTTTTATATGTTATGAACAAATAAGTCAGCAAAGTAAATTCCAAACATGGGAACCGATATTTTTCACCCCTGCATCCGTGGATCGTCACCTTACGGTATGATAGCGTTAACATTTACAATAAGTGTATTCAAATCGCCGAGGGGGATTATAGAGATGTTGAAAAAATGGCTTTCGGGTTTCCTGGCAATAACATTGTTCTCCATTATTCTGGCTGGCTGTGCTGGCGGGGACACTTCAGAAGGAGGCAGCGGCAATGACAAAGTAACCGTCACACTCTGGCACAACTGGACCGGACAGGATGCAAAGGCGGTTGCGATGCGCAAAATAATTGAAGATTTCCGCGCGGCGCATCCAGATATTGAAGTTGTGGATGAAGGCCTGCCAACAGATGGTCTCAAAACCCGGCTTCGTACGGTGGCCGCTGCCAACGAGATGCCAGACCTGTTCGTGATGTGGCCGGATGCCATGACGAAGGAATTTGTCAAAGGGGATCTGTTACAGCCCATTAATGCAGAGCTGGACGCAAAGCCGGAGTGGAAAGATAACTTTATCCCGAATGCACTGGACGGATACACCGTAGACGGGAATATCTACTCCGTGCCGATGAATCTGGCGCCAAGTTCCTTCATTTATTACAATGAAGCTCTTTTCAAACAGTACAACGTAAAAGTGCCTGAGACCTGGGCGGAACTGGAACAAGCGATTGCTACTTTTAATCAAAATAAAGTCATTCCCATGGCACTTGGCAACAAAGCCAACTGGGTAGCTCAATCAACGATATTCAGTACACTGGCTGATCGAATTACCGGCACAGACTGGTTCTTGAAAGCGGCAGCACAAGAGGGTGCAAGCTTTACCGATCCACAATTTATTGAAGCCTTGAACAAGATGCAGGAGCTTGGCAACACCAAAGCATTCCAAGATGGTTTCAACAGTATCGATGAGACACAGATGATGCAGCTTTATTTCCAAGGTAAGGCAGCGATGGTCATGAACGGCGGATGGGCCTTGGCAAATCTGGTGAACAATGCACCTGAAGAGGTGTTGAACAACACACATATTACGATTCTTCCTCCAGTGGACGGAGGTCAGGGTGAACCAAGAACAACATCCGGTGTAGTAGGAACCGGGTTGGGTGTAAGTAAAAAGCTGAGCGGTGCACAAAAAGAGGCAGCGATGGAGCTGTTCTATGCGCTGGCAGGACCTGATGGTCAGAAGGCCACATTGGATAGCAGCACATTGGTGAGTTACAAGATTGATCTGGACAAAACCAAAGCACATCCATTGTTCGTAGAATTATATGATCTGATGCAGGAAGTGAAGATCACGCCAGTATACGATTCCAAGCTGGGATCGGCAACGGTTGAGGTTATTAATAATGCATTGCAAGAGTTGCTTATGGGCGGCAAGGCCGAAGACATTGCAGCCAAAATTCAGGCGGCTCAAGCCAATGCAGTTAGTCAGTAACCATTCGTTAAAACCCCTTCCCGGCAGGGGAGGGGTTTTAAGTATGAATGGGACAGTCAGTTACAAGTTGGTAAAGGCATTTATGGAAGGGAAGTGAACAGATGAACGCACTGCGCAGTCGGCGTTTTATTATGCTGGGGCTGGCCCCGGCAGTCATCATTTATGCATTGTTTGTATTTGTACCGGTCGTGTGGTCGGCATACTACGGTTTCTTCAACTGGTCCGGCATTGGCGCATCCAAATATATTGGTGTGGATAATTACATTGAGATCTGGCATGATCCTGTGTTCTGGCGAGCACTGAAAAATAACGTTATTTTTGTGTTGGCATCGGTATTTGGACAAATTCCATTAGCGCTGATGTTGGCGGTCATCTTACACAAAAGTAATCCGTTACAGCGGTTTCTGCGCTCAGCCGTATTTCTGCCGATGGTGTTATCCACTGTCGTTATCGGTATGATCTGGCAGTATATCTATCATCCGCAGATCGGGATATTGAACTTTCTGCTGGACGCACTGGGGCTGGAAAGTTGGAAGCTGCAATGGCTTTCCGATGACAAGATTGCCATTTTCTCATTGGTACCGCCGCTGCTCTGGAGCTTTGTCGGGTTGTATCTGATTATCTTCATCTCGGCGTTGCAGAATATTCCCGGCGAGATTCATGATGCTGCCAAAATAGACGGTGCTTCAGGAATTCGGAAACTGGTATCGGTCTCTTTGCCCATAATCTGGGGTACGGTTCAGGTAGCGATCATTCTATGTATTTCGGGTAGTCTGAAATCATTCGATCTGGTCTACATCATGACCAAGGGTGGTCCGGCACATGCGACGGAACTGCTTGCAACGTATATGTACAATTCAACCTTTACAACATACCGATATGGTTTTGGTAGTGCGATCTCCACAACCATCGTACTGATCTCCCTGCTGCTGATCGGAACAAGCCAGTGGCTAACTAGTCGCAAACGAAAAGAGAATCAATAGAGAGGAGGAGCTATCATGCGCGTGACACCTGTATCCATGCCATCACCTCAAAGCAGCTCGGGCCATCCGATTCGTCGCTTACGTAGCGGAATTGTTTGGACGCTGCTAACGGTCTATGGTATTTTAACATTGTATCCGTTCTACTGGCTCGTGATTAGTGCATTCAAAACAAATGAAGATTTCTATAGCAGGCCCTTTGGTCTTCCGGAAAACTGGAATGTTGCCAATTTCAGCAATGCATGGGAAAGCTCCAGGCTAGGGACCGCTTTTGGCAATTCACTAATCGTATCGGTGGGGTCACTTATTCTGACGCTGTTTATTGCAGCGCTGGCTTCATTCATCCTGGCTCGTTTCCAGTTTCGCTGGAAAGGGTTAATCATGACCTTCTTTGTTGTTGGTATGCTCATTCCGATCCATAGTACGCTTGTCCCCTTATTTATTTTAATGAAACAGATGTCCTTGCTAAATACGTACTGGGCCTTAATATTACCTTATACGGCTTTTGCATTGCCTACGGCCATTTTTGTGCTTACTGCTTATCTGACAAGTGTTCCACGTGATATTGAAGAGGCAGCTTTTATTGATGGAACAGGACTTTGGGGGCTGTTTACCCGAATCATGCTACCCATGTCTGTGCCTGCGTTGTCAACGGTTACGATCCTGAGTTTCCTGCATGCGTGGAATGACTTTTCATTTGCGCTTGTATTCATCAACAAAACCGGATTGAAAACGTTACCGCTGGCCATTGCGAACTTTGCGGATGGGTATCAAACCGATTACGGATTAACGCTTGCTGCCATGACCCTATCGGTCATTCCAACCATTATCTTGTATCTCATATTCCAGGAACAAGTTATGAAAGGCATGACAGCAGGAGCTGTCAAAGGGTAAGCGAAAGCGCATCCAGAGGAGGAGAAACGTTTGGCACGCTGGCTCACATCTTCGTTACAAAGGAAGCTATCCGTCGTTGTGACGGCTTCAATGATTGTGCCTTTGCTGGCCTTGGGCCTGTTCGCCTTTCTGATCTCTTCCCGCATCACAGAGCAAAAAACAAAGCTGTCCGGCATGGATACGCTGAAACAGGTGGAAGCAAATCTTCGTTATATGTTGCAGGATGCCGAGAATCTCTCCATTTTCCTGATTGGAGAACGGGACATCCAGCAGTATCTTAGCCACAATGAAGATCATGAGCTGGACCGGGTGGATATCCTGGGCAGGATGACCAATCTGGCTGCTTCCAAGAAATATATTGCGAACATCGCCATATATCCAAGCCGATTCGATGCCACATTGTCTACGGCTACCTGGTATGAATCCAATAATTCAAGCTTATCTTATCCACCAGTGCCGAGCGGAGAAGCAGTGAAAAAATGGACGGGGGTATATCCGGTCCAGAATTATGCGGGTATACAAAATGTGATCACATTGGTTCGGCCGATTCGCAGTATCCATGATTATCGACCCATCGGCTGGTTAGCCATTAGTCTGGATGAGAAGGCCATATCCAAGGGATGGGCCGCTCTGGGATTAGGCAGAGGGCAAGGCAGACTGGAGCTCATCGGCAGTTCTGGAGAGATTCTGTCTTCGATGGACAAATCCCGGCTTGGACTTAAGCTGGAAGGTGTCGAACCAGGGATTTCGACGTTAATTCAGGATGGCGGTAGCGGAACCACCACGTATGGCAGTGGTGACGATAAACGGACGTTGCTCTATTATCCGGAAGAATTGACGGGGTGGACATTGGTTGGAACGGTTCCTTATGACCAGTACAAGTCGGAGAATCGGTACATTCTTATTCTAACTGGCTGCGCCGTTGCCATGTCTGCTGTGATCAGTGCTGGCTTGGTCTGGTTTACGGTGCGGCGTGTGACGAGGCCGCTTCGTTTGCTTACCAGACATCTGTCCCGAATTGATCCGGAACGACCTCTTCCGCTGTTCCGCTCTGAAAGTGATGACGAGATTGGCAGGCTTGGGGAGAGTTACAATCTGCTCGGTGCACATATTCAGTTATTAAAGGAAGAGGTTATTCGAGGTGAAGCTCGCAAAAAAGAAGCGGATCTTCGGGTGCTTCAGGCGCAGATTAACCCGCACTTTCTGTATAACACACTCTCTTCAATTCATTGGATTGCCTTGATGTCTGAAGAGAAGCGGATCGCGGATATGGTTGAGGGCTTGAGTGATTTTCTGCGCATCAGTTTAAACAATGGTCAGGATTACTGCCCTGTGGAACAGGAGATAGCTCATATTCGCCATTATGTGCGTGTGCAGTCGATTCGTTTCCCTGATCAATTTGTGTTGCATTATATCGTAGATCCAGCGCTTGAGAAGCGAGTGATGCTGAAGCTATTGCTGCAACCGCTCGTTGAGAACGCCATGATTCATGGCATTCAGCCCAAAGCAGGCGTAGGCACCATCACCATAATGATTCGTAAGGACCCGGATAATGAACAGATGAATGTGCTGGTGCTGGATGATGGTGTTGGCATGGAGCCGGACAGACTGGAACAATTAAGGATAAGTATTAGGGAATGGAAGGGAAAACAGCCGGAAAAACAGCTAAACCAAGGCGGTTATGGGCTCTGCAATGTAAATGAGAGACTGCTGCTCCATTATGGAGCGGATGCACAGCTTGAAGTAGACAGCAGGGTTGGGGGAGGTACTCGGATTTCGTTTTCCATTCCAATCTTGGAGGGTTCGCCATGAGACTATTAATTGTTGATGATGAAGTGATTATCCGTACAGGGCTTGCCAGCGTTATCGCTTGGCATGAACTCGGAATTGAACTTCTTCAACCTGCTGCCTCGGCAGAGGAGGCGTTAACACGCATGGCTGAGGAACGTCCGAATATCCTGATGACGGATATTCGGATGACAGGCAGATCGGGGCTGGAACTGGCAGAAGAGGGACTACGATTGTTACCTGAGCTGGAGGTCATTATTTTGTCCGGATACGATGACTTTTCTTATGCGCAACAGGCGATTCGCCAAGGCGTTACAGATTATCTGCTCAAAACAAGCAAGCCGGAAGAGATCATCAAAACCGTATTACAGGCCAAACAGCGCATCACGGAACGTTGGGCAGAGAAGTCCAGAGAGGGACAGCTTATGCGGGAGAATCGAGAGCGGTTATTTGCTGGATGGATCATTGATGGTGACACCGCTTCGGGTCATTTTCCTTCATTCTTGCGATCTGATGCTGGAAAAGAGGCAGGGGTTGTTGGCCTTGATGATGAACAGATTCTCAGACAAGTCATTATTCTTCGAGCAGAGGGTTGGGATCAATCCTCGGATGCGCTATTACGATTTGCGGTGCAGAATACCCTGGAGGATATGTTACCTGGTGCCATTGCTCATGTAGAGAAACAGCAAATTATCTGTGTAGTTTCATGGCCGCCTGTGGAACATGAAACTACGTTCAGGCTGGAGAGTGCACTACGTCGGGTGGAGCAATTACTGAAGTGCACCCTCCGCGCAGCGGTAGGTCTGCCTATGCGTGGATATGCAGATCTGCACGAAAGCTATAGAACTGCTTCAGTTGCCTTCCGATATCGGGGTTTGATGGATGATAAAGTATGGCATTATGAGCACGTTCAGGATCGCCAAGGTGGTAAAACTGTACTTACGCACGAAGAGGAGACCAGACTTGGTACAATATTGCTGGATAATGATTCAGTCACGTTAACGACATGGACGCGGGAACTTGTGGCTAATCTGATTACAGAACCGGAGGTCACACCAGAATCGTTCAGTGCTTGTTTGCACTCGGCTGTCATTGCAGGTCATCGCTGGCTGACTCGCACAATGCGAGCCACAGGGCGTGAAGAACCCGCAAGGCTCGAGCCCTGGTTGCCGGAACCGGATGCCGAAGCTGTGGAGCTCGGGGATATGCTGTTCCATCATCTGTATGGCCTGATGCATGTATATCATAGCCGAATGGGCCAGGGACAGGCTGCCCATGTGCAGAAGGCTATCGGTTATATTGAATCATCATTGGCACAGGATATTAATCTGCAGCAGGTAGCTGGACATGTTCATTTGCATCCGGGTCACCTCAGTGAACTGTTTAAAAAAGAAATGGGTGTGACCTTCGTAGATTTTGTCACCGATATGCGTATACGAAGAGCGATGGATATGCTGGCGGTGTCTCCAGCGAAGGTCAGTGAAGTCGCTGCAATCAGCGGCTACGAGGACGTGAAATATTTTAGCAGACTGTTCAAAAAACATACGGGCAAGACCCCGAGTGAGTATCGCGAAGAGGCGTTGTTGTTCAAGCCTTCGGGAAGTTAGAAATGAGCAGATTAGGAAACATGTTTTACCTGTCTGCAAACGTTTTCGATATGGTATTACTCAGGGTTATTGGAGAGTGAGGGCATACTGATGAAGACCTATAGTTCAAGTCAGGATTTATCGGGACAATGGAAGATACAGCATTTTGAAGTTGGAGAGAAGCGGGCAATGGATGTGGCAGCAGCTACACTGGATGACCGTTTCTGGATCGGGGCTGAAGTGCCTGGCGATGTACATGCTGCATTGGTTGAGCGCAGTATCATTGATCCGCCCTATTACGGACATAATGATGCCAAAAGTCGCTGGATTGAGCAAAAGGAATGGTGGTATCGCACAACCTTCAATCTGGTGAGAGATGCAGAGACGGAGGAGCACTTTGAATTGGTGTTCGAAGGATTGGATACGTTTGCAACGGTATATGTCAACGGCCATGAAGTCGGGAAAACGGCCAATATGCTTATGTCACATGCATTTGATGTAACGTCTCTGGTACGCAGCGGTTGGAATGCGATTGCTGTCAAGTTTGATCCGCTTCACCTGCATCACCGGGACAAAGAAACCTTTGACTGGTCCTCGTATACGAAGGAACGGCCATGGTTGCGCAAAGCAGCGATGAACTTTGGCTGGGACTGGGGTCCACGCATGGTTACGGTGGGGATCTGGGGTGCGGTAAGGCTGGAAAAACGAACAATCGCCAAGCTGGAAAGTGTATATGCTCGAACGGAATCAGTCAGTTCAGAGCTAGCTGTCTTACATGTCACGGCTGATGTGAAGTCGGTCTTGTCTTACCGTAACAGACAGAAACGTGAGCAGGCTGTGGTTGCGACCTGTAATGTTCGTCTGTTGGATCGCAGTGGACACGAGGTGGCAGGTGTCACTGAACTACCCGTAGAGGGTGGTATAGCAGATACCACATTAAACGTTACGTCACCTCAGTTATGGTGGACTCATGATCTGGGTGAGCCGTATCTGTATACGCTGGAGGTTACATTATTCGCCGATGGCGTTGAGGTGGATCGTTATAGCGAGCCTTATGGGTTACGAACGATTGAGCTGGCTCTTCACAATGAACGGGGTGAAGATGCATTTACTTTTATTCTGAACGGAGTCAAAGTATATGCCAAGGGTGCCAACTGGATTCCGGCTGATCATCTGATTGGCGCCATCCCGAACTCTCGATATCGTGAGCTTGTCGAGCTGTCGGTGGAAGGGCATATGAACATGTTGCGTGTCTGGGCTGGTGGTGTATATGAGAAGGATGTCTTCTACGATGAGTGTGATCGGCAAGGGGTGTTGGTGTGGCAGGATTTTGCATTCGCAAACGCATTATTCCCGGATTTCAATCGTGATTTCATGGATAATGTACGGCAAGAGGTAGAAAACAATGTCCTGCGCCTGCGTAACCGTGCCTCGCTTGCTATTTGGTGTGGTAATAACGAGATTGACTGGCTCTATGATATGAAGTCGGCAAGTGGAGATATTACCAGTCCGTTCTACGGCGAACAGATCTATCATGAGCTAATCCCTGAAGTGCTGGAGCGCTTGGATCTGTCTCGTCCGTACTGGCCTTCTTCGCCGTTCGGAGACAGCAACGGTCAGGATGCGAATGACCCGGATGTGGGGGATCGCCACAACTGGCAGGTATGGCATGGTTCGGTCTATCCAAGGAAGCATGGAGAGCCACCACTGCTGGACTACAGTATTGAAGGTGTAACGTTCAAAAATTACAAAAACGATCATGCATTGTTCAGCAGTGAATTTGGTATGCACGCCTCGGCCAATCGTTACACACTGGAGAAAAATATGCCCGCAGGTCAGTTTTACTGGGGCAGTCCGGAGATGGCCTATCGTAACAAAGATACCAATCATCAAAAAGGTATTTTGCTGATGGAGGGTTACACAGGGATTCCGCAAAATATAGAAGAGTATATGAACTACTCCATGCTTACTCAAGCAGAAGGGCTACGATATGGAATTGAACATTTCCGGCGCATCAATCACCGCAACAGCGGAGCGCTTGTATGGCAATTGAACGATAGTTGGCCAGGAACAAGCTGGTCCATGATTGATTATGAACTGCTGCCGAAGGCATCCTTTTATTATGGGAAAATATTCTTTCATCCTGTCCTGTTGTCACTGGAGCATGAGCCGGGTGAGCCGCTTGCGTTGTGGGTTGTGAACGATACACGTGACGTCTTGAAAGGGGAGCTTCGACTCAATGTCTATGCATTGGATGGAGAGAAGATCTACTCCGGCTCACGTGCTGTTGAAGTAACATCCCAATCCTCACGGTGTATTGTTGAATTAACTGAAGTAGAGGTGTTACAGGGTAGACGCGCGGAGGAAGTAATGGTTGAGTTGATATCCGAAGGATTTGCGGCACCGAGTAATCGTTACTTCTTGCGCGATCCTAAGGATGTGACGTTGCCAGAGTCGCAATTGAGCGTACATGTGAACGAGGAGGAGCAGTCTGTTACGGTTACGGCCAGTGGTGGGATTGCACGATTGGTGAAGCTGGAGCTTCCCCTTGGGCGTGTCCGATTCAGTGACAATTATTTCGATCTGCTCCCCGGTGAGAGCCGAACAGTGAGACTACTTCACCCAGAGCAAACGTCTCTGCCACTGACAGAACTTCGAGTTAGTGCCATGAACGGCAGAGAAGGATAAAATAATAATCACAGACTTCGAATCTTATTCGAGGTTCAAGGTGGTAATCCTGATCAGGGATGCCACCTTTTTTACTTTTGCAGCAGGGTGAGTTCATGTCGTTGTGTCAGGTGGTTTAGTCCTTATTCCACAAGCGAAACTTCCAATCGGGTTCACATCTTGAATCATTAAGGTTAGAATGATATAGAGAAATCGTTTTCAAAGGAGGTGGATTCATGTCATTTGTCTTTTATCCGGAGATGGTTATATTCATTCTGATGTTGATCCTGCTGATTATTGGTATTGTATATATCGTTCGTAAAAGCAAACAAGTATTGCGCCGCTTAAGCAATCTGGAGAAAGCAGTATATGAAAAAGATAACATCTCATCCTATCCGAAGGACGTTGATACTGTACAAGAAGGAGCACCCAGAGAAGACACGTTTGCTCCACGCAAACGAAAATGAAGAAGGATACGGAATTACATAAAAAAGATAAACCAACAAACCAAACAGCCGATTCTTCTCTATGAGGAAGTGATCGGCTGTTTGGGCATATAGGCATTTTATCTGTATTAACTGGGTTTAGAGAAAGGATTCATACCGCTGTTGGAAAGAGGATTCCATCTCCACTTGTCGTGCAAGTTGCTGCTGTACCTTTGCACCGCGAATCGTCTGAAGTTCCTGAAGTTGTGCAGTGGAACTGAATTGATCTGCAGCCATTTGGACAAGTAATTCGGAGAGCACATCCGCATCTTCGAGCGCCGCATTTAGTCCAAACGCACCGGTTGGTGTCATGGTATGAGCGGCATCACCGATGAGTACAACATTGTCCTGTGCCCACGACGGGCAATAGCTGCTTTCGACAGATAACAGAACAAAATCACTCCAGCTCTGAATGTTGGCAGCTACAGAATCAGATAGGCAAGGAAAAGCAGATACAAGTTTATCTACAAAAGGAGCAATCGGCTGCTCTCGCAGCTTGGAGTAAGCTCCTTCGGGAATGTTCCATCCAATCTGAACATAACCGCCGAACTGTGAGAACAGTGCGAGCTGTTGACCATCCATGCTGGCCATTCGAACAGCGGGTTCCCAACCTACGGGTGCCGGAATGCGTGCCCAGAGCAGATCATACCCATGCTTACGAATCTCCGGGGTCATACCGGAATGTTTGCGTACAGCAGAGTATCTGCCATCAGCACCCACAATTACAGATGCTTCAATGGAGGCAGGAACACCCTTCTGCCGAATGTTAATACCCACGACCTGGCCGTTCTTGTCTCGTAACAAACCGGTCATAATCGTATTGAATAGTACTTGTTCGTTTGAATTGTGCTGCTGAGCATGCGACACGATGGCTTCCAGGAGATGATCTTGGGGTACATGAATACCAACATGAGATTCTCCATTGCCTGGTGATACCGTATGAATAATCTGCCCATTTTCCCAATACTGAATCTGTTCCAAGAGCAGCGCTCCGCGTTGCTGAATGAGGGAATAGAGGCCGTGTTTATTTAAAATGGCTTCGCCGTCCACATTAAGCAACTCCCCGCGAAACGACTTGTGCAGGTGGGGCTGCCGCTCAATGAGCATCGTGGAGATTCCTTTTTGATTCAGTAAATAAGAAAGCAAAGCACCGCCAGGTCCAGCGCCCACGATGCAAACATCCGTTTTGAGTTGTGATTGTGTATTCTGATTCATGTGCATAAGTCCCTTGCATTATAATGGTGACGCTTTATTTACTTTATAACAACAGATTTATTAAAATCATTAAGTAACTAAAAGTAACTTTAAAGATATAGGCTATTATAAACAAACCCGTTGCCATAATGCAATAGGCGAAACCCAAAATAAAACAAGAGTCTTGCAGTCAACGATAAGGTGTCGGATACAAGCGCATTTTTCACAAACATCATAGTGTAAATATGTTACAATATAAGGTAGGTTATGATGAAAGGCGGAGGAACGTTTATGAGCCCGGATACGGAGCGAAACTCTCAATTGGCAAACGTAGATCAATTGTTGGAGGCCTTCTTCAGATATAAAAATAAAGTATTGGATCAGCAACAGAAGACCGAAACCAACTGTAAACTGAATCCGACAAAAAGTCATATATTGGGCATGATTTTACGTGAAAAACGCTGCATGGCGGTTGATGTGGCTAGACAACTCAGTTTGTCTTCCGGCGCAACCACCATTGTACTGAATCAACTGGAGACGGAAGGGTTGATCCAGCGGGTGCGCAGTGAAGAAGACCGGAGAATTGTGTGGCTGTCCTTAACGGATGAAGGCGCGCAGCTTGCCAAGACACTTAATGCGAATCGCGGCCGAATGACGTGGGAATTGTTGCAAGCACTTTCCGAAGAGGAGCAACAGCAGATGTTTGGCATGCTGAAGAAAATTGAACTGAAACTGCTGGAGAACATGAAGTCGTTTGAGCAGATCCACCGGTAGTCCATAATATGACTTGATTCCTTGAAGACGTCAGTCCTCATGAGTTCGTCCCTAATTGCGGGGGGATGAACCTTGAAGACTGGCGTTTTTGAGTTGGTTTACAAATGAAAGCGAACCACATGATCTGTCATGCCTTCTTGGATCAAAATTTCTTTTTGCTTGCTGCCCATCAGGTCAAAGTGGGGAAAGGGCTGCCGCCGATGAATATATCGCGGGTCCAGCCCATGATCGTTGCACCAACGTTCGAGACGTTCCAGATCTGCACAGCCAACTTTGGTGACACTGGTGACACCGGGGAATCGGTTGTCAATCCAGAAATGAGTGAGGTACGCAATCTCACCCCGAGCCACTTGTTCTTTCCACGCAGCAAGCTCTTGTCGTTTAATTCCAAATGCCATAGATGCAAGTTCCTTTCCAAACGGGTATTGTCCTGAGCATATTGTAACATCTTATATACAGAATCCATCAGAAATCTTTCATTCAGACTGGTCTGAGGCGAGTTGATTGGGTATATGAATATGACAACATTTTTATAATAAAGTCTGGATTATGTTAAAATAAACCTATACAACAAAGGTTTCACCACTTCTATAGCGGAAAGGGATTGTCATCATGGAAATATTTATTGCCGTACTTGTGTTACTGGTACTGATTGGTTTATCCAATATCTTAAACCGGTTTGTACCCTTTATTCCCATTCCGCTCATTCAAATCGTGCTTGGTGTAGCTATAGCTTTGCTTCCCGCAGGTGTTCACCTGCCGTTGAATCCGGAATTGTTCTTTGTACTGTTCATCGCTCCTTTGTTATACAACGATGGTAAGCGAACGCCAAGGAATGAATTATGGAATCTGCGTGCACCGATACTTCTGCTTGCACTAGGGCTTGTATTCGTGACGGTGGTCGTGGCGGGATATGCCATTCACTGGCTGATTCCTTCGATTCCGTTACCTGCTGCTTTTGCTCTTGCAGCCATACTGTCCCCGACAGATGCTGTGGCCGTTGGCGCCATGGCGGGCCGGGTACATTTGCCCAAAGGCATACATAGGCTTCTTGAAGGTGAAGCATTAATGAATGATGCATCTGGCCTCGTGGCCTTCAAATTCGCAATTGCAGCCACAGTTACAGGTGTATTTTCCCTGGCGAATGCAACCTTCAGTTTTATTCTGATTGCGATTGGCGGACTTCTTGTCGGGGCATTGTTATCTTTTCTGTTAATCAGGCTAGGGGTATGGATCCGTAGATTGGGCATGGAAGATGTGACCATTCACATGCTGCTGCAAATCCTGACGCCATTTATCATCTATCTGGTAAGTGAAGAAATTGGGGTATCAGGTATTCTTGCGGTAGTGGCAGGCGGTATTATCCACGCCATAGAGCGTGACCGCGCTGAATCGGTTCAGTTGAAAATGCAGGTGGTATCTGCGAGCACATGGTCAGTCATTTTATTTATACTAAATGGTCTGGTGTTTGTTATTTTGGGTGTACAGGTACCGGATGTGTTGAGTACCATCTTTGAAAATGTTTCGTTTAATAATCTGCAGGTGTTGGGATATGTGGGCTTGATCTCGGTGCTACTGCTGGTTCTGCGTTTTCTCTGGATCTATCTGTTCTGGCAAGGGAATGAATTGCTGCGTACCAAATCCTCTATTGGCAGGCCCAGATTCAAGGATATTACGATCATTTCCCTCTCTGGAGTGCGGGGGGCTGTAACATTGGCGGGTGCGTTCTCCATTCCTTATGTGCTTCAGGATGGATCACCTTTCCCTGAACGGGATCTGATTATTTTCCTCGCGGCAGGGGTTATCCTCTTCTCCCTGATTGCGGCGAGCGTGTTTCTTCCAGTTCTGGCCAAGGACGATGGGAAATCCACAGAAGAAACACCGCAGAAGTCAGAACGAAAAGCACATGACATTATGCTGAATGCGGCAATACGAGCTGTCAAATCCGAAATGAACGATGAGAACAAAGCTGCGGCACTCGCGGTTGTCTCCGACTTGTCCAAGTACATCAGACAGGCCGCAGGTCAGCTTACCGCCGATAAACGCAAAGATATTCAGAAACAAGAAACGGCGATTAACCTGATTGCCACCCGGGCGGAGCGTAAAGAAGTTGAAGTAATGTTAGACGAAAATGCAATTGCTTCTGATGCGGCCTTCAAATGTGACAGCTGGCTGGATCGCAAGGAAATGATGCTGGCGAATCGCGCAAACACTCAGTTCATGACCTCGATCAGCGAGATCGGGCGTGTGTTAGGACATCTGTTCACCAACCGGTCCCAGAAGCCGAATCAACCATTCATGCTTGAAAATGCAGAACTGTTCCGTCAGGTGAAGCTGCGCACCTCTGAAGCAGCAATTAAGGCTATTCGTGCCCATATGAATGATGGGAATCGTGTCGTCGCACTGTCGGTCATTGCCAAGTATGAGCGTGTAATTGCCAAATTGCGCACCTGGAACCAGGGTAAAACGGAAGATCCGTTTAATCAGGAGAAATTGGAGTTGCAGATGGTGGCGATTCAGGAACAGCGTAATACAGTGCAACAACTGTATGAAAACGGCGAAATCACCCGTGATGTGGCTGCAAAACTGCGCCGGTTTATTAACGACGTGGAAGCAACTGCGCTGAAAAACACCTAATCCGATAAATCCGATATTTTAAATATGCTAAATGGTTTGATATAATATGGGACAAGAAAGACGTTACAACTAAATTGTACTTATTCGATCAGTGAAGGAGAGATGAGACATGGCAGAACAACAAATTCGGTTGGGCAAGACGGATCTGATCGTGAATCCCATTGGACTGGGTGCGAATGCAGTAGGCGGACATAATATCTATCCGGACATGCTGAATGATGAGACGGGTAAGGAAGTGGTTCGTACAGCTTTGAAACAAGGTATTAACTTTTTGGATACGGCATACATCTATGGACCGGAGCATTCCGAACGACTGATTGGTGAAGTACTGAAGGAAACTGGTCAGCGGCAGAATACCATCATTGCAACCAAGGCAGCTCATAAATTAGTGGATGGCAAAATTGTCATAGATAACTCACCTGCTTTTCTGAAAACAGCCGTGGATGAGGCGTTGAAACGTCTGCAAACCGATTACATTGATCTGTTCTACATCCACTTTCCGGATGAACATACACCTAAGGATGAAGCGGTAGATTCGTTAAAACAATTAAAAGACGCTGGCAAAATTCGTGCCATTGGCGTATCTAATTTCTCCATTGATCAGTTGCGTGAAGCCAACAAGGACGGGCATGTAGACGTTCTGCAATCTGAATATAATCTGTTCAAAAGAGATGCGGAGAAAGAGCTGTTGCCGTATACGGCTGAGCATAACATTTCTTTTGTTCCTTACTTCCCTCTGGCAGCGGGACTGCTGGGCGGGAAATATAATCGTGATACAACCTTTCAGGATGGACGGGCAAAGAACCCGCTGTTTACAGGTGAAGCTTTCATTGAAAATCTCGATAAAGTTGAACAACTGCGCAGCATAGCACAATCCAAGGATGTTGAGGTCGCTCATCTGGTTCTGGCCTGGTACCTGACTCAGCCTTCTATTGATGCATTGATTCCGGGTGCCAAGCGACCAGAGCAGGTCATTAACAATCTGCAAACATTAAATGTGGAATTAACTGCTGAGGAAATTGCAGTCGTGGATCAGATCTTTCGTTAATGAGTTCGGGTGAATCGGGAAATGCTAACAGGGAGTTTACGTATGAAGACAAAGTGAGGACACCACATGAACCTGAAGGCAGCCCGAGTCATCGGAATGTTCACGCTAATTATTTTGCTGGGTAGCAGTTCTGCCTATGCGAAGCCTGTACAGAAGAACCGTCAGTATTATGAGGAACGAGGAGAGATTGTGTGGGAAGTTCCCACACAGGATAAACTCATCGCCCTTACCTTTGATGATGGACCAGATCCGATTCAGACTCCGCAGATCCTGGCTTTGTTACAGCAGTATCATGCTAAAGGAACTTTTTTTGTACTTGGCAAATGGGCAGATAAATTTCCTAAACTGATTAAGCAGGAACAGCTCGAAGGGCATGAAATCGCCAACCATACGTATGCGCACACGTATGCAGTTCGATCAACACGTGCGGACAAGTACATGAAGGATATGAACGAAGCGGAAAGTTCCATCATTAAAGCTGGCGCGGAGCGTCCCCTGTTGTTCAGACCACCGGGCGGCTATTACAATGACATGGTCATCCAGGCTGCCAAACAAAAAGGGTATACCATTGTACTCTGGTCTTGGCATCAGGATACACGGGACTGGGCTTCTCCAGGTGTATCGGCTATCGTTAACAAAGTGTTGAAGAACGCACGTAATGGGGATATTGTACTTTTTCACGATAAGGTGGAAGGCAAGTCGCATACGGTAGCAGCACTCAAAACGATCCTGCCGAAGTTACAGCAGCAGGGGTACCAATTCGTTACGGTGTCTGAGCTACTTGCTGTAAAGGCACGCGAAGCCGCGAAGGATGGAACTTCGCCTTCATCTATTTTGAAGCATGTGCAGCCCTGAACATGGCTAATCCAATTAGAAACCGCAGGTCTCAGATGAAGAGACCTGCGGTTTCTTTATCTTGGTCTTCATATCAACCAGGGAATCAGGCGTAGGAGGTTATTGCCGTGTCCCTTTTGTTTTGAAACCAAAACGTCTACAATAGATGGAGCTTTGAGTTTAAGGGTTATATAGTATACATGGTATGAATTACGACATAGAGGAGAGTGAACATAATGAATGGACAACAACGTGTAAATATTAAGCCAGGTCTGGAAGTGGACATTGTGCTGAAGCAGGATCAAGCTACAGGTAAGCTGACACGTGGCATTGTGAAGGATCTGTTAACCAAGTCACCTACGCATCCACACGGAATCAAAGTACGACTGACGAGTGGTCAAGTAGGACGTGTGAAACAGGTCATTACAGGAGGCTCGAACTAACTGTGGTCCAAGGAGGGGAGATGAGTACTACCGCAGAAGTAATGGCACATCTGGCATCGGGTAATACACGTCAGCAGGACGCATATCATATGTTACAGAGCAGTGGATTGCTCGATATATTAGCTGACTATCACCCATATCCAGCAGGAACGGTACCAATTGATATTGATATTCCGGGCAGTGATCTGGATCTGCTGTGTTATGCAGAGAATCTGGATGTGTTTGAAGCCGAGATATACAATCGAATCGGAGCCGTTGCTGAATTTCAATGTTTACGTGGTGGGGATCTTCCAGACCAACGTCCTTATGTGACTTGTAATTTGCAAGTGGGACATTGGCCTGTGGAGATTTTTGCCCAATCCGTGCCAGTTTACAGGCAGAATGCATACTTACATATGATCGTAGAGTGGAGATTGTTGCAACTGTGGGGAGACGCGGGACACCGTGAGATCCGCAGACTGAAACAGGCAGGTTGGAAGACGGAGCCTGCTTTTGCTTCTGTACTTGGACTACAGGGAGATCCATATGTGGACATGCTGCATCTGGCAGAGATGAAACGTGAAGATCTCTGGAACTGGGCGCGTTCGCGCACGTCTTTTTAAAATGTCTATTTGAGATGAACTAATCATTTACACGATAACGGAGAGGACAGAAAGAACCTGAAAAAGCGAAGCGTTCGCCTTTATTACCGGATTTCCCCTTGAGAAAGGGGATCAAAAAAATCTGGGAATAACAGCGATTGGAAGGTGCTTCTGTCATCGTAGTGTCAGTGGAATTAACCTTTGGTCAGATCAGAAAGATGGCTACAATTGTTGTTACCGTGAGTCCCAGCAGTACAGGCTTCAGATTGCGTCTTGCAAGTTCAAAAGGATTGACTCCGCAGATTGCAGCAGCGGGAATCAATGCCCATGGAATCAAGGTTCCGCCACCTACCCATATGGCTGCAACCTGACCTAATGCTGTCAGCACAGGTGCGGAATCTGCCGAACCTGCAAACATGGACGCAATCGAGCCAACCAGGGATATCCCCGAGAACCCCGAACCATCCATTCCGGTCACTGCTCCGGTTACCGTCATTGTAATGGCGCCCACCGTATCATTTAATGGTACCAGTCCAGCAAGCGCGACCCCGAGATCATTCACGATCCCGTGTGAACCTTCAGGAAGAGGGTTGATGAACAACTCCGTAATTGCAGCATCTCCCAGATAAAAAAATGCGGCTATAGGAATAACCGGTCCAAACACCTTGAAACCAAACTGAAATCCTTCTATTAAATAATTGGTCGTTTCCTCTGGGCCGGCATGACGATGTGCGGCAAGGGTAACGGCGATCAGTATAACCACAGCGGTTCCGCCAATCAAAGCTGTTGCATCGCCGCCTTGCAATTTCAATACAAACATCAGAATCACATCAACTGCGAATAACAGAGGGATAAGCAGAGCAAACGCCTTTTGCAGACGGGGTGACATGGCTTGACGTTGAACAGGCTGATTAGTGGGTAGGGAGGTGGACACAGCCTCTGATGAAGAAGAAGGTTCCGTGCTCACGGTACCTGATATAACGTTTGGGGAATGAACAGGTGAACCTGATTTCATCTCTTTGCGCAGCATCCAGAAGGCCGTAAGTGTAGATACTGTGCCCATGACAATGACCAAAGGAATGCTGGCCGTCATGACGGAAGTGACTGGTATACCCGCCGCATCAGCTGTAAGTTTGGGAGCCCCCTGAATAATGTAATCTCCCGACAGTGCAATCCCATGTCCAAACAGGTTCATCGCAATAGCAGCTCCAATCGGAGGAAGACCTACACGCACGGCTACAGGAAGCAGTACTGCACCAACGAGTGCTACGGCCGGGGATGGCCAGAAAAATAGTGATACTACCATCATGATCAATCCGATACCCCAATAAGCGACCTGAGGAGAACGGATAAACCTTGTAACGGGTGTTACCATGACCTCATTAATGCCTGTTCTGATTAGAACACGGCTCATCGCCACAATAATCGAGATGATAAAGATCGTACTCAGCAATTCTTTTGTTGCATAGATAAAACTGCTGAAGATCCCGGCAACTGACCCGCTTAAGGTTTCGGTTGCCAGAAGTCCAATGGTCATAATACCCGCGACACAGATGATGGTAGTATCCCTGCGCCGGATCATTACCGCAATAATCAAGACGATAAATGCCAGATAGACATAGTGTAACGCAGTGAGTTGAATATTCATCGAACAGGCCTCCCTACATCCTGGTGACTAACCCGAGGAGTGATATATCGTATGCATGTCAAGATCGGGCGTTCGTGGAGTCCGGGGCTTGCCGCAGCATTTATTTTAGGGAGAAGCTTCTGAGTAATAATGAAGGATTTTTTTTACAACTGGAGAATTTATTACTACATGAAGCTTGTTACTTTTGAAATTGGAGCGGATGGAAGTCACCAGAATTGATATGTGAAGGTCACGGGACCCCATAGACAATGGCAAGCAGGGGTGATTACAATAAACATGCCATCATAAGGAAGAAAATAGAAAAACTATGTTGAAATAAAGTGTGCGTTCAAAAAGTCTGGTTTTCAGTACAGCGGACTCTTTGAACTACCTCTAAAAGGGCGGGAATCCATAATCCATGAGCTTTATCCGTTCACTTCGTTTTAAATTTATAGTGGGTCTTACATTGATCATGCTGCCATTATTCATGCTGCTTTATTACAACAACGTCTACGCCATGAAAGTTGTACGTGACAAAGTATCCCTCACCAATATGAATCATCTCGCCAAGAGTGTGGAGCAGAATGAACGTGTGTTACAGGAGACGAATCGGTATTTATATAGTCTGGGCGAGCGGGACCCGGATATTATCTCTCTGTTTTTTCTGAAATACGGCAGCGGTGATTATATCATTGCAAAGCAACGGATTATGAACAAATTCATGACAGATATCGGTTTTTATAATCTAATCGATTCTTTTTTTCTATATGATGCCGTGAATGATGATTTGCTGCTCGCGACTTCAGGCAATTATGATGTCAAAAAGTCGGTTGTGCAGGAGAGTATGCCAGTCCAGATGCAGCAATTGGAAGGGGATATTCAGAAGCCGGAATGGAGCATCGTGCGTGGCGGGACGTGGAATGCGCTGGTGAAAACGGTGCGAATCAACCAGCAGTTCTATGCAGGTGCACTTGTTGATATGAATGCACTGAATCATACACAACAATTCACTGAATCCGGAGATCGGGGAGGCGCAGTCATTGTTGGAACAGACGGTGGGGCACTATCGGATTCCACATTAAATACTGCACAGATTCAGCTGGCTGCAGCGCATCTTCCCGGCCTGAAGAATCCGTATCAGGTGATCTCTGAAGTTGTGAACAAGGGAGAAGCACGTCAATATTTGATGTTGGGTACTGCCTCGGCCATGTCACAGATGAATTATATCGTGCTGCTGCCTGAGGAAGACATGATGCGTAACCTCCCGTTTTTCCAGCAGATCATTCGTCTGCTTCCCATTGGTGCGGCAGTAATTCTGGTTACTGCACTGATCTTTTTGCGGCATCTGTTATTCCGCCCGATGAACGCGTTAATCCGAGGCATGAGAAGGGTCAGCCGTGGAGATCTCGATGTGAAGCTGGACCCGCCATCTTCGTCGGAGCTTGAATTTATGACACGAAGTTTCAATCAAATGACCAGTGAGATCAGGCATCTGAAGATTGATGTGTATGAGGAACAGTTGCGGACGCGGGAGGCAGAGTTCAAACAACTGCAGATGCAGATCAATCCTCACTTTTACCTGAATTCACTCAATATTATTCATAGTCTGGCTTCCTTGCAAAAACATGAGTTGGTGCAGCAGATGGCTGGTCATCTGGCCGATTATTTTCGATTCAGTCTGCGTGCAGGCAAACGTGTTATTCGTCTGGATGAAGAGCTCGAGCACATTCGTCATTACTTAGAAATTCAAAAGCTGAGGTTTCCAAGCAGATTCGATTTTGAACTGGATGTTGAGCCGAATCTGGGACATTATGTGATTCCGCCATTAACCATTCAGCCTTTTGTGGAGAATGCCATTATTCATGGATTTCAGCGCCGGACACAAGCATTTGTCATTCGGATCGTGGCGCGCCTCGGTGAGAAGTCATCCGGTCAGGTCGATGGGACGGTGCTTCAACTGATGATTGTGGACAATGGTGTTGGATTTGAAGAGGAATTGTTGGGGCGTCTGCAACATGGACAATACGCTGAAGATCCGAGTGGACAGCATATCGGTATATGGAACGTGGCTCATCGGCTTTTAGTGAAGTATGGTGATCAAGCCAGTTTGCAGTTTGGCAATGAGGTGGATCATGGCGCCAAAGTCATCATTGATTTACCCGCTCAGACCGAAGAGGAAGAAGGGGGAGCCTATGCGGAACCTGTTGATCGTGGATGATGAAGTGTATGCATTACAAGCGATGGTGGAAGGAGTCGATTGGCAAGCAGCAGGCATTGACCAGGTATACAGTGCTGGTGATGCCGAAGAGGCAAGAAAGATTTTAAAGGCTAATGCTATTGATATCATGATCTGTGATATCGAGATGCCTGGTGAAACAGGGCTTGACCTGCAAAGTTGGGTGTTAAAACATGATCCAGGTATAATGACCATTTTCCTGACAGGGCATGCTTTATTCGATTATGCTCAGACAGCCATTAAGCTAAACAGCTTTGATTATGTGTTGAAGCCGGCTCCAGCGGATCAATTGATTAAGGTAGTAACCCAGGCGGTGGAGAAGATCAAGGATGGAGAGCAGCGTACCCGTACCAACGAAGTTTATGAGACCGTATACAAACGCTGGAAAACCCATAAACCGCTACTGACGGAACGCTTCTGGAAAGATGCCATCTCTCAGCGTATCACGTTAACCGAACAACGGTTGCAAGAGCTCGCAGAACTGTATGGTGCCGAGATTGATCCGCATGCTCGTGTGTTACCTATTGTGATCTCAGTAGAGGAATGGGTGCGTGATTTTGATTTGCGTGACGAAGAGGTATTGGAATATGCCCTTCGTAATGCAGCCAAAGAGATGCTGCTTAGCGACAAGCCCGGTGAGGTGTTTCAGGATCAAAGTGGATTAAATATTGTGCTTGCTTATGAGCAAGATGGCATCATTCCGAGTGCGAGCGAAGTGGCACAACGTTGTCAGGGATATATTCAGGAATGTGGTACGTATTTCTACTGTCGGTTGTCCTGTTATGTTGGTGCCCCGGTTGCTGTGACTGAGCTGCAAGGCATGTTAAATGAACTGATGGATATGGAGCGGCGCAATATTAAGGAGCTTGAAGAAGTTTTTGTCTATGATGAGCGGGGAAGAGATCAGGAAGATCGCTTTTTGCCTATTCCATGGTTTTCGGAATTATCTATTCTTTTTGAGACAGGTAAAGTAGGGGATTTGCGAGAACGTGTGGATGAGATTTTTGAGTTGCTTGCTGCCCAAGAGGGTTTATCTCCTGAAATGCTGCATCTCTACTATCATGCCATGCTGCATGTGGTCTATCCGCTGCTTCATCAGAAAAACGTGTCAATACGCAGTCTGTATCCGGGTGAACGGGAGCCGGAGGAGAGTATGGTGACAAGGTCGTTGCCGCAGTTGAAGCAGTGGACGGCTGATCTGATTGATCGTGTTATCCCGGTGTTGTACCCGGACGATCATAGCCCTATGACCATTGTGGATCAGTTGTGCGTTTATATTGAAACTCATATTGGTGAAGAACTTATGCGAGAGGAACTTGCAGCTTTTGCCGGATTCAATCCCGCTTATCTATCACGTCTGTTTCGGAAAGAGAAGGGGATGTCCCTATCTGAGTTTATTCTGCAGGGCAGAGTAGCCAAAGCGAAGACATTGTTGTCCCAGTCCACCGTCAAAGTGACGGATATCGCTGGCAAGGTGGGGTACTACAATTACTCGCATTTCACCAAAATGTTCAAAAAGTGCACGGGTATAACGCCACAGGAGTTTCGAAAACAGTCACGTACCGTATAGTTCAGGGCGCAGCATGCTGCGTCTTTTGTTTTTTTTGGTACTAAAGTCATAATTTGATAAGTCAACAGGTCACCACAGCAGATAGAGGTCTTACTCGCCCCGCCGTATACTTGAACCACAGGAGCCGCAACGGAGCTTCATCCTGAGGAAGAATTCAAGAGGAGTGAGGGAGAACAAGTTATGAAGACACAACCCCAGGCGGGTAAGGGAGTACGGATATCGGAAATACCGGGAGAAACAGTCCGAAAGCGCAAGTCTGTGTGGCACAATCTTGGCAAATTCAAGGTGCTGTATCTCATGTTCTTGCCAGGTGTCCTGTTTCTGCTGGTGAACAACTATATGCCGATGTTCGGCGTTCTGATCGCATTCAAAAATGTAAACTATGCTGATGGTATTTGGGGTAGCCCATGGAGTGGATGGGACAATTTTAAATATTTGTTCTCAACCAGTGATGCATGGGAAATTACCCGAAATACACTCGCGTATAACACGGTGTTTATTGCACTAAATCTCTTAGTAGGTGTCGGGCTTGCTATTCTGCTCAATGAAGTGAAGAACAAGGCAATGTCCAAGTTATATCAATCACTTATGTTATTACCGTATTTCCTGTCCATGATTGTGGTCAGTTATCTGGTACTGGCTTTCCTGGGCAAGGATTCAGGCTTCATGAACTCAACGGTTCTGCAGATGTTCGGCGGTCAGCCGATCGACTGGTATTCAGAGCCGAAGTATTGGCCGTATATTTTGCCACTGGTGAACACATGGAAGAATATTGGATATTATGCGGTCATTTATCTGGCAGCTGTCGTGGGTATCGATGAAGAATATTATGAAGCAGCTGTGCTCGATGGCGCAACCAAATGGCATCAGATACGCTTCATCACCATTCCGTTTCTCGTCCCATTAATCGTCATTATGACATTATTGCAAATTGGCCGTATATTCTATGCAGACTTCAGTCTGTTCTACCAGGTTCCATTGGAATCGGGGGCGCTGTTCCCTGTAACGAATGTACTGGATACCTACGTATATCGTACGTTCCTTATCGGTGGAGATATCGGGATGTCATCAGCAGCCGGTCTATACCAAGCAATCGTTGGATTTGTGCTGGTTCTTGTATCCAATACCATCGTAAGGCGAATAGATAAAGATAATGCATTATTTTGAGAGGAGGCAAGTCAGCTGTGAAATCACGTGATCCACTAGCCGTATCGAAGCGTTCCGCATCCGTTATTCATGCGATGTTTCTATTCTATGCCATTGCCTGTATCGTGCCGATCCTGCTTGTCTTCGCCATCTCATTTTCGGACGAGACAACAGTAATTGCCAATGGATATAAGCTTATTCCAGAGAAATTCAGCCTGACGGCTTATGAGTTTCTGTTCAGAGATATGGATCAGATCATTCACTCGTATGGTATATCCTTTATCGTTACCGTTGTAGGTACCATTACAAGTGTTGCGCTGACCGCATTGTATGCGTATCCGCTCTCACGGAGAGATCTGCCTTACCGGGGCTGGTTCGCCTTTTTCATCTTCTTCACAATGTTGTTCAATGGGGGGCTGGTACCTTGGTACCTGGTCTATGTCAACGTATTGGATCTGAAAAACTCCCTACTGGCACTCATTATGCCGCTACTGCTATCCCCATTCTTTGTACTGGTCATGCGTACATTCTTCGCGAACTCCATTCCGGTGTCTATTCTGGAATCGGCTCGGATTGATGGTGCGGGAGAATTGAGAACGTTTGCACGTATCGTGCTTCCGCTCTCTCTTCCCGTAATGGCAACCGTTGCGTTGTTCAGTACATTGAATTACTGGAATGACTGGTACCTTAGCATGATTTTTATATCAGATAACCGGACGATCAGCCTTCAGTACCTTATGTACCGGACGCTGCTCGATATTCAATATTTAACAACCAACTCCAACGTCTCTTCACAGATTTCGTCGCAGGGTGGATTGCTGAATCTGCCTAACAAAACTCTGCAAATGGCGATGGCTGTAGTCGGTATTGGTCCAATTGTACTGGCATATCCGTTCTTCCAGCGTTATTTCATCAAAGGTCTTACGGTTGGCGCTGTGAAGGGATAACTCTGAACCGGTTAGCGGGGTGGGCAAGGTAAATGAAGATGGACTGAAAGGGCATATACAGAAGTAGTTATCGGTTTATTTGTGAATTGGGGAATTCGGTTGTATGGTTCAACACATGACAGGAGGGGTTCAATTGGTTAGATCATTAAAGGTATGGTCACGCATGATGGCAACGGTTATGGCGCTGAGCCTGGTGCTGGCTGCTTGCTCATCAGACAAGGGTGGAACAACAACACCTGGCGCAGAAGGCGGAGGAGCAAGTGAAGGTGGGGGCAAACCCTATGAAGTGACACTGTTCTACCCAGGGACACCACAGAAGGATGTCGCTCTGGTGGAAGCCGAGATTAACAAAAAGATGGAACCAAAGATCGGAGCCACGCTTAAGATCAATGCAATTGACTGGGGACAGTGGGATAACAAGCTGAATCTCATGATTTCCTCAGGTGAAAAATCAGATATTATCTTCACAGCGGCTTGGCAGAACTACACGGTGAATGTAGCTAAAGGCGCATTCTTGCCCTTGAATGATCTGCTTGATGCACATGGTCAGGATATTAAGAAAAACCTGGACCCTGCCTTCCTGGAAGGTTCCCAGGTGGACGGTGTGAATTACGGCGTTCCTACGAATAAGGAACTCGCTGCCACACGTGGTGTGTTGGTACGTAAAGATCTGGCTGACAAGTATAAGCTGGACCTGACAGCTGTAAAAACTTGGGCTGATCTGGAGCCACTTCTCAAAACAATCAAGGAAAACGAGCCAGCCATTACACCATTCTATATGTCCAATACCAACGGTAACGGGCTGTTAGAGAATCTGGATTGGGATTATCTCGGTGATGCTTCCGTACCTGGAGTCATCTCCAAAACAGCAGGCGGAACAACGGTGCTGAATGAAGTGGAGACCCCAGAATTCAAAGAAGCAGCTGAACTCGCTCGCAAGTGGTATCAAGCGGGATATATCAACAGTGATGCTGCTACTTCTAATGTGTTCCCGAAAGACCAGGCGAAGGCTGGAAAAGCGTTTCTCTGGACAGATGGCATGAAGCCAGGCAAGGATAAAGAAGAAGAAGGGTATGTGGGTTTCCCACTCACTCAGATTGAGATGACACAGCCAACAATCACGACGGGTGATGCGTCTGGAGCGATGCTTGCAATCTCCCGTTCTTCCGAGCAACCGGAGAAAGCGATGCAGGTCATTAACCTGCTGCATTCCGACAAGGAAATTAACAACTTGTTAAACTTCGGAATTGAAGGTACACATTATGTGAAAAAAGACGGACAGGATAATATCATTGCTCTCCCTGATGGCGTAGATGCCAACAGTCGTACCTACAATCCAGGTGCACAATGGCAACTGGGTAACCAATTCCTGAACTTCCTCTGGGATAATGAAGATCCACAGAAATGGGAGAAGTTCAAAGAGTTTAACGCCAAAGGTGTGAAGTCGCCAGCACTGGGCTTTACGTTCAACAGCCAATCTGTCAAAAATGAAATTGCTGCGGTCAACAACGTGAACAAACAGTTCAAGCCGGGTATGACATCGGGCGCAGTTGATCCAAATGAGATGATTCCGAAATATCTGGAGAAATTGAAAGCAGCGGGAATCGATAAAATTATTGCAGCCAAACAGGAACAACTCGATGCATTCTTGGCTAAGCAATAAATGATCGTCAGCCATGACAGAGAGACCTGTGTTATTACAAGCTCTTGTCAGCGGTGAAAATGGAGGACGTTTTCGGTGAACAACCGAAGACGTTCTTTTTATTGTTGTTTTTTTGATTTGGATTGTTAATCATAAATAGGAAAAATATGATATAATAAGGTGGTTGATTAGGGGGTGTTCGTGTGTCGAGAACCAGACTTGTGTTCTCAGGGGCTTTATTGCTATTTGCTATTATCTTTACATGTAACCATCATCTTGGTTTTTCTGTTGGAGATACCATGCTGTCAGCAATAGGTATATCACCGTATACTACATCTTACTTGAGTGGAGTTCATATCACACTTTTCCTCGGATTGGGGATATTCGCGTGTGGATTCTACCTTACTCGCAAAGAGATTGGAAAATCATTCCCCGGTCTTGCAAAGGGGTTATGGATCGTAGTTATCGCTATCGTTCTCAGTTATTCGTACATGACAGATAAATTCATGTATGTAGCCAAGTGGGGAGCTTCAGGCATTAATGCGGTATCCTATGTACAGAATGCAAGCTCTTGTACCTTTAACGTGCTGAAAACGGGTGAGACCCGAGCAACCTGTGACCTGACACTCAAAAATTACGGCAGAGATTCCGTATCCGCCGTGTTATTGCCTGATCTCGCACGCAGTTATAAGTTTAAGGACGATCCACTATTGGAAGCTTTGCAGTCTGTCCAATTAAGGCCCGTACATGTTGAGATTGAACGCCGAGGAACTTTTACAGGTAAGTTGGAGTTTTACGGGAAAGCGGAATCCCCTCTGTTCGTCAATGGGAAACTTATGGATATTGTGCTGGATGTAGGCGTGGATGGAGCGAATACGGTATTTGATTATGATATTCCATAGTTGATATTTTCATAGAAAAAAAGAATAATTACATAAACAGAAGTGGAATAAAGTTAAAGTTGAATAGAACGATTAAAGATATATACTGAAATTAGATAGAGAGCTGGCTAATCGCTGGCTCTTTTTGTGCGTGGAAGTTGCATTTAGTGCAGAAATATTGGTTTTATCTCCTTTCCCCTTGAATTGGTAACGCTTACGCTAGATAATGAATAGGTTTGTCTCAAAAATAATAGTTTGTCTTTAGCGCTTACATCATTACAATTAATGTCACGACAAATTAAGACAAGGTGAGATGAAAAAATGTCATATCGGACAAACCTGTTTTCCAAAATGGTCATTCTTATTCTGATTATGCTGATTCCTGTAGTGCTTTTGTACTGGTACTCCAATCACAAAACAACAGCTGTTCTCAGAGATGAGTTGAATCGATCGAATAGTAACCAGCTTGAATTTTTCCAAAATCAAGTGAACACACACATCGAACTGTTATCCTCATGGCCGAATCTGCTCATACATGATCCTGATATTGGCAGCTTCCGGCGAATCTATGCGGACAGTAACTACTTTGATCTGGATGCGATCAACCTGGTCAAACGTATTCAGAATAAGCTGAGTATTCAGGAAAGCTCATCCAATTGGGCCACGAAATTATATCTGTATTCTCCTTCGTTGGGCAGGGTGGTTTCCGAAAGGGACGCACGTTCTTACGATAAAGAAGCGCTAAGGGAAAATATTATTTCCGGCTGGGATGTACGCAAAATTCAGGATGGGGAAGATGATCGGTTCATGTTTAGCTGGATTACGGTATCTCCATACGGTATTAAAGACCCGGCTAATAATGCAGAAACGATTATTAAACTGGAGTTTGATAGTGACAACATCCGGGATATGCTCGACAAATTCAAAGACGATGGCAGGCATGACCCCTTCTATTTCCGTGAAGAATCGGGTGTTATCTATAACCGGACTTCAGATCGTTCATTAACGAATCAGTTGATGGAAGAACTGTCCATCCATAAACTTCAGGACGTTGATAATCGTACAGTAGTGATCGGGAACGAGCCATATATGGTCAACACGGTGAAATCCAGTACAACAGGCTGGTATTTGGTGGACTACATGCCCCTGTCAGATATTCTGAAGCCCATTCACCAATCCAATATGCTGTTCTATTCTTCCATGATTTGTTTGTTGTTAATGAGTTTTGGTGTGGCGTATTTGTTCTATGTTCAGGTGCAGGTGCCAGTGAAACAACTCATTCGTGGGTTCCAGCGATTGAAGCAGGAAGATTATTCAGTGAGGATTACGCCAAAGGGCCGCAATGAATTCAGTTTCCTGTCCGAACGTTTCAACTTGATGGTGGAGCAGATCCAGCAGTTATTTGAACACGTTTACCTGGAACAGATTCATGTACGTGAAGCTCGGTTGAAGCAGCTGCAATCGCAGATTAACCCGCACTTTTTCTATAATTGTTTCTCCTTCATTACAAGTATGGCGAAACTCAAGCGTATGGACGCTGTTGTAGCGATGTCGCATAATCTATCGCGATATTATCGGTATACAACAAGACAGGAGCGGGACGTGGTACCGTTGACAGAAGAAATTGAATTTGTCAGCTGTTATCTGGAGATCCAACGGATGCGTATGGACCGCATTCATTACAAGATTGATCTGTCTGATGAAATGTTAAGACAGGAGGTACCGCCACTCATCGTACAACCACTAGTGGAGAATGCGGTGATTCACGGTATCGAAGCGGACGCGGAGGCCGGAGAAATAAGAGTATCCGGGGAAAAACAGGGCGGTGTCATGGTTCTTGTCGTTGAAGATGATGGGCAAGGCATGACGCAGGAGGCACGTGAGGCGCTTCTGAATAAGCTCAGGGGAACGATGGATCAGGAGATGGGCTGTGGCCTGTGGAATGTGAATCAGAGACTCCAGCTTCGATATGGGGAGCAGGCAGGGCTGGGTGTAACGGAATCGGAACTTGGTGGATTACGCGTAACGCTGTCATGGCCTGCCGAACAGGAGTTTCTTCTGGAGAATGAAGGATAAGCACTTGGAATGTGTAGCGATGGAATCCATTTGCAGAATGAACGAAATAGGGAGTGAATCACTTGATTGATATATTACTGGTAGATGATGAGACTTACGTAACAGAAAGTCTGGAACTTACGATCCCCTGGGGAGAGCTTGGAGTAACGACCGTGCTGCGTGCCGCATCCGGTAAGGAAGCGTTGGAGATTATGGAGGAAAATGCAGTAGATATCGTGGTTACCGATATTCGCATGCCTGGCATGTCAGGACTGGATCTCATTGCAGAGGTAAGCAAGCGCTGGTCTCATATCCGCTGTATTTTACTAACGGGTCACAGTGATTTTGATTATGCTAAAAAAGCCATTCAATTGCAGGCAGCAGATTATATCCTGAAACCCGTAAACGATGATGAGTTTATGGGATCGGTGTCGGCAGCCATCACGTCTCTTCGCGATGAGTGGGATGAATTCGATAAATATCACCGGCTGTTATACAGTCGGAAGTCTGACTATAAAATTTTGCGGGAAAATCTCATGCATGATCTGCTGCTGGGGCGTGAGATCACGGCGCGGGCACTTCGGGAACAACTGCAACAATATGAGATTCATATCGATCCAGAACAATCGGCTGTGATGATGCTGATTCGTCTTACAGGACGCTTCTCATCGATGGACCAGCAGTCTCTGGATCTGATGGATTTTGCGGTAGGTAATATTGCAGAGGAAGTACTTGGAGAGCAATTTAACGTGTGGTTTGGTCGCGGACCCCATGAGTGTCTGGTTATGTTCTTGCAGAATCAAGATCAGATCGGAGCTCCGCAGATGGACTTGGAGACGTTGAGAATCTCAGCTGAAACTTTCCGTGAGCATGTCATTCGATATTTACAGGGAGATCTGTCCATGGTAGTTACACCGTCATTTCCCTTTAACGAGTTGACAGCAGCTTATCGAAAAAGTCTGGGTTCGCTTGTCCTTTCAGGACCGGAAGAACACAAGATTATATACATGGACATGGATCAGGCACTCAGCAAAAGACCGGAGAATGATGCAACGCAGGCGCTCGAAGAGCTATATAAACCACCTGTACTTCCGCAATTGCTTGAGACCAAGCAATGGGAAGCGGCAGCGCGTAAGCTGAACACGGTCTTTGACGCGGCAGAACAGGTACGATTGTCCAGAGAACATGTGTATGAGATGTATCTGTCGGTAACTAATGCATTTATGTATATTGCCCATAAACAGGGGCATCTGGTGCATGAGATTGATCATGCGGGATTCGATCTGCTCCTTGCTCATCAGTTGATTCAATCCCCCGAGAAGCTGCGGCGTTGGGCCACCGAGATGCTGGCGAAGCTTCAGGAAGAGTTGTCCGATCAGGAAGGTGTGCAGAGCCGCAGACATGTGATCAAGCAGGTTCAGGAGTTGGTGACAAGAGATACAGGACAGGATCTGTCGGTGAAGATGATTGCGGACAAGGTATATTTACACCCCGTATATCTATCGAAAATTTACAAGGCAGAGACTGGGGAAGGTCTTGGGGACTACATGATTCGTATGCGCATGGAACGTGCTCTATATCTGCTTAAGAATAGCAACAAAAAAATATACGAGATTACGAGTGAACTTGGCTATCAAAATCCGCAATATTTCAGCAAAATGTTCAAAAAACATTATGGTATGACACCAAATGAATTTCGAGATCAGGCATAATTTCAACAACATTCCAGAATATAGGTTGGCAAAGGTGCAGAAATCTTGATTTCGTATCATAGGCTCAAAGGCCTGGTCAGCCTATAATGAAAGGGTAACCAAAACGATTTAAGGGGGAACAACATGAGAGCGCAATCAACAAAAAAGAGATTCTTGACGCTTCTCGCTACAACGCTGAGTCTAACTGTCGTTCTTGCAGGATGTTCAGGAGGCAGTGGGGGCGGAGATAGTGCAACACCAAGTACATCTGGAACCCAAAACGAATACAAAGAGAAATATGATCCGGCAGTTACTATTACTACAGCATGGGGAATCGATCCAGAGCTGAAATTTAAAAATGGCGAATCCATGGAAAATAACGTGGCAACCAAGTGGGCCAAAGATCAATTCGGGATTGAAATCAAATCGTTGTGGTCAGTAACAGACACAAATGGAGCATTTGCAACCAAGCTTCGTCTTGCGATGTCATCAGGACAGGAAATGCCTGATATTGTAAACGTAGGTGATAATCTGCTTGCTCAGGATCTGATTGATTCTGGAATGTATCAAGAAGTAGGTCCACTGTTCGATAAATATGCTTCGGACACATGGAAAAAAGCAATTGAACAAGATCCAAACGTATGGAACCAGTATAGTCGTGATGGAAAAAGAATGGGTATCCCTGTTCTGGACTATGCCTACAACAATGATTACTTGCTCTGGATTCGTCAGGATTGGCTGGATAAGCTGAACATGAAGGCGCCAAAAACCATCGACGAACTAGAAGCTGTTATGGAAGCATTCAAAAACAATAACCCTGACGGCTTGGCTCCTGATAAAGTCACTCCGCTCAGCATTGGTTTCAAAACTTCCATGAATACATGGATGGGAGACCCATCTTGGATCTTCGGAGCATATGGAACATTGCCGTTCCAATGGAATCTGGGGGAAGACGGCAAGCTGGAGTATGGCTCCATCAATCCGGGTATGAAGCAAGGTCTGACCAAATTGAGCGAATGGCTCAAAAAAGGATATATCCCGCAGGAAGCAGCTCTATGGGATGAGAACAAAACAGCAGAGCCAGCAGTTGCAGGAACTGCGGGTATTATTCCAGGACCTTACTGGATGAGTGGATGGCCACTTCTCGATACAGTGAAAAATGTACCGAGTGCCGTGTGGAAACCGATTGAAATTCCTACCGGTCCTGAAGGCAAAGCGATGCGTCACGGGACACAGTTCGTTAATGGTGTTACGTTGATCAAAAAAGATATGGCGCATCCAGAAGCATTCTTTACGTACCAGAACTACCTGTTCGACAATTATGCAGACCCGGCACCAGGTAGCCCTTATGATAACGGTCTGTTTGCAGGCTATGACTATCAACTGGATGCAAATGGAAAACAAATGCCGATTGACGAGATCGAAGGCGGATACGTGAACGTTGTACGTTATTTGCTTGTTCGTGACGGTGCTCGTATTCCAGATGCACAGATGAAAGCTCTGATGAATTTGGCCAATGGCAAAGAGCCGGAAACCAAGCTTGAAAAAGATGTTGCTGTCAACTACGGTAAAGAGACTCCAGCAGCAGCGAAAGTGTTGCTGAGCCAAGAAGAAATTTCCTTCAAGAACATGTTCACAGGTCCGACAACAAAGACGATGAAATCCAAGCTTGACTATTTGAACAAAATCGAGAATCAAGCATTTAACGAAATTATCTATGGCAAAAATCCGGTTGATGCGTTTGATACCTTTGTACAAACGTGGAAATCCGGTGGCGGTGACCAAATTACGCAAGAGGTTAACGAATGGTATGACAGTGTGAAAAAATAGTTACAAGCAGCGCTCAGACGACTAACGTCTGGGCGCTTTTTTTGTTTATTCAAGTTAAGGCAAAGTGGTTGAATTTGTGCCATTTATATTGCTTTTATGTGCTGTTTGGACCCCGTAAAAGGTTGATATAATCGCATTATAAGCCACTCAGGGAGTACTTGAGTAGGAAGAAATACAGGGGGAGCAATCATGAGAACTTTGAAACGCACTTGGCCATTCCACGTTATGCTGTTGCCAGCCATTATCTTTCTGATTATCTTCAGTTATGTGCCTATGGGCGGAATCATTATGGCGTTCCAGAACTACAAGCCATGGCTTGGGATTAGCGGTTCTGAATGGGTTGGGCTGGACAACTTTAGATATTTGTTTGAACGTGAAGACAGCTTACAGGTCATCTGGAACACATTAATTATTGCTGTACTTAAACTGATTTTCAATTTATTTGTTCCATTTGTTTTTGCCATTCTTTTGAATGAGGTTCGCAAGATGGCTGTACAGCGAACGATTCAAACACTCGTATATTTACCTCACTTCTTGTCCTGGGTCATTCTGGGCGGGATTTTGATAGATCTGTTGTCAACAGGCGGCTTGGTTAACCGGGTTCTGGGAACCTTTGGACTTGGGCCATATTTCTTCCTGGGAGACAACAGTTGGTTCCGAACTACGGTCATTCTGACAGATGTGTGGAAAGAATTTGGCTATAACATGATTGTCTTTCTGGCTGCCCTTGCCGGAATTAATCCAGCGTTGTACGAAGCAGCGGAAATTGACGGAGCAGGACGCTGGAAACAGACACTGCACATTACAATCCCTTCGCTTGTGCCGATGTTGATGGTTGTAGGAACACTGGCGCTTGGTAACGTACTGAATGCCGGATTTGACCAGATATTCAACTTGTATAACCCGCTCGTATATCAAACGGGTGACATCATTGATACATTCGTATATCGTTCCGCAATGCAGAATGGTGAGATGGGCTTTGCAACCGCGATCGGATTGTTCAAATCGGTTATTAGTATGATCTTGATCCTTGTATCGTACAGCTTAGCCAAAAAATACGCTGGATATCGCATATTCTAAACGAATGAACAGAGAAAGAAGGGACCACGATGTATCATAAATCATTGCCTTATCGCGTGTTTAATATAGTCAATACCTGCTTTCTGATTTTGGTCGCCATTATGTGTATCGTACCAATGATTCATGTACTGGCAGTATCCTTTAGTACAAAGGCTGCTGCCGATGCCAATCTGGTCAATCTCTGGCCCGTAGGTTTTTCACTTGAGGCTTACAAAAAGACGATGAACAATCCAATTTTCTTGAACTCGCTCTGGATTTCACTTCTACGTACAGTGATCGGTACAGCTATTACCTTGCTGATTACGTTCCTGGCGGCGTATCCGTTGTCCAAAGAGAATAGTGAATTCAAAGGCAGAACGATCTACTCCTGGATTTTTGTATTCAGTATGATTTTCAACGGGGGACTGGTGCCGTTCTACATGGTTATCCAGAAGATCGGGTTGATGGATTCCTTCTGGGTACTGGTACTCCCAGGAGCAGTTAACACATTCCTTGTCATTCTGATGCTGAACTTCTTCCGCGGTATTCCAAAAGAGCTGGAGGAAGCGGCGCTCATGGATGGAGCTAACCATTTCAGAACATTGTTCAGGATCTTCCTTCCCATTTCGATGCCGTCCATTGCAACAATTGCATTGTTCAGTATGGTGTTCCACTGGAATTCCTGGTTTGATGGATTGCTCTACATGAATAACGCTAAGGATTACCCACTTGCTACATTTATGCAAACGGTCATTATTGGACGTGATATGAGTAGCATGAGCATGAATCCAAAAGAAATGGAAGCTCTCTCTCAAACTACGGTAAGGGCAGCTCAGATTTTCATCGGAAGTGCACCAATCTTGATTGTGTATCCTTTCCTGCAACGTTTCTTTGTTAAAGGTATGACGTTGGGCTCAGTTAAAGGCTGAGCCTGTACCCCAAATTAATGGAGGTTGATACAGTGAGCAACTTGACGGAAAAGACATTCATTCTGGGAATGGATGTGTCCTTTATGGATGAAATCGAACAGCATGGCGGGAGTTATAGTGATGTGGATGGCAAGGAACAAGACTTGCTGTCCATCCTGAAGATTAATGACGCTAACGCGATACGACTTCGAATCTGGAATGATCCTGTTGGTGGATTCTGCAATCTGGAGCGGACGGTGGAGGTAGCCAAACGGATCAAGGAACAGGGATTGAAATTTTTGCTTGATTTCCATTATTCTGATCGCTGGGCTGATCCAGCCAATCAATGGAAGCCGAAAGCATGGGAGAATCTGTCCTATGAAGAGCTTCAACGTGCGGTATGCATGTATACGGCTGACGTTCTGAGAACGTTGAAGGAACACGATGCGCTTCCAGACATGGTGCAGGTGGGCAACGAGATTACACCAGGCATGTTATGGAATGAGGGACGTGTCGGTGGAGAAGAGCATGATACGGATGAACAGTGGGAGCGTTTTGCAGGCCTTGTGAAGTATGGAATTGCTGCGGTCAAATCCGTTGACGCGGATATTCAGATTATGATACATATTGATCGTGGTGGAGATAACGCCGAGAGCCGCAAGTTTTACGATCGCTTTGAAGCACTGGGTGTGGAGTTTGATATCATTGGTCTCTCGTATTACCCTTGGTGGCATGGAACACTCGATGCGTTACGTGACAATCTTCATGATCTGGCTGAGCGTTATGGCAAACCTATCAATGTAGTTGAAACCGCTTATCCCTGGACGCTGGAGCAGCCGGAAGGCATTGAATGGATTTTGAATCAGGAAGATATGTTGTTACCAGGATACCCTGCAAGTGTAGAGGGACAGACCAAATATCTGAAGGATCTATTGCAGATTATTCGCGAAGTTCCTGGTGGTTTGGGGCACGGATTCTATTATTGGGAACCTGCCTGGATACCAAGTAAAGAAGAATGGTCCGTCGGACATCCGAATAACTGGGGCAACCTCACCATGTTTGATTTTAAAGGTCGCAAGTTGGAATCGTTTACAGCACTTGCTACTGTTGAAGAATCAGATGTCGTGACATACGTGTAATCTAGCGTAATACGTATCGTCTGTGAAGTCGTTGTTATCGTTATCGTATATAAACTAAAAAAACAGTAATTAAAGCAAGGGAGTTGTCCTTATGACATACAAATTTCCACCTGTAAGTTCCAAAGCCCCGCACATGTTGCATGGCGCAGACTATAACCCGGAGCAATGGCTCCGCTATCCTGAAGTTCTGGAAGAAGATATTCGCTTGATGAAGCTTGCCAAGTGTAACGTGATGTCCATTGGTATCTTCTCGTGGGTATCCCTTGAGCCGGAAGAGGGCGTATACACGTTTGAATGGCTGGATCAGGTGTTGGATCGTTTTGCAGCAAACGGTATCTATGCATTCCTCGCTACACCAAGTGGTGCCAGACCTGCTTGGATGTCCGCGAAGTACCCGGAAGTGCTCCGTGTATCCGAGAAGCGTGTCCGCAATCTGCATGGTTTCCGTCACAACCACTGTTATACTTCCCCGGTATACCGTGAGAAGGTTACTGCGATCAACACAAAACTGGCAGAACGTTATTCGGATCATCCGGCTGTAATTGGCTGGCATATCTCGAACGAGTTCGGCGGAGACTGTCATTGTGATTATTGTCAGGAAGCATTCCGTGGTTGGGTTCAGAAGAAGTATAAAACACTCGATGAACTGAATCATTCGTGGTGGACCACATTCTGGAGCCATACGGTTACAGACTGGAGTCAAGTGGAATCTCCGGCGCCACACGGTGAGACACAGGTACACGCAATGAATCTGGACTGGCGCCGTTTCGTTACGGATCAGACAGCTGATTTTATCGTGCATGAAACGAAACCATTAAAAGCTCAGAATCCTGATCTGCCAGTCACAACCAACCTGATGGAATTCTATGGCGGTCTGAACTATTGGAAGTTCGCTGATATTCTGGATTTCCTCTCTTGGGACAGTTATCCGACTTGGCATGATGCAAATGACGATGCGAAACAGGCATCACGTATCGCGATGATGCATGATATCGTTCGTTCCATCAAAGGCGGTCAGCCGTTCTTGCTGATGGAGAGTACTCCAAGTTCGACGAATTGGCAAGATGTCAGCAAACTGAAGAAACCTGGCATGCATCTGCTCTCTTCTCTCCAGGCTGTGGCACACGGCTCCGATAGTGTTCAGTACTTCCAGTGGAGAAAAAGCCGTGGGTCCAGTGAGAAACTTCATGGTGCGGTGGTAGACCACGTAGGAACGGAACACACTCGAGTGTTCCAAGATGTCACCGACGTAGGAACGGCTCTTGAAGGCATGGAAGCTATTGTAGGAACAGCGGTTCCGGCAGAAGTTGCAATCATATTTGATTGGGAAAACCGCTGGGCCGTTAATGATTCCCAGGGTCCGCGTAATATCGGTGTGAAGTATGAGCAGACGGTGGAAGAGCATTACGAAGCGTTTTGGAAAAAGGGAGTCGCTGTAGACGTAATTGATATGGATGCAGATCTGTCCAAGTATAAGTTGCTGATTGCTCCAATGCTCTATCTGGTACGTGAAGGTGTCGGGGAACGTATTGAGAAGTTTGTAGAACAAGGTGGTACGTTTGTAGCAACTTACTGGTCTGGTATTGTTAACGAAAACGATCTGTGTTTCCTGGGTGGATTCCCAGGCCCGCTGCGTAAGACACTTGGCATCTGGTCCGAGGAAATTGACGGACTGCATGATCGTGATCTGAACGGAATTATCCCTGAGAAGGGCAATGAGCTTCAGCTCAATACAGCGTATGATGCAATTGAACTGTGTGATCTGATTCATCTCGAAGGCGCGAAGTCCCTGGCTACGTACCGTTCTGACTTTTATGCCGGACGTCCGGCATTGACGGTTAACCAGTTGGGTTCAGGAAAAGCATATTACGTAGCGACACGTCTGAAAGCACCATTCTATGATGATTTCTATGCGAAGCTTATCGCTGACCTGAACATTGAGCGTGGACTTGAAACCGAGCTGCCTGCCGGAACAACGGCACATACGCGTACAGATGGTACAGCAGATTATGTGTTTGTACAGAACTACACGCCAGATGAGAAGCTGGTTAAACTAGATGGACAGTCCTATACCGATCTGCTCAGTGGTGATGCTGTGGAAGCAAGTCTCAGCTTGAAGCCATATGACATTTGTGTTCTGCGCAGACCGACTGCTCGAAAATAATATAGGTTCATCCTTACTTTATAAACGGAGTTAGGATAGACAAAGAGTGCCCTGAACGCCTGCATTGGTGTTCAGGGCATCTTTTTTAATTTTATGCATTTGGCTGTTGAACCACTTTTTCTGGACAAGATAAAGGATAAACGTGTCCGCGTAGCGAAGACAAACACGTAACATGTAACTCAAGACTTTCAGTCTGGGAGGAATGGAAATGAATCAAAGAAATCTGGATGGTAACAGCATTATTATTCGACTGGAAATGACAACTAAGGATATCAAGTTTGGCGAAGTGGCTTCGGTCATCTCGGAAGCTGGGGGAGACATCATTGCCATCGACGTGATTTCCACCAATCAGGATGTAAGCGTGCGCGACTTGACGGTCGCAGTTACAGATGCACAAGATAACAGTAAAATTATAGAAGGGGTGCGCCAGCTCAAAGGTGTATCCATTATTAATGTATCGGATCGGACGTTCCTGCTTCATCTGGGCGGTAAGATCGAAGTAACACCAAAGACCCCGATTCAAAACCGGGAAGATCTGTCACGTGTGTACACTCCGGATGTGGCTCGTGTGTGTTCAGCCATTTCAGAAGAACCCGGCAAAGCCTTCTCATTGACAATTAAACGGAATACAGTAGCCGTCGTATCTGATGGCAGTGCGGTACTTGGACTGGGCAACATTGGTCCCCGTGCAGCGATGCCTGTCATGGAAGGTAAAGCGATGTTATTCAAACAGTTTGCTGGTGTGGATGCTTTCCCAATCTGCCTGGATACACAGGATACCGAGGAAATCATACGTACTGTGAAAGCGATATCACCTGGTTTTGGCGGCATTAATCTGGAGGATATCTCGTCACCGCGTTGTTTCGAAATTGAACGTCGTCTGAATGAGGAATTGGACATTCCTGTATTTCATGATGACCAGCATGGCACAGCGGTTGTGTTATATGCTGGTCTGATCAATGCGCTCAAACTGGTGGGCAAGTCCATTGAAGATGTGAAGATTGTGGTCTGTGGCATCGGTGCAGCAGGTGTAGCGTGCAGCAATATATTATTGTCCGCGGGAGCCAGCCGGCTTATAGGTGTCGATCGTGAGGGTGCAATTGTACGGACACAAACCTATGAGAATGAAGTCTGGAGTGATTATGCAGCTCGTACTAATCCCGAACTGGAGACTGGATCGCTGCGTGATGTCATTCGTGGAGCCGATGTGTTCATTGGCCTGTCCCGCGGGAATCTGTTAACTCGCGAAGATGTGCAGACCATGGCAGAAGATCCAATCGTGTTTGCAATGGCAAACCCGGTACCTGAGATTATGCCTGCCTTGGTGGAAGACATTGTGGCTGTAATGGCAACAGGACGATCCGATTATCCGAATCAGATCAACAACGTGTTATGTTTCCCGGGTATGTTCAGGGCAGTTTTGGATTGCCGAGCCACCGAAATTAATGAAGAAATGAAGCTGGCAGCCGCGCAAGCGATTGCTTCGGCCATTACCGACGAAGAGCGTACACGTTATTACATTATTCCGAGTGTGTTCAATGATAAAGTAGTCAAATCGATGCGCAGTCGCGTAATTGAAGCAGCTGTTAAGACGGGTGTAGCTCGACGTATTCCTCGTGAACAGGCCCGTGAAGGCGGGGAATCGTAAGATGTCAGAGAACCCTCTTCAACCTGGTGGGAATCTGCAAGAATTAGGGCACATGCATAATATAGATGGAATAACGGCAGGAGAGGCTGTTCTGCGCGCCGCCCGATCCTTTGTTCAAGGGGACTCATCCAAGCATAGTGATGGTCATGACTGGCCGCACATTGAACGGGTAACCGCACTTGCGGTTGAACTCGCTCACCGTATGGGTGCAGATCCATTTGTCTGCGAACTGGCTGCATTATTACATGATGTACCGGATGAGAAGCTGAATGAGAGCTTGGAAGCCGGGATGGCCAAACTGAATGACTGGCTGGATACCCAGCCTCTTGACCCGGATATACGTAATAAGGTTGTGGGTATTATTAGTACCATCTCATATGCGGGAGGCCAGCGTCCTGCGGTCAGTTCGCTTGAAGCACAGGTTGTTCAGGATGCGGATCGACTGGATGCATTGGGTGCGATTGGGATCGCGCGAACCTTTGCCTTTTCAGGTGCCAGAGGGCGCGAGATGTACGATCCTTCCCTTCCCCCACGGGAGCAGATGACCCGTGAGGAATATCGCAATGGGCGCAGCACAACGATAAATCACTTTTACGAGAAGTTGTTCAAGCTCAAGGATCTGATGAATACCTCCTATGGCAAGGAGCTGGCGGAGCAGCGTCATGATTATATGGTGCAGTTTGTGGACCAGTTCAAAAGGGAATGGGAGGGCACGGAGCGTTAGGCAGGCATAATAAGCATGAGCATTCCACAGAGGTATCATAAGTAACAGAGGCGAATCTTTGAAGTGGTGAAAATCCATTTTGAAGATTTGCTTCTTTTTGGGTTAATAATGTGTATTAACATACATAAAGGAATCAATTTCACAATACCTCTGACTTATGACATGGCAACGGAAGACCTTACATGGTACAATAAATCGTTCTCCTGAATGAATTCAGGCAAAAAAAGAAATATGGGGTAATAATGAACATGATTATCAAATGTAAAATTTCAGGTTCGGTAAAGAGGAGGGGTCATCACCATGTCGTTTGGTGCGCGTGTACTTAAGACGGGGATCGCGGTCACGCTTGCCTTGTACCTAAGCAGCCTGTTCTTGAACCCGCAATCTCCCGTGCCTGCCGCAATCGCGGCTATATTCGCCATGCAGCCTTCCATCTATCGTTCCTGGAAATACTTCCTGGATCAATTGCAAACGACCACGCTGGGAGCTATTGTCGCCCTGGTGGGGGGCATGGTGTTGTCCAATGAGCCAATCGCCGTTGGATTAATTATTGTACTTGTCATCATGATCTGTCTTAAATTGAATATGGGTGAGACGGTTGGCCTTACACTGGTCACGGTTGTATCCATTATGGAAGCCTCGGGTGACTGGCATTTTGCACTCAATCGTTTTCTGTTGACACTGGTTGGTATTGTATCGGCGTTTCTCATCAACATTACGGTATTTCCTCCGAAACCGAAGGTTCAGTTCGTGAAGCAGATCCATAGTGTATTCAGCGGTATGTCATTGCTTCTACGAACTTCGATCTCGGATGAGATTAAGGAAGTTGTATTCCGGGAGGAGAAAAGCAACCTGGGCGGTTCCATTAAGTCTTTGTCCGACAAGTATAACTTGTTCGAAGAGGAACAGAAAAAGATGAAACGTTCGAAATTCAGCGAAACTCGTCAGATGGTGGTCTACAAACAAATGCTGCTGAGTCTGCAAAAAGGGTATGAGGTGCTGGATTCGGTGGAACGCCACTATTTCCAGGCACCGCGGACAACGGCCATGGATCAGTTTTTTGACTCACATCTTGAACTGGTTATCAAATTCCATGAGCATGCACTGCTCAAGTTCGAGGATAAGCTGAAACCTAATGGGGAAGAGGCCGCACAGTTTGTATTGGATAATGACCGTTTCATGGAGCAGGCGATCACCCAGTTTGATATCGACAAGGAAGGGATGTTACGATTGTCTATCGTGGCTGCTGCCATTTATGATTATGGATATCAGTTGGAACGTTTGAATCGACTTGCCGAACATGTGCATAGCGCCAGTGAAGACAAAGAATCACAGGACAAAATTTTGAATTGGCTTAAGTGGCCTTAAGTACGAGTTCAAAAAGGCTGGTTTTCAGTACCGAGAAGATGGAATGAAGATAGAAATGGAGTAGCGGAGCGTAGGAAAAACTACGTGAGCAACGGACATTTCGGCTGAATTTCATATTCGATGCTGATGATGCCGTTAGGCATCCTTCGTAATCAAAAGTAGACTTTTTGAACAACCTTTCTAAGTGCGAATTGCGCACCTGCTTGGCGATCATATACAATGTAGTTACAACATAGCCCGGACCATCGTGTCCGGGTTGTTTTGTCATACATAGGGCTGAAGGGCATGAATGAATATTAACGAACTGAGGGATAGAGACATGATTATAGAGGAATTGGACGCTGAACTAATGGAATGGTTGAGTGGGACAAATCTGGAGCATAAACAGCATGAAGCCATGCAACTGCTGACCGTATCTGAGGATCAATGGCCGCATCAGGCGATGATTAGTATGGGGGAAGTGATTGCGATAAATCCGCATCAGCTTAGACTGGCTCTATGGCCAGGTACACAGACCAGTATGAACATGAGCAAAACAGGCAAGGCTACCTTGATTGCGGTTCAAGGACATCGATTGCTGCATATTCGTACAGAAGTAGAACGGCTGCCTGAGATGAAGGGGGCTGTCCATCCGAGAGATCGTTTTGAAGCACAAGTGCTCCATGTACGTGTGGATCACGCGCCATATGCGGAGATCACTTCAGGAATTACCTTTCAACTAAAAGATGAACTTGGAGCAATTACACGCTGGAAAGAGACGATTGAAGAATTACGAAAGTAGGCAAGAGTAGCTAAGTCAGTTGAGGACCCGGTGATTGGGTAATAATGAAGAAGAAAACAACAAAAAACGCCTCCGCTTGCATCGGGACGTTGTCACTGGTACAATAAAAAATGGTTTTCAGAAAATTAGAACTAATTAACATATAATTAAAATGTTTACTTTCTAATAATTATACCATTGCCTTTTCGGGCTTGTCAAATGGGATTTTGAGGACACAATCCGGGGAAAGAGGGGCTATTAACATATGAGTACAGATCAGCAATGGATTAAGGAACAACAACGGGTCAACACCGTGACCGATCAGATCGAACGCAAGATCACAACGCTGGAAGATGAAGTTGGTTCCTTCCGTGACGAAGTGGTTGGCATGAGAAAAGATTTCTGGGACGAAGTCACGATGAACTTTAGCGAAGCGGATGATGTTGGGGAGACTTCAACTAGCATGCGGCAGCAGTCACAGGTACTGTCCGATCGGGAGCGCAGCCATCTCAATACAGCAGCTGCGTTGGATAAAATGAAACGACTGCATCATTCACCGTATTTTGGGCGCATTGATTTTAAGGAAGACGGATATCCAAATGCAGAACGCATTTATCTCGGCATTGCATCGTTGCTGGATGAGAAGGAAGAATCTTTTCTGGTCTACGACTGGCGTGCGCCAATCTCTAACCTGTATTATGACGGAGCACCGGGTCCAATCACGTATCATACACCCAGTGGGGAGATCAGCGGTGATATAGAGATGAAGCGACAGTTTGTCATTCGGGACGGTCGTATCCGGTTTATGTTTGACACAGGGGTTACGATTGGTGATGAGTTGTTGCAGGCCGTGCTCAGTCGAACTTCGGATGCACAGATGAAGAGTATTGTAGCGACCATTCAGAAGGAGCAAAACCGGATTATCCGTAATGACCGAACACGTATGCTCATTGTGCAAGGCGCAGCCGGCAGTGGCAAAACATCCGCGGCGCTCCAGCGTGTGGCATATCTTCTCTATAAATACCGCGAGCATCTGCAAGCGGATCAGATGGTTCTTTTTTCACCAAATCCAATGTTCAACAGTTATGTCTCCACGGTACTGCCTGAGCTTGGGGAGGAAAACATGTTGCAAACGACCTTCCAGGAGTATCTGGAGCGCCGTTTGGGTCGTGAATATCAACTGGAAGATCCGTTTATTCAGCTTGAATATGTACTTACGGGGACGGAAGATCCCGATTACGATGTTCGCATGTCCAGCATTCGCTTCAAGTCGTCCGAAACGTTCCTCAAGGTGATTACACGTTATAAGGAAAGTATGTTGTCAGGTGGCATGAAATTCAAGCCGGTTCGCTTCCAGGGCCGAGCGATTGTCACGTCAGAGGCTATGGCTGAGAAATTCTACAGTTTCGAGTCATCCGTTAAACTGGTGAGTCGACTGGAGATGTTACGGGACTGGATGCTGAAAGAACTGTCTGCCTTTGGTAAAGGTGAACTGGATGCGCCTTGGGTTGATCAGCAGCTTGATCTGATGGAGCCGGAGGATCTGCAACGTGCTTATCAACGGTTGAAGCGCAAGCAAAAAGGAAAGGCCCATACGTTTAATGACTTCGAGCAGGAAAGAGGGATACTGGCACGTATGGTGGTCAGTGACCGACTCAAACCGTTGCGGAAATGGATCAAGTCCTTACGATTCGTTGATATAAGACAATTATATGCACATCTATTCAACGATCAGGCTCAGATGGAGCGATTGCTGGGTGACGAAGCGCTGCCTGCTCAATGGGATGAAATCTGTAAGATGACGTTACGCAGATTGAAGCTTCAGGAGTTGGCATATGAAGATATTACGCCATACTTGTACTTGCGTGAGCTTATGCTTGGATTCCATATTAACTCGAATATTCGTCATGTCATCATTGATGAAGCCCAGGATTATTCTGCGTTTCAGTTGGCATTTATGAAGAGATTGTTCCCACGGGCGAAAATAACAGCACTTGGTGACTTTAATCAGGCAATCTATGCCCACTCTTCAGTACTTAGTGGAACAGGACCTTTGACTAACCTGTACGGACCAGAAAACACGGAAGTCATTGAGCTGACCAGAAGTTATCGATCTACCCGGGAGATCGTGGAGTTTACACGTGGTATGGTGCCTGGTGGGGAAGAGATTATTCCATTTAACCGCAGCGGTGAGAAACCTAAAGTGATCGTTTCTTCTGATTCAGAGCGTCATATGAATGTCATCACGACAGACTTGAAGCATTTGATTAAGGAAGGGTACGAATCGGTTGCAGTTATCTGCAAAACCGCCGAAGAGAGCAGAGACGTACATGCTGCATTGAGTAAGGCGCTACCCACAGCACCGAAGTTAATCAAAAAAACGACGCTGGCTTTTGAGCAGGGTGTTCATGTCATCCCAGCGTATCTGGCCAAAGGTGTGGAATTCGATGCTGTCCTGATCTATGACGGCTCTGCGGAGCAGTATGCTCAAGAGCATGAACGCAAGTTGTTCTATACGGCTTGCACACGAGCCATGCATCTGCTACACGTTTACTGCGTGGGCACACCGAGTCCGTTCATTACCGCCCAGTCGGAAGAACAGTATGATCTTGGCAAGGTGTCTACTGCGCAAGTGGACTGACATAACACTTCATATGCATGAGGAAGGCTTCCGTTCAATGGAACGGGAGTTTTTCTGTATATGATACATATATCGGGAAGAAGCTAGCTTAGCGAGGGAATTATACGTGATGAGGTTACAGCCATATAGGTGATCGTATTGATAAAAATACCTAACGTGATTTCGTAAGGATTGGGTCCCGTGGATAAAAATGACTTGATAATTTGTATTCAAGGACAATGGATGTGATTTTTCTTTACACATGAGGTCCGGACTCATATAATCGTAACAATATATTTTTTTTGGATCGTTTATTAAAGGAGGCAACAAAATGAACAAATCATCTTTTGAACGGCCACTTATGGCCGATTGTGTACCGGATCTGGTCGCTACAGCACGGGGAGATTTGCCAGCGACTTTGGTCATTCGGGGAGGTACGCTGGTAAACGTGATATCGGGTGAGATTTTACCTGAGATGTCCATAGCTGTACAGGGAGCTCGAATCGCTTATGTCGGTAAAGATGTGAGCCACACCATCGGAGAACATACCCGGATCATTGAAGCAAACGGTAAGTATATCGCTCCTGGTCTGTTGGATGGACACTGCCATATCGAAAGTACACAGATGAAAGTAACCGAGTTTGCGAGAGCGGTATTGCCTTCAGGCACGACCGGAGGTTTCTTTGACCCTCATGAGATCTCTAACGTGCTTGGTCTCAAAGGTCTGAGAATGATGCTGGATGAAGCGCGGACCACACCGATGGCTGCTTATATGCAGGTGGCTTCCTGTGTCCCTTCCACGCATCCAGGATTGGAGACAACAGGTGCTTATATCGGACCTGAAGAGGTAGCTGAGGCTCTTTCCTGGGGTCCGGACATGATTGGTCTTGGTGAAGTGATGAACTTCCCTGGAGTGGTCTATGGGGATGAGACGATGATCGGTGAGATACAGGCAACGCTCCGGGCAGGTAAAGTGGCAGACGGTCATTTCACCTGGGCTGCAGATGACTGGCGTCTGCCAGCCTACGCAGCGAGTGGTGTTACAGGGGATCATGAATGTGTGACCAAGGAAGATGTGGTTGAACGTCTGCGACTCGGGATGTACGCGAAGATGCGCCAAGGTTCAGCATGGCATGATGTGGCTGAGACGATCAAAGCCTGCACTGAGCTTGGACTGGATACACGCCGGATGATGCTGGTGACCGATGACCGAAGCTCTGAATCCTTGCTCAAAGAAGGACATATGGATTTTGTTGTTCGTCTCGCAATCTCCCAAGGGGTGAAGCCGGTTACGGCTTTTCAGATGGCAACCATTAACACGGCTGAGCGCTTTGGTGTTGCGCGCGACATTGGTGCGATTATTCCGGGCAATATAGCTGATATTATTCTGCTGGACGGCCGGTTGGCGGATGTACGTGTGGGCATGACGATTGCTGCCGGGCAAGTTGTAGCTGAGAACGGGAAAATGACGGCGGTCTGGGACAGTTTCACGTACCCGGAGGAAGCGCTGAACACGGTGAAGTTAGAAGCTAATATTCAGCCAGAAGATCTGGAGTTGGCTGCGCCGATTCAAGAGGGAATCATTGGTGCCAAAATCATTCATGTGACAGAGAACCATGTGGATACAAAGGAGAAACACCTGCCTGTTACCGTAGAGAACGGCAAGGTTGTGGTTTCAACTTCAGGGGAAGTATGCAAAATTGCGGTATTGGAGCGTCACAAACAAACCGGGAATCGAGCGGTAGCACTTGTTGGAGGCATCGGCTTCACATCACCTGCAGCGATTGCGATGACAGTTGCTCATGATAGTCACAACCTGTTGATTATCGGTAATGATGATGCATTAATGGCTGAAGCCGGCAATCGCGTCATTCGTATGCAGGGCGGGGTGGCCGTGGTAACGGCAGCAGGGGTAACCGAATTCCCGCTACGGATTGCAGGTTTGATGTCAACTGAATCTTTCGAAGTCGTTGCAGCCCAATCGGCAGCAGTCAGTGAAGCTTTACAGTCCGCAGGATGTACGTTGAATAATGCGTTCATGACGCTTTCGTTATTGGCGCTGGTTGTGATTCCAGAATTACGTTTGTCCGACAAGGGGCTTGTGCGGATCTCGGCAGAAGGTATTGAACTGGTGTCTCTTTTCGATGAAGTGGTTGACAATACACCTGTAGCTCCATCGGGTAATGAATGAACGGAAATATCGACAAGACATCATTAAATAGGGTTCCATATAAAGCCGCCTTAGGGCGGTTTTTTGGTGTATTTTGGGAGAAAACGCTTTCTAGGTCTTCTGGAGCTCGGTGTACATATGGCAATAATGACTGAAGTCATGCTGAAATAAGGATTGAATTTGAAAATAATGAATAATTGCGACTTTTGAACTATACATACAGAACTACGAATTCCCGAAATATAGTTATATGATTCTTTCGTCGTAAGTCTTAAAGATGATATTGCATATAAAAGCAATCCAAATTCGTCGTACCTAATAAGTATCCATTAAATGAATATGAAACGACACAATTTCATCCAGATTTGCACGTCAGAGCTGATAACTTCAGAGGGAGTGTACAAATATGAAAAGCAAAAGGGGTTACCGTTTTATCGTATTACTGAGTTGTTTGATCCTGTGTGCGAGTACAGCCTGTTCTTCCAAAGCCATAGCGGATGGTTCAGTTGACAGTTATGCAACGATTCATGGAAAACTTGATGTGCCAGTGAGAGCGACTTGGGTGTGGGATACCACCCAGATCCGAAGTAATCCTCAAGAGGTGTTAAATTACGCTACAGCGAACAAGATCAATACGATCTATCTGCAGATGAACCGGGATATAAAGATTCCTGAGTATAAAAGTTTTATCCGCCAGGCGAGAGCCAAGAACATTGCGGTTGACGTCATGGATGGAAGATCAGCCTGGGGGCTGACGGAAAGTCGGGAGCAGATTGCATCTTTCCTGGACTGGATCGAGGCATATCAGGCGCAGGCGTTGTCCAATGAGAAATTTGCTGGTATTCATCTGGATATTGAACCACATGTGCACCCGCAATGGAAAATCAATCAGGCCAGTGTAATTACGCAGTGGCAAGGCAATGTGGAGTACATTGTTGAGCGAGCATCACGGATGAAGATGCCGGTTGCGGCTGATCTGCCTTTCTGGCTGGATAACTACAAAATTCCGGGTTCAACGATGGCCGTAAGCAGTTGGATGATTCGCAAGTTTGATTCCATCACCATTATGGCTTACCGCGATACAGCTGCTGCAATCTATAGTGTAGCGAAGGATGAACTTGCGGAAGCAGCTCTGCTTGGCAAGACGATCTCAATCGCCGTGGAAACAAAGCAAAGCAAGGAAGGTGACTTCATTACTTTTTATGAAGAGGGATCTGCTTATATGGAAGCACAATTAAAGTTGGTCGAAAAAATGGCTTCAGTATATGCGTCCTTTGACGGTTTCTCCGTACATGAGTACACTTCATGGAAGACGCTGAAAAAGTAAGACACTGTTAAGCTTCAAAGCGTTAGGCTGATAGCAGCCAATGAGATGAGTTCTAACTGAGACAATGTGGCTCAGATCAGATCGTTACCTCACTCGTTCCCAGGAAAGTTGATAAAGTAGATAAAGAAGGTGTTTGCAGCTGAATGCTGTGAGCACCTTCTTCTTTTACACCCTTTTACACCTGAACCAGGGCAGACTCCATTCCTACGTTCTCATAGAACATTTTGCGATACTGTGAAGGTGTAGTGGCTTTATGCTTTTTAAATGTAGTGATGAAGTAGCTTAGATGCTCGAAACCCACATCCATGGCGATATCAACAATTTTGTGATCCGTATTCTCAAGCTGAACGCAGGCCTGTTGAACGCGGTAATAGTTAATGTAATCAACCGGGGTTTTCTGCACCATCTGTTTGAAGAAACGGCAGAAGTGTCCTTCGCTCATATTGGCTTCATCGGCCAGTTCTTTCAGCTTTAATGGTTCAGGATAACGTTTGTGGATGTACCCGAGCACGGATTTCAGGCGCTCTACCTTGTCATGACTCCCTGTAGCTACGGTGCCTTTGAGCGGAGCAGGTCTCATATGTTCGAACATTCGGGCAAATATGAGGTACAGGTACGCTTTTGTTGACATTTCACACGTTTCGGTTCGGGTAGCATGGTCCGCAAATATGCGTTTCAGGTGATCCAAGATTTCTTGTCCCCAATCCTCATCTGCCTTGATATGGCTGGGGGGAATCACCGTTTTGCGTACCAGTGGACCGATGAATTTCTCTTGGACCGTATCGAAGGTACGGCTGCCAAGCAGTTCGGGATTAAATACAATGGAAGAGAATACGCAGGGCACATCGCCCTTCAGATACCCCGCATGAATCTCGCCTCTATTGATGAAAATCGCTTCTCCAGCTTGGACCTCAACAGTGTTCATATCGATCTGAAAGACGGCGCAGCCCTGGGTCACCATGGTGAACTCCATCTCATCATGCCAGTGGCAATCGAGAATGCTATCCCCGTTCAGTTGTTGAATATCCGGGTACACACTGACGGGATACATGGCATTGCCGTGAATCCGGTCTTCCCGTAATCGTTCACGTTCCATATCAGATTCTCCTTTTGTATCATTATTAATGTAATCGTTTCCATAGATTGGTGATGATGTTCAAGAATCGGATGTTTATTATCAAAATCGTGATATATTTGGTCAAAATAAGAGAAGAAATTCGTTATTAATATCAATATTATTATAATATAACCAAAGGGGGAAAGAAAACATGAAATTTACTGATGGATTCTGGATGACTCGTGAAGGGTACCAGATTCAAAACCCGACTGACATTCGTGATATTGTGCAAAAAGATAATTCTTTGACCGTATATGCGGCAACTAAATATATTCGCAGCAAAGGCGACACGTTGAACGGTACATTGCTGAAAGCAATGTACAGCTCACCAATGCCTAACGTTATTCGTGTAACCTTGAATCATCATAAAGGCGGAGTGAAAAAAGGGCCTGTATTTGAGCTTAACACACAAGAAGCTAACGTTGAGATCTCAAAAAATGAACAAGGCGCAGTTTTGAAAAGCGGCAACCTGGAAGTTCAAATCGACAAAACAAACGGTTGGGACGTTAGCTTCCTATATGGAGGAAAACGCATTACAGGTAGCGGTCAAAGAGCAGCTGGTTATATTACAGGTCCAAGCAAGGAAGCGTACTTCCGCGAGCAGCTTGATCTCGGTATTGGTGAATACGTTTACGGACTAGGTGAGCGCTTCACACCGTTTGTTAAGAATGGTCAAATCGTCGATACCTGGAATGAGGACGGCGGTACAAGCAGTGAGCAGTCCTATAAAAACATTCCGTTCTACCTGTCCAATAAGGGATATGGCGTATTTGTAAACCATCCTGAACGCGTATCGTATGAGATTGCATCCGAGAATGTATCTAAAGTTCAGTTCAGCGTAGAAGGCGAGACGTTGGAGTACTTCATTATCGGCGGTGACAATCCAAAGGATGTACTTGATAATTATACGAAATTAACAGGTAAACCAGCGCTTCCACCGGCATGGACTTTTGGTCTGTGGCTGACAACATCATTCACAACGGATTATGATGAAGCAACGGTTAATCATTTCGTAGATGGCATGGCTGAACGTGATCTTCCGCTGTCTGTATTCCATTTTGACTGCTTCTGGATGAAGGAATACCAATGGTCTGATTTTGTATGGGATGAAGCGATGTTCCCGGATCCGGAAGGCATGCTTGCACGTCTGAAAGAAAAGGGTCTTAAAATCTGTGCTTGGATCAATCCATATATTGCAGAAAAATCATACTTGTTCGATGAAGGTATGGAGAACGGTTATCTGGTGAAAACAGCGGATGGCAGCGTATGGCAATGGGATATGTGGCAAGCAGGTATGGCTCTGGTTGATTTCACAAATCCGGATGCTGTGAACTGGTATAAGAGCAAGCTGGAAGTCCTGCTGGATCAAGGTGTAGATTCCTTCAAGACCGACTTCGGCGAAAGAATTCCGACAGATGTCGTGTACTTCGATGGTTCTGATCCCGTAAAAATGCACAACTATTATACACAGCTCTATAACAAAGCTGTATTTGAATTGCTTGAAGAGAAGATTGGCAAAAACGAAGCTGCCCTGTTTGCACGCTCTGCAACAGCAGGTGGTCAACAGTTCCCGGTTCACTGGGGCGGTGACTGTTCTTCCACGTATGAATCCATGGCTGAATCACTTCGTGGTGGCCTCTCACTGGGGCTTTCCGGTTTCGGATTCTGGAGCCATGATATCAGTGGTTTTGAAAGCACAGCGAGCCCTGATGTCTACAAACGTTGGGTACAATTCGGACTGTTATCTTCACACAGTCGCCTGCACGGAAGCACTTCGTATCGTGTGCCTTGGCTGTTTGACGAGGAATCCGTGGACGTTGTTCGTGACTTTACCAAACTCAAAATCAGCCTGATGCCGTACCTGTACAATTCTGCGGTGGAGTCGACTGTAAAAGGTATTCCGATGATGCGCGCTATGCTGCTGGACTTCCCAGAGGACCCAACAACATACAGCCTGGATACGCAATACATGTTCGGTGATTCAATTCTGGTTGCTCCAATCTTCAATAAGGAAGGCGATGTGCGCTACTACCTGCCTGAAGGAACTTGGACGAACTATCTGACAGGAGCGAAAGTACAAGGTGGACGCTGGATCAGTGAAAACCATGACTTCAAAACACTGCCAATGATGATTAAGCCAAACAGTCTGATCGCTGTGGGTGCGGTGGATAGTAAACCGGATTACGACTTTGCAAATGATGTGTCCCTGCACTTGTTCGAACTGGCTGATGGTCAAACGGCTCAAGCTGTCGTTGTGAACCAAGCGGCTGAACAGGAGCTGACAGTTAACGTTACACGTAAGGGATCAGTGCTGGATGTTCGTGCTGAAGGTGCAGGCAAACCATGGAACATCGTGCTTCGGGGTATTGAAAGTGTATCCAGCGTTGAAGGTGGTTCCCAAGTGTCTGGTGCAAATGGTGTTGTTGTTACAGCAGCAACAGGCGCAAGCGCGCTTACAATCCAACTGTAAAATGATATAGTAAAAGAAAAGGACGGTGCCGAAAGGTGCCGTCTGTTTGTCTACGATGATAGGAGATTGAATGAAATGAGTACAATGAATTCCGGTTTGCATTGCACGATATCAGCAGAGATGCTGCATCATCTGGTAGAAGTTAATTTTGGAAGCGATACCAAAGTGAAGGAGTTTGGTCTCCTGCAAGGTGGACTTTTTAATACAACCTATCGGATTCAACTTGAACATACATCCTATACGGATGTGATTTTACGTTTGGCTCCAGAGCGGGGAGAGATGGCGGCTGGTTCTGCGAGTGATCCCCTATTTTCGTTTGAACGTACGATGATGGCGGCTGAACCGATTGTGTATGAATATTACCGTAAGGCAGGCATTCCTGCTCCAAACATTATCGCCTGTGATGACAGCGGATCGATCATTCCAAGAACGTACATGTTTATGGAGTTTATCCCGAGTAAGCAGCTGGATCACGCATCGATTTCAGATATAAACAAAGAGCGATTGTACCATCAGCTTGGCGCCTATACCGCCATCATGCATCAGATCGAGGGGGCATCGTTTGGGTGGCCGCAGGGGGATGGGACGATTAAAGGATCGGATCAATGGTCCGAGGTGTTGCACTCTTTTGCAGAAGAAACGGCACTTAAAGCGGCACAAGCCAATTATATGTCAGGTGTGGGAGAAGAGATCGCAGCTATATTCATGAAAAATAAAGACTTATTTGATCAAGTGATCCGTCCGGTACTCGTTCATAATGACCTGTGGGAAGCAAATGTACTTGTTCATGAGGAGAATGGTGAGCTGAACATTGCGGCCATCATTGACGGAGATCGTTCCATGTTTGCCGACAGGGAGTTTGAAGCCATATTGTCGTCAGAATCGGCGGCTTTTCATGAAGGATATAATCGTCCACTGGATTCATCCACTGAAGGACAGGCACGCAGGCTTGCCTATCGAATACTGTCTTCGTATTTTAATGCCTACGTTCATGAACATCAGGTCAATCAACCTGAAGATGGTCAGAAGTATCACCAGCGCACGCTGGATTTACTGGAGCAATGGAAGCAACTTGGACTTAACTAATTCGCAGGGGGAATGAAGGATGAAGGAGTATCATCAATACCCGATGTGGGATGCGTCACTTTCACTTGAGGAAAGGTTGGATGACCTGATTGCACGATTGACAACGGAGGAGAAGATCAGACTAATTCCTACACGCGAAGCAGCTGTACCAAGACTGGGCATTCCAGCCTACAACGTTGGGGGCGAAGCTGCTCACGGGGTTGCATGGAAAGGGGAGGCAACGGTATTTCCGCAACCGCTCGGTCTATCAAGTACCTGGAATACAAGGCTCATGCGGGAGATTGGTTCAGTCATTGGCGATGAAGCGAGGGCATACCATCACCGTAATCCTGAAGTTCACGGGCTAACTTTGTGGGCACCAACGGTTGATCTGGAACGTGACCCACGCTGGGGTAGAACGGAAGAGGGATATGGCGAGGACCCGGTCCTCACGGGAGAAATGTCGGCAGCTCTCGTCAAAGGTATGCAGGGAAATGACCCTTTTTATCTGAAAATGGTCGCGACATTGAAACACTTTTTTGCCAATAATAATGAGAAAGATCGGCTGAATTGTTCATCCAGCATTGATCCGCGCAATCTGCGGGAATATTATTTAAAAGCATTTGAGACACCATTTGTGGAAGGTGGAGCCTTGTCCATGATGACAGCTTACAATTCCATCAATGGTACACCTGCCATTGAAAGTCCATATGTGAATGATGTGGTTAAGGGTGAGTGGGCGATGCCAGGTTTCATTGTATGTGATGGTGGAGACCTGTCACAGACGGTGAATTATCATGGTTATCATACCAGTCATGCCGAATCAGCAGCAGGTGCGTTGAAGGCAGGAGTGGATTGTCTTACAGATGAAGTTGATCTTGTTGTATCTGCTCTGGAGGAGGCTCTTGACCGGAATCTGTTGGAAATAGCTGATTTGGACAGAGCGATCCGCAACATCTTTGGTGTGCGAATGCGACTTGGACAACTCGATCAGTCCGGGCTCAATCCATATGCGTCTATTCCCGAGTCGGTATTATGTGCACCGGAACATGCCAAACTTAGTTATCGTGCCGCTGCCGAATCGATTGTTTTGCTCCAAAATGATGGATTACTTCCCTTGCAGGCAGAAGCGTTGCAGAAAATCAGTGTGATTGGGCCACTTGCGGATGTTGTCTATACCGATTGGTACAGTGGCACATTGCCTTATCGTGTATCCGTCCTCGATGGACTGCGTAATCGGCTACCTGAAGCAGACGTGACCTATGTCGATGGGAATGACCGTATTCAGCTGAAGACAATAGACGGTCAGGTTATAACCTTGGGTGCGGAAGGTACACTCGTCGCTGTACCGGAAGTCAGTGCACCTACAGCCGTCGAATTTGTACATCAGAATTGGGGTTGGGGAAGTCATACGCTGAGAAGTGTGAACAATAATCGATACGTTAGCTTAACCGAGCAAGGCATCTATCAGGCAAACGCACCGGAGATTGGTGGCTGGTTTGTGAAGGAAGTTGTTCGAATAGATCCTCTAACGGATGGAAGTAACACCTTGCGGACATGGAACGGTATTCCTGTTGGACTGAGCGAATATCAGGGACAATCTGCTGTATCACCACTCCGGCCACAAGGAGAACAAACTACAGCTACTGGTACAAATCCGAATGATATTGGTGACTCTGGACACGCAAGTCAGTCACCAGGCAATACACAGATACCTTCTGCATTCAATATTGATATTGTGACCAGCGGAATACAACATGCCGTAGAAGCCGCACGTAGCAGTCAGGCATCTATCGTTGTTGTTGGCAACAGCCCATATATCAACGGCAAAGAAGAAATTGACCGCCCAAGTCTACTGCTTCCGCCGAGTCAGGTCGAGCTTGTCAAAGCCGTATGTGAAGCTAATTCCAATACAGTGGTTGTCATTATGGGCAGTTATCCATTTGCCTTGCAGGAGTTGAAAGGTATTGCCCGCTCAATCGTTTATATGACACATGCAGGTCAGGAATTGGGGAACGCGCTTGCAGATGTGCTGTTAGGTCATTATGCCCCTGCAGGCAGATTAAACATGACATGGTATGAAGACGAATCACAGCTTCCTGACATGATGGATTATGACATCATTCAGAATGGCATGACTTATATGTATTATGAAGGACCGGTTCAATATGCATTTGGTCATGGCCTGACGTATTCGGAATTCGAATACAAAGCGATTCGTGTAAGTCGAAGTGCTTCGGCGGAAGCCGCCACCACAGATCAATTGAAGATTGAGGTGGAGGTACACAATAAGGGTGAACGTAACAGTGATGAAGTCGTTCAGATTTATGGATATTCACATACCTCGCGTGTGAAACGCGCTCAGAAGCAACTGCTTGCTTTCCGTCGTGTTCATGTCAAAGCAGGGACGTGTGTTACGATAAGTTTCGAAGTCCCTGTTCAGAAGCTGGCGTTATGGGATGTTACCCGAGATCGATACTGCGTGGAGAGCGCGACTTGGGCCATCCTGGCAGGGCGTTCTTCCACAGATATACGTCAGTCGGCTGATATTGAAATTGAAGGTGAGACGATTCCGGATCGTCCGCTGCACTTGCTTACCTTTGCGGAGAATTACGATGCTTGTGCAGGTGTTCTACTGGATGAATGTCTGGAAGGACGTTCGGCAGTTCGGACAATCACTCCGGAGGAACCTTTATATCGAAAGGGTCAGTCGTCCTGGATATCATTTAACCATAATGCTGTTCAGGAACTGCATGGATTTGAAGCTAGAGTCGCAACTTTCGGGGAAGAAGGCAGACTGGAGATTCGTTCCGGAGGACTGGAGGGCGAACTGCTCGGTGTGTGTGAAGTTTCCGGACCTGGAGGCAGTGTGAATGGGAAAGATATTAAGTGGACAACGGTCCAGTGTTCGCTTGAGGCGCCACATAAGGTGAATGAGCTATATATTATTTTCAAAGGTGGAGCAGCGTTACGGCACTTTAGATTGTTGTAGTTGTAGCATGTCCTGAATAATCAACCTCCGAAACAAGCACAATAATGCTGTTGTGTGTAGAATCTGTAAAGGTGGTTGTGGTATGAACGATAAAAAGTGGGACCTCGTCGCACTTGCTTCCATCCCTTTAATTATGACCTTGGGTAACTCCATGCTAATACCGATCCTGCCACAGATTGAACGTGAGTTGAAGGTATCTGCATTTAAGGTCAGTATGCTCATTACAGTCTACGCTGTAGTTGCCATCCTGCTTATTCCTCTTGCAGGGTACTTGTCGGATCGTTTTGGCAGAAAAGCAGTTATCATTCCCAGCCTCGTTATTGCAGCCGTCGGAGGTGCTGTCGCTGGTGTGGCAGCATGGATGCTGAACGGAAACATAGCCTATTGGACCATTCTGGGTGGCAGGTTATTGCAGGGAATAGGTGCTGCTGGGGCATTTCCTATTGTTATCCCGTTGGTTGGGGACATGTTTAATGATGAGAATGAAGTAAGCAAAAGTCTGGGTATCATTGAGACCTCGAATACGTTTGGTAAAGTCATAAGTCCGATTCTGGGTGCAGCGCTGGCAGTCTGGTTGTGGTATGCGCCATTCATGGCTATTCCTATCCTTTGTGTGCTTTCGCTGGTCCTTGTTATTTTCCTGGTGAAGACTCCCCGGAAAAAAGAAAAGCCTCCCACCTTTCCTGAATTTGTAGCATCCATTCGTGACGTATTAAAAGAAAAGGGACGCTGGTTGTATGCGTTGTTTGCAATCGGCGGTATTTGCATGTTTGTCATCTTTGGTGTGTTATATTATCTATCCGAGACGCTGGAGAGCGAATTTGCCCTGAAAGGTGTACTTAAAGGACTTGTCCTTGCGATTCCGCTGGCAGCGTTATGTCTTTCTTCTTTCCTGGCAGGGAAGTGGATTGGGAAGAACAAAACACGAATGAAATGGCTTGGCTTCGCAGGACTTGCGCTTCTGACGGTATCCCTTGGCGTTATAGGTTTATTCGATAATATCTATGTTGTAGTAGGTCTTTTTACATTGGGGAGTGCCGGAATAGGTGCAACGTTACCATGTCTGGATGCCTTAATTACAGAAGGCGTGGACAAAAAACAGCGGGGCACAATCACGGCTCTGTTCAGCAGCATGCGATTCATTGGGGTATCTCTCGGTCCACCTGTCGTTTCTTTGTTGATCGGTTCTCATCATTTCCTGCTTTTTGGTGTGCTCGCTGCGTCTGGCGCAGTGGGCGGATTGCTCACCTTATTTGCAGTTAAACCGGACAAGGGAGATCAACCTACATCGGGAAGCAAGCAGAAACAGGATGAAACATCTATGGATGTGATCGAGACGAGTAGGAGGTATACTCCCATAGGTCGCAAGAAAAGTCCATTTTAGATAGACGGTGCTGTATGCTGCGTTCATTTCGATGCTGTCTTAAGTTTAACATTCAGATCTGTTTCAATAAAAAACGCGTTTACGCCTAAGAAAGCGGATGAGTTTGCTTTCTCGGTTTAAACGCGTTTCTCGTTTCTATGAGCAGAATGACTTTAACCAATCATTCGTGTTTACTTTTATTCGACTGGCTAGTTTTGGTGTTGCCGGCTCCAGATTCTGAATTCTTGGATTGATCTTGAGGTGATTCCGTTGCAGTAATATGAGTATGAGCGAGCAGAGCATGAGGTTCAATGGAGAAGCTGCCGCTTCGTTTTCCCTGAATCAGATATATAAGCAAGAACAGAATCATAAACATCACGGAATATCGATACATATCGGTATAACTGGTTATCGCCGCAATGGCGCCAAGAAGAAGGGCACCGGTCGCAATACCCAGATCCAGCGAGTTTAAAAACATACCATTAGCCATACCCCGTTGAGTAGGAGATACAACTTGAATCATCCAGGTCTGCAGAGACGACTGCATGGAACCATAACCGACTCCGTAGATAAAGGCAGCAATGAACAGGAGGGACATGGAGGTTGCATACGAGAGCAGAATGAGGCCGACAGCAACGAATATTGCCCCTGGAATGAGCAGTGCTTTTGGCCCTTTATTGTCATAGATCCGTCCTGCAAATGGTCTAACCAATAACACGGCGAGTGCATTGAACAAAAAGAACAGCGCAGGATTGGCCAGATTGGCTTCCTTACCATACAAAACGATGAATCCGACAAGCCCGCCATAGGTGATGGATAATAGGCAATTCAGCACACTGGGCAGAATCAGCTTGCGGTTGAAAGGTGTCTTCTGTTTTGGGTTGGACCCTGAAGCACTTGTTGTGGCTTGTGGCATGATGGTTGTACTGTTATCGGTTCTGACTGCTTTTTTGCGTGTCAGCGAATAACTCAGTGGATAGATCACAGCGAGCACACCCGCAGTACATAACATCAGGGTTACAAAACCTGCACCCTGGAGCAGAGTAACCCCAATGATTGGCCCCATAGACATAGCCAGGCTAGTTGATAGACCAAAGTAACCCATACCTTCACCCATTCGTTTGACGGGCACAATGTCCGAGGCCATCGTTGGAAAAGCGGTACTGCTCATACCAAACCCGATACCAAACAACATTCTGAGCAACAAGAGCACAGCTATACCGGCAGCAAAATAATAGCCGAGCGTTGCCAGCAGGGCTACGGACAGGCCTATATAAATCATGGCGTTACGAAGACCCTTCTCCAGTGCTTTCGCGGAATAGAGACGGGCTGCTATGGCACTTAGTGCAAACAGACAGGTGAATAAACTTACTTCAAATGCATTGGCGTGAAATCGCTCCTGAACGTAGGACGGAAGCGGAGAGACAATCATGTGAAGTTGCAAGAACAACAAGAAGTTGCACAGCATCAGCAGTATAAAATCGGTGGTCCATAGTCTAACTTGTTGTGTAGATTGTTCTTTCATGATGATGTATTCCCCCTGAGTTGTGATTCATTACAAGTTGCGGTTAATGAGGGAAAGAGTATGTTTAAATGCTTCCATCTGGTCTTCGGATATACCTTCAGCAAGTTCTTTATTCATTTCTCTTTCAATCGGAACGAGGATATCAATTAACGCTTTGCCTTCCGTGGTGAGATATAACAGATAGGCTCTGCGATCCTGTTCGCTGGTCCGGCGTTCTACCCAGCCTTTTTTCTCAAGCAGATCAATAATCCGCGCAGTGGTGGGTTGGTCTTTGAAGACACGTGCAGCGAGTTCCTTCTGATTCACACCTTCACCGCGGTCAACATTAAAGAGAACAGAAAATTGCTCTGTCGTAATATCATAAGGTTTGAATCGCGTCGCAAGTAAAGCTACTGCTTTACGGTGTGTGAAACCCAGCATGAATCCAACAGATTGTTCCAGTGTATAGTCCATGTGATTGCTAGACCTCGCTTCCATAATAAAATGTCCCAATTAATTAGTTGTTACAACAACTATATGTCAAACAAGTATTTTTGTCAAAATGAAATATTCTCATATCGAACGTACGTGTGCGCTGTGCAATCATCCAGAAATACTGTTAGAATAGTGATGAAACCGCTCTTATAGAATCGATATCTAGCGTGCTTGAAGAATGGAGAAAACCAATCTGCTCTAACTGATGTTGGAGATGAACAAGGAGATCTGTGTATGCTAAAGAATATACCCGCAATAATACCTCCAGAGTTACTCAAAATCATGTCCGAAATGGGTCATGGAGACGAGTTGGTTCTGGCGGATGGCAATTTCCCCGCAGCCAGTCATGCCAAGCGACTGGTACGTTGTGATGCACTGGGAGTTGTTGAACTGTTGGATGCCATCCTGCAATTATATCCACTGGATACCTATGCTGAGCGTCCCGCTGCTGTCATGCAGGTTGTGAAAGGGGATCAGGTGATCCCGATCATATGGGAAGACTACCGCCGGTTGATTGAAGAATACGAAGGCATTACGGATGCTTTTGATCATGAAGAACGATTTGATTTTTATAAACGGGCTTCGAATGCCTATGTGATTGTTGCAACTGGTGAGCGAGCGCAATACGCCAATCTGATTTTGAAGAAAGGTGTCATTTTCCCCGATGCTGATCCTGGTCAGGAACAGCAGAATGCTGAATCGAACTGAATAATTACGGCGACGGAGCAGTGGATGCTTTGGTCGCCTTTTTATTTTTACCAATACGAAGTAAATATAACAAAACGTGCAGAATGGGCATGGACTAGATAAGCAGGATGCAATCTGGAAGCGCGCATGAACGAACGTCATCTCACTGCTCAAGATACTACAAACTTTGATGCAGATGATGAATGGGGAAAAGGAAAGGACTGTTTTACAATTGAAAGAAATACAAAGGAGGAGACGATGCTCTCCATCCCAGAGGAGTTGAGTGAAATGCAGCACCGAATCAGACAAGCGGGTCTTCTTGATAGTAACGAAGTGGGACGTTTGTTCAATGAGTACAGGATGTTCTACAACCAAAATGCTGATATTGAGGCAGCACGTCAGTATATTAGAGAACGAATGGAAGGCCATGAATCGGTGATTTTGGTAGCAGAAACAGATGCGGAAAGTGATCATGGGACAGATGAAAGTAACGTTATGTCACTCTCGAAAGGCTTAATTTGTACTGGATTCGTTCAGCTATATCCCAGTTTTAGTTCGGTATCGATGGGGCCTGTCTGGGTGCTTAATGATCTATATGTGCATCCGGATTATCGTCAGCAAGGCATTGCTAGGAAGCTCTTGCAAGCAGCCAAGCAATTGGCATCTGAGCGAGGAGTTCTTCGTATATCACTCTCAACTGAGTTAAGTAACAAACGAGCGCAAGCTTTATATGAATCCGAAGGATATGCACAGGATACCAAATTCATGTATTATGAACTTAATGTATAAGAGTTTGCTCCAAAAGATGGACTATATGAATGAATGGCACACTTGTGTCGTCGGCAACAAGGGAGGGGGAGTCGCAACATGATGCAGTGGATTGCCATGATCACGATGTTAATTGATCATATAGGGGCTGTCTTTTTTCCACATATTATAGAGTTGAGGATCATAGGTCGTATCGCTTTTCCAATCTATGCTTTTGCAGTGTATATCGGTTATAAACATACACGAGACGTACAAAAATACATATGGCGGCTGTTCTGGATTGCGATCATATCACAGGTGCCGTTCATGGCTGCTTTTAATCATTATTCTCTGAACGTGGTGTGGACATTGTGGTCAGCCCTGTTGGTATTATTCGTTATCGATAAATTGCCATCCAAACTACTGGGGATTCCGATTGTAATTGGAGCAGGTTGGTTCATGGAAATTAGCCAAATGGATTACGGGATGTACGGGTTGTTATTGGTTCTGTTATTCCGCTATTTCCAGGGTCCTGTACTTGTCGTAGCACATGTTGTGTTAAATGCACTATATCTTCTGCTGCATAACAGCTCTGTGCAAATGTATAGTGTGCTCGCAACCGCCGGCATTGCTATTGCTCAGTATTATCAAGCGGGATTCCGTATGAAGGGGCCACGTTGGGTCTGGCGTTATTTCTATCCAGCTCATCTTGCCATCATTGCAATTATCCGATGGATCTAAAAGAATGACCCAAAAATGCGAAGTAAAGAAGCCATCTTATCGTCAGTGAATGACGATAAGATGGCTTCTTTCGTGTGACCTTATTTATTAATTAAATGCTAATGATAAAGTGAAACTTACTCCATTGCTGTAGAAGTGCCGTTATGGTGCCGGATTGCAGACGGGAAATATCCAATCTGAACGGCGTAGTCCAACATGGCGGAGATGAAGCGATCATCTGTTTTTGCACATGAGATTCCGGCAGGCTCCACATAAGCCGTTGTGACAGGGCAAGCATAGACATATGCTGAATCCTTCGCACCGTCTCCTTCAAGCTGTGCAATAGCCAACTGAAGAGCTTCCGGCTCTTTGCTGATGCTCGCATCGAACAACCAACGTGTGTAATCCGCGAATGGTAGCGTCTCGACTTCGTAACCAGCCCGATTCACAGAACGGATCAGCTCATCATAACGGATGGGCTCCGGATTACAGATGTGGAATACACGACCAGCGGTATCCTGACGTAAGGCCAGATGAACGATAGCTTCACTTGCATAGTTGATCGGTGTAAAATCAACCATCCAGTCAGCCGCAGGAGCCTTGCCGAGCAATAACATCGCTTTGATCATACGATAAAAGGCGTTGCTATCAATATTGGACTGGAAGCGTCCAGTTTCGGAGTGGCAAGTGAGATTACCTGCACGATAGATGCTGACAGGTACACCTTCCTCTGCCGCAATCATGAGCACTTTCTCGGCTTCAAGCTTGCTGTCCGAATACAGGTTGTCCACATGCAAGTCAGCCGGGAACCGATCATATTGCAGGGAAGATTCCCATTGTCCGCTGAGTGCCAGATCTTCCGGAATACCCATCGTGGATACATGGTGGAAGGAGGCCCCAGGTTTGCTGCGAATCAAGTCTAGCAATGCGACCGTTCCTTCCACGTTTGTTTTAGCGAACTGATCGGCATCGCCAAAATGACGTACGTCTGCAGCGCAGTGGATGACACGATCAATTCGATCCTGAACATAAGCCCTTTGTTCAGCGGAAAGACCGAGATTAGGTTGTTCGAGATCCCCTTCAATAATCTCCACACGAGTGGAGAGATGGTCAGTCAGTTGTTTGCCGAAATATCCTTCCAGCACGTTAGTCAAACGTTCCATTGCAGTTATTCCATTGGAAGGTCGACGAACAAGGGTGTAGATCCGTGTACTGGAATTCAGAATTAACTGTTGCAGCACATGAGAGCCCAGATAACCAGTTGCTCCAGTCAGTAACACATGCTCAGGTTCACGAATGAGCGGATACCCCAACTGGGGCGTTAGCTCCACAGGGTGTTCGGATAATTGTGTAATCATACCGTCGGTCACCACTGAATCCGTAACTACTGCTGCACTGAGAGACAATACTTCCACACGACGAGCGAGAGCACGGACTGTTTTCTCGGCAAAGAAGTCGGCAATGTTCAGTTGCGGATAATGTGGCTTCAGAATAACCAGTACATGAATAACCCGGAGTGAATCCCCACCGATATTGAAGAAGCTGTCTTCGACACCGAAGTCATCGTGCTGAAGGATTTCTTTCCATGCGTCCAAGATAATGGATTCCGTCTCCGTCTCAGGCATGACCCGGTCAGGGCGATCTTCATGTCGTTCCACATGAGGCAGGGATACCATCGCTTTGCGATTGATTTTTCCAGTCGGTGCAATCGGCATTTCATCCAGCTGACAGATCCACTTTGGTACAAAATAAGAAGGAAGTTTCTCCGTCAGTTCTGCCTTGATGTCCGTAACAGAGAGGGTACTGCCATCTTTCGATGTAAAGTAACCAACCAGCATATTTTGTCCATCGGATTCTTTTTTCGGAATGACCGCAACGTTCTGGATCTGATCAAGCCGTGCAAAGTGATCTTCAATCTCCCCGATCTCAATCCGGTGACCACGAATTTTTAGCTGAGAGTCACTGCGACCAACATATTCCAGCAACCCGGTATCCAGCAATTTGGCAATATCGCCCGACTTGTAGATTTTCTCACCTATCGCAAACGGGTTCTCAATGAATGCTTGCTCTGTACGTTCTGGCTGATTCAGATAACCTTTGGCCAATGCAGGGGTAGCAATATATACCTCACCAGGTACACCTGCCGGACAGAGCTGTTGTTCTTCATTCACAATGTATACTTTGTAGTTATGAATCGGTTTACCGATAGGGATGTTCACCACATGTTCGGGAACCTGCTCACTGATGCGGTGAGTAGTTGTGGCTACTGTACATTCGGTAGGTCCGTACACATTAACAATATCAATCTGGTTTCCAAATTTGCGCTGGAAGGCACGAACCTGTTCACCATATAACGCTTCTCCGGCTACAGTAATGATTCTGACTTTGGCCAGCTTGTGGAAACCTTCATCGGATAAGTAGGAAGCAAGCTGATTGAAGAAAATCGTAGGCAGTATCGTAATGATGGTTGTTCCTGTCCGTTCAATTGCACTTGCGAATTCTTCAACGGATACACGTTCTTCCGCAGACAACAGATATAATTCTGCTCCATAGAACAAGGCGCCAATGGTATCCCACACGGATGCATCAAAGCTGTATGTAGCAAACTGGGTTAATACATCACCTGGTTGAATGTCACAATCACGCTGAACCACACTGCCAAGATTGGTTACACCTCGGTGGGCAATCAGTGCACCTTTGGGTTTACCGGTCGACCCTGACGTGTAGATAATATACGCAAGATCATCCGGCTGAATATCCAGATTGGGATTACTTGCTGCAAATCCGGCTAAACGACCATTCACAGCGAGAATCTGACGGACCGTAGCTATACTGGAGAACAAGCTGGAAGCTTGGGCATAAGAAGCCTCCGTTGTCAGCACGAAGGAGGATGCCGTATCTTCCACGATATAACTGTTACGTTCTTGTGGATGCTCAGGGTCGATCGGAACATACGCACCACCTGCCTTCAGAATACCAAGCAGGGAGATGATCGTCTCCAGACTTCGATCCATAAAGATACTCACGAATTCACCTTTCTGCAATCCATTGGATAACAGAACACGTGCAACCTGATTAGCTCGTTCATTCAATTCCCTGTACGTATAACTTTTGGATGGCGATGTTATCGCCGGTGAATCTGGATATGCCGCTGCCGTTGCTTCGAACCAGCCATGAACCGTTTGATTCTCTGGATCGAGAACAGAAGTATCATTCATTTCACGGTAAAGCAATCGATCTGAGGCGGAAAGAATATCTACCGTACCGATTGCTTTCTCACCGTCACGCACGAGGGCGAGTAGAAGAGTCTGATAATATTCTGCATATCTCAGCACGGTAGACTCTTTTAACAGTGAACTATCATAGAACAGATCGAGGATGAGCATGTTCTGATCATCTCGAACGTTCCAATTTAATATTTGAGGAGCTTGAGGCAACTGTACACTATTCAGCATAAAAAACGATTCAGGGTATCCACCGTTTTGCAACGTGTATTCAATCTTGAGCTGCTCTGAAACTTGATGACATAGTTGGCTGAAGGTCGATTTCCCCTGAATCTGTAATGAAAGATAGGAAGCTGCCTGATCGGGGGAAAGTATACCTATGGCAAGTTCCTGTTCAGCTGACAATCGGAATAACAAGGCTGCATAAGCTGAGAGTAGTACCGGGTACACCATCTGTTCTCCATACTTCTGTTTAAGTTCACGGCTCAGAGAAGCATGTAATGTGATTTGAGCAGACTGATAAGAGAATGATTGTTGACGTCGCCCAAAATCCAGTGGAATCTGCAGAACTGGCAAGCTAGATTCCATGGAATGGGAAGAAGATGGTTGGTTTTCAATCACTTCAGTTATTCCTCCTTGGTTCAAACCGAATGTTTGTGGATTTGAATTATTGTTTGCTTACATTGAAATGAGAGATCAATTCTTGGAGTTCCTCAGACATGCTGTTAAGGCGTGTGGAGGAGTCTACCAGTGTAATCAAAGATGCTTTTTGCTCATCAACAGATGAGGAAATTTGTTCACTGCTGTTTGCTGTCTTACTTACGCTTGAAGACAAGTCGTCCGCTGTAGCGGTCATTTCCTCCGTACCCGCAGAGATTTCTTCTGTCGCGCTTGATACTTCCTGAATCTGATTAGATACTTTTTTCGCTGCTTCTAAAATATCTTCGAACAGTTGTCCTGTTTGATCGGCTACGCTGAGTCCTGTATCTACTTCTGACGTACCTTGTTCCATTGCACGTACAGCTTGTTTAATTCCAGCTTGAATCTCTTGGATCAATACGCCAACCTGGCTGGTTGCTTGTTCAGACTGCTCGGCAAGTTTGCGTACTTCACCTGCAACAACTGCAAATCCTCTTCCTTCTTCACCAACACGAGCTGCTTCAATGGAAGCATTAAGAGCAAGCAAGTTGGTCTGGCTGGAGATACCCGAGATGATATTGAGAATATCGCCGATTTCCTGTGAACGACTCTCCAGAACCTCAATGGCAGAAGCGGTATTCTTAACCGATTCCGTAATCAGATTCATCTGTTCAGACACCTGACGGACAACGCTGTTACCTTGTTGCGAACGACGTTCCATCTCATAGGCTTCATCCGCTACACTTGCCGAGCTGCTGGCAATCGTCTGGATTACGGTAGCCATCTCGGACATGGCACGTGCACTATCCCGGGTTGCCTGTTCCTGTGAACGAATGTTGGAAGTGATTTGAGTTACATTATTATTGATAGAATCTGCATTCTCACTGTTGCGCTCGGAAACTTCATATAGCTCTTTGGCAGACTGATTTACTTCTTGTGACGTGATTTGCACTTTAACGATAGTATCGTTGATTTTGCGAACCATGGTGTTGAACTTCTCGTTAACGAGTCCCAGATCGTCTTTGCCTGTCGGAATGTTGACATTCAAATTACCCCGACTTACGTCATCAATTCCTTTGATCAAGTGACGGATAGGGGAAAGTGTGTTTTTAACTACAAGGTATTGGATAATCAGGAATAACAGCAAGAAGGCCACAAGGATGATAATTCCGTTTTTGAGCAAGGAGTTTAGTCCCGCGGGTACGGCTGATGCATCTGCATCAACGGCAAAATATGAGAAAATCTTTCCGTTGCTGTCTTTGATTGGATATGCAATAGTTGTCCATGTTCCGAAATCATCGGAATAAAATGTTGTGAATGTTGGGCGATCCGTATTAAGCATTTCTTTCAGTGCATTGGCTACAACGACCGGCTGCTCATACATGTCACCAATATTTACGTTCTCACTTTGAAAAGCCTCTCTTAGGTTGGTTGGCATCGCTACAAGGGAAGTTAATCTCTTGTTATCGCCACCGAGCTCAACACCGAAGATGTAGGCTTGTGCAATGTTAGGATAATATTCTTGCATCTCATCGAAATACGCTCGTAATTTCGTTTGTGTTGCTCCATCATAGCTACCTTCCGTAATAGCAGCTTGTACCTCGGCAGGATTGATATCTTCAGCCCATTTTTTGGTAATTTGTTCCACCTGTCCATGCAGCTGTTCAACAAGAACTGTTTTTTGAAAATAGTAACTGCTTGCGATAAGTGCTACCCCGATGATAACGATATTGGTAAATGAGAGTAACAAATTTTTGGAGAAAAAAGACATGCTTTTCCAACTTAATGATTTCACTAAATTCCACTCCTGATCTTCTTTAAATTAAGAAACTTTAGGGTTGCATTGGTACAGTGAACTAGATCATTCCGTGATCCCCTCCAAAGGAAATTTATGCGACCATGGTCTTGGTTTATCAGTCGCTTTCGTAGAGACTTATGTACCGTATGAACCATAGGTGTCTAATTATTAAAACACATCTATAATTAATATGTCGTATAAAATGTCGTTAAATTGAATAGTATCGTTAAATTTTTTTTAATATTTTACGTATTTATGGACATATCAGATGGTTTATAGGTATTTAGAACTGTTTATTTTAAAATTTCCCATTTTTTAGCTTCATTCTGTATTCTATAACATGGTGGGTAAAAATACATCCTTCAACAAAACAAAAATATGATGGCAGAGATGCAACAGAAGGCACGGATATACATCGGAAGCGGTTTTATCTATAATAACTACATATGCATTTCTCAAATTATGAGCAGCGGGGGTTTATAGATGAATCTTAAACAGATAGCAGCAGAGCGTGCGGCAGAATATGTTGAAGATGGAATGAAGGTTGGATTGGGTACAGGTTCAACAGCTTATTATGCCATCTGCCGGATCGGTGAGCGGGTACGTGATGGATTGAACATTCAAGCGGTTGCCACTTCAGAGGCTTCGGACAAGCTTGCCCGTGAATGGGGGATTCCCATCGTCCCATTTGACCAGATTGGACGTCTGGATCTGACCATTGATGGTGCTGATGAAGTTGATCCCGAATTTAACCTGATTAAAGGGGGGGGCGGGGCTCTTTTGCGTGAGAAAATCGTGGCGGCCAATAGTGACAAATTGATTATTGTAGCGGATGGCAGCAAAGCCGTGCAAAAGTTGGGGAAATTCCCGCTTCCAGTTGAGGTGGTTCCATTTGCTTCTGAGTGGACCTTCCAGGCGCTCGAAAAATTGGGGTGTCAACCACAGTGGCGGATGGATGGACAGCAACGTTATCTGACAGACAACGGAAACCTGATAGCAGATTGCCACTTGGAGGCGATTGATCACGCTGCGGACCTTAATGTTCAATTGAATATGTTACCAGGTGTTGTTGATAACGGACTATTTGTTGATATGGCTAGTACAGTCATTCTTGCCAATGCGGATGGAAGTATCGAAGAGCTTCATCGTTCTTAATATGGAAGAGGGTGATTTTCATCGTATGAAAGAACTGCCAATCGTTGATGGTGAACTTGTACTCAGGTGTGTGGAGAAACAGGATCTGAAAGAACTCTATGAATTGATCTACAGTGATGACGTACCTGAATGGAAGCAATGGGATGCACCCTATTACCCACTTAAACACGAAAGTTATGAAAGTTTTGAACAAGGTATGCTCAAACGTATGGACGTAGATCCAGGCGATTCCAGACCCGTATCAATCCGTATTATTGAATCCGACAGACAAATTGTGGGTACAATCAGCTATTACATAGAAGATGAGTTATCCATGTGGCTGGAAATGGGGATTGTAATATACAGATCTGTCGAGTGGGGACGCGGGGTTGGCACACGCTCACTTGTCATGTGGTCAAGTCATTTGTTCGAACAGATGCCTTTGGTTCGGGTTGGATTGACTACTTGGTCTGGTAATGAACGTATGATGCGTGCGGCTGTGAAAGCCGGATTACAGGTGGAGGGGCGAATGCGGAAGTGTCGTATCGTTCGCGGACAGTACTATGATTCAATTCGTATGGGGATGCTCCGTGAGGAGTGGGAGCAGAAGCTGGCCCCTCATACGAGCCGAAATGTAAACAACTGATGGAGGATTATTGAAATGCTGAACACGGAGGACAACCGGGAACTGTCTTTACAATTATTCGTGGTTCTTGTTCGGGCCTACAATTCTGTGACCTCACGTTCCAATCGGGACATCCAGAGTCACGGACTGAATACGACAGAATTTGGTGTGCTTGATTTGTTATATCATAAGGGACCACAGGCATTGCAAAAGATTGGTGAAAAGGTGTTAATGTCTAGTGGTAATATTACGTATGTTGTAGATAAGTTGCAAAATAAAAATCTGCTGTTTCGTCGACCATCCAAGGAAGATCGGCGTGTCATTTACGCTGAGTTAACCGAGGAAGGAAGAGAATTGTTCACACAGATATTTCCTCAACACCATCAGGTCATCATTGATGCTTTGGAAGGACTTGACCCTTCCGAGAAAGTAGCTGCGATTAAGATGTTGAAGAAGCTGGGACTGGCGGCAGAAGGGAAAACTGACTTGCGTTCATAACGCAGGTCAGTTTTTTTTGTGGATCTTGAAAAGTACAGGTATATACTGGCTGACTGACTTGCAAGGCCCTCCATAATATAGGAAGATTGTTCTATACATTCATCGTGTGTAAAACATGATTATCGAAAGTTCATGTATAATGGAACATAACGATTAAGAGCGGAATGGATGGATTGGATCAAGTAGAAGAACCTATCCCGATTGCAAGTTAGCTAACATCAATCTCATTCTGGATTAGTCACGAATGAAGATTGAGTGTGATGCGGGTATGAGGAGGGGTGCATCTATGAGTCATCAAGAAGCAGGAGAACGTTTGCTCCAAGAATCTGCGAACTTAGCTGATAAAATAACGGAGAAACAGTATCTCAGACAGCCCGATTTACTTGAGCGATTTGGCGAGAATGGAAAAATGCGAACCAAACAGGATTCGGAGTATAGCTTGAACTATTTGGCAGAAAGTACGCTCGTACAGAGTCCAGGTCTGTTTACTCATTATATTGCCTGGCTGAAAGTTCTACTTGAGGGTTATAAGGTATCACCAGAAGACCTGGCGATTAATCTCAATCTGATCAAAGAGACATTGGAAGAAGAATTTGACCATCCGTCAAAGGCACTTCTGCTCGAGTATCTGGAGATGGGAATATATAGAACAACACATATGGAGTCACAAGCGGGTTACATCAACGAATCCATGCCATATGGAGATGCCGCGCAATCGTACTTACAGTGCTTGCTTGAGAATAAACGGAAAGAAGCCTTTGAGATCATTGAAGCCCAGTTAGAAGCCGGGGTGACAATTCGAGATATTTATCGATATATCTTTCAGCCCACCCAATATGAAATTGGACGATTGTGGCAATGCCATCGTATCAGTGTGGGGCAAGAACACTTTTGTACGGCAACGACCCAGTCATTCATATCACGTCTTTATTCCCGCTGGCTGATTCATACGGGTCAGGATAAAAAACTAGTGGCTACCTGTGTAGGCAGTGAGCAACATGAGATCGGACTGCGTATGCTCACAGATGTGTTCGAGATGGAAGGTTGGGATACGCACTATCTGGGAGCCAATGTTCCCAATGGAAGTGTCATAGAGGCTATAGAGCGGCATCAGGGCGATGTTGTTGCGATTTCAGTTACGATGACGTATCACCTTCATCTGGCCAAAGAGTTGATTCATCTGATCCGTCATCATCCAGCAACGGCACATGTGAAGATTATGGTGGGGGGATATCCCTTTAATATTGATCAGGAGTTGTGGAAAACGATAGGAGCTGACGGTTATGCTCCAGGAGCCGATGAAGCGATAGCGGTTGCAGAACAATTACTGTCTCAGCCAGTTACATGTAATTATCTTGATATGGTTAGGGATTAGGAGAGGGATGTTGTGATGTCTAATGAGAGCGGAGAGATACAGAGGCTACGCAGAACGATTAAGCAGTTATCAGATCAGATGATCCGGAGTAAAGAGCAAGAGGAACGGATACTTACGGAATTCTCGGATATGAATAATGAACTGGTGACACTCCAGCGTCTGCTTGCAAAGAACAATAACAGTCTTGAAGCTGCACGTCAGCAAGCAGTAGACGCAGGTGATTCAAAAATCGCATTTATTGCAGGCATCAGTCATGATTTTCGTACGCCATTAAATGGCATATTGGGGATGGCTGAGATGCTGAAGCTGTCTCCATTGTCTGAAGAACAGGAGAATTCCGTTTCCGTTATACAGGATGCTACCAAACTGTTGCTTAAGCTGATTGAGGATCTTCTGGATCTGTCCAAACTTGAGGCGGGTCAGATGCGACTTGAACTGGGAGAAGTGGATCTGCAAGAGACGATAAACTATATTGTTCGTTTGCTCGAACCCCAAGTCAGAAAGAACGGAAATCAGTTATCGATAGACTGTGACCCCAGAATCTCTACCCTTCTTGAAGGGGATTCAACGAGGATTACACAGATACTGATCAATCTAATTCAGAATGCGAACAAATTCACATCAGAAGGTACAGTGCGGATACGAGTCGCCCTTATGAAAGATGATGAGATTACACAAATGATCCGATTTGAAGTCGAAGACACGGGGATTGGTATCTCGGAAGAAGATCAGAACCAGTTATTTCAACCCTACGTGCAGACTGAACGAGGACGCTCAAGTGAGTATGGAGGAACGGGCCTTGGATTATCGATCTGCAAGTCGCTCGTTACACTGATGGAAGGTCAGATTGGAGTAGACAGTCAGGAGGGTGAAGGATCAACATTCTGGTTCGAACTTACACTTGGTAAGAAAGACGGTAACCAGTCTGTTGCTTCCGCTCAAGAGCATCAGGGGCAGGATATGGATGATGAAGCTCCTTCTGTATCTGTATTGCTGGCCGATGATAATGTCATCAACCGGCAGCTTGTTATGTTGCAGCTCAAAAAACTGGGAATAACCCAAGTGGACGCTGTAGTGAATGGGGAAGAGGCAATAGCTGCTTTTCTCAGCAAAAAATACAGTTTGATTCTCATGGATTATATGATGCCAGTGATGGACGGTTTGGAGGCAACATGCAAAATCCGCTCGATAGAAATGGATGAAATGCGCCATACCACACCAATCATTGCAATGACAGGTAATGTCATGCAGGGAGAGAAAGACAAGTGTATGGAAGCCGGGATGAATGACTTTATTGGCAAACCCTTCACGCTGGAAATTTTGAGTAAGATGATCGAGAAGTGGCAGCAATCCTCCGAACCGACCGAGGTACTAAATATGAGCATCGTACATGAGATTGCGGAATTAAACACCGATGGCGATCGTACACTCCTTGGTATGTTGTTGGACATGTATCGTACCGATACACCTGGCAAGATTGAGGTGCTGCGCAGACATATTGTGTCCGGTGACCATGTTGCTGCAACCGAGGTAGCCCATGATCTGAAATCAGGGAGTTTGAGCCTAGGGATTCGTTATTTATCAACTTTGTTTGCTCAGATAGAGCAGTTCGCGAAGGAAGGTCAATCACGGAAAGCAGAACCTTTGCTGGATGCTTTGTTACCCGCCTATCAAGCAGCATGTGCAGCACTGCAACGAGTAAGTAAAGATTGAATATATCTTAATAAGGAAAGAGGGTAGGGCTCGTTCATGTTATTCTACGTACTTGCAGTACTGGTACTGATCGTTCTTGCACTTCTGTGGACAGGAGGGCTTTATTTTTTCAAAACGGCCATTCGCCGTACGCCAAAAACGTTTTTGGTAGATAATCCAAATCTGATGCCTGAACCGGACAATGAAATCATTAGCAGTGCTTCTGACCTGAAGTGGCTGGATGCTCAGCCTACAGAAGAGATATCTCTTCAATCACATGATGGATTAAAACTGTATGGTACATGGCTCGGTTCCAATAAAGGGTCGAATCAGACGGTTATTCTGGCACATGGTTATTCGGGGAGAGGCAGAGAAATGGCTGGATTCGCCCGGTTTTATGCGGAAAAGCATGGTTATAACGTACTCATGCCAGATGATCGAGGTCATGGACAGAGTGAAGGTGATATCATTGGTTTTGGTTGGTTAGATCGGAAGGATTATGTCCAGTGGACCAACTGGGTGCTTGAAAAAGTGGGTACACAAGGGGAAATCATATTGCACGGCATATCCATGGGAGGAGCAACCGTACTGATGACAGGTGGTGAAGTTCTGCCGATTCAGGTTAAAGCGATTGTATCTGATTGTGCGTATACATCCGTGGAAGAAGAACTGACGTTCCAGTTGAAGCAATTATACAAGCTACCTGCATTTCCGTTTATACCTGTCACAAGTCTGATCTCCCGGTGGAAAGCAGGGTATTCCTTTAGAGAGGCTTCTGCTCTCAAGCAGCTTGCCAAAGTTAACGTTCCCGTGTTATTTATCCATGGTGAGGCTGATACGTTTGTACCAACGGAAATGGTGTACAGGTTGTATGAAGCCTGCCCAACCGAAAAGGAATTGCTGACCGTCCCCCGTGCCGGTCATGGCACAGCGTTTCAAGTCGATCGCACCGGATATGAGGCGGCACTGGAATCCTTTATGAAGAAAAATCTGTCGCCTGCTTTTAATTGATTTTTTTGTGACAATCTGGGTATTAAGTAGAAGATGCAAATCATTTACTAAACGATGGGGGTATCTTGATGGGAAACGAACAATTTGAGGCTGCACGAAAAGCAGAGGCAGGTTATCATTCCAATTTCTATCAGAATAATGAATTATTCGCCTCTGGTACCTGGATGTCGAGGCCCATGCCTATGGTGATGGATATGCTGGAACGCCTACTTGCTCACAAGGAGGAATTGCGTGTCCTCGATCTGGGATGCGGAGTGGGAAGGCATACGATACCGATTGCACAGCGCCTTGCAAAAACGAACAGTGAAGTCATCGGTGTGGATTTGCTGGATGAGGCCGTAGACGGACTTCGCAAGTATGCGAAAGAATATCAGGTTGATCATATCGTACAGGCAGTGAAAGCAGATGTTGAGCATTATGCTGTGGAGCCAAACTATTTTGATTATATTGCTGCATGTTCTTGTTTGGAACATGTCTCAAATAAGCAAGCCTTCATGGAAGCGATAGACCGGTTACAGGTCGGAACTCGTACAGGGGGCATTCATTGTATTACGATGAGTACCAATGTGGAGGAGAAAGAAATCAATACAGGCAAGGAGATTGAACCATTAATTGAACTGAACCTGCCCACAGCCGAGGCGATTGCTATACTGGAGGATGCCTACAAAGGCTGGAATATTCTGCTTCAGGAACACGTTACACAGACGATTGAAGAGGAAAAGTATGATGAACCGACACAATTTCGTTGTGAACTGCTTCGTTTCGCTGTGCAAAAGCAATAAATTCTCTGCCGGGACCTGACAATGGACCCGGCAATCTTAATGTGTGGTCGGAAGGGAGATGGTTAAGGATGAATACATATGTATTAGGGATGGATGGAGGAGGGAGCCACACGCGTGTGGCTGTCGCAGATCAGAACGGGAAGATTTTATCCTATGTGCAAAAGAATGGTTGCAACCGTTATCACGATACCAATGCTGAGCAAAATGTGCTGGAGGGTATCGGAGCTGAATCGGCACACGACTTGAACTTTTAGAGGCTAACGACTACAATACGATAACGGAAACAAGCAAGGTATAGGAGGAATCAAGGTGTTAATTAATCTGAAATCACGCATACAGGAGCCGGAAGTACAGGAACTATTGTCCTACTCGGTCTTTCCTGATCCGGATCACTTGAACCGTGCGTTGCAACAATATGTAGAGAAAGACGAATTGCAAATGGGCGGTTACGAAGATGAGGGACAATTAATCGGTCTGATTGGATATGAGAAGACAGGAACAAGTGAGGTTACCATTCATCATATCTCGGTTTTGCCTGAAAACCGCTTTAAAAATTATGGACGTGGTATGATCTCACAACTGTTGGCAACATACAACCCTGATAGACTGATTGCGGAGACCGAGTTGGAAGCCGTCGAATTTTATCGGAATACGGGGTTTGTGGTATATAGTCTGGGTGAATTATACCCAGGTGTGGAGCGATTCCGTTGTGTGCTTGAAAAAGAGGAAGATACTGACGAAGAGTAGCACAGAGACCATTTATTACTTTAAGAAATATATGGATTATAATCAGTACAGGATGTTGGATTTGGCAATGAGCTGAGTCGGACGTCCTGTTTTTTTTGTCGTTTTCATCAGAAAAGCAGGAAAAAAGTATTGCTTTGTAAGATTGTTTCATTATAGAATAGTTTCACAGAAGAATAGTTCGTTAAGTGAACTATATAGATTCGGGAAAGGAGAATGAAGAATGAGTACACCGGATGCAAAAAGTTTGGTGAACCGCTATTTGGATGCTTCCTTTATGGTCAATAAGCGGTTTGATACGCGGATACGTGAACAAGTGGGGCAGACCATAACGACCGATCAGTTCTGCGCACTTCGTCTGATTGAAGAGAAACCTTTCTGCACGCCCTCTGATCTTGCAGAGCTTCTGTGTATAGGTAAGAGCAGCATTACCGCTTTGGTCAACAAGCTGGTGGATCGCGATCTGGTCCATCGGGCCGGGGATGAACGTGACCGCCGCGTTGTATATCTGACACTGACAGATACCGGACGACAGGTATACAAGGAAACAGAACAGGAAATACAGCAGATTCTGGAGCCGTATCTGGTTCATTTTAAACCGGAAGAAGTCCGAATTTTCATTGAATCTTTTGAGAAGCTTGCAGCTTTGCTATCGCATGAAGGAGGACGGGAGAACGAATGAGAACGATACTAAAAGCAAGATGGTGGTTAATGGGGCTATGGGTTGTTGTAGCTGCCGTGTTGATGTTTACCGCTCCTAACATGAGTGAACTGATTCGGGAAAAGGGACAGTTTTCGGTTCCGGAAGGGTACTCTTCCACCCAGGCAGCAGCGATTCTGAATGAAGCTGCAGCACAAAAAGGAGAACAACAGGGGAGCCAGATCGCCCTTGTATTCTATAATCCCGATGGGCTGGGCACCACGGGGAAACAAGAGGCAGAGAAGGCAGTTAAGCAATTGGAGGCCGACAAGGAGAAGCTCGGTATTCTGTCCATTCTGGAACCTTTCTCTCAGCCTGAACTGTCCGAGAAGATGATCTCAGCTGACGGAAAAACGATTCTAACATCGCTATCCATTGATCAGGGAGATCGTACGGTCAAGGAAATGCGGGAAGACCTGAATGAAGCATTGAAGTCCGTCAATGTGGAGCACTACATAACCGGTAAAGGTCTGATTGATGAGGACACCATTGAAAGTTCCCAAGAGGGGCTTAAGAAATCGGAATATATTACCGTTGTCTTTATTTTACTCATTCTGTTCCTGGTCTTCCGTTCGTTTGTAGCTCCTTTTGTCCCGCTACTGACGGTGGGGATCAGTTACATTGTATCGCAACAGATTGTTGCATTTCTGGTGGATGGGATGGACTTCCCGATATCCACGTTTACACAGATCTTTATGGTCGCCGTCATGTTTGGTATTGGTACGGATTACTGTATCCTGCTGATCAGTCGGTTCAAGGAAGAACTGGCTCATCATGAGAATACGTGGGATGCCATCATTGCCACCTATCGTACTGCCGGTAAAACGGTACTCTTCTCAGCACTAGCTGTGCTGGTTGGATTCATTGCGATTGGCTTTGCCCAGTTTATGTTGTACCGTTCTGCGGTTGCCGTAGCTGTAGGTATTGCTGTGATGATGCTTGCCTTGGTGACCATTGTGCCATTCTTCATGGCGGTGCTGGGCAAGAAGTTATTCTGGCCGTCGAAGGGTTCACTTGAACATGCCGAGAGCAAGATCTATGGTGCAGCTGGTCGCTTTTCACTAAAACGTCCATGGGCTGCGCTGCTCATCGTTGCAGCTGTCTGTGTGCCTCTTCTGGCAACCTACGATGGCAAACTGTCGTTCAACAGTCTCGATGAGATTGGCGAGAAATATGATTCAGTAAAAGCATTTAACATTATCTCTGACAGCTTCGGTCCGGGTGAATCACTGCCGGGTCAGATCGTCATCCAGAACGATGAAGCGATGGATAATGCAAAGTATATGGCCGTTGCCGAGAAAATTAGCCGGGAAGTAGAGAAAGTAGCCGGAGTCTCTGGTGTCCGTAGTATGACACGACCTACGGGTGATGAGATTAAAGATTTTGAAGTTACACAGCAAGTGGGAACATTATCGGATGGACTGGGTGAAGGCAAGACGGGTCTGGACAAAATCCGTGATGGCCTGAGTGAAGCCAGCAGTCAGCTAAGTAAAAATGAACCACAGTTAAAAGAAGCTGCTGATGGAGCAGGTGAACTTACCAAAGGAACCTCCCAGTTGCAATCGGGTATCACGCAACTCAGTCAGGGACTTGGGCAGATTGAAAAAGGCATTCGAGATGGTTCCGCAGGTGCGGGTGATCTGAAAGCCGGACTTCAGCAAGCCAAAACGAGTGCAGATCAACTTGCACAGGCGAACAATCAGTTGCTTGAAGCCTATCGTCAGGCGGGAGCAGGGGTCGCTGCGCTGGGGGATGGAACCCGCGAACTGGAACAACAGCTGAACGGGGTTTCAACAGCTCTAACCAGTCTGTCCGAATCCTTCACAGCACTTGAAGAGCGTTATCCTGAATTGCAGCAAGATTCTGATTACCAGCGTATCAAAGGTACGATTGGTGAAACAGGTTCTGGCACAGCGCAGCTTGCTCAAGGTTTGGGTCAGATTAAGACCAAACTTGGGGAAGCCGCTGCTGGAATTAATCAGGCCAATGAAGGGTTTGCCTCCGCAGCAGCCGGACAAAAGGCGCTTGCCGATGGCCTGGGCCAGATTGTAACGGGAATCGGTCAGTTGCAATCCGGTCTCAAACAGGCTGCGGATGGTCAAGGCAAAGTGATTAGTGAAATTCCTTCCATTCAGGATGGACTTGGCCAGCTTCAGGGTGGTCAGGAGAAAATTCAGCAAGGCTTCTCGGATCTGAGTGGTCAGCTGACACAACTGACAGATGGACTGAACCAGAGTGTCGATGGTATTAAACAGGTATCCGGGGGACTGGATTCAGCGCAGGACTACCTGACGCAATTGCAAAATTCACCAGATTCCGATCTGGCAGGCTGGTACGTTCCTGAAGAAGCACTGAACAGCAAAGACTTCACACAGGTATTTGATACGTATTTGTCCGAAGATCGGAAAACGATGACAATTGATGTTATTTTCGCCGAAAATCCATACGGAACAGAAGCCATTGATCGTGTTCCTGACATTGAGGCGGCAGTACATCGCGCGGTACAAGGCAGTACACTTGAAAAAGCAGATATCGCCATAGGTGGCGTTACCAGCACGTTTGCAGATTTGCAGGAGATCTCGAATAACGACTATACACGTACTGTAATGCTGATGCTGGCAGGCACATTTATTATTCTGGTCGTACTGCTTCGCTCGGTCATTATGCCATTGTATCTGATTGTTTCCTTATTACTGGCTTATTTCACATCGATGGCGTTAACTGAAGTGATCTTTGTTAATATCCTCGGATTCGCAGGCATTAGCTGGGTTACTCCGTTCTTCGGATTTGTTATGCTGATTGCACTTGGTGTGGATTATAGCATCTTCCTGATGGACCGTTTCAATGAGAACAAAGGCATGAAAGTACAGGATGCGATGTTGTACGCGATGAAGAACATGGGCACCGTTATTCTATCTGCCGCAGTCATTCTGAGCGGTACATTTGCTGCGATGTATCCATCCGGTGTTCTCTCGATGATGCAGATTGCCACAGTAGTCCTTAGCGGACTGATCTTGTACTCTCTGCTGTTCCTGCCATTCTTCGTCCCAGTGATGGTGAAGATGTTTGGCCGGGCCAACTGGTGGCCGTTCCCGAACAAGGAACAATCAGATTCCGTTGATTCGGATCGGACCATAGGCATGTAATACATTGCAATGAATCAGGCTCTGCCGCGTTATGCGGCAGGGCTTTTTTCTTTTTTTACCTCCACAGAAGGATCACGGTCTTGTGCAAAAGAAAGGTGCATGCCTAAGGACACCATCCCGCGCCTTGTCTTGCCACTCATCATAAGATATAGAGCAATTCATTATTGTTCAGAGAAATCACAGCAGAGAGGGGCGACGGGATGGTATATCGATATGTGGCTATAGGAGATTCATTAACGGTAGGTACAGGAGCGTTGCTGGGCACCGGCTTTGTTCCTTTATATCGGCGAATGGCAGAAATGAATGTTCGTACGTTTGTATCCATGGAAAATATGGGCGTCAATGGACTGACGTCGGGGGAAATGTTGCAGATGATCTCTTCGCATCCCCGAGTGCGGCAATCGCTCCGTGAAGCGGATATCATTACCATATCCATTGGCGGGAATGATCTGATTCGTACGTTTAAAGCAAGTAATGGCATTCCAAATGCCAGCAAAATGACACAGGTGCTTGGAGAAACCCGCAGTAATGTATCCCAGATCATGCGGCACATTCGGCAGTTAAAGGGCAACCATGAGTATATGGTCCGATCCATCGGATTGTACAACCCGTATCCACAAGCGACGGAAGCTGCGTACTGGGTGCGCCAATATAATTCGTTTCTGAATGGAGCCGGATCAGGCAACTATGCGTGTGCTCAGGTGTATGACAGGTTTGAAGGTCGTGAACGTGAACTGTTGTTCTGGGACAGAGTGCATCCCAATGCAAGAGGGTATCGTGTCATTGCGGAGCAGCTTAATCGGACGGGATATTATCCGTTCTCTTGATCACTTTGGAACAGAACTAGACCAAGCGATGGACTTCCTTTAAGATAAATAGAAGTCAGTTCCATTTTGTGAGATAAAGGGGTTAATTTTTGGTGCAAAACATCGATTCCGGTTCCCTCCATCCTTCAGAGCAGCAACGTATATCCGAAGTGTTGGCCTTATATGGTTTCACATCGGATTGGAAAGGCGAGCGTGGAAAGGGTGGGATGAATAATTCTACTTACATGCTCCATGTAGACGGGACTAATTACGTCATGAGACAATATGAAACACATAATGATCCGATGAAAATCACCTTTGAACACGAGGTGCTGGAAGCCCTACAACGTTCGAACTTTAAGCTTGATACACCTTCACCTGTAAGGCGGTTATCTGGTGAGGGAGGTACATTCCTTCCTGTAAAAGATACCCTCACTGGTCATACCAAAATAGTGACTCTGTTTCATTATAGGGAAGGTGTCAATCCCATCTGCCACACACCAGATCAATTGATAGGGCTCGGTAAAGCGGCGGGGGCCCTGTCTTCTGTTATGGCTACGCTGGATATACCACTTGAACCTGTGTATCCACCATACTATCGAATTCAGGATGCGTATCCGCTCTGTTCACCAGAACGATTATTACAGCTATGCACATCGCCGCCGGAGCAATTGGCCGCATGTGCAAATGAGTTGAAGCAACTGAGAGAGGCGCTGCCAGATCTGTTTGAAGCCCTGCGTGGTATGGAACATCTGCCGCATCAATTGGTTCATGGGGACGTGAATGCCTCGAATGTATTGGTAGATCAGCAGGATGGTGAAATCTGTGCCATTTTGGATTTTGAATTTGCGACATGGGATTTGCGGGTAATGGAGCTGGCTGTTCCGATGTCTGACCTCCTTACCATGGACAAGAGTGAAGATTGGATGTGGCAGGCACAGGAGGGACTGATCAGGGGATTTCGGGAACAGGTCAGCCTGAAACCGGAAGAGTTGCTGGCTATACCTCGATTGATTTTGCTGCGTAGTCTGGATGTGGTCATGCATTTCATCAGTCGGATGTTCGAGGGTACAGATGAGCCGGAAGTGGCTGTGGAGCAGATTGTGAAGCTCAAACAGCGGATTGACTGGATGCGTCTTCATGAAGAACGACTGCGTGAGATATTGGTGTATTAATATCGTTGTTAAGAATAAAGTGCACTGGTTCTGCTCATACGAGGGCAGAGATCAGTGCACTTTTATTGGTTAGAAAAGTGATATATGAAGATTACGGCGTATAGCGGATGACATTACAATCCACGTTTGCGGAACCAACTGCGGACAGCCCAGCGGCGCTCCTGACGTTTTTTGTATTTGGGTAACGAACGATAAACGTTCAACGATTGCTCGTAAGCCTGTTTTGCATCAGCATTGCGCCCAAGGGAACGGTGAACCGAGCCGAGCAGATAATAAGCTTCACTGGAAGAGGAATGAATCTCCTGAAACTGATGCACATAATCCAGCGCTTTGTCCTCTTGCGTATCTTTGAAGGCTCCAGCAAGGGTTAGGTACGGGCGTCCGTACTTGACTCTGGGGTTGATCTCGAGGGCTTGCAAAATATGACGTTCGCCTTTTTCGATGTTGCCCAAATGAAGCTCAGTTGTCCCTAATGCCTCCCAGTACTCAGCTGATTGTTCGTATGGGCGCTCCAGTTCAAGCAATAAGGCATGTGCGTCGCTGTAACGCTTGCGCTCAATTAACAGGCGAGCCAGTTCCAGCTTGGAAGAAACTTCATTGGGACTCATGGCAAGCTGTTGCCGAAGCCGTGAGATGTTACGCATACGTTTGAGAGGTTTCGTGAAGCTTGGGAACACCCCAACGTAACGACGATCCAGGAAATACAGTATAACGAGTAAAATGAGGATGGCAATGAACGGATTACCTACAATCCGCCATAGAAGGCCAAAGATAAGAAATTTAATAAGCACAGGTTCAACTCCATTTATGATGTAATCGCGTTTCGTACACTTAAAATATATTTCGACTGATCCAGCGGGTTAACTCCTCTGCGTTTGCGAGCATGATTCACATCCGCAGGACAATCTTGGTATCCGGCAAACGAAGTCGTAAGCACCCCGCGGCCGCTGGTCTCGGAACGCAGTTTCACCGGATAATCCATTGAGGTCGCAAGAGGCATAACTCCTTCAATAATGCAACGTCCGCTACCTATGACGGGGGCTTCGAAGGTTGCCCGCATATGTACCAGATCGCTAAGGGCCTTACCGCCGTATTCTTCCGGGACCGTCAGCCGGAACTGAAGAAGGGGTTCCAGCAACGTAGTACCTGTTCTCGACAATCCATCCATGATTCCCATAGGCGTGGCTACAACAAAATCCAGCGGATGTGTATGCCAGACATGATGTTCCCCTTCCACCAGCGTGATGCGCAGATCGGTGACTTCCCAACCGAGCATACCTTGAGACAAGGCTTCCGGAATTCGTCGTTCAACTTCATTCTGATAACGTAACAGCAGATCTTCTGTCCTTACGGTTGAGGCATAGATCAGACCGCTTCCGCGAGGCAAAGGTTCAATCTTGAAGCGGAGGATGGCCCAGCAGGGCTTAGGCATCGTATAGGCGATGTAACCTTCTCCGGCTGCACGAGGCGTTTCCTTATAGATAACGGATGGTGGATCAAACACGGCGTCCAATCCGAAACGACTCAGCAACAGGCTGGATAAAATCTCAAGCTGAATGGTTCCCATGACCTTGAGATGCAGTTCTCGTTCCTCCGGCAACCATTGCAGGTCGAGTAAGGGGTCTTCATCCGTCAACTCTTGCAATGCTGCAACAAGATCGGGGTAACGTGCCGGGTCCTTGCCATGTACTTGTACGGTCAGCAAAGGTACAGCCATCTGTGGCAGAGGAGGTACACCCTCAGGATTGCCGATAATGTCACCCACATGTGTGTCACTCAGTCCGTACAGCGCAGCAATCTGCCCCGCGTGAACGGCACCGGTATCCGCCCATTTCCGTCCATCCATGCGGCGAATCTGCGTCACTTTCTCTTCAAGCTCCCGCGTCGAATTATGGATGGTATCCCGATTGTGTAAGCTGCCACCATACATACGGACATAAGCCGTGCGTCCCATCGTACGGTCACGTTCAATTTTGAACACAACACCGGATACGGGAGAGTCCACTGGTTGTGCAGGTGGAGGCAGAAATGCAAGGACCGTGTCCAGCAATGCCGTGACGCCAATTCCTTTGCCGGAAGCCCCATAACACACAGGGAACATCTCACCCTGATGCACATACCGCAGGAATGCTTCATTCAGATCCCTTTGTGATAACGGAGTCTCCTGGATGTAGGCTTCCATGACCTTTTCGTCCAGCTCGGCAAGTATCTCGACCAGACCTGGAATGGAAGGTGTGCCATCTGACAGAGAATCTTGATTCGGGTTCCATAGCGAGTCGATGCCATGAAATGAATCTTCGTGGAACTGATACGTTTGGATTTCGCATGCGAAAGGGGACAGGGTGGAACGAATCTGCTCCATTACCGCTGGGGCAGACGCACCAATCCGATCCATTTTATTAATATAAATGATGGTTGGGATGCGAAGTGAACGAAGGGCATGCCAGATGGCTTCACTCTGGGACTGAATGCCTTCAACTGCCGACAGAATGAGAATAGCGCCATCCATTACCCGTAGCGTTCGCTCTACTTCGGAGCTAAAATCAATGTGACCAGGCGTATCAATCAGGTCAATGATGGTGTTTTTCCAGATCAGAGAGGTCATGGCTGCCTGAACGGATATGCCACGTTCTTTCTCAATGTCCAGGGAGTCTGTGGCTGTTGTTCCGTCATCTACACGTCCCGGACTGCGGACGACACCACTCTCAAATAACATATGCTCGGTGGTGGTTGTTTTCCCTGCATCCACATGGGCGAAGATGCCAATATTCCTGCGATTCAATTCGTTTAACATGGAATGCTAAGCTCCTCTGACAACGGAATGCAATGTTTCCGACAAGTAATAATCCAGATTATCATACCACATCTTCCATATGGAAGAATATGTGGATATATATGATTAGACCCAGGAACCTACGTCCAGTCTGGTTCTATTTTAACGTGAACTGTGCATGGTTCTGCGATAAGCTGCGGGTGTTGTACCGGTTAATTTTTTGAATTGACGGTAAAAGTGGGGCAGGCTGTCGAACCCGCAAGCATCGGCCACGGCTGCCATCGTCTCATCACCTTGCACCAGATGTTCTTTCGCCATAATGACCCTTCGTGCTAATGCGTAATCCGTTAGAGTCATTCCCGTGTATCGTTTGAAGGCACGACTGAAATGGGCAGGGGATACAGAGGCGTACTGCGCCAGTTCAGGGAGGGAAAGGCCATTCCGAAGGTTCTCGTCAATATGAGAGATCGTAGAAGAGAGCCAGGAGGGACCCGGAGCGGATTTACCCGGATTCGCAGGTCCCGCAGCTTCCAGACGTTCCAGAAAAATGAGCAACAGTTGCAGCCTTAACAGGGCCGCATGTGCGCTTAGATGATGACCGAGCTGGAATTCGGTCTGAATATCATCAATGAGGGCGGCCACCTGTGATTGCTCCTCTGTGTTCAAATGCCTCTTATACACACGTTGTTTACGACAACGTTCAAACAGGCTTAGCAAGGAAGAAGCAGCGCCTCCGGCGGTCGATGCCAGCAAGCCCGGGCTGAAGAACAATGCGGAAGATGTGACAGGATTGCCTGCATCCGGCAAAGCTCGATGAACCGTGCTGCCCGGTATAATGAACAGGTCTCCTTCTTGCATATTCTCAAGTCCCGTATCAATAAAGATGCTTCCCTGACCCCGATATACATAGATAATTTCATGCCAGTCGTGAAGGTGATCTGGCAATTCGTTCTGAGGGGATTTGGTATCGCTGTACACCAGGCGGAACGGAATACCGGATTCTGCTTGAATAGTCGTACGAACAGGTGAACGTTCCATAAAGACTCCTTTCCAGACGATCGTCTTCAACGAGATGTTATACCTGGTCATGAGAGAGTATATTTACCGCAATATAAGCAATTTAATTTCCTTTTATTGATGATACAATGAATTTAAAGCGTTTACAATAAAAGGGTGCAGAGCCTTTGAGCTGCATTCCGACAGTACAAATAATCGATGAGGTGAGTGTCCATGTCGGCAAGCACAAAACGGCCAAGGTTGAAGCTGAATTTACTGGGGAGCGATGGTCAGCGCAAGTGCAAGGAGATTATGGAACGTCCCGTGAAGGTTTTGCAGATTGGAGAAGGTAATTTCTTGCGGGGATTTGCAGACTGGATGCTTCATGAGAGTGCCAGACAAGGCAAATTCCATGGAAGTGTAGCTGTTACCCAACCACGACCGGGAGGCAAAGCCAAGCTGGAGCAGATTCGTGATCAGGATGGATTATATACGATGATTACGCGAGGGCTGTCTCAAGGGAAGCCGGTTGAGCGGACAGAGTTGATCTCCATTTTCTCACAGTGTATCAATCCGTATGAGGAATGGGATGCCTTTCTGAACTTGGCGGAACTGCCTTCACTTGAGTTCGTTATTTCCAATACAACCGAATCAGGATTGAAATATACGTATGCGGACTATATCGAGGGTGAACCCGTCCAATCATTTCCGGGGAAATTAACAGTTTTCCTGCATCAGCGATATTTGAAATTTGATGGTGATCCATCCAGAGGTTTGATTCATCTGCCATGCGAGCTGCTTGAAGGCAATGGTGACGTGCTTCGAAGTTGTGTTCTCCGCCATAGTGAGGATTATGGGTATTCGGATGGCTTCCGTTCATGGATCGAGAACCATAATCACTTCCTGAACAATCTGGTAGATCGAATCGTAACAGGTGCGCCGACCCAGGAGGAAGCCGATTCCCTGACGAATCGCTGGGGGTATGAGGACCAGTTGATTAATACGGCAGAGCCATATCATTTCTGGGCCATTCAGGGTGATGAATCATTGGACAAAAAACTTCCTCTCAAGCAGGCAGGTCTCAATGTACATTGGGTGAAAGATCTGAAGCCTTTTCAGGTACGCAAGGTTCGTATTTTGAATGGGGCACATACCTTAATGTCATCCCTCGGCATTCTGCAAGGTAAGCAGCATGTGAGAGAAACGATGGAAGATCCACATTTTGGCTCATGGATCAGGGAAGCTGTGCATCAGGAGATCGTGCCTGCTCTGGATATGCCCGATCATCAGCTGGACCAGTATGCAGAAGAAGTGTTCGAACGGTTCCTTAACCCGTATATTGATCACAAATTGCAAGATATTGCTTTGAATACGATCGGAAAATTCAAGGTGCGTGTGCTGCCAACACTTTTGTCTTACGAGCAAAATCAGGGAAGTTGGCCAGAACGTTTAATTCAAGGGTTTGCTGGATTATTGTGTCTCTATCGTCCGGTAAATACGCCAGAAGGTTACAAGGCACAACGACTGAATGGAGAGGACATTCTGCTGCGGGATGACCCGGATGTCCTGGCTGCTTTGGCTGCACACTGGGACGGTTATGACACGCTTAACAGGGATCAGAACCAACTGGATAACCGGGTAGCGGCTGTGTTGTCAGATACCCTGATCTGGGGCGAAAATCTGGATGCAAGAGAAGGGCTGCGTGCAGCACTTGTTCGTGAAATCGGATTGTTGGAAGGTGAAGGGAAATGAACACAACAAGTACAATCAATGACTGGATTGCCATTCAACCACAGGATGATGTCATTATAGCGCTTCGGGATTATGCCAAAGGAGAATGCATCACCCTGCCAGACGGTGTTTCTTTTACCTTGCTGGATGACGTGCCCAAAGGGCATAAGATTGCTGTGCATACCCTGGCACCGGGTGATGATGTGATGAAGTATGGTTTCTCCATCGGGATTGCCCAAGAGCAGATTGAGCAGGGAAGCTGGATTCATAGTCACAACCTGAAGACGGGTCTGCACGGATTACTTGAATATGAGTATCAGCCGGGCGCGCAGGTTCAGACGGACATGCCTCCGGAACATCTGCGCTCATTTGATGGATATTTGCGCCCCAATGGTGACGCAGGTATTCGTAATGAGATCTGGATTGTGAATACGGTTGGATGTATCAATAAAGTGTGTGAAGCTTTGGCACGTATGGGGCAGTCCCAGTTTGGAAGCCGGGTCGATGGTGTATTTCACTTTCCGCATCCATTCGGGTGTTCACAGCTTGGTGATGATCTGAAGTATACACAACAGTTGCTGGCCTCCTTGGTGGAGCATCCGAATGCAGGAGGCGTGCTTGTCATCGGTCTGGGCTGTGAGAACAATCAGGTCGATGAATTCCGTGAGTGTATTGCTCCGGAATACCGCGGTAAAGTACGGTTTCTCAAAGCACAGGAAACGGATGACGAGCTTGAGGAAGGGCTTCGACTGATGGAAGAACTTGTGGAGATCGTTGAACATGAACAACGGCAGCCGCTTCCGCTCAGTAAACTTAAAATTGGTTTGAAGTGTGGCGGTTCCGATGGTTTATCCGGCATTACAGCTAATCCGCTGGTCGGTGCAGTTGCTGATATGTTGGTTGCTGCCGGGGGTACGGCTATTCTGACGGAAGTTCCGGAGATGTTTGGTGCGGAGACGATCTTAATGAACCGGGCTGCCAATGAGCAGGTATTTCACGATTTGGTGGACCTCGTGAACGGCTTCAAGCAATATTTTGTGAACCATGGCCAGAACATCTATGAGAATCCTTCACCTGGGAATAAGGCTGGTGGCATCACAACGCTGGAGGAAAAGTCACTTGGATGTACGCAAAAGGGAGGACGTTCTTCCGTAGTCGACGTTCTGCGTTATGGCAAACGTGTAACTCAAACCGGTCTGAACATTGTAGAAGCACCGGGTAATGACCTGGTATCTGTAACGGCACTGTCTGCGGCGGGTGCACATATTGTGCTCTTCACAACAGGGCGGGGGACTCCCTTCGGAGGTCCGGTACCTACCGTCAAGATTGCGACCCAATCCGATCTGGCGAATCGCAAAAAACACTGGATTGACTTCAACGCAGGCCAGCTGTTGGAGGGGCAGACGATGGATGAGGTGAAAGTACAGCTGTTCAGCCAACTGATTGATATTGCTTCAGGACGGTCACACACACTCAGTGAGCAGCATGGATTCCGGGAGATTGCCATATTCAAGGATGGAGTAATTCTCTAAATCGTTCTGGATGGAGGCTGTTTATCGTCTGGGTTACATTATATGGTGAACCACAGCCAATTCCGGTTGAAATTTGCACTACAACCGGGATTGGCTTTATTTAGATTCCACGGATGCCAAGCGCTTTGGCGATGCTTGATAATGCGGCTGGTGAGGCATGTTGTTGCAGTTGTGCAACCAGCAGTTCACGCGCCTCTGCAACGCTACCTTCAAACGGCTTAATGCCGTGACGTTCCATCCAGTGACCAGCAGTCTCGTATGCGGAGCTGTTCCAGGCGACTTTGCCTTCTGCGAGCCCCTCTTTTTCTTTGGTGCCACTGATCACAATAGCTGCACAGCCCTGAAGGTCCAGAAGTCCACGGTCAAATGTTTTTTTGTCCTCTTTTGCCCCGAAACCGGCTTGTGATCGTAAAGCACGTCCATCGATGCCTTCCTGTTCTGTAACTAACGCATGGAGTTTGAACGCTTCACGGGAGAGCAGACCCGCTTCATACTGTTCCTTGATGGTTCTGGAGTCGGCAAGCAGTCGATGTACCCAAGGGAAGTATTCAGATGAGACAAGAAGCGCTTTCTTTTTGACAAATTTTCCATATGCAGCAATGCCCTCCTCAGCCAGGCGTGAACGCCATAACCAGGGATCGAATTCATCATCCTTGTGCCAATGTTCTTTGGGGGTTAGCGATGAAAGAGAAGGATATTCGGCAAATAGTGGTGCCAGAGGCAGCAGCCCTATAGTTTGGATACGCTGTACTGCTTCTTCGTACGTTGTAACGGCTTCATATGTCATGATATCAGTAGGCTCCTTTTTGTGTGTAGTCATGCTACGACTTGGTTGATGCAAGGTATCTCCGGCTCACTTCCTCGGCATGCTGACGAATCTCACTGCGAAGTTGGAGGGGTTCGATCACTTCGGCTTCACGTCCCAATCGGTAAAAGAATCGTACGGCCCAGTCCCATTCCCCTGGTGGACAAAGGAATGATAATTCCCAGAGATCCGGGGCAATTTCAATCATCTTTTCACCAATATGCTCGTCCTGTTCAGCTTCAATCATTCCCCTATAGCTCAGTTGTGCCTTAACCAGGGTTGGCGGCTGTTCTGGAGGGATCGGCTTACTCTGTTGTTGCTCCGCCTGTTCGTTAAGCACCAATGCATCCTGTGGTTCGATCTCTTTGACATCGGTAATTCGGTCAACCCGGAACAGACGCTGTTCACCATGTTCGAGGGAATATGCTTCACAGTACCAGAAGCCGGAGGAAGCATATACCCGTGTGGGACAGATATGCAACCAACGCTGACGTGATGCGGAGCGATACAGCACACTAAGCCACCCGTGTTCGGGTATACATGCCAGCAGTGCGTCCAGATGAGGAAGAATGTAATTGCGGTCTGGAATATGATGATGCAGTTGTTTGAGCATGGGATCAATTCGCGACATAATATCATCCGGAATGATAGCCTTAACTTTGTTCATCAGGGTCCAGCGTTTCTCATGAAAGGGTGTGTCGGCGTAGCGACTTAGACCTTCAAGAGCGAATAAGAGCGTCGCTGCTTCTACCGGGTCCAGCTGTAATGGGGGTAATACGTAACCCTCCATAAGACTGAAACCGCCTCCCGGACCGGAAATGGCAATAATGGGCACATTCATCTCGGAGAGGGATTGAATATCCCGAAGAATCGTGCGACGGGAAACCTCAAATTTCTCACCTAATGAGTGTGCCGTTTCGTGACCATGCTGTAATGCCATTACAATGGCAGCAAGCCGATTTGTTCTGTTCATGTCAGCCACTCCGTTTCGATCTGCGCCGCCGGAAAGTGATGTCGTAGTTATATTTCTATTGTAACAACGAATAAGTGACATCATGAGTGTCACCAATTTTTCAACTGTTCATTATTTTATAATGGATCAGCATCAGGATTCACAAGCATGTTCCGGCAGGCTTTGTTAAAATGTGTTTCTCGTCCAATTCGCTTTGCATACTGATATTTCCTTCTATCAAAAAGACCACAGATCATGCCCAAAACCCGTATCCGGTGTAGACAGATACGGGAAGTAGCAGCTTTTGGCTTACAGAAGACGATAAAGGTCTGAAATCTATACCAATATCCTCGCTGAAGACAATAACAAGTATAAAAGGAATGAATATGTGACACTTTGTATCGCGGGTATTTCTATCACATTATATTATTCCGAATGATTCCAATTAAGCGAAATCGCTTATTTCATTTCGAGCAATTGCACTCCACGGGCTTCAATCTCAACACTTCCCGAAAGCTCACGATTGGTGAGCAGATCATGTGCCTTAGTTGTTCCCAGATCATAGGATTGTGTGGTTGCGTTATGGTTCATGACAAACAGGTAGGGTCTGCCGTCTTTGGTTCGTGCGCTTACTTCAACACCTTCTGGTGTCTCAAGCAAGGATTCTACGTTCTTGGCTGCTGCAAGCTGTCCCAGCAAACCATCCAGGAAGCGCTCATCCGGGTCGGATGCAACGTACCAGGCTTCACCTTGACCAAAGGTATTACGTGTCACAACAGGCATGCCTTTATAAAAGTCGTCTCCATACTCCGCGATGATTTCGGCTCCTTCACTGTGCAGCAGGTCACACAGCATGCCGCAGCCATACTCTCCTTGAAGATCACCGTAGGTTTCTTTGAGGACAATGCGGTTCTTTTGCTCAGGTAGCAGGGCATCAATCTCTTCCACCCAGATTCCGAGCAGTTTACGAAGTTCTCCCGGATATCCACCTGTGGTCACGAGATCGTTCTCGTTGACAATGCCGCTGAAGAAGGTCGTCAGGAATGTTCCACCTGCTTCAACATACTTCTCCAGTTTGGCGGCAAACCCTGGTTTAAGCATGTAAAGAACAGGGGCAAGGACAATATCGTATTTGCTCATATCCGTATCCACACTGATGATATCTACTTGTATGTTGCGGCGGAAGAAGGCTGCGTAGTATTTATGGATCTGATCCACATAGTTCAGGGCAACCGTAGGTCCGCTTGATTTTTCGATGGCCCACCAGTTATCCCAGTCGAACACAATGGCTACTTTGGATTCAACAGATGCATCCAGCGTGGTATCTCCAAGGATCTGCAATTCCTTGCCCAGCTCAGCGACTTCGCGGAATACACGTGTATTCTCATGCCCAGCATGCTCAATAACTGCACCATGATACTTCTCACAGGCACCAATGGAGCGACGAAGCTGGAAGAACATAATGGTATCGGCTCCGTGCGCAACAGATTGATAACTCCACAGACGCATGACACCTGGACGTTTCAGTGAGTTATATGGCTGCCAGTTCTGCTGACTTGGTGTTTGCTCCATCAGCATGAACGGTTGACCATCTTTCAGTCCGCGCATAAGGTCATGAGCCATTGCCGTGAAGCTGACAGGAGTGGCGAGACCAGGATAACTGTCCCAGGAGACGATATCCAAATATTTTGCCCATTTGAAATAGTCCAATTGTTTGAAGAATCCCATCAGATTGGTAGTAACGACGGAGTCCGGAATATGTTTTTTGATTGCATCGTATTCCAACAGATAACAATCCAGCATGCTGTCGGAGTTAAAGCGAGAGTAGTCCAGCGAGATTCCCTGGAACGTTGAATTGTTGTTACCCCAATGTTCGCTCAGGTTACTCGGTAATACAATCTCGTCCCAATCGTAGAAGGTATGCCCCCAGAAATTCGTATTCCATGCTTTGTTGACCTGTTCCAGAGTCTGATAGCGTTCTTTCAGATACACGCGGAACGCTTTTTCACAGTTGTCACAGTAGCACTCACCGCCATATTCGTTGGAGATGTGCCATACGAGAACCGCGGGGTGATCCTTGTATTGTTCGGCCAGTTTATCCGCAATCTTCTCAGCGTATTTGCGATAGGTCGGGCTGTTGGGACAGGAATTATGGCGCCCACCGAATTTGCGTTTGCGTCCATCGGCATCTACACGAAGCACGTCTGGATATTTCTTTGCCATCCAGGCCGGATGGGCAGCAGTGCTTGTTGCAAGGCATATATAGACACCGTTTTCATGTAAACGATTAATTAGTTGGTCGAGTTCTTCAAAACGGTAAGTAACTTCATCAGGCTGAATCAGTGCCCATGAAAATACGTTGATTGTGGCAATATCAATGCCTGCCAATTGGAACATGCGCAGGTCTTCAAGGTGGGTTTCGTGATCCCACTGTTCCGGGTTATAATCGCCCCCGTAGAACATTTTGGGCAGTTTGTTACTAATCAATGTGTTCACCTCTTGTATAAGAATAATCCTATACTATATGATACATATGACTTTTAAAATATAATAAAAGTAATGACTGATATAAGAATACGGAAGTGTATTTCAGCTTGTACCCAAGGAGGCATCCCATGTTTATCTCCCCCCGACATCAACGATATTTCATGACATCACGTGATCAGCCGTTGCCCCTTTATATTGAGAGCCTAGGTTATAACGGCAATCAGGAGAAGGTGTCCAGACCTGTGGGGTATCCCTGTTACCATTGGCTTCAGACAGTAAAGGGAGCCGGAGAATTCAAGTTTGCCGGGTCCACGGTCGTACTGGGGGAAGCATCAGGTATTTTGCTGCCGCCAAATGAACCGCATGAATATGTGCGCGCCCAAGGAGAGTGGGAGACATTCTATATTACATTTGGCGGTTCCCAGTGTCCGGCAATCTTGGAGTCACTTAGTCTGGGTGAAGCAGCGTTGCATCAGTGGGAGCAGAGCAGTCCGTTCAATGATTACGGCCAGGAAGTGCTGGATTCGATCAGAAGTGATCAGGATTTGTCGGGACTCGAGGCGTCAGCGGATATATATCGATTTCTGATTTTGCTCAAAAAACATGGCATGACCGGCAATCGCTCTTCGATCTCTCATGCCGTGGAGAGACTCGCTCCGCTCATTGCATTCATGGAACAGCATTATGCGAATCCTGAGATTGGTCTCGAACATATGGCTGACGTCACGGGGATCTCATCCAGACATCTGAACACCTTGTTCAAGCAGTCCTTTGGCATGACAGCCTACAGTTATTTCATTTTGCTGCGCATTCGCAAAGCTAAGGAAATCATGACCGCAGACTATAGACCCACGATTAGGGAAACTGCAGTTAGGGTAGGGTTTCGCGATGCAAGCCATTTTGTAGCAACCTTTCGCAGGATTGAGGGGGTGACTCCTGAACAGTTCCGTAATTTGTACTAACATGTACCCAAATGAACAAAAAGTGATGCCAGGAAGGTATTGATGCGTTAGGGTCATTACCGTTATGATGGTATCGATTCCTGAGATTCGAAAACGTTTAAACGGACCCATGTATCCGTTCTACTTGGAGAGGATGATTGAAGATGACAACAACTATACCCTTATGGGATCATGCTGCACCTTATGCAGCCCAGGGTCATGAAGACGAGATGCCACATTTGATTCCATTTATTCAGCCCGGTTCCGAGAGCGCTGTCATTGTATGTCCAGGGGGCGGTTATGGATTCTTGGCTGATCATGAAGGTGCTCCAATAGCGGAATTGTTGAACCGTGCAGGTATAAGTGCATTTGTCCTGAATTATCGGGTGGCGCCTCACCAGCATCCTGCACCGATAACAGATGGTCAGCGTGCCATACGTTATGTTCGTGCTCATGCTGAGCAGTATGGCATCAACCCTGCTAAGATTGCAGTACTTGGTTTCTCCGCAGGCGGACATCTCACAGCAACACTGGGAACGCTGTATGACGAGGGACAACCGGATCATGAGGACCTCATCGAACGCCAGAGTTCACGCCCGGACCGAGTTATTCTCTGTTATCCGGTCATTACGATGGAGTCCTATGGACATGCCGGTTCCCGTGAGAATTTGCTTGGGTCGGACGCCTCTGCCGAGCAGATCAAGGCTTTCAGTGCGGAGCAGCAGGTAAGAGCGGATGCTCCTGAAGCGTTCATCTGGCATACCAGCGATGACCAGGCAGTACCTGTAGAGAATAGCTTGCGTTACGCACTTGCATTGGGTGCGCATGGCATCCCCTATGACTTGCACGTTTTTGAGAAAGGGTCACATGGACTTGGATTGGCTGAGGACAACCACGCGGTTCGGGTATGGTCAGATCTGTGTCTCACATGGCTCAAGAATCAAGGCTGGTAATCACTGATTGGATAACAACTTAACGGTCTGATTAATCAATTATTCTTATATTAGCGCCTTGGAGCGAAGGAGAAAATGACGATGAAATTGCAGAAAAATGACAAGCTTCTGTTTATCGGGGATTCAATTACAGATTGTGGTCGGGAACATCCTGTAGGCGAAGGAAGTTCAGGTCTGGGCCATGGTTACGTAGCGCAAGTCTATGCCCTCTTGCGGTCCATCTATCCGGAATTGATGTTGCGTGTCCAGAATGTGGGTAATGGTGGAAATACGATTCGTGATCTGAAACAGCGTTGGGATCGTGATGTGCTTGACCTTAAACCGGACTGGCTGACGATCATGATCGGCATTAATGATGTATGGCGTCAGTTCGACAACCCATTGTCAACAGACTCACATGTGTTTCTTGAAGAATACGAATCCACATTGCGTGAACTGGTGGCTTCGGTTCGTCCCAACCTGAAAGGTCTGGTACTAATGACACCTTATTATCTTGAGGCTAATCCGGAAGACCCGATGCGGGCAACGATGGATATCTACGGAGAAGCGGTACGCAGGGTAGCCAGTGAGTATGATGCAGTGTATGTGGATACACAGGCTGCATTTGCTCCATTTTGGGATCATTTCTATACGTCTGTGCTGACTTATGACCGGGTACATCCGGATGCAACGGGCCATATGGTACTGTCCAAAGCATTCTTGGATGCCATCGGATTCGAATGGTCAGGCAGCGTCAAATCTGAATAAGGACGTGAGGGCATGAGCGACGTAACTGTAGCAGTACAAACCCCGGCATTACTGGGGGAAGGTCCAAGCTGGGATGCAGAGAACAATCGATTGTTGTGGGTAGATATTGAAAGCTTCAAGGTGCATGTGTATGATCCAGCTACAGGGCAGGATCAGGCTTATGATGTCGGTGAACATGTCGGGGCTGTTGTTCCCTATCGTGGTGACGAAGTTGTGGTTGCTTTACGCAGTGGATTCCATACGTATCACTTGCTTACGGGTGAGCTGCAGGCTATTGAAGACCCTGAACAAGATAAGGATACCAATCGTTTTAATGATGGAAAATGTGATGCGAAGGGCCGCTTCTGGGCAGGCACGATGAGCATGAATAATGAGAGCAAAGCCGGATCATTGTATTGTTTGGAGCAAGGGCAACCCGTTCGCACAATGGTACAAGGTGTGTCTACATCCAACGGTCTGGGCTGGAGTCCGGATCGGCAGAACATGTATTACATTGATACCCCGACACGTTCTATTGACCGGTTTGATTTTGATCTGACGGCAGGTACGATACAAAATCGGACAAGTATCATTCACATACCGGAGGAATTCGGTTTTCCGGATGGGATGACGGTTGATGGTGAGGGCATGCTGTGGGTTGCGCACTGGGGCGGAGGAAGAGTCACTCGTTGGAACCCGCATACATCAGAACTGTTGCAACAGATCGAGGTGCCGGCAGATCAGGTAACATCCTGCTGTTTTGGTGGACCGGATCTCGAAGAGTTATACATTACAACAGCACGTATAGGGATTAAGGAAGAACGTTTGAAAGAGACACCGGATGCGGGCTCACTTTTTGTCATCAGACCGGGCGTTAAAGGGCAGGAGACTCACGCTTATGGTAGCCAGCAATAAACAGGTGCCAATTATGTAGTGAACCTTAGTGAACCTCTGCCTGGTTTGCCAGGAAAGAAACGATTCCATTTTTTTACTCTTATATAAAATGTCGAAAGGTGCTGTTCTAACAGCATCTTTTTTTGTTGTATAAACCAGTTTAAACACTGAAAATATTTTACAAAAATCGGAATTTCGACAGAGGGGTTTGGAGATTGCTAGCGAATGTTATTTATTGAAAGTATTATCCAGATAACCGCGAATCAAGAACAATTATGTAAGCGCTTAACAATATGACTGGAAGGGGGTGAGGCTTCTTGTATCAAGGGATGCATTGATTCGTCTGGCACGCCATCATCAGCACGATGAGACAGCGGGGATAGACCGAAATGCAGTAACGAAGTAGAAGAGGAGGATAAGTTAATATGAGAACGTTTATGAGGAAATTGCGAATGATGAGCCTGACGGTTGCTGTAGTAACCGCCTCGCTGGGAGGACTTGCTGGAATAACAGCGGCGGCACCAAGTGAAGCCTATGAGTGGAAAAATGTGGTGACTGGTGCAGGTGGCGGGTTTGTGCCGGGTATTATTTTCAACGAGTCGGAAAAGGATCTGATCTATGCCCGTACGGATATCGGGGGAGCCTATCGCTGGAATGCGGCTGACGAGAGGTGGATACCCTTAACGGATTTTGTCGGCTGGGATGACTGGAACAAGAATGGTGTGGACGCACTGGCTACGGACCCGGTTGATCCCGATCGGGTGTATATGGCAGTTGGGACGTATACGAATTCATGGGATCAAAATAATGGCTCCATCTTGCGCTCTACGGACCGGGGAGATACATGGCAAACCACAACACTTCCGTTCAAAGTGGGCGGCAACATGCCGGGACGTTCAATGGGAGAACGCCTGACCGTGGACCCAAATGATAACAGTATTCTGTATTTCGGTGCACGAAGTGGTCATGGGTTATGGAAAAGTACCGATTACGGTGTGACCTGGAACGAAGTCACAAGCTTCCCGAATCCGGGAAATTATGTGCAAGATCCTTCGAATGAATATACCAGTGACATCGTGGGTCTGGCATGGATTACATTTGACAAAACAACAGGTTCGGCAGGGCAAGCAACCCAGACAATCTATGTGGGTGTTGCGGATAAAGATCAAAGCGTATATCGCAGCACAAATGGCGGCCTGACCTGGTCAGCTGTTGCTGGTCAACCTACAGGTTATATTCCGCATCATGGTGTGTTTGATTCAGACGGAAGCCTCTATATAACGTACAGCGATGGTGTTGGACCCTATGATGGGGCAAAAGGTGACGTGTGGAAACTGAATACGTCGACAGGTGTCTGGACCAACATCAGCCCTGTTCCAAGCAGTAGCACGGATAATTATTTTGGATATGGCGGATTGGCTGTTGATGCACAGAATCCCGGTACATTGATGGTTGCGACATTAAATTCCTGGTGGCCGGATGCCACCTTGTTCCGGAGTACAGATGGCGGAGCGACGTGGACACGCATATGGGAATTTGAAGGATATCCGAATCGGAAGTTACGTTATACACAGGATATTTCGGCAGCGCCATGGCTCACATTTGGCACCAATCCTGCCCCACCCGAAACAACCCCAAAACTGGGCTGGATGATCGGTGATCTGGAGATTGATCCGTTTGATTCGGATCGTATGATGTATGGAACAGGTGCTACGATCTATGGAACGAAGAACCTGACAGACTGGGATGATGATGAAAAAATCAATATTTCAGTGATGGCGAAGGGGGTTGAGGAGATTGCCGTACTGGATCTGGTCAGCCCGCCAAGTGGTGCACATTTGATAAGCGGATTGGGAGATGTCTCCGGATTCCGTCATAACAATCTGGACCAGGCTCCAGCTACCATATTTACGAGCCCGAACTATCCTTCCACAGAAAGTCTGGATTTTGCAGAGTTAAGTCCAAATACGATGGTTCGCGTAGGTAAAGCAGATTATGCTGCTGATCCAAATGCAAAATCCATGGGTTTGTCCAGTGACGGAGGTACTACGTGGTATAAGGCTAATGCAGAACCTGCCGGCACAACCGGAGGAGGGACCGTAGCCATCTCTGCGAATGGTAACCGACTCGTATGGAGCACATCAGATAAAGGCGTACATTATTCGACTGACGGCAATTCATGGACGGCAAGTACGGGCATACCTGCACAGGCAAAAGTGATTTCGGATCGTGTCAATCCAAACAAATTTTATGGATTTGCAGCGGGTAAAATCTATGTGAGTGTGAATGGTGGTGCTACTTTCACGGCAACATCTGCGACCGGACTTCCGATGGAAGGAAATGCCGATCTGGATGCCGTTCCAGGTGTTGAAGGTGAACTCTGGTTTGCAGGTGGTAGTGAGGAAGAAGGTCCTTACGGATTATGGCATTCTACGGATTCAGGCGCAACATTCACGAAGCTTGCCAATGTAGAGGAAGCAGACAGTATCGGATTTGGTAAAGCGGCCCCTGGGCAGAGTGTTGTTGCGTTATACACGGTTGCACAGATCGATGGAACACGTGGATTCTTCCGCTCCGATGACGGTGGTGCCAATTGGGTTCGTATCAATGATGATCAGCATCAGTATGCTCGTGTAACTACAATTACGGGTGATCCGCGTTTGTATGGAAGAGTATATCTCGGAACAAATGGCCGCGGAATTTTGTATGCTGACCGTGTTGGAGGTAACAATGGCGGAGGTACTCCAGTGACCAACTCTGCGATTACACCGGTTACAGCCGAATTTGATCGCAAAGCAGGCAATCAGATTAATATTCCAGTCACGTTAACACTTAACGGCAATACACTTGCATCCATTCGCAACGGGAATGCAACACTGGTTTCAGGTACAGATTACACGTTGACAGGCAATGAGGTCGTATTAAGTAAAAACTACTTGGCTTCACTTCCCAATGGCGCAGTGACGCTAACCTTTCAATTCAGCGCAGGTGCTCCTGCGACCTTGAATCTGCTCATTAAAGACACAACAGCTGCACCTGTTGGAACCATACGCATTGAGATGTTTAACAGTAACACTTCAGCGACGGGCAGCTCGATTAGTCCCAAATTCAAACTGACAAACACAGGTACTACAGCCTTGAATCTGTCTGATGTGAAGATCAGATACTATTACACGATAAACGGCGAACAGCCTCAGAACTTCTTCGCTGACTGGGCGACTGCTGGCAGTGCGAATGTAACAGGCACGTTCAGTGCACTCAATCCGGTTCGGACAGGTGCTGACCACGTGCTTGAGATTGGATTCATAGCTTCCGCTGGAACTCTGAATGCAGGACAAAGCACAGAAATCCATACGCGCATCTCCAAGAACAATTGGACCAACTATACGCAAACGGATGATTATTCTTTTGCAGGTAGTCAGACTTCCTATACGGACTGGTCCAAAGTCACTGGTTATATCGCGGGAAGTCTCCAATGGGGAATTGAACCATAAGTGAGTGATTTAACGAAATAAAGGATTGAAATAGGGGTCCTGATTCGCCAGATGATCAAATGGCGAGTCGGGGCTTCTTATTTTGTCGAAATATAGTGTAAACTATAGATAGTTACCATTGCTTAAAGGATCGTTTTAGGATATAAAAAGATGTACAATTAATTTAGAATTAATGTAACCGCTAACACTGGAAAGTGTTTATAACCGATATATAATAGTTGGTATAGCCTGTACAGATATAGAGGAAAGATTAGACAAGGGGGTCGCGATCATGAACCGGTTGTGCAAGGTGCTGATTGTTGACGATGAGTTTCTGGTAAGACAGGGCATAAAGCACCATATGAACTGGGAAGCGGAAGGATTTATCATTGTGGGTGAAGCTTCCAACGGTGAAGAAGGATTACAGCAGGTGAACCTGTTAAAACCGGATATTGTGATCACCGACATTGTCATGCCTGTCATGGATGGGGAAACGTTTGTCCGTACACTAAAAGCCAGTAATCCGCAGATTGAAGTTATTGTACTTAGCAGCTTCAGTGAATTCGAGTATGTACGTTCAACGCTTCAGCACGGGGCAGCCGATTATATACTGAAACCCAAGCTGGATACAAATGAATTATTGCAAGTCCTTCAACGCACAGCGGGTAAAATTCCGGAATTACAGTTCGAGCCGTCGCACGATGGCTGGAGACTTGGGCAACTGATGGAGAAGATGCTGTCCGGATTTACACTGGATGAAGATAGCGAAATGCCGATCATTCGAGATACCTTTCCGTATGAATCCTTTCGCTTGCTTGTGTATAAACCCGTGGGTGCTGGAGGGAATCCACTGAAGATGGATCAGGAGCAGATTGAGTCCAAGCTCCGCTGTGATCTGCCTGAAGTAGAATGTGCAATGGTTCCCGCAGAGGGTACATTACCTGTGATGCTTCTTAATGTCGATCCTGCGAGAGATGAATGGATGCTTGAACGGATCAGACAGTTGGCCAGTGAAAATGCAACAGGAGAAGACAGTCCTGGTTGGGTGCTTAGTGAAAGCTTTACTTCATTTGAACAGATGGGTGTTGTTTACCGGGAACGCCTGATTAAGCTGATTGAATATCGTTTCTATTATAAGGATCGACCAATCCTGGTGTATGGTGAACTGCCTCCAATGCATTCCGCAGGTTACCAGTTTAATGTGAATATGTTTTTGCAGCATGTGAAGCGTAACCGGGTCGAAGCGGCAAGGGAGTATTTACAGGATCATGCAAAAACACTTGGACGGGATTATATTGCCGATGTTTTTGAAATCAAATCATTTCTCGGTAACTTGATATTTAACGTGACCATTACCCTCGCGGATATGGATGTCCAGTCTGCCGGGCTGGAAGAGAGCAAATATACTTATTTTAAAAATGTGGACGGGGCTTCGAGTCTGGACGAAGTCATGACCGTGCTTGATCAATTCATGACGGAAGTTCAGGAGTGCACCGTTGGTGCGGGTGGAAAACGAAGTGATCCCAACATGAAGATGTTGCTGGATTACATGCATGAGCACTTTGATCAGCCGCTCGGGCTTGCTGAAGTAGCCAAGCACTTTCATTTTAATCCATCGTATTTATCCAGTTATTTCTCATCTCACAAAAAAGAAGGATTTAATGAATACTTAAATAAAATTCGGATTGAAAAAGCCGAGGAACTGCTACGATCCGATGATGTAACGATCTCTGAGATTAGCAGTATGGTAGGTTATTCCGATCATAGTTACTTTTGCAAAGTGTTCAAAAAATTCACCGGATTATCACCAAGCCGATACCGGCGCAAATTCTGGGCATAAAGTCAGAAGGATAAGATCATGAAGAAATGGATGAACCAATTATCTCGTCTCGGATTGTTTCCCAAGTTGTTTCTGGTTATGGTGGTCAGTATTGTCCTCGTTTCTGTACTCATCTTATGGACGACCATTCACATGTCAACCAATCTGTTTACTGAGACGTTCAGTATCACAAACTCCAAGGTGCTTAATCAGATCAAAACAAATTTTGAATCTTTTAATGAGGCCATTGCTGCCGTATCGAATAATGTGACGCAGAGTGGATCGATTCGAGGATTCCTGTCCGAAGGTGATGCCGATTCCCTCACGATGGCCAAATCCTTCTATAATATGAGGGAAACGATGGACCGCGTTCAATCCATCACAGAATCCTACGAAGTTGGGATAACAATTATCGGGATTAATGGACGGAGCTATTCCACGAATCGTGCTCACCTTCAGTTGTCCGTGGATGAATTGAAGCAGGAGCCAATTACGATGGAAGCCGCTGAGACGCCGAGTCGTCTTATCTTTGATGTTTACCAAAACGAGTCAACGCTCGGGAGTCAGCAGATGATCTCTGCGACGAAAGCGTTGACGGACCGAACACGCAGCCGGATATACGGTACGCTCTATGTCACGATGAGAGAAGACATATTCCGGCAATTTTACAGCAGCTTTACAAGTCGTGGCAATGATGTGGTCATTATGAATGAAAAAGGTGAGATTGTATCATCGAATCGTGAAGACTGGATCGGAACAACTCAGCTGGATTTGCTATCGTATGCCCGGGATATGAACAACAACTCTCCGAGAAGTATTAATGCTCGTGTGATGGATCAGGATAGCGTTGTGTTATCCGAGTATTTACCGTTCTATCGGTTTTATATTGTCAATGTAGTGGATAAGGATCTGGCGATGGGTCAACTTATCGACATGAAGACGGTTGCCCTGATCTGTGCAGCTATCGTTGTGGGGGCACTCATCCTTGTGTTTCTCATCACCAGCCAGATTACCAAGTCACTGCGCAGACTTGTGAAGCAGATGTCCAACATTACAAAAAGTGATCTGGACAACTATATTCCGGTGAGCGGAAGCTACGAGAGCAGGCAGCTTGGTCATGCTTACAATTACATGCTTGATGAACTGCATGATTATGTGGATCAGTTAGTACAGACACAGCATGAACAACGGAATGCAGAGCTTGCGGCATTACAGAGTCAGATTAATCCTCACTTCTTGTACAATACACTTGCATCTGTCAAAGTTCTGGTGCAACAAGGCAACAAAGACAGGGCTGCGGAGACGATTAATGCATTAATTGGATTGCTGCAAAATACGATCAGTGATGTGAGTCAGACGGTTACAGTGGAACAAGAAGTCGAGAATTTGAAAAATTATGTCTTCATTAATCACGTCAGATATGGTGGCCGGATTAAAGCAGCTTTCTACGTTGCTCCGGATTGTACACACTATCATGTACCCAAACTGGTGATCCAGCCGTTTATCGAGAATGCATTTTTCCATGGATTCATCAAGAAAGAAACGGGTACGATTCATGTCATGGTTTCCAGAGCGGGAGAATCACTCATCTGTGAGATTATGGACAATGGGGATGGAATTGAAGGGCTTGTCATGGGAGAAACGTTGCCCAATCCAAAGAACAATCGTCAACTATTCAGTGGGATCGGTATTCGCAATGTACATGACCGTATTGAGTTATTATATGGATCACCTTATGGGGTCACCATTATGAGTACGGTTGGGGAAGGAACGAGAGTCACCGTTACACTACCTTTAATCACGAGTTGAATCGAAACCCGATTCCATTAAATACACTTAAAATCGAGATCCCTCGCTTCTGTTTTCTACAGAGTCGGGGGATTTTCACGTTTCAGAGGGTAAAGCGGGTAAAATCATTTTTGTACTATTTCAAGATCAAGAAATTACAAAATCAAAAGAAATTACAAAAAACCAAATTTAATGCAAACGATTTCTGTAAAGGTTTTCATTGTGGCAATAAGATGACAAATCCGTACAAAATTATTACTAACGAATGGAGATATGGGAATGATAAGATGAATACATCGAAAGCAACCGCTTTCAGAAAACGCAAACAAATTACACACAAAGAGGTCGAAGGGGAGTTGAATGTTTTGAAAAAAATGTGGGTATTGATGCTCGTTACAGTACTGCTGTTGTCCGCATGTTCATCCGGTGGCGGAGGTAAATCCGCTAGTGGTGGTGACGAAAAAACAAACGAAATCACGGTCTGGGCTTGGGACAAAGCTTTTAACGTAGCTGCAATGGAAACAGCAAAAGAAGCATATCAAAAAGCAAATCCTGATGTGAAAATTAACATCATTGAATACGCTCAAGCTGATATCATTCAGAAACTGAACACAGGTCTTAACTCCGGAACTGCCAGTGGTCTTCCAAACGTAGTTCTGATTGAAGACTATCGTTCACAAAGCTTCCTGAATGCATATCCTGATGCGTTCAAAGATCTGTCTTCCAGTATCACGGCTTCCGATTTTGCAGATTACAAACTCGGACCAACAGCGTTTGATGGTAAACAATACGGAGTACCATTTGACTCCGGCGTTGCTGGTTTGTACTACAGAACAGATCTGCTGGAGCAAGCTGGCTACAAAGCAGCTGACCTGCAAGACATCACTTGGGATGACTACATCCAAATTGGTAAAGACGTAAAAGCTAAAACAGGTAAAGAGCTTCTTTCTCTTGACCCGAATGACCTTGGTTTGATTCGTATGATGATCCAAACTGCAGGTAAATGGTATTCCGCAGAAGATGGTAAAACACCTGACATTGCTAATAATGCTGCTCTGAAAGAAGCGTTTATTACTTACAAAGCAATGATGGATGCCAACATTGTTAAATTGCACTCTGACTGGAGTCAATTCGTTGCCAACGCCAATAACGGTAGCGTAGCAACAATTCCTACAGGTAACTGGTTCTCACCATCTGTACGTCAAGAAGCTTCCCAATCCGGTAAATGGGCTGTAGCTCCAATACCGAAAATGGCTGGTCAAGCAAACTCTGTTCACGCATCCAACTTGGGTGGTAGCTCTTGGTATGTTATGAACAACGTTCCTGGCGCAGATCAAGCAGCTGATTTTGTAGCAAAAACATTTGGTTCTGATAAACAATTGTATCAAGATCTGTTGAACAACATCGGCGCAATTGGTACGTACAAACCAGCAGTTGATGGTGACGCGTATGCCAAAGCAGACGAGTACTTCGGCGGACAAAAAATCTTCACAGACTTTGCAAATTGGACGAAAGAAATTCCAAGCGTAAACTATGGTATCAACACATATGCCATTGAAGATATTCTGGTAGTAGAAATGCAAGCATTCCTGAACGGTAAATCAATCGATGACGTTCTGGCTGATGCACAAAAACAAGCTGAAGCACAATTAAACTAAGATACCCAAGGTAACTTATAGAACCCTAGGAAACATCGGAGCCATCTCCTATGTCCGGCGCAAGTCGAACCGGATATGGCGAGGGGCTCCGTGGGTTCTACCCATGTTCCATGGAGAGAGAGGAGCCATACTGTGAAAGCCATGAATACAGGAGACAGTCTCCAAAAGAAAAATAATTTGACTGGATGGGCTTTTGTTTTGCTGGCTGTTGTCGGGATTGTTGCATTTTACTTCTACCCGATGATCCAAGCGCTGCTCTTATCGTTCAAGTCTGGTGTAGGAGCCAATCTTGAATTTTCGGGCCTTTCTAACTACAAAAGATTGTTAGTTGATACAACGTTCCGTACAGCATTATCGAATACATTTATCTACTTGATTATTCAAGTGCCTGTAATGATCATTCTTGGTTTGTTTATTTCCGTATTGCTGAATGACAGCACACTACGTTTCCGGAGCTTCTTCCGTACAGCGATTTTCTTGCCTTGTGTAACTTCATTGGTAGCGTACTCTGTTGTATTCAAATATCTGTTCGCACCAGATGGAATGGTGAATCAATTCCTGATGGGCTTGCACATTATTGGAGATCCAATTCAATGGATCACAGACCCGTTCTGGGCTAAAATTACGATCATAATCGCCGTTACTTGGCGTTGGACCGGATATAACATGATTTTCTATCTGTCATCCCTGCAAAACATCGATCAATCGATCTATGAAGCTGCAAGAATTGACGGAGCGAATGCTTTTACACAATTCTTCAAAATCACAGTACCTTTGCTTAAACCGATTATCCTCTTCACGTCCATCACATCAACGATTGGTACATTGCAAATCTTTGATGAGATCATGAATATTACCAAAGGTGGTCCAGGTAATGCGACCATGTCGATTTCACAATACATCTACAACCTTTCGTTCAAATATTCACCGGACTTCGGTTATGCAGCAACAGTGTCGTATTCCATCGTAATCTTGATTATTGTATTGTCCATCATCCAGTTTAAAGTGGCAGGTGATAATAAAAATGGCTAAAGCTAAAGCAAAACGGATTTTCACGTATGTGTTCCTATCCATCGTCGCCTTTGTATCCATTTTCCCTTTCTTCTGGATGCTGGTCAGTTCAACAAATGCATCAGTCGATGTCACCAAGGGTAGACTGCTGCCCGGTTCAGCTTTTATTGATAACTTCAACAAACTGATTGATTCGACAAATCTGGTACAGGCTCTCGGAAACTCGGCGATTATCTCTGTGGTCTCCACTCTCTTGGCACTGTTTATTGGTTCCATGGCAGGTTATGGTTTCGAGGTATATCGCACGAAGTCTCGTGACATTGTGTTTAATATCCTGTTGTTATCCATGATGATCCCGTTTGCAGCGATTATGGTACCACTGTATCGTATGTTTGCAACAATCTCTGGAGTTGCACCGGTTATCGGAATCAACACGATGGCAGCAGTGATCCTGCCAACCATCGCAACAGCGTTCCTGATCTTTTTCTTCCGTCAGAACACCAAAATGTTCCCGAAAGACTTGCTGGAAGCTGGACGTATTGATGGTTTGAGTGAACTCGGCATCTTCTTGAAGATCTATATGCCAACCATGAAAACAACATATGCAGCGGCAGCAATCATTACATTCATGAGTAGCTGGAACAACTATCTGTGGCCACTCATTGTATTGCAAACACCTGACCAACAAACGATTCCACTGTTGATCTCAAATCTGGGTGCTGGTTATTCTCCGGATTACGGAGTAATCATGACAGCAATCGTGATTGCAACACTGCCTACAGCAATCGTTTTCTTCATCATGCAGAAACATTTTGTTGCAGGTATGGTAGGTTCCGTGAAGTAATGAAAACAGCATAATCCGTGCAAATGACGGATGCAGGAAAGAAGAGAGGGCGCTGTTATGGCGTACCTCTGTCTTTTTTGTTTATGTAAAGCAAAAGGAAATCCAGCGTTAACCTTGAATAAGTCAAACTATAACGTTTTAAAGGGAGAGAGAGCCGATGAAAGCAACAAAGGCAGATATCAACTGGTTGGGGGACGTAAGTGTATTTGAGGTAAACCGACTTCATGCCTATTCCGATCACCGTTACTACCAAACAATGGACGAGGCTGTAGGTTCAGGCGCGATGTCCATGCGTTATGATCTGAATGGTACGTGGAAATTCAACTATGCAATTCGTCCAGACAGCCGTTCTGAGTTTTTCTATACATCCGATTTTTCCAGTGAAGGCTGGGATGATATTGAAGTTCCGGGGCATATCCAACTACAAGGATACGGACAGATTCAATATGTTAATACACAATATCCTTGGGATGGTCTGAACGAAATTCGTCCGCCGGCATTACCACAGGATAAAAATCCGGTTGGAAGTTACATTCGCACATTCCACCTGCCGACAGGTTGGGAGTCGAATCCGGTATATATTTCTTTCCAGGGTGTAGAGTCTGCATTCTATGTATGGCTTAATGGACAATTCGTAGGATACGGAGAAGACAGCTTCACGCCATCTGATTTTGACCTGACGCCATTCCTTCAGGATGGAGAGAACAAACTCGCGGTTGAGGTGTATCAACGCAGCACAGGCAGCTGGCTGGAAGATCAGGATTTCTGGCGTTTCTCCGGTATTTTCAGAGATGTGTATCTGTATACCGTCCCAACTGCACACGTTCGTGATGTTCATGTTCGCACAGATCTGGACAAGTCCTATACCAACGGTACGTTGCAACTAGATTTGAAACTGGAAGGAAAAGCGGTTGCTGGAGCGCGAGTAGAGGCTGAACTTCGTGATCGTGAAGGCAATACCGTTAAAATGTTTGAATCCAAAGTTAACGATGGGCAAGTAAGTCTTCGTGAAGATATCGGTACAGTGAACCTGTGGAGCGCAGAGATTCCATACTTGTACCGTCTCTATATTCGTGTATATGATGCTGCGGGTGCACTGGTTGAGGTTGTTCCTCAAGCCGTTGGTTTCCGTACATTTGAAATGATTGATAAAGTGATGCACATCAACGGTAAACGTATCGTATTCAAAGGTGTGAATCGTCATGAGTTCAACCCGCGTCGTGGACGTGCAGTTACGAAGGAAGATATGCTGTGGGATGTTCGTACGATCAAACAGAATAATATGAATGCCGTACGTACGTCACACTATCCGAACCAAAGTCTTTGGTACGAGTTGTGTGATGAATACGGACTATATGTTATTGACGAGATGAACCTGGAGACACACGGATCTTGGCAGAAACTTGGTGCTGTTGAGCCTTCATGGGTTATTCCAGGTGACAAACCGGAATGGCATGATATCGTTATGGACCGCGCTGTATCCATGGTGGAGCGTGACAAAAACCATCCGTCCATTCTGATCTGGTCTTGTGGTAATGAATCACATGGTGGTGAAGTCATCTACAAAGTATCCCAATACTTCAAATCAGCTGATCCAACACGTCTGGTACATTACGAAGGTGTATTCCATGATCGCCGTTTCGATGAAACAAGTGATATGGAGACTCGCATGTATGCCAAACCGGCGGACATTGAGGAATTCCTGAATGCAAACCCGACGAAACCTTATATCAGCTGTGAGTACATGCATGCCATGGGTAACTCTATTGGCGGTATGCACAAATATACAGAGTTGGAAGACAAATATCCGATGTATCAAGGTGGATTCATCTGGGATTACATCGACCAATCCATTTATAAAAAAGATCGTTACGGCAAAGAATTCCTCGCTTATGGCGGAGATTTTGGTGATCGTCCATCAGACTATTCCTTCTGTGGCAACGGTATCGTCCATGCTGACCGTAAAGTAACTGCGAAAATGCAGGAGGTTAAATTCCTGTACCAGAACATCAAGCTGTTCCCGGATCGTGAAGGTGTCAAAATCGTGAATGGTAATCTGTTCGCAGATACATCTGCGCTGGAACTGGTATACAGCCTGGAGCGCGATGGACATGAAGTGCTGCGTGGAACATTGGAAGTCAACGTGGATGCCCAAAGCGAGATGGTAGTGAAACTTCCGCTGGGTGCAGAAGCTCTGGCGGGCGGCGAGTACGCTGTGAACACTGCATTTGTGTTAAAAGAAGCTACACTGTGGGCTGACAAAGGCGAAGAAGTGGCATTTGGACAGTTTATTTTCACACAGGATCAGGTAAATGATGCAGTTGAAGTCGACTTGAATCTTGTAAGTGATGTACAAGTTATCGAAGGTGACGTTAACATCGGTGTTCGTGCTGGCAAGACACACGCGCTGTTCTCCAAACAGTTTGGGACACTGGTTTCCCTGAAATTGTCTGGTCGCGAGACGATTGCTGTACCACCTGCACCGCTCTTCTGGCGTGCAATGACGGATAATGACAAAGGTATGGCGATGGGCTTCGAACTGGGCGCCTGGTATGCAGCGAGCCTGATGCCACGTTCTGTAGAGTGGAAAGCGGAACAGAAACCGGATCAATACCGGATCGAGTTCACGTACAAGCTCAACATTTCGGAGGATGTACAAGTGAAAGTGGTATATACCGTTCATGCAGATGGAAGTGTGCGTGTGCATAATACGTACAAAGGTACTGCTGGATTGCCAAACTTGCCAATTCATGCATTGTCCTTCAGAACATCACCTGACTTCGAAAACGTGGAATGGCTTGCGATGGGACCAGAAGAAAACTATGCAGACCGCGCATTTGGCGCACGTCTGGGTATCCATGGCAGCAAGGTAGCTGATACCATGGCTCCATATCTGGTACCACAGGAATCAGGCAACCGTACGGGCGTACGTTGGGCCAAATTGACAGACAACGCGGGACGTGGCTTCAAAATTGAAGCATCCGGAACTCCGGTTGAGCTGAATGTTTCACCATATACGGCATTTGAGCTGGAGAATGCACAACATGCGTACGAATTGCCTCCTGTACACTATACGGTCGTGACTGTAGCGGGTAAACAAATGGGTGTTGGCGGTGATGACAGCTGGGGTGCTCCGGTTCATCCGGAATACCTGATCCCTTCGGACGGCGAACTGACATTTGAGTTTGTCATTCGTGCACTGTAAGTAAAAGGATCATACAGAATAAAGAATGTATTCTATAAAGAACAGAGGTCTTCGCTATCGGAGGCCTCTGTTTTGTTATGTCAACGAACAGCTTGAGGGCATTGTATGAAACCGTTCTCTCTCCAACCTCGTAATGTACGAGACAGGAAACATAAGAGGGGGTTCAAGATGAGTAAAAAAGCAAAGACAGGTATATGGGTGACGGTGTTGGTCTTCTTGGGTATCATAGTTGGATGTTTCATATGGTATTTCAATACCGCTTCGGGTGAACGTGCACTCAAAACGATGAGGTCCAATAACTCGGGTGGCCTGGAGAGGGTTGTTAAAGTGTACAGCAATAATGGTGAATTGATTCAGACCTATGATGGCAAGATTGACGTGGAAGATACGGAATACGGCAATAAAGTATTATTTGATCTCAATGGGAAACGTGTTGTGATCTATAATGCAACGATTGTTGTTGAAGAGAAGTAAAGCGTAAATTGCCAGTCTTGACGAAGCGCTGGTTTGGAATTTGGAATGACACCTTATCTCTTATATGGTAAAATTAAGAAAATGATATAAGGGTCGGGTGAGATTTTTATGGTGGATATGTACCTCATAATCCTAGTTGCTATCTTGGGAATGATCCTGTTCTATAGCTTGATCGCTTATTTCTTGATTCGTTTCATTTCGAAAAAAGCATTCAAGCTGACGTTAACCAAATATGAAATGATGGAGATTATGACTTGGCTCGCCGTGTTGTTTATTACCTTCATGATGATTAAGAATGGTTCAATAAATCTTCTCTTACCGGTTGTTGCACTCATCATTCCATTGATCAATTTGCGAAGGTCTAATCGGAAGCATCGAGAGATGAATTAGTATAGCTCTTGCTACGTTGGGGCAAGGCACAAGGAGGAGTTTAGTGATGATTCTGGGCCGATCAACTGACACTTCAGGTTTAACGCAAGTTGCCAATCTTTCGGATGAGTTGCAGTCTGTTTTTGATCAAGCAGAAAGCAAATATCAAATAGTAGATATTGAACTATTCTTTGTCTTCAGGTGTCTTCCTGAGGAATACGAGAGAAGGTCCACGGTCAGGCATGTGAAGAAGGAGAATGTCATCTATTTTGATCTGGTGGTCAGCGAGGATCGGTATAAGACATTAAGCAAAAGCAAACAACGGTATGTCTTAAGCCATGAGTTTTATGCTTTTTTAAGTGAAAAGATCCAGAAATACAAGATTGAACATTTAAAAGTGAATGAGTTTATCGCAGATATGGGCATGTGGCTGAGGGAGATCGGATGGTTGCAGACCGAAGAGCAAGCCGACATAAGTGAATTTGAAGAAAAGTATAACTAGCAAAATAAATTAAAACATAAACAACAAAAAGAAGCCCTCTTTCGAGAGCTTCTTTTTCATGGGAGAGGAGAAACCGGACGAAGAGCTTATGGGGAAACGTAAGTCTTCTCCGCGGTTGTCTACGACACTTGTGATGTCGATAATTATAGAATCGCCCGATTGTTTCCTTTTTATACATATGCGTCAACAATTCGTCAACAATTTTCCAAGGGAAATGAAGACCGCACATTTTTCAAACCGAACCCGAATGTGGTACGATAGTCGTATCAATAAACTTACATAGAGAAAAGGTGACTCGTCAAGTGAGAGTGGTATCTGGGAGTGCAAAAGGCAGGCCGCTGAAGGCTGTTCCTGGCACGGGTACGCGGCCAACCACCGACAAGGTGAAGGAAGCGTTATTTAGCATGGTTGGTCCTTATTTTGAGGGCGGCACAGCATTGGATCTGTTTGCAGGCAGTGGAGGTCTCGGTATTGAGGCGCTGAGCCGCGGCATGGACAAGGCTGTTTTTGTTGATTTGGAATCGAAAAGTATTGAAGTCATCCGCATGAATCTGAAGGCAACCAAGCTGGAAGACCAGGCGGCCGTATATCGTAATGATGCAGGTCGAGCATTGAAGGCACTCGCCAAGCGAGGCACAACGTTTGATCTGGTGTTTCTCGACCCGCCATATCGCATGAAGAACGGGCACGAGTTAATGCTGACCATGCACGAACTGGAACTTTTGGAACCCGAAGCAACCATCGTGCTTGAATATGAATCCAAACATGATTACCCTGAGCAATTCGGCCCGTTTGAACAAACGCGCAAGGCTTTGTATGGGGAGACGGCAGTATCCATCTATTATTATGCGCCTGAAGCAATTGAAGATGGAGAATCCATTACACCGGAAGAGGAGGCTCCTCATGACTGAAATGATACATCGACAGGAACGGATCGCCGTATATCCTGGAAGTTTTGATCCCGTAACGATGGGGCATCTGGATATTATCGCCAGAGCGTCGAAGCAATTTGATCGCGTCATTGTGGCTGTGTTGAACAATATGAGCAAAAATCCGCTGTTTACGGTGGAGGAACGCAAGGAACTGATTACGGAAGTAACCCGCCATCTACCGAATGTCGAAGTGGACAGTTTCCGCGATCTGACAGCCAATTATGTCCGGCAAAAGGAAGCTCAGGTCATCGTTCGTGGTATACGCTCGGTAACTGATTTTGAATACGAGTTGCAATTGGCGTCGACCAATAGCAAGTTGAACCCGGATGCGGAAACCATATTTATGATGACAAATCCGAAGTATTCCTATTTAAGTTCCAGCATCGTCAAAGAAATCGCTCATTATCATGGAGATGTTACAGATCTTGTCTCACCTGAAGTGGAAGCTGCGCTCCGTCAGAAAATCAGCGAGAAAACCGGCGGTTAAACCAGAAGGTAAGACCTGATAGACTAACCATGACTGCAAGAAGTAACGCAAGTCCCATGCATGCAGCAGGGAAGATGCTCCAAATGGTGTTGATCGTGTATGTGTTACCTGGACTATGTATGAGTAGCCAACCAAATGGTGTCGAGAGGTCTCGCTCTGCATTCGTCTGTAATGTGGTCCAGACTTCTGTGTTATAACGGCTGAACGGCATCCATAGGAACAGACTGATGAAAAAGGCGATTAATCCATGAGTCAGACGAACTCCGGCAAAGTACAACATCGATTTGCTGCTTGGACCAGTTGTTTTCAATACAGCAGAGACTTGCAGATGGGAGCATAAACCACCCCATCCCAGAACGGCTGCAAGTAGAGACATGAGCAGCATGGGTGTTAATGAAGTCTGGCTCAAATGATAGGTGCCGAGGTGAAGCTCGAAGAAGGCTGGCCACAGCGCAGCAGACGACCCGGGAGTCAGATAAAGGGAGACCAACCGGATAAATACGGCAAAACCGATCATGTATCCCCCAGTCATCATTAAGGTCTGCACAGCTTGGGATACGGTGTCACCGAGCAGTTTGCCAAATCCTCTTCCATCACGACGATGTGCTTCCCTCGCTGCAATCATCATATCAGACCATATACTGCGTCGTTTGTTCGTAGCGTGGTGGGGGGCAGATGAGCGACTTGTGGAACTTGCAGGACTTGCAGACTGAGAATCAAGAGAGTTGTTATCTGTTTGCGCGGCTGTGGAGCCAACCCTGTTTGTCTGGTTACCCGGTGCTGGCAGGAGACGTGTGGCAAGAATGGCAGCAATCCAGCCGCTGATCCAGTGGACCGCGAGTAGAAAATATCCGGCCGCCGGCTGGTGAAGAAAAGCAGCACCAACGACCAAAATGATCATCATTGGATTGGCAAAATGAGATGCCGCCGCAAGGACAACCGCCTGCTTGGCGGTAATTTGTCTATCCTGAAATAAACGGGATACCGCATCTGCTCCTGCGGGGAATCCGCCGCACATGCCAACGGCAATCGCCAGACCTGCGTTGCCTGGGAGTCTGAACCAGCGTTGCATTAACGGTCCGAGCAAGGCGCCGATCGCGTGGGTGAAGCCAAACGCAGTGAGCATTTGGGATAACATGAGGAACGGGAGCATGGCAGGGAAGATGATTTTCCACCATATATCCAGACCTTGAATAGAGGCGTCAAACGCTTCTTTGGGGGACGCAACTACCGCAATGACCAACATTAAAGCGCCGGTACTTAGGATTATCGTTCGTAACGGGCCAGAATCTCTAACCTCGCTCTGTAATGTCATCGTTTCACCTCATATCAGATAACGCCGATTCGGCATCTGAATCGTTATGGACGGCCGAATGACGCCCGAAGGGCGGTTCGGCCTTGACCGGACAGGCTATTGTATACAGCGGCCTATCCGGCCTGTACCATTGTATGCACAAGGACCAGAGTGTTAGACTTGAAAAAAATGATTAAACAAGATGGAATTACGATTGCTGATTAGTGTAGAGTTCAGCTTATATAGAGATACAAAGAACGGAGGCTCATGCGATGAATCGGATTCGGAAATCTGGCGGATTCAGAGCTTCGATCTTTGTGATCGTGGTGGCTCTGGTCGTCTATGTTGCCGTGTACATGCCAACGCCGTATATCATATATATGCCTGGCAGTGCAGATGAAGTAAAACCAATGGTAACCGTTAAGGGCGGAGACCAGGAAGAACACGGTGTGTTCATGATGACAACCGTGTCGGCAACATATGCCAATGTGTTTTTGCTAGGAACCTCTCTGTTCAATAAAAATGCTCAAGTGGATAAAAAGGAAGACCGACTGCGCGGCAAAAGCGAAGCGGAATACTCTGCCGAACAGGTGTGGTTCATGAGTGACTCACAATCCTCCGCAATGGAGGCTGCATATGAGCAGGCTGGTGTGACTTACTCTATTGTACCTGAACATATCTTTGTATTTGGACTGTCTGAAGATCCAAAACCGGAAGGAGACATTGCTCCGGGAGATATCATTCTGGGAGTGAACGGAACAGCTACGCCGGATAATACGGTGCTTTCTGCCGAGTTAAAAGATAAAAAGGTCGGAGATACGGTTGGAATGCAACTGGAACGTGGTGGAGAGACCATTAGCCGGGACGTGAAACTGATTCAGGTAAAAGACAATAAAACAGGTGAAACCCGCCCGGGACTCGGAGTAATGATTGGTACGGTTCAGAAGGTGAAAGCTGAAGAGCCGGACAAACAGATCTCCTTCACCGATACTCAGGTTGGTGGTCCGTCTGCCGGCTTGATGTTTACGTTGGAGATCTATAACCAGTTAACACCTGGAGATCTGACCAAGGGGCATCGAATAGCGGGTACAGGTACCATTACCAAGGAGGGTGTGGTGGGTGCCATTGGTGGTGTAGTACACAAGATTGTAGCCGCTGATCGAAAAGAAGCGGAGATCTTCTTTGTACCGAAGGATAACTATAAGGAAGCAGCAGCCAAGGCTGAACAGATCGGCACCAAAATGAAACTTGTGCCTGTGAGCACGGTGGATGATGCGCTGGCTTATTTGAAAACCTTGTCCGTGAAATCATAGGTTATAATCGGGCGGGAAGAGATCGATTTGAGTTGAACCGGATGGATAAAGAACGGATGAAATCCGAATAATTGATTACAGTGGAATGAAATATGATCAAGAGAATTGAGAAGATCAACAGACTCACTAGACCCAAAGGGGTAGAGATACCCAAAAGATTTAAGAGAACAAGAATTAAGAGAATAAGAGAAGTGAATAAGAGAAGTGAATAAGAAAATCCCCTTGTTGCGAGGTGCCTGAGAGGCGCGCAACAAGGGGATTTTTTAATTGTATAGTTGAGTGTGGAACAGTGGATATCAATGATCTGTTTGATGATGGAATAAAAAGCTCCATAGAGATGAAGCCTTATGGTCAAAAGCGGATTACAGTCTCACAGGCGACTCATAGTAGTCACTGAACATCCTACGTGTGTCCCTGTGCTCGCAAGCGAGCCCATACGCAACCTGAGCTTGTATATCCAGTTCCAGCTGATTGTGTGTGAACGTCGATGGTTTCAGCACAACAGGAAGCGATGCGGTTTTCTTCATTTGTTTAAGCAGGCTCTGCCCTTGAGTATTAAATCCGAGGACTCGGAGATATCCAGGTCCGGCAGCCAATTGCTCTGGTGAACACTCGGCTTTGGTGTGATTCAGGAGCAGGTGTGCGAGCATACGCTGGAGCTTGGTGCGTGTGTATCGTTTGGTCTTCAATGCATTCAGGAGTGCTTCGACTGAAGGCTCCGGGAGCTGAGCGAGTGCACGGCTCAGCCGGTGTTCCAGGCCTTCCGTGACTTCGGCGATGCGTTCCAGCTCGGAGGCACGGCGGGTGGCCGCGAGGTGCAACAGCGGCTGTGCAAAGCGCTCCCAGTGTATGGGAGCGCGCCCTTCTTGCCATTCGCGATGCAGAATGGCAAGGGTTGCCGCCGGCACGTATGGCGCGGCGGCGTTGGGGCCGTCCGCCATCAGCAGGCGGCGCACGGCTGTGGCACTGGCGATCGCCCCCGGCCCGGGCGTCGCCTCATGATACGCGGCACCGGTACGCGCCGCCGTAAAGGGCTGGATCGCGCTGCCAAGTCGTTGCAGCGCGATCAGGTAGTGCAGCCCAAGCGAATTGTTGGGCTGCTCCAGCAGTGCAGCGGCGTCGTGAGCATCGACGCCGCCGGGCGCCAGCGCTGCCGCCGCGCCTGCGTACGCGGCGGGGTAGCTGGCGCCTTCCCGCAGGCGGCGCGCGATGTCCTCGCGCATCCCTGCGGGCTCCACAGCCAGCACGCGCGCAATGCGCTGCAGGCTGTCCAGGTCGCCGGACTCGCTGCCAAAGCAGAGCGAGTCCACAATGCCGGTGCGGTGCAGCAGCGATACCGCACCGAAGGCAAACCACTCTGCCGGTTGGACCGCGTACGCAACCGGCAGTTCAAGCACGAGATCCGCGCCTGCGTGCAGCGCCATCTCGGTGCGTGCCCTTTTACCCACGATGGCGGGTTCGCCACGCTGGAGAAAAGGGCCGCTCATGACCGCAACAACGGCGTCTGCGCCGCTTAGCCGCCGAGCTTCCTGCAAATGATAGACATGCCCATTGTGCAAGGGGTTATATTCAACAATAACGCCTACGGCTTTCATGATTAGACGTACTCCTTTCGATTGGATAACCGAGTATGTATAACATCCATTCCATCATAGGGGATGTCATGTATTAGATCAAATCATGCACCAATTCAGACAAGAAAAAGGCACAAATCCAACATCAGCAGATGTCAGACTGTGCCAGCAAATCTATTGTATATTACACATTTTCGATAATCGGAGAACGGCTTCTTCATCTTAATAAATCAGCACGCTTAGACACTTTCCGGCGCGGGAGACAGACTTGCTTTTGGCCCAAAAAATTCATAATGAATGTTGTCCGCTGCAACACCTAGCGCCTGAAGTTCCGTATACACTGCCCGCATGAACGAAACTGGTCCGCACAGATAATAAGTGGAATCCAGTTCATCGATCACTTGACGAAGCCAGATCGCATCTATATAACCTTCCTTATGAAAATACTCATTTTCACGATCAGCATCCTCAGGTTGAGTATAACAATAATAAGCTTTAACGCCCTGATTACGTTTGGCCAGACTGTCCACATAATCACGGAACGCGTGCGATTGACCATTGGGACTTGCGTGCAAAAATGTAATGTTGCGATTTTCATTCAAGTTAACCAGCGTATTTAACATACTGATCATGGGCGTTAGACCGACACCACCACTCAGGAGAACAACAGGTCGTTTATCGTCTGCAATCAGCGTGAAGTCCCCAGCAGGAGCAGATAGCTCCACCAGACTACCTTCTTCAATGTGATCGTGGAGATACGTTGAGATAACTCCGTCAGGACGCTCTAATACACCTCGCTCACGCTTAACGGAAATGCGATAGTGGGGTTTACCCGGGGTATCTGAAAGGCTATACTGACGAATCTGGGTAAATGACTGTGCCTCTGGTTTGATTTTGATACTGATGTATTGTCCCGGTTCATAACTAGCAATGGGCTGGCCATCGTCTGGAACGAGGTAAAAGGACGTGATGATTTCACTTTCCTGCACTTTCTTGGCAACCTTGAAGGTACGGAACCCTTCCCAGCCACCCGTCTGGTTTTCCGCTTCTGTATACATGTCCTGTTCAATCCCGATAAAGGCGTCTGCAATGACATTATAGGCTTCGCCCCACGCCGTGATAATTTCATCCGTTGCCGCGTCTCCAAGTACATCTTTGATGGCTTGAAGCAGATAGGTGCCAACAATCACATATTGCTCGGGAACGATACCCAGGCTGCGATGTTTATGTGCAACTTGCCGGACGGCAGGCAGGATGGAGGACAGATTATCGATATGCAGGGCAGCGGTGTATACCATATTGGCGAGGGCGGCTTGCTGTCGTCCCTGTTTCTGATTTGCGTGATTGAAAATATTCAGTAGTTCCGGATGAGCTGTGAACATCGTTTCATAGAAATGGCGTGTGATCGCTTCGCCGTGGACTTCAAGTACAGGTACTGTAGATTTAATGACTCTAATGGTGTGCTCGCTTAACATACATTTTCCCTCCCGATATAATATGAAATAGTTGGATAATAAATCGGTCATGGAGCTGATCATGCTTCGGTTTATAGCAAGTATAGATAGGGAGCAAGCGGGTCTGTGTGACATAGATCACACTAAACGTTAACGAAATGTGACCGCTATTTGCAAGGAACTACAATTAAAATGACGACTTGTAGTTTATCTTAAAGTGAGTCTATAATAGACCAGATGGAGTAAACGGTTCTGGGCCATTGGTTTTAAAATAGGGTGTAAAGTTAAAAGTGTTGACAAACGTCTTGAAAAATCGGTATAATGATTTTTGTTTGTTAAGTCAATTTCATAATACTTTTAACGAAGATTCGTCAGAATACATACAGTCAGGATTTATTGCTTTACAAAAGCAGGCTTGACCTGTATAACTGTCGTGATACGTTTGATACGAATTATGAAATTGGTTTCGTTTGGAGTGATGGAAATGTTAATGCCATTTCGCAAAGTGGCTACCAGTGATGGTCCCCTGAAGTTTAATGAACAGTGGGAGATCAAGGAACTGGTTTCTAACCGACAAGATATCACAGCCGTTACCCCGCTGACTGCGGACTTATCTGCAGAATTCAGAGAAGGTGACGTTGTGGATGTTCATGGCAAGCTGACTGTAGGAGTGGACATGTTGTGCTCCCGTTGTCTCAAGCCAATCAATGAACATTTTCATATTGATTTTCATGAGCAATTCAAGCAGGGAAAACAGCCAGAGGGATTACACGAAGACGATGATACGCTCTATGTGGATGGAGATACCGTTGATCTGAAGGGTTATGCCGAGGAAGCTTTTCTGCTGGATCTTCCGTTTATACCGCTATGTAGCGATACATGCAAAGGGTTATGCCCCAAGTGTGGCCATGAGCTGAACGAAGGTGACTGCGGTTGTGATAACGAGGTTATTGATCCGCGGCTTGCAGGGCTCAAGGATTTTTTTAAATGAGCATGATTGAAAATCGAACATTTTAAGACTACCTGCAAAGGTTGATTTTGATAAGGAGGTGGGAATAATGGCAGTACCTCAACGGAGAACGTCCAAGACGCGTCGCGACAAACGTCGCACTCACTTTAAATTGGCTGTACCGGGCATGGTGAAATGTGAACAATGTGGCGAACTTAAACTTAGTCACCACGTGTGCAAAGTGTGCGGAACGTACAAAGCAAGAGAGATCATCTCTCAATAATAGTTGGACATTAAGTAGCACTTCATTTCGATGAGGTGCTACTTTTTTTGGATTAGAGAGTGTAGGTAGAGTGAGCTAACAAGCATGGAATCCTTGCACTAGAAGGGTGAATTGTTTTTGTTAGGCCAGTCTTTCTTTTTGACACGGGATGAGATATACTATAGTTTAGTACCAGGTTCTAAGATTTGACGTTACATATAGATGAACCACAATCCGTTTGAGAACGACCCTGGTGACCAGGGATGCAACTATAGAAGCAACACGAAAGAATGGTTGAACTGGCCGGACGGGACGGTTCCGTAAACGATACAGCGGGGGGTGTCAGGCATCGAACGTGTACCGAAGAGACAGAGGCAACAGCAGTTAACCAGAATGATAGAAGAGAACCCGTTTGTGACGGATCAGGAACTTACACGCCAATTGAAGGTGAGTATTCAGACGATTCGTCTTGACAGGCTGGAACTTGGAATACCCGAACTTCGGGAGCGGATGAAACTGATGGCAGAGCTCTCGTATGATCAGGTACGCTCGTTGCCCTTGCATGAGATTATCGGTGATATTGTGGATCTGCAACTGGATAAGAGCGGGATTTCCCTGTTTGAGATTAAGGAAGAACACGTGTTTTCCAGAACAGGGATTGCACGCGGACACTATGTCTTTGCACAGGCCAACTCCTTGGCTGTAGCGATTATTAATGACGAGATCGCGTTGACTGCATCAGCAGACATTCGCTTTGTCCGTTCGGTTCATTTGGGAGAGAAATGTATTGCAAAGGCTTATGTGAGATCGATTCCGGGTCAAAAGGGCAAAGCCAAAGTGGAAGTATTCACTTATGTAGGTGAAGAAATGGTGTTTCAAGGCAACTTTGTAATCTACCATTCAGGTGGAGAAGACAGCGGAGAAGGAGGTCATTTGGAATGAAAATCGTCATTGATGCCATGGGAGGCGACAATGCACCTGCATCAACGGTAGAAGGTGCGATTGCCGCAGCCACGGAATGGGCGGATACACAGATCGTCCTGATCGGCGATGAAGCCAAGCTGGAACCTCTTTTGAGTCAGTCAGGTGTTAGACCTGCCAATCTTACGGTCCGGCATGCTTCCGAAGTTATTGGTTCGGATGATGAACCCGTCAAAGCAGTGCGTCGCAAAAAGGATGCCTCCATGGTGGTCGCAGGCCGCATGCTGAAAGAGGGCGAAGCGGACGCGATGATCTCGGCGGGCAATACTGGAGCGCTCATGACAGCGGGTTTGCTTGTTGTAGGTCGCATGGAAGGCATTGAACGCCCGGCGCTTGCGCCTATGATTCCAACGATTGATGATGTAGGTGTGCTTGCGCTGGATCTAGGAGCGAATATGGATGCCAAACCGGAGCACCTTGCACAATATGGCTTGATGGGCAGTTTGTATCGGCAAAAAGTACAGGGCATTGAGTCCCCACGAGTGGGCTTGCTCAATGTAGGAACAGAGCCAGGCAAAGGAAATGAGTTGACCAAACATGCATACCCTTTACTGGAACAACTCCCAATTCGTTTTGTCGGTAATGTTGAGGCACGTGATGTGCTGACTGGTGCTTGTGATGTGCTTGTATGTGACGGTTTTGCAGGAAATATCCTGCTGAAGTCGCTGGAAGGCACAGCAGGTGCCATTTTCGCCTTGCTTAAGGAACAATTTTCATCTTCTCTCAAAAGTAAACTGGCTGCAGCTGTACTAATGCCTGAGCTGCGTGGGTTGAAACGAAAGCTGGATTATACGGAGCATGGCGGAGCGCCACTCCTCGGTTTGAGCAGATTGGTTGTGAAAAGTCATGGATCTGCTGATGGCAATGCCATCAAAAATGCTGTGCGCCAAGCTCGGATTGCAGTGCAGAATCAGCTGGTAGAGAGCATATCTAAGGAAATTAGCGGGAAGTGAGTGACGATATGAATAATTTGCGCCCAGTAGGGATTATTGGTACAGGGAAATATGTGCCTGAGAAAATTTTGACAAATAGCGATCTGGAGAAAATGGTCGATACCAATGACGAGTGGATCGTCAGTCGTACAGGAATCAAAGAGCGTCACATCGCTGCACCCGATCAGGCAACTTCTGATCTGGCATATGAGGCGGCTATTAAAGCCCTTGAATCTGCAGGCATGACAGGCAGTGATCTTGATCTGATTATTGTTGCAACCATTACTCCGGATTCTTCGTTCCCATCGACAGCCTGCATCTTGCAGGACAAATTGGGTGCAAAAGGTGCCGCGGCATTTGATCTGTCGGCTGCTTGTTCCGGATTTGTATACGGTTTGGCTAGTGCTACGAGCTTCATCCAAAGCGGTATGTACAACAATGCACTTGTCATTGGTGCGGACTGCTTGTCTCGTATTACGGATTATACAGACCGTAACACATGTGTCCTCTTTGGTGATGGAGCAGGCGCGGTAGTTGTTGGTGAAGTTCCGGAAGGTCGCGGATTCAAAGCGTTCGATCTCGGTGCTGAAGGTGCTGGCGGTAGTCTTCTTCAGATGGAAGGCGGCGGTTCCCGTCTGCCTGCTACTGCAGAGACCGTTGAAAATAAAAAACATTACATCAACATGAACGGTCGTGAAGTGTTTAAGTTTGCGGTACGTGTCATGGGGACGGCTACCATTGAGGTATTACGCAAAGCTGGTATGGAGCGTACGGATGTGGATCTGTTTGTTCCTCACCAAGCGAATATTCGAATTATCCAATCTGCGATGCAACGCCTTGAACTTCCTGAAGAAAAGGTTGTAGTCAACGTGGATAAGTATGCAAACACATCAGCTGCTTCCATCCCGCTTGCTCTGGTAGAAGCAGCGGAGGAAGGTCGCATGAAAGCCGGAGATACCGTTCTGATGGTTGGATTCGGTGGCGGTTTGACATGGGGTGCATCGGTACTCGTTTGGTAAAATAGACATCTGGGAGATGAATGAGATGGGTAAAATAGCATTTGTATTTCCCGGACAGGGATCACAGGCTGTAGGCATGGCCAAGGACGCGTATGAGTCCGTGCCTGCGGCAACCGAAATTTTTCGCACAGCAGATGAAACATTGGGTTTCTCGCTGAGCAACCTTGTATTTGAAGGACCGGAGACCGAGTTGAAACAGACATCAAATACACAACCGGCTCTGTTGACAGCAAGTATTGCCTTGCTTGAAGCTTTCAAAGAAAAAGGAATTCAGCCTGACTATACGGCTGGACACAGTCTGGGAGAATACAGTGCACTGGTGGCAGCGGGCGTTCTTTCGTTTGCTGACGCAGTGAGCACTGTGCGGGCACGTGGTCAGTATATGGAACAGGCAGTACCGGGTGGACAAGGAGCGATGGCTGCTGTGTTGGGTGCGGATCGGGAAGCGCTGGGGGTGCTTTGCCGTGACGTATCTGAAAGTGGTCATGCGGTTGAACTTGCCAACATTAATTGTCCGGGACAAATCGTCATTTCTGGTGTGAAGGAAGGCGTAGCTGCTGTTGCGGAACGAGTGAAAGAAGCAGGCGGTAAACGCGCCATTGCATTGGAAGTAAGCGGTCCGTTTCACTCTTCATTGATGAAGGGTGCAGCTGATAAGCTGGCAGAGAAACTGAAAACCGTTACGTTCTCACCGGCAGCGGTCCCTGTAGTAGCTAATGTGACTGCAAGACCTGCAGAGGATGGACAGGTTCAGGATTTGTTGACAGCTCAGGTCTATTCTCCTGTATTATGGGAAGACAGTGTGACATGGCTTATTGAGCAAGGCGTGGATACGTTCATCGAGATTGGATCTGGCAGTGTGTTGACTGGTTTGATTAAAAAAACAGATAAAACCGTAAAACTGTACAATGTGAACAGTCTTGAAACGCTCGAAGCAACGGCAAGTGAATTAGAAGGAATTATATGAGTTAAACTAAACTTTTTACACGAGAACGGAGAGGACAGAAAAAAACTGAAGAAGCGGAGCGTTCGCCTTTATCACCGGATTTTCCCTTTATAAAAGGGAATCAAAAAAATCTGGGGATAACAGCGATCGGAAGTTTATTCTGTCATCGGAGTGGCAAGTGTAAACATTCTTTGGTTGAACTGATATAGATTTGGGGAAAGGAGGAATGGTTATGTCTAAACCATTAGAAGGTAAAAATGCACTTGTTACCGGGGCATCCCGGGGCATTGGGCGCAGTATTGCACTGGCACTTGCAGAAGCTGGAGCGAACGTAGCCGTGAATTATGCGGGTAGCCAAGCAGCAGCTGAGGAAGTAGCGGAAGCGATTCGTGCCAAAGGAGTCAAGGCGATTACACTTCAAGCCAATGTTGGCCTGATGGATGAAGCTGAACAAATGGTCAAAGCTACACTCGAAGCATGGGGCAACGTTGATATTCTGGTGAACAATGCTGGAATTACCCGTGATAATCTGATCATGCGTATGAAAGAGGAAGAATTCGATCAGGTTATTGAAACCAATCTCAAAGGTGTGTTTAACTGCCTTAAGGCGGTTACACGTCCAATGATGAAACAACGGTCGGGAAGAATTATCAATATCTCCTCGGTTGTAGGTGTGCTCGGTAATGCTGGACAAGCGAACTATGTTGCTGCCAAGGCAGGAGTCATTGGCCTGACAAAGGCATCTGCTCGTGAACTGGCTTCTCGTGGAATCACAGTTAACTGTGTTGCACCAGGTTTCATTGAGACAGATATGACAAAAGAGTTGTCCCAGGAGCTGGTGGACGGTATGCTAAGTGGTATTCCGTTGTCCCGTTTGGGTCAGCCGGATGAAATCGCGGGTGTAGTCACGTTCTTGGCTTCACAGGCTTCATCTTATATGACAGGGCAGACGCTGCATGTCGATGGTGGCATGTACATGTAATTCTTCCCGGACTTGAACAATAGTCGGGGAACAGGCGCTGGACGATCCGAAATGCCGGAAAAAGGCCGGGTTCCCCGGCCGGGAGCCGCATATGTCTTCTATGGCATTTTGCCTGCGATTCTCGTATAATACCAAAGAAGGAGGTGAACCGGATGTCCGATGTATTGGAGCGTGTAAAACGCATCGTCGTCGACCGCTTGGGCGCAGACGAAGCTGAAGTTACACTTGAAGCATCTTTCAAAGAAGATTTGGGTGCTGATTCTTTGGATGTAGTGGAATTGGTCATGGAATTGGAAGATGAATTTGATTTGGAAATCTCTGATGAAGATGCAGAAAAAATCACGACCGTAGGTGAAGTTGTAAACTACATACAATCTCATACCTAAAGTCATTTTTAGTCCCGCACATGTTTTCGAACAGGCGGGACTTCTCATCATTCATTGGTTTTTCTCATTCCGCAAGCAGCTCTACTCAAACAGGCCTATCTTTGTTGAGTAGATGTCTGTTTGCGGATATTCCCACAAAATACTTGCGTAATGCAGTCGATATAGAGGTGACTCGGTTTGAAACAAAGAGTAGTAATTACCGGAATGGGCGTAATGACATCGCTCGGAAAAGATTTGGAAACGTTCTGGGGCAGTTTAATGGCAGGAAAGTCCGGAATTTCTCAGATTGAGGCGTTTGATGTTAGTGAATACACGACACAGATTGCAGCCGAAATCAAGGATTTCAACCCGGAAGAATATATGGATCGCAAGGATGCTCGCAAAATGGACCGTTTTGTACAGTTCGCTGTGGCAGCCGGCTTCAAAGCCGTTGAAGACAGTGGTCTGAAAATTAACGAGAATATTGATGCAGAGCGTTTCGGTGTATCCATCGGATCAGGTATTGGTGGATTGGGTACGTGGGAGGACCAACATAATGCATTATTGCAAAAAGGTCCAAAACGGGTAAGCCCATTCTTTATTCCCATGATGATCTCCAACATGGCTTCAGGCCAAATGTCTATTTCCCTTGGTGCCAAAGGTCCTAACATTAACGTTGTTACCGCTTGTGCAACAGGTACACACTCCATCGGAGATTCCTTCAAGCTGATTGCCAATGGTGATGCAGATGCCATGATCTGTGGTGGTGCGGAAGCAACAATCAGACCAACGGGTCTTGCAGGGTTCTGTGCGATGCGCGCAATGTCTACACGTAATGATGATCCTGCGAAGTCAAGCCGTCCTTTTGATACAGAACGTGATGGTTTTGTTATGGGCGAAGGCGCTGGTGTTATGATTCTGGAATCCCTGGAGCATGCTCAAAAACGTGGTGCACGCATTTATGGTGAAGTGATCGGTTACGGTCTGACAGGCGATGCACATCACATGACAGAACCAGATCCGGACGGAGCAGCACGTTGCATGAAGATGGCACTTCGTAATGCGGGCATTGAGCCTGAAGAAGTGGACTACATTAATGCACACGGAACTTCGACGCCTGTAGGCGACAGATCCGAAACGCTTGCGATCAAAAAGGCGTTTGGTGATCATGCGTACAAGCTCGCCGTGAGTTCCACTAAATCCATGACGGGCCACATGCTTGGCGCTGCTGGTGGTGTAGAGGCGGTTATCTGCGGATTGTCACTGACACATCAGACACTGGCTCCAACGATTAACCTGGAAAATCAGGACCCGGAATGTGATCTGGATTATGTACCAAATGTTCCACGTCAAACCAAAGTTAATATTGCCATGTCCAATTCATTTGGATTCGGCGGTCACAATGCCACCATTATTCTCAAAAAATTTGAAGCATAAGGGGCTAGTTCGTTTGAGTGAAGATCTGAAGCAGTTACAACATAAACTTCAAATCAAATTTGACAACAGGCAGCTTTTAAAACAAGCGTTTACCCATGCTTCTTATGTAAACGAACACCGGTTCAGTCAGCATCAGGACAACGAGCGCCTGGAGTTTCTGGGCGATGCCGTGCTGGAACTGACTGTATCGGAGTACTTGTATCATTTGTATCCTAACCGTCCGGAAGGTGAATTAACTAAGCTGCGGGCATCCATTGTCTGTGAGCCTTCCCTCGTCAAATTTGCTGAAGCGTTGGGTTTTGGGCAGTATGTACTTCTTGGTAAAGGTGAGGAACTAACTGGAGGACGGACACGGCCGGCTCTGCTGGCAGATGTGTTTGAATCTTTCATTGGTGCATTGTATCTGGATCAGGGGCTTGCGCCTGTTCGGACATTTCTTGATCAGCATGTCTTCCCATTAATCGTATTGGGCAGCAAGCTGCAAATGAGTGATTACAAAACGGAACTGCAGGAACTTACTCAGCATCACAATATGGGAGCTTTGGAATACCGTATCGTTGAGGAACGGGGACCTGCCCATGAACGTGAGTTTGTCTCGGAGGTCCATATGGGTCAAGAAAGGCTTGGCAGAGGTACAGGACGTTCCAAAAAGGAAGCGGAACAACAGGCTGCATCTGCAGCACTTGATCGACTGAAGCTTCCGGAAGCCGGAGCTTAACCGATAGCGCATAGACAAACGAAGAGCAAAGAGCAGCCCGCGGGTCCGCCCCGGCGGAAGTAATCGGCCGGACTGCTTTTTGCTCTTTTTTTTGTAAAGAGGTTCAGGAGAAGGTTACCTGATCGTTAACTAAATAAGTGAACTTTATTTTACACAAAACGAAGAGTGCAGAACCAATCTGAAGAAGCGAAGCGTGCGCATTTATCAACGGATTTTTCCCTTGGATAAGGGAATCAAGAAAATCTGGGGATAAGGGCGATCGGAGGATGGTACTGCAATTGGAGTGATCATGTGTAATGACAATTGTTCAATTTATTTAGGCGCTGGAATGCAATACTTGAAATTTGCAAGAGGAGGTGACGAGAAACCCTATGTTTTTAAAACGGATTGAATTGGGTGGATTCAAGTCATTCGCCGACAAAACGGAGATGGAGTTCGTTCGTGGCATTACGGCTGTTGTAGGTCCGAACGGAAGTGGAAAGAGTAATATATCGGACGGAATTCGCTGGGTTCTGGGTGAACAAAGTGCCAAGTCGCTGCGTGGTGGTAAGATGGAAGATATCATCTTTGCAGGCAGTGACGCACGGAAGGCCGTTAATTTCGGTGAGGTGTCGCTAACACTTGATAACGAGGATCACGCACTTGCATTGGATTTTGGTGAGGTGACGGTGACTCGTCGTGTACATCGCAGCGGAGATAGTGAATATTTTATTAACAAACAATCTTGTCGTTTGAAGGATATCACGGAGTTGTTTATGGATACAGGCATCGGTAAGGAAGCCTACTCGATTATTGGACAGGGGCGAATCGAAGAGATTCTGAGTACCCGTTCAGAGGATCGCAGAGGTATCTTTGAAGAAGCTTCAGGTATCGTTAAATATAAATCCCGCAAGCGGGATGCGACGCGCAAACTGGATGAGACAGAGCAAAATTTGCTGCGTATTCATGATCTGGTGACTGAACTGGAAGATCAGATTGGACCGCTAAAGGAACAATCGGAGAAAGCGATCCACTATAAGGAACTTCGTTCCCAGCTCAAATCGCAGGAAATTTCCATGTATGTGTACCAGATCGAACAGATTCATGCGTCCTGGAGTAAGGCGAACGAGCGCCTGCAATCGCTAAAACAGGAAGAGGTTGGACTCGCAGCGATTGTCTCTACGCATGATGCCAAGCTGGAAAATGATCGGAATGCGTTGCGTATCCTGGAAACAGAGACAGAGCAACTGCAAGCTGCTTTATTGCAATTCAGTGAAGCGACGGAGAAAAGTGAAGGACTTGGAGAATTGCTCAAGGAGCGCTCGCACCATCTGCAAACAAATCAGGAGCAGCTCAAAGTAACGCTTGCCGCCAGTGAAGAGAGACATCGCGAACGGGAAACCGAGCTGCTTGCACTGCGTGAGAAGTTTGGCAAGCTTGAGCATGAACTGAATGATGTGAGAAATCAGTTGTCTCAGGAAGAAGCCAAACTCATCGGTGTCACAGGTGGCATTAGTCAGCAGCAAGAGGAAAGCCTCAAAGGCAATTTGCTGGAACTGATGAATCAGATGGCTCAGACACGCAATGAAATTCGTTATGTGGATCAGCAGAAAGAAACGCTGGAGCGCAGAATGAATCGCGCGGCTGAAGAATCAGGCAAATGGGAAGAGCAGAAAGAGACACTGGAGAGTCGCAAAACGGACATTGAGAAAAATGTTGTTCGCTTGGGCAAAGAAATCAGTGATCTACGTGGTGGATACATTACGGAAAGTGAACGACTCCAGTCGCTGCAGAAGCTGCTTGAAGAAAGTCGGGGTACGGTCCGTAAATGGGAACAGAAGCGTGAAGCTCAAGTTTCCCGCCGCGATACGATGAAAGAGATGCAGGATGATTTTGACGGATTCATGCTGGGTGTCAAGGAGGTTCTCAAGGCTTCACGTAAAGGTACGCTGAGCGGTGTTCATGGAGCTGTGGCTGAACTCGTAAAAGTTCCCGAGAAGATCGAACTTGCGGTAGAAACAGCAATGGGAGCATCCTTGCAGCATGTGGTCATGGAAAATGAATCAGTTTCCAGACAGGCAATTGCTTTTCTGAAGCAACGCCAGTTGGGGCGTGCAACGTTCCTGCCTCTGGATGTCATTCGTCCTCGTGCCATTGGAGCGGCTGAACGTTCTATGATTGAAGGTATGGAGGGTTTTGTGGGGATCGGTGCTGATCTTGTACAATTCGAATCCAAATATGCTTCAATCATTGGCAGCTTGCTCGGTAATGTTATTATTGCCGAAACGTTGGAGGTCGCCAATAAAATTGCGGCTCGCTGTCAGTATCGTTTCCGGGTTGTGACGCTTGAAGGTGACGTGGTCAATGCGGGTGGTTCCATGACAGGTGGTAGCCAGCACAAGAAAAATGTGAGTCTGCTCAGCCGGAAACGGCAGCTGGACCAGCTCGACCAGGATATTTTGGATACGGAAAATCAAATCGTGAAACTGCATCGCAGTGTGGATGATGTAAAAGTCCAACTGGAACAGTGTCAGGACAAACTGGATGAACTTCGTCAGTCCGGTGATGATACCCGAAATGCAGAACAGCAGGCTTCGATGGAAATGAAACAGGTAGAGCATGAGCTTCGCCATGTGCTTGAACAGGTTGCCGTTGCCGGGCAGGAGAAGAGCGGCTTTACCGAAGAGATCAAAGAGCTGGATACGGCTCGGATCGTCGCTGTGAAGAAGCTGGAGCAGCTTGAAGAGGAAGAAAAAGCGACTCATCGTGCCATTCATGCAGCCGAGTTTGCTCGGAAAGCCAATGAATCTGCGAAGGAAGAATTGCAGAGCCAACTCACCGAATTGAAAGTGCGTGAAGGCAAGCTGGATCAGGAGCGATTCTCCAATGGAGAACAATTGCGACGTCTGGAGCGGGAAGTAGAGTCGCTGGTGAAAGATCTTCGTCAGAATCGCACGTTGCTGGCTTCGATGGAAGCAGATCTCAAGAAAACACAGACCGAGAGTGTTAAACAGATTGAAGATCTGAACCAGTATAAGCTGAAAAAAGCGGAAGCTTCTCAGGATCTGGACTTCAAACGTGCTGCCCGAAGTGAGTTGTCGAAAAAGCTTGAGCTTGCCGAGAGCGAAACGAAGGAACAGCGCACGCAGTTAAAAGCTGTGGAAGAACAGATGCGACAGACGGAAATTTCCGTGAACCGGTTGGATGTTGAGCTGGAAAATATACTGCGAAAGCTGACGGATGAATACGAACTGGGCTATGAACTGGCCAAAGAGCGTTATCCTGTACCGGAAGACGTGGAGCATACACAGGCAGAGGTACAGAAGCTGAAGCGCAGTATATCCGCCCTGGGTGATGTGAACCTGGGAGCGATTGAGGAGTTCCAGCGAGTCAATGAGCGATACGAATTCCTGAGTGAACAGAAGAATGACCTGGTGGAAGCTAAAACAACGTTGTATCAGGTTATTCGGGAAATGGAAGACGAGATGGCGAAGCGATTCAAGATTACGTTTGATGCCATCCGCCGTGAGTTCGGTACCGTGTTTAGCAAGCTGTTTGGCGGGGGACGTGCTGACCTTGTTCTGATGGACCCGGAGCGCTTGCTTGAAACGGGAATAGATATCGTGGCTCAGCCACCAGGCAAGAAACTGCAAAACCTGCAACTGTTATCCGGTGGGGAGCGGGCTTTGACGGCGATGGCTTTATTATTTGCTATTTTGCATGTCAAACCGGTACCATTCTGCGTGTTGGATGAAGTAGAGGCAGCACTGGACGAAGCTAACGTGGTACGTTTTGCCCAGTACTTGCGTGAATTCTCCGAACAGACACAGTTTATCGTTGTTACCCATCGTAAAGGTACGATGGAAGAGGCAGATGTGCTGTACGGTGTTACGATGGAAGAGGGCGGAGTATCCAAGCTTGTTTCGGTTAAACTGGAAGATGAGGAAGCAGTAATTGCCTGATCTGATCCAAACTTGCGAGACAAATGAACTCATTGTAATCATTGAAAATCATTCAGATTGAGCATTTTTGCAAAAGCGCTTAGATTATGTACACGATGGAGGGGCTTTATGAGTTTTTTTAAAAAGCTTAGAGACAGCATTGCAAGCAAAACGGAGTCGGTCACCAAACAGTTTAAGGATGGATTGGAAAAGACACGTAAAGGGTTAGTGGAAAAAGTGTCGGATCTCGTAATCCGTCGCAAAAAAATCGATGAAGAGTTCTATGAAGAACTGGAAGAGATTTTGATCGGAGCAGACGTTGGTGTGAATACAGTCATGAATCTGATCGAAGACCTGCGCGTTGAGGTGAAAAAACGAAAAATTGAGGATGCGGCTGAGTTGCAGCCTGTATTGTCCGAGAAACTGACGGGTCTTCTTCGCGGTGAACAGAATAACGAATTGAAAATGAACCCGGATGGCATTACCGTCATTTTGTTCGTTGGTGTTAACGGTGTTGGTAAAACAACAACGATTGGCAAGCTGGCACATCGATTTAAACAACAAGGTAAAAAAGTCATCATGGCAGCTGGAGATACGTTCCGTGCCGGAGCCATTGAACAGCTGGAAGTATGGGGGCAACGTGCCGGTGTCGATGTGATCAAACAGCAATCTGGTTCTGATCCAGCAGCGGTTATGTATGACGCGGTACAAGCAGCGAAACAACGGGGTGCGGATGTTCTGCTCTGTGATACAGCAGGTCGTCTGCAAAACAAATCTAACCTGATGGACGAGCTTAACAAGATCTATCGTGTCATTCAGCGTGAAATTCCGGATGCTCCGCATGAAGTACTGATGGTACTGGATGCAACAACAGGTCAAAATGCTTTGAACCAGGCTAAACTTTTCGGTGAGAAAAGCGGTGTAACAGGCCTCGTACTGACGAAACTGGATGGAACAGCCAAAGGCGGGATCGTTGTTGCGATCCGTCAGGAACTGGACTTGCCTGTGAAGCTCGTAGGACTGGGTGAGAAAATTGATGATCTGCAGCCGTTTGACTCGGAGCAATTTGTGCATGCTTTGTTCGCCGGATTAATCCAGGAACAGCCAGCGGAAAGTGCTGAAGAAGAGGAAGCTAATTCCTAGAACCATTAATAATAGAATGAATTAATAATGTTAACCGTATTGCCAGTGATATACGTGATAAGTGTCACGTGTAATGTCACTGGCAATACGTGTATAATGGAGGAATAAAGCAGGCAATGTTAAAGGGTTAGAAAGGACGGTTGAAAATGGCCAATACTCATACCTATTCTCGCCGTGAAGAAGTCGCCAATGCGGTGACACATGGAATCGGCGCTGCACTCAGTGTAGCTGCACTGGTGATATTGATTGTATTTTCAAGTATGAAAGGCACAGCTTGGCATGTGGTCAGTTTCACGATCTACGGGATCACCATGCTGCTGCTCTATACAAGTTCTACACTCGTGCATGCATGGAAAGATGGAAAAGTGAAAGATTTATTTGAGATTTTCGACCATTCTTCCATTTATTTATTTATTGCGGGATCGTACACTCCGCTTTTGTTTATTGCTGTTCGCGGTACACTTGGATGGACCCTGTTTGGTATAATCTGGGGTATCGCATTATTCGGCGTGATCTTTAAGGCATTTTTTACGAAAAAGTTTCTATTCATGTCCACGATTTTCTATATTGCGATGGGCTGGCTGATCGTTATTGCCTGGCAACCTCTTATGGCGGCCATTCCTACAGGCGGCATTGTGTTGCTGGTGGCTGGAGGCCTGATGTATACACTTGGTACGCTCTTTTATGTATGGCGTGGATTTCCGTACCACCATGCGATTTGGCATCTCTTTGTGTTAGCAGGCAGTATTCTTCATTTCTTTATGGTACTGCTGTACCTGACACCACTTCGTTAGAACACCATAGACGGATGCATCTCCACGGACTGAGACGCATTCGTTTTTTCTTCTACATAGAGGCGGCTCGCAGGGACACGGATAGAATTTGCTTCTAGTGAAAAAGGGTATAAACCATCCGTTAAACATCGAAATAACGTATCATCAGAGCTGTTTTTATTGTGACAAGTATTTTTGCTTGACAACCTGATTTGTTTTAGGTATTATTAGGAACGTTGCAAGAGTGTAAAGTGTTTTTCCTTGACGAAGGGAGTGCCCCGATGTGAGTCAAGAAAATCGGCTTGAGAAGACAAACCGGATTAACTTGCTGTTTGCTTTTTATGAATTGTTACTTACCGAGAAACAGCAGACTTTTCTAAAGTATTACTTTCATGACGATTTCTCACTTGGTGAAATTGCAGCCGAGTTTGAGATCAGCCGCCAGGCGGTATACGAGCATATCAAGCGTGCCGAACAAGTGCTGGAAAATTACGAAAGCAAGCTGGGCTTGCTAGAAAAGCATGAACGGCGTAATCGCAATCTTGAAGATTTGCAAAATGCATTGGAACGCGCAGGCGTCTCCATTGATAACAACAAACAAATACACGATATCGTTGCTCAGCTTAGTGAATGATAATTGGCTGAGCGGAACGTATCGGTCTTGAAAACAGTATTAAAGCTTAAGGAGGTGGGATCATGGCATTTGAAGGATTAACGACCCGATTACAGAATGTGTTCAGCAAGCTGCGCGGCAAAGGCAAGGTGTCTGATGAAGATGTAGCCGAGGCTATGCGCGAGGTACGTCTGGCATTGCTCGAAGCGGATGTAAACTTCAAAGTGGTCAAGGAATTCATCGCCAAGGTGAAAGAGAAGGCTGTTGGCAAAGAAGTGATGGAGAGCTTCACGCCAGGAATGGTCATCATCGACATCGTTAACAAGGAACTAACGGATTTGATGGGTGGAAGCCAAGCGAAACTGGCTAAAGCGAACAAACCGCCTACGGTGCTGATGATGGTTGGTTTGCAGGGTGCTGGTAAAACAACCACATCGGGTAAACTAGCTAAAATGCTGCAAAAGCAAAACAGCAGACCATTGCTTGTTGCAGGAGATATTTATCGTCCGGCAGCGATCAAACAGTTGCAAGTACTTGGCGAGCAGATCAAAGCGCCGGTATTCACACTGGGAGATCAGACAAGCCCTGTTGAGATCGCACGTCAAGGTCTACAACATGCCAAAGATAACGGTAATGACTATGTTATTATCGATACAGCTGGACGTCTGCATGTTGATGAAGAACTGATGGAAGAACTTCGCCAGATTCACAGCGTAGTGAATCCGGATGAAGTACTGCTTGTCGTAGACAGCATGACAGGTCAGGATGCGGTTAACGTAGCAGAACACTTTAACCAGCAGCTTAATCTGACCGGGGTTGTCCTGACAAAGCTGGATGGAGATACTCGTGGTGGTGCTGCGCTTTCCGTCAAAGCAGTTACGGGTTGTCCAATCAAGTTTGCTTCCCTTGGAGAGAAACTTGACGCTTTGGAGCCGTTCCACCCGGAACGTATGGCTTCACGGATCCTCGGTATGGGTGATATGTTATCTCTGATTGAGAAAGCACAATTAAACATTGATACCGATAAAGCCAAGGAAATGGAACGGAAGATGCGTAATGCAGAATTCACGTTTGAAGATTTCCTGGAGCAGATGGATCAAGTGAAAAAGCTGGGACCAATCGATCAGATCATGGATATGATCCCCGGCATGGGCAAGATGAAACAAGCCAAGGATCTGAAGGTTGATGATAAACAGATGGGCCGGATCGAAGCGATCGTTTACTCAATGACGACCGAAGAGAAACGTAACCCGGACATGATCAACCATAGCCGCCGGAAGCGTATTGCTACCGGAAGCGGAACATCTCTGGCTGAAGTAAATCGTCTGATCAAGCAATTTGATGAGATGCGCCGCATGATGAAACAGTTCTCGGATATGATGGGACCTAAAGGCGGCGGTAAAAATAAAGCTATGAAGCAGCTTAAAGGTATGGGTAAAGGAATGAAGTTTCCTTTCCGTTGATTTAAGCGAAGCTGGATCATATACAGATTTCATTGAAGGAGGTGAATTTTCAAATGGCAGTTCGTATTCGTCTGAAACGTATGGGTGCTCACAAAGCTCCTTTCTACCGCGTAGTGGTATCGGATTCCCGTTCCCCACGTGACGGTCGTTTTATCGAGGAGATCGGTTACTACAACCCGGTTGAACAACCGGCTGTTGTTAAGATCGATGAAGATAAAGCATTGGCATGGCTTCAAAATGGTGCACAAGCATCTGACACTGTCCGCAACTTGCTTAGCAAAGCGGGCGTGATGAAGAAGTTCCACGAGTCTAAATTATCTAAATAAAGTGCTGATTCGGAGGGTCATCTATGGAAGAATTAGTAAGCATAATTGCTAAGGCTTTAGTCGATCATCCGGAAGATGTGACGGTTCGGACGGTTGAGAAAGACCGGCTTGTCGTTTATGAGTTAACTGTTCATCCTGACGATGTCGGGAAGGTAATTGGTAAACAAGGACGAATCGCGAAATCACTTCGTACGGTCGTCACATCAGCAGCAGTTAAGATGGATAAACGGGTTACCGTTGATATCATATCTTAAAGATATACGAAAGGGGGTTAGGATGCATGTCCTAGCCCCTTTTCGTGCATGCTGAACTTAATATGTTGAATTAGATATTGAATTAAAATATTTTGGGTATGAGTGACTTCGGAGCAGTGCAGGGGACGGGATCGATTCTGGAGAAGCGTCAGCGTTCGCCTTTATCACCTCATTTTCACCTTTTAAAGTAAGTTCGAAAAATGAGGGGGTAACAGCGATCGAAAGAACGAACCGTCGCCGGAACGACCGTACGAGAGTCGAAGTAGCTGTTTAGTTTGATTTAATTTCGTAGGAGGAACGTATGGCAGAGTTTATGAATGTAGGTAAAATCGTTAATACGCATGGAATTCGCGGTGAGGTGAGAATCATGCCTATAACCGATTTCCCGGAAGTGCGTTTCGCGAAAAATGCAGAGTTGTTTTTCTTTACACCAGATAATCATCCAGTCATGGTTAACGTGGAATCTGCACGTTTGCATAAAAATATGTATATTCTTCGTCTGAAAGAGTATGGCAATATTAATGAAGTAGAGAAGTTTAAAGGCGGTATGGCCAAAGTGTTAAAAGAGAACCTCGCTGAGCTGGAGGAAGGTGAATACTACTTCCATCAAATCGTTGGGTGTTCGGTTATCACCGAAGAGGGTGAAACGCTTGGAACTATCTCTGAAATTTTGACTCCGGGTGCCAATGATGTATGGGTTGTCAAAACGCCAGCAGGTAAAGAAGTGCTGATTCCCGTTATTGATGATGTAGTACTTGATGTGGACATCGAACAGCAGCAAGTGAAGATTCACCTGATGGAAGGGCTGCTGTAACATGAAAGTGGATGTATTAACACTATTCCCGGAGATGTTTGATGGCGTATTCGGAGCAAGCATTCTGGGTAAAGCCCAAACGAAGGGGCTGGTGTCCCTCGGTGCAACCAACTTCCGTAATTATGCCACAAATAAACATAATACGGTCGATGATGCTCCTTACGGTGGGGGTGGAGGCATGGTGCTAAAACCAGATCCGATCTTTGCTGCTGTTGAAGATGTACTGGAGCAACGCGGAGAAGCCGCGGCAACCATGAAAGCTCCACGTATCATTTTAATGTGTCCGCAAGGTGAGACGTTTACACAGAAAAAAGCAGAAGAACTTGTACAGGAAGATCATCTGATTTTTATATGTGGACATTATGAAGGTTACGATGAGCGAATTCGCGAATTTCTCGTGACGGATGAACTATCCATTGGTGATTACGTGCTCACTGGTGGGGAATTGCCTGCTATGGTTGCGATCGACAGCATCGTACGTCTTATTCCCGGTGTGCTTGGCAATGAGACAAGTGCTGTGACGGATTCATTCAGTACTGGACTCCTCGAATATCCACACTACACACGTCCACCCGAGTTTAGGGGCATGAAAGTACCGGATATGCTGTTGTCGGGACATCATCTGAACATTGAGGCATGGCGTAGAGAACAGTCGTTGCTTCGTACGCTGGAGCGCAGACCGGAGATGTTGGAAACGGCTGATTTGACGGATAAAGAACGTATTTGGTTGAAAAAGATACGCTCAAACCGTAAACATAACACAGAGTAAGTATAAGTATCGTATAAACACGTAAATATATCTTTTTATAGAGTTTGAAAAAGCCAACCTTGATACCAAAGGTTGGCTTTTCTTATGTGTTTTGTAAAGAAAGCTGGATATTCAATGGGTTATTCTATAAAATGGAGGTGTATTTTAAAACTCAGTTTCACTAAATGAAACCAAAGGCGGTGTATGAATGACTTACAATATTATTGGTCTTGATCATATTCAGCTCGCAGCACCTGAATCTTGTGAAGCGGAGGCACGTCATTTTTTCCATAAAGTACTGGGCTGGACGGAGATTCCCAAACCTGAAATTCTGAGAAAACGGGGTGGTGTATGGTTCGAGTGTGGTAGACACCAAGTGCATATTGGCGTACAAAAAGATTTTATTCCCGCCACAAAAGCTCATCCGGCTTTTCATGTACAACATTTGGATCAGTTGCGTGATCATCTCATTCATAACCAAATTCATATTGTCGATGACGAAGCAAGGGCAGATGAAGGTGTAAGACGTTTCTATATAAATGATCCTTTTGGCAATCGTCTTGAGTTTTTAGAGTGGGCTTAAAATCATTCGTTTAAATCGTTTAATTACGTAGGCACTTTTTTGCAGCTTTGAACATTTTTGCATGACCACATAATAGGGTTGTAAAAAACAGGGGTTTTCTTTATGGTGAACTCAGCTGGATTTGAATAACAACGATAAGCTGAGGAGGAAGATGATGAGCATTCAGCCTTATGAAATCGCCAGACTAAATATTAGCCAAGCCGGAGAACGCTGCAAAATGCTTTTGGGAGATCTAAACGGGGATAGCAGACTTGAAATGTTGCTGGTACAGGCAGATGGGGGTATAGACGATCGGTACGTCCCGCATCAGGTATGTTGTTTGACTGCATTTGATCTGGAAGGAACATTACTATGGCAGGTCGGAACTCCTGATCCCGATGCAGGGGGTCCGGGTTCAGACTATCCCGCTCAGGTAGCAGATTGGGATGGAGATGGAAATAATGAAGTATTGTGTGTCATGGACAAACAATTTCTGGTGTTGGATGGCCGGACCGGAGAGATTAAAGAAACACGTGATCTGCCAGGTGATGAAGCACATGACTGCATTATTCTCACCAACCTGACGGGTAACCAGCAGAAAATGGACATTATACTGAAAGACCGCTATAAGACGTTATGGGCACTCGACCATGATTTTAATTTGTTATGGAAGCATGAAGGGAATCCGGGACATTTTCCATGGGTATATGACATCGATGGAGATGGGAAAGATGAAGTGATGGCCGGATATGACATGCTGGATCATGATGGGACGTTGTTATGGTCTTGTCATAATCTCGATGATCATGCTGACTGTATATGGTTTAGCGACGTTGATGGTGATGGGGAAGTCGAGATTGTTATCGGTGGCAGTGTTACGGTCATGATGGACCGCTATGGTAATGAGAAGTGGCGTTATGAAGATTCGATTGAATCACAGCATATTGCATTAGGCCATTTTTGTACTGGAATGATAGGTTTACAGATTGCAGGTCTGGACCGGATTGTCCGTGGGGATGAGAATGGTAAGGATGGAATGTTCATGCTGGATAGCGCAGGGCAAGAAATATGGAAAGAAAACCGCACGACTCCTGGCTGGTTAACCATTATAGAGCCTGTATGTAACTGGGATGAAGGTGGACTCGATTATATTTTGGCGTATCGTAGAGGTGGAGATGTGTTGCCTTCTTTGGTAGATGGAGATATGAAAACGGTTACTGAATTCCCGAAAGAGGGATATGCGGTACATGCAGACCTGGTTCAGACGGGGAAAGAACAGATCATCATCTATGACGCAGAGGAAGCAGTGATTTATTCCAGCTCTCCGATGACATTATCACTTACCGATGCAAAAAGAGCCAAGCCACAGCTTAAAAGGCTGTATAACTCGACTCTGTATCCGGGCGGTGAAGTTAAAATCTAGGTTTTACTGGTCATTCTCCGATGCAAATGGTTCGTTCTGCGGACTGGATTCGGGTTGAAGCAAGGTCGCCAAATCAGTACCTGTCGTGACCGTCAAGCGAGGCAGCTTCATGGGATGATCTCCTGGATGCACAAATCCAGACTTTACGGTAAAAGCCATGCGATATCCATGTTGCTGTAACTTGTAGATCATCTGTGTGCTGGTATAACCAAAAGGATAGGCCAAATAAGGTGTGTCTATTCCGGTTTGCTTCATATGCTGGATATCATCATCCAGAAGACTGGTGTCCAGACCGACAGGAACACTGTTACCACAGCGCATAAATCCCTTGTGATGCAGGTTATAGGTATGGCTATTGAATTCAAATACGTCAGTTGCTGCCTGCATCTCTGGTTTGGAGATGAAACTGTTAATGGCGGGCTCAAATTCCGAAGGTTGATCTTGAATTTTACTGCCTATGACAAACAGCGAGGCATGAAAATTATATTTCTGAAGCACAGGGTAAGCTAAAGTATAATTGTTCTGGTATCCGTCATCAAAGGTAATTACAATGGACTTCTGTGGCAGGGAAATCTTCCCGCTAACATATTGTTCAAGCTGATTCAATGTAATCGTGCGGTAGCCTTCATCATGCAGGTATTTCATATTTTGCTCAAAATCCTCCAGATTAATGATGGATTTATTATCTGTCTCGTGATTATTCAGTTTGGGCTCTATGTAATGATACATCAGCACAGATTGGTTAGAGAAGTCAGTGTGTGACAGCTCGAACGCTTTGCGTTTGACTATGTCCCAGGATGTGCAGGCTTTGTGTGACAGTGCATTCGTTGGGTGAGTTACGGCATATGAATATAGTGTAATGGAGCATGTGAGCATGGCGAGTAGGGCAAGTGTGATCTTTTCCAATATTTCATAAGTCTTGGGATTCTCCTTTTAAAGTGGTCAATAAGTTATATCATAGACGATATTACTACACTGGAAGTTACAGTATTTTTTCCTGTATCAGGTTGACTTGCAGATGAGAGCGTTGATTCACTTTCCATACGGGAGAATGTATTTTAGAATGAAGTTAACATGTGATGGATGAGTTTCAGAGTGGCAGATTGAACAATAGGCATTTGTTTAATTTCTCTTGTGTTTTGATATGCTGCGTGATACAATAAGTCTGTTATGTGGAATACGGCGGTCCTCTATGGATGATGAAGGAGACAAGGTGATCTCTGGAAGAAGTATGAACGCCTGTATGGAAGGAGGGAGTCATAGATGAATATCGTTCAAGCGATTACACAAGAACAACTTCGCAAGGATCTTCCGAGTTTTCGTCCTGGTGACACTTTGAAAGTGCACGTTAAGGTAATCGAGGGAACTCGCGAGCGTATCCAATTGTTCGAAGGTGTTGTGATTAAACGCCGTGGTGGTGGAATCAGTGAGACTTTTACAGTTCGTAAAATTTCTTACGGTGTAGGTGTGGAAAGAGCTTTCCCGCTTCATTCCCCTAAAATCGATAGAATCGAAGTGGCTCGCCGTGGTAAAGTTCGTCGTGCGAAGCTTTATTATCTTCGTGAACTACGCGGTAAAGCAGCGAGAATTAAAGAAATTCGTTAATATAACGGATACCGGGAAGGGCTTGGAGACAAGCCCTTTTCGTTTTTGTCCGGGAAAAGTTGAACCGGAGGTACACTTCCGAGTAAAATGGTATGGCAACACATGCGGGGAATAGTCCGGGAGGATTGTAAAATCAGTTATTGAAGTGCGTGTTCAAAAGACCGGTTTCAGTACCGACTTTTTGAACAACCTCTTGAAGGCATTTGAATTGTGGATTAAATGTACTGTAATGCTTGGTGTAAGATTACATAACTGATGTGAATGTTTTGTATCCATCCATTGAGTTATTGGAACGATACAGAATGCTGGATGTGTGTACTGCTATAAACATGTACTGTGAAGAGAGGAAGATCTTGAATGGAACAAGAAGTTCAACATGACCGGGGCAATCCTGCCGAAGAGAAAGATAGTCGATCCAAAAAAGCCAAAAATGAAATTGTTGAATGGCTTAAAGCCATTGTTATCGCATTAGTTCTCGTCATTCTCATTCGGTGGTTGCTCTTCAAACCGTTTGTTGTGGACGGTCCGTCCATGCAGCCGAACTTTGAAACGGGTGAACGTGTGATCGTCAACGAAATCTTATATGATATCAGAGAACCGAAGCGCGGTGAAGTTATCGTCTTCCACGTACCATCCGAAGGTCGAGATTTCATTAAACGTGTTATTGCTGTAGAAGGTGATACCGTTGAGGTTCAAGACGATACCGTGATGGTTAACGGTAAAAAGGTTGATGAAACGTATATTCAAGGAGCCATTGATGCAGCTGAAGCAAATGGTGGAACCTATAACGTGAAGGATTTCCCGAATGAACAGTTCCCTGATGGCAAAGTGCCGGCAGGTCATGTGTTTGTCATGGGAGATAACCGTCCAAATAGTACAGACAGCCGTATGATCGGTTATGTTTCGTTAAAAGATATTATTGGTCGTGCAGATGTGATTTTCTGGCCGATCGGTGAGATTAAGTGGATCAACCACTGAAATTGAAGTAAATAATGAGGTGAAGACAAGTTGACGATACAATGGTTTCCAGGTCATATGACTCGAGCCAGACGCCAGATTCAGGATAAGTTAAAGCTCATCGACGTGGTCATCGAACTATTGGATGCCCGTCTGCCTGTCTCCAGCCGTAATCCAATGATTGACGAAATATTGCTGGATAAACCCCGGATGATTTTGTTGAACAAATCGGATTTGGCAGATGCAAAAGTGACGCAAGAATGGATTGAATATTTCAAAAAAGAAGGAATTACCGCTTTTCCTGTAGATGCTTCGACGGGAACCAATGTTAAAGATATTCCCGTGCAGGCCAAGCTTCTTCTTAAAGAAAAAATTGACCGTCAAATTGCTAAAGGGATTAATCCTCGTGCGGTTCGCGGGTTGATCGTAGGGATTCCCAATGTAGGTAAATCAACACTGATTAACCGACTGGCTGGACGGAGTATTGCGTTAACAGGAGATCGTCCTGGTGTGACGAAGGGGCAACAGTGGATCAAGGTAGGCAAAGAAATGGAGTTATTGGATACTCCAGGTATTCTTTGGCCTAAGTTCGAAGATCAAAATGTAGGTTATCGTCTTGCCGTAACTGGTGCGATCAAAGAGGAAATTTTGAATGCAGAGGATATCGCCTTTTTTGGAATCAGTTACCTGATGCGTTATTACTGGGACGCCCTTGAAGAGAGATATGGACTTCAGGAGTTCTCCAAGGATGCAGATGATTCAGACAGTGTTATTGCGATTATGGAACAAGTTGGCCGTATACGTGGTTGCATTGTAAGCGGTGGACGCATTGATCTGGAAAAGGCATCACGAGCATTTCTGCGTGAACTACGAGCGGGTAAAATGGGACGTTTCTCTATGGAAGCTCCCTATTAAAAAAAATGGACTCTACACGATGAAGATCATTATCTTTATCTGTTCATTTCATATATACAAGTGCCGAAAGAAGCGGCCGTTACCGGATTACCGGGAGCGGTCGTTTTTTTGTGTATACAAACGTGGAAGTAGAGCTGGAACATACGTCGAAAACGATAAAATGGAAGAGGATTGAAGAACAGTACGCTTTATGGAATTGGCTGACCTATATATCAGGTGCATCAAAATCGTGCTATGATAAATGGTGGTGCAATTTAAATTAGACGAGGTCTGATATATTCAATTTAAACCATCAAATACCGATAAATGAAGACATCACTATCTTTATATTATAAATCTCAAGGAAAAGTTTTACTGAGAGAGACAGGTTGTACAGAACAAAAGACAGAGGATCTACGTCTATATTATAAAAAGTTGTAAGTGATACGTATGCTGAAAAAGCGTGGGTAGAGGAGATGAGCGTTATGGTTGAAAATAATGAAGAGATCGGGTTGAATCTACTGGATACTCCGATTGGACCAAAGAAGAAAAAAGAAGTCAGTGAACCTCGAGATCTGTTGCTCTATGAGCGGGAGTATTGGGACAGTGGATTTGAACGTATTGCTGGTATTGATGAGGTGGGACGGGGCTGTTTGTTTGGGGATGTTGTGGCAGCGGCGGTTATTTTACCGAAGGATCTCATCCTGGAAGGCGTGAATGACTCCAAGAAATTAACGGAGAAAAAACGTGATGCATTATATGACATCATTATGGAAAAAGCGCTGGCGGTAGGTATCGGGTATGCGGATGCAGAGACAATTGATCGGCTTAACATCAAACAGGCTGCGAGACTTGCGATGAAACGTGCGGTTGAAGCATTGGGAGAAACTCCTGATTATATGCTGGTGGATGCCGAGAAGGTGGATGTGAATGTACCTCAACTGTCCATTATTAAAGGGGATGCTAATAGTCAATCGATCGCAGCGGCATCTATTATTGCCAAGGTAACGCGAGATCGGCTGTGTAAGGAAGAATGGGATACGTTATATCCGGAATATGGTTTGTCGATACATAAAGGATATGCAACAAAAGTTCATCGGGAGCAAATTATGGCATTGGGGGCAACCCCGATGCATCGGCGCAGTTTTCTGGGCAACCTGCTTGGAGAGCAGCAATCTTTGTTTTAATACAGGTTTGAAGAAAGGAGGGGGAGAGATTTGAATATCGGTTCCATGATAAAGGGGTTAATGGGAGACAGTAAGCCCGGCAATGCCAAACCGCTTGAATTAAAGGAAGGTCAGGTGGTTCGTGGCTCCGTCGTTAGTGTATCCGATGATGGGGGAGAAGCAGTTCTGCAGATTCAAGGTGTGCAAGTGCGCGCCAAGTTGGAGACTCCACTCCGTCCGGGTGAGACCACGTTGCTTCAAGTGCAGCCTCCAGGTGAAAATGGCATAACGGTAATGAAACCTATGACGGGTACACTTGCTGAGCTGCCACAAGCTTCGCTGAACAACCTGCTTAAGGATGTAGGACTGCCGGATACAAAAGGGAACCGGGAACTGTTACTTGCCATGCAGCGTAGCGGATTGCCGCTAACGAAGGATAATGTGGCTATGGTCCAGAATATGATGACTGCTAAACCTGCACAGGTACCTGTGGAAGAATGGGTGCAGGCGACGGGAATTGCTTTTCAGCGTGGTCTTCCGGTTACGGCGGAAACAGTAAAAGGATTACACCAGACGGTGTTTGGCCCCCCTCTGCACCAGTTGTTAAGCGGGTTGGCTGACCAGTTGGAAACGATGCTTACTCAAACAACAGGTAAACCGGTATTGCCTGGAGAGCAATCTGCTGCCATGAAACCAGCTGTTGTGGCTGGTGTACCCGTCGTGCTGAATGGAGCACACATGGAAGAAGGATTGGCTGCATCAGGCAACGGTCGTCAGGTGACTGGAACGGGAACACCTGCTTTGTCAACGCAACAAGGACAAGCGGCGTTGGCAGGTGCTATATCCATGACGGATGGCGGGGCAGAGGATGCAGGTACTGCGGTGAAAGGAAACGTGCAAACCGGCGGAGGCACCGGAAATGCTGAAGCTGGGGCAAAGGCAGTTGCCAGCAACGTTGAAACGGCTGGCAAAGGGGGTGCAGGTATTCCGTCTGGAACTGGAATACCTGGAGAGAGCCCGCGCGGGGCTGACGCGGGGCAGGCTGGGAGCCGCCCGGGTACATCGGGGGCGGCTACTGAATCTGTGGCTGGCCGTGCAAGTGCAGGCCAGCCTGAAACAGGCGCGGCCGGGCGGACTGACGGCCGCGCTGAAACGCCTGCTGCTGCGGGGACGCCGTCCGCAGCAGGCCAGGCGGCGCCAGCAGCGCCTACGGCAGCGCAGCTGGCGCCCAAGTTGCTGGCGCTGCTGGACGCCCTGCGCAGCGCGTCCACTGCCGCACAGGCCGCCCCTGCATCGCAGGGCGGCCAGGCGGCTGCGGCTGCCGGAGGCGTGCCGCAGCCGTTGCCAGCCGGCGCTGATGCGCCGCCGGCTGGCGGTAGTGCCGCAGCACCTGCGGGAGCTGCGGCAGTGCACGCGCCTGTCACCCACGAGGGGGACCCGTGGGTGGGGCGCGTGCTGAAGCTGCTCGGTGCGGAGCACGAGCAGCAGGCCGTTCACGGCGCGGCAGTGCAGCCGCGCGTGGGGGATGCGGCGAGTCCGGCGAATGCGGACACGCTGAAGGGCTTGCTGCTGCAGCTCGCCAGCAGCGAAGGTGCACCCGCGGCGCTTAAGGATGCCGCCGGACAGGCCGTGCAATATCTGACAGGTCAGCAGTTATTGCTAACGACAGATCGCAGTGCTACATTTGCACAGATGCACTGGTTTATTCCGATCACTGGACCGGACGGGGAAGAAACGGCGTCTGTTCAGATTCAGTCTCGCAGAGGTCAACGTGGGGAACTGGATGCCTCCAATTGCCGTCTGTGGTTTGATCTGGACATGAAAAGTCTTGGGCCTACTCTGGTAGATGTCCATGTGGTTAATAACATTGTCAGTCTGCGTGTATTAAATGATCGCGAAGGAATGGGACCGCTTCTGGAGAGCGGACGAGAGGTGATCCATCAGGCATTGGACAAGCTGGGCTATCAACTGCTGACCTTCAAGGCGGAACCGTGGCCTGCGGGCCAGGAACCGGGCGCGGAACGAAAAACGCGGGCCTCGGACTATAGTCCTGAACGATACAAAGGGGTGGACTTGAAGGTATGAAAGACGAGTCGTCACAACCGGACCTGCTCTCCAAAAAGGCGGTTGCCCTAAAATATGTCCCTGGAGAGAGCGAAGCGCCTGTTGTTGTAGCCAAGGGGCGCGGCAAAGTGGCAGAAGCCATTCTTGATAAAGCCAGAGAAAACGGCGTGGCTGTTCAGGAGGATGCAGCACTTGTGGAGGTGCTCTCCAAGTTGGATCTGGATGAACAGATTCCGGCAGAACTGTATCAACTGGTCGCAGAGGTGCTAACGTACGTCTACCGTGCAGATCGCATGGCCTCAGGACGTGAGGAAAATGAGTCATGGTAGAACGTAGATTGGGTCAGGAGCCAGGATTAAAGCTCACACGACAGCAGAAAGGCCGATTAGGTGAAGAGGCTGCCTGTCAATGGTTGCGAGAGCACGATTATCGAATCATTAGACAGAACTGGCGTTGCCGTAGCGGTGAGATTGACATCATTGCTTCCTACGAGGGCTTGCTTGTCTTTGTAGAAGTAAGAAGCAGAAGTGGAGCCGCTCAGTACGGTACACCTCAGGAATCGGTTGATATGCGTAAAATGCAGCAGGTACGTTCAACCGCATCCGTGTATTTGCAAATGACGGGAGAGACGGAACTTCAGATCCGTTTTGATGTAATTGCCGTAATGCTTGATCAAGCAGGAGAGATTGTCTCTGTGAATCATATTGTTAATGCTTTTTAAAAATTACACTAGAAGTTATTGCTATATTATGCGATACGTAATGTATCTTTTTAATGTGAGTCGGTCAGTGATTTCGAAGTACAAGTTTAATTATGTCTTATCTTTGCATTCGTTTTAGTTTTAAAATTAGTTAATATACTAAAGCTGTAGTTCCTATTTATACAGGAGCTGCGGCTTTTTTGATTTAACTATGAAATCAAAAAACAGAGGTTAGAGCATTGATAATAAAATCATCGTATTTCAGAAATTTATAGATACAAAATGTATCATTTGTAATAAACTAAGAAAGTTGAAATTTAAAGAGAGGTTGGTGGGATGTATGAAAGAGCTTCAGAATACTTCGAACAACACAGTAAAACAAGTATGGGAGTGCCCTCAGATGGAAGTGCTGGATATCAGCGAGACCATGAACGGTGGACAGGGGATTTGGCAATATGTTTGGGACGGAGAATTCTGGAAGCTTGAACTTATGGTCAGTTAATTTTAAGAGGCTAAAGAGGAATGTTTGATCAATAAAATAAATGGTGAGGTGTAGTGAGAAGATGCAGACAAGTATCAAATGGATAATTCGACTAAGTACACTATCTTTATGTTTCATTTTGTTTGGAATCATGTATTCCGGAGTTTCTTATGCTACTGAATCTGACAATGCGGTTAGTGTGTCAGGTAAAGTGATTGATCGTCAGGGATTGCCTGTCAAGGACGCCACAGTCAAGTATTGGCTTGATTATGGGAATAAGGAACACAGCGTGGAGACAGATGAGAGTGGGAATTATCGTATTATTGAATCCGTTGAGAACTATACTGTATTTACCTTTTCAGTTGAAGCAGAGGGGTATGTGCCGTATCGACATTACACTTCCTATAGTTTAAGGGGGGGAGAGCAAATACAACTTGATTTTCGTATTTATGAGCCATCCACGATTGTAGGAACAGTCAAAGATCAGGCAGGCAGACCGGTTCCAGATGCTCGTATAAAAGTAACAAGTGTCTTTGATCGTATAGTGAAAACTGATCAGCAAGGTCGATATGCGGTTACAGGAATTGATTACGCCTATAATCCGAACATTGCAATATGGGTAGATGCCGATGATTATATGTTATATGAACAGGATCGCTTGGGTGTCCGGGAGGGAGGAACCTTGAGAATGGATGTTGTTTTGGCAGAGGCGGCACACGTGCGGGGAAAAGTTGTAGATGAGTCGGGCAATCCAGTAAGTGGGGCTAAAGTTAATGCTGGAGGTTCGGCAACAACAGATGCTCAAGGCAACTATTTAATAAAGCGCGTACCAACAGGGGCTAGAACGATAACGGGAGAAGCAGCAGGATATCTAAAAACGAGCCTGAGCGTTACTCTTGTAAAAGGAGATCATAATACGTTTAATATCGTACTTAAGAAGGATGCAGATATTACACCTCCAGTAACCAAGTACAGATTAGTTCCTATTACAGATACTGTGAACGGGAAAATATACATCAAAGGATTTACATTCAGACTTCAGGCAACAGACGAAGTCAAAGGTTCGGGCGTAAAAACAACGCAATATCGAATCAACGGGGGAGAATGGAAAAACTATGAAGGACCCGTCAAGTTTTATGCCCCTGATGTCAAGGTGGTAGAGTACTATAGTACAGATGTTGCAGGTAACCAGGAGAAGTACAACAAAATGGATTTTATTAATGGCACATTTGAAGGGAATGGCACGTTTGAAGGGGAGAGTTACGACGATTGATTACTCGTTGATATGATATGTGAATCAATAACATGAGAATAAAAGACGGTTCTGACTTTATGATCCCTCGTGGTGAATCAAGATTCAGAGTCGTCTTTTCTGTTGGAATGACCCTAACGGTACTGACCTTTGCCTCCCCTTTGAATCTCGTGATCAGATGGGTGTATAATCAAGAAGGTAAACTGGTATTTTATTATGTCATAAAGAAATTATATTGAATGTACAAGGCCGCGAATCACTATTGCGGTTGCAAATGATTTTATAAACAGGAGGTACGGCCGATGAGTAAAGCTACGAAAACAACAAATGAAGTCAGAAATGCGATTCAAAACCGTCGTACGGTGAAAAAATTCAAAAAAGAAGCTGTTCCTACACAGCAGATTATAGATTTGCTGGATACGGCAGTCTGGGCTCCTAACCATAAACTGCGTGAACCTTGGAGATTTTTGTTGTTTACCGGAAATGGACGGAAGAAACTGGCGGAGGCTATTGATGCAGAAATGGGAGAAGACAACAAATTCTCACCCAATATTATGCAAGTTCCATCCGTTATGCTTGTTGTGCTGGAAGAAGATCCAAGACAGAATATCTGGGACGAAGACTTCGCTGCGGTTAGTGCATTGGTTCAAAACTTTATGCTTGCAGCCTGGAGTGAAGACATTGGAACGTTCTGGGTGACCAAGCCATTTTTGTACGCTCCCAAATTCCGCAAATCGCTTGGAATAGAGGCGGGAGAGAAGATTGTAGGCATGATTTATATGGGTTACCCTGATGTTATTCCTTCTGCCAAAGAACGCACACCAGCCAAGGACAAACTCACTCTTTTTGAATAATAAATTATTGTAGACCTTAGCTATATAAGATCCCCTTACGTTTACAGGGGAAATCCACGTACAAGTACCTTTCTTCACAGAAGAGAAGGGCTTGTACGTTTTTTTGTCATGTTGGTGTATCCGCATTGTAGAATCTGCATAAGGAATCCTTCTCGATTTTCCTCTGATGTCCGCAGTTTCATGCCCATTTCACTGCCTTTGGGTAAATCGGCCTGTTCTTTCCTCCATATGCTTCTAAAATAGATTAAGATCCAATTGACGATACTGGATGGCTTCAGCCACATGAGCTGTCACAATTTCACCTTCATGGTCCAGATCGGCAATTGTCTGTGCCATCTTGATTATCCGATCATGTGCACGCATGCTCAGGTTTAACGTTTGCAGCGTTTGCTCTAACAGCTGCTCTGCCTCTTGGGGGAGATGGATCGTTCGTCGCAAAAGCGTGCCCGAAAGCTGGCTATTCCAACGAACCGAACTTTTGGCATAACGTGTAGCCTGAATTTGATGAGCGTGGATCACTTTTGCCTGCATTTCTTCAGAGGAAGGGGAAGCAGCAGACTTGCGCCACTCGCCTGGTGGAGGAACTTCAACCTGAAGATCAATGCGGTCCAGCAGTGGTCCTGAAATTTTGGCTCGGTATGCGGCAACACGGGCTGGACTACATATGCAGCGTTGCTCCTCCGAATGAGCGGACAAATAACCGCAGGGACAGGGATTCATGGAACATGCAAGCATGAATTGGGCCGGAAAGGTGAATGCAGCGCGAGCCCGACTAATTGTCACTGTGCGATCCTCTAACGGCTGCCTTAATACCTCCAGCACTTGGCGCTGGAATTCAGGTAATTCATCCAGAAACAATATGCCCCGGTGGGCAAGGCTCACTTCACCCGGTTTTGGGATACCACCGCCTCCAATCAGACCAGAGGTGGATATCGTGTGGTGAGGAGAGCGAAAAGGTCTGTCTGCAATCAGGCCTTGAGGCGCTTCTTTCAACTTGCCTGCGGCACTTAATACTTTGGTGACTTCCAACGCTTCATCTTCTGACAAAGGAGGAAGGATGGAGGGTAGACGTTTGATTAACATCGTTTTGCCCGTGCCTGGCGGTCCAACGAGCAGTATATTATGCATGCCGGCTGCAGCAATCATAAGCGCGCGTTTTACATGATGCTGCCCCAGAACATCGCTATAGTCATCTGCAAATAATGGTGTTTGTCTTGGCTTCCTATCCGCCATCTTATGAGTCTTATCAGTTATAGGAGCAGCAAGGTGTGCATAATTTTTCAACACGACTGGTCCTGCATTCGAATTGTTTGGTATTCCCACTGAACTAGAGGGTTGATCTGGGTTTTCCGGAGCAATATCCTGTAAATGACGAATGCCAAAAACCTGGATACCTCGAATCAGTGACGCTTCCTCCACGTTATCCAAAGGTAGGAGCACGGACGTAAAGCCTTGTCGTTTGGCCAGATCCACCATGGATAAAATGCCCGGCACGGACCTGATCGAACCGTCCAACGCCAGTTCGCCAACCACTAGTGTCCGTTCCTGGGGAGGAAGTACAAGCTGGCCGCTTGTCATAAGTAAACCAATAGCGATAGCCAGATCAAAGGAAGATCCTTCCTTTCGCAGATCAGCGGGGGCCAGATTGATTGTGATCCGCTGTAAAGGATACTGATATCCGCAGTTTTTAATCGCTGCACGAACACGTTCAACGGCCTCACGAATGGCTGAATCCGGTAAACCGATGATGGATGTCTGTGGCAGACCATTGGATAAATCGGTTTCCACCTCGATCAGAACACCATCGATTCCGTACAAACACGCACTGTGTAATTTTCCGTACATAAAAAAGAAACACCTCACTCGATTCTTGACTCCGCATAATACGGGCCAGTCTACGAATTAAGGTGCTTCCTCAGCTTCTATTAGCATTTTATATAAAAGGAATCATGGAGTCAACCTGTCATTATCATTGCTGTAGTCATCTTTCCTGATCCCTGAATTTTATTTCTGGAAGGAAATCATTAAATAGCTTTGCGAACATGGTTACGTATAAACTTTCATTATGTTTATTAAATTTAGCCCGAGAAAGCGTGAATCTGTTCGATGGACTTATCTATTATTGTTGTTAAATCATGGGGATGAACTGCTGATTATCTAATTATATTTATGTTTTACACAATCTAATTTATCATAATTAAATTGAATAGTAAAATCATTTGTGCTCAATTATTCTGTTTTTTTTCTATTTTGTGATAGTATAGATCTATAGTTCCCGTATTATTAGGAATAGATTGCACAATAGGCAGGTGAGAAAGACATATGCAGACTGACAGTTTGAAGCTGGATAACCAATTATGCTTTGCCATATATGCTTGTTCACGTGAGATTACGAAGATGTACCAGCCTTATCTGGAGGTACTTGGCGTAACGTATTCCCAGTATTTGGTGTTGATGGTTTTGTGGGAACGTGAAGAATGTACGGTTAAGGAGATCGGGGAGGCTCTCTATCTCGATTCGGGAACGTTGACACCACTTCTCAAACGTTTGCAGTCAGCAGGACTTATTAATCGCGAACGCTCGGCTCAGGACGAACGAAAAGTATTAATTACACTAACCGACTCGGGTCGTGAGTTGCGGAACAAGGCATTATCCATACCTGAATCCATTCAGGGAGATGCGTGTTTGAACAGTACAGAGTTTGAAACATTGCTGGGTCAGTTCAAAGGATTGCTGGAGAAAGTTCACGAAACCAACACCAACGCAGCCAAAAAATAAAATGTAGTTTTACATCAAGGAAACCTCAGTTTTTATCTGGGGTTTTTTCCATATATACCCAAGCATTCACAATATGGGATCATACTCATATCAAAATACTGTCTATTAACCATTAGTTTTTTAAGGAAAGCGTTTTAAAAACGTGTTACAATGAATTGGGCTTGAGTGAAAATAGTCAACATTTGTCTTTTGTTAGTCTACCAACCCGCCTTGTTGCAGTCATGTTGATAGGAGGATTCGAGAATGAATATCCATGAATATCAAGGAAAAGAAGTACTGAAACAGTATGGAGTTACCGTTCCAAACGGAAAGGTTGCTTATACAGTCGATGAAGCGGTCGCGGCCGCTGAGGCATTGGGCAGTCCAGTGACTGTTGTCAAAGCACAAATTCACGCAGGTGGCCGGGGTAAAGCCGGCGGCGTAAAAGTGGCAAAGAGTACGGATGAAGTTCGTGCCTATGCTTCCGAAATTCTGGGCAAAGTATTGGTAACACACCAGACTGGACCAGAAGGTAAAGAAGTGAAACGTCTTCTGATTGAAGAAGGATGCGATATCCGCAAAGAGTATTATGTGGGTGTTGTTGTGGACCGTGCCACAGGCCGTGTAGTTATGATGGCTTCCGAAGAAGGCGGTACTGAGATTGAAGAAGTAGCTGAAGCTACACCTGAGAAAATTTTCAAAGAAATCATTGACCCTGCCATTGGATTGCAAGTGTTCCAGGCCCGTAAACTGGCTTACAGCATTAAGATTCCGAATGAACTGGTGAACAAAGCTGTTAAGTTCATGCTCGCGCTGTACACTGCATTTGTCGAAAAAGATTGCTCTATTGCAGAGATCAATCCTCTCGTTGTTACCGGAGATGGAAACGTTATCGCGCTAGATGCGAAATTAAACTTTGACTCCAACGCCCTGTTCCGTCACAAAGACATTTTGGAACTGCGTGACCTGGATGAAGAGGATGAAAAAGAAATCGAAGCTTCCAAATACGACCTCAGCTACATAGCACTTGATGGCAACATCGGCTGTATGGTCAATGGTGCGGGACTTGCGATGGCAACGATGGATATTATTAAATACTACGGTGGAGACCCGGCCAACTTCCTTGACGTTGGGGGCGGTGCGACAACGGAGAAGGTGACTGAAGCATTTAAGATCATCTTGTCCGATGCCAAAGTAGCTGGGATCTTTGTTAACATCTTCGGTGGCATCATGCGCTGTGATGTTATCGCCAATGGTGTTGTTGAAGCCGCGAAGCAGCTTGGCCTGACCAAACCGCTGGTTGTTCGTCTTGAAGGAACTAACGTGGAGCTTGGCAAACGTATTCTGGGTGAATCTGGCCTGAATATCGTTCCTGCTGATTCCATGGCCGATGGTGCACAGAAAATTGTTGCCCTCGTAAAATAAGTTCATTCCTTAGTACCGGAGCTGTCCGGGAATTGAAAAATAACCGTAAGGATGTGAAGCAACGTGAGTATTTTGATCGATAAAAATACAAAAGTCATTACGCAAGGCATTACGGGTTCAACGGGAATGTTCCACACGAAGGGCGCATTGGACTACGGAACCCAGATGGTAGGCGGAGTTACACCGGGTAAAGGCGGAACTAATGTGGATATCACGTTGGAAGACGGTACAGTAGCTAGTCTGCCGGTGTTCAACACTGTGCAGGAAGCGAAGGAAGCTACAGGCGCAACAGCGAGCGTCATTTACGTTCCTCCTGCATTTGCAGCAGATTCCATTATGGAAGCTGTTGATGCTGAGCTGGACCTCGTGATCTGTATTACAGAAGGTATTCCGGTTCTTGACATGATCAAGGTTGACCGCTTCATGGAAGGTAAAAATACCGTCCTGATCGGACCAAACTGTCCAGGTGTCATTACACCAGGCGAATGTAAAATCGGTATCATGCCTGGTTATATCCATATGGCAGGGCACGTAGGCGTTGTTTCCCGTAGTGGAACACTTACCTATGAAGCCGTTCATCAACTGACGACACGTGGCATTGGACAATCTTCTGCTGTAGGAATCGGGGGAGACCCTGTAAAAGGCTCCGAGTTCATTGATATCCTCAAACGGTTCAATGAAGATCCACAGACTCATGCGGTCATCATGATTGGTGAGATTGGTGGTACAGCTGAAGAGGATGCTGCAGATTGGGTACGTGAAAACATGACCAAACCGGTTGTTGGCTTTATCGGTGGCGTAACAGCGCCTCCAGGCAAACGGATGGGCCATGCTGGCGCTATTATCTCTGGCGGTAAAGGTACAGCCAAAGAGAAGATTGCGAAGCTGGAATCATGTGGAATCAAAGTAGCACCAACTCCTGCTGAGATGGGTTCGACTTTGGTGAGTGTACTTGAGGAACGCGGTATTTTGAATTTGTGCACGACACATTAATTCTTTTTCGTTATAATAGAAGAAACGGCTCGGAAATGATTTATTTCTGGTAGACCGACTATTATGGTTACGGAAAAGGTAAGCAACCTTTTGTCCTTGAACAGGGCGAAGGGTTGCTTTTTTGCGTTTTTTTTACGGGAAAAGGGGGAGGAATTGTCTCTCATCTGCGTAAACGCTTGCATTCCGTGGTCACTTAACACACAATATGAGGGAAGATCTCTTCCCGCTTTGGGAGGTTTATGGTATGGAAGAAAGATGGATCTTGTTTGGGTTACATGAGATGGAGGGCATTGGCAAGAAAACAATCTCGAAACTGATTCTGGGACAACATGAATTACCCGAACTATTGAATTATGGGGAAAGCGACTGGGTCGCAGCAGGCTTGCGCAAAGATCAAGCTGCACGCTTGGCTAGCCAATTTACTATCGAATGGATCGAGAGTAAAAGAGAACACGTTTACAATCAGGGGATAGAGGTTATTACTTATCTGGATCAGAAATATCCCATATTAATGAAGGAAACCGTTCAGCCTCCCTGGGTAATGTATGCTCGAGGGGATGTTAGTTTGCTTCACAATTCGTCTATTGCCATGGTGGGAACTCGTATGCCAACCGTGTATGGGCGCAAAGTTGGAGAAAAGCTGGCAGAGCAATTATGCAATGCAGGACTGACGATTGTAAGCGGGCTTGCCCGCGGTATTGATAGCGTATGTCATGAGGCAGTACTACGTGCCAAAGGAAAAACGATTGCAGTATTTGGAACAGGGATTGATAATATATACCCACCCGAAAATACAAGCCTCGCTGAACGAATCGCGGAGACGGGGCTGCTTTTGTCGGAATATCCACCAGGTACGAGAGCGCGCCAGGGATTATTTCCGGAACGGAATCGAATCATTGCCGGTCTGACATTGGGAACATTGGTTGTTGAGGCTGACATTCGCAGTGGTTCACTCATTACAGCAGATGCTGCGCTTGAAGCAGGCAGGGATGTATTTGCAGTCCCTGGACCGATTACATCGCCGAAAAGTCGGGGAGCACACAATCTTATCCGTCAAGGGGCCAAATTGGTCACTTGTGCAGCAGATGTATTGGAAGAGTATCGATTGGGCTTGCCAAATGCAGAACAACTTCCTTACAATAGAGGACGTTCGACCGAAACAAGCGAGCCTTCCAGGCGTGGGATATTCGCTGAGGTTAAGCTCTCTCCAGATGAACAACGTGTGATTTATCTGTTGGAACAGGGAGAACAATCATTGGATCAACTGGTTGAGCTGCTTGGTTGGGATTTTGGACATTTGCATTCAGTTCTGTTATCTTTAATCATAAAAAAGCAGATTAGCCAATTACCAGGCACTAAATACGCGAGGGTATGACGAAGCTACAACCTACGTAGTGCGTGGAAATATATAATTAGCAGAAGTTATTAACTATGCATAAGCTTACAGAAACAGTTTCATGACAGTTTCATGACTGAGAGGAGGATGAACCTATGGCGGATGCACTCGTAATCGTGGAGTCGCCCTCAAAGGCGAAGACGATAGGCAAATATTTAGGCAGCAAGTTCATCGTAAAAGCTTCGATGGGGCATATTCGCGATTTGCCAAAGAGTCAGATCGGCGTTGAGGTAGAGAATGATTTTAATCCGAAATATATTACGATCCGCGGCAAAGGTTCAATTTTGAAAGAACTGAAGGATGCACGGAAGAAAGTGAAAAAAGTGTATCTCGCAGCTGACCCGGATCGCGAAGGTGAGGCTATCGCATGGCATTTGGCCCATGCCCTTGAACTGGACGATACGGCAGATTGCCGGGTAGTATTTAATGAAATTACAAAACAGGCGGTCAAAGATGCGTTCAAAACGCCGCGGAAAATCAATATGGATTTGGTTAACGCGCAGCAGGCAAGACGTATTCTGGATCGGCTCGTTGGATATAAAATTAGTCCGTTATTATGGAAGAAAGTGAAAAAAGGTTTGTCTGCAGGCCGGGTTCAGTCCGTGGCTGTTAAAATCATTTTAGATCGTGAAAATGAAATTGATGATTTTGAGCCGGAAGAATACTGGAGCATTACCGCCAAGCTGACAGCAGACGGCAATCCGTTTGAAGCCAAGTTTCATAAACTGAACGGGGCCAAAACAGAGCTGGGCAGTGAAGAGGAAGTGCAAGCGATCCTGAAACAGATCGAAGGTGCAGACTTTACGATCAAGGAAGTTAAAGAGAAAGAACGTAGCCGTAACCCCTCCGCCCCGTTTACGACAAGTTCTCTGCAACAGGAAGCGGCGCGTAAATTGAATTTCAGAGCTTCCAAGACGATGTCGGTCGCCCAACAACTATATGAAGGTGTAGACCTTGGAAAAGAAGGCACAGTAGGTCTCATCACGTATATGCGTACGGACTCCACACGAATTGCGGCATCTGCACAAGAAGAAGCCAAAGAATATATCGTTGGTAAGTATGGTGAGCCATTTGCACCTGAGACTCCACGAAACTATTCCAAAAAAGCAGCTAATGCTCAGGATGCGCATGAAGCGATTCGTCCAACTTCAATTCTGCGTGACCCTGACTCAATCAAGTCATTCATGAGTCGCGATCAGTTCCGGTTGTATAAACTGGTATGGGAACGTTTTGTAGCGAGCCAAATGTCTTCGGCTATTCTGGATACACTCTCTGTAGATATTGCTGCGGGGGACACCATTTTCCGTGCAGCAGGTTCGAAGGTACGATTCCAAGGTTTCATGAAGGTATATGTTGAAGGAAACGACGATGGTACAACCGATGAAGATCGTCTGCTGCCTCCGTTGAAAAGTGGAGATGTGCTTGAGAAGCAGGAGATTGAGCCAAAACAGCATTTTACACAACCGCCACCACGATATACGGAGGCAAGGTTGGTTAAGACGCTTGAGGAATTGGGTATAGGGCGTCCGAGTACATATGCGCCAACACTGGAGACCATTCAGAAGCGCGGATATGTTGCGATAGAGGAAAAGAAATTCATGCCGACGGAGCTTGGTGAACTGGTCATCGAACAGATGGAAGAGTTTTTCCCTGAAATCCTGAATGTAGAGTTCACCGCCAACATGGAAGGTGATCTTGACCATGTGGAGGAAGGTTCGGAGGATTGGGTCAAAGTACTCGCAGAATTCTATGAATCTTTTGAGAAACGCCTTGAGTTTGCGGAAGAAGAAATGAAAGAAATCGAGATTGAAGACGAAGTATCCGATGAGATCTGTGAGAAGTGCGGCAAACCGCTGGTTTATAAACTCGGACGTTTTGGCAAGTTTCTTGCGTGCTCGGGCTTCCCTGATTGCCGGAATACCAAACCGATTATCAAGGATATCGGCGTGACTTGTCCGAAGTGTAAGGAAGGTCATGTTGTTGAGCGTCGTAGCAAAAAAGGACGTATTTTCTACGGTTGTGATAAATATCCTGAATGTGATTTTGTCTCATGGGACAGACCTTCAGCCAAACCATGTCCAAGTTGCGGATCGCTAATGATTGAAAAGCGGAACAAAAAGGGAGCACGATTGCAGTGTACTTCATGTGATCATCAGGAGCCGGTGGATGAACCGGATGACGAATCAGCGGATTAATATATATGCGAATCAAATTTAGTGAATTTTGAAATTGTTTTATGGGGGTAAATGATTTTGACGAATGAACAACAAGTAACCGTTATTGGTGCCGGGCTGGCAGGAACAGAAGCGGCCTGGCAGATTGCAAGTCGCGGCGTACGCGTGAAATTATACGAGATGAGACCTGTTGTGAAAACGCCAGCCCATCATACGGATAAATTTGCAGAACTGGTATGTAGCAACTCGCTGCGTGCGAATGGATTGACCAATGCAGTGGGTGTGTTAAAAGAAGAAATGAGAATGCTCAATTCTCTCGTATTGTCAGCAGCAGACAAACATGCAGTTCCCGCAGGTGGGGCGCTTGCTGTGGACCGGGATGGATTTTCAGGTGAGATTACATCCACGTTGCACCAGCATCCGCTCATCGAAGTGGTGAATGAGGAATTAACTTCTCTGCCGGAAGATGGCATCGTTGTTGTTGCAACGGGGCCGTTGACTTCACCTGCATTGTCTGAGCAAATCAAGGCACTAATGGGTGAAGAGTATTTCTACTTCTATGATGCAGCTGCACCGATCATCGAAAAAGATTCAATTGATATGAATAAAGTGTATCTGGCTTCCCGTTATGATAAAGGTGAAGCGGCATATCTGAACTGTCCGATGACAGAAGAAGAGTTTGATGTCTTCTATGAAGCTCTCATTACTGCTGAGGTCGCTCAATTAAAAGAGTTTGAGAAAGAAATCTACTTTGAAGGCTGTATGCCAATCGAAGTGATGATGAAACGAGGAAAACAGACGGCTCTGTTTGGTCCAATGAAACCGGTAGGTCTGGTTAACCCTCATACAGGAGAGTTGCCACATGCGGTTGTTCAGCTTAGACAGGACAATGCAGCTGGAACCCTGTATAACTTGGTGGGCTTCCAGACGCATCTGAAATGGGGAGAACAGAAACGTGTCTTCTCCCTTATTCCTGGACTTGAAAATGCAGAGTTCGTTCGTTATGGCGTAATGCACCGTAATACATTTATTAACTCTCCTAAACTGCTTCTTCCGACGTATCAGTTTAAAGAGCGTCCAAACCTGTTCTTTGCAGGTCAGATGACGGGTGTAGAAGGATATGTGGAATCTGCTGCATCAGGGCTGATTGCCGGCATGAACGCAGCCAAAGCAGCACTTGGGCAGGAACTGGTAGTATTGCCGGTAGAAACAACACTTGGCAGTATGGCTCAGTATATTACAACGGCTGACTTCAAGCACTTCCAACCAATGAACGCAAACTTTGGTTTGTTGCCGAAGCTTGAAACAAAGATTCGTAACAAAAAGGAAAAAAATGAAGCTCTTGCACAGCGTGCACTGGATGGCATCACCAGTTTTGCTGCAGCAGAAGGTCTAACTGTTCCGGAACGCGTATAAATTATTCGTGGGAGGATGCTGATATCATGGATATGTCATTTCATGCTACAACGATCTGTGCTGTTCGTCATAATGGTAAGGCTGCAATCGCAGGAGATGGTCAGGTGACCATGGGCCAAAGTGTTGTGATGAAGAATACAGCCAAGAAGGTAAGACGTTTGTACCGCGGACAGGTTGTTGCTGGCTTTGCTGGTTCTGTGGCGGATGCGATCACCCTGTTTGAGAAATTCGAAGGTAAGCTCGAGGAGCACCATGGTAACTTGCAACGTGCTGCTGTAGAGCTTGCCAAGGATTGGCGTCAGGATCGGATCTTGCGTAAGCTTGAGGCACTCTTGATTGTGATGGACAAATCAGGTATGCTGCTCATTTCAGGCGGCGGGGAGATAATTGAACCGGATGATGACGTTATTGCTATCGGATCAGGTGGAAACTTTGCCTTATCTGCTGCGCGTGCGTTGAAACGTCATGCAGTAAACCTGGAAGCGAAAGATATTGCGCGTGAATCACTTCAGATTGCCTCGGAGCTATGTGTATATACCAATAATAATATTATTGTAGAAGAGTTATAAGCCAAAGAAATCTCCCGTAGTGGAGCATGATTCTGTAATCTGCTCCAGGACGTCTAGGGGATTCTTTGTCCTTGTTAGGAAAAATAAATTCAACATACTGGTAGGAGGGAAGCAATATGAATACTCAAGCGTTAACACCGAGACAGATTGTTGCAGAGCTTGACAAGTATATTGTAGGTCAAAAGAAAGCTAAAAAATCGGTAGCTGTAGCCCTTCGTAATCGATATCGGCGTAGCCTTTTGCCTGAGCACACTCAGGACGACATTGTGCCTAAAAATATCTTGATGATTGGACCTACCGGTGTGGGTAAAACGGAAATCGCCCGTCGCCTTGCTAAACTGGTAGGTGCGCCATTTGTGAAAGTGGAAGCTACCAAGTTCACTGAAGTAGGTTACGTTGGCCGTGACGTTGAATCGATGGTGCGTGATCTGATTGAGACATCACTGCGGATGGTGAAGTTGGAGCGGACTGAAAAAGTGAAGGACAAAGCTGAAGAAGCTGCCAATGAGCGAATTGTACATATTTTGGCTCCTTCACAGTCTAAGTCCAAGAGTCAGCGTAATCCCTTTGAGATGATCTTTGGTAATAATGGCAACAACGTTCAGGAACAGGATGAGCCAGAACCGGATACTGGGGTTGCCGAACGCCGCCGTAAGATCAAGTTTGATCTGTTGTCCGGCAAGCTGGAGGATGACATCATTGAGATTGATGTCGAAGACACTGCGCCTAACATGATGGACATGTTTGCTGGACAAGGTAATGATCAGATGGGCATGAATATGCAGGAGATGTTTGGTAGCCTCTTACCTCGTCGTACGAAAAAGCGCAAGCTCGCCATCAAAGAAGCGCGCAAAGTGTTGACCCAGGAAGAAGCAGGCAAATTGATCGATATGGATGATGTTACCCAAGAGTCCATTCGTCGAGCAGAGCAGACAGGTATCATTTTCATAGATGAAATTGACAAGGTCGCCAGTCAAGGGCGCGGTAGTGGTCCTGATGTATCCCGTGAGGGTGTGCAACGTGACATACTGCCTATCGTAGAGGGCTCTACAGTAATGACGAAATATGGTCCTGTCAAAACGGATTATATTCTGTTTATGGCAGCTGGCGCATTCCATGTCGCCAAACCCTCTGATTTGATTCCTGAGCTTCAGGGACGCTTCCCAATTCGTGTGGAACTAAGCAGTCTAACACTGGAGGAGTTTGTATCCATTCTGACTGAACCCCAAAATGCACTGACCAAGCAGTATGTTGATCTGTTGCGCACAGAGAATATTGAGATTGAGTTCTCGGATGAGGCTATTCGCGAGATTGCCAAATTGGCTGAATCCGTCAATCAAAATACAGAAAATATAGGTGCACGTCGATTGCATACGATTCTTGAGAAGCTTTTGGAGGATTTATCCTTTGAGGCACCTGAGCTTACACTGGAACGTATGGTGATTACTCCGGAGTATGTCCGGGAGAAATTAAATGATATTGCGCTTGATCGTGATTTGAGTCAGTATATTCTGTAACATAGGGCTAGCCTTGTAGTTGTTAAAATGATGTTATAAATGAACGGTATGCAAGAGAGTAGAGAACATTTGTGTGATCGACAAAGGGAAGCGATCCTTTAACGAATCACAAAGGCCCTCTTACTTAACGCATATCGTTTATTTTTGTTTCTACCTAAAGGATTTTGATGTTACAACCGATAAAAGATGTGTGGTTGTTATACGGATCGACAAAACCTAGGACTTGTGCCGCATGTATCCGGAGTTAAAACCTATCGGAGTGGTAGTTATTCTTCCATTCCATACCCAATGATTCCCATTAAAAGAATTTTCCTTATTCCAAGTCTGGTCATCGGTTTAGTCGACAGATTGGTAAATGTTGCGTAAATGCGCAAAATGATGAATTGTTGAAAAGTTTGAAGCCACTAATTGTTTTCTTAAAATTAAAATATATAGACCCCACTGAATTGTTAAGAAAGTGTTGTGTGGGCAAGACGAGTTTTCTTTATTCTTGAAAGATAATTTGTCAATTGATTAATATACAGCTTTGTATGTATACCTATCATATTGTCCTTAAACCCTTAGTATGACGGCAAAAAATTCTAACATTATCAACTATGAAATATTCGGAAATATACATAATTACGGGCGATATAAGCTCATGCTGAGACTCGAAATTTTTTTTTTATTTTAAGAATGTTAAAGAACAATAAGGGAGAGTATTAACATACTTTTGTTTTGGGCCCGAACATTTACGAAAAAATTCATAATTTGCAGAAAATACACAAAAAGCCCCGTCTTTCAGAAAAGATAGGGCTTTTTTCTTATTGTAATAAATCCCAAACTCGAAGAAACTTATGTTATACGACAACATCAGAGTTAATTCTACTTAAGTCCTAGAAAACCGTGTAAAGACGAATGTTTTTGTCGAAAAAAACATAAGAATTTTCAAGGGAAAAGATACAATCTTTTTCCATAACTTCTAAAGAGAGGAGGGAGATTGTGAATCTTTTAAACGATATCAGCTTTAAAAGATTGCAAGGTGCACTCGATGCGTCCAATATCAGACAACGAACAATTGCTGACAACATCGCGAACGCCGATACTCCGTATTTCAAGCGCTCGGACGTTTCTTTTGAAGAAATGTTGCAAGGGCAAATGAATGGAGATATGCCTGTTCTTAAGGGTAAATTAACTGATGCAAGGCATTTTGTCATAGGTCCTTCCTCTTCCGTACCCACGCCAGTAGTTAATATGGACCAGTCAACCTCCATGAATAACAACGAAAACAATGTCGATATAGACAGAGAAATGAGTCTTCTGGCGGAGAATCAGTTACGTTATAACGCTTATATTCAGCAAGTGAACGAACAAATTAAAATCATGCGTGTTGGCGTGGAAGGGAGATAACCTAAATTGAACATTAGTAATAGTTTTAGTATCAGTAGCTCAGCTCTGACAGCCCAACGGTTGCGGATGGACGTAATATCTTCCAACATTGCCAACGCAGAGACTACGCGCGCGAGCGTATCCAATGGTGAAGCGGTCCCTTACAAACGTAAAATGGTTGTGCTTGAGCCGAATAAAACGTCATTTGGTACGATGCTGCAAAATCAGATGAGAGGTAGCGGTTCAGGAGATGGCGTAAGAGTAACGGAGATTCGCGAGGATCAGTCACCTCTCAAGCCTGTGTATGACCCTTCTCATCCGGATGCAAACGCAGAAGGATATGTATTTATGCCTAATGTGGATATTGCGAAAGAAATGGTCGACATGATCTCTGCTTCGCGTTCATATGAAGCAAACGTAACAGCACTGAATTCAACCAAAGCGATGATCTCCAAAGCTTTGGAGATTGGAAGATAATCTGCTTAAAAATGAAAATAAGAAAAATACAAACCAGGGATGAAGGGGAGGGACATTAATGATTCAGAACAACATGTTTAGCACACAGGGGATACAACCGCTACAGATGAAGAGTGCAACCGAAAGTAAGCCTTCTACACCAGCCGAAACCATTCAGAGCTTCGGTACATACTTACAGAATGCATTAGGGTCCGTTGCAGCACAGGAGGCTCAATCGCATGAAATGTCGAATCAATTCTTGGTCGGCAAAGCGAATGTGGATCAGGTGATGATTGCTTCCGAACAGGCCTTGTTAAGCCTACAACTCACAACTCAAGTCCGAAACAAAGTGGTCGAAGCATACCAAGAAGTTATGCGAACGCAGTTATAAAATAACCTACTTGCGCTTCGATAATAGCGCTGATCATTACAACAAAGCAGCTGCGATGCTGCTCCTGATCGTCAACCTATGAAACGGCTAGGGTTGAGTAAGGACAGACTAAGCAAAGTTTCGGATGGGGTGACAGAGTGAATGAGAGAATCGCCCAGTACAGGGATAAGGCATCCCAGTATTGGAATAGTTTTAGCAAAAAGCAAAAAGTATTATTTATATCTACCTTCCTGTTTCTGATTTTGGCTGCAGTTGTACTCACGATGCAATTGTCCAAAACGGAATATGAAGTTGCTTTTACAGATTTGAATGCAAGTGATTCAGCGGGCGTGATCAGTTATCTCGATTCATCTAGCATTCCATACAAATTAAGTTCAGATGGCAAGACCATATCCGTACCGAGTACTAGTGTTGCAATTGCAAAGGTGAATGTTGGATCTCAAGGGATTATTCAGAATGGTTCATTAGGGTATAAGTCATTCGAGGAGTCATCATCCCCCATCGGGATGACGGATAAAGAGTTTGATGTAAAGTACAACAACGCTATAAACGGAGAAGTTGAACAGTTACTTCAGCGGATGCAAGGGATACAGGATGCTAAAGTACTGGTTAATATGCCGAAAGATAACATCTTTGCTGGTTTGGAAGAACAAGACAAAGCATCAGCATCGGTAGCTCTCCAATTCAAACCGGGTTATCACCCAAATCAGGCAGCGGTAGATGGCTACTTTAACTTGGTTAAGACTGCAATTCCTAATCTGCCTGTTGAGAACATCACAATTACAAACACAGATGAAGCAGAATTGATTCCAACTGCCCGAGGTGGCAGTGGCGGGTTGTCTTCCGAAGTTCAAGAGAACATGGCACTACAGAAAAAGTTTGAAAACGATGTCCGTAATAACGTAAAACAGTTCCTTTCCCAGATTGTAGGCGAAGACAAAGTTAATGTTTTGGTAGCCTCCAAACTTAATTTTGACAAAGAAACACGTAAGGAAAATCTGGTTACACCTGTTGATGTAGATAATATGAAAGGCATCGAGATCAGTGTGCAGGAGATTCAAAAGAGCTACACTGGCGCAAGCAATCCAACAGGTGGTGTTGCTGGCACAGGGCAAGAGGAAGTTCCGGGTTACCCATCATCTGATGCAACCGGTAACTCTACCTCCGAAGAATCATCAAGCACTATAAACTACGATGTTAATCGAATCGCCAAGGATATTATTTCCAGTCCGTATACTGTAAAAGACTTAACCATTAACGTTGCAGTTGAACCACCGAATGGAGAAACAGAATTACAGGGACCGGTTCAGGACGCAATTGAGAATATTTTGGTTAACATTGTTCGTGCTTCACTGGCAGACTCAGGCACTGTAATAAGTGACGCCGATCTGACAAAGAAAGTTTCAGTCATGTCACAAGGCTTCCAGACTGCCTCTGCAGACAATACAGGTTTCCAACTTTCCTCAACGATGATGTGGGGTGGAGGCGCACTCATAGCGGCATTGATCGCAGCGGTAGTTATTTTGTTAGTACGCCGTCGCCGCAAACAAAACGAAGTCGAAGAAGAAGAGATTCCTCTTCCAATAGCAACAGAGTTCCCGTCCATTACGCTGGACAGTGTAACGAACGAAAGTCAGGTGCGCAAACAATTGGAGAGTTTGGCCAAGAAAAAGCCAGACGAATTCGTCAATCTGCTGCGTACATGGCTGGCTGACGAATAGAGGTGAGCGCATTGGCAAAGGCAAGCAGTCAAGGTTTGACTGGCAAACAAAAAGCAGCAATATTGTTGATTACATTAGGTCCGGAAGTATCGGCTCAGATATTCAAACATCTGCGTGATGAGGAGATTGAGCAACTTACGTTGGAGATTGCCAACGTTCGCAAAGTTGATTCTTCTGAAAAGGATATGATCATGGCCGAGTTTCACCAGATCTGTCTGGCGCAGGAATATATCTCTCAGGGCGGTATCAATTACGCCAGAGAAATCCTGGAAAAAGCTCTGGGTTCATCAAAAGCACTTGAAGTCATTAATCGTTTGACAGCTACGCTGCAAGTCAGACCATTTGACTTTGCGCGCAAAGCAGATCCGAATCAAATTTTGAACTTTATTCAGAATGAAAGCCCGCAAACGATTGCCCTGGTTCTGTCTTACCTGCAATTCGAACAGGCGGCAGCGATTCTATCATCCTTGCCACAAGAGAAACAGGCAGATGTCGCTCGCCGGGTGGCTGTTATGGATAGTACTTCGCCAGAAGTTATCTCTCAAGTGGAGCGGGTTCTGGAACAGAAGTTATCCTCTACCGTAACGCAGGATTACACCAATGCAGGTGGTATCGAATCGATCGTTCAGATTCTGAACGGAGTCGATCGGGGTACAGAACGTACCATTTTGGACTCGCTTGAAATTCAGGATCCAGAGCTTGCAGAGGAAATCAAAAAACGCATGTTTGTATTCGAAGATATCGTCAATGTGGATGATCGTTCGATTCAGCGCATTATTCGGGATATCGACAACGCAGATTTGCAGTTGGCACTCAAAGTGGCAAGCGAAGAAGTTCGGGATGCCGTGTTCCGGAATATGTCGAAACGGATGTCCGAGACATTCAAAGAAGAGATGGAATTCATGGGACCTGTGCGATTGCGTGATGTTGAGGAAGCTCAGACACGTATCGTAGGAACGATACGCAGATTGGAAGAAGCCGGTGAGATCATTATCGCACGCGGTGGAGGAGATGATATCATTGTCTAATTTGATTAAATCTTTCCAGTATGTACCCGTTGATGACCGTAAAAAACTTGAAAATCATCATCATTATGGTGGTGCTGAGGAGTCTGAAACGGAATTATACGGTGATAGTGCTGAAGGTTCTGAGGCAGAAACGCTTCAAGCACGCGTGGACGAAGAAACACAACGTCTCACCGCAGAAATGCTGGAAGATGCCAAGGAGTTTGCAGAAAAGCAAGTACGTGAAGCTTCAGAAGAGGCAGAGCGCATGCTTCAAGAGGCCCGTGAACAGATCGACAGCTGGTGGCAGGAACAACGGCAACAGGATGAACATCTGACCGAAGCACTTCGTTCACAAGGTTTCCAACAGGGTTTTGAAGAAGGCAAAGTACAAGCTGAACTGGATCTCCAGGTGCAGATCGAAAAGATGATGATTGAAGCCCAGGAAGTGCTCAAGGAAGCTTATGTAGCTAAAGATCAGATCATTCAGGAAGCCGAACCGTTCCTCGTGGAGCTCGCTTGCGGGATCGCTGAGAAAGTCATTGATAAGCAACTTACCATTGAACCCGATCATACATTGGAACTGATTCGTCAGAGTTTGTCACGTAAACGAGAGCAGGGTTTGATCACACTCTGTGTGGCACCTGATCAGTTTACATTTGTACAGGCAGCTCGTGAAGAATTATCTCTGTCCATTGACTCTCAGGCAGAATTGCAGATTTTGCCTGATTCAACGGTCAAAGATAAGGGATGTGTCATTCGTTCTTCGTTCGGAAGTGTAGATGCGAGAATTGATACACAGCTTGCTGAGATTAAAAAAGAACTGGTCCGCATAGCACTTGAGGATGAGGAGCGAAAAAATCAACATGAAGGTTCTTAGTTCACAGCGATATATGGAACATTTGCGCCAATTCGATCCTGTTCGTATTAACGGCAAAGTTACTCAGGTCATTGGTCTTATGGTGGAGTCAGAAGGGCCAGATGCAAGTATCGGTGACGTATGTTATATCTATCCTGGTAAATCGGCTAAGCCTCTTCAGGCCGAAGTTGTTGGGTTTCGAGATAACAAAGTGCTGCTTATGCCACTGGGTGAACTTCAATCCATCGGTCCTGGTTGCGATGTAGTAGGTACGGGTAAACCACTCGGCGTTCAGGTAGGCTCCGAATTGCTCGGTAAAGTATTGGACGGACTTGGACAACCGCTGGACGGTTCCCTCCTTCCATCCAGAATGCCGATGTACTCTACCTCCAATACACCGGTTAATCCAATGGATCGTCCGCGTGTACTTGAAACGATGGGTGTTGGTGTAAGAGCTATCGACGGATTGTTGACCGTAGGTAAGGGACAGCGTGTAGGTATTTTTGCCGGTTCTGGTGTTGGTAAGAGTACATTGATGGGCATGATTGCTCGTAATACAGCAGCAGATGTCAATGTCATCGCGCTTGTGGGTGAGCGTGGACGTGAGGTGCGCGACTTTATTGAACGGGATCTGGGTCCGGAAGGACTGGAACGCTCCGTAGTCATTGTTGCAACTTCAGATCAGCCCGCCCTGATTCGGATTAAGGGAGCAGTTATTGCGACCACTATTGCAGAGTATTTCCGAGATCGTGGAATGAACGTGATGCTCATGATGGATTCGGTAACTCGATATGCGATGGCACAAAGGGAAGTTGGTCTGGCCGTAGGTGAACCTCCGGCAATGAGAGGATATACGCCATCGGTTTTTGCAAGTTTGCCCAAACTGCTTGAACGGGCAGGCACAGGGCCTACGGGTTCGATTACAGCCTTTTACACCGTTCTGGTTGATGGAGATGACATGAACGAACCAATCGCGGATGCGGTAAGGGGTATTCTGGATGGACACATTGTGTTAAATCGATCCATTGCAAATAAAGGTCATTTTCCAGCGATTGATGTGTTAGCCAGCATAAGCCGTGTTATGAAGGATATTGCTCCAGAAGAGCAGTTGGAAGCCGTTAATAATATGAAACGTTTGATGGCTGTGTACAAAGAATCGGAAGATTTGATCAATATTGGAGCTTACCAGCGGGGATCAAATGCAGCCATAGATGAATCGATAGACCAGATTGATAGTATATGGAACTTTACCAAGCAGAAAGTCGACGAGAAAGTCACTTTAAGTGAAGTACAGGAACGTTTGATTCTTGAATTTGCAAGGAGATGAATGGGTAAACGATGAAATTTCGATATCATTTCCAGAAAGTTGTTGACCTGAAGAGTAATGAAAAAACACAGGCAGAGTGGATGTTATCCACAGCGATCGGTAAACTTCAGACGGAGGAAGATCATCTGATACAACTTCTTAATGATAGAAGTAATCTGATCGGCATTATCCAATCTGCTACGGAAAATACAGCGTCTGTAAACAGTCTGCAGGAGATGCAGCGTTATGTACATCACCTTGACGAGTGCATTTCACGCAAAAACAGTGATGTTAAACATGCTCAGGTCAATGTGCAACGGAATCAGACGTTTCTGAACGGTAAGATGGTTGATGAAAAAGTATGGCTTGGAGCGAGAGACAAGGCAAAAATCAAATTTCAGCAGGAGATGCTCCTCCGGGAACAGAACGATCTGGACGAGATGGCTACTGTACGCTTCGCTGCCAAAGCCGGACGCGCGAATTGATGTGAGCCGGACGCGAAGTTGTCTCGTGAAGGAGGAATGAACGATGGCTGTTAAAGATGATAGCGACATGGAAAAAGAGTCGGGAGGCGGTTGGGAAAAATTTCTCATGATTTCAATCCCGATTGTATTCACCGTAGTATTGCTAGGTGTACTACTTACGCTATTTAATGTAGATATTCGTAATAATTTGTTTGAATTCGCCAACAAGATACCAGTAGTCAAGGAATGGGTACCTGATCCTGTACTGGATCCGGAGAAGGAGAAGCTGGAGAAGAGTGAGCAGCAGGTTGAAAGTGCTGAAGCCACAATCGAAAAGCTGAAATCCCAAGTAACTGCCAAAGAAACAGAGCTCAAGGCAGCACAGGAAGCGACAACAACTGAAGCAAAGAAGGCCACGGACCTTCAGAAGAAGTTGGATGATGCGGAAAAAGCGGCTGAAACGGCTACAGCAGCAACGCCGGAAACGGAATCTGATTATCAGAAACAAATCAAAGATTTGGCTAAAATGTATGCTGACATGAGCCCAAGCAAAGCTGCACCGATTTTGCAAAATATGACGAATGAGGAAATGGTATTGTTGTTGAATGCCATGCAGTCATCTGCTCGGACCAAGGTGCTTGAAAAGATGGACCCGAAAACGGCAGCCGATGTCACCATGATGATGAAGGATGCTAAACCGTCCGGGGATCTGGCACTGGATGCGCTGCAATCCAGATTGAAGAAAGAAACCACAGCAACTTCAACTGCATCCACAACCACAAGCAAAAACCTGGATAAAAACCAGCTTAGTCAAACATTTGCTTCGATGTCTGCTTCAAGTGGTGCCAAGTTATTATTGGAAACATACAAGTTGAGTCCTGACAAAACATTGACCATCCTGAATTCAGTAGATGATGCAACACGCTCTCAATTGCTTGAGAACATGTCTTCAGAGGATTCGGTTGAAACTGCAAAAATTTTGAACAGATTAATGGGTAACAAGTAGACCTGATTGCACTGTTTAACCGAGAGGAGGTGAAAATAAATGTCGATTGTATATCAAATGGCATCCACAGCAACTGCAAAAGCAACAGGAGCAGGTCAGACAACCGGAGCACAATCTAAAAGTTCAGTTGCAGGTGCTAGCGGTGAATTTCTCCAAACTCTTGCACAATCGCTATCTGGAGGGAATACAGAAGGTGATAGTTCAAGCGCTACGGGAAGCTTAACTGCCAATCCGTTGGTGTTTTCCTTTGCTACAAGTGAAGAAGGAGAAACGGCATCAACAATCACGGATATACTGAATTCGTTGTTCACGGACTTGGATTCACTTGACGAAGCTTTGGAAAATGACCCAGCTCTACTAGCAGGTTTGCAATCTCTGATTCAACAGATGTATACACAATTAACTAATCCTTCAGGTACTAATGCAGAAGGTTCCGACGAGTCTTCGAACGGAGCGGAAAGCGTAAAAACAGTACCCGCAATTGAACTATCGCAGCATCCGGCAGCAGTACGTTTTGTTCTGCAAGATATGCTTACACAATTAGTAGCTGGAATGAATGATCCTGAGAGTAACGTTGCGAAGAACGCTCCTGAATTCAAACATTTGTTACAATCTCTGCAGAGTCAGCTTCAAGAGGCTGGAGTGGATACCACTAGTAACAAAGGATGGACTGAACTGAAATCCCTCCTGGATACATTGACTGCAGTTAAGGATCAGACTGCAAAAGTCGCTCCAAGTACTTCGCTTCAAACATCCAAACAGGATTCGGTCGTACCACAAGTTCTTGTTGCGGCAGTGGCGAATTCTGGAACCCAGGTGAAAGCTGAGGCTGAGACAACATCTGCTTCAAATGCAGGTGGAGAAGTGGAACACTCAACCATCATTACTGCAGGAGAGCTGTCCTTGCGTTCATCAGGTACTACAGCAGGAAAACCGGCTGAACCTGTAATGCAAACATCACAGTTTGCCAAGGAAATGACACAGTTTGTTGTTAATAAGCTGGATATTGTCCAGCAAAAAGGATTTTCCGAGGCGACCATCTCACTTCGGCCTGAGCATCTAGGTAAATTGGATGTTCAAATTACCTTGCAGAACGGGCAGTTGGTTGCACGGTTTATGACTGAACATACGATGGCTAAAGACATGCTTGAACAACAAATGACGCAGCTACGTTCTTCACTTCAAGCCCAGGGAATTCAAGTGGAACGACTTGAGGTTACCCAGAACAGTTCAATCGGATCACAGATGTATCAGGACGGAGGCCGTCAGCCGGGAAGTAACTCTCAGCAACAACGCCGTTCGCGTGAGCGTGAGGAACAATCGGATGATGCTATAGCTACAGCAGGGATTCAAGAAGAATTGCGTAACTGGCGTAGCGAGCAAGTCGAAGGAAACGAATTACAGAGAGATACGTTTAGTGCTGAGGCTTAAATAGAAATGAGGTGAGTAAATGGCTAATGAAAATGTTTCAATGAATAATACCTGGCCGAACTATTCGGCAGCCAATAAAGCAACCACAAGTGCTGCAACAAAAGAATTGGGTAAAGATCAGTTTCTAAAAATCCTGATTACCCAGCTGCAAAATCAAGACCCGATGCAGCCAATGGAGGATAAGGAATTTATCGCTCAAATGGCACAGTTCAGCTCAGTGGAACAACTGGTCAATATTTCTACGCAGCTTAAAACATTGAACCAGTCCCTTGGTGCTGTATCCGGTATGATTGGCATGGAGGTAAGTTGGCTTTCTTCTAATAAAGATGATAACGGAACTCTTCGTCAGGGTATTGTAGATTCCATCATTGTAAGAGATAGCGTTCAATACGCAAAAGTGGGCAACGACGAGATTAAGCTGGATGAGATCATTCAGGTGAATTATCCAAAACAGGCAGAAGAGAGTCAAACTCCGGTACAGAACGTTCAGGATGTAACTCCTGAAACGAACGAGAGCCAGGAAGTTGAATCATCCGCTGAAACGGGTGATACAGAAGATAGCGGGAAAACGATATGAGTGATCGCATAACGGTTGGACAATTATACGCAGGCCCGATTACACCGAATATGCTTCAAAGACCCAAAACGGGAGAAGCTTCGGCTATACCCGAAAAACCTTTTGCAAAGGTGCTGGAAGATAATCTTCTGAAATTGAGCAATCATGCTGCCAAACGATTGGAACAGCGTGGTATTGAACTCAAGACCGAGCAAATGGAACAGATTGGTTCTGCTTTGGACAAAGCTGCTGCCAAAGGAGCCAAAGAGTCATTGATTTTAATGCAGGATATGGCTTTTATCGTCAATGTCAAAAATCGTACTGTGGTTACAGCTATGGATAGTGAGAGCATGAAGAATAATGTGTTCACTCAGATTGATAGTGCCGTAATCATTTCTTGACCGGCTGGCCCTTCTCGGGAGCCGGAATGCCGCTGACCGACTGATGCGGTAACCAAATGAAGACTGGGAGGATTTTTAAAAATGTTGAAATCAATGTACTCAGGCGTTTCCGGGATGCGGGGTTTCCAAACAAAACTCGACGTAATTGGTAACAATATTGCGAACGTAAACACGGTTGGCTTCAAAGGCAGTCGGGTTATGTTCAAAGATATTATGAGCCAAACTACGGCAGGGGTAACTGCCCCAACTGATGCTCCATCTGGTGGTGTGAATGCAAAGCAAATCGGTTTGGGTGTATCTGTGGGATCTATAGATACACTGCATCTCGCAGGAAGCCCAATGACTACAAACAATCCGACAGACTTACGTATTAACGGAGATGGCTTTTTTCTTGTCTCCCTGGGTGGAGATCAGGAAATTCCTTACTTGACACGTGCAGGGGATTTCCATGTTGATGCTGCTCGAAATCTTGTAACTTCAGATGGTTTGTTCGTCTTAAGTAGTGAGGGAGAGCCCATTACAATTGGGGATGATGTTGTTTCATTCACAATCGGACAGAACGGTATGATTAATCAGACAATGGCTGATGGAACAATCGAAGGCGATACTCAAATTGGAATAGGGAAGGTAGTTAACCCTGAAGGATTGGAAAAAATAGGGGGTAACCTATACCGGATGACAGCTAACGCAAATCCTGACGGTACTCTTGATCCTTTAACAGCGAACAGTGCTGAGGACGGAACAGGAGCAATCATTGCTGGACAGCTCGAGATGTCTAACGTGGATCTGACTGGAGAGTTTACTGAGATGATCGTAGCTCAACGTGGATTCCAGGCAAACTCCCGAATCATTACAACGTCGGATGAAATACTTCAGGAAGTTGTTAACCTGAAACGTTAATAACTGATTAATGAATTTTTAAAACGTGGGGGAGCTTGCTCCTCCCACTCTGATTAAGGGGGCTTAGCATGATTTCGGTTACGCGGTTAAATGGTTCTCCCATGTGGTTAAATGCGCTGATGGTTGAAATTGTGGAAGAGACGCCGGATACGTATATTACTCTGGTAACTGGAAAGAGACTGATTGTGCTTGAAAAAGCCGCTGACGTTATTTCCAAGATTAAAGATTACAACCGTGAAATCGGGGTTCAGGCAGCCACTATTAAAGTGCAGCAAACGGAGGAATCCTGATGAAAAAAATGATGCCCTGGCTTGCAACAATGTTGCTGGCGATAACACTCATTGTGGTGGTTGTGTTTGTATTTATGCAAGGACAGAACGGGAATAAGGACGACACACATACGGCGGCAGCCTCAGAAGCTAAGAAGATGACTGCGGATGAGATTGTAGAGGTTTCCTCTGAGCTTGGAGAAATTAAAACCAATTTGGCTGATACGGATCATGTTGTAGTTGTCAGCTTCTCATTCAAGTTGTCAGACAAAACAGCCAAAGAAGATTTCGAGAAAATCAAAGAAATTACAGTGAAGCCTATTATCATTCAGACGTTTGCGGATACAAAGTCTGAGGAGCTGGCTACAGCGAAGGGCCGCGTACAATTTAATGAGAGATTGACGGGACTAATTAATGAAGCTTTACCTGAAGGTAAGTTGAGCAGCACCAGTTTTTCAGCTTTTGTAATGGCGCCAATGTAAATGAACAGAACACGCTGTAGACCTGTAAGGGGGTGAGAACATGGTGGATGTATTATCACAAAATGAGATTGACGCCCTATTAGCAGCCCTTTCTTCTGGTGAAATGGACGCAGAAGAATTGAAGAAGGAAGAAACTCAGAAGAAAATCAGATCGTACGATTTTAAGCGGGCAGTGCGTTTTTCCAAAGACCATATCAGAAGCTTGACTCGTATTCACGAAAACTTTGCACGCTTTCTCACCACTTATTTTTCAGCCCAACTGCGGACGTTCGTTCAAATCAATGTCGTTCAGGTCGAACAGTTGCCTTATGATGAGTTTATCCGTTCTATTCCTAAGATGACGATATTGAACATTTTTGAAGCGGAGCCACTACAGGGACGAATGGTGATGGAAGTCCATCCAAACGTGGGATATGCGATGTTGGATCGCCTGCTTGGTGGAACCGGAATTGCTCCAACCAAGATCGCATCCATGACGGAGATTGAGACGACCATCATGGAGCGGATATTCAGCCGAGCATTTGAAAGTTTGCAGGAAGCATGGAAGACTGTGTTGGATATTTCCCCAAGGATGGAAGCGCTCGAGACCAATCCGCAATTTATGCAGATTGTATCTCCCAATGAGACCATTGCTCTGATCTCGCTCAGTACCAAAATTGGTGACACGACAGGCATGATCAATCTATGTATACCGCATGTCGTTCTTGAACCTATTATGTCACGGTTGTCAACTCATCAGTGGTTTGTTTCGGAGAAGAAAACGAGAGCTCCGGAGGAGTATGATGCTCTAAAAGAGCGTGTAAACAAAGCCAAGTTACCAATCGTTGCGGAATTGGGAGAATCGAGAATTTCAATTGCAGAATTTCTGGGTCTGTCCGTTGGCGATGTCATTACGTTGAACAAACCAGTTGATGAGGGACTTTCCATTAAAGTGGGTGACAAACTGAAATACATGGGCAGTCCGGGGACAATCAAAGACCGTGTGGCTGTGCAAATAGACAAGATTGTCACCGAAGGAGTTGAAGAATTTGACGAGTAAGGATTATTTATCCCAAGAAGAAATCGATGCTTTGCTCAGGCAATCGGAATCGATAAACAGCTCGGAACCCGCTGAAAAGACGGTTGATGATTTTTTGACCGAGCTGGAGCAGGATGCCTTGGGGGAGATTGGTAACATTACATTTGGTAGCGCGGCAACAGCCTTATCCACGCTATTAGGCCTCAAAGTAGATATTACAACACCTAAAGTTTCTATCATTAGTCGAACGCAGTTTGAAGAAGCTTTTCCTAAGCCACATGTTGCCGTTCATGTGAATTACGTGGATGGATTCGAAGGTATTAACTCACTTGTTATCAAGAAGAGAGATGCCCAAGTCATCGCTGATTTGATGTTGGGTGGAGAAGGAAATCCGGTCGATGAAGAACTGAATGAAATCCATATTAGTGCAGTACAGGAAGCGATGAACCAGATGATGGGTTCCTCTGCAACCTCAATGTCCACGATTTTTAATCGTTTTGTGAATATTTCCCCTCCGGGAATCGATATTCTCAATCTGGAGAGTGGAGAGGGTGTAAGTAATCTTCCAGCAGATGAGACACTTATCCAAGTTTCATTTCGTTTGTTAATCGGGGATTTGATCGATTCCAATCTGATGCAGTTGCTTCCAGTACATTTTGCCAAAAGCATGGTAGATATGCTGATTGGAGGCGCTCAGGAGTCAACTGCCAGCGCACCAGTGGCATCAACACCTGAACCTGCGCCAGCAGCTGTGCCAGCAACGCCACCACCGGTTGCGGAGCAGCCGCCCGTTCAGCACCAACAGGCTCCACAGGCTCCACAACAGCCTGCTCAGGACTATAACGGATATGGACAGGCCCCGATGGGTATGCCTCAAGGAATGCCGCCACAGCAGCCGTATGGCATGCCACCGCAGCAACCTTATGGTGCACCTCAACATTACGGTGGAATGCCAAATAGGAATGTTAACGTACAACCAGTTCAATTCGCCAATTTGCAAAATGGGGCGTATGGTCAGGTAGACGAAAACAATTTGAATTTATTGATGGACATTCCCCTTAAGGTCACCGTAGAATTAGGAAGGACCCAGAAGCAAATTAAAGATATTTTGGAACTGTCACAGGGTTCGATTGTCGAACTGGATAAGTTAGCCGGGGAACCTGTCGATATTTTGGTGAATAACAAACTGATCGCCAAGGGAGAAGTTGTCGTTATTGACGAAAACTTTGGTGTTCGTGTTATAGATATCGTTAGCCAATGGGACCGAATTCAGAAATTACAATAAGCACAATTTAGGGAGGACTTGAATCAAGATGGCAAACCGAATTTTAGTCGTAGACGACGCTGCATTTATGAGAATGATGATCCGGGACATTTTGTCCAAAAATGGATATGAGGTTGTTGGTGAGGCACAGGATGGCTCACAAGCAATTGAGAAATTTAAAGAGCTTCGTCCGGATCTAATCACAATGGATATTACGATGCCTGAGATGGACGGCATTGCAGCTTTGAAAGAAATCAAGAAGATTGATGCTAACGCTAAAGTAATTATGTGCTCCGCGATGGGTCAACAAGCGATGGTAATCGACGCTATTCAAGCAGGTGCTAAAGACTTTATCGTTAAACCGTTCCAATCTGACCGGGTTATCGAAGCGATCAGCAAGACACTGGGCGTTTAAGAGACATGATGATGGCTCAGGGTGATATTCCAGGAGGAGCTGGCGTGGGAAGTAATTATTATTTACAGCTTGTATGGGTGATTGTTGTCCTGGCCGTCATCCTGGCCCTTATTGTTTATCTGATCCGTTTTCTAAACAGAAGGAATCAGCAAATGTTCCGGCACGGCACAATTCGTACCCTGGGCGGAGTTGGACTGGGGCAAAACAAGTCGTTGCAAATTATGGAAATTGGTGGGTGTGTATATCTGCTTGGTGTAGGTGAAGACATCCAGTTGATAGATAAGGTTTCGGATTTGGAAGAGGCCCAAAGAATCATTGATTCCTTCGAACGAGATGCTGCTGCACAACAAGGAAATCTCTCACCTCTCATTGCCAAGCTCACAAAACGTTTCCGTAAAGAAGAACCGCCGCGGGAAATGGAACTAGAGGACACAACTTCTTTTCACGAAATGTTTGAATCCAAACTTCGGCAGATGCCTAACCGTAAAGAGAAGATGGAAAAGCTCCTGGATAAAGACAATACTACAGATCGGTCGAGGGATTCATGAAGAAAAAGATTTGGTTAGCGTGTTGTTTATTAGGACTTATCAGTCTGGCATCTGTAACGGTTGCCTTTGCCGAACCCATTCCGAATATTGATATTCAGATTGGAAACGGTGATGGAGGGACACCAAGCACGAGTTCACTGTCCATCATTCTGTTAATTACAGTGCTTAGTATTGCTCCAGCAATGCTTGTACTGATGACCAGTTTTACCCGGATTGTAATTGTGCTCGGTTTTATACGTACATCTTTGGGTACACAACAAATGCCACCCAATCAGGTGCTGGTCGGTTTGGCGCTATTTCTGACACTTTTCATTATGTCGCCGACGTTGTCTTCCATAAATCAGGTAGCGCTTCAGCCCTATCTCCAGGGAGAGCTTACGCAAACCGAGGCACTTGAAAAAGCAGCGGATCCCATGAAGAAATTTATGTTTAGTCACACCAGAGAAAAAGATCTTCTGCTGTTTATGAAGTACAATCAGACTGAACAACCAAAGACCTATCAGGATATCCCAATTACTGTTATGGTGCCGGCATATGTAATCAGTGAGTTGAAGACAGCATTCCAGATGGGGTTTATGATTTTTATTCCGTTTCTGGTTATAGACATTGTTGTCGCGAGTACACTCATGGCAATGGGGATGATGATGCTTCCGCCGGTCATGATCTCATTACCTTTCAAAATACTGCTCTTTGTCCTTGTGGACGGGTGGTATCTGGTTGTCAAGTCACTGTTACTGAGTTTTAACACTTGATCCGGAAAGTTAAAGGAGGACGGTCATGACTTCGGAATTTATTATCGGTCTGGCCGGGAAAGCGGTATACACGTCATTGCTGGCCAGCGCACCTATGCTTATACTAGCTCTGGTTGTAGGACTTGCAATCAGTATTTTTCAAGCGACAACTCAAATTCAGGAACAAACATTAGCTTTTGTGCCCAAGATTGTTGCCGTACTTCTGTCAGTACTTTTGTTTGGACCTTGGATCTTAAATATCCTGGTCGATTTCACGTTTAACATTCTCGATAATCTATACAGATACATAGGGTAGGCTTTAGCAGATGGAGACATTGTTGCAAAGTTTCCCTGTCGCTCTGCTTATGTTTTGTCGAATCACATCATTTTTTGTAACTGCGCCAGTTTTTTCGGCTCGAAATGTGCCGGCTTCAGTTAAAATAGGTATCTCTGCATTTGTCACATTATCTGTCTATCTGATTTACGGAATAGACCAGACCGTACCCACAGACCTGAGTTATGTCTTATTGATCATCAGAGAGATTCTAATTGGCCTGCTTTTAGGTTTTGTGGCTTATCTGTTGATGACGGCTGTTCAGACTGCGGGGACCTTTATCGATCTACAGATCGGTTTTGGTATGGCCAATGTATACGATCCAATGACAGGTGCTTCAGCTCCACTTACGGGTAACTTGAAGTATGCATTTGCTATGCTTCTGTTTCTAACGATGAATGGTCACCATTATTTGCTGGATGCGATAGTTTACAGTTACCGGTGGGTACCATTATCTAATGTGTTTTTCCTACGGTTGGCAGATGGAAGTATTGCTGAATTTTTGATTCAGACCTTAGGTCAATCATTTATGCTGGCTTTTCAGATGTCGGCTCCGATTGTAGTTGCGTTGTTTTTGACGGATGTTGGATTGGGTTTTTTGGCCAAAACTGCTCCTCAATTTAATGTATTTGCAGTTGGGTTGCCGCTTAAGTTACTCGTTGGTCTTGCTATTTTGCTTTTGCTGGTTCCCAGTTTCTCCTTTGTATTTAGTCAATTGTTCGAAGCGATATTCAGATCGATGGAAAAATTGCTTGGAACCATTGGACAAAGGCCCGGCTGAGTGAAACGGAGGAAAAGACACGGATGAAACTTCAACTCGACCTCCAGTTGTTTTCAGGGGAGAAGACGGAGAAAGCTACCCCGAAAAAGAGACAGGATACACGAAAAAAAGGACAGGTTGTAAAAAGCGCTGAACTATCTGGCGCATCCATTCTCCTAATCGTGTTTTTGATCATGATGGTATTCAGCAATTTCTATAAAGAACGTATAGTTCGTCTGTTTACAGATATCTTCATCAATCGATTGAGTATGGATATCACCGGAGAGAATGTGATGGCGCTTATGATGCGCTATGGCATTGAAGTTTTGTTATTGATCGCTCCCGTTTTGCTGGGTGCGTTCCTGGTTGCTTTGATCGTTAACTACATGCAAGTTGGTTTTCTTCTTGTAGGGGAAGGTTTGAAGCCAAAACTTGAGAAACTGGACCCGATTAAAGGTTTCAAAAATATATTCTCTCTCCGCTCATTAGTGGAATTTGCTAAATCCATTTTGAAAATGTCGCTTATCGGTTATCTCGTTTACAGTACAATTAAAGGCTACCAGTCAGATATTGCTTCACTTTCTCATTTTTCATTGGATGCTATTTTACATTTCGCTGCGTCGATTACTTTAAGTCTTGGTATCAAGATTGCAGTGGCATTAATGATACTTGCGATATTTGATTACATGTATCAAAAGTATGACCATGAGAAGAAGATTCGTATGTCCAAGCAAGACATCAAAGACGAGTACAAGAAAATGGAAGGTGATCCGCTGATCAAAGGTAAAATCCGGGAACGCCAGCGTCGTATGGCTATGCAGCGCATGATGCAGGAAGTGCCAAATGCGGATGTGATCATCACGAACCCGACCCACTTTGCGGTTGCGCTAAAGTATGAAGGTTCCGAGATGGAGGCACCACAGATTATTGCCAAAGGTCAGGATTATGTCGCCTTGCGTATTAAGGAAATAGCCAAAGAAAACGGTGTTATTACGATGGAAAACAAGCCGCTGGCACGGGCATTGTTCCAGAGAGCCGAGATTGGTGACGCTATACCGGCCGATTTGTTTCAAGCGGTAGCTGAAGTGCTGGCTTATGTATATAAACTAAAGGGCAGAACGAAATAAAAGGGGATCGGAGGCCGTACATTCATTGAAGATTAAAGATATAGCTGTCCTTGCGGGTATCATTGGCATTGTGTTGATGATGATTCTTCCGATCCCAACCTGGCTGTTGGACTTGTTGCTGGTCGTCAATATTTCAATTGCACTGATGATACTCCTTGTTGCAATGAACAGCAAAGAAGCGTTACAGTTTTCTATTTTTCCAGCTTTGCTGTTGATCACTACACTATTCCGACTGGCTCTGAACATTTCGACTACCAAGCTAATTCTTGGTGAAGGGGATGCTGGAGCTGTAGTTGCTACCTTTGGTAGCTGGATTGCTGGAGGGCAAATTGCAATTGGATTTATCGTGTTTTTGATCCTCGTTGTCGTTCAGTTTATCGTTATTACAAAGGGGTCTGAGCGCGTAGCTGAAGTTGCTGCCCGATTCACCCTTGATGCGATGCCTGGTAAACAAATGAGTATTGATGCGGATCTGAATGCGGGTCTGATCAACGAGCAACAAGCTCGTGAGCGTCGTTCCAAAATTGAACGTGAAGCCGATTTCTATGGAGCGATGGATGGAGCAAGTAAATTCGTAAAAGGTGACGCAATTGCAAGTATTATCATCCTCCTGATCAATCTCATTGGTGGATTTATTATCGGTATGACTGTGCATGGGATGGCTTTCGCAGATGCGATGGCAACGTACTCTGTACTGACTATCGGAGATGGATTGGTAAGCCAAATCCCGGCTCTGCTTATTTCCACAGCAGCAGGACTTATCGTCACCAGAGCGTCATCAGAAGGAAACCTGGCAGATGATATTACGGGGCAACTGTTTACATATCCAATACTAATTTATATCGTAGCTTTCGTTATTGCCATGCTCGGTTTCTTCACACCAATTCATGTTATTACTACGCTTCCGTTGGCAGGTGTGTTGGCATATGCCGCGTGGCGTATGCAGAATAATCTGAATTTGAAACAAGTAGCGGAAGAACAGTTGGAAGAAGAACAGCAGATTGAAGAGGTTAGAAGTCCTGAAAGTGTAATTAACCTGCTTCAGGTGGACCCTATTGAGTTTGAATTTGGTTATGGTTTAATCCCGCTTGCTGATAATCAGCAGGGTGGGGACTTATTGGATCGGATCATTATGATTCGGAGGCAGTGTGCTCTTGAACTGGGGTTGGTCGTTCCGGTTATACGGATTCGAGATAATATCCAGCTCAGACCCAATGAGTATGTTATCAAAATCAAGGGTAATGTGGTAGGTGGCGGAGAACTGTTGTTGAATCATTACCTTGCCATGAGTCCTGGCTATGATGAGGAGTCTGTGACAGGTATTGAAACGACGGAACCTGCTTTTGGACTTCCGGCACTATGGATTGATGAAGTAACCAAAGACAGAGCCGAACTTGCAGGATATACGGTCGTTGATCCGCCTTCCGTTGTGGCTACACATCTGACGGAACTGATTAAGAAACATGCGCATGAGTTACTTGGAAGACAAGAAACAAAAGCACTTGTGGATAATCTCAGAGAGAACTATTCTGCCCTTGTGGATGAACTGATCCCTTCTCTACTTTCCATTGGTGATGTACAGAAAGTGCTTGCTAAGTTATTGCGTGAGAAAATATCTATTCGAGATATGGTTACCATCTTCGAGACACTGGCTGACTATGGTACGTATACGAAAGATCCTGATGTGCTGACTGAATACGTCAGACAATCCCTCTCACGTCAGATTACTCAGCAGTTCTCACAGAAAGGTGAGACACTTCGAGTGATCACGGTTGGACCTGGTCTTGAGAAGAAAATTGCTGAAAGTGTGCAACAATCGGATCAAGGCAGTTATCTTGCGCTAGACCCTGTATCTACACAAAGTGTATATCAGAAGCTCAGTGAACAAGTGAACCGTTTGATTCAATCAGGTCAACAACCTGTTGTATTAACTTCTCCAACCATTCGGATGTATCTGCGTCAGGTTATTGAACGTACTATGCAGGACATTCCTGTGCTTTCCTACAGCGAGTTGGAGCCGAATGTTGAAATTCAAAGTATCGGGGTGGTGAACTTATGAGAGTAAAACAATACGTTGTTGAGACCATGCCCGAAGCTATGCTTCAAATTCGCAAAGACCTGGGAAGTGATGCCGTTATTCTGTCCACCAAAGAGATTAAGGTGGGCGGTGTGATGGGAATGTTTCGCAAAAAACGGATCGAAGTTGTAGCTGCAGTGGATAAGGAAGAAAACAAGCAAACAACAAAGCCAGTACAAAATCAATTCACACCTGTACCTCGTGCATTTGTACCTGAGGCTTATCGGCAAACAGCTCGTTCGTTTGTTGCGGCTTCTGATGAGTCGGTGGCAACGAATACAGCTGATCAAAGTGTACAGGACCAATCTGCGGCTGCACCGTCTGTGTTTGAATCGCGTAATATCGGTTCAAACATAGACAGCGGCTCAGGTTCTTCGAGCACGGATCATAAACCGCGACCGCAAGGGGCGGATTTTTCGGGTTCAACAACTGGTCCGAAGCCAACAGGTTCTGACCTGCAGCAGGATAAGTTGATGACTGAATTGCAGGATCTTAAACAGATGGTGACCAGGCTTTCAAAGCAAGGTACTTCTGCAGACCCTGTGCCAGAGGAACTGCATACGATCCGAGAACGTTTGACAGAACAAGATGTTTGGCCTGAAGTGTGGGAATCCTGGTTTGATTCAATTCAAGCAAAATGGTCTGAGGATGGATTAAAAGAACAGGGTGTAGAGCAAATAGTGAAGCTTGAGGTTATGCACTTTTTGGAGCAACGTATTGAAGAAGGCATTCTTCCTACCACGCGAATCGTCTATGTAGCTGGACCAACCGGTGTAGGGAAAACTACGACAATTGCAAAATTGGCTGCTGAACAAATGTTCAAAAAACAGCGTAAAGTGGGATTCATTACATCAGATACGTATCGAATCTCGGCGGTAGAACAGCTTAGAACGTATGCATCTATACTGAATGTTCCACTTGAGGTGGTGCAATCGCCTGGTGATACACAACGTGCCATTTCTCGATTAGAGAATTGTGATTTGATCTTTATGGATACAGCGGGTAGAAACTACAGAAATGAATTACTTGTTTCGGAACTGCAAAGTTTGCTTGCTCCTGTAGAGAATAGCGAAACCTTTCTGGTCATGAGTATGACTTCCAAAAGTGCTGATATGGTGCAGATCACGGAACATTTCAGTAAATATGGACTGGATAAGGTGATTTTCACCAAAATGGATGAGACTGGGAGCTGCGGTCCGCTATTTAACTTGTTACACCGTTTTCCACTCAAGCTCGCATATGTGGCAAATGGACAAAATGTTCCGGACGATTTGTTGAAACCAGATGCAGATTCGTTGTCCAAACAGTTGCTGGGAGAATGGTCACAATGAAGGATCAGGCAGCTGCACTTCGAAGTATGGTCTCCGCGCCATTGGAATTGGAAGGCATTGAACGAGATATTCGATCCTCGAAAATCATTACTGTGGCCAGTGGTAAGGGAGGTGTTGGCAAATCCAATTTCACACTGAACTTTGCCTTGGCATTGCAGGCTTTGGGGCAAAAGGTACTTGTATTTGATGCCGATATTGGAATGGCTAATATTGATGTTCTTATGGGTACGTCTTCTTCCTATAATCTTTACCACCTGTTGTACCGACAAAAATCCATAAGGGAAATCATACAACTGGGTGCCAGTGGCTTGCCTTACATTGCTGGAGGATCGGGCATGAAAGAGTTGTTCTCATTGTCTGATCGTGATCTGGAGTTTTTCGCCAGTCAAGTCGAGGATATTGCCCAGGAAATGGATTATGTCATCTTTGACACTGGGGCAGGACTCTCCAGAGAGAATATGAAGTTCATCGGTGCTGCTGATGAATGCCTGATTATAACTACACCTGAACCGACTTCAATAACCGATGCTTATGCTTTAGTCAAAGTTATGCACGGCCAGGAAAATGCTACGCCCTTTCGGATGATCGTTAACCGGGTGGAAGACGAACGAGAAGCGGAACGGGTGGCAGAAAAAATAGCTGGAGTGGCGAGGCGGTTTTTGCAGACGGATATTCCGCTTCTTGGGTATATTTCAGAAGACGCCCAGGTAGTCAAGGCGGTTAAAAGGCAAATGCCCTATAGTCTGGCTTATCCGAATGCCAAAGCCTCTAAAGATATAGAGAAACTTGCTCTTCGTTATCTGGCTGTACCTGCAACTCCGGGATCCGGAACCTTGACAGGAATCAGGGGATTTATGAATAAGTGGCTTAAACGAACAACATGATTTCTGAATAAAGGAAACAGGGGTGACACAACATGGCGGCGTATCAAGTATTGGTTGTCGATGATTCCGCTTTTATGCGTAAGATTGTTACGGATTTGATCCAAGCGGATCCGGAATTCAAGGTTACGGCAACGGCATCAAACGGTAGAGAAGCGATTCAAAAATCACTAGAATTGAAACCCGATATTATTACAATGGACGTTGAGATGCCCGAAATGAATGGGTTGGATGCATTAAAATCAATTATGAAGGAATCTTTCGTTCCTGTGATTATGCTCTCTGGTATCAATGAACAAGGCATGAAAGAAACCATTATGGCGCTTGAAGCTGGGGCATTTGACTTCATTCGCAAACCATCTATTTCACATGACCAGGATATTGCTCAAGTTGGTAAAGCCTTGGTTGAGCGCATGCGAGCTGCGATGAATGAGATCAAAAGAAAAGCTGATCGTGAGTTATCCATGAAAAATAGAGACATGTTGCGAGGAGCAGTTGTTCCCCCAACTCAGCCAGTGCAGAAAGAACTGCCGGCTAGGGATCGAGCGGAGCCTGTGAAAAAAACGATCGAACCTGTTGAGACGATTCAACGCTCTCTTCGAGAGCGGACTGAAGCCTTTCAGGCCAAAGCAAAGAAACCAATTGAACCATTGTCACCTTCAAAACCAGGTCGCGTAGAGAATAAACCGGAGCCTTTGCCAAAGGCTGAGCGTAATTTGGGGACGAAGGCAGAAAAAGCAGTGAGGTCAGCTAATCCAGTACAGACTCCAAAGGAAGTTCGACTACCTAATGCAGCTAGAGTGGCAGCTGATCAAATAGCGGCAACTTCTGCCTCTGCAAAAGCCAAGGATGTAATCAAGCCTAATCCTGTTCCCAAAGGTGGAGGGGGGCTGGAAGGACCATTCAACAAACTTGTGGCAATAGGTTGTTCTACGGGTGGACCGAGGGCTCTCAAGACATTGCTCGAGCAGTTGCCTGCTGATTTGCCTGCACCGGTCATTATTGTGCAGCATATGCCGCCCAATTTCACACGTTCTCTGGCTCAACGATTGAATACATTCAGTCCACTGCATGTGGTTGAAGCTGAAGAGGGCATGGTTCTGAAAAAAGGAACCGCCTATATAGCACCTGGCGGATTCCATGTGAAAGTTAACAAAACAGCAGACGGGAAGTTTATCGTGAAGCTGACTGAAGATCAACCAGTGAATGGACATAGACCTTCAGTGGATACGATGTTTGAGTCACTTCTGCCGTTTACATCTTTACAAAGGCATCTTGTTTTGCTAACGGGAATGGGAAGTGATGGAGCACGTATGATGAAGAGATTATACGAAGCCGGAGTTACATCAACCTTTGCCGAGAATGAAGAAACATGTGTTGTATATGGTATGCCGCGTTCTGCTGTAGAGCTGCAATGCGTTCGTCATCTTCTGCCATTGCAGGAGATTGCTTCTAAACTTGTTCAAGCAGTGAAATAACGGAGTGTAACTCACGGAGGAGGTGCCTCACAATGGACATGAACCAATATTTATCCATGTTTATTGATGAGTCTAATGATCATCTGCAATCGCTTAACGAAAACATGCTTCAACTTGAAGGCAATCCGGAAGACCTGGGCATAGTTCAGGTTATATTCCGCTCTGCTCATACCTTGAAGGGTATGGCAGCAACTATGGGCTTTGAAGATTTGGCATCACTGACACATAAAATGGAAAATGTGTTGGATCTGGTTCGTAATGAGAAGTTGAAAATGCAGGATTACATTTTTGATACCATGTTCAAGAGTCTGGACGCTTTGGAAACTATGGTTCAAGATATTACCGAAGGTGGACAAGGTAAAGCAGATGTGTCGTCGATCGTAGCTTCACTTCAAGCCATTGAAAATGGTGAAATGACAAACGGAAATGGACCTGCTACAGAAACAAACAAGCCGGCTAACGCTTCAATCTCTTCGGCCGTGGAGCTGGATGAATTCCAATATTCAGTGCTGGATCAGTCGATCGCCGAAGGTCATCGTGTGTTCTACGTGGATGTGCTTGTTAGCGAGCATAGCCAGTTAAAAGGTGTACGGGCTTATATGGTCTTTGATATGCTGGAACGTTCAGGTGAAGTCGTTAAGGCTTACCCATCCGTTCAGGATATTGAGCAGGAGAAGTTTGAGCGCAGTTTCTCGTTGTATTACATAACAACTAAAGAAGCGCACGAACTGGAAGAAGGCATCATGAGTATCTCTGAAATTGAAAGTGCAAAGCTCATTCAACTGGATCAGGAGACTCTTCAGCAGATGGCCAATCAGGTAGCAGCTACAGTTGAAGCGCCACCCGCACCAACAGCTGTAGCTGAGGTTGCTTCGCCGGATAAGAATTCTGTACCCAAAGAAGAAACCACAACGGCACCAGCTAAAACAGCTGCACCGAAGCAAGCTGCTGCACCTTCACGTACCATTCGTGTGGATATTGAACGTCTCGACGTATTGATGAACCTGTTCAGTGAATTGTTGATTGACCGTTCACGTCTGGAGCAACTGGCCAGTGAAACAGGCAACAATGATTTATCTGATACAGTAGCTCATTTAAGTCGAGTTAGCACAGATTTGCAAAATATTGTACTGAAATTGCGAATGGTTCCGGTAGATACCGTATTTAATCGATTCCCGCGCATGATCCGTGATCTGGCTAAGACACTTGATAAAAAAATCGATCTGGTGATTACAGGTGCTGAGACGGAACTGGATCGTACGGTAATTGATGAGATTGGTGATCCGCTTGTGCATTTACTGCGTAACGCGGTTGACCATGGTGTGGAATCCATTGCAGAGCGTGTAGCTGCAGGTAAACCAGAGATGGGTACAGTAAACCTGCGTGCCTTCCACAGTGGAAATCACGTATTTATCGAAATTGAAGATGATGGTAAAGGTATCTATCGCGACAAGCTTTTGAAAACCGCGATCAAACGTGGTGTTGTAACCGAAGAACAAGGTGCCAAAATGAGTGATGATGAAGTGAATCAGCTGTTGTTCGCACCTGGTTTTAGTACTGCTGATATTATCTCGGATATCTCTGGCCGGGGCGTTGGGTTGGATGTAGTAAAATCGAAGATCACTTCGCTTGGCGGTAATGTAACGATTCATTCAATTCCAGGCAAAGGAACGAACTTCTCTGTTCAGCTTCCGTTGACACTATCCATTATTGCTGCAATGCTTGTACGACTTGGTTCTGAGAAATATGCTGTTCCGTTGTCTTCCATTGTAGAGACGGCCATTGTACAACGTGAGCAAGTTCGTAATATTCACGGCAATAAAATGATCACGTTCCGTGAGTCACTTATTCCGTACTTGTCTTTGAGCGAAGTATTCTCTGTACCGGATTTCAATGACGCTGATGAGCAAGAAACAGAAATTGTCGTGATTCGCAAAGGCGACCGTCTTGCAGCCGTAGCTGTTGAAGAATTTATTGGACAAAGTGAGATTGTTCTCAAATCAATGGGAACCTATCTTCCTGCTATTGAAGGAATCTCTGGAGCAACCATTCTCGGAGATGGGCAAGTAGCCCTGATTCTTGATCCTAATGCATTTATTAAATAAGCATAGAGCTAAGTGTTACATTTAATAGGGAGGTTTTTTACATGGAAGAAGAGTTGAAAGTCATCGTCTTTAAATTGGGTTCCGAAGAGTATGGTATTGAGGTAGACAAGGTTCAGACGATTGAGCGCATGATGCCAATTACCCGTGTTCCCAAGACACTTTCCTTTGTAAAAGGAGTTATTAATCTACGCGGTGTTGTAATTCCGGTCATTGATCTACGCGGTCGTTTCTCCCTTCCGGAAACGGAATACACGGATCAGACTCGTATTGTTATCGTAGGTGTAGACGACATGCAAGTTGGCTTTATCGTAGATTCTGCCAATGATGTTATTGATATCAAGAGCAGTGCGATCGATAGCCCACCAGAAGTGGTTGGCGGCGTCAAAGCGAGATACCTGCGAGGTGTTGCTAAATTGGAAGATTCACGCTTGTTGATCATGCTCAACCTAAACGAAGTATTAAATAAAAGCGAGATTGTACAGCTGGAAAGTGTTGAGGGCTAGTACCGTGGAGATGTTCAACCGATTTGAGGTATTCCAGATGGATGTGCTCAAAGAGGTCGGTAACATTGGAGCAGGCAACGCCGCAACGGCGTTGTCTCAACTCCTCAACAGACCGATTGACATGGGTGTACCTACAGTACAAATGCTCCCTTTTGAAGAAGTTGCCGAAAAAGTGGGCGGAGATGAACGCATCGTGGTTACCGTGTTTCTTCGTGTAGAAGGCGAGGCACCGGGAAATCTTTTCTTTATGATGACACCAGAGGCTGCTAAAATGTTATTAAATAGACTTGCCGGGTTTGATCTGAAAGAAGGACTTGATTTTACAGATATGGAACAATCAGCGCTTTCCGAGATTGGAAATATTTTGGCTGGATCCTATCTTTCTTCTCTGGCAGATTTCACGAAGTTGTCTATGTATCCAACTGTCCCTGGACTTGCCATCGACATGGCAGGTGCCATTCTAAGTTATGGCTTGCTGCAATTTGGCGAGATGGGTGACGCTGCATTGTTGATTGACACATCTTTCTTTGAAGGTGAAGATCAAGTTGAGGGTCAGTTTTTCCTCATTCCGGATCCACCATCCTTTGCAAAGATATTTGAATCGCTAGGGGTGCCACTGAGCTATGATTGAGGACAAAAGCGTCGTTAAAGTCGGTATGGCGGATTTAAACATCGCTCATCTTCCTGGTGTAATCCGTACGACTGGCTTGGGTTCGTGTGTGGGATTAACAATGTATGACCCACATTTGAAGCTGGCTGGAATGGCGCATGTCATGCTTCCTACTTCAGAGATTGCCCGTGAAGGGAAACTGAACACTGCGAAATATGCGGACACGGCGTTGCCTGAGCTTTTGGAAAAGATGATTAAACTAGGCGCTTCTCGCTCACGTATTGTGTCTAAAATGGCCGGAGGCTCTCAGATGTTTGCCTTTGCTGGCGCTGGAGATACAATGCGTATTGGACCAAGGAATGCAGATTCTTGTCGAGAGTGGCTTCAAAAACTAAATATCCCTCTTCTAGCAGAAGATACGGGTGGGAATTATGGACGAACGATTGAGATGGATTGTGAAACTGGACTTTTGACTATTCGAAGCGTACAAATGGGTGTAAAGGAACTATAAGACTATGATAGGAAACTACCGCATTAATCTTGGAGCAGGCATCGTTGGGTTTATTCTTACTTTTTTTGTAGCATACAGCAGCAATGTGCTGATGACCAGTTTAATTCGCGGATTGATCGGATTCGTAGCCTGGTTTGTCCTTGCATATGGTTTACGCTGGGGATTGGGATTGCTGCTGAACCCTCAGATCGAGGGAAATGGGTATGGTTATGATTCATCAAGTGCTCAAGATCAAAGAGGTTCACAGGTGGACATTAAAATCGAAGACGATGGACAAGAGCTGAATGATTTGCTCAAGAGTGGACAGAACGCTTCATCTGGGGACGATCTTCCGCCATCTGAGACGAAAGCTCCAACGGGATTCGCCCCTTTGGATCCGCCTAAACTTGTCCGGACCAAGGATCCGGAGGAATTGGCGCAGGCCGTTCGTCACCTGACAGACAAATAAGGAGGGTGAAAGTAATTGAACGAGCGTAAAGCTTCACATTTGAACCATTCTGATCTGTGGGAAAAGTGGAAAGAACATGGAGATCTTGAAGCCAAGAAAACGTTGATTGAAAAGTATCTTCATATTGTAAATTATGTATCCGGTCGACTGGCTGTTGGTTTACCCAAAAATGTTCCCAAGGATGACTTGGAGAGCAATGGCGTTATGGGGTTAATTGATGCATTGGAGAAGTTCGACTATGAACGTGGTCTGCAATTTGAAACTTATGCATCATGGAGGGTCCGCGGAGCCATTCTTGACGGTCTGCGTCAAGGTGATTGGGTTCCGCGTTCTGTGCGTGAGAAGGCCAAGCGAATTGAAGACGCCTACCAACAGCTGGAACAAAGTTATCTCAGGTCTGTTAGTGATGAGGAAATGAGCGAGTACTTGGACGTATCCACTAAAGATTTTCAACATATGCTTCAGGAAGTGGCAGTCATGTCACTTTGCTCGTTGGAGGACCCAATTCGTGAGGAAGAGTCTGAGACTCGTCTGTCTTTGATGGTGGATGAGAAAGCTAAAAATCCGGATTATAAAGTGAATGAGTTTTATTTGAAGGAAGCTTTGGTGCAAGGGCTTGACAAGTTGACGGTAAAAGAGAGAACGGTTGTTTCACTCTTGTATTACGAAGATCTTTCTCTTAGTGAAATTGCTGAGGTTATGTCTCTTTCTCCGTCTCGTATATCCCAGTTACATTCCAAGGCAATATTACGATTACGCGGCACGTTGGACAAACAGAAAGATTTGTTGATGCGTAAAGATTAATAGAGAGAAGTAATATCATTGGAGTTTGGGGAGTGGAAAGTCTAAAAGGGGGAAGAATTGCGGTGACACAGCGGACTGCTTTGGAACAATGTTTAAACATTGTTTTATCGGACGACAAATGCACAGCCTACCTTGAATTTTCCAAAGAGGAAGAAGGCTTTGCCTGCACGATCGATGAACTTGAACAATTTGTGGCAAACAAGGGCATCAAACAAGGTGTATCGCGAGAGGCATTATTACTTTTTGTGAACAACCCTGAAACCTATTTGAAAGATAAATACAAGATTGCAGAAGGTGTCGCTCCCATTCAAGGAACAGATGGCTTCATCAAGGTCCTGGTTGGAATGGACGATACGAATGAACGACGACCACTGGAATCGGAAGATGGAACTGTCGATTACAAAGAAGTGACCCGATTAAACAATGTCCGTAGTGGTCAGATCATTGCAGAGCGGATCGCTCCTAGCGATGGCATACCAGGCAGGGCAGTAACGGGTGAGGAAATTCCTTATCGTCCGGGAAAAGAAGCTCGGTTTAAAGTTGGGAAAAACGTTGTGATTAACCCGGATGGTTCTGCGATGTATGCTGCACTGGATGGGCTGGTTACCAAAACGGACGGTAACAAACTGAATGTGTTTCCGGTTTATGAAGTCAATGGTGACGTTGACTACAATAACGGTAATATCGACTTTGTAGGCACAGTTGTCATACGAGGCAATGTACTTACCGGATTTAAAGTAAAAGCAGCAGGGGACATTCGTGTCGTCGGAGGTGTCGAAGGAGCTGAACTGGAAGCAGGCGGCTCAATCGAAATTACCGGTGGTATTATTGGTTATAACAAAGGACTGGTACAAGCAGGCCATAATGTTAAATGTACTTTCATTCAAGAAGGCAACGTAGATGCCGGTGAAGATGTTCTGGTTTCCCAAAGTATTATGCATTCTAATATTCGTGCTGGCCACGGTGTCATCTGTGCGGGAACCAAGGGTCTTATTGTTGGTGGCTCGATCCAGGCTGGCCAGAACGTCTCAGCGCGTGTTGTGGGCAACAGCATGTCCACGGTCACTTCCATTGAAGTTGGTGTGCTACCAAAGCTGCGTAACGAACTCAATGATTTGCGCAAGGAAGTCAGAGAGCAGATGGATTCCTTGGACAAAACGAAGAAAGCTTTGACATTGCTGGATCAATTAGCTGCCGCTGGACAACTAACTCCAGATAAGATGTCGATGCGAATCAAGCTGAATGCTACGCAGAAATCTGCTCTTCGTATAAGTGAAGAAACGAAAATGCGTATCTTTGAAATTGAAAAGGCACTTGAAGATACAAGTAATGCTCGTGTTGATATTCTGAAGATGATTTATGGAGGCTCTAAAATAGTTATCGGCAGATACACGAAATTTATTAAAGATCCAGTGAGTCGAATTTCATTTTATTATCACGATGGTGATATTACGATGGTTCCATACGTTTAAGTACAGCATTCAGGCACAGGAAGAAATCCATTCGAAACCGTGAGGTGAGCGTATGAGTTTCAAAGCAGTGGAGTTGCAGATTGCGGTACCACGAACAAGTGAAGCGGGACGTTATCAAAGTGAAGCCCAGCAGCGACCGATTACGGATCAGAATCTTTTGGCAGAGCAAACGTCGAAAGAAGCAAATGAAGCAAGGCAACGAAGTGAAGCAATGGACGAAACTTCACAGACTTCGGTGCGTGATGGGCATAACCATGATGGAGATCAGCAGAGTGGTTCCGATGGACAGGAGACGGTTCAGTCTCAAGCTCAAGAAACTGTGAAACCTGCAGAGCACCCTTACAAGGGAAAACACATAGATCTGTCTTTATAATAAATGGTTGTTATGGACATGCAGTCTTGCGCACCGATGGTTGAATCAGAAGGAGAGAACCCAATTTGTCACCATGGATCATTATTGTCATATTAGGGGCCTGCGCCATCGCCTACGCTTGTATTATGCCACGGAAAAACAAGGTGCAAGAGCCTGGGCATCAACTGGTGCAGGAGATGGAATCTACGCTTGAGCACTACATGACCGAGATCGAAAATGATAATGATGCTCTTATTCAACGTGTGGCTGAAATGAAGGGAGAAGCGACAGCAGCCGATCAACGTATGCAATTGCAACTTCAGGAATTACAGCAGCGGTTGGATCAGCTGGAACAGAGCAAAAAGAATGAAGCTGTCGCATCACCTGTTCCACACTCCGGTAATGTATCCGTACAATCTTCCGAAGGTTTGCAAGCACAAGCGCTCGTGAAAAGTGTACAAGCAGAGGCGGCCCAGCAGGCGTTAGAAGCAGACCAACAGACCAGTGAAGTCGAATCTTTGCCTGGGCGTGAATCGATTAAAGATCGATATGCAGAACTCTTTAATCTACATGCTGAAGGTAAGTCGATGGATGCCATATCCAAGCAGACAGGCATTCAGCGAGGTGAGGTACAGTTAATACTGCAACTGGCAGAACGGGAGGAAAGCTAAGTCATGGACAAGCGATCCTTATGGATTGGTCTGGGGAGCGGCATGATTATTGGTGCGGTTTTGCTTCAACTGGCCACAGTTGGACAAAATGCATTGTCGGATAGTAATCTGGACCCCGAGCAGACTGCCAATATGACCAAAGAACAGCTTGAAACGGCCGCGAAAACCTTGGATATGAAGTTGGTCGGTTCTGAAGAGGAACTATACACAGAAGCAGAGTGGGTGGCAAAGAAAAAGCAGGAGAGCAGTGAGTTGCAGGGGAGTACAGCAACACCGCCAGAGACAGCAACCTCTACGGAAACACCTACCGAGCCTGAGAAGCCACAAGAGCCTGCTGCAAGTGAAGGTGAAGGGCAGAAAGAGATAACTGAGCCGAAGACAACAGAACCTGTAACGCCAAGCAATCCGAAAGGCGCAACAGTATCATTTAAAGTACGTTCAGGCAACAGTCTGGCGATCGTTGCAGCAAACCTAAAAACTGCGGGAATCGTAGATGATGCTCAAGCATTCATAAAGGCTGGCAAGGCTGAGCGAATCAATACCAAAATCCAGGTGGGTACCTATGCGCTTGAAAAAGGCGAAAGTTTCAAATCCATTATCGCAAAAATCACGAAAGAACCGTCAAACTGAGCATGCTCGGACAGGACGGTTTTTGCGTATTAAACGGTACATTTTCAAAGCTTGATAATAATTAGCGCCTGAGTTACATATCAAGTTTAAAATGATTCGATACTAGCAAAAAACGAAAAGTAGATTTTAGCTTCAAAGACTGTTGCATCGGACAGTCAGTTATGCTATATTAGATAACGGTGTTAAAACACACGCATGTGCTAATTTTGTTGAGGGTGCTTTCCTTATGGAGAGTCTTGGCGAAAAATGATGCCGGCGGAGGACACAATAAAAACCATATTAGGAGGTGTGTGAAGATGGCAGTAATCTCCATGAAGCAGCTTCTCGAAGCTGGGGTACACTTCGGTCACCAAACTCGTCGTTGGAACCCAAAAATGGATCGTTATATCTTCACTGAAAGAAACGGAATTTACATCATCGATTTGCAAAAAACGGTGAAAAAAGTCGAAGAGGCTTACAATTTCGTTAAAGGAATCGCAGGAGAGAATGGTAAAATTCTTTTCGTGGGTACTAAGAAACAAGCTCAAGATTCTGTTAAAGAAGAAGCTGAACGTGCTGGTCAATTTTACATTAACCAACGCTGGCTCGGTGGTACCCTGACTAACTTCCAAACTATTCAAAAACGTATTGATCGTTTGAAACAGTTGGAAGCTTGGGAAGAAGACGGTACATTCGCTGTATTGCCTAAAAAAGAAGTAATCTTGCTTCGCAAAGAAAAAGATCGTCTGGAGAAATTCTTGGGCGGTATTAAAAATATGAAAGGCCTGCCAAGCGCCCTGTTCATCATCGATCCACGCAAAGAGCGTATCGCTGTTGCGGAAGCTCGCAAATTGGGTATCCCAATTGTTGGTATCGTTGATACTAACTGCGATCCGGATGAGATCGATTATGTTATCCCAGGTAATGACGACGCGATCCGCGCTGTTAAATTGCTGACAGGTAAAATGGCTGATGCTGTAATCGAAGCTAACCAAGGCGAAGAAACTTCCGCTTAATAGATTCGAACATATGTTATAAACTAAATGAAAAGGGTGGTTGGCAGGTGGATAACCTCTCACTGCCCTTTTTTTAGAGTGTACGTACAATACTTAATGTTGGAGGGAATTTATAATGGCAGTTAATGCGAGTGCAGTAAAAGAACTTCGCGAAAGAACGGGCGCTGGTATGCTCGATTGCAAAAAAGCACTGGAAGAAGCAAACGGTGATGTAACAAAAGCAGCTGAATTGTTGCGTGAGAAAGGTCTTTCTGCAGCAGCAAGCAAAGCAGGCCGTGCAGCAACTGAAGGCGTTGTTGAATCTTACATCCACGCTGGTGGACGTATTGGTGTCTTGGTTGAAGTTAACTGTGAAACAGACTTCGTTGGTAAAACGGATCAATTTAAGGATTTCGTTAAAGATGTAGCTATGCAAATCGCTGCAGCTAATCCTAAATTCGTTACACGTGAAGAAGTTCCTGCAGATGAGCTGGAAAAAGAAAAAGAAATTCTGAAAGCTCAAGCTCTTAACGAAGGCAAACCAGAAAAAATCATTGAAAAAATGGTTGAAGGCCGTATCGGTAAATACTACGAAGAGTACTGCCTGCTGGAACAAACTTTTGTTAAAGATCCAGACAAAACGATCTCTCAATTGCTGAACGAAAAAATCAGCCAAATTGGTGAAAACATCTCCATCCGTCGTTTCGTTCGTTACGAACTGGGTGAAGGTCTTGAGAAAAAAGTAGACAACTTCGTAGAAGAAGTAATGTCCCAAGTAAACAAATAAGACGGTTTCTATAAACCGGCGAGCAGAATTGATTTTCGAAGATATAAGAATGATGAAACTTCGAAGCGTAAACTCCCTTATATCTCAGGAAAACAGTGCCTTACCGGTTAAACGTTTTTCCTAAAAGAGCGGAACACAACTGTGTTCCTTTCTTTTTAAGCAGGAGGCCATGCGCGAGAAGTTTTGTTGGTTGAACACCAAGCGTGTTCGATTCAAAGTGGAGGGTGAATAATTGGAACAGCCAGTATTTAAACGTGTTGTCTTAAAGGTCAGCGGAGAGTCTCTTTCCGGTCAAAACGGCTACGGTATTGATGCAGATACGATCTCGTCGATTGCCCAACAGGTAAAAGAGGTTGTTGCACTTGGTGTACAGGTTGCTATTGTATGTGGCGGCGGAAACATCTGGCGTGGAATTGCCGGTAGCGAAAACGGCATCGATCGTGCAACTGCCGATTATATGGGTATGCTGGCGACAGTAATGAACTCGCTGGCACTGCAGGATGCTTTGGAACAGATTGAAGTGCCTACGCGTGTACAGACATCTATTGCAATGCAACAGATTGCAGAGCCTTATATTCGTCGTAGAGCTATTCGCCATCTGGAGAAAGGCCGGGTCGTTATTTTTGCAGCAGGTACAGGTAACCCGTTCTTTTCCACGGATACAACAGCAGCACTGCGCGCAGCGGAGATTGAAGCAGAAGTTATCTTGATGGCCAAAAATAAAGTTGATGGTGTATACTCAGCAGATCCGTTTAAGGACAGTACAGCTGTGAAATTTGATCAGTTGACTTACATGGATATTCTTAACAAAGACCTTGGTGTAATGGATTCAACGGCATCCTCGCTTTGTAAGGACAACAACATCCCGTTGATCGTATTTGCCATTACGGAACAAGGTAACATCAAACGTGTTGTTCTGGGCGAACGTATCGGAACAATCGTTAAAGGGAGTGTAGATTAATGCCACAAGCGGTTAAACAACATGCCGAAGAGCGTATGGAAAAAGCAATTCAAGCATTGCGTCGTGACCTGGCTACTTTGCGTGCAGGCCGCGCAACTCCAGCTCTTCTGGACCGAATTCAGGTAGAGTATTATGGAGCAATGACGCCATTGAATCAACTCGCTAATATCAGTACTCCGGATTCCCGTACACTGATGATTCAGCCTTGGGACAAATCCTCCATGAGTGACATCGAGCGTGCCATCATGAAATCGGATCTGGGTCTTACTCCAGCCAATGATGGTAGCATGATCCGTTTGTCTATTCCGGCATTGACGGAAGAACGTAGAGCGGAACTTGTTAAGCTGACGAAGAAGTTCGGTGAAGAAGGTAAAGTAGCGATTCGTAACATTCGCCGTGATGCGAATGATGACATCAAGAAACTGGAAAAGTCAGATATTTCTGAGGATGAATCCCGGAGACATCAAGATGATATCCAAAAATCGACCGACAAGTTTATTGCTGAAGTCGATAAGGTACTCGCTGCCAAAGAAAAAGAAATCATGGAAGTGTAAGACAAGCGCAGCCCCTCCAATACGGTGGGGTTTTGTCTCTTTTTCCAAGCTTCAGATAAAGAAACTTCAGGGATTTTGGAGGAACAGGAATGATCAAACGGGTTCGGTCGTGGTGGAATGGGGCTGACAAGCAGGAAACGCTGACTATATCCGAGGACAATATCCCGCAGCACGTCGCCATCATCATGGACGGCAATGGACGATGGGCCAAACGTTTGGGGCTGCCGCGTATAGCCGGGCACCAAAATGGCATGAAGGCGGTCAAACGTGCGACCATCGCGGCGGATGAACTGGGCATCAAATATCTGACGATGTACGCTTTTTCGACAGAAAACTGGACGCGTCCAAAAGAAGAAGTGGATTTTCTGATGCGACTTCCGCAAGAATTTCTAGCTATAGAGCTGGATGAACTTATAGAAAAAAATGTGCGCATTCGCATGATGGGTCAAGAGGAACATTTACCTTCTCATACCATTAATGCCTTGCGGGAAGCCATTCGTCTTACGGAACATAATACAGGTCTCGTTTTGAATTTTGCAATGAACTATGGAAGTCGTCGTGAAATGACGGACTGTGTTAAACAGATCGCTCTGCAGGTGAAATCGGGGGAACTATCGGCAGAGGATATAACACCTGAACTCATTGATAGACATATGCTGACGGTTGACATGCCTGATCCGGATCTGCTGATCCGGACGAGCGGAGAGTTGAGATTAAGCAACTTTATGCTTTGGCAGCTTGCATATAGTGAATTATGGTTTACGGATATATACTGGCCCGAATTTGGCAAAAAGCATTTGCTTGAAGCAGTAGCCGAATATCAGCGCAGAACAAGGCGTTACGGCGGTTTGAAATAGATGGAGGATGAAGCCGTTGAAACAGCGACTAACGACAGGAATCATAGCAGGTGTGTTGTTTTTAGGTTTTTGCATGCTGGGCGGACCCTGGTACCATGGTTTGGTATTGCTTATGGCTCTCATCGGTTATTATGAATTTGTTAAAATGACCGGGGTGATGCCTTTTTCAGGTGTGGCCCTGATTGGATATGCTGGTGTGTTTGCCATTGTGTTTCCTTGGGAAATGTTTTGGGAGGCAAGACCGCTATCCTTATTTCAGGTCATCTGGATAGTAATGCTTGTACTGATGACAGCTTCGGTTGTCACCAAAAATAAGGTTCCCGTGAATACAGTGGCCATGCTTTTCCTCGGCGTGTTGTATATAGGGATCGGTTTCTATTACATTGCAGAATCCAGACATCTGCATCATGGGTTGTTCTGGACGTTCCTGTTGCTGGGCTCCATATGGGCCAGTGATGCAGGAGCTTATTTTGTAGGGAAACTCATTGGTAAAAACAAACTGTGGCCTTCTATCAGTCCAAACAAAACTATAGAGGGTGCACTGGGTGGCATCGTAATTGCAATTGTTACTTCTGTTATTTTTGCATTAGTATCAGATGGTTTGCTTTCCTGGCAGAGAGCGATTGTGATCGGAATTGCCTGTGCAGTTGTAGGTCAGATGGGTGACTTGATCCAGTCTGCATACAAACGTGTATATAATATCAAGGATTCAGGCAGTCTTCTCCCAGGGCATGGAGGCATTCTTGATCGGTGCGACAGCTGGATTGTTGTTTTTCCATTCGTACATATACTAATGCTACTGCCCTACTAAAGAAGAACATGAGTCTGAGATAACAGCATTGTTCGCCGTAGGCATTGGATAATTAAAGATGAGGTGCAGCATGAAAAAAATTGCGATTCTTGGGTCAACCGGTTCCATTGGAACCCAGACACTGGATGTAGTTGACATGCATCCAGAACTCTTTCAAGTGGAGGGACTGGCTGCCGGAGGCAATACAGACCTGCTGATCGAACAAACCAAACGTTACCGGCCGAAGAAAGTATCAGTGGGGTCCAAAGAACTGGCGGAGAAGATAGCTCCACATTTGCCAGCAGGAACGCAACTATTTTATGGCAACGAAGGACTCGTAGAAGTTGCGGCAGGAACCGATGCGCATACGGTTGTTACAGCGGTGGTGGGCAGTGTTGGATTGGAGTCAACGCTTGCTGCCATAGATGCAGGCAAACAGATCGGACTGGCCAATAAGGAGACATTGGTTACAGCGGGGCATATCGTTACGACAAGAGCGGCTGCCAAAGGAGTTTCTTTACTGCCCGTTGATAGTGAGCACTCTGCTATATTCCAATGTTTAAATGGTGAAAACAAAGAACGCCTGACAGGCATCACGCTCACCGCTTCAGGTGGATCATTCCGTGATCTTACCCGTGAACAGTTAAAGAACGTGACTATAGAGGATGCACTTAAACATCCAAATTGGTCAATGGGCTCCAAAATCACGATAGACTCGGCAACGATGGTTAACAAGGGGCTCGAGGTCATTGAAGCACATTGGTTATTTGGTCTTCGATATGATCAGATTAATGTATTGCTTCACCCAGAGAGTGTTATTCATTCCTATGTGGAATTTGATGACACAAGCATCATCGCACAACTGGGGAATCCGGATATGCGAGTTCCAATTCAATATGCACTGACTTACCCTGACCGCTTGCCATCACCGGCACAGCGTCTGTCTCTTGCTCAAGCTGGGAAATTACATTTCCGTGATATGGATATGGAACGGTTCCCGTGTTTAAGAATGGCGTATGAGTGTGGTAAAATGGGAGGAACCGCAACAACGGCGTTTAATGCAGCCAACGAGGTTGCTGTAGCCCGTTTCTTGCGTAAAGAGATTTCATTCCTTAAAATAGAAGATATTATTGCTTCTGTGCTGGAAGCACACCACAATGTGGACGAGCCTGATCTTCAGGAGATCGCGCGTTGTGATCAGGAGAGCCGTAAGCTTGCGGCGAGTCTGTAATCTCTTTTTTCATAACAAATTGGAAGAAGTGATTCTCTTGTGCGGCATCAGAGAATAATGATAATCTAGAGGGACAGACTGCGGTATGTGCCGTGAAGGAGGATGGATAGGGATTGGAAACCATACAAGTGGTATTTCTAACGGTGCTCATGTTCTTTGTCATCGTGACGGTTCATGAATGGGGGCATTATTATTTTGCCAAACGCGCCGGTATTCTTGTACGGGAGTTTGCGATCGGTTTTGGTCCCAAATTGTTCTCATATAAAAGAAACGAGACCCAGTTTACATTGCGTTTGTTGCCTTTTGGTGGATATGCACGGATGGCAGGGGAAGATCCGGAACTGGTAGAGATCCAGGAAGGACAGACCATTGCGGTAAGATCAGCGGATGACCAGGTGAAGATGATCTATCTGGATCAGCTGGATAACCGTAAAAATGTAATACGTGGTGAAGTCATCTCCATTGATATGGAGAGAGCGCTGAAGCTTCAACTCGATGTAGATGGAGAGATTCAGGAGTATCGTATTCATCCTCAAGCAATGTTGGTAAGTCGTGGTAAACAAACGCAGATTGCACCGAAAGATCGTCAATTCGGCAGCAAAACTGTTGGACAGCGTGCATTGGCTATTTTTGCGGGCCCACTCATGAACTTTATCTTGGCCTTTGTGCTGTTTGCTGTATATGCCCAGATGGCAGGAGTTCCAGTGGAAAATCCAAAAAATCTTGTAATTGGTGAAGTGCTTGAAGGTGGGGCAGCCGATGAGGCGAACCTGCAAAAGGGCGATATTATCGAAACCATCAATGGTACTGCAATTGGTACGGATTCACAAAAAATGGTGTCGATGATTGCCGATTCCAAAGACAAGCCGATGGAATGGACGCTGCGCCGGGGTTCGGATACGTTTAATATAACGATTACTCCACGTGCTGTAGAAGGACAAGAGGGCGGTAAAGTGGGAATCGTACCTACGTTACCAACCCGATCTGTTGGATTTGTAGAGACATTTAAAGTCTCAGGCGTGGCCATGGTTGATACAACCAAAATAATATTTGAAGGTTTTAAACATCTGATCAATCAGTTCAACATGGATGATATCGGTGGTCCAGTTCGCACATTTGAAGTGACAGGACAAATTGCTAAACAAGGGATTGAACAGTTAACGAGATGGGCAGCGATTTTGAGTCTGTACCTTGGGATTTTCAACCTGCTACCAATACCTGCACTGGACGGCAGTCGTCTGGTATTTTTGGGAATTGAAGCGCTGCGCGGCAGACCTGTTGATCCCAATCGCGAAGGCATGGTGCATTTCGTCGGATTTGCGATGTTGTTTGTGTTGATGCTGGCAGTAACTTACAATGATATATTACGTTTAATTAACGGATAATTACGGTTGGACTACGCTCTGGACATTCAGAGATAGTCGTTATGGGAGGACGCTGGAGTCTTATGTCAAAGGAAAATGATAAACAGTTCGTGACTGAAATCACACCACAGGGTGAGGATTTCTCACGCTGGTACATTGATGTTATCAAAAAAGCTGATCTCATGGACTATGCACCCGTACGCGGTTGTATTGTGTTCAAACCAGACGGATTTGAAATCTGGGAACATATTAAGGATGAGTTGGATCGTCGTTTCCGGGAAACGGGTCATCGCAACGCCTACTTCCCGATGTTCATTCCTGAGAGCTTCTTTCAAAAGGAAAAAGAGCACGTGGAAGGTTTTAACCCTGAATTACCATGGGTTACGGAAGCTGGCGGAGAGAAGCTGGAAGAACGTCTGGCAATCCGTCCTACATCCGAAACGATTATTGGTCACATGTATTCCAAGTGGATTCAGTCTTATCGGGATCTTCCGGTACTGATCAACCAGTGGGCTAACGTAGTTCGTTGGGAAAAAAGAACATTGCCTTTCCTTCGCACAAGTGAGTTCCTGTGGCAGGAAGGTCATACAGCGCATGAGACGGAAGAAGAAGCACGTGAAGAAACGATGAAAATGCTTCAGATTTATCGTGAAGTGGTTGAGGAATACTTGGCTATTCCTGTAATTGTGGGTCAGAAAACCAAGTCCGAGAAGTTTGCGGGTGCGGTGGATACCTACTCGATCGAAGCCATGATGAAGGATGGACGTGCAGTACAAGCAGGTACATCTCACTACATGGGGACGAACTTTGCAAAAGCATTTGAAATCCAGTATCTTAGCCGGAATAATGTGCTGGAGCTGGCTTACACTACTTCATGGGGAGTAAGCACACGTTTGATCGGTGCATTAATTATGGTTCATGGAGATGACCGTGGTCTCGTACTTCCTCCTAAAGTCGCACCGACTCAAGTGGTCATGATTCCAATTGGACCTCCTAAAACACGTGATGCTGTGGTTGGGCGTGCAGATGAGTTGTTCACTGAGTTGAAAAAAGCTGGAGTCCGTGTGAAAATGGATGATCGCAGCGATGTTCGCCCAGGTTGGAAATTCAATGAATACGAGATGCGCGGTGTTCCGATTCGTCTGGAGATTGGTCCACGTGATATGGAAAATGGCGTTTGTGTACTCGTATCACGGATCACAGGTGAGAAGAAAGTGGTAGAACAAGCAAACCTGGTAGAAGAGATCCAGGCTATGCTGACACAGATCCAGGTAGATATGTTAGAGCGTGCTCGCACATTTATGTCGGATAACTTCTACTCCGTGGATACACTCGATGAGATGAAAGAACTGATGGAAAATAAACGCGGGTTTACACTGGCCGGATGGTGCGGTTCGGAAACTTGCGAAGATAAAGTAAGAGAAGTCACAGGTGCAACAAGCCGGAACATTCCGTTCCAGCCTGCGGAAGAAAAGCATACGTGCCTGGCTTGTGGTGAACAGGCAGAACACACAGTTGTGTTTGCAAGAGCATACTAAGTCAGGGTCACATGACTATATACATTGAACTAAACATTTACATGAGAACGTAGAGAACAGAAATAACCTGAAGAAGCGGAGCTAAAAGCTTTCTGAAAGAAAGCTACATCGGAAGCATACACTGCGCCTTTATCCCCGGATTTTCCCCTTTGTAAATGGGAATCAAAAAATCTGGGGGTAACAGCGATCGGAAGGTTGTTCTGTTATAGGAGTGGTAAGTGTAAATATCTTTTTGTTCAATGTATATAATGGCACGTACGGACTGTAAGAGTAATGAATGGAGAGCTTCTGTCGGATAAAATGAGTCGGTGCGAGTTCGGATCGGTGACATTTTTGAATGCAGGGGCTTTTCATGCTTTAAGGGGGTACAAGGAGGAACACGATGAGCGGATTCGAGGAGAAAAGAAAACGGTTTGAGTTGTTGATGAAACAGGCAGAGCTTCCGGCTGGTCTGTTAGAGCCCTATTTTTTGGATGGATGGATTGAACAAGTAGAGACCAATCGAAGTAATCGGGATTGGAATATTCTGATTGCAAAGGATACGTTGGTACCCGCTCCAATCTATCGCACATTTTGCCTGCATATCCAAGAGAAAATGAATCATATCGCCAAAATTTCATTTGGCTTCAAATACACGGACCAAGTACAAAATGGTGATATCGTCAGTGAATATTGGAATCTCTTTCTGGAGTGGGTTACCCGTGAGATTCCATCTGTAAATGGTTGGATGAACCGGACAACCTTTGAATGTGAAGAGGATCTCCTACAACTGACAATGAGTGATGCAACGTCGATGGAATTGGCTCGTAAGAAACAGATTGATCAGGCTATTACGAAATTCTATGAAAAATACTTTCATCTACCTCTTCGCATCAAGATGCAAGTGGGTGAAGTGGGAAGCAATAAAGAGGCCATGGAACAGTTCCAAGCCCAAAAACGTGTAGAAGAACTTGAGGTCATCGAGAAGATGATGAGTGAAGTGGACACAGAAATCCCGGTGGATGAGGAGCAGGGTGATCTGCGTTTGCAAATGGGTTATGACATCAAGGAACCTGCAGTACCTATGCAGGAAATCCAGGATGAAGAGAAAAAGGTCACGCTTCAAGGTTCGGTGTTTGGACTGGATCGTAAAGAACTGCGAAACGGAAATACGTTGTTTACCTTCTACCTGACCGACTTCACGGACTCCATGCAAATGAAGATGTTTGCCAAAACAAAAGAGGATGTTAAAATTCTCAGTTTGTTGGCTAACGGTAAATGGGTAAAAGTGCGTGGTCGTGTAGAATATGACCGGTTTATGCAAATTCCTGAACTGGCCATGATTCCATCGGATTTGATTGAAGTTAAAGCACCGCCGTCTCGCAAAGATAATGCACCAGAGAAACGGGTGGAGTTCCATTTGCACTCTACGATGAGTACGATGGATGCTGTAACTTCAATCGACAAATACGTGAAAATGGCAGCAGAGTGGGGACATAAGGCGATTGCAGTCACTGATCATGGTGGGGTGCAGGTATATCCCGAGGCTTCCAAGGCTGCTAAGAAAAACGGGATTAAAATGATCTACGGCCTCGAGGCCAATGTCGTGAATGACTCTGTTGCCGTTGTAATGGCTCCTCAGCCATTGGATCTCCAAACAGCAACATACATCGTATTTGATATCGAGACCACAGGTTTGTCGGTAACACAGAACAAAATCATTGAGATTGCAGCCGTGAAGATGCAAGATGGTAAAGAAATCGACCGGTTTGCAACGTTTGTGAATCCGCATGAACGCATTCCCTACAACATTCAGCAGTTGACCAATATTAATGATGACATGGTAAAAGACGCACCTGAGCTGGAGCCTGTCATTCGTGAGTTTGTGCAGTTTGCTGGTGATGGTGTGCTTGTTGCGCATAATGCACGTTTTGATATGGGCTTTATCCAGGCTTCGCTGAAGCAAATTGGAATGCCAGAGCTTCCTAACCCTGTCCTTGACACGTTGGAACTGGCGCGATTGTTATTTCCAAAAAATAAGAACCACCGTCTGAATACGATGGCAGATAAATATAAGGTTGGACTTGAAAGTCATCACCGTGCCATTGATGATACGATTGCACTCGCGGGTATACTGATCGGATTATTAAATGATGCTGCTCAGATGAAAGGGTTAACGAGGCTTGATCGCTTGAACGATTATGTAGGTGTCGACTTGTCGAATACAAGACCTTTCCATTGTGGAATCTATGCATTGAATGATGTCGGTAAGAAAAATCTATACAAGCTGGTATCTCTCTCTCATACGGAACATTTCAAGCGGGTACCGTGCATTCCCAAATCAAAACTGATTAATTTGCGTGAAGGCCTTGTTATTATATCGGGCTGTGAAAAAGGGGAGTTTTTCGAAGCGGTGCTTAACAAATCGCTCGAAGAAGCGGAAGAGATCGCTGAGTTCTATGACATACTGGAGATCCAACCACTTACCATGTATATGCATTTGGTGGATAAAGGGTTGGTGGCTACACCCGAAGAAATCAAAACAGCGATCCGTAAAGTCATCGATATAGGTGCAAAATTTAATAAACCAGTCATAGCCACAGGTAACGTGCACTATTTGGAACCGCGTGACAAGTTATATCGGGATATTACCATTCACGGAATTACAGGTTTTAGTCCACTCAAAGATCAACGTAAACCGGATGCACATTTCAGAACGACAGAGGAAATGCTGGAAGAGTTCCAGTTCCTGGGCCAAGATAAAGCTTACGAAGTCGTTGTTACAAATACGGTAGAGTTATCTGACCGCTTTGAGGAAATTAAGTTATTCCCGGACAAACTGTTTACTCCAATTCTGGAAGGTGCGGACGAAGAAATCCGTAATACCTGCTATGACACTGCCAAGTCTATCTATGGCGAGGAATTACCAGAAGTAATCGTTGCACGACTAGAGAAAGAGCTCATTCCAATTATTAAATACGGTTTTTCTGCCAACTATCTGATCTCGGAACGCTTGGTTAAAAAATCGAATCAGGATGGTTACCTCGTAGGTTCGCGGGGATCGGTTGGCTCCTCTGTTGTTGCTACATTCCTGGGTATATCCGAGGTTAATCCACTACCTGCTCATTATATTTGTGTGAATTCAGAATGCAAACACAGCGAGTGGTTCCTGGACGGCAGTGTTCGGAGTGGATTTGACCTTCCAGAGAAAGAGTGTCCGGATTGTGGTGGCACACTTAAAGGAGAAGGCCAGGATATTCCGTTTGAGACCTTCCTTGGATTTAAAGGAGATAAAGTTCCCGATATTGACTTGAACTTCTCTGGTGATTATCAGCCTCATGCTCATAACTATACGAAAGTACTATTTAGTGAGAAGAGTGTTTTCCGTGCGGGGACCATCGGTACGGTGGCTGAGAAAACAGCATTTGGTTTTGCCAAGAAGTACGAGGAACATCATCAGAAGAAATGGCGTGGAGCTGAATTGAATCGTTTGGCCTCTGGCTGTACTGGGGTGAAACGGAGCACTGGCCAGCATCCCGGTGGTATTGTTGTAGTACCTGATTATATCGAGGTCGAAGACGTTACACCTGTTCAGTTTCCGGCTGACGACGTTAATGCGGAGTGGAAAACGACACACTTTGATTATCATGCTTTTGAAGAAAACTTGCTGAAACTTGATATTCTGGGGCACGATGATCCAACTATGATGCGGATGTTGCAGGATTTGACAGGGGTCGATCCAACGACCATTCCGATGAATGATCCGAAAGTTATGAGCATGTTTAACTCAACCGAAGCTTTGGGTGTTACACCGGAACAGATTAGGTCGCCAGTCGCAACGTTTGGCGTGCCGGAGATGGGAACGAAGTTTGTACGTCAGATGCTTGTTGAATCCCAGCCGACGTCTTTTGCCGATTTGCTGCAGATTTCCGGATTGTCCCATGGTACAGGGGTATGGCTTGGAAACGCTCAGGATCTGATTAAGAACGGAACGTGTAACATTAAGACGGTGATCGGTTGTCGGGATGATATCATGTTATTTCTGATCTATAAAACGGGAATGGACGCAAGTCTGGCATTTAAGATTACCGAGAGTGTTCGTAAAGGACGGGGTCTGCCACAGGAATGGATTGACGAGATGAAGAATTGTAAAGTGCCTCAATGGTACATTGATTCGTGTCTCAAAATCCAGTACATGTTCCCGAAGGCTCACGCGGCCGCTTATGTTATTTCGGCAGTACGTACGGCGTTCTTCAAGCTGTATCATCCGATTGAATATTACGCAACTTACTTTACTGTTCGAGCTGATGAGATTGATATCGAACTGATGTGTCAGGGATATGACGCGATCTATCGCAAAATTACGGAAATTGAGCAATTAGGTTTCCAGGCACCTCCAAAAGAGAAAAACATGTTACCTGTCCTGGAAATGGGTCTGGAAATGGCAGCACGCGGATTCTCGCTGAAATCCATTGACTTATACCGTTCAGAAGCGACAAAGTTCATCGTTGACGGAAAAACACTAATCCCTCCATTTTCAGCTTTGGCAGGAATCGGGGATAATGCAGCTCGCAATATCGCTGCGGCAAGAGATCATGGTGAATTCCTGTCAGTGGAAGACTTCCAGCAGAAGTCGAAAGCAAGTAAGACTATTGTTGAACTCCTGTCGAATATGGGATGTTTCCGTGGCTTGCCAGAGAGCAATCAGCTTTCCCTTTTCTAGGATTGAATTTGGATCTAACCATAGCGATTGTTGGGGGAACGTAATTTTTCCTTCATTAGTAAGTAAACTGCCTGAAGCATCGCTTACTTGTCACTATTACCAGACTATGTTATAATTTTTGAAGTGAACGAGATAGTACGAATTTCTAAAGAGTGGGGAAACCCACTCTTTAGTCTTTGGTATACAAGAATCTTGGGTATTGAATAATCTGCCAGTGCTTTTTTGCTGGTGTAACCTAAGTTGGAGGTTATTGGTTTTGAGCACAACGAACATTAAATCTACCGTGGAAGAAATGATCCAACCCTACTTGAACGAACAAGGCTTCGAGCTGGTTGACATCGAATACGTCAAAGAAGGCAGCAACTGGTTTTTACGGGTGTATGTCGACAAAGAGGGTGGCATCGACATCGACGATTGTGTCTTGATCAGCGAAAAGCTGAGCGCCAAGCTGGATGAGAACGATCCGATTCCAACCATCTATTTCCTTGAAGTGTCTTCTCCCGGTGCGGAGCGTCCACTGAAAAAACCTGAGGACGTTACCAAAGCTGTAGGCAAAAATGTTTTTGTTACAACCTACGAGCCGGTGAACGGATTGAAGGAATTTGAAGGCAAGCTGCTTTCCTTTGATGACGATGAACTCGTGATCGAAGCAGGCAAAAAACAGCATGCCATTTCTTATGATAAGGTTGCCAGTGCGCGCCTAGCTATTTTGTTTTAAGTGCCTTGTTCACTTTATTAATGAAAAAGACACATCTCACGATAACGGCAAGGTGCTCATGAGTTCAGAGCCTTTCGCCGTTTTACGTATGAGATGCCATGTTTGAAAGGGGGATCAACATTCATGAGTACGGATTTTATTGAAGCAATGAATGAATTGGAACGGGAAAAAGGGATCAGCAAGGATGTGCTGTTTGAAGCGATCGAGGCTGCACTAATTTCCAGCTACAAGCGGAATTTCAACACGGCCCAGAATGTGCGTGTTGACATGAACCGTAATACGGGAGTTATTCGGGTGTATGCCCGTAAATTGATCGTGGAAGAAGTCCTGGATTCACGTACCGAAATTTCATTGCCTGCTGCACGAGAAATCAACCCACACTTCCAGCTGGAAGATATTGCGGAGATTGAAGTTACGCCGCGTGATTTCGGACGTATCGCGGCACAAACTGCCAAACAGGTAGTGACCCAGCGGATTCGTGAAGCCGAACGCGGCCTGATCTACAACGCTTTCGTAGATAAGGAAGAAGATATCGTTACGGGAGTGGTGCAGCGTCAGGATTTGCGCAATATCTACATCGATCTGGGCAAAATCGAAGCGGCTTTACCGCTGACCGAATTGATGCCGAACGAGAAGTTTGTTCATGGTGACCGTATTAAGGCGTATATCACCAAGGTCGAGAATACGACAAAAGGGCCGCAAATCATTTTGTCCCGTACCCATCCGGGCCTCTTGAAACGTCTCTTTGAACTGGAAGTGCCTGAGATCTTTGACGGTGTAGTTGAAATTCGCTCCGTCGCTCGCGAAGCAGGGTTCCGCTCCAAGATTGCCGTTCATTCCCGCAACGAGGAAGTTGATCCAGTTGGATCTTGTGTAGGTCCTAGGGGAATGCGCGTGCAGACCATTGTGGGTGAGCTGCGCGGTGAAAAAATCGACATCGTTCGTTTCTCCGATCAGGTAGACGAATATGTTGCTAATGCACTGAGTCCTTCCAAAGTATTGGAAGTTCATGTATTTGAGGAAGAAAAGATGGCTCGGGTTATCGTTCCGGACTATCAACTGTCCCTCGCAATTGGTATCAAAGGCCAAAATGCCAGATTGGCAGCCAAATTAACCGGCTGGAAAATCGACATTAAGAGCGAGAGCCAGGCGGAACAGGAATTCGGCAGAGAAAAAGATTCTTCTTCTGAAATGCATCAGGATTCCGTCTCCGTCGACTAAAGTAAAGTACGGGGGGCGCTGACGTATGAAACCAAAAAAAGTGCCGCTGCGCAAATGTGTGGCATGCCAAGAAATGATGCCCAAAAAGCAGCTGATTCGCATTGTTAAAACGCCAGAGGATGAAGTGCTGATCGATTTGACTGGCAAAAAATCCGGACGTGGTGCCTATTTATGCGGCAAAGAGTCCTGTTTTAAGCTCGCACTCAAAAACCGGGCTTTGGATCGGGCGTTAAAAGGCAAAGTCTCACCTGAAATTTACGAGCAATTAGCAGCTGACTTCATCGCGGTTGAGGATGAATTCATAGCAGCACAGGAGCGTGAACATGACTAATATTAAAACGCTGTCTTATTTGGGACTCTCTATGCGTGCAGGTAAACTTGTAACAGGTGAAGAAATTGTACTTAAAGCGATCCGTTCTTCCGAAGCTAAAATGGTTATTGTTGCGGGTGACGCCTCAGCCAATACACAAAAGAAATTTCGCGATAAATGCGGAACTTATAAGGTTCCTCTGTTGATCGGATTTGACCGGGATAGTCTGGGTTCAAGTATCGGTAAAGACACGCGTGTTGTTCTTGCAGTAACGGATCGAGGGTTTGCAAAAATGATCTCCAAGCAAGTCGGTATAATGTCGGAGGTGGAGTATATTGAGTAAACAGGAAAACAAGGATAAATTGCGGGTTTATGAATATGCGAAGTCCCTTAATATGAGTAGTAAAGAAATTATAACCATTCTTAAAAAGCTGGAAATTCCCGTAAACAATCATATGAGTGTCATGGAGAATGGTTCAGTCGGTAAGGTGGAACAATTTTTTAAAGATATAAAATCCACTGCTGCTTCGAAACAAGGCAACGATGCAAAACCAGTTGCAACTTCGGCAGTACGTAGTGACAAACCAGTGGACAGCAACAAGCCGGCCGGCGGAGTGAACACGCCGATTAGCAGCAACCCATCCGGTAGTCCCGTACAAACAAAAATACAACAGGAAAAGCAGGTAGGTATGAACAATAGACCAAATTCCAACAATAACAATGGCACTCAAAGACCCAGCGGCCAAGACAGTCGCAACAGAACGAACTCTTCCCAAGGCTCAAGCCAAGGAGGACAATCAACTAACCGTCCAAGACCAGCTCAAGGTGGACAAAGCAGTACTGCATCCCGTCCGCAAGGAACGGGTCAACGTCCGAATAACAGCGGTGGCGGTCAAGTAAGAACTTCAGGCCCTAACAGCGGTGGTAATACAGGTACTGCTGGCAACCGTAGCGGTGGCCAAGGTCAGAGCCAAGGACAAGGCCAACGTAGAAGCGGCCCAGGTGGTACTACTGGCAGCAACAACAATAGTGGTAACCGTTCGAACAGCGGTGGCGGTGGACGTCGTTATGATGACAACCGTGGCGGTAACTTCCGTGGTAACCGTGGTGGCAAGAACAACCGCAACAGAAATCAACAACAGTACCAACAACGTGAGAAAATTGATAACACACCTAAGAAAATCATCGTTCGTGGTGATATGACCGTTGGTGAAACAGCGAAGTTGCTCCATAAGGATGCTTCCGAAGTTATCAAAAAGCTCATCGCTATGGGTGTTATGGCAACAATCAACCAAGAGCTTGATATCGAAACGATCCTTCTGCTTTCAGGTGAATTCGGTGTTGAGGTTGAAGTGAAGATTGTGCTTGAAGATGACCGTTTCGAAACACTGGAAGAGAATGATGATGCTGCTGACTTGCAGGCTCGTCCACCAGTAGTTACGATCATGGGTCACGTTGACCATGGTAAAACTACTTTGCTGGATGCGATTCGTTCTACGAATGTATCCGATGGCGAAGCAGGCGGAATCACGCAACATATCGGTGCTTATCAAGTTGAAATTAACAACAAAAAAATCACGTTCCTGGATACTCCGGGTCACGAAGCGTTTACAGCGATGCGTGCACGTGGCGCACAAGTTACGGATATGACGATTATTGTCGTAGCTGCGGATGACGGTGTTATGCCACAGACCATTGAGGCGATTAACCATGCCAAAGCTGCTGGGCTACCAATCATCGTTGCTGTCAACAAAATTGACAAGCCGGGCGCTGATCCAGATAAAGTGAAACAAGAATTAACCAGCTATGAACTCGTTCCGGAAGAGTGGGGCGGAGATACCATCTTTGTTAACGTGTCAGCGAAACAAAGAATGGGTCTGGAAGGTCTGCTTGAAATGATTCTGCTCGTTGCAGAAGTGAACGAATACAAAGCGAACCCGGACAAACGTGCCCGTGGTACAGTGATTGAAGCCGAGCTGGATAAAGGACGTGGCCCAGTTGCACGTATCCTCGTACAGCACGGTACATTGAAAGTCGGCGATGCTTTCGTTGCAGGTAACTGCTTCGGTCGTGTTCGTGCGATGGTCAATGACAAAGGTCGCAAATTGAAAGAAGCTGGACCTTCAACACCTGTAGAAATCACAGGTCTGACTGAAGTTCCAGGTGCGGGAGATCCATTCATGGTGTTTGAAGATGAGCGCAAAGCGCGTTCCATCGCTGACAAACGTTCGATCACGCAACGTGAATCCGATCTGGGTACGCATACTCGTGTGACGTTGGATGATCTGTTCCAGCACATCAAAGATGGCGAGATCAAAGATCTGAACGTAATCATCAAAGGTGATGTACAAGGTTCGGTTGAAGCATTGAAAGGTTCCCTTGCGAAGATCGAAGTTGAAGGTGTACGCGTGAAAATTATTCATAGCGGCGCTGGTGCAATCACAGAATCCGACATCATTTTAGCTGCAGCATCCAATGCTATCGTGATCGGTTTCAACGTTCGTCCTGATAACCAGGCGAAATCAACTGCAGATCAAGAGCAAGTAGACATTCGTCTGCATCGCGTGATCTACAGTGTTATCGAAGAAATTGAACAAGCGATGAAAGGTATGCTTGATCCGATCTACAAAGAAAAAGTTATCGGTCATGCTGAAGTTCGGAGCACGTTCTCCATCAGTAAAGTGGGTACCATCGCTGGTTGTATGGTTACCTCAGGTAAAATTACGCGTTCTGCGGAAGCACGCCTGATTCGTGATGGCATTGTCCTTTACGAAGGTAAGCTGGATTCCCTGAAACGTTATAAAGATGATGCCAAAGAAGTAGCACAAGGTTACGAGTGCGGTATCACACTTGATAAATATAATGATCTCAAAGAAGGCGACGTTATCGAAGCTTTCATTATGGAGACAGTACAACGATAAGCAAGGAAGCATGAGGTGAACAACAATGGCTAAGATTCGTACAGGTAGAGTGGGCGAGCAGATCAAGAAAGAAATAAGTCTGCTCATCCAGTCTGAACTGAAAGATCCACGTATCGGCTTTATTACGGTAACGGGAGTCGAAGTGACAGGAGACTTGTCGCAAGCCAAAGTTTATCTGAGTGTCTTCGGTGAACAGGAACAAAAAGATAACACGCTGAAAGCTCTGGCAAAAGCAAATGGATTTTTGCGTTCAGAGCTGGGCAAACGTATCCGGTTCCGTCATGTTCCCGAGTTGATATTTAAGATTGACGAATCCATCGCTTATGGCAGCCGAATTGAGAAGCTGCTTGGCGATATTGGTTCCGACAAGAACGAATCCCAGTAACAGAATAGAGGAGACGGCAATGCACACTTATGAACAGGCGCTCCAGGCCGGAAAGCAATTTCTGCTGGAGCATGATGATTACCTGGTCGTGTCGCATGTACAGCCGGACGGTGACGCAGTCAGCTCGACGGTAACGGTGGGCTGGCTGCTGTCATGTCTGGGTAAGACATTCACGATGATTAATGAAGGTGAAATCCCCGGGCGCATGCAATTTTTGTGGGAAGCAGGCAACATTGTGAACATGACCGAACAACCACCGCAGCGAAAATATAAAGCTGTTATCTGTGTGGATTGTGCAGACTTTGCCAGAGTAGGTCTGACACGTCATTATTTCGAAGATGATGCTGTTATCTTGAATATTGATCATCACCCTACAAATGACGGTTATGGTACAGTCAACATCATTAAGTCTGATGCTGCTGCAACGGCTGAAATCTTGTTCGATTTTCTTAACCTGTTCCAAGTAACATGGGATAAAGATGTTGCGACGGCAGTTTATACAGGATTGCTTACCGATACAGGTGGATTCCGCTATGCCAACACCAGCCCAAATGTAATGACAACGGCCTCCAGACTGCTTGAACATGGCGTGGATGGACCCTATCTCGCCCAGACCTTGTTGGAGCAGGTGACTCTTCCGCAAGTTCGGATTTTGAATCAGGCACTATCAAGCCTGCAGATGACAGATGATGGAAAGATAGCCTGGGTTGTTATTACACCAGATGATATGGTGGCTTGTGGAGCAGCTAATGAAGATCTTGAAGGGGTAGTGAACTATCCGCGCAACATTCAGGGCGTGGAAGTTGGTATCTTTTTCAAAGTCATTAACGAGAATGCAGTCAAGGTTTCTTTGCGTTCAGCTGGTAAAATTGATGTTGCTGCACTAGCACAGACCTTTGGCGGAGGCGGGCATGTGCTCGCAGCCGGATGTCGTCTGGAAGGCAGACTTGATGATATTATCGCAAAAGTACTGAAGCAGGTGAATTCACAATGGTAAAGCCATTTGAAGGTGTACTTCCGGTATATAAACCGGCGGGATTTACTTCTCATGATGTTGTAGCCAAAATGCGTCGCATTCTCAAAATGAAGCGCATTGGGCATACGGGCACACTTGACCCACAAGTTACAGGCGTTCTGCCGCTCTGTCTTGGACGGGCGACACGTGTGGTGGAGTACATGCAGGAGCTTCCGAAGGAATATCTGGCTACGCTCAGATTGGGACTGTCTACTGACACAGAGGATATGACAGGGGAAGTCATCGAGCGGGCTGAAACGACTGTGGAAGTAACACAGGAACAGGTTCAACAGGTGCTTGAGCAGTTTCTGGGCACGATCTCTCAGGTACCACCCATGTATTCTGCGGTAAAGGTAGACGGCAAACGTCTTTATGAGCTTGCTCGTGAAGGTAAGACGGTAGAGCGTAAGAGCCGTGAGGTTACAATCTATGAGCTCGAACTTACAGGGATTGAGACTCAGGGTGAGACCACCGATATATCCTTCCGGGCCTTATGTTCAAAAGGTACTTATATTCGGACATTGTGTGTAGACATTGGCCGGCAACTCGGATATCCATCAACCATGGTTCAACTGGAGCGTACGATATCGGCAGGTATCTCTGCAGATCGTTGTCTTCGAATTGAAGAAGTGGAACAACTTATGGCTGACGGGACTTTGGCGGAGGCGCTGATTCCTGTTGACGAGGCTATTGCTTCAATTCCGGCCCATAAGGTTGGAGAAGAACAGACCAAAGGAGCACTTCAAGGTCAGAAACTGTCTGCACGTCTTCTGGAACCGCCTGTAGAGCAACCTGGTTTATTGCGGTTGTATGCTCAGGATGGTACGTTTCTGGGGATATTTGAACGGGATGAACTAAAACCAACGGTGAGGGCAGTTAAAGTCTTTTTGCCGGAATAAAGAGGTTTCGGGCTTGGAGTTGTGGTGATGCTCTGGCTTGGCCTATCTAGTGAAATGCAGGTGAATGATTGTGAAAACCGTAATGCTAACCTATCCGCAGACGTTACATTCGACTGAGCTGAGCACACTGCCCCAAGTGCTTGCGATTGGTCAATTCGACGGACTGCATCTCGGACATGCAAGTGTCATTTTATCAGCTGTCCGCATTGCGCGGGAAACGGGCATGCAGGCAGCGGTCATGACCTTTCATCCACATCCGAAGGAAGTTATGCGCAAAGGGGATTACGAGGGTTATTTAACTCCCTTGAGAGATAAAGAAGAGATCTTGGCAGGAATGGGCGTTGATGTACTCTATGTGGTGGAGTTCAATGAAGATTTCTCACGTTTGACTCCGCAACAATTCGTACACGACTTGTTGATTCCTCTTCAGACACGAACAGCGGTGGTGGGTTTTGACTTCCGTTTTGGTCACAAGGGTGCAGGGGATGAACAACTTCTTCGTACTTTGGGAGAAGGAGAGATGACGGTGGAAACCGTTCCTCCTTTCTTGTTGAATGGTGAAAAAGTGAGCAGTTCTCTCATTCGTGGCCTGTTGAAGCGTGGGGAGATGGATGAGGCCAGTCAGTGGCTTGGCCGACCTTACAGCATCAGAGGAACCGTCATTCACGGGGAGAAGCGTGGACGAACGATTGGATTTCCTACAGCCAACCTTGAACTCACGGATCATTACGTTACCCCGTCGAAGGGTGTTTACGCTGTTCGTGTGCAGTATGGCGAACAGGAACTGCATGGCGTAATGAATCTCGGTGTGAAACCTACGTTTCACGAAAGTGGGATGAAACCTACGTTTGAAGTGCACCTGCTTGATTTTGATGGACACTTATATGACCAGGAACTAAAGGTTGAGCTCGTTCACTATATTCGTGCAGAACGAAAGTTTGACTCCATTGATGCATTAATTAGCCAGATTCGTGAAGATGCATTAACTGCCGGCCGCCTGTTATCTTAAAGGTTCAGGATTAAATGCATGTTTACATTTACTTTAACTAGGCAATTATGATATACTGTACTACGTTGTCGATTGAGACAACATTAACCTTGGCTTGGTTGCTTGCTCTCACCGGCGGTGACGAGGCTAATGGCGATTATATTGAAGGAGGTGAACAGGATGGCATTGACTCAAGAACGTAAACAACAACTGATCGACGAGCACAAAACTCACGAGTCCGATACAGGATCTCCAGAGGTGCAAGTTGCTATCCTTACGGAAAACATCACAAGTTTGACAGACCACTTGCGTACGCATAAGAAAGACCACCACTCACGTCGTGGACTTTTGAAAATGGTAGGTCAACGTCGTAAGCTTTTGGCTTATGTGAAAAACAAAGATGTTAAACGTTACAGCGCACTGATCGAAAAACTCGGATTGCGTCGTTAATTATCGTACATGTTTTCAAAATCAACCTGGCTGTTATCCGTCATTCTTTTGTCTAAAAGGACAAGCGGAACTTACAGCCGGGTTGTTTTGTAGATGAACATGTTGCCATATATTTGTAGATGGGGCTCCGTGAGGAGCTTTTGTTGTGCAGGTTAGCATGTTGAAAGTTCCATACATAGCTAATGAATGCAGGACAAGCAGGAAATACTGTGAATATGCAGAATCCATTGAATTAGGAACGAATAAAAGGAGGGGTTTCATGGAACAGCGTGTTGAAATGCAGCTTGGTGGAAGAAAACTTACGCTTGAGACCGGGCGTTTGGCCAAGCAGGCTAATGCTGCCGTTAAGGTAACATACGGGGATACCGTGGTATTGTGTACCGTGACAGCATCAAGTGAGCCGAAAGATCTGGACTTTTTCCCATTAACGGTGAACTATGAAGAAAGATTGTACGCCGTAGGTAAAATCCCGGGAGGATTTATTAAACGTGAAGGCAGACCGAGTGAGAAAGCGATTCTTTCAAGCCGTCTGACAGACCGTCCAATTCGTCCTTTGTTCCCGGAAGGCTTCCGGAATGATGTACAAGTTCTGAATATCGTTATGAGTGTGGATCAGGACTGCGAACCGCAAATCGCTGCAATGATTGGTACATCAGCAGCATTGAGCATTTCGGATGTTCCATTCAGCGGACCGATTGGTGGCGTGAAAGTTGGACGTATTGATGGCGAGTTCATCATTAACCCAACGATTGCACAGCTTGAAGTTAGTGATATTGAACTGGTTGTTGCAGGAACCAAGGATGCCATCATGATGGTTGAGGCCGAAGCAAACGAAGTGGCGGAAGAAGTGATGCTCGAAGCAATCATGTTTGGACATGATGAGATCCAAAACATTATTGCTGTAATCGAACAACTTGTGCAAGTTGCTGGAAAAGAAAAAATGGCTGTTAAGTTGCGTACCGTTAATGCTGAAGTTAACAACAGTGTGCGTGAATTCGCCAGCGCTCGTCTGGTCGAAGCGGTTAAAATCGCCGAGAAACATGCTCGTCAAGATGCAATCGATGTAGTGAATGACGAAACCGTTGCTCACTTTGAAGAGAAATATATTGAAAGTCCGGAATTGTTCAAAGACGTGAAGGAAGTTCTGCACGATATCGTCAAAGAAGAAGTGCGTCGTCTGATCACGCATGATAAAGTTCGTCCAGATGGACGTGGACTTGCTGAAATTCGCCCAATTGAATGTGATACATCTCTGCTGCCACGTGCACATGGTACAGGACTGTTTACGCGTGGGCAAACGCAAGCACTTAGCGTTTGTACACTTGGTGCACTGGGTGATGTTCAGATTTTGGACGGAATCAGTCTTGAAGAAACGAAACGATTCATGCATCACTATAACTTCCCACCATTCAGCGTAGGCGAAGCGCGTCCATTGCGTGCTCCAGGCCGTCGCGAAATCGGACATGGTGCTCTGGGTGAGCGCGCACTTTCCAAAGTGATTCCTTCCGAAACGGATTTCCCATACACGATTCGTTTGGTATCTGAAGTTCTTGAATCCAACGGCTCATCATCTCAGGCAAGTATCTGTGCCAGCACTTTAGCTATGATGGATGCAGGTGTACCAATCAAAGCTCCAGTTGCGGGTGTAGCTATGGGTCTGATCAAAGACGGAGATCATGTATCCATTCTGAGTGATATTCAAGGTATGGAAGATCACCTCGGTGACATGGACTTTAAAGTAGCTGGAACACCTGAAGGTGTAACTGCAATCCAAATGGACATCAAAATTGCTGGTATTAATCGTCAAATTTTGTCTGATGCATTGGCGCAAGCCAAAGAAGGCCGTATGCACATTTTGGGCAAAATGAACGAAATTTTGAAAACTCCACGTGAGCAGTTATCACAATATGCGCCAAAAATTACAACGATGCATATCAATCCGGACAAAATCCGTGATGTGATCGGTGCAGGTGGTAAAATTATCAATAAAATCATCGAAGAAACCGGTGTTAAAATTGATATTGAACAGGATGGACGTGTCTTTATCGCTTCTTCCAACCAGGAGATGAATGATAAAGCCAAAGCGATCATCGAAGGTATTGTGCGCGAAGTATTGGTCGGCGAGATTTATGTCGGTAAAGTAAAACGCGTAGAAAAATTCGGTGCATTTGTTGAAGTACTTCCGAACAAAGAAGGTCTGGTACACATCTCGCAACTGTCAACTGAACGTGTTGCCAAAGTGGAAGATGTTGTAGCTATCGGTGATTCCATTACGGTAAAAGTAACGGAAATTGACCCACAAGGTCGAATCAACTTGTCCCGTAAAGCAGTTTTGACTGCTGAAGCTCCGGCTCAATCCTAGGATACCGAAGCGACAGGTTATAAATGGATAGATTGAATGAAGAGACAGAATGTGAATTTCTGGCTCTTTTTTTAACGTTTAAATACGTAAAGCAAGGATGAAACCATGGCTTAGCATTCATATTTTTGCCCTTGTCCTCATATGATGGGGACAAAGACGGCGGGAGGATGGAGCTGTGGGAAACCAATCCAAAAAGCTGGCGGCTGTTCTGGCGGGTGTGACTGCGGTCATATTGATCGGACAAGTTGGCAGTGTACGTACATACATTACGGAGATCCGTGATGGGCCAGGTACGCAAAATGCTTTTGACATGTTTAAGGAGGCAACTGGAGAAGATGCGCTGTTGTCTGCGATTCGGGATAAAGCGGCTGAAACGAAAATTGCTCCGGTAAATGCCAGAGTGGATCGGGTATGGAAAGCGATTCCTGGTTATAATGGCATGGAGATTGATGTGGAAGCGACATACCGTAAGGCGCTGAGTGGAACGTTGAATACCAAAATAGCGTATGTCTACCGTCAGATTGAACCGGAGATCCAGCTTAAGGATTTGGGTGCACATCCGATCTATCGGGGGAATGCAAACAAACCGATGGTTTCTTTTATGATTAATGTGGCCTGGGGGAACGAATACATTAAATCGATGCTCGATACGCTTGATGCCGAGAAAGTGAAGGCTACTTTTTTTCTGGATGGAAGTTGGTTAAGCAAAAACGTTGAACTGGCCAAAGAAATTCAGAAACGTGGGCATGAGATGTCCAACCATGCATATTCTCACCCTAATATGAGTCGATTGAGCGCAGAACGGGCTAAGCTGGAAATTAGCAAAACCCAGGATCTGCTCCATAAAACACTGGGCGTAGAGAATCGTTGGTTTGCTCCGCCTTCCGGTGACTTTAATCAGAAGACCGTTGACATTGCTTCATCCATGGGACTGCAAACCGTGTTATGGACAGTAGATACTGTGGATTGGCGAAAGCCAAGCCCAGATGCCGTTGTTGCCAAAATTGCAAAAAATACCGAGGCTGGAACGTTAATTCTAATGCACCCTACAGCTGCTTCTTCGGGAGCTTTAAAGGGCATGATTCAATTCATACGGGCCAAAGGTTTGGTGCTCGGAACAGTAAGTGAGACGCTGTCTTCGGAACGTGTAAATACGTCTGCGGTTGAGTGAACGTTGTTTTTTTGTTAATATCAAACAGTTGGAACCAAATGTCGATTTCAATTTCAAGGTTGAGATCAAGGCAATTATAGAGATGTAGGAGGGCCAACCATGAAAAAAATTCAGCTGGGCAATGGCCTCAGAGTTGTCATGGAACAGATACCGACCTGCCGTTCTGTGTCTTTCGGAATATGGGTCAAGACAGGTTCGCGCAATGAGCAACCTGCAAGTAACGGAGTATCACATTTTATTGAACACATGTTATTCAAGGGAACAGATCGTTATGATGCCAAGGCGATTGCGGAGCAGTTCGATGCGATTGGCGGTAACGTGAATGCATTCACTTCCAAAGAATATACGTGTTATTATGCTAAAGTGTTGGATGAACATTTGCCGATTGCGGTTGATGTATTGTCTGATATGTTTTTCCGCTCCAAAATGGATGATGGTGAATTGATCAAGGAGAAAAACGTCATTCTGGAAGAAATCTCGATGTATGAAGATACGCCTGATGATATGGTTCATGATCTGATGGCCTTGGCCGCTTATGGTGAGCATCCACTCGCATACCCAATCCTGGGTACGGAAGAACGTCTCAAAGTGATGGATTCCAGCCATCTGCGTGCATATATGAAGGAGCACTACACGATTGAGAACACGGTCATTAGTATCGCGGGTAATATTGATGACAGTGTAATCGATCTGATGGAGAAGCATTTTGGTGCTTTTGATGTAAATGGAGTATCGGAAGCAGTCACGATGCCAGCCTTCCAAAGCGGACAGCTCTTTCACAAAAAGAAAACGGAACAGAATCATATCTGTATTTCGTTCCCGGGCTGTAAAATCGGAGATCCGCTGCAATTCGCTATGGTTGTTCTGAATAACGCCATTGGTGGAGGCATGAGCTCCAGGCTGTTCCAGGAAATTCGTGAGAAACGGGGTCTTGCGTACTCCGTGTATTCCTATCATAGCTCTCATGCGGACAGCGGACTTTTCACGATATACGCGGGTACAGCACCGAAACAGACCAAAGAAGTGCTCGATCTGACCAAAGAGGTTCTACGCGACTTGGCTGTTAACGGCTTGTCCGAAGATGAACTTCGTAAAGGAAAAGAACAGCTGAAAGGTAGCTTGATTCTGAGCTTGGAAAGCACAGGCAGTCGCATGAATCGTCTGGGTAAAAACGAGCTCATGCTGGGCAGACACCATACACTGGATGAGATGATTGCCAAAATTGAGCAAGTTACCATGGACGATATTAACGCGGTACTTGATCTGATGTTTGCTGAACCTTTTGCACTTGCTATGGTTGGCGCTTCAGATAAGACGATCGCTGGATTGAGAAGGGATGATTTTGTTGCATTACGTTCAAATACAGAAACTGCCGGGCAATGAAGATATTAAACTGCCTCAAAAAATGTCGGAGCTGGCATCCGGCTTTGATGTAGTAGCTGCACTTCAGGAAGATGTTGTATTGCAGCCGGGTCAGCGTACGCTGATTCCTACCGGACTTGCGATGGCAATGCCAGCTGGATTGGAAGCACAGATTCGTCCTCGGAGCGGACTGGCTTTCAAACATGGTATTACTTGCCTCAACACACCGGGGACCATTGATGCGGATTATCGCGGAGAAGTTAAAGTTCTGTTGATTAATCTGGGTCAGGAACCGTTCACAATTGTACGGGGAGAGCGCATCGCACAGATCGTCTTCCAGACCGTGCCTGCGGTTGAATTGACGGAAGTGAATGAACTTTCGGAAACGGTACGTGGCGAAGGTGGATTCGGTCATACCGGGAAATAAGCAGCGTAAATATACCTATTCTTTAGAGTCGTCCCTGACAGGGGCGGCTCTTTTTTACATTTGAGAAACGGACGGTGGAATGCAATTATTGTTTTCACCCCCCTGTGGGCCCCTGCATACGATAAGGCATACATGTGGTGAAAGGAGTGACGTCCCGATGCTGACCGGAGTCCGGATTGTAGTCCTGGGCGGAGATGCGCGGCAGCTTGAAGTCATTCAAAAGTGCGCTGAGCTGGATGCAACGGTAAGTGTGGTGGGTTTCGATAAAATAGAGCGTTCCATTCCAGGGATCGAGCACCAGGAACTGGAGGATGAAGTGTTTGCTTCCGCAGATGTACTCGTACTGCCTGTTGTCGGTTGCGATGAGCAGGGAAAAGTAAGTACTTCATTCAGTGACACACCGATCTATTTGAAAAAGGAACATATTGCAGCATTACCAGAGCATTGTATTGTGTTCACAGGTATGGCAAAGCCGTTCTTGCGCGAACTTTGTCTTGAAAATGGGCTGCGACTTGTTGAAGTACTTGATCGTGATGATATTGCACTTTATAACTCTATTCCAACAGCTGAGGGAGCCATCGCCATAGCTATTCGGGAGACGGACTTCACAATCCATGGTTCGGAATGCATTGTGCTTGGCATTGGTCGAACAGGATTCACAATGGCCAAAACACTGCAGGGACTTGGAGCAAATGTACGGGTGGGAATCAGGCGGGAAGAGGATGTTGCCCGCGCTACAATAATGGGCTGGAAGCCTTTCATGACAACGGATTTGGCCGCTCAGACCGGGGAAGTTGACTTGCTTTTTAATACGATACCGACTATGATAATCACAGCACAAATCCTGTCCAGAATGCCGCAAAATGCTGTCATTATCGACCTCGCATCCGCTCCTGGCGGCTGTGATTTCAGGTATGCCGACAAACGCGGTATCAAAGCGCTACTTGCGCCTGGCCTCCCCGGCATTGTTGCTCCCAAAACGGCTGGCGGCATTATTGCCGACGCGTTGATCCGTTTGCTTTTGGAAGAACAGAACGCACGGGAGGTTAAATCATGAACTGGCAGGGAAAAACGGTAGGTTATGCAATTACGGGTTCTCATTGTACGTTTGAAGAGGTTATGCCGGTAATTAGCCGCTTCGTAGCTGAAGGTGCCAACGTCATTCCGATTATTTCGAATTCGGTTCTGACGACGGATACACGCTTTGGTACGGCGCAAAATTGGCAAAAACAGTTGAAAGATATAACAGGTAATGATATCATTTCTACAATTGTTGAAGCGGAGCCATTAGGGCCTTCCAAGCTGCTTGATGTGCTGGTTATTGCTCCATGCACAGGGAATACAACAAGCAAGCTGGCTAATGCGATGACCGACAGTCCAGTGCTAATGGCAGCCAAAGCGCAGATGCGCAATCAGCGTCCACTTGTGCTCGCGATTTCCACGAATGACGGTCTGGGCTTGAATGCTGCGAATATCGCCAAATTGCTCGTGGCTAAATACTTGTATTTTGTGCCATTTGGGCAGGACGATCCAGTGAAAAAACCAAACTCGTTAGTCGCCAAAATGGAATTGATTCCAGAGGCTTGCTGGAGTGCTCTTGAGGGCAAACAGTTGCAGCCGATGATTGTGGAGCGTTCTTCACAGGCTTGATGGAACAATGATTCGGTGACAACGTTTATACGCTTGGAGAAATGAAGAAGGGTTCGAGAGACAAAGAAAATCATGGGGGACAATATGCTGGATTGAACAGCTACTATGTCCACGTTCCTGTCTATAAGGCATTCCTGCTTGCGGGCAGTACAGGTTAAGCAAGCGGGAGAGGTCTATTGTGAATGTATGCATCATGACCTCGATAACAACCGCGACCTTTGATTTGCGATTGTCCCAGACAATTACAGAAAATAAGGAGCGGCATGGAATGCCGTATAAAATGCTGAAATTATCGCATCAGAACGCTCCCTAGAGTGATCCATTTGTTGATTTGACCCGTGTCCAGTCTTCTTGCGTACACAAATGGAGGAATAAAGATGCGTATCATGGTACAGAAATTCGGAGGCACGTCTCTCTCCACTGTTCAGGCGAGAGAGCATGTGCTCCGTCATGTTAAACGTGAACTTGAAGCAGGATTGAGTCTGGTCATCGTTGTGTCTGCGATGGGGCGCCGCGGCGAGCCATATGCGACCGATACGTTGCTGGACTGGGCTGCACAGAACGGAAACGCACTATCCGCACGCGAAAAGGATTTACTGCTGTGCTGTGGTGAAATCATATCGGCGACAACGTTGAGCAGTTTACTCGAACATGAAGGCATTCCAACTACAGTGCTGACCGGTGCACAAGCAGGTTTTGTGACGGACGACAATTTCGGGAATGCCCGGATATTGGATGTCCGTCCTGTTCGTGTGTTGGAGCAGCTTCAGCTTGGCCGTGTCGTTGTTGTAACCGGATTCCAGGGGCAGACAGAGAACGGAGACTTCACGACATTGGGTCGTGGGGGAAGCGATACGTCTGCTACAGCTCTCGGTGCAGCATTACGTGCTGAAATGGTGGATATCTACACAGATGTGAACGGGATACTCACCGCTGATCCGCGAATTGTTGAGGATGCACGTCCACTGACTGTTGTGAGTTATGCAGAGATCTGTAACATGGCCCACCACGGGGCCAAGGTAATCCATCCACGTGCGGTTGAGATTGCGATGCAATCCCAGATTCCAGTGCGGGTAAGATCTACTTTTGCAGACACGGAAGGAACGCTGGTTACGCATCCGGAAGGATTCCAGGATGTGCAGACAGGCATTGTTGACCGTTATGTAACAGGCATCGCCTACGTGAGCAATGTAACGCAAATTACGGTGGATGTGCCTGGTGGTGGTGCAGATCGATTGCAACTAAAAGTGTTCAAAACCATGGCTGAGAATTCAATCAGCGTTGATTTTATTAATGTTACCCCCTCGGGAGTTGTCTATACGGTTTTTGACAGTGATTCCGAGAAAGCCATACAGGTATTGCAGGAGATAGGTCTCAAGCCACAAAGCCTGTCCGGTTGTGCCAAAGTGTCCGTCATTGGCGGAGGCATTAATGGTGTACCTGGAATCATGGCTCGAATCGTGGAGTCCTTGACACTGGCAGACATTCAGATCCTGCAATCGGCAGATTCGAATACAACAATCTGGGTACTCGTAAAAAAAGAAGATATGGTTCAGGCCCTGAGGGCACTTCACGCCTCATTCGAACTTCATTTGTAAATAACTGAAGTTAGAGGAGCCAAACCTGTTTTGAAGGAGGAATCGAATTGGACTTTGGAAGATTGATTACAGCAATGGTCACTCCGTTCAATGAACAAGGAGAGATTCATTGGGAGGAAACGGCACGTCTAATCGACTATCTAATTGTAGATCAAAAGTCGGAGACGCTTGTGGTTTCTGGAACAACAGGGGAGTCTCCAACACTTAGTGATACTGAGAAAGTTCAATTATTCGAATTTGCAGTGAAACATGCGGCCGGTCGGTGCAAAATTATAGCCGGAACGGGAAGCAATAACACGGCACATTCCATCCATTTGACACAGGAAGCTGAACGTGCCGGAGTGGATGGCATTTTGTTGGTTGTTCCGTATTACAACAAACCTAGCCAAGAAGGTTTGTTCAAACATTTTGAAGCGATTGCAGGCTCCACCAAGCTGCCAATTATGCTCTACAACGTGCCTGGGCGTACAGTAACCAGCCTGTCAGCAGAGACAACGCTTCGTCTTGCACAGATTCCTAACATCGTCGCTACGAAGGAATGTGCATCTATGGAGCAGGTTACGCTGATTGCAGCAAGTGCTCCAGAAAATTTCAGAGTTTATTCCGGTGATGATGCTTCAGGCTTACCAGCGATTGCGGTTGGAGCACATGGAATTGTCAGTGTGGCCAGTCATGTCGTAGGGGCAGAAATGAAGAAAATGATTGACGCCTTCTATGGCGGAGCACCTCTTCAGGCTGCTCAGATTCATCAGCAGTTGTTCCCGGTGTTCAAAGGCCTGTTTGAGTGTCCACAGCCTCTACCAAACCCTGTAGCGGTGAAATATGCGCTGACATTGCGTGGTCTAGACGTTGGTTCCGTACGGTTGCCCCTTATTCCCCCAACGGAAGAGGAGCAGGTTTATATCAAAGGTTTGCTTAATTTGTAATCATTTTGGTTGTATATGGACTATTTTATTAATCATGGGAATATCCTTCAGATCAGCAAAAGAACCGCTCCTCTTCGTAGAGGCTGCGGTTCTTTTTTTTACGAGTAATGTGAGGTTTCTTTTCCACTGCTAAGGGGAAACCTACAGGTTAACGAGAGAGTGACTTGTTTTTTTTGTTTTTAATCATGTATAATGATGTCAAGTGACTGGGTGCGGTATTTTTTTGAAATTGAAAGCGACATCGTTTCGTGGTGTAGCTTTGCGGTGAAAAAGGAAGGAACGGCTAAGAGGGAATTTCAACTCCAACTTGTTGGTCAAAGGGAATAACTTCGAAGAACTTCTTCCAAATATCGTGAATAAAGGTGTTCTTTTGCATTCATCCCGATAGGTGGGTATGTGATGTATGGACTACTTTTCTTAACTTACAATAAATAATAAGGTACGACGTCCAACTACCATAGGAGGTTTAGATTCATTTGTCTAAGAAAAATAATAACGATAAACTGATGATTTTTGCTTTGGGCGGCGTAGGCGAGATTGGTAAAAACATGTACGTCATCCAATACGCCAACGACATTGTAGTCGTAGATGCTGGTCTTAAATTCCCGGAAGAAGATATGCTTGGTATTGATATTGTCATCCCTGACATTTCTTACCTGACTGAGAACCGTGACAAAGTAAGAGGAATCATTCTTACTCACGGACATGAGGATCACATTGGTGGTCTGCCATATGTTCTCAAACATCTGAATGTTCCTGTATACGGAACAAGACTTACGCTTGGACTTGTAGAAAACAAGTTGAAAGAAGCGAATTTGCTGGGTGAAACAAAACGTATTCTGATTGATGCTGATTCCGAGATCCAACTTGGATCTGTTCTGAAAGCATCGTTCTTCGCTACTAACCATAGTATTCCGGATTCTGTTGGTGTATGTGTCGAAACACCGGAAGGTGCAGTTGTTCACACAGGTGACTTCAAATTCGACCATACTCCAGTCAATGGTCAATATGCAGATCTTCAGCGTATGGCACAGATCGGAACAAATGGCGTGTTAGCGCTGTTGTCCGACAGTACGAACGCTGAGAAACCTGGATTCACACCATCGGAGAAAAATGTGGGTATCGTGCTGGAAGATATCTTCCGTAAAGCAAGTCAACGTGTTGTTGTAGCGACATTTGCTTCCAACGTACACCGTATCCAACAGGTGATCAATGCAGCAGAAGTGACTGGACGTAAAGTTGCAGTTATCGGACGCAGCATGGTGAACGTGGTTGGTATTGCTTCAGAACTGGGTTATCTTGAGATTCCGGATGGCATGATCATTGAACCTGAAGAAGTAGGCAAGATGGCAGCTGATCGTGTCGTGATTCTCTGCACAGGAAGTCAAGGAGAGCCAATGTCAGCACTGACACGTATGGCTCGTTCCACACACCGTAAAGTGGACATCCTGCCAGGTGACACTGTTATTATTGCAGCAACTCCGGTTCCAGGTAATGAAAAATATGTAGGCCGTACGATTGATGAACTGTTCCGTCTGGGTGCTAACGTGCATTACAGCGGTGCTAACAGTGGCGTCCACGTATCTGGTCACGGTAGCCAGGAAGAGCTGAAACTGATGCTCAACCTGATGAAACCGAAATTCTTCTTGCCAATCCACGGTGAATTCCGTATGCAGCGTCGCCACGCGGTTCTTGCTGAATCTGTAGGGGTAGAACCTGAGAACATTTTCATCACGGATATCGGTGAAGTGATTGAAATTCAAGGTGGAGCAGCACGTAGAGCAGGTAAAGTTACTGCAGGTAATGTGTTGATCGATGGCTTGGGTGTAGGCGATGTGGGTAACATTGTACTTCGTGACCGCAAATTGTTGTCACAAGATGGTATCCTTGTTGTTGTGGTAACACTGAGCAAACAGGATGGAAAAATTGTTTCCGGTCCTGACATCATCTCTCGCGGATTTGTGTATGTACGTGAATCGGAAGGACTATTGGATGAGGCCAACCGGATCGTTAGCAGCACATTGCAGAAGTTGATGAGTGAGAACGTTAACGAGTGGGCTTCACTCAAAACAAATGTTAAAGATGCACTGGGACGCTTCCTGTATGAGCAAACTCGTCGTAGACCGATGATTTTGCCAATCATTATGGAAGTTTAAAATAAGCTAAACAAAAACATATATTCAGGCACACAGTCGCCTCTTCTCTACGAGTAATATTGGACGGTTCCTCGTAGAGAAGGGGCTTTTTTTGCGTTTTCAGGAAGATCTGCAATAGCGTCAATATGTGAAGCAATTTGATGTAGCGGGTATAAGGCGGTTGGAAAAATCCCCATACTAAGGAAATACATTAAATGTTTCTGGAGAAGGGGATTATTGAAATGAATGAACGTATGAATGACAAGCAGGCGTCAAGATCCAATCAACCGGAAGTTGAAGCGCCGGAAATTCCGATTCAGGAGGAAAAGGCCATCTCTCCCGTGACAGAGACTATTCAGCAATTTGGGCAGACACAGTCGCCTGCAGGTGAGTCGAATATTTTCTGTATGACCATTATTGGACAGGTCGAAGGGCATTTGATTTTGCCGCCACAAAATAAAACAACAAAGTATGAGCATATCATTCCACAGCTGGTGGCTGCAGAACAAAATCAGCGTATTGAAGGTATACTGATCATTTTGAACACGGTAGGTGGGGATGTAGAGGCGGGTCTAGCCATTGCAGAGATGATTGCTTCCCTAAGCAAACCTACGGTGACTGTGGTCATTGGAGGTGGGCATAGCATTGGAGTACCGATTGCTGTAGCTTCAACATATTCCCTGATTGCGGGAAGTGCAACGATGACGATCCATCCGATTCGGATGAACGGCCTTGTCATTGGTGTACCTCAAACGTTTGAGTATATGGAGAAAATGCAGGAGCGGGTTGTTCGGTTCGTGACTTCGCATTCGAATATCTCTGAAGAGATGTTCAAAGAACTGATGTTTAAGACCGGTGAGTTGAATCGGGATATTGGTACAGCTGTAGGAAGCGCAGATGCAGTGAAACATGGATTAATGGATGCAGTGGGCGGGATTGGACAGGCTATTGCTCAGTTAAATCAGCTCATAGGAGACAAGAGACAGACTCTGCAAGCGGGAGGTTATACCCAATGACATTATATACAGTGATGCCCCCGGAACAACTCTGGTCGGGAATGTGGAAAGAGGGCGAAGATACAAAGGAGATCAAAATGAATGGTTTGTTAATGCAGGTGAGACCTGTTAATGACAATGAAGCCGTTATCGTACGTTTGCTGGATTGTCCACTTGAAGCCTATCTCAATCCTGCTAATATGCCCGGTTCGACCGTTCCGCTTTCGGGTAACTTGGGATCAGCATAACGCGACGAATTCAGACAAATTGAGCAGAAAAAGAACATATGTACGGATTATATTTGTATGGTATAATATTCTTCTGGGGGTGACCTGATTTTGGCCAGAAGAAAAAAAAGGAAAAAAAAGGGCGCTGGTTTTAGTGGCGTTTTAAAATATGAAATTTACGGGATTGTGCTTATTACCCTTGCTGTCATAGCATTATCGGGTGAAGCCACCGTTGGACGTTCGCTTTCCAAGATGTTCGGACTGATGCTTGGTAAGTTTTATTTTGCGATTCCACTTGTTGGTATTTATTATGGTCTCATGGTGATGATTCACCGGAAATGGCCGAGTGGTTGGACCACACGCAAAACAGGACTTGTTTTGCTGGTCTTTGCCTTAACCTTGATGAGTACTGTCTCTGCAATGCACCAGAAGCTCATTCCGGTTGGTGCGCTTGAGCCTGGTGCTGTGATTACGCAGGTACATAATGATATGCAAACCGAGTTGCTAACCCCTGCTGCGCCAGGTGAGAGGGACTCCATGCTTAACAAGGACATCAGCGGTGGTTATCTCGGAGCTGGGCAATTTGCTCTTTTCTTGTGGCTGTTCGGCAGCCTTGGGGCGAGACTCATCATGATTGTCATGTTTATCATCAGTTTTATGCTGATTACGAGTCTATCTTATGTGGATTTGATTCGAATATTCCGAACCAAGATTTGGGATGCCGGGAGTTCGATGTACAAAAAGCTGGAGTCGAGACCGTCTGCACGTTCTGCTTCAGCATCTGATGGAAGGAAGAAAGGTAACGCTCGTAAAGTGGTGCCTGTTCCTGTTGAAGATGACGAAGACGAGTATGAGGATGAATTAGAGGAACAGCATCTGCCAAAACGAAACTCGCCCATATTCTTCCAACTTTTCGGAAAATGGGGAGCTAAACGGGAACAGGCGACATCAGGACGTGAAATGGATGAGGTCGATTCGGCAGAAACAGAACAGATTTTATACCGCGCCGAACAAGATCACAATCTAGAGGCGTGGCAGGATGCAACCGAAGACGTAGCGAACAAATCAGCTTCATCACGTGTTCCTGTTCAGGCTAAACCTAACTCAGCGCCGATCATTCGAGACTTTTTCGAGCACGTCAGAACAGAAGAGGCAAGCATTGAAGATGATCTGGACGATGCTTATCCTTTCCCGGATAATCTGGCCGATCCAAATGTAGTACAACAGGGCGAGCATGCCATTAAAATAACGGATGAACTGGTAGAGACGGAGTGGTCTGCATCCGATGCGGGTACAAACGGGATGAATGCTGTGGATGAGATTCAGAGTGGAGAAGAAGTACCTAATGATGCAATGCAGGGAACAGATACTCCAACTCCTGAAGGGCAGGACACACAACCGGTGAAACCACCACCGCCACCTCCTAAGCCGTACAAGCTACCATCATTCCGTCTCCTTGCCAAGCCAAACAATGGGGGCAAGGCGGGTGACCAGAAGGATTATATGCAGACAGCACGCAAGCTGGAAGCTACACTGGAGAGTTTCGGTGTTCGCGCCAAAGTGCTTGAAGTGGTCCGGGGCCCTGCCGTTACAAGGTATGAAATTCAGCCTGATATTGGTGTTAAGGTCAGCAGAATTGTCAGCCTAACTGATGATATCGCGTTGGCTCTGGCGGCAAAAGATATTCGGATGGAAGCACCGATTCCCGGAAAGTCTGCGATTGGTATTGAAGTACCTAATGGTGAAGTATCGGTTGTAACGATGCGGGAAGTAATGGAGACAGCAACGTTCCAGGATGCAGAATCCAAAGTGACCATTGCATTTGGCCGAGATATCTCGGGACAGACGATTATTGGTAACTTGGCTCGTATGCCCCATTTGTTGGTTGCGGGTGCTACAGGTTCTGGTAAGTCGGTGTGTATTAACGGAATTATTACCAGCATATTGTACAAAGCCAAGCCGGATGAAGTGAAGTTCCTGATGGTCGATCCCAAGATGGTTGAGTTGAACGTATATAACGGGATTCCCCATTTGCTGGCACCGGTAGTAACTGATCCTAAGAGAGCGTCACTTGCTCTCAAAAAGATCGTGGTTGAGATGGAGAAACGATATGAACTGTTCTCCAAATCAGGCACGCGTAACGTCGAGGGTTACAATAATCTGATGAAAGATAATCCTGCGGCTGTTCTGCCTTATATCGTTGTCATTGTGGATGAGCTTGCAGATCTCATGATGGTTGCTGCCGGAGATGTTGAAGATGCGATTGCTCGGCTTGCCCAGATGGCTCGTGCAGCCGGTATCCATCTGATTATTGCTACACAGCGGCCTTCTGTGGATGTTATTACTGGCGTAATCAAAGCCAACATACCTTCTCGTATCGCCTTCGGTGTATCCTCACAGGTGGATTCTCGAACCATTCTGGATATGGGGGGGGCTGAGAAACTGTTGGGTCGCGGAGACATGTTATTCATGCCAATGGGCGCATCAAAACCGGTTCGTGTACAAGGTGCTTTTATGAGTGATGAAGAAGTGGAAAATATTGTTAATTATGTACGTGGTCAAGGTGAAGCACAGTATGATGAGTCCCTTGTACCTGAGGTGGACGACTCTATCCAGGCTGAAGATGAAGTACAGGACGAGTTATACGAAAAGGCAGTACAGATTATTCTGGAGGCCAAGCAAGCGTCTGTTTCTCTGCTACAACGTCGAATGCGAGTAGGATACACCCGTGCTGCACGTTTGATTGACTCCATGGAATCCCGGGGCGTGATTGGTCCTTACGAGGGTAGCAAACCACGGGAAGTGTTGGTCTCGCTTGAAGAGTACCAACAAAACAAAATAAGCTCGTAGCTTGTAATGCACATGAATATTCAGGCGATTCGAGCCCTCAACCTTAATGGTTGGGGGCTTTTTTCATACAATTTGACTGAAGTTTTACCATGATGTCCAATGATCGGATGATTTGGTGCATAGGAAGCAAGCAGGCTTGTCATAATAACCTTAGCGATTCTGTTAATCCCACAAGAGAAAGGTAGAGCACAGTCGATGCGAAAAATGAACATATGGCTTTTCACTGCTATTTTGCTGATGTCCGCATTGGGAATCCGCTATTTGCTTCCTGAGAATGCAGCAACCGAAAGTTCGAATCAAAACACACCACAAGTTGAAGAGAAAGCCTTGCCTACTTTCAGCAGCAACGCTGTGAAATATGGAAGTTACGGTCAGGATGTGTATGAGCTTCAAGGCCGGCTCAAGTATTTGGGATTTTACAAAGGTAAAATCGATAGCAATTTTGGCAACAGCACGCTGAAATCCGTCAAATGGTTTCAATCCGAATTTGGTATGAAAGCCGATGGTGTCGTTGGAGCTGAAACCAAACTGAAATTGTATAATGCTTCAACCAAATGGTCGCCAACGGAAACGCCATTGCACAAGGAAAAAACTTCAGGTGGAAGTGATAGTAGTAACAATACGGCAGATAAAGAGCAAGATAATATGGGATCTGCCAATGCACTCGGTCTCTCGGAGAATGAACTCAAAATTATGGCTAACGCAGTATATGGTGAGGCCCGAGGGGAACCGTTTGAAGGTCAAGTCGCAGTAGCGGCAGTAATTATGAATCGCGTGAAATCACCAAGCTTTCCAAATACGCCTTCTGGCGTGATCTTTCAGCCAGGTGCATTTACGGCTGTAGCAGACGGACAGATCTATCTGGAACCGAACGCACAAGCCAAAAAGGCAGTTGAGCAGGCCCTGAATGGATGGGATCCGTCCGGTGGATGTCTCTATTATTTTAACCCGAAAACAGCAACATCCAAATGGATCTGGACCCGCCCACAAGTGAAAACAATCGGACAGCATATCTTTTGTATGTGATGATGTTGGAAGCAACCAGAAGGCGTGACTTCGGTTGCTTCTTGCCTTTTGAATGGGTTAAAATGGTTGTTACGTTTAGCTTAATACGATTGCATGATAAATGACGCCGTAAAGGGGTTTTGACATTTGAATACATCAGGATTCGAACGAGGTAGCAAGAGAGAGTTTCGTATACATGTGCTTCCGACTAAACGTTTTAAAACGTTTGCTATATCGTTATATGCAGGAGTTCCCTTACGAGAAGATACAGTAACCAAAGTAGCGCTGACACCTTTTGTTCTGCGACGCGGCACGGAGTCCTATCCGGAAACAACGCAATTTCGTGAGCAACTGGAGCATCTGTATGGAGCAGGTTTTGGTTTTGACGTCTATAAACGCGGGGATTACCAGATTGTACAGTTCCGAATGGATACCATTAATGATTCCTTTGTTGGAGGGGATGAGCAGTTGCTGGATCGTTCATTTGCCTTCCTAGGAGAGGTTCTTACACGACCTGCACAGGAGAATGGACATTTCAGGACGTCTTATGTACAAGCAGAGCGAGAGACTGTTCGGAAAAAGCTGGAGTCCATCGTGAATGATAAAATGCGCTATGCGGCTGAACGCAGTATCGAGGAAATGTGCAAGAACGAGCCATACCGTCTTCATCCATTGGGTGAGCGAAAGGATCTGCCTGGGATTGAGCCCGACACACTGACTGCGTCTTATCAGGAGTGGCTGCAGCAGGCGAGTATGGATCTGTACGTGGTAGGGGATACGACACTGGAGGAGGTCGAGAACCTTGTTCAGCGTCATTTCAATGTAGATCGAACGTCCTCCTCTGATTACCAGACACAGGCAGCGGTTCGAGGAAATAAGGAAGTGGAGACCGTTGTTGAGCGACTGAATGTGAGTCAGGGAAAACTCAATATGGGACTCCGTACATCTATCACTTATGGAGATCCTCAGTATGCCGCAGCACTAATGTACAACGGGATTCTCGGTGGTTATCCTCATTCCAAACTGTTTGTCAATGTTCGTGAAAAAGAAAGCCTGGCGTATTACGCGTCTTCGCGATATGACGGACATAAGGGCATTGCAACGATTCAATCCGGGATTGAAATCCCTAATTATGAGAAGGCTGTCACCATCATCAAGCAGCAGCTGGAAGAAATGAAAAGCGGTACAATCAGTGATCTGGAAATGTCTCAGACCAAAGCAATGATCCGTAACCTGCTCAAGGAAATGCAGGATTCTGCTTTTGAGATGATCGCTTATGACTTCAATCGACAGTTGTCTGGCAAAGAGAGAACGGCTGAAGAACTTTTGGCTCAGGTAGAACATATTAGCAAGGAAGATGTACGTGAGGCGGCAGAACAATTCCGTCTGGATACGATTTATTTCTTGCGGGATGAGAAGGAGGAATAATCGGTGGAGAGCATTCGGTATGAGCATTTGCAGGAGACACTATATTACGAAGTAATGGATAACGGACTGCATGTCTATATTTTGCCTAAACCGGGGTTCCAGAAAACGTATGCTACGTTTGCAACCAAGTATGGATCGGTGGATAATCATTTTCAGGTTGAGGGGCAGGAAGAAGTGAAGGTCCCGGATGGGATTGCTCATTTCCTGGAGCATAAAATGTTTGAAGAACCAACAGGCGATATTTTTGCAACATTTGCGTCTCACGGTGCCTCAGCTAATGCGTTTACGAGCTTTGATCAGACGGTTTATTTGTTTTCAGCGACTGAATATGTGAATGAAAATATACAAACATTAGTCCACTTTGTGCAAAATCCTTACTTCACGGATCAAAATGTGGAAAAGGAAAAAGGCATTATTGGACAGGAAATTGACATGTATGCTGATAATCCGGATTGGCGTGTTTATTTTGGATTGATCGAAGCCATGTATCAGAAACATCCGGTGCATATCGATATTGCAGGAACGGTGGAATCCATCCGTACGATTACCAAAGAGATGTTATATGAGTGTTATAACACCTTCTATCACCCGAGTAATATGCTCTTGTTTGTGGTGGGTGGTGTAGATCCACAAGAAGTCATTGATATGGTTCGATCGAACCAGGAGCAGAAGGACTATAAGCCACAGGGGAGCATTCAACGTTTCTTTGAACCTGAGCCTGAGCAGGTAGGAGAAGCCAGACGGGAAGCGAAACTGGCTGTTTCACTGCCCAAATGTCTGTTTGGATTCAAGGAGACGGACGTTGGACTCACGGGGGAACAATTGTTACGGCGAGATATGACAACGCAGCTGATGATGGATCTTTTGTTTGGCTCAAGCACACGATTATTTCAGAAGCTCTACGATGAAGATCTGATCTCGGACAGCTTTGGACATGAGTATAACAGTTCGCCGCAATATGCGTTTTCAGCCATTGGTGGTGATACAAAAGACCCGGATCAACTGCTCGCGCGTATACGTGAAGAAGTGGATGCCATTGTAGAAAAAGGGTTCGATTCCACGGATTTTGAACGTGCACGCAAAAAGAAAATAGGCGGATATTTGCGTATGCTCAATTCTCCGGAGAACATTGCGCATGAATTTACACGTCAGCAATTCCGTGGCGGTGATTTTTTCAATATGCTGCCGCTCTATGAATCGATTACACTGGAAGATGTAAATCTCAGACTGAGAGAGCATATTCGGTGGGATCATCTGGCTGTATCGCTAGTCGTGAGTCCTTGATATGGAGAGGGGAACGGGACAATTGAAGGCAATCGGGGAAATGACTGTACTGGTAACTGGCGCAAGCGGTGGCATCGGAGCGGCTATCGCAGAACGCTTTGCCAGAGTGGGAATGAATGTTGTTATACACTATATGAAATCGCATGAAGCAGCGAATGAAGCCGCCAGACGGTGCATGGAACAAGGCAGCGGAAAAATCATGACCGTGTCTGCGGATCTTCGCAGCCGGGAACAGATTGAGCGTATGCGTGAGAAGCTGGAGTCGCACAATCTCATGCCAGATATCCTTGTGAACAATGCAGGAATCTCGCACTATGGGATGTTGGCTGATGTTACAGAGGAGATCTGGGATGAAGTGATGGCGATTAACCTCAAAGGCACGTTTATGTGTACACAGGAAATGATGCCTCACATGATCTCCCAAAGGTACGGACGGATCATTAATGTATCGTCGATCTGGGGACTGTCTGGTGCTTCTTGTGAGGTGCTGTATTCCACAACCAAAGGTGGGGTGAATGCATTCACCAAAGCGCTTGCGAAAGAACTCGCACCTTCCGGAGTAACCGTAAATGCCGTTGCTCCTGGTGCCGTTCAGACATCCATGCTGAACCATCTGGATCAGAGTGAACTGAAGATGCTGGAAGAGGAAATTCCGGCAGGAAGACTTGCTCAACCTGATGAAATCTCATCATTGGTTTATTTTTTGGCTCTCCCTGAATCGGGTTATATCAATGGGCAGATCATCAGTCCAAATGGCGGTTGGTTAACGTAAAAAAAGCAAGAAAACTTGACTGGCTGTGAACGAACCAGGTGAAGGTTGCTGAGAAGCAGTCGTCTTCCGGATTATTTTCAAAATGCTCGTATATAAAATGCCTCGAAAGCACATATTACAACTGTTGATTTTAAATCTCATGCGTCATCTAAGGAGGATTTATCATGTCAACAGAAAAAACAGTGCTCTCCAGTTTTGACACATGGAAGAAGTTCCTGGGTGACCGCGTACTGCAAGCAGAGAAGATGGGGATGAGTGAAGAAACCATCAACAAACTTGCGTATGAAATCGGCGACTTCCTTGATGAGAAAGTCGATCCGGCGAACCATTCCAACCGGGCATTGAAAGAGTTATGGGATGTCGGCGATGCTGATGAGCGTCGTACGATTGCGTGCCTGATGGTCAAATTGGCCAAACAAAACGCATAAGATTACAGATGAAGAGCTCCCGCAAGGGGGCTTTTCTCTAATGATTACAAACGGATTACAGAGCTGTTCTTGTAATTCATTTTCATTTTATATATCATTAACGTGACCCATTTTTAGAAGATGTCTCAGATTGTTGTCCAGTGGATATGTTCTGTTGCTGTCGAATAATGGGGAATAATGCATTACGGGGTGTTGAAATGGAATCTAAACAATGGTACATGGAATATAAAATACATAAGAACAGACCCGGTTTGTTAGGCGATATTGCCTCTATGCTGGGGATGCTTGAAGTGAATATATTGACCATTAACGGTGTTGAAGGCAAAACTCGAGGCATGTTGCTTGAATCGGATGATGATGAAAAAATCCGTTTGCTTGGTGAAATGCTTGGCAAAGTAAACAGCATCACCGTATCGGCTTTGCGGCAACCTAAATTGGTGGATATTTTGGCCGTACGTCATGGCAGATACATTGACCGTGACTCGGATGATCGCAAGACATTTCGTTTCACACGAGATGAACTTGGGTTACTTGTGGACTTTTTGGGTGAAGTATTTAAGAGGGAAGGCAATCAGGTCATCGGTTTGCGCGGAATGCCTCGTGTTGGCAAAACGGAGTCTATTATTGCGGGCAGCGTATGTGCAATGAAGCGATGGACGTTTGTTTCCTCCACACTTCTTCGTCAGACGATAAGGAGTCAAATGTCCGAAGACGAATTGAACCCAAACAATGTCTTCATCATTGACGGAATTGTAAGTACGATTCGTTCCAGTGAGCGGCATTACAACCTGTTGCAGGATATTATGTCCATGCCTAGCACCAAAGTTATTGAACATCCGGATATTTTTGTACAGGAATCCGAATATGATTTTAATGATTTTGATATTATTATTGAATTGCGTAACATTCCCAATGAAGAGATTATTTATGATACGTTTACGGCTAGCTACACCGATGAATTGTAAGGAACCGTACGGAATCATGGAATAGATTAGCAACAACTCAAGAGATAAACATAAGGAGGAGATGGCATGTCTGAACTGGGTCAGCAGTTAAGGGAGGCCCGGCTGCAAAAAGGGATGAGTCTTGACGATGTACAGGAAATGACAAAAATTCGCAAGAGGTATCTGGAGGCCATAGAAGCAGGAGACTATAAAGTGCTGCCGGGTAGCTTCTATGTGCGTGCTTTCATCAAAACCTATGCGGAGACCGTGGGACTGAACCCTGATGAGCTGCTGGAGGGACACAAAAAAGACGTACCCGAAGAAGAGACGGAAGCAACGATGGAACCGGTTATTCAGAAGCGTTCCAGCCGTCCGGTTGAGCGTAGTAATCGGTGGATGTCTGTCGCGTTGATGTGGACATTCCCTGTTTTGATCGTAGTACTGTTGTATGTATACGTGGTGTATAACAATGGTGATGAATCAGATAATCCGGGTCTTGATCAGGTCAAAATTACAGACAGTCAACAACAGCCTGAGGATAAACCGGATCCACCTGCCGACAACGGACAGGCATCTAATCCGCCTGCGACAGACTCAGGTACTGACGGTACTGGTGAGGGCGACGCTGGCGGTAACGGTGGCGGTACAGACACTGAAGGACAGACGGACGGTCAAACTGATGGCCAAACGGACGGACAGACGGATGAAACTGAGGAAAAACCAACTGACAATTCACCGTCTAATGTGACTGTTGCAGAAGATGGGAAATCAGGGAATATTACGAACTTTAAAGTTAACGGTAGTGCAGGGCAACCTGTAACGGTTACGATCAAAGCAACAGGTCATAGCTGGCTGGAAGTGTATAAAGGCGAAAACTCCAGTGGAGAGAAGTTGGAGTATGGTAACACAGCCGAAGGTGACAGCTATACCTTTGAGTTGGATAGTGTAGGTATGTATATTAAGTCTGGTTACGCTGCAGCGACCACGATTGAGGTTGGCGGGCAGGTTGTAACGGATGGCAAGGCGACCAATCGGATCCGTTTGAAGCTTGGTGAAGATAGTAGTGACACTACTTCTTCCACAGGTGTTGAAAATGGATCAACGGACGGTACAGGGGGTACCACGGGTAGCGAATAACCGGGTCAACTGCAGGAGACAATAATCGTGTCTTAACTTGCAGTTAACTTTTGGTGAAGTGAGGTGGATGGCTGTGACAGTCAGCTGGATCGTAACAGGTTTAGGGATCATTGTCAGCCTCCTGGGTTATTACCTGACTCCAAGTGCTTGGGGTTACGGAATATTGGGTTTTGGACTTGCACATATACTTTTGGGTGTGCTCGATATGTTCAGACAGCCCAACCGCAGCCGCTATTAGGTTGGAAGCTAAACCAGCGAGCATTTTTGGCAGCCACTTGAAGTGGAAGCCAAAAATGCTTTTTTCTTTGTGTAAAACAGCTTGAAATTAGACTTTTGCTTAAGGTATCCTCTATAATGTTACAGAACATACGATTAACTGAAAGGGTGACTGGTTTGAGCTCAGAAAATTCATTTGATATCGTGTCCAAAATGGACTTGCAAGAACTGACAAATGCCGTTACACAAACCGAGAAAGAAATTGGCGCTCGTTATGACTTCAAGGGCAGCAAGAGCAGCCTGAAACTGGATAAGGATGCGTTAACGATCGTATCTGATGATGAGACCAAACTCAAGGCTGTCATTGAAGTGCTGCAATCCAAAATGGCGAAGCGTGGTCTACCATTGAAAAACATTGATTACGCAAAGGTAGAGCCAGCGTCTTCTGGTACAGTCCGCCAGCGTTTGAATTTTAAACAGGGGATTGATCAGGACATCGCCAAGAAAATCAATATCCTGATTCGGGACTCCAAGATGAAGGTGAAGAGTCAGATTCAGGGAGATCAACTTCGGGTAACTGGTAAGAGTAAAAATGATTTGCAAGCTGTCATGCAGCTGCTAAATGGTGCTAACCTGCCTCTGGATTTGCAATATACAAATTTCAAGTAATAAGGCCTTTTTGTAGCAAAAGTGTTTTTTGACACGGTATTGGGCGTATATTATACTAAGTGTGCATTGCTGGCAGTCAAGCATCAAGTCCAGTCCTCATCGTTTGCTGACTTTGTGAAAAGCAGTACATCTTCTGGAAGTCACCGGAACGTTTAAAGCGTTTTGCTTTTGAGCGGTTGACTTTATTTTTTGCGTTTCTACATAGTGGGATCATGTTAATATGGATTGACATTGAAACTGTACATTTCATGTTCCGGATGATGATAACGGGATTATGATGATTGTTTGGAGTAATGGAGGATATGAGGGAGGGCGTCTTGTGAATTTACCCAACCGGATTACGCTTGCACGAATTTGCTTAATCCCTTTTTTGATGGTGTTCCTGCTCGTGGATTTTCCATTTTATCCAGAGCCGTTGCAGCTTGGAAGCTTGTCGCTTCCGTATAATCAACTGATTGCTGCTGTTATTTTTATCATCGCCGCAAGCACAGATGGAATTGACGGATACCTTGCGCGGAAAAATAACATGGTTACCAATCTGGGGAAACTGCTCGATCCACTCGCAGACAAGTTGCTGGTTACTGCAGTTTTGATCTCGCTTGTGGAGATGGGCAAGCTGGATTCCTGGATTGCAGTTGTGATTATTAGTCGTGAATTCGCAGTTACCGGCTTGCGTCAAATTGCATTGCTGGATGGTTCGGTTGTTGCCGCTAGTGCTTGGGGCAAGCTGAAGACTGTAGTGCAGATTGTGGCGATTGTGCTGTTGCTGTTGAACAATTTCCCGTTTTCATACACGGGTATTCACGTCGATATTATCGCGGTATGGGCAGCAGCGCTTATTACTATCTGGTCGGGTATCGATTACTTTATCAAAAACAAAAATTTGCTTCATTTAACAAAAGCATAATGGTTTGTTCTTAAATGGGTAATCATGAAGGAAGCATTGGGTCAGGGGCAATAGGAAATTATCCTATTGCCCTTTGATCACTCACCACGTGTACAGGAGGATGCTCAATGAAGGCAGAAATCATTGCAGTTGGCACAGAGCTACTGCTTGGACAAATCGTCAATACCAATGCCAGATACCTATCCCGTGAATTGGCTGCGATGGGGATCGATGTATATTTCCAAACGGTGGTTGGGGATAACCTGAACCGACTTAGTGAAGCTATTCGCATTGCGCAGAGCCGTGCAGACGTTATTTTATTTTCCGGTGGCATCGGACCTACCCAAGATGATCTGACCAAGGATGCGCTCGCAGCTGTTCTTAACCGGAAACTGCATACAGATCGAATGGCAATGGACAAAATTGAGAGCTTTTTCAGAGATCGTAATGTGGATATGACAGAGAATAACAGACGTCAGGCGATCGTTATTGATGGCGGAACACCTCTGGCCAATGAAACGGGCCTTGCGGCAGGAAATGCGATTTCTGACAATGACAAATATTATGTTGTGATGCCTGGACCACCTAAAGAGTTGATTCCAATGTTTGAACAGGAAGTCAAACCTTGGCTGTTCCAGCATGTACTCACAGAAGAGATGCCGATCTATTCCCGAATGCTCAAATTCGCAGGTATTGGTGAATCTGCTCTGGAAGATCGACTTCTGGATCTGATTGACGCGCAGACAGACCCTACGATTGCTCCTTACGCGAGCGAAGGCGAAGTTACGGTACGTGTCTCCACAAAGGCTGCGAGTGAGGGAGAGGCGAAGCTGAAGCTGGATGCGATGGAGGTTCAGATTCGGGAACGTTTGACAGAACATCTCTACGCGAACGAGGATGTGCCTATAGAGTACACGATTGTAACCATGATGTCTGACATGGGGCTGACACTCAGCGCTGCTGAGAGCTGTACAGGAGGGCTTGTCATGCAAAGTCTGACCTCTGTACCCGGAAGTGCATCAATGCTCAAAGGTGGAATTGTTTGTTACTCCAATGAAATTAAAGAAAAGCTGCTGAATGTGCCTCATGATTATCTGGAGGGTGAAGATGCACCTGGGGCGGTAAGCCCTGAGGTTGCAAAAGTGCTTGCTGAGCAGATCCGCATGATTGGCGATGCTGATTTTGGCTTGGCTGTTACCGGTGTAGCTGGACCGGGATATTCGGAACGCAAACCACCCGGACTTGTCTTCATCGCTCTTGCTGAACGTGGAAAAGAGACGGAAATTCATGAGTTGCGTATTAATGGTAATCGCGAGACGGTTCGCATTCGTTCAGCCAAAGCTATTCTCTATCGCTTATGGCAAAAACTTGTGGCGATGGATTGATTAGTTAATAGCTTCGATTGCATTTACAGTTCCAAGCAAGTATAATTAAGGAAGACGGAAGAACCGTAGAATTAGGCTTTACAGCCTTGTTTACGGTTCTTTTTTCTGTTTAATGGAAAGTTTCCTTGAGGAAGAGGCGCCTCGGCCTTCACAAAAAAACGAATGTATGTTCGAAAAAAAGCTTGGCAAACGTGTTAAAACAAGGTATCATTATCTTATAAACAGTAAAGGGTGTGAGCTTATTGTCAGACCGTCGTGCCGCGCTTGATATGGCGCTCCGTCAAATAGAGAAGCAATTTGGTAAAGGATCCATCATGAAACTGGGTGAGTCCACTCATATGAATGTGGAAATTATTCCCAGTGGTTCCTTGGCTTTGGATATTGCATTAGGAACAGGCGGCTTGCCTAAAGGCCGTATTGTTGAAATATATGGACCCGAATCCTCTGGTAAAACAACCGTAGCATTGCATGCTATCGCTGAAGTACAAAGAGCGGGTGGACAAGCTGCATTTATCGATGCCGAGCATGCTCTTGACCCACAGTACGCAAGCAAACTTGGTGTTAATATTGATGAATTGCTTCTGTCTCAGCCAGATACGGGTGAGCAAGGGCTGGAAATTGCAGAAGCTCTTGTACGCAGTGGTGCAGTAGATATCGTCGTTATTGACTCTGTAGCCGCATTGGTTCCAAAAGCAGAGATTGAAGGCGAAATGGGCGATTCACACGTTGGTTTGCAAGCGCGTTTGATGTCTCAGGCGCTGCGTAAACTGTCTGGTGCAATCAGCAAATCCAAAACAATCGCAATCTTCATTAACCAGCTTCGTGAGAAAGTCGGCGTTATGTTTGGTAACCCGGAAACAACACCTGGTGGTCGTGCTCTGAAGTTTTATTCCACAGTACGTCTGGATGTGCGTCGTATTGAGAGTATCAAATCAGGCAATGACATGATTGGTAACCGTACTCGTATTAAAGTTGTGAAAAACAAAGTGGCACCTCCGTTTAAACAAGCGGAAGTGGATATCATGTATGGCGAGGGTATTTCGAGAGAAGGCAGTATCATTGACATTGGTACAGAGCTGGACATCGTTAATAAAAGTGGTGCTTGGTACTCCTACGAAGGCGAGCGTTTAGGACAAGGCCGTGAGAACGCAAAGCAGTTCATGAAAGAGCATAAAGATATTGCTGACATCATTGAACAAAAAATTCGTGTAGCCAGTAACTTGGTTACTGCAGTTCCTGCGCCAACTAGTGAAGAGCAACAAAAAGAAGCAGCAGAAGAACAAGAATTGTTTGAAATCAACGAGTAATCTCTCAAAACCTCTCTTGTAGGGAGGACCCTGAGGGTGTTCCCCACTGGACTCCGTAAACTTATCTGATTGAGCTTGGATCAATCTGGATAATGGATTGTAGTGGGAGTACTCGTGCTGTCTAACAGCCCCTGTCCCAATGGACAGGGGCTGTTAGCACGCTAACTGTGGAGTAAAGGCCGGGCAGAGTTCCCGGTCTTTTGTATTATTGGTGTTCTTTGTCTTATGTGAAGATGTGCTTGGCGTAGTCAGAATGAAAATGTTATGAAAGGGGAGACCAGAATGGATCAACATGACGAGGATTTATATGAAGAAGCAGAACAGGACGGCCTATCCCAATTTCCGGACAACGAAGAACTTATTATTACACGTGTAGAACGAACGAAGAGCAGGCAAGCTCGTTATCGAATCACTTTTGGCATCCACTCCATTACGGTTCTTGAAGATGTGATGATTAAATACAGGATGACTCAAGGTAATACGTTTATGAAGAAGGATCTGGAAGATATCATTCTAGCTGATGAGCGACAGCGGACGTATGCACAGTCTCTGCGTTTTTTGGAGCATAAGCCACGTACGCGCCATGAATTAAGTCAGAAACTTCGTCAGAAGGAGTTTGCTGCACCTTTGATTGAAGAGGCGCTGGATCGGCTTGAGCGGGAGAACCTGGTGGATGACGATCTATTTGCGAAGGAATGGACAAGACAGCGTATGGAGGGCAAGCGGAAGGGAAAACTGTGGATAAGGCAAGAGCTGCGTCAAAAGGGCATTGCCAATGATCTCATTGTTGAGGCACTAGAAGGGATCAGTACAGATGCGGAATTTGAGACTGCCTTGAGTGCCGGACGCAAAAAATGGAATCAGGTCAAAGGGGACGTCAAAGAGAAGAAAAATAAAACGCTTCCCTTCCTAATGAGACGTGGTTTTTCAATGGATATGGTGCGCAAGGTCGTGAATTGTTTAATTGAAGAAGATGAGGCTGGGGACCCTGAAGATGACGAAGCGTTGTTATGGGATTAGCAGACTAGAGTCTCTATACTGCATTCTCTTGACAATTTCTTTCGTCAAATACTAAAATGGACATGAGTCTGTAAGAAATGGACAACCCTTTTTCCTTCCAAAAAAGCGGTTTCGGTTTCTTAAGATTTATACCATTCTTAATTATGGGTTCGCTGGAAACAGTGAATAGTACGTGGAAACATGTACATGTGAAATGAAAATCGGCGGGGGATCGCCGTGAGTATTCGTTATTCCCAAACATATGTAAGGTTTGAAAACTGCAAATTGACCCAAGGAATGCCTTGGAGGAACCAACGAGGAGGTGAACAGTATGGAAATTGCAATCACGATCGCTCTCGTTGCAGCCGCGCTATTCATTGGGTTCGGAGTAGGATATTTTATTCGCAAATCTCTTGCAGAGGCTAAAATCTCTAGTGCGGAACAAGCTGCCGTACAAATCGTGGAGAACGCGAAGAAAGAGGCAGAAGCACTGAAGAAAGAAACGGTGCTGGAGGCGAAGGATGAAATCCATCGCATTCGCGCTGAAGCTGAAAAAGACACTCGTGAACGTCGGAATGAAATTCAACGACAAGAAAGACGATTGTTGCAAAAAGAAGAGTCGCTGGATAAAAAATTGGAATCACTCGAACGTAAAGAAGAGCAAGTGGCTAACAAAGAGAAACGAATTGATGAGACTCAGCAGCAGATCGAAATGATTTACAAAAACCAGGTGACAGAGTTGGAACGTATATCCAACCTCACCATGGAAGACGCACGCAGTATCATACTGTCCAACGTAGAACAGGAAGTTCGTCATGAGACGGCTCAAATGATCAAGGACATTGAACAACAAGCGAAGGAAGAAGCGGACAAAAAGTCCCGCGAGATTATTACACTCGCCATCCAACGCTGTGCGGCTGACCACGTAGCGGAAACAACGGTATCTGTTGTTACCCTGCCAAATGAAGAAATGAAAGGCCGGATTATCGGTCGTGAAGGACGTAACATCCGTGCGCTTGAAACCCTTACAGGGATTGACCTCATTATCGATGATACGCCAGAAGCTGTTATTCTGTCGGGCTTTGACCCGATTCGCCGTGAGATCGCCCGTACTGCCCTGGAGAAACTGGTGGCTGATGGACGTATTCACCCGGCACGGATTGAAGAGATGGTTGAGAAATCCCGCAAAGAAGTGGATGAGCGCATCCGTGAATACGGTGAGCAAGCTACCTTTGAAGTGGGCGTGCATGGTCTGCATCCGGATCTGATCAAAATTTTGGGCCGGTTGAAGTTCCGTACAAGTTACGGTCAGAACGTCTTGAAACATTCCATGGAAGTCGCTTATCTGGCTGGACTGATGGCTGGCGAACTCGGAGAAGACGTAACTCTGGCAAGACGTGCAGGTCTATTGCATGACATCGGTAAAGCGCTGGATCACGAAGTGGAAGGATCACACGTCGAAATTGGCGTGGAACTGGCGAAGAAATACAAAGAACATCCGGTTGTAATCAACAGTATCGCGTCCCATCACGGAGATTGCGAAGCGACTTCGGTCATTGCCATGTTGGTTGGCGCAGCAGATGCGCTCTCCGCAGCAAGACCAGGCGCACGCCGCGAAACGCTGGAAACGTATATCAAACGACTGGAGAAGCTGGAAGAAATCTCAGAATCCTTCGAAGGTGTCGAGAAATCGTACGCCATTCAGGCCGGACGCGAAGTTCGCGTTATGGTACAGCCTGAGAAGATCGATGATGCTGAAGCCTTCCGCTTAGCCCGTGACATCACGAAGATGATTGAGAATGAACTCGACTATCCGGGTCACATCAAAGTCACCGTCATCCGGGAAACCCGTGCGGTTGAATACGCAAAATAGAGCATTACGGAAAAGTGGCCGCAGTAGTGGGCCACTTTTCCTGTTGATAGCCTGTTAAAAGGCAACTACACATCATGTAGCATGAGATAGAGTCCTGCAAAGGTTCAACATTTGAATAAGAGGACTTTGCAGGAATTGAGGAGGCAGTAATCAATGAAAGTTTTGTTTATTGGTGACATTGTAGGCAACGTGGGACGTAAGGCATTAAAGGAAAATTTACCATACCTGAAATCGAAGTATAAGCCACATGTGGTGATTGTGAATGGTGAAAATGCGGCAGCAGGTCGCGGCATTACCGGTGCAATCGCGAATGAGTTTTTCAACTGGGGTGTACATGGTATTACACTTGGTAATCATACTTGGGACAATAAGGATATTTTTGATTTTATAGATGATGAGCCCCGCATGATTCGTCCAGCGAACTTTCCACCAGGCACACCAGGACGAGGGTACACGGTTGTCAAAGGCGAAGGGAAAGAGCTAGCGATTGTCAATCTTCAAGGAAGAACGTTCCTGCCTGCTCTGGATTGTCCATTCCGTGTAGCTGATGAAATTGTAGATGAGCTACGCCAAGACCATAAATGTATTTTGGTCGATATGCATGCTGAAGCGACGTCAGAAAAGATTGCTATGGGATGGCATCTGGATGGACGTGCGTCTCTCGTTGTAGGTACACATACGCATGTACAGAGTAATGATGATCGGATTTTGCCTGGAGGAACAGCTTACTTGACGGATGCGGGCATGGTAGGACCTCGTGACGGCATATTGGGTATGGAGCGTGAGGCCGTGCTGCGTAAGTTCTACACCCAGCTACCTGTACGTTTCGTTGTAGATGATGGCAAATGGCACTTCCATGGTGTTTTTGTTGAAATTGATGAAGCCACAGGTGCGGCAACACGCATCGAAAAAATTCGTCTGACGGAGGACGAGTGGCGCATGGAATAGGGGTATTGTCCCAATTTGCAGGGAAACCCGTCTAAAAAGAAGGAATTTTTTTGCCTCCCGCGAATAACATCTAGTAAGTGGAAACAAACTTTCAACATTCCCAGGGAGGTACTTACCATGGATGTATTAAAAGTTTCAGCAAAGTCCAATCCTAATTCTGTAGCCGGCGCTCTTGCAGGGGTTCTTCGTGAACGTGGAAATGCTGAACTGCAGGCAATTGGAGCGGGAGCACTGAACCAAGCCATTAAAGCGGTAGCGATAGCCCGGGGATTTGTAGCACCAAGCGGAGTTGACCTGATTTGTATTCCAGCTTTTACAGACATTGTGATCGACGGCGAGGACCGAACGGCCATTAAGCTGATTGTGGAGCCCAGATAATACATGCAGTATGCATTGAACCTGTTTACGATGTAGACAGGTTTTTTTGCGTTTTTTTGCAATAACATATGGAGGAGGGTTTAAGATGTCCATGTCTGATTGGCGTGTAGCTGATTTTCACTGTGATGCACTGAGCAAAATTTTGATGCAGCCTGCTCTTTCATTTGAAAATGCTCCACAACTGGATGTGAACTTGCAACGTTTGAAAGAGGGGAATGTAGGGTTGCAGGCGTTCGCCATCTATTTACCCGAAGTACTTGGCAGAGGCAAGTTTGAACATGTGATGGGGCAGTTGGAGATCTATCGTAGACGTGTGGAGAGAAGTCAGGAGCGGCCTGGCGGCACACAGACGTTGTTATGGCGTGAACAGGTGGCTCAGGTGGGGCAAACAGGGGGGCCGTGGGGATTAATCACACTGGAGGGTGTGGATGGCCTGGAGGGCAACCTGTTCTATCTGGAGTTATGTTATCAGATGGGCGTTCGAATTATTGGACTAACGTGGAATTATGCCAATTGGGCGGCTGACGGAGTAATGGAGAAGCGTGGAGCAGGTCTGACCGAGAAGGGGAAGGAACTGGTGCGCCAGTGTAATGAAATCGGAATGCTGCTCGACGTGTCACATCTGACAGAGAAAGGGTTTTGGGAACTGGCTGACTTGAGCAAACGTCCTTTTATCGCCTCCCACTCCAACAGTTATAGCGTATGTCCCCATGTGCGTAATCTGAAAGATGATCAGATTCAGGCTATTGTTGCCCGGGAAGGGCGGATCGGACTGACGTTTGTACCCTGGTTTGTCAAGCAGGAGGGTGAGGTACGTATAGAAGATCTGCTGCCTCATATTGAGGAGATTTGTTCTCTCGGCGGGCAGCATCATGTGATGATGGGGTCTGATTTTGATGGAATTTCAACGTATATTCAGAGACTTGAACATTCAGGACATTATCCGAGACTGACGGAAATCCTGCTCAAGCATTATGATGAACATTTAGTGCGCGGCTGGTTGTGGGGGAATGCGATGAGTTATCTGGGGGAACACTTGCCAGAGAGCAATCCGAAGATGCAGATGAAGGGGAATTCCATGAAATAGTGAACTGGTGTGTGCTTTGAATGTGTTGAATTGAAACTTGTTTTCCAAATAAAGGAGGGGAATGATGGTGAAATAAGTGTATTTCATGAATTTTCACCAGTTCGTTTTCATTTCACTCCAAAAAGGGGTATAATACCATTGGATTGTTAAGAGCCTGAGTACAGGCCATAGATAAACAAGGAGTGAATTTACAATGAGTAAAACAGTACCTGTGGGCGTATCTGCCCGTCACATTCATGTATCCCAAGAGCACGTTGAAATTTTGTTTGGTAAAGGTTATGAACTGACTGAATTTAAACCTCTGTCCCAGCCTGGCCAATACGCTGCTAACGAAACTGTAGCGGTAATTGGTTCGAAAGGACAGTTTGATAAAGTGCGTATCCTTGGACCTGTTCGTCCTGAAACGCAACTGGAGATCTCCATGACAGATTCATTTGCGATTGGTGTTAAAGCACCTGTACGTGAATCTGGAAGCATTGAAGGTACACCAGGAATCACAATTAAAGGTCCTGCTGGCGAAGTAACGATTGATAAAGGTGTTATCGTTGCTGCTCGTCACATTCACTTCCATACTTCTGATGCTGCTAAATGGGGTATCGAGGACAAACAAATGTTGAAAGTTCGTCTGGGTGGAGATCGTGGTCTGGTACTGGAAAATGTACTGGCTCGTGTATCCGATTCTTTTGCACTGGACATGCATATTGATACAGATGAAGCTAACGCTGCTGGCGCTCGTAATGGCGACACTGCTGAAATCATCGATTAATTACATGTAATAGCCTCAGCCCCCAATTATGGCGGTCTGAATAACAGTTAAACCTGAGCACAGCCAACAGGGGCCGGTTAATTCCAGCCCTGATGGCAAGGCTCAGGTTTTTGTGTTTTCTGAGTGTTCTTCTGAGCATGGCATGTTTCGGATTAGACGAAGGGAGATGCGCTTTGGATGTGGAACTACAGCCCAATTCATGCTATAATTTGCTGTAATGCTCTTTTAATGTTCCAAGCAAGATATTCATGTGGAACAGGGATGAATGAACGATTTTTTATTAATAGAGGCTGTAAGGAGTGACCGAAGGAAATGGCTAAAGACTCAAAAAAGGATTACTCCCAATATTTTGATTTCTCCGATGCCAAAGTAATTTCGCAAGATGAATTCAGCAAAAAGATAAGAATCCGGGGCCGTGAGATTAACATCAAATCGGAACCCAATCATCGTCAGGAGAAACAGCGGGGCAAGGAAGACGTCCAGGTGCTTTACGAAAATGCCGTTCCCGATGAGCTGAAAAACATAGGGAAAGGTAAACACTATATTGTATATACGTATGGATGTCAGATGAACGAGCATGACTCGGAGACCATCAAAGGACTCCTTGAGTCTATGGGATATCAGGCTACAGAGAATCGCAAAGAAGCTGATATTATTCTGCTCAATACGTGTGCCATACGAGAAAATGCGGAAGATAAAGTATTTGGTGAGCTCGGTCACCTGAAAACGCTAAAACTTGAACGGCCGGGATTGTTACTTGGCGTATGCGGTTGTATGTCCCAAGAAGAAGGAGTCGTCAACCGAATCATGCAGAAGCATGGCTTTGTGGATATGATCTTTGGTACACATAATGTGCATCGACTGCCACATCTAATCCAGGAAGCGCTGTTCAGCAAAGAAATGGTTGTTGAGGTATGGTCCAAGGAAGGCGACATTATTGAGAACCTGCCAAAGAAACGTGAGGGTATGCGCGGCTGGGTGAACATTATGTATGGCTGCGACAAATTCTGTACATATTGCATCGTTCCGTTTACGCGGGGCAAAGAACGCAGTCGTCGTCCGGAAGATGTCATTGCTGAAGTACGTGATTTGGCACGACAAGGCTTTAAGGAGATCACGCTGCTTGGTCAAAATGTGAATGCGTACGGCAAGGACTTCACCGACCTGAACTACAGTTTTGGTGACTTGATGGATGCCATTCGCCAAATTGATATTCCGCGGGTACGTTTTACAACCAGTCACCCACGTGACTTTGATGACCACTTGATTGAAGTGCTGGCCAAGGGCGGAAATCTGGTGGAGCACATTCATCTTCCGGTGCAATCTGGCAGTTCAGAAGTACTCAAACGTATGAGCCGCAAGTATAACCGGGAACACTATCTGAAGCTGGCTGACAAAATTAAAAAGGCCATCCCGGATGTTGTGTTAACAACGGATATTATTGTTGGTTTTCCGGGGGAAACGGAAGAACAGTTTGAAGATACACTTTCCCTTGTCCGTGAAGTAGGGTATGATTTTGCCTATACCTTTATTTATTCCCCGCGTGAAGGTACACCGGCTGCAGTGATGGAAGACAACGTACCGATGGAAGTGAAGAAGGAACGTTTGAAGCGCTTGAACGAAACGATCAACGAATACAGCCACCGAAGCAATGAAGAGCAACGCGGCAAAATCGTTGAAGTGCTCGTTGAAGGCGAGAGCAAACGGAATTCCGAAGTTCTGGCAGGACGTACACGCAGCAACAAGCTGGTACATTTTGAAGGACCTAAAGATTTGATCGGTACTTTCGTACAAGTGGAAATCACCGATCCGATGACTTTTTATATTAGGGGCAACCTGCTCTCCGAGCCGGTAGCTGCCAATCAGTAATACACACACAAATAAGATGAATGATTTTTTGCACTTAGCGGGGTTACGCCGAGCGTAGCGAAGGTGACGGAATCGATTCTGTAGAAGCGAAGCGTTCGCCTTTGTCTCCGAATTTTAACCTTGAACAATCTCAATCGAAAAAATTCGGAGACAACAGCGATCAAAAGAACGATCCGACACCGCAGCGGTCACTTAGCTGAACTTAGTGCAACAGTGAGTTTCATCTTATATCATCTCATAGAATGGAGCGATTTCAGTGGCGCAGGAAGAAGTGCAGTACAACCATTATGGAATGCCAACCTACGATACGCGCAATCTGGTCATACGCGACGACATTATGGGAAAAGCCAAAGAATTGGCTGATATGCTCGGAACGAGTGAGGAAGTTAGACAGTTTCAACAGGCTGAAACCAAAATTCGGGATCATGAGCGCATCCAGCAGTTGATTGCAACGATCAAGAAAAAACAAAAAGAGATTGTTGCTTTTGAAAGCTTCAAAAATGTGGAGATGGTCAGCAAAATTGAACAGGAAATTGAAGATCTGCAAAGCGAACTGGACAGTATTCCATTGGTTACGGAATTCCAGCAGAGCCAGAGCGACATCAACTACTTGCTTCAACTAGTGATCTCTGTAATCCGGGATACGGTTTCTGAAAAAGTAAACGTGGAGGCTGGAACGGATTCACCTCCGACCAGTTGCGGTTAAATGACGGAAGGGTGCGGACGCTGTCCGTGCCTTTTTTGACATTACATAACCGTTAATGTGGAGTGGCTATCGCCAAGTACTCGGAATATAATTCCAAGCAAAGCTCCACGCTGTGGGGTTATTTTGTGTGGCGCGGCTGATTTTTAATGATAAAGGCACATGACATCAAGAGAGCTTGATACGTACAGTGAATAAAGGAGAAATGAATAATGAGTATTTTGGACAAAATGGTGGAAGACGGAGACGGACGATTCTGGGGATTTCTCGGCTGTCGTTATATTAAAGGAGACGGAAAAGAAGTACAGATTGCGTTGACAGCAGGCGAACATCATACCAACTCCATGGGGATTATTCATGGGGGTGTATTAACTTCACTGATGGATCAGGCGATGGGTATGGTTGCAACAGCAGCAATGGAAGTGGACGGCTGTGTGACAACAAATTTGAACGTACATTTTCTCGCACCAATGAAACAAGGGGAATTAACGGTGACAGCTACGGTACTGCATCAAGCAGGCCGCAGTGTTACGACTCAATCGGAGGTTCGTGATGCATCGGGCACGTTGGGATGTATGGCTACGGCGACATTCCGCATAGCACGCCCGAGAACGTAACGCATGAATCCTGCGGTTGACAAAAGATATTATTATGTCATAATGAAATTATCAAAATGAAAATAGTCGGTGGTGCCCATGAGCGAAAACTACGAACACTTTAATGCAGAGAGCGACGAACAAGCAGCACTTGCTTATAGTTCCCAAAAATATCGTACCCCCGATGGTGTTCCTGCGGATATCGTTATGTTCACCTTGACCAAGCGGGAGCGCAAGACGGTGACGAAGACACTTCCCATTCGGGAACTGAAAGTGATGCTGATCAAGCGCAAAGGCTGGCCTTTTGCAGGCAGATGGGCATTACCCGGTGGATTTTGTCAGGAAAATGAATCCATCTATGGTGCAGCTAAGCGTGAGCTGATGGAAGAGACAGGGGTAGACGGTGGACATCTGGAATACTTGAATGTATACAGTCAGCCGGGTCGTGACCCGAGGGGCTGGATTATCTCCCACGCATTTTTCGCGCTTGTGGAAGAATGGATGCTGGATCAACGCCAAGCAGCAGATGATGCTGAGGATGTTGGATTGTTCACCATTCAGGAGGCGCTGCAAGAACTGGAACTGGCCTTTGATCACAGAACAATCATTGAAGATGCTTATCGACGTATTCAACAGCAGATGCTGGAAACGACGATTGCTCGTCAGTTCCTGCCACGTGATTTTACATTAAGTGAATTATATCAGGTTATTCAAAGTGTTGTACCGGATTTTGAAGAACCAAACTTCATTCGCAAGATTACGTCTACCCGCAGCCGTAAAGGCATTGTGGAAGAAGTAAGAGATGAAGAGGGGAACCTGGTGAGTTCCAACCAGTACTCGCAGCGTCCGGCGCAGTTATATCGTTTTACAGAACTCGTACCACGCCTGTCCATCTACACGTAATAAGGTGTAGATGTGTCAATCTGATTGAATCAGGATCAACCATTTCTGGGCTAAGGGAGTGTTGACGATGAAAGCACTGATTGTCATTGATTTTACGAAGGATTTTGTGACAGGTTCTTTGCCTGTAGGTCAGCCGGCAGTAGAGATCGAAGAGACAATTGCAGCTGTAACCGAGGCCTACTGTAAGAACAAACATGAGGTAATCATGGCTGTGGATCTACACGAAGAAAATGATCCGTATCACCCGGAGACTGTACTTTTCCCACCTCATAACATCAGAAATACGGAGGGAAGACAGTTATATGGTCGTCTTGCCCGAGTGATGGAAGAACGGAAAACAGATATACAGTGGATGGATAAGACGAGATATAGTGCATTCTGTGGGACCGATCTGGAACTCAGACTGCGTGCACGTGGTATTACGGATATTGCACTGATTGGGGTATGCACGGATATTTGCATATTGCATACCGCAGTGGACGCTTACAATAAAGGTTTTCATATTACGGTATACGAAGATGCCGTTGCCAGCTTCAATCCGGCAGGGCATGAGTGGGCACTTGGACATTTTCGTTCCAGCCTTGGTGCTTCGGTGGTTAAGGCGAGCGAGACAGTCTTGGCTTAATTTACTCCATAGTCATGTTTGGTTGACTCCATGTTAGGAACCGGATGAATGTGGTGAATGGTGTATAGAGTTTTTTACGGGAGACTTGTTTGTTTAATACGGATGAACAGAATCATGAAGAATGAGTCTCCATATGTTAACCCGTGTTCACAGATGAAATCTGGGGGCACGAGCGGAAGTCAGAGAGGATGAGACAAATGCAGACAACTAGCCTGGCTTTACATACGGATAAATATCAGATCAATATGATGTACGCCCATTGGGTGAATGGTACTCACAAGCGGAAGGCGGTATTTGAAGCCTATTTCCGTAAACTTCCTTTTGGTAACGGATATGCGGTATTTGCCGGATTGGAACGTATTGTGAACTATATCAGCCAGCTTCGGTTTACGATGGACGACATCAAATTTTTATCCAAACAAGAGGAAAATTACGATCCGGTCTTTCTGGAAGAGTTGCTCCAGTTTTCATTTCAGGGGACGATTCATTCCATGAAGGAGGGTGCAATTGTTTTCCCTGACGAACCGCTCATTCGGGTAGAAGGCTCCATTATGGAGACACAATTGGTGGAGACGGCGATACTTAACTTCATGAATTATCAGACGTTGATTGCAACCAAGGCTTCGCGGATCAAACAGGTAGCGCAGCAGGATACGTTGCTCGAATTCGGCACACGGCGTGCACAGGAAGCGGATGCTGCCATCTGGGGCGCACGTGCCTCGTATGTAGCAGGCTTCGATGCAACGTCTAATATGCTGGCCGGAGAGCGCTTCGGAATCCCAACAGCAGGTACACATGCCCATTCCTGGGTACAGAGCTTTATGACCGAGCAGGAGGCGTTTGACGTGTATGCCAAAGTATTGCCAGATCAGGTTACACTGCTGGTAGATACCTTTGATACATTGAACAGTGGGGTACCTCACGCTATCAACACAGCCAAAAAGTTGGAGAGCCAAGGCAAAAAGATGAATGCGATTCGTCTGGACAGTGGTGACCTTGCGTACTTGTCGATTCAGGCACGTCAGATGTTGGATGAGGCTGGGCTGGATTATGTGAAAATTGTAGCATCCAATGATTTGGATGAAAATACGATTTTCAACCTGAAGGCTCAGGGAGCGCGGATTGATACATGGGGTGTGGGCACACAGTTGATTACGGCTTCTGACCAACCATCTTTGGGTGGAGTATATAAATTGGTGGAGCGTGAAGTGGACGGTGCCATGCTGCCTACGATCAAAATATCTGCCAATCCTGAAAAGGTGTCCACTCCAGGTAAAAAGGAAGTGTTCCGGATCATTGATCCGAAACATGGCAAAGCGATTGCAGATTATATCTGCTATCCAGAGGAAGAGCAGCCGCTACAGGGCGGACCGCTCAAGCTGTTCAACCCGCTACACCCTTATCTGAAAAAGACGGTTACCCGCTACGAAGCGGTGAACATGCTGGAGCCAATCTTTGTGAATGGACGTAAAGTGTATGAACTGCCTAATTTGGATGAGATTCGGGCGTACCACCGGGAACAGATGAACCTCTTCTGGCCTGAATACCAACGGAAGCTCAACCCGGAGATCTACCGTGTGAACATCAGCCCTGCGGCATGGAATATGAAGCAGAAGCTCATTGCGGAACATGTGAAATCCACAGAGGAATAATTCACACATAAGAATTACAGAGAGGCATAACCAGTGAGGTATACTGGCTTATGCCTTTTTGATGCCTATAAAATGTATACGTTCTTAGCGGAGTTGAACGATTCGATGATTGCAAGCAAAATTTCCGCTATACGCGGTCTGTCTTCTGTGAGAGTACGTCGATAGTTGATAGACGTTATTCTTATATGATCCCGATGAGGTGGACCAGTGATGTAAGAAATCTCATGGACAGGCTGCCAAGGTAGCAGGCTATACTGGAAATAGTCATGCACAATTCAAGAGGTTGTAGGGGAAAAACAGTAATTATTTCTCGGGAAAGCGCAGGAGCCGCCAAATTCTGCATCGCATTGTTTCAATCCCGTAGCTGTAGGGGATGAAAGTAAGAGGAGGTGCAGACATGAGATGGATATTAGGACTGGTCTGGATCGCTTTTATTGCCTATGCATTGTTGTTGGCACCGGGGCAGTCACCTGGAAGTGATCCGATATTCAAAGAACTGATTACAATGCAAAGCAAAGAACCTTGGTTACTTACGGTATTTTCGTGGTTAGGTATTTTCCCAGCAGTGTATGCCTGTATGCTGTTAAGAACATCTGCGAAAGAACGAGGCCGTGTTCCGGCTTGGCCGTTTGTCATACTTTCTTTCGGACTGGGTGCTTTTGCCCTGCTTCCCTATTATGCATGGTCATCATCCGCAAATAGAGCTTCGGGTTACGCAAGCTTGCATTTTGGTCGTCAGCGGGAGACGGGAATTGGACGGGTAGCAGCCCACAAGCTGACGCATGTAGTCCTTCTGCTGTTGACGCTGGGGACAGCTTTCTATGCCGTGACGCAAGGTCATCCGGATGTATATATGGAAGCATTCAAGCAATCTGCCTTTGTACATATCATGACGATTGATTTTGTGCTGCTGACCTTACTTTCCATGATTGCGATATACAGGGATACTAAACTGAGTCGACGTTCAGCAGCTTGGACCGCGGCAGGCATCATCCCTATTGTGGGTCCACTAATCTATCTGTTGACGCTCAGGAGAGACAGAGCTTGATCATCCACATCTGAAGAATCCAGAAGTAAAAGGTAGCCGTTAAGCCTGAATGCGAACAATTCATGTGCTTAATGGAAAAATATATACAATCCAAAGAAGGAGTGGTTATCGATGAAAAATCATTTTAACGCATATGTTGTCCGTAAAGAAGAACAGGGCGGAGTGAAAGCTGCTATAGAGCAACTGAAGCAGGAAGATCTGCCAAATGGAGATGTAACGGTACAGGTGCAGTATTCCAGTGTCAATTATAAAGACGGACTCGCTACCCTTGAGAAAGGTGGTGTCGTTCGTGAGTACCCGATGGTCCCGGGGATTGATCTGGCCGGAACGGTAGAGGAGTCGGTCAGTGGACGTTTTGCACCAGGAGATCGGGTGATCAGTACAGGATTTGAACCTGGCGTATCCCATTATGGAGGCTATAGCGAGTATGCTCGTCTGCGCAGCGAATGGCTGGTGCCTCTGCCACCGGGTCTCAGTGAGAAAGAAGCCATGGCAATTGGAACCGCAGGATTTACGGCTGCACTTTCGGTAGATGCGCTGTTACAGGCTGGAGTGACACCGGAGATGGGCAAGGTTCTGGTTACGGGTGCAACGGGTGGTGTTGGCAGTATGGCAGTAGCGATTCTGGCGAAGCTTGGCTTTGAAGTAACAGCCAGCACAGGCAAGAAGGATCAGGAGGAGTCATTGCTCCGAAACTTGGGCGCCTCAGAGGTTATTACTCGTGAAGAAGCTGATGCTCCAGCTAAAGGAGCGATGGGGAAACAGCTATGGGCGGGAGTTGTTGATCCAACAGGAGGACCGGCTCTTGCGGAGCGATTGAAACAGATTCAATACGGAGGTGCGGTAGCGGTATCCGGGTTAACTGGAGGCACAGCTTTTGAATCCACGGTACTTCCGTTTATTTTGCGTGGCATCCAGCTTATTGGTATAGACTCTGTATATTGTCCGATGGAACGTCGGGAACGATTGTGGAAACTGCTCGGCGGAGAATGGAAACCGGAGCGCGCGCTGGAACTGGGAATTCGGGAAATTTCCTTGGATCAATTGCCTCTTACGCTGGAGACGATACTCCAAGGTGGTGCAGTGGGTCGTACGGTGGTCAATACAATATCAGATCTGCCATCCGCATAAGATTCTAAGTCCTTAGACATGCTAATTCTACCTGATTGGGTCACAGCACACGTGGCTGGAAAGGAAGGATTGGCATGTGGTTTGCTAGAAAAGGGCGAAGTCTGGTTGGAAAAACAATGAAGTCGGTACTTGTAAGTGGTGTGTTGATCACGAGTGTCTGGTCCCTGGCGGCTTGTTCGGCATCATCCATTGAGCAGGAGCGGAAGGTCTACACCCGTGAAGCGACAGATGAAGGAAATGTGCGGGCACAGAGTCAAGGACACGGATTAAACGGTGAATTGGTGAGTGAGATCAGTAAGAGTTTTGAAGCAAAAGGCATTCAACTGATGAATAATATGTCTGCCGATGACGGTCATGGTGGGATCTCTTATATGTATTTGTTAAATGGAAGTGGCAGACACATCGTGAAAGTCCATATTTTCAGTGATGCTGCAACCCGGGCTGCCAGTATGAAACAAATGTATAGTGAGAATCGTGATGAGGCTGTCTTGGAGAATGCGCTTGGCCGGACAACGATTCGTAGCAAAGGATACGTCTCACTCGTTTATACAGCTTCTGGTGGGGAAAAGGACAAGTATGAACAGGATGTGTTGCAGGTGTTCCAACATGTGCTGGGGCAACTAAGGTAAGTTGAGCGAGAACCCCTTCGTAATTTACCATACAGCTGAAAATAAACCCGAAAAACCCGTCTGATCTTTCAGACGGGTTTATATATTTCACGCATCACATGCCGCAGCTCGGGCAAAATGAGTTTTTCCATGGCCAATTTGACGGCTCCTTTGGAACCCGGCATGGAGAATACGGCTGTGCGTCCAATCGTTCCAGCGACGGCTCTGCTCAGGATGGCAGCGGAACCGATATCTTCGGTGTAACTGAGAAAACGGAAGATCTCACCAAAGCCCGGTAGTACCTTGTCCAGTAGTGAGGATACTGCTTCGTAGGTTGTATCTCGGGGTGCAATCCCTGTCCCGCCGCTAAGCAGCACGGCTTCAATATCATCACGAACAGCTGCATCTTGCAGGATGCTTCGAATGTTCTCCGTTTCATCTGGTGTGATGATGTATTCAACGATCTGATAACCTGCTTCATTCAGAAGCTGGTGCATGAGCTGGCCACTGGTGTCAGTGTCTTTAGTGCGTGTGTCCGATACTGTAACAATCATGCACGATACCGTGGTTGGAGCTTCCTGGCGATGTTGTTCCACTGAATTAGTCATGAAACTTCCTCCTTCAATCAACATGTCCTCATAGCATAGACCATCCGGTAGAATCAGGCAATGTACTGGGGAAGAGTTGAACGTTATTGCACAACGAATGCGGGATGGTGTACACTCGCTAGATATAGATAGATCAGGTTACAAGAAGGACAATCAGAGAGGTGTATACGCATGAATGAAACGATTTTAAAAGAACAATCCATACCTGTATATATACTGTCAGGTTTTTTGGGGAGTGGCAAAACAACACTGCTTGTTCAGTTGATCGAACATTGGCAACAGCAGGGTTTGCGTCCCGCAGTAGTGATGAATGAGTTAGGCGAAGTCAATCTGGATGGTCAGATTGTGGATTCCACTGTTCCGATGACAGAGATGTTAGGTGGATGCATCTGTTGTACCGTACGTGGTGACTTGGGATTGCAACTTGCTGATCTCGTTCAAGAGGAATCACCGGATGTGATTATCATTGAAGCAACCGGTGCGGCGAATCCAATGGAGATTCTGGATGCGGTAACGGAGACCTCACTCTACATGCGACTGGAACTGAAAAGTCTCATTACCGTTGTGGATGCAGCACATCTGTCTGGTCTGTATCAGGAGCAGAAGGGGCAGACGTTCAAACTGATGCAGGAGCAGATTCGTTGTGCGTCTGTGCTTCTCTTGAACAAAACGGATCGGGTGAGTGCACAGGAACTGCAAGATCTGGAGCAGCTTTTGGCAAAATGGAATGGCTTCGCACCTGTAATCCCTACGGTCAAATGTGAGGTGGAGATGGATCTGTTGCTTCGCAGCGGGGCAGACGTACACGTGCGTGATTCAGCTTCTGAAGCAGGTAAGCCGGCTCACCAAGAGCATCATGTGCATACGGAAGCTTGTGGTACACATGGCTGCAATCATGGTCATGAACATACAGATCATACAGTCCAAGGCGATGATACGAATACTGACGCATCCCATAGCCATGCCCACGGTCACGAGCATTCCGCTCCTCATGCATCACACGAACATGTCATGGTGTATACGCATTATTTCAGTCATCCGGTGAACAGCGAAGCATTTGAACAATTTGTATCTGCTTTGCCACGGGATGTATATCGAGCAAAAGGCATCTTATCGTTTAGTGACACGGCGAGCCGTTTCTGGTTCCAGTATGCCTACCGTGAATCGGATTACATGAAGATCACACCTCAGGGAGAGGTCCCTAATGTTGCTGTGTTTATAGGTGAACATTTTGACCAAACTGTCATTCGTGACCAATTACTGGAATTGGAAGCGATAAAGTAGGTTAGATGATTCAATATTCCTCCGAACTGGGTATTAAGATGCATAGCAAACTTTGCCTGGGAGGTAACTTTAAATGACACAACAACAATATCAACAATGTATCGATGCTTGCCTGGAGTGCATGAATGCATGCAACGTATGTTACATATCGAGTCTGAAAGAATATGATCTGGCGATGTTGCGTGATTGCATTCGTTTGAATCGGGAATGTGCGGAGATCTGCAGTTTTGCTGCACAAGCGATGACGCGTGGAAGTGATTTCATTGCTGAAATATGCGAATTGTGTGTGAAAGCTTGTGAAGCTTGCGCCGCTGAGTGTGGCAAACACCACCATGATCACTGCCAAGCATGTGCAGAGGCTTGCCGCAGATGTGCAGAAGCTTGCCGGTTGATGGCAGCAGTAGCGTAAATATTATTTCACTGGAATATATAATTAAACCGATAATGACCGTTGTCCCCTAAGGGAAGGCAGTGAACACAAGCATCTGAGACGATGTGCCTATGTGTTGCCTTTCAGTAGGGGATTTTTAATGTAGGTTGCCAAGTCTGATCGTGGTATGTATAATGATGGCAATGAATTGAAACGAAGAATATCAATGATCGGGAGAGTAGCCAGATCCATACATGACAGCGAGCCGGAAGAGGTGGAAGCCGGTATGACATGACCTGAGTGAACCGCACCCGTGAGATGGTTATCCGAAAAGATGTACGTATCCCGATTGGGATAGGCCATATCTGTCTGAGGGTAATCCGGCTTGCGACCGTTATACGCATCGAGCGGAACAGGTTCTACTGGTATGCATGTTGATGCATATTAAGAGTAAGCTGTTCACCTAGAGTGGTACCGCGGGAACTGTTAAGTCAGCTCTCGTCTCTTATTTAGAGACGAGAGCTTTTTTTGTGTTTATTTTCAGCCAATAATGAATGGATAAGGAGTGTTTGACATGTTGATGAAGCAGGCTGCGGCCGATATTGCCCCTTTAACGGGATTGAATGAACAAGAGGTTCTGAGATTACTGGAAGTCCCACCACAGGCGGAGATGGGTGATGCAGCATTCCCTTGTTTTGCATTAGCGAAGTCATTAAAGAAAGCACCGGCAGTCATTGCAACTGAGCTCGCAACGGGATTGCAGGCATCTGGAATTGAAGCGACTCCCGCCGGGCCGTATGTAAATATCCGTTTTAATCGGGAGAAGCTCGCGCCGAATCTGCTGAAAGAACTGGGGAATGCGGCATTTGGTAAGCTTCAGCTTGGTCGAGGTTCACGTGTTGTAATTGATATGTCTTCCCCTAACATCGCAAAACCCTTCGGAATTGGACATTTGCGTTCTACTGTAATCGGTGCAGCACTGTATCGGCTGTATAACGAAGCGGGTTATACCTCCGTAAGTGTGAATCACTTGGGAGACTGGGGAACCCAGTTTGGCAAGCAGATCGCAGCGTACAAACGGTGGGGCAATGATGAAGCGTTGCAGGCAGACCCGATCCGTACGTCCCTGGAACTGTATGTGCGCTTCCACGATGAGGCGGAGAACGATCCTTCTCTGGAGATTGAGGCACGCGAGTGGTTCCGCAAGCTGGAGCAAGGGGATGATGAAGCACAGCGGTTATGGGCGTTCTTTGTGGAAGTGAGCATGAAGGAATTCAACCGGATGTATGAACGCCTGAATGTACAGTTCGACCATACGCTGGGAGAAAGCTTTTACAATGACAAGATGGGCGCAGTGGTTGAAGAACTGAAGGCAAAAGGTTTACTTGAAGAGAGTGATGGTGCACTCGTGGTACGTCTGGAAGATGAGAACATGCCCCCATGCCTGATTATCAAAAAAGATGGAACAACAATCTATCCTACTCGGGATTTGGCTACGGCAGTTTATCGTCATGAGGTGATGAAGGCAGATCGGTTGTTATACGTGGTCGGAGGCGAGCAGAAGTTACATTTCCGTCAGGTATTTGCGGTCCTATCCCGGATGGGGCATGAATGGTCTGCAAAGTGTGAACATATCCCGTTTGGCTTAATGCGTTTTGAGGGAAGGAAAATGTCCACCCGCCGCGGTAAAGTCGTCTTTTTGCAGGAAGTGTTGGATGAGGCAGTTGCTCGTGCTTTACAGATTATTCAGGAGAAAAACCCGAATCTGGAGAACCCTCAGAAGGTGGCTGAGGCGGTCGGTGTAGGTGCCATTGTCTTCGGTGATCTGCGTAATAATCGGCTTAACGACGTGGACTTCTCATTGGAAGATGCGGTGAGTTTTGAAGGGGAGACCGGACCTTATGTGCAATATACCCATGCCCGGATTCAAAGTGTGCTTGCCAAGGCAGAAGAGGCGATCCGCGTGGCAAATGAAAACACTCTGACTAACGGCACGATTTCAGATGATGTAAATGACACAGGGACTACTTCATCCAGTATCGGAGATACCTCATGGGCATTGCTGAAACTGCTCGGGGAATATCCCGAGTATCTTGAAAAAGCAATTCATCGGAATGAGCCTTCGGTCATTGCCAAATATACAATAGATGTCGCTCAGGCGTTCAACCGCTTCTATCACGCTGAGCGGATTGCGGATGCGTCATCTGATGTAAGATCCTTCCGGGTGGCATTGGCCAAACGGACTGCCGAACGCCTCGCGTACAGTTTACATTTGCTAGGTGTGCAAGCTCCAGAGCGGATGTGATCCCAGGTGATATGGAGTACACGTGGACTTTTCAAGAAAGCCAATCAAGATGTACCAGACTCATCAGGTCGAGGTATGTTGCTTCAACAAGTGAGCAAGCGATTAGGTAATGCTCAAGTACTTGATGAAATTAATCTGGAAGTGAAGCAGGGCGAATGTGCTGTACTTGTTGGCAGAAACGGCTCGGGCAAAAGCACGTTGCTACGTATGTTGGCAGGTATTTTGTTACCCGATACAGGATCGATCCAGCGCACAATGAAGGGTTCTGATGGGTATGCAGTAGATGGCCTGCCACGTTTGCCCTTTACCTCTGGAGAGTATTTGTGGGACATGGGTCGGATTCGGGGCATTCGCCCCGAAGTACTGCGTGGGCGGATTAGAGAACTTAGTGAACTTTTATATCTCGATACCGCGATAGATCAGAAGTTACCCCTATTATCCAAGGGCACATTGCAAAAAGTGAATTTGATTCAGGCCCTGTTACCTGGACCGGGTGGTCTTTTGTTACTGGATGAACCTTTATCAGGCTTGGATATTCCAGCTCAAGAGGCAGTGGTATCCTTATTGGGACAATGGAAGGATGAAGGGACATCCATCGTTACAGCTTGTCATGAACCGTTGCTAATTGAACGTTTGGCAGACCAGGTGATTGTGTTGAAGAAAGGCCGCGTGCTCCGCTATTGGAGTCGTGAAGATATACTTCAAGCTGGCGAACCCGTTGTACGTATTCAAAGTCTGATGGAAGCTGGAGAGGATCTGGCTAACGATCTATCGATTGTACAACAACCGGGAGTACTTTCTTTAGTTCGTAATACAAGCTTGGAGAAATCCAATGCTTGGTTGTGGGATTGGAAAGTAGTTCAACAATCAACAGATGATGTCCTCAGAATGATTCTGGCTTCCGGAGGTTCGGTTGTGTCTGTACAACAGGAAGAAAGTCAATTACATATGGAAAGTCTGCTGGAAGGACAACATCCAGCTGTACATGCGAGTCGTGAAGGTGTCACAGAATCTGTGGACTTAAGCTCTTCCATGGATGATGCGGGGGGAGAAGTCAAATGATCTATCTGACCCGATATTTGTTAAGGCATCACATTCGCTCACAGAAATATTTTGCACCGGTTATCTTTTATATCATCGCCATGCTGCTGATTTATTCCTACAAACCCAACCCTATTGCGGACAGTTACAGTGTTACGGCTATGCTGTTATTTCTGGCAGCTGCTTGGCTCGGAGTAATGGTGATGAATACCGAACCTGCAAAGCAGTATCAATTACTCGTCCTTCATGCAGGAAGCAGGCGTAAGGTTGTAACAAGTCAACTCATCTGTGCCTGGATAATGCAATTCATGCTCACTGTAATCACTGTGCTGTATCCCGTGTTCGCGGGAATGTTCGAGAAACAACCTACAGGTGAGGAGTGGATGATGACTTGGTTAGGACATCTGGGGTTATCGTTGCTGGGATTGGGCATCAGTGTATTTTTTCAAAAATCGTACATTCCCTTGCTTAGTCGAAGTATGCCTGCTCTCATTATTGTATTATTACTATCGTTTATCCAAGGTTCCTTAAGTGAACGTTTGCCTGAATCGTTAGAATGGCTTGGCCGCATTCTTCCGCCAGCTTTTTATCTGGTTCGTGAGATGATGTTATTTGATGAATCAAAGATGGACTCTTTTGTTTCGGTTATGCTGTGGACTGTGCTCTATGCATTAGGGTTACTAATCATCCATGTGTGGCTGTCCGGAAGAAGAGATCTGCGGAGTTAGAAGACGTGCTTCCCGATAACTTGAATGTTGCTCTTGGTTTGGTTAGGATAGAGGGACATGGAATGGTTAACATTGTACGGTTGAAGGGGGCGCTCGCATATGCAAAATACAGATATCCAGAATGGTGACATGCTGGACAGCGAACACTCCAGGGAATTGTTTGCCTATTACGGATTGGCAGTGTACTACGGGCAGGCGCTTGAACAGCAGCTGGTCAATCTGATTTTATTAATGAAAATGTCTCAGGGCAAAGCCGTGTCTGAAGAGGATCTGGAAGATCTGTACGAACGAAAGATGAGCAGTTCACTGGGGCAGCTCATTCACGAAGTGCGCCATCATTTTACATTCTCCGAGGAAGAGACTCTTCAATTGAATGAGTTATGGCAGCAACGTAACCGTATCGTACATCACTACTTCAAGGAACGAATCCATGAGACATTCAGTCCGGAAGGACGATCACGTATGATTAAGGAATTGGAGGATTTCAAAGACCGTGCACAGGAGTTGGAGATCCGTCTTCAGCAATATACGGGTGCCTGGATCGCAGAGCTTGGTCTGGATGCCGAATCCGCAGCAGCTCTGCAAACGCTGGAGCGGATGCATACCGAGAGTATGCAAGCAAGGGCTTTGGAAGAGGATGAATGACAAGCAAACGGATAACGAAACGCTGGATTGTAATTACGGCTCTAGCTGTAGTATTAGTTGGAATCCTGTGGACAGTGGTTACCGCAATCCGTATATCAGCATATACGGATGAGGGTTCATCCAGGATATCGGATACAGCAATCATTCTGGGCGCAGCTGTGGCGGGGGATAACCCTTCACCTGTATTTCGCGAACGTATTGAACACGGGATTGAATTATACCGTCAGGGTACCGTTCGTAATCTGCTTTTCACAGGTGGATCAAGTGGTGATGGAGAACATACGGAAGCTGAAGTGGGTCAGAAGTATGCCATCGCACATGGAGTAGATCCTGCGGACATTCGCATAGAGACCAAATCCAGAATTACCGAGGAGAATCTAATCAATTCAATTCCGATTGGTGAACAGGCCGGTTATCAAACCTATACGATTGTGAGTGATCCATTACATATGAAACGGGCCATGAAGCTGGCTGCCGGACTGGGTATGGATGCCGTACCATCTCCGACACGAACTACGGCTTATCGAACCTGGCGAAGCAAGTTTCCTTTTCTCGCAAGAGAGACCGTGATGTATATGGGATATACGATCAAAGGATGGATAGACAATCCGCAGCAACCATGAGGTTGCGCGCGGATTGTTTTTTTGTCTGGCCGAAATAAACAGTAACGGAATTTGAATCCCGATGAAAATACAAAAAAACGATTTACACCGCAAACCCTGAGGTAGCTGTGTAGATCGGTTTTGTTTTGCCGTCGAGTACATCATTTTGATCGGTTACTTAAAGAGCTTTCTGTTTTACTCTGTTATGCATTGCCTCCGGCAAAGGAGGTTGAGGTTGGAATGATCTCACCCGACGGATTCCCGTTGGTTGCACTCGCTGTTGCTTGCGCACCTTGCTGAAGCTGATACATCTTATAATAGCGGCCTTTAAGCTCCATCAGTTCATCATGTGAACCTTGCTCAACGATACGCCCGCGATGCAGAACCAGAATTTGATCTGCCGAACGAATGGTGGAGAGACGGTGAGCAATGATGAAGGTGGTACGTCCTTTTTTGAGGACTTCGAGTGCGTTCTGAATTAATGCTTCCGTTTCCGTATCAATATTGGCTGTCGCTTCATCCAAAATGAGGATGGCCGGATCAAACGCCAGTGCACGAGCAAAGGAGATCAACTGACGCTGTCCAGCAGACAATGTGCTTCCTTTTTCGATGACAGGTTCGTCAAAGCCTTTAGGCAAATGAGCCAGTATGCGTTCAGCACCTACATCACGCAGCGCCTGTTCAATTCGTTCACGGGAGATCTTCTCATCGCCGAGACTGACGTTGGAAGCAATGGTGCCTGTGAACAGATACGGGTCCTGCAATACAATCCCCATATGCTCGCGAATCCACTGTTTAGGCAGATCTTTGACGTTCTGACCGTCAATCGTGATCTTGCCTTTTTGCGGGTCATAGAACCGGAATAGCAGGTTGATAATTGAGCTTTTACCTGAACCGGTATGACCGACCAGAGCGACCGTCTGACCTTGGGATGCTTTGAATGAGATATTGTGAAGCACGTAATCTTTTTTATAGGCAAAGGATACATCATCGAAGACAACATTCCCTTTGTATCTTGGCATAGAGCCATCGGTTACGGCTTCTCCCTTTTCATCCATCAGCTCAAAGACGCGTCCAGCAGATACGAGGGAGGAGTCCAGGTTGGCGAGTTGATTCACCATACCGGTGATTGGCTGGAACAAGCGACCCAGAACATCTACGAAGGCATACAGAACACCAAGGGAGATAATACTTGTGCCATCCAGCACACTGGAACCGAAGTACCACAGGACCACCGCAAATGCGATATTCCGTAATACGTTAACCAGGTTGTGTGAGGTGAAGGCATTCAGGTTCAGCATTTTGTTCTGGTGTTTCATATAGTCATCATTCAGATCTTCGAATTCCTGTTTGGTTTGTTTCTGATGGCGGAATACGCGGATAATGGACATCCCCTGAATGGACTCGTTAATGATTGCATTGATCTCACTCAGTCGGGATCGAATGATCGTGTTGTAGCGAGTAGCGAATTTGCGATAGAGCACAATCCATGTAATGAGCATCGGCACAACGAATAATGAGATTAGACCCAGGCGAACATCAAGCAGGAAGAGTGCGACATACACACCTGTAATCGTGATGATTCCTGAGAAAAAGTTCGAAAGAACAGCAACGAACAGATCTTTTACGGCTTCTGTATCGTTTGTGACCCGAGATACAACTTTACCTGCGGGCAGGTTATCAAAAAAGTGCACCGGCAGTCGCTGAATATGGGCATACACATCGTTACGCAGTCTTTGAATGACCTTGTTGGCCGAGGATTGCAGCCAGAAAGTTTTACCAAACTCCATAATGACCGAGATCACGAGGAAGATCATGTAATACACAATTAATTGATAGATGCTGGGCATCTCCGGTTTGTAAAAAGCAAACAGTTCACCAGCGGACAGGGGGTGTGCCGCATATTGGCCTGTTACCTCACCTGCGCGTGTAACCGTGAGGGTTCCATCCGTATATGTGCGGTCCCCGTCAGGTGCGCTTACCGGTTCGTTTACAAAATAAAAACTTCTGCCGGCTTGTAATACCCGCACTTCGGAACCTTTGTTTTCATCCGGTTCGAACAAGCCTTCGCGTTTGTAGTTCTTACCGTTGTAGACTGCGGCTTCATCTGAAGCTGTCGTCTCATAGAAAGGCTGCTCAATCGCGAGCAAGTGATTGTCGATCATGGATTTGGCGATGAACGGCCCGGCAAGCTCGGCCGCAACACCAATGGTAAGCATAATTAATGCAGCGATAAATGTTCCTTTGGCTTTCAAGGCGTAATCAAGCAGCCTTTTGCCTGTATTAGACTTCAATGAATTGACCTCCTACGTGGACAGATTGGACTCGACCTGTTGCCGTTCATACTGTTCACGGTACCAGCCGTTCATGGCTAACAATTCCTGGTGAGTGCCTTCTTCCGTAATTTTCCCGTGCTCCAGTACGATGATTCGGTCAGCGTGTTCAATAGCAGACAGGCGATGAGTCGAGATCAGCGTGGTTTTGCCCGAGCGTTTGTTGCGTATATTTTCAATGATTTTGGCTTCAGTACGTGCATCGACAGCAGATAAGGCATCATCAAGGATCAGGATATCAGGATTAGCAATAAAGGCACGCGCCAGCGATACCCGCTGTTTCTGTCCACCGGACAGAGAGATTCCTTTTTCACCAACGAGTGTATCCAGTCCATCGGATAAGGTCCCCAGATCCCCGTCAAAAGCGGCGGTACGAATGGCTTCCATGATGACTTCATCACTGGCCCCAGGTTGACCGAATTGAATGTTTTGACGAACTGATTTGGAGAACAGAACTTGTTCCTGTGGTACGTACCCAATCCAGCTGTGCAAGTCATCTTTGGCGATATCCTGAATTGGATGACCCGAGATGCTTAATGTGCCCGAACCGGCAGGGTATTCATGAAGCAGTTGTTTGAGCAAAGTAGACTTACCGCTACCCGTACGACCCACAACACCTAATGTTTGACCCCGTCGTAGCGAAAAGCTGATGTGACTGAGATTGTCGACAGTGGAACTTGGGTAACGGAATGTAACATCCTGCATCGCAATTTCTTCCGGATTCGTAACGTGAGCAGGTTGCTCCACATCTTGTACGGCAGGTTCTACCGATAAAGTCTCGTTGACCCGATCAAGCGAAGCGCTACCACGTTGCATCAGGTTAATTAATTCGCCGATGGCAAACATGGGCCAGATCATCATCCCCAGGTACATGTTAAACGATACGAGATCCCCCAGGGTAATTTCATTATGAAATACAAGATAAATGCCGTAGGCAAGTGCAATCACATAACTGAGTCCAACGAAGAGGCGGATGGTGGGTTCAAATAGGGCATCCATTCTGGCAACAGCCAGGTTTTTGCGATACACATCTTCGGTCACGTCGGCGAACCGTTTCTCGTCCAGACGTTCCTGCACATAAGCACGCACGACACGAATCCCGGCGATGGATTCCAGCACCTGGTCGTTCATATCTCCGAATGCATCCTGTGCCAGGGTGTAACGTTGATGTACAGCTTTACCATAGATCATCATGGCAATGGCGATAAAAGGTAATGGCAGGATTGCCGCCAAGGTCAGTTTCCAACTAACCAGGAAACCCATGGCGAACAATACGGTGGCCAGAAAGGCTGTAGAGTCTGTTAAGGTCAGCATGCCGAAGCCTGCTGTAGTGGCAATGGAACGAAGATCATTGGTGGCCCGAGCCATCAGATCTCCTGTTCTGTTTTTCTCAAAAAAGGGAGGAGTCATCCGTAACAAGTGGTCCATAAAGCGTGAACGAAGCAGCCGCTCCACTAGGTTGGCACCACCAAACAGTTTGTGCATCCAAACGTATGTAACCAGATAGATAATGATGACCGTTCCTAGAATAAGCAAAATATAACGCGTAAGTGAGGTGCCGGTAATGGAACCGCGCACAATCTCGTCGATGGCATTACCAAGAAGACGAGGAGGCAGCAGTTCGGCAATGCCCACCAGAATAAGCAAGATGACACCGGTTAGGTATCGTTTGCGTTCCAGCCGGAAGAACCAGGCCAGGTTTTTAAGTACAGAGAACAAGTGTTATCCCTTCCTTTCGATGTCCGAGAGATGCAAATTCCGTTCATGAATGCCGAAATGTACCCATAAAAAAAGACATACCGCACGCAGGCGGTATGTCTTCATATAATCATACGGCAGCATGGCTCAGAGAACAGAGCCGTCACCATATATAAGTTCGATTGTGAGTATACATCACAGAGGTTCTAATGAAAGATCGCCTGTCATGCCGACTTATGAACGGAATAATGATTTCGGGTGTGCTCCGGTATTTAGTTGTGTGCTGAATTGACCTATCATATGTTTGTTAAACACCGTAATCACCCTTTCTTTTTTTGGAAATAAATACAATGTAGACCTCGTATGTTTGCATCTTAACACCGGCTTTTACAATCTGTCAAACATTTTTCACAACTTATTTTGTCTTTATGTGGTCACTCGGGTTTGTATTCAAGTCCCTGTCGAGATATGATGGAACATATATATACAGAAGGAGCTGACACCAAATGAGTACCATACATGTATCCGATCAAGCTGCTCGCTGGTACAAGGAAGAGCTGAATTTGAACGAGGGAGACAGCATTCGATTTTTTGCACGTTATAGCTCTGGCGGAGGTCTTCACCCTGGATTTTCGCTAGGTATTGCTGTAGAGAAACCAAGACATCCTGCGGATCAAACCGAAGTTTCGGGGATTCAATTCTTTATGGAAGATCACGATTATTGGTATCTGAAAGGGCACCAACTGCATGTGGACATCGTTGATGAAGGTCAGGATATCGAATATCGTTACACGGAAGTCTAATGCTTGAAGTATTCTGTTAAGCAATAGGTGGATTACAGGTCGCCACCGGCTTCCGAGTAGGAGGAGGGGATAAGCAGTGAATCTGCCACCACGAGATTTGGCCCAGTATATCGCAAAACGCTCTCATATTGTTGTAAAAGCGGCGGTGCGGGCTGAGAACGAACAAGGTGAATTACTGCTGATTCAGCATGCTGAACATGGTCACTGGCGGTTGCCAGCAGGTGAGATGCGCCCGGGTGAGGCTATTGAAGATGCTGCACATCGGGAGTTATGGGAAGAGACAGGTTGGACTGCTGATACCATGACACTGGAAGGTCTCTATTCGGGGCCTGACCTTCGGTATCTGCATTCAAGCGGAGATGAAGAGTATTATGTCATTGCCCTGTTTCGGACAGTGATCATTCAGGATGACCTTGTGGAGTCGCGTGTAAATAGTGATGCAGGTCTGAAGTTTTTTGCGCTGGAGTCGTTACCACCTCTTAATCAGATTAGCCGAATCCTGTTAGCGCGGGATATTGCAGAATAAAATAAGTGTTGACCGCAAAAAAATGACCTTGGCATGCACGATAAAGTGGATGCCAAGGTCATTTTTTTAAAAATCCGATTCTGGTGCTCAGAGCATGAATTACACCTGATCCAATGGTTCATCATCCATCGCAAAATCAAAATCATCAATATCAAATACCTGTACAGGTGATTCAGACTCAATTATGCGTGCAATCAGTTCAACCTGATCGGTGAGAATCGGGATACTCAGGCGCTGAGATGTCAGCAGCAGTTCGGTCTCAATGGGATCGAAATACTCCCCGTACTGTGCCGTATCTATTGCATTGATAATGGCAATGGATACTTGGTCACCAAATAAAATGGAGGGGCTTTTGGCCCATGGAACAAGTAACGCACGCTCTATTTTTTTCTTATTCAGCGGTTCCTCGAAATAAGAAATCATTTCATTGATTTTGGATTTCACATGCTGATCATCTGCCGGGTTATCCATCATGGGATCAGGACTGGTCTGGAATTCATATAGCTCAAGGATGGTGGTATAAGGAACAATATATTCAACAGGCGCGGGCGGCGCTAGCAATTGACCGTAAATGGCCACCATCACGGCTTCTGTAATAAACTGACGTGACATGGTTCCTTAATCCTCCTGCGCCATTAATAGTTGCAAAGTGAATCTATATTTTCATGCAACAGCATAACCACAATATGCATTATACTGCTGTAGACTCGTGTACATGATTTGCATGAATAGAAGTATATCACACAACGGTGGGAAATACAGCCAATCTGCATAGCATGTAAGGTCACAAGCTTCACAATTTGATTCAGGATTTGCCCAGCAGCAATGATAAAATTCCCGCCGCAATCAATGGACCCACAGGTACACCCTTGAATAGGGCAACCCCAAGTACCGTTCCGATTAACAGCCCTGCAACGACAGTTGGCTGTGTACCCATCAACGTAGCGCCACGTCCTCCGAGATATGCCACCAGTAATCCTACGCCAATAGCGAGCAGTGACTTCCAGTGCAGGAAAGACTCACCGATCGTCTGCAGACTCATCTTGCCACTGGCAAGAGGTGCCATCACGCCAATGGTCAGAATGATAATGCCCAGTGTAAGTCCGTATTTTTCAAGCCATGGAAATGCCTGATTCAGGTTCAGGACTCGTAGCAACAACAGAAATACCATCGCTACGGTCACAGGTGTGTTGCTGCTGATAATCCCGAGAGCCGCAAATACGAGCAACAGCAGGGAAGTCATATCCATTGTTTTCATTTCCCTTCAGTCTGTCCACGTTGTTTGCTAACGATATGTTCCGCAATGTAACGTCCATGCCAGCGCCCGGATTCAATAAAGACTTCATTGGCATTACGACCCGAAGCGATGACTCCGCCTACATATACACCAGGTACGCTGCTTTCCATCGTTTGTGCATCATATAGAGGTTTATCCATATCATCAGACATCTCCACACCTACCGACGTGAGTAGTTGACGATCTGGCCGGAAACCGGTCATTGCTAGTACGAAGTCATTATCCAGTTCCCGAGTGGAACCATCCGCGTGTATCAGGCGAATCGAATCATCCAGTATTTCATTCACGCGTGATTCCAGGTGGAGTGTGATATGACCTTTTGTCACCATGCTCTCGAATAGCGGACGTACCCATGGTTTAATATGCTGGGACAGACCACTGCCGCGATAAACCATATCAATATGTGCTCCGACCCGAACCAGTTCCATGGCCGCATCCACGGCTGAGTTGCTTCCGCCAATAATGGCGACACGTGTACGGGTATACGGGTGGGCTTCCCGGAAGTAGTGGGTTACCTTATCTTTATCTTCTCCAGGGATGCCGAGATAGTTAGGATGGTCAAAATAACCGGTAGCTACAACTACATTGCGTCCAACATGTACGATGGCCTCCCCGCGGCGATTGAGCGTATGTACCTCAAACGTACCATCATCCTTGCGTTTAATTTCACGGGCTTCCTCATAGTTATGAACACGCAGACCAAAATGTTCGGCTACCCTGCGATAATAGGCAAGTGCTTCATAACGAAACGGTTTATCATTAGGTGTGCTGAACGGAACGTTTCCGATCTCAAGCAGCGGGGCTGTGCTGAAAAACTGCATATGGGTTGGATACAGATAAATAGATTGAACGATATTGTATTTCTCAACGATCACAGCGGACAGTCCCAGCCGCTCACATTCAATGGCAGCAGACAGACCGCATGGGCCTCCGCCGATAATAATGACATCTTCCATGTTCTTAATCCTCCTTATTTCAAGCAATATAATCCTACCGTAAATAACGAGCCAATGCCAGTTCAAGCGTGGAGTTTAATTAGACAAGCTTACTTGAAAGCAAAGGAGTTGACGTGTAGAGGAGAAAAGACTAATATCAAATTAGATATATATCTAATTGAAAGCGAGATGAACGATGATGCAGCTGGAGAAAATTGTGGCTTATCATAAAGCGTTGGCTGACCCGACCCGGCTTCGAATGCTGCTGTTATTGGCACAGGGTGAACTGCACGGACAGGCACTTGCCGAGCGGCTGAATCTGTCACAGCCAACCGTGACACATCATGCATCCAAGCTGAGAGAGGCGGCGCTGATTAAGGAACGACGGGAGAAAAATACAGTGTATTTCACACTCAATCCTTCGTTTATCCGTGAGAATGCACAGGCTTCGATTGATTTTATCTTTAATCGAGAGGAGGTTACGGATATGAGTGATGTGAACGAAACATTGAAAGCGTCGGTCATGAGAAATTTTTTCTCCAAAGATGGACGACTGCGTCAGATTCCGGCTCAATACAAGAAAAAACTGATTGTACTTGGTCATCTGGTCGAGCAGCTTGAATTTGGTCGGAAGTATACGGAAAAAGAAATCAATACATTTATAAAGCAATACCATGAAGACTTTGCCACGATTCGGCGGGAATTTATCATGCATCAGTTCATGTATCGGGAAGAGGATATCTATGAATTGAATCCGAAGGAAATGTGGACACGCTGGGATCAGGTTAAATAGAGTAGCTGGTGGTGAAAAAAGTTTGGGCTTGACAACTGTTAAGCTCAGTGTGTAACATAATGGATAATTCTACAAGGGAGGCGATTGTTTATGACAAATTTAAATGCAGTATACGTTAATTTGAATATGAACAGCGTCTCCGGAACGGATCAAAGCATGTAATTTTGCGTTAGATGGATAGCAGTATCCATTGTAACGTGAAGTATCGCATGCTCAGATGAAGCCACGGGTGACGCACCCGTGGCTTTTTTGTTTGCCGATAAAAGGGTGTTCCTGAATGGTTTATATCGGAGGGTTAAGTATTCTATCCGGTAGATCTACAAGAAGGGGTGATCTTTGATTCGGCTAACTACCTATTGCCACGGGTGTATTTCTACTCGTGGTTTTTTGTTTTGATCTGAACCGGAGATGATTGTTCACTCGGCTTGAACGAAGTAAACAACTTATTTTGGGAGGAATTTTTATTTTAGATAACCATATTGAGAAGTACGGCTGGTCAGCAAAGTGGCAGGAACTGTGGCAAGAGACAGGGATGGAAGAGCAGGAGAAAAAGCCAGCCAGAATTATCGCAGACCATGGACATCTGCTACGTTTGATTACAGAAGAGGGCGAATGCTGGGGAAGGATTTCGGGCCGAATGCGTCATGATAGTCTGGAGACCAGCTTGGCACCGGCGGTTGGAGATTGGGTGGCCATTACAGGTCAGTCGGGTGAAGAAGCAATTATTCACAATCTGGTGCCACGTCGGAGCAGGGTATCAAGGCAGGCGGCAGGTCCGGTGACCAAGGAACAATTAATCGCCGCAAACGTAGATACACTGTTAATCGTGGCAGCACTTAATCATGATTTCAACCTTAGAAGGCTCGAAAGATACGTGCTGATGGCTTGGAATGGTGGCGTAAGGCCAGTCATTGTTCTGAGCAAAAGTGATCTGTGCAACAATGTGGAAGAACAGATCCGAAGTGTAGAAGGGATTGCTCCAGGCGTTGAAGTGCTTGCGATATCTGCAGTGGAGGGTCAAGGTAAATCCTTACTGGAACGATATTTGCAGCCAGGGCTGACTGTTGCGCTCACAGGATCTTCTGGCAGTGGCAAGTCTACGCTGGTGAACTGGATGATGGGTGAGGATGTGCAGCTTACGCAATCCGTTCGCGAGGGAGACAGCCGTGGGAGACATACGACAACACACCGGGAGATGTTTGTACTTCCACAGGGAGCCGTATTGATCGATACTCCAGGAATGCGCGAGCTTAATCTCTGGGATGAGGGCAATGATGGGCTGTCACATGCGTTTGGAGAAATTGAAGAACTTGCGGCCACGTGCAGATTTCTGGATTGCAGTCATACGCGGGAAGCTGGATGTGCAGTGAAAGAGGCCATACAGGATGGTTCATTGGATGAAAAAAGACTGAATAATTATCTGAAAATGCAGAAGGAATTGCAATATCAGCAACGCAAGGAAGAAGTGGCATCCAGAAGGCGTACTGCTTCCAGCAAACCGGCCAATAGTCGCAAACCCAAGCACTCCCGTAGTGTGAAAGAGTGGGAGGAAGCCTGAAATCAGGCGGGCATCATCCGGTATCTTGCATAAGATAGGTCAGGAGGGATGTCATTATGCCAGATTACAGGATTATTGTAGATCTTTCTGACCACATGTTATATCTTCTGGACGGCAATCAGGTGATTAAGGGCTATCCCGTAGGCACCGGCAAGATGCTCACGCAGACTCCAAACGGGGAGTTCACTATTATTAACAAACAATCGAATCCAGGTGGGCCATTTGGCGTATTCTGGATGGGACTGTCTGCTCCCCATTATGGGATACACGGAACCAATGAGCCTTGGTCTATTGGCAAATCCGTCTCCCATGGTTGTATACGCATGTACAACTCGGATGTACTGGATTTGTCTTCCAAGGTATCTGTAGGCACTAGGGTAACGATCCGGCCGTAGGGCCGGATTTTACTTTTATAAGAGGTAATTTAGTGGATGAATTTGGAATTAAAGAAAGAAGAATATATAATATGGTAAAGTTGCGGCAGTTACGAGAGAAAGCGAGTGATAGCTATGCTGATCAGGCGGGCGCGTGAAGGGGATGCGCAGGGGATAGCTTATGTACATACTGAGAGTTGGAAAACAACATATCGGGGAATTGTGCCTGACGATTTTTTGGATCATTTGACTATAGAATCAAGATTGCCCCAGTGGGAGAAGACCATTCGTTCTGGCGAAAAGGATCAGATCTTGGTGGTAGCTGAACAGGATGATGGGAACATTGTCGGATTTGCTTGTGGGGGTAAGGAGCGTGAAGGAAAATTACCTTATGATGGAGAGTTGTATGCTATATATTTGCTGAAGGAAGTACAACAAAAGGGGATAGGTCAGCAACTGGCGACACATGTCGTTCATCATCTACAGACCCACAATATGAAACGTTTGATCATATGGGCTTTGGAGCGTAATTCAGCTTGTGGCTTCTATGAAAAGATGGGAGGCACTCCAGTCCAGACACAGTCCCTCCGCTTTGGTGGTCAAGATCTGATCGAAGTTGGCTACGGATGGGAAGACTTGAGCCTCTTTGGAGAGAAGAGCCTGCCCGACTGTTGAAAGACGTCCAGATGGCGAGAGAATAGTGTGGGTTGTATTGTTTCCTTAAGCTTAAAGAATGGAAGAGCTAATTCAGGTCTTCACGTTTGCGTAATTCTGAACAAGGTTAATGATGTATTACACCGTTGTGCAGGTGTGACATTTAATCTTGATCAGGAGGCGTATTCACATGACTTTAATGGACACTGAACATACAACATGGACGAAACAATATATTAATGGCAGCTGGGTAGATGGCTCCGGTGAGAAAACAATGGAGAATATCAATCCTTATTCGGGAGAAGTTATTGCCACATGGCGCTCTTCCAATAAGAAAGACATAGATAAGGCTTATGAGTCAGCTCAGAAAAATTCGGTTGAATGGGCGAAATCATTGCCTGCTGCGAAAGAAGAGGTATTGCGTAAAGTTTCATCCCTGATGGCGGAGCGCAAAGAGGAGATCATTCAACTGTTGATCACGGAATCCGGGAGTACCCGAATCAAATCGGAGGCGGAGTTTGCAGCGGCTAAACGCATTGTGGACGAAGCAGCATCTTTTCCTTATCGCATGAAGGGTGAGATTATCCCGTCCAATACCCCTGGCAAAGAGAACCGTGTGGTTCGTGAGCCGAAGGGAGTGATTGGTGTTATCGGGCCATGGAACTTCCCTTTGCATCTATGCCTGCGATCTGTAGCTCCAGCGATTGCTGTTGGTAATGGTGTAGTGATTAAACCAGCATCGGATACTCCGATTACGGCAGGTTGGCTTATTGCTGATTTGTTTGAACAAGCCGGTCTGCCTGAGGGCGTGCTGAATGTCGTTGCGGGAAGTGGTAGCGAGATCGGGGATTACTTTGTCGCTCATCCGGTTCCCAAAGTAATTTCATTCACGGGTTCCACAGAAGTTGGACAAGGGATCGGTAAACTGGCGGGTGAACATTTAAAAGAAACGGCACTGGAACTTGGCGGCAACAACGCGATGGTTGTGCTTGAAGATGCGGACATTGAACGTGCTGCCGAAGCGGCGGTCTTTGGTAAGTTTCTGCATCAGGGACAGATCTGCATGGCTCTGAATCGTATCATTGTGCATGCCGATATTTACGACCAATTCGTCGAAACATTTGTTGCCAAAACGAAGAATGTTCAGGCAGGTGATCCGGCGGATGTTAACACACTCGTGGGTCCTCTCATTCGGGAAAAAGAGGTAGAACGATTACAGGAGCTTGTGAACAAAGCCAAAGCTGAAGGAGCCCGGTTATTGCTAGGAGGGACCAGTAAAGGCAGTGTGCTGTCTCCTACTGTACTTGCCGATGTTAAACCTGAACAGGATATCGTGCAGCAGGAATTGTTTGGCCCGGTGGCAGTGATCATGAAGGCTCATGATGAGCAGGAAGCTGTACGTTTGGCGAATGATACTCCTTATGGACTTAGTGGTTCCGTATTCACCCAAGATCTGAATCGGGGATATCAGGTTGCCCAGCGCATTGAATCGGGTATGGTGCATGTAAATGATCAGTCTGTGAACGATGAAGCGCATGTGATGTTTGGCGGTGAAAAAGCTTCAGGGATTGGACGTTTCGGTGGGGATTGGGCCATTGAGAAGTTTACACGTACGCGTTGGATCAGCATTCAGCACCAATATCGGGAATATCCGGGAGTGAAATAAGTCGAAAAAGAGTAAATTAGCAGGGGCATTTATGAATGATTAGAGCGGGTTACAAAAAGATCGACAAATCATGCGAAAGTCCGTCTCCAGCTTGGTGGGACGGGCTTTTTGCACAATATTACACCTTGGCAAAATACGGCTTAATATAAGAGTGGAAAAGCTGTTTGGGGCTGACGCTATCTGGTTATTTATGGATACACGGAAGAATCGATCCGTAAATCCAATGGCAAAGGGGCTTTAAATTCATGTCCATTGACCGCTTTATTCTGAGGAAACTGAATACCTGTCAGGAAGAACATACACGTGCCAATTTGGTTCGGCTGTTTGTCATTCGTATTCGTAAAGCCGAGATTGCGGAAGAACATGATGCCGCCTATGTCCTGAGCAAACTGCACTGAGCGATGGCTGATAATAATTGCGATCCGCTGTTAACGTGTATACAACTCAAAAAAGGAAGCTTGTCTATGACGACAGCTTCCTTTTTCATGTCTTGTAATGAATGTGTCTTGGTTGACTCCTTTTAATATAACGATAAAGCAAGGGAGTCGTTTTCACTTCGACTGTGGAGAATGGCTTCTCCATTAACAATCTCAATACTAATTAAAGAATGCAGACATTTTTGAATGGCGCGTTTACCGTTGCTAATTTTATGCTCAAGAGCACTGCTAAGCAATCTTAATGTCTTCTGCATAGGTTGTTTGTTTTCTTGATTAAAATATACAGGGATTGATTTGTTTTGAAAGGTTATTAGGGTTCTCACTTGAAATCACCTCACGGTTGTTATTTCATACAGCTAATATTAAATTCCAATGCTTAAAATTACCTTAAAATCAGCTTATGAAAACATAAAGGTGGGTAATGTTTGAAAAGTGTTCACAATTCAATTGTGAGCGAAGGAATAAAAGTCCTGAAAAACGTAACTTAATTACCATTTAAATGGAACAAAAAACGAGAGTTTTCGTATCCTCGCAATATTTAATTGCATAACTGCCACGAAAGTTCTGAGTCGAATGTACGATATTTTAATATATACGTGGGTCATATGTAACAAAATTACAGGTGGTACATTGCAAACAGGGTGTTTATGTAAGAAAATAGGGTTGATATAACGATTCATTCTCTTTTTTTTGATTTAATCTGACATTAGGACAATTTACATATGAGACCATGGGAGGGATTCGGATGATTCTAACCGTGCATTCCGGCCGCGAGGAAGGAGAATGGTTCGACATCGATGTTCCGGACGAATGTACCATCGAACATTTGAAGACATTACTCGGCGTTCGCATTTTTGGACAGGCACCGGGAGACGGCATTCAGTACATCCTTGAAGCCAAGTTTCCGGAAGGTCTGTGGTTCTCTCCGCAGAACGCACAGCAGTTAATGGAAACAGGGCTGCGACAGGGCAGTTGCGTACGTGTACAGCGGGCTTTTTCAACGACTTCGGAAGAAGCGCCTGTATATGGAAGACGTTCATTGTTTCAGCAGGACAGCAACGAATAGGGCTTTTGAACGTATACATTCATTATTGAACGAACTAAAGGAGGTCTTCTCTTCGTGAATGTGTTATATCAGCGTTCTCCAAGAATGACACCGGTTCTCAAGGAAGAGAGACTCGAAATACTCAGGCCTCCAACAGAACCGAGCAAACCCACGTTTTCCATGATATCCATTATTGTGCCGATCATGATGACCATGGTTAGCATTGGTTTCTACGTATATATCAATATGACCGGCAAAATGGGCAATAGCAATTATATGATGTTTCAGATGATGACGGTCATGATGATGCTTACTTCTTACACCATTCCATTCTTCGTGTATCTGAGCAACAAGAAATCATATCGCAAAAAATTGGAAGAACGAAAAATAATGTATCTTGCCCAATTGGACAAACACCGGGAAGAACTGAAAGAAGCTCAGGCGGAGCAAGTGAAGAGCCTGTACGAAATTCATGGTGATCCGGGTGTGTGTCTTCAAGTGGTGAAGAACCGGAACAGTTCCTTGTGGGAGCGTTCACCAGAGGATGATGATTTCCTTCAGGTGCGCATTGGTACGGGAGAGATTCCATTCCGAATCAAACTTCAGGTTCCGCGGATTGATGGTTACGAGAAGGATGAGCTGATTGAAGCGGCCCATGAACTTGCGGCTGAATTCCAGACGGTACCAGATGCTTCCATTACATTGCCTTTGTTCCAATCGAAGGTTATGGGACTTGTCGGTGATCGGGAGGAAGTGCTTGCTTCCCTGCGAGTCATCATCTCACAACTGACGGTACGCCATTCCCCGGATGAACTGAAGCTTGCTGCTTTCTATGAAGAAAAGGACAGCAAGGAATGGGACTGGCTTCGCTGGATGCCCCATATCTGGGATGAAGACCAAGGACAACGCTATATGGCCGACAGGCACAGCGGTGCGCATCAATTGGCGGACAGCTTGTTTTCCGTGTTGAATCGGCGTCGTAACAATAAGGAAGACCGCTACAAGAAAAGCGTACAAACGCCGTGCTACGTTGTAATTCTCTCCGATACGCAATTAATTGAAGAAGAACCGTTGCTTCCGCTGCTGCTGGAGTCGGCTCACGAGATTGATGTATGCACCATCATACTGGCTAATCGCAAGGAGTCTCTACCGATGCATTGTCAGTTGATCATGGATGCCTCCAAAGGCAAAGGGGTGTATATCAAAAAAACGGAAGATGCGGATGTTATTCAACAAACGTACAAGCCTGATGTGATCTCGAAGGAGATGGCAGAGGCGCTTTCCCGTTATATGTCACCGATCCGGTTGAAGCGGTCATCTGCTTCAGATATCCCGCAAGTGCTTCCGTTATTCGATATGCTGAGTACATCACGCGTGGAAGATCTGGATGTGGTGTCCAGGTGGGGACAGACGAGATATCCTGATACGCTGCCTGTACCAATGGGTGTACGCGCTGGTGGCAAAAAAATTGCGATAAACCTGCATGACAAAATTGAACGTCAGGGTCATGGTCCCCATGGTCTGATTGCAGGTACAACTGGTTCAGGTAAAAGTGAAGTTATCCAGTCCATCGTAGCTTCACTCGCTGCAGAATTCCATCCACATGATCTGGCCTTCATGCTGATTGACTATAAAGGTGGCGGGATGTCCAATACATTTGTTGATCTGCCTCATGTGGTAGGGACAATCACCAATCTGGATGGGAATTTGATCGAGCGGGCGAATATTTCACTTCGTGCCGAACTGGTCAGAAGGCAAAAAATATTAAATGATGCGGGAAACCTCCAGCATATTGATGAATATTACAAGATTCTGCGTTCCAGACATGAACAGCCACTTCCACATCTGGTTATTATCATTGACGAGTTTGCTCAATTGAAGCGGGACCAGCCGGAGTTCATGGATGAATTGATCAGTATCGCGGCCATTGGCCGGACACTTGGGGTTCATCTAATTCTGGCAACCCAAAAGCCAGCCGGTGTTGTGGACGATAAAATATGGAGTAATTCGCGCTTCCGGATCTGCCTTCGCGTACAGAGTGAGGGAGATAGCAGGGATATGATCAAGATTCCAAATGCTGCCTGGATTACAAAGCCTGGTCGTGGATATTTCCAGGTTGGTAGTGATGAAGTGTTTGAAGAAATGCAATTCGCTTGGAGTGGTGCACCGTATAACCAGCAGGAGGATTCAACAACGGTATTGCCTGTTATGGAAGTGCGCCTGAACGGTAAGCGGGAGCCTCTGTTAACTGGAGAGCGCAGAGCCGTTCTCAAAGGTGAAGATGTTCCGAAACAGCTTCAGGTATTTATTGATTATGTTGCGCAGTCTGCAGCGGATGCGGGTATCCGTCGTTTGCCAGGACCATGGTTGCCACCTTTACCAGAGACACTGGAATGGGAAGGTCTTCAGGAATGGCAGGAAGAAGAGAATCGGGATCTGCTGCTTGATGGCGGAGCGAGTGGTCTGAAACCACTGGTTGGTTTGCTGGATGATCTCCCTAATCAGCGCCAACAACCGCTCGCATTGCCTGTGGATCAAGGCCATCTGGTCGTGTACGGTATGCCAGGACTGGGCAAAACAACATTTGTTCAGACCTTGCTTATGTCTCTGGCCCGTTCCCACAGAACTGAGCCCTGGCATGGTTACATTATCGATATGGGTCGCATGATGAAGGACTTTGCAACACTACCTCAGATCGGTGGCGTGATGATGGCTGAAGAGGAAGACCGGATCAAGCGGTTATTCCGCTATATTCTCAAGCTGTCAGCACAACGCAAAGATATCATCTCGGAGGCGGGGGTTAAAACGATTTCGGCCTACCGCCGGACAGCTCATGCGGCTGTCCCGCAGGTTGTGGTCGTTATTGATGGTTATCTTTCATTCCGCAATGCCTATCCGGAAGAAAATGAACTTCTGGAGACGATCCTGCGTGAAGGCGGAAGTTTGGGTATCACTTTTGTGCTTACTGCGAATCGGGTAACCGATGTATTTGAAAAATTCAGAAGCAATATTCCCAATGCGGTTTCATTTGAGTTATCCGATCCAAGCGATTATTATTATGCCGTGGGAAGACCTTCCAAGGCACCAAGCCAACTTCCGCCAGGAAGAGGCCTGGTCAAAGGGCAAGTGCCTCCATTAATGTTCCAGGCGGCATTACCTTCTTCAGGGGCAGATGAGGGCAAGCGTTCATCGGCACTGCGCCGTACGATTGCTGAGATTCGCCAAGGCTGGACAGGGGAAGAAGCGCCGCAGATTGCTCCACTTCCGGAAGAGATCAAACTGAAGGATCTGCTCATTCGGACAGGATCATATGGTCAGGCTTGGGATACATCGTCTGTAACTGTCCCTGTGGGATTGCTTACGGATGATCTGGAACCATTCGAGCTTAATCTGCGTGAAGGTCCGCATTTCATGGTAACGAGTCCGATGGAAGGCGGCAAAACGACATTTTTATTGACATGGATGTTATCACTGGCTTATCATGCTTCTCCGGAAGATGTGCAAATATACACAGTAGATATGCGTTATGGCTCAGGTGGGCTGGGGGAAATCAGCAGTTTGCCCCATGTCCGTGGACATGTATCGCGAGAAGAACAGCTTGCACCTGTCATTCAACAGTTGTACGATGAAGTTCTGAAAAGAGGCGAGATTTCCGGTGGACCGGAACTTGTGCTCGTCATCGACGATGCGGACACCTTGTCCAAGCAGCTAAACGATTTTAATGTGAAAGATCAATTGGGAGCGATTGTTCGTCAAGGAAGGGATCGCGGTGTACACGTGATTCTATCCGGAGTTCCGGCAGACTTCCCAACCTTTGGTTCTGACTGGGTAACGGATGTGAAGGCTTCCCAGAGTGGAATGCTGTTCGGGACTTTAGACCCTAACGATCTCTCGTTCTTCCGTATACCTTATTCCGAATCTGGAGGTAGTTCAGGTGGGCTGAAGGTACTGCCTCCGGGTCAAGGTTATTATGTAAAACGTAAATATTCCAGGGTTAAAGGTGCAGTTCCATGTGATGACAGCTGGAAAATGACCGATTGGATTTCTGAAATTCGTGACCGATGGCATGTTGTAGTTTGAGGGGAGGTGGCTCATAATGTTGACGGTTCATGATTCTAAGCAAAAGGTAGTCACGTTGCAAACAAAGGAACTTTTTTTCCTGGCTGGTATTCTCGGTTCAGACCGACTGCTTGGTGTGGAAGATCCGTTTCGCGGCTATATGGCGGAGGATATCGCGATGGAGTGGGAGCGTGTCAAAACCTCCCTGCTTGACAAAGGATATCTGATTCGGGATCAGGATACCGATGAGCTGATCATGACACCGACCGTTTTCTCCAGGGTAGCCATTGCCGGATTGTCCGACAGAGCTTGTTGGATTCGCTACACGATCAACGGCAAGTCGTATGAGAGTTATATCCATTGCACGGATGAGCGGGTCGTTGAAGTTTCCCGTGTTGACGACGTACCGGACTCGTTCCGGCTCAGCGATCTGGGAAGTGTTCGTGAAGCCATCGATGTTCTGATAGAGCGGATGAAATGGAGCGGCCATTCTCCTGCGGAGAAACCGGCCCTAATGTGCTCCAAGAAAAAATTTTATGATGTCATGAATGAGCTCGAAAACAGCGGAGTACAGACCGTAGCAGCGGAACTCGAACAGGAGACAAGTGATCCTGAGGGCTCACTTGCACTGGCACGCTGTCTGGTGGGTAAGGAGTCAGACGGGGAGCTTAGGTTGCTTGTATGGAATGAAGACGGGTGGAAGTCGCAGTCGGCAGCATTTGTTGCAAGTGCGGTATCCAACTGGTTGTTCCGGATGAGCACTGCGGCTTCAGATGATTGGCTTGTTGCAGCACTAACGACTAGAGAACAGTTTCACGAGATGCTGCTGGACTGGCTTAAACAGCCTGCAGGGGAAGAGGAAAGGTGATGGTAAATGCGCATTCGTGTGGAACCGGATGTGCTTCGGGCACTGAGCAAGCAGATTCAGTATGCAGCGGAGCAAATACAGCAAAAGATGACAGTGTTGGATCAGGCGATTCATTCGCTGGAGTGGGAGGTTGAATCCCGCGCAGCGGTGATGAATGAATGGAATCACAGTAAACGACTGGGCGAGGATGCGCTGCGTCGATTAATGGACTTAAGCGTACAGCTGGGACGCAAAGCGTTGTTATTCCAGCAGGCAGACATGGAGTATCGTTCCGTGCTGAGTCATGTGAACACAGCCTATGGTAATGCGGTCAATATGCTGAATGTTCTTCAGAACAATCGTACAGGAGAAATCATGCCTGCACATTCTGCAACTGTAGCTGTAGTATCCGATCCCCTTTCCGCAATGGCGGCCGTATATCGTGTACAGGATGCCGCTCCGCCTGATGGCTCCCCGGCTACACTGGTGCAGGCTATGCAGCCTGAGCCTGTAGCATGGAGATTCACAGATCCTTCCTTTCGGGGAAGAAGAGGGACCGAGCCTGTTGTTTCCTGAACAGGGTGATTAAAAGTAACAGCAGAAAGTGAATATTTTTTTGTAAATAGGCTGTTAGGAGAAGTTTCAAGTGCTGAAAATGGGGTAAATAGGATTAGGTCCTTCGGCTTTTGTCCGATCGATCCTGGTATAGTACAATTTGAACAAGTAAAAATTTAATTGCACAAACCAAGGAGGAATTTACAAATGGCAGGACGTATTTTAGTTACCCCAGAGCAGCTTGATCAGGTTTCCAACCAATTTAAACAAAGCGGTGAGCAAAGTCAGCAAATCGTATCTACATTGACTCAATCCATCACAAGCATGGAAGGACAATGGGAAGGTATGACAAAGCAACGCTTCTTCCAAGAGTTCCAAGAAGCTAGCAAACAAATGCAATCATTCGTTCAAACGCTGAACAGTATCAGCGCTGAACTTACAGCTATTGCTAACAAATTCCGTACAGCTGACCAAGCTCGTTAATCTGCTTTACATAGATCAGGCCGATGTGAAGTCTGAATTCGTCCTGAATTATAGGTGGATAGCAAGCTGAAGATGTACAACTACAGCAAAAACCGGGCGTTTTCACAACACCCGGTTTTTGTTGCAACTATGACACTAGGACAGAGAGAGGGATAAGCATGTCTTTTCAACCAAATCCCGGGGATGAAGTGGTGATTAACGACATTGCCTATACGATTGGGCAACATCCGGCTGCGCCGGGTCTGGCTTATGCCCAAGCCGGGAGGCAGGGGATTGTTTATCAGTTGTTACCCCGAAATGGTTCCATTCATGGGGCTAAAGCACTAAAAGTATTTTTTCCTAAATTCCGTATTCCGGCTATGGTATATCAGTCTGAGCATATGGAGTCTTATAGTGAACTGCCAGGTTTGCAGGTATGCAAGCGTGATGTGCTCACTCCGGAAAGAAACGGAGCGCTCATTGGAAAACATCCCGATCTGTTATATGCGGTGTTGATGCCATGGGTGCAAGGTCAGACCTGGTTCGATGTGATCAGTGATCAGAGACAGTTGACGGCTGAGGAGAGCCTGAAGCTGGCTAGAGCGCTTGCTGGAACAGGTTCGGCTATGGAACAACGTGGACTGGCTCATTGCGATATGTCCGCTCCCAATGTAATGATTCCGTTTTTTTCCGAAGTGGAGAACCTGGGGAAGATGTCTGCGGTAGAACTTGTGGATGTCGAGCAGATGTACGGTTCAAAGATGGATCGTCCGGATGCCCTGCTTGCCGGTTCACCCGGTTATGCAGCTCATCGAACAGTGCACAGCGGTTTGTGGAGTTCATATGCTGACCGATTTGCCGGAGCGGTTATCATTGCTGAAATGTTAAGTTGGTCCGACCCTGTGATTGTAGAGAAAGCGTGGGGCGAAAGTTATTTTGATCAGCATGAAATGCAAACGGTGAGTGAACGGTATTATGCCATGCGGGAGTCCCTTGAGAAGCGTTGGGGTTCCAAACTGTCCGATCTGTTCATTCGAGCTTGGGAAAGTCACGATCTGAGCAGTTGTCCAACGTTTGGTGAGTGGTATGTTGCATTGGCTGCGGTAGACGTGGATCAGGCCAATGCAGCGGCTGCTGTGACAGCGGAAGAAGAAGCTGCCAATTCGTCCGAAGCTGATGTGAATCTGAAAAAGAGCTCAGAACCAGTAAGTGAACCGGTGAATACGCAAGACGGGAACCGTCCTCAAACGCCGCACTCTCCCGATCAGGAAGCGGTTGTGAACCGTCTGTTCCTGCAAGCAAGAGCCCTGGAGGATGAAGATAAACCGGCTGCAGCACTGGAAGTGTACCGCTCGCTTTATCATTTTATTCCTCATAACAGCGCGATGCAGATGGAAGTCGAGGCTGCAATTAAGGAACTGGATGCAAAGCTTAATCCAAAAGAAGACACAGACAAACCTGTACCTGTGCCATTCTACAGATCCAAAAAGTTCATGATTTCCTCCGCTGTACTTATTGTATTGCTGGCAGGTGGCGTGCCAACGGTCAAAATACTCGCCGATCAGGCAGAGGTGAAACAGAAAGAACAGCAGGAAGCCACACGACTGGCAGATATCAAAGCTACGGAAGAGGCTGAAGCAGCAAAGGCAGCTGCGCTCAAACAGCAGGAAGAACAAGAGAAACAAAAGGCCGCAGATGCTGCAAAACTGGACGCGGAGGAAAAGAAAAAACTTGCTGAAGCCAAGCAGAAGGCAGCTGAAGCAAAGAAAAAAGAAGAAGAACGTAAGGCGTTACAGGCCAAGTACGACAAACAGGCGAAATATGAGGCCTTTCTGGTGAAGCAGGAACAGCAGAAGAAAGAAGCGGCTAAGAGAGCGGAGCAGGAAAAATACGATAAACAGGCGAAATATGAAGCTTATCTGGTCTGGAAAAAAGAGAATGATGCCAAGCTTGCAAAACAGGAAGCGGAGCGTAAAGCGGCAGCTGAAGTTAAACGTCAACAGGAGATTGCTCAGAAAGCAGCTCTGAAGAAAAAACGTGCTCAGAATGTGGTCACGCTGATTGCTCATTACAATAAAACGTATAACGCGCAAAAAGGCAGAAAAATTGAAAATGCGGAAGCATATGCCCGTGATTTCAAAAATCTTTACAATACCGATGCTTCCTATTTCAAAGGTGTTGGCAAAGTAGCCGCTCGAATGAGTGCCATTAACAAATTCCTGAGCAACAACAGTTACAAGTTGCCCAACTTATAAATAACGTGAATGATGGAGGTGACTCACCCTAGATGAACTACACGATTCAAGCATCACAGCGTACACCTGCACTTATTATATATTTAATTGATATTAGCGCCTCCATGAATATGGTTCTGGAAAATCGTCGACGGATTGATGTCGTCTATGATGCCTTATCTCTCGCGATCCGCCAAATGGTGTTTCGGTCTACCAAGGGAAATCGTCTGACACCTCGCTATCGTATAGCCATATTGGCTTACAGCGATGATGTATATGACTTGTTGAACGGAATCAAAGGAATTGACGAGATCGCTGCCGTTGGTTCTTTGCCTGACCTGACACCGAGACGGTTTTCAGATTCTGCGAAGGCTTTCCTGCAGGCGGAAAAGATTCTACAGGCCGAAATTCCGAATATGCAGGATTGTCCTGCGCCACTTGTATGCCACATGACCGACGGGGTGGCTACAGGTGAAGATCCCGAGCCGATTGCCAAAAGAATCATGGGCATGAGTGTGCCGGACGGCAATGTGTTGGTCGAGAATATTTTTATATCGGATCATCTGCTGGAAGGGCCAATTGCTGAACCTCGAAGATGGAAGGGAATCTCTTCGGAAACGAATCTACAGGATGAGCATGGAGAGAAGCTGCGGAATATGTCATCCGTTCTGCCCGAAAGTTATCGGGAAATGCTTGTTGAAGCTGATTATTTGCTTGCACCCGGTGCACTCATGATGCTGCCAGGTACATGTGCAGAATTGGTATCAATCGGGTTCCAGATGTCCGCTGCTACGCCTGTGAGATAGGAGGGGAATCATGAGAGCGATGCGTTTGGCAACATTGTCTGCTGGAGATAAGGGGGGCCATGCTGAGCAACGGCATGGCAACTTTCGCTATGTGAGTGTACAGACCGGGGAACAGCCGCTAACTCGCTATCAAGGCACATTCAAGTGCAGATATGGTTATGGCAGAGCGGCTGAGACGGTACATCAGGGAGATACCGGACAGGACTTTGCTGCGGTACGTATGAAAGGGAATATCTGCAATTTTGTTTTGTGTGATGGCGTAGGCATGAGTTACCTGGGCGATTTTGCAGCGCGTTTTCTAGGGAATGCTCTGTTGGATTGGTTGGAAACGACGCAACACACAACGGTAGAGGGTGTTGAGCGTCTTCTCCATGATCTTACCCTTCCCGCATCGGAGCAATTGGAGAAATTACAGCCACTGGAAAGTTCCCCTTTGTTGCTGCGTGAAGTGTTGATGGAAAAGCGAAGTCGGGGCAGTCAGGCCATGTATGTGTGTGGGCGGATCGAGCTCACGGGAGGCGGCCGCAAAAGCCGGGTATGGCTTGCATGGCAAGGAGATTCCCGTATTCGCCTGTGGCGTAATGGTCAGGAACAGTCTGAATTATTTCAGACTCACTGCAAGACAAATGAGCGTTGGTCTACACTTGAAGGACCAGTTGGTGGTAAGCCGCACATCTGCGAGATGAAAGGGTCCGCAGGAGATTCACTGCGTCTTCAGTTATATACGGATGGACTGAACGATCTGGATGCCATTCAAGCCTATGTCCCGGATGAACACATTCAGGTATTGCTGGATGCGACACATACCGGCGGTCTTGAAGATGATGCCGCTTTCATTGAGCTGGAATGGTGAGTGCGGGATATCAAGTTGTGGATCGATCCGGATGAAGCTGTGACAGCGGCGAAGATCAACTGTGAAAAAACTTGTTGGTGTTGATTTAAAAGACACTCTTTTTGGGTAATCTTGTGAAGAATTGGCTTTCACGATGAGTATGAACGTACATTCTTACATAATTGCTAAAATGAAGGAGTGGAATGGATAATGACACAACATAACGGCAAGTCACGGTTCCAAGGCAAGGTTGCGATTATTACCGGAGCAGGCTCCGGAATTGGGAAGGCCACTGCGGTCAAGCTGGCTAAAGAGGGTGCACATGTTGCATTGTTTGATCTGGTGAATGATCGGATCTCGGAAACGGAAGCAGAGATTAATGCGCTGCACCCCGGTGCGGCAAGAGCATTTGATGTAGACATTTCCGACCCGGCACGTGTGGAAAAGGCTGTACTGGAAACCGTTGAGTTATTCGGCGGTTTGGATATTGTTTTTGCCAATGCGGGCATTAACGGTGTATCGGCACCCATTGAGGAAATTCAGGTTGAAGATTGGCAACAGATTATTACGACCAACCTGAATGGTACGTTTTTCACGATTAAATATGCATTGCCTCACGTGAAAAAACGGGGTGGCGGCAGTATTATCATTACGAGTTCCATCAACGGCAATCAACGCTTCTCAAGCTTTGGCATGTCGGCGTACAGCACGTCCAAGGCAGGACAGGTTGCTTTTGCGAAGATGGCTGCGCTTGAGCTGGCGAAGTTCAAGATACGTGTAAACGTGATCTGCCCAGGAGCGATTGCGACAAATATCGATCAAAGTACGGTCAAAACGGATGATCTACAGCAGATCATTATTCCGATGGAGTTCCCGGAAGGACAGCAACCACTTGCGGACGGGCCGGGTCAACCGGAACATGTTGCCGATCTGGTAAGTTTCCTCGCATCGTCCGAATCCAGACATATTACCGGAGCAGAGATCGTCATTGACGGTGCCGAGTCATTGCTCAGCTAAGTGAGTATTCTGGATACATTTCTACTTAGGTGTGTCTTAGGGTGTGTCTGCGATAGTCGTTCCTCTGGAACGGCTTTTTTTGTTATAATGCTAACATTCGAATAGAGATACTGAAGAGCAGTAGGGTACATTCATTAGGAGCGATTATATGCATATAGAGTTACCGATACAAGAGATTATTCCTGAGTTAAGACAGTTATTTCGGGATCAAGATACAGGTGTGTTAATTGCAGAGCCAGGAGCGGGAAAAACGACGGTTGTACCGCTGGCTTTGCTGGAGGAGCCGTGGGTTGCGGGACGGAAAATCATTATGCTGGAACCCCGAAGGCTGGCCGCGCGTTCAGCGGCATCGAGACTGGCGGCTACGCTTGGAGAAAAAGCGGGTCAGACCGTAGGATATCGTGTACGCATGGATACCCGGGTGAGTCAGGCGACGCGTATTGAAGTTGTGACGGAAGGGGTATTGACCCGGATGTTGCAACAGGACCAGGGGCTTGAGGATACGGCGATGATTATATTTGATGAATTCCATGAGCGGCATCTACATGGGGATTTGGGTCTGGCTCTAGCCTTGGAATCGCGAGCGATGTTACGTCCGGATCTGAAACTGTTGGTCATGTCGGCGACCCTTGATCCTGTTCCGGTCTGTGCATTGCTAGGTGAAGGCACAAAATCAATTCATTGTCCGGGCCGTACATTTCCTGTAGAAACACGTTACTTGCCTAGACCAGCAGCCATGCCACTGGAACAATTTACGGCTCAGACGGTGACCAAGGCATTAGCCGAACAGGAGGGGGACGTGCTTGTTTTCCTTCCTGGCGCAAGAGAGATACACCGTACAGAGCGGGAGTTATCGAATGGTTCTCTTCCTGGACATGTGAAAGTTCATTCCCTGTATGGCAGTATGCCGGTGGAACAACAGGATGAGGCCATACGGCCGGCGGCTGAGGGGTCGCGCAAAGTTGTGCTGTCCACTTCCATTGCGGAATCCAGTCTTACACTCGCTGGGGTTAAGATTGTGGTGGATGCAGGGCTGAGTCGTGCATCGGCATTTTCGCCGCGCACGGGCATGAGCCGGCTTGTCACTCTGCCGGTGTCCAAGGCGTCAGCCGATCAACGGCGGGGTCGTGCAGGGCGAATTGCCCCGGGGGTGTGTTACCGGCTATGGAGCGAAGAGGTTCACGGGGGACTGCCTGAGGCAGCTCGCCCGGAGATCACCTCCGCGGATCTTGCGCCGCTGGCGCTGGAGCTTGCCGTCTGGGGTGTCCAGTCCCCAGCAGAGCTGCAATGGCTGGACACCCCGCCTGACGCCGCCTACGGCCAGGCACAGGCGCTGCTGCGCCAGCTGGGCGGCCTGGACGACGCAGGCCGCATCACGCCCTTCGGGCGGCGGATGAACACGCTTGGTGTGCATCCGCGACTGGCCAGCATGTTGCTCCGCGCAGCGGAGCTTGGGCTGGCCAGCTACGCCAGCATGCTGGCGGCACTGCTGCAGGAGCCTGCCGGCCTCCGCAGCAGTGGCAGTGCAGGCGCGGGCACGGACCTCCGCCCGCGCCTAGAAGCGCTGCTGACCGCGGACAGCAGCGGCATGCCGCAAGCGGCAGCGGCTGTCGCAGACGGCGCGGCCGTGCGGCGCATGCTCCAGGAGAGCCGCCAGCTGCGCTCGGCGCTCGGCCCGGCGGCCGATCCGGTGCGGCCGGATGAGGGCAGCTGCGGATTGCTGCTGTCCTTCGCCTATCCGGACCGGATCGGGCAACGCCGGGAGGACGGCCGCTATCTGCTGAGCAGCGGCCGCGGCGTACGGCTCGCAGCGACAGAATCGCTGAGCCGTGCAGCGTATCTGGTCGCAGCCGAGGCAGACGACCAGGGCGCAGATGCGCGCATCCTGCTGGCTGCGCCGTTGCAGGAGCAGACATTGTTGCAGGCAGGTCAGCACTTGCTGCACAATGAAGTGCAAGTGGCCTGGGATTCCAATACACGCAGCGTGCGCGCACATAAGAGACTTCGTATTGGAGCCCTTGTGATTAAAGAGAGCAGTATTGCACAGCCGCCTGAAGATCAGGTGCTGGAAGCACTGTTAAACGGGATACGGATGGAAGGGCTGGATTGTCTGCCCTGGACAAAAACGTCCAAACAACTTGCGGACAGGCTGCGGTTCCTGCATCTCCATCTACCTGAGTGGCCTGACCTGATTGAAGATGATCTGACCGAAGAGCTGGCAGAACATCTTACCCCTTATCTGACAGGCATGCGATCGGCAGCCGACCTGAAGAGATTGTCGATGCAGGATGTATTACTGGGTGGATTGAGCTGGACGCAACGACAACAACTGGACGATGAAGCTCCGACGCATATACAGGTGCCCAGTGGTTCTCGTATTCCTGTGGACTACAGTCGTCCAGAGGACCCGGCGCTGGCGGTAAGATTACAGGAGATGTTTGGACAACAGGAGACACCGCGTATAGCGGGTGGGCGAGTCCCGTTGACCATCCACTTGTTATCGCCAGCTCAGCGACCTGTACAGGTTACACGAGACTTGGCCAATTTCTGGCGAGAGACGTACTTTGACGTCAAAAAAGATCTGAAAGGTCGTTATCCGAAGCACTACTGGCCGGATAATCCACTTGAAGCGGTCGCCACAAATCGAGCCAAACCACGGGGCAAATAGATGAATTATTTCGTTTTTCAAATATCAACGATTTGGTTCCCAAAGGGCGCGTATCAGGGTTAGACTCTGCTGAACAACAGTCAGTTTTGTAGCTGATCGAATCATTCTCTGTCTTAAAGAATCACCCTTTAACCAGGACGTGTCTCCAAACTCGCTAACGTGCATCTTCTACTATCTTTTCGCTCCATGTTACGTCACTTTGCCTTTTCGTCCCATGCTGCGTCACTTTCCCTTGACGTGCCCCGGCACGCCTGCCGAAAACTTCCGGCATGGGACGAGAATTCGGCAAAATCTGCTTCTTTAGAGGTCGAAGGCACACCCCAGAGCGTATCTTCAAACCTGCCGAAGCCAAAGCGTAACTGCACGTGCCTGGGGAGCTGAACATGGAGCAGAACCATGGAGCGGAGCGCTAACGAACTTGTGACGTCTTATTCAGCGATTTGAAGCGCCCACAGTAACCTAAGGAATCTGAAACACGCTATATTTGAATAACCAGCCATTTACAACGGGTTTTTCAGGTGATTTTGGTAAATAACGTGTCTCATGTTCCTTACAAAATAAAAGGAGGACCCGAAGGCTAAATAAGACGTCCTCGGTTCCTTAGAAAATCGTCTGGGACAATTCGTCAGGATCAGCCAGTCTGGACTTCAAGATGTTTTGGACGCCCACGTCCTTCAACGTAGAACATGCCTGACAACGTATCACATACCTGAGTTTGTAGGCACACCCTGATGAGGAATAAAAAGGAATGAACTTCAGCAAGTATTTGCTATCAACACATAGTATATTCACTTGCAAACGTTTAAAAGAAACTTAGGCGGGTAATAACATAGCGAACCACTCAATAATATGAGGAGGGATTCACTATGCAGAAGAAAATCGTAGGTGTGTTTAATACAGAACGTGAAGCATCGCAGGCTATCGAGGGTTTGAAAGCACAAGGATTCACTTCAGACGAAATCTCCGTTGTTACACAGGATCGGGATGAACTGAAGGCAATTCGGGAAGAGACAGGTACCAAAGCCCCTGAAGGCGTGGCTGCGGGTGCAGCAACAGGTGGCGTCCTTGGTGGCGTAGCCGGTCTGCTCGCAGGTATCGGTGCACTAGCCATACCCGGCATAGGACCGATTCTGGCCGCAGGCCCTATCGCAGCAGCATTTACCGGTGCAGCTGTAGGTGCGGGAGCTGGCGGATTGGTGGGTGGACTTGTGGGTCTTGGTATTCCGGAAGAGGACGCTAAACAGTATGAGGAGTATGTACAGAATGGTAAAATCCTGCTGCTCGTAGATTCTACGGATCGGGACTCCGATGTGTATGATGTGTTCAGTGGCAATAGCCAGCTTAACCGAGACAGAGCCGAAGCAGCTCATCGCGGAGATGTGCCAGCCGAACGTCCGGATCTGGATATGGAAGAACGCAGATTGGAAGCCCAAAACAAGGCAGCGCGATTCGGTAACAATACATTCCTGTAATCTTGCCGCGAATTTAATCGATATGAAATAAAACCCAATGACTTATTATCTGTAAAATGGAATGACATATATGATCCACCAGATGGTCATTAGCCGGTTTCCTTAAGGGAAGCCGGCTTTTGTCCCTGTGTTGCATATGGGTGGGTGTCAATAATGTCGGATGGTGTTTTTACCGAGTCAAGCAGGGAATAACAATACATATAACAGTACAGCCAAAGCGAGTCCAATCAGCAGTAGCATCATGGTAAGAAACCGGATTAATCCGGTCGATGCCTGAAACGTCTGTTCATTGATTTGGGTACGCTTCCGATGATAGGCTGCTGCCGAATACACAATGATGGATATGCCGCCAATCAGAGAAGTGATACCCGTAATAATCGCCGCAATATGTGCAAGCCGATCATACGCCGACGAGTTGAAACCAAATCCGGCAGCAAGAAATCCGATGCCCGCCATGGCAATACCGGTGCGTACCCAGGCCAGAAAAGTTCGCTCGTTAGCCAGATGTTGCTGGACATACTTGGAATCGGTAGTGGTTACGTCTTTGTCTGTTAAAGAAATGTGAATCAACTCCGTTCAATAAATATACGGCTTCATTGTACTTTGTTTTTATCGCAAAACCAAGAAAGGATGGCTGAATGTATGCCTCGCAAAGAACGAATTACAGAAATAGAGAGCTTAAGGGGAATTGCCTTTGGAGTGGTGGTTCTCCAACATTCCATCGCACATTACTCATTAGTCCCGGAAACGAGACTGGAGGATGGGGTGTTACTGGCCATACTGCTGATGCTCTCCAAATTTGCAGTTCCTTTATTCATATTCATAACAGGTATGGTGCTGTTTTATAACACGGGAGACAAGCTGCATTACGGCAAGTTTATGAGAAAAAGAGTAAACGACGTGATCGTGCCTTACCTGATCTGGTCACTCATTTATTTTACACTTGCACCGAGGGGCTGGACCGGATTTGGATGGAATGACATCCCAGACCTAGGCCTGAAGTTGCTTACGGGCAAAACGACTTCACACTTTTGGTACATCATTATGTTGATCCAGTTTTATCTGTTATTTCCGCTCTTTTTGCGTGCCATTCGTTATGTATATAACCGATATGAGGCCAAGGGGCGCTTGATCGCATTATTGATTTCTGGTGTGGTGTATCTTGTACTTGCGGATCAATTAAGAAACATCGCCAAGTTCATGGAACAGGTGAATATCCCGGTGCTGACAGATGCTTTTACAACGTATGCAGACCGTAATTTCCTCTATTTCTTTATTTATTTTGTACTTGGTGCAGCAGCGGGGTTATCCGTCCAGCACTGGAATGAATGGATTCATCGATTGCGCTGGATATACTGGACAGTGTTTATTGTTCTGGGTCTGCGGTTTACTTATTTATTAATGCTGGAGTTTCAAAAGCCGGAGGGAATCAAAATTACGTTCTACACAGTCAGCTTGATCCGCCCTGATATGGCACTCTTTCTGATCGCTTCCATTATGGTCATGTACCAGCTGGCCGGAAAACTTCACAACCTCAGGGCTAAACGATTGCTGGGATGGATTGGTGGTGTATCGTATGGCGGTTATCTGATGCATATGTTGATGCTGCGGTATAGCTACATTCCGGATGAGTTGTTTTACGTTGCTATGGGTTGGAACCCTGTCGTCCGAATGATCATCACCTGGTTGTTGGCTCTTACATTATCCTGTGTAGTGACATGGCTTATCTCGCGTGTAAGCTGGGGCAAATGGATTGTGGGAGCCGTACCGAAATCTGTCCGCGATAAATGAATCCATCAACATATGAAAAATTCACAATAGATCACCACAGCCGCACAGAAGTGTACGGGAGTACGAGAGTATACGAACACTAGATACAGAGCACAGGTATTACAGCTTTTACAGCTTTTGCACAGACTTTCTTGTCATTAAAATTCGATCTCACGACACCCTGAGCCCTGAAATAAACAACTTTTGAATCAATTTCATAACTCACTAAAAATGAATTTCTGTAACTGGATATAGACAAATTGAACCGTTTCGATCTATATCCAGCCTTGATTGAAGCAGCTAAAGGTATTATGAAATTGATTCTTTTGAATAAAAAATAAAATTTCATTACATGAAAAATTCACAACAGAAAACCTTTTTCCGTGCTTCCCCCAGGTTAACGCGTATTCACACGATTTCTTGCTCGCCCTCCTTGAAGATAGATAAAAGGCAGACCAAGCGGAGAAAGATGGCAGAACCCGAACATAAGTTTTATAATACTAGATATATAGGTTCTGACAGGAGGGGAATGAACGTGGCTTTTATGATTGCACAGCGGGCATTTATCAAGCTGTATCTGATTACGATGGTTGAACAGCACAGAGGGTATGGTTACGAGATGCTGGAGGCGATGAAGCAGGAATTCAAAGACTACGGTTATGTACCACCCCAGAGCGAGGTATATCGGGCACTGCATGAATTGGTACAGCAAGGTGTTTTTTATCGCACAAAGAAGCTGAAGGGTAATGATCCAAAGGTCGATTTTCAGGAAATCGTTTTATATCATTTCACGGATGATGGTGCGGAAAAAGCTGAGTTATACAAGAAACAGGTCAAAACGGATCTGGATCGTTGTCTCGGCATGTTACACAAGGCAGAAGAGGACAATTACGGTACGAAAGGAAGATGAGCATGAACAGACAGTTACAGTGGGGTGTACTAGGTACGTCAACCATTGCCAAAAATGCAGTCATTCCAGCGATCCAGCAGTCCGAACGTGGTGAGGTGTTGGCAATTGCCAGCCGTAGCAAGGAAAAAGCGGAAACCCTTGCCGAAGAACTCGGCATTGCCAGATCGTATGGCAGTTATGAAGAGCTCATCGCTGATCCGGACATTGAAGCCGTCTATATTCCTTTGCCTAACCATATGCACAAAGAATGGACCATCAAAGCGGCACAGGCTGGCAAACACGTGTTGTGTGAGAAACCAGCTGCCCTGAATGCAGATGAATCGGCAGAAATGATCGAGGTATGTCATCAGCATGGTGTTCTTTTTGCAGAAGCGATTATGTATCGATATCATCCCAAGCACAGACGTGTGCAAGAGATTATAGCTAGTGGAGAGATTGGCATCGTCAGAGCCATCCATGGTAATTTTACCTGTAATACCGCTGATGACAAGGAGAATGTAAGGTTCAAAAGAGAGATGGGCGGCGGATCATTATTCGATCTTGGCGTGTATCCGATCTCGGCAGCCCGGATGTATCTGGGACAGGAACCGGAAGCGGTGACAGTTCACGCTCTATTCTCGGACGAGCATGATGGCGTGGATATGATGGCGTCGGGACTGGTAGAGTTTCCGAATTCAGTAGCTTTAACTTTTGACTGTGGCATGTGGGCTTCAGGTCGAGCGGAGATGGAGATTCTCGGGACGGAAGGGCGGATTGAACTGCCAAAAGTATTTGGCTGGGAGAACAGCGATATTCCACCTCAGATTATTGTGCACACCGATTCGGTCAGCCGTGAGGAACGTGTATCCGTGTCGAATTCCTATGTGCTTCAGGTGGAGACGTTTGCAACGGCTGTGCTTGAAGGAGAGGCCTTACCTTTCAGTCCGGAAAATACCATTCAAAACATGCGCGTTATTGATGCATGCCTGGAATCGGCTCGAACTCGTCAACGTGTGCAATTGATCGGTTAGATTAGGTCAGGTCAGTTTAAACATACTAGAAAAGTAGACTCCATCTTCAGGGATGAGAGTCTTTTTTTCTGTCTTAAAATGTTACCATTATAATATTTTACAAATTCAACGTCTTTATTTGATATTTCTACCAAAATGATGTGATATAAATAGTCATGAGATGACTTGTTTACTATAATCTAGCAGAACATACAACTAGACCATTACAGCTTGCAGAACGCATATCGTGACAACGTTCATCTACTTTGAGGGATCGGGAGGCCGGATTGATGAAAAAATTGATATCCACCGCATTACTGGCATTGTTGTTAACGTTTGTTTTCCTCACAGGTTCACAGTTCACTCCAGTCGCACAGCAGAAGGCATCTGCTGCAACATGTACCATCATCAATACGTTTACAGGTGTAACAAATTATTTGAGTGCAAATGGAACGTTGCCATGTAACTTTATTACCAAATCACAGGCAACAGGACTTGGCTGGGTAGCGTCAAAAGGAAACTTGGCTGTAGTTGCTCCTGGGAAAAGCATCGGTGGGGATACATTTGGCAATCGGGAGGGGCTTCTGCCTTCGGCCAGCGGACGTACATGGCGCGAAGCGGATATTAACTATACTTCCGGCTTCCGTAATTCGGATCGAATTGTGTACTCCAATGATGGACTCATCTACAAAACGACAGATCACTATGCATCATTTACACGTTTGAAGTAGAGGAAGGAGCAGCCATGAATACCGTGATTCTGGATGGAGAAGGCTTTACGAGTAGCGCTGAACTTCATCAACAATTAAGGGTTAAGCTTAAACTGCCGGATTTTTATGGCGGTAATCTCGACGCTCTGTGGGATTGCCTGACGGGTACAATTGAACTTCCACTTGAGCTAAAATGGACCAACTACCAAATCAGCGAAGAACGACTGGGGAATGAAGCAGGCCGGGTACGTGATTTGATGTTGGAGGTACAGGCTGAACAGGCTGGATTTCAATTGCTTGTTGAGAAGTAGGTAGCAAATAAAGACAGTTCAAATACAATACGTCCAGCCGAGCAGACCACATGTGGTCTGTTTTTTTGTGTTATAGGAGGTTGTTCAAAAAGGTTGTCCCAAAAGTCCCTGTGTTGATTACGAATTCTCTGAAAGAATAGCGGATTTTTTCTTTACTTACTTGTCGTTAAAATTATTTTCACGGAGGTATTGATTTCTGCGTAACTTACGTTAAAATAAAATTAACATGAAAAATATTTTAACGTTGAGGAGTGAAAAGGGATGAGCGATAACACAGGAGTTGGCAATCAAGGTATGGGTGAGTTAATACGAATCAGACCGTACATGCAATTTATGCTTAGTAAAGTTGTATCCAGATTTGGTGATTCGATTGACTCGATTGCCTACAGTTGGATGGTGTACATTCTAACCGGTTCGAAAGTGCTGATGGGTACGTTACTGGCGGTGAATTTTTTGCCCAATATCCTTCTGGGTCTGTTCGCCGGGGCTTTGGTTGATCGCATGTCTCCCAAAAAAGTGATTGTGATTACGAATACGGGTCGCGGGTTGTTGGTGGGTATTACAGCTTTGCTGTTTGGATTGGGCCAACTTGAAGTCTGGCATCTGTTTGTCATTACAATTCTGAATTCTTTGCTGGAATGCTTCACTAGTCCTGCAGAAGTGTCCAGTGTCCCCCGATTGCTTCCCCAATCGATGCTGCTTTCGGGTAATGCGATGTCCTCTTCCGCAACCAGAGTGGCCGAACTCGCAGGACTTGCAGTGGCGGGTGCCCTTATTGCTACAATAGGCATTGCCTGGACGATCCTGATTGATGCGGGGTTGTTTGCGCTAAGTGCTTTAATTATGAGCCGAGTAGGCTACCCTGAAGTCTCAACATCTGCTAACAATGAAGATAAAACATTAACTGAAATGAATTCTCTTTCATCCGACAAAAGTAGTATATTCTCCGAAATGGCGGAAGCTTTTCATTTTCTCCGTAAACATGCCTTATTGTTAATTGTCTCCATCCTGTTTGCCTTCGTTAATTTCTGCCTGATGCCGTTTAATGTTCTCCGTACACCCTATGTCATTGAAACGCTGCATGCTGGCGCTGGGGGATTAAGTCTGCTTAGTGGGCTGCTGGTGGGAGGTATGTTGCTCAGTGGTGTATGGTTGACACAAAGGGGAGCAAATTATCGTAAAAGTGTGCTGGTCATCAGCGGTATTGTCATGTTGGGTCTCAGTTATGCGATGACGGCACTACCCGCTTACATGACTTCCTTCCAACTGCCGGTTGCAGCGGCCTTTTGTCTACTGATGGGTATGGGGATTCCGCTGGCTACAACACCGCTGGCCACCTATCTTATGGAAGTTACCCCTTCGGAGATGCTGGGTAGAGTGTATGCCCTTCAGACTATGCTCGTCTTGAGTGTTGCACCCCTTGGAAGTCTGGCTTCGGGAGCACTTGCAGATTGGATGACCATGCCTGTTCTGTTTATCGTCTTTGGTATTATGCTTGCCATGTCAGCAGGTATGCTGTTATTTAGCAAAAGTTTTCGAAGTGCTCTGTGAAGATATTCAGATGTGATCATTAGCCAATTTTCTGTATCAAGTCATTTCTCGCTCGTTTTGACCGAAGTCCTGACGCAACGTTATAATAGAGATATCGATGGACAACAGGTACCCCGGAAATGAGGATACAGGGATGGCGCACAAGGTTCTTTCAACAATTGAAGAAATTAAAATCTACTCCGATCCGTATCGGATACAGATCATGAATATGTTTAACAAGCAGGGCAGACCATCCACTGTCAAAGAGATCGCCGACCAGATGGGTGAGGTGCCAGCCAAAGTTCACTATCATGTAAAAAAGCTGGAGAAAATTGGTCTGTTGACCATCGTTTCCACGCGTGAGATTAATGGGATTATCGCCAAATATTATGAACCATTCACCGGAGAGATCCATCTCCGTCACGAAGATGAAGACAAGGAAAACTCTCCATTGAAACAGGTGTTTCGGTCCGAGACGCTCAAATTATTAAATGAAATGTTCGAACAGAGTCGTCAGCGATTCATGCATCAGGCGGAAAACGAAGATCGGATGTTTCTCTCGGACATCACGCTGTATGCAACCCGTGAGGAAGTAGAGCAGCTGTATAAAAACATCATAAAACTCTGTGAACCCTATACTACAAAAGAGAATCGACAAGGGGAACATGAGGTCTTTCAGTTATTCTCTGCTCTCTCTAAACCTATAGTGAAAATACCTGCTTCTAAGACAGATGCAAAAGAGAAAAAGAAAGCTACGTCCAGTAAGGGTAAAGCAACTCCGAAAACGTCTCGATCTGTGTCTAAGCGGCAGGAATCTGCATCATCTGGTAGTGAGTCGGAAGAATAAATGGATGGAATACATGGGTTTAGCGTTATCGCAGGAAGCAAGTAACGGCAAATGTGAGAGACTGCTATGGAGAAAACTAGAAAAAGCCGCCCAATGGCGGCTTTTTAATGCGTGATAAGGAAGGCTAATGGTGGAGCGGTCTATGGAATCAATCAATTTTGACGCTTAACGTTTCGGTTCATAACAAAGTTACATGTTCTCATCGTAGCCCTTCACATCACGTTTAGCTGCGGTTGCGGGGGAGTTGGATGTACCATATTCTTCGACCGCTTCCCAGGCATCTGCGTTGTCGAACTTGCCGGCCCGCTGCTGTCTTCCTTCTCCAGCACCACTCGGAGGCATGGTCATTACCTCTTCTTCAACGGGCCGATCGTTGCTGATCTCCCGATTAGGCGTGTCGTCAATACAGTAAGCGGTATAAGGGATAGCCTCAAGTCGTTCGAAGGGAATATCTTCTCCGCACGTTACACAGGTTCCATATGTACCTTGCTCCATACGTTCCAATGCGTCGTTCACTTGATTGAATTCGTCTGTTAATGTATCGTCGATCGCCAGATCACGGCTGCGTTCAAATGTTTCCGTACCGGCATCTGCCGGATGATTATCGTAGGAGGACAGCTCACCGGTTGAATCTTTCAGCGACTCGACTGGAGCACCGTCTTCCATGCTGGATTCAAAATGACGCTGCAAGTTTTCACGTTGCTCCAAAAGGGCGTTTTTCAGTATTTGATGTTGATCTTTAGTTAATGTACTCATAAGGACATGCTCCTTTCCCGTTGTGGGGTGTAGTGAGTCTTTACCCGAATTGGATGAAAAGCAATCATTTTCGTGAGGAATAGGGCTGTATCGTTTTATATCTGACGGATTATGTGTTATAAAAAATAGAGAGAGAAATTGCCGTGTGTTCTTCCCAGGAAATAGAACTACGGCTTGGCTTATAATGGAGGTTGTCAATATGGATGAACATATGAAACGAAGATTGGATAAACAAAGACAATTGTTCAAACAATTGGGTGTGCAGCTAGATGCGTTATCGATACATGAAAAACAATTTAATTATAAACTTCGTGGTTATGATCCGGATGAGGTAGATGCTTATCTTGACCTGGTCATCAAAGATTACGAACGTTTCTATGCCAATATTGCAGATCTGATGGACAAATGGCAAGAACAGCAGTTAACGATCCGCGATCTCAAGTCATCCGCGAAACCGGTGGAAGATCCAACCAAGATTGATCGCAAACAACTGGATGATATTGTGAAACAACTGGAATACAGTGTGCGACAGCTCAAGATCAGAGCACGTCCCGAAAAGGATCTGTTCTCTGAATAACGTCAGCATGTCCTGGATTATATTAAATAAAGGTGGTTAATCATGAGTACTCATTTTTCGGTCAGTGTGCATTGTTTGTTGTTATTGTCACTCAGCGCGCCTGAACGAATCACGTCTGCACATATTGCAGGTAGCGTGAATACCAACCCTGTCGTCGTTAGACGTATTCTGGGCGGGCTGAAAAAGGCAGGATTGGTGAACTCCTCTCCTGGAACAAGAGGTTTCTACTTAGCGAAGCCATCAAGTGAAATCACATTAGCCATGATCTATCAGGCTGCCAAGGACGAAGGTCCATTGTTCCCGATTCATGGCAATTGTAACCCGGATTGTGAGGTAGGCTTGCATATAGACGGCTTGCTGACCAATCTGTATCAGGTTGCCGAGGCGAAGGTGGAGCAGTTCTTTGCATCCATTACACTTGAAGATATGGAACGTTCCTGTACTCAGATGCAAGCTGTTCCATCACAGACAGAGTAGATTGCAATAAAGACTTAAAGTGTATGTTCAAAAAGGGTGGTTTTCAGTACCGAGAAGATGGGATGAAGTTAGAAATGGAGTAGCGGAGCGTAGGAAACTACGTGAGCAACTACAATGTTTCCTAAGGAAACAACCTTCGTAAGCATATGCTTATTTCGGCTGAATTCCATATTCGATGTTGCGATGCCGTTAGGCATCCTTCGTAATCAAAAGCGGACTTTTTGAACGACCTCTTAAAGGAAAGGTGGGTTGTTATATGAAAATTGTAGTCATCTCTGACACGCATTGTTCACGTAAATCACGGAAGTTACCGACTAGGCTCCTGGATGTATTGCCGAGTGCAGATCTCATTCTTCATGCCGGTGACTGGTCGGATTGGAGTGTATACCCATTGCTTAGTGAGTATGCACCAGTTGAAGGTGTAGCGGGTAATACGGACCCGTCCGAAATCGCTGAAAAACTGGGATATTCTCGTATTGTTGAAGTGGAAGGGCTTCGTCTGGGGCTTGTGCACGGTCATCTGGGATCAAAGGGTACGGAGCAGAATGCAATTCATACGTTTGCAGGCCAGCATGTGGATGCTGTGATCTACGGACACTCACATATCCCGGTGATGCATACCGTGGACAACACACTGGTATTTAATCCGGGGTCGCCTACGGATCGACGTTTTCAGAAACAATACTCATTTGGCATCATGACAATAGATCAGGGGAAAATACAGGCTGAACATGTGTTCTTTGATCGGGATTAGAGAGATAAGCGCTGGTTGCAAGTTGGACGAGTACAAGAACCAGAACCAGCTACTGAAGTGGCGACTTGATAACTGATAGGGAACCTTCTCCTTAAATTTCATCTTATATATATGATTATTGTACAAGGCATCTTTGAGCAGAATTCAAATCTGTTCCAGAGATGTCTTTTTTGATTTCTGATCACATCATTCTCTTGAGAAGTTATCTCTGAATGGGGAATGTGCTCTGTTCGTTATCTGTCATTCATCTGTTGGTGTTTTCCCCTATGGTGACGTTCAGTGGAGTGATACAATGCCTTTACGACATGAAATGAATACGTTTACATAAGGAGATGGATCATGATGAAACTGTCTGTATTCACGGTGGCTACCCCTGATCTGAATGCAGAAGAACTGGCATCGGCTGCGGCAGCAGCGGGAATTGATGGAATTGAGTGGAGATTCCGTGGAATTCCTGAAGATGCTATGTCTGAAGAGCCTTCTTACTGGAGAAATAATCGATGCTCCGTAGATCCGAGCCGCTGGGAGGAACAGGTTCCTGCTTTTCGTAAAGCAGCGATAGGGCAAGGAAGGAAATCCATCGCACTTGTACCGTATCTGAATTGTGGAGATCTGCCTGCCACCGAGCAGGCGTTTCAGGCTGCGGTTGGGTTAGGAGCTTCAATGATGCGTGTGGGTGTTCCTGGATATGATCGCAAGACCAGTTATCCTGAGTTGTATCGTAAAGCCGTTGATTACCTGAGTGAAGTACAGGATTTGGCCAAACAGTACAACATCAAGGCGATTGTAGAGACGCATCATCAGACGATTGCACCGACCGCATCACTGGCCTATCGGCTTGTGCAATCGCTCGACCCGCAGCATGTGGGTGTATTGTACGATCCAGGCAACATGGTGCATGAAGGATATGAGAATCATCGAATGGGACTTGAGTTGCTGGGCCCTTATCTGGCTCATGTACATGTAAAAAATGCCGGGTGGTTTGAAGCAGAAGGGAAAGATTCGCAAAAGGCTAATGTGACTGAGAAGAGCAACGGAGTGGCTCTGAATACAGCCTGGAAATGTCACTGGACGCCGCTGACTGAAGGCATGGTCGATTGGGTACAGATGGTGCGGGATCTTCGTGCCGTCGGGTATGACGGATACTACGGAATTGAGGACTTTAGTGGTGCCTTGGAATCCAAGGCGATGTTACAGCATTTTGCAGACGTTTTTGCCGAAATTGAGCGTCGTGTGGACGAGGAGGAGCAGTCATGAGTATCGTACGAGTAGCGGTGATTGGTATAGGAAACATGGGAGCAGCACATGCCAGAACGTTGGTGGCTGGAGAAGTACCCGGTGCAGAGCTGGTCGCCGTATGTGATGTAAGAAGAGAGATGGAGAGCTGGGTATCCAGTCACCTTCCGGCAACGGTCACCTATTGGCAGGATGCAGAGCAGATGATGGCTTCGGGTACGATTGATGCAGTCATTATTGCAACGCCGCATTATGACCATCCGGAACAAGCCATTCAGGCGTTCCAGCATGGCTTGCATGTCATGATCGAGAAGCCGGCCGGTGTGTATACAAAACAGGTACGCAAGATGAATGAAGCGGCCGCAGCCAGTGGCAAAGTCTTTTCCATGATGTACAACCAGCGAACCAATCCACTCTACATTAAGCTGAGAGACTTGATTGCTTCGGGCGAACTGGGTGAAGTACGGCGTACCAACTGGATTATTACGAACTGGTATCGATCCCAAAGTTACTATGATTCCGGCGGCTGGCGGGCAACATGGGCAGGTGAAGGGGGCGGTGTACTGATTAACCAGGACCCCCATCAACTGGATCTGTGGCAGTGGACCATCGGCATGATGCCGGTGCGAATGCGTGCTTTCTGTTCGTTTGGCAAGTATCGGAATATTGAAGTGGAAGATGATGTAACAGCTTATGTGGTGTATGAAAATGGAGCAACAGGTGTCTTTGTAACGACTACTGGTGAAGCACCGGGTACGAACCGATTTGAGGTCAACGGAGACCGAGGTAAAATCGTGATCGAAGATGGAAAGCTTACCTTCTGGCGACTTCGGGAATCTGAGCCTGAATTCAATCAGCGGTTTACCGGAGGTTTTGGACAGCCAGAATGCTGGAAATGCGAGATTCCGATTACAGGTGTGGAAACGGGTCACCCGGGTCTGATTCGTAACTGGGTTGATGCGATTCGTACAGGCGTACCACTTATTGCTCCCGGTGAGGATGGTATACACGGATTGACGTTATCGAACGCTATGTTGCTGTCCACCTGGACGGATAACTGGGTGGATCTGCCGATCGATGAGGATCTGTTCTATGAGCATCTGCAGGAACGCATTGCTGGCTCAACGACGAAGAAAGACAAGGCATTCAGTGGCAGTCAACCTGCTGATTTGAGTCAAACGTTTAAATGAAGATGTCATATAAGAAGAGTTCATTGTAATCAACATTTTATAAAAAGGATGGGATGACATGGCTAAAGACGGGATGTTCTATGCACCAAAAAGTGTTACAAAAGAGGTCGTATGTGGTCCGGGTGAGTTCACGATTGCTGCTGTTGCGCTGGATCATGGACACATCTACGGCATGGTTGGGGCATTGTTGGAGGCTGGAGCTACTCTCAAGTGGGTGTATGATCCGGACTCGGCGAAGGTAGAGGCATTTCGGAAGCAGTTCCCACAGGCTCAAGTTGCTGGATCTGAAGCGGAAGTGTTTGCCGATGATGAGGTGTTATTGGTGGCAAGTGCAGCGATCCCTTCAGATCGTGCGCCGCTTGGCATGAGGGTTCTGGCCGCGGGCAAGGATTATTTTACAGACAAAGCCCCATTTACCACGCTGGAGCAATTAAAACTTGCACGAGAAGAAGTGAAGCGAACAGGCAAGAAGTATATGGTGTATTACAGTGAACGACTGCATGTAGAAAGTGCGATCTATGCGGGGCAGCTCATTGAACAAGGGGCAATCGGCAAAGTAGTGCAAGTTATGGGTACAGGCCCGCATCGCCTGAATGCTGGAGGAAGACCCGACTGGTTCTTCAAGCACGAGCAGTATGGCGGTATTCTCTGTGATATCGGGAGTCACCAGATCGAACAATTCCTGACGTTTGCATCATGTACGGACGCTGAGGTAGGGTTCAGTCGTGTGCATAACTTCAATCACCCACAGTTCCCGGAACTGGAAGACTTCGGCGAAGCTTCTCTGATTGGTGATAATGGAGCCTCCGGTTACTTCCGAGTGGACTGGTTCACACCGGATGGTCTGGGCACATGGGGCGATGGGCGTACAGTTATTCTGGGAACGGACGGTTATATCGAGCTGCGGAAGTATATCGATGTTGCAAGAGAGCCGGAAGGTGATCAAGTCTATCTGGTTAACCATGAGGGCGAGTTTAGGTACAGTGTGAAGGGCAAAGTCGGTTATCCGTTCTTCGGTCAGCTGATTCGCGATTGTCTGGATCGCACCGAGACAGCCATGACACAGGAACATGCATTCAAAGCGGCAGAACTCTGTCTGATTGCACAGCATAAAGCGATGAGCGAACGCGTGGTGTGGAGTAGCGGAGCGAAGTAAATGTTTTAGGTGAAGGGGAGCAAAGGCGGAGCATTAAAGATTATCCTTAATTCTTCTATTGTTTAGCGAAGAAAGAGCAGCCCAAATGTAAAACTGCATCCAACAGGTTAGTCTTTTCTAACAAATGGAGCAGTTCGCACTGGGGCTGCTTTTTTGAGTACGTTCGTGACTTCGCAGATGGATTAATATGGGTTATATTATATGTAGTTCGGATATTCGTTAAAAAGAGAAATGTATACGAAGTTCGTAGATATGATGTTAGTTGAAAGATAAGTAAAATCCATTCTTAAGAGAGAGGTTATTTATATGGGAGTGGCTTATACAATAAATTGCAAACAGTGCTCTTACAATCAAAATGTTTCTTTAGGAATTGGTTTTAACTACTTAGATTTGAAAAGTATTTTGGAATGGTATCAACAAGAAGAAGGGCGGCAACAAATCTTAAAATATATGAATGAAGAAGATACAAGTTTTGAATGTTATGACGGGCTTTATGTTTGTCAACAATGTGGATACTTATTAAATCGTACATTTCTGCATATAACATCAAAAGATTATTCTTATACAAATAACTTTGAGTGTCCATGTTGTCATATGCAAATGCCTAAAAAGCCTTTGCTAGATGAAATAGAAGAGAATTTTCTAAAGTGTCCTGACTGTAAGGACGAAGAATTAGAAATACAAGCATATTTGGACTGGGATTAAATACTTTTGTGTCAATCATAAAAGAGCCTATTGAACATTTGGAGAGCAACTCAACGAAGACTTATCCATCATCTAACATCATATTCACGCTGCGGGCATACGCCCTTGATCCGGCATTCACCGGATACCCGACATACGTCGGGTCGTGAATACAGTGAACGTTATAGGAAATAGGCCGGAAAACAATAATATATGAGGGTGAATCTATGAAAAACTGGATGAAGATCGATTCTTCTCTTAACTATCAATTATGGGAGAGAGTATGTAAAAACTTTAATTTCAAACCCAGTATTTATAAGGAAGAATGGCCAAGTTTTACTCCGCCTAGTCCCTTTATTGTTTATAATATTGCTCATCTATATGGACCAAATTTCGAGAAATTATATAGTGATTTAGAGACATGTATAACAAAGGCTATGATTAAGTGCTCTGATGAAGATGAATATTTGTATGTACTCGATTGGCAACATGAATCATATTTGTTTAACCCACGGCTTGATAGCCCCAGGAATGAGCTGAATGAATGGCCTATCCCTTTATACCCCAATGGGGACTACTACTTTTTTATTAAGAAGGATTTTTCATGGGGGTATTTAGGTCACCCATGGGAGAAATCAATTTGTATTTTTGGAGAAGAACTATTAAAAGCTACAGAAACAAATAAGCCAAAACTATTTAATCAGGAATTAAGAAGAAGTATTTGAAGGAGTATTCGAAGAAGCGGCCTACTACATATAACATAATATTCACGCTGTGGCTCCTTATGGAGCCTTGGTCTGCGAGGTGGATTTCGAAGAGGCATTTCAGCAGACAACCCCTTCGGGGTTCATGAATACAGGAACGTTATAGGAAATCAGCAAACACACAAAGAGAACTTGTTTTATTTAACATATTTTTTGAGGAGAAGTGATTGAGTGAATAAAGACATTCTACTTGAATGGGACAGTAAGCATAGTGCGATGAAACGCACGAAAGAAAATTACTGGAAAACCTATAGGAAGTGGCGTGACGAGAACAAAAGCGATTATCATGATACTTTTATAGGAAAGTTATATGATGAATTTATAAGTCTTGAAGAGCGTGCCATATACCTAAAATATAGTTTTAATACAACAGAAGCCGTGGTATTTTGCTCGATTAATATCTTTTACATAGAAGAGCAAATAGGCACTTATGATATAGAGTTCTTTTTGAACGGTGAGATCGCTGATGATTACCTGGATTTTGGAGACGTATTACTTAAAGATCGGATGATTAAAGTAAAGCATAATTTGAAGACTGCAAGAAGCGCTTTAAAACTGGGATTTGAAGTATCAGACATTTTGAAAATCACAGAAATCCCACTCAAATATATAGAAATATTAAAAGAAAAATATAGTTGATATAAAGGGAATGGTATAAGAGAAATAAGTGATTCGAAGAAGCAGATGACATCCTATAACATTATATTCACACTGCGGACATTCGTCCTTGGCCCGGCATTCGCCGAACACCCGACATACGTCGGGTCGTGAATACAGGAACGTTATACGCAACCCCTTAAGAATGTTAAACCATGCAACCAATTAATAACAAATAATAAATATAGGTGAAAGAATACATTTACAACGTAGCAGTTGAAAACCAGGATGAACGGAATATTAGAAGGTGTACCATATAACAATAAATTTCCACATCGATAGTTATGCTCCTTGGTCATCAAGAGGAATACCAGAGAAGCGGATTCATAATAAAGTGCAAACTAAAGAATATTTCTATTTGCGAAAGAGAGGATCAAATGAATTATCATTTTGGTTTTTCATGGAAGGGTCTGATCATCTTTTTATTGCCAATGATACCAAATATATTTTATTTTTTAACTCCTGCGTCAGATATATCAGGAAAAAATGCAAATAGCCATTTGATTTTAGATGTTTTGGAGCACGGAAGTCAGGCGATATTTTTCTTTCTTCTGATATTTGTTGTAAGAAAACAAGCATCTGAAATGCGATGTCCGTATATAATTGGTATGGCAATAATGTTGATTTTTTATTATGGGCTATGGATATTGTATTTTACAGGCAACGCAAACTCGATTATTTTTTTGGGGATGGCCGTTCTCCCGGTAGTATATTTTATATTAGCTGAGATTTGGCTTCAAAATTATCTGGCTATTATACCAACAGTACTTTTTGGTATTGTGCATGTCATTAATACATATTTGTCTATTGCGAATTAAAGGGAGGACAACAATCCTCTTAAATTTTGATTGTGCGTTCAGCATGTATTCTATATCAAGGATTAAGTCCCGAATGGTGAGGTTAGAAGTAAGCCACAGCTTAAGGCAGGGGTGTCCAACGTGAGCAGGAATCTGAATGAAGCCATCGGCAAATCTCCGGTCCGAGGAACACGAGCCTCTTATAAGGCTAGCGTTCATTGGATGAAGTTACTACACAAACCAAAGTTGATACTGCTGAAGGCTTACGAGAGTAAATGAGGGGATCTTTCCTATGCGGAAACGGATTTGATAGGAGCAAAAGATAGAACCAAAAGATAAAACACGTAAAGACATATTAAATACATGAAACACACAAGTGTCTATGAGGATGTGGAATCGAAGAAGAAGAGGTAGCGTATAACAATGCATTTTGCTTCGTCGCTGACGCTCCTCGGTCTGCCCAAAGAGGAATGACAGGAAATTGGAATCAGGCGACACATCCAGCCGGCTAAGAGGCAGAGCCACCCGGACCTCCGATCCTTAAGCCGTTTGGACGTCAGAAATGCGCAACGTTATCTGACATAAACTATTACATTTTAGGAGCAAATAATGAATATCACTTTTTCGAAATGGGTGCAATATTATCGAAGAAATAATCAGAATCTCAAATATATTCATTGGGATGACAACTATAAATTAACAACTAATGAAAGAGAAATAATCATTAAGTCAATTCAACAGTTTCAATTAGGAGAAAACTCTGAAGGTAAACATTTAATTAAACGTGCACAAGAATATGTACATCAGACACAAGAACAGGATTACTATGAAGCGCTTATAGAATTCATTAAAGAAGAACAGAGGCACGCTAGAGATCTAGGCAGATTTATGAAGGTACAGGGAATCCCACTCCTTCGTAGACATTGGGTGGACAATGTATTTAGAAGATTACGTCGACATGCGAGTCTAGAACAATCAGTCATTGTTCTATTAACTGCTGAGATTATTGCTAAGTTGTACTATAAAGCCTTGCAAAAATCTACAAAGTCAGAAGTTTTAATCGATTTATGTAATCAGATTTTAAGTGATGAGGAGAAACATGTTCAGTTTCAATCCGAAACACTTCATAAATTTGCTCAAAATAGAAACGTTCTCTTTAACAGAATAGTTTATATCCTTCGTAGAATCCTTTTTGAAGGAACGCTAATTATAGTGTGGTATCAACATAAGCCAGTATTTAAAGCTGGGGGATATAAACTCAAAAGTTATTACTATGAATGCCGTCATGAGTTTAACTTAACAAAGAAGATGATAGCTAATTCACAGTAGAGGTTTACGTCAGATAACATCATATCCAAGCTTTGGGGCCTGACGCTCCCAGGGTCAGCCCAGAGGGAATTGGCAGGAAAGTGGAATCAGGCGGGCGGACACATCCGCACCGACTAACCGCATCGCGTTCGCCCCTAACGTGACTTAAGTCGGTGGGGTGTCGTGGATACAGTAACGTTATAGTAAATCAGCGTAAAAATACAAAATAAATTATTCAAACTCTGAATAGGAGTGAAATCATGCTGGAAGCGGTTATTTTCGATATGGATGGTACACTATTTCAAACAAACAAAATCTTAGAGTTATCGTTAGAAGAAACGTTTTCTGTCTTGAGGTCTCGTAATGAATGGTCGAGTGAAACTCCAACTCAAAAATATCGTGAAATTATGGGAGTTCCTCTACCAGTAGTTTGGGAAACGTTATTGCCGAACCATTCAAATGAAATCAGACGAATTGTAGACGAAATCTTCTTGGAGAAGTTAATTGTAAATATTAATTATGGCAAAGGTGCGCTTTATCCGTATGTCAAAGAAGTTTTTGATTTTTTAAAACAGGAAGGTTGCTTAATTTTTATTGCAAGTAATGGACTAATTGAGTACCTCAATGCTATCGTTAACTGTTACAAGTTAAATAATTGGGTGACAGAAACCTTTAGCATCCAACAAATAGAGACTCAGAATAAGGATGACTTAGTCAGATCTATCCTTATGAAATATCACATCAACAATGCTGCTGTAGTTGGCGACAGGATCTCTGATATCAATGCAGCAAAAAACAATGGATTGAAGGCTTTTGGTTGTCGATTTGACTTTGCCCAAGAATGGGAGCTTAAACAAGCAGATTATATTATTGATGATTTACTTGAATTGAAAAAATATATTTAACATCATGGGAAGTGGAATATTTGTGTAAGTATTTTCGAAGAAGACGCTGACATCCTATAACATCATCATATTCAAGTAGCGGCTCCTCACGGAGCCTTGGTCTGCAAGGATTTCGGAGAGGAATTTAAGCAGACACCCCCTTCGGGGTTCATGAATACAGGAACGTTATGTACCTAAGAGCTTTAAAACATAATGACACTTTTTGGAGGTTAATTGATGGGAGCATGGGGAACTGGAATTTTCGAGAACGATGATGTATTAGATTGGAAGGCAGATTTACTTGATTCTGATGACATCGATTTAATTGAAGAGACGATTGAAGAAGTATTAGAAGAAGATTATATTGAGTCAGATTTAGCTTCCAATGCTTTAGGCGCAATTGAGATCCTTGTAGCATTACAAGGTAATCCTGGGAAAGAAATTTTGAATAATCAAAGTAATACAGAGGATCTATATGACTGGATCAATAGACATAAAGGTAAAGGAAAAAAACTCATTTCAAAAGCTAAACGAGCAGTTAAGAAAATTAAGAAAGATTCAGAACTAAAAGAGCTATGGGAAGAATCAGAAGAATACCCAATATGGTTAAATACAATAAATGACTTAGAAAATCGATTGTAAAGAAATTGATAGTTTTTCGAGAAGAGGAAACTTCACTTAACAAAATATTCAAGCTGTGGCTCCGTTGGAGCCTTGGTCTGCTGGAAGGTCCGATGAGGCAATTTCGGCAGACAACCCCTTTGAGGTTCATGAATAAAGGAACGTTAGCAGAAATCAGGGGAATGATTAATTAAATTATAAAGATTAGATAAATCATTAGTTAAGGACGGTGATTTCAATGAGTAGCTTGTTACTAACCTCTTGTGGTTTTTATACTGAAGATATTAAAAAACAATTTCTGGATTTTATTGATGGAGATATCTCTCAATTAAAAGTCTCAATTATTACAACAGCATCCCCTTCAAAAGAAACGAATAGATATGCACAAAGAGCAATGCAGGAGTTTAAGGACATGGGATTTCAGCATATCAATTTTGTAGATATAGAATTTGATGACCCGCAAATTCTCTTACATAGAGATGTTATATATATCAATGGTGGAAATCCATTTACATTATTGTATTACGCGAAGAAAAGTGGTGCTGATGAAATTATCAAAACACTGGCCGCACAGAATGTAATTATAGTTGGAGTAAGTGCAGGAACGTTATTACTGGGGCCGAATATTAACATTGTCGATTTCTTTACTCCACAGATGAACACAATGAATTTAACGGATTTTAAGGCATTAGGTGTAACCGACAAGCTTATTTTTCCTCACTATGATCGAGAGGATATATTTAAAGATAGCACTAATAAAACAATTGAAGAGAGAATAGTAGAATTTGAATCCAATGAGAACTGTAAGGTGACAAGGCTTAAAGATGAAGAATATATCTCAATCTAAATGAACCAAGCACATTGAAAGTCGTAAATTCATTGAAAGTAGTTCGAAGAAGCCCCTGAAATCTTGCCAGTACCGTATTCACGCTGAGGCGCTACGCCCCTTGGTCTATCAGTGGGATTTCGAGGAAGTAGTATCCAGAAGACAACTCCTGCGAGGCTAAGTCTTCGACCCAGTCGCTCCTTTAAGTCTCTCGGGTTCGTGAATACAACAACGGTAGATAATATAACGAAGAAGTTTATATTGGGAGTTGATTCATTGAAGTATTCAACTGTAGTTCTTGACTTGGACGGAACATTATTAAATTCAAAAAAAGAAGTATCTAAGAGAAACGTAGATGCGGTCTTATCTTGTTATCAGAAAGGAATGAGAATAATACTTGCAACAGCTCGACCGCCCAGGGCGGTTAATTGGTTGCTTCCACAAGGATTAGTAGATATCGGGGCTTTTGTATATTACAACGGAGCTCAAGTGATATGTAAGGAAACCAAGATAGAAATTAATGAATCAATCCCTACTAATGTAACTACAGAAATTCTTGATTACTGTTTGAAGTGTGACCCTCAAATTGAGCTGACTATGGAAGTGAAGGATGAGTGGTTTAGTTTAAGAGAGCTTGATTATATTAGCTCAATGAACACACAATCAAACCCCATAGTAAAACCCTTAAAAGAATTAAAGCAATATGATGCTACGAAGATACTTCTGACTGGCAATAATCACAATTCTGGATTGTTTGAAAAATTCGAGGGTAGAGTGAATATACTAATTACGGATAATAATAAATTAGTACAAATCATGCCTCTCCTGGCATCTAAGGAAATGGCAATTACTAAACTCTGTGAATTATATAATGTAGAATTGGATTCCGTTATTGTATTTGGTGATGATAATAATGATGTAGGCCTCTTTAAGATGGCGGGATATTCTATTGCTATGGGAAATGCGATTAGGGAATTGAAGGAAATCGCTGATGAAATAACCGTTAATAATGATGAAAACGGTGTTGCTGTAAGTCTAGAAAGATTTTTTGGGTAACTCAAGGTACTTTATCTGACAGTACATTCATACACCGTCGCACTTGCTCCTCGGTCGCCAAGAGGGATATCGGAGAAGTTGATTAAGGCGACACATTCAATCAGCTAAGTCTATTGACCCGTTCCCTACGGTAAGCTGCTTGAACGTCAGGAGTACAACAACGTTAGCCGAAAGAAGTTCTTATTTTAGGAGGAGTCTATATGATATTAGAAAAAGTTATAAATAGAATTGCAATACAAAGTGAATATAAGGACTTGGTTGATAAGTATGTGGATCGTATCCTTAACGAATTTAAAGGTAAGATTCATAGCATATATATGTGTGGCTCGATTCCCAAAGGAACAGCTCAACCTTTTAAGTCAGATGCAGACTTTACTATTGTATGTGCAAATCCCCAAGATATCGATTACGAAAGATTGTCAAATATCAAAGACAGGCTTTTGGAAGAATATCCATTCGTCACTAAGATGGATACGATCATTTGCTCAATTGATGATGTATTAAGTAGACCGAATGATTGGGGTTTTTGGATTAAGATCATTTGTGTTTGCATACATGGGGAGGACATTGGTGAAAAAGTACCCCCGATCATAATTTCTCCAGAATTCATTGTAGACTTAAATACAGATACCAAGGAGGAAGTGGATCGTGTACATCGTTCACTTTCTAATGTTAATGATCATTCAATGAAAACTAGATATATTAAAGGTTACTCTAAGAGATTAATTCGTGCATTATACTCTTTGGTTTTAGAAGATACAGGGGTATGGGAAGATGACATTATTAAGATGAAGAATGCCATATTAAACTATTGTGAAATTGACGGCGCTTTAGTTGAGTATCTGTATGCTTGTTACTTGGATAGCGATGTATCTGTTGCAGAGTTTCTGGAAATCGCAGATGAAGTATATAGCTATTTTGAGAACGCCTTAAATACAATGGCTGCTTCCAGAAATTCATTTGGCTAACAACATATTGACGCACGAAGTCACTCTGAGAAACGAGAGAACACATCCAGCCCCTAAGGCTATTGGACGTCCTCAATACAAAAAGTCTGAAACTGGCAAGTTCGAAAGGAGAAAAGCATGATACTTGGGTTGTATGAAGCACATTTACCAGTGAGTAACTTAGATCAATCAATCGAATTTTATTCTAAATTAGGATTAGAGCTGGCCTGGAGAGATGAAGATACAGCTTTCTTCTGGATTGAAAAAGATAAGAGTTGGGTCGGTCTATGGCAAGGCGATGAGTATCTCACTTCTTATCATCCATCATTAAGGCATATAGCATTTCGAGTGAGTTATGAAGATCTTCGAGACAGTGTGAAATGGCTTCAAACCATTGAAATAGAACTTGTCCCATTTGGAAAAAGAGATTCAATAGATCCATTTGTTAGGCCTAATCAGGGAAATGCTTCGGTCTACTTTAATGATCCAGATGGAAATAGTTTAGAATTAATGTGTTTTGTAAGTGTCCCTGAAAACTTAAAGAATATATCAAATAAATTATCAATCGAAGAATGGGAAGACCTTTTGAAGAGATAAAAACTAAAGAATGTATTTGGGGATTTAAAAGAAGTATCAGCATCAGATAACATAATATTCAGGCTGCGGCTCCTTCGGAGCCTTGGTCTACCGAATGAAAGCGTTTCATAAAAAATATTAAACTAAGTTGAACGTATGAATACAGAAACGTTAGGCGAAATAATGCTAGTGGAAGGAGATTTAAATGCATATTAGAGGAGTGATTCTTGAGGGGTACTCAAATGCCGGGAAGACTTCAGTATTAAAAGCAATTAAACGATATCAATCACAAGAAGAATCCTCAGAACGGAGCGTAGTTATCCTTGGAGAACATTATACTCAAATTTTGAATAATAAACATGGAGAATATGTAAGTCTAACCCGGGAAGGACATATTGAGTTACTTAAAGAGCGGGTTGACATGCTAAAGAACCTTAACGAATGGGCAATTCAACTTGGTCCTGCATCTAGAGGATCTAGGGGACTATTTTATGTTCTGGAGAGGTTTCACTTAAATCATAGAGCTGCATTTGTAGATTCGGATTTGGATGAGATAAATAAAATAGAAGAACAGCTTGAGTCTTTAGGTGCCAGGTGTATTTTGCTTACAATCTCGCCCGAAGTTGTAGAAGAAAGAATTAAAAGTAGACAACCAGAAGAATGGATCTATAAAACAGAAGAAGAAGTAAGATCGTCGGTAAGTGAATTATTAAGAATCCAAAATGTATTAAGACATCAAGCTCAAATCTCAAGAGTTCCAACAATAGAAATCAATACAGATGATAAGAATTGGGATGAGTATGTAAGGGTAATCATGGAGGGCAACGACATTGCCTAACCAGATGTTCAAGCATCGTCGCTAGTGCTCCTTGGTCGGGTAGAAACTATAAGTAGAAGAATGTATCCAGCCAGTCGTCGTGAACACAAAATGTTAGATGAAATCAGTTAAAATCAAAATCAATATGAGGTGCGTAATGGATCGTAAGATTATTCAAACCGCAAAAGAGATAGCAATAAGAATTATTCGCGAAGCAGGTCTAATCTCTAAAGAGAAGTTTGATAACTTTGTTGAACTGAGATCTAAAGATGAATTTGGGGATGTGGTTACTGAAGTAGATCATATCTGTGAAGAAATCATCATCAAACAAATACAAGGCGTATTTCCAAATCATCAGATACACAGTGAAGAGGCAGGGCTTATCGGAACTAAGCACGATTGGTTATGGTTAATTGATCCTTTAGACGGAACTAATAATTTTGCGATTGGTTTACCTGTTTTTACGATATCAATTACCTTAATGTACAAAAGAGAGCCTGTGCTTGGAGTGGTCTATGAACCTCTAACAGAACGTTTATTTGTATCTGTTATTGGTGAAGGGACAAGCTGCAATAATCGACAAATACAAATTAAGAGTAACCCGAATATTTTCAAAGGAAATATAGGTTGGATTCAAGGTCACAGAGTACAAAACGACCCACAAGCAGTAAAACTAAGACAATACATTGATATTAGATTTAAACGAATGTTAAGATTGTGGGCTCCAACGCTTCAATGGTGTATGTTGGCCAAAGGAGATATTGATGGAATTGTTCTGTACAATTCTGAAGGTGATGACTTGTATTCAGGTATCTTAATGGTTAAGGAAGCAGGGGGGCTTGTTATAGATTTTGAAGGAAATAAGTTTAATGGAATGAAAGAAGAACCTTATTTAATTGCATGTCACCCAGACCACAAAGAAGAACTATTGCAAATTGTAAGAGAAGGATTGAGCTAACACCTAGAAGCAACTGACTTCGGCTAACATTATATCCACGTTTGGGAGCCTGACAGTTCCTCGATCGGCGAGAAGCAATCGGCAGGGAAGAGAATTCAGCGGACACATCCGTACGACTAACCGCATCGCGCCCGCTCCAATTGGTCGCTTAAGTTGGTGGGAGGGTCGTGGATACAGTAACGTTATGCGCCATTAAAGGAGATAATTTATGAAAGGTAAGATACTCTTATTAGTTTTTATTACAATAGTGTTTTCATCTTGCCAAAATAGTAGTCAATCGACTACCTTGAACAGCGAAACTAAATCAAAAATGAATTCTGAACTGCCTCCTGATGAAGAGAGTACAGGTAATGGAACAGAACCGAAAGAAATAACTGAAGGTCGATCAGATGCTTCTAACAATGAAGTGTTATCCATGAGCATTGGGAACTATGAATTGAAAGGAGAATTTTATGATGAAATGCTTCGAAATCCTATAGATCATGATTATGAAGTGGAATTTAATGAGGCTCAAAATTCAAAAGAGATTATTACAACAATGGGATGGGGGGCGTTGGAAAGCAAATATACAGAGATTTGGGATAAAGAGTTGAATCAAATATATAAAAAGCTTCGTTCTAAGTTGGATAGAGAACCAAGAGAAGCACTAATCGAATCGCAGAAAGAATGGTTACAGTATCACTTAAAGGAAACAAAATTTGTAGAGAAGGCATTTATTAATAATGGTTACCTTGGATCAAAAGGATCGGTAAGCCTAGGCACGGTTATACGGGAGAGAATTAGGGAAAGAACAATGCAATTATTTGAATATCGATATTTGTTAGATGGTGAAGTTGAGTTTTTATACCAAAGTAAAAAATAAAGTTGGAATGTTTATTATAGGTTCTAGGTGATGCTTCGAAGAGAGTAACGGCGCATAATAATGTATTCAAGCTGTAGGGATACCACCCTTTGGTTGTGAGATGTATAATCATGGAAGAACACTTAGAAAATACGACTCAGCTTAAGATAAGAGCTATCTAAGGCTGGGTATTTTCGTGAACGTGCAGGACGTTATACGACAGAATCAAAAACAATAGAAAAGAGGGTCATATAGCCCTCTAAATACTAGAATTCTGCAATACACTAAATAGTTGTAGGGCATCTTTGCAACCTTGTATGTAGATACTTCTTTCTAGGATGGATTGGAGTGAGATTTGTGCGTCTTCATAAAGAAAAACTGTATGTTGAAGTTTATCGGGCAAAGCATCACGAAGTGTTTTAAAATATTCATCTGTCTCCACAGAAAGCTGAGTGTACTCCCTATGACACTCCAGAAGATAGAATTATGGAGGGAAAAAGATGAACATAATCAAATGTAATATACGAGAACTCATGGCAGAACATCGAATAGATGATATAACAGAATTGATGGCAAAATCGGGCTTAAGTCGGAATTCGATCAATAAGCTCTATAGGGAAACGAATATAGAAACAACAAAGCTGGAAACCTTATTCAAGCTATGCGATACATTTAATTGTAAATTATCTGATTTAATTGAATACGTACCAGGAGAAAAATAAATCGTGAAGGTCAATTCGAGAAGCGATTCAGTCCTATAATATAATATTCAAGCATTGCTCCTTCGGAGCCTGGGGCTGCGGATGGATTTCGAGAAAATTTTCAACGGACACCCCCCTTTGGGGTTCATGATTACAGAAACGGTATCCAATACTCTCAACCAAAACAACAAGCATAGGAGCAATATTATGACAATCATTTTCAAAGAAATAAAAGACATTGATACACAGGCAATTCAAGAACTGTTTCATTCGGTGGACTGGAAATCAGGAGATTTCCCAGAAGATCTTAGACAAGCAATAAACAACTCGCATACGGTTATTACTGCATGGGATGATAACAAATTAGTTGGTTTAATAAATGCATTGTCTGACGGCGTGATGACAGTATATTTTCATTACATGTTAGTACACAAAGAATATCAATCATTAGGAATTGGAAAGAGAATGATGGAACAAATGCTTAGTCGATATTCTAATATCAAGACAAAAGTGCTTATATCTTATGATAGTGCAGAAAAATTCTATGGATTATTTGGATTTAAGCCAGAAGAAGGAACTAAAGCCATGTTTATTTCAGATATGGTATAGCATTGAAGTAAAGATTCCGATCAGATGAGAATTGATTATAGATGAATTTGTTTTTGAGAAGGTCCTATATAAAGCTTCAATTCGGATATGAAGGGATACCAGATGATAAGTTATAAACCATTTCAAAAATTATTGATTGACAGGGAGATTAAGAAGCAGGATTTATTAAAAATCACGGGGATCTCATCGGCAACGATGGCAAAACTTAATACGAATGAGTATGTATCGTTAGAAGTAATCGATAAATTATGTACGGCATTGGGATGTCAGCCTGGAAATCTATTGGAGCATATAGCAGATTCGAAACTCAGTTGAAGAAATAAATAATATGTTAGTCAAATCAGAGAATCGATTCCGCCGTATAACATTATATTTATGCTGTGGCTCCTAACGGAGCCATAGTCTACTGGAAGTGTATTTTATGGAAGCGCTTCAGCATACATATTTAAAAATGAACGTCGTGAGTACGGGAACGTTTTGTGAGATTATCGCTAATGTTAAAATCAGGGAGGAATAACAGTGGTTTGAAGACAGACTTTAGCTAGATTTAGAATCAATTCTTAGATGTTTTCCAAGAGATAATCTTAATATTGGTCTCGAGTGGTGATTACAGAAACGTTATCGAAAGCTTAGTGAAGGTGTATTTATAAATGATCAAAATCCGATAATTGGAGGTTAATTATGAGAGTATTCACTGTAGACGCAGTTTTTATCGATCGTGATGGAACGATCGGTGGTTCAGATGAAGTCCTTTACCCGGGGGAATTTGAATTGTTTCCATACACTAAAAAATCTCTGGAAAAATTAAAAGTACTTGGAATTAAACTGTACGGATTTACGAACTAGCCCGGTATTTCAAGAGGTGAAGCTACAAAAGAAGCATTTGTAAGAGAAATGATAGAATTTGGCTTTGATTATGTTTTTATATGTCCGCATCAACATACGGAGAGATGTGAATGCCGCAAACCGAACCCCGGAATGTTACTTGACGCTGCTAAGAAAAACAATTTAGATTTAAGTAAATGTATTGTAATTGGGGATCGATGGTCTGATATTTTAGCAGGTCATCATGCTGGATGCAAAAAGATATTAGTTTTGACTGGAGCAGGGAATGAAGCTTTAAATAAATACAGACATAAATGGTCAAACACAGAAGCGGATTTTATTGCAAGTGATTTCGAAGAAGCAGTTAATTATATTATTAGTCTGGAAGGAACGATTGAAGCGGACCTAAGATAGGAACTATCTAAGGTCTGCTTGTGTTGTGAATATGGGAACGTAATATCAGATAGATACTAACAGAAAAACTTGGAAAAGAGCCTATAAAAACTATGTTAGATGTAGAAATAAGACATTTAAGAATAGTAAATATTGGATTTTATTTGTATGATTATTTTAAAAAAATTGATTTTATAGGAGGAATTAGAATGAAATTTATCGTTTCTGCTAGTGTAATCGTTCTCAATGAACATAATGAGATTTTACTCATGAAAGGACGAAGAGGTTGGGAAATGCCTCAAGGTTGTGTTGAAGAAGGAGAGACTATTAGGCAGGCAGCAGTCAGAGAAGTGAAAGAGGAAACAGGGATTGATATTGAATTAATAAAATTTTGTGGTTTGTATCAGAACATAACGCGCGGTGTATGCAACAATATATTTACTGGAAAACCGATTGGTGGAGCTTTAACTACCAGTGATGAAAGTGAAGAGGTGGGCTACTTTACTTTAGAAGAAGCTCGACAAATGATAACATGGGGAAATTTCTATGACAGAATTCATAATGCATTAGATGAGAAAAGTCATCCTTTTTTGATTGAATTTTCAGAATAAGGACATCCATCAGATCCTAGTTTTCTAATCCAAATACAGATATGAGAGTAGTTTAATATAAGGAGCAGCCCGAGAACAAAGGTTGCTTCTTTTTTTGCTTTTACACTTCGCAAATGGAACATTGTGGGTTATATTGGATATGATTTGGTTCTATAGTAGAGAAATGGAGAGGTGGTCAACCTTGGATGAAAATGTACGCTTTCCGATAGGACACTTTGAGCCAAATCTTAAACTCTCTAATGAGGACAGAATCCATATTATTCGTCAAATTCCCGAAATTACGAAGACCTTAAGAGAGATTACACAATATCTCAATGATGAACAACGTTGTACTCCTTATCGTAATGGCGGTTGGACAATCACACAGATTGTGCACCATCTTGCGGACAATGACATGAACGCTTATATCATATTTAAGAGAGCCTTGACTGAAGATGAACCGGTGGCAAGCTCATATCGAGAGGATTTATGGGCATCATTACATGATTACAGGAATACGCCCATCGAAGATTCAATTTTGCTGATGGAGATACTGCACAAGCGATTTCTCACGTTGCTACATGGTTTACATCCCGATCGGTTTAGACGAAAACTCCAAACAGAAGTGTTAGGTACAATTTCATTGGATATTGCTCTACAAAGATTTGTATGGCACGGGCAGCATCATATTGCTCAAATTAAATCTTGTATAACATCGCAGAGGTGGTAGGGTCTTATCTCAGGTGTGGAGGTAACATAATGGGGAAAGGAAGAATTCTAGGCATAGCATATAATGTAATTCCAGCGAAAGATTTGGAAGTGTCAGCTGCCTGGTTTGTAAAGCATTTTGGATTTAACATTCGCCACCAACGCGAAGGATATTTGAGTTTATTTCGGGGTGATCGCCCAATTTTGGACTTGATTCAAAGCGACAATGAAACACGAGCGACATTTGAAGTGCATCAGAAAAAGAGATGGGTCATTACATTTTTCACTGATGACATTGGTTCTTTACATACATCAGAGAATGTGAAAGTAGGGGCTATTAGTGATGAGGGACAGTATGGGAAGTTTTTTGTGTTAGAAGATCTGGACGGTAACTTATTTGATTTGTGGGAACACCATGATTGTGAATTGAATTTTTAATGAGAAGCCTTGGTCTGCTGCTATCACTTACCTAGGATCTGTATGTAAACGAATTCAGAACTAGATTAGGGGATGCGGATGTTGATTGAAGACGAAAAAGTATACCCTGACTGTTCAGTTGAAATAAGAACGGTAGACGTTGGCGGTTTAACAAAACCACAGCTTATACAGAAACTGGACCAACACTCTATTTTATTGAATAAATATGGAGAACAGTTGTTAAATGATGAGAGATTTATAGTTTCCAGTACAAAGCGAAGATTGCAAACGGTTGAGTTGACCGTCAGACAACTTGGATTTTCGGATGGTGCTACGACTTTTCAGCTCTTTCGAAGAGCAAATGATCTTGGGTTAGAATGTTGTCCGGTTGAGTTAGGACCTTATCTAAGAATGCAATATTTGGATCAGCCTGAGATATGTTCTACCAATATTTCAGAGGGTAACAAAGCTCCGTCCGGCTCCATTACGATAGCATCTGCAGCCCTTACGGAGGATAATGAATTTCCAAAAGGTTTTTATCTCAGACGAATAAACGACAAGTTATGGTTACGAGGATATCTTACCGACGATTTGCATATTTGGAGTCCTCATGATCGTTTTATCTTCTGTAGGTCTCAGCTTTCTATAGCATGAAGATCAGAAAGGTATTTTTGAAAACAAAGGAGTGAAAGAACAATGGATATCAAAAACAAAAGCGGAGATGTGCTTGGAAAGATTCAAATTGAATCCTTACGCAATGATCATGCGATTGACCGAATCGTCTTTGACTTAAAGCCTGGTGAGGGGAAGGCGATTTATACCGCAGATGTTATAGAAAATCAATTCACGCAACAGACCAATTATGCACCCATTCCATGGGAAGACGGTTTGAAACAATTGCAGAAACATTATTCTCCATGGCAGCCGAAATTTCCGATTGATTCTGATATAGATGCCATTCATGTACTTTATGGATTTGATAATTTAACTCCGCAAGAAATTGATGAAATGATTGAAGAAAGTAACAGGTCAGGCAGAAATGTAGTGATACGCGACTTGAAGCCCAATAAGAGGGTTGTGGGCATCAGCATCACCTATAAAGAATACGGTGGTTATAAACTTAATATTTTCGGGACAACAAAGAGCCGGATCGCATTGTCTGATCATGATGGTACTAAGGTTAAACAGGTAGCCATACGTGGCGTCCAAGCATTTTATATTTTCAATAACGAAACTTCCCAATTGATATGGATCGAAGAGGATGTGCATGGGAAGGCGCTACAATACGAGATCATTGGCGGAAACATGTCAGAAGATCTTGTGATGAAGATTGCGAAGTCAATGAACGGATAAATTTTATATTAATCTGAGTGAGGTGCAGCGATGAGTTACAAAGCTATTCTCATAGACCAATTAAACGCCTGTTATCATGACAAGAGCTGGTTTATTCCGCTTCATGATATTTTGACAGACCTCAATGCGGCGGAAGCCTCTTATGTAAAGAATGAGGGAGAGCATTCCATTTGGGCGATCGTCAATCATCTTATTTTCTGGAATGAGAAGTGGCTTGAGAGATATATTGCCGAACAGGTCAACGGGCAGAATTCAGTGAATAATGAGGATACATTCGACATAGATCCGTCTAACCTGAATGATGTGGAGTGGCGCAAGACATTACATAGACTGAAAACCGTGTTTAGTGATTGGAACAGGGCACTCGAAGATAGTGAAGAACATAAATTGACCCGTGAAATCCCTGCCTATTTCAACGCGCCATGGTGGGGAGTTGTATCAAATCTATGTATTCATAACGCCTATCATATTGGCCAGATCATGCTGCTCAAAAAATCAATGAAACACACGTAGTACACGCTATATTACATTTATGAAATTATACTTAAGCAAAGGAAGATGACTATCATGGAAAAAGGCAAAATTATATTTTTGAACGGTGTAACCAGCTCTGGTAAAACTTCAATTGTAGAGGCGATGCAATCATACGATGATCCGTTTTTCTATGTTGTGGCTAATGATTTATTTGAAAATACGATTGGTGATAAACATCTACAGACGGATTACTGGAAGTATCTGAGTGAAGCGATTGTAATGATGTATCATACGGCAAAAGTATTTTCAGACCATGGCAAGCATGTTCTGATCGATGGCATACTTGTGGAAAGACCAGAGCTCGCGCCGCATTATGAACAAGTCAAACAGATTTTTGAAGGGTCTCCACTGGATATTGTGGAACTGTACTGTCCTCTCGATATCTGTCGTCAGCGGAACATTGAACGTGGTGATCGAAGAGAAGAGCAATCGGATGAGCAGCATCAAATCATGGCTAAAAACATCAACTATAGCTACTCCATTGATACCAGTATGAACACACCGGAAGAATGTGCGGAGAAGATTATTGCAGCACTGTTCAAGAACCATCATGAACCATTGAAAAATATGTAAAAATTATATTACGAAGCTGTAGCGGAATCGATATCTAGTAATAACTTTGTCTGCTTTGGTCTGGAGGATTAAATGAGGATTTCAATGGAGTTACAAACAAGAAAAAGTATAGTTAATGATTTAAATTCAATGGGGATAAGGGAGGGTATGACGATAATCGTTCATTCCTCCTTCAAAGCAATAGGTAAGGTTATAGGCGGCCCGGTAAGTGTTATTTTAGCTCTGGAAGAAGCCGTTGGAACCAATGGAACCATTGTCATGCCCACTCAAACAGAACATCTTTGTGAACCTTCAGAGCATGACGCGAACCTGTCTTCAGAGGAAATTGAGTTTATCAAAGACAACATGCCTATTTATTATCCTGATTTAACACCAACCTCGTATATGGGCATCATTCCTGAGGTGTTTCGGAGGCAAGATGGTGTGTTTCGAAGCTCACATCCGCACATGTCTTTTGCTGCCTGGGGGAAAGAGGCCAAACGGATAATGGAAGATCACAACTTGCATTATGCATTAAATGAGAAATCTCCGTTAGGAAAAATCTATGATTTGAGTGGATACATTCTGTTACTTGGTGCGCCTACAAATAGTAACACCTCCTTGCACCTGGCCGAATATAAACAGCAGAATTCATTTGTTAAGCCAAAAGTCTGGGGAGTAAAAATGCTGGTGGATGGATTTGAGCAATGGACTACATACGATGATATTAACAATGAATCAGATGATTTTGAATTAATTTTTAATGAGTTTAAGATCCAGACTAACGCTGTTACCGAAGGAATGGTAGGGGAATCTGTGAGTTATCTGATACCCCAAAGAGAGATGATTGATTATGCTTTGGGATGGATGAATCGTAACCGAAGAGAACATATTGAGCAGTGAATCATTTCAAAAAAGATAGAAGGGGGAAATGTAATCATGACTAAAGAGATTGAACATTTGCTTCAAACTTTTGAAGAATGGGCGTTGTTTGTCAAGACGATGAATCATCTTGAAGAGAAGACCTGGAATTCCAGCATGGAAGAAGGGAAATGGACGATAAAATCAATCGTCACTCATATCATGTTATGGGACCGATATTTTTACAAGGAAGCGATTGAGAAGATTGCTCTGAAGCAGCCAGTTACGTTGAAACATATGAATTTTGAAGAGTTTAATCGCAAAGCTATTGAATTTGGTAACCGCACAGAGACGTCCGAAATCGTAAACAAGGCTATCACGTACCGCCATAAAATTATGAATGACATTCGAGGATTATCGGAGGAACAGCTTCATCAGACGTATTTGGACGCAGAGGGGAACGTATTTTATATTCCCCAATACCTTGAAGATTTTATATGGCATGACCAGCATCATATGGAACCGTTGAAGAAATATCTTGCCAACCTTGAAGCGTAAAGGATTTAGCAGGCAGGGGGTGACACGGAACACAACATGTTGCTTGCTTTGAATATAATATGTATCCCAAACCAGGGAGGGATTGTAGTGAGTAGTCATACGATTGAATTAACTCAGGAAAATCTGATCGGTTCATTTACCAATGAGGTAACCCCCATTTTGAGCGTGAAATCTGGTGATTCCATTCGTTTTCAGACGCTGGATGCGGGCTGGGGAACAGGTGTGAGTTATGTGGAACGCATGAAACCTTTTGATCGTCAAGGTGAAAAAGATGGAGGTCATGCCTTAATCGGTCCGATCTATATCGATGAGGCGAAGCAAGGACAGACGTTGGAGATTATTTTCAATGAGATCGTACCCGGGAGTTACGGGTTTACTTCCGCTGGCGGATATCCGAACTGGCAGAACCAGAAGTTACATCTAACAGAGGTTGAAGAACTGTCGCTGAACTGGACACTTGATCGCCGAACGATGAGTGGAAGCTGTGAAATAAAAGGAAAGTCCTTCACTGTATCTCTCTCGCCGTTTATGGGTGTAGTGGGCATGCCGCCAGAGTCAGGTGGAATTCATACGACTTGGCCGCCTCGCTATTGTGGAGGGAACATCGACTGCAAGGAACTGGTGCAGGGAAGTAAATTATATTTACCTATCCCCGTAGACGGGGGTTATCTCGCGATTGGTGATGGTCATGCACGGCAGGGAGACGGTGAAGTCAGCTGTCAGGCCATTGAATGTCCGATGAAAGTGGTGGATGTCACGCTTAATGTGATTGATGATATGATTTTGACCAATCCTCGTGCACATACGCCATCCGGCTGGATTACCTTCGGTTTTCATGAAGATCTGAATGAGGCTACGGTTGAAGCATTAGATGGGATGCTCAATCTGATGGGTGAGTTGTACGGACTAGAACGAGTGGAAGCGATTGCACTTGGAAGCGCGGTAATTGACCTGCGTATCACCCAAATTGTGAATGGCGTTAAGGGTGTACATGCTGTCCTTCCGCATGACGCTTTTAAGTGACTTAAGGACTGTTATACGTCGTATTAGTTGAACTCGGGGGTCGATAAAATGAAAGGCAGACCACAGATCGTTTTAGATATCGCAGGGGTTTTGTTAAGTAATATGTCGTTGACGTGCTGGAAAGATATGAGTGAGGAAACCAACCTATCGGCAGAATCTTTGAAAGTACATTTTGCAGGAATCAAACGAAAGCTCTGGACAGGAATGATGAGGGAAGAAGAGTTCTGTCAATCGTTGAAGGAGATGTATCCTGAATTATCAATAAGCCGAGCGAAGGACATCTTATACAATTCGATTGTTCCCTTACCAGCCGCTCAATACCTTGAGCGATGGAGTGAGTTCGCAGATCTCCATCTACTCAGCAATCATTGTAAGGAATGGATTGAGCCGAATCTGAGCCGTTTATTCTCATTTACCAAAAGTGTAACCATCTCTAATCAAGTGGGTTTATGCAAACCTGAGATTGAGATATACCAACGGGTCAAAACCCTCCTGGCAGCTGGAGAAGAGGTTCTATTTATAGATGATCAAGAGAAAAATTTACATTCTGCTAAACTACTTGGTTGGAGGACTTTACTGGCTGACGAAGAAGGAGATTGGGTTAATGAAGTTGAGTCATTGCTAATTTAGAATGTAATCCAGAAACCAATAAGTTCCGGATATTACATGCTGAACTCGTCAGTCAATGAAAGGAATAATAGAACAGCATGCATAACTGGCACACCGTGCATAACCGCTAAACTCCAAATTGCTTTAGATGATGATCTAAATGCTTGTATATGCCTTTACCCCATTGCTCGGCTGTTAATTTTCCGAAGAAGGGATGGGGGTGGCGGGAGAATTTTTCTGAAGCACCTTGTTGAAAGATATTAATCTGCTGCTCAAGCTTTTCTTTTTCTTCTATAAACTGTCGTTGATCATCAATAATGATTGTCGGGATCGTAGACATATTATGGGGCAAGGGCTTGTCATTATAAAACATTGGTTTTGCGAACCGTCCTATAAGTCTCCCAAGTAATCCTCTAGGTGGAAAAGCATTTCCTAAGGGGATATCATGAAATGCTGAACAGTGAGCCAGCATTTGAGAGACCTGCATCGTGCCCCATTCAGGGATGGATTTTTCACTAAGTTGAGCCATGCGCTCTGTAATTTCAGCAGCATTGATCGTATCAAATATACTTTTCACAAGAACACCTCAGTCCTCTAGGATATAAAATTTGAACTTAAACTATCATCATTCTCTTATTGAAAGGTTTATCCTCTTACTATCAAGAATAATAAGATATGGTAAGTTTAGTCAATGTATTATTGGAAAACCACAACTGAAATCGGAGGATGCGAACTTGGAAAATAAGGAAACGTTTAATCTCGTAGCAGATGAATATGAACGATATAGACCCGTCTATCCGAGTGAAATGTTTGATGATATTTTTACATATCTGAATCTTAATAAAGAGGATTCCATTCTTGAGATTGGCTGCGGAACGGGGCAGGCCACTGGCGGATTGGTGAGCAAGGACTATACAAACATCACGTGTATTGAATTAGGCAGCAACTTGGCACAGTTCACCGCAGACAAATTCAAGTCCTATCCATCGATTCAAATAATCAACACTTCCTTTGAGGACTGGAATAACGAAGGAAAGCGATTTCAATTGATTATGTCAGGAACGGCCTTTCACTTCATTGATCCGGAAGTTGGTTACCACCGGGCTTGGGAATTGCTAGAGAATACAGGCGGCATTGGACTTTTTTGGACGATTCATGTTCCGAATTATGACCCGCTGCATACTGAAATTCGTTCCCACTACATAGCATTAGCCCCTCATCTGGATGATTCTCAATATCCTTCGCCAGATGAAGTTATCCAGGAGCGTAAAGAAATAACAGAAAAATCTGGCTTGTTCACGGATATTGAGGTTAAGGAGTATAACTGGATACAGTCCTGTTCCAGCGAAGAGTATGTCGCGCTGTTAAATACCAATTCCGAACATCAGCAGCTTTCTATTGATGTTCGGCGTTCACTTCTAGAGCGAATCAAACATTCCATTGATGCTGCAGGTGGAACGATAGAGAAACAACATAAGGTTGCCCTTTTTCTAGGGAAGAAAAAGGTCTAAGGATATATGTTTTTATTTTTCCACAGAAGAACAGGAGAGAATATATGAGTGATCCACGTTCAACATACAGTATCCAAACGGCAGTGTTAAGTTTACAAGAGGAATTAGAGAGGTTAAAGATGCAGGCGATAATGGGGTGGTCCAAAGAATTCCGAAATCTAGAATGGTATGGTTTGAAAAATGGAATGCGTGTATTGGAGGTCGGAAGCGGACCAGGTTACATTACAGAGCAATTATTGAACAGTCTGCCAGACAGCGAGCTTACCTCGCTTGAGATTGATCGTTCATTGCAAGCACAAGCCAAAGAACGGCTGAAAGATATTCCTTCCACGCGATTGCAATTTGTAGAGTCTTCCATCTACCAGATGGATCTGCCTGATGATTCTTTTGATTTTGTCGTGGCAAGACTGATCTTTCTTCACTTGAACAATCCTGACGAAGCTGCAAAAGAGATATATCGTGTGCTGAAGCCTGGTGGCCGTCTTGCTATTATTGATGTGGATGACGGCGTTTTTGGAGCAGTGAATCCTGATGTTCCTGCTTTGCATAAGGTATTAATGAAAATTTCGGACTATGTAGCACAACACGGCGGTAATCGCTTAATTGGCAGAAGTCTGCCGCGTCTCCTTTCTGAGAGCGGATACATCGATGTTGACATTGATTCTGTCCTTCAACATAGTGATCTGTTAGGCATAGAAGGGTTTAAGCACCAGTTTAATCTTAATCGTTTTGTACATTTTGCTGAAAAAGGTGTGATCAGTTCGGAGGAATTTGCTCAGCTGCAACAAGCATCTGAAGCGATAAATCATTCGCCGGAAGCCTATGCCATGATGAATTTCATTACAGCTTGCGGCACGAAGCCATTGACATAGCTGGGTTGAAACTAATTAGGGACGGAGGATGGGGATGAATATCGTTCATTTTTTTCAGGAATTAGTAGTTCGAGGGGATCATCAGGGTATGATTGAGTTACTGAAAAACTTCGAACAATCCAGGAAATTGTCTGTCCATGAACGAGGCTGGGTCTACTGGAATATTTCAGATGGTTATGCCTTGTTAAGAGAGCCGGAACCGCTTTATGCCAATCACCAGGAATTCTTCAAATGGGGAAAAGAAAATCTCGCCCCGGAGCAGTTACACTGGATCGTTTCGGATTCGACACAAGCGTTGTCATTATCTCTGGGGAACTACTTTGATCATTGGATGGATTGGTACCAATATGCTAGCGATTATGCCCCGAAGTTCGATACCAACCGAGGTGTTCGATTCGAAAGCCATCGGGCTTTGGGTGGTTCGCTTTGGGTTTTGGAGAGATACAGTGAAATGGGCAGTGTGCTTGAAAATATGAACCAACTCATACAAGAAGATGAGACATGGTCCAATATTCTTTTTGCCCGGATTACATATAACAAACAGCGTCTGGCCTATCTGCATCATGTTGGGGAGGTTAGAGAAGTAAATCTGCTTCTGGATGAAACGCTGAATTTGATAAACAAGATCGACTGGTCAGCATTAGATCAAATAAAAAATCAGGAAGTTGTAGGTAGCTGGAGACAATTGAATTCATCCAGTAACTCACAGAGAGATGTTCACATCGCGATGAACAATCTGGCATGTATTTTGACAGATATTGAAAAGGTAGAGGAAAGTGTGGGGTTATTCAGACGGCTACAGGACAATGGATATGCTTTGAATGGGTATGCTTTTTCTAAATATGTCTGTTCGGTCTGGAAGTCAGAGGGGGTTGAAGCTGTTAGGGAAGTGTTAGGTGCCAATAAATCTTTTGAAATCGCTGAACTGATTAAACATAGCCCTATGCTTTCAGAGATCGAAGATTAGGTTTGAGGTTGTCTAAAAGAGGACTGAACTTCAAGGACTAAGAAAGAAGGAATGTATGAAGTGAACCATGACATCTTGTTAAACAGATTTCCGAATGTGAACATTGTTAAACTAACAGGTGGTTATACCAATACGACCCTTTTACTTGAGGGAACTGATCCGCAGATGATTGCTAAAATCTATCATGTAGAAAATACAGATGCAAGGACAGAAATAAGCGCGCTAAGGTTGTTAAATCATTCTGGCGTGACTCCGCGAGTGCATGATTGCTTTGAAAAAGAAAACTGGCTGTCTGTTATGATGGATTATGTTCCAGGAATAAACGCACAGAGGCTGCTGGATCAAGATGGACGTGACCAAGGCAGGAAAATTTATGAGCAACTTGGTATATATCTCGCCAGAGACGTGCACACAATCAAACGAGGTGACTGCGAAGCAGAGCTGCCAGTCATAACGAAGTCCGCTAATGATGTGGAGGAACTTGAGTTTGTACCCTCCGGAATCAAAAGCATGGTAAAAGAAGTGTTGGACATTTCCGATCATTGGGAGCAAACTCTGATTCACGGAGATTACGGACCACATAATGTCATGTTATCCAACGATTCAATGTTCATTTTGGACTGGGAGTGGGCAGGATGGGGCAATCCGTTGTTTGATATCGCATGGGTGGTCTGGTTTGTGCATCTTCATTACCCTCACATGGCAAAGGATCTGTCAGAAGTCTTCTTAAATGCATATACAGAACGTACAAATATTGATGTAACAAATGATCTAATTCGGGCATATTCCACATCCAAAGTAATACAGATCATGAACCGAATCAAGAATGCTCATCCAGATGTACATAGGGAATGGCTCCGCAGATTAGAATGGACACTGCAAGCGAGCTTTAACAAGTCTTAATCGTGAAATTTCGTTGAAACGCTGAAATATACGTGAGAGGAGTGATGTGATATGAGAAACAATACGAATCTGAAAAGTAGAAATGAAGTTACAAGAGGTGTTTTTGTCTAGCGCAGAGGACCCAAGGAAGTCTTCAGTGGGATTCCTCTGTGTAATTTTCACTAGGAGGAGTTTCAATTTATGATTCAATTAAAAAGTGTGTCGGTGGATAATTGGTATGCATGTACTCAACTGAATGTAACGGAAGAACAGAAAAAAAGTTTTCCCGCGCCGGTTGTATATTGGATTGCTGAATCCAAGGTTGTGACTGATTTTCGACCCATGGCCATCTATTTTGATTCGGATCTGGTTGGATTTGCTGTGTACTCAGATAAGCCGGATCATGAGGATAACTACTGGCTTTTTGCTCTAATGATAGATACAAAATATCAGGGCAGAGGTTATGGAAGAGAAGCGTTGAGGAAGTTAATTGATCTAATGAAAGAATCGCTGAATTGCAAACGCATCATGATTGGACACAGGCCGGAAAATGGTATCGCCGGAAATCTGTATGAATCATTTGGTTTTCAGAGAATAAGTGAAGGGCTGATTGATGGCGAAGTCGTTCGGCTTCTAAGATGCAAGTAGTGCCAAAACACACGCGATGTGGATTGTAAAGGAGGTAGCTTGTCTTTGAAGCATGTACACATTATTTTCTCATTACTCTTTATCATGTTAGGAATTGTGATTATTACGATCTCGAAAATGATTGAAGAGGTGATTCCCAAGCTAGGCTATGCAGCATTCCAGTCAGCAGCAGCTGGCAGTTATACTCCGAGTGATTATCAAGTGAATTTTGCACTGAATTATTGGATAGCCGCGATATGTATTTTGGGTGGAGTTATCTGTTTAATTAGTACAATGAATGTTGTCAGAAACTACATTCGTGAAATGAATATAAGAAACAGAGCGTTTGATGAAACTCATAATTATGACGATACAAGAGAACTGAAATAGGTTATGATATGACATAAAAAAAGAAGGGGCGGATACACATGATTACATTCCAATACTTTGAACCGGAAGATTTTGATCAACTGATCGAATGGAGTGGGGATGAAGCATTTTTGCTCCAGTGGGCCGGCCCTCAGTTCCAATATCCACTTTCCAGAGAGCAGCTATCGGATTATTTGCATGGTGCCAATGATAAGAAGACTTCAAATAAGTTCATTTATAAAGTGATGGATGAATCGATTCAGGAGATTGTGGGACATATTGCTCTTGGCGGTATCGATCGATATAATCGTTCAGGGCGTATCGGTAAGGTGCTTCTTGGCAAGCCATATCAGGGTAAAGGTTATGGGAAGCAAATGATCGATGAGGCACTTCGAATTGGATTTGAAGAGGAGAAGTTGCACCGGATCAGTCTGGGCGTATTTGATTTTAATGTCTCAGCCATCCGATGTTATGAAAAAGCGGGCTTTGTACAAGAAGGACTTATTCGTGATGCGAGAAGATACGAAGATACCTTCTGGAATCTAATCGAGATGAGCATATTAGAAAACGAATGGAAAAAATGACTTTTTAAAAAGGATCATCATACTTGAGAGTCATCTTTCTTGAGAAACACTTCGATGAACGGATGTAATAACTACGTGTACGTAAAATTTAAATGGGGAGGTCCTCCTGTCATCAGAATGACAGGAGGACCTCCCCTTAATTACTTCCTTCCTGGTTTATTTCAATGATCCCCGTATCAATAAATTCCTTCACAGGCACACTGTCGCTAGCGAGTAACAGGGTCTCCATCATTTTGGCACCCCAGACTCCTTCATTCTGAGAAATGACAGCAGACAATTGACCGTTGAGCAACCCGTTTTCACTAGTCGGGCTATCACCGAACGCGATTAAATGCCGGTTAAGGCCTTTTGCTTTCCAGATCAGGGTAGAAGCAGAGACAGAAACAAAATCGAGCCCGATAATCGCATTGAAGTGAGGGTGAGCTTGAATCATGTTCTCCATATCGGACATGGCTTGATCTTCATTCCCTTGATGATAACGAACTTCCAAGATTTCGATGTCTGTTTCACTGCGGATATAATCAATGAATCCATTAAGCCGCTGCTGCAAACCTTGCATCTCCTCCAAACCATTCTCGACAAGAATCATGCCTTGATTATGCAGAAGTCTTGTAGTTGTCATCGCGAATTGCTGGCCGGTACGATAGTTATCGGCGCCCACATAAGCGATTCGGTGACTGGATGGAACATCTGACTCAAATGTAATGACCGGAATACCCGCAGCTTGGGCTGCATCAATAACGGGGGTAAGTGCAGCAGCATCCACAGGCGATATAGCGATTCCGTCCACATGCTGTTTGATCATATTCTCCATGATACGGATCTGCTGTTCGGTGTTGGCTTCATCAGGTGCGTTTACAATTAACGTGATATTGTGTTTCCCTGCATACTCCGTTGCATCCTTCGTGATCATCTCATAGGTTGGATACGTCATTGGATAAATAATACCGAAAGTTTTGCTCGCTGCAGATTTCTCTACAGGTGAAGTTGCAGGAAGTGCTGTAGCCATCTGTTGTGGGCGAATGTGTGCCGAACCGGATGAAATGATCATCGGGAACAGCAGTATTAGTGTAAGTAAAAGTGCAAATCTGGCTTTATTCATACATTGGCTCTTTTCTCGTATCTGATGATCTGGCTTGCGATTCCTCGGTTCCTTGAGTTCGGTATTCTCTTGGTGTAAAGCCTGTTGTTTTCTTGAATATATTTGAAAAATAGTGAGAGTCGTTGTAACCAACTTTGTAAGCAATCTCAAAGGTTTTGTTGTTGGTTGTTTTCAGCAGCTCCTTGGCTTTGCCGATTCGAATCTGGGTTAGATACTCTGTTATCGTTTGACCAGTTTCCTGACTGAAAATCTTGCTTAGATGACTTGGACTGATTCTGACGTGTGCAGAAATCATCTTCAACGAGACCTGTTCGTTATTGTATTCACGGGATACATAAGCTTTCACCTGATCAATGACATCACTGTATTTTCCAGAGCACGCTGCTCTTCTCTGCCATAACAGGTTAAGCAGGGAACACAGATATTGGGTACAATCCTCCCAGCACGTAATTTTCCGAATCGTCTGTTGCAGAGAAGTAATGTTCTCATCCGAATGGTCACTCATGCGGAACAACTGATTCGCGAGCCGAAAAGACTCCAGCGTAAGATCATTCAACAGATAGAAGCCATAATAAGAGGACTTCCAGTCGAAGGACTGTAATGGAGCGGCAAACTCTTGCACAAAATGGTCACGCAGATTGGTGCTGCCGATTTTGAGAAATTCAAGAAACGAATTCCTGTCGAGAAAAAGAGTCGTTTGCTCATCCAGGTTAATGTCATGTAGAGAAGCTCTGTTCTGAAGGGTGAGTCGATTAATATATTTATCCTCCTCCGCTTCCAGATACGAGACATGAATTCCTTGCAGCCGCTCCTGTTGACTGCCAATGCCCAGAATAATATTACATTTGAACGTATGCTCAAGCTCCATACGAACCCGCCCGCGAAGCTGCTCCAGATATACGGATATGCTGTCATCGGAGTGATACTTGAGCAGAAGCACCAACTCGGTCCGGCTTCGAATATAAGGAAGAAGTTCAACGTGGGGATCACGAGTTTCCTCCAGTAAGGGAAGCAGCTTCTTCATCAGGGATTCCGGGTCCCGGGAGTCATCTGTTAATCGAACGTCGATAATGACAATTGTATAATACCGGGCCGAGAGTGGAAGTGAGAGTAGTTTGGCTGATTCAATCGCATCGGTTGTACCGATGAGTCCTCCGCACAGATCGGCCAGCAGTTTTTCTTTGGTGATCGTTCGGTTTGTCATGCGTTGATGTTCTTCATCCATTTGTTTGCTGACCTTATGAAGCATTTGGATTAGCTCTGCTGCACTAATGGGCTTTAGACAGTACTCGGTCACACCAAGTCGGATAGCCTCCTGGGCATAACTGAATTCATCATGACCGCTCATGATAATGATTTTGATATCAGGTTGTTGAGTGCGAACGATGGAGGTCAGTTCCAATCCGTTCATAAATGGCATTTTGATATCCGTAATCAGAATATCCGGAGCCCATTCATGAATTAGTGGTAATGCAAGCTCGCCGTCGGGTGCATCCCCGCAATAGTGAAAACCTTCCTTTTCCCAATCGATGCAGCTCCGTATATTCTCCCGAATTCCAATTTCGTCATCCACAATCATCACCTTTTTCAACGGTTAACCTCCTTGCTTTTGGGGATACGAATCATAAATGTGCTGCCTTCCATATAGGTACTTTCCATTTCAACGCCATAAGCTGGTCCAAAATAGAGTCGAATCCGGTGATGTACATTGAGCAGACCGAATCCGCCTTCCTGCTCGTCATCTTGGGGTGAACGGGAACCGGCCGGCTTCTCCAGCTCTTCACGTAATTGTGCCAATCGATCCGCAGACATGCCAATTCCGTTGTCCTGTACGGTGAGAATGATGCTATTGTCCTCTACATATCCGTGTATGGATATTAGCCCTTGACCGCGTTTGTTCTTGATCCCATGGTAGAGCGCGTTTTCAATCAGGGGCTGTAGCGTCATTTTCAAAATGGGATAATCCTGAAGCTCACGATCAACGTTGATCTCGTAGGTGAGAATATCGTGGTACCTCATCTGTTGAATAACCAAGTAACTCCGCGCATGTTCAAGCTCGGTTTGAATGGATACCCAGTCGAATCCTTTGTTCAGACTCAAACGAAAGAACTTCGAGAGGGCTTGCACAAGTTTGATTACATTTTCTTTTTTCTCTGCTTCAGCCATCCATAGAATAGATTCCAACGTGTTATACAGGAAATGAGGGTTGATCTGAGCTTGCAGCGTACGTAGTTCAGCTATTTTTACCTGTTCATTCTCTCGAATGCTCTTTTCGATTAGTGTTTTGAGATTATCCAGCATCACATTGAAACTTTTGCCCAGATCAGCAATTTCGTCCGAGCCGTGTGGTGTGACTTTGGCTTCTAAGTAACCGTTTGCAGCTTTACGCATCTTGTTCATCAGAATCCGAATGGGAAGAATCAGTCGATTATTCAGGAAAAAATATAACGATATCGCAAAGAAAGCACTTAACAAAACGGTAATGATGATCAATTGGCGAATGCTATTGGCCTCTGCAATGATTTCCTGATAAGGAGCTACCCCGATCATTTTCCATCCGGTCTGTTTTGAGGTGCTGTATACAACAAACTGGGGTTTGGATCCTGCAGACAGGATAAAGCTGTCGTGCTGTAGATGTAAAGGGACCGATCGGATCTGATCCATCATGGTTATGGATGCCGGGGTGACATCCGGCCTGAAGAGTGTATTTCCGTATTGATCACTAATATAGAAAAAACCGGAATCCTTAATGGGGGTATTCGTCAAAAAATCATCAATGAATGAATCATTCAAATCAATTACTATGAACCCGATGACCTCATGCGTAATTCGCTCTTTGACCGTGGTTATAATTGAAAGCGCATTCTGTTTGGGGTAAGCAAACCCATCCAGCCTGTTATATTCGGCATAGGCTGCAGAATGAGGGATGCGCAGAATGGCATCCGGATACTGTATCAGATACTTGAAGTACGGGTTACGCAGCGGATTTCGTTCCAGCTTGAACACGCCTTTTCGTTCACTTATGCCTTTTCCATAGAAATTCACGAACGAGATATTAAGTACCTTGTCATACTTGTAGGTTTCCCGATAAAGTTTGTATGTCTGAAGGATGGCTTTGGCTTCTGGGTAGGACTCCGATTGAGAATACAAGTATTGAAGCACTTGCGGGTTCTTGCCCAGTTCGAGCAGCCGTTCCGTATCCTCAAACAAGATGTCAATGTTCCTGGCAAGCTGGTCGGCAACCAGCTGTGTCGAGGCCTTATTATGATTGGATACGACCGTATAGGATTTGTGGTAAGAAATCAATCCAACCACGATCAGTGGCACTGAACTGAGGATAATAAACATGCTGAGTAATTTAAGCCTGAGGCTTGAAGCAATCCATTGAATGAGTTTCAACGTATTCCACTCCATCTGAAGGGATCAAAAATGTATCATTAGTATAACATGATTTTCTAATATGTAAGAGAATCGCTAAATACTACACAATTAAACAAAGAAATTACACTTTTTAAACTCCATTTTTTGAAATTACTAAATTATTACATAAATAAAGTATGAGACTCCATATAAGCTCGGAATGAAAGCGTTCTATAATGTGGTCACACCACAAGGTGAAACGAAAAAAGGGAGGATCACAACATGCGAACCAAAAAAAAGTGGGGACTTGCCATAACATTGGCTATGGTGATGCTGGTCAGCACGGCATGTAGCAGTACCAATGGAGGAGCAGGCTCCGATAATGAAACTTCAACGAGTGGGAATGGCAGTACACCTGCCAGCGCCAAAACAATTACGCTTGGTTTTTCGCAGGTTGGTGCGGAGAGTGGCTGGCGTTCGGCGAATACCAAGTCGATTCAGGATTCAGCCAAAGAAGCGGGTTATGATTTGAAATTCTCCGATGCGCAGCAGAAGCAGGAAAATCAAATTAAAGCTTTGCGATCCTTCATACAACAGAAGGTGACGGTGATTGCTTTTTCCCCTGTTGTAGAATCCGGTTGGGATACCGTATTGAAGGAAGCGAAGGATGCAGGCATTCCCGTGATTTTGACGGACCGCGCTGTGGATTCCCCGGATAAAACCCTCTACAAAACCTTTATTGGCTCCGACTTTGTAGAAGAAGGACGCAAAGCAGGTCAGTGGCTTAGTGATCAATACAAGGACACACAAGACGAGATCAATATCGTTGAGCTGCAGGGTACAACAGGCTCCGCACCAGCGAATGACCGTCAAGAGGGCTTTATGGAATTGATTGCTTCCAATTCGAAGCTTAAAGTGATTGCTTCACAATCGGGTGACTTTACACGTGCCAAAGGCAAAGAAGTCATGCAAGCTTTCCTCAAAGCACATAAAAAAATAGATGTTCTCTATGCACATAATGACGATATGGCACTTGGGGCAATCCAGGCCATTGAAGCGGCAGGATTGAAACCAGGCGTAGATATTACCATTATCTCTGTGGATGCCGTGAAGGATGGTATGCAGGCTGCTGCTGATGGCAAAATCAACTTTATCGTTGAATGTAATCCGTTGTTAGGACCTCAATTAATGGAAGCGGTTCAATCGGTAGTGGACGGGAAAGACATCGAACCCCGAATCGTTACGGATGAGACGACCTTCACATCGGAGCAAGCCAAAGAAGCATTGCCAACACGTGAATATTAAAAGCAGATTCGTATAACACCGAAAAGTCATTTTTCGACCAGGCTGTCGCTAAATGACTTTTTTCCATAACAAAGGAGAGGGTTATATGGCCGAGCAAGCACCCATTTTGCAAATGACAGGCATCACCAAACAATTTCCCGGGGTTAAAGCGCTATCCAGCGTCAGCTTTCGCTTGTTTCCGGGCGAGATTCATGCCTTGATGGGTGAGAATGGAGCGGGGAAGTCGACGCTTATTAAAGTTCTGACTGGCGTTTATTCCATTGATGAAGGAACGGTAACCATGGATAACCGGCATCTTTCGATCTCCGGTCCGCTTGAAGCGCAAAAGGCGGGAATCAGTACCGTTTATCAAGAGGTCAATCTTTGTCCGAACTTAACGGTCGCTGAGAATATTTTCATCGGGCGGGAGCCGATGCGATTTGGCAAAATCAATTGGAAGCAAATGAACAAAGATGCGGAGAACATTCTGCGAGACAGATTACATCTGTCCATCGACGTTAAGGCTCCTTTACAGACCTACTCGGTCGCGATGCAACAACTGATTGCAATTGCAAGAGCACTCAGCATCTCGGCAAAAGTGCTCATATTGGATGAACCCACATCCAGTCTGGACAAAAACGAGGTTCAGCAACTGTTTCGTATTATGCACAAATTAAAGAGTGAAGGTCTGGCAATTCTTTTTGTTACTCATTTTCTTGATCAGGTATACGAAATGTCGGATCGTCTAACGGTGCTCCGTAACGGGGAATTGGAAGGAGAGTACATAGCCGCAGAACTTCCACGCATGGAACTGGTGCTCAAGATGATCGGCAAGGAGCTTGAGGTGCTTGAGGAGCTTCCGAAGGAAGCGGATACTGCCCAGGCGGAGTCGGGAGAAATGTTAATTACCGCTAAGGCACTTGGACGCAAAGGAGCAATTGAGCCATTTGATCTGGACATTCGCAAAGGAGAAGTCGTTGGCTTGGCTGGATTATTGGGGTCTGGTCGTACTGAGATTGCTCGCCTTTTCTTTGGTGCAGATCGTTCAGATGAAGGCAAGCTGCTCGTTGTAGATACAGGAAGTACGGTCAAGTCTCCGCGTCATGCAATTGATCAGAATATTGCTTTTTGCTCCGAGAACCGTAAAACCGAAGGCATAATCGATGATTTGACCATTCGGGAGAACATTATTCTGGCTTTACAAGCGACACGAGGCTGGTCCAAACCCATCTCACGCAAGAAACAGGATGAGATCGCCGAAAAGTACATCAACCTGTTAAATATCCATCCGAAAAACCCGGAGCATTTAATTAAAAATCTGAGCGGCGGTAATCAGCAAAAGGTGTTGCTTGCACGGTGGTTGCTGATGAACCCCGATCTGTTGATTCTCGATGAACCTACGCGTGGAATTGATATCGGTGCCAAGACTGAAATACAGAAGCTGGTGCTCTCTCTGTCGAAGCAGGGAATGGCCGTGCTGTTCATTTCGTCCGAGCTGGAAGAAGTGATTCGTGTCAGCCACCGGATTGCCGTAATCCGGGACCGCAAAAAAGTGCAAGAACTTAGCGGGGATCAGATCCATCAACAGCAAATCATGAAAGCAATGGCAGGAGGTTAAAGAGATGGCGGGCAAGATGCGTAAACATCATTTGTTTTGGCCGTTATGTATGCTTGGTTTACTTTTAATCTTTAATTTGCTGTACTCTCCGGATTTCTTCTCCCTCGTCATGCGTGAAGGGAATCTGTATGGCAGCTTGATTGATATTCTCAATTTTGGAGCGCCCTTAATTCTGGTATCGATCGGCATGACACTGGTGATTGCAACCGGAGGTATCGATTTGTCCGTGGGCTCTATTGTAGCGATCTCCGGTGCCGTGGCTTGTATGAGCATCAGCAGAGGAGTGGATCAGAGTTCGCTCTGGCTTGTGTTGGGTGCACTTGGATTATCTATAGGTCTCTCACTGATCTTGGGCATATGGAACGGGGCGCTGGTTTCGGTTGCCCGAATCCAGCCCATTATTGCAACGCTTATACTGATGGTAGCCGGACGTGGGATTGCGCAATTGATTACGAGTGGACAGATTATTACTGTATCCAACGCGAACTACGCCTATATCGGTGCAGGTTCGCTTGCAGCATTGCCTTTTTCCATCTTCATCGTATTAACTGTGCTGATAGTTGCCTCATTGTTGACGAGAAAAACGGCACTGGGACTGTTTATCGAATCGGTCGGAAGTAACGCAAACGCGAGCCAACTGGCAGGTATTCGTTCAAAAACGGTTATTCTCACGGTATATGTCTTCTGTGGTCTGTGTGCCGGCATTGCCGGGCTTATTCTCAGCTCGAATGTATCCAGTGCGGATGGCAATAACGCAGGTCTGTGGTATGAACTTGATGCCATTCTTGCTGTAGTCATCGGGGGTACTTCGCTCAATGGTGGTCGTTTCTATCTAATGGGTACCGTCGTTGGAGCACTCATTATCCAAACCTTAACAACGACGATCTATATGATTGGAGTCCCGCCAGAAGTTACGTTGGTTGTCAAAGCCTTTGTTGTACTGGCCGTATGTTTGATTCAATCCGATTCATTCCGCAATTCCATGGTGATCCGTTGGAAAAAACGGAAGTTTCCAGCCGAACAGGGGGTTAACCGCCATGTTTCTTAATCGTAAGTATCTCCCCGTCTTTGTCACCTTCGGTTTGCTGGCCGTGATGTTTGCCATAGGCTCTTTCCGGTATACGGGGTTCTTTTCCACACAGGTACTGCTTAATCTTCTCATTGATAACGCATTTCTGATTATCACGGCAATTGGCATGACTTTTGTGATTGTATCGGGAGGAATCGACCTGTCGGTAGGTTCTGTCATTGCGTTGACGACCATCATTAGCGCAAGTCTGGTCGAGAAGCAAGGGTGGTCGCCTGCGATCGTTATACCTATGGTGCTTGTCATGGGCGCGTTGTTTGGCACAGTCATGGGGGCGATCATCCACTATTTCAAAATCCAGCCCTTCATCGTGACATTGGCAGGCATGTTTTTGGCGCGGGGGCTGTGTTATGTCATCAGTCTCGACACCATTACTATTACGAATCCATTTTACACACAGGTTGCGCAGGCGAAAATTTCCCTGCCAGGGGGCAGCTTTGTCTCCATTAATGTGATTATTGCACTGGTTATTGTACTGCTCGCGATCTACCTGGCACATTACACCCGCTTTGGGCGCAACGTTTACGCCATCGGCGGAAGCGAGCAATCCGCGCTGCTCATGGGGCTGCCGGTTGCACGTACCAAAATTCTGGTGTACACGTTCAGCGGTTTGTGCTCCGCGCTTGCCGGTGTTGTCTTTACCTTCTATATGTTATCCGGTTATGGATTACACGCCATGGGTCTTGAACTCGATACCATCGCGGCTGTTGTGATCGGAGGCACCTTGTTAACAGGTGGTGTAGGGTATGTGGCGGGAACCTTTATTGGTGTATTGATCCAGGGGGCTATCCAAACTATAATTAGCTTCGAAGGTACGCTCAGCTCATGGTGGACCAAGATTGTGATTGGCCTGATGCTGTTTGTTTTTATTTTGTTCCAGCGACTTCTTAGCGGGCGGCGAGTATCCTCGAAATCACTGCATTAAGTTGATCGAATTAAATGATATTGAATACGGATACCGACACAATGATATAACAATATGCGCTCTGCATTGGTGAATGTTGAGCGTAACATGGAGATGGGGGATGCGTGAGTGAGAAGACATGTGAACTGGTTGTGTTTGTTCATTCTACTGCTGCTTGTCGGCTGCACAACCCCTGAGTCTGAATCTGTTCCTCCTCCCATCTCGTCTAACAACTTAGAAACTCTTCCCTCCGTTGAGGAATGGATGGAATCAGCGGTAGCAAGGGATACCTCTACGAAACCGATTGTCTTAGGTTTTTCACAACTGGGCAGAGAGAGTGCCTGGCGTCTGGCAAACTCCACGTCTATTCGCAATGCTGCGGCTGAATCGGGAATCTCCCTTGTAATAAAAAATGCAGAACAGTCTCAGACGAAACAGTTCGAGGCTGTTCGGTCGTTCATCAGGCAAAAGGTGGATGTCATTGCCATTGCACCGGTCGTGGAATCGGGCTGGGATGGTATTCTTCAGGAGGCCAGGGATGCAGGTATACCCGTGATTATCGTAGACCGGTCAGTTGATGTCAAAGACACTTCACTTTTTGTGACAACGATTGGATCGGACTTTTATGAGGAAGGTGTGAAGGCTGGGAAGTACATTCAGGATCGGATGCGAAATCATCCGGGTTTGATACGGATTGCCGAACTGCAAGGCACGAGTGGTTCTACACCCTCTATCCAGCGTGGCGAGGGATTTAGAAGCATTTTCGAAACCAGAGCAGATATCATCTTCTCACAAAGTGCTCCTGCCGATTTTACGGAGGACAATGGGAAACAAGTGATGAAAGAATTCCTTCAGGTCCCGGAAGACGAACGGCCGCAGGTTCTTTTTGCCCATAATGATGAAATGGCTTTTGGCGCTATACAAGCGATAGAAGAAGTTGGGCTGAAGCCGGGAGAGGACATTATCATTGTCTCGGTGGACGGCTCCCGCAAAGCAATTGAAATTCTGGCGAGTGGGAAAATCAACGCTGTGGTGGAATGTAACCCGCTGCTTGGTCCTCAGCTTATGCAGGCTACAAAAGAAATTATTGCAGGGCGTACACTCTCAAAGCGCATGGTGCCCCCGGAGGATATTTTTACACAGGAGAGTGCTGGACGGGAGATGTACAACAGGAGATTCTAGAATATGTGGATAAATAGAACATTTTGGATAAAATTCAATTTACTTTAAATAAACTTATCGTTTATACTGAACTCACCTTGAACTAAAAGCTCTTCTCTATGAGAAAGGACGTAGCGGATTACATACTTTTGAAAGCGCTTTTTTCGAGGGGTGAGAGTTCGATAAAGAGAGGGAGTGTAGAAGGTAGTATGCTGTGAATATATTATGAGGAGGTAATTTTATGTTCAAAGTTAAGCTGGCAAAGGCGGTAATATCTCTCGCACTTTTCGGTACCTTGTTTTCTATTCCGGGGGTGCCTGATGCTCGTGCTGCAGATGCAAGTTGTCCGAATGGTTATGTAGGTCTGACGTTTGATGACGGCCCATCTGGAAATACAACAAACATGCTTAACGCGTTGAAGCAGGCTGGCTTACGGGCAACGATGTTCAATGTTGGACAAAATGCACAAAATAATAAATCTCTGGTTTCTGCACAAGTAGCAGCTGGTATGTGGATTGGCAATCATTCCTATACACATCCAAACATGACTACATTGAACAGTTCTCAGATGTCGTCAGAGATTACTCGGACACAACAGACGATCCAGTCTATTACCGGAAGTTCACCTAAACTGTTCAGACCTCCTTACGGTGCGACAAATGCGACCTTGAAATCCGTTGTGAGCCAAAACGGCCTGAAGGAAGTACTGTGGAACGTAGATTCCCAAGACTGGAATGGCGCCAGCGCAGCCCAGATCGTAGCAGCTGTGAATACGATGAAAAGTGGTGACGTCATACTAATGCATGATCAGTACCAGACGACACTTCAGGCCATTCCGCAGATTGCACAAAATCTGAAGAATCGTGGCCTTTGCTCAGGTATGATCTCATCAACTACCGGTCGGGCAGTCGCACCAGATAATAGCACTACCAATCCCCCGAATAACGGAACAAAAGTGGAAGCTGAGAACATGACCAAAGGTGGACAATACACCGGCAATATCAGTTCTCCTTTCAATGGTGTGGTCCTTTATGCCAACAATGATTTGGTTAAATACACTCAGAATTTTGCAACGAGCACTCATAATTTCTCGCTTCGTGGAGCTTCAAACAATGCCAACATGGCTAGAGTTGATTTGAAGATTGGCGGACAGACGAAGGGAACCTTTTACTTTGGCGGAAGCGCTCCAGCGGTTTATACCCTGAATAATATCAGCCATGGGACGGGAAATCAGGTCATTGAGTTGGTTGTAACAGCCGATGATGGGACATGGGATATTTATATCGATTACTTGGAAATACATTAACAAGCTAAGGTTGATTGAAAAATAATGCACTATAATGAAATCCCGTTGGGTTGACCCAATGGGATTTCATTATGTTTTTTGCCATTTTGTAACACAAAAGTGGAAGGAAAACATTTATAATGGATGAAATTGTATGTGAAGAATCTGGTTTCTATTGAAAAATTTCATTGAATGGGAGTGAAATCATCAAATGATCATCATGATTAATGGAGCGTTTGGTTCGGGAAAAACTTCTGCAGCAGAAGCACTTCAACCTTTGATTGCCAACAGTATGATCTACGATCCTGAAGAAATAGGTTATATGCTCAGAAAACTTCTCCCTGAGAATTGTAGAGAGGAAAGGGAACGTACGGATGATTTTCAAGATATCGATCTATGGAAAATTCTAACCGTAAAGACGGCAAAAGAAGTAAAGCAGAAATACAACAGACACTTAATTATCCCCATGACCATCTATAAAGAGGAAAACTTTAATTACATCTATAACGGGTTGAAAGAGATCGATCAGGACATTCATCATTTTTGCCTTACGGCTACAGAAGAGACGATTTATCATCGTTTGGCTAAACGTGGAGATGAGTATGGAGGCTGGCAGTATCAACAAGCACCAAAGTGTGTTGAAGCTTTCAAAGATGAAAAATTTCAAACTCGCATTATTACCGATCATCTGGAGACTAGTGAAATCATAGAACTCATATTGAGGAAGGTCCTATCCAAATAATTATCATTTTTTATTAAGGAGGATTTTAGGATGATGATTGTACATGTACTCTCAAGAAAAGAGTGGGAAGCCGCGTTGATCAATGGGATTTTAAAATAAAATCCAAAGTTATATGGGAAGATCTGTATAATGAAGGCAGGGAATATCCTCATATTTACGGTGAGTTAAATCTAGACGCGGTATTTCATACATACGATGAAGAAATCAACTGAAGAGGATGGAACCTAATTGACGACTGTGACTTTTGAAGAGGTGACCGAACAACACCTCCCTGAAATTAGAGAGATTTATAACTATTATGTAATGAATACAACGATTTCATTTCATACGGAGGAATTAGATCTTGATCAGATTAAATCCTCTGTGATGAACAAGGATACGCGGTATAAAACTTATGTAATTCTTGAAAACAATCAAATGATGGGTTATGTTCTGATCACTCAATATAAGAGTAAACAGGCATATGACATTTGTGGTGAAGTCACCATATATCTAAAGCCCGACATTTTGGGAAAAGGCTTGGGGAAACAAGCACTACGTTTTATTGAGAAGATTGCAAAAGAACAAGGGTTCCATACCTTAATTGCGACGATTTGCATGGAGAATACAAGAAGTAAATCATTATTTGAGAGAAATGGTTATGAACAATGTGCTCTGTTTAAAGAGATTGGATATAAATTCGATAGAAAGCTGGATATCGGAAGTTTCCAAAAGATATTGTAAGGAGAATAGAGAATGAGTAGAAACCTATATATTATATCTGGCCCCCCTGGAGTAGGGAAATCTACAACTTCCAAGCTGCTGGTTCAGACTTTAGATAAAAGTGCCTACATTTCTGGAGATGCGGTTAGTCACTTTCCGGTCAAAGGGCGAGGTAAACCCTGGCTTGATAAGGATACAAACGACTTAACTTGGAAAAATATATCTAGTCTAGTGAAAAACTTATTGGATTATAAATACGATGTAGTGCTGGACTATGTGGCCTTTCCTGAAGACATTGATGGATTAATGACAGAATTGGAAGACTATCATGTTCGCATAATCTATGTTGTACTCATGGTTGATCGTCAAACGGTTATTCGTAGAGACCGTCTAAGAGCGGAAGAATATCAAATGAAAGAAAGAAGTATAATTCTGCTGGATGAGTTTGAAAATCATCCGGATCTGAGAGTAGATAACAAGCTGTATACTAATCATTTTACAGAAGCACAATTACCTGAAATAGTAAGTGGAATTATAAATAATGAGAAGTATCGATTGAAATAACTGTACTGTTATTATGCTTCGAATTGTAAAAATGATAAGAGGGTGAACAGGTGAACAGAGGAATACGTTTTGAAATACCAAATGCCTATGGTCGCTTTCTTGGGGAGATTTTAAAACCAATGGAAGTATCTAATTTCGATTGGTTTATTGGTGAGGAGGAGTCCTATTTCGTTGTTGATGATACGTTAGGGGATGATCTTTTTCCGGATGTGATTATGGGTATGAATGGAGAAGAATTACAGAAGATTATTGATGACAACGAGTATTATTTAATATTTGCGAATTTAAAAGCATTTCCAAAAGGCTCACAAATAACAGATATTATCACCTATGAAGATTATGTGGAGAGTGACTGTCAGATGGTTCTTCTTGTGATCGATAGTACCTACGTCACGGTTTATTGTAAAGATTTAGAGAAAGTCGAGGAATTATATAATCATATAAATAGACAGGGATTTGAATCTCTCGCATATTTAACGGATGAGAATGATGCTAGGACAAAACTATCGGTCTGGTGATAAAGGAGCATGGGATTAATAGCGATGAGTTAGGTGTTAACGCTAACGAACCTGACACGTCTTATTCGGGAATTTGAAACGCCCTCCGAAATCTAAGGAATCTGAGACACGCTATACCAGAAAAAATAGCCTTTTGTAGCGTTTTTATCAGATGATTTTGGAAAATAAGATGCCTCATGTTCTTTACAATTTTAAAAGAGGACGTGAAGGCCGAATAAGATGTCCTGTGTTCCTTAGAAAATCGCCTGGCCATGCGCCAGCATCATCCACCCTGAACTTCAGCAATTTTCGGACAGTAAGCTGGCACCCAACATCGTTTACTTGCCTGAGTTTGAAGACACACTCTAGTCCGTTTCCTCATGATATTTGAATATTTATGAATACGATTACATCTTTATGAAGCTGGGGAATTGCCTTGTCTGATTACTATTGGGATGACCAAATTGAATATCTGAGAAATATGCGGTGGCTTTACTATAACGATGATTATCTTGAATTTTTGTTTTTGGTTCAACGTGTATGGAAGATTGAAAATTTAGTATATATTATCAACTTGGTTAACCTATTCTCCGAACATGAAAATTACATCGGGAATTGTGACGAGATAGGTGTACTGCTTTTATTACACATAAGGAGGTACACATGATGATATATAGGAGAAAAACTTATATTATTGCGACTTCTTTTGTAGAAGAGTTTAATGCTCTATTTAATGATATTTTGCTGCCATCCCAGTTGAAATACGGATCAAGACTTATTGGGAGATGGCACACACCAATCGATGATGAAACTAGCGAAATTTTTGCGATGTGGGAATACGATACCCTTGAACAATACGAAGATATTGAGAAAAAGATAAAATCAGATACAGAACACGTAAAGCGAGTTCAAGCCCGTTTTGATCAGATTGGAAGACATCGGTATAAAGAAGTATTTCGTGACGAGATAAGGCAAGTGTTTTTCACATCGACAGTAGATCGCGAACAAACGATTTTGAAATAAATGAAGAAGGAGTTGAGAGGAAGATGGAGACAGAACGACTTATATTTCGGAAATATACTAAAAATGATTTCGATTTACTTTTTGAGATGACACGTGAGCCAAATATGATGAAATTTATTAGACATGGAGGACCCTGGACGAAGGAAGAAACCATGCAAAGCCTGGAAAAGTTCATCAACTGGAATAAAGACGATAAAGGGCTGTTACTCGCATTTAACAAAGAGGATAACAAGTTAATTGGAACCTCTGGACTGATTCCTCAAATCATTGAAGGCAATGATGAGCTTGAAGTTGGTTACTGGGTTGTAGAGCAATACTGGGGAATGGGTTATGGTTATGAACAAGCAAAAGCGTGGAAAGAATATGGCATGGATCACTTGAAGCAGAAAAGATTAATATCGTTAATTCAACATGGCAATGTGGGTTCTATGAAAGTCGCGCAAAAGAATGGCATGAAACACGAGAAGAACGTAGACATAATTGGTAAAAATGTAGCAGTGTACTCAATTGAGGTGAAGTGAATATGACACCTTTTCCTGAACTTGAAACCAAAGGACTGCTGTTAAGAGAGATTAAACAAAGTGATTCCCAAGATATATTTCATATTTTTTCGTCAGATGAAGTTACAAGATTCTACGATGTAGAAAGTTTTACGAATACCAAACAAGCGGAAGAACTTATACAAAGGTGGAAAGAGCGATTCGAAAATGGTCAGGTCATCCGTTGGGGAATTGCTTTGAAATCGGACAACAGAATTATTGGAACATGCGGATTTCATGGTTGGATGAAACAACATTATAAAGCTGTGATGGGATATGAGTTAGCACCGGAGTTCTGGCGGCAGGGTTACATGACCGAGGTAACTCAGAAAATCGTTGAATATGGATTCAAGAACCTTGAATTAAACAGAATTGAAGCATTTGTAGAGCCAGAGAACGCGGGATCAAGGAAGTTGCTTGAGAAAATTGGGTTCAGTGAAGAAGGCATATTGAAAGAACATTATTATTGGAAAAATCGATTTGTTGATAATGTTATCTATGCATGTTTGAAGAAAGAATATGTATGAGAATACGAATTATTGGATCTTGTGGTAGTGGGAAATCAACATTAGCCAAAGAATTGTCGGATAAATACGGTATTCATTCCTATGAATTAGACAATCTCATATGGGACAGAAGCGCAGAAAATCTGAGATATCCTGAAAGTGTTAGGGATGAATTGGTTCAATCTATTGTCAGTTCAGAGGCTTGGATTATAGAAGGAGTGCAGTGCAAAGATTGGACCATTAAGTCCATCCAGGAAGCGGATTTGATTTTTGTATTAGCTCCAAATGTTTTCATTAGAGATTATCGGATTATAAAAAGGTTTGTATTGTCCAGAATGGGTTTGCAACCGTGGAATTACAAGCAGTCATTCAAGAACTTATGCAAGATGATTGTGAAATGGAACCATCAATATAATATAGAAGAAGTTATACGTACAATTAACAAAAACCATAAGACTGCAACAATCACGAAGAATAAAAAACAAGTGATACAGTTGATTGAACATCATTTGGAAGTGGTTGTAAGTGAGAGTGAAAAGAACCTTAGAGGTAATCAAAGATTATCGAAAGAGGAGATACAGTGGTGAATATAAAGATACAACCAGTCACACGAGAGAATTGGGAAGAGGCGCTGAAGATCTCTTTGTATGAACACCAAGTCTCATTAGTTCCATCTGTTATTGAGGGGATCGCTTACGCCTATATAAAACCGTGGGATGAAGCATTTGATCCTTACGTACTTGAGATTGATGGGAAGGTATTTGGTTTCTTTTATCTAAGTTATACGCCAGATAGTACAGATAATTACTGGATTGGTGGTTTTCAAATCGATAAATCCTATCAAAGTAAAGGAATGGGAAAGCGCGCTATAAGAGCCATTCTAGATTACATTACGAAACAGCATCCGGTATGCAAGATTATTTCATTAACGGTTGAACGTGATAACGAAATAGCACAGAATTTGTATAACAGTATGTCTTTCATTAGTGAGAATAGAACCAATTCAGATGATGAAGTGATCTACAGGTTGGAAATAAAATGATAGACTCAACATTTCAGAGGGCAATATATCTATATGAAGAAGGCTATAGAGCATTTGGTAAAATAGATGAATATCTGGCTGAACAAAACACAACTAGGAAGTGATAAGATGATTAGTTTGAGAAAAATTACGTTGGATAATCGTCGTGCAATATTTAATCTGGAGGTCTCGGATGATCAACGGCAATTCGTGGCCTCCAATCTGTCGAGTGTAGCTTCATGTTATGTTCTTTCGCAAAATGGAGGTCATCCATTTCCTTTTGCTATATATATGGACGATCAACCGGTAGGATTTGTGATGATTACCTATGGCATTACTGGATATGATCTACCCTCTATCGCAGATAGTAGTTATTGCATTCTGAGACTGATGATTGATCATCAATATCAGAACCGCGGATATGGACGACAAGCTATGGTAGAAGTTTTGGAATTTATTCGTACATACCCAGCTGGACCTGCACAATATTGCTGGATTTCCTATAGTCCCGAAAATGTCAGTGCGAAAAAATTATATGAAAGCTTTGGTTTCGTAGACAACGGCGAAATCTGTCATGATGAGTTAATAACCGTATTGGAGCTTTAAATCACAGGAGAAGGGAGGTATCTTTATCACTGAATTTAATGATCTCGAAAGAGAGATAAAACGAAATAAAGCGGAGAGCTGCATGATATACCGAGAAAACTCAATTCAATATGAATTTTATCGAAATCGAAAAACGAAAGAAAAACAACATAAAGTGAATTCAATTACAAAAAGTGTGGTATCCGCATTGGTGTGAATAGCTATAGAACAGGGCTACATTGAGAATGAGGATATTCCAATTGTGAATTATTTTAACGATCTGGATGATAGCAAAAAGGGGATTATGATTAAGTATCTGTTAACGATGTCCTCGGGCCTACACTATCCGGGGAATGAAGCGATGATTCCATCTAGGAATTGGACGGAATTTGTTCTTGAGCAGCCTGTTGAATTCGAACCTGGAGTTCAAATGAAATATAGTTGCGGGAGTTCGCATATACTTAGCGCCATATTGCAGAAGGCAACTGGTATGAACACTTTGGAATTTGCAAGAAAGAACTTATTTGCACCTCTAGGTATTAACGATTTCCATTGGTATCAGGATACACAAGGGATTGCGATCGGTGGTTTTGGTTTGCGAATGAAGATCGAAGATATGCTGAAGTTTGGAGTGTTATACGCTCAGAATGGAGCGTGGAATTCGAAACAACTCATCTCTGCTGACTGGATTGCTAGAAGTGTAAGTCCTTCTCTTACTTCCGAAACCTTATATAGCTACCACTGGCGCATAATGAAAAGCGTTAAGAAAGAAGACGCTAAAAATAAAACGTTTTATGCTATGGGTATGGCCGGTGGACGGGGGCAATATATCTTTGTTAACCAAAAGCGAGGATTGATTGCGGTATTCACAACGATTATATCCGATGATAGCTTGTTACCACTTCAATGGTTTAACAATTATATATTGAAAGAATAGTTGTTTATGGGAGAGATAACATGGGCCACTGGTTTGATCTAGATGAACTTGATCCAGAGTTAATCAAATTTGCAGTTATGATCGCTAAATACAAAAATAAATTCATCATTATAAAAAATAGGAAAAGAGGAGGTTGGGAGATCCCAGGAGGCAACAAAGAAATAGGGGAAACCATTTTACACACGGCAAGTCGAGAACTCTATGAAGAGACAGGGGCAGTACACTTCGAATTAATACCTTATGGTGTATATGAATGGAATGGGAGCTTTGGTATGGTTTCTTATGCTGAGGTTAAATTGCTGGAGAGCTTACCGGAGTCTGAAATCGATGAAATAAAGCTTGTGGATGTATTACCTGAAGGCATGAACTTCGGAGATATGTTTTATCGTTTCTCAGACAGATGGGATGGACTTGAGAACCATAAGCTTAAGAAATACACTATCGAAATAAATCATTTGAATGAGTTACCTGAAATTAAAATAAGCTAGTTTTAGTTGGAGGAACTCTGTTTTGAAACTAAAGGAGATGAAAAGAACTAGTGAATAAGAATAAGGGACTCATCATGTCACTATTACTTTTATTGATTTTAATTTTGTTATGGAATTCCTTTCGAACTTCAATTTTTGAAGCAGTTACTGTTCAAAAGATTAATGAAAATGAAATGACTGTAATTAATTTTAATAATCTTGAAAGAACAATAGCCGTTCCAATGGATATGTCAAAACTAATTGAAGAGAACAAGGAATACACTATTTTGTACGATAAAAGGGTCTTTGATAAATATAGACTTCGATCAATAAAGCCATAGGATCTTAGAAATAACATGGGGAAGGAGAGATGCAACAATCATGATAACGTATAGAACATTGACCCTTGATGATGTGAATCAGCTGCAGGAAATAGATCGTTCGGAACATATTGATCTCATTTATGAAATGAGAGAGAACCGATTGGTTGAACTTGAACAAAATCATGAATGCTCAAACTGGGATGAGATGCTTTTGAAAGAGATTCAAAATCGATATGTCTATGAATTAGAACAAGGTGGCATGGCATATGGCGCGTTTGCTGACGATCAATTAATCGGATTTGGTGTGCTGGCACATCAATATAGAGGAAAAGAACGAAATCAAATACAAGTTGACTTGATGTATGTCTCACGCGGGTACAGAAGACAAGGCGTTGGAAAACGTATTCTAAACGAGTTAGGTGAAGAGGCTAAGAAACGTGGTGCACAGTATCTGTATATCTCCTCCACAGAGACGAAATCAGCGGTATCCTTTTATAGAAGTCAGGGCAGTCAGATTGCAAGTGAGATTGATCAAGAACTCTATGACAAAGAGCCGAAAGATATACACATGATAAAGGAGCTGGGCACATGACAACGGTTGGGATACTCGGCACCATTCATAATCCTGAACTCAGGGAGCGATATCATTGTTCCCTTTCTCTTTACAAGAATGTGATAACTGAGTTTAAACCAGATCTCATTTGTGGTGAAGTTCATCCGCAGAGTTGGTTGAGGTATCTGAAGGACAAACATGATAGAGGATACTGGGGAGAACCAGCCAGTGAGTATTGGGAATTGGTCTTCCCTTTATGCGAGGAGCTGAACATCACATTTGTCCCTATAGATTGGTTTGAATTAGATGTGTGGAATGCTTTTGATCCATTCAACTGTTATTCGGGCGTGGAACGCCAAGAACTTGAACAACGGGATGATCATTGGTTTGCAGAGCAAATGGAGACGTATCAGTTTGGCGAGATTCCTTTTAATTCAAAGGAGTTCGATCGTGTAACCAGACAAAAATATGAATGGTTGCATCAGGTAAACGCGAAGGCACAGAACTTTCACTGGGTGGTCCGTAATCAGATTATGATTCAAAGAGTCAAAAATACAATTGAAGCTCATCCAGGAAAACGAATCCTCTGTATCGTAGGAGCCGATCACAATTACATCTTCCAAGAAGAGCTGATGATAGAACCCGTTGAATTGTTGTATCCGTTACGATAAAGGAACCGTTGGTAGAATTACAAATGAAACTTATTATTTAAGGAGCATTACATGCGCAAAAAAATACGTAAAACACTCAAGTACAGCATATTCAGTATTATTTTAATGGTTATAGTAGCTCTGATATTTCCCACATGGACACCCAAAATTAAAGGTGAAAACAGCATCAGCATGTTAGAACAGGTCGAAATTAACGGTACAGGACATGAAGTCATGATCAGGGGTGTTGATCGGACTAACCCTATCCTGATTTTTGTGCATGGTGGGCCAGGATGCTCGGAGATTCCATACGTAAGGAAGTATCAGAAAGAGCTTGAGCAACACTTCACGGTGGTGCATTACGATCAACGTGGGAGTGGGAAGTCCTATCACTTTTTTGAAGATTACTCGAATCTCACAACAGATGTATTAGTAGATGATTTGTTAGCGTTAAGGGATTATGTATCTAAGGAGTTAGGTCAAGAGAAGGTTATATTAATCGGTCATTCATTTGGTACATACATCGGGATGAAAGCTGCGGCTAAAGCACCTACTCAGTTTCACGCTTATATAGGCATTGGACAGATGGCTAATACACTTCAGAGCGAACTGGAAAGTTTGGAGTACACGTACGAGCAAGCGAAACAAGCCGGTAATGAAGATGATGTTAAAAAACTGGAGCTAATCCGCAGCTCGATCGAGCATGGAAAGGAACTTACGCCTAGAATTTTGTTGCAAAAGTACGGTGGTGCAGCCAGACTCATCAACGAGAATAGAGATTATATTTCAGGATTCCTTTTAAATCCCGAATATAATGGGCTGGATATGATTCGCTTTTATACAGGGATGTTCAGTTCACAAGACATCTTACTGAAGGAAGCATTTGATCAAAATTTACCCGAAATTGTTGATCATCTGGAGATTCCCACCTATTTTGTAACGGGTAAATATGATTATATGACCACTGCGAATGCAGCACGTGATTATTTTGACGTATTGGATGCACCGATCAAAGACTTCATTGTATTCAACGAGTCGGCGCATTACCCACAGTTTGAAGAGAAAGAAAAATTCGTAAAGTGGTTAAATGAGCTATTTTAATATGCATGGAGAGGAGCAAGATCATATTGTTAAATGAATTCATTGAGCTTGAAGAAGAGAGTGATGAGAGTTACCGGTGTTACACTCTGCAAAATACTGTGCAAATATTTAAACATTGCATACAGGATGAGGATTTAAATGACGTTCGAATATATGTGTCCACTAATACACCGTTAGATTCAATTGTTCATAAAATAGAAGATTACATTAAGTGGTTTTCAACTTGTGAGACTGTCTTTCGAGATTATTATGAGAATGAACTTCAGGAAAAAGTACATCAGAATTGGTTTAATGAGATTGAAGTCTATCGTGTGGATATCACATTTAACAGTGTAACCGACTACGGCGCAACAATATCTTGCGGAGATCATATTTTGCGCGATCACATTATGATTATTGATTTTGATAGAGAACAAATTCAAGCAATCCACTTAAATGGATAGATGGATTATTTTGTAGTAAATAGTCACAAAAAACAATAAAGATATCGCTTTATTTTCCAAAAATGTGTTATTATGTTGGTGTCAGGCGGAAAATTCATTTGTTTGATCGATAGGGAGAGGAGGCAAGTATTCTCGAATCATTCAATCTGTAAGGATAGATTAACTGCACTGCTTGTTAAAAATAATAGAATAAGCGGAGGTATGGTTATGTTCAAAAAATGGAAGAAATTTGGCATCAGCAGCTTGGCACTGGTATTAGTGGCTGCGGTAGCCTTTACGGGATGGAGCGCTAAAGTATCAGCAGCGGACGCTTCGCAAATAGTGTCTGAGATGGGTGCAGGATGGAATCTCGGCAATCAGCTGGAAGCATCGGTGAACGGTACACCGAATGAGACAGCTTGGGGCAATCCTACGGTAACTCCAGAGTTAATCAAAAAGGTAAAAGCGGCAGGCTTCAAATCCATTCGTATTCCCGTTTCCTATTTGAGTAACATTGGAAGCGCTCCCAATTATACAATTAATGCGGCATGGCTGAATCGAATTCAGCAAGTCGTGGATTATGCGTACAATGAAGGTCTGTATGTGATCATCAATATTCATGGTGATGGGTTTAATTCCGTACAGGGTGGATGGCTACTCGTGAATGGTGGCAATCAGACTGCCATTAAGGAAAAATATAAGAAGGTGTGGCAGCAGATTGCCACCAAGTTTAGCAACTACAATGACCGTCTTATTTTCGAATCGATGAACGAAGTATTCGATGGCAACTATGGCAATCCAAACTCGGCGTATTACGCCAATCTGAACGCATACAATCAAATCTTCGTGGATACGGTTCGTCAGACTGGAGGTAACAACAATGCCAGATGGTTGCTGATTCCAGGCTGGAATACCAATATTGACTACACTGTTGGTAATTATGGCTTTGCTCTTCCGACAGATAATTACAGATCCTCGGCTATTCCTAGTTCGCAGAAGAGAATCATGATCTCGGCACATTATTACTCTCCGTGGGATTTTGCAGGTGAGGAAAACGGTAATATCACACAGTGGGGTGCAACTTCTACGAATCCTGCCAAGAAGTCTACTTGGGGACAAGAGGATTATCTTGAATCGCAGTTCAAGTCCATGTACGACAAATTTGTGACTCAGGGCTATCCCGTAGTGATTGGTGAGTTCGGTTCCATTGATAAAACGTCCTATGATTCCAGCAACAATGTATATCGTGCTGCATACGCCAAAGCAGTTACCGCAAAAGCTAAAAAATACAAAATGGTTCCTGTTTATTGGGATAACGGGCATAACGGTCAACATGGATTCGCATTGTTTAACCGTTCAAACAAAACCGTGACGCAGCAAAATATCATTAATGCCATCATGCAAGGTATGCAATAAATTACTGTCTGGCTGTATCCGTGTAAACGGCGTGTTCCTGTAAAAGGGACATGCCGTTTTTTTGTGCTACCGGAGATGAAGATGAACAACATTTACCAATGCATTTTACATAAGCCACATACAGAATTCATTAAATCCCACAATAGCTTTTATATACTTAATTTGCTTGATATAGCGAACTAAAAGGACTAGGTGGTAGACAGAATGTTAAAAAAACGTGATTTGCAGGAATGCCTTTCACTGTACAGCTTAATGATGGACCCCGCAGTTTCTCCTTACGTTCGTTATCAATGCCAATCGTATGAAGAATATCTATTCCTGACCAAACAATTGATGGTCGAAGAAGAGCAAAAGACAGTGATTTCCCGAACGATTTTGAATGAAACAGGGCAGCCTATTGGAACCATTGATCTATATCATATCGAGCATCAAACCGGTTTTTTAGCCACATGGATTGGTTCACCGTTTTTTGGAAACGGGTATAGCCAAAGAGCCAAATCAGCCTTTTTTGTTGAATTGTTTCTGGAACATGGGATTGAAACGGTATTTATGAAGATACGCAAGCAGAATATAAGATCCAGAAAAGCGGTACATAAACTACCTTATGTGAAGTTAGCCAATGATGTGTATCCAAATGTATATCAACGGATTAATATGAATGAACAGATGTATGATCTGTATTATGTTGAACGGTCAGCCTTTTTCGAAAATAGTATGGATCTGCACCAAGTGGTAGCTACGTAACTTATTCAGAGAGCGTCAACAGCGGCGTCAGTGATGACGCCGCTATTTGATATGATGATATAGGAACGGACCGTTAATATAACATGCAGGAATATGGACTAGAGAATCGAAAGACATTAAGTAGATAACCTCATAAAAAGTGGACGGTTAATCAAGGAGGCATGAAATGAATAATATCAACAAGATTTTGGGTGTAGTCCTCATGCTTGGCAGTGTGTTTATTTCAACGATGGACAGAATTTCAATACGAGTCTCTGTCGCTATAGTAGAAGCAGGATATGCGTCAGGAGGGACGAACGTACCCCAGTTTGCTCAGATGAACGAGCATCCAACAGGTTTACTCGTATACTTCATGTTTTTTGTTGGATTCATACTATTGGTGGCGGGATTCCCGGGGAGTTATAAGAAAAATCGTAATCATGGGTATAACAAGGAAGTTTAGCTTGAGGAGGGATGAAAGTGGCCCAACAGGAGGAAGTGTTATCAGGAGGTAATGTGAATCAGGTCGTCAGAATAGGTGAGACGGTTCGCCGGCATGTGAAACCAAATCCATATGTGGTTGAACTGCTTTTACATCTCGAAAAAGTTGGTTATGATCATGCCCCTCGATTTCTGGGAATAGATGAACAGGGGAGAGAAACGCTCTCTTACCTCGAAGGCATCGTTCCAGGCAATGACTACCCTGATCTAGAAGAGTATATGTGGTCAGACGAATCTTTGATTGAAGTCGCAAAACTGTTGAGAAGTTACCATGATGCGACCATTGGATTTACAACAACATCAGTATCAACGAACAGATATCCAGGCATAACAGAAGATGAAGTTGTATGTCATAACGATTTTGCGCCGTATAATGTGGTGTACAAGGATGGCCGTCCTCAAGGCATTATTGATTTTGATATGGCGGGCCCGGGTCCGCGAATGTGGGATATCGCCTATGTCTTGTATACGTCCGTTCCACTCGCAAATTTCTCACCAGAGATGGACGGAAAGGGTGTAATGCCATACGTCAGCCAGGCACACGGAACTGTTCGAAAAGAACGGATTGCCTTATTCATGGCTACGTACGGGCTGAGTGTTCCAGCAGATTTGAAGGATTGGGTCATATCACGTATCCGTTTCATGTGTAAAACACTGACTGATCGTGCGGCTGATGGAGATGTCGCTTTTATGAAGATGGTCGAAGAGGGGCATCTGGCCCACTATGAGAAAGAAGTCATTTTTCTTGAAAACCATTGGGATGAATGGGTTTGAAAGGTAATGCTAATGGACCGCGTGATAGCCTACGGGCTGGACAGCGGTTTTTTTTGTTTTCATCTTTCAAATCCCTATAAATTCCTTTCTAATCATTTTCAACAATTGTGATCAACAATACAGCAATATAGTTCAGATTAGATCGAAATAACTGTGATACAATTCATTGTAAAGCGCTATCATTGTAAATTATTAAACTATATTGCTTTTTATATTCTGGGAAGGGAGATCTTACTGATGCTAACCATACACACCCCGACGAATATTGCTTTGCAGGAAAATGAAGTTTATGTGCGATCAGAAGCAGATAATTTTCAGGATGAATGGCCTGTTCATACGCATAATGGGTATGAGATACATTATTTTATTCAAGGAGATGCAACCTTTTTAATCGGTGACCGAATATATAAGCCGCTGCCTGGAGATATGTTTATATTCAGAGGCGGTGTGCCCCACCGAATCAATCCTTCAAGAGAAATGGTGTACAAGCGAAGTTTTGTCAATTTCACGGAATTATTGCTTTTGGACATGCTTGCTGTCAGTCAGTTGGAGAATCTGATGTCCATATTCCGTCATCCCAATGGGTTATTGGTGCATTGGCCTCCGGAGGAGCGTGAGTATATCACAGCTATATTTAAGGGAATCAAGGAGGAGATGGGGGCAGGAAATACAGGGTACAAAACAATGGTCAAATTAAGTCTTACCCAATTGCTACTGCGGATTTACCGGAAAACAACCAGTGAGCAATCCGCCAATCCTATCTTATGTTCTTCCCAGAAGCAAACAAGCGTAAGCCGGGTTCTTCATTATTTAAACCAGAACTACACGGAGAATGTTTCATTGGATGAACTGTCCAAAACACTCCATTTGAATAAATACTACATTTGTCATTCTTTCAAAGAGACGACGGGATATACCATAAGCAACTATGTTATACGGAAAAGAGTTGCAGAGGCCAAAAAATTGTTGCTGTCTACGGATGCACCGATTTTGTCCATATCTGAGACGCTAGGTTTTAACACACCTGTATATTTTAGCAGGGCCTTTAAACAATATGTGGGTGTATCACCACAGTTATTCCGTAAAAGTGAATTGCTCAACGAAGCCAAAATTCATTAGAACCTTCCAAGGAGATGTTGATATGACAAGAAGAACAACGTTTAAGCTCATCACTAGCATGGTATTGGTCATGTTACTCATCGTATTGACTGCTTGCGGAAATTCAGGTACCAATGCTAATTCAAAACAAACAACCCTGGATTTCCTGTGGTTCTCTGACGGAAAAGAAGGAGAAGTCATCAAGGAAATCATTAAAGATTATGAGCAGACCAATACCAAGGTTAAAATCAACCTGATTGAAGTTGGCTTCAAGGATATCCAAACCAAATTAAAAACAATGTTATCCGGTGGAAAGCCACCTGCCCTGAGCCGGGTCACGGATACCGGATCATTTGCTAATCAGGCGGTTGATCTGACACCTTACGTGGACAATGCGGACCAATTCGAGGATCAATTTATTGACTCACTTAAACCTTATTATGTTATTAATGACAAGCTGGTAGCGGCGCCTATGGATGTTACAGCGAATGGGCTTATTTATAACAAAACCTTATTTGATAAAGCGGGCGTCAAAGTACCGACCTCTCCTGACCAGGTATGGACGTGGGATGAATACACAGCTGCGTTAAAAGAGGTTATGGACAAAGGCGGAGCACGTTATGGCATGGTATGGGATGTCACACCGCATAGATGGTCCACTCTTTTGTATCAGAATGGCGGAAGCATCTTAACAGAGGATGGCACTGCAGCAGCGATTAACAGTGAAGCCGGAATCCGTAGCATGGAGCAGTTCAAGCAGCTTCATCAAGAAGGGATCATGCCCGAATCCGTATGGCTCGGAGGGGAAAATCCGAACAACCTGTTCCGTTCCGGGACGGTGGCTACCCACTGGGCTGGCAACTGGATGATCAGCAATTACAAGGATATCACCGATTTTGAATGGGGAGTCACCTATATGCCAAAAGGAACACAACGTTCTTCAGTACCAGGCGGGAAGTTTCTGATGGCTTTCAAAGGCAGCGGATATGAGCAAGAAGCAGCAGAATTTATTGAATACTTAACGTCCAAAGAAGTGAATTCAAAATATAACCAGGAGTCATTGTTTATGAGTCCGCGGAAGGACAGCTCTGTATTGAATTATGAATTCGGCAAGGAAATGTTTGAAATTTTCGCAGATGAACTGAAGAACAGTTCGCCTCTTGCAGCTAATGACTGGTCCAGACAGACCATTATATCCAAAATTTCAACGGACCTGAAAAATAATATTGTTGAGGTTTTATCCGATAAGGCAACTCCGCAGGAGGCATTGGATCGAACAGCCAAACTGATTAACGAGGCTATTGGCAGTCAATAAACGTAAAGCGCTTTGGTTAATTCGTATACGGGGGCTTACCGATTCCTGTGAAGCCTCCCTTTCGAATAACGCATAAGGAAGGGGCAAGCAGATGAGTGAAGGACAACGATTAAACAAAAATACGCTGGCAAAACAGAACAGGAAGCTCGTTATTGCTCCTTATCTGTTTATACTACCCAACCTCCTGATCTTTGGAACTTTTATCGTATTTCCTTCTTTATTGGGCCTCTATTATTCCTTCCATGTCTATGATGGATTGAACCCAATGAAGTTCAACGGGCTGGATAATTATATCAAAATTATAGGGGATCGGGAATTTTGGTCGACCATCGGACGAACGGGGATTTATGCAGCGATTGTTGTTCCGCTAATATATGCAGCAGCGTTAGGCATTGCTTTGTTGCTTGCGCGCGAGATTAGAATGCGCGGGTTCTTCAGGGCCGTATTTTACTGGCCGACCATGATTTCTTACATTATTGTAGGATTGACCTGGAAGTGGATTTTCGGAGATTCATTTGGCATCTTGAATCATCTGTTAACCGTGGTTGGTGTGGAACCTGTTGGTTTTTTAACTTCTTCCTTTTGGGCAAATACGGCTGTAATCATCGCGACGGTATGGTCACGTGCAGGCTTTTTCATGGTCATTTTTATCGCGGGTTTGCAGGCTATACCTACGGATTATTATGAGGCTGCCCGCTTGGACGGGGCAACGGGAATAAAGGTGTTTCGATATATTACGCTCCCGTTGTTGAAGCCCACAAGTTTGCTTGTTGTTATGCTGACTCTGATTGACGCGTTCAAAGCATTCCCACTTATGTTTGCGCTTACAGGTGGTGGGCCGGGCAAAGATACCACCTATATTGTTCAATATATTTATGAGATTGGCTTTAACAGACAGGAACTCGGTCTGGCCAGTGCCATGTCGGTGATACTGTTTATCCTTATTGGTGGATTCTCGGCTCTGCAATTCCGTCTATCGAAAGGAGGGGCTACGTAATGGTAATGAAGCCTATGGTCAAAATCTTCATCTACAGTCTGTTAAGTGTTGCCGCAGTGGTGTGGCTCCTGCCTGTCCTGTGGGTCGTGATTTCTTCTCTAAAAACGAATAGCGATCTGTACAGCTTCCCTCCCAAGTTATGGCCGCAGCCAATCACCTTCGAGCATTTCAAGGAGGCATTCAGTAAAGGCGATTTTGGCTTGTATTTTATGAATAGTACGATCGTAACTGTAAGCTCAACGCTGCTACTGTTATTGATTAACTCCATGGCAGGTTTTGCATTGGCGAAATATCGCTTCCGCGGAAGCGCGATCATATTAATTGCTTTTGTCTCAACACTCATGATTCCGATTGAGGTAATTATGATCCCTATATTCAAAGTGCTGAGTGCACTGGGGTTGTATAATAGCCTACTCGCGATTATTATCCCGCCAGCAGCAACCCCAACAGGTGTGTTCCTTATGCGGCAGTATTTGTTGTCCGTACCGGACGAGCTGTTGGAAGCTGCCCGGATGGATGGAGCGGGCGAATGGAAAATTTACTGGAGCATTATTCTTCCGATAGCGAAGCCGATTCTTGCGGTGCTCGCAATCTTCTCCTTCATGTGGAGATGGGATGATTTTGTATGGCCGTTAATTGCGATTAGTGATCCATCGAAATATACGATTCAGCTTGCGCTCTCTAATTTTATTGGTGAATACAACGTGGATTGGGGAAGTTTGCTTGCGATGTCCGTCATCACGATGCTTCCGGTACTGATTGTTTTTATGGTTTTCCAGCGGTATTTTGTCAGCGGTATGATTACTTCAGGAATGAAAGGATGAGTTGAATGTCAGATACCACCCGGAGTGGGATGGATACCTTGAATTATAAACCTATGAAATTAGGTCACAATCAGGTCATTAATCATTGGATGATCAGCGGCATATATACGAAGCCTGTTGCCTTTGTTCCAACAACGATGGAGGGAGATATTAATGATTGGCTTATCGATGGTTTTGCCATTCATGAGAATCCATGCAGAAAGGAATTTGTAGAACATAGGAGAACGCAGCCTGTGAACCGATTTTTTGATCAATGGAGCGAGTTTCCTAGCCCGGGAGACGACTTCGTTGGAGAAGAGAACGGAATGCCTTGGGCACTGTATTCACCTTGGAATAATCCACGGGTGGAGCAATCAGGATTTTGGTTTGTACCGACACATCTGCGCAGTTACGCGGCAACAAGACTCATTTCTCCGACTGCTCATACCGCCGCTTTGCGGATTAAGACCTATGGCAGTCTGACGTTGTGGGTGAATGGGGAAATGGTAACGGATTTTGCGCCACTCAAGCGTAACAAGGAGCAGGAAATCGTTATTAAAGCTGAACTTGTAGCTGGAATCAATGAGATCTATGCCTGCTGGGAGGATCTTGCTGAGCGGGATACGATGTATGCTTTCGCGGTGGAATACCTGGGAGACGAAGAATTGGTGATTTCCCTGCCTATTGCTCCTCATTTGGCGGAGTCTGTAAAATCCGCAGAGCAAGCCCTCGAACAGGCTTATTTTCCTTCGGATCTCTTCAGAGGTGAGCAGATTAAGCTCAAGCTGCCGCTTCCCTTGCCGGACATCGTTAGAGAGGTTGATATTCAGTATGGCAATTTTTTTGACGGTACCGAAAATAAGACGATACACATCGCCGAAAAGGAAACGGACCTGGTCCTGGCACATACGAATCAACTCGGTCATCATTACGTATATTTCACGCTGGCTATTTCAGTTTCAAATGTTGTACTAACCAAGAAGTTTGGCTGCCAATCCTATGATACGAGCTATGATGAGGCTGCTCAGCAAGCTGCGGATATTGAAGCTCGCAAATCCCTGGCTCTGCGATGCATTGCAGAGAAGGGCAGTCCCAATATTCATAAGGCCATCGCCATGCTGAAAACAGGAGGGAATCTGCAAGAAGCGGAGAACATTTTGCTTGAGGGTGTGGAAGGGATTGAGCAACGGAAGGATTGCAGTGACTTCTATCTGGTGGGACTGTTCCGTCTTTGGAGAGATGAGCGAAATAGCGGTCTGTTCAGTGAATCGTTCTGGGATCGGGTAAAAGCAAGCATTCTGGGCTATCGGTATTGGATTGATGAACCTGGCGATGATGTGATGTGGTTCTTCAGTGAGAACCATGCCTTGTTGTTCCATACCAATGAACTGTTAGCGGGACAGCTGTTTGGAGATGAAATGTTCAGCAACAGTGGTGAATCCGGTGAAGTACACCGTCAAAAAGCAGAGCAGAGGCTTGCATTATGGTTTGAGCGCTTTTTGGATGAAGGATTGGCAGAATGGAATTCAAGTGCATACATTCCAATTGATGCGGTTGGGCTATTGCATATCTATGAATTTGCCCATAATGAACAGCTCAGAGAGCAAGCCAAAAAGGCAATGGACTTGTTATTCTATTATATTACCGTTCAGATGCATCAAGGAGTCTTGTCCACAACTTTTGGGCGCAGCTATGAGAAGGAACTGCTGGGTGGTTATGCAGCGGGAACCACTTCAATGTGCTGGATCGCTTATGGCGTTGGCAATGTAAACAATTATTCAATAAGCAATGTTGCCTTGAGTTTATCGGATTACAGTCCTCCAGCAGCATATCAGGAGCATCTGTTGCTTGGAGAGAATCAGCAGTTGGTGTTCGCCAATCAGCAGGGTAAGGGAGGTTACGCCAAGCTCTATCATTGTCGGACCAGGGAATACTCCTTATCCTCAATCATTCGCTTTCGTCCAGGCAAGCCAGGTTATCAGGAGCATGTCCAGCATTTATCTCTGTCACCTGAGGCGCTGATCTGGGTGAATCATCCGGCAGAAATATACAAGCATGGGGATGGTCGACCTTGCTTCTGGGCTGGGAATGGGATATTGCCCGATGTTGTTCAGCATGAGGGGATCGCTTTGATGATGTTTGATATTCCTGCGGATCACAATTCTGACTGGACACATGCTTATTTTCCTACTCACTCCTTCACGGAATGGGTAAGGCATGAGAACTGGCACTTTGCCCGTTTGGATAAGGGTTATGCAGCTATATATGCGGCCAACGGGACGAGTATGGAGAGCAGCGGGGTGACAAGAAAACGTGAGCTTATTTCACCTGGCTTGCGTAACGCCTGGATTATAAGAGCAGGAAGCGAACAGCAATTCGGGTCATTTGACGCTTTTATCAACCAAGTTCGTTCTGCAAGCCCGCAATTCGATAATCAAGCTTTAACTCTCACTCTAACAGACCCGGTATATGGTCCAATTCAATGGGGAATGAACAAGCCTTTTCTTATTAAAGAAGAGGAAATTATACACGAAGGTTATGGAGTGAAGGGACAACTGAAGTTACTGGACATGGAGCGCTGAATCGTGTGTAAGAAACCAAGGGAGTGATAACCAACATGCTGAATCAAATGGTGCTACAGGAGAGAATAAGCAAGGTATCCCAAGCGATGGAGTCTATGAAAAACACAAGCATCAATGAACAGTTTCCCATCGGACTAATCGACATACATCTATGGGAATGGCCGCAAGGTGTCGGTCTGTATGGCTTGCTTCAGCTCCATGAGGCAACGAAAGATCCCAAAGTGCTAGAATTTCTGGAATCATGGTATAATGCAAGGCTGATGGAAGGGTTACCGGAAAAAAATGTGAACACCTGCGCTCCGCTCCTTACTTTGATCTCATTATGCGAGCTGACCGGAAACAAGGAGTACGAACAGGTCTGTGAGGAGTGGAGCAGTTGGATCATGGATGGACTGCTGCGAACCGGAGATGGTGCGTTTCAACATATGATCACGGGAGATGCCAATGATGGTCAAATTCTGATTGATACCCTGTTTATGACGGTGCTATTTTTGGCCAAGGCAGGGGTATACTTCAAGAAACCCGACATGGTGGAAGAAGCCAAACGACAGTTCCTTGTGCATATCAAATATCTATATAACAAGAAAACCGGATTGTTCTATCATGGCTGGGATTTCAATGAAAATCATAACTATGGTGCTGTTCATTGGGGAAGAGGCAATGCATGGTATACGGCGGGAGTTATGGATTTCCTGAATATCATTCCGATCGAAGACGGGCTAAAGGCATATCTGTTGGATACAGCAACCGCTCAAGTCAGAGCACTGAGCAAGCTTCAAGGTGAGGATGGCATGTGGCACACTGTGCTGGATGATCCAACCTCTTACAAAGAAACCTCGGCAACGGCAGCGATTGGATACGGCATTCTCAAGGGAATCCGGTATGGATACCTGGATGAATCCTATCGCCAGAATGGCTTGAGTGCGCTTGAGGCGGTGTTGAAACAAATTGATGATCACGGAGTTGTACAGCAGGTGTCCTATGGTACACCTGTGGGGCAGGATGCTCAGTTTTATAAAGATATAGCGATCAGTCCGATGGGTTATGGACAAGCACTTACGTTGTTTATTCTGATTGAGGGCTTGCGGGTTCCAACCGCCGACTAGAATAAGGTGGACTTTGTGTGGAGGATAGGGGATACAGTTTCCTGTATCCTCCTTTTTGTTTTAGTAAGCTCGAATCTCGATTAATTCGGCATATCTGCTGCCATTTGTGGCATCAATTATGATTCTCAGAGCCTGAGCTGACACAGGGACATCCAGGGAATGAATAACTTTTCTTTTGTGATTTTCTTGAACACTTGCGACTTGTGTCCATTCGCCAGCCGGTGTCAGCACATCCAAGCGATAATCACGCACCAGCTCAGGCATCACACGGAATGTTGTGTGATGGTGATGTAAATTAACCAGATCCTCGTTCACATCATCATTAAACGTCAAGTGCAATTCAGCCAAGGTTTGTGGCTCTTCCCATGTCAGTTGTACCCATTCCGGCTTGCCAGACTGCATCGGCTGCGACATCCACTGTTGCGGCCCACCGAAGGGGCGATGGTAACCGTTGATCGTATTGTCCGCTGAATAGGCCGTGGTCTCAGAGAGGTTACGACAGCAGAAGGGCTGACGCGCCAACCCCTGCATGGACCATAATACGACAGGCTGATCCGTGGCATGATCCTCCAGATTTTTGGACACGTGGTTTTCTTCTGTTTTGAAGAAGATCAGCACCCCGCTGTGTGCTTCTGTCGAATGGTAGAGTGAGACGGCTTTATTGGAGCGGATGATCATAAAAGCATTCTGCGGTTCTTCCGGTCGCCATTCGAGCGGCAGCTTCACCCACTGCGCAGTTCCTGTTGTAACGTTAACAGTCGCCGTAACTTGTAACGAATGCGGGACGTAGTTCTCCTTACGCCCCGTATCCCACAGCTCTACCGTCAGCGCGGTATCGCTGGATGCATCCAGCAGCAGCTCCAGGCCGCTGAGCACTGGATGCACAGGCAGCAACAGGGCGACATCTGTACCCAGCGGGTACGTCTCGCCAGGCTGCTCAAGGGCGATGCTCGTCAGCGTGCTGGAGGCTGTAGCCTTGGCACGCCGGGCCAGATCCAGCTCATCGTGGCTGCGCACCCCGATGATGGAAGCGTCCTGCCGCAGCAACGTCTGCTGCAGGACCGCCAGATGCCTCGCGTGCAGCTCGCGCGGCGATACCCCCATGGACGCGCAGAGCGCCGCGCCCGTACCCGCGGCTTCGCCGATGACCGCGCATGTTGCCATGACGCGCGTTGTGCCGAAGGCGACATGTGATGCACTGATGTCGCGCCCGGCCATGAGCATATTCCGCACATTCGCGGAATACAGCGAGCGGAACGGCACGTGATATACGCCATCGGCATGCATATGCTTCGAGCCACTCGCTTCGGCGTACATGCCCTGCGGAGGATGCAGGTCAATGGACCAGCCGCCAAAGGCAACGGCATCCGGGAACTCCCGCTGGCTGATAATATCGTTCTGGGTGAGCACATAGTCACCCGTGAAGCGGCGGTACTCCCTTTTGCCAGGTAGCGAACCAATCCACTCCAGCGTCATATGATCTGCATCAAACTTGCCGGAGTTCTTGATATAGTCCCAGATCCCGTAGATCACGGACCACAGTTCATCACGGATCAGCTCATTGTCATGAACGGTGTCATGTTCACCGCCCCATTCAATCCACCAATAATGACAACCGGAATCCCCGCTGCGAATGACCCGGCGAATCGGAATGCTGGTCTGTGTAATATCTTTGGCAAAAGAAGGCGGGATATAACGGACAGGCGCACCAGCATCCTTGGTATAGAAGAGAAGTGTACTGCCCAGCGTGATCTGATCAGCCACCTCTGGTGCCCACTCTTCGCCATACTCGCTGCGGGCTTCCCGGCCGAGTGCAAACTTGGCTCCAGCCAGAAAGCCAACCAATCCATCACCCGTACAGTCCAGGTAGAAGTTGCTCTCAAAATGAATTCTACGCTCGGAGCCCATCATCCAGCCAGTGACAGAGGTGATCTTTCGTTCATCCCCATCGCCAGTAGCCTCGACTTCATGTACATCCGTGTTCAGGTACAGGCTGATGTTGGATTCAGCTCGAACGGCTTCCAGAATGATTAAGTCCCAGAGATAGGGATTGCCCTCCGGATTACGATACTGATTCTCTACAAACAATTCCCCCATAATACCCGTTTCCCGGGCATAACGGTTAATCCCGTGGGCGGTGGCACCGCACACCCAGACCCGAACCTCGCTGCTGGAATTGCCGCCAAGCACGGGGCGGTTCTGCACCAGCGCAACCTGCTGCCCCATGCGGGCAGCGGCTATCGCGGCGCATACACCAGCAAGTCCTCCGCCGATGACGGTGATGTCGTTTTGTACATGCTCTTGTTTCATATCTGTGACCTCCTTAACTGAAGTTAGATCCACCTTCACTCCAACTACATATCTATAATTTCATCTTAGATTTATATATTCACTTTTTAAATGCACTATACTATCATCAAACATATACTTTATTTCACAGAAAGGGTGGTCAAGTCATGGAGCTGCTTAACCACATCTACTGGAAGCAAAAAGGGGAATTTGCTCTTACGGAAGATATCTATACGACTTGGGTGGCTTTTGCCGTCGAAGAGGGAATATTCCATTATGAGATTGGGGGTCAGATCGGAGAAGCGAGTTTTGGCGATCTGGTGCTGTGCCCCCCGGCGGTTCCTTTTCGGCGGACAGTCATTACCCCGCTGACATTTCACTATTTACAGTTTAGCAGTAGCCTGGAGGAGGAGGAGGAGTTTCTGCCACCAGCCGGAAAATCGCTGATTAATGACACGAAGCGGTTAGCCTCGACGTACGCTTATTTACGCCAGGACAGTGAGGAGAATAAGGGGGAAGTTGCCCGTTGGAAGACACATTTTATGATGGATTTGTGGCAGTTGTATCAGGTGGAACGCAGACAGAATCGCTTAAAGGAGCGGAGATTTACCGAAGACGCACGAATGGCTGAAGCGGCAGCGCTGCTGGAGGAGCGGGCGGAAGAGGAGATCAGCCTTCAGGAATTGGCACAGCGACTGGCATTGAGTCCGGTGCAGTTGACAAGGCGTTTCCGGGAAGCTTTTCAGGAGACGCCATCAGGCTATCTCAAACGGGTCCGTCTGAAAAAAGCGCAGAACCTCTTGGCTGACAGCAGCCTGACACTTAACCAAATTGCCGAGCGATGCGGATATGAGAACGGTTTTTATCTGAGTAGAGTGTTCTCCAAAACGTTGGGCATAAGTCCATCTGAGTATCGCAGGAGACACAGGGTCTAAGCTGAAAGAAGTGAGCAGAAAGCTTTGAAGACAACTTTAAAGACAACTTTTGAAGCCAGCGGAGCACCAGGTATACACCTTCGTTACGGGTTGTCAGATTATGGAGGAGCTGGTGTGAATGAGTGCAGAAGCAACGGATACTGCATTTCTAACCGAAATTAGAGGGGGAAGTACATTTCAGTTGTAGATCATAGACAATTTATACTATAATTTACCATATGGAGTCCTTATACGAACGTATGCCCCCCGTATCCGTTTGAATGAGGACTCTGATTTTATAACTAAAACCAAGGAGGTGGATATGGCCTTAGCCTTTGGAATAAGGAATTTATCCTAATATTCGATAAAGGAGAATGGAAGCGATGAGAAAAATGATATTTTTGAAAGCGCTTAAATTTGTTTTGATGATAACTTTGTTAGTTCCTTTGTATTGGGCGGCTCCATCTGTCCATGCGGCAGAAGGGGAAAATACCTTGATTCTGAGTCATGATTTTGAAGATGGCACGGTCCAGAGCTGGAGCGGACGCGGTGAAGTAGAAACGCTTCATGCAAGCGCCGTTGCAGCGCGTACCGGAGATTATGGACTGGAAGTGAGCGGGCGTGCTATGACATGGCATGGGCCAGCGCTGGATGTGACAGAACTTTTGGAGGTGGGACAGACGTATGTGTTCACTGGCTGGGTGAAGCTTCCGGCGGGAGCGTCCAGCACAAACCTCAATATGTCTTTACAGCGTACCCTGCCAGATACAACACATTATGAAAATTTAACATTCGGTACCGCATCCGCAGGCGGATGGACCAAGCTTACTGCACAGTTTAAAATGCTGGAACCAGCGAATCAGTTATCGGTTTATTTTGAAGTGCCAGACCGTGCCACAGCTTCTTTTTATATGGATGATTTCCGATTGGAGAAGCTGCCAGATCTCGGACCCATTGTGATCGAAGAAGACATTCCTTCCCTACAGGATGCTTTTGCGGGCAAGTTTCGAATTGGGACGGCCTTCACGAACAATGAACTGCTGACCGAACCGGACAAGCAGCTGCTTACGAAGCATTTTGATAGTCTGACACCAGGCAATGTTCTGAAATGGGACAGTACCGAGCCGCAAGAGGGTATGTATAATTTCAGCGGGTCGGATGCCGCAGTTGCTTTTGCAGCAGCGAACGGACAAGAAATACGCGGGCATACCCTCGTTTGGCATACACAAACTCCGGATTGGGTATTTCACGATGCCAACGGCAATCTGGTGAGCAAAACGGTGCTGTATGAACGGATGCAGCAGCATATTGAGACGGTAATGGAGCGTTATCAAGGACAGATCTACGCTTGGGACGTTGTGAATGAAGTCATTGATGCCTCCGAGCCGGATGGCCTGCGGCGCAGTCTGTGGTACCAGATTGCCGGGGAAGAATATATTGAGAAAGCATTTGAATTCGCCCATGCAGCCGACCCGGATGCCAAGTTGTTTATTAATGACTACAATACCCATGAGCCGGCCAAAAGCCAGGCCCTCTACAATCTGATCACTCGCCTTCAAGCCAAGGGTGTGCCTATTGACGGAGTCGGTCATCAAACACACATCAGCCTCTTTTATCCAACCCTTTCGGAAATTGAGAGTTCCATTGTCAAATTTAAGGCGCTGGGCCTCGAAACACATATTACTGAGCTTGATGTAAGTGTATATTCCAATGATTCGCAATCTTATGATATCTTCCCGGAAGAACTGAAGACACAGCAGGCAGCGCTGTACAAGTCCCTGTTCCAGATCTTCCTGAGGCATACGGACACAGTCAAAAATGTTACCTTGTGGGGCAAGGATGATGCCAATACCTGGCTACGAACCTTCCCGGTCGCTCGCAACAACTGGCCGCTGCTTTTCGACGAGCGACTCCAGTCCAAGCCAGCCTATTGGTCCGTATTAGAGACGGTCCAGGTCGAGGCAGTACCAGCCGCACCGCAGAATCTGACCGCCACTGCGGTTAGCGACAACAGCATCAATCTAAGCTGGAGTGCATCTGCAAGTGCGACCTCCTATACGGTAAACAGGTCGCTGACAGCAGCCGGACCGTATACATCTGTGGCCGCTGTATCGGGAACAAGCTATATGGATATGGCGGTATCTGCTGGAACCACCTACTACTATGTGGTGAATGCGGTTAACAGCGTTGGGAAGAGTGTGAACTCCGTTCAAGCTTCCGCAAAGGTCCAGGGTGGAGGGCCGCCAGAGCCTGCTGGTAATCTGATTCTAGCCTATCGTGCAGGGGATACAAATCTGCTCGATAACCAAATGAAACCGCAGTTTGTTATTTACAATAACGGTACCTCCACAGTTAGCCTGAATGAACTGACAATTCGTTACTGGTATACAGTGGACGGGGAGAAACCACAATCCTTTTTTTGTGATTATGCACAGCTTGGAGGCAGTCAGATCAGCGGCAGCATAGTGAAACTGCCTGCACCTGTTCCTGGAGCGGACCATTATCTGGAACTGAAGTTCGGTACCGGAGCAGGCGTGATCCCGGTCGGAGGAACCTCTGGGGAGATACATACCCGGTTGCACAAAGCAGACTGGTCCAATTACAGCGAAGGGGATGATTATTCCTTTAACCCGCTACAGACTTCTTTTGCCGATTGGACCAAGGTAACTCTTTACCGGAACGGCGAGCTTGTCTGGGGAGTGGAGCCTATATCCTAATTTGCTAAGTCGTTATACCCAGCCTAGCCGGAGATCCCAGATCTCCGGTTTTCTTAATACAATAGAACAAATCTGTGTATCCCTATCCCGTCCCTGGCAACTGGTATCACATATCCATGCGAATGAGCCCGGCCCCGGCCGAAGCGGGGGAACTGATGTTATAATGATCTCAATAATTGCAGGGGGAGCGCTGAGGGGATGACAAAGCCCGACTGGAAGACCTTTTTGCCGCATAAGCTCAGGTATCGGCTGTTTGGTGCGTTTGTGGTGTTGATTCTGCTGCCATTCAGCGTACTTAATGTCTACAACTATGGACAGATCGAATCTCTGGTTGAGCAAAAAATCAGCGAACAGAGCCACGAGCAACTGGTGCAGATGTATGGTTCTCTGGAGGACCAGATGAGTATTGCATTCAAAACCCTGATTTTTCTGGAACAGGATTCAGCCGTAAGAAACGCCCTGACTTCTCCAGACAATCGTTCTCCGCTTGAGAATAAGTCGTTGGTGGAAGAGAAGTTCAAGATGATCAACAACAGTTTTTTTCTATATAATCCTTCCGTGTACTTCACGCTGTTAGATTTTCATGATAACGTTTACACTTCGTATTTGCCCAAAAAAGCTCTGGCCTATGGCCCTTATCGGGAACAATTTCGCAAGCATCTTGGAGAAATGACCTTTATCAAGGGCAACACTGATTCAAACTCGTTTCCATCAGAAGAGTTACTCTACCGCTGGGATGCCCGGGATACCAACCATGTCCTGCGGGAGTTATCCTCCAGCCCGTATCTGTTGTCCCTCTATGCGTATATGAAGGACAGTGGCGGCAAAAGGTACGGAATGGCACGGATCAGCATCGATTATTCGTACTGGTTTCAGTCTATGCTGAAGGATTCGCAGAGCAATCAGGAGTATTTCCTGATTACTGGCAATGGGGAAACAATTGCCCGCTCGTCCGAAAAAGCGGTACTTTCCCCAGACGTGACCCGGGAAATTGCACTTCATCCGGCAGAGGCCTATCTGACGGATAATGATTCAGATACGCTGATTAACTACGTATACATCGAGTCACTGGACTGGTACATGGTAAATCGTATTCCACTAGCTGTGTTGTTTACGGAGATATCGGGGCTTAAGCAGCGCTATTTTTTAACGTTTTTTGGCTTCACAGCAGCATTTGTGCTCATGGCCTTTATGATCTCGGCGACGTTCACTCGGCCTTTATCACATCTGCAGAACCAGATGAAGGAGGTTGTACGCAAAAACCTCAAGGTCCGTATCCCTGAAGGCCGCAGCCGCGGAGAAGTGCTGGAACTGACCCGTACGTTCAATACGATGCTGGATGATGCCAATCAGATGATCAACAGACTCAAGGCGGAGGAACGCCAGAAGGAAGCGGTACATTTTCATATGCTCCTGGCCCAGATGAATCCGCACTTTCTCCTGAATACATTGAATACAATGAAATGGAGTGCGATCCGCAGCGGGAATGAAGAGATCTCCGAGATGTGTGTTTCCTTGGGCAAATTACTGGAGGTCAGCCTGAATTCACAGGTCGAATTGGTATACCTGAAGGACGAGATTGAGTTGGTTCAAGCCTACCTTCATATCCAGCGGATTCGTTACCGTGATAGCTTTGAGGTGACTTGTGAATTTGACGAAAAACTTGAGTATGCGCTCGTGCCCAAGCTGAGCTTGCAGCCACTGGTGGAGAATGCCATTCACCACGGTGTCGGGCCACTGGAGCAGCTTGGTCAGATCCGCATCGGAATTTACAGGCAAGACACAGGAAAGCTGATGCTGGAGGTGGCAGACAACGGAATTGGAATGGAGGAATCCCGGCGTCAGCAGATGACCCGCACACGTCCGGGGATCGGCCTGTCTAACCTTAAGGAACGATTGCGATTATTGTTCAAAGGCCAAAGTGAACTTGAAGTGATTGATACCAAGCCGGGGACATTAGTGAGGTTCAGCATTCCTTTTTTATTGTCGACGCCGTACGTACAGAAGCGATCTCACTAGACGACTGGAGAGGGGAATCTGGCATGTGGAAGGTATTACTTGTGGAAGATGAAGTATTTGTACGTGAGTCGGTGCGAGAGATTATTTCCTGGGAAGAGCTGGGTTTCACGGTCATCGGGGAATCCGGTAATGGGACCGAAGCGCTGGCGATGATTATACAGGATACACCGGATCTGGTACTGACCGATATTGTCATGCCAGGTATGGATGGTCTGGAATTACTCAAACAGACCCGTCAGGCCGGGTTAAAAACCAAGTTTGTCATGCTCACCTGTATGGGGGAGTTCGAATATGTACGCCGTGCAATGGAATACGGGGCTTCCAATTATATTTTGAAGCTGTCGATGAGTGTGAATTCACTGCGTGATACACTCCGTAAAGTAAGTGCAGAACTGGGAGCTTCGACTGAAGCCCGGACAGAGACAGATCATCATGAAGTGCCACCTTCTACACCGGTTCTCACATCAACGCCTGATTTGCCTAATTCTCTTACGGTCTCTTCTGCACCCTCGCCTGAAACGGATCTTCCATTTACACCTGTTCGTGAGCCGATTGTGAAGCATCCGGAGATTAGCAAAATAATTCAATACATCGGACAGCATTACGACCAGGACATTACCGTCAAATCCATGTCACGATATGTGATGATGGGCGAGAATTATGTGAGTGCTTTGTTCAAAAAGAAAACCGGCCATACCCTGATTCATTACTTGCATGGGGTACGGATGGAGAAAGCGGCTGAATACTTGCGCGAGACGGACCTTCCTGTACAGGAGATTGGTTACCGGGTAGGGTTCGGAAGTGATAATTATTTCATTAAAATATTCAAGCGTTGGACCGGTTGCACGCCCAGCCAGTATCGCCATCGTTCGTGACATACAGGATGAGTAGAAGGAATATGTGTACCGAGTGCTCAGGCAAGCACAAGTAAATCCGTATTTTTGTTCAATCCGAATCATGGATATGTATCTTATGAACCCAGCAAGGTCCCTGCTACGATGTAACGGAAGGTACACTTCAATTCAGGGAGGTCATGTGACCAGATGAGAATCAAAAAAGGATTAACGGGATTAATCGTAGGTGCGCTGATGCTGGGCTTGCTTGCCGGCTGTGTAGGTAAAAATGAGACGAACGGTGGAGATAACGGAGGTGGAGCGGCAGGGGGAAAAGTGAAGCTCACCATGTGGGGCGCGGTGCCGCCCGAGAATGGTCCACAGGAAGTGGTGGATACCTGGAATGCGGAGCATCCTGATATTCAGGTGGAATATGTGCGGTTTGTGAATGATGATGATGGCAACCTGAAGCTGGATACGGCGCTGTCCACCGGGCAGAACGTGGACCTGTATGTCAACTATACCCTCACAAATCTGGATAAACGCATCAAGGGTGGTACAGCACTGGATCTGGGCGAGTTCACCGACTACAACATTGATGAGAAAATGGGTGAAGATGCGGCTTCCTGGAAAGTGGACGGCAAATATTACGGGATGCCAACCAAGAAAAACGCTGCCTTCTTCGCTTTAAATATGAAAGCGCTTGATCAGGCCGGACTGAGTGTACCAAAAGCCTGGACATGGGATGAAGCTCGTGAATATGCACTCAAACTGAAAGCTGCTGGCTTCAAATACGGATTGGTGCAGCATACTGCTTCCTATGTAGACCCGCTCGATTCTGTTCTGGTGAAGAACGGCTATGTTAAGGCAGACGGTTCTTCCAATCTTGATGATCCACTCGTTACCAAATGGCTGGAGACGTTGAACGGAATGATGAAGGAGGATGCAACCACTCCTCCGCTCGGAGAGCAGCTGACTTCCAAAATGCCGGTGGAAAACATGTTCCTTGGCGGTGAGTCTGCCATGATCAACATCGGCGAATGGCTGATCCGCACATCAAACAATATGACCGAATTCCCTCGGGATTGGAAAATCGCCTTTGCCCCTGTACCGAGACTGGCTGCACAAGAAGCAGATATGGTGAAAAGTGGAGGACTTGGTGACTTTATTGCGATCAATTCCAAGTCAAAAAATAAAGAAGCCGCATGGGAGTTCCTGAAATGGTACGCCGATGGGGGAATGATGCCGATGGCTGCGGGTGGGCGTTTACCTTCCTCGAATGCGGTCGATCAGCAGACTGCCATTGATCATTTGCTTGGCGATTATGCCGATTCTTATGATAAAGAGTCACTGGAATTTGTGTTGTACGGTGACGAGACACCTACGTTTGTCCGCAGCATTGCGCAGGAAGTGGTTGATCTGCGTGCACAGGAGTATGAAAAGTTCTTCCTCGGTAACCAGACTGCCGAAGTTACGGTACAGAACATGGTCAAACGCCATAATGACTGGCTGAAGCAGAATCAATAGAAAGCAAAAGCAATGAGTCCAAAGGCCGTCCCAATGGGGCGGTTTTTTCTATATAAGCAATAGAACAATTCCATGTTGTTTCTCTCCAGAAAGGCACTGCCGAAATACATATATCTGTGATATCAGGTACAGGGTTATGTTCCTTAAATGTTAGAGGACATCTTGTTATGCTTAATTCCAGAACAGATGTTAAGGAGTGGGGGAGCATATGCATAAATCCTGGATGAAACGGCAGAGCAGACTCGGGTATCTGTTTATTGGGCCCAATATGATTGGCGTGCTGTTGTTTTTTATTATACCGGCTGTCTATTCGTTCTATCTCATGTTCACTGATTACAAATTCATGAGCCCGGAGACAAATTTCGTAGGGCTGGACAATATCCGCCGGATGTTGAATGATGATCTGTTTGGCGTGGCGCTGCGAAATACATTTGTATTTCTGTTAGCGGTTCCGGTATCGATGGGGTTGGCTTTTATCGTGGCGGTGGCGCTGAACAAGTCGGTGTATTGGCAAAAAACGCTGCGTGCCCTCTATTTCATGCCCTATATCACCAGCGGCGTTGCCATCGCCTTTGTCTGGATGCTGCTGTTCCAGCCAACATCGGGGCCAATTAATGGTTTCTTGCGCGGAATCGGTATTACGAACCCTCCCGGCTGGTTATCAACAACTGAATGGTCCATGTATGCGATTGATATCATCTGGATCTGGTTCATGCTGGGTTACAACATGATTATTTATCTGGCGGCTTTGCAGGAAATCCCGGAGGAACTGGTTGAGGCTGCACGGATAGATGGAGCCCGTCCTTGGCAGACGATACGCCAAGTGATTTGGCCGCTTGTGAGTCCAACGACCTTTTTGCTGCTGATCACGGGGCTGATTATGACGATCAAAAACTTTGGTATCATTCAAGCGATTACCCAGGGTGGGCCGGGGAACAGCACAACCGTCCTGTCGCTGTTTATCTACCAGAATGCCTTCCGCTACTACGAGATGGGCTACGCTGCTGCCATCAGCTGGGCGCTCTTTGCCATCATCATGATCTTCACTGTACTGCAGTGGCTTGGTCAGAAACGTTGGGTTCACTATTAAGGGGGGAGGGAATCGTTATGGAGAAACAAATTGCCGCGAATGCGAAGCCCACAGCTCCACATTCACCTAAAGTTAAAGTCCGTATGGAGTCCTTGACGCAGATTCGAAAAATCATACTGACAATTCTGATGTCCGGGTTTGCCCTGCTGATGGTTATGCCGTTCATCTGGATGATCAGCACGTCGTTCAAATCTCCTGCGGACGTATTCACCTATCCCATCCAGTGGATACCCTCCAGCCTGAACTGGGAGCATCACATTAAGGTTTGGAGTGGAGCGGATACCTTTGCGACGTATTATCTGAACTCGTTGAAAATATCGCTAATTAGCACGGTCGGAGCTGTATTTCTCTCGGCTTTTGCAGCCTATGGCTTCGCACGGATTCAATTCAAAGGCCGGGAGACACTGTTCCTGATCTATCTCTCGATGATGATGGTGCCACCGCAGGTACTCTTTGTACCGAAGTTCCTGATGTTTGAATGGGTAGGCATATATAATACGCATTGGGCATTGATCCTGCCCGGAATGTTCACGATCTTTGGGGTGTTTATGCTGCGGCAATTCTTCCTGTCCGTGCCTTCAGAGATCTCGGAAGCGGCGTTCATCGACGGTGCCGGTCACCTGCGCATATTCTTCAGGCTGATTCTGCCCTTGGCGAAGCCAGCGCTGGCTACCCTGGCCATTATCGATTTCTCCTGGCATTGGAATGACTATGAAAATGCGCTCGTGTTCCTGATCGACAAAGACTTGTACACCGTGCCGCTCGGACTGCAGAACTTTATTCTGGAGAATAATGTGGACTACAACGGCATGATGGCCGCTGCCACGGCAGGCATTATTCCGATGATCATCGTTTTCCTCGTGGGTCAGCATTATATCATTCAGGGCGTGGCCGGAAGTGCCGTGAAGGGCTGAAGCTGCTGTCACTGTGATCCCATATAATAACCCTTTTGCTGAACGAAGAGATTTTCGCGGCAGAAGGGTTTTCTGTTGAAAGGGAGAATTAATCCATGATCTGAGTTTATCCATTGGAGGCGATTCTTTATCGGGATTCATGGGACATATTTAAATGAAGGAAGAGGATGTTGTTGAAGATGAGTATAATCATATTTATTGTTTTTATATTGGTTGGTGTTTCTTCGTTCTTTCTAACCTTTTTTCCTAGTTGGATCTTTTTAAATTTGATTGGAGCAGCCATGGCAGTATTTACACTTGGTATGGGGTTGTTTCATGGCATGAAGCAGATAAAAAACATCGTAAAACGAATATCTTTCAAGTGCTGTTGCATCATTTTTGGTATCGGCTTGATATTACTTTTTGCTCCTAAGATAGTGTCGGGTATTCAGGATATAGGTCCTTATCTCTCCCAAGATTACGAAACAGTAACAGGTAAACCGAACTACATAGGATCCATGGGCAAGAAATGGAGGGAACAAACCATCGAAATAAATCAAATGGAATTGATTAACACTCGGGATATCGCCTGGGAAAATCGAGATAAAACACTGGAAATAAAGTATCTGCCCAGAACGAAATATGTTATGAGTATTAGAGCAGTTGAGTAATCGATATATTTTCAAATATCTCTGAGTCTAATCTGAACGATCAATATCTTCTCCAATACAATAGTTCAAACTTCGTATATAATTAACATTGACATATGATGCTGTATGACTACATAACTATCGCGAGGTGCACTAGACTTATGCCAACCATCTACGACTTTACCGTAACCAGAACCAGTGGAGAGCGTTTCCCACTCTATCAATATGAAGGAAAACCTGTGCTCATCGTAAACACGGCAAGTAAATGTAAATATACGCACCAGTTTGATGACATGCAGAAGCTGTATGACCAGTACAAGGATCAAGGACTTCAGATTATTGGTTTCCCGTGTAACCAGTTTGCAGAGCAAGAGCCTGGAAGCAGTTCGGAAGCGGAGTCCTTTTGCCAGATTAACTATGGTGTGAAATTTCCGATGTTCTCCAAACTGGATGTGAATGGAGAAGCGGCGCACCCGCTCTACGACTTTTTGAAAAGATCAGGGCCTTTTGCAGGCTTTGATGAAACAGATATACAGGCAAAATTATTGAAATTAATGGTGGCTGAGAAGGCACCAGAATGGTTACACGGCGATGCAATCAAATGGAATTTCACAAAATTCCTGATTGATGCAGAGGGGCGTGTGGTCAGACGCTTCGAACCTGTCGACTCCATCGACGAGATTCAAGAGAGTATTAAACAGCTTCTATAATTTCACTTTCATATATCCTACAGGGGCATGACACAAATCGTTTCCCTCTTCCGAACAGGAGGTGCATGAATGTGCCGAGCATGATGCAATTTAGCGCTTCACTGGAGTATAGTTACCGATCCACCAGCACGTTTAACCCAGGCAAGTCAGATGGATTCCATTCACATCCACATTATGAGATTTATTATTTTCATGATGGAGAATGTACCTATATCATAGGAGACCGGGTATATAACCTGGAGCCGGGTGATCTGGTGTTAATGCATGGCCTGACTCTTCATCGACCACATCCGAAGCCAGGCAGTGCTTATGAGCGAAGCACACTGCATTTTGATCCGTCTGCAATCCGCAGCAGCCTGCATCCGGACCGTATGGCTGAGGTCCTGAGACCATTTGAAGAACTCAGAAATTGCCGGGTCAATCTGAAGGGAGATAACCGCTCTGAATTCGAAGCTCTATTGCATGATCTTCATCGTCTGTCTCAAAGTCAGAGCAATTTCAGGCAAGAGCGAATGAATGTCAGACTGTGTGATCTGTTGTATTTTGTAGCAGAGATCTGCCAGGGTGATGTCCAGGAACAACTTCCCTCATCGGAGAGGGAGCGGCATGTCCAACACATCATTCGTTATGTGGATACCCATTATATGAAGGACATTGGTCTGGATGATTTGGCACTGGAATTACATCTGTCCAAGCCATATCTGGCAGGCATGTTTAAGGAAATGACAGGTTTGACGATATTCAAATACCTGTATGACCGTCGTATCAATCAGGCGAAGCTTTTGTTTCAGTTCCAGCCTGAGATCACCGTGACAGAAGCAAGTCGATTGTCCGGTTTCAAACGCCTTTCGCATTTTAGTCGGATGTTCAAACAAAGTGTGGGATGTTCGCCTGATCTGTACCGTACCCAATTGCATCGCCAATCATAGAAGTCGTCTTTGAGCTGACCAGCTTGTCTGGTTGGCTTTTTTTGTTGGTTTTTGTTTGAGGAATGCATCCCACTGTGTTTAGAGGACACGCAGAACAGGTAAAGAAAGGTAATGAACCCAGAGGAGGCGAATATGAATGAAACAGCGCACACCGGATCAGAATAACAACGATACCCAACAGGAACAATCCCGTGACAATCCTGAACAATATAAGACAGAGCACGAAAGTCTGCTTGACCGACATGAAGAAGAACAGACTGTAGATCCAATTCCGATGGAAGATCTGAATATGGAAGCTCAGGAAGAGAAGAATAAAGATCAGACAAAAAGTAACTCGTCTACGGAAGAGAAATACCGGGCGGATTATCGCAAAAAGACGGGCGAAGGATAATTCCAATTGCTGTGTTGGGCAAACTTGTGGAAATGTTTTCGGTGAATGTATATTTAGTGAAAATAAATTAGTTTGTTGACTAATGTATGTTACTATATTATAGTTACTATGTTGGCAATTGAAAAAAAAAATTTGGGAGGCGAATAAGAATGACAACTTTTTTTGATGCGTTGAAAAACAGAAGATCTTATTATGGAATCAGCAAGGAATCTACAATTTCGGATGCTAAAATCCAGGAAATCGTAGAAGAAGCGGTGAAATATACACCAACTTCCTTTAACTCACAAACATCCCGTGCCGTTGTATTGCTCGGTGAACAACATGATAAATTGTGGAATCACACAGAAGAAATTTTGCGTGAAGTGGTAGGTAATGAAGAAGCCTTCAAATCCACAGCAGAGAAAATGACTGGATTCCGCAGCGGATATGGTACGGTTCTCTTCTTCGAAGATAACAATGCGATCGCACAGCTTCAACAAAATTTTGCAGCTTATGCAGATAACTTCCCAATCTGGGCTAACCAATCCAACGGTATGTTGCAACTGGTAATCTGGACTGCTCTGGAACAAGAAGGTCTGGGTGCATCTTTGCAGCACTACAACCCGTTGATTGACGAGAAAGTGAAGCAAGAATGGAGCATTCCTGAGAACTGGAGATTGATCGCTCAAATGCCATTTGGTAAACCAACGGCAGCACCGGGTGAGAAAGAATTCCAACCAATTGAAGAGCGCGTAAAAGTACACAAGTAAGCTTCGCATTTCCCAACATTTAACCACATACGGCCTCGCTTCAATTTGATACGATGATAGTTGATCGTAATCCAATGAAGCGAGGCTTTTTAATGTGAATAATAGATTAAAAGACATAACGAACCAACGGATATGGAAAATGGCTTTATGCGGGTTATTAACACTTGGATCGCTGGCTGGATATGGCTCTACTGTTCAGGCTGCAACCGTGCAGCAACAGTTTCAGGATACGCACACCAGTTACGCCAAGGATGCCATTACACATCTGGTGGCAAAAGGCATTGCTGCCGGTACGTCAGAGACTACGTTTGAACCGAAGAAAGCCGTTACTCGTGCAGAATTTGCGACGTTTGCGGTGAGATTACTAGGTTTGAAGCCCGTTAAAAATAATATTAATCCCTATCAGGATATAAGCATGAATGCTTGGTATTACGGCAATGTTGCCGCCATGACGAATCTTTTTATTCTGGAGGGTAAGGGTCAGGGAACGTTCCAGCCTAATGCTTCTATTACGCGCGAAGAAGCGGCTGCCCTTCTTGTTCGAATGTTAAAACAACAACCCGTAGAGACATCACTCTTATCTTCAACGTATTTTGACGCAGCGGATATCTCGGACTGGGCACGTCCTTATGTTCAGACGGTATATCAACTTGGACTAATGCGGGGAAGCGGAGGCGTGTTTCGACCACATGACCAGGTAACGCGAGAAGAAGCAGCCGTCATGCTCGATGCCATTTTACAAAAGAAAACATGGTCTGAGCAGTTACAACGTGGGGATGAACTTGGCGTTCAGCTGGGCTGGCAATATAACTCCACTACAACTGAATTCAAGAAACAAGTGGAACAGTCTGAGGTCAACACACTTGTCCCACGCTGGTTTTTCCTGAACAGCAGTATGAAAGTAACAGATCACGCGGACCCTGCATTGATCTCCTGGGCATCCGCCACCGAAAGGCAGCTATGGCCATTGCTTGGGAATCGTTCCGATTCGGCAATTACACATCAGATGTTATCCAGTTCGGCCAACCGAGCGACAGTGATCTCACAGGTAGCCGCTTATGTCAAAACCTATAAATTGGACGGCATTAATGTGGACTTTGAGAATGTTGATCCTGCGGATCGTGAAGGGCTGACGGCATTTGTGACCTCTTTGACGGCTACGTTGCACGCACTCGGTGCTGTGGTGTCCGTGGACGTTTCGCCCGACCTGGGTACTGATTGGACGGATGCATTTGATTATGCCAAACTGGGCGCTGTATCGGATTATATGGTGCTGATGGGATACGAGGAACACTGGAACGGTGATCCGAAAGCAGGATCAGTGGCGTCTCTTCCATGGGTAGAAAAGGCTTTGGATACCATGCTCTCCGAGGTGGTACGTGCCAAAACAATTTTGGCCCTTCCGTTATATACACGAGACTGGTCTTCCGTGAATCCGGCAACCAGTTCTTGGGACATTACACTTTCAGAACAGGGAACGCGTGCGCATACCACGGGATCTGTAAGACGGTGGGATGCAAGTCTGGTTCAATATATTATTGGGTACAACAGTAACGGTATGCCAAGATATATATGGGCAGAGGACAGTCGTTCTTTATCGGCCAAAGTGTTGATGAGTGAGCAGCGGCAGATTGCCGGACTGGCTTACTGGTATATGGGCGGCGAAACAGCGGATGTATGGAACGCCATCTCGAATGCATCGCGATTTGAATCTTATAACTTCTAAGTAATCATAAATCTTATAGGCCCAAACTCACCGTGATTCCTACGGATGGTTTGGGCCTGTTTATTTTGGTATAAGATAAGGAATATGAGGAATCGTTTGAGCTTGGCTGAACGGTTTAATGTATATAAGGACAAACTGTTTAATTAAATTAGATAAATGGAAGTTCAGGAGGAGAAGGAGCATGCGAGAGGTTGATTGCATAATTGTAGGTGGAGGGCTCGCAGGGCTTCAGGCAGCCATTCAGCTTGGACGTTATTCAGCTCATCAGGTGTTGGTAATCGACGCGGGAGAAGGCAGATCGACGTTGTGCCGGACTTATCATAATATCCTCGGTTTCCCCGATGGGGTATCCGGTGAAGAGCTTAGAGAACGAGGCAGGATGCAGGCAGAGCAGACCGGTGTATCTTTTGAGAAAGACCGTATTTTTAAAGCAGGACGTCATGGAGAGAAGATCCAATTGTTCGGTACTTCCGGATCTGAATATAGGAGCAAAACCGTGTTATTGGCAACGGGGCTCACGGATAGAGTTCCGGACATTCCGGGACTAACCCCTACGCTGGGCCGCACAGTCTATGTCTGCCCTGATTGCGATGGTTATGAGATTCAGGATCAACGTACGGTACTATTGGGATCTGGCGAACCAGGTGCCAATATGGCGATGATTTTAATTCAGCGTACGAATGATCTGTTATATATCAATCATGAGCAGGCTCCCATATCTGCAGAGCTGCATCGGAGCATGAAAGAGGCGGGAGTTCGTTATCTGGAAGCGGCTGTTCAGGAAGTACAACAGATTGAGGATGGCCATATCACCGGTGTTCTGACCGAAGATGGACAGATTTTTGAGTCGGAGCGTGGATTTATCGCATTTGGAGGCAACCGGGTACACTATGAACTGGCGGAGCAGCTGGGAGCTGTGATTGCAGATAATAAACATGTAGAAGCTGATCCGCGCAGCTTGCAGGCAGCGAATAATGTATGGATAGCCGGGGATCTGGGACTGCACGCAGAACAAGCAACCGTTGCGATGGGTGAAGGTTCCATTGCCGCGATCTGGATTCATAAGGCGTTACAGCAGATGACCAAGGATTAACGTTGAATTTCACCTCCAGATATGAGTTTGATTATTCAATCGTTCATTACCAAAAAGTCCTCCCAAGCCATGCATGTGGCAGGAGGACTTTTTGAGTTGTCTTTTGCTAGGGAGAAAAGGATTACGCTTATTTGTCTGATGAATCCGTTGACTTGGAAGAGGAACTCTTGTCTTTCGAGTTATGTGAGAAATCTTTGCGAATGTTGTCCACGATATCACCAACCACGCCTTCGATCATATCGGTTGGTCCGGGATTGTTTTTGTCTGGATGGATAACGGTATTCACTCCTGGTTCAAGTTCATCGTTTGTCTTCTCATGTTTGGTTTTATCACGCATGGGAAATCCCTCCTGGTTCGATATTGTATAAGGTGTTCATTAACATATCCAAACACCGTTACGTATATGTAAACGATTAACCGCTGTAGTTCTTTTGAAACGTGTACTTGCTCATATATAGAAGATATATACAGAATTGAACGTACTGATTAAACTTCTGCAATACGTTTATATTATAGATAACCAATGAGTATTAAGTTTAAAGCTTGAAACCAATAAACAACTATTATGCAGGAGGTTATTCAGATGAATGAAGAAAATCATGTAATCCATAAAGATGGCCAAGTTTCAACTGACAAGGTGGACAATGCAATTGAGAAGATTGCGCCGGAAGAAAGAGAACAGATTCTACAGAACTTTGATGCGTTCAAAGAATACCTGGGTAAGCGAATTGCCATGGGAGAATCGATTGGACTAAGTGAGGAGCAGATGGCCAAAATTGCCGAGAAAGTAGCGGATTATCTGGCAGCTCGGGAGGAACCCCGTAATCGTGAAGAAAAACTGCTGCAGGAGTTGTGGAATGTTGGCAAGGAAGATGAACGTCACATGCTGGCTCATATGCTCGTTCGTTTGGCACAAAGCTCCACACCCAATCATTAAGATTAGCATCTATGGGTAAGCATAAGAAATATTTTGAGCAGGTCTTCAAACCTGCCAAAAACCTGCCAAAAACCTGAGCGTAACTCTTGAACGTATCTGGAGCAGGGCATAGAGCGGGGAGCGCTAACGAACCTGTGACGTCTTATTCAAGGGTTTGAAAGTCCCGCAGCAATCTAAGGAATCTGACACACGTTATATTGGTATAAACAGCCGTTAATAGCGTGTTTTCAGGGAATTCTGGCAAATAACGTGTCTCATGTTCCTTACAAAATAAAAGGACCGCCAGAAGACCAAATAAGACGTCCTCGATTCCTTAGTTATCTGGACCATTCGTCAGGACTAGGTAGCTTGGACTTCAAGATGTTTGGGACACAGACATCCTTCAACGTATCACTTGCCTGAGTTTAAAAAACGCACCCTAATAAATAACCTCTGAATGGCGATGCCTTCAGGGGTTATTGCCGTTTACGGAGAATACAGACAGGAGTGATGACGCACATTGTAACTATTTTTAATCTGGCTGATACTTTTATAATCCCTGTTCGAAGTATGATAGGAAAAGAAAGAACGTTGGAATCGATAGTTCACATGAGCGTTTGAGAAGCAAGACTTCCGGTTAAGGAATAGTAACGTTCATATTAAGGAGAGATGTTACCTATGAAGAACGCGACAAAACAATGGAAACTAGGAATGATCGGTGCAGTTGTTGCTTTACTTGGTATGATTGTGCTGACTACATATTTACTTACCCCTGCGAATGCTCAAGGTAGTACGGACGCTCAACAACCTTCTGCGAAAGAAGCTCAAGTTGCAAACTCCGAGATGTTTACAGCCTATGTTGAAGGTATGCATATAGAAGACGGCAAATTGTTTATGACAGTGGACAAGATTGGCTGGTATCAGGGTGAAGAGGCCGATGCGATTTTTGCACAGCGCAATCCGGAAGCAGGTATAGACGGTGCTCCAGATGGTTACTATATTGTCAACGATAGCAAAGAGCAGGAACAAGTTGAGGTTAGTGCCAATGCTGAAGTATTGATGCAGTTGTATGATCGGGATGGTACGATGCAGGGCGCAGACATTCAGTGGAATGAACCTGTGGCATTATCCAAGTTCGAATCGTTGTATGAGAATACTCGTATTCTTGATCTATCCGTATTCCCGTATCATCTGACGGTGCAGGACGGAAAAGTTACTAAAATTGTGCAACAATACATCCCATAAAATAAGATGAAATTCATCATCAAGCATTCCTCCTGTTCATTGGAACGGTGAGGGATGCTTTTTGGTTATGACAAATTCATGAAAGCGATTGTAATTAATGGTAGGTACATGTATCATTATAGGAATGGCGTTTTTACATAGTTCAGGAGGAGCCTCATGCTTAAAGACATGATTGCATTAACTAAGCCCGGACTTCTAAGGTTAAATGTGTTTGCGGTGGCGGTAGGATTCTGGGTAGCTTCAAAATGGGATATCAACTGGTTATCTCTGCTCATGGTCGTGATTGGATCAACTTTGGTTATTGCTTCAGCTTGTGTTATCAACAATTATTGGGATCGTGAATTGGACCAAAAGATGGAGCGCACCAAAAAAAGGATGGATTACATTAACCATCTGAAGCCAGGGTTTGTACTTGGCTATGGCATTATCCTTGGTGTTGTGGGACTAGCAGTACTATTTTTCCTGGTGAACCCGTTATCAGGCTGGATGGCACTACTTGGGTGGTTCGCTTACATCGTGATTTACACGATGTGGTTGAAACGCAGTTCGACGTGGAGCACGTCACTGGGTGGAATTGCAGGAGCAATGCCGCCTGTCATCGGTTATACGTCTGTAACCAATGAGATTGATGCAGGTGCCTGGCTGCTGTTTGCACTATTATTCTTGTGGCAACCACCACACTTCTGGTCATTGGGTATTCGCCGGGTAGAGGAGTATCGTGCTGCTGGCTTCCCGTTGTTGCCAGTGGTTAAAGGGGTGAAACGCACCAAGTTTCAGATGATTCCTTATGTTTTTCTGCTGCTTCCTGCTGTATTTCTGTTGTATTATTACGACTACGTAGGTCTGGTATTTCTGATTGTATCTCTGGTCGGTGGACTGATCTGGTTCGTACATACACTTAGCGGACTGAAGACACAGGATGATGAGAAGTGGGCAAAAGTGAACTTTCTGATCTCGGTGAACTATCTGATGCTCGTATTTATTGTCATGGTAGCGAATACGGTATGGTCTTAATTAGGTGATGAACAGATCATTTTCAGAGAGATTTTAGCTTAAGCTATATAAATTGAACTAAACATTTACACAAAACGGAGAGGACAGAAAGAAGCTGAAGAAGCGAAAGCGTTCGCCTAAAAGCTTTCTGAAAGAAAGCTGCATCGAAAGCATACGCTTATCCCCGGATTTTCACCTTTGTTAAAATGATTCGAAAAATCCGGGGATAACAGCGATCGGAAGGTTGTTCTGTCATCGAAGTGTCCAGTGGAAATATGCTTTAGTCCATTTTTTATAACAGGCTGCATCGAATGAAAAAGCACACGATGGAATAGCGTTTGGACAACCTTGAGTTGTTACAACATATTCTCTGGGGTGCTTTTTTGGTATAATAAAACAATTGAATTATATAAGTGGAAATTATAACGCAAGATGGGAAGTGACAGCATGAGTAATTTGGAACAGGCCGTGCGATGGAGACAAGAAGGTAAGGTGCAGGAAGCGATTGAACTACTGCAAGAGATTACAGTCCAGGAACCCGAGAATGCAAATGTCTGGTATCAGCTGGCTTGGGCACATGATTCGCTTGGATTGGAGCGGGAAGCTGTCCCGCATTATGAGAAGGCACTAAGTCTTGGTCTTTCTGATGAGGACAGAGCAGGGGCGATACTCGGACTGGGCAGTACATATCGAACGCTTGGACAGTATGAGCAGGCGAAGGTTTGGTTTGAAACGGGTATGAAAGAATTCCCAGCGTACCGGGAATTTGAGGTTTTCTATGCCATGGTGCTATATAATCTGGGTGAACATGCACAAGCGATGCAACGACTGCTCGTGCAACTTGCGGACACATCAAGTGACAAGAGAATCAATGACTATAACAGAGCAATCCGTTACTACGCAGATCAGCTCGATCGGGTGTGGGAATAGATCGAATACACAGAAAAGGGAGAGATGGATGAATGAACTCCAATCAAGATCTGAAACAGGTAAATGAAAGGTTGGATCAAATTGAGCGAAAGCTGGATAACCTGGGAGGCAGTCAGCAGAACAAACGCTCACCTGGCGTGCGCTTCCTGATTGGTTTTGGCATCACGATTGCGATTATATCTGTACTGCTGCTGACTCTTGGTGTTATCCAATTTGTGAGTATCGGATAGGAGAAAAAGGATCATACCGACAAAGGTAGTGATTCTCCACATTTACTTACATAGCCTGGCCAAGCCACTGTTGCACCTCTTCAATGAACCGCCGCGTAGCGGGCGATAGATTGCCCAAAGATGGGCAGGCCATGCCAATCGTACGATAAGGATCTCCAGAGAGTGGCACGAGCGCGAGTGAATCGGTATGATTTTGAAGAACCATTTCCGGAAGCAGGCTGATACCGAGGCCATTACGGACCATCGCCATAATGGCTTGATCCTCGGCTACTTCATAGACGACATTGAGCTTGGCCGCATGCTGCCGGATCAGTCTTTCAATCTCGTTATCTCCACCCCACTTGGGCAGAATAAAGGGTTGCTCCAACAGAATATCAAACGAAACAGACTCCTCTGAGGCCAGAGGATGATCAAGAGGCAGGATACACATCATCCTGTCTTTTTGCAATGGGATCGTCTCAAAAGGTGATGAATCGCCGAGAGATAGAAATCCGAGATCGATGGCACCTCCAGCTAGCCAACCCTCAATCTCAGCATAATCGCCTTCCCACAGCTTGATCTCAATTCCGGGATGACGCAGGCGAAATTGTTTCAGGATACCAGGCAACCATTGTGTGGAGACACTTGCGAAGGTACCAATACGCACCGTACCAATCTCCGCGCCGCGAATGAGGGAGATTTCCTGGTTCATCAGTTCCGTCCAGCGCAGAATCTCACGTGTGTATCCCAGAATGCGTTCCCCTTCAGCGGTAACCCGCACACCGGAGCGGCTGCGATGGAGCAGGGAAAAACCACATTCTGTCTCCAGACTGGCGATGGCATGGCTGACTGCGGATTGGGTGATGTTCAACGCTTCTGCCGCTTTGGTGAGACTGCCATATTCCACAACGGTATTCAAAATTTCGTATTTGATCAGTGACATGAATGGTTCCGTTCCTTCCCATTTTTGATGAATGAATTTATTTCATATAATACATTATAAATATTCATTTTTATAATGCAAAGAGATCGTTTATACTTGCCAAGGCGAGTTAGTTTGACGCACGATCACACAGCTCAGAATACATAGAATGAAGGTTGAAGCAAGATGAATGGTGTACAGGTTAATCAAGGTCAGACAACAAGAAGAGCGGACATACAGATGCTGCTCGCAACGGTTATATGGGGATCTTCCTATCTGTTTATGAAATCGGGTCTGGAGTCCATGCAAGAATTGAATCTGGTCGCATTTCGTTTTGGAATTGCCTTTATTGCCGCAGGACTTCTTTTTCATCGGCGGTTGTTTAACATGGATCGCAGAACACTTGTGGCAGGCGCTATTATGGGGACAGCTTTATTCGCTGCATTTGTATTTATCACCTATGGTGTGCAACGAACAACGACATCCCAAGCGGGATTCCTGATAAGTTTGGCCGTTATTTTTGTACCGATCCTGACGACGATCCAGCATCGTCGTATGCCGGATAAACGATTGACACTCAGTATCCTGGTTGCCGTTACCGGGCTTGGCTTGTTGACGCTTCAGCATCAGCTTAGTATGCACATGGGAGATATTCTGTGCATACTAGCAGCACTTGTGTATGCCATCTATATCATGATTGCTGGCAAGTTCACACCGAAGCATGATCCGTTAACATTAGGGACAGTTCAATTAGGTGTTGCAGCGATGTGGGGAATTGCAGCTACATTTATGCTGGAAACGCCACGTATGCCCGATACGGCTGAATCCTGGGCAGCCATTCTCGGGTTAGGTGTTTTGTGTAGCGGCTTGGGGTATATTCTGCAGACACTCGCGCAGCGTCATGCCTCTCCTACCAGAACAAGTCTGATTTTTTCACTCGAACCACTGTTTGCAGCAGCCTTTGCATTTACCTTTCAAGGGGAATCGCTAACGTTGCAAGGGTATGCGGGAGCAGCTTTGATGTTGGTCGGTGTTCTGATCACAGAGATCAAACTTCCACAGCCTATCTTCTGGCGCAGAAAACGCCCGGTTTTACAGTCGGAACTTGGCGATCAGGGAGTATCAGGCGTATAATTGGGGGACAAGGGTCCTTTCGTCATCTTCTATGGAAGGTGGGGAGAGGGCCTTTTTGGTTATGTCGCACACCTTGTGAAACAGATAAACTACTACCTAACAAAAACAGAATAACATAACCTTGTTTTGTTGATTTTTGTTTTTTATGCTACACTGAATGGAAAATTAGGAAAAACGGGTGAGTAGGATGGCCAAAAGAGTAACGATGCAGCAAATTGCGGATGCTGCGGGGGTGTCCAAATTCGCTGTCTCCCGTGCGCTGACGGGCAAGCCTGGTGTGAGTGAGCATACACGCGAGATGATTGTCAGAACGGCGGGGCAGCTTGGGTATTTCAGAACTGAGCCTAAGCGTTATCCGGGGGAGACACAGATATCAACGGAGATGAAGCCAGAAGCGGAGCGACAAGGCACCATATTGATTTTGTTTCCCAACATTCGTTCTCAGAATCGAGCTTCCTTATACTGGGGGCCTGTGTTTGATGGCATTTCTGAGAGGTTGAATGAGAAGGGGATGGATATTTTAACTCTGACAGAACCCTCTTCAGATCGGATGTTCTCGGTCCTTAATCCCGAAGCAATCAGCGGAGTCATAACCGTGGGCACCATCTCGACATCGGTATTGCTGGAGATTTACAGACTGCGTATTCCGCTTGTCATGGTGGATCATGAAGACCCTGCCATATACGCAGACTCGGTTTTTACGGACAATATGAAATGTATGAAAGAACTGGTTCTCATGCTCGTTGGTAAAGGGTATAGAAGGTTCCAGTTTGCCGGACAACTGCCCGATGCAGCAAGTTTTAAAGAACGCTGGCTTGGATATCGTATGGTGCTGGAAGAGAAACAGTTGGAGGGGGAACAGCAAGACGGCTTGCTGGGACCAGAGTATGATGAGATCCGGAGATCCATTGCTGAAATGGAGCTGGAGGATATCCCTGAAGTTATCGTATGTGCGAATGATCATACGGCTGTTATTGTCCTTGAAGCACTTCGAAGCCGAGGTGTTCAGGTACCTGAACGCTGTGCGGTAACCGGGTTTGACAATACGCAGACGGATGAGCCTATTCTCGCTTCGGTACATATAAACAAAGAGAATCTGGGAACGAGAGCAGTAGATCAGCTATTGTGGCGGATCAAACACTTGGATGAACCTTATGAACGCAAGCTGATCTATTCGGAATTAATTATTCGTGATGAATATAACGCTAGTATACTGTAATGGGATATGGATTTACGGGCTCATTTTAACAATGATCATACGGGTAAATGAAATGAGGTGAAAGACATGGAGAGGTTAGAGCTTCATGTCTTTTTGTTATGCAGAGATTGTTTAACAAATTAAATCACAAAACAGATTGACTATAAGAAGCATATCGTGTTAATTTTGTTTTGTAAGTTATTTGTTTTTATAATAACAAAACCTAACAAAATAATATTTACCAACTCTAACAACAATGGAGGCTGTCATGAGCACAATACAATCACATGTTTTTCAGAATTGGACGTTCAAGGCTTGCGAAGATCAAGAGTGGATGCCGGCTCAGGTGCCCGGCTGTGTGCATACAGATTTGCTGAAGCTGGGCAAGATTCCAGATCCTTTTTATGGAACAAACGAGAAGGAAGTACAATGGATTGATAAGATAGATTGGGAATATCAGACGGAATTTGACGTTGCCGAAGGGTTGTTCTCCCAAGAACATCTGGAACTGGTGTTTGATGGTCTGGATACATATGCGGATGTGTATGTGAATGATGTGCATGTGTTATCAGCAGATAATATGTTCCGGGTATGGAAGGCAGATGTAAAGTCTGTATTGAAGGGGAACGGCAACATTCTTCGAATACGTTTTCGGTCACCAATTCAGGAAGATCTGCCGAAGCTGGAGAAGCTCGGATATGCATTACCTGCATCGAATGATCAGTCCGATGTTGGTGGACTTGGCGACAAGAGAGTAAGTATTTTTGCACGTAAAGCCCCGTATCACTATGGTTGGGACTGGGGGCCGCGTTTTGTAACCAGTGGGATCTGGCGTGAAGCACGTCTTGAAGGTTGGACACAGGTACGAATCAATGATGTGTATATCCAGCAAAATGAAGTAAGCGCTACCTCAGCTTCATTAACTGCTGTTGTGGAAGTCGAGACATCACAAGCGGTAGATACGATTATTCGTATCGGCGCAGATGGACAGAGATGGGAAAGATCCGTATCACTACAACCCGGAACTCAGACTGTGGAGATTCCAATCTCCATGGATGAACCGAAACTGTGGTGGAGCCGTGGGCTTGGTGATCCGCATATGTACACCTTCCTTACCGAAGTGCTTCAAGGTGAGCGAGCTGTGGCTGAATCTACAGTGAAGACTGGGCTTCGTTCCATTCGCTTGGTACGTGACAAAGATGAAGCAGGAGCATCCTTTTATTTTGAATTAAACGGGGTTGCGGTCTTTGCCAAAGGGGCCAATCACATTCCAAATGATAGCTTCATCACTGAAATTACTCATGAACGTTATCGTCATGAGATCGTATCCGCAGCCGAGTCCAATATGAATATGCTGCGCGTGTGGGGTGGCGGAATCTATGAGCAGGATGTGTTCTACGAACTGTGTGATGAATACGGAATCCTGGTATGGCAAGACTTCATGTTTGCATGCAGCATGTATCCAGGAGATGAAGCGTTCCTGAACAGTGTGAGACATGAGGCGATTGATAATGTGAAACGTCTGCGCAACCATCCAAGTATTGCACTCTGGTGTGGGAACAACGAGATTGATTCGGCTTGGGCTCACTATGTTGAGAATGGTGGCTGGGGTTGGAAAAAGGAATTTACTGCCGAGCAGCGTGAAAGCATCTGGGCCGATTACGAAGCCATCTTCCATGATCTGCTGCCAGAAGTCGTTGAAGCGTATGCGCCAGGTGTGGATTACTGGCCTTCCTCACCACTGGTATCACTGACAGGGGATGAGACGCAACATGCGCACCCATCCACAGCTGAAGGGGATATCCACTACTGGGGCGTGTGGCACAATGTAGAACCATTCGAAAACTACAACGTGCATGTGGGTCGTTTCATGAGTGAATACGGATTCCAGTCTTTCCCGGAGTACAAGTCAGTACGCACTTATGCAGAAGAAGAGGATCTGGCTCTGGAATCGGAAGTCATGTTGGCTCATCAAAAGAATGGCGCAGGCAATCGTCTGATCAAACAGTACATGGATATGTACATGCATGAATCGAAGGACTTCCCATCGTTCCTGTATATGAGCCAGGTACTTCAGGCGGAAGCAATGAAGACAGCCATTGAAGCGCACCGTCGCCGCAAACCATTCTGCATGGGCACACTTTACTGGCAAATGAATGATTGCTGGCCGGTGGCTTCATGGGCAGGTATGGACTACCTTGGTCGCTGGAAAGCATTGCAATATTATGCGAAACGCAGCTTCAGCGATGTGTTGGTATCCGTAGATGGAACCAAAGAAGATACAACAGATATATATATCATCTCGGATCAATTACAACCTGTAAAAGGGCAATTACAGATTCGTTTGCTCGGGTTCGATGGAACGGTGTATCGTGATGAAACACATGACGTGACCTTGGCATCTAATACAGGTGATCGAGTGCTGTCATTACGTAACGCGGAATGGCTTGGAGGTCATGATACAGCTAACACGCTGCTGCGCCTGGATCTGAAACAGGAAGGTGCGGCGAATATCGTACAGGAACACTATTTTGTACCGTCCAAAGATCTTGCTCTGCAGCCTGCAAACATCAATGTAAGTGGGGGAGCGGATGAGAACGGCGTTCATCTGGTATTGGAAAGTGATGTGCTTGCTAAGCAGGTATGGCTATCTTCGGATGTGGAGGGTGTCTTCTCAGATAACTTCTTCGACTTGATTCCTGGCATTCCGGTGAAGGTGAAGTTCACTTCCAGAGAGGGATTGCAGTCTAATGATGTGATATCAAATCCGGGACCGATTGAGGTTCGATCCATGATTGATTTTATTCGTTTGACCTAGAAGACACGGTTGGAGTCTCTCGTAAGAGAGATTTCAACCGTTTTTTTATTGAAACCTGACCTCATTTATATATCGTAATGGTTTCGTAATACTTCGCTTAGAGAATCGTAAGCTGTCTTGCTTATTGTAATCCATGTAAGTAATAAACGAATGGAGAGTGATAAGAATGATGAAAACAAATAAGAGCAAAAAAGTGATGGTAGCAGCGGTATTGATGATGTCTATGGCCTTTTCTGGATTGGCAAGTGCTGCAGATATGAAAACGATTAAAAAGGATGGCATGGAGCTTGTTCAATTGAGACAGGCAGCGAAAATGTATGATTACAGCATAATGTGGGACAGCAAGGACAGATCTGTAACTTTGATGTATATGGGTAAAATGGACGACAAGATGATGAAAGACGACAACATGATGGAAGATGACATGAAGATGAAAGACGACAACATGATGGAAGACGACATGATGATGAAAGACGACATGATGATGAAAGACGATAAGATGATGAAAGACGATAAGATGATGGAAGATGACATGATGATGAAAGACGATAAGATGATGGAAGAAACGATGATGCCTGTGGGGAAAACGATTAAATTGTGGATTGGATCGAAAAAAATCATGGTAGACGGTATGCAAGTTAACTTGAAATCGATGCCTGTCATCCATGAAGGGAATTCGTATGCGGCTGAGTCTTTAATTAAACAGTACATGATGCCAGCCATGGAAATGAAGTAATTTAAGGGCTAAGTATCGCCATCACCATATGATATGATTGGCTCAAATGTATTTTCTGGAATATGGGGTGGGTTCGTTTGAATGAATGTGTACTTGTTGCTGATGATGATACAAATATTACGGACGTTTGTCGCAGGTATCTGGAACGGGAAGGTTATCTTGTCGTGACGGCTAAGGACGGTTTGGAGGCTATTGAGCTGTGGCGCAGCCAAACGCCAAGCTTGATTGTGCTCGACCTGATGATGCCACATAAGAATGGTTGGGAAGTTTGCAACGAGATTCGGCAAACTGAGGATGTGCCCATTGTAATGCTGACGGCCCGGGGGGAGGAGCAGGACCGTCTGATGGGACTGACGATGGGGGCAGATGATTATCTGACCAAACCATTCAGTCCGAGAGAACTTGTTTTACGTGTGAAGGCAATCCTGCGGAGAATGCGAATTGCGCAGGCATCACCTGTTACAACATCTGAATATACGATCAATTATGAAGGGCTTACCATTGATTTTACCAAGCGTGAAGTGCATATCAGCGGGCAGGTAATTGAATTGACCGTTACAGAGTTTGAGATGTTGTATTTGCTGGCAAGTCACCCGGGTCAGGTGTTCTCCCGTAACCAGATGTTAAGCAAGATTTGGGATTTTAGCTATGAGGGAGATACAACAACGGTGACTGTACATGTTCGGAGATTACGAGAGAAGATCGAAGAGAATCCTTCTGATCCAAAATATATTAAAACAGTTTGGGGCATAGGCTACAAGTTTGCGGGTGGTAGTTCATGAAACTTCGCACATACTTGGTGTTGTCCAGTCTCACGGGCATTGGCGTATTATTAATTTGTTTGTTCATCAGTTATTCCAAAATGCTGCTTACGATCGAACAATTGTATTGGTTATCGGCTATAACGGCAGGGGTAGGCTTACTTTCGTTTATTCTTCAATATTTGCTGACTAAGCCATTGGAGAAATCAATTGCGCGAATTACACAGCAGACAATACGAATTGCCGAAGGGGATTTCCATACGGAAGTCCCTCTCATCGGTACGCAGGAATTTAAGCTCCTGGCACAGCAATTTAATGAAATGAGTTCCAAGCTGAAGGAAAGCTTTGATCATCTGCATCACTCAGAAACCGCGAGACGAGAGTTGATCGCCAATGTATCCCATGATTTACGGACTCCCTTGGCATCCATTCAGTCATTCGTAGAAGCGTTGGAGGATGATGTCATTAAGGATAAAGAAACCTTTCAACGTTACCTGAACACGATACGACTTGAAACGAAGCGTTTGGGAGGGCTTATTCAAGACTTGTTTGAATTATCCAGCCTGGAAGCGCAAGGGGAGGTATTTGACCCTCAGCCTTGTCACGTTGATGAGTTGCTGCTCAGTACGTTGGAGAGTTTTTCGTTTCATCTCGCCGAGAAAACGCTGAACGTTGAAATCAATTTGCCCGATAAATTACCAGCCGCGGTCATGATGCCTGCACAAATGAAGCGGGTCCTTTCCAATTTGCTGCAAAATGCCATTCAATACTCTCCTGTTGAAGGAAAAATCATTCTGGCTGCCGAAGAAAAGGGGCCGTTTATACGAATTTCAGTTACGGATGAAGGGGAAGGCATTGAAGCGGAGGAGACTTCGCGTATATTTGAACGTTTTTATCGAATTGACAAATCACGTAGCAAGAGTAATGGGGGGGCCGGGCTTGGCCTTGCCATCGCTCAATCGATTGTGGAACTCCATGGTGGCGAGATCGGGGTTCAGAGTACAAAAGGAGAAGGAAGCTGCTTCTGGTTCACGCTTCCGATCTACGTCAGTCGTTAACCTTGGTTAATCAAACGTAGTATTTATTCAGGTGGTGAATGACTTGACCAGTGATTTGGTTTTTCTATTCGGGGTTTTTGGTGCAGGATTGTTATCGTTTTTTGCGCCATGTATTCTGCCGCTGATCCCGGTATACGTGTCTTATCTATCCGGAAGCATGGTCAACGGTACGAATCAGCAGCAGCCTGACACCCATTCGGTTCGGTTGCGGTCCACACTTGTTTTGCGGACATTTTTATTTGTTCTTGGGCTGTCCCTGGTATTTGTTTTACTCGGTTTTGGTTCCGGCATCTTTGGTAATTTGATCTCAAGTCCTGTGTTTATTGCGATTTGCGGAGCCATCGTGGTGCTTTTTGGGATTTATCAAACCGGGTTGATCCGGCTATCCTGGCTGGAACGGGAGAGAAAGCTGTCAAGCAATCAAGCCAAACGGGGAGGGTATGTCGGAGCGTTCCTGTTGGGTCTAACGTTTAGTTTTGGCTGGACGCCTTGTATCGGGCCTGTGCTGGCGGCCATTCTTGGTATCGCCGCAGGAGAAGGCTCTCCACTCTATGGCGGGTTTCTCATGTTCCTGTATACCCTTGGATTGGCGATTCCTTTCCTGATTCTGTCCGTTTTTTCGGAATATGTTATGAAGCGGATACGTCGTTTATACAGGTACATGGGTGTCATCAAAATAACTTCCGGCTGTATTCTTATTATCATGGGACTATTGTTAATGACAGACCGACTAAACAGCTTGGTGACCTGGTTTCAATAATCATTGGAGGAATTTGGTATGAAGATGGCACGAAAATGGATGGTATCTGTAATCGTATTTGCTGGAACCCTGTTGATCTTGAGCGCATGTGGATCAAAGCAAACGGGGTCATCATCAACTCCTGCATCAACATCCGATATGAGTTCATCAACCATGATGAATAAGGGCGAGACGGCTCCTGAATTTTCATTGCTTGATCTGAAAGGAAACACGGTTGGACTTTCTGATGTTCAAGGCAAGAAAGTGTATGTGAAATACTGGGCTTCCTGGTGTTCCATCTGCCTTGCGGGTTTGGAAGACCTGAACAATCTGGCTGGTCAAAACAATGATTTTCAAGTCATTACGATTGTGACGCCAGACTACAAAGGGGAGAAATCCTCCCAAGCGTTTACCGAATGGTTTGACCAACAGCCGTATGATAACATAACTGTTCTTTTGGACGAGAAAGGTGTATGGGCCAAGAAATTTGGTGTAAGAGCATATCCTAGTTCCTTTTATATTGGCTCTGATGGTATTTTAACGAAATCGCAGCCAGGGCATGCATCCAATGAACAGATCATGGAGTCATTACAAGAGATTTTGTGAGAAAGGAGGAAGTGTCATGAAAAGGACGTTGCTGGGCCTGTGCCTCCTTGTTATAGCGATAGTTGTGTCTGCTTGTGGAAACAGGGCTGAGAGCCATTCAGCTTCATCTTCGATATCCACTCAACCTGTCAAGGCATCGAGTGTCTCCGAGGAAAACCTGAGTAACCTGTACTTGGCAGGAGGCTGTTTCTGGGGTGTGGAGGCATATATGGCTCGTATTCCAGGGGTTCAGGATGTGACTTCCGGTTATGCCAACGGTGCAGGAAAGAATCCAACCTATGAGGATGTTATTCGCGGGGACCAGGGGTTTGCAGAGACCGTTCATGTAAAATATGATCCGCAGCAAGTATCTTTGCAGAAACTGCTTGAATCTTATTTTCGAGTTATTGATCCTACCAGCTTGAATAAGCAGGGCAATGATCGTGGCGTTCAGTATCGGACTGGAATATATTATACGTTGCCTGAAGATGCCAAAATCATCGAGCAGGCTGTAGCGGTAGAGCAAGAAAAATATGACCAACCCATTGTAACGGAAGTGATGCCTCTGCAGAATTATTATTTGGCGGAGGAGTACCATCAGGATTATTTGGAAAAAAATCCGAACGGATATTGTCACATTGATATGACTGTCTTGGATGACCTGGAGATTGGAATTGATCCCGCTCAATATCCACGTCCAACAGATGAACAATTAAAGGAACGATTAACAGACGAACAGTATGCGGTCACGGTAAACAATGATACGGAGCATGCGTTCAGTAACGAATACTGGGATAATGAGGAGCCCGGTCTGTATGTGGATATTGCAACGGGAGAGCCGTTATTCACCAGCCGGGATAAGTACGATTCCGGTTGCGGGTGGCCGAGTTTTACAAAGCCGATTGTACCTGAGGTTGTTACCTATACAACGGATACGAGCTTTGGGATGGAACGCACGGAGGTACGAAGCCGGGCAGGTGACATCCACCTCGGTCATGTGTTCGATGATGGTCCCGAAGATCGTGGTGGCAAACGTTACTGCATTAACAGTGCATCGATCCGGTTTATTCCGTTAGACAAGATGGAGGAAGAACGGTACGGGTATTTATTGTCATTTATCGAGTAGAGAAGTGCAGCTGACTTTATCAAAACATAATAAGGCCATAATCTTAGAACGGTTGAGATCTCTCTATGAGGGATTTCGACCGTTTTTTATTTTGCAGCATCTAACAAAAACGAAGGTAGGCTTCAAAGATGGTTGCATCATTGTTATAATTGATAATCATTATCAATTATAGGTTGGTTTTTAGTCACAATGCCAAGGTATTGTGTGTGTTTGATCGCTTAGGAGAGGGAGTTTATATGGGAATTCAGAATGACATCAAGCTGTGGGATCAGGTTCAGGTTCGCGTGCTTGATGTGCGTCTTATATCACTCGCAACACACGAGTTCATACGCAATTATGTGTTACCGACGAGTGCATTTGTGTATGTTCAAGGCAGGGGGCAGGTCTGGCTTGATGAAGAGGTATGGACTACAAACCAGTTCTTGTTGCTGCATGGGGGAAAAGGAAGACGTCTAACACTTGAAGCGACAGGGGTTATGGAGGTACATCTGATTTTGTACAAATCAACCTTGCCCTCCAATGTGCTTGTGGAGTACCGAATGATGTTGAACCAGCGTAATCCGTTTGAAGAGTCTTGGGCGACAGTGCCGGATCATACACTTGAGCTGCGTGAGCTTGTGCGGAATATACATGAATGTTGGTCAGGGCAGGAGCGAGTGGGCAAAATTCAGGTTAAAGTGTATTTTTTTCAACTGGTACAGCTTGTATTGTTACAGCGGAGTCGCATGTTTAACGAAGTTCAACAGCCTTCGCTTACCGATCAGGTTTTGCGATATATCAAAGCTCATTACCGGGAATCCATCTCACTTGATTTGCTTGCCCAGTCCTTGAGTTACAGTCCGCAATATGTATCACGCAAATTCAAGGAACAGACGGGATGTACACCGACAGAATATGTGATTCGGTTACGAATGGGTGAGGCAAAGAGTCTGCTTGCGTCCACAGAAGCTTCATTACAGGAGATTGCTGCGTATGTGGGTTATATGGACCCGTTTTATTTCAATCGTATGTTCAAAAAAGAGATCGGTATAACACCGGGGCAATATCGGTTGAAGCAGCAGGAAAACTCGAAATCAGTTTCAAAAAGTACATTAAATGCAACAAATCAATCCATTGTAACAGGAGGGGATGAACGTTATCCTTTAATTGATGATGATAATCATTATCAATATAAGGGAGATGAGGAAATCAACATGTTTAACCATTTTAAATCAGCGATTATGTCGCTTGCGCTTGTACTCACATTGAGTGCTTGTGGAACAGCCCAGCAGGGGGCAGAAACATCCGAAGTTGCGGCTGAACCCGAACAACCGGCAGTCGTGGAAACCCAAATGGTAAATACGACCTTTGGTGAGGTAGAGATTCCTGCACATCCCGAGCGAGTTGCTGCCATAGATTATCTGGGAACGGTGCTTGCTCTTGGTGTCAAACCGATTGGTGGAGGCCAATTTCTGATGAACAGTCCTTATCTGGAAGGTCACATGGATGGTCTTGAAACGATAGGGGATTCCGTTGAACAATTGATGGAGCTGGAACCTGATCTTATTATTACATTGAATCCGGACAAGGCGGCTTATGAGAAATATAGCAAGATTGCTCCGACCGTTTCGATCGCATCCATCACTTTTCCGACACTCAAGGACGAAGTGAACTATTTCGGTAAAGTCCTTGGCAAAGAAGCGGAAGCAGAGAAGTGGCTGGCTGATTTTGATGAGGAGATTGCCAAAATCAAGCAGGAGGTGCAGAGTGTTGTTCCAGCTGATGTTACATTCTCCGTTATGCAGGAATATGATCGCCAAGTCTTCATTTTTGGCAATCAGTCGGGCCGGGGAGGGCGTAACATTTACGAATTGCTTGGTTTGCAAGCACCAAAGAACATTCCATCCGAGTTGATGCAGGGCGCCTATCATGAATTCTCCATAGAACTGCTCTCCAAATACGCTGGAGATTACATTGTGCTGACCAGCAAGTCTCAGTTGAAAGACCTTCAGGCAGATCCGATCTGGGGTTCATTGCCTGCTATCAAAAATGGAAAAGTGTACATATGGACGGAAGAACAATCCTGGTTCCGTGACCCTATTGCCTTGTTGAAACAGACACAGGATCTGGCTGAATGGATTATTGGACTTAATACACCGTCTAAATAAGGAACTTCAAAAAACCGTGCCGCCCAGTTTGCTGAGCAGCACGGTTTTCATTTTCTTATGTAGGACTGAACAGTAGAGGGGATTAGCTGCCTGTACTGAGATGAAATAACAGTGTGGTGTGATTACCGTATAAGAGTTTATTCGCTCTTTTGTTCGTTCTGAATTTCTTGTAGATCCTCCAGTTGCAGTGTGAGGTCATTCTCGGGGTTTGCGCTCACAATGACTTCTGACTGTGATTGTTGCTGACCTGGCTGATTCGACTTGGCGGTAGGTTTGATCACGTAGAGACTTTGAACGGAGTTGAGCAGGCTGGCAGGGGTGTCTTCATACGTTTCCAGGAAGAGTACATAGTCTTTGGTAGGAATCAGCTTGAGGTTGTCATCATTAATAATCTCGGTGTTGCCAAGTTGTCCGCCAAGTTGCTTCACTTCAAGTTTTTCCCCGGCAGTGTAACCGCCTTTATAGGATTCAGCGACCTGAATCGTGTGAATCGTATAGATTTTGTCAAAAGAAGCTGGCTCTCCGCCCGGATCGGACGCGGGGGTTAACTCGTTTTCATTGGCAGCATCAGTAACTTGTACGATATCGTTTAAAGCTTCCACACGAGTCTCAACAACACTGCCTTTTACAATGGTATTTGCTCTCTCGGACAGGTCGCCAATGCTACCATAACTCGGGTAATCTTCAGAAGCAATAATGGTCATGGGTGCATCGGATGGGGACGCGGTAGGTGTAACAGAAGAACATCCAACAGCAGATAAAATGAAAATGGAAGAGAGAAGCAGCGTTAATACTCGATTTTTGTTCATGGACAGGAATCCTCCTTGGATTTTTGGGATAAGTTCGTAGCGGATTAGTACTTGGATTTTACGTTATTGATATCAAAAGTTTGAGGTTGGGTCATGGAATTGCGGTTACGGGAGTAAGACATAATGGAAGGACTGCTTGTTGTCGGGTTGTCACCGAGCCAGATGGAGTGTCCGAGTTCGTGGACAAATACGCTTTGAATGAAGTTGGATAAGTTGGTCGCGTCAGGGGTGATTGTGGATGCATTGAGTTCGATGCGGAAGCTTACGACTTGACTGCCGGATACGGAGGCGTAGTTGACACCATATGCTGTATTATTGAAGTTTCCTGCGGTGATGGTGTTTGGGGAGTTACTTGTTTTGGTGAATTTAACTTTGGCACCTGCATTGTTCCAGTTGGTAAGGGAAGTGTCCATGGGAGTCTGCCATGCGGCGGCGTAATTATACGTACGAATGGGGATGGTGGTGCTGGGATAACCGTAGGTCAGAAAGGTTGCCGCATAGATGGTACTGCCAAACATCGCAATCGCTGAGAACAACATGATGCTCATCAAAAATTTCCTTTTCATACTTAAAACCTCCAATAAATGTATTTTATTCTCTATTATAGTAACAAGTAATATTGGAGTTGAAATGAGTCCGAGGTCGTTGTTTTTGTCGTGAAAAACATGAAATATATCTTGATCCGACCCTAATGGTGTCAAAATAAGTCATTTCCTGTTCAATGTTCATGAATAATTTCCCTAAAATTACAAACAATACGTTCAACTTCTCATAGGGAAAGGTAGTGCTTGAACATGTGCAACCGTTTTTCATTGGCAGCCGATTTGGACGATGTCAGAGATCATTTCAAGATTCAGCGAGTGATGTATTATTACAAAAACCGATACAATATCAGCCCAACCCAGCATACGCCGATTATTTTGCATCAGGATGGTGAGCGTGTACTCGATGAGTTCCGGTGGGGGTTCATTCCATTCTGGGGGCGTGATGCCGTTAACGCAAATCTTATGACAGTACATGAGAATCCTTCCTATTACAAACTGGTAGAGACCAAACGCTGCGTCATTCCTTGCAACGGATTATATTACTGGCGGCAAGAGGGCAAAAAAAGTTATGCGGTTCGTGTTGTTATGCCGGATCGTGGCCTGTTTGGTATTGCTGGGTTATATGAGGTGTGAAGAGATACACGGAAAGAGCCGCTTCGTACCTGCACGATGCTTATGACAGGCGCAAACATGGTTACACGTGAGTTTGGCAGTAAAATGCCAGCGATCCTTTCCGAAGAAGAGATCAACACCTGGCTTGACCCGGCAAATACACGGGTGACTCAGTTGTTACCGCTATTGAAATCGTATAACAGTACAGAGATGAATCTGTATCCAGTAACCCCAATGGTCGCCAACGATGAACACGATTGTTACGAATGCGTAGAAGAGATGGATCAGAAGCTGGCTTACGTTCGGAGTTTCTGAGTATCTTTTGGATGATGTGAAGAAAATGAAGAGGGCTGAGAGTCTGGAGACACTCTGCTCTTTTTTTCCTTTCTGAAAATGAAAAGTTGCAATTGCAGTGAAACGTAACTATAATCATTACAGTAAGTGAACGCATATATTCATATATCTATTAAAAGAGATATTTATAATCAGGAGGGAACCACGAATGAATCCAAAGTTTAACCAGATGTTTGAACAAGTTTCACTACCGACTGGCATTACACTGAAAAACCGAATCGTGCTCGCTCCCATGACTCATATGTCCTCGAATGCTGATGGTACAATATCCGACGCTGAACTTGCTTATTATGCACGTCGCACCGGTGGTGCGGGCATGTCAATTACGGCTGTAGGGCATGTAACAGAGACAGGCATTGGTTTCCCAGCTCAATTTGGTGTTTATGACGACCGCTTCATTCCTGGTCTGAAAAAACTGGCTGAGACCATTAAACAACAAGGCTCCGTAGCCGTATTGCAAATTTTCCATGCGGGCCGTCTGACACCTGAACAAGCTGTACCTGCGGGTCAAGTGGTTGCTCCTAGTGCGGTTGCAAGTGAGCGTCCAGGATCTCCTGAACCAAGAGAATTGACGGATGCCGAGATTACTTCGATTATCAAAGACTTTGGTGAAGCGACACGTCGTGCAATCGAAGCCGGCTTTGATGGTGTTGAGATTCACGGTGCTAATGGTTATCTGATCCAGCAATTCTTCTCCCCGCATTCCAACCGACGTGAAGATCGTTGGGGCGGAAGTGTAGAGAAACGTCTGACATTCCCGCTTGCTGTAGTAGATGAGATTCAGAAAGTGGTTGCCGAACATACCAAACTGCCGTTCATCATTGGTTACCGTTTCTCTCCGGAAGAACCGGAAACACCGGGACTCACAATGGAAGATACGTATGCACTGGTGGATGCGCTTAAAGATAAAAACTTGGATTACCTTCATGTCTCTGTGAACGAGTTCTGGTCCAAGCCAAGACGTGGCGAAGCAGATACGCGTTCGAGAATGGAATTCATTCTGGATCGTGTGAACGGTAAACTGCCTGTTATTGGCGTAGGTTCAATTCATACGGCTGATCAGGCCGCTGAGGCGCTTCAAACGGGAGTACCTTTGCTTGCCATTGGACGTGAGCTGATTATTGAACCGGATTGGGTTGAGAAAATCGAGAGCGGACGGGAAGAAGATATTGAGACGATTCTGACCAAATCGGATCAGGAGCGTCTGGTTATCCCTGACGGATTGTGGAATGCAATCATCCACACGCCAGGCTGGTTCCCTATGGCAGAAGATAAATAAGATACACTTCAAGACTGGAATGGAGGGGGCGAAAGCTCCCTCTTTTTGCACATGGTCCAAATTCTCCTTGTCATCGCTCTGTGGTATGATGGATGAACAGGATTAACTGGATAATCAACGGTTTGGAGTGAAGGAATATGCTCGTAGCTGAACGGTATGAGAAAATAGTGGAATGGGTGGATACGCAAGGCAGCATGCGTGTGACCGAACTTAGTGAGCGCTGCGGGGTGACGGAAGAGACGATTCGTCGTGATCTGGACAAGCTCGAACAGGCGGGCAGGCTCAGACGGTCCCATGGCGGGGCAGTCAGCGTAAAATACAAGGATGAGTTACAGTCGGAGATTCCGTATCCGGAACGGGCTGTAGCGCATGCAGAAGAGAAGCGCAGAATTGCAAGCGAAGCGGTGAAAATGGTGGAATCCGGCGACCGGATTGCTCTGGATGCAAGTACAACGGCGTGGTATATGGCGGCAGGATTGCCAAACATTCCACTGACGGTATTAACCAACTCAATTAAGGTCGCTGCAGAGCTGAGTAACAAGGAGCAGATTCGTGTGATTGCCACAGGTGGGCAACTGGCTTCGAAGTCATTGTCTTTTGTAGGACCGCTGGCGGAACGTTCGCTTGATGCCTATCATGTGGATAAAGTATTTCTGTCTTGCAAAGGAGTGCATCTGACCAAAGGCATCAGTGAATCCAATGAATTACAGGCCTTGGTGAAGCAGAAAATGATCCATATTGCGGATGAGGTCATTTTACTTGCAGATTCCAGCAAATTTAACATACAGGCGTTTACCAGAGTTGCTGCGATGAGCAGTGTGGGCAAAGTGATTACAGATCAGGGTGTAGATGAAGAGCACGTTAGCGCATTGATTGAGCAGAATATTACGTGTATACGTGTGTAAACAAGAAAGGAATGAATGTCATGAAACATCCTTTTCATCTGAAAGCGGTATGGAATGGTGGGCGTAACAGTGAGGGAACAATCGATGCAGGTGGATTAAAAACGGTCATATCGATTCCGCAGGAGATGGGCGGACCCGGTACGGGAACTAACCCGGACGAGATGCTGCTGGGTGCAGCCTCCACCTGTTACCTGATCACGCTGGCAGCGATGCTGGAGCGTTCGGATATTACGCCGGATGAATTAACGCTTGAATCGGAAGCAACGGTAGATGTTACGAATAACGTATTTACGTACGAACGGATCGTACATAGACCCCGGATTGTGCTCAGCGCAGATGCCTCTGAGGCGGATCTGACAAAGGCTGAGCGCTTGGCGCATAAGGCTGAATCCTCCTGTATGATCTCCCGAGCGGTGGCAGGTAATGTCCAGATGGAGACACAGCCAGTCATTGTTATCACTGGAGCTAACGCGGTGTGATATACTGAAGAATAGACGATTCAAGTCGTCATTTGTACAAAATAAGGAGAAATTCGGTATGAACACACAGAAGCGCAAGACTAACCTCTGGGTACGTTTAACACGTGCTATGAAGCTGAATTTCCTCAAATTGTTACGTGCTCCCGGAGGTGCTCATAAAGTATCCACCGGATTTGCAATAGGGTTCGGACTGGAGCTGATCGTGATCTCGACCGCATCCCTGATATATCTCATATTCTACCCAATTGTGCGACTGTCTGGGGGTTCGATGCCAGCAGCGATTGTTGGTAACGTGATTGGAAAACTTACGTTTTTGCCTATCATTCTGATGCCGCTCGCGAAGCAGATTGGTTCCTGGATTCTACCTGCTCACAGCATGGGACAAGGACCGGTACATGAGAGTGCATTCATGGAGCTGTTTCGCGGGAACTGGTCGGCCGTGAGTGAATTGTTGCTTGGTGGACTGGATATTCTGGCAGGCATGTCCGTGTTTGGTGTCATTCTGGGTGTGATTTCGTACTTTGTCGTAAAATTCTTCTACGTCAGAGCGCTCAACCGGCGTTATGAACGCCGGTTGGAGAAACGCCGACAAGCGGATCTAGCGTCGGTGTCGCCTCCGGTACTAATCAGGAAGCCATCACAATCATAATCGGCAGCATCAACATGGATGCAGCGGTTGTCCACAGGATGCAACGGGATACAAACTGCGGAGAAGCATTGAACTGTTCAGCCAAAATAACGGCGTTCACTGCGGTCGGCATCGATGCGAGGATCAGCAGCACACTGAACAACGTACCCTCGACCTGAAGCGCGGTCAGAATCACCCAGGAGAGGATGGGCGCAGCTGCGAGACGGACCACAAGTCCGGTCCAGAAGGCTCGGCGTACATTGGGCAGCCAGGGCACTGTAGCACCTTTTGGTCTGAGCATCTGTGCTCCCAGAATGGCGAGAACGACAGGAGAGTAACCCGCAGCCATCATGGAGATGCCTCCATCGAGTGCGTCAGGCAGGCTCAGATTGGACGCACGTAGCATAATGGCGATGCCAGCAGCATAGATGGATGGCATGCGGAAAACGGACAGAATCGCATCTTTTACCGTGAATTGGGATCTTGCGGCAAAAAAGATACCTACCGTATTGACAATGATCATCTGTCCAATGACATAGACGGAAGCCTTGTCCAGTCCAAGTTGACCAAAGGCAAGCAGTACCAGCGGGAGCCCGTAATTCACGCAGTTTGTAAACGTGGAGACGAGGGTGAGACCCGCTTTTTCGCTTGCACCCAGACGGAAAACCCGGCTTAATAGCTCGGCGAGGGCCCACAGAGCAATCAGATTAATAATAGAGAACCAGAACGTGCTGGTGACGTCCGTCCAGGTAATCTCTGCATGCAGCAATGTATTGAAGATGAGCGCAGGGCTCAAAATATAAAGGGAAAAGGTCGAGAGCGACCGGGTATCCCAATTCTTAAAGCGTTTTAACAGAATACCTCCGATCACGGGAAGTGATATCGGCAGGAACACATGGTATAACGTAAGTAAAAATGAGTGAAGCAATGCAACTCAGTCCCTTCTGGATGAAAAACCTATCTTATCATAGCAGAAGATGCACCTCATATGAATGGATTTCAGTATGATGATGTGTAGTAATCGCCTTGCTTAACTAAGGATTTCCCTGATGGGCAGCGACAGCGGATTGCTATTTTGATATGGCAGATTTATTATAGAAGAGGTGCAACAAGATTACATACACATAGAGGAGGAAACTGTAATGAGTGAATCAAAACGCTTGCTCGTACTTGCCGGCTCTTACGCCGAAGCGGAAAATGAGGGCATTTATGCATATGAATTGAATGAGGATACAGGCAGCTTGTCCAAGCTTGACGGCATCGCGGGCGTGAAAAACCCAACGTTTGTCAACGTGGATGCTGAGGGTAATAAACTGTATGCGATTGGTGAAACAGCGTCAGCTGAAGGCAATAAAATGTCTGAAGCTGTAGCTCTGAGCATTGATCCTTCTACAGGAAAATTAACGTTGCTGAACCGGAATGACTCCATTTCAGCTCCACCATGTCATATCCAGCGCGATCCTTCCGGAAAATACTTGATTCTCTCCAGCTACCACGGTGGTCTGGTAGGTCTGCAAGCCTTGACGGATAACGGTGAAGTTGGAGCGCTTCTGGACGAGAAGAAACATGAAGGCCAAGGTGCGCATCCTGAGCGTCAGGACAAGCCACATGTTCACTCCGCATTCTTCAGCCCGGATGGTAAATACATGATGGTACAGGATCTCGGCGCAGATAACATCGCGATCTATTCTATTGATGCAGACAAAAATGAACTTGTGCTGCACAGTGAAACCAAAACACATCCGGGAGCAGGCCCACGTCACTTGGCATTCCATCCGAATGGTGAATTCGCTTATGTTATCAATGAAGTGGATTCTTCCATTACTTCGTTCAAATATGATGCAGCAGCGGGCACGTTGACTGAATTGTCTACTGTATCCACATTGCCTGATGGATATGATGGCAAAGAGAATACAACAGCCGAAATCACGGTTTCCAATGATGGACGTTATGTATATGGTTCTAACCGTGGACATGACAGCATCGTTGTATTTGCAGTAGATGCAGACAAAGGTCACCTGACACTGGTTGAGCATGTATCTGCTGAAGGTGAGCACCCGCGTCACTTTGCGCTGACACCTAACGGCAAATTGCTGATTGCAGCTAACCGCGATACGAACAACCTCGTGACATTCACGGTAGATCAGGAGAGCGGACGTCTGAAATACACTGGTCACAGCACAGGTGTATCCAAGCCGGTATGCGTGAAACCTGTATATCTGTAAAATGATAAATTTCTAAACCAGCTTTGGCTGGATTGAAAATGAAACGATAAAGATAAAGACCCTGCCATGTGGCGGGGTCTTTTATATTGAATATATAATTGGAAGATTAGGCTGCTGTTCAGCTGTAAGCGTGTGGATTGGAATAGAGCATTAATTCTATATAGGTTCACCTAACAACGAACAATTATCAATAGTATCGTGCAAGTAACTACCCCACTTCAAAGTGCGTACTTCCTGAATGGATAGTCAGGGTCTACAATGAGTGAGTAGCCAAAACAAACACTGCATGCATCTGAACAGACAAATTGGTGCAGGCTAAATATCTGATTATTATTTTTACAGGAACGAATCATATTTGAACAACAAAGGAGAAATAAATGATGAAATTGCAATTGGCGCTTGACTTGGTAAATATCCCTGAAGGTATCGCATTGGTTAAAGAGGTTGAACAATATATTGATATCGTTGAGATTGGTACTCCAATCGTTATTAATGAAGGTTTGCACGCGGTTAAAGCAATGAAAGAAGCATTCCCTAATCTGCAAGTTCTTGCAGACCTTAAAATCATGGATGCTGGTGGTTATGAAATCATGAAAGCAGCTGAAGCTGGTGCGGATCTAATCACTGTGCTTGGGGCAACCAATGACAGTACGATCAAAGGTGCAGTAGCAGAAGCGAAGAAACAAAACAAACAAGTTCTTGTGGACATGATCAACGTGCCTAACCTGGAACAACGTGCTCGTGAAATTGATGCGCTTGGCGTAGATTACATCTGTGTACACACAGGTTATGACCTACAAGCTGAAGGACAAAGCCCGTTCGAAGATCTGCAAACGATCAAAGCTGCTGTGAAAAATGCTAAAACGGCTGTCGCTGGTGGAATCAAGCTGGAAACATTGCCAGAAGTAATCAAAGCACAACCGGATCTGGTTATTGTAGGTGGCGGTATCACAGGACAAGCAGACAAAGCGGCAGTTGCAGCTGAAATGCAACGTCTCGTTAAACAAGGGTAAGCAGATGAGCAAAACACAGTACGCAGCTGACATCTTGAAGGAGCTGGAACGTACGTTAAGCCAGATCGACGATGCAGAGATGCAAGCGATGGCTGAGCACATTCTGGCTGCGGAACAGATTTTTGTAGCAGGAGCAGGCCGGTCAGGACTTATGGGGAAGGCTTTTGCCATGAGACTGATGCAGATGGGGCTTCGTGTATATGTGGTGGGCGAAACCGTAACACCTGGGATCAGCTCGAAAGATTTCCTCTTGCTGTGCTCTGGCTCAGGAGAGACAGGCAGTCTGGTGGCCATGGCTCAAAAGGCTAATCAGGCTGGTGCGCCTGTAGGTCTCATTACGATTAAGCCAGAGTCCACGATTGGGAAATTGGCAACTACGGTAGTGCGTCTCCCGGCTTCAGCCAAAGAGGACACAGCAACTTCCGGAGCGGCAGTAACCATTCAGCCGATGGGCTCGTTGTTCGAACAAGGACTGTTAATCGGCATGGATGCTCTCATCCTTACGATGATGGAAATGAAGGGTATGACCGGAGCGGATATGTTTGGCCGCCACGCGAACCTGGAATAGTGAATAGATGAAAGACCGGAATCCTTTGATTATGAAGGGTTCTGGTCTTTTCTGCGATACATAATCAGTCATCTGTATAGGTTTTATCCGTGATTTACAGTTAAACTTTGCATCCCGACCAGGCTGTAGTAGAATTAATAGATAGCTGTATCGAATGAATGTACTTATTACATCATGCATGGAGCGGAAAGCTTACCTCGTGAGAAGTGTCCCCGTGATATGTGTAATATACGCGATATAAGATTGAAGATGAGGGGGCTCGGAGCCATGGCGTCCGAAGTGAAGGAACGGATTAATCTGAAAGAAATCAACTGTGAGAAGGAATTGACCCTTGCGGTGATCGGTGGCAAGTGGAAACTGATTATTTTGTGGCACTTGGGCCTGGAAGGCACCAAACGTTTCAGTGAGCTGAAACGCCTAATCCCTCATATTACCCAGAAGATGCTGACCAACCAGTTACGTGAGCTGGAGGAAGACAAACTGATTGAGCGCAAGGTGTATGCAGAGGTACCACCTCGGGTGGAATATACGTTGACAGATCACGGTCAAAGTCTGATGCCCGTCCTGCACGCAATGTATAACTGGGGTAAAAATTACGGCGAAAATGTAATCTGGAAAGAAAGCTAAATAAGTAATAGTCACAGCGAACCGCCGGGTAAATGGATTCTTCCATAAACCAGCGGTTTTTTAGTTACTTTTAAATTTTGGACAGTGGATCAATAGTTTACTCCAAACGCAGCGGGCAGAAATAGACTTAAGAAGCGAAGTGTTCGCCTTTATCAACGGATTTTCACCTTTAAAAAAGTGAATCAAAAAATCCGGGGATAACAGCGATCGAAAGGCTATTCTGCCAGCGGAGTAATAAGGAGTAATCATTGTCATGTATAGATGAGCAGAATATGATACGATGAGAGATATTGGAAATGCAAGGAGGATGACAACTAAAGATGGAAAAAATACGTACACGTGCTGAGGTAAACCCAGAAACCACTTGGGATCTGAAAGACTTGTTTGTAAACGATGTAGAGTGGGAGCAGGAGCTTCGATCACTTCCTCAGGCTGCTGCCCAGATCGCAACGTTCAAAGGACGTCTTGGCGAAGGCGCTGAACAATTGCTGGCTTGTCTGGATGCGCGCGAAGCTTTGCAGGAGCGGATCGCCAAGACGGCTTCTTATGCCCGCTTGAAGCAGTCAGAGGACAGCACCAATCCGGTCAATATTGAGAATTCAGCTAAAGCAGGAGATATCCTATCAAATCTGTCGTCGTCCTTGTCTTTTGTCAATTCGGAGATCGTTGATCTGCCGGAGGGAACCGTTGAACGTTACCTTGAAGAACTTCCGGGATTGGAACCGTATGCGCGCAGTTTGGAGCGTTTGATTCGAGAAAAAGAACATCGGCTTACGCCCGAGACCGAGAAGGTACTCGCTTCACTTGGAGAGGTGCTGGATTCGCCATACCGTATCTATCTGCGCGGTAAACTGGCAGACATGACGTTTGACGATGCTCTTGATGGAGAGGACAATAATCGTCCACTGTCCTGGTCATTCTATGAAAATAATTATGAGATGTCATCTGATACCAAGCTGCGCCGTTCTGCTTATGCTGCATTCAGCTCGACATTAAATGATTACAAAAATACGTTCGCAGAAGGTTATGCAACTGAAGTGAAGAAACAGGTTGTTTTATCCAGGCTGCGTGGTTACGACGATGTTACAGATATGCTTCTCAGCCCACAGCAAGTGAGCAAAGAGATGTACAATAATATTCTGGATATTATCCAGCAGGAACTCGCACCTCATATGCGCAGACTGGCGGCTCTCAAGAAACGTGAGCTGGGTCTGGACAAACTGATGTTTTGTGATCTGAAGGCGCCGCTTGATCCTGAATTTAGCCCTGCCATTACATATGATGAGGCGTGCATACTCATTCGAGAAGCACTTGATGTGCTTGGGCCGGAGTACGGCGAGATCGTAGAGCGCGCATTCAGTGATCGCTGGGTGGATTACGCAGATAACGCAGGCAAATCCACAGGGGCATTTTGCTCCTCTATATATGGTTCACACTCTTATATCTTAATTTCATGGGCGAACAATATGCGCGGAGCATTTACACTTGCCCATGAAGTGGGGCACGCAGGCCACTTCATGCTTGCGGGACGTTACCAACGGCTCACGAATACACGGCCATCTCTTTATTTCATTGAGGCGCCGTCGACCATGAATGAAATGCTTCTGGCCGATCATCTATTGAAGCGTTCCGATAATCCGAGAATGCGTCGCTGGGTCATTTTGCAATTGTTGAACACGTATTACCATAACTTCGTTACACATCTGCTGGAAGGTGAATTACAGCGCAGGGTGTATGCGCGCGCAACCAAAGATGAGCCCATTACGGCGAAGACGTTAAGTCAGCTCAAAGGAGACATCCTTTCCGAATTCTGGGGACCCGATCTGGTAATTGATGAAGGGGCTAAACTCACGTGGATGAGACAACCTCATTATTATATGGGACTATATCCGTATACCTATGCGGCAGGCTTGACGGCTTCCACAGCGGCTGCACAGCAGATTCGTGAAGAAGGACAGCCTGCGGTAGATCGCTGGCTTGATGCACTCAAAGCTGGTGGAAGTCTCACACCGCAGGAGTTAATGAAACTTGCGGGTGTGGATATGTCCGGACCTGAGCCGATTCGCTCTGCGGTTGCTTATGTCGGCAGTCTGGTCGACGAACTTGAACGTCTGTATTCCTGATCTGGTTCATATAGTATATGGACAAGGCAGAACGGGTTGTCTGCATGCACCGCCTTCCTTGCGTGGGGGCGGTGCATCTTATTTTTGCAAGGGGAAAGGAACGATGATGAATGGCGTTAACAAGCGTGTCCTCATCGATGGGCCGATTAAGCGTAGATGGCTTTGGTGTGTTTGACGACATGAATGGAGTACCAGGTTTTGAAGGCAATCAGGGTGGTTTTTTTTCGGGATTTAGTGAGTTTGCTGCAATGAATGCATTTGCTTCGATTTTCATTGGTGCCATATTTCTCATCATTGCGGGAGTCATTGTTTTTGTTATTTTTTCAGGCATACGCTCAGGGATGTCAAATAACGCAGCAGCCTTGTTAACCCTGCACTCAACAGTGGTGGCTAAACGAACGGAAGTCTCAGGTGGAAGCGGCGATAGCAGTGCGACTACCCGGTATTATGTTACATTTGAATTCGACAATGGGGAGCGCACTGAACTGATTGTTGGCGGAAACCATTATGGCATGATGGTGGAAAATGATCGAGGGATGCTGACGTATCAGGGGACACGCTTCAAGCATTTTGAGAGAGATGTACAACCCCAGTCGGGGGTAAGCAAAGGTCAATTTTATACGTGAAAGAAGAACTGCGGCTCCTCCCAGGTGGGAGAGAGTCGTTTTTGCTATACCCAAAAGAAAGAAAAACCGAAGGGTATTCAAACGCTTACAATGGTGATATACTCGTAAAATAAAGTTAAACAGTATTAAACAAAAACAAACAAACAACAAATACAGAATAAAGTACAGGGTTACGGACTGAATCAAGTGATACGGTTTGGAAAATAGGATTGGTTCGAAAGGTTGGTGAAGCGCGGTGAGTGTGCTGGCTTATGATTTGGGCGCTGGGAGCGGGAGAGCGCTACTGGGACATCTGAATGATCGTGGGATCGAAACAAGCGAAATTCATCGGTTCAAGAATGAACCAGTGAAGGTTGGCGAGCGGATGCACTGGGATATTCTGCGATTGCATCATGAATTGTTGCAGGGGCTTACCTTGGTGAAACAGCAGGGAGAAAAGCCAGAGAGCCTGGGGATCGATTCCTGGGGCGTTGATTTTGGTTTGCTTGGCAGTAATGGTGAGTTGCTTGGTAACCCGTATCATTACCGTGATACACAGTTTAACGGCATGATGGATCAGGTACGCCAAGAGCTGAGCTCTCAGCGAATCTTCGAACGTACAGGGATACAGTTTCTTAGCTTTAATACCCTGTATCAATTGGCAACGCTTCAACGCAGCGGTTCCCCGTTGCTTCATGAAGCAGAGCGTTTTCTCATGATTCCGGATTTGCTACGTTATTTCCTGACAGGGGAAGCGGTGAATGAGTTCACCAATGCAACCACAACACAATTATACAATCCATCAGCGGGGCAGTGGGATAGTGAGTTGCTGGCGCATATTCGTATTTCGGAGAAACTGTTTGGTAAAGCCGTGCTGCCAGGTACCCGTGTTGGACAATTGCGAAGCAGTATCTGTAACGATCTGGGATTGTCCCCGATTCCCGTGATCGCTGTTGCGGAGCATGATACGGGTTCAGCCGTTGTGGCTGTTCCTGCAACGGAACGTTCATTTGCTTATCTGAGCTGTGGAACCTGGTCCCTGATGGGTACGGAGATAGATCATCCTGCGATAAGTAGCCAGAGTCTGGCCTTGAACTTCACGAATGAAGGCGGGGCGGGCGGAACATTCCGTCTGCTGAAGAACATTATGGGACTATGGATTTTGCAGGAAAGCATGCGGGAGTGGGAGCGCCAGGGGCAGGGAATTAGCTATGATGCGTTATTGGCGCAGGCGGAACAAGCACCTCCATTTGCCAGTTTGTTTGATCCGGATGATGAACTATTCATGCCAGCAGGAGATATGACGACCCGTATACGTCAGTATTGCCGTGATACAGGGCAAGTGGTACCAGAGGATCAGGGGGCTATTGCCCGGGCAATTCTGGAGAGTCTTGCATTGAAGTATAGAAGAGTTCTGGAATGGACGGAGCAATTGTCGGGTCAGGCGTTCAACGGATTGCATATGGTCGGTGGAGGCATCCAGAACCGCCTGTTATGTCAGTGGACTGCAAATTCCATTGGTAAGCCGGTATGGGCAGGTCCAGCAGAGGGAAGTGCCATCGGGAATATGGCTGTGCAATGGATGGCGAGCGGAGCTTTTAAAGATATCTGGGAAGCTCGTAAGGCCATCCGTGATTCATTTCCGGTAACTGTGTATGAGCCGCAGGACGGATCAATCTGGGAAGATGCTTACGGCAGATTTCTGCGTGTGACGGCTTCATCTAATTCACAAGCGGGGAGTGAGGTGTAAAATGCTGGCAGCCGAGCGGTATGACCGGATTGTGGAGATGGTGAATGTAAAGGGCAGTATGCGTGTATCCGAGCTTAGTGAGCGCTGCCGGGTGACGGAGGAAACGATCCGGCGGGATCTGGATCGTCTGGAACAGGCAGGACGACTGCGCCGGTCTCACGGTGGTGCAGTAAGTGTGAAGGAAGATCAACCGGAGATCCCTTACCGGATCAGGGAGACAACCCATGCGGAAGAGAAAAAACGGATTGCACAAGCGGCTCTGGCGATGATTAATCCGGGTGATCGCATTCTGTTGGATGCGAGCACAACGGCAGGTTATATGGCAGCGAATATGCCGGATTTCCCGCTGACGGTCTTAACCAACTCGATCCAAATCGCTACTGAACTCAGCAACCGTGACAAGGTTGAGGTCATCTCAACAGGGGGCCAGTTGGCATCGCGCTCGTTGTCTTTTGTTGGGCCGCTCGCGGAGCGTTCTCTGGAAACGTATCACGTGGATAAAATGTTCATGTCGTGCAAAGGTGTACATCTCGAAGGTGGCGGAATCAGTGAATCCAATGAACTCCAGGCAAGGCTGAAGCAGAAGATGGTTGGCATATCAGATCAAGTCATCTTACTTGCAGATGCCAGTAAATTTGGTGTACGTGCTTTTGCCCGAGTATCCGGGTTAAATGCAGTCCATATGATCGTTACCGATCAGCCATTGGAGGCTGAACAGACAGAACATTTGAGCGGATACGATATTGGTATCATCACGGTTTAATCTTTTGGATTTTATCTACTAATCAGTTAATAGGAGCGTGTAATTATGAAGGTCTCCTTATTCATTACCTGCCTCAGCGATGCCATCTATCCCCGAGTGGGGGAGGCCATGGTCAGATTGCTCGCCGCTCATGGCGTTCGGCTGGATTTCCCGCCGGTGCAGACCTGCTGCGGTCAGCCTTCCTACAATAGCGGGTACTGGGATGAGACTCGGGTAGCGGCCAAAACGATTCTTGAAGCGTTTGACGACAGTGATTTTGTGGTATGTCCTTCGGGATCGTGTACGTATATGATTCATCATTATCCCGAGCTGTTCGCGGATGAACCAGTATGGTTGGAGAAGGCAAAACGATTGGAAGCCAAAGCTTATGAGTTTACTCAATTCCTCGTTCAGGTAATCGGGATAACCGATCTGGGCGCACATTTTCCGCACAAAGTAACCTATCATCCATCCTGTCATGGCAGCCGTCTGCTGGGTGTAAAGGATGAACCGATGGCGCTACTCTCTCAAGTAAAAGGTCTGGAATTGGTTCCGCTCCCATTTGCTGAGGATTGCTGCGGGTTCGGGGGCACGTTTGCCATTAAAATGTCCGATATTTCAGGAGCGATGGTGACGGAGAAGGTCGATCATGTCAAAGAGACACAAGCCGAAGTATTGGTGGGGCTGGACATGGCCTGTCTGATGAATATCGCAGGTAATCTGCGTTATCGGAATGAACCGGTGCGTGTAATGCATCTGGCGGAACTACTGTATGAGGGGGTGCGAACAGGATGAGCCAACCGGGAGTTATGGATACTACGGTCAAAGAACGTGCCGGACTGGCCTTGAATGATGATTTTCTGCGAAAAGCAGTCAAATTCACGACAGAACGTTTGCGTAACGGGAAGAAATCTGCCTCAGAAGAACATGGAAATTGGGATGAATGGCGGGAGCGTGGCCGTCAGATTCGTCTGCATACGATTGCGTATCTGGATTATTACCTGAATGAATTTGTGAATAACGCCCGTGCGAACGGGGTTCATATTCATTTTGCAGATACATCGGTGGAAGCAGCGGCGATTGCGCTGGATATCGCGGCGCACAAGCAGGCTTCTACGGTGGTGAAGTCCAAATCGATGGTGTCGGAGGAAGTACACCTGAACCATGTATTGGAGTCGGCGGGCATTGAAGCCATTGAGACCGATCTGGGTGAATACATCATACAGTTGGCAGGTGAAGCCCCTTCTCATATTGTCATTCCAGCCATCCATAAGAACCGCTACCAGATTGCAGAGTTGTTATCGAAGGAAGCGGGTGAAATTCTGGAGCCGGACACAACGGTACTTGCCGGATTTGTTCGCAAAAAGCTACGCGAGAAGTTCCTCGAAGCAGATATCGGCATGACCGGCTGCAATTTTGCGATTGCAGAGACAGGTTCCATGGTTTTGTTCGAAAATGAAGGCAATGCCCGTATGGTATCCACTGTTCCAAAAACGCAGATTACACTGATGGGCATGGAGCGGATCATCCCGTCGTGGACGGATCTGGAGGTCATGGCAACCTTGTTGCCACGCTCCGCAACAGGTCAGAAATTAACGATGTACATGTCAGGCATCACAGGTCCTCGCCGTACAGCGGATGCGGATGGGCCGGATGAAATGCACATTATTATCGTGGATAACGGTCGATCCTTACAGCTCGGTGATCCTGAATTCCAGGAGTTGCTGAATTGTATTCGCTGTGGTGCTTGTCTGAATGCTTGCCCGGTATATCGTCATATTGGAGGTCATGCCTACGGTGGAACATACAGTGGTCCGATTGGCGCAGTACTGACTCCTGCACTCAATGGCAACATTGATGAATGGAACGATATTGCGGGTGCTTCGAGTCTGTGCGGAGCCTGTTATGAAGCATGTCCAGTTAAAATTCCATTGCATGATATGCTCGTTTATTTACGCAGGCGTAAAGTGGAAGACGGCCATGGAAACAAAATGGAAAGCATGGGCATGAAGGGATTTGCCGCTGTTGTATCCAATTCCAAACGTTTCAGTGCGGCCATACGCCTGGGACAGATCGGGCAGAAGGCAGTTGTACGCAACAACGGTATTTCTCTCAAGTTGGGTCCTCTCAAAGGCTGGAACAATTATCGGGTTGCCCCAAGTCTCGCCAAGAAATCCTTCCGGCAACAATGGAACAAGCTGGATCAGGAACTGAACCAAGAGCAACCGGTCATGGATTCTTCCGTTCGCAGTCGTATGGAGCAGATTATTCGTGAACGAGAAGAAGGGGAGGATAAGCATGGTCACTGAACATCAGCAATGGCTCGCGCAATTGGAGAAGAAGTCCATGGAGAAACAGGAGCAGTTCATGAATGACATTGCTTCGAAATTGAGAAGACCAAGGCAACGACATGCGCCGACCCAACCCTTTCGGGGAGCACCCGACTTTTGGACTGGGCTGGAATGGGATGAAGAGAAGCGTATTCAAGCATTTACAGATAACTTTGTGAGTGTAGGCGCACACATCGCCCGGGTTCAGAACATGGAAGAAGTATCTCAATTTATTGCCAACAAGTCTCATGAACTGAGTGCCAGGTATATCATTCGTCAGAATGAACAGGCGTTACAGGATCTCGGATTGGAAGAGCAGCTTCCGGATGTACAGATCTCAGTCTGGAATAGTCAGGCGGATGAGAACTGGAAGGCTCGGGCAGCTGAGGCTGATATCGGTGTGGTCATGGCGGATTATGCAACAGCATACACAGGCTCGGTCACTGTACTTTCTTCACCGGAAAAAGGTCGTTCAGTCAGTCTCTTGCCTACGGTACTCATCATCATTATTCCAGTAGATCGACTGTACACCAGACTGGGTGAGACGCTGGATCGATTTGACGAAGTGGGAAGAGAGAATCTTCCGGCAGGCATCCACTTTATTTCCGGGCCAAGCCGCTCTTCCGATATTGAAAATGATTTAACCATTGGGGTACACGGACCAGGCATTGTATATGGTTTAATTATGGGTTAACGATGTGTTGAGCGTGATGGCACATCATGATTTTGATAACTGTCCGAGATGCAGTGTGTGACTGCTAAGGGCAGTTTTTTATTTTGTCTACTATAGTTAAAAACTATTAAAATTATATTTATTATATATTTCACCTATTAATAATGGAGGTGTATAATCCATCTCAAGAGAGAGTTCATATAAGATATAAAAGAGAAAGAGGAGGAGAAGTACAGATGAGTATATTTTCTTACCAAGTTCCGTTTATGGATGAACACGAGAGTGATTTTTCTGCTTTTAAAGGGAAGGTGCTACTTATTGTGAATACAGCAAGTCGGTGTAGCTACTCCCGGCAATTCAGTGAACTTCAGCAGATGTATGAGAAATATCGTGATCAGGGGCTGGAAATTTTGGCGTTCCCGTGCAACCAATTTAACGACAAAGAACCTGGTAGTAGCGCTGAGGTAGCTGAGTATTGCAGAAGTCAGTTTCAGATATCCTTTCCGATCTTCGAGAAGGTTGAGGTCGTTGGGCAATCGATGCATCCGGTGTTTCGTTATCTGACTACAGAAGCGCCATTTCAAGGTTATGATCTGGACACGAAGGAAGGAGAGTGGATGGACACCTTTGTGAAGGAGAAACATCCAGAATTGCATCAAGGTGACGGCATCAAATGGAATTTCACCAAATTCCTGATTGACCGTAATGGGGACGTCCATGGCCGTTATGAAACGACAGTAGCTCCATTAGAGATGGAGTCGGCTATTCAGATTCTGTTAAAGAAATTATAAGTATACCTAAATCCCTGTCCTGAGGTCCTATGACTTTGGGACTGTTGAAGATTAGAACTGGAAATGTTAGGGTAAAAGAAGATAACGAAGTGCTCCATTTTTTTTAATCAAAAATGACCAATATACCATTTCAGTCAGTTAGTTCTTTGGTGGTTTTGTCGTTATCTGGATGAAATATGAAAATGTGCAAAAAATAACTTGAATCTGTTGATCTGAAGAGTAAGTGTAATCGCGTCTGTAAATCAAGTCATTATTTTTTAGTTGTAAAACTCTTAACTTGGAAAGAAGGAGTGAGTGTCATGCCACCAATTTCAGTGCCTCAACCAAAAACATTTGGCCCACTGGGCAATTTGCCGCAATTGAACTTTGAAGAGCCGGTGCAATCCTTGGTGAAACTGGCTGAAGAATACGGACCGATCTTTCGTATGGAGTACCCCGGACGAAGTGAATTGTATATTTCCGGTCACGAACTGGTCGCCGAGGTAACAGATGAATCCAAATTCGACAAACGGGTGTGGGCACCCCTTGCGAAGGTTCGTGCTTTTGCAGGAGATGGGCTATTTACGAGTTGGACCGAGGAGCCGAATTGGAAAAAAGCCCATAACGTACTGCTGCCAAGTTTCAGTCAACGTGCGATGCAGGGATATCACAACAAAATGATTGATCTGGCTGTGCAGCTGGTTCAGAAATGGTCACGATTGAACCCGGATGAGACGGTTAACGTTCCGGATGATATGACACGTCTTACGCTCGACACGATTGGCCTGTGTGGGTTCAACTATCGGTTTAACAGCTTCTATCGGGAAGAACCACATCCATTCATTACGAGTATGGTTCGTGCGTTGGATGAATCCATGAGTTCATTGCAGCGACTGCGTCTGCAAGACAAGCTGATGATCACCAAAAAGAAACAGTTTGAACAGGATATCCGTTCCATGTTCTCTTTGGTGGATCACATTATTGCCGAGCGCAAAGAGAAACCGCAGGAAGGCGCAGATGATCTGTTGTCCCACATGCTCAGCGGCAAAGACCCAGAGACAGGAGAAACGCTGGATGATGAGAACATCCGTTATCAGATTATTACATTCCTGATTGCTGGACATGAGACCACAAGTGGACTGTTATCTTTCGCCGTTTATTATCTGATGAAGAATCCGGATACGCTGGCTAAAGCACAAGCTGAGGTGGATCAGATTCTGAAAGATCCGGTTCCAACGTACAATCAGGTCCGCAATCTGAAGTACGTTCGTATGGTTTTGAATGAAGCATTGCGCTTATGGCCTACGGCCCCGGCATTTTCTCTGTATGCAAAAGAGGACACGGTACTTGCGGGTCAATATCCTTTGCAAAAAGGAGACAGCGTCAGTGTACTTATTCCCAAGCTGCATCGTGACCGCGAAGCCTGGGGAGACGATGTCGAGGAATTCCGCCCGGAACGGTTCGAAGATCCGAGCAAAGTGCCGCATGATGCCTATAAACCTTTTGGTAACGGTCAACGGGCCTGCATTGGTCAGCAGTTTGCACTTCAGGAAGCAACGCTGGTACTGGGCATGGTGTTGAAGCATTTTGACTTCATAGATCATTCTGATTATCAGTTAAAAGTGAAAGAAACGCTGACGCTTAAACCGGATAACTTCACAATTCGTGTACGTGCGCGTGGTGGGCAGCCAGTCATGGCCGTTCCGGGTGTAGCGGTTGAAGAACCAAAGCCAGTTGCCAAAAGAACGGAGCCGGATGCAACCAATGCCCACCACACACCGATGCTTGTTCTGTACGGTTCCAATCTGGGTACCGCTGAAGGCATTGCACGTGAAATTGCAGATACCGCCAGATATCAGGGTTTCCGGAGTGAGGTCGCTACGCTGGATGATCGTGTTGGCAAACTGCCAAAGGAGGGCGCCGTCATTATTGTCAGTGCATCCTATAACGGTCAGCCGCCAAGTAATGCCAAGATGTTTGTCGAGTGGATCGAACATGCAGATGCGAATGAATTCAAAGGTGTGCGTTTCGCCGTTCTTGGATGCGGTGACCACAACTGGGCCAGCACCTATCAGCGTATTCCGCGTTTAATAGATGAACAGTTATCTTCCAGAGGAGCAGAGCGGTTATCACCACTGGGTGAATCAGATGCCAGCGGAGATTTTGAGAAACAGGTGGGGGATTGGACAGAGCAATTATGGCCAGATCTCGCACGAACGATGGGATTGAAGCTAAACACAAGCTCCAATAGCGAACGCAGTTCACTGTCTGTACAGTTTGTCAGCGGGCTCGCCGTAACACCGCTTGCGGATACGTATGATGCACATGTGGCAGAAGTACTTGAGAACAGGGAGCTTCACGACGCGGGCAGTGAACGAAGCACACGTCACTTGGAGATCAAATTGCCTGAAGGCATAACCTACAAGGAAGGGGATCACCTGGGCATTCTGCCGCAGAACCCACCGGAGCTGGTGGAACGTGTACTTCGTCGTTATGGATTCACCGGAACGGAGCATCTCGTTCTGGATGCATCCGGTCGGAGTGCCGCGCATCTGCCGCTGCATCAACCGGTGAACCTGTATGATCTGCTCAGTCATAGCGTTGAGCTTCAGGAAGCTGCAACGCGTGCGCAGTTGAGAGAAATGGCAGCATACACCGTATGTCCACCGCATAAGAAAGAACTTGAAGCGCTGCTTGATGAATCTGTGTATATGGACGAAGTGCGGAACAAACGGATCTCCATGCTGGATTATCTGGTGAAATATGAGGCATGTGAATTGCCGTTTGAGCGTTTCCTTGAATTATTGCCTTCATTAAAAGCCAGATATTATTCGATCTCCAGTTCACCGCGTGTTCAGCCCGATCAAGCGAGTATTACGGTCAGTGTTGTGCGCGCCCCGGCATGGAGTGGACAGGGAGAATACAAAGGTATTGCGTCCAACTATCTGGCTAACCTGAAACCGGGTGACGAGATTGTGATGTTCACGCGGACACCGGAATCCGGGTTCCAACTGCCGGAGGATGCACAGGTTCCCGTCATCATGGTAGGCCCGGGTACAGGTGTTGCTCCATTCCGAGGTTTCTTGCAGGCAAGGCATGTATTGAAGGAACAAGGTCAAGAGGTTGGCGAAGCCCACCTGTACTTTGGATGCCGGAATCCCGAGCATGATTATCTGTACAAAAATGAACTGGAAGCAGCCCAGCAAGAAGGGCTTGTAAAACTTCATACGGCCTTCTCCCGTGTAGACGGGGAGGAGAAATGTTATGTACAGCATCTGATGAGAGACGATGCCCATCAACTGATTCCTTTGTTTGAAGAGGGTGCGCATCTGTATATCTGCGGTGATGGCAGCAAGATGGCACCTGATGTGGAAGCTACACTCCAGCAGGCATACGCTGATATTCATGGCAAGTCCGCGAAGGAAGCAGAGGATTGGCTTAATCAGCTTCAGCAGGATGGTCGTTATGCCAAGGATGTATGGACAGGCATCTGATGTACACATATGAAGGGTCAGCTTGATCCTTAACTGGCTGAGCGGTGAGATACAGAAGCAGTTCTGTTCTCACCGCTTTTTGACATAAAATGATTCTTCAGCAGATAAGTGGTTGCATGGGTTATAATTATATATTGGAAGGGAGCACCCGTATGCGGACATTTGGGAACCATTGTATGGCTTGCGAAAAGAACCAGCTTTACTTCCGCCTACAAGGCCGTTTCAGGTTTTTTCTTCCGGTGGTTGGCCGATAGATCGACTCGACGCTGGAGAAAGGAAATAAAATACGGGAAGGGACTCTGCCTTTTCCCTGGAGTTCAAGATAATCCAGTCCCACGCCCACAAGTCTGATATTGTTAAATGCATTCCTGGAAGGGAAAGTCGTGCGGATTCCCACTCTGACACCTCGCCGTGTTCGAGGAATATCAAATACCCGAATGGAATTCAGACTGAGTGGAATGAATAACTGCCGGTTTACTTTGATAAACTGCCTTGGATAGACACGACGAATACGTCCCGGTTCCAACCCGGAGAGTGGAGTATTCAGTTCTGCAAGGTGCCCCTGGAGTTCTGCCAGGCGCTGCTGAAGTGTTTTTCCAGTATGGAGATGCTGCCAGCTCATAAGTATTCCTCCGTTCGCCATTTGTACCTAGTATATGAAGCAACGGGGTCGGAAGGTGTACGTTTGATAGCCCATGTTCGTTAAGGCTAACGGGGTTTCTTTTATAATAGAGGAGTGATTCACATGATCGTAGAGATGTATAAAGACCTCATTAAGGATGAGCGTGGCAATTATTATCTAGCAGTGCAGATCGAGGGCAATGAGCTTACGCTCGTTAATGCATTCGTCGAAGCGGCATTCACACCTGAACTGATCTACAACGAAGAGTTTCGTACCAAGCATAAAGAGATGGAAGGCGGATTTGTAGGCAAAATTGCGATGGACCTGCTAAGGCATGATGTGGTCATGGGGATGAAGCAAATCGACCGAAAACTGTTGAACCTGTCGGATGTGGAACAGCAGTTCACGGTAAATTATATTGATACGATTGAATTTTATCGTCACCCGGCTTGGAACCGTAAGGTGTAAGGTGAAACTCATCTCCTCTGTAACCAGAGAGAGAATGATTTCCGAAGTGGTAGTCAATTTTTCTATCTTGTGTCCTTATGAATAAGAAATAAAGAGAAGTAAACCCGCAAAAGGGAAAAGCGCAAGTGCAGGGGCAGTAAACCTCCGCAACTTGCGCTTTTTGCATACAAACAATTAACGATACGTAGGATAGATGATGCCAATATCGCGCTCGGTGCTCAAATTTCCATCAGCATAACGCTGCATTTCATTTCCTTTGACCCGAATCGGAATGCGCTCTCCTTGATAGAAAAGCTCTCCCTCGACGGTGCGAACGGTCATTCCGATGACTGCCTCCAGATGTCCGCTTTGATCCGTCACCAGTCGAATCCCTGACGGGCCATCCAGATGAACCTTGCCTTCCAGATATACCGTCATGCGATCAGGCGTGTTGACCAATTCATATCCTACTCCGTTGACTTTTCGGCTATAAGCCGTGTTGCCAGATACGATCTCACCATGATCCATGTCGATGGGGAGCAGTCCGGTAAACCAGAGCTGATTCGATCCAACAGGCATAATTCCGCATAATCGCTCCACATAATCGAGGAGACAGAGGATGGAGGGGGAGTAAGTCTCGGTAAAACCTTGTTCTCCGGTCCACGGGCTTAGTACCTGACCAAATCGCTTATCTTTGGATAGGGCGGACAAGATAGGCTGCATTACCCAGGTTAGCTCCACATATCGATGATGATACTCGAATGCGTGTGGCGCCCGAATCAGACTCAGGAAATTGGATGCCCCTCCCCAGCTGTTATAGGAGGAAAAGGGATCAAATCTGGGATCATCCATTGAAATCGATGTAAACGGGTATTTAGCGAAAAACTTGCTTGTATTCAACAGGTACCGACGCAGTAGGTTATCGAATAATTCACGGTCGCCCACCTCGCAGGCCATTACGCGGAGCAACACATCAGATTGGACTCTGACCAATTCGTCATTGCGATCCCGATCATAGAAGAACATATCCTGTTCGTCGTAACAATAACGGAAAAGACTTTCCAGGCTAGACTTGGCTTTTGCTTTCCAATCCGTTCCCGATTCTCCCAGTTCTTCAGCCATGCGGGACAGATACAAGCGCTGACAATAGATATTGGCGGTCAGATCCGGTGCCAGAAAAGGCAGAATCGGAGAATCCGGATGATAGGCAGAAGCATCATTCATATAAGGTGTATCCGGAACATGCCAGAATCGCGGGGATAAGTCATGTCCGGTGTCAAACGTACTGAAGGCCTCTACACAGCCAGTTCCTCGGGTATCACGGTTGCGTGCAATCCACTCATCGTAACGAACCATAGCCTTATACATCGTGTTCAGGAAAGGCGATTGCTTCCCATGATTGCCATGAAGCTGATAGTGGTTCCATACACTGCGTGCCAGCGGAGTGACCAACTGGATTTGCCGGAAAGAGGGTCCGTTTGCCGTGAGTTTATACGGGAGCAATCCATCATCTCTTTGCTGCTTGGCAAATGCGAGGTACGTTGTTTCGGACACAGATGGAAGCAGGCGAGACAGCAGCTCCGCATTGATGGTACCTGTACTCTCTAACCAACAACCCAGATAGATGCCACCTTCTTGTAAAATAGGATCGTTGTCTCCCATGGGCAGAATACAAGCAAGCAATTTCTCCACCGCTGCAAAATACGTAGCTTCTATTTGTCCGCCCGATGCCGCAAACCGGATACCCGACGCATGCCATTCTTGTAATAACTGCTGATCTTCCGGTTTAACTGGCTGAACTTGATCCATAATCGAAATGTTGCGCAGCCGATTTAATATCTCTTCTGTCATATGTTCCTCCTCACAGTGTCTGGTTTCTGGTTATTGATTCGATTCAAAGATTCGAACGGTCCCGTTATAGAAGTCGGAGACAGCTTGCTCCACACTTTTTCGTCCAAATCCGATCTCTTGATTTGTCGTCTGAGCTAACTTGGAGAACTCTGCAAATCCAGGTGGATTGTAACTCACGTCAAATGGTTCAGTCTTCGTTGCTTCAGAGACAAGATTTGTATAGTTATAGACAATCTCCTCCACAGGGCCTGCACCTTCCTGAAGAAGATTTCGATTGGCTTCCGTAACGGGCACGCCACGGTCATTACCAAGGATTTTGGTTGCTTCAGGATCATGAATCCAGAAGTCCATTAATATAGCTACTTCCTTCGGATGTTTGGTATTTGCATAACCCGATAATCCCTGACTGGATTCAAATACAACACCCGTTCCCTTAGGGCCTCGTGGTACAGGGAGTAGCACCAGAGGATCTTCCGTCAAGCTCTGGAATGCAGCAAGTTGGTTGGATGGTAGTAGAGTCATGGCTGCTTTGCCTGTGATTAACAGGGATTTACTGGTGTCATCATGCGGGTTGGACACCTGCAATTCCGGTGTGACTACACCGCCGGATGCCGAAGTCTTCTCCCAATACTGGAACCATTCCAGAATGTCTTCCTTGGTGAATCCGAGTGTGCCGTTTTTCATGTCATACAGTTGTTTACCCCTTTGTTTTAGAAAAATATCCATCCCGTCGACGGTAAAGTTGTACGTTCCATAGAAGCCGTCTCCGAGCTTGTCGGACAGCTCCTTGCTGATGGCGGCATAGTCCGCCCAGTCCCAATCCGAAGCTGGCAAAGGCACGCCGGCTTTCTCAAAGAGTGACTTGTTAACAACAATTCCTCGTGCGTTTGCACCGGCAGAAATATGTTGCAACTTCCCTTCGAGACGTCCGTATTCGATCATGGTTTCATCCATACCATCCAGATTCAGTTCGTTTCCGACATACGGGTCCAGGTTAAGCAGGACATCTTTTTTGGCATAATCAACGACATTTCCACCGAGGAAAAAGATATCTGGTGCTGTACCTGATGCCAATTGGGTATTCAGCTTGTCGAAATATCCGGAGGAAGGTGCAAATTCACCAACAATTTTAATATCCGGATGCTTTGCCTGAAAGATCTTGAGGGCTTCATTCGTAATATCTGCCCGTTTCTGGTCACCCCACCACATGATGCGCAGTTCGACCTGTCCGCCCTCGGTAGTTCCATTATCATTACCATTGCCTGAATTATCATTAGCCCCTGTATGGTCTGTTCCAGAGCAAGCTGTTACGAGTAACAAAAGTGAAGTAATCATACCAATCATGAAACGTTTGAACATGGTAAATCCCCCTGTCTATGGATAATGAGAAACGTGTTGTTACTTCAGACCTGTGGTCGCAATGCCCTCAAGGAAATATCGCTGAAACAATAAAAAGATGATGGTCACGGGAAGCAGTGACAGGGTGGACATGGCGAGTAATGCGCCCCAATCGGATTGTCCTGATGGATCGAAGAGAGAGCGAATGCCCAGCTGCACGGTGAACAGATCAATTTTGCTCAGATAGATCATCTGGCTGAAAAAGTCATCCCAGCTCCACAGGAAGGTGAAGATCGCTGTTGTAATCAGTGCCGGAACGAGCAGAGGCACTACGATTCGGAAAAAGATCTGTGATTGCCCGCAGCCGTCAATGGTCGCACTCTCGTCCAGCTCTCGCGGTATACCGCGTATAAATTGAACCATAAGCAAGATGAAGAAGGAATCCTGCGCAAGCCACTTAGGCAGAATCAGCGGGAAATACGTATTAATCCATTGAAGCTCATTATAGAGAATATACTGGGGCACCAGAGTAACATGGTAAGGCAACATAATTGTGACCAACATCATGCTGAACCACAGGCCTTTGAATCTAAATTTCAATCTGGAGAAGGCGAAGGCTGCAAGGGAACAGGAGATCACATTGCCCAGCACACTCATGACCGAGATCAGCACGGAGTTGCCGAAAAAACGGCCGAAGGAGATGCCCTGTAGACCTTTCCAACCATTAATATAGTGCTCCAGCGTGAAGCTGGTTGGAAATAGACTACCGCTGGTGAAAATGAGATGGTTCGGTTTAAATGAACTGAGAATCAACCATAGTACTGGATATAACATCAGCAGACCGAAGAGTATAATGGCGGCATGCCTCCCGGCCTGAACCAGTTGTCGTTTGATTGGCATATGCATTACCTCCCCTCCTGATTATCCCCGTAGAACACCCAAAATCGGGATGTAACAAAGACGATTGCGGTGAATACTCCGATAATGACCAACATGATCCAAGCCAGAGCTGAAGCATAACCCATATCAAAGAACGAGAAACCTTTCAGATACAGATACAAGGTATAAAACATCGTTGCGTCGAGTGGACCCCCGCGGCCATCTCCGATCACGTAAGCTGGTGTAAACGCCTGAAATGAATTGATCATGCTCATGATCAGGTTAAAAAAGATAACGGGGGAGAGCATGGGCAGAGTGATTCCGAAAAATTGACGTATTTTTCCCGCTCCATCGACATCGGACGCTTCATATAAGTCTGCCGGGATCTGTTTCAGGCCAGCAAGAAAGATGACCATGGCAGACCCGAATTGCCACACGGATAGTGTAATGATGGTGTAGACCACATAATCTGGATGCGCAATCCAGGATGGTCCCGAGATACCAAACCAGCTTAAAAACTGATTGACCAATCCATTCCCCTCAAAGAGTTGCCGCCAGACGATTGCAATCGCAACGCTGCCGCCCAAGAGGGAAGGGATGTAATATACAGTCCGGTAGATGCCGAGGGCTCGAATACCTTTGTTCAGCGCCATCGCCACCAGTAGAGCAAAGGCAAGCCTTAGTGGAACAGATAGAAAAACATAATAAAACGTCAGCCCAAGGGACCTGCGAAAGGTATCGTCCTCGGTAAAGATGTGAACATAGTTGCTAAGTCCAGTCCAAGTCGGTGATGACAGTAGATTGAATTTGGTCATGGATAAGTATAGGGACGCAACCATCGGTCCCAGTGTCAGACAGAAGAGTCCGATCAGCCAGGGCAGAAGAAACAAGTAGGCTGTGGTATTGTGCTGACCGTATAAGGGTTTGGTCTGTTTTTTCATCATGTGCCTCCCTTCTGAATGGGTAAGAATAATAGTTACCAGTTATGAATCCGCTTACAACATGCGGCGTTCTCTTGGTAACCACATCATACCGGGGAAGGGAAGAAGCTTGAATCTCATTTCTTCGGATCATGGCTATCGATTTTTTCGGAATGCAGCAAGCGATAGTCTGACGGACTCATGTTGAACATTCTTTTGAATTTCGAACTGAAATAACTTGGCGAACTGAAACCGGTCAGTTCTGTAATATCCCATACGGTTAATTGGGTTTCCTTCAGCAGTTGCAAGGCGTGTTTCATCCGAACACCCGTCACATACTGAATAAAAGAGGTCCCTGAACCTTCCTTAAACAGTTCGGAGAAATAGGTAGGATAATAGTTAAACCGTTCAGCGAGTAACGTCAAGGTTAGCTCCTGCATGTAGTTCTCCTCGATATATCGCTTGGCTAAGTCTATAACCGTCTCATCCCCATCTTCTGAAGGAAGTTGTCGACTCAGGAAGTCTTGAGCCCATTGCATTAATAAGCGTTCTGCTTGATCTGGCGTCTTAAGCCACAGTATCCATTCCGGGGCTATAGGAAAATCCATCAACAGTGAAATTTGAAAAATACTTCGTGTCATTCGAGAGGGAGAAAGCTGGAATGCCTCGTGAAGTTCCTTGTGGATGATGCTGCGGAAGGAGTCCAATTCTCCTCGAATGAGGCAACGATGCAGCTTGCGTGTTGTTTCTTCGGGCAGTAATGGACTATAGTCTGTTCCTGCCTGAAGGTTTGGCCCGCTGACAGCCCGTTCAGCTGAATTCCATGCCAGAAGGGAATGGATATAACCTTCTTTCCAGTGCTCAAGTCCGGAACCAGAAAGCCCCACCCCAATCTTGAGTTCCATGGAAAAAACGGATGCCGTATGTTCCGTAAGCTGTTGGATGAATTCATGCTGCATACCATCTTGCACTATGAAATGCATGATCCCTGCGTGTGCCGAATCATGAAAAACCTGGACATTGTCTGAATCAGACTGGGCGATTTCATAACATACCATCTCGAAAGGAAGATGCATCTGCTCGGGTAATCGATCTTTTCGAATATCTGGCTTGTCCGAGTGACTTATACTGGCGGTCATGAAACAGACCTTCTGATCCTGCCATGATTCCAGATGGAATAATCTGAGCCGTTCTGGCATGGAGGAAGGCGGTAGGCGATTGCCTTTAACGAGATCAAGAATGAAACGTTCCTTCATTTCCCGGTAATACTGAGAGAGTCGCCATTGCATCAATTCGGAATTGCCTCGAACTTTACGTTGTTCATCCAGATCCGCTTTGATTTTGCCTAATGTGGCTTTCAGTTCATCCCGGGTTACAGGCTTCAGTAAATAATCCATGACCTGACTGCGGACCCCCGCTCTGGCATATTGAAAATCTTCATAACCCGTGATAATGATAATCTGAATAGAAGGATTATAACTGCGGCAGACATCCAATAGTCTGATGCCATCCATGACAGGCATATTCATATCGGTAATCAGCAAGTCAAAATGTTCAGATTTCAAAAGTTCATCCGCTTCGATCCCATTAGAGGCTTCTCCTGTTATGACAAAACCCATGCCATGCCAATCGACTTTCAATTTCAAGCCTTCGCGAACTTCAATCTCGTCATCTGCGATTAATACGTTGTACATCATATTCCTCCTGTACGGGTAGAGTCAGTTCAATGTAAGCCCCTCCGCGCTCATCGTTCTCCACATGGACCGTGAACAAGCCACCATAATGCAGACGACAACGAGCAATGACATTGCTCAGTCCAATATGCCAGCCTTCATTATGCAATATGGATTCCAATGAGGAGGGAGCAACCGGATGTTGCAACTTATTGATTATTTCTGCCGGGATACCCGGTCCGTTGTCTAAAACGCTGATGTGCAGACGAGCATTCATCCGGTTGATCCGTATCCGTACCTGAGCTGTCGTCTGATGCTGGAAGCTGTATTTCACTGCATTTTCAATAAGTGGTTGAAGAATAAACTTGATAATGACGACGGAGTTCAGTGTACCTTCCAACGTTACCGAAATGTCGAGTTTATGACCGAAACGAGTCTGCAAAATGGAGATATAACGCTGCACATAATCCAGCTCTTCGGTTAGCGGAACACGGTCGTCATTGGTGTTGATAGAAAAGCGCATCATTTTACCCAGATCCTCAATGACCTGAACCGTATCATCCGTTCGGCGCTGAATGGCAAGACTGCTTACCAGCTCCAGAGTATTAAACATAAAATGTGGATTAATCTGTATGAGAAGTGCTTTGTACTCTGCTTGCTGGCGAAGCAGTTTCAGTTCAAATTCATTCTGGATATGCTGCCGTAGCTGACTGATCATATAACGGAAAGTGAAGATTACATAACTGATTTCGCTCTTTACATTTTTATCTGGAGGCAGAAGTGAATCCGCTTGGTCAAAAGCACCTCGTTGAACCTGTCTCATCGCCAGCACCAGTCTGGTCAAAGGTTTGGTTACGCCATGGGATAGCCATGCAGCAGCCAAGAGGGAGACCAGAATCAGGGCAATCGTCACCACCACAATTGTGCTTTGGAGCTTATGGAGAGAGAGGTACATTTCCTTTTCAGGTGCGATACCCGCCAACATCCAGCCGGTACGTCCCAGTTTCTTGAATACAAAAATGTCTCGCTGTCCTTCCTGGTTTGTGAGGTATGTCACACCGGATTTGAGCGGGCTGTTTCGAAAACGATCGATCTCTGCGGTAGCTACAGCACCCAACGTTTCTACCTGCTGTGACAGAATAGGATTTCCTTGCTCGCCCAGCAGAAAAATAGTGCTATTCTCCGCAAGATGTATGCGCCGGAGCGGCTCCAGAAAATAAGATTCACTGACATTCACCTTCATGACATTCTGCGCTGTAGCATGATGAAAGGTGCCGATGGGCATCAGCAGACTGACCACCGGATTACCATGATCTCTGACACGTTCATGTTGATCGGTGTGTGCAGGTAACCAGCGTTCTCCCAACGTGTAAAAATTCGTATACCAGGATTCTTGTACAAAGGCAGGGTCATATGTTACCTGATTCTCGCTGCCAATTCGCAGTCCATTCCTTCGATAGATGGATACATCCGAGATACTGGTGTAACTGTTAGTTGCCTGAGTGAGAAAACGGCTCATTGCAAGGTTGGCCAGCATCTTTTCTCCTTCCAGCAGGTTCGGATCACCGATCGCGTTATCCCAGTTTTTGCCCATATCACTGTTGAAAACAAGAGAGGCGACATCGTAGATCTGCATCTGCACCATGTCTACGTATGAACCGTATTCCTCCATTTTCTCAAGAGCAGAGGATTCGATGTAAGAGCGAATGACCGTGCGTGATTCCTTGAAGAGCAGGTAGGAGAGTGTGCCAAAAGCGAGGACAAACAGGACAACGATAAAGGCAATCAGGCGGTTTTTTAAAGAGAAGAACATAGATTTCCTCCTTCTACCGAGTCGACGTGCAGATTAATTATAAAAATATAAAAAAGACTGCGTGATATGCGCAGCCTTTAAATGAAATTAATAATGTAGTGCAGACCTGGGAGACTTAGAAACGAACCAGATTATTGACATTGACAGGCAAACCCGTCGCGATGGCGCGATTGGCAGCAATACCCGTCAGAATGGATCTGGCACCGTCCACGTGGTTAGCAGCGCGATGGAACGGATCTTCAACAGGCTCTCCAAACAGATCATTCAGCAGAACCGGGTCACCTCCGCCATGTCCACCTGCTTTTTCTTCCACTTCAACCTCATATGGCGCATCAAACATTGGAAGAACCCGCAACGTTTTACCGATCAATGCACCTTCTTTACTCTTGTCACCCAATGAGTTGACATAGGATTGCTCCACAATGTTCATCTCAATCCGGCCTTTGGTGCCATTAATGGCAATGCGGTAACCTTCCCATGGCTGGTAGGCGACGAGGGAGTAGGTCAGAATGGCTTTGTTCCGATACTTCACAAGAACACCCATTGTATCCTCAATGTTGATGCCATCCCCAAATACACTCTGATCGCGCTGGTAACCATCTTCCGATTCGGCATCCAGATACATGGACTTCATATGTGCGTCTGAATCCAAATGCAGTGCAAAAGGGTCATCCTTTGCGATCGGGTTGCCGGTTGCCCGGTTGTAGAATTGCGTTACACCGCGTTCTTCTGCGTTTTCTCTGCCGTAATACATCAGATCACCAAATGCAAACACGGTATCCGGTTGCGAGCCAATCCAGAAATTCACCAAATCGAAGTGATGGGTGGATTTGTGCACGAGTAATCCGCCGCTATTACGCTTGTCCCGATGCCAACGGCGGAAATAATCTGCCCCGTGGCGGGTATTCAGCAGCCATTCAAAGTGAACGGAAGTGACTTTCCCGATGGTATCATTCAGAATAAGTTCTCGAATCTTAGTATGGTGCGGTGCATAACGGTAGTTAAAGGTGACTCTTACGTTCTGGCCAGTCCGCTTGACAGCATCCAGAATCTCCTGACATTTCTCCTCATCGATGGTCATCGGTTTTTCGGTGACAACGTCACAACCCAGTTCCATCGCACGAATGATGTACTTGTGATGGGTGCGGTCAACACTCGTTACGATGACATAGTCAGGTTTCTCGTTCTCAATCATCTGATCAAACTGATCTGCAGGATAAGTGGGTACCTCAGGATACTCGTACTTTTCCTTCAATAGTTGATTCGCGTAGTTCATGCGGACTTGATTTATATCACAAAAGCCGACAAGCTCGGATGTATCCCTATAATCCCGGGTCAAAGCACCATAAAAAAATTCGGCGCGGCCGCCAGTTCCGACTAATACATAACGTTTCTTGTTACTCATGTCTATCGCCTCCTTGAATATAGCTCTAGACTATAACAAGGGAGTACTTCTTTCGCCGCATTTTATGCGTAACCGCTTTCAAATGCCGCATATTTTGCTATAATTTATGGAAAGGAGAGAGGGCGACATGACAGAACCTTTCAGTGCAGATTTTCATGATCCCTCGGATTTACTGCACATCGAATATGATCGTCGCATTGGATATTTCTCGATGACGGATGACCATCTGCATGATCATTATGAGTTATATTACTTGTTGTCTGGTGAGCGTATCTATTTCATCAAGGACCGGACTTACCGGGTAAAGGCTGGTGATCTGGTGTTTGTTGACCGAAATACGGTTCATAAAACATTGGAGAGCGGTATGCCTGACCATGAGCGGATGGTGCTGTATTTGAAGCCTGAGCTTTTTGCAGCCATAGCTATTTCCGCGGAGTTAGTTGAAGGCTTGAAGGAACCCTTCTGTTGGGAGATTCCTATTGTAAGGTTTCCATCTCAAGTCACTGAGGTTCTAGAACGGATGGTTAGCGAAATGGTGGATGAAATGCTTCGTCCTCAACCTGGAAGCAACCTGTTGCTCCGTCACCGGGCTGTTGAATTGTTGCTCCATGCCTATCGTAATCAACACTTGGGCAGGTTAAGCTCCGATGATCGTGAGCCGGTTCTTCATCCCAAGACACAGGCAGTTGTACGTTACCTGAATGAGAACTATCAGAAACCACTGACATTACCGGAGGTGGCGGGCATGTTTCGCATTAGTCCGCATTATCTGAGTCGATTGTTCAAACAAACGACGGGGTTTACCTTCAGTGATTATCTGAATCTGTTACGGGTAAAGGAAGCACAGCGTTTGCTGCGAGAAAGTGAAGAATCCGTTACGGATATCGCCTGGCTTGCGGGATTCAGTAACTTCTCTCATTTTGGCAAGATGTTCAAACGTACCGTTCAGGTATCACCCAGAGTTTATAGACAGGAATACAAGGAATCGGGTTCCGTGAGGACCCTAAAAGAGGGAGAGAATATACGATGATTGAAGCGAGATTAAATGAACTGGGGATCATTTTGCCACAGGCCAGTGCCCCTGCAGCGAAATACGCCAATGCCGTTATTGTGAATGGAATTATGTATGTATCCGGGAAAGGACCGGATACCTCCGAACGCGGCAAACTGGGATCAGACTTCACAACAGAGCAGGGGTATGATTTTGCCCGGAATGCTGGACTGGAGGTGCTTGCTGTCGTTCGAGATGTGTTGGGTTCACTGGATCGGGTGAAGAGAGTGGTTAAAGTGCAGGGATTCATTAATGCGTCCGCTTCGTATCAGGAGCATCATAAAGTGCTAAATGGATTCTCGGATCTGATGATGGAGGTATTTGGGGATCAGGGAGTACACGCTCGTTCAGTATTCGGTACAGTGTCCGTAAGGGATAATTTGCCGCTGATCATTGATTCTATTTTTCAAGTGGAGGAGTAGGTATAACGATGACAGAATCGTCTTCATTTAATCCAATTATGCTAACGATTCCCGAGAGCTTCCACACGGAACGCCTCACAATTCGAGCACCGCAGTGGGGGGATGGCGTAGCCGTTAATGAAGCGGTCCGTGAGAGTGCGGAGCAGCTGCGGTTGTGGTTACCTTTTGCCGAGAAAATCCCTTCGTTGGAAGAGTCTGAAGTGACTGTTCGCAAAGCAAGGCTGCAATATCTGGAACGTACCGACATGATGTTACATTTGCGTGATAGACATACGGATGAATTCGTAGGCAGCAGCGGGTTACATCGTATTGACTGGAATGCACGCTGTTTTGAGATTGGTTACTGGATTCGAACATCGCGAGCTGGTGAGGGTTTGATGACAGAAGCGGTGAAAGGCATTGAGCAATTTGCCATTACTCATCTGGAGGCGAACCGGCTGGAGATCCGCTGTGATGCCCGCAATGTGCGAAGTGCCAAAGTAGCCGAACGAGCGGGTTATACGCTGGAAGGTACACTACGTAAGATGCGGCGGGACAGTACAGGTACGCTGGTTGATTATATGGTTTTCTCCAAAATCAGAGGCAGTGAGTTCGAGTAAAGGGAGGGTAGATATGGAGCGAATCGGTCAAGGAAGAACTGCGGAAATCTATGCGTATTCGAACGAGCACATTATGAAGTTATATCGAATGGATTTTCCTCACGAAGCCGTCCAGAATGAATTTAGAATAAGTGAGTTGGCATTCAAAAAAGGACTCCCCGTCCCACAGGCAGTATCCTTGATAGAACATACTACGTCGCGTGCTGGCATTGTTTTTGAGCGAATCCAGGGGATTACCCTGTTATCACTTATCATTCAGCAACCGGAGTTACTAGAGCAGCTGGCGTTTAAAATGGCTGACTGCCATTACAGACTTCATTGCGAGCGAGATGATGAAGGAACACTCCCCTTACAGAAGCAGATTTTATCTGGAGCGATTCACAATGTTCAATTATTGTCGGAGGACGATCAAGCGCGAGTCCTTTCTTACTTAACAACATTGCCTGATCAACAACAGATCTGTCATGGCGATTTTCACCCTGATAATGTTATGCTCAGTGAGGCTGGCGATCAATACTGGGTCATTGATTGGATGACTGGTATGTCGGGTGATCCTGCGGGTGATGTGGCTCGAAGCTGGGTAATATTAATGAGTGCCACATTGCCGGAAGATACAGATTCTGCTATACGAATGGGTTTTGAAAAGGCTCGTGAATCGCTGGTCGAATTTTACATCCATCATTATATGCAACTCTCCGGGATTACACGTGAAGCAATAGAGTCCTGGATGCTGCCAGTTGCTGCCGCGCGTCTTGACGAGGATTTGCCCGCTCAAGAGGTAGAACAGCTGCTCAAGTTTGTTCAGGAACGAATTCGTCTGTTATAAAAGTTGAATTACATATTATTTACACTGACACTACGATGACAGAATAACCTTTCAATCGCTGTTATCCCCAGATTTTTTGGATTCCCTTTTCCGAAGGGGAAAATCCGGGGATAAAGGCGAGCGCTTCACTTTTTCAGGTTTTTTCTGACCTCTTCGTTATAGTGTTAATAATTAGTTCAACTTCTATAGACGAATCTAATGATTTTATAAAAAAGGCTAGAGAAAGAGAGGGGACATATTTATGCTGCATTCATTAAAGGCCATACAATCATACAAGTCAGGTAATACGCCGGAAGCCCAGCAGTTATGGCTGCAACTGCTGGCAGCAGCGGAGAAACCCCATATTAACCTCGAACGCATTCATTCCATTGCCGAACTTGAGGGAACAAATCCGGTACTGGAGTACACCGAGCGTACACTGCATGTGTTGGAGGAGCTTCAGGTTTCTTTTTGGGTGCGAGAAATTCTGGAAGACGTATTAACCTGGTCAGAGACGGCGAAGGCCGGATCACGGGAGCAACGGCGGGTATGGCAAAAGCAGGGCGTTAACTTGTTTGTACACAATGTGGGGTCCGCTCAGTTATATGACTTATACGCAGTGGCAGAGCACCTGGATAATGACATCGATAAGACCAAGGAGACGAGTATATATCAACTTGGTTCTCCGAGTGGTGCTCTAAGTAACAATGCGGATATAAGCGAGCATGATGCGCTGAATACACACACTCCAAGGCATGAGATTATACGTACTCTAATTGCTACACATGGACTTATTGGTCAATACATACGGGGTGAGATTCCATTTGCCGAAAATGCTCCGCTTCACGGCTTGATCGTCAAAGGATGGCTTGCTACAGATGAATTGCACACCATACTGATGGCATTAAATGAGTGCATTATTGCAGGCGTTGATCGAGCGTTATGGAATCAGGTTCAGGCTGAGGTACAGCGAATTGTAGGCTGGATTATCACCGGACCGAATCATGAGGACTGGAGCGTGAAGGAACGGTTATCCCGCTTAAGAAGTTCATCCATTCGGCAAGGAGAAGCTATGGATACGGCTTATGCCAGGCTCCAAACGGAACTGGATGTAGAACAGGCGCTGGCTCCGCTGGCTCATCGCACATTATGGTATGTGGAGTCGGCCATGCAGGATTTTTCGTTGCAGGAGATGGTGAAAGTGTTCCTGTTGACACTTCGCAGCGAGAGAATGCATCCAACATCCATGGAGAGTCGATCTGAAATCGTTCGCCATATCAGCTTTGAACCATTGATGAATACGATGTATTACGACTATAAGGGCGTCAAGAAGCTCAATATTTACAAGAAACGAATGATTGAAAAATATTTGGAACAGTATTCGTGGGAACAGATTGTGGCAGGGGAGCAGATCGTCTATCCCCATCTAACCCATCGCATTGAACGTCATACGGATCTGCCGGATACATTATTCGTGACCTTCGAATTTTCTCCGGCTGCCGAGAAGCTGATTGCATTCTGTATTGAAGCGGAGAAGTCGCCGTTATACGAGAAGGCTGTACTGCTGTTATTTGACCTGTTCGGATTACGCCGGGATGCGTATGATCGTTTCCACAACGAAGAGACGTATTTGTCCGATATGAACAGCTCCGGTGATTACAAAAAAGTACTGCTCGACTATATCGTTGGTAAACGAGTACTGGATATTGGTCCAGGTGGAGGAATTCTGCTGGATCTGATTGAGCAGGAAAAACCGGAAGTGGAGCCGATTGGTATCGATATCTCAGCCAATGTCATTGAAGCGCTGGAACGCAAAAAACAACTTGAGGGACATCGCTGGCAAGTGATGAAGGGCGATGCCCTACAACTGGAGCAATATGTGCAGCCGGGCACAGTGGATACGGTTATTTTTTCATCCATTCTGCATGAATTATATTCATATATTGAACTGGACGGTCGAAGATTTAATTCCGATACGGTTGTAGCAGCGCTGAGAAGTTCATTCCGTGTGCTGTCACCTGGAGGAAGAATTCTGATTCGGGATGGGATCATGAGTGAGCCGGAGGCGCAGAAGCGCCGGATTCGTTTCCTGGAACCGGATGGGATGCGCTGGCTGGAGCGGTATGCAGAGGATTTTCAGGGACGTGCAATTCAATATGAGCGGGTCTCAGACAATGAGGTCGTATTGCCGATCAACGATGCAATGGAGTTTCTCTACACCTATACGTGGGGCGAAGAGGCATACGTGCATGAAATTCAGGAACAGTTCGGTATATTCACGCCGACAGCCTATGAGAACTGTATTCGAGAAGCGCTGGGTGAACAAGCCGAGATGATTACGTTCCGACATTTTCTCCAGGAGGGGTACACGGAAGCACTTGGAGAACGAATGATCTTCATGAAGGAAAATGGTGAGCCTGCGCCTTTGCCAGACAGTACCTGCCTGATTGTCATTGAGAAGAAAAAAGGGTTGGCGGATGAATGATGAGTGAGGCCAGTACGTTTTTGTATTTTGTCAGACATGCGGAGTCTCGATATGTTGAAGGACAGGAACGCGAGCGTGGACTGACAGAGCAAGGTCATCAAGATGCGGGAACGGTTGCCAGTCTGCTCCATGGGGAGCAGATTCAACTGTTTTATTCTAGCCCCTACAGGCGAGCGGTAGATACGATTCAGATTCTGGCAGATTGGTCAGATGGAATTGTGGTGACAGAGGAGGATTTGCGTGAACGCCAGTTGTCGAGTTCAGATGTGAAGCATGCTAATTTTCGTGAAGCCAAGCAGCAGTTGTATCGTGATCCTACGTATGCGTATTCAGGTGGGGAGTCTGGTGCACAGGCTCGCTCAAGGGCAGTAGCGGTAATCGAGAAAATTTTGGATAAACATGTGGGTCACAAGGTAGTCATCGGAACCCATGGAGATGTAATGACACTTATTTTACAACACTATGATTCTTCCTACGGTTATGATTTCTGGGAGAAGACTACGATGCCGGATATCTATAAGTTGCAGTTTGATGGAACGCGCAAGTTGGTCCAGGTCACCCGATTGTGGGAGTGACAGAGTTATATATGAGAAATGCATTTGCCAGAATGATAGTGGGGAGGAGTGAGTTGGCCGATGAAAATTACGCTGTTGCCTGATACATACTTTATTGAAAATCTAAGCGTATCTTCATTACAGGATAGAATGTACTGCATATTTGATCTCGAAGGTACAGGCATTAATCCGTCTCTACGGATTTTCTGATTCGGTATTACGATCTGAATACAGATGGAATTCACAGGCACAATGCTTTGGCAGATTGTGGTGTGATCGCTGGTATCTTTGAAAGTATCCTTAGCGAATATGAGGAACTTCAATTGGATCATTTTACAGCCGATCCAAAGCAGATGATGAAACGTTTCGTTATACCAGAGATGTATCTGACTTGACGAGGAACTGGAGGAGAGATCAATGAGCAAAACGGATGTGGAGAAGCTACTGTTGGATCTTAACGAGGGACGGATTCTGACTCAGCAGACATTCGAAGGATTGGATGTGGAAATTTACTTGGATGAAAGGGATGCTTCTGCATTTGCTGACGAGTGGATGCAAGCTTTTGTACGATGGGCTCAAGATACCGCGGTAGCTGAAGAAGAGGTGCTGCGCGCATGCAGGGAACAGGCGTTTAAACAGACTTTGGCTCTCACCGGCGAACCTGAGTTAGCGGGGTATGTGAGTGATGATATGGGTTTAATTGGTGCTGCATTGTTACAGGGTACGGCGAACGATTTCTTTGTGGATCAGTTGTTGGAAAGTTATCGTCAAGGCAGGTTGCCCCTGCGATAAGCGGGGGAGGACCAACAGGGTTGTTTTCGTTTGTATAAAAAAACAACATCAAATGTACATTGTGGGTCGGCTGAGGCATAAGGTACAATTCACCTAAGCAATCGATGAGAATGATAATCATTATATGTGAGATATTCTCACGGTTACATCAACAGATCACATAGGGGTGAAGGGTAACATGGTAGGTTTAGTTAAAAGTTTCAAAGGGTGGACGATTACATTACTGCTCATGGGTCTGGTTATTTCAGGATGTAGTACAAATACCGCTACGAATGCGGAACAGACTCCTGCAACTGAAAGTGCAGCTTCTGGAGAAAATACTACTGAAACCGAGACAGAGCCTGCTACACGGGTTGTACAGGATGAATTTGGAGATGTGACGATTCCGGTTCAACCACAGCGGATTGCTGGAATATATGTGGAGGATTATCTGAAGGCGCTCGATATTACACCTGTAGTGCAGTGGTATCATCCTTTGTGGGGTGTACAGGATTATTTAGGACTGGATGTTCCGCAATTTGACACCACAGGGAGCATTGAAGCTTTGTTGGCATATGATCCGGATCTCATCATTGTAGATGGTGGAGTGGATATGGAGAAATATGAGATGTATTCCAAGGTGGCACCGACGTATCGCTTGCCTGAGAGCGTATTGCAGGATTCGAATCAAATTTTGAAAACTATTGCCGATGTTGTGGGTAAACCGGAAAAGGGTGAAGAAGTTGCTACGGCATTCGGAGCTAAGGTTGCAGATGCTAAGGCGAAGTTGCAGGAAGCGGTTGGAGACGAGACCGTCGCAGTTGTCCGGTTGAATGTTAACGATGATACACTGGCGTTGTTCGGTGTGAAGAATCGATTTACCGGATTTATTTATTCGGAGCTTGGTCTAACACCTCATCCTCTGGTTAGCAAGATGGAAGAATATCAGGAAATCTTGTCTGAGGAGGCCATCCCGCAACTTGATGCGGATCATCTTATTATTTTCCCTTCCAATGGAGAATGGTCATCCCCTGAGAACAAGGAAGCTTTGAAGGTACTTGACAGCAAGTTGTGGCAGTCGCTTCCAGCGGTTAAGAACAATCAGGTGTATATCATGGAAAGAGCACATTGGCAATCAGGTGCGATTACAGCAAATTCCATGAAAATTGATGATCTGTTGGAAAAAATGACTCCATAATTGAATCGATTACTTAAAGAAAGTTCTTCAGCCAGGGTTGAAGAGCTTTCTTTTTTCGTATACACTATTTTAAATGATAATAATTCTCAGTTAAGGACGATGAACATGTGCCCCACGATAATACAACTGATTCCCAAGCCCTGGCTATGCTCACTTCAGCATATGGAATACGTAGATCACCATCAATCTCATATCGATAAACGTTTGTTATACAGAATGTCGTCTTCACACGCTATATTCGTTGTAACGTCTGGGAAAGGTTCAATAGTTTGCTCAGATCGGGAATCTCATCTGGAAAAAGGAATGATTATGTTTGTTCCGGCTGGAACATCCGTTAAAATAGAAGGTTCGTCTTGGAGAGAAAGTGAATTGCAGTACTATAAGCTTGATCTAATGGTGGCTGAGCTAAAAGAAGATATTTCGAACGCTTTGTCTAGAAGAAACACGGAGGAGCAGCAGGAACTTTCCCAAAGTCCAGATTCTCCGACATTATTACCGCCGCTTATGCAACTCAGCTTCAGTCCGTGGAGTTCCTGTCTGGAAGCCTTGGAACAAATACTGCGTCAACAGATCACTAGCGATTGGATCGAGCAATGGGAGGTACAGCTTCGTTTCCAGGAGTGGTTCCGTGCCTTGCTTCGCCAGAGTGCCTCCGAAACAGAAGTGCCTGATGATCGTGCCCGTCTTCAAAGTTCAATTCGTTATATTGGCGACCACTATGATCAGACGATAACCGTGGATGAGCTCGCGGCAGATATTGGTCTTACCAGAGCCAGCTACACTCGACAATTTAAAAGGATTACAGGCAAGCTTCCCCTTGATTATGTAAATGCGGTTCGGCTGGAGCGCTCGAAACAACTATTGCAGCTGACGGATGATCGCATCCATGAAATTGCACAGAATGTGGGCTTTAGCAGTGAGTATTATTTTGGTCGCCGTTTCAAGCAATATGCTGGTATTTCACCTGGATTGTATCGCCGTCATCATCGTCAAGAGGTTCGTGTCTTTGCCCCGTATCTGGAAGACTTTGTGTTGGCTCTTGGCGTAAAACCCGTATTGCAATGTTCGCATCACTCCTGGGGTAGACAGCATTATTTGGGGTTGGATGACGTACCTGAATTTGATGTGAGTCAGATGGATGCGCAGTTTAATCTGGGCAATGTACCTGATTTTATCATGCTGGACAAGGGATATGATCGATGGAATCTGGACCGCTTCGAGCAGGTAGCACCTACGTTTTACGTGGAACATCTGGGAGAAGATTGGCGCTCCATCTTGAGATCAACCGCCGATGTGTTGGGAAAGGTGAATCGGGTTCAAGATGTAATTGGTGCGTATGAGGACAAGGCAATGGAAGCTAAGAGTCGGTTATCACGTTATATGCGTGGTCAGACGGTAGCTTTTTTACGCATATCTGCTTCGGATATTACTCTCTATGGGGATCAGCAGGGCTACGTTGGCCCTGTAATATATCATGATCTTGGACTGACTCCGCACTCCCGTGTGCAGCAATGGACAAGACACGAGCGGAGGATTTTCATTGGGTTGGAGCAGTTAAGTCAGCTTAATGCGGATCACTTGTTGATTACATTTGACACTGGAAATTCTGCTAAACCTGGAGATGAGCGCGAACTGCTCGATAGGGATGAATGGAAACGTCTGCCTGCGGTGAAGAGCGGCAATGTGTATGAGGTGGACTTTATGTCGTGGATGAATTACGGTGTGATCTCACATGGGAAGAAGATTGAGGATGTACTGAGGTTTATGGCTTGAGGGATCGCATCCTGGTGCACCAATTTAAGATGGAAGAAATGTCATAGGGTTAAGACGCTATTTCTTAGCAGTGTTCCGCGAGGTAAATGGAGACATGAGAGACCCGAAAGCAGAAGGATAAGTGTGGTAGTTTGGGAAAAATAATTCCGAAGACAATGGTAAAAGGGGTTGTCAGTATTTTGATGGCGGCCCTCTTATTTTGTTTGAAAGGATGAGTTTATGGATGTTGTATCTGAAGTTTTTACTCAAATAGGTCAAACTGCAGTGATAGTGGGTGGGGCTGGTTGGCTTACAAAGTCCATATTTTCTAGTTGGCTCAATAAAAATGTTGAATCCCACAAATCCGAATTAAATAAATCAGTGGAGCAATATAAGTATGAAATTCAAAGAGAGTTGCAGTTGCATCAAATTAGAAATATTAAATTGCATAATGATCGGGCAGAAGTGATAAAAATTATGTATAGCCATTTAGTGAAAATGGAGCATTGGTTGGTGCAAACTTTTTGGCCAAAAGAGTACATAGGGCCATTAAACCTTGAAGATAGAGCAAAAGAGGCATACAAAGCTGTTGGAGAATTTCTGAGGTTTTATCAGCTTAATAAGATATTTTTCGGTAAGTCTACTTGCGAAAGTATAGATATGCTAATTAAGGAGTCCTTGCGTATTATAGAAGCTATGAGAGATTCATTAATAGACGGCACTGAAGACTCGCAAGTAAGACAAAAAGATGTATGGCACGATGCATGGAACTCTATAAATGCATCCATACCTCATTTGAAAGAAGAGTTAGAGAATGATTTCAGACAATTAATGGGGGTACTTTAACTTCAATTATACATAAGGCTTTTTTTTTCGTATCTCTATGTATCTTATTAGATGCAATGTAATTAAACTCAGTTTTTATGAATAGAAACGAGTATTTTGTGAAGTGTAAAATCCAATAAAAAATAAAATTTCAAGAAATTAGCTGATATTTATAGATCAGCAAGTTTATGTTTAGACGTTAATCTGGAAGGTCGCTATAGTTAGTTCAAGAATAATGAATAAGGAGATTAACGATGAAAAAAAATTGTTTGGCGTTTATGACTGTTTTGCTTATAGTACTGTTGTTTTCTCAGTCGACAACAAGAGCGGCATCTCCATTGAGTAATAAGGTAGATGGCATGCTTGGATTTTCTCCACCTACAGGAACTGAAGTTAAGGCAAGTAGTGAGTATTCTATTTACGTTGCGAAAAATGTAATTGATAGGAAATTAAAAAACGAATGGAATGCTGGTACATATAATGGTAGCATAGAGCTTAAATTTCCCGAGCCAACTGAGTTAAACTTTGTTCATATTAGCACTGCAGCAGAGCCTATTAGAGCGGTTTCATATCAAATATATGGTCTAAAGGATGGAAAATGGACCGCTATAAGTCAAAAAGAAACACAATCATTATCAGAAAGGTTCAACACACCTCCGCCAATTAAAGTTACACAAGGAAAATACGAAGGAATAAAGATTGATGGAGAAGGTGGGTCTTCTTGGTTGGCAATTGATGAGATAACTTTAGGTATTTTAGAAGATATTAGATTAAATGGTTCCGTTAAAGGAACGACTGCCACCTTAAATTGGAATACAATAAATGATGCAACAGGATATAAACTGCAATATGGTACTGATTCAGGGAGTTATAAAGATTCGGTTACAATTGAAGGGAAAGAAAGTTCAGTTTACCAAGTGCCTAATTTAGAATACGGTAAAACTTACTACTTTCAAATTGTTGCCATATTTAATGGAGTGGAAACCGTAATTTCCAATGAAGTTGTATTAGCTGTGAATGAGAAGGAGACCGACACTCCAACACCAGAACAACCTCCTGGCGACCGTGCGATTCTCGTCGTTACCATGACAACGGGCTTGGAGAAGGAATTCGACCTAAGCTTGAAAGAAGTGAATGATTTCATCGACTGGTATGAAGCCAAGCAAGCTGGAAGCGGAAAAGCTTCGTATGCGATCGATAAACACGACAACAACAAAGGGCCATTTAAGAGTCGGAAGGATTATATACTGTTTGATCGGGTGTTGACGTTTGAGGTAAGTGAATACTAAAAAATGTGAAGTTCCTCCAGCTTAGCTGAAGGGGCTTCTTTTTGCTTCCCAGTGAAATGCAACTGCTCGAAAGGCTTGTTTCATCTTATTTTAGTGTAACGTTTACAAAAAAAAAGGATAACGAGCACAAAATGCAAAAGCGGATGTCCTTGACTGAACGATTGTGACATACCATTAGAGTGAAGGCTGATCTGTAACGCAGGGATTGAAGTCTTCAAGCATAGCCATGAATGGCGGATGGGAGAGCTGTAATGACAAAACGGGTAATTCTGTTGGAAGAAGGTACGGCAGAGATGAAAGGGCTAATGGGCAGTAAAGGGGCTGATCTTGCAGAGCTAATCCATGCAGGGTGGTCTGTCCCGGCCGGATTTGTAGTCACAACGGAATGCTGTCGCGAGTTCTGTACCCGTCTTGGACATCTTTCCGGTGAAGGAGAGGAAGAGATTATTAACGCTATCCGGCATCTGGAACAGCAAACCGGGAAGTTCTTCGGACATTCGGAGAATCCGCTACTACTCGCGGTACGTACGGACCAGGATCGAGCCTCAGCAACTGCGACACGATCACTGCTCAATGTTGGTCTGAATGATATTACTGTGGAAGGACTCGCACGTCAAACCGGTGATCGGTTGTATGCACTCCAATGTTATCTAGATTACTTAAAGGAATATGGACAGCTGGTATATGCAATTCCGTCTGAATTTTTCACAGAAATATCGAGTCACGTCAAGGGTCGGGATGAAACGGAACTTGAATTAACCATTACCGAATTTAAATATTTAATTGAAGGGGAGGGGCGTAACCCTTTTCCTCAAGATGTTCAACTTCAATTCAAAGAAGCAGTACGTGCGGTATATCATTCACAGCGTATTAAAGCATCCAGATCTCAGGACGAGATCATGCGTAAATCATATTACATCTCTTCGGAGCAAAGCGCTCCTGTTCTTATACAGACGATGATGCATGGAAAATGTGGAGAATCAAGCGGGACAGGAACAATATATACGTGTAACCCACTTACAGGAGAAAAGGGAATTACAGGACAATATGTCCCAACCGGGAACGCGAGCCAAACAGATCACAGCCTGGAGCGTTTACGGAATGACGAACCTGAGCTGTACACAAGTTTGCTGGAGATAGGTAGCCAGCTGGAGACGCATAAGGGAGAAGTGCAGGAAATCACCTTTGTGATTGAATCCGGCGCGTTGTATGTTGTGCAGACCCAGCCCGCACGATTATCCTCAACAGCCACACTGAGGAGTACTGTGGATTTTGTCCATGAAGGACTCCTCACCAAGGAGGATGCACTTCTTCGCATCGAACCTGCGCATATCACGGAAGTGTTGAAGCAACACTACACAGATTCTAACAGCGAAGCGAGCAATGGACATCTGCCCGTACAGATCCAGCCAGTAACTAATGATGAATGTCCAGCTTATAACAACTCAGATTCACTTTTATCAGCAGATCTGCAACTACTGCTCAATTGGGCTGATGAAGTGAAAGAGTTGAAGGTACTGGCCAATGTAGATCATCCACAGGATGCCATGACAGCACGGCTACAAGGGGCCGAGGGAATAGGTCTATGCCGGACGGAGAACATGCTGTTATCGCCTGCGCGGTTACCATTTGTACAAAAAATGATCCTGGCAGACAGTGAATCCGAACGCAGGCGTGGTTTGGAGCGTCTGTTGCCGATGCAGCAGTCTGATTTTGAACAGATATTCGAAGCGATGGATGGATATCCGGTAACGATACGTTTGCTGGATTCGCCGTTGCATGAACTGTTACCGGATCTGGGAGTGTTGGAGAAACGACGTGAGTGGTTACAAGCAGAGGAGTGGCAGGAGCAAAAAGACCATCAGATTGAACTGGAGGAACTGGAGCGTGTCATTCGCAGAGTCAGTGAATTGCATGAACATAATCCGACATTGGAGCAACAGGCTTGTCGGCTGAGTACGGTGTTCCCGGAGATCGTTGATATGCAGCTGGAAGCGATATTCCGCGCAGCGGTGAAAGGCATCCGGCAAGGCTGGTGGGTACGTCCCGAGATTATGATCCCGCACATCGGTCATGTGCATGAACTTCAGGTGATGAGAGATCTGGTGGATCATGTGGCTGACCAAGTGCTGGGTGAGGAGAAGCGGCATTGTCACTATAGAGTGGGGGCCATGATCGAAGCTCCGAGAGCGGCGCTGACGGCGACACACATTGCTCGCCAGGCTGACTTTTTCTCGTTTGGCACGGATGAGCTGACAGAGATGACATTTGGATATAGTCGTCATGAAGCTGAGAAGCGGCTCCTTCTCCTTCAACGTGATACGGACTCTCGTCCGATAACGAATAATCCATTTCATGTGCTGGACATTGAGGGAGTCGGACAACTGATCGAGATGGCTGTCGTCCAAGGTCGAATTCGAAAACCTCATCTGAAGACAGGGATCTGTGGAGAAAATGTTGTGGACCTGGAGTCGATTACGTTCTGCCACCGCATTGGTCTGGATTACGTAAGTTGTTTGCCTGAACAGATCCCTTATGCACGAATTGCTGCTGCACAAGCAGCCATTAAGGGACAGAGAGAGGGAGCGGACACGCAGAACACGGATATCTCTACAATTGCGTAACGATCACTCTGTCCTACACGGAACTTCCATGGAATAGCAACCAGAAAACTGTTATACTGAAATATACGTTTTGTAAAAGGAACGTAAAATTTCAGGGTAAGGGTTGAAAGCGACCATGTATAATTCCAAAAATGAACGAACTTCATCACGGACCTTATTCGCCGTGTTATTCATTCTTATGCTGCTCAAGCTGTCACTACTGCGGTATTTCTTTTTCCAGGGTCTGTCCGGCATCGGTCTGTTAACTGACGCATTAGGTGCATTAACGTTGGTATGCCTGCTGGATCTGATCGTGCCCAAAGGCTGGAAGCGAGCAGTATACGGGGGATTCAATATTCTGTTTTCTCTGGTTCTGTTCGCGGCTACGCTGTATAACGTTCATTTCAGTTCGGTACCTACCTATACCGTGCTAAGTGAGCTGGGGCAGGTTGCCCAAGTGCGGGGAAGTATCGGACCGCTGGTGCGACCGGAACACTTTCTGTTTTTTGCAGACATCGTACTGGCATTGCCAATATGGTTGATTATGCGCAGACGTGCTGGCGGGCGTAACTACAGCAGTTACCGCGATAGCGGTTTGACGTTTGGCAGAATTCGCAGACGTTACTGGGGCAAACTCGGCGTTGCGCTTACGGCTGCATTCTGCATCGTGCTGTCTGGCAGTTTTATTGTCAAAGGTGAAACGATTGATAACGAGCTGGTTCGAGCCGAGAATCTCGGTTTCCTGAACTATCAGGTATCGTCTGCCATTCTGACGAGCAAAGAAAATGAGGCCATTGCGAATGGCAACATTAACGAAACCATTGCCAAGATCAATGAGCTGGTTAGCCAGTATCCGTATCAGGATACACCAAGTGACGGCACAGCTGTGAAAGCCAAATATTTTGGTCAGGCCAAAGGCAGCAATCTGATCGTACTGCAACTGGAGTCCTTTCAGAATTTCCCGATTAATGCTTCATTAGACGGTCAGGAGTTAACACCGGTACTGAATGATCTGGCCAAAGAAAGCTATTATTTCTCTCATTTTTTCCAACAGATCGGACAGGGAAACACATCAGACGCTGAGTTCATGTCGAACACGTCTATCTATCCAACCGGAGTTGTTCCCATGTCGGCAGGGTACAGTGACCGCGAACTGCCGAGTCTTCCCAAGTTATTGGGGAAAGAGGGATATGAGTCCGAGACGTACCACGTCAATGACGTCACCTTCTGGAACCGGAACAAGATGTATCCGGCACTCGGATTCACTCGTTACTTCGACAAGCCCAGCTTTGAGAATGACAGATTCAATGACTTTGGACCATCGGATGAAGAGTTGTACCGTGTAGGTGTGGAAAAAATGACTGCGCATCAGGCTGCGAATCAGCCGTTCTATGCTCAGTTCATTACGGCATCGAGCCACTCGCCGTTTACGGTTCCCGCTGATCGCGCACGGATCACGATTCCTGCGACCATTACGAACAAACTGCTTCACGATTATCTGCAAGCGATCAACTATACGGATTATGCCATCGGTCAACTCATTAATGAGTTGAAGGCGAATGGATTATGGGATAATACTACTTTAGTGCTCTACGGAGACCACTTTGGTCTGCCTGCTGACGAAGAGATTACACAGCAGATTCAGGCCAATCTGGGCGTCCCGTATGATGGCAAAGTAAGTCGTTTCAACATTCCGTTAATGATTCATACGCCGAAACAGACCAAAGGACAAGTGATTGAGCAGCCAGGCGGTCAGTTGGATATGTTGCCAACGATCATGAACCTGATGGGAGTTTCCCTTCAAGATGAGAAATTCACTGCCTTCGGACATGATCTGCTCAACATGGACCACAATGCCTTTGGTATCCGGTATTACTTGCCAACGGGTTCATTTGTCAACGATGACATTATGTTTATCCCGGGTGCGGGCTTTGACGATGGAACAGCCTATTCGCTGAAGACATACGAGCCGGTAACGGATTTGGAACCGTATCGTGCCGATTATGAACATGTGCTCAGCCTGATGAAACTGTCTGACGAGTATGTGAAGTTGTTACCAAAACGTGCACCATAAGTTATTATTTCTCCAATAGTAGTTAGTAAAAACGTCACCGGTCTAAGAACTGGTGGCGTTTTTTGCATGTTTCTTGCACAAGTGTGGTAATAAAGAGAATAACTAAAGTTTGAAACTGTAATAATTAATGTTACAATGTAATGAGCAAGAATGAAGTGAGCAAGAGCGCGTAATATACGCAGATCTCATATTCACAGCACTTATGAACCTAACAGACGAGAGGATTGAATATATATGAAGCTGAGTGTACTCGAACATGGACATATCAATGAAGGACGAAGTGTACAGGATACGTTGCAGGAAACGGTGAAACTCGCACAACATGCGGATCAATTGGGGTACTCCCGTTTCTGGATGTCGGAGCATCACGGTAGTGGTGCACTGTCATTCTCCAGTCCTGAAGTTATGATTGCACATGTGGCTGCACATACGGATCGAATTCGCGTAGGTTCCGGTGGCGTTATGCTTCCTCATTATAGTGCCTATAAGGTTGCAGAGAATTTCCGTCTGCTGGAAGCTTTGCATCCGGGACGGATTGACCTTGGGATTGGCAGAGCACCGGGCGGCATGCCGATTGCCAGCAGAGCTCTGAATGAAGGCAAATCATCGAATGTACAATTTTTCCCGCAACAGATCGCGGATCTGGGCGGATACTTCCACGAGCAGTTGCCCGAGGATCATCGGTTCGCATCCCTGGTAGCCGGACCATCGGTTCCAACGGTTCCTGAAGTATGGTTGCTGGGTTCCAGCTCCGAAGGTGCTAGAATTGCTGCAGCGCAAGGGACATCGTATGCGTTTGCCCAATTCTTCGGAACACCAGGCGGCGAAGAAGCGATGAAGCATTACCGCAGACATTTCAAGCCGTCTATCCTGAATGACAAACCACATTCAATGATCGCTGTTTCGGCATTCTGCGCGGAGACAGAGGAAGAAGCCGCTGAACTTGCGCGCAGCAATGAACTTTTCTTCTTACGCCTTGGACGAGGTCTTGAACAAAGTTCATTCCCATCTCTGGAGACGGTGAACAACTATCCATACACAGCGATGGAGATGGAACAGATTCGTCAACGTCGTTCTTTTTCCATCGTGGGAACACCGGATCAGGTGAGAGACAAAATTACCGCAATGGCTGAACGCCATGAAGCGGATGAAGTCATTATTGCGTCAGCGGTCCATTCGTTTGAAGCACGTCTGCGCTCATTCGGCTTGATTGCAGAAGCCTTTGGACTCAAGCAGGACTAATGGTGAGCAAGCGGGAATAACTACTCTAAACAGACTGGAATCTTGCTCATGCAAGGTTCCGGTTATACTCTTGCGTGATCAGGGGGAGGAGAGATTCACATGCGCAGATGTGTCATTAGTGATATTCATGGCTGTTACGATGAATTTAATGCACTGCTTAAGCTTGCAGATTATAATCCGCAGCAGGATGAATTGATTTTACTCGGTGATTATGTGGATCGCGGTCCAAGCAGTAAACAGGTCATCGAACAGATTATGCAGCTTCAGCAACAGCACCATATTATAGTGATCAAAGGCAATCACGATGCCATGATGGTCAAGGCGTTAACCCAGGATGTTGAGCAATATGATCAACACTGGATCCGTAATGGTGGATTACAGACGATGGCAAGTTATCTGGATCTGGAGCTTACTTATGATGAGCAACAGATAGATTGGGAAGCTTATGCTGAAGCCAAAAAGTGGATACGTACACACTATGAACACCATCTTCGTTTTCTGGAACAGCTTCCGCTGGTGTACGAGATTCCGGGTTATATTTTTGTGCATGCCGGGATCAACCCGGATATCGAGGATTGGAGAAGCCAGTCCGAGCGGGACTTCATCTGGATTCGTGAATCATTCTATTCCAGACCAACGACGATTAGAGAGACAGTCGTATTTGGACACACCCCCGTGAAGCATTTGCATGATGAGACAGGTATTTGGTTTGACCCGAGCGGAGACAAAATTGGCATTGATGGTGGTTGTGCCTACGGAGCACAATTGAACCTGCTGGAGATTAGCGAAGACGGCAGTCTACAGACCTTTTTTGTACGGCAAGGGCAGAGCGCGGAAGAGCCTGAGATTTAATGTTTTCGTTGCGTATCAGAGTTTCGTATGCTAATTTATAAGGTTGTACGATGGAATAAATAGGATACATACCATATCGACTTGAGGGTAATGAACCAAGCTTGGCTATTTTCCAAAATGACTTGCCTGAGAATGATTTGCAATTAATTCGCTGTAAAGGGATTGGAATTAAGCCTTATTAGCGCTATAATCAGTAGGGTATGATTGAAATATGACATATATTTTCTATATAAGTTCAACTAAACTTTTTACACGAGAACGGAGAGGACAGAAAAAAGCTGGAGAAGCGGAGCGTTCGCCTTTATCACCGGATTTTCCCTTTAAAAGGGAATCAAAAAATCTGGGGATAACAGCGATCGGAAGGTTATTCTGTCATCGGAGTGGCAAGTGTAAACATTCTTTGGTTAAACTTATATAAATCAGAATTGACGGAGGGCTATGAATATGGAAAAAGCGTTAATCTTCGGTCACAAAAATCCCGACACGGATACGATCTGTTCGGCAATCGCCTATGCGGATCTCAAAACAAAATTGGGTCAAGATGTTGAAGCTGTTCGCCTCGGCGAAGTCAATGGTGAAACCCAGTTTGCACTGGATCAATTCAAAATTGCAGCACCACGTCTGATTAAAACAGCTGCAAATGAAGTAAACAAAGTTATTCTGGTTGACCACAACGAGCGTCAGCAAAGTGTAAGCGATATTGAGGAAGTGACTGTTGTTGAAGTTATCGACCATCACCGTATTGCTAACTTTGAGACAAGCGGTCCTCTGTATTTCCGTGCAGAGCCTGTAGGTTGTACAGCAACCATTTTGAATAAAATGTACAAAGAAAATGGCATCGAAGTGAGTGCACCGATTGCTGGCCTGATGCTGTCTGCGATTATCTCCGATTCCCTGTTGTTCAAATCCCCGACTTGCACAGAGCAGGACGTAGCCGCTGCACGTGAACTGGCTGCCATTGCTGGTGTAGATGCAGACACTTATGGTCTGGACATGCTGAAAGCCGGCGCGGATCTGAGCCAAAAAACAATTGCTGAACTGATTTCCCTGGATGCCAAAGAATTCGTAATGGGTCAATCCAAAGTGGAAATTGCACAGGTTAATGCCGTTGACGTGAATGATGTTCTCGTGAAGCAACCTGAGCTTGAAGCAGCTATTGAAGCGATCATTTCGAGTAAAGGTCTCGACCTGTTTGTATTTGTCGTAACAGACATTCTGAACAACGATTCCGTAGCTTTGGCATATGGTACATCCACTAAAGCAGTGGAGAAAGCCTACAATGTGACGCTGTCTGATAGCAGAGCTATCTTGAAAGGCGTAGTATCACGCAAATCACAAATTGTACCGGTTCTGACGGAAGCATTCAACACGCTGTAAATCAAACCGATTGGCGTATTTGTACGCTAATACGTATTACAAATAAGTAGCAACACCATCCTAGCCTGCTCTGATCCGTAAATGGTCAGGACAGGCTTTTGATGTAGAGGAGGAAGAATCATGATCAAAAATGAAAAGATCAAAGCAGCCGAAGTGCAGCTGACCGGCCTGAATGGTGAAGATCTGGGTGTGATGTCCACGCAGGAAGCACTTCTACTTGCAAAGCAGCATAAAGTAGATCTGGTGTGCTTGTCCTTGATGACAAGTCCACCGCCATGCAAGCTGATTGGAGCTGGAGCAGCCAAAGCAGAAGCGCAGCAGGCGAAGAAAAAAGCGAGTAAATCTCCCGATAAACGTAAAGTAAAGGAAATTCGCTTGAACCTTGCGATGGAAGATCATGACCGGGAGACGAAGCAGTCTCAGGCGGAGCGCATTCTGAAGAAGGGTGATTCGGTAAAACTCGTCATCCAGGTGCATGGAGCCAAAGAAGGAGTTGCAGGCAAGGAGTGGGCTGAACAACTGAGCAAATCGCTGGCTGAATTCGGTAGCAAAACGACAGGTGTTCAGGTAAGTGGTAAACAGGTTGTTGTGCAACTGGACCCGAATGCGTAAACTGCCAGAAGCGATCCTCGATGTAGCACAAAGGTAACGCGAATGTCGATATAGTAATGATTTTTTGGATGTAAAAAAGCCCAATGAGGTGGCAGGTTAACTGCTACTGTATTGGGCTTGTTTGTCATCACTTGGATTGAGGTATTGTTCGCAATTGAATGCAAAATCCGTTTCCGTTTCAGTAGTTCAGCTGCGTAAATAACGGCTGCCACCAAGTCGTACATATAACTGTCCTGGTAATACAGGCGTAGAACCAGCGGCCATATTATTCTGGCTGTTTTTGGCGAATCGGGATAAATAAAAGAAGTCCGGATAGATCACCATATCCATTAAGTAGGCGGAGACTCGGCTACCTGGAACGCGGAACTGATTCAGGGTGCGTATAATCTCTTCGCCACTTGCAATACCAATGCCATGACCATAATACAAGTTCTCGCGCAGCATGAACGTATTCTCTCCCTGCCACTCGGGGGTTTCCGGAGAAACATCTGGATTTTTGAAATACAGCACATCTCCTGGCAGGGCGGTTTCGCTACCGTTTTTTTCGGTTAATCGCAGGTCACTGTCATAATGCCAGTCAAAGAGTAACAGATTGCGAAACAGGGAATTAAAGGCGTCTTCGCGAATGCTTCCCAGTACGCCACCATAAAGCACAATAACGGTGGCTGTTGCACATTCAAAGGCATATAAGTGTCCATTCCTCCAGATATCCCGGATGCCGTCGGCGGGGGTCACGTTTGATCTTAGCTCAAACCCACCTTCCGCATTACGATTCCAGTAGGCAGGATTACATCTGGATTTTTCAAAGGATGCAAAACTCACACCGCTTCGATCCAGTCCTTCCGCGGCTTCCACGAGAGAGCCCCTCAAGTCCCATTCAAATCGAAGATGATCCATGGATTGGTACACATACCTCGTTGGACGATTCTGGAGTTGCTGTAACCAATACCATTCAAAATCAGACCATTCCGAGCGGTTCAGTTCTACGGGTTGATTTGCGACAATGATCATAATCTATAACCTCCATTCCTATTCGAATATTCAACATTGTATAATCGGGAGAGCACGGGTATTGTGTAGTATATGTCGATTCAAGCAGGGATTTTGTCCGATCTCGTTTATCAAACATGGCATTTGGGGTAGTACTCTATAGATGAAGTTATGTTCAGGTCGATCTATTCATACGGAATACATTCAGATTCTCATAAAGGAGGACATGTAATGTCGAAATCCATTACAGAGAGCCGATCTCTGTTCGAACAATTGTATACGCACGCACCAATCGGCATTGCTGTCGCATCGCATGTAAATGGACGGTGGTTGCAGCTTAATCCTGCATTTTGCGAGATGCTTGCATACAGTGAAGATGAACTGATCGATACTTCGGTCATACATATGATCTACGAAGAAGATCTGCATATGGAGGAATTCCGCAGCAAGTTCTGGGAAATGACTCATGAAACAAGTCCGATGTACGAGACGGAGGTTCGTCTGAAACGAAAGGACGGTTCGTTATTGTGGGCAACCATTAGAGCTTGCATTGTTAGGGATGAAACGAATGGTGAGCCATTGTATTTGTTGGTACAGGCTGCTGACATTACGAAACAAAAAGATGCAGAGGAAATCCTCATTGTGCAACGTAAGCAATTGGAAGAGAGCAGTCGCATCTCTCGCCTGCTGGCGGAGTCTTCACTAGACCTGATTGCAATACATGATGCCGATTCAAGTCGTACATTTAAATATGTATCGAATGCATGTAAAAGCATGTTGGGCTATGAGTTGGAAGAAGTTATAGGTAAGCCGGGAACATTTGTGATCTATCCGGAGGATGTGCCTTTGGTTGAAGCGTACGTAGAAGAGCAGAGAAAGGGTCTGGCTCCCAAACGGCTCAATTATCGCCTGTTACATAAGGATGGATCTACGGTATGGGCAGATACGATTACGCACTATGTATATGACGATTCAGGTGAATTAATGGAGATGGTCGCCGTAACCCGGGATATCACAGCCAGCCAGCAACAACAGTTAAGCATGCAGGAGTACAGATCGTTATTTGACTGTAATCCCCTAGGTGTGGCTTCTCTTGATCTGGAAGGCAATCTGCTGAAAGCCAATATGGGTCAGGAACAGCTGACAGGACACACCAAGGAGGAGCTGCTGAGTCGGCCTTTTGATCACCTCATTGATCCTGTGGATCTGGAGAAGACTCGATATCATTTTGAGGAAACGGTGAAGGGCAATGCACAGAGCTACGAGATAGGTTTAATTCACAAAAATGGGCAGCGGATTGAAACAAATGTGATTAATGTTCCTATTATACTCGAGGACAAAGTTGTTGGGATCTACGGGATTACGAGTGACATTACTGAGTCCAAACGTTACGTCGAAGAAATCGAGAATCTTAGTTATGAACGGGCATTGATTTTGAATGGCATGTCTGAGGGTGTTATTGGACTGGACCTGGAAGGGAATCTGAACTTTGCCAATCCGGCCGCTGCGGAGATCATGAACTTCTGTCCAAGTGAATTGAATGGCAGACCATTAGAGCAGATGATGATCCAAATGCAGAGCGAAGGCATCCCCTACCCATCCAAGGATACACCAATTCTACAGGCTGTTCGTGAGGGACGAGGTCTGCCACGTACCGAATCCGTATTCTGGAGACAGGATGGGTCCAGTTTCCTGGCGGAGTTCCAATTGAAGCCGATTATGGATCAGGGTAGAACCCGCGGAGCAGTATTGGTTTTCCGTGATATGACATCTGTTAAGGACATCATACGTGCCAAGGAAGCAGCAGAGCATGCAGACCGGGCAAAGTCCGAGTTTCTCGCCATCATGAGTCATGAGCTTCGTACGCCATTAAACGGCATCATGGGCATGGCCCATCTGTTAATGGAAACCGAGCTGGATGATGAACAGAAAGGTTTTGCGGAAATCATGATTGATAGCGGCGAATCCCTTTTGTACATTTTGAACGAAATTTTAGATTTCAGCAAAATCGAAGCAGGCAAAATGGATCTTGAGCGTGCACCTGTAGATATTAAGGCGATGCTGGGTGGGGTGATCGAGCTGTTTGCACTGAAGGCATCAGAGAAAAATATTGAACTCTATTGTGAAGTGTCGGACCATATTCCTGAACGAGTTCGAGGGGATGAGACACGAATCCGGCAGATTTTGATTAATCTGGTGGGTAATGCCGTTAAATTCACAGAGCAGGGCCGTATTATGGTGAGCGTAGGTGCTGATTTCTCAGATGAGCATGGTCAGGATAACCTGATGTTGACCTTTAAGGTGAGAGATACGGGGATTGGCATTCCAATAGAAAAGCAGCATCAGTTGTTCCAATCCTTCTCACAGCTTGATCCGGCCATTAATCGTAAGTTTGGCGGGACAGGTCTAGGCCTTGCGATCAGCAAAAAACTGGTAGAATTAATGGGCGGAGCGATTGGTGTACAGAGTGAGATCGGTGAGGGGGCAGAATTCCAGTTCACCCTCGTAGTGGAGCGGTGGTTAGAGGAAAGTAATGACCCGATTGAAATCACCACGAATGATGAACTGCAATTGGATCGAGCGAGTCTTGCCCATGACATCAAAATTTTGATTGCTGAGGATCAAGCGGTCAACAGTCATCTGTTGGAGGAGATGCTGCGCAAGTTTGGCGGAGTCTGTGATATCGTTGAGAATGGTGCACAGGCCGTCGATTCATTGAACAAGGTTCAATATGACCTGGTGTTTATGGATATTCAAATGCCCGTTATGGATGGGATTGAAGCGACCTGCCACATCAGACAGAGCCACCCAGAAATACCGGTTATTGCAGCGATTACAGCTTTTGCAGGCGCCGGTGACCGTGAGGAGTGTCTGAAATGCGGGATGCAGGACTTTATCAGCAAACCGTTTCATTCCACGGAGATTAGCCGCGTATTGAATACATGGGTTCCATATATTCGCTCTCAAAGGGTAACGTAACAGAAAAATAACCTGTGCCTTGAAATTCAAGGTACAGGTTATTCTGTCATTTACGACCAGCCTCCGATTAACCCGGAGAGGGTTACGCATTCGTCATCTTCCAAATCTGCAATCAGAGTGAGTTCTTCGTTGTCTTGTGGATCAACGGAGAATAATTCACGGCGTCCGTCCTCATGCACAATAATGACTAACTGATGGCCGCCCTTTGTATCAAACTGGTACTTAACTCCAATACCAGGTAGTGGGCATTCGCGGATATTCATGAAACCTGTCACCTCTTTAGCTTTGCTTAATAAAAAATTAACCGTTCACACAGTACGGATGTATTCTACTATCCATAACACCGTTTGGCAAGTCACAAATAAAATTGGTGTGAAGAATTAATTTTTTTCACGATGTGATCTTGCACTATGGCGCTGTCTGGCCCGTCTGCGACGAACAAAAAACCAAATGAGCAGAGCAGCGATACATAATAGGCCTATGACTGCAATTATGATGATATTCCGGATATTGGGAACCTGTACAGTCAGATCCAGTTTATTCATCTGGAGGGGTGAAACGTGCCAAATAAGCGTTTTTCCGCCATCCTCCACTTGATCCGCATTCGAATCGGCTGCCTTGATGGGCAAAGACAACTTGAAGTCAAAGTTAACATCTTTTAACAAGAGGTTTTTAAGAAAGCTAGGCACCTTGTTAATTTGATTTTTGATCTCACCATCGGGCATGGACTCCATGAGATCGGCTTCTGCTGTAATGTGCATCTTGGAAGTGAAGAAGCCGGGGGAAGTTGTTTGTTCAACTTTGATCCCTTGTGGTAACTTGGACGTATCAAAGCTGGTTTTATTGCTTTTTTCATAATGGGTGGTCGCTGTGAGCTGCTTCTGATCTCCCTGTTCCGAAACCTCTGCCTGGAAGTTATTTCGATTCAATGCATCTGCGATCAGAGGCATGAGATTGTCTTGTCCAATTTTTCCAAGAGCAGAGTTCTTTACGTTGAGATTGAGATCCAGATCCGTTGATCCATCCATATTTACCGTTAGATGGGCTTCTCCATCAGCACAGGCGGTCAAAACAGATAACATAAGGGCTAATAAAACAGTAAGAAATAGCTGACGTAAGGGAATGCGAGTTGACATGTCTTTCAACCTTTCTGCGTAAAAATCCAAATTCCATTTCATAGAAGTATAGTATACACCGTAAGCATGGCGGATGAAACTTTGCACCGTGCAGCGAGGTACGTATGATTTAGTGTGATCGGGGAAATAATCCATTTATTAAAATTAAAGATTTCGTATTTTTGTCAATGTTCGGTCAATTCAAACGGCGCTTCACCGTGTACACTAGTAGTAGTGTGATGAATATACGGAAGCAGGGAGGTTACATTCATGACATATATCATTATTATGGCCGTTATTATGGTCGTGGGCATGGTCGGAATGGGCTGGTTCTATCAGATTATGGATAAAGACCAAAGCTAGTATTGTTTAAATGTGAAAAGAAGAGAGACAACCTATAAGCTGGCTTCGCTAACGCGAGGCGGGCTTATTTGTGTGGGGAAAAATTTTGAGGCATTGACCTTACATAAGTAAGTAATATTTGTAACCATTCATGTTGCACAATTTGACCGATGGACAAATATTTTTCGTAATTATGGGATTTTTTAGCTGCTCTTTTGTATAATAGGGGGTAGTTTAACTCGGGATACTCCCGAAATTCTGCCAAACAGGAAAGGGTGTACATAAATGAAATTTAGTGAGTATACGTATACACGTCCGAATCTGGAACACATCAAGACATCTTTCCGTGAGCTGTTGAGCGGTTTTGAAGCTGCGGCAACGGTTGAAGAACAGAGTGGGTTCATGGATCAGATTAACGCGCTGCGCAGTGATTTTGAGACACAAGCCCAATTGGTCTACATCCGTCATTCCATTGATACCAATGATGAGTTTTATAAGGCGGAGAACGAATTTCTGGATGAGAATGCACCAATTGTGCAGGAATATATTACGGATTTTTACCGTGCATTGGTTAACTCCAAATTCCGCAACGAGTTGGAACAAAAATGGGGTTCACAGCTGTTCCAACTGGCGGATCTTTCACTGAAAACATTCAGCCCGGAAATTATTGAAGAACTTCAGAAGGAGAACAAACTTTCCACAGAATACAATCAATTGATCGCATCGGCCAAAATTCCGTTCGAAGGTGAAGAGCGCACGTTGCCACAGCTTCATCCATTTGAACTGTCCACGGATCGCTCCATGCGGGAGCGTGCTTCGGAAGCCAGATACACGTTCATGGCTGAACATGAAGCTGAATTCGATCGCATTTACGATGAACTGGTTAAAGTACGTACACAGATCGCGAAGAAACTTGGTTATCCAAGCTATGTGGAACTCGGCTATGATCGCATGAACCGTACGGATTACAACGCCGAGATGGTTGCTAATTTCCGGGCACAAGTTCGTGATTATATCGTGCCTGTGGCGACCAAGCTCAGAGAGCGTCAGCGTAATCGGATTGATGTGGAGACGCTGTATTATTACGATCAGGGCTTCAGCTTCAAGACGGGTAACCCGACACCTAAGGGTGACGCGGACTGGATTATCGATAATGGTAAAAAAATGTACGCTGAATTATCACCAGAGACGGATGCATTTTTCCAGATGATGACCGAAAACGAGCTTATGGATCTGGTAAGCAAAAAAGGTAAACAGGGCGGCGGCTATTGTACGTTCCTGAACGATTACAAAGTGCCGTTTATCTTCTCCAACTTCAACGGTACCTCCGGTGATATTGATGTATTGACACATGAAGCAGGTCATGCTTTCCAGGTGTATGAGAGCCGTGATTTTGCAGTGCCTGAATACAACTGGCCGACATATGAATCGGCTGAGATTCATTCCATGAGTATGGAGTTCTTCACATGGCCGTGGATGCAGTTGTTTTTCAAGGAAGATACGGACAAGTACAAGTTTGATCACCTGTCTTCCGGTCTGTTGTTCATTCCGTATGGTGTAGCTGTGGATGAATTCCAGCATTTTGTGTATGCGAACCCGGATGCAACTCCAACGGAGCGCAAGCAGGCTTGGCGCAACATTGAGAAGACCTATCTGCCACACATCAATTACAAAGATAATGCGTATTTGGAGCAAGGTGGTTTCTGGCATAAACAGGGTCACATTTTTTCATCGCCATTCTATTACATTGACTATACGTTAGCACAAATCTGTGCATTCCAGTTCTGGAAACGCAGCAATGAGGACATGAAGTCCGCATGGGCCGACTATCTGACATTGTGCAAAGCGGGAGGAAGCCTGTCCTTCACTGGATTAGTTGAACTGGCTGGATTGAACTCTCCATTCGAGGATGGCTGTGTATCCTCCGTAATTGGTGAGATTGAGGCATGGCTTGACGGCGTGAACGATAAGGCGCTGTAAGCCTTCGTAAGGATGCTTTTAGTGTAAGTACCTTCGGTAAGGTATAAGTAGTGGATAAAGCTTTAAAATAGATAAGTAAGACGGCTTGGAGACCTTCGGGTGTCTGGGTCGTCTTTTTCATTACGGAGAAAAATCAACCGCAAGTGTAACATTTATCGGATTCATTGTGATTTATTTCACTATATCTGAAAACGGATTCAGTTACAATGAAGATAGTAAATCAGGGGTTACAGGAGGCTGGTTCAAATGGCAACACATGCATATTATGTTCCGCCCGTGAACTTGATGGGTAGAGGCTGTTTACAGGAAGCAGGTCAGATGATTGAACAGATGGGTATCCGCAAAGCGCTGGTTGTAAGTGATCGCCAATTGATAACTTCAGGCGTTGCTGAACAGGTACTGTCTATACTAAGAAAATCAGGGTTAGACTATGTAGTATATGATGAGGTTCAGCCTAATCCAACATGTCAGAATGTACATGATGGACTACAAGTATTCCAGGATCATGGCTGTGACGCCATTATATCGATAGGCGGAGGTTCACCGCAGGATGCTGCCAAAGGCATTGGCATTGTAGCTACGAATGGTGGGCATATCCGTGAATATGAAGGATTTCATCAATCAAAACATAAGTCCGTGCCACTTGTGGCGGTTAACACAACGGCTGGCACATCGAGTGAGGTGACAATTAACTACGTGATTACAGATGAGGAACGTAAAGTGAAGATGGTGATGGTGGACCGCAACAGTCTGGTCTCCCTGTCGGTTAATGATCCTGAGCTGATGCTCAGCAAACCTGCAAGTCTCACAGCGGCCACAGGAATGGATGCGTTGACACATGCCGTAGAAGCGATGGTTACACCCGGTGGATTTACAGTGACAAGTGCGACAGCTGCAGCAGCTGTTGAACTGATCTTTGAATACTTGCCAAGAGCCGTGAGAGACGGCAGTGATCTGGAAGCGCGGGAACATATGACGTATGCGTGTTTCCTTGGCGGGATTGCTTTTAATAATGCAGGCCTGGGTTATGTCCATGCGATGGCGCATCAACTGGGTGGCGTATATGATCTGCCGCATGGTGTCTGTAACGCAATGTTACTCCCCTATGTGGAAGAGTTGAACGCCAAGCATGTACCCGGCAAATTCCGTCATATTGCTAAGGCAATTGGTATGGATGTGAAGGGTAGAAGTGATGAAGAGTGTTCCGATTACGTCATTGAGGCCATACGTCAGCTATCGAAGGAAGTCGGCATTCCTGAGAAACTGTCTGAACTGGGTGTAAAAGATCCCGATGTGGAACTGCTTGCCGATAACGCGATGAAAGATGCCTGTGCACCAGGCAATCCCTATCAACCGTCCAAGGATGAAGTGATGGAGCTGTTCCGCAAAATTATATAAGTGAGAACGTATCGAGTCGGAGGGGATCCGGCTCTTTTTTGTTTTTCAAATCTCGGATATTGTATCTATGCCTTTGGGCATCTTCACAAATGGAGTTCAATGCGTAATAATGTAGGTCGGGCCATTGGCAACATATGACATCGACATCAGGAGGCATCATGAGACTTAGTACAAGTAACCTAAACACCTATATTAAGCAATATGAGACTTATTTAAGCGTGGAGCGTAATCTATCCCTTAAATCCATTAAAGCCTATCTGTCTGATCTCAACAGACTTGTAGAATGGCTTGATACTAAACATATTCATGATGTAACCAGAGAAAATTTACGAATGTATCTGGAACAATTAAACAGTGAACACACACTTAAAGACTCGACCATTAAAAGAAAGTACATATGCTTCAAAGCATTTTTTAATTATTTGGTTCAAAGCGGAGATATAATCGAGTCCCCAATTATTGGTTTCGGAAAAAAATTCAAAACGGCAAGACGTATTCCAAAGACACTTTCTGTCAATGAGGTTGAAAAGTTACTAAATGCACCACAAGAGCACATGAAACAATTACACACGAGTTTTAGAAGAAGAATCAACCTTCGTAACGATGCTATCATTGAACTGCTCTATGTTATTGGAATTCGTATTGGAGAATTAGTGAATATTGATATGGAGCACATCGATCTCGAAGAGAAAACCGTGTTGATTTTTGGAAAAGGTCGTAAGGAGCGATTGCTCTACATTTCAAGCAGCGAAGTCATCCATAAAATTAAAACATGGTTGCATGCCCGCGAACATTTCGACCCCCAATCTGATGCTCTGTTCCTTAACAAATATGGTGATCGACTCTCCATTTACTCCATTGAGGATATTTACTCTAAATACAGGGATTTATCTAAAGTTAGCAAAAAATCAACACCGCACTATCTCAGGCACAGCTTTGCTACACATCTTCTGAACAATGGTGCAGATTTACGATCAGTCCAAGAAATTCTCGGACATACCAATGTCAGCACGACCCAAATATACACAGAAGTGTCTGTTGAACGGAAGAAGGATGTGCTTTCACGGTTTAATCCGAGAAATAATCTAAAAGTGTAGAGAAAAACCTCCAAATAACTATAAATTATTTGGAGGTCTTGTGATGAAAAGTATAGATAATAAAGAGGTTATAGATTTTTATAATAGTCATGAAGATATTTGGCCAGAGGGTGATAACTGGCATAAGTACACAAAACAACAACTAACACGGTATGTAAACAAGTATATAAAAAAAATTAAAAATGATATTCCATTAAACATACTTAATGCAGGATCAGGAGGCAGCACATATAATCTTAAAGAAGAAATGCACCATTTAGATTTAACGGGTAAATACATATCTCACTTCAATAAATATACTGTTGGAAGTGTTGAAAACATGCCGTTTGAGAACGAGTCATTTAATTTAGGAATTTGTGTTGGAAGTGTGCTTAATTATTGCAATGCGACTAATTCAATATCTCAACTTTCGAAAGTTATCTCTTCAAAAGGATACTTAATCCTAGAGTTCGAGAGTAGTTGGAGCATGGAATTCTATAAGTCATCAGTTCATAAAAAAAACGTTGAAATGGCGGTTACACAGTACTTTAATACAGAACATAAATTATGGGTTTATTCCAAGAAATATATCCATCAAATACTAAAACAAAACGATTTCAAAGTAATTGATTTAGATAGGTTTCATATATTAAGTAGTTATGCTTATAAATACTATAAAAATGAGAATAAGGCGGCACTATTCGCTAATTTTGATATTCTTTTTCGCTTTATTCCAGTTCTTTCACAGTATAGTCATAATATAATAATGCTGTGCCAAAAACATTAAAATTTGTCTCCCTTCTTGCTTGTCACCCATACAACAATAGCTGAAATTATAGCAGGAGCAATTCCAGCAAAACCATATGAGATATCGAGACTAAATCCAAGTAACTTAAACAGATAAATTGATGCAACAACTGTTAATATAGGAATGAATATTATGGATAGTCCCATGATCATATATTTTATTGTTTTACTTCTTTTTTTACTTGCTGGAACTGAACCTGAAGTTATTTGGATATGTGAATCATCTATATAACTTTTGTTGTACTTGACAGCAACATTACTCTTATCATTCATACTTTTTTTAAAATAACTATAATGCTTATCTAAATTAATTTTGTACAATTTCAACTCAGATTCCTCTAAAAATGGAATGTACCAATTAAAGTAATAAGAGTAATATATATTCTTTACAATACTATCGACAGTATCTCTAGAGAGTTGTGATATCTCTGAATTAGTTTGCAAATAGAGCTTGCACTGAAACGAACTCTCGAAGTTATTATTTCCTAATTGTGGTTGTACATAATCAATATCAATACAGCAGAAATTTTCCATATAGATGAGTTTCTTTAAAAATGCACTTTCCTTGTCGATTTGCTTTCCATTTTCACGATCACTAATTTCAGTGATCCAATAATCGACCGAAAAATTCATTCTATCTTTAAAATAGTTTTTTATTAAACTGAATACTGGAAAGAATACAGCATTTACCCTAAAATCCTTGCTAAAAGTAATGTAATCAAATAAAACAAATCTGTTATGCGAGAAATACGCTGTTTCTGAGAACCCAATGACTACATTATCTAGATAAACTGCAAAAACCATAAAGTTAAAATCAGCATTATCATCTCTACTCTTGTCTATCCAATATGATATCTCATTGCTAGCTGTTCTAATTTCTACTGGTGTTTGATCTTCATATATTTTCAAAGCTTTGATATAGTCTTCATCATCTGATTTGCTTATTAATTTTATTTTGTAGCAATTTGTTAATGTACTCAATGTTAACCTCCAAATAATTTATAGTTATTAGTATGTAAATTCCTAATAGATTGCTTTGGCAAATCTGATCATAACTTCTATACTACATCTATCTATTCGACACATTTCTATATAATCCTCTAAAAATTTACAAATTGATTGCCATTTTATGATTCGTAAGACCTGCGTTTTTGATTTTATAGGTTTATGGGTCTAGTAGTGTCACACTTTTACCATGAATTTTCCAAAAGGAGTTTACTTCTCTTATATCGAATACAATATGAATAACAGCGGCATGAGAAGGGGTAATCTTACCCGCAACTTGATGTCGATGTTTTCCAGTAAGATTCCCCAGTCCGTTTCGTGTTTAATGTTAAATAGGAGTAGACTATTTCATTGTTCACGAGCTACACCTTAAGTTCTGCATCTAACATTCACCTCTGTAAGACAGTCAAGCAATTCTACACCAGCATCATCTCTATTCAGGCTTTACAATCCAAGAAGTTCAACTGAAACAAAGATTCACCGGTTACACATCTGTACAGCAAGCTCCTAATCAAGACAACAGTGTCCACACAACAGAATATCGATTATGGGCTCTGAAATGAATCAGAACGAATGCACGTGGAGGAGGCTGTAATGATGGCGAAAAAAGAAGTTGTAGCGATGCTACTTGCCGGAGGGCAAGGTAAGAGGTTAAAAGGATTGACCAAATCACTGGCTAAGCCAGCTGTATATTTTGGCGGCACGTACCGAATCATTGATTTTCCGCTGAGTAACTGCTCTAATTCTGGTATTGATACAGTGGGTGTATTGACCCAATATGAACCACTTGTCTTACATTCCTATATTGGCATTGGCAGTGACTGGGATCTGGATCGGAAAAACGGCGGGGTATATGTACTTCCTCCACATGAACGTGAAGACGGTAGCAACTGGTACCGGGGTACAGCGGATGCGATCTTCCGCAACCTGAACTTTATTGAACAATTCGATCCTGAGCATGTGCTCATTCTGTCAGGGGATCATATCTATAAGATGGACTACGAAAAAATGCTCCAGTATCACAAAGAAAAAGATGCGGATTGCACCATATCGGTCATTGATGTCTCATTGGAAGAAGCCAGCCGGTTCGGAGTGCTGAACACCAACGATGACTATAGCATCTATGAATTTGAAGAAAAACCTCCTGAGCCCAAGAGCACACTGGCTTCCATGGGTATCTATCTCTTCAAGTGGGATGTACTGAAACGTTTCCTGATCCAGGATGAACAACAGGCATCCACCTCCTATGATTTTGGTAAAGATATTATTCCTTTATTGCTTGAAAATGAAAAATCCTTATATGCGTATCCATTTGAAGGTTATTGGAAAGACGTTGGTACCATTCGCAGTCTGTGGGAATCCAATATGGACCTTTTGGACGAAGACACACCGTTTAATCTGAATGATCCGGACTGGCGTATTTTCACACGTAATCCAAACCAACCTGCACAATATATCTCACCTTCGGGAAAGGTGCGGAATTGTATTATTAGTGAAGGTACTGTAGTGCATGGTGAGGTCAATCATTCTGTTCTGTTCTATGGAATTGAAGTTGGTGAGAACAGTGCGGTCATCGATTCGGTGATCATGCCAAGAGTGAAAATCGGGCAAAATGTGCGCATTTACCGAGCTATTATCGCAGAAGGATTGGTTATTCCGGATGGAACACAGATTTCGCCTGCACCGGAAGATGAGAGTGATATATTGCTCGTGGATCAGGAAGAACTGGAACGTCAGCTTCGCCAAGGAATAACCAGCAAGGCCTAATTGAAGTCAAAAGGACGGTGCATGCGATGAAACAATTGATCGGAGTTATTAACCTTGACCATGAACTTGAAGAATTGAAGGAATTGACGTATTTTCGCTGCGGAGCCGCGGTGCCTTATGCCGGACGTTACCGTCTGATCGATTTTGTTCTATCCAATATGATGAATGCAGGCATTGAGAGTATTGGTGTATTTGTACGGCGAAAATATCGCTCGTTGATGGACCATCTTGGTGACGGTAAACCTTGGGATTTGGATCGCAAGCATGGGGGCATGTTTATTTTGCCACCAGACTGGAACGATCCAACAGATACATCACAAGGGGATTTGCAGCATTTCCATAACAATTTGGACTTTTTCCACAGAGGGGCAGGACAATATGTTGTGCATGCGGGCAGTCGCCATGTGACCAAAGCAGACCTCCAGGATGTCTACAGGTATCACATCAGTAAAGGAGCGGACGTTACACTGGTCTGCAAAAAAGTAGATCAGCTGCTGCCTGAACATGACGCCTGTGTCAAAGTTGAACATGACGGGGACGGTAACGTGGTGGACATTCACCAAAGCGCTAATCACCCGAATATATATACAGAAATTTTCATCATGGAAAAAGAATTGTTCTTGCGCCAGGTGCAACGCTGCATCGATCATGGCGAGAGCCATTTCTTCCGGGATGTGATTCAAAAAAATCCGGATGGATTGAATATCGCTGCGTATGCATATGATGGCTATCACGCAGTCATCAATTCCATTGACAGTTATTATCGCAACAGTATGGATCTGCTGAACACAGGGCAATATGAACAACTTTTCAAGGAAGATCCGATCCAGACCAAAATTAAATACGAAGCGCCTGCCAAATACCTGGATACCGCAGATGTTAAACATTCACTTCTCGCGAATGGCTGCATTGTTGGTGGAGAGGTGGAGGACAGCATTCTGTTCCGTGGGGTACAGGTGGCCAAGGGTGCCAAAATAAAAGGTTCCATCATCATGCAGAAATGTTACATTGGTGAGGGGACGGTACTTGAGAATGTCATTCTCGATAAAGACGTGAAGCTGACCGGAGGACAGACGCTGATCGGCGACCCGTCGAATCCATACATTTTAGCGAAAAGTACTATTATCTAATGCCCCCACGTAACCGATATCTTCTATAAATATATATAAAATAAAAATCCTGTAGGATGGATTTTAGGTTCATACACTTACTAAGCATCGGGTGCCACTGTTAGAGCTCCTTCATACGTGCAAACGTAGTGGAGGGGACGAAATCGATTCTGAAGAAGCGAAGCGCTCGCCTTTATCACTGTATTTTCACATCTAAATAATAAATTCAAGAAAATACAGGGGTAACAGCGATCATAAGAACGATTCGTAACCGTAACGGCCACTTTGCACAATGTTGAGCAACAGAGTGTATGAACCGCCACCATCCTGCAGGATTTCCCCGGGAGGAACCTACTTTTGTTTGACAACAAGGAAACGTTCAAGAGTATCTTTACACGGAATCTGGTCAGCAAATTGGGCAAACCGATTGAAGAAGCAACACAGGAAGACGTGTACCATGTACTGGGAAGCATGATTCGTGAATATGCAGGCCAGGATTGGGCAGCGTCGAATCAGGGGTTCAAGCAGCGCCAGGATAAACAGGTCTATTACTTCTCGCTGGAATTCCTGATTGGACGTCTGCTCGGCAACAATCTGTTGAATGTGAATGAATTGGAATTGGTGCGTGACAGTTTAGCTGAGCTGGGCTTCTCCTTGGAAGAGATAGAAGAACAGGAGGCGGATGCAGGACTCGGTAATGGAGGTCTGGGACGACTCGCTGCTTGTTTCCTGGATTCACTCGCATCACTACGATATGCAGGACATGGTTGCGGGATTCGATATAAATACGGGTTGTTTGAGCAAAAAATCATCAATGGTAATCAGGTAGAGTTACCCGACAATTGGCTGGATAAGGGCAATGAATGGGAAGTCCGCCGTCCAGACAAAAAGGTGGAAGTACAGTTCTGGGGCCGAGTAGAAGCTCATGAGCAGGATGGAGAATATCAGTTTGTTACAAAAGATGCCGAATCGGTTGTCGCCATTCCCTATGACGTGCCTGTCATCGGTTATGGTCAAACCCATGTGAATACATTGCGTCTCTGGAGTGCCGAGCCAAAGCGCGAGACTTCACTCGACACCCCTTCGAACTACTACGGTTATCTGGATTATAGCCGATCGGTTGAATCAATCTCGGAGTTCCTGTATCCGGACGATTCCCAGTACGAAGGAAAGCTGCTGCGCTTGAAGCAGCAATACTTCATGTGCTCAGCAGGTGTACAGAGCGCCTTGCGTACGTTCAACAAGCTGGAGCTACCGTATGATCGTTTGCCTGATAAAGTGGCCTTCCACATTAATGACACGCATCCAACCTTGGTTATTCCAGAACTGATGCGCATCCTGATTGATGTGAAGGGTTACGGCTGGGATGAAGCATGGGATATCACAACCCGTACTGTATCGTATACCAATCATACAACGCTTAGTGAGGCGCTTGAGAAGTGGCCTGTATCCATGATCAGTAGGTTGTTGCCACGAATCTATATGATCATTGAAGAGATCAACAAACGCTTCTGTGGCATGCTGCTGGACCGGTATCCGGGAGATCAGGATCGCATAGGGCATTTGGCTATTGTTGCAAACGATCAGGTACGGATGGCACATCTGGCGATTGTAGGCAGTCATAGCGTGAATGGTGTTGCTGCTCTGCACACCGAGATTTTGAAAGAGCGCGAGATGGCTCCGTTCTATGAACTGTATCCAGAGCGTTTCAATAACAAAACCAATGGTATCACCCATCGCCGCTGGTTGATGCATGCCAATCCGAAACTGTCGGATCTCATCACGGATACAATCGGTAACGAATGGATAACAGAGCCGGGCAAGCTGGACCAGTTGGCTGGTTTTGCGGATAATACATCATTCCAGGAGCAGTTCCGTTCAATTAAGCGGGATAACAAAGAGCGGCTTGCTGCGTATATTCTGGATCATACCGGGACAGCAGTGAATCCGGATTCCATCTTTGATGTACAGGTGAAGAGACTACATGGGTACAAACGTCAACTGTTGAACATTCTGCATGTTATGCATCTGTATAACCGGCTTAAGAATGATGCTTCGTTTGATATGGTACCACGTACGTTCATCTTTGGTGCCAAGGCAGCGCCGAGTTATTATTTTGCCAAGAAAATTATCAAGCTGATTAACAACGTGGCTGACACGGTGAATCGGGATGCGGCCGTGAATGACCGCTTGAAGGTATTTTTCCTCGAAAATTATTCCGTCTCTCTTGCAGAGAAGATCATTCCCGCTGCGGATGTTAGTGAACAGATCTCAACCGCAGGTAAGGAAGCTTCCGGTACGGGCAACATGAAATTTATGATGAACGGTGCTTTAACGATTGGCACGATGGATGGAGCCAACGTGGAGATGGCGGAGCAGGTTGGGGAAGAAAATATGTTCATTTATGGTCTGCGTGCAGACGAAGTGCTTGAGTATTATCGTTCCGGCAGCTATCGTCCGAATGAGATTGTGCAGCACGATGAACGCATTCGCGAGGTCGTGGAGCAACTGGTGCATCCAGGTGCATTCTGTTATCGTGACGGGGAGTTCTGGGATATTTATGACTCCTTACTGGCCCATGGTGACGAATACTTTGTATTGCGTGATTTTGCTGCTTATGCCGACGCGCATGCTGCGATTGACCAGGCGTATCGGGATATTCCGGGCTGGACTCGGAAAGCGATATTAAACACGGCACATTCCGGCATATTCTCCAGTGATCGTACCATTAGTGAGTATGCGACAGATATCTGGGGTATTCATCCCGTGTCCGGGAACTGGAAAGGTTAAGAATAGATTGTTAAACAAACAAGTCCCCTTGTTCACAAGAGCTATCTCTGTTGGTAAATCAACCAGCGTAGAGAGCATCTCCTTGTAGAACAAGGGGATTTTGGCATACAGTGTATCATAGTGTCATTCAACTTGAAGATAAGCGAAACTTGCGTATTTTTAATCATACAAGTTCGCACACAAAATCAAAAAAAAGATCTGGATCTCAGTCATACTACATAAGAAATTGTTTGATATTTTGAATTAGATAGGGGAGCCGTCACTATGGATCATTACACACGAATTCAGCTTGCTATTGAGTATTTGGAACAGCATTTGCAAGATGATTTTAATATCAGAGAGACGTCCGCTGCTGCGAGCTTTTCGGCGTTTCATTTTCAGCGTTTATTTCAGGCGATCACGGGATTCACGGTACTGGAGTACGTGCGCAGACGCAGATTAACGGAAGCTGTAGGGATGCTGCGAGGCACATCGGAAGGCATACTGGACATTGCGATGAGCTTTGGCTATCAATCTCAAGAGGCATTTACCCGTGCATTTTCAGCCTACTTTGGAATGACACCGGCGAAGCTACGTAAGCTGGAAGTGGATCAGTTGCCTCTTCTGAAGATGCAACAGAGCATTGATTTTAACGATTATCGAACTTCGCTTGGTGGAACTTTTCACATGAACACACCCCGTCTGGTCACACGGGAACCGAACTGGATTGTCGGCTATGAATATAAGACCAACCTGAATGACAATCAGCATTATGCTGAAATACCCGGATTTTATCACGATTTTGGCATGGAACAGAAATTCATGGCGATCCAGGAGAGGACACGCCCTGATATGGCTTATGGTGTGGCCTGTCATTTTGAAGAGGATGGAGCATTTTCTTTTATTGTGGGTGAAGAAAGCAGTGGAGCATCGCAGGTACTTGAACCCGGTTTTACTTCGATTGAAATTCCGGGCGGCTTGTATGCAGAGTTCACCGTGGAAGGCTCCGGGCAGGATATTCGGAAAATGATCTATGGCAGCTGGTTGCCGCAGTCGAACTATGAACGGAGGGAAGGACCAGACTTTGAAGTGACGGATGTCTGGAAATCGACCCCTGAACAACTGGACATGAAGATATATATCCCGTTAAAATAGACCTTACCGCTTCGCGGAATTCAAGGTCGGAGGACAGATGAATGAGCGAAAAGTCGTGGCTCCACTCCAAGTGGATGCTGACCATTGTTGCTTGCATGGCAGCGCTCTACATACTGATTATGGGCATTTTACTGTTTGTCAGTGGTCGAACACCAGGCATGTATTATCAATATAATCTCGTACCCTTCGAGACGATTCGTCCACTTCTTATGGAGAGGGAGAGGTACAATACAGATACCTGGGTGAAAAACCTGTTTGGCAATATCGTATTGTTCATTCCGCTGGGTATCTGGATTCCATGGTTGTTTCGGAGGAGTCGTACGTTCCTGACCTTTACATCTACAGTTGTTTTGCTTCTGCTGGGTGTTGAGGTCACACAATTGATTACACGTGTAGGTTCGTTTGATGTGGATGACATTATTCTGAACACGATCGGTGCCTGGATAGGTTACGCTGGATTTAAGTTAGTCTTATATTCACAAAAAAAGACTCGGAATTGAACCGCAGATCGCGGTCCATGACCGGGTCTTCTTGCATAAGATACCTTTCAAATGTTTACAAGGGAATCATTTCGGATAAAACATATTAACGGCTTATTTATATCGTGAGCAGAGTTTATATATAAATTTAACTAAACATTTACACGAAACGGAGAGGACAGAAATAACCTGAAGAAGCGAAAGCGTTCGCCTTTATCACCGGATTTTCCCCTTATAAGGGGAATTCATAAAATCTGGGGATAACAGCGATCGGAAGGTTGTTCTGTCATCGGAGTGTCCAGTGTAAATATTCTTTAGTTCAATTTATATATTGAACAATGATGAGAGCGAGGTGGGCGATATCGTTTGGTGGAAAGAGAGTGTGGTATACCAGATTTACCCGAGCAGCTTTAAGGATTCGGACGGAGATGGATATGGCGACTTGCAGGGGATCTATGAGAAACTCGATTATTTGGAGAATTTGGGCGTAGATGTGATCTGGCTCTGTCCCATTTACGATTCACCAGGACATGATAACGGATATGATATCCGGGATTATTACGGCATTTTACGCAAGTATGGCACGATGGAGGATTTTGATCGATTATTGGCAGAGGCCCACAAGCGTGGTCTCAAGATCATGATGGACCTGGTGCTGAATCATACGTCAGATGAACATGCGTGGTTTGCCGAATCACGTTCATCAAAGATGAATCCAAAGCGGGACTATTATATTTGGCGTTCAGGCAAAAATGGACAGGTGCCGAATAATTGGGAGTCCTATTTTGGGGGTTCAGTGTGGAAGCATGATCCCGAGACAAATGAATATTATCTGCATCTGTATTCCGAACAGCAACCGGATCTCAACTGGAACAATGCACAGATGGCAGAAGAGATGTATGAGATGGTGCATTGGTGGCTGGAAAAAGGGGTCGACGGATTCCGTTTCGATGCAGTGGCGCATATCGCCAAGGCAGAGGGGCTGCCAAGTGCCCACAATCCGGATAATCTGCCGGTGGTTCCAGCGTATCAGCTCTTTTCCAACTTGGAACAGGTACACTCGATCTTGAAGAAACTGAATAACATGATCCTGAAACCCTACGGACCCATGACAGTTGGCGAGACTTCAGGACTTGGACCTGAGCAGGCCTTGGCTTATGTGGGCACGGATCGTGACGAGCTTAATATGGTATTCCAGTTTGAGCATATGTTCATTGATGCTAAATCCTCCGGAATTGGTAAGTGGAACTATAAGGAATGGAAATTGACCGATCTCAAAGAAATCATGAGCCGGTGGCAAACGGTTTTGCATGGTAGAGGCTGGAACGCCAATTATATGGGCAACCATGACCAGCCACGTCCGGTTTCCCGTTTTGGTGATGATGGTAAATATCGGGTGCGTTCTGCTCAGATGCTGGCGACATGGATGCTTACACTCGAAGGGACCCCCTACATCTATCAAGGAGAAGAGATCGGCATGACCAATGTCGCTTTCCCGAATATCGAACAATACCGGGACATCGAGACCAAAAATTATTTCAATCATTACATTGGTCAAGGTAAATCAAAGCATGAAGTTATGCAGGCGATCTGGCTGAAGAGTCGCGATAATGCCCGCACGCCGATGCAATGGGATGAGACGGAACATGCAGGGTTTACCCAGGGTCAGCCGTGGATTCAGGTGAATGATAATTATCCTGAGATTAATGTGGCTGATGCCGAAAGTGATCCGCAATCCATTTTGCATTATTACCGTAAGTTAATTGCCCTTCGCAAACAACATAAAGTACTTATCTATGGTGCGTATGAACTGCTGCTACCGGATGATCCGGATATCTATGCCTATACCCGAACGCTGGAAGATGAGCAGATGCTGGTCATTCTGAATTTCCGTGGGCATGAACCTGAGATGCACTGGCCGGAAGGTTGGACTTCCGAGCATGCCAAGCTGATCATCAGCAATGTGAGCAGACGTTATTCTACCGATGAAGGTGCGATTCAGCTTCAGCCGTATGAAGCAAGAGTATATCGTAAGCAGCGGTGACACGGAGGCTAGCGTGATTTTGCGTTGGTGAAGAGGTATGATTTATAATATATAGTGGTTTTCAAAATAATAAAACATATGTCGGGAGGAATCCAAATTGTTGAATATTACGTTCCACGGTCACTCCAGTGTACAGCTGGGCACAGAAGAAAAGTCTCTGATCATTGATCCCTTCCTGCGTGGCAACGAGCTTGCCGTCACGAAGCCTGAAGATATTAAGACAGATGTTGTGTTGCTGACACATGCACATATGGATCACATCCTCGATGCTGAACCTATTGCCAAAGCAAATAACGCCAAAGTTGTGGCTATTGTTGAATTGGCTACATATATGTCTTGGAAGGGTCTGGATACACTCGGCATGAACATGGGCGGAACGGTAGATCTTGAATTTGCTCAAGCTAAAATGATTCAGGCGTTCCATACTTCCGGGATTGTGCTCGAAGAAGAACAACGGATCATGTATGCAGGGTTGCCTGCTGGATATATCATTAATATTGGTGGTAAAACGATTTTGCATGCCGGAGACACAAGTCTCTTCTGGGATATGAAAATGATCGGTGATCGTCATGATATTGATGTAGCTTTCTTGCCGATTGGTGGACATTTCACCATGGGACCTGAGGATGCGCTGCAAGCGGCCGAATGGTTTAATGCCAAACTGACGATTCCGGTTCATTATGATACGTTCCCGGTAATTCGTCAGGATGCGGAACACTTCGTGCAGCAACTTGCTGCAAAAGGGTTGGAAGGACGTGTGCTAGCCCCGGGAGAATCGATTACCCTGTGATGCACATTTAACCGCTGTTCAATAATAAATGGATTTATGGAAAAAGACGAATATCACGTCAAGATAACTGACGCGGTATTCGTCTTTTTTCGGTTTTAGGTTCAATTTTCACCAATAGAGTTGGTACAAATGACAAAAAAATTGAAATTCCATTGTTGAACTCCCTTTTAGAATGATATAAAAAGTTACACGGAAACCAAACGGAAATCCGAATTGACCGCAAACAGGGGGAGCGTTCATGTCATTTATGAAATCATTATTTTTTCAAATTATTGTAGCGGTAATCATCGGGATTGGCGTAGGCATCCTGTGGCCGGATCTGGGTAGCCTGCTGCAACCGCTCGGAACAGGTTTCATCAAATTGATCAAGATGATCATCGCACCACTGATTTTCATGGTGATTGTAACAGGTATTGCCAAGATCGGTGATCTGAAGTCGGTAGGTCGCATCGGGCTGAAAGCCATCGTGTGGTTCGAGATTGCAACTACAGTGGCACTGGTACTTGGATTGGGAACAGCCAATCTGCTTCGCCCCGGTGCCGGAATGAACGTGGACCCTTCAACCATAGATGCAAGCGGCATTGAAGCAAAAACCAATGGTTCCGAGTTACCGCATACGGTAGACTTTATCATGAATATTATTCCGACAAGTGTTGTAGATGCCTTTGCACAAAATGCACTTCTGCAAGTATTGCTCGTGGCATGCCTGTTCGGGGTTGCCCTGGCAGCAACAGAGAGTAAGGCAAAAGAGAATGTACTGACGCTGATTGAGAACTTGCTCGGCATTGTGTTTCGTATCATCGGTTATATCATGAAACTCGCACCAATTGGTGCATTTGGAGCCATGGCTTACACGGTAGGTGCTTATGGGGCTTCCACATTGTCGTCCTTTGGTCTGCTGATTCTGGCCTGTTACGGCGCAGCACTGCTGTTTTTGGTCATGTTGGCATTGGCTGCCTGGTGGATTACCGGGCTAAATTTCCTGCAATTTGTGAAATATACCCGTTCTGAAGTGATGCTGGCGATTGGAACCGGATCATCAGAAGTGGTGATGCCACGCATGATGGACAAACTAACCAAGGCGGGTTGTGATCGTGCGGTTGTGGGTCTTGTAGTGCCGACGGGGTACTCGTTTAATCTGGATGGCGCTTCGATCTATTTATCCTTGGCAACGGTTTTTGTTGCTCAGGCCGTAGGGATTGAACTGACATTGATGCAGCAGATTACGATTTTGCTGGTGTTGATGTTAAGTTCCAAAGGCATGGCAGTAGTACCTGGCTCCGCATTCTTGGCCCTGTCCGCAACGGCAGTGGCTGTCAATGCTTTTCCGGTAGCAGCGGTTGCTCTGCTGCTTGGTGCAGATCGATTCATGGATACAATGCGTGTATTCACCAACTTGATGGGCAACTGTGTCGCAGCATTTGTGGTGGCAAAATGGGAAGGTCTGCTGGATCAAAAGCGAATGCGTGCCGTACTCTCTGGTGAGATCAGTGCCGCTGAACTGGAAAGGGAAGAGCAAGCTGCACTATCTTTATTGAAGTTGAATATGCAGGAAAAACAAGGGAAAGCCGTTGTTTCACCAGAGATGTCGTAAGAGGCGTGTCTCCGCTGTGGTGATGAAGTCAAGTGACAGCAACTTTATAATAACAATCCATTACAACAGTAAAAAACAGTAGAATACATTTAAAAAGTTCAACCAAGTTCAACCAAATTAGACCGTCTGTTGCCCGCACCAATGGTGGGAAGAACAGACGGTTTCTTGTTGTCTCAATACAGATATCATTGGGTTCACGAACGCAGGTTCCAAAATAAATGTTACAGAGGAAAGATTTATGGGGAATGTGTAGAAGAGGCGGAGAATATACATATTATAGTTTCAACTTGTATATACATGTTTACTTATGTAATATAGATATGAAGTTAGCCGAGAACATCACATAAGAGCATTACAATTTATTGGAGGCGTTAACATGAGTTCTAATAACACAACTCCGTCATCTTGGTGGAAGACATCAACGGTGTATCAGGTATATCCGAAGAGTTTTAATGATACAACCGGATCGGGTACTGGAGATATTCGTGGATTAACCGAGAAGCTTGATTATTTGCAGCATCTGGGTATCGATATTGTGTGGTTGCAGCCGGTATATGTATCTCCGCAGCATGATAATGGGTATGACGTAGCGGACTATTACCGGATTAATCCGGATTATGGAACGATGGAGGATTTTGACGAACTGCTGAAAGGTCTGAAGGCTCGTGATATGAAACTGATGATTGATATCGTGGTGAATCACTCCTCGACCGATCATGAGTGGTTCCAGCAATCCCGTTCTTCCAAGGATAATCCGTATCGGGATTATTATATTTGGAAAGATCCTGCTCCGGATGGCGGTGTGCCAAACAACTGGCAATCCAAGTTCGGTGGGCCTGCTTGGCAGTTCGATGAACAGACGGGACAATATTTCCTGACTTTATTTGATAAAACGCAGGCAGATCTCAATTGGGAGAATGAAGAAGTACGCAAAGCTGTACGGGATATGATCAAGTTCTGGGCCGAAAAAGGTGTGGATGGTTTCCGTATGGACGTGATCAACCTGATCTCCAAAGACCAGCGGTTCCCTGATGATGATGGTAGCGTGTCACCGGGTGATGGACGCAAATACTACACGGATGGACCGCGTGTGCATGAGTACATCACCGAGATGTACGATGAAGTATTCGGGCCTTACAACATGGTGACCGTAGGGGAAATGTCCTCCACAACACTGGAACATTGTATCCAATATTCGAACCCGGCTTCCCGGGAGTTTTCGATGACGTTTAACTTCCATCACCTGAAAGTGGATTATCCGAATGGTCAGAAGTGGGAACTGATGCCGTATGATTTCGAAGCGATGAAGCAGCTCTTTAGTGAGTGGCAGACAGGCATGCAAGCTGGTGGTGGCTGGAACGCGCTGTTCCTTAATAACCATGATCAGCCTCGGGCACTGTCCAGATTCGCCGATGATGGTGACTATCATGCCGAGAGTGCGAAGATGCTTGCAACAACGATACACGGCATGCAAGGTACACCTTATGTCTACCAGGGAGAAGAGATCGGCATGCCGAATCCGGTCTGGAATGACGTTAGCGAGTTCCGCGATATCGAATCAACGAATATGTACCGTTTGCTTCAGGAAGAACGAGGCAAATCCGCTGAAGAAGCATTCAACATTGTAAAAGAGCGTTCCCGGGACAACTCTCGGACACCGATGCAATGGAATGGAAGTAAGAACGCCGGATTTACTAGCGGAACACCTTGGCTTAAGGTGGATGAGCGGTATCCTTCCATTCACGTGGAACAGCAGCTGGCTGATCCAGATTCGATCTACTATCACTACCGCAAATTAATTGCCCTGCGTAAACAGGTTAACGTGCTGATCGACGGTCTGTATGAACGATTGGATGATGCACACCCGAATGTATTCGCGTACGCACGGACCAATGGAAGTGAAACTCTGATTGTTGTATCCAACTTCAGTAAACGAGACGTCACGTTCTCGCTTCCGGAAGCGGTCTGGAATGATCACATTGCAGGCAAATCAGCAGAGTTACTCATAGGAAATACGGAGGCAGCCCCTGTGCTGACGCAGGAAATCTCTCTCAGTCCGTATGCATCCTATATGTGGCTTGTGCCACAACAGGACTAATCACATTTTATAAATAGGAAGTGACACTATGGCAATCGATAAAAAACAGGTTGAGGAGATCGTCCGGGCTGTCGGTGGCAAAGAGAATATTGAAGCTGCTACACACTGTGTTACACGACTCCGTTTTGCCTTGTACGATGAGAGTAAAGTGGATACTGAAAGTCTGGATCAGAATGATCTGGTCAAAGGACAGTTCTCTTCCCAAGGACAATTCCAGGTCGTTATTGGGCCTGGTCTGGTGGATAAAGTCTATGATGAGATGATTCAGATTACCGGGGGAGATCGTTCTTCCAAGGATGATGTGAAGGCGGCTGCTGGTAAAAAGCAAAATCCAATCCAGCGAGCGATTAAAACACTCTCGGATATCTTCATTCCGATCTTGCCTGCAATCATTACGGCAGGTCTTTTGCTCGGGATTAACAATATTCTGACAGGCCCAGGCATTTTCTTTGATGGAAAATCACTGGTGGATGTTTATCCAGCCTGGAAGGATCTTGCGTCCATTATTAATACAATCGCAAGTACAGCCTTCACGTTCCTGCCGGCTCTAATTGGTTGGGCAGCTGTAAAAAGGTTCGGCGGCAGTCCGCTGCTCGGGATCGTGCTGGGTCTCATTCTGGTACATCCCGATCTGCTGAGTGCATATGGTTACGCTGATGCTGTGAATAATGGCACGGTGCCAACATGGAATCTGTTCGGTTGGGAGATTGAGAAGATTGGTTATCAAGGGCAGGTTCTGCCAGTACTGGTATCGGCCTATCTGCTTGCGAAGATGGAAATTTTCCTGAATAAAAGGGTACATGATTCGATCAAACTGCTGGTCGTTGCACCAGTTACGTTGCTGATTACCGGATTCCTGGCATTTACGATTATTGGACCGGTTACATTTGCTATTGCAAATGCAATTACATCCGGCTTGATCTATGTATACGATTCATACGCGGCGCTGGGTGGTCTGATCTACGGTGGTCTGTACGCTTTGCTCGTTATCACCGGTATGCATCACACGTTCCTCGCGGTGGATGTTCAGCTCATTGGTAGTCAGGGCGGTACGTTCCTGTGGCCGATGCTGGCATTGTCCAATATCGCACAAGGCTCGGCGGCACTTGCGATGATGCTTGTCCTGCGTGAAAAGAAAATGAGAGGACTTGCGGCAACGTCTTCGGTATCGGCCTTCCTCGGGGTAACTGAGCCGGCGATCTTCGGAGTGAATATCCGTTACCGTTATCCGTTTATCTTTGGTATGATCGGTTCCGCGATTGGTGGTGTGCTGCTGACGATGAATAATGTTCAGGCAACCTCCATCGGTGTAGGTGGTGTACCTGGATTCCTGTCGATTTTCCCTGACAAATGGGGCGTTTTCTTCATCGGCATGGCGATTGTCTTGGTTGTACCGTTTGTACTGACCGTCCTTTTTGGCAGAGCCAAACTGAGAAAAGAAGATCGTAGTGCAAGCAATGAAACCGTTGCTGAGCCTAAAGCGGCTACATCGCAGTCTGCTTCGGGTGTTACCTCTTCAACTGCAAAAACAGATCCAAACCAGCGCACACGTAGTGCAGCTCAAGTAGGAGACGAAGCCGTGAATACACTGGAAATCATGGCGCCTTTAACAGGCCAGGCCGTGTCACTGGAGCAAGTACCAGATCCGGCTTTTGCCGAGAAACAGATGGGTGAAGGTGTAGCGATTGAACCTTCTGGCAACGTTGTTGTTGCTCCGTTCGATGCTCAGGTAGCTCATGTAATCAAAAGTAAACATGCGGTGATTCTTGAACACGCGAGTGGATTACAAGTTCTGATCCATGTCGGGATTAATACAGTATCCCTCAAGGGTGAAGGCTTCAACATGCATGTGGAAGCTGGCGAACATGTAAAAGCTGGACAAAAGCTGTTGGAGTTTGATCGTAAGGTAATTGAAGATGCGGGATACCCGCTGATTACACCGATTATCATTCCAGATGGTCAGGATATGGTTGAGCGGGTGGAAGTCACGACAGGTGATGTTACATCTAATCAAAGCGGTGTGTTGAAGGTTCACCTGAAAGGTTAATTGAATACAACAACAAGAAGGGGCTGCGTGATGTGCAGCTCCTTTTTGCTGTATGATCGTTATTTTCATGACGATCATGGTAAACTGTATATAAAATGGAAGAATCACATTTTTAAAATAATGGTGGTTGGAAAGGTTCTTCTGACAAAGCAAGCTTCAGGCATGTTCGAGTCGTGGCGTTCATATGGTGGAGAAAGAGATCCTAGTCAATCGATGAGGAGGAGAGCCATGACACGTATTGCGGTGATGGTCATTCACGGGCTGGGTATGCGGAAGGATGGGTACGCGGACAAGCTGATTGCTTGTTTGCATAAGGAATTGGACAAGGTGATGGTCTTGCCTGGAGCCACTAAACAGATGCTGGATATCGAACCTGTATATTGGGCGGATGTATTTGAGGAGCGGGAAGAGGCACTTTTTCAACAGCTCGTCAGCTCTCCGGGATTGAACTTTCAGGCGTTGCGCCGATTTGTCATCCACTACCTAGCTGATGCGGTTGCTTATCAACCGGTGGAAAATCAAGGCCATAACTACGATGCCGTACATCGAACGTTGAATCAGGCGATGCATACCCTTGCACAGCGTAATGGACCGGAAGCTCCGCTCTGTGTGGTTGCCCATAGTTTGGGTGCCGTAATCGCCAGTAACTTCTTCTACGATCTGCAATATCCCTCCAGTCGTGTGCCTGAGGTTGTGGATGTGAACTCGGCTCTGGAGCGGGGGGATACGCTGACCAATTTTTACTCCTTTGGTACAACCTTGCCCTTATGGAGTTTGCGTTACCATGACTTTAGTTGTCCAATTCAGGTGCCCTCTTCCCATGTGAATCAGTACTATGCTGGGCTGGAAGGGGAGTGGGTGAACTTCTACGATCGGGATGATATTCTGGGTTATCCATTACGCCCCATTGATCCCGCTTATGAGAAAGCGGTCAAAGAAGACATTGAAGTGAACTCTGGCGGCGTGGCTATGAGTTGGAATCCGCTAAGTCATGGGGGGTATTTTTCCAATCGAAGCATGAATCGGAGAATTGCTCAGGGGCTGGCTCGAACCTGGACCTGGATAAATCGCTCATAATATCAGAGGTAGTTCAAAAAGTCCGCTTTTGATTACGAAGGATGCCTTATGGCATCATCAGTATCGAAGATGGAATTCATCCCATCTTCTTGGTACTGAAAACCGGTCTTTTTGAACACGTATTGTAAGTAATATAAGTATTAAAATTAGGAGGGAATATGTATGGAATGCAGGACAGGCTGTGCCGCATGTTGTATCGCGATTTCCATATCATCACCGATACCGGGCATGGCTCATGGCAAGCCGGCAGGTGTACGTTGTGTGCAGCTTACCGATGATAATCGCTGCGGAATTTTTGGCCAAAAAGATCGTCCTGCGGTATGCAGTGGATTGCAAGCTGAGGAAGAGATGTGTGGTAGCACCGACCAAGAAGCCTTTGATATTCTAAACTGGTTGGAGCATGAAACCGCACCGAAGGTAATATGAGTGGGTTGTTTTAATGAATTGGGATAATTATACTTAATAGGGAAGAAGGTTGATTAGAGAGAGGAGACGCGAATACAATGGGGCTTGTTAAACGTTTTGTATTGGTTGTAGTGAATATGATCGGAGAGTTATGGATGGGGTTTTACCGACGTAACTCGGATTATTATGACCATCAGACTTCGGAGTCCAAAAGTAAGATTGGCTATTATGCATTTATTATTGGGGCAACAGTGGTTACGGTGGGCATTGTAGGCTGGATGTACAACCGAATTTATTCATAAGACATCATTATGCTTAAAATTGAATGAGGGCCAAATGTTGAAGATGAGTCTGTACAAATAAAAGAGAGTATCCGCAGGATGTGACATCAAATGGATACTCTCTTTGTCATGGAATCGGGGCGAAATATGATCATTGAAGTGAGGGATCTGCTTTCTTTTCTTTTAACATATGTACAAGAATCATCTTCAGTACGGAAGAGACGATGAAAAAGATAAACAGGATGCGGAACAATTGATACCCGGATACAACCGAAAGATCGGCATTCACTTCATGTGCCATGATACTCATCTGATCCATCCCGCCAGGGGCCATACTGAGTAGTGAGGTTGCCGCGGAGAGGGAGAACACATTCATTAACAGATAACTCAATCCAAGCGCACCAACAATGAGCAGTACACTACTCATCACCGCTAGCGTGACTGTCTGTGTCTTGCGTTGCAACTGTTCCGGCTTGAGCATCAGTCCAACGTGACTGCCAATCATCAATTGCGATACGTTTAAGAGTGAGGTTGGCAGACTGGGCGTATGCATCGTTGTGCTTAATTGAACGACACACATGACAATCATGGGACCCAGCATAAAGGCCGTCGGAAATCGGAGTTTGCGTGCAACCCATGCACCAGCTACACAGAGCGGAGCATAGAGAAGAATCTCGGGAAAAAGGGTACCCCACGTTGCTACGTCAATGAACGGATGATCCAAACTTCCACCTGCGGTACCTTCAAACCACGGACTGAATAGCAGGAACGGAACACAGAAGACAATCATGATCAGCCGAGTCACCTGCAAAAAGGTAACCAGCGTCAGATTGATAGATTTCATCTCTTCTGCGAGGGACACCATCTGGGATAGTCCTCCTGGAATACTGCCAACCAGCAGGGAGGGGAAGTCAAAGTCGGTTATCTTTGAAGCGATGTAGGCCGTAATTACACACAATCCGATTAACAGCAAGGTCATCAGAAGCATCATGGGAAGTTGTAGCAAAATGCCGTGCAGTGCCTCTTTAGTTAAGGTGAGTCCAATCGAATAACCAACAATCAGAATGCCATAGTCCCGAATGGAGGCAGGCCACATGAGCGGCCATTTGGCGACTTGGGAGCCAAGCAGCATAAATACCATTGGCCCGAGCAACCACGGGATCGGTGTATGAATGACTGTGAACAGCAATCCGCCAAGAACAGAGACACCCAGACTAAGAAAAAACCGAAAGACAACGTGGGAACCAAGCTTGCGCATCAGTTCCATCCGTTTAGCCTACCGGTTGAATGAGGTGGTATGAGATTCAGGTATGCATTCAGGTTTAATGAAGGATTCATGTTCATGTGTGATCACTCCTGATGATGAGATACGTTGCGTTATCTGCGGAACAACCAGACTGCTAGTGTTCAACTCATTAAGATCCTGAGAGAGCCGTAGCGGAAGGTTTGGGTTCTCTGAACATTACAAAGTACATCAGTGATGAAATAACGTATAGACAGCCTGTGATGCTGAAAGTGATCGCATAACCCCAATACGTTCCGTACGTGGTGACCAGATAGGATTGAACGGGTCCCATGGTCGCCCAACCAATCATGAACGAGGTCTGCATCAGTGAATTGGCAATGCCGCGGCGTTTGTCCGAGATCCGATCCACCAGTATGGCTGAATGAATGGGATTGGCTGCGTTCATCAATGCTTGTCTGAACAAGAAACTGAGCGAAGCGATGAACAACAGATTGGTGAAGCCTGTTAATAGAAGGAAGGGCAGCGACATGACCTGGAAAATGACAACGGCTCTTACGCTTCCGACCTTTGCCGCCAAGGTAGGACCAATCAGCATCGATACAATCGTCATAATCTGACCAAGTGCAATCAGTAAGCTCATGCCGCTCAGAGAAACCGAGAACCGATTGGTGAAATACAGATTCAGATACGGTACAACCAGTCCGGAACCTAATCCAATTAACAACTGAGTCACTATAAACTGACCAATCAGTCGGGAATCTTTTTTCTTCGTGATCGAATCGTCCGTGCTTGGGATATTTGTTGAACTTTCTTTTAGCTCCTCATTGGGTTGAAGAACGGGTTGCGCCGGAATGGTTGTCTGCGGAGCAGCCTTGCCTTCGGTTACAAATAACAGTGGAATAAATGCAGCTAGTGTTGCTGCACCACCGACAAATAAAACCGTCTGCAATCCGGTCACCTTGGCGAGTCCTGCCGTATGTAACAAATCTGCGAATACACCGCCACCCAGGCTACCAAGCACCTGGGAAGCGAGCACAAGAGATGAATAATAACTGAACATCTTCAGCCGCTGGCTTTTCTTGACGTTTTCCGCCAGATAAGGAATGGCCAGTACTTGGAATACTCCAGCGAAAAGGCCAGAGAATACCGCGAACCAGATCAGTCCTGTAGCCGAATAATCGAAGGAGCGTCCGATCAGAAAGATTCCGCTGAATAACGCCCCGGTAATGAGTAATCGCTTGCGGCTGAACAGATCACCGCATAGACCGATAGGAACAAACATAATGGCTGTTGCGAGTGATTGAATACTTACAATTTGGCCGTTCATTGTATCATTATAGCCCAGACCCTGAATGTACAGATTATACAAGACAGAGAACATACCATTTCCGATCTGATACAGAATGCTAGCCAGGAAAAACAGTTGAATATTGCGGGACCAGCCGCGAATTTCATCATTAATATGTTGTAAAACTCTCAAGTGGTTCCCCCCAGTCTGCCTGTGCAGTGATTCCAGTTTAACAGGAAAGGGGAATTTGCGGAAGAATTGACCACTGTTTATTTTGGTTCAGGGGCATCAATCACACGAGCAATGACGAATCCATCGTAACCTTTGCTACCGACCGTTTGCAGTGCTGTAGCTTCAAGTCGAGGGTGATCCGCGATCAACTGCAGGAATGATCGAACGCCCTGAACTCTGGGGTCTGTGCTGTCTGTGCGGATCACTTCACCGTCCCTGACGATATTATCACCAATAATAAGACTCCCCGGCCGAGTCAGTCGCAGGGCCCATCTCAGATAATCGGGATTACTCGGTTTGTCAGCATCGATGAAGATCATATCAAACGGTTCCCTGTATTCTTCCTGAACATCGGGAAGGGTGGTTAGGGCAGGACCAACTCTCAGGTCAACCTTGTGCATCAGTCCTGCTCGTGTGAGATTGGCCCGGGCCAAGTCTGCATGGTGTGATTCGGATTCCAGTGAGACGATGCGTCCGTGTTCAGGCAGCGCTCTTGCCATCCAGATGGTACTGTATCCACCCAAAGTGCCGATTTCAAGTACACGGGATGCGCCTTGGATTTGCAGCATGAGCTGAAGTAACTTTCCTTGATTCGGTGTTACGTCATGAGCAGGGAGTCCAGCTTCGGTATTGCTTTGCAGTGTATGTTCCAGCAGGGAATCTGACGGAATCAGCAGATCATTCATGTAGTCGTCGACTTGAGTCCAGGTATGCTGTAGGTTCGTCGTATTTATATTTTTCATGTTCACATGTTCCTTTCCTTGTTCCTTGTTCCTTGTATTGGATTTCATATTTCAACTATAAATGGAGCAGATATATAAATAAAATATATATTATGTATGATAATATAACTTTAGATTATGTAATTTGACGTGGAAGAGGTGTAAACATGAATCTGCATGGATTACGATTATTTCATGCCATCGTGAGATATGGCGGGGTCACTCGTGCCGCAGAGGAACTAAATATTAGTCAACCTGCGGTATCTTCTCAGGTGAAGAAGTTTGAACGTGAATTAGGAATCCAGCTTTTTGTTTCGGAGGGAAGAAGACTGGTGCTTACGGATGCGGGGATACAGTTGACAGGTTATGCGGAACGTCTGTTCATGCTGGAGCAGGATGTCGAGAATTTTGTGCAGGATTTTCGGGAGGGCAAGAAAGGACTGATCCGTCTTACGGCAACCTACTTGCCTTCAAATTTTCTGTTGCCGGGCTGGATTGCTCGGTTTAAGCAAATGCACGAGGATGTGGAGATTGTTGTGAGCACAACCAACACCCGGATGGCTTTTGACCAATTACTTCGTTATGAGGCAGAGATTGCAGTGTATGGTGGAAGTGGCATTACACATGCAGGTGTCCAATGGGATGAATTGTTTGACGATGAGATGTGGTTTGTTGTGCACCCTGACCATCCGTATGCGGGAAAAGAAATCGAGCTGCATGAGATGATGGCAGAACCGTTCATCATGCGCGAAGAAGGCAGTGCTACACGTGAGCGACTCGTTTCCCTTTGCACAACAAATAACCTGGCCGCTCCCCGCATTGCGCTTCAGTTCAACGGGCTGAACGAAACGATTAGTGCGGTGAAGGCAGGTTATGGGGCCAACTTTATATCTTCTTTGGTTGTGAACGAAGATGTGCAGCAAGGCAGGCTGGCACGTGTATTTGTTCGAGGTGTACAGCTGAGAAATACGGTTGCCGTATGTACACGAGCCGGGGAGGTATTATCACCTGCTGCACAGCATCTGGTCAAGCTTATCCGCCAACAAGCTGCTTTGATGAAATAAATAGCGTGATTGTACTTAAAACAATTTAAAGTACGTGTTCAAAAAGACCAGTTTTCAGTATCCTAAAGCGGACTTTTGAACAGCCACTTGAACATGGACAGGTTACTTCTTCTACTATTAACTTTTATTAACTTTCGCTTTGTTGTGAAGTTCCCCATGCATGTAATCGGGCGTATAGGGTTACGCCGCCAATGATCAGGACAGGAATCCAGACTGCAATCATGGGCACACGGTGGAATAACAATGCGGCTGCAATGACGCCGATCAAATAGATGACAACAGCACCTGCACGAAGGTAGGAATCTGTGGACAAGGCTTTGGTTAACGATCGGATATTGGCATGTCGCAGCTTTTTGAGGATGCTCACGGTATCCTCAACCACAGCGGCCAAATTATTGGTGAGCACGGTTGTTGAGATGCCAGCAATGCCAATGCGGCGTGCCGCAGTTGTTTGCATCCCCATTGCAACGGCTAGGATGACAATTAACAGATAGGACAGTTGTTCTGAAAATGGACTAATCATGGCGATCGCGAACAGCAGGAGCAATATGCTTTCAACAGTAAATACAGCTGTGACCTTAGAAGACCAGCCATTTTTGGTCTGCACAGGTCCAACCATATGTGCTGCAATGGCATTGCCGGCAATAAAACCGATGAGAGCAAGCAATGACCGCAGCACGACAAATTCCTGAGCACGGGCAATGGCAATACCCAACAAAACAATATTTCCCGTCATATTGGCTGTGAGCACATGCCCCAGTCCCAGATATCCGATCAGGTCCACCATTCCGGCAGACATACAGAGAAGCAACATGGCGTATTTTTGGAGGGTGCTTTGATTCATCCTATCCGTCCTTTCAAAAAACGTAGCTCCTCCAGTATACAGCCATAACCCATGCATCTTCAAAATGAAATTCATCGCGCAAGACTTAAGGTGCAGCGAGCCAATCAAACATATTGTTCACCGCTGACTCATGTATTTTCTCGTGAAAATGATGATCCTGCCCGCCATAAGCGTGAAATGTGACGTCTGCACCTCGCCGCTTAAGCCAGTGATACATTCGGGTTCCGTGACTATAATTCACTTGTGTATCTGATGTACCATGCATGATCAGCACGGGACAAGATAGTTTGTTCGCTTTCGACAAGGGAGAACGGGCGAGATAAGCTTCTGGAACCGTGCGTGGGGAACCACCTAGCACCCGTTTCAATGTGCGCCTCAGGTCGGTTCGCTCATGGTAAGTGCGTTCCACATCGGAGACACCGCTCCAAAGAACTAACTTATGTACTTTGTCCGGTCCCTCATTATAGGCAGTTGCGGTATGTACAGCATTAATGGCTCCACGGGAGAACCCCATTAACGATATCCGAGTCGGGTCGGCAAAAGGCAAACGTTGCACTAACCGGTAAGCGGCATGCACATCTTCGGCATCTTTCCCGCCATACTCGTCACGACCCTCACCGCCTTCGTTGCCACGATAGGATGGGGCGAACACGATATAACCTTTATGTACAAACTGCTCAAGCCAAACGGTATTTACCCCGCCATAGCTGCCAAGTCCGCCGCGACAATAGATCAGCACAGGCCATTGTTCCTGTGTGTGTGCGATATCATGCATTCTGGCAGAAGGGTAATGGCTGGCGAGTGGTTGCAAATGTAGAGATGTATGTATGGAAGCAAATTCCGGAAAGGCAGAGGAGATAGAGCCGGGATGAGAAGTTTCATATGTCGTGATATCAGGTAATGAACACCCTTGTGGCAGGTATAAATAAGCTTTAACCCGAAGTGTATCGGATGAATACGTCACTTGATAGAGCAGGAAAATCAACCTCTTTCATCGGTAATAACAGGCCAAATGACAGGGATGCTTCTATAGGATGCGCGTAAAATAAGTTCCCATACCTTCCAGGCTGAATCGCCAGCCCAAATGTGAGAAATTCGTTTATTGGCTCCATATGATTTATAATGGTTCAGGAGACCTGTGGATTGACCGCTTGTTCTCATATTCATAAAACTAATTTTAGTGTGCAGAAAGAAAGGGAGAAAGCCATGATGAACGCCCCACATCCAATCGATCAATTCAAGAAATTCAAATATGAAATTACCAGATTTATGATGATTTATAAATTTGCTCTGGATCAAATGGAGACCAAGATTGAAGTCCTGAAGGAAGAATTCCAGTCTCTGCATGATTACAGTCCAATTGAGCATACAAAGTCCAGACTGAAATCTCCTGAGAGCATTATGAACAAGATGTTCCGCAAAAATCATGAGTTAACGTTTGAGAGCATCAAGCAAAATATCAAGGATATCGCCGGGGTGCGGATTACATGTTCTTTTATCTCGGATATCTATCGCATTAAGGATATGTTGTGCAACCAGAGTGATCTGCGTGTACTGGAGGTCAAAGATTACATCGAGAATCCAAAGCCAAACGGCTACCAAAGCCTTCACCTTCTGGTGGAAGTGCCTGTGTACATGTCCAATGGCGAGGAACGAGCATGTGTGGAGATCCAGATCCGTACAATCGCGATGGATTTCTGGGCGAGTCTGGAGCATAAGATTTTTTATAAATACAATAAGGATGTTCCCGAGCATTTGACGAGAGAGTTAAAGAGTGCGGCAGATTCGGCAAATGCGCTGGATCAACAGATGGAGCGACTTCACCGGGAAATTCAGGAGATTAAGGACGCCGATAACGAGCGGGATGAAGAAGAATTGCGCCGTATTATTATTAACAATCAGCAGTTCACACTGCCGTCCAATCTGCTCAAACTGCTGGGTAGCGGGGAGTAGTACTTGATGAAAAGTACAACAGCTTCATTGGACACAAACTCTACATCGCGTGTGCGAATGGCATTAATTCTGGGGACGCTGTCGGCCTTTGGGCCGTTGTCCCTGGATATGTATTTACCCGCATTGCCCACGCTGGCTGATGAGTTTGGTTCATCGACCTCGTATGCTCAACTCAGTCTGACGGCATGTATGATTGGACTTGCGGTTGGACAGTTGCTTGCCGGACCTCTAAGTGATGTACGTGGTCGGCGAACACCGCTCATTGCAGGGCTTGTGCTCTATACGATCGCCTCCATACTTTGCCTGGTCAGCCCGACGATGGGCTCTTTTGTTGTGCTACGGTTCATTCAGGGTGTAGCTGGAGCGGCAGGGATTGTCATCTCGCGCGCAATCGTCAGAGACGTATATTCGGGCCCGGAACTGACACGGTTCTTCTCCCTGTTAATGCTGATTAACGGCGTAGCCCCGATTGCTGCACCAATCATTGGTGGACAATTGTTGACGTATACGTCGTGGCGCGGCGTGTTTATTTTGCTCAGCCTTATAGGCATAATGACGCTGTTGGCTGTCATTTTCGGTCTTGGAGAGACATTGCCTTCCAACCGCAGATCAAGCGGGGGATTGAAACAGACATTACTTACGTTTCGTCAAATCGCAGGGGATCGTCAGTTTATGGGTTATGCGTTGACCCAGGGTTTCGTAGCGGCTGGCATGTTTGCCTACATATCCGGTTCGCCGTTTGTGCTTCAGAAAATATACGGGGTATCCCCGCAAATGTTCAGTGTATGCTTCGCCATTAACGGGTTAGGCATTATTCTGGCCAGTCAGATTGCCGGCAGACTTGCAGGTAAGGTATCTGAAACCCGGCTGTTAATCGCGGGTCTACTAACCGCGGCGCTCGGAGGAACATCTCTGCTCATCGCCATTCTGGCTGGAGGTAATCTAATCTCTGTACTGATTCCGCTATTTTTGGTGGTATCCAGTGTTGGGTTGGTCAATACCGCGTCCTTTGCCTTGGCGATGGCCAATCAGGAGAAGTCGGCAGGCAGTGCTTCTGCGCTTATTGGTGTGATGACGTTCCTGTTCGGTGGTATTGTCGCTCCACTCGTAGGTCTCGGAGGAGAAGGCACAGCTGTGCCAATGGGAATCGTTATCGCGTGTGCTGATCTCGGTGCCTTGGTGATTTACTTCCTAATGGTCAGTAGAGGCAGGAAGCGCCAGAACGATCAAGTGTTGAGTTAAAGGTACTGATTCTGAACACCTTGCGTTTATGGAGTCTTAAAATAGTGTAAAGTTACTTTGGGTTCAAGAACGAGCAAGAGCCTCACTTGGAAGGAATTATGCTTCCAAGTGAGGCTCTTGCTGTAGGTAAGGACAAGTTTAGCAAAGCGCAAACAAAATCTGTGTATTGGACAGTATACCTGGCGTGAGGAATGGATAGAAGTACCCCACCACAAAACCAAACAGATTAATTGCAGGCCACATCAGGTAGACATCATTGTATGTGAAGACAAGGGACCATCGGTTGTAGCAAAAGTTGGGCAGCGCACGTTCTTCGTTATCTCGTGGTGCCGCTGCACCAGTCTGTGCAAATTGCACAGCTTGAGTGAGACTTTGCGGCTGTTGCTGGAGGAAGAGCGGGAGCAGACCCGGGCTGCTTTTGATCAGGTTATACAGAAAAAGCATTTCTGCCGGAGGCTGACCTACCGGACGAGGATAGGCACTAAGCAGGGTGGGCAGATTGCCTTGAGTCAATTGCGCAGGTACGCCTGGTGCTGTACCCGGGATTGTACCTGGAATGCCTCCGGGGATATATGGACCGGGTCCTCCGCCTGGAATGTATGGAGGATAGGAGCCTTGACCGCCAGGTATACCCGGAAACGTCGGACCACCCGGTGTGCCGACACCGCCACCTCCTGGGAACAGGGGAGGCAATTGAAAGGAACGGTCTTCTCCATAATTTAGATAAGGGTTATATTCGTAATACATGTACAGAACATCCTTCCTGTCGTCGTATTCTGCATTCAGCATATGGCGGCATCCGCCTATATGTGAATGCCGTCAAGAAGATTTTATATGATCTATATAGTTGAACTAATCATTTACACAAAACAGAGAAGATAGAAAAAACCTGAAAAAGCGAAGCGGTCGCATTTATCACCGGATTTTCCCTTAGAGAAAGGGGAATCTATAAAATCTGGGGATAACAGCGATTGGAAGGTTGTTCTATCATCGTAGTGTCAGTGTAAACAATCTGTAGTTCAACTTTATAGCGCAGAGCAAAATCGAATTGACAACTGAACTGATAACAATTATCATTGTCAATGGAATCGGACAAATGTACATACGGATATTATATGTATCAATAATAGTTTCAATATTTTTGAACATTGAAATCTGTCACAATAGCGCCGAATAAGTTTTTCATAATGAATTGAAAGGGGATATATCAAGTGTTTAAGAGAAATAAAAAGATGATCATGCTTCTAATGACGGTGATGGTTATGTCCATCTGGTTGGCCGCGTGTGGAGCGAAGCCTGCAGAGAATGGAGCAGCAGGAGAGAACGATACAAAAACGGAGACTGAGACACAAACAGAAGCTGCTACAGAGCGCACATTAACAGATGCAATGGGACACGAAGTAACCATCCCGGCTAACCCTGAACGTGTCATCGCGTCTTATCTGGAAGACCATCTCGTTACACTCGGTGTTAAGCCAGCGGCACAGTGGTCCATCAACAACGGCAGTGGTTTGCAGGATTATCTGCAAACCGATCTGAATGGTATACCTGGTATTGCAAGTGATCTACCTTTTGAAGCCATGGCCAGTTTCTCACCAGACCTGATTATTATGGGTTCTGAAAGTACAGTTGAAGGGGAGAAATACGAACAGTACAACAAAATTGCCCCTACTTATGTACTCGGAGATGAGGTCAACAAGGACTCGCGTCAGGCTCTGCTCAAGATCGGCGAGCTTCTGAACAAATCGGATGTAGCGCAGAAGGCGCTTGACGATTATGATGCCAAGGCAAAGGAAATCAAAGAAAAAGTAACTGCTGTTACTGGAGGAACAAAGTCGGCCGCAGCGTTATGGTTATTCAATAACAAGTTTTATGTTGTAAGCAACAATGTTTCCAGTGGTGAAGTGATGTACAACGAACTTGGACTTGCAGAGCCTAATGTTGTGAAGGAAGCATCTGCGAAGGCAACGGGTAACTGGTCTGAGATTTCATTGGAGAAGATCGCGGAAATGGACACAGACTATCTATTCCTGGTGAACAGTGACAAGGGAGCAGGCTCAGAAGCGCTGAAAGATGCCGTATGGCAGAGCATTCCTGCTGTAAAGACAGGTAATGTCTTTGAATTCACCCGGTCCAGTAGCTGGTTGTACAGCGGAGTTCAAGCGAACCTTCAAATTATGGAAGACATTCTGAACAGCATTGTTAAATAAGAAAAAGCATGTTCGTACTTCCTGGTGCAATCGCACCAGGGAGTTTTTTTGTTAATTCAGCATTTTACGTTATATAATAAATATGAGTGTGTTATCGTGTCCTGAAGTGAAATTGACACTTGTTACACGAGCATGGAAGGGGATATTTACATATGTATACATTGGATCCGCGTGAAATAACGGGAAGAGACAACTATAAACTGATGAGTGGTTCGGTGGTACCACGTCCAATTGCTTTTGTGACGACACTTTCAGATAAGAATGGTGTAATTAATGCAGCGCCTTTTAGTTTCTTTAATGTGGTTAGTTCGGACCCACCGCTGTTATCCATATCCATTGCACGTAAAGACGGTATCATGAAAGATACTGCGCGTAATGTGCTTGCTCATCAAGAACTGGTCGTGCATATCTGTGATGAAGCAATCATAACAGAAGTGAATGAGACAGCAGCCATACTGGAACCCCACGAAAGTGAGCTTGAGCGGACAAAACTGACTACAGTGCCAAGTACCAAGGTTGCTGTGCCAGGAATTCAGGAAGCACTCATTCGGATGGAGTGTGAGCTGTATCAACACATTCCGATCACGAATGATGAGGGCAAACCAGTGAGTGACCTGCTGCTGGTACGCATTGTACAGTATCATTTCAGCGAACAAGTCTACAATCCGGACAAGGGCTATATCCTGATGGATCATTTGAAACCAGTCAGCCGACTGGCGGGTAATGATTATGCCAAGCTTGGGGAGAGATTCACGATAATTCGGCCTGAATAGTTCTGACAGATCGAATATGTAATATAGGAACGGGTTTAATCCGGTATCAAAGGCGGACAGCACGTGCGAAACTCGCATAAGTTGTCCGCCTTTGCTTGTTAATATGAACATAAACAGGACAGGTAGTGAATAGACTTGTACTATATCCTGCACACATGTCATATGAACCTATTTTATATATAGGTTGTTTAAAAAGCCTACTTTTGAACACGTACTATAAGGGGGTTAAGCCGATGAACCAGCTTGAGGCAAATACTGGGGCAAGTATTATGGGAATAGGAACGGCGTGGCCTGCCCACCGTATTGAGCAAAAGGATGTGTCTGCCCGTCTCGCGCAAGCGCTGGAACATGAGCCGGATGCGAGAAGGTGGGCCAAACGAATCTTTAATCAGTGCGGTGTGGAGACTCGGTATACGTGTGAACCGAATCTGCTTGAGCCTGTTGATTCTTGCCGATATTTACCCTTTACCAATGCGGACGAGGTTCCGACTACATCCGAGCGTGTGGGCAAATACAAAGCTGCTGCTGTTCCACTTGGTCTCGAGGCGGCCGGACAGGCCATTCAGGATGCAGACGTAACCTCCTCGGAACTTACACATCTTATTACGGTGAGTTGCACGGGGCAATTCCTGCCCGGACTTGATGTTCGGCTGATCCAACAGCTTGAACTGTCACCGCAGATCAACCGGATTCCACTGGTGTTTCAGGGATGTGCAGCCGGTCTGAAGGCGATTCAACTGGCGAATTCCATTGTAACGGCAGATCAGAAGGCTACAGTTCTCATCGTGTGTGTGGAACTATGTACACTTCACTTTCAGCCATCTGCCAAACGGGACGACCTGTATGCTGCATCTTTCTTCGGAGACGGTGCCTCTGCCTGTGTTATTGGTGCGTCCGGAACAGACCGCAATGAATGTTTTCGACTAGGCCGAGGGCACTCAACGCTGCTCCCGGATTGTGCAGAAGAAATGATCTGGGAAGTCGGCAATACAGGCTTTGATCTCTACCTGTCACCACAGATTCCGAAGCTGCTTGGTTTGCATCTCGGTCCAGAGGTAGAACGGTTGCTGGAGGGGAGCGGTTTACCGGAAATATGGGCGATCCATCCGGGAGGCAGAGGCATCGTGGATGCCGTTCAGAAGCTGTATCAGTTGACAGATGAGCAGGTCTCCTACAGCCGAAACATCCTGCGGGATTATGGCAACCTGTCGTCCGTGACGATTCTTTTTGTTCTTCAAGCCATCCGCGAGGATTACAGACAGAAGGAAGAGCATTCCAGTGGGATAGCGCTGGCCTTTGGCCCGGGACTGACAGCAGAGTTACTTCCTTTTACATACATCCCTGCCCCCATAGCGAACAGAACACCTGTGAATCATGGCATCCAATAGTTCGCGAACCCGAGTGAAGGAGATATACACCGCAAGTGTATGAATGTGCTTATGATCTTACCCTTACCGATGAATATAATCGAATGACTAATCTGATCGCAGAGGAGCTTAGGTATGGGTTATCGCAGACTTGCTGCCTTCATCAGCCGATATCCGCGGTTCATTATTCTCTGCTGGGTATTTATCATCGGGATGTCAACGGTCTGGGCGTGGAAGTTACCTGACATTGTTCAGGATCACGGATTAAAACGGGTTCACGGGGATGCGCAAGCGGTTGAACTTGTTCTGGAGGATGAATTCGGATCTCCCGCTGATCCGGTTATTCTGGTGTTTGAGAAAAAGGAAAATACCTCGCCGTTACAGTTCAGGCAGTGGATCAAGGATCGTTTGACACAGGTTCAAGTGTTGCCTGCGGTAACCTCTATCACATCCCCTCTGGATGTTAGTGAAAGAGTGACGCTGCAAGACCAAAGGGCATATGCCCTTGTGAAAATGGATGTGCCCGCGCATCAGATGGGTCCCCCACTGGAGCAGTTGCGCGCCGTGCTGGAAACAGACGGTCCAGGTACGGTGCAATTGACGGGGAAGGCAGTCGTGCAGCAGGATGTCAATCATCTGAGCTTTCGTGATCTGGAACGGGCAGAGATGGTGGGCCTACCGATTGCCCTGATCGTTTTGTGTTTTGCATTCAGGGGGCTATATGCCGCGTTGATTGCTGTCATGATGGGGATCAGTGCTGTGATTACCGCGATGGGAGTCACGTCACTCCTTGGTTATCATCTGGAATTGTCCAACTTTATCATTAATGTGATTCCCATGGTGGGCATGGCACTGAGTATAGACTTTGCCCTGATCATCCTGAGCAGGTACAGGGAAGAAGTTCAGCGGGCTTATGAAGATGAAGGTGAAGCTAATGTCCAGGGCAGAAGTCTGTTTATGCAGAACGAGGTTTTGCGTAGGGAGATTCTTCAGCGAACACTGCGTACAGCAGGAAGAGCGGTGTTGTTCTCGGCAGCTTGCGTGCTCCTTGGGCTGCTGGGTCTGCTCTGGATCAGACTGCCGATGTTTCTGAGTGTATCCTTGGGGGCCATCATCGTTCTGCTCCTATCGCTGCTTTTAAATGTAACACTGCTTCCAGCCGTGCTGTCACTGTCTACGGGTCGGATCTTCAGGCGAAAGTTAGTCCATTGGTTACCTAGACGCTCGGTCTGGCATCGATGGTCAGCGATGGTCATGAAACGACCAGTCAGTATGACCATTGGAGGTACGGTTGTGCTGCTCCTGTGTGTTTATCCAGTGACCCGGCTGGAACTGTCCGTCCCGGATGCTTCTTCACTGCCAGAGAGAATGGAGTCCCGCCAAGCAGCAGAGCAGTTGCAACATGATTTGGGGCAAAAGAATACCTCCGCCATCGAGATTGTGATTGGCGGACAGCAGGAACTGTTGACTTCCTCTCACTGGCAGATGGCCCACAACAAAGCCCGTCAACTACTGCAGGACTCAGACGTATTGAGCATTGTTTCACCATGGGGCCTATTACAGCCGAATCAAACGGACTCGCAGAGCCTTTTTCAAATTCCACCGTCGGCGCTAACTCCTTCCATAGAAGGCAAGGAGTCAACAAGGACGACATGGCTGCGTTCAACGGTCTCTGATCACTCGATTCGATTGATAGCCACCGTCCACGGGGAGCCTGGGTCGGAACAGGTTGCAGACTGGCTGGAACGAATAAGGAATAGCGATCATGCACCAGGTTTCAACAATGTAAAACTACGTTATGGTGGGGAAGCTGCCAAGCAGTATGAAATAATGCAGGAAGTCACAAGTCAACTGCCCAAAGTGCTGGTATTTGTAGTGGTCACCAATTATCTTGTGTTACTGGCGGCATTCCGATCGATGCTCATTCCAATTAAGGCAATTCTGATGAATCTGCTCAGCTTAGCCGCTTCATTTGGCATATTGGTGTGGGTGTTCAATGAAGGACATCTAGGTATGGAGCCGTCAGCCATTGCCATTATGATTCCTGTATTCATTGCAGGATTGGTGTTTGGCATATCCATGGATTATGGTGTGTTTATGCTGAGCCGTATTCAGGAAGTGTATAGACGAACTGGAGACAGTGATGTGGCTGTCCAGCAGGGATTGGCTTCTACAGGCCGTCTGGTTACCTCCGCAGCAGCAATTCTGCTTGCGGTGACCGTGCCGTTTGCTTTTGCTGAAGTCGCAGGTGTGAGGCAGTTAGGGATCGGAATCACGGCAGCGGTGTTGATTGACGTTACATTAATCCGTCTAATACTGGTACCTGCATTGATGAAATTAATGGGCAGGTGGAACTGGTGGCTGCCAGGTCAGATGAAATGAAGGGTATTTCCGTAACCTGTCTTCAGGTTGGAGATATCCTTTTTTTGGCTAGAAATCATGTGATTCCATTCAAAACAGGCAAACATGTTCAATTCATGGGTGACCTAGATGTTCTATAATGGATGGAATTAATTCCATATAACAGTCTTTTATCTACGTTATCCTATGAAAAACAGGAGGGACACAGGCCCATGTCTGATATTGAAGCCTATCTACAACAACAAACGAATCTTCGTGGTCGTTCCGCGTATCATCCAGATCAACCCCTGGAGTTATGGCGCAGTCAGTTACGTACACGTGTGAAAGAACGGCTGGGAGGTTTTCCCACGATGGCGGCCGCACTGAATCCTGTCTTACTGGAGCGCATTACATGTGACGGATATATTCGGGAGCGGATTGAAATCACGACCTATGCAGGACTTCGCATGCCTGTGTATTTATTAATTCCGGGTGATGGAAGCGTTACTGATACAAAGAGACCTGCTATCGTTGCTTGTCATGGGCATGGCTACGGTAGCAGAGAGATATCGGGTATGGAACCGGATGGGTCACTACGGACAGGCGAGCCCGGATTACACAAGGACTTTGCAGTAGCTCTTGTGAAGCGGGGATATGTGGTTGCGGCTCCAGAGTTGCTCGGATTTGGTGATCGAAGACTGGAAGAGGACCGCGATGCGCCACCAGGGGTAAGCTCCTGTACAAAGATTGCTGCGCATCTGCTCATGGTGGGGAAGACCCTCGCCGGTCATAGGGTGTATGAAACAACACGTGTATTGGATTATGTATCGACTCGGCCAGAAGTGGATTCGGAGCGAATTGGAAGCATGGGTATCTCGGGCGGTGGGCTGGTGACTGCATTTACAGCCGCGTTGGATGAACGGTTCAGGGCATCTGTGGTAAGCGGTTATGCAAATACATTCCAAGGCAGCATACTGGATCGGAACCATTGTCTGGACAACTATGTGCCAGGTATCCTGCGTGAAGCGGAGTTGCCGGATCTCATCGGCCTGATTGTGCCTAGGCCACTTTTTATTGAAGCCGGAAGTGATGATCAGGTGTTCCCCATCCATGCAGCGAGAGAGGCGTATGCCCGTTTGACACACATATATGAGCAGGCGGGAGCATCAGAATCACTGGATGCGGATTTCTTTACAGGTGGACATGAGATTAGCGGAGCGAAGGCTTATGACTGGCTTGATCAAGTTCTGTGAAACTGAGGCTTAAAAAAACTGAAAAAGCGAAGCTACAAGCTTTCTGCAAGAAAGCTACATCGGAAGCATACGCTATCACCGGATTTCCCCTTGAGAAAAGGGAATCGAAAAATCTGGGGATAACAGCGATTGGAAGGTTATTCTGTCTTCGTAGTATATTCGAGAGGAGAATTCAGTGATGAAATGGTCAATATCGGTAAAGCTTCTGCTCTGTTTTGTTCTGTTTGCAAGTACAACGGGCATCGGTTTGGGAAGCAGTGGAGGGCAAGTCGCCGAAGCGGCAACGGACAATTACAGATTTGATTTTGGTTCGGGTGGCGTTGAGAGCGGTTACACAGGCGTGTCCGCAGGAGATGCTTATACGCCTACGAAAGGTTATGGCTTCAACACACCTGCACAGATGAGGAATGTGTCTGCCTCAGGAAGCGGGGTTAAGAGTGACGCTGTGCAGTTTCTGACTTACGGCACCAAGAGCACCAATACCTTCAATGTGAATCTGTCCAATGGCCTATATGAAGTTAAAGTGGTCCTGGGCAATACTGCCAGAGCCAGCGTGGCTGCAGAAGGTGTCTACCAGATCATTAATATGACAGGCAACGGGGCAACGGACCAGTTTCAAATTCCGGTGACTGACGGGCAATTAAACCTGCTGGTTACAGAAGGAAAGGCAGGCACCGCCTTCACACTTAGTGCACTCGAAATCCGGAAGTTATCCAATCAGACCGTTACCAATCGCACAATCTACATTGGTGGTGATTCAACAGTTTGCAATTACTATCCGCTGGGTAGCAGTGCACAAGGAGGTTGGGGACAGCTGTTTCCGTCCTATGTGAACAATTCCATCTTCCAGGTTCGAAATATGGCGGCAAGTGGTCAATTTGCGAGAGGTTTCCGCGATGATGGTCAGATGGAAGCGATTCTGAAGTATATCAAGCCGGGAGATTATTTTATTTTGCAATTCGGAATTAACGATACCAATGCCAAGAACAATACAACGGAGGCGCAGTTCAAAGAGATTATGCGGGATATGGTACGTAAGGCGAAGAACAAAGGAGCAACGGTTATCCTCTCCACGCCTCAGGGCCGGGCAACAGACTTTAATACAGCCAATGTACATCAAGCGGAGAACCGCTGGTACAATCAATCCACACGTGCACTTGCTCAGGAAGAGGGGATCACCCTGGTTGAACTGAATAAGTTAAGTTCTGCCTATTTCACGTCTATTGGTCCTGCGGCAACACTTGCTCTATATATGACAGGGGATAGTCTGCATCCGAATCGTCAAGGGGCTGCGGAGCTTGCACGTATTGTGGCTGCGGACCTGAGAAGACAGGGACTGAATGGATTCTGACTTTACTACTTAATCAGTCTGCATAATCACGGCTGATATGATCCGTGTATGCAAAATAAAAAAAATACCCCCGGGAACATGCCGCGAAAAGGGCGGCTGATCCTCGGGGGTATTTGTTATGCCTAGGCTGGGGATTACTCCATCATATCCTTGGCTTCATGGTTCACTTTTTTCCCTTTTAACAAGGGTTCCAATTCATCTTGTACGCTCTGCTCCCACAGTGGTACATCTGTGCGATAGGCGGCCCGTCCGTTCAGATGTCCGGCGACCGGAGCCGTGATGAATACAAACAGGATACCTAACAACAAGCGGGCACTGATATAGTTATCGAAATACCAGAAGTAGAAAAATGTAGCGCTTAATACACAGAACACTCCAAGTGTCATACTTTTGGTTGCGGCATGGGCACGTAGATATACATCAGGCAGACGAATAAGTCCGAATGCACTGAGTGCACTGAGTAATGCACCGAGCAGTACGAGTAGACCTATAGCTGTTTCAGCGGCTACTTTAACGATCTCCATCATTTTTGAATACCGCCCCCCGTTCAATATAACGTGCAAATGCCACTGTACTTAAAAAGGCCAAAATGCCAATCAGCAAGATAATATCCAGATAGGCCTGAGTTTGCAGCATCATCGACAGAACGGCAACGATGGCAATCACATTGATACCGATGGTATCCAGTGCCGTGATCCGGTCAGCCATGGATGGTCCCCGAAGCACCCTGTACAAGCAACCCAGAATGGCTAAGGAGAGAATGAGCAATGAGATGAACAACAGTGAGGATAACATTAACGCGTCACCTCCATAATTGCTTTTTCGAATGTATTTTGGATATCATCTCTCATTTTCTGTTCATCCTTGATATCCAGTGCGTGAATAAACAGTTTGCGTTGATTACCCGAGATCTCAAGCGGCAGAGAACCTGGTGTCAATGAGATGAGTAAGCAGAGCAGAGTAACTTCCCAATCCGAGGACAATTGAGTTTTATACGTAAAAATACCGGGCCTTATATCGAGCTTAGGCTTGATAATCTGGCGTATAACCTCAATGCTGGCTCGCACCAGTTCCTTGAACAGCAGAGTAATCAGTTTGAAGATGGCCCAGACTCGCACAACATAGAAGCGTTGGGGGAAGAATCTGCGCATCCCCCCGATGAGAAGCAGTCCGAGCAGGTAACCTATGAGAAAACCAACACCATTCCAGGCGTTGTTCAGAAACATCCATACAAAAGCAATGATAAGATTCAGTACAATCTGAAAGGCCATAGACATCTACTCCTTCAATACGGCATCAATATAAATATTGGGATGCAGTAGAATATCGCCTGCGCGGGAGGTCAATTGGAACATGCCTTCAGCCCCCACACCCATTACGATGATGAATACAAACAGAATTCCGGCAGGAATCAGAAGGCCGTTCACCGCGTAAGGGCGTCGTGTAACCCCGGCAGGTGGTTCGCCCCAGAACGCTTGTATGAAGATGCGTAGTACCGAATATAACATCAACAAGCTCGAAAGCACCGCAATGCCGGTAAGACCATACAAGCCTGCCTGCAAGCCGCCTTCAAAGAGAAGCAACTTCCCCGGAAATCCACTAAATGGCGGCAAACCTGCCAAGGCAAGTGCACTAATGAAGAACATCCAGCCTAGCAGCGGATAGCGATGGATTAACCCGCCCATGTTGTCGAGTTTGGATGTTCCGGCAACAGCGATCAAGGCACCGCCGAGCAGGAAGAGCAATGTTTTGATCAACATATCATGCAGCATATAGAAGAGCAGACCTTCCAGTGCAGGGCGACTGGCCGCGGCCATACCAAAAGCGACAAACCCTACACCTGCGACCACGTTGTAGATGAGAATCTTGTTTACATCGCGGTATGAGATCGCACCAATGACACCCAGGACCATCGTTGCTCCAGCCATCCATCCGATTAGTGCATGGAAGAAATCAGGATCATGATAGAAGATCAGTGTGAATGTTCGCACAATCGCGTACAAGCCAACCTTGGTAAGCAATCCTGCGAACAATGCAGTGACGACAGCAGGTGGTGCCGCATAAGAGCCCGACAGCCAGAAGAACAGGAACAGTCCGGCCTTGATGCTAAATACGATCAGAAAGAGAACAGCAATTAAGGTAATGACTCCGCTCTGTCCCACTTCAGCAATTTTGATGGACAAATCTGCCATGTTCAGTGTGCCAGTTATGGAGTAGAGGAAGCCGATGGAAGCGACAAAAAGAGCTGAAGAAACGATGTTAATCAAGACATATTTGATCGTTTCCCGAAGCTGTCTTTCCGTACCTCCCAATACGATCAGTGCATAGGAAGAGATGAGCATCAGTTCAAAGCTGACAAACAAATTGAACAAATCTCCGGTTAGGAATGAACCGTTAACTCCCGCGATTAGAAAATGAAAGAACGGATAGAAGTGGTGCTCTTCCCGCTCCTTGTTCACACTGCGGAACGCATACAGCAGACACGCCAGTGCAATGATGGAAGCGGCGACGACAAGTAGCGCCGATACCATGTCCGCAACAAGCACAATACCATAGGGAGGTGCCCATCCACCCATATTAAGCGTTAGAACTCCAGTCTGAGCTACCCGCGTAATGAGTATCGTTGAGACCGCTGCTGTAAACAAAAGTCCAATGACACTAATGATCCGCTGGATATTTATTTTTCGGAAAAATAGCAGAGCCAGAACACCTGTAATCAAAGGCAAGAGAATGGGCAGAACGACGAGATTATTCATATGGGCGCCCCCTTACTTCTTCCATATCGTCTGTTCTCAGCTTCAGATAAGAACGATAGGAGAGAACAAAGAAGAACGCAGTGAGTCCAAAATTGATAACAATCGAAGTTAGTATCAAAGCCTGAGGAAGAGGATCGACATAACGTTCAGCCATCTCCCCAAGCAGCGGTGGTGCCCCAGTTTTGAGACGTGACATGGTGATCAAGAGCAGATGCACGCCATGGGTTAGTATGGACATGCCAAGTACGATACGGAGCAGGCTCCGCGACAAGATTAAAAAGACGGCAACCGCAAACAGAATGCCAACGGCTACACACATCAATATTTCCATATCAGCGATCCTCCCCGATCTGTAGAATGATGGTCATGGTGACACCCAGGACAGCGAGATACACGCCAAGATCAAACAGCATGGCCGTGGCGAGTTCTGTCTCTCCCAGCAAAGGAAGTTCGAAATAGCCGAAGGTTTGACTTAGGAACGGAACTCCAAATATAAATGAACCCGCACCCGTCAGTAAGGCTATACCCAATCCGATTCCTGTTAGAATACGGAAGTCAACCGGTAACGCTTTGCGTATCGTATCTGTACTGAATGCCAGGGCAATCAATACGAGCGCTGCCGCTGTGACCAAGCCGCCGATGAAACCTCCGCCCGGATTGTGGTGACCTGCAAAGAAGAGGTGCATGGCAAACGTCAGTATGATGAACACAACAACCTTGGTGGTCGTTTGCAGCAATACATCATTACTCTGCAAGGGGACAGTATCCCACGAGGATGAGCTGCGTTCCCGGTTACCATACTTTTTCGTATTGTCCGCTTCATCATCCAGAGCAGGTTCGGAATCCTGACTCTCGTCCTTCTTACGAAACTTCAAGCGTGCTCCGAGATCTTTCGCTTCGAGGTTCAGATTAATCATGGAGTAGATGGATAACGAAGCAACGCCAAGCACCATAATCTCCAATAACGTATCGAAGCCACGGAAATCTACCAGCAACACGTTCACGACATTTTTTCCACCAGCTGAATCATAGGCTTCCTGAAGGAAGAAAGTAGAAATGCTGTCCAGTGAGGCTGTTCCGCTTGCGGCCAATGCAACAAAAGTCATCACGATCCCGACTGCAATCGCTACGATCATATTTACCGTGAGATAACTGCGGCTTGATTTGCCACGTTGAAGCTCAGGCAGATGGTAGAAGCAGAGCAGGAACAATGCAACGGATACCGTCTCAACAATCATCTGTGTCAACGCCAGATCCGGCGCCCGGAAGAGTACAAACAGCAGGGTTACAAGGTAACCAACTGCTCCAGTCATAATGACTGCCGATAGTCTGTTCTTGGCAAAAGGAATCGAAACTGCAGCACCGATGAGCGTGACTAGCAGTACCACCTCATAGAATGAGTAAGGTGCATTGCCTTGCAGATTCCAGGTAATATTTTCTCCTGAACGGAAGAAGGCATAGACCAGCAACGCGACCGTGAATGAGAAAATGTAAACGAGATAATTACGAACCGAGCCATTCATATAGGCTTCCGTCCATTTGCGTGCATAATGCTGAAGATTATCAAGCACGACATGGTACATATTGTTAATTGTTAATCCTTGTGGATAATGCTCATAAATATTCCTCCATCGTGGCAACAGCTTGTAGAGAGTGATTCCGAGAATCACAACTCCGATTGTCATAATCAGTTCCGGAGTCCATCCATGCCACAGGGAGAAATGTACATCGAAGCGCTCATTCCCATTCAAGAGGGATGGAAGCACAGCGGCCATTGCCGGTTCAATCAGTGATCCGGCCAGCAGATTCGGGAAGAGTCCGAATACAACGACAAGAACACCTAGAACAACAGGCGGAATAAGCATGCCAGCGGGCGCTTCGTGCAGCTTCTCGGCAGGGATCTCGCTTTGGCTACGACCGAGGAATGTTTTGAACACGATAATAAGCGCATAGATCAGGGTAAACACACTTGCAAGCCAAGCGAATACCGGCAATAGAACACTCCAGGAGCCAAGTCCAAAGATTCGTAGATGCGTGACTTCCACCATCGCCTGGAAGAATAACTCCTTGCTCAGGAATCCGTTGAAGGGCGGAATACCCGCCATGGCAAGTGAGCCGATCAATGCTACGGTGAATGTGATTGGCATGAATGAAGCAAGTCCACCGAGCTTTCGTATGTCACGTGTACCCGTTTCATGATCAACAATCCCTACGACCATGAACAGAGCGGCCTTGAAGGTTGCATGATTAAACAGGTGAAGTAGCGCAGCGGTTATTGCCACAGTGTACATCGCAGAGGATTCGCCATATCCGAAGTAGAGAGCAGCAGATCCAACCCCTAAGAGGGACATGATCAGACCAAGTTGAGAGATGGTCGAATAGGCAAGAATCGCTTTGAGATCGTTTTTTTTCACCGCCAGGAATGATCCATAACACAAAGTCAGAAGACCAACGCCAGTAACGAGCCAGAACCAGAGTCCCTGTCCACCGAAGATTGGTGTAAACCGTGCGACAACGTACAGTCCGGCCTTGACCATGGTGGCTGAGTGAAGATAGGCACTAACAGGTGTCGGAGCTTCCATGGCATCCGGCAACCAGATATGGAACGGGAACTGAGCTGACTTGGTGAAAGCTCCAATCAGGATCAAGATAAGTGCGGGTAGAAATAGTGCGCTTTCCTGAAACTGACCCAATCCTGTAATGGTTGCACGAATACTGAATGTTCCTGTAATGAGATACATCATCATGAATCCGGTAAGCATGGCGAAACCGCCAAATACCGTAATCAGGAATGATTTTTGTGCTCCTGAAGTCGAGGCTTTACGTTTGTAATGGAATGCAATCAACAGGAATGACGTAATACTGGTCAATTCCCAGAATCCGTAGAGCACGATCATATTATCAGACAGTACCACGCCCAACATGGCTCCCATGAACATCAACAGATACAGGTAGAAACGGTTCAGCGCTTCTTTCATATCCATGTAGAAGATGGAGTAGAGAACAACGAGGACACCGATTCCGGTGATTAGCAGTGTCAACATGAGGCTCAGACCGTCCAGATACAGATTGAATCCAATGTCCAGTGAAGGGATCCACGGGATATTTCCGGATACGGTATTGCGCTGTGACACAGCGGGTATGAGACTCGCAAAGTATACAAATAATAGTGCCGGGACAAGGAGAACCGGCCATCCCAAATGTAATTTACGGAAGAAACGATGCAGCATGGCAAGAAGAATGCCAGCGGCAAAAGGCAGAATAACAGCAACATGAAGCAGGCTCAACATTACACCCCCAATGTTTAGTATTTCGATTACTCTCTCTGTGACATACAGGCGCATGATCCTTTGAAGGATATGCTTGCTCTCTATATTCATAACCCAAGTATGTATATACAGAATCGTGTCTATTCTTTGAATGGAAGAAACACGGTGAAGATTTCAGTATAATATTGTATGGGCATGTATAATAAAAAAACACACAAGTTCCGATAAATATGAAAACGAATAGGTGACATTCCGTGTACTCTTTACAGCATAGTTATGTTGAGAAGCAAGATGGTTTCACCGTGTAATGGAGGAAGTAATGTCATTCAAAATTAGAACTGTGCTTACAGTCATCTTTGCTGTGTTATCCTTGCTGGTTACCCTGACGATTGGGTCTATTTTTAGCCAAAAGTCATTTGTTGCTGTAGAGACTGAGATTGGTCACTCGCTTACCGGCACGGCCTCACAGGCTTCGGACAAGCTGGATCGATTCATGTCGGCTCGCGCGGGTGAACTGGACCTGCTGGGCCGAATGGCTTCGTTGGAAGATGAATTCCAACCTGATGAGATTCAGATGCTGCTGGATCAGTTACAAGATAGCTTTCCCTCATTCTCATGGGTTGGATTCATGGACCCGAAGGGAAAAGTGTTAGCTGCTACGGATGGTATCTTGCTTGGGGAAAATTTATCAGAGCGACCTGTGTATCAGGAGGGAATCAAGGGTAAATTCATTGGAGATGTGCATAATGCAGTACTTCTTGCCAAGCTGCTTCCGAATCCAACGGGAGAGCCGTTGCAATTTGTCGATATCAGTTTTCCGCTGAAGGATAGCAAAGGAATGATTCAAGGTGTGCTCGCTGCACATTTAAGCTGGGAATGGGCGAAGGAAGTTGAGGAATCCGTACTTGCCCCATTAAAAAGGGAAGAAAAGGACATTGAATTTTTTATCGTTAGCAAAAAGGAACATACAGTGCTGCTCGGGCCGAAGGAATGGATCGGTAAACCGTTAGTATTGCCTGGCATTGAAGAGGCCCAGCTCAACAAGAGCAGTTGGTCCATTGAAAAGTGGCCTGACGGTAATGAATATGTGACAGGGTTTGCCTACAGCCAGGGTCATCTGGATTTTCCCGGATTAGGCTGGACCGTAGTCATTCGTCAAGTCAAGTCATCTGCTTTTGCGTCTGTGTTTGACCTAATGTGGTTTAATGTGTGGTCTGGACTCGCCGTTACCGTGCTGTTTGCACTGATTGGCTGGGTTGTCTCACGTCTGATCTCTGCCCCGCTTGTGCGTCTTACCAGAGTAGCCAATCGACTGCGTGCAGGGGAAGAGCTTGAGATTCCTGCGATTAAGGGGATTAAGGAGATTGAAGTGTTGTCCCGTTCACTTCGGGATATGCTGACCTCTCTTATGAATAAAAACTCAGAGCTGGTCGTGATGCAGAATCTGGCGCATTTTGATCAGTTGACTAGACTGCCAAATCGCACTGCCCTAGAAGTGTATCTGGAGGAGTCTCTGGAGACCGAAAGTGAAAATCACACGCTGACTTTTCTCTATCTGGATCTCGATGGATTCAAACGGGTCAACGATACACTTGGACATCAGACTGGAGATGTACTGTTACAGAAAGTGGCCCAGCGACTGTCTGCTCTTGGTCAGGTGAAGGGGATAACAGTCCGATTGGGCGGAGATGAATTCCTGATTGTACTTCAGTCTGTTGGAAGTCATCCGAGGGAAGAAGCCATGGCTTATGCAGAAGCCATCATTCAAAGCTTGAACAAGCCGTTTATTATCGAATACGAGCGAATTCGAATTGGATGTAGCATCGGAGGTGCCGAATATCCAACCAACAGCGACAACCCAAGTGAGATTATTCGGATGGCGGACGAAGCTTTGTATGAGTCCAAACGTGCAGGCAAGAACAGAATGACATTTTATTCCGAGTTGAAGCAAGATCGTTAGCGTATAATAACATGAGCTGGGTTATCCCAATCACCTTTGTGCGAATGTGCGTATAAACAAGGAGGGGTGAAATGTCTGGAAAATATACATCTGTACCTTATGGTTATGAGCCACCGGCGGCCAGCCGCAAAGGCACACTGACTTTTTATGACTCGTTTGAACATGTGACGGATGAGCAACTCGAGCGCGCCGCTGCAACGGTAGATACCCGTTCATTCATACAGCTTGTGTTGTATCCTTTACACGAGAGCACGTTTAAACGAATGAGCAAGGATTCGATACAGGCATATTACAAAAGAGAAGACCGCCTGCATGATTGGCGGCGGGAACATCCAACTTCGCGTATACGTGTGGAGGGGCTTGAGGGCAAGAGAAAGAAATATACACCTGTGGATAGCGCGCTGCGCCATATCACTGCGGAATATCCAGCCCCTCACTTTCTGTATTTGACGATAGAGATGGCGAATATGTTTGCTTCATTTGATTCCTTCAAGGATTGGATCAAAGAGCTGCGTCTCATCATTGATGGATCGTCCGAATACCTGCATCCGATGCTGGAGCAAAATCGTCATCGCTGGGAATGGGCGGAATGAGAACATAGATGTATGAAAAAGATCGGCCTGCTGATCATATTCAGACCCAAAAAAAGTTGTGTTGTACAAACCGGAATTCCGGTGTACAGCACAACTTTTTTATTTATATTTTCTCTGCCAAGGATGAAGTCAGATCAAGTGATGTTACGGTTTTATTTTTACCTGTTCGTTTGGCGGCATACAGACAGGCATCCACTTCCTCGAACAATTTGTCTTTGGTTAGATTAGGGCTGTAGCTTTTGAGACCGATACTCACCGTGATGGAAGCTCCTTCAAGTTCCAGATGGCCCATCAGGGCAATCTTCTGACGAATCTGTTCCACCAAGGCATAAGCCTGCTTGAAAGATTGCTCAAACATCAATAAGGCGAACTCTTCGCCCCCGTACCGTGCTGCAATATCACTTGAGGTAATGGTTTCCTGAATGATCAGGGACACTTTCTCCAGAATAATGTCTCCAACCCGATGACCATACGTATCATTAATGGATTTGAAGTCATCAATATCGATCAGGGCCAGATGCAGACTCATGCCACTGTTGGCATACTCAAATGCTTTTTCATAATAATCCTTGAATGAACTTTGATTATAAAGGTTGGTTAAACCGTCTGTTTTGGACTGTTTGGTCATAATGGCATTTCGCACAATAAGGTCCTGCTTGGCAAGCATGCTGGCCTGAAGATCATCGAGCACCTCAACGCCGCTGGTTACGATAACCTGTGCTACATATGTACCTAGGATTAGAAAAGCAGGAATGGATACCATGTCAAATGAAGACAGGTACAACCGGTAGGCCGGATCGAACAAAACCAGAAAGTAACCAGTCATCTGCATCAGAAAGACAATCCAGACTCTTTTTTTACTGAAGAACAGCACCGAAGCAAAGATGGGCAACAGACAGATTGCTAATATAATCCGAATGTCATAATTGACATGAATAATCGTCCACGCGATAACCGTGCTGGCTATAGACATGGTGTAAAAGGAATATGAACTGAAGCGCCGATCAACCCAGCTTGCGAACAAAATGCATGAACTACTGACGGCCGTAGGCCAGAAGAGGACATTCATCAAGAAATCTGTAGGTGTGCGATCGTACTCCAGAAACAGGAAACAGCCAATCTGAATGGCGAAATGTGCAATCGTAACAACCCAGTAGGCATGAAGCATTTTTTGAATCCATTTGGAATGTTTGAACTCGTACTCTGTTGGAATGTGACTATTGTGCGTATGGAAACCTTTCATATATCACCGCTGACTGCATCATAATGGTACGACAGAATTACTCTCGTATATGATAATTATAAATCACAATGAACAAAACGCAAATGTATTTAACTGTTATGAGAGAACAAGACTCACAGAAGTTTCGAGTTGTCACAAACTTTTTATGGAGGACAAACAAAACTCAACAATACACTCATAGACTATATACATGGCTCCGTTCCATATGTAGGAAATCATTGATGAAGGGGAGGTGATCTTCATTCCTCTTGTCGTTCGTTCAACCGTTAATGCTACGGGAGCAATTACATTTACAGGAAATACGCTTGGACTGAGTCGTTCGGAAACAGCGGGAGTACCCGGAACACAGGATAGTATTGGAGGTTTTATCACAACCAACACCAGCCTCCAATACGGCACCTATCCACTGGGAACGACAAGCCTGTATCAGAGCAACAGTTCAGCAGCCATTCTTACACTACCTGCTGGAAGTACCGTTCTGTATGCAGAATTGATCTGGGGCGGAAGTTACATTAATGGTACAGTCAACCTGAGTGCTGCCATCAACAATCCGGTTACGTTTATTACACCCGCAGGGACTTCCAGTGTTACCCCTGATCCACTTACCTACAATCAATTCGATCTGGGGGGCGGTGCTGCTGGCTATGTACGTTCCGCTAATGTGACCACACTTGTACAAAATGGGGGAGCAGGTACATATATCACCGGAGCAGTGGTAGGGACTATTGTTATTACAAATGATTCCACGGCCAATCATGCGGGGTGGACACTTGGAGTCATTTATCAGAATCCCAATCTGCCTTTTCGCAACATGTCTTTGCGTGCAGGGGGCGTACTCGTTCAATCCACTTCACCACCTGTTGTTACCACACTGACTGGATTTGCAACGCCCCTTTCCGGTGTATTGGGAGGAAGAATACTGTTCAGTGCACAGGAGGGCGACGCGAACCGGACCGGTGACCAGGCATTATTCGGGCCGACCTCAGCTACATCGGTTGCTTTGTCTGGGCCCAATAATCTAGCTGCGAACTTTTTTGCCTCTCAGATTAACGGAGATACCGGAGCGCTTAATACAACAGGAACGTTTGGAACACGAAATCAGATCAACGGAGCTCCAGGTACGAATATTATCGGTGGACGTCAAGGCTGGGATATTACCAATGTGGATGTTTCAGCAAGACTGATTAATAACCAGTCATCTGCGGTGTTGACATTAACGACCTCGGGGGATGCCTACATTGTCAACGCCAATGCAATTCAAGTTGATATTAATGCACCCAAGATCACATTGGCTAAGGCAACGGTCGCCGCCGGTGCAGTTGCCGGGGATAGTATTCTATATTCGGTTACCGTTACCAATGCAGGCACTGCGAGTGCGGCCAGTGTTGTTTTATCCGATTCACTTCCTGCAGGTCTTACCTTTATTCCAGGTAGTGTCACGGTTGCAGGTGTATCCCGTCCAACACTTGATGTGACGGCAGGCATCCCGCTGGGTTCGTTAACTTTATCCAGCAGTGTTGTTGTAACCTATCGAGCACTCATCGGTCAGGATGCAAGCATCCTGCAACTGGTGAATTCGGCCAATGCAGCCTTTACATTTCAAAGTGTAGCAGGGGGGCCGGTCATTACCGGAGTTATTCCGTCCAACAACTCCACCCTTACGGTTTATTCGCCAAACCTGTCCATTGTGAAATCGGCGAGTACCACCAATGCCACGGTGGGTGACCTGGTAACCTATACACTGCAAGTGAACAACGTAGGGAATGTTGCTGCCAACGTTACATTGAGGGATAACATTCCAAGTGGTAGCTCATATGTAGCAGGCAGCTTTCGTCTGAATGGAAATGTGATTGCTGGCGCCAATCCGGTTACTGGCGTTAATCTGGGGAGCCTCGCGGCAGGAAGTGCCAATACCGTGACTTTTCAGGTACTTGTAACAAGCTTGCCAACACCGCCGACTCTTGTGGATCAGGCGACAGCTTCTTATTCCTTCAATTCACCTGATGGTCGGACGATCACGGGAAACATCGCCTCGAATACCTTAACGATTCCGGTAACATTGCCCAATGTGACCACGGTAAAATCAGCATCAGTCACCGATGTTGCTGTCGGGGAGACCTTCACGTACACCGTAGTTACTACCAACAGCGGTATTCAGGTGATTAACAATGTGGTACTTACAGATGCGCTCCCTGCTGGAATAACTTTTGTTCCCGGCAGTGCAACCGTAAGGGGAACTGTTGTACCGTCTGCGAATCCGAGCAGTGGTATCTCCATTGGGACATTGGCGGCCGGAAGTTCTGCGACGGTGACGTTTCAGGTGAATGTGCAGTCTTTGCCTGCTTCAGGTTCGTTAGTCAATCGAGCGGTAGTGTCCTATAGCTCTGGTTCGTTCACGGGCATTTCCAACTCCAATTCCATTACAACCCCTGTATACCAAGCTGTTGTTGGTATCAACAAGTCGGCAAGCCAAACCAATGCGACACTGGGGGATCAGATTGCATACACACTTGTGGTCACGAACAGTGGGAATATAGCGACTCAAGTGAATGTGACGGATACGATTCCAGCGGGGCTGACGTTTGTCCCGAATTCGGTAACTGTGAATGGTACTGCACGTCCTGGAACAAGCCCATTAACCGGAATAACACTGGGCAGCCTCCTGCCGGGAGTTGCGGCTACGGTGGTGTTTCGCGCTACACTCACCACACTCCCGAATCCCCCGACACTGGAGAATCAAGGGACAGCAAGTTATACGTACCAGCTTCCAAGTGGAAGGAATCTCTCAGGCAGTAGCTTATCCAATATCGTTCGTATATCTGCATCGGCTCCCAATATTTCTCTTAGTAAAACAGTAAACACACCAGATGCGACAGTTGGAGATGTGCTTACGTATACCGTTGTTGCAACAAACGCAGGAATTAGTACAGTACAAAATCTGGTGATTTCGGATGCACCATCCGGCTCTGAATTTGTCCCGGGTAGTGTCACGATTAATGGATCTGCTGTTCCCAGCGCAAGCCCCGTTGCGGGAATCGCAGTGGGTTCATTGAATAGCTCAAGCAGTGTAACTGTGACCTATCAGACCCGAGTGAATTCCGTTCCATCTACGGGTTTGGTTAGTAACCAGGCCAATGCAGCATTTACATCAGGCAGTTTTAACGGTGTTTCTTCTTCTATATCAGTAAATACCCCCATATTTCTGCCAGTGATCCAAGTGGTGAAGTCAGCAAGTACAACAAGTTTGACTGTAGGCGATACGTTTAATTACACCATCCAAATTAACAATACAGGTAACATAGCTGCAACGGTTACCTTGACAGATCCCATTCCAGCAGGAGCAGTATTCAGCACAAATAGTGTCATTATTAATGGCGTACCTACACCTGGAGTCAGCCCGGAGTCGGGTATCAGTCTAGGAGAGATTGCTGCGGGCTCAGGTGCAACGGTCACCTTTGTTGCAACGGTTACCAGTTTGCCAGATGCAAGGCAGTTAATTAATCAGGCGGTTGCTTCATTTGCCTACACACTCCCAAGTGGGAGAACGATTGCCGGTCTCTCGTCATCAAACACCATCACTATTCCAGTGTCTCTGCCCAATGTTACGATTGTCAACAGTGACAATGTAGAGTACGGCGTAGTCGGAGATGTCATTCGATACACATCTGTTATTCGTAATAACGGCACAGTAGCCGTTAATAATGTGGTATATGTCAATCCTCTTCCTTCGAATACCCCATTTGTACCCGGAAGTGTCATTGTGAACGGGACTTCGTTCCCGCTCTCCAATCCGACCGCCGGCATTCCAATCGGTACGTTGGCTCCAGGAGCCGAGGTTACCGTAACTTTTGAGGTGACGATTACCATGCCGATTCCTTCGCAGATTAACAATCAGTCGACGGTCAGCTTCACATCCGGTTCATTTTCAGGGTCATCATCGTCCAATACCACTCAGACTCCGGTCATACAACCGCAGATTTCACTTGTCAAAACAGCAAATACCGTAAATGCAACTGTAGGTGATACGGTTGTATACACGGTAACGGTCAGCAATGCTGGCAATCTGGAAGCAAATGTTACTCTCACAGACAACATTCCTTCTGCGACTACTTTTGTACCCAACAGTGTGGTTGTATCCGGTGTGCCAGAGCCGGGAGTAACACCAGGAACAGGTATTCCGGTAGGCATTGTAGCAGCGGGGGCGACGGCTGTTGTCACGTTTGCCGTTGTTGTGGATTCACTTCCATCCCCACAGCAGCTTAGCAATTTTGCTACATCATCCTTTACATTTACACCTCCAGATGGGCGGACGTTGACTGGCTCAGCCACTTCGAATACACTCACGTTCCCGGTCTCGTCACCAAACGTCGCTGTTGTCAAAAGCACAGCTTCCACTGCGGCTACGGTAGGAGATACAGTGACCTATTCCATTCTGGTGACCAACAGCGGAATTGCACCGGTGAACAATATTCAGTTTTCAGACCCGATTCCAGCTGGAGCCTCTTTTGTTACAGGGAGTGTCACAGTGAATGGGGTTGCGCAACCCGGAGCCAATCCGGCAGGTGGGGTACCCCTTGGTACATTGGGGCCCGGAACGTCCGCGACGGTCACATTCAGTATCCGTATCGACGCGATCCCGCCAAGTGATCAGTTGAGCAATCGCTCTACGGTCAGTTTTACCTCAGGTACATTCTCAAGCACAACCTTTTCAAATACCGTGGTCACTCCGGTGTACCAGCCTATTCTTTCAGCACAAAAAACAGCCAGTACACAAAATGCTACCGTTGGGGATACAGTCAGCTACACGATAACCGTGAGCAATCAGGGAAACTATGGAGCCCAGATTAACCTGACAGATAACCTTCCAGCCGGAACCATCCTTGTGCCAAATAGCGTTATTGTGAACGGTCAACCGCTGCCAGCAGGAAATCCAGCAACGGGCATCCCCGCAGGTAATGTGGCTCCCGGAGCTACGACCACCATTACCTTTTCAGTAGTTGTTGATACGCTGCCAAGTCCGCAACAACTGGTGAATCAGGCTTCGGTGGCTCTATCATATACATTGCCGGATGGGCGAAACATCACGGAGTCTGTTCTATCCAATGTGTTGACCATTACCGTATCGGCACCGGATGTTGATGTCGTCAAATCCACAACTTCAACGGCGGTATCAGTTGGTGATATCGTAACGTATAGCATCGCTGTAACCAATAACGGAATTGCAACGGTCAACAATGTGGTTTTCACGGATGCAGTGCCGACAAGTACCGTTCTTGCGCCAACCGGCGTGTTTGTCGATGGTGTTCTGCGCCCTGGTGCCAATCCTTCTACGGGAATAACACTTGGTTCCATCGCACCTGGTGTTACGGTAACCGTTGTATTTAGTGTGCAGGTTACGGCGCTCCCGGCAAGTGCAGTGTTAAACAATCAGTCTACTGTCAGCTTTACATCAGGTGTTTTCTCAGCGACCACATTCTCCAATACAGTTACAACTCCGGTCTATCAACCTATTCTGTCGGCAGTCAAAACGGGAGATCAGACGATAGCAACGGTAGGGGATACCGTTGTGTACAGCATCGCCATCTCCAATGCCGGGAACTATGGGGCATCTGTCACGTTAACGGATACCATTCCGGCAGGAACAGAGTTTGTTCCAAATAGCGTTATTATTAACGGGGCTTCTGCACCAGGTGCAGATCCAGCTTCGGGTATTCCGCTTGGTGTCGTTTCCACAACAACTCTGGTTACCTTCTCCGTTGTGATTGTGACGTTACCTTTGAGCCAGTCCATTACCAATCAGGCTTCTGCGACATTTTCGTATACATTACCTGATGGTAGAACACTTGGAGGCACGATTACGTCCAACGCACTCAACATTCAAGTATCTGCTCCGAACGTGAGTGTAGTTAAGACGGCTTCGGTAGTTGATGCCGTGGTAGGCGACACGATTGTGTATGAAATGGTTGTGACCAATGAAGGAATTGACCCGGTAAACAACATTGTGATCACCGATCCGATTAACCCAGCCACCACATTTGTTACAGGCAGTGTTCTGGTGGACGGCGTCCCACGGGCCTTGGCAAACCCGGCGCTGGGCATAGCCCTTGGTAGTTTAGCGCCTGGAGCATCGATAGCGGTATCGTATGCAGTACGGGTCAATACGCTTCCAACACCACCACAAGTGAGCAGTCAGTCTTCCGTAAGTTTCACATCGGGTGTTTTCTCGGGAGCAGCGTATTCCAATACGGTTGTAACACCAATCTATCAGCCGATTATTGCCGTAACCAAAACAGGGAGCACCTCCAATGCAACCATTGGTGACACCATCACCTATTCTTTTGCCATTAACAATAGCGGGAATCTGGATGCAAGTTTGACATTAACGGACAATATACCGAATGGAGCCGTACTGCTTCCCAACAGTGTTCTGATTGATGGTGTTCCACAGCCAGGTGCCAATCCAGAGACGGGTATCGTTGTGGGTACCATACCGTCCGGAGGTACGGTTATTGTAACGGTTACCCTCGAGGTGACTGTAGATACGTTGCCGCAGGATCAGCAACTGGTTAACCAGGCGGTGGCCAACTATACATTTAGTCCACCCGATGGCCGTCTGTTGACGGGGACCGTATCTTCGAATGTTCTGGTTATCCCGGTATCTGCACCAAATGTTGTTGTTGCCAAAAGTACAAGTGCCATTGATGCTGTTGTCGGTGATGTAATCACCTATACGGTTGTAGTAACCAATAGCGGCATTGAAGTGGTGAATAATGTGGTCATGGTTGACCCGGTACCTGTCGGTACAGTATTTGTGCCAGGAAGTGTTACGGTGGATGGTGTGCCAAGACCAACAGGGAATCCGAATACAGGCATCACGCTTGGTTCGATTGCTGCGGGTGCTTCCGTTACGGTTACATTCAGAGTAGAGGTTGTGGTGATATGAGCCAATCTTCCGGTCCGTTGTCCCACTGGCTAAAGAATCAGTCCCTGGTTCGATTCAGCTCTGGTGCGACTGAACTGGAACAGGTATCCTATTCGAATACGGTTGTAACACCGTGGATCGGCCCCAGGCTTGAAGTCAGAAAAGTCTGCAATGTCACGGAGGCTGCCTTAGGGCAGTCTCTTATCTACCGTGTTGAAATTGTTAACACCGGAAATCTTACGGCCCTAGTGTACCTATTGGATCAGCTATCTGCAGAGACGGCACTGCTTCCCAACAGTGTACTGCGTGATGGTATTCCGTTACCGGGAGCATCACCGGAGAGAGGATTGCCTCCAGCTGAAATCGCGCCCGGAGCCACGTTGCGATACCACTTCCAAGTTGTAATCTTGCGTTTACCTGAGACACTGAAGCTGCTGAATCAGGCACAGGTTAACTATGAGTTTTTGACACCGGAAGGCAGAACGGTTACAGGTATGGAACAATCCAATATCGTGGAGGTCAATCTGGTCTCATCCCGGCTGGAGATCTCCTTTCAGGCTGATCACATCTATACCTTCTCAGGGGATATTGTCATGTACACCGTCATCGTTAGCAATCCGGGTTTTATTGCAGCCACGAATGCCCAAGTAACGATTTCTTTGCCACAAGGTATTGTTTTTATACCTGCGAGTGTCATCGTAGATGAAATGTTTGCGCCACAAGTAACGCCTGATACGGGCATACAACTTGGAGAGATTTTACCCGGAAGCTCAATTAGAATACAATATCGGGTTCAGGTTATTGGGGGAAGCGATGCAAACGGAATATCAAGTGTAGCTGTACTGGCGTATATCTCGGCAGGACAGCAGGAGACGGTCTACTCCAATCAGGTTACCCTGGAAGTGATACAGCCCCAGGTCTCTGTGGTGAAAAGTGTGCTCCCGGTAACGGCCACATTAGGCGATGTCGTCCAATATAATATTACCGTCTCCAATGCAAGCAGTTATGCGGTCGATGGAACTCTCCTGGATGGACTGCCCACAGGTGTGACATTTGTCGAAGGCAGCCTGCGCTGGAATGGGGTTAAACGTCCCGGAACCAATCTGGCTAAAGGGCTTAATCTGGGGACGTTGACAGCCCGGTCGGTTCTGAATATTCAGTTCGAAGCGAAACTTCCAGATCGAGATGAATCGATGCCTGATGACTACAGGTATGTGAATCATGCTAGCCTGATGTATACATTTCGATTGCCAGATTCACGGTCAGTGCAGCGGATGATTACATCCAATGAAGCTGTGGTCGAATTGAAAGCGCCGATAATTCAGGCTTATGTTCAAGTGACACCCACATTGGTCGAGCAGGGAGGTACCGTCACTTTTCAGGTACGTGTGGGGAATACGGGTAATTTGCCGGCACGTGTACAACTTGGGAGCATTTTACCTGAGGGTGCCAGATGGCTTGGTCAAGCTACGGGTGAGCTCCAATTGAGCATATCAGAGTATTCCACACCACGGGTTCTGCATGTGGGCGTGATTGAGCCTGGAACGGAAAAAAACATCTCGTATGTAGCGAAGTTAGCTTCTGAGAAGGTGGGGACGCTGCAAGGAGACTTGATTGCCAGGTACACGTATGAATGGAATGGACAAAAACGGGCTGGCGAAACCCGATCGAATGAGTACAGCATCATTGTGGAGTATAGAGAAGAATAGGAGGTATCACGGTTAACGGTAACTTGCCTGAGGAATTTGCTCATTCTGGTTGCCATGAGATTACACGAACGTAAATGAATGGTATACTAATTGAATATGAACTCGGCAATCAACCCGTGGAATCGGGACGTCGGAGTAGAGGAGGCAGCCACATTGGCAAAAGCAAAAGTAGCAAAAAGACCTACACGGGATGAGTTTGAACTCGAAGAGTTGGGAAACCAGCTGGTTGAAGCTTTTCGGGAACGTTCGGAAGTACTGTTGACGGTATGGGGCAAAGAAGATCAGGTGCAAGGAGTCATCGTCAAAATGGACTCCCGTACACGACTTGTGCATGTAGAGTATACCGAAGAAGAGTTCACAGCGAAGGTACCTTTTCTGGATATCATGCGTGTGCAATCTCCCCGGTACTGAACGAAAAAAACAGCAATCTGAATAATTAGGGCATCCGCCCTGTCAAAGTCGTTCTTCCTGCATAAGATAACCCATACCTGTTGCAGAGGAGGTACGGTCAATGAGCGAAGTATTAGGTGGAGAAACAAGAGGCTACGGATACGGAGGTTTCACTTCTGTAGGTGCCATTCTGGTTCTGTTCATCCTGTTGGTTATCATCTCCAAAGCGTTCTTGGTATAATTGCATATCTCTAAAGAATGAAAGAAGCTCTGCCATCGCGGCAGAGCTTTTTTGTTCGTTCAGTCCTTGGCGAATTTTGTAGAAAATCGGTGTAAGTCCTGCTTACGTTATGTTAGAATATAACCATCCCTAGAGAAAGAAAGAGGTGTTTTGATTATGAGCCAAACGTTAACAGAATCTTTAAATGAACAGATGAACTTTGAGTTTTATTCCGCTCATGTATATCTGGCTATGGCAGCCTATTGTTCCAGCAAAAGTCTGGATGGATTTGCGAACTTCTTCATCGTGCAAGCGGAAGAAGAGCGATTCCATGGCATGAAAATATACAAATTCCTGAATGATCGTGGGCAACGTGCCACACTTGAGGCTTTGCCAGAACCGAAGAATGAATATGCTTCGATGCTGGATGTGTTTGAGCATGGTTATGCTCATGAACAGCAAAACACGAAAAAATTCTACAATCTGGCTGACATCGCTCTGAATGAACGTGAACATGCAACGATGTATTTCCTGAAATGGTTCATTGATGAGCAGGTTGAAGAGGAAGCTTTGTTTGACAATATTATTCAGAAGCTGCGCCGCATTGAAAAAGACAGCAATGCCTTCTACATGCTGGATGCCGAGTTTGGCAAACGTTCGTTCACTGCTCCTGCTGAATAAATGCATGTTGGGAGTCGAGAAGATTCCAGCGTCAAAACACCATTTACATACAGCATGAGGTAATGATCCTGAAAGCAATGGGGGCAATCCCCTTGCAAGGGATGATGGTTTGATGCCATATGCTGATTGAAGACAAAGAAGCCTGCACTTGTGCAGGTTTTTTTGCATGCAACGATATTTAATGATTGTATAGATTTACTTGAATTGGAGGAAAGGTCTATCAAAATTCTGAATGTGGGTAATAGAGGATATGTCACAATTGATCTATCCTGACGGGATCTTATTTTGCGCAAATCTATCAAATTCGTATTAAATTTTAGGTTTATCTGACAAAAGTGTAACTCTACCGTAGCCTTTGGAGCGAGAACAGGAGCCACTATCTTTGATAGTATTAGGATTAATCGCCAAGGGATGAAGGTAGAAAAACATGGACACCCGGGGAAATTTAACACACAAGGGAGACTTTTAATTATGCTACATATTCGTAAATCTATCATGGTCACACTTGCTATTTTATTAATCATTCCACTATTATTGCCGCAGTCGGTATCTGCCAAATCAGCTGCATCCAAGGATGGTGCAAGCAAAGCAAATTCCAAAATCATATACCTGACGTTTGATGATGGGCCAACTGCTCATACGGGTCAGTTACTGGATATTCTGGATCAATATCATGCGAAGGCAACGTTTTTCATGCTGGGACCTCAAATGGAGCAATTTCAGAAGGCTACCAAACGTATCGTAGCTGACGGGCATGGATTGGGTCTGCATGGTGTGACTCACGTTCCAGGCAAATTCTATAAATCTGCATATAGCGGATTGAAAGAAATGCAACAGGCCAATGCAAGTCTGAACAAGGTTGCCGGAGTTAAAACAAGTCTCGTGCGGACGCCATACGGTAGTAAACCATACCTCAAGCCTGCGTTCCGTAGTGTACTTCTGGGCCAGGGTGGATTCCATCTATGGGATTGGAATGTCGACTCGGAAGATTGGAAATACAAGAAGGATCACCAGAAAGTCTATAACAGTGTAATGAAGCAGATCCACAATGTGCAAAAGAGCGGAACAACACCTGTTGTGCTTATGCACGACCAGGAAGCAACGCTGAAAGTATTACCGCAAGTATTGAAAACATTGAAGGCAGAAGGGTATCGTTTTGAAGTATTAAGCAAAAAAGTACAGCCGGTTAACTTCTGGAACGACAAGCGTTAATCTTTTGAATTTTTAGATTGGCTACAACGAAGGAGGTACACATCATGAAGAAACAGCCATTATGGATCATGATTCCAGTAACGACAGCCGTTTTACTTGCTCTGGCAGGATGTGGCGGACCGGATTCAAATGCAGCATCATCAGAGAATAGCTCTTCACCAACAACAACAGTGGGGGAGCAGACCGAGACCGGCAGCGGTGGTGCTGATTTCTCTAATGAAAATGAAACAGGAACCAAAGAGAATACGGGCACAACAGATAATGTAGACACATCAGGATCGAAGGCAAATGACAACCAAGTTGCCACTGGTCATTCAGGTGTGAATGATGTGATCAAGCAAGTTCGCAACCAGTTGAAGATGAAGGATGCAGCGTTACCCACTTCATTCACATTGGACAAGGGTACATCTTTGGGGGCGGCAATACTGTCCAATACTGCGGATGCATTTAAGGTAAACTTCTACGCTACCACTCAGTCTGTTGCCATTAATGATCAATCTTTAACTGCATCCGACAGTAAGATACCTGTACTGGCTTCCTATGAAGTGAAGACCTATAAGGACCCGGATCAGCCAGAAATATTCCCTGAGACGGACCTGAAAGATATTCCAGCAGATATGGCTGTGGATCTGGGACATGGCATCAAAGGCATGAGTGAAGGTGCCGCAGGCAGTCAATATCTGACTTGGCAAGAAGGTAGATGGACGCTGGAAATTCGTTCGGTATCCGAAGATGAAATGAATAATCCGGGCATAGCGAAAAAAATGGTGGAGTACCTGGAGTTACATACCTTGCCTGTACCTAAAGATAAAGGGTATATCAAGGTTGAATATCCAAGTGGTGGACAGTCTGTTCTTGTAACGATCTCATGGCAGGACGGTAACCAAATTCATCAGTTTAAGACCGATCAAGTGCCATTAGAAGCTCTTGGCATGGTTGTATCTGTGAAATAAATCTTGAGTGTTTTACGGATATTCTGCTATGTAGAAGAGATGAGTGTGGGATTGTTACGATACACCTAAAAAAGCTTGGCCCAGGAAGTGCTGGGCCAAGCTTTTTATTTTGAGCATGTTATCGCAGCTTATGCAGCCGGGGTACATGCTTATTTTTGTTTCAATGGGTTAAAGCGGTACTTTCATTTGAACCACCCTTTTTCCTTGGAGCGAGTGATGGCCTCAATGCGGTTACTGGCATTTAACTTGTTGAGAATAATGGAGATGTAGTTACGCACCGTTCCCGTTGTAATGAACAGATGCCCGGCGATTTCCTTGGTGTTTTTCCCATCTGCCATGAGGCCTAGTACAGCGTTCTCCCGTTCTGTCAGTGGGTTTTCTTCTACATAAGCTTCATCTACCAAGTCGGGAGCGAAGATACGTCTGCCATTCATAACTTGGCGGATCGACTCGGCAAGTTCTTCAATTGGACTGTCTTTGAGCAGGTAACCACGGACACCGCCCTTTAGGGCACGTTCGAAATATCCGGTCCGGGCAAAAGTGGTCAGGATAATGACCTTACAGCTCATTCCTTTGAGTTCTTCTGCGGCTTCAAGGCCGCTTTTTACAGGCATTTCTATATCCATCAGACAGATGTCTGGTGCGAGCTCTTGGACAAGGGCAAGGGCTTCCTGGCCGTTGCTGGCACGTCCGACGACTTCCATATCTTCCTCCAGATTGAGGAGGGAGGACAAGGCGCCGAGCATCATGCGCTGATCTTCCGCGATTACAATTCTAATCATGATTCTGCCTCCTTTATCGGTTTGCGAACGAGTTTCGGAACATGAATAATGATCGCTGTACCCGGGATGTCTGTCGCAGAGGGAATATCCAGACATCCGTTCACAAATTCAAGTCGTTCCTTCATGCCCAAAATTCCTGTTCCGCGCCGATCCTGTTTGCGAGTTCGTTCTATTCCAACACCGTTATCTTGAACGGTTACTACATTATCCGCTAGTGTTTCCTTAATGATGATAGTACAGGTTGTTGCCTGACTGTGTTTGACGACATTCGTGACAGCTTCTTTCAAGCACATACCGAGCACATTTTCATTCAATTGTGACGTATCCTGTAACTTCGGATTACCTTCCAGCACAAATTCAATCGAAGCGGCCTTCAGAATCTGCTCCGCCCGGAACAGTTCATCGACCAATTGTGTACCACGCATAGTGGTGACCATTTCCCGGACTTCCTTCAGAGCTGTACTTGCCGTTTGTCTGAGGTCGTTCAATTCAATCTCGGCCTGATCGGGATTATTGCGGAGCAGCCGTCTCGCCAGATCGGTTTTCAGACCGATCAAAGAGAGCTTCTGTCCAAGTGTATCGTGCAGGTCACGAGCGATACGCTGGCGTTCTTCCATTTTTACGAGATCATCAAGTCGCTTGTTCGCATTCTCCAATTGGCCTTCCAAATGTTCAGTTTTGTTTTTGTTATACGTACTGATTGGGAGCAGGATGGAGGCCATTAAGCTGATGAATACAAACGGGAGTTGGCTCACCAACAGAGAACTCTGATTAATGAAACCGTAATTAATGGTTACGAAACTGGCTCCCAGGTTCACCGAGTAGAGGGTGAAGAAACCGGCTTTATTTTTAATATTCCCAATAAAGAAAGCAAGAAACAATGAGAAATACGCATAATCATAGGCGATCGTCATCGTAATGGATATGGCAATAAGCATTCCAATCCACATGTACACCTGCCAGCCCTTGGTGATGAAGGCGAGCAGGTAACAGACGAAGAAAACGAGGATAATGATGATGCCGGTTACCATCGTCCATAATTTAGAATATTGCGATATAAAATAGAATGGTAGGATGAAAAAGGCGAGCCATACATAAAGGTTCAACCCTGTTTTTTTATAAAAATTTTGCATCCACTTTTGAATGGAATTCTCCTCCTCAAACTTGTACTCAACTTTAGCATGACTGTAGCATGACTATGGCTTGAACACAAGAAAACGAATCCGACAGAGTTAAGGCTTCTCTGTCAGACCCGCTGGATTGGTTACTCGGATAGGCGGTTGAACATACGGCTTGCGGGATAGCTTTTTGAGCTGTCTGAAGCTAATAAACTGTTTAGAATCTTCATCCCACAGACGGAAGCGCAGGGCAACCAGACTGGAACGTAGTGTAATAGTCGTTGCTTTTTGCAAAGGTGGTGTTGCGTTATGTGCTTCTTCCAAGAAATAGTTAGGTACACGTGGGCTCAAGTGATGCACATGGTGAAACCCGATATTACCACTGATCCATTGCAATAATTTTGGCAATTTGTAATAAGAACTGCCTTCAACAGCTGCTTTTACATAACTCCACTCATCTTCATGTTCAAAATACGTCTCTTCGAACTGATGTTGAACGTAGAACAGCCAGATACCAAAGAAACCGGAGAAGAAGAAGATAGGTGCCTGCACCATTACAAAAGCCTGCCATCCGACTAACCAGGACATGAATGCATAGAGCACTACGATCAATACGGTAGTCAGGTGTGTATTGATACGTTCTTTACGTCTAGCACCTTTGCGGTTAAAACGGTAAGCCAACAGAAACACGTAAATGGGTCCGATACAAAACAATACAAACGGGTTACGATAAATCCGATAGAAGAGACGACCCCAAGGAGAAGCTGCTTTATATTCGTCAACCGTCATAACCCAGATATCACCTACACCACGTTTGTCAAGATTACTGCTTGTTGCGTGATGGATAGAATGCTCGTTTTTCCACTGCTGATAGGGTGTCACTGTTAATACACCAGTAATGGTACCGAGAATATCGTTGGCGCGTTTGCTCTTGAAGAATGAACCATGGCAGCAGTCATGGAAAATAATAAAGGTCCGCAGTACAAATCCGGATGCCACCAAGGCAATCGGGAAGGTCAGCCAGTAGGAAACCGATAAGCTAAAGTAAGCTGCAGCCCATAACAAGAAGAGCGGGAGCAATGTATTGATTAACTGGCGGATACTTAGTCTGAGATCATTTTTTTCGTAAGGGGTAACTTCTTTTTTTAAGGCCATTTCTTTTGATCTGTTCATAAAATTGTGTCCTCCTTCAATCGTTATAACTGTAATCAGCTACAACTTGGCGTTTCCCGCTAGACTTTCCTGTAGGAAGCGTTTTTATCATTGTAAAACAATCCGAACATGACAGTAAGTCATAAACGTCAGCCTTCTGTAATGATGAATATCAATGACGGACCATGACATTTGTCATGGGTGTATGATGCTCAATAGCTCTGCAGAAGACAGAAGAGCAGGTTTTACTAATTCCTTTGCACAAATTACGCAACAATTTGTATTATGTATACAAATTTTGTTGTGAGCATGGTAAAATCTATCCTTGAGTGATTATGACAACTTATGAGACGGGTCGATTAGGTTGATTTCTGATGGATTGGATGGAATGCATAATGAAGAAACGAATTACGGATATCCTATTTATTATGGCAGGTGCATTTCTGTTTGCACTGGCGGTGAACCTGTTTGTCATCCCGAACGATTTGGCTGAAGGCGGCGTCACGGGTATCACGATTATTTTGTATTACCTGTTTGAATGGTCCCCTGGACTGATGAACTTGATCCTGAACGGTATTTTGTTAATTGTGGGATATCGGTTTCTTGATAAAACGACTACGGTATATACGATTATTGCAGTGGTATTCAATTCGTTGTTCCTGCATCTGACGGAGAGTTGGACGATTGCATCGGATGAACTCTGGATCAATACCATTTTTGCTGGATTATTTGCCGGTCTTGGTATTGGCTTGATTGTTAGAGTAGGAGGCACAACGGCGGGAACAGTGATCTTGGCCCGACTTGCCAACAAATATCTGGATTGGAATATCAGTTACGGACTTCTGTTCTTCGATCTGATTGTGGCTTTCTCCTCATACTTCATCATTGGACCGCAAGGATTAATGTGTACAATTGTCTTGCTGTTTGTTGGAACCAAAACAATGGAGTTCATTATTGAAGGGCTCAATCCGAAAAAAGCAGTCATGATTATCTCTTCCAAACAGGATGAAATCGCGAAGCAAGTCATTGAGAAGATGGATCGCGGAGTAACCGTCCTGTCCGGTCATGGCTATTACACAAAAAATAAGAAAGAAATTCTATACATTGTGATTAGCAAACAGGAAGTTTCAATGCTGAAGAAGATTGTCCGAGCAGAAGATGAGATTGCTTTTATCACCATTCATGACGTGCGTGATGTTTTCGGTGAAGGATTTATTGAACTCTCTAAAACTTGATGAATATATGTATATAAGGAAGAAAAAAGTTGCGGTGAATATCACCGCAACTTTTTTGATAGGTTAATGGTATCCGATATTAATCTAGTTCAATTAAGAAAGAACCCTTCTCCGAAGAGAAGGGCAAAAGAGTATTAGTAATGTCTTCTTTTTTTGACTCCACAATATTCAACAGTGACATGACAGTGTTTTTTACACTTTGTAGGGACATATTTAACTTTGGTAACACAAGTTTTCGTAATTTTTTTGTAAAAACACTTTGGTCTTGGATGATGACATTTATGATGTTTTCTATACATATTAAAACCTCCCTGATCGTGATAAGGTATTCTATGAGCGTGTCACTGTTTCGGAAATGTATAAACGTCTATTATTGTATAATAATTCCTTTATTGGGCTTCTGTGTTACAGGTGGAGGTTGGTTCTTTCTAGTAAAACTTTCTACTAAAAGAGTGCAATGACAAAAAGCTGTACACCTACCAAACACGATGATATATTGAATTTAATCAATTTGTTAATAAACCTAACTAACTAAGCATTTAGCATAATTTCCAAGAGCGTTTTACAATCAGCAAGATATAGATCGAAACGGTGATATTCGTCTATATTTTGTACCCGAGAGCGACTTTAATCGAATTATGAAAAATGCTAACTAACTATAAGAGGAGGCGATAACATGGCTGGCACACCGCAGTATATCCGCAATCTGAATGAAAATCTCATCATGGATGCCCTCATAACTCAGGGAACCATGTCGAGAGCGGATATCAGCCGTCAGACCGGACTCAGTAAACCAACAGTATCTTTGGCAGTCGAACATCTGATTGACCGTAATCTGGTGAGGGAAATGGGGCCAGCTGACAACGCTCAGGGTCGAAAAGCAACCCTCATTCGTTTCAACGAAACGGCTTATTATGTCTGTGGGATAGATATCGGCGCAACTCGTATTCGGATTGCATTATCCGATCTGAATGGAGAGATCATTGCCTATCGAACATATCCCATGGTTGTTCAAGGAGCTTATGAGCGAGGAGAAGCGACGATGTTGGAGCTTCTTCGAAGCCATATGAACGAACTGCTTGATGAGAATCATCTGAACTGGGATCAGATTCAGTGCATCGGGTTTGGTATACCAGGCGTAGTGCTGCCTGAATCAGGGCGTATCCATCGTATTGTGGACTCGTTAGCGGGTCTGGAAGAAGCTTTCTCTCTAGAGTCGTTGTCAGGAGCTTTTCCCTGTGAAGTTATTCTGGAAAATGATGTGAATCTTGCAGCGCTTGGGGAGTATCGGAGTGGTGCAGCAGCAGAATATCCCTTGTTTGTTTTTTTCTCCATCGGTACAGGGACAGGCGCTGGCATCATGGTACATGGCCAACTGCTTCGAGGTTTAGGTGGCTTAACTGGAGAGATCGCAGAGATGCTGGTGGACGATGGCCGACGTCTGGAGGAAGTGCTGTCCGCTGATGGTCTGATGCAACTGGCGAAAGATTATCTAGATCAGCATGATGAACTATTATTGGAGGCTGCTGATTCGGGTGCAGATGATCTTCACAGACACCTGACTCCCGAGAAGTTATTTGAAGCTGCGCGCAGTGGAGAAGTAGAGGCGTTAGACATTCTACAACAATACAGCCAGAAGATTGCTTCCGCTCTGCGTCAGATTAGCGTTGTGCTTGCTCCAGATCTCATTGTGCTTGGCGGAGGTGTAGGAGGGAACGGTGATGTGTTATTGCCTTTACTGAGGCAGATCATCTCTGAGCAATTCCCTGTGCAACCACAGTTAATCTGTTCCAAGCTTGGTGAGCAGGCTGTTGTCACTGGCGCGGTACAGGTGGCCATACAACAAACGATGCTGAATCTTCAGCAGGAAGCCATGGAATAAGAGATTGGATATACAACATGTGAGGAGGGAAAAGGCATGACAGAATCCGTGAAAAACGTAAGTAATAATTATCAGACCAATCAGAATGGTACGGTTGGAGGTGATCTATCCGGCTGGATTGCAGGTATTGACATTGGAGGCACCAAAACATTAATGCTCTTGTCATCACAACAGGCTGGAAATGAAGTTCATGAACGTATCTTGCCTACGCTTGCCAGTGATCAGCCGGATGAGTTCTTCCGATGGTTATTCACTGAATTGGAAATATTCTGCCGCGAAGTTGGATGCAGTCTGGATCAACTTAAAGGTGCAGGCTTGGGATTCCCTGGTGTGATTCTGCAAGAGGAGGGGATACTGCGAAATGCTCCCGCTTTTCAGTGGCCTGAGCTAGATATTCGCCCTGTTATTGCGAAGTATTACAGCGGGAATATCATGTTGGATAATGATGTGAATATGGCCGCAATGGGCGAGTATGATCAAGGGGCAGCACAGGGACATCAACACTGCGTAATGGTCACGGTTGGAACAGGCATTGGATCTGCTCTTATCCTGAATGGACAGCTCTATAGCGGCCAGAATGGAGCAGCAGGTGAGATTGGGCATTTCATTGCAGGAGACGAAGGGCTTCATACCGGTTATGTTGCGGATGCGGATTCCTTTGGCGTATTTGAGCAAGTGACTTCAGGTACGGGAATTACCGAACAGGCGAGGCGTTATTTTGCTGCTGGAAAGGGAAGTTCCTTATCCCTGATCATGAGTCTGGCAGGAGGGGAAGCGGAACAGATTGAAGCCAGGCATGTATTCAAAGCAGCGGAGTCGGGTGATCTTGCTGCCCTGGAGATTCTGGAACTACCCATGCGTTATATGGCGAGAGGTCTGGCGAATATTACGGCTTTACTCAATCCTTCCATTATAGTGATCGGTGGTGGCGTGGCTGCATCCAACCCATCCTATTATCTAAATGAAATGCGCACACGCCTCCAACGTTACACTGTTCTGCCTACACTTTTAGCTGTAGCTGAACTAGGGAACAAAGCAGGAGCAATCGGGGCATTGGCTGCAATCAAGTCGAGTCTGACACGCACATAAAAATAGAGAATAGGCGAAGCAACTACAGAAATAAAGGATGGAGATCCGGATGAGAAGTAGACATATGAAGGCTTACACAGAGAAAATAAAAGCCGATTCCAATGATGCAAAACGTGTTTTACTCCAATTACAGGGTCTATATCTGTTTATGGGGCTTGCCGGGGGTATGTTTAACCCGTACATTAATCCCATATTGGTTGCACAAGGTTTTTCCAGTAAAGAAACCGGATTTATTATGGCGTTTGGCACACTTGTATCCATTATTCTTCAACCTATATGGGGAATTCTGGTAGATAAGTTTAAAAAGACACGGTTCGTACTGGTGATAAGCCTGCTTGTTCCTGCATCGTTAGCGTATTTCTACAATATTCAAGTGTACTTTATATTAATATTGATTTATACTTTATGCACTATATTCCAAGTGACTCAAATACCCGTTGCTGACTCCTATGCGGTTACAGCTGCGAGAGCCGCGAACACCTCATATGGCATGATCCGACTCTTCGGCAGCATAGGAACGGGAGTTGGGGGATTTGCCGCAGGGATGTATCTCTCCCAGTTTTCCATTCACATGTTATGGCTGCCATTTCTCCTGTTTAACATTCTGAGCGCTATACTGGCAAGTACACTTCCCCGGCAGACGAGCATATCCTCGTCCTCGGTAACCTTCTCCGTAGGTTTGGCAAGATTGCTCCGAAACCGGACATTCCTTCTATTTCTAACAGGTTGTTTCCTGGTTAACCAAACGCTCACTGCGTTTAACTCCTTTTTTGTTATTTCATTTCAGATGGCTGGCGGTTCTGTAACCATGACAGGTACGGCGTTGTTGCTTGCGTCGATTACCAATGTTCCATCCATGTTGGCAGCGGCATTCATACTCCGAAAATGGGGGCATGAACGCACGATGCTGCTTGCAGCGGGGGCCTATATGTTACGTTGGGGGATACAATGGCTATGGCCGACGCCTGAGGTCATGATTGGCGTTCAGGTGCTGCATGGGTTATCCTTCGGATTCTTTTATATCGCAGCAGTGGAATATGTGGCTTCGGTTACGGGACGGGAAATGCAGGCCACAGGACAAAGTTTATTTAACATGGTGTTTGCTGGCCTGGGCGGAATTGTTGGTAATATGCTTAACGGATATTTACTCGATTCCGGCGGTCCATCACTGATGTATCTGGCTTGCACGATCAGTGCGGCACTAGGATCAGTGATTCTGTATATCGTCAGCAGGCAGGCCAAAGAACAGAGAAGAGCATACTCATTAGAATAGAGATGGAAGGAGTTGGAGCCTATGAAAGTAAATCTGAAGCGGAATTGGCACACCAAGTTGATGTATTCGTATTTTCCTATTTTTCTGCTTACGATTTCCATTCTGATCTTTCTCTCCTTCCTGATTGTCAACGAACTCTCACGTAACGAAACACAAAAAGCTGACATGATCTCCACCCGCTATATCGTGGATACACTGGAGCGCTCACTAAGCGACATTGAACTTCGGTTGCTTGAAGACATTGGTGCAAACAAAACATATAGTCGCTTTCTGGAAGCTGGACAGGGACAATTATCGAGTCAGTTCATCTATGATGCGGCAAGTGGGCTGGGACGTATGCTGGATCAGCAGGATATGATTCAATCCATTTATCTCTATCGTATGTCCGATTCCCAGATTCTTACGCCCAGAGGCATGATGCGTTTGGAAGATTTCGAAGATCGTGCCTATATTGAGCAAGCCTTGAAAGATCGGGAGTACCTCGGTTGGAACCTGCCACGTGATTATAAGGAACGTTCCTTCGACGTACCTTCACAGGTGATTAGCATGAATAAGTGGCTTCCGTTACCGTGGGGCGGGGAAGGACTGCTCGTCATTACGATCCGCATGTATGCAGTGGAACGGCAGATTGATAACATGACCAATGAAAAGTTATCAGTTCTTCAGGTTCGGGATAAAAGCGACAATCTGATCTATACCGCGCATCAAATGGACCCTTCAGCAGGTGAAATCCTTAATCGTGTGACTGCGGACAAGCTTGGTCTGGTCTTCGAGAGTGGTATTCAATCCGGACAGCTGTATTCATGGGTATCCCTTGTTTCTTATGTGTGGATCGGTATTGGTTTATTAACGATTGTTGGTGCGGTGGCGGGACTAATCTACATTACTCGCAGAAATGCACGCCCCATCCAGCTGATCATGAATCGAATTCAGGCGTTACAGCCACGTGCCGAGGAGAATGAAGCAACTCCATCCGTCAAAGATGAACTGGCACTCATCGACCGTGCGCTGGAACATCTGATTGCTCAAACGGTTGACTATGAGAAACAACATCATGAAAACCTGTTGATTCATCGCAGACAGTTGCTTGTTGATCTGATGGAAGGAGAGCGGATGGATTCGTTCCGTCAGCGACTTCGCCATCTGCAACCGCTAGAGGAACGATTCATGGAACCGAAGAGTGTTGCTGTCCTCATTGCGGAGATGAATGGTGACGATCTCTCGACCAATCAGAATATTCTGAAGATTGCGCTTATGAACGTAGTGGAAGAACTTGTGCAGAATGAGACCCAGTTCGGCGGTTGGGCTGAATGGTTTGGGAACCGCAGGCTTATTGTAGTGATTGCATCGGATGAGCAGGAAGGACTGGACCGTGAATTACTTATGGATCTGGCTAAGCAGATGCATATGTGGATTGCGGAAAACTTCCGCCTACGGTTTACGTTCGGGATTGGACGAACCGTACCGGGCTGGGAGGAGATTACTCGTTCCTATGCGAGTGCAGATGCGGGTTTGCAGCATAGACTTACCCTAGGTAAAGATGCGATCGTTCTCAGTGAGCAACTGCCGGATCGTATTGAGCTGCAATCGTACAAGTATTTGCAGATGCTCGCAGACTTTGTCCGTGAATTCAGACTAACCGGCGATGGTTGGCGAACGCAGCTGGATCAGATGTTTGTTGCGTTTAATGAAGATCAGATTACAGATAACGATATTCGAATGTTGCTGCAGGCGTTAATCCAGATGTTGTCCCGTGAATTCGGGGAACTGTCTGAGCGTTTGCAAAGCCAATTTTCCGAGGAAATCCTGACTCGTCTTCGCAGTGATATCCAGCAGGTGGAGACACTGGAGGGGATTCAAGAGATTTTGCAGGAGTGGCTTAAAGAGGTTTATCGCAATTATGTATCTGTGAATGAAACGAAAAGTCATCGCGCGATGATCAACGAGCTGCGGATATATATTGAAGAGCATTTTGATGATCCGGATCTGTCGCTGAAACATCTGAGTGATCGGTTCCAAATCTCGGGCAAATATGCGAGTTATTTGTTCAAGGAAGAGTTTGAGATGAAGTTTGTTGATTTTCTGGTGAAACTGAGGGTCGAAAAGGCCTGTCGTCTGTTGTCTGCATCCGATATGGCTGTTCAGGATATTGCTCTTCAAGTGGGATACGCCAATGCAATTTCCTTCGGCAGAGTATTTAAACGGATTATGGGCGTGACACCAGGAGACTACCGCAAGCAGGGTGGAAAACAAGGGGATCAATAACGGAATTGCACGTGTTAGAACATCCGAGTATCGGGTGAAATCCAATAATCTTAGAGATATCAATGAAATCTCCTGTATGAGGCAATAAGGTTTTGTCCCTTATCGTCCTTTACAGGAGATTTTTTGGCTGTTCAACCACGATCTTAGGCCAGTGTGGCTGATATGTTGTTAAGGAATTTTACGAATGTCCTATACTAGCAGTATGACAATTCATAGATTAATAGGGCAGGAGTGAAGATGGTGTACAAACACGGACAGCAAGTGTGGGGATCGGTAGATATCAGTAAACAGGTTACCATTACAGCAAGCAACAACACATTTACATTTCATGTAGATGACTTGTCTTATACGATAACTATACCTGTTGGTACCTACACGACAAGTCAACAAAGGCATGAATCCGAACTTATTCAGGCCATTTCGAAGGCAGGGGCAGCTCAGAACATTCCAGTACGATTTATTTTGGGCGGAATGCATTATGATGAGAAGTATAATGTGTTGATTTTGGAACATACGGACACGATCAACGAACATGTCATCGATCAATTTGCGGGAAATGTCATCGATACGTTGTTTGGTCAAATGAAGTTTAATCTTCCGCCGAGGAATTAGTCGTGGAATCGTTCTACACGTGTTGCTAAACAAGGAGATCACATAAGATGTGGTCTCTTTTTCATTTTTTGAAGAGAGATTTAATGGAAAAAAGATTATTGCAAGATGGGTGATGCCAGATTGTCTATGAGAAATCAAAATGAATGCAACACAATATGTTATTATAGTTAACATTAAAGGTGTGAAAATTGTATATTGTCAGGAAATATGTTTATATATCGCGGTATTTAACTTAAAAAACGTGAATTTCACATTTTGAAAATAGTTTATTGTCTAAATATCAGATCGTATGTAATGATTAGTGACATTCATAGGTGCAACAAAATGGGATGAACAAAGTGGAGTGGCAATCATGTGAATCCATTCAGAGAGTGTGCGAAAGGGGAAAGGTCAAATGAGATTATTTCAAAGATGTAAGGCAGGAAAGGCAAGTTCAATCCTCGCAGTGGTAACAGCATTCACTCTATTATTATCTGCATGTTCATCAGGAAGCGAATCAACATCTTCATCAGGAGAGTCGAGCTCGGGGGAAAAAACGACTTTGAAAGTAGAAATCTTCGATCGGGGAAACACTCCGGCGGGCTACACCATTTCAGACAGTTATCTGACTCGCTTCATTCAAGAGAAGTTTGGTGATCCAAACAACATCGATGTCCAGTTTGTTCCGGTGCCACGCTCGGAGGAAGTACAGAAACTTAACGTTCTGATGGCGAGTGGCTCTGAAGTACCTGATATCGTCTTTACCTACGATTCGGGAACATTCAACCGGTATGCAGAGCAAGGAGGTCTGACTGAACTTACGGATCTGATCAATCAAAGTGGTCCTAACCTGAAGAAGTTCCTGGGAGATGAAACGCTGGCCTACGGTCAATACGATGGACAACAGTTCGCGGTTCCAGGTAAACGTCTTGTACTTGGCAAGTACGCATCCTATGTTCGTCAGGACTGGCTGGATGCACTTGGATTGCCTTCCCCTGAGACAGCTGAGGAGCTGCATACAACACTGAAGGCCTTCAAGGAAAAAGATCCGGGTAAGGTTGGCACAGGACTTATTCCTATGGGGATGTCCATTGCCTCGGCTCAATATGAACCACTGATCTGGTCATTCATTGAACCGCTGACGGAAGAACAGAAATATACATTAACGCAGCAACTGGGTTCCAATGACTATCCAACGTTGTTGCCTGGTTTCAAGGACGCTCTGAAATATATGAACACACTATATAATGAAGGATTAATGAGCAAGGACTTTGGACTCGATAAAGACAAGAAAAAGCTGTGGGAAGATGTATCTAATGGCAAAGTTGGATTCTACACCGAGGATGCGGGAGAGATTTATATCTCCGGTACGTACAAAAACCTGCAAACCAATCAACCTGGTGCAGTGATGACACCGATTGATGCATTCAAAAACTCCGAGGGCAAATTTGCCAAACCGGCATATGCACCCAATGCGATGTATGTCATGATTCCAAAATCGAGCAAAAATGCGGAAGCAGCGATGAAGTATCTGGATTGGATGGCTTCGGGCAACAACCTGTTCGACCTGCAATTCGGTGTTGAAAACGAGAACTATGAACTTGTGGATGGGGTACCACTGATCAAAGATGATGCTTCTCCTGAAATTGCAGGCCGTATCTATAATTCCGGTGACATTGCCATTATCGTGAACGGTAAATACGTTGGGGATGACAAGAAAAATGAAGAGGCCTATGTCGTACAGGTAGAGTCGAAGTATCGGGATGATATGCGCAAGTCGGTAGCGATCTCTAACACGGACACCATTCAACCGGTACGTTTCTCCAAACCGATTGAGGCGGAAGCACGCTACGGTAACGGCTTGAAAGACAAGTTTATGGAGTTTTTCGTGAAAACAACCATTTCCAAACCCGCTGATTTTGAAGCGACGTATGACAGCATGATGAAGGACTACATGGCGAGCGGTGGTCAAGCAATCTTGGATGAACGTACAGAAGCTTACAAAGCGATGAAATAAGTAGAGTAGAGATCACATCTAATGTGTATGACAACAAAGAACAGGGATTTATTAGGGCGATGGCAACATCGCCTTGATGAAGAATCCTGAATGACATGGGGGGAAGGTATATGAAAACAAGCATCTATTTCCGCAGAAACTGGCAACTATATGCGTTGCTCCTACTGCCCATGATCTACTTCATTATTTTCAAGTATGGGCCAATGTATGGCGTGCAGATTGCGTTCAAGGACTTTAACTTCTTTCAAGGGATCGCCGGTAGTGAGTGGATTGGCTTGGATGCATTCAGAGAAGTGTTTCAAAATCAGGGATTCTACGCGGCATTACGCAACACGTTAGTGCTTAACATGCTGGATCTACTGGTCTCCTTCCCGGCACCACTTATATTAGCCATCTTATTGTTCGAGCTGAAAAAGGCCTGGTTCAAAAAGTTGGCACAGACTTTACTGTACATTCCTCACTTTATTTCGTGGGTCATTATTGGAGGGATCGTACTTCAGGTATTCGGTACACAATCCGGTTTTATTAACAATATCTTGATGAGCATGGGATTTGATCCATTACCTTTCCTTTCAGACAAAAACTATTGGCTCTTCACGTATCTTGCGGTAGGTGTGTGGCAGAGTGCAGGCTGGGGTACGATTCTGTATCTGGCATCTCTCACGGGCATTAACCGGGAACTCTACGAAGCCGCAGAAGTGGATGGAGCAAGTCGGCTACGCAGAATCTGGCACATCTCCTTGCCAGGCATCAAAACAACGATTGTTACCTTATTGATCATCAATGTCGGCAACATGATCTCTATCGGCTTCGACCGACCGTTTATAATCGGTAACGTGGCTGTACGTGAATACTCGGATGTGCTCAGCACATTTGTCTATCGTGTCGGTTTACAGTCTGGTCAAGTTACGCTCGCAACAGCTGTAGGTTTGTTCCAGGCATTAGTTGGACTTGTTTTCATACTCGGAGCGAACTATACGTCCAAGAAATTAACCGATGAGAGCATTATGTAGTGGATTGAATCACATATGATCTGTAAGGAGTGAGTGGGATGTCTGAAAACACGGCGAATCGAATATTCAACACGGTAAACGTCATTCTTATTATCATTACGATGGTGCTGTGTCTTGCACCATTCATTCATATTATTGCGATCTCGCTCAGCTCAAACCGGGCGATCGGTTCAGGAGAAGTTTCCTTTTTCCCCAAAGAGTTATCGTTTGAGGCGTATACCAAGGTATTTGCAGATGGATCAATGATTCGTTCCCTCATCTATACCATTTGGCTGACCGTCCTGAGTACGGTGCTAAGCATGGTGATGACCATTGCAGCAGCTTATCCACTGGCGAAGAGCAATCTGAAAGGGCGCAAGTGGTTCATGCTTGTCATTGTGGTGACGATGTTCTTCAGTGGCGGCATTATCCCCGAGTACATTCTGATCAAAAATCTACATCTACTCGATAGCACATGGGGACTTATTCTGCCTGGATTGATTAGTCCGTTTTATATGATTATCCTCATTACCTTCTTCAGAGGTATTCCCGAAAGTCTAGAAGAAGCAGCAGGCATTGATGGAAGCAGCCACTTTGGAACACTTATGCGCATTATTTTGCCACTATCCCTTCCGGTTATGGCGACACTGAGCTTATTCTACGCGGTAGGACGATGGAATGGTTTCCAGGATGCACTCATGTATATTACGAAGCCTGAACTATACCCTTTGCAATTGAAATTGTATCAGATGATTCAGCAAAACCAGATTACAGAACTGATGCAGAACGAAGGTATTGGTGCTGTTCAAGTCCTGCCTGAGAGTCTGAAAGCAGCCAGCGTTATATTCTCCACGTTACCGATCCTGCTTGTGTATCCGTGGTTGCAGCGGTACTTTATCAGTGGCGTAATGGTAGGTGCTGTAAAAGGTTAATAGAGGTTGTTCAAAAAGTTCACTTTTGATTACGAATGATGCCTAGTGGCATCATCAGCATCGAATATGAAATTTAGCCGAAATGTCCGTTGCTCACGTAGTTGTCCTACGCTCCGCTACTCCATTTCTAGCTTAATTCCATCTTCTTGGTACTGAAAACTGATCTTTTTGAACACACACCTATAGTCTCGGGAGGTCACATGACATGACACAACGAATGGTAGAGAAGATGTCGAAAGAGCAAAAGTATCTTATAAATCAGTCCATGTTGATGATGGATAGCTTTTATGACGAGAAAGTGGATCTGCTTCGTAGTTTCGAAGAAGAGGATTCATCGCAGCACAGCACACGAGCCAGTGCACATTATGCGCTCGGGTTGTTGATTCGAAATGAGCCTGGTGATGTGAAACGCGCGATACGAGTGTTCCACAAGGTGCTCGATGTTCAATATGACGCTCCGGATGAGATCTATCACGGAACCTTCGCGACCCGACCAACTGATGTGCATCCACCAGCGGGTCACTATGCTTGGAAATCTTTTGCGCCAGGCACGGCCTATTTCCTGGAACGCACCTTTGAGAAGGTGTCTGCGCAGTTTATCCATAAACTACTGGACGAGGGTTCTCTGCTCACAGAGGCCGCAGATCCCAAGCAACTGAAGCACCTGTTTCATTCGGCAGTGAATCAGGTTCTGCCACCGGTCTGGATCAGTTATGATCCCAACTGGCGCGAGTTTATCGCTTGTGTCTGTGTGGTCGTAACTGCCGAATTCGCCGAACTTATGCCGGAGACACTCATGAAACGGATGGACCATGCGATGGAACTGGCTGTTCAAGGGTCAATAGAACGCAGGTTATCCGACGTAATTCCAATGAACACGAATATTGAGTTGATGCATATTTTCATTACCCACTACTACGGCCATCGCTTGAACCGAACAGATTGGATTCAGCATTCGGATGAACAGGCGGAGGGGTTGATGAAGGAGTTCGAACAATACGACGGTACATTCGCCGAGTTCAATACGACAACGTATTACGGAGTGGATCTGTCCGTGCTTGGCATGTATCGAAAGTATGGACTCACGGAACGTTTGATCGAAATTGGACACCGGATTGAAAATGGGCTGTGGAATAACATTGCGCTATATTATAATGCCAACTTGGAGAATCTCTCCGGCCCGTTCTCTCGGGCGTACGACATGGAGATGCGAGAGCATAGTTCGATCGGTGTTTTTATCTATCTCTTGCTTGGAGAAGGGTATGAATATCTAGCAGGAATCAACTGTGAGTCAGGCCATGATCCACTGATTGCGCTCCTTGGGGTGGATGTGCCCGCTGAAGCCGTGCCGTATTTCAAGGCTCATCAAGAAGATCGGCTTGTGCAGAAACAGTTCGTGGAACTGTGTGAGCGCAATGATCCAACGTCCAATCGGAATTTGTGTACAGCCAAAGCCTGGATTGGTGAGGATCGGATGATCGGGGCCATGTCGGGAAGTGTGAATACGAATGGACAGATGCATCCAGCCACGATCCACTGGCAGACAGAGACGGGGGAGCGTTATTATCTTCGCTTGATCCGCCGTGAGGTAGGCGAGGGGTGGAACAGCCATCTGCGCGGAATAACGTTTGATGCGGACCTCACGCCAGATTCGTTAACCATTGATGTGGAGCTGGATACGGCGGAAGAGATCGACGTTTATTTTGAAATCAGAGGGCCATCCCTTCGTCAGCAGGACATTACACCAGTGTTATGGCAGTTCCCTGGACTTGCGTGTACCGTGAAGGCTGAAGCACCTGAACCATTCGTGTTAATGTACGTGAATCATGCGGAGATCATCTATCGTTATGTGCCTGGGAAGACGGCAAACAAGATGAGATTTGAATTGACTTTTCGTGAAGACAACGGTTTGAGGAATAAATAGGTATATAAGATGAACTGAACATTTACACGAGAACGAAGAGTGCAGAACCGATCTGAAGAAGCGGAGCGTTCGCCTGAAAGCTTTCTGCAAGAAAGCTGCATCGGAAGCATAAGCTATCACCGGATTTTTCCCTTTGGAGAAGGGGATCAAAAAAATCTGGGGATAACAGCGATCAGAAGATGGTACTGCAATTGGAGTGATCTAGTATAAAGTGTATTGGTTCAACTTATATAGATAGAGATAAATGGAATATGAATGGGCGATAGAATGAGAGACAGGAGGACCAATGATGTATACGGACAAACAGGAATATTCATTCTCAACATGTTGGAATATCAAACGTCATACGACCGGACAAGGCATGATCGAGGAGATCAAGTCTCTTGGATTCAAACAAGTTGAGCTGAATTATAACGTTACGGAAGAGATGCTGCAGACGATAGAACCGATGATTGAACGGGGCGAGATCGGTGTATCCAGTGTGCATAATACATTCCCGCATGTGGCTGACCCTGATTACGGGACGGATTCCGTCCTGCTTGGATTCGATGATGAGCCGCGCCGCAAACGGGCGATTGAACTGTTACTTCGCTCAGCCGAGTACGCACATCGTTATGGTGCCAAGGCTGTTGTTGTACATCCCGGTGAGGTTCCGTTTGAATACAATATAGATGAAGCGTTGAAAAAGATATACCACGATCAAGGACCGGATTCACCGGCATATCAATCTTTATGGCAAGAGATGCTGGAGAAACGGGAAGATGGCAGCGCACATTACCTGAGCCGGATTCAGGAGAGTCTGGAAGAGGTATGTGACTTGTCGGAGCAGCGAGGATACGGGGTGAATTTCGGTATTGAGACCCGTTCACGCTGTTATCAGATGCCGACTTTGCACGAAGCAGGAACGATTATTGGACAAATGAAGGGCGCACCGCTTGGTCTCTGGTACGATATTGGTCACGGCATGATGATGGATCGAATGGGGCTGTACGATAATGTACGACAGGCTAACGCGTTGATTGATCACGTGGTTGGCGTGCATATTCATGAAACTGTAGGGTTGGCAGATCATTGGTGTCCATACATTCATAGTAAAGACATGACCTTTTTTGATTCATTTTTGGATATCATTGATCGTTCGCCAGTGAAAGTATATGAGCTGAAAGCCGCGTGTACACCGGAAGAAATCGATGAGAGTCATGGAATAATCACGGCTCGTATTGCTGAACGTCATGCGGCGCGTCAGCGCGGATAGGGAGCACACGCATCAAGCATGAATGCACCTTATAGAAAAGTTAACCAACAGATAGAGCGGTTCAGAACAAACCTCAGGTTGTATTACAGGGTGTTCTGCCGCTCTTTTGTTGTTCTTTTAAACGGGTACATGTTTTTACCGTTTCTCAGGGAGTGTTACGTCACCGAGAATCCCTGCCTGATAGCCTTTGACTACAGCACCAATTCTGGACTTCACACCAAATTTCTGCGTAATAGAGGTTATATGATACTCCACTGTACGTTGACTGATCGCCAGATCCTGTGCGATCTCCTTGTTGGTCATCTCCAGTGCAATGCGGTTAAGCACTTCCCGTTCAGTTGCTGTGAGTGATTCCTCCAGATTAGGGGATAACATGGTCTCTGGAATAAGAACATGTCCCAACATACTTTGGTGAATGGCGTTGATAATCTGTCCATACGTTGCTTGTTTCGACAAGTAGGCATGGACGCCCAGATCATAAGCTTTTAACTGGAATTCGTGATAGTTGTATCCGGATAACAATATAATTTTGACGGATAACCCGTATTGAACTTTCAATCTTCTAACAACCTCGAACCCGTCAAGCTGGGGCATGCGGATATCCATCACAACAACATCTGGTCGCAACACCTCTACTTCGGATAAAAAAAGAAATGGGTCGCTGAATGTCTTCACTACCTGTATGCCGGGTTCGCGGTTTAAGCGGTTGTTGAGACCTTCCATGACCAGGGGGTGATCATCAAGTAGTACGACTGTAATGGGTTCGCTCATTGTTCAGTTGCTCCTTTGGTTAAAGGCAAACGGATGTTGATTGAGGTTCCTTTGCCAAGGCTGGAATGTATGGTGAATTCTCCACCGAGATGTTGAATGCTGCTCTGTATGGATATCAAACCGAAGTGCCCTGTTGCAGTATCAAATGTGGTATGAACATTAAATCCCAAGCCATCATCCTCTACTTGGAGAATCAAGTCAGTATCCCTTGTATGTACCTGAATATAGCAAAACGACGCCTGTGCGTGCTTCATCACATTCATGATAAGTTCGCGGATCGTCCGAAAGACGGTGGACTTCAGAGGTTCGTGCTTCAACTCTTCAGAGAGGGCGTTGTAGTTTAGTTCCATTCTGATGCCACTTTGCATTTGAAGTGTACGGATGAGCCATTGCAACGCTTCCTCAAGATCACTTCGATCCATAATATGAGGGTAGAGATCATCACACAATTGGCGTATATCTCTTTGGGAAGCATACAGGCACTCCAGCCAAACAGCCGTTTGATCCTTATGCGTCTCTCCGGTATCGTGTAATTCCTCCAAATCACGAGACAGGAAAATCAGATTTTGAAGCAGTTGATCATGAAGGAAATAAGAGGTTTTCATACGCTCTGCCTGTTGGGATTCCATCATAATGTCATTGAACTGCCGATGACGGCGTATCTGGTGTTCATGAAGAGCTGTCTGGTCTACACGGTATTCATATCGCTTCTGCAGATCGGATAAGAGTCTGCCATTGACGAGCATTCGAATTGCTTCCAGCCTGCCTTTATCAATGATATCCTGTTCCTCTGCTGAAAAAAGGGTGCGATTTTTTTTGTGACCAATGCCCAGAAATCCTATCGTCTCCGTAGTGGGTTCACCTGACAGCTCCCAAACCTGTGCCAAATCAACTTTCTGTCGTAAAACTTCAATATCCAACGCCTGGTTATCTATATTCTGAATGGAAGTAAAAATCCCTGTACCTTCCTGAGAATATCTGTGTTTATCATCAATCCATATGACAATTACACCTTCAATATCCAGCATCTTGTGGAACATCTCGGTAAACACGTGAATCATGTCCCGCATGTTTTGCTGCTCAGCCATTCGCACAGTCAACCGCAGTTGCTGGTGTTCCAGCCAGTCTTTGTTAAGTTTGTTTTTCTTGCGTGAGCGTGTGAGCGTGTACTGATACACCCAAGTGATCAGCAAAAACGAGACAAACAGCAAGCTGATATGAATTAACGAATGCAGGTGAGAAGCAGCCAGAAACAGTAAAAATACGATTAAAGCATATAGTCCATGAATCATCAATCTTGGCATAACCAGTTTGAAGTCAAGCATACTCCGTTGTACAAGTACATAAGTGAACATCCATGATAAAGGCAGAAATCCAATTAATGTGTACTCTACAGGCAATAATGGTTCACCTTGAAGCAGGGTTGGAATAGCAAAACATATGATGAAGGGAATCAGGCTAACAAGTATTCCTGTTAACATGAGCAATAGCTGGTTCTGCTCCTTGCGATTGTAGCTTTTACGATAAACCCATGTCATCCAGATTAAGATCAGAAGGGTTGCACAAAGAATAAAGTTAAGCAGATTGGTTGGACCAGACGGTGCAACAGGAGTACTGACGGTAGTAATGCCTTGATTGAACTGAACATCGGTCATCATCCACTGCTTGATGTACAGAAAGGCAAGGCCGGTAGAGTAGGCAACGGCAATACATCTGCTGATGATTAATAACCATCGGAAACGATGCAGACGGGTACGGAATACAAAAGACACATAAAAAGCAGTTAGACAGTAAGGTAACCATGCCGCACAAAAGGCCAGAATATAATTAGATAAAGGCAACTGGGATGTGTATATCGTCAGTATACATATGGCCATGGACAGGTTAAGGAGGTAGAACAGACGCATCACTCGTGAACCGGGTTGGTTAAAGAAGGCATAGGTTCCGGTCAGCAACAGCAATAATTCTACAATGGATGAGAAGCCGATGTTAAACCATTCACGTGGTCCAGGCTTCATTGTATGTTCGGATGCCTGACCGCGAGAAGTCTCAACGCCGATGGTGTAGGCTTCAGTCACTAAGAATACACCTTTTTGATGGAGTAACTGGACTTCTCTTTTGGGTTCCAGCGAGATAATGGTGTCACCCGATCTTATTCCGGATGTATAAGCTAACCCTTGCGGATCTACATCATGTACTACCCAAGAATTGGAGGCATTTGGCGTTAACGAAAGTCCGATATAAGGATTCATAAAAGAAGAGATATGGATATACGTGGCAGTCAGTATAAAGCACAACATCGTTACAAACCACACGAAATTAAATTTAGTTTTCATGAATCTATGTAATGAGAGTTTTAGTCGCATGGTACAATCATCCGTTCTTATAAAATGCATCATTGGTAAAATGAAGTGGAAAAACAAGCCATGTAGCAATGACATGGCTTGCCGAGCATCACTCTATGTTAATGTAGCAGAGTGCCTAACATTTTGTACATCAAAACGGATGATTCCTGCCTGAGCATAGGCTGCTTTGATCTATAATCCACAGCACCGGTGCTGGATATGGATACTTCCGGACCGTAGAGACCTAGAGCAACCACAAACTGGACACCTTCTTCAGCCCAACGATCCTGTGAACCGATGAGATCGGCAGTTACGACAGGTGCGCCAAGGAGTTGTTGTGCCGTTCTTGATATGATCATCGCGGCCTCTTGCCTTGTTATGGCTTGGTCAGGATGGAACAATCCACGGGTATTACCTTGCACAATACCCAGTTCAAGCGCTGTTTGAATGTAGGGGGCATAGGGACTTGATTGGGTATCTTTAAATTTTGGAGATTGAGCTGAAATGGACATTCCGCTTACGCCCACAACCTGTGCTACAAACTCCCCACGACTAACCGGCTTCTCTGGTTCAAATAGGGATTGATTCTGTGGATACAGGCCAATCTGTGTTAAGCGATAGATGTACGGAGCATAGGGATGGTTTTCTGGCACATCTTCATAAGGTCTGGCTTCTGGTAATTTCTCGGACCAGCTATCTGACTTGTTGTAATAGAAATACGTGATTTCACCTGACTGATTTTTTTTGAAACCAGCAAGCTTGCCGTCCTCATCCATGAACAGCATGTCCTTAACGGGGGTTAAGGTGTGAGTGCCATAAGCATCTATAACCTGAAGACCTTTCTCTGTTGCTGAAATATCATACAACCATGCGGGCAAGCGGATATCCCGATATAGTCCCTCATAGGTACGAAGTGAAGACTTGGGTACGCTATAATCACTATAATGCGTCTTGTTGTTTGGATAAAAATGATCCATAAATGCTTGGAAAAGCGCTTCTCGCACATCTGGTCCATCACTGTTGGAGACGATAAATAGTCCAGTCTTCTCGTTAGGTAACAGCCACAGATTGGAGTGGAATCCGTCAAGATCGCCTGCTTTACTCACGACTTTACGTCCATGATTATACTGCGAATAGGTGGATTCGAATCCGTAACCTGTTCCAGGTATATCCGGGTGTATGGAGACATCCAACGTTTGCATCGCTTGGACGGATGACGGTTCTAGTATACGTGCACCCTGGTACGAACCTTGATTGAGCTGCGCAAGCATAAAGTGAGCCATATCTCGTCCAGTTGTAATGAATCCGCCCTCAGGGGAGCTGTCCGGTACATTGGGATATTGCGGAAGTTCTTGTCCTTCAGCGCCATAAGGAGTTGCGAGTTTACTCAGCGTGTCTTTGCTTAGTGTAAAATGGCTATCCGACATATCAAGAGGGTTGAATATATGCTGTTGTACATAAGTCTCAAACGGAAGTTTGGACTGTTTCTGAACAATGTAGCCCAAGAGTGTATAGCCGTAATTGTCGTAACGGAAAACTTCTCCTGGATTGCGAACAACGGACGGTTTGTTGTCCTGGATGAATTGCTCAAGCGGATAAGAACTTTCCAGTTCTCTGTCTGTAGCTGCTACATCTGTGAAATCAAACCCGCTGGTGTGGGTCATCAGATGTTCCAATGTTAACGCTGTTCCGGTATGGTTGGTCAGATGTAAACCGTCTGTGTATGCGCTGATATCCTGATCAAGCTTTACGTTACCTTGCTCCGCCAATTGCATAATAGCGGTTGCTGTCAGCGTTTTGGAGATGGAGGCTACACGGAATAGAGTGGAGTCGGCGTCGACTGGGATTTGTTTTTCCACATTGGCATAACCGTATCCTTTATTAAACACAATCTGTTGATTGTGAACAACGGTGACTACCGCACCTTTCAGAGCAGACTTCACTTCAGGTTGGGCGAAGAATTGATTGATGAACGATTCAGTTTCCTGAGGGCTTACCTGAAGAAGAGGGAGACTGCTCTCTGCCGATACACTGGTTATTGCGGTGAAACTCAGAGATGCAATCAGGAGGATGTTGACTACAGCACGTTTCCAATTAGGATTTGATTTGTAGTTGTGTTGTTGTTGTCGAGTTGGACATGTTGCTACGTGAGATTTCATGAAATTCTCCTTTGGAGTTCAGATATGTTCGTTCTCTTACATTTAAGTACATCTATAATCTATCAGTTCGAATGTAATGGCGATTCCGTAGTACGCACTTATTATGGCAGGACTTCCGCAAACCTTTTTGCGTGATCCCGCAATTGTGGAGGATGAAGAGTGAGTTTGGAATGATCTTAAATATATGAAAAGAGGTATTTGTCATGATGGACCCAACGGGGATCTCGACAAATACCTCTTTTTGTTTCGTCTTTTTATTTTCCATGCAAAGCGACATAGTGCAAAGGAATTGGGACGTAGATTTTATAAAACTACGCGTACATCCGTCGTTCAAGTTCAGCATAGGCAATCGCAGGATCATCACTGGAATTATCAATATAAGCGACGGATGAAGCAGGGAGCGGCCAGGCTATTTCTTTACGGACGAGAGAAGCTGTGAAGGCATCCCAGTTGGCTAACTTCCATTCATCTAGTGGGGATTGTCTTGCAGAGATCCGTTTGTGGTACAATGCTTCATTCTCCAGATAAATATAGGCCACCCGCACATCCGTATCTTCCAAGGAACGTCCAATTCGTGCAAGTTCCTGAGCAATCCAATCGGGAGTTCCAATTTCTTTGGTGAATGGCCCCACAACGATCGTATCGATACCCAACTGTACGTTATCCAGAGCGGCGTCCATCGTAATGCGATACCCAAGATCACGGCACAGCCGTTTGTATTCAGGCGAATCTCGGTCGGAAGGATCAAGTCCCTGAAGGGTCATGATTGCCTCAGCCGCGGGACGAAGCAGAATATCCATATCGAAGAAAGCCGCTTTATGTTTACGGGAAAGGGCTTTGGCAAGTGTGGTCTTGCCACTTCCGGCCCCACCGAGAAAGAAAATTAGTTTGCTCATGAATGTAATGCCTCCTTTAATTAGATTCAAAAAATAGGATATGTAATTGAAAAATACACAAATATATAGATTCATCATTAGAGTTCGTGAATGAAAGGACTTGTTTATTTTAACATAAATAAAGAAGCTTGTTGGCTAGACAGAAAAGGAAGGATAAAGTAATATCATACCTAGTTGTTCTATGCATAGGTTTCCGATGTATATGAAAAGAAGAGCTTTAAAAGTGTATTTTTCGAAATCTAAAACTCTTGCTAAATGAATTGAAAAGGAAGGAGTGAGTGCGTTGCAGGTTAACAAACAAATGATTAAAGGCAGTACCGAAACATTGATTCTGACCCTGCTTCAGGAACGACCGTTGTATGGTTATGAATTAATTAAGGAACTACATCGTCAATCCGAGGGTGTGTTTAATCTGAAAGAGGGCACGTTATACCCTATTTTGCATGCCATGGAGATTGAAGGATGGGTAGAGTCGTACTGGATGGAGGTCGAAGGCCGTAAACGGAAATATTATTCGATTTGTGACAAGGGGATGGAGGCCTTACAAAGTAAAAAAGCAGAGTGGAATTTGTTCCGTCGAGCTGTGGATCGGGTGCTTGGGGAAGGAGGCCTGACATGACGAATCGACATGAGCGAATTCAGCATTATCTTGATCACATGTGTGTTCAGGTTAAAGCTCGCGAAGTACATAATGACTTGCGTGATGAGTTGGGAAACCACATGGAAGAGATGATTTTGGATAAAGAACAAGAAGGTTATACAGAGGAAGAAGCAATTGCATATGCCATTGAACAGATGGGTGATCCCGCTGTCGTAGGCAAGAGTATGCACCGATTGCATCGGCATCGAATGCATTGGGGTCTGTTAACGGGACTTGCCAGTTTGCTAATAATAAGCCTGCTGCTGATGTGGATTTATACGACAAATATTTCAGATGAAAACTATCAGTTGATATATATAAGTCATTTGATGTATACCATTTTTGGTTTAATACTGATGGTGTTTTTGATGTATTTTGATTATCAAAAATGGAAAAAAGCTGCCTGGTGGATCTATATTTTGTTAAGTGGTATGTTGTGGATTAATCCGCTGGTATCACCGTTTGATTACGGTGTACAACGGTTCTGGAGCATATTCGGTTTTACAATTGATCTTACAACGACATCGATGTGGGTATTGCCTCTCGCCATAGGTGCAATTATGCTGGATAAGTTGAGCACCAAGTGTGATGTACAATCCGTCTCAACATATATGCTTCTTGTGGCTTTGCCGTCTTATAGCCTATTTCAAGCTTCAGATTGGGTACGATTGTTTCTGTTCGGAACGGCAACGCTGATCATGCTTGCCTGGATTACACGAAAATGGCTCTATACTTTCATCGGAGCTACAATAACCGGAAGTGTTATTATGTTGCAGTTGTTTTTGACAGGTGAATACAAGCGCTTTGAGAGACTCTCTGTCGTTTTGAATCTTCAGAATGATCTGCTGGGGAACTTCGAGTATAACCGTTCAATTATAAGTATCCTTCAGTCCGCCGGATGGTGGGGCAACGGTTTTGACATAACCTTTGGAATTTCCCAAAGGTTTTATATGGACTATCCCGGTGTGATGCTTATTGATGTGTTTGGCTGGTCAGCAGGCATTTTGCTATTGCTTGGAATCGTATGGTTTATTGCCAGTATGTTAAAGACGTTGCCTTGTATTAGGGATGGTTTTGGTCGAATGATTATTTTCAGTATTACAATCACGTTCGCTTTGCAAATGTTATATTCTCTTGCGATGACTACCGGGAAGGTTCCAATTGTCAGTGTCAACTTTCCTTTTATCGGGCGCGGCATTCATATAATATTAGAATACGCCATGATGGGTTTACTGCTTGGAGTATATCGTCGTAAAGATACCATTTTATTGAGAAGCAAACAGAGACATCCGATCACGATATTGTCAAAATAAAAAAGACACGTGATCGGATGGTATAAGTAAATATAATACGATGTCTAATCAAACTGACTTGCTCGCACGTCAGAAGGAAACCAGATATGACGCAGGTTTACCCAGCCCTGGCTGTTGAAAGATAGACCACGCACGGAAGGCAGATAAGCGGTTTCTACCGGTTTTTCGGATAAATGGAACAGTAAATTCTGATCAACCAAAAATTGCTCAATGCGATCTAATTCAGAAGTTCGATCTGCTGCGATGGGAGAGGCGACGATGGTTTGCAAGATCTCATGGATCGTTATACGAGCAGAATCTTCCAGATGCTCAGATAACGTGGAGTAGAGATCATACCTGCGCAGTTCTTCATCCCTGTCCCGAATCAGCGAGAAGAGAATCAGATCGGACTCCAGCCGCAGATTTCCTTTGAACTGCTCCATCGTTGCAGTACGGACGGTACAAGAGAAACCGCACTGCTCCAGTATGGACGCCAGATTTTTAGCATCCCTGCGATATTGTGGAATGGTTGCAATGTGCAAGGATATGGGACTGGAGGATACGGAACTTATCGATATATCGCTAAATCCCTCCGAGTAAACCTGGACTTTCTTGGTATTCACCGCACTAAAATCAGTCTCCACGACTTCAGAGTCATCTGCATGTCCGTCATCTCTATACATTCCAGCAAGGCATGACTGAAGGTGTGCTCTTACTTCCGGATCGTTTAACGGTCCGGTTTTTTGTGTATTACACGTGAGTAATTTATGAACCATTACACCTGCACTAATCTGTGTCCAGTCTGCACCCGCAGACGAAGACGGATTATGAACAAGATGAAAGAACGGAGTTTCGATATCTTGGCTATCGTCCATTTTTGCCGAGGCACTCCACGGAATTTGCAGGATATCTACCCGGTCCATATGTGCTCTACCCTGAAAATACGATGAAAAGGCTTCAAGTCTGCACAAGTGATCATCCCAGGCGGTGACCTTGAACGGTCCCGTCCCAACAGGTTTTTGCATCCCATGCACATCACTCGAATGCTTCATCTTATGTTCGTTTGTTCCTGGTGAGGGTACAATCGCCGCACGACTTGTTGTCAGGAAGGACAAAAACAATTCATGAGGATTTTTGAGCTGGAAACACACGGTTAAGGAATCGACCGCTTCAATAGATAGAATCTGTTTACTTACATCACGGTACAGTGTCCGGCGATCTGTAGATTGCAGTCGTTCAAACGTATGCACTATATCATAGGCCGTCAACAACTGACCATCGTGAAATGTAATACCTTTTCGCAAATAAAAGATCCAGGTCTTTCGGTCTGCACTGACATCCCAGGTATGAGCGAGACATGGGAGGATCTCTCCCTGTTCACCCCGCTGAACCAACCCGTCAAAGACATGGCTGGTAACAAAGGATTCAGCTAATAGATTAATGAACAGCGGATCAAGGGCATGAAGCTGTTGGCGCAGGGGCAACCGAAGGGTATCAATCTGCTCATTATTGGTGCCGGCTTCCGTATGATGTCCTGAATATCCAAGCAACCACTGGTTTAGATGATCCTGCATGATTGTTGAACTGGAGAATGCGCTCACCTGCTCGGCAGCTTCCTGTAACTCCCGGCGATTCATGGCCTGCATCATATATTCTGCGGCGATTTGATCAGCCGGAACAAGCAAGGTCAGTGAAGAACGCCGACCCCGGCCACGCTGGGAAACCCAACGAATCCAATCATGGGCAACCATCTTTTTGACAATCGTTAACGTATTGCGGTGTGTACAATTTAGCAACTCCGCGAGATCGGCGAGTGTAAGTTCATGTTCTGTATGGTGACCGTAATGACGATGCAACAGCAGATATTGCTGATGTAATTTCAAGTGTTGATTCCCTCCTGGAGGTGAACTCTAACGTATTCCTCTAAAATAAGAAGTTTTGTCGATTTTAATTTCTATTTATATTCCTATTTTATCATCTAGAATATAGCATAGAAAGGTTAATGGAGGTTTTTCCCATGATTGATAAAATAATGGCTTCACCGCAACGCGCTCTAATCACGCTACTGTCTGCATGGATGCTGGCGATCATTCACCAGTATTTATTCTATGGTAATGAGATTGGCGTATCGTATCCTATCTTTGTAATTCTCTTTTATGTGTTCATGTATCTGTTTGCAAGGGATCGCATGAGGTCTTTCAAGTTCATTGATGCTTTTGTAGCGGCTGTAGTGCTATTGTTGTCGCTAACGTTTCTGTTATACGACAATGAACTGCTGTATGTTCTTAATTTTCTGGTCATACCTGGCGTAGTTATCTTACATATGACGTATCTGATGGGCAGAAAACAGAAGCAGTGGTGGGAGATTGGTTTGATTGGTACGGCTATTGACCACTTGCTACCTCAAGCCATACGTCATTGGGGGACTGTTGCTGCTATTGCTGTGAGAGCAGGCGGGCGTGGCATGGGCAAATCCCAGAAAACAGTTGTTTTCAAAGTGCTCATTGGTCTTGTGGCGTCCTTGCCTATCCTCATTGTAGTCGTTGCATTACTGTCCTCCGCTGACGGGGTCTTTGATCAGTATTTAGCCGGTTTTCCGGAGTGGCTGAATCAATTGGCTTTTACTCCAGGGATACCGAGAATCATCTGGATTGTCATCGCAGGTGTATTGCTGTTTGGTTATGTATGGGGATTTGTACAGCCAATGCAATATGAGGCAGAGAAGAGAGCGAACGCACATTGGAAAAATGGAGCAGTATCCACGGTTGATAAGCGTGATCACAACTATATATTCTCTCCTGTGGACCCGGCAACTGAAGTTCAGGTTACCAATAAGATTACACCCGAGCCCGAACGCACTCCGGTTCATCGGGAACCATTCAGATTGGACCCCATCATTGTGGGGACGATGCTGATTGTCATTAACTGTGTGTACGTTTTGTTTGTACTTGTACAGTTTTCGTATCTGTTTGGTGCAGGAGAGGGGCATCTTCCGGTAGATCTGTCTTACGCAGATTATGCGAGAAGTGGATTCGCAGAGTTAATTCTCGTCACTGGTATTAACTTCTTTATTCTTATTGTTGCTTTGCAGTATACCCGTTCGAGTGGCAAAACGGGTTCCATCGTGCATCAGGTACTTCTCTTGATTCTGGTCAGTTGTTCAGCAATTATGTTGTATTCCGCGTTTATGCGCCTAAATCTGTATGAGCAGGCATATGGATATACGTACATCCGCTTCCTGGTACACGCATTCATGATCTTCCTCGCACTCCTGTTGCTGATTGCTGGCCTTCGTATACGGTACACATCAATACCGCTGATCCGCTGGTATATCGTGCTGGCGCTCACAGCTTATGTTGCTGTCAATTATGTGGGCATGGATAAACGGATTGCCGAGCTGAATATTGAACGTTATCATCAGACTGGCAATATTGATGCAACCTATCTGGCAAGTCTGTCGGCAGATGCAGTTCCGTTACTTCGAGAGTTTGCTCAGGAGGAGTATCCGGATCTTAAGAGGGAAATGCTGGAACGTCAAGCCTACCTGGACGAGGATGCATCAGATCGTTCATGGCCTTCTTATAACGTGGCGAGACACCGAGCTGAGCTAGAAATGTCCAAATTGAGAACGGAATAGCTGAATAGTAGTTGTTTTCACGTACGAATTTATGCAAAAACAATATGTAAGTGTTATAATATAAAAACTAACCTATAAAGGGGGTGAATCCCTTGTTTGAACTGCAGGAGTTATTACCATATTTATTTTCGATTGGACTCATCTTCACCGTCAGTTATGCCTATATTGCCCATCTTCATTGTGGCATGACAGAGTACTGGATGGAAGGTGGCGCCGGTGGTGGACTTGAACCTGTACTTCCCGCCCTGTGTTTGGACAGACAGCATAGACAGGAAGACTGGAGTCGCATGATTAGACGAAGAGAAGCGCCCGATGAAGATGAACCAGATTGTCATTCCTCGTTGAACGATTGGTCAACAAATCAACGAGGAGGATATATATGGAACATAAGACTAACAAGGGATTCACTTTTAGATCGGGCAAGGGACGGATCTATGGCCTGATTGTCATTTTGTTTGCAGTCATGCTGCTTGCCGGATGCAGCAACAACGTGTCGGAGATTACTTCATCGACACCGGGATTTTTTAATCACTACATTGTATTTCCACTGTCGTATCTGATTCAGCATATTGCTACCATATTTAACGGAAGCTACGGGGTCGCGATTATCGTGATTACGCTGGTCATTCGTTTAGCATTGTTGCCCTTGATGATGCGTCAAGCCAAGTCCCAGCAGGGAACACGAGTCATCATGAACGCCATGAAACCCGAGATGGATGCGCTCAAGAAAAAATATGAAGGCAAAAATGATCCTGCTGATAAGCAAAAGTTGTCTCAGGAAACGATGGAACTATACAAGAAACATAAGTTCAATCCGCTGAATATTGGCTGCTTGCCGATGCTCATTCAGTTGCCTATACTTTCAGGTATTTACACAGCCATCCGACTTACACCGGAGTTGTCCTCCCACTCGTTCCTGTGGTTCAAACTGGGAGCACCGGACTACGTACTCGCTGTGGTGGTCGCGGTCATATATTTGATTCAAGCCAAGGTATCACAAGCCAATATGGCGCCTGAGCAGCGAAAACAGTTCGCCATTATGGGTTATCTCTCCCCATTGATGATGGCATTCTTTTCTCTTACAGCTCCGGCAGCGATGCCGCTCTACTGGACCGTTGGGGGTTCATTCCTGGTACTACAGACATTATTGTTCCGTAAAATGTACCCGGTGGAACACCCACAGGAGCCTGTGGTTGTGGAAGTAAGTAAGAAAAAGAATAAAAAATCCAGCTCCGCCAAACCTTCTCGGAAACCTGCAAAGTCTTAATAAATTTGGTCGCAGGTGACAAGAGAAACATGGTGACTACGTAATCTTGTTAAATACAATAAACATAATGAAGAAGCCTGATCCATATGGATCAGGCTTCTTTTTTGTACTATCAGGTGTTCCTTTTTAGTTTTTTACGAAAACGGATGGAAAGCATAACGTCCACTGCCTGTTCCCCAATATCACTTAATGATATATACTTACCTGATCAAATGTGATATTGATAATCAATATCAATTATTGAGTGATGTATACATTGGAAAAAGTGAAACGAGGAGTGCGGATAGATGCAAGAGGAAGAAGCAAGACAGGGATTTACACCGGAGATGATTGATATGATGGCCAGTATCTGGACACGTTCGATTATTACATTAATAGATGTACGCTTTCAGAATGTAGCGTCACAATACCCGTTGGAGCAATATAAAATGCCTAGTAGCATGTTTATCTATGCATATGGGGGTGAAGCGCAAATCCAACTGAATGAAACCACATTTGCAATGGAACGCTTCGGTTTAGTTCACGGCGGGAAGGGGAGCCTGCTCAGTATTACGCCTAAAGAGGAGATGGTGAAGACCTTTATGGTGTTTTATAGAGCAGAATCACCTCTCTTTTTCAAGAAACATCTGCAACAATTACTGGAGCAAGTAAATCCATTTGTTCAACAGTTTGGTTATACGCCAAGTAATCCCATCTTGCTACGTGATTGGTTCCAACGAATGATGAATGGCTGGAAACGTGGCAAAGCGATGGATCAGCTACAGGCCAAAAGTTTTCTATATCAATTGATTCATGAGGTGTACAGGGATTTGGAGGGTGGTGAGATTCGGTATCTCCAGCCAGATCCAGCCTGTTCTGCCAAGGTATATCTCGATAAACATTACAGGGAGCCGATTATGTTTCAACAAATTGCCGATATGTTTGGGATCAGTGGTGGACAATTGACGCGTTTGTTCAAAAAAAGGGAAGGGATGAACTTACAGGAGTATCTCATTCAGAGAAGGATTGAAGCTGCCTGTCATGACTTGAAACATACAGAAGCGACAGTTAAAGAAATCGCAACAGGAGCTGGTTTCACAGATGAGAAAAACCTGTTCCGCATGTTTAAGAAGCATTACAAGATGACACCAAGTGATTATCGGAAAATAAACGCACTATCCATGCAGGTTGATGGTATTGATAATGATTCTCATCTCCCTTACGATGAGAGGGAACTAGCGAGTCTAGTCAAGTCTTATAGAGATGGGGAATCAACGATGTTTGGAACATTAAGAAGTAAAGAAATGATTTTGGCGGCGGCGATAAGCATGATGCTCTTATTGACGGCATGTACGTCGGGGACGCCAGCGAATAATGGGGGAACGGCAAATACAACACCTGCGCAGACACAGCAGGCGACACAACAAGAAGGGTCGGAGACAAAAGCTTCAGAAGCAGTCTCGCAGACCAGAACGATATCCACAGTTAAGGGTGATGTTGAGGTACCTAACAATCCTCAGCGAGTTGTAGTCGATTATTTGGTTGGTGATGTGGTAGCCCTAGGTGTAACTCCTTTAGGTGTTGCTAGAGCTGCACGGGGAGAGACAGAGCCTGTTTATGCTAACCAGATTACAGACTCCATAAAAGTAGCCATGGAGCCGGAAGATATCATGACGCTTGAGCCGGATCTTATCATTTTGGCATGGAGCGATGAGTCGTATGATGATTTATCCAAAATTGCCCCCACCATTTATGTTCCCTATGGTGATATGACTACAGAAGAGCGGATACAATTTATTAGCGATGTTTTGAACAAACAGGAAGAGGCTAAGGATGTTTTGAATGCTTATACCGGAAAAATTGAAGAAGCAAAGCTAGCTTTTCAGAATGCGGGCCTATCCGATGTAACCATTACGGTTGGAGAATTCAGTGATAAAAGTAACTACATAGCTGGAGCCAAGCATGCCGTTGGCGAGCTTGTTTACGATGAACTTCAATTGCAGGCACCTTCAAAAGTCCAAACGGATATTATCGATGCAGATAAATATTGGGGCGATGTCTCCATGGAAGTATTACCCGCTTACTCGGGGGATTATATGATCTTCTTAGGAGATGGAAACGTTGCTGCTGATAATGCAGTGTGGAATGCCATACCTGCTGTGCAACATGATCGGATCGTAAAGGTAGATTCTTCGCTATCTTGGTCCACCGACGTAATGACTTCCAGTGCATTGATTGATTATATTGTTAGTCAATTGCTAGCATTAGCTAAATAAGAGTTAGAACGAAATTTTAATTGAGCACTCCAAATTTTCAAACATGACCAGTCGAATTTATGGACGTTAATATCCATATTCGTTTGGATTGTAAATAGGTGATGAAAGGGAAACGAGATGAAAAGCAAGCCTGAACAAAAACGCCGTGGGGCGATGAACTTCACCATGTACATGGTAATAGGGCTTGGATTAACGGTTCTCATGTCGGCGGCATCCATTATGTTTGGTGCTGCTGATATGAGGTTAGCAACGGTATGGGAGGCTATTTTCCGATTTGATCCAATGCTCACTGAACATCAAATTATTCAAACCATGCGTCTCCCGCGTACCGTAGCTGATCTGATCGTTGGGTGCAGCCTTGCGGTATGTGGCGCTATCATGCAGGGGACAACGCGTAATCCGCTGGCCGACTCCGGGCTGATGGGGATTAGCTCTGGCGCAGCATTTGCAATTGCACTATGCCTGGCCTTTCTGCCGGGTTATTCGTATTGGCAGATGATGTTGTTCGCTTGTCTGGGAGCAGCGATCGCCACCGGTATGACTTACTTTACCGCGTCACTGGGCAATCGCGGAATGACGCCTCAGCGGCTTGTACTGGCAGGTCTGTCTATTTCAATGTTGTTTGGCGCACTCAGTCAGTACTTGGCAATCAATTATGATTTGGGGCGAGCATTGACATTCTGGACGGCGGGTAGCACAGCGGGGGTCAAATGGGGAGAATTGCTGATTATCTCACCGCTCTTTGTTGGGGGTATACTGCTGGCACTGGCGCTGTCCCCTTCCGTTACATTGCTCAGTTTGGGAGATGATGTGGCAAGTGGACTCGGCATTCGTAGCGGACTGGTCAAGATTTTGTCGACAATTATTGTACTTGTGCTGACTGGATTGGCTGTTGTTGTCGTTGGCCCTGTTGGTTTTGTGGGTCTGATCACCCCGCATATTGTGCGATATATGGTAGGTGTCGACTATCGATACATTATTCCGGCAGCGGCTTTATATGGTGCGTTGCTGACCGTATCGGCTGATTTGGCTGGACGTTTGATCAATAAACCGTTCGAAACGCCGATTGCCATTATATTTTCTATCATTGGTGTGCCGTATTTTCTCTTCTTGGCTCGAAGACAAAGGAGGGAATATGAATGATCAAGCGGCGTTATACGATGAAACGAGGCATTATCATCAATGTAGTGCTTATGGTGCTCATACTTGTGTTTGCGATCATTAGCATGAATTCTGGCAAAATGAATCTTTCACCGCTAGAAGTGCTGAACGTTCTCATAGGAAACGGTACCGATAAGCAAAATCTGATTGTTTTTGATTTTCGTTTGCCACGAATTGTACTTTCGATCTTGGTAGGTCTGGGAATGGGAGCGGCGGGTGTCGTGATGCAGAGTTTGCTGCGTAATGACATGGCTAGTCCGGGGACACTGGGTATTAGTTCGGGATCGGGTTTGTTTGTCCTGTTCTTCGTTGTATTCATTGCATCCACAGGCAAGAGTTCCTTTATTGCTCTGCCTCTGTTGGCTTTTGTTGGCGGACTATTGGCGGCGGGGTTGATCTTCTTATTATCGTATCGCCGCGGACGAGACATCTCGCCAATCGGTTTGATTTTGACCGGGGTCGCGCTAGGAAGCGGGTACGGGGCGCTGACGACCTTCTTGACACTCAAGCTGGATGATTCGCAGATGAACTTCATGCTGTATTGGCTGGCGGGGAGCCTATGGGGCGATGATTGGGGTTATATCTCCATACTGACACCATGGGTCTTGATCTTACTCGGCTACATTTTTTACAAGGCTCGCATATTGAATGCCCTCCATTTGGGCAATCAGACAGCACAGGGGCTTGGTGTTTCCGTGAAGCGACAGTTCTTGGGGTTGTCAATCGCTGCTGTTGCTTTATCCTCTGGCAGTGTAGCTGTGGGAGGTAGTTTCTTTTTCGTTGGATTGATCGCTCCGCATATGGCCAGAAAACTGGTCGGTCCCGATCACAAATTGCTCATTCCGGCTGCCAGCTTGGCTGGGGGACTAGTCGTGGTGTTGGCTGACACGATTACGCGCACGGTTAGCCTCGTAGGAGATGTGCCAACAGGAATCGTTATTACAGTTATTAGTGTTCCATATTTTCTTTATTTACTAGCAAAAGCCAAATAACACAATCAATAATATAGTCGGAATTTTTTGTGGAAAACGGCTTGGCAGGACTGTGCGCTGCATTTTAAAGCAGAATGCACGATATCAAAAGTTCAAACATCGAAGTTACCCTGTATTACCGCTATGCTTTTTAAACAATAGCTATAGAAAAAGATGCCATTACGAGGATATCGTATTGGCATCTTTTGATTTTTTCTCATTTGATAGTTAATTTGATACTGGAGAATTATTCAAGATTTATATGGCAGGTTCATCCGACAGCTGAAAACGGGAAACGAAATACCAGATGAGCTCGCGACGTGAGGATACCTTGGTTTTGGCGAAAATGGATTTTAAATGATCCTGAACCGTGTAGACGGAAATATGCATCGCAGCAGCAATTTCCTTGGACGAATAGCTACGTAGCACATATCCGAGCAGTTCCCGCTCTCGACTGGATAATCCATGGCTTTCAGCGAGCAAGGGCAGTAAATCCTGTGGCATCGCCTGCTCCAAATGGATAGCAATCTGATCCGGCCCTGTAAGCTGTTGCATGAGACTAGCATGAAGTATGAGGTAACGCCCATCCGGAAGTTGGATGCAAACTTTGGAGGGTGATTCGGGAGCGATCTGAGTATCCACGACCAGTTCTGCCCGATTCTTGCGCTGCAGGTGGGAACTCACTGCACGTACCGGACGGGGCAGAACATCAGGCCCTACATGTTCCAGCATGCGCAATTGGGACAGCCAATATTGAGCGGAGGCGTTCAGGGATAAGAGTTGGAACGTGTCTGAGGTGATCAAAATTCCGGGTTCCTCGGGACTTTCACTCGTGATCTCATCGATCAGTGTCAAGCTCGTGGACCGCAGCATCGATGCAATAGAAGCGGTCCAGGACTGAATCATCCACCGCTCCTCCTCTGTAAAGACAGCACTTTCTGTCTTACGATATAGGGTCAGATATCCCCAGCAAGCGTCTCCACTAACCAATACAGCACGTAGTTCATCACCGAACCCCGCTGGCTGAAGAATGTTGATATATCGAGGGCTTTGTTCAAGCTGTAAGTTGGACGTATGAAGTGTAGCTGTATGCTCACCGCTGCGAATTAATTCAGCGTATTTATGTATATCTTCTTCCATGTATTCATTGATGAATAACCCATCATGAATGGCCTCAATGCCATCTTCTGTCACGGCTCCTGTGGAGAGAAGAGTCAGAGGATCAACGGTAGTGAAACAGTATGCATCGTAAGGTATAACCGTATGGATCTGCTTGAGAACAGCTTCCCGATAGGTATGTGAGGTCCAGGTTCCTTTCTCAAGAGAAGTGATAAGTCTGTGGTTCCGATCAATACGTGATGTCAACAAGATTACTCCTCTCTCTGTGCGCATATCCCAATGTTCTGGGATTGTAGGCTCGTCGTATCCTTCTATAATGAAATTAGACGAACAACGAGTCAAGTCTAACTTCAATTCAAGAGGAGTGCGGTGTCCATGAATCACAATCTATCACCGATGAGCTGGGAAACAGCAGATGTTCATCGTTACGAACAATCGATAGCCCTGAAAATTCCGGGTTATTCTCATATGCATGATCTAATGGAACGGCTGCTGTCAGCATCTTTCGCGAATAACAACGATATTCATATCCTTGTTGCCGGTGCGGGAGGGGGAAAAGAGATTGCTCTGCTCGGATCACGTCATGCCGGTTGGACATTGACTGGAGTAGATCCATCACAGCCCATGCTGCAACTTGCTGAGAAACGAGTCACGGAAGCAGGCATCGGTTCCAGAGTGAAACTGCAACCTGTCACGGTTGAAGAATTGCCGGAGGATATTGTATATGATGGGGCGACAAGCATGCTCATGTTACATTTCCTTCAGGGGATGGAGGCCAAGAGAACGTTTCTGACCAGCCTCGCAGCTAGACTTAAACCGGGTGCACCACTGATCATTGCGGCTGTAAATGCCGATCTTCGTTCACCTGCACATCCAATCATGATGCAAGCTTGGAAGGATCATATGTTGAGTGTGGGCGTCCTTCCTGAAGAGTGGGAGCGCTTTGCTGCTTCCCTGGGCCGTGAATCCGATCCAATATCCTCTGAAGAGATGACTCAGCTACTGACCGAATGCGGTTTCTCACATATTACACGTTACTTCGGGGCGTTCTGGGTGGAGGGGTATTATGCAATTCGAAACTAGCGTGAACCCTATGAAAGATCAGATCTGGGTGGTTGGTGGTTATGGTCAAGTGGGGCAGATGATATGTACTCAACTGGGGAAATTGTTCCCGGGTAAAGTATGGGCTGCGGGTACACGCATGAACCGTGCGGAAGAGTTCAGCAGGTCTACAGGTGGTGCTGTGCTACCGCTTCAACTGGATGTAACAAAACCTGTGGAGCCTTCAATGTTACGGTCTGTGAAGTTGGTAATCATGTGTGTGGATCAGAGCGATACCCGGTTTGTTGAAGCCTGCGCACAAGCCGGAACCGACTATATTGATATTTCTGCAAAATATGATTTTCTCGCTCAGGTTGAACAGTTGCACACCAAAATGCAACGTTCCCAATCGACCGCGATCCTCAGCGTTGGATTATCACCCGGAGTGACTAATTTGCTTGTGCGCGAAGCGACCATGCATATGGATCAGGTGGAGGAAGCAGACATTACCGTAATGCTGGGACTTGGTGAGAAGCACGGAAAAGCTGCCGTGGAGTGGACCGTTGATCAGATGAATGCCACCTACCAAGTGATGCAAAAGGGCAAACCTGCTGAGGTACAAAGTTTCGGAGATGGCAAACGTATTGATTTTGGAGCAAAACTTGGGCAGCGGAAGGCCTATCGATTTAACTTTTCGGATCAGCATGTGGTTGCTCGGACGTTACGTATTCCAACCGTATCTACCAGACTCTGTCTGGACTCCCGCTGGATCACAAGATCTATGGCAATCTCCAAACGTGCAGGGTTGTTTTCGTTACTGCGTATCCCGTCTATTCGGAATGGAACGGTTAAGGCATTTGGCCTTATTCCTGGGGGAGAACCGATGTATGCAGTCAAGGTCGATGCCGTAGGATGGGAAAATGGTGAGCAAATCCGCGTCGAACAACTACTGGTCGGTGCAAAGGAAGCCGATGCAACAGCAGCTGTAGCTGCAGCCGTGGCAGAACGTGTGTATAAAACAGAGTTGCCACATGGTGTGTTTCATATTGAACAGTGTCTCTCTTTGCAAGACATTCAGGATGCACTTCATACGCCACTAAAGGTGACGACCAAGATCACCTAGTTTCATGTTCTTTTGCTGAGAACCTCCGATCTGCTATGATGGAACAATAATCATGGCATGAATGGAGGGAGATCATGAACTGCGTTGCTGTATTACCTTATTACAAAGTACAGAGAGAAGTGACGGGTCTCGCCCAAGAGATTGAGATGAATGCCCGCTCCATGATTCTGTATTCAGATAAAATCGTGACCAAATACCGCGAGTTCAACATCACGGAAGTGTTTGATATGTCATTTCGCCGTATGGGTGATGAAGGTGGATTTTTCTATTTGCACACAAGCACAGGAGTATATCCATATATGGTCGAAATCGACCCGAAACCGTTTATACAACATTTCAGAAAGATGACGATCCAAAAATTAAAATGACTTGACCTTGCCGTTACGTGAAGGCTTACCCTCGGATATGGCAAGAACCATAACCAATTCAGAGGAGCCGTGAATGTAATGAGTATACTGATTCAGCAAGCTACGATCCTAACGATGAAAGATGCCGATGCCCCCTTTACGGGGGATATTCGTGTTGAGGGTGATCGCATTACTCATATTGCTGATCACATTGTGCCTCACCCCCAAGATGAGATTATCGATGGACGCAATAAGGTTGCCATGCCAGGACTGATTAATGCCCACCAACATACACCGATGAGTCTGCTCCGGGGATTCTCGGATGATCTGAAGCTGATGGACTGGCTCGAACGCAAAATGCTGCCTGCTGAAGCACGGATGAACCCGGAAGACATCTATTGGGGTGCCAAGTTATCCATCGCCGAGATGATCCGTTCGGGTACCACTGCGTTTGCGGATATGTACATTCATATGAATGAGATTGCAGAAGCGGTTAAGCAAACGGGTATGCGGGCATCGCTTACACGTGGGATGGTATTCATGGAGGATGATGGGGGACGCAGGTTGCAGGAAGCGATCGATCTTGTGCAACGCTGGTCTGGAGCGGCCGATGGGCGGATTACAACCATGTATGGACCCCACTCACCCTACACTTGTCCCATGGAGCCACTACGTGAAGTCATTGCTCTGGCTGTCAAGGAGGATATCCCGCTACATATTCATCTGGCTGAGACAAAGGAAGAAGTTGTGAAGATTCGTGAGCGCTATGGCTTGACTCCGACGGAGTATTTGGAAGAGGCGGGTATGTTCGAACAGGCACATGTGTTGCTTGCGCATGGTGTACACCTCAATCGCAGGGACATCGGCAGATTGAAGGGCATGCGCGGCGGTGTAGCACACAATCCAGTCAGCAATCTGAAGCTGGGCTGTGGAATTGCTCCAATTACCGAGATGTTGGCTCAGGGAATTAACGTTGGAATCGGAACGGATGGAGCGGGAAGTGCCACAACCGTGGATATGTTCGAGGAGATCAAAGCCGCGACCTGGCTGCAAAAGCTGGATTATGGCGACCCAACTCGCTTGCCAGCCAAGGACGTACTAAGCATGGCTACACGCGGAAGTGCTAGTCTACTTGGTCTACAGGATGAAGTGGGGATGCTTGAGGTGGGGTGCAAAGCTGATCTGATCCTGATCGATCTGGCGAAACCACATCTTCAACCGGTACATGAGGTAGAATCGTTACTGGCTTACAGCGTAAATGGGGCGGACGTGGACACCACGATTGTGAATGGTCAGATCCTCATGAGAGGCAGAAAGCTGCTCACGATCGATGAGGATGAACTTTACCGTGAGGTGAAGGTTAGAGCCAAACGGATTGTTGAGGGAATTTAATTTTAGGTGAATATGATCCGAACTGGAAAATGATTTGTGTTCAAAACGCTATGGAGGCATACTCCATGGCGTTTTTTGTCGAATTACAACTGGAAATAGTTCCATGGTCCTGTTCAGAATCGGTTCAGAATGACTCGTTATACTGAGCATGTAGTTGTTCAAATTTGAAATGTACACGAGGAGGAACATGAATTGAAGGGGAAACAAAACAAAAAACGGCTTAAGCCGATATTGAAAAAAAGCATGTTGACTGCACTCGGGTTGGGCATTGCATTGCCTATAGGTGGAACGCTTTCTCAAGCTAACGCAGGAGCAATTGGTCCGGTAATAAACATTTCACGACCTGTTCTTAACGATGGTATCCATTGGTTAAATTATTCATCAGAACAAAACGATCCTTCTTTTGTGTCCGGTGTACCCATCGAGGTAACGAACAATATAGTTAGAATCAATTTAAGTACACATTTTCGATCCGATGAGTTTAATATGCTCACAGCCAGTTCAGGTGATAGCAGTATAGCTGAGGTGTATGTAGAAACAAGACAAGATGAAAATATGCCAACACCTACAAGTACATTGGTGGTTATTCCTTACAAGAGCGGCAAAATCAATATCGAATTGAAAGCTAAATATACAGTATCTGATGTACCAGAAACGGTTACGGATAACTTTGAACTTCACATTAGTAAAAAAGGGGATGTAAATGCAGACGGAAAAGTGAATTCTGCGGATGCAGCAGACCTTTTGGAATATCTTCGTAACATGCTAAGTCGCCGCGGCTTTACCTACGTAGAGATGAACCGAATGGACGTGGATCGTAATGCGGAACCCTCTTTGGGGGATATGAATGCGTTGTTAAACGGATATGCCAACAAAACACTTGGCGCGAAAAACAATGACTATGTGTTGACCTTCCAACAAGTGGACGATGCGCCTTATGTGTTGAATGGTCAATTGAAGGATTACATGGAGAACGCAATTGCCACTGATTATGATTTAATGGATGTTGATGGGGATTACATTAATACTCCTTCTTATCAGTGGTACCGCGCAACAGAAGCTTCAGGAGAAGATATGGTTCCAATAGAAGGGGAGACACGAGAACAGCATACCGTTACATCTGAGGACGAGGATCATTATCTTGTGCTCGAAGTGACTACTCATTCCACTTCGGATACGAATACGGAGCCTAGACGAGTATACATTGTTGGAAAAGAAAAAATACAACGCCCTGATTAATTCATATTTTTAATTCAGATAACGAATAACAATATTTTTTCTATCGTTACCATACATTCTACCAATTGATACACACATGGAGGCTAATACATGTTTCAACCGAAAAAGAAACGTCCAAGAATCAGAAGAACAATGTCAGGTCTCATTGCACTGACGCTACTCTCGTCACTCGTATTCCCGAGTGTAGCAGGAGCAGAGCCAGCGGAACCATCACAGGTGCAGTTTGCAAATGTTAGTGTACAGGCAGGGCAGACGGTTCATGTTCCTGTTGCATTGAAAAAATCCCATTTCGGGGTGAAAGCTTATAATATGCAGATTGATTATGATACGTCTGCACTGGAAATTGTTCGGATCACGCCTAAATCTGTCAACGTCATCAGCACATCCCCAAATGAAGATGGTGTAGCAGACTTCCAGTACCAAATTAATAATGCGGAAGGCTGGGTACGGATCATCTGGGTTGATTTTACTGGGGGTGACCATTCAATTGTAGATGAAACCCAATTATTTGATATGGAGATCAAAGCCAAAAGCAATGCGACGCCTGGAACGAAACAGCTATCCGTAGATCAAACTGATTCAGAACATTGGCATTTTACCAATGTAGAATATCAGAGTTACACTGAATTGTCCGGTGGAACAATCACAATTACAGCAGCAAACTCAGGTGGCGACAATTCTGGTTCGACACCTACACCGAATCCTGGTAACTCTTCGGGTGGAGGAGGAGGAGGAAGTGTATCGCCAACTTCACCCGTGATTACCCCAGTTCCATCGACTCCGGCGGTAACCAAAGGTGTAGACATCTATGTGAACGGTCAGAAACAGGAACAATCTGCAACGGCCACCACATCAACGGTAAACAATCAGGTTACCACCACGGTTCATGTGGATAATGAAAAAGTCATCAATCAGATTGGAAGTGGACTAAAAACGCTTCTGCTGCCTATTACAGGTACTGGCAAGGGTGCGGTCGTTGGTGAACTGAACGGCAAGTTGGTCAAAACAATGGAAGGAAGTAATGCCGAAGTTGTCATTCAGACTGATAGCGGTACGTACACACTTCCAGCTAACCAGATTCAGGTGGATCAGATTCTGAACCAATTCGGAAGCACGGTTCCATTGGAAGATATCACAATCCAAATCGCTATTGTGCCTAGTGCCACATCTAAACAAACAGCAATTCAGGCTGCAGCGGATAAGCTGGAGAACACAACGGTGATCGCAGCTCCGATTGATTTTGAAGTAAAAGCGATCTGGAATGGACAGCAAGTTAATGTAGATCGTTTCAACTCTTATGTAGAGCGCTCCATTACTTTGCCAGAAGGTGTCGATGGTTCAAAGATCACGACAGGAGTTGTGCTTCAGCCGGATGGCAGCCTTCTGCATGTACCGACCAAGGTTATCAAAGGTAATGGACAAGATTCTGCTATTATTAACAGCTTGACGAACAGCACTTACGCTCTGATCTATCATCCGGCAACATTCAGCGATGTATCAAGTCACTGGAGTCGTGTTGACGTACAGGATCTGGCATCCCGTCTGATCGTACAAGGTACTGGTGAGAACGTATTTGCGCCAGACCGGAGTATTACGCGGGCAGAGTTTACGGCTGTTCTGTTAAGAGGTTTGGGTCTGCACTCCCCGCGCAGTACAGAAGCGGCATCGTTCACGGATGTGAATACTGGCAGCTGGTATGAGGATGAGGTTCAGACGGCTGTGTCCTACGGCCTGATCTCAGGTTATGCTGACGATAGCTTCCGTCCGAACAACGAAATTTCTCGTGCTGAAGCGCTGACTATTGTGTCACGTGCGATGAAACTGGTCGGTCTGGCACAGGCCGACGCGTCGGAGACAACAAGTCTGCTGAGCACATACAGCGATAGCGCTAAAGTACAGGCTTGGGCAGCAGAGCCAGTTGCATCGGCGATTAAACAAGAGCTGGTACAAGGTGCTGATGGTAAACTGATGTCAGATGCAGACATTAGTCGTGCACAGTCAGCCGCGATTGTGAAAAGGTTACTTGCAAAAGCGGGATTAATCTAATCAAATTTTGGACACCTACACTTACTTGAAATGATTTGTTTCAAGCAAGCTGTAGGTGTTTTTTTTGCATATAGTTCTCTTCGAACCTGTTATAGGTGCAATGGTCCAGTTCATTATCAGTTCATACTGATTTGTTACGATATGAACATCAAATAGATAGATATCGTGCATGATCAGGAGAGGAAGAGATCCATATGAAAATACTTGAAGTTAAAAATGTGAAGAAATCATACACCTTATATGGAAAAGAAAGAGTTCCGGTACTCCACGGTTTGAACTTAAGTTTTGAGACAGGGGAATTTGTCTCCATCCTTGGCGAATCTGGCTGCGGTAAGTCGACACTGATGAATATCATTGGTGGTATGGACTCCGACTATGAAGGGGACGTCGTTGTTCGTGGCAAGAACTTAAGTGCCATGACAGAGAAGGAAATGGATGATTATCGGAAGAATAATATCGGCTTTGTCTTTCAAAATTTCAATCTGATCCCGCATCTGTCTGTCCTCGAAAATGTGACGATTGCGATGCAAATGACGGATACCAATGAGAAGGATCGCAACCAACGTGCCGTAGATATATTGACAGAGGTGGGACTGAAGGATCATCTGAACAAACGTCCCAACCAGTTATCTGGCGGTCAGAAGCAACGGGTTTCCATCGCACGGGCGTTATCCAACAATCCCGATATTATTCTTGCAGATGAACCGACGGGTGCTCTGGATAGGGAAAACGGAGATCAAATCCTCGCTCTGCTCGACAGTATAGCCAAAAAGGGAATGCTGGTGATTGCCGTTACTCACTCGCAGAAAGTCGCTGACTCCGGTACACGTATTGTGAAGGTTGAAGAGGGGCGCATTAGTGACGATATTCACCTGAAAGATCCTTCTACGGCTGTTTACGAGAGTGGTCAGGATTCTTCCCGGAGCCTGAGCTTGCTTGCTTCATTCAAGATGGCACTTAAAAATATGAAACTCAACGGCAAGCGTAATGTATTGGTAGCATTGGGTGGATCTATAGGTATATTAAGCGTACTCCTGATGCTCTCCTTGGGGAATGGAATAACGACGTATATGAATGACGAAATCAATTCAAGTATGGACCCTTTGCTCGTGGATATAACCAAGCCGAGTGAAGAAGCCAAGGATATGCAAGGCCCCGAGGCCTTGATGGCACCAGGTGAAGCGTTCACCGAAGCTGATGTTGAGACGATTCGCAATTTTCCTAATGTGGATCATGTAGAGACGATCACGACCATTACAGGCAAATCCACGATGGTGAATGAAAAACAAAGTGTAGGACTCACACAGTTAACAACGTTAACGGATGCTTTTGATCCAGCATTGATGACAACTGGTGTTCTGCCGGTAGAAAATCAGATGCTGTTACCTCTCGATACAGCGAAACAATTAAGCGGAAATGATCAAGCTGAAACCATGATCGGCAAGTCCGTGTTTTTATATATCAATGAGATGGATAGTAATAATAAACCAGTGACTTTGGAGAAAGAAGTAACGATCTCAGGGATCTACGAAGCGGCAGATCCACGATCTCCAATGCAGCAATCCCCGGGATACATTTCATCAGAGACGTTGGAGCAAATGTATGCGGACGAAGGAATAACGATTGGACCAATTCAAGTTAACGCCTATGCAACCGATATGAAATATGTAAATGATATCAATGAAGCTGCTGTAAACGCTGGTTTCGCAGGCTCCCAAATGGCCAAGGTCATGGAGAATATCACCACATATGTAAGTATGGCTTCCATTGTACTCGCGGGTATTGCAGGCATTTCGTTGATCGTATCCGGTATTATGATACTGGTCGTACTCTATATTAGTGTCGTGGAACGGACGAAGGAGATCGGCATTCTTCGGGCCATTGGAGCAAGAAAGAAAGATATCAAGCGCATATTCTTCTCCGAATCTGCCTTATTAGGCGTATTTAGTGGTATTATTGCGGTAATCTTTGCAGTGATCATCAGTTATGTATTAAACATTCTTTTGGACAATGCGTTTGGAGCAAAACTGATTAATCTCTCGGGATATTACATCTTGTTCGGTCTTGTGGTAAGTACAGCGATTAGTATTGTGGCTGGTTTGATGCCATCATCAAAAGCGGCGAAGCTGGACCCGATGGAATCCTTACGATACGAATAAATATCAATTTTGGAAAGGATAATGGCTACATGAACACAGTTCTGGTGGTGGACGATGATTCCCATATCCGCAAATTAATCCGAATCTATCTTGAAAAGAATCAATTCTCCGTGCTGGAAGCGCCAGACGGTCAAGAGGCGTTAGATATCCTCTCGCATACGAAAGTTGATCTGGCGATTGTGGATGTGATGATGCCGCGAATAGACGGTATTGAACTGACGGAAGATATCCGGTCTTATCTGGATATTCCCATCCTGATGGTGACTGCCAAGGGAGAATCCAAGGACAAAGTCAGAGGATTTAATGCCGGGTCAGACGATTACCTGGTTAAACCGTTTGATCCTGTGGAGTTAATCTTGCGTGTGAAATCGTTACTGAAAAGATATAACAAAAGTTCATCAAACATGATTCAGATCAGCGGTGTTACGATTGATTTGGGCAATCTGATGGTTGTTTCGGATGGACAAACTATCGAATTGAAAAAGAAGGAATGTGAATTGTTATTTTCTCTGGCGAGTTCGCCAGGGAAAATATTCACACGTACACAGCTTATAGATGACATATGGGGCATCGATTACGAAGGAGATGAGCGTACAGTTGACGTACATATCAAACGGTTAAGGGAACGGCTTGAACCTGTACCTGAGCTAGTGATCTCAACGATAAGAGGACTTGGATATCGTCTGGAGCGGGCATGAAAATGTTTAGGAAAAGCCTGCGACTTCGCATCGTAGCTACGTTTATCGGGATTGTTCTGGTGAGTTTGATTCTCTCCTTTATGATAAATAACGGGTCCCAGGAAAAGACACCGAATCGGTTTATGGTTACTTTTGCTCAAGATCTCGCTACACTGATTAACCTGATCGATGATCCGGAAAAAGTACAATCAAGCTTAGGTATCTTTGCTCGCTACGGCTTAAATATCACTCCCGTGAATGAACAAAGTGAAGTGTTATCTTCCTTGCCAGAGGACAAAGTTCATTCGTTATTTGAAACGGGTACAACGGATGCCATTTTTCTGTCCAGTAAAGATGGAATCGCGACCATAGGTGTTCCTGGAACAAACGAGGGGATCGGCACATTTCTAATTCAAAGCGATTTCTCCTCTCTTTTTCATACACTGCGAAACACGCTCTTAACCTCACTATTAACAGTTCTGGTGATTGGCAGCTTATTAATCCTGTTCATGTCCGGGTACATTGTGAAACCGATTAAGAGATTAACGGTTGCAGCGAAGGAGATGTCATCAGGTGACCTGTCGGTTCGCTTGAAACATAATAATCAGGATGAGTTTGGCGAACTGATGGAGAGCTTTAATCATATGGCCAGTGAGTTGCAAAAAATCGATTCGGTTCGTGATGACTTTGTCAGCAACGTCTCTCATGAAATGCAATCTCCGCTCACATCAATTAGAGGATTCACCAGAGCACTACAAGATGGTGTTATTCCATTAGAAGAGCAGAAAGAGCATTTGGATATTATCTATGAAGAAACGCTGCGCTTATCGAGGCTCAGTGATAATCTGCTTCGGCTAGCCTCGCTGGATTCAGAGCATCATCCGGTTCATTTCACCACATTCCAGGTAGATGAACAATTAAGAAGGGCGATCTTACTGGCAGAGCCGCAGTGGGCTCAGAAGGACATACAGATCGAATTGGATTTGTTGCCCTGCGAGATCACAGTGGACAAAGATTTGTTTGATCAGGTCTGGCAAAATTTAATAAACAATGCGATCAAATACACCGGTCCACAAGGTACCATTCATGTCGAAATTGAGACGTCATCTTCATTTGTGAAGGTATTGATTAGAGATTCTGGACAAGGAATACCTGAGGAAGCACTCCCGTATATCTTTGATCGATTCTACATGGTGGACAAAGCGCGAAGCAGCTCGCTTCGAGGGAATGGATTGGGTTTGTCCATTGTCATTAAAATCTTGAAATTGCATCAATGTACAATTGATGTAGAGAGCGAAATGGGAAAAGGTACACAGTTTATTGTCACGATCCCCAGATCGACCATTACACCTACATCTTAAGGAAAGCCAGAAAATAGAGAGCAGCAATATGGTAACAATCGGTTCCTGTGTGTTCAGGATTCAGATTGTTGCCAGATTGCTTTTTTTGATATCTGTATTTGCGACAAAATTTCACATATAGTTTTGTTTAGCAGTGGATCATTTGATAAAATAGAAGAGACATTGTGTGAATCTATGAACTTAATTAATTTAATCATACAGAGAATGGAGCCATCCAATGAAATATCGCAACATGGAAGATTGTATTAACGATCTGGAGCAGCACGGTCATTTGATTCGGGTCAAAGAAGAGGTTGATCCTCATTTGGAGATGGCAGCGATCCACATGAAAGTGCACGAGGCTAAAGGCCCTGCTTTGTTATTTGAAAATGTAAAAGGCTCAAAGTTCCAGGCCGTATCCAATCTGTTCGGCACGGTGGAACGAAGCAAGTTCATGTTCCGCGGTACGCTGGAAGGCGTACAACGGGTCATGGCAGTTCGTGACGATCCCATGAAGGCGCTTAAGACGCCATTTCAGCATGTCCAAACAGGTCTTGCTGCGTGGCAGGCGCTGCCAAAACAGAAGTCTATAAGCTTGCCGGTGTCCGCGCAAGAGATTCAAATCTCGGATCTGCCACTCATCAAACACTGGCCTATGGACGGTGGGGCATTTGTGACGTTACCACAGGTTTATTCGGAAGATCCAGACAAACCAGGAATCATGAATTCGAACTTGGGGATGTACCGGGTTCAACTGGATGGCAATGATTTTGAAATGAACAAGGAAATAGGGTTACACTATCAGATTCATCGCGGAATTGGTATACATCAAGCCAAAGCTGTCAAAAAGGGAGAACCACTGAAAGTGAGTATTTTCATTGGGGGTCCACCTGCACATACACTTTCAGCGGTTATGCCTTTGCCTGAAGGACTTAGTGAGATGACATTTGCCGGTTTGCTCGCTGGACGTCGCTTCCGGTACAGTTACAAGGACGGATATTGCATCAGTAATGATGCTGATTTTGTCATCACGGGTGATATCTACCCAGGTGAGACAAAACCCGAAGGGCCGTTCGGTGATCATCTGGGTTATTACAGTCTGACACATGAATTCCCGCTAATGCGTGTGCATAAAGTCTATGCCAAACCTAATGCCATCTGGCCGTTTACAGTTGTTGGTCGTCCACCGCAAGAGGATACGGCGTTTGGTGATTTGATTCATGAGATTACTGGAGACGCGATCAAACAGGAGATTCCAGGTGTCAAAGAAGTGCATGCGGTCGATGCGGCAGGGGTCCATCCATTACTGTTTGCCATCGGCAGTGAACGTTACACGCCGTATCAGGCGGTGAAGCAGCCGACAGAGTTGCTTACGATTGCCAATCGTATTTTGGGTACGGGTCAGCTCAGTCTTGCGAAGTACCTGTTTATTACTGCTGAGGATCAGCAACCTCTGGATACCCACAAGGAAGTTGAATTCCTGACCTATATCTTGGAGCGTATGGATATGCAGCGGGATATTCATTTCCATACCCATACAACGATTGATACACTCGATTATTCGGGTACAGGACTGAACAGCGGAAGCAAGGTCGTTTTTGCAGCATATGGCGACAAGGTTCGAGAGTTGTGTACGGAAGTTCCGGAGTCTTTGAAAAACATTCGTGGTTATGAGAATGCACAGCTCATCATGCCGGGTATCGTTTCGATCCAGACATCGGCCTTTACGAGTTATGCGGATACAGCACAGGAGATGCAAGCATTCACGTCTCTATTGAAAGAACAGGGAGGTCTGGACTCGTGTCCGATGATCATTCTATGTGACGACAGTTCGTTCCTGAGTGCTAACCTCAGCAACTTCTTATGGGCAACCTTTACTCGAAGCAACCCTTCACATGATATGTATGGGGTTAATAGCGGATATGATCACAAGCATTGGGGTTGTGATCAGGTTATTATTGATGCGCGTACCAAACCCCATCAGGCACCACCGCTGATTCCCGATGCTTCGGTAGAGAAGAGCATTGAACGATTTTTTGTTAAAGGTGCTAGTCTGGGTTCGATCAAAATCTAATTTGAGATGTCTTGAAGAAGTTCAAACGGAGCGTTTGAACTTCTTTGGCTTACTCTGATACGGCAATGAGGCACAAAAGTGTGTAAAAGTTTAAAACCGGGACTAATTTGGATGTTGGAGTGAGGATAAAGTCTTAGGCGTTCGTATTTACCATTGTGATTAAGGTCGTTTGAACTATGTATGAAATGAAGAATTATAACGATATAAAGAAGTATAGGTATTTTTGTGGCCCCGTTCCGTTGGGTGCTGTTACTATAATGAATTGTTCAGGGGGAATACCGATTTGAGAATCCATATTATGAACCTGCAAGACGGAGACCGTCTAACTGCGGATACATTCAGCGATGCAGGATTACACGTTCTCGGGAAGGGAACTGTGATCAAAGGTGAGGATATCACCTTGCTTATGCAGCACCGTGTAGATTATGTAGATATTGAATCACGCGAAGAGGAAATCACTGAAGCAGAATTTTTTGCAGCAGCCGCAAAGCATGCTTCGGGGATAACTACGAAGGAAGAACCGCCTGAAGAAGAGCTGAAGTCCCAATTTATTCAGACTGTACATAATTATCAAAATGCTTTTCTCGAAGCTCTGACCGTTGGCAAGTTCAACGCCACCATGGTGGATGATGCACTGCAACCGATGGTTGAGGGACTGGATGAGCAGAAAGATGTCGTTCATCTCCTGATGATGCTGGAGCGGGATGACGTCAATAACTATACACATTCAATCCAGGTAGGATTGTTGTCATTCTACCTCGCGAATTGGCTTGGATATTCTCAGAAGGAGAGTTATCAGATTAGTCGCGGTGGTTATCTGCATGACATTGGAAAGTGCAAAGTTTCCCACCGGATTCGGAACAAAACAGAACCGTTGACGGATGATGAGCAGCTTGAAATGCGGCGTCACACTATATATGGCCATGAAATTATCAAAAATTCGATGACGGATGAAGCGACAGCACTGGTTGCTCTGCAGCATCACGAGCGGGAAGATGGGTCGGGTTATCCGATGCAACTTGAGAAAAGTGAAATTCATCCATATACACAGATTGTATCTGTAGCGGATATCTATATAGGCATGAGATCCGGGAACCACGGAGGAAGCAATCCAAATCTGATCAACAACCTTAGAGATATCTATGGAATGGGATTTGGTAAACTGAATGAAAAACCGGTTCAGGCATTGATGCAACATTTGCTTCCTAATTTCATCGGGAAACAAGTTCTGCTCAGCAATGGAGAAAAAGGTGTTATTGTCATGAACAATACATCTGATATTTTCAAACCACTCATCAAAGTGGAGTCTGAAGAATATCGCGATCTCTCCAAAGAGCGTACGCTTGCCATTGATGAATTGCTTATTTAATCTAAGTATTATCTGTATTCCTTACTTATATTGAGAACGGGCCTCCTGTACGAAGACAGGGGACCCGTTTTTTGTTATATCATCCTAGATGTGTTGTTCGACCAAGGAAGCAAGCGTATACTTTGCAAAGACCTTATTTTTCCTGCCAAGGAGCGATCGCCATGATTGAAGTGACAACCGAGATTACGATACATGCCTCGATTGAACGATGCTTTGACTATGCCCGGGATATTGATGTACATACTCAGACCGTCTGGCAACATACAAGAGAGCGAGCAGTTGCAGGAGTAACCACAGGAAGAATTGGAGCAGGGGATACCGTTACATTTCAGGCTACTCATTTTGGGGTCAGACAGAAGTTGAAGTCCCGAATTGTGCAGTTCGAACGACCTTTCCTCTTTGTGGATCAGATGGAGAAAGGGGCTTTCAAGAGCATGCGACATGAACATCATTTCAGCGTAATTGGGGATCAGATGACTTGCATGAGAGACACACTTCGATTCGAAGCTCCACTTGGATTGCTGGGATGGGCAACCGAACGACTTGTGCTGAAGAGATACATGCAGGCATTTCTGGAGGATCGCAATCGTAAACTCAAAGTGATACTTGAACAGTAGCCAGAATTGAATGGATAGAGGAGAGAAGACATTTGATGGATAATGAATATTTTGTAGGTTGGGGCACACTTGCCTTGATTAATGCCGGACTGGCTCAGGGAAAAAACAGAAGTGGTCGGAACTGGTTTCTGATTTCCCTGTTATTTGGTCCGTTGGCAACTCTCTTTATTGTGGTGTGGAATAAACTGGACTAATTCAACGATCGAGATTCCGATGCATATAACGATCGATCATCCAGAACACAAGGGCTGCTGCACTAACACCAGCACCTAACCAGCAAACGGCTGTCCAGCCCGCCCATGCATACACTTGGGTAGAAACGATGGAGCCGATTGCACTGCCGATGGAATAAAAGATCATATAAGCTGCCGTCAGGCGGCTCTGTGCTTCGGGGCGAACTTCGTAGATCAGGCTCTGGTTGGTAACATGTACGGCCTGCACGGCGAGATCGAGCAGGATAACACCCAGGATCAGAAACCAGAGAGAATGATGGACATAACCGATGGGCAGCCAGGACAAGAGCAGAATGACAAGAGCGACACCGGTTGTTTTCTGCCCAAGGCCCCGGTCGGCAAGTTTACCTGCACGGGCAGCAGCCAATGCTCCCGCCGCTCCTGCGAGACCGAATGCACCTATGACTGTATGAGACAGGGACAGTGGAGGACTACTTAGTGGCAGAACCATGGAAGTCCACAAGATGCTGAAGGCTGTAAAAATCAGCATGGCCAGCACACCTCGTACTCTTAACACACGCAACTCACGGTACAGTTGTAAGACGGAACCGAGTAATTGGGTATAGCTTTGTTTCACTTGCGGGGACTGCTGCTTTGGGAGAACAAGATATAAGGCGACAATTCCGAGTAATGTAAGGCTGGCGGAGAAGAGATACACCGATCTCCACCCGAGCCAATCGTTCAGCGTACCTGCAACCGTTCGTGCAAGTAAAATGCCAATGACGATCCCGCTGGTTACCAATCCGACAATGCGACCGCGTTCGGAAGGGGCTGCCAAGTGTGCAGCAAAGGCAACGAGCGTTTGCGTAATGACCGCGAGTAGACCGACGACAGCCATGCCCGTGAATAAGAGGGAGCTGGACTGTGAGGTGCCTACCAGAATTAGTGCAAGTACAGAGAAGAGCATTTGAATGATAATCAGCTTGCGACGATTTAAGAGGTCACCAAGCGGAACAAGAAGGAACAGCCCCAAGGCATAACATATTTGAGTCACTGTGATGACGATCCCTATGGATGATGGAGAGAGGCTGAATTCTTGAGCGATGGAGTCCAGTAAAGGCTGAGCATAATAGATATTGGCGACCGCAAGTCCGCTGCACACGGCAAAAAGAAGAGCAACTAACCGTGACATGGCAGGACGATCCTTATTGGATAATTGTGCATCTGGAGAAGAAGTTTGCATGAGTATTTGTCACCTTTCTATTCTGTACTGATCGGTATTTTATGTTTCGGGATAAACATACTTTATTTGCGTGAATTTTGTCAACAGAGAAATGGGTGAGGGTTAAATTGAAGATTATTTACCAGAGAATACGACGATAAATAACGATGCGATCGCTTCAATTCCAGATTTTTCGATTCATTTATAGCTAAACACGCCTTTCTGGTTATTAGGTTTTGACTTTGTAATAAGAGTGAGGTTAAAATATATAAACATACTGATCGATACATAAAGAGGTGAATTGTATGGTTAGACAACGGGAATTTGATACGGATAAAGCACTCGATGCAGCGATGCATACGTTTTGGGGCAAAGGGTTCGAAGCGGCATCTTTAAATGACTTGACGACCGCAATGGGAATACAACGTCCCAGTCTGTACGCGGCTTTTGGCGATAAAAAGGAATTATTCGAAACAGCACTTCGCAGGTATACCACTCAGCATGCGGCTCAAGTCAGAGCCAGACTTCAACAGGGCTCCTCCGTGCGGGAAGCCTTTCGTGGATTGTTTGAACATATTGGAGCAGAGGGGAGTGTGACCGAGCCTAGTCATGGCTGTTTTTGTATTAATACGATGGTTGAGCTGGCTCCACATGATCCCAAATTCGCTGTCCTTACACGGGAGCATCAGATGTACTTGGGTGTTCTTTTCGAAGAAACGATAGAACGAGGGCAACAGAGCGGGGAGTTGTCCACTGACATGAACGCGAGTGCGGTCGCACAGTCTCTGGTTGTATCCATGATTGGACTGACTGTTCTGATGAAATCAGGACCAGACCGCTTATTTGTAGAGCAGAGCATCCAAGTTACGCTGTCTTTGCTGCAGTAATAGGGATTTATTCTGTTTAAAGTGATGCGGAGTTGCTACAATATATTTAAGAATTGAGCAGATATAGGAGGAGATCAGAAATGAATACGAAGTTGCGCTGTGCCGTTTTGGATGATTATCAGAACGTTGCGCTGACGTCGGCGGACTGGGGTCCGTTGATGGATCAGGTGGAGATTCAGACATTCAACAACTATATGGGCTCGGAAGAAAAAGTCATTCAGGAATTGCAGGATTTCGATATTGTGGTTCTGATGCGGGAACGTACACCGTTTCCAGAGAAGGTCATTTCGCAGCTCCCTAATCTAAAACTTCTGATTACAAGTGGTATGCGCAACGCGTCGATAGATCTAAAGGCTGCAGAGAAGAACGGAATTATTGTGTGTGGAACCGAGGGAAGCTCTAATCCGCCGACGGAGCTTACATGGGCACTGATTCTAGGGCTGTCCAGACAACTGGTTACGGAAAATAATGCACTTCGCTCCAATCGAAACTGGCAGAGCACTGTAGGGTTGGATTTGCATGGGAGAACACTTGGATTGCTTGGTTTGGGCAAGATAGGTACTCGCATGGCTGAGATCGCACAAGCATTTGGCATGAATGTGATGGCCTGGAGCGAGAATCTAACACGTGAAAAAACCGAAAAACATGGTGTGATCTGGTGCGAGACCAAGGAGCAACTGCTTGCACAGAGCGACATCGTATCCATTCATCTGGTATTGAGTGATCGTACGCGGAATCTGATCGGACAAGCCGAATTTCAACAAATGAAATCGAGTGCGCTATTAATAAATACGTCGCGAGCGGGCATTGTCGATCAGGAAGCTATGGTGGAGGCATTGCAGCGTGGGGTGATTGCTGGTGCAGGCCTGGATGTATATGAGCAGGAACCGCTACCTGTTAACCATGTGATGCGAACATTGCCCAACGTCCTGGCAACACCGCATCTGGGTTATGTGACTCGTGGCAATTATGAGATCTATTATAATCATACCGTAGAGAATATAGAGATGTTCCTGAAGGGAACACCGATCAGGCAACTGCTTTCTTAGAATGAACGTATGCGGAGTATGACTCTGCTATAGTTATATAGAATCAACGACAAATAAGGTGCTGCCAGGAAAGAGTTAGACCTGAGCAACACCTTTTTAGTATATCTGTGTAGCAGGACAAATAAAGGGATAGCCGTAAAATATATTCTATCCTAATGCCCATACCCCTCACCAAATTTAACTGTGTTGTCCTCGCTGGGAGGAATGAATCATGGCGACGCTTGATTCACGAACGATTAAGCGTGGTTCAAATTGGATGTGTTCGTAATCGGTCGTGCTCATCTCCCGAATCCGTTTTAACAACAGCTCGGTAGCAAGTCTGGCGACTTCTTCGCCCATAATGGACACGGAACTAATCTGAGGAGACGTGACGGTTGTCCATTGATTGTTATCCACACCCACAACAGCCACATCTTCAGGTACACGAACCCCTAACTCCTTGAACCGATTAACCAATCCGATGGCAACCATATCATTAATGGCATAGACAGCATCTGGCATATGCGTAAGTCCATAGAAATAATCTGCAGCATTGGCACCTGTATTTAATGAAAAGTCCTCACCAAAGTAGACGAGAGAAATGTCCACGTGACCTACGGCTTGCTCATACGCACGAAAGCGTTCTTCAATAATGTCCTTCGGTGCTCCCGCATATGCAATTCGAGTTCGACCGATCTTGAACAGATGTTCCATTACCAATTTGCCTTCAGGTTGAGAGAGAGAGACGATATCCGCTTTCATACCCGGTTCCAGTTTTTTGCCGTAATTAATCATCGAGATAGGGAGCGGCGCCTTATCAATCAGTCCGGGTAACGTTTTGGGGTACGCCAGAGGCATGAAGATCAGTCCATCCACATGCAATTTTTTGACATTACGAATGGTTTCAAGCTCCGTTCTGGCATTGCCTGCCGTATTGATCTGGACGACATGGTACCCATGTTGCTTCGCCGTTTGCTCTACAGACCAGGAGATTTCCGGAATGATGGCGTTTCGTATGTCGGGTACAACAAGAGCGATCTGGTGCGTTTGCCGGATTTTCAGACTCTGTGCCGAGGTGTTGGGTACAAACCCCAGTTCTTCAATGGCCTGCATCACCTTATCCCGTGTTTTACTGCTGATGCCTTCTGAATTGTTGATGGCCCGGGATACGGTAGCGATGCCCACGCCGGCACGCTCTGCAACGTCCTTGATCGTAAGTTTCTGTTCTTTCCTCAATGTACGGTTACCTCACTTTAACGGAAACGATTCCGAATTATTAGGGATATGTATGAACTTCACGATAGTTATATAACTTGATTATAACATTTGAACAATGAAGTATCCCGTGAAAGGGCCAGATTTATGGCAACGCCTGATTAAATTTCAATGGGACTACAATAATATTTGCCATGATATATGTTAATAACAAGGATTACATCGTTTGTAATACCGCTAAGATCACTTGAATTAAAGTGCGAGCATTCTTAAGTGAACTCGATATGATCATGAAATAGCCATATTAGTGGAGAAATATGTTTGACAGCGTATCTAAAATGTGACATATTTAATTTACGGAAACGTTTCCTATTATATCACAAATTATGATCTGGGAGATGAAATTAATGAAAGCATTACGTTGGCATGGAGTCAAAGATTTACGTCTCGAAAATATTAATGAACCTCAGCCTGAAGAAGGAAAGGTCAAAATAAAAGTGGAATGGTGCGGTATCTGCGGCAGTGATTTGCACGAGTACACAGCAGGTCCAATCTTCATTCCCGCTCAAGCACCGCATCCGCTAACAGGGGAACAAGCGCCTATAGTTATGGGGCATGAATTCTCAGGACAGGTGGTTGAAGTAGGGGAAGGTGTTACGCGTTTCAAGGCGGGCGATCGTGTTGTGGTAGAACCCATCTATGCATGTGGACACTGCGAAGCTTGTAAACAGGGCAGATACAATCTGTGCGATCAGATGGGTTTCCTTGGACTCGCTGGAGGCGGAGGAGGATTCTCCGAGTATGTAACTGCTGCAGAAAATATGGTACATGCCATTCCGGATTCAATCTCGTATGAGCAAGGTGCGTTGGTTGAACCTTCAGCTGTAGCACTTCACGCTGTGCGCCAAAGCAAGCTGAAAGTGGGAGATACGGCAGCCGTGTTTGGCGCAGGCCCAATCGGACTACTGGTCATCGAAGCGCTTAAAGCTTCGGGAGCGTCGGATATTTATGTAGTGGAGTTATCGGATGAACGGAAAGCAAAAGCCGAAGAGCTCGGTGCCATTGTGATTGATCCAACGCAGTTTAATGTCGTGGAAGAGATCCATCAACGTACACAAGGTGGCGTTAACGTAGCCTATGAAGTAACCGGTGTTCCACGTGTTCTGCAACAAGCCATCGATTCGACACGTATTGGTGGAGAGTTGATGATCGTCAGTATTTTTGAACAGGAAGCGCCGATTCACCCGAACTCAATTGTCATGAAAGAACGTACAGTTAATGGCATTATTGGTTATCGCGATGTGTTCCCGGCGGTTATCAGTCTGATGGATAAAGGTTTCTTCCCGGCTGACAAGCTGGTGACCAAACGAATTACGTTGGATGAAGTGGTAGAGCATGGATTTGAAGCACTGTTGAAAGAGAAAAATCAGGTTAAGATTTTGGTAAAAGCTGAATAGAAATCACAGACAGTAAGAACAAGTAGACAGCACATCAACAGATGTGATTGTCTACTTTTTTTGTATAAATAGGGCGGAATTTGTTGCATGTGCGGGTGGTTTTACATAGTATAAAAAGATACAATTTGTATCATCTTGGTGTGAAGGTAATGATGATGAAAAAATGAAGGAGGAAGCGGACATGCAGAGACATACAAAATGGACAGCCGTAATTTTGACCATTGTCGCAGGAATGAGCTGGATGCTTATGGGGAACTCCAAGCCAAAAAACACCACGTCAACGAGTCAACCCCCTGCGACGGAACGTGGCCTTGCCAAGGTGTCGAATGCACCGATCAGTTCAGCCGATGTAACATCGAAGATCGAACTGCTAGGCAGACCTTTTACCAAAACACCATATGCTAATAACGTCTGGGACATGCAACTGTACAACGGCAAGATATATTTGGGCCACGGAAATAGTAGCAATCTGGGCGTAGCTCCTAATTCAGGTCCTATTCCAGTCATTTATTATGATACAGCGAATGCAAAATTCAAGACCCAGTCGGTGACGAACAGCAACCCGAGCATCTTGCCATCAACGAAGATGTATGTGGATGAGGAACAGATTGATATCTACAGAGTACTAAACGACAAGTTATATATTCCTGGCAATGATTCCGATAGTGAACAGTGGGAACTGGGTAACTTCTATCGTCTGGATGGAGAGGTGTGGACCAAATATCGCAATCTGCCGCTGGGTGTACACGTATACGATTTGGCATCGTATCAGGGTAAGATGTTTGCCGCGCTGGGTACGGAGTCCAAACCAACCATACTAATCTCTCATAATGAAGGTGAAACTTGGCAGAAATATGCGACTATTAATACGTTTGGTTTCCGGGCTTATACCATGTTCCATCTTAATGGCAAGTTATATGCATCTGGCATGATGTATCCTGCCAATAAAATATGGAATGACAAAACTAATATTTTGGAGATTAATGAAAATCTTGAGAAACGGGATGTTGTCATCTATGGTAACAAAATGCTGCCTGGACTAACCTATCAAACGGGCACGATTCCTTATAATAAAATAGGCAAAAATGTTAACTTCAATAACAAGTTGCTCTATATAGCAGGTGGCGTGTTTAATGATGGGCAGCTGCTGCCCAAATCTTTGAATGTCATGACCGACATCAATCAGGCAAGGCGAGTTAATCTCCCGGATGCCAAGGCGCTCCCAACCGATGTGCTTTTGCGTGATGGCAAGGTGTATGTGCTTACGTACACTCGTCAAAGTGCCAATCTGTATATCAATCGGGTCTACCAATCAACGGATCTGACCACATGGAATGAGATTTTACGTTTTAACCAGGACACGTATGCCAAGTCTTTCGAAGAGAACGAGGGTGACTTCTACTTTGGTCTGGGTACCGATCCGGATGTGTTATCAACTTCATCAGGGAAATTGCTTCGAGTGAATCGCAGTGATATCCCCGTGAATGCTAATTAAATTGGAAGGAAGATTATGGATTATATACTATGCTACATCCACATTATTGGTGACCGGGAAAATACTTTAAGATGTAGTAGAGTGTATATCAGACTGCTTCGGTAGTGTGATCCAACAGAGGCTGCCGTAAGGTAGCTTTCTTTTTTTTTTCTATAAGAGTAGTTTGAACGCCCAACTTCGAAAATTTGAAAATAAAATTAAGAAACTATAAAATGGATAGAGAAATAATCCTAAACCAGTCAACTGGATTACACGTGTTACAATATACAAAAGCATGTCGCATTTCATGTGGATGCGGAGTTCCACACTTCCAATTGCAAAGGAGCAATGTACTATGAACGTACCTTCAGCATTATTCAAACCTTTCACCTCGGACAAGCTAACATTGTCTAATCGAATCGTTATGGCACCCATGACTCGCGGATTCTCACCAGAGGGCGTACCTGGACCAGAAGTTGCTGAATACTATCGTCGCAGAGCAGCAGGTGGAGTGGGGCTCATCATAACGGAAGGTACAGGCATTAATCATCCATCTTCGGTTAGTGGAGCGAGTATTCCATTATTCCATGGTGAAGATTCGTTGCAAGGATGGGCTAATGTAGTGAAAGCAGTACATGAAGCGGGTGGCAAAATCATGCCACAATTGTGGCATGTGGGTACAGCACGTCGTTCCGGTGACTTGCCTAACGCAGAAGCTGAGCCTGTAAGTCCGTCAGGGGTTAGCATGGCAGGTGAACCATCACGTGAACCATTAATGGAAGAGGAGATTCAAGGTCTTGTACAGGCATTTGCCCAAGCGGCAGCGGATGCACAGCGAATCGGGTTTGACGGCATTGAACTGCACGGAGCCCATGGATACCTGATTGACCAATTCTTCTGGGAGCAGACGAATCGACGGACCGACAATTATGGTGGTGATTTGGTACGGCGAACCCAATTTGCGGTTGAAGTGATTGAAGCTTGTCGTGCGGCGGTTGGTTCTGATTTCCCAATTGTGCTCCGGTTCTCCCAATGGAAGATGGGGAATTATGAGGCACGTCTGGTGGAGACGCCAGAACAATTGGAGCAATTCTTGGCCCCACTTAGTACTGCTGGCGTGGATATATTCCATTGCTCTACACGCCGGTTCTGGTTACCGGAATTCGAAGGATCTGAGCTGAATCTTGCGGGTTGGACGCAAAAAATAACGGGTAAACCAGCTATTTCCGTTGGATCGGTAGGTCTTGAAGCTGAATTCGTAGACAGAGCAACCGAGAACCAGGGAACAGGTGATGCCCATTTGGATCAATTAAATGAGAAGTTGGAGAACAATGAATTTGACTTGATCGCCTTGGGTCGTGTTCTGCTTAGTGATCCGGAATGGCCTGCCAAAGTTCGTGAAGATCGCATATCCGAAATCATTCCATTTACAACAGAAGTGTTGCAAACACTCCATTAATAGAAGCCTAATAACGTTTGGTGAAAGGTGAACTAACACTGAACGGCAACGATTTACAACGAAAAGTAAAACAAAAACGAACAAATAGGCCGCCTTTGGGCGGCTTTTCGATTTGTCTATACTAATAATTTCAACATATGAAAAATTCACAATAGAAAATCATTTTCTGCACCGTTACTCCTTTTTATTCTCCACATACATCGCACACGCGCCTAGTCACAACACCATTAAGTTCCACATCTCAGGTTCTATAGCAACCATTTTTTTCGCTGCATATATGTCATCACAACGATTCAATCCTCAGAAGTGCTCATTTTGAAAATCCACCACCTTATGATAAGGTTAGGCCTGAACCCAAGGGTTGCCAAGATGACATTACATAAGGAGGATGAATATCCTTGCACAACTATAGGTACAACTCGAACAATAAATGGAGAAAACCACTGCATATGATGTGTCTTCTGCTGGGGATCGTTCTGCTTTTATCGGCATGTGGCCAAGCACAGAAACCTTCCTCCTCAACGGACTCGAATACCGGATCGAACGCTGGCTCTAACTCAGGGCAATCTTCCTCATCGCCGGAGCAGAATACCGTTCCACCGCAGGAAGAAGTGCAAGAGGAACCGCAAGAAGAAGTCGATCCGGTGCAGGAGCAACTCAGTTCATTAACGTTAGAAGAGAAGATTGGACAGATGATACTGGCCGGTGTTCAAGGGACAACGTTGGATAATCAAACCAAACAGATGATTACGGATCAAAAGGTAGGGGGCATTATTTTCTATGCCAACAATGTATCGACACTTGAGGGAACAGCCAAGTTTGTACAATCCATCAAGGAAGTAAATCAGTCCAACCCGGTACCGATCTTCATGAGTGTGGATCAGGAGGGCGGCAAAGTCAGTCGTATGCCAGAGACGGTGGAATCCATTCCTTCCAGTAGAAAAGTAGGCGAGACGAAAGACAGCGCGCTTGCTGAAACGATGGGCGAATTGTTGGCGAGACAGGTTCAGCTTGCGGGTTTTAATATGGACTTCGCGCCTGTACTGGATGTGAACAGTAACCCGAAGAACCCGGTGATTGGAGATCGTTCATTCGGCAGCTCGGCAGAACTGGTGTCACGTATGGGGATTGCAGAGATGAAGGGATTACGTAGTGAAGGCATTATTCCGGTAGTGAAACATTTTCCGGGTCATGGTGATACGTCCGTGGACTCCCATCTCGATCTCCCTGTCGTGAATAAAACGGAAAAACAACTGGCCAAGCTTGAATGGATTCCGTTCCAGGCCGCAGTGAAGGAGCAGGTAGAGGCGGTCATGGTTGCACACATTTTGTTCCCGAAGCTGGACCCGGATCATCCGGCTTCCTTATCGGATGTCATTATAGGTGAACATTTGCGCGGGAAGTTCAATTATGATGGTGTCGTCATCACAGATGACCTGAGTATGGGTGCAATCGCGAAGAACTACAAGTTGGACCAGGCAGCCCTAGCAACTGTCAAAGCTGGAAGTGACATTCTGTTGGTAGCTCACAGTTATGAGAGTGCCAAGACGATTTTTGATACGCTAATAAGTGCAGTAAAGTCAGGCAAAATCACCGAGTCCCGAATTGATGAAAGTGTATATCGTATCCTGGCATTGAAGCAACAATACAAGTTATCCGATGATCAGAAAGCTTCCGGAGACCTGAAGCAATTGAATGCAGATATTGTGGATTGGCGTAAGCAAATCGATGCTAGATAATAAATCCTGTGTTATGATTTTGCCAGAGGTGAGATCCAATAATGTATACCATTATGATAATAGAGGACGATCCCAAGATTGCGGGATTATTGAAATCACATATTGAACGCTACGGGGACCGGGCCGTACTGGTCGAGGATTTTGAGATGATTGTGCAACAGTTTGAGCAGGTACAGCCACATGTGGTACTTCTGGATATCAACTTGCCCAGTTACGATGGTTTCTATTGGTGCCGCCAGATTCGTACGCTGTCTACATGCCCCATTTTGTTTATCTCCGCACGGAGTGGGAAGATGGATCAGGTCATGGCACTGGAGAACGGGGCGGATGATTATATTACGAAGCCATTTGAGCATGAGATTGTTATAGCAAAAATTCGAAGTCAGCTGCGCCGGGTATATGGGGACTATGCTGCTCGTGATGAAGAACGCAAGGTGGAACTGGACGGTTTGGTCGTGTACTTGGAAAGACTGGAGATTCAGCTTGGTGATCGCAAAGTACAGCTGACGAAGAAGGAAACGATTCTGCTGGAAACGTTACTCCGCCGCAGTCCCAAGCTGGTGAGCAGAGAGACAATCTTGGAGAAGCTGTGGGATGACTCTTTTGTGGATGACAATACACTCAGCGTAAACGTTACTCGGGTGCGTAAACGATTAGCCGAACTTGGTATTACGGACGCACTGGAAACGGTCAGAGGTTCGGGTTACCGATTGAACAATACCTGGAAGGCCGCTTCACCATCATGAGATTGTTTATACGAGAACATCTCGCTTTAACGTGCTGGGTTGTTGCCATCTTGTTCACCGTTGTTGCGGTGTTCTGGTATGACGGTTACAACGATTGGGTCACGGCTGCTTATGCCGTAGCGTTGGGATTATTTTTATACATCGGATATTTGGTGTATCGTTATTATTCACATCGCTCCTTTTATACCCGGATGTCACGGTCGATGGATTCGCTGAAGGAATTTGTACCCTTGAACGAAACAAGTCCTTTATCACTGGCGCTGGAGAAGTTGTTGGATTCACAATACGGCCAGTATCATGCTCATCTTCATCGGCTGGAACAACGGCAGCAAGAATATCTGACGTTCATGAACCAGTGGGTCCATCAGATGAAGACACCGTTATCCGTCATTGAGTTGACCGTGGAAGGTCAGGAAGATGATGATCCTCGGCTCGTAAGCATTCGGGAGGAAGCGGACCAGATGAGGCGAGGTTTGGAGACTGTGCTGTATGTGGCCAGGTTGGATACCTTCGAGCAGGATTTCAGTGTGGAACCCGTGATACTGAGGACCGCTGGGGAAGAGGCGATCCATGAACTCAAGCGATTCTTTATTCGCAATCACGTCTATCCAGAGATGCATATAGAACCTTCGTTGGTTGTACAATCCGATGCCAAGTGGATTCGGTTTGTCCTGGTACAGTTACTGTCGAACGCAATCAAGTACTCCGCGGGCAACGGGCAGAAGATCTATGTGCGTGCATATGAAGCGGAACGCTCTATCATGTTGGAAGTGCAGGATCAGGGCATCGGGATTCCGAAGTCTGATCTAAACCGGGTATTCCAACCTTTCTTCACCGGGGAGAACGGGCGGCATTTCAAAGAGTCCACAGGCATGGGGCTGTATATTGCCAAAGAAGTGTTAACACGGATGAATCATCGGATTGATCTTGAATCTGTGTACGGCGAAGGAACGACTGTCCGAATTACATTCAACTCTTGAAGTGACAGGTTGAAGATAAGATTGGGACGTGAGGTCTGTATTTTTGTTGAAAAAGTGTGAGTGGAGTATATATTACAGTGTAAGTGTAAGTATAGACGTCTATTGCCTGATCGGGGCGAAGGCGTCTTTTTGATTTTCATGATGCAACCTTACAACATTGTCATGTTGGTGAAAGGTTAAACCATAGGAGAATGGCCAAAACTTCGATAGACTGTAGTCAGAAGAGTACAGGAAAGGCCACGCACAATACACATGCACACAGCATGAATGTAACTTGATTTTGAATTCATACATCACTAAGGAGTTGTAACCATGGAGATTTGTTCTGTGAAACAGATCAGTAAAATCTACAAAGGCATCGTATCTTATGAAGCGTTATCAGGTATTGACCTCAGTATTCAGGAAGGTGAGTTTGTTGGCATCATGGGACCATCCGGTAGTGGCAAAACAACACTGCTGAACATGATCTCAACCATTGATCATCCAACATCAGGCGAACTGCGGATTGCAGGGAAGAATCCGTTTGAATTGAATCAGGACGAACTCGCGCTGTTCCGGCGCAAAGAGCTTGGATTTGTTTTTCAATCGTTCAATCTGTTAAATACCCTGACAGTCAAGGAAAACATTGTGCTGCCACTGACTCTTGACGGTGTTTCGCTAGCAGAGATGAACACTCGTGTTGAACAGCTGGCAAGCAAGCTGGGGATCGAAGGTATTCTGAACAAACGGACATATGAGATATCAGGAGGACAGGCACAGCGTACGGCCATTGCCAGAGCGCTTATCCATTCCCCGAAGCTGATTCTGGCCGATGAACCAACAGGCAACCTGGATTCGAAGGCGGCAAGAGATGTGATGGAGATTCTCGAAACGCGCAATCAGGAGGATCAGGCTACGATGCTGCTGGTCACTCATGATGCAGTAGCTGCAAGTTATTGCAGTCGGGTTGTCTTTATCAAGGATGGCAAACTGTATAATGAGATTCACTACGGCGATAATCGCGCAGCCTTTTACCAGAAGATTATTAATGTATTATCCCTAATGGGAGGTTCAGGACATGAATTTTCGCCAGTTCGCCATTAATAACGTTGTTCGCAACAAACGAATTTATCTGGCTCATTTTCTGAGCAGTACATTTTCTGTTATGATCTTTTTTACTTACGCATTGCTCCTGTTCCATCCCGACTTGAAAGCGGGCTTAAAGGGATCAAGTGGGACGGTTACGTTGCTTGCGAATCAGGGGTTTATGATTGCAGAGATCATTATATTCATCTTTTCATTCCTGTTCCTGCTCTATTCCGTTGGTTCATTCCTGAAGACGCGCAAGAAGGAATTTGGTATTTTCCTGATCATTGGCATGACACGTAAACAGATGAACCGGCTTCTGTTTATGGAGAACATGTGTATCGGATTAGCTTCCATCATTACCGGGATCGGACTCGGAATTATTTTCGGCAAATTGATTCTGCTGATCTGTGGCTCCATGCTGGCTGTTGAGAACAGCCTTCGATTCTATTTTCCGCTAAAAAGCATTGCCCTGACGGCAGGTGCATTTCTGCTGCTGTTTGTTGTGATCGCGATGTCATCATCCTTGCTCATCCGCAAAGGAACTCTCATTGACCTTGTGAAATCAGAGGAAAAACCGAAACCGGAACCCAAAGCATCACGTCTGCTCGCCTTGTTATCGGTATTGTTAATTGGCGGGGGTTATGCAGGAGTATTCACTTTTGTATGGATAAGCTTCTCCTTTCCGTTATTACTTGCAAGTGTCGTGGTTGTTATTGCAGGTACGTACTTCCTGTTCACACAGCTCAGTGTATACATCATTCGGGCACTGAAAAGAAATCCAAGGTTGTTTTTCCGTAAAACCAATCTGCTCTTCCTATCTGAACTTACCTATCGAATGAAAGATAACGCCATCATGTTTTTCATGGTAAGTATCATCTCGGCTTCTTCATTTACGGGAATTGGCACCATGCTTGCTATTGCTGACCCGGGGTTGTCGTCCATGTCGAATCCGTACGCATTCAGTTATATGAATAACTGGGATACTCCCAACTCCGAGCGACATATTCGGCAGATTGAAGAAACGTTGATTGATCATCAAGTTCCCTACGTGAAGGGCAGTTATGCTCCTATAGGTGAAAATAATAATGGGAAGATTATCAAACTGAGTGATTATAACCGTCTTGCGAAGGCACTGGGGTATGAAGAACGTACGTTGAAACAAATCGATGAGTCATTTATGACACCAAGCAATTTGGCGATGCGCAAGGAGTACCGTGAACAGGTTGAAAAAGGAGTCTCGGGAGGAAAGGTCAATCTGGAGGTTGATAATCAGCACGTACCTGTCCAGCTATCGACACCTGGTACCGATATTGTAATTCCTTTTCAATATGAAATTTATCTCTACGTCGTAACCGACGAATTATTTAATAAGATGAGACCTGCGTACAACGAGGAAGTTGGCATGCCTGAAGGTTTCTATTCGAGTCGAACGATACAATTTATCGTGAAAGATTGGATGGGTACACGCAGCTTTGCTCCTGAATTGATCAAATCCATTCAAGATGATCATTCCGAAAAAGGTTATTACGAGGTCAGCGCGCTTGTGGTGGATTGGCTTAATTCCAAGCAGACCAATGGCATCATTCTAATTTTGAGCGGCCTGATCGGCATTGTTTTCTTCACCTTTGCAGCAAGTTTCACGTATTTCAGACTTTACGCAGATCTAGAACGGGATGAAGCGCAGTATCGCATGATTGGCAAAATGGGACTGAGTCGTCCCGAACTCCGTAAGATCGTAACAAGGCAGCTATTGCTTATGTTCTTCCTGCCGATTCTGGTGGCGGTCATCCACAGTTCGGTTGCCTTTGTGGCGTTGCAGCAACTGGTTGATTTCTCGGTCTTTGGATACAGCCTGCGCATCTTCTTGGTATTTGCTTCCATGCAGATTTTGTATTTTGCACTCGTGCGCTGGCGGTATCTGCGTCACATGTATTCCAAATTAGTCTAAAATAGCATGGCCCAACAGACACCGGACTGATCGCTCGGTGTCTGTTGACTTTTCTAGCTAAGGCACAGTACTATTTCATTAGATACAGAATGTATCATTACATAGTTTCTCAAGCAGTTAGAAGGATGGAGTTACAGAAATGTCAGGCCGGTGCCTGAGAGGGAGGACATATCATGAGTATCACGATGTCTCGTGGACAAGCTTACATTCAACGGCTGAATGATGAGCGGAATGTATGGCTGGACGGAGAGCGTATCCAGGTAACTGGGCATCAGGCCTTTCAGGGAACACTTCAAACCATAGAAGGATTGTTCAATCTGGTGGATGACCCGGTGACAAGGGAAACCGTGGCCTATTGGGACGAACAGACGGGAAGTTACGTGCATCGCTCTTTTCTTGTGCCTCGTTCACTTCCTGACGTAAACAGCAGGGCGGATGCTTTTCGGCTGTGGGCCGATCGGACGTATGGGGTGATGAGCCGATTGTCTGATTATGCCCGATCCAGGCTGACCGGTTGGTATGCAACACGACATGAAATGACATCACATGACCCGGCATTTGCAGACAAAATATCGGATTATTTTGCACAAGCCAAACGAAACGATGCATTCCTGACAATTGTCCAGCGTGACCCGCAGATTAATCGTTCCTTGCCTGTTGGTGAAGATGAGGATGCCATGCTGCGAATTGTCAAAAGGAATACAGAGGGCGTTGTGATACGCGGGGCCAAAATGGTGGCAACAGCCGCGCCTTATGCCGATGATATCATTGCTTATCCCGTTCAACGAATTCCAGGCCACCTGCCAGAGCTGGCCCATATGGTAATTGTAGCCGCGGACAGTCCGGGCTTGCACATGATGTGTCGTGAATCTTTTGCCACAAAAAATACAGATAAATCACATCCACTCAGTGCGCAGTATGATGAGATGGATGCTGTATTATTTTTTGACGATGTATTTGTGCCCTGGGAACGTGTATTACTGCACAATAACCCTGAAGCCGTATGGCAGATTCGCTGCAATACAGCTTCGGCCAGTCTGGCCTACCATCAGAGTGTCATTCGATTACACTCGAAACTGGAGTTTATTACAGCCGTGACCTCATCCATTGCCAAGGAGATTGGGGTGGACTCTTTCCTGAATGTGCAGGAACAACTTGGAGAGCTGATCAGTCAGATGCAGACTATCGAGGGACTGATTATTGCTGCTGAAGCACAGTCCAAGCCGGACGCATTTGGCAACTGGCTGCCGGAATTCAAATATATTGAAACCGCACGTAATCTGGGCAATCGCTATTATCCCCGCGCGGTGGAGATTTTGAAGACCACTGCTGCGGGTGGTCTGATTCAGATTCCTTCTGGTACGATTGAGATGAATGAAATGATGGGTTCCATGATTGGCAAATATCTTGGTGGAGTAACGATGCAAGCCCCGGAGAAGATTCGACTCTTTCAACTCGCATGGGAGCTGACCGGAAGTCCACTCGGAGCAAGGCATGATCTATATGAACGTTTCTACGCGGGTGATCCCGTGCGCAATCGGGCGAACCAATATGTGCAGTATGACAAGGAACGTTTATTCGGAAAAGTGGAGCCGTGGCTACGCTCGCTTAAGGACTGAGCTGTTGATCTAAGATTGAAAAGCCTGAATGAAGAACGAAAAGTTTGAATGTAGGCTGAAAACAGCCCTATTTTAGTTAATGCCTTGGTCTGAGCCAGGGCTCTATTTCTATTTATTTAGATTATCTTTAGAAATGATTTAGGTTGAATTAAGAGACGTAGTATATAGTAATAATGTAGAGATAGGCATAGAGTATAGGAAATGAGAGGAATAACATGAGATACACCGTATTAATTGCAGATGACGAACCAGAGATTGTTGAACTGCTTCAACTATATCTGGAGAAGGACTATACCATTAAAACTGCGGTGAATGGAGCCGAGGCATTACAAAGCATACGTTCAACACAGATCGATCTGGTCATACTGGACATCATGATGCCTGTAATGGATGGATTGCAGTTGATCAAACAGATCAGAGCCACATATCACATGCCTGTACTGTTCCTATCCGCTAAAAGTCAGGATCACGATAAAATCCTTGGACTTGGACTTGGGGCAGACGATTATATATCGAAGCCGTTCAACCCGCTTGAGATTGTCGCCAGAGTAGAGGCGTTGCTCAGAAGAGTTAATCAATTTGATGCAGCGGAGATCCCCGAAGCGAAAGAACAGAATCTGGTATTAGGTGAGCTGACGCTGGATCGATCCCAATGTATCCTTTTTCGTTCAGGAAGTCCTGTAACATTGACCTCTACAGAGTATAAAATTATGGAATTGTTGCTTGATCAACCTGGCCGAGTGTTCACCCGTAAAAAAATATACGAAGCGGTCTGGGGCGACTATTATGCGCACGAGGACAGCACGATTATGGTACATATCAGCAACATTCGGGAGAAGATCGAGCGTGACTCCAGACAACCGGAATATCTCAAAACGATAAGGGGACTTGGATACAAAATTGAAGCGCCCATGGAAAGCTAGAGAAAAGCGACTGTTGCAGACATCCCTGACTTTGGACTTCTTGCTGTTCAACTTCTTTTTGCTGTTACTGGTATTGATTGTGTACCTTATGGTTTCACTTGATGTCGTGGATTTTCGCATTTCGGATCAGGTGGTAGACCCGAATCTGAATGTTGAAGCCCACATGTATGTGGAGGAGCTGGAGAACGAATTTTATTCCGGTGGAGGTTCGGTGTCGAAAGGCAAAGACACAGAGATTCAACGTCTCAAGGATAGCGGGGGCTGGATTGAAATTCTGGATGCGAATCGCAATGTCATTCATCATGTGGGAGACAAGCAAGATGCGATCACGCAATACAGTGAAGCTGATCTATATGATGGACTGGAAAATCGGAGTGACCAGGAATACTATTATTCGATCACTCCTCTCTCGACAGAAGGAGCGGCAGCGTATGTATTGCTCAAAATCCCACGTGATCTGGTCAGCGTGCGAATTAATGATAATCAGTTGATTACTAATCTGAAACATCCATTATCCTTTTACATTATGATTGGCATCGGTTTGGTTTTATTATTGATCTTTGTCTACAGCTACTGGGTCGCACGGAGAATCAAAAAACCACTCAGTATCCTCTCCTCGGGTCTTACGCAGATGATACAAGGAAATTATAGTACACGTATGTCGATCTCAGCCGAGAGGGAATTTGTCCAGATAGGTGAGACCTTCAACTACATGGCGGACGTCATTGAGAACACTTCTGCGGAGAAACGTTACGCCGAAGAGAGCAAACAGCGACTGATTGTAGACTTATCACATGATCTGAAGACACCGATAACATCTATACAGGGATATGCGCAGGCATTGGTGGAAGGACGTGGGGAGGACAAGGACAGGCAGCAAAGATATCTGGGATACATCTATAACAAATCCGTTCAAGTTGCACGCATGATACAGAATATGCTGGAGCTGCTCAAGGTGGATTCGCCCGATTTTCGCATGCATATTCAGAGAAGAGAGATTGGAGAATTCGTGCGCGAAATTATGGCAGATACTTATGGGGAGATTGAACAGAAACAGTTTGTCCTTCATGTACTTGTTCCTGATGAGGTGATCTACGCGAGGTACGATCCGGAGCTGTTATCCAGAGTCATCCAGAATCTGATTACCAATGCTCTGTCTTATAATCCAATCGGGACCGAACTGCGGGTCGAACTCATTCCGCTTCATACCCATGTGGTGATAGAGGTGGCAGATAACGGAGTGGGCATACCTCAAGAACTATGGTCAACGATCTTTGACCCGTTTGTACGAGGGGATGAGGCGCGGACAGCGACCGGAGGCACCGGACTTGGTTTGTCCATCGCACGACGTAATACGGAGAAAATGGGCGGACGGCTGATCCTTTCCCGGCGTGGGCGAGAGACCACCGTGTTTACCATTGAGATTCCAAATTAAATAAGAGAAGAAATGTCCATGTGGGGGGAAATATTTTGTTCAAAGTAAATACGTTTGTCCGGTTCAGTATTGCACTGGCGCTGATATTGGTTAATATCTATTTATTATCACGTGTAAGCTTCATCTTTCAGCCGCTCGTCACCATGATCACGGTCATTACCGTGCCAATGATGTTGTCGGTGTTCTTTTATTATCTGCTAAGGCCGCTTGTGAATTATATGGAGAAAAAGAAAATAAATCGCACGCTAAGTATTTTGCTAATCTATCTGGTTATTGCTATTCTGGGAGTGTTCTTCATCATTGGTTTATGGCCATCGTTACGTGAGCAACTGATCAATCTGGTTGATAACGCACCAAGTTTAATTAATTCATTAAGTGAACAGCTGAGAGAGCTGGAGCAAAATGGTGCCATTCAGGCCTTGTTCCCTGAGGGCTCGACACCTTTCTCCCAGATCACGGAGTATATCAACAAAGGATTTAACTTTGTAACTAACTATGTAAGTGGATTTTTCTCACTCGTTTCCAGTTTTGCGATCATCTTGTTTACACTACCGATCCTTTTGTTCTATATGCTGTTACAAGGCGAGAAATTTGGTCGTAAATTGGCACATATCGCTCCAAAACGCTTCCAAAAGGACAGCCGTGAAGTCGTAATTGAGATTGATCAGGCGTTGAGTGGTTTTATTGTGGGAAGAGTTTTGGTGAATCTGGCGCTGGGTGTACTGATGTATATCGGTTTCTTGATCATTGGACTGCCGTACGCATTACTGCTCACGGTAATTGCGGTCATCATGAACTTTGTTCCATTCATCGGAGCGATTGTGTCGTCCGTACCTATTGTGATCATGGGTCTCGTGGTATCACCATCAGTTGCCATCTGGTCTCTGATTATTATTCTTGTTGCTCAGCAGATTCAGGACAACCTGGTTGCACCGTACGTATTCGGCAAAAAGCTGGATATTCACCCGCTCACGACCATCATTCTGGTGTTGGGTGCAGGCGACCTGGGTGGAATTATTGCCATCCTGATTATTATCCCGGTTTATATGATCGTAAAAATTCTTTTGGTTCGAATCTATAACATGTTCTTTAAGGACAAATGGCAGAATGCATAGAATTTAATTATTCGAAGGAGTGGAGCACATGTCTGAAATTATCGAAAAACAATACAATGAACCTGAATATATCGCACCTCAATCTGTTCAAATGGGTACCATTCACATCTCGAACGATGTGTTATCCAAGATCGTGGGAATGGCCGCTCAATCAACGGCTGGTGTATCCTCCATGTCGGTTGGACTGACTGAAGGGATTGCCAAGAGTATCAGCGGCAAGAGCCTGCAAAAAGGGATTGACGTACACGTCAAAGACGATCAGGCAACCATCCAGCTGCGCATCAATATTCAATATGGCAACAAGATGCACGAGGTCTGCCGTGAACTTCAACATAATGTTCAACAGGCTGTAGAACAATTAGCCGGCGTTATGGTCGATGAAATCAAAGTGCAAGTTGTTGGCATATCCATGCCGGAGACGGTATAAACCAACGTATAGAATGTAAGGAATCACGACTGTAAGGATAAACGATTGGCACAAACAGCACCTTCCCAATTAACAACTTAACTGGGAGGGTGCTGTTTTATGTTTGCGGTAGTAGGTGGGCGCTTCACCCATCACTTTTTTGAACATTTTGGAGAAAAGCAATTGATCCGTATAGCCCACAGAACGGGCAATATCACCAATGGTCAGGCCGGGATCAAGGGTCAATTCGGCAGCCCTGCGCATCCGGTAATGAACCAGATACGACTGGATGCTGCTTCCCATCTGGTCCTTGAAGAGAGAGCACAGGTAACTGCGCTGTAAACCGACATGGGCCGCGATGGACTGAACGGTAACGGCATTGGCATAGTTCATTTCAATGAAGTCCATTACCTGCGTAACGTACGTTTCCTTCGAATAATCCGGCATGGGTTGAAGATGCTCGGAATTAGCCTGATCAATCAAAATAGAGAAGAATTGATACAACAAACCAGTCATGCTAATCTCCCAGCCTTTATGGGTATTGCGGGAATTGATCATTCGGTGCAGGCAGGATCGCATCTCGTCATCCTCATTACCCAACTCAAAAATCGGGTGATGCTCGGACAGACAGGCCTGCTGTAAAAAGGATGGACTATTGCTGCCTTGAAAAGCAACCCAGCTGTATTCCCATGGGTCATCCTGATCTGCTTCGTAATGCACGACGGAATGCGGAACGATCAGAAATCCTTGACCTTTGTACAGGGTATACGTTTTGCCACCAACTTCGAAGGTACCTTTGCCATTCAGAATATAATGAATTTTGTAATAGTCTCTCATGGCTGGGCCAAAGTGGTGGCCTGGTGTACAGGCTTCCGTACCATAATGAAGGAGCTGTAGCTCCTGAAAATGATTGTTTTTGAACATATACGTAATCAAGGGTATTCACTCCTGTACGATTTTGTCTCATCTTGCATTTTAACATACTAAATAGCTAAAAAGATTAATTATTTAACATTAGTATATATAGATAACAATCATTATTCCATATGTTCAAAGTGAAATGCCATATCGTTTAGCCAGGAAAATGTCTAAGATGAAAAGGAATTCAACAAACCTTACAGGAAAGTGAGAATAACGATGCCCTATACTGCGAGTGAACAACGATATGATGAGATGAAATATGTACGTTCCGGCAAATCCGGAATCAGACTTCCGCAAATTGCGCTGGGTCTATGGCAGAACTTTGGTGGCAACCGTACATTGGATATTCAGGAAGAAATGATTTTGCGTGCCTTTGACCTCGGAATTAACCATTTCGATCTGGCGAATAACTATGGTCCACCTCCAGGATCAGCGGAAGAGAACTTTGGCGTGATTTACAAAAAACATCTTCGTCCTTACCGGGATGAACTGCTCATCTCATCGAAGGCCGGTTACCATATGTGGAGTGGGCCTTATGGTGAGTGGGGTTCCCGCAAAAACCTGATTGCCAGTCTCGATCAAAGTCTTGGTCGGATGGGACTGGATTATGTGGACATTTTCTATCATCACCGTCCAGATCCGGATACACCATTGGAAGAAACGATGACGGCATTGGATCATATCGTGCGACAAGGTAAAGCACTGTATGTAGGTTTGTCCAATTATAATGCAGAACAGACGCAAGAAGCGGTAACCATTCTTCGTCGTCTGGGTACGCCATGTCTGGTTCATCAGCCAAACTACTCGATGCTGAATCGCTGGATTGAAGACGGTCTGCAAGACGTACTGGATGAGCAGGGCGTAGGCTCCATAGCGTTCTGTCCACTCGGCCGCGGTCAGTTGACGAATAAATATGTCGACAAGATCAAGGAAGAACGCGCCAATCCAACAGGCAATTTGAAAAAAGAAGCATATACAGACGAACGGATTGCCAAGTTCGATGCGCTTCAGGCAGTTGCCGAGCGAAGAGGGCAGACGATCTCCCAACTGGCTCTGAACTGGATTTTGCGTGGTAACCGTGTAACCTCTGCATTAATTGGTGCAAGCCGTGTGTCCCAGATTGAAGAAAATGTCGCTGCCCTCCAGGCACCGGATCTGACAACGGAAGAGTTGAATGAGATCGAAAGCATTTTGGACGGAATGGGTAATTATCCGTGGTAAAATACACAGTCTGGACTGTGTGAAAATTATAGTTAGGGAAAACTAATGTAATATAAGTGAAGAATGAAAATGGCGCCTACCTGATCAATCAGGAAGGCGCCATTTTGTATATGTCATTTTCATTATAGGATAAGATCTATTATAATAGTTCATTAATTGACCTATGTTTATTTTTTTCAGAATGAACCTAGTTCATAGCACCTGGTCCTAGGATTTAGGGTATAATATATAGAAGCTTTACAATTGAACTACGAAGGAGAGGCTCCATTTGAACTTTGAACAGTGGATTTCGCCTGAAAGCTATAACCTGACATCCGAGATGGAGAATCATCCATCAGAGCGGATTGCACTTAGATGGCTCAGCGATCAACGAGAGGTGGAAGAGATCACGTATGGTGATTTATTCAAGCAGGCGAATCGTCTTGCTGGAGGTCTGCGTGAACTTGGACTAGAGAAGGGTGATCGGGTGTTGGTCATGGTACCACGCCGTATTATTGCCTATGTCATTTATATTGCTTGTCTGAAATTGGGGATTGCCGTTATTCCTTCCTCCGAGATGTTACGGGCAAAAGATCTGGAATATCGTCTGCGTCACTCTGAGGCGCGGGCTGTTATTGTATGGTCCGAGACGACCTCGGAAGTGGAAAAGATGGACGCGGATCTGCCGTCACTGGCACATCGCATCGTGGCATCACCGAATGAAGAAGTTAGCGTACCTGCTGAAGGTTGGGTCAATGTGCATCAGTTAATGCAGAATCAACCCGATGAGATGGCTGCGGTGGAGACTCATCGTGATGATACGGCTATCCTTGCTTATACTTCGGGCACAACAGGTAATCCCAAAGGAGTTGTACATAGCCACGGTTGGGGATATGCCCACCTGCGGATCGCTTCTTCATTATGGCTGGATATCCAACCTTCAGATACCGTATGGGCAACGGCTGCACCTGGCTGGCAAAAATGGATCTGGAGTCCGTTCCTGTCGGTACTCGGAAGAGGCGCGACTGGACTTGTCTACAATGGATCATTCCAGCCCAAGCGTTACCTGGAACTGATGCAAGAACATCAAATTAATGTCCTTTGCTGTACACCAACGGAATATCGGTTGATGGCCAAAGCCGATGATCTTGGACATTATGACCTGTCCCATCTGCGCAGTGCTGTTTCAGCGGGTGAACCGCTCAATCAGGAAGTCATTGAAATCTTCCAGCGTCACTTCGACCTGACTATTCGAGACGGATATGGACAGACCGAGAGCACGTTGTTAATCGGCAGTCTCAAAGATGCGCCTGTACGCATTGGCTCCATGGGTCAGTCGATTACACCTGGATTGATTGAAATTATTGACGATGAGGGACAACCTGTGCCTCCGGGTGAAGTAGGAGATATCGCGGTACACAAAGAGATGCCAGCTTTGTTCCGGTCCTATTATCAGGATGAGGGACGGAAGGAAGCGAGTCAGCGTGGCGATTATTTTGTAACAGGGGACCGTGCACGCAAAGACGAAGAAGGATACTTCTGGTTTGAAGGTCGCAGTGACGATATCATCATCAGTTCGGGTTATACGATTGGACCATTTGAAGTGGAAGAAGCACTTATGAAACACGCGAGTGTGAAGGAATGTGCGGTGGTTGCAAGTCCGGATGAGATCCGTGGCAATATTGTCAAAGCTTTTGTCGTGTTGAGAGACGATTCACTGGCTTCACCGGAACTGATGCGTGAACTGCAACACCACGTCAAGGAAATTACAGCACCGTATAAATATCCACGTAAGATCGAATTTGTTACGGATCTGCCAAAGACCAACTCTGGTAAAATCCGCCGGATCGAACTGCGCGAACAAGAAAAACGTAATGGTTAGATCATTTGTATAGATGAAATTTTGGGGATTGTGCCTGCGTAGTGAAAGAGAAGGAATCGATTCTGTAGAAGCGAAAGCGGTCGTATTTGTCTCCGAATTTTAACCTTTGAAAAATACGATGAAGAAAATTTGGAGACAACGACGATCTAAAGAACGATCCTTCGCTGTAACGGCCACTCAACAGATCCCAAGTTTGCAAACCATGCCATAATATATGAAACAGGAGTGAACACAACCATGAGTCAATTTGAACAGACCTTTGAAAAGTCATTGGAACAATACGCAGAACTAGTTGTTAAAGTTGGCGTGAATATTCAAAAAGGACAGGATCTGCTCGTCACTGCCCCCATCGAAACGCTTGAATTCACACGTCTGATTGTGCAAAAAGCCTATGCGGCTGGTGCAAACTATGTACAGGTGGACTTCGATGACGACAACATTACCCGCAGTCGTTTTGAGCATGGTTCCAATGACAGCTTTGACTATTATCCAGCGTGGAAAGCGGATATGATGGAGAAGTTTGCAGAAGCAGGCGGCGCTACCCTGACGATCAAAGTTCCAGATCCTGAACTGTATAACGGAATTGACTCCGACAGCGTTTCCCGTGCTACCAAGGCAGCTGCACACGCACGTCGCGGATATGCCAAATACACACGCAACCATGAAATTAGCTGGTGTCTGATCAAAGCACCGACCAAGGCCTGGGCGAACAAAGTATTTGCCGACATCCCGGAAGAAGACCGAATCAACGTGATGTGGGAAACGATCTTCAAAATGAACCGTGTAGATGGCGGAGACGCCGTACAAAATTGGAGAGAACATCTGGATACCCTGAATACCATGAGTGATCTCCTGAATAAAAAGAACTATAAGAGCCTGCATTACCGTGCGCCAGGTACAGATTTGAAAATTGAATTGGTCCACAACCACATCTGGGGTGGCGGTGGTAGCGAAAATAAACAAGGTGTATACACCGTTGCCAATATGCCAACTGAAGAAGTATTCACCATGCCTAAACGCAGCGGAGTGAATGGATATGTCAGCAGTACCATGCCTTTGAACCTGAACGGACAACTTGTAGACCAGATGAGAATCACATTCAAGGATGGACAGGTTGTAGCGTTTACGGCAGCATCCGGTGAAGAGCATTTGAAGAACCTGTTTGCCACCGATGAAGGAGCACGTTATCTGGGTGAGGTCGCACTCGTACCACATGACTCCCCAATCTCCAACCTGAATCGCATTTTCTACAATACGGGTATTGACGAAAATGCATCCTGCCATTTGGCTGTGGGAAGTGCGTATCCATTCAACATGAAAGATGGCACAACGATGTCTAACGAAGAGTTGCTGAAGCATGAATGCAATGTGAGCTTGACTCACGTTGATTTCATGATCGGTTCCGCTGAGTTGGATATCGATGGTGAGTTACAGGATGGTACGATCGAACCGGTGTTCCGCAAAGGCAACTGGGCATTTTAATTTCTAATATGAGTAGTGAAAAAGGAGAAGAGCAATCTCTAATGAGGTTGCTCTTCTCCTTTTGGTCATACGCTTAGCAGCATAGTTGAAGACTTGAATTTATGAAATGATGAAGTTGGAATCAATGCTTTGTTTGATTGCCAATTCGTAATGCTTATTTACCTCGCTCCAATTGATTACATTCCAAAATGCGCTAATATAAGCGCTAGCAATTAATATCCTACCTGGACATTACAAGCTGTGTGAACCTGGAGGGAATTCGTTTTACTCCTGATTTGAAGACCAATCTTTGAAGCAATCTAGTATATATTCTAAATTTGTTGCTCCACCAGCGCCGTGAAACACATCAACCCTTACAATATAGTAGAACCAATCTTCTTCAATCGTTTCAAAAAGTACTTCTTCTAAATAAGTATCAGTCAAGTTTCTGTAACGTTAGATGTTAGAGAGAGAGTACATAATATTAAATTTATAGTTCTAAGTTCCTATTTACTGTAGTAGGTTCTTTTTTTTTGCCTATCCATTTTCGTATGCAGAAAAGTTGGAAGATCAAAATTTAATAACCTGCATTCTGTAAGGATTTTATGTATGTACCAATACCATTTTGTTATTGATGTCGTCTCGATAGAAGGGGGGGTGTCCTAACGAATAGGTGTTTATCTGGACAGGAATATGTTTAATAGTGTAGTCAGATTTAATAAAATAGTCCTTGTAGGCGAGAGATAAATTATGCGTTTAAAACTTCAATCATTATTCACAAGATCCTTTAGTACTATAAATAAAAGCCACATTGATCATAGGGAGCGGGATATTATGATAACATCATATATACTGGATAAAGCGTTGGCGTTGGTCAACCAATATAAATCAGGTGACTTGTTTAGCATTGCCACAGGTGAAGGAATTCTGATTATGAAAGATCCAATCGATCTGCCTAAGGGAGTTGTCCTGGGGATTGCAGCTGTATGTAAATGGTACAGAAGCATTTATCTGTAAGAATGTTTGGATGAAATTGAGAAGCATCAGGTAATAGCACGGGCAATCGGAATACATATCCTTTTCTTATTAAATCTGCAGCCTGCATGTACAGCAGTAATGGAAAATGCAACGGATGAACAGCAAGAAGATATTATCAAGTTTGCTGAAGCATTACTAAAAGAATTACACGTTTTAGTTTGAGTAACGACGTACTCTAACAAGTACGTTTTTAATTAACATATGATGCTAGAAAGGCGATTAGATACCATACCGGAATCGAATGAGAGTAGGAAGCAACAAATAATTAGAAGTACCTGTTATTTATCTAGCCAGATAAGGCCCGCCTTTTAGTAAATCTTCAAATTTTGGAGCCTATATTTTCTCATGAAAACTACGTAAAATAGAAGTTTTCCATGATATCATGGATCCGTCAAATCAATCTGAGTAGAATTTGTTGGTTTCTGGTATTGACTTCTTTGTTCATTAGAATGCAAATTGGCCCAATTAACATTTTCTTTAGAAACAACACTCTCAACCCGTTCGACCAATAGTTGAAATGGAGTCTCTGAAACGCTATAAATTCCGGTCCTAGTAAGAAACATATACTTTTCTTGACGAAGTGTTTCACATACACTTCTATATTCAATCCAATTTTCATGGTATTTTTGCAAACTTAAAAGGCCCTCCACAAATGCTATACCTGCGCCCAACACACCAATTATAATCACAATCCACTGATTGTTGGTTGTTAAGCTTGTTAAAACTGGTATAAGAGTAGCTGCAACAATTTCTCCAACTTTCCACCATTTATATTTACTCTGGCAAGACATACTCATACGGTCATACCAATTGATTTGTCCCTCTAATCTCCGGCTGATATACTCTTCTTGTAGAATATCCATAAATCACCCCTTAGTTTAGAATATTGTCAAAAAAATTATTCTATGTGTTGTGCTGCTACTAAAAAGCCAATTATTTAATATTATTTCTGATTAAGATTATGAATTACCTCTTTTTGAACTAACGAATATAAGAAATTCTGAATATCACGGTAGACTATATTATGAGGATTAAAGGATAAATTAAGAATATATTTTCTTTCTCTCGAAGTCCTATTATTTTGGTCATATATTATGAACCTCATATCTTTATCAAGATAAGTAAAGACTCCAACACGATCCTCAGCAAATCCGAACTCATCTGGATACATAGAGAAGACAGAAGCTAGATGCTCGTCTTGCGTTATGAAAGAATATCCTTGTTTAGTACCGAATTTAAGGTAAATCCAGTCTTTTTCCGAAAATAACTGAGAGAGTTCCAAAAACAGATTGAATGATTTCTCGAAATTATAAGGAGAAATAATAAAAGTAACTTTACCCAGTTCACTTTGATATATGGAACCTTTCTCATCTTGCTTTTTCCCAATTGTGTAGATTATTTTGATTCCATACACTAGAATAGTTAACTTATCTTTATTCGGGGCGTATGCGTACCTTAGATTGTGCGTAATAAGGTATTGTTTTATGTTCTCGAAATACAATTCGACGTTATATGTAACTTTTCCGCCGTTCCCATCCCCGTACTCTGTTAGCAATTCATAATGAATCGTATTAAAAACATCTCGCAAATCAAATACAGACGATCCATTCTGATAAGCAAGCATATTCGCATAATCAACATCTGAAAAACTCTCTTTAAAGCGATATTCGAACTTTTTGTTTATTACTGAAATAAAATTATTAAGCCCATCACCTGAAGTAATGTTGAATCCTTGGAGTAAGCTTAAAGGTGCTTTTAAAAGGGCTACATCAATGCCAATTCCTACAGGGATAACATCAATACTTTTTGAGTATGCAAAACCTGCTTCAAAATAGATCCAACTACTAGAAATTGAATTAGGGCTCACAAACACAAACATCACTGAAGCGTGCTTTAAACCGTCTTCAATTTTGTGTACCCAGTTACTTCCAAAGGGGATGCTTTCACCATCGCTTGAAAGGAAAATATCCAGTACTCCACCAGTAATGGAATCCAATTTGGTTTTGATTTCAAGCATTGGTTCCTTATCTTTACTAGAATGGCTAAAAAAAATGGTTGGTTTTTTCATCTTTTAGTAGGGCTCCTTGCATCAAAAGTTAAGATAAAAGACACTCATCAAAAATTACATGGAATAATACCTTCGCGATTTCTGTCAGAGACTAGGATTTAGCAAGTTATAATATTTTTATTGAGGTGACCTGTGGCTTATATTTTGCCGTTCATTATGGTACTACTTAAGAATCACCTTGAAAACTGAATTTATTACTTTGTAAGACATAGCTAATAAAGGAGTAAAGTTCAAATTTTAACAAGTTGTTTCGGCCGTTTAACGAAACACTCACTTATATTTTATGATATAAGGTGAAAGACCAAAATATGGTTTATTCTTTTGATATTCCTAAATATTCATGAAATGCAGGATTAATTTTATACCTTTTAGGTTTACCTGAGCGCTCAGCAAATTTCTGAGCTAGCTTATTAGTAATTTGGGAAGGTCTCTTCTCACTGAAAAATTCAAATTTATTGGGCATTGTCTCCTGACCGATAAAAGTTATTTCACATAATATCTCTATTAATTCATTAGGAGCTTCCGTAGCCATAGTAATACAATGCAATAGTTCCTCATGGTTGATTATTTCAAATTGCCCTGCAAATTCAAAAAGAATAGCTTCTAAGTTTCTTATTCTCTTTCCATTCTCAGGAAGCAAAGAACTAAATGCATACTCAGAATATGCATATTCTGCCGCAATGAAATCTGCTTCAGTTACCTTGCTATGGTTATTGTTTAAAGCCTCTTGAAGTGCCATTTTAAATAAGAATATGATGTCTCGCGGTCGTGGTATAATTAATTCTTGTATATACTTTCTTAGCGGTTTTCCTTTTACTGTACTGCAAAAGTAGTCATTCCAGAATGAATCTGGGCTAGTAATTCCATTACTACTATAATTAATTCTTTTTTCAATTACTCGAAATAATAGTTGTGAATCCGTCCAATCTAGATGTTTAGTTGCGATTTTATCCCGCTCGGGTGTTAAGCTCATTACTCTTGAGAAGATATCACTTCTTAAGAATACGATTAATGATACATTTACAGGCTCATGTTTATAAGTGTTTCTTTGGAATTCAGAAGTGATTTTTTGAACAACATTAAGCAATCCTAATAATAAATCGCTTAAACTACTAAGATTTGCACTATCATTCCAACCTTTATCTAAATTATCAATTAATATTTTTACACCTTCCTTTCTTTGAAGGGTAGAACCTAAGTGTCTTCTTAGTTGTGTAAGCATACTAGAGTGTAAGTATTCGCTTATTTTTTTTCGTTGCTCATCAATACTGTCTCCGACGTTAACTTTTTTTAGTTCCTTAACTGCATTTTCTAATCTCAATGTGAAATCTGCATTTATAATTCGAGAATTGTTACTAACATATAATTCAAACTCTTCTTCTGCCTTTGTCTTCTCGTAATGTAAAGGCTGACTATCCAGCCATTCATAGTATTGTTTTGAAATTTCAGTATATATAAGGTATTTCCAAATACTCTCAATAAAATTTCCTTGCTCTGAGTTAGCACGAAGTTGTTCCATAATATCAAGGACACCCTCAAACTCATGACCTTGTGGCTGAATAGACACTACAAAATTCCTTCTGTCATCAGATAGAGTCTTCTTAAGTTTTATTAAATTTGCTGTTTTCCCAGTTCCCTTTCGTCCAACGAATAATATTTGTTGGGCTTTTAGTGCTTCATTATATTCTGCAGTTTCGAGAAAATATTCTGTTAAATCTTTTGACTCATTTTCTGCTACATAGTCGCCAACTATTAGGTTGTTCAACTGACCAACTGCAGACTGGTCAGCTTTGAAGGTTTTATGTTCGTCCACCATAGTTTGGTATTCATCAATTAAAGGTGACAACCACTCTCTAGCAATCTCTTCACACTGAGATGGAGTGGAGTGAGTTTTAACATCTTCATGATAATCAAGAGGAGCTACAAAAGGATGATGAGCAAGTAATATAAAAGGAATTTTAAGTCCTTTTGCAAGACCTGCTATCATTGATTTTCGCGCCAAATCATGCTCTCCTTCAATTTCACTATTTTGTTTATGGAAATGTATAATCACTCCAAATGAATGAGGGAGAAACTTAAGGTACCAATTTAGTGGCTGAATTGCCTCAGAAAGATCGTCAATTTTTACTGGAAGCTTGGATTTTTCTTGAACTAATGTATGTAGTAAGCTAGAAGAACTAGTCCCTGCCTCACACTTTAAGTATAAGAGATTACGGTTAATATCAGGATCATTGAAAATTATGGTTGGCTTATCTGTATGTTCATAAGGAATATCTGAATAAAAAATTGATTGAAGTTCAATTGCATTTTGATATACAGAATACCCAATTCCAGTAATAAGATTAAACATCTTATAGTTGGTAGCAGCATTAGTATGGGTTGAATTAACTGAAATCCAAATAGCCTTTTTCTTAGCTATTGCATAACCAAGCTCATACAATACGTTATTGTTCAAATACGTCAGATCACACATGAACAAGTCACATTCATCAATTGCTTTTAAAATGTTAGTTATAATGGGTTTACCACTGATTGAAAAATCTTCCCATGATGTAATGTTTACTTCATTAGATACTTCATTAATTTCTGCGATAGCTTTAATTATGTGTTCAGAACTACTACTAGAATATGCGTAAAATGCTTTTTTTTTCTTCAAAATTCTTTCACCTCGATTTATATAATTTATTCTTAGAATATTTTAACACTTTTTCTTAGATAGGGTTGATATATTTCTCTACTTAATTTGAAAACATTTGAATGTTAACAAAATTTGTGCAAGTTAACTTTGTTCGTTTAAAATTTATATATAAATTGATATAAAGCTCTATATGCAAAATTAGTTTAAGCTAGACTGTTACTAATAGTATAAGCACTAAATGAATTTTCTCTCAGTATTCTACGGGGGAATGGTCGTTTAGGTTTTGGTATTTGTTATATAGAGCAGAAAAATTGAGACAATCAAGATCACTAATCGGGAAGGGTCACATCAACAAATTAACAAAACAAAATGTACCAACACCTCATGTTAATGGTAAATCAATACCAGGAGCGTTAGACCAGCTAGACCAGATGAGATTCCTAAGAAGAGGTAGAGATGATGAACACATTAAAATGGCTTCAAAACTGGTATCATGAGAACTGTAATGGTGATTGGGAGCATTCATACGATGTGAAAATTGATACAGTGGATAATCCCGGTTGGTCTGTCGAAATCAAGTAATCATAATCATTTAACTGCGTTGGATATCAGCCATAATCCAGCATTGAAAAATTTTAAGATGTTTTAATAACCGCATCACGAAGCTGGACATCATTCACAATAAACAACTGGAAGAGCTCTACTGCTCGTAAAATAAACTTGCGGAGCGGGATTCTAAACAAAATCCCATGTTGGAGAGACTTCAATATGCGGACAACCTGATTACAGAACCGGATTGTGTGGTGCCGGGGGTTGGAACTTTTCAATACAATGTTTCGTTGATCAATTATATTGTAACCGTGCCGTATAAGGGGAGAGAGCTTGTAGTTACAGCAAGTGTACCTACCAAAGCAGCTATGGAAGTGCTCACTCCTGTCATTGAAGTAGCGGACACTTCAACTCATTGGAGAAGCCCATCCATATGAGGATGTGAATGAATTGGTTATGACTGAAGTGGAATTTCAGGAAGGTGTCACTTTAAAGTAGGGTATGACGCAAGCGATACTCCTGCTGGTCGACTTTGTCTATATGCGGAGTTTGACGGCAGACTTCAAATGTCTGAAAGACTCATCTATGAATCGTATTAAAGGATAGGATGAAACCTATTCGAACGAATTAAAGCCACGAGATCGTGGCTTTTTGTTTTATCATTGAACTAGTTTGTCATTTTATATGTTACTCAGCGTGCATTTTGTTGAAGCTAACATATTCGTTAATTGGTTTACGGTAACCGCGCGGGCGCTGTTTGGCTTCCGACTTTTTGCCGATGGTGATCAGCATAACCGGTACGTAATGGTTAGGGATTTCCAGACTCCGTTGCAGTTCTTCCGAGTCAAAACCAATCATTGGACAAGTGTCCCAACCGCGATCCTGAGCGATCAGCATCAATTGCATGGCAGACAGGCTGGCATTGCGAATCGCATCCTCACGTTGGAAGAATCTGCCGCGAGATTCGTAAAATTCGGTGACACTTTGGGATTCCTGCTCGTATTGGAACGGAGTAAGAGCGCCCAGGTTCAGCAGGCCTTCGTTAATCGTGCGGATATGATGATGCGCATTGACGTCGCCCAATACCACGATGACTGCAGAAGCTGTTTTTACCTTATATTGCTGGGAAGCCTCATAGACTTTCTCTTTCTGTTCCTCGTCTTTAATCACAAGATAGTGCGTGTGTTGCAGGTTAAAGGCAGATGGTGCAAATTTGTTCAGGGCAAACATCTCTTGCAGTTCCGAATCCGAAATTTCAATTCCTTCTTCAAATATAACGGCTGATCTACGGTTTTTGACTAGATTCTCCAACTCACTCATGGTAGTTTCCCCTCGCTTATGTATGATTTATAAACTGACTATAACACACTTAGTTACTTTATGTAAGTATTATTTTAGAATAAGACAAGGATCGTCTGCCATACGCTAAAATAAAACACTAGAGGTGATTCATGAAAGCATTGATCGCAAAGTATATGGGAGGACATGACCCTCATGAATTTCGGGTATATGTGATCCAATCTTCGACGTTAAAACGTTTTGTAGTCGTGGAGATTATTCTAGGCCCTATCGTGTACAATGTCGCACTTTATTTGTGCCATAATGTAATACTTGCTGGAGTAGGCTCTTGGGCTGGAACAGAAGGTCTGAAGAGACTGCCACTGGTCTTTAGAAAAATCGTTGGGACATGATGAAGTGTGTAAATGAAAAATTGAAGCAGAAGAGGGCCAGTTGCGGCCCCATCTTCTCCTTCAGTCATGTTATCTATAGTCACGCTTCTTTTATCTAATCACATAACTGTCTACGCTTTGGGTTCAAACTTGCCTTATTTGGCACGTTCCAAATACTGCTCCAGCGTAAGTTTCTGGTTGGTAATCTCACCAGCAATATATACCCCTACATAACGTACATGCCATGGCTCATAGGAGTAACCAGTCAATTTCTCCTGATCTTTGCCATAACGGATGATGAAGCCGTATTTGTGGGCATTGGCTTTCAGCCATTTGCCTTCTTTGGTGTTGCCAAAGCTTTGCTGAAGATCGTAACCGGCCGAAGCGCTGGAGATATCCATGGCTAGACCCGTTTGATGTTCGCTTTGTCCTGGTCGAGCACTTGTTTTATTGGCAACAGCTTCACCTTTGATGCTGGCATTACGGTCAAAGATCGATTTCTGGGTCGCATAAGAGCGATAGCCAGACACCGCTTTGATATCGATGCCGTCTTTTTTGGCAGCCGCAAATAATTTTTCAATCGCGGTTGCAGCCACTTTACGCATTTGTTTCTTCGGACTGGAACCTGAGAAGCTAAAAGGAATATTAGGTACAACCAAATCTTGAGGTGCATAAGTTGAAGGCAGATTTCTCTTTTTATTGACAAGTACAACCGTACTGGACACATTGGTCACAGTTGCGACATTTTTAATCGTTTTGATCGTACGACCAGGTGCATTATCATGCAGAAATTGAGTGAAGCTAGAGCTTGCAGCAGACGCGACAGGATTCAGGCTTGAAGTGATGGGAAACGTAGTAAATGCAGAACCTGCTACAACAGAGCCTATGAGAATTGTAGATATGATGGATTTACGAGTAAAAGGTTTCATGATGTGTGTTCCTCCTCGGAATATATGAATCTATATACCGAGTATACTAGAGGATTATATCCATAGGTTCTCCAATTGTTTCCGAGTTGTAAACAAAGTTTGCTAGATTCTTCTTCAACTCTGATAGAGGCATATAAAGAAAAGCACGTTAAAAAAGCCGTTGCATAAGATGCAACGGCTTTTGATGTGAAGAGAGATAATGCTAGATTACTCCAAGTATGCTGGAGACTGTGTTACAACATGCAGGCGTCAGATCCACCGGAGCTTCCCGCAGTTACAGCACGGGTGTCACGAACGCGAACGTTGGCGCTGAGCACACCAGAATCACTGCTTAATTTGAAAGAAGGATAATTCTCTTCTGTATCCAGCTTCATGTGTTGTTCAAGGTTCAGCTGCTGCTTCGGATCAACATAGAACGGAACCAGATTGGTTTCAATCTGCGCGTCGAGAGCCGCAAGTTCATCAACAATGATAATAGCGATAACTCCGTTACATCCGCAACCTTCCAAGTCATAGATCACTTTGAAATATCCAGGTTGGTCATTCAGGCTTTCCGTCAATCGTTTTGCAGCCAAATCTGTAATTTGAATATACATATAGGTACACTCCTTTATATGTGGTCATGGTTGGTAAATAGTAAAAGAATTCATTCAGCTTCTATTCCCATTATACCACTTTGGCAAAAATCAAAGCATTTATTTTCTTGACTGATCAGTCTAGAAAAGGTATTCTTTAGTTAATGAATAGGGAGGTGAGGTCTTAAATTGGGAAGAGCCAAGGAGTTCGACACGGAGACTGTTCTAAGAAAAGCAACGTCTGTATTTGGAGCGTACGGTTATGAAGGTACATCTTTGAGCTTACTGCTGAGTGAACTTGGCATTGCGCGGCAAAGCCTGTATGACACCTACGGAACTAAACATGATTTATTTGTCTCTGCTCTTAAATTCTATATTCAGCAGAAGACAGAGGCGGGGATCAGACTATTAAATGAATGTACAAATGTGAGGCAAGGCATGACGGAGTTGTTCAACGAAGCGGTTAACGTGTTGACAGACAACGAACGTCGTAATGAATGTTTCATCATTAATAGCGCGGTTGAACAGGCACCACAAAATCACGAAATCGCCGTCTTTATTCAAACCACTAACCAACAAATGGAAGATGTTTTTCATACTGCGCTGTTACGAGGCCAGAGGAGCGGCGAATTGAAGCACGCAGAGGAAGAATTGCCCGGGCTTGCCCGTTTTCTGAATTATTCCCGACTCTCATTGACCTTTACGGCTAAGAGCGGTGCAAGCACAGAAGCGCTGCGGGATTTTGTACAGATGACCCTAAGGGCTATGGATTAACGTTTTACATGATTTGAGTAAGAATTCTTTACGTTTTCTTGAAAATGGACGCTTAGGGCGTTTATTTTTTGACTATTATAGACCGATTGGTCTGGAAAAAGAACACCAAACAAACTGAAGGAGGAAATAAGGATGACACAATCTCAGCAGTTGGAAGCGGGCAATAATATACCGTATCGGATCATGCATGGATTTACTCAATTGCTACTGGAGGGAAAACTAGAACAATGGTTGGAGCTATATACATCTGACGCTATTTTCGAATTCCCATATGCACCAGCAGGATATCCTCAGAAACTGGAAGGCAAAGCCGCAATTACGAATCATCTTCATAATCTACTGGGGATGATTGAAATTCAGCAGTTTTCTGAACCGGTGATCTTGGCTGATTCCACGAAACAACAGTTTGTGGCTGAATTTACTTGTAAAGGGCGTTCATTAGTTACAGGCAAGCCATACAACCAAACGTACATCTCTGTAGTGAGCCACTCTAATGGAAAAATTACACATTATAAAGACTATTGGAATCCGATGATTGTACTGGAATCGGACTTGGGGGGAAGTAAACATGATCAATGATAAACCGTTGACACTTATTACCGGAGCTAATGGAAAGACAGGAAGCCGTGTTGCGGCCATACTTCAAAAGTATCAATATCCGGTGCGTTTGGCAGGAAGAACTAAACCATCTCTTTCTGGTTCTGCCGATAATTATGTCTATTTTGATTGGTATGATTCCGAGACATATGCGCCGGCGCTGAAAAATGTGAATCAGGTGTACCTTGTTGTGCCAGCAATGGATATGAGCCCAGAAGACGTCATGATTCCATTCATCAAGGAAGCATTATGGAGCGGCATTAAGCGATTTGTCTTGCTTGGCAGTGCTTCAATTGATGGAGATGGTCCTATTTTTGGCAAAGTACATCAGTATATAAAAGCCCATGCTCCTGAGTGGGCTGTATTGCAGCCTTCCTATTTTATGGAGAACTTTACGGAGGGACCGCATCGGGAGACGACGAAACAACTCGGGAAAATATACAGTGCTACGGGTGAAGGGAAAATTGGATTTGTTAGTGCAGATGATATCGCGGCAGTTGCGTTCCATGCTCTGACGGATATTGTTCCTCATAATACGGAGCATATTATTACAGGGCCGGAGACGTTGTCCTATGGACAGGTTGCAGACGTCTTGAGCCGTGTACTGGGTCAGTCCATCCAGCATGAATCTTTGTCCGATGATGAATTGAGGAACAGCATGATTCGCACAGGAATGTCGGAAGAATACGCTGCTGCCCTCGCAGGACTGGATGTGCCTATCCGGGAGGAGGGGAGAGAAGATCAAACGACGGATACGGTGAAAAAATTAACGGGGAATAACCCGATTTCATTCGAGCAATTTATTCAGAATCATATGGAAGTATGGAAATAATGGAAGAAATATTTTCATATTATGAGAAGACGGTGCCTAGTGCCCGTCTTTTTGCATGTCTACCAGCATGTTGACATCGTTGATTCAAATATGGATCTCTCCCTAACAAAGGACACTAAGGAAAGCAGTGATTATACGAACACACTTTTGGGGAAATAGATGAAGATGAATGTTAGGGCGTGTCTGAAACACGCCCTAGATAAAGGGGCGAAGAGAGCGAATGATTCAGTTCGAAAATGTATCAAAACAATATCCTGATGGAACAACGGCTTTGCGTCAGGTTAACCTCAACATTAACAAGGGAGAACTGTTTGTCATGATTGGTCCGAGTGGATGTGGCAAAACCACCATGCTCAAAATGATCAATCGCCTGATTGAGCGAACAGATGGAACAGTGCGTATTAATGAACGCCCAATCGATGAATACAACATTCACGAATTGCGCTGGAATATAGGATATGTACTGCAACAGATTGCACTATTCCCGCATATGACAATTGCCGAAAATATCGCAGTTGTTCCTGAACTGCGAAAGTGGAAGTCAGATCAAATCAAGGAGCGTGTACATACGTTACTGGACATGGTGGGTTTGCACGGAGATACGTACAGTGAGCGTAAACCGTCCGAGTTATCCGGAGGTCAACAGCAGAGAATTGGTGTGTTGCGTGCACTCGCTGCCGATCCCGAGATAGTTTTGATGGATGAACCGTTCAGTGCACTCGATCCAATGAGTCGGGAGAAATTACAGGACGATATTCTGGATATCCAGCGTCAGATGAAAAAAACAATTGTGTTTGTCACCCATGATATTCAGGAAGCGATGAAGCTGGGGGATCGCATCTGCATTATGAAGGATGGACAGGTTTTGCAGGTAGGTACCCCGGAAGAACTGATCCGACAGCCAGCTAATGATTTCGTACGTGAATTTGTTGGAAGTCCTAACACCGATACGAGTTCACAATCTGATTTTGATCTCGAATCCATCATGTCACCACTCTCACCGGGTCAGGTGCCAAAATCAGCCAAAACTGCCGTTCCTGCATCCATTACGTTAACGGAATTAGTTGATATCATGGCTTCCCATGACCATCTGTTGGTTGAACGTAACCGCCAGATTATTGGCGAGATCAGTCGAGTTGATCTGATGAAATACTGGTCTGGTCAGTTACAGGAACGAGGTGAAGGACATGAGTAGATTCACGGAGGTGTTCAGTGAGCGCAAAGGTCAGTTGTTGTCTGCTCTGCTGGAACATATTCAGATCTCATTTATCGCATTGTTCTTTGCTGTCCTCATCGCTATTCCGCTTGGTATTTACTTGACACGCAAGCCAAAAGTCGCTGAACCGATTATTGGGGTTACGGCTGTGTTGCAGACGATACCTTCCTTGGCGCTTCTCGGATTGCTCATCCCGTTATTCGGCATAGGCACACTTCCTGCAATCATTGCACTGGTGGTGTATGCGCTGCTTCCGGTACTCCGCAACACGTACACAGGCATATCCGAAGTTGATCCTTCCATGGTCGAAGCGGCGAATGCGATGGGCATGAATAGTTGGCAACGTCTAATCAAAGTGGAACTGCCACTGGCGATGCCTGTCATTATGGCCGGAATTCGGACCGCGATGGTGCTTATTGTAGGAACGGCGACACTTGCTGCCTTGATCGGCGCAGGAGGTTTGGGTGCATTAATCTTGCTGGGCATTGATCGGAACGATACGGAACTGATCATTCTTGGAGCCATTCCGGCTGCCTTGCTGGCTATTTTGTTTGATGCACTATTGCGTCAGTTCCAGCGGTTATCCTTTAAGAAAACATTGGTTACCCTTGGTTCGCTGGCAATAATCGCGATACTTGTGATTACCATTCCCTTCGTGGCACGTGGTGGTCAGAAGGATCTCGTCATTTCCGGGAAATTGGGGGCGGAACCCGAAATTCTCATTAATATGTACAAATTGTTAATCGAAAAAGACACAGACCTGACCGTTGAACTAAAACCCGGATTGGGCAAAACACCATTCCTTTTCAATGCACTCAAGTCGGGTGATATTGACATCTATCCCGAATTCACGGGGACAGCGATCTCCGAATTCATGAAGGAAACGGCTGTGAGTACGGATCGAACAGAGGTCTACGAACAAGCAAGAGACGGAATGTTAAGCCAGTTCAACATGGTGCTGCTGAACCCAATGGATTACAACAATACGTATACGTTGGCCGTTCCAAAGAACATCGCAGATCAATACAATCTCAAGACCATTTCGGATCTCAAACCGGTTGAACAGCAGATCAAAGCAGGATTCACACTTGAATTCTCGGATCGGGAAGACGGATACCTTGGCATACAGAAAAAGTATGGGATTGAATTCCCGAACGTTGCAACAATGGAACCCAAGCTTCGCTATGGTGCTCTTCAGCGCGGAGATATTAATCTCGTTGATGCTTACTCCACCGACAGTGAGTTGAGACAATATGAACTCGTTGTGCTGGAGGATGATCAGGAGTTATTTCCACCGTATCAAGGCGCGCCGATGCTTCGTCAAGAAACGGCAGATCAATATCCACAACTGGTTGAGGTGCTGAATCAGCTTGCTGGCAAAATTACGGATGATGAGATGCGTCAGATGAACTATGACGTGAACGTAGAGGGAGAGAATCCTGAACAGGTTGCAGCAGAGTACCTTAAACAGGCTGGATTGCTGTAACTTCAGGCATCCCTGCAATAGATGCACCAAAAGGATGAGGAGGAACCATGATGACACAAGAAACGTATGACTTGATTGCAATTGGAACAGGAAGCGCGGCAAGCTCTGTTATCACCCGTTGCGCTGAAGCTGGCTGGAGAGTTGCTGTAATTGATGAACGTGAGTTCGGCGGAACGTGTGCACTTCGTGGCTGTGATCCCAAGAAAGTGCTGGCTGGAGCGGCTGAGCTGATTGACTGGAATGAACGGATGCAAGGGAAAGGAATTCAGGGACAGGCGACCATCAACTGGTCTGAACTTATGGCCTTTAAACGCACCTTTACCGAGAGCATACCTAGAGCAAGTGAAGATCAATTCAAACAGGCCGGAATGGATACGTTCCATGGTAAAGCTTCATTTGTCGATGAAAATCATATTCGAGTTGGTGAAGAAGTTCTCCATGGGAAACACATTCTGATTGCTACCGGTGCAAGACCTGCGCCACTTGAGATTGAGGGCTCGGAGCATCTTATATATAGTGATGACTTTCTGGATCTGGAACAGCTGCCGGATCGTTTAGTTCTGGTAGGCGGTGGATACATTGCATTTGAGTTTGCGCATATTGCGGCTAGAGCCGGGACGGAAGTTCATATCCTGCATCGGAGTGAACAGCCTCTGAAGTCGTTTGATGCGGAGCTTGTAGAATCTTTGCTGCAAAAATCAAAAGAGATCGGCATTCATGTTCACTTGAACGCGGAGGTGAAGTCCATACGGCAAGAGGGGAACGCCTATGTCGTTCATGGCACACGTAATGGTGCAGATCACCAGTGGCAGTGCGGACTTGTCGTTCATGGAGCCGGGCGTGTTCCCAATGTGGATGGGCTGGAATTGGAGAAAGCCAACGTCAGCTACAGCAAAAAGGGGATTACGGTGAACGAGTACTTGCAAAGTGATAGTAATCCGAGAGTGTATGCTGCTGGCGATGTAACGGATACAAAAGGGTTGCCTTTAACCCCGTTAGCAGGTCAGGAATCCCGGGCTGTATCGTTCAATTTGTTGGAGGGAAATCAACACAAACCTAATTATAAGGTGATGCCTTCCATTGTGTTTACTGTCCCTGCCCTTGGAGCTGTAGGTATGAGCACGGAACAAGCCAAGAAAGAGGGCTACGAGGTGCAGGTAAATGATATGTCGAAATGGTATACTTACAAACGAACTCATGAAAAATTTGCCATGGCCAAAGTGGTGATCGACAAATCAACCGGGCGTATTCTGGGCGCACATGTGCTCGGGAGCAAAACAGAAGAATTGATTAACCTTTTTGCAATGGCGATTCAGTTCAATCTGACTATCGATCAGTTAAACACCATGAATTTTGCATATCCTACTGCTGCATCGGATCTGGGTTCTTTAATTTAGAAGTGATGAAGTGGTGATGAACTCCCCTTTGGGATGGAAGGAAGGATGAAAATAACGATGTCATCGGATTTTATTGGGCTTCATGAAGGCAAGTGGACTAAGGAACCCGTTGCTGCACGGATGGATGGGGATCGTTTCGTTGTGGAAGCTCGGGAAGGCAGTGACTTCTGGGAGAACACATTCTACGGGTTCTGTCATCGGGATGGACATGCCATGCTTGCTCCATGGGACGGAACGGAAGCGATTGAGGTATCGTTTGATCTAAGCTCATTCACCGAATTATATGATCAGGCGGGATTGATGTTATGGTATGGAGAAGACCAATGGATCAAGGCCGGAGTTGAGGTCAATGATGGCGTGGCACATGTTGGAGCCGTCGTGACGGATACGTATTCCGATTGGTCACTCTCTCCTGTGCCAGAGTGGGGTGGACGAATCGTAACAATCAGAGCCTCCTACAGTAATGAGGCTGTTGTCATTCGTGCTCGCACAGATGAGCATCCTTGGCGTACAATTCGGGTTGCACGGTTTGCCTATCCAACGAACAAACATGCAGGTCCATTTCTGTGTTCACCAAAGCGTGCAGGGTTCGAGGTAGCCTTTACCAAGTGGAGATCCACGACACCCGATCAAGACTTGCATACAGATCCGCCGATTACGGATTAAAACAAGTTAAGATGCACGATAAACAATAAAACATGAACAGGTGTATCTGGCTTAGAAAGCAAGACAACATGAATAAGCAAGTCTTCCATTAACGGAGGACTTGCTTATTTGTGTGTTTAAACTTTGGACTGTGAAAAGTTTCCAGTTACTCATTTCATCATTCACCGGGTACAGTGAGTTCTTTTCGCACATACAATAGAGTGCTTGCGAACTTTACTTGAGTTTAACGTTTATTTACTCGTGTCCGTATCCAGGGACTGGGGTTCGGTCTCTTTTTCAACCTCATCATCATTGGACTTATTGAACTCCAGCATACGCTCCTCGTAATCGTCCAGGAACCATAACGGGTCCATACTGTCTTCCTCACCGTTGTAATTGATCACGATTTCTTCTCCAGCTTTGATGTCTGTATACGCGTAGAAGTCAAAGGTGTGGTTATCAAAATTGATATCGTAAGTAGCGTTAGGTTCATAAGAGTGGTTGATCAGACTGCCGTAACCGAGCAGAATTGCGGTATGATTCGCCCCATATTCGAACACGTAATCTTCCAAAATCGTTTTTTCGACATGCTCATGATCTTCATTTGGGTAAGGCACAACGGGTGCCTGATGGATAAGCGTTCCTTTGGCAATATCAACGGTAGCAAATACCCCGCGGTTAAACTCACCACCATCACCCAACTTGGATTGTTTCACTTCAATCATAATCTTCACCTGATGCTCTTCGAAGAGCTCCGTTCTATATAATAGTAATTCGTTAAGGCAAAATTTTAACCCATACTTTCATATAAGGCAAATTTCAGACAAAAAGGTGGAATAATTTTTAATATGGCGTTGAGTTGTGCAGGATATAACGCTTATAATATACAAAGAATTAAGTCTATATAGAAAAGGTGTCATGAATGAGCATATTAAATGTAGAAAAATTAAGTCACGGTTTTGGTGACCGTGCTATCTTTAACGACGTTTCATTCCGCCTGTTGAAGGGCGAACATATTGGTCTGATCGGGGCCAATGGTGAAGGTAAATCCACCTTCATGAACATTATTACAGGAAAACTTCAGCCGGATGAAGGTAAGGTGGAGTGGTCCAAACGGATGCGTGTTGGTTATCTGGACCAGCATGCTGTATTGAACAAAGGCCAATCGATCCGTGACGTACTTCGCGGCGCGTTCCAGTATTTGTTTGACATGGAACAGGAAATGAATGATATGTATGGCAAAATGGGCGATGTTACACCGGAGGAGCTTGAACAACTGCTTGAAGACGTGGGTACGATTCAGGATACACTGACAAATCAGGATTTCTACATGATCGATGCCAAAGTGGATGAAACCGCACGTGGTCTGGGTCTGACGGATATCGGTCTGGATAAAGATGTCAATGATTTGAGTGGTGGACAGCGTACCAAAGTCCTGCTTGCCAAGCTGCTGCTGGAAAAACCTGATATTTTGCTCTTGGATGAGCCTACGAACTACTTGGATGAATTGCATATCGAATGGTTAAAACGTTATTTGCAGGAATATGAGAATGCATTTATTCTGATCTCTCACGATATTCCGTTCCTGAACAGTGTTATCAACTTGATCTATCACATGGAGAACCAGAATCTAACTCGTTATGTGGGCGATTATGATCACTTCCAGGAAGTGCATGAGATGAGAAAACAGCAGCTGGAGTCGGCTTACAAGCGCCAACAACAAGAGATTGCTGACCTCAAGGATTTTGTAGCGCGTAACAAAGCAAGTGTTGCTACACGTAATATGGCGATGTCCAGACAGAAGAAACTCGACAAGATGGATGTCATCGAGATCGCCAAGGAGAAACCGAAACCGCAGTTCAACTTCCGTGATGCAAGAACATCCGGCAAGCTCATTTTCGAAACCAAAGGTCTTGTAATTGGTTACAACGAACCGTTGTCCAGACCACTGGATCTGCGTATGGAGCGTGGACAGAAGATTGCCCTCGTTGGTGCGAACGGAATCGGTAAAACAACCCTGATGCGCAGTATTTTGGGTGAAATTCAAGCTCTGGAAGGAACCGTTCAACGTGGTGAACATCTGGAGATTGGTTACTTCCAGCAAGAGATGAAGGATGCCAACTACAATACATGTATTGAAGAGATCTGGCAGGAGTTCCCTTCCTATACCCAATTCGAGGTGCGTGCTGCACTTGCAAAATGTGGTTTGACTACAAAGCACATTGAGAGCAAGGTAGCTGTACTAAGTGGTGGCGAGAAAGCTAAAGTGCGTCTCTGTAAGCTGATCAATAATGAAACCAACCTGCTTGTGCTCGATGAGCCGACGAACCATCTGGACGTTGATGCCAAGGAAGAGTTGAAACGTGCGCTCAAGGCCTACAAAGGCAGTATTCTTCTGATTTCCCACGAACCGGAATTCTACCGTGATGTCGTTACGGAGACGTGGAACTGTGAGTCGTGGACCACGAAAGTATTCTAAATAGAGGTTGTTCAAAAAGTCCGCTTTTGATTACGAATCACGTGCGAGCTTGCGAACAAGCTCGAAGCGTGAGAAAAGGTGCGAATTTTGCTTGCAAAACAGGCAGAACTCGCGCCTTTTTTGCGTGGTTTTAACGAAAAATGTTTGAGCACAATTCACAGTTGACAGCTTGAATAAGGCAATAATATAATTCAGGAAAGCGATTACATTTATATGTTAAAAACCTGTTTCACTGCATAGGGGCAAAGAAAACACGGTATTCCGTATGGGTATCATTGCACTTAGAAGGGAAGACGGGTCTTTTTTTGCACTCCAATGAAACCGGTTTCATTAAAATAAGGAGGTGGAGAAAAGCTCGTTACTGACCACTGGTTGCTGAGGATAGGCTGAGCAATAACACCGCGCGGATTCAAGAACCATGCTTTCATCTTTCACGCCAAAGGAGAGAATGAACATTGGATAAACTCAGGAAACCCATGATATTTATGTTATCAGCAACACTTGCGCTGTCTTCGGGACCGTTGATGCTGCCGAGTAAGGCGTATGCCGATCTGAGCAGTATACCCGCCACATTGTTGCAGGACGATTTTTCGGATGGGAATTACACGGAATCACCCGCGTGGAACGTAAGCTCAGGCAACTGGGAAGTGTTCGCTGACCCGACAGATGCGTCCAACTTTACGCTTTTCCAGAGCGATACCAATGAAGGCATCATCTCTACTGGAGACTCCATGTCGGACATGACCGTGTCCATGCGCTTTTACACGGGAGCCGGTCAAGGATATCCGGGAATATTGCCGCGGTTTCAGGATAAGAGCAACTATTATTATTTTCAAATGCAGGTACCTAACAACAAATTGGTCTTCAGCAAAAAGGTGAATAACGGCGATACAACGTTGAAAACGGTGGACTATGCGTTTGCCAAAGATACGTGGTACACACTCAAAATAGTGCTGTCGGGTGCCACCATTCGAGGATATATCGCCGAAAATGGCTCCGATCGGTTGGTATTTGATTTAAACGATTCTTCCATTGGGTCAGGTGTTGTTGGCATTCGAAATAAGTGGCAGTCGGTACATATGGATGACGTGATCATTGCCGAGCAACCGGCTGGGAACGATATTCAGCTCTCCATTGCTGAGCAGACGGCGTCTTCGGTTTCACTGCAATGGTCTGAAATCGCGGGTGCATCAGCCTATCGCTTGTACCGTTCCTCTACGCCTGAAGGCGGTTATTCCCTGGTAACCAATACCGGGACTTTGGGACACACGGATGAAGGATTAAGCGGGGATACGGTGTATTATTACAAGATTGCTTATGAATATGGAGGTCTAACCGAGTCATTATGGACTGCTCCTCTGGAAGTTCGGACGATTGCGGCGGCACCACAGGCTCCTGGCGAATTAAAGGCCGAAGCACCTAATGCCACAAGCGTGAAGCTATCTTGGTCCGCTGTGGACAAGTCAACTGGTTATCGCGTGGTTCGGGCCGAAGCTGGAAGTGAGCAATACGAGCAAATCTATGAAGGTAAAGGGCTCACATTCACGGATAATGCACTTGAGCCGGGCACCAGCTACAGCTATCGTGTGACGGCCTATAATGCAGCAGGTGAGTCAGCATTCACTGTTGCAGAAGCCACGACGTACTCCATTGACTCTCCAGCAGAGTTCGCCGCCACAGCTGTGACGGATACATCAATCTCTCTGGGGTGGAATGTCCTGCCTGGATCTGATGTAACATATACCGTGTCCCGTGCAACCAGCGCTACGGGTACATATCAGCAGGTCTATAGTGGCAAAGAAAACACGTATAACGATAGCGGTCTAACGATGGGCACAGGATATTTTTACATCATTCAGGCGACCGTGGACGGTGTAACTTCTCCAGCATCCGCACCGCGTGGTGTTGCGACGATTCGTACAAGCATTACACCGGGGCAATTGTGGCCAGATCTGGACGGGAAGCCGATTGATGCTCATGGGGCTGGCTTTTTCTATGATGAACAGACGGAGACCTATTACTGGTATGGCGAATATCATAAGGGCGGCTGGCCAGCTGTTGGTGTGCGTGTGTATTCATCCAAGGATCTGATGAATTGGAAGGATGAAGGCATGGCTTTAACAACACTTCAATCCATGGATGATTTTGACAATGACCCGTTGATCTCCAAATTGTATGCGGGGCGTGAAGACCGCGTGGATATCTGGGCAGATATCCGCAAAGGACGGATTATTGAACGACCGAAGGTCATCTACAACGACAAAACGAAGAAATATGTGATGTGGGCCCACATGGACGGCGACAAGGACCCCTATAACGATAATGCGAATTACGGTAAGGCGCGGGCCGGTTATGCGATCAGCGACTCTCCAACAGGGCCTTTTGTGTATCAGAAGAGTTACCGGATGGACAGAGCTCCTGAAGGGGAGAAAGATTACTTCCCAAGCGATAAGGGCATGGCACGTGATATGACGTTGTTCAAGGACGATGACGGCACTGGCTATCTGATCTACTCCAGTGAGGAAAACCTGACACTCTATATCTCCAAACTGAATGAAGACTACAGTGACGTAACAGGGTGGCATAAGGAAGGACGAACGGATGACAAAGGCAATCCGGTACGAGATTCCACCTATCAGGCGGAATACGGCGTCGATTACGTGCGTGTGTTCCCGGGAGGGCAACGCGAAGCACCAGCGATGTTCAAGTATCAGGGGAAATATTATATTTTGACTTCCGGAGCTTCTGGCTGGGCCCCTAACGAAAACAAAGTGACGGTGGCGGACAACATCTTTGGCCCGTGGTCAACGCAGACCAATCCGTTCGTGCGCACGTTGCCAACCGATCCTGATCCAGGCAAAGCATTTGGCACACAGACCACTTCCGTCATTCCGGTCGATCCGGAAAAAGGCAAATTCATTTATGTGGGGGATACATGGAATGGTGGCAATTTCTCAAATGACGCTGCAAAATACGTGTTCTTGCCAATTGAGTTTGGAATAGGCTCCGACATCGCGATCAAGTGGTATAACAGCTGGACACCTGATCTGCTGAGTTCGATGGGCAAGGTAGATATTGCTGATCCGTTGCCAGAAGCCGTGGCGTTAGGCAAAGTACCATCCCTGCCAACAACATTGAATGTGCGCGACGGTGGAGCACTGGTATCAACGCCAGCAGTATGGACGATTGATAACCGGGCCATGACGGCAGAGGATTTTGCCAAGCCAGGACCGCTCACATTACAGGTAACGACACCGGAATATAACAACAAAAAGCAGGCAGTTCGCGTAAATGTCATTCCGGAGAATACACTCTATTTCGTGAATAGCGGAGGTTACGAAACGGCTGATTATAGTCTCATGGGTGCTTATATGAAAGGAACGCTTGCGAACCCGGGAACGGCGGACCAGATGTACGCTCCGGCTGAGGGACGTAATTGGGGTTATGTCAGCGCAGATGCACTGGCATCCGGTTCGAATGGCGGGGATATATTCTCGACCGTACGTTATCTGAACGGTGGAAATGTCAGCAATTCCCCTAAAGGCACGGACTTAACCTATACATTTGATGTGCCAAACGGGACATACGATGTATATGCCGGATTCAACGATCCATGGACGAATGCATCGCGCAGAGCGAATTTCCTTATCAATGGCACCAATACGGGTGCAGTCACTTTTACACCGGCCAGTGTGAGAACGCACAAAGGCATTAGTGTGTCGGACAACAAGCTGGAGCTGACCGTACGCAACACGGCATCGCAGGACCCGATGATTAGTTGGATTATGATCGTTAAGCCAGATGCCGCGCCACCTGTCAATGACAGTGCTGGCCTTAATGCTGATGCGTTAGATTCAACGAGCACAACGCTTCACTGGGATGCTCATCTTGGTGCAGCAAGCTACAAACTCTACCGCTCAGATCGTGAAAAAGGTGAGTATAAGGTGGTTTACAGTGGCAATGGACGGAAGTACACGGACAGTGAACTGAACCCCGGCACAGAATATTATTACAAAGTGGAAGCTTTTGATGCGACGGGGCAATCCTTGAGAGGTGTATCTTCCGCTTATCAGGTGCACACGGCTCAGCAGAGCGCTGCCGATGTAGCTACAGGCATCACAGCATTGGAACAGCCTTCGGCAGGTGCGAAAAAACTGAAGTTACCATCCGTACCGCAAGGGTTCACGGTGAAGATCGCTTCCAGTTCGGTACCGTCGGTCATTCAAACCGATGGAACGATTGTCCCACCATCCAAGGAAACAACAGTAACACTGGAGTTGGAAATTACTCGAACTTCTGACGACAGTAGAGCCCTGACTATACCGTTGACAGTGAAGGTGCCAGCATCTGTTCCTTCCCCTGGAGGCACGGACCCTGGTTGGGGTGGCAATTCCGGTGGAAATCCAGGAAATGGTTCTGGTTCATCCAGCAATGGTGGACAATCCGGAAGTGGTAACTCAAGTGCAGAGAATGCGGTACCACAACCTAAACCGGAGAAGGACCGTTCTGTTCTGGAGTTGCAGGGACAGTCTGATCAGAAGGGTGTAGTGCAGTCCAACGTGGATGTTTCAACGATTAAAGATGCTTTTAAAGTTGCCCCCTCAACAGATGCGGGTCAGCGCTTGGTCGAACTTCGGCTGAAGCCGGTTTCGGGAGCAACGGTATATGAAGTATCTCTGCCTGCCTCTGCGTTAATAGATCAGGGCGAGTCACATGTGTTCAACATTGTTACAGAGCTGGGAATGTTGGAGCTTCCCGCGACACTGTTAACAAAAGATATAGTTGGTGATGGGATTGCATCAATCCGATTGGTCAGAACGGAGCTGCCAAAAACAGTCGCAGATCAGCTTGGCACGCAATATGGAGTCCAGCTTGAACTTCAACTGGATGGTCAACCATGGCCATCGGAAAGCGAGTTAATACTTCGTCTGCCTTTCCAATCCTCACAAAATGCTCAGCAGGATCGGATTGTAGCATTTGCCATTGGTGCGAACGGTGTGGCAACCCCATTGCCGCAAAGTTACTACGATCCAAACAGCGGGCAGCTTGTATTTTCTGTAACATCACTCACTGGAAATTATGCTGTTGTGCCTGTGGAGCAGACATTCGCAGATCTTGCAGAAGTGCAGTGGGCCAAGAAAGCAATGGAGGCTTTGGCTGTTAGAGGTGTAATTGATGCTGAGGCAGGCGGTGCTTCCACGCAGTTACATCCAAAAGAGGAGATGACCCGCGGCCAATACATGCAATGGTTGATGACTGCGCTGGGTTTGAATGCTTCTTCCGGGAATGCGTTCTCTGATGTAAACGAAAAGGCTCCGTACTACGAAGCAGTTACAGCTGCACGTTCGCTAGGTGTCACCAGTGGTACCGGTGACGGGCGCTTCTTGCCAGAGTCGACGATCACTCGTCAAGAGATGATGACGTTGACAGTGAGGGCACTTGCGGCGGCTGGACTGGTTGACTCCGAGACGGCTGTAACAGATAACCTTACTCGTTTCCGCGATGCTTCCGAGATTCGCTCCTATGCCCGGGATAGTGTGGCATTACTTGTGTATCTGGGCATCGCTCACGGATACAATGGTGAGGTGAAACCACTTGCCGAAGCGAGCCGAGCTGAATCGGCTACGTTGTTATATGCGATGATGAGCAAACTGGTATGGAAGAAATGATGTTACACCAGAATCGTAGCGTGTGAAAAAGAAGGCTTACTTTAACCTGGAACCCAGGTTGGAGTAAGCCTTCTTGATTGTACGCCCGTCATGGGCGAAAAGTCAGTTACTCAACGAACGAGTAACCTCCTATCGTTTTGCAGTTGTTATCTGTAATGTCTGTGAATTGTTATTTGTAATATTTGTAAATTTTTAATTGTAATGTTTGCCGATTTGATATGCTTGCTCAAGCAAGCCTTCGATATGTTCTTTGGATTCTGAAATGGTTTCATAGAGGAATTCGACTCGGGATTCCTGCATTCTTGCATAACCTGCGATCCCATTATTCAGATAATTGGAAATCATGTTGTAATAGTCGTATTTATGGAATGAAGCCTCCGTTCCTCCAGCTAGTGCAATCCACAGTGCCTTTTTGGAGTTTGCCTTGTTCAGCAGACCCATGTTCCATACCTTGTCCAGATAAGCTTTGAGCATGGAGGGAACGTTGTACCACCAGATCGGGAAAACAAATACAATGGCATCAGCCGCAAGCACACGATCCAGCTCTTTGCGAATCACAGGGGCATGCTGTTTATCGGGATTTTGCCAGTCTCGCTCATCTTCTACACGATATAGGGGATCGAATCCGTCATGATATAGATCGAGGATATCGATTTCATGGGAATTCTCCTGCATACCTTCTATAAAACGATTCATCACGGCAAATGTTAGGGAATCCTGTCTTGGGTGAGTAACGACCAGTTTAACTTTCATGTAGGAGTAACCATCCTTTTTTCTTTTTATTTTGGTTAAACATTCTGACCAATGTTATTATAAGTTTCATGACATCTTCTTGAGAAGTACGCACCTGAGAGTGCTGTAGATACTTTGGGGTTCTTCGGTTACTTTTAATAACGGATATACATATATGTGAATTATGGGGGAGTACAAGTGGAACAAGAAATGAAAAAATATGAGAGTGGTGTGCAGGCGATGCTGGAACTGGTCGGTGGAAAATGGAGGATTCTTATTCTGCATCAGCTGATATCAGGTAAAAAACGAACAAGCGAACTTCGCAGAGCCATTCCTGGCATTACCCAGAAGGTCTTAACCCAGCAGCTGCGTGAACTGGAAAAGAATGAAATCATCCATCGGATCATTCATCCTCAGATTCCGCCCAAGGTAGAGTATGAGCTGACAGAGTACGGCTTGACACTACAGGACATCATTGACCGCATATGTCTATGGGGAGAGAATCACTTGGACAGAGTATACGGAGATAAAAGCAGAGTGCTTGGAGATCATTTTAGTGACTATATTCCACTTTCAACTTCAACTTGAGCTGGCCGCCAAATTAAAATTAAAACAAAAACCGTCCTTGATTTGAAAAGGAGGGTTTTTGTTGTTTTTTGTCCTTTATCAGCGAAACTGATAAATGCTATAAAATCATTGAAATTGACCCTCAACACCCGGTGTGTTAGGTTTTAGAGAGAAGAAATTAAATTAATGTGATGATTTTAGTCGGAATTAAAATCGAAGCAATGCGCGAGGTGGCAAACAGTGGAACTTCAAGTGACAAACAGCCCTTTTAATCAAGAACAAGTTGAACTGCTTAATCGTCTTATTCCTACATTGACCGATGGACAACGTACTTGGTTGAGCGGATATATTGCAGCAATTCAGGCAAGCGCGACAATAACAGCTCCAGATAACCTGGTACAGGCTGCACCAGCTACAGGTATTGCACCTGTCAGTGCTCCGCCAGTATCCCGGGAAGTTACCGTGCTTTTTGGTTCACAAACCGGGAATTCCAGTGGCCTATCGAAAAAGCTGGCCAAGAAACTTGAAGAGCAAGGTCTTCAGGTAACGTTGTCATCGATGGGAGATTTCAAACCGAACGGACTCAAGAAAATTGAAAATCTCCTCATCATCGTCAGTACGCATGGCGAAGGCGAACCACCGGATAATGCGATTCCGCTGCATGAATTCCTGAACAGCAAACGGGCTCCGAAGCTTGAAGGACTTCGTTACTCGGTGTTGGCTCTGGGAGATACCTCCTATGAGTTCTTTTGTCAGACAGGTAAGGACTTCGATAAACGATTGCAGGAATTGGGTGGTACAGCCCTTGTACCGCGTGTGGACTGTGATGTTGATTTTGATGAAGCAGCTGCGGAGTGGATGAATGAAGTACTGGCATCCTTAAGCAGTACATCTGCTGCTGCGAGTACGGTAACCACTGAGGCTGTTACAGCTGCGGTGAGCGGCGGGGAATCCGAATATGATCGCACGAATCCATTCAAGGCTGAAGTGTTGGAGAATCTCAATCTGAATGGCAGAGGATCGGACCGTGAAACACGCCACATTGAGTTGTCTTTGGAAGGCTCCAGCCTGGATTACGAGCCAGGTGACAGCCTTGGGGTATTCCCTGAGAATCATCCGCGTCTTGTAGATGAATTGATTGCAGCCATGGGATGGAATGCCGATGAACGCGTGACCGTGAGTAAAAACGGCGATCAGGCATCTGTGCACGAAGCGTTGCTGCGTTATTTTGAAATTACAGCTGTGACGAAACCGGTCGTGGAACAACTTGCGAAACTGAATCCTGGGAGTGGCCTGACAGCGTTACTCGCAGATGGTTCCGAATTCCGCACGGTCATGAATAGCTGTGATCTGCTGGATCTGGTTCAGGATTATAATCTGAAAGGGATTCCTGCCGGAGAATTTGTAGCTGCTCTTCGCAAAATTCCCGCACGTCTGTACTCCATAGCGAGTAGTTCGAAGTCTTTCCCGGATGAGGTTCATCTTACTGTTCGCTCGGTACGTTATGAAGCGCGTGGCAGAGAACGTTACGGTGTATGCTCGGTACATCTGGCTGAACGAATCGAAGCTGGCGACACCTTGCCTGTATATATACAGCATAACCCGAATTTTAAGCTGCCTGAGAACCCGGATACACCGATCATCATGGTTGGCCCAGGTACAGGTGTGGCGCCGTTCAGATCTTTCCTTGGTGAGCGTGAAGAAACAGGAGCAGAGGGCAAGACCTGGCTGTTCTACGGAGATCAGCATTTCGCCACGGACTTCTTGTACCAGACGGAATGGCAACGTTGGCTCAAAGATGGTGTGCTCACGAAGATGGATGTAGCCTTTTCACGTGATACGGAACAGAAAGTGTATGTACAACATCGCATGCTGGAACACAGCAAAGAACTGTATCAGTGGCTTCAGGAAGGTGCAAGCGTATATATCTGTGGTGACGAGAAAAAAATGGCACATGATGTGCATGCTGCGCTCACCACGATTCTTGAACAAGAAGGCGGTTTATCGCCTGAGCAGGCATCGGAATATCTGACACGGTTACAGCAGGAGAAACGTTATCAGCGGGACGTCTATTAATCACCGGCCCAGCCGGATTGCACCATCCCGCAGAGACGAGAGGAGAAAGCAGCATGGTTTATAATAACTTACTTAACCCACAGCGCACGAATAGCGATGTGGAAGATATAAAGATCAAAAGTGATTACTTGCGCGGAAGTCTGACCGAAACGTTGGCTGATCGTATCACGGGGGCTATTCCAGAGGACGACAACCGTCTGATGAAACACCACGGTAGTTATATGCAGGATGACCGTGACCTGCGTAACGAGCGTCACAAATCCAAGCTGGAGCCTGCATACCAATTCATGTTACGTGTGCGTGCTTCCGGTGGGATTGTAACCCCGGAGCAGTGGTTGATGATGGATCGGGTAGCGCATAAATATGCGAATGAGACGATTCGTCTGACTACACGTCAGTCTTTCCAACTGCATGGCGTACTGAAGTGGGATCTTAAAAACACCATTCGCGAAGTGAACGATTCGTTGTTAAGCACACTGGCTGCATGTGGTGACGTAAACCGTAACGTGATGTGTAACCCGAATCCGAATCAATCTGATGTGCATGCTGAAGTGTATGAGTGGGCATGTCAGGTGAGCAATCATTTGGACCCTCGGACCCGGGCTTATCATGAGCTGTGGCTGGACGGAGAGAAAGTGGTTGATTCCCAGGACTCGGACGAAGAAGTTGAACCAATCTATGGCAAAGTGTATTTGCCACGGAAGTTCAAAATCGGTATTGCTGTACCACCATCCAATGATGTGGACGTCTATTCACAGGATCTTGGCTTTATTGCTATTGTGGAGAACGGCAAGTTGCAAGGCTTCAACGTTTCCGTTGGTGGTGGCATGGGGATGTCTCATGGTGACGCCAAAACCTATCCTCAGGTGTCCAAAGTCATTGGTTTCTGTACGCCGGAGCAAATGATTGATGTGGCAGAGAAAACAGTTATGATTCAGCGTGATTATGGAGATCGTGCAGTTCGTAAACATGCTCGTTTCAAATATACGCTGGATGATCGTGGTGTGGAGTGGTTTGTCGAAGAGCTGACCACCCGTCTGGGATGGAAACTGGATGCGGCACGTCCATATCATTTTGAGACTAACGGAGATCGATATGGTTGGGTAAAAGGTAATAATGGTAGATGGCACTACACGCTGTTCATTCAGAATGGTCGTGTAAAGGATGTTGATGGATATCCTCTCATGACGGGTTTACGTGAAATTGCCAAAGTGCATACGGGTGATTTCCGTCTGACTGCAAACCAGAATCTGATCATCGGTAATATTAGCAGCCAGAAAAAGAAAAAGATTGAAGCGCTGATTCAGCAATACAATCTGACCGATGGTGCACATTACTCTGCGCTACGCAGAAGCTCGATGGCTTGTGTTTCGCTTCCAACTTGCGGCCTTGCAATGGCTGAGTCCGAACGTTACTTGCCGTCCCTAATCGATAAACTGGAGCCTGTACTCGACGAAGCTGGGCTGAGAGACAAAGAGATTGTCATTCGGATGACCGGATGCCCGAACGGATGCGCAAGACCGATGCTGGCAGAGATTTCATTTATCGGTAAAGCACCTGGGAAATACAATATGTATCTCGGTGGCAGCTTCACCGGACATCGCTTGAATAAGCTGTACAAAGAAAACATTGGTGAAACTGAGATTCTGGACACGTTAACTCCAATGGTGAATCAGTATGCCAAAGAGCGCAACGAAGGGGAACATTTCGGAGACTTTGTCATTCGTGCGGGTTATGTTCCTGAAGTGTTGGATGGTCGACAATTTCACGCTTAATTGACCGAGTAAGATAACTGAAATTAGGACTGATTTAGGGCGGAAGCATTCCTTTATGGGGTGCTTCTTGTCTGCTATATATGGAGTGAATAGAGGTAACGTTAGTTGCTGCTGAGAGATTTATAAGAGGATAAACTGAGGTTAATCTTCAAATGGAGATGGATAATCACCGCAGTTATTCCCATTATTTCGTGTGTATTAACTTGTTGAAGTACGCTCAACAAGATATAATGGCATAGTAGAAAGCAGATTACATGTTGAAAGTGAGCGGAAACGATATGGGTCGTAAGTGGAATAATATCAAGGAAAAGAAAGCTTCAAAAGATGCAAACACGAGCCGGGTCTACGCTAAATTCGGCGTTGAGATCTATGTAGCTGCCAAGAAGGGCGAACCCGACCCGGAAGCGAACCGTGCACTGAAAGTCGTGCTGGAACGTGCCAAAACGTATAATGTACCCAAAGCCATCATTGATCGTGCGATGGAAAAAGCAAAAGGCAGCGGGGATGAGAATTATGAAGAGCTGCGTTATGAAGGCTTCGGACCGAATGGTGCGATGGTCATCGTTGATGCACTCACCAACAATGTAAATCGTACAGCGCCGGAAGTGCGCTCTGCGTTTAACAAAAACGCTGGCAACATGGGTGTCAGTGGTTCTGTTGCTTACATGTTTGATCCAACAGCGGTTATCGGTATAGAAGGCAAAAACTCCGAGGAAGTACTGGAACTTTTGCTTGAAGCAGATGTGGATGTACGTGATATCGTGGACGAAGACGATGCTGTAATTGTATATGCAGAACCGGATCAATTCCACGCTGTACAAGAAGCATTCAAAGCTGCTGGTATTACTGAGTTCACAGTAGCCGAGCTGACCATGCTTGCGCAAAACCATATTGAACTTCCAGAGGATGCACAAGCTCAGTTCGAGAAACTGATTGATGCGCTTGAAGACCTTGAAGATGTTCAGCAGGTCTACCATAACGTAGAGTTCGTTTAAAAGAACGAGGCGATACGTGGTGGTTTGATTGCATAAAAAGAGTGTCTGACCAATCTGCGGGATTGGACGGACACTCTTTTTTTTGTTCGTTTATGAGTCAGACTGAAGTTTTCCAGGGGACTGCTCTGATTTTTCCGATTTACTTCCACCGAACTTGAACAACACAATTCCCCCAACAATGACAAGTACACCGAGCAGCTGATTCCACGAAAAAGGAATTTGCTCCAGACCGAGCCATCCCATGGAATCAAACAATAGAGCAAAGCTCAGTTGGGATGTTAGCACGATCGAGATGGCATATGTGGGACCAAGTAGCTTCATCCCTTGCACGAGACAGAAGACCACGCCAACGCCGATGGCTCCACTGAGCCAGTACCAGGGCTGCATATGCTGGAAGCTGAATGTATTTTTGCCCTCGACTAGCAGAGAGATGAGGAAAGAAGCAATAAACCCGGTGAAAAGCACCATCGTTGTTGTGGACCATGAACCGGTACGTTCATTGACTTTGCTATTAAAAATCGTCTGCAGACTGACAAGTGCACCTGCCATTAGTGCAAGCGAAATACCTGTGATTAACATGGTTGTCGAACTCCTTATTCATAAATATTGTGAGCTGCTATTTCCCTTAGACCCGCTCGATCCTTGATCATAATCAATCCCTGATGTCGTTCAATTAACCCGTCTGCACAGAGCTTCTGGATGACCCGGTTCAGGTGTCGGTAACTGGTGCCGATCAGATTCGCGATGTCGGTCAGATTGAACGCGTCCAGCTCTTCATGAACGACGTTGCCCGCTTCTTCTGTTGAGATGGAGAGCAGGTAGCTGACTAGACGAACCTCAACGGGATACATCAGGTTGAAATTGGAAAAGTTCGAGTCAATGTAGAATTTGTGTGAGATGATTTTGAGCAAAAATTTAAGCAAAGGTGCATAATCGCTGGCAAGCTCAGCGAGCCATTGATAATGAATGCGAAGCATCACCACAGGTGACACGGCCTGAACCGTATTAACAATATCGCTTTCACGGACATACTCTATGTCACCGACAACTTCAAGCGGTGTTTTGAAACAAAGCACCAACGTTTTGTCCTGTGCGGAGGTGGTGAAAATCTTGATTTTACCTTCGACCAGTACGTACAAATATTCGGAAGTTTCCCCTTCACGACAGATCAATTCACACTTCTCGAAATGGCATAACGTCATATGTGTACGCAGGGGCTCGTGAAATACAGTTTCGAGTTGATATTGCTTCAGATATTGTATTAATTGTTGCTCGTTATGGATCTCTTGCACGCTGTTATTCACCCCCGACGATATGTTTCAATCCTTTTTCAAAAACTATAGTTTCATAATAATGACACCAGTCACCATTAAGGCAATGCCCAGAAATTGCGGCAGTTTCATCTTTTGTTTCACCACGCCGAACCATCCGTTACTATCCACCAGAAAAGTCAGGAACAGCTGAGCAATGAGCAGAGCCGAGATCGTGAATGTAACCCCAATTTGCTGAATGGCCGTCACTTCGCTGAAAATAATGACGGCGCCAAAAGCACCTCCAGCCAAGTACATAGGTTTTACTTGTTTGAGTCCTTGAAGGTTGGTGTCTCTAACAAACATTAGTATCAGCGCCGCTAAGATGAATCCCGTCAGTTGTGTAATCGTAGCGGCCTGCCATGTGCCCATGTCGGTGCTAATCCGAGTATTGGCAACACCTTGGAGCGTGATACACGCGCCGCCCAGTAATGCAAAAATAATTCCTCTCATATGTACGCTCCTTATTCAATCACTTCGACTTCTATTATTAAATGATAAATTGACTCTGAACGCCAAGGACAAATGTCCTGAGCTTTGAAGTCACAGCATTTAGAGTACAATAAAGAACTCGGGAAATCCAGATGGGGTATTAAAAGATGCGTGGCATATGTGCTCAGTACTCATTTTTCATCATAATCTAACGAACCAGTGACACCTTATTGTACTGATTCAATTGAATTGAGAAATCTAACAAATCTCAGCGACGTTAAATGGGCTTTGTCGGGTAGAAAGTGGCTATAAAACAGGGGGAATGGAGGGATAGGGTGTCTACGATTCGTTACTTTTGAAAATCAGCAAATATTCGCTAAATAGAGTGTGTCAGGTTCGTTAGTTATCCAAGAAATGAAACGAGAGTCTGCCCAGCGTCCCCGGAGCATAGTAAGTATCCAAAACTCCGGGGTAGGATAGGTAATGAGATTAGAAGCAATGCAATCAGCTAGAAGATCCTCTCCGTACACATCAAATTCATATCATTAGATCACAGTATACAAAGGCTTCTCGCCTACAAAACGAACAGACAATTCGGGAAAACGTTCTGCCAACCTGTCTGCCAATAGCTTCATTCCCGGAGCCTCGCTCTCTGCATGCCCCATCATGATCAGTGCCTTGGACTTGCCCTGTTGCACGGCATCACGGATATATTCCGGTGTCTCCCATTCGAATCCTTCTCCAGCAATGATGAGGTCCACTTGCTCGTTCTGAATCAAGGGAATCGTCACATGTCCATTACCACGAAAACCTACCAGTACCGCTGCGCGTCTACAGACTATTTCCGCATTGCCTACAACGCGTACATAATCGATGCCTAGGGAACTTTTCACATGGTGAGCAATAGCTTCAACGGTGCTTCCTTCCGGAAAAAAAAGAATGTCTGCTTCCGCTAGTCGTTGCTCCACATAAGAGGACCATCCCAAGGCCTGAATCAGTCCTTCGGTAATGCCATCCGGTTGGAAGCGGTGGATGATATCATGACATCGATAGATGGAAATGCCTGCATCGTCGATCAACTTTCTTTTGTCCACATAAACCGAATCATTTGCAAGCCAATCCGTATGACTGTGATGGTTGTAAAACGGAGATTCATGCGCAATGATCAAGTTCGCCCCACGCTGTATGGCATGTTCAATGACATGTTGAGTGGGCATAAAAGTAACAAACACACCTGTGACCGTTTGGTCGGACGAGCCAGTAATCAGCCGATCTACCGTGTTCTCCGGTAACTCTACATGGGCTGTGAGATACTGTATAATGTCTTGAATGGTTATATTCATGAACATAAGTCCTCCCAAATAATAGATTTTATAGTTATTGTATCATTTTGAAGAATAAACAGTAGAATAGAAAGGTCTTGCTTGAAGTGACAAAAGGAGTTATACTAATCAAACATAACGGAATGAACGTTCATTCCTATGTAAAGGAGGGGTAGCCACATGGCTAAAAGCAGCAAAAAAGATGATATTTTTGCAGCTGCTTTAACGCTTTTTGCTCAGCGGGGATTCGATGCAACAACCATGCCGATGATTGCCGATTCGGCTCAGGTGGGAGCAGGAACTATTTACCGTTATTTCACGAACAAGGAAGTATTGTTGAATGAACTTTTTCAGAAAAGTATCAGGGAGTTTCTTGATGCCTTAAAACAGGGATTTCCGAATGAGCCGATACCTGTACGTGACCAGTTTCATCATATTTTTCGTGGATTGTTCAAGTTCGCAGAGTCCGACCCGGATCGCTTAAAGTTTATTAATTCTACGGGTAATGCATTGCATTTTCACGATGAAAGCAAGGAAAGTGTCAATGAATTTATGGGGTTTCTGAATGAATGCATACATAAGGGGCAGCAGCAAGGAGCCATTCTTATACTGCCTACAGAAGCTTTAATGAATATAGTCTACGGTGCTTTCATACATTTGTTTGAACACTTTAACAAAGGTCTCCTGGAAGCGACGCCGGAGTTAATGAACCAGCTTGAGGAGTGCCTGTGGAATGCCATTAGAGTCCATTGATTCTATTGGCCTTTTTTACAACATAAACGGAATGAATATTCATTCCTATACTAGACATAAGGTGTGTGAAGATAAATCATGAATAAACTTAGGAATCCCAGAACGATTTCCCTGATTTTTTGGATACTCATTACTCTCGTATCTGTAGTGGCGATGCCTGATTTTGGTCAACTGGTAAAAGAAAAAGGACAGATTTCAATTCCTGAAACGGCACAAAGCCAGGTTGCTGCGACTATGTTGAAAGATATGGATAAGGATAGCGGGAATACTTATTCCATCATTGCTGTATTTAATAGTGGAGAAGATACACAAGCATTAACGAACCAGCAAAAGACGGAGATCGAATCCGTTTTATCCAACCTGAAAAATCAGAAAAAGCAACTGAATATTGAGACGATCACAAGCCATCTGGATGGTGAAGAGCAAGCTGATCGGCTTATATCCGAGGACCGAACCACGATCCTGACTCAAATCACCGTCACTAAAGATGAGAATATTCCTCTTTCGGAAGTGATTAGTCTATTAAAAGAATCTACAGCCATCCCTGATGTGGATACATATCTGACGGGAGCTGACCTGATCGATGATGATTTTGGTAAATCGATTGAAGACGGTGTGCAGAAAACAGAAATTATCGCGATCATTTTCATCCTCGTTATCCTGATCATTATTTTTAGATCGCCGATCATACCTGTTATTTCACTGCTCACGGTAGGTATATCTTACGTTGTTTCATTAGCTATTGTGGGATATCTTGTAGATTGGTTTAACTTTCCGTTCTCGAACTTTACTCAGATATTTATGGTCGTTATCCTCTTTGGTATTGGTACGGATTATAATATCCTGTTATATACCAGATTCAAGGAGGAACTAAGTAGACAAGATGGCGATGTGATTCTTGCGACCAAAACGACATTTAAAACAGCAGGCAGAACCGTATTGTATAGCGGCATCGCTGTATTCATCGGGTTTCTTTCACTCCTGCTTGCCAAGTTTCAGTTATATCAGGCAACCTCTGCGGTGGCGATCGCAGTAGCGGTTCTCATTATCGTCCTCAATACGTTGAACCCGTTCTTCATGGTTGTCATGGGCAAAAAAATGTTCTGGCCATCGAAAAAATTCGAAGGTCATGCGGACAGCCGACTGTGGGGATTTTTATCCCGTCAATCGGTACGAAGACCTTTCCTGGCAATCATTCTGGTTGCGGTGATTAGTGTTCCTTTATTATTCAGTTACAGTAATCGACTAAGTTATAATGACCTGTTTGAAGTCAATAATGACTACAATTCCAAACAGGGGATTAATCTGATTATGGAGCATTATGCACCAGGATTCTCAGCGCCAACAACATTGGTTGTGCAATCCGAGCAGGCAATGGACAATCAGACATTGCTGAAGGCACTGGATGATCTAACGGATAAGATGTCCAAGGTGGAAGGTGTCTCTGAGGTTTACAGTGTCACTCGACCAACTGGAGTCCAAATTAAAGAGTTGTATATTAACGATCAAGCAGAGGAGCTTAATCAGGGTATTGGTAAAGCAAACGATGGTGTGGGCGAAATTAAGGAAGGTTTGTCCTCTGCAGCTGGACAGCTTCAGTCATCAAATGATTTAAGTAACGTACAGCTGTTGATTGACGGGACAAGCCGGTTGCAAGTTGGAGTAAATGCATTGGGAGACGCCATGAATCAGGTATCTGATGGGCTGAATAATGGGAAAGATGGGGCAGAGACGTTGAAAAACGGACTTACTACCCTTAAAGAAAAGGTTGGAGTCCTGTCTAAAGGTGCCAGTGATCTGCAAAAAGGGTATACGCAACTTGAACAGGGATTTGGTTCCTTCCGTGGTACTTTCACAAGCATCAAGACAGCTATTAAGGGAGCGCTTGATGCCTATGCTCAGATCGAAGGCAGCATGACCCGTCTAATTGCGAATCACCCTGAGTTACAACAAGAAGAAGATGCTCTAAAAGTGATTGGTATTTCGCAAGCGGCTCAAACTGAACTGAACGCGTTATACACACAGTTGGACCCGTTGATGCAGCAGTACAATGGAGCTATGGTTTCTTTCAAGGAAGCCAACGAGTCAATGGCTCAAATTAGTGGCGGTCTGACTCAGGTTGCTGTAGGTGTCGGTCAGCTTGAAGACGGTGCTGGTGAGCTATCCAAAGGTTTGGCCACTGGAGCCAATGGAACCAAGCAGATAGCGGGTAAAACATTGGAAGTGAAAGATGGGCTGGGTCAGATTAATGAAGGACAGAGTCAGTTGTTAAGCGGCCTGAACGATTTGCAGGACAAAATGGGTGAGTTGAAATCCGGATTGACCGAAAGTACAAAAGGACTCTCAGATGTGTCGAAGGGTCTTGGTGATGCCGAAGATTATTTGGGTCATCTTGGCCAGTCTGATGCTGCGAAAAGCTTCTACATTCCAGAAGAAGTATTAAAAGGAGAAGAGTTTCTAAGTTCGCTCGACATGTATATGTCTTCGGATCGGAAGACAGCGGAAATCACCATCATTTTGACCGACAATCCTTATTCGAAAGAAGCGATGGATGTTGTTCAAAATCTTAAAAAGCAGTTGGAAACGGCTTTGGTTGGCACGGATTTGAGTGAGGCGAAAGTGGCACTGGGCGGCATACCGTCACAGAACCTGGATATGAAAGAATTATCCGGAGGTGATCTGAATCGGACGTCCATGATCATGCTGATTGGAATTGGATTGATACTTTTGTTCATTATTCGTTCGTTTTGGCAGACTGTAATCATTATAGGTGCGTTATTCCTGACGTATTATGTGGCCCTTGGTCTGAATGAATTGCTGATGGTTGGCCCGCTTGGCGTTGACTATCTGAGCTGGAACGTTCCTTTCTTCAGTCTGATCATGATTGTTACACTTGGTGTGGACTACAGTATCTTCCTCATGATGAAATCTCGTGAGATTGAAGGAGATCCAATTCATAAAATTACGGAAGCTTCCCGTAATATAGGAGGGGTCGTGATCTCGGCGGCAGTAATATTGGGAGGTACCTTCGCCGCACTAATTCCTTCCGGTGTTGTTACACTGATTGAAGTAGCTATTTCTGTCATCATCGGATTGGTTTTGCTAAGTTTTGTCATGCTTCCAATCTTGCTTCCGGCTCTAATCAGTCTATTACACAAGTTAAAAAACTGGGGTTCGGGGTCCGATCCCACAAGCAAATAAATAAATAAATCATCTTTATATCAAACGATTCCTGACAAACATGACGTCAGGGGTCGTTTTTTATTTTTTTATCCTATGAATTATAACTAGTTATCATAACAATGCGGGAAATAATCTAACGTGAAACAATGACGGATTCATATAGTTTTCTCAAACAAGAATAAGTATACTTACATAGAGCCTTGTTTGTATTAAATGGAGCTGATTGCAGCGCAAGTAGTTCTATTTTAAGGCGCAATGAGAATCAGTTGAGGATCAGCGTTCATTTGCAACAATAGAACAGATTGTGAAAGGGGATAACTAAGATGACTGCAACAACTATTATGGAACGTCTGAAGAGCGAGACAGCTCATTATCACAGACAAGTAGAACAGAACCCTTATGCAAAAGCCATTATGAATCAAACTGTGACTATAGAAGAATATAGAACATATTTAGAGAAATTTTATGGATTCCTGAAACCACTGGAAGATCAGGCTGTACAACAGCCTTTCTGGGGAAGTACGGGATTGGATATCGAGATTAGAGGCAAGGCTGGACTGTTGGAGAAAGATTTACGAAATCTGGGTGCCAGTGAAGAAGAGATCAGCCAACTTCCGCTCTGTGAAGAACTGCCGGATATTTCAACACCTGCCCGTTTGTTTGGATACCTGTATGTAATTGAGGGGTCCACGAACGGTGGACAGATCATGACCAAGCGTTTGTCGCAGTTCCTGCCCATTGAAGCTGATCGTGGATTGGAATATTTCAATGCTTACGGCTCTGAGACAAGAACAAGATGGAGCGAGTTTACAGGTTTGCTGCAGCAGTCCATCAGCACTCCAGAAGATCATGACAACATGGTACACAGTGCATCAGAGACATTCCGACTATTAGATCAATGGATTAATACGTAGGGCGGACTTTTTTTCATATATTAAAAGGAACCTATCTATATAAGTTGAAATAATACATTTACACCTAACGGAGAGGACAGAAAAAAGTTAAATAGACATGATGAAAAGAGGGCAGGAATGCCTTCTTTTTTGTGTCCAGGAATGTCTAAATTTCGTCACCGCAGACACAGGACAAGTGATATAATGATCCCTATGGATACACTTGTTCGTATTCTGTCTTGGAGGAGGGTGAGATAACGTTCTATGAAAGACAACTCAAGACAATTGGAATTTATGGAGATAGATCTGAGTGAAGAACCTGAAACAGCAGCAGTTCCGGTTCCTGATCGTTCAACCATTATGCAGTCTGCACATGATACGATGCAGCATCGTGGAGGCATATTGTCCTCGGAGAAACGTTTTGTAGAAGAAGCAAAGCAGTGGGCAGAGATGGAGGGGGATGTTTCCCCATGGGTTCCCTTTATGAGTTACTGGCCAACGTATGGCGTGATGAACGAAGCCCAGCGCAAGTGGTATATGTTTTGGAGGAAGGAAGTACGTGAGGGGAGATATCCGGATACCGATCTGTCTTATCTATTTGTTCATATTTACGAGTTAATTAACGGCATTGGCTGGCAGAATCCTCAGGATGGTTATGATCAATTGAAGCAGCTATGGGTGAACTACCGTGAACGGTTGCCCCAATTAAATATATATATGCAAGAGTGGATGGTCGATTATGTGCTGGTCCATCAGATGGAGATGTCCTTATCCGAGGTTATGGGCCTTTCGGGCGGATACCTGCCAGCAGAGATGCTGGATAGGGAGCTGCAACGTATTTTACAGGATAATGAATCGGATATATCGCTGAATATGCTGCAAAGATACTATGATTACGATATTACGCTCAGTAAATTCTACAGAGATGGCGGCAAAGAAGTGATGGAGCAGTACATCCCGCGGGTCATGGCCTTGGTTGATTCGTACCTGGAACGTACGCGACAAGTTGGACTGTTGCCTGAGTGTGATCCTAACGATGAACGCACGATGGAGCGCATTCTGTTTCGCAAAGCAGTCTATGATGATTCGATTTATGGAAGATCGGTATCGTTCAGATATATGCCCATAGGTGAACAGGCTGAATTTGTGCAGATGGTTACGCGGATCTATCGATGTACTGAAAATAAACTTCGTGAACTGCTCGGATTCAGAGGCCGATTGCGAGGACAGACTCTTGATCCCGAACTTGCAAATCTGATTGAACGTTACCTGGACAAAACATATGCGACCGAGCAGGCGGAGTCTGTGGAACAACCGATGATTCGGATTGACACAGAGAAATTAGCATCGTTACAACAGGAAAGTGAGTACGTGCGATTGGCGCTTACGATTGAGGATGATCACCCTTCTGAAGTGAAGGATGAAGAGGTTAACAGTGCAAATGTTGCAAGTAATCCAGTAGATGTACTGGAAGCAAGGAATGAGATCACTCCAACTGAAGGTTCCATGGAGTCGGAGCCATCTGCAGTAGAGATTGCAACAGGAGCGCAAGTAGAATCGATTAGGTTGCAGTGGGACGAGTCTGCTGAGGCTGATCTGGATGAAGAATGGCTGCTCTTTGCCAAGGAACTCTCCCCTCAGCAGGTACAAACGATTCATGTTCTACTTGGCGCAAATCCTGATACAGAGCTGATGCGTCTGGCTGAGCAATATGGAACGATGCCTGCGCTTCTGCTGGATGAAATTAATGATGTGGCTATGGAAACGATCGGTGATCTTCTGATTGATGGTGATCGGATTGTTCCTGATTATATAGATGTGTTCGAACATGTGAAGAGGTGATACGCAGTGACAGAACTTAAAATACCAAAGCGGCTGACCACCGCACTTGTAAATTCATTGACGGCGGGTGTTGTCCCGCGCATAGGACTCGAGCAGATTGCTGTTGGCCGGAAACCGGAAGTGGAAGCCATCTTGCGGGATATGGACAATATTGCGGAGGGTGGAGCAGCGTTCAAACTCATTACCGGCCGTTATGGCAGTGGTAAAAGCTTTCTTTTGCAGATGATTCGTAACTATGCGATGGATCGGGATTTCGTTGTGGCAGATGCCGATCTGTCACCAGAGCGACGATTGGTGGGAACCAAAGGCCAGGGACTTGCGACATATCGCGAACTGATGACTCGTCTGTCTACACGCACACGCCCGGATGGGGGAGCGTTGGAGCCGATTTTGCAAAAATGGATCGCAGGGCTGCAACAATCCACGATGCAGAGTCAGAACCTGCGCCCTGATGATCCCGCTCTGCCGCTTGAGGTAGAGAAACAGATCTACGTGGTGACGGGGGAAATGCAGAATCTGGTTCACGGCTTTGATTTTGCCAAGGTATTGGCTTCGTATTGGAACGGGTACAAGCTGGCTGATGATGATCGCAAACAGGCGGCCCTTCGCTGGCTTCGAGGAGAATTTGCAACCAAAACGGAAGCGAAAAAAGAACTGGCTGTTGGGGTTATCATTGACGATGACAACTGGTATGACTACTTCAAATTGTGGTCTGAATTCACAGCGCGCATTGGTTACAAAGGATTGCTGTTGTTCATTGATGAAGCGGTGAATCTGTACAAAATTACAAACAGTGTCTCCCGTCAAAGCAACTATGAGAAATTGTTGACCATGTTCAATGATACGATGCAGGGCAAGGCGGAGCATCTGGGCATATTTGTAGGCGGTACGCCACAGTTTGTGGAGGATGAACGGCGTGGATTATACAGCTATGAAGCGCTTCGCTCCAGGCTTATTGATGGTCGCTATGCAGCCAAAGCGTATGCGAATTATACAGGCCCGATTCTGAAGCTGGCGATGTTATCGCATGAAGAGATTCTGATTTTGCTCCAGAAGCTACGACAGATTCATGCTCTGCATTTTGGATACAGTGCAAGTCTGACGGATGAACAATTGGTTGATTTTATGCAAACGGCGGTGAACCGACTGGGTGCGGATGAATTGCTGACCACGCGTGAAGTGGTACGAGACTTTATGGATGTACTGCATACGTTACACCAGAATCCTGAAGTGACTTATACTCAATTACTTGGCGAGCGGGTTGCCAAACCTCAGGAAACGAGTAAAGGGGCAGATGCATCCGCGAATACAGATGATCTGGACGACTTCCTAGCGGAGTTTGAATTATGAGTGATAATCCATTCTATCGGCTGGCGCCGTTTGTTCAGGAATTTATTTATAAAAAAAGATGGGAATCGCTTCGTCCTGCCCAGATTGAGGCCTGTAATATCTGTTTTCATACCCCGCATCATATGCTGATTGCGGCGGGAACAGCCTCCGGCAAGACGGAGGCGGCTTTTTTTCCTGCATTGACCGAGCTGTATGAACGGCCTTCCAAGTCGGTTGGCATTTTGTACATTGGGCCTCTGAAAGCCCTGATTAATGATCAATTCGAACGTCTTAAGGATCTGTTATCCGAAGGAAATATTCCGGTTTGGCATTGGCACGGGGACGTACCTCAGGCGGAGAAAACAAAACTGATGAAAAATCCGTCCGGTGTGCTCCAGATAACGCCAGAATCGCTGGAAGGTCTGCTCATGAATCGACCGAATGCAATCCCGGCGCTGTTTCATGACCTGCGGTATGTCATCATCGATGAGGTGCATGCTTTCATGGGAGCGGATCGGGGCATTCAAGTACTCAGCGAACTTGCCAGAATCGAGCGTATGGCTGGCTGTGCACCGCGAAGAGTGGGCTTGTCGGCTACACTTAGTGACTATGATGCGGCTACGTCTTGGCTTGCTGCCGGAACGCAGCAGGGGGTGGATGTGGTCTCTTCCCCGGGCGGCCGCAAGCTGCGATTGCGGGTGGAACATTTCTCTTTTCCAGATGCGCAGGACGAGGAGCAAGCGGAGCAGCTTCATAACGCACGTAAAGCGTACTACGACTTCATCTATGAGAGCACACATCGTAAAAAAGCGCTGATCTTCACCAACAGCCGTACAGATGCAGAAGTCACCATTCTTGAGATGCGGCGGGTCGCGGCTCGCAGGCAAGAGCGTGATGTGTTCCATGTGCATCATGGAAGTATCTCCGCCATGCTGAGGGAAGAGACGGAAGCTGCCCTACGCACTGGATCGGGTCCCGCGGTTGCTGCGGCAACGGTCACGCTTGAACTGGGCATCGATCTGGGCGAGCTGGAACGTGTGGTTCAGCTCGGTGCGCCGTATAGTGCGTCCAGCTTTGTACAGCGTCTGGGACGTTCAGGGAGACGAGAGGATATGGCATCAGAGATGCTTTTTGTATGTCCGGAGGAAGAGGATGAGGAAGCCCAATTGCCAGCACGTATGCCGTGGACGTTAATGCGTGCGATTGCTGTCATTGAGCTCTATGTAAAAACCAAGTGGGTCGAACCTCTTGAAGCTCGCAAAATGCCCATAGGTGTGCTCTACCATCAGACGATGAGCATGTTGAAAAGTATGGGGGAGGCGGAGCCGAGAGATCTTGCAGAAGCCATCCTTTCGCTGGCTCCATTTGCGTTGATTAGACCTGATCAATATCAGGTTTTCCTGAATTACCTCATTGAGACGGATCATCTGCAATGGACAGAGGATCGAACATTGATCATCGGTCTGACAGGTGAGAAAATTGTGAATAATTATCGCTTCTATGCCGTGTTCAAGGACGATGAGGAACATAAAGTATTGAACGGCTCGGAAGAGATCGGTTCGATTACAACCGTACCCCCACCTGGCTATTGCTTCTCGCTCGCAGGCAAACTGTGGAAAGTGGAAGAGGTCGATCATAAGCACAAGGCTGTGTATGTGAAGTCTGCAAAAGGTAAGGTAGATACGTTATGGCTTGGTGCGGGAGGAGATATTCATACGTCGGTAGTGCAGAAAATGCGTGAAGTGTTGTCCGACTCGACCATCTATCCTTACCTGTCACCACAAGCCGTCAATCGACTTGAACGGGCACGCCGCTTAGCTCGTGAAAGCGGACTGTTGAAGCAGGTTGTGATTCCGGCAGGGGGAGATTCGATGTACGTTCTTCCTTGGGTGGGAAGTAAATCATTCCGTACATTGGAGCGCCTGATGAAGCATAATCTGTCCAAGAAACTTGCCTTGCGTTCGGTTGTGCCCATGGAGCCATATTATTTTGTAGTGTCCGGCAAGGTCGATGAACGAACATTGTTAGCCGAGATTATGAGTGAGTGTCGGGCGGCTGAAGACGCATCTGCGTTACTGGCTGAAGATGAAGCACCTTATCTGGGTAAGTATGATGAATTCGTCGCGCCGCCTTTGATCCGTGAGGCTTTTGCTGTGGATGGGCTGGATCTGGGTGGATTGAAGGCAGGTTTACAGCAAACATTGGAGTGGGACTCTTCAGGCTCCAATCGGATATGACGTTTTTACGTAATCAGAGTACTCGAAGAATGGTACAGCGATCGAAGCGACTCGGTGTAATAATGTAGTTCAACTTTTTATACGGAATAGGGTTGACACCATCTCACCTCCCATGTAATATATGAAAAGTCGTCACACACGAATTACATCAAATTGCATATATCATTTCGTATAACCTCGCAGGCCGAAAGTGTACACAGGGCGAGGGTCTCTACGGGAAGCCTATACTTCCTAACTACGATGCCAAGGAATCAATGTATTCCTTGCTCGTAGTTAGGATTTTTTGCATTTAGATGGTGTTGTGACCTTGGCATGAACCAACATGCGGGCGTATTTTTCTTATCATCAGGAGGTTTATTCACAATGAAATATTATCTGTCCGTTCTCGCGGGAGCGATGAGCTATGGCATATTATCCACGATTGTGGTTCTGGCGTACGGCGAAGGATATAAACTTGGAGAGGTTGTGGGAGCACAGCTGATCACGGGTTTTCTTCTATCCTGGATGCTGGCGCTATACACAAAATTTAGAACAAAACGTAAGTCACAGGCAAATGGCAAAGCATCAGGAGCCATGGCACAGGTATTCAAGCGGTTGACGTGGAAACAACGTCTGATATTGATGGCTGCTGGAACACCAACGGTAATTACAGGTCTCGTGTATTATCAGTCTTTACGTTATATCCCGGCTTCACTTGCCATTATCCTGTTGTTCCAGTTCACTTGGATTAGCGTATTGATTCAGGCGATAAGCAAACGTCAACGTCCAGACAAAGTCACATTCCTGACGTTGATCATTCTGTTTGGTGGAACCTTGCTGGCAGCGGGTTTCCTGGAACAAGGATTGGGTGAGTTCAACGGTCTGGGTATTGCTCTTGGGCTAATGGCAGCCGTAAGTTATTCCCTGTTTGTCTTGTTCAGCGGCAAAGCAGTTCCTTCAGCGCATCCAGCCTTCCGCAGTGCGTGGATGGTTACAGGCGGATTGATCCTGCTGTGCATTTTGTTCCCGCCGACATTCCTCTTTAACGGATTGATCTGGAGCCAGTTGCTTGTATTTGGATTGCTGCTTGGATTCTTCGGGGCATTCATTCCACCAGTACTGTTCGCTATCGGCGTTCCGCATATTGGTGGTGACATGGCCGGAATCCTGGGTGCAGTGGAGCTTCCAATTGCAGTATTGTTATCTTCAATCGTGCTCCATGAGCATGTCAGCGGTTTGCAATGGTTCGGAGTTATTATTGTGCTCATTGGTGTAGCCCTGCCAGAGTTGTATAAATTACGCATGAGACGAAGTCGGAATACACCGATCTATTCCTGAGTTATACAAAAAGGGATATTGCGAAGCATGAACGGGAATACCCGTAGATAAGCCTGAGAAATCAGGCTTTTTCTATTGAGGTAATATGGCTCAATCGCAATAGCCCAGAGGGGTCATTTTCATTGTCATGCGAATCAGGTATGCTTAAAGAATACATCCGTCTGTTGATTGAATATTGATGGGACATCGAATGAGGAGTGTTTATATGAAAAGCTGGTTTGGAAAAACATGGCCTTGGTTAACGCTGGGTCTGACTGTTGTTGTACTGCTTGGATCATTTTTGGTTTATTTTATGGGCAAAGACGTATCCCCCGGATCGGGAAGTGCGGTAACAGCACAAGCCGAGACTCCGGAGGATTTGAAGGGATATGAAGTCATTGATGTGGACGTGAGCAACGATGGTTTTGGACCAGACGTTATCGAGGTGAAGGCTGGCGTACCGACCAAAATCAACTTTATTCTGACCCGGTCGGTGACACATGTGAAATCAGTGGGATCACAAAAGCTTGGCATGGATCTATACATGCAAAAGGGACCCAATTATTATACGGTCGACAAAGATCTGCCCAAGGGAGAATATGAGATCCATTGCGGCATGTACATGATATATGCAACGATTAAGGTCGTATAAGCAGAAGGAGCGAGGTTTCGGGTCACCGAGCTTTGCTCCTTTTTTTGGTGCGTGATATCATGGAAAAGTGGGTAAAATCGATCAGGAGGTGGCGAAATGAAAGCGCTATTTATTGGAGGGACAGGCACCATCAGTACGGCCATTACGGAGATGCTTGCACAGCAAGGCTGTGAACTTTATTTAATTAATCGCGGCAATCGGAACGATGAGTTGCCAGCAGAAGTCAAGGTACTTCAAGCGGATATTAATGACGAGGCACGTGTAGCGGAACTGATAGCTGATCTGGAATTTGATGTTGTGGCGGATTTTATCGCTTTTGTACCGTCTCAATTGGAGCGAGATTACCGTTTGTTCAAGGATAAAACCAAGCAGTTTATTTTTATAAGTTCAGCATCGGCGTATCAGACACCTTTGGCTGATTACCGGATCACGGAAGGGACGCCCTTATCGAATCCATATTGGGAGTATTCACGCAACAAGATTGCCTGTGAAGACTATCTGATGAAACAATACCGCGAGCATGGATTCCCTGTGACCATCGTGCGTCCGAGCCATACGTATAGCGACAAATCGGTACCTCTCGGTGTTCATGGTGCTCAAGGCAGCTGGCAGGTTCTCAAGCGTATCCGTGAAGGCAAACCCGTTATCATCCACGGAGATGGCACCTCACTGTGGACCATTACGCACAATACTGATTTTGCCAAAGGGTTTATCGGGCTTATGGGAAATATCCATGCCATTGGTGAATCGCTACATATCACCTCGGATGAATCCGTCACCTGGAATCAGATTCATGAGATTATAGCTGGCGTGTTGGGAGTTAAGCTTCAAGCGGTACATGTACCCTCTGAGTTCTTGGCCGCATGCAGTGATCAGGATCTTCGCGGCGGATTGCTGGGTGACAAAGCCAATACCGTTGTGTTTGATAACAGCAAGCTGAAGCGGCTTGTACCGGAATTTGTAGCAACGACAAGAGCTGATCAGGGCATTCGACGTACGATTGAGCACATTCTGGCGCATCCTGAATTACAGACCGAAGATCCGGAATTTGATGTATGGTGTGACAAGGTCGTTGGCGCACTGGACGAAGCGTTATTAAAGATCAGAGATGAGAAATGAGAAGTAAGGCGTTCATGATCAAGTGTTTACATTCATGCGCTTAATCGTTATAATCAAGAAAAAATGACACTTGTTAGGGGAGGCACCCCAACTTAGGACATCGTTCCTTTGTTGGGGTGCCTCCTTTTTTTGTGTGCCAAAAAGGAGAGTAGACGTTGAAGAAATCAGGAAAACGTGTGAAGAAACAAGCAGAACAGTTAACCAAAGTGGTGCTGGCATTTGCATTATTATCACCTCAAGCCCTGTTGCTTGAATGGGGTGCAGCCACGGTAATGGCTGAAACGGTTGAAACGATCGGGATTGTATCCGATACGTCCAGCATGAAGGCGGTACAGTCATCCAAGGTGAAAGTAGAGATGAACAGTGATGGCAAATACAGAATTGTATTACTACCAAACACAAATGTATTTTACGGTGGTGATACAGGGAATGTATCCACGATTATCGACCATAATGGATCACCCGTGAACTTCAAAACATTGCCGCTTAATTATTACCGAATTAACAATAATGTGATTGAAATGTCCCGGCAAAAGGACAATGTCGAATATATTTTGCGTGTATCTATCGTTAATGCTACCTCACAAGGTGGATACATGAAGGTTGAACTGGAAGCCATCAACCGTAGTGGATCGGCACTGAATTTGGGTGGAACATTTTATTGGGATACGATGGTGAATGGCAATGATGCTTCTCCGTTTGAAGTCATCGAGAATGGATGGCGCAATTACAGCGGCGGTGTACAGGTCACGGCTTTTTATGCGAATACGTACAATGTTGTGAATGCAGATCGCATATATATGGGACAGTACAGCGGTCCGGACAATGCGCAGCTAACAGGGGGTTCTTCACCTTCGTCATTCACTCCAGGCCAGACCGTTACGGCTAGTGATACAGCTGCGCAATTCTGGTGGAATGCCAAAGCAACAGCGAATCAGGCTTCACGCAAATTTTCAACGATCGTGGGAATCGGCCCTCAGAACGTTCCGCCTTCATTTACACTAACGGCTCCTTCTTCGGGGCAAACGTATTACAAAGGCGAGCAACTTCAGATCTCTGGTACAACACGAGATACGGATGTAGGCGACCTGTTGACCGTGAAATGGTCCATTGATGGTGGGTCTGAGAACATTTTGACCCAGATGACCGCGACGGGTTCGAATCAGTCTTTCAACACCAATTACACATTGCCTGACACCCTGCCAGATGGCACACACACGTTGCAAGTATGGGTCATGGATGACAAAGGTGGAGTATCCTCGGCAGGAACCGTTAACTTTACAGTAAGAAGTTTTGTTGTGCCCGGAACGCCGACATACACATTGGTTAATTCTAATAACTTGACGGTCAACTGGGATAAGAAGGCCAATGACGCCTTTGTTACATATGAGCTGAAGAATATGACGACGAATCAGATCGTGGATACAGGTACATCAAACAGTCGGCAGGTGACTGGACTCACTCCGAATACCAGTTATTCTTTTGCTGTACGTGCCAAAAATTCAAGTGGTTCCTTCACGGGGTACTCCAGTCCATCCACCAAATATACATTGGCGAATCCACCCGCTGCTGCGGCTGTGACACAATCAGGCAACTCTGTTACAGCGAGTTGGAATAATAATAGCAATCCTGCGGGCACTCATTACAAAACGGAAATACGCAGTCCAGGTGGGCAAGTCCTCGCAACGGGAACAACAACTTCCACACGTACAGAATTTGCCCTGACCGGACTCGCGGACGGAAAATATGAAGTTTTTGTGGCGGCACTGAATGGTGAAGGGATACAGACCCCGTTTATATCCGCTGGAGAGATGATTAAAGATACAACGGGTCCAACTGCTCCTTCCGTTACAGTCACTCCATCCTCATGGACCAAGGAAGATGTTCTCATCACGGTTGAAGAAGGAAAGGATGCCTTGAGCGGAACTCAGAAGACTGAAGTAAAAGTTGGTCCGGCAGGAGAATGGCGTGAATACAGCGCTCCGTTTACCGTAAGCAGTGAAGGAAACACAACTGTTATGGCACGCAGTATTGATGCGTTTGGTAATACAGGACAGGAAACGGCTGTGACAGCTAGGGTAGATCGGACGGCACCAACGCCACCTGTCATCTCGCTGAATCCGCCCGATTGGACAAAAGCGGCGGTAATCGTGACATTAACGGAGGGTACGGACGAAGCAAGTGGCATTAGTCTGACACAGTATAAGCTGGGAAGCGAGGGAGAATGGATCGACTACAAGGCCCCTCTTACACTCAGTGAAGAAGGGATAACCGAGATTTATGCACGAAGTGTTGATCGGGCCGCCAATGTCAGTGCTTCCACTTCGGCAACAGCCAGAATCGACAAGACTGGGCCTGAGCAACCAACGTTTACGTTAAGTGAAGAGGATTGGACGAATCAGGATGTAACTTTTGCGATAAACAGTGGTGAAGATGCGGGTAGTGGGCTTGCCAAGAGCCAATATCGACTTAACAAAGAAGGTCCTTGGATCGATTATACGGGCGAAGTGACGGTTACCGATGAGGGAGAAACGATCGTATATGCACGCTCAATTGACCGTGTAGGCAACATAAGCACGTCCGCTCAGGCTACAGTTCGAATTGACAAGACAGCTCCAACCGAGCCGGTGATTCGTTTAAGTCCTTCTGGATGGAGTAAAGAACATGTGCAATTCACTATCGCTGGAAGTGTGGATGAACAAGCGATATCCTATGAATACAGCATGAATGATGCCCCGTATATGACAGGAAATAGCGGTACAGTTAGTACAAACGGCGCTACCACCATTCGGGCCCGAGCAAGAGATACCGTTGGTAATGTGAGCAAGGAAGTGAGTCGAATCGCCTATGTGGATCAGATGGCTCCAACGATAACATTTGCCCCGAACGGACATGGCTGGACGGACATGGATATATCCACTACCATTCAGTATGCCGACGCCCACTCAGGCATTCAGGAACTGGAACGATTCTATCAAGTTACGAACAGTGCAGAATCACCGGACCATTGGCTTGAAGCTCGCTCTGACCAGCATAAAATATCCATCGAATCGGAAGGTATATGGTACATCCATGCGAAAACCATGGACAGAGCAGGGAATACATATGAGACAACATCATCACCTTACCTTATTCAACGCAAGCCCCAGCAACCGACTCATGTGAAAACGACACAGATCGCTGAGACTTCAGCTGAACTTACAGTGGATTTGCCAACTGGGGAAAGGTATACCGATGGATATCAGTATGAGATAACGAACAAAACTACAGGGCAGTCATGGACACTCGATTATCCTGACCACAGTATAATCGATCACTCCCTAAGTGGTGGTCAGGTCTATGAATATGAAGTTAGAGTGAGAAACCATACCGGAGTAAGTGATGCAGTAAGCGTTCAAGTATTAACTACCCCGGCAGCTCCCGGGACGTTGCACGTTCGAAAAGTAGATTCACAGCCCAATTTGGCCGAAATTCAATTTGATCCAGTACGAGGAGCAGATGCTTACCGCATTATTGCGACTACTTCAGACGGTGCAATCGTATTTGATCAGACGGTATCTGATCCGGGCAGCCTTCCCTATGTCAGCAACCTCGTTCCAGGAACCATTCATAACATCTCGGTAACCGCAATGAATGAAAGTGGCGCAGGTGGTAGCAGTAGGACCGGATTTCTCACACTGCCGGCAATGCCCGGAGAGTTTATGGCCGTTCAAATTCAGGAGCATGATATTTCATTAACGTGGGAGACAGTGACTTCTGCAACGTATTATGGGCTTTCACGTGATGGAAAAGCCATATATGAAGGAGAGCAGACGGAGTATCTGGACTCGGGTCTGGATAGCGGAACGGAGTACAGCTATACGTTAATTGCCGGAAATGAGACAGGAACAGGACCGTTGGCAGGATTACCTTTGCTCAAGACTTTACCTGGGCAAGTGTCCGGCTTACAGGTATCCGATGCTTCCACAGCGAGCCTTCGTCTGAATTGGGAAGCAGTACGAGGAGCCGATCGTTATGAGTTATGGTTGAATGGAGAGATGTCGGGAACGGTTTCTGCCGGAACCCAAGAATGGGTCTATGCGGGACTGAGTTCAGGAACATCTTATCAACTGGATGTACAAGCAGTGAACGGAAGTGGTCAGGGGATGCGCAGTTCGGTATCAGGAACAACGCTACCAGAGAGCCCGTCGGGACTTCACGTTGTTCAAGTAACTAAACAGGGAGCAATCTTGAGCTGGGAGCCTGTAGCTGGGGCAACGAAATATCGGGTGGTCATCGATGGACATAACCATGAGATATCAGATACACAACTCGCAGTTCACCACCTGTCAAGCAGTCGTGAGTATACTTATGAAGTACAGGCGGGCAATGCTGCCGGGTACGGTGCATCCACCAGTAGTACAATTCTTACGCTACCTAGCAGGCCGGAAGGACTGAATGTCACATCGACTGATGAGACAAATATGGGACTTGCATGGCAAGCTGTAGATACGGCAAATCTCTATATTGTGAAAATCAATGGAACAGAAGTGGGCAGAACATCAGAACTAGCTTACACAGTTGAGGGATTATTGCCAGGTACAGAGTACGCTTTGCAAGTTCAGGCTGTGAATGCTTCTGGTGCAGGTGAGACAGCGCAGCTCATCCGATTGTCCAAACCTGTGTCGCCTGCCGAAGTACTTGTTGATTCAGGAGTACATCATGCAAAAGTTTCCTGGTCTGTCGTGGAAGGTGCCGCTGAATACGTGATTGAGCAGAATGGCAAGGAGATCTATAGAGGAATGGAGAATGAAGCGACGATTACAGGGCTCCAAGATGGAACGTGGCATCGCTATCAACTATGGGCGGTCAACAGACAGGGAACTCGTTCTGAAGCCACGGATGTATCTCTACTGACTTTGCCTGAGAAACCCGTTAAGGTTGCAGTATATGATGTGGCAAAAAACAGCCTGGGTCTGGATTTCAGTAACACTGGTGTCCAAGGGGCAGATCATTACGTCATTGAACGGAATGGAAGAGAGATCGCTCAGATGGATTCAAGTGAAACCCAATTTGTAGACAAGGATCTGTTGCCAGGGACGAAATACACTTATGTGATTCGGGCAGTCAATGCGAGTGGAACGAGTGCACCGCTTAGTTTCAGTGTAATGACTCAAACGTTGCCATTGGTTGCAGAAAGTATCACAGTGAAAGCCGAAACACATGCGGTGGATCTGGCTTGGGATGTTGTTCAGGGAGCGGCTTCATATGAGATTCGAAATCGGGTAACGGGAGATGTACAGAGCGTGTCTGAACCGTCTGTACATCTCAATAGCATGCTGGATGGCACAGCATATGAATTCGAACTTGTTGCGATTAATGAAGATGGTCATCGGTCAGAGCCTATTCAGATTCAGGTTTTAACGAAACCCATATCACCTCAGACGGCAGGCATAACACACATCACAGATCAGACTGCGGTATTGGACCTGACTGGAAGCTCAACACGGGGAGCAGAGCAATTCATTATTATGCGGGATGGTGTTGAAGTTGCTAAGGTTCCAGCAGATCAAGCTTCATTTGAAGATGATGGACTGACACCAGGAGAGCATTACACATATATCATCAAAACATCCAATGCAACGGGAGAGAGTGATTCCGGTTTCGAAGTTCACTTGCGAACGTTGCCTGCGACCATTCATGAACCTTTACATGCAAGCATTATTGGGGAAAAGGAGGGATTGATCTCTTGGCCAAAGGTACAAGGTGCGGAGGGATATACCATACGTATCGGAGATCAGATGTTCACCACGATTGAAGAAGGGGATGTCACAGATGTGAGATTAACTCATCTGGAGAGTGCAACCCGATATGATCAGGTACAGATTATTCCTTATAATACGGCTGGTTCAGGAAGCCCAATGACCGTGACTCCTTTTTACACCTTACCTCATGTTGATTCACTGGAAATGAAGATATATCCGGAGACAGATCACGCCAAATTGGAATGGGACTTCCCTTATGGGAACGAAACTTTCGTTATATTACTGGATGGTACAGAAGTATACCGAGGCAAAACAAAAGAGTTTATTGTTGATCAACTGGATGCAGGCAAACAGTACTCGATTGAAATCTACACAGAGAATGATCAGGGAGATGCATCGGAGAAGCTGGCGTATTCCGTTCTGACCAAACCAGTAGCTCCTGTCAAAGTAGAGTTTAATTCAGCGAAGGATCACATTCGTCTTCTATTGGAACAGAGCCGGGTCGAAGGTGCCGAGCAGTTTATTATTGAGCGTGACGGTGTAGAGGTTGCTCGAGTTCCTGCAGACGAACTGTTCTATGACGACAAGGAACTCGAACCGGGGGTGAACTATATCTATACAGTGAAGACCATGAATGCCTCGGGCAGTAGTGATGGTGGTTATTACCTTCATGCCATGACTTTGCCCGGTAGTGCTGCTTCTCCTCCTGTAGTAGAGGGGCGCTCCATGTATGGTGCAGACATTGTATGGGAACTGATTCCTGGTGCTGCGGGTTATCGAGTTTATCGAAACGAAGAGCTTGTGGGAACAACAACGGAGACATCCATACATGTGTCTGAATTAAACAGTGCCGAGCGTTATACTGACTTTGCAATCATTCCATTTAATGAGGCAGGTGAGGGTCAGGCGCTTCAAGTACCGGAATTCGAGACGCTACCTTCCGAGGAACTGACAGTAGCAGCCATAGCGCAAGGTACTAATACGATTAAGCTAACTTGGGAATTGGAATCAATGAATGAGGTAATTGTGATCACCCATAAAGATCGAGAGATCTACCGTGGCACACAGCGCAGTTATGTATGGACAGGACTAAATGCCGAGCAGCATTATGAGGTGGAAGTATGGACGGAGAATTCAGCGGGTGATAAAAGTGAAAGCAAACGGGCAGCAGCCATGACTTTTTCGTATCCACTATCCGCCTGGAGCGGTGGCGGTGCAACCCCGAGTCCAAACGGTACATCGGAACAAGCCGATGAGGTGAGTTCACAACCAGAACCGTCTGAGCAGCCTGATATACCTGTGAAAAAAAATATCAAATTTATTGATATCAGCCAAACATTCAATAAAGATCAGATCACCTGGCTGGCGGAACAAAATATCATTCAAGGTGTAAGTGAAACTCGCTTCGAGCCACGCCGTCCGATCACGCGTGCAGAATTTACCGCATTAATCGTGCGTCTGATGGGTGTGGACACAACGGTTAATGAACAGCATGGATTTCAGGATGTGAACGATGAGGATTGGTTTGCTCCTGAGATTAAGGCAGCCGTTCACCATGAGATGGTTCAAGGCATGGGGAACGGCAAATTCGCTCCACATGCGCTGGTGACACGGGAACAGGCATCCAAGATTATAGCAAATGTTGTCCGTAAAATCAGACCGGAACCGCTGACTTCCCCAAGAGCGTTTACCGACCAGACTGATGTATCCGATTGGGCCAAAGAAGAAGTACAGGAACTTGCAGGTTTGTACATGATTACAGGATATGAAGATGGCAGCTTCCGTCCCATGCAGCACTTAAGCAGATCCGAAGCTGCAGCGCTGATCTTCCGCTTAAATAAGCTGATTCAAGTTATGGATGAGAAGCGTACAGATCAAGTGGAGAAAGCGTCAGCGTTCGATCGTCATATCTAGACTGAATTGATTCTTACATGTGATACTGCAATCATCGGCAGTAACGACATTACCGCTTGATTGGTTTTTAATGCTATAATGGTTGCCAATATGATAAAAAAAGGGTAATGAACAATGGTGATGAATAATGAATAATAAATTTATCCGGATATATGAAGATATTGCAGATCGTATTCGGACCGGAGAGATAGAGGCAGGGACGCTGCTTCAATCGGAACTGGATCTATCGGAAAGTTATCAAACGTCTCGAGAGACTATTCGCAAAGCATTGAAAATGTTGTACGAAGAAGGTTATATTCAGAAGATTCAAGGCAAGGGCTCGATTGTACTGGACATACGCAAGATCGATTTTCCCATCTCAGGTCTGGTTAGTTTCAAGGAATTAGCCAAAAAAATGGGGCATCGCGCTCAAACGTATGTGAAGGTTTTTGAGGAGCAACAAGTGGATCAGGCGCTGCACAAGAAGATTAACTTTGGCCTGAATGAACAGGTCTGGGAGATCAGACGTGTGCGCAAAGTGGATGGAGAGCATGTCATACTGGACAAAGATTACATTAGCCAGCGGCTTGTTCCTGGGCTCAGCAAAGAGATCTGTAATGATTCCATCTATCAGTACATTGAGCAAGAGCTAGGACTTTCCATTTCGTTTGCCAAAAAAGAGATTTTGGTGGAAGAACCCACCGCCGAGGACAGGGAATTACTTGACCTTGAAGGGTTCCACAATGTAGTTGTGGTGAGGAGCCAGGTGTACCTGGAGGATGCCAGTCAATTTCAGTATACGGAGTCGAGGCATCGACCGGACAAGTTCAGATTTGTGGATTTTGCACGTCGCAGATAAGTTAATCAAGATCGATTAGAGAGTACCTTTCACTGCTTTATTGAGTGGATAGGTGCTCTCTTTGGTTATGGGGGAATCCGAAGATCGTCCATCAAGAACCGCTTAATGTCAATGTTCTTCCTGCATGTCGGAGCGTATGATCACAATATATACGAGGCCGAGGAGTGAGGGAATTGAATCACGTGACAGCGACATCAAATGTTCGCATATGGGAAGAAACCAGAGATATTCCAACCTATGGTACAGGTAAACCGGACAAAAATCCGATGTTTCTTGAAAAGCGAATCTATCAGGGGAGTTCGGGTAAGGTGTACCCGCATCCCGTGATCGACAGCATTGAAGATGAGGCCAAAATGAAGTCGTATCGATTAGTTATTCTCGAAAATGAATATGTACGTATCGAGATGATGCCCGAACTGGGTGGACGGATCTATCGTGCGCTGGATCGGACCAACAACTACGATTTTGTATATTATAACCGGGTGATTAAACCTGCGCTCGTGGGTCTGGCAGGGCCATGGATTTCCGGAGGAATTGAATTCAACTGGCCACAGCATCACCGGCCGAACACGTTTGGTCCAGTCGATTATACATTTGGCAGTAATGAAGATGGAAGCGCTACCGTGTGGGTGGGTGAGATTGACCGCATGTATGGTACCAAAATGACAGCTGGCTTCACATTACATCCCGGCAAAGCCTGTCTTGAAATTCATGCCGAGGTATACAATCGCACCAGCGCACCTCAAACTTTTTTATGGTGGGCCAACCCGGCTGTAGCTGTCAACGATCATACGCAATCTGTGTTTCCACCTGATGTAACGGCTGTGCTGGACCACGGAAAACGGGACGTATCCCGCTTTCCCATCGCAACCGGTACCTATTACAAGATGGACTATTCTGAAGGTGTGGATATCTCGCGATACAAAAACATACCGGTTCCAACATCCTATATGGCGTATAAGTCGGATTATAATTTTGTAGGGGGTTATGACCACGGGGTTAAGGCGGGTTTGTTGCATGTAGCCAATCATCATATTTCTCCGGGCAAGAAGCAATGGACCTGGGGGAACGGGGAATTCGGGCAAGCCTGGGATCGTCAGTTAACGGACGAGGATGGACCATATATTGAATTAATGACCGGGATCTTTACCGATAATCAGCCTGATTTTACATGGTTACAGCCCTATGAAGCGAAATCATTCTCGCAGTATTTTATGCCGTATAAAGGAATTGGCATGGTCAAAAATGCAACGATTGATGCAGCGGTTAATCTGGAAATGGACGAAACGACCGGAATGGTAACCGTAATGGTATATGCGACGTCGGTTTTTGAACAAGTGACCGTTGAAGCGATAGGACCAACCACGGTATATCTCCATGAGAGATGTAATATCTCACCTACGGAACTATATAAATCTTCATTCCCGTGGAGCGGACAAGATGAATGGCATCAGTTAAAGTTAAGTGTTCGAACTGCGGAAGGAAAAGTACTTGTAGCCTATCAACCTGAACGTTCTGAGATTCAGGAAGTTCCAGATCCGGCCACACCACTCCCGCTACCATCCGAGATTCGTACGAATGAACAACTATATCTGGCGGGTCTTCATTTGGAGCAATATCGGCATGCCACGTATGAACCCGAACCTTATTATCTGGAAGGTTTGAAGCGTGATGCAACGGATATTCGTCTAAACATTGCTTATGGCACATTGCTGCTGCGTAGAGGGTTGTTCCAAGATGCAGAGAAGCATTTCAGACAGGCCGTTCAATCGCTGACATGGAAAAATACGAATCCGTATGATAGTGAAGCATCTTACCAACTCGGTCTGAGTTTGAAATTACAGGGGAAACAGGGAGAAGCCTACGCAGCACTGTATAAAGCCGTATGGTCTGCACAGTATCAGGATACAGGTTATTACATGCTTGCTCAGATCGATACGGGGCAACATCGGTACATCGAAGCTTTGGCTCACATCGAACGTTCGCTAATTCGTAACACCAGAAATTATAAAGCGCGGCATCTGAAGGTGGCTCTGTTGCGCAGAATGGGTCAAGATAAACAGGCGATCCAATATGCGCGTGAGACATTGGAACTGGACCCGGTTGAATTTGGAGCTGCACATGAATTAGTCCTGATCTACAGCGGAGCAACTGCACCTTCAGAGAGAGAACAAGCGGGGCAAACACGTGAGTATTTCCATCGTCTGATGCGAGGAGACGTTTATAATTATCTGAATCTAGCCGCAGACTACGCGGATTGTGGATTGTGGGAAGAAGCACTGACGGTACTCTCTTATGTTGAATCCGAAATTGCACAGCCGTATCCTATGGTTGGTTATGTTCAGGCTTACTTGTATCGTCAGCTGGGGGATGTGGAGCAGGCCCGGGAATGTCAAAAGCAGGGGAAAGCTGCTCCAACGGATTATTGTTTTCCTAATACGTTATTTGAATTCATGGTGCTTCAGGATGCATTGGCAGTGGATTTGAATGATGCGCGTGCTCACTATTACCTGGGAAATTGGTTATATGATCATAAACGATACGAGGAAGCAATCACCCATTGGGAAACTTCACGCGAGGTGAATGCTGCATATTCGACTGTACATCGGAATCTGGGACTGGCTTATTATAACAAACTGAATCGCCCCGATCTTGCACTGGCATCATTAGAGGAAGCTTTCCGGTTGGATTCACAGGATGCCCGAATCTTCTACGAGTTGGATCAATTGCACAAGAAGATAGGGTATTCTTGCGAGCGTCGAATCAAATTACTGGAACAACATATGGAGTTGGTTCACCACCGTGATGATCTGTATATCGAGTGGGTGACTTTATTGAATATGCAAGGTAGTCATCAAGAAGCATGGAATGCCCTTCAGACCCGGCGGTTTCATCCATGGGAGGGTGGAGAAGGCAAGGTAACTGGACAATATGTTACGGCACTGACGGAACTGGCAAAGCAAAACCTGGAGAAACAACAACCTGAACTAGCATTGGAGCTGTTGCAGAAGGCATTAGTTTACCCGGAGAACTTAGGTGAAGGTAAGCTGGAGGGAGCCGGAGACAATCCAGTTTACTTTTATCTTGGCTGTGCCTACCATCAACTGAAGAATGATCAGGCGGCAGAGGAGAGTTTCCACAGAGCATCCATCGGTTTGAATGAACCGGCAAGCGCGATGTTTTATAATGATCAGCCGCCGGAATCGATCTATTATCAGGGACTGGCCTGGCAGAAGCTTGGCAATGTGAAGGAAGCAAACCGACGCTTTAACAAACTGATTGATTATGCCGAAAGACATATGCAAGATCACATCCGAATGGATTATTTTGCGGTCTCTCTGCCCGATTTTCTAGTATTCGACGATGATCTCGATCAGCGAAATGAAGAACATTGCAGGTATATGCGGGCATTGGGTCTTCTGGGGCTGGGGCGGACAAGTGAAGCCAAACTTGAGTTGGACCGGGTATTGGAGAAAAACCCGAATCATCAAGGGGCAATCATCCATCGATAAATTGATAATCGTTTCAACACATCCCATTTATATCGAAGGAGTTATATAATCCATGAATGATACTATAGCAGGTAGCCAGATTCGTTTCATATTGGATGCGGAAGATAAAGAGATTCGTGCGGGTCGCATGACTGGCAGTGGCGGCAAAAGTCCACGAGGGGAATCGTATGATTTTACAAACTATTATATGACTCGTAATGCTAAACCCCATATTCCCGTGGTAGGTGAGTTTCATTTCTCCAGATTCGCTTACTTGCAGTGGGAAGAAGAATTACTGAAGATGAAGGCAGGCGGGGTGAGCATTGTCGCTTCCTATGTTTTCTGGAATTTTCACGAGGAGCAGGAAGGCGAATTTAATTGGTCAGGAAATCTGAATTTGCGGCACTTTGTGGATCTGTGTGGCAAACATGAGCTACCTCTGATCGTACGAATTGGTCCATTCTGTCATGGGGAAGTGCGTAATGGTGGAATGCCGGATTGGTTATTCAGTTATCCATTTGAAGTCAGGTCGAACGATGAAGGATATCTGTATTACGCTAAGCGATTATATCGGGAGATTGCCCGTCAGCTCAACGGCTGCTTTTATCAGGAGGGTGGCCCTGTTATCGGGGTACAGTTGGAAAATGAGTATATGCACGCTGGCGCACCCATGGATGCCTGGGGATATACCCGCGAAAAATACATTTCCTCCGGCCGGGACGGGCGAGAACATCTGAAGATGCTTCGCCATATTGCCGAAGAAGTCGGTATGAAGCCGATGTTCTATACTGCCACGGCCTGGGGCAATGCTGCGGTGCCTGAAGAAGGAACATTGCCTATGCTAGCGGGGTATGCGTACACACCATGGATTCCCAATCAGCCTCCAAGCCGGGAGTATTTGTTCCGGGATCTGCATATGAATCCTGTGGAAGAAGTGGATTATGACAGTCTGGAGTACCCTGCTGCGTATTGCGAGCTTGCTGGTGGCATGCAGGTCAGTTATCACGCTCGGCCGGTTGTTGATGCGGACAGTGTCGAGGCGATGACCATTGTGAAACTTGCGAACGGCAGCAATCTGGTTGGGTATTATATGTATCACGGAGGGACCAATCCGATAGGCAAAAATTCATATATGAACGAGCAGGCATTGCCGAAAATGACGTATGATTACCAATCGCCACTCGGAGAATTTGGACGTGTTGGTGAATCGTATGACCGCATTCGTACCTTGTCCATGTTCCTGGAATCATACGGTGAGTTACTTGCACCAATGGGCTGTGTTGTACCGGATGGTCAACATGCGATAACACCGGAGAACACGATGGATATGCGTTGGTCTGTTCGCCAACAAGCTGGCTCCGGATTCCTGTTCATGAATAATTATCAGGATCATGTGGCGATGCCTGATCGTGATATCCAATTGGAGCTGCATACCAGCAAAGGGACTGTTTTATATCCAAGAGAAGGAACGATACAGCTGAAATCCGGCATGGCAGCCATTCTGCCTTTCCATATGAATCTGAATGGAATGAAGATCATTAGTGCTACCGTTCAACCACTGACCCGATTCATGGTAAATCAGGAGCTTACGGCTGTCTTTTATGCCCATGAAGGTATGGCGCCTGAGTATGTTGTTGATGCAACATCTGTTACAAATGTGGATATGCCCGAAGGTACAGTATCAGAGCAGGGGAATGAAGTTGTGATACATCCGATTGTTGGCAAGGACCATCATCTGCGAATCACAACATCGGACGGTATAATCATACGAATCATTACATTGACCCGTGAAGAGGCCTTACAAACCTACCGTTTCCGTGTGGGCGGGGAAGAAAGGCTTGTAATTAGCAGCAGTCATCTGTATGTACAGAATGAGATGCTCCTATGTACATCTGTGGAGCAACCAGAGATGGAGGTATCCTTTTATCCGGCTCCAGAGCATGTTTCAGCTTCGAAATATGCTGTGTCATCCCAGTCGAAGCAGGGAATATTCGGTACGTATACATTCCAAGTTTCGCCTTACGAGCCTGCTGTAGAGGTTGATTATCCGAAAGAGTATGCAGCAACACTGAGATTGGACACAGCGTGGCCGGAACAAGTAGATGACGTGTGGATTGAGATTGATTATGAAGGAGACGTTGCTGCAGCACATATTCATCAACAGATGTTAACGGATCATATTCACTATGGACACAGCTGGATGCTTGGTTTGAAGCAATCCCGTCATTTGTTGGCTGATCAGACGCTTCGTCTGTCTATAACCCCAATTCGAAAAGGGACGACTGAGAGTTATGTGAATCAGGCTTATGTGGAGCGGTTTGAGGGTGTGGAGATCGGAAAGTTTAATGAGATTCGGGTGAGACCACAGTACCGGGTTGGGTTGGTATTGGCGGGAGTTAGGGAAGACACTTAGTCTAAATCAGGGATTAAACAACAGATAGACAAGACTTAAACAAGAGTTAACTGGCGTTTATAATACAGAGGGTTCTTTCTCCGAACGATTGTGAGGGGAGAGAGCCTTTTTTTTGCTGTGTTATGTAAAAACAAATGATTCCTAATCATGGTAAAAAGATCTTGACTGGTAAGCGTTTTCAATTTATTATAACTTCATAACCTTAACGGTAAAGTTTATTTAAACTAAATAATGTAACTATAATAAAGTTATTAGTTGTTTATTTACTAATAAAAAAACTTCTATTACCAACGATTTTAGTTAACTTATTGCCTAGAGCAGGGTTAATTGAAATAAAAAAAACAAATACAGGAGGTTCCAAACGAATGGTTAATCTGAAAAAGTGTACAATCTTCACTGTTATTGCTGCTCTTATGTTCATGGTATTAGGGAGTGCAGCACCCAAAGCATCTGCTGCTACAGGTTTTTATGTAAGCGGTAACAAATTGTATGATTCCACAGGCAAGGCTTTTGTCATGAGAGGTGTTAATCACGGACATTCCTGGTTCAAAAATGATTTGAATACCGCTATCCCTGCAATCGCCAAAACAGGTGCCAATACGGTACGCATAGTTCTTTCGAATGGTAGCCTGTACACCAAAGATGATCTGAACGCTGTTAAAAATATTATTAATGTGGTTAACCAAAATAAAATGATAGCTGTACTCGAGGTGCATGACGCTACAGGGAAAGATGACTATAATTCGTTGGATGCGGCAGTGAACTACTGGATTAGTATTAAGGAAGCTTTGATTGGCAAAGAAGATCGGGTCATCGTTAATATCGCCAATGAATGGTATGGAACGTGGAATGGAAGTGCGTGGGCTGATGGTTACAAAAAAGCCATTCCGAAACTCCGAAATGCGGGAATTAAAAATACGCTCATTGTGGATGCAGCCGGATGGGGGCAGTTCCCTCAATCCATCGTGGATTATGGACAAAGTGTATTTGCAGCCGATTCTCAAAAAAATACCGTCTTCTCCATTCATATGTATGAGTATGCTGGCAAAGATGCTGCAACCGTCAAAGCCAATATGGAGAATGTGCTGAACAAAGGATTGGCTCTGATCATTGGTGAATTCGGGGGATATCACACAAACGGTGATGTGGACGAGTATGCCATCATGAGATATGGTCAGGAAAAAGGGGTGGGCTGGCTGGCCTGGTCCTGGTATGGAAACAGTTCTGGTCTGAACTATCTGGACATGGCCACAGGTCCGAACGGAAGTTTAACGAGCTTTGGCAACACCGTAGTTAATGATACCTATGGTATTAAAAACACTTCCCAAAAAGCGGGGATTTTCTAATCCACCGATGAAACAGGAACACTCTGACGGTTACGTCAGGGTGTTTTTTTAATAAAATAGTTCAATCTATAATGACTTTTGAATATTTCCGTTTGGTTTTAAAATATTTTGTTTTCAAAATAAAACAAAGATGTTAAACTCGGATTAGGAATAAAACAAACATTATCGGAGGGAAACAAATGGTACAGAGTTTATGGAATGCATCGCAGGCATCTGAGAAAACAACAGGACTTGAGCAGTTGGTTTACCGATCGAATCTGATTGGAACTGATCGCAGTGTATGTAACATCTACGGTGGCAATACGTCTACCAAAACGACAGTGAAGGATTTTCGTGGTCGTGATGTAGAAGTAATGTATGTGAAGGGAAGCGGCTCTGATCTGGGTTCCATGGAAGCGAAACATTTTACCGGACTTGGGCTCGAAGACATTCGACCATTAATTGAACGTGAATCCATGTCGGATGAAGAGATGGTTGAATATCTGGGACATTGCATGATTGATGCAAAGCACCCACGTGCCTCTATCGAGACTCTGCTGCATGCATTCCTTCCATATAAACATGTGGATCATACGCACCCGGATGCGATTATCAGCCTGTGTTGTGCGCATAACGGCAAGGAATTGGCGAAAGAGATCTACGGTGATCGATTTGTGTGGGTGCCTTATGTACGTCCAGGGTTTACGTTATCTAAAATGATTGCTGAAAGCGTATTCTCGAATCCTAATGCCGAACTCGTACTGATGGAAAAACACGGACTTGTCACTTGGGGAGAAACATCCGAGGAATGTTACGCTCAGACCATCAAGATTATCAATGAAGCAGAAGCTTTCATCGAAGCACGAGTGAACGAAGAAAGTTTGTTTGGTGGTGTGAAACACCCGGCACTCGCCGCTGATGTTCGTCGTCAGATCGTATCACGTGTGATGCCAACAATTCGTGGAGCGGTATCGGATAGCAAAAAAATGATTTTGTCCTTTGACGATCAAGAGGACGTACTTGCTTTTGTGGGCGGAGCAGATTCACCGGAATTGTCACAGGTGGGTGCAGCTTGCCCGGATCATCTGGTACATACCAAAGTGGTGCCTCTGTTCATCGATTGGACACCGGATGCGGAAGATATTGAAGGTTTAAAAGCCAAGCTGGTAGAAGGTGTGGCAGCCTACAAAGAGCAATACCAGCAGTATTTTGAGAGCAACAAAAACGAAGGTGATGTCATGTTCGAAACGGCACCACGCGTTATCCTCATTCCAGGTGTGGGCATGATCAATACAGGCAAGAGCTGGGCGCTTTCCCAAGTAAGCGGAGCATTGTATCACAGAGCCATTGCCGTTATGCGTGGAGCTACTAGCTTGGGCCAATTCGTATCACTTAGTGCAAACGAGTCTTACAATGTGGAGTACTGGCCGCTGGAATTGTACAAATTGTCCCTGGCTCCAGCAGAAACCGAATTCTCCCGTAAAGTGGCGTTTATTACAGGCGGCGCAGGTGGTATCGGAAGTGAAACAGCACGCAGATTGGTATCTGAAGGCGCACATGTGGTGCTTGCTGATCTTAACCTGGAGGGCGCACAGAAAGTAGCAAAGGAAATTAATGATCAGTACGGTGAGAATCGTGCTTATGCGCTGAAAATGGACGTAACCGATGAGGAAGCCGTTCAATCTGCGTATGCCGATGTTGCGGTGCAGTATGGCGGAGTGGATATCATCGTGAACAATGCCGGATTGGCGACATCCAGCCCATTTGACGAAACGTCCCTGAAAGAATGGAACCTGAATATGAATGTTCTGGGCACAGGATATTTCCTCGTGGCTCGTGAAGCGTTCAAGCTGATGAAACAGCAGGGCATTGGGGGTAGCATGGTATTTATCGGGTCCAAGAACTCGGTGTATGCAGGTAAAAGTGCCTCTGCTTATAGCTCAGCGAAAGCGCTGGAAGCACATCTGGCACGTTGTATTGCAGCAGAAGGTGGAGAGTATGGCATTCGTGTCAACACGATTCTTCCAGATGCCATTCTACAGGGTTCAGCGATCTGGAACGGTTCCTGGAGAAACGAACGTGCAGCGGCATATGGAATTGAACCGGATCAATTGGAAGAGTATTATCGCAAGCGGACGACATTACTCGTGAATATCTATCCAAGAGATATTGCGGAAGGAATTGCATTCTTTGCTTCTTCGAAATCCGAAAAAACAACCGGTTGTATGATGACCATTGATGGCGGTGTACCGGCAGCATTTACACGTTAAAATAGGAGGGTTCTTGCGGATGGATAACCAAGTCAAGCAAGCGTATGAAGCAGCCAAGGCATTGTATGCCCAGCACGGAATTGATACGGACGAGGTACTGAACAAACTCGCGGAGATCAAAGTATCCGTACACTGCTGGCAAGGCGACGATGTCAAAGGTTTTCTGAATAAAGATGGGGAGTTAACAGGGGGTATTTCCGTTACCGGTCAATATCCGGGGGCTGCGACAACCCCTGCGGAGCTTCGTAACGATCTGGAGCAAGCTTTTGCTCTGATTCCCGGCAAACATAAGGTCAATCTGCACGCGATTTACACGGATACAGACGAGCAGGTTGAACTGGATCAGATTGAGCCAAAGCATTATGAGAACTGGGTAAAATGGGCTAAAGAACAAGGACTCGGTCTGGATTTCAACCCAACATGTTTTTCCCATGAAAAATCAAGTGACGGGTTCACGCTCAGTCATCCAGATCCTGAAATTCGCAAGTTCTGGATTGATCACTGCAAGGCATCCCGCCGGATTGGTGCTTATTTCGGGGAACAGCTTGGTCAGACTTGTGTAACCAATGTATGGGTACCGGACGGATTCAAGGATAATCCGGTTGATCGGTTGACACCACGCAAACGTCTCAAAGAATCGCTGGATGAAGTATTCGGCGAACCACTTAACCCGGAGCACAACCTGGACGCGGTAGAGAGTAAGCTGTTTGGTCTCGGTTCGGAAGCATATGTGGTGGGTTCTCATGAATTCTATATGGGTTACGGTTTGCAAAATGATACGTTAATCTGCCTGGATGCGGGTCATTTCCATCCAACAGAGGTTATTTCTAATAAACTGTCGTCCTTGTCTTTGTTTACAAGTGGCATTCTGCTTCACGTAAGCCGCCCGATGCGTTGGGATAGTGACCATGTGGTAATTATGGACGATGAGTTGCTGGAAATTGCCCGTGAACTGGTTCGACATGATCTGCTTGCGACCACACATATTGGATTGGATTTCTTTGATGCAAGCATTAACCGTGTAGCTGCATGGGTTGTGGGGACTCGCAACACGATCAAAGCCCTTCTCCGAGCGATGCTCGAACCAGTGGATGCCTTGAAACAAGCCGAATTGGAAGGGGATTACACGTTGCGTCTTGCCTTAACGGAAGAGTTCAAATCCTATCCGTTTGGGTCGATCTGGGACTACTATTGTGCTCAGCAAGGCGTTCCAGTTCGTGAAAAGTGGATCACCGATATCAAAACCTATGAACAAGACGTATTACTACAGCGTGATAAATCATTGGTGTAACCGCATTTATTTTTCGTATAAACCACTATGGAATGAAAATTCCGTGGTGGTTTTTTTGGCATAATCACGCTGAAATGCATAACTGAGGCGATTGCTTCCATACTAGGAATATAGATCCGTATCGTATACGATTGCCACGCAGAGGAGGAATAATAGAGTTGAATCTAGCCCACAACAAACTGTATATCGCTGCACTTGGCGGCGTGAATGAAATAGGGAAGAATATGTATTTCATCCAGTACAATCAGGACATCATCGTGATTGACTGTGGTTCGAAGTTTCCCGATGAGACATTGCCTGGTATTGATCTGATCATTCCGGATGTAGCGTATTTGCTGGAGAATCTGGATAAAGTAAGGGGTCTTGTGGTTACCCATGGACATGAAGATCACATTGGTGGCATTCCCTATTTGTTAAAACAAATGAACATCCCGGTGTATGCATCCAGGCTCACGCGTGGGCTGATCGAACTTAAACTGAAAGAGCATGGGCTGCTGCGCAAGGCGGACCTGCATACGATCGATGCGCATTCCAGCATTAAGCTGGGAGGGATCGAGGTTTCCTTTTTTGCAACCAGTCATAGTATACCGGATTGTCTTGGTATCTTTTTTCAGACCCCAGCAGGCAATGTTGTGCATACCGGAGATTTCAAATTTGATATGTCGCCTGTACATGGACCTTTCCCAGATTTGCACCGTATGGCCGAGATTGGCAAACAGGGTGTCCATATTTTGCTCTCCGAGAGTACCAATGCAGAAAGACCCGGATTTACACCTTCTGAGCGTGTTGTGGGAGACCACATTCTGGATGCCTTTATCCGTGCAAAACAAAAAGTATTTATCTCGACCTTTGCGTCGAATGTCAGCAGGGTACAGCAGATTGTGAATGCAGCATTCGAGACGGGGCGCAAACTGGCACTGTTGGGCAGAAGTATGGTGAATGTGGTATCGGTGGCCAGTGAATTGGGGTATTTGCAAGTTCCTGACGGATTGTTGATTGAAGCTATCGATTCGGATCAGTTTCCACCAGAACAAGTTGTTGTATTATGCACCGGTAGCCAGGGAGAAGCGATGGCAGCATTGTCACGTTTGGCATCCGGTAAACATCCTCACGTAAGAATTAACGCCGGGGACACGGTCATTATTGCTGCCGGAGCCATTCCGGGCAATGAACGAAATCTTGCACATGTAATTGATAACCTGTATGTTCTCGGAGCACGTGTGATATATGGTTCAAGTGGTGCTGCTGGGATGCATGTGTCCGGACACGGCAGTCAGGAAGAACTCAAATTGATGCTTACCCTGATGAAACCGGATTATCTGATTCCGATCCACGGTGAGTTTCGCATGTTGTATCAACACAGACTGCTTGCTGAATTCGTAGGTATAGAGCGTGATCATGTGTTTATCGTGAATAATGGGGATATGGTCCAGTACAAAGACGGCATTGCTTCGCTGGGTCCCAAAATTGCATCAGGAAATAGTCTCGTAGACGGTCTGATCATGGGTGATGTCGGCAATATTGTACTTCGCGACCGCAGGCAACTGTCCTCCGATGGCATGCTGGTGATTGTGACTACACTGAGCAAAACGGAAAAACAGATGGTCACGTCACCCGAAATTATCTCCAGAGGGTTTGTATTTGTTAAGGATTCGGAAGAATTCATGCATGAGATCCATGAGCTTGTTCTATACCGGATGGGTGAGTTGACCGGGGCTGGGGTGAATCAGTGGAATGTGATCAAAAGAAAGCTGAAAGACGAGATCGGTCACTATATTTACGCTCAAACAAAGAGAAGACCAATGATCTTGCCAATTATTATTGAGGTTTGAGACTGTAGGGATAGGGATTATTCTTGCCCTGATGATCTGTGCAAACGTGTATATGGAAGTTTAACAGCCTGATGAATGTCGGATCATACTTTGGTATGAACGTCACATTGATATCGGGCTTTTGCTATTACATCGGGAATGTTCAATAGATGCGCGATAAATGGAGTTGAATCAATTCGCCATGGGTTTGCGATTCGAAGTATAATAAAGGGAAACTAGCTAATAGAAATAAGAGGAGTCTTTATGAATAAAACGATTTCTGATATCGCTCAGATGGCAGGTGTGGCAAAAAGCACGGTCTCTCGCTTCCTGAATGGCGGATCGGTTAGTGAGGATACACGCCAGAAGATTGAGCGTATTATCAAACAATACAACTATGTTCCCAATACATTTGCACAGAGTCTGAAGGCTAAGAAGACCAGTATCATCGGTACGGTTGTGCCACGTCTTGATTCTTTTGCAACATCCCAGACATTGATCGGAATTGATGAAGAACTGCGGAGTAATCAGTATCAGATGCTGATCGCAAATACAAGTCAGGACATGCAGCGCGAGATTGATGCCATCTATGATTTTGCACGACAGAAGGTATCGGGTATTATTCTGCTGGCTGCTGAAGTGACCGAAGCACATCTGAAGGCCGTTGAGGATATACGGATTCCGGTGTTGTTGGTGGGGCAGCAGCATGAGCAACTGCACAGTCTGGTTCACAATGATGACCAAGCAGGTTATGAGATGGGCAGATATGTCGTCGAACAGGGTCATCGCAAGATCGTGTATATGGGGGTTAGCGAGAAGGATCGGGCGGTAGGAATCTATCGTAAACAAGGGTTCCAGCGAGCAATCGCCGAGTGTGGTGGATGTGAAGTGAAGTATTATGAGACAAGCTTTAAGATGTCTGAAGCCATCGTTACCGCTGAAGCCATACTGAAAGAGACCACACCAACGATCATCGTGGGGGCCACGGATAATATCGCACTGGGTGTGATGAAGATTGCATTCTCCAATAAAATCCGCATACCGCAAGATTTGTCTGTTACGGGATTTGGCGGATATGATATTACGGAGATGATTCACCCCACGCTGACGACTGTGAAATATCATTATTTGCAGGCGGGCAAAGTAGCGGCGAATCACATTATTCGTCTGGTCAAAGGCGAGTCGGTGGAGGAACGAACAACACTCGACGTAGAACTAATTCCTCGAGAAAGCGTTGACAAATTATAAAAACATCCTTTATGATAATTCCATCGAACCGGTTCCATTTTGAATATCCAATGCGGATATGCGAACACGGGCAGGCATTAATGCCATGGAATTATTTTTTCGCGTCGAATGGAACCGGTTCCTATATTTTGAATGGAGAACAGCTATGAAAATGACTAGAGAGCAACGCTACAGACGAATTGAGCAGGCGGAGCCTGGAGAGATTGCGAAGCTTGAAGCACAGATATCCGTATGTCCTTGGAGACAAAGTTATCACATTCAGCCGATAAAAGGTCTACTTAATGATCCTAACGGCTTTGCATATTATCAAGGCTATTATCATCTGTTCTATCAGTGGTTTCCACTTGGGACAGAACATGGCATGAAATACTGGTATCATACCCGCTCAAAGAATCTGGTGAACTGGGAAAATGTCGGGATTGGAATCGAACCGGGTGGCAGGTATGACTCACACGGAGCTTATTCCGGCAGTGCGATTGAAAAAGACGACAAGCTGCACTTGCTGTACACAGGCAATACCAGAGATGAGGATTGGGTCAGACATCCGTATCAATGCTTGGCAGTTATGGATGAAAGCGGTTCAGTAACCAAACTGAATGATCCTGTGATCTCGTCTGTGCCAGCCGGATACACGGAACACTTTAGAGATCCCAAGGTGTGGCAACAAGGAGACACGTATTATTGTGTAATTGGTGCGCAGAGAACAGACGAGACGGGATGTACAGTGCTGTATCGCTCCATTGATCTGAACAACTGGGAGTTTATGGGTGGAATTCGTACGCAGTTAACCTCCTTTGGTTACATGTGGGAGTGCCCGGATTATATGGAGATGGACGGGAAAGGTGTACTTGTCTTTTCCCCGCAAGGCATAGACGCTGCGGGAGATCATTATCAGAATATTTTTCAATCCGGTTATCTGATCGGTGACCCGCTGAATCTACAGACGAGAGAGTTCAATCATGGTGAATTTCAGGAGTTGGATCGTGGATTCGACTTCTATGCGCCGCAGACGATGCAGGGCCCGGACGGAAGACGTATTCTGGTTGGTTGGATGGGACTTCCCGATCTGGAATATCCAACAGACGATAGTGGCTGGGCTCATTGCCTGACCATTCCTCGGCAATTGTCACTCCGTGACGGCAAGTTAATTCAACAACCGGTTGCAGAGATGGTCCAATTACGTCAGCAGGAGGAAGGGACACATATTCGCGCAACGATTGATAATGAGAGTCGATCCTTCGCTGGTTTTAATGGGATTGCCTATGAGCTGATATGTGAGATAAGCCATCTAGAAGCAGAGATTGTAGGCATCGAATTACGGGCAAATGGAACTGAAAAGACGGTTCTTCTGTATGATCGGATTCAGCAGAAAGTTGTCTTGGATCGGACGATGTCTGGTGCCAAGTTGGCAGAGCAGAATGGCGTTGTACGACAGTGCACACTTACTGCGGAAGTGATTAAGTTCCATCTGTTCGTAGATTCGTCCTCGGTCGAGATCTTTGTGAACGATGGGGAAGAGGTCTTTACCAGCCGCATTTTCCCAAGCCGGGACAGCGTGGACATTCGTTTCTTTGCACGCGGAGGCAAAGCTGATTTTGAAGCAACTCAATGGCATTATTAAGTATTACGTGAGAGGAATGAGATAACATGTCGGAGAATCAACGGATTGCCCAGGAAGTCATTCATGCCATCGGGGGCAAAGAGAATATCGCATCATTTGCACATTGTGCAACACGTCTTCGCATCATGGTGAAAGATAAAGAAAAAATTGATCAGAAAACGGTCGAGAATATTGAGAAGGTGAAAGGCGCCTTTTTCAACTCAGGTCAATATCAGATTATCTTTGGTACGGGAACAGTGAATCGAATCTTTGAAGAGGTTGAGAAGCTGGGCATCGAAGGAACGTCCAAGGAAGATGTGAAGAGTCAGGGGAAAAAAGAAGGAAATGCTTTTCAACGGGCTATCCGCACGTTTGGTGACGTATTTGTACCCATCATTCCCGTACTGGTAGCTACAGGACTGTTCATGGGATTGCGCGGATTACTTACCCAGAATGAAATTCTGGCGTTATTCGGTGCAACACCGGATGATATCTCGGCCAATTTCCTGTTGTTCACTCAAATCCTGACGGATACGGCATTTGCATTTCTACCTGCACTTGTAGCGTGGTCCGCATTCCGCGTATTTGGCGGAAGTCCAGTACTTGGTATCGTACTGGGGCTAATGCTGGTCAATCCTGCATTACCCAATGCTTACGCGGTGGCAGATGGATCAGCACAGCCGCTGCATATGTTCGGTTTTATACCTGTCGTGGGTTATCAAGGTTCGGTTCTGCCTGCGTTCTTTGTAGGTTTGATTGGAGCCAAGTTTGAGAAGGTACTAAGAAGACGGGTACCCGAGGCACTGGATTTAATTCTGACTCCTTTTATTACGTTAACGGTTATGATCACACTTGGATTATTCGCGATTGGTCCCGTATTCCATTCCCTAGAAGAGTGGGTGCTGCATGGAACAACTGCCGTATTGGATCTTCCGTTTGGCATTGCAGGTATTATCATTGGATTCTTCCATCAGATTATTGTCGTTACCGGTGTACATCACATCTTTAATTTCCTGGAGATTCAGCTACTGGAGAAAACGGGATTCAATCCGTTCAACGCCATCATTACCTGTGCCATGGCAGCACAAGGAGCGGCTTGTCTCGCAGTCGGTCTGAAGACCAAAAATATGAAACTCAAAGCACTCGCATTACCTTCTTCCTTGTCCGCATTTCTGGGCATTACGGAGCCAGCGATCTTCGGAGTTAACTTGCGTTATATGAAACCATTTATTATGGGACTTGTTGGTGGTGGTGTAGGTGGTTTCATCGCTTCCTTGTTCCATCTGCAGGGTACAGGCATGGCTGTAACGGTTATTCCTGGTACACTGCTCTATCTGAACAGCCAACTGCCGTTGTATATCTTGTCCAATGTAGTTGCCATGGCGATTGCATTTGCACTTACCTGGTTCTTCGGATATAAGGATCAACCGGTTGCAGAAGAATCGGTGAGCCATGAGAACAGTGGAGTAACATCAACTGAAGTTAAAGCAGAGGAATCTAATCCGCGTATTAATTCAGTTACCGAAGCCGTTACAAGCAATCGTCCTAAGGTAGATTTTCTCGAAATCGCTTCGCCAATGAACGGTACCGTCGTTTCTCTGGAGCAGGTTCCTGACCCGGCGTTCTCGGAAAAACACATGGGTGAAGGCATTGCCATTGAGCCCTCAGAAGGAAAAGTGTACGCACCGTTTGATGGAGTCATCGCACATGTCATGAACAAGAGTAAACATGCGGTGATTCTGGAGCATGAGACGGGTGTACAGATGTTGGTTCATATCGGAATTAATACGGTTGGACTGAAAGGGAACGGTTTTACCGCGCATGTGAATAGTGGAGATCGTGTAACTGCAGGTCAATTGTTGATTGAATTTGACATGGATGTCATTCAGTCTGCGGGTCTGCCTTTGATTACACCTGTGTTGATCCCAAGTGGAAACTAAACCATAGCAACTGTTACAGCAGCCTCAACAGGTCATGTTCAAGCCAATGGGGAAGCGGTGCTAGTAGTGAAATTCAAAGAACCTCAATAAGTGATCGTTTGAAATAGAAATGTACTGGAACATGGATGTAGAGAAATACAAATCATACAAGGCAAAGGAACTGATGTATCATCAGGTTTCCTTTGTCTTTTTGTATTACTTTTAGCCAAAGTATTAAGACATTTTGCTTTGAATCTGTGCATGTAAGCGATCAAAAAGAGATATATCTTCGATTAAGGCTCGGTTAATCAGATTTCTTTAATCGCTTATGATTAACGGAGATATAAGGAGATCCAGAGCGTAAAGGGCAGATTACATAGGATATAAAGAGGAATATGGTCTGGAATCAATCAGGAAGGTTCTGAATCGGATACGGTTCAATTGCGGAAAGGCAGACAGAGGACTATGATTCGCACATAACGTACTTGAGATGATATATGCAGGATCTGATGTGAAGGCGAGGTAGACAGCAATGGATGAAGCAATGATTGTTGTATCAGCAGGACACAGTGTAGCGGGGATGAATTTCGTGGATTTATTACTGAAAAAGGGATTAGCCTTCGTTGTGCTTGTACACAGTGAAGAGGAACGGGAACAACTTCAAACCCTTGGAGCATTTCCTGTGCGTTATATTCAAGAAACGGAAGGGATGCAACAGACTCGACCCGAATATATGGTCACCAATGCATTTGTGTTCGAGAACAATCTGCCTCAATGTTGCCAGGATATCCAGTTGTGTGACAGCTGGTATCCGCAACATCTCTATGTCGTTTCCAGTAACAAGGCTCCAGTTGGTCTTGTATATAAAGGGCTTGGTGCAACGTATGTCATTCATAGCCAGAGTGGGGATGTTTCCTTTTTATTGTGAACGGTCATTCATAATGGATACGGATTATCTGATTAAAAGGAAAAACGTTCTGTTCGAACCGATGGCTCTGGACAGAACGTTTTCGTGATTACCACAGGTATAGATCAAGTGGGGAATCCTTATAACTATTATGAAGTTACGCCAACAACGCTTGTTCCATTTTTCGTGATTTTGTACGTCAGCACATCTCCGTTCCAGAAATGGAACTTAAGCGTGACTTCGCCATCATTGGTTTCATTGAAGAAGTTAGGTTTCAGTTCAATCACATTACGTTCGTAATCTGGACTAAATGTGTAGGAGAATTCTTTGAACGAAGTCCAGTTCTGTGGACCGGCGTTCTCTCCGTTTGCATATGTTGCTTCCATCGTTGCCAGTTGGTTCCCGTTAAACGTAGTCGGAATGGCAAATGCACTGGTTGTACCTGTTGCATCGTTCAACTTAGGTGTGTCATATTTAATGATATTAAAGTTCCAGTCAGCACCTTGGTTGAATCCAGCTGTGAGTGTAGCATTTACACCCAAATCACCAGAGGTTGTCAATTTGGTTAACAGATTGGATTTTAACGTAAGCACATCTTTTTTGATCGTATAGTCTTTACCTCTTACAAGAGGGGTAGTGCCATTTTTCAACGAATTGAATTTGTTCCCATTCAGATTGAGTTTTACCTTCTTATCTTGAATGGCTTCATTTTGTTTAAGATATACGAGATCCGTTTCGGCTGTGGATGAGCGACCTGTCCAGCTGGCTTTCATGGTATCAAATAATTCCTGATCAGACCAAGTAAAACTTGTGCGACCGAAGTGTTGACCGTTATCCCACAACATCGTTGTCATCTGTTTTTGACGCAGATATTGTCCAACAAATTCGAAGAATTTCAGTTTTTCGCCTTGCTCAATGACACCTGTGTGTTGGTCAAACCCAAGCAAGCCATACTCACCGACGATAACCGGAATGCCTTTCGCTGTAAAAGCATTGTATACTCGATCAAATGTGTCGGTAACGTCCTTCTGTACTTCCTCGTTATACTTGGTGTAACCTGCGATGTTCACACTGAATGGCCAGAACCCGTAGTAGTGAACGGTTGCAATAATATTGGTGTCATTCAATTTTTGAATGGTCTTATTCAGTTCATCCAGATCAGGTTGAGCGGAAGAGGTATGCATCGTTGGAAGTACAAGAGGACGTGTCTCGTTGTTTCCACCCGAAGTTCTTACGATCTTGTGAAAAGAAGTATTCAATTCGTCCAGCATGCGATATCCAATCGCTGCATCTGTTGTGCCGCCTTCGGAGAAACGTGGTTCGTTAACACTTTCGAACATGAGTTTATCGGATGCATCTTTGAATTTGTCCGCAATCTGAGTCCAAGCAGAGTTATAACGTGCAAGCACGTTGTCATGGTCTTTCTCCATGTAACTGATCCAGCGCCAGGAATCATGGTGAAGATTGACCATGACGTAGAGATCCGCATCAAGGGCCCAGTTTACTACTTCTTGAACCCGATTCATGTAAGCGGAATCAATTGTGTAGTCGGGTGCGTCACCGATATGGGCTTCCCAGGTTACAGGAATACGGATACTGTTGTAGCCCTCATCTGCGATCGACTGAATTAGTTCCTTCGTAATGCGTGGGTTGCCCCAGGCAGTTTCATCTTCACCAACGGCGTCCAGAGAGTTACCCAGATTCCAGCCAGGCTCCATGGCGTTTACATAGGTCTGCATTTTGCTTGGAGCGGGTGATGCATTGGCCTGTTCGCTGTTGTCAGTTGCAGCTGAAGCCATAGCCGAGGAGAATAGAGATAGAATCATGGCAGTCACAAGCGTAAGAGAAAGGACTGATTTGCGGTTTTTTTTCATTAATATAGTCTCCTTCGAATAGAGAATGGTTAAACGTGAATAGCGGTTAAGCAGGGTGGAAATAGAGCTCAACGCAAACAAAAATTCACTTCTTTAATACTAGAATCACCACCGATTTATGTACTGAAAGCGTTTTCGTAATTTACTATATCATGATTTAATATTGGACAATACCTTCACAATTGGAATAAAAATCATGTAAAAATCAGTGATTTTGTCATATTAATAGATTGTGTAGTGAGCGTTTATTTCATTGGAAATGAAAATCATATGGTTGCTTTTGAATGATAATTAGATTTAAATACCCTGGGAGGGATCTAATATGAAGCTGGATGCACATCAACATTTTTGGGAATACAACGTCGCCGAGTACGGATGGATTGGAGAAGAGATGAAAATCATTCGTCAATCTTTTCTTCCAAAAGATCTTGAACCTTTATTGGTCCAATCCGGACTGGATGGATGTATTGCGGTACAAGCCAGACAATCACTGACAGAAACCGAGTGGCTTCTGCAGTTGGCAGATCGGCATGAATGTATCAAAGGTGTTGTCGGATGGGTGGACCTTTGTTCGGATGAAGTTCGGAATCAGCTTGAACTGTTCGCGTCCAATCCATATCTGAAGGGCGTACGTCATGTTATACAGGATGAACCTGATCTAGATTATGTATTGAGAGAAGACTTTCAGCGCGGAATTTCATTGCTAAAAGAGTATGATTTGGCCTATGATCTGTTGGTAACCAAGGAGCAACTGCCTTATGCCGTTGAACTGGTTAAGACTTTTCCTGAACAGCGATTTGTCCTTGATCATCTAGCCAAACCCGACATAAAATCAGGTATACTCTCACCGTGGAAAGAAGCGCTTGAGTCATTGGCCGCACAACCTAATGCGTACTGTAAACTTTCAGGGATGGTGACGGAAGCAGATTGGGCAAATTGGACTCCAAAGGATTTTACAGCCTATCTGAATATCGCCATAGAAGCCTTTGGTGCGGAACGGTTAATGTTCGGGTCCGACTGGCCCGTGTGCAACGTTTCAGCTCCATATTCTGAAGTATACGGTCTCATTGTAAGTCACATTAATGCCCTACCTATATCAGATCACCAGATGATTCTTGGCGGCACATGTGCTGCGTTCTATCAAATATCGTAGTGGGCAACCGAAGCTAAACCGGTTTCAAGAAGTTGACAACTGTTCTGATTCTTGCTAAAGTTTTATGCAATCCGCATAATCATGATCTGGGAATGTTACCGATATGGGCATAACCTGAGCTGGCTTGTTTACACGTAATCGTGTACCCAGGCTGGTTCGGGTTTTTTCTATTTTGTCTTTTTAATATTTTTCAGGATTTGAGCGGATAGCTGAATTACATAATTGGAAGGAGAATGATGATGACGAATTTTAAATTTCCTAAAGACTTTCTGTGGGGTGGAGCCATTGCTGCCAATCAGGCGGAGGGCGCGTATCTGGAAGATGGCAAAGGGCTGAGTATTGTTGACTTGCTTCCGACAGGAGAGAACCGCAGAAGTATTATGAAAGGCAATGTTCCGGCTTTTACACCGCTGGCTACTGAGTTCTATCCTTCGCACGAAGCAATCGATTTCTATCACCGTTACCATGAAGACATTGCTCTATTTGCAGAAATGGGATTCAAAGCACTGCGTGTCTCCATTGCTTGGGCACGGATTTTCCCGACAGGAGAAGATGCACAGCCAAATGAAGCCGGATTACAATTTTACGATAACCTGTTTGATGAATTGTTGAAAAACGGCATTGAACCTGTAGTTACATTAGCTCACTTCGATGTGCCTGTGCATCTGATCGAGAAGTATGGCAGCTGGAGAAGTCGTGAACTGGTAACTCTTTTCGAGACTTACGCTACAACGGTATTCACTCGGTACAAGAACAAGGTGAAATACTGGATGACATTTAATGAGATCAACATGCTGTTACATCTTCCGTTCCTTGGGGCGGGGCTGGCGTTTAATGAAGGGGATAACATCAAGGAAATTCAATATCAGGCTGCTCACCACCAACTGGTTGCAAGTGCACTGGCAGTCAAGGCATGTCATGAGATTATTCCTGGTGCCATGATTGGGTGTATGCTCGCCGCAGGAAGCTTCTATCCGTATACTTGTAATCCGGAAGATGTGTTCCAGGGCATGGAAAAAGATAGAGAGTCCTATTTCTTCATCGATGTGCAGTCACGTGGGGAATATCCGGGTTATGCCAAACGTTTCTTCAAAGATCACGAGTTGAACATTGTTATGCAGCCGGGTGATGCGGAAATCTTGAAGAATCATACCGTAGATTATATCGGATTCAGTTATTATTCAAGTCGTACAACTAGTACCGATCCGGAAGTTATCAAAAATATGACCAGTGGTAATGTATTTGGCTCGGTAGCCAATCCATATCTGGCGAAGTCCGAGTGGGGCTGGACGATTGATCCCAAAGGATTCCGTATTACCGCCAATCAACTACATGATCGTTATCAGAAGCCGCTGTTTGTTGTTGAGAATGGATTTGGTGCCAATGACGAGGTTACACCGGAAGGTGAAGTGGATGATGCGTACCGGATTGACTACTTGAAACGACATGTAGCTGAAATGGGTGAGGCCATTCAGGATGGGGTGAACATCATCGGTTACACCAGCTGGGGACCTATTGATATTGTAAGTGCCTCCTCAGGTGAGATGAGAAAACGTTATGGCTACATTTACGTGGATCGTAATAATGAAGGTCAAGGTGAGCTGACACGACTGAAGAAGAAGAGTTTTAAGTGGTACAAAAATGTGATCGAATCCAACGGAACAAACCTGGGTGACGCGTAGTTTATATTTTTCTGAATTAAAATGATCTTGTACGGTAATAAAACATCGGAAGTTTCATCTATATAAATTGAACTAAACATATACACAAAACGGAGAGGACAGAAAAAAGCTGGAGATAACAGCGATCGGAAGGTTGTTCTGTCATCGGAGTAGCTAGTGTAAATATTCTCTAGTTCAATTTATATAACCATGGGACTTCCGATTGTTCCTGCATTGAAAGCGTTGACATATAGTCAGGTTCGCGCTATACTTGACGCAATTATATCGTTTCTGGGATTGTTACTACTCGAAGTAGGCAAAACCTAAGCACCAAAAAAAGCAGACCACCATGTCTTGTTTATTTTGTGATGCTTCAGGTTTTTTTTGTATGCCCAAAAGACGATGTATAACTGCCAAGAGAGTGGAACGTGACGGGGGGATTGAAGTGAAAATAGCAAAGGTTATCAACAATAACGTCATTAGCATCTATCAGGCGGATGGAGCAGAGCTTGTGGTGATGGGACGTGGGATTGCCTTTAAGAAAAAGCCGGGGGATAAAGTAGACGAGACCCGCATCCAGAAAGTATTTGCATTGAAAAACAAACAAACTTCCGATAATTTCAAAATGCTACTGCGGGAAGTTCCGATGGAACTGATTGAAATTGTGGAAGAGATTATCACGTATGCACGTGAGAATCTGGGCCGAAAGCTGAATGAGAACATCTATGTATCTCTTACAGATCATATTAACTTCGCCATCGAACGTTATCGGGAAGGCGTGGAGATCAAGAACGCATTAATGTGGGAGATCAAACAGTTGTACAAGTCCGAATTCGAACTCGGCCTGAGGACGCTGGAACAGATCAATACCCGAATGAATATTGAGCTTCCACCCGATGAAGCCGCTTTTATTGCTCTTCATATTGTTAACGCAGAGATGAACGAAGAAGTTATTACAACGATGAATATTACGAAGTTTATCCAGCAGATTATTAATATAGCGAAATATCATTTCAAAATGGAATTTGATGAGGACTCTCTCAGTTATTTTCGCTTTATCACACATCTGAAGTTCTTCTCCCAGCGTGTGCTCAGTGGTACGCATTACGACAACAACTATGATCATTTCTATGACATGATTAAGGAGAAACATCCGGATGCCGCAGCGTGCACGGAGAAAATTGAGTTGTTTGTCAAAAAGGAATACAACCATGAGTTGACCAATGAAGAAAAGTTGTATCTGACGGTTCATATCGAACGAGTGGTTAATCGATAATATTTAAATGTTGACAAAAATGGTTTTATTATAATAATATGTGATTAACAGGAATTGAATACGATTTAACTGGGATTGTTACTGGTTATGCAGGCAAAACCTAAGTCATGAGAAGGTCAGGACCATTGTGTCCCCTTGCTCAAGGCTTAGGTTTTTTGCGTGCAAAAAAATCGGTAAGAGGCCTGTTTGAGAAAAAGTGGGGGTGCAGATCATGAGTCAAGAGAAACTGGCCAAAGAGATTGTAGAATTGGTTGGCGGTGAGAAAAATGTGGAATCGCTGGTTCATTGTGCAACACGATTACGGTTTGTATTGAAGGACGATGCCAAGGCAGACAAAGCCAAACTTGAGAAAACAGAAGGCATCATCGCAGTCAAAGAAAATGGAGGACAATTCCAGGTGGTTGTTGGTAACAAGGTGCCTGAAGTCTATAGTGCCATTGGACAGATCAGTAACATTCTGGACGATTCGTCAGATAAAGAAAAACCTCGCAAAGCAGCCAAAGGACTCGGGGGTATTATCGATATCATATCTAGCATCTTTGCACCACTTCTGGGTGTTATGGCGGGAGCCGGTATTCTAAAAGGGTTATTGTTGATTGCAAGCAATATTGGATGGCTGGAAACGACAGAAACAACATATACGATCCTGTATGCAGCAGCAGATAGTCTCTTCTATTTCCTGCCTCTCTTGTTAGCGGTTACAACAGCACGTAAATTCCAGGGGAATATGTTTGTTGCGATGACGATTGCAGGAGCACTGATCTATCCGTCCATCGTCACGTTGAAATCAGAGGGAACACCAACGGATTTCTTCGGTATCCCTGTCATTTTGATGAACTATTCATCTACAGTTATCCCTATCATTTTAGCTGTCATTGTCATGAGCAAGTTGGAGAAGTTCTTTAATAAAACACTTCACGATAGTGTGAAAAACTTTGTTACGCCATTGTTTTTGCTAGTGATTATGGTACCTCTGACATTGCTTGTATTTGGACCATTTGGCGTATACGTTGGTAATGGAATTGCAGCTGGACTGGTTGCCGCATTTGGATTCAGTCCATTGCTCGCAGGAGCCGTTATGGGTGCAAGCTGGCAGTTGCTCGTTATCTTCGGAATACACTGGGGCTTGATTCCGGTATTTATCAACAACGTTGCAGTGTATGGACAGGATGGCGTTAAACCGGCTGCGACAGCTTCGATCTTTGCTCAAACGGGCGCTGCTTTTGGGGTTATGCTTAAAACCAAGAACAAAAAACTGAAAACATTGGCGGGATCATCCACGTTGACGGCTCTGTTCGGTATTACGGAACCGGCTATCTACGGGGTAACATTACCACTGAAACGCCCATTCATTGCAGGGGTAATCGGTGGTGCAGTTGGTGGAGCTATCATTGGTCATGCGGGCACATTGGCATTTGCATCCGGTGCACCAGGGTTGCTGACCTTGCCAATCTTCTACGGACCAGGTGGACAAGGTTTCCCAGGATTGATTCTGGGTATCGTAGTATCGTTTGTTGTTTCGGCTGTACTGACGTACATCATGGGCTTCAAAGATCCAGTTGAAGAAGAAACAAAAACCGAATCTACGTCATCCGCTAAGCAATCTGTTCGTGCAACGAATGCTTCAGACGAAAATGTATTTAGCCCAATCGAAGGAACAATTGTTGAATTGTCGGAAGTTCCAGATCCGGCCTTTGCATCGGGAGCAATGGGTAAAGGGATTGCGATTGAGCCAGCTGTAGGCAGAGTTGTAGCGCCTTTTGATGGTACAGTTACCGTTGCATTCAAGAAAAAACATGCCTTGGCTGTAGTATCAGACACCGGTGCTGAGATATTGGTTCATGTGGGAGTTGATACCGTTAAATTGGATGGGCAGCATTTTGTTTCCCATATCAAGGAAGGCGATCGGGTCCAAGCGGGAGATCTGTTGCTTGAGTTCGATATTGCACAGATTAAGGCTGCTGGTTATCATACGGTGACACCTATTATTGTAACCAACTCAGCCAACTACGAAGAAGTGATTCCGCAGGCTACAGGTCAGGTTAGTAGCCAAGAGCTTCTATTAAAATTAAGTAGCGGTAATGTTCAGGAACAAAAGTAGATTGATGTACTAATCTGATGGTATAGTGTTTTCATCGTTCCGTTGACATGGTGGAATTGGAAAATTATAATTAGAATTGTACATCTATACATCATAATGAAAGGTGGATTATTGAACATGACACATGCAATGAGACTGCGCTTCCTTCCTTTGAATCGGTAATTGAATACGTTCAAAGGCTCTGACTATCGGTTCAGAGTAAACGGGATCAGTCTGTCATTTTCAATCATCCTGACCTTAAGATAAGTGTTATACTCGCTTTCCCGTTTACGTTGAATCACAGGCCGTGGCCTGTGATTCTTTGTTTTTCTTCTGAATATCTATATCAGTTAAATAATTAGGTAAAGGCGCTCAATACAGACTACTGGAGGTAACCGCTATGATGACGTTACTGTTCTATTGATACGAGCTGGCACGATAAGCTCGTATCGATAGAAGCGTGCTTCGCTATCGATACGAAATAAATCTTATTTCGGAGGTAGCGAATATGGAAAAGATATGTTTTGAATTAGAACAGGTTGAGATGACCTATATGGATAAAGTAATACTGAACATTGAGCGACTGGCTGTGCATCAACTGGATCGCATTGGTGTAGTAGGTGTTAATGGTCAGGGTAAAAGTACACTGTTGAAACTCATTGCGGGGCAGATCCAGCCAACAGCCGGAAAGGTAAAACGTTTTGCAGAGTTTGGTTATATGGAACAAGTGGAACCACCCCAGTCTAACGAAAGTATCGAAGTTGACGGGGCTCTACTCAGTAAATTAGCCATACCTCAACACGATCAGCCATGGAGTGGTGGAGAACAGACCCGTTTAAAACTGGCTCAAATGTTCACTCATTATCATGAAGTACTGTTACTGGATGAACCAACAACACACCTGGATCAAGAGGGCATTACATTTTTACTGGATGAATTGCGTTATTATTATGGGGCGCTTGTGCTGATCAGTCATGATCGTGCGGTTCTGGATGAACTGGTGACCACGATCTGGGAAATCCATCAAGGTGAGGTTCACGTATATTCCGGCAACTATAGCGATTACCAGGCACAGAAGAGGCTGGAGCGTGAACAACAAAACCAGGCCCATGAGCAGTTCTCGAAGGAGAAGAGGCGATTGGAGCTGGCCGCCCGGGAAAAGATGAAGAAAGCCGAGAAAATCACGCAGGCTGGAAGCATGTCCAAAAAAGAATCCAAGGCAAAAACAAACCGTATGGTTGAAACCAAATCCAAAGGCACCAGTCAAAAAGCGGTCCACCGCGCAGCCAAAGCGATTGAACAGCGGATGCAACAACTTCTTGAGGTTAAAGCGGTGCAAGAGGATCGGCCTATGATCTTCCGTCAGCCAAAGACACTGGAGCTGCACAACCGATTTCCGATTATGGCAGATCGCCTTACACTTGAAGTGGAAGGTAACGTATTGCTGGAGGATGTAAGTTTTCAGGTTCCATTAAAACAAAAAATAGCGATAACCGGAGCCAATGGCAGCGGGAAAAGTACATTGCTTAACCATGTTTTCCATGCTGGGGATCACATCACAATGTCTCCAAAAGCAAAGCTCGGTTATTTTCAGCAAATGAGCTATCGTTTCACGACAAAAGAGACCGTATTACAATTCCTGAAAAATCGTTCGGAATATGAGGAATCTGAGCTGAGAAGTGCGTTGCATGCGATGCAGTTTACAGGCAATGACTTGCTGAAGAATGTTGGGACATTAAGTGGAGGAGAAGCGATTCGTCTTCAATTATGTCACTTATTTCTTGGACAATATAACATTCTATTGTTGGATGAGCCGACGAACTTTCTTGATATGCATGCATTGGAAGCATTGGAGCGTTTTATTAAGGCGTATGAAGGGACGATTCTGTATGTATCTCATGATCAGAGGTTTGTTGAAAATACAGCGGATCAACAATTTCATATTACAGAGCGCCAATTAATTCAGGTGAATATATAAGTTGAACTAAAGAAGATTTACACGGATCACTCCGATGATAGAATAACCTTCGAGGAAGAGAAGTAACAAAAACAGCCAAAGTGATTTTGGCTGTTTTTTTTTAGAATATGGAGGCTCGTGATCTAATAGGATATGTAGCTTCTATTAAGAATCCACCTTTATAACCGTGGAATGCATGTTACCTGTGAGACGTTGAGGTGGGAAAACCATTCGCACTGGCGCAATGATGATGGCAGCAAATACAGCTTTGATCAGATCCCCAATTATGTAAGGATAGAACCCTTGAATCATGGCCTCAGGTAAGTCCATTTTGAAAGCATAAGCAAGCCAAGGGACCCCCGAGACATACACGAGCAGTGAACCAAATAGTTCAAATACAACAAAAGCGAGTATGAATCCTGTTACACCTTTGATGTTGATTCGTGCAAGCAACAATCCAATCAATAATGCGGAGAACGGCCACATCATCACATATCCTCCGGTAGGTCCAAGAAGTACTGCAAGTCCTCCGGTCCCGTGCAGCAAGGGGAATCCAAGAGCGGTGAGCAGAACAACCATCGTGACACTTAGAAAACCATAGAGTGGACCAAGTAATCCTCCGGCCAGCATGACAGCCAAAGTTTGTAATGTTATCGGTACAGGGGAGAAGCCAATGGGAATGCTTATGTAACCAAAAAGTACTAATATTGCGGCCATAAGTGCGCTGAATACAATGCCTCGCAAAGATAATTTCATGTTTGAACAATCCTCTCCATTTTGGTAATATGATTGTTAACCAATTATATAAATGTGGTTAACGATTAGGATCGTACCACATAACAATAGAAAGGGAAAGGACTAATTTACGATGCAAGGCAACCTGCCTATAATTACATTAGAAGATGTTCGAGTGCATTATGCTTCCGAAGGTGGTCAGGTGAGGAAAGCGCTGGATGGGGTTTCACTTACGCTGCACCAAGGCGAATGGATTAGTATTGTAGGGGCGAATGGCAGTGGGAAAAGCACACTTGCTGGACTACTGATCGGTTTCATTCCGCTATCGGGAGGGGTACGGAATATTTCGGATGAACTTACTGTTCGGGGCGTACTGCAGCAACCGGATGCACAGGTACTGGGTGATACCATTGAAGAGGAATTTCATTATGCATTGTCACCATTAATGAATACTGTAGAAGAACAATTGGAGCAGAGGCAGGACGCATTACATACCGTAGGACTTCAATATCCCCCGGATATGGCCATCTCACAGTTATCGGGTGGACAGAAACAACTGCTTAATATTGCTGTAGCGCTCGCAGCCGAACCGGATATATTAATTCTTGATGAGCCAACAGCCATGCTTGATCCGGGAGCAAGAGACCGTATCGAGGCCATCGTTCAGAAGATTACCCAGCGGGGTACAACGGTGATCTGGATTACACACCATCTGGAGGAAGCAACCCTCTGTGATCGAATCATTGCTATGGAGAGGGGACGTTGTGTGTACAACGGGACGCCGGAGTCCTTTTTCTATGAAACAGAGTTGAATGAGAAGGCTACTCGGGAAAATGTACAGCTATCTCCCTGTGAACGGTTAGGATTAGACCCTCCTTTTACTGTAAAAACTGCGTTATTGCTCAAGCAAAAAGGTATGATGCCAGAAGCCATGCCACTGCGACCCGAGCAACTGGCTAAGGAGGTCGCACGTTGGAGATTGAGCTGACCGATATACGTATAGAAGCATCGGAATCGAGCAAACGTGCACTGCTTGAAGATGTGAGTGTCCAGTTGAACAGTGGGGAAATCACCTTGCTGCTGGGCTGTACGGGTTCAGGAAAAACGACTTTACTACAGACGTTGGCTGGTCTGAGACCGCCCGATGCAGGAAGTATCACATTGGATAGCACTCCTTTCTGGAAAGAAGGAAAAGTGCCGCAGTCGATTTTATTGCAAATGGGACTATTGTTTCAATTTCCGGAACAACAACTGTTTGCCCGAAGTATTCAGCGTGAATTTATATATTCTCTGCGTCCCTATCGACTTTCAGAGAAACAGCAACAAGAGCAAATCACAAAAGCATTGAAGCAATGGGACACGCCAGTGTCCTCAGAGTTGGACCGACGTTTTCAACTGGACAGCTCGCCATTTGCTCTAAGTGGGGGAGAGAAGCGCAGGCTTGGACTTGCTCTCGGAAGTGTGACCAATCCACACTGGCTTCTGCTGGATGAGCCGAGCGCAGGGTTGGAAGCGCAAAGTGTTGGGCTTTTGCTGGATGTATTGGAGCAACATCGTCTGGCAGGTGGTGGGGGAGTGGTAGCAACCCATGATCTGGATACATTCTTGCCTTGTGCGGATCGAGTATTATTGTTGCAGGAAGGCCGTCTAATCGCCGATCTTACGCCGAGAGAACTTCACAAAAGGCCTGAACTGCTGGAGCAAACAGGGATTGGACTGCCACCATCGATGAGACTGGCACAGCAGTTAAGAGAAGCGGGTCTTGAGCTGTCTTTGACCGCGATGACGCCAGAGGAGATGGCTGAAAGTATTGTTCAGTCCACGTCAGTTGAGGTGGGGATTCAGAACGGATCGAAAGAAGCATCAGGGACGGTAACGATGGAAGTCAAGAGCGATGTAATGAAGTATGAAAAAGAAGCACTGATGCTGTCGTCCATTAAACCGGAAGATGATCTAAAGCTTCTTCCGAACACATTGACTCATTCAGGGGAATTATATGGCGTCATGGACCCGCGTCTGAAATGGATTTTGTATATTTTGCTGGTCACCGCAGCTATGCTTCAACAGCGATGGCTGGGATTGACGTTAACACTGGTGCCGGTAGTAGCAGCACTTGCCGTGCTCCCGCGTCAAACTTTGGCTGGATGTATGAAATTATTGAAGCCGTTATTATTATTTTTCATCATATCAACGGCGTTATCTGGGACAACTCTTTCAACAGAGGGAGGAGGTCTGCACTTTGGCTTTTCCCTGATGCAGGCGGAGGGCACTTTGCTGAATGTGTATCGTTTGTTTATCGTCACATTGGCAAGCCTTTGGTTTTCGTTGACGACACCTTATGGGCGAATGGTAGAAGGGCTTAACTGGGTACTCGGTATCGGTAAAAAGATCAGGTTGCCCGTAGCTTCGTTTGCTCTTGCTGTATCGTTAATCTTTCGGTTTATCCCGATGATCTGGAGTGAGTGGCAGCGATTCTCACTGATCGTGCGGGCACGTGGAAAGGCAGCTTTAAGACCAAATACCGTGCGAATTCGTGACCTTGGTCCGATGGTGATTCCCTTGTTAATGGCACTGTTCCAACGTGCAGAGGATATGACCATTGCGATGGAAATGCGTAAAGTTAGAGAGCACTCTACGCTCGGGGGACGTTCATCGTTATTGGTATGGTCCAAACGTGATACCTGGATTAGCATGGCTGGACTCATTGTATTTGTACTATTAATATGGATTCGCTAGTTGTGATGGCGATGATTAACGTGATGGATCCGGTGATGAATAAGACGATGGATTAGAAACATAAACGCAGTGTTTTCCAAAGATCATGCATAAATGCGTTTGTCCTCGCTCACAATAAGTGGACGTTGGTCATCTGAATTGGATCAGGAGGGATAAACGATGAAAGATAAGTTTTTGCGTGAAGAACGGCAAGAATATACCGATGTGTCTACGGTGGAGTCGCAGCGAAACGATATCACACTCGAAGAATTCCCGGAGGGCCCTTACGGTTCATCTTTACTATCCGAGTCTCTTGGGAAAAGTTCTCCGTGGCGGGTGGACCAGCGGTCTGCACATCGTTTTGACTATGAAAATCATGAGCTTCACGAGGGAGACGTACGGGATTATCCAGGTCAGGATGTTTTTGACGAAACGGTTCCGGATAACGTGTCCAAGCCTCAATATACGGAAGAATCGTAAAGAGATTTTGATATAAAATAAAGCGTAGCCTCCGACAGGTTTTATCCTGTTCGGGGGTTATTTTCGTTGTGTTTAATGAAAACAAATCTCCTCCAATTCCACATTATGGGTTATTATATTTGTAGCTCGAAGTAAAAATCTGGTTGAATATGTGGGGAGACTTGGAATGAGAGAGATCGATTATAGTCAATATTTCTGGCAGGATGACAAAGTTAGATTGCGTGCTTTGCGTGAGGAAGATTGGGAAGATCATTATTATAACCGCTTTGATACACCCGCCCGTCGGTTATTGGAGTGTGCAGTAGAGTTGCCGCCAACCCATGTTGAAGCGAAGAGTTTCACGGAAAACTTCTCTGATTTTTCTTTAACCAAAGGACGGATCATGTTTACAATTGTAAACATGGATGGTGAAAATGTCGGAGGTGTGAATCTGAACAGCATTGATGAGAGAAACGGTACCTTTAGCATTGGTATTCAAATTGACAGGGATCATCGAGGAAAAGGATACGGGACCAGAGCCGTACGAATCTTACTGAAGTATGCCTTCTTCGAGCGTAGGCTCAACAAATTCAATGATTCTGTACTCGAAGGAAATGAACCTTCTGCAGCCATGATGAGAAAACTTGGATGTATTCAGGAAGGTGTGCGTCGCCAGGTGATCTACACCGATGGAAAATACCAGGATCTGATCCTCTTTGGATTAACCAAAGATGAGTATATGGAAAAAGAGGGGCTTGCTTGAAGTAAAGGCTAATAAGCTGAAATTAAGTGTGTAGTAGGAGGAACTATGAACCAACCCATACTAACAAATGAATTAATCATCGATTGCAAGGATATTTATTTGCGCGAGTATCGAATTGAAGATTTAGAGAAATTGCAAGAAATTACGTGGCAACCTGAGGTGTATGAATTCTTACCGGGATGGAACGCTACGATTGAAGATAGGAGCCTGTGGCTCACCGAATATGAAATCCCTGAGAATCAACGTTTTAAACAAGCTGTGATGGCGGGAGGGAATATTGGAGAGTTATATTTACGAATGGCTATCGTACTCAAAGAAAATGACGAGTTTATCGGATGGTGCTGCTCAGGGATCAAGGACGAACTGCCAGCACCCAATCGGGAGATTATGTACGGTATTTCGAAACACTTCAGAAATCGTGGTTACACCACGCAGGCGCTCAAAGGAATGACGGAGTATTTGTTTGAACATACAAACGTGGAAGTGTTAAATGCCATCGCTTTGACTACCAATCCAGCATCTAATAAGGTGATACAGAAATGTAATTTTGAACGGGTCAGCTCGATCGAGATCGAGGATGAAAAGTATAACCATTACTACCTGCGTAAGGGCGAAGATCATTTTTGATTGAACTTTTAACCTCATTGAAAATCGCTATAAGTTTCAACATTTCAGATCAGGTTAGACAGTTAATGCTGGCTGCCTGATTTTTTCTGTCATTTAGTTTATAGGACAAGGTTTCTGTTAATAATTTTCCCCTCGATAATAGCGCTCCAGTTTGTTATCCAAATGAACAAGCTGCGCTTTTTTCTCCTCTATATCATTCAGCAACTTTTGCTTTTGATCCTCAATCAGCTTGGTTCTTTCCTTCAGCGTGGAGGTTCCTTCGTTGACCTGATCATAATATTTTTTGATGTCTTCCACACTCATCCCGGTTTCGCGAAGGCATTTGATAAAAACCAGCCAGTTCAGATCATCCTCCAAATAAAGACGGTTATTCTGCTCATTTCGTGCAGCAGGTTTCAGCAGTCCCTTTCTTTCATAAAAGCGGATCGCTCCAATGGAGATTTCAACTTTTTTCGCTACTTCTCCAATCGTTAACATGTTAATCCCCCTTTTTATAAAAATAATTTGACCTACACTAAGTGTAGCATAGTAACTTATACATTGTTAAATATAAATCAAATTACGGAAAGAAGGATTCGCATGAAAAAGACTGTCTTTGTAACCGGAGCGAATAAAGGAATTGGATATGAAATCGTAAAGCAATTGGGTGAAGCAGGTTGGAAAGTTATCCTTGGCGCACGTAGTGTTGAACGGGGTGAAAGAGCTGTTTCCGAGTTAACTTCCAGGGGGTTAGAAGTAGAATTTGTACAGATCGACATGTGTGACATGAAGAGCATTGAGCAGGCAACCGATACGATTCAGAAGAATTATCCCACAATAAACCTTTTGATCAATAACGCAGGTATGCCGGGTGCCTTCTCTCATTCCTTTACGGATACAAAAGAGGAAGATCTGCGGAACGCCTTTGAAGTGAACTTTTTCGGCACCTTCCGTTTGAATCAGCGATTGTTCCCGTTAATCAAAGACAATGAAGGCACAATCATTAATGTATCAACCGACATGGCTTCTCTGGACCATATGCAAAATTCGGAATTCACTTTAAATGCCTTCGACTATAACTCATCCAAAACGGCCAACAGTGCCATGACACTTTCGATGGCCTATGAAGTCAAAAACAGCAGGGCGCAAGTCTTTGCAGTAACGCCCGGATTCACATCAACAGATCTTAATGGCAATGCCGAAGGCGGCAAATCAAAAGAAGCCGGCGCTGCGATTATCGTGGGTTATGCGACGGATGGTAAACGCCATAACGGAGAATTCCTAGATGAAAATGGCGTATACCCTTGGTAATCCACCGTTGCCAAAAGCAGTGATAGATCTAAGAAAAATATGTTAGTTTTAACTTGTTTATATGCTGTAAATGTAACAAACACCAAACGTAGATGAACATTTTTCTTGTACTAAGTTAACTGAGCGTGGACCATGAATCGTATTTCTAACCAGCGTATCAAACGGAGGTATATATTTAATGGAGGTTTCATTATACAAAGCAGATTTAAAAGATGCAGGGACTGTTCATGAAATGAAAATCAAAGTATTTATGCCTTTGTTGGAAAAATATCAGGATTTTGCAACAAGCCCGGCCAATGAAACCGTAGAAAGAATTATTACTCAAATCAATCAATCTTTCACAGATTATTTCATAATTTATCATCTAGAAGTTGCTGTTGGTGGAATCAGAGTCGTGAAAAAAGATAATCGGATCTACAGTATTAGCCCAATTTTTATACTGCCAGAACATCAAGGAAAAGGAATTGCTCAAAAAGTCTTTACAATGGTTGAGCAGATATATGATGATGCAAAGACATGGAAATTAGGCACCATCTTACAAGAGCAAGGAAACTGTTATTTGTATGAAAAGATAGGCTACAAAAAAACGAGTGCAACAAAAGCAATTAACGACGAAATGACAATGGTATTTTATGAAAAGCATTTATAAGCATCATATCCTTAAATATGACGTCTCAGATTCGTAAGCCTGAAAGCCCGAAACCAACTGGCCACTACTCTACACTCTATCAATCGGATACAAAAAGAATCCCCCTTCATTCCTCAACCGAAATGAGAGGGGATTCGTCATGCAATGAAAAGAGGAATTTATGTGAGAATTCGAATGAAGATAAAAGAAAGCATCGTTTGGAGAGCCTGCATAGAGCTTGCGTAATGATCAAGTAGATCTTACGTAAAGCTGCGTATAGCCAACTTATAGCTTACGTATAGCCTACTTGCAGCCGACGCTCAGCCTAGACATCAGCCTTATACAACGGCATTAATATCATAAATTCAGTTCCCAAGCCTACCTGACTTTGTACGGTAATATTCCCACCATGCGACTCCACAATCGAGCGGGTAATGGCGAGACCGAGACCTGCGCCACCTTGTTTGCGCGAACGAGAACTGCTTGTGCGGTAAAATCGCTCAAAGATATGGGGCAGATGTTCAGGTTCAATGCCTGTGCCGTTATCTTTCACGGATAATTCAGCCTTATGATACGTGGCATATAACGTTATGGAGATGGCTCCATGCTCAAGATCGGTGTGCTGCACCGCGTTATGGAACAGATTCAGCACAACCTGTTTCAGCTTGTAAGGGTCAGCCAGTACATACACTTCAGCCGTCAGGTCAAGATGAATGGATCTTTGCTGAGCCATCATGGCGAGTTGTGGTTGCATTTCGAGCAGCAGACTGTCCAGCTGAATGACCTCCCGCTCCTGCTTTGGAGCCTGATCCAGCTTGGTTAGTAACAGCAAATCTTCAACCAGCTTGTTAATTCGGACGGATTCGCCGTGCATGCTGTCCAGTGCTTTATACAATTGATCTTGATTGGTCGCTGCACCCCGTTGTAGAACTTCAATGAAGCCGTGAATGGAGGTGAGCGGGGTACGAAGTTCATGGGAAGCATCAGACAAGAAACGCTGCATCTGCTCTTTCGATTCCCGCTCTGCTTCAAACGAATTCTCCAGCCTTTCAAGCATGCCATTGAATGAAACTGCGAGCTGATCCACTTCCTCTTGTCCCTGAACGACGGGAAGGCGTTCTGCGAGGCTGCCTGCATCGATCTGTTGTACTTTATTCACCATGTTAGATAGGGGGACCAGCGTCCGGCGTAATACCTTAGTGTATAGAATAAGACCGGCTACCATTGCCAACAGCGATAACATGAGGAAGATCAGAAGCTGTTTAATAATCAAGTCTCTAAGTGGCTTCGTAGCCGTGCCCATCTGAACCATCGGTAAACCGCGATTGCGTGGACCGGGTGAAGCGAATACAATCAATTGCTCATTCCCTTGGCTATCCGTGACGATCCGGTAGGGAATGTGTTTTTGTTCTTTCAACTCATCTGTAATGTCCTGATATTCAGCGGTTGATAGTTGAGGGGCTTTCAGACCGTCTTCTCCAAAAACATCCTCGAACGTACCTTGGTTATCAAACAGGGCCAGTGAACGGTCAGGAATAAACAGCACCCGATTACCAGACCCGTTTCCTGCCTGTCCACCAAAAGGATTGTTGGAAGAGCCGTTACGTGACTGGATTCCGAGCCAAACCGGGGGCATGGACATGAGCTGTTCTTCCATGGTTTTTGCCTGATTCCGGTAGAGAAAGCTTTCCATGATCCAGAATTGCAAAATACCGATTAACAATAGTAACCCAGCAAGCACGAACAGGGAACGTGAGAGCAATTGAGAACGTAATGAATGCGGCCTGATCCATTGGTGAAGACGACCTAAACGAAGTTTATTTTTCTTGCGCAGTGAGTTCATCAGAGATCCACCCTGTACCCTACACCCCGAAGTGTGCGAATGAGTCTATGCTCTTTATCCCCGAGTTTGTCGCGCAAGGAGCGAACGTATACCTCCACAATATTTTCTTCCCCGCCAAAATCATACCCCCATACCCGGCTCAGAATGGTCGCTTTACTCAGTACAATCCCATGATTAAGCACTATGAATTTTAGCAATTCGTATTCGGTAGGAGATAACTCCATGACCTGATTCTGATAGGTGATTTCTTTGCGCTGATCATCAATTCGGAAGGGACCGTGGGTGACGGCTCCTATTAATAAAGGAAATTGATTCCGCAGTCTGGCCTGAATCCGGGCGAGCAGCTCGTCAAAGGCAAAGGGTTTGATCATGTAATCGTCAGCACCTAACCAAAGGCCCTTAACCCGATTCTCGACTTCGTCCTTCGCTGTTAGCATAATTACGCCAACCTCGGCACCGGTCTTACGCAGACGCTCGACCACTTCGAATCCATCCATCACTGGCATCATGACATCCAGAATAGCCATATGTGGCTTGAATTCAAGCGCCAACTCAAGCGCAGCCGCTCCATCGGGTGCGGTGCGCACATCAAAGCCCTCATTGCTTAATCCAAGATCTAGAAATTGTAAAATATGCGGTTCATCATCAGCCAATAGTATTTTAATTCCGCTGCTAAGCTTCATAATGTGCTTCTCTCCTTGCCTGATCCATCTAGACTTCTCCCTCACTTCGGAGGGACTGTATGTTGTATTATCGCTTGCCAAACTGAAATTTAGCTGAAAGGAATATGAATTATCCTCAGACAACATTCAGCGGGCACTCATCACAGTTTTATTTTGGCATGTCACAATACTAGACATGAAGAACTTTGAAGGAGTGATTAACATTGAATAACACCAAAAGAAGGATGGATCTTGTCCTTCTGCCGATTGTATTACTGGCGGCATTTCTCAATGGGTACGGTATCTGGAACGATCAATATGCCAATTCCTATTATACGACTGCCGTTGGGAGTATGCTCAGCAACTTCCACAACTTTTTCTATGCTTCACTAGACTCAGCAGGCTCGGTCACTGTAGATAAACCACCCGTTGTCTTCTGGATTCAGACGGCCTTTGCCTATGTCTTCGGACTGCACGGAGGGATTGTTATTTTACCGCAGGTATTAGCGGGAATCGGTTCCGTGCTCCTGATCTATTTCATGGTGAAACCTACATATGGTCTTGCAGCAGCACGAATCTCGTCACTTGCGATGGCAACTGTGCCTGTCGTGGCGGCAGTCAGCCGGACCAACAATATTGACAGCATGCTGGTGTTTACACTACTGCTGGGTTCATGGTTTTTGTTCAAAGGCAGCAAACAAGGCAGTACTTGGCGCATTCTGGTTGCTTTTGGGTTAATAGGCGTAGCCTTTAATATGAAAATGCTTCAAGCCTACATGATTCTCCCGGCTTTTTACTTGTTCTATCTGCTCGCATTTCAGGCGAAATGGAGAAGGAAGATCATCCTGCTGATCGGCAGCACGGCGGTTCTGGCGGTCGTTTCTTTATCCTGGGCGGTCACAGTGGATTCTATCCCCGAAGACGAGCGGCCTTATATCGGCAGCAGTGAGACAAACTCAGTCATGGAACTCGCCTTTGGATACAATGGACTGGCTCGCCTAACGGGTCAGCAGAATACTGCAGGTAACGCAGGTATGCCAAATGGTATGGGACAGGGAAATAATCGTGGCAATCGAGGAGACTTGTCTTCAGGTCCTAATCAGACAGACAGTGGTGTTCCTGGCGCTGGGCAAGATGTCAATGCACCGGATAACGATAATATGAATGGTTCGAACGGCTTGAACGCCATGGGTGGCATGAATGGGCCGAATGGCAATTTCCCGAACGGGCAGATGCCGAATGATATGGAAATGCCAAATGGAAGAAATTTCGGCGGTGGCATGGGAGGCATGTTCGGTACAGGGGAGAAAGGTCCTCTGCGTCTGTTCCAGACTGAACTGTCAGGTCAAGCGAGCTGGCTTCTGCCAGTTGTGCTGCTTGGATGCATTGCCATATTTGCAGGATTAAGACGGAGAAATATAACTAACAAGCACAAGGAGGCCTTGTTCTGGCTGTCCTGGCTGCTTCCCGTTGCTGCCTTTTTCAGTGTGGCAGGTTTCTTCCATCAATATTATCTGATTATGCTTGCACCTCCAATTGCGGCGCTGACTGGCGCAGGATTTGTAGCGATGTGGAAATCATATCGTGATCGCAATGGCTGGCAGGCATGGTTGCTTCCGGTGTCCGTGCTGCTGACGACCCTGTTTGGCTGGTATATCATGCAGGCGTATAACGATACGATTGGTGCAGGCTGGTCCATTAGTGAATTGATCGCAGGCATTCTGGTCACGGTCATCCTTGTCGGTATGCTTCATCGCACACATCAATGGAAACAGGGCTTCATTATCGCAGGATTCATGGCGATGCTGATCGGTCCAATCTACTGGGCATTCACCCCAATTACTTATGGTGGCAACAGCATGATTCCGGCAGCAGGACCTACTGGCTCCAATGGTATGTTTGGTGGAGCAGGAATGAGCATGCCGATGGGTAAGGGTGCAGGAGACACAGAAATGCCTGCAATTGGTGGCCGTGGCGGAATGGGTAATCGTAACGAAGAAGTGGATACAGCTACACTGAATTATCTGAAAGAGCACAATACAGGCGAAACGTATCTATTCGCCACTACGGACTATAATCAGGCAGCACCTTATATCATCGATGAAAGAGCAGCGGTCATTACACTTGGAGGTTTCTCCGGGTCAGACCCGGTGTACACAACGGAGGAACTGGAACAACTCGTCAAGAGTGGTCAAGTGAAGTACTTCATGGTTGGTGGCATGGGTGGACGTGGAGGGAACTCGGATATTAGCGATTGGATCAAGGAACACGGAACCGAGATTCCAACGTCAGAATGGAAGACAGGTACCGACAGCGGATCCATGGATAACGGTGACACGGAGAATGAAGCTGGACTTGGATTTGGATTCGGGTTCGGATTTGGCGGACAGACCACCTTGTACGAAGTGAAATTGTAGCTATATAAATTGAACTTATCATTTACACGATAACGGAGAGGACAGAAAAAAACTGAAAAAGCGAAGCGTTCGCCTACAAGCTTTCTGCAAGAAAGCTACATCGGAAGCATACGCTATCTCCGGATTTTCCCTTAGGAAAAGGGAATCAAAAAAATCTGGGGATAACAGCGATTGGAAGGTTGGTCTGTCATCGAAGTGTACAGTGTAAATATTCTTTAGTTCAATTTGTATAGAATAAAAATCTCGAACGAAGTCCATTGGAAAAGGGAGGGGACAAACATGGCTCACGCGTACCGATACAGCATTATTATTCCCATGTATAACGAGGAAGCGGTGATCGAGGAGACTTATCGGCGTCTGAAGAAGGTCATGGGCAGCACAGGAGAGAGTTATGAACTGTTGTTTGTTAATGATGGCAGCGTGGATCAAAGTGCACAGATGATCCGTGATTACGCCCGTTGGGACGAGAGTGTGAAGCTGATAGATTTTGCCCGTAACTTCGGACATCAGATTGCGATAACAGCTGGTATGGATTATGCAGTGGGGGATGCGGTGGTTATTATTGATGCGGATCTACAGGACCCTCCCGAACTGATACTGGATATGATCGCCAAATGGAAAGAGGGCTATGAAGTCGTATATGCCCGTCGCACCAGACGAAGTGGGGAAACTCGCTTTAAGAAATGGTCGGCGAGTCTGTTCTATCGTGTACTTCGTGCTTCAACGGATACGGATATCCCGGTAGACACCGGAGATTTTCGCCTAATTGACCGCAAAGTATGTGATGAGATGAAACGTCTTCCGGAGAAAAACCGATTTGTGCGCGGGTTAGTCAGTTGGGTCGGATTTCGTCAGACTGCTATTGAATATGAACGTGATGAACGTCTGGCAGGCGAAACAAAATATCCGCTGAAACGCATGTTGAAACTAAGCCTGGACGGCATTACTTCATTTTCGTATAAACCGCTCAAGCTCGCAGGTTATGTAGGTGCGATCCTGTCGGTTGGCGGATTCATCTATATGTTAACGGTTATTGTTTCGGCCATCTTTACAGATTCAACAATTAAGGGATGGCCATCCATTGTGAGTATCATGCTGATGTTTAACGGATTCATCCTGATCATGCTGGGCATTCTGGGCGAGTACGTGGGCCGCATCTATGATGAGACCAAGGCGCGTCCGCTATACATTGTGAGAGATGTGGTGCAGGCCGAGGGCCAGCAAGCGCAATCCCGATTGACAGCCCGAGTTGCTCATCATGACTAAGCGTCTGGTGACACTTTTCAAGTTCGGTATTGTGGGTGTTGCAAATACGACAGTGGATGCGGTGGTGTTTGCTTTGCTTGCAGTGGTCGGTGTACCGGTTCTGATGGCTCAAGTAATCTCGTACAGCTGCGGTGTTGCGAACAGTTATTGGATGAACGGCAGGTGGACTTTTCGAGATACGGCACGAGGAGGTGGCGATAGAGCAAAACTTATTCGTTTTCTAATCACCAATCTCATCGTTCTCGCGTTATCTACCCTCATTCTGATGACTTTGCACGACATGCTGGGTTGGAGTCTCGTGATGAGCAAAATCCTGGCGACCTTGATGGGGATGGTTCTGAACTATATGGCCAGCAGATATTGGGTGTTTCGTATCGCTACTTAGCTGCCCACAGCGTGCAATATTGGTTATAAGAAGCAAATGAAAGGAGTGTATGATGATATGCGAATTAAAAAAGCAGTTATTCCGGCAGCGGGTCTCGGAACCCGTTTCCTGCCAGCGACCAAAGCACAGCCTAAAGAGATGTTACCGATTGTAGACAAACCGGCCATCCAATACATTGTTGAAGAAGCAGTGCAATCAGGCATTGAGAATATCCTCATTGTGACCGGACGCAACAAAAAATCCATAGAGGACCATTTTGATAAATCGGTTGAACTTGAACACTCTTTATATGCCAAGGGCAAACAGTCTTTACTGGAAGAGGTGCAGGCCATCAGCGAGATGGCCAATATTCATTTTATTCGGCAAAAAGAACCGCTGGGATTGGGGCATGCCATTGGGTGTGCACGGCAATTTGTAGGAGATGATGCCTTCGCTGTATTGCTCGGAGATGACATTATGGTGTCTGATCCACCTGCACTTGCACAGATGGTCCATCTCTATGAAAAGACAGGCAACCAGATCATTGGTGTTCGTCAGGTAGACGCGGCAAATGTGAGCAAATATGGCATTATTGATTCGAATGGTGCAGAGGACCGGGTTCACCGAGTCACCAATCTGGTCGAAAAACCTTCCCTTGCAGAAGCGCCATCCCGAACAGCTGTAATGGGACGATACATTCTGAAACCTTCCATCTTTCCAATCCTGGATCAGATCGAGAGAGGTGCTGGAGGGGAATATCAGTTAACGGATGCCTTGAAAGAAGTAAGTCAGGTGGAGGAACTGTTGGCCCTTGAACTGGAGGGGCGTCGCTACGATATAGGCGATCAATTCGGATATATTCAGGCGATCTTGGAGATCGGACTGTTGCGTAAGGAATTACAGCCCATGCTGACACCCTATCTTCAGAAGCTTGCAACTCAGTGGGCATAGGAATTGATATGTAGCAGAGGTTTAGATCTGCTATAGGACGAGTTCTCCTCCGTGCCATGGTTCTGTCATAGACTCTAGTGTTGTACAATTATTCCAGTAACGCTACAATTAGCAAGAAGTTTAGGTTGCTCTTTGAGGAGTGAGGAATCATGAATGAATCTATCATCAGGGACCTTATTAAGTATATGGACGTGGAGGACAACGCCGCCATTCAGTACATTCAGACCGAGCATCGGATGAAACTGGGACTCTTTTGGGGGATAAAGGAAGGCAGCCGGGTTCTGGAAATCGGGTGTGGTCAGGGAGATACAACGGCCGTGCTTGCACATCTGGTGGGGGAGCACGGGTACGTTCATGGTGTAGATATTGCACCGGAGGATTATGGTACACCGCTGACCGTAGGCGAAGCGGCAGCCAAGCTGCGGAGATCTCCACTGGGTGATCGAATTCGAATGGATTATGATTTTGATATTCTGAGTGATCAGACTCAATTCGCCGAGAATGAGTTTGATGTTATTGTACTTTCCCATTGTTCTTGGTACTTGAAATCGTTTGACGAACTCGCTGAGATTCTTAGCAAGGTTAGGGCGTGGGGACATAAGTTATGTTTTGCAGAATGGGATGCCCGAGTTACAGATGTGAGCCAGCTCTCACATTGGTTATCCGTTCTGATTCAGTCCCAGGTCGAATGTTACAAGGAGAACAGCTTCTCCAATGTGCGCACGCTTTTTACACCGGAGGATATCCAAGAGCTTGTCTCTGCGGCAGGCTGGACGATTAAGGAAGAGACTTCGATCCATTCTCCCGAGCTGCAGGACGGTCGCTGGGAAACCGAAATGACACTGGCAGAAGCGCCTGTGGAACTGCAAATGCTTCCAATCCCGGACAAAGTAAAAACACTTCTTCTTTCCGAACTGAAATTACTTAAGACACATCATGCCTCGGGGCCTGGGAGCCCATTGGGAACGTATGCGATGGTTGCCAAAAAGCAGTAAAGAAATAGCCATTTGTAGTATGTTATAATAAAGATGTCTATCGACGTGCTATCACAGAAGATTGACCGTTTAGCTGAAGTTTTTCTTGCGATAATTGAATAGTTCAGCTCCGCTGGAAACATATAAATTCCATAATCTAAAAAAATGTGTTTACTTCATCACAGTAATTTTGATATTATAATCGCAATATCAAATGCGACGAAGAGACGAGTAGATAAAAATCATTCTTTCAAAGAGAGCTCCGGTAGCTGAAAAGGAGTAAAGAACTTTTTATTGAATAAAGACTCAGAGCAGCACATCGGAACTTAGCATTTAAGGGATGGTGTGACAGGAGCTCCTGTTACAGAGCTAGAGTATGAACGGTCTACAGCTTTCAACATGGTTGTAAACCTTTACTTGAAGAGGCTGATATGGTGACATATTGGCGAATCTGGGTGGTACCACGAGAGTTCAATCTCGTCCCTGAGACTATTGTCTTGGGGATGGGATTTTTTGGTTTTTCCGGGGTGTGACTACACGCTTTGGAATTGCCTGAATAGTGTTAATTAGGAAGTCAATTTCATAATACGTTTTTAGTGAGTTATGAAATTGATTTGAAGAGAAGAATCACTTAAACCGAAAGGAAATGATGATTGAATGTCAGCAAAATTGAAAGTTGGTATCGTCGGAGGAACGGGAATGGTGGGTCAGCGTTTTGTGGACCTGCTTGATCAACATCCATGGTTTGAAGTAACAGCTATTTCTGCAAGCGCCAATTCGGCAGGTAAAACATATGAAGAATCCGTACAAGGCAGATGGAAACTCGCAGTTCCTATTCCGGAAGCTGTGAAAAAAATCGTTGTTCAGGATGCTTCCCAGGTTGAGGCTTTTGCCAGCCAGGTTGACTTTATTTTCTGCGCGGTTGATATGAAAAAGAATGAAATTCAAGCGCTCGAAGAAGCTTACGCTAGAACAGGCACACCTGTCGTGTCCAACAACTCGGCTCACCGCTGGACAGCAGATGTACCAATGGTAATCCCTGAGATTAACCCGGGACATCTGGACGTGATTGAAGCTCAACGCAAACGTTTGGGCACAAAAACCGGATTCATTGCTGTAAAACCAAACTGCTCGATTCAGAGCTATGTGCCAGCACTGCACGCCTTGCGTGAGTTCAACCCGACTCAGGTCGTGGCTTCCACGTATCAAGCAATCTCCGGAGCAGGTAAAAACTTTACGGACTGGCCTGATATGCTTGATAATGTCATTCCATACATCGGTGGCGAAGAAGAGAAGAGTGAGCAGGAACCACTCCGGATCTGGGGCAGCATCGAAAATAATGAGATCGTCAAAGCATCGGCTCCATTAATTACAACACAATGTATTCGTGTGCCGGTAACGGATGGACATCTGGCGACCGTGTTTGTAAACTTCGAGAAAAAACCAAGTAAAGACGAAATTTTGGAGCGTTGGTTACAGTTCAAAGGTCGTCCGCAGGAACTGGCTCTGCCAAGTGCACCAAAACAATTCATTACGTATTTTGAAGAAGAGAACAGACCACAGACTAAACTGGATCGTGACATCGAACGCGGAATGGGTGTCTCCACAGGCCGACTGCGCGAAGACTCACTCTACGATTACAAATTCGTGGGATTGTCCCACAACACGCTCCGTGGAGCGGCAGGTGGCGCGGTTCTGATCGCAGAACTGCTAAAAGCTGAAGGATATATTCAACCGAAATAAGCATAAAGGCATCATGAGCAACAGATTTCTGAACAGGATATTTCATGAAAAACCATCACTTGTTGATGGTTTTTTTGTATTGTGAACAGGGACCAGAAAATGGGCAGGAATAGATTAAAGAGATCCCAGCAGAGGGTTGTAGTGGCGAAAAACGCCGACAATGTTGTCGGCGTTTTTTACTCAGGCTCATTTAGATATACATAATGTAAGAAATAGCCTATATGTTTAGAACATACGTGAGCTATATCATGTGAAGTTTAAGATACTATGCTAGTTTGCTGCTTCATAGCAGCTGCTGGGCACTGAGCCGAAACCTCGGCTTCAGGAAGACTGCGACTTTTTAAACGGGATGCAGGACAACTCCCTTCTTCGTCACGCTTGGTTTCCCAATTGACCGGGTTGGTCATATCCGGGATGCGCTGCTCCAAAATAGCCTGATATTGACGTGCTTTCTCTTCCAAATGGGCTACGCGGCTCTTGGCCTCTTCAAGCTGAATCAGCGCCGCTTCCTTATACTCCATCATAAGTGCGAATCGCTGCGAAACGGTTGAATCACCTTCGAGGCAGAGATCGACGTATGTTTTAATATTTTCAATCGGTAAACCTGTCTGCTTGAGGCATTTGACGCCATGTAGCCAATTGATGGATTCTTCATCAAACACCCGAATATTATTTTTATTGCGTTGAATGCTCGGAACCAAGCCTTTATCCGTGTAAAAGCGAACAGCGTGCTCTGTGAGTCCCGTAAGCTGGGCAGCATCCTGGACAGTATACATATGTACACCTCCTTCTAAAAAAATATTGGAGACCGCTTGACTTCGTGTAAGACGAAGGAGCTAGGGTTATTGTAACGCAAGTCGGCCGGAAGTGGAATCCTCGCTTTGTTGCTGAATTTCAGGAATACGTGACCACTTGCGATTCACAATTGGACCATAGGAGGAATTGAATATGCAAACTGTAACCTTGAACAATGGAGTGAAAATGCCGATTATTGGCTTTGGTGTCTACCAGGTTCCCGATGCTGATGAATGTGAGAACACGGTATATGAGGCGCTGAAGGCCGGTTACCGCCTAATTGATACCGCTGCCGGTTACCTAAACGAAGAAGCGGTTGGACGTGCAATTAAACGCAGTGGCATAGCGCGGGAAGAACTTTTCATCACGACAAAGCTTTGGATTCAGGATGCAGGATACGAAAGTGCCAAGCGGGCGTTTGCCAAATCGTTAAGTAAGCTTCAGCTCGATTATCTGGATATGTACCTTATTCACATGCCGTTTGGTGATTACTACGGCGCATGGCGTGCGATGGAAGAACTATACCGTGAGGGCAAGATCAGGGCTATCGGTGTCAGTAACTTCCTACCTGACCGCCTGATGGACCTCATCGTCCACAACGAAGTTGTGCCTGTCATCAATCAGATCGAAACGCATCCGTTTCAACAGCAGGTCGACAGCGCTGTTTTCATGAAAGAACAGGGGATACAGCACCAGTCATGGTCCCCGTTCGCCGAAGGTCGCAACAATTTATTCAGCAACGAAGTCTTGGTTTCCATTGCCGAGAAACATAACAAATCTGTCGCCCAGGTTGTACTGCGCTGGCTTGTGCAGCGGGATGTTGTTGTTATTCCAAAATCAGTACGCAAAGAGCGGCTTATCGAGAACTTCGATATTTTCGACTTTGTACTAAGCCCGGAAGAGATTGCAACCATTTCCACACTGGATACCAAGGAAAGTCTATTCATGAAGATTGATAATCCTGAAGTTGCCAAGATGCTGGGCAATATGAAAGTGGATTTGTAGCCAAGAACTGATTGCTAGGTTTACGAAACGTAGCATTATCGTAGCACTTGAAGTAATAAAAGCAATCCAATGCAAAACGCCGACAATCATGTCGGCGTTTTTTAATCATCCAATATTTTGTTAGGCCGCGGATGTCTTATCCGACTTATGCAGAAGCTGCGAGCGACGACCGAGCAGATAACCTGTCAGGGAAGCGAGCATCTGTTGAAATACCATGCCAAGCACAACCGGGACAGCAACAGGTGGCGGAAAATACGAAACAGCGAGTACTGCACCTGCGCTGATATTACGCATACCTCCATTGAATACGAGAGCGACCTGATCGGCCTCGTTCCAGCCCAGCAATCGGGCGATGAAGTAACTTAGCGCATAACCGAATGATGCCAGGAAAATAATGATGACCGCAAGACCAGCCAACTTCCAGTTGAAATCAGCCAAGTAGGGCGCAACGACAGATCCGTTAATCGCAACGACTGATGCCATGAACAATTTGGATAACGGGTTCAACCTTGGTCCCCAGACCGGGACAATGGCGCCTTTGGTCCACTCATTCAGCAGCATACCGAGCAGGGATGGTACAACAATCATCCAGAACAGACTGCTCATCATGGCTGCTGTGTCCAGTGTGACACTGGTTCCGATTAACAGGGATAACACCCCGGGCACTACAAAAGGAGCAAGCATGGTATCAATCAGGATGATGGATAGCGTAAGTGCGATATTGCCCCGATAAATACTGACCCAGATGAAGCTGCTTATTCCTGTCGGAATCACGGCTGCCAGAACAAGGCCCGTTATGGTGTAAGCATCTGTAGGGAAAATCAGATGACCCATACCGAGAGCAATTAAAGGCATTGCCAAATGCAAAATAAATAGACATACAAACAGGGGGAACGGCTTCTTCAGCACGTTCACAAAATCCCGTATCCCAAGACTGATACTTCCAGCGAACGTCATGAACGCAAAAAGCCAAGGGGATAAAAAGGTATAAGAAGAAAGAAAACTCCCGCATAACACGCCAATAATAATGCTGATTGGGGTAATCAGTGGCATGATGCGGTTCAAGCGTTGGTTCAAAGCTTGAAGCATAATCATGACATCCCTTTACCGTGTGATTTTACTATTATACATCTTAATAACGTTGGCTGCAGACCCATTTGCAATGAAGTAGTCTGAACAAGTATTATGGACTTGGAACAAGGATTCCGATTAGGAGAAGGGGAGATGATCATGTTTATAAGAAAAAGAAAGCACACATTAATGATGACAGGCCTTATTGCATCAAGTATTCTGCTGATTTCAGCCTGTTCTGTCGTGGAACAAGCTAATCAAAGTTTAAATTATGTGAGTGGGGCTACTGATTATATAGAACAGGTATCAACCGCCGGGGCTGATCTGCAAGAGCTTGCATCGGGTGCGGTGAATAATCCGGAGGTTACAACGCAGATTCAGGAGAAAATCGATCTGATCCAAGCAGAGGCAAGCGAATTTTCTCAGTTGACTGCACCTGCAATAGGAGAGAGCATTCATGAGAATCTGGTCAGTTATAATACGCAATTAACAGAAGTCGTGAACAATTTCGAGAATACAATTGCAGAGCAAGGTTTTACGGCAGAAAATTGGGAGAAGACAGGCATTCCTGAACTGATCACCAACATCAATAATTTGAAAGATCCGCTAAGCGGACTTCAGGGTGAATAAGTTGAATTAGTTTTCAATATGGAAGACAACACAGTTTGAAATTCTCATATTTATAAGGGCGAGATATCGGAATGATCGAATTACCGTTATGCTCGCTTTTTTTATTTTCCGAAACCGGATGCATATTTAATATCACAGGAGCTAGACTATATCATGTAAATAGGAGATGTATATGACATTTATCTCATATTTATGTGAAGATGATCTATGGTTTGACAAGGTTGGGACAGAGGCGTATGATAAGTATATAAGTTAATAAAATATAGTTACTTACTATAAGTTTAGAACTGCCCTTAAATATATTTTGCCAAAGGAGAGCTGAGTCATGACTCAACACAATGGAAAAGTAATCATTATTACAGGTGGAGCAAGTGGTATTGGTAAAGAGACAGCACTTCAACTTTCGGATCAAGGTGCGACTATTGTTGTCGCTGACTATAATGAAGACGGAGCGAAGAAGCTTGCGGCAGAGATTGAAGCAGCAGGCGGAACAGCGGGCGCGTACAAAGTGGATGTATCCAAAGGGGACGAGATCAAAGCCCTGATCGACTGGACCGTAGAGCAATATGGTACGTTAAGCGGTATTTTCAATAACGCAGGCATTGGACTTGTGAAGCCATTTCTGGAGATGGACCCGGAATCCTATCACAGAGTCATTGATGTAGATCAGCACAGTGTATACTACGGTATGTATTATGGCGCGAAAAAAATGGTTGAATTGAACGTACAGGGTACCATTGTAAATACAGCTTCGATCTATGGAAGTGTTGCTGCAGTAGGTAGCTTCAACTACAACGCAGCCAAGGCTGCTGTTGTTATGATGTCCAAATCCGGTGCATTGGAACTTGCTGAGCATGGAATTCGTGTAGTTGGTGTAGCACCTGGCTTTATCGAAACACCGATTCTGGGTGATGACCAAGCCATGAAGGATGCGCTTGCTACTCAACATATGCGTGGAGAGCTCATTCAACCGGAGAAAGTAGCCAGTGTGGTTACATTCCTGTTCAGTGATGCAGCCAGTGCAGTTAATGGTACAACTGTAGCCGTAGATGATGGATTCCTCAGCTTCAAAACAAAATAAATAACCTTCTAAAATTAAGAGAACTCATCTCAAAAAAACAGAAAAAAAACGGTGCAGAACGATTAATTCGTTTTGCACCGTTTTTGTATTTTCATTATAAAGTAATCATGGCATATGAGATGGAAATAAGTTTGTCGAATCATCCCGAAATTTCAGAGATCGTGATACAATTAGCAAGGTTGTATCTTTTTATCATTTTGTGGTGTCATATACAATTCGAACTCCGAGAGAGCCATAACTCTCTTCTTTGTAATGACATTGAGAACAGGTTTTGGTCGAGCATAACGCATCGTTATGAACTTGTAATTTTTCGTTGCACTGTGGACATTTATTTTCAAAAAGAGTCTTCAACACGTTAAACATGCTTAATCACTCATTTCGGATTAATTTACTTGGTTTTTATTATAACGGATAATATTCGCTGTGTATAGCACTTTTGAGTGATATCGAAATGAGATTTATATTGCACGAAAGGAAGCACATAACCGATGGATCTTCTGCTTTTTGTCATCATGTGTATACTGGGTCTGGTCGGTTCATTCTTCTCCGGTTTGTTGGGTATTGGTGGGGCCATTATCAATTATCCGCTACTGTTATATGTTCCATCCTGGGTGGGATTGGAGCCGTTCTCAGCACATCAGGTATCGTCGATTAGTATGTTTCAAGTGTTTTTCGCTTCACTTGCTGGTGTGATTGCATTCCGGAGAAAAGTAAAAACGGGTAGAAGTGGTGGGGCAATCGTTCACCGCGGATTGGTGCTGTACATGGGCTCCAGCATTCTTGCTGGCAGTCTGATCGGCGGGTTCATATCCGGTCATCTGGACGGAAGGATTATTAATCTGATCTATGGCATTCTGGCGATCATGGCGATTGTGCTTATGCTGATTCCCGGAAAGGGAAAGCTTGATACCTCAGCTCCACTGGTGTTTAACCGATGGATTGCAGCAGGCACGGCTTTTGCAGTAGGTATTGTATCAGGAATTGTTGGTGCGGGTGGTGCCTTTATCCTTATTCCTATCATGCTGACGATTCTCAATATCCCCGTACGAACGACGATTGCTTCTTCACTGGCGATTGTATTTATCTCCGCAATCGGCGGCGTTATAGGGAAAATTACGGGTGGAGATATTCCGATGGAACCCATCATCTATACGGTGATCGGGAGTCTACTGGGGGCATCCCTTGGTTCACGGGTTAGTTCGATGATTAATGTGAGGGTACTTCGATATGCATTAATCGTACTTATCGCCATCACAGCGGTTAAAGTCTGGTCATCCATTCTGTAAAATCACGTATATGGGAATGAACAATGACGATTTCGTAACCAAACGGTTGGATCGCCGTATAAAGGTTATGAACATGAGCTGAAGCGTTGGATACACGATCAAATGAGTTCAGTTTTCGTCCATGGAGCACCTCATCTCCTTTCATGGATACATGTTTAACATTAATAGAATTTGAGGTATCCACCCTATGAATAACGTACTTACAGAACAGGCTGATGCAGGATATCGGCTAGCTGAGCAGAAAGCATCTCAGTATTTTACTTCTCTTAGGCAGCAACTTATGGATAATACGTATACAACAGCACTTACCCAAGATATTCATGTATGGCAAAAGAAACATATTCATCGTTTTGCCTGGCTTTCTCTTTTATCACCTAGCAAAAGAAAACCGGATCCTCGGGATGTTCATAGATATATCCACTGGCTGAATACGACAGGAAAGCTGGATGATTACCTGGATCGGAGTATCTCCTATATTTATATGCGAGATCTGGGGCAAGCCCTTGATTCTCCGGGTACGCAGGCCCGAATTCAGAACGTTGTCCAGAATACTAAAAAATACTTTATGGGCTCAGCTACTGGGCGAAAAGGACAGCCTGATTATATCAGTCTGGCTGCGTTGTACCGATGGGGACAGAAGGAGCACATTGAAACGGCTGTCATCTGGGTGATGAACAAATTAAAGAATGTAGCATCCAACATCCCGAAGGAGCTGGATGCAGAGCAGGCGCAACGGAAGCTCATCAAGATCATTCTTGGCGTGGTCCTTCATGTGGACGATGAGATGAATGAGCAGACACCACCTGAAGAACGTGCCCGGAGATTTGATGCGGCGATCCGACTTGGTTATTCGTACGGTTTGACGTATCCATTTGTGGATGATCTGCTGGATTCTCAAGCTTTGACTGTTCAAGAAAAAGAACAATATTCCCTGATGATACGCGATGCACTTCTTACCGGGGTCGTACCTGATCTGGGAGATTGGAAAGGCAGCAATCTTGAAGTAATTGAATATGTACATTCCGAGCTTCGGGAAGCATTTGAGTACATCAAGAACTACCAGCATCCAGAGAAACAGCGCACGTTTTTAGAGCAATCCTATGTGTTCTTTCAGTCTCAGGAGATCGATCGCAACAAGAAATTAGCCAATGCGAATTATAGCAATGAAGAACTGTACATTCCGATTATTATCAAATCTTCTTCTTCCCGATTAATCGTCCGGTCTGTTCTCAGTGCACCGGTGGATGAAGGATTTGATCTGCGAACGTTCTATTACGGGATATATAATCAGTTGGCTGATGATTTTGCCGATATGTTTGACGATATGGAAGAAGGGGCAGTAACTCCATATACGTACTATTTGAAGTATCGAGATTTGCGTCCCGACTTGATCAATCCATATGAATTGTATTGGGCAGTCATCTCTCATCTAATCCATGATGTATATAACTCGGACGCCAAGACCCGCGAGGTCATACTGGATCGTGCCATTAACGGTCTGAAGCGTTGTAAAGAACGGTTGGGGCAGCAAAAATATGATGAAGTGATGACGATCTTTGCCTCTGGGCAGCCTGAATTCAATCAACTGGTTCAACAGATGGTGCGAAAAGCAGATGACGTTGATTTCCTTGATAAATTGTTACGAGATCAGGTTGTGCTTCAATTGAAAAATGACAAGCAGGAAAAAGAGGAGTTCAAACAGACCATTCGAACGGTTCGCGAACAGATTAATGTGGAGTTGCAGATTGCGAAGCCCGGTGGCCTTCATGAGATGAAAGAAACGCTGATCGATGCGGCCAATTACAGCTTGCAGGGAGACGGAAAAAGGCTACGTCCGATATTAACTTGGGTTATGGGCGTGCGCGAGTATGGTCTACCTGAGTCATCCATCGTTCCGCTGCTAAGATCGCTGGAGTACATGCATACCGCTTCCCTGATCTTTGATGATCTGCCAACGCAGGATAATGCTTCGACAAGGCGTGGACGTTCCACGCTGCACCAGGTGCACAATAGTGCCACAGCAGAGCTTACGGGTCTGTTTCTCATTCAGAAGGCGATTGGAGAGCAATCCTCATTGGATCGTTTTGATGCGGCGACCGTACTCAGACTCATTCAGTATTCGGCTGAAAAAGCAGAGGATATGTGTATGGGGCAGGCCATGGATCTGAACTCCAAAGGCAAGGCATTGACGTTGGAGCAGTTGAACATGATCTGTTTTTACAAAACAGGCATTGCCTTCGAAGCTGCCCTGGTCATGCCAGCGATACTTGCTCAAGTGAAGGAACCGGAGATGGCTGCGCTGAAAAAGTTCGCTTATCATGCAGGGATCGCCTTCCAGATCAAGGACGACTTGCTGGATTTCGAGGGAAATCACCTCATTCTTGGGAAACCTGCAGGTCAGGATGTGCGGAACAACAATTCAACCTTTGTGTCTATTCTGGGTGATGAAGGCGCGAAGAAAGCGATGTGGGAGCATTATTGTCTTGCTACAGATGCATTGAACGAGATGCCGAAACCTATCCCCTTCCTGAGACATCTATTGGATTATCTTGTTGGTCGCGAGCGCTAATTCATTTAACTAACGATTCCGTGTTGCGTATGACTTATTATGATATATAACGACAAAGGTCAGGATTCCATATGGATGGATTCCAGGCCTTGTTTGACTTTGTAGACACAAATTTCTTGAAAAGATTTGTTTCAACTCCTGTATTTTTGGGTATTAAGCAGGTACTGTTGTTTTAAAACTGACTAATTCTTATAGAACATCTTATATCAGTAAAAATTTTAGATTTCGACAAACTTTACATGGAGTCTATGCCAAAAGGAGAACTTACAATGCAGGTTCAAAAGGTCGATCATCGCGAATTGTTCGAGCAGATATATAACCAAGCGCCTATTGGGATTGCACTCGTTGCTCCAACAGGGCAATGGATGAAAGTGAACCCTGCTTTTTGTTGTATGCTAGGTTATACAAGTGATGAATTAATGGATCTCACGTATCAGGATATTACACATCCGGATGATTCCTCACAAGATATGATCTGTAGTTATGAGCTATTTGAAGGTAAATCAAAAGAAAATCAATACGAAAAACGTTACATTAATAAAAATGGTGACATCTTATGGTGTTCAATACATGTTTCCTTGGTTCGAAGCGAAATTACGGATGAACCGCTTTATTCCGTTTGCCATATTGTTGATATTTCCAATCGTAAACTGTCTGAACAAAAACTCCTCCATCGTGAAGAAATGTTCAAACTTATTACGGATCATGCTCAGGAGATCATCTATATTGCCGATTCAGAGGGAGTTTGTCGGTTCTGCTCACCGTCAGTCCAACAAATATTAGGTTATTCTCCGGAAGAAGTCATTGGCCAAAACAATAATGCTTCCTTTCACCTACAAGATCTGGAACGGATCTCACAGATGGACTTGACTAAAGGTAATCTGTTGAATATTAGAGTCCGCCATAAAGACGGGCATTATCTTTGGTTTGAAACCACATACAAGGTCTTTGGTGATGGGGAGCATGAACAGCAGATTTTTACAATTGGACGAGATATATCAGAGCGAAAAAAACAAAAGGATATCAGTGCAGAGGCTGAACGTATCGCCTTGATTGGTAGTTGGGAATGGGATATGGTCTTAGACCATATTACATTTTCAGATCAGATCTTTGAGATTTTTGAACTTGAACGCACCTGCAAACCATATCGGATAAGTGATGTTTTTGATGTTATGGATGCCGAAGATATAACCTCTTTACAAAAACATATTGCAGGGGTAAAACAGGGTGAACCGCTCGATTTTGAATACAAACACATCAGCTCTGATGGGAATGAGAAGTATCTTCACTTGCGTGGATTAATTACGCTTGATGAGCATGGTCAGCCAGTTCAGCTGAACGGAACACTACAGGATATCACTGAACGCAAGCGCATCGAATTTAAATTGCAGGAATCTGTGGAGCGATACACTTCGCTTAAGAAATACAATCATGACGCCATTATCTCGTTTAACATGGATGGTAATATTATGAATGCAAATCCAGTAGCGGTGAAAATGACGGGTTGTCCCGTGGCTGAAATGATCGGTACAAGCATAAGCAGATTTATCGGAGCCAGTAATCTGGGTCTGATTCTGGGCAGTAACTATGAGATGGCTGAAAAGGAGATCAACGCTGTTCGGCACACGAATGGATCTGAGACAGAAGTCTTGGCTACGCTTGCTCCGATCATTATTAATACATCCAATGTCGGGTTTTACCTGATTGCGAAGGATATTACGGAGCAGAAAAAACTGCTGGTAGCCAAAGAGACAGCGGAGAGAATGAATAAGGCCAAAAGTGAATTTTTGGCGATGATGAGTCATGAAATCCGCACACCTATGAACGGTGTAATTGGGATGACGGATTTGCTTTTGGATACTCCTGGACTTAGCGGGGAACAAAAGGAATACATCGAAATCATCCAGAAGAGTGGAGATTCCTTGCTGGCCATCATTAATGATATTCTGGATTTTTCCAAAATCGAATCAGGGAAAACCGATCTGGTAGAAGATCCTTTTGATCTCGTAGAGATCGTGACCGAGACGGTGCAAATCGTAAAACCACTGGCTCGTGAAAAGAAGCTGGATGTTCGCATGTGCGTAGAAGATGTTATTCCAACTCCGGTGTATGGTGATGCTTATCGTCTTAAACAGGTACTTACCAATATCATCGGCAACGCGGTCAAATTCACTTCAGAAGGCGGCGTAGAAGTTAAAGTGGGAGTTAAGGAGCAGTGCGACAATAACGTGCAGCTTTATTTTCAGGTAAAAGATTCGGGCATTGGCATTCCGGCTGAGAGGAAACAACAATTATTTGAACCTTTCTACCAACTGGAGAATTTTATGACCCGCAAACCTCAAGGTACCGGTCTTGGCCTTGCCATTAGCAAGAAACTGGTGGAGCTTATGAAGGGTGAGATCTGGATCGAGGAATCGGATGAACCGGGTACAATATTTATATTTACCGCCCAATTTAAATTAAATAACGGTGAAGAGAGCAACAGGTTGGATCAACAGCAGAAGAAGAGCAGAACATCAGCCTTACGGATTTTAATTGCAGAAGACAATGAGGTGAATCAACTCGTCCTTAGCAGAATCGTTGAGAAAAAAGGGCATTTCGTGGATCATGTGGCGGACGGTGTTGAGGCAGTCGAGGCGGTCAAACACACTTCATATGATATTGTCTTCATGGATGTGCATATGCCAAGACTTAATGGATTCGAAGCGACAAAAATGATTAAAAATGCTTTGCACCCCGAGAGTTGTCCATTCATTATTGCGGTAACTGCAAATGCCGTAAGAGGAGACATGGAAAACTGCTTGAAGGCAGGCATGGATGCGTATGTCAGCAAACCGATCAAAATTGAGTCCATTATGCAAGCATTGGAGAGCTATTACATCAAAAATAATCTCTGAACGCGTTACAAATGGATTCATGAGTAAAAAGCTGCTAGCTTATCATAAATAGGCTAGCAGCTTTTTTATGCACAAATCTCTAAGGGTTTTTGATCCACAATTTGGAGATGTCCAGATAACCGAATTCTGCGATCTGCATGCCGAAGATGCTCTGATCCAGTTCAGCCTGCTTGTTCATGTGACAGCCATGCAAGATCCAGCAGTGATCACGTAGCAAGGCTTCAGCTTCATCCAGGAGCGCAGTACGTTCTGCCCGATGAAGCGTTGCAAAATGATCCAGTTTGTCATCCAATTGAGACTGGAATGCAGGAGACATACACATATGAAAATGGTTGGACAGGTTTTTGAAAAAATGAATCATGCCGTACTGCCAATCTTCCTCCAGTATCTCTTCAGCGAGGATCAATTGCGCGTTCATGGTCTCCTCTGAGTTGAAGTAATCCACAACGGCCTGCATGCTGATGTTCAGACCAATGTACGCTGCACGACGTTGGAACCACTCCGCAACGTCTGCATCCTTATTATGCTTATACGATAATGTTACCGTCTCACCCTGGTACCCACAGTTATGCAGTAAATCACGAGCATGTTCAAGAGAAGCAACGGTCCAGTCTTGGGCTGCACTTCTCCAAGGAAGGAAGCTGCTGGCCGGTGTGATCCGATTCCCACCGAGATCTCGGACAAGCGCGACCGAATCATAGACGATACGCAGGGCTTGGCGAAATAGGGGATGTTGATGGATGCCTTCCTTGTGAAAATTGAACAGCATATACTGACAACCCAGCGCCGGATAATTGATACTGTTGGTCTGATCACAGCCTGTTGCGAGACTCAATCGATCTGTACCCGGTAGCTCATAATAGCGATCATTCGGACTCAGGTCAGGCACAAACCAGAAATGGACTTGATCCAGATGTGGCCGGATGCCGTAGTACGCATCAAAAGCGGTAAGCTCCAGCACATCTGCATTCAGCTCAGAGATCTGAAAAGGACCGGTACCTATCAATGTATTGGCTACATTGTAATCGTAGGGCAGGATTGTCATCCGAATACAACTGAACAGATGCAAGAAAAACCGATTAGGACGATGTAGAACAAACTTGATGCAGTAATGCCCAGCTACTTCCGCTCGTTCAATATCCCGATACAACCAGATGGACGGACTATGCACATCAATCAATCGTTGCAACGTCGCTTGCACATCCCGGGACGTCATGATACGTCCGTTGTGGAAACGTACACCTTTGCGAAGATAGAAGGTCCATAAGCGATGGTCCTCGCTACACTCCCACATGTGCGCCAGTGCTGGCAGGAATGACTCCGTCTTGGCGTCATAAGTGATCAATGTATTACAGACCTGGCTTAATAGGTAGATTTCAAATGCAGTATAAACAAAGGCTGGGTCCAAATCACCTAACTGGCGTGACCTCATGATGCGCAGGATATCCTGACCAGAGGCAGTTTCATCGTGGCCGTGAAATCCCATCTGTTGATGAAGGGAGAGCATGAGCTGTTCTCGCAATGTATCATCCATCTGAACGGTTCCGATGAGTTCAATGGCATCTTTCATTTTGCCTTTACCCAAAAGTTCGGTAAAACTCGCTTCCAACGCTTCATTCATGCTACGCAGCATTGTTAACTCCGAATGATGTCCACGACCACGCCCAGGCTGCCAATGGATAAAGCCTTGTTCCTCCAATTTTCTGAGAATGAATTTCACATTACGAGGGGTGCAGCACAAGGCAGCGGACAGGCTATCAATCGTTACCGCTACAGGTTCATGAAGTTTGAATGAAAGTTGTTCAGCGCCGGCGAGCCTTATAAAGTGTGTATGTAGGGTATCCATGGTCATGACTCCTTTATTAAAGGTGAAAAGTGTGATCATATGTTTACACTTTTCTTTCCCCCTTTTATCCTTACAATTATACATTAGAAGATGTAGTTCAAAAAGTCCGCTTTTGATTACGAAAGATGCCTAAAGACATCATCAGCATCGAATATGGAATTCAGCCGAAATGTCCGTTGCTCACGTAGTTTTCCCTACGCTCCGCGACTCCATTTCTAGCTTAATCCCATCTTCTCGGTACTGAAAACCGAACTTTTTGAACACGAATTAGTAGAGGTTGTTCAAAAAGTTCGCTTTTGAAGCACTTAGAAAGAATAGGAGAAGTTCGCATGAAGCAATATTTAAGACAAATTCACCCCTTGGCATGGACGATCATTATCGGAACCATGTTTGGACGTCTTGTGACGTCCATGAGTATCCCGTTTCTATCCATCTATCTGACACGTGTGTTAGATGCTACACCGACCCAGACCGGTGTTACTGTGGCTGTTAGCTCGCTGGCAGGTGTCATGGTCAGTTTTTATGGAGGTTATATTTCTGACCGGATCGGGCGCAAAATTGTGATGTTAATCTCGGTATTTAGCTGGGCAGGTGTGTTTTTTATTTTTTCAGCAGCAGAGCATCTATGGGTGTTTTTTGTTGCCAATACGTTAAACGGATTATGCCGCGCAGTATTTGAGCCCACCTCCAGAGCGCTGTTATCGGATATTACTTCTCCAGAGAACAAATTGCTGGTGTTCAACCTCAGATATGCTGCAATTAATCTCGGTGTAGTCTTTGGGCCAATTATCGGATTTCAGCTGGGATCATCTGAATCGACGTTTCCGTTTGTGATTTCCGGCTTGGTATACATAGCCTATGGACTTGTATTATTTCTGCAATTCAAGCTACAGCATGCCAATCTGCCAGAGCGTCACCAGGCAACCGCACCACGTTTGCGTGAAGCACTCATGACCACCGGTCGCGATCGTGTATTTCTGCCAGTATTAATCGGTACCACATTTTGTGTTCTGGGTTACGGGCACTTTAGTTCTACGTTGGCACAGTACTTGGCGAGGAGCCCGATCTTTGAAAATGGAAGTCAGATGTTCTCGTACATGCTATCCCTGAATGCCGTGACGGTACTGATTATTCAGTATCCTCTTGTGAGAACCTTCCGAAACTTCCCACCGCTTGTTCCTCTGATTGTGGGTAACTTGCTGGTGGCAACCAGTCTGATGATGGTTGGAATCGCTGAAGGTGTGCTCATGATGATGATGAGTGTCATACTATTTACCATTGGGGAAGTGTTGTTGTTCACCATGATGGATATGCTCATTGACCGGATTGCGAAGCCGGAATGGAAAGGGACGTATTTCGGTACCATCGGATTCAATAATATCGGTAGTGTCATTGCTCCTGTCATGGGCGGGGTGTTATTAAGTCAATTTGGAGCGGAGAATGGTTTCGCTGTTTTTCTACCGATTGCACTGACGACTGCCCTGGGAGTACCTTTTCTTCTGATAGCACACAGACGTCTTGTTGTTAGAGAAAAACAAACAGAGCCTACATCATTAAGTATGTAGCGAGAATTGAAAAGTTTAATGGCATGAATTAAATAACAATTCAGTTAAAATTATCTTGACGGATGTTAGTCCAGCGAATACAATAAACAACAAATATGTGAAACGGGTGGGATGATGATTATGTTTATGCCTATACAGATTTCGAATCGATAACTGAATACGCATGAGCATAGTGACATTAATCCAATTTTTTTGCAATGATCGCGTTGGGACAGTCATGTTTGTGCACCTCTGTCGTGGACGCTCATCATTATTGCGATGCAGAGGAGATAGTTGAAATGCTTTGCATTTCATTCGATCTCTTTTGGCTACAAGCTGTAGATGAACATTAGTTCATCTATGGCTTTTTTGCATGCATTCCACCCGATTTGTTCACATGGAAAGGAGCGTTTGGAGCGTTATTTTATAAAAAACTAACTTGTTAAAAAGGAGAATGTACAATGGTCAACATGCGTTCTACATATCAATTATGGGCGGGAAATCCCGATTTTAATGTCATTATGTATGACTCATCCTAGTGATCGCAAATTTGCTGTCGTTAAGATCATCAACAAATATGAATAGCCAAGAACAATTAAATAAACCGATAAAGAGGTGGGACCTGTGCCCAAAACAGAGAAAATCTCCATGTCATGGCTGCTGCGTTATCTAAAACCCGTTAAAGGACGGCTGGCCTTACTTTTGATCATGTTGCTCACATCAACGGGGCTTCAGCTTCTAAATCCACAGATTATCAAACGATTTATTGATACAGCAGCAAGTGGGGGAGTCCTCACCAATCTTGTTCAGCTTGCAGGAATATTTCTGGTTGTTGCCGTGTTTAATCAACTCATCACAGTAGCGGTCAGTTATTTGGGGAATGACGTGGCCTGGCGGGCTACGAATCAACTGCGCGGAGATCTGCTGAAGCACTGCCTGCGTCTTGATATGCGTTTTCATAATGAGAAAACACCTGGAGAGATGATAGAACGTGTGGATGGTGACGTAACGAGTATCTCCAATTTTTTCGCAATGTTTATTGTGCAAGTGATCGGGAGTTTTGTACTGCTGGCCGGAATTCTCGGATTCATGTTCAGCGTTAATGTACCCATTGCTTTGGTCATGACCGTGTTCACATTATTATCGATCCTGTTCATGGTCTTCATCCGAAATTTGGGCGTGGACTCTTCCAAAAATGAACGGGCTGCAAGTGCCTCTCTGTTCGGATTAATTGAAGAACGTATTGCCGGAATTGAAGATGTGCAAGCAAATGGTCATGTGCCCTATGTGATGAACCGCTTTTACCGCACGATGCGCACGGTATTCCGTAAGGGGAGAAAAGCCTGGCTGCTACGGGTTATTCCGTGGAATACCACAGTAGTCCTGTTCGCTCTGGCGGTCACTGCGGTGCTTTTGCTGGGTGTGCATTATTATATGGAAGGTCTAATTAGTATCGGAACATTATTTCTGATCTATCAATATACGCAGATGCTGAATGATCCGATTGAGATGCTTGGAGATCAGGTGCAGGAGTTTCAAAAAGCAAAATCAGGCATGCTGCGCTCCAGAGAGCTGTTGTCCATGCAAAGTGTGATTGAAGAAGGCACAGAGGAGCAATTGCCGGAAGGACCTCTTGGTCTGGAATTCAGCCAGGTGCACTTCAGTTATAACCAGGATAAACCGGTATTGCACGACATTACTTTTGCTATTAAGCCTGGTGAACGTCTGGGAATCATCGGTCGCACAGGGAGCGGCAAATCGAGTCTTAGTCGTGTTCTTCTCCGGCTGTATAATCTGGATCGGGGTACGATTCGTGTAGGTGGAACGGATATCACAAAGCTTTCGTTACAAGCACTCTATCGCCGGGTGGGTATGGTGACACAGGATGTACAGCTGTTTGATGGCACGCTGCGTGACAATCTGACCCTGTTCAATGGGGATGTATCGGATCAGATGATCAAGGAGACAACGGATCGCCTTGGACTTAGCCAATGGATTAATTCACAACCAGAAGGACTTAATACGTATCTGGCTGCAGGTGGAGCTTCATTGTCGGCAGGGGAAGCGCAGTTATTTGCCCTAACCCGCGTATTCCTGACCGAACCGAGTCTGGTTATTCTGGATGAGCCGTCGTCACGTCTGGATGCCGCGACCGAAGGTATGCTGCAATCTGCAATTGATCAGTTAATGAAACGATCCACCGGAGTCATCATTGCTCACCGACTGGCTACACTGGAGAAAGTGGACCGGATTATGGTGCTAGGTGATGGGAAGGTACTGGAGTTTGGAGCGAGAGAAGAACTTGCCAGTAACCCGGCATCTCACTATGCCAGACTGCTCATTACAGGCCGAGAGGAGGAATTGGCATGACTGTAGCAGGATTTATAGGCCGTTTGTTTCGATTCAGGCCTTTGTTGTTTATAATCAACGGATTGTTATGGTGTATATTTCATTCCTTGCCGTTAGCTATTGGTATTGGGATGCAGTGGTTTTTTGATCGCACAACAGCGGGTTCTAATGACTACATGTGGCTTGCTGTGCCGCTTATCTTTATTGCTTTGGTCCGAATGGCACGGGTGGGCACATTTTTTGTAGCCTTCTATGCATGGGTTACGTATCTGTATCATGTTCAGGCGATTTTGCGAACCAACATGCTCGCAGCAATCATGCGCTGGCCTGGGCGTAATCTTCCGGCTTCACCAGGGGAGGCGATGAGTCGCTTTCGGGATGATGTCGATGAAGTCGTCGAGTATGTAGAATCATGGGTGGACTTCTGGGGACGGCTCGTATTTGCTGTTGTGTCCATCGTCATTATGGCGAACATTAATTGGCAGATCACATTGGTTGCCGTGCTGCCATTGGTGGTCGTTACCTTACTTAACAACCTGTCCGGAAATCGGGCTCGGAAATATGCACAGGTTAATCGAGAATCGACTGGGCGAATTACCAGTTTTATTGCGGAAACGTTTGGAGCAGTGCAAGCCCTGAAACTGGGTCAGGCCGAAGAGAATGTCTCTTCACGTTTTAACCAGTTGAATGAAGATCGTCGCCAGGCTGCACTTCGAGACAATCTGTTCAAGCAGTGGATGAGATCAATGAATCAGCATGTTCTAAGTATCTGTACCGGATTGATTCTACTGATGTGTGCAGCTGAGATGAAAGCAGGGAACTTTACCGTAGGTGATTTTGCCTTATTCACCAGTTATCTGGCCAATATCGGATTTAGCATTTCACTGTTTGGTTATATGGTGTTTCAGCACAAAAGGCTCAAGGTATCCTATGATCGTATGCGTAAGCTATTCCGCCCAGGGGAAGAAGACCAGATCATGGATTCGAGGGAAATCTATCTGTATGAAGATCCGCCGGAGCTTGTAAGTGAACAGAGGGACCCTAAGGAGAAGTTGCAATCTCTTGAGGTGAACAAGCTGACTTATCAATATCCGAATTCTGCAAATGGCATAGAAGAGATCAGTTTTCGTCTGAAACGCGGACAATTTCTTGTGATTACAGGACGGATCGGATCAGGTAAATCAACGCTTGTACGAACACTTCTTGGACTGTTACCCAAACAAAAAGGGGACATTCACTGGAATGGAGCGGCTGTTGATCCAGCCACATTCCTGATGCCGCCTAGAGCCGCGTATACCCCTCAAGTGCCAAGATTGTTCAGTGATACGTTGAAAGAAAATATCGTCCAGGGCAAACAGGGTAACACCGAGCAAGCCCTTGAAAAAGCCATTCGTCTGGCTGTGATGGAGAAGGATATCAAACATCTGGATCAGGGGCTTGAGACCCCGGTTGGTCCAAGAGGGGTGATGCTGTCAGGCGGGCAGATTCAGCGCGCGGCCACAGGACGCATGTTAATGACGGAGGCGGACCTGTTTATCTTTGATGACCTGTCCAGTGCACTGGATGTGGAGACAGAACAACAAGTATGGGAAGGGCTTTTCCAAGAGCCGGATGTCACCTGCATCGCAGTTTCTCACCGCAGGGCAGCACTTTCCAAAGCAGATCACATTATCGTGATGAAAGATGGACGCATTGAAGCCGAGGGAAGCTTGGCCGAATTGCTTGCCACCAATGAAGAGATGCAGTTACTGTGGCAAGGGGAGCAAACTCCCGCCAAAGTTGGATAGCTTGAAAATTTAGTAAAGATAATAAGAACACAAAAAAGCCTTACAGACTGTACTCTTTCAAGGAGTCGTCTGTAAGGCTTTTTATCGTTATAACGAGTGGAACGATGGTAATATTTTTATCTCATCATTTGAGCAATTAAGGAATACGCAATGATGACCAGGAAGATAATAGTGATATGGTTAATGGAGAAGATAAACATCCGTTTGGACCATTTCGCTGTTTCTTTCTTATCAAAGGTAGCCACACTAAGAATGAGCCAAGCCAAGCTAACCAGAAATGCCACAATAGCGACAAATGGACTCATCGGCCAGAATAAAAAGCTGGAGATCAGTAACAGTAATAGATACACATTTGTCTGAATGTATGTCCGTCTGATGCCTTTAACAACGGGTAGCATGGGAACACCAGCAGCTTTGTATTCGTCAAAACGCCGAATCGCAATCCCGTAGAAGTGAGGCATTTGCCATAAGAGCATCGTAACGACCAATGCCCAGATCTCGAAATGACCCAGTTCCGGTGAAATGGCTGCCCAACCGATGAGTGGAGGCACAGCACCCGAAAGACTTCCCACTTCCGTGTTGTAGATCGTTGTACGTTTGGTCCACATCGTGTAAGGGAACACGTATAGCAACAGACCCAAAATACCAAATACAGCAGCGGATGGGGAAGCGATGTACAACATGATGCCCCCGATGATGGTGATTGCAATACCGAGAATTAGACCCGACTTGGTATCTACGCGTCCCGTAACTGTAGGACGTTTCTTCGTACGTTCCATGATCGCATCAATATCACGATCATACAAGTTGTTAAATACCCCTGCAGCTCCAATAATGAGAGAAGATCCAATAAAGGAAAGGATGATTGGTACAATATTAGCTAAGATTGAAGCATCAAATACATATAAAGCCAAACTTAAACCCGCAAACATGGCGATCAGGTTGGACTTGATGATTCCGATTTTGATCGTATCGAAGAATACTTTCGGAATCGAGCTATACTCCAGGCTGATATTGGTCTGTGAACCATTGTTCAATGTTTTCAAGAACTCACTTCCTATATCTATACTTGTATATTATGTCGCTATTATACCATTCAATACACTATGTGATTTAATTAACGTTTTAGTATTTAAAATAATGTCATTTGATTGTGAACAATTTAAAAACAAGGTTGTTTTTAATTGTTAAATAATTATTTCTGTGTTACAGGAGAGAAATCAAAAATCCGAGTATAACAGTGATCCAAAGTTTGTTCTGTCATTGTAGTGTAAGTGTAAATAATCTTTTATTCAACTCACACAGGCTGGATTGAAGAACGTAGTTAAAGATATATGTTGCAAAATGGTTAGGTTTTGTTTATTGTAGATATAAGATATCTTTAATAGTCTTTTTTAAAATGTGTTCTTGTAAATCTCCGATATTACTTTCTTAAGAGAAAGCGGAGGTTATTTTTAAAACTTAATTAGAGATATTAAATATCTGGAAAGGGTGTATAGTATGAGTAATATGAATCAACTCTTGGATGTACTTATTATTGGTGGAGGACCAGCGGGGCTTAATGCAGCCCTAGTACTTGGCAGGGCCCGCAAGAACGTTGTGGTCATTGATGATGAGACACCGCGTAACTGGGTTACAAGGGAGACTCATGGGTTTGTGACAAGAGATGGGGCAAGTCCACGTGAATTCCGGAAAGCTGCCAAAGAACAGATTGCAGCGTATCCCACAGTTCAATTTGCTTCCGATACGGCAACAGCGATAACAGGTAGCGATGGTGATTTTGAAGTTAAGACTACTCAGGGGGCAAGTTATCGCACGAAAAAGATTTTGTTTGCAGTAGGTAAGAAAGATCTGCCTCTAGATATTAACGGATTAACAGAGGTTTACGGTAAAAGTGCGTTTGTGTGTCCATATTGTGATGGATGGGAGTTAAGAGACCAAGCGCTGGTCATCATCGTTAGTGGAGTTAACGCATTACATATGGCAAAAGTCATATCCGGCTGGACAGAACGTTATACGATCTGTACGAATGGATCAGATTCCTTAACCGATGAGCACCGTGAAGAGCTGAAGCAGCATCATGTTACTGTATTCGATGCACCGATTCAATCCATTAATTCTGAAGAAGGGATGGTACAGCAAGTTGTACTAAATGACGGTACAGGGATTCCTTGCACAGGAGTTTTCTTCCAACCGAAACTGTTTACCGGATCAGAACTGCCAAAGGCTATCGGTTGTGAAATTACAGAATCAGGAACGGTTATCGTTGATGCTTCAGGCAAAACATCTGTAGCGGGTGTATACAGTGCTGGTGATGCAGCATCCGAGATGTATCAGGCAATCACGGCTGCGTCTCTGGGAGCTTTGTCTGCGGTAAGCATTAATAATGAATTGAATTTCGAGAACTGGGATGGGCCAAGTCATCATTAGAATAAATTAAAAGTTTCATAGAATCATAGCGTCATTGCTTCATACAGTAGGGGATTGCATATGCAATCCTCTATTTGTTGTTATTCAACTTAAACATTGACCGGTTCAATTGAAAGTTATTCAGCCGGAAGAAAATTTGATATTAAATCAATTATGGTTTAATGTATTATCAAATGATACATAGTACTATCATTTATAAAATCATCAAAGGAGAGATCACTTATGAATGAAAGCAGAACAGCCATCATCTGGCTAACGAATACCTTGCTCCACGGCGTACAGTTAAGAGGTGATCATCATGAGTGATGCAACTTACATTCCACAACCCAAAATGTATGGACCACTTGGCAATCTGCCTTTGATAGATAAAGAGAAACCAACGCTGTCGCTAGGTGTTCTGGCTGAACAGCATGGACCGATATATCGACTTACCGTTCCCGGTTATTCCGGTTTAATCGTATCTGGACCAGATCTTGTCGCTGAGTTGTGCGATGTGTCCCGGTTTGACAAATATGTATACAATGAACTCGAAAATGTACGTTCCTTTGGCGGCGATGGTTTATTTACAAGCAGAACATCGGAGCCCAACTGGAAAAAAGCCCATAACATCCTGCTTCCCACTTTTAGCAAACAGGCCATGAAAGGTTATCATCCCATGATGGTGGATATTGCGGAACAATTGATCAACAAATGGGCACGCCTCAATTCCAACGATACGATTGATGTTGCGGACGATATGACACGCCTTACGTTGGATACCATTGGACTATGTGGATTCAATTATCGATTTAACAGTTTTTACAGACAGGACCACAGTCCTTTTATTGAAAGCATGGTTCGGGCATTAAATGAAGCTATGCAAAAGAGTTCACGTTTGAAAATTCAGAATCTGCTTATGGTGAAAACCAAACGACAGTTCCAGGAGGATATTCAGACGATGTTCTCTCTGGTAGATCAGATTATAGAGGAACGTAAAGCGAGTTCAGCACCCGAAGAGGTCGACTTGCTCGCACGTATGTTGAATGGCAAAGATCCGGAGACTGGCGAAATGCTGGATGATGAGAACATCCGTTATCAGATTATTACGTTTCTCATTGCCGGACATGAAACCACGAGTGGTTTGTTATCTTTTGCTCTTTACTTTCTACTGAATAATCCGGGATCGCTTCAAAAGGCGTATGACGAGGTGGATCAGATATTGGTCAGTGACTCACCACAGTACGAGGAAGTTCTTCAGCTTTCCTATATTCGCATGATTCTTAGTGAATCGCTTCGTCTCTGGCCAACAGCCCCGGGATTTGATGTATATGCCAAAGAAGACACCGTCATAGGTGGCAAATATCCCTTGAAGAAAGGGGAAAGTTGCAGTATTCTCCTGCCCCAGCTACACCGTGATAGAGAGGCATGGGGAGAGGATGCGGAGCTTTTCCGTCCGGAGCGATTTGAAGATACGGCGAAAGTGCCTCATCATGCGTATAAACCTTTTGGTAATGGGGAGAGAGCGTGTATAGGCATGCAGTTTGCTTTATATGAAGCAACACTTGTGCTTGGCATGGTCCTCAAACATTTTGAGCTGATCGATTATAGCAACTATGAGTTGGATGTTAAACAGACACTGACATTGAAGCCGGGAGACTTCCGGATCCAGGTGAAAGCGCGCGTGGCTTCGCAAACAAGGAATAAGTCGACCGTAACTGCGAAAGAGAAACCTGCTCCTGTTGTTCGTAAAAATATAGCAAGTGACAGCCAGAGGGGAGAAACCCTGGCCGTTGAAGCAGATGGTAAGCCTTCGCTCCTGGTGTTATATGGTTCCAATCTGGGAACGGCAGAAGGCATTGCCCGAGAGCTTGTGGAGAAAGGGCGTTCGTATGGAATCCCAAGTGAAGCAGCCACTCTGAATGAGTGGGTTGGCCGCATTCCCCGCCAAGGTGTCGTTCTCATCGTCACTGCTTCGTATAACGGTAAACCTCCGCAAAATGCTACGGCATTTGTAGAATGGTTGAAGGAAGTAGAGTCAGAGGAAGCAAAGGATGTAAACTATGCCGTTCTGGGCTGTGGAGATCGGAGTTGGTCCGGGACGTACCAGAGCATTCCTCGATGGATAGATGAGAAGCTTGAAGAATGGGGAGGTAAAAGACTGTTATCCCGTGGTGAAGCCGATGCCGGAGGTGATATGGAGAAACAAGTCGAGGCGTGGCAGCATATGTTGTGGCCACAGGTGTTGAGTGTCTTGGGGATTAGCGAGGAAGCAATCAAATCCTCCAAGCCAAGCGCCAGCAGACTTCAAATGGAGTTTGTACGTGAGAAAACGGATATGCCTCTTGCACGAACTTATGATGCCAGCTATGTCACGGTTGTAGTTAATAAAGAGCTTCAGGCGCTGGGAAGTGGAAGAAGCACACGTCACATCGAAGTTTTACTGCCTGAAGGCATGAGTTATAGAGAAGGCGACCATCTCGGCGTGTTGCCTAACAATCAGAAGCAGAATGTGGATCGGATACTCCGTCGGTTCGGACTACGTGGGGATACTTCGATCCAATTAACTTCGGACGTCAGCCATCTTACACACCTTCCACTGAACAGACCCGTCAAGATTCATGAGTTGCTCACTCATTGTTTGGAATTGCAGACACCAGTTTCCAGAACACAGTTGCAGGAGTTAGCTAATCATACGGTATGTCCACCTCATAAGCGTGAACTGGAAGGCATGTTGGACGAAAACAGCTACAGGGATGATATTCTTGCCAATCGTATCACCATGCTGGACCTGCTAGAAAAGTATGAGGCGTGTGAACTGCCATTCGAAAGGTTCCTTGAATTATTACCTCCGCTTAAGCCCAGATATTATTCAATATCCAGCTCGCCAAGCCTGAATTCCGAGCAAGCGAGTATAACCGTATCGGTAGTAAGAGAACCTGCATGGAGTGGTAAGGGCGAATATCTGGGAGTTGCTTCATCGTACCTCGCCGGTTGTCAATCCGGAGGAGATATTCTGATGTTTGTACGTACGCCGGAATCCGAATTTTGTTTGCCGAAAGAGGCTGACGTACCCATGATCATGGTGGGACCGGGGACGGGGGTCGCACCGTTCAGAGGTTTCCTTCAGGCGAGAGCGGTCATGAAACAGAGAGGTTTGCCACTGAGTGAGGCGCATCTGTTCTTTGGGTGCAGGAATGATTCAGATTTCATATATCGTCAAGAGCTTGAACAATACGAAAGGCAAGGGATTGTTAAGCTACACACTGCTTTTTCTCGTGCGGAGGGCGAGCCCAAAACGTATGTACAGCATCTAATGAAAGAGAATTCCGAACAGTTAATTCACATGCTGATAAACAAAGGAAAACTCTACGTATGCGGGGATGGAAGCCAGATGGCTCCTGCGGTAGAAGAGACTTTGCAACAAGCGTATCAGGAGGTGCAGGGAGCAACGGTGCAGCAAGCGAAGGACTGGCTCATTCAGATTCAGGCCGAAGGACGCTACGTGCAAGACGTGTGGGCAGGTAATAAACGAACAGGTGAAACTCCTAAAACTGTGAATGAGGAGGTACATTAAGACGGAGATGACTCCAATATCTACTAATATACAGTCCTTAATATACTCAAGCTAACAAACAGCCGCTTAATCTGGAGCTTTGTCTCCAAATTAGCGGCTGTTATCATGATCTGACCATGAGCCGTCGCTCGGTTCATTTTCTCACTCCTGAACTGTTAGCGTTTACATTAAAATTTGAAATAAAAATGATTGACAGTCCTTATCTGAACGAGTTTAATTATATAGACCGATTGTTATAATTATTTGAAGGAAGTGGCTTTCGTTGAGTGAAAAGTCTAATGCTAGAGAGTCTATTGTCAGCACAGCAGCGAGACTGTTTTTTTCACAAGGATATCATGCGACCGGTCTGAATCAGATCATCAAAGAGAGTAGTACGCCGAAAGGGTCGTTGTATCATTATTTCCCGCAAGGCAAGGAAGAGCTCGCGCACGAGTGTATTCAAAAAGCCAATGAACAAATCTTGCAGACATTTGAGAAAACATTTGCAGCCCACGACAATACGGGGGATGCCATTCAGAGATTTATTCATGATTTGGCTCATGAAACAGAAGCAGCCGGGTTTACCGGATTTCTGCCATTCAGCTTCTGGGCAGCTGTGGAGACATCGTGTATTAGTCAGCAGTTGCGTATTGCATGTCAGGGTGTATTTGCAGATTGGCAGGATGTCATTAAGAAACAACTGATTCTGGATGGCGTTGGTGAAGAGAAGGCGCGGGAGACGGCACTTCTGATCATTTCTTTGATGGAGGGAGCACTGATTATCAGCCTGACGAATCAGGATAAACAGCCTCTGCTGACGGCTGCTGAGTATTTGTCGGTTGTGACGAAGAACGCCAAACAGATTCAATAATTTATACCAAGAGACAGAGAAAAAGAAAGTTCGATACGTTTGAGGAGGATGGGATCGTGGAGGTTTCCATGAAGGCTGATTCTGCACAGAATCAACAAGAAACAAAGCAATACAAGGTATTTCCGATTTTGTTCGCGATGCTACTGAGCGGCTTTATTGGTCTGTTTGGAGAAACGGCATTAAACGTGGCATTGACGCCACTTATGGCTCTACTGGAAGTAGGTCCTACAACGATTCAATGGTTAACTACAGGTTACTTGCTTGTGTTGGGAATCCTGGTACCGGTATCCGGTATGCTGTTGCAGTGGTTTACCACTAGACAGTTGTTTACAACATCTTTGATTTTCTCGATTGCAGGAACATTTGTTGCTGCACTTGCACCTAGCTTCGAAATTCTGTTGGTGGCACGGGTACTGCAGGCGATAGGTACAGCGCTATTGTTGCCACTGATGTTTAACACCATATTGGTTATTTTCCCGATTGAAAAACGTGGTGCTGCCATGGGATTGATTGGTTTGGTTATTATGTTTGCACCAGCAAGCGGTCCGAGTATCTCCGGTCTGATTCTGGCTAATCTGAGCTGGCATTGGATCTTCTGGATCTCCTTGCCGTTCTTCATTATCTCACTGGTATGCGGCTTGTTGTTCTTGCCAAATATTTCGAAATTGACCAAGCCCAAAATTGACGTACTGTCCATTATCCTTTCTACCCTTGGTTTTGGTGGTATCGTATACGGCTTCAGTAGTGCAGGGGGACATGGAGAAACTGGTGGAGGCTGGACGAGTCCGGTCGTTGTTGCCACTCTCGTTATTGGTGTGTTGTCCTTGCTGTTATTCAGTATCCGTCAGTTGAGAATGAAACAGCCAATGATGGATTTGCGAGCGTTCAAATATCCGATGTTTACGATTGGCTTGATCCTGATATTCATCTGTATGATGATGATGCTGTCATCCATGCTGATCCTGCCAATGTATCTGCAACAAGGTATGGCCGTTACAGCGTTAACTGCCGGACTGGTTCTATTGCCGGGTAGTCTGCTGAATGGTTTACTGTCTCCGGTCATGGGCCGACTGTTTGACAAGTTTGGTCCGAAGTGGCTTGTGATTATTGGTCTGGCTGTCGTAACGGTTGTACTCTTCATGTACACTGGAATTACACCTACAACAACACTGGCCAAAATTATTACGCTGCATGTGTTCATGATGGTCGGAATCTCGATGATTATGATGCCTGCACAGACGAATGGTCTGAACCAATTGCCACGTGAGTATTATCCTCACGGTACTGCCATCATGAATACGTTGCAACAGGTATCCGGAGCGATCGGTACGGCTGTTGCGGTAAGTATACTGAGCGCAGGACAATCCCGCTTTTTGAGCGGAGTGGCGAACCCGGAAAGTCCAGAAAATCAACTGGCAGGTTTCACGTCAGGTGTACAGAATGCGTTTGTATTCGCATTAGTTCTGTCGATTATCGGTCTGATTACTTCACTCTTCGTGAAACGGGTCAAAGTAGGATCAACGCCAGGACAACAAGGTCCTATGCATTAATCCATTAACTAACAATAATAATTAGATATTGTATAAGAGCGATGTATCCTTAACTTTAGGGACGCATCGCTTTTTTGCGTACTTATTCTATCTTTTTTGGTGTTGACGTGAAACGGGTTACAGCCTTTAGAGTAAAAATGTAGCCGGAATACAGCGGTTTAAAGAATGAATTTCAGAGCAAATACTTCATGTTCCGGCAAAATTGTATATGTTCATACTAATATAAAAGGGTAATATAGAATGTAATAGTACAATTTTTAACCAATTCGAAAACGGTTTATATTTTATTTTTAATCAAGGAGACTTCATTATGATCATCATCAATCCCATTGGTAATAACATTGAACAGATGCTGTTGCACTACGAAAAAAACGGCCATCTCACTCTACAGGCATCGCTTATTAGTAATAGCTCGGTTGTATATAGATTGCAAGACTATTGTCTCAAGGTATATGCTTCACGGGCAAGATTGGATGGGGAGATGGAAAGTGAGGCACTTAGGGCATTGCAGAGTAATTCTTATGCACCTAAATTGTATGCGTATTCACCAGGGGAGTACACCCTGACAGAGTGGATTGAAGCACTCAAACTGAAAGAGTACCGTGTAACCTATGGACACATTCCTCCCAACTTGATATACGATATGTTTACGACGGAACTTCAGCAGATTCATGCTGGATATTGGGACTGGGATGTCATCCGTTATGAGAATCTGCTCTGGACCAAGACAGGTGATGTGAAAAGAACGAACTTTTGGTTGTGTGAGCCTGTAAACTCCAGACGTGAGAACTTATATAACCAGGTCATTCGAAGAATTGATAACATCTACAATGGCGATCGAACCGAAATGGAGGCGATGAAACAGTACTTTTATCGTCACCAGTTGACTTCATTAGAGATCGAACAAGCTTTCAGCGATTTCAGGTCCCAACGGCCAAGACTGGCGATAGCACAATAAATCACATAAAAGAAACCCCAAAGATATTAGAGAATCTTTGGGGTTTCTTTTATGATATAACATAGTCTTACTTTTGCAGAGTGTACGTTACTTCTTTACCAGGGCCAATATCTCATCCGCAACGATATCAGGGCGATATTGATGGATGTAATGATCGGTATCTTTAATGGTTACCTGTTTAGAATCATCTGACCAGGATTTGAACTCTACTTGGGATTTATCCCATTCGGGTTCACTTGCACCAAGGTAATCAGCCGTCAGTATGGTGAGTGGAAACGGTAAGGTTTGCTTGTGATTTACAACCACTTTGGCATTGGCAGCTATCTCACGTAATTCATCCAACGTGTTCACATTACCATAGTTTTGCAACAGCGCAGTTGTATCCAATTTTTTCAGATCATCGGGTACAAGTTTCAGTTCATTACGATTGGCATTAGAAGTTTCGACAACCATATCAGATTGCATGGAGAGGCGGAATAGTCCGGTTTGGATACGGAATTTATTCGCAAAACCACCAATTGTGTCTGCCAAAGAGTCATCGTCATTCGAATAATATTCGGGGCTTCCACCATCAATCATGACGATACCCTTGACGAGATCCGGGTATTTTTGTGCGAAACGAATGGTTTCCAGCGAGCCGAGTGAATGTCCAACTAATACATAAGGTGGCTTCTGTCCAGATACCTGCAACAACTCATGTAATTCTTCAGCTACGGTATCGACATCACGTTTTTTATCGGTCTGATCGCTATATCCATAACCAAATCGGTCATATACAGCGAATTTTGTGTTGGGAGCAAGCTTTTCATATAATGGATAATAATCTACATAGGGATTAGCGGTCCCCCAGCCAGAGGCGAGTACGACTGTTACATCGCCTTCTCCACCAGTATATAGATGCATATTGTCTCCATGGACTTCGTACAGCTTACCAGGGGGGACGAGTGTTTTGGCATCCTGCCTTAGACCCACTTGTTGGTAGATCACGCCAGTACCCAGAAGCAACAGAACTATCGCCAGGTCGAATATCAAAAACTTAACTAATCTTTTGCGCCATTTCTTCATGTTCTCTCACATACTCTCCATGTATTTTCTCTATCATATATGCCCAATCTTATAGGAGAGAAAACAGAGTCTTAATTCTATCTTAATTAGCCAAAAATTGAATATCAACAGCCAATGAATTAATATATAGCTACGATATGAATAGTTCTCTTCCAAATATTGAACCTAGATTGATTATATAGAACAGAAGGTATGTATAATGACAAAATACGAAAATCAGCTCCCGACATCGGCAGGCATGAACTTCAAGTCCCTGATCAGTATATTGAGAGATTCCATGCGAGGCAATGTAGAGCGGAGGCCATCTGGCACGATGCCTATGGAGATATGTGAACCTGCTGAAACCTTCAGTGCATCCGATAATCCACAGGTTACATGGTTCGGACATTCGGCTTTTTTACTCGAAATTGAAGGGCACAGATTGCTCTTTGATCCGATGCTGGGCAATCGTCCATCCCCCGTATCCTGGGTGGGTACCAAACGATACAGCACCAATCTACCGATTCAACCGGAAGATTTCCCAACACTGGATGCAATCATTATATCGCATGACCATTATGATCATCTGGATTATGACTCCATTCGCAGATTGAAGGATAAAACAAAGCGATTTATCGTGCCGCTTGGGGTACGTCGTCGACTGATTCAACTGGGTGTGCCTTCGGAACAGATTACCGAGCATAACTGGTGGGATGAGTTATCGTTCAAAGGTTTAACATTCGCTTGCACGCCAGCAAGACATTTCTCTGGCAGAGGATTATTCGACCGTAATTCTACCTTATGGTGTTCGTGGGTTATCGCTGGACAACATACGAAGGTGTTCTTTAGTGGGGATAGCGGATATGGTCCTCATTTTAAGGAGATTGGCAGTAAATATAGTCCATTTGACCTGACGTTGATGGAATGCGGGCAATATGACGAGCGTTGGTCCAATATTCATATGATGCCGGAAGAAACGGTGCAAGCGCATTTGGATGTAGGAGGTAAGTTGCTTATCCCGATTCATTGGGCCGCATTTACGCTGGCCTATCATGCCTGGAATGAACCGATTGAACGAATCACGAAGGCTGCACATGCTTTGAACGTTAAGATTGCAACTCCCAAAATCGGCGAGAAGGTTGTGCTTCATACGGAGCATTACCCTACACATCCATGGTGGAGACCGGAATTAGGATAAAAAAATAAAAGCGTTCAGCTCATCAAATGAGTGGACGCTTTTTCTATTGCATTTTACATCAGGATTGATAGTGCACTGTAAATTAACAACATACCCATGACGATATTAACAGGACGCTCGTATCTTAATAAAAAGCTCTGGAATAACATGCCACCGAACGCCCAGGTCATATTGGCACTAATCCCGATGAAGGTGAGCAGCAAGGAAAATACAATTAAATGAACATGGGACTGCCCAAGAGGCAGAACAAAAACGGATATGGCAGTAAGCCCATACAGAATGACTTTGGGATTAATGAATTGCAGAGTGAACCCAAATAGAAATGAATAATGATTGACCTTGTTTTCTTGCGCATCTGCAGGTTTACTTCGCATGATTTTGAGCGCCAGATAGAGCATGTACACACATCCTAACACGTTTAAGACGGGTGTGATCCGTGGAATATATTGATGAAGAATAAGGTTGAAATAACTGGACAGAAACATAATAAGCAGGCAGCCGGTTGCAACTCCACTAATAAACGGAAGGGTCTTGCGGAACCCCTGATTTCTGGCATGCGTCATGGAAATGATATTGTTGGGTCCGGGTGTAAATGAAGCGATGATTGCATAGGTCACTAAAGGTATAATGTTCATGGTTCCTCCACGTTTTTTTAGTTGTGTGATATAATGACCTTAAATGTACGCTATAGCGTACGATCTTTATTATTGTACAACATGTACGTTATATAGCACAATATAATTATAAAATGAGGAGGATGGATTTTTGAAAAACATCAATAGTATTCTTGCTCAGAACCTGAAACAGCTTAGGGAACAAAGAAAACTCAGTCTGGACAAGGTCGCCGAAATGTCTGGTATTAGCAAGACTATGCTTGGTCAGATTGAACGTGGTGAATCCAATCCATCCATTGCAACCGTATGGAAGATTGCTAATGGCCTGAAAACTTCCTTCACTGCTTTGATTCACGAGCCGAAGTCAGATACGACCGTTGTAACGGGCGATGATATTCAAGTATTGATGGAAGACGAGGGCAGGGTTCGAATATATCCGCATTTTCCTTTTGAAGAAGGACGCCGCTTTGAAATGTACATGATGGAGATGGATGTGGATTCTTCTTTAAGTGCTGAGCCGCACATCGAAGGTACGGAAGAATTTATTACGGTCTTTGAAGGGGAAGTTACGATTCGGGTAGGGACGGAAGAATATACCGTGAACCAAGGGGAGTCGATCCGTTTCCGAGCAGACAGGTCCCATGCCTATATTAATCCTGGAGCTTCGGCTATCAAGTTAAGCATGGTCATACATTATTCGAAGTGACAATAAAGCAGCCTGATGTAATGAACTGCAACTCCCTCGTTAGTCGTGTCGTGTCTCACAAAGGGTTCAGTTCAAAACATTGGCTGCTTTATAGGTTTGTTCGCTATGGAGTCCAACGCCTATGATAGGATTCTAATTTATGGCTTTTCTTTGGCCTGACGCTGGATTTCCTTGGCTGTTAATGCTTTATCATATACTTTTACATTATCCAAGCTGCCTTTGTAGAACGGATCAGACGCATAACGACTCTTGCCTACATAAGCTTCCGTTACCTGCAGATCTTTTGGGTTAAAAGTAATCTCAGAGTTGCTTGCAACTGATGTACCATTCACATACAGAGTACCCACATCACCCTGAAGGGTTACAGCGACATGAACCCACTCTTTGGAAGGCAGTGGATTTGCTGCAATCAGGCTCTGATCCCGTCCCTCATTATGAATGGTAAATTGTAATGCCCCATTATGTTGGGAGGGAGTAAGGAACATATGTCTAGTCAAGCCATTTCCAAAGTCGAAAATACGCTGCCAGGACCCGCCACCGTCCCAATTGACCCAGGCGCTAAACGTGAAATCCGTTGTATCTGTAATGAGTCCAGGTAACTGAATGTAACTGTCTGTCCCATTGAATGTAGCAGCCTGATTTTTGCCACTAGCAGCAGAACTGACCACGTTAAAGGCTTGTCCGTGATATTCGTTTTTGCTGTAATCCTGTGCGACTTTGCCAATTTTCTTGTGTTCAAAAGTATACTCCCCGAGCAATGGGCTTACCGCTTGCTGTGGAATGATAACGTTAAACGTTTTGGAGCTTACCGCAGTTCCTTTATGAATCGTTGCGGTTAATTTCACTTTGGCATCACCCTTACCAGCGCGTGGTCGCTGCACTACACCTGTAGAGGATAGAGCCGAAGTGTTGGAGCTTTTCCACGTAATGTCTGCATCACTTGTTCCCTTGGTAGGCAGAGACAGATTGAAGAACACGTGATCCGTATTGCTAATGCTCAGGTCCTTTTTCACCGCATCTACAATGTCCTGATCAGTCCGTTCAACACCTTGACTTCCCCAGATGGCAATCCCGGAAAAGGAGAGGGCGCTAAAGGTCAGAAGCGTACTTTGAGATTCCGAGTTCCATTCATGTGTGAAAACGCCTTTGTACACAACGTTATTCGAAGTGATCTGAACCTTGTTGTCTGCACCAAGACTCCATGTTCCTGTCACGGCACCATGAATCTGCCCATCTGCCGTGAACTGAACGGTCTGGGATGGCTTGATGTCCGCCGTGATGCCCTTACCATGATTCACCCATTGGTACTGACCAGCGATCTCCTGAGTTGTCAGTTGCGTGGTATCCTCTCCCAAAGCCGCATAGCGATATGGAGAAACAACGGGCCAACCATCTGCATTCATATGCATCTCATGCACGCGAACTTCGTGCTCTTCGCCACGCCCTGGAAAGCGGGTATGGAAGATGAGAAATTGTTTGCCAGTCTCCGGATCAACATAAGCAGAGTTATGCCCTGGCGATACATAGCCACTACCTAGGCCTGTGCCCGGATCACCGATCTGTCTCTCGAACAGGAAGTTCCCCATCAATTTGACTCCAAAAGGCTCAATAGAACGATCATCAAACAACGGTTTATCCTTGTCCGCTTTAACGTTGATCATATCGTTTCCTTCCGCATCGAGGAAAGGTCCATCCGGTGTTTGGGAGCGAGCAACACGAATGTTGTATCCTCCATCAGCACCTAGTCCACCGTAAGACAGGTACAGATAATAATAATCGGTTTCGGGACTGTAGAGCATATAAGGGGCTTCAATACGACTATGATTGCCTCCGGTCAGCTTTTTGCCATAACCTTGATTTGGCAGCGGTTTGCCTGTCGTTGCATCCATCTCCAGAATGAAAATCCCCCCGGAGTAGGAGCCATACACCATCCATAACTTGCCGTTTTTATCATAAAAGACATCCGGATCGACCACATTGGGATGAATCGTTGCATCGTAAATGGTACCATCCTCACTAATCTGATCCCACATGCCGGATTTCAACAGAATGCCTTGATCCTTATAAGGGCCTTCGATATTGTCTGCGACAGCAATGCCGAGCGCTGATCGCGGAGAGTCCCCTTTACAAGCATTGTAGTACATATAAAATTTGCCGTCCGCCAATTGAATGACATCTGCTGCCCATAACGTATCTGTCTGCGCCCATTCCAGCGCTTCAGCGAATTCCTTGGTTACATTGGGGACAACAGGGTTGTTATCTGTAACGCCGGAGGCGACCAGATCCCAGTTCAGAAAATCTTTGGACTTAGCCACTTGCAGATGTGAACCAAAAATATAAAACGTATCATCCACCTTAATGACAGAAGGGTCATGAACGGAAACATTTTTAAATGTTGGAGCAGTATTAGCGATAGGTGTGGTGGAACTCTGCGAGTTACCCACGGTTGCCCCTGAACCATTTGCGAACACCGAGACCGGTGCCAAAGTTGTTGCAGTAAGTAAAGTGGTGCTTAGTACAGAAATGTTAAGTACGCGAACCCAATAACGTTTCATACGTTTCCCCTTTCCTATTCCCCGGAATGAAAAATAAACCGATACTTGGCAACACACGATAAAAGGTTCGGCAGACCTCCTTTGAGTATTTCATTATATCAAGCGCTTTCATTTGTTATATTATCAATTGATTTATATGTTTGTAAACCATAAATGTAATGTTTATAAGAGTAAAATTAAATATAAATAAGAGACGGGAAGAGCCGATAAAGGTCATTACATTCAAATAAACCAGTTGTCTTTCTCAAATTTAGGATTGAAATGGGGATCGATGATGCGATATTATTACGTTTAAGAAATGTGTTTAACTATTTATCAATCATTTTATATTAATACGAATTAAAAACGTAAACCGACAATTCCCAACTACATAGGAGGTAAGAACATGAGCACATATCAAAATCAATTAATTGCACAATACACGTTTGAAGATACCGTTCAGATCGGGAAGGACAGCTCCGGTAAGGGCTATGATGGTATAACCAAAGGCGAGATCCCGCCTGTGATATCCGAGTTGAAAGGCAGAACGGCGGTGACTTTCAACGGGGGAGCGAATGGAACTTCTTATCTGCAATTACCCTCGAATCTGCTTCGTGATGTAAGCGATAACACGGGAATCACGATTGCCACTTGGGTGTTTCTGGGCAAGGGGTCTAATGTGTGGGAACGCATTTTTGACTTTGGCAAAGGGGAGAAGGGGCCGTATTTGTTTCTGACACGTCAGCTCTTGGGAACGTTATATGCCGGCGATAATCTGGTTGTCCACCCAAGTGGTGGAGTTGCAAGTGGAGAATGGCTGCATATTGCGCTCTCCGTGGCAGGTAGCCAAGGGGGAACGTTGAGCAGTGCGGGTCCAATTGTGTATGTGAACGGGGAGAAGGCCGCAGACGGCTCGATCAGTCAGACGTCGAGCGGCAATTATGCCAAATTGCGCGAATGGTTTGATTCGTTCACCGATCCTGAGAATTATAGCCAGAATTATATTGGACGTTCCCAGTATGCAGCGGATGTGGACTTTGCAGGTTCGTTATCCGACTTTCGGATCTATGGGGCAGCGCTCACCATGGATGAAGTCATTGAAGTGATGTGTGAATCACTGACAGATGAAGCGATTGTGAAGCTTGCGGCGGACAAGTACTTGTCCTTCCCCAACCGAATCATCACCAAGGATGTATCATTACCCGCAGACTTGCTGGGTGGTAAAGTGTCTGTTGAATGGAGTTCCAGTGCTCCAGAAGTTCTGTCTGAGAACGGAGAAGTTCAGGCAATCACATCGGCACAGGAGGTTACGCTCCGTGCGCTTCTGAACAGAGGTGACAGTAAGCTGAGCCAAAGCTTTGACGTGTCTGTTGTGCCGGCCCATCTTCCGCCTTATACGGTCACCATCCATGGAGATCAGAAGGTGGCGGATATCAGTGAAGTCATGTATGGGCTTTTCTATGAGGATATTAACAACGCGGCAGATGGCGGAATCTATGCAGAGCTTGTTCAGAATCGATCATTTGAATCTTTTGCATTTGATACGTACTCGCTTGACTCTGGAGAATGTGGTTGTTCGACAGGTCGCAATCGTGAGCCTTTGTTTGCCTGGTCAGGGGATACGGAGAAAATGCGCGTGCAGCATACGGATGGACTGAACGTTCACTTTAACGTGGAAGACCCTGAAGTAAATGCTTATTATGTAACGGTTCAGGAAGGGGCAACGATTCGAAATCGTGGATTCTCAGATTCCAACCAGCATTGTGCCATGTCCATCAAGCAGGGTGAATCATATGACTTTACCGTATGGGCAAAAGCAGAATTGGCAGGAACGATCACTGTTCAATTGCAGGATGGAAGTGACACTTCCATCAGTGATTCGGTAACACTGCATGTTGAAGGCGGGAACACATGGAAGAAATACGGTTTGTCTCTAACCGGAACGGAGACTGTATTGGGTCAACTGGCACTTACGTTTGCAGGTGACATTTCCATAGATATGGTGTCCTTGGTCCCTCAGAATGTATGGGGAGCTGATCCGACAGAAGAGGGAATATCGGCTACGGCACATGCTAACTACACAGGTAACCCGAACTATCGATTGAGAAAAGATCTAATCCAGGCACTCGCAGATCTGCATCCAAAGTTCCTGCGTTTTCCGGGAGGATGTATCTCGGAGGGATCTTTTATCTGGGATAACGTATATGATTGGAAGGATTCTGTGGGTCCGGTTGAGCTCCGCAAAGAAAATTATAATGTCTGGGGTTACATGATGACGATGGGCCTTGGTTATATGGAGTACTTCCAACTGGCAGAAGATCTCAATGCCGCTCCGGTTCCAGTCATGGCTTGCGGTGTGTTGTGTCAGGCGCGCTCGGACTATGCTCACCCTGCGGGTGGCGCTTTAAGGGAGTATTATATTCGGAACTTTACAGACCTGATCGACTTTGCGCTCAGTACAGACTTTGAACACAACGAATGGGCAGCGGTACGAAGCCAGATGGGACATCCTGAACCGTTTGATCTTCGTTATCTGGGCGTAGGCAATGAGAACTGGGGCACTGAATTTTTTGCCAATTTCGAAGTATTCAAACGTTCAATAGATGAGTACATGAAGCGGAACTATCCTGATCATGAGTTGCACATTATCTCGACGGTTGGTGCTCAGGCGGATGATGATGCGTACCAGGAAGGATGGAAATTCCTCAGCGGAAACCTCACCGGGTCAGCTCAGGTTGCTTTTGCAGATGGTGCTGAGGTGATTGAGGAGACGGTAACCTGGTATGAAAACCAGGACAATTATATGGACACCATTGCAGATGAGCACTACTACCGCTCCAATGAATATTTGCTGAATAACGCGGATCGATACAACTACTATGACCGGGCTTATCTTGAAGACGGAAGTATCGATTGGAAAGAAACATCCAAAGTATTTGTTGGAGAATATGCTTCCACGGACAAAAACACGCTGGCAGGAGCGGTCGCAGAAGCTGCGATCATGACTGGATTTGAAAATAATGCAGACGTTGTTCGTTTGGCTGCCTATGCGCCATTGTTCAACAAAGTACTCACAGACGGTACTTACCGCTGGACGCCAGACTGCATCTGGTTTGATGATGAAACCGTATGGTATACACCGAATTATTATGTACAGCAGCTTTTTGCAAAATATGTAGGGGATCAGGTGCTTGAGACTTCATTCTCCACCTATAGCAAAGGAAAACCGCTGAATCTCATTCCGCGTGGCGGCATCGAAATTGCAACAGGTCATGCAGATATCGTGGTGAAACGAGTTACAGTGACGTCCAATGTGGATGGCACCATACTGTTAGATGAAGATTTCAGGGAACGTACAGAGCCTAGTGAGGCATGGAGACAGATTCCCGGATCGGAAGGATATGCGTTAACCGCAGGAAAAGGACTCATTTTGAAGGCACAATCAAGTGGATTCAATGGATTGTATCTGCTGAATGACGAATGGACCAACTACCAAGTTCACGTTGAGGCTGAAAGAATTTCAGGTGAGGATGGTTTTTACATTGGCGTGGGATTGACGGATATCTCACCTGAGAACAAGGATGTCATTGAGTACGCAATCAGTTACGGCGGGAACGCAACAGGCGTGAAGGTGTACAAACAAGGGATTGAGGGTTATACCTTGGGAGACTATTCATCCAGCTCGGCAGCAGGTAACCTGAGAGCGGCCAACTATGAACCACTCGAGAATGGAACCGATTATACAATTACGGTTAACTATGGTGGAGATACAGGAAAAAATCTGGTTTGCTCCTATACAGACGGACGTAATACCAGCAAGGTTCTGGATTACAAGCTGGAAGCTTACAACCGGGAAGTATTCCACTCTGTTACGAAGGACGCAGGGCATGTGTATGTGAAACTGGTGAATGCAGATGGTGTAGATAAATCAACCCGGATTTGCCTTCAGGATCTGAAGGTGGATGCTTCAGCCAGACTGATCACACTTACTGGAGAGGATCATTTGGTGCATACTCCGAATGTGAATCAGAAGAATGATGAGAAAGTGGTTCCCCAAGAACAGGAGATTACACTGTCGGATACATCGGTGGTCGTTAACTTAACAGCTCATTCAGTGAATGTATTAGTTATGGATATTCTGAATTAAATTCATATCGTGAACAAGAGACCGCGGTTATCGCGGTTTTTTGGCGTTCGAAATCTGTCCATTGATGATCAAAGAACGAAGAAATGGTGCTCTCCTAAAGGAAGGCACCATTTCTTTGGGTCTGATTATCTGCGTTTTAATAACAGAACGCCACTGATTGCCGACGTTTTATGGCGATAGACCACTTTGAATCCAATATCATTGTCCAGCAAACAGTTCAGTGCATTGATTAGCCGTGCACCGGGAACCAGTGTGAATGTACATGGAGACGTATTACCAATCACACGTACACTTTGGATTCTGCGCGCAGAACCAGGGACGAGCGGATTTCTTGACCAATAGATTAATACCAGATCCGGTTGCGGAACAGCATTGACACGAGCCATACTAATCATCTCTTTTCTATTAGATTCTCTATAGTAAATGACAATGTGATGTAGAAGGTGCTAGACAAAAGACGTCATGAGCAATAAATGGGGTTAACACCTTCCATTTATATCTAGTGCCTGTGGAATTCACATCAATTCATAGGTATAACAGATACTCATAAATGCATTTTCAATCCCATACATATATTCTGGAGGTGATTGGGATGAGCAAGGAACCTATGGATGAGAATAAAAAGATTGAGCAAAGAAATACCTTTCTACGGGATAATAACGGCAAAGAGATGTCTTCCAACGAAGGGGTTAAAATATCAGATGACAGCAACTCGCTAAAAGCGGGGGATCGCGGACCCACGCTGCTTGAAGATTTTCTGATGCGTGAGAAACTGTCTCACTTTGACCGGGAACGCATCCCGGAGAGAGTTGTGCATGCCCGCGGATATGGAGCTTACGGTGAATTTGAGTTATATGAATCACTTGAAGAGTTAACGATGGCTCATTTTCTTCAGGACCCCGGTGTGAAAACACCGCTGTTTGTGCGTTTTTCCGAAGTTGCCGGTTCCAAAGGGGTTAACGAGACGAATCGGGATGTACGTGGGTTCGCCGTGAAGTTTTATACTGAGGAAGGCAATTTTGACTTGGTTGGCAACAATATACCTGTTTTTTTCATTCAGGACGGAGTTAAGTTCCCGGATTTGATTCATGCGGTAAAGCCGGAACCTAACAATGAAATTCCACAGGGCTCTACTGCACACGACACCTTCTGGGATTTCATTGCGAATAACCAGGAGTCGGCTGCTATGGTCATGTGGATTATGTCGGATCGCACGATACCGCGAAGCTTTCGAATGATGCAGGGATTTGGAGTACATACCTTCCGACTGGTGAACAATGAAGGCAAATCCAGATTCGTGAAATTTCATTGGAGGCCCGTACTTGGCATGCATTCTTTTGTGTGGGATGAAGCTCAAAAGCTGGGAGGTGCGGATCCGGACTTTCATCGCAGGGATCTGTGGGAGAACATCAATGCTGGTAATTTTGCGGAGTTTGAACTCGGAATACAAGTTTTGGAGGAAGCGGATGAATTCAAGTTTGATTTTGATATTTTGGATGCAACGAAATTATGGCCTGAAGAAGACATTCCGGTGCGAATCATTGGCAAAATGACGATTAACCGCAATGTCGAAAATGTATTTGCTGAAACGGAACAAGTTGCTTTCCATCCAGGGAACATCGTACGTGGTATTGATTTTAGCAATGATCCTTTGCTTCAAGGGCGACTGTTTTCGTACACGGATACTCAATTGGCGAGGGTGGGCACAAATTATCAGGAACTGCCGATCAATCGTCCGATATGCCCTGTACATAACAACCAGAGAGATGGAGCCTCTCGCTATACCATTGATCAGGGGAGAGTCGCCTATCATGACAATTCGCTTGCCAATAACTCACCTTATACTGTGCCGGGAACAAAAGGGGGATTTGTGACATATCCTTCCCCAGTGCAAGGTCTTAAAGAACGGAAAACGGCACCCAGCTTCCTGGATCATTTCTCGCAAGCACGTCTCTTCTGGAACAGCATGTCAGGCTTGGAGAGAAGCCATATTATTCAAGCACTTACGTTTGAACTTGGGAAGGTAAAGGATGTTTCCATTCGTCAGCAGGTTGTCAATATGTTAGGTCATATCAGCACGGAGCTGGCGACCATTCTGGCCGTTGAACTCGGAGTCAATTTACCTAACGTCCCTGAATCTCCAGTGACGAAGTCGTCACCTGCGCTCAGCATGGCAAATACGGTGTTTTCTCCCAAGACATTGCGTGTCGGAGTGATTGTTGGGGAAGGATTCGATGGCCCGAGCACACAATACATTTTGGAAGAGCTTAAGGGAGCGGGACTTCAACCGGTCATTGTACATGAAAGACAGGGTGTGGTGCGTGGAACAGGGAATGTGGAGCTCAAGGTGGACGACAGCTTTTTGACCGGCTCGCCCTTGGTATATGATGGTCTGTTCATTGTTGGAGGACAGCAGGAAAACGATTATGTTCAGAAATACACCCGATCCTATGCGATCGAAACGTACAATCATTTCAAACCGATCGGTGCTACACCGACGGGTGCAGCGGTGATCCAGCCGGTCGGCATTATAGGCAAACCTGGCGTCATTGTGGAACAGCAGCCTGCGGCGTTTGCAGAGCAATTCATTCAAGCGATGACCCAGCAGCGCTTTTGGGATCGGACATAGCCACGTGGAATAAACTGGACATGGGAAGTTCATGCGTCTAAACTAGATAGACCAGACACACTAAGAAGGGATGCGCCGATCCAAACCATGTTGCAGAAATTCGGGTTTACACAATATGAAAGTCAGGTATACGAGGCTATATTCGCGCAGGATGAACCGCTTGATGCCACATCGATTGTAAATTACTCCAACGTTCCCAAAGCCAAAATCTATGAAGTACTTAATCGCCTGATCGACAAGGGAACGGTGCTGACAACGATGGATGGGAAGAAAAAACTATATATGGCTGTGGATCTTCAGTCTATTATTCATAAGATCAAGGCTGATTTTGAGAAAGATATTGAGGAATTGAAAAGTTACAAAATCAAACGTACATTCACCGATGAACATATCTGGACGTTAAAAGATGAGTCATCCATCGCGTCGAATATAGAACAGCTTATCGAAGAAGCAGATTCATCAATTCTTTTTCTGGCGTGGAATGAGCGAATGGAGAAATATCGTGAACTGCTGGAGCAGAAGGAAAAGCAGGGCGTGTACGTTGAAGTGCTTGCCGTTGGGGGAATGGAGACATCCTTAAACCGGATATACTCGTTGATTCCATTGCTTGATGCGCCAGAACCTTCACAGCTGCTTATTGTGGATCATGCGTATTTGCTGTTTGCCGGTGTGGAGCACGATTCATGGCGAGCGATCAAGACGATGTCCAAACCGATTGTCAAAGCGATGACTGATTATTTCTACCATGATGTTGCCCTTACTCAGATTACCAAAAAATACGGTGACCAACTGTTACAGGATGCTGAAATCGAGAAACTGCTCACCAGGTTGATCTATTAAAACTATTCTCTCGGAGGATAGTTTTTTTTGTTATATCTTTGTTTGAAAACAATCATGAAAATAACTATTGAAACTTTCATTCTTATGGGTTACTATCGTAGTTGTAACTTTTTGAGGAGGATTCAAAAATGAATAAGAAAGTATATGTGCTCGCTATCGCAGCATTTGTGGTCGGAACCGTTGAACTGATCTTGGGCGGAATTCTGGACCTGATTGCTACGGATCTTCATCTTTCCCTGGCCAAAGCGGGGTATTTAATCTCTATTTTCTCACTTGTCTATGCGTTGTCTGCACCGATTTTATTAAATATGACGGCCAGATTCGAGCGTAAAAAGGTATATATGTGTACGCTGTTTGTTTTTCTGATCAGTAATCTGATCTCTGCATTTAGTTCCAGTTTTTATATGCTGATGGCGGGCAGAGCACTCGGAGCCGCCACGGGTTCACTTATTTTTGTGCTCTCCCTGACCCTTGCAGCACGTATTGTGGAACCACAATATAAAGGACGCGCCGTGGGGATTATTACCATGGGAGGCAGTGCATCACTTATCCTAGGTGTACCTCTTGGAATCTTTGTAGGTAACTTGGCAGGCTGGCGTGAGGTGTTTATGTTGATCGCTATTCTCACAGCAGTGGTTATGGTGGCCATCTGGATTGCGATGGATCGTGTACAGCCTATTCCTGCTGTATCCCTGAAGAAACAGCTTACGGCACTGTGGAATCCAAAAATGTTGGCAATCCATGCTACAACTTTGCTTGTGCTTGCGGGTCATTTGACTTTATATGCGTATTTCACGCCATTCTTGCAAGAAACGCTGGGTGCCAGTGCGACGATGGTCACCTTTATCTATATGATGTTTGGGATCGCCGCTGTTGCAGGGGGAGGAATCGGGGGCATGTTATCCGATCGTCTGCACCCTGCTAAAGCCATTATCATTGTGCTGATTCCCTTTATCGTGAGTATGGCTGTCATTCCGTTCAGTGTGGGATTGCCTTTGATCGCCTTCTTGTTATTGTTAAGCATCTGGAGTGCACTGAGTTGGACCGTTACGCCTGTGCAGAATAGTCTCATTATCAAAACTTCGCCGGAAACAGCCGAAACGCTAATCAGCACCAACTCAGGTATTGCACATGCAGGTATTGCACTGGGTACCTATATCGGCGGCATGGTGATCGATCATTCATCGATTCTAAATACTGGATGGGTTGGTTCTGTTCTGATACTGCTTGGTTTGGTGTCTGCCATCTACGCGATTAGCGTTAAGGAAAAAACCGTTCAGGCGGTTGCTTAGAATAAAGAAATTAGACAAAAATCTTGAACCTCTGCATTCCCATAGTCTAATGGGTGTAGAGGTTTTTTTGCTGTTTCGCTAGAGTACGCGTCAGTAGAATAAACCATTTTCATATCGAGCAAAACTTGCTTTATTCATACTAATCTATATAATTAAAAGAGTTTTTAAAAGTATTATTTAATGTTGAATTACATGATGTGTAATGAGGGAGCGGTGATCATGACTACGAAGACGGAAAAACAAAAAATGCTGGATGGCGAGCTGTACATGGCTTCGGATCTTCAATTGTCTGAGGACAGAGAGTATGCCAGGAAAATGACGCGAATGTTCAATCAAACGACGGAAACGGATGGTGAGCTTCGCACCAAGTTATTGAAGGAACTGTTGGGATCTACAGGTGAACACCTGGGCATGGAACCTAATATTCATGTGGATTATGGATATAACATTCATGTAGGCAATCATTTTTATAGCAATTTTAACTGTACGATATTAGATGTGTGTGAAGTTCGTATTGGAGACCATTGCTTAATGGGACCAGATGTACATATCTATACGGCTACTCATCCACTCCATCCGCATGAACGCAATACGGGTGCAGAATACGGCAAGCCAGTCACGATTGGCAATAATGTATGGATTGGTGGCAGAGCCGTTATTAACCCGGGGGTTACCATTGGAGACAACGTGGTCATTGCTTCCGGGTCTGTGGTTACAAAGGATGTTCCGGATAATATGATTGTGGGCGGTAATCCTGCTAGAATTATTAGAGAGATTGAGCTTTAACTTATTTTAGATAGAAGATGGGAAGTGCTTACGAAATGATGACTGAAAAAGAAAAATCTCAATTAGGGCTCTTGTATAACGCCAATTATGATCAAGAGTTAATTGAAGAGCGTTTACATGCCAAAGGACTTTGTTACGATTATAACCAGCTTCATCCAGCCAAGATCAATGAAAGAGAAGCGTTAATCAAGAAACTGCTGGGGAAAACGAGGGATCGTTTCCTGATTGAACAGCCATTTGTATGTGATTACGGCTATAATATTGAAATTGGTGAGAACTTCTATAGCAATCATAATATTGTCATGCTGGATGGAGGCAAAATCAGTTTTGGAGATAACGTTTTTGTTGCTCCCAATTGCGGATTTTATACAGCAGGTCACCCTTATGATGTTGAGCAGCGCAATGAAGGTCTGGAGATCGTTGGACCCATCACGGTGGGCAATAATGTGTGGATCGGTGGCGGTGTGACAGTTCTTGCCGGTGTGACGATTGGAGATAATACGATTATCGGCGCAGGGAGCGTAGTGACCAAAAGTATACCTTCTGGTGTGATTGCTGCGGGTAATCCTTGCAGGGTCCTTCGCAAGATAACGGAAGAAGACAAAACAAAGTACAGCAGGGATGTAGTGAAGAATAGTGAACAACGTGATCGTAGCTAATGGAGAATGCCCGATGTGTATCATCGGGTGTTTCTTTTTGAAAATAAAAATAAAATCCCCCAGACAGAAAACATGCCAAGGTATCGTATAACCGACACTTTTCATGTGATTTGTCTGGGGGATAGAAGAATGTATCTATTACATTTACTTAAAAAGCCTTAACGTTGCAAACTTTTCCCGTTACTGCTGATCACTTCTTTGTACCAATGGAAGGATTTCTTGCGATAACGTTCGAGTGTTCCTGATCCATCGTCATGACGATCCACATAGATATAACCATAACGTTTTTTCAACTGGGCAGAAGACGCACTGACAACATCAATGCAACCCCATGATGTATAACCCATAATTTCAACGCCATCTTCAATGGCTTCGCCAACCTGAACCAGATGATCATTCAGATACTGGATTCGGTAGTCATCTTCAACTGTTTTCTCACCGTTCGCACCTGTGATCAATTCATCAACAGCACCAAGACCATTTTCTACAATAAACAGTGGTTTTTGATAACGGTCATAGAACATGTTAAGCACATAACGCAATCCTTGCGGGTCAATCTGCCATCCCCATTCACTCGCTGGCAGGTAAGGGTTAGGTACACCCCCAAGAAGGTTACCTTCACCCGCGATTTGTTTCTCCGGGTCTGCTGTCTGACAGATACTCATGTAATAACTGAAAGAGATAAAGTCTACCGTATTCAGCAACATTTCCTCGTCGCCAGCTTCCATCTGAATCTCGATTCCATTTTCACGGAAGTAACGTTTCATATAACCAGGGTAGCGACCTCTTACGTGTACATCGCCGAAGAAATAGTTGCTATGTTCGAATTCCATGACTTTGATCATATCGTCTGGATTTGGTGTCAGCGGATAGGTAGGCATACTGAGCATCATACAACCAATCTGTGCCGTAGGAATGATCTCATGACAGAGCTTCACAGCGGAAGCACTGGCCACAAACTCATGATGGATCGCTTGATAGAGATCTTGCTTGCTAAGCTTCTCCTTCGGCGTATAGATGCCACCACTCATAAAGGGTGCTTCAAGAATCGAATTGATTTCGTTAAAAGTAAGCCAGTATTTTACTTTGTTTTTATAACGTTTAAATACGGCAGTTACATAACGCTCATAGAATCCAACCATTTTCCGGTTAACCCAACCGTCGTATTCTTTGGACAAGTGAAGAGGTGTCTCATAGTGGGACAGCGTAACCAGTGGTTCGATCCCGTATTTGTGACACTCGTCAAACAGATCGTCGTAGAATTGCAGACCTTCTTCATTTGGTTCCAGCTCGTCCCCTTTTGGGAAAATCCGGGACCAGGCGATGGAAGTACGGAATACCTTGAAGCCCATCTCGGCAAACAGTTTCACATCTTCCTTGTAGCGATGATACAGATCGATACCGATCAGTTTCATGTTATCTTCGGTTGGTTCTTCCGTGATTGGACCCATGATGCCTTTGGGAGCTACATCCTGAGTAGATAATCCTTTGCCGCCTTGATTGTATGCACCTTCAGCCTGGTTGGCTGCAATTGCGCCACCCCATAGGAAATTTTCCGGGAATTGATAGGTATGATTTTGAGAGTTGCTCATGTGTATCGCTCCATTCATCAAATTGATATTAAGAGGTTGTTCATATATGACATAAAAAAAGCTTAAACGTTGTAACGGGTTACACGTCAAGTTTTACTTTTGACCCAGATCTGAGGCATACTATTATTCTATAGTTCGTTAGCAAGAAGGGAGTCTCCGATGTCCAAGTTTGATGAAATTATGAAGCGATCAGGTTACTCAAAAGCGACAGTGTCACGCGTGATTAATCATTCTCCGCATGTTAGTGATGAAGCAAGACAGATCATAACGGATATTATGAAACAGTTGAATTATATTCCCAACCGAAATGCGATATCGTTATCGACAGGGCAGACAAAGCAGATTGGAATTGTGACCTCTACCACAGGTGAGATCATTCTTACATTCATGAATCAATTCATTGATACAGCCATGGATTTTGGGTTTCAGACGATTATCTATACATCCCGTGGAGATCCGGAGATTGAATTGCAGGCGTTCGAAGATCTGCGCAGTAAACGAGTTGATGGTCTAGTTATTATTGCTTGTGTCAATGATCCTCGGAAATTAAAAGCTTATATGGAGTATGGGCCCATTGTCTCCTGGCAGCGAATGGGGAACGACGAGATTCCGTCTGTTGCGATGGATCAGGCAGAAGGGTATAAGTTAGCTCTGGAGCATCTGGTATCAAGAGGATACACCCGAATTGCCAATGCATTTGGCAGGGCTGAAAGTTTGAATACCCAGAGCCGCCGTAAAGCCTATGAATCTTTCATGAAGAGCAGAGGGTTGCATGTGTGGACTGAAGCATATCAATATTCCGTATTCAGCTCCTCCGACGGCGAAGAAGCGATGCGAAGAATGGCTGAGGGACCAGAACTTCCACAGGCCGTATTATGTTCGAATGATTATGCAGCCATCGGTATTCTGAGTGAAGCACGCAGACGAAATATTCAGGTACCGGAACAACTCGCCATTGTGGGGTTTGATGATATCGAGCTTTCCCGTGTTCTTGGAATCACGACCATACACAATCCGATTGCGGAGCAAGCCACCCAGGCTTTCCATCACTTGTGGGCTGTATTGGGTAAAACAGAGTTGAAGACAGAGCAGCTGACATACCAGCTGATTGAGCGTGAGACAACTTGAATCCATAAGACCTGATGTGGAAATCTGGTTTTATGGATTCAATAATTATTCAAATTTGAAGCATCTTCGAATCGGACACATACGTTATACTGAATATGAGCTTCAGAACGACATATTTGTACGGAGATGTGGCGTGAGGTTTTTGTATCATGTTACAAGTTACATATTTCACAAACGATCTGCGGGAAAGGTGAGAATGAACTTTATGAAGACAGTGACAGGCCGATTCAGAATTGCGGGCATATGGGAGGGCGTATCCTTACTTCTGTTGATTTTTATTGCTATGCCTCTGAAATATTTTGCAGATATCTCTTCCGCTGTAGCCGTAATGGGCATGATTCATGGTATTTTGTTTCCTTTGTACCTAATTGCGCTAGTTCACTTGGCTTTAGTCAAGAAGTGGAAGATAACGCGCTGGCTGATGGGTGGACTGGCCGGTCTACTGCCGTTTGGAACTTTTGTATTTGAATCTTATCTTCGGAAGAGAGATTGGAAATAAAAATCAATAAGAATAAATGAAAGCAGGCGACTAATTCAGATGTTATCCGAATTGTCGCCTGTTACTTTCTGTACAAGTACTACTTTACTGTACCTTGTTGACGATCGGACAATAAGCTGACTCCAATATCGCCAGAGGCATTCGATACAGGTGCATATGCCGAGAAGGAAGTAACAACTACCAGCGCAGTGAACAGAAACAAGAATGATTTTTTCATACCATAACCTCTTTCATATGGGGATATATTCCATTTGATTCTAACGCATATAGGCTATACTTGAAAAGAAAAAGTTTAAATGAGCAAGCTATTGAATGATTGAAAGGGTTGAGCTTCTATGAAAGATATTCATGAGTTAACATCCATAGAAATGGTTGAAGAAGTTATTCAACAACATGAATTGGTTTTTTTGTATGTATCTCGTCCAGAGTGCAGTGTATGTTACGCTTTACTCCCCAAGATCAGGGCGTTGCTGGAACCTTATCCATCAATATACCTCGGTCACATTAATGCTAACGACGTGGAAGAAGTTGCTTCCAAGTTTCTTGTTTTTACCGTTCCAACAATGATCATGCTTGTGGAGCAGAAGGAATATATTCGAGCGGATCGTTTTGTTCGCTTGGAACGTCTGGAAGAGCAGCTGCAACAGATTCACTCCATGTATATCCAGGATGAGGAATAGAAAGCTAAAGCTTCATGAACGGCGGCTCATACATGAGCCGTTTTTTTGCGCCCGCAGTGGCATATAGCTATGAATAAAGTACATGATGTTTGAACTCGCAAATTAAAGTGTTGCCATGAAAACGGTTTTATGATAATTTAAACATTATAAAAACGTTTTTATAGTAAAGGAACAAAACTTATGGCAAAGATAACGATTAAAGATGTAGCAAGGGAAGCGGGCGTATCCATATCTACGGTCTCCAACGCCTTAAATGGTGTGGATGTCTTGAACCCGGAGACAAAATCACATGTTCTTAAGGTGGCAGAGCGTTTAAATTATGTGCCCAATCTGAATGGCAAGCTGTTGAAGTCCGGTCAAACCAAAATGCTTGGTTTTTTCACTACAAGTGTATCGGGTCCGTATTTCTATAAGCTGGTTGAGTCAATGTCTCGCGAATGTGATCGTCTTGGGTATGGTTTGAATGTATTTGTGACCAAGGATAAACACGTTATTATGAGTAATATTTTGGGTCGGCGGGTGGATGGTGTCATTATCTACGAAGAGCTTCGGATCGATGAGCAAGATATTATCGCCATGGAGAAAGACAAGATCAAGGCGGTTTTTCTGGATCGGGTCTATCAGAGTGATACGATGGGAAGTGTCATTTTTGACTCGTATGTGGCTGCTTATGAAGCAACCAAGTATTTAATTGGGCTGGGGCACAAGAAAATTGCTTATATTTCGGGCGTGGACACGATGTTTGACAGTGTGCAGCGTAGAGACGGCTATCTGGCTGCCTTGCATGAATACCAGCTTCCAATCGATGAAGATTACATTATACAAGGGTACTTTGAGGAGGAGAGCACGTATAGTGCGATAAAATCTTTTCTTCATTTGCACCCCGGCAAGCGGCCTGATGCATTTCTTGCAGGGAATGACTTGAGTGCAATTGGCTGTATGCATGCGTTGAAGTCTGAGGGTTTTGAAGTGCCTCAAGATGTTAGTGTCGTGGGTTTTGACGATATTGATATCGCACAGTATTTTTCTCCACCACTCACAACGGTAAGAAATCAAATTGCAAGACAGGGTATCCTGGCAATCAATCAACTGGTGGGTATGATCAAGGAGAAAGAACAAGGGGCTGCACAGAAATTGGCGGGTGAGCTGGTGGTTAGAGGTTCAAGCCATGTGAAGATCGACCGGAAAGACTACCGTACATAAGTTGACTCAGCTTCTTCTCCGGTCTTTTTTTACATAAATAAAAGCAAAGGGGATTTTTATGCCGAAAAATAAAAACGTTTTTATAAACATGTATGCATGATGGAGGGGAGTAAAAAAACGTGGATAAATTAGCCGTAGAGACTTCAACCGGTAAAAATGCGATCAGTCCCAATGGGAAGAAACCCATCGGGCAACGGATTAAAGAATTCATAGTCGATTATCGGAGACAATGGGAGATTCAATCGATGATTATCCCAGGCATTATCTTTATGATTATTTTCTGTTACATCCCGATTTACGGTTTGACAATTGCCTTCAAAAATTACACGGTCATTGATACGCTGGCTACCGCTCCTTGGGTAGGGCTCGATAATTTCAGAATCATTTTATCAGATAAATACTTCTGGGATGCAGTTGTGAATACGCTGGGGATCAGTTTTTTGAAATTAGGTATCGGGTTTGTCATTCCGATCATTCTCGCGATCATGATCTACGAGTTAAACAGCGGACGATTCAAGAAGTTTGTGCAAACGGTTTCATATTTACCTCACTTTTTGTCCTGGATCGTACTTGGGGGAATGCTGATCACCTGGTTTTCGACAACGGGCTTATTTAATCAGTTGTTACTTAGCCTGGGAGTGATCTCGCAACCGCAGAACATCTTGCTGGATGCAGGCAAGTATTGGTGGATTGCTACGTTATCGGATATTTGGAAAGAAGCAGGTTGGGGAACGATTCTGTATCTGGCGATCATGGCAAAGATTGACCCAACGTATTATGAAGCTGCCAAAATTGATGGTGCAAGCCGTCTTAGACAGATCTGGAATATCACATTGCCCAACATGAAATCAATCATAAGCCTAAATCTGATTTTAACTGTAAGCGGTTTATTAGGGTCAAATCTGGATCAGACCCTGGTTCTCATGAACTCCCAGAACCGCGATAAAGCGGAAGTCATCAATTCGTACGTCTACCGTATGGGGATGTCTCAGGGCGACTTTTCATATGCAACGGCCGTTGGCTTGGGTGTCTCCATCATCTCTGTTATTCTACTCGTCACGGCAAACAAAATCACAAGCAAATTAAACGATAATCAATCTGTGTTGTAGAAGGAGGCATCCCGCGTGAATGGAAAGGTGGCAAAAGAAGATCTCGATAGTCGGATCTTTGATACCTTAAATATGATTTTGTTAATCATCTGTACGATCGTTATTCTGGTCCCGCTCTGGAATGTCATCATCTCTTCCTTTAGCTCAGGCAAAGCGTTGGCGGAAGGTGGGTTCATCTTCTGGTCACCGGAATTCTCGCTGGAGAATTACAGAGCTGTATTCAATGATCAGGGCATATGGCAGGCCTTCTTCATATCGGTGTCCAAAACAACGATTGGCGTTGTTACACATGTGTTCTTCTGTGCCATGGTTGGTTACGGTCTGAGCAAAAAGTACATAAGAGGCCGTAAATTATACGTTGCCATGGGTGTTATTACCATGTTCTTCTCGGGCGGCATGATCCCGACATACCTGTTAATCAAATCACTTGGATTGTTAAACAGCTTCTGGGTGTACATTATTCCGGCGTTGTTCAGCTTCTATGATGTCGTAATTCTGATGAATTTCTTCCGGAATGTTCCGGATTCGCTGGAAGAATCGGCCAAGATTGACGGTGCAGGGGATTGGCATATTTTCCTGAAAATCTTCATTCCACTCTCCATGCCTGCCATGGCTACAATTGCGCTATTTAATGGGGTGGGGCAATGGAACGACTTCATGACAACCAAGTTATACATTACCGATCAGTCACTGTATCCACTTCAGATGATGTTGTATGAGATTATCGTTCAGTCCCAGACACAATCCATGCAAAATGTCGGGGGTTCGGCTGTGATAGAAACAACGACCAAAGGCGTGCAGCTAGCCACCATTGTCATTACGACACTCCCTATCGTGCTGATCTATCCCATCGTTCAGAGATACTTTATCTCGGGAATGATGCTCGGAGCAGTCAAGGAATAGGAGCAACCAATAACCCATTTTGAGGAGGAACAAAAATATGTTGAAGTTGAACAAGGCAGCAGGCAAAAAAGGAATTAAATTGCTCGCAACACTGCTCACAGCCGTACTTATGATTACAGGTTGCAGCGGTGGATCGGGGGGCTCCAGTGAAGGGAATTGGGTATCCATTGAAGATCGTTATACGGTTGACCCGGAAAAGCCAGCTTGGCAGTTGGATAAAAAGGAAGAGGCTACCGACCTGACATGGTACGTCAATGCGGACTGGTGGAACACTGATTTTGGCAAGGACATTGTTACCAAGAAAATCAAAGAGGATCTGAACATCAATATTAAATTCATCACGGGTGATGATACCAAGTTAAACACCTTTTTCGCCGGTGGAGATATGCCTGACTTGCTGACCGTATTTGACTCCAATTCTCCTGTGGTACAAAAAGCAGCAACCTGGGCGATGCCGCTGAACGATCTGGCGGAAAAATATGATCCTTACTTTAATAAAGTTGCAGCTGCCGATACATTGAACTGGTTCCAATTGGCGGATGGTAAAACCTATGGTTACCCGAACTATTCCAATACGCAAGAGGATTATGATAGTGGTAACATTCCAGCCAAAACGGCATTTATCATTCGTAAAGATGTGTACGAAGCTTTGGGTAGTCCGGTCATTGGAACGCCAGAAGAATTCCAGAGTGTGATGAAACAGATCAAGGAGAAGTTCCCTGCGCTGATTCCATTCGGCTTTAATGCCGTAGGTGAAGGAACGGGTTCACTCGGAGATACGTTGCAAGACTTCATTGGTGTTCCGCTTGAGAACGAGAATGGAGAATTCTATGATCGTAACCTGGATGAAGATTACCTCACGTGGTTGAAAACATTGAACACCGTGTATAGAGACGGCAATATCAGTGATGACAGTTTTGCCGATGATGGTACGGCTTTTGAAGAGAAAGTGAAATCGGGAAAATATGCAACGATGTTGCTGGATGGCACACCTCAACAGGGAGGAAACCTGCAAATTTATATGAGCGCCAATGAAGGCAAAGAATACGTCGCCATTGATGGGCCACAGAGTACCAAGGGCAATGAGCCAACCTTGAATCAGTCCGGTATTACAGGCTGGATGATCAACTTTATTTCCAAGGACTGTAAAGACCCGGCCAAGGCAATTCAAATCTTTACGTACTTATTGAGTGAAGAAGGACAGACGCTTATGAATTACGGGATCGAAGGGGAGACCTTCCAAACCAAAGCCGACGGTAGTGTAGAATTACTGCCAGCAGTGAAAGACATGCAACTGCATAATGCGGATCAATTTAAAAAGGATTATCGAATGGGTGAGTTTATGTTCTTCGGTCATGACCGCCACAAAGCACTCAGTGCAGATGCTTTTCCTGAAGCGATTAAACAGATGCAGGAGTGGGGCAAAGGCAAGCTGAAACCACACTTTATTCTGGAGAATATTAGCCCGGATCAAGGTACACCTGAAGCTCGTGCGTTGTCAGCAATCAATACGAAGTGGAATACAACACTGGTCAGTATGGTACGTTCCAAGGATGATGCCTCGTATGACAATGCACTGGCTTCTTACAAGTCATTTTTAGGTGAGAATCGTTGGGAAGAGATTGTGAAGGTACGCAGTGAAAAGATGAAATTGAACAAAGAGAAACTAGGCATTCAATAATAGAAATATGAAGGAGAATCTTATGACTACATTTAAAATGTACAAATCTACGGGTGAAGAAGATTTATTTGTATCTCTAACCCAAGATCAATTGAAACCACTGGATGCTGATAAGGAGACAACGACCATCCATCTGGATGATCAGCTAACGTATCAGGAGATGGACGGATTTGGTGCTTCTTTTACCGATTCATCTGCCTATTTGATCAACCAAATCTTGAATGAGGAACAACGGGATGAGGTCATGACCCGACTATTCCATCCGGAGAAAGGGATCGGGCTGTCAGTCATCCGTAATCCGATGGGCGCTTCGGACTATGCGAGAACGGTATACAGTTATAACGATATGCCCGAACAGCAGACGGACCCGGAATTAACCCAATTTAGTATTTCACATGATGAAGAGGATGTTATTCCTTTAACGCAAAAGGCGTTGGCATTGAATCCTGAAATGAAACTGTTTGCTTCACCATGGAGTGCACCGGGATGGATGAAAACGAGCGGATCGATGATTACCGGACAGTTGAAGGTTGAATGGTATCCCGTTTATGCTGAATATTTCGTGAAATACATTCAAGCGTATGGCAAGCATGGATTACCGATCCATGCCATCACACCACAGAATGAGGCGCTTTATGAACCAAGGCACTATCCCGGTATGTTGATGCCAGCCGAAGCACAAGCAGATTTTATCAAAAACCATCTCAAACCAGCCTTTGTGCAAAACAATATTCAAACCAAGATTCTCTGTTACGATCACAACTGGGATCAACCGGACTATCCCCTGACTGTACTTGAACAAGCGGGAGATGAAGTGGACGGCGTGGCCTGGCACTGGTACGGGGGCGATGCTTCCGCTCAAACGAAGGTTTATGAAGCTTTTGCAGGTAAAGAAGTGCATTTCACTGAAGGCTCAGGCGGGGAGTGGATTCCGCCATTTGAGCAAGCCTTCTCGAATGTGATGCGAACGGGAATCCACATTCTTCGTAATTACAGCAAGTCATTTGTACTCTGGAATATGGCACTTGATGAGAACAACGGTCCTACGGTCCCTGGCTTTGGACAAAGTACGTGCCGTGGCATCGTACAGGTGAATCAGCAAACAAAGGAACTTACGTATACACTTGATTATTATGCTCTGGCTCATTTTAGTGCTGTGATCCGTCCGAAGGCTGTTCGGATCGAATCAACATCCAGTTATGATGGAATTTGTTCTGTGGCTTTTAAAAATGCCGATGGTTCCGTAGCTCTAGTCCTCTTCAATGATGGGGAGAAGACGGGTAACATACAGGTTAAGCTACGCGACGATGTATTGATGAAGTTCCAGCTGGAAAGCAAGAGTGTCATGTCCGTATTGATCACAGATTAATAAATGGATGGAGTTATAAGTAGGCTTCATCAGAAAAGAAACCAAAAGAAGCGATATCCGGAATGTACTCGGATATCGCTTCTTTTGGTGAAATTCATCTATTCAGGGTTATATTATACGGGCTGAATAGCGAGATGGGGTGTCCCACTACTCTCATCAACGAACAGTATATATTGGTTGCCAGCTGTCCCTGTTAAGACCAGACCGGGTTGACCTGCAACACCAGGATTGTAATATCTGAATTGTTGCAAAACGGGGAGGGAGACTGGAAGAGTAGGTTGATTAAGTGCCATTAATTGTGTAGCGGCCTTAACGCTATCTCCAGCTTCAATCACTCCGCCTACACCCAAATGGTTGACAATCGAGGAGCTGGCGTTGATTTGAAGGCTGCCTGTTATGGTCTGACTGCCATTGACGTTTAGATCGACACCAACGGTTTGATTACCATTAACTTGCAGATCTTGGTTAATGGTCTGATTACCGGTGACAAGGATGCTATCAAAAGTTGGCAAAGATATCATCTCCTATACAGTATTCATATATTCTATGAGGACAAGATCTGGAATGATCCGGGTGGCCACACATTATATACTTGGGATAAAGCCCCTTTTGCAAAAAAAGAGTTAGCGAAACACTATGTCATGCATATTGTAGGCAGAGAATGTTTTCGTATGGAACGGGAGGGTTTGCTATCCAAAAGAAGTCAAAAATGCAGGTTAAGTCCACGAAAAAGAAACGTTCAGTTCATGATGCGAACCGGTTATTCCTGAGACAGATGAATGTGGTTCTGAACAGGAAACTCAAATCCATGCGTAAACATATGGAAGTACAGCAATTGGAACTGAATCAGCAATGGCTGAAAATGATGCAGGTGGGAAGCATACCTACCCGAGAAGTACCAAAAGTGATCTATAAGGAGTTAAATGTGCTTCTTATCACTCCTTGTAATGACCGAGAAATGTCATCACATTGTGTCCTGATTGAACAGAGTCTGAAACATCTCGTGAGAAATGTGAATGAGATTAAATATATCGAAACCGTGTCAGCCTGTTTGTCTTCCTATGATGTTGACCTGATTATGGTTATCGGAAGCCGAGAAAACTTGCCGGATGAGAATATTACAGCATTAAGGACATCCACCGTGAAAAAGGCCATCTGGTTGTCTGCCGATCAACAAGTGAATCAAAGCGAAACTATTCTACCGATTTTTGATCACGTGTTTACACAACATTCAACCCAAATAAGCGATGATCAGCATCATATGGGAAGCACTGGTAGTCATGAACTGTTCATGCCACCTGATCCACATATATTCTGTCCGCAAGCTGTTCCCTCGGAGTACGAATCGGATGTTTATATCATCGGGGATGCAGAATCGGATGGCATCGTCAACGCTGTTGCCAAATCGGGTCTTTTGGATAACAAAAAGGTTCGGGTAGATGGAAAGGGTTGGGCACAGATCGGGGATTTCAAGCCTGTTCATACGAATGAAGCTCGTCAGATGTTATATAACGGAAGCAAACTGGTTATTCATCGTGGCGAATCAATCAAAAACGTGATGGAAATTGCCGCATGTGGGACGTTTCAACTCATAGGACCATCTGTGAATCAGAGCAACGGGATTGACCTTAGTAACTTTCAACAATACAACTCTTGTGAAGAGCTCACTCAGAAGTTTGAACTTTACTGGCATAGTGTTGATGCAAGGAGACTGGCCGCTAGCCATGCTCTGGCATACATGAAATATAATCAATCCCATCTACAAAAAACATTGCGACTGCTGGATATCATTTTCATATAAATCATCCCAAAAATCACAGGAGCGTAGGCTGCATCATGTTGCTGCATTGGAGGAGTTCTGATTGAAGGTAATTGCTCTGCATCTGCCCCAATTTCACCGGATTGAGGAGAACGACCGATGGTGGGGGGACGGTTTTACCGAATGGACGAATGTAAAAAAAGCCGCGCCTTTATATTCGGGTCATCATCAGCCTAAACAGCCATTTCAGGGGAAATATTATGACCTTTCCGATCCAGATGTACGAAAGTGGCAAGCGGAAACGGCTAAACAGCATGGCATTTATGGATTTTGTTATTATCATTATTGGTTCAAAGGCAAGCGTTTGCTGGAAAAACCAGTGAATGAAATTTTGGATAGTGGGGAGCCTGATTTTCCTTTTTGTTTGTCTTGGGCCAATGAGACATGGACAAGAAAATGGGATGGGCAAGAATCCGATATTCTCATGGCCCAGAATTATGGGGATCGAGAGGATTGGGAAGAACATTTCAATTATTTGGTAAAAGTATTTAAGGACAAACGATATATTCGAGTGGAAGGTAAGCCGTTGTTTGTGATCTATCGACCAGCCAGTATTCCGCAATGTGAGGAAATGATTCAGTTTTGGCGTGAATTGGCTTTGAAGCATGGCCTGAAAGGGATTCATTTTGTGCAGACCATTGGTGGATTCCCTACATTTAATCGTCAGGTCTTTGATGCGAGTATGGAATTTGAACCGCATTATACGTTTGCACATGGACATATGAATGGAATCTGGATCGAAATGAACATCAAGGGACAGCAGCATATTGCTGTGAATTACGACAAGGTATGGTCCTCCATTCTCGAACGAACACCACACCGTAACGGAGAAATTGTCTATCCAGGTGCTTTTGTCAATTGGGATAATACACCGCGGAGAGGTGTTGACGGACAGAGTACGCTCGGGGCCACCCCAGAGAAGTTTGGGCTGTATCTGTCCAGACAGATGGAACGAGCGAGGACGCTGTACAAAAGTCAGTATCTTTTTGTTAATGCCTGGAACGAGTGGGCGGAAGGGGCATATCTTGAGCCGGATCAAAACTATGGTTACGCTTATTTGAGAGAACTCAAGAAAGTAACTCAGCATGAATCGAATAGAAACAAGTCTATAGGAGGGAGTTCCGAATGAGGGAACTCTCTCTCTGCTATGGTCTTATTTATAAACCATGTTTCGTTGTAAGTACCGTTTGTTGTTTGCGGTACTCCGTTGGAGTTAACCCTGTATGCTTTTTGAACTGTCTGGAGAAATAATACAAATCACTGAAACCGAGATGCTCGGCGATGGCAGTGATTGTGTTCGGGGTGCAGGCCAGTAACTCCTTGGCCTTATCGATTTTTTTGCCAGTAATATAGAGGATCGGAGGAACTCCGATCTGCTGCTTGAAGAATCGAATGAAATAATTTGGATGCATGTATGCGATCTGGGCCAGTTCTTGAACCGAAATATTCTCTTCGATGTTGGAATCAATATACGCCAGAATGGTGGATAGTTTCTCCATGACAGGCACGTTAATAAAAGAGATCTGATCCAGATCCAGATTCATTATATAGTGGGACAGTAGCTCGGTTAATTTACTCTTGGCCATCATATGGCCATAGACTTCATCGGATTTTGCATATGTAAGGATACTGCTGAAGATTGCTTGAATCAACTCAGGTTGATCTATCGTACAGATGTGTGGGAATTTCAGAATTTGGAACAAATTGATTCCCCCAACCTTTGCGCTAAAGTGACACCAATATTTGAGAAAAGGACTCTCATTAATGGCAGAGTAAGACTGTTTGATCCCCTCTGGCATTAAAATAAGCTGATTAGGCGCAGGATAATACTCCTCATCCCCAATTTTGAGCCAACCTTCACCTTCGCATATGAAATAAAACTTGCTGTAATCGGGCGTGTAATCCAGATCCCGCCAATCCGTATCGCACCGATTGTAATTGACCATGAATAATTCGACTTGGAGATTGGACAGGTAGTTCGTAAGCAAAGTTTGGTGATTCATACTTTTCATCTCCATACAAGGTTATTATTGTCCATCTAAAAGTTAGTGTTCTGCATGTCTATCTTTCGGCCGTAGCACTACAATACAACTACAGACAATAACAGAAGGGATGAGAACATCTCATGGACAAAAACGAATATTTGCAACATATTGAAGCAACGATTGAGAGCGGTAAATTCAAGGACAACTGGAGTTCGCTTAGCACCTTCCAAGTTCCAGAATGGTACCCAAAAGCGAAATTCGGCATATTCATTCACTGGGGGCTATATTCTGTACCGGCCTATGATAGCGAATGGTATTCGCGAAATATGTACATACAAGGCACCAAAGCTTATGAACATCACCTTGAGGTGTATGGACCTCATAAGGACTTTGGATATAAAGACTTCATTCCGATGTTTCGTGCAGAGAAGTTTGATGCAGACGAATGGGCAACGTTATTCAAACAGGCTGGAGCCAGATATGTTATGCCTGTGGCAGAGCACCATGATGGTTTTCAGATGTACAAAAGCTCTATCTCTCACTATAACACATATGAAATGGGGCCCAAACGGGATCTTCTGGGTGAGATGAAGGTTGCATACGAGAAGCAGGGGCTGACATTATGCGTGTCGTCTCACCGCGCCGAGCACTGGTTCTTCATGTCTCATGGGAAGGAGTTTGATTCAGATATTAAGGAACCTCTGGAGCGTGGGGATTTCTATTGGCCTGCCATGCCTGAACCCAAGGATCACTTCGACTTGTATGACTCACCTCCAACCGAGGAGTATCTGGAGGACTGGTTGATTCGCTGTTGTGAACTGGTCGATCAATACCAGCCAAAGGTCTTTTATTTTGATTGGTGGATTCAAACGGTTGCGTTCAAACCCTATCTTAAAAAATTTGCTGCCTATTATTATAACAAAGGCGAAGAATGGGGTGTGCCTGTAGCTATCAATTATAAACATGAGGCCTACATGTTTGGTAGTGCCGTTCCGGATGTGGAGCGGGGACAGTTCGCTGAGCTTAAGCCCTATTTTTGGCAAACGGATACAGCTGTTGCTAAAAACTCATGGTGTTATACGGAAAATAATAACTATAAAACGGCTGAAGAGATCATTCGGGATCTCGTCGATATTGTAAGCAAAAACGGAAATTTACTGCTGAACATTGGACCCAAAGCAGACGGCAGCATACCGGAAGAAGATCGTGAGATTTTGCTGAGCATTGGCAAGTGGCTGGAAGTGAATGGGGAAGCGATCTATGACACGTCATTCTGGCGTACGTTTGGCGAGGGTCCGACAGAGGTGAAGGAAGGGCAATTCACGGATGGGGATACGAAGATATTTACGAGTGAAGATATACGGTTTACGTTAAAAGAAAGCGATCTGTATGCCACGGTTCTTGCCTATCCAGATAACGGGGTGGTGCAGATTAAATCCCTGAAGGAAAATTCTCACCATTTTCAAGGGGTCATTCAAGATATTCAGGTACTTGGTTACGAGGAACAACCGAAATGGGAGAGAACAGCGGACGCACTGATGATCACAACGACAACTGTGAAAAGTAATGCGCCTATTGTTTTCAAAATTAAATTGGACTAATCAACAAAGATAAATTAAATACTGTAAATATAGAAAAGGGCGCATCCAGGAGTATTGTACTCATCGGATAGCGCTCTTTTGGTTGGGCTATATATAGGGCTGACTTCCATGCAAAATCCTCTCCGTGATAATGGAGGTTTCTCCAAGATGAAACTGTAATTCGGAAATTCACTTATATAATAATCACGAAATTCTTGCTTGCTAATATACTGATATCATCAAACCAGTGATGTTCGCCTGTAATGGATTGATTGAGACTCACTAAGGAGGATCTGCAAAAAGATGAAACCAAAGAAACGCATCAGATATGGTTGGAGCGGATTTAAGAAAAAAAAAGCTGAGGACTGTGACCATCCCCAAGAGCAGCACAAAGAACACCATCACGAGCACCATCATAACCACCACAATCATCATCACAATAACCACCATCATAAGTGTTTTGACAAAGAAGCCGAATTCCTTCTCAAATTAATTGGTGAGTTGAAGGGAGCAATTGTACAGGTTTTTGCCAATCCCTCGCCTCACAATGTTTCACTTCTGATTGAGGTACTGCGTAAATTACTGGCTCTGGTTCATTGCTCGGATTTGAAAAAGGGAACCAAGGCAGATCTCGAAGCGATCTTGGAGCTTACCATTGTATCTGCAGAGGCCGTTCCATTTTCTCCGATCAGTGTGGGAACCAATTTGCAGCAATTGCTGGATGTGCTCCTATCTGTCATTTTACAGGGGAATATCGATTCGGCTGAGAAAGATCAACTGGTCATTTTGATCCGTGCGACCGAATTGGCTATCACAACAGGGCTTAGAAACATAGGCAGTCAAGGTCCGGCAGGACCTGCAGGACCAGCGGGTCCTCAGGGCGTACCTGGTCCACAAGGCCCGGCTGGCGCTGCTGGTGCTCAGGGTGGTGTAGGTCCAGCTGGTACACCGGGAGCTGCTGGTGCCCAGGGACCAGCAGGTGCAACAGGTGTTACTGGAGCAACGGGTGCGGCAGGCCCAGCAGGTGGCGCAACAGGAGCGACAGGTGTAACGGGGAGTACAGGAGCTGTTGGGGCAGCGGGCGTTACAGGAGCAACAGGTGATCCTGGCGTAGCAGGAGCCACCGGAGTCACAGGGAATACGGGTGCAGCTGGACTTGCGGGAGTCACCGGGGCAACGGGTGTGACAGGAGATACGGGTGCAGCCGGAATTGCAGGGGTAACCGGGGCTACCGGCGCAACTGGGATTGCGGGAGTAACTGGCAGCACGGGTGTAACTGGAGCTACGGGTTCTGGCGCCATTATACCGTTTGCTTCTGGCGGACCTGCCATATTAACAACGATTCTTGGTGGACTGGTTGGAACGACAAGCCTTATCGGTTTCGGCAGCTCGGCAACAGGAGTCAGCATTCTGGGTGGCACGATTGATTTAACGGGAACGATTGTCGGACCACTCATTAACTTTGCGTTCTCTGTCCCACGGGATGGCGTTATAACTTCGATTGCTGCCTATTTCAGTACCACAGCAGCCTTGGCCTTGGTCGGTTCAACAGTGACCATCACTGCGCAATTATTCAGTTCACCTACTCCTGATAATGCATTTACTGCGGTTCCGGGGGCGGTCGTTACACTGGCACCTCCACTCACCGGTATTATTGCTTTGGGTAGTATCTCCAATGGCATAACAACCGGATTGACTATACCTGTGACTGCACAGACACGTCTGCTACTGGTGTTCTCGGCAACGGCAGCCGGACTCACACTTGTGAATACGGTTGTCGGGTATGCAAGTGGCGGCGTGAACATTACATGATGAGATATAAATTTTGAGATGAACGACATGAGAGTTCTCATGTCGTTCTTTTTCTTGATTTGAAATTTTGAGTGTCAGGTCTTGGTTGTATAGAACTACTACAAACTATTATTCATCAAAAAAATGCATGAATACGAAAAATAAGCTGAAATACGTAAGCGACATCAGACACATAAAAGCATTAAATAGACTTATTTTCTATATTTTTCAATATAGTGCTTGTGTATATCGAATAATGACTTTATACTATACCAATAAAATCCAATTAAATTCCTAATCGACTATTATATGTAATTAAAATGTTTAACTACTCACCCGAATCACGATCGAAAGTCATATTCACCACTCCTTAGCAAGCGTTCTGCTAACGCTCCAGATTACCCTTCCACATGAATGCTTATAGACATTCACTCTCATTGCATGATTCAAACACCCAAATTATTTACTCACATGTTTTAATCCAATTCATTCAATCTCCTAAACTTCCAAGTAAAAAAACATAGACTGATCTGTTATCTCTTCTGACTCATATTGTTCCCTAACCAGACCTGTAAAGGAGGTGAGGCTTTATGTGAAATCCAGGGCATCTATTTCATCCGCAATAAAGGTTAATTTACCGTTTCATTATGCAGAGAAGGGCATATGTACCAGACTAAATTAAAAAAACCGGGTAAAAGGAGTGGAAAAGTTTGATAAAGATTAATCGGTTACGCAAGCCCATCTCCATGGGGCTCTCGCTTCTCCTTGCATTTTCGATCATTCATCCGGTTTCAGCTGAAAACTCCACATCATCCAAATTGGATATGAAATCTGGACTTGCCAAAGTTACGGAGTCCAAAGTAAACGCCAAGTTGACCAAAGAATTTGATGGTAGTGAATATGTGACCTATCTGGTGAAAATGAAGGAACAGGTGGATACAGCAGCAGTCTCCAAACAGGCCCTTGAAAAGGCGACCATAGCCAAACAAACGGCTTCAGCCACAAAGCTGTCCGTTCGTAATTCGGTCGTCAGCTCTCTGCGAGAAACGGCCTCGCGTACACAATATCCATTGGAAACTTATCTGGAAAAGGAAGTTGACCTGGGTAAGGTCAAAGAATATAAAAGCTATTTTATCGTCAATTCACTGGCAGTAACGAGTACCAAAGAAGTCATGGAACAGATTGCGCTGCTGCCTGAGGTGGAGAAGATTCTACCGAATGAGACACGATACTTACAGAAAGCCGAAGTGAGTAAAGAACCGGCAAATGCAGCATCAGGCAAAGATGTTGTCCAAACGCCAACTAAAGACTCTTCAGTCGGAGTCAAAGACAAAGAGCCTGCTGCAAAAGACAAGCTTGCGACAGAAAACGTGGAATGGAACCTGGATTACATCAATGCGCCAGCCGTGTGGGATCGGGGCATCGATGGAACAGGGATTGTTGTAGCCAATCTGGACAGCGGTGTGGATTATACCCACCCGGCGCTCCGCAGCAAATGGCGGGGACTGGATGCCTCGGGCAATATCGTTGATCCCGAACTGAGCTGGTATGATCCGCACAGTAATGCTTCCCTCCCTGCGGACGAAGACGGGCATGGTACGCACACGATGGGTACGATGGTTGGCTCCGAAGCAGATGGTACCAACCAGATCGGGGTTGCTCCCGGTGCAAAATGGATTGGTGTGCGGATATTCAATCCGGAAACAACAGATGCCATTATTCTCGATGGCGGACAATGGTTGATCGCTCCGGTGGATGCGGAAGGTAATCTGCATCCTGAACTTGCACCGGATGTTGTTAACAACTCGTGGGGCGGAGGCGCAGGATTGGATGAATGGTTCCGTCCTATGGTCCAAGCTTGGCGTGATGCGCAGATCTTTCCCGAGTTCTCCGCAGGTAATGTAAGACTGACGAATCCGGGTGGTCCCGGCTCTGTTGCGAACCCTGCGAATTACCCTGAAAGTTTTGCCACGGGAGCCACAGATATCAACGGAAATCTGGCTTCGTTCTCCCTGCTGGGCCCATCCCCGTATGGGGAGATCAAACCGGAAGTATCTGCCCCTGGTGTGAATATCCGTTCATCAGTTCCGGGCGGTGTATATGAGGGAGGCTGGAACGGAACGTCCATGGCAGGCCCGCATACAACTGCGCTTGCTGCACTGCTGCTTCAGGCCAATCATTCCCTTACAGTGGATCAGCTGGAGCAGATCATTACAGATACAGCCACGCCGAGAACCGATAGTCAGTATCCGACATCTCCTAATAACGGCTACGGTCACGGCATTATTAATGCCCTTGATGCTGTGGGTTCTGTACTCGAAGGGATCGGCACAGTATCCGGCAGAGTGGTTACGGCCGGAGATGATCTGGAAGAGCCAGTACTGGCACATACCCCTGTTAATTCTGCCTTTACAGGCATCGATATACCATTAACCGCTCATGTGACAGATAACGTCGCAGTAGTCTCCGTCGAGGCTTTTGCCAAAACGACAGGCACCAACCAGTACGTTTATCTACCGATGAACCGGATTGCTGGAGATAACAAAGATGGGACATATACAGCGACAATCCCTGCTTTTCTTATTGAACCGCAAGGTGTGGAGTATTATATCCGCGTGAATGATTATGGCAACAACGGATTCGAAAGTCAGGTATATAAAGTGGCTGTCTCCAATGGTGTTCAGCCAGGATACCTTCAGGATTTTGAAGAAGATCAGCTGGGCTTCACGACTGGCGGAACCGGAAGTACCTGGGTATGGGGAGCACCAAGCAGTGGTCCTGGAAGTGCATACTCCGGTGACAAGGTGATTGCAACCAATCTGCAAGGAACTTATGTGGCGAATAGCAATGCATATCTGCTTGCGCCGCCTATTGATCTAACCGAGAGTCCAGAAGGGGCGTTATTATCCTTCAAGCACTGGTATGACCTGGAGAATAACATCGACTTCGGCAAGGTATACATCGCTTCCGAGGATAGCGATTATGTGTTCGAAGAGCTGTTAACCTTCACGGGTACAGGTGGCAATTGGAAGACACAATATGTGGATCTTCGCGAATACGCGGGACAGCAGGTGTTCATCAAGTTCAATCTGACGAGCGATAATTCATTGCAAAAGGCTGGCTGGTACATTGATGATTTCGCTGTAGAAGAACTGGATGAGATTGCTCCGGGCGCTCCTGCCGGATTGTCTGCGACAGCCGATATTCTTGGTAATGTAGCCTTGAGCTGGACGGGTCCGAGCGATGAGGATCTCGAATCCTATATCGTATATCGCTCCACAACCGCAGGTGCAGGTTATGAATCCATTGGAACTGCAACAGGAACAACGTTTACAGATACGGCTACGGTGACAGATTCGACGTATTATTATACCGTTGCCGCACTTGATTATAGTGGCAATGAAAGCGACAAATCGAATGAGGTCTCCATTACCGTAGAGGTGCCTCAGGATATCTACATCGATCATTTCGATGGCAGTGATGATAACGGCTGGACTCATTCAGGAACCAAAGATGAGTGGGAACGCGGTATTCCGGTAACGGGACCTGCCAGCGCGGTTTCTCCACCGAATGTCTGGGCGACTGATCTCGACAATACGTACGAGAGTGGCTCCAACTATTCACTCGTATCTCCGGTCATTGATTTGACGGATGTGTCCGAAGGAACACTCACGTTTAATCATTGGTACGAGATTGAGAGTGGATACGACTACGGGTATGTGGAAGTCACCAAGGATGGTGGAACCACATGGTCGGAACTGGGCAAATTCTCACATAGTACAAACGGTAAACAATGGACACCCGTATTTTATGATCTAAATGCACTTACCGGTAATGAAGTTCAATTCCGATTCCGCCTGACCTCAGATAACAGTGTTGTGAAGACAGGCTGGTTCATTGATGATTTCCGTGTACTGGGAGTTGCTGCGGAGACGGTAACGGAGGACAGTGCGGTTGTGCTTAACAATGACAAACCAAAACCGTCCTATGATAATCCATGGTACAAAATTTCGCGGACAGACAAAGCGGAATTTAACAAAACGAAACAGCAACAACCTGAAGTTGAAAAACCAGGAACAGGTTCGGTTAATCCACAAAGCCTGCCTGCAAGTGCAACGGTTACCGTACTGGAAACCGGACGTTCGGTGAAGACAGATCCAGCTACAGGCAAGTATAACTTCACACACGTAGCAGGTGATTACACGTTAAAAGCTGAAGCATATGGATATTATCCTCGAACTCAGCAGGTGACGATTACAGATGGCAATGGAGCCAAAGCCAACTTTAATCTGGAAGCAATTCCGCATGGGCAGATTGAAGGTGTAGTAACGGATGAGCGGACAGGACAACCACTGGCTGATGCTTCCGTTCTCGTGGTGGAAGATGCGAATGTAGGTGAAGTTCGCACAGGTTCAGATGGCAGCTTCGATATTCAGGTATTGGAAGGAAGTTATACCCTATCCATCCGGGCTGCAGATTATTACAGTAAAACCGTTACTGTGACAGTCCCTGGTAATGGTACGGCTGAGGCAAATGTTGCCTTAAAACCATTCATCGGTTTCCCTGGGGAAATTGCTTATGATGATGGAACAGCAGAGAACGCACGAGCTTTTAATGCTGCGGATAACGCTTGGGCAGTTCGAATGACACCAGAGCTGGAGAGCGCTCAACTGACAGGTGCATCGTTCCGATTCTGGAACACAGAATGGCCTGTACCTGGAGGCACAGCGTTCCAATATGCCGTATATGATGCATCGGGTGCGGGCGGAGCTCCGGGACGACAACTGGCTGGACCATTTGACGGTACTGCACTTCGTAACGATCAATGGACAACTGTTGAATTCCCGGAACCGGTCATTGTAACGGGTGATTTCTATATCGTGTATGTACAAAGCGTAGCCGGAACAAGTGCTCCGGGACTCGCTACCGATGAGAATGGTACGAATGCTGGTCGAAGCTGGCAGCGTGTAAGCGGAGCATGGAGTACTTCACCGGTAGAAGAAGGCAATTACATGATTCGTGCGGTCGTGAGATATCCGGTAAATGCACCTGTGCTCACAGTACCTGCAAACACGTATACGAATCAATCGACCTTCACTGTGTCGGGAACGTCTCCGGCATCTGGAGCTCAGATCAAGATCTACAACGGCAAGGATCTGGCTGGCACCACAACGGTGGCAAATGGGAAGTTCTCATACGGTGTGAAGCTCCGTTCTGGCATTAATGCGATTACTGCGGAGGCAGTGGTAGACGGTAAAACAACGGACCGTTCACTTCCCGTAGTCATTATTCTGGATCAGACCAAACCACAATTGACGATTCTCACGCCAGCTCAAGGGGATCGCATCAATGCAGAAGTGGTTCACGTAACGGGTAATGTCGTGGAACAATTCCTCGATAAGGTAACCGTTAACGGACAAACCGTACAAGTGGGTAAAGACAGAAGTTTCAGTCACCGTGTATTGGTCAATGAAGGCGAGAACACAATTACCATTACAGCAACCGATATCGCTGGCAACAAAACAACCGTAACCCGCACCGTCTATGTGGAAACGGCGTTGCCAGAACTTACGAATATTACTCCGGCTGAGGATGTTCGAATCACATCAGGGCAGAGTGTTACCGTTTCATTTGACAGTAAACCTGGTCTGCAAGCATCTTTCCGTATTCAGTTACCGCTGAATCTGAATGACCAGGGGGCAGGAGAGGTTCCGTTGGTGGAGACTGAACCTGGTCGTTACACAGGTACGTACACAACACCTTCATCCCTTGTTCTGGAGGGTGGAGTCATTGTGATTCGTGCTCAGGATGCAGCAGGCAACAAAGTAGAGGCGGAAGCAGCTGGACGATTGTTCGTCAGCGCAGCACAAGAACAATCAGTTCCAGAACCAGATTCGAGCCCTGAAGAGAATGGAACGGAAGTGAGTCCACCGTCCGCTGAGGGTCTGCAACCTTAATTATGCAAAGTATGACTTGGACGTTAACTGCATTTTGACCATCTAAGCAAGAAGCCGATAAGCCGAGGTATCCGGGCTTGTCGGCTTTTTGTTGTATCTCGATTCACATCTGACGCCTAAGATTAATGAAGCATCCATTGGGATGTTTTTTCTTTTGCTCTCATATGACAGCAGGTGAGTTGTCTCCTTTCTTCACATTAATGATATAACATGATATATTAGGATGTAGAACATGAGAAGTATGGGTATTTATGGAGGTGCTTGTATTGGGGAAAGACTCGGCATCCAAGCCGATGTATGAACAGATCTTTGAATCCTTGCGCGAACGGATACAGCTTCATCAATATCAAGTGGGTGAGCGTGTTCCTTCGGAGAAGGAATTATGTGATGAATTCGGAGTGAGCCGGATTACAACTAAAAAAGCACTTGAGATGCTGGCGAGTGAACAATTAATTGTTCGTCAGCCGGGACGGGGTTCCTTTGTAGCCGACACAGCAGATATGTTACAGGAAAGACCTAACAGACCTGCTCCGCGTGCTTCGGTTAAAGATCCAGAGAAGAAGCTGCTCATTGGTCTGGTCATTACTAATTTCAGTGATATGTATGGTACAGAACTGTTATATGGTATGGAAGAAGCTTCGCGAGAGCATGATTGTTTTCTTGTACTTAGACGTTCCTTCGGGATTCCCGAGCAGGAGGAACAGAGCATTCAGGAACTGCTGGAACTGGGTGTGGATGGATTGATTATTTTCCCGGCACAGGGTGAATATTTCAGCGATGAGATTCTTAAACTGGTCGTTAACAAATTCCCGTTTGTCCTGATTGACCGGTACTTGAAAGGAATTCCGGCTTCATCTGTCAGTACGGATAATGTAGGCGCCGCGCGAGAAGGGACGAATTATCTGTTCAACCTCGGTCACCGACACATCGCTTTTCTGACGCAGCCTCCGGCGAACACTACACCGATTGAAGAACGAATTGAAGGAATCATTGAGGCTCATCATGATCAAGGGGTGCTGGTGAACAGGGAACTGTGGTTAGAATCTTTTCTTTCGACACTGCCAAGTGTGTTTGATCCTCAAGTCGAGGTCCGTGATGTGGAGACATTGGTGGAACATTTACAGAAATACCCCCAGATTACTGCACTCTTTGCTGCGGAGTATCATATTGCTTTACTTGCAGAACAGGCAGCGGATCGGCTTGGTCTGAGAATCCCGGAAGATATGTCCATCATTTGCTTTGACAGTCCAAACGCTGCCGAAGGAAGCCGTGTAACCCATATGAGACAAAGTCAGTTTGATATGGGAAAACAGGCATTCGAGATGGTGCTTCAAAGTATGCAGAACAACGAAATGACAGTGAACAGAGTTGTTTTACCTGCCCGATTGGTGAAGGGTAAGTCAACGAGTATGGTGAAACAAAAGGGTTAATTATAACAACTTAATATTCATTGTGTTCAATCAGGGGCTTCGTATAAACGAGGCCTCTTTTTGGTGCGGATAAAATGGGGAGAATTGCTTTAAATGGTATATTATTTGGTGTCTTCAAATTAAAATAACATGCTAATATACAAATAAATATATTGACATAACATTATATTCGTTTTAGGATGATGAAAGCGGTTAACAAACTGGATTACATAAGGAGGACAACATGCTGACACCTAGAGATAATCAAGAAATTTCCCCCTCGATATACGACATGATTGATCAGGTTAACAAACGTATGCCGGACCATCCGGAACTCAACCAAATGTTCAAAAATTGTTTTACCAATACGATGGCAACCACAATACAGCGCAAAGAAGATGGAACAACTTTTGTGATTACGGGAGATATTCCTGCCATGTGGTTACGTGATTCTGCTGCTCAGGTGAGACCATATTTGGTTCTCGCTTCAGAGGATGAAGATATCGCCGACATGATCGCTGGACTGGTTGAACGTCAACTGAATTATATTCTCCTGGACCCTTATGCAAACGCTTTTAATGAGACGGAGAGTGGGAAAGGACATCAGGAAGACCTGACGCAAATGAATGATTGGATCTGGGAACGGAAGTATGAGATCGACTCATTGGCTTATCCGATTCAGCTCAGTTATCTCTTGTGGAAGAACACAGGAAGAACAACTCAATTCAATGATACGTTCCGTAAAGCAGCCCAGATCATCATGCAGTTATGGCAAGTGGAACAGCATCATGAGACGAAATCACCCTACACGTTCCAACGTCTGGATGCTCCCGAAACCGATACGCTCACCCGAGAGGGACGAGGTACTGAAACAGTTTACACAGGCATGACTTGGTCGGGATTCCGTCCCAGCGACGATCGTTGTGAATATGGTTATCTGATTCCATCCAATATGTTCGCTGTTGTGGCGCTTCGATATCTTCAGGAAATTGCTGAAGCGGTGTTCGAGGATGAAACGCTGGCAGCGACTGCTAAGCAGTTGGAGCAAGAGATCAACAAAGGTATTCAGGATTATGGCACCGTTGAACATCCGGAATATGGAACCATATATGCGTACGAAACGGATGGGAAAGGCAATCACAATCTGATGGATGATGCCAATGTGCCAAGTCTGCTGTCTTTACCTTATCTCGGATATGTCGAGGAGAACGACGAGGTGTATCAGAATACACGCCGTTTCATTCTTTCCTCGCACAACCCGTATTTTTATGAGGGAACAGCAGCAGCAGGAATCGGTAGTCCGCATACACCGGAAGGGTACATCTGGCATATCGCTTTATCGATGCAGGGGCTGACTACAGAGGATCGCAATGAAAAACTACGATTGCTTCAGCTTATCCATAAGACGGATGCGGATACCGGACTGACCCATGAAGGTTTTTCGGCCAACAATCCACATGAATATACACGTCCATGGTTTTCATGGTCCAACATGCTCTTTAGTGAACTGATTATGGATTATTGCGGATTCCGCGTACAGAAATAGATAGGGAAGCAAGAGATAACCTGCGAGTACATTATAACGTTCGGAGTTCGTTGAATTCCGACAAGAGGAGAGCGAATCATGAGAAAAATATCATTGAAAATGCCGGTAGCAGCAGTTATGACATCCTTGCTCATTCTTACTACAGCCTGTTCGGGCGGAAGCTCAAGCACAGGCACAACCAGTGATGGCAAGAAGGAAGTAACTGTATCGTTCCGTTCTTCAGGATCTGAAGATACACTTACGAAATTCTTCCAATCAGGCTTGGTGGATCAATTCGAGAAAGAAAACCCGGATATCAAAATCAACATTGCGCCTGTACTGGCAAGTGAAGGCGATTATACGTCCAAAATGGTTCTGCAAATGAAATCCCCGGATACGGCACCGGATGTCATTGCTGAAGATACATCCATCATCAAATCCGATGCTGCTGCGGGATATCTGGAGCCGCTGGATACACAGGTTCAGGGATGGCCCGATTGGGAAGAACACATCATCGACAACCTGAAGGCAGGGGTTACCGGAGAAGACGGCAAAGTGTACGGCGTTCCGGCTACCTCGGATACACGCGGAATCTGGTACAACAAGGAACTGTTTCAACAGGCAGGACTTGAAGTTCCGTTCAAACCTGCAAGCTGGGCAGAAGTGCTCGAAGCAGCACGTACGATCAAGCAAAAACTGCCGGGTGTGACACCACTTAATATGATCGTGGGCAAAGCAAACGGTGAAGGTGTCACCATGCAAACACTGGAAATGCTGCTCTATGGTACGGCGGACACGCTGTATAACGACACCAGCAAGAAATGGGTCGTGAACAGCCCGGGGCTGCTGGATTCCTTCAAATTCATAGATCAAGTGTTTAACACGGATAAAACAGGTCCAACCATGCAGGTTGCCCTGAATGGACAAGCTGGCAGTATTGCATTCCAGCAACAGTTCCCGCAAGACAAACTGGCGATGGCTGTAGATGGTAGCTGGGCAGGTTCGACATGGGCCGAGAACGGTGCTGCTCCAATCGCCAACGTTGAAGAGAAAATAGGTTTTGCACCATTCCCGACACAAAATGGGGAAGAACCTGGAGCAACTACGATGTCTGGCGGATGGGCTTGGTCTGTTCCTGCACAAGCGAAAAACAAGGAAGAAGCTTGGAAATTTATCGAGTTTCTGATGAATAAGGAAAATGCGACTGCTCGTGTAGTGGCGGAAGGCAGCCTCAGCCCACGTAATGATTCCACAGAAGTTGAAGGTTATACGGATCGTCCATATACCAAAGAAGCACAGGAACTCTTGAATGTGGCTCACTTCCATCCAGCGAACGATCAATATGCAGCGGTATCCGCACAATTGCAAAGCATTGTTGAGAGTATTGCCTCTGGCAAGCTGACGCCGGAAGAGGGAGTTACACAATTGAAGGACAACGTATCCCGTTCCCTTGGCGCTGACAGCATCGAAGAGAAATAAGGATATCGATATATTCGGAGGGGGAGGCATAATCTCCCCTTTTTCCGGTTCGAATGGAGAGTGACTTATGAAAAGGAAAGCACCAGGTTCATTTCTGTTTCTCATGCCTTCCGTACTGTTATTACTTGTGTTTTTCATTGTTCCCATCATTCTGACTATCTGTTTTGCCTTTACGAATATGGCTCTGACTGGGGCGGCAGCCAAGAGTTTGGAGTTTGTCGGATTCCAGAATTTCATTAATATGTTCCATGATCCGGACTTCCGGATTAGTGTCTGGCGTACGCTGGTCTTTCTCATCTTCTCCGCAGTGATTGGTCAGGTATTGCTTGGATTCATTCTGGCCCTTCTAATGAAGGAGAAAAATGTGACCTTCCGCCGGGTCATCGGCATCATCGTCATTGCCGGTTGGGTGACACCCGAGATTGTTGTGGCATTCTGTATGGTCGCCTTTTTCAGTGACAATGGTTCATTGAATCAGATCCTCGGCTGGTTTGGAGCGAATCCAGTCTCCTGGTTGTTCAGTTTCCCTATGGTGAGTGTCATTATCGCGAATATCTGGCACGGCACAGCCTTTTCAATGATGGTCTATCAGTCGGCACTGGATGATATCCCGAAGGAAGTTGAAGAAGCTGCGATTATTGACAGTGCCACCGGGTTCCAGATTGTCAGACACATTACGATCCCAATGGTAAAAGGGTCAATCGTGACCAACATGATGTTGGTTACTCTACAGACACTGGGTGTGTTCACGCTGATCTATACGATGACCGGTGGTGGCCCGGGTACTTCGACACAAACCTTGCCGATCTTCATGTACAATCAGGCCTTTGTGAACTATCAGTTTGGATACGGCACAGCCATATCTCTGGTTCTGTTGTTCATCGGTATTGTCGCCAGCCTGTTCTACATGCGATCCATGAAAGTGAAAGTGTAACCATGAAGGAGGTTCGATCCCTATGGTCAAACATGGGCTTCAACGCAAAATCCAGTACGGGATTCTAGTTTTTCTAGGGCTCTGTTTTTTATTGCCACTGCTCTGGATCATTCTGGCTTCATTTGACCCGAACGCGCAACAGGGTATCAAAATGCCCAGTACCTGGACCATTCAAAATTTCAAGGATGTACTCGGGGATTCGAGCAATCTTCGTTCATTCGGTGTGGGCCTGATTCTGTCGGGAGGGCAAGCGATATTGGTTGTTCTGGTATCGGTCCTTGCTGCTTATCCATTATCCCGTTATGAAATGAGATTCAAAAAAAGCTTCTTGTTATCGATTCTGTTCATGACAGCTCTTCCGATTACTGCCGTGATGGTTCCGGTATTTCAAATGTTTCTGTTCTTCAAAATGCAAAATAGCATCATTGCCACGATGCTGTTCCTGACCGCATCCTCACTTCCTTACGGCATCTGGATGATGAAAAACTTCATGGATTCGGTGCCAATCGATTTGGAAGAATCGGCATGGATTGACGGAGCGTCCGTGTGGAGTAGTTTGAGACGAATCGTGGCGCCATTGATGTTGCCGGGTATTGCAACGATAGCGATATTTACCTTTTCGGGAAGTTGGGGCAACTTCTTCGTGCCATACATCCTGCTCCAGACACCGGAGAAACTTCCGGCATCGGTCACGATTTATCAATTTTTCGGCAGCCACGGTATGGTTGAATACGGCAGGTTGGCTGCATTTTCACTACTTTATACAATGCCTTCGGTTGTGCTATATATCTTCTCCCAGCGTTACATGTCCAAAGGATTCAGCATGGGCGGGGCAACCAAAGGTTAATGACAGGAGGTACGTAACATGACAACCAAAAAGACGGCACATCTCATCTCGCATACCCATTGGGACCGCGAATGGTATATGCCTTATGAACACCATCATGTACTGCTCATTGAGCTGATGGATAAACTGCTGGATACGCTCGATCAGGACCCGGAATATCGCTATTTCCATCTGGATGGTCAGACGATTATTCGTGAAGATTATTTGCAGGTTCGGCCCGAACAACAGGAGAGGCTCGACCGTTATATTCGTGAAGGACGCATCCATTTTGGTCCATGGTATGTGTTACAGGATGAGTTTCTGACCAGCGGCGAGGCCAACTTGCGCAATCTGCTCATCGGTCATCGTGATGCTCGACCTTTGGGTGTGATATCCAAGACGGGATACTTCCCAGACTCGTTCGGAAATATGGGACAGGCACCGCAGATTCTGCAACAGGCGGACATTCATAACGCGATCTTTGGACGCGGGGTAAAGCCTACGGGATTCAATAATGCGGTGGTTGATGCGGATAGTTACGAATCTCCCTATTCGGAGATGATCTGGCGTTCGCCGGATGGTTCGGAAGTGCTCGGCATTTTGTTCGCGAATTGGTACTGCAACGGGATGGAGGTTCCGGTTGATTCGGAGAAAGCCCGAGCCTATTGGGATAAAAATCTGGCGGATGCCGAGAAGTTTGCCTCGACTCCACATCTGTTGTTCATGAATGGTTGTGATCATCAGCCGATCCAGACGGATCTGCCAGAGGCTTTACGCACGGCGGCTGCATTGTATCCTGATGTTGAATTTATTCACTCCAATTTTGACGATTACATTGAGGCGGTTACGAAGGAAGTCCCTGAGCATCTGGCGACCATTGAGGGTGAGCTTCGCAGTCAGCACACGGATGGTTGGGGAACACTGGTGAATACGGCATCCGCAAGGGTTTATCTGAAACAGTTGAACCAGCAGGGGCAGACGTTGCTTGAAAAAGTAGCCGAACCACTGGCCGCCATGGCCCATATAGCCGGGGTAAAAGATTATCCGCATCATCTATTGACGCATGCATGGAAGATGCTGATGCAGAACCACCCACATGATAGCATCTGCGGATGCAGTGTCGATGAGGTTCACCGTGAGATGGTGACCCGCTTCGCCAAGAGCAGACAACTTGCAGAGAAATTGGTTTCCCAGAGCGCGCAGGCTATTGCTGAGTCCATTCGTGTGCAATCTGCTGAGGCTCGGGGAGAGGAAGCAGTGCTGTTCACTGTGTTTAACACGAGTGGATGGAATCGAAATGGAATCATTGAGATGGATCTGATTGTGGACAAAGCATTTTTCCCGGAAGGTCCTAACCCTCAGGCACTTGCGCAGAAGGTGGAAAAAGATGCACTACCAGTGTATCAGCTGGTCGATTCGGATGGACAAGTGTATTCGGCAGAAATTAACGATCTGGGTGCACATTTTGGCTATGAACTTCCGAAGGATCGTTTCCGACAACCTTATATGGCTCGTAAAGTAAGAGTGACTTTTCAGGCGGTGGATGTACCTTCTCTGGGCTATAAGACGTATGCTCTCATTCCAGTGGAGAAACAGGCAGAGATTGCTGAAGTGCCCGATATGAGCGAACTCATCCAGGTTCAGGGAATGATGATGGAGAACGGTCAATTGCGGGTGACGGTTGAAGAGAATGGTACGGCAACGATTGAAGATAAGGTCTCCGGTGCTGTATACCAGGGATTGAATTCATATGAGAATACCGGTGATATCGGCAATGAATATGTCTACCGTCAACCCGAGGGAGAGACAACGCTGACCACGGAGCATCTGAAGGCGGACCTGCGGATTGTGGAGCAGTCTCCGTATCGGGCAGTTATGCAAAGTGTATTACGCTGGGATATTCCTGCTGGAGCAGATGAACTGTTCGAGCTGGAGAAGCGCCAAATGGTTCCTTTTACAGAACGGAAGGCACAGCGAGTCAAGAACACTGTTCCGTTGGTGATTACGACAACGTATACGTTGGAAGCAGGCAGTAATATGGTCAAGGTAAAAACTGACTTTAACAATCAGGCCAAGGATCATCGACTGCGCGCACTCTTTCCGTCAGGACTGGTGACAGAGGATCATTATGCGGATTCCATCTTTGAAGTTGCCAAACGTTCCAATACACCGGCCAAAGAATGGGTGAATCCGAGTAATGCACAGCATCAGCAAGGGTTTGTACATGTGACCGATGGTGATCATGGCTTGATGATTGCAAACAAAGGGCTGAATGAATACGAGATTTTACAGCATGAAGAGGGCAGTACGATTGCGGTTACGCTGCTGCGTGCCTCTTCGGAGTTGGGAGATTGGGGTGTGTTTGAAACACCGGAAGCCCAATGTCTGGGACCTCAGAGCGTGGAATATGCGATTATTCCATTTGCAGGTGATGCCGCACAGTCAGGAGCATGTGCATCCGCATATGTGTATCCGATTCTGTGGACGACTGTACAGCTAGGGGCACTAGCACGCACGTTTGAGCGAGAAAGTCATGCCGGTGCTGATGGGAAAAAGGTTGAACTGCCTCTGTCGAAGCAATGGCTGGCATGGAATGCACAAGGTTCGTCACTAGCCTTCTCCACATTGAAGATCGCAGAGGAAACCGGAGATTTGATTGCTCGCTGGTATAATCTGAACTCCGAAACCGTTGAGTTGAACGTACAGCCTGGATTCGAATCAGCCTCCGTTTATGAGAGCGATGTGCTGGAACGGGTTAAGGACACGTTGGAGGGGCAAAGCCAGACGGTATCCGGGTACAAGATTGTTACACAAGGTTATACGTTACGGTGAGTTGATTTTTGAAAAGCATAGCTATAGAAACCTCCTGTTCACGTTATTGTGGACAGGGGGTTTTTGTTATGCGACCTCGTTATGTAAAATATATCAGGGATTTGGGCAAGTGTATAAATGTCTAATAACATTCATGTCGTGATTTTATACATTTATTGTCGCGAGTTTCTATTAAAAATAGATTAAGTCTATGATAACTTATAGATAAATGTCAGAATATTATATAGTATGGAGGTAAGACACATTGACCATTCGAATTGGAAAAATTAGTTTGTGGCATGTTCACGCATGGGATTACATCAAGCAAGCACAGGAACATGAGGATACAGTCATCGCCGCTGTATGGGATGAAGATGCCAAGCGTGGTCAGGAAGCGGCTGAACGTTTAAACGTACCATTCTATGCTTCACTCGAAGATATGTTGGCCAAGGATGACATCGACGCCGTTATTGTAGATGCGCCAACTCGCATCCATGAAGAGGTGATCACCGCTGCTGCAAAAGCAGGTAAACACATCTTCACGGAGAAGGTTATTGCGTCGACACAGGCGGAATCCAACGGAATCTTTAATGAGGTAAAGGCCAACAAGGTCAAAATGACTGTCTCCTTGCCACGTCTGAATGCAGGGTATACGTTAACGATTCAGGATGTACTTAACCAAGGATTACTTGGTAAAATAACTTATGTTAGAGCGCGTTTATCACATGATGGAGCAATTTCCAACTGGTTGCCTGAACACTTCTATGAACTGAAGGATTGTCAGGGCGGTGCACTCATTGATCTGGGTTGCCATCCAATGTATCTCGCCAAACTGTTTCTTGGTCAGGAAGTAACTGCGGTTAACGCCAACTTCGGATATATTACAGGCAAAGAAGTGGAAGATAATGCAGTCGCAACCTTGTTTACGGATTCTGGAGCAGTCGGCGTTGTTGAAGCCGGTTTTGTGAATAGCCATTCTCCGTTTACGATTGAGGTTCATGGCACGGAAGGTACACTTCTGTATGGGACACCTGATGAAAAGTTATTGATTCGCACGAAAGCAGTACAGGGACAGTATGATGACTGGACTGAACTTCCTTTGGCAGACCAAAGAGAAAGCGCATTCAATCAATGGGTTGCACATATACAGAATGATACGGATGCAACTGAAAACGTGCAGATCGCTATGGAGCTGACCCGTTTGATGGAAGCAGCGAATCTCTCTGCCAAAGAAGGGCGCAGAATTACTCTGAAAGAGTTGAAGGGTTAGTTTTTATTAAGGAGGTGTGCAATCTTGAGCCTGTATCCTTATGAGAAAATGCTTGAACGGCAGGATCTCCTGGAGAGACTGGATATTCTAATGGTTTGGGGACATTATGAGATTCGTGTGATGCGATTTCATCTGACTTCTTTTCCAGCGGGCCGAGTTGTGGATTTCCATAATCATGCGGAGTTTGAGTTTCATTTTATCCCGAGAGGTAAAGGTAAAGTTATTCTGGATGATCAGACACATGCACTCTCGGAAGGTATGCTGTATTTGACTGGACCAGGTGTCGTTCATTATCAGGAGGCTGATGCTAAAGAGGACATGGATGAACTATGTCTTCATGTGGATATCGTTCACAAGCCAAGAGAACATGTCGATCCCTGGGAAGCAGCAGAATCCGAGGAAACGATGGAAAAGCTGAGAACGCTTCCGCTTACTCCGGTGAATGATTATCATCGGGCGATGCATTGTTTTTTGGAAGCCTATGAGGCATGTGATCAGAAATTGTTAGGTTATTATACGTCGATCAAGCAACTGGTTATCAGCATATTACTCAAAACCGTGCGAGCATACGACACCGGGGGGAATCGACCGGAAGCCCCTGTGCGGGATATGTCGGTGTATCGTTATGAGTATGCAGTGCAATATATGGAGGCGAATCACCCTACAGTGGTCACGCTGGAACATGTAGCAGAGAAACTTCATATTAGCAGCAGACAATTGCAGCGAATTTTCTACCAAGTACAGCCGGAGATGCCGTTCAGCCGTGTGCTGGAGGATATTCGTCTGCGCGCCGTGTGCCGCAATCTGGAAGAAAGTAACGTATCCATTGAACAGATCGCTCTTGCTTCAGGATTCAATAATGCCAACTATTTGCATGCTGTATTTCGCAAACGTCTGGGGATGACCCCGTCGGCTTTTCGTAAAATGAAACAACCAATACTTAAGTGAGGGTGAATATATATGAGTAAAGTATATCGTATCGGAATTATTGGCTGTGGTGGAATCGCGAATGGCAAACATCTGCCGAGTCTGAGTAAATTAGATAATGTTGAACTGGTGGCTTTCTGTGATATCGTTAAGGAACGTGCGGATGAAGCCAAACAGAAATATGGCACTACTGAAGCCGAAGTCTACACGGATTATCAGGAATTGCTCAAGGATGAGTCTTTGGATATTGTGCATGTGCTTACACCGAATATTTCTCATGCCGAGATTTCTATTGCTGCTCTGGAGGCAGGCAAACACGTGATGTGTGAAAAGCCAATGGCGAAGACATCTGCTGAAGCACAGCTCATGCTGGAAGCGGCAGAACGTACCGGCAAAAAACTTACCATCGGATATAACAATCGTTTCAGAGAAGACAGTCAGTACTTGAAGAAGGTGTGCGAAGCGGGTGACTTGGGTAATATTTATTTTGCCAAAGCACATGCGATTAGACGTAGAGCAGTACCAACATGGGGTGTTTTCCTGGATGAAGAGAAGCAAGGTGGCGGTCCGCTGATTGACATTGGTACGCACGCACTTGATCTGACGCTCTGGATGATGGATAACTATCAACCAAAAGTTGTGCTGGGTACGACCTATCATGAGCTTTCACAACGTGAAAATGCGGCCAATGCCTGGGGCCCGTGGGACCCGAAACAATTCTCCGTAGAGGACTCGGCCTTTGGCATGATTGTAATGGAGAATGGGGCAACGATCATGCTGGAATCCAGTTGGGCACTGAACTCACTGGATGTGGATGAGGCAAAATGTAGCTTGAGCGGTAGCGAAGCGGGTGCGGACATGAAGAACGGACTGCGCATCAATGGTGAGAAATTCAGCCGTTTATACACCAATGAGATTGAACTGAGTGCAGGCGGGGTAGCTTTCTACGATGGTAAGAGCGAGAGCGCACCGGATGTTGAGATGAGAAAGTGGATTGAAGCGATTGAGAACGATCAGGAGCCGGTGGTCACACCGAAACAAGCACTGATTGTATCTCAGATCTTGGAAGCACTCTATGAATCTGCTCGCACAGGCAAGGCCGTGTACTTGAATAACGGTAACGAAGCATAGAAAAGGCTTAAAACAATAGATTACAAAACCCTTTGTCCCGTTATTGAGGACAGAGGGTTTTTGGTGTTTTGGATACTAGCTATTGGTCCATACCATACTCTATTTCGGCACATATGATGAGAGAAAAATGAGCTGAAAAGAGGGTATGTCTTGACTAAACACAAAACGGGTCATGGTGTTTCCATTGTTGTGTGTACCAATCGACCGCAATTTTTTGACAACATTCTGCAAAATTACAGTCGCCAGCGTTATCAAAGCAAAGAACTGATCATTGTCCTGAATCATGACAGTATGAATCTGGCATTATACCAAAACCGGGTTCGAAATCTTGCCAATGTTCATGTTTATCAAGTTCCGGAGAGCATTTCCCTAGGACAAAGCCTGAACGCTGGCATGACAAGGGCACTCTTTTCGCTGATTGCCAAATTTGATGATGATGACTACTATTCGCCGTATTATTTAACAGAGCAGGTGAGAGAACTTAGACGGACCAAAAGTGATATTGTGGGTAAACATTCGTGCCTGGTCTATTTGGGCGCATCCAAGACATTGTTGGTCAGATCTCCTGCTGAAAAAAATAAACCGGTTGAATTTGTTCAAGGGGGCACTATTTTATTCAAAAGAGAGATCTTGAAAAAAGTCCGCTTCACGGACCGTTCAATAGGGGAAGATGTGACCTTCCTGAGACAATGCAGAAAAAGAGGATTCAAAGCGTACGCGACCTCTCCTTACAATTATGTCTATCACCGCAGACAGAACAAAAAGAGTCATACCTGGAGAGCGGATGACAGCTTTTACCTGAGGGGAAGCAAAAAACTTGCGGTTACAGAGGATTTCAGACCCTTTGCCAATAAGAAGTTATAGAGGAGAATAACGAAAGCGAAGATGCATCTGCTGCGTGTAGATGCGTCTTTTTTGTGCCAAAATGCTTCAATTTGGAGGTGGTTACAAAAAAAATATGAATTTACTTGAAAAAAAGTATTGCATATAAGTTTAGTCGGAATTATATTAATGGTATAAGGTCTAGACCATATACAGATCGGAGTGTTTAGATGTCCAGTACGTTTTCATTTCGTTTTGAGAAAGTATCTACCAAAAAGGTTAGTGAATTCATTAGGGAACAACTGGAAGAAGCCATTATTTTGAAAGAATTAATGAGTGAAGAACAGCTTCCAGCCGAGCGAGATCTGGCAGAGATTTTTAACGTAAGCCGGATTACTGTTCGCGAGGCACTCTCTTCACTGGAAGAGAAAGGCTTGATAGAGAAAAGGGTGGGTGCCAAAGGCGGAACATTTGTACTGCCTCTGACAGCCAATTCGCATAAACGGACCAGAGAAGAAATTAAACGGGATTGGTCACAGATGCTGAAGGTGTTCGAATATCGAACCATCATCGAGCCAGAGGGAGCTTTTCTCGCTGCTGAGCGGATCACCGCAGGCGAACTGGAGTTGCTTGAGGGTTACATGGAGCAAAGTATAGAGCCAGACTGCACAAGGGAATGGTTCAGGGCGCTGGATGTGAAATTTCATCTAACCATCTCCAAGGCTTCGGGGAATCCATACTGCGAGAGAGCCGTCAGACAGATCCGGACGAAAATTAATCCGGCGCTTGACTTGATGCCTTATGATGACCGGATACGTACCGTCAACCACGGTGTACATATGGAGATTCTTGAAGCATTGAAAGCCCATGATAGCACTAAGTCTAAGGAGACGATGAAAAGGCATATCGAATTCTCAGCGGATGCAATCTATGCCCGTTTGGATTCTGAATCGGACAAAAATGAAGGGAATGACAGCAAATGAATCGTTCAGAACTAATACAGCTGGCTCAGCCACTACAAGCCCAGTTAAGTGCTTGGCGCAGAGATTTACATGAGCATCCGGAGATCGGTTATGAGGAGCATCGCACATCTGCTATCGTAGCTGAGCATCTGGAAAGCCTGGGGTTGGAAGTTACACGCAATGTCGGACAGACCGGGGTTACAGGCCTGCTTCGCGGAGAGACCGACGGACCAACCTTTGCTTTGCGCGCAGACATGGATGCCTTGCCAATCCAGGATCAGAAAGCGGTGGAATACCGTTCGCAAGTAGAAGGCAAAGCGCATCTGTGTGGGCATGACGCTCACACCTCCATCCTGATGGGAGCCGCCCAACTGCTTACTGGTCTTGGAAGACCGAAGTCAGGCAACATCAAATTTATTTTCCAGCCAGCAGAAGAGGGACTTGCAGGTGCAAGAGCCATGATCCAGGACGGTGTTCTGGAGAATCCAAAGGTTGATGCCATCGCAGGATTACACATGACACCTGGACAGGACACGGGAACCTTGGGCGTAAGTCAGGGCGTTGCTTTTGCATCAGCTGATCCCTTGATTATCAAGGTGTTTGGCAAGGGTGGCCACGCAGCTCGTCCGCATGAGGGTATTGATGCAATCGCGGTATCCGCTCAGGTCATCACCGCATTGCAAAATATCGTCAGTCGGATGGTTGATCCACTTGAACCGGCAGTAGTCACGATTGGCAAAATCACGGGAGGTTATATGGGAACAGCCATCGCCCCCGAAGTGGAGATGATCGGTACGGTTCGTACACTCTCACCTGCCATTCGTGAGCGGATGCCAGCTCTGATCGAGCAGGTTGTTAAAGGGGTCTGTGATTCATTCGGAGCAGGATGCGAAGTTGTCTACGGCGATGGATACCCTGTTGTCGTGAATGATCTCGGCATGGTTGACCTGCTAACAGAGACTTGTGATCAGGTTAATGCGGAGAAGGGATGGACTTATATCAAACCCTCCACAGGGGGCGAGGATTTCGCGTTTTATTGTGAACAGGTTCCGGGTGTGTTTTTCAGACTAGGATCTGGGAATGATGAGGAACGTACTCGCTATCCACTCCACCATCCCATGTTTGATCTTGATGAGACAGCGATGCCTTATGGTGTGGGCATGTTGTCTGCAGTGGCACTTGAATTTTTGGCACGGAATACAACTTCTGAGGGGGAGCAATCACAATGAAAAAAAGACAATGGACAGGCTTGTGGATCACGTTACTGGCAGTCGTAATGGTACTCAGCGCTTGCGGAGGAAAATCGACAAGCACAAATGATGGTTCCGCAACAGAAGGAACTGGCAGTGGAAGCGCAAGTACAACACTGACCGTTGCTGCGGCAACCGATATTGAGAGTTTTGATCCGCACAACAACAACAATACTTCCAGTGAGGCGGTTCTGGTCAACGTTTTTGATTATCTGATCAAAAATGACAGTGAACAGAAAAAAGTTGCGGGACTTGCGACATCATGGGATCAAGTCGATGATACAACGTGGAGATTTAAGCTGCGTGAAGGTGTTACCTTCCATAATGGCGATCCATTCACTTCAGCAGATGTAAAATACACGCTGGAGCGCGTAGCCAAGGACGAGACACTGAAACAAAACAGTTATTTCAAAAATATCGTAGAAGTTAAAGTGGTGGATGACTATACCGTAGATATCATCACAGATGGTCCAGATCCGTTGCTCCTGAACCGTCTGTCCAAAATGGGAGCAGGCATTCTGCCAGCAAAATATATTGCGGATAAAGGATTCGATGCTTTCCTGAAACAACCAGTAGGCACAGGCCCTTATAAGTTCAGTAAATGGACCAAAGATGATCGTGTGGAACTAGTAAAAAACGAGAACTACTTTGACGGTGAACCAAAATGGAATGAAGTGGTATTCCGCGTTATTCCTGAAGCCTCCACACGTGTATCCGAATTGCTTGCTGGTGGTGTAGATGTGGCGTCTTCCATTCCCTCCACTGACATTGCCCGGATCGAAGGCGAAGCAGATAAGAAGATTGTCAAAGCGCCAATCCAGCGTGTGCTTCAGTTGATATTCCGTCAGACAGAAGGTAGCATCACGGCTGATCCGAAAGTACGTGAAGCCATTGACCTGGCTATCGACAAACAAGGAATCGTGGACAGCATTGCCGGCGGAGCAGGTATCGTAACCCGCACATCCGTAACACCAGGCAACTTCGGTGCTGAACCTTCATTGTACAAAACGTCACTTTATGATCAAGAAAAAGCTAAACAGTTGCTGCAAGAAGCTGGCTATGCGGAAGGTGAAGCCGAGATGACTATCTCCGTTTCCGCACAATACAAAGAACAGGCTGAAGTTGTTGCAGCAATGCTGGAACAAGCCGGATTCAAAATCAATCTGGATGTCCTGGAAGCAAGTGCATTCAGTGAACGTTACAGCTCCAAATCATTCAAAGAAATCTTCATGATTGGTATTGGTAACTCCTTGTTTGATGCTTCGAATAACTACAATCGTTATATGTTGGAAGAAGCAAAAGGCGAGTCGGATTACAACAATCCTGAAGTAGAGAAACTGCTTCAATCGGCATTGGTGAACATGGACCCTGCGTCTCGTGAGAAAGAGTATCAGCAAGTACAACAGATCTTCTCTGAAGAACGCCCAGCCGTATATCTGTACCAAATGGAAGGTGTCTACGGAACAAATGCTAAAGTGAACTTCGCGCCACGCAGTGACGAGATGTTCTATGCTGACGAGATTACACCTGTTGCACAGTAACATCGGGTATAACAACCGGTCATTGAAAAGATAGGCCGTGAACGGCAGGGACTGGATAACCATGTTCCTGCCGTTCTTTTTTAAAAGGGAGGTGAACAAGGAATGGGCAAATACGTACTTAAGTCACTACTGCAGATCATTCCGGTGCTGTTCATTGTTTCATTAATTGTGTTCATTTTGGTTCGAGTCACCGGTGATCCGGTTGCGCTAATGTTGCCTGAAACGGCTACCGCTGAAGATCGTGCTGTCTTGACGCAGGCACTTGGTTTGGACCAGCCTTTATATACGCAATACGTGAAGTTTCTGGGCAGTGCGATACAGGGAGACTTTGGTCAGTCTTTTCGCTACAATCAGCCTGCGCTAGAGCTTGTGCTGGAGAGATTGCCTGCCAGCTTTGAACTGGCTGTAGCCGCCATGTTTTTTGCTGTACTTATGGCTGTGCCACTTGGAGTCATTTCAGCTGTCAAACGCAATACGTTTACCGATCTCATTATTTCAGGAATATCCGTCATTGGTAAGGCGATGCCAAACTTCTGGATGGGGATTATGCTTATCCTCTTGTTCTCCGTCATGCTGGGCGTATTGCCGGTATCCGGTCGCGGAGGATTGTCACATCTGATCTTGCCTGCATTCACGCTTGGCGTTGGACTGGCTGCGCAGATGACCCGACTGATTCGCTCCAGCATGCTGGAGATTCTCAACCAGGACTATATTCGAACAGCTCGCAGCAAGGGGCTTGGCCGAATGGTTGTCATTGTGAAACATGCGTTTCGGAACGGATTGATACCGGTCGTGACAATTATGAGTTTACAGTTTACAAGTCTGATAGGGGGCACTTTGATTACGGAAACGGTGTTCTCCTGGCCTGGACTGGGTCAATTGCTGGTCGTTGCAGTCAACACACATGATATGGCGATTGTACAGGCAGCGGTGTTTGTCATTGCCTTTATCGTTGTGGTAATCAACATCTTGACGGATGTAGCTTACAGGCTACTCGATCCGCGCATCAAATACGACTAAAAGGAGGTGCAATCATATGACAGGCAGCAATGAAATGCCAATTCCGGGTACAGAACAGGAACAAGACAATGGGCGTGCACCAACGGGATTTCGTTATATCTGGCAACAACTGATCATCAGCAAGACCGGAATGTTTGGTGCTGTGCTTGTATTGTTGGTTGTGTTAATTGCCATAGGTGCACCTCTATTGACGAGTCATGATCCGGCAGCGGTTAATCCGCTTAACCGACTTAAACCACCAGCATGGCTTGAGGGCGGAACGGCCGAATACTGGCTGGGTACCGATAATCTGGGTAGAGACATGTGGAGCCGCATTGTATATGGTGCCCGGGTTTCCTTAATCGTGGGTATGGGTGCCGTAATTGTGTCAGGAATCATTGGCGCCATTCTGGGGCTGGTGTCCGGATTCTATGGGAAATGGGTGGATGCCGTAATCATGCGTGTAGGTGATGCATTCATGGCGATTCCGACTATTCTGTTCATGCTTGTTGTGATGGCAATTGTTGGCCCGGGTATTACAACGTTGATCTTTGTCATCGGGGTGACGAACTGGGTTCCATTCACCCGTGTGGTAAGAAGTGAGGTTCTTAGTATCAAAGAGCGTGATTTTGTTCATGCGGCCAGATCGATTGGCGCGAAGAATGGAAGATTGATTCTGAAACACATTCTGCCGAATATCCTTTCATCCTTTATCGTCATCTGCGGTATGAATGTCGGCACGACAATTATTATGGAAGCTTCACTCAGCTTCCTGGGTCTGGGTATCAAACCACCCGATGTGTCCTGGGGAGGGATGCTCAGTGATGGCAGACAATACGTTGCTACAAGCTGGTGGGTCGCTACATTCCCGGGACTAGCCATTACATTTACCGTACTCGGTGTTATTTTCCTTGGAGATTGGCTGCGTGATGTGCTTGATCCACGTACGGAGACAACCCATAAATAAACGGAGAAGGGAGCCATCAATATGAACCAAAGACCAATTATGCCGGAGGATCTGCGTCATTATCGTTGGATAAGTCACCCGGTGATCAGTTCTAACGGACAAGTGGCTTATGTGGAACAGACCATAGATCAGGATAAAAACGAATATAACACGCAAATTCGAGGGATTTCCCTCGATGGTGATGAAGATATTGCACTTTCGGATGGAACAAAGGATTCCTCACCTGCTTGGTCGCCGGATGGCACACAGCTCACATTCATTCGCTCAGTAGATGGGGGCAAAGGATTATGGACGCTCCATTCAGATCAAAAAGAGCCGGTTATGCTGATATCTCCCGCATGTAAAATATTGAGTTATATCTGGTCGCCGAACGGGCAGTACATTGCGTTTACCAGCAAAGTACAACCGGAGGACCAACAGAAGAAAGCAGACGTCCAACAGGAGTCTGTACCTTTACTGCGAGGTAAAGTCTTCGAGCGTACAACGCCGAAGGCGGAAGGGGCTGGCTGGTGGGATGGTCAATACAGCCAGTTGTTTGTATATGAGATCAAAAGCGGGGAGATCACACAGGTGACTTCCGGGCTATGGAATATCAGTGCTCCGGCATGGTCGCCAGATAGCAAGCAGCTTTCTTTCATTTCGAAGCAAGTAGAGGACGAGGAACTTGATGCGGATCTGCTTTACTTTACCGATGTATACAGCATTCGATTGGGAGAAAGTGATCTGTTCAAAGTGACGGATTCCAGTCTGGCGATAAGCCAATTCTCCTATTCGTCCGACGGGCAGCAGCTGATTCTGATCGCCAGTGATCGTGAGTATGGAAGCGGGAGCCACAACAGCTTATACGCTGTTCCCGTTCATCGAGGTATACCCAGGCCAATCGCACCTCAATTAGATATGCAGATTGGTAACGCGGCGCTTGGAGATATGAAGTCGGCAGGTGCGTCACCTTCTCCTATCTCGGATGCCCATCATCCGGAACGCGGTGTATATGTACTCGGAACACATAACGGGAATGTGGACGTGTACCGTATTCAAGAAGATGGGGCGTGTCAATCCGTTACGGGCGCTGGTGAAAAGGATGTGTATCAGTATACCTTAACGTCAGATGGTACGTCGCTGGTTATCGCTGCGTTGACGGATGAACACCCTGGAGAGTTATATCGCGTGGATATCGACAGTGGTGAAATGTTCAGACTCACCCGCAGAAATGATGAATTCTTGGCTGAATTAGCTGTTAATGTGCCTCTACGTGTAGAGTTTAAGTCTTCCGATGGATGGCCGCTTCAAGGTTGGTTAGCCACACCGGCAATACGTGACACCAATGGGAAACTGCCACTGATTTTGCAGATTCATGGTGGACCCCACGCAATGTATACGGGAACATATAGTCATGAGATGCAGACACTCGTTGCGCAAGGTTATGCTGTGCTGTGGATCAATCCTCGCGGAAGTATGGGATACGGTCAGGAGTTTGCCAGAGCTTGCCGTGGTGACTTTGCCGGAGGGGATTACCGGGATCTGATGGAAGCTGTTGATTATGCCCTGGCTACATACGATTTCCTTGATGCATCACGTCTGGGTGTAGCGGGTGGCAGTTATGGCGGAGTGATGACCAACTGGATTGTAGCGCATACCCACCGATTCAAGGCGGCTGTAACTCAGCGATGCATCTCCAACTGGTTGTCCATGTATGGGACGAGTGATATCGGAATTTCCTATGTCGAGGGAGTCATTGGTGGTAATCCGGCGGAAAACGCTGAATTCCTGTGGTCCCGTTCACCTCTTGCCCATGCACATCACATTGAGACGCCACTTCTGATCATGCACGGAGAGCAGGACTATCGGACACCGATTGCGCAAGCGGAGGAATTATATACTACGCTAAAACGATATGGCAAAAAGACCAAACTGATTCGTTATCCGGGCTCCAACCACAGTTTGCTGAAAAGCGGTAAACCTTCATTACGTATCGATAGCTTCGAACAGGTGAATGCCTGGTTCAATCAGTACCTCGGGAATGAGGAGGGCGAGCAATGAGTCGAACTCAGCTGTCCATTCCTGTAGGACTTCTTGTAGAGAATGTTCTGACAAGTGGGGAACCAAAAGAAGTGATTATTGAATGTTTACAACGTCGAGACTATTCCCGTTTGTTGCCTCTGGTTAAGGAATCCGCGATGGATTTTGATGAAAGACTACAGACAGCAGATGATATCGGAGACGATTGGGAAAAGGCGATACGTCAAGGTTATGAGTTCAAGTTTTTGCATATTAACGGGTTGAAACGATTGCTCGATTTCCGGTTTGACCGTAAGATGGATCGGGATTACGTTCAAGATGAACTGTCACTGAAGCATATTCGTCTGACCCCACAAGAGATTGAACTGCTACAATCGTTAATTGGCAGGCAGTGGATCGTGCAAGCAGAAGAAACAGAGGTAGCAGCAGAAGGCAGAACAGAGAGCGAGTCATCCTCTCACATTCCTGTCCGTATTCAATTGAAATTCCCATAGTATGACTAGAAGAAGCCGCGATGATCGCGGTTTTTTTGCTATGTACAGGTAGAAATGAGGACGGCTAAATTCAAAAGTTGAAATCGGACTCTGCATGATTTATATTTATATTAAATGATATTATTATCTATCAAAAAATGAAGGTGTAAAAAGGAGGACATGGGATGTCCATTCAAAATGTTTTGGGAAAAATTCAAATATCGGATGATGTGATCTCCAAAATTGTCGGCAAGATCGCGAATACTACCAGTGAGATTTCCTCCATGTCGACAGGACTTGTAGAAGGCATCACCAAAAAGTGGAGCGGGAAAAGTCTACAAAATGGCATAGATATCCGCAAGGTAGAATCAAGACTGGAGGTAAATTTAAAGGTTGTCGTTTGTTATGGAACAAAAGTGCATGAAGTCTGCAGGGAATTGCAAAACAATGTGAGATTGCATGTGGAACAGCTGACCGGATTAACCATTGATACGGTGAATGTGATCGTTGAGGGGTTATCATTTAACCAACCTGCTGCCAAGCTTTAATCCAATTTCAGCTACCTAGAGGAGTGACAGCGATGAATAAGATTTCCATAACAAAAGCCAGTCCACAATCATTAGTCGGCGGGCAGCTAAATCAGATGGCACTTGAATATATGGCCTATTCGCTTGCAGGTACCAAGGATAAAGGCATTATAGAAAAAACATTTAACAAGTTATGGCGTTCGAATCAGAACCGATTCAGTCACCAGTACGCTTATGAAGCCAAAAAGGATAACCAAACGCTGGGCATGATCATGTGTTATCCGACTACTATAATGAACAAACTTGCTTTGCCAACGTTCTCCAAGCTGTTTGAACTTCGGAAATGGAGCTTGATTAAGTATAATCTCCAACACTGGAAAGAGTTCTACTCCATGGTGACATTAAAAGAAGCGGAGAACGACGAGTACCACATCGGAACATTGGCTACGTTGCCTGAAAGCAGAGGACTTGGTGTAGGGACACAGCTCATTCATTTTGCTGAGGAGCGAGCTATAACACAAGGTCTGTCCAAATCTTCACTTACGGTTAAAAAGGAAAATCTACTAGCAATTAAACTCTACGAGCATTTGGGATACCAGAGAGTAGGGGAAATCAATAAACCTTCGTTATCCCTGTACAGGATGTCCAAAAAACTGGTGTAATGTTTTCTGATACGAATAGAACAAGCAGCTAACTGGAGAGTTTCATATATAAGCCCACATTGGAACAGTTAAAAGTGTGAGCTGGAGGGGCGCTTTATGCGTCCCTTTTTTAGTTCTTCAAATTTTTCTCATAAAAAAGTAACTTGACTTTTGTGGGTGTTTAAGCAGGTACTTGACAGGGGTGTGGTATAGTATAAAAAGTTCTTTTAATGAAGAAAGACGGAGAAATATACAATGTGGGGTGTAACCAGTGTATCAATATAAGGATCAGGAATATGAAGCAGTACATTTTGAGGGACGTGACCTGCGCTATGGAGAACTCATAAGTTGTGTTTTCAAGCAGTGTACATTTATGAACGCTTCTATGGAAGAAATCGAAACGAGTAACTGTCGTTTTATTGAGTGTAACTTCAAAGGGGCTTCCATGAATGGTTCGATTCATACGGAATCGGCTTTTGAAAACTGCACCTTCGGTGGTGCAAATCTCTTTGCTTCCAAATTCAGCTCCTGCAAGATGACAGGCTCAGACTTTTCAGGTGCGCAAATGGATGGCATTACCCTGAGTCAGGGCGATTGGTCTTACACGAATCTGAGACATACGCGATTGGGGAAACAGGATCTGCGAGGAATTCGTTTCTTTGAGGCTGACTTTACGGACACGGATTTCACCAAAGCGGATTTGAGAGACTGTGATCTTACCCGAGTTGTATTAAGCAGAGCTAAACTGCAAGGAGCCGATCTTAGAGGGGCTAACCTGGAAGGCATCGATCTGAAATCACTGGATATCAAAGGCGTACGTTTGGATCGCGAACAAGCTGTTCTGTTTGTACGCTCGTATGGTGCGAAAGTAGACTAAGTTGAGTTGAACATACACAGCATGAAGCCGCCCTTAAGGCGGCTTTTTTGACTTTGAGGTTTTCCGATTCAAAGAGAATAGGCAGGAAAAAGAGATCTAAACAAGAAGTAGTTAACATAAGTTTCAACTAAAAGGAGGTTATCATGACCGTCACATTAATTATTATTGTCGCTATTATTGTCTTTGGGCTTATAACAGGCACAATCACTACGATTATGGCATTTAAACTGCTACGTAACAATAAAGAGAAACATCACCTTCGCAAGAGCATTCTGATGGACGGAATTCCAACAGAAGCAATAATTCATGATATTGTGCAGACATCATCCAGTAGGGATGGAAGGCCTGGCGTGCGATTGGATCTGACTGTAACCCAAGTTGACGGCCGCACCTTCCCAACAATTGTAGAGACTTATATTCCAATCACACATATTCCCCATTTTCAGAAAGGAAATGTCATTAACGTAAGATACATTGCGATGGGGAATGAACGAAAAGTTGAGGTAGAGGATGCCTACCTTCCGTGAGGTGCCGCATGGTGGTAAGCTTCGGTTATCAGGCATATCAAAAACCATTACCTGAAACAAATCAGGTAGTGGTTTTTGATGTGAATTTAATTGAGTTAATCCTCTTCTTTTGACATATTTCGTATATACCTCGCTTTGTTTCATGAAATGAATTTCATTACGTTTTAACGCTGTGCTTTGGGGCTCGTTTCAACCGCACAGCAAGCCAACTCATAATCAGAGCAGCAATGAACAGAAATACGGTCACACCTGCAATGACAACAAAGAAGGATTGGTCAAATGCAGCAAAGGCGGCATTTTTGAGCGATTCAGCAGACGCAGCAGGCAAGCTTTCGGCAGCGATAAGCGCTTCATCCAAACTGTCTTTCGCATTGGCTGGCACACTAATTCCCACAGGAATCTTCATAGCGAGTGTGTAGAAAAGAGTCGACATGCTGCCGATGATCGCAATACCGGATGCTCCGCCCAGCTCATAACCCACTTCCTCAATGGAAGCGGCCATGCCCGCTTTGTGTGGTGGGGCATAACTCATAATGGAATGTGATGCAGCGGTCATCCCTGATCCAAGACCTGCACCAAGCAGTGCCAAGCCGATAATCTGCCCGGTGAACCCAGCATTGAAATACATCAGATACGTCCCCATGCCAAGGGCAGCGATGAAGAGAGTGAAGCTTTTGATATATACAACATCCACACGGTGCATAATGGCCCCCGTAACAGGTCCGGCAATGAGTGCTGCAACAGGTATGGATACGGTGAATAGTCCAGCCTGAAGCGGTGACATGCCTTCCACCAGCTGAAGCCGCTGAGTGACCATATATTGCACACCCATTTGTGCAAACAAGCCAACCAGTGCGGTAATAAAGCCGGTGCTGAATCTTGGGATTTTGAATAAGGACAGATCCAGCAGTGGATTGGGACTGTTATTCTGACGGCGAATAAAGATGATCAGGGACAGAACACCGATCACAGCAGCAATGATAGCGAGTGTGAGAGATCCTTCGCGTCTTGTGAATTCCTTAATAGAATAGATAATTCCGACCATGGCAATCATGATCTGAATGGAACTGGTGAAGTCCCACTTTTTCGAGGTATCCCCTTGATGTTTAGGGATCATTTTCAAGGCGAATACAAACGCGATAATGGCTATGGGCAGGTTAATCAGAAACACAGAGCCCCACCAGAAATGTTGAAGTAGCAGTCCACCAACAATCGGTCCCAATCCAGCACCACCTGATGCAATGGAACCCCAGATGCCGATTGCCAGTGCGAGTTCTCGCTCATTCGTAAACGTAACTCTGATAATCGACAATGTCGCTGGCATCATCATGGAGGCACCTACGGCTAGAAGAATTCTGCTCATGACCAGCATAGCCGGTACTGGAGAAAAGGCAGCAGCAAGAGAAGCAGCAGAAAAGACGAGCAAGCCCAGGGTAAATATTTTTTTATGACAAAGACGGTCCCCGAGTGTTCCCATTGCAGGAAGAAGACCCGCCATGACAAGGGAGTAACCGTTCAGAATCCATAATTTCTCCGAAGCAGATGCACCGAGATCATGGGTCAAGCTGGGTAGGGCTGTGTACAGGATGGTCATATCCATCACAATGAGTAATAGTGCACTTGAGACAATAACAAGAATCATCCAACGTTTGAATTTAGACATGTTTCCCTCCGACGATATGAATAACTTACAATTCAAGACTAAACTATCGGGTAACCCTATAGTCAAACTTTTCTTTACACACTATAATGCATTTATATTGATAAAACTTAGACTACATATGTACATGGAGGGCCCATAGATGGCTGGACATCACGCACAACATTTTACCACCAGTGAATTTGCCAAGATCTGCGGAGTGACCAAACATACCTTGTTTCATTATGACGAGATTGGGCTGTTAAAGCCTGAATATACCAATGCCAAGGGCTACCGCTATTATGGTATGCAACAAACGTATGTGCTGGATGTCATACATGTGCTGAAGAAGGCAGGAAGCTCACTCCAAGAGATTAAGTCGTTTATTAAAAATCAGAATACACCATTGTTAATTGAGCTGTTTGAACAGAAATTAAAGGCACTTGAGTTGGAGCAACAACGAATCAAACGTATGCAAAAGCTGCTAAGTGGTGCCATTGAAATGACGAAACAAGCCACGGATACTTCTCCTGAAGGGTTGCATATCGAACAATGTGAGCTGGAGTATTTTATTGCTGTACAACTGGAGCAAGGGGATGGGGATAAGGAATTCTTCCGTAAGTTCATTGAATACAGGACCCATTGTGATGAACAGATGATCGACTATGAGTTTCCGGTATGGACGATCTTAACTCAGGAGCACTATGAGGCAGGAGAATACTATCCGGATTACTTTGGCAACAAAATAAAAGCTCCCATTCCAGGGGAAACGATATGGATTAAGCCAAAAGGGATGTATGCCGTCATGAATCATCGAGGTTCATACGAAAGCATGCCAGAGACGTATTCCCTCATGAAAGAGGAGATAGAAAAAGAGGGACTGCAAGTCTGTGGACATGTGTATGCACTGGACCTGCTCACTTATTTTGCAGAAAGTAATCCCGATGAGTACATCATCAAAATTTACGTAGAGGTGTGTAAGCCAGAAAACACAATGGTTTAACGGTACGGGGATGGAAGATGAGATCGAGGCTACACTGTCTTGACCCATATCGTATTCCATGTTAAGTTTTCTGTATTAAATTTTGAACTTTCAAAGGGGGGATAGAGTCATGACTGAATTAGAGGTTGTGGATGTTTATGTGGACCTGTCAACAAACATGAACAGTGGCATGGTTCACAATATGACTAATCAGAATCCGACACTTTGTCCTCCTATGCATAGATCTGCTTGGCGCTGAGTGGTTTATCGCCAGGTTTCTTTATTGTATAAGCGAATCTAAATTCTGATTATGTTCAAATATTAAAGTGAGGGAATCCATGCCATCTTCCATGGTGAAATCCCGTCAGTTTACTTTTATATTTCACATAAAAAGGATGATATGCATGTCTTTAATCAACGTTACCAACCTGACCTTTGCTTATGAAGGCAGTTACGATAATATATTTGAAAATGTTAGTTTTCAGTTGGACTCCGATTGGAAATTGGGTTTTACCGGAAGGAACGGCAGAGGCAAAACGACATTCCTCAATCTGTTGCTTGGCAAATATGAATACAGCGGACATATCTCTGCGAATGTTAGCTTTGAATACTTTCCTTTCCTGGTAGAAAATAAGGGAGCCATGACCGTTGATGTCATCGGCGAGATTCATCCTGAATATCTACACTGGCAAGTTGTGCGCGAGCTTAACCTGTTAAAAGTGTCAGAAGATGTGTTGTATCGGCCTTTTGATACGTTATCCAACGGAGAACAAACAAAGGTGATGCTGGCTGCTTTGTTCCTGAAGGATAATCGGTTTCTGCTCATAGATGAACCTACCAATCATCTTGATCTCCATGCAAGACAAATCGTCAGTAATTATCTTGGTAGCAAGAGTGGATTTATTTTGGTATCTCACGATCGATCCTTTCTGGATCACAGCGTGGACCATATCCTTTCCATCAATAAAAGTAACATCGAGATTCAGAAAGGCAATTTCTCCGCTTGGTGGGAAAATAAAAGAAGGCAAGATCAGTTTGAACTTGCGAGTAATGAGAAATTAATAAAGGATATCAAGCGTTTATCCGATTCAGCCAAACGGACCGGTGGATGGTCGCATGAAGTTGAACAGACCAAAAATGGTACGAGAAATTCCGGCTCCAAGGTGGATAAAGGATATATTGGGCACAAGGCTGCCAAAATGATGAAACGTTCCAAAAATATCGAACAAAGGCAGCAATCTGCGATTCAAGAGAAATCCAAACTTCTCAAAAATATCGAGAGTGCAGAACGTTTACAGATTCATCAGCTGGATTTTCACAAGCAGGAACTTGTTGAATTGGAACATGTGTCGATATCATACGGCTCCAATACGGTGTGTAAGAATGTCAGTATCACGGTTGAACAAGGGGATCGTATTAACCTGTACGGTAAAAATGGATCTGGCAAATCAAGCATTCTTAAACTGATCTGTGGTGAAGATATCCCTTATACAGGTCTTTTCAGAAAGGATCATCAGCTTAAAATCTCGTATGTGTCGCAGGACACGTCCGATCTCGGAGGACATTTATCTGAGTATGCGGCCACACAGGGGATTGATGAAAGCCTGTTTAAATCGATACTTCGAAAGTTGGATTTTTCCAGACTGCAATTGGAGAAAAATATCTCAACGTTTAGCGCAGGTCAAAAAAAGAAAGTGCTCATTGCCAAAAGTCTTAGTGAGAAAGCTCATCTGCATATTTGGGATGAACCACTCAACTTTGTAGATGTCATTTCACGTATGCAGATCGAAGACTTACTCTTGGAATACTCGCCAACCCTGCTTTTTGTAGAGCATGATCGTGAATTTTGTACAAATATTGCAACAAGAATTATCGAACTGTAAGTAACGTGAAAGATAACCATGTTAAGAGCCGCCAAATGGCGGCTTTTAAGCTTTATATTTACAGTACATATATAAGAGGTGACTTGTTACGTTCAAAATGCGATATCGTGAGAATATATGCTATAATTTTATAATCTCATCCAATCATTTGATGGATGACTAGATCAATTGTAGACTAATTCGCCAAGAGGTGTAATACCAATGAAAAAGGAAATGACAACAATCAAACAAACCAGGCTCCATTCCATTTTGGACGAGGCCACCAAATTGCTGATTGAAAAACCGAATGCTTCCATGAATGAAATTGCGGAATCTGCAAAAATCGGAATCGCTACGTTACATCGATACGTGGAAAGCCGCGAACAGCTTATGGTATATCTCGGATTACGCGCAATCGAGGTGGTCAGTGAGACCATGAAAGAAATCCAACTGGATGAGGAGCATTGTGAAAAGTACATACCTGAGCTGATCGAGGCGCTGATTCCATTAGGCGACAAAATTTATTTTCTGGCTCATGACACCACCATTAACTATAATCCCGAGATTGAGGGAGCAGATCTGAAACTGAGAGAACCTGTATTACACGCGGTCGGTCTGTTACAACAGAAAGGTTATTTCCGCTCCGATCTCGATAAAACCTGGATTGTCGATGTGTTGTATTCCATCATGTTCCTGACGTGGCAGCAGGTTGTAAGTGGTCATATCGCGAGAAAAGCAGCCCCTGCACTTGTGGTGGATACGTTTTATCATGGATTTAAGCAGCGATAGCTAAAGGTTAATTCAGCGAGAATCAATAGATTTCCATCAAGCGAACACCCCAAAAAAAGTCGAATGTATCGTTAGATACACAGACTCTTTGAGGGTGTTTTTTTGCGTTCACAACAGCGTTTCTCAGTGCGCAAGCTACAAAAACTTGATTTTCTCACATATTCAAATATTAACAGAGTTCAGAATTTAAGATTTCCAGTTTACAAAAAATGATATAAATTTCTAGTAGATTCAAATCATTACCAAATAAAGACAAAATATTCAAACGAGGAGGCCGGACAGAAGCACATGCAATTGTGCAGTTCAAAGTCAGCTTATGTACTCATTCCATCAACCCAAATCAGGAGGGATTCCATGCTTTACACCATTATTGTGCCAGTCAACCAGGACTATAACATTTTGAACCTGTTCACAGATTCGCTACTCCGGACGGTAAGCCCATCCACTCAGATTATTTTCATCAACGATGGTTCCGGCTCAGCAGTCTTTCAACATCTGGATAAACTGAAGCAAGAAGTAAGAGAAGGTGTGACCATCGAGATTCTTCAGCATGATTTTCCACTCGGTTGCGCCGTGTCGATTAATAGCGCACTGAGCCTAGCCAAGGGAGAGTACATTTTCTTCCTGGATTCTGACACCATTCTTCAACCGAACTGGCAACCGATGATGAAAGAGACACTGGATAGCGATATTACGATTGGCATGATTGGGGGCGTTCTGTTGTATCCGCAAACAGGAGGCGTGCAGCATTGCGGCATTGCTTTTGCGGACACCATCGGCCGACACCTGTTCCTGAACGCATCTCCTGATGATATCCCAAAAGAAACCTTCTCTGTTCAACTGGTGGTGTTTGCCATGTTTGGCATGAAGCGGGAGGTGTATGAGACCATCGGCAACCTCGATGAGAAATTCTTTAACGGATACGAGGACTTTGATTATCAGATGCGGGCACGAGCTGCCGGATACGATACAGTCATTAATCCGAATATTCAAGCATATCACTGGGAACGCAGCAGCGGCATTCACCGCAACTTCAACCGGAAGAACAATCTGGCACGATTCTGGAAAAAGTGGGGCGGTCAAATCGAGGCTGATGTGTGGCCATTCGTTTTCAGTCATCTGAAAGCACAGCTGGAAAGCCAAGAGGAATACCAGCATCTGCCGATTGTCGGGATTGACCTTGCCGAGGTTCGAAGCGATGCCGATACATTCTGGAACAAGCTGGAGGAAGCCGAATTTGCAAATGTAGCCGAAGTACGGGACTATTCAAACCGCTTTAATTCCAACGGGGCCATCTGGCTGCCACAGGTACTGGGCAAGGAATTGATTCATAGTGAGAACCGGTTACTGTTTTTGGTGGACAATTTCGCCCGTTTGCTGGAGAACCGCTACTGGATTGAGATGAGACATGCTCATCGAGCCAAGGATCTGATCATTGATCTGTATGGCAATGTGATCACGATGGATCGCATATACGATGGATGCTGGCCTGGAACCAAAGTTCGGTAATTCACTCACAACGAAAATAAACAGGGAGGTACTTAAGGTGAAAGAAAAAGAGAGCACGCTCGATCGTGCCGTACGGTTTACCCGTAATCTGGAGTGGTTGGAACAAGTCGAGAAGGTAATTCCGAGCGGATGCAGCACTTTAGCCAAAGCACCTGAACGTTTATTTCCGGGCCATACCCCCGTATGTTGTGCAGAGGCTTATAACTCCCGATTTACAGATATCGACGGGAATGAATGGCTGGATTGCGAAATGGCCATGGGTACGGCGCCATGGGGCCATGCCAGACATGAAGTCCAATTAACCGTCATTCACCAGTTGAAAAAAGGGACAAGCTTTTCTTTACCTGCCGACATCGAGCTTGAATGTGCCGAGTTGATTCTGGAGCGGTTCGAGGGTCGTTATCCATCGCTGCGCTTCACCAAGAGTGGTGCTGATGCAGTGAGTGGGGCCGTGCGTCTGGCCCGTGCCGCTAGTGGCAAAAGCAAGGTTATTGCGACAGCTTATCATGGGTGGCACGACTGGTCTGCCTACGGTTATTATGGTGGCCAGACGAAAGAACGTGGCATCCCGGTGGATATCGAGCGTTCAACGATCTGGGTCAACAAGCCTACTACGGAGCGAATTGAGGCTCAGATTACCGCGTCTCCCGAGGATATCGCATGTATTGTTCTATGCCCCAACGAGTGGAAAAAGGATGCGCTGGAGGAAGCCGTAAACCTATGTCGGTCTCTGGACATCATTATCATATTCGATGAGGTAACTTCCGGTATTCGAATGGGCAAGCAGGCTACAGCAGGAGAATATGACATCTGGCCTGATCTGCTCTGTATCTCTAAAGGTATGGCCAACGGTTTACCGCTCGCAGCGGTTATGGGGCCTGAGCACTTGATGTCTTTGTCAGGACAGGTCAGATTCAGTAATGCCCATTCCAGTGAAACGACAGCGCTCGCGGCAGCTATTGCCTGTGAACGATTAATGAAAAATGCGAAAGTATGGCCGACTTGGCGTGATCCGGCAACCCGGATCATGGATCGTCTGGAATCTGAACTTGTGTTACTCGGATTGACGGATCAATTGGAAGTGAGAGGGACTTATGCAAGCTTCTGCATTCAATCCTTGGCTGAAGATAACTTCCAAACCGATCCTTTCCGCGAGTTCATGGTGAAGAGAATGGCTCACTTCGGCATTTTCACCAAAGGATACTTTATTTTCTCTGATGCCCATACACGGGAAGAATTGCTATGGGTCGAGGAAGCGCTGTTGCAGATCCTGTCAGACTGGAAAGAGATTCAGAAGCAGGAACATCTTCATGCGATGCAACTTTCGAAAACGTTTGAAGCTTAATCCATAGATCATAATCAACAATCCACTAGGAGGAATTATTCAATGAAAGCACTCGTATATCAGGATCTCAAACAGGTGACTTACCAGGAGATTGAGGAGCCAACCATTCAAAAGCCAAACCAGGTGAAAATTAAAATCTATGGTTCCGGCATCTGCGGTACAGATCTGAATATTGTCAAAGGCAAAGTGCCTGCGAATAAAGGAACGATCATTGGTCATGAAGGCGTAGGCACAGTGGTTGAGGTGGGCGACGACGTTCGTGGTTTCAAGATCGGTGATCGGGTATTGGTTGATCCCACGCAATCTTGCGGTACCTGTTCATACTGCCGTGAGGGTCTGTTCATCTACTGCGAGAATTTTGATGATTATCAAGTAGGGATGACGACACACGGAACCTTTGCTGAATATTTTGTTGGGGACGAAAAGTATATCTATGCCATCCCGGATTCCATGAGTTGGGAAACGGCCATGATGATCGAACCACTGGGATGTGTACTTCAGACGTTCATGAAAGCAGGAACTAAGCCAAGTGACTCTGTACTCGTCCTTGGTTCTGGAGCAATCGGTTCCCTGTGTCAGCTTGTTAGCAAACGATTGGCAAGGCTTACCGTAGGCACGGAAGTTGATCCATACCGCAAAGAGTTCGCTTCAGGGATCGCGGATCATGTGTTCTATCCTCAGGATCTGACACTGGATAAAGTATACGAGATCAATAATAACAAAAAGTTTGATATTGTAGTGGACGCGGTTGGTAACCAGCTTCATGTAGGGTTTGAGCTGATTGCCAAAGGCGGCAAAATTATTCCTATGGGATATGACGACAGCTATGAGGTGACGTTCAAATCAACAGCCGTGATTAATGATGGCATTAGTATCATCGGTGCAGTTGCTAATCACTCGATGATCAGTACGGCACTGAAATTTGCCCAAAGCATCCCGGAACTGGAACAGATGGTGACAGCCAAGGAACTGCTGAGTGATTATGAACAGGCCTTTAATGGAACGATTGGTTATGACATGCATACTGGAGAGAAGTTGCCGATGAATTCGGTCAAAACAGCTCTTATCCTATAAGAGGTACTATAAGCATGTAGACATTAGCGGGTTTGCCGCTGCGAGAAGTTGGAATTCGCAGCGGTGAAAACCGCAGAAGGAAGGGATATCGATTGAAATTGCTTCAAGATTTGCCGAAGAATCCACGCTACTCCATTTTACTCGAACCGGTATGGGCCATTCCGGGCACGATCGTTCTATTCTACGCTCCTTTATATATGAAGGAAGCCGGACTTTCGGACATAGAAATCGGTTTAATCAATTCGGTGAATCTTTATTTTGCCTTTATCTTTCAATTGTTTGCAGGTTCCATTACGAATAAGCTGGGACGAAAACGAACAACACTGATCTTTGATCTGCTTGCCTGGAGTGTTCCCATGTTCATCTGGGCCTTCTCCCAGAACTTCTGGCTGTTTCTGATCGCTTATTTACTGAATGCAACATCCAAGTTTGTAACGGTCGCCTTTAACTGTCTGATCATAGAGGATGTGGAGGAACACAAACGATCCAAGGTATTTGCCATTCTCAACATGATCATTACAGGGGCTGGGGTACTCACGCCTATTGCCGGGGTGGTCATTGCTGATTATGGTATTGTGCCTACACTCGCCAGCATTTACTTTGTCGGGGGCATCCTCATGACCGCCATGTTCTTCATTCGTAACCGATACACGGATGAGACCGAGGTCGGCAAGGAACTTATGGGATTGCATAGTAAAACCCGCGTGCTTCAGAGCTTGGGTTCCAGTCTGCGCCTGTTTGGCAAATCGTTCTACAAACGGAGACTTTTTCCGATTATTCTGATCACGGTGTTGTCCAATCTGATCTTGCAGCTGAATTTCTTCCAGGTCATTTTCTTCAAGGAACAGTTGAAGTTTGATGACCGTGTCATTTCGTTTATCCCAGTAGTGACTGCGGTAACCGTAATGCTGCTCTATCTGGTCATCATTCCGCGACTGAAACGGCGTTCGGAAGAAAAGTATGTTGGTTTTTCCATCGTGCTTAGCACGGCCGGAGCCATTCTGTTTCTGTTGATCCCTGTGGGGAATATAGGGATGTTGTTTCTCACGCTAATCGTGCTCGCTGCGGGTAACTTCATTTTGCAGACGTACCGGGATTCCCTGCTGATGAACCGATTGGGTACGCATGAGAAAGCCGATATGTTCTCGGCCGTGCAGACCGTCATGACGCTTACAGCCATTCCATCCGGTTACCTGACGGGCCTGCTCTACCATCACAATCCAACACTGTTATTCAGCGTCATTCTTGGTCTATATGTTGTACTCATGGTCATCATGTTCTTCCTGCCAGATCCGCAAAAGCACTCCCAAGTGCTGGAACCTTACAAAAATATGTAGAAAAAGGGGTTTACTGTATCTGGAGCGAATATGTAGTACAGAAAAAAATAGAACTACCTCTAGAACATATTTTAACTTGGGAGGCTGCTAAAAATGACTAACGTAATGACAACAGAAGCACGGAAGCAATGGAGTTGGATGAACGAGCCTGAAACCTGGTCCTATACCGATCAGGGAGGTGTGCTGGTGGAAGCGAAGGCGGACACCGACTTTTTCCAGGATCCAGCGGGGAAGCACATTCGTGCAACTGCTCCTTTCTTGTCCATGCCTGTGCCTGGCGATTTCGAAATCACAACCCAATTAACCGTTGATATGAAAAATCAATATGATTCCGGATGCCTGATGGTGATGGCGGATGATCGTAACTGGTGCAAAATTTGTTTTGAATATGATGGAAAAGTGCCTACCATCGTGTCGGTGGTGACACGTGATGGTTCATCGGATGATTGTAATTCGGTGGAAGTCTCCATACCTAATCCCTATTTGCGTATACGCAAAGTAGAGGGCTGCATATCATTCTTTTATTCACCCGATGGGGATGAGTGGAAACTAATTCGTTATTTCGGCATGCCGATACAAGGGGAACTTCGAGCTGGATTAGTTGTTCAGTCGCCGACTGGAACGGGCTGTACGTGTCACTTTTTATCCGTGAACGTTACTCATCCGGACTTGACCGCACGTTTCTAATCCGCTCCCCTGGCCGATCACTGGAGGGAGAACAGGTTCATGGTAAAAGCATTTATATTTGATTTTGATGGACTCATTGTCGATACAGAGACACCTTGGTATTATGCGTTTCGCGATATTTATGAAGAGCACGGAGTGGAACTTGGTCTGGAGCTTTGGTCGAAAAATGTGGGGACATCCTTTGAGGAATTTCATCCATTTCTGTATCTGGAGCAAGCGCTCCAAAAAAAGATAGATCATGATCATATCAAACTGCTCTCTGAACAAAAATACGAAGTCTATTTGGGACAGGCCGCCATTCTTCCAGGGGTGTATGAATTGCTTCAGTCTGCGAGGGAAAAGGGGATTCAGCTTGCGGTTGCTTCCAGCTCCACACGGGACTGGGTGCATGGTTACTTGCAGAAATTAGACATTTTAGATTATTTCACAGTCGTTCATACATCCGAGGATGTGAAGCGAGTGAAACCGGACCCTGAATTGTACCTTCTTGCTCTCCAGAGTCTTGGGATCGAGGCTTTCGAAGCGATTGTGTTCGAAGACTCACCTAATGGCTTGAAGGCAGCCAATGCAGCAGGTATTCGGTGTATCATCGTACCTAACGAGGTAACGCGTGGTCTGGAATTCGCCATGCATGAACTGCGGTTATCCTCGCTGGCCGAGATCGATATGGAGGCGCTTTAATCCAGATACTGCTTGCGTAGCTCGATAGGGGAGATCCCTTCGTATTTTTTGAACACTGACCCAAAGTAACTGGCACTGTTGAAACCAACAGCTTTGGCTATTTCATGAGCGGTCGTAGCGTTATTTTCGATGAGCATTTCCTTGGCTTTCAACAACCGATATCGCATCAGATACTCCAATGGAGTCATTTGAAATTCTTTTTTGAATATCCGATTGAGGTGCTGCTCGGTAACGTCCATCTGCTCAGCCAACAAGGGGAGAGAAATATCCTCATGATAATTTTGTTTGATAAAAGTAATGAGTTCATCCAATCTTAATCGGGCATCAGAACGTTCGTAAGCACTATAGCGTTCACCTTCAATGGTTAATCTGACCAAAAGCATGTACAGTAATGCGGATACGTGCCAGATCTGATCCTTGTGCCGGGACTGCAGCGCCAACGTAATTTCACGCAACAGGATATGAAGCATTCCATCCGGCTTGAAGGCGCGCAGCTCCCCGATCTGCAAGGTATGCAAGAACCGTGGCAATAAATAGCCATTGAAAGACAGACAATCAAATCGTAATGAATCACTCAGATTGTGGTAACGGTAGGTTACCTCCGGGAACAAAATGAGAGCGGTCCCTTTTTTGATCGAAAATTCATGATTCTTTGCTGCGATTCGCCCTGTTCCTCCGATGCACTGTACAATGCTGTAATCCCGTGAATGGTCGCTCCAATTCATCAATTCATCAACGGTCAACTGGTTTTTCCCTGTAATCATGAGCGGCATATCGGTATCCAGTGGATTCCCCATACTAGGTTTCGGCATCGTCGTGTTATTCCTCTTTTCGTTAAAGGATCATGTGCGTAAGTGGCGTGGTTACAGCGTTAAAAGAAACCTAGAAAGAATTATATTACATAAATGGAATAATTTTAATTGAATGACGGGCAATATATAAAACGTTTTCATACAAATGCTTCAACAATTCTTTATTGGATGAATGAGTATGAACTGTAGTCTGATCAGCCTCTATTTATGGATCTAAAAGTACGCCTGCCTTGCCAACAGAATGCGAAACGGTATACGCTATAACGAATGAGTGATTAAGGAAAGGGATGCAAACATGAAGAAAGTCATCGTAGTCGGATCGGGTATTCTGGGGGCATCAACAGCCTATCAATTAGCCAAACATGGCGCAGAGGTCATCATCGTAGATCGAAAAGATATAGGACAGGCAACGGATGCAGCTGCCGGTATCATCTGTCCATGGCTGTCACAGCGTCGCAATCAGGACTGGTATCAGCTCGCCAAGGCAGGTGCGCGGTTCTATCCTGGCATCATAGCGGAGCTTGAAGGCGAAGGAGAAACGGAAACCGGTTATGCTCAAGTGGGCGCGCTTAGTATTCATACGGATGTGGACAAAATCAACAAGATGGAAGAGCGGGCCCATCTTCGCAAAACAGATGCGCCGGAGATTGGCGACATTACACCTTTTGATGCCAAAGAAACCCGTGATCGTTTTCCTCTACTGGATGAACGTTATCAATCGGTACATATCAGTGGTGCTGCACGTATAGATGGAAGAGCGCTGCGCGATGCATTGATCCGGTCTGCACAGCGAAATGGAGCGGAAGTGATCCATGGAGACGCCACGCTTCAATTCGAAGCGGATCGGGTCATTGGTGTGAGTGTTAATGATCAGAGTTCCCTGGCGGATGAAGTCGTTGTCTGTGCAGGTGCATGGGCTAACGAACTGCTGAAGCCACTCGGCATACACTTTAAAGTGCATTATCAAAAGGCACAAATTATGCATCTACATGTCACGGATGGGGAGGATACAGGCCGCTGGCCTGTGATCATGCCACCTTCTGATCAATATCTGCTGGCCTTTGATCAACAGAAGATCGTGATTGGTGCCACTCATGAAAATGATGTGGAGGGTTATGATACAAGAGTAACTGCAGGGGGCATGCAGGAAGTTTTGAATAAAGGTCTGGAACTGGCGCCGGGGCTAGCCAATAGCACATTCCAGGAGGTAAGAGTTGGGTTCCGTCCGTTCACACCTGGCTTTCTACCAGTAATGGGGGCTGTCCCAGGCTGGCAAGGTCTGATTACCGCGAATGGACTTGGAGCCTCTGGATTGACTATGGGTCCTTTTATCGGGAGTCAACTGGCGAAACTAGCTCTCGGCATGGAGCTGGATATCGATATTGAGCCCTACACTGTTGGCAAAGCAATGGATGAAATTGAAAGAGGTGAGTCATGACATATTCACAACGTGTATCCGATGGAGCGAACTCGTCCGACATCATATATTTGGAGCATCAGATCGGTACGACAAAAGAAAAACTGCGAATGGCTTTGGAGAAACAAGAAACATACAAAAGCGAATTGTCGGAATTGAAGTCATCACCAATCAGGAATACATCCGAAGACAATTCTGAAGAGCAAGTCTTAATGGAGAAGGTAAGCCAAACGAAGAACTTGGTTGAAACCCTGTCTGAACAACTGGAGCAACTACAGGAAGCATTGGCGAAACTAGGCGATTGATCGGCTCGTATGGCTTATCTCACTGAGACATCGACAGAAATAATATACGATACGTATAAAACGAAAACCCCTTATATTAAGGGGTTTTTCTGATTTGGTTCAAATGGTTTATATCAATAAATGAACGAATGGTATAAAATGGAATCAGGTGCTGAACTGTCAATTCAGGTACCCATGTAACCAATCACGAAACTATGCTGAGAGGTGGATTCCAAATGTATAAAGAAGTGATACGTGTTGAGGACATCACGGGGTTTCAGTCCAGATCTGAAGAGTTTTTCCCACTTCACTGGTTTCGAAAAATGCTGTCTGAGCATCCAGTGTATTATCACGAAGATACAGACACATGGAATGTGTTCAGATACGATGATGTGAAGCAGGTCCTCAGTAATCATGAGTATTTTTCGGCCGAAGGAACCCGGACGACCATTGCCGTTGGAGCAAAGAACAATGAAGGCACACCTCCAGACAAATTAAACATATCAAGTATCGATCCTCCCCGTCATCAAAAAAGTCGTTCGTTGTTATCCGCTGCTTTTACACCGCGTAGTCTGAAAAACTGGGAGCCACGAATTCGCAACATTGTAGAGCAACTGGTAGCCGATATTGAGCCAAATACGACCATTGATATTGTTCAAGCGTTGGCCGCTCCACTGCCTTCGATGGTTATGGCCGATCTGCTCGGCATCCCCCTTACAGACAGCCATCGATTCAAGAACTGGGTAGATATTCTGTTTCAACCCATCAATCCCAAGACGGCTGAGGAGAGTGAACTGAAAAAGCAAACTGCAGCTCAAGAGTATTATCAATTCCTGTATCCTATTGTGGTTCATAAACGGACTCATCCTGGTGAGGATATCATTACCGATCTGTTGAACGTGGATGTTGAGGGGGAGAAGTTCACGGAGGATGAGGTTGTTCGCACGACCATGCTTCTGCTTGGAGCCGGTATAGAGACAACGAGTCATATGGTTTCAAATACGTTCTATTCCTTCCTCTACGATGACCCGAGCTTGTATGGCCAACTCAGGCAGAACCCCGAATGGGTTCCGCTCGCAGTGGAAGAAATGCTTCGTTATAGGTTCCATAATGCCAAGCGGCATCGGACAGTAAAGCAGGATAATCAACTGCTCGGAGTGGATTTGAAAAAAGGAGATGTTGTCATCTCCTGGATGAGTGCAGCCAATATGGATGAGCAGATGTTTGAAGACCCCTTTGAGCTGAATATTCATCGTCGGAATAACAAAAGACATCTTACCTTTGGTAATGGCCCACACTTTTGTCTAGGGGCCCCGCTGGCAAGAATGGAACTAAGCATTGCCTTGACTGCATTTGTGGAGAAGATTGCTCGGATTGAACCGGTGGAGTCCTTTGATCTGGAGAATAATCTGGCCACTTCAGCTCCGGGACAGTCATTGACCCATCTGCCAGTGAAGATCGTTGCGGAGTGAGAAGGAATCATACGGGACACAACCTAAAAAGCGGCAGATCAGACGTAAACGTCTTGATCTGCCGCTTTGTTATGCAAGCAAGTATGAGGCTGGACACCTTAATTTGAATTCATAGAAACTTTTTGTCTTACCACCTGTTTGATTTCTTCCTCTTTGGCTTGTTTGGTGCGTTTGATAAAGAAGGAAAGGACCAATCCCACAACAGCGATACCGATGATAACAACATAAGCATCATTGATACCCTGGATCATGGATTCTGTAGCAAGCTGTTTTTGACTGAGACCATTGGCTGCACCAGTCGCCATCATATCCTGTACGTGTGCCGTTGTACGGGAGGTCATGACACTTACGAGTAATGAAGTACCTACAGCGCCAGCCACTTGTCTGACGGTGTTGGAGATAGCTGTACCGTGTGCACCAAGTCTTGGTGGCAGTTGGTTAAGTCCCGCAGTCTGAATCGGCATCATGAGCAGAGCCATACCAATTCGGCGGCCGGTAGACATTAATACCAGGTAACCATAACTGGTTGAATCCGTTAAGTCGATGAAACCAATTGTTGTCACGATGGTGATCACCATCCCGATAACAGCGAGCCATTTCGCTCCAAATCGGTCAAACAATTTTCCGGCTACTGGCATCAGGAAGCCCATGACAAGAGCACCCGGAAGGAGTAATAATCCGGACTCCAGTGCAGTGTAACCACGTGCGTTCTGGAGATACAAGGGAAGCAACATCATGTCAGCATACATGATCATTGTAATCGCGATACTAATGACCGTGGTCAAGGAGAACATGTTGTATTTGAATGCCCGCAGATCAAGCAGCGGAGTTTCAGAAACGAGCTGTCTCCATGTAAACAGGGCAAGAGAAACAATTCCAGCCCCAATGCAGATAAGAACTTCTGCACTTGACCATCCCAGACTTCCTGCTCTGCTGAAACCATAGAGCAATGCGCCAAATCCGATCGTGGAGAGCACCACACTGATTGTGTCGAACTTTGTGTTGACCCGTTCGGATACATTCTTCAGGTATACAAACGCAAAAGCAATGACAATAAGAGTTAATGGAATCATGCCGTAGAACATCGTTTGCCAAGAGTAGTTCTCGAGGACATAACCGGCAAGGGTAGGCCCGATTGCAGGGGCAAAAATGATGGCAAAACCAACCATACCCATTGCAGATCCTCGTTTTTCAGGAGCAAACAAGGTCAAAATAACGTGCATTAAGAGCGGCATGATAATGCCAGCACCCGCTGCCTGAATCATACGTCCTGTCAGCAGTGTGCCAAAGTTATCTGCAAGAGCAGATACGATAGTACCAATCAGGAAAATAAACATGGAAGCTTGGAATAATTGCTTGGTTGAAAAGCGTTGCATGAAGTAGGCCGTGATCGGGATAAGCACCCCGTTCACCAGCATGTAACCTGTCGTTAACCATTGTGCTGTTGCGGCGGAGATGTTAAAATCACCCATCAGTTCCGGTGTAGCAACACTCATGATCGTTTGATTCAACGTTGCAAGGAAGGCTCCCAAAATCATGATAAACAGGATGGGGCCTTTCTTTACGGATAATTCTTCTTGTACTCTAGCCTGACTCAATCCTTTTCATCCTTTCAATCCACACGTGACTAAATTTACAACGTGTTGTATAGTTTACATTGTATTTATTGAATTATATACATATTCGGACAGATTACAATTTACGTTATGACGTGTTTTCGTCGTTTATTTTACAAATAAAATGAATTTGTTGTGTAAATCAAAAATAAACGACTGTTTGTTTAAAATTGTAATGTTTAAAATTTGATGGGAGGGATACACGTGAAAGACGAGAAGAAATCAGCCGTGGACCCAAGAATATTGCGAACACGTCAGTTAATTCGAGGTGCATTTGTTGAATTGCTGCAGGAAATGGATATTGAGAAGTTGTCAGTCAACAAAATTGCCGAACGAGCGACGATCAATCGGGTAACCTTCTACCTGCACTATCGTGATATTACGGATATGATGGAGAAGATGGCGGATGAGATGATTGAGAATATTGAACGGATCGTGGATGAATATGCCCCTCATTTTGAGAAACAAAGAACGGAAGAGGCTTGGCCTGTTCTAGTCAAGTTACTGGAGCATTTTGCAGAGAACGCCTCGTTCTATCAAGTGGTTCTTGCTACAAAGCGCACACCGATTTTTACCGAACGACTGCTTAAATTGTTGAGTACGCTGGTCAAAGCCAAAATTGATCGGGTAGAGATGGAAGATGAACTCGAAGAATCCGGCATTCACAAAGAAATCGCAATATGGTACGGTTCTTCGGCTCTGATTGGAACCATCGTTGCCTGGTTGCGTAATGATATGCCATATTCCCCGCATTTTCTGGCGAAACAATTCTCGTTGATCCGCTCGTACTCTTATAATGACCTGATATAATCATGCTACAATTGCATCTAACGTTAATAGAGGAGGAATAATGTGATGAAATATAGTGCAGAACGTATCTATGTGAGATTTTGGAATGTGGATGATGCCGCATTGCTTCTGGATCTACAGGTTCGCAACCGTGGGGAAATAGAGAACATATCAGCAAGTGATCGGGACGAGTCTTTCTACAGCTTGGAAGGGCAAAGGTCACTCATTGAGAGCTGGAACAAGAAGAGAGAAGAAGGAAATCGCTATTCTTTTGGTATTTTTCTACATACAACGGATGAACTCGTCGGTGAAATTTCTTTGTTCGAGATCATACTGGATTCTACCCCAAAATGGATCGTTGGTTATGTGACGGATACTCTGCATCAAGGAAAAGGATATATGAGCGAAGCCCTGCAATGTGTAATGGAATTTGCCAAACACGAAACTGAAATTACTCGAATCGAAGCTGGCGCTGTGCCCGATAATACAGGTTCCATCCGTGTCCTTCAAAAAGCAGGATTCAAGGAGAATGGGTCACAGCCTGTGCCAATCCAGGGAACGTTGAAAGAACATACGATGTTTGCTGTGGATATACTATAAGCAAGATGTTTTAATATTTACTATACAAGTTGGACTATATATTTAAACGTAACGGAGAGGACAGAAAAAACATATGGCTACTATACTCGTTGCAGACGACGATGCGAACATTCGTGAACTCGTCTGTCTATTTCTCAAAAACGATGGATTCACAACAGTGGAAGCTGCGGACGGTAAGGAAGCTCTCACTATATATGGCGAAACTCCAGTGGATCTGGTCGTCCTTGATATTATGATGCCTGTCATGGATGGTTGGGCACTGTGCAAAGAACTCCGAAGAGCCAATCCCGACCTCCCGTTACTCATGCTGACGGCGAGAGGAGAGACTTGGGAGAAGGTGAAAGGATTCGAACTGGGTACGGATGATTATTTGACCAAACCGTTTGATCCATTAGAGCTGACCGCTCGTGTCCGAGCATTACTGAAACGATACAAAATCGGCTCCACACACACAATCCAGTTTGGCAACGTCATTCTGGACCGTCAGACGTATAAGGTGATGAGAGGTGCAGAGTCGCTTACGTTACCACTTAAGGAGTTCGAATTGCTGTATAAGCTTGCTGGAACACCAGGACAAGTCTATACACGTGAGCAATTAATCGATCAGATATGGGGTATTGATTACGCGGGAGATGATCGAACAATAGACGTACATATTAAACGCCTGCGCGAACGATTCGCCACTACACCTGATTTTCGGATTGAAACGGTGCGTGGGCTAGGGTACAGACTTGAGGTCTATGAATGATCAGATCCTTATATATTCGTGTTGTTCTGACCTTTCTGGTGTCAGTCATCACAGGCACGATTATTTCATTTTTTATGTCAACCTGGATATTCGAAGATCAATTGAATGAAAATGCTCAAATTAACATACGCAACTTTGGCCAGGACGTTGTGCAGATTTATAAGACGCTGCCTGCTGATGAAGCAGAATCATTCGTTAGTAGAATGAAGCAACTTGATTCGTATCATATTCGAATTTATGATGCAACGGGCAAGTTCCAGTCTTATGGGAAGCTTAACGAACATAAATCATCCCCCGTATCGACGGATCAACTCAAGAAGGTGTTAAACGGAGGGGTTGTGCAGGACACACCTAAAGGTATCGCTACCGTTCTTTTGGGGCTACCGATCAAGACGGAAACGGGTACAAGAGCGATGTTTCTAGAAACACTCTCACCGCCCTCAGCCTCTTTTGTGGTCCAGTTTGGCTTGATTTTTGCAAGCTGTTCCTTGATTGTAGGAAGTTTGTTGATTGTGGTTGCTTCTGTATATCTGGTTAGACCGATCAAAAAATTGACCAAAGCGACCAAACGGATTGCAGCTGGAGACTTCAACGTCAAGCTGAACATTAAACAAACGACGGAGATTGGTACATTGGCCCGCAGCTTTGAAGAAATGATGCATGATCTTCAGCAGTTGGAGCAGATGCGCAGGGAATTCGTTACCAATGTTTCGCATGAGGTTCAGTCTCCGCTCACCTCGATATCCGGTTACGCTTCGGCACTGAAGCAAGTAAATCTCTCAGAACAAGAACGAAACCGTTACCTGGATATTATCATCTCAGAAGCAAAAAGAATGTCCAAAATGAGCGATAGCCTGCTGAAGCTGAGTTTGCTTGAATCGCAGTCACAGCAACTACGGCTCACCACCTTAAGCCTTGATGAACAGATCAGGCGGGTCATCGTGGCGCTTCAGCCGCAATGGTCTGGGTGCAACATTCATTTCGAGCTTGATTTGGAGAACGTGAAGGTAACGGCTGATCACGATCAGTTAAATCAGGTATGGACAAACATCATCGGAAATAGCATCAAGTTTTCCGAGGATGGCGGTATGATTAAAGTCAGTATCGAAGAGGACTTCAAAAATGTGACTGTTCGAATATCCGACACGGGCATTGGAATTCCCCTGGAAGATCAGAAGCGTATATTCGACCGTTTTTTCAAGGCAGATCGTTCCCACAGCCGCAAATATGACGGGAGTGGTATGGGACTTGCTATCGTTAAACAGATCGTCTCCCTTCATCAGGGTGACATCCAAGTGGAAAGTGAACCTGGTCAAGGCACGACCTTTATGATTACGTTGCCCATCCATCCACCAACGGATAGTTAGGCTCACAGGTTAGGCCAATGAATAGAATATCCATCGGATTATCTAAACCAAATGTTCATGTCCTATGTAACATGCAAGCTTCCTTGTATGTTACATAGGACATTTTTTTTTGCTTGTTCATACTCCGTTCATATTCCGGTCATGGGGAGTACATCTTTCTTGATTAGGATTTCTTAAGTAGCCTGCCAGGCCAATATACAGATGAGGATAGGAGCAGATGAATGTGAATCAACAAGCAGACAGAGAAGTCCAGAGTAAGAGCAAAACCAAGAAAGTGTTAAACATTTTGTTTAAAGTACTTTGCGCAATCATTATAGCAATCTTACTTTTTGTAGCTATCGTATATACCGTCAATAAAATCAGCAGTTATTCGGAGCAAAAAAGAATGGAGTCGTATGGTCAACATGTATCCGTAGACGGAAAAAATATGAATGTGTTCATTCAAGGCGAAGGCGAGGAAACGATTGTGCTTCTGCCTGGTTTTGGAACAGCGGCACCAGCGCTTGATTTTAAGCCTCTCATCTCCGAGTTATCTCCATATTATAAAGTTGTCGTTGTTGAGCCCTTTGGTTACGGATTGAGTGATCAGACCAAAAAGGAACGCAGCACAGCAAATATCGTCAGTGAAATTCATGAAGCGTTACAGCGTCTACATATTGATCGGTATATCTTAATGGGTCATTCCATTTCGGGGATCTATAGTCTGGATTATGTGAACAAATATGCAGATGAAGTAAGTACATATGTCGGGCTGGACACCAGTGTTCCAGCGATTAGTGAACAGAAGGTTGAAGCATCAGAAATCGTACCGATTACATGGTACCGTAACTTGGGTTTCCCACGTTTGCAATTGAAAATGAGTGATGATCCATATGCTGGGCTACCGTATGATGAACAAACCAAAGAACAATTGAACATTTTGATACAAAAGAACATGTTTAATTCAACTCAATTAAACGAGATTGTAAGCATGTATTCCAATTTTAAAGCAGCTGAACAGTTAACGTTCCCAGTCGATCTCCCGGTTCTTTTCTTTGTTCAAAAGAATCATCCGGCAGTGGACAATTGGGTTCCCGAACACGAGAAGTTAATAGAGAACTCTATACATGGTGAAATGGTGCTGCTGGAAGCAAATCATTATTTATACCGTTCCCATGCCAAAGAAATCGCTGAAAAATTCAGGGGGTTTATGGGAGGAATTCAATAACTCCACTATCCATTAGAATAAGCGCCTGTTTCGTCACGTCATAACATTTCTTTACTTGTTCATATTCAGTTCATATTGACGTCACGGGCAGTACATTTTCATTGGATAAGATTTCATTAGTAGTAAAAAAGACAATCGAACTATCAGTTCAAGACAGGAGAAGATAACACTGACGACGCAGCCTGCGGAAAAGAAAACAAAGAATAGATCAAAGGCCAAAAAAGTGAGAAACATGATACTGAAAATAGTAGGAGCAATCGTAATCGCCATTATTCTATTTCTAGGTATTGTTTATATCACCAATGTGATCAGTAGTAATTCAGAGGCCAAGAAAATAGATTCCTATGGTCAGCATGTATCTGTAGACGGGAAAAATATGAATGTGCTCATTCAAGGCGAAGGCAAGGAAACGATTGTGCTTCTGCCTGGTTTTGGAACAGCAGCACCAGCGCTTGATTTTAAGCTGCTCATTGACGAACTATCACCATATTACAAAGTTGTGGCGGTTGAGCCATTCGGTTATGGATTAAGTGATGCTACTGAAAAAGAACGAACCACAGAGAATATCGTAAGTGAAGTTCATGAAGCTCTGCAGCAACTCGATATTCATCAGTACATGCTCATGGGTCACTCCATTGCAGGCATTTATGGCATTGATTATGTGAACAAATATCCGGATGAGGTCACGGCATTTGTCGGAATTGATAGCAGTGTTTCAACACAACCGGGTATGGATGCCAAATTACCTACTAAAACGTTCGCATTTCTTAAAAAATCAGGTCTCCAAAGATTGGTGGTCAAATTTAGTAGTGACCCCTATGCTGGACTCGCATTTGATGAACATACCGTAGAGCAGATGAACATGCTGTCGAATAAAAACTCGAACAGTTCCACGACTTTGAATGAGATGGACCATATTGCTTCCAATTTTAAAGGAGCCCAAGGTTTAACCTTTCCTAAAGACCTGCCACTTCTTCTCTTTGTACAAGCGAATAATGAAGGTGTAGAAGGATGGATACCGCTGCATGAAGGGCAGATCAAAGATTCAGTACATGGGAAAGTAATCACCATGGATGGCGAACATTACTTGCACCATACGTTATTCAAAGAAATAGCTGAAGATGTTAGAGCATTCATGAACGAAGCGAAATAATAATTCTGTAAAAGTCCGTGATGAGAGAGAGGAATTCAATTGAGATTATTTGAGATACTGTTAGTTCTATCCTGTTTCGCGTTACTCATAGACCTACTATTTATTAAAAGAAGTGCAAAGAAAATAGGTTTGGGTTTGGGTATAGGAAGTAGCGTTATATTATTAGTGCAATTGTTTGTTGAGGGATACAGATGGCAGTTGCTTTTGGTATATATCATGACGGCTCTATTCATAATCATCGTTTTATTCAGACATTCCGATAAGATGGCGAATCTTAAAATAGGGAAGTTCTTGAAATATAGTTTATCTTCCTTAATCGTTATTTTGCTTGTTGGTTCTACCGTCTTGTCTGTATACTTACCTGTTTTTAATCTGCCGAAGCTTGATGGTCCAGAGAAGGTGGGTACTCAAACATTTCATTTAACAGACCAGAACAGAGACGAAATCTTCACTGAAGATCAAAACGATAAGAGAGAACTAATGGTTCAAGTTTGGTACCCAACTGAAAACAGCAATAATAACAAGCGTGACACGCTGTTTCCAAAAGATAAAGAAATGTTCAAAAAGTATATTCAGAGCTTCTCTAATTCTTTAAAACTGCCCGAATTTTTGCTCGACTACTTGAAGTATAGTCAAACCAACTCTTATGAAAATGTAGAAATATTACCTTCTACAAGTCCTTATCCCGTGGTACTACTATCTCATGGTATGGGAACCAGTAGAGTTCTACATGTATCACAGGCCGAGAATCTGGCCAGTCATGGGTATATCGTGGTCACCATCGATCATACGTATAGCACCTTTGCTACTCTTTTTCCAGATGGCCGTGTAACGGATTATAAAAAAAGCACGACTACACTAGATGAACGTACAAAAACAGGGAGTATATGGACGAAAGATGTGGAGTTTGTAATCGATCAAATCGAAAAGCTGAATTCAGGTGCAATCGAAAGTCAGTTTAAAGGGAAAATCGATCTAGATCACATCGGCGCGATGGGGCATTCTTTTGGGGGTGCAACCGCGTTTAATGCAACGTATTTAGATCAGAGAATCAAGGCCGGGGTTAATATGGATGGGTCACTATATGAAGTGGAAAATAGAGATAATATAAACAAGCCGTTTATGTTCATCCGATCGGGAAGTTTTGAAGACTGGTTCGCCAACTTTGAAATGGATAGAAATTCGGATGATGAAGTAACTAAATCTCTTTCAGATGAGCTGCACATTATGAAAAATGTTATGAATCATGGGGGAAAAGTGATCTATGTAGAAGGAACCCAGCACTTCAATTTCACGGACCTTCAGTTCTATTCAGAGCTGGTTAAACTGTCCGGTATCACAGGAGATATCAATGGTAAAAGAGGATCAAACATCGTAAATCAATATGTACTCGATTTCTTTAACAAGCAACTGAAAGGAACGGGTGGAGATCTGATTCAGGGACCAAACGACTTGTATCCGGAGGTGAAATTTGTAGACCCAGAAGAAATCAAATAACCAAAACACTTAAAATTCAGGAGATGATGTGAATGGGACGACAAAAGGGAAAACGAACTTCAATCGCCGTGTTAACGCTGGCATTAACGATGTTAGCTCCAATGTCTGCAATGGCTGCACCTCCTACAAGTAGCAGTGATTTTACGTATGAACCAACCAAGAAAACGGTGATGGAGAAAGCCAAGTTACTCACCGAGAAACATGGAATCACAAGCCTGCAATATGCCCTTATCGATGGTGGCGAGATTGTGGTGTCCGGTCAGACGGGCAAAAACGATAAAAACAACAAGGTGCCTCTTACGCCGGATACGATCTATGGCATAGGATCAACGAGTAAAATGTTCCTCACAGCTTCTGTTATGAAGTTAGTTGAAGAAGGCAAGGTGGATTTGGATCTGCCTGTTGTGAACTATATACCTGATTTTCAGATGAAAGATCATCGCTACAAACAAATCACACCACGCATGCTGTTGAATCATTCTTCCGGTCTGCTGGGAGGCACGGGCAGTAATGCCACATTGTACGGGGATAATGATACGTACTCACATGATACGTTTCTGGACCAATTGGCGAGTCAAAACCTGAAGGCAGATCCGGGCGCGTTCTCGGTGTATAGTAACGATGGTTTTACGTTATCCGAGATTATGGTTGAACGTGTTAGCGGCATGAGTTTTACAGCTTTTATACACCAATATTTTACGGAACCTTTGGACATGAAACATACCAAAACACCACAGGATGTGGTTGACACGGCAGCAATGGCGGGAATCTATTCTCCTATGTATGAGGGTCAGCTTCCACAAGAGAATTATAATGTTATCGCTACTGGAGGCATTTATTCCACCGCTGAAGATCTTGCGAAGTTTTCACAAATCTTCACGGGAGAGGTCCAAGGCATTCTTACCGATAAGTCTGTAGAAGCCATGGCGCAAGAAGAATACAAAAAAGGCATGTGGCCAGAGGGTGGCGATACGTCTATATCTTACGGATTAGGGTGGGATAGTGTAAATCTGTACCCATTCAGTGAATATGGTATCAAGGCAGTAACAAAAGGTGGAGATACCATATCGTATCACTCATCATTAGTCGTACTGCCGGAATATAATCTGGCTGCAGCCGTTACCTCATCAGGTGGGACAAGTGCCAAAGATCAGTTCATTGCGAGTGAATTATTACTCAGCGCACTTGAGGAAAAGGGCATCATTACAGAACGGAAGCCGGAAAAATCGTTTGGTGTTCCAGTGAAGGCAGATATACCTAAAGAAATAGCCACGAATGCAGGTATATATGGCGGCAATAATTCGGTTAAGAAGATCGAAATGAATACTGCTGGACAAATGACTGTATCCACACCTTCAGCTCCAAGTGATCCGGTTCAAAAATACACCTATACAGCAGATGGTACTTTTGTTAACGATGAAGGCACGGAAAAGTTGAAATTTGTTAAGGAGAAGAATGGAAGGACTTATCTGTGGTATCGATCTTATATATCCTTACCAGGACTTGGACAATTGGCTTTCTCCGAATATAAAATGGAAAAGCTGGAAGCCAATGAATTATCCCAGGATATTACGGCCTCATGGGAGCAACGTGAAGGTAAAAAATATTACCTTCTGAATGAGAAATATACATCAACGGTTTATCTCAATTCGGTACCAATTCTCCCTATTCATTTGGACAAAGAGACGCCTGGGTATGTATCCAATACTAAGATTATTGGAGCGAACGAAGCAGTCACGGAGCTGCAAATCCCTGGCCTGGCTGGACGTGATACAAAGGAGATTTATTTTGCTAAAAAGAACGGAGTAGAGTACATTACAGCCGTTGGTAGCATATACGCCAGTGAGGAAATGGTACAACCACTCTATTCGGGGAAACAATCTCTAGCAACGATTCAAGCAGATGGATATGCCAGATGGTTTTCGTTACCAGCAACGGTGAAAGGAAAAGTCATGACGGTTAAAATGCCTGCAACTGGCGCCTTTGCCGTATATGATCAGAAGGGTATTTGTATTAATCACACCGTAGTCAGCGGTCAGAATGAGGTTGTATTACCAGAAAACGGCCGCATTGTATTTGCAGGTGACGTGGATTCCACATTTGAAATTACATTAAAATAGATGTTGTACCGTAGTTAGTTTTATGAAAGAAACTAAGAAAGCAGCCGATCGAAGTAATCGGCTGCTTTTGTTCAATTTAACTATAATTAGTTTGTCACTTCAGTTAGAATTCTTCGCTCTTGCTCAACTGAAGAATTATTCTTTTTTAGGAGAGTGGAAACGATGCCTACGATATTGGTTGCTGACGACGATGCGAACATTCGCAAACTCGTCTGTTTATTTTTGCGCAACGAGGGATTTACATCTATCAACGCCGCAGACGGTAAGGAAGCCCTGGCTATCTATACCTCCACGTCAGTCGATTTGGTTATTCTTGATATTATGATGCCGGTCATGGACGGATGGGCATTATGTGAGGAACTTCGAAGAGCCAATCCGGATCTTCCGTTACTAATGTTGACGGCAAGAAACGAGACCTGGGAGAAAGTACAAGCATTTCAGCTCGGGACAGATGACTATATGACGAAGCCATTCGACCCGCTTGAGTTGATGGCTCGCGTCAAGGCACTGTTGAAACGATACCGTATAGGATTAACGCAGACGATCCAATTAGGAAACGTTATTTTGAACCGGCAGACTTATAAGGTCCTGAGGGGTACAGAGTCGTTCACCTTGCCGCTTAAAGAGTTCGAATTATTGTATAAACTTGCTGGATTACCGGGACAAGTCTATACGCGGGAGCAATTAATCGATCAAGTTTGGGGAATTAATTATACTGGCGATGATCGAACGATAGACGTGCATATTAAACGTCTACGCGAACGTTTTGCAGCTATCTCCGATTTTCGCATCGAAACGGTGCGGGGACTTGGCTACCGGCTTGAGGTGCAGGAGTGATCGGTTCTTTATATACACGCGTAGTCCTGACCTTTCTGGTCTCCGTGATCGGGGGCACAATCCTTTCTTTTCTTGTTACAACCTGGATATTTCAAGATAAATTAAACGATAACTTACAAGGCTCCTTGCTTGACTTTGGCCAGGATATCGTCCGCATTCACGAGACATTGCCGTTACATGAAGCAGAAATGTTTATAAGTGAAATGAAACAACTCAATTCCTATCACATTCGAATCTATAAAGCAACGGATCAATTCCAATCCTACGGAGAACTTAAAGAACAACATCCTTTCCCGGTGACGACGGAACAAGTGAAGAAAGTGCTGGATGGGGAAAGGGTCCAAGTCAATGGGATCGATACGTTCTTCTTGGGATTGCCGATAAAAACTGAAATGGGAAGCAAAGCAATGTTTGTAGAGCCCCTCACTTCCTCTTCCACCTCATTTCTCATCAAGTTTGTTGTAACTTTTATGATTTGTTCGTTAATAGCAGGAAGCCTATTGATACTAATTGCGGCTATGTTTCTGGTGAGACCGATCAAAAAGCTGACAGAAGCGACCCGGCTTATAGCTGCCGGAGATTTCAATGTCAAGCTTAATATTAAACAAAAGGGTGAGATAGGTACTCTGGCTCGTAGTTTCGAAGAAATGATGCACGATCTAAAGCAGCTTGAGCAGATGCGCAGGGAATTCGTAGCAAACGTGTCCCATGAAGTTCAGTCTCCGCTCACTTCCATTTCCGGTTTTGCTATAGCGCTCAAGCAGGTAGACCTCCCGGATGACGAAAGAAGCGATTATCTCGATATTATCATCACTGAAACTGCACGAATGTCCAAAATAAGTGATAGTCTGCTAAAGCTGAGTTTGCTTGAATCTCAATCATTGCAAATGCGGCTCGCCACGCTCAGTCTGGATGAACAGATCAGACAAGTAATCGTCGCTATTCAACCCCAATGGTCGGCCCGTAACATTCAGTTCGATCTTGATTTGCAGCCCACCAAAATCATGGCCGATCATGACCAGTTAAATCAGGTGTGGATCAATATCTTCGGCAATGCCATAAAATTTTCCGAAGATGGTGCCCGAATTAACGTCACGATCAAACAGAATATCAAGAACGTGACGATCCGCATATCGGATTCGGGTATTGGTATTCTCCCGGAAGACCAAAAGCGTATATTTGACCGCTTCTTTAAAGCAGATCGTTCCCACAGTCAGAAATATGAAGGAAGCGGTATGGGACTAGCTATTGTAAAGCAGATCGTCTTGCTTCATCAAGGGGACATTCGGGTGGAGAGCGAATATGGACGAGGAACGACTTTCATAGTCATCTTGCCAATCACAACACCCACAGAGTGATTGGATTTCATGTCTTCTCTTAGCTATGACACCCTGTATAAACCTCCTTGCGTATGATGATGCAAACTTTTTTTGCCTGTTCATCCCCCGTTCATGCTGCAGTCATTAGGGGGACATCTTGGTTTGTTATATTGTCTTTAGCGCCCACTTTAAGGTGGCTTAACACAATGATGAAGACAGGAGTAGATGCAAGAATGAAACCAAGAGAGGTAACAAAACTGAAGATGAGTGTGAGGACAGCAAGAAAGAGAAATACTATAGCTGCTGTGACTCTCATGCTGACGATACTTGCCCCAATGTCTGCAATGGCCGCACCGGCTCCCATGAACAACAGTAACCTTACGTATGAGACAACAAAGAAAGCCGTGATCGAAAAATCCAAATTACTGACCGAGACGTACGGTACGACGAGTCTGCAATATGCACTGATCGATGGTGGAGAGATTGTGGTGTCCGGTCAAACGGGCAAAAACGATATAAACGATAAGGTGCCTCTTACTTCGAACACCGTCTATGGCATTGGTTCAACCAGTAAAATGATGCTTACAGCCGCTGTAATGAAGCTGGTTGACGAAGGCAAGATTGATTTGGATGCGCCTGTTGTGAACTATATGCCTGACTTTAAAATGAAAGATAACCGATACAAACAGATCACACCCCGTATGTTGCTGAATCATTCCTCCGGTCTTCTGGGCACCTCAACCAGCAATGCCACCTTGTACGGAGATAATGACACGTATTCACATGATACGTTTCTGGAGCAATTGGCGAATCAAAACCTGAAGGCAGATCCCGGCGAATACTCAGTCTACAGCAACGATGGCTTTACGTTAGCCGAGATTCTGGTCGAAAGAGTGAGCGGCATTGGTTATACCGCATTTATACACAAGTATTTCACGGAGCCTTTGGATATGAAACACACCAAATCACCACAGGATGTGCTTAATCCGTCAGACATGGCGGCAATCTATTCCCCTTTTTATGAGGGACCACTTCCAAAAGAGAATTATAATATCATCGGTACTGGAGGTCTGTATTCCACCGCTGAAGATCTGGTCAAATTTTCAAGAATCTTCACGGGAGAAGTTGATGGTATTCTTTCCAATAAGTCTGTAGAAGCTATGGCGCAAGAAGAGTATAAAAGAGGCATGTGGCCAGAGGATAGCGATACGCTGATGTCTTACGGGTTGGGGTGGGATAGTGTGAACTTGTTCCCATTCAACGAATACGGCATTAAGGCCGTTATGAAAGGTGGAGATACGTTATCTTATCAGTCCTCATTAGTGGTACTCCCGGAATATAACATGGCTGCAGCCGTTATCTCTTCAGGCGGGTCAAGCTTAACCAATAATTTCATAGCGAATGAATTATTACTCAGCGCACTTGAGGAAAAGGACATCATTACAGAACGGAAGCCAGAAAAATCATTTGGCGTACCCGTGAAGGCCAATATGCCTAAGGAAGTCTCCAAGTTTGCAGGTATATATGGTGGCAATAATTCAGTTATGAAGATCAAAATAAATACGGCTGGACAAATGACTGTATCTTCACTTACAGCTCCGAGTAATCCGGCTCAAGAATACACCTATACAGCGGATGGTACTTTTGTTAACGACGAAGGCACAGAAAAGTTGAGATTCGTTGTGGAGAAAAACGGGAATACCTACCTGTGGTCTCGATCATATATATCCGTTCCAGGACTCGGACAGCTGGCTTTCTCAGAATATAATGGGGAGAAGCTTGAAGCCAATAAATTATCCAAGGAGATTAAGGCCGCATGGGCAAAGCGCGATGGTAAAAAATATTATCTGGTGAATGAGAAATACACATCCATGGTCTATCTCAATGCTTCATCGATCCTGCCTATTCAGTTGAATAAAGAGAATCCGGGATATATGTCCAATAATAAGATTATTGGAGCCAACGAAGCAGCCAATCAATTGCAGATTCCGGGTACTGCCGGACGTGATACGATGGACATTCATTTCTCCAAAAAGAACGGAGGAGAGTATCTTACATTTTCAGGTTATGTATACGCTAGTGAGGAAATGGTGAAACCAATCTATTCGGGTAAACGATCCGCAACAACCATTCAAGCAGATGGATATGCCAAATGGTTTTCGGTACCAGCGACTGCGAAAGGAAAAGTCATGACAGTGAAATTGCCTGCAAATGGAGCCTTTGCTGTCTATGACCAGACCGGAATTTGTATTAATCACAGCGTAGTCAGCGGTAAGAATAATGTTGTTTTACCAGAAAACGGCCGTATTGTATTTGCAGGTGAGGTTGGTTCCAAATTCGAAATTTCATTAAAAAAGTAAATGAACTCAACAGGAGAGAACCATCATGATGAAAAAAATATTAATCATTTTGCTCAAAATATTCGGAGCCATCGTTATCGCTTTTGCATTATTTATTGCCACTGTTTTTATTGTTAATGTATTTAGCAACAAATCGGAAGAAGGGAAAATAAAACCCTATGGTCAGTTTGTAGCAGTTGACGGGAAAAACATGAATGTGTTGATTCAAGGAAAAGGAAAAGAAACGGTGGTATTGCTTCCTGGATACGGAACACCTGCCCCAGCCCTTGATTTCAAACCGCTGATCGATGAGCTATCTCCATTTTACAAAGTCGTTGTCATTGAGCCTTTCGGTTATGGATTAAGTGACATTACTGAAAAAGAGCGTACCACTGAAAATATGGTTAGTGAAATTCATGAAGCGTTACAGCAACTTGGTATTCATAATTACACGCTCATGGCTCACTCCATTTCAGGGATATACGGCCTGGATTATGTGAACAAATATCCAAACGAAGTAAGTTCATTTGTGGGAATTGAGAGCAGTGTCCCAACGCAGGGAGGTAATGATGATCCATTTCCAACCGAAACGTACAAACTGCTTAAAAAATCAGGATTCTACCGATTGTTAATGAAACTGGCCCCTGATCAACTGATTGCACCCGATGTTGATGATGAGACCAGAGAACAAATTAGAATACTTTCACTCAAAAATACGTTTAATCCGAACAACCTGAATGAAGGCGAAAACTTTGGTCCTAATTTCAAAGCAGCTGAGAACTTGTCCTTCCCCAAAGATCTTCCGTTGATTTTCTTCTTACAGGCGAATGATACGGAAACGGAAGGCTGGATACCCTTGCATGAAGAGCAAGTCAAAGATTCTGTGCATGGAAAAGTGATGACATTTGAGGGAGAACATTATTTGCATCACACCCGATCCAAAGAAATGGTTCAAGAATATAGGAAGTTTATGAGTGAGATAAAATAGTATTGTCGCCAACAAAAGAAGTCGCGAAATCGCGGCTTTTTTTTTGTTGGCAAAATGATGAATATACAAGCGTAGTTACTTTATTGGAAAATTTAGGTTGACACTTCTTTTTATCGCGTATACAATCGTATACATGAATACGCTGTATACATATGTATACACGTTATGGGGGTGGCAAATATGAGAGATCGTCCTATCGAAGAGAAGGATGGAAGTGTACGTCAAGTTGAGCGTCCGAGACGTGATATGAGTGACAATGAGCAACGTGGTGAACGTTCCAGACGTGGAAGAGGTCATGTTGAACATGAGGGAAAACGGGGCCGTGGTGCGCAAACATTCCGTCGCGGCCGAATTCTTGTATTTCTGGAACAAATGCAGAATCGAAGAACAACGCTCGCCAGACAACTTGGTCAGGAGGAGTATGAACATATTCGCCCGATAATCAGTGGGGAGTTGAAAGCCATTGATCAGGTCATCGACGAGTATATCCATCTTTTCGAGCTGCAAAATGAAGATGTAAACCCCAATAAGGATCTGGAGAGTGAGAGTGAATAAGTATGATTCGTCGTTTTTTTTCGTATTATCGTCCCTATAAAAAACTGTTTTTGATTGATTTTGGATGCGCTGTACTCGCAGGTCTTCTGGAGTTGGCTTTCCCCCTTGCCGTCAGCAAATTCATTAATGAATTGTTGCCAGGTCAGGATTGGCCTCTCATTATGCTTGCCTGCGTCGTGCTGTTATCCATCTATGCACTTAATACCGTATTGAACTATGTAGTTACATATTGGGGACATATGCTGGGCATTAACATTGAGACCAACATGCGTGAGAAGATGTTCGCTCACTTGCAGAAGCTGTCCTTCCGGTTCTTTGATAATCGTAAAACAGGCCACTTAATTGGTCATCTTACGAATGATCTGAATGATATCGGCGAGGTTGCTCACCATGGACCTGAAGATGTGTTCATCGCAGTGATGACATTAATCGGATCGTTCTGGCTGATGGCTAACATTAATCTGGAGCTTGCGCTGCTTACCTTTATCATTATCCCAATTATGGCTTGGGTCATTATCGTATTTGGTGGCCGCATGACAAAGACCTATCGGCGACTTTTCGGAGACGTCGGCAATTTCAATGCGCGTATTGAAGACAACGTCGGCGGTATGCGTGTTGTGCAATCGTTCGCCAACGAAGAACATGAGAAAGAACTTTTTGCAGTGGACAATCAGAATTTCCGTAAAACCAAACTGCTTGCCTACAAAACGATGGCGAAAAGTATCTCGGTGAGTTATATGATGATGCGACTGGTTACGGTGTTTGTCATGATCAGCGGGGCTTGGTTTTATATCGATGGCAGAATCAATATGGGTGACTTTATGGCCTTCCTGCTTCTGTCCAATATCTTCTTCCGCCCGATCGAGAAAATCAATGCCGTCATTGAAAGTTATCCAAAGGGCATTGCTGGTTTCAAGCGTTATCTGGAGATCATTGATACAGAACCTGAGATTGCGGATAGCAAAAACGCCGTTGAATTCGAAAGTGTGAAGGGTGATATTCGCTTTGAGAACGTCTCGTTTGGATATGAATCCAGTCGGCGTATTCTAAGTGATATCAGTCTGTCTGTTCGACCAGGGGAAACCGTTGCTTTTGTTGGACCTTCGGGTGCAGGCAAAACGACAATCTGTAGCCTGTTGCCTCGATTCTATGAGGTAGAAGAGGGACGTATCACTGTAGATGGTGTGGACATTCGTAACGTTAAGCTTCAATCCTTGCGCAAGCATATCGGAATCGTTCAACAAGATGTATTTTTGTTCTCGGGTACCATTAAGGAGAATATTGCTTATGGTGATCTGAGTGCAACGGATGAACAAATCTGGGATGCCGCCCGTCGTGCCTCATTGGAGGAATTGATTCTTACGTTGCCGGATGGTATGGATACTGTCATTGGCGAGCGTGGAGTTAAGCTATCTGGAGGACAGAAGCAACGGTTATCTATTGCTCGTATGTTCTTGAAAAATCCACCCATTCTTATTCTGGATGAGGCAACCTCAGCGCTGGATACGGAAACGGAAGCACTGATCCAGCAATCACTCGCTGAATTGTCGGTGGGCAGAACTACACTTGTGATTGCACACAGACTGACAACTATCAAGAATGCAGATCGAATCATCGTAGTAAACACAGATGGTATCGCTGAGCAGGGCAACCATGAGGAATTGGTCGCCGCTGGAGGGATATACAGCCGTCTTCATCAGGTGCAATATAGTCACTCTTAATCCATGTAAATTGAATTTACACTGGACACTCCGATGACAGAACAACCTTGCCGCGCATATGCGTGGCTTTTTTCTGTTTGGATGTTAATAATGAGGTTATCAAATGCTAAGCAAAATATAATGTTGACAACGTCCACTAACGTGATTATTATAATGTTGACAATGTCCACTAAAAAGGAGGGTTTGACATCAACTCTCAGTACATAAATCCAGATATACTGGCTGACATGCGACGTTTTAACCGTTTTTATACCAACATACTCGGTGTACTCGATAAGCATATTCTCGGAACAGGGTATTCGTTTGCAGAAGTACGAGTCATTATTGAGATTGGAATTCGGGGAGAGAGCATTGCGAATAATCTGGTAGATACACTGACCATTGATCGCAGTTACATGAGCCGAATTGTGAACAAGCTGTCCAAGGAAGGACTGCTGGTGAAAGTGGATTCTGCGGCCGACAGCCGGGTCAGTCTGATTCGTCTGACAGCCAAGGGTGAGGAACTGTATGCCCAATTGAATGACCGATCCGATCAACAGATCCTGAAGCTGATGCAAGAATTGAATGAAGAAGAGATTCAAGAGGTATACACCTCCATGATGAACATACAAGAGAAGTTGAACAAGAAGGCAGGAGAGACAACACGATGATACGATTTGAATGTGATTATAACGAAGGTGCGCATGAACGCATTTTACAAAGACTGATGGAAACCAATATGGAACAGACGAGCGGGTATGGCACGGATGGACACTGCGAACGGGCGAGAATGCTTATTCGTCAGGCTTGTGACAATGAGCAAGCTGATGTTCATTTCCTGGTTGGTGGTACACAGACAAATACAACGGTGATTGCCTCTATTTTGCGTCCATATCAAGGTGTGATTGCTGCGTCCTCGGGACACATTGCGGTTCATGAAACCGGAGCTATTGAAGCTACGGGACATAAGGTACTCACAGTTCCAAGCGAGGACGGAAAGATCACGCCTGAGCAGGTTAGAGCCGTCTACGATGCGCACATGAATGAGTCGTCACCGGAACACTGTGTTCAACCAGGAATGGTCTACATATCCCAACCAACGGAGAATGGAACGATGTACAGCAAGGCAGAACTGCAAGCATTGCATACAGTGAGCAGAGCATGTGGTCTTCCGTTTTTCGTGGATGGAGCACGTCTTGGATATGCACTCGCTTCACGCGCTTGCGATATGACACTTGCTGATCTTGCTCGCTTGTGTGACGTGTTTTACATCGGGGGAACCAAGATTGGCGCATTGATGGGAGAAGCGGTTGTAATCCTGAATGATGCACTAAAACCAGATTTTCGTTATATGATCAAACAAAAAGGTGGCCTGCTTGCCAAAGGCAGATTGCTAGGTATCCAATTCGAAACGTTGTTCGAAGATGGTCTGTACCTCGATATTTCTCGCCATGCCGTAGATATGGCCTTGAGAATTCATGACTCACTCGAACAGCAGGGGGTACGCTTCCTGTACAATTCACCAACCAACCAGCAGTTTCCGATTCTGCCGGATCGTTTGCTTGAGAAATTACGCAGCGGTTATACGTTCACCTTCTGGGAAAAAGTTGACGGTACACACAGTGCGGTGCGGTTCTGCACCAGCTGGGCGACTCGTCAAGAGAATGTAGATGCACTGACTCGTGATATCACTCAATTATTGCACGGAGAGATCCACGTGCCAGAACCGGTCGAAGCATTGGTCTGATCATGTCCAAAAATTAAGGAGAACAGTTCCGATTTCCTTCTCATAAATACGAGTATTTGGAATAAATCCAAAAGAAATTACGCAGAATTTTGATACTGAACAAAGGACAACTCATTGTGGTTGTCCTTTTTTGGTTTGCCTTTTGTGTGATAGTTGTGAGATAGAGAGTGAATACTCGGTTACTCACTCAAGGCCATGTCATATTTCTCTTTCAGCCGTCGGATATCGGCTCTTGGCGGCGCACCGAACATGCGTGCATATTCGCGGCTAAATTGAGAAGCGCTCTCGTAACCAACCCGGAACGCTACATCTGCCGCATCGGCAGATTCGGCCATCAGAAGTCGCCGGGCTTCCTGTAATCTTAATTGTTTCTGGAATTGTAATGGGCTCATAGCTGTGATCTCTTTGAAGTGACGATGGAATGAAGAGACGCTCATGCTGGCGGTCTCAGCCAGATCTTCAATGCGAAATGGCTGTTCCCAATGATGAACGATGTTCTCAATCGCTTCTCTGATCCGATAAGTGCTGCTACCTTCAACCGCAATCTGCGCCAGTTCTCCTCCGTAAGGTCCTTGAAGGAGGCGGAACAGGATTTCTTTAACGTACAACGGAGCCAGAAACGGTATCTCTCCCGGCGTATCCAGCAATCGAACAAGTCGGAGTACAGCGTCCTGAATGGACGATTCCATCTGACCTACAAACATGGCTCGTCTGGCGTTTTCGTTGAATGTTACCTTGATATTGCATTCGTTAAGTACTTCGAGAATTTGGTTCGGTGTGAATTCGAGTTTGAGACTTAAGTAGGGTGCATCGGCGGATGCCTTGATAATCTGCCCGATGACCGGGAGATTCATGGAAGCAATCAGGTAATTGGAAGGTCCATATTCATAACGCTCCTGTGCGAGCAATACTTCTTTCAACCCTTGAACAATTACACAAAATGAAGGTTTATATACTCTGTATGCCGGTTCACTAATCTTGGAATGGTGATAGACAAACAGGGAAGGGATCGCCGTTTCCATTGCACCGTTATGATTGGAATGGCGTTTGATCAGGTCACTCAATTCCTGTTTTGGTTGAAATATTTCTTCGGTCATATGTATCCTCCTCACGGATTTAACCTACTTACATTATATAGCTTACCGTACAGAACCAAAAGAGGGCCTGAGAGGATCAGGCAATCAATTAAGACGATTGATATACCGCTTGCAGCCCATGACTCGGCATACTAAGAGTATATTAACAGAGCCAAGCGATTAAAGTTTATTCGAAAAGTTGGTGAGTAAGGTGATGAAGTGGTTATCAAACCATGTGAGGCAAATTTTGATTGACAGGCTCGAATCACAGATCAAGTATGAAGAAAATTCTGTACATCGAGAGATATACTTCACATGCTGGTTAGAGCTAGTTACCGTAGAGGTCGAGACAACATCAGTTTACAGAACAAATTCAAGGAGAGTATGAAATATGGAATATGTGGGCGAACAAAATCTCAGTTGATCCGAATTCTTAATGTTAAAGTCGCCATTCGGCGGCTTTTTTTATAGTGATCTGATGAGTGAATTGACAGTTCCTTTATATTAAAGTTATTATAGATACATTAGATCCTTAATTCAGAAGGAGATTATAATCTATGAATAACGGACATTCATCCGGTCAAACGAACGAATCGTGGAGTGGTCATTCCGCTCCTTTTGCGACGTTACAGGAAACACCTATCTTATCATTGCTCCAGCCATCCCAAGGTGAACGTATTCTTGATGTGGGTTGTGGCAATGGGGATCTGACAGCCAAAATTGCAGCCAGAGGAGCACTGCCAACAGGTATAGATTTTTCAGAAGAGACGATTAGGCAAGCTAAACAGAAATACCCTGATATGAATATTCAAGTAGCAAATGCTTGTCATTATCGGACAGAAGAACCGTTTGATGCGGTCTTCTCTCATGCCGTTCTGCATTGGATAAAGGATGCTCCAGCTGTAGTACAATCAATACAGTTAGCGCTCAAGAGGGGCGGGCGATTCGTGGCTGAGTTTGCTGCAAATGGTAACACGGCTATATTAATTACAGCGGTACAGGAAGAACTGGATGCCCGTGGATACAAATGGGAAGGACGGAATCCGTGGTATCACCCGACCATTGGCGAATATGCTAATCTTCTGGAGCAACACGGATTTCGAGTTAGTCTGGCTCAGCATGTGGATCAATTTACCCCGTTCAAGCCAGGTGCCAGAAAGTGGTTGACCAGCTTCGCGGAGTATTTATTCAGTGGTATCACACCTGCGGAACAGGATGTTATTATGGAAGCAGTTGAGAAAAAAGTACAGCCACAACTGATGCGGGATGGACAGTGGTATCTGGACAGAAGCCGACTGCGAGTTGTAGCTATTAAGGAATAGGGGAATACGGGATGAAAATGGACAAACCCAAGATTCAGGAGCAGTTGCTCGAACCGGAAACGATTGCATTCCTGGAATCCAAAGTGGAGTACAAACACAAACTGATCGAGAACATTACATTGGATCAACAGGAAGCGAGTAAGGTTTCCTTTGAAAATGTTGTATTTAGACATGTGACCATCTCGGAGTCTACCTTGGAACAATTTGAATTCACCGATGTCAGGTTCGAACACTGCGACTTCTCCAATGTCAATCTCTCTGGTGCCTTCATGCACCGGATCGAATGGCATAACTGCAAGTTTGTCGGAACTGATTTTTCCAATAGCCGATTGCAAAATGTCAGTTTCCTTCATGGTCTAGGCGACTACAGCAATTTCCGTTTTGCCCATCTGAAACAGGTCTCCTTCTCGGAATGTACCTTGATTGGTGCGGACTTTGCCTATCTGGCACTGCAAAAAATGGAGTTCAGTCAATGTAACATCGACCAAGCTTCCTTAACGGGGACCAAAATGAAGGATTTGGATCTTAGCGATTGCGAATTTGACTCCTTGGTGCTGACCATGGAAGATCTCAACGGTTGTGTGATTTCACCACATCAAGCCGCCACATTTGTAGGATTAATGGGTTTGATAATCAAATAAATGGCATGCTTGCATATACGGGGTTGCCAAGATAGTGGAAGTGTGTATAATTGGAGACACATTAGAATAAAAACAGGTTTTCTAGGGTTCCGCGATGGATGTGTCGGTCTGGTCCGAGAGAAAACCCGCAACCTGTTGGTTGTGCCACGGAGGGATAAAAGCCTGGGAGATGAACTGCTACATGCAGTTTGTTTCCCGGGCTTTTTTTGTTTTTACGCTAATGAACCTTGCGGGTTGTACAAAAAATGTAGTAGAGAAGGAGTGTTACAAGAATGAATAAAACATGGATGTCGGTTGTGATTGCTGCTTTGTTTGAAGTAGGTTGGGTCATTGGATTGAAACATGCCAGTGGTCTGCTGGAATGGGGGTTTACGTTGGTTGCAATTATCATTAGTTTCTCCTTGATGATTGCAGCTTCGCGGACACTGCCTGTGGGAACCGTATATGCCGTATTTGTTGGCCTGGGTACCGCTGGTACGGTACTTGCAGAGATTGTTCTGTTTAATGCGACTGTTCAAACCGGAAAAATGGTACTCATTGGTGTACTTTTACTCGGCGTGATTGGTCTTAAAATGCTGAGCAAAGAGAAGAATAAGGAGGTGCAGCTATAATGAACTGGGTATTTCTTATCTTGGCAGGTATATTTGAGATGATCGGAGTGCTGATGATAAACAAGTTGCACAAAGACCGTAATCTCATTTCACTGGTTCTATTGGTAGGCGGGTTTGGTTTAAGCTTCCTGTTCCTGTCCATTGCAATGGAAACTCTTCCGATGGGGACAGCATATGCCGTATGGACGGGAATCGGGGCCTCCGGTGGTGCCATTCTGGGCATGGTGTTTTATGGAGAACCTCGAAATGCCCTTCGAATTCTGTTTATCGCTATGGTGCTCGGATCGGCAGTTGGTCTTAAATTGGTCAGTTAAACAAAGTGATTTTAAAAAGATAATGTACAAATTACGTTTTTAATGGTATCCTTATACGTTACGTGTGAAATAAAAGATGCGTCATATTGATAGATGTGCGTAAATGAAGGAGACAACATGACATTTAAGGACTTAAATATTATCCCCTCTATTATGGAAGGGTTAAGCAAAGCAAACTATACTAATCCTACCCCTATACAGGAACAGGCCATACCAGCTGTATTAGCTGGCAGAGATCTGCTGGGATGTGCACAGACAGGAACAGGCAAGACGGCAGCATTTTCAGTGCCGATCATTCAATTATTAAGCGAAAGATCCAAAGGGCAAGGATCGAAGTCCGCACGACATATTCGCTCATTAATTTTGACACCAACACGAGAACTGGCGATTCAGATCGCGGATAACATCAAGGTATATAGCCGGTATACGGACATTCGTTGTACGGCAATCGTTGGCGGCGTTTCGCAAAAAGTGCAAGAGCGTGCGTTGAATCAAGGTGCAGATATTATTATCGCAACGCCTGGTAGATTGAACGATCTGATTAACCAGAAACGTATTGATCTGAAGATGGTTGAGATTCTCGTTTTGGATGAAGCAGACCGGATGTTAGACATGGGCTTCATTCATGATGTGAAAAGAATCATTGCCAAAATGCCGAACAAAAAGCAGACGCTGTTCTTCTCAGCTACGATGCCTCCTGAAATCACCAAAATGGTTAAAACCCTGCTGGTTGATCCAGTCAAAGTAGAAATCACACCGGTATCTTCAACGGTAGACCGCATTGAGCAGTCTATTTATTTGTTGGAGAACGGCAAGAAGCAACATATGTTGAACCAAATTTTGGAGGATAAATCCATCGTCACGGCATTGGTGTTCACACGCACGAAGCGCGGCGCTGACCGGGTTACACGTGATTTGGCCAAAGCGAATGTTACGGCACAGGCTATTCATGGCAACAAGTCTCAGAACGAGAGACAACGGGCACTGAACAACTTCAAGAGTGGTGCAACACGTGTATTAGTTGCGACGGATATCGCGGCAAGAGGAATTGACGTAGAGGAACTTTCACATGTCATTAACTTTAACCTGCCTAACATTCCGGAAACGTATGTTCACCGTATTGGCCGTACAGGTCGAGCAGGCAAAAGCGGGATGGCCATCTCGTTCTGCGAGAAGGACGAACTTCCATTCCTGAAGGATATCGAGAAAGTAATCAAAAAGACGATTCCTGAAGTGAAAGGTCATCCGTATCCAATGACAGGTGTACCTGTGTTTGATAAAACCAGCAAAGCATCAGGCAGTAAACCTTCGTTCAACAAATCGGCTGCAGGCAAACCGGCGAAGTCCAAAGCTAACCCGGCACGCAAGCCCAAATCCGAATGGTTTGCCAAGAGTGGTAAATCAAACAGTAGTCGTTCAAACGACGGTAGACCCAATAGCAGTAGATCAAACAGTAGTAGCAGTAAATCTAACCATGGCTCATTCAGCCGCAGCAGCAAAACTAGGAATGATAGAGCCAATTAAGATCTAAATAAATCCAGATAAAACCTTCTCCATTCATTTGGAGGAGGTTTTATTATGTGCTTTTATGTGCAACGAGCTTATTTACATACGAACTTACATTCGGTATCATTATATCGTCCACTGGTGAAAGGGAGGTACTGACTTGAAGGATACGATGATTGAATACAGTTTGAAGAAGAAAGGTGCGACCAAGGATTATCCATTTGGGCCTGATCCAGTCGCGATGAAGGTCGGAGGGAAAATATTCGCATTACTTTTCGAAGACAAAGAAGAAAATGGTCTATTAAACTTAAAATGTGATCCCATTATTGCAGAGAACCTGAGAGAGCAGCATGAAGCGGTTCGACCAGGATATCATATGAACAAAAAACACTGGAATACCATTACGCTGGATGGTTCATTGTCCGATGAAGATGTCTATGTCATGATCGATCACTCGTATGATATGGTTGTCAAATCCCTTCCAAAAAGCGTTCGGGAGTCTTTGGCCGAATGAGGAGAACATATACCACTTTCTCTACACCTCATTCATCATGTTATTGACATTTAAGAGGTAGGTGAAAAGGCTAATGGTCTGCTTCTCTAACAGAATGAATATCCTATGAAAATGAAGACATATTTGAAGTCCATTTGGTTCCATTACCTTGGAAATAAACAAGATCGAACAGCCTTGTTTAATGTGGCTTCCCTTGTTATCAATGCGGTAACAGGGATAGGCAAGTTAATCCTGGGTATATATCTGCTTTCGGGATGGTTCATCACAAATGCTGTATATTATCTGATTCTGTGTGTGGCAAAAAGCCAAGTGCTCCATAAATATACAGTTATCAAGAGAATGGACTCTCCCGAAGAAAGATATAGATTGGAACTTACGGTATATAAGCGCGGAGGTCTGTTCCTGTGTTTACTAGGCGTGTCCTATTCGATGGTCTGCCTGCGAATGTATCTAATCGGCGATGCCTTCATATATGAGGGTAACATCGTGTATATCGTATCTACAGTCGCTTTTACCAAGCTGGTTTTTGCCGTGTATGGTACCTGGGCGAACCGTCATCTCCATAACCCGATCATATCTACATTGAAAATGATTAACTTCACCGATGCGATGGTATCCATCGTGGTGACCCAAGCGACGTTACTTACCATGCAAGGCTCACCTCTTGCATTAAAAACCAGTAGCTTGTTTGGCATGGGGTGCAGCGTTTTATTTTGTTTGATGGGGGTCTGGATGATGTTCCACAAAAAAAAGGAAACAAGCACGGACCCAAACCAATCTCCTGGCACTGAATGTTAACATTGAAGCATTAAGAGCAGGGGAAGGTAATTTTGGTTGACGTTTCAGCATGTTGATCAATACATATCAAATGAATTGCACATGACGGAATAGACGAGTGTCATCTTTACTTAAAGTGACAACGGAAGAAGGCGTATTGGCAATCCACTAAAGGAGTGATATCTATGGATCAACAACAACAATTGGCAATGGTACAACGTATGCGTCAAAATGTCGTCGGTACAGGTGCAGCTCTTCAACCCAGTTCCACGTATGCGGTCACAGTAAAAGAAGTCATGATTCCTACGACGAAAGGTGATACACGTGTACTTGTGTATACACCGGATAGGGAGCATTCCGCGCCTCTGCCGGTCTTCTTTAATATGCATGGGGGTGGTTTCATCTTGGGACAAGCAGAGATGGATGATCCATGGTGTCGCTTGATTGCTGATCGATCTGATTGTGTGGTCGTTAATATCGATTACAGTCTTGCACCAGAGCACAAGTTCCCAACGGCGGTTCATGAATGTTACGACGTTGTACAGTGGGTCCACGCCAATCCGCAATCCTTATCGGTTAACCCGTCTCTATTCGCTATTGGGGGGCATAGTGCTGGTGGTAATCTTGCTGCAGCAGTGTGTTTACTGAATCAGCAACGTGGTAGCGAGCTGCCGATTGTTCTGCAAGTTATGGATTATGCCGTATTGGATGTGGCTACAGATCCGGCCGAGAAACCGAGTTTTGCAGAAGCCATTCCAGCCGATATCGCCAGAACGTTCAATGCTATGTACCTTGAAACGTCAGAAGATGCGCAAGACCCGTTGGCTTCACCTGTGCTTGCAACATCAGTAGAGGGACTTCCAGAAGCATTGATCATTACCGCGGAGAAAGATTCACTGGCCCAAGAAGCAAGAACATATGCAGCAAGGCTGGAAGCAAGCGGTGTGAAGGTGACACTTAAGGAGTATAAGGGAGCCGCTCATGGATTTACGCATTTTGGCGATCTCCAGATGGCTGAGGATGCCTGGTACCTGATGAGTGACAAGATCAGAGAAGCATTTTCCAAATAACGTGTATCAGAATGACGCTTAGAAGGAATATAGTTACCTTGAAGTCGCCTAATGGCGGCTTTTTTTCGTTCATTGGTGTAATTGCTTCAATGGCATGTTGAAACCAAGCTTCTGAGCTTGCGAATGTGTTAATAAACTAGTTTAGGAGCCTTATTGAGATTATAACGATATCGTTAAGGGTAAGAGTTGTTAAATTAGAGGAAATAATGACCAATACCAGGAGGTTTATTATGAACCAATATAACAGTCCATCCGATATCGCGATTCTTGGCATGGGAACGGCTCTACCTGCTCACCCCGTAGCGCAGCCAGATATTGCAGAACTAATCGCTTCTTCTCTTCAAGATCGGCCAGATTTGGCCCGTTTTGCCAAGCGAATATTCAAGTCCTGTGGTGTTGAAACACGATATACCGTGGAACCGAGCTATCTGGGTTCACTGGAAGAATGCCGTTATCTGCCCTCTGGTGAGCGATCAGACATCCCGACAACCGAAGAACGAATGAGTACATACAAGCGAGAGGCGCTTCCACTCGGGATTGAGGCGGCAGAGAAAGCCCTGGAGGATTCAGGCGTATCTCCAAAGAGCATCACACATATCATCACGGTCAGCTGCACCGGTCAATATCTGCCGGGTCTTGATGTTATGCTCATCCGCCATTTGGGTTTGTCTGCCCGAGTTAATCGACTGCCGCTGATCTTTCAGGGTTGTGCTGCAGGGTTGAAAGCCATTCAGATGGCAAGAGATGTCGTGCAGGGTGCTCCCGGATCACAGGTCCTTGTGGTCTGTGTAGAGTTGTGCACCATTCATTTTCAGCCCGTACAAGATCGGGAAGCGCTGTTTGCAGCTTCATTCTTCGGAGACGCTGCTTCTTCTTGTGTGGTGGGTACACCAGAATCTCAGCACAAGAATGTTTTGAGTCTGGGAACGGGTTATTCTGTGCTTCTTCCGGATTCGACTGAAGATATGACCTGGGAGGTGGGGAATCTGGGGTATGACCTGTATCTATCCCCTCGTATTCCGAAGCTGTTAGGTGTTCATCTGGAAGAGGAACTACGTCTCTTATTGCAAAGTGAACAGCTTCCTGAACTATGGGCCATTCATCCGGGAGGACGTGGGATTGTGGACTCTGTGCAGAATGTAATGAAGCTGCGAGACGAGCAAACGAAGTATAGCAGGGATGTCCTCAGAATGTATGGTAACTTATCTTCCAATACCATTCTGTTTGTACTGAATGCGATGCGTGAGGATATGAAGGCACAGGTTCAATCCTCCACAGATGGTGTAGCCATGGCATTTGGACCGGGACTCACCGCAGAGTTGATGAAATTCACTTATGTCCCCTCATTATCTTCAGTGATGGAGGAGCATGATCATGTCCTTTTTTAGAACATTGTCCATTCGAGCCAAGGAAGATGAACTGATGGATGACTTCTCTCTGGGAGGGGAGGAGCTACGTGAAGCGCTTAGACATCTGAGACGTCTTAACAAAATATTTGCAGCACCTGGCCCAACTCTGGCTGGTGTAGAGAAGTTATGGAACTCTGTCGGCAGGCCGGATAAGCTGACTCTGCTGGATGTGGGGGCAGGTTCAGGAGATGTGAACCAGAAACTACTGCAATGGGCAGATCGTCAGGGTGTTCAGCTGGAAATTACGTTGGTTGATCTGACGGAAGAAGCGTGTGAGGAAGCGAGACAACTATTTCGTGACGAACCCCGAGTTCGGGTACAGCGTGCCGATCTTACACAACTGCCCGATGCTTCCGCAGATATCGTGACAGGCTCCCAGTTTGTTCATCATTTTGACGGAGATCAGCTGGTTGATATGGTTTCTCATATGCTGCGAGCATCCAGATACGGTGTCGTTATTAATGATATTCACCGCCACCCCGTATCCTATAAGGCGGTCTGGATTACTACACGTATGATCTCGCGCAATCGTTATATTCGTCATGATGGGCCTCTTTCCGTAGCCAAAGGTTTTACAGGGAGGGATTGGAAGGAACTTAAACAACGTCTCAATCATGATACGATGACCTATGAATGGAAGCCATTATTCCGTTACTCTGTTGTTATTCCCACGAAAGGCAGGTGATCTTACGTGTCGAAATCGATAGATGTGATTGTCATCGGAGCCGGAATTGCCGGCAGTACATGTGCAATGCAACTGGCAGGGAAAGGACATCGGACCCTTTTGCTGGATCGCCAGGAGTTCCCGCGGCACAAAACCTGCGGTGAGTTCATGTCACCCGAAACGAAGGAGATGTTAGAAGTTCTGGATATTCACCTTCTGGACCAGTCGAAGAAACCTAGTACGATGGATCATGCCAAAATCGTTATGCCTCAAGGCGGAGTGATCGAAGCACCGCTGCCGGGATTCGCATATGGCATAAGTCGATATGAGCTGGACCAGATTTTGCATCAGAAGGCGCTGGAGGCCGGAGCCCAGATTGTGACCAAAGCGACCATAACGAGCATCGAGCAGCTTGAGGATGCCAGTTATGAGGTTCAGGTGAAACAGGGAGATGAGCGGATCAGTTACAGAGCCAAAGCCGTTATCGGGGCACATGGGACCAAAAAGCCGCGCGGGATGGCTTCCGCACCTGATCTGCGGGACCAAACCGTATATGTTGGCGTTAAGTCCCACTTCAGCGGGATAGAGATTCCCGCAAGGGTAGAGTTATATTTTTGCGAGGGTGGTTACGTGGGCATTTCCCCGATTGAGGATGGTATTGTGAATGTCGCCGCATTGTTGACACTGGATACCGTCCAGGGAAGTGGCAAGTCTGTAAACGATATTTTACGGGCGGCATCCCTGACAAACGTGAGCTTGGCGGCCCGTTTAGCCGAAGGAAAGCCCGTAGATGGAACGCAAGTGTCAATTGCGCCGCTGCATCTGTCCAACGTTCCTGAGTCGTGGTCTCAATATCCGCATATTGGGGATGCCATGCTGATGATACCACCCTTATGTGGAGACGGAATGTCCATTGCCCTTCGCTCCTCACTCCTGTGTGCAAGGTGGACTGACAAGTACCTGCAGGGTGATATTGAACATGCCGATTGGCAGAGTAATTACACGCTGGAAGCAAGCCGTGAATTCACCCAATTGCTCAGACGCGCAAGAAGAATCCAAAAGCTGGCATTTGCCAAAACCAATAAATTCTATCCTGGTCTCGCTCGGATGATCCCCGGTCTAGCCGCTTATGTCGTGAAGGCCACACGTTTATCCGAGATGAACGCAGCGCGCTAACAGGCTGAATGTTTGCGCAATACTTATGCAAAGAGGTTGCTGATGGCGGCCTCTTTTTTGGCGTACAAACATTAATTTTGTGGAGACAGTTTGGAAATTTCGGAAATGCTCGTATAATAGAATCTAATGTAATGATAGAGAGTTAATTCAGATGAAATGTCGGGAGGCACTATTTAAGATGAACTATTCATTTTCCAATCGTATCGCAGCACTGCAACCATCCATTATTCGTGAGATTCTGAAGGCTTCTTCGGGACAAAATGTGATTCCATTCTCCGCGGGAAATCCTGCTCCGGAAACCTTTCCTATTGAGGCGATTCGCACATTCACTCAATCCATTCTGGAGCATGACCCCGTCACAGCTCTGCAATATGGGATAACGGAAGGATATGTTCCCCTCAGGGAAGCATTGACTCAACATTTGAAGACAGGTTTTGATACCGGTAAACCATCCGATCAATTGTTCATTGTATCTGGAGCGCAGCAGGGGATTGAACTGGCCTGTAAAGTATTCTGTAATGAAGGGGACACGATCATCTGTGAGAGCCCGAGCTTTATTGGTTCCCTGAACTCCTTCCGGGCATCTGGTGCAAAGCTTGCAGGTGTTCCGATGGAGATGGACGGTATGGATATCGAAAAGCTGGAACAGGCGCTGCAAACGGAGCCTAATGTGAAAATGATCTACGTGATCCCAAGTTTCCAGAATCCTACCGGTGTAACAACGAGTCTTGCAAAACGTAAGGCCATATACGAGCTGGCTAAGAAGTATGGCGTTATGATTTTGGAAGATAACCCGTACGGAGAACTTCGATTCAATGGAGACGATGTGCCAACCATCAAGTCTATGGATGATGAGGGTCTGGTCATCTATGTTGGATCATTCTCCAAAATTTTGTCGGCAGGACTGCGCGTTGGTTTTGTACAAGCGCCCCATGAAGTCGTGGAGAAGATGGTTGTTGCCAAACAGGGAGAAGACGTACATACGGCCATGCTTCCACAGATTCTGGCATATAAGTTCATGACAGAGTATGATTACGCGGGGCACATTAACAGCATTCGTGAGGTCTATCGGAGAAAAGCAACATTGATGATGGACAAGCTGCAAGAGCATATGGGTGAGTCCATTACCTATACCCAACCGGATGGTGGACTGTTCCTCTGGTGTGATCTGCCAGCACATGTGCCAATGCTTGATTATGCCAAGACAGCGGCAGCTCAAGGGGTTGCGGTTGTACCGGGAAATGCATTCCTGGTGAACGAGCAAGACCCTTGTAATGCCATCAGACTTAATTTCTCAACCCCGTCAGATGAACAGATTGTCAAGGGTGTAGAGATTTTGGGGCAGGTATTGAAAGGGTATAACGCTTAAAAATGATTCAATGTGATATATCTACGAAAAGCCGCCAATTGGCGGCTTTTTTGGGCTTTTTCTCGTCCTTAATTATCGATTAAAGCACTTAATTCTGCCTGAAATACCTTTTGATTCTTCTGATTGAAAGTACTCAGCAGCACCGTAACAATCCCATTTCCTTTTCGTCTGGGAGTCAGTCCAATGACTTCTGCAATGACATGAAGTTCATCATCCGGAAAGACCGGTTTCAGGAATTGAATGTTATTCATTCCGGTGCCCGCCACGACATGCTCTCCATAGACCCCAACCTCAATCCATAATTTAAAGGAGATATTCATCGTTTGCATGCCAGAAGCAATTAAACTGCCAAATCGGCCTTGTTTGGCCTTTTCCTCATCCAAATGCATGTACTGTGGGTCATAGTTTGTGGCAAACTCAATAATATCACTCTTGGATAATGCCAAGGATGTGGTTTCGTAACGCTGACCTATTACATATTCACTAAATCTCATGAAGGCACCTCAGTTTCTTTAATATGTTTTTTCGTAGTTGATGTTTTGCTAAGAGACATGACTGGACTGACGTGTTAAAATGCTAGTGAACTATCCCGTGTGTATTGCTGTGTTACTGCCATAATGGACTAAACAGATGAAACTGTGTTTGAGGAGTATATATGATGACAACGATTAAAGATGTAGCCAAGATGGCTGGTGTAGCCAGTTCGACCGTATCTTGCGTACTCAACGATAAAGGGAATGTAAGTGAGCCGACAAGACTTCGAGTGCTTGAGGCAGCGAGTCAACTCAATTATGTTAGGCATGGTCCTGCATCGGAATTAAAACGAAATAGTACACAAACCATTGGTATTATTGTCCATGACATGTCCAGCCCGTATTTCTCGGATTTGGTGAACGGAATAGAAACCGTCGTTATGAGTCATGGATACGATATGATCGTATGTAGTTCGTTGGGTGGAGAGAAGTCGACAGCCCATCGTTACATTCGTGAACGAAGAATTGATGGAGCTATTGTTATCGCTCAGAATATTCAAGATCAGTTGCTGATTGAAGCATCTGAAGCAGGGTTTCCGATTGTTGTCATGGATCGGGATCTGGATGCTCAACATATTGTAAAGGTTTTGATGAGTGATACGCAAGGCGGTTACTTGGCTACCCGTTATCTGATCGATAAAGGGCATCGGACAATAGCTTATATTAGTGGCCCGTCACAATCGGAATGTAATCTCCATCGTTATCAAGGTTATTTGAAAGCCTTGAAGGAGGCAGGTATCGAAGAGAACCCCGAATGGAAAATTGGCGGACAATACATGAAGCAAGATGGGTACGATGCAGCCAAGAAACTGCTTGAAGGAGAGCTGCCATCCGCTGTATTTTTTGCAAATGATGAAATGGCCATCGGCGGCTTGGAAGCCTTCAGGGAGCATGATATCTCAATACCTGAACAGTTATCCGTAATTGGCTTTGACAATATACCTGCATCTCAGTACATGAATCCACCTCTAACCACATTTCGTCAGCCGAAGAGGGATGCAGGCCAGCTTGCAGGTCATGTTCTCTTCCAACTGCTGAACGGAGAGATCGTAGAGACGTTATATACACTGGACATCCAATGCGTGGAACGTGAATCTGTTCGGCTCCTCAACCTGAGTTGAGGAGTTTTTTTGCATTCTATAGAATTTTAAATTCTTAAAAAGAAAGGAGAGTAGCCATTTATGCATAATATAAAGACGAGGAGTATTTTGCGTTGGAAATAAATGGAGGTTGATACGATGGGCGTACCCACTTTTTTGGAGACAGGCCATATGCAAGAAGGTTTTCCCATTCGGGTAATTCATACAGGAAATCAGTTCAATTATGCTGCACACTGGCATGATGAGGTTGAACTGGTTCTCGTCAATGGAAAGAGCGCCAGAATTGGCGTGAACGACCACGTGTGTGAGTTGGAAAGAGGGGATGTGCTGCTGATCAAACCAGGGGATGTGCACTGCTTTTTGCCGGGGACCGAACATTTGACCATTATCTTGTTCCGACTCGAATTGTTAACCGGGAGTTTCACGACCGAAGCCGAAATTCAGGATCTCGGACAACTTTTCAACAAAACAACAGTTATTCCCTCGAATACGGGAAGTCAGAGCAATCTGACTCAATATATAGATGACATCATTACCGAGAAGAAAAATCAGAAGCCGGGATACCGATGGTTAATGGTATCCAGGTTGTATGATCTCATCATACTTTTATTACGTACCAAAGTACCGGTTACCACCGATGAATCCTCATCTTCAGGATGGGCATGTACTTCATCCAAAAAATTTGAATTCCTTGAATCGGTCTGTGAATACCTGGAGGAGCACTATGCTGAGCCCATTAAGCTGGAACAGGTGGCGGAACATATTAAATTCAGCAAGTTCCATGTCTGCAAGCTGTTCAAAGAGATCAAGGGAGTAACACTGATGGAATACTTGAATCATTTTCGAATTATCAAGTCCGAGTGGGCTTTATTGTTCCGTCAGGATACGATTCTGGAGATTGCGATCGGACATGGATTTAACAATGTTAACTCCTATAATCGTCTTTTTAAAAAATATAATGACTGTACACCCTCCGAATTTCGTAAGAAACATCGTACGAATATCACAAAATATGGAGGGTAATGCACAATATTTGTGGAGAAAGCCCTCTCCAAAATCAATATACTCTAATAAATTGTAAGCGTTTCCTTTTTGAAGGAGGGGGCCTATGAAGAAGTGGTTTAAGCCAACTATTGTATTTGTATGTGCAGCGATGTTGTTAGCTGGTTGTCAGTTCAGTCCATCGAGTCAAACCAAGCAACAGGAGATTACTGTGTGGAGTTTTACGGATGAAGCAGGGTACGCCATCGAGAAATTCGAACAGAAATATCCTGACATCAAAGTGAACTTTGTCAACATCCCTGGTAATTTCTATATCACCAAGCTGAAATCTGCGCTACAGACAACCTCGAAGGCTCCAGATGTATTTATGATTGAAAATGCGAATATTCGAGAGCTGATTGACGTTCCATATCTGGAGAATTTATCAGCTTCGCCGTATAACGCCAATGAACTTATCCAGGAACAATATGCTTTTGTTCAGGCCAATGAACAGGACAGTGAGGGAAATGTCAGAGCGATAGGTTATCAGGGAACACCAGGGGGCATCTACTATCGTCGGGATCTGGCGAAGAAATATCTGGGCACCGATGATCCTGAGAAGGTGGGTTCACAGATCGATACATGGGAGAAGATCTTCGAGATTGGAGAGAAGGTACAGCAACTTAGCGGGAATAAAGTACATGCATTGGCGAATTGGAATGCTATATCGAATTCATATGATGGTATACCTTGGGTGAAGGACGGCAAACTTGTTATCGATCCAACGTACTTGGAAGTGCTTGATCTTGTACGTGAAGCACGTGAGCGGAATGTACTTGCCGAGTATGAAGATGGAAGTGCCGGTTACGCTGCATCCATGCAAAAAGGAGAGGTCATGTTTTATCCCGGGGCAACCTGGGGTTTGCAATATACGTTCAAGGCAAACGCTCCGGATACCGAAGGCATGTGGGGCTTAGCCCAGGGACCGTCAGCCTTTAGTTCAGGTGGAACCTACATCGCGATGTACAGTAAAAGTGAGAAAAAGGATTTGGCCTGGAAGTTTATTGAGTTCTATAATTTTGACCACAATTTTCTATCCGAGTTAGCGAAAGAACAGGATTATTTCACCAGCAACATGGTTGTGAATGATGAACTTGCCCCGTCTCTCTCATCATCTTATTTGGGAGGACAAAAGCATTTCGAGTTTTTCTCGGAGGCTGCAAAACGGGTACCTGTATACGAACGCACCAAATATGATGCCACGATTAACAATGATATCTACAAGATTGTACTCCAGTTATATCTCAACAAGGACATTCAGACCAAGGAAGAAGTCGTAAAGCGAATCAAACGTGATGTTACCTTGAGATTTCCGGAGCTGGAAGTGGATTAACTTAGAAGTAATGAATTGAATATACACATCCGATGATAACTGGGGGGATAGAACATGTTTGCCAAAACGATTCGCAAGGACCATTACGGCTACTATTTCATTGCTCCGTTTTTTATTATTTTCACCACTTTTGGGCTGTATCCCATTTTATATTCCCTCTACATCAGTTTCACCAACTTTGATGGGATCACGACACCTGACTTTGTAGGGATCGGTAACTACGTTGCCGTATTACAAGATCCGTTGTTCTACAAAACCTTGTTTAATACGTTATTCATCTGGGGCGTATCTGTAGTTCCACAGCTCACAATCTCACTTGTGTTGGCTTTTATCTTGAATGATAAGCTGCTCAAAGGACGGGACTTTTTCAGAGCCGTATACTTTTTTCCCAACATCGTTACGGCGGCATCACTTGGATTGCTTGTGAGCTTGATTTTTGACTGGCAGTCTGGCGGACTGAATCATTTTTTGGTGCAGACCGGTATAATACAAGATCCAATTAACTGGAAAAATGATCCCTGGTTTATGCGTCTGATTGTATCATCCATTTTGTTTTTTCAATACTTCGGCTATTCCATGGTTATCTACCTTGCAGGTCTTCAGGGCATTGATCCTTCATTGCTGGAAGCTGCACAGATGGATGGCGCGAAAAAGAAACATATTTTCATCCATATTATCGTGCCGATGCTCCGTCCAATTATTCTGTTTCAGATGATTACATCCATTATTGGTGGCATCCAGATTTTCGATCAGCCATTTACACTAACCAACGGCAATGGCGGTCCTGACCGAGCAGCCATGACGAGCATTATGTATCTCTATAATGTAGCATTTCAGAGCACACGATTTGGTTACGGCGCTGCCATAGCATTTTGCCTGTTTATTATCATCATATTGTTGTCCGTTGCATCCTTCATCATGACCAAGCGGAAGAGCCGTTCATAGGGAGGGGAGTTCTTATGCAAACTGCAAAATCAGTTGAACAACCAAATGCGGCGATTCAGCAATATGCCAATACAAGGGGCCTGACGGCAGGCAAAATCATCATCTATCTGTTGCTGACAGGTCTTGCCGTGCTCTGCATTATTCCATTTTATCTGATGCTTATCTATTCCACACATAACAATGCAACGATTGCTTCGACGTTTACATTTCTCCCTGGGTCATTTTTGATTGATAACTATCTGAACATGGTATCCAAAATCAACATATGGCGTGGGTTTGCCAACAGCATATTTATTGCCGGAACATCGACCGTATTATCTCTGTATATTGGGGCCTTAACTGCGTATGGATTTGCCAAATTTAAATTCAAAGGTCGAAACGGGTTGTTCCTGTTTCTGTTAGCAACCATGATGGTACCGGGTCAACTGGCTTTGATTGGCGTATATCGACTATTCAGCATGATGGGACTTCTGGATAGTTATGCCGCAATTATTTTGCCTGCTGCGGCTAACGCGTTTAATGTATTTTTTATCAAACAGTTCATGGAGAGCAGCATCCCGGATGAGATTATTGAATCTGCACGGGTGGACAGTGCCGGTGAGTTCCGGACGTTCAATCAGATTGTACTGCCTATTCTGGGGCCGGCAATCGCCGCCCTTGGCATATTCACGTTTATCGGATCATGGAATAATTTCCTGACACCGCTCGTGCTATTTTTCTCCCTGGATAAATATCCGCTTCCGGTATTGGTTGCGCTAGTGCAGGGGTACTATGGGATGGATTATGGGCTCTTGTATTTGGGTGTAGCGATCTCAATCCTGCCTATTATTATTGTATTCTCTATATTTTCCAAACAGATTATTGGGAGTGTTGCTTTGGGTGCTGTGAAAGGATAGGGATAAATAGCGTTCTATATCATCAGAGTCGCTCATGAGGGCGGCTTTTTTGGCATTCTATATTTTGCGTATATATCCCATCTGATAAGTAAAGGATACCTTTAACTGAGAATATCTGGACGGAGCGTTTACGGAAAGGGGAGGCGTCATGGACACATCAGCGATAACACAACAGGACCTGCCATTAACCGGAAATCTTGCTATTGATCAAGAAATGTTACGCTCCGTTTTTGCGGGTTGCTCGGACGTTGTATTTCATACATTCCAAACGGCGTGTCTTACTTCAGCATTATGCGTATATTGTGTTGGTGTATGCGATACGGAACGGCTGGAACGCCAGGTACTAACGCCCCTTCAGGAAATGGGGATCGAAGCTGCGCAAGTTCCCCTAGCTTCTGTTAAGCAAGTTGAAACGACTACTCAAGCAGTACAGGCCATATTTGAAGGAGAAGCTCTGTTACTGCTGGACGGTTCAATAGGAGGAACTACATACCCTCTATACCTAGCTGCAAATCGTTCAACGGAAGAACCGTTAGCTGAATCGACCGTGCGTGGTGCACGGGATGGGTTCACAGAGTCGTTGACCATGAATATGTCTTTATTGCGCAAACGTCTCAAGACACCTGCATTGAAGATTCATACACGTAACATGGGAGATCGTACAAACACCAGTATTTCACTTGTATACATGGAGGGGATTATTGATCCCAAACTTGTTAAGGAAGTGGAGACACGACTTGGCGATTTAAAGCTCCGAGACGTACTGGAGAGTCAGTACATTGAGGAAGGCATTGTCGACCAGCGATATTCACCATTTCCACAGATGATTGCGACAGAGCGCCCGGATGTCGTCGTATCCAACTTGCTGGAAGGTCGTTTTGCTATTCTCGTTGACGGAACGCCGTTTACCCTTATCGCACCAGTAACCATTTTTTCCATGTTACAATCCCCCGAAGATTATTATCAAAATGTGTTCATGAGTGTTTTTGTACGCTGGCTGCGATACATTTTTTTTGTTTTATCCATGCTGCTTCCATCGGCTTATGTAGCGATTACGACGTTTCATCAGGAGATGATTCCTACCGTATTACTTCTCAGTATTGCTCGGGCGAGAGAAGAGATCCCTTTTCCTGCCCTGGTGGAAGCACTCATTATGGAAATTGCCTTTGAAGCATTGCGTGAGGCTGGCGTCCGATTGCCCAAGCAGGTCGGATCAGCGGTCAGTATTGTGGGGGCCTTAATTATTGGGCAAGCGGCGACGAGTGCCGGAATTGTCTCAGCCCCCATGATTATCATTGTAGCGATTACCGGTATCGCTTCTTTCATGATCCCTCGCTATGCTGCCAGCATCGCGACCCGTCTACTACGTTTTCCCATGATGTTTCTTGCAGGAACGTTGGGACTCACGGGTGTCATGCTGGGAGTCATCTTGGTTGTCATTCATCTAAGCAGTCTTCGTTCATTTGGAACACCTTATCTCTCACCGGTAGCACCTACGATGGCTAAGGAACTTAAGGATGTATGGTGGCGTCCATCCCCAAGGAACAAACCACACTAGAACAATCTACATTCAAGCAAACAAGGGAGCGGGATTACATATGTTGACGGACAAAGGGAAAATATCGGTGACTCAATTGGCATTTATGGTCTTTCCCGCCATTCTCGCGACGGCTATCCTGTCTGTGCCTGGAATTACAATGCACTATGCAGGACATGACATGTGGATGACCCCAATTATAGGTTCGATCGTTGGGTTGGCTGCCATTGGTATTTCCGTTGGACTTGATCATCTGTACCCTGGAAAAACACTCATTCAATCCAGTGTATTGATTATTGGTCGGATTCCTGGCAAGTTATTCGGCCTGATATATATCGCTTTTTTGCCCCACCTGACGGGCTTGATTATTCGGGAATACGGTGAATTCATTGTCAATAATGCACTTCCGCGTACACCTTTGTTTGTTGTGATGGGGACGATGGTTGTTGTATGTGCGATTAATGTCAGACTCGGGATTGAAGTTGTCGGACGAACCGCTCAGGTGTTTGTTACCCTGCTGATCGTTCTGCTGGCTTTGATCTTTATATTGTTGATTGGTGAACTGAACCCTGCCGAGCTGTTTCCTTTTATGGAGAAGGGTCCAATTCCCATTATTACGGGGGCTGCTGCACCTGCTGCATGGTTTAGTGAATATATCGTGTTGGCTTTTCTGCTACCTTATGTGAATGAAAAAAAACGAATAACCCGGGTCATACTGGGTTCCCTTGTGTTTACAACAACTGCAATGACAGTGACCAATCTGTTTTGCCTGTTTTTAATTGGTGATTTAACGGATACATTTGTATTTCCGGTCATGATCGCAGCAAGATACATAACCATTGCGGACTTTTTGCAACATATCGAATCCCTTATTATTGCTATCTGGATTTTCGGTATTTTCGTTAAAATTTCCGTTTTTTTATATATCTTTGCTACATCAACCGCGGAATGGATTGGTTTGCGGGACTACAAACCTGTGGTTGCGCCACTTTCGTTCCTGTGCATGATATTTGCTTACTGGGTTGTGTCCGGTGGATCCGGTATTTCCAGTTTGGTTAGCGCCTCAGCCAACTTGTATACGATCAGCATTTTATTAATCCTTCCGGCTATGATCTACGGTGTCGCATGGCTGAAGAAAGGGTGGGCACATTTTCGGAAGAATCGAGCGAACACCTGATTGATGGGGGAGGAGCACTTGCGAATATATAGAGTACTACTAATGCCAATATTGTGTTGTGTGCTTTTAAGTGGATGCTGGGATCGCATCGAGATTAACGATTTGGCTATCGTGCTGGCTACAGGGATAGATTATGAAGATGGTGAAGTACATTTGACTTCACAGATTTTCATTCCGCGGAAGGCGAGTGCAGGAGATAGTAGTGGGAGTGGAGGCAGTCCAAGCGGGGTAACAATGATTCGAACAGCGGAAGGACGTACAATTGCAGAGGCATTGAATCGGTTACAACGTAAAGTTCCCCGGAATATGTTCTGGGGCCACTGCGAAGTCATAATCATCAGTGAGCAAGCAGGCAAACGCGGTATCCGCGAGTATATCGATTTCTTCCTGCGTTACCCTCAGTTCAGGGAGCATGCATATGTCTTTTCCAGCGAAAAGGCTGCGAAAGATATCCTTGCGTTACTTGATCCACTGGAGCGAAGTTCTGCTGAATCGCTACGTGAGATGGCCAATCTGAAGTTAGGTACACGTGTTACTGCGCTTGAACTGGCTAAATCTATTGAAGGTCCGAGCAGTTCAGCCATTTTGTCTCGCATGTTAATCTTACCCCCGGAGCCCGATCAGGATAAACTGACGACTACGCCATATGTGAAAGGTCTGAGTATGTATAAGAAGGATCGTTATGTCAAGACGGTCAAAGAACCACTAAGCGTAGGTGTATTACTACTTGCAAAAGAACTGAACAGCATTATCATGCCCGTTGAGTTTGAGCCGTTAAAGGGTTCTTTTTCGATAAGACTCATTGAAAATAAAACCTCCTTGAAGCCGCGAATTGTAAACAAACAGTGGAGTATGAAGGTCGACATCCAAACCAGGGGAGAAGTGGTGTTAAATACGACGGATGCCAATCTGACGGATCCCGCTGTATTAACTAAACTGGAAAAGGAATGGTCGGCTAAACTCACATCTTTGGCTCATGATGCTTTAGACATGTCCCAGAAAGAGCAGCGCTCCGATTTCTTCAAATTCGCAGTTGAATTCCGCAGATATTACCCGCATCAATGGAAAGCGCAGGAGAAGAACTGGGAAACCATCTATCCTGATATGGACGTGGAAGTCAACGTAGATGCACATGTAGTACGTACCGGAAAATCAACAGGACCACAGGGGATACCTAATGAGGACGAAAGTTGAACAGAATCGGCTCCTGTACAAGCCTGGAAGAGAGGTGATTGCATGAAACTAGGCTCAATCCTTGGAATATTGATGCTGGCGACTGCGATAGTGTATGGAGAGTGGAAGAGCAGCAAAGAGAAGCGAGCCAGAATAGTGAGCGCGGGATTTACTGCTGTGGCGGCAGTAATTGGGATCATTCTTCTCTTTCAGCCCCGTTTGCCTGGTCCTACCCAGTTTGTGAAGCTTATATTTGGAAGTGTGGATAAATTTATAAAATAAGATGATGGGAAAAAGAAGGACCAAGTCTCTGCGTACCAGAGGCGCGGTCCTTCTTTTATTTAAGTTGTAGCCAGTTAGAAAGTTTACTCTTTGATCACAGAAGCATTCACGGCATCTTCCATCTTTGTATTGTAGGAACGGAACAGACCCAGACGCCAGAACGCGGCTCCTTTGAGGTCATAACGTTTGGCGAGACCCAGCTTATCATCAACAGAGGACGGCATTTCACTGCTTAGACTGATACCGAGCAGAAGCTTGCTCTTTGGGACACCGGCCTGAATGGCTAATTGAATCGCCTGATCTACAAGACTATTTGGCTCAGGTACCTGAGATTTGGTGCCAACCGGATTATACTGATAGGCCATAATGATAAGATCATCTGCAATAGAGGCAAGTGTCTTGTAATCATAACCTTTATAAGCACTATTTAGCGGTGGTACCGCCAGAGATAAAGCTGTCTCCTGGGGCAAGGAACTTTTTAATTGTTTCACGTAAGCATTGAGCAGCTTCTGTTGTTCTACTACATCCAGTTTAAAGCCCAGTCCTTCAAAATCCAGAACAACTCCGTCAAAACCATGCTCTGTGACAGCAGCAGTTATACCTTCAATCGATTTCTGCCGCAGGCTCTTGTCGCTCAGAACTTTGGTCAGTTCACCATTTCCGTCCAATGCGTACACCATGAGCTGTGGTTGGATCTGCTGATCTGCTGCGTCAGCAACGATAGACTGCGGTGTAATATCACCCGCAGCAGCAGGGAGGCGGTACTCATCCCCTTGGAGCGTAAATTGGCCTTCACGATCAATGCGGCTCCAGCCAAAGGCTACGGAATTCATGGAAGTAATAAGGTCCTTTTCTTGAAAGGATTGCAATGCATAGAAGGCTCTCAGGTGCATCTCGCGTTGTGGGGAGACAAGGGAGACCGTCTTGGTTGCTTGATTCCAGCTTACTTGTACACCGAATTGGTTACTGAACGAACTTAGTGGAATAAGTACGCGGCCCTCCCGCTGAACGGGTGCTGCAGCAAGTGTAACTTTTTTTCCATTTACGGTCGCTGTGGTGCTGCCAACTTGTAATAGTACCTCGGTAGTTTGTCCTTTCACAGTGTTCGTTGCTTTTACAGTCTGTGATTTGCTGTTCCAGGTAATATCGATACCTAGGGCTTCCCCGACCGTCCGAAACGGAACGTAAGTGACACCTCTATCAATACGTGGAGCTGCATCAAATATCAGGGGCACATCATCCAATTGAACTGAGATGGCCGGGGCAGCATAGGCTCCACCGATATTGGGGGTACTTCCAAGAATAGAGAGAGCAATTACGGTAACCGCAGCGATGTTTCCTACACGTTTAATAAGCATCGTTTGTGTCCTCCAACTCCGTACATAATAGTAGAATTATATTTTGAACAGAATCTAGTAATCTAACATATGTAGCATAACAAAATTTTCATATCGTTCCAATATAAGAGTCTGGAATATAGTCATATATACCATATCGCTGTTTAATGGATTCTTCCAACCATAGTGTAATTGAATGATAGCTTTGGTGAGTTGTTGGCTAGAAGTCCAAACACAATAGTACGCTACGAATATACTATCCTATCCCAACATTAGGAGGTAGATTGATGAGCACATTTCTGGATGCAAGAACATCACAAAATGCCAGTTTGGCCAACTCAATAGCTATTCCAATATTATTCCTGAACACCCCACAGCTCTTTGGTCAAATTGGTCTGCAAACTGCCGGAGCAGGAGCCAATCCCAGAGTTCAATTTAAAGGGACGGTTTCTGTACAATTACCTTTAGCTCTTGTGGGCATAACGATTACCGTTGTAAGAGGTACCTTGTCAACGGACCCGGTTATTTACTCCGCAACGTCCACATTTGGTTTAAGTGTATTGGCACCACAAGTAATTACATTCTCTGGAAATGATTTTAATCCACCGATTTTACCACAATTAACTTACACTGCTTTTGTAAGCTCCAACTTGCTGGGAACAATCCGCGTTGGTCCCGAGAATTTTGATGGATTTGTGGTCTCTGATTAATAGCTCGCTCTAAAAATAGTTATGTTATCGTAAAAACAACCCCATATCTCTAATCTACGGGAAACCGATTAGAGGTATGGGGTTGTACATGTTTGTTCAATCTGAAACGACATATCCGTCGAAACTCTCGGGTCCCACCCGAGTAGTACCGAGCAGGTTTGTGCTGATAAATGCGGTATAGGTTAATTGAGGCATAAGCGGTGGGTTATAGTCAGTGGAAGAGAAGACAATCACTTCAGGGTTAAGCAGACCATTCAGACCATATGTGTGGTTTCCCGAGTATACAATTGGATCGGTTGCGATTGTTCCTCTTACCACAGTAATCCTCACTATAAAAAGTGCACGCGGCAATTGCACCGTGATGGTTCCTTTTAATGAAACTCTTAGATTGGTTCCGGCTCCAGCGGTGATGAGACCAATCTGGCCGAATAATTGTGGCGTAAAAATCACTGGAATCGGTATGGAGATAGAATTAAACAAGGCGGCATTTTGCGATGATCTTGCATCCAGAAATTGAGTCAACGTATATACCTCCTATCTGTTTCAGATAGAATAATATATTCATCATTCAGATATTCGTATGGACGTTGGGTGAAGCGCTGGAAATATTAAAGACAAACCGACTGCCCATAGGACTGGACTTTTTAAGCCATACAATGCCACCCATTAATTCGGCGAGTTGTTTACAGATGGACAGGCCCAGCCCTGCTCCGCCATACTTTCCTGAATTACCATGAATCTGGGAATAGGATTTGAACAATAGATCCTGACGATCCTGCGGGATGCCGATGCCCGTATCCTTTATTTCGTAGGATGCATGGAGAGTACCTTCTGTATCAGCAGATACCTCAGTAGAGATGCATACTTCACCTTTCTCCGTAAATTTAAGTGCATTCCCAACGAGATTGATTAGAATCTGACGAACTTTGTGCTGATCGCCCATAAGCATCAGATGATCATTAATATTATATTCTGCGTACAACCTAATTCCTTTTTTCTGTGCTTCAGAAGAGAATAATTGTAATACATGTTCAACTGTTTCAGTGACACTATAGGGCTTGATCTCCAGAGAGATCGCACCAGCTTCTGCTTTGGAGTAGTCCAGAATCTGATCCATCATCGACAGAAGGCTGGCGCCACTTGACTCAATGACATTAACATATAACGATTGATCCTCACTTAGCCTGGTCGATTGCAACAGATTGGCCATTGCAAGAACACCATTCATTGGCGTCCGGATTTCATGGCTGAGAACGGCCAGCAAATTTTTCTTTTCTTCAAGCACTTTTGCAGCGGTCTCTTCCGCCTGTTTTAATTGTTGCAGAGTTGTTTCCATCTCAAGAAGACTCGTGAAAAAGGAAGACAAGGAGAGAAGCAGATCCACGTCCTTTTGTTGATAGGAATAGAAATCCTGATCAAATGAGCAAAGGGAGCCGTAGATTTCTCCGTTCTCATTATGTATAGGCACACCAACAAATGAACACCCACCTACGAATTCGGTTGCGTCCATATGTCTGGTTAATGGATGTGTTAGATTATTATTGATTACTAACGGGCCTTGGGAATGTTCAGTCACAAGTGCACAGTATGACTCGGCGTTATCAACGACCAGCCCCTCACCCAGAATAAGTTTTTCACGATTATATACGTTCAGAACCTTGGTGGATAGATGATCCAACTGGGCAATACAAAACGTGTTTGCAGGAATTAACCTGCTTGCCGTGTCCATGACATTAGCAGCCGAATCATATAATTTATGTGAGACAAGGGATAGTACATCAATGAATTCTGTTTTTAACATATTGATTTGACTCCTCCTGATTGTAGAAATTCGTTGTGCACTGTATTCAGTATATATGAATTTGAAGAATCGATCATGTATGGTTTTGACAGTGGAAGACGGAAATGAGAAAATATAATGCTGTGCAACATGTATATATTAATAAAGTTTTGGAGGCAAATCAATGAATCAGCGTTTTCGAATTACCCGATCCATGCAAGATAGTAATGCCGAACAATCCATCTCGCTGGAAGAGTGCAAACTCTACTTCGAATCCCAACCCGATTTTACCTATTCACCGGTTCTTAACATTGTAGGAGCTGAGAGCACCATGACCATCGACGGGGACTTTTTTATGTGGGACCTTGAGGGTGCACAGATTGCTTTTCGTTTGTACATGGGGGATCTGTATGTAGCTATTTCTAACGAAGCTATTGTACCCAAAATGATTGAGATTGCAACAGATCTACGTGCAGATATCGTTGAAGGGTAAGAAGTAGAGAACTAGAGTTTAATAAAATGTAATGATGTTATTTGTAGTATACTTTAGACATCCCTGTAAAAATGAGACTAAAGATTCATTTATATTCCATATGTTAGATTGTAATATATGGAATATAAAACATTTTACAGGAGGGTAATGAAGTGAAAAAGACCAAATTAATGCTTGTTGTATTCATGAGTATGATCCTTGCCTTATCCATAACTGGAATAGGATCGAGTTCAAAGGCTTCTGCAGCTACGGCACGTACACCCATTGTATTGGTACATGGATTGACCGGTTCAGATAGCAATTTTACAGCAATTGAGAGTTATTTGCGTAGTCAAGGGTGGACAAGAGACGAATTATTCGCGATTGACCTTCCTAGCAAACAAGGAAACCAGCTGTTGAACTCCGCAGCAATTAGTCGATTCGTAGATGATGTTCTGCGCCAAACGGGTCATACAAAAGTCAATATTATAGCTCATAGCATGGGTGGAGCTAATAGTCTCTATTACATACTTAACCGTGGAGGCGCTTCCAAAGTGGATAAGTTGATTACCCTTGGCGGGGCTAATCGATTGACCACAACGACAGCTCCGAGTGGAATAAAGGTGACTTCGATCTATTCCACCAGTGACACGATTGTGTCCCCGGTACTTTCCCGGTTGAACGGGGCGAACAACGTTTCGGTTTCCCTCGTATCCCATATCGGTCTGCTGTTTAACTCGCGGGTGAATGCCCTGATCAAAACTGCGTTGAATGAGTAGCTGAACATACAAAATGTGCATTCTCTCATAATATACTGAATGATTGACTTGAACACGACTGGCCATTCATGGTTAGTCGTGTTTTCGTATTACCCGGAAATGGCTCGCTGAGGTAAGTTTCAAAAATAGGTACATCCATTCTATAATTAGAAATCAGAATAAAAATGGAACAAGTTAAAGGAGTCTGTATACATGCAACCTCAACCGAATGATCGGATTAAAGTTCATCCAGGCTTTTGGGCTGGATTACATCAATTAGGGATTGGTGCTGATGACATCGCTCGCACAGCACAACTATCTCTTGAGACAATAAATAAACCTGTAGTGACCCAATCTCAATACTTCGCAATCTGGCAGGCCTACTCTGATCTCAATGGGGACACCGCCGAGGGCATCATCAAACTTGCAACCGGATATGAAATATCGAAGTATCCTCCACCTGTACTGGCGATGTACCATGCTCGTGATTATCGTGATGCGTTGAATCGCATGGTGCGTTACAAGCAAATGTGTCCTCCCGAGAGTTTGCAGATTACCGAAGCAGGTGAGGAATGGTTCATTGAACTCGAATGGTTACATAAGGAGCAACAAGGTCCGCCATTACTTGTTGGTATTACGCTGGCATTTCTGATCGAACTTGGACGGAGGGGCACAGGACAACCTTTGACTGCCAAAAGGGTTGAGTTCTCCCAACCGATGGGTGACGTAGCCACCCTTGAGGCTTACTTCGGCTGCCGAGTTGATACGAATTCTAACCATAATCGGCTGACGCTGGAACGGAAAGATCTGAGTCTTCCATTTCTATCGTATAACGAGGAGTTACTGGAGATTCTGACCCCGGCACTGGATCGGTCGCTGGACGAACAAGAGAGCAATCGTTCCATTACTGAAGTGGTCAAATGGATTATGAAACGCAGCCTCACAGGAAAGCGCCCTGACATCCAGACGGTCGCCAAAGAGCTTCGCATGAGTGATCGTACCTTGCAGCGGCGACTGACGGAGGAGAACACAAACTTCAAGCAATTATTAACCGAGGCCAGACGTGAGCAGGCCCGAGAGTACCTTGCAGATCCTTCACTCGATATCAAAGAAGTGGCATTTCTGGTTGGATATGAAGATCAGAATTCATTCTATCGTGCTTTCAAGATCTGGGAAGGGGATACACCTTCAAATTGGCGTGTAAGGCAATAATTCTGGCGTAAAGTGCTAGTTACTAGGCCCCTCAGACTGCGTAATATTATATCTACCCGGTGTATGAAGCTGTTGGCAATTTTCAAGAAATAGCTGCCGGATAGTTGTAATCAAGAAGGAGAAATGCAGGATGGATATGGGACTAAAAGAGAAAACAGCCTTAGTTACAGGATCAACAAAAGGAATCGGTAAAGCGATTGCTATAGAACTCGCTCGAGAAGGTGTTCATGTTCTGATTAATGGACGTAATGATGAAGAGGTGGAACAAACCGTTCGTGAAATCAAGTCTACTTTTCCGGAGACCTCTCCGCAAAAGGCTACCGCTGATCTTGTGGATCTGGCGCAACGCGAAGCTTTATTCGAGAAATTTCCTGAAGTTGATATATTAATCAATAACATGGGTATATATGAAATCATGAGTTATGAAGACATAAATGATGAAGTGTGGGAGAAATATTTCCGTACTAATGTACTTGCTGCCAATGGCTTGTCTCAATTTTATTTACCTAAAATGGTGAAGAACAATGACGGACGTATTATTTTCATTGCAAGTGAAGAAGCCCTTATGCCTTCAGGCCAGATGCCTCAGTATTGCATGACCAAGTCAATGCTGCTGTCATTATCCAAAAGTTTGTCCAAACTGACAGCAGGGAGCGAGGTTACGATCAATACGATCCTGCCAGGTCCAACACTGTCCGAAAACGTACAAGAAATCATTGAGGGCATATACCCTGATGAGGCACTGACTTTTGAGGAAAAAGAGAAAGACTTTATGAAGAGTAATCTGCCACAGTCCGAATTACAGCGATTCATCAAGCCAAGTGAAATAGGCAGACTCGCTGCATTTGTATGCAGCCCATATGCTTCAGCCTTCAGAGGCTCTCCCATCCGGATGGACGGGGGCATGGTTCCCACCATATTTTAAAATTGTTCAGGATACAGGATATGTATCCATAAGATGTCGCCAGCATTGGCGGCTTTTTTATTTGTAAATGATCTATGCGAGGGCGTCAATCGAGTTTATAATACAGGTATGTTTTTCGAAAACGATTTCTGTTCATTGGAAGCGATTACTTTTATCGATTATATGAATCTAAAAGGGGACACTATCATGATAGAAGCAATAAATCTGGAAGGCATATGGAAACTCCAACTTGATGAACATAAGGTGGAACGTGGTCTGAATTTCTCAGACGTTATTACATTGCCAAATACTACATCTCATGCGGCCAAGGGCAAGAAAAACGAGAATGTGTTAATCGGTGCGCTGACGGATGAGTACTTATTCGAGGGTTATGCCTGGTTTTCACGAGAGATTGAAATTCCCGAACACTTGGCTGGCAAACGTTGTTTCTTGCATCTGGAACGAACAAGAGTTACCACAGTCTGGATTGATGGGGTGGAATGGGGAAAGCAAAACAGTCTGAACACACCTCACCGTTACGAGATTGAGGCAGGGTTAACCGCTGGGACTCATACAATTACGATTCGTGTGGACAATACCAATTATCCAACCAAAGGGGGTCACCTTACATCCGAAGACACACAGACGAATTGGAACGGCATCACCGGGAAATTGGAACTTCAATTTTTCGAGCGTGTTTTCCTGGATAATGTTCAGGTCTATCCCGATCTTGCGACTCGATCTTTCGATATCAAGGCAGCACTTGTTGGTGACCTGCAAGAAGTACGAATCGTGGTTTCAGCTGTTGCAGTCAGTGCAGATCCGGTGTATACGACCGAGGAACAGATTTTCGCCCCGGATTCGCAGGAAATCCAGCTGACGTACAAGATTGGTGAAGATGCGATGTTATGGAGTGATGATGAACCTAACCTGTACCAACTTCATATTCATCTGCAAGATCAGGACGGCGAAGTGCTGGATTCCACCGAAGTATGGACGGGATTACGGGAATTCCGGGCTGCTGGAGACAAATTCACCATTAATGGTCGAAAAACGTTTCTTCGAGGCAAACATGACGGGCTGATCTTTCCGCTCACGGGATACGCGCCAACAGATGTGGATGAATGGGTTCGTATTCTCGCTATCTCCAAGTCCTACGGTATCAATCACTACCGTTTTCATACCTGTTGTCCTCCGGAGGCTGCTTTTATTGCAGCGGATCTGCTCGGCATCTACATGGAGCCTGAGCTTCCGTTCTGGGGAACGATTACGGATGAATCTTCGGATGGGCATAATCAAGCCGAGCAGGATTACTTGATTAGCGAAGGATTTGCGATGCTGCGTGCTTTTGGTAATCATCCTTCGTTTGTCATGATGTCGATGGGGAATGAACTATGGGGAAGCAAGGACAGATTGAATTCGATCCTGAAGGCATACAAAGCATATGATCATCGTCATCTATACACCGAAGGTTCGAATAACTTTCAGTTTGTGCCGGACATTCTGGAGGAAAGTGAATTCTTCTGCGGGGTTCGTTTCTCCAAAGAGCGCCTGTTCAGAGGTTCATATGCGATGTGTGATGCTCCGCTCGGTCACGTGCAGACCGACCTGCCAAATACATTGAAAGATTACGATTCAAACATTGTACCTGAGCAAGGCAGCGATGCTGACCCTTCTGGTCAGACTGGGGACAAAGAGATTCAGATTCAGTATGGGACAGGTTCCAAAACAGTGCAGGCCGAAGCTGGAAGTGACCAACTTGTCTCACACGTACCAATCATCTCGCATGAAATTGGACAGTACGCCACGTTTCCTAATTTCGAGGAGATCAACAAGTATACGGGTTCTCTCAAAGCCAAGAATTTCGAAGTGTTTCGGGAGCGTCTGAATGCCAAAGGACTGGGACATCTGGCGGAAGCATACTTCAGAGCCTCTGGTAAACTCGCGGTCGCATGTTACAAGGAAGAACTGGAAGCTGCTTTTCGTTCGCAGCAACTAGCCGGGTTCCAGCTGCTGGATCTCCAGGATTTCAGTGGTCAGGGAACAGCGCTGGTGGGTGTACTGGACGCATTCATGGATTCCAAAGGCATGATTACACCTGAGGAGTGGAGAACGTTTTGTTCCGACGCTGTGTTGTTGGCGAGATTCCCCAAATATAATTATCAAGCGGGTGAATTGTTCGAAGCACGCATTGAACTAAGTTACTTCCGCAGACAGGCATTGGACGGACGTCATCTGAAGTGGGAGCTACATGGTGAGGATTCCACCCTTACAGAAGGGAAAGCAGACCTGCCAGCGACCCATGGAGAACACTATGTGAATGTCGCGGATCTCAGCATTCGCATTCCTGAAGTCTCCAATATGACCAAAGTGGAACTTAGACTGTCTATTCCGGGTACGGATATCCGTAAGTCTTACTACCTGTGGATCTACCCGAGTCAGGAGGAAGTGGACCTGAGCGGTTTGAATCTATTTACCGAACTCTCGGAACAGGCGTTGGCGCTGCTTGAGCAGGGCGAGGATATTTTACTTTTCCCGAATCCCAATCAGCTTCAACACGCGATCCAAGGTTTCTATAGCACCGATTTCTGGTCTTACCCTATGTTCCGATCCATCTCGGAGAATATGAAAAGAGAAGTTCCTGTGGGCACAATGGGCTTGTTAATTCAACAGGATCATCCGGCCTTCGAACATTTTGTCTCAGAGGAGCACTCAACTTATCCGTGGTGGAGCATCGTGTCCGAGTCGTCATCGATCATCTTGGATGAGTTGGATAAAGACTTGAATCCGATCGTGCAGACCATTGATAATTTTGAGCGAAACCACAAGCTCGGCCTGTTGATGGAGTGTCGGGTCCGGAAGGGGAGAGTGCTGATGGGAGCGCTGAATCTGGAGCGTCTGATGACTACATTGGAGGGCAGACAGCTGTTATACAGCTTCCAGCATTATGTACAAAGTTCCGCTTACCAGCCAGTTGCACGTCTGGAAGTAGAGGAACTTCGCAAGTTGTTTAACTAAGATGTAGGGAGAAGAAGTGTCAGGTTTCCCTTAATTATGCCAATGAGCCCCTTCCGCGTATGGAAGGGGCTATAAGACATGCAGATTGAATCGGTTCATTCTCTCATTATGCGTTAAATGAACCTGCACTTTTTAGGATTACATTCCAATCTTCTTCAAAAAGTATGTTGTCTTTCTCCTCTGTTACTCCGATCCGGACCTCAAGGATCACCATCCTGGTTTCAGCCAGAATAGAAAAGAGACTCTCCTTGGTAATCACGAACTGATTGCCCATACTCACTTGCATGACCTTTCCGTTGACAAGCACTTGCCCACTGCCTGCAAGCACGGTCCATGCTCTACACCCAGTTCTATGCCAGTTCAACCCGATATGTTTGCCCGGTAGAACCGTTATGTTTAATGTGGTTACAGTTGTATTCTCATCGTCTAACGAACTCTCAATGACACGATAACTGCCCCAGGTTGCTTCACCATACATCGGTTTTAATGGCAAGTTACCCAATTGAGCTTTAATTTCATTTGAATTATTTTTGTTGGCAATGAGAATGCCATCCGGACTTGCGGCAGCGATAATACCTGGCACGCCAATGACTTGGATGGGGTAGGGAAGCTCGTTAATAATATAGGAATCGGAGGAAGAACCCGAGATTCCACCGTGTCCGATTACATGGGTATCTAACTGTGCGCACAGCGTATCCCAGCTTCCGATATCCTGCCATACTCCCTTATAAGGCAGGACTACGGCCCGCTGTGCCTTTTCTGCAACATGCTTGTCAAAACTGCGTTCAGGTAACGCTTCATACAGGGACGACAATTGATCATAATGAACCGGAAGCCCCATTTTTTTAATATGGGATATCATAAACGCGACGGTGAACGCGTACACACCGCAGTTCCATAGTGCCCCACGTTGTAGCAGCGTTTCAGCAATGGTGGCTTCAGGTTTTTCTATAAATTGTGTTATGGGCGCATAAGCATTACGTTCTTCCCCACCCGGCAGGATGTATCCATACTGTTCTGAAGCATGTGTAGGCCTTGTCCCAATTAAAGCGATTTCGGCTTGAGAATGTTTCAATATGTCCGGCAGTAATTGGAAGTTGCTGAAAAAATCTTCACCTGCGAACACATCAGCTGGCGCGATACAGATCACATCGTCATCTTTGGCCATTCGGAAGGATTGCAGATATAACGTCGCTAAGGCCGCCGCAGTAAAAGTGCCTCGTTTATAAGGTTCCCCAATGACTGGGATTTTGCCTTGAGTATGTCGTGCCGTAATATTAGCCTGATCTTGATGTGAAATAATGAGTGTTGAATCCGTTAGGGATGAACTGTCAAGCTGGCGGCATACTCTGCTGATCATGGATTCCCTACCTCCAGCGGGTGATGGAAGTATATCTATGAACAGCTTGGAGCGAAGCTCATTGGATAAAGGCCAGAGCCTTTTGCCAGAGCCGCCGCACAGCATTACGATATGCATGGGCTTCCTCCTTAAGCTCAGGGAGCTTTACTATAGATTTTCCGTTTATGAAAGGAAAGAGAACGATATTTAAGAGCCAGATTGCGGATTTGTTGCTCTTTTAACGAAGAAGCGTTCACATTCAGACTTTTATTCTTGGAACTTCTAAGGACCATGCTGCCTGGGTTTTTCGTATACATAAAATTGGCATACGTTTCATACTCGGAGAAACCAAACTGCTTTTTCTTATTGATATTGGAGATGATCGCTTTGTACCATGGCAGTTTATGAACCGCTTCAATTTTCTGTTTTAAGGCAGCGAGTTTCGATTTGTCGAACAGCATATAATGGGTGACAAAAGAGCGGGGACGCGGAGCTTTCATGCCTAATAACTTGCGGTAGGTATTGAAATATTCCGGCTGGCTCCAGTCACGGCAGTAAAAGACTGTTTTGCCTTCTACAAGAAATGAATGAGGTTTAATCAGTACGGTATCTGCATCCATGACTAGAAAGTACTTTGCCTTCACAATGGAATCTCCGTTCATTTTGAGCAACTGCTGATATAACCAGCCTGACCGATTCCATCGGGAGGACTGGTAGTGTATGTCGTTTTTGGTTATAGGCAGGACGGATCGCTCATTAACAAAAATGCAGTTTTTGAGGGTACAGAGTTTTCTGATCTTGGTGCTGACCGGAGAAACAATATATATGCTTCCAATGGGATGTTTTACATAACGGCGAATGTTATCGATGACGAGGGGAAGGGTAGCCAAATCTTTCTCGATCGCTGGTATAAGAACATCAATCTTAGGCGCATTATTCAACCGGATTCCAGGCTGGACGGACATCTACTCATCTCCTTGCACAAATCGTGATGACTCATTATATGGTATGTGTGCAAAAGTGTTTTGGTCAGGGCATGTGCAAATATACATTTTTACGAATAGGGGCTTTTGTTGAGGGTTCCTTTATCGGTATTACATATAATGCTTGCAGGATCTTGATCAAACAGCAGGCTTTGATGCGGTTGCTGAAGGGAGAGTTTACGACATGGGAGTTGATAAGTTGCAGCCGTTAAGAAGCAAGTGGTTAAAAACAAAATTGATCATAAATAATGAATTAATTAAACCGTTTATCCCCGACACACAGAAATATAACAAAACGAATCTGAAATCCATGATCAGCAAATATGGGATGGTCTATGTCAAACCCGAGAGAGGTACTTTCGGGATGGGTGTTATTAAGGCGGAGATGGAAAGTCAGCAACATTTTGTCTATCAGATCGAGCAAAAACGTCTGACGTTTGACAGCTTTGAATCGTTTTATAACAGTCTGACTCGTCTGGTGAATAAAAGAAGTTATCTGATTCAGAGAGGAATCCATCTGCTTAAGCACAATAACAGACGTTTTGACATCCGTGTCATGATACAGCTAAGCCCGACCAAACATTGGGAAGCTACCGGAATCATCGGTCGACTGGGTCATCCTAAGAAAATCGTAACCAATTATCATAGTGGTGGTACACCGATGGATATTCACAAGCTACTACAATCGCATGCATCCACAAAACGCAGGAATGAACTGGTTCAGGAGATGAATGAGCTTAGCCTGCGCATAGCTCGTCATATGAAAAAAAAGTATCCGTATCTAAAGCAAATCGGTGTAGATATCGGCCTTGACCACAGTCTGAAACCCTGGATTATTGAGGTAAATGTCAAACCTGACCCATTTATATTCAATCAATTAAAGGACAAGACGATGTATCGCAAGGTAATACGATATTACCGCCATGCTTTCCCCAAAAAAACAAAATAACAGACTGGACTTTTCATAGGAATGCTGGAGAAGGTTACAAGCTCAAGAGTCGCCAATGTGGCGACTTTTTTTGTTGATCTGCGTTTTAGGGTCGGAATAATGCATTTCATCCCCATTCGACTCCGAAACCTATGCTAAAATAGTATATTCGAGAGTGAAATTCAGAGTCGATGTCGATGAAAGGCGGATGTTCCCCCATGTTCAATATTGCAATCTGTGATGATGAGGAGCAGCAACGAGAACGTGTGAAAACGATGCTGGTCTCCTTATCTCTAAAAACCAATTTTGATTTTCAAATTAGCCTATTCACATCTGGTGAACAACTGCTCTCGCACTACAGAGAGGTTGGGGACACATTCAATATTCTTATCTTGGATGTGGAGATGGGCGGAATGAACGGGATTCAGACCGCTAAAGAGATCAGGAACCTGAAGTTTCTGGATGTACAGATTATGTTTCTGACCAGTTACCCGGAATATATGGTGGAGAGCTTTGATGTCATCACCTTTCAATATCTGATCAAGCCAATCCAGCCGCAAGTTTTCGAGGAAAAGATGATTAAGCTGTGTCAATATTTTCAGGCATTGGACAAAAAGTATGTACTAATCAAATCAGACTATGATGAATTGCTGCTGAAATATGATGATATTCTCTGGATTGAGGTCGTCAAAAGTTTAACGATTAAGAACAAGTTGAATTTTGTGACACAGGAAAATGTACATGAGACCAAAGGCATTTTATCCAGTTATGCTACCGGTTTGAAAGACCATGGTTTCTTGCAGATCCATCGCTCGATTATCATCAATCTGATGCATGTTCAGAAGTTTTCCGGTACCCAAGTCATTATGTTGAATGGAACGGAACTGCCCATAGGTCGATCCAAGGTCAAAGAAATCAAGGATGCCTACACCAAATATATGATCATGAGGATTCAATGATATGGGTACCTATATGATCTTTTCCATCATCTTTGTGACCTTACTTATGGCATTTCAGGCGAATTTTTATTTTGATTCTGTGTTGGGCAAGTCCAGGCGTAAGCCGCGCAGAGCGATCTATTTCATGGTATTTGTCATGTTGGGTTATTTTTATTTGGTCTCTTCCTTCTCTGATATCGTTTCTACTGCTGTTGCTCTGCTGTTAATCTTCAGTCTGGCACAGTCCTATGAAGTGGAGTTCAAAATCAAGCTTGTTTTTACCATCCTGTATGCGGTTCTGATTACAATGGCAAATACGATAGCTGTATATATTCTCGGAGTCTTGGAATCCACAGAATTCATTTCATGGGAACAGTTCAACGGAGAAAACCACTGGATTCTTTCCAAGGTAATGCTGGTTGGTTGCAGTATCATGTTTATTGTTATTCAAATTGTACGTTTAGTGGCTAAACGCAGAAGTTTTGCCGTGCATTATCGTTATTATTTGCTGTTTCTTATCGTACCCATTATTACGATCTATCAGATCAATGTGGCCTCCATATATAGTGAAAAAAACATATTCTACGTCTTTTCCGTACTAGGCTCTCTATTTCTCAACGTGTTCATTGTTTATGTATTCGATAATATGGTGGAAAAGGTACAGCTTGCGCATGAAAATACCCAGTTACAGCGTCAGATGGACTACCAGGATGCCAACTATGAGAAGACCGTTCACAGTTTCAAAAACATTAAATCCATCATCCATGATATCAATCAGCAATTTCTGTATATTGATGAATGTATCCAGCGTAACGAACTGGCAGCGGCAGGTGACCATATCAAGTCAACATTAAATACCATTGAAGGTGCGTACCAGCGGGTGAACTCCGGTAATCTGGTCATTGATGCACTCGTTACAAATACCTTGGCTATGGGGCAGGCAAACGGGATCAAAATCGACACCAAAGTCCAGCTCCACTCGCAACATATCCAGATCGATCGATATGATCTGTGTGTAGTGCTTGGTAACATGCTTGATAACGCAATTGAGGCCTCCAAGAAAGTTAGACAGGCCGAGGATCGATACATCCTCATTGCCATTCACTCCACATCATCTACACTGGTCATCCAGATTATGAATCATGTGGAGCAACCAATCGTTGACTTGAAAAGTGACAAGCCCAATCCGGAGTACCATGGGATCGGTCTAACCAATATATCGCGAATGTGCGAGAAATATGGTGGACATATGAGTATTGAGCATCAGCATCGGAAATTTAACAACATGGTCGTGCTTCCGTTCCACACCGACAACCCCTGAACCTGCCGTTCAGGGGTTGTTTTTTTCCATTCAGGGTCCGTTTTCGTTTGATCAGTCTCTTCCCGGATATGATGAATTCATTCATAAGAACATTTGAGGGAGGACATAGGATGAAGAAACTAATTAGTCTTTTATGTACAGCGGTGCTTGTAATTACACCGCTGGCAGATGTCAGAGCAGAGGAGAATAACAGCGGTACGATTGAGGCACGGGCGGAGCAGATCGCCAAGGAGATGGTGCAAAACTACGGTGTCACCAGTGTGCAATATGCGATCATGGATGAAGGGGAATATATTTTATCAGATAGTGTCGGACTGCACGATAAGGCATCACAGAAGCCAATAGACAAGGATAGCATGTATGGCATAGGCTCGGTTAGCAAAATGGTTGTTACGACAGCCGCCATGAAGCTGGTTGATTCCGGTAAAATAGATCTGGATGAGCCACTTACTTCGTATATCAAGGACTTTAAAATGGCAGATGCGCGCTATACTCAAATCACACCGCGCATGTTGATGAATCATTCATCCGGTCTTTACGGTACACATTATGGAAACAGCATGTTGTTTGAAGATAATGACACCCGCAATCATGATGAGTTATTGCTCAAACTTCAGTCCGAAAAACTGAAATCCAAACCTGGCGCATACTCCGTCTACGCCAATGACGGTTTTCAATTGCTTGAAATCCTGGTTGAACGGGTGAGTGGATTAAGCTACAGCGAATATATCGCCAAGTTCATCAGCGAGCCGTTGAAGTTGGAATCAACGAAGACACCACTAGATTCCTTTGACAGAGCGCAATTATCCGAAACCTATTGGCCTACACTTGAGATGAAGATGCCTACCGAAAATGCAAACATTATCGGCACAGGCGGAGTGTACTCTACAGCAGAAGAATTGAGTCAATTCGGAGAGGTTTTAATGGGGAACAGACCGGATATTCTGTCCGAATCTGCTGTGAAGGCCATGCAATCTCATGAATATCGTAAGGGCATATGGGTATCTGATGAGCAAAATACGATCAATTATGGCTTGGGATGGGATTCGGTTGACCTTGCACCTTTCAGCGATTATGGGGTTACCGCGCTTGCCAAAGGCGGGGATACCATGTTGTACCACGCCGTGTTAATCACTATACCCGAACATGATATTTCAATGGCGGTTCTATCATCTGGCGGATCTTCCATCTACAATCAGATGTTTGCCAGCAAAGTGCTGCTGGAAGTTCTGGCGGATCAAGGCATCATCGACAAGGTTAAACCCGATCAGACCTTCTCGTCACCCGACAAAGTGAAGATGCCAACAGAATTAAGCGCGTACTCCGGTCTCTATGGTACGGTAGGAGAGACATTGGATATAACGATTAAGGATGGTGAGATGCAACTGCCAGCCTTGTTGGGTGGAATTATTCCAGAGCAGAAATATGTGTACACAGGCGACAAACATTTTACAAGTGCGGATGGCAGTGTGAAAGCTAGTTTTGTGAAGGAACGTAATGACAAGGTATATGTTAAAGTTCAGGGTATGATTACGTTACCCGGCATAGGCCAAACGGTAATGAACACGTATGATTATCAAAAACTGGATCATAATGCGCTTGACGCAGCAACAAAAGAGAAATGGACAGCTCGTGACGGCTCGAAATATTACGCGTTGGATGAAAAAATAACATCGATCTTTTATCTGCTTCCATCGATGCTGATCAAGAACCTGTCTGTTGACGCCGAACATGGTTACGCCAATGGTACGCAAATCATGGATGCAAACAACGCAGAGAATATCGCCGAGATTCCTGTAATGAACGGAAGAGACGCGTTTGATCTGCAATTTTACACAAAGAATGGCGCCGAGATTTTGCTCCAGGATGGGCAGGAATACATTGCTGAGGAGGCGATTACTCCAATCTTTGGTGGAAAAAAAGGAATTACGACTATTCCGGCAAACGGTCAAGCCCGGTGGTATGCGATCGATGCCCGATCGGGTAACAAATCCATCACGGTGGATTCTCCGAAGACCGGAGGTTATGCAGTGTATACTGATAAAGGGGAAATGGTTGACTTCTCTGTAGCAACCAATCATGAATCGACGAAACTCCCGAAAAGTGGTTTTATCGTTTTTGGTGGGGACTCCGGTGATATATTCCAGATCCAACTAAAGTAAAGCAGAAACTTCATTAATGAGTCACGTTCGCAACTTATCACCGAAAAAATACAGTTATCAAGAAGTCGCCTGGTGGCGGCTTTTTTGATATTTTCTTTGAATAATTTAACAATACGGTAACTATTTGGACCCATCACACGTTATGTTTATGTAGTTATATCTCAGGATTTTAATAACAGGAGGAATTCATTTACCATGGTCAATATACATAAACGTCAAATGAATAAGGAATGGAAAAGAAGAGCAGGAAGACCCATCATTGCAGGCATTACTGCCGGAATGTTGATGGTTCACGGCGTTATCGGCGTGTTGCCATCGCAGGCACATGCTGAAGCATCGGATGTATCCATCCGTAACTGGTATTCGTATCAACGAATCACTGTACCTGAACTGAAACCTTCTTGGACAGCGAAAGTAGATAACTATCTGAATATGAACGAGACTTATGTTGGAGTTAATGCGATCGCAGAAGAAGGAAAAGTATTCACGTTTGCTGGATCGAAGCTGATTGCACTTGATGCGACAACAGGTAAACGGTTGTGGACTTACGGCAAAGAACTGACTCCTTATATTACCTATCAAAGCGGGATTCTCTACGGACTGACCATTGATCACAAGCCATATGCCTTGAATGCGAAGACAGGCAAAGCAAAATGGCAGTCAGGTACATCCACCTGGATTGATACGTATAACCGTACGGAAGCTCTGATTCCAACGGTGGATACCCTCTACGTGATTAAGGGGAGTACAACGTTTGCACTGGATATCCAGTCAGGCAAACTGCGCTGGGAAGCAGATGAACCATTAGGTGAAGGTAATGGTACTGAGTATCTGAGAGAATCTAATGGTGTGGTGCTGAGAACCTTTTTTGTCCAAGGGGCACTTACATCCTTACAGCTTAATGCATATGACAAGAAAACGGGCAAGAAGATATGGGGTCATTTTGGTCAGGGGGAAGCTATTCAGATCAAAGACGGTCTTGTATACTCAGCGGACTACTATTCTTCGATGTTGGAAAATGACGAGTCTTCACCAGAACGCAAATGGAAAGTGAATGCGTACAACTTGAAGACCGGTGTGTTGAAAGGAAGTCAGGAGTATAAGTGGACCATGCCGGGGGATCCACCGTATGTGAATGGGTATGGAGGGATATTTTCCAATAAAGACAAACTATACATTCTACAAGGGGATAAGATAGCGGAGTATTCGTTGACCTCAACCAAGCCGGGTCCCGCGCCACTTCGAACTTTTCACCGTCCTTACGGCGAAAATATGGTATGGCTTGGCGTTACACAGGAAAGGTTGATCTTCAAAAACGGAAACACGGGAGAACTTACAGGCATCAAGCTGGCTAATGGTCAGGAGGTTCAGTGGCATGGTGATGCTCCCGTTTCTCAGATCGATGTTTACGGTAAAGGCATGTATCGAGCGCAACGTAACGGCACCCTGCTTGTCCTCAACATGATGTCGGGTCAGTCGGTCTTCCGCGTCTCCACCGGTGGAGATCTGCATAACACGACGTTAAAGACAAACGGAATGATCATCATCCAAACCGAAGGCAAACTTCTCGGCGTTAAGCTGCCAGCATCGCTGAAATAAGTGATTTAAGATGAAAAATATGTGAGAAGACTGGATTACGGCATAGCTGCCCATAATCCGGTCTTTTTTTATTTTTGCGCATAAAACACTGCAAAGTCCAAGTATTTGTACATGCAATCTGCCACGCGAAACCCCGCTTCCTCCAACCACACCAATTGATCCTCCAGCGTGGCATTGATATCCACCTTGCGTCTTTCAATCGATGCCGAGATGTCCGTATCGAGGGTTCTTCCCTGACCCTAGGGAAATACTGATTATGGATAAACTCATAGGTTGGACCTATGGATTCCGAGTCTCAGCCATGGGTAATAACATGTAAGCGCAGAATATAGACAGGGAGGAATGAACCTGATGTTTCAACCACGTTCTATTATGATGAGTATCTCGTTAATCGTTATAGTTCTAACACTTGTAGCTTGCTCTGGTAGTAATGAACCTTTGCCTAGCCCTCAACCATCAATGCCAGTAGGTGAACCTGCTCCAGCACCTTCAACAGAAAATGAACAACCAACTGAAACAGGTGGAACAGAAGAAGCAAATGAAACGGAGCGTCCACAGACCGCAAGTTTTGAAATGTTGACCGCAGATGGCAATCAATCACTAGAGGCGACCTTGCAACAAGGAGAAGGATTTTCCTTGTACGTATTCGAGAAATTCACATTTGATGCTGCTCAAGGCCGTCTGTCACTGACTAGTAACGCTGACTATTATGTGGATATTGAACCACTGCCTTCGGATTATAATCTGGCAGAACTGGAGACAGCGGGTAAAGAAGAATTAGAAAAAGCCGGTAAGGTATCTGATTATAGTGGAGAGCTGGTAGAACACCCACTTGGTTATGCCGAGCTCTATCTTCAGGCCTCTGGTGAAGAAGGCATTAGCGATTATATGGTCTGGAAATCAGAAGAAGAGGAAGCATTTCTATTCCGTCTTCATAATCCAAAAGGAGAAGAGGCCTCTGATTTCGCCAGTCCGGTCCTTGTTTCGTTATCCACCGTTCAGGGTGATTCGTAACGTGGATGACTATAATCATTTCAACGAAAGTCGCCAACTGGCGGCTTTTTTACGTTTACAGATTGCACGGAGAAGTTGCAGGTGATGTATTCACTTCCATTTGACTTAGAGTACGCTCTAGGGTGTAGACTTTGAAGAAGTAGAAATATTACTAAGGAGATGAACAGAATGACACAGGAAAATAATACTAGAACTTTACAACATAAAATGGACTCTGGCTTCAACCATAATAGTACAGCGGAGGATGTATTGAGGGATCTGGACCTGTCCGGACAGCTTGCTATTGTAACGGGTGGATATTCCGGCCTGGGGTTGGAGACGACACGTGCGCTTGTTAATGCGGGAGCCCGTGTAGTGGTGACTGCACGTCGTCCAGCGGTTGCGAAGGAAGCACTTTCGGGTCTGGAAGGTGTTGAAATAGATGAATTGGACCTCGCTGATTTATCCAGCGTTCGTGCTTTTGCGGAGCGGTTTCTGGCGAGTGATCGGGACATTGACATGCTGATTCTTAATGCGGGCATCATGGCTTGCCCGGAGACGCGGGTTGGTCATGGCTGGGAAGCTCAATTTGCAACCAATCATCTGGGCCACTTTGCCCTGACTAATCTGTTATGGCCAGCACTTGCAAGTCAGGGGGGAGCACGTGTTGTTTCCTTGGCATCAGCGGGACATCATTTCTCATCGATTCGTTGGGATGACATCCAATTTGAACATGGCTATGAGAAATTCACTGCCTATGGACAGTCCAAAACAGCAACGATTTTATTCAGCGTTGAGCTGGATCGTCGAGGTACAGAGCACGGCGTACGGGCTTTCTCAGTTCATCCTGGCGGAATTATGACACCACTACAGCGTCATATGCCACAAGAGGAAATGATTGCTCTAGGCTGGATTGATGAATCTGGACAAGTGGCCAATCCTGCGTTCAAAACACCTGGGCAGGGGGCAGCGACGCAAGTCTGGGCAGCAACTTCACCTCAGCTTGAGGGAAAAGGCGGTGTCTACTGCGAGGATTGTGACATCAGTGAATTGGCTCCAGAGGATGGAGGTTTCTATGGGGTCAAGAAGTATGCCATCGACCCTGAGCAAGCTATTCGTTTATGGGAGCTATCAGCCAAGCTGACTCAAACAGACATAGAACTCTCATAATCATGTAGTTGTGGCAACAGAGCAACAGCTCGCTTCCATGCAGGAACTCACGGAAAAGTTCAAAATCTAAAGAGAATGTGATTAATTATAATGAAAACAACATAATTTCAAACAAAATCTCCTATTTAGCATATAATAAAGAAGGAGCATCTCATTTTCGCGATGGTGCAATCATTTCTTTATGAATTCAGGGAGAGAAAATCATGAATATTTTTGAGCATCAGATACCTTTGGAAAAAGTGAAATTCAATGAACCACTAAAAAATCACACGTTTATTAAAATAGGTGGCAACGCAGATATTCTCATCCATCCAACAACGATAGACGAAATCACTAAAATCGTGGAAATTGCCAACTTACATCAGTTACCTCTGACGGTCATTGGAAAAGGCTCAAACGTCATTATTAAAGACGGGGGCATCCGGGGAGTAACGATTTCTCTTAGCCACTTCGATCAAATTAAAGTGAATGAGGACAGCATGATTGCGCAAAGCGGCGTTGATATCATTGATGTATCCAGACTTGCTTTGGAGCATAGCTTGACCGGTTTGGAGTTTGCTTGTGGTATTCCCGGCAGCACGGGGGGTGCACTTTACATGAATGCGGGTGCTTATGGCGGTCAGATCGCCGATGTTGTTGAACGTGCAACTGTGATCACCAAAGACGGCGCAGTGTTGAAGATCCCGCGAGAAGAGATGAAGTTTGGTTATCGAAATAGTCTCTTCAAGATGGATCACTATATCATACTGGAGGCCGAATTCGGGCTCAAAAAAGGCAACAAGGAAGATATTGCAAGCAAAATGAAGGAATTAACGTTCCTGAGAGAATCCAAGCAGCCGCTTGAATTCCCCTCTTGTGGAAGTGTATTTAAACGACCCGAGGGACATTTTGCCGGTAAACTGATTCAGGATTGTAACTTGCAGGGCACTCGCATCGGAGGTGCTGAAATCTCCATGAAGCATGCAGGTTTTATCGTAAATGTGGATCACGCTACTGCCCAGGATTATATGGATCTGATCCAATTTATTCAGAAGAAAGTATATGATACGTTCCAAGTTGAATTGGAAACCGAAGTAATCTTTCTGGGAGAATAGCTTCAATGAATGACTTGAAAGGTCGCCAATGGCGGCCTTTTTTGATTGTCCGAATTATACTTAAACAAGAACTAATATGCTAATTATGGTAATATCAGAGTGATTGTATTTAATATTTCATCGTTATCATAAGGAGTGTACATGGAGATAATCAAGCGTAACAGGAGAATTCTGCTAATCACTGCAATGGTAATTTTACTATCGCCCCTGTCAATCTTGGCATATATGTATATGAATGAACGAGCTGGCGGGCTAGCCGATCAACGGATATCCAAAGTTTGGGGATTGAATGAACCTATACATATTCCTATAGCGAACAGTCCTCAAAGGGCCGTTCAAGAATTTAGAGGTGAATCTTATACCTCCCAATTCATTCATCAGGAGGCTGTGGACGGGGGCATGATTTTGTTCACGCACAAAAAGGGTCGGGAAAACAACAGTAATCTTCAGATGGAGTATACCCGCAAGAACATTTTCGGATGGAAATGGGTATGGGGTGGAGGATATTCCATTAATGAATCAGTTGAATCCAAGTTTGCGTTGAATTATATGAGCATACCGAAATTAGAAAAAGTCTCGGCCCCGTTACCGATGTTATTTGGTGACATTATAGACTCCACTATCAGACGTGTAACTGTTGAAATCAAAGAAAATGGAAAGCCCGAAACTTTCGATGCGAAGCTGGTTGAGGCAGGTGAGAACCAACAAATCTGGTATGCATTCCTGCCTTCATCAGCTACTCCTCCTTATACAATCAAAGCATATGATGAAAAGGAGAGCCTCTTAATCAACAAAGACATTGAAGAGGCAGATGGCTTTGGCTCATTATTTATTGAATAATCTCAAATAGAACTCCAGTAAAAAACAGCGGCATTCGAAGACTTTAGGTACGAGTCTAAGATTGTTGCTGTTTTACGGTTAGAGAATAAATAGTTACCTGGACTTTGGATCATCTGCGGTTCGATTGGCCTTCACATATTTGAGTTGCGCAACGATGATGACACTGATGATGACCAGCAGGAACCACGAACTAATTTTGCTAAAGCTAACCAGTTGCCAGGCATCATGTTGATCAGGATACTTCCAGGCATTGAAAAATGTAGCGATGTTCTCAGCAGTCCAAATGAAGAAACCAACGATGATAAATGCAAGCGATAAGGGCATTCGATAGGTCGTTGCTCGTACCCGGTAAATAATCCAGGTTTTCCAGAAGACAATAAATACAAGCGCCGTCAGCCACCAGCGAAAATCGGGCATAAAATGATGAGTGAAAAAGTTAATATAGATAGCTGCTCCCAGCAGCATCGAAGGTGCAAAACCAGGCCATCCGGTCATGTCCATTCGCAGTCTTCGCCACACTTGACACATAAAACTGGCTACACTTGCATACATGAATCCGCTATAAAGAGGGACACCCAGGATTTTGCTGTATGCTTGCTCAGGGTATGACCATGATCCCATCCATACTTTATAGATTTCTAGCACCAGGCCAATAATGTGAAATACACAGATGACCTTGATTTCATCCTTGGTTTCCAAGCCGCTTCGATACATTAGGTACTGCACAGCAAGCAATACGAGCAGAATGGCATCATATCGATGAAGGTAAGGAATAGGAATTACGCTGGACAGTGCCAGTGTTCCAAAGATCGCTACGGGAAATATGCAGCTCATGGCCTGATGATAGCCAAAATGAAGTAGTTGTATTAGAGATTTCAAGTCGAGTTAAACTCCTTTCCAAACATGTTGGAGCAAGATTCATTTAAAATTTAAGGTTCTTCATCACGGGCGTTTTTGCCTACACTTCATAATATAGATATGATCCATGAATAAAAAGAGAAAAAACCACGCAAATCTGTTCTTGTTTTCAAACTGGAATCATCATGAGAGGGCTCTATGTGAGGTCGACAGGGTCACTCCATGTATATTCTCTTGTGGTTATGTTAAAATGAAATTTGTACAATTACATTAGATAAGGAGGCCGCTATGCAACCGATTAAACCTCAAGACATTCAGCTCCGGATCAATAATCTTGCTGATCAGGACTTATACGTACATCTAGAACTTACGTCAGGTGCTTACGCACAACACATGGACAGTACAAAACATCCAGCATCGGCATTCATTACTAATGCGGCCATACGATATACGCAGGGGTCCATTTCAGGTACAGGTCCATACCGTGTTGGTCTGAAAACAACGCAGGGATGGCTTTACGCCGAAGGACTTACACATATTGATGAGCAGGAACAAGAAAGACTGATTCTCGCCGGTCACGACAGCCAAGGTAAACTAGTTGTGGCGTTACAATTAAGCCGAGAGATGTTCTGATGAAAGCGGAGGATTGAATAACCATGAATACTACACACAACGAGCATGAGCGCATCTTGGTGGTATATCCACATCCAGATGATGAAGCTTTCTCTGTATCGGGAACGTTAGCCAAATACATAGATGGCGGTGCCCATGTAACCTATGCTTGTCTAACACTTGGCGAGATGGGGCGCAATATGGGGATTCCTCCATTTGCCAACCGAGTGACGTTGCCTGGCATCCGTAAACAGGAACTCATCGAAGCTTCTGAAGCGATTGGTATTCAGGACCTGAGAATGCTGGGTTTCCACGATAAAATGCTGGAGTTCGAAGACCCACAGTTACTGGAAGATACCATCATGTCGCTACTTAAAGAGTTGAACCCCACGCTGGTCATTACGTTCTATCCGGGGTACAGTGTTCATCCCGATCATGATGCAACGGGAGCCGCTGTTATACGTACAATCGCTAAACTTCCTGTGGATGAACGTCCGATTGTTCATTGCGTTGCGTTCGCTAATAATCAGGAACAGTACATTGGCAAACCGGATGTATTTGTTGACGTATCCGAATTTTTGGATCGAAAAATGGCGTCCATTCGTGCCCATCGTTCACAATTCCAGGCAGCAGAGCTTGTAGGAAATCGTGAGCTGAATAATGAAGAAATCAAGAAACGTTTTGGCAGAGAAACATTTTGGACCTATCCATTTGAATAATATATTACTTAAGAAGTCGCCTATATGGCGGCTTTTTTTGATTTACATCACAATATCGACACAAAAATGTAGCGTCTATAGCCTAATTGAGCTATATGGAATAAATATCATTTTAAGTACACTATGATCAGGATTGTGATAACGCTTCATTTATTACTTTGCTTCAATGGATGAGGAACATGGAGAGTTGATTTTAAGTGGAATGGAGGGATGGTGTGTACAACCAACGTATATTTTGGATTAACGTAAGACCCGTTGAATACATTGCCACAGCAATAAGCAACTGTAACAAGAAGCCGGAATTGCGCGGTTTGAATCATGAGTAATCCTTGGGCAGGCTTGAGTGCATTCAACAGTTGTAAGAAGAGTCGGGTTACAGGTTTAATTTTTCTAATCGGAATGATGATGCTCCTGCTATCCCTTCCGCACGGTGCAGTCATGGCCTCTTCCGGACATCGTGATCTCATTCCCCTTCAGCCTATGATTGACCGCACTGCACCTGGAGAAGTCATTGAACTTGCATCAGGTCGTTATTCTGGACCCGTGACGATTGACAAAAACATCACCATTCAGGGTGATCCTACGGTCATAGTTGTTAATGCGGAAGCCACCTCTACGATAATGATTCGGTCGGATGGGGTGAAACTGAGCGGTTTTACAATTGAACATGATACGAATGAACAGACTGCAGCGATTCAGGTTGAAGGGAAAAACAGTGAAATCACGGATCTGCATATTCAGACCCAGGGGTATGGGATGATCATCCGGAATTCGAGTCAGGCAACGATTCAGCGGAACAACATTACGTGGGCCGGGTCTGATTCTGCTTCCAGTGGCCAGAAGGGCAATGGCATTGATCTGTACAACTCCCATGATAGCTTCATTGAAGCCAATGAGATCACCGGCATGAGGGATGGAATCTATCTGGAGAACAGTCGCAAGTCTATCGTGCAAAATAACAGGCTGTTACATACAAGGTACGGCATCCACTGTATGTACATTGACGGCTCTTCTGTCATGGACAATACCGGAGAGGAGAACATGACAGGTGCCATGATTATGGGCGTCAAGAATACGGTCATATCGGGCAATTCTTTTCGCAAACAGAGTACTAATGTTCATTCTCAAGGGATTTTGTTGTATGACGTGCATCAATCCTCAATTCACAACAATGTGGTGGAGGGTAATCGTGTCGGCATGAATATTGCAGAGTCATCGGGCAATGAGATCCATGACAATGCGGTGCTTCGGAATTTTGTTGGCATACAGCTTGTTCTGGCAGAAGCTAATGAGTTTACACGTAACCAATTGGTGTCTAATGTCATTGAAGCTTCGGCGCTGGATAGCCCGAATAATGTCCTGATGGAGAACTACTGGGACTCCTTTCAGGGGCTCGATCTGAATCGGGATGGGATCAGTGAAATATCCTATGCCATCAATCCTTTTTATGAGCAACTGGTCAGTCGAAATTCAGCGTATCAGCTCTTTTTCCAATCACCGGGTATGGTCTTTCTGAGTGAGTTGTTTACAGAAGGCAGAGAACAATGGACTACCGACAAATTTCCACGAATGAGCATGGATACGGAATCTGATCTGCACAAGTCAGTAGAAAATGCTACAGATTCCAATGTGGTGTGGTTGTTCGGGTTAATTCTGTTGGGTATGGCAACTTTTATAATCATCTATATGGGGGTATTACGAAAATGAACAAAAGCTTGAACAGAAGATGGACATTCCTCATGGTACTTATGTTTGGCATGGTGCTGTTAACCGCTTGCGGAACAAAATACGCGGCATTGCCGATCAATGAAGACGTGGATATCTGTGCGATCTGTAAAATGCAGGTGAAGGACGATGCATATGCAACACAGCTCACTACAAAAGACGGCCAAAATTACAAGTTCGATGATATCGGCTGCATGAACCAGTGGAAAACAGAAAATGGCACAGATAACATCGGCATGGACTATGTACGTGATTATAATGACAAGGAATGGGTTGAATACAGCAAAGCCACGTATGTATACGATGCTTCATTGCGCACGCCTATGGCCTATGGAATTCTTAACTTTAAGGACAAGCCCTCGGCTGAAGCTTTCATTGCAGAGCAAGGTGTAGGAACCATTATGACTGCTGAGGATCTTGCCTCTCATGACTGGAAACAGAACACAGAGAATATGGACATGATGGGTGAACATGGGCATGGTGAAGAAGGAGACGGTAATGAGATACATCAGGAAGGTGAGATGAAAGAAGAGTCAGGCCACTAAGTATGACAATAGAAAATGGTGATCAATGATGTCAGATATGATACAGATTGCAAGACGAGAAGTGAAAATGGGATTTCGCAATCCTTGGGCGTATTCGTTTCTGATCCTTTTTTGCACATTTAGCTTAAGCTTGTTACTTCTGAATTCGCAGAATCTGGTTGAAGGATACTCGGGCACAACAGGTTCGATGTTGAATCTCATTCTTTACCTCTTACCATTAATGACGCTGTTCCTCGGTTCCTTCTCACTAACATCTGAAAAGGAAGACGGTAGCTGGCAACTGCTGTCCACGTATCCCATTGGCACGATGTCTTTTATTGTGGGCAAGTATCTTGGGCTCTCGATTGTTTTAATTACCATTGTTGCGTTTGGATACGGCCTGATGGGGGTTATTAGCGGAGTAATCGGGAATCCACTGGATGCCGTGACATATCTTCTCTTTCTGGCATTTTCTTGTGGACTGGTGTTGTTATTCCTGACGTTGGCGCTATTTATCGGTTCGTTGTCGCGCAATCGGTGGCAGGCGTTAACCATATCCGTTACCGTATGGTTCTTCGCTGTCATTGGATGGCCGACGTTATTGCTCTCTGTTCTGGGACTGATGCCTTATCTATGGGTGAAACCGTTGCTGATTATACTAACGCTCATCAATCCGGCCGAGCTGGTGCGATTGTTTGTAGTCATCAAACTGGGAGGCGGTTCCATTCTTGGACCAGAATATTATCGATGGGTGGAGTGGGTGCAACAACCAAGTGGCAGTTGGATCTTCATCGGGATATGCCTATTCTGGATTGCCTTCTCTGTCCTGGCGGTATATGCGATCTGGGAGAGGGGGCGTTCTCATGGATAAAGTGGGACTCGAAGTGATGGGATTGTGCAAATCCATTAAAAAGCAACCAATTGTTGAGGATATCTCCTTTCGCATTACTTCAGGCCAAGTGCTTGCCCTCTGTGGAGGGAATGGTGCAGGAAAGAGCACGGTGCTGCGTATGATCGCAGGAATTCTTCGGCCTACCTCCGGTGATGTTGCGGTGAACAATGTTCGATGGTTGAAGGAGCGCAAGCGTTATTCAGAGCAGATTGGATATATGCCGGACGATTATCAATTTAATCAAGGACTGAGTGCGGAGGAAATGCTTCTGTTCTGGGCTTCTCTGAGGAAAGTTCCCAAGGAGAGAGTACAGGAAGTACTGACCATGGTAGGTTTGGAGGATCAAAAGAAAAACCGGGTTACGACCTTCTCCAAAGGCATGCGCCAACGTGTGTTATTCGCCCAGGCTGTGCTGTCGAAACCTCCACTGCTCATCATGGATGAGCCAACGAATGGATTGGACCCATTCTGGATGCAGGAATTAACTCAGCTGCTCAAGGGAATCAAACAGGATGGTCACATGGTAGTTTTCTCTACCCATCAGCTGGAGATCGCAGACGATATTGCAGATCAGGTGATATTCATGAACCATGGACGAAATGTTGGAGAGGGCTCTACTCACGACTTTTGTGATCAATTCGGTTCGCTCCATGCAGCATTTCATCAAAGTCTTGGTTTAAAGTGAAGGTGAGTTTAATGCAGAAGAAGAGTTTTAAAAGCAGACGTACACTTACAATTTTGATTGGTGTGGTCGCATTGTTAGCAGGTGCATGGGCCATTTTCACAAATGTATCGACACCCGAATCTCAGCGAGGTAACGCCATTGAAGCTGGTGCCGTGGCTCCTGAGTTTACAGCGGTTAATTCAGCAGGCGAACAAGTCAAGCTGTCGGATTATCGGGGCAAAGCCGTCATGATTAACTTTTGGGCTTCATGGTGCACGCCCTGTGTAAGGGAGATGCCGCTCGTTCACCAGATTGCTCAGGACTATCAGAACGACGTGGAAACCCTGTTTGTTAACGTGGGGGAATCGAAGGGCACGATTCGTGAGTTTATGGATAAGCAGGCGTTTGATTTCCCGGTGATCATTGACGTGACGGGCAACATATCAGGTATGTATCGTATAACGGGTTTGCCCGCAACAATGGTCATTGATAGGGATGGGGAGTTCCGTCACATACTGCTCGGTGAACTGACCGAAGATACACCGTTGCAGCAATGGCTGAAAGATAGTATCTAGTTGTAAGCATTGGATGGTGAGAAAAGGGGCAAGAACGCCAGAGATTGCCATGTTACAAGTGAAATGAATTTACGTTAAAAGTAACTAAAAAATAACCAGATAAAAAGCCGGACACCCATTTAACGAAGGGGTGTCCGGCTTTACTTTTGAAGTTATGCTGCTTCGCAGCCGATTACAATACAGCAGCTGAAGCGTGATTGTTACGAGCGATTCTGGTTGCGTCAACCATGTTACGCAGAGAAGCTACCGTTTCTTCCTGTCCACGGGTTTTTAATCCGCAGTCCGGGTTAATCCAGAACAACTTCGGATCAAGAACACGCAGGGCACGTTCAATCATGCTGCTCATTTCATCCACACTTGGAACACGTGGACTATGGATATCATATACGCCAAGACCGATACCGAGCTCATACGTATTTTCTTCAAAGCTATGAATCAGTTCACCGTGACTACGGGATGTCTCAATGGAGATAACATCTGCATCCATAGCTTCAATGGAATCAATCATGTCATGGAATTCGCAATAGCACATATGCGTATGGATTTGAGTCGTTTCATGCACCGTGCACGTGGAGATACGGAACGCTTTGACTGCCCAAGCCAGGTAATCGGCTTGTTCATTTTCTTTCAGCGGAAGCCCTTCACGAACAGCCGGCTCGTCAACCTGGATCATACCAATGCCTGCCTGTTCAAGTGCTTCGACTTCCTGTCTCAGAGCATACGCCAATTGATAGGCAATCTGCTCACGAGCAATGTCTTCGCGTACGAATGACCAGTTCATGATGGTAATCGGGCCAGTCAGCATGCCTTTGACAGGACGCTCTGTCTGCGATTGGGCATATTTCGTTTCTTCCACTGTCATTTCACCCGTAAATGCAACATCACCGAAGATAATAGGTGGCTTCACGCAACGTGAACCATATGATTGTACCCATCCAAACTGTGTAAAGGCAAAGCCGGCCAGTTTCTCGCCAAAGAATTCAACCATGTCGGTACGCTCAAACTCACCATGCACCAATACGTCAATTCCGATCTCTTCCTGAATCTTAATCCAGATATCAATCTGCTCCCGGATGAAGGCAGCATACTGTTCGTTGTTCAACTCACCCTTGCGCCACAACTGACGTGCTTTTCTGACTTCGGCAGATTGTGGGAAACTACCAATCGTTGTTGTCGGGAAGAGTGGCAATTGCCATTTGGCCTGTTGAGCTTCATGACGCTCTGCAAAAGGACGGGAGCGCTCCGGCTGTTGAACACTGATGGAAGCAACGGCTTTCTGTACAGCGGTACGGTTTCGATCTTCGGATTGCTGAAGCGCTTGAAGAGGAAGCTCTGCTTCGTCTATTTTGGCAGTAATCTCTGCACTTGGTGAAGATAAGGCTGTAGTCAAAAGAACAATCTCTTCCAGCTTTTCATCTGCAAATGCAAGAGCATTTTTCAGTTCAGATGTAAGTTTTGCCTCACGGTCTGTTGTTACTGGCACGTGTAGCAGGCTGCAAGATGATTGCACGATGATACGTTCAGGCGTCACGAACTCAGTCAATTCATTCAGCAAATTCAGTTTTGCTTGAAGGGAAGCTTTCCAGATCCCACGTCCATCAATAATACCTGCTCCGAGCACTTTGTCTGCCGGGAAACCGGATGTCCGAATAGATTGTGTGTTACCAGAGAGTCCGTGTACAAAATCAAGTCCTACACCTTGAACTGGCAGTGCAACAATGTCGTTGTAGTTTTCGACAGATTCAAAGTATGTTTGCAGCATGATATTCAGGCCTGGAACGGCTGCTGCAAATGTTTCATATATTTTATTCAGACGCTGTACGTCTTCATCGCTTAATTTGGTTACCAGAATAGGTTCGTCGACCTGCACCCACTGAACGCCTTCGCTCGCAAGTTCTTGAAGCAATTGAGTGTAAAGTGGAAGCAAGCGGTCCAACCAAGCGTCTGTCTCGGATTTATCATAGCCTTTGGAGAGCTTTAGGAAGGTTAACGGTCCAACGATAACCGGCTTGCCTTCAATGCCGAGTTTTTCTTTTGCTTCACGATAAGCGAGAAGTGGTTTGTTCTCCGTCAGAGTTGGGGAAGCTCCGTCCAGTTCAGGTACAATGTAGTGATAGTTCGTGTTGAACCATTTTGTCATTTCACTTGCTGCGGCATCTTTCGTTCCCCGTGCAATGCCATAATATACGGACAACGGAACCGAGCCACCATCATAAGCAAATCGTTTAGGGATAATGCCAAACATCACAGCCGTATCCAGGATATGATCATAATAGCTAAAGTCATTCACCGGAATGATGTCGATGCCTTTTGCTTGTTGCTTGCGCAAATGATCGATGCGGATCTCTTGCAAACGTGCATGAAATTCTGTTTCCTCCAGCTTACCTGCCCAGAACGCTTCCAATGCTTTCTTCCATTCCCGATCAGCACCAATACGCGGATATCCCAATACACTACTTTTTGTCATCGTTTAAAACCCCTCTGCTTTTATGTTACACAAAATTTATCACAGATCCGGAGTTATAATGTAATTCCATTAAATTATACCTAGTTATAGCCTAGGGCTATATCAAAAGGTGCACGCTATATAAATTGAACTAACAAGTATTTACACTTGCCACTCCGATGACAGAATAACCTTCCACTCAGCTAAGCATAAATAATAGATCATAATCATATTTTGTATGCTTTTGCATTCACTCGGAATAATATAAATTAAAAAAGGTTGATGAGTATGGGAAATCAGAAACGTCTTTTTCACTTTATACTTGCAGCAACATTAATGATAAATAGTGTTTCCCTATACACAGATGTTACATATGCAGATCCTGAGAGCAGACAGGAGCATGACTATAAGGCAATAGCACTTACGATGCTCAACCCATACATTGCCCGTGAGATTACCAGCTATTATCAGGAAAATCATAAGCAGGTCCCTAGCTACGGTCTATATGATATTCATATATTGGAACTTAAAAGGCGCACACAAGGTGGTTATAACTTTCGAACGGTTCTGGAAGTCAGAACGTTCTATGGTCCGCATAACCCGCCATATGGGAAAGAGATCATTACGTTTGAAATAGACCCCGCTAATGTTAAAATGGTGAACTATGTTCATACGAATGATTGAAAGGAAGGCGCTACGCATGAATCTGTATCACATCCAGTCCACCGTGCACGGAGTCAACAGAGTAACATCCTTTTTGGAAGACAATTATATTGGTATTGCTTGGTCAGGTACAGGGGATCTCGAGCGAACGCCCCCGGAGCTATGGAAGGAACAGTTGGTTCAACACTATCCCTTGGATGAAGCAGAATTGGCGAGCACACTCGCGACATTACATATGTTTGGTAACCTCATGCAGGATGGAGATTATGTATTAATTAGCGATGATGAATGGACGTATGTTGGGGATATCGGGGATTATTATTACGACGATTCCGCTGGCACAGAAAACGACTTGATCTGTCACCGTCGGGGAGTTACATGGTTGGGTCGTATTCCTCTCGCTAAGCTGAATGGCAAAGTGCAGGCACTGCAAAATGATTCAGCCATTCTTGCGAAATTTGAGTATCCCATATCACAAGCACAGCTGGATCGAGGTCTTGCAGTCAGTATAACAGCCGAAGCAACCAACTCTCTCTCAACAGGGGTAGATGAAGCCACAATTCAGACAGCTCTCCAGGTGCTGAGAGAAGCGTTACACAGTGAAGAAGAAGAGCTGCGAATTCGTGCGGCTACAGCCATTTAGCAGTATGCCAAACAATAGGAAGACTATGCTAAAACTAAGAATGGTTTCTGGGTTTAGACCGTAACCATTCGCGGATCAGCAAATTTACTATTTATGACCCTTGAGTAAGTTCTGAGATCTGTTCATTTACATTCATATCACTTCGTCCACCGTGGTAACAAATCACAGATGAAATGTCGAGTTCCATATACTTTTTCAAGGAGCAACGAGCCGTTTCGATATCCAGTGTAGTTGGTTCATGAATGCCTCCAAGCATGCCGTCTACACTGTACATTGAATCTCCGGCGATGAGCGTCTTGCTGTCCATCAAATATAGACTGATATGACCTGGCGTATGACCAGGTGTATGAATAACGCGAATTCCGCCGCAAAACGGCAGTTCCTGACCATCGATTACAATTTCATCTACTTTGCCCATTGGAGGATGCTCAAGGTGACCGTCTTTGAGTAGAGGGAGCTGTCCCTCAATATATGGCTTATCCAGCTCATGCGCATATATCTTAACTTGTGAGCCACACTCCTGCAAAATCTCGGGAAGACAGCCGATATGGTCCACATCCTGATGCGTCAAAATCACTGCTTTAAGTCGGCTGATCGGCACACCAATCTTTTCGAGTGCAATACGCAAATCGTCATATTGTCCAGGGAATCCTGTATCAATTAACACAACCATTTCTTCATCCCATATCAGAACAGGGTGAATTATATTCCCCTCAAAATCAAGCTGAAGCATCGCTATTCCCTTTGAAATTTCCATAATATCAGGCCTCCAAGAATCTAAATTCATATACATCGTTGCTCTTTATATTTCTTATGTAAACGAATAAAGACGGCAATAAGATACGTTCGGGTATTTATAGGGTGTACTTATAGAAATATTCAATGAATGGGGGAATTGACGCTTGCTGTTGGGAATGATAATTTAGATATATCATTAAAACCAATAAGTCCAATAAGATAAAGGGGGTATGTAGGATGACACATATCGTGCATGCAGCAGCTGAAGATATTCGGAGCGAGGATTCGCTGTTATTGATCAAGGAACTGAGTGAAGAACTCGGTTTGTTATATGGTGGTGATGGAACTGCAGGATTTCAACTGTCAGACGTTGAGGTGCCCCGTGCGGCTTTTATCGTTGCCAGGATCGACGGGTATCCGGTTGGTTGCGGAGCACTTAGACCCCTTGATGATACATCTGTAGAGGTTAAACGCATGTATACACGCAGTGGTTACCGCCGTAAGGGGATTGCCCAGGCTATATTGGCAGAGGCAGAGCGTCTTGCGAACGAACTTGGTTATACCAATCTGAAACTGCAAACAGGTCCCTTGCAACCAGAAGCAGCAGCGCTGTATGAGCGTGTAGGGTATTATCGAATTCCTGTGTTCAGTGGCAATTGGGACAGAGTGTTGGCCTACCAGAAAGATCTGGTACACGAAAAAGTATAATTCTACGAATTACAGCTTTTATTTGCTGAACGGACAGAGGAACACAAGATAAAAGTAAAAAAGTCGCCGATTGGCGACTTTTTGCATTTTAACATACTCCATTTACTCCAATTATCTCATCTGAAAATATAGACAAAAGCGTTCAATCCGTTGCGCTATTATTGATCAATAAAGGTTCTTGATGTTGGACACCCCATTCGCATAGTCCTTCCAAAACGGGCAATAACGTTTCAGCTTTGGCTGTCAGACGGTACTCGACTTTAGGAGGGACTTGAGGATACTCTTTCCGTTCGACCATACCATCTGCTTCCAATTCTTTGAGCTGTGAACTCAGCGTTTTATACGTGATAGCGCCGATCTGTCTTTTTAGTTCATTGAAACGGACAGGTGGGTTTTCTGCCAGAAGATACAAAATCACCATTTTCCATTTACCACCAATAACAGACAACGTATATCCAAAAGGGGTATCTTGAATGTTTTTAACTTTACCGTGGTATTCAGCCATACTCATCATTTACACTATCCTTCCGGGTAGTACCTATCATAAAAGACCGTACTATTTATTTGTTTGGGCTCAGTTTATACTAACCTTACTTGGAAGTAAAGGAGATTTACGATGACTCAAAAAACAATACGTCTGCTTATGCCACAATGGCAAGGTGGAGATAATCCAAACTACTCATTTGGAGCGGAGCTGCTTGCATGGCTTGCACCTGACAATGATCAACCTCTCATTCATGTTCCTGTTGACGCTTATGATGGAACATCTCTGGTAAGCGAGAACGGGATAAAAGGCAGAGCACAGCTACTTCAGCAATTGCAGGCTGCCTAGCATATTATTCAAGCTCACCAGCCCGATCGCATTGTCATGTTTGGCGGTGACTGTTTGGTTGAACAAGCCCCGTTTGCTTATTTAAATGAACGATATGGCGGAGAACTTGGTTTGATATGGATTGATGCACATGGTGATCTGGTTAGATACGAGGGCTATGACAACGGTCATACTTTACCGCTTGGGAACCTTCTTGGGGAAGGCGATCCGGAGTTTGCTAAACATGTGAGTGTCCCCTTGAAGCCCGAACATGTCTTCATGGCCGGGTTGACAACCCCCACGGAACAGGAAACCGAAGTAATTCAAAGATTGGGTATCCGAACGGCTGGAACTGAAGAATTAACCCATGGCATGGATTCGATTAAGAAGTGGATTAAAGAGACTGGGTTCAAACACCTGGCAATTCATCTTGATCTGGATGTGCTTGATCCCAACATGTTCCGTTCATTGTTATTCGCCAAGCCAGGAGAACCTTATGAGTTTTCACCAGCGGGAACCATGCAATTACCTCACTTGCTTCATCTGATCAAAGAACTGTCTGAAGAAACAGATGTAGTTGGATTAGGAATAACTGAGCATATGCCGTGGGATGCCATTAACTTGAAGAATTTGCTTGGAGAAATACCTATCCTGAACCAGTGATATAGGTAATAAGTCACCAGAATATATCAGAATACTGATATAAGGAGTCAAAATATAGGAAGATTACAGATAAAAATATCAATATTATTATATGGGTGGTTCGACGAGAATCAGAAATTAAACAAACTGAGGAGAGACACCCAGATGGTCACGTTATTGTTAATCATTATTTATCTCGCATTTATAGGGCTGGGATTACCGGATGCTTTACTTGGCAGTGCCTGGTCCGTTATGAAAAACGATATACATGCGACAACAGAAATGGCTGGTTACATATCGCTAATCATTTCATTTAGTACAGTAGTGTCCAGTCTAACGGCCAGCCGATTGTTACACCGGTTCGGAACGGGTAAAGTCACAGTATTCAGTATCCTCTCAACAACGATCGCGCTGTTGGGATTCTCATTTTCTGAGAATTTTGTGTTTTTACTGATTCTGGCGATCCCTCTCGGCTTAGGTGCAGGTTCGGTGGATGCGGCACTAAGTAATTATGTAGCATTGCATTTCAAGGCCAAGCATATGAACTGGTTGCATTGTTTCTGGGGAATTGGCGCAGTGACAGGCCCACTCGTTATGGCATATTGGCTGAATCAAGCAAACAACTGGCGTGCAGGATACGTTACTGTGGCGTTGATTTTGCTTGGGATCGTGGTGGTCTTATTATCAACTTTGTCTCTATGGAAGATTTTTGAGAAGGGAAGAGTAGAGGGTTCAGGCGATGAGAAGAAACGCGTAAGCAACCGTGAGGCCATACGTATCCCCGGCGTGAAAATGTCGATGATTGCGATGCTCTGTTACAACGGTTCCGAAACTGCTGCCGGTCTGTGGATGGCTTCTTTCTTCATTGTTAGCAAAGGAGTTTCTCCAGGCACTGCCGCAGCACTATCCTCTCTATTTTTCATTGGCATTATCTTGGGACGTGTAATCTCAGGTTTTCTTTCGACTCATGTAACCAGCAAAAATCTCATTAGATTTGGTGGAATCGTTGGATGTTTCGGATTAGTTATCCTGGTTATGCCGATTCCTTACTGGATTGCCGCAGGGGCTTTATTTATTGTAGGATTGGGCGGAGCACCGATCTATCCGAGTATTGTTCATGCGACACCGGAACGCTTCGGTGAGAAGGCATCCCCAAGTGTAATTGGACTCGAAATGGCCAGTGCCTATACAGGTTCAACACTCATCCCGTTAGGTATGGGACTTATAGCCAGCCAATGGGGAATGTCCATGGTACCCCTGATCCTGCTGATTCTGTTCAGTGTTATGTTCGCGGCTACAGAGCTGGTTAACAGAAGCAACAAGGCTACGCGCCTGACCGTCTAGCTCTTGCTATAGGTCATTAAGGTTCTGCCACTATACAACAAAGGAACAACCATCGCTGGTTGTTCCTTTTGGTGTGTGGACTATTTTTTATAAGAAGATCAGTAACAATGTTCCTGCGGCAAAACAGTAATACGAAAAGTATTTCAGATTGCCTTTGGCCATAATGCCCATAAACCATCTCATGGAGAAATACGTGACAAAGAGTGTCGTGATGAATGCGATCAGATAAGGGATAGCCAGTTGTGATCGATTCGGATCATTGGCAATGTCGGATACCCCCATAATGAGTCCACCAATACTTATGGGAATGTACAGCATAAAGGAGAACTTCAAAGCCGTTTCCTGTTTCATGCCAACAGCGATGGACGCAATTACAGTTGCCCCTGAGCGGCTAATCCCCGGAATAAGAGCGACCGCCTGAGCCAGACCTACCAACAATGCATCTTTCGTAGACAGATCACCATCTTGCTTGCGACCACGAAGATTACGAATAAGCCACAATGCAACCCCGGTGATTAATAGCGCGATGGAAACGGTATATACGGATGAGAAGATTTCTTCAATCCGGTCCTTGAACAGGACTGCAACGACAGCAGCAGGGATTGTACCAATAATTATGTATAAGCAAAACATGAAGTCTGCTCGATATTCTTCTTTACGAGTACGCAGGTAACCTAATGCACCAATAATCAACTTTTTGATATCTTCCCGGAAAATAAAAATAATAGCGATAAGTGATGCTGTGTTTGTTAAAATCTCAAATGACAATCCATTCTGCTTGATGCCCATTAGTTTCTGGGCGATGATCAGATGACCGCTTGAGGAGACGGGGATTGGCTCCGTCGCGCCTTGAACAATACCTAAAAACAAATACTTTAACCACAATATAATCTCTTCCATGTTGTCCTCCTTGAATACGTTTCATTGGCTTTTCAAAACTCTCTTTTTTAAAAAAAGTGAATGGTTTACTCTATTGATGATAGCTGTTTAACTTGGTGACTTGCAAGTTAGAGTTCATAGAGGGGGTGAAATAAACATAGCTTGTCAAATCCTGCATAGCATGATATCGTTGATAACGATTATCAATATCAACGAAAAGGTGGGTTTATTTTGCGTAAACAGATAAAATCAATATGGATCATGATGGCACTTATCTTGCTGATTGTACTTAGTGCATGTGGTCAGTCTGCTACGACCAATAGTACAACCGGGGACAGCACGAATGCGGCTGCGGAGACAGAAACCAAGACGAACTCGGATTCAGCTTCTCCCGTTGAATCAACGGCAACTGCCGAAGAGGAACTTGTTACATATCAATCGGATGCAGGCGAAGTACAGGTACCGAAGAATCCTAAGCGCATTATTGATTTGACATCATTTTCGACAGGCTACTTTGTTGCTCTGGATGCACCGGTAGTCGGCGCTTTATCAGGAGCGATGAACAACAAATATATCAAGGATCAACTTGCAGCAGCGGGCACCAGTGATCTGGGTCAAGAGCCTACACCAGAGAAACTAATCAGTTTAAAACCTGACTTATTTATCGTGTACACTGGAACAGAGGGCATCGACAAGCTGGAGCAGATTGCGCCTGTTGTACAGATTGCATATGGTAAGCGCAATTTCAAGGATCTAATGCTTGAAATGGGTAAGCTCACCAATAGAGAAGACGCAGCGAAAGCTTGGAATGCTAAATGGGAAGCGAAGATCAACGAACTGAAGCCCAAGGTTCAGGAAGCTGTAGGCGATCGTACCGTTTCCATACTGAATCCATACGCCAAAGGATTATTTGTATTCGGTCATAACTATGGTCGAGGTGGTGAAATTATTTACGGGGAGTTTGATCTCAAGGCACCAGCCAAGGCCCAAGCTGAAGCGATTGACAGCGGAACTGGATGGGCTTCAATCTCCATGGAACTATTACCGGAGTATGCGGGGGATATCATCTTCACCAGCCCGTGGTCGGGAGATACAACCGATCCCAAGATCGTATATGACAATACATTATGGAAGAACTTGCCTGCGGTGAAGGCAAATCATGTGTTCCAGCTTGATCCGACTTCAGACTCGTACAACGATCCGTTAACGTTGGAAGGTCAGCTTCAATTTATTTCCGATAGCCTGCTTACCGCGAAGTAAGATTAGACTGCATAAATGGTAATACTGGAGCATTTCCAAATGTCGTTACAAGACGGGGAAATGCTCTTCTTATGAGCTTAGGATGTTATATACGTCGAACTTGGATGGGTTTTGACCAATGTAATTAAGCTTGATACAATAGGATAACAGCTGATGAACATTAAATATCAAGTGGGGTGATCTAGATTGCAGCAAAAGAGTGAACGTTTGAATGTTTGGTTGGCTTTCTCTAACATTCATACCCATCTGAACGAGAAGCTGGAACAAGCTCTGCTTCAACAATATGACTTATCTTTGAAGGAATTTTATGTGTTAAACTTCATATATAATGCGGAGGGTAAGGAATTACGCCTACAGCAACTTCAAGAACTAGTGGGGTTGAGCCAAAGTGCTACTTCCAGGCTCGTCGTTAGGATGGAAGCCAAAGACTGTGGGGCTCTGGAAAGACATGCATGTGAAGATGACCGGCGTGGCATTTACACTCGAATTACGGAGCTTGGAGAGAATAAATACAAGAAAGCACTTCAAACGTTTAATCAGGTCTTGCAAACTGAATTGGAACAGGATGGATTTGAGACTCGATTAGAGAACCTCACTAAAGAATTGTTCTAAGGCTAGGGTGAATATAGGGTAATGTAGTCATTTACCCTATAAGAAGACTTGACACTCATTAATATATCCGTTAAATTAAATGCATGCGCATGAATTTAATATGGATGCGGTGATTTTGTATAAAGGAGGTATTGAACATGAGGGTGTTCGTCGTGGGATCAAATGGACAGATTGGTCAACAACTTATTCATCTTTTGAAGAATAGTGAAGAACACACCGTTCTTGCCATGGTACGAAAACAAGAACAGGTAGATTCATTTGCAGCACAGGGTGTGGAAACGGTGCTTGCCGACTTGGAAGGTACGGTTGACTCACTTGTAGCTGCTGCAACGGGTTGTGATGCCATTGTATTTGCGGCTGGTTCTGGCGGTACAACGGGATATGATAAAACACTCCTGATTGATCTGGATGGTGCCGGGAAAACCATTGAAGCGGCTCAAAAAGCGGGTATTGATCGATTTATCATGGTGAGTGCGATCCAAGCCAATAATCGTGAGAACTGGCATGATAACATCCTTCCATATTATGCAGCGAAACACTATGCTGATAGATTGTTAGAGATCAGTGGATTAACATATACCATTATACGTCCAGGGATTCTAATGAATGAACCGGGAACAGGTAAAGTTACTGCTGCTGAGAATATCACAACCGGTAACATTGCTCGTGAAGATGTAGCTCATGTGATTTTGGCCAGTTTGAGTGAGAAGAATACCTACAAGCGTTCATTTGATCTAATCGCTGGTGAGGATACAATATCTGAGGTATTGAGTGGGCTCTGATCCAAAACAAAATTTCCGACGATATCAGATGAGTTAAGAGAGGGCTATACAATGATTATGTTGATGCTTCTGACCTTCATATTAGGTATCTTCATCGTTGTACGTCAATTTTGGCCAGTGCGCAATCTTGAATATATAGATTATCAAGTATTTCTCAGACAAGAGCGTGATTTTCGGCAGTATAAAGTGATTGATATTCGAGATGCGACGGATTATATGGCTAATCCTACTCCGGATACGATTAACATCTCATTGGGACGCCTTGCTTTCACATGGGAAAAATACCTTCTTCGAGAAGATAACGTAATTATAATGTCACCTGGTATGCTTCAATCCAAAAAGGCTGTTCGTATTTTGCGAAAGCATGGATTTGAATGTATTTATGTAATGAAGTAAAAGATAAATGTGAGATCTAAATCATACGAGTTATTAATTGCAGGATTAATTTGATGCTTGCGCATGCATTTTTATTATTCATGATTCATGAAAAGGGGAGTTTTATTTTGATGACAGATTTGTTTAGTCCATATTCTTTTAAAAGCCTAGAGCTTAAAAACCGTGTCGTAATGGCTCCAATGTGCCAATATTCAGTTGAGCAAAAAGATGGTATTGCAACAGATTGGCATTATATGCACTACGTTAGTCGTGCCGTGGGAGGAACAGGTCTCATTATCATTGAAATGACAGATGTGGAGCCGGATGGCCGAATCTCAGATTATGATCTTGGGTTATGGTCAGATGAACAGATCCCGGCTCTGAAGCGGATCGTAGATGCGTGTCACAGTTATGGTGCCAAGGTTGGTATTCAGATTGCTCATGCGGGCCGCAAAGCAGAAGATGCTGAGGTACCAGTTGCTCCGTCCGCGATCGCCTTTGATGAGAATTCCAAGCAACCTCGAGCGCTTACAACGGACGAAGTAAAAGGAATGGTTGAAAAATTCCGGAGTGCTGTAGCTCGTGCTGTGAAAGCTGGTTTTGATGCGATTGAGCTTCATGGGGCACATGGATATCTGATTCATCAGTTCCATTCTCCATTAACAAACAAGCGAGAAGATGAATATGGTCAAGATTTAACGTTATTCGGACGGGAGATCATTCAGGCTGCAAAGGCAGAGATGCCCGAGGATATGCCCTTGATGATGCGTATTTCAGCCAAAGAATACGTCGAAGGTGGCTATGGCATTAACGAAAGTTCCGAGTTTGCCAAGGCTTATAAAGAGGCAGGTGTTGACGTATTTGACATCTCATCTGGTGGCGAGGGACCTATTGGTGCATCGGGCAGACCAGGAACTCACGCAGCTTATCAAGTACCTCTCGCTAAAGCAATCAAAGAAGCTCTTGATGTACCTGTGATTGCTGTTGGAAGACTGGACGACCCGAAATTGGCAAATGCAGTCATCGGAAATGAAGAAGCCGATCTCGTTGCGGTCGGAAGAGGGCTGTTAAGAAATCCTTACTGGGCCTTGGAAGCTGCGTCTGCTTTGCGCAAGACAACGGAAGTTCCAAAACAATATACGACTGGTTTTTAATGTATTGATAATTTAATGTTAATGATTTAGTGATCTTCATTAATACATGAATAAGGGAAGGACTCCGACTGGCAAAACAGAAGGAGTCCTTTTTGAGGTTAAACTAGACGAGCTAAAGGAGCGATATTAGCCAGTAACCAGTCAAGAGATGGTAGTCGTCTCATCGGTTTTACCTCGCAGGCGTTTAATATCTTCTCTGGGCGGAAATCCAAACATGCGTGAATATTCACGGCTGAATTGGGAAGGGCTCTCGTAACCTACCTGAAATGCTACATCTGCTGCATCGGTGGACTTGGATAATAACAGGCGGCGAGCTTCTTGCAGCCTCAGTTGTTTTTGAAACTGAATCGGACTCATGGCAGTCACTTCTTTAAAGTGTCTGTGCAGCGAGGCAGTACTCATATTTGCCAAATCCGCCAATTCCTCAACCCGAAAATTCCGCTCAGAATGATTCATAATATATTCAATAACGTCTCTGATCCGATAGGTATGGCTGCCTTCCATGGTAGCTTGTTCTAGTGCAATCCCATGTGGACCTTTCAGAACTTTATAGAGAATTTCCTTTTTGAACAAAGGAGCGAGCAGAGGAATATCTTCCGAATGATCTTCCAACAAACGGGCTAACCTGACGACTGCATCCAGCAGAGACGGCTCAGCTTGGCTGACAAACATGGCACGTCTCGTCGTTTTTCGCGGTCTTGCTGGGAAATCGGAATGGTTCAATACCTCCAGAATCTCACTGGATGTGAATTCAAGCTTCAGGGCCAGATAGGGAGCCTCAGACGAGGCTTGAATTACTTGTCCACTAACCGGCAAGTCAACGGTTGCCACGATATAACTTCCTGGACCATATCGGAAACGATCTTGTCCCAGCAGGACCTCTTTTTCACCCTGAACGATAATGCAAAAGGATGGTTCATTCACTCTAAATATAGGTTCAGTAACGACCGATTCACGGATTAGAAATAATGAAGGGATTGCCGTAGGATGTACCCCATCCTTGTCAGAATAACGATCAATGAGTGTGGCTAATTCGTTTTGTTGTTCATGTATTTGATCAGACATGCAAAGTTCTCCTTTTTTCCTCACAACATAATAATGACATTCTATCGTATATTGACCGAAGACGGTAGAAAACGGATAGGAATAGGCAAACATTTGATGTGAATGGATAAGGCATTCTGATTGCTGGTTACATAATCACAAGTACACAGGTCATGATATACAACAAGTACAGAAGATATACACTTACGGTTCAGCTAATACATGATCAGATGAGAATGAGAAGGGTATCTGCATCTTTTATTTACTGATCGTTCCCGATGTGTTAGATTGATTTTGGGAGGGAAGTAGAATGGCTAGAAGTAAAGAGTTTGAAGTGAACGAAGTATTGGATAAAGCAATGAAGATCTTCTGGGAACAAGGTTACGAGAAAACGTCGATGAGTGACCTGGTTGAGCATATGGGAATTCATCGCAGAAGTATATATGATACATTTGACGACAAACATTCGCTATTTTTGCAGGCAATGGATCGTTACAGAGGTAAGGTCAGCACCACATTACTTGCAGAAATCAAGGCATCCAAGACGGCAGTGGAAGCACTGCATAAAATCTTCGAAGTTATGATCAGTGAAGTAGAGGATACGCCATCGGGATGCTTGATCGTGAACTCCGCCGTAGAGCTTGGTACACGCGATTCGGACGTGGATACGCGATCTCTTGATTCATTTAATGAAGCAGAGCAGATGTTTGAGCAAATCATTCAATGGGGGCAGCGGGAGGGGGAATTCTCTTCTGATCATGATGCGAAGGAAATGGCAGAGTACCTGCACAATATTTCTGTCGGCATCAGAGCCATGGCAAGAACCTCGACGGATAAGGAAAAATTAAACCGGATTATCCATGTAACGATGAAACTTTTGGGAAAATGATGAGTAGAGACGTACCCAAAAAAGTAGCTTGAAATCCGTTAGAGGACTTCAAGCTACTTTTTTTTTGCGCTAATTTTAGAAAATAGAAAGCATGAACCATCAATTGGTGATGGCATTTTCCATCGGTTTAATTTTATGAATCTCTTCGGTCCCAGCCTCCAAAGCTGTTTCGTAGTAGGAGCGTTTGTGCTCGATGACTTCCATGGTTCTTCTTAGTTCCTCCATTTGTGCTTCCACAATAGCTTTTCGCTCCGTAAACATGTCATATCTTTGCTTCAGCGAGGAGTCCCCTTCAGAGCACCATTCAATGAAGTCTTTAATGTCTTTAATAGGCATGCCGGTCAGCTTCAGACATTGGATGATCTTTAGAAAGTCAATGTCGGAGTCTTTGAACAAACGTGTTCCACTCGTGGTACGTTCCACAAAAGGCATGAGTCCTTCCTTGTCGTAGTAACGCAATGTATATACCGTAAGGTCTAATTTTTTGGCAACTTCACCGATTGAATAGGTCATTTTCATAAAATTCCTTTCTACTGGGGGTAGACTTCGAGTTAACTCTAGGATGATCCGAGTGAATTCTAACATGTTGGATTACTGGATGTCAAAGTACGTTGGAGATAAAAAAAATAAGATAAACATTTGACCTAGAGTTAACTAGAGGGGGTAAGATTATTTTGAACTTTAAATTACTAGGAGGTTATACCATTGATTATAGCTAAAGCCAGAGCCGTTGACGGACCAGACCAACAATTCAGAAGTGCTGAAATTAAACGACGTGATCTGGATACTAATGATGTATTAATCGAGATTAAATATGCCGGTATCTGCCATTCAGACATCCATACTGCCCACGGTGAATGGGGTCCTGTGAATTATCCACTCGTTCCTGGACACGAGATTGCCGGGATTGTAACCGATGTAGGAACTGGAGTCTCCAAATATAAGGTCGGTGATCGAGTAGGAGTCGGATGTATGGTTGACTCTTGTGGCGAGTGTGATAACTGCCGCAAAGGTGAAGAGCAATACTGTCTCAAAGGAAATATTCCTACTTACGCTGGTGTAGACAAATACGGTGAGCCTACGCAAGGTGGATATTCAACTCACATTGTTGTCGTAGAGGATTTCATCGTGCGCATCCCTGATAACATTGCACTTGATGCTGCTGCACCTTTGCTGTGTGCCGGTATTACGACGTATTCACCACTTCATCACTGGGGAGCTGGCCCAGGTAAGAAGGTTGCCGTTGTAGGTATGGGTGGTCTAGGTCATATGGCTGTCAAAATTGCACATGCGATGGGTGCGGAAGTAACGGTTCTCTCCCAATCCTTGAGCAAAAAAGAAGATGGACTGCAATTTGGTGCAGATCACTACTTTGCCACAAGTGAACCGGAAACATTCGAGAAACTTGCAGGCACATTTGATCTGATGATTAACACGGTAAGTGCGAATATTGACATTAACGCTTATTTCTCACTGCTCACACTGGATGGTACACTCGTGAACGTGGGTGCTCCTGCAGAGCCTTTAGCTGTTAACGTATTCTCACTCATCGGCCATCGCCGTTCATTCGCGGGTTCCATGATTGGTGGCATTCGTGAGACACAGGAAATGCTTGATTTCTGTGCAGAACATGATATTGCGCCTAATATTGAGGTCATCTCCGCTGACCAGATTGACGAAGCATACAAACGTGTACTAGCTTCCGACGTGAAATATCGCTTTGTTATTGATATCAGCACTATGTAAGTGTGAACTGTGCAATAGTGATAGTTAAGGATAGAAGAAAGCAGCTGCCGCCAAGGTCAGCTGCTTTTTGCTTTTTAGTTTGTTAATTGCTGATCGTACTAAAACCCGCGCTCTTATCGCAACGAACAGAAGATACCTGCGTCTAATAACTAGTAACTAGTTGGAAAAATATGAAAAGAGTGGAATGAGAAAGATGACAGTATCATTTTCACATCAGCCGGAAGGTTACGAATGTCCATTTTGTCGTATTTGGGGTATCGAGCAACCTGATCAGGGAACAAAACAAAGGGATATCATCTATCAGAATGAAAAGGTAACGGCATTTATAGCGGGCAAATGGTGGCCAAACAATAAAGGACATGTTCTTATTGTTCCGAATCAACATTTCGAGAACATCTTTGAACTCCCTGCGGATTACGCTGTTGAAATTCACCGCGTGGCTCAGCTTACAGCATTTGCAATGAAAAGTACATATGGATGTGATGGGATTTCGACACGGCAACATAATGAACCAGCTGGCAATCAAGACGTGTGGCATTATCATCTGCATGTTTACCCCAGATACGTGAATGATCAACTTTATCTGACAAACGGTTCGCAGTCCGATCCAGATGAACGCGCTTTCTATGCGGATAAGTTGCGATCTTGGATAAAAGAAAACATTTAAAGTCTAGCAGGCTGCTCATTTTTTGTTGAGTTATCGGCAGATAAGGGTTTTTGAATTTGATATTCATGATAGAATGAGTTTGAATTGGACAATATAAGTAGTATATTTCATGATATAGGGGGGAACTAATGGAGACCTTTGCAGAATTTATAGCACGCATCGATAACCCGGAACACCAGGCACGAACGGAAGAAGTTTTGAACTGGGTCACTGAAAAATTCCCGAATTTAAAGCAAAAAATAGCCTGGAATCAACCGATGTTTACCGACCATGATACCTTTATCATTGGCTTTAGTGTTTCCAAGCAACACTTGGCTGTTGCTCCCGAGAAGGCAGGAATTAATCGTTTTTCGGAAGAGATCACACAGGCGGGTTATGATCACACCAAAGAGTTGGTGCGGATGAAGTGGAAACAGGAGATTGATTTTTCGTTACTTGAGAGAATGATTGAGTTCAATATAGCGGATAAGGCAGAATGTTCAACATTCTGGCGCAAATAAATCGTGATATAAAAAGAAGACCCCCAACTTCCGGATACGGAAAGAGAAGGTCTTCTATATTTTAAGCAAAAGCGATTATTGAGCACCTACTACAGGGTGAGGTACATAAGGCTCTTCAAGGAAAGTTACGTCTTCTGAGGTCAACTTAACGGAAAGAGCACCTACAGCATCTTCCAGATGCGATATTTTGGTGGCACCGATAATTGGAGCCGCTACAGTGTCTTTTTGCAGCAACCACGCAAGTGCAATGTGTGTACGAGGGACACCGTATTTTTCTGCAATGGATGCAACTCGTTCAACAACAAGCCGATCCGCATCACTTGTCGCATTGTACTTGGATTTCTGAATTTTGTCTGTCTCGGATCGCAGTGTTGATACGGACCAATCACGGGTTAACCTGCCTGAAGCTAGAGGACTGTATGGAGTTACACCAATCTTTTCTTCCTTGCATAAAGGCAACATTTCTCTTTCTTCTTCACGGTAGATGAGGTTCAAGTGGTTTTGCATGGAGACAAACTTGGTCCAACCATTTTTCTCTGCTACGTGTAATGCTTTTTGGAACTGCCATGCAAACATGGCCGAAGCGCCAATATATCTCACTTTACCGGACTTCACCACATCATGTAAGGCTTCCATGGTTTCTTCAATAGGCGTATTGTAGTCCCAACGATGAATGATATAGAGATCCACATAATCGGTTTCCAATCGTTTCAGGCTTTTATCAATCTCACTCAGGATGGCTTTTCTGGAAAGACCAGAACCGTTGGGTCCTTGATGCATTTGTCCGTGTACTTTGGTAGCAATGACAACCTCATCCCGATTGGCATAATCTTTTAACGCCCGACCAAGATACTCCTCGCTTGTACCCAGAGAGTATACATTCGCTGTATCGAAGAAATTAACGCCTAGATCCAGCGCTTTCTTTATCACCGGGCGAGAATTTTCTTCATTCAGTACCCATTCATGAACCCATTTACTGGCATCCCCAAATCCCATACATCCCAGGCAAAATCGAGATACGTCCAAGCCTGTATTACCAAGTTTCGTATATTCCATGTTATGTTCAAATCCTTTCTAATGTTTATTATTGCCACCTGTATGGTGATCTATTTACACATTATTATGTCATAACAAATGTAACAACCTGTACCACATTTCTATCAAAGTTTTGCCTATTCCTATCAGAATCTCTGAATCTGAATCAGTTGAGCCCATTAAAGTTCTCATATAAAAAGAACAAGCCACTCGTTTCTCCGTTGGAGATTCAAATGGCTTGTTCATGAATAACAGGCGAGAGGGGATTTCTAATGAAAACTATTGTTTAATCATTGTTTGATGAATCAAATCGCTTATTTTGGTTAATTTAAGATTGGCTTTGATATTATCATCCAACTCTTGATACCGTGGAAGAAGATCTGTATGCCCATCAATCCATTGGTACAATCCTTTAAGACCTGCTGCTGTCTCACTTCCCAACAAAGGCTGAATCGCTGCTTCAAAATGATCAAAAGGTAGAGACATGAAGCTGATCTTTTCACCTAATACAGCACTGAATTGTTCCGCTAATTGTGCACCTGTCAGGGCTTCTAATCCGGGTGCTGGGATAATGCTTCCTGCCAATTCCGAATGAGTCAAGGCATAATAGTGGAATTGAGCTGCATCGTTTAAGCTAATCCAGGAGATCGGCTTGTCTGCTGGTACCGGGTAGGCCAAAACGCCATTGTTCAGTATTCCGGGAATCAGGAAGTTTTCCAAGTATACAATGGGTTCCACAATGATATATGGAAGACTGCTTTGCTGCAATTCATGGATAACTTCACGTTTCAATTCAATTCCTTTGGAATGGGTGATAGGGTCAGGAACATAGGTACCCGTGTTAACTACAATCAATTTAACGTTTGCCTGTATAGCAGCATCAATTGCATTTTTGGTATATTGTCTGATCTTATCCGGATTGAACTCCACCGGCAGGTTTAGGAATACTTTACTTACACCTTCATGCGCCGTATGAAGGTGTTCCACATCTGATAGATCCCCGATGAAAGCTTCAATGTTTTGTTCCTTTAGTGTTTTGGCTGTTGCCTCATTTCGAGTAATCGTGCGAACCTCACAACCGTGTTGAACGAGTAATTGAGCGACAGCGCCGCCTTGGGAGCCCGATGCCCCATATACTAAAAATCGATCATTCTGTGTCATAGTGGTCAATAACTTCCTTTCAATATGTGATTGGAATGAATGAGTTAACACTCAGCAATGACCTCAGCATAACGAATTTAGAATAGGAGCGTAAGTACGCACATTAATGATATAGAGTATCCCTTAGGATACTATGGGAAGGCGTTTTACATATGTTTCGATCCCCAATCACCTAGCTGAAACAAGATCGAAGTCAGGCTTTGTCCTTTTTCTGTAAGGGAATATTCGACCTTAGGCGGAACTACAGGGTGGGTAACACGGTTTATCAAACCAGCTTCTTCAAGTTCTCGTAATTGCCTGGTTAACGTGCGATGCGTAATGGGGTCAAGCATTTTCTGTAATTCATTGAATCGAATTGTTGAATGGCGGATGAGCCGATTTATAATTAATAACTTCCATTTCCCACCAATCATATTGACTGCAAACTCAACAGGACAACGGTCCTCCACAGGTTCTATATTCATATTTATGTATCCCTCCCAAAAACATCAACTCATGTATCATGTTTCGTTCATTTTATCGAATTTATAAAGGGGTGTATAGCTTACAGCGCATTCAGGGTATGAACCATGCCAGAACACAAAAAAAGATGCCCCCAGTGTAGCTCGAGAGACACCTTATATAATATAAATTATTGTTCAACTCAGACAGAACAGAAAAAAAGCATTGAACGTGAAAAAGAGCCATGATATAATCTATAGCGCAATTGACATTTCTATTGGATATAAAGGGTGAATCATTATTTCTCCTAATTTAATTTTACATCCGACATTCCGATTTGTCAATGCTCTTTTTTTTGGTCCTAATAAATGGAAAAGGGAGTGGACTCATTCATGGATAAAACAAACGATTGGAAGTTGGAAGAGGAAAGATTAGTACAGGTGAGGAACAAGCTTCAGGCACGACTCGACGAACTGGAACCGAAGGTTGCAGGACTGCATGAACAGGCTGCCGAAATTCGTAAACGGTTCTGGGAAGAAGTGACGATTAATACGGGTTCGTACACCGATTTTGAAGATGCGTTCTATACCATTAATCAGCAGTCCAGAGTGTTGGCCGAGAGGGAGCGCGGGCACAGGCTGTTAACACAACAATGGAAAAATACTAAGAGACTGCTTCCGACGCCGTACTTTGGCCGTTTCGACTATAAGGAAAAAGGCATGACAGTGACGGAACAGATCTACATCGGCGTATCATCTTTCATGGATGAGGATGGATTGAACTTTCTAATCTATGACTGGAGAACACCAATTGCGAGTTTATACTATGATCACTCTCCTGGGCCAGCAAGTTATGACACACCTTCAGGACGAATCGACGGAAAGATGGAGCTCAAGCGTCAATTCCAGATTCAACATGGGCAGCTTCATAGCATGTTTGATTCAACTGAGACGATTGGTGACGAATTGTTGCAGCAAGTGCTCGCCAAGGGTGCAGACTCACAAATGAAGAGCATTGTAGCAACGATCCAGAAGGAACAAAACGCCATTATCCGTGATGACCGAAGCCGAATGCTTATCGTTCAGGGGGCAGCTGGCAGTGGCAAGACGTCCGCTGCGTTACAGCGAGTCGCTTACTTACTATATAAACACCGCCAGACCGTCAAAGCAGATCAGATTGTGCTTTTCTCGCCGAATCCGATGTTTACCAGTTATATCTCGACCGTACTCCCGGAACTTGGCGAAGAGAACATGCAGCAGACCACATTTCAGGAATATCTGAATTATTGGCTGGATTCCTCCATACGACCAGAGGATGCCTTTGATCAGATTGAATATGTGCTGACAGCTCAGAATGATCCGGGATATGAAGCTCGTCTGGAGGCGATTAAGTACAAAGCATCCGAGACATTCCTGCAAGTGCTCCAAAACTACGGTAAGTGGCTGGGGCAGGAGGGCATGCGGTTCAACGGCATTCAATTTCGGGGACGTGAATTCATCACTGCGGACCGAATTAAGACTCAATTTTACAGTTTGGATCAGAATCTTACCTTGTCCAACCGTATTTTTCTTTTGCAGGAATGGTTGCTGAGAGAACTTGTTTCGCTGGAACGTCTGGAACGGGAAGCAGACTGGGTTCTGGAGGAGTTGAATTATCTGGACACGGATGAGTATGTGGAAGCTTTCCGCATGTTGCACAAAGAAAAGCCTGTGTTTGATGTAGCGGAAAAATATGCAGCTCGAGATAGCGGTAATAACAGCGCAGTGCAAGATGAGGGTGCCTTTAACTTTGCAGTGCGAGAAGAGGAGCTGCTTCGTCAGAAACTGGTGAAAGACATGTTTAAACCGTTAAGAAAGAGTGTGCGGAAATTCCAGTTCGTGGATGTGAAAGGGATATACGAACAACTATTTGTAGATGAAGCGGCTTATCGACAACAAACGAATGGGGCAATCCCCCCACAGCACTGGCCTGAGATTTGTAAACAGACCAAGGCTATGATCCTTCAGAACAAGCTGTTCCATGAGGATGCTACTCCGTATTTATATGTAAAAGAGATGATCGAAGGCGTCCGGACGAACACAGAGATTCGTTATGTCTTTGTCGATGAAGGCCAGGATTATTCGGCGTTTCAATACGAATATCTCAAGAAACTGTTTCCTCGTGCCCGCATGACGGTGCTAGGGGATTTCGGGCAAGCGATCTTTATGCAGGCTACGGATTTGGCAGCATCCAACTCGCCATTGATTCACCTATATGGAGAAGCCGAAACTACATTGATACGGCTCGTACGCAGTTATCGTTCAACCAAAGAGATTGTTGAATTCACGAGACAGATGTTACCAGGGGGAGAAGAGATCAGACCGTTTGAAAGGGGAGATCAGAAGCCTCTTTTAACAAAATTGAAGGACAAAAATCTGCGTGGTACACAGATTCTCGCAGACATCGCCGCGCTTAAGGCGGAGGGGTTTGATTCCATCGCTGTGATTACGAAAACCGCGGCTGAAAGTCGTGATGCCTATGAAAGGTTGCAAAGTCAAGGCGGCGAAGGGATACAACTCATAACAAAGGATACACAGATTTTTGAAAAAGGAATCATGGTTATTCCTGTGTATCTCGCCAAAGGCGTTGAGTTCGATGCTGTCCTGATCTATGATGCTTCACCCGTCGCTTACAGCCAGGAATATGATCGCAAGCTTCTGTATACGGCATGCACACGGGCCATGCACCGACTTCATCTATATACAGTGAGTGACTGGTCACCATTTGTGCAGGCGTTACCTGCGAATCTGTATGACATCAAATCATAATCCATATGTAAATCCGTTCTCAATGAAGGACCAAAGAAAGATGCTCAGAGCCTTTTTTAAAAGGTTATCGGGCATCTTCTTTTTATAAAGACATGAATTATAAAAGTTATTCTTTACTGATCGTTCCCGATGTGATAGATTGTTATTGGGAGTTATGAGAATGATCATTCCCATAACAGCTCGGATGAATAAATTCTCAATGAGAGGGAGTAATAATAAATGAATATTTCCAAACAAGTTGCTATTGTAAGTGGGGCTAATCGAGGGTTGGGCAAGGAACTTGCTCTTGAACTGCTGGCGAGGGGAACCAAAGTGTATGCTGGCGCACGAAACCCTGAATCCATTGATCTGCCGGGGGCTATTCCACTGCAACTCGATATTACGGATCCACAATCTGTCATGGCTGCAGCTGAGGTAGCTAGTGATGTAACCCTTCTAATCAATAATGCTGGTTCCGCTACGGGTGCTTCTCTGTTCACGGGTGATCTGAGCGATATTCACTTGGAATTCAATACACATGTATTCGGTACGCTTTCAATGATTCGTGCGTTTGCACCGGTGATAGAGAAGAATGGGGGCGGTTCGATACTGAATATCCTGTCTGTTCTATCTTGGCTTACCCTTGGTAACTCAGGTGCATATTCAGCTGCAAAATCCGCTCAGTGGGGAATTACGAATGCATTACGTCTGGAATTAGCCCCTAAGAACGTTAGCGTTGCCGGGTTGCACGTAGCGTTCATGGATACGGATATGACGGCAGGTATCGACGCACCAAAAACGAGCCCAACGGATATTGCCAAAATTGCAATAGATTCCATCGAAGCGGATCTCTACGAGATTATTGCTGATGATACCAGTCGGAATGTACAACAGGGTCTTGCTGGTGGTATTGCTGCCCTTTACCCGCAATTGTTTCAAAAATAGAGAGGCGTAGATGCATTTTCTCGTTATAAATAAAACAACCCCCACCAGATATGGTGGGGGTTGAGTACGTCATGAATACTCCAATTCTATGCCTTGAGAACCGCGAGAATATGAGGTTTAGCCTTTAACTGCACCGGCAGTGAGGCCGCTGACAATATATTTTTGCCCGAACAGATACAGAATGAATACAGGTAGTGAAGTAAGCACGAGATTGGCGAAGATCAGGTTCCAGTCCCGGCTATATTTGCCGTAGAAATTGTAGATCGATAGTGGCATCGTCCAGGTGGAACTGTCTGTCAGGAAGTACACCGGAATTGTGATGTCATTCCAGACGGACATGAACACCATGATCGCTACCGTTGCGTTAACGGGCAGGATGAGCGGTGTGACGATGCGAAAGAACACGCCGAACACACTTGCTCCTTCCAAAAATGCCACTTCGTCCAGCGCTCGTGGAATGGTTTTGATGAACCCACTATATAGGAATACACTAAAGGCCGTGTTCAATGCGGCATAGATCAGGATGACACTTGTAATGCTGCCGTAGAATCCCAATCCCTGTACAACCTGTATGGTCGTAATAATCGACATTGGTGCAATCAATCCCATGAAGAAATACATGTAGATCGTGCCGGATAGTTTGGTTTCCCGACGTGCCAGAATGAATGCCGCTGCCGAAGAGGCAACGATATTAATGATGGAAGATACACCAGTAATCAAAATGCTGTTGAAGAACGCTCGCGACAGTCCGCCTTCCTGGAAGACACGAACATAGTTCGAGAACTGCCATGTTTCCGGAAAACTCAGGGAGAAGCTGAGCACTTCGGCGCTGGTTTTGAATGAACCAAAGATCAGAATGACAAGCGGCAACAGAACGATAAGAGAGGCCAGAATCAGGAAACCTTCCACGATATAGTTGCGGATGGCGAGTTTGCGTGTATAGCCCATGTTATTCCGTAACCTCCTTACGCCGCATGAAGATCAATAGCGGTATAGCGATAATGGTAACGACCACGAACAGAAGGGTGTTGACCGCGGTACCAAGTCCCCAGTTGCCTTCGCCGAAAGATCGCAGAATGATCGTACCTACGACCTGTGAAGCGTTACCCGGGCCACCACCGGTCATGACATATACTTCGGAGAATACTTTGAGTCCACCAATCAATGTCAACATCAAGTTAATGTTAATGGCAGGCAGCAAGAGTGGCAGTGTGATTTTGAAAAAACTTCTCCACGAACTTGCGCCATCAATCTTGGCTGCCTCGTAATACTCTTGAGAAATGGACTGCAGGCCCGCCAGATAGATGGCCATCTGGAACCCGGCACTCTGCCAGATCGAGACGATGGCAATCGTCCAGATCACAATCGATGGGTTGGTGAGCCAAGCTTGGCTTAACGAATGTAACCCAACAGATTCCAACAAATTGTTGATTGTACCTTCGGTACGCAACATGGGAGTGAACAGAATGCTGATCACAAGGATGCTGAGAATGGAAGGGGAGTAGAAGATCGCGCGTAGCAGGTTCTTTGTTCTTAGTCGCATGTTAAGTCCTACGGCCAGCAATAGACCGATGACATTTTTGCCAACGACGGTGACGATTGCAAATATTGCCGTGTTTTTCAGCGCCAGAATAAGCGTTTTGTCTGAGAAAATTTTCTGGAAATTATCCCACCCGATGAACTTCAGCTCCAGCCGATCCAGCCGCCAATCCGTGAATGAATAATAGAAAGCGGCGAGAGCAGGCACAACAAAAAAGATGGAGTAGATAATCAGTGCGGGAAATATCATGTAATACGAGTACAGATTTTTAGTCCTTTTCATGTCTCACACTCCGTTATAACTAGGCAGCATAACGATCGATCCTGTTATGCTGCCTTATATTTCACTTTTTAGAAACCTTCTACGCCTTTATCCTGCATCAACTGACTGAACTTCTCATCCCAGGATTTCAGTACTTCTTCTGGTGACAATCCACCCGCGAATTGATCCTGTAACAATCGATACAGTTCGCTGCGATCAACCAGCATGTGTGCATCCGTTGTCAGCACGGTTTTCTTCGGCGTAATATAGTTGTCTACAATATCCTGCTTGTAAGCCGGCAATTCTGGTGTGGTGACGTCACTGAAATTGGATACGTACCCTTTGGAGTCCACGATCTGTTGTGCAACTTCCTTGGAGGCGATGTAGTCCAAGAATTGTTTAGCTTCTTCCAAATGTTTGGATTTCTTCGGAATGAACAGTTGTCCGCCGAGTGGACTTGCACCCAGACTGGCATTGTCTGACGATGGAATCGGGAATACGCCCAGTTCCATATTTGGATCTTGCTCGGCCACGCCTTCAATTAACCAATCGCCCATAAACATCATGGCAACTTCCTTGTTCAGGAATTTACCTACGGCCATGTCATAGCTGTCGCTAAGCACATCCGTGTTGGTGTAACCTTTAGTGTAAATCTCATATTGTTGTTCCAGGAATGTTTTGAATTCCGGGATATCAGACCATTTTTTCTTGTTGCTGTTCAAGTCATCAAAAAACGTCGGTTCATTTTTGGCTACAAAATCGGCAAAAGCTGCAGCAGGCCAGATGTTGGCAGCCCAGGCATCTTTGTAAGGCATGAATACAGGTGTAATGCCACTCGCTTTGATTTTTTCACAGATCGCCAGGAATTCTTCGTAGTTGGTTGGAATCGACAACCCGAGTTCTTCAAAGATTTGTTTGTTATATACGACCCCTTGCATCCCTGTATCTTGGCTGACATGGAAGCTGTAGAGATGGCCACCAGAAGAGAGGACGTCTTTGTTCATAATTCTGCTCGCCCAAGGCTCGTTATCCAGAATCTCGAAGTTACGTTCAAGGTTCAGGTCCGTGACTGCGCTCGCCAGATTGTACTGAATAATATCAGGCGTTTCATCTACAGCCAGTTTGGTTTGCAGTACAGTTGTTGTTTGTTCCGCTGGAATCAGCTGCAAATTGACACGAATGTTTGTTTGTTTTTCGAATGCATCGAGAATGTCCTGCTGGATAAAGGCAGAGTCCTGAGAACTTTTAGAGATTGCCAGCTCCAATGTGACTTTGCCACTCTTGCTGTCCCCGCCAGCAGCTGTGCCGGAATCCGTACCTCCTGATCCACAAGCGGTTAACGAGACCGTTAATAAACTGGCCAGAATAATAGAAAACGCCTTTTTTCTTTTTATTGTTTTCAATGCAAATCCCCCTCTAAAACGTTTAGTGAATCCGTTTACAATTCCGATTATAGATTCTTTTCTCGCCCCGGTACATGTCTGTGCTTGAACGTTGATGTGTAAAATCCTGAACTTGAAATCGCTATCATTTCATGAAATACCGTGATAGAGTAGACATGAATATAAGGGATTTCACATCATGTCAGAACAGGAGGGCATCTCTGAGAATGGCAAAGCTCATACATAAAGCAACTCAATTCAGTTTGCAGACAAAGGTGTTTTTGACATTTCTGGCTCTGCTTTTGTTTGTGCTGGGCTGTTTTATCGTTTATGTGAATGTGATCGTTGTCCGCCCGCTCAAACTGAAAACAGAGCAGGATACGCTCGTTACAGCTACGAAGGTAAGAGAGCAAGTTGATCTATACGTAGAACAACAGAACCAGATGTCGCAGCGTATATTATCCAGCAAAAATATATTTGTAGCCATGGACAAGAGCTCCTCAGCTCATAGTAACTATGAAAGACTGAAGCAAATTCGGATCATCAAAGACATCATGTTTCAGGCCATCGGGCCGAGCATGAATATCAAGGACATGTCCATCTACGACAATCACGGGGTTCTCCTGACATCATATCTGGGTTCGGGTAATCCTCCCGCAATCCTGAACACCATGATGGAGAGTAGTCAGGTCGGACGAGATTGGACGGAAAGTGGTTTTGTTCTGCTGCGTCAAGACGATACGATCTCATTTGTGCGCACGATCAATGATCAGAACGGCAAGGTGTACGGTTATCTTAGCATCCAGATGGAACAGGCCTATATACAGAACCTAACAGAGGGTATTACCGCTGGCGAAGTCTATATTCTGAATGAACAAGGCGAGCAGATGACAGGTTCGGAAGCGGGTGTGACATTTACCAATTGGACAAAGCCTGCATCAGACGAGGGACTGGATGTGGACAAAAACGACAATTATATCACGCATTCCACTTCACCCAGTACAGGCTGGATCACGTATATCATAACGCCCAAAAAATCTGTTCTAGGCTCGATCCATTCGGTTCAGACGATGTCCATTCTGCTGATTACAGCACTGATGCTGGTTTCATTTGTGTATATCTTCCTGTCGACACGTAACCTGCTGCTGCCTATCCGCAAGCTACGCGGTCAGATCTGGCGCATGAACTACAGCAATATGAATCTGAAAGTGGATGAAACGCCGAAGAATAACGATCTCTTATTACTTAACGAAGCCTTTCAGGATCTGATGGAGAGGCTGCAGCAATCCATTGACCGGGAAAAATCGGCGCTTCATGAAGAAGTAAAGGCGCGTAATTCGGCGCTGCAAGCCCAGATTGCACCTCATTTTATTCATAATGTTCTATACCTGATCAGTATTGCCGCCCAAGAGGGGAAGACCAAAGTTGTATCGGATATGTGCAAACATCTTTCGGACAGTCTGCGTTATATTGTCTCTTCACCATACGCGCATGTGACTTTGGCTGAGGAGCTTCAACATACGAGACATTATCTGTCCCTTGTACAACAAAAGTACGAAGAGGATCTGGAGTGGGACATCTGTGCTGATGAGCTGGCGAACGATATCCGATTGCCGCGGTTGGTCATTCAGCCGTTTGTGGAAAACTGCATTGAACATGCCTTTGCCAACACCGTGCCGCCTTGGCGTATCCAGATTACCGTGAAGCAATATAACGGATTATGGGCTTTGGAGATCAAAGATAACGGAGAGGGCTTTCCACCGGATAAGATCCAGGAGATTTTAGCCAATATTCAGGCATCGGGTTCCGGAATGAACCAGACTGCTGATCGTGGAACAGCCCTTGGTAACATGGGGATTATCAATAGTGTCAATCGACTCAAACTAATGTATAACAACCGGCTTTTTATTAATATATTTAACAATCATGCGGAAGAGCAACATGGAGCAACGATTCAAATCATCGGCTCACTGACGAGAGATTTTTACTAGCAAGGGGGTATAGGCGATGTATAACGTTATGATCGTTGAGGATAGCAAACCGATATTACGTAATATTAAAATGCTCTTGGAAACGCTGAGCTTCCCGATTCGTGTAGCGGCTACGGCAACGAATGGCGAGGAAGCCTTGGCAGCGTTAAAGCAGGAACCGATTGATCTGCTGTTGACAGATATACGAATGCCAAAAATGGATGGACTGTCCTTGATCGAGCAAGCCAAAATTGCCAACCCGGATCTGAAGGTCATCTTGATTAGCGGTTATAGCGATTTTGAATACACAAGAAAAGCATTGAACCTGCAAGTGTTTGACTATTTGTTAAAACCCGTCGAGCGAGAGGCGCTTGAAGAAGTCATGGGTCGGGTAATTGACCAACTTGATCAACAGATGTCCAAGGAACTGCTGAATTTGCAGGAAATCATTCATCCCCAATGTGAGATTACGTCGAAACAAGGGGAGCATTTTCCGCCTTTATTCAGCCAGATGATGATCATTATGAGCAGACAGCCTTTTACCGCAGGGCATGAACGTTGGGTGCAGGTGGAACTTGAGGGTTTAGTGCAGGATTTTTTTGCATTCCATCCTTGTCGTGTTTACACTAGTCAAACTTCATATCAATTTATCGCTTTTGTCAACAAGAGTGCACTTGAGGTTTACTCTTCCGTACATGAATGTCTTGAATCGATGCGACGGCATTTGGTTGCGCATGACATCGATGCAATCATTGGAGGACAACTTCTATTCGCTGAGTCTGGTAATCTGCCGGAGCTCTATCACCGCATGTCGTCCATTTTGTCTGAGCAGCAACGGTTGAAACAAGGAATAGTGTTGGATACCGGGAATCCGGTGTCGATGGTCAGATCTGAGACAGGCTGTCTGGATCCGGTGCAGGAATCAGCTTTTGTACAGATGATACAGGCTCGGCAGAAAGAACGGTTTGCTTTTAAGTTATCCGAATTGTTGAATCGATGGGCAGAGGAAAATGTACATATGAGCGAGGTGGAGCGGTTTATTGGATTGATTGTAGACACGTTTGCTCATCTGTACGAGGAACAGGGGTCGGGCATGAGATTGGGTCTGGAGCTTCGGTCAAGACAATTCGCCCAGGCACAGTCCTATGCCGATTTTTGCCGGGAACTGGCGGAATGGACGGGACAGTGCTTCGATATGCTGCAATCCCACGTTCGAAAAAGCAAGGCGATCCTGTTCGAACAGATTGACGATTACGTAAAACTAAATAAATACTCTCAATTATCTATCAACGACATTGCCATGAAGTTTCACGTTAGCCCGTCGTACGTCAGCAGAGTGATCAAAAATGCAACACAAATTACGTTTGTCCAGTATTACACCCGGCTTCGCATTCAGGAGGCATGCAGACTGATGGAAAGTCAACCCGACATGAAGTTTAAGGAGGTTTCCGATTTACTGTCATTTAGCGACCAGCACTATTTCTCGAAGGTGTTCAAAGAGTATACGGGGCTAAGTCCTACGGATTATAAACAACAGATGTCTGGTATAAAGACCCAATCATAGTTAACAAACCCTTTTTAATTATGTTATAATACTAAACAAATACGGCTTGTTACTGAATTCATTCAGGCAATACCTATGTATATACATGCTCAAAGTTTCTTTGGGTGTGCATATATATGGGTTTTTTTGCGTTTACTGGCCGATTGATTCTACCAAAAATGGATAAAGAGAGGAAGATTGAACTTGAAAAAGGAAAAGAAAAAAAGGTCATTTTATAAGAAAGGAGGAGCTGGTTTACGATTAATGAGTACCAGACTCATTGCAGCTTTCCTTGCGGTACTTATTATCCCGACTGCACTTATCGGTTATTTCTCATATGATAGTGCCAAAGATCAGGTACAACAAAAAATGACAGATCCCCTCAATACAATATTAACGATGACAGGACAGCATATTAACAATCTGGTGGGGGAAAAAGCAGCATTATTGAGTTATATCGACAGTATGTATGGTTCCGCTCCCAGTCAGGCGAACAACGAAGCGGTACAAGTAGGAATCGACCAATTAGCTGATACATATCCTGATATTCTTGCCATAACCGTAGGCAACGACCAAGGCAGTAATATATCTTCTCCAGCAATTGAGGATGCAACATATGATCCACGCAGCACAGATTGGTATTCTAATGGTGAAAGTAAGAATGGATCACTCTATTTTTCGAGTATTATGCAAGATCCGGTATCCGGGAAAATTTATGTAGAGATTTCAAAAGCTCTGTCAAATGAACAAGGTGTAGCAAGTATTAAACTTGATCTGGAGCCATTAGCAAAAGCGTTATCATATGTGGATGTCGGAGGTAATGGAAGTCTTATTGTAGTGGACTCCAATCGAACGATTGCAGCTTGGTCCGGTGCGATTGCAAAAGGTGGAGGAGGAGAGCTCGGCGGAGCACTCATCGAGGGAATTCCAGTCCATCCAAATACGGCTTCAAATTCCGATGAACCGATGGCATTTTCTCAATTTGTCAGAACGGATCTGGCGTATGATCTGGAGGTATATAACGGTGTTAATGCTTTGACGGGTTGGAATGTCATTGCTTTGATGGGCCATGAAGATTTTATCGCCGCAGCGAAACCCATTATGGTATCGAGTCTAACGGTCATTGTTATATCTGTATTGATTGCCGGTGTAATTATTTTCTTCATTCTGAGATCTTTTATCGTACCTATGCAAAAACTGCGAAAGGCCACCCGCAGCGTAAGCGAAGGGAATCTGTCCGAACGGGTTAATCTGAAAACCGAAAACGAATTTGGTATATTGGCAAATGATTTTGACCAAATGACCATCTCCCTTCAATCGGTGGTTGCTGAACTTCACCAGACTTCATCGTTGTTAAGTCACTCTTCCCAGATGATTCAGGAAAGTACAGAACAAACCACCCAATCGGTTCAACATGTGGCTGAAACCATGCAACAGACTGCGGAATCAGCTATCGTTGGGGCGGAGAATTCGGAACAAACCGCGAATGCCGTAGAAGAGATGGCGAGAGGCATCAGTACAATTGCAGAATCTGCGAGTGCGATTGTGGATTCGGCTGAAGAGACGGAGCGCGCTGTTGCTAATGGTGGGAAAACGATAAACCAGGTCGGAGAACAAATGGAACACATTCTCGGAGCTGTTGAAGAAACCTCGGCATTGATTAATGAGCTGTCCAGTCTATCCGCTGAAGCCAATCGAATGAATGAAGCCATTGCGGATATCTCTCGGCAAACCAATCTTCTGTCACTGAATGCTTCTATTGAAGCATCAAGAGCAGGAGAACACGGAAAAGGTTTTGCTGTCGTTGCTGGTGAGGTGCGCACGTTATCCATGCAATCCAAACAAAGTGCGGACGAGATTGGTGCTACCATTGGCAAAATGCTTGATCTGATTGCCAAATCCACATCTCTTATGAATGATAAAGTTCGTAATCAAGTCGGTGAAGGTATGCGCATCAGCCAAGAAGCTTCAGCAACCATATCGAACATCGAACAATATACAACGCATATCGTGGATCAAATTCAGGATATTTCCGCTGTCTCAGAACAGTTGTCAGCCAGCACGGAAGAAGTCTCGGCTACAGTTGCCGCGATGAGTCATATCTCTAAAGTATCGGCTGATAGTGCTCAGACAACTTCAGCAGCAGCCCAAGAACAAATGGCGGCAATGCAGGAGATATCGGCATCATCTGCACAGCTCTCCAAAACAGCTGAGAACATGCAAGAATTGGTTCGCCGCTTTAAGCTTTAGAGTAGAAGTAAGTAAATGTGTAAAGAAATATGTAAAGAGACATGTAAAGCACCAGGCGCTCCCCTAATGGAGCGCCTTTCTGCATGTAGTAAGATTAGTAAGAATGTGACACCTCATCCCCGAACATATCCTTTTGATTCTTTTTTCGGAAACTTCGTGGTGATTCACCAACCGTTTTGGTAAATAAAATCGTAAAGTAATTGGGGTTATCGTAACCGACCAGTTTGGCAATTTCCCATATTTTTTTGTTGGTTGAGACTAATAATCGGGTGGCTTCACCCATTCTTCGTTGAATCAGGTAATGATAAGGAGAAGTGCCATAGTGATTTTTATACATATGAATTAAGTAATAAAAATCGATATGAAATTGATCTGCCAATTCTTTGAGCTTAATGTTTTGCCGATAGTTGGTATCCAAATAGTCTTTAATGCTCTCAGCAAGGGTATTGCTCTCAACTGTCTCCCCACTAGGAAGCTGTTGACGGGACTGCCGATCGATGATCAGAAGTATTGCTTTCAGGACATGCCCAGAGATAGACTCGTATCCATGTTCCCGGATTGAAAATTCATTGAAGAGAGTCTGCATTAACGAATGGAGCTCATCGGAATATCGGTTGGCTCGAATGATCGGATTGTTAGAGGGAGGGATGACCCAATCCTCAAGGGTCTGGGTGCCTTCTGTAAAACGAAAGCCGCAATAAAAGGTGGATAACGGGAATTCAGGATTGGACTTCTCCTCGTGAAGAGTACCCTTGTTATATATGAGCATGTCCCCTTTTTGAGCCCAGTGTTTGGTGCCGTCAATGGTGAACAATCCTTTGCCTTCAGTTACGTAGATAATCTCATGCAGATCGTCATGTTTATGCGTCGGAAAACTCCAATGGGGATTATCGGCCAGTTTGCCTACATAAATAATGGTGCAATCTCGATTTGGATGCCGTTGGCCGGATTCGTGGTGTGTAATCATCTATGTCTTCCCTTCAGAATCAGTAATGAAAGTCTGTGTTGAAATGACAACATATATAATGTTTTGCAATAAAACCACAACAACCTTGATTGTCGCCATGGTATATCTGACAGTACAATTTCACTATCCAAAATGTACTATATATCGAAAGTGAAGGGATGGGAAAGCAGAAAATACATGAATTAAAGATCGTAGACAGAATTGAAGCGCTTGCAACAATAGAAAGGATTAGTGAGTATTGATTTATGACTAGAAATAGAGAGAACCTACTTATTTTAACGCTTACGCTTGTTAGCTTTGTACTGGGAACAACCGAGTATGTTATCGTGGGTGTGTTGAAGGAAATTGAAAGTTACATGAAAGTATCACTTGCTGCCGCGGGTATGCTTGTCTCCGGTTTTGCGATTGCATACGCGGTGGGTACTCCATTTGCTGTGGCCTTCTTGGCCAAAATATCCAGAAGAAGTTCCATATTGATCGGATTTGCAATCGTGTTAGCATTAAATCTATTGACCGTGTTCTCAACAACGTTCTCTTCTCTGATGGCCATTCGCATCGTGTCGGCCGTTGCTTGTGGACTTACGATATCACTTTCGATCTCGATCGTAAGCGACGCAGTGAACCGGGAGCGAAGAGGGGAAGCTATCGCCTGGATTTTGGGCGGATTTTCAATCGCTAATGTGCTAGGTGTTCCGCTCGGTACTTTTATCGGACAACATCTGAGCTGGTCCATGACGTTTGTTGTTACGGCATGCATAGGTGTTGTGCCGCTGGTGTTCATGTTCCGTATTCTGCCACGCCAAACAACGATTGCAGGTTCGTTCAGTGATCAGATGTCTCTCTTTTTAAAACCACGGATATTGCTGGCCTGTCTGATCCCTGTACTGGGAAACAGCTGTATTTTCGTCGTTTTTACGTACATTACGCCACTCCTGAGTGAGACGATGGGTGTGCCAGTACATTGGATTAGTGCCATACTCCTGATCTATGGTGCCTGCAGTATCCTGAGTAACTGGATTGGTGCCAAAATAGCCAAGGGTGAATTCCTGCCCAAGCTCAAGCGGCTTTTCGTCATCCAAGCCATTTTGTTCCTAGGAATGAGTTTTACCGTTTCTAATGTGTGGCTCGGCTTGGCATTTCTATTCCTGATTGGATGTCTGTCATCCTCCATGAGCGCGGCATCCCAGTTATATTTGTTTGATGTGTCAGGATCGATCGCGCCGGGGTCCAAAGCATTTGCATCTACACTCCTGCCTGTGGCGGCCAATGTGGGTATAGCGTTAGGCTCTGGTGTCGGGGGAATTGCCGTCAATATGGGTGGTGTCCAGTGGGTGCCTCCAGTTGCTGTGATGCTTGCCTTGCTGGCTTTTGTCGTTACCCTGATATGCCAGCGTTCCATCCAATTGAATTCAGACGAAGCAACCACTGTAAAAGCAGCTTAGATGAGATGCTGTCTAAACTAAACGGATGAATGCATATATATGGTATATGAACTACAAACAAAGTCGCTGTTATGCGGCTTTGTTTGTTTTTTTAGTTTTCCAGCATTCCGGATGAAACGGGTTCGTAGATGATAGAGGTAGGATAATGCAATAATTCAGTGAATTTATATATGATGAGATCTGATAAAATGAATGAAAAGATAGGAGGGGAACCCATGAAAAAGCCGATGATCGGTGTTCTGCCTTTGTACGATACAGACAAAAAAAGTTACTGGATGCTTCCAGAATATATGAACGCCATAGAGGGAGCAGGCGGGATTCCAATTATGCTGCCTTTGACAACAGATACCGAGATCATAGCAACGCTGGCTAATCAGTTCGATGGGTTCCTGTTCACCGGGGGACATGATCTCAATCCTGAGCTGTATCATGAGCATGCAGAGGTTACCTGTGGAGAGTTGTGTATTGAACGCGATATGATGGAGTCGATATTATTACAAAAGGTAATTGAGCTTGATAAACCTACCTTTGGCATATGCCGTGGACTGCAGCTATTTAACGTTATGTTGGGTGGAACGTTATATCAAGACATTCCCACTAGCCTTCAACTTCATGGGAACAAGATCGTTAATCATAAGCAAGGTCCGCCGTATACGGATCTTGTACATGATGTACATATTGAGAAAAATAATATCCTATACGATATTTTGCAAACCGATACGATAAAAGTGAACAGCTACCACCATCAGGGAATCAAAATGTTATCGGATAAGTTAACTGCTGTGGCCGTCGCTGAAGATGGACTCGTTGAATCCGTGGTCATGCCAAACCGCTCGTTTGTTTTGGCTGTGCAGTGGCATCCAGAGTACAGCTATAAAGTAGATGACTACAGTCAGAAGTTATTTGCGGCGTTTGTTAATGCTGCTAAATCCCCACGCTATACTATCCATATTGAAGACATCACCGCATAAAATGTGAAAAAGAAAAAAGACCTCCTGTTTATAAAAACAGAGGAGGTCTTTGTATTGGTGAATTTAGTCGTAATAGTAATCATGGTATCACCGTTCTATTGGCAGGATTATTTTAATCCAGACTTCGTGTTGGCATGCTCTTCAGCATTCAGGGAAGCAATCAGCTTCTCGCCTTCAACATCCAGGTTTGGCAGAATGCGATCCAGCCATTTTGGAAGTGCCCAAGCTTTGTCTCCGAAAATAGCCATGATGGCAGGGACCAAGCCCATACGGATGATGAAAGCATCAATCAGAATGCCTACCGCCAAAGTGAAACCAATCTGTTTGATCATGACATCGTCAGTGAATATAAATCCTGCAAATACAGAGACCATAATCACTGCTGCGGCAACAACCACGCGACTTACCTGATTGTACCCATGAACGACGGATTCGGTCCCGCGATGACCATGCACATAGGATTCCCGCATGGAGCTCACAAGGAAGACTTGATAGTCCATCGCCAGGCCATACAGGATACCTGTTACGATGATCGGCATAAAGCTCAGCAACGGGCCGCCGGTATCGAAACCAAAGAGCGAATGCAACCAGCCCCATTGGAATACAGCAGTGGTGATCCCGAATGTAGCCAGGATACTAAGCAGGAAACCGATGGTGGCTTTAATTGGAACGATAATCGAACGGAATACGAGTAACAGGATGATCAGCGAGAGCAGGATGATGATGCCTACATAAATAGGGAACACCTGCGCCAGTTTGGCGGACATATCGATGTTAACAGCTGTGAGTCCAGTAACTCCGAGTTTCACATCATAGGTCTGTGCGATGCCGGAATCAGCCGAGCGCAGATCAGTGACCAGTGTTTTAGTGAGATTATCGTTAGGACCCGTTTTTGGAATGAGACTGAAAATAGCTAAATCTTCTGTCATCCCAAGTGGTGTGACTTGTGCAACGTTATTCTGACCTTGAAGTTCCATCACCAGACCGCCCAAGAGTTCCGGTGTAACTTTTGCGGAAGACTGATTAGGCTCTGCGACCAGAATAAGGGGTCCGTTGAATCCTTCTCCGAAGCCTTCGGAGATGGCATCATAACTTTGTCTTGCAGTTGTATCCAGATTCGCTGAGGAAGCGCCGGGGATACCCATTTCCATTTTGGTGATCGGCGTCGCGGCAAAACCAAGAATGACGATGATGGCGATAATGGTAGCCCAGCGATTTTTGATAACGAATTTCACCCATCTGTTCGCGACTCCGTGGTTAGTGGCTTTAGGATGTTTCGCGCTTTTCTCACGAGCTTTGGCGGAACAGATGCGTTCTCCTACCAATCCCAGTAAAGCCGGCAACAGGGTTAAAGCAACAAATACGTTGATGAGCACGGTGGCAGCTGCGACTAAAGCCATCGTAGACAAGAATGTAAGACCGATGACAAGCATACCGCACAGTGCAATAATGACGGTTAATCCGGCAAAAAATACTGCGCTACCCGATGTACCAATGGCTCTGGCCGTTGCTTCTTTTGCGCTCAAGCCTTGATCAATGATCATTCGACGCTGGCGATTAACAATGAAGAGCGCATAGTCGATTCCAACAGCCAATCCAACCATTAGAGCTAGAACGGAAGTGACACTAGGCATTTCGATGAATTTGGAGATGGAGAACGCACCACCAACTCCAATGGCAACTCCTAGGAGTGCAGTGATCAGAGGCAGACCTGCTGCAACAACGGAGCCAAGGGTGATCAGCAATACAATGACAGCAATGACCAGTCCAACAATCTCTGCCGAGCCGACTCCAATCGATACCGTTTTGAGCGTTTCGCCCGGCAACACCTTAATATTGGTTCCTTGCTCTACCGTCATAACGGACTGAATAACGGAATCAAATACATCCTGTGTTATGGCAGACTGTTCAATTGTAAATTGGAACTGGAACAGTGCAATGCTGCCGTCCGAAGAGATCAGCATTCCAGGTACAGGAACACCATCCACCATCAAAGGTCCATAGGGAGGAGGCGTGGTTGTTGCGGATTGCGCCATATCAGTAGCCTGAGCATTCTGAGCCATCTCCGCCTGAGCACCCGAATTACCCGCTTCAGCTGCATAGTCCGCAGGGTTAATGACTTTGTCTAATCCGTAAACCTCATTAACACCTTTCATCATGGCCGCCAAACGTTCAGGCGTATCCAAACGCTCGTTGTCTGGAGCTTTGAAGACAACACTTCCTTGACCGCCGGAGGCGGCAGGCAGTTCTTTTGCCAATTGATCCAGAACCTTCTGTGACTCTGTGCCTTCAATCTTCATTTCGGAACTGATGTGAATACCATTGATGCTGATCATGGAGATGACAATTCCCAGAATTAAAACCCAGCCAATGATGAAATAGGCAGGTTTGCTAAAAGCGGTTTTCCCCACTCTGTATAATAATGTAGACATTTCTCTATTTTACACTCCTCTATGATGAATGTGGATGGTTGGCATGTTCAAATCCTGCCCGTAAATGATTAAACGTGGTTTCCAAAAATTGATCGAATGTTAAAACACCGGGCTTGGTATCTTCAGTAATGACTTGTCCGGGTAGTAACACATTGAGTCTTCCATCAATTAATGGCAGTATTGTTCCATATAGTGCGTTGATCAAAAGATAAGTATAGATCTCGTCATACTTCCCGTTAGATAAGTCTAATAAGGTATCTTGTGCCTGCGTCTGCATCCGGTGCATGGCTCCAAGGTAATGCGGTTCAAGCACGGGATAGGTCTGGGATAGCGATAGTAGCTGATGAAGTCTTCCTATTAGTTCTGTTGTAAGCTGCATCTTGATCAGGTTATACAGTACGTCAAGCAAGGAGACGTTGTCGGGCAATTCGGTAAGCAACTCTTCGAGTTCCGTTGTATTCTGAACGGATATTGCGCCTCTTGCTACGGCTTCTTCTTTACATGTGAAGTAGTTTGCAAATGTTCTGCGGGAACAACCCACCTGATGCACGATATCTTCGACCGTAAAGCCATCAAGCCCATGTTCAAGGGTAAGTTCAAATGCAGCACTAGCAAGTGCTTTTTCAGTTGCTTCTTTCTTCAAATGTCGCAAGTTTCGTTTGATCATTATTCTCCGCTTATGCGTTCACCTCCAACACCAATGACTATGGTTTAATTCTTTTAAGAAGAGCACACTTACTGAATATGCACTTTGTGAGGTTTATCATAACAAACAAGTTGCTCATTGTGCAAATTTACTCATTGTGCAATTATTTTATATGACAGCTATACTGCGAATCAATGCTTCAACTCCTGAGGAATGAATGTTAAAATCAATAGAAAAACTTGGGGCGATAACGAGATATGAGTAGTCGTAAACAAAGTTTATTGGAAACAGCACTTGCACTATTTTTAGAGCACAGCTATGCAAATACAACAATCCAGATGATCTTGGATCAATCGGGTGTATCCAAAGGCACATTCTACAAATTCTTCAGTTCCAAAGAAGACTGTTTATATTCTATTATTGATCAGCGTATGCAAGAGGATGTTTTCATTCGCAAAGAGCTTGAACAAAATCACTATACATCGGATTATGACCTGCTCGTAGATCAGATTGCGATTCCTATGTCTGTACCTAATAAAGAGCGAGTATGGGAATTATATTGGACGGGTTTTTATTCCGGGGAGATCAACTCAGCCAAACTGGCTACAGTTCACCTAAAATGGCTGTCCACACGCTTGATTCAGGTTTACGGGAACGATATTAGCTTATATGCCAACGAAGGGGCCATATTGTGCTACGGCATATTACATCAGATTGCCAACACATCAAGAAGTCTAAATACGCAAAAACCGGTATGGAGCGAAGTGGTTCCCAAAGTATTAACGTACATTGAAGTGATCCTAAGAACAATGCATCAGAGAAATGAACATATTTTCGACTTTCAGTCTCTCTATTTCCTGAATGCCGATGAGCGTAACCATGATATGGGTCTGGACATCGATAATATATTGATCGAATTTTATGAGTTCAACAACCGTGTACAAAAATCCAAGGAATCTGCATCATTCAAGCAACTTTCGAAGGGGCTCTTAGCGCTATTACAAGATCAAGAGGATTTAAATATTCCTGTAATCGAAGTGGTGCTGCAAGCGTTTCACAAAGAGTACAAATCCAGTGCGTTTCAATCTGAAGCCAATAGACTGACCGAAGCCTGTTGGTGGTATTTGGAACTAGTGAAGCAACGTAATTAATATGGGGGTTGGCTCGTAGCCGACCTCTTTTTTTGTTTTTTTATGTCTGTGGTTATTATTAATATACTATTAGTATATTAATAAATTGTTGTTATAACAGTTGTTTTGTACTGTTTAAACTATGATATTTGAAATTAATTATACGAGTAGTATATAATTGGAATGAACATATATTTCCATAGATTTGAAGCACTTCACTTCGAAAGGAAGATTTATATGAATAATTCGAATAACCAGACCTCAGAAAAAGTAGAATTTAATTTGTTTAGCGAAGAAAATAGTAAAGATCCATTTGCCATGTTTGCACAGATGCGTGCCAAAGGTTCCGTTGTCCCTATTCCTAATCCAATGGGTGGAGCAGGGCAAACCTGGATTGTAACTCGGATGGACGTTGCCATGGAAGTGCTGAAAGATCACTCTCGATTTACGGTAGATATGAACTCTATTGATAGTGGCAATGATATTCGAAAGAATCTCTCAGGTGAGCTTGGTTCATCGGAACCCCAGACCTTTTTTACCGGAAAGTCGATGCTCTTTGTTGATGAACCGGATCACCGAAGACTGCGTAGCCTGGTTTCCAAAGCGTTCACGCCAAGATATATGGAAAGCCTGCGTCCACGCGTCCAGGAAATTGCCGATGAGTTGATTGACCAATTCGAAGGAAAAGGAGAGATGGATCTTGTAAAAGACTATGCCTATCCTTTCCCAATCAACGTTATTTCCGAGATGTTGGGTATACCTCAGGAAGACCGACCTCAGATCCATGTATGGTCTGAAGCCATTGCAAAAGGTCTTGGTTTTGGTAAACAGGACCCTGCCGTAGCGCAGCACTTGCGATCATTCGCAGAGTACACCTCACAACTTGTGGCGAACAAACGAGTAGAACCTTCAGATGACCTCATCAGTCAATTGATTGCGATTGAGGAGGAGGGAGATCGACTGAATGAAGATGAATTAATATCCATGATCACGTTATTGATATTTGCTGGACATGAGACAACTTCCAATCTGATTGCAACTGGTTCTTATCTTCTTCTGACCCATCCCGAACAACTGGAACAACTGAAACAAGATCTGAATCTGGTTCCTTCTGCGGTGGAGGAGTTGCTACGATATAACGGACCCGCCACTTCCTCAGGTCCTCGTTATGCAACGCAGGACACGGAGCTGGATGGACAATTGATTCAAAAGGGAGACGTTGTGATTCCCCTTCTGAAATCAGCGAATCGGGACGAGCAGCAGTTCACTGATCCCGAAGAGTTGGATATCGAACGCAAAATAAAACGGCATTTGGCCTTTGGACACGGCATTCATATGTGTCTTGGCGCTCCGCTTGCTCGTGTAGAAGGGGACGTGGCGTTTACTACGCTTTTACGTCGGCTACCGGATATTCAGCTCAGTATTCCTCAGGAAGAGATTCATTGGCACTCTGCTTTGTCATCACAGGGATTGGCAGCATTGCCCGTAAAATTTTAATAGATAAACTTAGTGTAACCCATTGGAGTATGACGAATTTTCGTCATACTCTTTATTTGTATAGATGATAGAATGGAATGAACAAGAAACATATTAATGGATTGAACACTGCTTAATGTAAAAGATAAAGTGGGATACATAATTTTTGTGGTGGAGGTAAACCTTATGAATAAAGATGAACAATTCATGCATAAAGCCATTGAGATTGCTCTGCAAGCTCGCAAAGAAGGAAACGAACCATTCGGCTCATGATCAATTAGCGGAAATTGCTGGCGGCAACATCATGATCTCGTGTGAAGAAGTATTCGACAAAAGTCCTCAAAAGCCTGAAGTAACAGGGAAATTACTTAACACAGAAGGCTTAAAAGTTTTCGAAGGATATCAATTTCATTCCAACGCGTAATCAGATCAAAAAATTAATTTTAAATTATTGCTTGATTTTTTTTTCGACGTCTGATAGTGTAAGACCTGTGATTTTGGGAAGTTAATTTATCAATATGAATTAGAGCTTTCCAGCAGATAATTTTGACCACTTCACCAGGAAGTTAAGGCCATACGGACAGCCGGGTCAAACGCCGATTGGCAACTTATGTTGCTTTATTGATTGAGTTCAAAGCTCAAATTTTATAAGTTGGTTACTTTACAACCAGTGCAATTGCACATCAACTTGTGAAACGGTCAATAAGAGTGGTAAAGGCGAATTATTTGCTATATAGACTCTGATCCAATATTGATATACATGAAGAAGCTTTCCGCCAAAGGAGTTCTTGTGAACTTTTTTGGTCATGGAGACTTCACGTCTTTTTTATGATGTATATCGATAAGCAAGTGTGATGATGCGCGATTGCGAGCATTTTTCACCTTGCTTTTTTTGTTGTCTTGTTGTCACCGTATTAAACCAATTTTAAAAAAAATACATATTGGGATAGGAGAATGTAAAATGGGAAAAGCACTAATCATCGGCGCCGGCGGCGTTGCTTCCGTGGCAGTACACAAATGCGTTCAAAACAGCGAAGTTTTTGAGGAAATCTGCATCGCGAGTCGTACAAAATCAAAATGTGATGAACTCAAAGCCAAGCTGGACGGCGGAAAAACAAAAATTACAACAGCACAAGTTGATGCTGACAATGTTGACGAACTGATCGCTCTGATCAACGAAGTTAAACCGGATATCGTTATGAACCTCGCTTTGCCGTATCAAGATCTGACAATCATGGATGCTTGTCTTGCAACTAAAACAAATTACATGGACACAGCTAACTATGAGCCACATGATACAGCGAAGTTTGAATACAGCTGGCAATGGGATTACAAAGAGCGTTTTGAACAAGCAGGCATCACTGCATTGCTCGGTAGTGGATTTGACCCAGGTGTGACTGGCGTATTCTCCGCTTATGCCCTGAAGCACTACTTTGACGAAATTGAGTACATCGACATTCTGGACTGCAATGGCGGCGACCACGGCTATCCGTTCGCAACCAACTTCAACCCTGAGATCAACATTCGCGAAGTATCTGCGAACGGAAAATATTGGGAAAATGGTGAATGGATCGAAACGAAGCCGATGGAAATCAAACGTGTCTACGACTTCAAAGAAGTTGGCGAGAAAGACATGTACCTGTTGTACCATGAGGAATTGGAATCTTTGGCAAAAAACATGCCAGGTCTGAAACGTATCCGTTTCTTCATGACATTTGGTCAAAGCTACCTGACTCACTTGAAAGCTCTTGAAAATGTAGGCATGACTTCAATCGAGCCTATTGAATATGAAGGTAAACAAATTATTCCACTGCAATTCCTGAAAGCAGTACTGCCGGATCCAGCATCCCTTGGACCACGTACTGTAGGTAAAACAAACATCGGTTGTATTTTCAAAGGTAAAAAAGACGGCAAAGACAAAACATATTATGTTTACAATATCTGTGATCACCAAGAGTGTTATAAAGAAGTGGGTTCCCAAGCGATCTCTTACACTACAGGCGTTCCAGCAATGATCGGTGCAGCAATGGTCATGACAGGCAAATGGAACAAACCAGGCGTATATAATGTAGAAGAGTTCAACCCAGATCCATTCATGGAAGAGTTGAACAAATGGGGCCTCCCATGGGTAGAAGACTTCAACCCGGTACTCGTTGATGAGCTGCCAGAAGAAGTTAAAGAATCGGAGCTTGTTCGCTAAAATGCGGTTCGAGCAATTACCGACACCATGTTTTGTTGTTGACGAGGCGCTTATTGAGAAAAACCTGAAAATCCTGAACGGTGTTATGCAGCGTACAGGTGCCAAAATCGTGCTGGCTCAAAAAGCATTCTCCATGACTGCGATGTATCCGCTGATTGGAGAATACCTGAGCGGTGCAACGGCGAGCGGTTTGTATGAAGCGCGTCTGGGCCATGAGGAAATGGGCAAAGAGAATCATGTCTTTGCTCCAGCATATCGTGCAGAAGAGATCGACGAGATTATCTCTATCTGCGACCACATTATTTTCAACTCATTTTCACAGCTTGCAAAATTCAAGGATAAGGCGCTTCAAGCTGGCCGTAAGGTCGGCTTGCGCGTCAACCCTGAATGCTCTACTCAAGAAGGACATGAGATCTACGATCCGTGTTCTCCGGGTTCGCGTTTTGGTGCGAAACTGGAGGATTTCGATGCAGACTTGTTGGAAGGTGTCTCCGGACTTCACTTCCACACACTGTGTCAGCAAAACTCCGATGATCTGGAGACTACGCTGAATGCAGTGGTCGATAAATTCGGACAATGGTTGCCACAAATGGAATGGATCAACTTCGGCGGTGGGCACCATATCACACGTGAAGATTATGATATTCCAAGACTGGAAGCATGCATCACACGTATGCAGAATGATTATGGCCTGGAAGTATATCTGGAGCCGGGAGAAGCTGTTGCGCTGAACGCGGGTTATCTGGTGACCTCTGTGCTGGACTTCCATAAAAACGGTATGGACATCGCTATTCTGGATACTTCAGCTACGTGTCATATGCCGGATGTGCTGGAAATGCCATATCGCCCGCCGCTCATCGGTTCGGGAGAAGTGGGTGAGAAGGCTCATCTGTATCGTCTAGGTGGACAAACCTGTCTGTCTGGTGACGTGATTGGGGATTATTCATTCGATCAGCCTTTGCAAGAAGGCGACCGTCTGGTATTCGAAGACATGGCGATTTACTCCATGGTGAAAACCAATACGTTCAACGGCATGCCGCTTCCAGCGATTGCAGTCAAAAGAAAAGACGGCGATTGTGAAGTTGTCCGTGAATTCGGATATCAGGATTTCAAAATGAGGCTGGCATAATTACTTCATTATATAGTAAGTATTAATATAGAATTGAAAATAAATACAAAAAAGGGAACCTGGAGACAGGTTCCCTTTTTAACGTTAACTGAAGTTTAACGATTAGATTCAATGATGTTTATCAGTGGGGTTAGGTGAATGTTTTCCGGTATTAAGCCGACTTAGCTTCGACTTCAGTTTTCGGGTTAATTTTTCGGTTTAGAGGTTGCTCGTGCAGCGTAGGGAAAAATCGGTTCTCTTAGTTCAAAGTCATACGTCAACCCATCCACAATGCCGACTACACTTTCACTGTCATACAACTCCAGCAAAAATCCAGCCATTTGTTCCGCCGTATGGAATTTGGGAACTCTGCCTTCATATTCAAACTCGTCTACATTAAAGGAATGTTTCGCAAACTCAGTCTCGGTTGCAGCCGGTGCGAGAACTTTGGCTTGCATCGCTGCGTTCTTACCTTTTAACTCTTGCGCAAGTCCTTCGGTAAAGGCACTTACATAGAACTTGGTTGCGCAGTAGGTTACTGCATCGGCTACAATCGTATATCCACCACCAGAGGAGATATTAATGATCTGTGTGCCATCAACATCTGCATAATCACGTACATACAGGGAAGAAAGAATCGTAAGAGCTTCTATATTAAGATGAAGCATCTGCTCAATCTTGGGCAGGTGTTGTTCGCCAACGGAAGCAAAATTCCCGAATCCTGCGTTGTTAATCCACGTCTCAATGGAGTAAGCCTGAAGACTCTCATAGAATTCATACACATTAGCGGCAATGGACAGATCCACTGTACGAATGACAACATCCAGATCAGGATTGATTTCAGCTACCTTTGCTTTTAATTTGTCCAATTCATCGGTTCTGCGTGCTGCCAGGATTATATTTTTGCCACGAGCTGCAAAAGCTAAAGCCGCTTCATATCCAATGCCCGAACTGGCACCGGTAATCACTGTGTATTTCATGGGAATTCCTCCTGGATCTGATTTCATTTTTTATTGTGATGTGACCACGAGTTGATTATACTGATTAGAGCTTACTCTAAGTCAAGCGGGAAAATGGAGGGGAGGTTAACCATGCATACCATTGGTGAAGTGGCAGAATTACTCCATATCAGTGCACATACGTTGCGTTATTATGAGAAGGAACAGATTGTAACTCCTCTCCGAGATGCCAGTGGAGACAGGCGATACAACGAGTCACACCTGAAGTGGCTGCAATTTGTGATCAAATTAAAAGAGACTCAAATGCCCATTGCTATTATTAAGAAATATGCGTCCTTGTTTCAGGAAGGGGAGCATACGGCGGCGGATCGTTTGAAGCTGCTGGAGGAGCATAAAGAGTCGATTCAAAAACAGATGCACATACTTAACACAGCAGATGAGATGCTTGAGCATAAAATTTCGTCGTATCGAACGCTCATCGGACAATGAACTAACACACACCAATGACGATCTATTGCCAAAACAGTGATTTTTATTATAGACTGTTTTTTATCGGTTGTTCATCAAGGGGGAAATGCAATGCATCAAAACAGAAAACAAAAGTCAAACAAGTTAAAGATCCTCTCCAAAGTATTATTGATTATCATTGGGGGATTTATAACGGCATATGGCCTCGAAGCCATATTGATCCCGAATAATGTCTCAGATGGTGGTGTCACAGGTCTGAGTATCGTAGGATCACAGCTGTTCGGATTACCACTGGGGATGCTCATCGGGATTATTAACATTCCATTTGTGTGGCTCGGGTACAAGCAAATCGGAAAAAGCTTTGCGTTATATTCGATCATCGGTATTGCTTCACTCGCAATCAGCACCAGTCTGATGCACCATGTACCAACCATCATTGAAGGTGATACCTTGCTTGTTACGGTTGTCGGCGGGATTATCATCGGTTTTGGTATGGGACTTGCATTACGTAATGGCGGGGCATTGGATGGCATAGATATGCTGGCTGTACTCCTTTCGCGAAAAGTACCTTTTGGAACCAGTGATCTCATTCTGTTCCTCAACATGTTTGTCTTTATTGTTGTTTCTACCGTGTTTGGTCTGCAAGGCGCGATCTTGTCAGGACTTGCGTATTTCATTGCTTCCAAAGTAATACATATTGTTGAAGAGGGCTTAAGCGGCTCCAAAACGTTTAAAATTATTACGAATCAACCTGAGATTATGGTTGAAACCATTCGGGACCGCTTAGGCCGTGGAGCAACGTATACCGAGGCTTACGGTGGCTACTCTAATGAGCAATTCAAGGAAATTACTTGTGTCATTAACCGGATGGAAGAGAGTAAAATTAAAGATATCATTCACGAAATTGACCCAACTGCTTTTGTAGTCGTATACGATGTAGCTGAAGTGAGAGGCGGCAATTTCAAAAAGAAAGATATTCACTAACATACAAAAACGCGCTGACAGGAGGAATACTCTTGCCAGCGCGTTTTTGTTTACCTTATGTATATAAAAAAAATCAAGCTTCCGTAAAAACTGTACTGAAGCTACTGTCAACACCTTCAATATATAATGGAACAGCATATACCTTTTCAATTCCAGATAAATTATGGTTTAAATTCATATCCTCTATAAGTAGAATGAACTTGCCATCAACCCGACCTTTCCCGAGCATAATTTGATGAAAAGCGATAGCTTCATCCACATGAATCACAGAGCCTGAAGAGATCATATCCATCCCAACTGCTCGCAATGAATCAAAAACCATCAGGTAGCTTGCAGCATCCGCTGCAAATCCTGGGTTATGATCACTATAACGAATAGGGTCAGATGATCGAAACTTGCCAAAACCTGTACGTATGAGCAGTAGATCAGAGCCAGCGATCTGGTGCTCATACGGCTCCAGGTCAGCTTTGGTAATAAGTTCATCATTACCTTTGGGAATATCGAGGATTGTTGGATGAGTAAAGATAAAATAGTCTATTGGAATCTCGCTTATTTTTAGACCTTGCGGATTGAAATGCCAAGGCCCGTCAATATGAGTTCCATTATGGTTGAGGGATGTGATGATAAATTGGTTATACAGGTCTCCTTGATCTATGCTGGACTGCTGCTGAATCTCAACAGAAGGGTTATCTTTATAAACGGGAGTATTTACACTAAGAGGATAGGACAAGAGGATCCGCTTCATCTATTGTTCTCTCCTTTATGTCACACAGGATTTATATAATGTTTGGTGAATGTATGGACTCATATTATGAAAGGAATCGGTACTTCATGCATAAGCACAGCTCTATTATGGAAAACTTCTGTAGTGTGATTAAATAGCATGATTCCTATGGGAGGTTAGCATAGTGACAAAGCAGGACCCGCAAGAGCTTTTGAAGCAAAAACATGAACTGGATGAACAAAAAAGACAGTTCACTAATTTTTCCCGAAATATTTCAGGTCATGGTGAGGTTGAAGCTGGTCAAGAGTTCAGTGTTGACCGAGTGCCAGATGACCAAAACCGTATGAAATCGGTTGAGAACAGACGCGGCGAAGTCTAAAACGTTACAACATAAGCCGATCCTTTCATGGATCGGCTTATTCGTGCGTAGCATTTTATCTAACAGGAAGATATATGTTGTAGTTGAGAATGATTATCGATAGAATGGAGAAAAGTGAAAATATCCGCTGATTTTGCTGATGTTTTGCTAACTTAATGGGTTGTGGAAGGTGAAGGAAGAGATGCACGTAGAAGAGCATGTGAAGTTATGGAATCTGGCCTCAATTAAAATATGGGATGTGCGTCACGTCGTCGTGCGCGCTGGCGAACCCATCCATGCCTATCGATTTCCAATTAGCGGTTTTATATATACAGTTCGCGGCAATGCAACGATTACGCTGGATGACACGATGTACGCGATCGATCAGATGCAAGTCTTACATGGAGGCAAGGGGGTATGGATGAATATCTCCCTGAGCGAGGATTCATTCGAATTTTATTTGATGTTTTATCGGGCTAATTTGTCGTTATCCAATACTCGTGAGAATCAAGCTCTGCTCAGGCAACATGTCCCGTTTCACGTGCAATATGCTTTCGCCCCAAGCTATCCCATTGACTTATATGATAAAGTCCAAAGAATAGAGCAACATTGGGAACGGACGGATGCGTTCTCGAAATTTCAGGTAAAGACGTTATTTTATCAATTTATTAATGAATTAATGAGGCAGTTAAGTGCACAAGGAATTGAGACTGCCAAGCCCGATCTGGTAGCTCAAGCCGTTCGTTATCTTCAAGAGAACTACATGTTGCCCGTTATGGTCGATCCGCTCGCAGAACTTCTGGATTGCAGTGCAGGGCATCTGTCGAGAACGTTCAAGAAAGAGACAGGCAGCAGTCTGATTACCTATTTAACTCGGATACGGATGTACAAAGCCAAGGAGCTGCTGTTGCACACAGATGCATCTCTTCAGAAGATTGCCGAGGCAATCGGCATTCCAGATGTGATCTATTTTAATCGTTTATTTAAAAAGCATGTTGGCCTTTCACCAGGTCGGTTCAAACAAAAATGTATCGCCCTGCCAACCGGTCAGAATAATGCTATTCAAGAATCAGAATTGTCCATTGTCAGTCCCATGCATCGCGGTTATGATCCTATTGATGATGATAATTATTATCAATACAACTCAAAAGGAGAATCACTTACATCTATGAGATCGAGAAAACCCGTTGCATTGCTTTTGATGCTCAGCCTTACTTTATTAATATCAGCCTGTTCCCCTTCTCAGGGCAGTTCAGCAACAAGCAGTAATGGAACAAGCGGTAACAATGCTCCAACCACCGAAGTCGCGCAATCCACCGAATCAACAGTACAGGAGCGTGTTGTTAAACATCCTTGGGGAGAAACTGTCATCAAAGGTGATCCTCAGCATATTATTTCGTTGTTCCCGGCTGCAACTGACTATTTGTTAGCACTCGGTATTGTACCCCAGGCAGCATCCAGTAATGAGGAGGGGAGTGATCAGTTTCCTACCTACCTGTCCGATCAACTACAAGGAAAAGAAAATCTGGGCTGGCAGGTTGATCCCAACTACGAAAGCATATTGGCGGCAGAGCCAGACCTGATTATCGGTCAGGATTTCATGAGTGATGCCTATGACAGTCTCAGCAAAATTGCCCCTACCTTGCTGGCAGAGAAGCTGCAGGACGAGCAAGGTATTATTCGTATGAAGACAAGCCTGTTACATATGGGAGATATGTTAGGGAAGACGGATCAGGCCAAACAGGTCATTGAAGAATACGAAAAGAAGGCTGCAGAAGCCCGTGAGAAAATCAAGCAATCCATCGGAGACGAGACCGTGATGTTCCTGCGTTTATCCGATAAAGAAGTGCGTTATTACAGTAAAAGAAACTACGAGGTTCTGTACGACGATCTAGGCTTGACACCTCCTGTATCCATACCTGACCCGACAGATTCAATGAAAGTAATCTCCATGGAGTCGTTACCATCGTTTAACCCGGATCATATTTTCCTGTTGTCATCAGACGAAAATGAAACGACAGAATTGCAAAAAACAGCAGTGTGGAAAAGCCTGAATGCTGTTAAAAACAACAATGTCTACATCGTTGACTACGGCTTGTGGTTCCAAGGTCCGGGAGGACCCATTGGACAGAGCAAGATTATCGACGAAGCGGTAAGTTTCCTTACCCAATAAATAAGGAAACTAGACAGGAGGATTAATGCATATGGAAACGTCCGTCGTAGAGAAGCTCATTCGTGAACGAAGAACCATTCGTCAGTTCAATGGCAAACCGCTGGCGAAAGAAACGATCATGCACTTGCTGGAAGCGGCCGTGTGGGCACCTGTTCATTCCCGTAAAGAGCCATGGCGCTTCATATTATTTGTAGAAGAAGGTCGGAAGCAATTTGCTGATGCGGTGCTACATACGTTTTCCAAAGATGAGCGGGAGCGCTGGACAGAGAAGCTGCAAAAGGACTATTGCGAATCTATCCAAGCCCATCTGCTGGTTGTGATTGAGGCTGATCCGAGACAACGGGTATGGGAAGATGCTGTGGGGGCTAGTGCTGCCCTTATTCAAAATATTCAACTCCTGGCATGGGAGCAGGATATCGGCGTAGTGTGGAAGACGAATGAATATAATTTCGATCCTGATTTCTACTTCAAGACCGGTGTGAGACCAGGGGAGAGAATCATTGGCACACTTCATCTGGGGTACTTTGATCAGGATAAGATTCCCAAGCCTCGTCCTCGTACTCCAGCAGAAGAGTTATTGACCTGTGTCTCGGTGGCAGGAGAAGACGCGCAACAGCATTAGTTGCCATTAGTAACGTACTATCAGATGTTCAAAAATTCATAGAATATTTCTCACCAAGCCGCTAAATTAGCGGCTTTTTTGGCGATCTTTGAATTTTGCGTAACAGTCAGGCTTTCATTTTGTTCCAATGTCCCGGATTGGTATCATCTGGGATGATTAAGTTAATAATATCCTGATAATGGTCTGCTTTATTGATCATATATTGGACTCGTTGTTGGGCTTCTTCCAACTGAGCAAACGCGGCTTCCTTCTGCCGTAAAATGATCTCATAGCGCTTTTGTATGGTTGAGTTCCCCTCAAGGCAGAGATCCACATAAGCTTTAATTTGTTCCACAGACATACCGCACTGTTTTAGATATTTTACACCCGTAAGCCAGTTTACGGATTCTTCGTCAAAAAGACGGTTATTGTTTTTGTCGCGTTGCAGATTTGGAACGAGCCCTTTATCTGTATAGAAACGAACCGTATGTTCGGAAAGGTCGAGCAGTTTGGCGACTTCTTTGACGTTATACATGACGAAACTCCTTATGTCTTCAAGTATGGAATGAAAAATGATAGAAAAAGATTGACTTCGAGTTACTCGAAGGTGATACCCTAAGTATAGTTTAAGGTTATTAGACTGTAAATCTCAAAAAATTATAACTAACAAGGAGTGTCACTCGATGGAATATGTTACGTTGAATAACGGAGTTCAGATGCCTATTTTGGGATATGGTGTGTACCAGATTGCTGATCAGGAAGAATGCGAGAAATGTGTGCTTGATGCAATCAGCGTTGGGTATCGTTCTATTGATACAGCACAAGCCTACCGTAACGAAGAAGCCGTGGGCCGCGCTATTCAAAAAAGCGGAGTACCTCGAGATGAATTTTTCATCACGACCAAGGTATGGATTTCAAATGCAGGGTATGAAAAAGCCAAAGCATCCATAGAGGAATCTCTGCGGAAACTCCAACTGGAATATCTGGACCTGGTCCTGATCCATCAACCGTTTAATGACTATTATGGAACATATCGAGCTATGGAAGAGTTATATAAAGCGGGGAAAATCAAAGCTATCGGAGTAAGCAATTTCTATCCGGACCGATATATCGATCTTGTTCAGTTCAGCGAAGTCGTACCGGCAATTAATCAAGTTGAAACCCATGTGTTCAATCAGCAGACAGAGGCACATGAGATCATGAAAAAATATAATACGCAGATTGAATCCTGGGGACCATTCGCGGAAGGCAAAAATGACTTATTCACGAATGCGACGTTGCATGAAGTAGGTCAAAAATACAACAAATCGACGGCCCAAGTCGCTCTGCGTTTCTTGATTCAAAGAGGAGTGGTTGTTATTCCGAAAACGGTCAACAAAAATAGAATGGAAGAGAACTTCAATGTATTTGATTTTGAATTGACCTTGGAGGATATGGAAAAGGTAGCAGCACTGGATACAGGAACAAGCTCCTTTTTCTCACATTATGATCCTCAAACCGTAGAATTCTTGACTGACTATGGCAAGAAAGGACTGTAATCCAACTTATTCAATATCGTGCTCATTGTAGACGAACTTATGAAATTACAACAAGCCAGACAGATCATCTGTCTGGCTTGTTGTATTACAGGAAGAGAATCTCAGTTAACCAGCTGTTCCTGTTACGATCATTGAAGCAATATAGATGGTAGTCAATCGTTGTAAAAGGTCGTATATTAATAATATGTCGATTGTGGGAGTGAACATGTACCACATCGCAAAATGATAAACGATTTTACATAGAAGGACGGGAAAAAATGGACTTTAAACCGCTTGCTTCATTTATTGACCGCATTACATCCTGGCGTATACCGTGGGCAGAGGTGCTGGTGATGCATCGAAATGATACCGTTTTCCATTATCGTAATGGATACGCCAATCTGGAAGAGAAAACACCTATCGGTGATGGAGCGATCTTCAATCTATACTCCATGACCAAAATTATGACCTGCGTGGCAGGATTGCAACTGGTGGAGAGAGGTGAAATGCTGCTAAGCGACCCACTGTCTGATTATCTGCCAGAGTATGCTGAGATGACGGTAAAGAAAACGATGGCGAACGGCGAGATCCGGCTGGAAAAGGCGACAAAAGCCATTACAGTACGTGATTTGTTCACCATGACCGCCGGGTTCTCGTATGACGTGGGTAGTCCAAGCATTCAAGAAGCTGTAAAAAGCACCGACGGAACATTACCAACACGTGACTTCGCGAGAGCGCTTGCGAAAGAACCACTGCTGTTTGAACCAGGGACACACTGGAATTACAGCATGTGCCATGATGTGTTAGGAGCCTTGGTGGAAGTGGTAAGTGGCAAACGCTTTGGTACGTATCTGCGGGACGAAATCACCGGACCCCTTGGCATGAACGATACAGCGTTTAATCTGAACGATGAGCAGCAGACACGCCTGATTCCACAGTATGCTTATAATGATGAGCTTGAAAAGGCTGTACGTTTTGACGGTAATGGATTCCGTGTGGGTACGGAGCTGGAAAGCGGCGGTGCAGGGTTGCTATCAACCGTTAGCGATTATGCACGTTTTCTGAACGCGCTTACTGGGCATGGTACGAGTCCACAAGGCGTGCGCATTCTGTCACAAGCTTCAGTGGAACTGATGCGAACGGACCACCTGAACGAGATGACTCGTGCTGATTATTCCTGGGATCATATGTATGGATACGGCTATGGACTAGGTGTCCGTACACATATCTCCAAAGCAGGCAGTGGTTCGCTGAGCCCAATTGGCGAATTTGGTTGGAGCGGCGCTGCTGGGTGTATGGCTATTATTGATCCGGATTCAGAGCTTACAGTCATGTATGCACAGCACCTGCTGAACAGTCAGGAACCATACGTTCAACGACGCTTACGTAATGTGGTTTACTCCTGTCTATAAATCATATCGTATTCGAAGATACTTGAAGAGCCGCTATATAGCGGCTTATTTTATGTTATATGATTCGAAATCTATTAATTAGATTGTTATTTCTTTATTAGAAAGGGTATGTTATCATTCTTAGGAAATTAGTACTAGTAGGAGGATATGCTTATTGAACATGAATCTATATTAACTACATAGTTTGATCAAGATTACACGCTAGCAAGTACCTGTTTGAATGTTGAGATTGTGAACGATTCATAATTAGAAAAAGCTGTTAGATTTTATTTTTTTACTCAAAGGAGAGTCATCAATGATACACCCTAAACACAATGCAAAATGGGCTTCTCTGGCCTTACTTACCTTAATCACCTATGTTCTGAGCGCATTGCTTCTGCTACCACCTAATGCCGCTGCCAAAGGAGAGCAAATCTCCGCCAAACAGCTCGAAAGTATGAGCCGGCTTTCATTTACGCTTCGTGATGCCAAGCAAACGGCTTACACCGTTTATATTTTTGCTTATGATGAACAGAAGAGTACACTAACCGAAGAAAATGGTTGGACAAACAATAAAAAAGGCGACAAGAGTTATTCAGGCACGTATCGTGCAGCCTTGCTGAAAAAAGGTGCAGCATACGGAACTGTTCAGGCAGCAAAACTGGATCTGAGTACGATTATTTTGCCTCAAACCTGGAACTTTGTTGTGAAAAGCAAAGAGTCTAGTACACCAGACATGCTGATGATCACCGATTGGGGAACTTCTAATTTCAATGAGGTAAAAACGTATATTGTTCGTTCCGGGGAATTGCGCCGTGTAACATATGTCGATAATAAGGGAAAAAAAATCGACGATTCCTACTCTGCAAGCAGAGATGATGGAATCCGTACTCTTTCAGGTGCCCGAGTGCAGTTCAAAAATTACAACAACCTTCAATTTGTCTATGGGGTTGATACGTTTAAGCTGAATGTGAACAAATTGGAATTGCGGTTGGAAGATACACGTAACCTCCGTTCAGAAGCTTGGCCAAACTCGGGTGTTGGCGATCGCGCTTACCTGAAAAGCCTGAAGGAAGCTGCTATAAAGGGTGTGTTGCCAGGCCGGACGGACATCAAGATTGGCATGACGCTTCAAAATGCGCAAAAAAAGCTGGGGAAACCCAATTCTCGTTCAAACGGGGAATGGGGAGCGTACTATTATTATTCTAAATTCGGCATCGGGTTTGATTCATACATGCACGAGCTTAGCAAGAAATCACGTATTGCGGTTATCCAGCTGTACAATGAAAAGCAGTACCTCTCACCATGGAATGTGAAACGATGGATGGGAAAACCCACCTCGGAATATTATAATGAAGTTGTGGGTGGTTATGAGATGGAATATGAGCTGGGTAAGCACACTATAGTTTTTAATTATTTGGAAGAAGAAGACTTAATTGACTTTACGAATATATATTAAGGTATAGCATCGTAAAGAAATGAAAGCATAGCTTGATCACATTTACAAAAAAAAGCCGCTGATTAGCGGCTTTTTTTGTTATCCATGAAAGTGGGACGCGTAGTCTATTTCATTGGAGTGTTATTAGAGCTTTGCACAGAACGTACACGATTGACTAAATAAATGCCAACCGACACGAACAGCAATGCGACCAGATTTTTCAGTTCCAAGATCGTTTCCCCCAGGAATAACGCTGATAATAAAGCTCCAAATACAGGGATTAGGAAGTTATAGACAGACACTCTTCCGACCTTGTTGTACTTGAGAAGCATATTCCACAGACAAAATGCGACAGATGACAGCAAAGCCAGGTAGATTAAGTTACTCGTGGATTCCAAGGTGAAATGGGTGACACGACCGCCGAGTGATAGACCTAACAGCGTAAGTACCAGTCCCCCGACGAATAAGCTGACACCTGTTATGATCAGAACATCGATGGTGGCGGTGAGACGTTTTGCGTAAAGGGCTGTAACGGAAAAAACAAGTGCCGCTATAATAACGAAGCCTTCGCCTGTGAATGAAAAGGAAAAAGCAAGCAGATCCGTATGGAAGTTTACGATGATTACGCCAACGAATCCAAGCAAGCAACCAACGATTTTATTTCTGCTTAATTTGTCGTTTTTATAGATGAAATGGGCCAGAACAACACTGAAAAAGGTCGTAGTTGCGTTCATAATAGAGCCTTTGACACCTGTGGTATTGGCTACGCCAACGTAGAAAAACATATATTGCAAACCGGTTTGCAATATACCTAACATGATGAGGTCTGTCCACTGAGGCTTGGTTAATTGGAGCTTCTGTTTTCTAACGATACGAGACAGGAGCAAGAGCAGCATACCCGCCAGTGTAAACCGGTATCCAGCAAATACATACTTGGAAGCAATATCTTCCGGCAGAATGTTAAACGCGATATATCCAAGTTTGATGGATGGGTACGCACTTCCCCATAACAAGCAACACAGGCTTGCCACGAGCATGACAAAAATGGGATCACTAAATTTACTCGGTTTCTCAAGGGTATTTCTCTCTATCACTTTCGATCTTCTCCTCACATTTCATGTACATATGTATGTATGAATCTATTAATATTCTCACTGACCATATCACATATCGCTAATCTTTGTAATGATAATTAATAAACCGCTCCTCAGCTGATAAGAATATCAAGAAGGAACGGTTCATGAGGAGTCTATGTTATAGATTCCTTTCTAGTAAAATCCCTACTTGTTCTGCGACAATATGAGGTTGCCGGGGTAATCCATTCGTGAAATAGGATTCCACGATACCCACGATTGCTGTACCAAAGAACGTGAGAATCACTTCTTTTGTTAGTCCTTTATTTTTCCCCTCCGTTACATTCACCTCATCTTCCAGTTCTTCAATGACAAGAGCCAGGAAGCGATTGCGGAAAAAAGGGGCTCCTTTACTCAGTAACATAGCCGAGAAAAATGAATAGTGAACTTCAAAATATTCGAACCAAAGTACATTGCTTTCTATAAAATCCAGATCGGATGCTTCCTTGCACAATCTTCGTAGTTCATCGATATGTTCTTCAATTAATTTATCCAGCAAGTCAAATTTGTCCGAATAGTGATGGTATATCGTTCTGCGGCCGACATTTGCATGATCAGAGATATCTTGCATCGTAATGGTATCAAAAGGTTTCTCATTCATGAGTTTGATAAAAGCGGATTTGATCGCCTCCTGAGACTTAAGTATTCTTCGATCTGTGATAGAAACGATAGTAATCACCATTCTTTCCAGAGAGTAATTGCACAAATGTTGTTCCTTTGCGCCATAAGGCACAGATCGGGTTCATTTGATCCTTGCAGAGGCAGTGCAATTATTTTATATTATACACAAATGTGCGATATCGCACGTATGTGTGTAATCATATTTAGGTCAACATAGGAGCAGGACGATTAATCAATAAGATCACACTGGAGGAAATAAAATGGCTAAACATGAAGAAGTTAAAGATGGAGTGATATTCCCGGTAGGAGAAAAAAACGAAGCATTTTCGCAATATTTCATAGGGCAAAGTTATCTCGAATCCTTGGTTGCTGATCCCAAAGTGAATGTGGGTGTTGGGAATGTAACGTTTGAACCGGGATGCAGAAATAACTGGCATATCCATCGCGGTGGATTTCAGCTGTTGTTAGTGACTGGTGGGGAAGGTTGGTATCAGGAAGAAGGAAAACCTGCTCAATTCCTCAAAGCCGGCGATGTTATTGTGACTCATGATGGTGTGAAACACTGGCATGGGGCCGCCAAAGATAGTTGGTTTGAACACATTGCGATCACTGCAGGTACACCGGAATGGTTGGAACCTGTTACAGATGAAGTTTATGGGGAGTTATAAAATAAACGCTATGAATTGATTTATTCGAAAATGGTACTATCTAATTTGTTAATTAAAGGCTAATTAAGTTCAGGAGATTGCTGATTCTTATGTTGATCTGGTGCCATCACTCTGAGTTTTAATCGAGTGATGGCTCTTTACATCTATGAAGTATCGATCTCCCTGGCAGGAAGAAACCATGATATAGATGAATTCTAGTGCACTTTATGTATACTTGGAGAAATTTCCAGAATGAAAACGCTTGTCAAATTGAAAATAATATGATAATTTAATGTCTGTAACCGGTTACACATAGAGGAGAACAACTTATGACAACAATTAAAGACGTAGCTCAACTGGCTGGCGTATCTGTAGCCACCGTATCCAGGGTCATTAATGATAGAGGTTATGTTCATGCGGACACACGCAAAAAAGTGGAAGATGCTGTGAAGGCGCTTAACTTTTCGCCGAATGAAGTGGCTCGCTCATTATATAAGCGTAAATCCAAACTGATTGGCCTGTTGTTGCCGGATATTACGAACCCTTATTTCCCGCAGTTAGCCCGCGGCGTAGAGGACCGGATGCAGGAGCAGGATTACAGACTGATATTCGGAAATAGTGATGAGGATGAACGGAAGGAGCAGGATTACATCCAGACGTTTATCCAGAACAACGTGGTTGGTGTGATCTCTTCAACGAACTACCCTCATTCTTCGATATATGAAAACCTGAAGATTCCCGTTGTGTTTCTGGACAGAACTTCACTGGATCGTCCATCCGTGTATGCGGATGGCAGGGAAGGTGGAAGACTAGCTGCAAGGGAGATTATCAAACGCGGCAGTCGCCGGATCACAGTTATGCAGGGACCGTCACAGATCAGACCCGCTCAGGATCGTTTTGAAGGGGCGATTGAAATCATCCGTGATGCTGGGTTAGACTACCGGGTGATCCAGACGACCTCATTTTCAATTAACGAGGCAGGTGTATGGGCTGAAGAATTATTCAGGAAATATGCGGACACAGACGGGGTCATTGCGAGCAATGACATCGCAGCCATGGCAGTACTGCATGAGGCATCACGAATCGGAAGAAAGGTTCCTGATGACGTACAAGTGATTGGTTTCGATGATATTCCGATGAGCAGCCTATTATCGCCGGCATTGTCCACCATCCGTCAGCCAGCATACGAGATGGGAAGAGAAGCGGCGGGATTACTTATCCAGCTTGTGGAACAAGCTGCAATAGAGAATAAAAACATACAGTTGCCCGTAAGTTTCATCGAACGGGGCACTACGAGAAAGGTGAGATCAGATGGCTAAAATATGTGTAATTGGAAGCAGTTCGATGGATCTGGTTGTTACTTCGTCAAGACGGCCGGGAGCGGGTGAAACCGTTCTTGGCGATAGCTTCAAAACAGTTCCTGGTGGCAAAGGAGCCAATCAGGCTGTTGCCGCTGCACGACTGGGTGCCGAGGTTGCGATGATCGGTCGGGTAGGCGACGATGCTTTTGGCAAAGATATTGTAGAGAACTTTAGAGCAAATGCTGTAAATACGCAAAATGTGAAACCGGTTACACATTTAGAAAGTGGAACGGCTCATATCATTCTGGCAGAAGGTGATAATAGTATCGTAGTGGTTGAAGCGGCGAATCGGGAAGTTACTCCTGCATATGTCGATGAAGCAGCTGAAGTGATCCGCGATGCAGATATCGTATTAATTCAGCAGGAAATTCCGGAGGAAACGGTTGTGCATGTGAGTGCATTGTGTGCAGAACTCGGAACACCGCTGCTGCTTAATCCCGCTCCGGCGAGAACATTGCCGCAAGAAGTGATCGACAATGCCGCATATATCACGCCAAACGAGCATGAAGCCGAGATTTTGTTTCAGGGTATGAGTCCGGCACAGGCATTACGTCAGTATCCTAACAAGTTGTTCATCACGGAGGGCAGTAAAGGTGTACGGTACTTTGATGGCACTGAGGAAATTCTAGTCCCAACTTATAAAGTTGAGGCTGTTGATACTACGGGGGCAGGGGATACGTTCAACGCCGCATTTGCAGTTGCTTTGGCTGAAGGAAAAGCGTTACAAGAGAGTATACGCTTCGCCAATCGGGCTGCATCGTTGTCCGTCACCAAGTTCGGAGCGCAGGGCGGCATGCCGACGCGTGATGAAGTAGAGGAGAGCTTGTAATGAAAAGAAATGGCATGTTGAATAGTCACATTTCCAAGATTTTGTCGGATCTGGGCCATACGGACATGATTGCGATTGCGGATGCAGGTCTGCCGGTACCGGACGGGGTACTCAAAATTGATCTGGCCCTCAAACTGGGAACACCAAGTTTTCGCGAAGTGGTGGAAGCGATCGCAGAAGATATGGTCATTGAGAAAGTCATTGTGGCTGAAGAGATTTGCGAAGGCAATCCCGTAGCTATGCAATTCATCACAGAGAAATTCGGTGTAGAAGCAATTGATGCTTCCGTCAGCCATGAACAATTCAAAGCATTAACTCGGCAGGTGAAAGCGGTCATCCGCACAGGTGAAGCCACACCCTATGCCAATTGCATTTTACAATCGGGAGTCCATTTCGGTTAAAAGGAGGTTGCGTAATGCACATTCAGATGCAAGACATTCATAAAGCGTTTGGAACGAATCAGGTGCTGAGCGGAGTGGATTTTGAACTAAAGGATGGTGAAGTTCATGCCCTGATGGGGGAGAATGGAGCCGGCAAATCCACACTGATGAATATTCTGATTGGTCTTCATCAGCGTGATCAGGGAACCATTACCATAGACGGAGAAGAAAACTATTTTGCAAGTCCGAAGGAAGCCGAGAAACTGGGTCTCACATTCATACATCAGGAGCTGAATGTATGGCCTGAAATGACGGTGCTGGATAATCTCTTTATTGGTAAGGAACTGACATCATCGTTCGGATTGCTCAATACAAGACAAATGAAAGCGCTTGCCAAAGAACAGTTCGCCAAGCTTTCCGTAGACATACCACTGGAACGTCCTGCGGGAGAGTGCTCTGTCGGGCAGCAACAGATGATCGAGATTGCCAAAGCGCTAATGACAGATGCCAAGGTCATCATTATGGATGAGCCAACAGCAGCACTTACGGAGCGTGAGATCCAGAAGCTGTTTGGTGTAATCAGCTCGCTGAAGAAGGAAGGCGTATCCATCGTCTATATTTCTCACCGAATGGAGGAGATATTCACGATCTGTGACCGGATTACCATCATGCGTGACGGAAGAACGGTAGACACACAAGCTATTCCGCAGACAAGCTTTGATGAAGTGGTGCGGAAAATGGTAGGTCGTGAACTTACCGAGCGTTATCCTGTCCGGAATCCTTCTTATGGTGAAGTTGTCCTCGAAGTAAGGAATGCAAGCAGCAAAGGTCTATTCGAGAATATTAACTTCACCGTGAGAGCGGGGGAAATACTCGGTTTCTCTGGACTCATGGGTTCTGGACGAACAGAGATCATGAGAACCATCTTTGGTTTGGATACGTTAGATAGCGGTGAAATCTTCATCCGCGGCAAAAAAGCGAACATTCGTAAACCGGCAGATGCAGTGAAACATGGAATCGGGTTTATTACAGAAGACCGCAAGGATGAGGGGCTGGTATTAGACTTCTCTATTCGCGAGAATATGGCGTTGCCAAATCTGTTCAGTTTCTCAAGCAAAGGTTTCATCTCAACTTCAAAAGAACAAGACTTCGTAGATACACTGATCAAACGTCTACAGATCAAAACGCAATCCTCCGAGACGGCGGCAAGGAATCTATCCGGGGGTAACCAGCAGAAGGTGGTTATCGCGAAATGGGTTGGTATCGGACCAAGCGTACTTATCCTGGATGAACCTACCCGCGGAGTGGATGTCGGGGCGAAGCGCGAAATCTATGAATTGATGAATGAACTGACTGACCGCGGTGTTGCAATCATCATGGTATCGTCGGAGCTGCCTGAAGTGCTTGGCATGAGCGACCGGATCGCGGTTGTGCATGAGGGACACATCAGTGGCGAGGTTGCAAGGGAAGTAGCAACACAAGAACACATTATGACATTGGCCACAGGGGGACAGTGATATGACAACAATGCAGGAAAACAAAACGGCTAAAAGCGGATTCCGTTTCTCAAACGTGATACAAAAATTGGGACCGCTGCTTGGCTTAATCATTCTTATTCTCATCGTATCGGTGTTGAATCCCAGTTTCTTGGAACCGCTCAATATCTTGAATTTATTGCGTCAAGTCTCGATTAATGCGCTGATTGCCTTTGGTATGACGTTTGTTATCCTGACGGGTGGAATTGATCTGTCGGTCGGCTCAATCCTGGCTTTATCCAGTGCTTTTGTAGCAAATATGATGTTGTCTGGTCTCGATCCGATCTTGTCCATCATTATTGGTGTAGCACTTGGTGGTGTCATGGGTATGGTGAACGGACTAATGATTACCAAAGGTAAAATGGCTCCGTTTATCGCTACATTGGCAACCATGACGATATTCAGAGGACTGACATTGGTGTACACCAATGGTAATCCAATTACAGGACTCGGGGATAACCTGTTGTTCCAACTGTTTGGCCGCGGTTACCTGCTGGGCATTCCGGTACCTGCAATCACGATGCTGATTACCTTCATGATTCTGTGGATTGTTTTGCATAAAACGGCTTTTGGTCGTAAAACGTACGCCATCGGCGGTAATGAGAAAGCTTCCATTATCTCGGGTATCAAAGTTAATCGCGTGAAAATTATGATCTACTCCCTGACGGGTATGCTCGCTGCTCTGGCAGGTGCAATTCTGACATCGCGTTTGAATTCAGCGCAACCAACGGCAGGTACATCCTACGAGCTGGATGCAATCGCAGCAGTTGTATTGGGTGGTACAAGTCTTGCTGGAGGACGCGGACGCATCGTTGGTACACTGATCGGTGTTCTGATTATCGGCGTGTTGAATAATGGATTGAACTTGCTTGAAGTAAACTCATTTTATCAAATGGTTGTAAAAGGTATCGTCATTGCCATTGCCGTCCTGCTGGACCGCAAGAAAACAGCATAAGGAGAGAAGCGAATATGAAAAAGTGGACTGTAACACTCATAAGTATGCTGATGATCATCGTTCTGGCCGGGTGCTCTCTGGAGCCACCGGAATGGGCGAAACCTAACCCAAACAAAAGTAACGGACAGAAGAAAATAGGTTTGTCGATATCTACACTAAACAATCCATTCTTTGTATCACTGAAGGACGGGGTAATGGCTGAAGCCAAAAAACAGGGAATACAGGTCATCGTGGTGGATGCGCAGAACGATTCGGCCAAACAAACCAATGATGTGGATGATCTCATTCAGCAAGGTGTTAGTGCACTTCTGATTAACCCCGCGGACTCTGCAGCGATCTCCACAGCGGTTCAATCCGCTAATAGTGTGGGCATTCCTGTGATCACGCTGGATCGCTCCGCAGATAAAGGCGAAGTGGCGGCACTAGTGGCATCGGATAACGTTAAAGGTGGACGCATGGCAGCTGAATATTTTGTGGAACAACGGGGTGAGGGAGCAAAAGTCATTGAACTTGAAGGTGTGCCTGGTGCTTCCGCAACAAGAGAACGGGGTAAAGGTTTCCATGAAGTGGCTGACAAGCAACTTGATGTGGTTTCCAAACAATCTGCTGATTTCGATCGGTCCAAAGGGTTAAATGTCATGGAGAACTTGCTACAGGGTAATCCTGACGTGCAAGCGGTATTTGCCCATAATGACGAGATGGCACTTGGTGCAATTGAAGCGATTCAAAGCTCAGGTAAAGACATTCCGGTCATCGGATTCGACGGCAATGATGATGCAATCAAATCCATTCAGGATGGTAAATTGACAGCAACAGTCGCTCAGCAGCCTATACTGATTGGCCAACTGGCGCTGCAAGCAGCTCTGGATGTGCTCAGTGGCAAGCAGGTGGAGTCATCGATTCCCGCTGAATTGAAGCTGGTAACCAAGGAAAATGTGAACGAGTAAATCATCATAAAACATGTATCTTCTTGGACATGAACATAGAACTAAACCAAGCCGCTAATTTAGCGGCTTTTTTCATTTTGGAAGAAGCGTGCGGGCATCGCATCAATCAGATTATTGACTTTTAAAAGCGTATTAAAGGAACACCAATTGAATTAATGTCCTATTTGTCGTTTTGGACTGTTCCAAAAGATCATTTTTGGATATGTATATCCAATCCATGCGTTGCTATACTAGCATGACGTTCTACACAGTCTTCACAATACATAAGGAGGAGCTAATCTCATTGATTCATTCCTGTTTGGAATAGAAAGAAGGTGGCTGACATGAAACATCTAGTAGAAGAAAATCTTCAAGCTGTAAGACAGCAAATGGCATTGGCCTGCCAGGCTTCAGGTCGCAACATAGAGGACATCAAGTTGTTGCTCGCGACCAAAACGGTACCGCTAGAGAAATTACAAATAGCTATTCAAGCAGGTGAGGTCCTGTTTGGAGAAAACAAAGCTCAAGAACTCCGAGACAAATTCCCACTCATGGAACAAAGCAAGCAGGTGGAATGGCATTTTATCGGACATCTGCAAACAAATAAAGTAAAGGACGTAGTTAAATATGTTACTCTCATCCATTCCGTAGATCGTCTGAAACTGGGTCAAGCGTTACATAACCAGCTTCTCAAAGAGAATAAGACCTTAGACATTCTTGTGCAAATTAATACGTCCTACGAAGAAAGTAAATTTGGTGCCTCTCCAGAAACAGCCGTTGAGCTTGTAGAACAGTTGTCTCAATTCGAGACATTAAACGTGAAAGGTCTAATGACCATTGGAAAACTGAATGCGACAAACGAAGAAACACGACATTGTTTTCGATTGTTAAACCAGATCCGTACACAGATTAAAGAGAAAAATATTCCACGCGTAGAAATGGATATTTTATCGATGGGTATGTCTGGTGACTTCCAAGTCGCCATTGAAGAAGGAGCTACAATGATACGTGTAGGGACAAGTGTATTTGGTCAACGCTATTTACCGGACGAGTATTACTGGAATGAAAACACACGCATCGATGATTAAGTGAGAGGTAGTGTTAAATATGAAGACAGCATCCCCTTCGTTACGTGGCCGTGATTTGATATCGCCGGTGATCGCCGCTTTAATATCCGTAATTGTTAATTACGGGGGTACGTTTATCCTTGTTTTTCAAGCTGCAAAAGTCGCTGGTTTAAGCCCGGAAATGACCGCTTCCTGGATTTGGTCCATCTCGATTGGGGTAGGCGTAACAGGAATTTGGCTCAGTTATCGATATAAGGAACCGATTATTACAGCCTGGTCTACACCGGGTGTGGCGTTTCTCGTTTCAGCATTAGCGCTAACCCCTTATCCAGAAGCTATTGGCGCTTACATGATTTCAGCAGTCGGATTTATTATTTTAGGTTTGTCAGGCATGTTTGAACGTTTCGTTCGACTTATTCCCCCAGGCATCGCCTCCGGATTGTTAGCAGGTATTTTGCTACAGTTTGGTATTTCGGCCTTTGGAGGGGCGAAGGTAGATCCTTTGCTTGTGATTGTACTGTTTGCAGGCTATATCGTGCTAAGAAGGTTTACTTCCCGTTACGCCATTGTTGGCATATTGGCAATCGGTTTGATTTATTTGATATGCATGGGGAAAACAGACTTCAGTACAATCCAATTGGCTGTAGCATCGCCTGTATTTGTTGTTCCAGCGTTTTCGTTAAACGCCTTACTTGGCGTTGCGCTACCGCTGTTCATTATTACCTTGACAGGGCAGTATATGCCCGGAATGCTTGTTCTGCGTAATGATGGATTCAAGACAAGTGCCAATCCTATTTTAGCTGTAACAGGTTTGGGTTCGCTTCTTGCAGCCCCATTCGGATCACATGCTTTTAATGTGGCAGCTATTACAGCAGCGATTTGTACAGGAAAGGATGCACATGAGGATTCAACCAAACGTTATATTGCAGGTATTGCTTGTGGTGTTTTTTATATTTTTGTCGGCATTTTTGGCATAACATTGGCTGCTCTGTTTTTGATTCTTCCTGCTACCTTTATCGCAACATTAGCGGGATTAGCCTTACTTGGAACGATCGGTGGCAGTCTTGCCAATGCATTAACGGACCCTAAGGGACGTGAAACTGCATTGATTACGTTTTTGGCGACAGCAGCGAATGTGACTTTGCTTGGTGTGGGTGGTGCATTTTGGGGACTGTTTGCAGGAATGATGGCACATCTACTGATGAATAGTAAATTTCCCAAAAAACAACTTGGAACGAATAAATAACCGTAATATGGAGAGGAAGATGTTCATGAAACATTTGGAGAAGCAAGATAAAGTAATAGGAATGGCTGTCCAGCAAGAGCTTGGAAGGCAGCGGGATAAGATAGAACTGATTGCATCAGAGAATTTTGTAAGTCAAGCTGTGATGGAAGCAACAGGTTCGGTATTGACCAATAAATATGCGGAGGGGTATCCGGGCAGAAGATATTATGGCGGGTGTGAGCATGTCGATACAGTCGAAGAGATAGCAAATAGCCGCCTTAAAGCACTTTTTGGCGCTGAACATGCGAATGTGCAGCCTCACTCCGGTTCTCAGGCCAACATGGCAGTATATTTTGCCTCGGTTGAGATTGGGGACACAATACTTGGCATGAATCTATCCCAGGGTGGTCATCTAACCCACGGAAGTACTGTTAATTTTTCAGGTAGGTTTTACAATTTTGTTTCATATGGTGTCGATGCACAGACGGGCCGCATTGACTTTGACGAAGTACGTAAACTTGCTTATAAGTATCGTCCACGCATGATTGTTGCAGGTGGAAGTGCATACCCGCGGACCATTGAGTTTGAATTATTTGCCCAGATTGCCGCCGAAGTAGGAGCTCTTTTCTTTGTAGATATGGCGCATATAGCAGGAATTGTTGCGGCAGGTTTGCATCCTAACCCGGTACCACATGCCCATTTTGTTTCAACCACCACACACAAGACCTTACGAGGACCACGAGGGGGAGCCATTTTGTGCCGGGAGTCCTGGGCAAAGGCGATCGACAAAGCTGTATTCCCGGGGACTCAGGGCGGGCCATTCATGCACGTTATCGCGGGGAAAGCGGTGGCATTAGGCGAGGCATTGCAAACCGAGTTCACAACATATATTGAAGGTGTTCTGAATAACTCCAACGTATTGGCAGAAACTTTAATGAATGAAGGACTTACCCTTGTATCGGGAGGAACAGATAATCATATCGTGTTGGTTGACTTACGAACTATGGGCCTTACAGGCAAAGAAGCCGAAGCTTTACTGGATGAAGTAGGGATTACGGCGAATAAAAATGCAATTCCTCACGATACGGCAAGTCCTTTGGTTACAAGCGGTATTCGTTTTGGAACTCCGGCTATGACTTCAAGAGGGCTTGGAGCCAGGGAAATGAAAGAAATTGCTCAGCTGATAGGGCTTGCTTTTAAAAATCCAAAGAACTCGGATGTGAAAAATCAAATATTAGGTAGTGTCCGTGAAATCACTTCGCAATTTCCTCTATATGAAGGGCTTAAATAGCTTAACAGCAGACACAAATAGAGCCTGCAATTGTTCTTAATGGATAACAATTGCAGGCTCGTAATGTGCTTGTTTATATTGAAACTTAAGACGCCCTAGTAGGCTATACCTACACGAGACTGTACATACTCATCAGACATTAATTGCTGATAAGCAAACTCCGCAGTATCGATTACAGATATAGAAGTTCCACCGTCAGGCAAATAGTCGCGCTCAACCCGGTACTTACCAAGAGATTCTCCATCAAATAAGTAGGTAGGACACACGATTGTCCATTCTAACTCTGAAGCCTTCAGAATGTTGTACATCTCCAGATGCTCTTCAGCTGCTCGCGTGGACTTACGTTTGGACTCAGGGGATTGAAAACGAAGCAAGCCAGGATCCGTTCGACTTTCCAATATTCCTGCAGTACCAATGGTAATGATTCTTTTGATACGCTCCTGAGCCATAGCCTCAGCAATATGTCCCATGGATTGCGATAATGTAGTTGTTCCATCGGTATTTAAGGAACTAACAACGAGATCCACACCCTGTATGGCGTGATGAATATCCTCTTTGACTAAAGCGTTTCCTTGATGTAGAACAAAATTGTCATCGTTGATTTGTACCTTTTCCGGGCTTCTAACCAGTGCAGTTACATGATGATTGGAACGTAGGGCATTAGAGACGAAATGACTTCCAACCCGTCCGGTGGCTCCTAACACTAAAATTTTCATTACAAAAAACATCCTTTCGAATCCGATTGGAGAGCATGTTCTCCATCATAATACAATCTTTGCAAGCCGATGTATGCCTTCCTCAATCTGCTCCTCATCCACTTTTGCAAAACCTAATATCCATCCTTTTCGATGACTCTCCAAGCAATATCTACTAAGCGGATACACGCGTACACCTTGATCAAGGGCAGCATTTGTCAGCGCTTCTTCGTCAAATGACGTTTCAGATTCTAGAAGCATATGTAATCCCGTCTCCACACCACTTAATGTAAATCGTGAGCCTAGCCCAGAAGCAACAATGGCTTTGGTCATGACTTCGTGTCTGCGTCGATATATGTTCCGAACTCTTCTCATATGGCGCATAAAATGACCACGCTCAATAAAATGAGTTAGCGTTAATTGTTCCATAATCGGCAGATGACGATAGGTTAATTCATGAACTTGGGTAAGGCGATCGATGGCTATTTTGGGGCCGATGATAGCGGATAGTCGAATGCCAGGTGCAACCATTTTGGAAAAACTCATCATATAAAGCGTATTCTGAGGTTGCTGACTAAATATAGTTGGAAGTGGATCTCCACGGTACCTAAATTCGCTATCGTAGTCATCCTCAACAATCCAATATCGATGATGAGATGCCAAGTGCATCAATTGTTGCCTGCGTGGCTCCGACATAATAACACCAACGGCGCATTGATGAGAAGGTGTGACAAATACGAGTTTTGTCTGTGGGTGAATATGATCTACACATAATCCATACTCATCAACCGGAACGGGATCGACTTGCATCCGGCGGTATTTCATCGCCATCCAAGCAGCAGGGAAGCCGGGATCTTCTACGGAAACTGTGTCACCCTCACTTAAGAGTGCCTGGGCAATTAAATCAATGCTATGTTGTGCACCTGAGGTTAACAAGATTTGATCAACATCGATATGAATGCCTCGTTCAAGTGACAAATAACGCTGAATCTGTTCTCTTAACGCCAGTAACCCTCTGGCATCACCATAAGCCCAAAGATCCAGATTGGGTTCAGTAGAAGCTTGTAAAAAAGATTGCCTCCAGGCTTTTGTGAAACTTTCATCCAGATAAGGCTCGTGGGGATTAAAATCAATTTCTATTTTGCGATTGTCTCTATTGCCAAACCAACTATGCAGATGACCAATCGATTCGTTTAGTGTAGGCAGCTCGGGCGGAATAGGCCCTTGCATCGTGATGCCTTCTGATGAGCGAGGTGCATATGTCCAATCACTAACTCTTGTCCCGGCTCGTCGGGAGGTTACCGTATACCCTCGACTGAATAATTCCTCGTACACAATCTGTATGGTTGAGCGTGAAACACCAATTAATTGAGCAAGTTCGCGTGAGGGGAGCAGCAATTCGCCTGGTTGCCATTTCCCGGTTGTGATATTATGAATCGCTTGATCCAAAAGTTGCTGCCAGATCGGACGTTGGTCATTCCGATTAACTTTTAGCATTGCTTCAACTCCATTACTCATGCTGAATTATGGACTGCGTTTATTTATATACTTAGCCATGTTATTGACACTCCATCGACTGATATACCATTATAGCAAAAGTTTAATTTGCAAACAAAACAAAGCTGGACTAAAGCGATTTTTACCGTGTGTCCAACTTATTTCGGTTGGTCCTGCTTGGTTCATACTCGATTCATATTCAAGCCACAGACAGTTCATCTTCTTCGGTTACACTACGGGAGTACTAACACAGAGATTCCCAATCCATAGACTAGACAGGAGAAGATGAGATTGACACGAAAGAAACGAACGTCTATCGCCGCCATAACTTTGGTGTTTGCAATGATGTCCCCAATGTCGGCCATGGCCACACCCGCTAGCAGTAACGGTAGTAGCTCTACGTATGATCTAACTAAAAAGGCAGTAAGTGCAAAGGCCAAGGTACTTATTGAATCATACGCTACGACAAGTGTGCAGTACGCACTGATGGATGAGGGCGAGATTGTGATCTCCGGTCAGGCAGGCAAAAATGACCTGAAAAACAACACCCCACTTTCTTCTGAAACAATGTATGGCATTGGTTCAACCAGTAAAATGGTGCTTGCAACCGCCGTAATGAAGCTAGTGGACCAAGGCAAGGTTGATCTCGATGAGCCTGTCGTGAAGTATATTGCGGACTTTAAAATGAAAGACAAGCGTTACCAACAGATTACACCACGCATGTTACTGAATCATTCATCGGGACTTCTCGGAACGTCAAGTAACAGTGCAATACTGTTTGGAGATAATGATACCTATGCACATGATACGTTACTGGAACAATTGGCGACGCAACATTTGAAGGCCGATCCTGGCGCATACTCGGTGTATAGTAATGACGGTTTTACATTAGCTGAAATTTTGGTTGAGCGTGTCAGTGGCATGGACTTCACAACTTTCATGCACCGGTACATAACCGAACCCCTTGGTATGGAGCATACCAAAACACCGCAGGATATTGTGGACTTTAGCCAGATGGCAGCAACATATGCCCCTTCGCATGAGGAGCAACTTCCATTAGAGACTACAAATATGATTGCCTCGGGAGGCATCTATTCCACCGCTGAAGATCTGGTTCAGTTCTCGAAAATCTTTACAGGTGAGGTTGAAGGTGTTCTTTCGGAGGAATCCGTAGAGGCCATGGAGCAAGAAGAATACAAGAGAGGCATGTGGCCAGAAGAAGGCGATTCGTCCATTGGTTACGGCCTGGGCTGGGACAGCGTGAACCTGTTTCCTTTTAATGATTACGGCATCCAGGCAGTAAGCAAAGGCGGCAATACAATAACCTATCATTCCTCATTGATTGTACTTCCGGAGTATAATATGGCTGCTGCCGTAACCTCTTCCGGTGGTCATAGCTCAACGGATCAATTGCTGGCAACTGAGCTGTTGCTTGGCGCGCTTGAGGAGAAGAATATCATTCCTGAGCGTAAGCCGGAGAAGTCACATGATGCACCGATGAAAACAACCATGCCGAAGGAACTTACACAGCACACAGGCATGTACGCGGGTGGGGCAAACATGTTAATGAAGATGGACGTAAAAGATGATGGGCAATTAACGTTATCTAATCTGTCGTCTCCTAACAGTCCTGATCAGACCTATACGTACACCGCTGATGGCTCATTTGTTAATGATGCGGCTACGGAAAAGCTGAAGTTCGTTCAGGAAGTCAATGGGAACACATATTTGTGGTCTCGCTCGTATCAGTCTGTTCCTGGACTTGGACAAGTTGCTTCCTCTGAATATAAGGCAGAAAAACTTGAAACCAATGAATTGTCTGCAGAAGTAAAGGCCGCATGGCAGAAACGGGAAGGCAAAGCCTACGTCTTGGTCAATGAAAAATACACATCAACACTGTACAACGCAGCGATGCCGATGATTCCCATTCATACTTTTAATGAGCTGCCGGGTTATGTCTACACGAATAAAATCGTTGGAGCTAACCAAGCTGTGAACCAATTGCAAATTCCTGGATTAGCGGGCCGTGACACGATGGAGTTTAATTTCTATGAGGAAAATGGCGTGGAATATGTTACAGCTGGAGGCAACGTTTATGCTGCTCAAGACGTCATCAAACCGATCTATGCAGGAAAACAATCGAAGACAACGATTCAGGCGAATGGTCATGCCACATGGTATTCGATTCCAGCATCAGCTGCAGGTAAAGAAATGAAGGTCAAGATGTCTGCAAACAGCGCATTTGCTGTATATAACCAAGCTGGCATAGGCATTAATCATACAGTGGTCAGTGGACAAAACGAAATTGTGTTGCCTGAGAACGGAACTATTGTATTCGCGGGTGAAGCTGGTTCGAAGTTCGAGATTGTATTGACAACGAGAGCAAATTAATAGATTATAAAAAACTGTACAATAAAAAGTCGCGGAAATCGCGGCTTTTTTTGAGTTTTAAATTTTAAATAATACGTTTTAAAGTAAATGTACCTTTTTTCAGATTCACAATGTAATATTGGGTTTCGCGAAGCTTACTTAAAGGGTAAGTATTAAAAGGACTTTTACTGGTTGGAAAAAAATGATGGAGGAAAATGTTGCAAGTGGAAAGGCAAAGCATTGATTGTTAATATACAGTAAATAATAACAATCAAATGGGCAGAATATCGACAAAAAGCATAACCGTAATACCGATTCCAAAGAAAATAATGATTATTCGGACAATACCGAGACGGGGAGGACACATGAAAACAACGAAGATCTCATTTTTTATACTTTCACTGATGCTGCTCCTGGTGAGCGGTCTATCAGGATGGGTAGGGAACGCTGCCGCAGCGTCCGATTCCGGTAAAACCTATGTTATCGGAACTGATGTCACATTTGCTCCATTCGAATATGAAGATGAGAATGGTGATTTTGTTGGTATCGACATGGATTTGCTGGATGCCATCGCCAAAGATCAAAATTTTAAGTATCAAATCAAATCCCTGGGATTTAACGCAGCTGTACAGGCACTTGAGGCGAATCAAGTCGATGGTGTGATCGCAGGGATGAGTATTACGGATGAGAGAAAAGCAAAATTTGATTTTTCGGATACTTATTTTGAATCAGGTGTCGTTATGGGTGTTAGTGCCAACAATGACACAATTAAGAGTTATGAAGACCTTCGTGGACAGAAGGTAGCGGTGAAAACCGGAACAGAAGGGTTTAGTTTTGCAGAGTCCATCGCTTCAGAGTATGGATTTACGATCGTTCCGTTTGATGAGTCATACCAAATGTATGAAGATGTAAAAACCGGTAATTCCGTAGCCTGTTTTGAAGATTATCCTGTACTGGCCTATGGGGTTAATCAGAACAACGGTTTGAAAATTGTTACCGACAAAGAAGATGGCGCTCCTTACGGTTTTGCAGTAAGCAAGGGGAAAAACCAGGAGCTTCTGGAGATGTTTAATACAGGTCTCGCCAATATCAAAGCTAACGGTGAGTATAAACGCATTACCGAAACATATCTGGGTGAGAACGCTCCGACTGTTGCTAATCAAGGTCGCTGGGAGCTAATTCAGAAATCTCTTCCTGCACTTTTTAAAGGTCTGGGAAACACACTTTTATACACGATTGTATCCCTGTTCTTCGCGTTTATCATCGGTCTGATTTTCGGATTTATGAAGGTGGGACAGAACAAATTCCTTCGTGGTGTTGCCACTGTATTTGTAGATATCTTCCGCGGCATTCCACTGATTGTCCTGGCATTCTTTATTTATTTCGGGATTCCACAGGCGATGGGCTTCACAATGCCATTGTTCCTGGCGGCTATTCTGACACTTAGTCTGAATGCAGGGGCGTACGTAACCGAGATTATCCGAGGCGGGATTCAATCGATTGATCGTGGTCAGATGGAGGCAGCTCGTTCATTGGGACTTCCTTATCGCAAAGCGATGATAAAGATTGTCATTCCGCAGGCAGTGCGGGTTATGATTCCTTCCTTCATTAACCAGATGGTTATCACGTTGAAGGATACGTCAATCTTGTCCGTTATTGGTCTCGTAGAGTTGACACAATCGGGTAAAATCGTTATTGCAAGAACGTTCTCCTCTTTTGACATATGGTTAACGGTTGCGGTTATGTACCTGATTGTCATTATCACATTGACCAAAATTGCTGATTATCTGGAGGTGAAGGTTCGTCGTGGCTAAAATAAAAGTTGAAGGTTTGAAGAAAAGTTTCGGCTCGAATCAGGTCCTCAAGGGAATTGATGTGGCGGTCAACGAAGGAGAAGTTGTCTGTGTCATCGGGCCTTCCGGTTCGGGAAAAAGTACCTTCTTGCGCTGCATTAACCAATTAGATGTGATTACGGCAGGCCGGGTTATTGTGGATGATCAGGATCTGAATGACCCTAAAACGAACCTGAACAAAGCTCGCGAAAATATTGGCATGGTATTTCAACATTTTAACTTGTTCCCTCATTTTAGTGTACTTAAAAACATCATGTTTGCGCCCAGAGAACTCGGGATATTAAATGCACAGCAGGCGCGTGATACAGCACTCAAATTACTTGAGCGTGTGGGCTTGTCTGATAAAGCAGATAGCTTCCCAACACAATTGTCAGGTGGACAAAAGCAACGTGTAGCTATCGCTCGTGCGCTTGCCATGAATCCGGATGTTATGTTATTTGATGAACCGACTTCAGCGCTGGACCCTGAGATGGTAGGAGAAGTCCTCGGTGTTATGAAGGACCTCGCGAGCGAAGGTATGACGATGATGATCGTTACCCATGAGATGGGTTTTGCCCGTGAAGTAGCTGATCGTGTGATCTTCATGGACGGTGGTTATATTGTCGAGCAGGGCACTCCTGAAGAGATATTTGGAAATCCGAAGAATGAACGGACGATCAGCTTTTTGGAGAAGGTACTCTAGCACTGAATCGAGAATGAACACATTGAAAGTCGCTATATTAGCGGCTTTTTTTGTTATATTTATGAGGTGATTTAATAGAAAGACCGATCAAACTAAGCCAAGAAAGTGAGGTCTATACTCCATGGAAAACGTGTCACAAGAAGATCAACTGCAATCCATCAAAGCTTTTCAATCAACGATCCGCAAATCAGAAAATGCCTTAGTGAATATGACTCAGAAAAGGAATAACACAACATTGTTACAGAAACGTCTCCAAACTTTATACATCGGCCTAGCACTGTTGGAAAAGGTATGGAATCAGAAATCTCATCCCTACACGGAGGAAGATATCGCAGAAGCTCGTCTTGTCTTGATGGGATTGTTCCCATCTCTTGAGAGCATGTATGCCAATTCCAAAGAAGGTAGCCCACAAAAGACTCTTCTAGAAAGAAGGATTAAAGCATTTCATCTGGCCGTTCAAGCCATGGATACATACTGATGAAATGAGAGAGAGGTCTGTCTAATGAACGACAGACCTCTCTTTTTCTCTTGCAAGCTTAGGAAAACCGATAGAGACGCACACCGTGCACAGGTACAGTAGTAACTAAGGAATTCTCTGTTAATTGAGCTGCTTCTTGGCTCCACAATTCGGTACCTTCGGTAATGCCGGACAGTCCGGCCTCATCAATGGACAGATCCACAGGTAGAGCATTCTCGCCGATGTTGAACACAGCGATGTAAGAGGAACCATCCGTATGCTGGGCAGTCCACACAATAAGATCTTCTCTGCGTATGGCTTCTCTGGCTCCGTAACTCTCGCGATGCATTCGAAGAACCTCACGATTAGTTAGCAGGGATAGTGTCCAGTCATCGTTATCTCGCAGTTCACCACCAAAGATGAGCGGGGAACGGAAGATGCTCCACAGTGACATCATCGTCAACTGCTCGTCAGGTGTGAACCGAGTCCAGCGATCTGCTCCACCACCGTCTACAGATCGGATACCGATATGACCCAAAGGTAACATATCACAGTCTGGCCAGCAGCCTGCTTTGGGAACGCCTTGCCACGTCCGGCAGCGGTCGAACATATCCAATAACAGCGGCCAAAGGTCCCAGAAATCGTCCGTGACACGCCACATGTTGGCATGATCAGCGAAGAATTCTGAGTATTCCACCGGAGCAGGGCCAGGAGAGAGACTTAGTACCATGGGCCGACCGGAGCGCTCAATCGCTTTGGATATCATTTCGATCTCAGGCTGATGGGTGTCGTAGAGCCTGGAAGCAGCAATATCGTCTACTTTCACCAAGTCAACGCCCCATTGTGCATACAGTTCAAACAGCGAATCGTAGTAGGCTTGTGCGCCTTCTTTTGAGCTATCAACACCATACATATCTGTATTCCACGGACAGATGGAGTTCGGATGAGCAATATCGCGCGCAGTGGCGGTTGTTCCCAGAATCGGAGTAGCCGCATGTGCAGCTTGACGTGGAATACCACGCATGATGTGAATGCCGAATTGCAGCCCAAGACTATGAACGTAGTCGGCTAATGGCTTGAATCCCTGTCCACCTGCAGCGGAGGGAAACCGATTCTCGGCAGGCATAAGCCGCGAATATTCATCCATGATGAGTGGAACGAACGGACGATATTGCGAAGAATTGGCCAAAGGCTCGTACCATTGAATGTCGACCGTAATATAGCTCCAGCCGAAGTCTTTAAGATGTTCTGCCATGTACTCGGCGTTGCCACGAATTTCGTCTTCCGTAACGGCTGCGCCGTAACAATCCCAGCTGTTCCAGCCAAGCGGTGGAGTTGATGCTGCAAGTGTATGATTCATGGGAATGCTCCTTTATGAATTAATTATTGCTCTCGCTCAATTCATCATAATAAAGGATTTTATTAATATCTACAGTAATGTTGAGTGTCGAATGGCAAAATATTGCGGTTAGTCGAAGAACAATTTACGGTACACAAGGCTTTCTCCGCCACTACGAAATTCACCTGGCGTAACGCCTGTTATGCTGCGAAAGGCTTTGATAAAATAACTTCCGCTGGAATACCCGACTTGCTCGGCGATGACTTCAATGCTAAGAGAAGTTCCGCGCAGCAGTTCCATTGCTTTCTCGGTACGTACACGGGTTAGATACGCACCAGGCGTCAAGCCCGTACTGGAGCAAAAGCGACGTATAAAATGATATTTGGAAAGGGAAACATGCTCCGCAAGGTGATCGATACTGATCATCTTGGAGTAGTTGTTTTCTATGTATTCAACGGCTATTTGAATGTTTTCAGACCAATTCTCCCTGTTGCGCAATGTTGTTTTCTGTAATCGAGTCAATTCTGTCATGAACTGATATACGCTGGATGATGCGATCAGAGGATCAGTGATTCTGCCTGCCGCCGCATCAGTCACGATCATCCGCAATAGTCGGATGGGTGTACAATCAGCGGGAAGATAGGGAACTTCTCCTGCTTCACAAAGAAATTTTCGCCAATGGGGCAGAATAAGAGTGGGCCTGAACAGCAGGAACAGAAACTCCCAAGGTTCTTTTGATGCTGAATGGTAGTAATAGCGATGTGGCCCTGGAATTTCTGCCAAAAAAGCTTGTCCTGCGGTAACATGATGAATGCGATTATTCGACTCAAATACACCTTCACCCGAGATTGTATATTGGAATAACAGGAGAGGCCCGTCCGAACGTTCGAGTCCATCCCAATGATAAGAAGGATCGGTTATTGAATCACACCCAGCCGCATACAGTACACACAGTTGGAGCTCCTTGTCTTCCGCAAATCGAAACCCATAGGTTCCTCTAGGCATATTCATGTCAGCTCTCCTTGTTGCCCTGAATTTTTACTGCGCTCCGCGAATGAAAATATCTACTAGCTTTTGGCCCAATGAAAGATTGGAACCATATTTATGCAGGTTATCTTCCCGATTACCCATTAACATCAATGTCGAGAAAGTCTCTGCGAGGAAAAATGGATCGTCCGTTCGCAGTCTGTTTTCATCCATTGCCCGTTGGAAATGGGAGGCTAACACTTCATGAATCTGATGCTCCGCGTTGCGTATATCCTGAATTTGAGCTGGTTCAAGAAAAGGCTCAGCTTCTCTGAGCATGGTTTCAATCTCCGCATGTGGATTGCCCAGTCTGGCCTCTGCCAGACGCACAAGCCCCGACTCCAGATTCTCGGCTTGATCAAGGATATGCGAGGTTAACCGGCTCACATTCTGTAACATCGTTGTAAAGGCAACCTTAAAAAGCTCGGGTTTGCTGGTGAAATGATAATAAATGGTTGGTTTTGACACGCTACATGTTTTGCCAATTTGCTGAAGCGTGACTGTTTCGTAGCCATACTCCATGAATAACTGTGAAGCGGTTTGAATAATGGTTTGCTGAATTGAGATATCATCGTTGCCATGTTTGGGTCTTCCAGGCAATCGTTTGGGTGATTTTTCTGTCATTGGACTTCCCTCCATGAATATTTTATGACAAATAACGATAGTAAGCAAAATCATCTTGTAATTATACTTACCGGTAAGTATAATTATGAAGAGTTAAAAAAGGCATATCATTATCCTCATATTAAGGTGGTTATAAGGTTGAAAACAGCACAACGTACTAACAATTGGAAAAAAATAATCATGTGGACAATCTTGTCCATCGTTATCCTCGTGGCCGGAGTATTCGTATATCTCAATTCGGTTACGTATAGTCCCTCGGAGCGAGCCGAAACGGCGATGACAAGTAATGCTCAGGTTAATGTCACCAAGATTAAGGACGGTTACCGATTTGAACCCGTGGGTACAGAGATAATCAAACCGAATATTATTTTTTATCCAGGTGGTCTGGTTGAACCTGAAAGTTATTCTCCACTTGCCAGAGAAATGGCAGAACAGGGTCACCGCGTATATATCGCGAACATGCCAATAAACTTGGCGATTTTCGGTCAGAACAAGGCTGATTCCTTTATCGAGGAACATCCTGACGAAGCGTTCGTTATTGGTGGCCATTCTTTGGGAGGGTCATTTGCATCACGGTATGCTACGGAGCACAATGAGAAGTTGGAAGGCGTCTTTTTCTTGGCTTCTTATGCAGATGAAGGAGGGAGCGTAAAGAATACGGACTTGTCTATCTTACAGATTACAGGCTCGGATGACGGAGTGCTTAACTGGGAAGACTGGGAGAACTCCAAAGCAAATCTTCCGGAAGACACGACATATGTGAGTATTGAGGGTGGAAATCACTGTCAATTTGGCTCATACGGCATGCAAAAAGGAGATAATCAACCTGCCATTACGGAAGATAAGCAGTTGGAAGAGGTTGTTGTAGCCCTAGAGAACTGGATGGATACATTAAATTAAACTATTAAATGAATGTGTTGAATGGTAATGATCGTGGTACGATTAAAGTCGCTATTTTAGCGGCTTTTTTTGTTGTAGAATAAAAATAATGCTTCAATGGAGCAAGGCAACAGCTTTAATTGATTGAATTTCAACTCCATAATAGGCTTACAGAATTGCTTTAATTACCACAAATCGTTAACATTAGAAGCATTGTCATCGAAATAGCACCAAAACGGAAGACAGCAAGAGCAAGAACATCAAAAGGAGAAAAGATTATGTTTTTCAGAAAATTTGCTTACACGTTAGTGATCATCCTCGCTGCATTATTGTTCTCAGGTTGTACGTCAGAGTCTTTGCGTGATCTCGGATCACCTCAAGTTTCGGAGGATATGGGATTTGATGAGGTTGCCAATTATATCTCGGAACACAATGAACTCCCACCAAATTACATTACCAAGAAAGAGGCCAGAGATCTGGGATGGGAACCAAGCGAAGGTAACCTGCGAGAAGTCGCTCCAGGCAAAAGCATCGGCGGCGACGTGTTCAGGAACCGGGAAGGATTACTCCCCAACAAAAAAGGCCGGATTTGGTACGAAGCCGATATAAATTACTCAGGAGGACGGCGCGGAAGCGACCGAATTCTATACTCGAATGACGGTCTAATCTACCAGACGACAGATCATTACAAGTCATTTGAACAGTTAAAATAAACGGAGGAAATGATATGAGCATCATTCAGATTAACGGAAACGACTTTCACAGCAAGGAAGAGCTTCATCAAATTTTGCAGAACCAGCTTGAGTTAGACGAAAGTTATGGAGGCAATTTGGACGCACTATGGGATGTCTTAACTGGGGCTGTAAGCATGCCGCTTACTTTTCAATGGATTGGCTTCGAGAAAAGTAAAGAAATTCTTGGAGAATACGCTGATCAAGTCATGGAATTGTTGCGGGAAGTTGAAGCAGAAATCCAAGGATTTACGTTAGAACTATATTATTGAAAAGTAGGTTTGGTTTTATGAGGCGATGGGCAACCATCGCTTTTTTGGTCTTCACATTTTTACTGAGACACATGTCTAGATCATGCTATTTTCATGGCTTAATAATCAAGGTTGGGGTGATTAGACTTCCTTATACTTTAAACATGGAATAGGGTAGGCAGGAATGTAATCGTTTATTAACGGTTGAATATGTAAGCGTATACTATTTCAAAGTGAACCATCGCAATGTCTGGATTGGTTATTACGACTAACACCATTTAGGGGGCAGAAAAATAATGAGAGCCATTTCAAAAATGCTAGGAGCATGTCTCGTAACAAGTGTTGTGTTAGTTTCCGCCGGTTGCGGAAACGCTGGAGAGAATTCCGAATCAAATACGAGTGACCCCAACAGCCCGATCACATTTACCTTCTTCGGCGCAGATGCAAGTCCCAACTGGAACAAAATGCAGGATGCGGTAGGGAAGAAAATTACGGAAGAAACCGGTGTAAGTATTGATGCAGAATTCGATATTTCGAGCGGAGGCGGAAACGACCGCATTTCCCTGATGGCTGCCAGCGGCGATTATCCGGATTTGATCTTCCCAAAAGGTAACTTGACTAGACTCGTTGATGCCGGGGCAATGATTGATTTGACGGATCTGATCGAAGAACACGCCCCCAATTTGAAAAAGATCTACGGTGAGCACTTCAATCGGTTGAAATACAGCAATGATGATCCTTCAATCTATTGGATTCCAACGAACGGCGCAATCGATCAAGTTAGCTTCGATGCCACGAACGGTGCGGCTATTCAACATCGTGTAGTTAAGGAACTCGGGTATCCTGAGATCAAAACCTTAAACGATTTCGAAAATGTGCTACGTGACTTTTACGAGAAGAATCCGACAACAGAGGATGGCCAACCTACAATTCCACTGACGCTTAGTGCAGATGGATGGCGGCGAATGATCACTGTTACTGATCCCGCTGTCATGTCTACTGGAGGACCTGGAGATGGTGAGTATTTCATCAATCCGGACACCTACGAAGCCATTCTGCATTACAAACGTCCCGAGGAGAAGGAATATTTCCGGTGGTTGAACAAGATGTACAATGCAGGCTTGCTGGACAAGGACAGTTTTGTTCAGAAGGATGACCAATATAAGTCCAAAATCGCCAGTGGTCGCGTGTTATCCTTGCTTGATCCAAGCTGGGGATTCAGTGATGCGGAAAATGCGTTGAAAAGCGCAGGGAAAGACGATATGACCTACGGATTCTATCCGGTAACGTTAGATGACAGTTTTCAACGTAAAGATTTTCAGAATATCGGTTTTGATGGTTATGGCATTGGCATAACAGTCGATTGTGAAGATCCTGTCCGTGCCATCAAATTTTTGGATTGGATGTCTTCTGAAGAAGGGCAAGTATTGAGAAACTGGGGCGTTGAAGGCGAGCAATATAATGTGGAAAACGGTGTTCGCACCATCCCGGCCGATGTACAGGAACGTAAAAACAAAGACAATAACACATTCACCAAAGAAACCGGAGTAGGCTTGTATTACATTTTCGGTGCTCACTACGGGGATGGTGTCAAAGATTCAACGGATAACTACTATACAACGAATTATCCTGAACAGATTCAGCAAAGTTATTCTGATGAGGAGAAAGAAGCTTTGAAAGGTTATGGCATAACTACATGGAAGGACTTGTTCCCTTCCGAAGAAGAGTTTCCGGTGAAAGAGTGGGGCGCTGCTTACAATATGCCGATTCCTTCGGATAGCGGGGATTATAACGTTGTGTATCAGAAAACGCAGGATATTATTCAGAAACGGATCGCCGAAGCGATTACATCCTCTCCGAGTGCCTTTGAAGGCATATATGACAATATGATTACCGAACTTGATAATGCAGGTGCATTGGCCATGGAACAGCAGTATACGGAGTGGATTAAAGATCGCGTTCGATTGTGGACGGGTAAAGAGATCAATTAACTTGCGGATACGATCACAATAATGAATTGTTTGCAGATCCGAAGTATATCAAGAACTAAAAAACATCGAGCCATGCAGGATGGTTCGATGTTTTCAGTTTACATTTTACATTGAATGAACTTGTCATTATTGTGGTAATGCTTCAATTGCATCACGTCTTTGTTTGATATACTTACCGGGGGAGATGCCGACCATTTTGGTAAAACTGCGAATAAAATTGGCATAGTCACTAAAGCCCGATTGAAAGCATGCATCCGTAATACTCATTCCTTCTGACAGGTGGAATTTGGCCCGTTCAATACGACGACCCAAAATGTAGGAACGGATGGTCAATCCAGTATGCTTTTTGAACTGGCGGCTGATATAAGTACTGTTCATGTAGAACACTTCGGCAAGTTTGCGAAGCGTTATGTCTTGATTCAGATGTGTTTCAATATAATCCATGGTTTCACGAACCAGTTCAGGCATAATGTCATTGGGAACAAAGGAATTGTTATGAAACCAGACGTTAATCATGACCAACAATTGGGCTACGGCTGCATTTATTTTGATATCGGTGCCATAAGCATCGGAAGCAAGCAACCCTTCCAGTTCGTTTGTACATTGCAGCATCTGCTTCAAGTTATCGTCGTCTAGATGTACGATGTTGCCTGTTCCTTTGGGGCGATGGTCAAAACATGACGATAGATTGGTTGATGGTGTGGAAAGCTGAAACAGATATGTTTTTTTGAGATTGATTGTAATTCGTTCATACTCAGATTCATCCAGAATAAAGGCTCGGTGCATCTCCTCGGGTGACATCACAAGCAGATCACCAGGCTGAACATGGTAACATCGATTATCTACATAAAAGTGAACGTTTCCACGAAGAAACAGGTAGATTTCGTATGCATTATGGCGATGATAGATCGTTTCCAGCTTATACGTCGTTACGCTGTGCAGATATAAGAGCTCAGGCTGGATGGGATCATAAAAACACTCAGAGGATCCACTCATGAAGTACCTCCCGTCATTTCACGCAATAAATAGAGCGGTTAACGCAATGAAATTGTACTCAGCTTACCTTAAAATGTAATCATCCTATCATGATACCTTTTGTATTGCAAACGCTTTCTCGTAAAAAGACACAACTAAAAACGATTATAGGGGGATTCTTTTGATGAATCATCATTCTACACCACAAGCTGGTGAGCAAAAGCAAGACCAAGCTGCCAATCTGGAGCGTATTCCAGGGGAGATTGGAAAGCTTCGTCCCAACAGTAACCCTTTGGTGGCCCACAAATTTGGAGCCGATCCCTATGCTTTAGTATTTAACAATCGAGTCTACTTATATATGACTAGTGATAAGCTGGAATATGATAAGGACGGTCTTCCTCAGAAAAACAGCTACAGTTCAATCAACCGGATTACGGTCATTTCATCGGATGACTTAATCAACTGGACCGATCATGGAGAGATCAGAGTTGCTGGTCCTCAAGGCGCAGCAACATGGGCTTCGCAATCCTGGGCCCCGGCAGCTGCTCATCGAATCTTGGATGGCAAGGACTGTTTCTTTCTTTATTTCGCCAACAATGCCAGTGGAATAGGTGTACTGTCTGCACCAACACCTGTAGGTCCATGGATAGACCCTATAGGAAAAGCACTTATTACAAGAGAGACTCCGGGAGTGGAGGAAGTAACCTGGTTATTCGATCCGGCTGTCATTGTAGATGATGATCATCAGGCCTACATCTATTTCGGTGGTGGTATTCCACAGGGGAAAGCAGAAAGACCGGATACGGCAAGAGTGATGCGATTGGGAGACGATATGATCAGCGTTGTTGGCAAAGCAAAGGTTATTCAGGCGCCTTATATGTTTGAAGATTCAGGGATACATAAATATAATAATAGTTACTACTTTACGTATTGTTCCAATTTTATTGAGGGTGATCGGCCAGACGACAGCCCACCACCTGGTGAGATTGCATATATGACCAGTGTTCAGCCAATGGGGCCATGGACATATCAGGGTACGCTACTCCAGAATCCAGGACACTTTTTTGATATTGGCGGCAACAATCACCATGCTATATTTCAACTATCGGATCAATGGTACATTGCCTATCATGCCCAGACATTATGCCAAGCCATGGATATTCCCGAAGGTTACCGTTCAACGCATCTGAATCGAGTCGAACATGATGAGGCCACGGGTAAGATCAAGAAGGTACATGCCGATTATCAGGGTGTAGATCAAATCAAATGCTTCGATCCTTATGGGCGGGTAAGCGGTTCAACGATTGGATGGAGTAGCGGAGTATCAACAGAGCAATATCTTGACTCTGGTGAGATGTCTGCATCAGATTCGAATATGATTTCCGCTAAACTGCAAAATGACAGCTGGATAGCTATATCGAAGGTGGACTTTGAAAGTGAAGGACCCACAACCTTCACAGCCACGATTGCGAATCAAGGAACCGAAGGTACGTTAGAACTTCGACTTGATCGTGCAGACGGACTGTTAATTGGAGAAATCATTGTTCCGCCTGCGACCGAATCCCTTCACTGGATGGAACTAACAACTAAGGTTACGGGTGCGAAAGGTGTGCAAGACTTGTATATTAAGCTTAAAAGTTCAACAGACAGCTCAACCATCCTATTAAGAGAATGGAAGTTTAACAGACAAAATGAGGTGTAATTAAAGCATGTATCCGAATCCGATTATTTGGGCCGATTACCCGGATCTTGACGTTATTCGTGTAGAAGACACATATTATATGGTCAGTACAACCATGCATATGATGCCGGGATGTGTCATCCTGCGTTCATATGACCTGATCCATTGGGAAGTAGCCACATATGTATACGACACATTGGACGATACACCTGCCCAACGGCTGGTGGATGGTCATCACGTTTATAGTAAAGGCATGTGGGCTGCATCACTCCGCTATCATCAAGGAATGTTCTATGTGATCTTTGTTGCGAATGATACCCGTAAGACATACTTGTATACGTCGACCTCCATCTCGGGAGTGTGGAAGAAACAGATCGTGGAAGGGTTTTACCATGATTGCTCCTTATTTTTTGACGATGATGAACGAGCCTATCTCGTGTACGGTAATACCGAGATCTATCTGACCGAATTAAGCTCTGATCTGTCCGGGCCCAAACCTGGTGGAGTGCATCGCTTAATTGTAAAAGACGAGCAGCCTCATCACCTTGGTTATGAAGGAGCACATTTTTACAAGATCAATGGTAAATATATTGTGTTCCTGATTCATATAACAAAAGCTTCCGGACGTAGAACACAGGCGTTTTATATGGCAGACTCTCTGGAAGATATCTTCACTGGTGGAGAAGTATTTAATGACGATATGGATTATTTCAATTCAGGTGTTGCTCAGGGCGGTATCGTGGATACGCCGGATGGAGACTGGTATGCAATGCTGTTTCAGGATCATGGGGCTGTTGGCCGGGTGCCTGTTTTGGTTCCGCTACACTTTGATCAAGGTATACCGGTCTTTGCAAACAAAGCGCCGAAGCAGATTGATATCCCGAGCACGAGACCAGAGCACCGTTATATCCCGTTAGTGGGTAGCGACAGTTTCAATTATGAACCCGAGGAAGATGGAAGCATCCGCCTCCGTGATTTTTGGCAATGGAATCATACACCTAATCATGAACTCTGGTCCGTCACAGAGAAACCGGGAGTGTATCGTGTTCGAACGGGACAGATCAGCCCAAATCTGACGTTTGCGGTCAACACACTAACCCAGCGTTCAATGGGGCCCGCTTGCGAAGTAATAGTTACGCTTGACGGCAGTCGTCTGAATGATGGGGATTATGCCGGGTTGTGCTTTCTGATCGGTTCGTACGGTATGATCGCTCTTACGAAGCAGGATAACAAGTTTTACTTGGTCATGCATGCCAGAGATAGTGAGGATTCCACCATATTTGGCAATCTGATCGACCAGAAGCCAGCCACTGAACATGAACGTATCCCGGTATCAGATCCAGTAGTTAAACTAAAAGCATTCGGAAATTTTGAGAACAATCTGGATGAGTGCTCTTTTGCCTATTTCGATGGAACTGAATGGAGAGATATAGGGATTGTCCACAAAATGATATATAAACTGGATCATTTTATGGGTTGCCGAACGGGGTTGTTTGTATATTCAACCGAATTGGTTGGAGGAACAGCTGACTTTTCGAATTTCGAATATCGCGTAATTAATCCTGATGAGAAACAATAAAGATACGAAAAGCCGCCCAATGGCGGCTTTTCGTATTCAATGAGTACAAGTTGTTGTACAATGATATGGATTAAAGTTGACAGAGAGAAGAGAGTTGTTCAAACCGAACTGGGGGCATGTCGTCATGTATAAGAGATGTCTGGACATAACAAGATGGACCTTCATTCTGTTCCTTGCTGTATCCATACCAGCAGGTCATACCGAAGGTAATACCAAACAACATCATCCGCAGCAAGATGGGCAGCAGATTCAACTTCCCGCTACGTTTGAGAGGTATTCTCCTCCCATCGTGGTCTCTTTTGTCAGGGAAACGGGAGATGACCTTGAGCGCATGATTAGTCAGTTACCTGGTGAGACGATACTGGATAATCGCTGGACTCGTTTGTACGAGAAAGAGCTAGGTATTCAAATTCACTATGACTGGACTGCTAATGGAGATGTATACAATCAGAAGTTGGGTGTATCCCTCGCTGCAGGACGTTTTCCAGATGTGGTGAAAGTTAATCCATATCAACTTAGACAACTGAGCAATGCTGGAATGATCGAAGATTTAACCCATGTGTACCAAGAGTATGCTTCCCCACTTACAAAGAGTATATTGGAGGCGGAGGGAAGAGGCGCATTTGATGCGGCAACCATTGATGGCAAACTCATGGCTATTCCCGAATCATCTTCCTCCATTGAGACAGCGCAGTACCTGTGGATTAGAACCGATTGGTTGGAGCAACTGGGGCTACGGCCGCCTGAAACGATGGAAGAGCTTCTCCAGGTTTCGAAAGCGTTTACAGAGGAGGACCCCGACGGGAACGGAGAGCATGATACGTATGGACTTGCGCTAACAAACCATCTATGGGATCCAGTTATGGGAGCTGCAGGGTTCATGTCTGGCTACGGTGCCTACCCTAATATATGGGTTAAAGATGCAGAAGGAAACCTCACTTATGGAGGTATACAGCCTGAAGTTCGGGAGGCTCTGAAAGTACTGCAAACGTTGTATCGTGAAGGCCAACTTGATCCGGATTTTGGTTATAAAAGTGGAAACAAGGCGTTTCGTCTAGTTCAAGATGGAAAAATAGGGATGCTTTACGGCGAACAGTGGACATCCTTTATGCTTCAGAGCACCCGTGATAAAGAAACAGATATAGATGTAGAATGGCAGGCATATCCCATTGTTGCCAAGTCGGACCGGAGCCTGTTCGTACCGCTACGTTCCAACACTGGGCAATACTTTGCTGTAAAAAAGGGGTTCTCTAATCCGGAAGTTGTTGTAAAGCTCATGAATCTGCATCTGGACATCAACTGGGGGGATCAGGCACAGTATGAAACATACTACAATGACGACTCCCGAGCTGTGTGGATGCTTTCACCGGTAACTCCTTTTCCCGGTAATAAAAATATAGATGCATACAAACAAATTCGTGATGCCAGAAGTACAGGAGACTTCTCGGCTCTGCAGAATGAAGCTCTCGCCATTCACAAACGCATTGTCGCCTTTGAATTGGAAGATGTAGAGAGCGGCTGGGGCTGGAAACAAACCTATGGGCCTTCGGGTGCTTTTAGCATTGCAGATTCTTACGAGAAGAACGGCCAACTTCTCTATGATCAATTCACGGGCGGAATTACGGACACAATGGTTGATCGACAAATTATTCTTCGGGATCTTCAGCTTGAAGCCTATATGAACATTATTCTAGGCAGGTCGATAGATGAGTTTGATCAATTCGTTGAGAACTGGCGCAAGCTGGGGGGAGATCAGATCACATCGGAGGTTAACGCGTGGTTTCGCGCCAGCAAGCCAAAGGAGCGCTAATGTTCACTTTATTATTACAAGGAACCCACTCAGCCTTTGGCATTGGAGGTGAATGTATTGATCAAGATCCCTGCTAAATCATGGTTTAACAGTATATTTGCGCGATTAATAATCACCTATCTGGTATTTGTACTCCCCCTTATTCTTCTTGGCGTGTATCTGTATCATTGGAGTTATGACAATGCAAGTCAGGAAATATCGTTGTCCACGGAAAGACGGTTGAACCAATATGTCGTGGAATTGAACAGAGAGATAGAATGGATGGAATTACAGCAGTTTGATATCGTTGAGGATCGAAAACTCAATCGTCTAGCCATTCTCTGGGACATGATGGATCAGGTTGAGCGGCGTGATACATTAAATTACCTGACTGAACGACTCGCTTCATTCAAGAATAGCACTGCTTATATCAAAAACGTTCATGTACATATCCCTTCTGTTGGAAAAAGTATATCCGCGATCCAAGGCATCGATGATTTCGATAAAAGTTCTTACCTATATTTCAGTTCAGGCATGCAAGGAAAAGGTACACGTTTCACTGTGAAAGAGGACGCCTTGAACTTAAGTGCCGTCAGGCTGACAGGCACGAGAGGAGAACCCCCGCTTTTTGTCATTCAAGTGGAGCTGGATACATACCATTTTCAGAATGAACTCACACGGCTTAATTTGTACCCGGAGAGTTCAACTTTTCTGATTGAGGACAAAACGGGGCATGCCATCACAGATAAACATCAAGCTAGTGTTATTCTCGCGAATTACCGTGAGCACAGTGTAAAGGGTACACTTGATGGCTTTCGGATGAAGGTGGGTGACACCATGTACCATGTTAGTCAGTTGCATATGGACTCCCTGGGCTTATCCGTAGCTACATATCTACCCGAGGCAATTGTTACGAAGCCACTTAGCAAGTTCTATCATTGGGCTTGGCTGTTTGCAATTACATCATTTGTTGCCATCACGGCGTATCTCTATTCAAGTTACAAGTTAATTCATATCCCGTTGCTGTTGTTGGTGAAAAGATTCAAAAAAATGGAGGGAGGCATGCTTGATGTCCCCATTGCGCATAACCGAAAGGATGAATTCGGCTTCCTCTACACCCGTTTCAATCTAATGATTGAAAATCTTCAATCCCTGATCGACCGAGATTTCAAGAAAACACTGATGATGCAGCGGGCCGAGTTGAAACAGCTCCAATCCCAGATTAATCCTCATTTTCTGTACAATAGCTTCTTTATTCTGAATTCACTGGCAAGGACAGGAGAAACCGAACGTATTGAGCAATTCACCAACATGCTCGGAGAGTATTTCAGGTTCATTACGCGGAATGAAACAGATCATGTGAAGTTGAAAGTGGAAGTTGAGCATTCACGGATCTATACAGAGATTCAACAATTACGATTCTCCAGACGAATCAAAGTTGATTTTGGGTCACTACCTGCTGAGATGGAACATATTAAAGTTCCCAGACTCATTATTCAACCTATTATTGAGAATGCCTACGAACACAGCCTTGAAAAGAATACGGACTCCGGTCTTCTAATTATTGGGTTTAATATGGAAGGTTCATATGCCGGGATCACCGTAGAGGATAATGGTAATGAGTTGGAAGAGCAACACATTCAAACTCTTCAACAACGTTTGCATAAGGACGGAGGTACAGACGAAATGACGGCGTTAATAAATATTCATCGACGTCTGGTCCTGACGTATGGAGAAGGAAGTGGGCTTTTTCTATCCAGAAGTGAACTGCAAGGGTTAAAAGTCACAATTCGAATCCAGTGGAAAGAGGGGGAAAACGAATGTATCGACTTTTGATTGTAGATGACGAGGAGATTATTACGGATAGTCTCTATGAAACGTTCGCCAGACATATACCCGAACAGCTTGATGTATGTAAGGCCTACTCTGCAACAGAAGCATTGTCCTGGATGCAACGTTCGAGAATTGACATTGTTCTAACGGACATCCGTATGCCGGGTATGAGTGGGTTGGAACTGACAGAGCGGATTCAAGCCAGTTGGCCGAATTGTCGTGTCATTTTTCTGACAGGACATAGCGATTTTGATTATGCATATCAAGCTTTTCAGATGGCTAATGTGCGTTATTTGCTCAAAACGGAAGGTTATGACAAGGTGATGTCTGTTGTAGAAGATGTGATGGAAGAGATCCGGCAAAGTCACAGCATGGTTGAGTTGTTGGAACATTCTCATAAAGTTAATTCGCAGCTTGCACTGATACAGCAAAAAGAGTATTTACGGAAGTTACTTCAAGACTGTACAGCGGTTATAGATTCTACTATGCATATGCAGGACGAATTATCCAAACGAGATATAAGATTACAGATCAACTCGCCTGTTTATCTCATACTGGGTCGGTTCAATAATCTGCCAGAAAAGGGTTCGGACCTCACACAAGTCCAAGAATCTGTGCGCATTATCGGCTCTTCTCTGATGAATGAACGTACAGTGTGCGCAAGTGTAACGGACCATTATGGGGATACGATCTGGCTGCTTCAGCCGAAGCAGGAGGAAGAGATGACAAATGATAAACTTGTGCGATTTCTAGAAGGTACACTGGAACTGGTACAGGAAGCATGCATGGTCTCACTCGGCGTATCCATTGCTTTTTCATTAAGTAGTCGCAGTTGCAATTGGTCCGAGTTAACCAAACAATATGAACGTCTGAGATTACTCCAGTGGATGAAAATTGGGGATGGTGTATCCATGGTACTCACGGACCATCGTAATGATCTCTCATCTGATGTACCTAAAGAATCCATGCGGATCTCAAACCGGATCGAGATTATGTCAGGATATTTGGAAACGGGACGAATTCAGCCATTTTACGATATATTTGAGGAGCTTGCAGGCGAACTGCTGCAACAGGATATTACGATGGAACGTGCCATGGAGACATACTACAATCTGGCCTTATTATTGCATTCAACGATCAATCGTTGGGGTCTTCAACAGAAAATCCCGGATCAACGAAGCTTGCTACACTTAGGGGAGTATACATGCATGAAGGATGCAGTACAATTTCTATATCGTGCTGCCGATGAATTAGTACGCTACAAAAGATCAAATGAACAGGAACGCGCTAACGTTGTCATTCATTCCTTATGCAGTTACGTCAAGGAGAACCTGGAGAAAGATCTCTCTCTGGTAAGACTGGCAGAACTTCATCATTTTAATCCATCCTATCTGTCGCGATTCTTTAAGCAGGAAATGGGAATAAACGTGTCAGAGTTCATTGACGACTGCCGAATACGGAAAGCCAAAGAATTGCTTCAGAACACAAATCTTATGGTGCGTGAGGTCGCACTTCAAGTGGGGTATGAGGCTGCACATTCGTTTACCCGACTTTTTAAGAAAATAACGGGAATGACTCCTCAAGAATACCGGGAATCCCTCTTGGTACGTTAATAGTGAATACTCTGGAATTGACCAAACCCAAACAACCACAAAAAAACGCAGGAAGTAGAATACATCCTGCGTTTTTTTGTGGTTATTATCTAATTGATAAACAAACCGATTCGGCGATCCACCTTTAGGCCGTGTGGATTTTTTGTCTTCTATAAGCATTGGGACTCGATCCGGCATACGCTTTGAACTTTTTATAGAACCAATCAATATCCTTATAACCTACCTCAATAGCAATCTCATATATTCGCAGATTCGTGGAAGACAACAACTGCTGTGCCTTTTCCATACGTTGCTGGAGCATATAATCATTGAAAGACATCTTCTCTTCCAGCTTAAACTTCTGTCCAAGGTACGCACAGTTAAAATGAAGCATGTCAGAGATCTTCTTCAGCGTGATTTCATCACTCAGATGATCCCGTACATAGGCCTTAACGATACGAATAACATGACTGGAGTGCATGGGTTTACCGTTCATTTGAACGGGTGTTTTGAAGAACGACGACGTTTTGTGTGCCGGGTCGGTTTCAAGGTGGGATCTAAGTCCATGCAGACTGTTAAGTAAAGAAGAAGGACTAACAGGATACGGGAGATAATCATTTACCTGATACGTCAGGGCTTTGCGTACAAACCTGAAGTGATCTCTTCCACCCATCAGGAGGATAGGTATCTGACTTTTTTTTCGGATGTCATTGCATAACCAGAGCCCCGCGGTATCAAACCTCTCTGTATGTACCATAACAAGGGAAAAGTCTCGTTCTGACAATGCGGTCAAAGCCTCGGCCGATGAGAACACACAATTTGCGATAGTATATTGAGCTTTGCTCCGTAGCAACATCTGTTGCAACTCTCCGCACAAACGACGGCTGAAATCCACAAGTAAAATATCATACATGAAGCAATACCTCACCTTCTGCTGAATTGTAATGCGCTAGATTAACTGAAATTTGACTTAATTTCATTATGGTAATAAAAGAAAGCGCATACAATGTGCATATTTTTGTAGACAGTGCATTTCTTTACCAATTAAAACCTATAATGCACTTTGCTCGTGCAAAATTACGCAAATCTATATTCAGCCCGGGTAAACATCTGTATTTCGGCAGGTTGTTTGCGCTTTCATTTGAACGATACACTGTGATAGCAAACGACAATCAGGGGGGAAGACGATGAGAAAACACAAGTTCATGCTACTGAGCCTGGTATTTGCGGTCTTGTTGGTGATTGCTGCATGCAGTTCTGCACCTACCGCTCAACCCGAGCCGGAAAAGACAACACCACAGGAGGAACAAAAACCCGCGGAAACCGAGCCAAAGAATGAAAACTCCACGCCAGAAATGGACTTTGACATGGGTGGCAGAACGATCAAGGTTGTTGCTTGGTGGGACATGGAAATACAGGGGAATAACCCGGACAACATTCAACGTCTTGAGAATCTCGAAGCGCTGAAGAAAAAACACAACTTTAATATTGAATATGTTTCCATCGATTTTGGTGAATATCAGGAAAAAGTAGTTGCTTCCCTGATGGCCGGTGAACCGCTTGGCGATCTGGTGAGACTGGGCAAAAACTATGCCATTCCGGCATTGACCAAACAGGATCTGTTATGGCCGGTGGATGATTATATTAAAAACGACAAGGTATTCAACCAGAAAACAACCAAGGAATACATGCAGTATGAAGGCAAAGGTTACGGCTTTACCGAGGACCAGTCCTCGTTTATCAACGGAATTTTCTATAATCGCACACTCATGCAAGAGCTCGGCTTGAAGCCACTTCAGGAGTATGTGGATGCCGATGAATGGAACTGGGATACGTTCATCAGTGTTGCCAAGCAAGCGAACAAGGATCGAAACAATGATGGCAAGCTAGACACTTGGGGACTCGCTCAAACGGGCTTGCTGGAACCGATTCTGTATTCCAACGAGGCTTCTCTGACCAAAGAGGATAAGCAAAACCTGGAAGATCCAAAAACAAAAGAAGCGTTGAACTTCCTGTCCAAACTGGCTACCGAGAAGGTCGGTAGAGCTTCTGAGGGCGGCGATTGGACAGAGCCATCCACGTTCTTCCGTCAAGGCAACACCTTGATGTATTCAGGTGCCATGTACGAAGTTGAAGGTATTATGACGGATATGAAGGACTACGATATTGGTTTTGTACCGTTTCCAAAAGGTCCAAGTGCAACAGCGTATCACTCCGGTGAGTCACGTTACCAAGCTATAACGATTCCAAAAGCAGTAGAGAATCCGGAACAACTGATGTACATCTGGGAGAAAATTAATGAGATCGAATCGATCTATGAGTATCCGGGACAATCCACACTGGAGACACATCTGACCGATGAAGCAGATATCAACAACGCCAGAGAGGTTGCGGAAGGTATGTTGGTTCTCGACCATAACACATTCCCGTCCTTGCCGTTCTGGGATTTTGATGGGGAACTCAAAGAAGGGGTATCCGTATCTACGCTGATCGAGAAATACAAGGCTCCTTTCCAGGCTGCGATTGATGAGGTTTACAAATAAGTATCACGTTACACGGGCAGAACGCACCAGTGAAGGTGCGGTCTGTCCGGGTTAGTCAATCGTTCAGTTCTCTCAACGCTTACAGGAAAGGGGATACATTCAAACATGCGGTCACGTAAGAAAAAGGGACTAATCCTGGTGCTTGTCCTGGCCTTGGTGCTCTCCATATGGACACTATATCCATCGCGGGATCGTAATCCGGGAACGGTACATGCGCTTGAGGACTTTGAGGCGGTATCGGGAACCGAGGATTCATTCAGTTATGAGCATTATCTGACTGCTCATGACAATACGGCCAAACCGGATGAAATTGTACGCATCGAAGGCGAATCTTATGTTCAGGCAGAGGATGGGGAATTTGAGGTTGTGCAAGGGTACGCCGGATTAGACGGAAATGCCGTAATTACGCCGGAAACTGGAACCATTCGCTGGGATGTTCCCGTTCAAGTGAGCGGTTTGTACAACATTCGCATTCACTATTATCCCGTAGAAGGCAAAAGCTCCGGGATCGAACGCAGGCTTGAGCTTAATGGTAAGGTCCCGTTCAGAGGGGCTGATATTCTTCTGTTTGACAGGGTATGGGGGAATCGCGAGGATAACGTCCGGCAGGACGATCGTGGCAACGAGCTTAGACCAAGACAAGTGGAACAGCCCGAATGGCAACTGACTTCCTTCAAGGACAGCGCAGGGTACTTTGAGGAACCGTTTCAGTTTTATTTTGAAAAAGGCAGTCAGAAGTTATCGCTCACTTCATTAAGAGAAAGCATGGCGATCGATTATATTGAGCTATATCAAGAAAGCGAAGTTCCTTCCTATGCAGAGCTGGAGCAAACCTATGCCTCACTCGGCTTGAAACAATCGGCTCCTGTCATGCTGAAAGTTCAGGGGGAGGAAGCTGTTAGCAAATCATCTCCTACACTGGCACCAATCTCGGACCGATCAAGTCCTTCACTCGAGCCTTATAATGTATCGAAAATTCGGATGAACGCCATCGGGGGCATTAACTGGAAACTGCCGGGCGAATGGATTGAATGGGAAATTGACGTGCCTGAAGACGGACTGTATCAACTGGCGCTTAAGGTGAAACAGGATCAATTGCGTGGCATATATGCCACCCGCAGTCTGACGATTAACGGCGAAGTTCCGTTTAAGGAATTGAAACGCATTCGATTTAACTACAGCCCGGCCTGGCAAACTCAGGTCTTGGGTTCGGGAGAGGATAAGCCATATCAGTTTCATCTTGAAAAAGGGAAACACCGAATCCGAATGACAGTTACACTTGGCGACATCGCTCCGCTGCTTCGGACCGTGGAATCCAGCGTGCTGGAACTGAATGAGATGTATCGCAAAATATTAATGATCACCTCCAACAGTCCAGACCCACTGCGGGATTACCAGCTGGAACGGCGTATTCCAGAGATGACGGAGGTGTTTGAACGACAAGCTGACACCTTGCGTTCCGTTGCAGATTACCTGGAAAAGGCCACGGGTGAGCAAAGTGACAAAGTGGCCGTACTTCACGCCATGGTATTGCAGCTTGAAGATATGGCGGCCAGACCAGAGACGGTTCCCAAACGGCTGGATACGTTCAAAATTAACGTAGGTGGTCTCGGCACATGGATTCTATCGGTACGTGAACAGCCGATTACATTGGATTACCTTGTCGTATCTCCGCCGGGTGAATCGTTGCCAAAAGCGGAAGCGAGCACCGTCCAGCAGGTGAAGCACGAACTGGGCGCATATGTTGCCTCGTATACCGAAGATTACGACAGCATTGGTAACGTGGAACAAAAGAAGGATGCCATCACCGTATGGATCACAACTGGACGAGATCAGGCCCAAGTACTGAAAGGCATGATCGACGATTCGTTTACCCCGGATACGGATGTGTCCGTGCAGTTACGTCTCGTTCCGCCGAATATTTTGCTGCCCGCAACACTCTCGGGGGAAGGACCGGATGTAGCCATGCAGATGGGCGAAGACATTCCGGTGAACTATGCGATGAGGAATGCAACAGCGGATCTGAGCCAGTTCCCCGATTTCGAGGAAATTTCGGGCAGGTTCCGTGAAAGCGGATTGACGCCTTACCGCTACAACGACGGGGTATATGCCCTTCCAGAGCAACAGCATTTTCCAATGCTCTTTTACCGCAAAGATATTCTGAATGAACTGGGCCTCGAACCGCCGAAAACGTGGCAAGACGTATATAACGCCATCGCCGTGCTGCAGAAGCATAACATGGAGTTTTATCTGCCGATAGAGGATACGCTGAACAATGCCAACCTGGTTCCGAATTCAACCTTTGCGATGTTGTTATATCAGAATGACGGAACGTTCTACACCGAAGACCAGAAGAAAAGTGCACTGGATTCGGAGATTTCAATGGACGCGTTCAAACGCTGGACGCAATTTTATACCAATTACAAGTTTCCGCTCAAAGCCGATTTTCCGAACCGCTTCCGTACAGGGGAAATGCCGATCGGAATTGCTGATTACACCACGTATAACATGCTGACAGTTATGGCTCCGGAAATCCGCAATCTCTGGGACTTTACGATTGTTCCGGGTACACAGCTTCCGGATGGATCCATACGGCATGAAGTGGCCAGCGCTACGAGTGCGGTGATGATGCTCGAAAATGCGGACAACAAGGAAGCAGCGTGGAAGTTCATGAAGTGGTGGACTGATGATCAGACCCAGATTGAATACGGGAGAGAAATGGAAGGTCTTATGGGAGCGGCTGCCCGTTACCCAACGGCCAATATCGAAGCCTTGAAGCAATTGCCTTGGCCTGTGAAGGATTATCAAAATCTCGAGAAACAATGGGAATGGGTACAGGGAATCCCGCAGCTTCCTGGAGGTTATTTCACGGGACGACATCTGGACAACGCCTTCCGTAAGGTTGTCAATGCTAATGAAAATCCGCGTGAAGCCTTATCGGATTATGTCTTGTACATTGATGATGAAATAGAGTTGAAACGCAAAGAATTTAATCTGAAATAGAGGAAAGGGAGGGTAACGGTTGCAAGCTAAAACTACCAAGACAGCCGCCGCTCCTGCCGTCCATACCCGCCAGGTCGGCTGGTGGTCCCTATTGAAGCGGGATCTGTATCTCAGCAGGCATTATTACGTATTGATGGCACCGTTTATGCTGATTTTTTTCATGTTTACTGTCATTCCGGTCGGCATTTCACTCGGGCTCAGCTTTTTTCACTTCAATATGCTGGAGCTGCCGCGATTTGTCGGCTGGCAGAACTATTCCCGGCTTTTCCTGAACGATGACGTATTTCTGATCGCGCTCAAAAACACGCTGCTTTTTGCCGTAATTACAGGCCCTCTCAGTTATATAGCCTGCTTTTTGTTTGCGTGGATCATCAATGAGCTGTCTCCTAAAATTCGGGCGGTCATGACGCTGGTTTTCTATGCCCCATCCATATCGGGCAACGTCTTTTTCATCTGGCTGATCATCTTCTCGGGTGACAGCTACGGGTATATGAACGGCTTCCTGATGCGCCTTGGCGTCGTACTGGAACCGATCCAATGGCTCGCAGACGAGAAGTATGTACTGGCAATCGTCATTATTGTACAGCTGTGGCTGAGCCTGGGAACCAGCTTCCTGGCCTTTATTGCAGGACTGCAAACCATTGATCGTTCTCTGGTTGAAGCAGGAACCGTAGACGGGATCAAAAACCGCTGGCAGGAGCTCTGGTACATCACCTTGCCTTCGATGAGACCGCAGCTGATGTTTGGTGCGGTAATGCAGATTACCGCTTCCTTCGCCGTAGCTGAGATCTCCATCGCACTGGCAGGTTTCCCGAGCGTAAACTATGCGGCACACACAGTTGTCACACATCTGATGGACTTCGGAACCATTCGTTTCGAGATGGGCTATGCCTCGGCCATCGCAACGGTTCTGTTTGCCCTGATGCTGGGTACAAACGTTTTCACGCAAAAAATGCTTAGAAAGATAGGTGAATGACGATGACCAGCAAAGTACGTGCCGTGTTTGGCATGCCAAAAAGGCTTAATCGGTCATTTACCGTCAGCCTGATGTTATTTGCATTGCTGGGCGTGTTCGGCTCCTTTATGGTGCTTCCGCTCATCTATGCTGTCAACAATGCATTCAAGCCGCTGGATGAGCTGTTTATTTTCCCGCCGCGCTTCTGGGTGAACAATCCGACAACGGAGAATTTTGCCGATCTGATCAATCTCATGGGTAATTCGTGGGTGCCGTTATCCCGCTATATTGCCAACACATTGCTCATTACGATACTTGGCACAGCGGGGCATATCCTTCTTGCATCTGCAGCAGCTTATCCGCTGGCGAAGTATCGTTTTCCAGGTTCCAAAGTGTTGTTCACCATTGTCATTCTGTCCCTGATGTTCTCGCCGCATGTTACGGCGATTCCGAACTACATGGTCATGTCCTGGCTTGGCTGGATTAACACTCATGCCTCCATAATTGTGCCATCACTTGCGTTCTCGTTGGGACTTTTCCTGATGAAACAGTTCATGGAGCAGATTCCCGATGCTTTGCTGGAGGCAGCCAAAATCGACGGAGCCAATGAATACCGGATATTCTGGAGCATCGTGATGCCCAATGTGAAGCCGGCATGGCTCACGCTCATGATCCTGCAGTTTCCAGCGTTATGGGGAACGGATGGCGGGAGCTTCATTTACAGTGAAAATCTCAAAACGCTGCATTATGCGCTCAGTCAGATTGTGCAGGGAGGGATTGCAAGGGCCGGTGTAGGTGCGGCTGTTGCCTTGCTGCTGATGATTGTACCGATCACTCTGTTTATCATCTCTCAGAGCAGTGTTATGCAGACGATGGCCACTTCGGGCATGAAAGAATAGAAAGGAGGCAGCGAGGTGCGGAGAAGCACATGGAAAAAACGTAAATCGATCATCATGGGCATGATCTGCCTCCTGTTGTTCGTTCAAGAGGCGCCCTATGTGAGTGCAGACGGTAAAACGGATGCGTATCATTATTCCTTCTGGGGTGACGCAGTTCCTTCACCCGCGGCATATGAGGCAACAACCATTATCACCGGCAAGAAGCTGAACACAACTCCTATGAAAGAGCCAAGTGACATGCATGTTACCGCCAATCAGCACGTTTTTGTGCTCGATTCGGGCAATGGCCGCATCATTGAGATGGATCGCAACTTCAAGCTGGTACGGACGATTGATTCATTTGAGCAGGAAGGCAAGGAAGATCATTTTAAAAATCCACAGGGATTGTACGTCACGGAAAAAGGCCATCTGCTGGTTGCTGATTCGGATAATCACCGGGTGGTGCATCTGGATGAACAGGGGAAGCTGGTCAAGATCGTGTCTGAACCAAAATCGGATCTGCTTAAAGAAGACTTCCAGTTTAAACCGATGCGGATTGTTATGGACAAGGGGGAGCGTATCTACGTCATGGCTGAAGGCGTATTTGATGGATTCATGGAGTTCAGCGCCGATGGTACGTTCTCTTCCTTCATTGGAGCGAACAGAGTTCAGGTGGACCCGGTGGAGTATCTGTGGAAACGGTTTGCAACACGGGAGCAGCGGAGCCAGATGGTGATGTTCACTCCAACGGAATTTACCAATCTGGATATGGATGAAGAGGGCTTCATCTATGCCACTAGCGGGGATCGCGGCAAAGATCCGGTCAAGAAGCTGAATGCCCAGGGTACAGACATTTTGCGCAGAGAAGGCTATCAGACTCCGCAGGGTGATTTGCTGTATACCCAGGAAGCAGGGCCATCCCGCCTGATTGATGTGGATGTGGGTGACAGTGACATGTATTCCGTACTGGATTCCAGCAAGGGCCGAATCTTTACCTACAATGGAGACGGATATCTGCTCCATATTTATGGGGGCATCGGGAACCGGCTGGGCCAATTTAATACACCTGTTGCCCTGGAACGTGCGGGAGACCGGATGTTAGTTCTGGATAAAGCGCTGGGTGAAATCACCGTCTTTCAAACAACTGAATACGGACGTACACTCCACGAAGCGGTGCGCAGCTACTATAACGGTGATGAAGATCAATCTTCGGTGCTGTTTGCCCAAGCTGCCGAGATGAACGCTAACTTGGAATATGCGTATGCGGGAATTGGCAAAGCATTGCTTCGTCAGAAGGAATACGCCGAGTCTGCGAAATATTTCAAGCGCAGCATGGAGCCCAAAGGGTATTCCAAAGCTTTTCTTTTGTACCGCAAAGAGCTGATGCGTGAGCATTTTTCATGGATGATGTCCGGTATATTCCTGGCTGTCGCTGCGATTGTCACCGTCATCATCGTTCGCAGGCAGAAAAGGAGGACTACGAATGCAGGCATCAAGTAAGCAACTATACCAGTACCCGCTGCATCTGATTTTTCATCCGTTTGACGGATACTGGGAACTGAAATATGAACGGAACCAGAGAAACTCACTGCTGATTGCTTTCATGATCCTGGTGCTTCTGGTCATCACCAAAATTTTGCATGCCCAGTACAGCGGTTTTCTCATTAATCTCAGTAATCCAAAGTACCTGAACAGTCTGCTCGAAATGTTATATGTCATTGTACCGGTACTGTTTTGGTGTGTGGCGAACTGGTCGTTAACCACATTGATGGACGGGGAAGGCAAGTTCTCCGAGATTTTCATGTCAACGTGCTTTGCACTGGTACCGTTGTTACTCATTCATTTTCCATGGATCTGGCTGAGTCTTGTGATCTCTGCGCAGGAAACTGCCTTTTATTATTTCTCCAATGCACTCGCCGTTGTATGGACGGTATATCTGTTATTTGTGGGGAATATGACGGTTCATCAGTACACACCAGCCAAAACGGTGCTCACGATGCTGCTGACACTTGTAGCGATGGCGTTTATGGCATTTCTATGCCTGTTATTCTTTAGTCTTGTACAGCAGATTGTATCGTTTGTCGTAACCATCTATCAGGAATTAGTGCTTCGGGGCTAAGGGAGGAGGAAATTGTTATGAATTATACCGTAGCCAAAAAAATAACAGGAATGCTGCTCGCGGGCAGTCTGCTTCTGGGCGGTTGTCAATTCTCGCCAACACCGTTCGCTCACGAGACAGTGACTGCCGCAGATTCGACGGACTTTCCCTCCCTGCCTCCCGGAGAGAAACTGAAATCATCGTTCAGCGATGTCCGCCTTCCCGGCATGGTAGGCATTGCGCAGAATGCTGCGCTGCAATTGTTCATTAACGAAGAGACTGCCGAGATTGCAGTGATTCACACGCAGAGCGGCCAGATCTGGCGCAGCAATCCTGCAGATCGTGAGCAGGATGGGGTTGCAGCCGGGATAAACAAAGACCTATTGTCATCACAAACGAAGCTCAGCTTCTTCAACAGCCTCGGACAGAGCAGCACCGTGAATTCCTTCACGGATAGTGTTGCACACAAGCAAATAAGCTACGAGGTGCTGCCAAGCGGCGTGCGGGTCCACTACCAGTTTGGAAGCACTGAGCGATCCATAGAAGACTTGCCGATGAAGATCAGCAAGGAGCGATTTGAACAAAGGCTGCTTGCACAGCTAGACAAGGCCGGGCAACGGGCCTTGAAGGTCGGCTATGCGGAAGACAAGGATGAAGGCGCTTACGTCCGGATTGATAAGGCGATGCAAGGATTGCAATTGTCCCGGGCCTTGAAGGCTTTTGACACAGCCGGTTACACATCGGAGGATCTGGCTCAGGATCATGCCGAGTTTGGCATTGAAGAGGAACGAAGTGGACCACGGCTGTTTATGCTTACGATGGAATATGAGCTGGATGAAGAGGATCTGCTTGTACGTGTTCCGTCCTCAGGCATTCATTTTCCGGAGGAATATCCGATCAACAGCATATCTGTAATGGATTACTTCGGGGCTGGGGGTTCAGAAGAAGAGGGCTCCATACTGGTTCCGGACGGTTCGGGAGCGCTGATCCATTTTAACAATGGCAAGCTGCAGTATCCTGCCTATCAACAAGATATATATGGACCGGATATGACCATGAAACTACGGGAAGCAAGTTCGAATGAAGCCAGAGCTAGGTTGCCGGTATTTGGACTGATTCGGAAAGAGGGAGCTTTTCTGGGCATTATTGAAGAAGGGGATGCCGTTGCAGTTGTGAATGCCGATATCAGCGGCAAGCTGAACAGCTACAACAACGTATATCCAAGCTTCTATGTAGTGAATAAGAGCGATGTGACGCTTCAGGCAAGTGATATGGTTCGTACACTTCCGAAATTCCAGAAGAAACCGACCGCGTCTGATTTCGTCGTTCGATATGCTTTTGTCGGGGCGGATAAAGCCTCGTACTCGGGACTTGCATCACTCTATCGGGATTATCTGGTGCAAAACGGCGGACTTCCCGAGTTAAACGCCAGCAAGGAGCAGAGTAACGTTCCCTTTTATCTGCAATTGTTCGGTGGCATGACAACAAGGCAGCATATGCTGGGCATACCGTATGATTCAACGGAGGCTTTGACCACGTTTGATGAAGCCAAAAACATTCTTTCCGCCTTGACGGAGAAGAAGGTATCCAATATTCAGGTGCGCTATGCGGGATGGCTTAACGGCGGACTTCATCATCGACTGCCGGATTCCATCCAAGTAGATGGCGCGGTAGGCGGGAAAAAGGGATTGCGGGATTTCAGCACATACACACAAGAAGTGGGCATCGGTTTCTATCCCGATATCGCTCTGCTGAATGTGCAATCCAAAAAAGGGTTTAAACCGTCCAAAGAAGCTTCACGCACATTAACTCAGGAACCGGCGGTCTTGTATCCGATGAACCAGGCCATCCAGCGGCGGGACCGGGATCGTTCACCATCCTATGTGCTTTCGCCCAACATGCTGGAGGACGTGACGGCAGACATGTTAGATGAGTTGAGGTCCCTTCAAAAGGATGGACTGTCGCTAAGCCTGAATGATCTGGCAGCTCAGTTAAACAGCGATATGAATCCGAAAAAGCTGGTGGACCGAACACAAGCGCTTGGCTCCGTGAAGAAGGTACTTGAACAGATCGGGCAGCAGGCTGGCTCGCTTGTTGCTGAAGGCGGGAATGCTTATGCCCTGCCGTATGTAACTGGTCTGACAGATGCGCCGATGACCAGCAGTCGTTTCAAGCTGGAGGATGAAGAGATTCCGTTCTATCAGCTCGTTGTACACGGTAGCATCGGTTATACGGGGACGCCATACAATCTCTCCACATATACCAATGCTAGGCAATATGTGCTGAAGCTGATTGAATATGGAGCCAGTCCTTACTTTGCATGGTTCAATGCGCCAAACCATGTCGTGAAAGAAACGGATTATGATGATCTCTACGCGGCGAATTATGAACAATGGATCGATCTGGCTGCCGAGATTTACAACGAGGTGAACCAGGTGAACCAGCCGTTTGCCGGACGTTCCATGATGTCCCATGAATCCCTGGAGGAGGGCGTCTTCCGGACAACATATGAAGGTGGCGGGTTCGTAATCGTCAATTATAACGACTTCCCTGTAGAAGTTGACAACGATACAGTGGAAGCCCAAAGCTATGTGACTGGTGGTGAGCAGCTCTGAAGACGCTCCTGAAATGGAAATGGGGAAGTCGTACGTATGCTCAGCAGAAAGCCATGTGGGGCGTAATCTACGTGCTTCCCTGGCTCATTGGTTTTGTGTTGTTTTTCTTCATTCCGCTGTTAGCCTCTCTGCGATACAGCATGAGTACAATTCAGGCTAACGCGGAAGGCATAGCGATTCAGTTCAACGGTGTTGCCAATTACATTCAGGCGCTGACCGTCAATACAAGCTTTAACCGTGCGTTAATTGAGGCGATCACAGACGTGCTCATCAACGTACCGCTTATCGTTATATTCAGTCTGTTCCTTGCCGTCATCCTGAATCAGAAGTTCAGGGGCCGGGCTGTAGCGCGGTCGATCTTTTTCCTGCCCGTTATTCTGGCATCGGGAGTGATTATGACACTGGAGAGCACCAGCCTGATTGAAGCGGTTAATCAGAGTAGCACAGGTGGAAGCTCACTCGGGACATTTGAACTCGAAAATCTGATGGTTAACGCCGGAGTGAGCGATTGGATCGTCACGTATCTGAGCAGCGCCGTAGATCGGATCTATCAGATCGTCAGTCAATCCGGTGTACAGATTTTGATCTTTTTGGCAGGGATCCAGACGATTTCCCCTCAACTGTATGAGGCTTCGAAGATGGAAGGGGCAACGGGTTATGAAGCCTTTTGGAAAATTACGTTCCCAATGGTCAGCCCGCTTATTTTTGTCAATGCGATCTATACAATCATTGATTCTTTTGCCAATAACGCCATGACGGAACTGATCCGGGATACCGGCTTCGTCAAATTTGACTTTGGATTAAGTTCTGCCATGGCATGGGTCTACTTTCTGGCCATTGCCATCATTCTGGTTATCGTAAACATCATTTTCTCGAAGCGAGTCTTCTATCAAGATTAGAAAGGAGGGTGTCCCACGTGACAACATCACGATTATTATCGCTGGAGCATTGGAAAGGCTGGCTGTGGGCCATGATCCGATTCGTTCTGATTACCGGGCTTTCCTTCGTTATCCTGTTTCCCATATTTCAGAAGGTTTCCACATCCATCAAAGCTAAAGGTGATCTGTATTCGGCAGTGGTGGTGTGGATTCCACAGAACTTCTCCATCGACAATTTCAAAGAGGCGATACGCGTAATGGATTACTGGGCAACGCTGTTTAATACGTTTGCCCTGTCTGCAACGACTACACTGCTGACTACAGCATCCTGTGCACTTGCAGGATACGGATTCGCCAGACTGAAGTTCAGGGGAAGCAACTGGCTGTTTGCTGGTGTAATTCTGACGATTCTTGTACCGCCAACGACCATTCTCATTCCGGTATACCTGAATCTGAAAAGCTTTGATCTCATGGGGCTTATGACGCTTATAGCCGGCAAACCTGTTAATTTGCTTAATACCTATTGGCCGTTTATTCTGACGGCGATTACGGCCAATTCACTTAAGGCCGGTTTGTACATCTTTATCTTCCGGCAATTCTTCAGAGGTATTCCGAAGGAAGTGGAGGAGGCGGCCTATGTGGACGGCGCGGGCATCGGACGAACATTTTCAAGAATCATGCTGCCCAATGCCATTCCGTCCATGGTAACAGTCATGCTGTTTTCCTTCGTATGGCAGTGGAACGACAGCTTTTATACGACGACTTATCTGACTTCAAGTAAAGTCATGTCGACTCAGTTATCGTCCCTTCCGTATAATCTGGCCCAGCAGGTTACTGACGGTGCAGCTTCCCAGGCCGATCCGTTCTATTTGAGCATGATCCAGGATACAGGAATTCTTCTTGCCATTCTGCCTTTGATCATCATCTATTTGTTTGTGCAACGATATTTCGTAGAGAGTGTAGAGCGTACGGGAATCGTCGGTTAAGTTAAGTTCTTCTGTACGTTAGGAGTGGGATCAGACTGGAAGAGGGAGGAGGAACTTCATGCAACATTCCATCTGTGAAAAGGGGGCATGTAACGATCTCATGAACGTCTGCTCACAGCAGAACCGGGATCCTTCCCTGCGCAGGATCCCCCTGCTGGTGTGGAACGGGCTGCGGGAGCGGGCGCCGACCCTGAGCGATCTGTTTGATCAGAGATACTCTGACGGAGCTTACCTCGCATTATTGCAAGGCAATATATCAGATCAGGAGGAATTAAAGTGAAGAAGTTCATGACATCTTGTAAACTTGTACTCATTCTGGCTTTATTGATCACAATTGCTCCATGGGGAGGCAGCCGTGCCGAAGCATGGGTGGGCATGCCGATGGGCAAGCTGCACGTAAACGGCAAAAACTTGGTGAACAGCAACAACCAGCCTGTGCTACTGAACGGTTGGCATCAACCCTCAGGTGCCTACTGGACATATCAGGACAGCAATTATTATCTCAATCTGCATGGCAATAACCGTCATGCAGCTACACTGGCTTATCTGAAAGACATTACCGATACTTTTGCTGACACCAGCGCGAAGTACGGAAGCAATCATGGCTGGAATATGAATCAGGTGCGTCTGTTCATCGATCGTCAGGACATGGGAGATGTGGCTGCTGGTACATATAACTTTGCCGGTGTGCAGACCGTTACGCAAAATGTAATTATTCCGTACATTCAATATGCCAAAACAAAAGGTGTCTATGTTGTCCTGGGACTGGACTTCACACTGAAGGATGATCAGGCAACAACACCTGCCAACCTGCAAAAATTCAACGAAATCTGGGGTTATCTCGCTTCACGCCCGGAGATCAAAAGTGCAGACAACGTTCACTTCGAACTGATCAACGAACCGGTGAAATCCTATGCCAATGGACATTGGGGTGGATACAACGGGGAAAATGACTTTGTGGATCACTGGAATGACTTGCGTAATTTCCAAAATTCCATGATTTCAACAATTCGCAGCAAAGGTGCGGACAACGTCATCTGGGCGGCAGGTCTGGGATACAACCAATTTTACAGCTTGACGGCAAGCCATCCATTGACTGATCCGCTCAATAACTATGGATATGCGGTTCACTGGTACCCTGGTTATGGCGCATATGACAACTTCTCTATCCTGCAAGACCAGTGGAATACCAACGTGAAGGCAGCTGCTGACAAATATCCGATTAATATTACCGAGGTAACCTGGTTCAAAAACAAACCTGGCGATTCGGCCTACTGGAACTTGTTTAATGGCAGCAATGAAGGTTTTGGTACCAATACCAAAACGATTTTCAACGCATCAGGCAATGTCAGCATTGCAGCTCATATGAACGGATTCATTCTAAGTGAAGGACCACGAAGCTCCTTTGCCGACCCAACGGCTGGACTGAAATGGGATGGAGATGCTTCACGGAGTGCCATGGGACGATTCCTGTTCAACTGGTACCATGAACGTGCTCAGACTTACCCGGGCAGTGGACAAGGCGGCGGACCGACAACGGGTCTTGTATCCGGTGCAACTTATAAAATCGTAGCCCGGCATTCCAACAAAGTTGTTGATGTTCCTGGTGGTCAAAATGAAAATAATCTTCAGCTCCAGCAGTGGAGTGATCTGGGCGGTAACCCTCAGAAGTGGGTTCTGACCTCGATCGGCAGCGGCAACTATACACTGACAAGTGTGAACTCACCGGACAAAGTCATCGATATTCGCAACGGTACCCTCACCAATGGGGAAGCGGTTCAACTCATGAGCAATCTGAACACAACCGCTCAGCATTTTAAGGTCAACGATCTTGGTAACGGGTACTGGAGTATCATCAACGTGAACAGCAATAAAGCGATTGAAGTGGCAAACGCTTCCACTTCGGATGGAGCCTTGCTGCAGCAGAGCACCTACACAGGTGCTACAAACCAACAATGGAAATTTGTTGCCGTTAGCAATTAATAAGCACAACATTAAACAAAAACCTCCCCAAGTCATTCCATGTCTTGGGGAGGTTTTTTGCGTTTATTTTTGATACTTTGTGATGGATGTCATGCGAAGGTAAAATACAACTATATTTGTGCGCTAACCCGCAGACCAACAATTATTTTCATGCAAGCATTGTACGCTACAGTATGTAAATGTACCATAAGGAAGAAGTTGTACCTTCACCAGGAAGAAATGCCCGGTGTATCATTGAACAGCTACCTTAACACAGAGAAATGTAAGCGCTCGATAAAAAAGGGAGGGTACATATGCAGCTCCTATGGTCCAAATTTTCACCCGTGTTCCGCCGATTCCTCATTTCGTATCTTGTCATTCTGATGATTCCTCAAATTGCGGGATATGCCTCTTACCGAGCTTCTATTGAAGCGGCCCGTTCCAGTTCCATTGAAAACAGCTTGAAGTCGCTGAGTCTCGGGAAAGAGATCATTGAGCGTAACCTTCTTCAAGTTGAAGCCTTTACCAGGCAGCTTGCCGTCAATCCCGATTTGCAAAATTTAATTGCTGGGCCAAAGCCGCATGATCTCTACAATGTCTACGGTATGAACCGTATGCAGCGGAGCCTCTCCATGTACAGCAGTACCAATGATTACTTGTCCCATTTCTTCATTCACATTCCAAACTACAATGCCATCATCACACCAAGAACTGTGTATTATCGTCCAGAACATTATTATGCTGCCAATCAGCTGGACGGTATGTCGTTTGAACAATGGCATGACCAAATTCTCAAACAACCACACTTTAATGAAATCATACCGCTTCGAAACTATAAACGTGAAATACTCGGCACTGTGCTTGCAGACGTTCCCGCCATTACGTTTCTGCAATCTCTGCCTTTGAACAGCTTCAACAAACCGCAAGCGACGATTGGTGTCATGATTGATCAGGATCAGATGGCCAGCCTTACTCAACATATTGTGGATCAATATGGCGGCTGGACTCTCGTCACCGATGCGGAAGGACAGATCATTTTCTCCCATGGCATTGAACAAGCCGAAGCCGAGCAAATGGCACAGAGTCGCCAGAGAGAAGGTAACGCTGCGGAAACGGAGCTGAACGTGCAGAATGTACAGCCTGGAAGTGATGGTCGGCTGCTGATATCGATACAGTCCAGTCAAAATGGATGGAATTACTTGGCAGGGATTCCGGAGAAAGCACTCATGACAAAAGCGGACCAAATCAAACAAGTCACGCTGGTCTTTACTTTGGCAACCATTGCCTTGGGACTGTTATTCGGGCTGGTTCTGGCCTATCGGAATAGTGCACCCGTTTACAGATTGTTGGCCTCTTTTCGGGAACAAATCACCGATTCTCCAGGCAGACAGGGCAATGAATATGATTTTTTGGCAAGCCATATTAACAATCTCATTGCTAATAATGACTCACTTAAAAACGCCATGAATGAGCAGATTCCGTTATTGAGAGACGGTTTTATCAAACGTTTGTTAACGGGAGAAGTCTATACCTCACTTGAGTTGGAGGTTATCTCATCCCAGGCGCACATTTCTCTTCATAGCAGCAAGGGCTTGGCAGGCTTAGTGAAGGTAAACGGATATGCCAATCCGGACAGTGAAGAAACGATCCATGAACTGGGTGTCGCAAGGCTGCTCATCAAACAGGTACTTACAGAGTGGAATGCGCAGCTGCTGATCACGGATTGGGGAACAGACCAGATCGCTTTTGCCTGTCCATTGGATGAGAACTCACTGAATGAAGCTATAGGGAGATGTGAAAAAGAGCTGAACACCTTGATGGAAGTGATCTACCGGGAGCATCGGATATCCACAACAATTGGCACAGGTGCAGCTTACGAGGTCTGGAATGATGCAGGGCGTTCCTTTGACGAAGCCAAACAAGCTCTGGATTATGCCATTCATATGGGAACAGATCATCTGGTGAGATTTGAAGATACGATGAAGGAAAATGAAATGTTCTATTATCCGATTGAGTCTGAACAGCGCCTGCTGAACACAATCAAAGTCGGGGAGCCTGAAGAGGCGGTACGTATTCTGGAGCAATTGTTTCTTCGTAATTTAGAGGAGCGGGAACTGTCCTACGAGATGACACAGCAGTTCATCATGGAGCTGAAGGGGACTTTTCTGAAGCTGGACGAACCCAAATTCAAGTTGGATGCCTCCCTGCTGGAGGAATATAAAACCCGGGTGACATCCATTCAGATGACAGAAACGATTACTTCGCTGCGTGCAAAGTTCAAACGGTTAACGGAAGACATCTGCGGTGATTTCCAGAGAAGAAGAGCAGGAGCACATGCGGATACTGTAAGCGAAATGATTTGTTTTATCCAACAACATTATGGGGATGCAAACTTGACGATCTATCGGATTGCCGAGCACATGAGCAAGTCCGAGAAGTTTATATCCCAACTATTCAAAGAACATACGGGAGAGAATCTTTCCGATTATGTAGAACGGGTACGCATCGATGCTGCCTCGAACTTGTTGCACTCCACCGGTCAGACCATTGACGAGATAGCGGAGGCCACCGGGTATAATAGTGCACATTCATTCCGCCGAGCTTTCAAGCGGGTACGCGGCATTTCTCCGAGTGTATTTCGGAAAATGGACGTTCATAGCGGTTAATGTAGGCTGTTTCTCGGGAACTATATTCGCTATTTGTACTTTCTCAGCGTAACTGTACCTTTACGCATCCCCAGCGCAATCTTATGATTACTCAAAAAGTAAGCGCTACCAAGTTGAGCTGAAGTTCAGCACGATTTGGAGCCAAGAATGGGGGGATGATTCTGAGAACCACAATGACCAGTGAATCAAAGTCCGTGGAGAAACCAAGTAAACCGTTTGCCTTGAAGCAAGCATTATCCAGAAGCTGGAGGCGACATTGGCAGCTATATCTGCTGATCCTGCCACCGATTGCTTACTTTATTATTTTCAAGTATGTACCTATGGTGAATGCGGTCCTGGCATTTAAAGATTACAACGTCATCAAGGGGATCTGGGGCAGTCCGTGGGCCGGAACCAAGTATTTCGAATTACTTTTCAAAAATCCAGCGTTTGTCATGCTGATCAAGAACACACTCTACATTTCGTTTTACAGCCTGATCGTTGGTTTCCCGATTCCTATATTACTGGCGCTCGCGCTGAACGAAATCAAAAACATACGATTCAAAAAAACAGTACAAATGGTGACGTATGCTCCATATTTTATCTCTACCGTTGTTATGGTCTCCATCATTATGCTCTTTCTGTCTCCTAGGCTGGGTATTGTCAACACGATTGCAGGCGCCCTTGGTTTCGAAGCAGTGAATTTTCTCGGTGAGCCTGGACTGTTTCGATCCATCTACGTATTCTCCGATGTGTGGCAGGGAATGGGGTACTCCGCTGTGATATATCTGGCTGCTCTGGCAGGTGTTGATCCATCCCTGTATGAAGCCGCCAAAGTGGATGGAGCCAACCGAATACAGAAAATCATCAATGTTGATCTGCCTGGACTACTTCCGGCAGCCGTCATCATTCTGATCCTGAGTGTAGGGAATATCATGGCTGTTGGGTTCGAAAAAATATATTTGCTGCAAAATCCGCTCAACCTGTCTGCTTCGGAGATCATCTCCACGTATGTCTATAAAATAGGATTGCTGAATGCCAATTACAGCTTCGCTACTGCGGTTGGCCTGTTCAACTCGGTGATTAACCTGATTCTGCTATTAATTGTAAACGCGGTCGCCAAGCGACTGTCCAATACAAGCTTATGGTAACGGGAGCGAAAGGAGGAGAATCAACCCATGCCTAACACACAGACAAATGCAGGTCGTTCGCGGATCAAGAGCAGCAGTACGATTCGTGAATCCTGGGGAGACCGCGTATTTATAACGGTTGTTTACTTCATGTTGACAGTGGTGCTGATTGCCGTGCTGTATCCCTTGATATATATTGTGAGTTCTTCGCTCAGCAGCCCTGCTGCCGTCTCCTCGGGAAAAGTCTGGTTGTGGCCCATTGACCTGACGTTTGACGGTTACAAGTCTGTATTGCGGAATGATCAAGTCCTTACCGGTTATGCCAATTCCCTTTTTTATACAGCCTGCGGCACCTTCATCAGCGTGGCACTGACCATTATGATTGCTTATCCATTATCCAAAAAAACGTTTGTTGGTCGCAGCTCGTTAATGATGTTTATTACCTTCACCATGTTGTTCTCAGGCGGTTTGATCCCTACCTATCTGGTGGTCAAAACCATGGGACTGATTGATACCCGTTGGGCGTTGCTGATTCCCAATGCCGTCTGGGTATGGCAAGTCATCATTGCCCGTACCTTTTTTCAGAATTCGATACCGGAAGAATTGTCCGAAGCAGCAGACATCGATGGCTGCAGTGACATCCGGTTTATCTTCAGTATTATCCTGCCACTCGCCAAACCGATTATCGCCGTGTTGTCACTTATGTACGCTGTCGGTCAGTGGAATGCATACTTTGACGCCCTCATCTATCTGAAATCACAGTCGCTCTATCCGCTACAGCTGATATTACGCAGCATTCTTATTCTGAACAGCAGTACGGGGAGCATGGATGCATCGGAAATGATCAAACAGCAGCAGATGGCTGAACTCATGAAGTACTCGTTAATTGTAATGGCCAGCTTGCCGGTGCTAATCATCTATCCTTTTGTTCAACGGTATTTCGTGCAAGGTATGCTGATTGGCTCAGTCAAAGGATAAGTTCATTTTTTCTATTATTCATGAAGGAGAGGATTATATTGAAAAAAGCGGGATTCATCATTCTTGCCTGTATGCTGTTTACCTCGTTGGTACTTGCCGGATGTTCAAGTTCTGATAAGGGGAACGGGGAAGGTAGCGATCCATCAGGCAAGACGGCCATTAATGTGTTTGCTCACCAGGGTTCGGATACCAACCTTTCCACTAACAAATTCACGAAGAAAATGGAAGAGAAGTTTGATATTAAATTCAACTGGACTACGGTTCCATTCGACGGTGCAGCGGAGAAAAGACAGATTTCACTGGCTTCCGGTGATTATCCGGACTTGTATCTGCTCATCCCTTGGGTAGATCGTTTCTCCCAGACAGACTTGTTGAAGTTTGGTCAGCAGGGGGTTATTTTGCCGCTGAATGATCTGATTGAGGAGCATGCTCCCAATATTAAAAAAGTGCTTGAAAGCAATGACTATTATCGGGCCATGAACACTGCTCCTGACGGAAATATCTATGGTCTGACGGGTCTGAATGAATGTTTTCACTGTTCATACCCAAACAAAATGTGGGTCAACACCAAATGGATGGAACAACTGGGCCTGACCGAACCCACGACGACAGAAGAATTTAAGGAAATGCTTCGGGCATTTAAAACGAAAGACCCGAACGGGAACGGCAAAGCCGACGAAGTACCGCTAAGCGGTTCGACTGAAAATTTCGGTGTGCACATTATTCCGTACTTGATGAACGGTTTTATCTATGACGACGATCGGAATTATCTCATTGTCAATCAGGGGAAAGTGGAGACCGTAGTGAACAAACCGGAGTGGAAAGAAGGGCTTGCCTATATTAAATCCCTGTACGATGAAGGGTTGATTGATCCAGGGGCATTTACCCAAAACGTCGGGGCCTTCAAAAAAATTGGAGATAACGCTGATGCACAGCTTCTCGGTGCAGGAGCAGCGATGCATCCATCATTATTCGTAACCACTGCCGAAGGTTCTCCTTACGGGAATGATTACAATCCCATCCCTCCATTGAAGGGACCCCATGCTGCTTATGCTACGTACAACTATCCGATTGATCCCGGAGCGTCTTTTGTACTGACAAACAAAGCCAGTGAGGAAACACAGATCGCGGCCATAAAGTTGCTGGATTATCTCTATACCCAGGAAGGAACCATGGCATCATATCTCGGAGAAGAGGGTGTAAGCTGGCGCAAACCACAAGAAGGAGAAGTCGCGCTCAATGATCAGATTGAGCCGTTATATAAAGCCATTCCGCTTCCTTCTGGAGAAGAACCTCGTAATGACAGTTGGGCTGCATTAAGTCAGTACAATCATTATCAGGCATATCGGGACTCCGAAGTACAGGGGACAGACATCTATGCCAATGATGGTGGTGAGCGACGTCTCTATGAGGCGACATTGTTAATGGAGGGCAAGGAACCAAAAGAGATTTTCCCTCATTGGGCATTGTGGGTAGATCCGTCCCAAGCTGATGAAGCCAGCATGATGCAGACCAATCTCAAGGATTACATCGATCAGAACGCCCTGCAATTTATTACTGGCGCCAAAAGTCTGGATAAGGATTGGGATGAATATGTGAAAGGCCTGGAGGGATTGAACATTAATCGATATCTGGAGATTATGCAGTCTTCCTATGATACTTCTTCCGTTTCCAAATAATTAAAGTATCTGAATCATACAGAGCGGGAAAAGTTACTGCCTGTATTTGCACAACCACACGCGTTCCCGGTTCGCAGTCAACATATGCGAGCCGGGAACGTTTTTTATTGATATAGATTAAATCGTAATATCATTGCATCCTTCTTAAAATTCAGTGATTGGACCTGTGCTGCAAGCCAAACGTTCACAGGGCAGGTTCAACAGCTCGTGCACATTCCCTTAGTTTAGTACATGCGATATCTTCCGCTTAGAGCGAGCATGCTGAAAAAATACAGGCAATTGTCGTAATAACGTCGCTCTCCCTGACGCAAAGGTGTGTTCCAGAACTTGCGAACGAATGTGTCAGCATGTGGACCGTCCGCAGCCAGTGAAGCCATGGCATTGGTAGCCAGCAAACCTACAGGATGCAGTGAAGGTTCGTCGAAAGGTTCACCTTCTATTGTATACCGACGATAATCGGACATTTCAATATCACTGAAGAAGGATTGAATCCGATTGGATTGTTCGATCTGCCAGTGATCCCTGCGGAACCATTCCCAGTCCAGCGCTATATTTGCAGCAACACGGTAGGCATCACTGTAAAAATGTCTGAAATCACCATGCGGCTGTATTGGAGCCGGAGAGCCGTCATAGTTCGCATATTCAGGTGATAATCCGGTTACGGGATGGCAGGCTGTATGAAGGTAAGCACGACTAGCGGCCGCCGCTTCTTTCCAGAAGCGCTGATCTTCTTCATCCGCATATTTCGCGAATAGCTCATAAAAATGAGGCAGATGGTAGGATGGGTCGCTAAACGGTGTTTCTGGTATGAATTTGATCAGTTTTGTTTCCGGGTCCCACATGGGATCGCCTTCGCCGTCTTCGCCTTGATGTATACATGCACGAAGGATTTTGCGGGCTTGTGCCTTGTAATCATAAGGTTCAGCCCCATCGCCCCAGCGGTTGGATGCAAAAAAAAGCGCCATGGCAAAAAACTCCTCACCATCAGGAGCAGGACCTTGTGAGAGTTGGGTTCCGTCAGGCTTGCAATGCCAGGCAAAATAATCTTTATAACGTCCCGCTTTATGTTGCATAAACGTGTGTGAGAAATTCCAGAGTCGATCAAATTCCTCCTTTTTGTCCATCTGAACAGCCATCATCATGCCATAGGACATGCCTTCGGAGCGAACATCGAGATTACCGGTGTCCAGCAAATAACCCTTGTCCTCACCCATAGGGTAATATATTCGAGTATTTTTATCGCCATAAAACAGCTCGTTCCATGTTTCTTCCAATCTGTTCGTAATCTCATTCTTATCGTAGCCTAGCTTCAAGAACAGATTTGTATATGTACCCGTATCCCACGCGCCTTGACCCGTGATATTCATGAGTATCCTCCTTTATCAATGCGGTTTTTCAAAATTATATCATGGAAATAGTATACAAATTAAAGCGTTTACATGAAAAATTATAGGTGTTCTGATCTGCATGTCATTGTACTCAAATTAAAATGATATATTGGTTAAAATCCTATACTTTGTCAGGTTGTTGTAAAATTATGTAAGGGATACACTTTGGGAGAAGGATCACATCTGATCTAATAATACAAGCTGTGATTCTTTAAAAGTTGTTTGAGGATGGTCAGAATCTAAACCGGAAGGATGTGATGATGATTTATGCTCCAGGATTCAGGAGATGCAGGTGAAAACACGGAATTCACTGCACCGCGCGATCCAGTTGGAGTGACAGCGTCGGCAGTCAAGCCCGCAATTGATTTTGAGTCACCTAGATATCGCGACATGATTGGCCGATCTCTTCTGAACAAAGGAAATAATGTCAGATTAAAACGAGCCATTGAGAAGGCAAAAAACGGCGAACCTGTCGTTATCGCTTATATTGGAGGCTCCATTACCCATGGTGCTGGTGCAGTACCTATTCATCTCCAAAGTTACGCTTATCGGTCGTATGAGTCGTTCAAGTTTATGTTTGCGCTTTCAAAAGATAGTTCGATTCATCTGATTAAAGCAGGTGTGGGTGGAACTCCTTCAGAACTGGGGATTGTACGTTATGATCGTGATGTGCTGAGGGGAGGTGCCGTTCAGCCGGATATTGTCATAATCGAATTCGCAGTCAATGACGCAGATGATGAAACCCAAGGTAAATGTTACGAGAGTCTGGTACTCAAAGCACTTACTGCCGATAACAAGCCAGCGGTCATCTTGTTATTCAGTGTATTCGAAAATGACTGGAATCTACAGGATCGTCTCGCTCCGGTAGGCTGGCATTATGATCTGCCAATGGTAAGTGTGAAAGATGCTGTCGTAGATCAGTTCAATAAGACAAAAGGTGAAGGCAACGTTATTTCCAAAAAGCAATTTTTCCATGATATATATCATCCAACTAACATAGGGCATCGAATTATGGCCGATTGTTTGGAATATTTGTTCGACGTGACGAATCGTTCTGAGTGGGATGAGAAAGATCATCATATTGAAAAAGCTCCGCTAATTGGGAATGAATTTGTTAATGTGAAGCTGTTGGATCGGAAAAATGGCAATCATATTGCCCGAATCGATGCAGGCTCTTTTTGTAAAACGGACACGGATCTGCAGATGGCTGAGATGGATGCTCATGACTATGGTACACCTCAGTTCCCCAACAACTGGATGCGTACAGGAGAGGGAAAAGAGGATAAGAGTAGCTTTCGGATAAGTTTGCAGTGCAAACGCCTCATTCTGATCTTCAAGGATTCTGGTAACGATGAATTCGGAACTGCACATATCAAGGTAGATGGGGTATTTGTCCAAAAAGTCGATCCGCGTCAAGTGAACTGGACCCATTGCCATGCCACACTTCTGCTTAACGAAGAGCATGTGGGGGAGCACTCCATCGAGATCGAAATGGCGGAAGGCCATGAACATAAATGCTTCACTATTCTGGGTTTTGGCTATGTGGATTAACTGAAGACTGATAGTCACTCATATGTTCGGAGGAAAAGAGAATGGAATTGATCTCACCAGCAGTAACGGGATATGACCAGTATCGGGAGAATATACCACGTGGAGTCATGGAGACGGTAGAGTATCCTTCCACCACGGTTGGCAATTCCCGTAAAGCGATGGTGTACACCCCACCAGAATTTTCTTCGACAACGATGTATCCTGTACTTTTTCTTTTGCATGGTATTGGCGGAGACGAAACCGAATGGCATACTCATGGATCTCCGCAAATTATTCTCGATAATCTGTACAACGATAATATGCTTGAACCGATGGTTATTGTTTTCCCCAACGGTCGCGCAATGTCGAATGATCGAGCCGTAGGAGACCTGTTTGAACCTGAGAAAATCAAAGCATTTAAACGGTTCGAATCCGATCTGCTCAACGATTTGATACCTTACATGGAGTCGAACTACCCTTTGCATAAAAGCCGGGATAAAAGGGCGATTGCTGGTTTATCCATGGGTGGAGGTCAATCCTTAAATATCGGATTAAATAATCTAGACCATTTTGCATGGATCGGTGCTTTCTCTGCAGCCCCAAACACCAGAAGTCCGGAGCTACTTGTCCCTGATCTTTCGAAAGCGCCTTCATTACTCTCGCTGTTATGGATCTCTTGCGGTGAACAGGACAATCTTATAGAGATTAGTCTTGGGGTTCACCAATATTTGGCGCAACACGGAGTACCTCACATTTGGCATGAGGAAAGTGGAGGACATGATTGGCCCGTGTGGAAGAACGATTTGTATCTGTTTTCGCAACGTCTTTTCAAATGAATTTGCTGAAGAACATTCATATCGGATTGTAGCATCAACCAAATCTATTAAAATATCAGGAGGTATAATCTATGTTTAAATTTAGCAAAAAATTGTTAACCGTTGTTCTTGCAGCTTCCATGAGTTTTGGTGTCTTCGCAGCCACATCGAGCGCAGCAACAGATTATTGGCAAAATTGGACAGATGGTGGAGGAACGGTCAACGCCGTGAATGGATCGGGCGGGAATTACAGCGTGAATTGGCAAAATACCGGGAACTTTGTTGTCGGGAAAGGGTGGACATACGGTACGCCTAATCGAGTGGTCAATTATAATGCCGGCGTATTCTCTCCTTCAGGTAACGGCTATCTCACCTTCTATGGTTGGACTAGAAACGCTCTAATTGAATATTACGTGGTGGATAGCTGGGGAACGTATCGTCCTACCGGAACGTATAAGGGCTCGATGACTAGTGATGGCGGCACATATGACATCTATACAACGATGAGATACAATGCACCTTCCATTGATGGTACTCAGACTTTCCCTCAGTATTGGAGTGTTAGACAGACCAAGAAACCAATCGGAGTCAATTCTACCATCACGTTCAGTAATCATGTGAATGCATGGGCGAGCAAAGGGATGTACTTAGGCAACAGCTGGTCCTATCAGGTGATGGCAACGGAAGGTTATCAAAGTAGCGGAAGCGCAAACGTGACGGTTTGGTAAAAATGATGTGATGCAGTTCAACTTCTGCACCTGCATTTGAAATTCAATTTTCCGGTAGCGTTGAGTAACGTTATTCTCCAGACTAACGGACCTCGACGTTGCCGGATTTAAGCTAGTAAAGGAGAATAATTGAATGAAGAAGCTGGTATGGTTAACTTTAATCGCTATAGTTGTTAGTCTAAGTGCTTGTTCAGCAAGTAATACGAAATTAAGCGATGACTTGGTATTCGTCGAAGGAGGAGCCTTCAAGAGCAGTAAGCCGAGTCAGATCGATAGGAATGAAACGCTGGATTCCTTCTATATTGGCAAATACGAAGTAACTCAAAAAGAATGGATGGAGGTTATGGGGGAAAACCCTTCTGGCTTCAAGGGAGATGACCTGCCTGTTGAAATGGTCAGCTGGTATGACGCAGTGGAATACTGTAATCAAAAAAGTATAAAAGAAAACCTGAAACCTTATTACAATATAGATAAAGACAACCAGGACACGAATAATCACAATGAAAATGACACTATAAAATGGAATGTAACGATCAACGAGGACGCCAACGGTTACCGTTTACCCACAGAGGCAGAATGGGAATACGCTGCAAGCGGAGGTCAAAAGAGCTTAAATTACACATACAGCGGAAGTAACAATCCTGATGAAGTGGCTTGGTACTGGGTAAATGCCGGCGAGAACATTCTGACGGGTGACTGGAGCTGGCCCGCTATTGAGAGCAATCGTAATCAAACCAAAAAAGTCGGAACTCAGAAGGCGAATGAGTTAGGAATCTATGATATGTCTGGGAATGTGAGAGAATGGTGCTGGGACTGGTACAGCGATTCGGAGAGTCCAAATCAAACTTGGCGAGTTGTGAAAGGCGGAGGCTGGATCGGCGGTGTCAATAACAATGAAATATCATTTCGAGGCAAATTTGATGCAAATGGTTTTGGTCCCGATCAAGGATTCCGTATTGTGCGTGGAGAATGAAAACTCTTTTTCCTGGAAATAGATTACTTCTGAGCTAAACCTATACTTTGTCGGGTGAAAACCTATAGTTTAACAGGTTGTTGTACCAAAATGTAAGCGTTACACTTGAATTGTTATCCCGGCGCTTCGCTAAAATCGGAGCGTTCTTATAGTACAGTCCGATGGAACCATGTTCTATGTTATTGATAAATGACGATGAGACTGGTAGAAATTTTGTTCTCCAAAGTTGTGCGAGCAGACAACAATCCTGCTGTTGTTCTGCTGTTTAGCGTTTTCAGAACAACTGGAATCTACCTATTGATATAGATAAAATACATGCAGCTGATCAAGGATAAAAGTGAGGTGAGCTAATGTACAAGGTCATTGTCGCGGATGATGAGCCGTTTATGCTAGAAGGATGGAGAACAATGATTGACTGGCGAGCTTGTGGATATGAACTCTGCGGAACGGCAACAGATGGGGAGGAAGCACTTGCTTTATTTAACTCGGTTGAACCGGATCTTGTCGTCACGGATATTCAAATGCCTGTTATGGATGGTCTTGGTTTGATTCACACCTTGCGAGAAGATCTCGCCTATACCTCTAAAATTGTTATCGTTACAGGATACTCCGATTTTAATTACGCGAAGCAAGCCATACGGTATCAGGTCGATCAGTACGTGCTTAAACCTCTTGTTCCCGAGGAGATTCATCAAATCCTTATGGACATGATTGAACCTCTGGACAAACGCAGAAATGAGCAAAAACAGCAAAATGGAGTCACGGTTACAGATGAAGCCTATGAGAATCATCTTAATGAATATCGAATAAGCGAAGAATATGATTTAGAGCAAATGATGAACATCTCCAAAGAGATCTTGGCGTTGATTGAAGCAGAAAATACGTATTCTATCGATATTGCAGTGAGTGCACTGTTAGAGAAAAGTGAGAAAGCAGAGGTTTCGTTGGAATGGATACATCATGTCATCCGATATATCCATGGGGAGTTGCTACGTAAATATGGAAAAAGAGAGGGTTGCAGAGAAATACTATGTGAAAAAGATTGGCATGAGGCTGCGAGTTGGTCTTCCGGCACATTGCAAGACCTGTGTGTTCGACTGTCCAAGCAACTTTCCCAGTCTGAATTGAAGCAAAAGACGGGTACGGGAGGGCTGGTTGCAGAAGCAGTGAATGAATTGAAGCAGCACTATCGAAGTAAAATTAAATTACAGGATGTAGCTAATCGTATTCACGTGAATTCTGCCTACCTGGGTCAACAGTTCAAGCGGGAGATGGGGGTCAGTTTCAGTGACTATGTGCACCAGCTTCGTGTTGAGGAGGCCCGTAAACTCCTGCGACGTACCAATATGAAGATCACTGACATTGCATTCAGGCTAGGATATCATGATGCTGAATATTTCACCCAAAAGTTCAGAGCGCATACAGGGGAGCTTCCGTCAGTCTATAAAAACAAAAACCAAGGGTGATTATATGCGTCATAAATTCTGGATGTTCAGTAAGGTTAATGATATTCCTCTCCGATCCAAATTTCTGCTTATTTATGTACTTAGTATTCTCCTTCCTGTAATAACGATTAATATCTTCTTTTATGAACGAACCTCTGCGGATATCAAGATTAGAGAACAGGAAAATCTACGTAAATCCATCGACAGGGCTGCGGGGGAACTGCTAGGCATGATTGATGAGAGCGTTGCCCTGAGCCGAATTATTGCAGCAGACGATTCGCTCTATGAGGCACTGGATCGGACCTATCACTCCCCCGTGGATTATTACAACGTCTACCATGCATTCCTGCGAGATAAATTAACACGGTACATGTCAGCGAATATTCTGGAGGTGCGTATCTATACGGATAACGATACCATTCAGACGGGCAGTCATTATATCGTGATGAAAGACAAGAATGTACTCCCTGGATTGAAACAGCTGAAATCCACCAGTGGAGGCATTCTTGTCGTTGATTATATTGAGCCATCCGGATTTAACGCGGGAAGAAGAATCAGTGTGATTGGCAAAATGGATACCTATACTTCCTATGCCAATTACAACAAGTATTCCAAGATTGATCTGGAACTTAGCCGGGTGTACAGCATTTTAAATCGTGAATCAGACAGTCTTCAGCTGCGACTGGTGGACAGCAACAATCGAACTGTCGTTTCAAGTGGGGAGTTCAGCGAAACCGATTTATCCCCCCTTGATAATGAATCAATGCTCAAGGAATCTGGAGATTCTGCTTACACGCTCGAAAAATCGTTGGGGAATCTAGCCTACCTAAAGGGTTGGAAATTGATTGGAGTTGCCGATACGCGTCACCTTGACCACCTTTTGCAAGAAGCGTTTAAATCAATTCTGGGGTTGCTGGCATTAAGTATCGTGGTCCCCTCTGTATTGATCTACATTATTTTGCGTTCCTACCACTATCGGATTCGCAAGTTATCCAGACATATGGAGAAGGTTCGTAACGAACGATTCGATCTGATTGAAATTCACGAAGGCCGCGACGAAATTGGCGGGCTTATTCGTACATTTAACATCATGATTGGTAAAATTCATACGCTGATTAATGACGTATATAAACTGGAAATCCGCCAAAAAGATCTGGAGCTGGATCAAGTGAGGACTGAATTGTCCATGCTCCAGAGTCAGATGAATCCCCATTTTTTATTTAACACATTGAATGCCTTGCTAGTCGTTAGTACGAAGAATGGATATACGGAAGTAATTGAGATTATTAAAAGTCTGTCCAAACTGATGCGACAGTTGCTCAGTCATTCTGACAATCTGATTCCTTTGCAAGAAGAGCTGCAATTTACGAATCTTTATCTCCAGATTGAGAAGTTTCGCTTTGGAGAACTGTTTGATTACACCTTCGAGGTTGATCCTGATGCAGCTTCGTTGCTCATTCCCAGAATGAGTATTCAACCGCTTGTCGAAAATGCCTGCAAACACGGCTTGCAGGCGCGAAAAAATGGAAGACAGATCAAGATAACGGCGAGTCGAAACGCTTCTGAACTGGTTATTCAGGTGATCGATAATGGAATCGGTATGGATGCAGGGAGATTAACCGAGCTCCTGCGAGATATTCGTTCTGAAAGACCCAGGAACGGCGAGCATGTAGGACTCCGCAATGTCTACCGCAGGTTGGAACTCTTTTATGAAGGAAATGCGATATTTGATCTAAGCAGTGTACCTGGAAAGGAAACCATTGCAGGGTACCGTATACCGATCTCCAAGCTGGAACAGAGGAAATAGGAGGTAAACTCTCATGTATAAAGTATTGTTAGTCGATGATGAACCTTATGCCATTGAAGGGTTACAGCTTCTGATCAATTGGGAAAAGTATGGTTTCGAAATCAGAGGCGTGTGCGCCAACGGTGAGGAAGCCATTCGGATGATGGAACAAGATCGACCTGATCTCGTGGTGACAGACATTCGTATGCCTGTGATGAATGGGCTGGAACTTGTAGAAGAAGCACGACGATTGGAACATGAGTCTGTGCTGTTTGTCATCACGAGTGGATACAGTGACTTTAATTATGCCAGACAAGCTATTCGATTAGGTGTCTCCAACTATCTAACCAAACCGGTTGACAGTACAGAAGCAGAGGATATGTTGGTCCGTCTCCGTATGCAATTGCAGGAGCGTGAAACCCAGGAGCGTATAAGGGAACATGCAAACGAGCAAAGGATCAAAGCGTTTTTGTCCGCACTGATTAAGGATAAGCAAAATATATCGGAGGAGGAGATGTCAGAGATACGTCCTCGTTTGAACAAGTCCCATTGGGCATACCTGCGGATAGCCTTTCAGGGAGATATTCAGGAAGTCTGTTCAGTAGTCGAACAAACGGCTGAAGAAACAACTTGCTGTTATGTGATAGACAGAACAAGAGACTCATTGGGGCTTGTATGGGGGGAGGAAACGAATAATAGAAATGAGACGTTTGAAGCAATTAAAGCTTTTACCCAGCGTTTGATGAATAATATGCAACATAACGGCTGCGGAGATATTCATATCGCGGTTGGATTAACGGTCAACAAACTGGAGCATTTATCTGAATCCTTCCGCTCCGCTCAGGAAGTTGGGCGTTATTTGTTTTTTAATCAAGAGCATCTTTTGTTTGCCGAAGATATTCAGCTGGAGAATTGGCAGTTTGATCCGGAAACGCTGTCAGAGGTGGACCATATTTGCGATTTGCTTGAAAACGGTTCTGTGGAGGACCTCTCGTCTGCGATTCGGAGTGCTTTTGAACTGTTTGTACAGATGAAGGCTGCGCCAGAGATTGTACATATTTTCTCTACCCATATTATATTCCGCGGATTGTCCCTGTGCAGAGAATTAGGAGGAGAACCTAATGCTCTAATGAACGAATTGGCGAGCGGAATTCTGGAGAAGGGCCATCGAAATATAGAAGAGGTTGCTAACAATCTGGAACATTTCTGTTTACAATGCAAGTCAGCACTGGCAATTTTCCGGGAGAGGCAAATGGGTGGCATCCAGGCGACGGTTGCTGAATATGTGCAGATGCATTACAGGGAGACATTTACGATCCAGGAGCTCGCAGAACGATTCTACGTGAATCCTGTCCATTTAGGGCAATCCTTTTTGCGAAAGTATGGTAAGGGTGTAATCGAGGTAGTACATGATCTAAGAATGGAAGAAGCGAAGCGTCTGCTCCAGCAGACGAATCAAACATCCAGTGCGATTGCGGAGCAAGTAGGGTACCGCAGTTACCAGCATTTTCTCAGACACTTCGAAAAACGAACAGCCATGAAACCAGTAGAATACAGGCAAAAGTATGCGAATTGATCCATGAAAAAGAAGAACCCCTCCTGAATAAGACCTACAATTACAGGGGGGTAGACCTTAAATGTATATATTTTGTAACCGCATACATTTCTTCATACTAAAAACAGTAAGACATACCACTTCCAAGGAGGGCAAGTACATGGGGGGACTTAAGAAAAAGAAGCTTTGGGGTTCCGTATCACTCGTTCTGGCTTTGAGTTTGGCACTGGCAGGATGCAGCGGTGACAATGAGAAAGCGACTACAAAGGATGGGAAAGAGGTACTGAACATCTCGGCCTTTATCGGAACGCCAAATCAGGCGCCAGCTAAAGATAACCGAATCTACAAGAAGATTCAGGATGAACTCGGCGTTAATCTTGAGATGGAGTTTCTAGTAGGTGATCTTCAACAGAAGTTGGGCGTTATGATTGCCGGGGGCGATTTCCCGGATCTGATCACAGCAGACACCAAGTTGGTCTCAGCGGGTGCGGTTATTCCGCTCGAAGATCTCATTGAAGAGCATGCACCTAATCTGAAGAAACATTTCGGTAAAGACTGGAACCGGATGAAAGATTCCAGTGACGGACATATTTACTGGTTGCCTAACTATGGAGTGTATACAGGAGAGTTCATTAGTAACTATTATTCTGGTCCTGCATTCTGGATCCAAAAGTCCATACTGAAGGATGCCGGGTACCCAACTCCTAAAACGTTGGATGATTTCACAAAGTTGGTCCGTGATTATGCAGCCAAGAATCCAACTATTGATGGTCAACCAACGATTGGTTTCACTACATTGGCTTCAGACTGGCGGACGTTCCCTTTGCTTAACCCACCTGAACATCTTACGGGTCACCCCAACGACGGGGGCGTAGTCGTAGATGATAGTGGAGTCGCAACCGTTTTTGCCGACAAAGATATCTCCAAACGGTATTATAAGGAACTAAACAATCTGTACAACGAGGGATTGCTGGATAAAGAAGCCTTTGTTCAGAACTACGATCAATATCTGGCCAAAATTTCTTCGGGACGTGTGCTTAGTATGTTCGACCAGCACTGGAATTTCCAAGCCGGCGAAGACCCACTCGTAGCACAGGGGAAAATTGGCCAGACATACGTAGGCTTCCCGCTTGTCTATGATACAAGTATCACAGATCATTATCTGGATCGTCCGGTCATTAACTTGAACAATGGTTTTGGTATCAGTAAAGATGCCGAAGACCCTGTCGCACTCATCAAATTCCTCGATAAGCTTATGGACGAGAAGTACCAGAAGCTCTTGTCATGGGGTGAAGAGGGTGTAGACTATCAAGTGAATGAAGAGGGAAGATTCTATCGTACACCAGAGCAACGGACAGAGCAGGATGATCCAGCATGGAGATTGGTTAACAAAGCTGAAGGTTTCTACGCTGCTGCACCGAAGCTTGAAGGAACATTTGAAGATGGCAATGCAATTGGAGCGATCAACCAACCTGAGGAATTCTATGACAACCTCAAACCGGAAGATAAAGAACTTCTGGATGCATACGGCTTCAAAACGTGGAGTGACTTCTTCTCTCCTGCACCAGAAAATCCAGTGTACTATCCAGCATGGCAGGTCGATCTGAAAGAAGGCTCTGATGCTGCGGTAGCGAACAAACAAATGACAGACACTTCATTGAAATTCTTGCCTAAAGCAATCATGTCAAAACCGAATGAGTTCGATAACATTTGGACTGAATATGTAGACGCTTACAAGAAGATCGATGTTAAATCCTATGAAGATCGAATTAATGATCAACTGAAATGGAGAATCGAGAACTGGTCTGTTAAATAAAAAAATGCGGCAATGATTCTCTCGGAAGGTATCAACCAAAGGATTACTCAGGCGAGTGCCTTCCGGGGACATCATCCTTAAAGTCGCTGCAAGCCAATAGGAGGAGTGAAAGATGGCGAACACGCCTGGAGCCATACCAGAGCAAACCACCAGTACAGTCGTTCCCAAAGCACCACTGTTAAAACGATTGCGCGGACAAAGACAACTCATGTTCATGTCATTGCCCATCGTTGCGTACATTCTCGTATTCTCGTATTATCCCATTTGGGGCTGGGTTATGGCCTTTCAGAATTACAGTCCTGCGAAGAGTTTCACGCAGCAGGAATGGGTCGGGCTCAAACACTTTAAGTTTTTGTTAACAGACGATGCATTTCTTAACGTGCTTCGTAATACCATTGCGATGAGCGTCATCAATATGGTGCTCGGATTTGCGACAGCAATTATATTTGCCATTTTACTTAATGAGATCAAACATAAGTTATATAAACGAACCATTCAAACAATATCGTATTTACCTCACTTTCTCTCATGGATTATTGTGACAGGTATCGTAGCAAGTTCACTATCTGTAGATGGTGGGATTGTGAATGTGGTACTCATGAAGCTGCATATCATTCAAGAACCTATCATGTGGCTTAGCGTTCCGGAATACTTCTGGGGCATTGTAGGCGCATCCCATGTATGGAAAGAAGTTGGCTGGAATGCCATTATTTATTTGGCGGCCATCACGTCTATCGATCCTTCCCTCTATGAAGCGGCAGAGATTGATGGTGCGAACCGATATAAGAAAATGCTGTATGTGACCTTACCCGGAATCAAATCCATTGTTATCATTTTGCTGATCATGAATATGGGCTGGATTTTGGAAGCTGGATTCGAGGTTCAGTATCTGTTAGGTAATGGTGTGGTTGTCGACTGGTCACAGACGATAGATATATTTGTCCTGAAATACGGACTACAGATCGGGAATTATTCTTTGGCTACTGCGGCAGGTATCTTCAAAACAGTAGTTAGTATCACGCTGATCTTTGCGGCGAATTCAATTTCCAAACGGCTCGGGGAAGACCGATTAATATAAGGGGGACTAGAGATGGGAATCAATAAATCTCGGCTTGAACCGATTGTCTTCCATACGTTAAATGGTATACTGATGATCGCAATCGCGATTGTTACCCTGTATCCGTTTGTGAATACACTCGCCGTATCTTTCAATGCCGGTAATGACACCATCCGGGGTGGGATTTATCTGTGGCCTCGGGTATGGACAGATCAAAACTACAGAGCAGTATTTGCAGGAGGGACCATCTTCAGCGCCTTTGGTATATCTGTGGCGAGAACGGTTTTGGGAACAGTTTTAAGTCTATTCTTAACCTCCATGCTGGCTTACACACTAAGCCGAAAAGATTATATATTACGAAAGCCCATTACCATTACAGTTGTTCTTACAATGTATTTTAGTGCAGGTCTTATTCCAACTTACTTCCTAATGAAAGATTTGCATTTGTTAAACAACTTCCTGGTGTACATTATTCCTGGGCTGATCAGTGCATTTAATATGATTGTTATTCGAACCTATATCCAGACACTACCCGAGGGATTGATCGAATCCGCCAAAATTGATGGTGCTGGAGATTTCAGAACATTCATTTCCATTATTCTACCGCTGTGCCAACCGGTTCTCGCTACTGTTGCACTGTTCATTGCAGTCGGTCAATGGAATTCTTGGTTTGATACGTTTCTGTATGCATCTTCCAAACAAAACCTGAGCACGCTGCAATATGAGTTGATGAAACTATTATCATCTTCTATGAATTCCAACAGCAGTGCAGCCGTTGCCAATGGTGCAGATCTTGGTGCTGCGCGTAACATGGTCACACCTGTATCTATTCGGGCAGCGATTACGATTGTTGCCGCATTACCCATCTTAGTTGTATATCCATTTTTGCAGAAGTATTTCGTTCATGGCTTGCAGCTTGGAGGGGTAAAAGAGTAAACTTAATGCAGTTCCAGATAACCGATCAAAAACGGTCACTAGGTGACCGTTTTTTTATGTTTTTTAAACGGCGGACCTTAGTATGTCAATTGCACACGAATCGAACTTATTCAATAATGTTGTTGACAATTAAATTAAAGTTACTATAATTTATATTTACTTGATTCACCAGTCAGTCTCTTTTCAGGGTGCCACTGCGCGCGAAAGCCCTATATCAAGAACTGTCCACAGCGCCTGACCATCCCGAGCTCTTACCATTTTATCAAGGAGACTGAAGAGAAAATGAAAGTATTAATCGTGGAAGACTCCATTTTCGTACAGAAATTACTTACAAAGCTGATTGTTGATCATATTCCAGAATGCGAGATTCAGATTGCTAACAATGGAGAGCAAGGATACAACCTATTCAAGGAATTTCAACCTGATTTTATAACCACCGACCTGCTGATGCCTGGTTTGAACGGACAAGAAATGCTTCGAATGATTCGAGAAACGGATAGCAATGTCAAAATTATTATCTTATCTGCAGATATTCAGAAGACAACTAGGGATGAAGTTGAAATGTTAGGCATTTCTGGTTTTTTGAATAAACCGTTAACCGCAGAGAAGGCAACTACCATGATTCAACTGATTCAGGCGGCCTATCATGCTGAATGATTTACAGAAGGATTTGCTTACTGAACTAGTGAACGTTTACGTGGGACAAGCGGCTAACATGTTGTCAGAGATTGTAGACAAGCGTATCGTTTTGAATATTCCGGAAGTGGAACTAATCTCCATATCCGATGTTGATCCTGGAGATCGAAGATACAATATTTTCTTTAGTGAAGGTCACCTGTTTAGGTCATCTTTACAGTTTGGATACGAATTTCAGGGAAAAGCATTTCTGATGTTTCCTGTTGAGCAGGCTAAAGTATTGGCAAACATCTGTCTTGGAGAACTGGGTGAGAGCGTTATATCGAACGATCCGAACCTGATGGACACGGATTTGGACGTTTTGAAGGAAGTTAGCAATGTCCTGCTTAACGCCATTATTGGAGAATTCGGTAACTTCCTGGAGATCAAACTGGAATACGTCCTGCCTGATATTGAACTGATCTATGTCACCAATTCCGATCAACAAATATTGCTTCAGAATGAAGTTTATGTCCTGGTTTTACATACCTCGTTTTTACTTGCCGATACGGATGTGACAGGTATCATTGTCATAGCACTGAGTATGAACTCCATATCGAGCCTGCTGGCCAAAATGGACGCTTTGTTGGAGGCGGGCAATGGATAATCTTATTTCACAAGCTTTGAACAAAGCCCATATGGGAATAATGATCGTGGACAGGCATTTAAAAATTGTTGTGTGGAATGCCTGGTTGGAGCGCTTTACTGGCAAGAATGTAGAAGAGGTAGTAGGCTTGAATCTGCTTGAGATCTGCCCACGGTTTAAGTCGAACATGTATTTAAATATTTTGCAAAATGCGCTGTATCATGGACAGAGCAGATTTTGCTCAAGCGCTTTACATAAGGCGTTCATTCTTCCTAATGAAGGAGAGGATGAACAATTATTCAGACAAAATATGCATGTTGAACCGCTCTATCATGAAGATCGGAGTTACGCCCTTATTCAGATTACTGACATGACTAACACCAATACCAGGGTATATAAACTTAAAAATCTGATCAAAGAACTGGAGACGGAGTACGCCAAAATCAAAATCTCCGAGAAAATCAGCAAGCATTTGTCTTTGCATGATCCACTTACCGGTCTGCCTAATCGTCTTGCTTATAATGACCGTCTTGCCTGGGCCATCAGTAATGCCAAAAGAAACCATAACAAACTAGCCGTCATGTTTGTGGATGCTGATGGGTTTAAACAAGTGAATGATACATATGGACACCATGTTGGCGATCAAGTGTTGCTGGAAATGGCAAAGCGATTAAGTGAAACAATTCCAAGTGCGGACACTGTAGCTCGGCTTGGCGGGGACGAATTCATCATTTTAAGCCATCTGAAAGATGATCACGATGCTGAAGTCATCGCCAAAAGATTGGAAGCTGCATTCAGTACCCATTTCAAAATTGCCGGAAACTATATCAACCTTTCGATGAGTATTGGTATCAGCCTATTTCCCAAGCATGGACAGGAGCCTTCCGAACTTCTGAGACATGCGGATGGAGCTATGTACAAGATTAAAAAGAATGGCAAGAATGGTTACGGAATTTATGAACCTGAAAATGCTTAAGAAATCTAAAAATGTCTTTTAATAAAGTTGCTATAATAGCAACTTTATTTGTCTATACAATTAACATAAGAAAAAATACATTTTTTCTATGAATAATATTTTTTTACATATGAAGATGAGAGAGTAGTTATTGAGTAATGTAGTAATCATTCAGCCAGTAATACTTATAAAGGAGTGTGCATATTGAATGTAATAGATGGGTCGATAATCGTACTTTTGCTGTTCAGTTTCTATATTCTATTACTGTACGGAATGCCGATTATCTTAATCATAGTGGGGTATTTCATATTTAAAGGGTACAAGAAGCGCAGGGGTGTGAAGACGAACGATAAGTCGGTGGCTCCTGATGGTCAGCAAGCTACTATTAAACCATAGATTAATGTTGATACCACGATATTGAGCGGGACCAGAGTAAGGCCCGATTGAGAGCCGCTATATTAGCGGCTTTTTTGGATTTTAAATAAGAAGAAGTCTGAAAGAGGCGATAGTCAGAACAGTACCAAAAGCAAGGAGAAAAACGCCTCTAAACTTGATGCCCATCATATCGTATTCATGAAGTTCATCCTTCGTACGATTAAAAGGCCATGAATTAGGTCGTCTCAGTGCTCTAACCCCAAAGAATAAACCAATCATTCCAAGCAACAGAAAGAAAAAGAAGAAAAACATATCATCCCCCCTTTAACAAAGATAAGTAATATGGAAACCTATTGATTTGCCTATGCTGGCTGAGAATACATACTTTATGAAGGGTTACGTGGTTTGAACATTTTGTAGAAGATCAAACTGTATACATACGCCATAACCATAGGTTTAAAATACGAAGCGTAAGACCAGATGATGTACCATCTATTAAAATACCACACTTTTCCGTAATCTTTGGCGATCCACTCTACAATAGTCAATATGAGAGCTGATACAACTGCTACTAACCATGGATGTGCTCGATGCCTGTTAATATAATATATCATAAGACATCCAGCCATAAGGAAGAGACCCACATCGAATGGCAGAGCTGAAAAGGAGCGATTCGTGAATTACGGAGCAAGGTGTCAAAAATATGTCTTTGATGTTAAGGCAAGAAAACTAGCGAATCTATTTCAAAAAAACTGGAACAGTGCTATGATATAAAAGGAAAATAAATCTAATTATTACAATAAATTTAATATATTTACAGAGAGGGATTAAAGATTGAAACTATAATCCAAATATTTTTTATTATGAGGAGGATAAACTATGAATAAGAGAAAAACGAAGAAAGTTAGTACGGTAATGATTTGTATTCTATCGTTATTTTTGGCATCTTCAACAGTCCTGGCTAATACTGCATCTTCACCGTATAGTACACCCAAAATTAAGGGACACACGTACACTTTCACATCTGAAGTATGGACTCGAAATTTCACTACAGGTACGACTGCTGAAGCCGTTGCATCAGTGAAGGCTTCAGCAAGTGTTCCAAATGGATATATGGGAGCTATGGCTAGATTGTACACATCTGGCGGAAGCTTAACAGCTTCAAGTTCCATGACATATAATACGTCGAAAACCTCTAGTTTTTTTGTCTACTCTCCAAGAATAACGACTAAAACGACGTATTATGCTCAGAACGTTGGTGAATTCTATAATGGGAATGGATACACTCGTTATACTGGATACAAATCGCCAAACTTAAAGTTATCGAACGTAAATTCATCAAATGTTTTATTTGAAAACAACACTGAAACATCGGAAACGATTCACGAATTATTGCTTCAAACTAAATATGATGTCAATTCACAGGGCGATACCTATGGCTCAGCATTATCTGAACCAATCATTGGGGTTGAACCCGATTTGATTGCTGCAATTGGCACCAATGGAATCGAGGGTTATCTAAAAGCTGAAGATCTTACACCTAAAATCACTACCATCGAAGAAGTCTTGGCACAAACACAAGTGAATGGTACTGTTCGAACGATTCATTTGTATGATGTAGAAGGAGACAATATTATTGGAGAATTTGATGTAGTTACTGATTATAAAGTAGAATAGAAATTTTTCAGAGTAAAAGAGCCGCTAAATTGCGGCTTTTTTGGGTTAAGCTATCCATTTCAATTAAGTTGCTTAGCCGTATTCTTTTCCAAAGTCCTCCATCTTTTCAAGGATCGGTAGTAACTTCATTCCCTTGTCTGTTAACGAATACTCAACTCGCGGAGGAACTTCCGGATATACATCACGTTGAATAACACCATCATTCTCCAACTCTTTAAGCTGCTTTGTAAGGGAGCCTTGAGACAGATCTCCAAGGAATTTTTTGATATCCGTATATCGCCGTGTTTCGTCTTTTAGGTACCATAAGATAAAATATTTCCAACGCCCAGAAAGGACATTCTGAGTAAAAGCTATGGCGTACATGTCACTTTTTCCATCTATAAACTCTTGTTCAAAACCTTCGTTGCAAACTCTCATTCATATCACTCCTGATCCAAAGGTACATAAAGATGTACTATGTTCATTTAAATTGCCCTCTTTGCTAATAAAACAAATACACCTATGATGGTGTCAACACCAAAACAATTTTAGTTTACCTAAAGTATGAAAGAATAATTAATGTTATCTCGATTGAATAGTTAGCAAGCTAAATAAATATATCATAGAAATGAGTGACTGATAAGGGCTGGAGACAAACTGATATTCGATCATACTGTAAATTTTAACAAGGGAGATGTTTAACAATGAGCAAAAAAATTCGTACAGGTATCATAGGGGCATCCATTAATAACGGGTGGGCGAGTGGAACACATATTCCAGCTATTCAGCATTTGGATGAGTTCGAGCTTACAGCGGTTGGGACAAGTAATATGGTGAGTGCAAAGGCAAGCGCAGAAGCTTTCTATGCAGATCACGGCTTTGACAATATGAAGGAGTTGGCTCAGCATCCTGATGTGGATATGGTTGTTGTCAGTATTAATGTCAAGGAACATTATAACGCCGTTAAAGCCGTCGTGCCTGCTGGCAAACCAATCTATTGTGAATGGCCACTGGGGTCGAATACAGAGGAAGCGCTTGAAATGCAGGAATGGATAGCGTCCGCACAACTGCCAAATGCGATTGGATTACAGGCAAGACAAGCCCCGGCCGTTCAATATGTAAAAGATATATTGGCAGAAGGTTATGTCGGTAAAGTGTTGTCTGCCAACCTGAAGATCTCCATTGATGGCATGGGTGGCGTTGGTGATAAGTCGAGTGCGTACTTGTTTGATCGGAAAGTTGGAGGGAACTTGCTGACCATTGTAGGTGGACATAATCTGGATGCCTTCACTTTCATGCTTGGGGACTTTACAGAATTGTCTGCCACCACAGCTCAACAGTTTTCAGAAGTTGAATTGGTAGATATTCAGAAAGTCATCAAGAAAACAACGGATGATCAGATCATGATTACAGGGAAATTGACTAATGGGGCAGCAGCCAGCGTTCATATTCAAGGTGGAGTCAAACATCAGACAGGACTCACACTTGAAATTTTCGGAGACAATGGCACGATTGTTCTGAGCGCTCCTGCATCCATTCAATTCGGATCACACCATTTACGCGGTGCAGGATCTACGGACAACGAGCTTTGTGAACTACCCATTCCCGATGCCTATTACTCGGCTCCACATTCTCTATATAACGACTCCGGAATTGTTCTGAACATGGCTCAGGCTTATCGTAAGTTTGCCAAAGATATTCAAGAAGGTACTACCTTAGCACCTAATTTCGCGGATGCGGTGAAACTTCATCAGTTACTGGATGCCGTCGAGAAATCAGCCCAGACCGGTGAACGTCAATATCTATAACCCTCACTAAACGGAACAAAATCTGATCCATCCATATACTTAGCATGCTAAATATATTCACGCTATAGTAAGGGCACAAATATCTGTGCCTGTCCAGAACGAAGGAGAAAATCGTTATGAAAAAAAGAAGTGAAATGCAACTGGCTTTACAGATGGTTTCGGGTTATGGTGCCGAATTTAGCGCATGGAGAATGCCTGGCACGGATCCTGCAGCTTACACCAATATGGATAGTTATGTAGAACGGGCTAAATTAGCTGAACAAGGAAAGTTTCAAATGATTTTCATCGCTGACACTCCAGCATTATCCAATAATTTAGGCCCACAGACGCCTATGTTTCCTATGGACCCCATGTTGGCACTGATGGCAGTAGCAAGAGAGACACAACACATTGGGCTTGTGGCTACACTCTCTACAACATTTAACTATCCCTATAACATTGCACGTCAGTTCAAAGCACTGGATGTTATCAGTCATGGACGTGTGGGATGGAATGCGGTTACCACATCCGACCCCCTAGCGGCGGCTAATTTCGGTGCCCGGGTTGAAAATCGCCAAGAACGCTATGACAAGGCACATGAAAGCATACAAATTGTTCAGGCCTTGTGGGGGAGTTGGGAGCCAGACGCTTGGACGTTAGATGTAGAAGTAGGGGAATTTGCGGATATGGACAAAATCCAGCCTATTAACCTTCAGGGTCAATATTATGCATCTCGTGGTCCTTTGCCCATTCCGCCCTCTGAGCAAGGGCAGCCAGTGATTTTCCAGGCAGGGGGAGGAGGTGAAGGATTAGAATTAGCTGGGAAATATGCTTCCGGAGTGTACGCCAATCCTTATGATATTACTTCTGCCCTGGAACACAGACAAGCGATAAGGCAAAGTGCTGCCCGTTTTGGTCGAAACCCCAATGATATCAAAATGTTTGCTGGTTTTATGTTTTCTCTGGCTTCAACGGAGGAAGAAGCTCTGGATCGTCGGAAACAGCTTATGAGCTTTAACCCCCAGGAAATCCCCAGCAGGGTAAGTTACCTCGGATCCATGGTTGGTTTACCCTTATCGGTAAACTCCGTAGATATAGATCAACCTTTAGCGGCAGACTTGTTGAAAAATGCATATGCCAACCCCATGGACCCACGTTCTCCGAGAGCCTTAAAGTTATTAAAAGAAGGACTCTCTGTAAGGGATGTTCTCGCTCACGGGGTCATCAACTATCATCCGGTTGTTGCAGGCACCCCGACACAGGTTGCTGACTTCTTGGAAGAATGGTTTTTGGCTGAAGCATGTGACGGATTCTCAGTCGTGCCCGATGTATCTTTTGATGGCGTTGCAGATTTTGTGAATCAGGTAGTACCTATCTTGCAGGAACGCGGTTTGTTCCATAAGGAATATGAAGGAAAAACACTACGCGAGAATATGGGCGTTCCTTACGAATACGGATTGCAGGAACATGGAATCAACGAATAAAGGAGATTTTTTTAATGAATAACACAATTGAATTGCTTCATAACCATACATCGTTTCGTTCTTACACATCTCAACCCCTAACTGAGGAACAAATAGATGCAATATTTCAGGCAGCAAATCAAACTTCATCGTTCAGTCTTCTGCAGGCGGTATCCATTATACGCATCACAGATCCAGTACTTCGAAAAAAACTCAGACATCTGTGTGTCGATCAACCCTATATTGAAGAAGCGGCCGAATTCTGGATCTTCTGTGCAGATTTCAACCGAAATCATGAAATCGCTCCGGATGTGGATATTGAATATATTGAATTTCTGTTGATTGGTTCATTCGATGCTGGCCTGATGGCACAAAATGCGTTAACCGCGGCTGAATCGCTGGGACTTGGCGGAGTGTTCATTGGTGCGGTCAGAGCTAATATTAGCGAACTATCTGACGCATTGAATTTACCTAAATATGTTATCCCTCTGGTGGGGTTATGTATCGGTAATCCAGCTGGAGATAAGCCGGAACTGAAACCTCGACTCCCTCAATCCATGGTATTGCTTGATAATCAATACCAACCAATGGATCAAGAGAAATTAGCAATCTATGATGAGACCATGCTGAAGTATTATGAAAATCGTCCGACGAGAGCCCCTTTCACCGTAAAAAAAGTAAAAGGATGGAGTGACCATATCCAGGATCACCTCGAGAGAAGTATCCAACCGCAAATGATGGCCTATTTGAACAAGCAAGGTTTTGCCAAAAAATAAGGACTAAACCAATCTTTCGGGTGAAACTTGGATAGGAAAAGGCCCTTAAAGACGACACTAAGGTGAATTGACACCTGTATATCTCCATGATACATTTAGTCTGCTAAATATAATTCGGATGTTAGGGAGGGATCGTTCATGACAGATACAGTAGATTGTGAAATTCGACAGTCTTTAGATCGAATTTCCTCCCAAATGCGACGAAATTATAGTGAATCTCTTCGGGAACTTAATCTCTATGTAGGACAAGATAATTTGTTGTATCGGCTGTGGTTGGGTGATGGGGTAACCCAGATGCAACTAAGTGAACATATGAAATGCGAACCACCAACGGTTACAAACATGGTCAAATCACTGGAACAGAACGGATTTATATATCGCAAACGTGATGTACAGGATGCAAGGATCATGCGTATCTTTCTAACCGATAAGGGCAAAGAATTAGAAAAACCGGTTGAGCATAAATGGAGAGAGCAACAAGAGAAACTACTTCAATCCATTTCTTCGGAAGATCGGCTGATATTGAGACAATTCATGCAACAAATGGAGCGAAATATCTTATAACTTATGCCAAGATTAACGTAATCTAAATAAATGAACGAAACAGAGCCGCTATTATAGCGGCTTTTTTTATTGCCAATAGCTATATTTTCTTGCCCGGAACAAGAATTTGTACTGTCAGTTTCGGAATTCACGATTACATCTTTAATGCTGGGATAAGATTGTGATAATTCAAGTTAATTTTGTTCATTTAGATGCTTAAGAGATTACAGTACACTGAAAGAACATACAAACGGAACACACTAAACATGAAAATATGAGGAATTATAATTCGTTGGAGGTTTTAACGTGAAGACCAAAAATATCTGGTTTAATCAACCTGCTGGAACATGGGAAGAGGCATTACCTATCGGAAATGGAACTCTTGGAGGCATGATTTTTGGAAAAACACAGATCGAGAGAATTCAGCTTAATGAAGATAGTCTGTGGTATGGTGGTCCGATGCAGCGGAATAATCCTCAAGCACTTGAATCTTTATCTCAGATCAGAAGCTTGATTTTTGACGGTAAGATTAGGGAAGCAGAAGAACTCGCAGCAGATACTCTGGTAGGTGTTCCTGACGGGCAAAGGCATTATGAGCCATTAGGGGACTTCTATATCGCTATGGATCACAGTGAACATGAACCAAATGGATATCAAAGACATCTCGATCTGGAACAAGGCAAGGTAAACGTGAATTATACCGCAGATCAATCCATTTACAGCCGAGAATATTTTGCTAGCTACCCGGATCAAGTGCTCGTTGTTCATCTCAAATCTAGCGTGCCTGGAAAGTTATCTTTCTCCACTGTTTTTGGCAGGGGAACCGTTCTGGAATCAACATCCTATTCCGATATTCTTAAGCATCCTGTTGGTTTCCAATCCTATCTGGACCGGATCGAGAAGCGTGGAACGAATGACTTGATCATCCGGGGAAGAAGTGGGGGAGAAGAAGGAATCCGTTTTTGTTGTGCGATTCGCCTTATATCTGAAGGAGGGCAGGTTCATTATTCAAGCGGCCAGCTTTCTCTGAAAGATGGTAATTCAGCGACTATTCTAATCACGGCTTGCACGGATTTCCGAGTACCTAAGGAACAACTTGAAGCGGAGTGCCTCCGAAGAATTGAGGCCGCTTCAACAAAGCCATATAGCGAACTGCTCGCCGATCATGTCTCGGACTATCAATCCTTATTCGAAAAGATGGATATACATCTCGAAGATAAAAATAAAGATGTGAGATGTTCCGAACTTCCAATCGATCAGCGCCTTGAGCGGCTTAGAGCTGGTAAGCATGATCCAGAACTGATGAGTCTATACTTTCAATTTGGTCGCTATCTGCTTATCTCAAGCAGCCGTCCAGGTTCTTTACCGACAAACCTTCAAGGGATATGGAATAAAGACATGCTTCCTGTATGGGATAGCAAATATACGATTAATATTAATACACAGATGAACTACTGGCCTGCAGAAAGCTGCAATCTGTCTGAATGTCACGTTCCATTGTTTGATTTTATAGATCGACTGCAAGTCCGGGGAAAGGAAACCGCTAGAACCATGTATGGATGCAAAGGGTTCGTTGCTCATCACAATTCGGATATCTGGGCAGACGCTGCTCCGCAGGATGTATGCATGACATCGACGTTTTGGACCATGGGGGGAGCATGGCTTTCATTACATCTATGGGACCACTATGAATACAATAAGGATGTTCAATTTCTCAAAAAAGTTTACGCCACGATGAAAGATGCGGCTATCTTTATTCTGGATTATCTAATCGAGGATCCTTCCGGCAATTGGGTGATATGTCCTTCGTCCTCACCGGAAAATCGCTATATATTAGATAATGGAGAGTCGGGAGCTTTATGTTTTGGTGCTTCAATGGACAATCAGATTATTAGAGAACTCTTCACGCGTTGCATTGAAAGCACCCAAATTTTGCGAGAAGATCAGGAATTCGGAGAATTACTCCGTAGTGCTTTAACCAAAATTCCGGAGACCTCCATTGGAAAACATGGTCAGATCCAAGAGTGGAGTAACGATTATGATGAATTGGAACCTGGTCACAGACATATTTCCCATTTATTCGCTTTGCATCCTGGAACGCAAATTACGTTGCAATCAACGCCTGATCTCGCCAAGGCAGCTCGAGTAACACTCGACAGAAGACTGGAACACGGTGGTGGACACACAGGATGGAGCAGGGCGTGGATTCTCAACATGTGGGCACGATTAGAGGAGTCGGAACTTGCACACGATAACATCGTGGAACTTCTACGTTCCTCCACGTTACCCAATCTGTTTTGTGACCATCCTCCATTTCAAATTGATGGGAACTTTGGAGGTACTGCAGGTATAGCAGAGATGCTTCTTCAGAGTCATAACGAAGTAATCAGATTGTTACCTGCTTTGCCATCAGCTTGGCCAAAAGGATATATTCGTGGTATTCGGGCTCGTGGCGGATTTGAAATAGATCTGGAATGGAATAATGGTCGTCTATTCAATACCAGAATTCGCTCTATTGCAGAATCAAGAGTAACCGTATCCTATCTGGACCAAAAGATAGAATTAACCTTTCCTGGCCCCAATTCAATAATTGAACTAAGAGGATACGACTGGAATAACAAATAAGAACTTACTGATTACCTGAGCGAATGCCGGCTGACAAAACTGTCGTGCGAATTCGCTCTTTTTATTTGCTGAGATAAGATTTAGGCAAGAGTTGGCGTGTTTTTGCTCAATGCAAATAAGATTTCGACAGCTCTATACGGCGACTAGCGACGAAGATAACAACAGCTCATTCTGGATTGGATCAAACAGGTATTCTGAGGTCATATCAGATATATGACCTCCTTATCGTTTCGCGCAATAAATATAGCCGTTTGTGCAATGAAATTGCAGACATGAACCTATAAAATGTAACCATCCTAGCATGATGGACACCATCGGGTGGGGTTGTCAGACCTATAATCGTTATGATCAAGAATTCGGCTATGGCAAAAAAGGATGGATGTCTGAACGCTTCTGTCATTCGGAAGGACTGGTCACTGAAAAATATGCGGATGGTACACCAGCCAGCACCTGGTTTTGCCTGATGCCATGGGCCAGTGGATCGATCATTGAAGGCCTCGTTGGCGACTATTGGGATTATGCACGACATGAATGAATGTATTATGCAATAACTACAACAGTCACCATATTTGATGCCGCCGATAGGGAGACATGCTACCGGCGGTTTATTTTCGTTGGAGGAAAGGGGACAAAAGGATGTTAAAAGTATTACTGGTAGATGACGAGATGTATGTACGAAAGGGGCTGTATGAACTCATAAATTGGATGGATCTTAATATGGAGATTATCGGAGAGGCAGAGAACGGTGTAGAGGCATTAAATCTGATTGAATGCCTGCAACCAGACGTGATTATAACAGATATCCGTATGCCAATCCTGGATGGACTGGAACTGATACGTGCCGTAGAGAAAATACCACATCTGGAACCTGTGTTCATTATCATCAGTGGTTATCATGACTTCAAATATGCACAGCAGGCAATCAGGTACGGTGTTCATGACTATATCCTGAAGCCTATTGATGATGAAGAATTGACGGCGACGTTGCAGAAGTCAGCTAATCTGATTTGCAATAAAAGAAAACATATTCTTTGGACTGAGGGACAGGCCAGTAACATCATGCTGGAGGATGTGATCAAAGGCCATGTACAGAAGGAGGATGAACATCGATATGCCGAGATGCTTGGCATCAATCGTAACTCCAGTCTGCTCATAACTTTGATTGAACTTCAGACCGGATTAGATGCAATTAAAATTACGATTGAACAGCTACGTGAAGCAGTACATTCTCTGGAGAGTAATTTATGTAAAATGTTCATCAGTGAGCAACAACGCGGCACGTTTGCTTTATTACTGTTGTGGCCTGATCATCATCAAGGAGACTCGGCGTTACAGGATAACCTGCATAATATTCATATAACACTGAGCAAAAGGTTCAACCTGGATATCGGTCTTTACGCAGGAACACTCGTCAAAGAAATTGGTGATGTCACACAATCCCTTATGGCGGCTGAAGAAGCAGCCAAGCATAAATATGCTGAAACTGGTGGTGTCGTACGTTATACGGAAATCAAGGACAAACCACTGTTTGTTTTCAATGTATACCAGGACGAGGTGGATCAATTAATTCTGAGCCTGGAAGAGGGGAATAGGTCAGCTTACCACAAGATTGTAGAAGAGAAATTCAAATTGTTTCATATGAATCGATTTTCTTCTCAGGCTTTATCGGGTTCTCTTTTGCGTTATATAACGGGTATTCTCGCTGTGGTCCACGAAATGGGTGGTAATGATGAAGGGTTGCAACAACTGAAGGAGCTGGCACAACAAAGTCATGAAGGTTGGAATTTACGACTATTGAAAGATGCTTTTCTCATCGCGCTGGAGGAAGCCGAGGATTATGTCTCTCATCTGCGGATGGAACGATCCAAAGGGGATATCAGCAAGATCAAACGATATATTGATGCAAATTATACCGAGAACATCAATCTCAAAAGCATTGCTGCGCTCTTCTATATGAATCCCGTTTATCTTGGGCGATTATTCCGCAAAAGCTACAATCAATATTTCAATGACTATCTGCTCAACCTGCGGATTCATGAAGCGAAGAAGTTATTGCGCCAGACGGATCTGAGAATGTACGAGGTTGCTGCACGTGTAGGATTTCAGAATGCGGATTATTTTGTAACCCAGTTTGAGAAACTGGTTAAGTTATCACCTACAGAGTATCGCAATCTCCTTATGGGAAATGAGCAGCGAGGTGCACAATGCCAAGATGGAACCTGAATTACATGAAGCTTCGAGATAAGCTACTGCTTATGTATGTCTTATCTGTGTTTATTCCCATCGTTGTTACCAATGTGGTGTTCTACAATGTCACATCTGCCAATATTCGCAGTCAGAAAACTCGTGATGCCGGCATGGCACTGAACAATCTGAAGAATGACCTGCGGGTAACCATTGATCAGGGCGTCGGCCTCTCTTATTCGTTATATACTGACCCTGTATTCAATGACACCATCTCCCGTTCATTTCAGAGTCATTTTGAGTATATTGACGCTTATAATTCCTATCTAAAAGGGCAATTCTCCGGGCAAATGAATCAGGGGATTCGCTGGTATCAAGTGTATACCGATAATTCTACCATTTTATCTTCCGGTTATATTGATCGTTTAACTGACGATGTCCGCAACTCGGACTGGTACGTTCAATTTCAGGCATACTCCGCCCCTTATCCGGCATTGATCTCATCGGATCAGATGTTAAGTCTGGTTCAAAGGCTCGACAATCTGGACACTGGGGGGAGAGAGCAGTTACTTAAAATTGACCTGAATATGGATATGATCAAGCAGTATTTTCACAACAGCGGATTTGATGGAAAAGTGTATCTTCTTGATCCGGGGGGACACATCCAATTTTCAAATGATCCTACAGCAGAAGAAGCTCAGATAGGGAAACGTTACAGCGAGATCCAGTTTCCAAACAAAATGATTCCCTTTGAGATTACGTATACAGGTATTAACTATCTGGAAGGGTGGTCCCTGCATGGAGTGATGGATGAAGAAATTGTGTTGAAGGAGGTGCGGAAGTCCCGTTCCTTCGTCGTATGGCTGGCTTGCATTAATTTTGTCCTGCCTTCTATTATCATCGCGGCGATGTCCAGATCCATCCATGTCAGGCTGGTGCGTATTCTAAAACATATGAAAAAAGTAAAAACACAGAATTTCCAGACGATTCCGCCTGAAGATGCAAGAGATGAAATAGGTCAACTCACGATGGAATTTAATCGAATGACCGAGACGATCCATAACCTGATTCATGAGGTATATCTCGCCGACATCCAAAAGAAAGACCTGGAGTTGAAGCAGCAGGAAGCACAACTTCATGCGCTCCATAGTCAGATCAACCCACATTTTTTGTTTAATACGCTGGAGTCGGTACGTATGCGGAGCCTCATCAAAGGTGAGAAAGAGACTGCCAAAATCGTGCATAACATGGCCAAGATGTTTCGCAAGTCGATTAGTTGGAATCAGAATGATGTGACAGTGAAGGAAGAATTGGAACTCATCGAGAGTTTTTTGCAAATTCAGAAATACCGCTTTGGAGAAAAACTCCAATATACCATTGAGGCAGATCCTGCGGTACTGATGTACCGAATCCCCAAGATGGTTATCCTTCCCTTTGTTGAGAATGCAAGTATTCATGGAATTGAGTCATCTCCGGGTGTAGGCATCATTCAACTCTTTGTTTCAATGGAAAATGACCAGCTCCATATCAGACTAACGGATAACGGTATAGGGATGTCACAAGCAAAATTGGAAGAGTTGTTAAGTTACCTGGATCAAAACACCGATATGGGAGAGCATGTTGGCATGAAAAATGCGTATAGTCGCTTAAAACTTTGTTATAAAAATCACTTTACATTCGACATCCAGACATGGGAAGGAGAAGGTACGCATATCCAAATTAAGCTTCCACTTGATCCATCAGCCATGCCAGGCGACTAAATACGAGGGATATACTTTTCAAAGTAGGAGGTACACTTTCATGGGTAACTTTGAAAGCGCTATCTTGATATATTGAGAAGGCTTAAAGACACAAACAATACTTTAAGGGGGCATTTGCTACATGTTTAGAAAAAAAAACATTATAACAGGTCTGGCCATTTTACTGGCTGTAACCCTGGCAGGTTGTAATAAAGCCAGCCCGGAAGCCTCTTATCCTGACAGTAATGACAACACCCCGGTCACCTTTAAATATTTCACGTTTGGCGGTGGCAAGAAGGACATTCTGGCAAGCAGCACGACCATTGGCAAGAAGCTACAGGAGCAAACAGGCGTTGACTGGAAGATGGAATATCTGGTGGGCGACGGTGCAACCAAGGCAGGTGTAATGATTGCGAGTGGGGATTACCCCGACATCATCGACTCCAGTGGTGAAATGGCCAAATTGATGGATGCAGGTTCTTTTATCCCGCTGGATGAACTGATCGATCAATACGGGCCTAACATCAAGCAGGTATACGGGTCTTATATGGACAAATTCAGACAGGAGGATGGAAAGATATACTTCTTGCCATACACTGCCAACATCGGTTATGTGTCAGAGCCTAATTTCCAGACCGGCTTTTATATTCAGCGTGCTGTGTTAAAAGAGTTTAACTATCCCAAGATCAAAACGCTGGACGAATATTTTGACTTGATTGAGCAATACAAGCAAAAGCATCCGCAGATCGATGGAAAAGAAACCATCGGCTTCGCCACACTTGCTGGTGAATCGGGCAGCTTTTTCACCCTGCTAAATCCGGCTATGCATCTGGCAGGTTATCCAAACGATGGCAGTGTGATGGTGGATATGCAGAGTCATGAAGCCAAACTGGTAGCCGGATCTGATTATCAGAAACAATGGATTCAGAAGCTGAGCGAGGTTAACGCACAGGGGATGTTTGATCCAGAATCCTTCACAATGAACCAGGATCAGTATCTCGCCAAGTTGACGTCCGGTCGGGTGCTGGGATATTTCAGTTACTCCTGGCAAGTTGGAGACGCAACGAACAACCTCAAGAAGGCTGGTATTGACGATAAACGATACGTATCTCTACCGATCGTATTTGATGACAGTGTCAAAGACCAGTATGTGGACCCGCCAGGTTTTGTGAACAACTACGGTGTCGGAATTACCGTAAATGCCAAAGATCCCGTGCGAATTATTAAATATTTTGATAATTTGCTCAAGGAAGAAAACCAGATTCTGGTTCAATGGGGTGTTGAGAACGAGACGTATAGTGTGAATGATGAGGGTCGTTTTTACTTTGAAAATGATGACCAACGCAAGGCACATGAAGATCCAGAATTAAGTCGTAAATACGGCTTTGACTATTTTAATTACAGCTGGCCTCGTTACGGGAATAACTCCGTGCTGGAGGATGGTAACGCCTATGGACCGGGCAACCAACCAGAAGTGGCTACCTTTAGTTACACGGACGGTGACAAGCTGTTGTTAGAGAAATATGGTGTGGAGACATTCACAGAACTATTCAGCACACCGGATGAGCGTCCTTGGTCTCCTGCTTGGTCTATTGCACTGGAGCAGGGCTCTCCTGAACAGATTTTTATCACCAAGGCAGAAGACCTCCAGAAGAAATATTTACCCAAAATGATTATGGATTCGCCTTCCACTTTCGAGAACACATGGAATGAATATATGAGTCAATTGAATCAACTCGACAAGAAAACATACGAAGCTACGATAACACAGGCAGTTAAGGATCGTGTAGCTGGCAAATGGTGAGTGTAATCCATAAGAGAAAACACGGAACGGGGGAATATTCACATGTTAAAGCCAAAATTTAGAACAGCGGGTTTAGCTGTATTACTAACAGCTTTGCTGGCTGGGTGCAGTCAGAACAGTTCGTCATCAGCGCCTTCAGCCACAGGTGATGATGAGAACAGTCCAGTCACGTTCTCGTATTACATGTTCTCTCCAGGCAAGAAGGATGTTCTGGCAAGCGAAACTACCATCGGTAAAGCGTTGCAAGAGCAGACGGGTGTGGACTGGAAGTTGGAATATCTGGTAGGTGATAGTGCTACAAAAGCCGGTGTCATGATTGCCAGTGGAGACTATCCTGATGTCATTAGCTCCAGTGGTGAGATGTCCAAGTTACTGGATGCAGGTGCCTATATTCCGCTGGATGATCTGATTGAGGAATACGGTCCTAATATCAAAAGGGTGTATGGACCATATTTCGATAAAATGAAAAATGCCGAAGACGGTAAAATCTATGCCCTGCCTTATACGGCTAATCAGGGTGAGTATTCAGGTAGTCCAAATGTGGGCGGAGGAGCTTTCTGGATTCAACGATCTGTGCTCAAAGCGTTTGATTATCCCAAGATCACTACACTGGATGAATATTTTGATCTGATTCAGGATTATAAGGAAAAACATCCAACTGTCGACGGTGCAGAGACGATTGGATTTGTGTCACTTGCGGGTGTGGCCAATAACTTCTTCACCTTGCAAAATCCAGCGATGCATCTGGCAGGTTATCCGAACGATGGCAGTGTCATGGTCGACATGACTACCCATGAGGCGAAAGTTGTCGCAGGAACAGATGCCCAGAAAAAATGGATTCAGAAGTTGAATGAAATCAATGCTCAAGGCATGCTTGATCCGGAATCCTTTACGATGAACAAAGACCAGTACTTGGCCAAGCTGACTTCGGGTCGTGTGTTAGGATACTTCAATTATGGCTGGCAGGTTGGAGATGCGTCGAAAAACCTGCTCTCGGCAGGCATTGATGAGAAACGTTATGCACCACTTCCGATTGTGTTTGATGAAGGAATTAAGGATCAGTATGTTGATCCTCCGGGCTTTGTCAACAACTATGCAACAGGCATCTCGGTGAATGCCAAAGACCCTGTTCGTATCATCAAATATTTTGATAATTTGCTGAAGGAAGAGAATCAGGTTCTGGTGCAATGGGGAATCAAGGATGAGACGTACAGTGTGGATGAAAAGGGCCGATTCTATTATGCAAATGAAGATCAACGCAAGGCTCATGATGATCTGGAGCTCAGCCGTAAATTCGGGTTCACCTACTTTGGGACAGACTGGCCGAAATATGGCGGTGAATCTACACTAACCGATGGTAACGCTTATAGCCCTGGCAACCAGCCGGAAGTGGCCGCTGCATCTTACACCGAGGGAGATAAGAAATTCCTTGAAGCCTACGGTATCCAAACCTTTAGTGAATTATTTAACAAACCGGAAGAGCGGCCATGGTTCCCCGCATGGTCCATCGCCCTTGAACAAGGATCACCTGAACAGATCTTCACCACCAAATCGGATGATCTGCAACGTAAATACTTACCGGAAATGATCTTGGGAGCACCATCGAATTTTGATAAGCTGTGGGATGCCTACATGGCTGAATTGAACAAATTGGACAAAGCTGGTTATGAAGCGACCATTACCAACGTTGTGAAGGATCGTGTTGCAGGAAAATGGTAATACGAACACTTTAAAACAAACTGTTACATGCGCAGGAGAAGACGAAAGAGCATAACTCCGGCTTCTCCTCGCATGAATAACAGCACAGGAAAGGAGCAGGTTCACCGTGGAGAAACCTAATGTCTCCCTTAACTCGATGCCTCCGGCCTCGAGTCCGAAGGGAACCAGAGCACACTCGTTCTTTAAGCGACTTGTGCAGCAACGAACGCTTGCCTGGATGTGTATTCCTTTTGTCATCTGGGCTTTTATCTTCAAGTACCTGCCGTTATGGGGATGGACCATGGCTTTTCAGAATTTCAAACCGGCAAGGTCCTTCTCGGATCAGCAATGGGTAGGTTGGCAACATTTTAGTACGTTATTTGAAGACAATACCTTCTACCGGGTGCTGCGAAATACACTCGTTATGAGTTCCATTAAACTGGTGTTGGGATTTGTGACAGCAATTACGCTGGCTCTCTTGTTGAATGAGCTGAAAAATGTCATATTTAAACGTTTTGTGCAAACCGTCAGTTATCTGCCTCACTTTATCTCATGGGTTGTTGCTTCCAGCATTGTATTAACAGTCCTGTCACCAGACGGAATTATCAATCTGCTGCTGATGAAGCTTCACCTGATTGACAGTCCGGTACTATGGATGGGGAAAGGAGAATACTTCTGGGGTATTCTGGGGGCAACTGAGGTCTGGAAAGATGTCGGTTGGAACACCATTATCTATCTGGCAGCAATTACGGCAATTGATCCGGCGCAATATGAGGCTGCCGAGATTGATGGAGCCAGTCGCTTCAAACGGATGTTATATATCACCCTGCCTGGCTTGAAACCGGTTATTGTGATCTTGTTGATCATGAACATGGGAAGTATTCTTGAATCCGGATTCGAACCGCAATATCTGCTGGGTAACGGGATGAATATGGACTATTCGGAGAATCTGGACATCTTTGTACTCAAATATGGATTAGGGATGGGGAACTTTTCCTTAGGTACAGCAGCTGGCATATTCAAAACGGTGGTCAGCTTCATCTTCCTTTTCTCAGCGAACTATATAGCGAAAAAAATGGGAGAGAGCAGACTATTCTAAAAGGAGGCCTATGCCATGCGAAAAGGAAACACATCCCGCTTGCGGAATAGCAGCACCGGGGATCGAGCGTTTGACACTTTTAACATCATCTTCATGGTATGTCTGATGATTGTGACGATCTATCCCTTTGTTAATATGATTGCCGTATCTTTCAATAATGCAAATGATGCCATTCGGGGTGGAATATATCTATGGCCTCGTGTATGGACACTGGACAACTACAAATACATTTTTGGCGAATCCGATATTTATCACGCAACTCTGATCTCGGCGCTGCGTACGATCATTGGAACCGTGGTGTCCGTCTTCTGTACAGCCATGCTCGCGTATACGGTTAGTCGTCAGGAATTTGTGCTTCGCAAGTTTGTTACGATGTTTTTTGTATTCACCATGTATTTCAGCGGGGGGTTGATCCCCGGTTATCTGCTGATTCGAGACCTTGGATTGATCGGTTCCTTCTGGGTATATATCATTCCGGGTGTAATCGGTGTCTTCAATATGATCGTCATCCGTTCATTTATTGAGGGTCTTCCTGAAGGCATTCTGGAGTCAGCCCGTATTGACGGGGCAGGGGAGTTCACGACATTTATCCGCGTTGTCCTGCCGCTAACGATTCCCGCAATGGCAACCGTATCACTCTTTGTAGCTGTGGGACAATGGAATTCCTGGTTCGATGTATTCCTGTACAACTCTTCCAATAAAGAATTAAGCACATTGCAATATGAGTTGATGAAGATTCTGCAAACTTCGACAACCTCAGCGACTTCATCAGCAAGTGATGCTTATCAGTCTGCCGAAAGCAATGCAACGGCGGTCACACCAACCTCGATTCGAGCGACCATGACCATTATTGCAAGTGTTCCTATTCTGATGGTGTATCCGTTCTTACAGAAATACTTTGTCCAGGGTATGACGATTGGTGGCGTGAAGGGATAGTCATGACCTGAATATAATTTCATTGAACTTATGAAAACGCAACAAACTATACCGTAGTAACGTCTATTCATCCATAGAATACAACAGGAGTGAAACAAATGCATGTAAAATGGATGACGATTATTGGTGCCGTTGTTGGCTCTATGCTTATAGGGGTGGGAACGGCAGCTGCGGAAGAAACGTTTGTTGATCTAAAGTATTCAAAGTGGGCAGAGGATGGCATCACGTATATGGCGAAACGGGGAACAGTAGCCGGATACGGCAATGGGATCTTCAAGCCAGAGGCACTTGTGACAAGGGCACAAGCTGTCACTTTTATGGTGCGCGAGCTCTATTCAGATCAGCTTCAAAGAGCAGTGGAAGGCACAACTTATTCCGATGTTCCAACTACACATCCTTTCCATCGAGAAATCATGATAGCTGCTAAAAATGGACTTGCAAGTGGTTTTCCTAACGGAACTTTCCGTCCGGATGCACCACTTAGCCGCGCAGAGACTGCGGCCTTCCTTACACGGGCATATGCACTCGTGGAAGGTAAGAACGCCGCAAAATGGACAGACACGGACAGGCATTGGGCAGCAGCACCCATTCTTATTATGAGTTCAAACGGCTTGGTCGGCGGTTATTCAGATGCCACCTTCCGTCCGAACCAAGCTGTCACGCGCGCTGAATATGCCGTATTTATGGCGAGAGTAATTCGCTTCGAACGTGAAGTGGCCATTCGGACACAAGATTGGGACAAACTGATATCCTATATGACGGTGAGCGAGCAAGTTGGTCAGATGCTTATGCCTGACATTAGGCAATGGAATGGTAAAGCGACAACGACCGTTAATGAGGGGCTGAAACGAACTATCCATGATCAGGACTTGGGCGGACTTATTCTTTTTGACAAAAATATTGTAGACGTGACGCAGCTTACAACGTTCACACATGATATACAAAGAGAAGCAGGTGACATTCCTCTATTTCTTAGCATCGACCAAGAAGGAGGCGTTATTAAGCGAATACCAGGCGGTACGAACCTGCCAGGTCAAATGGCGCTTGGCGCAACTGGAGATGCAACACTAGCCGAAGCAGCTGGTCAGCTGACAGGGGAGGAGCTGAAGGCACTGGGACTGCAGATTAATTTTGCGCCAGTGCTGGACATCAACAGCAATCCAGATAACCCCATCATTGGTATACGGTCGTTTGGCTCGGATGCGGATTTGGTGACACGGCTTGGTCTGGCAACAATAAAAGGGCTACAGCAATCAGGGGTGATGGCGGCAGTTAAGCATTTTCCGGGACATGGAGATACAACGGTAGATTCCCATCTTGGTATGCCTGTGCTTGCCCATAACCGAGAACGGCTTGATGCGGTCGAATTAAAACCGTTTCGGGCTGCGATTGAAAATGGGGTAGAGATGATTATGACCGCGCATATTGCTTTCCCTGCCATAGACAACGAACATGTCACTTCGCTCAAGGACGGTGAACGTGTGCCGATTCCTGCCACCTTATCGAAAAAGGTACTGACAGGACTTCTTCGCGGAGAGCTTGGATATGAAGGTCTCATTGTGTCGGATGCCTTTACCATGAATGCAATTGCAGAGCATTTTGGGGAGAATCAATCGGTAGAACGCGCCGTTTCCGCAGGTGTTGATATCATCCTTATGCCAAAAGATTCAGCAGCGGCCCATCAAACGCTGGTGAACGCGGTGAACAAAGGAATGATCAAGGATGAAACCATACATGCATCTGTGAAACGAATCTTGGAGATGAAAGCGAAATATGGTTTATTTGAACGCAGTCAAACTCTTGCGCAAAAGCTAACTCAGCTTAACGGTATCATCGGATCGAAGGCGCACCGAGCAGTGGAGCAGACAATCGCAGAGCGAGCGGTCACTGTACTCAGCAGTCGCGAAGGTGTGCTTCCTGATCCAATGAAGCAAGGCGACCGGGTTGTTATTGTCGCAGCCGAGCAGGAACAGGCGAAACAGCTTGAAAAGCAACTGTTGCAAGCCGCTAACAACCTGTCGTTAAAGACTGAAATATCACTTGTTGGTCAAGGCAACATGAATGAAACACTTCAGGCGATTAGCAAAGCCAATTATGTGATTCTTGCTTCTTACCAATTCCGCAATGTGGCCAGCCAGTTCGGGTGGAGTGATTATCAAACCTTGATTAATGCGATGAACGAGAGTAATCAGCGATACACGGTGTTCTCACTCGGTAACCCATACGAGATGATCTATTTGCAAAACGTGCGCTCAGGAATTGCTGTGTATGGAAAGCAGGAGCCAAATACGTCTGCCGGGATCAAAGTATTGCTTGGTCAACTAAAAGCTGGAGGACAGTTGCCCGTGTTAACGGATTAACGCTTAATTAATGAAGAAAAAAACGGATTCCAGCATACGGAATCCGTTTTTTATTTCAAACTTTTGTTTTATCGATCCATGTACCATGCCATCACTCGGGTATTTCTTCGCTACAAACAAAATGAAGCAGCATCTTCACAAATTGCTCCGTCATCCGCATATCCAATGAATTATCATGAGCACCACGAATAGTTACCATGCGCTGGAGCATGCCCATCATCGTTGTGAAGATAAACTGAGCCAGATCCAGCGGAGGGGACGGATTCTTAATACTGCCGTCAACAACACCTTGGGATAAAGCGTCCATCAGGAAATGATTTTCTTTCCCGTTCTGGTTGAACTTATCATACTCTTCTCTTAATTCAGGGCTAAAATCATACATCTCATAGTTGATATCAAACAATTGAATAAACCGGATGTAGTCTGGATGATTCTCGGCATAAACAACCCATGCATTCAACATAACCGTGAGTTGTTCCCGCCCGTTTAAGTCCTTCGTTGAAGCACGGCTAACCTCATCCGTTAAATGTTCGATCAGTTGCATCTGAATGGCTAGAAGAAGTTCATCCATTGACTGGAAATGTTTATAAAAGGTCACTCTACTAAGTTCAGCTTTCGTACATACATCCTTAATCTTCACCTGGAGCAATCCATATTTCAAAAAAAGCTCCTTACCTGCTGCAATCAAATCATCACGATGTTTATTTCCCAATTGTTGATGCCAGTTTTCATTCACTTGTATACAATTGTCCTTTCTTCGAACGAAATGCGTTTAAGGTCAGTCCGAGAGAAGCGAGTAGCATAATTGCACCAAAAATATACGGGAAGTTTATGTTTTTGTCAAACAATAGTCCTGCGATCAGCGGCCCAATCACCGTGCCGAGACTGGAAAATGTAGTATTCAGACCCGATGCATAACCTTGCCGATCTCCTGCATTTTTGGATATTAACGTGCTGACCGAAGGTCGTAAAAACGAATTAAAGGCAAAGAATAACGCAGAAGCGAACAACAGAAACACAAGGTTGACCTTAATTAACATTAACAATAAAGCTATGGGTGTGATTATTAAGGAGAGACGGATCAACTTAACTTCACCTATTCTCTGTACGAACCAATCCAAAAGCCAGATCTGCACAACGATACCGATAATCGCGCCCAAAGTAATAATGATGGAGATTGTTGCAGCGTCGAACCCGTATTTTTGCTCTGCGAAAAGCGCGAATACTGTCTCATAACTCATGAGACCAAAGGTCATGACAAGCAACACAATCAAGTATTTGAAATAGGGGACTTTAAAAGAACTCCAGATTTTCTTGCCCAAGTGATCTCCTTTTTGAAGACGGATGGAGACCGTTCTTTTCTCGGGGGGAAGTGTCTCAGGCAATAGCAGCGTCATCAGGGCCGCAATCAGTCCCAGACCCGCTGCGAAGAAATAGGGCATGCGAATGCCCATCTCGGCGATGAGACCGCCCAGACCAGGTCCGAGAACCATTCCCAAGTTCATAGCTGCGCCGAAATAGCCCATGCCTTTTGCACGTGTCTCTGGCGTTGTAATATCGGCGACATATGCGAGGTTGGCAGGAACCATTAAACCGAGACTGATTCCACCGATAAACCGTGCGACATAGAGGAACGGCAATGACGTCGACAGCGCAAATATGATATCTGAAATGACAGACAGAAACATACCTGCGATGATCAACTTTTTGCGTCCAAATCGATCAGACAGTTGTCCCCCGAGAGGGGAAAAGAAGAATTGAGCGGCACCGAAGGCTGCAACTAAAAATCCTGCTACTGTGCCTCCCGCATGAAAAAGCTTCAAATACTCCGGCAATATGGGGATAAGCATCCCTTGCCCCAATAAAGCGATAAACAGATTTAACATCAGAATGAACAGTGGAAAGCGAACTGATTTTGGTAATGTACTCATGTACGTCATTAACTCCTTCGTTTACAATATGTTAACCTTTACATTGTGTAAACCATTTTAAATGATTTGAAGGAAATATGTAAATCTTTTTTTTAGTGAAGCAGTCTAATGAGTAGAGTTATAATTGTCCATATATGGAGGTGAGAATACGTGAAATTAGAGGAATTGTTTACGGTACATGTGAACATTGAGAAATCATTTGATTTGCAAAATAGCGAAGATGATTCGGTTGTTATGATTACTTTTACAGGCAGCGTAACCGGAAAGTACTTTGAGGGAATTGTGCTGGGTGGAGGAGTGGATACGCAGATCATCGGGAAGAATGGTGGTCCGCATACTCTATCGGCAAGATACATGCTCCAAGGAACCGACAACTCAGGGCATTCATGCAAAATTTATATCGAAAATAACGGAAATATTGATAAAACGCTGAAAACTGCTTTATTTCGTACTTCCCCCAAAATGATTACAGACAGCAAAGCCTTATCCTTCTTGAACTGTGAGACACTTATTGGAGAAGGTCATCCGACGGAGTCAGGGATAGATATAAAAATATATAGAAAACCGCTGTGATGCGGGGCAAATAGCAATTATCTTTTTATTGTATGGCAGAGAAGATAGCTTTTTATAATGAAAAGTCAGAGTCGCTAAGGAGCGGCTCTTTTTGTCGTATGAGACTTTACGTCAATATTTATATGTACTCTTTTACAATTAATTAACATAGGATGGATACGGCGCAGACACTTCACACCTATAGTATGATGAGCGAAAATAAACCAATATCAGGCGGAATAAGGAGAAAACTATTCATTATGATGATCAAAAAAATCGGGATTTCAGTAGCATCACTCGCCATCTTAACGTCTGTAAGTGTATTTTACGCATATGGTGCAGGCTCCAAACGCATGATCGAAGTGTCCGAACAATCGGCTAATGTGGTTGTGAACGGTCAAAGGGTGGAAGGCGAATCATTTCTCTACAATGGGGTTACTTATGTACCTGCAAGAGCGATTGGTGAAGCCTTAGGGCAAGAGGTAGACTGGGATAACAACACCCAATCGGTGTTTGTTGGACAGAAAATGAGCGATCAGCAGGGGTACCGCGGTACCAAAACGCCATATCCTTTTAAGGAAACAAGTTATACAAAAGCTCCTAGTGGATATGAACCCATATTTATTAACTACATAGGGAGACATGGTTCCAGACATCTATCCAGTTCCAAGTACGACAAGACGTTATTTGAACTGCTCGACATCGCTGAAAAGGACGGGCAGATCACTAATCTGGGCAAAGAGCTGAAGAAGGAAATTGGCAATCTGATGAAGGTTGAAAAAGATCATTATGGATTGTTATCCACTACGGGTGGAGAAGAACTGAAAGGAATAGGGGCCAGAGTTGGGCAGAATTTCAAAGAACTTTTTACATCGGATAAAAAAGTGATTGCACAAGCAACCTTCAAAGATCGAACGCCGCAGAGCAGAGATCAGTTTATTGACGGGTTAAAGGAAAGCTTGGGAGATAACAAGGTAGACATTCTGGCTTCAGCTTTTGAAGAAGGGAAAGACCCCTATCTACGGCCCTACGACCTAGCGACAAAGTATAATGAGTACGTAGAAGATGGAGACTGGGTTAAGTTATACGAGGATTATGTCACACAGAGCACTGGAACGCTTTATGCAAAAGAGGTTCTTCTGCAATTTTTCTCTGATGACTTCTATCAACGGCTGAACGCTGGAGAGTTTGAACTGAAAGATGAGAAGGGAAAAGTGAAGCTCAGCAACCCAACCGAGGCTGCTTCTAATTTATACGAACTCTACATCATATCTTCGAATATTAAAGGAGAAGGTGACTTCGAATTCGGGCGGTATTTCACGGCTAATCAGTTAAGATGGTACGAGAGCATTGACAATATCAATGACTTTTATGAAAAAGGTCCATCTTTAACGTCAACGGATCTGCCGAAAAATATCATTTCACCTCTGGTCAAAGAGTTGATCGTGTCTACCGAACAGTCCATTCAGCAAAAAGACACGGCTGGTATATTTCGTTTTGCTCACGCAGAAACAATTATTCCACTATCTTCATTCCTGGATATCGCCGGAGCTAATGTGAGTATCGACAAACCGCAGGACGTAACCCAAAACTGGAATGGCTCGGTTATCTCACCAATGGGAGCAAATATCCAATGGATTCTGTATTCCAATGGTAAGGATGTTCTCGTGAAAATGCTTAGAAATGAAGAAGAGATCGCCTTCCCGATCGAAACAAAGACCTATCCGTACTATAAGTGGGAAGATGTGAAGACATATTACCAAAACAAACTGCAGAAGGTAGGGGTAAGCTTGGACAGCAGTTTGGAAGACAATATCGAGCTTTTACAGAAGAAATTCTAGTTGGTGAACGATATGCATTTTATATGAAAATAAAGACGAAGATGAAGAAAGCAACTCCTTTTCATGGAGCTGCTTTCTTTTTTTGCATTTTGAATGAAATGGACCAATAAAAAAATCCTAAAACAAAATGTGACCAAATGCCGTCCGTAAGAGTGTTAGAGGTATAAAGGAGGGCATACCAACCATGCAGCGATCAGTGCCCCAGCTGGGCGATCATGTGATGAAAGTCTATGAGACATACGCGGATACGCTGTTCCGGATTGCCATGGTGCACCTCGGCAGACGAGAAGACGCGGAGGAAGCCACTCAGGATACCTTCATCAAACTAATAGAAAAAGCCCCTACGTTCAACGATGCGGAGCATCAAAAAGCATGGTTGATTCGGGTCATAACCAATCATTGCAAATCTTTATTAGGCAGAGGCTGGCGCAAACGGGAGGTCAAGCTGGAGGGAGTCGATCCTCTTACAACAGACAACCCTGAAGATCACGCGCTGATCGAACTTGTGCTGTCACTGCCCGTCAAGTATAGATCGGTGGTTCATCTGTATTATTACGAAGATTATCCGATCCGAGAAATCAGCGAGATCCTGGAGATTAGCGAATCAGCAGTGAAAATGAGATTAAAACGAGGAAGACAGCTGTTAAAACTGGAGCTGGAAGGAGAGGAACTGTAATGAACGAAGAACAATTCAAACAAAACTACAAGAAAGCGGTGGATCATATGAAAACAAACGAGCAAATGAAAAAACGGGTAGAGCAATCCTTAAACACGCAACATCAGGGACCAAAACGTCAACGTAAACCACTATACATTGCAGCAAGTGTTGTTATCGCTGCCAGCATTGGATTGGCTGCGCCAAGTGTATGGCAACAATTCAATGGACCAGCCGCACCAACACCACAGGTGGCAGCGGTGACTCCAGGCGCATCGTTTGATCCGATCGTGATTCCGAAGATGGAGTTGCCGAGTTCACAGGGCAAAGGCGCGATGGCTGATATGATGCAACTGGTTGTATATGGAGGAAGCGTATATACACAGTCCCCAACATTGCTTGAAGGCGCAAATGCACTCAACCTGCGGGGGGATAAACTGGGTACCACCACTGGCGGCATTGATGAGCTGAGCGGCCAAGATAAATATACGGAGCTTGCTTCCAACATTGGCGAAGCTGACATCTATGCTGTTAATGGCTACGACAAGGATTTCCGCATCATGTCTTACACCGAGATCGATGGTCAGGTGTATGCTCAGTTATTCGACAAGAACAACGGGATCACTATTGGTACTGGTGCCGACCTGATCGGCAAGCTTCATCTCGAAGGCAACATCGCCTCGGCGCAATGGGAGACGTTTAATAGCTGGAACAATGGATTGCAGCAGCTTCAACCGTTAGCAGCGGATGAAGCACTGGACAGCTTTATCTCATCGCTAAATGCTGCCAAACCGATCGCAACGAGCCCGGAGCTGGAAGAGAACCTCTACGGCAAGGAAGATCGCAAGATCATCTATCTCACGCTGGAAGACAAAACGCAGGTCCCACTGGTTCTGTTTGGTGAAGAAGGTCTGGTTCGTTATGGTAATGTTCCGGCATTCCTGGAGGTGGAGAAAGGCGCGTTCCAATCATTCTGGAACAGCTTGGGCGAGTAAGGTGAAGACAGTAATATGGCTACACCAAGAAGAGCGAACAGGGCACGCAAGTGCTTTGTTCGCTTTTTTCATCAACAAACAATCACTTGATAGGATTAGGCAATAAAATGATATGAATAGGATATGGATTCTTTCCCCTTTCAATGTAAAATGGGTACACCTAGTTTTAACTAAAAAGAAACAGGAGGTTAGATGAATATGAATCGAATCGAAAAGAGCCAGGAAACATATAAAAGGCTATTCGGCGAGGGAGTTCCAGCGGCATATGCTGCACATCCTGAATTTCAGGACATATTGAGTCGCTTCATATTTGGTGAAATTTTCGATCAAGGTGCCCTTGACGATAAGCAACGTGAGCTTATTACTTTGGTCGTACTGGCTACTAATCAAACGTTGCCACAACTCAAAGCACATACTCGTGCAGCGCTAAATGTTGGGTTGACTCCAACGGAGATCCAAGAAGCAATCTATCAATGCGCACCTTATTTGGGATTCCCCAAAACCTTAAATGCCATGTCGGAAATGAATGAAGTGTTCAAAGAGCGAAATGTTGCACTGCCTCTTGAAAGTCAGAAACGGGTTGAAGATGATAATCGCTTTGACAAAGGACTTGGTATTCAAAAAGAGATTTTTGGCGATATTATTGAGAAAAACCGGGAAAATGCCCCGTCAAATCAGAAGCATATACAGGACTATCTTTCAGCATTTTGTTTTGGAGACTTCTATACCCGCGGAGGTCTGGATCTGAAAACACGAGAGCTCCTTACCCTTTGTATACTAAGTGCACTCGGAGGTGCGGATAGTCAAGTCAAAGCACACGTTCAGGGTAACATCAATGTTGGCAATAATAAAGAAACCATGATCACCGCTCTAACTCACTGCCTTCCCTACATGGGATTTCCTCGAACACTAAATGCTTTAGCCTGCGTTAATGAAATCATTCCAGAGAAATAATCTTCTTTATTTGAAACAACAGACAGTTGATTATCCCAATCAACTGTCTTCTTCTGGTTAACAGGAAGGTATAGTAAAGAAATGAATGATTCAGTAGACACTTAAATGAACGTAAATCAGGAGGAATTATGGAGTTAAGAGTACTTCGATATTTTTTGACAGTAGCTCGAGTAGAAAATATCACACATGCTGCAACGATCTTACATGTGACACAGCCAACGTTAAGCAGGCAGTTGGCTGATCTGGAAAAAAATTTAGAAACTCAATTGTTTATACGCGGTAAAAGTAAAATAACACTGACAGAAGCAGGCATGCTTTTACGTCAAAGAGCAGAAGAAATTCTCACTCTTGCGGATAAAACAGAGAAAGAGTTTAAAGATCAGAACAATCTGGTCGGAGGAACCATATCGATCGGGAGTGTTGAATCATTAACGTCCAATGTTATTTTACAATTATTAAAAGACTTCAATATGGAGTATCCGCAGGTTAAATATCACATCTATAGTGGAACGGGGGATGACATAAAGGAGCGAATCGATAAAGGACTGCTCGATGTGGGCATTTTGTTAGAGCCCATTCACATTGAGAAATACGATTTCATCAGACTGCCCCAGAAGGAGCGCTGGGGAGTCCTTATGAAGACCTCATCACCTCTTGCACAAAAAAAATATGTCACTTCAACCGATTTAGCCGGAGTGCCTCTGCTCATATCCAGCCGATCTGTCGTACAGAATGAGATTGCAAGCTGGTTTGCCGATGAGTATGCACATTTAAACTTTGTTGCGACCTATAATTTAATATCTAACATACTTAACCTCGTAGAGGAGGGGTTAGGGACGGCCATCTGTATTGAGGGTGCGCTTGCAATGAAGCAGTCTGACACATTATGCTTTAGACCTTTTCAACCGGAACTTCAGTTTCCAACAGTGATTGTCTGGAAAAAACATAAGGTATTCAGTCAAACGGAGGTACGTTTTTTGGAACATATCAGGCATGCCTTTCAGGCATAATAAAGTATGAATTATAGGTATTGGCTATAGCTGTTTATCAGATGATATTTTAAAGGTGTAATGAATGCAGCCTTTATGTATTTCAGATAAATAGCTTTTTTTATTGCAAAGAGAAGTTATTTAGAGCGCTTTTGGTCTCATTCATTTAGATGGCAACAACAAGAGGGGGCATTATTGGATGAGCAAAAAATACGAGAAGTTGGCTCAAGATATTGTAGAGAAAGTGGGCGGTAGTGAGAATGTATCCACTCTGACTCACTGTATGACTAGGCTTAGATTTGCACTGAATGATACTACTAAAGCAGATCAAAAAGCGCTTAAATCGTTTGACGGTGTTATTGATGCGGTTGAGAGCGGCGGACAATTTCAAGTCGTCATCGGCACACATGTTGAAGACGTTTACAAAGAAGTGATCAAGCATCTTCAACCTAACGCGAGTTCATCGGGTGAACCAACTCAAGCTAGGAAAGTTAGTATTTTGGGGAAATTAATCGATTTCGTCTCGGGGACATTTAGTCCGATTGTTCCTGCTATAGCTGGGGCTGGTATGATCAAGGCATTACTCGCTCTACTTATTTTGTTCAACTGGATTTCAAAAGATTCACAAACCTACTATGTCGTAAGTCTTATGTCAGATGCTATTTTCTACTTTTTACCATTCTTGTTAGCGTTCTCAGCTGCAAACAAACTAAAATGTAGTCCCGTCTTAGCACTCGTTTTAGCCGGTGTTTTACTCCATCCCAACTTGACACAATTGCGTTTGGATGGGACTGACGTAAGTATTTTTGGAATCCCGCTAACTCTTGTATCTTATAGTTCTTCTGTAGTTCCAATTCTCTTAATCGTTTGGTCACAATCATATATTGAATCGTTGTTTAAAAGGATCATTCCGAATGCAGTGAAAGTTATTTTTGTTCCCATGTGCACTATTTTAGTAACGGGAATTTTGGCCTTAACCGTATTGGGACCACTGGGGTCATTTTTCGGAACGTATTTAGCGATGGGCTTTGACTTCTTCGCCGCACATGGTAGCTGGCTGGTTATTTTCCTGGTTGCAACCTTCTGGCCAATACTGGTTATGTTTGGGCTGCACCATAATATTGTTCCTCTATCCATTGCTCAAATCACCACATCAGGTTATGAGAATATCCTCGGTCCTGGAGCGATGATCAATTGTATAGGTCAAGGTGTTGCGGCATTAGTTGTAGGGATGAGAACCAAGGATAAAGCATTAAAACAAATTTCTGCTTCCAGTGGGATCACCGCGTTGATGGGAATCACGGAACCAGCTCTTTACGGCGTAAATTTACCGAAGAGATACCCACTTGTCGCGGGTATGATTGGAGCTGCTAGTGGGGGACTCTTTGCAGGGCTAATGGATGTTTCTCGTTACGCAACAGGCGCTTCAGGAATCCCGGCGATTCCTCTGTACATTGGTGAAAATATCTGGAATCTATATAACATTTTGATCGCACTTGTTATAACAACTGTCGTAACTGCTGTACTTACCTATTTGCTCAGTTTGAAATATGAAAAAGATGCACCTTCACAGAACACTGTTTCAAATGCGAACGAAGGGAGTGGGGTTGCGGATGAAGTCATTACAATTAAAGATTCTGTTATTGCAACGCCACTTAAAGGTCAGCTTATTCAACTTCAGGATGTACAAGATGCAGCGTTTGCCTCAGAGGCAATGGGTAAAGGAATTGCTATTGAACCTAGCGAGGGGAAAGTCATTGCTCCATTTGATGGCATGATTGTATCTCTATTTCCTAAGAAACATGCTATTGGACTATTATCCGATGAAGGAGTCGAAATTCTTATTCATGTCGGCTTAAATACGGTAAAGCTGAACGGAAAATATTTTGAAGCGTTCGTTGAAGAAGGTCAGAGAATTACAAAAGGGCAGACCTTGCTGACTTTTGATCTGGACAAAATCAGACAAGAAGGATATGTCACTCAAACGCCCGTTATTGTAACCAATTCGTATAGTTACTCGGATGTGATCGCAGAGACTAGTCCCCAAAATATTGATTTTAACAATACATTGTTGGTTGTCAAAGCTTAACAAAACTACAGGTTAGGAGTGTGTTTTAATGACTTTAAGAAAAGACTTTTTGTGGGGTGGGGCAGTTGCTGCTAACCAATGTGAAGGTGGATATGCAGAAGGCAACAAGGGACTATCCACAGTTGATGTAATCCCGGCAGGGAAAGATCGTGTTCCTGTCATGCGAGGACAGTTAAAAATGTTGGAGTGTGATCAAGAACATTTTTATCCGAGTCATGAGGCTATTGATTTTTATCATCGGTATAAAGAAGACATTGCTTTATTTGCAGAGATGGGCTTTACGTGTTTCCGTTTATCTTTGGCATGGACTCGGATCTACCCTAATGGAGATGACGAGTTACCCAACGAAGAGGGCTTGAAATTCTATGAAAATGTATTTGATGAATGCTTGAAGTATGGCATTGAGCCGTTAGTCACTATTACCCATTTTGATGTCCCTATTCATTTAGTGAAGACCATTGGATCGTGGAGAAGTCGAAAAATGGTGGATTATTATGAGAGACTGTGTGAAACGATCTTCACCCGTTATAAAGATAAAGTGAAGTATTGGCTTACCTTTAATGAAATTAACATGCTGTTGCATCTACCTTTTGGCAGCTCAGGCCTAGTGTTTGAAGAAGGTGAGAATGAGGATGCTGTGAAGTATCAGGCGGCTCATCATCAATTGATCGCAAGTGCAAAAGCAACTGAAATTGCGCGTAGAATTAACCCGGAAATTAAGATTGGCTGTATGTTAGCAGGTGCCAACACTTACCCGTATACATGTGCACCAGATGATGTCTGGAAAGCCATGACAAGAGATCGCGAGCACTACTTCTTCGTCGATGTACAATCCCGAGGAGAATACCCAAACTATGCCAAGAAAATGTTAGAACGAATGAATATTCATTTAGCCATGGAAGACGGGGACGAGGAATGTTTGAAAAATAATACGGTTGATTTCGTTTCGTTCAGTTATTATGGTTCGCGGTTAACCAGTGCAGACCCGGAAGTAAATACTCAAACGGCAGCTAACCTGTTTCCAACACTGCGCAATCCTCATTTGAAAACGAGTGAATGGGGATGGCAAATCGATCCTGAAGGTCTAAGAATTACAATGAATTCCTTGTATGACCGATATCAAAAGCCACTATTCATCGTTGAAAATGGCTTAGGAGCGATAGATACTCCTGATGAGACGGGATATATTGCGGATGATTATAGAATCGAGTATTTGCGTCAACACATCCAAGCTTTCATAACAGCAGTGGAAGAAGATGGCGTAGAGTTGTTGGGTTACACGTCCTGGGGTTGCATTGATCTAGTAAGCTCAAGTTCTGGAGAGATGAGTAAACGATACGGTTTCATACATGTCGACAAAGATGACGCTGGAAATGGTACGTTGAAACGCAGCAAGAAAAAATCCTTTGAATGGTTCAAAAAAGTTATTCAAAGTAACGGTAAAGAACTCTAATCGACTGAGCAGTAACGTATGAAGTCATCGACTTATGCGTTACTGCTTTATCCATTTATCGCAGCATCAAGGCTAACTATCGGCCATATGGAGCAAATACAAACATTAGGAGTTGGTTTTTTATAATATACATGGAGAAGCTTAAAACATATTCGTTATTGTCCGTTGCGTTATTAATTTCTTCAGGTCCAGTGATTGCCGCTAACATTCCTGCGATAGCCAATGATTTTCCAGAGATATCGGTAACACATGTAGGATTATTAACGACCATACCTTCATTATTTGTCATTCTTGGTGTGTTAATTGCTAATCGACTTGAACTTCTTATTGGGAAGAAAGCAACTATACTGACTGGATTAGGACTTGTTCTCATTGCGGGAGTATTCCCTGCATTGTATCATGACCTTTTTTCGTTGCTGTTCATTTCTCGCTGTTTGTTTGGGTTAGGTGTAGGTTTATTTAACCGGCTCATCATTCAGATGATCAGTGATATGTATCATAAAAATCCAGGTAAACAAGCAACCGTAATTGGCTTAGAAAGTGCCTTTGAGGGATTAGGAGGCATTTGTCTGACACTACTCGTTGGTCAACTATTGAAAATGGGCTGGCACACATCATTTTATGTCTACGCCCTGGCACTTCCTATTTTCATTGCATTCCTGATTTTCGTTCCTTCTGATAAAAAAGAGCTTAACAGAAGAGAAGAGGTCACCACGAATCCAAGCCACACAAATAATAAAAAAGCCCTTCAAGTCATGATTGGCTATGGTCTCTTATTATTTGTGATTGTAGCTATCTTCATCAATTATAATTTACAGATTACTCCTTTGATTTTGGAAAAAAATATCGGAACTGCGACAAACGGAAGCAACATGATTGCATTTATAGGTTTGGGAGCTTTTGTTGCCGGCTTTTCTTTTGGGAAAGTATACAAAACACTCGGTAACTATATCGTTCCATTATCGATTCTGTTACTTGGAAGCTCGATGTTCGTTACGACGATCTCGCAAAGTATTATTCTTACTACCGTTTGCTCAATGATCATCGGGTTTTCATTCCGCTGTATAATGCCCTATTTATTGCATACTTTTGCACAACAAATCGCCAAAATGGCAAAGCTGGGTACGACCATTGTTCTGATCGCGTATAACTTGGGAGCCACACTTTCACCCTATGAAGGAAGGTTAATTACGCAATTATTACGACTAGATACAGTGCAATCATTAGTCTCAAGTAATGCAATAATCCTATTATGGATTTCAACAGTTAGTTTGGGAATAGTAACCCTTCATCGCAAAAAGAAGAATATTCAACAAACATAGAAAACAGGGAACTTCATGATATGGAGTTCCCTTGTTTTAGATTGAGTTGTATGAACTTTTTAAATAGAATTCTTGTAATACACCAAGTGATCGGTCCACTCATTATTTTCGTGTATAAACCCTTTACGTAGACATTCAAATTCCATACCAACACTCTCTGCCAGTTTCATGGAAGGGGTGTTATCCACATTAATATGAGCTTCTATGCGGTGAAATTTCAGATGTTCGAATGCAATATGAAGTGCTTCATTCACTGCTTCTTTCCCATAACCTTTTCGCCAATACTGATTATGGATCGTGTATCCGAAACTTCCCCATTGAAAATGATCCCTTGCCAAGGTAGCAATATCAATCATACCCAGATGTGTACCATCTTGCTTTCTAAATACTCCAAAAACATAAACCGCATCTGTACGCGCTAACTCCTGGTGTCGATCTACCAGATCATGAAACCAATCCAGTGTACATTCACTCATATCCATTTTCCCTTTATCATGGCGCTGTTGGGAAGGCAAGCGGTTTTCAAACTCATTCAACCAATTTTCATAGTCGTCTTTCTGTAATGGTCGGATGACTAGCCGTTCTGTCTCTGAAATATGATCAAATTTTTCTGGTTTTAATATCAAAATGACATCTCCTTTATATTGAATTTATGCTCATGACATAGCACTGAAGTAGTCCATAACCACGCTGCGAAACTCTAAAGCGGCTTTGGAAATATACCTGTTTTTGTGCGAAAGTAGAGCGATTTCCCGAACGAGTTGGTGTTCCTCTACCTGAAGATATCTAATGCGCTCATGCGGGTTTCTGGCTGTGCTAGGTATAAAAGCTAGACCGATCTCCGCTTCAACAAGGGCGGTTAATCTTGCTGGCTCATCACCTTCATATACATACTTCGGTAGGAAACCAGCGGATTGACATATGGAATCCACCATATCACGAACCCCATAACCTTGCTTCACCCCAACAAACCACTCGTCCTTAAGCTCAGTTAATTGAATGCTGCTTCGGTCTGCATATCGATGACCTAAAGGAACAGCGACTACAATCGGATCGTCATATAGTATCTGACATTCGATATCGTCACCTTCAATCGGAGGGGAGGAGAGACAAAAGTCCACCTCGCCCCGTTGTAGGAGTCTGGACATGTTTTCTAACGAAACCATTTGCACATGGAACTGAATATCTGGCTTGTTTTTCCGGAATTCCCGCAGTATGCCGGGCAATGTGCTCGCCGTAGTCACTGCCAATTGCAGTGTACCCTGATCCGGGCTGGAGAGGTCAGCGATTTCCCGCTTTCCTTGTTCCAATTCAAATAAGGCTTTTTCAGTTCGCTGAAGAAATGTTCTTCCAAAGTCGTTTAGTCGCAGCTTTCTCCCGATTCGATCAAATAAAGGGACTCCCAGGTCGTCCTCTAATCGTTGTATCGTTTTGCTCAGGGAGGATTGCGTGACATGCAGCTTTCCCGCAGCTTCCGTAACATGTTCGCATCGGGCCACCGTCAGGAAATATTTTAGTTGAAGAAGTTCCATTTGCACCATTCCTTCATTCCTTCTAGTTCATCAAATCATAACATATAATGCGTTGGAATAAATGAATTCGTTCAAGTAAGATAACAGCAGAAGAGAGAGAGGTGCACCAATGAACGTTCGAAATAAAGGATTGATGTTAGCTGTTGGACTCGGAATTATGTTGAATCCGTTGAATTCCTCCATGATTTCGGTGGCAATCTCCAGGCTACAACAAGTGTATCAACTTAATTTTACAGCCGTTTCGTGGATTATTTTATCATTTTACATTGCCAGTGCTGTCGCTCAACCCGTCATGGGCAAGTGTAGTGATTTGTTTGGCCGCAGGAAGATCTTCCTCATGGGTCTTGTTATTGTTTTTGTATCGTCCATGCTAGCTCCATGGTCTTCCAGCTTTTCGTGGCTCATCGTATATCGGATCATTCAATCCATTGGTACTAGCATGATGGTGGCCGTCGGAATGGCGATTGTCAGAATGAACGTAACTGACAAGCAAGCATCCGCCTTGTCCACCTTGGCAATATTCCTTTCTGGAGCAGCTGCAATTGGACCTTTTATTGGTGGAGTATTAATTCATTGGTGGGACTGGCACAGCATATTCATCGTTAATATTCCGTTTGTCATGGCAAGCTTTTGGTTCGCCTGGAAAAAAATCCCGAAGGACGAGCCATCTCCGTCAACCTCTGGTCACATGTCCATTCGGCAATGGCTTGCGTTGATTGATGCATCAGGCATCCTGTTGTTTACTTTAGCTTTGGTGACTCTGCTCATCGGTTTACTTTCAGTAAATTCCGCAGGAGATGTTTCAACATGGCATCTGCTGACAGGAGGGATCGGGATAATTGCACTAGTTATATTCATCCGACATGAATTAAAAGCAGCCACACCGTTTATCCCTCTGCGAACGTTTGCCAGATATCCCGAAATGACGTGGGTCAATGTGCAATACATGCTGGTGAACATCCTGTTTTACGCTCTTTTTTTTGGAGTTCCTACGTACTTGAAGCAGGTACGTCATCTCAACGAAGTCTATACAGGAATGAGCATGCTAGCCTTGGGATTGTGTTCACTTATTATTTCTCCGATTGCAGGGCGCTGGATTGACAGATCGGGATCACGACCAGCTTTGATCGTTTCGGCTGGCTTAATGACATTCGGCTCTCTATTAATCGCAGTCATGAATGAAGCTTCCCCAATTGTCATTGTCATTGTTGCCTTAGCTTTATTTGGGATAAGCAACGGCTTAAACGCAGTTGGCATGCAAGCTGCCCTGTTTAAAAGCACACCCAAAGAAATGATTGGAGTCGCATCGGGTATTTTTAATACATCACGCTATCTGGGGACCATCTTATCGTCGTTATTAATTGGGATTGTCATGGGAGATACATTTAATGTGACAGGATTTCAGATGCTTGGAATCATCCTTACGGTATTAGCTGCATCACTGATCATCATGAGCGTACGTCGTGAGGCAGGTACGGTGAGTCCGGAGCAAGTAAGCAAGTAAAATAGCGAATCTGCCGTGCAATAGCACGTTTACACCCAATGAATCAATAGCTCCATTGGGTGTATTTTTTGTTTTTCACCAAGTTGTCAGAAAGAGTTGATCCTTTCTTGAACGTTTAGGGTAGAAGACGTGACTTTGATTGAATTAGGTAAAAATAAAGATATAATAATTTTGATTAATAGGCTTGGTTAGTACTTTAAGTGCATCAAGGTGTGGCAAGATATCGTCATACCTAACTTTGTGAAATTTTTCGCAACTCTGCATTGAGCTTGGCCAAAGCTGATATTGAATGTTTCTAAATTGAACAGAGTTTGAAAGGAGGCAACACAAAGAATGGCTATTGATACGGTTTTATGGAGCAGGCTAGTGACTGGTTTGACGCTCGGGTTCCACGTGATTTTTGCAACGCTTGGTGTCGGCGTACCTTTGATGATTGCTATTGCAGAGTTCATCGGCATTCGGAAGAAGGATCACCATTACATACTTATGGCAAAGAGGTGGTCCAGAGGGTTTGTCATTTCTGTCGCGGTTGGTGTCGTGACAGGCACAGCAATCTCACTACAGTTGGCCCTGGTATGGCCGAATTTTATGAAGTTGGCCGGGAATGTCATTGCACTGCCACTATTTATGGAAGTATTCGCGTTCTTTTTTGAAGCGATATTCCTGGGCATTTACCTGTATACGTGGGATCGGTTCAAAAATCCGTATATCCACTGGTTGCTGACTATTCCGATTGTCGCCGGGGCAGGCATGTCTGCTGTTTTTATTACAACAGTGAACGGATTCATGAACCAGCCTGAAGGTTTTGTCATGGAAGCAGGTCAATTCATGGCAGTGAACCCCGTGCAAGCGATGCTGAATACGGCGACGTTCTCCAAAGTGTTCCATGTATTAAGCTCGGCCTATCTGACAGGAGCTGCTCTGTTAGCAGGAATAGCAGCCTTTGCGATGCTGAGAAAAGGAGTGTCAGCCTACCACAAAAAAGGCTTGAATCTCATGATGGCCGTTGTGCTGGTATTCAGTTTATTAAATTCTTTAGCTGGAGATGTATCTGCCAAGTTTTTGGCTGAGCATCAACCGGAGAAGCTCGCAGCTGCCGAGTGGCATTTCGAGACGGAAAGCGGCGCGGATTTGATTTTTTTGGGATGGCTGAATGCAGAACATGAAATAATAGGTGCTCTTCATTTGCCGAAACTGCTCAGTTTCCTTGCCTTTGGAGACTTTAACGCTGAGGTTACCGGGCTAAACGAATTTCCACCAGATGAGCAGCCACCACTGCTTGTGCATTACTTGTTTGATCTAATGGCTGGAATTGGTTTCGCTCTGCTTGCTATATCAAGTCTGTACTTCCTGTTTGTATTCTGGAAGAAACGTAATCAGTTTAACAAGTGGATGCTTCGTATGGTTGCACTCAGTGCACCGCTTGCTTTTCTGGCCGTTGAGATGGGTTGGTTCTATGCAGAGATCGGGCGGCAGCCATGGATCATCCGAGGTTATATGCGAGTAGAAGAGGCCGCTACTTCTTCTCCGAGTGTGAGAATTTTATTTTTCGTCTTCTTGCTTCTCTACATCCTGCTAGGCGTTATGTGTGTCGTCGTACTGAGACGGTTGTTCAATAATAATCCTGCTGAACTCGAGATGGAGAAATGGTTGAAGGAGAAGCATGATCAATCAGCCAAGAAAGGGGATCAGGCATAATGAGTTATGAATTAATTGGTATTTCGGTACTCTGGCTGTTCTTGTACGGCTATCTTATTGTAGCTTCCATCGATTTTGGAGCAGGTTTCTTCGCCTTTTACGCACGCCTGACAAAGCAGGATCACCTGATTAATCGTCTGATCTCCCGTTATCTATCACCTGTCTGGGAGATCACCAATGTATTTTTTGTCTTTTTCTATATTGGTATCGTCGGATTTTTCCCAGACACGGCCTATTATTATGGCTCCGCGCTGCTTGTTCCGGGAAGTATAGCCGTCATTTTACTTGCCATTCGTGGGTCGTTCTATGCTTTCGAAAATTATGGTTCCAAAAAAAGTATCGTGTATTTGTTTTTATACGGAGCTACCGGGTTGCTTATTCCAGCGTCATTGTCAGTGGCACTGACACTGTCTGAAGGTGGCTTTATTTTGAAACAGGGAGATACGGTTTCCCTCGATTACTGGGCGCTGTTTACCAATCCGTTATCGTGGAGCATCGTTGGACTAGCCATCGTGTCCGTATTGTTCATTAGCGGATCATTTCTCACATTTTACGCTTCTCGCGCAGAGGACCATTCGGCATTGAAGCTCATGCGGAACTATGCTTTGTTCTGGAGCACACCGACCATTATTCTCGCGCTGACTGCATTTATATATTTGGGCCAACACAATGAGCGTCATTTTCAAAACATGATGGATTTATGGTGGCTGCTGGCGCTTTCCGTTGCGTTTTTCATGATTGCCATGTGGCTGTTATATAACGGACGACGTTATGGATTAGCTTTTATATGTATCATGCTGCAATTTTTCACAGCCTTTTTCGCTTACGGGATTGGGCAATATCCTTACATTCTTGATCCGTTCATTACCATTCAGAGCAGCGCCACATCACCTGCAATGGGCTTTGCACTCGTCGTTGTGTTTATCGGTGGTCTGTGCCTGTTAATTCCTTCTCTAATCCTGGTCTTCAAACTGTTCCTGTTTGATGCGGATTATGTGAAAGGAAAAAAATAAAGGAGGAGCGTTCAATGAAGAGGAGAGCCAAATCCAATCTGATCTCGCAGCAAATGTCTTTACAACGAAAAAACAGACTTCTCCTTGCGATCATATCGCTGGCCCTTGGTGCAGCTATAATAAGCCAGGCCACCTTGGTGGCTGAAGCAGTCCAGCGAATCTTTGTAGAGAAAGCTTCCTTTTCATCAGTGATGCTGTTGCTTGGCCTATTGCTGGCTGTCATGGCTGTACGTGCACTTTTGTCGTATGGAAACGGGAAAGTGGGCTTGCATATGGCAGCACGCGCCAAGACAAATATGCGAGCATCTGTGTTGCAAAACCTGACCCGCGCTTCTATGCCTTCAACCCTAAGTGGACAGACGGGAGGAAAGGTCAGTATTGCTTTGGATGCTGTGGATGAGGCTGATAGTTATTTCAGTCAATATATGCCGCGTATGATGGAAGCCGCGATGATCCCGATTCTGATTCTGGTTGTTACATTTACGCAGCACGCCAATACAGGCTGGATTATGCTGTTTACGGCACCATTTATCCCGCTGTTCATGATCTTGGTTGGGCTCAAGACAAAGAACAAATCAGAAGAAAAATACGCGCAACTGGCTGAGTTTTCCGGTACATTTCTGGATTCACTTCAGGGACTGGTCACGTTAAAAATATTCGGACGGGCTAAACGGCAGCAACAGGAAATTGAACGCAGCAGTCTGGGGTATCGTGATGCTACCATGGGCATTTTGAAGATTGCATTTACAAATACGTTTATGCTGGAATCGATCGTGATGTTAAGCATTGGTATTGTTGCGCTTGAACTGGCTATCCAGTTACTCGTTTTCAAATCGATGACCTTTCATACGGCCTTTCTCGTGTTGTTACTCGTTCCCGAGTTTTACAGTCTGTTGAAGAATACAGGAACGGCTTTTCACAGCGGGCGAACCAGTATGGGGGCCATTCGTAAGGTGGAACAAATGCTTGAGGAAACAAGTATCAAGAGCACACAAACGGAGCCTGAAGAAGGATCGGATCAAAGCGAATTAACCGATGTCGATGCAATTGCAAAGACGGAAGAGCTTCGTACAACTCGCGCCGAGTTGATAACAATGCCACCAACCATTGAACTGGACCATGTCCGATTCCAGTACACACCTGATTCCTTTGGACTTGAGACAGGACAGATCTCGATTGGACCGGGAGAACAGATCGCTATTGTAGGCAAAAGTGGATCAGGTAAAACCACGCTGCTCCATCTCATTGCTGGTTTGCTGAAACCAGATTCGGGAGCAGTTCTGGTTAACGGAAGCCAGCTTTTGCAACATGATGAGGCTGCATGGTTTGAACGTGTTAGCTACATTACACAGCATCCGTATATTTTTGCAGGTACATTTGCCGAAAATATCGCGATTGGCGCGGGTCGGAACGTCTCCAGAGCTGAAATTGAGCAGGCGGCAGAGGAAGCAGGGCTTGCTGGTGTTGTCGCACAATTGGAGCAGGGCTTGGATACGTTTGTTGGTGAAGGTGGACGGGGTCTGTCTGGTGGGGAAAAGCAAAGACTTGCTTTGGCACGTGCTTTTCTGAAGCGACCAGCTGTTATTTTGTTCGACGAACCCACCGTTGGTCTAGATCTGCACACCGAGCGGGTATTGCAACAATCCATTGCGTCATTAGCCAAAACGGCAACGATGATTACGGTGGCACACCGTTTATATACAATTCAACATGCGGACAACATTTTGTTTATGGACAATGGGGTATTGGTGGATTCAGGACATCATAAAGCGCTTCTGGCGCGCCTGCCTCAATATGCGGAGATGGTGGATGTACAACGGAAAGGAGGGTTAGCATGAATGAGCTGACGATTCTGTCAAAAGCGATGATTCAGGAGCGCAAGGATATCTTGCTTTCGATATTGGGCGGATTTATCGCCGGCATAGCAGGGGTAGCTCTCTTTTCCGCGAGTGGTTATATGATATCTCAAACAGTATTTGCGCCACCGTTGTACACTTTAATTGTACTCACCTCCATGGTCAAACTACTTGGTTTCCTTCGAGCGGCAAGTCGCTACGGGGAACGCTTGTATTCGCACAGAGCAACATTCTCCATGCTGAGCCGTTTGCGGACGTCCTTTTTTGCCAAACTGATCCCGGTAACGCCAGGTATATTGAACAAAAACCGAAGCGGGGATCTGCTTGCGCGGATCGTGGGTGATGTGGAAAGCTTGCAAAATTACTTTTTGCGGGTCGCGTATCCACCCATCATGGTTGTTATGGTGTTTTTGGCTACCATGCTGTTCACTTCGGCCTTTTCGATCTGGATTGCGTGTTTGTTAGTACTAGGTATGCTGATTACGGCATTTGTTGTACCAGGTATTGTCTTGTTAGGTCAGCGAAAAATACACGGACGTGTCCGCCAGCAACGGGCCTTGCTGTCCACGGAAGTAACCGAAGTGTTGTATGGTTTCAGGGATCTGAAAGTATACGGCCAATTGGAACAGCGTGAGCAACAGCTTCAGCAGGCTTCCGCTGCATTGGCAACGGAACAGAAACAAGCCGCTTCACACCTGCTGTGCGGGCAATCTATGCACGTTTTTGTGACGTATCTTGTTACATGGGGTGTACTAGCACTCAGCGCCTTCTTAATTGTGAATGGAGCGTTTGCCGGTGTATTCCTCGCCATGCTGATCCTGGCCACGCAGACCGTGTTCGAAGAAGCTGCGGCAATGGCTATATTACCTCTATATAAGCAGGACAGCGAGCACGCCGCTCAGCGACTGGCGGAAACGGTGCCAACCTCCGATGTGCAACCTGTACAGCCAAGCGGTGAAGTGTCATCCGATCAGGCAGTTTCGATTGAACTATCCGGTGTTAACTTCCAATATGAAGGGGAATGGAGACCGGCGCTGAGGGAGCTATCCCTGCAACTTGCAGCAGGCTCCAAAACAGCGATTGTCGGGCCGAGCGGGTCAGGCAAGTCAACGATTATCGATCTGTTACTCAAGTTGCGTGCGCCAACGTCTGGTGAGATACGGTTAAACGATGTTCTGGTGCAGGAACTGAATGAAGAGAGCATTTGGCAAAGGACAAATGTTGTGTTGCAGCAAAGTCATTTCTTCCGGGGAACCATCCGGGATAACCTGTTGCTGAATGAAGAAGAACATTCAGATGAACAACTGTCGGCTGTGCTGGATAAAGTCCAACTGCCGAATAAGTTGTTGACCGACATGGTGTATGAAAAAGGGGAGAACCTGTCGGACGGTGAGAAGCAGCGGTTGGCTCTCGCACGGGCCATGCTGCGCAAAGGACGGTTATGGCTTCTGGACGAACCAACTTCTTCGCTGGATTACGTCACAGAGAAACATGTGCTCCAGCATCTTCTTGCACAAGCATCCGAAGATACATTTCTCCTGATCTGCCATCGGCTGACGGGATTGGAAGAGATGGATCGGATTGTGGTCATGGACCAAGGCAAGATTGTGGAATCGGGTTCCTTCTCCGAGCTGATGGAGCAAAAAGGTTATTTTTATGAAATGAAACAAATTGAACGACAAATGGTTGGAGACGCCGGGGCGTGAAAATGTAAGATCAGTCCTGATCGTGGTCTCAGTAGTACTTCAAATCAGGCTAAAGAACGGTCACTGATGTTATCTGTTATTATCAGTAATCTTTTCTTTAGTCTTTTTGTCTATCCATTGAGAAAAACCATTAAGTGGGCAAACATTCACGTGAATGAACTCAATTGATGTATAATGACGCAGGAACTCTATAATCAACATGAAATAAATACAAATTCAAAATAGCATGATCTGAGGTGTACGATGAATCGCTTATTACTCGTAGAAGATGATGAAAATCTGGTGTTTGGTATTCAATATACTCTGTCCAATGAAGGATATGAGATCGTTGTGGCGGGGAACCTGGAAGAAGCTAGACAGGCACTGCAGGCAAAGTCGATCGATCTGATTTTGTTGGATGTCACTTTGCCCGATGGGTCGGGATATCAACTATGCAGTGAGATTCGGGTAACGTCGCAAGTGCCCATTATCTTTTTGACAGCTTTGGATGAGGAAGCTAACGTGGTCGCAGGGCTTGATCTCGGAGCAGATGACTATGTAACGAAGCCTGTTCGAACCAAAGAACTTATTTCACGAATTAAAGCCGTATTACGTCGTAACAACAAGGGAAAACAAGAAGTAAGCTTATGGACATCCGATAACATCCAGGTGCGTATTTTAGAAGGAACTGTACTCAAAAACAATAGTGAAATTACACTGACGGCGCTTGAATATCGACTACTATTGATGTTGATCTCTCATCCGAAGCAGATATGCAGCAGAAGTTCAATTCTGAATCATCTCTGGGATCTCTCGGGCGACTTCATTGATGATAATACGCTCTCTGTCCATATCCGCAGGTTAAGAGAGAAAGTGGAAGATATTCCAGCAGCACCACAATATATCGTAACCGTTCGGGGGATCGGATATAAATGGAACGTGGAAGTTATAGGGAGATGAACATGTTTGAAGTCATGCGAAATCCAGAGTGGAAATCCATCGCCATTAAAGTACTTGCTCTGCAAGTTCTTTTGTCGTTCGTGATGTTCTTTTACATGCAGTATCAAGTCGGTAGCATTAATACAACCATTGTGAATCAGAATAGTGCCCTAATCGGGCATTTGTTAATGAAAGATCCCCAGTTGGAGAATGAGGTGATTCACTTTGTTACCCAAGGTGCCCAGGCCGATGAACTTGCTGAGGGGCAACGTATCCTTGCACAATACGGATATCAGGCGGGTATGTCTTTAGAAGATCAGCCGGCTCTTTCAGGACTAGCATTACCCTTAAAAACAGCGACTCAAGTATTGTTGTTCCTGATCCCACTCATGGTGTTGCTTCTGTGGGAGTATCGTACATTTTTCGTAAAAATCAGAACGATTTCTCATGCAGCGGAGCAGGTTGTGGAACAGCAATTCGATAAAAAACTGCCTGAGACGGAGGATGGAGACTTCGGCTCACTTGGCCGGAGCTTCAATGCGATGGCTGGAAGACTAACTAACAGCCTGGAGCTACTCCAGCAGGATAAAACCTTTCTGCGCAATCTGTTATCCGACATTTCTCACCAGCTCAAGACACCCCTAGCCTCTCTGATTGTGTTCAATGAGAATCTGCTGAATGAACCCGGGATGAAAGAAGAAATGAGAATGACGTTTCTGGAACGAAGTCGGCAGCAGCTTGACCGAATGGAATGGCTCATTATCAGCCTGCTGAAGCTGGCACGGGTCGAAGCGGGAGCAATTGGATTTCGAAAAGAAAGGATCGAGCTTAGGGAGATGGTGGAGAGCGTTGTCTATTCACTTCGGACGGTAGCAGACCAGAAGCGGCAGACGATCTCCATCCTCGGTAGTGAAAATGCGTTTGTGCAAGCAGATGAAGAATGGCTCAAGGAAGCTGTTATAAATTTGATTAAAAATGCACTGGAACACTCCCCAGTAGAGGGTGAGGTTCAAATCCATTTGGAAGAAAACGCACTGTTTGATACGATCATTATCCATGACAAAGGCGAAGGCATTCATCCCGATGATATGCCTCATATTTTCAAACGATTTTATAAAGGAAAGAACCATAACAAGCCCAACAGTATAGGGATTGGTCTGGCTTTGACCAAATCGATCATTGAGGAACAACAAGGGATCATTACGGTGGAGAGTGTGCTTCAAGAAGGGACAACATTCAGAATTTCATTTTTCAAAAAAGAGAGGACTTAAGAAGAAGCTTACGATAATGTAAGCTTCTTCTTCACTTCAACGTAAGCTTCCACACCTATAATAACAATCAAGCAATGTTAATCATACAACTGGAGGTACAACAAGGTGGAAATTTTGAAGACCGATCATTTATGTAAAATATACGGAAGTGCTGAGGCTAGGGTGGAAGCATTGAGAGATGTTAATCTGTCCGTCAATCAAGGAGAATTCGTTGCGATCGTGGGCGCCAGCGGATCTGGCAAAAGCTCATTGCTGCATCTGCTCGGGGGAGTGGATCAACCGACAAGTGGCCAAGTCATTATTGACGGTATGGACCTGTATTCTCAAAGTGAAAATGAACTGGCTGTGTTCAGAAGACGCAAAATCGGTTTTATTTTCCAATCATACAATCTGATCCCGGTGTTAACTGCGGAAGAAAACATTAAACTGCCGATGCTGCTTGAGAATAAACATGTGGACGAGGGTTATCTTGAGGAATTATTGAGCGTGCTGGGACTCAGCGATCGAAGGCAGCACCTTCCGTCCCAATTATCAGGCGGGCAACAGCAGCGAACTGCAATTGGACGTGCATTGATCAATAAACCATCGATTATTTTGGCTGACGAACCAACGGGCAATCTGGACAGCAAGAACAGTAAAGAAATCGTAGATCTGCTTACCTACTCCGTCAGAAAGTATAATCAAACCTTGATTATGATCACACATGATCTGAATGTAGCTCAGAGAGCGGACCGTGTTGTAAATATAAAAGATGGCACACTCTTGCAGCAAACTGGGGTGAGAGATCGTGAATAAGTATACTAGTCTTACCCAAAAATATTTGCTAGGGCAGAAAAAAAGATCAATACTAACGATCGTTGGCATTATTTTGTCCGTGACACTACTTACAGCCATCGGAACCATCGGCCTCAGCTTCAGAGACAAGGTGGTTCGGCAAACCGTTCAAGAGTACGGGGATTACCATGTTTCTTTTAACGGATTACCCGGAGAAGCCATCTCTAAAGTTGTCAATAATGCATCGGTGGAGAGTGCCGGAATTATTAGTAGGGAAGGATATTCAGTCCTTAGTAAAACGAGTGAGAAAGAGAAGCGAGAAAATCCATTTGCTGCGCCTTATCGGTATTTGAATCTCAAAAATTATAACACTGATGCAATGAGCAAACTCCAGATTCAATTGGATGCGGGCAGACTTCCCAAGAATTCTCACGAAATTATCCTACCTACGTTGAGTCTGGATAGCTTTCCAACGAAACCGAAACTGGGTGATTCGATTAAGTTAAATCTGGGAGATCGGATTGTTGCATCAACAGGGGAAATGAAAAAAATTAATGGTTTGGGAGATCTCGGCTGGGATCAGGATGAGGATTTTCGCCCCCAAACAGAGAGGGAATTTATCGTCGTCGGGTTTAGTAACCCAGGCACTAAGGGTTCCTGGTCGGCCAACTTCATATTACCGGCCATCACTTATGATGATAACCAAACGATCAAACCGGATAAAAAATACTTCATTTACGTCAAAATGAAATCGATGGATCAAATCGAGCCAAAGACAGAAGCTATCATATCATCATTAAATGTTGAGAAAGTGGATCAAGGTTCTGCCGTAAAACTAGATAGGGCTATCGACATTAAAAATGTTCGGATCGATTACAATAATGAACTGCTCAAGTTATATGGCGAAAGCACCTACGAAGGTGTAAACCACAGTCTACTATACGCATTCGCTGCAATCATCATCATTATTATGGGTTGTACGAGTGCGGTAATTTATAATACGTTTCATATTTCTGTTCTGGAGCGGACCTCCCAATTCGGAATGCTGCGGTGCATTGGGGCTACCCCATCACAAATACGCAAATTAGTTCTCAAAGAGGCGACAATACTTAGTCTAATTGCCATTCCTATTGGATTATTGACGGGAACTGTTTTTATGAAACTTCTGTTTTACAACATCAGCTTTTTGGCGTTGGGATTTCTGAATGATATGCAAATGGTCATCTCCCTGCCAATTTTGATCATCGCCGGGGTACTGGGATTATTGACTGTTTATCTGTCGGCAATCGGACCTGCGAGACTGGCTGCAAAGGTATCCCCACTTGAGGCGATTCATAGCTCGGGAAGCACAAAGGTGGAGGACATCACATCTGTCCGAAAATCAATGCTGCTAGGAAAACTGTTAGGTATCGAAGGGCAGTTTGCTAGTCGAAATATCAGGCGGAACAAAAAGCGTTTCCGCATCACTGCCTTTTCCATAGTGATCAGCATGATTCTATTTATTGTCTTTAGCGGCTTGGCCGGATTCTTAGGACAGACGTCTCAATCGGGGATCGAGTATTCCTATTCAGTTCAATATGAAGGGGATTCCAAGCGGATCGATGATTCCGTATATTCAGACATTGTCAAAATTGACGCAGTAGAACATGCTTATAAGTTATATATCCATCAAGTGATGGCAATTCTTCCGAAGGATAAAGTCAATCCCAAATACTATGAACTCAGGAAGGGAATGTATTCTGTTGAAGAGGGAGAGGGGTATCGAACAGACAACAATTTCCTCGAATCTTACGGAGATAACGGACTCGATGCTCTGAAATCCAAACTAACGGCTGGTACGATCGACAAAGATAAGATGAACCAGGAGAATGGCGTCATTCTCAATCAGAAGTTACGAATTATAACGACGGAGGAAGGCAAACAGATTATCATCGACCAAACCCAGTTTAAGGTTGGGGATCACATCCAAGTACGTACTTTAGAGGGAGGGAATCAAAAATACAAGACACTGACGGTGACGGGGATCGTTGAACAAGGGGTGTTATCGAAAGATTATAATGAGAGCGCGATGCTTGAACTCATTACGACACCTGAAGTCATAGAGAAAGTTACAGGTAACGATGCGTATTCAAGGATCTTTATTCTTGCGAAAACCGATATTTCAAACAAGCCGATCACGGATTACCTCAAGTCCCTAACCGAAAAAGACGCTGGTTACAGCTATATGGATAATGTGATGGCGCGAGCAAAGGCCAAAAACGATGCCACCACAGCAAGCATCTTTTTGTATGGTTTTATCGGTGTAATTGTCCTTATTGCATTCCTGAATATAATGAACACCGTCAGCACCAATCTCATTCTACGCACCAAAGAATTTGCGGTGCTCAAAGCTATTGGCATGACACAGCGCAATGTAGGGAAAATGATCCTTTTGGAAGGTGTTTTATACGGCGTGTACGCTGCAGTATACGGTAGTATACTCGGAACAGTACTGAGCTATGGGATACATTATCTCTTCAAAGGTTCTGTCGACGTAGGTTGGGCCATTCCATGGTCCAGTATTGTTCTTGCTAGTGGAGGTGCCATAGCAACAACACTCGTTGCTACAGCTTGGCCGATGTATCGATTAAACCAAACGAGCATCGTTGAGGCATTGAGAAAGGAAACCTAAAGAAACTGGAGAACTATAAAATAGCATATCCCTTAAAAAAGTCGCATAAATAGATTGCGGCTTTTTTGGTATCAAGAACGTCTTGTAACACTTTTACATAACAGCAGATGATTCAGACGCCTTATTTTTCTTCGCAAGTGGCTTTTTCCTCAAAGTTCGATCATACAGATATGGCTTTCCGTGATAATCCCGTGCATGCTTTTGTTTTTGCTTTTTATGTATATCAACTTTAACCTCCAAATTAGCAACGTTGCTCTGGAATTCAGAAGCAATTCGTTTGCACCATTTCAGTCCACTTTCTTCTGATGCACTAAAATGAACGCGTAACAGATATCCATTCACCGTTAATTCAAATTTGTATAAATTCATGATATGTATCCTTTCCAGGTAGAGATTATATACTGCACAAAATACGTTAATCTGATTATAACAGGAACATACGTTCTGTAAAAGTGATATTTATGATTTCTACAATCCAAGAAGGTTCGCGAGACTCCTTCGCAATTTTTCGTTTAATGGTAAAATATCTAAAAATGGTTCATGTTGGGGGATACGCATGTATAAACTGATGATCGTAGATGATGAATTGCTCATGCGGGTTGGAATTCGTTCCATGCTGAATTGGGAAGAGTACAATTTCTATGTTGTTGGTGAAGCGGGAAATGGAAAAGAGGCATTAAGCCTTGCGCTTGAAGTGATGCCTGATCTAATTATTACAGATATCAAGATGCCGATTATGGATGGGTTGCAGCTTATACAAGAGGCCTCCTGCGTACTGAAAACCTGTAAGTATGTCATCCTGAGTAATTTTGACGAATTTCATTATGTGAAAGAGGCGCTAAAACTTGGAGCTTCAGATTACTTGATTAAAAGTGAAATCACCGAATCCTCCCTTATTGACCTCCTAAGCAATGTTGGACAGAAACTGCAAAGTGAACATGTTCACCCAACCAACACACCCTCTATAACACAGGACTATTCCAAGAGTCTAAGATATCTAAAGGATAGTTTCTTCCAAGATATTGTAAGCGGATTCATTAGTGAGGAGGATATCGTCACCAAAGCGGCAGAACTGCATTTTCGTATACGTTCGGACCAGTTGGTTGTCATGAAGTTCATCGTGAATTATTACGAGGATGCAAAGCGGAAATATGTAGAGAAGGGGGAAAAGCTGCTCCGATTTTCAATTCTTAACATTATGGAAGAGATCATTCCATCGAAGTGGGAGAAAGAGATTTTTGTTGAAAGTTCCTCTGAATATTGGGTGATTGTCAATGTACTTCCTGAGAGCCAATCTGTACACGCCGACTTGAATAAACTATGTAATAAATTGCTGTCTTCGATCAAGGATTTTATGAATCTATCACTCACGGCTGGGGTAAGTAGAATGACTTCCGGTTTCCTTCACATCAGGAAGGCCTGCCAAGAGGCAGAAACGGCTCTACAACAGAGTTTCTTCACAGGAAGCAACCAGGTGTTGTATTACGATGATATGGTTCAATCTCCAGATCGACATGAAGTTAAGGGGGCTTTAAGCCCGCAACAAGAACGAGATTTGTTGAAGTTGTGGGTAAGCAAAGATAACCAAAAGGCGGAAGAGTTCCTTGAAGGAATCCGATCCAATCTGGAACAGCTGCTAGCGGATGAGAATAGCATTCGCAAGCAATATATCATGGTAATGGAAACGATACACTCCCATCTATCCCGAGCCACGGAAAGAGGTGCACCTTCTTTAACAGAAAAATCACCCTATGAAATCGTTCTAAAGGGAGAGTATTGGGAGGATATCCACCAAGAAATGCTTGCTCATATTGCATATTACTTCCAAACCGATTCCCAAATCAAACAGGAAAGCACTTACACCGATCTCGCCACTGAATTGATCGACAAGTATTATGCGGAAGATATCTCACTGCAAAGTATCGCTAGCCAAATTAGTGTGAATCCGTCGTATCTCAGCCGTGTGTTCAAACAGGAACGAGGAGAGAACTTTATTACGTATTTGACCCGAGTTCGAATTGAACATGCCAAGGCGTATCTATTGAGCAGAGGAATGAGAGTGTATGAAATCGCAGAAAAGGTGGGCTACCATAACTACACGTACTTCAGTAAGATTTTCAAAAAATCGGTAGGGGTCACTCCTGAGGAATATCGAGAATTACAGCAGGGATGAATGTAATCGGTGAATAGAGGTGCAGCATATGAAGCATGTTCGGCCCTTCCGAATCAAGTACAAAATTATGGTGATCTGTATGACGGTCATTATCCTTCCGGTATTGGTGATGACAATCAATTCGTATTACTCCTCAGAGCGGTTGTTGGCACAGAACTATACAACGTTGCTAAACGATCTGGCCAAACAGACGAATATTCGCATTGATGAGTTCCTCAAGGAGATTGAGAAAATTTCGCTGCTAGCCAGCAATGGGCTTAGTGACAATCTGTCTGCGACTCATGAAGGGAGTTTTCCGATCCAGGATTTCCTGCGAGAGGGTGATGAACAACATGAGATTGCCGCATACAATATTCTGATGAATTATATCATGATGAAAGATCGCGTATTCTCCATTTACCTCTACAATATGAACGGGGGGCAAGACCTTTTTGTCAGTCCACATCAACCCATCGATCCAAACTTCAAAGTAGCAAACGAATTGTGGTTTAAAAAGTTCATGCATGATAAGGATCGAACCATTACCCTCACAACACGAATCGATGAACAATTGGAGAATAAAATACTGGCAGTGTCACACGCTCGCAAAATTCATGATGTGACTAGTGGAAAACTGCTTGGCGTGATTGTTGTCAGTATTGATATCAAATTCATCGAAATCGTCAATCGAAACTTGCAGGAAGGGCTGCGCTCCAGATTCATGATTGTTGATGAGGATGACAAGATCGTATATAACGTGAATGAACGATTAATTGGGACACTGTTCCGGGACAACGTTCGTCCGCCTGAAGCACTAAATGTCGTGGTGACCAGTCCCCTTAGTCAGCAAAAATGGACAACGTACTTATATATGCCTTTGGATGAGCTGACTGCTGATGGCAAAATATTGGGTCGTAATCTGGTGACGCTTGCCATTGTCATTGTTCTTTTTGCTGCCGTCATATCCATCTTTTTATCTCACGTGATCACAACTCCCATTAAGAAGCTGCTACGGAATATTGCTCTAGTCGAGAAAGGTCAGTTTGAACAAGTTGAACCTATTGGCTCAAGAGACGAGATTGGTCATTTATCCATTCGATTTAACAGAATGTCACACGAATTGAAGCGAATGGTCGAACGGATGCAGCAGGAAGAGATAGAGAAAGCCAAGGCCGAGATGCGTGCGCTCCATGACCAGATCAAGCCTCATTTTCTGTATAACACACTTGGGTCAGTGAAATGGATTGCCTCAATGCAGCAGGCTGATAAAATCGTGGAAATGACCGATGCACTAATCTCGATGCTCCGCTATGCAACAAAATCCGATGGAACCCTCGTAACCATTCGTGAGGAACTTGATAATATAACGAATTACGTAACGATCCAGAATGTCAGGTACTATGATTGTATTCAAATGAGATATGAGGTTGAGGATAGACTGCTGGATTATCGCATGCCCAAAATGATCCTGCAGCCGATTGTGGAAAATGCGATTTTTCATGGTCTGGCCGAACTGGAAGAAGACGGAACCATCACCATTCGGATTCAATCACAGCTGGATGAAGTTGTGATCGAGATCTGCGATAATGGTGTGGGTATGGATCATCATACGATGCAGAATCTATTGGAAGAGAAGCCCGCTGCAAGTACGGGAACGAATGGGATTGGATTGCATAATGTGCAACGGCGGATTCAACTTCATTTTGGGAAACCCTATGGAATACAGGTGGAGAGTAAAATAGGTGAAGGTACCATTTTCTCCATTCTGCTGCCTGCCATCCTAGAAGCCAAATAGTCATACATGCTTTCACTTAAGCATCTCATAATGCGGTACAGCGATCATAAAAATAAGTTTAGATATAAACAAAGGGCTCGCAGTATGAACTGCAAGCCCATTTGTTCACCCTTTGACGCTACCTAACACCAAACCTTTGGTGAAATATTTCTGCAAGAATGGATACACGAGCAAAATCGGAATGGCGCCCAGGAACATTTGAGCGGCGCGCCCCGTTCTGGCATTCATCATGGACAACAGCTGCGTATAATCTGACCCAGATTTCAGCATGATTTGCTCAAAACTTTGCAGGAGGGTCTGGAGGTAACTTTGTAATGGATAATTGGCTGGATTGTTCATATAGATAATGCCATCGAACCAGGAATTCCAGTGAGCGACGATACTGAACAAACCAACCGTAGCGAGAGCGGGCTTGAGAAGTGGGAGTAGAATACGAAGCAATACTTGTACAGGCCCAGCACCATCGATAATTGCTGATTCTTCAATCTCCTCGGGCAGCCCCCGAATGAAATTCATGAGGATAATCATACTGAATACGGGGAGAGCTCCAGGCAGGATCAGAGACCATATGGAATCGATTAGTCCCATTTTGACGACCACGAGATAGGTTGGAATTAGACCTCCACTGAATAACATGGTTATTATGAAAAATCCCATATAGATATTACGCCCCATCAATTTTTGTTTTGATTTGGAGAGGGGATAAGCCGTGAGTACGATCAGAACCAGATTCACCAACGTTCCGATAACGGTTCGTTGAATGGCTACCCAGAGAGAGGAGAAAAATGATCCTCCAGTTAATGCAAATTCATAGGCTTTTGTCGTAAATTCCACAGGCCAGAACGTGACACTCCCCGCAGATACAGCTGCGCTGCTGCTGAATGAAACAGCCAGCAAGTTGATAAACGGCAGGATACATAGGAGAGAGATTAGAAGCAATATGGTGTAGTTTATGATAAGAAATACACGCCTGCTCATACTTTTATCATAGATCATAATGTAAGTTCCTCCTTCTTAGAAGATACGATAACCAGCCACTCTGTAAGCCAAAATGTACGATACAGCAACGAGGACACTGGAAATGATCGATTTGAATAACCCGACAGCGGTACCAATTGAATACTGTGCTTGTTGAATTCCTAAACGGTAGACATAGGTATCAATAATATCACCCGTCTGATAGACAACAGGGGAGTAGAGATTATAGATTTGGTCAAAGCCAGCATTGAGTACGTTTCCAAGTGAAAGTACGGTCATTAAAACAATGGTTGGCATGAGGAGAGGCAACGTAATGTAGATGGTCTGTTTCCACCGTTTCGCTCCGTCGATCACTGCGGCTTCGTAAAGTCCCGGATCAATACTGGTCAGGGCTGCCAAATAAACAACCGTGCCAAACCCGAAACCTTTCCATATGTCACTCACAATCATCGTCCAAGGAAAAATTGAGGGTGTGCCAAGAAAGGAGATCGGTGCAATACCAAATAAACTTAGAAATGTATTGATAATGCCGTTGGAGCTAAGGATATCCAGCATGATGCCGGCCATAATGACCCAAGAGAGGAAGTTCGGAATGTAGACAAGGGTTTGAAATGTACGTTTAATTCCACTGTGTAGTACCTCGTTAAGCAGTAATGCAAAAATTACGGGCACGATTATACCACCGATAATCTTAAAGACAGACATGTACAATGTATTCCAGATCGTTCTTATGAAGTTCGGCTGATTAAATATGTGGGTAAAATTATCCCATCCTACCCATGGCGAGTTGAATCCGAGGCCCGGATTGTACTTCTGAAACGCAATAATAAGTCCGTAGAAAGGGATGTAACAAAAGATGAAGACCAAGACCAGGCTTGGAATCAACATGAGATGGTAAGGACTCTGCTGCTTCCATTTTCTCAACATACATATTCCTCCGTTCCTTGTACGCCAAATGTAATCGCTATCAAATAGAGGGGAGAGATGACCCTCGTCCCCTCTTTGTGACAAACGAGATTATTTCTTCCCGTAGGCTTCATTAACTGCCTGAGTTGCGTCATCGCCCCCGGCTGCACGCCAATTCTGGACAATAACATCGAAATAATCGATACTTTCGCTACCCATAATGATCTTGGTGAAACCTTCGGTCAGGATATCATCCAAGGTTGTGCCGTAGCTTGAAAGTATTTCTGGCGTAACACCCCATAAGGATGTCTTTGTATAGTTCTCGCTGTCCAGTACTTTCTTGGCAAGACCATACGCATTCTTTGGAGCCCCTTGTTGCAAATAATCACCAACTGCTCCTGGGGTTGCATTATCCATGAATTCCACACTGTTGTTATATTTTTGCCACATACCCGAAGTTGTGAGTCCACTGGTATCCTTGGATTGAAGGGCAGCGGAGACCGCCTCAAATTGCTCGTAATCGGAATTCGGATTAAGTACACGGAACGCTCCAACAACATGGGCAATATCGTTGTCCAGCAAGGCGGATAACGTTTCTGTGGATTCCTTGCCATTGCCTTCATCCACAATATAAGCATAGTCGTTCAAAATTTTGATCACTTCTTCAGGGCTCTTAAATCCCTTTTTCATAACGATATAATTGTTGTTGGCGAAGAAAATGGATTGTTTGGCTTCTTTCCCATCAACGGTAGGGATGATATAAGGGTAGAAGATGGCGTCCTTACCCAGATTGGATACCGTATCGACACCCGGATTATAACCCCACCATTGGTAATAAGGCTGCATTCCCACTTTGCCGGCTACGATATCCGCGTTCATCGCATTAAAGTCTTTGATTGCAAATTCCGGATCAATGATGCCTCGCTTGTACCATTCTGACCACTCAGCCAGCGCATTTTTCATCTCAGGCTGCACGGAGCCGTACACGAGTTTTCCAGTGCTATCTTCCATCCACATATCCGGATGCGCATTCCATGCAATGGCCAGCAGGTTGAGGTAATCCAACGATTGGTCTACCGCTATACCATAACCACCGTGCTTTTCCATGAATTTTAGTGCGATATTTTTGATGTCTTCCACAGATTTCGGATCTTGGACTCCCAATTCTTCTTTCCAGTCGTTCCGAATCCAGATGAAGTCTGGTTGTTCAATTAATCCCCAGTGCATCTGTGGTATCCCGTATAGCTTACCGTCCTTCTTTCCAGATTCGTAACTGTCTGCATCTGCTTCCATGTAACCTTTGAGACGATCTGAAGCGTGTTGATCAAAGACCTCGGAAAGGTCCATGACCATATCTGCTTCGACTAACTGTCTCAGTTGTGATGGATTAACTCTGAATACGTCAGGAAGATCGTTCGATGCGATAGCCAAATTGAGTTTTGTATCGTACTCATCGCTGACCCAGTCTGTTTTGACGTTGATATTAAACTTCTCTTTGTATCGCTTAATCCATACATTGTTGGTGATATCGTCGCCCTTTGGATATTTTGCTGAAGTGTATTCTGATGTTACGGTGTGAATGGTTGTCGTTCCAGCCTCGTTGGAATCCGTGTCCATCGTTGAACCTTTATCGGCACCGCTTCCATTGCTACAGGCTGCGAGTAATAAGGTTGACATGCACACAGACAAGACTAAGGCTTTCGTTTTCTTGTTCATTTCTTTTCCCCCTTATCAGTCATATTTCAATAACGCTTACTTGAAAATATTCTAAACGAGAAAGGGGGAACGTGATATAAAGGTTATTGACGAGAACTGGTATCTTTTTTTACTTTTGAGTTGTAGTGGAGAAAAGATAAATGAGCTTTGTGCACTTTTTTTACTTTGTACTCCTTCTTTTTTTACTCATGTCTCCAAAAATTGCTTTAGATGATGATCGATAACGAGTGAATCCTCTTCGTTTGCTCCGATTCCAAAGCAGTGTCCCCACTTGGACTCTACAGGTTGATACACAGCGTTTGGCATATGCTGAGCATCATACGCACTGTCTTCTGGCGTGAAAAACAAGTCACTTGATCCTGGCATTACGAGTGCAGGAGCAGTGATTTTGCTTAACGCCTGTTCGAAGTTACCGTCATCTACGGGATTATCGCTAATGTCTCCATAGATTCCTGTACGCAACATGGTAATCAAGTCGTTAGCATCGAAGGGAAGAAATACCTGATCCCAGTAATCTTCTACATAAGATTTCAAGGAGTCGTAACCCTCCGATTGATACAATTTCTCCAAATAGTACGCCTGCGAGAACCCCCATGGAGCATAAGCTCTTCCCATCGCTGCGAGACCGGCAACCGGAGGGCGCTCATATCTACCATTTTTATAATTTGAATCTGCCTGTAACGCCGCGATCATCGCTTCGAATACCAGCTGTGTATGGGGTCTGCTCTTTGCTGTTCCGCCAAAGGGGGCAATACGCTCGACCATCTCAGGATAACTGGTTCCCCATTGATAAACCTGCATGGCTCCCAGAGACCAGCCCACAACAAGTTTGATTTTGGAGATACCGAATTTTTGAGTGATGAGTTGATGTTGGGCATGCACATTGTCATACATGGAGATGAGGGGGAAGTTGTTCTTATCATATGGGGCAGGGGTATTACTTGGAGAGGACGATAATCCGTTACCCAACATATTGGGCACAACGATAAAATAGCGACTGGGGTCCAGTGCTTTGTCCGTTCCAATTAACCATTCATTATCTGTGTGAATTCCAGCAAACCATGTTGGGACAACAATAACATTGTCCTTTGCCGCGTTTAAGTTTCCATAGGTCTTGTAAGCGATAAAGGCTCGAGGGAGCTGTTGTCCCGATTGAAGTAATGTATCTCCAAGGTTATATGTTTCATAATCGTTCATAGATTGATTCTCCTTATAAAATAGTAATAACTTGATTTCACTCTACAATACGTCTATTATCAATTCAACGAAACGTTATCGAACATATCATTCATTTATTTTGAACTTAGGAGGTGCCTGACTCATGGAAATACGCCAGCTAAAAACCTTTTGGACACTTGCATCGACCTGCAGCTTTAGTCAAACTGCTGAATTATTGAGCTATGTACCGTCTACCATAACCATGCAAATCAAATCGCTGGAAGAAGAGCTTGGTGTAAAATTGCTGGATCGATTAGGCAAAAAGGTCGTGTTAACGGATGCTGGCCAACAGTTTCTGCCGTACGCCACTAAGATATTAAACGATGTAGAGGAAGCGAAGTGCATATCCAGTCAGCACGGAGAATTGGCGGGAACGGTTGTGATCGGAGCAGATGAAGTGCTGTGTGCATATCTTCTTCCAGCCTTGTTCAAACGCTTCCGAGCGGACTATCCTGGTGTGCGGTTATTGTTCCGCCCCTTGTCTGGACAAGAGCTTAAATCGAGTCTGAGAGAAGGGCATGCCGATGTCGTCTTTGTATTGGATGAGCCTATGAATTCCAAAGACCTTCATTCAGAGTTTTTAAAGGATGAGACTTTTCAAATGGTGGTTTCTCCCGATCATATGTTAGCATCGCGTTCCGCGTTAGTTATTGATGACTTCCACAAACAGCATTTTTTGCTGACCGAAAAGAACTGTTCGTATCGCACTTATTTTGACCAATCCATAACAAAGAAAGGTGCAGATGCTCTGACAGAGCTGGAGTTTCATAGTGTAGAAGCCATTAAACAATGTGTTGTGGCTGGTCTAGGGATCGCTTTATTACCTGAAATGGCTTTGAAGAAAGAGTTGAGAGAAGGGGAAGTGGTTGCTCTGCCGTGGGATTTATCAGATGTATCCTTTTCTGCGCAAATGCTCTGGCATCGGGAAAAATGGATCTCTCCGTCTATGGCTGCTTTCATGGAGGTCGCCAAGAGTGAGTTGATTTGATTGTTCAGAATTTGTTTAGATGTATGTGTTAAAATATTCTTCATGGAGATCGTGAGGTTAAATGGAATCAACCTTCAACAACATGATACAGATATATATGGGGGATTAGTAATGGAGAGAAAGATTAGAAATTCTGCAAAAGCATTGATCATTAAAGACGGGAGAATGCTTGCAATGAAGCAGGATGATAATGATGAAGTCATCTACATTCTGCCTGGTGGGAGCCAGAATGCAGGTGAAACCCTGACGGATGCGGTGAAGCGTGAAGTTGCGGAAGAAATCGGAATAGATGTAGAACCGTTATCACTGGAATTCGTAATTGAAGGGGTATACGGTGAAGCTCTTCATCGTGTAGATTTTGTTTTTTTATGCGAGTACATAGGTTTGATAGACCAAGATAGTTCTATTCTGCCAAGTGACGAAAACCAAGTGGAATTTGAATGGCTTGAAATTAAAGATATATACGAACTACCTTTATTTCCTTCAAAATTACGAAAGCAGATCATTAGATTGGTTGAGGGAGAAAAAACGGTTATGTATTTAGGAAATGAGGAAGATGACGACCTGAATAGTTAGATGTGTACACGTCGTAAACAAGCGACCGTCTTGTATTTATAAAGGAAAGGCTGTTTCAAAGGACATAATGGTCCAGTGAAATAGCCTTTTTGTCGTTGAACAAAGTGTACAGAGCGATTCAAAATGAACATCTATGCTAAGGGGTTACATTAGGCCAGGAGTTATATATCTTGTTGCTTCACGCCTGCTTTCATATTTTTCTGACCCCACATTACCATGGATTCAATTAAAGGAACCAATTCCTTGCCTGATTCTGTGAGCGAATACTCCACTCTCGGTGGCACCTCGTTATATTGCTCCCGATGCACGATGCCGGAATGAATCAAATCCTTCAAACAGTTCGTTAACATCGTTCCGGTAATGCCAGGCAGTCTTCTTTTTAGTTCATTGTAACGTATACAGTCATTTTCACTGAGGATTGCCAGAATCGGAAGATTCCACTTGCCTCCAATGACCTGAAATGCATAAGTCGCTGGACATAACTGATCAAAATTAAACTCGTATTTCACTTGATACCCTCCAATAGTATACTTTTTGATACTAAGTCAGAAAAAGAATCGTACTTGTTCAGAAGATTGTAGACATTATAATCAAACTAACACAAGAAAATCAATTCATAAGACAATATAAAGGCGGGATACACGTGAGTAACGAATCTATGATGTGTGATCTGGAAACAGGCGTATGTGGTGTGAGCGAAGAAGAGGCGATGCAAGAAATCAATCTGAATCACGTTGAGAAAAGGATAACTCTTTATTACGCAACAGATCCGATCTGCTCTCACTGCTGGGCGCTTGAGCCTGTGCTTCATCGGTTTATTGAGGAATACGGTCATTATTTTACGCTGCAAATTAAAATGGGTGGGCTACTGGCTAACTGGAATGGTTTCTCGGATGGCGCTAACGGGATTCAAAAACCTTCAGATGTTGCAGAGCATTGGAAGGAAGTGGGTGAACATTCACGCATGCCTATCGACGGTTCCTTATGGCACGATAATCCAATACTTTCTTCCTATCCGCCATCTCGCGTATTTAAGGTCATTCAGAGTACGCACCCTGGTAAAGAGCAGGACTTTTTAAGACGTGCGCGTGAAGCTGTGTTTGTATTTAATCGAAATATTGGAGAAGATGATGTGCTGATGGATATCGTCAATCAACTGGGCTTGAATGGGAAAGAAGTGGTTGAGGCGGCTGCGCAGCAATCTGCACAAGAGTTATTAGAGGAAGACTTTGAGAATGTCGCTAGTTTGGGCGTTAGAGGTTTCCCATCAATTATCATTGTGAATGAAGAGAACCAGGGTATAAAAATTGTCGGAGCCCGTTCGCTTGAAACATATGTGCAAGCACTTCAGCAGGTGCTTGGTGGTGATCTGAAACCCAAACAGATAAACTCGTTGGAGCAGAAAATCAATGAGGGACACCTTCTTTTTTCTAAAGAAATTGAGGTCTTGTACAGTATCGAAAAAAGTGATATTGAATCATATGTGAAATCTGAATTGGCAGAGCACACATATCGTATGGGTCATATTTTGAATGAGATGTATATTGAGCATATCTGAGGCAGGAGCCATGTCAGAATCTTCCTGCTTTCGGCACACGGATGTGTTATTCGCACAGGCAAGTCGTCCACCCATTGCGTAGACTGAAGTAGATCAAGTCAAGTGAGGTGAATTCCATGGCTAAAACCAATGAAATACACGTCCGGGTGAAACGGCTCAAGGATCGCCCAGTCTGCGTGACTCTTCATAATGGCGAGACGTACGTCGGGTACATCTCTGGTGTTAACAGCGAAGGCGTAGTGCTTACCGGGGGCGGAAAGCTTACACAGGCCGCAATCACAGCACCCTCATCTGAAGGCAGTGCTCGCAAAACCAAACCTAAAGCAGGGGCTACGAGAAAAACAGCATCCTCTCGAAACCGTAAACGGGTGAACAGCACACGTAAGTCGCAAGTACGATCCCGGTCGATGTCTCGTTCAACGTCTAGGCAAGCCCGGGTATCCTCTTTCATGCCTATGCTAGGCTCATTGTTAGGTGGCTTTGGCGGTGCAGGCTCGATTGGAGGTATGTTAGGCGGGGGTATGCGGTTGTTTGGCATGATCCAGCGGTTTACACCTGTGGTCAAAATGGGGTATGGCATGATTAAGCAGATTCAGCCATTTATGGGGGCAGTTCAAGGGCTGATGACTCCAGCGAGCCAAGCAGCTCAGGCTGAAACCGAAGTTGAAGAGGAAGCACAACAAGGATAATACTTGAAATGAAAATCGTGAAATAGAACACAACCTTCGTTGCATTTGGGAAGGAAGCATTGCTAGTATGTTGGGTGATTTGATCTCTTTCTGATCTGTTCTGTTCCTTATCTTCTTCTCTGTTCTGTTTCAGCTTCTTCGCTAGATGCTTCACTGCAAGCTGCTCTCCGTACGCCAAACGGAGGGTGGCTTATTTGCTTATGCTGTATATGAGGTTCGAACCAGCTCGATTTCGCATGCTTGCTCAGCGCTAACGAACCTCAGAAACCGTATTCGGGTCAATATCAAGCTATTAAAATTCTAACGAACATGACACACCCTATTTGCTGCAAAATGTAAGATATAGTGTGGAAAAGGGGCTGATTCTGCAGCATAGCTTCTCCTGTGTTCGTTAGAATTAAAATTCGCCCGAAACGGGTTAAATAAGACTCCCTGTGTTCGTTAAATTCGTTCGTTGCGAGGAATAAAAAATGAGGTTTCAAATACGCGCCACACTTCTAACTTTGGAACTATGTAGTTGGGCCGTTTGCCATCATACAGCAAAAAGCACCGCGCGCAGGGAGCTACACGCGGTGCGAAAAACAATGCTGATGTTGCAGAGTAGGAGAAAACTCTATCCCGCTCTTATTAAGCCTGTTTGGTTTTGAGGCGAATCACGTTCCATGATGCTTTGTTCAAGACTGCTTGCACTTTACCCTGGTCAACCGTTGTATATCCGCCGTTGTGAGGAACAACGTTACGTGGGTTTTCTTTGGTATTGGTGGCTTTCAAGTCGTTGTTCTCCAATACAATATGCTCCACAAATGTCGTTTCTCCGAAGGAACGCAGATCCACATTCAGTTCCAACTTCTCATCCAGATGTCTGTTCACCGCAAAGATTGTGATCGTGCCGTTTTCTTCATCATGCACACTGATCGCTTCGAGATAAGGCACATCTGTAAAGTCTTTGGAATCATATTTAGGTGAAGAGGTGATGGATCGCAACACCGTACCACGACCGAAGTTGGATGCATGCATGAACGGGAAATACGTCGTCTGGAACCAGATTGCTCCGTTATTTTCCGTCATGATTGGTGCAATGGTGTTAATCAACTGAGCAAGGCAAGCCATTTTTACACGGTCGGCGTGCTTGAGTATGGTAATCAGATAACAGCCCACAGCTAGTGCATCTTCATGTGTATACACATCTTCAAACTCTGGAGGAGCAATCTGCCACCGTTCTTCCATACGGCTCGTGCCGATGGATTTCCAGACATTCCATTCATCCAGAGACAGCATTAATTTCTTTTTACTGCGTTTCTTGGCTTGTACAAAATCACAGATTGAAGCAACACTATCAATAAATTGATCCAGATCCAGCGATGTCGCCAGGAAGTCATACGTGTTGTCTTTGTTGTTGTTGTAATACTGATGCAGGGACAAGTAGTCCACATTTTCATAGGTGAGATCCAGCACGGTTGCTTCCCAATCTGCAAATGTACTCATGTCACGGCTGGAACTGCCGCAAGCCACAAGCTCAATTTCCGGGTCTACCCATTTCATCGCTTTGGCGGTCTCATTGGCAATACGGCCATATTCATATGCAGTCATTGCACCAATCTGCCAAGGGCCGTCCATTTCGTTGCCTAGACACCAGGTTTTGAATTTATGCGGGTCCTTGTAACCGTGAGAGATACGCAGATCACTCCAGTATGTGCCAGATGGGTGGTTGCAGTATTCGATCAGGTTTCTGGCCGCATCAATGCCGCGAGTACCCAGATTTACAGCCATCATCACTTCGGTTCCAACCAGTTTGGCCCAATCTGCAAATTCGTTTGTTCCTACCGCATTCGTTTCAATCGTCCACCAAGCGAGTTCAAGTCTGCGTTTACGCTCCGCTACCGGACCAACGCCGTCCTCCCAATTGTAACCGGATACGAAATTGCCGCCCGGATAACGAACGATGGGTACATTCAAAGCCTTGATCGCTTCAATAGCGTCCTGACGGAAACCTTGAGCATCTGCGGTGGGATGACCTGGATCATATATGCCGCCGTATACGGCCCGTCCCAGATGTTCTATAAATGAACCATAGACACGCGGATCTACTTCAGCAATCTGAAAGTCTTTATCGATAAGCATTTTGGATGTAAGCATGGTATGTACCTCCATTGGATGAATTCATATTTTTAAAATTAACAGTGGTATTGAATTCGCTTAAAAGCAAAATCAAATCATTGATTTGTTATCTAATATGTATCATAATGCTTATATATTGAGCAAGTTCATTTTTATGAGTTCGCTAAATAACGAATCCTGAAATTGAAATAGATCGATTTTACTCAAAAAGGAAGTGGACATCATGATGCTTGGGACAGATGCAGCTTCATTGCTAATTTACGAGGCACTGGCAAGTGAAGCCCGTTTAAACATTGTGCGCCTGCTGCTACAAAACAGGGAAATGCATATCAATGCGCTTGCCCAAGAGCTTTTTCTGAGCAAAGCTATTGTAAGTACACATGTAAGCAAGCTGCAAAAAGCAGGAATTGTCGGTAGCCGAATGAAACGGGAGAACGGTGGAACCTATAAATACTGTTTTATCGTACGAGAATTCATGACTATTAACCTGTCACCAGAGCCTGTTGATGCTCCTTACCATGAAATATCCATACCGGTAGGTCAGTATACAGATTATGAAGCGTGGCCGACCTGCGGGATTGCGACAACTACGCAGATGATTGGACAGTATGACACACCGGCGTGCTTTATGGACCCGGATCGGGTCAATGCAGGTATTCTTTGGTTGGCACGAGGTTTTCTGGAATATAAGATTCCCAATTATCTGAATACAGAACAGCATCTCCAGGAAATTGAAATTTCACTCGAACTCAGTTCGGAAGCACCCCAAGTTAATGAAAACTGGCCTTCCGATATCCGTTTTTCCCTTAATGGTCATCACCTTGGAACCTGGACAAGCCCAGGGGATTTCGGGGATCGGAAGGGCAAACATACACCGCTATGGTGGAAATTGGACGTCAACCAGTATGGTGTACTGAAGGTGCTGCGTATTAACGCAGAAGGGACGTTTATGGATAGCCAGCGCATCTCAGATGTGCGTATCCATGATCTGAAACTGGATTCATCCACCTACTGGACATTTGGATTAAGACCGGAAGAAGGGGTGCCCGGTCGAGGCGGACTTACGTTGTTCGGGAAAGGGTTTGGCAACTACGATCAGGACATTTTGATACGGTACTATTACGAAGCTGCTGAGTTATAAATTTGGCTAGTAAAATGTGGAATATTAGGATAAGATGTAACCATCTGAACAAAAAGGAGCGTTTTTAAATGTCTAACAAGGTGATTTTGCTTTAGGTTCACAGAAGGATATTTGCATTACAGAGATTCCTTTTGTGGACATTGCACTGCGGGAAACCGTCCAAACAATGTTTACTGGAGGAGATTATTATTAATTTTAACGAAGCTGTTAACATCAGCAATACACATGTACTGACGCTGGTACGCGAGTTGTTTCATCTGGAGGGTTACAATATTCAGCTTATTCCGCCTCATGAGGGTGGACGTAATGTCGTTTACACTTGCGAGCAAGAGGGGCGTGAATCGCTAATTCTACGGGTGTCTTTTTTGCCTGACAGAAAGCGGGAAGATTACATTGCCGAACTGGAGTATGTCCGGTATCTGTTTGAGCACGGTGCAAGTGTCTCGAATGTAGTTAGCTCGAAAAAGGGTCATCTGTTAGAAGAGATCACTTATAATGAGCATACGTTCTTTATCTGTATGTTTGTAAAAGCCAAGGGGAAGTTGCTTGTAGAAAACCATTATCAGTACCGTGAAGGGGTCCCACTTAGCGAATACTATTATAATAGCGGAAAAGTTCTGGGCAGGATGCATCAACTATCGAAAGGGTACACTCCCGTCCATCGCCGGCATCATTTGATTGACAATTACAGCGGTGAATATATCGATAATCTGGTACCTGAATCATTCCCTCTGCTTAAGGAGAAGATGGTTGAGCTCCTGAATACCTTACAAGGTTTGGATACAAACCAGGAGACATTCGGCATGATCCATTTTGATTATAACGATGGAAATTACTCGATCGATTTTGATACCGGTGAGATCACCGTGTATGATTTCGATAATTCATGCTTCGGTTGGTATATGTATGATTTGGCTGATCTATGGTCACATGGTATGGGCTGGATACAATTTGAGTCGGATGCAGATAAACGCAAACAGTTCATGGATGATTATTTCCAAACCGCCCTCGCTGGATATACTTCCGAAACCAAGATCGAAGATTCGATGCTGGAGAAGCTGCCTTTATTTATTCAAGTCACTCTCTTGGAGAATATTCTAGGTCAATTTGAGGAAATGCAGCGTGCGGGCGAAGAACCGGAAGCTAACGAAGCACTGTTGTATCTCATTAAATGTCTGGAAGAGGATATACCGTATAAAGGATTTTTCCATGAGATGTATTCCACTGAAGCTCCGTTTGAGTATGAGGGACGCTGAAGGGACCTGTACGTTAAACTAAACCCTGAATAACCAAGGATTCATCAAGTGGGGAGGCAGCCGGATTGATCGGTTGCCTCTTTGTTTGTCTGCGGTATTTTATTCAAATTTGGATGGGGGCACGTTGTAGAATTTTTTGAATGCTTTGGAGAACGTAAAGGGATCGGGATAACCCAGAAATCCGGCAATTTGCTGGATCGTATATTTTTTCTCGTACAGATAGTCTCTGGCCCGGTTCATTTTGATCTGATTGATATACTGCCCCGGTGTAATACCGAGAATTTTTTTGAACAAAGAAATAAAATATTTCTCAGAGACGCCCGCAATGGCCGCAAGCTCGTTAACTCGGATGGCACGATGCAGATTCGCATCCACGTATGGAAAGACATTCTGCAGAACTTCCAGACTTCCTTCGATCTTCCTCGGTTTTCGGTCTTTCAGAAACTCACCGTGATACAGCCCTTGCCTATGTAATTCCAAAATTTTGGCGATGACGAGAAGTAGAGAGGCTTTCAAATAAAGTGGACTGGCTGAAGCGCCGCCACTCTGCTTGAATCTTCGATAGGACGAGGTGAACAGCGTTGATTCCTCTTGAATCAGATTGCCAGGTACAATGCCTGGGAGCTGAAACTCGCCGAGAATCCGCTTCTGCTCAGCGATGCTGAAATCAAAGTGCATGTATACGAATCGGCACAACTCTCCGGTCGTGGAAGCCGTGTAGGGCATATCCGGATAAAAAAACACGACGTCACCCGGGTTCGCCATATGCTCGATTCCATCGATGGTAATCTGCACGGAGCCTGCTGTAATGAACCACAGATCATAATCGGAATGAGACTTGTGCTCCGTCCAATTGCTGTCATGCGTTTGTTCCAAATAAGAGCTCATGCGAAGTGTGACATACTCCGAAAGTTCGTCGATTATACTCATATTTACAGTTCCTGTGTGCATCTAATCCAACCTAATCCTCTCGACTTTATGACATCCTTTATATTTCACTATTATAACAAAGGATTTATCTCTTGTTAACTATCGTACCATATGACATGTTTTGAAAACTATCACACATTCCGATTCCAGCCCACTCACCTATAATGAACTTATATCGTTACGAGGAGGGGTTATTGATGAATGCTACAAGTACACAACATCCAAAGGTAGTTGTTATTGGGGCGGGCAGCCTGTTTTTTGGTCGTCAGTCCATCTGGCAGATGGTACACTCCCCATATTTGAATCAGGGAACGCTGGCTTTGGTGGATACGGACGAGGAACGGCTTTCAAAAATGGTGAAACTAGCGGAAATGGTCGCCAAGGAGAACAACGTATCCCTAAAGATTGAGGGTTCAGTGGACCGAAGACAGGTACTACCGGGAGCCGACTTCGTTGTGCTCAGCTTTGCGGAAGAATCGGTGAAATATCGGGGCATCGACTGCCAGGTTTCTCTAAAGTATGGGATTCGCATGTGTTCCGGCGATACGATTGGCCCTGGTGGAATCTTTCGCGCGATGCGGGAACTGCCGGTTATTATGGAATGTGCCAAGGACATTGAGGAGTTATGTCCGGATGCTTGGGTGATCAATTATATTAACCCGTCTACCGTGCACGGCATTGCTTTACATCGATATGCACCGAAGCTTAAATCGTTTGCGCTGTGCGATAGTCATCATATGCCGCATAAAAAAGCCTATTATGCCGTAAGAGCTGGAATCATTGGAGACAATAGCCAGTTCACTGAAGAGATCAACCAAAAATTCGATTTTCGTATCGCAGGTGTTAATCATTTCACTTGGCTGCTCAAAGCCGAGTATGAAGGAAAAAATGTGATGCCCACAATTGCAGAAGCCATGCGCAAGCTGGCAGGTGATGAGAATAACGGCGGTGATCGCGGCGCAAAAGCTCTGTATAACGATGCGATTACCTATGAACTATATGATATTTTCGGAATCATTCCTACTTGTACGGCGCATACGAAGGAATACGTTCGGTATTGGCAGGGTCTTGGCAAAACTGCGGACACCATTCCGCCATTATCGATCTGGGAGACAGAGGACAGATATCAGCGTCACGACGAAATGTGGCGTCAGGTGGATGACTTTCTTGCAGGGAACATCCCAATTGCCGATTACATGAGTACCTTCGGACCAGATCATGCTACCGACATCATCGAAAATATGGTGGGGAACTTGGGCAAAAAGTTCTTCATCAATACGCTCAATCAAGGTGCGGTAACCAATATGAATAACGATTCGTTCCTGGAACTACTATGCGATGTAGATATGGATGGGGCGAAACCACTCCATGTAGGCGAGATGCCGCGTGGGATAAGAGGGATGCAAGAACTTGTACTGGATACGCATGAGCTTACGGTTGAAGCTGTTCTGGAACAGAGCTACGAGAAGCTGAGAAGGGCGATGCTCACCGACCCGCTCGTGAGTTCCATCAGTGACGCGGACAAGATCATTCATGAATTGTTGGAACTGGAGCGTAAGATGATTCCGGACGTTTGGTATAAGGACAGACTGCAGTATAGCTAAGAATAGATAACGATCAAAGACCACATCGGTTCCTTCCAAGGGACTAACGTGGTCTTTGTTTTTATCGTTTGTCATGTATCAAGAAATCCTACTCCACTTTAAACAATCCAGCATGGTCTTCATAGTACGAAGTAATAAAATCACGAAATTCTCCAACAGCAGGAGATAACCGTTTTTGTTTGACCCAGGATAGGCTAATGGGATATATAGCTGAATCATCAGCAATTTTTACATAACGTAACCCCAGTGCTCTACATACGGAGATCGGAATTAATGCAACACCTTGATTAAGGCTGATAATTTCAAGCAGGGTATGAGAATCGACCTCAAATGCATGATTGGGGAGGAAACCTGCTTTTTCACAGAGCATAGTTGTAAAGCGGCTGTACTCCTTATTATCGGCAAGGGAAATAAAGGGCTCATTTGCAACAACACTTAATGAAATGCTTGTTTCTCCGCCGTATGCATGATCCGTGGGCACAACAAGAACAATGTCTTCCTCAACAAGAACAACACTCTCAATCTCCTCATCCTGAATCGGATGCCCCGTAATGCCCAGATGCATGTCGCCTTTCTTCAAACCTGTAATAATTTCACTGCGGGTCCCAATACCCTGATGAAGCTTGGTTTCAGGGGAACCGTTGATATAGTCACTAATGAGACCTGTGAGGAACCGAGTATTCGTAATCGAGATCCTGATTGTATTGGATATTTGCTGTTCCTCCGCTTTAATCTCCATCTCTGCATTTTCAATTTCAATAAAAATCCGGTTTACATGCTTTAATAAAATCTCACCTGAGGAATTCAATTGAATGTTTCTTCCTCTCCTGTGGAATAAGGGGGTACCCAGTTCATCCTCAAGTCTTTTAATCGTTAAGCTTAGGGAAGGTTGAGCAATATTCAATTGGGCAGCTGCCTTGGAGATATGTTCAGTATAGGCAACGGTCTGAAAGTATTTGAGCTGAAGCAATTCCATCCATTCGCACTCCTTATTTATTCTGATAAATATATATAGTACTTATTATGTATTATATTAAATTTAAATATTGATGTAGAATTTTTTTATGAGATACAGATCAAATTTTAAATAACAAAAACCTGACTATATAAGTTGAACTAATCATTTACACAATAACGGAGAGGACAGAAAAAACCTGAAAAAGCAAAGCGTTCGCCTAAAAGCTTTCTGAAAGAAAGCTGCATCGGAAGCATAAGCTATCCCCGGATTTTCCCCTTTAGAAGGGGAATCGAAAAATCTGGGGATAACAGCGATTGGAAGATTGTTCTGTCATTGTAGTGTCAGTGTAAATAATCTTGAGTTCAACTTATATAGAACCAAAACATAAGGTAGGTGTCTTTGATGAAAATCGATGTGAATAACATAGCTAAAAATCTGAATACACCCCTAACGGCTCCGGCATACCCGATGCCACCGTACAAATTCGTGAATCGTGAATATTTGAATATTATTTACCGAACCGATGAAAAAGCGCTGCGGGCAGCCGTACCGGAACCTCTGGAAATTACTGAACCTTTGGTTAAATTCGAAGTGATGTGGATGCCAGATGTTTCTGGACTGGGTGCTTATACAGAAGCTGGACAAGTTATCCCTGTGCAATTCAATGGGGAGGAAGGCGATTATGTGCATTCGATGTACGTAGACAATTTCCCAGCGATTGCGAGTGGTCGAGAGCTCACCGCCTATCCGAAAAAGCTGGGTGCGCCCAAGCTGTATACCGATTCAGATACACTTGTCGGCACACTTGATTATGGAACGCTGCGTGTAGCCACGGCAACGATGGGATATAAACATGTGGAGATGGATAAAGAGTTCGCCAAAAGTGAAATATGCCGACCTAATTTTATGATTAAGATTGCTACCGACTATACCGGGAATTTAAGAATATGTGATCTGATCCGTACTCAAATTACGGACATCGAAGTGAAGGAAGCTTGGACAGGACCTGCCCGACTTCAACTGTTCGAACATGCGTTGGCACCTCTTGCAGATCTGCCTGTGTTGGAAGTGGTGTCAGCTTCTCATATCCTTACCAACCTAACCTTAAACGCTGCACAACCTGTATATAACTACCTGGAAGAAAAATAAGGAGGAAAAATAAAATGAGAATTGCAATTGTAGGAGCAGGATCTTTGGGAACCATCGTAGGTGCATACCTTGCGGATGGTGGACTGGACGTTGAGTTAATTGATGCATATCAAGAACATGTAAATGCTTTAAATCAGACCGGTGCTAAAGTGACGGGTACCACAGAGTTTCAGGCCAAAGTAAAAGCAATTACTCCCGATCAGAAATCAGGACAGTATGACCTTGTTTTACTTTTAACCAAACAACTCTACAACGATTCCATTCTTCAGGAATTACTTCCATTCTTGAAAGAAGACAGTATGGTGTGTTCCTTGCAGAACGGGATTCCGGAAGAAAAAGTGGCGTCCATCGTGGGTGAAAAACGTGTCATTGCAGGCTCCGTTGAATTTGGCGCTACGTTCATTGAACCAGGTGTATCAAGTCTGACTACCGAGTACACTCAATTTAAGCAGTATGCTTTTCAGATTGGCGAATTAAATGGTGAAATCACCGAACGAATTCAACGCGTGAAATCGGTGTTGGATCTTGTGGGTGGAACTCATATTTCCGATAACCTGGTTGGAACCAAATGGTCCAAATTGCTGATCAACAATGCATTTAGTGGTTTGTCCGCTGCATTGAATGGGGAATACGGAGACATTATTGATCACGAAGCCGGCATTGTGAGTGCAGCTCATATTGCGGACGAGACGATTAAAGTTGCTCGCGCCAATGGGGTTACCTTGGTTAAAATGAATGGATTCGACATCGCTTCACTCGAAATGAACAGCAAAGAAGATATCCCTGAACGGGTGAAAACATTACGTTACGTGATGGAGCCCTCCAGACTGCTCAAAGCAAGCATGCTTCAAGATCTGGAAAAGAACCGCAAAACGGAAATTGATTATATTAATGGCGTTGTTTCAAGCAGAGCAGAAGGTACCGGAATTGCGACACCTTATAATGATTTAGTTGTAAAACTGGTCAAATCTGCTGAAGAAACTCAAACCGTTCCTGATTTTGACACGAACATAAAAGCTTTTGAAGAACTATTAAGTGTTCAATAATAAATTTAATTATTTCAACTGAAAGTCGCTAATATAGCGGCTTTTTTATTGTATCCGAAAATCTAGTCAGGCTTGATTTTGCGACAGATAGAATTTTCTTCTGATTTTTGTTTCCTAAGATTATACAAAAAGGGGAATTAAATTTGATATAATATAGACTTGCTGGTCATTTTTCTATTCGAAGGAGATACATAATGAGGTACTCTTGGTGGGAATTCACGTTTTATTTTGCTGTATTGATGTTTGTCTTGTTTATGCAAATAAACGAATATCCTCTATTTCTGATTGTGGGGGTTGTAGTCGTTACCATTCTTATCGCATTTATTAAGCATGTTTTTTATCCTTTAGTATTTGATAAGCGTATAGATCGTTTAGAGTCCTTTTTATCCAAGCAGCAAAATACACCTGGGACATACATTATTTATGTTTTTGCGAACAGACTTGATGATGAGGCAGAACTTGTTATGGAGCAGATTATGCAGAAATATAAGCGAAGAACAACACAAGCACAGTTCAAGGCAGCTTACGGGTTATATCGTAAGGATATGTTTGCCATTCGGCAAGCTGTACCTCATATCGGCTTATCGGATTACCGTACATATTACGAAACCATTCTACTCTTGGAAGACGGGAAAAGTGAAGATGCGCGGGAAAGACTTCAATCCATTAAAAAACAATGGATGAGATCAACACTGCTCGCGGGTCTTGAACTCAAAGCAGAAAACCGCGATACCGCTATTCAGCACGCGCATGAAGCACTTAACTCTTCCAGAGGTGTTAATCGTTATGTTTTATATAAGGAATACGAAAGAGTATTACCAGAGGTTGTTGGACACATATCGTAAGATGGTGAAAATGTTTTGAAAAAATAAACCGTGAAGCACGGTTTATTTTTTTTCATTTACTGGCACAAGGGCCAGTCCATCCTTAGCAAAAATAGAGGGTAGAATCGTCAATAACCTCTCACGGGTAAGGGGATCATCGTAGTTCCAGCCAGCTTCTACTATATGTACTTTACTGGGTGCCAACATGCTAACCAAACTTTGGAGTGGAGAAGGGGTGTTTACATTCATCTCCTCCTGGGGAACCATCACAAAGTTTCGGTCTCCAGCGTATTGCGTGATTTTATTGTGATCAATTTGTATCCAAGGTCTGCCATCAACGATCAGTTGATTTACGGATACAGTGGGTCGAAAGCCAAGTGATTCATACACGGTAGCGGCAAATCCCGTCTGTCCCATAACATATATGTTCTTGCCCAGCACCAGATAGACAGTTGCTCGCTCTCCTGCAATATAATCATCCGCCAATTGTCGCCGTATCCTCCTGACACTTTCCTCATAGCGGTCGATCCACTGTTCAGCCGTTCTGCTCCGACCGAAAAGATCCGCAATATAACGAAGACGCTCAAAAGTGCTGGTTGATTCGCGATAGACGATGGTAGGGGCAATGGCGTCCAGTCGAGGTAACTGCTGCTCACTATAGTTGCCTAGCAGGATAAGATCAGGCTTCAGTAGGGAGACTTGTTCTGGTGCGCCTTGCAGTCCAATGTCCGGGATCTGATGCAGTTTGTTTCGATATATGACTTGTGATTTCATTGTAGTTATACCCGCGCCGACTGGACGGATACCGATAGCAAGCAACTCACCAAGGGTATTGGTGCCTGTGGCTACGATACGCAAAACCGCATCAGGAAGAGAAATCTGCCTTCCGAGGGAATCGGTGATCGTTCTTTGCCTGGTACGCCTTAGTATATTGGCGTATTCCCGTGGAGGGTGTCCTGTGAGCTGATGAAAGCGCCGACTGAAATAATACTCATCTTTAAAACCGACTTGTCGGGATATTTCACGTAAGGTCTCGGTAGAACTAGACAGTAGCCTTTTAGCATGCTCGACCCTAAGAGCTGTCAGGTAGTCCGTCGGCTTCTTACCAGTCATCACCTTAAACAATTTGCTATATTGCCATCGAACCATGCCGGCCATTTCCGCCAAAAGCTCTACGGTAAGATCTTCGTTGTAGTGCTGCTCCATATAGCTGACTGTACGCTGTACCGCTTGATCATTTTGCACTGGCGGAGCAGCGCTTTCTAGCTGAGCCATCAGGCTAAGTATCAGTTGCAGCCAGGCCTGAGTAACTGCTGATTTTGAATGATGCGTAGGCGTAAATTTCTTCTCCTGCAACCGATTTTGCTTGTTGGATTGCAAAGGCAGCGGAGAAATCCAGTCTTCACTTGCCAACGCAAGTTTTATAGTAGAAAGAGACAACCTGTAAGGAAAGCCCAGAATAAGAGGAGGGCAAGCCGGAAGCAGAGTCAACTGATCCACTTGAAAAGCAAGAAAGGTCAACCGGGCTACATGCGCTTGCTCTTTTATCGTTTGGAGAATGTAGGATTGCTGAGTAGGGAGCAGAATACAACTGCCTTGGCTCAGATCTTGGGGAATATTGTTCGTTAACAGCCGAATTCCATGATCCAAAGCAATAAGCAGTGTGTATTCATTGGCAGCCTTGCTCTTGGTTGATGGATTATGATGATTGGTTTCCTGCAGTGGTGTGAGCTGAAGCAGATCATGCTGCTGCAGTTGGATGTATAGGGAAGCCATTTGCATTCTGGAGCACTCCGATCTAGTGATAATAATTCTCAATTACTAGTTTACCACATTTTACACGTTAGAGAATGTTTCGTTGCAGACCCTATTACACGCAGTATAAATTTACAAAATCAAAAAATCCTCCATAGCCCAAAGGGTTGGAGGATTTTGACGCCATCATCAATGCGCTATTATTGATTCATCCATTTCGGTAATTCATCAAGTAATTGCTCCAGTGCCAGCAGGTTGTCGGTATTCCATTCGGCTGAAGCTGTATAGACGTGTCCTTGCTGAACGGCAGGCAACGTTTTCCACAAGGTGCTCTGTAACAAGCGTTCAGATTCAGCTCGGCTTTCGTCATTATCGAGCGTTAGGACAAAGAGATGATCACCTGCATAGTCCGGCATTAGTTCTTCCGAAAGTTGGATAAATGTTTGGTCCTTGTCGATAATGTTTTGCTGAATTGCTGGTGGAATTGAAAATCCGTGCTCTTGATACAAGACTACACCCAAGGAGCGATTACCCATCACATAGAGCTGTTTACCCAACTGCAAGAAGATGGTCGCTGTCTCGCCCTCTGCCACATTCAGCTTGTCCCACATCGCTTCCGCTTTTGTATCAAATCTGCTGATCCATTGCTCTGCCTCATCCTGTTTGCCAAAAATGTTGCCAAGCTCACGTACGCGTTCAGTAAATGGCAACGCCGAGTTGAACGGAATGGTAGGCGCAATCTTCGAAAAAGCAGCGTTCCGGTCAGCATCTTGGTTATAACCATTCAAAATCAAATCAGGCTGCAAGGCCGTAATTGCCTCCAAATCACCAGGGTTCCCGACATCCTCAATACCTTCCAATCGGTCTACAATGTAGCTTTCGGAAGCATGAATCAGATTGGCTCCAACGACGGGAATATCCATGGCCAGAAGATCTCCAAGTGTTGAACCCAGATAGATCACTCGTTGTGGTTGAGTGGGTATTTCAATCACTTCGTCTGTTTGGGTTGTATAGCTTTTTGTCGTTTGTTCGTTGGTCTTCACAGCTTCTTGTGAGGAGGCGCTTTCCGAACGGCTGCATGCTGCAAGGATGGATAGAAGAAGGAAGCATGCTCCCCATATGAATAGGTGTTTCTTAATTGTACTGTTCATCATTGTTTCCCCCTGAGTTCTCTTTTTCTAATTGATAACCATTATCAATTACAACGTAATTATAGGTGCCTTTTCAGCGGCTTACAATGAAAAAAACGCAGTGAATTTATTTGTACAAATGTCAATGCGTGCATCTAGCTGTATAAGGAATTAATAACCTTTGGATAATAATGACATTGACAACTGCAGGTTTTTCCAAAATAATAGTATGTAATTGAATACTGGTACCTTTAATTCAGTCCAGAGAGGCTGGCAAGGGCAGCGGATTTCATAATCACGCGAGAATCAGGGCTTATCCCGTCATGGGATGCTCTGTGTCTTCGCGCGGATTATGATGCAAAAAGAGGCTACTTGTCAGTGTATAACTTGACGAGTAGCCTCTTTTTTCTGCTTTTTTTGGTATCAGATACACTTTACGTTGGGGGTATTCTGATGAGCAAACAAGATCAAGAGTTTTCATGGCAAGCTGTGCCGAAATCACAAAGAAACCACTTTTGGAAGACGTTATCCGTCATGCTCGGTTTCACATTTTTCTCAGCAAGCATGCTGGCAGGAGGCACGTTGGGAGTAAGCTTGACGTTCATGGAGTTCATTGGCATCGTGCTTGCGGGTAATCTGGTGCTCGGTATCTACACAGGGGCACTGGCACATATCGCTGCCAAAACGGGCCTGTCGACACATTTGCTCGCTAAATATGCGTTCGGTGCGAAAGGGTCGTATCTGCCTTCATTCCTGCTAGGCTTCACACAAGTCGGATGGTTCGGAGTAGGCGTAGCCATGTTCGCGATTCCAGTCGCCAAAGCCATGGATTGGAACGTGTACCTGCTAATTATCGTGTTCGGACTTGCCATGACGGCATCAGCCATCTTTGGCATGAAGTCACTCGTCATTCTCGGATATATCGCGGTTCCTGCGATTGCCATTCTCGGTGGTTACTCCATGTTCAAAGGTGCAGGTTCGCTGGGTGGTCTGCAAGGGTTGCTTGATTACATGCCGACTCAATCGCTTACCGCGGCGGCAGCATTAACGATCTGTATCGGATCATTCATAAGCGGCGGAACGCTGACACCCGATTTTGCCCGGTTTTCCCGGACATCGAAACAGGCAGTTACCGCAACAGTGATTGCATTCTTCCTGGGTAACTCACTCATGTTTCTGTTTGGTGCAGTTGGTGCAATGGCATATAACTTGGCCGATATCTCGGAGGTCATGTTCCTGCAAGGATTGATCATCCCGGCAATCATCGTTCTAGGCTTGAATATCTGGACAACCAACGATAATGCACTGTACGCTTCGGGTCTTGGTTTTGCGAACATCACCAAAATCTCAAAGAAATTCTTCGTCGTCGTAAACGGTATCGTGGGTACCGTATTCGCCATGTGGATGTACAACAACTTCGTCAGTTTTCTGAACGTACTGGGCGCGGCGGTACCATCGATCGGGGCTATTATTATCGCAGATTACTTCATTGTGAAACGTAGAAACTATAAGCCATTTGCCGACATGTCATTCAAAAATGTAAACTGGGTAGCGATGGTGGCTTGGGCCATCGGCGTGGCATTTGCCCAACTGGCTCCTGGCGTAACACCATTGAACGCACTGCTTGGTACAGCAGTGGCCTATATCGTCTTGATGCTGATTGTTCCTGCGAAAGAATCTAAAGAAATGGGGAAAATAAATGATTATACAGAACGCAAAATTGCGGGGTAAAGAAGGACTATGGAATATCGTTGTGAAAGACGGAAAGTTTGAACGAATTACACAATCGCTGGAAGTGACCGAGAATGAAGAGATCCTGGATGTCAACGGATCGCTTGTGCTGCCACCGTTTATTGAGCCGCATATTCATCTCGATACAACGCTCACCGCAGGCGAGCCGGAATGGAATCTAAGCGGAACGCTGTTCGAAGGCATCCAACGCTGGTCAGAGCGCAAGGCTTTCTTAACACATGAGGATGTTAAAACACGTTCCAAAACGGCACTCAAGTGGCAATTGGCACAGGGTATCCAGCATGTACGGACTCATGTGGACGTTACCGATCCAAGCTTGATCGCAGTTAAAGCGATGCTTGAAGTCAAAGAAGAAATGGCTCCATATATGGACATTCAGCTTGTTGCTTTCCCACAAGAAGGCATTCACTCTTATCCAAACGGGGCAGAATTGCTGGAAGAGTCACTGAAAATGGGCGTTGACGTGGTCGGCGGCATTCCACACTTCGAATTCACACGGGAATACGGCGTTGATTCAATGAAAGTTGCCTTTGATCTGGCCGAAAAATACGACCGTCTGATCGACATCCATTGTGATGAAATCGATGACGAGCAATCCCGTTTTGTTGAAGTCGTTGCCAAGGAAGCTTACGAACGTGGACTGGGTTCACGCACAACGGCAAGCCACACAACAGCGATGGGGTCATATAATGACGCCTATACGTACAAATTGTTCCGTTTGCTGAAGATGGCCGATTTGAACTTTGTCTCCAATCCGCTGGTTAACATTCACCTGCAAGGACGCTTCGACACGTATCCAAAAAGAAGAGGGCTGACGCGTGTCAAAGAGTTGCAGGAAGCAGGTCTGAATGTGTGCTTTGGTCATGATGACATCTTTGATCCTTGGTATCCGCTCGGTACAGGCAACATGCTGCAAGTACTGCACATGGGGATTCATGCTTCGCAGTTGCTTGGTTACGACCAGATCGTGAATTCGATCGACCTCATTACGAAAAACAGCGCAAGAACGTTACACATTGAGGATGTATACGGTATTGAAGAAGGTAAACCTGCTAACTTCATCGTACTTGAAGCAGAGAACGAATATGAGGCTGTTCGCAAACAAGCCGGCGTACTTTATTCCTACAGAGGTGGCCGTAAAATTGCGGAATCGAAGCCGCGGGACACATCCATCATTTTTGAAGGCGGTGCAGAAAAGGTTACTTTTAATAAATAATGAAGAAAATATACTCCCATTAAAGTCGCTATTTTAGCGGCTTTTTCTTTTTTTACTGTCTACATACAATAAGAACCAAACATTCAGCTTGTCTTAAGTGCTTCACTAGAAGCCTGCTTCCCGCCTTTTTTACGAACAAAACTAATGATTAGCAGTAGCAGTGGTAACAAGCCAAATAAAAAAATGGACATATTGCCAAGAAAATCACCCAAAGCTAACGTTTCCTCCAGGTTTTTAGGCAAGTAAGCAATTACATACAAGACTGGCAACATGGCGAATTGTATGCTCGTAATATTTTTGAGACGAAACAAATCTCGGATCCCGATTGCCGCAAAATAGTGTTTAAAAGCATAGGTTGCAAAGATCTGCATCAGCCAAAACACAATGAACAGTGATTCATATCGCTCAAAAAGAAACCCCTCAATTTCAAAACTTCGAACCATGTCGAACGTTGGCCACATTCGTGTTTGAATTCCTGGCAAAGATAAGTTTCCTACAACGGTAACAATCGTGACCAAATAGATGATCGTACAACTAAGTATGCTGTATATAGCAGCTTTATTGCTTGCTTTCACGTCTACCATGTAAGCTGTGATGATGAGTAAAACTTCATATCCAGAATAGGAGAGACACGAAGGTTTAAGACCTTTCAACACAGGCATGAATCCATCGCCCAGGAGTGGTCTGAGGTTATTAATTTCAAACATCTTGCTGCTTAAAAGGAAAACCAGGGCTAACAACACAAGCGTAACGGGCAACACGATTGAAAAGACCCGGATGATGACCTTAAGACCACCCGTTAACATATAAATACCAATCCACAAACTGACCATAATGGTGACCCAAGTAGGCGTGCGCTCAAGGATGTACATACTTGTAATTTCGGCCATGACTCTAACTTCGAATGAACAAAGAACAACAAAATACACGATAATTAAAAGTCCCAATAGATAAGCAATCCACTGACCTGTGATTTCGGGTATAAATTCGAATACCGTTTTACCGGGGAATCTACGACACAAGGTTACAAGGAGGATGCTGATTGTGGTTACAATTAATCCTGATAAAATGACAGAAATCCATACATCTGGTGTCCCTACTGCTTTACTAATTGTGCGAGGGAGTGTTAGAATTCCAGCTCCGAGTATTGAATTGATAACTACAATAATGACCTCGGAGGTATTAATATTAGTTGTGGATTTCTTCATTGGCCTTCGCTCCAAACCGGAGAATATATTTCTAGGTAGTATCGCCCAACGAAGTTGTTTTATGTAAAATATGCTGTACTGATATAATGTAGAGATATCCAATAATGAACTGAAGATGAGGATGCAGGTTATGCCAAAGAACGATAATATGTTAGCCATTCTATGGATGCTGAATTCAGGCACCAAAGTAACTGCAAAACAGATGTCCGAAAAGTTAGAAATCAATATAAGAACCGTATATCGATATATTGATGCATTATGTGCCAGTGGAGTACCGATCATTTCCGATACAGGTCACAACGGCGGGTATAGCTTGCTGAATCAGCATATCAAAGCACCTCTGTTATTTGATATCGATGAAAAAAAGGCACTTCTCCAAGCTGCTGTGTTTGCAAAAGAAGCTGGATATCCTTTGAGTGAGGCATTGGACAATGCAACATCCAAATTGAAAATGTATACAAATCAGGATCAGGAAAACACACTTCGCCGTCATTTAGCCGGGTTTAACGTTATCAATCGCATGGGAGATCCATCCGTTCAGCCGATCTTGGCGGAATTGGAGCAAGCCGTGGCTAATGATTGCTCTGTCGAAATTGATTATCGCAGAAGCCGTGAAGAACAACCCAAGAATAGAATAATAGACCCGTATGGAATGGTTTACTGGAATAATAAATGGTATACCATTGCGTTTTGCCACTTGAGAAATGAATTCCGCAGTTTTCGGGCAGATCGTATTCTGCGAATCAAGCTTACTCCGCTCCGCTTTAAGCGTTCGGAAGCCTTTTCAGCCCGTGAATTTTTTCTGCAAAATTTATTACCTGATGTAGGGGGCAAAGAGGGGTTAATCTCCTTGGTTATCGAAGGCCGATCAGAGGCATTGGATGACTTGGGGCTGCATTGGTTTATGGGACATTATCTGAAAGAGCGGACTTCTAATCAAGCCATCTTTTTATTTGATGAAAAATCAATTGATACATACGTCCCCTATTTTCTCCTATCCTATGGGAAGTCCATTCAAGTCATCGAACCACAGCGCTTGAAGGACAGACTTGTTGCTGTTGTATCCGAGTTAATGGAGTACTATCAACTTTAACAACTTCACTGACACTAGATGTCAGTGAAGTTGTTTTATAATGTTGACAATCTCGGATTACTGAAAAGGAAGGCGGAGTAAACATATGAGTGAACAGACAAAACACAAGGCAGTATCAGGAAAATATACTAACAAGGGTACACCTAACGGCGTTACATCGATTACCCCATTTATAACAGTGAAAGACCCTTCTGAAGCAATAGAGTTCTACAAAGTTGTTTTCAATGCAAGGGTGAAAGATATCACTGAGCATCCAGATGGAAATCGTAATAAGATTATTGTTCATGCCGAATTAGATTTTGGAAATGGTTTTTTACAGCTGGGGGCTGCAAACCCGGCATATCAATTGGCTTTGCCCCCAGATCAAGATCATGCATGTTATTCTTTAGGGATTTATGTCATTAATGTGGATGAAACCATTGCAACCGCCGTATCCAGAGGGGCGAAAGTAAGAGAAGAGATTATTAACTTTGCGTCTGGTGATCGATTCGGAAGTATACTAGACCCTTTTGGCGTACGCTGGTCTATTCTTACCCGGATTGAAGATTTATCGGAAGAAGAAAGTAGTCGAAGAGTCACTGAATGGGCCAAAAGCATCTCCATGAACAGCTAGTTCAGAGCGCATCCTAAACATGGATGCGCTCGTTTTCTACTGTCCTAATCCTATTCGTCTGTATCGTTCGAAGTATCCTCATTAAGCTTCTTATAATCCATTCCCATGTTTCCATCACACTAATGAAAGGAGGGAACATGTTTAAGCTAAGGAAAACACGGAAGATGTTAAAGTTGTTATTGTTAAAGTTAACTTGGATGACAAAGTGGAAATCCCGTCACGTTTTCAGATTATGAGCATTTCTGCAACCATTTTATTCAAAGATGGTAAGCGTGTTGAGCAAGAAATCGGTATGTTGTCATCAGAGCGTTTAAAAGAAATGGTTGCTGCTATTAACGTGGACACAAGATCCGCTTGGCCTCCTTTGTTCTGATTTGATTGATGAATGGGTGCTCGATAAGCATTTTTGCATAAATATCACTTTTTTGAAGCCTACCTTGGCAGTAAACGGGCCCGATTTCAGTTCTTTTTTAAGCATATAACCGAACCGCTCATATAATTTTTGTGCTGAAGGATTCGTATCGACGACCTCTAGATTGATTATAGTAATTTGCTTATTTCTTGCGACTTGCTCCAACTTAATTAATAGCAATTTACCTATGCCATGACCACGTGCTTCTTCAGATACGGCAATAGGGTCAATATGCAATACATGTTCGTGATACAAATGAAATTTCAAATAAAACGCATAAAATAAAAATCGCCAAGTCGCTACCACTGGGGAGTACACGTTCCGAAAAGCTGCATAATTGGCAGGTGTGAACGCTTTTTTTCCTAAATTGTAACCGAGAAATCCAACTACTTCTTCATTTCTTAATGCGTAAATGCCCTGTTCAAATTGAATAGACTGAGCTAATAGTTCTACTGCTTGTTTTTTCGTTTTTGCATAAAACCAACGATGTGTTACTTTCAATGGAAAAGCTTCGTAAAATAAATGAGCAACTTGTTCTTGTTGTTGTGCATTAAGTTGCTGTGTGATTTGAATTTGGTTCATTCATATCTCCCCAATCCTTCATTTAAGATTTTGTTGATGTTCTATCATTTATTTTCCTAAAATGCAGAAGCGTGGACAATTCACATTTCTTTGAGTTGTGGGTTCATTTCTTAGATTTCCTTTGTATGTTGCTTGCGACTCGTTGGATTGGAGTGGAAGGAGGAGATCACAAGATGAGTGGTAGGGGTTATTTCACCGACAGTTCTCCCATGAACGTACAGTTTCTAAATTTCAAAGATGAACCGTTCCGATGGCATAATTCCATTGAAGTGGTGATTATATTGGAAGGTAGCATTCATGTTGCCATTGCAGATGAGAAAAAAACATTAGGTGCTGGTACAATAGAAATTTTCAATATCAATCAAGTTCACCGTCTATGGCAGACCGATGAAAACAATGTCGTCCTCCAAATAAATATCGATGCTGCATTTGCAAAGGAATATTACCCTGATTTATCCTATGTCTGGTTTGCGCATGAATTTAGCCCTGGAGCATATCTAGGTTTAGAACGAGCAGAAGGAATCATTGAGGCCATATGCATGTTAATAACTCCAATTGTAACTAAGAGTGAGATGCCATTTTTCACGTTAAAGAATACAGTCGAACAGTTATTGGACCTGCTTATTATGAATTTTGATGCGAAAAGAATGTTCGAAGGGAACCCAACCAAGCTGCAACGAATAGGAAGAATATATGATTACTTATTCAATAATAGGGGGTTTATTAACAAGGCATCTTTGAATGATATCGCCAAGCACACAGAGGAATATTTGAATTTGGATTATTTATCATCACAATTCAAGTTATTAATAGGAGATACGCTGCAAAACTTGCTTCATTACTTGCGCATTGAGCACGCAATCAAACAATTATTGACGACAGATCGAAGTCTGGTAGAAATATCAATTGAGAGTGGTTTTTCTTCACCCAGATATTTTTATCAACGATTTAATAAGATTTTCCCGGAAGGACCGAAAGCATTTCGTGAACAACATAAAAAGAAACAGGAGATGAAAGATCACTGTAGGGAAATCATCGATCCAGCATTAGTTTTTGCAAGACATCGTAGATTATTTGAAATTCCTGAGACGATAAACAGCGAACTAAATAAATGGATTCACATCGATATATTTGGACATGATGAACAAAATTCAACTTCTCCATATTTGATCAAGCTATCTGAATTAGTAAAAGGTGATTCACATGCGTATCTTAAGAAGATCCTTCAGGAAAATAACGTAAGCCCCAACAACATTTTTCGATTTGAAGAAACTTTGGATAATGCAAACCGTGACGATTTTCAAGTTTTGACATGGCTGCTCAACCAATTCAGGGAAAACGATATCTTGCCTGTATTTATCGTCAGGACTAGTAGTAACTCTATTCTAGAACAGATAACCACCATACAAGGACTACTTCAAAACTATACGCTCACTTATGGCGCAGAATATATGAAGGGATGGAGAATTGAACTTCAATAATACGAAGGTACAAGAGAATAACCACACTCATAATGTTGATAAAAAAGTTGCGAAGCTTTGCTGCTTTGGATATGATTATCTAATGTGCAATCAAAGATAACACTTATGTAATCAATTAATGATAAAAGATAGTGAGGTAAGAAAAAATGATCGCAAGAACAGAAGAAGATTTTAATGGCTTGAAGGAAATTGGCAAAATTGTAGCTTCTATTCGAGATGAATTGGTTCAAAGAACCATCCCAGGCATAACGACTAAAGAACTTGATGATTTGGCAGGAGAGCTTTTTGAGAAAGCTGGCGCAGTTTCTGCTCCAAAAAGTGAATATAATTTCCCGGGATTTACTTGTATTAGTGTTAATGAAGAAGTGGCACATGGTATTCCGGGAGATCGGGTTATTCAAGAAGGGGACATCGTCAATATTGATGTGTCGGGCTCCAAGAACAGTTATTTTGCAGATACGGGACTCTCGTTTGTCGTAGGCGAAGGTGCAGAAGTGTTAACGAAAATATGCGACGTTGTTAAATTGGCATTTGAAGCAGGTCTAAAAAAAGCAAAACCGGGCTCCAAAAAAAGCGGGATCGGAAAAGCCGTATTCCAAACTGCTAGACAGCATGAATTAACGGTTATCAAAAACCTTACAGGACATGGTGTTGGACGTGGAATACACGAAGCACCTGACCACATCTATAATTATAATGATCCATCGGATGATGAATTGTTAAAAGAAGGAATGGTTATCGCATTCGAGCCATTTATCTCAACTTCAGAAGAAGAAGTAGACCAAACAGGAGACGGCTGGACCTTTGTTACTAAAAACAGCTATGTAGCTCAAATAGAACATACCATTATTCTTACTAAAAATGGTCCGATTATTGTCACTCTTTAAGGTGTTCAAACTGAAAGTCGCTAAATTCAGCGACTTTTTTTGTTTTATTGGTATGTCAAAATAAATCAAAATATAAACGTTCGCTTATTAATTTATGTTGAAATTATGGAAGGATTTAACGTATATTTAGATCTGATCTTTATGTTATAGACAGAGGTGATTGATTGAGCACATCAAAAAAGCGCGTTCAAGTCATTGATGGACTGCGCGGATTCAGTCTGGCCGGCATTGTGCTGGCGAATATGCTGGCTTTTCAATATGGAATCTATGGCCAGAGCAACCCCCAACTGTTCGGGATCGGCGGAGCAGATCAGGCTTTCCTCTCGTTCCTGCTGATCACTGTGGTGGGCAGTTTTATGCCGATTTTTGCATTTATGTTTGGCTTTGGAATGGTTAAGCTCTCGGAAAGCCTAAAATCACGAGATTTACGACCAAAGTGTCATCTGGCACGCCGTTTTCTACTACTATTTGGAATCGGATTACTGCACATCATCTATCTGTGGGAAGGGGATATCCTGACATTTTATGGTGTACTCGGTTTCTTCTTGCTCATGTTTCTTAATCGGAAGCCCAAAACGCTGCTCATATGGGCGGTACTGCTACTCATGGGAGCGGGCATACTTGGTCTCCCGGCATCTAATCCGATGAACCCGCTGGCGATTGAGTCCATTCATATGGAGAACTACATCATTCAAAGTCAGGATGTATACGGCAACGGCACATACGCGGAAATCAGGAATTTCAGTAATAATGGCGATCCATTCGGCGGGGGTTTGGAGCTGTCATTTGCCCTGATAGCCCTGATGTTAGCACCACTCATGACGGTGCCGATGTTCCTGCTCGGCATGCGCGCTGCCAGAATCGGCACGTTTAGCGATCCGCAAGCGATGAGGCGTATTTTTCTTCGCCGTGCCTCGTTTTTGATTCCAGTTGGTTTGATACTCAAAGCATACGGTGTATTGGCGCCACAATTGGGTGCGGAAGGTTGGCTCGGTATCGGAATCGGGGGGACGCTTGGAGGATCGTTGCTTGCACTGGGATACATATACGCATTTGCGCTATTGTATGCTGGAAACCGCCGTTCCAGCCTGATGAGCAGGTTCGAGGCGGTTGGCCGTCTCTCGTTGACGAATTACCTGATGCAGAGCGTAATTTGTACGACAATTTTCTATGGATATGGCCTGGGGCTGTTTGGAAGTGCCGGCGTGTTCATAGGAGCAATTATTGCGCTTGCTGTCTACGGCATTCAATTGTGGCTCAGTCCGCTATATCTTAAGAAATTTAGCAATGGCCCTGTCGAGTACCTGCTACGGATCTGGACATATCTGTCCTGGAAAGGGCAGCCAAGAAAGAAGAAAAGATCGAACTTAACTACGAATGAAAACGCACCTGGTGTCCAGTAAGCATAAAGTGTTATCGTGAGACGCAAAAAGAAGCTCGTTCCACCAAAAGCAAGGGCTTCTTTATGCCGTAACGATCATCTTCCTAAACTTAAAGCAAGACACGAATTATACTCTTAACGTTAACTTTGGACTGAAGAATAAGATATCTCCCTAGTGTTTCCTGTTATAATTAGTAATTATTTATAGATTCAACATATCAACTCTAATACATAAGCTAACTAATATAGTGCGGGCAGTGGAAAGGTAATGCGAAATGAAAGATGAAGCATATACATTCAACTGTTTCCACTCAAGCTTGAAAGGATCATTATTGTGCTAAAAATAATTAATTTTCTTCTTTTCTTGCTGATCATTTGGGTAGTCATCTTTTATCCTTTTCGTTTAGCTTGGTTTGAAGGTTTGAAACAGATTCCTGCAGATCTTCATGGTGTTTATTTACTTTTCTTGTTCTTTGGATATCTGATCTGTTCATCTGCTATGGGACTTATGGTTGGCAAGATGTTTTTTAAACGAAAAGAACAGTGATTATGGAGGGACTACAATATTGTATGATCTAGGTGGGCATACAGATATTTTGCAAAAAGCTCAATGTTATATGAAGCCACATACTAAAAGACTTTCTCAAGAAATAGAAGATTTGCACTCAGGGAAATATTTTTCATAGGATACTCTGCTGGAGATGAAGTATTCAAGAGTTTGAAGTGTTGGTTTTATAATATCATTCAAAGTCACTAAAGCAGTGGCTTTTTTTGTTTTATCCATGTAATTGCCTATCTTAAAGGTTGAGGGGAAAGAACTTATTCCAATAAAGATTTATGTAATTACGTTCCGTTTTTCTAAATACCCGCAGTCAAAAGGCTTGCGGGATTTCTTTACGCCATGTGGATCGGAGGGATATTTGTTATTTACAAATCTTGTTCTTTATATTATAGTTATTAAAGATAATTTATATCTACAATATCAGTTCCAAACAAGTGAACCGTAAATGTTCTTGCAAATACGTTTAGGTGAGGAGTATGAAAATGAATCCTAAGATACAAAGAAAAATTGAGCACTTGGAGAATATTGAGAGATTCCCAGCAGAGGAGTTATTTGAGTTTATACAGCTTAATAAAGATGACGAACTATTAGACCTTGGGGCTGGCACAGGTTATATAAGCTTTGCTTTTGCTAATTATGTGAAAAGAGTAGTTGCATTGGATTACGATGACGATATTTTACAGTATCTAGAGGTGAAAGCTAAGGAAAAAGGCATAACCAATATTGAAACCATTGCCGCAAATTTCAAAGAGATGCCACTTGGGAACGAAAGATTCGAAAAGGCTGTTGCTTCAATATCCTTACACGAGGTTCAACCTCTTTCAATCGTACTGGGTGAAATTCACAGAGTATTAAAAGACAAAGGGATTTTTTTGTGCATTGAATTAGAGAAGTCTGAGATGCCTACTGGTCCAAGAGTTTCATCGAAGGTCATGGAGGATGAAATCATTAAGCCAGGTTTTTCAGTGATTAATACGATCCATTCACCGACGCAAGTTGCTAACCAATCCGTCTATATCATCATTGCACAGAAGAATAAATAAGTTCAATTTATAGAAGCCACTCCATTCGTCAGGGGTGGCTTCTTCTTTTGCTAATGTATTCTTAAGACATGGGAAAAATAGGTTCTTGAATTTCTTTCCCGATGTACAGCCGAATCCGAGATTGTGATAGGCTATATCTACAAAAGTATTACACGTTCTAAATGGAGGGGGATGATTTACCTGGATCAGGAACTTGCGACCACGATTGCTATCGAATTTAAGAACAATCAGAAGGTGTTGAATGCGATCGGAGACGAAACCCGGCAAGCCATCCTCATAGCCTTAATTCAAGGGCCGCAAAAACCCGGCATGCGCGTAGGAGAGATCAGGATGAAAACTCATCTTTCCCGACCGACCGTATCACATCATCTGAAAATATTGAAAGAATCACAGATAATAAGTGTTCGTAAAGAAGGAACTCTCAACTATTACAGCCTTGACTCCGGTAGCAAGTTGAAATTGTTAAAAAACCTGGTGAACGAGATAGAAAAGTTGCTAACGCAATGTGAAGAACAAGCATCGGAACAACAAATAGGAAACACGGGGAGGGGGAGTTGCGAATGAATCAGACAGTCGCAGCGGCAAACGGAGTGGACATTCCTCAACTCGGGTTCGGCCTATATAAGATCAAAGACGGGGGGACCTTCGAGAGGACTGTCGAGGAGGCTATTCGAATGGGTTATCGCCATTTCGATACAGCCAAAATTTACGGTAATGAAGCGACGCTAGGTCGGGTCATTCAAAACAGCGGCATTCCCAGGGAGGAGTTCTTCATTACCTCCAAGGTATGGACGACAGACCTGGGGTACCGTGCGACGAAAAAGGCATTTGAGCAGACTTGCCAGAAGCTGAACGTAACATATCTCGATATGTATTTAATTCATTTTGCCGGTCCTCAATACGTGAATGCCTGGAAGGCGATGGAAGAATTATACGACGCAGGTAAAATCAAAGTTATAGGTGTAGCCAATTTCGAGATCCGGCATCTGGAGCATCTGAAGAAGCATTCCCGGATTTCGCCGATGGTAAATCAGATCGAGACCCATCCGGAATTTCCGCAACACGAATTGCATGATTATATGGTTCGGCATCGGATTCTGCATGAGGCTTGGGGACCGTTGGGGCAGGGAAGCAAAGCGCTGCTGGAGCATCCGGAGCTGGCGGCAATTGCCCTTTGCCATCAGAAGTCGGTTGCCCAAGTCATTTTGCGCTGGCATTTGCAACGTGGAATTATTGTCATCCCCAAATCATCGAATCCTCAAAGGATAAAAGAGAACAAAGAAACATTCGACTTTGAGTTGAATGAGAAGGAGATGGAACAAATACGACGGTTGGACACGGGTAAGAGATATTCCGTAAGTCCGAATGGCTACATGGTCAACCCGATTTATATCAATTTAATGAAGTTATTTATTCGCTCTCATTGATGGATCATATTTCTGCGGTACTGGTAGGGCGTAACTCCGTATTCGACTTTGAACAACTGGATAAAATATTGATTTTTTCGGTAACCAACCATCTGCGCTATATCGGCTACACGGAGTTCCGAATCTTGAAGCAATTGAGAAGCCTTCTCCAACCTTTTCCTGGAAATGTAGTTTGACACATTTTCGCCTGTCTCCTGTTTAAACAGTTTGGAAAAGTAAACGGGATGGAGATGTGCAACTTTCCCCAGTTCATCCAGGCTAAGGCCATGTGACAGATGGTCTTCGATATACGTTTGTACTTTGTCAACGATGGTTTGAATGGACATCTGTTTGTTGTTTCTGATTCGACTGACCCGATCCAAGAGAGTTGAGGATAGTTCATCAGGATGCCGTAACTGGTGAAATATCCAATCCACGGTTTCAGAGTCATCCTGATCCTTGTCCGCCAGATATACATATAGAATGGTCTCCATGAGAAAGATTATTTTTTGCTTTTGGAGATGGATTTGATCATATTTTTTAATGATATTTCCCGCCGACTCCCAATCACTGCATGACGGAGAATGGTTGAATATGCCATTGAAGTCTTCTGAGTGTACGTCCTCATTGAGAAAGAACCTGTAGAACATCTGTCGTGTCACGTTTCGATCAGCCAACAAAAATGGAGGAGACGCGACCGATTGCTCCAGTTTGATGGTCAGTTCTGCAGCAACTTCTTCCGGAACAAGACCAAACAGTCGTGTTCCGGAAGCCCACACGAGACGATCCAATTTGTCTCCGACAGCATGTTTTATAACATCTTCATGTTCCTGTGTGAAAACCTCCAGCTTGAAGCAGCAAAAACGGCGTTCCCCTAAAAATTCAGTATAAGCATCATATTGCTTCCTTAATGTCTCGTTATGACCAAGAAGCGAAAGCAAATACCCCAATCCATTGAAGTTCTCCCATGCAACAGATTGAGCGGGCCGTGTCTTTGTAATATTATTGATGGCTTTGGACATGGCTTTCTCCACATCATCTTTGTCCACAGGTTTGAGCAAGTAATCGAGCGCACCTAAACGGATTCCTTGTTGCGCATATTCGAACTCGGAGTAGCCGGAGAGGATAATCACTTTGGTTGGCAAGTTATGTTGGTGGATATGTTGAAGCAGATCAATACCGGAAACCTCGGGCATTCGTATGTCAGTGATCAGAATATCGATGTGGTTTTGAGTCAACATGTCACGGGCTTCAATCGAATTGGTCATCGTCTCGATCTGATGAATGCCGAAGTTTTTCCAATCGAGCAAGTGCTTCATATACTCAACGACATAATGTCCGTCATCCACAATTAATAATCGCATTAGTTATCTCCTTTCACCTCGGGAATGCTGATAAGCAGCAGGACGGACAAGCCGCCCCAATCATTGGTAGTAAAATGTAACCCGCTAAGTTCGCCGTACGTATTTTTCAGACGCCGATTTACATTCCAGAGCCCTACGCCTTTAATTCCTTCAGGCGGGGTATCACTCTCAAGCCGAGCCTCCAGGCTGCGGATATCATCGAGCGAAAGACCTTTGCCGTCATCGGATACCTTGATCGTTATCGCAGCCTCCGTCTGTTTTACATCAATCGTAACCCGATGGGCACCTTGTTGTCCTTCGATTCCATGTTGAATCGCATTTTCAACCACTGGCTGGATGATCAGCGGCATGAGGGGAAGGGAGGACAGTTCCGGCGGCAGATCAATGTTGTACTCCATTTTTTTGCTGAGAGCCATAATAATCAGGAAATGTTCCGCAAACTGAAGCTCGCTTTCCAGCGTGACTTCATGCCGGTCCAACTTGGTTAAATAACGATAATATTCAGCTAGGTGTTTGCTCATGCGCATGACAGAATCAGGTGAGAACTGAGCCACCGACATGATGAAAAACAAACTGTTGTACAAAAAATGAGGATTGATCTGAGCTTGGAGTTGTTGAAGTTCCGCACTTCGTCTTAGTTCCGTTTCAGTCTTCAAAGATACAAACAGATCCTGGATCTCGGTAACCATATGATTAAAACTTCTGAACAGGCTGTAAAACTCTCTATCCGTATTTTCGGTAATACGAGTATTATGATTGCCTTGTTCGACCTGTGAAAACTTCCGCTCCAACAAACGAATATTACGGTAGTAGTTCCGATAAAACGTAAAGATCACAACCAGACCAAGCGTGAAAACGGCTAAAATGCTAGCAAAAAAAACTTTACGGTTGCGGTCAATCGGTTGCAGAAAATCATTCGTCTGTGTATATGTAATCAGGTAGGCGTCGATTGATTCAATATATCGGGAAAGAACATAATAGTCGTCCGACTTGGTGTGATAATCATATTTCAAAGTGATCTCCGGCTGTGGAGAAATCATTTCAGTAACCGCTTTCAATAGATCGTTGTCGACTTCTTTCTCACTCCATAACTGATGGGAATTAAACCAAAAAAAAGCGTTTGAGCTGTTGTTGTTCACAGCCTTTTTCAGCAGATTTTTCAAATAATCAGTATTCAGCTTTACACCAACGACGTACTGAGTCGGTTCATTTTGTCCGGGTTTTTGGATGTAAGGGTAGAGGGCAAAGTAATACAAGCCATTGCCGACGATTTGCCATCCCCGTTGATGAACATCCTTGAACGGAAGTCTCGCCTCCGGCGTACTGTTGGTGGACAGAAACGTTTCTTCAGACTTCCAGTAAATGCCGATCGATTCAATCGATCGACTGGAGAGGAGCGTTTGCCGCAAGCGATCAACAATATCGTTTTTCTTCATTTGAGAATCGTAATTGCTCAGTTCGATAACATGCCTCTGATAAAATCGGACATCACTGTCTGCAGCATATTGAACCCCGTACATGTTAGCTTCGTATATAATCCCGTCTAATATGCCTTTCACATAATCAAGCTGGTTTTTGGAAGCGCCAATCAGATTTTCTTCAAGTGTCTTGGAGCTCAATCGATTCATCACGAAAAACAAACTTAACGTCAGCAGCAGAAAAAAAACAAAAAAATAGATGAATCGCTTCATATACATTTTTCTGATCATATGTGTTTCCTTTCATATCGTCAAACGCAGAAGTTTAAAATCCAGATCGGATTAACTTTAATATAAGCCAAACCTTCGAAAAGCGGAAGGGCAGCAACAGCGAGAAATGAAAGCGGTTTTAAACTGCTTCAGGGCGGGGTGATGATCTTGAAATTTTGGCATTTTGGAGTGAAAGCGCTTTTGTTAAGCTTATCTTCAAGGATCGCTTTCGAAAGCCATCATAGAGGAGGTATGCAACATTAACGAGATTGTGCCCGTCAGATCCGCTAAAAAAACAAAGCTTTCCCAGCGGACTTCATTCAAAAAGGAAATTAAGAAAAGCTGGCCTTTGTACGTACTGTGTATTCCCGCATTTGTGTTTGTCTGCATCTTTTCTTATGGCCCGATGGTAGGTTTACTCATGGCATTTCAGGACTACAAACCATGGCTGGGCATCACAGGTTCACGGTGGATCGGGTTAGATAATTTCGAACGAATTTTCCAGTACAAAGAAGCCACACAAGCGATTGTTAATACATTAATTATCGCCGTTTCTAAAATTATCGTTGGTATTATCGTTCCAATCGTCATGGCTATCCTGCTGAGCGAGATTAGAAATATGGGCATTAAGAAAAGTGTTCAGACACTGGTGTATCTGCCGCATTTCTTGTCCTGGGTAACGGTCGCGGGGTTGATGATCGACATTCTGGGATTAGACGGAGGAATCAATCACATCTTGACACGTATTTTCGGGAACGATCCCATTTACTTCTTGGGTGATCCTGATCTGTTTCGATTTACGGTTGTGATCAGCGATGTGTGGAAGAGCTTTGGCTTTGGCATGATTGTTTATCTGGCGACCATTGCGGGAATTAATCCATCTTATTACGAAGCGGCCGAGATCGATGGTGCCACACGCCGGCAGCAAATTCGATACGTAACTTTGCCTAGCATGTTGCCCATGATTATCGTCATTTCTACGCTGAGTCTGGGCAATATTCTGGACGCGGGCTTTGATCAGGTTTTCAATCTGTACAATCCGCTTGTCTACAGTACGGGAGATATCATTGACACCTATGTCTACCGTTCATCCTTGTTAAACGGGCAATACGGCTTCGGGACCGCTGTAGGACTGTTCAAATCGGGAATTAGCTTGATCTTGATCGTTGTCTCTTACAGGCTGGCCTATAAGTATGCCAATTACAAAATATTCTAACAAGGAGGGAGAGGAATCATGTACCATAAAACGACAGGTTATAGAGTATTCTCCTATTTTAATTACGCGTTCATGATACTGGCGGGTCTGGCGTGTTTTCTTCCACTGCTTCATCTGTTGGCGCAATCTCTAAGCAGTAAAGCGGCCATTAGCGGTAATATGGTTTCATTTTGGCCGGTGGGGTTCAACGTGGATGCCTATGTAAAAACGTTCAACAATTCTAATTTCAATGGTGCCATGCTGACATCCATCACTCGAACCGTTTTGGGTACAACCATCAGCATGTTTATCCTTACCTGTGCAGGATATGCCTTGTCCAAGGAATTTCGGGGACGCAACGTGCTCATGTGGTTTTTTATCTTTACCATGCTCTTCTCGGGGGGATTGATACCTTCTTACATATTGATCACAGCCCTTGGATTAAAGGATACCATCTGGGCGCTTGTGTTACCGGGCGCTTTTGGTGCTTATAATTTGATTCTTCTCGTCAATTTTTTCAAAACGATTCCAAAAGCCTTGGAAGAAGCAGCTTTCATTGACGGAGCGTCCTTTTTCGTAATTCTCAGCAAAATATATTTACCATTATCTCTGCCTGGCATAGCGACCGTATCCTTGTTCATTATGGTGGGGCACTGGAACTCCTGGTTTGACGGGATATTGTACATGTCGGATGCAAGTAAGTATCCGCTGGCTTCGTTCTTACAGACCGTTGTCGTGCAGAGCAATATGCAAAATATGGCGATGAGCCAGTCTGAGGTGGCAGCCATGTCTGAACAGAGCATCAAGGCAGCCCAAATTTTTGTCAGCACGCTACCGATCATTTTGGTCTATCCTTTTTTACAACGTTATTTCGTGAAGGGAATTGTACTAGGAGCCGTCAAAGAATAGTTAGGATGACGAAAAATTGGATCGCTATATATGTTCAACTAAAATTTACACGATAACGGAGAGGACAGAAGAGACCTGAAGAAGCGGAGCGTTCGCCTTTATTACCAGAATTTCACCTTTGTAAAAGTGAATCAAAAATTCTGGGAATAACAGCGATCGGAAGGTTGTTCTGTCATCGGAGTGCCAGTGTAAATATGCAATTAGTTGAACTTATATAGAAAACAAATTGAGTATGAGTGAAGGGGGCATGTTTCCATGAAGAAAAGAACTGATTTATGGAAAATGGTAAGTATGGTTATGCTGTCGGCTGTTCTTATGGCTGGCTGTAGCAAAGGGGAGAGTGCTTCCGAGACCGCACCGGCATCGGTGCTTAAAGACGGAAAATATGATCCACCGTTTACAATCACCATCGCCAAACAACAGGATGAAAATGCTGGAAAGTACATCAACGGTGAGACGTTGAATGACAATGTATTGACTCGCTGGGGCGAACAAAACCTGGGTATCAAAATCCAAACCACCCTGCTGGGAGGTGATGCTTCACAATATAATACCAAGCTGCGGCTGGCACTGACGGGTTCAGAGAAGCTGCCAGACGTTCTGCCTGTCTATGACACTATGCTGGTCAATGATCTGATCGATTCGGGGCAAGTCAAAGAGATAACGGAAGACATCTCAGCCTACATGCCTGACCGGATAAAAGAAATATACAAAAAATACCCGACCACTTTCAATCCAGTGGTTAGGGAGGGCAAGGTCTACGGGATGGCGATTGCGCCGAATTTGACGGAAGGCGAAGTCATGTTGATCCGCCAGGACTGGCTAGACAGGTTAAATTTGAAAGCGCCAACAACGATTGATGAGTTTGAACAAGTCATCGCGGCGTTCACCAATGAGGACCCAGATGGGAACGGCAAGAAAGACACATACGGCTTTACTTTTTCAGGTAAAGATTCCTACAATACGGGCTGGGTCAGCGATCCAGTCATGATATTCAGCGCATTCACGGGCAAGCGCCTTCCAAGGCAATGGCATAACGACAACGGCAAACTCACCTATGGATCTGTGGCTCCTGGCAACAAAGAGGCACTTGCCAAGTTACGCGATTGGTATGCAAAAGGGTACTTGAACAAAGAATTGGCCACCCAAGGGGCCTGGGATGCTCTGTCCGATTTCACGGAGGGGAAAGCTGGTATCATCATTGGTCGTCCTTGGCTTTACGACAGTGTGAAGGACGTAGAGAAAAATGTGGAGGGTGCAAAAATTAGTGCTTATCCGACCATTCAAGGCGTGAACGGTGATAAGACCTATCAATCCGCCCAGTTGAACGATGGTGTGTTCATGTTTAACAAGGATTTTCAGAACATGGAAGCCTTCTTCCTGTACTACGATAAAATGTACGACGCAGCGTTCAGCACGGGAGAGTTCAAATACGGCTACGCGCAGGGATACGATTACGATATCGTTAACGATGAAGTCACTTTTGATCCAACGAAATTTAATACACCATTAGAGGCTGTACAAGGCGTTGGAAAAATGGCATTTACCAAAAATACACCGAGTGTTGATGGTCCCGGCCAATCCTACTACGATCTGGCGAATGGAGTTAAAGCCGACACGGGTGTCCTCATTCAGAGCGCCTCGAAGGATCAAACAACACAGGATGGATATCGGATTTCGTATGAAAACAGAGATGTTTTACTGCCAAATGAGTTTAACGGTCCACCAACGCCAACGATGCAAAATGTGTGGGAACAGTTGACGACCATGGAACAAGAGACGTTCACCAAAATCATATATGGCAATGAGCCGCTTGAAGCATTTGATACCTTTGTGAAACAGTGGCATGAAAAAGGCGGAGACACCGTGATCGAAGAAGTTAACGAATGGTACAACCAAGCCAGCGAGACAGATGTAATGACACTAATGAATTTGAAATAAAGTCTAGTTTCACCTGGATCAGCCTTCCCGCAACAGGAAGGTTGGTCTTCTAAAAAAGGAGATGATGAGACATGATCAAAGGTAAATCGTGGATGGCTATCGTCATTGCATTGATGTTGTTAACAGCTCATTTAACGTCCTCAGCTCAAACCGTTCACGCTGCTGGTGAAGAGACCTATATTGCTGCAACACTGTTTGTGCTGAAGAATGAATCCGAAGTATCCAATGCCAAAATCCATTGGGCACCTGTCCAGGGAGCGACTGCATACGAGTTGTATAGATCCGAGAACGATGCGCCTTATTCGTTATTACAGGCCTTAACCGGTACAACGACGGATGATTATGAACTCAACATAGGGAACACATACAAGTATCAAGTGAAGGCATATGGCGGAGCTTCCTTGTTAACCTCCGCTGTCTCGCCAGAATATACCCCTTACAGCCTTCCAGAGAACCTCACAACTTTTAATAACACAACGCAATCAACGCTTATGCTCCCGAATGAACTTAAAGTTGGAGACACCTACTACAGATTCAATTTCGTGCAAAAGTCATCAGGCGGTTTTGGCGAAATGATTCAACAGACGTCAACGGATGACATCAATTATGGTAACGATAAAGTGGTCCTTTCCTACACAGATCATCCCGATCTGGCGAACTCTAAATTTGAGGGGATCAATATCCTCTACCATGCGCCCACGAACAAATTTGTTTTTTGGGCTCACTATGAGAACAGTACAGACTACACACTTGCCAGAGTATCGGTGGCTTCGGCCACGCCTGGAGAAGACTTTACATTTCACAAAAGCTTTCGACCGGAAGGGAACCAATCCCGGGATATCTCCATTTTCAAAGATGATGATGATTCGGCGTATCTGATCTCTACGGCCAATAATAATTCGGACACCATCTTATATAAGTTAACCCCCGATTGGTTGGATGTGGATCATCAAGTTTCTGTTATTTATCAAAATCAACACAGGGAACTACCCAAGATGATCAAAAAAGATGGCATTTATTATTTGTTCTCTTCCCAAGCGGCAGGTTGGTACCCAAGTATCCCCCTGTATTCATCAGCAACAAGCATAGACGGAGATTGGTCTGAATTGCGGACGATTGGCAACACGTCAACCTTCTCGGCGCAGTCGGGTTCCGTCATGCGGGTGAAGCCAGATACGGGCAACAACGTGGTTATGGTTGCGTATCGCTGGATGTTCGGCTGGGCAGGTACGCAAAATGGAACAACAGAGGAACGACTGCTTCCCGTTTGGTTCTCTGATGGTTACGCATTTTATGATTATTTTGATCAAGTCCTTTATAACACAAGCGATGATGTTGTCGTTCCCGTTCAGAATGGAAAACTGCTGTCACAAGGTAAACCGGCAACAGCCCAAACGGTTACTGGAACAAATCCGGCAAGTTATGCTAATGATGGCAACTATCAAACCGAATGGGTAGGCACAGGCAGTTCCTGGCCACATTGGTGGAAGGTCGACCTCGGCTCTGTTCAGCAATTGAATAATGTGCAAATCTCCTGGTGGATGCAAAAAGGCTCCGAAGGTTTTTACAAATACAAAATCGAGACCAGTACGGATAATGTAAACTGGACCGTGGCATTGGATCGAACCAATAATACATCTTACGGTTTCACCTCAGATACGCTATCGAGCACTGCTGCCAGGTATGTACGAATTAATATGCAAAATGCGGCACTTCATAACAATCCCAACAATTGGTACACGCCAAGACTTTGGGAAGTGAAGGTATTTGGATCGGACACCAATTAACGATGTTCCTAAAAGAAGAGAGGTAACAGTGTGAATAATCAATTAACCAATGGTGGCATCTGGAATGATTCAAGCGGTAATCCAATCCATGCTCATGGTGGACATATGTTATTCCATGATGACTATTATTACTGGTATGGCGAAGATCGGAGAGACGATATATATGTGAGTTGTTACCGTTCCAAAGATCTATTCAACTGGGAGTTTCGGAATCATATCCTGAGGACATCTACGCCAGCTGCCCCCATTCGAGTTCGGACGAATCTGGCATTAGTGAATGACAAAGGCGGAAAGGTAAATCTCGAACGGCCTAAAGTTCTGTTCAACGTGGTGACAAAAAAGTTTGTACTCTGGGCTCACTATGAGAATGGAAACCATTACAATGATGCCGCATGCGCCATTGCCACATCGAATTCTCCGGATAGTCATTTCGTGTATCATGGCAGCTTTAATCCCTACGGGTATATGTCGCGTGACTGCACGCTCTTTCAGGACGATGACGGGACGGCTTATTTTATTTCGGCTGCCAGAGACAATGCGGACCTGCACATTTATCGTCTGCAGGAGGATTACCTTAATGTCGAAAGTCTTGTCGGAAAGCTGTGGCAGGGGGAGTATCGGGAGGCACCAGCTGTCTTCAAGCGGAACGGGAAGTATTATATGGTGACCTCATTTTGCACAGGTTGGGCTCCCAATCAAGGGAAATACGCGATAGCTAATACGATGGATGGTCCTTGGGGGATGCTCAGCGACTTTGGCGATGAAACGACGTACCAAACGCAACCAGCGTTTGTGCTGAAGCGATCGGAGGAGGAGTACCTGTACTTTTCGGATCGCTGGAACGGGTCGGATTACTTTCAGTCCAGCTATGTGATACTGCCCATTGAATTCACTGGGGACATTCCGATTCTAAATGATTATTCCACATTATCTTTGCGAGAGGACGCACATCGGATTCATTTTGAACGATAATTTGAACGATAAAACGACAGATGAGAAAAGACTTTGTTCCTACAGCGAATGCAGGTTCAAAGTCTTTTTGAATGAATTTTATAATTTCAAATCTAACGAATAGCGATCGCGAAGTACTGAACAATGGTGGAGCTCATGTCCAGCCATAACAAATGCAATCGATCGAGCTGAAGCAGTGTTATCACTGACGATCCCTCTACAGAGCCATGCTTCCGGGGTGAGGCGACGAAGCATAAGAATGGTTGAGCGGCGTGTGACGGCATATTCTTCGCTCAAATCGGCCAGGGTATACGCATTAAAAGGGTGGGTCTGCATAAGCACGTCCTGATCGCAGCCGGGATGATTCGCTTGGTCACCTCTGGCGATGCGAAGCAATCGGCTGCTCATGATGCGTTCGTTATCCAAAAGGTGACCGATGACCTCTTTCACGCTCCATTTGCCTTCGGCGTACCGATAATTTGCTTGCTCTTCTGTTAATGAAGAGAGCAAAGTTGGTATGATGTTGGCTTGCAGCTCTAAGCGTTCGATGATGTTCCCTTCAGGAACAAGCTGGATGTACCCTTCATAATAAGCTGCATATTCCTCTGTAGTTGGTCTTTCAACCATGGTAATGCCTCCTTTGTGATCATAGATCTGGAATATATTGTAGCATAAATCTTACTTCCAGCATCGAAATTGGCCCTTCCGCTTGATAGGTGGAAGGGCTGCTTCATGTAATTGGAACAGTCTTATAGCGTTTGGGTGTACCACTTCTAATCCGTACGTCGTATCCTTTTATTTTGAACAAATCTCTCTACAACCTCAAAATCCTCCGTCACTTTTTTGAACGGCAACGTGTCCAGCACCTGTTCCCGATAACTCTTTTTGGCCGCTGTGCTGAGACGGGAGTCAAGTATGCTGAGTATGCCAAGGTCCGTTTCACTACGAATCAAGCGTCCCGTTCCTTGCCGTAACCGCAGAAGCATGTCCGGTACAAACACCTCCATAAAGGGATTCTCCGTTACAGATGCCTTATATTCATAAACAGGATCCGATGGAACAGGGAAGGGCAGACGGAAAATAATGACCTGTGACAGGTCAGACCCCTCGATATTCACGCCTTCCCAGAATACACCAGTACCCAGGAGTACACCTTTGCTTTTCCTGAAATCGGCGATGACACTGTCCTGGGAAGATCCTTCTTTTTGAACATGGACTGCCCATGTGTATTCATTAGCCTTTGAGATCAACTTTTTGTGAATGTACTTCATGTCCTCTTTTGCTGAAAAAAGGACGATTGTTCTTCCTTGAGTTAGATTACAGAGTTGAACCAATTCCTTATAAGCTGCTTCAAGATAGATTTCGCGCTGGTCATGTTGATAATATGGAACTTTGTTCGAAATATACATCATGGCGTGGTTGGTGTAGTCAAAAGGGGAGGGTTGGCGCTCTAAGAAATCTCCCTTATAACCAAGGGAGTGCGTCATATAAGAATATTGTTCCTCCAGCGTATCCCCGCCTTGGCACAGCGTTGCTGATGTTAGGATTACAGGTACCTTGCCATTAAATAAAGCGTATTTCAGAAATTGGCTTATATCTTTGGGACAGATGCTGATCGTGGCTACTCCCAGGGGACTGCTTGCCCATCTGAGATAGTTGTCCTCTATTTCAGCCAAGACATGGATGAGCGTAATGAGCCCATTTATGGCTTCAAAAGCGTCATCTATCTCCCGCTCGTGGCGTGAGGTCAAAATGGAAAGGCGTAGACTGAGATCTTTTAATTCGTTCGAGACCTGGTTCAACGGTATTCCTTTGATCTCTGACACTTTAATTCGGTCGTTATCCTGCTTAGCATGGTGGAGCAAATCCGCGTTTACCTGTTTGAAGATGCGCTCAGCGCAGTTTTTCATGAACTTGGATTGTGAGAAGAGACTTTTATCGCCGGACTGCTTCGTGAGAAGCTGCACGGTGGTATCGAGCGTGCGGCAGATTCCCCGATAAGTGAACTCAAGTGTTCTGGCATCTCGAACTTTTGCTTCCAGATTATGCGCTTCATCAATGACGATCAGAGCAGGCTGCTCCGAGATGATGCTCTTGGTTCCTTCTTTTTTCTTCATCAAATCTCGTATGAGCAAGTCCTGGTTCACGATAATAAAATCAATCTCGTGAGCTTTTGCATTTAATTTCGCTCTCATATCGTAAAACAAACATGCACTTTTATGATGACAACGTTCAAATTTGCAATCATTCACGGAAACGTGGGACCATTCGGCATCACTAACCCCAGCTTTAATATCGGCTCTTTCATCAATTTCATAATCTAATATGCGCTGCGCAAGGGTAGACACGGAGGAGGTAGCATCATCCAGACTGATCCATTCAGCTGCTCTACTTCGGCAGGCATACTGACCCATGCCTTTTCCCACGACGGAGCGAACCGTTGAGAATCCCAACCGGCTACCAATAATCCTTAAATCTTTATGTATCTGTTCCGAGAGCTGAATGGAGGATGTCGCTATAATGACTGGTTTCTGAGACATTTGATTCGTGAGCAGACTTGGGATCAGGTACGCAAAAGACTTACCGATTCCGACACCAGCTTCAATCATGGCATTATGCCCATGGATATAAGCATCGGCGATATCGAGAGACATTTCTTGCTGTCCAATTCGCTCTCTAAGGCCAATTCGGGGGAACCGGTCATATATTCGGAAGATGGCGTTAACCAAAGAACGTTCGATTTCCTTGTCCGGTTCCTGTTTATTCATTTTATAAAGTTCATTTAACCAATTCATAACGATCGCCTCTCTTCCGAATGATGATCTTCTTGTACTTACTTTGGAGACGATTTACCTCACAATGCAGTTGTAACGGCATTTTTTAATCTGGATACGCCTTCCTGTAATTGTTCATCTGACAAATGTGCAAAAGACAAATAGATACCATACTTCGTACCAACAGACGTTGAACTGCTGACTTCTGAGTATACCACACCTTGTGACCTAGACGATTCCCGAAAGGCCTCATAAGTGGTCACATTACCTCGCCACCAACCAAACACGTGTAGACCCGCTTCATTCTCCACCCAATCAAACCATGTAGAGAGCTGCTTGTTCAAAAGTTTGAGTAACAGATGGAATTTCCGACTGTATAATCGATTCATTCTGCGCAGATGACGTTCATATTGACCGCTTGTCATGAATGCAGCTAATGCCCGTTGTTCGATCAGGTTGACGGGTCTTGGCTCGTATAATGCTTGTGCCTTTCTAAAGGTGTCAGCCAAGGTAGGGGGAAGAACCACATAACCAAGTCGTACTTCTAAAGGCAAGGTTTTGGTAAAGCTACCCAGGTAGATTACACGTCCTGCTTTATCGAGTGTTTTCAGTGGTTCAACATGCATTCCGCGATATCGGAATTCACTATCATAATCATCCTCAACAATCATGGCATCATTTCGCTGTGCCCAGTCCAGCAAGGTTTGTCTGCGTTCCAGACTGAGCATTTCACCAGTAGGAAATTGTCGTGACGGCGTGACAAACAACATACGTGCTTCCCAGTCCTGGGGCACAACGCCCTGACCATCGAGATTAGCTTCAATCAACTTTGCACCCGCAGCCAATATGGCTTTAGAAATCCCGACATAACAAGGACTTTCTGTCACGACATAATCCCCAGGATCTGCAAGTAATTGAGTGAGTAGAGCTATAGCTTGCATGGAGCCTGCAGTTACTGCAATATGATCCGGATCAACTTGAATGCCCCGCATCCTACGCAGATAGGCAGCAATGGCTTCTCTCAATTTTGGATCCCCGGTTGAACTAACCATGGCAGAGGTTGTTTTCAGGTGATGCTCACGCTGCCTTATCTCTGCATACAATCGATTATTCCATTCATCGTAAGGAAACTTGGAGAAATCAGGTTGATATTTGCTAAAGTCGATCACTTCGTCGCTATTCATTCTGGAATCATGTGTATGAGCATTGGCTGGTGTATTTCTTTGAATCGACTGCTGTTCAAACTGCTGAATACGATTCCCCCAGGCGGATAAGTGATGGGTACAAGCTTTCTCGGTGGACGCATTATTGTTCAAATCCAACTGGTAAGCAACAAAGGTTCCTCTTCCATGCTCTGAATGAATGTAACCTTGTGCAGTCAACGTATCATAGACCTGATTCACGGTTCCTCTGGAAATGTGATACGTCGTGGCTAACTCTCGAGTAGAGGGTAACTTCTCGCCATGTATAAGATTACCTTCATGAATTGCATCACGAATGGCATGATAGAGAGCCTTCATCTTCGTATATTTTCGGTTCAAATATGAACTGTAAGCTACATGAAATTGCATAGGACCTCCAGATTTATAAATGAAGTGGTACAATAAAAACCAAAAATATTGGATCTTTTTATATGACCATTCTCATTCTATACTAAATCATAGATTAGAGCGATGCCTTTATTGAAAATCACCCAAAAGTTAATTAGGAGGACTACAATCATGCAAACAGGTACAGATCGTGTAAAAAGAGGAATGGCTGAAATGCAAAAAGGTGGCGTCATCATGGACGTTATGAATGCAGAGCAAGCTAAAATCGCTGAGGCGGCAGGGGCAACAGCTGTTATGGCTCTTGAACGGGTACCTTCCGATATTCGCGCTGCTGGCGGTGTAGCTCGTATGGCAGATCCAACCATCGTTGAAGAGGTTATGAAGGTTGTATCTATCCCAGTTATGGCCAAAGCACGTATCGGTCATTACATAGAAGCCAAAGTGCTTGAATCCCTAGGTGTGGACTATCTCGATGAAAGTGAAGTTCTTACGCCTGCAGACGAAGTGTTCCATATCGATAAACATGAGTTTACTGTACCATTTGTATGTGGAGCCAAAGATTTGGGAGAAGCTCTTCGCCGTATTGGTGAGGGTGCATCGATGATTCGTACCAAAGGTGAGCCTGGAACGGGCAACATTGTTGAGGCAGTTCGTCATATGCGTCTAATTAACAGCCAGCTCCGCAAAGTGCAAAATATGTCCAAAGACGAGCTGTACGCTGAAGCCAAAAATCTGGGTGTAGCTTATGAGTTGCTGCGCGAAGTTCATGAAAATGGAAAACTTCCTGTCGTTAACTTTGCAGCAGGCGGTGTAGCTACTCCGGCGGACGCAGCATTAATGATGCACCTGGGAGCAGACGGTGTGTTTGTAGGATCAGGTATTTTCAAATCCGATAGCCCTGAGAAATTCGCTCGTGCAATCGTTGAAGCTACAACACATTACACCGATTACAAACTGATTGCTGAAGTATCCAAAAACTTGGGCGCCCCGATGAAAGGGATCGAAATTTCTAAATTGGCTCCAGAAGAGCGCATGTCCAACCGCGGTTGGTAAGATAACAGTGCATTTAGTTGAATAGGTAGTTTGAACATTTATATAGAAGAGCCGATCAATTGAACCTTAATTGATCGGCTTTTTTGTTCTTACTGTTTAGCTTGTTGATATCTTCAAAATGCTGTGGCTATAATAATCGGTATGAAGGAAGGTGCAGACAATTCGCTATCTATATGAGTTTATTCAACATCAGGACGATCTGCCTATGAATCTCTTCGTGAACTCGGTAAAACATATTGATTTTCATTGGCACAAGGAAGTGGAAGTTGTATATGTTCTCCACGGTTCAATCATCATGTATCTGGACCAGCAGCAATATACACTGCATGAAGATGATGTGATCGTGGTTAACAGTATGTCCGTCCACAAGATCGAACGAACCAATCAGGACAATGTGTTATTAACATTGCAGTTCGGTCCCGAGTTAATGAACAATAATGCGTTTATCTCCTGTAACTCTGCTATGAACGTGGAACAAAACGCTCCTCGCCTGCAAATTATTAAACAATATCTTGCGCAAATGGTATGGGAGATCAACAAAAAAACGCCAGGTTATCAAAATTTCACAATGGGCAGATTACAGATGTTATGCGGATGCCTGCAGAGGTATTTTTCCATTGGAACGAATTCCGCATTGGAAGACGGTAGCAGGGATTATGACTATAAAAGACTGAACAGGGTCCTCACATATATTGATTTACACTACAATGAAAAGATTACACTGCAGGATATGGCGCATTCCGAACATTTAAGTTTGCATTATTTTTCTCACTTCTTCACCGACAAAATCGGGATACCTTTCCAAAAGTATTTGACGCTCATTCGTTTGGAGAAGGCTCAAGCTCAGCTGGCAGCCAACGATAAAAACATCTCGGAGATCGCGCTGGATTGCGGATTTGCCAATGTGAAGCTGTTTAACAAATACTTCAAGGAAAAGTACGGCTGTACGCCCGGTTCCTATCGGGAAGCTTCTCGTACACCGGAACTCCATCAGATGAATGTAAACCGCAAACCCAAAACATATGAGGAATCTTCAAGCGGAGATTATTACGAGATGGAAACGCTGAATGCGATTGGTTTACTGTATCGATATCTGGATGTTAAGGTTGACGCCGATCAGGACACGCTTCCTGTACCGTCTGTACATCTGTCAGACCAAACTTATATTGAGATTCGTGCGGATCAGACGTCGTCTGTCTACGAAAAGCACTGGAATATGACCATGACGGCAGGGAGAGCCATTGAAGGTTTACGTGAAGATTGGCGGAAGCAGCTCTCCGCGCTGAAAGGAAAAATCCCTTTTCAATATATTCGATTTCACGGCATCTTTAATGACGAGATGATGGTGTACAGCGAGAATGAGCAGGGCACTCCCCTCTATAATTGGTCTTATGTGGACAAATTATATGATTTCTTGCTGGATCAGGGCGTTCGGCCATTTGTGGAATTAAGTTTTATGCCGAGCCAGCTGGCGAGATCCAAAGAAACGCTGTTTTGGTGGAGGGGGAATATTAGCCCGCCATCCGACCCTGCCAAGTGGCAGACGCTTGTTGGTGAATTTGTTCGCCATTGTTTGAATCGTTATGGTGCGGAAGAAGTGAGGCAGTGGTATTTCGAAGTATGGAACGAGCCTGACCTGGCGGGTGTTTGTTGGGCAGGAAGCAAGGAAGAATACTTTGCGTTTTACGAATCGACTGTTCATGCCATCAAATCGATTTTGCCGGAACTGACGGTGGGGGGCCCAGCTATGGGTTACGGATCTCTCTGGAATGATACCTGGGCTGAGGAATTTTTGTCCTATTGCCGCAAACGCGAAGTGGCTCTCGACTTTTTCTCGTTTCATATCTATTCGGAGTATCCCAAGCTAAAAGTTGAAGACGATCGTTTAACCCAGATCATGCCGCCAGCTTTTTATAAAGAGAGTATTGAACTTATGCGGCAAAAAATGAATGCGTCTTCGCACGGTCATGTTGAACTTCATGTCACCGAGTGGAACTTTTCGCTGTATGACCGTAACTTGCTGCACGATACCATGTTCATGGCTCCGTTTGTCATTTACCACACCATGAACACGCTCGGTGACGTGAAAGCGATGGCTTTTTGGTCCTTTACCGATGTATTCGAAGAAAGTATCGTTCCCGCTTCTCCTTTCTACGGAGGTTTTGGCCTGATTAACCGCGATGGGCTGAAGAAACCCAGCTATTATGCATTTGAGCTTATGCAAAAGCTTGGGGATGAGCTGATGGTCAAGGGAGACGGTTATGTCGGAACCCGAAAAAGGGATGGAAGCATGCAATTTTTGTTCTATCACTATGTGCATGTAGACCGGCTGTTTGCAAGTGGGGATTGGTCGGAATTATCCAGCTCAACCCGCTATGACGTATTTGAGGAAAAAGGCAGCAAAGCTTATGAACTTACCCTGAGCAATCTCGAGGGACCTTATAAATGCACCAGTTATCAACTGGATCGGGACCATGGATCGGTATTTGATGAGTGGACCCGCATGGGATCGCCCTATTCCTTGACGGAAGAAGAAATCCTCTTTTTAAACGGGAGGAGTGGACCCGTGATGGGGACAGAGATGATTAGAGATGAAAGTTGGCACAGAGAAATTTTGCTTCCACCGCATGGGGTAATGCTGCTCATTTTGGATAGACAATATTAAAAAAAAAGTGCTTTTAAGACATCCTTTCAGTAGTGAAGGGATGTTTTTTGTTGTTTATTTCTTGTTCAGGCTGGCAAGCTAGAACTATAGCGATGGATTGGGCAAAAAACGAACCATGATGCGGCAAGTTCCAACAAGAAAGCGTTAACACAAATCGATATACTATGGTTGTGGCAGCTTAGAGGAAGACAGGGGGAGTTTTGGATGAAGCGTTTCATGAAATGGATGACAGATTCGTTTGCGCCAAGATTGGAGGCGTTTACGAATAATATTTGGGTTTCTTCGATTCAAGAAGCCATCATGGTCGCCATTCCGATGATTTTCATCGGTTCGATTATTACATTGATTTCGATTTTGCAGGATTTCATTCCGGGAATGCCGGACCTGACACCTATCACGACATTCAGTTTCGGTTTGCTTGGGTTGTTTATTGCTTTTTTGACGCCTTATGTCGTGATGGAAAAAAGAGAACGACACAAAATCAAGTTGCTTGCGGGAATGACGGGGATATCTCTGTTCGTTATGCTGCTTAACCCGACAGTAAACGAAGACGGTACCATTCAGTTCATCCTTGAACGATTTGGACCCTCGGGGATGATTACAGCACTCTTGGTAGGTGTATTTGTCGCTCTAGTAATGATCATGTGCAACAAATTTTCGTTCTTCAAAAAAGGGTCTTCACTTCCCGAATTCATTATGGACTGGTTCGATTTTCTCGTCCCGATCGCCCTGGTATTAACAACAGGATGGTTGCTTGTATATCAGCTTCATTTTGATATTTTTGGACTGATCGTGAACGTATTTGAGCCGATCAATGCCGTTGGACAAAGCTTAACCGGATTTTTATTGTTCAATTTCATTGGCGTTGTACTGTATTCTTTCGGCGTAAGCCCGTGGGTCATGACACCGATCTGGTACGCAATCTGGATACCTGCAATCGAAGAAAATGCAGCTCTTGTCGCAGCGGGACAAGATCCGGTCAATATTAACACATTTGAAACCTTTTTCTCCGGCTGGCTGGGTATTGGCGGTATGGGTGCGACTTTGCCGTTAGTTGTTTGGTTCCTGATGGCACGTTCGAAAAAACTGAAATCTGTCGGCAAGGCGACGATTATCCCGTCCTTGTTCAACATTAATGAACCTGTCGTGTACGGAGCACCGATTGCCTTTAATCCGTTACTCATGGTGCCGATGTGGATTAACTCACTTATCACGCCGGTGATTGTGTACTTGGCTCTCGACTGGGGTTGGGTACGGATCCCGAGCCAGATCTTCCAGCTATGGTACACGCCAATCGGCCTGTCCACCTACATTATGTCCGGACTCAATGGGCTTATCTTGCTGGCGGTCGTCCTGGTGATTGTATTTATTGTCTGGTTTCCGTTTTTCAAACTGTATGATGCACAGGAACTGAAGAAAGAACAGGAACAAAATTGATATTAGAAGGGTGAGTACTATGGATAAATCAATCAATGAATTGTTGACGGCATTAACGCTGGCCGAGAAAGCTTCACTCTGCGCAGGATTGAATATGTGGATGACAAAAGGAATCGAGCGGTTAAACATTCCGCCAGTTCATATGTACGATGGGACAAACGGCATCCGTAAAACAAACAGCGATGAAGAAATGGGGATTACAACGGAAAATGTACCCGCAACCTGTTACCCTACGGGTTCAGCCATCGGTTCTTCGTGGAATACGGATTTATTGTATGAAGTCGGTGTGGCACTGGGACGTGAATCCAAAACCATGGACGTTGAGCTGCTGCTTGGACCTGGTGTCAATATGAAAAGAACGCCGCTTGGCGGAAGAAACTTCGAATACTACTCGGAAGACCCATACTTGACGGGGGAACTTGGAGCGGCGTTTATAAACGGGATCCAAAGCGAAGGCGTGGGCGCTTCTGTCAAACACTTTGCGGGTAACAACCAGGAGTTCGAGAAGATGGTAACCAGTTCGGAAATCGATGAGCGAACGCTCCGCGAGATTTACCTGAGCGCCTTTGAACGTATTATTAAGAAATCCGATCCTTGGACGGTTATGTGTTCTTATAATTTATTGAATGGAACGTATACAAGTGAGAACGAACATTTGCTGAATGACATTTTGAGAGAAGAGTGGGGTTATGAAGGTGTTGTTCTATCCGACTGGACAGCTGTCAATGATCGTATACGCGGACTGAAGGCCGGGCTTGATCTGGAGATGCCGGGTCCCGCCAATTACAATGCCAAAGCAATCATTGAAGCGGTTCAGAACGGAAGCCTTGCCGAAGAACAGTTGGATCGCAGTGTGGGCCGGATTTTGAAACTGGTTGAGCGGGTAACGGGCAAGAAAGACAAGGATTCTTCTCCAGATTCGGACTATCATGCACTCGCGCGTAAAGCGGCGGCCGAGAGTATTGTGCTTCTGAAAAATGAGAACGCGATTCTCCCGCTAGGGCAGGAGTCCATTTCGTCGATTGCCGTGATCGGACGGTTTGCCAAAAAACCGAGAATACAGGGAGCGGGCAGTGCAAAAGTAACGCCTACAAAAATCGATATTCCATGGGACGAGATAAAAAATCTGGCTGGTGATGCCATGACCATGACTTATGCAGAAGGGTACCCGGAGGATGACTCCATCAATGATGAGCTAATCAAGGAAAGCGTATCATTAGCCATGAATTCCGATGTTGCTGTACTGTTTGTTGGCCAACCGGAATATGCGGAATCGGAGATGCATGATTTGCAAGGCATTGATCTTCCCGAGCATCAAGTGAAATTGATTCTCGCGGTAGCCGCGGTTCAGCCCAAGTGTATTGTCGTGACGAGCAGCGGCTCCGCGCTGGCTATGCGCCCATGGGTGCAGCATGTACCTGGTGTGATTCATTCTTGGTTGTCGGGTCAAGGCATGGGTAAAGTGATTGCAGATGTATTATTCGGACAGACAAATCCTTCGGGCAAACTTTCTGAGACATTCCCTGTCAAACTGTCGGACAACCCTTCACATATGCGAATTCGCGGAGAGAACGGCAAGCTGTATTATCGCGAAGGCCTGTTCGTGGGTTATCGATATTATGACCGGAAAGAACTGGCACCTCAATTCCCGTTTGGACACGGATTGTCTTACACATCGTTCTCCTATACGGATCTGGAAGTGGCTCAGACCCATACCGGTGTTACTTTGTCCTTCCAATTGAAAAATAACGGAAAGCGCAAGGGGAAAGAAGTTGTTCAATTGTATGTTCATGATGAAGAGTGCACATGGACCCGTCCAGAGAAAGAATTAAAAGCTTTTGCTAAAGTTGAACTGGAGCCGGGTGAAAAACGCAAGATTACTTTTGAACTGGAAGAGAGAGATTTCTCATATTACAACACCAAGTATAACCGTTGGGTGGCTGAGACCGGATTTTTCCAAATTTCACTTGGCAGCTCGTCCAAAGATCTCCGAATTACGGAACGTCTGCATTGTGACTTTGGTAAGGAAGAAATCACATTCCACAAATTCAGTCTGCTCAGTGAGTGGATGAGTGATCCTGTAGCGAAAAAGGAATTGGAGCATTGCCTGAATGAAATGAACGAGCACGTTACGGACAAGGTATATCTTAACGAGGAGTTTGTGGGATTCTGGGCAGATTTCCCGATGATCAAAGTGTTCCAAATGTTCGGCCAACAATGGATGAATGAGCGGTCACCTGATGAAATTATTAATGAACTTATCGCCAAAGTTAATCAGGCACGTAATAAATAGTTAAGTAAAAGAGGAACCAAGTTCAATCCCGTACAGGGGAGATGAACTTGGTTTTTCTGTGAGCCACCAGGTTGCATGAACTAAAATTTATGGCCAAAGTAAGAGGCACCCATATGGGGCTCTTTTTATCCATCAGATAAATGATATTGATTATTGTTCTCATTTACACACTTCGACATTTACTGTATACTGACAATAGTTATTTTACATATGGGTCTAAAAGACAAGAGAGAATTGAAAAGGGAGAGATTATTTACATGTTAGTATCCGTTAAAAAAGGGATGTTTCTTTGTTTGATTACTGCAATGATTCTGGTGCTCGCAGCGTGTTCAAGCAACAATGGTGGCAGCAAAGATGCAAATGACAGTTCACAGCAAGCTGCGGAGAGCAACGCCCCGAATGCAGCAACAAATGGGGAACAAACCGACGCAGACGCTTCAGCACCTGCTGAAACAACTTACCCGGTAACCGTTTCAAACTATACAACAGAGAACGGCACATGGGTGAAGAAGGATCAAACGTTTGACAAGGCACCTGAACGAGTAGTTGCCAATACCCAGGGTGCAGCCGAGCTGATGATTCGCCTTGGTTTGACAGACAAACTTGTAGGTGTAGCTGCGTTGTTTGGTAGTGTACCTGAAGATATTGCTGATGAATTTAAACAAATTCCTGTGCTTGCTGAAGGCTATGTAGGTAAGGAAGTGACAATAGGCGCTACGCCTGACCTGGTTGTAGGACGTGGTGGATTGTTTGAGGATGCGGACTGGGGTGTTGGTACAGTAAGCAGCTTGAATGATATGGGGATTAAAACGTATGTACAAAGCACCAGTGTTCCTGATGCATCGTTAGATAGTCTGTATCAGGATATTACTGAATTAGGTGAGATATTCAACGTACAAGAGAATGCAGCGGCATATATTGAGACACTTAAAGCACGCGAGAATGCCTTGTCGGCCCGAGCTAGCGCTGAAACGATCAACTATGCATCTTTTTCGGATAATGGTGATGGAACCATTGGAATCTACAACGGAAACGGAGATACGTTTATTGAAAGTGCAATGTCATTAATCAATATGCATAATATGCTGATTAATGAAACTGGCACACTCAGTCTGGAGAAGTTAATCGAGATTAATCCAGATGCAATGATTATTTCGAGGTATGCAGGTGGTATTGATCCAGAAGAAACGATTAAAAAGCTGCTTGCCAACAAGCAGGTGCAAAACATTAACGCAGTTAAAAACAAAAAAATCTACATTATCGATTTCAACAACTTCTGGGGTTACGGGGATTCCATCTTCACAGGTGTTGAAGGACTCGCTGATGATCTCGAGTTGTAATGAAGCCAAGGACAAAAACATAGTACCATTAAAAGTCGCTATTTTAGCGGCTTTTTTTGTTATCAGGGACCAAATTCCTGTCTAAAGCTGTTCCCGGTCAGCCTGAATGATAGCGAGAATGGAGTGAACACTCTATTTTAATACGATTTGACTTGTGAATGAATTATCAGTATAGTGTGAATCAGTTCACACTATACATTAAGGAGTAGTCTATGCCAAAAAATACTTTCTTTCGTTTAGACGAAGCAAGGCGCGAGGAAATATCGAATAGCGCTATGCATCTTTTTGTTGATAATCTTTACGAGGATATAACTATGAAGATGGTTTTGGATAGTTTGTCCATGCACCCCGGAACATTTTATCGGTATTTTGAAGACAAAGATGACCTTTATTGTCACTTAATACGTATTGTGACCCAGAAAAGAGCTACATACTTCAGTAACAGTAATGAAGATTCCCTTTACAGCTATTTCCTTACTGGCTTATTTGGTAACGTTAATGGCATGGTGACCGAGCCACTGAATGAGTTGGAAATCAAACTGACTAAAACATGTTCATATATTCCTGAGGACATTTTGCTGAAAGTATATGTGAATGTGTTAAAGGGCGAGTCATTCCCCATGATCAAGGACATTTTACGCCGAATGAGGGTTGATGGATATCTCCGACCGGATGTTGACGACGATCTGATCTCTTTTATGTTTGAGTCAATGCAGCTTAATTTAATCTTGTTTTTTAGGGAATTCGATATTAAGGACTCTGAGCTGCAACATAAGATCAGCAAGTACTTTGCTGAATTTATGGGTCATGGGCTGCTTGAAGATCATAAATATTCTGAAATGGTTAGCGATCTTAAGGGGGAAAGAAAATGAAAACCTATGACGCATTTCCAGAACCAATTGGGGGCTATACTGTCGGTCGAACCCAGATGGATTTGGAGTACACGGCATCAGATTACTCCAAAAGAGAACTGACCGCTTTTGTGTACTATCCGTCTGACAGTAGCGAAGGTAAGACTACATCAACGTACATGTTTCCTGAAGTCTACGAGATGTTTAATGAGCAGCCACTTGTCACCGCGTTGAAGGATGTTTTCTCTATAGATATCAAGACCCAGTGTTACGACGACCTTGCTCTTTCCGGGAAGGAAAAGCGCTATCCAGTGTTATTCTATGTGTGCGGTGGGGGCGGATCTCCAGAATGGGGGACAGTGCTCTGTACAGACTTGGCAAGCATGGGGTATGTTGTGGTAAGCATCGGCCATCAGAATAGCACGATGTATAAACGTAAAGATGGGCGCCTGTTTAATGTATCCAAGGACTTTTCGGATGTCCTTACAGCCTTTGGTGAAGATCCGGAGATGCTAACGTTAGCCGGTAAGATGGAGATGCGGCCTGACGATGAAACTGCCATTGAGATGTGCCGTAACGTGCTTGCACTACCGATACTTTCCAAGATAACAGAGTATAGTGAATTACAGGCAGAAGATGTAAGGTATGTAGCCGATTATCTTTACAAACTGGACTCTGGAGAGCTGAATTTCATCTTTAAGGGCAGATTGTTGCTTGACATCGGCATGGGTATAGTCGGACATTCTTATGGAGGGCCTACGACGGCGATGGTTTGCCGGGATGACGACAGATTCGCCTGCGGGATTGGTTTGGATAGCGGTGCGTTTGGACTTCTTGACAGCGATCTTAAAAAACCTTTCTTGTTCCTGTTTTGTGAACCTAACTATAATATGAATGCGGTTATTGGCGCTAACAATAGCATGGAAACCTATTATTTCTCAGTTGATCGTGTTGCACATTTGGATTACTGTGACATCGTGTTTACCAGTGTTAATGAGGAACTCAGAGGTGAACGGGATGTTATGGAGATGCGAAATCTTGTTACAGACTATGCGAAGAACTTTTTTGATCAATACATACTGCAGAAGGCAACAAGTGTGGAAAGTCTGGCATACGATGGTGTGGAATTGATCAAGAAGACCAGCAACAAATGACATAACCGAGAGATTGCTGATTAATGCATGTCAAAAAGCTAGCCGTACAGACGCAGAGCCGATAACCCCTATTACGCGGTTATCGGCTCTCTGATATTGCAAATTAACTTCCTGGTTCCAATAACTGACGCTTATTCGGCCTTAGTCCCGCCAGTGTTTACTTCGCTTCCAGGCTCCATCAACATGATATGACATTCCTTTTCGGCGGAAGGTTTGATCTCGACTCCCTTAGGGACAATATACATCTCGCCCTTGGAAATCTTCACTTGCCCATCACGAAAATCAATTATCATTTCCCCTTCGAGCACAAAAAATAACTTGTCAGTCTCCTCATGAACATGCCACTCAAAATCTCCAGCAATCTTAACGATCTTAAATTGATAGTCATTCATTTCACCAATGAGTTTCGGAGACCAAAGATCGTTTAATTTCGAAAATTCCTCATTTAATTTAATAGCTTGATAGTGCATCGTCATTCCTCCTGTGTATTAATCCTATATGTTCAGTATACTGATTTAAGCTTTGGTATAACATGGATGCCTATTGAAATCAGGATGGATTATTGATGAACTTCAGACGATACTCCGTAGGAGAAATACCACATTGTTTCTTAAACACTCTGCTAAAATAAAAGGGGTCAGCAATGCCAACGCTCTCGGCAATCTGTTGTACAGACGCATCACTTGCCAATAACATTTGCTGTGCCATGTTTATACGATATTTCAATACATATTCTGCTGGACCCATACCTGCATGTCTTCTAAACACATAGGAAAGTCGATTTCGATTAACATTATTTTGTTCTGCAAGTGATGCGACAGTCAGACTTTGATCATAGTGTTCTTGGATATAGGTAGAGACCCGTTCGAATAAAGTATCTGATTCACAACTATTTTGCCTATGATCAACACATATTAAAGTCTCATTCAGTACATCGCGAAACAGCATCTCTGTCTGAAACTTTGAAATACCTCCGCGCTGATTATACACATGCCAAAGACGCATGATTAATTCGATCAGACGTGGGGATCGACCCGTTGATAATTCAAAATGCTGATGGGAAAAGCTTGTCTCTTCGAGGTCCGAACTACATATCCGGTATAAAACGAGGATATATTCCCAGTCCGTTCTATGAAACACGGTTTGATCCAGTTTCATTTTCGCGCCCCCATGTACAACTTTTCCTGGTGAAAAAATATAGGGTGTACCATCAAATTGAAATTGTATTTTTCCTGTAAGAGGAAATACAAATCCAGGAAAAGAATCGGTATAGTCAGCCTGGGGAACCCCTGGATTTCTAGCATATCGATATACGCCTTCTACTTGAAAAGGAATGTGTGCAAAATGCGCTGCTAACTGATTAACGTCTACTTTCACATTACGTACCTCATTTCAAAAGTGTTTGCCGGTCATTCTAAGATAAATCGTTGTGCACCTTACTCCAACATTATTGATAACGATTATCACTGTCAACATATATAATGAAAAAGAAAGCTCTTTTTTACATATGGGCAATAGAATCCATCTTGTGTTAACATGTGCACTAACTAATCCAATTGTTTGCTTGAGAAGGGGAACCCATGTCAATTCGAATAAAAATGCTGCTGTCCTTCACGGGCATGCTTGTTATAAGTCTACTGTTCATCCTGCTTACGGCAAGTCTGTATACGATTGCGGCTACAGGGGATCTACAGAGTTTCCGCGATATTTACAAGGTACATTATCAGATCAACCCCCTGACTGAACAGGGAGAATCGATCTTTCAAGAGATGAAGTTTCTGGCCAAAAATGACCCGGATGACCTGCAGAACAAGGTTTTGCTGCGTGAATATGATATGAAGCTTCGAGCTGAGAAGTCAGGGCTCTACATCAGACGAGAGAATAGTCAGATCTTCGAATCACTGACCTTCAACCAGCAAGAACTGAAGCAAGCACTGCCTGCCTATGATCTTAACAATTATCAGATTCGGAGCACCTTCAATATTGGTGAGCGATTTTACGCGTATGCAAAATTTGATTTTCAATATTCAGATGGGGAACGGGGGAGTATCTTTGTCATTCGCGAGAGAAGCCCCTTTGCGGAGCTTACTCGCAAGTTGCTGCCTGTGATGTCATTCCTGCTTATTGGTGTCCTCATCATTGCAAATCTGCTCTTGTTCCGCTGGATCACGCGCAGCTTCATTAAACCCTTGAATCAACTACGAAGTTCAGCCGAACATATCAAGGATGGTAATCTATCCTTTAAACTTCAGCTAAACTCTAATGACGAGGTTGGTCAACTCAGCGAAGCGTTTGAGAGCATGCGGAATCAATTACAGCTCTCCTATGCGTTACGACAGCAGGACGAAGTGAACCGCAAAGAGCTTATCTCCAACATTTCGCATGATCTCCGTACACCGATTACCAATATCAAAGGGTATATTGAGGGTATTCGTGACGGCGTGGCTAATACTCCAGAGAAAATGGAGAGTTATGTTAATATCATTCACTCCAAAGCAGTTAGCATGGATAAGCTGGTGGATGAACTGTTTTTGTATTCCAAGCTCGACTTGAACCAAGAGCCGTTCCTGTTTAAAACAGTTGATCTCGCTGATTTCCTTGAAGATAGCATCGAAGAGCTGAGATATGATCTGGAGGATAAAGGTGTTGCACTGGAATGGAATAACCAGGTGTCTGGTCCCGCTATGGCTGCTGTGGATCCGGAGAAGTTAAAACGTACCGTTGTTAATGTGGTGGATAATGCACTCAAATACATGGAGAATGAACACAAACGATTCGAGATTACACTTCAAGCTGATGAGAAATGGATTACGATGGGCTTTAAAGATAATGGCAGGGGAATACCCGAAGAGGCACTGCCTTATATATTTGAACGCTTCTATCGTGCAGAACAATCCCGCAATTCTTCAACGGGCGGAAGTGGGCTCGGGCTAGCAATTGCCCGCCAAATCATTGATGGACATGGGGGCTTCATCTGGGCTGAAAGCCAGCCCAATGATGGCACGAGTATATATATCAAACTGAAACGGCTGAATGAAGAGAGGGATTAATAAGTAATGGCAAACATTTTGATCATTGAAGACGAAACAACGATTGCGGAACTGGAACGGGATTATTTTGAGCTCAACGGATTTTCCGTGGATCTCTGCCATACTGGAGATGAAGGTCTGAAGCAGGCACTGGAGGGGGAATATAATCTGATCATTGTTGATCTGATGCTTCCGGGACTCGACGGCTTCGAATGTTGCAGGCGCATTCGTGAAGTAAAGGAAGTTCCCATCCTTGTCGTTTCCGCGAAAAAGGAAGAAATCGATAAGATCCGGACATTTAATCTGGGAGTGGATGACTTTATTACAAAACCGTTCAGCCCGAGTGAATTGGTTGCACGAGCAAAGGCTCATTTGACCCGATACGAGAGACTACTTGGCAAAAACAAACCAGCTGAGCAGGATGAAATCCACATTCGCGGGCTTCACATTGATAAAGGATCACGCCGCGTTTTTGTTAATGGAGAAGAGGTGGCGATTACAACGAAGGAATTCGAGTTACTTGTATTTCTTGCGAGTCATCCCAACCGTGTATTTAGCAAATCAGATCTGTTCGAGCGGATCTGGGGCATGGATTCCACCGGAGACATTGCAACGGTTACCGTCCATATTCGCAAACTGCGGGGGAAGCTGGAGACAGACCCCAAAAATCCGGAGTATATTGAAACCGTCTGGGGTGCAGGCTACCGGTTTACTGCATAAGTTTCGTGAAAATTTAGAGCCAGTTTATATTTTGTTAATAACTTTAGCCTTGGGAGTTTCTTTTTGTCCTCTATTCTATAGATACAGGCAACTACAACCTATAGAGGAGGAATTCAACCATGAATTCTACAACCCGCAAAATCGCTACATTTCTAACCATAACTGCATTAGGTACAGCAGTGTTCCCGTTAACTGCGAATCAAGTACATGCAGCTACATACGTTACTAACATTGCGGCAACAACCACACAGCTTAATCAACAACAGATTGAAGCTGCTATCAAGGATCTCAATAGCTTGGGGATCATGAACGGGTATGCAGATCAATCTATGGGTGAACATCGAGCAATTACCCGTGCGGAGTTAGCTTCATTGGTTTTCAAAACGTTTAATTTGGAGAGCAAGACGGGAGAAACCGTAGAATTGACGGATGTGAATCCGAATGCATGGTATGCGCCATATGCGTCAAAGCTTGTTGAACTTGGCATCATGCAGGCTAACGATGGACAATTCAATCCGCAAACTCAAGTGTCGGATGCTGAACTCGAACAGGTCGTATCCAAAGCGATGCAACGTGATGTAAAGTCCGTTCACCATTGGATGAGCGAGTTCTACTCCGAGAACGGTACAGCAACGCGCGGCGAAACAGCAGTGCTGTTGCAAACTGCACACCAAGCTATTCCTTCGGAGCAAGCTCAAATCAAGAGCGTTAGATCACTGAATGCCATTACGTTAATTGTAACTTTTGACAAGCCGCTGACAGCAGCGAATGAAGCTTTTGCCAAGGCACAAACGGACTTTGCGTTTAGTGGCGGGTTGACGTTAACCAATATGCCGCGTTTGAAAACAGGGTCAATCGCGACTTACATCGTTCCAACGTCCGTACAAGATGCTAGTGAAGTGTACAACCTGACTTACAAAGGCCAAGACGCTGGTTCCTTTGAAGGCAGTGGTACGAAAATAAACATGACAACGGTTAGTCAAGTAACGAATGATACATTCGAGATTGAAGCATTGCAAGTGAACAGTGTCGTGGATTATGGTTACATCATTTCGGCTTACAGTGGTGGTCGAGGAGCTAATGCATTTGTGCTGAATGATCAAGAGCAAGCAGGAGGCAAAAAGTATCAGATCATCTCTTCCATGCAGGCAAGACAAGTTGTAATTACGCCAGAAGGTGGCGAGCCTATCGTTGCCAGATATGTTCCGTTCACGCAATCCACAGATGGCAAACAAGAACCGAAGTTCCGTTTGCCTGAGGGACAAACGTTGAAATCAGGTGTCACATATACGGTTTCTTCGGATTGGGCCAACATCGAAAATGCTTCATTTACGGCGAAATCGTTTGATCCACTAGTGGTTGCAAGTGCTCAAGCAGTGAGCGAAACCTCCATTGAAGTTACACTTGACCAGGACCCTGGGGATGAACTGTTCTCTGGTCGAAGTGTAACGTTAACTTCACCTAGCGGGGATGTTCTGACGGCCACTTATAAATATTCAAGTCGAAAAGGTGCGACGGGTGTATTCGACCTAACGAATGATGGGAAGTTGACTCCAGGTACTACGTATACAATAAACCCAGTTGGGGATTGGAGTATCGCTTCTTCGGTCACCTTGACACTGGAGTAAAGGAGGTAGTATGAGTAAATCGCTGATCATCGTTGTCCTGATAAGCAGTATGTTGATCGTCCAAGGCTGCGTGCCTGAAATGAGAAACGACTCTAAAGTGGAGGTAAAGGCCATGACTTCAGCAGATGAACAGCTGTTCAAGGCAGTAGAGGACAGCGATACTGAACGCATCGAACAAATGATTCAAGGAGGCGCCAATATCAATGCTCAAGATCAGAGTGGACGAACGGCTACAATGATTGCAACTTACAATAATGATCCAACATCGGCTAAAGTGTTAATTGAAGCGGGGGCAGACGTGAATATACAGGACGATATGAAAAACACCCCGTTTCTGTATGCTGGTGCTGAAGGATACTTGGATATTTTGAAGCTGACAATCGAGGCGGGAGCGGACCCAGCGATAACGAATCGATATGGAGGGACAGCACTTATTCCAGCTTCGGAGCATGGATATGTGGATGTAGTGCAAGAACTACTGACTCAAACTTCGGTGGATGTGGACCATGTGAATCAATTGGGATGGACAGCACTACTCGAAGCGATCATTCTTAACGATGGCAATGCTCGGCAGCAGGAGACGATACAATTACTCATTGACCACGGAGCAGACGTAAACATATCGGACCGTGATGGGGTGTCACCACTCAGTCATGCGAAGAATAATGGCTTCAAAGAAATTGAAGACATTTTGGTACGAGCTGGTGCGAAATAGAACCCTTTTAGGGTGAATAAAGAAACAAACATGTTGAGATATATGTAAAAATGGTTTTCATGGAGCGCCTGATTCCTTCTATGCTGAAGGGCAGGCGCTTCATTCAATCCATCTTACGTGTATGAAACTGGCATAGTCTTAACATAACATGATTAGATACAAGAACGAAGATCTTAAAAATTGAATATCTCTGCTTTAAAGTTTGCTATAGTTTACCACCATGCTTCCGGATAAAATGGAAATACCAACCATGTAAGCGCTATCTATTATTGCGCTGATTATACATGTTGGAATCATTCATGGAGGTGTATGATGAAGAGGAAGTCTTGGTATACTTTGGCGGTAACTGGTGTCATCTCTTTGTTTTTTTCGGTAAGCGCTTTCGCGGGTTATGTGTTCTGGGAACCTCTAACCTATTTTAACGCAAGTACGTGGCAAAAAGCGGATGGGTATTCCAATGGGAACATGTTTAACTGTACGTGGAGGGCTAACAATGTTAATTTTACAAGTGACGGCAAGCTTAAGCTTGGTTTGACCAGCTCTGCACAGAACAAGTTTGATTGCGGAGAGTATCGTACCACGAATACGTATGGGTACGGCTTGTATGAAGTCAGTATGAAACCTGCCAAGAACACAGGTGTAGTTTCCTCATTTTTCACATACACAGGTCCTGCACATGGCACCCAATGGGATGAGATTGATATCGAATTTTTAGGAAAAGACACAACCAAAGTACAGTTTAATTATTATACCAATGGGGTTGGTAATCATGAGAAGATTATCAATCTAGGGTTTGATGCATCCCAGGGCTTCCATACGTACGCATTTGACTGGCAGCCGGGACATATCAAATGGTATGTTGATGGTGTATTGAAGCATACGGCAACCAGCAATATTCCTAAAACACCCGGAAAAATCATGATGAACCTGTGGAATGGAACAGGAGTAGATAGCTGGCTCGGTCCTTATAACGGGGCTAATCCGCTCTATGCTGAGTACGATTGGGTTAAATATACGAGTAATTAAGCAGACTGAAGCAGCCGTTAGCGGCTGCTTTTTTCTATTTTCTGGTATTGTATTTATTCAATATATGTATTCAATATCCAATATCCTAAATTAATGCAATAAATGTTGCAATATTAGTATGGGCATAAATATCAAAAATTCATTATGATTAACCTGTAAGCAACATTACATAGACTGGGGGAACGAAGTTGGACACAAGTAAAAAGAGACGAGTAGGCAGTTTGGTCATGATCGGTGTATTGGCTCTATCTGCAGCCCTGAGTGGGTGTAGTAACGGGAGCGACAAGAAAACAGAATCGAGTACACCAGCGACAACGTTGGAGCTCAAAGATGGAAAGTATGATCCACCAGTATCCATTACGTATTTACGACCATGGGGTCCAGACGTGAAGTTTAAGTCAGGCGAGGATCAGGATAATAATGTCCATACAAAATGGGCCAAGGAGAAACTCGGAATTGAGTTGAAAAACCAGTGGATATCTCCTTCTACCAATAATGCATTTGAGACGAAACTGCGCCTGTCACTGGCTTCCAATGCGGACATGCCAGACATTATTTCGTATCGCGGCGAATTCAATCTGGTGCGTGAATTGATTGAGTCCGGAAAATTTGTCGATGCGGGCGAGTTGTTTGACAAATATGCCAGCGACACATGGAAAGCAGCCGTAAACGAAGATCCTTCCGTATGGTATCCATACATGCAAGATGGCAAAAAGATCGGTATTCCGATTCTGGACTATTCCTATAATGGTGATCCTGTCATGTGGATCCGTGAAGACTGGATGAAGAAATTCAATCTGGAAGCACCTAAAACGATAGATGATCTTGAAGTCATTATGGAAACGTTTACGAATCAAGATCCGGATGGCAATGGGAAGCAGGACACTTACGGACTCACCATTGGCTTCAAGAACTGGCTGAACACATGGATGTCTGAAGCTGGGTGGGTATTTGGCGCTTATGGTACAATGCCAAACCAATGGAATCTGACGGCAGACGGAAAACTTGAATACGGTTCCGTTACACCTGGTGCAAAACAGGCTTTGGCCAAATTACAGAGCTGGATGAGCAAAGGGTATATCCCGGAAGAAGCCGGCGTGTATGACGAGACAAAAGCAGCTGAAGAATTTACTGCCGGAAAAGCAGGTATTGTGGTTGGTCCTCACTGGATGCCATCCTGGCCGCTGGAGGATGTGAAGAAAAACAATCCTGAGGCTGAATACAAGGCGTATCCAATTCCTTCTGGTCCAAACGGTCAAGCAGGCAGACATGGTACGTCAAACGGAAATGGCGTAGTTCTAATTAACAAAGACATGAAAAATCCGGAAGCCTTTTTCACCTATCAGAACTATCTCTTTGATCACTATGCGAATCCTAAAGAGGGCGATGAGTTTGAGCATGGATTTGCGGAAGGATACGATTGGGTTATGGTAGATGGGAAACCATCAACCGATGCAAGTCTTACGGGGGGTTATGCTCCCGAGAAGTACACTTTGACTTTTGATGGAGCGAGAATTCCGAATCTGAGTATGACAACACTCGCGAAGCTGGCAAGTGGTGAAGAAGCAACAACGCCATTTGAGAAAAAAATCAAATCAGGTGTACCAGTACCTATGCTTGATGCAGCCAAGATTGTTTTGGATCAAAAGGACATCGTGTTCAATCAAATGTTTACCGGTGCACCTTCAATGACGATGCAGATGAACAATGACATTTTGACAAAGATGGAGAAGGACACCTTCTCTCAAATTGTGTATGGCAAAACCTCTGTGGACGCGTTCGACTCATTTGTTGAGAAGTGGAAGTCTTCAGGTGGAGATCAGATTACGAAAGAAGTTAACGAGTGGTATGATTCCGTGAAAAGCGGAAAATAGGATGACGCAGGGCTGGCTGAATTGAATCATCGCGGCCACATAAGCACCAAAAAGGCATTGCAGGAGAAGATCTCCGGCAATGCCTTTTTGTATTTGATATGGAGTAGGGGAAACCAGAGAAATACCAGAACGTCAAGTCTAGTCTGTGTACTCTCTTAAACCGGCAGATTTTCCCGATATTCTTGCGGTGTAAGATCATAAAATTTCTTGAAAACTCGGATGAAATATGCGGTATTGTTGTAACCAACAAGTTCTGCAATCTCAAACACTTTGGCGGTTGATGTTCGCAAATGATAGGCTGCTTTCTCCATTCTTAACCGGTACACATAGGCAGTAAGTGCTTCACCTGTCTCCGCCTTGTATACCTTGGACAAGTAGACTGGGTGCAGATGCACATGGTCGGCAATTGCAGGCAGTGATACATCACCAGCCAGATGAAGGTCGACAAAACTTTTGACGCTGCGCACAATGGTGCTGTGATTGTCTCTAAGCTCTTGTTCAGCATCATCTCGTATGTAATGAAGTGTACGCACGGACCAGTCCTGTAGCTGCTGCGCAGTGGAATAGCTGGGAGCTTGAAAGTAACGATAGGACTCTGCTGGTATCAAAGAAGAGATTTGTTTGCCATTTTTATGAATGATGTACGCAAACGCGCCCGCAATAGCAAAATACACCTCAAAGGTTGACTCGGCAATATCATGATGTTCATTGGAATGCAGCAGTTCCGCAAAAATGTGTTCGATTTTCTGTTCCACATCCTCAAAGCGACCAGCTTCGAGCAGGCTAATCAACGTTGGTGGCTGATACAGCGACCTGATCGTATGTAGAGGGTTGGCATCCGTTTCATCGGAAGCGGTGACAAACAAACCTTGCACCTGACCCATCCGTTTACGCATGGACATAACCGTTCGCTCATAGAGTTCTCCAATTTCATGGGGAAACTTGCCCCAACTGGAGACGGAAATGGAGATTGCACCTTTCAGGTATAACTGAACATTGGTTTGAATCTGGGCAGCATACTGCTCAAGCAATGTCTGAGGCGTCTCACTCCTGCTATAACTCATCGTTGTGGAATGTTTCATGCTTACCAGAACAACAATGTAATCATGAACGTCTCGTGTGTGCCAGATATGAAAATGATTATGCATCACTTCACTTATGATATTACATATCGCATATTCCATTAGGGCCAGGTCGCCGTGCGCCATATCGGATAGATGTTTCTCCATACGGATAATCAACATGCCGAGATCTTCTCCTACGGAGTAGGGAAGCTCCAGCAGATCAAGCTTGTCTGCCAGCGTCTTCTGATCATAGACTTTTCCAGTCAGCAACTCATGCAGCATCGTGGATTGAAGCAATGGCAGATGATCCTGAAAGGCGTGTAAGGCTCTTTGATGAGATGCTGCGGTTTCCCACTTTTCTTTAATTCGATGAACAAGACGTTGCACGGATTCGATCAGATCTTCATCACTAACGGGTTTCAGTAAGTAATCAAAGCTTTCCTGCGCAATGGCCTGTTTCGCATATTCAAAGTCGGCGTGACCTGATAACAGAATTGTCTGCACATGAGGCCACTTTTCATGAATTGCTGTAATCAGTGCAATGCCTGACATTTCGGGCATACGTATATCCGTAATTACAATGTCAATGTCGTGGTTGTCCATAATTTCCAGCGCTACTGCACCGGATAATGCTTCATGAACTGTACCGATCCCGCAGCTTTCCCACGGAATGGTCTCTGCCAGCGTTTCCACGACGGAACGTTCATCGTCAACTAATAATATTTGCAACATGGGTCGTTCACCTACTTGTCTGTATTGTCGTGCCACGTGATGTTAACTTTAATCCCACCCATTGAAGAATGATCATAAGATAGTCCAGATCCTTCACCGTACAGAAAAGATAAACGCTGATGGACATTCCATGTACCACATCCCATATTCTCATCCAGCGGTTTAAGAAGATTATCTCTCAGATGATCAAGTTGTTTCTCAGACATGCCAAGCCCGCTGTCCTCCACGATAATTGTGTACACATCATCCTCGCAGTCCGCATAGATTTTAATCTCACCATCTACCGATTTGGGCTCCAGACCATGAATAATAGCGTTCTCAATAATAGGCTGGAGGGTTAGTCTGGGAACTGTTTTATCTAAAATATCATGGGGCACGTCGATTGTAAAATGCATTCGTTCCAGACGAAGTGACTGGATTTCCAAATAATTTTTGACCATTGTCAGCTCTTCACGAAGCGTGGCTTGATCCTTTTCGGACCTGGTTATGTATCGGTAATACTCCCCCAGATTCAGTGCCATGGCTACCACGGCCTTTTCATTTTTCATTCGGGCCATGTTCTTGATATAGAACAGACAGTTATATAGAAAATGCGGATTAATCTGCGATTGCAACTGTTTGAGCGTGGCTTCCCGACTTCTTAATTTCTCCTCATATACATTCTCGATTAATTCTTGAATTCGTTGAGCCATGATGTTGAAACGTGCAAATAACAGGCTGAACTCATTGCGTGCAGAATGATGAAGCCGAACGGAAAAGTCCCCGGTGGACAAGCGATTTGTCCCCTTAACCAACTGTAAAAGTGGAAGCTGCACACTTCGGTAGAGTGTATATAATACAACAACGCTCATCACGATCAGAACGGCAATTGAAGCGTAAAAAAGATTCCGGCTGCTCGTAATCGGTTTCAAAATTTGCTGCATAGGCACATAGTCAATATAATACCAGCCGAGGCTCTTGGATTGAATGTAGGAGACGTAATATTCCGTTTTGTTCAACGTTGTACTGAAGCCACCGCTGGCCTGCAGTTTTGCTTCTTTCAGGGAAGGCAGGATTGCGTTCAAGGTCTCCTTTCCAGAACTATTGCTGATTAATCCATAATCGGGATGGAACATGAACGGGTCGCCTTTATTATTTAACTTGTTTTGATTAAGAAGTGCAGTTAAGTGATGAACTGGAAAACTGATTTTGGTAATCAATCTGGCTTTGCCAGGTCTCGCCATCGCTGTCGTTGGATCGGTAGTGTACCAGATAAACTGATTGTCGGCATAGGTCCAGGATTGCGAGAGAGGCTCCTTAAATTCATCATCCCTGTACGGAATGTAAGCATAATAATCCGTTGATATCACTTTTTGCATCCTTGGGAAGTATAGTGTGATGGTCGAATGCCATTTGCTTGCTGCGTTGTACAGATTCATTTTCTCCAGAATGGCACTTCCAACTTTCACACGTTCATAGGGAATGTCCTTGTAGTCGGGACGTTGATATTCCTGAATACTCGAATCTTGCCCAATAGACATCCCATACAATGACAGTTGGTAAATATTGGATTCTACTGAATCAGCAAATGTTGAGAGATGATTCATCGTATTGTTTTGAATCTCGTGTTCGATAACACGCACGCTTTCCCGGTTCGAGTATGTATAGAGAAACAGCACCAGAATAAGCAGCATCACAAACAACAGTGTAATTTTGGTAAAGACATTCAAGCGTGTGAACAAAGTCCAACCTCCTTAATCTTATTAAAATATTGATATCGTTGTTGCAATATTAGGATATAGATCACAAATTTCCATTGCTATAATTTTAATATACAAGTTCACGATGACTTGTAAAATACAAAATTTAGAACATGGGGGATGCAGGAGTGAAGGAACATACGTTAGAAACGCCGCATAAACGGCGCTCCACCAGGGTTAAACAGCGCTGGAATATGCAACGGAACTGGACCTTGCATATGATGCTCATTCCAGCTGTATTGCTGGCACTGGTGTTTCAGTACATACCGATGGGTGGCATTGTAATTGCTTTTCAGGATTTCAAACCATACTTGGGATTTTCTGAATCCAAATGGGTGGGTTGGGACAATTTCCGATATTTATTCTTATATCCGGACGTAGGTCAGGTGATCTGGAATACGCTGGTCATTGCATTTTTCAAAATCATCGCAGGACTGTTCGCTCCATTCCTGTTTGCCATTTTGCTCAATGAAGTGCGCTTGACGGCATTCAAGAGAGTAAGTCAAACGCTTGTGTATCTACCGCATTTCCTATCATGGGTTATTCTCGGTGGTATTCTGCTCGATATCCTGTCTCCTCAGGGCGGCATGGTCAACCAGCTTGTCGTAGCCTTTGGAGGAGAACCGATCTTCTTCCTGGGAGACGGTACATGGTTCCGAATAACGCTGATCCTCAGTGATGTGTGGAAAGAATTTGGTTTTGGTACGATCGTATTTCTGGCTTCTCTCTCAGGAATTAATCCTGCACTCTACGAGGCTGCCGAAGTGGATGGGGCCAACCGATTTAAACAGACGCTGCACATTACGATTCCGGCATTAATGCCGATTACAATCGTACTGATGACACTCTCTATCGGCAATATCCTGAACGCCGGTTTTGATCAGGTGTTCAACTTGTACAATCCGCTTGTGTATGACAAAGGCGACATCATTGACACCTTTGTATATCGACTCGGGATTCTGAACGGGAAGATGAGTTTTGCCACAGCAGTAGGGTTGTTCAAATCTGTGGTTGCTACCATTTTGATTGTTATATCTTACAGAATGGCTTACAAACTAGCTAATTATCGAGTTTTCTAGAGAGGAGAAAAGGGCTTGTATTATAAAACAAAAGGATACCGCATATTCAGCATCGCTAACTATACTTTTCTTGGGATATTATCGATACTCTGCATTTTACCAATTATTCATATATTGGCTGTTTCATTCAGCAGTATGGCGCCAGCATCATCAAACCTGGTTACCTTCTGGCCCATCGGGTTCACAACCGACGCATATGTGAAAACATTCGGGAATTCAAACTTCATCAACTCCTTGATCGTATCACTTAAACGGACTGTAATTGCAACGATCATTGGTATGGTCATCATGCTCTTAACCGCATTTCCGTTGTCGAAGGAAGACATCAGTTTTAAAGGTCGCTCCTTATATACGTGGTTTTTCGTATTTACCATTTTGTTCAGCGGCGGTTTGATTCCAAGTTACATTCTGATCCAGAAGCTTGGCTTGATGAATACAATCTGGGCGCTTATTCTGCCTGGCGCACTGTCCGTGTGGAACGTTATTCTCATGATGAACTTCTTCCGCGGTCTGCCCAAAGAACTTGAGGAAGCAGCTTATTTGGATGGAGCAGGTCATATCAAAACGTTGATTCTGGTCTACGTACCGCTTTCACTTCCAGCTATCGCAACCTTGTCCTTATTTACGATGGTATATCAGTGGAACTCCTGGTTCGACGGCATGATCTATATGTCTGATATTAAAAATTATCCACTTGCTTCTCTATTACAGACCATTATTGTTCAGCAAGATCTCAGTAAAATCAACGTCGATCCTTCCATGTTGGAGAATATCTCGCAGCGAACCGTACGCGCAGCACAGATCTTTATCGGCGCGCTTCCGATCCTGATGGTATACCCGTTTTTACAACGTTTCTTCGTTAAGGGGATCGTTATTGGAGCAGTCAAGGAATAGGCTATGCAAATGCAAGGATAACTGAGCTGAGGGAGGAAGAAGGATGAGAAAAGGACTGGCATGTATGGTGGCATGGAGTTTAATGGCTTCTCTCGTTTATCCAGCAACTGCTGGAGCAGAAAGTGTACAGAGTCAAGCGGAGGTGGGAAATGTGCAGGCGAAAAGCCTGCACTTCTCTGTTCCCTATACAGACCTGACCGGGCATTGGTCACAATCTGCAGTTACACGCTTGCAAGACTTGAATTTATTGAAAGGTTATACGGACGGTACGTTCAAGCCCAGTCAGGTCATTAGCCGAGCTGAATTCGTCATGATTCTGGATCGGGCCTTTGGTTTCACCAGTAATGCGGCGACTGGTTCATATGCGGATATGACTTCAGACGATTGGTACTATGACGTGATGGTACGAGCGAATGGTTCTGGCATCATCGAAGGGACAGACCGTGAACATCTGTCACCACAACAACCGATTACACGCCAAGATGCAGCGGTTATGGTAGATCGAGCTTTTCAACTTTCAGCCGCTACAAATGAAGATAGTGAACAATTGAAATTTCAGGATGCAGATGATATTTCCGGTTATGCAAAGAAAGCGCTTACCTATCTGGTGAACGAAAATATTCTTAAAGGTTTCCAAGGCAAATTAAATCCCAAAGCCCCGATTACACGAGCGGAGACGGCAGAGTTACTGTCAGCGATGATTGCAGATGTAAAAAGCACTCCTGAAACATATGAGTCCCGGGTAGATGGCAACTTGATTATTAAATCGACGGATGTCACGTTGAAAAATATGATTGTTAATGGAAATCTGCTGCTGGCAGAAGGCATAGGCGAGGGATCTGTTGTTCTTCAGGGCGTAACTGTTACAGGAAGTGTCATCATTAAAGGCGGAGGCAGTCATTCCATCAACATTAACAACTCCAAGCTGAAGCGAGTAGTCGTTGACAAACGTGGGGAACCCGTCAGAATTGCCATTACGGAAGAAAGCAACATTCAGGAGATGCATGTAAAGCAGAAATCCATTCTGGAGATCTCTTCAAACAGCCTGATTGATTCCATGAATATTCATGCAGAAGCGAGTCAGACTCGAATGGATACCAAAGGTACGATTCAAAAATTGAGTGTAGATGCCGATGATGTTGTGATCAACGGAGAGAAAGTAAAACAAGGATTGCGCACATCCATGGTGGGTGAAGCACAACAACCTGCTTCATCGCAGCCTGGTGGTTCAACAAATGTGACAAGTACACCCACACCATCTTCTCCAGACGGGCAATCACCGTCTACACCATCAACACCAAGCAATCCTGCGGGCGAAAAACCGGTTCCAGCAACAACGATTCCGCATGATCAATGGGAGCTGGTCTGGAATGATGAGTTTAACGGGCCTTCGATTGATGCTTCCAAATGGACCGTGCAGGATACAGGACTCGTTTATAACAATGAAATGCAATATTATAGCCCCGATAACACTCGCATTACAAAAGATCAGAATCGAAGCGTGTTGCAGATTGAAGCAAAAAAGGGTCCGAAAAACGGTAAAGATTACAGCTCTGGCAAACTGATCTCCATGGGAAAAGGCGACTGGACCTACGGTAAAGTAGTTGTACGTGCGAAGCTTCCTATTGATAAAGGCATGTGGCCTGCCATATGGATGATGCCAACAGATGAAGCACATTATGGTGGATGGCCTGCCTCTGGAGAAATCGATATTATGGAGCTAATTGGTGGCAAAGAGAGTAATAACAAGGTATATAGCACATTGCATTATGACAGTGTGAAGCCTGACGGCTCCCATGGACATGATCAGGGAAGTCTTACTCTTCCGAAGGGAGAAACTTTCGCTGACGATTATCACGATTTCCAGGTGGAATGGTTGCCGGGTATGATTCGTTTCTATGTGGATGGAAAGCTGCATCATGAAGTGACCAACTGGCAAACGAAGGCCGCCGGCCAACCCGAGTATTATACGTTCCCTGCACCATTTGATCGTCCATTCTATCTGATTCTGAATCTGGCAGTTGGAGGAGACTGGCCGGGTTCACCTGAAAGCAACTTCACTTCCGAAAAGATGAATGTTGATTTTGTACGAGTATATTCTTACAAAAATCTAGACACATGGCCTGATGTAACAACAAATCCCATCGAGCCTGCGCAACAGCGTGACCCACAAACCGATGGCAATCAAATCTACAATGATCGTTTTTCGGAAGGGTCTGCAGACAATGGAGTGCCTCTTCAGTGGAAATTCATCACAAATGCTGATGGAGCTGGCAGTGTCAAAGTTGTAACGGATGAGCAGAAAGGGAAGGCAGCAGAAGTTACCATTGATGCATCGGGTACTGAAAACTACTCGGTTCAACTCACTCAGATGCCGATGTACATCAAGAAAAACAAAAAGTACAAGATACAATTTGATGCGAAAGCATCTGCTAACCGTACGATCATGTCCAAACTGAACCAATTTGAAAAAAGTTGGACCAATTATTCGGGTGATAACACCTTTGCACTCACGACAGATTGGCAATCCTATGACTATACCTTCAATATGCGGGATGGAACGGATAACAATGCCAGATTCGAATTTAATCTGGGGTTGGATGATACAACCGTTTGGTTTGCCAATGTCAGACTGATCGAGGTGGGTGAAGCTGATCCGTTAACTGTCGAACGAAACGCGCTACCTGATGGCAACTTTATTTACAATGGCACATTCGATCAAGGCAAGGAGCGTCTTGGATTCTGGTCAAGCAGCATTCAGGACAGTGCGGCAGCCAATATAAGTGTAAATAACTTTTCGAAATTCCCGATTATGGAGCGTCAACTGGTTGTTGAGGTTACTCAAACGAATAATGACCCACAACAAGTTTCGGTGAACCAACCGGATTTGAAACTGGAAGCGAATACAACGTATGGTTTCTCCTTAGATGCCAAGGCAGACACACCGCGAAGTATCGACATTGATGTTGTCAGCAGTAATGGGCATACGGTACAGGTTCATCAAGGGCAAAACCTCTCCTTGAACCAAGAAATGAAAACATTCACTGGTGAAATCATCATTGGAGATGGAGCATCAATCGCACAATCCGAGCTAAGAATGTTATTCGGCAGTTCTGAAGGTAAGGTATATGTGGACAATGTTCGTCTGACGAAACGCGGAAAACCTCTGTCAGTGAATGGCTACGCACATGTTCCTGCAACCGAAGCCTGGATGATGCAGGGCTTACAACTGGAGGACTCCGTAGAAGGAGGAAAACATGTCAGTTACATGGATCAGGGAGATCTGCTGCAATATAAAATCGATGTAGCTCACGACGGAGTATATGTTCTGTCTGCCCGAATGGCCAGTGGAAAAAGTGATTCCAAGGTTCAGTTCAGCATCCAGGATGAACAAGGTACAACCGTTGCACAATCAGACCTGAGTCTCGGAGACACGGGTGGATGGCAAGCATATCAAACGGTGTATTTCCCAGGGGTCAACTTGACAGCAGGCAAACCCTATTATGTGAATTTTGAAGGAGCAGATTATAATACACGTTGGGTGGATATTTCACAAAACAAAATTCAGAACAGTGAGCTAACAGCTGATCTGAATCATTGGGAGCTAATTCCTAATGATCTGACAGCCTCACATGACGAGGGCGCAGGATTAACGATTAAATTGCCTGGTACAAGTGAACATTGGTGGGATGCTTTGTTACAACAAGGTCAGATCAAACTGGATGCAAACAAAACGTACCGACTTACCTTCGAGGCATTTGCTTCAAGTCCTAAATCCATGCAAGCGGTTCTTTCTCAGAATGCAGGGGATTTTGTGAAGTATTTTGAAGAAGAAGTGGAATTAACCGCGGATCAAAAGTCATATAGTTACACCTTCACTATGGGGGATAGCTCCGATTCGGCAGCTATGCTTGCATTTGGATTAGGATATCCGCTCTCTACAGGTGAACACTCGATTCACATCAATAACGTCCAATTATATGAAGTGAATCCGAATGCAGATCAAGGAGGTCAGCCTGCTCATGTTAATCTTATTCCTAATGGAGACTTCTCCAAAGGTAAGGAAGGTTGGTTTACCCATGCGGACGGTAATGCAGCGGACCTTGAGATGCAAGTTAGCAATCAACAGCTTCAAGCCAAGATTGGTCATGCAGGACAGCATCCATGGGATCGTCAAGTCATCAATGAAGGATTTGGCATACAGCAAGGTTTTAAATATAAATTAACGTTTAAAGCCAAAGCGGAGAAGTCCAGGAAATTGGGTTTGGGGATTGGATGGGTCGATGCAGCTGCCAACTATGAATGGCATGGGTTCTTTGGGGCACGAGTTGATTTGACCCCAGAAGAACAGGAGTTCACGTTTACATTTGATGCAACAGAAGACAGCTATGCGAATACTCGAATTTCATTTGATCTGGGTAACATTGATGGTGAGCAAGATGGCAACACAACCGTCTCATTATCCGAGGTCAGCTTGATTAATCTGGGTCCTGCCAATTAACTTCTGAATTCTCTATAATTTGTCTTATATGCTTGCCTAATTCTCTTATTACCTATACAAGCAGAATAAAGTTGTTCAGGAATGACATCATAAAGAAGTAGTATACATCTCAGTTTCCAGAGGAGGATATCTTGTATGGCTGACCAGAAGAAAAGAAAAGAAGCTGCCTGGAAGTCACGAAAGCAAGAACAGCATCCCCATGGCAAAATCAAATCGCTAAAAGAATTATCCAGCGAATATGAAGAGAAACCTACTACGAATTAAGCAAGAGACTGTCAGTGAACATTGCTGGCAGTCTTTTCTTCATATATCGCAGACATTGAGCGATACGTACTTACTCTATCCTAAAAACGAATGAACAAAAGAGATAATGTCTGTATAGTTCGTAAATAACTGTGAACAAATCGTTAATTCATTGACATTGCATGTAATTTTAATTAGAATACGAAATGGACTTCAGGTTGAAAACAGATATGAGTATCTTTATGTTTAGTTTAGAGCTTAGCTGTTGAATCTTTAAATCCTAACAACGAATATAGGAGCGACAATATTACAATCCTATATGAAGATTAGGATTTTCGTATTATCAGGTTAGCCAGTAATTACTGGTTGGCCTTTTTTTGTGGTCGTTTTACGATGGGGGAAGCCGGGAGAACGTGGCGGTTTTAGGGGCTAGGACCTCGTAACAAAAACAGTTCTCCCACGACCTCCAAAAGACCATGTTTGGGCTGGTAGGGGCAGTTGACCCCGTATAACAAGCGAAGCTATGGGTTTGGAACCATCGTGGAAAGGACCGGCGAAACGAAAGATAAGGAGTGAGGACATGGAACCTGTTGTTGGTGTAGATGTCGCTAAAGGTTCAAGTGTGATACAGGCGTTTCAAAAACGAAATGAGCCCGTTGGTAAAGCTATCGTCATTGAGCATGTTGCGAGTGGATTCGTACAATTTACGGAGGTGTTAGGGGCCCTTCAAGCCGAAACGGGTGTCGCTCCAGTGGTTGTTTTGGAGGCGACTGGGCATTACCATCGTGCCTTGGTGTCCTATCTGAATCGGAGTGGCTACACCTACTACATTGTGAATCCCTTGCAATCCAAGCGAGCGAAGGGAACGCAGTTACGCAAAGTTAAAACAGATGCTGCAGATGCTTGGCATCTGGCAGAGATGTACTATCGCGGCGACGTGAAGCCGCATCGAAATTGGGATGAGACGTTTACAGAGCTACAGCATTTGACTCGGCAGCATGAGTTTGTCACGGGAATCTTTGTGCAGGCGAAGCTGAACAGCAGAGCCTTGCTGGAGCAAGTTTTTCCGGCGTATGAGCAGATATTTTACAATGTGTTTTCAACAACATCATTGACGGTGCTGTCTCATTGTTTGGAGGGAAGTGTGACGAATTGGAATGAAGTCATTCAGGGTAATTCGGGACGATCCCATTCCAAGCGATGGGCCAATGAAAAAGCGAGAAAACTGGAGGAAGTACAGGATGAATGGAGAGAAATTCGGCGTAGCCCCGCTCAAAGCAAGGCACTGCTCGGAATGGTCTCTTTATTGTTGACGATGATTCGGCAACTGGAGGAACTCGAAAAACAAATGGAGGAACTCGCAGAAAATCTGCCTGAAGTCGAACTGGTGAGAAGTATCCCGGGAATTGGAACGAAACTGGCCGCAGCCATTGTAGCTGAACTAGGTGATGTGAAACAGTTTAGTGATGCGAAGCAACTTGTAGCGTTTGCGGGCCTTGACCCAGGGATTTTCAGTTCAGGAAAGTTCACAGCGACAAGTACACGAATTACGAAACGAGGCTCTAAAAGGCTCAGACGTTCACTATATTTAGCGGTGCAATGTGGAATGCGAAAGAATGCGAATGCAAGAATCCGTTCGTACTACGAGAAAAAAAGAAACGAGGGCAAGCCCTACAAGGTGGCCGTGATCGCCTGCGCAAACAAGCTGTTACATCACATTTTCGCCATCTTGCAGAAAGGCCAGCCCTACCAAGTGTAATCCATATTTAACCAAAACCTCCATACCCGTGGAGGTTATTCGTGTTGGTCGGAAAAAGTATACCACGAAAAGAGAACTCATCCAACCAGAAATGCTTGACAAACATTAGCTGGTTTTTGTTTTTAGCTTTGGAGTATAATTTGAAAGTTGGAGGCTGGCTTTACCATGGACAAATGGTTCAAACTTAAAGAACGAGGCACGACCATCCCCACAGAAATTATCGCAGGGGTTACAACATTTTTCACAATGGTATACATAGTTATCGTAAACCCAGGAATACTCAGCAGCACAGGCATGGACTTTAACGGAGTATTCATAGCAACGGTACTGGCAAGTATTGTGGGAACTCTGATTATGGGAATATGGTCCAATTATCCAATCGTCATCGCGCCGGGTATGGGGCTGAATGCATTCTTTGCCTATAGCGTAGTTGCCGGGTATGGCGTATCTTGGCAGGTTGCACTGGGAGCCGTATTTATAGCAGGGATTTTGTTTATTATTTTATCACTGACTTCATTCCGTTACATGTTGCTAGATGCAATTCCTGCTAGCTTAAAACATGCCATAACCGCAGGGATCGGATTGTTTATTACAACGGTAGGTTTGCAAAATGCCGGGATTATTGCCGATTCAGAATCGAATTTGATTACGATCGGAAACTTGGCTGAGCCAATGGCTTATCTGACCATTATCGGATTGATTATTACCGTTGTGCTGATGGCTTATAATGTGAAAGGTTACCTGTTCATCGGAATGGTGGTAACAGCGATACTTGCCTGGATCATGGGACTATTCCAAATGCCGGAATCGATTGTATCCATGCCGCAAGGCCTCGCGTCAACGGCTTTGCAACTGGATCTGGCAGGTGTATTCTCGAATGGTTTATATACAATCATATTTACCTTCTTGTTGATCACGCTGTTTGATACGACAGGCACGATGCTCGGCGTTGCTGAACAAGCAGGATTGCTTAAGGATGGTAAATTCCCACGCTCGCGTGGCGCATTATTGGCAGATGCCGTAGGAACAACCTCAGGTGCTTTGCTCGGAACAAGTCCAACATCGGCTTACATCGAATCCAGCACAGGGGTAGCTGCCGGAGGAAGAACGGGACTGACCGCTGTAACGGTAAGTGTGCTGCTTGCGCTGACTTTGTTCTTCACACCGATCGTAAGTGTAATATCAAGCATTCCGGCGATCACTTCTCCGGCACTGATCATTGTTGGATACTTTATGATTAACGTTATCAGCAAAATCAAATGGGATGATCTCGAAGAAGCATTTCCTGCCTTCCTGATTATCATCCTTACTCCATTGACGCATAGTATTGCGACAGGCATCGGCGTAGGTTTCATCTTTTATCCGGTACTCAAGCTGCTTCGTGGAAAAGGTAAAGATGTTCATCCAATCTTCTACATTTTTGCGGTATTGTTCTTCATTCAGCTTGTGTTCCTGGACCACTAAAACTGTCTTATCCTATGGAGAACTGCTCTCAACAAGCAGCTCTCTTTTTTTTGTAGTTCATACTCCGTTCATATTCCCGTCACGAAGGGGACATCTTTCATGGTTACACTATACCTATGTCGCAAGAGCGGCTCTACAGATATAAACGACAGGAGAAGATGGAAATGGCAGAAGCAGTGGATGTAACAACAACGGGGACTAAGGGCCGTAAAAAACGGTACTTATGGTTGAAAATAATAGGTGGTATTGTCGGCGCGCTGGTGCTGTTCATGGGCATCACGTTTGTCGTTCATACGATAAGTAATGGGGCCGAGAAAAAGAAAATCGAATCGTACGGCCAATATGTCAATATTGATGGGAAGAATATGAATGTATCCATTCAAGGTAGCGGCGAACAAACCATCGTGCTACTTCCCGGACAAGGAACACCGTCACCAGTACTTGATTTCAAATTGTTAATCGATGAATTAACTTCTGATTACAAAGTTGTGGCGATTGAGCCTTTCGGTTATGGGTTAAGCGACCAAACCGAAAAGGAGAGAACCACCGAGAATATTGTTAGTGAAATTCATGAAGCTGTACAGCAGCTCGGTATAGATCGTTATATTCTGATGGGGCATTCCATCACGGGACTGTACGCGGCGACTTATGTGAACACGTATCCGGATGAAGTCTCTGCTTTTGTCGGGATCGATAGCAGTGTTCCGAATCAACCTGGCATGGATGTTAAATTACCTTTGAACTTAATGAAATTCTTTCAAAAATCAGGCTTAATGAGAGTACTCAATAAAGTGAGTGGTGATTCATATGCATCACTTGACTATGATGAACATACCAAAGAACAGATGAAGTTGATTTCGAATCAAGTCTCGACAAATCCGACATTAGTAAATGAGCTTAAACATCTGGGTTCCAATTTCAAAAATGGAGAAAAACTCACGTATCCTAGTGATCTGCCAGTGCTTCTCTTTGTTCAATCCAATAACGAGAAAAACCCGCAGTGGATTCCGCTACATGAAGAACAAGCCAAACAATCCGCACAGGGTAAGATGATCCCAATGGAAGGTTCACATTACCTGCATCATACCAAATACAAAGAAATTGCTGAGGAATTCAAATCTTACATGAAACAAATCCAATAGGATGATTGATTAATAAACTGCGGTACCGAATCTGGTGCCGTGGTTTTTTTGTTATCAGGAGAGGCTAAAATAAAACTTGACCTTAGGTCAGACCTAAGGTTTATGCTTGTAATATGAAAAACAGCAAAGGTGGTGAATTGGTTGAGTGATGAAATTACGATTAGTGAGCTGGCAAAGCTGATGAAAGTCTCTGTACATCAAATTCGATACTTCGAAGAAAAAGGGGTGTTACACCCTGCTTATATAGCAGAAAACCAATACAGGATGTATGGGGTAGATGAAATTTACCGTCTATCTCATATTTTGTTGCTTCGCAAAATGGGACTGTCTGTTCAAATGATCAAGGAATGTTTGAGTAATCTGACAACCGTTCAAATCACATCATTATTTCGCCAAGCGTTGGCAGACACGGAAGAAGCCATCACTCAGCTTCAGCAAACAAAGCACCTTATCAGCAAGTTGTTGCATGAGCAAGAGCATATTCCGCTTGAGGATCAAGTGACTTATTATATTGTTACTCGTGAGGAGATTCACTTATCACTGTGGTTCCATATGGAAGCGCAAGGGTACTTGCAAGCAAGGCAACTGACCCAACATAAAGGAAACATTCCCAATTTATTTGAAGCCGACATCCATTATGCGTACGACGAGACGGACACCGTAGGAATTTATACACAAAAGGAGGGAGCAAACGATTTAGTTTTGCCTAGAGGAAAATACCTTTCTCGTCATGTATATGTACACATTGAAGCTGAACTCAAAGAACATATCAACGAATTTTATGCTTACGCAGAAGATCAGGGCTATCCCTATCACGGTCCACTTATTATGGTAGAGAAATCTTATTTATCTTTATTCACACCAGAAAAGCTTCATTATGAGCTATTGTTACAAATGATCGAGTAGGGGGAGGCACACAGTGACAACTTCCATTCAGATAGAACCCGTTTGTCCCCAGTTTCATCAAGCTGTTGCTGAACTCATGGCTTATGGTTTTGGACACAAATTTCAAAAGATCACTTCATTGTCCATAACTGATCTGGCTTATGTATTTGAACAGTTGCTCAATCATCCGCCCATAGAACAGAGTACTCTTCGAGTCATTGCTCGTGAAAATGAGGAGATTGTTGGCACCATGTGCTTGAAATGGAAGGAAGCAGATAACAGAGTAGCAATAACAAGCGTTCGTGCCAATCCTCATTGGTGGAGCCAGTGCAATAGAGTTGGCATGTGGAAACTGCTTCAGTTAATAACTGGTTTACATCTGCTGAAGCATACTCCTAAATTAGGCGAATGTTATGTGGAAGATCTGGTTGTACATCCACAGCACCAAGGCAAGGGAATTGGTACGCAGTTGCTTCAATGGGCACAGAAATATATGTTGCAATCCAAATCAATGTCATCTCTTAGCTTGCATGTGGCAAGTCAGAATCATCAAGCGATACAGTTATATGAACGCTATCAATTTCGCAAGCAGTATAGCACAAACAGCTTTCTGACCGGCCTGCTCTTAGGCGAAAACCAATGGCATTACATGATTTACAAAGGAGATAGTTATGTTTAATTGGAAAAAACGATACATCTCAGTTATTGTGGCAATCTTACTGATGGTTGGTGCAGGACTGTACATAGTCGATCAAAGTGATTTTGACATGGAGGAACAAACCATTGAAATTCAATCTCCACAGGGTAAGTTAACAGGTACGCTCACGTTACCCAGAAACCATTCAGGCAAGCTAGGTCTAGTACTGTTTATTCACGGTGACGGTCCGATAGACTCTACTCATGGTGAGGGATACAAACCGTTGTGGGAGCGACTGGCATCGATCGGGTATGCATCCTTGTCGCTAGATAAACGGGGAATCGGGGGTTCAGAGGGAAACTGGCTAGATCAAAGCATGGATGATCGTGTTGTGGAGGCACAGCAAGCTATTGCATGGGCGAAAGAACAATCCATCATTGATGATTCCAAAATAGGCGTATGGGGTGCCAGCCAAGCAGGCTGGGTGATTCCTAAGCTTGCTGGGAAAGAACATCTCGCCTTCAGTATCTTGGTATCACCAGCGATAAACTGGTTGGAACAGGGAGAATACAACACACGCAGCCAAATGGCGAAAGATGGTTATTCCACGGAGGAGATTCAAAATCAGGTCGATTATGAAAACCAGATTAAAGAGATTTTAAAGAAACATGGCACATATGAAGAGTACACCAAGATTGCTCGAGAGCATGATCTGATTTCCAAAGAACGCTGGAACTTCATAAAGAAAAATTTTGCTTCAGATGCCACGGCGGATTTGCATCATTTCAAAACCCCGGTACTCCTTCTGCTTGGAGAAGATGATGTGAATGTGGACATTGTTGATACAGAGCAAGCATACCGTAAAGGAATTCAGCCATCTTCCTTGCTCCATGTAAAAATCTTCTCTAATACAGAACATTCGATGTTACCAACCTCTATTGCAGGCTCGGAATGGAAACAATCACTACGATTTCTGTTTGCTCCGAGAAGCATTACAGTGGATGGGTATATGGATGAAATAGAACATATGTTGACCACTTCTTCCTTATAACAGACGGTTTACGATCTCTTCGTATCACCAGATAGATATTTGTCATTTCGAAATGAAAGAGCAGGGTCAGGGAGCGCCCTTATCCTGCCTTTTTGCGTGTTATACGTTAACTACTGTGCCAAATGTTCCAGATCCGGCTGCAATTTGGTCCGCAAAACATATAACATAATGGCCCCAACTAGGAACGCCACGGCATCCGCAATAACGAGCGACCAGATCACTCCATGAAAGCCATTCATTTGATTAGCGATATACAATATAGGAATTAGTGTAATCCCTTGAATTATGGACATAACAAACGCGGCGGTTCCTTGGGCTGTTGCTTGGAAGATCCCCATAAACAAAGAAGTCATTCCTGTAATAAACAAGGATAAGAAGGTTACATGCAGAATGTAGCTACCCATTTCAATTAATTGCGGGTCAGTCGTAAATAAACCAATCAAGTGGTCAGAGATTAGATAAACGATAACACCAAACAGGACGGCTAAGCCCAAAATAGCTTTGATCGTGAATCCAATCGTTTGTTTCATGCGTAATTTGTTCGCTGTGAATGAGAAGGCAATTAACGGCACAACTCCCTCGCACAAGCCCATCAGAATAAACTCAGGAAATTGCAATAAACGTGATGAGATTCCATACCCCGCAACGGCCTGATCCCCATATTCGACAAGAAAAAGGTTAAGAATAAGCGACATTGCACCCAAGAAGACACTCATAACAAAGACGGGAACACCGATTTTGAACACATTGCTCAGGATGTCCTTGGTCACCTTGAACCATTTCAGGGAGACGGTTAAGAATTGACTCTTATAACTCATATGGTAAGCGTAAAATGCACTCGCAACCAAGTTGGAGATGACAGTAGCAGATGCAACGCCAATTACGCCCCAATGGAAGACAAAAATGAATAGTGCATCAAGGATAATATTTATAACAACACTGAGAATCATACCGGTCATAGAAGTCATTGCTGAACCTTCTGAGCGCACGATATTCTCCAGGGTGAAGAATAAGATGACGAAGGGTGAACCCATAAGCATAATCGTGACATACTCTTTCGTAAATCCGAAGGACTCTGGCGTTGCCCCCAGCCCATGAACGATTGGTTCAATCAGCGGGAGCCCAACGGCCATCACAATAATTCCGAGAACTAAACTGCTGTAAAAGGCAAATGAAGATACATGCTTTAGATCATCTACTTTTTTCTCTCCCAGCAAACGGGAGATGAATGTGCCGCTGCCTATACCAATTAAATTACCAAGGGCCATGATGACCGCGAATAAAGGTAAAGTTAATGCGAGTGCGGTTAACATTGCCGTATTACCCAGTGTGCCAAGGAAATAGGCATTCAAGATGGAGTAAATAACACTCATTGACGTGCCTAGCATCATTGGGACAGCAAAATGAGCTACGGCTTTGGCGATTGGTGCTTTTTCAAAGTAATGGAGGTTTTCTGCATCCATGTGGGTCACTACTTTCTTCGTTAATATTGATCTAATCTAACACCGTTAGATTGAACCTTACAGTGTTAGATGTTATCATGAACTTATGAACCTGTAAAGCATAAACTTACACTGTTAGATAAAAGGGCGGATACTGATGAAAAAACAACAGCCTCAGATTTCGGAAGATAAGATTTTGGAAATTTCGTGGGAGCTTCTCGGGGAAGAGGGCATCGAGAAATTCAGCATGAGACGCTTGGCAGACAAGTTGGGGATTCAGGCTCCATCTCTATACTGGTACTTCAAGAGCAAGCAGACACTCTACCAGCGTCTGGCCAACCAGATATCGAAAATTATTCTGGACGAGTTTCATACTGAAGGGGACTGGAAGGAGCAGATGGAGGGGCTTGCGGTGACGGTACGGAGTGTGCTCAGCAGATACCCGTGCTCCACACAGCTCATGATGATGACGTTGCCCCATGAACCGGACATGATCCGCTTCACCAACCGCATGTTGCTCTGCATGGAATCAACACCGCTAGAGCAAGAGCAGAAATTACAGGCCGTTCTTACACTGGTCAACTATGTATTCTATTTCGTACTCGACGATTATCAGCATCAGCGCAATATCTCTGCTGTTATTAAGGACCAGGAAGCACTTCAGGGTGAAGAGATGATACATCTTCTGGATTCTATGAGTGAGAAGGAAGCTGGACTCTTTAGCAGGATGTATAAGAACGGTCTGTTTGAGGTGATGGGAACCGACAGAGCTTTCGAGTTCGGCTTGAAGCTTATTTTGCTCGGGATTGAACAAGTCATAAAGAAACCCACCGAGAATTAAACTCCGGTGGGTTTCTTCTTATACTAACGTTAATCCCTTTATCAGTCTAAAATTTAGCCTGAATTTCTTTTAAAAACAAATCCGCAGCAGTCGAAAAGACCTGATGTTTTTTCCAAACGATATTTAACCCAGATTCAAGTCTTGGCTCTAGAGGTCTGAAACAAAGATCGCTTTCACTGGACGTATTCACTATTTTATCAAGTGTTAATGCATAACCAATGCCTTCTTCAACCATAATGGCAGCATTATATGCAAGATTGTATGTAGTAACGACGTTTAATTTGTCAAAATCTTCGCCAAACCAATCCGCAAACTCATTTTTTGAAAATGTCTGCTTCATTGACTGTCGTGAACAGATCAGTGGAACATGTAATAAATCTGTAGATCGAATCGTATCTTTGGAGGCGAGTGGACTTTCTTTTCTCATGACCACTCCCCAAACATCCTTGTCGGAGAAATTGATATAGTTATATTTGGAGACATCCGCTGGCTGGATTAGAATACCGAAGTCAAGGAGTCCCTTGTCAAGCCGCTCAGTTACATCATCTTCGTTACCGCTGTATAGGTGATAGCGTATATCGGGATATTTATTCTGAACTTCTTTTGCCACTCTTGCAATCTGTTTCATGGCTTCCGTTTCTCCACCGCCAATATAAATATCTCCACTTATGGTTTCTTCCATGGATTCAAATTCTGCCTCTAATTTATCAACCATACCTACAATTTCTTCAGCTCTATTCCTTAAAAGCATACCTTCATCTGTGAGAATAATACTGTAACTACTGCGAATAAATAATTTCTTTCCCAACTCTTGTTCAAGGTCTTTCAATTGTCTGGACAAGGTGGGCTGCGTAACATGCAAGAAATCAGCAGCGCGTGTAATGCTTCCTTCTCTGGCGACCGTAAGAAAATAACGCAATACTCTAATCTCCATCGTAACTCCTCCTTTATCCCTTATATTCTACAATAAACCTTACAGAAATGCCTTTCAAGCATAACTTGTTATAAGATATGAGTATTTGCTATGTGGTGTATAAACGCTAAACTAAAAAGCAAGGCAACTGGAGAAGAAATTGAAAGGAATGAATGATATGGATAAGACAAAAGTATGGTTTATCAATGGCGCTGGTCGAGGTATGGGCACAACTATTGCTAAGGCGGCTGCTTTAACTGCTGATGCAGAGCAGAAAATTGCCAACCTTCAGACAGAGATCAATGCTTACCGGGATCTCTCTAAATCCATGGCATATGACAACTAAACGAAATCACCTGCTTGTATTCATTCTGACCTTTGGTGTATTCAGTATTTTAAATACGGAGATGGGCGTAATCGGAATCTTGCCTTTGATTGCAGAACATTACGAGGTCAGTATCTCAACCGCTGGTTTGATCGTGAGTCTTTTTGCGCTTGCGGTTGCTATATCTGGCCCCATTTTCCCCTTATTATTTTCGGGCATGAACCGCAAGCATGTCATGTTGTTTGTACTTGGCATTTTTATTGTGGGCAGCCTGGTCTCCGCCATCACATCAAACTTTACGGTATTGGTCATTGCACGTGTCGTTCCGGCTTTTTTCCATCCGGTCTATTGCTCATTGGCATTTACGGTCGCAGCGGCGTCAGTCCCCAAGGAAGAAGCGCCGAAGGCAGTGGCTAAAGTATTTGTAGGCGTGTCGGCAGGCATGGTACTTGGAGTACCCCTTTCGAGCTTGATTGCCACCAGCACATCGTTGTTCTATGCGATGTTGTTCTTTGCCGCCGTAACGATCGTTGCATTTGTAGCAACACTTCTTTTTGTGCCCTCAATGCCAGTTCCGAAAAGAATCTCTATGGGTACTCATCTGTATGTATTGAGAAGATCCGCGATGTGGCTATCCATTACTGGCGTGATTTTCATGAACGGAGCTGTATTTGGGGTCTATAGTTACCTTGCCGAGTTTCTGAAAACCGTGACAAGATATGACTGGAACACCGTCAGTGTGTTGCTATTTCTATATGGCTTGGCCAATATCGTTGGGAACATGATAGCAGGGAAACTGCTCGCTAATTTCCCTTTGAGAACGATCAAGATGTATCCCATTGCATTAATAACGGTATACATCTTGTTGTTCACCTTCGGACAATTTAGTGTGCCAACAGCCTTCCTTATTTTCATTTGGGGGATCATAGGAGGCATAGGAGGCAATATCACTCAATATTGGGTGGTATCGGCAGCACCAGAGGCACCCGAATTGTCGAATGGGATCTTTCTAACCTCTTCCAACCTGGGAACAACACTTGGTGCTAGTGTATGTGGACTAATCGTAACTGGAATAAGTACACAATATATTGTAGTTGGAGGAATCGTGTTCCTTATCTTTAGTATTGTAACGAATTACTTCAGAATCTCCATGACTGGCCCATTCGAGGGCTCCAAAGTTGAAGGATAAGAGGCGGATGTAGTGATAGCCGTTATACATTACCGTTTCGGCATTTTGCTCTCATCCATATACAGCAGGTTCCAGCGGTGACCGTCCAGGTCGGCAAATCCAGCGCCGTACATCCAGCCGTCTATTTCACCCGGCTTGCCAAAGATGGTTCCTCCAGCTAACTCGACTTTTTTAATAAAAGCATCAACTTCTTCTCTGCTGTCAGCACCAATGGAAAATATCACTTCTGCGCTATGGGAAGTATCTGCAGTTTTGGCACCCGTAAATTTCTCAAACGTTGCATCTGGAAACAGTAGAATCGTTGTTGAGCCTATGACAAGCTGGGCTCTCTCGTTGCCAACATTCTCCCCATGGAATCCAATCTCATTGAAAAAGGTAGTGGATTGCACAACATCTTTCACCGGCAGGTTCATCCAGATTTTTTGTGACATGGCAGTAGCCTCCTAGAGTATATTTTCGACACTCTTACTATACTCTACCTCAATTCAAAATTACATAATCGGGTACATACGATTATGTAAGCGTTAGAAATAACCGGTATAATGAAGGATGATTTAGAGAAATCCGAATCGTTCTAATCAGTTCAAAATCCAAACCAAAAGAGCAATCTCCAATGAGGTTGCTCTTTTGGTCATGGCTTATTATGCCTAACGGTGTATACGCAGTTTCTTCCTCCGGCTAGAATGTATTCTCCCCGTTCAATATGAACATTATCGCCTAGAACTGTTTTGAATAAATGTAACTCATTCTTGCATAACCCGGTACATACCGCGGCCGCTTCACAGATCGGACAATGCTTCTCAATGAATAGGAGACTGCCATCATCCTGCTCCTTAACCTCGGCCATATAACCTTCATTCGTACGAATTTCGGCCAATTTCTCCAATCTCTCTCTAACTCCTGATGAATCGCCAAGATGCTGAAGATATTGTTCTTGCATATTTTTATTTCGAACATCCAGCAGCTTGTCCAGCCCTTCAGTACCAAAAGCCTCTTTCATCGAATTGATGAGGCTGACGGATAGATCCGAATATCCACTTGGAAAAAAACGATTAGCCGCGGGAGTTAATATCCATAACTTGGTGGGACGACCCATGGGACGGGCCTCTTCCACAGTGGTGACCAATCCTTCTCCTTTTAGCGCATTCAGATGTTGACGAATAGCCATTCCGGATAACGAAAACTGAGAGGAGAGAGTGACAACATCCATTCCCCCGCGCTCTTTTAACAGATTAATAATTGCTCTCCGGGTACTGGTCGAGACATCCTTTTTAGTTTGATTTCCGCTCATGGTGCACCTCCTTGTGACGCAACTGAGTCTACATGACTAACTACATTTTAAACAAAAATGTTGACAAAGTCAAAGCCGGACTGTAGCTTAGACATTATAAACAAAAATGTTTACTAAGTATCCGGATACGATGTATACATACCAATTTTCTTGGAGGTCACATTTCATGTCGTCTAATCATCAAAGTATTTTCAGTCCGCGTTATTTTGCACTAACCATAGGGATTATTTTATCAGTGATGGCCGTTGGATTCGAAGGTCTATCCGTCACCACCATTGCTCCTTCGATTGCTGGAGACTTGAACGGCCTTAGCCTGTTCGGATGGATATTCAGTACCTATCTGCTTGCGCAGATTATCGGAACGCTGGTCGTCGGTCGAATCATTGATAAAAGAGGACCTGCAGCACCGTTCACTTTTGCACTTCTGTTGTTTATCGTAGGGCTGATCGCTGCCGCAACCGCAGGCGACATGTATACCATGATAGGATCACGGGCTCTACAGGGTTTGGGTGCCGGAGCTATGATGACTTGTGTGTATACAGCTATATCGTTAAGTTACCCGGATGAGTTACGTGCCAAAATTCTTGGAGCATTTGGTACTGCCTATGTTCTTCCGTCCATGCTCGGTCCATATGTAGCAGGAGTTATCGCAGATCAGTGGTCCTGGCGCTTTGTTTTCTGGGGGATCTTACCTGTGCTGGTGGTTTCAGCATTGCTTAGTTTACCTGCCTTCAGGAAATTGAAAGTGCAGAAGACGGGAGGGGATAGCGGATCTTCATCCACTTGGATGGCGTTACTCTTAACGTTGGGTACAGGGATTTTCCTGGTTGGTCTAAGTAGGCTTCCGAGCATTATGGGATTTGTTTTAGTCGTGATTGGCCTAGTTTTGATGATATTTCCTCTCCGTAAATTGCTACCGAAGGGAACACTTACGTTGCGCAGAGGAATGCCAGCTATTTTGGCAACACGTGGATTGTTCTTCGCTGCCTATACTAGTACACAGAATTTCTTGGTATTGGCTCTAATCGATGTGAAAGGAATTACACCTTCTCAGGCCGGATTAATTGTGGCGAGTGCTGCATTAAGTTGGTGTATCATTGCGTATCTGCAAGGACGGTGGGATGCGGCAGATCAGGGCAGTGGACGTCATATGAGAATTATTCTTGGCGTATTGTTACTTGCCATAGGGATTGCCATCGTATTTTGGGTACCTGTTGTGACCGTTACCATTGCAGTTATTGGTCAGATCATTGCAGGAGTTGGTATTGGATTGGCGCATCCAATTAGTGGTGTTGTCGCATTTTCCCAAACGGGGGAAGAAGGCGTGGGCCAAACCTCGGCAAATCTGCAATTTGCAGATTCTTTTACACCTGGTGTAGTGATCGGCATTGGTGGTTCCATTCTTGTCGTGTGTCAGGCTGGCGGTATGTCACTTCAATCCGGCTTAATTGTAGCCATGGGTTTCCATCTCTTGTTGATCGTCACGAGTATCATTGCCAGCACTCGGATCTCACCACGAAGATGAATAAGGAAGTGGGTGTACAGACCATTGCTCACTGAGGATCCGAATAAACTATTTACAGCTTATCGCATCATCGGAACGAAATGGACGATCCATATTTTATGTGCTCTGTCTCAAGGCCCGAAGAGATTTGGTGAAATATTCGATAACATTCCTTCCATTTCCGAAATGATCCTCTCCAGACGTTTAAAGGGTCTTCAACATGATCATTTGGTCAAAAGAACAATACGGACACGCCCTACACAAATTATTTATGAACTTACGCCAAAAGGAGCTGCTCTTGCAGCATTCATACCCTGTCTAATGGACTGGGATACCAAATTTCAAAATGATACCACCGGGAGGAATAAAGATGATCATTGAGGTCAGTGATACAGCATCGGACAAAATCGTTGAGATCTTATCAAGTGCGGATATCCAAAATGCCTTTCTTAGAGTAGGCGTTGATGAAGGGGGATGCAGTGGTTTATCTTATACCCTTATCGTGGATGAACAGCAGGCAGAAGAAGACATTGTGTTAAATAAAAAGCAATTTAAGATATTGGTTCACGCGAACAGTATTCCATATATTGATGGTCTTGAGATTGACTATGAAGAGAGCGGAATGTTAGGCGGATTCACCATGAATAATCCAAATGCCAAAGTTTCGTGTGGATGCGGGGCCAGTTTCAGAATGGCCAATTATCGTGGCGAAGTGAAAAAATGTGACTGAACTGAAGGAAGGAGTGCAGAGCAATGATCTCATTTGTAATATCTGACCAAGCAATCGATTCATTTAAGAATGAATGGGAATTGGAAGAGGACCAATATGTAAGGATTTACGCAAAATATGTCGGAGGAGGCTCCGATGCTTTTACAATTGGCATAAATGCGAGTGCTACACCGGTCGATCCCGCATTGGTTCAATCCATTGGAGGATTCCATTTCTTTGTTGAAAAAACAGATGCCTGGATCCTGGAGGATGAACTTCTCCAAATTGACTGTAATGAAGATGGCATATTTTCAAGCAAAATCTCCTATTGAACATGGGGGAACCCTATTCTAGACCATAATCTTACTTTTTAAACATTTAACTTTACAAAGTATAACACTTCATGTATATTCAGGGAGTAAAAAGGTTTATTTTACCATAACACCCATCAAATTATGGAGGTGTGGAAGACAAACAACAATCAGATTGGGATTTTTGATGCTCAGTACAGGGCGCCTACAATTGGGATTATGCTGGTTCTGGCAACCGTAGCTTTTGAAGGACTGGCTATCACAACGATTGCCGCGAAAATGGCACAAAGTTTAGAGGGTATTCATTTATACGGTTGGATTTTTAGCGCATTTTTGTTATCTCAGCTTATTGGAACTTTGGTTATGGGTCAGCAGATTGACAAGCGCGGCGTTTTTACATCCATGCTGATATCTTTTAGTGTTTTTGTGTTAGGAACTGTGTTCTCCGCTATTTCTTTCGATATGCACATGCTTATTGCCGGAAGAGCCCTTCAAGGTTTTGGAGCGGGAGCCCTGATCACATGTGTTTATACCTGTGTGACGTTACATTATCCAGATACACTTCGTACTCAAATCCTGGCCGCATTCTCTATGGCATTTGTCCTACCAACCTTAATCGGACCTTATGCAGCAGGCCTTATTGCTTCCTACATCTCGTGGCGATATGTTTTCTGGATCGTTTTACCCTTGATTGGAATAGCGTTGAGTCTCACATTCCGTTCTTTCCGTAATTTGCAGCTTCAGCAAGATCTGTCAGGTCCAGCGCGAGCAACCGACTCAAAGATTATGTATGCGATTCTGCTTGCGGTTGGAACGGGGCTGTTACTCACAGGACTTGGTATGATAACCGATTGGAAAGGCATAGTACTCACTTTGGCTGGATTAGTCATCATGATCCAACCAATGCGTAAATTGCTGCCAGTAGGGACTTTTTCGGTAAAAAAAGGATTGCCTGCTACTTTGGTATCGAGAGGGCTATATGTTGCTTGTTATTTTACAACGGAAAGTTTTGTGATCTTGGCGCTAACCGAAGTGAAGGGGTTATCAGCTGACCTTGCTGGCCTCATCGTAGCAGCAGGTTCTCTGAGCTGGTCCGCCGCAGCGTGGTTACAAGCCAAGCTTGATGCACGAGATCAAGGTCGTGCCCGAAAGGGTAGGGTCATGACGGGCATTGGGATTATGATCGTTGGAACTGCACTTGTGATCCTGGCTCTTATTTTGACGGACGGCGGGATTATACTCATCCTTCTCTCACAAATGATTACAGGGTTCGGTGTTGGATTGGCCAACCCTACAACAGCAGCCATTGCTTTACAACATGCCTTGCCCAGGAAAGAGGGAGAAATGTCTGCGAATCTGCAATTTGTGGATTCCTTCTATATGGGCGTAAGCATTGGAGTTGGTGGCGCTCTGATTGCCTTGTCCGAAACGTTACAGTGGGGCATATCGACAGGTGTTTTGATCGTGTTAACACTGCAATTATTATGGGTCTTGTTAAGTTTCTTGGCATCACTACGAATTACCAAACTCGTTCATCAAGAACATCATCCAATCAACCAAGTGAAGGATAACATCTCCATGTAACGGATGACGACCGCGTCGTTAAATACATCATGAAGAACGGGGGGACTAATTGCATCGGGAGGTGGGTAAGATGGCACGTGTATTAGTAGTCATTACTCCAGCTGAAGGACATGTGAATCCATCGTTAGGATTAGTTACTCAGTTGATAGACAATGGTGAGGAAGTCATCTATGTGTGCACGGAGGAGTACCGTTCCCGAATTGAACAAACCGGTGCCCAGATCATTACCTATCCGTTTCCACAAGATGCCTTCTCTCATGATCCGGTGTTGAAACCCCAAGAATACAAGCATTCTTATCAGTTCATTTATATGATGGTAAGCGGTATTATCCGGAGGATCATCCCCAATGTGCTACAGGTGATCGAGGATCAAAAGTTCGATTATATGATCTTTGATTCCCTGATGGGATGGGGAGGGACTATTCTTGCAGAAAAACTGGGAATTCCTGCGGTGTGCTCGATTGCGTCCTTTGCTTTTGTGGAGCCTCTGGGATCTAGCTCAGTTCTGAATGAGACGGAGACGAAGGAGCTTTATGAGGCTACGATGAAGATCACAACGGAGTTAGCTGAAGAGCTTCAAGTGAGTATTCCAGCCATGGAAGAGATTCCGGCACATACAGGTCAGTTAAAGCTCGTGTACACCAGCCGTTATTTTCAGCCGCAGGCAGAAAAGCTGGATGATCGTTTTATTTTCACGGGTCCTTCGATCATAACACGTCAAGATGCTCCGACCTTCTCGTTTGAGTTGCTTCGTGAACGGTACCCGCAAACCGTGTACATTGCTATGGGTACGATTCTAAATAAAAATTTGGATTTCTATCAGCTTTGCTTTGAAGCATTAGGGGACCTACCCGTGAATGTTGTTTTATCTTCAGGAAAGTACACGGACATGACGCCGCTGGCGGATCAAATACCTCCTAATTTTATCGTCAAGCCATACATTGCCCAGTTGGACATGCTGCAGCATACCGATGTGTTTATTACACATGCTGGAATGAACAGCACAAGTGAGGCGTTATATTACAACGTTCCAATGGTGATGATTCCATTAACATCGGATCAGCCTCTTGTCGCCAATCGGGTACAGGAGTTGGGCGCGGGTATTACTTTAAATAAACATAACCTCAGTGCAACTAATTTGAGAGAGGCATTAACAGAAGTGCTACACAATTCACTTTATAGACGGCAGGCTTACCTCATTGGTGAATCTTTAAGGCAGGCTGGCGGTTACACACGAGCTGCCGAAATGATCATGAGTCATATGGGTTCAGGCCGGGGGAGTTACACAATTTAAATGGTTTTCCATTCAAAGTCGCTTAATAAGCGGCTTTTTTTGGTTTTAATAGTCTTAAGACTTGACCTACAGTTAACTCTATGTCTTATACTCGATTAGGCTTGCAAATTATATAAGGAATTGGAGATTTTATTTATTATGGCGAAGAGCACGAATTGGAATGTTTTTGGACTGGCAATACTACTAGGTTTATTTTCTACATTAGGTCCATTTACGATTGATATGTATTTACCGGCTTTTCCGGAGATTGCACAAAATATGAATACAACGGCATCACTTGTACAATTTAGCCTTACTGCCTGTTTATTAGGACTTGGTGTAGGACAACTCGTTATGGGTCCTTTGAGTGACGCGTACGGTAGACGTAGACCATTGTTGATCTGTATGGCAGCCTACATTATTTGTTCCTTGGCATGTGCTTTTGCTCCGAATATCGGACTATTGATTTTGTTTCGTTTCACGCAAGGATTTGCGGCTTCAGCTGGAATTGTCATTTCCCGTGCGATAGCTAGAGATCTATACAGTGGACATGAACTCACTAAATTTTTCTCTTTGCTGTTGCTTGTAGGGAATTTGGGGCCTTTGGCAGCACCGATTGCGGGAAGTGGGGTTCTTTCCTTCACAACATGGATTGGCGTATTTATCTGCCTTTCATTCTTGGGGATTTTCTTATTAATCATGACAAAGTGGAGCTTAAAAGAAACACACCCCGTCGAAAGACGTATGGTTCCTGACTTCAAACAGCAATTGGGTAATTACAGAATGCTTCTGCGTGACCGCAAGTTTGTTGGTTACATGCTGGCACAGGGAATCATGACGGCAGGGGTCTTTGCTTATGTAGCAGGAACACCATTTATTTACCAAAATATCTATGGCGTCACACCCACTGTATTTGCTATATTATTTGCTTCGAACGGAATCAGCTTGATCATCGGATCTCAAATCGTGGGTCGATTGGCCAAACGTATCCCTGAGCAGACGCTGCTATTATCGGGACTATGGCTTGCTATAATAGCAAGTGTGGCTGCTTTGGTCGTAACCCTGGCTCATGGTCCACTTTTCGCATTGGTGATTCCATTGCTCTTCTTTGTATGCTCGATCGGCATTACGTCTACAGCGGCATTCCCACTTGCCATGGAGAGTCAAGCTAAGATGGCCGGAAGTGCAGCAGCACTGCTTGGAGTCGTTCCTTTTCTTCTGGGTGCACTGGTTGCTCCTCTGGTCGGCATCGCAGGTGAGGACACTGCCGTCCCGTTAGGACTCACTTTGTTAATGACCAGTATCATTGCCATTGTTACTTATTTCCTACTCGTTAAAAACGTCCCGCAGCATACACCTAATCATGCCCAGTCTAATGCTGACTTCTAGTATAGAAGGAACAGCTCGCCAAGCATTGGCGTGAGACATGAATGAATATGATTCCATTACAAGTCGCTAACACAGCGGCTTTTTTTTGGTTTTCCGTACTGAACCCTCAGCCTGAATTCAGGTAAGGCATTGTTAGATAATGGAGAGACTAGGTAGGAGGGGGCTGCTCACTGCTTCATTTGATATAAGCTTAATCTATCTTGTACAGCATTCAGGGCTTCTTTCGGAATTTCCTTCACCTTGATATCTTCTCCTAGAAAAAGCAACCAATTGGTGATTTCGGTTAACTCTTCTGAGTTATGAACATTCATAAATGCCTTTAGGAGAGCCGTAGTCTGGTATGGATTTGTATAGGCAATTGAAAACTTTAAAGGATGGTATTTTTTGAATTGCGCAATCGCCTTTGGGCCAAGTTCCAGGACAAGGTTGATAACTTCTTCCTGCGTATTTCGTTTGAGTTGTTCTACAATCTTTTTTGTACTCAGTCTTTTTTTCGCCGGGTATGCTTCGACATGGATGAGGTTGTCAACGGATACGATTCGTCTTTTTTCTTCCTCCAAGTCAAAACCTTCAATGATCCAATGGCCTTTTTGATGATGAAGGTGCAAGAGAACAATGGGATAGGATTTTGTTTTCTTCTCTTCTTGGACAGTAACTAACAAATAACGTTCTATAAGAAGAATTTGGATGAGTTTCTCCAAAGTAGGGTGAGGCAGGTCTGATAGATCAAGCAAGTCTGGATTACGGGGATTGGTTCCTTCAAAAAGCAATATTTGATTCAAATGTACAAGGTCATCTTGCTGATTTTCTGAGATAAGGCCCAATAATTTTTCAGCCAAAGATTGACGACTCTTCAGATAAGGAAGCTGTTGATTTCTTGTCGCCATAAAAGCAATGAATAACGCTTTGATTTCATTATCGGTAAACCGTACCGTGGGCAGGAGGGAGTTGTTCATGACAAAATAACCCCCGGCCCGCCCAACTTCAGCGACAAGTGGCATTCCCATGGCTTCAATTTCTCTGATATCTCGAATGGCTGTCGAACGAGAAATATTAAATTCTCGCATGATTTCAGAGATGGTAAAGTGTGCACGGTTATTGATATACCGCGTGATGGTATTAATGCGTTCAACTTTTTTCATTGGGCCCCCTAAACAGTATCATATTCTGACATGATTTAAGGTTATTATAAACCTATCAAGTGAAAACACAAATCAATTGAAAATTGAAAGAGGACGGTGTAAACCATGAGTAATTATCATTTCGAAGAAAAAGAGAGCTTTATCGTGTTAGGTATTGGAACGGATCTTAAGAGCGACTATACAGACTATGTTGGCATCAGCAAGGAGAAGGCGGATTTTTGGTCCACGGTGAAAGAGGATGGAAGCCTGGACAAACTAAAGTCTCTGGCAACAAACGACTACATTTTTGCAGTAAACGAAGCAGTAAATAACCAGATGATGCATTATGCTGGTGTCATGACAGCAGAAAATTTGCCAGAAGCAACGAGAGTAATCCAATTTCCTAAGGGAGAATACCTGGTTGTGAAGGGCGAAGCTGAAACGGCTGATGCGCTCAATAATATGCTTACTGGCATTGCCTTTGGTCAAGCCCTCCCCGTAGAAAAAGATTATGCCTATGTTGGCGGTCCAAATACAACAGTTGAAATGGGAGAGAAAAACGGTTTGGTATATGGTGAAATGTGGATTCCTGTTGTAAGGAACTAACGAGCAGGGGAGATTGGATAGTCGGTCGTATATCGTTTAAAGTCACGAACATAGTACTATTAAAAGCCGCTAATGTAGCGGTTTTTCGTATTATCAGGTTAGCCAGTAATTACTGGTTGGCCTTTTTTTGTGGTCGTTTTACGATGGGGGAAGCCGGGAGAACGTGGCGGTTTTAGGGGCTAGGACCTCGTAACAAAAACAGTTCTCCCACGACCTCCAAAAGACCATGTTTGGGCTGGTAGGGGCAGCTGACCCCGTATAACAAGCGAAGCTATGGGTTTGGAACCATCGTGGAAAGGACCGGCGAAACGAAAGATAAGGAGTGAGGACATGGAACCTGTTGTTGGTGTAGATGTCGCTAAAGGTTCAAGTGTGATACAGGCGTTTCAAAAACGAAATGAGCCCGTTGGTAAAGCTATCGTCATTGAGCATGTTGCGAATGGATTCGAACAATTTACGGAGGTGTTAGGGGCCCTTCAAGCCGAAACGGGTGTTGCTCCAGTGGTTGTTTTGGAGGCGACTGGGCATTACCATCGTGCCTTGGTGTCCTGTCTGAATCGGAGTGGCTATACCTACTACATTGTGAATCCCTTGCAATCCAAGCGAGCGAAGGGAACGCAGTTACGCAAAGTTAAAACAGATGCTGCAGATGCTTGGCATCTGGCAGAGATGTACTATCGCGGCGACGTGAAGCCGCATCGAAATTGGGATGAGACGTTTACAGAGCTACAGCATTTGACTAGGCAGCATGAGTTTGTCACGGGAATCTTTGTGCAGGCGAAGCTGAACAGCAGAGCCTTGCTGGAGCAAGTTTTTCCGACGTATGAGCAGATATTTTACAATGTGTTTTCAACAACATCATTGACGGTGCTGTCTCATTGTTTGGAGGGAAGTGTGACGAATTGGAATGAAGTCATTCAGGGTAATTCGGGACGATCCCATTCCAAGCGATGGACCAATGAAAAAGCGAGAAAACTGGAGGAAGTACTGGATGAATGGAGAGAAATTCGGCGTAGCCCCGCTCAAAGCAAGGCACTGCTCGGAATGGTCTCTTTATTGTTGACGATGATTCGGCAACTGGAGGAACTCGAAAAACAAATGGAGGAACTTGCAGAAAATCTGCCTGAAGTCGGACTGGTGAGAAGTATCCCGGGAATTGGAACGAAACTGGCCGCAGCCATTGTAGCTGAACTAGGTGATGTGAAACAGTTTAGTGATGCGAAGCAACTTGTAGCGTTTGCGGGCCTTGACCCAGGGATTTTCAGTTCAGGAAAGTTCACAGCGACAAGTACACGAATTACGAAACGAGGCTCTAAAAGGCTCAGACGTTCACTATATTTAGCGGTGCAATGTGGAATGCGAAAGAATGCGAATGCAAGAATCCGTTCGTACTACGAGAAAAAAAGAAACGAGGGCAAGCCCTACAAGGTGGCCGTGATCGCCTGCGCAAACAAGCTGTTACATCACATTTTCGCCATCTTGCAGAAAGGCCAGCCCTACCAAGTGTAATCCATATTTAACCAAAACCTCCATACCCGTGGAGGTTATTCGTGTTGGTCGGAAAAAGTATACCACGAAAAGAGAACTCATCCAACCAGAAATGCTTGACAAACATTAGCTGGTTTTTGTTGTTCATTAGGAGCATAATCATACATGAAAACAGCAGATCACTAATAAAATAAATGAAAGGAAGAATTATGGAAGGGAGCAGTCTGAGTGAATACTCGTCTCGCTGAAACAACTATTTGTGGGGAGTTCCATATAAATTCAGCAAACATAACAGAGGTTTTAACGCTGTGGTCAGCATCTTCAACCTTAAAAGTACATGGTACAGTAAGTATTTATAATCATAAACAAAGTAATTCATCTGTCTTTTTGAACATAATACATAATGAAGGAACGTGTTCGCTTCCTGTTCTACCGGGTAACACCTGTGCTTTTAGCTGTGCCGGAATGCATCATATTGAAGTGGAGATTGAAAAGAGCTTAAACAATATTGCAAGCGGCACATTTGGAATAGATATATACTATCAAGTTCTAAATGAAGAAGAGGATGAGGAATAAATGGAAACAAAGTTGGAATAGCCCGAACCACTACTATCTCCCCACATATATTTATAGAAAGAGCATTTTTAAGGAGGTTCACAAATGGCTCAAATTGGTAATTGTAATAATACGGTTTCTCCAGCGGTGGTGAACGATGCCGTATGTACTACGATAAATTTGTCAGATACGGGAGGGACACCAACAATTATATACGAAAATTCCTCAACGTTTCTGATAAACGGAACTATTCTAATTGAGAATAACGGAGTGGGGGCTTCACCCACCGCTGCTTTGCTTATTGACGGTGTTCAAATTCCTGGTTTTGTCGTAGCCCCAGGTAGCAGTAGATCTTATACTGCACCAACAATTAATTCTATAAGTCTCATTGGAGCCGGTGCGGGAACAACAAGTATCAAAATAGCGTTCTCTTTGAATTACAGATTCTAAGTATAGTATATTCAATGTGAAAGAATCCCTTCTTTTATAGAAAGTGGATTCTTTTTTAGTTCGATGTCAAGTGATTATCATTTAATAGATTTAGTATTCCTCAAGTATGTTATCATATTCTTTGTGATGGCGGCTTCATTCGAGAACAGCTAAGTAATAAGCACTTTTTATTATTTACATAAAGTCAATGGAAGGCAGGAGATATAGCAGTATGGTCACGCTGATACTTTCGCTCGTTATGATTATAAACATATTACTCTCAGCGGTATTTTTGTTTTTTGAAAGGAGAGACATTGGTTATACTTGGGCCTGGCTCATGATATTTTACTTCATTCCTATTTTAGGTTTTATCGTTTATCTCTTTTTGGGACGTAACCTTAAAAAGAAAAATTTCTACGGACTTTCAGTTGAAGAGAGAAACTCCCTAAAGTTAATTGTCGAGAACCAGTTAGTGACATTGAAGGAGCAACGTAAGGAAAACAACCCCCTGCTCATGAAATATGCTGACCTGATTCAATTGAATCTCACATCATCCAATGCAATCCTAACCAATGACAATGAGATATTCATCTTCGATGATGGACAAGAGAAATTTGATTCATTATTTGCTGATATCAAGGAAGCCAAGAAAGAGATTAACATCCAATATTACATTATTCAACCGGATTCCTTAGGGAAGAAATTACGAGATGAATTAACTATAAAAGCTAAAGAAGGCGTAAAAGTGCGAGTTCTCTATGACGAAATTGGTTCAAAGAAACTTTCATTGAAGTTTTTCAGAGAACTGATCTCTGCCGGTGGAGAAGTAGAGGTCTTTTTCCCGTCACTGATTAGGCCATTAAATTTCCGTATGAATAATCGAAATCATCGAAAACTTTGTATTATTGATGGGGAGATTGCTTATATTGGCGGATTTAATCTGGGAAATGAGTATCTAGGCATGGATAAAAAGTTTGGATATTGGCGTGATACACATTTTAAAATGCACGGAGATGCCGTTAATCATATTCAAGGAAGGTTTATTCTGGATTGGAAACACGCCAGCAAATCCGATCAAGTAAGTTACGAACAATACTCCTTCAACACAGCAAGGCTTGATGGTTCAAGTCCAGTTCAGATTGTGTCTAGTGGTCCTAACTCACAGGTGGAACACCTGAAGAATATGTACATCAAGCTTATAGTAAATGCCAAAAAGAGTGTGTATATTCAAACGCCTTACTTTATTCCTGACAGCACTTTTATGGATGCATGTAAAATCGCACTGCTATCCGGGGTGGATCTGCGCATTATGATTCCCAATAAGCCCGATCACCCGTTTGTATATTGGGCGACTTGGGCGTATGCTGGTGAATTATTGGACTATGGAGCCAAGATTCTGTTGTATGATAATGGATTCTTACACGCAAAGACCATTGTAGTAGACGAAGAAGTCGCTTCAGTAGGGACGATGAATATTGATTCCCGGAGCTTTAGGTTGAATTTTGAGGTGAATGCAATTGTATATGACGAGCGAGTTGCGAAACAACTTCAAGAATTGTTTCATCAAGATAGCCAGTTAAGTACAGAACTTACTTCTGATCGTTATAGAAACAGGTCCCTTATTATCAAATTTAAAGAAGGAATATCACGTCTTCTTTCACCTATTTTATAGCTCAGCTTCACTGCCGATGTTATACTCAACCAGGCACGATAAAGCTTTTCACTGAAGTGCTTCTTAACGACTAGAATATTAGCAAATCCTTCTTTTAAGTCAACAGTTAAAAGCTCTCTTCCAGATGGAAGAGAGCTTTCCCAATTGCACGACAGCATGTTATTAATTTAAAACGCCGCTGCCGACTATTGTAACCTTTACTTCCGGGTGAAAACGAACTTGCGCATATTCTTTATTCCAGTTTAGGCTTTTCCATAAGACCGGGTAATGGGCAATTAAATGTCTGCCAATACCGAAGGAATCACAACCACTTTGCTGAAGTGTCTTGATAATTTGTTCTGCGTCCTGAGTCATGTCATCGGTTAACTTGCGGTTCAGACGTTCAATTGTGTCTTTTTCCTGAAGATGATTCATTGCATACTCAACGATCGTTACTGGAAGTTCGATATGGAGGTTCACATCAATTTGGCTATCATTTGCCACCTTTACCGCAAGTTTGCGCTTAATTTGTGCGATATTTGCTTCATAAGTGACATAGTTCCGCGGGTTGCTGGAAGGCCCTGGGTGGACCTTTTTGACAAAACGCGCTGTTTTATTCCATTTCCCACTCATAATAATGTATAGAGGAGCCTGTTCGGTAGTAAGACTCCCATTGAATCTTTGCCCATGAAACAGGGCGATTCCCCGAGCATCAATCTCCTCTCCATCCTTATATAGATAAGGCAGTGTAAAATCCTGTCCCGGATCCAGCATGGGAGGGAGAAGGGTCTCTAACGTCATTTCCGGAAAAATACATAATTCCTCCAGACTCTTAATTTTTTTCGTAATAAAATCACCAATCAATATGCTGCCAACTTTTTTTTGGTGTAACAGATCTCCGGCATCGCCATCCACAATCGCAATTTTCACATGTGATGTTGGGTAATCGGGTTCCCGATATAAGACGTCCAGGTAGGGGTAGATATCATTTTGTGCGAGTTTGTTGCCGTATAAGATCATCCCATATTTAAAAAACCGGATATCACCAGTCACTTTAGCGCGAATTCTATCCGTACTTTGACGGACGGATCTCCCGGTGCCTGAGTGGACTTCATTACCGTTGCTCCCTTGTTGACTCTCAGAATCATCGACAATTTCAAGCGTCTGTTTAATTTCACCCTCTGAGGTGATGTCAAACGCCGAAGCATTAGCTAGTCTTGCATCTTTTAAACTATCCTGATCCCAGCATCCCGTCATCACCATGAGCAGTAACAGGGGGAGAAGAATTTTTCCTCGTTTACTCATATCATCTTCTCTTTTCGTTTCATTATATAAGATAGAACCAACAGGAGCAGAGGCAGGATCATGAGAAAAAAGTATGCCGATCTGTTGGCTATCGTACTAATTAACTCAAGTTTTTCCTTCTGTTGTGGCAGATAGGCAATTATGCAAGAAGCAAGAACGACATAAGGCACCGCTTTTTTATGGTGTTTTTGTTTGAAGAGATAACTTATACCATAGGATGCCGTATAGTAATAGCCACATATGGCCCCGAAAATTGAAATTAACCAGATAGGGAGGAACAGGAAATCGGCCCGATCCATTGTCCCGAGTGGGATAGAGCGGAGCAGATATATGACCGGTTCAGGCATTAAGTCAAGTTGCTGGGGGCTGAACGCCGTTGAACAAATGAACACGGTGAATGCATACAACACCACGACTACAGCACTTGCTAAAGCAACAGACTTGAGTTTGCCACCGCTGCTACCTTCAACCATAGGAAACACAACGAGAAAAAACTCGAATCCAAACATAGCCATTAATGTTTCGGTTGATCCACTAATGATATTGGGCCATCCTGCTTCGGTTAAAGGCAAAAGATATAACAGATTAACTTCCTTGAGTCCATAACTGATCAATACCATCATGGGCAAGACCAAAAAGGAGATGAGTACAAGTACTCGGGCAATGATTCGTAATTTTTGCCGAACCAAATAGATACTGCTGAACAAGAAGAGGGCTAATATAGCCCACCGAGGCGTATCCTGCAGCATCCAGCGGTTAATCACACTGTAGGCGTTCACCAGAACAGAAGTACCCATTAACAGGAAATATCCAACGTAGGCAATGATCAGCAACTTGCCAATCCATTTCCCCGTAATCAGCGTTACAATGTCATAAATGGATGAACTCGGGAATCTTCGCATCAAAAGCCAGCACAACAATATGACAAGTTGGATCAGGAACCCTCCAAGGAATACAGAGATCCACCCACCGCCTTTAGAGAGAAGGTGTATACGGTAAGGGAGGGACAAGATATCTACACCAATTTCAAATTTCAAAATGAGCAAGAATAGTTGTCCCCGAGTAATTGTTGTTTCCTTATTCACGTTTTTTCCAACTCCTAGAGAACTTCTGCTGATTCAGCCGCTGCGGGCGGGCATCATGAGGACGCCCGCGAAGCGCCCAGATGGGAAATCGAATCCATACATCCTTCATGTCGGCTAATCGGAAAGGGGCCACTGGAGCAAAATAAGGCGATCCGAAGTTTTCCATCTTACAGAGGTGAATGGTTAGAATCACCAGACCAAATGCGATGCCGATATATCCAAAAAGCGCCGCTCCAATCATCATTGGAAAGCGGAGAATACGGACTGCCGAACTCATCTCATGCGAAGGCACCAAAAACGACGAGATAGCGGTTAGTGAAACCACAATAATCATTGTATAGGATACAAGCCCCGCACGAACGATAGCATCTCCGATAACCAAACCGCCAACGATGCCGATGGTCTGGCCCACTCGGCTGGGAAGTCGGACCCCGGCTTCTCTTAATACTTCAAAGATCAGTTCAAGCAACATTGCCTCTACAAGTGCAGGAAAGGGGATGTTCTGCAATGATTTCTTGATTGTGTGTGCCAGTTCGATCGGTAAAATAGCGGAGTGAAAAGAGATGGTTGCAATATAAACAGCAGGTAATGTAAAAGCAATGACAAAACTCATCATGCGAATTAAACGTAAAAAGGAACTGACAATCCAGCGACCATGGTAATCATCTGGACTTTGATAAAAAGCAAAAAACGTAACTGGAGCGATAAGAGCTGAAGGACTTCCTTCGGCAAGTATGGCGACACGTCCTTCCATCAAGTTGGCAATAACCCGGTCAGGTCTTTCTGTATTGAGCTGCTGGGGAAACAGAGAGAAGGGGTTATCCTCCATAAACTCTTCAATAAAACCTGGAGCGAGCACCATATCTGAAGATATGGACGTGATTCGCTCTTTTACTTCGCTCACTAACTCCGGATTGGCCAAGTCCTGAAGATATACAACTGCAATTTTGGTATGTGTCTTCTCGCCGACGTTAAAATATCGAACGATTAGGGATGGACTAATAATTTGTCTACGGATCAGATTCAAATTAACCGAAAGCTGCTCTACGAATCCATTGTGCGGCCCTCGAATAACGCCTTCATTCTCCGGTTCGGTTGTGCTTCGGACATACATTTTCTCGGTAGAAAGAATGTAAAACTCCGGGTGCCCGTCGATTATGTAAAGACATTTCCCTTGAATAAGTGAATCTATTCCACGTTGCAGATCCGTATCTTTTCGACTTTCTAAAGTGGTGAACGATGGGTAGATTTCCGAATGAGCTTGGCCATTCAGTGCTGTTAAGACATGTGTTTGAATGATCTCCTGATCTACAAGTGAATCGATATAGAGAAGCACACTCTGTACACCATTAAGTAGAAGCTGTTGTTGTTTCAAATCGTCAGTACAGTAGAGGGACTGTTCAACATAAGAAATATTCATTTTTAATTCAGAAAAAGCCTGATTGGTTGGGGTCATTGATCCACCTCTTTATAAAATGCGACATGGATTATCTTGTGCAAAATCAAGACTATTATGCAATAGACGCTTCTTATTCAAAGAACTTATAACCAAACATTGAAAAAATAGTTGCACAAAAATCCATAATTTACAATTCAATTAGAAACTTTTTCCTAAATCTAGCGTCTAATATTATGACTTTTTGAGGGGTTATACATTACTAGAGAGTAGAAGGAGCCAAAGACAACACATGAATATGAAGAAGAAACTATCCATTTTTACCGCTTTAGCCGTTTTTCAAGCATTTGCAGTCGGTTCTGTGAGTGCGCAATCAGTACCGCAAGGTGACACCGCGTCAGTAAACACAGCCAATGTAGAATCAGTTGAGGTGTTACAGCAAGAGCAGCCGATTGCAGAGCGTGAAGTGAAGACGGAGAGCAATAACAAATCTATCAATACTCCGCCCACTGAAGCCAAGGACACTCAAACCTCAACCGGCACTGAGGCAACACCCAAAACAGATAGCGAGAAGCCTGCATTGGATGGGGGAGAGACCCCTGCAAACGAAACGGGTACAAAACCTGTAGTTCAAGAGGAAACCCCTGAGATGGTTGAAACGCCAGCTACGCCTGCTCAGATAGAGCAACCATCCGTTGATGGGACGTCTCCTGCAGTAGCAGGTGGAAATCTGACGTTGTACATGAATAGCAACAAAATGGAGCAGGATGGAAAAACGTATCTTGCTGGACAGCCAATGGCTGTAAAAAACGGTGTATCCTATGTTGCAATCCGTGCGTTGGTTGACCGTGTGGGATATGGCGTCAAATACGATAACAAAACCAAGGAAACCATCATTATTAGTGGTGAGGATGAACTCCGATTCAAAACTAACAGCAAGGACTATACGGTTAATGGAGAGACCAGAACGATGAAAGGCCCTGCTTATCAGCAAAAAAGTACTTTCATGGTGCCGTTAACTTCCATTACTCAAGCTCTGAACATCACCTATAAAGTGAATCAGTCGGCTAAAACGGTTGTGTTGAATCTTAATACAAAACCTGTTGCAAGCTTTACCATTTCCCAAAAGGAAATCTTTGCGGGTGATCAAGTGGACTACGTGACTTCTTCCAGTTCACCTAATGGAATGGATATCGTTGACGAACGCTGGACTGGTCGCCAGGATTCATTTGATCAAGCAGGTACATATACGATTTCATATCAAGTACAGGATTCCAATGGTCAATGGAGTGATCCCTATTCAACTACGATTGAAGTTTTGGCTCCTAATCTTCCTCCTGTAGCCATGTTCGCCACGGATAAAGAAGAGTATAAAATGGGCGAAAAAATAACATACACAGACCAAAGTACAGATGATGAAAATAATATTGTTAAAGCGGCGTGGGAGAACAATTCACTTGCGTTCTTTGAACCGGGTCCAAAAACGGTGACACTTACAGTTACTGACAATCACGGTGCTACGAACACGTACTCCAAAGTCATCACCATAACCAATGAGACCTTATATTCATTTACCGATTTTAATTTACTCTTCACGCCGGTAGGACAGAAATTCACCTTTAACGGCGGCGAAGTGACTACGATGGAGAAAGTGCCTTATACGTACATGGATGAGCCAAGTTTGCTGATTCGCAGTAACAGTCCGGAAACTGTGAATACGGAAGGCATTGTATATAAAGAATCATCTTTGGGGCAGACCCGTTTCATGATTCACCACGTGAACAATACAGGCAAAAGAGTAAAAATGTATGTGATTGCAACCAATAACAACCCAAATCCGGCCGTATTTGAACAACAGAATATGGGCTTTGCCGGACCTACTCCGTATGCTACCGTAGCTGGGAAATTGTCTATTGATAAATGGTTCAAGTCGATTCAGACTGGAGCGGATCAAAAGAAAGAGTACCTTCAACCTGGAGAAAGCAAACTCATTTTGACCGAACTTAATAAAACGCCGATGAAAGAAGGACAAGTCATCTCTCTCTATTCGGACGCTTATAGCGATTATTCCTTAGACTATAACGTTATCCTGGTGGAAGAAAATAAAGATCCGTTCGAAGCTCTGCCATTGCTACCTGTGCTTGATCGTGACGGAGTGCACAACCGTGGTACGTACCCGAATGCGACTCGCGTTATAAAGTACGATGAGCACGTGGGAATCAAACCTGCCCGTCTGCCACTTGGTGACAATTCAAGCGATCCCAATCTGGTAGGAACAGATCCGATGGCTTACACAGACGCATCCAATGCGGGTAATTTCGGCGTATTGTACAAAATCACGCTGACCAATGTTGCACCACGTACGCTTATCTCCTTTAACCCTCGTGGAGGGAAGTACTCCGGAGTAGCTCTGGTGAACAATCAGTTGGTATCGATTGCCGATGGTAACGTTGCGGTTGCCAATTCAAGTGAACAAAGCGTGCTTTACCGCACCGGGTCAACTGGAGAGAGCGTAACCATTCTATTCTCTGCCGCGCCGGGAAGCAACCTGCCGGTCAATCTGCTCTTTACACCACTCCCATCGGAGAAGTAATGTAGGTTTCTCTTATAATGAATGGTTTGGTGGCACGCTGATCATCGACAGAAAAGACTCCATATGGAGTCTTTTCTTTTCATAAGGCAATATGAGGATGTACGCAATGGATGCAGCTAAAAAAGCCATATATAGCACCGCTATTTCTACTTAGGAGGAATCAATTCCGATGAATGTAGTCGTCAAGTTGATACGTGAATTGAAAGAGCGGGATACCCGGCGTTTGTTGAAAGATTATCGAGATAGAGTGGAGCTTATCAGGAAACGGAATTTGGAAACTTGGGACGATCAGCGCCTGCAAGCGGAATCCCTTCGGCTGCAAGAAGAAGCAAGATTAGGCACGTCTTTGGATGAGTTACTTGTTGATGCTTATGCTTTAGTCTGCGAGGCTGCGAAGAGAACACTCGGATTACGGCCTTACGATGTCCAGATTATGGCTGCTATCGCTTTGCACGAAAGATTTTTGATCGAGCAGCATACCGGTGAAGGAAAAACACTCTCTGCTGTTATGCCTGTTTATCTCAACGCTTTGACAGGCAAAGGCGTTCATGTGCTTACTTTTAACGACTACTTGGCAAATCGAGATGCAGCGTGGATGGGCCCGATCTATCGCTTCCTCGGGTTAACGGTAAGCTCGGTTCAAGCGGGCATGAGCCTGTTCGAGAAACGAGAAGCTTACGCCAAGGACATAACCTATGTTACAGCTAAAGAAGCAGGGTTCGATTATTTGCGCGACACAATCGCATTCAATGAAGCTGATACCGTGCATCGTCCTTTCCATTACGTCATCGTCGACGAAGCAGATTCATTGCTTCTTGATGAAGCACGAGTGCCACTAGTCATTAGTGGCGATTCGAGTGCTTCCAAAAGTGATGGCGTTCTTTTCGCAGAAGTGGCCCGGCAGCTGCAGCCAGGAGAGCATTACGATTTTGACGAGTTCCAGCGGAACGTTTACTTGAATGAAGCGGGTGCTGCAAAAGCAGAGTTGCTGCTGGGATGTGGCAATTTGTACGATAGCCATAACAGTCATTGGTTAACGTCATTGAATTGTGCGCTGCATGTGGAATCGTTATTAAAAAAAGACGTTGATTACATCGTCCGGGACGGTGTAATCGAGCTAATCGAAGAACACACCGGCCGTGTGGCCGAGAACAGGTATTTGCCGGATGGGTTGCAAGCTGCGCTGATGGCAAAAGAAGGGTTGCAGTGGAAGGCCGGTGGTAGAATTCTCGGCACGATCACGATTCAGCACTTTATTAGCCTGTATTCGGGAATTTGCGGAATGACGGCTACGGCTCACTCTTCAGCAATGGAATTTGAGGATATCTATGCGTTACAAGTCGTGCAAATTCCGCCAAACCAGCCAAACATACGGATCGACCACAAACACCGAATTTACACCCATAAAGAAGCCAAATATAAGGCGCTTGTACAAGAAATCTCTTCCGTCCATAGGATGGGACGCCCCATTCTTATTGGTACGTCAAGCGTCGAGGAATCTGATATGCTGGCGAAGGCGCTTGCCGCTGCTGGCGTACCTTGCCAGGTTCTGAATGCCAAAAACGATGCAAAAGAAGCCGAAATCATCGCTAAAGCGGGAGAAATAGGCGCGGTAACGGTATCTACGAATATGGCAGGGCGCGGCGTCGACATTCGTCTCGGCGGTGGTAATCCCGCTCAGGCAGAAGTGGTTGCCAAACTGGGCGGATTATACGTGATCGGTACATATGTGAACGAAAGCATGCGGATTGATGACCAGTTGCGCGGACGTTGCGGCCGCCAAGGTGACCCTGGGTCTTCCGTATTTTATATTAGCCTGGAGGACGAGTTGATGCTTCGCTTTGGCATTCATAAACTGTTTCGCGCTCCAAATCAGGACGAGGTTCTTGATGGTCCGGCGCTCCACAGCAAAATCGAGCATATCCAGCGCGTTATTATAGGTCAAAACTTCGATATTCAGCGGGAATTGAACTGTTACTCGGATATGGTGGAGGATCAGAGGCGAATTCTATATGAAGAACGGCTCGGAATTATGAAAGCTGAGAGACTGATGAGTCCATCGGAGCAGCGTGTACGGCTTTTTTATATCGACGAGTTCTGGGCTGACCATCTGGCATTCGTTTCTTACATTCGTGAAAGCATTCATCTCGAGAGCATTACCAGTCGTAACCCGATCGACGAGTTTCATACGCAAATCACCCAAGCATTCGAGCAAATTCCGGCTAAAATTGATCATGAATCGGCGAATATGCTTAGAAAACTCGGAGGTTCGAATGATCCCGGGAAATGGGAACAGTTCGGTCTGAACAGTCCTATTTCGACTCGGACTTATATGATCAACGATCAATACAGCCAAGATAAGCGCAGCTCATGGACCGGAACGACGGTATTTGCTTTTTGGGGCAGTAAGATTTTGAAGCTATTACTGAAGCCAGTATATAGGATGTCAAAATAGTGATGGGAGCGTGACGATCGATGAACAATAGAGAACGGTTTTCGAGCCGGGTCGATTCGTATTTGAAATACCGCCCGAGTTATCCAAAAGAGGCTATTGACTATTTGTACGACGTCGTTGGTTTACGTGTGAGCAGTAATATAGCAGACATCGGTTCAGGCACTGGCATCATCTCAAAACTACTTCTGGAACGCGGAAGCTATGTAATCGCGGTGGAGCCAAATCAGGCAATGCGGGAAGCCGCCGAGCAAATGTTAGAAAGTAATCCGAAATTTCAGAGTACATCAGGTTCTGCAGAATCTACAGGATTACCTGATCAGTCGGTTGATTTTATTGTCTGCGCTCAGGCATTTCACTGGTTTGATCGCTCCGCAGCCCAAATCGAGTTTCGCAGAATTCTACAGCCGGGTGGGAAAGTAATACTCATCTGGAATTCACGTCTTACTAACGGTACTCCATTTCGTGAAGAGTACAATCAACTGCTCCATACATATGGAACCGACTACGAAAAAGTTAATCATAAAAATATTTCTCAGGCGATGCTTCTCTCTTTTTTCATGGAAGGTTCAATGCATGAAATGCGATTCAAAATGAGTCAGGAGTTCGATTTCGAGGGATTGAAAGGCCGGTTGTTATCATCTTCTTACAGCCCTGTACCCGGGCATGCAAATTACGATCCAATGATGACAGAACTACGGAATTTATTTGATAAAAATAATCAAAATGGTCTTGTTGAATTCGATTATGAAACTGAGATTTTTTGGGGAGAAGTATAAATACGGCATTTGAAAGTCGCTATTATAGCGGCTTTTTTTTATTTTAGCAGAACAAGTTCTTGTCTCAGTTGCCGGAATTAGCTGTTGGAACGAGCCCAGGCACACTTCCTTAAAATCTTATAAGAAATTCTTGATATTTCAGAAATTTATCCGAAAGGCGGGTGCTATTATACAAATACAAACAAAGACGAGGTGATGAAATGCAAGCAAAGTTGGCAGCGGACGCCATTCCCATCTCCAAAAAGCGAAAGACATGGATAAGGACGATACAAAAGCACAAAGTGATGTATGCTCTCTTATTACCAGCTTTAATTTACTTTGCGGTATTCAAATACATTCCTATGGCGGGAATTATGATTGCTTTTAAAAACTACAACCTGGCTTTGGGACTATGGGATAGTCCATGGGTGGGATTCAAAAATTTTACGGATTTTATGAACGGCGTTTATTTCTGGGACATCATGAAAAATACGATCGTCATATCGTTGTATAAGCTATTGTTCGGTTTCTCCGCGCCCATCGTGCTTGCTTTACTCCTCAATGAAGTGTATAGCCAATGGTTTAAGAAAATCGTACAGACGATCACTTATTTACCTCATTTTCTATCATGGGTCATTGTGTATGGAATTATGGTAGCCTTACTAGCCCCAGGGGATGGTCTCTTTAACATGATTTTGAAGGATTTTGGTGTTGAACCCATCTCGTTTCTAACGGAACCTGCCTGGGGCAGAATGCTGATCATCTTATCTGAAGTATGGAAGGATATTGGATGGGGGGCGATTTTGTACCTTGCCGCCTTGGCAGGAATCGATCCAAGCTTGTATGAAGCGGCTCGAATGGATGGTGCATCCAAATGGAGACAGCTCTGGCATATCACGTTACCTGGCATTCGAGGAGTCATTATTCTGATGCTGATTCTTAAATTAAGCCATATCCTGGATGCGGGATTTGACCAAATATTCATGTTTGCCAACACCTTTAACCAGGAGAAGATCGATATTATCGACACATGGGTATACCGCGAAGGGTTGGAACGTCTTAAGATTGGCTTGGCTACGGCTGTAGGATTGTTTAAAGCTGTCATCGGATTTGCTTTAGTGTTGGCAGCGAATAAGCTCGCCAAAAAATTCGATGGGCAAATCTGGTGAGGTGGTCTTTAGAATGATCCATATGACAATCGGGGAAAAAGTCTGGCAAATCGTCGTTTATGTAGTTCTTATTATATTATCCCTACTGTGCGTGCTGCCCTTTCTATATGTGGTTGCTGTCTCCGTAACACCAGAATCGGAAGTATTAAGAAGAGGGATTGTGATTATACCAGAATCCTTTACCTTTCTGGCCTATAAAGAAGTATTCATCTCGCATGGGATCTGGCAGGCGTATAAAATTACGTTATTTCGAACGATTGTAGGGACTGCGTTAAATGTGTTTTTTACGGTAATCGCGGCCTACCCGTTATCCAAAAAATATTTGCCCGGAAGAAGTCCGTTTTTACTCTTCATTGTGTTTACCATGATGTTCAGTGGGGGATTAATTCCGACTTATTTACTAATCCGCTCTCTAGGATTGTTAAACAGTCCTTGGGTATTGATTATTCCAAATCTCATTAGTGCATTTAATCTGGTGATTATTAAAGGTTTTTTTGAGCAATTACCTGGTGAAATCGAGGAATCAGCGAGGGTAGACGGTGCCAGTGAACTTCAGACGTTATGGCGGATCATTTTACCCCTGTCCTTACCCGTCCTGTCCACCATTTCCTTATTTTACGCAGTCGGGCATTGGAACAGTTATTTTGATGCTATTGTATATATCAATGATTCCAACTACATGCCACTTCAAGTGATTTTGCGCAACATCCTGCTTAACGTCGCAACTCAAAGCGCTGATTCGCTCGCCAATTCCGGGGCTGTCAGTACGTTCGCTGTGCAGATGGCTACAGTAGTTGTAACTACAGTCCCGATATTGATCGTTTATCCATTTTTGCAAAAGCATTTTACCAAAGGTGTACTCCTGGGATCCGTTAAAGGATAAAAGGTGTTCCAACCTAACTTATTACGGGGAAACCGTGATAATATACAAGCAAAGGAGAGGTCAATATGCAGCGTAAAAAGATTTCATTTGCTATTCTGTCGGCAATCTTAGGACTTGGAACGCTTTTGTCAGGATGTGGGGGAAATGAAGAAGTTACATCGACAACTTCGAGTAATTCGCAAGGCCAGTCTGGCCAGTTTGCAACCAAAATGAAAATCTCAATGTTTAACCAGGGCACTTTTAATGCTGCTGCTCCGGTACCTCCACGTGATGAAGATATTCAACGCCAAATGTTGGAAGAAGAGATGAACATCGACTTGGAGATGATGATTCCTCAAGCGGGTCAAGCAACAACCAAACTGAATACACTCATTGCAGGCGGGGATATTCCAGACTTGATCTTCTTGAAAAGTCGTGCTGATCTTGCGCAATATTACGACCAAGGAGTTCTTGCGGATTTAACACCGTATATGGACCAATTCCCTGAACTACAGAAACGGTTTGGCACCGACTCATGGGAGGCAATGTCCTATCAAGGAAAAACCATTGGAGTTCCAGGCTATGATAATGTAAACGGTATCAGTCGAAGCTTCTTCATCCGAAACGATTGGCTGAAAAAGCTGAATATGGAGGTACCAACGACACCTGATGAGTTGTTCGAAGTTATGAAAGCCTTTACAGAGAAAGATCCGGACGGGAATGGCAAAAACGATACGTACGGATTCATCGGTGGTATGAATAAAGAAGGTAATCTGCAAACCTATGGCTTTGATAGCTTGATGTGGATGTTTGGCGTCAACCCTCCTTCAGCCGTTGAGATAAAAGATAATGAACCGGTATTTCTGTTTATCGATCCCAAAATGAAAGAGGCGCTTGCTTACATTAATAAAATGATGGCAGCCAAGGTGGTTGACCCGGACTGGGTGACGATGAATTCGCCTGATCTGTTGGACCAAAAGATGTTTAAGGGTAGAGTTGGCTTCATGATCAGAGATGCTCGCAGACTGGAGCCGGACTATCAGCAGAAAATGAAAGAAATTAGTGGCGAGGTGCCGGAATGGATCGTTATTCCTCCGATGAAAGGTCCTTACGGGGATCAAATTGTAGAGAGAAAATCGTTCCAGGGCAATTCATGGGCCATATCCGCAAAAGCGGACGAGGATAAAATCATTCGGATCTTGTCCATGCTGAATTATCTCTTTACGGATGAAGAAGCTTATCCAAACTTTGCATACGGAATCAAAGGCATCCATTGGGATGTTGTAGACGGCAAGATCAAAAATAAAACCTCCGAATTATCAAAGGAAATGAAAGAGAAGTACCTGTGGGTCGATCATTATAGAATGCCACGCCGTGGTGATGATGCGGAGTACTTCAGTTTCCAGAATCCGAAGACGGCGGAAGCTTTCAAGGACAATCAGCAATATGTGGGGCCAACGCTGCCCGGAAATTTATTGACCCCTGACCCTAGCGATACCTTGGATGCTGACCGCACACGTTTCATTAATGAAAGCTTGGTTAAATTTATGACGGGCAAAGAGCCTCTTTCCAACTGGGACAATTTCCTCCAGACGCTGGATACCAAGTTTGACATGCAGAAATATAAGGAAACAGCAATCCAGCAATTTAAAGAAGCCGGCCTTATCAAGTAAAAATAAACGAAGAGAGAGTGGCTATTCGTAGCCCCTCTCTTTATTAGCATATGCTATTCTTAGTTTAAAACGGAACTAAAAGGAAGATGATGGATGCGAAGAAGAATCAGCTTGCCTTTAAAATTATTTTTTATCGTGTTTGCCTTTGTATTAGGCTGCATCATCTTGATAAGCCAATTGTCTTATCGCTATGTCCAAAAGGAAATAAGAACCAATGACATTTTTTACACCAATCAAATATTAGACAAGGTTGACCAGTATTTTACCGTTAATTTTTCCTCTTTCCAGACGATTCTCTTCTCAGTTGAAACATCAGTGAAAGCCAACATTAACAATACCGAAGTGATTAAAAAGCAATTAAGGGAGCTGTATGAACTCAACAGTATTTATGTCAGTAATATTTATTTGATTAAAAGTGATTTATCCATTCTGGGTGGAAGTACACCTACTCGAATATTCGATGAACCTTTATCTGAAAGAGCACCTTTATTTGATGCGGCTGACAAAAATAGAAGGACTACCTTTGTTAGTGAACCTTACAAATCGAAGTATTCTGGCTGGACCGTTACGATGGTTCGATATCTGAACGGTGCTCCGTTTCCTATGGCCATTGCGGTTGATTTGGATCTAAATGCCATTGAAGAAACCTTGTTCAAGATTAATAAACAGGAACAAATGAATCTGGCTCTGATCACTGCGTCAGGTAAGATCATTGCCGGATTTTCTGAAAATAAAGGACCTCTGAATATTCAAGATCATTCTTTTTCGATTGGAGAGACGTCAGCGGAAGAAATTCTGGATACGACAGAAACAAACCTTCAACTGTATTCCAACGACGGTATTCCGGTCTCCCTTTTGAAAAAACCAACGGAGAAGTTCAACTGGACCATCATCTCGATCAACGATGAATCACGCTTAAAAGCAGCGTTGTCCAGATTGGAAACCTATTACCTCGAGTTGCTCGCTGCAGGTCTTCTTTTAAGTTTGTTCATTTCTTTTTTGGTTGCCAAATATATAAGAAAACCACTCTATACGCTCAAAACAAAAATGAAGCAGGTGGAACAAGGTATCCTTACAACAACAGTTACGATTAATCGAAACGATGAGTTTGGCGATCTTTCACGAGCATTCGATCGTATGCTGCAACAAATTGTGGAACTGATTCGCCGGGCCGAGCTTCATAATGAACTTGAGCGGAAGCTGGAAATCCAAGTGTTACAGTCTCAAATAAACCCACATTTTCTGTATAACACACTTGGTTCAATCAGCAATGTGATACGTCTCGGACAAATAGAGAAAGTAGATGTGGTGATCGGGTCACTAATTTCATTATTGGAGTACGGGATAGACGACGCTTCAGAGAAGGTTTCCCTACGCCAGGAATTACGCAATGTAGCAGACTATATTGAGATCCAGAACATTCGGTATAACCGAAACTTCCACTTGATTGAAAATATCGAAGCAGGACTGATGGATTTCCCAGTTTTCCGAATGCTGCTACAGCCCCTTGTCGAGAATAGTATCTTCCATGGTTATAACGGAGGGGGAATTGAGGGACCAATTACGATTCATGCGTACAGGGAGGACGGCATCGTCATCATCGAAGTTATTGATCAAGGAGAGGGAATTCCAGCTGATAAAATAAAACATATTTTAATCTCAGAACCGAGTGAAGAGGAAGTAAAAAGGAAAAGAATCGGACTGAATAATATTCATGGGCGAATAAGACTCCACTACGGAGATCAATTCGGGCTGGATATCATTAGCATACCTAAGGAAATAACCCGTATACGCGCTGTATTCCCGGCAGAATTGCCAAAAGGAGATGCATAATGGGGAGAGACTATACCTGCTTCATTGTTGACGATGAAGACCTGATCATTCAACGATTGGAATTGTTTTTTAATGAGCTCTCTCATAGGGATAGACGTTTTGTTCTGGTGGGAAAAGCGAATAATGGGCTGAATGGGATCGAGGAGATCATAAAACTTAAACCGGATATCGTCATATCCGATATTGTAATGCCGCGAATGGACGGAATCTCCATGATTGAGCAGCTCAAGGCGGAGCTCCCCCATACCCAATACATACTGCTGACCGCCTATTCATCCTTCGAATACGCTCAGCGAGCGATTCAAGCCAACGTATTAGAGTACATTGTAAAGGTTCCGCTGCGGGAAGCCGATTTGAATCGAGCGTTGGATAAGGCAGCCGGAATTTTAAATGAGTTTGAGAAAAAAGAGGCGGAGTTTCACTCATTAAACGTATCCGTGCTTGAAAATAAATACAGAGTCCGCAAGCAATTTTTTAACGAATTGATCCGAGGTGAAATTCCTTCTCATCGGGCATCGGATTTTGCCAATCGCATGCAGTTTCATTTCTTTCAAGCCAACTATTGCTGCTTCATCGTTGAGATGAATACGTATGAAAGTTTCCGAAATGAATACGCGGCCGCAGATCAAAACATCTTGAAGTATGCGATAACAAATATCATCGAAGAAACGGTGATGAATGGTAGCAGTGGCGTAGCTGCGGATCTCTCCGATAATCGTTTTATTGGCTTTTTATCTTGGGAAAATAACCGCAGTGATATGGAAACGGAATATGCTTGTTTATCTTTGGGAGGGCAGATCATCTCTCATTTGCATCAATATTTGAATAAAAGGGTATCTGTCGCTTTTGGAAGTCCACACCGAGGTTGGGAATCGATCAAACAGGCGTACACGGAAGCTAAAAATGTGAGTGAGGATTTCTATTATCATACCGAAAAAGTCGTAAAAACACCGATGCATCGGTTCCAATACCATAATGACAAAAAAGCAGATTTTCAACAGAAGCTGGCTGATTTTCTTATACGGCTGAAGAGGAAGATTTCCAAGGAAGAGCTGGATAATGCACTTGCCGATCTGTCGCAATTTGTTACGGACCATAAAATTCACAAGTCTATCATGGCGCCAATGATTAGAGACTTGTACAGAGACATTACCGTGAAGTTTAAATCAGGGAATAAGATGGCCACGGAAGTTCCAGACTTCCCCATGGAATTTATGGCTTTTCAGGAGCAACTCGCCTATATTGGCGATTTCACATTCGAATACGTGCATGCGGGCCAACTATTACATCGTGCAGAGATCATGAGTGCTATGCATTATATAGAGACAAACTTGAAACAACGTTTAACGCTGGAGGCAATTGCGGAGGAAGTGAATCTAGCGCCATCGTATTTTAGCAGCTTATTCAAAAAAACAATGAACGAAGGCGTGATCAGCTACATTAACCGTAAAAAAATCCATCTCGCCCTCGAGTTGTTAAACGTTCGAGATTATTCTTTATTGGAATTGTGCGAGGAAGTAGGCATCGTCAATGAAGGGTACTTTTGCAAACTTTTTAAAGAATATACGGGGGATACACCTAAGCAATATCGGATAAAAATGACACGGTAGGAATTCAAATAAGGATACAAAAAATGTATGATTTTTTCGCGAAATCCTGTAAAAAAAAAGGGGTCAAAACCATTACCATGATAGGAGCATCTAATCATGGAGGTTATCAAAATGGAGCTTATGAAATCAGATGTAACCGTCATAGGTGGAGGAATTGCCGGGATATGCGCTGCCATTGCTGCCGCACGCCAAGGGTTGCTGGTTTCACTTATCAATGATCGGCCAGTTCTGGGTGGAAATGCGAGCAGCGAGGTCAGAGTTCACATTAACGGGTCTGCATATCTCGGAAATAGTCCATCCTATTATGCTCGCGAAGGCGGGTTGGTGGAAGAACTCAAACTGAAGATCTTTCATTATAATCCGTTATACAACAAAAAACTTATGCTTTCACTTTCGGATACGGTCTTGCTTGACATGGTGTATGATGAGCCCAACATTTCTCTATTTCTGAATACATGTGTACATGAAACGGGCATGGAGAACGGCAGAATTCAATGGGTGGAGGGCCTTCAATTGGCTTCAGAGAGAAAATTTCGTTTTGAAAGCCCGACCTACATTGATTGCTCCGGCGATGGAATTGTTGGATATCAATCAGGTGCTCACTTCCGATGGGGAAGAGAGGCGAAGCATGAATACCAGGAGGAGCTCGCTCCAGAAGTGGCGGATCATTACACCATGGGTGATACGATTCTGTTTCAAGCCCGTGACGTAAACTATTCCGTTCCTTACAAAAGGCCAGGCTTTGCGTATGATATTACGAAGCTGGAGTTTTTTGATAGTATCAGAAAAGGATTAAACCATCGGTCTTTTCCAAGGAAAATCAACGGGCTTGGCGGATTGTGGTGGCTGGAATACGGCGGACATATGGATATTATCAAGAATAATGAAGACATCGCATTGGAACTGCGGAAATTGGTATACGGGATATGGGATTATATCAAAAATAGCGGTGAGTTTGATGATGTGGACAATCTCATTTTGGATTATGTATGCCCGATTCCGGGGAAACGAGAGTCGAGGCGGTTTATAGGGGAACACATGCTGGCTCAGAACGATCTTACAGCAAAGACTCATTTCGAAGATGCGGTATCCGTCGGAGGTTGGTATATGGATCTGCATGCAAATAAAGGCATCTACGATGAAGGGCCGGCTACAGCATGGAATTTTGTGCCGGGATTGTATAATATCCCGTTTCGCAGCTTGTTTTCACGTAATATCCCAAATCTCATGTTTGCTGGCCGTAATATAAGCGCTACTCATGTGGCTTTTGGATCTACAAGGGTCATGGCAACTTGTGGTTGTATGGGGCAGGCGGTAGGAACGGCTGCTGCGTTATGCGTAAAATATGATACAGACCCTGCTGCCATCGTCAAAGCACATATGGATGAGCTTCAGACGCAGCTACTTCGAGACGGGCAAACAATTGTAGGCTTCCAAGAGCCGTTAGATCCTTATTTTGCTGACGAATTAACGATACGTGCATCGTCTCAGCGAAGCTATGAACAACTTCATCCAACCGAAGAGATCTCCTTGGAAAAAGCGTTATGTTTGGTCTTGCCGATCCAGACATCCGTAGCAGAAAGCGTGCAGATCAAAATTAAAAATAGTTCCGAGCATTCGGAAACGTTGCAAGTGAAGCTGTTTGGCGGGGATCGAAAGGAAAACTATATTCCTACCAGCGAGCTGAAGGGCTACAACTTGGTGATTTCAGCGGGTCACGATGACTGGATTACACTGGACCTCAACTGCAAGAAGCCAGCAGACGACAAAATCTACATCGTATTGGAAGGTACGACGGGCCTTACTGTACAGAGCAATGAGGAGAAAATGACAGGAGCGGTGAGCTTCCTTTATAAGCCGGAAGAGCCGTCCAGACTGAAGAAGCTTAACAAGAGCATTTGCTTCAAGGATCTAAAACCATCCCAGGATATGTATAATCCCGCGAATGTCGTCAACGGCTTCTCCAGACCTTATGGTCTGCCTAACGGCTGGATTTCTGAACGTACGGAAGGACAGGAATGGTTGGAATTTGGTTTTGCAAGCCCCAAGAATCTGGATGAAATCCATCTTGTTTTTAATTCGCAGCTGAATTTGGAGCATTTCGACGATCCAATCGAGTCGTTGATTCAAGATTATGATGTGACTTTAACTTTGGAAGACGGAACCGAGAGTGAAATTAAAGTCCGTGGGAATTATCTTTCGTTGAACAAACATCAGGTGTTTGCACAAGGTGTAACCCACATCCGGTTTGATTTCTGTGCAACGTATGGTTCGCCTTATTATGAAGTGTTTGCTGTAAAACTTTATGCTCCTAATAACGCTAAGTGAGGGCGGGTGAAGTCGTGATGAAGGAATTTTTCCCACGAAGAGGGCTACCTAATGTCATTCAGAAGTTGGAAAATGGAGAAACCGTGACCATCGTTTATTTCGGCGGTAGTAATACACGTTCGAAAGGATATAGGGTCATGACGGCGGATTGGTTGCGAGGGCAATATCCCCATGCCGATATCCACGCTGTGAACGCAGGCATTGATGGGACAGGATCGGACCTCGGCTGCGCCCGTTTAGAGACAGATGTGCTTCGTCATCAGCCTGATCTCGTATTTGTTGAATTCGTTGGCAACGATGGCGGAGTGCCCGAATCCAAGGCGCGGATCGAAGGCATTGTCCGACAGATTCGCAAGCGCAGCCAGTTTATCGATATCCTGTTTGTATATACGATCAAGGAGCGGGACTTGACCTCATTTCAATCCGGCGAGTACCAGAAGGGCGCTCTTATGCAAGAGGAAGTCGCCGACTATTACGGCATTCCTTCCATTCATCTGGGCGTAGCGGTCAGTCAATTGGTTTCGGATGGAAAGCTTATTTTTACTTCAAGAGCAGACGTGTCCATCCCCGGAGCCGTTATTTTCACGCATGATTCGATCCATCCGACGATTCCCGAAGGACACCAGATCTACACAGACACCATCATTCGTTCGTTTGAGAAAATGAGCGAACTTCGAGATCACGTGGGAAAAGTCGAACATCACTTGCCGCAGGACCCCTTGGTCCCGGCCAATCCTTGGGAGTATGCAACCATGTTGCCACTGGATCGTCTTACTCATTTTTCCGCAGGGTGGTCTTACATGACCTCTGATGATTTTCCTTTAGTGCGTGAGTATGATTGGTTGTTCCCCGGATTATGGCGAGCAGTTGATGCAGGAGAGGCGATCACAGTGGAGTTTGAGGGAACCCACATCGGCTTATTTGATATCGGGGGGCCGGATTCTGGCCGATTGAAGGTGTCGGTGGATGGAGGAGAACCCTTCCTTATTGATCGATTCACACCCTATAACGATCATAATCGAAATCAATATGTTTTCTTGCCGGAACTACCAAATGGGAAACATACAGTTTGCTTCGAGATCGATCACAAGAAAACTGACAAAGCGGCCGTGTTTGAGGCAAGTGGCAATGAACGAAGTATGGAACATGTTCGGCAGCATCAAGCTTGGTATGATCAAACGGTCATTCAGCTAGGAAAATTGTTATTGGTGCAGCCGCCATTATAATTGATGGGTTCACTTGGAAGACCTATATTCTATCTGACTGCTACTGAGCAATCAATTAGGATGTAGGTTTCTTTTTTTACTTAAAATCGTATAAGAAATTCTTAAAATGAAAGAAATTTCACCGTAATCTAACATGCTAAGATAAAAACGACAGAGCGGGATTAGGCAGATAACTCATTTTTGGAAGCGTTATCATTATGAGGAGAGGCTGTGAATTGTATGGTCAAAAGGAAGCTGTTTTTCTTCATCGTTTTCATGTTGACGGTCGTAGTTCCTTCCAGCCTGATCGGAATAAGGACCGCTTATGCGGAGACCTTACCTTATCAGACGATTATCATCGATGACGGGAGTATCAAGATCAATGATGTTGTGACACCTGATGCGGGTAACGAGAACAATGGATATGCGGCTCCGAATTGGACTACAAGCACAGGGGTGAAGGGGTATGATCTTTCCAGCACCAAATATACGAGTACAGCAGGCAGAACGATAACATGGAATCCACGCTTGGAAGAAGGAACCGCGAAAATATCGTTCTATAAGCTGGATTGGGCGGATAAGGCTGATAGCAATGTAAAAATCGAAATTGTTCATAATGGAACAACGGATGTAGTCTTTATGGATCTAAGACCCTCATCTGGCGCTCCAGCAGGGTGGGTTGATTTGGGAGAGTACTATTTTTCTGGAGTTGGTGAAGAATTCGTTCAATTGACCCGTTCTACCGGCACCACAAACACGATCCTTACACGCGCGGATGCGGTCAAGTTCGAAGGGAATATAACGCAGAAAGAGCCACATAAGACAATCATCATTGATGATGGGAGCCTCACAATTGATCATGTCGTTACGGTTGATTCCGGCAACGCTAATAACGGATTCTCCGCTCCATATTGGAGCACAAGCGCGGGAGTGAAGGGATACAATAATTCCAGTTCCAAATTTACAGACGCTGTAGGTAGAAGCATCACCTGGAATCCACGCTTGGAAGCAGGGACGGCGAGAATATCGTTTTATAAGCTGGATTGGGCGGATAAAGCAGATAGTAATGTGAAAATTGAGATTGTTCATAACGGGATTACGGATGTTAAGTTTATGGATCTAAGACCTTCGTCAGGTCCATCGGTTGGATGGGTGGATCTGGGGGAGTATGAGTTTAGTGGTAATGATAGCGAATTTGTCAGGCTGACTCGAACACAGCCTTCTACGGGTACAATTATTACGCGGGCTGATGCAGTCAAGTTCGAGGGGAATATCCGTCAACAAGCACCACCGTTGCCCCCGCTAAGAAGCCGTACCTTAGCAAATCTCAGTTACACAGAGAAAGGCAGCATCGAAAATGCGAACTACAAGGCAACCTTCTATGAGGCAGCATGGGATGGAGGCAAATCTATCGTTCGTGACATGTTCTACAAGAACACGGACATGGGAAACTGGATGCCAATCAATAATGAATCGGAAAGACTTGAGGAGCAATGGGTTTTATTAGATGGGAACGCGGGCAGCCGAACCAATTACTACGATACGATGAACAAGCGCTGGATTACATTCGACGGGGTCCATTTTCCCGACAGCCAGACGGCGGTATTAACCGATTCTACGCATGGCAGTGATTACGATTTTGAAGTGAACTGGTCCATGGCAGGGGATAAACCAGATGTTTCTTTTGCCTTTACGCCTCGCCGCGACGGCAATTATGTGATTGGATATCAGTCCTTCACAACAGAGGCAGTCTCGGGGATCAATGAAGTGTTAAATGGATTCCGGTCACATGCCAAAATGGTAGGTACAGTGGAATCAACAAGTTTAAGAGAGCTGAGCGCTCCGATGAGCCTGGTTGAGAAAAATGATGGTGCGGGAAATCCATTGACCTATGGCGTATTTGTACCTACGACAGAGCTTCCGGTTGAATTTGAACCGACGGGAGGCGTGACGAAACAACGGCTTGGCATGAGCCTGGTTAACAACGAAGGCAGCGTGCAGCCCATCCTGTATGCGCCTCAATTAGGGACTTATTCGCAAATGACCGCAGAAAGCACTTATCAATTTCATATGGGGCTAATCGCTCAAAAAAGCAATCTATATGAGTCCTACGTGGATATTCTTCGCAATGAGTACGATTATTCGGCATACCGGGAAAATGTGTCAGATCAGTCGCTTACTGACGCGATGTTTAATATGATTGATCTCCTTAAAATTGAGCCGCAAGGGGACGACTCTGTTAATTATGTCCCATCACCCAGCGGGTGGTGGAGCCGTGCCAAGGGTTTTATTGATATCGAAAACGAGGATAGCGTCCGAACAAGCTCAAATGCGGTTCTTTTGGGGGCTTACTATTTGACTGGAGATGACCAGCTATACGATACGAGAGCACTGCCGTCCGTCCAGTATGGCGTATCGCGAAACGGTATCGGTTGGTCGCCAACGCAGAAGAAAGTATACGGTGTGCCTTCTTTATGGAAAATGGCTACTCTGCCATTCGATGTTTCAAGCGTAGCCGCTGTTAATCAGATGATGGGCACTTCGGCAGGCATTGGTGCACTCGCTCAGGAAGAGTACCTTGTGCGTGACCCGGATCAGAAAGACCGCGGGCCTGTCATTCAGCCCCTGATGATGTATCGGATGACGGGAGATGCACAGTATTTGCAAGCTGCGAAGGATGCAGCCGACAGTTATATCACGCAACATATCGATATGCCTGCATCCGTTGATGTGAGTAAAAATGAGTTCATTTATTATTATAGCAAGCTGTGGATGGAGATCTTGGAGCTATATGAGGAAACTCAGGATTCCAAATACTTGGATGCCGCCTATAAGGAAGCCAAACGGTATGCAACGATGTTTGTTGCTCGTCCAGTTCCTGAAGGTGACGTTACGATTCCGCAGCCGGAGACATATAATTATGCGGAGTCGTTCCATTGGCCGGAAAGTGGTAAATTTCAATATCCTAGGCTCAAGCTTCCCGAAGATATTGCCGGAGGTGTTCAAGCGGAGCGTTGGCTGGTTTCACCGAGCGGATTGACGTTTGAAGCAGGAAGTACAACCGGCTATTATCGGATGAATGCTCAGGAAGCTCCGTTCATGCTGAGATTGTCGCTTTATACAGGGGATGAACTGTTGCAGGATATTGCTCATAATGCGGTTATTGGACGATATTCCAGTTATCCAGGTTATTATTATAAAGGCTTCGCCGTTAGCCAACTTGAACCGGACTTTCCTCTGGAAGGCCCAAGCGGGGCTACATCCATCTATTATCACCATATCCCGGGGCAACTCGGGCAAACGATGGATTATTTGATCAGCGAACAATCATTGAAATCAAACGGCAGTATTACGTTTCCTTCCGTTTTTGAAACGAATTTTTTATGGTTCAAATATCATCTCTATGGGAATAAACCAGGTCAATTTTATGGTAATTCGGACGTTTGGCTCTGGATGCCTAAGGGGATTATTAAGACCAACCATCCTCAATTGAATTGGATAACGGGTGAGAGCGGGGATAAATTCTACATCGGATTAAGCAATGCATCGTCTGAAGAAGTTCAGACTCCGATTGAATTGAATGAACAGATCATTGGATTCAACCCGGCACAGGATTATACCGTAACGATCATCCGCGACAATGGCACACCAGAGCAAACGGTAATGAGTGGCGGAATCATTCAAACCACGGTTTCAGGCAAGGGCATCACCGCGATCATTGTAGAAGGACTTAACATTAATGTGCCGCTGCATCAGGTTAGAACGGCTGATACATCGGGTGCAAGCTATTTCTTTGATACCCACAGTCCAATTGATGCTGTTAAAGGCATGCTGATGGTTAAGCCCGACGAAACGGTTTATGATGCTTATGTGCAGGCCAAAACGACAAAACCAGCGACAATTCATTATTCCTTGGATGGCGGGGCCACGTACACGACCATCCCAGATACGATATACCCGATGGAATGGTCGATACGAGTGAATGATCTATCCCAAACTTTCACGTATTACGTGGAATCGGAGGGGAAACAGACCAACAAGCGTACACTTTATCTGCCTGATCAGGTAACGGAAACTCCAGTCCAACCCGATGGGCAGGATAGTTCAACCATCATTGTGGATAATACAGAGGCCGAGACAGAAGGCGTCTGGATAAGGGATACGACGGCTAACGATTATTATTATGATAACTATGTGTATGCCAAATCTACGACCGGCACAGCGACAAGCAAAATGAGATGGCGGCCTGAGCTTCCAGAAAGTGTCACTTACAGTGTGTATTATAAGATTCCGCAAATCACGGCTGCGAGTGAAAATTGGGCAACAAATGTCTCATTTACCGTTTATCATAGCGGAGGCTCCGATACGGTGACAGTTGATGAGACAACAGCGAATGGTACTTGGGTGCACCTGGGGGATTATCCTTTTGCTGCAGGCGATAGCGGGTACGTGGAACTAACCAATAAGGCCAATAAGTCCAGAGTCGTTGCCGATGCAATCATGTGGGTGGACCCAAACAGGGTACCGCAATTGGAGTCTGCTGTGATCCTGTCCGATCGGAACGAGCTGCAGATGACTCAAACCGCACAACTGAGCGTAACCGGTTATTTGGATAACGGTTTGGTCGGTGATCTTACACAGGCCAATGTGCAGTATTTCGTTGATCGTACGGATCTGGCTGAAGTGAATAGCAGTGGGGTGCTGACTCTTCTTAATCTCGATGGGGATACGGATCACATTGGGGTATGGGCTACGGTTACGATTGACGGAGTGACCTTAACCACACCGCCTTTGAATATCACGATCAGGGACCTAACGGTTATCGTCGATAGTACAAATACAACGGGGTTATACACGACAGAAGGGTCGTGGAGCCAAAGCAATTTAGCCGGATACAAAATTGGTGTTAAATCCCGCTATTCAACAGTTCAAGACTCATCAGCAACGTGGAAAGGCGAGTTTCCAGAAGGTAAATATACGGTCTCGATCTATAAACTCGTCCATACGACAGCAAACGATAACAATGTCAAAGTGGAAGTGAAGCATAAGACGGGTACTGAGGTCACCTATATGGATGCAACGACCGGATCATCGGGTTGGGTTAATCTGGGGACGTTCGACTTTACGGGCGACGGCAGCGAGTATGTCCGGTTAACCAGAGTTACGCCTACAACGGTAGACCCACCAACGCTTCCTGCGGATATGATCTATACGAGGGTTGACGCAGTTATGTTCGAACGGCATTCTGATGATTCGGAGATGCTTGCCAATGAGGTGCAAGGTGAACCGACACTTTCTGAATGAGGGCAGTGAATTATGAATGGAAGTGGAACAACGGTAAGTGATGTTATACAAATGATTGTAAAATAACGCAAAGAGCCGAGTGGATCAAAACGATCCATTTGGCTCTTTGTGTCTAAGTGCAAGAAAGTGTGGTTACAAGGGAAGGCAGTCGGCCACCTTCCTCTTACCACCCATTAATCACTTAAGTTTGCCAAATCCAACTTTTTTGGATGCTCGTAAAAAAATTGCCGCGTTCAGATTATGTTTCGTCACACTCAAAACGTTTCTCTAGACCCACACAAATCTTCAATGGTACCATCATACACGTGCTTGAATTGAAGATTGCAGGAGGATATCATGTGGATCAACTTAAATACGATAATTTAAAGCTGGGGGAGCGCGGAGCTATCATCAGCATTATCGCCTACATATGTTTGACCGTATTAAAACTGATCGTTGGCAATATGGCCGGATCAGAAGCGCTCAAGGCGGATGGATTAAACAATGCCACCGATATTGTGGCCTCAATAGCTGTACTGATCGGTTTGAAGCTTGCCCAACGCCCAGCCGACACAGATCATACATATGGTCACTGGAGAGCAGAGACCGTTGCGTCACTTGTTGCTTCTTTCATTATGATGGCAGTAGGTTTACAAGTACTTTTTGAAGCCATTGGTTCTGTGTTTCAGGGTACACATGAATCTCCGGATATCATCGCTGCGTACACAGGCATTTTCTGCGCAGTTATCATGTATCTGGTCTATCGTTATAACAAGAGACTTGCTACACGTATTAAAAGTCAGGCGGTCATGGCTGCGGCTCGTGATAACATTTCCGATGCCTGGGTGAGCACCGGTACGGTCATTGGAATCGTGGGTTCCCAGTTCGGCCTCCCATGGCTGGACCCTGTAACGGCTGTCATCGTAGGTTTCCTCATCTGCAAAACCGCTTGGGACATTTTCAAGGAAGCAACGCACCATCTGACCGATGGTTTTGATGTTGAACTGATACAGGAGTACAAAAAAACGATTGCCGGAATTGACAGCGTAGAGACAGTTAAAGACGTGAGAGCGCGGAACTATGGCAATAACGTTGTAGTAGACGTTGTCATAACAGTTGATGCTGAGCTGGATCTTCAACAAGCACACGATATCTGTACAGACGTAGAGAACGAGTTAATGGAGGAACATGACGTATACACCGTTCACGTTCATGTGGAACCTGATACGTTGGAAGAGTGCATTTGATAGCAAGAGTTTATATAAGAGAGACTCAGCAAAGCAAAAAAACCAGTGAGCTTTACTCATTCACTGGTTTTTTAGTGCTTTCAATTGTTCATTTTTAAAAGAATACGCACGTTTTTCATCCCATACATGACTATCTCGGCAAATTGTAGGTAATCAGATTGTTATATTTATCCGCATGTTTCTGTTCGTCCAGGATGATTCCCCAAACCGTGTCTTTATATATGCCATAAGGGAGACCAAACCATATTTTTCTATACTTTTCCACGGCGGCCAATTCACCCTGAAACGCCTTTTGCAGTCCGGCGAGATAAGAGGTGACCGTCTCAACTGGCTCACTGCTTACGCCCGAAATCTCTTGACCTGTCAGATCCTTGTACATTTGGCGGAACATTTGATTATGTCCTCGTTCATCATTGCGGATGCTCGTGATGATGGCAGCCTGATTGGCATCAGGTGACAACTGAATCAGTGAATCATAGAACACCTCATCGTTTCGTTCTCCTTGCACAGCCGTTTTGATTAATTCAAGTGCTTCGGCTGATGATGTTGCCCATACCGGAGTAAAAGTGTACCTGTAACCATAAGGATATGCCACATACATTAAGAATCCCTCCAAGACAAATATGAGTTAAGATATGCACGTATGCCCATCAGCGTTAACCCATATCATCTGTCCTGCCTTATTAGTGGAAAGCTTCAGTAAAACTTCACTTGGTATACCTCAATAGTTTACTGTAACCATAAGCAAGAACAAATGGCAGGAGGTATGACAAAAAGGTCCAAAGAATGTTCCATCCATTAAAATAAATGACATGCCCCATCATTTTGGCAACCCATTCGATTAATGTCAGCGACAATGATGCAACAAGAATCGCCAACCATGGCTTGGCACCTTTGACGATAATGGCATACATCATCAAGCAGCCGGCGATCGGATAGACTCCAAGATCCATTGGAAGAGCAGCCAAGGATTGATTATGAGTATTCGGCAGAATATTCCAGAAGTAATTAAATCCGATATTGTTGATGGATGCTGAAATAGCCACACCAAGTGGATAATATAGAATAAGGATTGTAAAGTTCCGACGCAGAATCCATACACCCAATATAATGGGAATGACCATACCCAACAGAATGTTTCCTAACATGCCATTTTCCTCCAAAGCTTTGTTACTTCTGTAGTTTCACTATAAGCCGCATCAGCATTTATCGGATTTTTCTCACTTCAATGCAAGTGGTGTTGTATAAGGTAACCAACTCCATGGGATATAATGCATATTAGCAAATTCGGAATGGGCGTACGCCTTACTCGAAGTGAATGGACAAGTTTCGGTCATGAAAAAAGAAAAGTATAGAACGGCTACGGTTGTGGATGTTCATAAAAAGGTAGAGTGGCATATCAATAAGGATTTCATGAAAAAAATCCCTTCTCTTCGGATGAAAGAAGAGAAGGGATGATCCTAAACTATTGAATTATTGTCGAATTATTGGTGCTTGCTGAGAATATCGAATATGATTTTGGCATTATCTGTGTTGTCGATCAAACCGGTGAAGCGATGACTTGCCGGACCGTAGGCATAGACCGGAACATCTTCACCTGTATGTCCACCTGTTGTCCAGCCGGTAAATGAACGGTTATCAATAATCGCTTCAATAGCATTATCAATCTTTGTTACATCCGCAGTTTGGGCTGCTTCTTTCACCGATTGAATCTCTTCAGGTTTCAACTCCAGTTTCAGATAACTTTTCAGTGTTTCTTCAACCGAAGCACCTTTTGCAATTTGTGCTGCCATGAAGTCAGGTGTACGCAGTGCAGCTTTGATCGGGTCTACGAAGAAGTTGTACTCGCCGTCTTTTCCAAGCGTAAGTCCACCTGTGGAGTGGTCGGCAGTAGCTACGACAAGTGTTTCACCGTCTTTTTTGGCAAAATCAATAGCTGCCTGAAATGCTGCTGCGAAATCATCCATTTCACTCATCGCACCAACGATATCATTATCATGTCCTGCCCAGTCGATCTGGCTGCCTTCGACCATTAAAAAGAATCCTTTGTCGTTAGAACTGAGGCGATCAATCGCTGTATTGGTCATCTCAGCCAATGATGGAGTTGCAGCAGTACGATCAATCAACTTGTCCAGACCTCCGTCCGCAAACAGTCCAAGAACTTGTTGATTCTTATCAGCGAGGAGAGAGGAACGATCCGTCACATAGCTGAATCCGGCCTTCTGGAACTCCTTCGTCAGGTCACGACCCTCGCGTACAAAATTGGATTTCCCTCCACCCAGAAGTACATCCACCTTATGCTTGCCATTAATCAACTCATCATAATAATCGTCCGCAATTGCATCCATATTTTTTCGACTGATATCATGGGCACCAAATGCAGCTGGTGTGGCATGAGTGATCTCCGATGTAGCCACGAGTCCGGTGGATTTCCCGTTTTCTTTGGCCTGCTCAAGTACGGTTTTGACTTCCTTCTGCTCAGGGTCAACCGCAATGGCCGCATTGTATGTTTTCACGCCCGCGGACATGGCCGTTGCTGCGGAAGCGGAATCCGTCACATTTTGTTTATCATCATCCGGATAGGTCATTTGTGCTCCAACCAGATAAGGGTCGAATACGGTTTTATCCATGCCCTTCGTCGAAGGATCATCTTTCATATAACGGTAGGCGGAAGTATAAGAGGTCCCCATGCCATCCCCAATGAGGAAGATGATGTTCTTGATTTGTTTTTTCTCCACACTTACAGCTTGAACCGCACTTGCTTGTCCTGCAGACAAGAGAGTAGAAGCCGATACAGCCAGAGTCAGCGCTACCGCTGGTAATACTCTTTTGGATAATTTCACAATGATTCCTCCTCGTAATATCTCAACAACAAAATGAATGCATGAATCTATATTCATTTGTTCATCATTAAGAAGATTAGCATTTATATGTAAATGAACACCAAGAACTTTGTATACCTGAGGTAAAATAAACAAATACGGCGATAACTTTAATTTCTTTGCATGAGGAGCAAGTCAAACATTCCAATTAAGGAATATGTTTTCGGCAAAAGATACACATGATCTTCTACATACGAGATTACAAAAATATACTCATTCCGCTGTTTTTGAAGTATGATACAACATAAGTAGAACGCTTTCATTTTTATATTACTGTTAGTATACAATCAATTTCATTTTCAGGAGGCTCTTTACCATTGACCAAAACAACTCCAACTTATGATGGGTATCTCTTTGTACATTTTATTGGCGAACAACCAGACGGAGAGCAGGTTTATTTCTCCTATAGCGAGGATGGTCTTCACTGGAAGGACCTTAATGGCGGCTCACCTGTGCTATTTTCCGACCTTGGAGAAAAGGGGGTACGGGACCCGTTTCTGGTTCGTTCAGTCAACGATAATAAATTTTATCTGATTGCTACGGATCTCCGCATCGCAAGCGGTAAAGGATGGACTCATGCGGTTAATGCCGGGAGCCGTGACGTAATCGTATGGGAATCCAGCAATCTCGTAAACTGGTCATCCCCATGGAACGTTACACTAGGTGTTGAGGGCGCTGGATGTGTCTGGGCACCGGAAGCTGTGTATGATGAAATAACAGATGAGTTTCTTGTATTCTGGGCTTCTGCGACGCAGGAACCACAGGAGCAAGAACGAAAACAAAAAATATACAGCGCTCGTACAAAAGACTTTCGTTCGTTCTCGGCATCGGAAAGATACATTGAACGGGATAATCATATTATTGATACAACGATTCTTCCTGCGGATGGCTCTTATTATCGATACTCCAAGGATGAAACAACCAAAAACATACGGGTAGAAAAAGGAGACTCTCTCGACAAAGAGGCGTTTGTTACGCTTCAAGCCCCGGTACTGGAGGCTTTGGCAGGTGTGGAGGGACCTCAAATCTTTAAATTCAATGACCGGGAGGAATGGTGCCTGATTGTTGATCGATTTGCTGAAGGCAAGGGTTATCTTCCTCTGCTGACTACGGATCTGGGAAGTGGAGAATTCCGAATCGTCCCTGATGGTAAATTCGATATGGGATCAACTCAAAAGCGGCATGGAAGTGTCCTGCCAATCACAGCTGAGGAGTGCAGCCGGCTTCTCGTGGCTTTTGGGGATGGTCATCAGGTGCTTCCCGGACAATATGCCGATCCTGATGTCGCACAGTTTGGGGATCGTTACTATATGTATCCGACAACAGATGGCTTCGAGGGGTGGTCGGGGACACAGTTCAAAGTGTTTTCTTCTTCAGACCTGAAGCATTGGCAAGATGAAGGTGTTATCCTTGATCTGGGAACAGAGGATGTAGCTTGGGCAACCGGTAATGCCTGGGCACCGGCAATAGCCAACCGTAACGAAAAGTTCTATTTTTATTTCTGCGGCAAAATGCTGAACGGCGAGAGTGCCATCGGCGTTGCTGTAGCAGATACACCGATTGGTCCATTCCTGGCCGAGTCACAGCCTTTAATCACAATGGAGCAGTTGAAACGTCTGGGCATTACTATGGGCCAAGCTATTGATCCCTCCATCTATGTCGAAGATGATGGAAGACCGTATCTGCTATTTGGCAATGGACATGGTGCCATTGTGGAGCTTGGTGAAGACATGATAAGTGTCGTTGAGGACACAATGAGCAATCTGGCGGGCTTGCATGATTTTCGTGAGGCGGTAACCGTGTTGAAGCAGGGTGGACTATACCACTTTACATGGTCCTGTGATGACACAGGTAGCGAAGAGTATCATGTAAATTATGGTACGGCAGAGCAGTTATATGGTCCAATTACCTATCGATACCCAATCTTGAGCAAAAATGTCGAGAAGGGCATGCTGGGAACAGGTCATCACTGTATCTTTAATGAAAATGAAACCGGTCAACTACGGATTGCCTATCACCGTTTTGTAACACCACTGTCCAGATTCTCCTCTGGAAAGGGGTATCACCGCGAAATATGTATGGACCCGCTTCTTTTTGGTAAGGACGGACTGATTCAGCCTGTTATACTCTAAAATAAGCAATTCAATTGAATCGCTATTTAATGAAGGCTTGATACAGCATGAATGCCTGTCAAATGTCGCTTTTAGCGGTTTTGGCAGGCATTTTTATCATCCACCTGGAACAAGCAAAGCCGTAGGGTTGAGCGGGTATGCGACTTATTAAACGCATTAATTCCAGAATACATTTGACAGACGAATCAATAAATCGTATTATTACGATATAACGATTTAGGAGGAATACTTTTGAACACTCCCGCTTTTGACAGTAATAACATTAAACAGTTCGATGAACCAGCTAATCTGCTGAAAGCTTTGTCTCACCCCATTCGTTTATGCATTGTGCGGGGACTGATGATGAAAAAAAAATGTAATGTTTCTTATATGCAGGAATGTCTGGATCTTCCCCAATCAACAGTCTCACAACACCTCCAGAAACTTCGTAGTGCAGGTATTGTTGCTACGGAGCGGAATGGTCTTGAAGTGAACTATGTGCTTGCCGATCAACGGGTTGAACAGATTATCAAAACTTTATTTGAAAAGGATGATTGTGAATCATGAGCAAAAAAGTACTCATTGTTGGCGGTGTAGCTGGAGGTGCATCTGCAGCTGCACGTCTTCGCCGTCTGGATGAACATGCCGAAATTATTATCTTTGAGAAAGGGCCCTACATTTCATTTGCCAATTGTGGTTTGCCTTATTATATAGGTGGCTCAATCGATGATCGAGAGCGTCTGCTGGTGCAAACGCCAAAAGGGATGGCAGATCGCTTTCGTATCGATGTCCGTACAGGAAGTGAGGTCGTAGCTATTGATTCGCAGAAGCGAGTGGTTAAGATACAGTCCCAAGAGCGCGGTGCATATGAAGAAAGCTATGATGAGTTGATATTGTCACCAGGTGCAAAACCGATCATTCCCGATCTGCCGGGTAAGGACAATCCGCTAATTTATACCGTACGAAGTATTCCAGATATTGATCGGATCAAAGACCAGGTAAGTTCGTCTAACAACAAGTCTTCGATTGTCATAGGCGGTGGATTTATAGGTGTGGAAATGGCTGAGAATTTAAAGGAAGCTGGTCTGGATGTAACGCTGATTGAGGGGAACGCACAAGTACTCACACCCTATGATACCGAGTTAGCAGCCGCATTAGCACAAGAAATGGAGAATCATGGTGTAAATCTGCTGTTTTCCAAACGTGTTCAGGGATTTCATTCTCTAGAGCAGGGCATAGGGGTTGAACTTGCAGACGGTCATGTGTTGACAGCTGACATGGTTATTCTTGCGATAGGCGTAACACCAGACACCTATTTTTTGAAAGATAGTGGCGTTTCGCTGGGTGCACGTGGACATATTATCGTAAATGAAGCCTTGGAAAGTAGTGTGCCACATATCTATGCTGTTGGGGATGCGATCGAAGTAACGGAAACCATTCATGGTACGAAGGCAACGATACCACTTGCCGGACCTGCCAACAAACAAGGCCGTATTGTTGCCGACCGTATCGCAGGGCTTCCTTCTACCTATAGAGGAACACAAGGTACGTCCATTATCAAAGTATTTGGAATGACCGCAGCGACGACAGGCAGTAATGAAAAAACACTACAGCGTCTCGGCATGGACTATCAAACCGTTATTGTACACCCTGCTTCTCATGCATCGTATTATCCGGGTTCAAGTGCAATTACTCTTAAACTGCTGTTTACTCCTGAAGGCAAAATTTTAGGCGCACAAGCAGTCGGTTATGATGGAGTGGATAAACGAATTGATGACATTGCTGTAGCCATCCATTTCGGAGGACATGTCCGGGATTTGACAGAGCTTGAACTGAGTTACGCGCCACCTTATTCTTCTGCCAAAGATCCCGTGAATATGGCTGGATATGCAGCAGAGAATATGATCACCGGACGTGTTCAGACGTTCACCTATAATCAACTGGCTGATCGTCAGCAGGAGCAGTCGATACTTCTGGATGTTCGCAGTGAAATCGAGCATCAAAATGGTCATATTCCGGGTTCACTCTCTATTCCAGTTGATGAGCTTCGTGAGCGGTTAGATGAATTAGACCCATCCAAAGAAATCTGGCTATACTGTCAAGTTGGCTTACGTGGTTACACTGCTTCGCAAATTTTGCGTCAGCATGGTTTTAGCGTAAAAAACTTGAGTGGTGGTTATAAAACATACCGTCAAGCCCAGTTTAAGCCTGCTCCATTTACTGCTGCAAAACAAGATCAACATGATCCTGTGGTGGACGTTAAGGAAAAGGAGTCTATTCCCACTCCCTCAACACAGCCGCAGCGTATTGATCATGAGTTGAACGTATGCGGATTAAGTTGTCCTGGTCCGCTAATTCAGGTTAAGCAGAAAATGGATCAACTCTCGAACGGAGAAACCCTTCGCGTGAAAGCTTCCGATCCAGGATTCTATGAAGATGTCAAAGCATGGGCCACGATGTCGGGTTCCACAATCTTGCAGTTGGAAAGACTGAAAGGCGGTACGATTGAGTCTGTCATTGCTAAAAATACAGCACAACCCGTATCCGATTCTCCAATCAGCGATCCTGCCAGCACGATGGTTGTCTTCAGTGGGGATCTGGATAAAGCGATTGCTTCACTCATTATTGCAAATGGTGCAGCAGCCAGTGGACGGAAAGTAACCCTGTTTTTCACATTTTGGGGATTGAGTATTATTCGCAAGCATCAGCCGCAGAAGTTATCCAAAACTATGATCGGCCGTATGTTTGATAGTATGTTACCTCGCGGTAGCCAGAAACTTGGTATGTCCAAAATGAATATGCTAGGAGCAGGCCCGAAGATGATTCGTGGTTTGATGAAAAAACATCATGTGCCTTCGTTGGAAGAATTGATAGAGAGCGCAATTGCACAAGGAGTAGAGATCGTTGCCTGCCAAATGTCCATGGATTTAATGGGAATTCAGCGCGAAGAATTAATAGACCAAGTTAAAATTGGTGGTGTCGGTTATTATCTTGGACAAGCATCACAAGCCAATCATAATCTGTTTATTTAAAAAATTAATAATGCTGAGCAGGATAATTGAATGCGTACCGAGAGAATGCCACGATGAGTGGCATTTTTTTGTTCAAAAAAAATGAACGTTTCATTCAGAAACGGTTCTTTGACTTACATTTAACAGCAACATAGAGTGATGACAAGGACGGTGGTTGATTTAGCTAGGCAAATGAGAAGCATATATACCCTTGACTTTCCCCTGTACGGGAAACTATATACTCGCATTATGTTAAAAGATTGGAGATGATATGTTGTTCAAAATCAGTGCGTTTTCCAAGCTAAGTAGGGTCTCATTAAAAACACTGCGTTATTATGACCAGATTGGCATACTTAAGCCGAGAAAGGTAGATCACGATACGGGTTACCGTTACTATTCCGCAGATCAGCTTCTCGAGCTCAACCGAATCTTCATTTATAAAGAATTGGGGTTCACGTTGCCACAAATCACACAGCTGTTACAGGAGCATATTACATTGGAGAATATTCAAGGCATGTTTAAGCTAAAAAGAAGCGAAATTCAGCAGATTATCGATACGGAACAAGCCAAACTCGTCCGGATTGAGGAACGCATGCAGCTTATAGAGGAAGAGGGGCACGTCGAAACTGGACAAGAAATTCGAATCAAAGAGGAGGGTGCTCGGCAGTTTCTTTTTCAGACAGGGTGCGGGAGGGAAGAGGATATCCCGAGTTTATTTCATCAGTTTGATCAATCATTAACAAAAGAAATGCGCCAACTGATCGACGGACCTCAGGTTGTTTTGTGGAAAGAAATCGCAGGACAAGAGGAAGAGTTCGAGTTTGAAATAGGTTACTTCTTAACCTGTGAGCTGCGATCACCTCCCGACCCATTTCAACAGCGGACTCTTCCTGCCGAGCCCATGATGGCCACCATAGCTTATCGTTCCAATGCCACCTTTGCCTGTAAAGCCTGTGTTCATCTAGCTACATGGATTGAGAATAATAACTATCAGATCAAGGAGAACGGAGCTGGTAGGGAATTATATTTACCCTTATCTCAAGAACAAGATGTACAGTTTATAGAAATACAAATTCCAATACTAAATAGATAACTAGAGAAGACGGAGTGGATTAAAGTGAAAAATAAATGGATTATATATATCTTGGCATTGGCTGTTTTTCTGATCGGAACCCTTGAATACATTATTACAGGAGTCATTGAAATGATCGCCTCAGACTTGAGCGTATCTACTTCCGAAGTGGGTTTACTGGTGACTGTATTTGCTCTGGCAGCGGCCATTATCGCTCCGATTCTCATTGCAATTACAATAAATATGGATCGCAAGAAGTTACTGTTGTCCGCCCTCAGTGTGTTTATTGCCAGCAACGGACTTATGCTTGTTGACCTTTCTTATGAAACTTTACTATGGGTGCGAATTATTCAAGGGGCTAGCGGAGGAGTGGCTACCGTAGTAGCGATGGCCGTATCGACACGACTGGTTGAAAAAGAAAAAAGGGGCAATGCCATCGGCATCATTTTGATGGGGCTAAGCAGTTCGCTAGTGCTCGGTGTCCCATTGGGCACATTTTTTAGTGAAATGTTTGGATGGAGAGTTCTATTTATATTCATTGGATTGTTAAGTGTTCTTCCATTACTTATTATCTACAAAAAGGTTCCGGCAATCAAAGAGGAAGAAAAGATCACCCTCAGAATGCAGCTCTCCATTTTAAAAAATCCACTCATTCTGACTGCCTTGCTTATTACATTATTGTATATCGGCGGCTATTCGACACTGTTCACGTATATTACGCCTTTCTTGCAAGCTACGTCTTCTCTTTCCATGACCGAGATAAGCGGTGTTCTGTTTCTCGCGGGAATTTGCAGCTTTGTCGGATCAAAAGTGGGCGGACAATTGGCAGATGCAAAGGGATCAAAGTTTACAATTTGTCTAGGCCTTCTGTTACAAGGCGTAACTCTTCTTTTGTTTGCTCTAGCTGGAGTTAATCTTATGATGTTAATCTTGGTTTTAATGATTTTTATGTTAGCAACGTGGAGCATATCTCCGGCCCAGCAACTATATCTGGTTACACTGGCACCTCGTAATCCCGACATTGCCCTTAGCGTAAATACGTCATTTATCCAATTTGGTTTTGCACTGGGATCTGGATTAGGTGGGATTGTGATCAGTCGTACATCTGTCCTGTACTTAAATTGGTTGGGGTTTGGAGCTGTAGGAATTGCTTTACTTCTTGCCATACTGCTATTTAAGAAATCGAGAAGCAGAACTGGAACTCCAGATCCAGTGTAATTTCAATGATGGGTAATTCTTGCTTATGAGTAAAATAAAAAGAGGATCTCTTCAGCATTCACTGCTCAAGAGATCTTTTTGGCGTATAACAAAGTTATAACAAGAATCACGTGTGTTTTGCGTATCACAATATGATAATTGATCAATCATGCTTGAGAATATGTCATTGCATCATACAGTCTAAAACCTTAACTTAAAATGACAGCAGAGAACGCTAACAACCTCGATGACGTTTATACCGATTAAATGGCTAAAGTATGTAAACGCCCATTGGACAGAGTGGGAATTTTTCCATTGATCTAAGTACATCCCCCTTAAAAGTGAGATTTATATCCCAACTCTGTTAAGTCAGCCGGGACACCTTCACGTCGTTTATGAAACTGTTTAGGCGAGGAACCGGTCATTTGTTTGAACTGCCTGCAAAAATGCTCGACATTACGGTAACCGCATCGATCGGCAATCTCTGCAACCGTATACAAATGATGTCTGAGATATTCTTTGGCCAAACGTATTCTGCTATGAATAACATCCTCCATACACGAGAGGCCAAACGATTTCTTGTACATCAACTGCAGGTACCCCGGGCTGACGTTTATGATCTTCGCCATTTCTGATATTGTCCAAGGATGGCTGGGATGGTTATGAATTGCCGTTCGAAGCTTCAACAGAGGATAGTGCTGAGGACTAATATCTTCTTGGACACAAGACTCAAGCAATTTATTGAACAAGGTTCGCAGCAGGCAATTGATGGATGATTCCCGGTAATCGTTCTGAAAAGAATGCTCTGCAACAAGCAATTGGAACAGCTTATGACAGTATTCCGGATCATCCAGTGGGAAAGGTGTGCCTGGCGGAAGGGAGGTATCGGTTACAAACGGTTCATCACTTTCAAAACGAATCCAATCATTTATATAGCGCTCTGAACAAGCCCGATAATATATTTTTTGATACGGTTTGAAAAGTACAGCACAATGAGCCGGGTATTCCTTAAGTTGTCCATCAACCCAAAACTGGGCAGGGGTCTGTGTAATGACTAATAACCAGGCATCATGCCCTTCAGGGATATCAAAAACAAAATGATTCTGATGTACCGCGTCACATTCAACGTAAAAAATAGATGTCATGGTTCTTCCCCTTTATCTTTAAGTTGTAGAAAAGAATAACCCATACACTACTTAAGCTATTTTCTATTATACGAGAGTTATCTTTATTTCATAGAACGAATGTACTATTACAATTATATGAGGAGTGTAGCTGGAATGAACAAGCAGGGGTTCAACCCATATCTTCCATCCTGGGAGTACGTACCTGATAGTGAGCCTTATGTATTCAATGAAAGAGTGTATGTGTATGGTTCACATGACCGTTTTAACGGACATGCCTTCTGTCTGAACGATTATGTATGCTGGTCTGCACCGGTGAATGACCTGGGGAATTGGAGAAATGAAGGGGTGATCTACCGAAAAACAGATGACCCGTTGAATCCGAATGGCCATATGTGCTTGTATGCGCCAGATGTTACGCTGGGTCCTGATGGGCGGTATTATCTGTATTATGTGCTGGATAAGGTACCCGTTGTTTCGGTGGCTGTATGTGATGCACCTGCTGGCAAATATGAATTCTATGGTTATGTACAATATGGCGACGGCACTCGTCTGGGCGAAAGAGAAGGGGACGAGCCCCAGTTCGATCCCGGCGTGATGACTGAAGGACAGCACACTTATCTGTATACCGGCTTCTGTGCGGCCGGAGACCAATCAAGACATGGCGCGATGGCCACGATGCTAGGTCCGGATATGCTGACGATTGTAGAAGAACCCATATTCGTAGCACCGAGCGAGCCTTACAGTGAGGGCAGCGGTTATGAGGGCCATGAATTTTTTGAGGCGCCTTCCATTCGGAAGAGAGGTGATACCTACTATCTGGTGTATTCCTCCATCGTTATGCATGAATTATGTTATGCCACCAGTCGATTTCCAAATAAAGGATTTACATATCAGGGCGTCATCGTAAGCAACTGTGATCTCCATATCGACTCCTACAAACCTACTGACAAACCCATGTATTATGGAGGCAATAACCATGGCAGCATTGTGGAGATCAACGGAGACTGGTATGTCTTCTATCACCGTCATACCAATGGGGACGCATTCAACCGGCAGGGCTGTATTGAGAAGATATCTTTTGCAGAGGACGGCAGCATTCTTCAGGTGGAAATGACCTCCTCTGGTCCAAGTGGGAGACCGCTTGAAGGAAAAGGCGAGTACCCCGCATATCTTGCATGTAATCTTTTGACCAAAGATGATCAGAAGTACACTGGAGGTTTCGGGGCAGGAGCCTGGCTGGACAGCCGCTTTCCAAAGATCACTCAGGATGGTAGAGACGGTGATGAAGAAGTCGGATATATCGCCAATATGGTTGAATCCGCAACGGCAGGTTTTAAATACTTTGATTGCCGAGGAATTCGCCAGGTCTCGATCAAGGTACGGGGATATTGTCACGGGGTATTTGAGGTCAAAACCGCATGGAACGGTCCTGTCCTGGGTACAATCACGGTACATTTCACCAATCATTGGAAACCCTATTCAGTCGAGATGACCATTCCGGATGGTATACAGGCTTTGTATTTTACGTACAGAGGTTCTGGAAGTGCAAGCCTTGCATCATTTATTTTAGCGTAATCCTCAAACACATGATCTGAGCAATCCAGACAAAACAAAGCAGCTGCTGGTCATCCAGTAGCTGTTTTGTTGACCGATCAGCCTATGCGGCTCAGACAATTGGGTTTTTTATGATTAAACTTTTAGTCATCCGCAACGTTGGCTTCTCCTGCCTGCTGCGAATGGCTGCGATATTCGCTTGGCGCGATGCCTGTCCACCGCTTGAATTGGCGACTAAAATGCGCATTGGTCTTATACCCCAGCATCATTGCAATATGGTCTATGTTTAGGTCGGTTTGCTTTAACAGCCGCTGCGCTTCGTTCAGAAGGGTTTCGGATAGAAACTTGCGTGGAGCGATGCCGTATACCTGCCGAAAAATACGATTAACCTGTGACGGGCTAATGCTCAGCGACTTGGCAATGTCCTGAATCCAGGTTCGATCGCTCTCCTGAATTTCCCCGTGAAGATGGATATATCTTACCGAATCCTCAATGTGCTCAGCAATCTGATGGGCAATGGTTTCTTTTCTCGACAACGTAACGGAGGCTTGCTGAGATAACTGACCGACCAGGGAACCGAGCAGTTCAAACACGGCGGCATGTACCTTCATTTGTTTGGAGGAAGTTAGCGAGCTAGACAAATGCTCTGTGGCAAGACCATACAAGGTAGACAGGGAAGGGGAAAGCCCCAGAGCCAAATTTGAATTTGCCGGATAATAGATGTCTTTGCAACGGTTAAGTTCTCTGCAAAAGGATGTATCGTGTATGCTGAAATGCACGGAAAAATAAGTAAACCCCTCCGGTCCGGCTCCGGTGCAAGAGTGGGTCATACCAGGCCGGATGAACAGAAGGTCGCCAACCGACTGCCGATAAGACTGCCCGTTGACAACCATGTTCATCTGCCCGTCCATCATCCAGTGCACTTCATACATTGAATGTTCATGAGACGGATAAGTCCAGCTGGAATCTACTTTTCTTGCATGCAGCCCCAATAATTGAAAAGACATGCGAACATCGGGTAGACGACCTAAATACACAGCATCCGAAAGCTTGGTCACAGCAAACCAACCCCCTTGTACTATTCTATATACCAACATCCTGTCATCGGATTGTCCTCGTAAATTATCTTTAGTTTAATGGATCTAACCTCATCTTAACAGAAAAAAATGCGTGAAAAGGGTAAATCGTCGGAGTGATTAGAACATCGTCATGAACCATAGCGGGTGCTATGGTAGTATTATCAACCCGATGGGGAAAAATGGAGGCAAGCCTGAATGAGAATTATTCGATTTCTGGACGGACAACAGAAGTGGCTGGCAGCCGTTACGGATGATGAACAAGCGTATCGTTTGCCACAAGCAGATTTTATGACTTTGATCCATCAAGCAAGAAAGCAGGGGGTTTCTCCAGTTCAACTTGTTGAAAGCGCTTTTAAACCGTTAAACAAGTTAACTGACGATTGGACTTCCTTACATCTAATCACTCCATTGGAAGCTCCGGAAGTATGGGCGGCGGGTGTGACTTATCAGCGCAGCCGGGAAGCGCGAAATTATGAAGCGACGGAAGGCAAGCTGGATGCAAAGACCTTTTACGATAAAGTTTATGATGCCGAAAGGCCGGAGATCTTTTTTAAATCTACAGCAGCCCGCACCATCGGGCCCAATGAGGCTGTCACACTTCGCAGCGATTCCAATTGGCAGATCCCGGAGCCTGAGCTGGGGTTGGTGCTTGCCGCGGATGGCAGCATTGTGGGATACATCGTTGGTAATGACATGAGCTGCCGCGATATTGAAGGGGAGAATCCGCTGTATCTACCGCAAGCAAAAATGTGGCGCAATTCCTGCTCGATAGGGCCAGCCATTCGTCTAGCGGAAACGGTGCAAAATCCATATGCGTTCAACATCGTCTGCGAGATATATCGCGAAGGTGAAGTAGTTGTCAAAAGCGAAGCAAGCACAAGTGAGTTAAACCGAAAACTCGATGAACTGGTCTCTTTTCTGGCCAGAGATAACGATCTTTTTGACGGTACGGTGTTATTGACAGGAACTAGCATTGTGCCACCCAATGATTTTACACTTGCACCCGGGGACCGCATTGAAATATCCATTAGCGATATCGGGACACTTATTAATCCAGTCATTTCAAACTAATGTACAAGGAGGATGAATGCGATGACCACATTTCAGGTAGAGCAGACATACAGCAATTACATTAACGGAGAATGGGTGAAGGCGACGTCCGGTGAAACCGAACCGAGCATCAACCCGGCGAATCGGAAGGAGGTAGTTGGCTACGTACCCACCTCAGGCGTAGAGGATCTGAACCGGGCTGTTGCAGCCGCGAAGGAAGCAGCAAAAGATTGGCGGAGGTTATCGGGCGCGGAACGCGGAAACTATCTATTTCAGGCAGCCAATGTGCTGGAACGCCGGGCCGATGAAGTTGCAGAGGCGATGACCAGGGAAATGGGCAAAACACTCCCTGAAGCCAGAGGAGAGACACTGCGCGGTGTCGCGATCTTAAGGTATTACGCCGGAGAAGGCATGCGAAAAACCGGTGATGTCATTCCATCAACGGACAGCGAAGCGCTGATGTTTACGACCCGCGTACCCCTTGGCGTTGTAGGGGTTATTGCTCCTTGGAATTTCCCAGTAGCCATTCCGATTTGGAAAACGGCTCCGGCCTTGATTTACGGCAATACGGTTGTGTTGAAGCCTGCTCAGGAAACTGCGGTCACTGCGGCTAAAGTAATGGAGTGTTTTGAAGAGGCGGGCATTCCGGCAGGCGTTCTTAATCTGGTATGCGGCAGAGGCTCAGTGATCGGGTCTGCACTTGCTGAGCATCCGGATGTGGGCGGAATAACGTTCACAGGTTCCAATGAAGTGGGCAAACGGGTCGGCGGCGCAGCACTGGCACGTGGGGCCAAGTATCAACTTGAAATGGGTGGGAAAAACCCGATTATTATCGCGGCTGACGCCGACCTGGATTTGGCTGTGGAAGCCACGATCAGCGGTGGGTTGAAATCGACCGGGCAAAAATGTACGGCCACCAGCAAGGTCATTATTGAACGAAAAGTATACGATGCCTTCAAAGAAAAGCTGCTCTCGCAAATCCAGGAAATTCGGCTGGGTGACGGCATGTCTTCTGGAAGCTGGATGGGTCCATGTGCAAGCGAAGGACAGCTCAATACCGTGCTGAGTTATATTCAAAAAGGCCAAGATGAAGGTGCCGTTCTGCTCACTGGTGGAAAAAGAGGGGACGGTCCGGGACTGGAAGAGGGATTCTATGTGCAGCCGACCGTATTTGAAGGGGTCGAATCCCATATGTCCATCGCCCGGGAAGAAATCTTTGGCCCGGTTCTGGCCTTGATTGCGGTAGATTCCCTGGAGGAAGCCATCGAAGCGGCTAATGATAGCGATTATGGCTTGAGTGCTTCCATCTATACACAGAACGTCGGAGCCATGTTGTCTTTCATCCGGGACATGGATGCAGGACTGGTCAGAATTAATGCAGAAACAGCCGGCGTAGAGCTGCAGGCTCCGTTTGGCGGAATGAAGATGTCAAGTTCACACTCCAGAGAACAGGGGCAAGCGGCTATCGAGTTTTTCACGGCCATCAAAACGGTCTTTGTGAAGTCATAAACTGTGGGAGGCTATCATGTACGAACAGATTACGTCGATTATGGGAGAGACCGCGTCCAACTGCTTCGATATCATAGCACATGCTCCAGGGGCTGCCGGACGTCTGCCTTTAACGGATGATTTGCTGCGGAATGCTCCAAGCGGCGACTTGTTCGGCATGTCCCAGAACGTTGGAATGGGCTGGAAGCCCGGGGAATTGAACGGAAAACAATTTCTGATCTTGAGTACACAAGGTGGCATACGGAATGAAGACGGTAGCCCGGCAGCACTCGGTTACCATACCGGCCACTGGGAGGTCGGCCTGCTGATGAAGGCTGCCGCAGAAGAACTGTCAAGCCGGGGAGGAATCCCGTTTGCTGGATATGTCAGCGATCCGTGTGACGGCAGATCACAGGGGACAACCGGCATGTTTGACTCGCTTCCGTACAGGAATGATGCCGCTATGGTATTTCGCAGACTGATTCGCTCGCTACCAACTCGTAAAGGCGTGCTTGGTGTCGCCACTTGTGACAAAGGTCTTCCAGCGATGATGCTCGCACTTGCCGGCATGCCGCAATTGCCTGGTGTAATTGTTCCCGGTGGCGTCACACTTCCGCCTACCGATGGAGAGGATGCCGGTAAAATTCAGACCATCGGTGCACGGTACGTCAACGGGGAACTTTCTCTGGAAATGGCTTCGGATTTAGGATGTCGAGCTTGTGCTACACCGGGAGGAGGCTGTCAGTTTCTAGGTACCGCGGCTACGGCCCAGGTTGTAGCAGAGGCACTGGGTATGACAGTGCCACATGCTGCGCTTGCACCTTCCGGACAGCCCATCTGGTTTGAAATGGCGCGCCAATCTTCACGTGCACTCATCCATATGGAGTCACAGGGGATGAGGATGGCAGACATTGTCACCGATGCATCCATTCGCAATGCGATGACCGTTCATGCCGCGTTTGGCGGATCGACCAATCTGCTTCTTCACATACCGGCGATTGCCCATGCCGCCGGTTTAACCGTACCCACGGTACAGGACTGGATACAGGTCAACAAAAATGTTCCAAGGCTGGTTAGCGCCCTGCCAAATGGACCGATCTTTTACCCGACCATACGTGTCTTTCAGGCAGGAGGTGTCCCTGAGGTCATGCTACACCTCAGACAGCTTGGTCTGTTGGATGAGTCTGTACCAACGGTTACAGGTACTTCATTGGGTCAGGTACTGGACTGGTGGGAATCGTCGGAACGCCGTCATCTCATGCGGAAGCAGTTAAAAGAGCAGGACGGCATCGATCCAGACAGTGTCATCATGAGTGTAGAGCACGCTCAGCGGCTTGGAATCTCATCGACTGTAACATTTCCAACCGGGAATATCGCTCCAGAAGGTTCTGTCATCAAATCCACCTCTATTGATCCTGCTGTATTGGATGAACATGGCGTATATCGTCATCGTGGCAGAGCAAAGGTTTTTACCACTGAACGTGAGGCGATCCATGCGATTAAGACGGGAGGTATTCTGGCTGGCGACGTTGTTGTGCTTCTCGGGCGAGGTCCATCGGGAACTGGAATGGAGGAGACGTACCAGCTTACATCTGCGCTTAAACATTTGCCTTTTGGCAAATACGTGTCACTGATTACGGATGCCCGGTTCTCCGGTGTTTCCACCGGAGCATGTATTGGTCATGTTGGCCCCGAAGCGCTGGCAGGCGGACCGATTGGCAAGTTGCGGAACGGAGACCTGATTGACATCGCGGTTGATCGTAACACGCTGGAGGGCAGCGTTAACTTTGTCGGAGAAGGCGATCTGGAGTTTTCACCGGAAGAAGGCGCTCTCATCCTGGCACAAAGGCCCTTCCACCCGGATATGAGACCTGATGAAGCTTTGCCGGATGATACAAAGCTCTGGGCTGCATTGCAATCGGTCAGCGGTGGGACTTGGAGAGGGAATGTATATGATGTCGAGCGGATCATAACCGCCCTGGAAGCCGGCAAAAAAGCGCTAGGCTGGTACTGATATCTACCTTTCGTGAATCTGCTGTTGTACAGATCATTACTTTCATACCGGAGGTTTCTTCCATGAATAAGATCCAGAAAATGATCACCAATCCCATCCTGCCCGGTTTCCATCCCGATCCGTCCATCTGCCGAGCAGGGGAGGATTATTATATCGCCACTTCCACCTTTGAATGGTTCCCTGGTGTACGAATTCACCATTCCCGGGATCTGGTTCATTGGCGGCCCATCGCTTCTCCGCTGACTCGTGTAACGCAGTTGAACATGGAGGGCAACATTAATTCCGGAGGCGTATGGGCACCCTGTCTTAGTTACAACAACGGTGTGTTTTACCTGATCTACACCGATGTCAAAAGCCGGGTAGGCGCTTTTAAAGATACCCATAATTACCTTGTGACAGCAACGGATATCGAGGGCCCTTGGTCCGATCCGGTGTATCTGAACAGCAGCGGTTTTGATCCTTCCCTGTTTCATGATGAAGACGGGCGTAAGTGGCTGGTCAATATGATATGGGATCACCGTAAGGGCAAAAATCGGTTTGCAGGCATCGTTCTTCAGGAATATTCCGTCCAGGAACATAAGCTGATCGGACCGGCCATGAACATATTTAAGGGAACAGAATTAGGCCTGACCGAAGCACCCCACCTGTATAAACACAAGGACTATTATTATCTCATTACGGCTGAAGGTGGAACCGGTTATGAGCATGCGGTTACCTCAGCACGTTCCCGTACGTTACAAGGTCCTTATGAGGTCGATCCTGCCAATCCGATCCTCACTTCATACGGCAGACCGGATTTAGCTCTGCAAAAGGCAGGCCACGGTAGTCTGGTCGAAACGCATACCGGCGAATGGTACATGGCTCATCTGGTCGGACGACCCGTTCAGCACAAATATTGCATTCTTGGACGTGAGACCGCACTTCAGCCATGTACGTGGAGTGAGGACGGCTGGCTGAGACTTGCGAGCGGTGACCGATATCCGGAGGTTCAGGTGCCTGCACCGATGATCCAGTCCCATCCGTTTGAGCCGATTGCTGAAATGGATGACTTTGATCACTTTGAGCTTCGGCATGATTGGAATACACTTCGCATTCCACCCGATTCGACTTGGCTCAGCTTGACGGAACGTCCCGGTTACATACGATTGCACGGCATGGAGTCGATGAGTTCAACGCACAGGCAAAGCATGATCGCACGGAGACTTCAGGCCTTGAAGTGTGAAGCCGAGACGTGTCTGGAATTTGCGCCGGACCATCCACAGCAAATGGCCGGATTGATTTTGTACTACGATACCCAGGACTATCTCTACTTACGTGTAACTTATCATGAGGAGAAAGGGCTCTGCCTGGGGATCATTCAGTCCAAATACGGGGTATACGATGAACTGCTGGAGGATATTCCGCTAGAGTTGGTGAGCACGCTCCGTTTAAAGGTGGTGGTGGATCAAGATCGCGCCCGCTTTTATTATGCGTTAAATACTGATTCATCCTGGAATACTGCAGGCGGGTGGGTTGATATCACACATCTGTCCGATGAATCTCCAGAGTATATCCGGTTTACGGGAACTTATATCGGTCTTTGTGTGCAGGATCTAGGTGGAACCCGAAAACATGCCGATTTTGATTACTTTAAATATAAAGAAACAAAGCATGTAGCTGGTGTATTGGAAACGGAAATGGAGAGCCTTACCTTTGACGGCGTAGAGATGATTAAAAAACCTTAAAAGCCTTAGCATTGATTTGAATGAATTTCGGGAGGGCTAATGAGAGGAGAGGCCGGTCGGATTTATCCGTACGAGATTTAACTCCGAACTCTTGAAAACAAAATGATAAAAGACCTTACGTTTGCTTTGAAACGTTAAGGTCTTTTTATCGTTTTAAACAATCGAAGAATTCTCAGCCTATTTTTTCAATACTCACAACGGTTCTAATGGGTGGCGAGGGTTCTAGTTGGTCAAAGCCAGTAGTAATTCTTACTCTTTGCCCTACCTCAATTGTTTCATATGTTTCTCTATTGACCAAATAATACGAACCTTCCTGGTCTTGTGCTAATTCTATAAAATCCTCAAGATTTCCATTCTCCAGGTCTTCCTTACTTACATTTTGAAGAACAAGAAATTTGTACTTGTCATTTTCATCTGTTTTAAATACTACAGTGCCCTCGAAAACTGGATAATTCTCTTTCTCATCCTTGTTAGAACAGCCCGAAAGTATAATCATACTAATGAAGATAAACAATATTATTTTATTCATAATGACCTCCTTGATTTGAAATAAAGTTTTCCCCTTGTTTTTAAGTATACCCTACGTAAAAAAAGCAAATTATTACTAAAAGGTAATTCATACGAAAAAAGTATGCAACATGGCATGAGAATTCCTTTAAATAATAAGTCCCTAGAGTAGAAAAAACAAAAAAAGAGGTCACGATGATGGATATCCTAAAATGGATTCAAAGCTGGTATTATGAAAACTGTGACGGTGATTGGGAGCATTCATACGGTGTGCGAATTGATACGGTGGATAATCCTGGTTGGTCTGTCGAAATCGATTTGACGGATACCTATTTAGAAGATGTGCCATTTGATTCGATTGAAGAAGAGAGAAATGAAGAAGATTGGTTCTACTGTATCGTGAGAGATGGAGTGTTTCACAGTGCAGGGGGAGCAAAAAATTTAGAAGAAATGCTTAATTGCTTCAAAAATTGGGCTTCAAGTTTGGATAGAAGTTAATAATGCACTAACCATCGGGAGTAATCTAAGGAGAGAACCAGATGTATCTAAAAGAACTCAATTTGGATTTACCGTATATTGTAGATGATGAAAATATTGAATCTATAATGAAAAAACAAAAATGTGAGTACAACGAAGCAACAAAATTAGATTATGCGTTGAATTGGAAATGGAAAAGACGCTCTTTTAGTTTGGAAACTCGCTGTATTACAGCGATGTATGAACGTCTGTTGGGGAAATACAAAACGAAAGATTGTTGGAAAGTCCTAATAGATTGTGTAGAAAACATTACGGATGAACGTATTGTTAACGATTCTGGTGTGTGTTCGGTACCGATCCAATTTAGTTTGAATGACTTTAGTGGAAAAAATGAGTTGGAGAAAAAAAAGGCTACGCTTCGCCTGCTAATGGAAGGCATAGAGAAACTTGCTCTACGTAATAATTTGGATATTGATCCATTTAGGGAGATAGCTTTGCAAATAGAGGAGTTAGATTATGTAAATGAATGGACTTGGAAAAAAGACGTGAAGAGCCCTAATAAAGAGTACAATGCTAGAGTCATTTGTCATCATAATGTAGATAGCATGGATATATTCCTATCTATTTTACAACGTGATGGTACGCAAGTACATTTAGAGAAGGTCATATCAGAACAACCAGATGAATTTGCCTATGCTGAACATCTAGGTGAACTTACATGGGTATCTGATTTTGAAGTTGCTTTAATTAATAAAACTGGTACTGAAAAGTATTCTGCAACCCTGAATAATTAATACGCTGTTAAAACTTCCACTTAGAAGACTAGGTCGAATAAAAAAGAAATAGTAAAGGATAAAATAATGAAAAAAAGAGTTTCGGTGAAGATAGGAGATGTCTTCTCAATAAAACTAAATCAGGATTTGAATTGTTATGGACGAGTTGTTTCTGAAGGAAGAATATCAGATTGTATGATTGTATTTGATTTGATATCAATGGAACACCCAACAGTAAGTGAGATCACTTCTAATCCAATCATTTTCTTATTACAGACTGTAAACTCCAGGATTGAAGATGGTATCTGGAAAGTGATTGGTAATGCTCCAATACCTAGGATGACATTTCCCATGTACAAAGAGGAAACTGAAGATGGATATACATTGGTAGATCATAAGGGTGATATTGTGACTGAAAATCCCAGTGCTTCACAGATTGAAGTTGCCTCCGAACTGGAGTCTTGGTCACCTGTTAGTTTAGAAAAAGCAGTCATTGCTAGATTTGTAACTGGAGAATGGGACCCGTATTATAATGATTTAATTTATATAGAGTAGTCTATGTTCAATGGTCTAGAGAAAAGGACATAGTCCGTTTACCGCTTGGGCTTGTATCTAATTAATTTTCACTTAGGCATGCATGTACCTTGAGGATTTTATTCCTCTCGTGTAAATGCATGCCTGTTTTTTTTATTTGTGCTGTAAATCCCTTGTGATTTTGCGTCCTGTTGGTGTCTGGGCATGTCCCTGAGTAATCAGGAGCATCTGCTCCATCTGCAACTAGCCTGTTATCTAAGGCAGACATATCGTTCATCGTGATGTTCACAAATCAACTTACTCGAGATCATGATTCAAACGTGTTACCGACATAATGAAAAGAGTGAATATGCGTTTTGGTGAGTTCAATCACGTTTTTGATAAATGCCACGCGTGATTCACGATATCCGCTTAATATCCAATTGTTTAGTAGTCCAAAAAAACCGTAGGCGGTATAGTACTTGAAATAGTCCATGTTCACTGGGGAGTTGTTGATCGTCTCAAAGACAAATTGCTCCTGATAGATTTTGAGTATGGTTTGTGGAAAGCCTGTATGTAAACCGGGTAACGTATCATCGTATTGAATCAACTCGAAGAAGTCACGGTGTTCGTAGATATAATCCACGATTTGAAAAGATTCGGCATCCAGCTTGTTTGTTGAAACCTTTTGACCGTGCCAATAAGGTTTGCCTACTTCGCCCCTCAATCCTTCGAGTGTCATAATTAACAACTCTTCGGCGAGAATATATTTATCCTGGTAGTGTAAATAAAACGTGCTGCGATTATAACCCGCCTGATCAACGATGTCTTTGACAGAAACACCATGGAATCCTTTTTTCTTAATGAGCTGAATCAGAGCAGTTTTTAGGTGCTCCTTGGTTCGATTACGATGTTGAGATGTCACAATAAGTTCATTATTCATTCAAAAAAACTCCTATAAATATAGACATAGTTTTATAAAGTGTCTACGAGGTAGACACTTGGTCACATCTTAATGATTGGATTGTTACAATTTTAAGCATAGAATTAGTTTTGTAAACATCATATAGCACTATTTATATAGGCGTTATTCAAAATATTATACTGGGGGATTTATTCATGGGCAAACTTCAAGATAAAGTTGCAGTCATCACAGGAGGAGCATCCGGGATTGGCGCAGCGACAGCTCGCTTATTCGTTTCCGAAGGAGCTAAAGTGGTCTTGGTGGATCTAAATGAAGAAAAAGGCAAGGCGTTTGAGCAGGAACTGAAAGCGCTTAAAGCAGAGGCTCTCTTTATTAAAGCAAACATAACAAGTGAAGAAGAGGTTTCTGAGATTTTCAAACAAACCGTAGAAGCATTTGGTCAAGTCGATATCGTATTCAACAATGCGGGAATCGGACGTGTTCATCCTACGCATGAGCTTGATTATACCGAATGGCGCAATACAGTCAATGTTGATCTGGACGGCGTATTCTTGGTTGCACGTGAAGCGATTCGCGAAATGCTCAAAATTGGTGGAGGTACAATCGTCAACACGGCTTCCATGTACGGATGGGTTGGTTCACCTGGCTCTGCAGCCTACAATGCAGCTAAAGGCGGCGTTGTGAACCTGACTCGTTCGCTCGCGCTGGAGTATGCTGAGCAGAATATTCGGGTGAACTCCCTTTGCCCAGGCTTTATCGATACACCGATTATCCCGGAAGAGAGCAAACAAGCACTTTCAGCGGCAACACCAATGAAACGTCTGGGTCAAGCAGAAGAGATGGCCAAAGCCGTTCTGTTCCTAGCTAGCGACGATTCTTCATATATGACAGGAAATAGCCTGATCATAGACGGAGGATACACCGCTCAATAAGTGCAGCAAATATCGAAGCACACAAAGAACATATTTCCATTAAAAGTCGCTATTCTAGCGGCTTTTTTTATTGTATTGGTATAAGAGCAGTTCCCAATCCAAAGACGACTAGCAAACGGCGGTTCGGTTATTCATAATAGATGGCCTCATAAGGAAACTCTAACTTATTCAAGCGATATTCTTTGGGAGACATGGACATATATTGCCGAAAAACTTTGCCGAAATAGCTGGGACTCTCAAACCCGCATTGTTGACCAATCTGAGAAATCGGAAGTTCCGTTGTGCGGAGTAGTCGGATTGCAACCTCAATGCGTCTGTCTTTAAGATAGGCTAGCGGTGATGTTTTCTCGGATTTCTGAAATAACCTGCACAAGTAGTGTTTATTGATATCGCAATGGCTGGCTAGAAGATCCAACGTCAATGGAGATGCATAATTCTCTCGGATGAACTTTTTACATTTCTCAATCGTTGTTATGGATAGGGCACCGATATCCTTCTCCGCATCCCGACTCGTCTGTACCAGGATAAGCAACCACCGATAGATTTGCATGGACAAGCGATACTTGTCCGTAACCTTCTCTTGATGAATCAAATGGATAATTTGCCATAACTCTTGAATCAAGGGAGAGTCCGCGTTTCGTCGAATGACATGTCCCTCATTATCATGCATCATATCCCAAATTCGGTTAGCTTCATCCCCGCGAATGTTGATCCATATAAATTCCCATGGTTCGTTGTTCTCTTGTTTATAGTAATAGCAATGTTCTCCTGCAATTTTGACAAGTAGGGCATGTCCCTTCGGTAAAGGGAGCGTTTGATTGTCAATATCCAGATAACCCTGGCCATTAAGTGTGTATTGAAAAACGACATGCCCCGGGTCCGGTCTATCATCACTTGGACAACGATATTCCTCGCTAGAAACGATCTGCCATCCAATAGAGTCCAGTGTCATGATTGATGTATCGTCATTACGAAAAGCATAAGAAACCGTATGAACCATCGTTTCATCTCCTTCCTAAAAAAGTCAATTATCTTATATAATACGTCACATTTTTTAGATTGTCTGTCTTTTTTTAGACCTGTAAGATAAATGTAAGCGGTAACATAAAGAGGAGGTGGCTGTAAATTGTGTTCATATGACAACAAGCTGGGCAGGATCGAACTGATGATTCTAAAAATGAATTTTTAGATAAGGGGGAGTTAATCGAATGATCCGAAGAACTGTTTCCATCCAAAAATCGATGTTTGTATCTTTTTTAGCACTCCTTATGGTTATTTCACTGGCTGTTCCTCCGGCGCCGATACGTGCAGAGTCATCAAGCAGCCTGCCGGGTCGCCAAGCAGAGTATCTTAACCGGGGATTGGTTGCGGTTCTTGTAGACAACGGCGTTTTTTTAAGCTGGAGGTATTTAAACAACGATCCAGATGATATCGCTTTTAATATATATAAAAATGGAACCAAAGTGAACGCATCGCCCATAAGCGATGTGACCAACTATGTGGACACCACTGGTTTCGACAGCTCGCAATATCAGATCTCCACCGTTATTGCAGGCAAAGAGCAAATGCAACCGGAGGTTGTATCGGTCTGGCATAACGATTATCTGCCTATTCCGCTCGATAAACCGGCCGATGGCCGGACTAAGGATGGTGGAACTTACTCCTATTATGCAGGAGATGCTTCCGTAGCTGACTTGGATGGGGACGGCGAATATGAAATTGTCTTCCTGTGGAGTCCGAGCAATTCCAAGGACAATTCGCAGGCAGGTTATACCGGCAATGTGTATATCGATGCTATCAAACTGGATGGCACCAAGCTGTGGAGAATTGACCTGGGAGTCAACATCCGCGCCGGAGCGCATTATACGCAGTTAATGGTGTATGACCTGGATGGCAACGGAAAGGCAGAGGTTGTTGTCAAGACCGCGGACGGCACGAAGGATGGCCAAGGCACAGTCATTGGTGATGGCACGAAGGATTATCGCAACGACGGCGGATACATACTGTCAGGTCCAGAATATCTCACGCTGTTTAACGGTGAGACTGGCGCGGCTGTATCCACCGTGAATTATGATCCGCCAAGAGGCAACGTCAACGATTGGGGTGACGGCTATGGCAACCGTGTAGATCGGTTTCTTGGCGCGATTGCTTATCTGGACGGTACGAAGCCAAGTGTTGTGATGAGCCGGGGGTATTATACCCGCACAGTGCTTGTTGCTTATGATTATGTTGGCGGGGAACTCGTCAAACGCTGGACGTTCGACACAAACGAAGCAGGATCACAATATCAATCACAGGGCAACCATAATCTAAGTGTGCTGGATGTCGACAAGGACGGCAAGGACGAAATTATGTTTGGCGCCTTGGCCATTGATGATGACGGCAGCTTGCTGTACAGCACCGGACTCGGCCACGGTGACGCCATGCACGCCGGCCAGCTCGATCCGAACCGGGAGGGCTATCAGGTCGTAAGCGTGCATGAGCATTCTGATGCGGCATACGGTCTGGAGATGCGCGATGCGGCAACAGGTGAAATCCTCTGGGGTGAGAAAACAGGTTTTGACACCGGTCGCGGGATGTCGGCGGACATTGATCCGAACTATCCGGGTTACGAATCATGGGCCACGACCGTTACCAACGGGCAAAGTGTACCTGTAACCAATACCTATTCAGCAGCCGGAGAGGCTATCTACACTGTGGAGGAAGGGCCCAAAACCGCCAATTTCGCCATCTGGTGGGATGGAGATCTTCAGCGGGAGCTGTTGGACCATGAGTGGGATAATAGCACAGCCAAAGGTATTCCGCTCATCTATAAGTGGGATTACCAAAACAAAAAGCTGAATGAAATCTTCCGGGCGACCGGTACGTTAACGAACAACCATACCAAAGGCAATCCGGCACTTCAGGCGGACATTCTGGGTGACTGGCGTGAGGAGCTTCTGCTGCGGAGCGAAGATAGTTCGGAGTATCGTCTCTACACAACGACCATTCCTTCAGACTATCGCATCCCTACGCTGATGCAGGACCCTGTGTATCGACTTGGCGTAGCCTGGCAAAATGTAGCCTACAACCAGCCGCCTCATACCGGCTTTTATCTTGGAGCGGAAGCTACAGCATTCCCTAAAGCCGATCTGACTCTGACCCGCGAAGCTGAAATGCTGGAGCCGGTCTACCGTTTTAATTTCGGTACAGAGACTGCGTCAGGAAGTACGAACATACAGGATACGCTCTACGCACAAGATCCGGGATACGGCTTCAAGGATACAAGTGATGTTACGGTAGGGGCAAACCAGGTCTCGGTCGCTACAGGTACGACATTTGCTGTTGACCTGCCAAATGCCAACTATAAGGTGACGCTGCGATTGGGCAATGATACAAAAGACTCGAACGTTGGAGTCAAATCCGAATTCGTTCAGAAGCTCGCCTTAACCAATGTGACAGCAGGAGCACCACTGGAGTATTCCTATGATGTTGCATTGGTGGATGGACAGCTCGATCTTCTCTTCACGGGTACAGCCATAGACATCCAAGACGTCATCATCGAGAAATATCCAGAGAAAGCGGCTGGTGCGGCAACAACGATCTATATGGCTGGTGATTCAACCATGCAATCTTACAGTGAAGCGCAGGCTCCTCAAGAAGGATGGGGGCAGCAGTTCGGACGTTATTTCTCCAATGGGGCAGTGATCGTGAACGATGCGATCGGCGGTCGAAGCAGCAAATCGTTTATGGTAGACGGTCGTCTCGATACGATCCTGCAGCGAATTAAGCCGGGGGACTTTTTCTTCATTTCCTTTGGTCATAACGACGCGAGTGCAGGGATACCGGACCGTTACGCATCACCGGAGGACTATAAGATTTATTTGGCTCGTTATGTAAACGGTACCAAACAGCGGGGCGCTACACCGGTATTGCTCACTCCGGTTGGGCGCAGAGATTTTAATACAGTGACTCAAGAATTCAACGTCAGCTTCCCGGCATACGTTCAGGCTGCCAAAGAAGTGGCGGAGGAGCAGGACGTGCCGCTGATTGATCTCAGCAAGTTGAGTATTGCTTACTACGACAAAATTGGAAATACAGCTACGGAAAAAGTGTTCCTATATGCTAATCCGGGTGAATATCCAAAATACCCGAATGGGATCAACGATAATACGCATTTCAGCAGCTATGGTGCACAGAAAATTGCCGGACTCGTTGCTGGTGCAGTCAAAGACATGGAGCTGAGCATTTCATCACTGGTCATCGACCCGGATATTTCCGAGCCAGAACCAGAACCGGAAGCCCAGCTATATGAGGAGGACTTTGAAGGCGACGCTGCCAACTACCAGTATGCGATGGTCAATGCCACGGGTATTGCAGGAACCATGACGGGAACCGTTGTTGAACAGTCTGGAAATAAGGTACTGTCCGTCGCGGGTTCCGGATCGGGCAATCGGGCCAAGGTATTCCGTCTGTTCGATGCCGTAAACGGCGATCAGGTGAACGTGAACTTTGACTGGCAATCCGGTAATGTGACTGCCTATCCATCAGAAGGTCATCTCACAATACAGGATTCTAACGAAAATGCCCTGTTCACGCTGTATACCAAAACTGGAAGCACCAAAATTCATTATTTTGTTGGTGCATATAACCCAGACTACGGCACAGGGGATACAGCCATACCCGAAGGGGGAACGGCTACAAATATTTCCAAGAACCAGTGGGTCAATGTGGATGCAACCGTTAATTTTGCCGAGAAAACATTGGATCTGACATTAACGAACCTAGCCGATCCGAGAGTTACCCAAACGATTGCAGATATCTCGCTGAGTTCCGGTGCATATGCGGACAACGTCAGATCCATGCGGTTCCTGGGAACAAGAAAAGGCGGTGGAGGCACGTTGAACTGGACTACCCAGATCGACAACGTGCGGATTGAAGGCACTCAGCTCTCTTCGGAGAGTGGCGATCAGACGGCCTTAATCGCTCTGTACGATGAGATCAAAGCAATTGATCTGTCGGAATATACAGATGCATCGAAGGCCGTGGTGAACCGGGCTTTGGTAGCTGCGGAAGCTATATTTAATACGGAAGCCACGCAGGCTAAAGTTGACCATACGTTTAACATGTTAACTGTGGCGAAGGATTCATTGACAAGTGAACCAAGCGAAGAGATAAGTGAATACAAATTTGACTTTGGTTCTGGCGACGCAGCCGACGGATACATCAAGGTAGATGCCAAAAGAGCGTACATTGAAGGCAATGGGTACGGCTTTGCTGATACTGCGCTGACCAAAGATGAGAACCGGGAAACCGGAGATTTGCTCAAGGAGGATTTCACACGGGTAAACGGCACCTCCTTCCTGACGGAAATGGAGCCGGCGAATTACCGGGTAACGATGACCATCGGGGATACGGAGGAATTGACCAGCGCAAATGTCGTTGTAGAGCAGATGACAAAGCTGCCGCTTACAAGCATTGCCAAGGGCGAATTCAAAGAAATCACGTATGACGTTGCCCTGATTGATGGGGTCTTTAACTTCAACTTTACCGGAAATGCACCGAAGATCAATGCGCTGAAGCTGGAGCGACTGCCAGATCACAGTGCAAGTGATAAACCAGTTATTTATTTGGCCAGCGATTCCACGGTGGCCAATTACGCGGAAAACTATCGTCCGCAAGCGGGCTGGGGAGAAACGTTGGGTGAATATTTTGATCCAAATGAAGTCAGTATTGATAACCGGGCAGTTGGAGGTTTGAGCAGTAAGACCTTCCTGGTCGGTGGATATCTCAACGATATTTTACTCGACATTCAAGAAGGCGATTATCTGTTCATGCAGTGGTCTCATAACGATTCCACACCTGCACGTCCAGAGCGTTATCTTACACCAGAGCAATTTAAGGTATATCTCAAAGAATACATTAACGGTGCTCTGCAGAGAGGGGCAATTCCAGTTCTGGTCACGCCAGTGAATCGTCGTGATTTTACCGGAGAGGTGCTGAACAAAAGCTTCCCGGAATACGTACAGGCGATGAAAGAAACGGCGCAGGAAACGGAAACGCTTATCATCGATCTGAACCAAGCCAGTTGGGAGCATTTCCAGGAGCTTGGCACAGAAGGAACCAAATCGATATTCATGTGGGTAGGCACAACGGAAGACAATACACATTTACAAATGAACGGTGCAATCAAGGTGTCTGAACTCGTAGCACGCCTTGTGAAGGAATTGAATATACCTATATCTGATTTTGTTACGTTGGAAGGAGAATCTCCGGAGCAGAAGGCCCCGCATACTATGGCAACTGTGGAAGGAGAATTGCAGAACGGCTGGTATACTTCTCCGGCACAAGTAACCTTCACAGCAAGCGATGAAGATTCCGATATCGAAGGGACCTATTATCAAATTAATGGTGGCGAAACGGTGAGTGGCACACAGTTGACCCTAACTGAAGAAGGAACACATACCATCACCTACTGGAGCGTCGATGTTGACGGTAACAAAGAGAGCGAACAGTCTTTGTCCATATCCATTGATCTCGTACCTCCAACCATTGAAATTCATGGTCAAACCGAATACACCATTGATCAGCAGGTGGAAATTGGCTATACAGCCTCCGATTCGGTATCCGGTGTAGAAGAACCAGAGGGTGTGCTTCTCGACACACCTGCGTATACACTGGAACCCGGACTGAACCAGGTTACGGCAACCGTCTCCGATTTGGCTGGGTGGGAACAGACGGTAGAATATAGTTTTGCAGTTATTACTACATTCGACAGCCTGATTAATCTGACCAACACCTTTGCTGATGAATCGATCGATCCTAATGCCAGCATTCTTGCTGATCAGCTCACAAACACGTTACAGCAGGCCAAACAGGCAACAAACGATCGTGAAGGAGCAAAAGCGCGTCAATTGCTTGCATCCTACGGTAATGACGTTCAAGCAGCTAGAGGAACCGTATTTACGGATGAGCAGACAAGTGTGCTGATTAAGTGGGAGGAATGGCTCCATCAGACAACGCCACTTGCAAACGGTGCCCCAGGCACTCCGGTGTTATCTGATAATAATGGTTACGACACAGGGCTCAAAGACGGCGACTACACGATCACGATGAATCTATGGTGGGGTAATAACGGCAATCAGTTCAAACTGTATGAGAACGGTGAATTGATTAAGGAAATTTCTCTGGTCGATCAATCCCCGTCCGCCCAATCTGTTCAAGTTGATATTACTGGAAAGAAAAATGGCACCTATATCTATACTGGAGAATTGATCAATGCACTGGGTTCAACCATGAGTGTTCCACTGACAGTCATCGTCACGGATGCTTCCCCGGGGCAAGCCGTTCTGTCGAACGACAACTGGGACGGTGACGGCAACTATAATGTCACCATGAATCTGTGGTGGGGAACAAACGCAGCCGAATACGAACTTTACGAAAATGGTGTATCGATTGACACACAATCGCTGCAATCTCATTCGCCTGGTGCACAGTCTGCGGTTACCTCAATCTCTGGAAGGGTACCCGGTATCTACGAGTATGAAGCTGTACTTCGCAATTCTTCAGGGGAAACCAGATCACACAAATTAAATGTGACGGTACGAGAGTAGACTGAAATGTTTGAGCATTCCATTAACAAGAAGTGATTACAACTGAAGTAATGTACGCATATAAAAGTGCTATTCCTCATCATTTTGAGGAGTAGCACTTTTTGTATATGCACAGTATGAAAGCGTTTGACTTATTTGAATATCAATCTATAATGATGAAAGGAAATTGGACTTGGACAGGATACAGACAGCCTGTCCGCTTGAATGTATATTCAGAGCAAGCTTCCATACGCAGGAGGCTTGCTGTTTCATTTTCAGAAGGAGAATAGGTTCCCATGACACTTAAAAAAAGAATATTTTTACTGTTCTTTCTCAGTGCGTTTATCCCCTTTATCAGTATATTTGCAATTTCTTATTATACGATCGACTCCATTTTCGCAAATAAGATCGATGATGGTATCCGCAGCAATTTACAACAGGTGACATCCTCATTGGAGAATTCCATCACCAATCTGAATCATGTGACGCAACAATTATCTTACAGGGGTACTTTAGGCAAAAGAATGGATGAATTCTTGAATCCGTCCTCCGATATCTTCGAACTGATTGAGGCCAGGGACGAAATAAAGAACGAGTTAAGTGTTGTCACCTTCACCAATCCTAATATCGGATTAACCCTGTATTACTTTCAAAAAGAAGGTACTACTCAGTTCGGCAACTTTCCAATCAAGGATCGTTTCTCTCCTGAGTCTCTGCCTGTGCTCTTCCAAACCTATGGCATTAAGTACTATGGCCCCCATATGAGTATGAACCGATTTGATGATCAACTCGTTCTGTCTGCTATGCGCAAAGTGCAACTATCAGAGAGGAACGACGTGTTCATTTACGTAGAATCAGGCTTTCGCCTCACTCAAGATATCTTGGGCTACAATCAATACAACGGCGCATTATCTCATCTCATCCTGGATGGTGAAGGCAACATTGTGTACAGCGAAATACCGGAAGCCATGAAGGTAGGGGAGAATTTCACCAGCTTAACGGTCGATCCTGCCAAGGACGGAATATCCCGCGGGTATCACTGGTTCAAGGAGGATTCCTCACAGAAATGGAGTGTCGTATCGGTCATTTCGCAGTCTCAATATCAACAGGAGAAAAACCAGTGGTTGCTGCAAATTTTGCTGGTCGCTTTATTTTTCCTCGGCTTTACCGTGTTTCTCGCTTGGCTCCTGTGGAAGATGGTGTACAAACCACTCGGTCTGTTCCATTCGGAGATCAACGGGATGTCCAAAAATCCACAAAGGACAGTGAGCCGAGCTCGCACTCAGATTCCCGAATTTGATTTTCTGTTGGGTGAATTTTCGAATATGCAGCATCAAATTGGTGACCTCTTCACGGAAGTACAGCAGAAAGAGAAGATTCGTGCAGACCTGGAAGTGGAAAAGCTGCTCTATCAGATCAACCCGCACTTTCTAATGAATACGCTCGATACAGTGCACTGGCTGGCCGTCATGAACGGACAAGGGGAGATCGACAAGTTGGTGCAGTCATTGAACAAGCTGCTCTATTACAATCTAGGCAAATTAGGGCAAGTATCCACCATGGAAGAGGAGATCGATGCCCTAAGACAGTATCTAATTTTGCAGCAAATTCGCTATGACTTTGAATTTGACGTCCGCATTACTGCAGATGAACAAGTACTTCAAATTCCTGTGCCCCGCTTTATTCTGCAACCGCTGGTTGAAAATTCGTTATATCATGGATTAAGTGACGAAGGTTTTATTCAGATTGAAGTGACATGCACTTCAACGTTGAACATTATGATACAAGATAATGGCGCAGGTATGACTGAGGAAACCATTCATAATCTACTGAACAATCGTGAAGCTGAACAACAAAAAGTAGGGATGGGCATCGGACTTAATTACGTTCACCGCATGTTGAAAGCACAGTACGGGGACCAAGCACAACTGGTGATCGAGAGTGAATTGGGAACAGGGACAAGCATACTGCTCGTATTGCCTATTAAAGGAGAAGATATCTCGGCATGATTAAGGTATTGATTGTAGATGATGATAAGCTGGTACGCAAAGGTATTAGCTCTGCGATGCCATGGGACGAGTTCGACATGGAGGTTGTAGGAGAAGCAAGCAACGGGTTGAAAGCACTGGATTTTCTGAAAACCCAACCGGTCGATCTGATGCTAACGGATCTTGCGATGCCCGTCATGTCAGGGATCGAACTGATGCGAGCTGCAAGGCAGCTCTATCCTGAACTTCATATCGTTGTGTTAACACTGCATCAGGATTTCGATTATATCCAGGAAGCGCTAAGACTCGGAGCCATCGATTATATAGCCAAAGTGCAGCTGGAGAAAGAGCAATTCGAACATGTTCTGCAACGGATTCATACCCGAATTAACGGGTTGACAAGCACGATAAGAAAGATGCCTTCGCTGGATGAAATCAATGTCCATTATCGAAATGTGTATACACTTGTTTCACAGGAGCGGAAATCAGAGCATAAGTGGCCAACGGAGTTAACTGCGCATGAAGATGAGATAAGGTGGGAGGTTGAGCGTCATAGCTGCATGTGGGCTGCACCCCCGTCCGAAGAGGATCAACTATTTCATCAATTGAAGGAATGCCTGCATCAAGTTCCCCAGTGTACGTTGTTGGTTTTGTCTGATGTACAAGAGCGAACATGGTCGCAAATCAAAAACTGGATTATGAATTATACAGAGACGTCTTTATTCTATGTTTACAACCCCAATAACCAAGTCATTGCCGTTTCCATGAATGAAGAAGACACATGTTCAAATGAACCACAGGATGAGGACCTTGACCGGATTAAACAAATTTGGTTCCAAACCCCATGGACCCACCATGACAGTTACTACAATCAACTCATTGACCAGTTTATATCCTTACGATTACATAAAGGTCAGTTGATGGGATTGCTGTACTCAATCGTGATGGAATGGAACCACCTTTTTGCCCAAACTACGCTTGGAAGAATCGCGATGATCCATTCTTTCGAGTCTTGGTACGAGGTTGAAGAATGGATCAAACAGACTGCTGCAAGCATTCGCAAGGCTGATGAACAGACTTCGTACTCACAGGAAATCATCGATGCCGTGAAAAAAGCGGTGATGATCGTGCAGCAGGATTTGGAACAGGCCTATACAGCTTCAGGTCTCTCCCAACAACTCAATATCAGCCGAAGTTATTTCAGTCAATGTTTCAAAGATTTGATGGGGAAAACCTTTAATGAGTACTCCCGCTTCATCCGGGTAGAGAAATCCAAAGAGTACTTGCTCAATACAAATAATACGATTTTCTGGATTGCGGAGCGAGTGGGTTATTCGGATGAAAAATATTTCAGCCGGATTTTCCGCGAACTGACAGGTCTTCTGCCAAGCGAATATCGGCAGCTAGGTAGAGGAAATAAATAGCCGACAGTCTCCTGTTTTAGGAGCTGCCGGCTTTTGTTTTTTGATCGAGAAGAGGGGTAGATAGACAAATGTTGGTCAGTAGGTAGGGTAAATGATCAGATGTTAACCATCCTTCATCATACGGACTGAAAACTGTAACCATTTCTCTATCCAAACGGACGTGTAATCCCTATCTCGATTGGCCTTCACTTCATTTTATAATGAAAGCGTAAACAATATATTGAACATCAGAATAAAGGGGAATCGAACTAGATGAGAACAAAATGGTCTATGAAAAGCAAACGGGTAACAAAGCGTCTGGCCGTGCTGTCCATGTCCGCCTTGATGGTTGCAGCCCTAGCGGCATGTGGAGACTCTTCCAATCCTCCTACTGCAGAGGAAGCAGGCAAATATGAGGTAACGCCTGGAGATCCGTTCAGTGCCTATAAAGACGAAATCACCGTAACCATGGGACGGGTAACCACAGCCAACCCAAAACTGCCGGCTGGTGATACCTATGAGAACAACGCATATACTCGGCTGGTCAAAGACACGTTTAACGCTCAGATTACAGATCAATTTGAAGCCAATGGTGAAGATTATAGTCGTCAAGTATCGCTTGCCATCGCATCCGGGGAATTGCCTGACATGATGCGTGTTGATTCCAAAGACGAACTGAAAGAGCTGGTGGATAACGACCTGATTGAGGATCTGACATCCATTTACGATCAATATGCCACGGATAATATCAAGCAAATGTACGATTCCTACGACGGCCGAGCATTAGACAATGCAACGATTGATGGACGTTTGATGGGACTTCCGGCGACTTCCCTGGATTCCGCACCAACAATGGTTTGGGTTCGTCAAGATTGGCTGGATCTGCTGGGGATTCAACTGGATGCAGACGGAGACGGCGCCATTTCCCTGAAGGAAGTGGAGCAAACAGCGCTGGAATTTCTGAAAAGAGATCCTGGCCAATCCGGGAACCCTGTAGGTATTCCATTTGTGAACACGATGAATACAACAGATTATAATGGCTCTGCTTATACGATGCTGGGTGTGGCCTCAACCGAGGGAGCTTTCCCGCAATATTGGATGAATGGTGAAGACGGCAAAATCGTGTATGGTTCCACGACAGAAGAAACGAAGAAAATGCTGGGCACCATGGCGAATTGGTTCAAGAATGGCATCATTGACCCGCAATTCGGAACCCGTACGTTTGATGATATTACCGCACTCTACGCCAATGGCCAAAGCGGTATCGCCTTTGGACCGTGGCATATCCCTGACTGGGGACTGATCAGTGCAAAACAAATGGATAAAAATGCGAAATTTTCGGCTTATACGCTGGAGGATGCAAATGGCAAGGTCAACGTGGCGCATGCCAACCCATCCAATCAGTTTATCGTGGTGAGAAAGGGATATGAACACCCTGAACTGGCGGTTAAGATTGTAAACCTGTTCTACGATAAACTGGCAAATGATAAAAATGCCGCAGCAACCATGCCGGAAGCTGCCAAGTATCAGGAGACCGGGGTAGACGGTTCAACGAGACCGTTTAATATCGAAGTCAATTCGGCTACATCGCTACTGGATGATTACTCTGACGTTGTTCGCGGGATTAAAGGAGAGATCAGCCTGGATGAGGTTCGCACTACAGAATCGAAGAACAATATCGGAAGCATCAAAACCTATTTGAGCGACATGGATACGGATGATGTGACTGCTTGGTCCAAATATCATTCGCGGATCAACGGAGTGGGACTAATCGACAAACTGACACAAGAAAACAAATTTGTCTGGATGACACCTGCTTTCTCTGGCACTACACCAAGCATGAAACAGACGTGGGCCAATCTGACAAAGTTGGAGCAGGAGTCGTTTATCAAAATCGTAACGGGTTCAGAACCGCTCGATTACTTCGATACATTCGTGAGTAACTGGAAGAAACAAGGTGGTGATCAAGTCATTCAGGAAATTGAAGACGAGATCGCATCGAAAAAATAAACATCTATGAACAGTAGCAGGGCTGCGATACGCAGCCTTTCTTCAGAAAAGGGGTTCATCCATGAAACAGGGGAATTGGAAAGCGCGAGGGCGGCTCGGCCCAGGTGCCATGTACCATATGATGATGCTTCCGGGCATTTTGTTTTTGCTTGTATTCAGCTATGTTCCAATGGTCGGCATCATTACGGCGTTTCAGGACTATATACCGGCCAAGGGCATGTTTGGCTCCGAATTTGTAGGCCTGAAGCATTTTATGTATATGTTCAAGCTGCCGGATATCGCGCAGGTCGTCAGCAATACGTTGGTGATTGCGATTGGCAAGATTCTGCTCGGAACGATGATGGCCATCATTTTTTCCGTTTTATTAAATGAAATTCGTATCAAATACGTTAAAAAATCCGTGCAGACGATTGTTTATCTGCCACACTTTCTATCCTGGGTTGTACTGGCATCCGTTGTTGTCAACATGTTCAGTTTGGATGGCATTGTGAATCAAATGTTGGCGTTCTTTGGCCTCGAAAATATTAATTTCCTTGGCAGCAACACCTGGTTCCAGCCACTGATTATCGGTACAGACGTATGGAAAGAGTTTGGTTACAGTTCTATCGTCTATCTGGCTGCAATTACTTCCATTGATCCCGGTCTGTATGAAGCGGCAGGAATGGATGGAGCAAGTTGGTGGAGAAAAGTGTGGCATATTACATTGCCAGGCATGCTGCCTATTATTCTGCTCATGGGCGTAATGAGTCTGACCAACATTTTGAGCGCTGGTTTCGATCAAGTCTATAATCTGTATAACCCGGTTGTCTATGAGTCGGGCGACATTCTGGATACCTATGTCTATCGGATCGGTCTCGTTGGGCGACAGTATAGCTTCGGTACAGCTGTTGGTTTGTTCAAGTCCGTTATCGGTATTGTTTTGCTCATGTCTGCCAACCAGTTGGCCAAAAAATATACGGACCGAAAAATATTCTAAGGAGGCCAAACCTGTGTCCTATTCTGCAAACTTAAAAGATCGAATTGGCCGGTTTGCCATCTATGCCATCGTCATCATGCTGGCATTGGTCTGCCTTCTTCCGTTATGGAATATCGTCGCCATTTCATTCAGCAGCAGCGAGGCAGTATCCGCGAACGCAGTAGGTCTCGTTCCAGTTAATTTCACAACAGCAGCGTATACCAAAATTATCGAAGATGCACAGTTCTGGCGCTCCTTTGGTATATCCGTTCTACGTGTTGCGCTAGCTCTTGTGCTTAACATGATTCTGATTATTTTAATGGCTTATCCGCTATCCAAATCAAAAAGAGATTTTAAAGGCAGAAACATTTATATGAATATCATGATTTTTGCCATGTTGTTCAGTGGAGGCATGATTCCCAGTTACCTGCTGATCAAAAACCTGGATATGCTGAATACGATCTGGGCACTTGTTCTGCCAGGCGCTGTCCCGATATTCAGTGTCATTCTCGTGATGAATTTCTTCTCCGCTGTACCTAAAGCGCTTGAAGAAGCAGCATTCATCGATGGGGCCAATCCGCTCCAGGTCTTGTTCAAAGTGTATGTTCCCGTATCCATTCCTGCACTGGCGACAGTCGCCTTATTCAGTATCGTGGGTACGTGGAATGACTTTTTCGGCGGGTTGATCTATATGACCAAAGTGAGTAATTATCCGCTAATGACCTATATTCAATCCCTTAACGTGAATATTGCTGATTTGCTTCAAGCTGGCACCAATTCCAGCGAACTCAGTAACCTGACTGAAATATCGAACAAAAACCTGAATGCAGCCAAAATCGTAGTTGCTGTTATCCCGCTATTGCTGATTTATCCCTTGCTTCAAAAATACTTTGTGACTGGTATTGTCGTAGGATCGGTCAAAGAATAACCTTAGAGAGGTTGAATGGAACATGGAAAATAAAAAATGGTGGAAAGAAACCGTTGTATATCAAATATATCCACGGAGCTTTCAAGATCACAACGTAGATGGCATCGGCGACTTGAAGGGCATTGTATCCCGATTGGATTATTTGCAGGAACTCGGCATCGGTGCGATCTGGTTATCACCTGTCTGCAAGTCTCCTCAAGATGATTACGGATATGATATTTCAGATTATCAGGATATCGATCCGATGTTTGGGTCTTTGGAAGATATGGAAACATTAATTCAGGAGGCCGGGAAACGAGACATTCGAATCATTATGGATTTGGTGTTGAACCATACATCGGATGAACACCCCTGGTTTCTAGAAGCCAAAAAAGGTAAAGACAATCCGTACCATGACTACTACATCTGGAGAGATGGCGTTGATGGAACGCCCCCAAACGACTTGGGGTCCACCTTCGGTGGTTCAGCCTGGAAATGGGTGCCTGAGATCGGGCAATATTATTTACATCTGTTTTCCGTAAAACAGCCAGATCTCAACTGGGAAAACCCCAAAGTCCGGCAGGAAATATACAACATGATCAACTGGTGGATCGACAAGGGTGTGGGTGGTTTTCGCCTTGACGTGATCGACTTAATCGGTAAAGAACCGGATTTGAAGATTACGGGAAACGGACCTAATTTGCATAAATATATCAGGGAACTGAGCAAGGAGACGTTTCAAAAAGCGGAAGACCTGCTAACGGTTGGAGAAACATGGGGCGCCACTCCGGAAATCGCCAAACTGTACAGTAATCCAGACGGAAGTGAGTTTTCAATGGTCTTCCAATTTGAACACATCAGCTTGGATGAACAAGAAGGCAAAGGAAAGTGGGATCTTAAACCTTTGGATGTGATGGCATTAAAAAAAGTGCTGTCCAAGTGGCAGACGGAGCTCAAGGGTGATGCCTGGAACAGTCTATTCTGGAACAACCATGACTTGCCACGTATCGTATCTCGTTGGGGAAATGATGGAGAATTCAGAGTTGAATCGGCTAAAATGTTGGCTACCCTTCTTCATGGCATGCAAGGTACGCCTTACATATATCAGGGTGAAGAGCTGGGTATGACGAATGTTCAATATGCGATCGAGGATTATCGGGATATTGAATTGCTCAACTTTTATAAGGAAAGAATGGAGAAAGGTTATCCTGAACAAAGCGTGATGGAGTCGATCTACGCCAAGGGCCGCGATAATGCACGCACACCTATGCAATGGGATACTTCGGATAACTCGGGTTTTACACAAGGGGAACCTTGGATTAAGGTGAATCCAAATTATAAGCATATCCATGCCGAGGAAAGTTTGAATAACCCTGAATCCATATTCCATTATTACCGGAAGTTAATCCAACTCAGAAAAGATCATGAAGTCATCGTATATGGTGATTATGAGCTCATCTTTCCAGAGAACCCAGACGTGTTTGCTTATACCCGAACGTTGAATAGTACGACAATTCTTGTGGTATGCAATTTCCAAGGATATACGACTGAACTTCCGCTTCAGGAGCAATTGACAGAGACGAATCAGCTTTTGATAGCTAACTATACAGGTGAACTCTCGGAGAGCGAATTACGTCCATATGAAGCAAGAATGTACCTTATTCATAATTAAAGCATAATACGTTATATAATGTTCAGTTCTCAAGAAAGAAGGATTATATTCAATGAAAAGAGTATGGTGGAAAGAAGCAGTAGCTTATCAAATCTATCCGAGAAGTTTTATGGATTCCAACGGAGATGGGGTTGGTGACATCAAGGGGATCATATCTAAACTGGATTATATTCAAGATCTCGGTATTGATCTGATATGGATCTGTCCGATGTATAAGTCACCTAACGACGATAATGGTTATGACATCAGTGATTACTGTTCCATTATGGATGAATTCGGCACGATGGCGGACTTTGATCAATTACTGCATGAAGTGCATCACCGCGGCATGAAACTCATCATGGACTTGGTGATCAATCATACAAGTGACGAACATCCGTGGTTTATTGAATCCAGAGCTTCGCTGGATAACCCCAAACGGGATTGGTACATCTGGAGAGATGGGAAGAATGGAGACGAACCAAATAACTGGGAGAGCATCTTTGGCGGTTCTGCATGGGAATATGATGATGTCTCCGGACAGTACTATCTCCATCTGTTCTCCAAGAAACAACCAGACTTGAATTGGGCAAATAAAGACGTTCGGAAATCCATATATGAAATGATGAATTGGTGGCTGGATAAAGGGATTGATGGTTTCCGTGTGGATGCAATCAGCCATATTCACAAAGAAGAGGGCCTCTTGGACATGCCAATAATAGAAGGCGTCAAATACATCTCTTCATTTGAAAAGCATATGAATGTGAAGGGAATCCAGAGTTATCTGCAAGAAATGAAAGAGAACACATTATCCAGATATGACGTCGTGACTGTTGGGGAAGCGAATGGAGTTAAGGTGGAGGACCAAGAAGATCTGCTGGATTGGATCTGTGAAGTCAGAGGGAAATTTAATATGGTCTTTCAATTCGAACACCTGGACCTTTGGAAAAACAGTACAGACAGGCAACTGGATGTTCCCAAATTGAAAAACGTCTTGACCAAGTGGCAAAAATCACTGGAAGGCGTAGGCTGGAATGCTTTATTTATTGAAAATCACGATCAGCCTCGCAAAGTTTCATCTTGGGGAAATGATACGGAGTATTGGTATGAAAGTGCCACAGCACTTGGAGCCATGTACTTTTTCATGCAAGGAACCCCTTTCATATATCAGGGGCAAGAGATAGGCATGACAAACGTGGCTTACCCATCCATAGCGGATTATAACGACATAGCCGATCGGAATTTATATCAGATCAAACGCGAAGAGGGGATGTCGCATGAGGAGATCATGAACATCATCTGGGCTTCGAGTCGCGATAACTCCAGAACACCGATGCAGTGGTCTTCGGCCAAAGAGGCCGGGTTTACCAGTGGAACACCATGGCTGAAGGTGAATGACAATTACATTAATATTAATGTAGAGAAACAACTCCAGGAACCACGTTCTATTCTTCAATTTTATAAAGAAATGATTCAGCTGCGAAAAGAGCACGATACGCTGACTTATGGGATCTATGAGCTTCATATGCCGGATCATCCGAGTGTATATGCATATACACGTACACTGGCAGATCAACAGGTGCTGGTAGTAATCAATCTTTCTGAACACATGGTGGAGCTTGAGGAAGATGAGCTTGGCCTCAACTTCTCAGAGATCTGGCTTACCAACTATGAGAATGGCTTGCTGCCACTGGTGTTGCGACCGTTTGAAACTATTGTTGGATTAAGCGATATAGTAAAGTAAAGTAGGATACGTAAAAAGAAAAAGGCGCCTATATCATTCAGAAAATGATATAGACGCCTTTTATTGTTGTATAACCACATGAAAATTAGCTGCGAATATTCGTTTTATTGATGGAGAACATCCGCGTATTCGGAAATACGTTCGAAACGTCCCTTGGCAAACGGACATAGAGGTAAAATCTTAATACCGTTTTCCCGCGCGTATTCCACCATAGCTTTGATAAGTTCATCGCCAAGCCCTTGTCCTCGGTAAGCATTTTCCACCAAAGTGTGATCGATTATGTATAGCTCTGGACTCGAGATTACATAGGTCATCACCGCAGCAATGTCACCGTTATCTTGAATAAGAAATCTTTTATTGGCAGGTTCATGTTCTACGTTATGCATGTTCATCCTCTTTCTTTGTTGAATATTCACCGTCCAGAAGCTTATACGTCAATGCTCCGCTTGGACATGTGTCAATATGCCGGGCAATGGCCTCCGAAGTGTCACCATCAGGATCAACCCAAGGACGCTTGCTTAAATCAAAAACAGCAGGAAGGCCCTTTACGCAAATACCGGAATGAATGCAGACTTCCGAATTAAACATAACCTCGATATCTTTACCGTAATATAATCTCTCTTTAACCATAGTGCACTCACATCTTTCACTGTTGAGTTTGTTACAGATCGATAGCCCAAACATACATGGTAAGCCATGTCTACCAGGCTCTTAATGTCCGAATTATAAATGAGGAATCGTTAATAAGTCAACGTAACGAATCTCCTAATACGTTGGTGGAAGCTACCTTTCACAAGAGAATAATGGGCTTCGGAAGATATTCAACTTATCGCAGACAAGCTTGAACAACTGAACGACGGGATCCCACCTTCATGCTCGACAATTTAAGTATTTGAGATTACTGGGAAAACGAAAGATCGATCTATTGGGTGATGTGCTGTCTCGCTATCATATTTCAATTTACGTGGTGGTCATAGCGTTGACCTTCTGCATTTCTGGTAGGATGGCGTGCGTACATGCAGAAAAATAACGTAACGAAGTGGTATTACCAGCGAATTACGACTTTGTTTGGACGATTGACCAAAGGGATGCGCATTATTTGCGGTCAGTTGCGTGAAAGGGGACCCGTGTCGAGGAGTAAGAATATAATAGAAGACCTGATTGCTGGGTATGTTAAAAGGTAAACGAAACGAAGGGATGTATGGTCATGGAGTCAAGTCAATATCTAAATATCCGAGATCAAATTAAAAATGGAGATTTTCTATTTTGTAGTGGTAACGGACCAATGAGTGAATTAATAAAAAAAGCAACCAATTCCCCTTATAGTCACGTTGCTTTGCTGATGTGGTTCCACGATCGTCTTATGGTTCTAGAAAGTGTTGAGACAATTGGCGTGCACATGGTGCCGTTATCATCCTATGTACAAAATTATAACAATACAAATAAGCCTTATAATGGGGATGTATTTATCGGTCGACATAACATTCTTTCTGATCTACTCGTTAGCCCAAATACAGAAAAAACCACAACGTTACGTATCATGCAACGAGCCCTAGATTTATTGGGGAAAAAATATGGAACCAAAGATTTAGCAAAGATAGCGTTAAGGCTTACTACGGGTATAGGTAGACGAGAAGATGACGATGAATACATCTGTTCAGAGTATGTAGCAGAGTGTCTTCGTCCGGTAGGAATATCTTTTACAAACATTGGAGGGTTTACTGTTCCTAAGCAAATAGCGGAGGATCCAATGGTAGATATCTGGAGTAGAATTATCGTAAATTAATACTCAATCCCAATTTTGTGCTTTGCTCTATCGAGGGGAAAGAAGATGGCCCTTTTGAAGTCGCTATATAGCGGCTTTTTTTGTTTTATCGATACAAGTTCTTCTCCCTAGCCAAGGACAAGAACTTGTAATGATTGCCAAGATAAACAGGGCGATTACATTATTCAGGAATCCCAGTGTTTTGGGATCAATGTCTGTGATGAACATGAAGTCAAAAAAGCGGATCCCAAAGATAACAACGATGAAAACATAAAGAGATACGTTTCTTTTATAATACATCCAGCCATCTGATTTCCGTTCAAATTGCGTCACCAGAATTAATGGGATCGATAGAATCGCACCTATTGCAACCGAGCTAATAATTCTGCCAGTTGTAATCACCAGCGCAGGGTCAAACAACTCAAACAAAGATGTAGAGATATATAAGATCGGAATTACCCCCCCTCAAAATTAGCAGGACAATTAGTATCGAGATTGTTAAAGATAATACATTCATAGTAAGCACCTCGTCTGTTTTTTGTGTAACCTAAGTATCGAGGATATTTAAATTTTTCATAAGTGAACAAAGTCATTCGTTTGGATGACTTTTGTCATCTTCCCGACAGGATAGAGCGTCACAGCTAGAAGTATATTAGTTATCATTCTTTTCATGGCAGTGTACTACTTTCGTATGACTACAAGCTCCTATATTTCTCTCTACAATGTTAGATGGGATTGAATTATAGGAGCTTTTTTTGTGCGAAGACAATCAGGATACTTTTATCGGTTGTTGTGCAATGAATGAATACAAGGAGCGATTATCAGTGAAACAAACGGTTACGAATAAAGTGACAGGTGAACAAATTACGTTTATAGAGACGGCAAAGGATACGAACGGTGAATATTTATTAATTGAGGTCACACTTCCACCACGTGGCAAAGGTCCACCCCTACATATTCATGATCACTTCGAAGAGGAATTTGAAGTGATCGCTGGTTCGCTCACAGTTACCTTGGGTAAAACAAAGCACTTGTTAGTGACTGGTGAACGTTGCGTTGCCCCGCTCAGAACGCCACATACATTTACAAATGATCACGATCATCCTGTTGTATTTCGCGTTCGATTAACGCCACCAAGCAAGTTCGAGCAATCCGTACGCATTCATTACGGACTTATGGACGATGGATTAACCGATGAGAAGGGCAATCCTAAATCTCTCGCCCATACCGCTTTAGTATTAACATTACAAAACACACTGATCATTGGTATTCCACTCTGGCTGCAACGCTGCCTCTTTGGACTAATCATTAAGCGTGCCCGCAAAAAAAGGCATTTATGCATCGCTAGAAAAGTATACCGGACAGGAAGTCTGAATAGATGAACGATGAAGAGTTAGCGGTTCCAACAACTATTGAAGCACCTAATCGGGAGCGCCACCACACTCACACCGAAAGCAGCTATCACCCGAGCTGAAGTTGCCGTCGTTATTCAATGACTGCTAAAAAAATCGGAGTTGATCTAATAACACTGATCACAGATTACTAGACCAAGAATTAATAACATTATAATAAAAGGCGTTTGCTCAGAAATTGAGCAAACGCCTTTTATTATTTAAGTTCTAACCATTCATACCTATTTAAAAGCGTAACGTCTGCTTCCTCTTCCTATATTACGTAAGCTAGACTCTACATGCATCATAGATTAAAATTCATTTAAGTAAGTATCTTAATAAATCCATTTCATCAAACCAAAATTTTGATTATTAAATTCTGATACATATCATTTTCCCGAAACGAAATATAACTTAGATAGGTGTGCATGAACATCAAGATTTTAAGAGACTACATCACAGATCCCCCAATAGAGCTTACTATGTTCATTGAACTATCTATTATACTGGCCGAAATGGTGCAGCGTGAACACGAGCAGAATAGGATCATTGGATACCTTAGCCCTGACCATATCAGTGTGCAGTGGCAGGGGAAAACGGCGCATATAACCTGGCATACGGAAAGTCATGCAGCTTATCATTCTCCAGAGCAATTTGCACGACTCAATCTCGTGCCGAGTGAACGCAGTGATCTCTACGCATTAGGTGTTATTCTCTACGAGTTGTTGACCGGGCAATTGCCTTTTCATGCTGACAATGATGACAACTGGGATACCGTACACACCCGTAAGGTTCCTCATCCTTTATCCGATATTCGACCGGACTTAGACGAAACACTGCAAGCGATACTGATGAAATTACTTGCCAAATCACAGGTGGAGCGTTATCAGAGTACATATGGGGTGCTTGAAGATCTGAAGTTGTATCAGAACCTGATGGATAACCATGGAGTGTTTACGCCATTGGAAGTGGGACGTTTCGATAAAATCCGGACGCTTTCCCTATCCGATTCGTGGTATGGACGTCGTGCCGAAGTGGTGCAAATGGAGACCGGACTGGAACAGGCTTTTCAAGGAATGAATGCCTTTCGTTGGGTAATAGGCAAAGAGGGAACGGGTAAAACGACGCTTGTCCATAGAATCCAACAAAACGTCGTGCGGCATGGAGGCCGGCTGATTACTATGAAAGCGGAACCTTCTCAACAAAACATGCGGTTTGGTCCGATCCTTCAGGGGATGCGGGAATGGATCTATCAACTGTGGAGTGAGCCGGTTGAAATCATTACACGTCTGAAATCCAAACTTCAAGCCGAGTTCGAACCAGAAATGCAGGTAATCGTCTCCTGCTGGCCCGAGGCCAAACTATTGTTCAACAACGATGCGAAAGTATCGCATATCTCGGACGCTGCGAAGGTCTGGGACCGGTTTGAAGAATTACTGCCCGACTTGATCTGTTGTATGGCTGAAAGCAAACCACCGCTTGTTCTGTTTATGGACAATCTACAGTGGATCGACAAAGGTACACAAGACGTCATTCGAGAACTTGCATTATCACAAAAAGCGCATGGATTATTCCTAATCGGGGCTTATCGTACGGAGGAGATGATCACTTCCGCTGAGGATGAAGCGAATGCTGATCAAGAGGAATTTCTGATTTGGTTAAGCCAAAGATGCCGTGCGAATCCAGAGGAACAAGTGACTCTGCTTCCGCTGGCTTACGAGGATGTGAGGAAACTGATCTCTGATGTTCTATATGAGAAATCCGCTCGCATTCAACTTCTGGCACGGTCTGTCTATGATCAGACAGGTGGTAATCCCGGCTCGGTTCGTCTCTTACTGGAGGAATGGTTAAAGGAGAACAGACTACACTTTGACGAGGAACGACGTCAGTGGGTATGGGACTCAGAAATAACCCGGCAACGAAGCAGGTCGGAAGAACATCTACGGCTGCTGGAGATAAGCTTCTCCAAGCTTGAGGAAGATCGGAAGGAGTTCATTGCTATGGCGGCTGCAATAGGTCCGGTATTTCAGTTAACACTCTTGGCCGAAGTGTGTGGCATAGCAGTGGATAGGGTATTCCGTAATCTTCAAGAGGCGGAAGCAAAAGGATTTATTTATCAGGAAGACGAAGCAGGACAAGAACATGGACAGGATTCAACTTATGTGTTTGCCCATGAGTTCATTCACCGAATGGCATATGCCTTCGATTCAGGACGCAATATCCACCGACACCTAGCAATTGGACGTATGCTACTAGATCGCACGTCAGAGTCGCGTGATGACCTGTCAAGAACAGCGATTGATCATCTGAACTTGGCTGCTTCGGTATTATCGGAGCAAGAAACGAAGCAATTAATCGAGCACAATCTTCAAGCGGGACAAGAGGCGTTGACATCCGCGCGTTATGCGAAAGGGAAGCATTATGCCGAAAATGGGCTTCATCTGTTGGCAACATGCAAAGTTGATGTACCAGATACACTCGATGTCGGATTGCAGCTGGTATTAGCATGGACGGAGTATATGGGTGGCAATAGTGCACGGGCGAAAAAACTGCTGGTGGACTTGAACCAAGACAGCGATCGACTGAGCCGATCAGAGCGGCTCAAAATCTGGGCACCTTTAATCCAATTCCATGCACTCGCGGACAATGAGACTGCGGTTCAATTTGGAATGGAGGCGCTAGGATCCTATGGTTGGAAGCTTGAGAAGAAAAGTACACTGTTGTCTATAGGCAAGGAAGTGACCCGAACCGCGATCCTCTTACATCGAAAACGGGAGAAGCATCTTCTGCTGTCCGACCCACTCGATGAGGATTATGAAGAATTATGCCATGTAATGGAGCTGTTGTTTCTTCCATTGCTTGCACACGATGCGCGATCGCTTCTGGAATTGTATGCCCGATTTATTCGTTATGGGTTGCATAAAGGGGTGAATGAGTCCCTAGCCGCAATGATCGGTGCATACGAACTGATTGTGCAAAGGTCATTTCCGAGCTTTGTTCGAGCGACTCCGATTGCTGAGCAGGTGTTCCTGCAAATCGCCAACACCTCTACATTCAGGAAAAAGCATGTATTTACGTTTCTGAGCGGAATGATCAAGCAAATGGACAGTCCTTTGGAATCTTCTGTTGTCCTGTTCATTGCGATGCGTCAAGCGATGGAAGCCGGTGATCATGACTTTGCTAATCCTGCCTTAATTTTCAGTGTTATGTGTAATCATGGGAATGTATATGCCCTGAATGATTTGCTCCAATACTTTGAGGAGAACATGCGACAGGTTGCCGACGACAAGATACTGGACATGATGCGGCTGACGAGCAGTTACGCAGCAGTGCTGCAAGACGATTCTTTGATCGACAGTTTTGTTACTATTCCACAAGTGCCGGCTGACAGCGAGTTTGAGCAACAGGACGAGGATAACTATAGCTGTGGTCGCCGGCTCGAGGTGGCGTATCTGTCGGGCAGGTACAAGGAAGCGCTATATTGGTCGCAGCGAGGAAGGGGAAACGAATTACATCTGGATTGGATGCAAATTCGTAAACACCGCGTTTTCGAGGCTTTGACGTTAACTGGATCTTATTTCGAGACGAATAGAGAGGACCGTAAGCGGATCCGGAAGGCCATACGCGCGCAATTGCGATTAATGAAGAGTTGGCGAGGATTCTTGGACAGTACGTCCTCCGCATACTTGCTAATCAAAGCAGAGGCTGAACGGATCTCAGGGAATTCGGTGAGCGCCATGCAACAATATACGGCTGCAATCAGGCTAGCGAGAATCGAGAAATACGTGCTGCTGGAAGCCATTGCTTGCGAACGGCTTGCGGTATGTTATCAAGATGATCTGCTCAGCCGATCCGGAGCGGCAATTACGATGATGGATGCATGTGCGGCATACGCCGAATGGGGAATCACCTTCAAAGTAACTCAGATTAGAAGCAGAGATGCTAAATTGCTGGACCCGATATACAAGCGTTATGAAGGTCCTGTATTACAGGATCGAATCCAAATGACTCAAACCGGCACATCGTTACCTCACCAGAACGGCTCCAAGACGGGTGAAGGCTTGAAGAGTGAAGAGGAACTCGAGCTTTTGCAACGACTCATCCATGGGTTAGCACAGCAGAATAAGGTCGATTGGAAGGTAAATCTATTGGAAACGGCTTTACGACAAGCCGGAGCAGAGCGTGGTCTGTTGTTGAAGCGTCAAAATAATGAATTCGATATTGAAGCTAGTCGTTCTGACTGGACTGATCAGGAAAACGGAGCCGGCCTGTATGCGGAGAGCGTCTTACGTCATACAACGATGACGGGAAAACCGCTAATTTTGCATGATGCGCTTCAGAGTTTTTGGGTGAAGGATGCTTATATTGCAGCAAGAAAACAGAGGTCGATTCTATGCATGTCCATTGATGCTCCGGGAGAACAAACTTCCTATCTACTCTACTTGGAAAATCGACAGATGCCGGGTGTGTTCACAAAGAGGGATGTTCAGATGTTGGAGCTTTTTGCGACACGGATCATATATCTCAAACTGCTGCAAGACGAAGCTGCGAATACAACAATCCCGAGTGCTTTCGAAAGTAAGGCCTCGTCTGTGGTTCCTAGTCCCAGTCAACCAGGGCTGACGGAACCGCTGACGGAACGAGAAACGGAAATTATAACAGCAATTGCAAAAGGCTTGTCGAACAGAGAGATTGCCGAACTCTTTGGGATCGCAGAGACGACGGTCAAGACACATACATCTAGAATATACGGCAAGTTGGGTGTAAAACGGCGGGGGCAAGCTGTCCTACGTGCCAGAGAGCTACAATTGATAGAGTGACAAACAAGGAAGCGAGCCTTAAGGGGCCGCTTCCTTGTTTGTTAAGACGGACGACAATCTTTTTTATGGAGTACTACTTTAGTAGGACTTAAATATCCTCTGACGAGACTATGATGTTTAGATGGAGTCAAATGAAAAGAGGTCATTATGAACAATAACGAATTGTATGAAAGGAAGTGTACATGGTGAGAAAGAGAGTTGTCTCGATTGCGAGCTTGCTCGTTGTAATCGTGTTTATGGCATTTATCGTAATTTTTAATAATCAAAGTTTAGCTTCTGCCAATGTAGTTTCGTCACCTATTTTTGCAGCAGAGGATACAACTATCATTTATGAGTCTGGAATGATTTATGAGGATGGAAACCTCAGGTATCTGGATGTAGGCTATCAAGGAACATTTGGTGTTCCCTTAGAGGCTCAGGTATTACTAAAGTTTAATTTGCCAACAATCCCTGCAGGGTATGAAGTTGAAACTGCGAGTCTGTATCTGCCTGTAACAGGTGGTACTTTTCAGGCAACAACTAATTTTTCGCTAAAAGTTTCAACGAGTACAAATCATAGCTGGGCACAGGATAGTGGAATAACATCGCCACCAGCTCCAACGTCAGGTTCTACACAATCAAGATTATTATCCAATAATGTCCCCCAACTTAAACCTACATTAGCTCCGTTTAATTTTACTAGCTACATATCAAGGGAATCCGCGGAACCTGATCCTAGAGCAACCTTCATTCTATCGGGTATGACGGCTCAAGAAGCAGCTGAAGCAGGAATAACACATGCTGATCATTTTATACAAATGACCGAAAATCATGCACATGATGGCAGTTTGGGCCCGTATTTGATTATTACGTATTCTGAAATTGTTAATATTGAAATAACTGGAGTCGTAGATGGCGGTCTATACAATACAAATCCAACGCCAACATTCAACATCGGTACAGCAACTTTGAATGGAAGTCCATTTACAAGTGGAACACAAATTACTGCTGAAGGTTCATATACACTAACAGTTACAGCAGGCAGTCAATCAGAAACGATCCAATTCCAAATAGATAAGACCCCTCCGACTGGAACGGTCATAGTAAATCAAGGTAACCAATACACAAATAGTTCGTCTGTACTTATTTCAACAAGTCCTGATGCGGGAGTAACTGATATCACGCATATCCAATATTCGATTAATGGAACCCCATTTTCAGAAATACCTTATGTACCAGTCTTTTTGTTATCTATAGGAAGTAATGATGGAGAGAAGGTCTTAAAATTTAAACTAGTTGATCGTGCAGGGAACCAATCAACTGAATATCAAAGAACCATAACACGGGATACCGAAGTGCCAACAGGCTCTATTGTTATTAATAATGGCAACGTGTATACAACTAATCGTGAAATAACGCTTAATCTATCTTTAGGCAACGGTGTAACAGATGTGGTAGCGGTACAATTTTCTAATAACAATAGTTCTTGGTCAGGAGTTGAAGCCTTTAGTTCCATAAAGAGCTATACGTTACCAACTGGAGATGGTAATAAAACGGTGTATGTACGTTTAATTGATCGAGCAGGTAATATTACTGTAATTCATAATAGCATTATTTTGGATATAACAGCTCCAACAGGAACGCTAACACTTATAACCCCAAGTGTAACGAATGCAACTACTGTATTATTAACGGTAACAAGTAGTAATACGGATTATATGGAGTTAGGCGAGACGGGCCAAGATTACGGCGATTCAGTAGTGTATAGCGCTAGTCCACAATCGTATACATTGCAGGATACAGAGGAAGATGGCGTGAAGACGCTGCAGATTCGCTTATCTGATTTGGCAGGAAATACGACAGTGCTTACACAAACCGTAACACTGGATCGTGAAATACCAACAGGAACAGTCGTTGTGAATGAAGGTAAGACTTACGCAAATGATTCGGATGTAGCAGTTGAAGTGACACCAGCAGCGGGCGTAACAGATATTGTGAATATTCGCTATAGCGTTAACGGGTCAGCACCAACAACCATAGCGTATACGAATAACTTTACAATAGATGTAGGAAGTATAGATGGAGAGAAGGCAATTATTTTACAGCTTATTGACGGTGCAGGAAATGAATCAGTGGAGTACAGTTCAACGGTAACATTAGATACCGTACCACCCACAGGAATAGTTGCCATTAATGGAGGAGCTGCTTACGCAACAGATCGTGAAGTAACCCTCGGGTTTGCTTTAGGAGCAGGTGTTACGGATGTTGTAGCCGTGCAGTTCTCGAATGATGACACTACATGGTCAGCTGAACAGACTTATGAAGCAAGCATGAGCTATACATTGCCAGCAGGTGATGGCAGCAAGACGGTTTATGTTCGCTTCATCGACCGAGCAGGAAATATGGGCTCGGCCGAAGCAAGTATTGTACTGGACACTACAGCTCCGATCGTTACAGGTGTAACAGATGGAGAGAGCTATAATTCCTCCCGAACCATTACCTTTAATGAAGGTACAGCAACATTGAACGGGCAAAACTTTATAAGTGGCTCACCTGTGGACGCTGAAGGTTCCTATGTACTTGTTGTTACAGATGCCGCAGGTAATTCGATTACCCTAGCATTCACCATTATTAAATATAGCGTAGGCTATGACGGGAATGGAGCTACTGGAGGAGCGGTACCCCTAGATAGTCAAACCTATGAAGCGGGGAGCAGTGTAACCGTCGCCGATAATGTTGGAAGTCTAGTGAAGACTGGATTTACGTTGATTGGTTGGAATACGGAAGCAGATGGAAGTGGGAAAAGCTATGTAGCGAATGATGCTTTCCATATAAACGAAGCTGATGTCATGTTGTATGCGGCGTGGGAAATTAATCACTATACCTTGTCTTTTGAGTCAAATGGAGGAAGTCTGGTAGCGCTTCAGAATAAACCTTACAATGAACAGGCAACTGAACCGAGCACACCAACGAGACCAGGTTATACATTTGGTGGTTGGTTTAAGGAGACCTCTCTCACTAACCAGTGGAACTTTACGAAAGATGTCATTACAGCGGATAAGACGTTGTATGCGAAGTGGAGTATAAACAATCCTTCTAACAATAACGGAGGAGGAAGTAATCCACCGCCTCCTCAAAATTCAATACCGGTACCAACACCCAATCCGCAACCTACCCCAGAAGAACCCAAACCTGAGCCTGAACCACCTGTCGTTACTTTTGACGACCTTTCAGGACATTGGGCAAAAGGAATGATTGAGGAACTAGCAAGTCAAGGGATAATTGCAGGGTATCCAGACGGTTCTTTTCACCCGAATGAACACATCAAGCGCCATCATATGGCTCTACTATTCACACGTGCTTTCAAGTTTGAACCCATACGTGAGGCAGTTTCGTTTTCTGACGTATCACCAAGTCATCCTTACTATGAAGCCATCATGTCACTGCAACAAGCAGGAATAGTCGATGGAGCCAATGGGAATTTTAATCCAAACCATTCGCTGACTCGTGCAGAGATGGCTAAAATTTTGACGCTAGCCTTTGAGATCAAACCAGGTGGAACAGTTGCTTTCCAAGATGTTCCTACAACGCATTGGAGCTATGATTACATCGCTGCACTGGCAGAACTAGAGATTGTACTCGGGGATAACGGGAAATTTAAGCCGGATGAACCCGTGACGCGTGCACAGTTTGTGGCAATGATGTACCGAGCCTTGAATGTTATACAATAAGCATCTAATTACATTAATCAGCAACGTATTCCGAAGATACAAACCAAGGTTAAAGTAAATAGAAAAACACGAGGGACTGCATTCGCGCCTCGTGTTTTTTCTTTAGCATCCTAACTCACGGATGTTTATTGCAGAAACGGTCGATATACTCAGAACATTGCCCCGGCTCATCTTCCATGACAAAATGACCAGCTTTGGGAATGACATGTAGACAAGCATCAGGGATATCCTGGACAAGCCTCTTTGCATAAGCGAGGGGCTGCCATTCATCTTCTTCACCCCATAGAATTTGAACAGGGACATTCAGCTTGGGTAAATCTGTTCCATAGGATTCAGTATATTTTGCATTATAGTGAGCTACCTGATGGGAGAAAAAAGAGGCTTTGCCCAATGAACCTGCATGGGGTTCCAGATACGCATCAAGTGTATCGCCAGTCATAAGCTCTTTATTATACACTGCCATGGGTAATTGTTTCTTTAGCATGATATCAAAATCTGCACGGGGCATTTGTTCAACCTGTTCAAGCTGTTCTTCAATAATTTTCTTCCAGGTTGGTGAGGGCCACGAATCATAGCTGGGCATGTTGAGTAACGTAAGCGATTGTACACGCTCAGGCTGTTCCAAGGCTAGTTGGACTCCAACAATTCCACCTAGATCGTGGGCTGCGACATGTAACCGATCCATTCCGAGTGCGTCTAAAAGCTGACTAAACAGCGCATATTGTGCTGCCACAGAAGTATTTGCTTCGAGTGGTCTTTCGGATGCTCCATATCCAAGAAGGTCATGTACGTAGACTTTATACCCTTTTTGAACCAGCGCGGGTATTACTTTTCTCCATTCATAGCTATAAGAGGGTGTTCCGTGAAGGAGCCATATGGGAGAGCCTTCTCCGTATTGCTCATAAGCGATTCGATATCCATTAATCAAGATGGATGACGTTGCTACTGTTTGCATAGTGATTACTCCCTTCCATAAACGATTGAGATTAAAAATGAAATGGGCTCTTAATGAGCTACATTGAATATAAACGATTGCTTTACATTAGTTAAATTGATAGTTTATATGTAAACGATCAGTTTTAATGATGTTACAAAGAAGGGAGCCAATGATGGAAATACGTCATCTGGTCACATTTATTGCAATTGTGGAACACGAGGGATTTACCAAAGCTGCTGAACATCTTGGATACGCGCAATCTACAATTACATTGCATATTAAGGCGTTGGAAGAGGAGATTAACTACCCTTTATTTGATCGAATTGGTAAGCGGGTTATTTTAACGGAGACCGGGAAAAAATTGTTGCCACATGCCCAAAAAATGCTTGAGCTTTATCATATGATTAAGGAAGTGACTGTTGCACAAGGTGAATTAACAGGTAATATCGTGATCAGTATTGGGGAAACGTTGTTGATCTATCGTTTTCCACCTATTATTGAAGAGTTCAAAAAATTGCATCCTCATGTCAATATCGAGTGGCACCAATTAGATTCCGTACATTATAAAGAGAATTTGATGCAAGGTAAAAGTGATATTTCCTTCATGTTGGGGACAGAGGTGCATGATCCCAATCTGTACAGTGAGAAATTGGCTGAGGAGCCCATGATGCTGTTGTACCCCAATTCATTTGAGCTACAACGCGACATCGTACGAAGCAATTTACTTTTTACCGAAAGAGGTTGCGGTTATCGCACATTATTTGAACAATGCATTGAAGAGTATCAGATTGGGATTACTTCCAATATTGAATTCTGGAGTATTGAAGCTGTGAAACAGTCGATATTGAGCGGTATGGGTATATCCTTGTTACCTCGAATTACGGTAGAGAAGGAGCTGAAGGAGGAAAAACTTTCAGGTCAGCAGTACAAACAAAATCTAGCTACACAGTTGCTGTATCCCAAAAACAAGTGGATCTCTCCCCAAGTAGAAGCATTTATTGAGATCGTTAGAAAGCATGCCTCCCTATGGTAGCTCATTTCAACTGTCCTTAACGCCTACCACTGAACCGTTGGATTGCTTCCTCGGTCACCGGCGTGAAGAGATTAACCAGATTACCGTCAGGATCGCGAAACAGCACAGCACGATTCCCCCACGGCATTGTGGTAGGTTCCTTTACCCACTCATCGACAAACGGCTTCAAGCGCTCGTATTCGGCATCGACATCGTGGACGTGGAACTCAATAATGACAGTACGATTGTTGGCCGCCACAGCGGAACCAGCGCCAAACAGTTGCACCGTCTGGGAGTGGCCGATCGCTAGAGTGCACGATGGCATAACGAGTTCGGCAAAGACAGGTGCAGGGCGTTCCGCCGAAACACCCGTAATTTTCTCATAGAACTCGACAAGACGATCCACGTCATCAGTAATGATACGCACAGAAGCAAAATTCACGAGATATCATCCTTCCTATAATAAGTAATACATTTTGGATCAAAAACACTTCGCATTTACTTTTACTCCTTTACAATTGCTTACTCCAACTATACAAATACACTACTGACAACAGTATGTCAGTAGTGTTTTACGAAGAAACCACCGTCCACTAGCCATCATTCTATAGAACGTATTAGAGTTTCAAAGTGAGGGTAAGTGCTAAAAATCGATTGTACTTGGTGGTAAACAGTGTTACTCTAAAAGTCTGTGTTCGACAATATATTTAATATTAGCCACCAATTTAGTTGTAAAGAAAGGTAACACTATGATAAAAGTTGAAAACCTATCCTTCTCATTTCCACAAAAGGAACTATATAAAAACATTTCATTTACGTTTGAAGAGGCACAACATTGTGCTTTTATCGGAACAAGCGGCAGTGGAAAAAGTACATTGATCGATATCCTGATGGATCCGGAACGATATTTGTTCGAGGGCAAGTTAGAGATAGACCCCGATTGCAGAATCGGGTATGTGAGTCAGTTTTTGCAAGTAGACAAAACAAAAGAAATGACCGTTTTTGAATATATCGCAGAAGAATTCATCAAGATACAAGATGAAATTACAGCGATTTATGCGGAGATGGCCACCACATCGGATATGGATTCCCTGATGGAAAAGCTTCAATTGGCTTTGGATGCATTCGAGGCGATGGATGGGGATAATTACGAAAAAAACATCAATAAACAGTTAAACCTTGCCAACCTCATGAAGCTCAAAGATCTTAGTATATCCGCCGTAAGCGGCGGGGAATTCAAACTTATTCAAGTGATGAAGGAAATGCTGAATCGTCCAGACTTCATGATTATGGACGAACCCGATGTATTTTTAGACTTTGAAAACCTGAACGCGCTTAAAAAATTGATTAACACACACAAGGGAATGTTGCTGGTCGTTACGCACAACCGATATCTGTTGAACCATTGTTTCAACAAAATCATACACCTAGAAAACACAGAGCTCCAAGAGTTTGACGGGCGATATATCGATTACAACTTCTCACTGCTTCAGTCTAAGATCGAACTGCAAGAAATCGCAGTTGCTGAAGCTGAGGAAATTGAGAGATACGATCACATCATCGACAATCTTAGAGAGATCGCCACATATAATTCCGAAGCCTCCAGAGGCAGAGCGTTAAAAGCCAGAGTCAAGTTTCAAGAGAGATTGGAAGCACGTCGAATAAAAGAGCCATTTGTCGATATCAAACAGCCGAATATCCGTTTTGGAATCGATAAGGAAATGGAAGACACCGTTGTGGTTAACGTCAATAACTATAACGTTTCCTTTGACGAGTTGCTTTTGGAAAATGTGAACTTTGAGATCAAATCTACAGATAAAGTAGCCCTGATCGGTCCTAACGGTACCGGGAAAACGACTTTACTCCGAGAAATCTTTAAAAATAATCAGGATGCCATTGAAATAAATGCTGATGTTAAAGTGGCCTATTTATCTCAGGTTCAAGGCGAAATGCTAAAAGATTCGAATACCATCCTAAATGAATTCATTGATTCCGGCTTTCAAACGTATGATGAAATTAGATCGTATCTTCCAAACTATGGCTTTGAAGGAGAAATCCTTGATCAAAAGATTGAATCTTTATCTGGTGGAGAAAAAAATATGCTTCAACTGGCTAAAGTTTCTGCCAGTCAAGCCAACGTATTGCTCCTAGATGAACCGACAAGCCATCTGGACATCTATACACAAATCGCATTGGAGAAAGCCATTGAAGACTACAAAGGTGCGATTATCATGATTTCTCATGATTTCTATTCGGTTGTAAATGGTATGGATTATGTTTTAATTATCGAGGACAAAACGATTAGTAAAATGAGTATAGAAGAATTTAGACAGATGATTTATGCGAGTCATTTTAATGAAAACTATCTAGAAAATGAACAAAAGAAAAAGTCTGTTGAAATGAAAATTGAATTGGCTTTAAAAGATACTAATTTTGAACTTGCAAAGAGTTTGGTTGATGAGCTAGAAAAGCTGATTAAGTTGCTTTAGACAAGGTGAATATTCCATAAATCTAAATCCCCCTGTATGTGGATTAATCCGCATACAGGGGGATTTACTTCTAGAAACAGCTAAACGAGCTGATTCGCTGCAGATCAATGCCTGTGTATAGCCAGAAGAAGCCATTCCAACGGAAGCCAGCCACCGAATTTCTACCTACAAATACCGGGTACATCCAGAAGCCGGGACCACGATCCGGCCAAATATATGTGTAGCGAAACAGACAGCCGGATATGGCTCTTGGATCTACCGCATATAACGAAGCGGGTTGCTGTGGAATGAATGATGGTGGCGGCCCTGTAGGTGCCTGCACGCCTTGTGGTCCGCCGCCTCCACCCCCGGGGAACGATGGCGGACCAGGAAATCCGCCGGGTCCGCCGGGTCCTCCTGGGCCTCCGGGACCCCATGGTCCGCCAAACCCTCCACCAGGTCCAAAAGGAGGTAAAAATGTCATATCACATCACTCCTGTTCATTAGTCTAATGTATTGTATGTAGGCAATTGAGCAGGGGAATGGGTGGGAGCCTATAGAAGGCCGCTAATTTGGTCATAACCTTGTTACGTCCCGATTGTACATTGGATACATTTTCACCGTATATAAATTGGATAAAGACAGAAAGAGACCGCAACTATAATAGTTACGGTCTCTTTCTACTTATTTTAAGTATGTTTTTTTATGAAGTGAAGTAATGTTTGTCCTAATGTAGTTATAATTACGCCCTTACCTTCACATTTTGGACAAGGCACCATTTGATCCTCCTCATTAACTTGCTTTTCGCCATTACAATGCGGACAAGAAAGTTCTAAATCATCTGTTGATATAATGACCGACACCTTTTAGCACCATCCTGTCATTTAGATTTATTGTGGTGTAAATTCAATTCGCTTTTTTTATAGTAGCTAATGTAAGATTTTTTTTCAATATGTGCTGATATAACATAATTGGAACTATGTTAAATGCAGAAAAATGTCGAATAAAGTGATTGCTAACTAATTTATTGTGTGATATTATGATCCAGTAAACGTTTACATCGATAACGAATTGAATATTAGCAGTGTTTGGCTGTTACTGGTAAAGCAGGCATGACCAAAATGATTTTGCATTTTCCTTATGTGAGTAGGGGAAGGCATATCGTTTTGGTCTTTTTTTATATCCAAATTCAGAAATGAGGCATTGGTATGGATTATCGCAAGTTGGGACAAGAGATAACGGAATTGATTGGGAAGAAAGATAATATCGCTCGGCTTACGCACTGCGCAACTCGACTTCGGTTCGAACTGCACGACATCTCCAAAGCGGAGACAGAAAAACTCAAAGCACTTCCAGGTGTCATTACCGTTGTGAACAATGGTGGACAATACCAGGTCGTTGTGGGCAATGAGGTGCAGCAGGTCTACCGAGTTATCACTCAGCAGATGGGTTCGGCTACCCGAAGTGCGGAATCCAAATCGGATTCTGGCAAAAATAACGGACCAAAGCAAAAACAGAGCTGGATATCCAGATTCATCAGCGTGATCTCAACAACATTTACTCCGGTAATTCCGGCAATCATTGGCGCGGGTATGATCAAAGCGATATTAGCCGTACTTGTGCTGACAGGCCTCGTAACGACGGAAAGCCAAAACTACTATATCCTTAATACCATTGCGGACGCGGCTTTTTATTTCATGCCAATTCTGCTGGCTTATGGAGCTTCCATTAAATTTGAAACTAGCCCCATTCTGGCGATGACAGTTGCCGGCGTGTTATTACATCCAGGCTGGAGCGCCCTGATGGCGGAAGGAAAAGACGTGTTTTTCATCGGTGTGCCAGTTCGACTAACCGATTACGCGGGCTCCGTGCTGCCGATTATTATCGTCGTTTGGCTCATGTCCTATATTGAACGTTTCGCGGATCGGGTATCGCCCTCAATGATTAAATTTTTCACGAAACCAATGATTGTACTATTGATTACAGCACCACTTGCATTGGTGGCGATTGGGCCTTTCGGAACGTACCTGAATGATCTGGTTGCGATGGGTGCAGAAGCGATTAATGCCAGAGCCAGTTGGCTGATTCCTTTGTTAATGGGAACTTTGCAACCATTCCTGATCGTAACAGGTACCGCATGGGCCATGACGCCGATTGCAACTAGCCAACTGACCAAAAATGGATATGAAATGATCAACGGTCCCGGAATGCTCGCGTCCAATATTGCTCAAGGTGGGGCTACGCTTGCTGTAGCATTGAAAACGAAAAACAAAAAACTGAAACAGCTCGCTGCTTCATCCGGTTTCACTGCTGTGTTGGGTATCACTGAACCATCCTTGTACGGTGTAACGCTGAAACTGAAGAAACCCTTAATTGCCGCAATGATCGGTGGTGGTGTAGCAGGGATATACGCTGGTCTGACCGGATTAGTACGTTATGCCTTCGTGTCTCCAGGGCTTGCCGCGTTACCTGCATTCATTGGCAGCAATCCGATGAACATCGTTCATGCCATTGTGACTTGTCTGATCGCTTTTATCGTTACCTTTGCTCTGACATGGATCATTGGTTTTGAAGATCCAGTGGACGATGAAGAAGAAGGAAATACCAACGTTAACGATGACAAGACACTTTCCGGGCAGCCTGTTCAAGACAACAGCTCAAGCACACAGTCTTCTACAATAACAAATGCAAATGTACCGAGCCAAAATGAATTACGCCCACTTAAGATCACCAGTCCGATGCAAGGGGAATTAGTCCACCTTGACCGTGTACCAGACCATGTCTTCTCTTTGGGATTACTGGGTAAGGGCGCTGCAATCATTCCTGCCAAAGGAGAACTGTATGCACCGATCGCAGGTGAAGTTACGGCTTTCATGGACTCCAAACATGCGGTCAAATTAAACGGTTATGATGGAGAAGAGGTGCTCATTCATATTGGAGTGGATACCGTCAACCTAAAGGGGAGACATTTTGACTCTTCCATTAAAGTAGGGGATCGCGTACAACGGGGGGACTTGTTGATCCGCTTTGATATCGATGCCATCAAGGCAGAAGGGTATGAAGTCATAACCCCGATCATTATCGCCAATTCGGATCGTTTCTCGGATATTAAGCTGGAGAAGCAGAATCCTGTGGAGGTTGGAGCAACCATTATCCATCTTTCGTAACAAACGTAATACGATACTTCATATGGTCCGTCATATATCATGATCAACATTTAAAATGAAGGAGTGCTTGAGATGTTATATCAACAGATCAAACCATTCCCCAATGAATTTCTGTGGGGAGGGTCTACCTCGGCCTATCAAGTGGAGGGAGCCTGGAACAAAGATGGCAAAGGCCTGTCCGTCATCGATATGTGTGATCATCCGGCTGGAACCGCCGATTTCACGGTTGCGAGCGATCACTATCACCGGTTCAGAGAAGACGTGAAGCTTTTTGCAGAGCTGGGCCTCAAAGCATATCGTTTTTCAATTGCATGGACTCGAATCTTGCCTTCAGGCACAGGGACTGTTAATGAGAAGGGACTCGATTTTTATCACCAATTAATTGACGAATTGCTGCTCCATGGTATTGAGCCCATTGTGACCATGTACCATTTCGACTTACCCTACGAGCTTGAGAAAACCGGAGGATGGAACAACCGGGGGACGATCGATGCCTTCGTCGAGTATGGGCGTATCTTGTTTGAGCATTACGGGCATAAAGTGAAATATTGGTTGACCATTAATGAGCAAAATACGATGATTCTTCATCCAGGTGCTATTGGTACACCAAAAGGCGGGCGTTTGCCATCCAATAAGGAACTGTATCAGCAAAATCATCACATGTTTGTAGCTCAAGGCAGAACGATGCGACTATTTCATGATATGCTCCCGCAAGGTAAGATCGGACCTGCTTTAAACATGACTTCCATGTACCAGGCAACCTCCAGACCAGCCGATGCAGTCGCTGCTCATAACTGGGAGACGATTCGTGGATGGGGTTTTCTCGACTTATCGGTGTGGGGACGGTATAATCCATTATTCTGGAGTTATTTACAGGAACGCGGCATCGAGCCGGTTATTGAGCAGGGTGACATGGAAGATATCCAGTTTGGCCGCCCCGATCTGGTAGCAATCAACTACTACTCGACGGCAACCATTGCCGCCAGTATGGGCGATGCGTCGGATGTTACAGCTCGTGCGGGTGATCAGCAAATTATGCTTGGCGAGCAGGGAGTATACCGGGCCGCGGAGAATCCTTATACGGAAAAAACGAAATATGGTTGGGTCATTGACCCGGTTGGCCTAAGGCTGACATTGCGTAAGGTATGTGAACGATATGGTCTCCCTATTCTAATTACGGAAAATGGTATTGGAGCCCCGGATGTACTTGAGGCAGATAACACCATTAACGATACGTACCGGATTGATTTTATCGAGAAACATCTGGAACAGATCAGACTGGCTCTAACGGATGGAGTAGATGTGATTGGTTATTGCCCTTGGTCCGTTATTGACTTGGTAAGCACACATCAGGGGTATGGGAAACGTTATGGAATGATCTATGTAAACCGCGGTGAACAGGATCTGAAAGACTTGAAGCGTTTGAAGAAGAAAAGCTTCTCGTGGTATCAAGAGGTCATTAAACAGAATGGCAGATGTATCGGAAATTCGGATCAGGCGGTCACGAAAGAATAAAGGATCGTGATGAATGCATGAGAGTAATCAAAATATTAAATAACAGCTTGCTTCTGACCAAAGATGAACAGGGACAAGAGATGATTGTCATGGGAAAAGGGTTGGCATTCAAAGGCAAAGTCGGCGAGCGGCTGGATGAAGAACACATCCAGAAACGATTCATTTTGCAAAATAATCCGTCTGCCCAGGCTTACGTACGAACCATCGAAAACATGCCAGAAAAACATGTGAATGTCATAAACAAACTGATTACCAATGCAAAAGAAAAGCTGTCTCTTGACGATCAAATCTTCTTCACGCTTATGGATCACTTGTCATTTGCCATTGAACGATGGAAAAAAGGTGTAGCATTACAGAATCGCATGTTATGGGAGATCCAGAGGTTTCATCCTGTCGAATTCGAACTGGGCCTTGAAGCCGTTCAGATGCTGAATCTAGAATTGGGTATCGAACTGCCGGAAGAAGAAGCAGGGAATATCGCTTTTCATTTCGTGAATGCCCAAACGCATGAACAGAATATGGAGCGAACGATGCAATCCGTTAAGATGTTAAAAGATATTTTTAACCTGATTCAATACACCTTTGATATGCAATTGAACAAAAATTCCATCCATTATGTGAGACTTGTCACACATTTGCAATTCTTCATCCAGCGTTTACAAGAAGGACGTCTGGGCAATTCGGCGAAAGATTTTATATTTCAACACATGGTGAAGGAGCATCCGTTTGAATACAAATGCGCGGAGATGATTAAAACCTACGTGCAGAATATGCTGGATATCTCCATATCAAACGAGGAATTATTATATTTGATGATTCACATAGCTCGAATTGTGCAGGAGGATCAGGGTCACGAGGGACGATTATAAAACAAAGTTTATATGCCTGTTAGCAGACAGGAAAAAAGATACTTTCTAACGATGACCGTTTTCTCGTATTTTATCGGGAAACGGTCTTTTATTTTTGCAAATATGTAGCGGTTTTTTGATATCCCTTGCGAACGAACTCCAGCTTCCTAAACCCACACGAGATTACCAAGTGATAACATTTTATTGTAATTATTGTAAATTTGTTATATGTAAGCGTTATCCAAAGAGCTATAATCTATTTATCTGGATGTTAATCCGTTCAGAAATACTTAGACCAAATCAAGAGGAGGAATTGTATGAAACGGTTAGGTCAATGGAATATAACGGCCTTGGTTCTTGTGCTCGTACTCGCCATGCTTCCATTTACGAATGTCTCACATGCAGCCAAAGCAGTTACGGAAGTGGAGGGAGGTCATTTGAGTACAAACTTTGAAGACGGTACACTTCAGGGGTGGACTCCACGTACAGGTAACGAAAGGCTGACAGTGACACAGCAGGAAGCACACGAAGGTCAGTCCAGTATGCTGGTCGCCAACCGTGAGCGTTCCTATCATGGACCGATGTTATCCATGAAGGATCTGCTTAAGCGTAACCAAGAGTACGAAATTGCGGCATATGTAAGACTTACTCAGGAGCCCACCACGGATCAAACATTACAGCTCACCACATATAAAAAAACAACTGCCGAAAGCTGGAACCCAATCGGTAGCGTGAAAATTGCCAAAGCAGAATGGAATACATGGCACAAAATCACCGGAAAATTTCAGTATAGCGATGATCCCACTGAATTGAATTTGTTCATCGAAACACCCTACATCTCTGAAGATAGCGTAGATACGTTATCGTTCTATGTGGATGATGTATCATTTACTCTGGCCGAGCAACTGGAGATTGAAGAAGGGATTCTGTCTCTGAAAGACCTGTATCAAGATGATTTCCCCATTGGTGCAGCGGTGTATCGCTGGCAGTTGGAAGGCGCATATGGACAACTGCTCACAAAGCACTTTAACAGCTTGACCGCAACCTACGAGATGAAACCGAAGTACATGTCTCCTTCCGAAGGTGTTTATGAGTTCGAGGCAGCCGATCAATATGTTCAGTTCGCCGAGGAGCATGGTATGGGCGTACGCGCACATGCGTTGTTGTGGCATATTGATGCAGCAGAGTGGATGTTCAAGGATCCTCAGGGTAACCCTGCGAGTCGAGAATTACTACTTGCCCGGATTCAGGATTACGTTGAAACCGTCATGACCCGATACAAAGGTAAGATCTATGCCTGGGATGTGGTAAACGAGGCGATTGCGGATAGCAATGGTGATGCCAACGGTTTACGTAAAAGTCCCTTTTATGAACTAATTGGTCCGGATTATATTGAGAAAACCTATGAATTCGCTCGTGCAGCCGATCCGAATGCCAAATTATATTACAACGAATACTTCACGGAAATCTCTGAGAAAAGAGAGCATATGTATCAGTTGGTCAAACGACTGAAAGAGAAAGGGCTCATCGATGGTGTGGGTTTGCAATCCCACTATAACCTGGAATCCCCGCCCATCAAGGAAATTGAAAAAACGATCAGCATGTTCGCCGAACTTGGATTGGATATTCAGATCACGGAACTGGATGTGGATAGCGGAATTCCATTTGGTGAAGAGATGTCCGATGAAGTTGCAGTAAAGCAGGCGTATCGATATAAGGAACTGTTGGATTTGTACAAAAAACACAAAGACCACATTTCTTCAGTTACCTTATGGGGACTCCAAGATGAGAAGTCTTACAACAACCAGGCTATGCTGTTTGATTCAGCCCTGAAGGCCAAAAAGGCATACTGGGGACTCGTGGATGAATCCAGTTTGCCTGTGTTGACGCAGAGAGCCGTCTCACTTTCGGGTAAACCGGATATCAAAAAACAGACACAAGATCCGCTCTGGAACAAAGCGGTGTCTACTCCACTGAAGGGTGACTCTTCGGGATCAGCCAGTTTCCGCACTTTATGGGATCATAGTAACCTGTATATCCTCGTGGATGTACAGGATGCAAAGGCAGATGTGAATGACAGAGTAGATATCTTTGTTGATCTCAATAATGGCAAGACCACTTCATATGAAGCAGATGACCGACACGTAATCATTAAGCGGTCGGGCAAAGCTGAGGGTGTGGAGCAGCGTTCATATCGTGTACGCGAGACAAAAGCCGGATATCAGGTTGAATTGTCCATTCCGTGGGGTGGTATCCAAGTCGGATCAGAATATGAAGCCGGATTGGATATCCGTGTGACTGATGGCGGTTCAAGTGGGACACAACCTTATAATCCACTGTACTGGAATGATAGAACACAATCTCAGGAACAGGATACAAGCAAATACGGCGTGATTCAACTCGCCCCTATGCCCAAATCTGCACAAGCTGTGCAAGGGATTGTTCAGATTGATGGGAAGAAAGACACATCATGGAATAAGGCTGCACCATTTGAAGTAAAACGGTTGAACCAGAGCGAAGGTGCAGAGGCAGTGGCTCGCGCAATGTGGTCAGGTGAGTATCTATACCTGCTGATCGACGTCACTGATCCAAACATCATTACAGATAGTATCAACCCATGGGATCAGGATTCGGTTGAGATTTTCCTGGACGAGAATCACCAGCGCACACCGTATTTTCAATATGATGATGCCCAGTTCAGAATCAGTGCAGACAATGTGGGAACCTTTGCAGGGGGTGCCTCACCTGGACGCCTTGTAAGTGCTGTGAAGAAAACAAATAAAGGATATCTCGTAGAAGCCAGAATTCATTTACAATCATTGACGCCCAAAGCAGGAAATGTTCTCGGTTTCGAGCTCCAAATTAACGACAACCAGGGCGGAGGTAAGCAGAGCGTAGCCAAGTGGAATGATACGACCAATGAGAGCTGGAGAAATACTTCCCAGTACGGAATACTCACTTTTGTCGGAAAGAACAAACTCGGGCATTAAACCATCGGCAGTAGTTGCAAGAATAGAAACCATCATAACAGTGGCTGAAACTCAACCATTGTTGTGATGGTTTTCATCGTTTACATCCGTCACCAAAGGTGATGAGGGGCGATACAATCTTCCTTGACTATATTTAACAGCCCTTGATATACTAAATGGATGTTATTTTATCTTTTATGGGAATAGGAAAGTAATCAACTACATACAACCGTTTGCGAGGGAGCCTTAACCGGCTGAGAGGGTGTTAAACCGACCTTACCTGATTTGGATAATGCCAACGTAGGGATGCAACGATGAAACACTGTACTTGGGTAGCTCATGCGAACCCCCTTGTTTTAGTGTATTTGTCTGCGAAACATCCATAGGATGTTTCGTTTTTTTGTTTTTAAATACGTACATTATGAATTGGAGGAACACATGTTGACTATTTCAGAGAGACTATATCAGGCAGCACAGCCTGTGTGGAAGGAATGTCTTGAGCATCCCTTTGTTAAAGGAATCGGAGATGGTTCCTTAACGGTTGAACAATTTCGTTATTATTTGCTGCAAGACTACTTGTACCTGTTCGATTATGCCCGCGTATTTGCACTAGGTATTGTCAAGTCGCACGACCCCAAATTGATGCAGTTTTTTAGTGAAAACGTAGATAACATCCTGAATGGTGAAATGAAAATTCATCGTTCTTATATGGAGCGATTAGGAATTACAGAGGATCATGTTTTCCAGGTAAAACCTGCCCTGAAAAATGCAGCCTATACTAACTATATGCTCTCTGTTTCCCATGCGGGTGGCATAGCAGAAGTACTTGTATCCATTCTGGCCTGCTCATGGAGCTATGCAGAGATTGGTCAAGTCCTTGCCCAAAAGCCAGGTGCAGCTGAGCATCCTTTTTACGGAGAGTGGATCACAGGATATGCTTCCTCTGAATACAACAGCAACAATCAATCCCTAGTGACGTTAACTGATAAGCTATTAGAAGGCTGTAGCGAGGGAACGTACCAACGGATGGAGGATATTTTCGTGATGTGCAGTCGCTTTGAGCTTGATTTTTGGGAAATGTCATGGAAGCTGGAGCCTTAAGTTCACTGTAGTCAATTAAAGTAGAGAGCAGCGGCCATAAACAGTCTCAGGATAGAAATAAGTAGAATACGTAAAGGAACGCTTGCAATAAGCGTGTTTCGTGACGATGCCAAAAAAAGGGCGGATAGTGTCCGCCTTTTTTCATTGTTGAAATTCTTGACACAGGGACATTTTGTTCTCTGAAGTCTCTGGCTAAAATCAAAAAGGGTGTCAGGACGGAATGTTCATAGCAGTCTGAATGTTTTTCAGATCGAGCTGAATTTGCTCTGCAATATGGTAAGGGTGGTATAAACCATGCTGCACCATGTAATTTGATATCTTTTCATGAGAATCTATGGCTTCATCGAGCTGTTTCATCAAAATTTGTTTGATTTCGGGGGTGGCACATTCGGTCACAGCCATGGCGTAGTTTCTGACACCGCTCTTGGCGTTCATCAAAAAATCCATTGCGATCACGTCATCGGTCAGCGTATTAAGACCAGTCATGTGTTCTAATATTGGGTTCATTTTTTTATCTCCTATACAGTCGCTTTAGACAGCACTCCACCGAGCTCCTGAAGCTGCTGTTGTGATAAGATCGCATCTTGTTGCAAAATTTGCTTGAGCTCCGGGTCGGTTACCAGAGCTTGCATGGTCTTGGATTTAGTCATACAAACCGTCTTGAACGCAGCTATTTCATGTACCTCGAGCATCTCATGCAAAGCGTATGTGGAATCCATTCAGATTGTCCTCCCATGTATCTATTCATATTTAAGGCTTTAAGATGACTTTAATGCAATCGTCCGTTTTTGTATCGAACACTTCATAGCCCCGTTTGGCCTCGCTGAGCGGAATGACGTGCGTAACAATGTCGCCAGGGTCCACTTTGCCAGACGTAACCAACTCGTACATGTATGGCATGTAGTGAATGACCGGAGCTTGTCCGGAACGGATATTCACGTTTCGCTGCATGATATCACCGAGCGGGAATCCGTTATAACGTCCGCCGTATACCCCAGTGACTTGAATGGTGCCACCTTTGCGAACAGCCTGAGATGCAATGATAAATGCGCTCATGGTGCCGCCTTGCAGTTTCATACCGCTGGCTAGAAATTCAAGATCGCTCATCTTGCCGTCCATTCCTACCGCATCAATGACAACATCGGCGCCGCCTTTGGTCATTTCCTTGAGAGTGTTCCCAATATTCTTATCCTGTTCGAAGTTTACTATTTCCACATTGTTTGTTCGCTTCGCATGCTTTAAGCGGTAATCGACATAGTCGACGGCTATGACCCGCTTAGCTCCTTTCAGCCAGCAGAACTTCTGGGCTAGGAGTCCGACCGGGCCGCAGCCGAGCACAATGACCGTATCTCCATTTTTAACGCCGGCGTTATCTACGCTCCAGAATGCCGTCGTCATGGCATCGGCGATCAAGCTTAGCTTTTCGTCCGGTTGTTCGCAGTTTTCAGGGATCTTAAAGTGGGTAAAATTAGCAAATGGGACCCGTAAATACTCCGCTTGCCCGCCGGGATATCCGCCGGTCGTTCCGGAGTAGCCGAAATATGCGCCCATATCCCCGTGTTCGTTGGAATTGTCACATTGGCTTTCCAGCTGATTTTTGCAAAAAAAGCATTCTCCGCATGCGATGTTAAACGGGATGATTACGCGGTCGCCTTTTTTTACCTTGGTCACGCCAGGGCCCACTTCTTCTACGATCCCCATCGGCTCATGTCCGATGACATAGTTTTCCTGAAGGTTAGGGATCATCCCGTGAATAAGATGAAGGTCAGAACCGCAAATCGCGGTACTGGTGATCTTTACGATCATATCGTCCGGTTTCACAATCTTCGCATCCGGCACCTCTTTGACCACGACATTTTTAACCCCTTGATACGTTACCGCCTTCATGCTTTATGTCCTCCAATATGTTCATCTGGGGTCCGATCAAACATCCCTTTACGTGACGTATCACCCGGGAACAGATTCATCTGCCCGATCATCACCGTATTTTTCGCCGAAAGCTGATCGAGTTGGTACTGTTCGTTCAGCTCATAAGGATGAAACCATTTTTTGCGAATCATGAGCTCCGAAATTTCTTGGTGCATTGAAATTCCCTGCTTCAGATGAGTATGCAACAGGGCTCTTACATCCGGTGAAGCCGTTTCCGTCAGGGCGATGGACAAATTACGTACACCCTCCTTGGCACGAAGAAGGAAGTCCATGGCAAAAGTCATATCTGCCATTTCCGGCATATTCAATGAATTAATCGGATCTAAATAATCGGTATTCATCTGAGTTCCCCTTAATGTGTTATAGGTGTCGGATTATTCGGAACGGGTGCTTGAAAAGGAGCTCTTGCGTAGATTGCTTGCAGCTCAGCAATCTGTTGTATGGATTGAATTACGTCTTTCTGCATTAATGCTTTTAGCTCTTGGTCAAAGACCAGGCCTTGCATAAGTTTCGACTTAGCGATGCAGAGCGTTTTGAAGTTTAACGCTTCATGCAGTTCCATCGATTCGTGCGGCGCTAGCGTTGGATTAGCCATTCAGAAATGATCCCCTCCTTTTTCATCAAGATTAGATTTTCCAATGCATCGGATCTTATACTAATATGGATCACCGGAGAGGTAAGATCCGAATATTCCCATACAGTCGCAGGGATATAAACAAAATCTCAATCCCATACTTATTTCTGTTTAAATGAATGATCTTACTCATGGAAGGAGGAGTCACGGTGCCCAATAAAAACAAAATTGATCTAGCAACCGAAAACGCAAGAAAACCAGCAGAAGATGCACTTAACTCGAGTGGTAGTAATACGCTGGAGAAGCATGCATCTAACGCGGTTTCTAAGGTGCAGACGGCTTTAAATCAGGCAATAAGCTCGTTAAGTGAATCTAATGCGGCAACAAATTCACAAGCGTTGGAGATTGCCAGGCAGCAATTGACCCGAGCAGAGGAATTTTTAGATCAAGCGATAACTTCAGCCAATGCATTAGGTTTACCGGACCAACAATAAAACGGTTTTGGTACTGATAAGCTTGGCAAAGTTTTGCGTTGACGATCGGAAGAAGCATTTTTCCTAGAGCACATATAGTTAACGTCAACATGCTTCGGCTTACGCCGAAGTTTTTTTGTATTTTTAAATGTATCGGACAATTTCAAAATCGAGGTTAAAAAAGAATGATTAAGGGCCAGGCATTAGAAAAAGTCTTGAACATAATTATAGGTAATATCTATTCAACTATGTTGAGGAGGACATCATACAGCCTATGTTACCTATGGAAGAATATTTTGGTAAGTTAGAACTCGTTCATTCCTTTTACGGGGCTATGCCTACAGGCGTTAGTGTATCCGAAACCGGGCGTACCTTTATTTGCTTTCCAAAATGGGGAGATGACGTTAGATTTACGGTAGCGGAAATTGTTGATGGTCAGATGCAACCTTATCCTAATGAAGAAACGAATTTGATCAACCCATTGAATATCGTTATGTCCTTCATTAGTGTCCAGAGTGTTGTTGCAGATGGAAGGGGAACCCTGTGGGTACTGGACACGGCTGCACCAAATTTTTCAGAGCCTATTAAAGGAGGGGCAAAATTAGTCGCGGTAGATTTAGAAACAAATACAATTAGAAAAGTATATACATTTGCAGATGATGTAGTCTTGCCGACAACGTATCTAAATGATGTCCGATTTGACTTTCGTGTAGGAAAAGCAGGTTACGCATATATAACGGATTCTTCTTCCAATGGTCCAGGCGCTATTATCGTCGTAAATTTAGAAAACGGAAATGCGTATAGACGGTTGCATGGAGCAAGCTCGACCTCACCCGATCCGTATTTTGTGCCGAAAGTGGAAGGTAAAATTTTGATGAATCGAAACGCGGATGGTTCGACATCTCCGTTTCGATTGGCCTCTGATGGTATAGCGATTTCCCCTGATGGAAAAATGTTATTCTATTGTCCATTAACCAGTCGCCAGTTATTCTCTATCTCAACAGAATCGTTAAGAGACAGAACGATACCGGATTTTAAGTTAAGTGATCTTGTGCAGTATTGGGGAGAGAAGGGTGCATCTGATGGGATGATCACAGACGCTAAAGGAAACGTTTATGCTGGAGATTACGAAAACGATAGTATTCGAAAGATATTGCCAAATGGAATCATGGAAACCATCGCCCATGATCCCCGAATTTTATGGCCGGATACTTTTTCTATTGGTCCGGATCAATACTTATATGTAATTGTGAACCAATTACATAGGCAGGCCAGATTTCATTACGGAAAAGACCTGCGACAAAAACCCTATAGTCTACTACGCATGAACATTGATGAATTACCTGCTCCTACCTTTTGATACATCCCACTTTTCAAAGCAGATTTTAATAGCAGATTATTCAGTTCATTTTGCGGGACCGTAGGCCCTTTATCTAAGGGCAATATAGTAATTCTAATGAACTTAAGATAGGGACAGGTATCAGTTGATGCCTGTCTTTTTGTTTTTTGTCGCCCAAGAGGAAAGCCGGAGACAGATACAAAGGGTAGGGTACCATAATACACTCATTCGATTAAGATTAATCTGGTAGCATGTTGTTCCCGATATTGCTGTTAAACTACAAATTGCCGGTCGTATGATTTTTCGATTACAGGACAAGATATTAACCTTATCACCATTTTATTACTTTGATAAAGGAGACGACCATGGTTGAAAAACACGAGCCTCAAATGAAAAATCATCAAAAGTCTACATGGCTTGATGATTTAAAACAGATATTAAACCATATGGAAGATGCCGAAATCATTGAGCACAAAATAGGTACGAGTGCTTCAGTCCATCTTTTATTTATAAAAACATTAATAGATCAAGAGCGTTTAAACGAGGCGATTATTCAGCCACTTCATCAATCAGGCGGAAATTCGCTTCCTTCATGCATAATCAATTCTGATGTTTCAGAAGTTATATCGATCGAAGATGCTGGGCAAAAAATAATGCAAGGATATATTCTTCTATACGATTCAGTCAACGATCAATGGCTAGGCATACAGTTGGAAAATCCTCTTGGCCGGGCAATTGAACCTTCCCAAACGGAAACGGTTATATATGGAGCGAAAGATAGCTTCAGCGAACAAATCGATAATAACATTACAATGTTGCGCAGACGTTTGCCTATAACGACATTAAAAACGGAAAGCTTCACTATAGGATCACTGAGTAAAACAAAAGTTGTGTTAATGTACATAGACGGAATAATTAATCCGGAATTTGTTTCCCTTGCAAGAGAGAAAATTGAAAGTGTGGATTTCGATCAGTTTTTAGACTCCGCACAGCTTGCAGCTTTTATTGAAGATCATAACCATACGGTCTTTCCCCAGTTTCTACAAACGGATCGGCCGGATGCCTGCGCCTTCGCCTTAGGTGAGGGTAAGCTGACTTTATTAGTCTCCAATTCACCGTTTGCTTTAATTTGTCCCATTACATTATTCCATCTATTCCAATCGCCAGAAGACTACTTCCTTCGTTGGCCGGTAGCCAGTTTTTTACGTTTAATGAGGTATGGAAGTTTTATTATTTCTTTGACGATGATTCCTTTTTATGTTGCGTTAACGACATTTCATTACCAAATGGTTCCGCTGCCGATTCTCTTCGTATTATTGGAATCGAGAAGCAAACTGCCCTTTACTCCGTTTGTGGAAGGAATTTTCATGATCGTAACGCTGGAAATCATCAAAGAAGCAAGTTTGCGAATGCCGACCAAAACCAGTCAAACTCTAGGGGTTATCGGTGGTATTGTCATTGGACAAGCGGCTGTAGAGGCAGGCTTTGCAAGTAAAGTATTAATTGTTTTGATGGGTATATCCGCTATTGCTTTCTTTTTAGTTCCCAATTATCAAATGACAAAATCCATGGTTCTGTTGCAATTGCTTCTTCTTATCCTTGCATCGTTTCTTGGGCTGCCAGGAATCGTGGTCGGGATAATCGGCATTCTTGCGCATCTCCATGCATTAACGTCATTAGGTCAACCTTATTTAGCGCCGCTTTCACCTTTTTATGGGAAGGATTGGATTGACCTCTTTATTCGCGGGCCTTTGATTTGGATGAAAACGCGTCCGCATAATCTAAAACCACTACAGAAATGGCGACAGGAGAAGATGAAGAAATGAAGACTTTATCCCTATTCAATCAAACTTCCACCCTTGGCGGCATCCATTTCCTTTTATTAGTTAATCGAACGCAAATGCATTATTTTATTTTAATCATGCCGGTTTATTTGGTTCATTCCTATATGGTTTGGGGAATTGTCGCCTTGGGGCTACTGTCCCAACTTAATTTGATGATGCTATCCAAATGGTTTACTTCCAGTTATGCATCGAAAGGCTATCAAGGATTTGTACAGCTTTTTGGGAAACGGGCGGTTCAAGTTTTCGCAATACTTGGTTTTGTAATAATACTGTTAAAAATTTCAATCATCACACTGGGTTACGTTGAAATGCTCCATAATTTTATATATCCATCAATGAATAAAAAGTGGCTGATCCTAGTTATTCTTTCGATCAGTTTATTTGTGGCTTCACATGGCATGGAAAAAACATTGCGTTTTGTCGTTATCGCCTTTCTTTGCGGGGCGTGGATCTTAATCATGTTTATTCCCTTTTTCTTTCCAACGATTGCAAATTACCGCGATTTGTATCCTCTAATCCCCACCGAATGGTCAGGACATTCATGGCAGGGCTTGTTGTTTATTTGGTCGGCATTTTCCGGTCCAGTATATTTGGCCTTTATGGTTCCATGGTTAAGCTCCAATAAAAAAATATCAAAATATCTTGTCATTGGAAACATGCTGACGATTATGGAATATTCATTATTGTTCATTGCTTCGGTATTGTTTTACGGTTCAAACTTTTTAAGCAAGATCAACTTTCCGGTAGTATATATGGGAAGTTACATTCAAATGAGTGGTTTAGAACGAATCGATTACATCCTTATCTCTTTCCATATGTTTAATTATGTATTTGACATTTCAATTCTTTTGTTGTGTTTATATGGAGCTGGAAGAGTCTTTATGAAAAAAATGAACAAAAGCACTACTCGGATCGGATTATTGTCGAGTTGGTTTGTCATTTTGATAAGTATTATCATAATGGATCAATGGTTATGGCAAACGGTTCCGGGTCAAAAGATGTTACTGAACATTCAAATCTGGCTTGGTGCATTCATTTATTTACTTGTTCCTACGATCCTTTTCACTATGGTTAAACGAAAGGAGAGTGTGTAGGCATGATACCATACAAGCATTATGGTTTATTGGCGATTGTAAGCCTTATGTGGATGGCCGGTTGCTCTTCTCCATATGCCGAGAACAATATCATCGAAGAGATCGCTCCGGTAGTTTTCTGGTCGGTTGACAAGGGGACGGAGGGGAAGTTTAAAATCAGCACTTTAGTGCCACCACTCATCAAAGAAAAAAAACGCTTTCTCTCCAAGGAAGTTGATCTGTTAAAACAGGGGGGCAAGGAGTTTAATTTAATTTATTATCGGGAATTAAAGCAGGGGCAGCTGCGAATGTTATTAATCAATGAGGAACTGGCAACAAAAGAAGGCATTGAAAAGCTGATCAATACGATATTGGTTGATCCCGATATTTCAATGCATGTCTATTTATTGATTGTCAGAGGCGATTTTGATGAATACATAAAAAATCAATTGACGAAGCAAGAAAACCAAGATTATTTTCTTTATCGGATGTTAAAGCATTACGAGGAACATAACCAAGGTGAAATGAGCATTGTCAATATTCATCAATTCATGAAGATGTTATATTCCCCTCTTAAGGATCCGATCCTGCCGGTTTTTCATGCGGATAAAAACAATTTCAATTACGTAGGAACGGCCTTTTTCCAAAATGATAAAGAAGTAATGGTTACTCAAGACGTAAGTGATGAAATTTTTCAACTTCTGGATAACGATCATTTCTTAAAAGTCTTGGCCATTCCAAAGTTATCTATCAGTTTGGGACGTGTTCGATCCAATATTCGCATGAAACTATCAAGTGACTATTCATCCTTGTCTTTACATGTGGGATTGAAAGGAAGAATTGAGGAATACCAGGGAGAACAGAATATACAAAGCGAGGAACAATTGGAACATTTAATTCATGAGATTGAGGTATACCTTGAGGAACAAACGTCAGAATTATTAAAAAGTATGCAACGGTTGAGAGTGGATCCCTTAGAGGTCGGAACACATTCACTTAAGCCTTTTTCTAAACCAATAACGGAAGAGCAATGGTTTAGATATTGGGAAAATATGAAAATTAATGTTGACTTCGACATCAAAATACAGCCTTTGATTAATGTTGAACGGCTGTCGTGATTTAAAAGATGCCCCCTACATGATCAAATACATCATTGTGGGGGCATCTTTTTGTTCAAATCATGTACAAAGAGAGCTTATTACTGCAGCCCGTGGCGGACAAGCCATTTGGATATCTTTAGAAAATGGAAAGTCTAATGATCTTATCGTCAACAATAACAAAATGATAATCCAATAATAGCGGATCGGGTAGACCCGTCTTATCGTAGGTACCATCCAGCTTGCATGTTAACACAATTTCATCACCTATTTTTTTGGCTTTTGTTGGCTCTAACGTTACATTCGCCGCGAAATGGTTTTGATCACTCCATTTCCGAATCGCCTGTTTGCCATTTCGCTTTTTTCCTTCATCCATCACAACGGCATTTTCTGAAAAACAATCTACAAATACTACTGGGTCTGGCTTGTTAGATGCAGTAATGTATTTGGCAATTACAGACGGTAAATGATTGAGATCCATATTGTTCTCTCCCTTTATTAATTAATTATTAGACGGTAGGGATAGTTCCCCCATCTATGACATATTCACTACCTGTAATAGATGCTGCTCGGTCTGAGACCAGAAATGCGACCAGCTCAGCGACTTCTTCAGGAAATCCTGGCCGACCAATTGGAATACCTCCGAGTGAAGTCATAAGTTGTTCGAGCGCACTTTCTCGACTTCCGGTTTGCGTTGCGATCCGATCAATTAATGCGTCAGATGCTTCTGTCTGAATAAATCCGGGAGACAATGTATTGATGCGAATTCCTTGAGGGGAAAATTCATTCGATAATCCCTTGCTATAATTAGTCAGCGCGGCTTTGGCAGATGCATAAGCCAGTGTAGTTTCATATAAAGGCAAACGTCTCTGGATGGAAGTGAAATGAAGAATAACACCTGAATTATTTTCTAACATAAGTGGAATTAAGCCACGATCAAGTCGAACTGCTGCGAGTAAATTCCAATTTAATGTATGAAGCCAATCCTCATCACTCAATACAAGTGCGCCTCCTGGTGGTGTCGTTGATCCACCTACGCAATGGACAATAATATCGATACCTCCAAGTTGTTCTTTTACTGCTGAAATTATTTGCTCTACACCCTCAGTTGTGGCGACATCTGCTTGAACAAATTTGACCGAATTTGGCAAGTCAGCAGATAGGGAACGGGCAGTAGTAAGAACTGTAGCTCCGCCGTTTGCAAGTCTTTTCACAACTGCTTGCCCCATTCCCTTTGTTCCTCCGGTTACAAGCACCCTTTTACCTTTAAATTCTGATACAGAGAACTCAAACTCTTTATGCATAACTATTCCTCCTAGTGATGGTATTCAATGATTAATTTGAAATTGCTCTGTCTCTAAACCTTAATGTGTAGTTCGAGAGGAGCTAGAACTAATACTACACTTGCTACTTTCATAACGTCCAATTTATTATAATAATAGAAATGATGAATATTATTAATATATGGAGGGGTGTTTTAATGGAACTTACACAATTGGAATACTTTATGACCGTTGCACAGCTTGAACATATGACCTTAGCCTCCAAAAAACTCGGTATTACTCAGCCAGCGTTAAGTCATGCAATTGCCAAGCTTGAAAACGAGATAGGAGCTCCTTTATTTGAGAGAAATGGACGAAATATTAAGCTGAACCGGAACGGTACTATGTTCTCTAAATGGATTGGTAGGGCCCTACATAATATTGAAAATGGTCTAAAGGAAATCGAAGAGTGGTCCAACCCGGATACTGGTGTGATTACGTTGTCTTATCTAAATATTCTCGGTGTTGAATTGATCCCTAGCCTAATTCGGAGTTATCAATTGAAGTATCCCAAAGTTCGGTTCGAATTGACACAAGGGAACTTAGGAGATATTGATGAACATCTGGAGCAAGGATTCTCGGATATTATGATTACATCGAGGGAATCTAGTTTGAATAATCATCACTGGAAGACGATTAAAAATGTTCCTTTATACATTGTTGTTCCCTCCCAACATCGTTATGCAGATTGTAGCGCTCTTAGTTTGACAGAGCTGTCTGGCGAGCCTTTTATTGGATTGAAAAACAACTGTGGATTAAAAGCAACGATCATATCCCGGTTCCGACATACCGGATTTTTTCTTGCTTCGGCTTATGAAGCGGAGGACCTGATCACTGTAGCCGGTTTTATAAAGTCGGGTCTAGGTGTATCAGTACTGCCTAAGACGCTGGGGTTGATGTTAGATGAATTGGTCTGGATCCCTATCATTGATGAAGGATGGTACTGGGAAATAGGATTAAAGTGGAGAGATGATCATAATATTTCCCCAGCAGCGAAAAGGTTTATTGAATATGTGGATACTTTACATCAAGGAGAATGACCGCCAAATTTTTTAGTTTTGAAAAGAAATTCTGAGAAAACAATCATACTTTATTGTATTTGAAGACAAGGTAAAAATCCTTTTACAATCATTGGCAGTACGTTATAATACAATCACCAGGTAGATTACCCAACAAAAAAGTGAAATATTGTAATATCTAGTCACACCCGGCTCATCATAGTTCTTTGAGCCGCATAACACAACATAATAGATATCGGAGGAATGGTTATGGTCAAGAAGAAAATTTCCACAGCCCTCAGCGCAGCTTTAATTGTTTCTATGCTGGCTACTGGCCTAATAGTCACTATCCAAGGTAACACAACGTTAGAGGTAGCGAAGTCAGCAGGGGATAAAAAGGTTGAAGTTGTTAAAGCATAAGCCAGCCGTTAATTTATTTAGAACATGTTAAGAGACAAGAGCATAATCCTATTGAAGTCGCTATTTTAGCGGCTTTTTTTGTTTTATCGGTAAAATTAGGTTTAATACTAACGATATTTTGCTGAACAAGTAAAGAGAAGTTTAGATACAACCTTTTTTACATTTGTAAACCAATGGGTTTAAAGCAATAAAAAAAATGAATAAGTCAACTTAAATTAAAAATTGTTATTTTCTATAATCAGTCATAAATTGTGCAAATGTAAACTAAAACAGATTTATACATAAAAAATAGTGTTCATTTATACAAAAATACTTTGACAAATGAAAACAGGTGGCTTATTTTGTTAATAAGGAATGCATATTACTTTTTTTAGATCTTAAATAGCCTTAAGGGAGCGTGAATAAAATTAAAAAAGTACATCTATCAGGTGAAAATAATATCAGCAAAGATCCAGAAAACTTTATTTATAAAAATGAATACCGACCGCAAATACATTATTCCCCTAAGGGAAATTGGATTAACGATCCTAACGGAATGGTTTATTACGAAGGAGAGTATCACCTTTTCTACCAATATACTCCCCATGATACGCAGCCTGACTTCGACAGAATGCATTGGGGACATGCAGTAAGTAATGATTTAGTACATTGGGATGAACTCCCACCAGCCATCTCACCTGGGGAAGATGGAGCGATCTTTTCGGGAAGTGCGGTAGTCGATAAGAACAATACAAGCGGATTCTTCAACGAAGCAGGATCAGGATTGGTTGCAATTTATACTAATAATGGTAACAACGCTCAACCCGGTAAACCGCAGGTTCAAAGCATCGCTTACAGTAAGGACAATGGTCGAACCTGGACAAAGTATGAAGGTAACCCTGTTTTATTCCCCACGGAGACGCTAGACTTTCGAGACCCAAAGGTATTCTGGCATGAAGAATCCTCAAACTGGGTAATGGTTCTTGCTGTAAGTGACCATGTAGAATTTTACACATCTTCGAATCTTAAGGATTGGTTTTTTGCAAGCGGTTTCGGTTCTGATATTCCAGGCATACATCGTGGGATTTTTGAATGTCCTGATGTTTTTAAACTCCAAGTGGATGAGGACCCTAATACCACTAAATGGATTCTGACACTAAGTATCGGAGATAGAAATGGCGTAAATCCAAACGATTCAGAACCACCCGCAGGCGGTTCTGGCATGATGTATTTTATAGGTCACTTTGATGGTAAGGTTTTTACACTAGATGAAACATTGGAATCATTCGATACAATCCAATGGATAGATTACGGATCTGACTTTTACGCGGCCGTGACCTGGGATGGTATACCGAATGAGGATGGGCGAAAGATTTGGGTCGGCTGGATGAATAATTGGCGTTATGCTTCCACTCTTCCTTCTAAAGAATGGCGTGGCCATATGTCCATCCCACGAGAGATTCAGCTCAGGACGTATTCGGAAGGACTTCGCTTAATTCAAGCACCCATAAGTGAGTTAAATCAACTTAGAAGATCAATTCTGTCTCTACAAGACATTACGATTAAACCAGATATGAACGTTTTGTCTGATGTTTCTGCTACAAAGATGGAAATTATTGCGGAATTCGAAATCGGTAATGCAATAGAATTTGGGTTCAAGGTGCGAAAGTCTTCCTCTTCCAACCAGGAGACAGTCATCGGATATAATGTCTTGAATGAGGAGTTGTTTGTCGATCGAACGAAGTCAAACGCTGTTGATTTCCATCCCGATTTTGCTACAAAACACAAGGCCCCTATGAAGCCAGAGCATAGACGGATACAGTTGAGCATCTATGTTGATTGGTCAAGTGTAGAGATCTTTGGCAACAATGGGACAACTATCATTTCAGACACGATTTTCCCCGACTTGGGAAGTAGAGGGCTGGAACTCTATGCCATTGGCGGAGAACTAAAGGTCGTGTCGCTTCAAATCAATGATCTCGTAAGCATTTGGGAAAATCAACCGAACTGAACTGGTTGTCCAAAACCAATTAAATTTGAACCAACTTCACAATATTATTAGAAAAGAGGGTATGGAATGAAAGATAAATCTAAATTCGCAATATGTCTTCTGATGGCAACGGGATTAGCTCTGACTTCAAACGGGATTTTTACATCTAAATCAATTGCGGCTAGTGCTGTACTTGCTGATCAGGAAACAAATAAACAGGCAAAGGAGGAGCTTGATATTTTTGAAAGCGCATCCAAATCAAATACCAATCTGATAGGCTGGCAAGTGAAAGGAAAAGGAGGATTAGAGGATACTTCAGAAGGAATCTTGCTAACTTCACAGCCTAAAGAAAATGTAATGGCCATCTCAGAGACAGTGTCCGATGATTTTATCTATGAAGCTGATGTCATGATCAGGGATACGAAGGCGGATGCAACATTGTTGTTTCGATCTAATGAGGATGGCTTTAGCTCGTACATGCTGCAAATCGTTCCGGACGCAGGCCTGATTCGGTTAAGAGATGCAAGAAATGGAGATGGGAAATTAAAGGAGGAGCGTAAAGTTTCTGTTGAAATGGGGCAAATCTATCATCTCAAAGTGAAGGCAGTGGGTTCCTCGCTAAAAGTATATTGGGGCAATCAATATAAACCATTAATTGATGTTCAGGACATTTCGTATCAAAGCGGAAAGCTTGGACTCCATGTATGGGATGGATCCGCCTTGTTTTCGAACATCGTGGTGAGTGATCTGAAAGGTAATTTGGGGCCGGTGATTTCTAGCAAGGGAAAATGGCAACCTGATATCAACGGCAAAAGAGGGACGGTAGAACAGGGGAGCATAGCACAGCAAATCTATAACAAAGAGGCGACTGATATGGTCTATGAAGGGAATATTACCCTTCGTCCTGATTCTATTGCAGCTCTCGCATTTCGATCTTCAACCGATGGAGCTGAAGGATATGAAGCTACTCTTACGAAGGAAGGAGATCAGGTCCGTGTAAGTTTGACGAATACAAAAGGAACAGTAATTGCAAGTTCGCAACGTACTTATCCGAGTCAGATGGGAGCCAAACATCATGTGGAAATCAAGGCAAAGGGAGATCGAATTCAGGTCTTCCTGGACGGATACACTACGGCCGCGATTGACGTGAAAGATTCAACCTACAGGAGTGGAAGTACCGGAATCGTCGTAAAAAAGGGGACGGCTTACTTTCAGGATACTTATGTAACGGAACTGAGCCAATATTACAATGAGATATATCGTCCACAATATCATTACACGCCAATACGTGGTTCAGCGAGTGATCCGAATGGACTTGTCTACTTCGAAGGAGAATATCATCTCTTCCATCAGGATGGAGGAACATGGGCGCATGCGGTAAGTAAAGATATGCTGAACTGGAAACGGCTTCCGATTGCACTTCCCTGGAATGATCACGGACATGTCTGGTCTGGGTCGGCTATTGCGGATATGACAAATGCATCTGGTTTATTCGGAGATTCAGGAGGCAAGGGCCTTATTGCATATTATACTTCCTTTAACCCAGATAGCCCGAATGGGAACCAGCGTATAGGTCTGGCATACAGTAAAGACCAAGGTCGTACTTGGGAGTATTCGAAGGAACGCCCGATTGTGATCGAGAACCCGGGTAAGAGCGGAAATGAAGCTGGGAATTGGGATTTCCGCGATCCGAAAGTGATCCGTGATGATGAGAATAACCGCTGGGTTATGGTTGTGTCCGGAGGAGATCATATTCGTTTCTACACGTCAACGAACTTACTTGACTGGACATTGACAGATAATTGGGGATATGGGGATTACGTCCGCGGAGGCGTATGGGAATGCCCTGATTTGTTCCAGCTTCCGGTAGACGGAACGTCACAGAAGAAGTGGGTTATGATGATCAGTACAGGAGCGAATCCCAAAACAGGCGGATCAGATGCCGAGTATTTTATCGGTCATTTAACAGCTGATGGTAAATTCGTGAACGATAATCCGGCGGGTAAGGTACTAAGAACAGATTTTGGTAAAGAGTTTTACGCTTCGATGTCTTTCGCTAACATGCCTGATCATCGCACAGTGATGATGGCGTGGATGACGAATTGGGACTATCCGTTCGCTTTCCCAACGTCCAATTGGAAAGGTGAACTAACCATTCCGAGAGAAGTATCATTGGTAACAACCAAAGATGGAATTCGGATGACGCAAAGTCCAATCAAAGAATTGGAATCACTGCGTAAACCTTTGTACTCTGCTTCTAACAAGTCGGTGAGTCCTTCTTCCGGGAATCTGCTAAAAGGTATTATTTCAGGTGCTTACGAAATTGAAGCTGAAATTGAAATCCCTGAAACCAGCACAGCGACCGAGTTTGGCTTTAACATTCGTGAGGGTGCAAATCAGAAGACGGTCGTGGGTTATAAGGCAAGCGATAGTAATATGTTTGTGGACCGAACTGCATCCGGTGAAACGGATTTTTCTAACCTATTTAGTAAGAAACATGAAGCGCCTACGCAAATGGAGAATAATCGGATCAAGATGCGTATTCTTGTGGATGAATCTTCTGTTGAAGCCTTTGGTAACAACGGCAAAGTCGTCTTTTCAGATGTAATATTTCCGGATCCTGCTAGTAGAGCGATGAGTTTTTACGTGAAAGGTGGGAATGTGAACGTTGTTTCCTTGAAAGTGCATCAACTTCAATCTGTCTGGAATGAGGACATTCCTTCAAAAGCTCAAATAAAGATGGATACGAGGGTTCGGGAACTGGGGGTAGGCGAGTCGGATACACTGCAGGCGATGGTCGAGTATGGCCCAGGTCTAGGCGTTCAACCGCTGAAGTGGAGTTCCAGTAATAACGACGTAATAGCCATAGACTTGGTAGACAATTCACATGCAGTTATTAAGGCAAAAAAAGAAGGGGAGTCCACAGTCACTGTATCTACTCCGAATGGTAAAGCTTCCAGTAGTGTGCTCATTAAAGTCTCAGGTGGCGAGTTCCGGACAAACCTGAGTGGATGGACTAAAGATCTGTCTGCTGCTTCATGGTTAGTTAGTGAACATGGGATTCGTGGTAAGTATTTTAGCGATGCGAATTATATTGCCAAAGAGAAGGCTGGGAACTTTACGTATGAAGCAGACATGATGCTCGGTGAAACAGGAGGGGCAGGTTCTATTTTGTTCAGGGCTAGCGAAGATGGTCGCAGTGGTTATTATCTGAATCTAGACCCTAACATGAAGGCCATTCGTCTTTTCTATAAAATCAATGGAGGATTTGAAGAACGTCAGGTTCTTGCAAAAGTACCAACGTTCATTCAGCCAGGTCATACGTATAAGGTGAAAATAGAAGCGCATGGTCCGCATATTGTCGTTCACGTGGACAGTCAAAAAGTGATAGATATCATGGATGGTACTTTTGCAGAAGGCCACTTTGGACTCCATGTTTTTGGCGGCTCCGCATCTTATCAGAACGTCAATGTGAGCAACGGTGAACCTGCAAACATCACCAAGTCCAGTCTTATAAATGCCGCAACACAAAAATCCATTTATACCGTGAACCTTGTCAACGGGGAGCCGGTTACCTTGCAAGATACAAGTGCAGCTTCCGTCCAGAAGTGGGTATTTGTTCCGACAGGTGACGAAGAAGGTTCGTATTCGATTCGTACTACGGCCGGTCAGACGCTTGATCTGGATATAGGGCAAAACAAACTTCAGCTGTATCATTACTTAGGGTACAACAACCAGCGTTGGGTCCTTCACGAGAACAAAGACGGATCAGTTCATATTACTTCAGCTCATCATCAAAAAGCATTAGAGGTATCGGAAGATGGGACCGAACTCTTCTTAAGTGAACTGAATCCATCACTTGATCGACAAAAGTGGATATTAGCAAAATAATCAAAGTTTATTCCATAATGGCGTAACTAATAGATATTCCAATAAAGAAGTGTCGTGGGACAGGAACATGTTCAATTCAAGTCGCTATTATAGCGGCTTTTTTCTTTTAATCTTGTCCTAGCAGAGGTTCGATGGCTAGCGCTATGCGGATTCGTAAGCTTTCAGTTGGATCTTTGAGTTTCACACCCAGGATTTTTTCACACTTTTCCAGTCGATACACCACCGTATTTCGATGAACGAAAAGTTGCTTGGATGTTTCGACAAGCTGGCATTGTGTATCGTAAAAAGCGTTTAAGGTGCGCAGCAACTCTTTTTTTTCATGTTCGTCTGCAATCTGCAGCAGTCCGTTTAAGGTCGCGTCGTAAAATTGTTTCAGTTCGTTGTGGGGAAGCATGTGGAATAAATATCCGATGTCCTTGGCTTGGTAAGATTGGACGAATTGCTTTCGTTTTAGCCAGTAGCCGAATTGCAATGCATTAATCGCTTCTGTATAAGAATGACGAACGCCGAGTACATTTGTTGCAGGTTTGCCAATGCCGATAGACAGACTCAGTCCTGTCTCAACATGCAGCTCTTTAAGCATTCCTGACAACTGCTCGGTGATTTTTGCCTCATCCCACCCCGACTCAGGGATAGATAGAAGAAGACAGTAGGTATCATGTTTGGTAAACATGACGAAGGAATGATCTAACCCACCAAAAACACGTTTGATGTGCTCGTACTGCTCCTCTTGCTCCGTGATATTATCTCCTTTCGGAGGCGCCGAACCTTCGTAATTAGGAAATCTTTGATGCATGTGATGCACCTCGTCATTACGCATGGTCAGCAAGACGCTTGCACGCTCCTTGATAAGCCCACATCTCTTGCCGCGGTTCAGCGCCTCCTGCTCAGACGTGATATATCCCTCAATCAGATCGGAGAAGAATTCGTTTTTGTGCCTGCGGGAGCGCTCTTTGACAGCCTGTGATTTAGTCAACTCCATTCCAATGACGTTGGAGGCCTGCTCAAGCGTCAGACCGAAAAGCCCAGTCCATTGATCCGGTGAATGAAATGATAACAAATAGCCTTCGTGGCGGTAAGTTTTTACTGGATATACCAGCATGCAGCAACGCTCTCGGACTGATGGGTTGATGAAGCACAACGAAGTGGGACTAGAAATATCGGACAAGTCTTGAAGTGTATTTACAGCGGCTGCAGTGAGTTCAGCAACACTTGTATTCTGGCTGGAAGCAGAGATAGTTTGCCATTTGTAGTTTAATAGAACGACTGGGGATGAGAACAGTTTGGACAGAGAATCGATAATGCTGGAAATTCCTTTGCCGCGCATGATCATCTCGGAGAATTTTTTGTGGATGCTGAGTGCATATTGCAGTTCGTCACTCTTGTTATTCAGAATCACACTGGTCGATCGCTGCAAAATTTCGCCAAGGGATAGACGGACATCGGAAATTTCGATGATGGGAAATTCGTTCTGATCCGCTTCCCAAAGTATTTCATCAGGGATTGGTAGTTCAAAGCGCTTGGTTTTGATGGCCAACCCCGAGCACTGAAGACGCTGCATGTCCCTGATTAGTTGAATAAACATCTCTGGTTGCTGCTTCATGAAAAAGCCGTTGGTCAGCAAGAGCTCGTTCGGCCTTAGAAAGCGAATGATATCCGGACAGTCCATAATGTTGACCGTTTGAACCTCACGTACTAGCCCCTTATGCCCCGTAATCACTCTAGCATCATCGTAAATGCCGTTTTTCAGCAAATCTGTCAGCAGCACATCGACCCATCCCTTTCTGGAACAAGTTATTTTATTGTTAAGTAATATAACACTAGGATCATGTGGAGTAAATATCTTTGGTTTGATCATCCAATATTGCTAATTATTTTTATCCTTTTCATCCAATGATTTCTCAGAAGGAGTGAATTATGCTTAAAGTGTTTCTTGCGTGTAATAAAAGCGTACATGAACGGAGGATGTAATGATTGATCTACTTATCACAGATACGGTGATTTCCGGGGATGAAAGGCGAATGGATGTCGGGATATCCTCAGGCAAGATTGCATTTGTCACGCCATGCGGGGAAAGGAAAACCGAAGCTTCTCGTGTAGTGCAAGGCAAAGGGGGCTTATTGCTACCCGGATTCGTCGAGCCGCATATTCATTTGGAAAAAGCATATTTGCTGGATTCCATGGATCGGGAGGCGGAGTCTCTCCAGGACGCGATTCAGATAACATCCAAACTGAAAAGTTCGTTCACAAGGGAGGACATGTATCGTCGCTCGCTGGTTGTCATTCGGGAATCCGTCAGGAATGGTGTAACCCATATGCGTTGCCAAGCAGAGGTCGATCCGGTTCTTGGACTCAGAGCTGTCGAATCTGCTCTTCGTCTCAAACAATCCTTAAAACATCAACTGGATTTACAGGTAGTTGCCTTTCCGCAAGAAGGGGTGTTCAAGAGTCCGGGGACTGTTGAGCTGATGGAAGAGGCCGTTCGTATGGGAGCCGATGTGATTGGAGGAATCACTTATCAGGATGCAGACCTGGGGGAGCACTTGGATTTTGCATTTGGTCTGGCAGGGAAGTACGGAAAACCGTTGGATTTTCACGCGGATTTCTCGGTCGATTTCAACGACCGTGCCGTTGTGGAAATTGCAAAAAGGACCATTGCTGCAGGCATGCAGGGGCATGTAGCCGCCGGACATGTAACCTCGCTCGGTTCCCTCCCTGAACACGAAGCTTCGGCTATCGGGGAGCTTCTGTGTCTTGCCGGAATCAGCGTCATTACGCTGCCGATGACGGACCTCTTTTTGAATGGAAGAGAAGGTCCAGAAGGTTATCATAGAGGTCTGACTCCTGTGAAACTGCTCCAGGATTGTGGAGTGAATGTGGCAATTGGCGTCAATAATGTGCGCAACCCATTCACGCCGTTTGGCAAAACAGACCCGATTGAGGTTGCCTGGCTATTGGCGATTACTTCTTACATGGGCGGCAAACGGGATGCGCTCATCTTGACCAACATGCTGACTCATAACGCAGCACAGGCGTTAGGCATTGATAATTATGGCGTTAAGGTTGGCGCTCCGGCTGATATGGTATTGTTCCGAGAGCGGTCGGAGAGGGAAGTGCTGCTTAATAAACCGGAGGCCCGCACGGTTTGGAAATCGGGATTACAGGTAGCTTGTACTGACTCAAAACTTTTGGAATTACCGTGGTTGTCGGATGGGATGGAAACAATCTAATTATGAAGTAAGGGGATGGAGTTATGGAGAAAGGCTTAACACTCGTGAAAAATGTCAAATGGTCGGAAAACCTGTTTGATCTAACGATTGATCAAGCAACTGGACTTATTGTCAGCATTGAGACTGCCGGAACGGATGCGGATCTCACATCTGTAAATATTGCCGGTAGGGCGACAACCGTCATTGACGCGGATGGGCTGCACTATGTACCGCCAATGACAGATATGCATACCCATCTGGACAAGCATTTTATTGGGGAGCCGTGGAAGTCTTTGCAGCCGTTTGTCACGCTGCCCGGCCAGTTGGAATTTGAGAAAAGTATGTTGGGAGAACTACCGACCGGAGCGGGAGAACGTGCGAAACGAATGTTGGATTTAATGTTAGCCCAAGGTACAACGGCAATCCGCACACACGTTGACGTGGATCCGCAAATTGGTCTCTCTCATCTTGAGGAGGTCTTGGAAGTGCGCGAGATGTACCAAGGACGCATCGATATGGAAATTGTGGCATTTCCCCAGCAAGGCCTGCTTCGATCCGACTCCGTTTCCGTCATGCGGCAAGCGCTTCGTGCTGGAGCCAACTATGTTGGTGGTGTGGATCCGGCCGGATTGGACCGCCGAGTGGATGCCAGTCTGGAAGCCATGTTTGAACTTGCGACAGAATTCTCTGCTGGCATCGACTTGCATCTGCATGACCCGAGTCATCTCGGAATATACACGATCAGGAGCTTCGCCGAACTGACAGAACAAGCCGGTATACCCGGCCGTACCGCGGTAAGCCATGCCTATTGTTTGGGCCAGGTTGGGGAAACAGAGGTGCGCTCACTCGCGGAAAGGTTGTGTGCGACCGGCGTAGCCATCATGACGAGTGTGCCCATTGACAGGCCTATGCCCCCCATCAAACTGTTGATGGAAACGGGAGTGTCCGTTCATATCGGTTCCGATAACATTTTGGATTCGTGGAGTCCATTCGGAAATGGCGATATGCTCTCCCGTGGGTCACGTCTCGCTGAAGCATCCGGTTGGGTGGAGGACTTCTGGTTGCTAGAAACGTACAAGCTTATTTCCAATGCGCCATTAACTCCAAAAGTGGGTGAACAAGGCACTTTCTCGTTGGTAAATGCCATAAATGCGATGCATGCGTTGGCTGCAGCACCTCCACGCGAAGCTGTATTTTCGGGTGGTGTGCTTGTTGGTGGTCGAATGTTTCCCAACAGCAGACAGATGGCAGCCATCCATTCGTAACAATCTTTAATTATACATGAAGCAGCGCATCCTTTTTCAGGTGCGTTGCTTTTTGACATGAAAAGGCTGATCACAGGGCTTATAATACGTTGCTTAATGCAGTGAATGTGATAATACATAACATTAAAATTTAGACAGGCTTTTCTTTTGGTGTAATAATCCAAATTAAATCATTTTTTTTAGTGAATCACACCAATGACTGAGGCTTACTTACATCGTATTATTCATATAAGAACAATTTTGAGTCACATAAACTGACATTCATAGAATAGGAGGGATGTTGGAGGAGTTACACAAACCAAACATCATTGTTACGAACAGGGGGAGAGAGACATGCGTCGAGGTTTCCATGCAAACCGCATCCAAAACATCAGAAAGCATGGGCTGTTATTGGTCATGATTTTGCCAGGCATCGTCTATCTGTTCATCAACAATTACTTGCCCATGTTCGGCATTGTGATTGCGTTCAAAGATATCAATTTTGCAAAAGGAATCTGGGGAAGTGACTGGGTAGGCTTCGATAATTTCGCCTATCTGTTCCAAACGCAGGATGCTTGGGTGATTACCCGAAACACGTTACTTTACAACGGCGCATTTATCGTGCTTGGAACAGTGCTCTCTATAGCTGTGGCCGTATTGTTGAACGAGGTAAAAAAGCGATTTGCCTCCCGACTGTATCAAAGCATCATTTTGCTGCCCTATCTGATCTCGATGGTCATTGTCGCTTACTTGGTTCTGGCATTGCTCAACGAGGAAAACGGATTCGTCAACGATTACGTGCTTCCTTTACTGGGGATAGACCCCGTGTCGTGGTATGCGGATTCCGGTAAGTGGCCCTTTATATTAAGTGTCGTATATCTATGGAAAAACGTTGGTTATACATGCATTGTTTATCTGGCCTCAATCGTAGGCATCAGCCAAGAATATTATGAATCCGCTACGCTGGACGGAGCATCCAAGTGGAGGCAAGTCTGGAGCATTACCCTTCCTCTGCTTAAACCCACGATGGTCATTATGGTGCTTCTTGCAGTGGGACGCATCTTCAATTCCGATTTCGGATTGTTCTATCAGGTTCCGCTGAATTCGGGTGCACTGCAAACGACTACCGATGTCATTGACACATACGTTTATCGTGGATTGATGACTTTTGGGGATTTCGGAATGTCATCCGCTGCCGGACTGTACCAGTCCATTGTCGGTTTTCTGTTAGTATTAACGACCAATGCGATCGTTCGTCGCAAAAACCGGGATTTGGCGCTGTTTTAGCTAAGGGGGAGAACAACATGTATTCAAATAGGATATATCAAATGGCTGTTCACCTCGTGCTCATCATGATGGGAATCGCTGCAGTGTTTCCGTTTATACTTCTGATATCCGCTTCCCTAACCGAGGAACAAGCCATTATCAGGGATGGTTATCGTTTGTTCCCGGCTCAATTCAGCTTCGATGCTTATGTGTATCTGTTTAATCAGTATTCGTTGATTCTGCGGTCGTATGGAATTACGACGTTCATCACGGTCGTGGGCACGATCGTTGGATTGTTGATCACAACCCTGGTCGCTTATCCGCTATCCAGAAATGTGCTTCCATTTCGTTCGTTCCTGTCATTCTTCGTATTTTTCACCCTGCTTTTCAATGGGGGGCTGGTGCCGATGTACCTGGTTTATACGGATCTCTTCCATTTGAAAGATACCATCTGGTCGCTAATCATCCCGAATTTACTGACCAACGGGTTCTACATTTTGTTGATGCGCAGTTTCTTTTCCACATCAATTCCCGGCGAAGTCGTGGAGTCAGCCTATGTGGATGGAGCCAACGAATGGGTTATTTATTGCAAAATCGTTCTCCCGCTTGCTCTCCCAAGCCTGGCAACCATTGGTCTGATGCTCATGATCTCGTATTGGAACGATTGGTTTAACGGTCTGATCTTCATCAATGACGGAAGCCTCTACAGCATTCAAAACCTGCTTAATCGAATGTTGTCTGATGTCCAGTACTTGCAGCAAAGCAGTTTGTCTGGTCAGACAGCAGTTGTCTCATCCGTACCTCTCGGCAGTGTGAGAATGGCTATTGCCGTAATCGGCGTGTTGCCGCTGATCGCAGCGTATCCGTTTTTCCAGAAGTTCTTCGTCAAGGGATTGACTATTGGTGCCGTAAAAGGTTAGTTATGCTTCGTATCCAAGATGTCTTATCCAAAAGCAAACATGGGGAGTGAATGAAGATGTTCAGAAAAAGATTGCCTGTGGGTTTCATAAAGGTAATGTCCTTAATTTGTGCGGCCCCTCTATTGTTGACGGCATGCGGAAACCCAGACAGTAAGGAGGGGGCAGAACTTGGAAAAGCTTCAGCAACAGACATGTATGAAGTGGTCATGACGTATCCAGCTTTTGGGGATGTAACAGATGTTAAGGAAATTCAGGAAGCCATCAGTGATATTACAGCGGAAAAGGTAGGCGCCACCGTGAAGCTCTTGCCTGTTAATGGATCGAACTATGCCAATCAAATGAACTTGATGCTGGCGGGCAGCGAGAAACTGGATCTGGTGTATACCAGCGTATGGTTCGGCCTTGAATCCCAAATCGGCAGGGGGCAGTTACTGCCCATGGACGAATCGTTGAATGAATTTGGTAAAAAGATACTGGAGGCTGTTCCGGAGGAAGCCGCAGAAGCCGGGAAGATGAATGGCGAAACATATGGCGTTCCCAGTATTAAAGCTTGGGCACTTTCCCCCAGTTTTGTGATGGACAAAGAGCTTGCCGATAAACATGCTATTGACCTTAGCGCCATAAAAACCTGGAATGATATCTCTGCTGTATTGCAGCTTATCAAGGACAAGGAGCCGGGTGTCACGCCGATTGTCAGCTATAACTCACAGGAAACACCCGGACAAGCCATGCTGAATTTTGATCCATTGGGAACAGCACCTGGCGTACTGGATTTTGGCGGGGAGGACTTCACCGTGCAGAACCTTTTTGCGACTTCGCGGTTCTCCACAATGGCTGACCTGATGCGTGATTGGTATCAAAAAGGTTATTTCAGCAAAGACGTCGCAACGTCACAGGAAACGGGGGCCAATCTGATCAAGGCAGGCAAAGCCTTCTCGTATATCCGGAATATCAATGAATGTTACTCGGAATCACTTGCGGCTGGGACTGAACTTGTATGCGTCCCCCTTGAGGATTCGTATATGACACGAAATAGCGTAGCTTCCAACATGATGTCTTTGGCAAGGAACAGTGAGCAGCCGGATAAGGCGATTCAAGTATTGGAACTGTTTTACTCGGACGAAGCAGTCATTAATCTGTTTACGAATGGGATCGAAGGCAAGCATTATGTTAAACGGGATAATGACCTAATCGGCAAGCCGGATGGCGTTACTGCAACAGGATACGATTCAAACCAATATGCCGTGGGGAACAATTTCCTGTCCTATATATGGGAAGGGAACGATCCTGACATGTGGGAGCACTTGAGGGGCGAAAATGAGAGTGCCGTAAAATCAAGGGCGATGGGTTTCAGCTTCGACATCAATCCGGTCAAAACACAAATTACCTCGGTGGCCAACGTCCAAAACCAGTATGATGCAGGCTTTCAGACAGGAACTTTTGACCCGTCAGAACTGGGTGCTTATCTCGACAAACTAAAGAATGCAGGCGTAGAGAAAATATTGACGGAAAAGCAAAACCAGTTAAACCAGTGGCTTGAAAATAAATAGAAGGAGCTGATCACGCATGTTTAATCCTGTCATTGATGTTCACCACCATATCATCTCTAAAGAAATGCAACGAAAGCAGCGGGAGCTGGGAATGGAGATTCCAAGTTTTATGCCGAAGTGGACGCCCGAGATCGGGATGCAAAAAATGGATGTATGTGACATCTCGTTTTCATTCCTTTCAGCCCCGTCAGACCTGACGTTCATCGACCAATCTTCTGCCAACGCATTGGCACGTAAAATGAATGAAGAGCTCGCATCGTATGCTCAACTTCATCCTGAGCGGTATGGTGCATTTGCAACGCTTCCACTCCCCGATCCCGCAGCAGCCATGGAAGAAACCTTGTATGCACTTGATGTTCTTGGGATGGATGGTGTTGCAATGCTGACAAGTTATCAGGGTAAATATTTAAGCCATCCGGATTACACCGAATTGTTAACCGAATTGGATCGACGCAGTGCTGTTGTGTTTCTACATCCCATCCTTATACCACAAAAAATCGCTGGACTTAGTCCTGCATTGCTTGAGGGCACCTTCGATACAACGCGGGCTGTCACTACGATGGCTGTTCATCGCATTTTCGACCAATATCCATCCATTACGTTCATTCTTCCCCATACAGGGGGCATGGTTCCGTATATCAAATGGAGAATTGCGCTTGCCGCTATCGGACAAGATTCGATTCAGGTTGAAACAACACCGGAACAATTTCAAGCTGAAATAGCCAAACTGGACCACCTTTATTATGATTCCACGTTGAACCTCGGCACGATCCAAAAGTTGATTGCGCCTGATCGGATTCTGTTCGGAGCGGACATACCTTGGCCAGCGGACAGCGTCCTTCGGATACAACGGGAGTCGGTATTCCATGAAGCACAGCAGATCAGCGAAGAAAACGCGAAAGCGATCGCTTATGGCAATGCCTTTCGTCTATTTCCCCGCATTTCTAAGCTTTTTGATATAGAGAAAAAGTTAATTTAAAGTGTTAGGAACCGATAACTCAACATTACAAAACAATAGTTTAATCTGTCATGACAATGTAACAACAAAACAATCGTTCTTGAAACGGTTGTTTTGTTGTTAACACCCATTAGTTACATTCTGGTTCCTATCTAATAAAAAGGTGCCTACTTTTCAAGTAGTATGAGACATTTTAAGATTAAACGAAAGGTGGTTAAACAGAGGGCGTATGTAATGAACAAAAGTTATATGCAACGTTGCTTTGACGTAATAGAGATCATCCCGAAGGAGTTGCAGAGAATATAGATCGCACCATTACTTTGTAGAAGATATGCATAGTGTGATCGTCAAATTAACCGATTAAGTGGGAGATTCATTGAAAGTAATTGAGGGGATGGTAGCGCCATGCCAATTGAAATCAAAGACATTGTAGTGTTTTAATGAGTAAGCTTCAAGATCATAGTTTTTAATCTAAGTATTCTTCGAGTTGCTGACGAGTTGAAGACATTAACTGGCGAAACCATCTTTATCGGTGTCTTGAGTGATGATTCCGTTCTTGCCACGCATATTATTCCAGGTAGTTTTCCGACAAGGACACATTATGAAAAAGGAGAAAAATTGCCTGTTATTAAAACGGCGGTGGGAAGATATATCTTAGCCTTTCAATCACCTGAAATTCAGGAGCAAAATCGGGTTTTGCGGTAGATAACGAGGAAGCCGATCAAGGAGCAAAGAAAACAGAATAACCCTTCTCAGAAATGAGGTGGGTATCCTGTTTATAGATGTTGGCATTTTAAAGTGCCCTCAATCATCATGGAGAGCCTTTTTTTGGGGGAGTAGTATAGTTTAGTGTTAATCATCTGAACTAGTGAGTAGAAATTTTCCGATAATATTCTCGTTGCTATCGTACAAGTTTATATACTTATCGACTTTTGGTTCATTCATACTCTGAATTGCTTCTTCGGGAGTTTGTGGCAAATCTTGATTCATATCTGAAGTCTTAATGTAACACCTTCAGTTCCGTCTACACCAAAAGCCTTAACTAGATCTAATTCTGTTTCATCATGATAAATAAATGAACCATATGTTTGACCGTTATCATTGATTTTTATTTCCATTTGATCTTTAGAGGGACTAGTATCGGCAGATGCAGCTCCCCAGCCATAAACTCCTATTCCAATCCCTAAAGCACAAGTCACACCAACTGTAATTAATTTTAGTGATTTTGTTTTCATTAGAATATCCTCCTAATGTTGAATGAATGGTGTTTTAGAACCACCGTCATATTCATACTTACCAGACTGTCAAACGGCAAACACTGCCTCAGTTTCGTAATCCCCAGATCCTTAACCCCAGTCGAATCTATTAAATTACTCAATTTCAAATTAATGTAACATTTAATGTCGTAATTGTAAACCATTTTTAGGTTATTTAGATTCTTATGTAACCACGGAAAATTCACTGGCATATTCAGTCGCAATAGTGGGCAACCGGAGGAAGGAACAAATCCTTTTACAATCATTGTCAGTACGTTATAATACAATCACCCGATGGATTACCTAACAAAGTTAAATATTGTAATTAGACATTGGAGGTATGGTTATGGTCAAGAAGAAAATGTCCAAAGCCCTCAGCGCAGCTTTAATCGTTTCTATGCTGGCTACTGGCGTGATAGTCGCTATCCAAGGTAAAACAACGTTAGAGGCATCATCAGGTGATAAAAAGGTCGAAGTTATTAAAGCACAAGCGTGACCTTACTATGAAGAAGCTTAGGTGCGACTATATCGTCCTAATTAGGGCATATTCGAAGCACCTGATGCGAAAACCTCAGCTCGGTTAACCGAGCTGAGGTTTTTTCATTATCATTATGAATTGATGTCGAGGGACAAGATCATGGTGCGCAATTACCAATTATTCATTGGCACCTCGTGCAGGTACCTGGGCAATTTTACGATGGCATTCAGCCACCACTTGGCATGCCTTACGGATGGATTCAATTTCATAATCACTTTTTAAAATGATCATGTTCGTATCAGGCCCCATTCGTAATAGCTTGCATAATTTGTTCACAGTTTGTCATGTCAGCTAGAAACCGTTACGATGTGTTATATGGAATTTATCTTTGAGGCTCAATCAGTTATAGAAAAGAGAAAGGACAAGCGGCATGATACAAAGAGAAGGGAATGTAGCTTGGAACGCCAACTCAGAATATATATGGTGAGCAACGGGACTTGTTTAAGGAATTAAGCAAAAAAAGATGATTTATCTGTACTTCAGAGAGATCCAAAACTTATCTTAGTTGAACTATATTTTATAAGGAGACACGTAAGATGGAATTAAAATTTAGGGAAAAGGCTCTGTTATTTTATTTGATCGAGGCTAGATACAATGATTTGGAGTTACGAGAGGAGCAAGTATATCAGGAAATTGAAGATCTATACTTTAAATTTAAAGATGAGTTAGAAAGAGAATATGGGGAAGACTGGCGAGAAATTTAAAGCAAGGAGGTACCCAAGAAAATGATTTATTGGAGTATGCAGACATCAGAGGTTTGGAAACAAGCTCAAGAAACAGGTTACTTGGAGGGAAGCTCTGAACACTTAATGTTTCCAAAACAATACATATGGATGATGGAACAAATGAAAACAAGATTACCTAATTATAAAGGTGAGTATCCAATCTGGCTATGGATCAAAAAGCCGGATATGAGATCTACCGGACATTTTGAGGGAGGAACTAAATGCGTAAGATTGACCATTGATCTCAAGGAGACAGATGTACTAATATCAGATCTTGATAGATGGAACCTGGTACTGAACAATGGATTTTGCTCTGATAATGAACATGAAGAAGGTGAGTTTAATAAGGGGATACTAGAAATGACGAAAGAAGAAAGTTGGGAGCGGATTTTTGATTTAAATCGAGCGGTTGATGTTAATTGGACAGGTAATGGTGCATGGCTTCAGGGAACTACGGGACGAATCTACTTAGAAAAAGTGAAGAGAGTAGAGCAATATATTAGTCGTAAATCAAAGTTATACTAATAACAATTATAACAATAAGGTAAATAAGACATATCATGACCTCTTTTCAAATGTTGTTGGGGGAACATTGAAAAATCCTTCCTTTTAATCGTTACTTACAATTCCAAGTTAGGATATGGCCAATAGCCTAAATGTGTGAGGGCTAAAGTCATTAATCTGGTGGTTTAGTACTCTAAACTCATCATTCATAATGTCAGAGAATATAGTTGATAAGCATTATCATTCATGGTATATTGTTAACCAGTAAACTAAATATTAGAATTTATTTAGAATAACTCTATTTTTAAAAGAATATTTTTGTTTACAAGTAAATAAGGAGCGATCAAAGAATGATCTCAAAAGATCGAACAAAACAGTTGCTTTATGACCAATTTATCCGTTTTTTACATGTGTATGAGAACCACAAGGATACAGAAATCGAGCATTTCCTAAGTATCGCCCAGCGTGAAAGCATCGAGAAAATCCCTCAGCATTTGACCGCGGTTCATATGATAGATTGCATAGGCAAGCATGAGCCCATTAACAACACGGGTATTGCCGAGGCAATGAATTTGTCCAAAGCAAGTATCACCAAAATTGGCAACAAACTGCTGGAGGAAGGATTCGTCAAACGTACGAAAATGAACGACAACAAAAAGGAGAGCTATTTCCGGTTGTCACCGCAAGGCAAAAAAATCTTTGAATTGCATGAACGTCTGCATATACATGAGGCTGAGCGCTTCTATCGTACTCTTGACAAATATTCGGAAACGGAGCTAAAAGTAATCCATCAATTTCTACAAGACAGCAGTATAAATATTGAATCCAGATAGAACAAAGGAGAGTGAAGCATATGAGTCTGGCGGAATTGATCAGGGAGCGCAGGAGTATTCGTAAATGTAACTCTACGCCGGTGGACCAGGAGTTGGTTGTTGAACTACTGCGTAAGGCTATACGGCTTCAACCATATCTTGAGTCTGGCTCATGGCGTGTAGTATATGCCGGAACGCCAGAAGCACGCAAACGGTTGGTGGACTGCATGCTGGAACAGATGTCACAAAGCAAGCTCGGCAAGCTGATTCCAGGGAAACTTCTGGATGTTTTTAAAAAGAGATTTACCGATATTCCTGCGCACGTCATTGTTATGTCGACTGTAGGACCGAATCGTCTGACCAATGACCGTAATTATGCGGCTGCCTGCGGGGTGATGCAGAGCTTCCAACTGCTGGGCTGGGAACGAGGGTTAGGAATGTTGTGGGATACAGAGTCCATGATTCAGCATGAAGGGTTCTTCAATGGAATTGGCTTACGTGAGGATGAAAGATTTGTTGGTATTCTTCATATAGGGTATTACGACAAAGCGCCAAGAAGTCGGAAAAGGACACCAGCCGAGCAGAAGTGGACCGTATTGCGAGGGCAGCCTACATAGAAGAGGAGGATATGAAAATGAAATTGTCAGATTTGGAAGGAGACATGGACGGTCCGATTGAGTTTTTGGATCAACCGGTATCGCAGGACCTAATCCTTGAGTTGCTCAATCATGCCGTATGGGCGCCAAATGATGGCCTCCGAGAGCCGTGGCGATTTATCTTTGCTGATAACCGGTATGGGGACATCATGCAGGGATTACAGAACCAGGCTCCTGCGTATCTTCTGGTCTTGGTGAAGGAAGAGGCGGATCAATATAAGCGGGAAGAGGACTTTGCAGCTGTCTGTTGCCTAATTCAGAATTTCCGCTTGCTGGCTCATGAGCAAAGTCTGGGTGTGCGCTGTACCTTGCATGACTGGATGTACGACCCGAGCCGTACTGAAATGTTTGGTGTACTAAGTAACGAGCGCATTGCTGCGGTTCTGGAATTGGGATACGGTGCAAATCAGTGGAAAGGAAATACGAAGTTACCTGAGACTCAACTTCATTTTGAACTGCTGTAAGGTGGGAACGATGGGATGAGACTCCAAATGGAAAAAATTGTTTTACAATCATTGTCAGTACGTTATACTACAATCATTAGGTGAATTACTCAATAAAAAAGTGAAATATTGTAATTGATTAGTCACCCACGGCTCGTCATCGTCTTGAGCCACTTATTACTTAATAAATATAGGAGGTATGATTATGGTCAAGAAGAAAATGTCCACAGCACTCAGTGCAGCTTTAATCGTTTCTATGCTGGCTACTGGCGTGATAGTCGCTATTCAGGGTACAACAACGTTAGAAGTAGCGAAGTCAGCAGGGGATAAAAAGGTTGAAGTTATTAAATAAAGCATACGTGAGAGACCTGCTAGAAAGTTAAAAGAACCTCATCTCGGTTAACCCGGCTGAGGTTTTTTTCTGTATCATTAGGCATTGAAAAAATGCAGACCTAAGTCCGTGAACGCTTGACCACCATTTACCTTGACGCAAAGTCCAATCTAATGTACACGGAACTGGAAATGACCAACCAGGAAAAACGGCAATCCAAGCAGTCACAATTAGTTGCTTACTACAAAACACCAGATAACGAGTATTAACAGCTCAACATTACGAGAGGTGAGGGAACGCTTAACGCAGGGAAAGATATTAACACTTGGTACCGATTTAACCGTTGGCAATAATAGATCAAACTTCATGAACTTGAATACCAACTTAAGCAAAATCATAAATAGTGGGACAGTTCGAATCAATCTGTATGATGTACCTCTGTCAAGAAAGTGGACACTTACGCTACGGATCTTGCGGTAAATTGCTGTGCAAAACGGGCAGGGGAAAGGTACCCCTACACCAAAACATCATAATTGATTGAGCTTGCTTTCAGGCTCTTCACCATTTTCTACACGTTTTATATTCTTTATAAAGAAATCATATCTTGTTTTATGAAATTTCCGACCATCAGGCATTCCCGCTGTATGGGGAGTAAGTATCACATTACCCAGACTCCGGAGCTCACTGTCAATCGGAAGCGGTTCAGATTCAAACACATCCAGGCATGCGCCTGAAATATCCCCGTTTTTTAATGCATCAATCAAGTCTCTTTCGTTGACAATGCCGCCGCGTGCTGTATTGATAAAAAGAGTGGTGTTTTTCATTTTTTTGAATGCCGCTTTGTTGATCAGTTGTTTGGTTTGCTCATTCAAGGGTACATGTACACTGACTATGTCCGATGTACTTACAAGAGTATCGAAATCCGTCATTTTCACAAAACCATCAGATTGTACAATGGCATTTCTCGCATACGCCAGCACATTCATGTCAAAAACCCTGGAAAACGCAGCTACTTTTTTTCCAATAGCACCCAAACCGATAATCCCAATCGTTTTGCCCTTTAATTCACTCCCTGTATAGTCCAATTGATTTTCATCCATCTTGTTTTTCATGAAAGTATCAAGAAACGGTATGTTTTTATAATAAGACAATATCAGTGCCATGACGTGCTCGGCCACTGCCTGTGCATTCACTCCTCCAGCATTGGCCACCCAAATGCCGCGCTGTGTACAGGCAGGGACATCCACATTATCAAATCCTGCACCTGTCTGTACCAATTTTAATTTTTTTGCGTTAGAAAGCAGACTGTGATCCACTTTAATATGTTCAGGAATGATTACTTGGCAATCTTCAATATGATGCAGCATTTCTTTTCCGGGCGGAACAATTACAACGTTCCAGTCTTGCGGAAAACACCTTGCAATATTTGATTTTGAGGTCTCGCTAAAATAGCCAACGATGAGAATTTTCATTGCTAAACCACCTTTCATAAGCTATACCATTTTTCAAATAAAACCGTTGATGCTCGTCATTTTATCCTTTTAATACAATTTTATCAATAAAATCTCATCACGTTCTATTGAACGGGAATGGAAAAGAATCTAGATAAACAATATACTAGCTATATAGTTTTTTTTGTTGAGGTGAATAGTTCTAATGTCATTCTGTTGTGGATCGTCATACTCGGAATTGGTGGAGGTTTCGCCTTTAGTTTGGCCATGATGTTTTTCGGGTTGCGTACTGAAAATGCGCATCAAGCAGCGGAACTATCTGGCATGGCCCAATCGATCGGATATCTTCTTGCCGCAATCGGTCCAGCCCTTATAGGATATCTGCACGATGCAACAAATAGTTGGAACCTGCCACTTTTCATTCTTCTTGGGGCTTCGGTGTTACTCTTTGTAGTTGGTATAGGAGCAGCAAGTAATCAAAAACTCAATACCATGAAATAATAAAAAGCCCGCAAGGACGCGGGCTTTTGTTAGTTTTAACATCAAGTATACATTACCTGCCGGAAATTTCCTTCAACGAGATTTCTTGTTCCTCCAGCAGTCGTTTCAGCTTTTGGCGCTGCCGTTTTTCCTTCTGACGGCGCTCTTTGTCCTCAGCCTTTAGAGCCTTGAGCAGGGAGAAACACATACCGATAAGGACAATAGCGAACGGCAATGCGGTTACAATGGATGCCGTCTGGAGGCCAGTTAACCCCCCGCTGATTAGCAGTACTACCGCGATGGAGGACTGCATAATTCCCCAGGTTAATTTCACTCTTGTACTTGGGTCCAGTTTGCCATCTGAAGTGAGCATGCCCAGTACAAAGGTAGCTGAATCAGCCGACGTAATAAAGAAGATCATGATCAGCATTGTGGCGATGAATGCCACGATCGTGCCCAAAGGCAGCTGCTCCAGCATTAGGAATAAAGCGGTTGTCGTATCTTCCTTGACAGCCTCCGCCAGATGAGCGGCATTGAACAATTCCATGTGAAGTCCTGTTCCGCCAAAGACGGAGAACCAGATAAATCCGAAAAGACTTGGAATAACCATGACGTAAATTACAAATTCCTTTATGGTTCTTCCTCTGGATACCCTTGCGATAAAAGTGCCGACAAAAGGAGCCCACGAGATCCACCATGCCCAGTAAAATAACGTCCATGCTCCAATCCAGGTTTCTCTTGAGAACGGCGTCAGTCTCAAACTCATGTTAATAATATTCTGCATGTAACTGCCCAAGGTTGTTGTGAATGTGTCAAATATAAAAGAAGTCGGTCCAGTCACCAATACAAACAACATCAATAACAAAGCTATAACGAGGTTGACGTTGCTCAGAATCTTAATACCTTTATCCAGACCGGAGGTTGCCGAGATTAAAAACAGTACGGTTACAACGATGATAATGACAACCTGAGACAGAGTCGAGTTAGGAATACCGAATAAGTGATTCAGACCCCCGCCGATCTGAAGAGCACCCAATCCAAGCGAGGTCGCAACACCAAAGATGGTGGATATGACCGCCAGAATATCAATAACCTTACCAAGCCAGCCAGCAGCAAGACGCTCACCGATCAAAGGAATAAAGGTTGAACTGATCAGCCCTTTGTATCCTTTCCGGAACTGGAAGTAAGCAAGTGCTAAGCCGATGACGGTATAGATAGCCCAAGGATGCAGCCCCCAGTGGAAAAAGGAATAACGCATTGAAAGTATGGCTGCTTGCGTTGTTTCGGGTACCGCCCCCTCAGGTGCAGATAAATAGTGGGATAGCGGTTCAGCAACTCCCCAGAAAACCAGCCCAATGCCCATACCCGCGCTAAACAGCATGGACAGCCAGGAAATCGTAGAATACTCCGGCTCATCATCGTCATCCCCAAGCCTAATACCCCCAAACCGGCTGAACGCCAGATAGAAAGCAAAGATCAGGAAGAACAGTGTCGCTAGCAAATAAAACCAGCCAAAATTCTGAATAGAGAAGTTGTAGGCAACATTAGCCACATCCGCTAGCTGATCAGGAGCGACGGCTCCCCATATTGCAAACAGTGCAACGATGATAATTGTGATTGTAAATACCATGATGAGACCTCCATTATGTAAGCTTCAGCCAACTGTTCCTTAGTATGTGCTAGTCCAACTTGTAATATTTCGAAAAGCTAGCTGTTGATAAATTAAAACAAACCGCCATGTAATGAAACACTCAGCGGTTTGTTTTGATCTTGCATGAATAATATATGGTCTATATTCTCTTGTTAATCTGAGATATTGTATCATCTCATCTAACTAGTTTTATTCATTTATGAAAAGAAATCTGAAGAAGGCTGACTGTCATCGTAAATTTACAGATCCTTCAGATTATATTGCATGCGAGTAAGCATGTCGGTCATCATTGCAACTTCTTCTTCACTGAAATCCAGTATCATCTGATGAAGAAACTGGTTTCGATCCTGTTTGAAATTGGCGATATGCGTTAGCCCTTGTTCTGTTAACCGGACGAAGGTTTCCCGATGATCGTCGGGGTTTCTTCTTCGTGACACCAAACCGTCTGCTTCCAGTTGCTTCAAATGGCGTGTAACAGCAGCACTGTCAATATGAATGGCCTTCTGCAAATGGCTTTGTGTAACTTCTTCATGAAGATAGAGATGATACAGCAGAACGTATCGTGAGGAGCTGATCCCCGTACAACGTTCAAATTTAGGTTTCAACTGATTGCTTATATTTTTAAGTAATATTAATAAGGTTTCTTGTTCCAGCGAACAATTCATGTTTGCCCCTCCTTGAATGGTGCAGAATGTCTTGAAAAGCTTCATGTAACAAGGGCAGATTCCTTCCAAGACATTCAGCAACTAAAGGCAACTATATCACAATGTGGAGACTACTCGCACTATCGCTTTGAATCATGCCCAAAACGTGGTCTCTTCGGCTGGCATACGGTAGGAGGTGTATCCCTCGCTTGCAGCTTTTCCAATTGTCAGTAGCATGACTGGTACATAACGTTCTTTATCCAAGCCAAACACTTCAGCAATTTGATCTTTTTCATAACCACCGACTGGATTGGTGTCATACCCATGTGCACGGGCAACCAGCATCAATTGCATGGAAACCAGACCGGCGTCAAGCATAATGACATCGTTCATTTCAGCATCGGACATGTTGTTATATATCGGTTTGAATGCCTTCAACTGAAAGTCCTTAACATCTTGTGGCATTAAGCCATGCTCAACAGCTTTTCCATAGATGTTTTCTGCATAATCGAAGTTGTTTTTGTCCGCAAACACGGCAATGACAGCAGAAGCTTGAGCGACTTTTTCTTTGTTAAAGCGAGACAGTGGGACGAGTTTTTCTTTTCCCTCTGGAGTATCCACCACAAGGAAGCGCCAAGGCTGCATGTTGATGGAGGAAGGGGCAGTGCTAGCTTCATTGATGATTTGAGTCATTTCTTCCCTGCTGATTTTTACGGATGAATCGTATGTCTTAATGGAGCGGCGTCCATAAATAATTTCGTTAAAATCGTTTGTTTGTTGGTATGGTTTCATAATAGTTACTCTCCCTTTATATTTAGTTGAGCTATCAATGTTTGACTAGTCAATTGTTGATAAGTCAAATATAAACTAAAACTAAGTCCATTTCAATAGTTTTTTATGTAAAATTATAACAATAAAAGCAACATTTCTAACGATTCCAACTTAACTTTTGCATAATTTTATCCTGGTTGTTTAAAAATGAGTAAGCATAATATGCATGAACCCCAGTGACTAGATACAAATAAATAATCGGGAATAACATGTAAAAGGCTATTAGCATAGAGGAGTGATACAAAAATGAAAGCAGTTGTGATTAATCAATATGGAAGTAAAGAAGAGTTAGTTGAGCAGGAAGTGAATAAACCGAGGGCAGAAGCCAATCAAGTGGTTGTAAAATTAGAGGCTACATCCATTAATCCAATCGATTGGAAATTAAGAGAGGGTTACTTAAAAGAAATGTATGATTGGGAATTTCCTATTATCTTAGGCTGGGATGTAGCCGGGGTCATAACTGAAATCGGTTCAAACGTTAGCAAATGGAAAGTTGGAGATCGAGTATTCAGTCGTCCTGATACAACACGTTTCGGTTCGTATGCTGAATATACAGCAGTTGATGAGCACCTTCTGGCAAAACTACCTGATTCAATCTCATATGAGGAGGCTGCGGCTGTACCTTTGGCTGGTTTAACAGCATGGCAGGTACTGTTTACTCATGGCGATCTAAAAGAAGGTGAAACCGTACTTATTCACGCTGGAGCTGGTGGTGTAGGTATGTATGCCATTCAATTAGCAAAGCATGCCGGCGCTCATGTTATTACAACAGCAAGTGAAAAAAATCATGAACTTCTTTATTCGTTAGGTGCTGATCAGGTGATTGATTACAAAACGGAAAATTTTGAAGAGATTCTAAAAGATATAGATTTAGTGTTTGACACGATGGGTGGAGAAGTAGCTGAGAATAGCTATAAGGTGCTTAAGCCAAATACCGGAAGACTGATTACCATTGTTGGTGAACCCAATCATGATACTGCTAAGTCTCACAATGTATCGGCAAAGGGGATTTGGCTACAGCCAGATGGTGATCAATTGGAGAGAATGGCAGATCTGATGGAAGAGAAAAAGATAAAGTCGATTGTAGGGGCCACATTCCCGTTTAGTAGACAGGGGATTTATGATGCACATGCTTTGAGTGAAACTCACCACGCTGTAGGTAAGATTGTCATTACATTTTAAAAAAGAAGACTGGAAAAAACCGCTAAACATTAAAATTGGCATCTGTCGAGGGACAAAAACATATTCCCATTAAGTCGCTATCTTAGCGGCTTTTTTATATTATCAGTACAAGTTCGTGTCCCGAGCCAAGCACTTGTACCGATTGCGATTTAAGAGATTTATGTAAGCAAACTTTGCGTCTCTTTAATAAAAGCGGCGATAGCAGGAGAACTCGCTCCCAGGGAGGGGACTGCCAATCCTATGACACGGTTAATGGAAGGGGTTAACGGTTTTAGCAGGATATTAGCTGGTACAGCCGGTAGTATCATCAAAGGCAATCGTATGGCTAACGCCCGATTGGCTGGTATTTTTCATTTTACACTCGAAGGGCAATTCATTATCATGGATCAATAGAGCAGATGGAGGTGGGTTACGACGATGATAAATTTGCGAGTCGTTCATTTTATACATACAGGTTTCTCCATTCAAGTTGGAGAATTCGCGCATGTAACCCTTGAAGATTATTTGCGCCTGACCGAGAATTGGGAGGATGTTCATGATTGAACTGATCAGACACGTTATGGAAGACATGAACAAGCAGCTTGACCGTATCGAGAAGAGTTTGAACTTGCTGAATGATGAACTCATTTGGATAAGAATAAAGGGCTCCATGAATAGCATCGGTAATCTTTGTTTGCATTTGGCAGGTAACGAATATCAGAATTTCGTTAGCGCGATCGGCAACAGACCGTTCATCCGGACGCGAACCCGTGAATTCACGAAGGACGGGGGAATATCGAGAGAAAAGCTGATTCTTCTTCTTCGGGAAACCAGAAAGGAATCGGAAAATGTTGTAGCTGCGTTATCGAACGACGATTTGTCCCGAGAGGTTATCATTCGCTATGACCGTGAGGATTGGAACCGAATGCATCGAACGAATAGGTGTACTGAAGAAACCTACGATACAAGAGTAATCGGTCGTCTGCTTATCCAGGTATCGGCACACTACGGATATCACGCAGGACAGATCGTTGTGCTTGCCAAGATGCTGCAAGATACGCAAGAACATGTCACGGGTCAGTACCATTGAGGAGGGCATAGATGGTCATGATCAGACTTGAACCGTTCAAACATCCCGATTCGACAAGGCTGGTTCTAGCGAACTGGAAGTCGAGAAAATGGAGGATAAGCTTCTGACGAAAGTCCACGCCAACGTGAATCCAATGCTGATGTCCCATGCGATCGCCAACCTTGTGGACAATGCCATCAAATATTCAGGCAGTCCATCGCTAATCGAATTGAAGTTGGAACATACGACAAGCGAGATAGTTATACGGATACGTGATCAAGGTATCGTTATCGCGGGCGATGAGCTGGAGAGAGTGCAGGAACGTTTTTACCGGGCGAAAAATGCAAGCACAGCGAACGGTTCAGGTCGATGTAAAAGAACGAATACCCTTTAAAGTCGCTATTTTAGCGGCTTTTTTTGTTGTGAAGAAAAGGTACAAGTGCTTTCCAGAGTCAATTAGTTCCCTTTAATGAAAAAATAAAAGCACAACATTAATGGATACAAATATGCGGCACAGAGAAGCGGATGACCAAACCGTTGAAATTGTCGGTCTATAGGAGTGAGAGAAGGATTAGGATATAAGGAATGCAAATTTCTCTCCTGTTCCTAAAACGTAAAGAAAGCGGGGTGAAATAAATGGCCATTTTATCAACTGGACCGATTGAGAATAATCCGGTCAGTGGTGTAAGACCAACACAACAGCTGACCATTAATATTGATAATAGAAATTTGGTTACGAATGCAATTGTTTTGATTCAGGGTTATTACCTAAACGGAACCAGAACGGAATATATACTCGAATTAATTAGCGTAAATCCAAATCAAGCCATAAAAAAAGATTATTTTGCAAACCTAGACGTATTTGAATTTGTCTTTACAACGAGCGGTTTAGCAGAACAACAAGTAGAAATTTCAGTTTGGGGAAAAAACTCCATGGGACAGCTCGTAACGCCTCACCGTATTGTATCTTCAGAATTGTTAGAAGACAATGGAGCCACGGGAATCACAGGCTCAACCGGCGCAACTGGGGCCACGGGCGTAACCGGAGCTACGGGCATCTCAGGTGCAACCGGCCAGACAGGCGCAACGGGTGTAACCGGAGCCACGGGGATCTCAGGTGCAACTGGCGAGACAGGGGCTACGGGGGCAAGCGGAGCCACAGGCATCACGGGCGTAACCGGCGAGACTGGTGCTACCGGCGCAACCGGAGCCACAGGCATCACGGGCGTAACCGGCGAGACTGGTGCTACCGGCGTAACGGGAGCCACAGGCATCACGGGTGCAACTGGCGAGACTGGGGCCACGGGTGTAACCGGAGCCACAGGCATCACGGGTGCAACCGGGGAGACTGGTGCAACGGGGGTAACGGGAGCGACAGGCATCACGGGTGCAACTGGCGAGACTGGGGCCACGGGTGTAACCGGAGCCACAGGCTTCACGGGTGCAACCGGGGAGACTGGTGCAACCGGGGTAACGGGAGCGACAGGCATCACGGGTGCAACTGGCGAGACTGGTGCAACGGGTGTAACCGGAGCCACAGGCTTCACGGGTGCAACCGGGGAGACCGGTGCAACGGGGGTAACTGGGGCCACAGGCTTCACGGGTGCAACCGGGGAGACTGGTGCAACGGGCGTAACTGGAGCCACAGGCATCACGGGTGCAACCGGGGAGACTGGTGCAACGGGGGTAACTGGAGCCACGGGAATCACGGGTGCAACCGGGGAGACAGGCGCAACGGGCGTAACCGGAGCCACGGGAATCACGGGTGCAACCGGGGAGACTGGTGCAACGGGGGTAACTGGGGCCACAGGCATCACGGGTGCAACCGGGGAAACTGGTGCAACCGGCGTAACCGGCGTAACGGGAGCCACGGGCATCACTGGCGTAACCGGGGTAACTGGTGCAACGGGGGTAACTGGAGCGACAGGCATCACGGGCGTAACCGGCGAGACTGGGGCCACGGGTGCAACCGGAGCCACAGGCATCTCAGGCGCAACGGGCGTATCTGGGGCCACGGGGATCTCAGGTGCGACTGGGCAAACAGGCACAAGTGGGGCAACAGGTGCAACGGGCTCAACTGGGGCAACAGGGAGCACAGGTGCAACCGGGGCAAATGCCACAATACAAAATGGATTATTTAATGTTAGCGTACCTTCTGTTGCAAATGCGACAGCTATTTCGTATACGACTGTATTTATTAATGGCACTAACATATTGCATCCTACAAGTACAACCTTTGTACTGGCAATAGGCCACATTTATTTGGTTTCGTATACGTTTAGAGCAACGAGTTCTGTAGTTGGGAACGTTACGGTCACACCAAGAACTAACCTCGTATTTCAAAGTCGGTTTTCAGGGAGAGCAGTTACAGGAACTTTAGATGCGAATGTAAGTGTATCGGGTACGTTTTTAGCTGATGCTACTTCAACTGCGCTTACAATCGATTTTCTTTATAATGGATCGGCAACAGCTACACTTACAGATGGTTCTGTTTCGATTATTCAGGTTCAGTAGCGGAGTGGAAGATGAGCGCCTAAATTTTTGTTAGTTTAAAACCAAAGGGGTGGAGGTGGATGAATATTTCTACCTCTAATCATTTTGGAAAAAAGGAGAATAAAATTTTATGGCTATTTTATCAACCGGACCGATTGAGAATAATCCGGTCAGTGGTGTAAGGCCAACGCAGCAACTGACAATTAAAATGGATAACCGAGATTTAATCAATAGTGCCGATATCTTGATTCAAGGATATTATCTAGACGGAGCTCGAAACTTATACGTAAACGAACTCATTAATGTGAATCCAAATGAAGTAATAACGAAGAATTATGATGGGAACTTTAATGCTTTTGAATTTGTCTTTACAACGAGCGGTTTAGCAGAAGATCAGATGGGAATCTCGGTTTGGGGAAAAAATGTAGAGGGGCAACTTGTAATTCCCCATCGCATTGTATCTTCAGAATTGCTAGGCGCAAATGAAGTAACAGGACCCACAGGAACAACGGGAGCTACAGGAGCCATAGGAGCCACTGGGGCTACAGGGGCTACAGGAGTCACAGGAGCGACGGGAGCCCCAGGTACGATTGAGCCTAATGCGACCATCGTGGGAGTAGGACCAAATGTCAGCTCTCAATTTAACGAATTAAGAACCAGTGAAAAAACGCCGATTATTGAGTTGACTTCTGTATATGGCTTATCCAACCTAAGAGACATTGTTTTAACATTGGGCGATGCTACAGTGGGAAGTAATAATACGGAATTTCAATTAACTACAACTATATCCGGATCTGACATTGCTATTCTTCAAAGCTCGGAGAGAGGAAGGTATGAATCAGGTTTAGCGGGAGAAATAGGAATAGGAGTTCGATTGCCGGCTCCACCGACAGGGGCCCAAGTGGTCAGATGGGGCGCTTTTGACGATCAGAACGGCTTATTCTTTGGACAGAGCGTAGTGAATGGAATATTTGTAGCGATCAGAAGAGCAGGTGTTGACACTATTATTCCTCAAGCATCTTGGAATGTGGATAAATTAGATGGAACAGGTCCGAGTGGCGCAACGCTTAGTTTATCTACAGGGAATATATTTCAAATCGTATTTACATGGTACGGGTATGGAGTAATCGAATTTAGAGTCGTCATCCCTGATCCTGCAACTTTAGCACAAGAAGTAATTATCGTTCATCGCTTTTCCCCCAATGGGCAAACCAGTCTGGCCGATCCTAATCTTCCGCTACGTGCGGAAATCTTTAATAATGGCACAGAATCAGAACTCAATTTATTCGTTGGAGGAAGACAATACAGTATATTGGGTAAATATAATCCCGTTTTCAGGGTTACTTCCGAAAGGAGAACTGTAACTGCAACAGGGTCACTCACACCAATTTTGTCTTTCCAGAGAAAGACATCCTTCCCGCCAGGTTCAGGTAGGGCAAATTCAGTGAGTGTCAAATTAGAAAGTATTGATCTTATAACTACAGATGATATTTATTATCAGATCATATTAGGCGGAACGATTAATGGAGGCTTCGTAAACTTTCCAACAGCAACGACTAATATTCCAACTTCGGAAACAGCTCTTCTAATTAACAACACACTAACGACAATTGCGGATGGTCAAGTCCTATTACAAGGCTTAGTAGCCGGAGTTGCGGGAAGTGTCAGAATATCAGCTTCAGCTTCATTATTGGATTTCCAATTACCTGACTCTGAAATTGTGACTTTAGCCGTAGCGAATTTAAGCGGGGGGACTAATCCTGTTACGGCCACCTTCAGTCTTACTGAAGAATGGTAAAAAGTAATAGGAGAAGGAGGAAATTCACTTTTCCCTTCCTGCGAAGGAGGAACTATCTTGTCGGATATTATAATCTCAAATGTGGGTCCCAATATAAGTTCGCAATTCGATGAGCTAATTGTATCGGAAAAAACCCCAATTGTGGAGTTAACATCTGCATATGGTCTATCCATTCTAAGAGATTCCGTTACAACCCTTGGGGATGGTACGGTTACCAATGATGCAACGGAATTTAATCTAAGCAATACCACTAACGGAATAGATTCAGCCATTCTAGAAAGTGTATTACGAGGTAGATACGAGCCAGGATTCGCAGGAGAAGCCGGAATCGGCGTTCGAATACCTATGCTGCCGATAGGTAATCAGATTGGAAGATGGGGATTCTTTGACGATCAGAACGGGGCTTTTTTTGGAGTAAATAGCACAAATGTATTCGTGGTCATACGGCGAGGAGGCTCCGATACAACATTTCCTCAAAGTTTATGGAATGTAGACCGATTAGATGGAACAGGTCCGAGTGGAGCGACGCTTAGTTTATCTAAAGGGAATATATTTCAAATCGTATTTACTTGGTATGGATATGGAGTAATCGAATTTAGAGTGGTCATCCCTAATCCGTCGACTTTAGCGCAAGAGGTAATTACCGTCCATCGATTCTCTCCAACAGGTCAAACGAGTTTTATTGACCCGAACCTCCCATTAAGAGCACAAATCGATAATAACGGAACTGCAGAAGCTTATACCCTTTTTGTAGGAGGAAGACAATATAGTATTATCGGAAAATATGATCCTACTTTTAGGGTCACTTCGGAGAGGAGAAGGATTACTAATCTTACATCAACACTAACGCCCGTCCTATCATTTACAAGAAAAGCAATCTTCCCTTCGGGATCAGCTAGAACGAACTCTGTTCAGGTGGATCTAGAAGAACTAAACATTATCTCATCCGTAGATCTTAGTTATCAAGTACTTGTGGGTGGAACTCTTGATGGAGCATTTATTAATTATCCAACAGCTACAACGATCATTCCCGATAGTGAAACAGCTTTGTTGGTAAACAATTCGTCTACAACGATTACCGGAGGAGAAGTAGTGTTTCAAGGTGTTACAGGAGGCGGAACAGGTGTTGCCAGAATATTAGCTTCATCAGAACTATTGGACTTCACGCTTCCTGAAAATCAGGTCGTAACATTAGCTGTATCAAATATTGGTGGGGCAGGCTCAAATATAGTTGATGTGGTATTTAGAGTTGCTGAGAGCTGGTAAAACCTCAGGTCATAATGATGCACAATAGATGTTGGGAAGGGGTAAGAGAGAATGATTTTATCCACCGGACCGATAGAAAATAATCCTGTTAATAGTGTAAGGCCGACACAACAGTTGACGATCAAAATAGATAATCGAAACTTAGTCGATGGCTCGAATATCCTGATTCAAGGTTATTATTTGAATGGAACAAGAACACTATATGTACTTGAGTTAATTTCTATAAATCCTAATCAGGTCCTAACCAAAAATTATTACGCAGACTTTAATTCTTTTGAATTTGTCTTTACAACGAGCGGTTTAGCAGAGCAACAAGTTCAAATTTCAGTTTGGGGTAAGGATGCTTCCGGACAGCTTGTCTCGGCGCATCGCTTAGTAGCTTCTGAACAACTTGACGAAGCATAAGAAGCAAGATAAACGGCGGGCTTGAATTAGATAAAACAAACTCGTCAAAACACTTAGAAAAGAAATGAAGAGGATGGTGGATGTGTCTTTTGGCTCAGGGGATGATAACAGCCAAAAACCAATCTTCCGAAAAACACGACAATGGATGAAATCAGTACAAAAATAAAAAAAGGACCGTAAGTGTTCATCTTCCATCGATGAATGCTTTCGGTCCTTTGATGTTTATCCTGTACTAATGAACGACGGGATCGGTTTCCGCCTCTCTATGTTAACGTCTTCGGAAGGCTCCGCCGCGTGCCAGAGCAAAGAAGATGAGCAGGGCAATAATCGAGCCAACGATGGCGGGAATAATATGAAATCCGCCAATTACCGGCCCCCTTGGTCCCAACAATTCCGTTCCTAACCAGGAACCGATAAAACCCGCAATAATGTTCCCAAGTACACCGCCCGGTACGTCCCGCCCAATCAAGTTGCCGCTTAACCAGCCAATAAGTCCACCAACAATGAGTACCCAGAGCAGATCCATGGATTGTTCTCCTTTCTTCGAGTTTATTACAAGTTATGTTGGGCTGAGTGGAATATACCTCACCTTCCAGTTGGTGGAGGAATCTAAAGTGTCTGTGCTAAGATGAGGGTAAATGATGATTCAAGCTGGGGAACAAGGCTAGAAGGGGTGCACATTGAAGAAAATACTTGTCATTGACGATGAAATCGCAATCAGAGATTTAATTGAGCTTGTACTGAGAAGAGAAAACTACGTCGTTCAAACGGCTGAAAACGGTAAAATAGCCCTGCAGCTGCTGGATACTTTTGGGCCGGATCTAGTGGTGCTTGATTTGATGTTGCCTGACTGCTCCGGATATGACCTATGCAAGGAAATCACCGGGAAACGTGCCGTTCCTGTGATCATGCTCTCTGCCAAAAATGAGGTAATCGACAAGGTGTTGGGACTAGAGCTAGGGGCGGAAGATTACATAACCAAACCCTTTGACAATCGTGAATTGCTCGCTCGGATCAAGGTCATTCTGAGAAGAAACGAGAGCAAGGAAGAATCAAGTGAAGGAACAGAAGTGAAATCTACACGCATCATTCATGAAGAACTGACATTTGATCTGGAAAGCCGCAGGGTGCTGAAAAACGGTGTACCCGTGTCTTTAACGGCCAAAGAGTTTAAAATTCTGGAAACGTTACTCAAAAGGCCAGACAAAATCTTTACCCGGGATGAGCTGCTGCAGATCGGATGGGGATATGATTTTATGGGAGACAGTCGCAGTGTAGATATGACCATCATGCGATTACGGAAGAAGCTGGAGGATAACGCCGACGAACCGAAGTATGTCAGGACGATCTATGGATTTGGCTATCAACTTGGAGGTGGCGAGGCCTGAAGTATGCAACCCGGTTACTGCTGAATTATTTATTTTTCTCCGTGCTGTCCTTTGGCATCATCATTTTTGCGGTGAATAAAGCCATCGATTATTACAGCTTCATTACCATTGAGAAACAGATGATGGAGAAAGCAGATCTGTCCGAGTTGTCCTTCCGTGAGGTGTTATCACAGCATAGGTCAACTTCAGGAGACCCCCAGACCAAGGAAATTGTCAGACTTGCTCTAGAGAAGCTGAAAGCTTCGGGCAAGGAAGTACGTATCTATGACAGCTCCAAGCAGTTGCTGGGCTTGGCTGTGGATGGCATCATCATTAATGATGGCAAACCTCTTATTTTCGAAAAAAATATTGAGAAATCCCTGAGCGGCAGTTATGCCTACACCGTAACGGAAGATCATCTGCTTTATTTTGCGACGCCCATTCAGGATCAATTCTACGAGAACGCTTATGTGTATGAGTTCGTGGAGGACATTTCCTACTTTTATGCGATTATGGACCAAATCCGTTATATCTTGTTTGCGGGTGCAGGCGGATTTATTGTACTGATTACGTTATCCAGTCTGTGGATTGCCCGCAACACTACCAAGCCGATTAAACTGTTGCTTAGCGCTACGCAAAGTTTCTCTAGACAGGAGTTTCGGAGAGTTCATCTCAATCGGAAGGATGAGCTGGGCATGCTGGCAGATGGGCTGGATTCCATGGGGCGGCAGCTTCATGATTACATTCAGTACCAGAAACAATTTGTCTCCAATGTATCTCACGAGTTAAAAACACCCTTGGCAGCCATTCGTGGTTTCTCTCAGTACTTGGTTGAAGGGGAGAACGAGGACAAGGAGTTGCAAAAAATCTATGCTCATCTGCTGCAGGAATCGGATCGGCTGACGCGCTTGATCAATGAACTGTTGTTGTTATCCCGATTCGACAAGGCTGGTTCTAACGATTTGGAAGTCGAGAAGACAGAAATGAACGAACTGATTCAGCAAGTCGCAACGAATATGGGTGCCAAGGCCAAGGATAAAGGGATAGAGATCAGAGTTAGTCAGGCGGAGGAAGAACCGGATGATGAGGGTAAGACAAGAGTTTACGCCAACGTAAATCCAATGCTGATGTCTCATGCGATTGCGAACCTTGTGGACAATGCCATCAAATATTCAGGCGGTCCATCGCTAATCCAATTGAAGTTGGAACATACGCCAAGCGAGGTAGTTATACGGATACGTGATCAAGGTATTGGTATCGCGGGCGATGAGCTGGAGCGAGTGCAGGAACGTTTTTACCGGGCGAAAAATGCAAGCACAGCGAACGGTTCAGGTCTTGGGCTTTCTATTTGCAAGGAGATTGTCGAGCGGTTTAATGGTTATATTGACATGGAAAGTCAAATCGGGGAAGGAACAACCGTTACGATTGTGTTGCCCCGTGCGGAAACACGCGGGTAAATAATTAAAGTTACAAGATTGGTACATTTCTGTTATGAGACTAACAAATGATTTATTTATAATCACTTCATAAGAACAAATCACACATTTATGGAGGGATCATGATGAAATTGATAAACAAAGCAACAGGTGTTATCGTACTAGGTGCTCTACTAACGGTGGCATTAGCGGGCTGTCAGTCCAATGATGCTACGCCCCCAGCAACCGGACAGAACACAGCGAATGAACAGAGCAAAGGCGAAGGAGCAACCAATTCTCCTGCGCCTGCTTCCGAAAGTTCGGAAGAAAAGGGTACTGAAGCTATTAAAGAAGGTTCGATGGAGAAGGAAGGTAATGTGGTGCTGAAGGAGCTTGCTTTTGTCTATAATGAGCACACCATTGCGATTTCGGATACAGCGAATGAAGATCAGATGGAACAGATGCTGGGCAAACCGGATAACCTGAAATCTCATACGTACAGTGCCGACGATGGAACCAACATGGATACGTTAATCGGTTTTACAGAAAAGGTCTATACGTATCCTGGTCTGGAGATTAAAACAATCAGTATACCAGAGGGAAAACAAGACTCCATCTTTCATATCGAAATTACAGATCCTAAGTACGCGACAGCGCGAAACATTAAAGCAGGAGATAGCCTGGATACACTCAAGAACGCCTACCCTGAGGGGAAACTGCTTGGTGATGGAGCCCCAGATGAAGAGGATGACTTCCGTTACGAACCATCCAATTATGTGGATGTAATGTCGTTTCATATCAAGGATGCCAAGGTGGAGAGCATTCAGATCTACAGCCTTCTGGACTAATATTTAGGAATCGATGTTGGTAAGCCATTCATACGATTCACCTTTAGTACCTGATAAAAATGAAAAGTTAACCCTCATACTCCTGAAAAGGAGCATTGAGGGTTAACGTAGTTTTAGGACTTTTAAATTAAGCGCTGCTTGGGCAAATGCAGAATAACGTTGAATTGATCACCATGAATTTCAATTTTGATCTCCCCGCCGTGCAGCTCAACGATACTTTTCACAATGGACAGCCCTAGGCCGGAGCCTTCTGTCTGGCGGGATTCATCTGCTCTTTTGAAACGCTCGAACAACTCTTCCGCAGCAAAATCAATCTCATAAGCAGCAGTATTTTGAATTTTGAATAGCACCAGATCATCAGACTCGTCCAAATAAATATAGATTCTGGTTCCCGGAAGCGAATATTTCTGCGCGTTGCCAATTAAATTTTCGAATACACGCCAAATTTTATTGCCGTCCAAATGTGCATGGATCGGGAATTTCGCAATCCTCTCCCGAATCACAGGCGACGCTTGTCCTATACTGGTGTTGGACTCGGCAATCGCCTGTGTCAACAATGTCGCGACATCGACGTACTCAATATCCAGCTCTACTGTACCGCTGGCCATCTTTGAGATTTCGAACAGGTCTTCAATCAACAGCTTCATCCGTAGCGCCTTCCGGTCCAGGGTTTCAATATAGGCTCGGGTGGTCTCTGTAGACAGATTTTCTTTTTTTAATAAATCAACATAGTTGATAATAGAAGTAAGTGGGGTCTTCAAATCATGTGATACGTTGGTAATCAGCTCTGTTTTTAACCGTTCGCTCTTCATTTGATTCTCCAGCGCGCTTTGATACCCAGCTTTCATATTGTTAATATAACCAGCAAGCTTGGATAGATCATCCTTGCCGGTATCCTGAATTGTGTTTTGAATATTTCCTTCGGCAATCTCTTTGCTCCCGTTGATAATGGCGATGAATCTTCTAAGCTTGGAAAGTATATATGGAACCAAGAACAACACGTAGAGCAACAAATAAAGTAGAAGCCACCCCTGTCCGTAATATGTGACTGCCTGCCAAATACAAATGCCGGCTATCGCGGTTAGCAAAAGCATCATGATGAGGCCAAACGTTAGTCTCCCGTTTTGTAAACTGGCTCTAAGACCGGTTCTCCAAATATGAAAGTAATCCATCAGCAGACTGCCATGCCAGAAGGAACGCCTACTATGGGGTGCCTTAAAATAAAGAAACAGTCTGCTTGCCAGCAGGCAAAGAATAATTAAGGCAAGCAGTGTCTGGATATAACTTGAAGTTGAATAGCTCAGACTCAACCCCGTGTATGAATACCTGTTTATGAGTACGAGGCTCCATAGAATCGCGGCGACAATGATGACAATAAGGTCGATTGGAACCTTCCGATCGGCTTTATTTTTTCTCGATTTTGTATCCAATTCCCCATACCACCTTTAAATATTTTGGGTCTTTGGGATTGATTTCAATTTTTTCACGAATGTTTCTCACATGTACGGCAACCGTATTCTCTGAAGTGAAGATCAGTTCATTCCACACGCGCTCATAAATCTCTTCGATTGAGAAAACTCTGCCCTTGTTCTCCATCAGCAGCTCCAAAATTTTGTATTCTTTCGGGGTCAATCTGACGTCCTCTCCATCTATCTCAACAGTCTTCGAGCTTTTGTTCAGCACGAGTCCTCTTACTTGAATGAGCTCATCCCCGTTTGACTGGAAGGAACCTAAATTCGTAAACCGGCGCAGCTGAGATCGGACTCTAGCGATCAGCTCTAGAGGATTGAACGGCTTCGTAATATAGTCATCAGCCCCAACGTTGAGTCCCAAAATCTTGTCGCTATCTTCTGACTTGGCGGAAAGCATAATGATCGGTATATTTTTGTTTTCACGAATTTTAAATGTCGTTTTAATTCCATCGAGCTGTGGCATCATGTTGTCCATGATAATAAGATGAATGGTTTCTTGTTCAAGAATTTCCAGCGCCTCCAATCCGTTAGAGGCAGTTAATACATCCACATCTTCGCTTTTCAAATAAATAACAAGCGCTTCTCGAATTTCCGGTTCATCGTCTACAACAAGAATGTTATTTATAGCCATTATTTCTCACCTTCATCACGATATTTCTTATATTTACTAATCCGGAACTCATGTATTCCGAAAATTCAACATGGCCTGGGGGAGCGTCTGCAAGCATCAGCTCCTCTGGTGATTTTTCCTGATCCGTGTAAAATCCATGCACCCCGAACCTGGACAGAATCTGCATAACCGGTCTGCTGTTGACGGTGTGAACATAGCTTTTTACCCCAAACTTATGTAGTGTTGGAACTAAATTGGGGTTTAGATACACACGGTATACAGGCATGGCGACCGCTGTCAGTTGTTTGTCCCTTACGAATTCTACAATACTTTCGGCGGAGGCGCCAGTTTTGTAAAGTGAATATATTTTGTTTGGAAAGGGGTGGATTCCCATAACCGTGTCATACATTTCCGGGCTGAAAATTTCAGGTATAATCCGGTTGAGCAGTGCAGGATCCGTACGTCGAACCTCATTGACTAGATGCGCAAACTGCTGCTGAATTTGCTCTTTGCTGCCTGCTTTCGTATCCACAATTAAGTCAAAATCAGGATATTGCTTCATCATCTGCAGTATGTCCGGCAGGGTAAGAGGGCGGAATCTTCCCATAATAAGCGAGTTTGCAAACTGAAGCTTTGTTACGTTTCGTCCGCGATGAGTGGCCAAATCCGGCTGTAGCTTCTGCGACCAATCATGTCTGGCTACAAGTTTCCCGTCCGTCGTCTGCACCAGATCAACCTCGAACAAACGGTACCCTCTATTGTAATTGGTTATAAACGCCTCATAAGAATTGGTGTAGCTAGCCCCGTTAACTCCACCAAATGCATGTGCAATAAGCCTATTTTCCTGCCAGCCGCTGGTGCCAAATGTTGAGTCCGGCTGATTCTGACCTGTCCTAACAAGCCCCCAGTTGAACCAGATCATTCCTGCCGTAATGACTATGAGTAAGGTTAACATTATCGTTTTCTTCATTCGTTGTGCTCCTTCGTTATCCCGATGTAAGACATACTACAGGACGCAAATGAAGAAGGAGTCGTATAAAAACGAAGGAATTTATGAAGTTTTTACATTTCACTACCAAACGAGATTTCTTCACTGAAGAGAAGACATTCACAGTCACAACTTTCCGCCTAGTCACGCCCACCGTATGCACTGTTCAATGACCCCGAATGAAATGAAATTGGTACTTCAGAGTTTAAGAAGAGTTTTGGTAATCAACAAGTATTAATTTTTAATTTGAAAAGGATAGATTTATGGCCTTACCGCTGGCAATACTACCAACTCTCTGAACACCGATGCAAACATCACGATGTTAAATAATTATTTTCGCTTGTTTGATGCATCTCGCACTGACGATCGGGCTATGAAGGACTTGTTATCCTTATTTACGGAGGATGTCGAAGTTATTTCGAACGGTAGCAGCCGAACAGGATTCGAAGTAGTTATTAAGACTATTTATGAATACAACAAAGACATTAAACATATGTGGGATGCATGGGTACTTCAGCCCGACGGCAGTTATCGAACTAACTGGGCAGTATGCGGTCAAGCAGTAGATGGCACGGTTTTCACCAAAGAAGGTATAGATATTATGCGTTTAAATGAAGAGGGAAAGATTATGTATATGAAGAACGTGCAGACGACTGAAGATGCTTACAATGAATATTTCTCGTAAGGGTAGTTGTTACTTAGGTCTTTGGTAAGAAAACAATTGCTGGTTTGCTACATAGTAACCCATGTTTTTGATCAGTAGGCATAATTTTATCGACTTATATTTTAGATTCACAGCATTTGTAGCCTTCAACCGAACTATCCTAAAACTAAAGAAACCGATGGAACTTTACATTTGTAAATGCCCATCGGTTTCTTTAGTTTTATTTTATCTCAACAATAAGATACCTTCTTATTCTGGTGAAAATAGGTCAGGCTGGATAACTTGGCTAGGTGTGTAGCGTAGAGTGAGCTTCATGCTAGTCTAACATGATTTTCTCGTTAACCATTTGATAGTAATACTCATCCATCTGTCCTGCCGTAACATCTTCTTCAAGATGATATATCCACCACGTGACAAGTAAACTAATGACCCCTGAATGATATTCGGCTAAGAGTTCTATGGGGGGTGAAAATGGTTTACCTCTTCTTTTTAGTTCCAGAAAATCTCTTCTGGATATATCTCCGATATAGTTTTTGAAAAAGTCAGTAAATCCCTTGTCATTCTTCTGGTTTTGAACAATCGGCTCCAGTAAATTCTCCAACATGAATCTAGATAGGCTTTGCAAGGGCTGCCGAAGCCGATCTTCTATACTCATTTGTAAATAATCCTGAAGAACCCACGTGAGGGTAGCGGACAACAGCGCAAATTTATCCTCAAAATGTTTGTAAAACGTTGTACGGTGAACCATCGCTTTATCACATATCTCATTAATCGTGATATTGCTGAATAGTTTGCCTTGCTCAGATAACAGATCTTTAAAGGCCGTAATTAACAATTTATGAGTCCGGGCAACTCTTAAATCAAGCTTTTTTTCAATGATTTTCATCTACACCACTTCCATATCGTAGTTTAACTATATACCAACGCTATATTGATTCTTACTATAAAAGAAATTTTAATTATATATTGGTATTATAAGTAATATTTTGATTGATCTACAAGTGTAGAATAAAATCTAATTTCTTAGAAAGGATGAATCTTCGGTGTCTGACATGAAAAAAGCTGTGGTGATCGGAGCAGGGATTGCTGGATTAATTACTGCAAGAATGTTAGCCGATTATTATGAGGAAGTATGTGTGATTGAGAGGGATGAATTCCCTTCGGAGCCAAATAACCGGCAGGGTGTACCTCAATCTTTTCATCCACACCGTGTACAACCACGCGGCGCGCTGATTATGGAACATTATTTCCCAGGTTACAATGACGAATTGATAGAATTGGGGGCCATCTCTTCACATGATGAGAAGCTTATAGTTACTAATCGATACGGTACATTAGTTAACAAGGAGGATCCTTCTTCATTCAAAATTGCATCGTGCAGCAGAGCTTTGCTGGAATGGGTGCTGCGCAAACGACTCCAGGACATTTCTCATGTAAGCATCTTAACCAGCTTGGAAGTTACCGGGCTAATGGTCTCTGAAGATCAGCACTCCATTACAGGAATTTACACAAAAGAAAGAAAAGGAGAGAAGCGAGAAGACCAACTTCCAGCGAATATGGTTATTGATGCCTCTGGTCGTTCCTCCAAATTGATCAGATGGCTTGATAAATTAGGGTTGAATGTGCCGGAGCCGGAGGTGCTGAAGGTATCTCTTGGTTACAGCACTCGTTATTACAAAATAAAATCCTCTATTCCAAATGAATTCGTGATGTCTGATTCAGATCCTGAGCAAGGTATTCGTGCAGGCATATTTACGCGCATTGAGGATGATATCGCTGGACTCATTCTTTTCAATGCTGGAGGAGATGAGTATCCGTCCACTCAGCCGGAAGAATTTCAAGATCAAATCAAGCATCTATTTGCTTCAGATAAAATTGTAAAGTTAATGGAGCAGTTAGAGCCATTGCAGGGGCCTAGGGGGTACCGTATTTCCGAGTCTGTTCGCCAGCATTTTGAACTCATGGAAGATTGGCCATCTGGATTACTCGTCCTTGGTGATGCATTTTGCAGCTTTGATCCTATTCATGGACAAGGTATCACCGTTGCTGCGATCGAAGCTGAGACTATAGGAAAGTCTTTGGAAGCACAGCGCTTGCATCCCGATCCGAAGTTTGAACAGAACGTATTGCTGCGTATGCAGCAGGCCATCGATCCGGCTTGGTGGCTTAGTTCCGTGGCTGACCTGCGTTGGAGAGGGGTAGAACATGGTGGGCCTTATGAACTGAAAGGAGTAGATTTTGCTCAGAAATATATCAACTTATTTACGAAGAAAGCGATGAAAAAAGCGGATCAGGAAAAAGATAACCATCTCTTTTTTATGCAATTCCTGATGAATGCTTTGATCCTTCCTCCAAGTGAATATTTCAAAGCGGATGTCCTGGACATGATTTTGAACGACAATGGTTCAGAAGAAGAAATGGAATTAAGAGCAGCGCTTCGTGTCCAGGATCTGGATTTGTACCAGCAAAAATTAGATGAGATCATTCCTTTATTCCAACTGGACTATGATGAAGAGATTAAGAAACTGCTGGAAACTCTTCAGCCTGCGATGAGCTAATAAAACAACTTAAAAGCTGTGTGTAGGGGTGAGTACAACCACCACAACTAATAGTCGAGAAACCCAGGTGATTCATAGACCTTGGGTTTCTTTCATGTTTGAATGAGGACGTACAATTGAATAACGAGGTGACGGTGCTCGCAAGTGAGGAGGCTGCACCCTGTTTGACCGGAGCCATTCCGCTTATTAAAAGTAAAGTTACCCTCGAGCTAGCATGCAGCAACCCTTTGAAACACTGTGTTACTTTTATGTTACAAATGTGAATCTGTGATACCTTGAACTAAATACGAAATAACATATATTTTATGAATTAATCTATGTAGCATAAGTTGTGCAAACAAATACATGATAAAAAACCGATAAAGCGGGATTCGTTTTTTATCCAGATCAGCTGAAGGTTTAAAAGAAAGGTGGGCTTACTAAATGAGTCAAACATTTCAATTTCCTAATGGTTTTTTGTGGGGCGGTTCCGTCTCTGCGAACCAAATTGAGGGTGCATATCTAGAGGACGGGAAAGGACTATCCATTTCGGATATCATGCCGCACGGCATTCAGACACCTCCAACAACAGAACCAACAGAGGAGAATATGAAGTTAATCGCAATTGACTTCTATCATCGATACAAGGAGGACATTAAACTCCTTGCCGAAATGGGTTTCAAAGTTTTCCGCACGTCTATCGCCTGGTCCAGAATCTTCCCCAAAGGGGATGAACTTGAGCCAAACGAAAAAGGCCTCCAATTTTACGACAACCTTTTTGACGAGTGCCGGAAATACGGAATTGAACCTCTAGTTACGATCTCTCATTATGAGACTCCTCTACATCTCGTTAGGGAATATGATGGCTGGACGAATCGAAAAATGATCGGTTTCTATGAACGGTATGTGCGAGCCATTTTCGACAGATATAAAGACAAAGTGAAGTATTGGCTTACATTTAACGAGATTAATTCTATTTTGGAACACCCGTTTGTGGGCGGCGGGATTAACACGCATGCGGATCAACTTAGCAAACAGGATCTGTACCAAGCGGTTCACCACGAGTTTGTTGCAAGTGCTCTGGCGGTTAAAATAGGGCATGAAATTAACCCTGATTTCAAAATTGGTTGTATGGTCATTGCTATGCCGATTTACCCATTGACTCCTGATCCTAATGATATGATCAAAGTGATGGAAGCTGATCATAAGAATACAGGTTTCACGGATGTCCATGTGCGTGGTTACTACCCAGGCTACATGAAACGTTATTTGAAAGATAACGGAATTACCATTCATTTTGAACCTGGCGACGAAGAAATATTGAAAAACACCGTTGACTTTATTTCCTTTAGCTATTATCAAAGTTGTTGTGAAACGGCTGATCCTGCCAAGCAAATTAAAGGAGAGGGAAACCTGATTGGGGGTGTTCCAAATCCGCTCTTGGGCGCGAGTGAATGGGGTTGGCAGATCGACCCCCAAGGCCTGAGGTACATCATGAATGCGATGTATGACCGTTATCAGAAACCATTATTCATCGTTGAAAATGGATTAGGAGCCGTAGATGAACTGATCACGGACGAGCATGGCCACAAAACAGTTATTGATGATTATCGCATCAATTATTTGAAGGAGCACTTGCTTCAAGTCGCTGAAGCCATCCAAGATGGTGTTGAATTAATGGGCTATGCAACATGGGGTTGTATTGACTTGGTTAGTGCAACAACTGCAGAAATGAAAAAACGGTACGGATTCATCTATGTGGATCGTCATGATGATGGTTCAGGAACATTGGAACGCTATCGTAAGAAGTCCTTCCACTGGTATAAGGATGTCATTCAAAGCAACGGGATCAGCTTGTTTCGTGAATAGCGACAGCTGCTGATGTTGGAAATACGTTTATTACAGATTAGCGTACAGGCCTACAGAATAAATTAAGAAAGGGCCGCCAGTCAGCGGCTCTTTCTTAGTTTAATATTGATATTTGAACGATTAGGGAGCAGAATATGAGAAAAAAAATGTTTTTAATAATTGCATTATTTGTTGCTACATTGAATTTGCGCCCAGCTATTAATTCTATATCTCCGCTGCTAGATACGATTCGGGAAGATCTGGGGATGAGCGCTGCACTAGCCAGTTTGCTAACTTCTATACCTGTACTGTGTATGGGCGTATTTTCACCTTTTGCCGTCAAAGCAAGTGGGAAATGGGGAATAGAACGAATTATTGGATATTCCCTGATTGTGGTGGGAATCGGAATAGCCACTCGGCTATTTACACAGTCTACGTTCGTTTTACTTTTATCTGCATTAATCGTAGGTATCGGGATCGCTTCGATTGGCCCGTTAACTTCAGGTTTTATTAAAAAATATTTTCCCGATCATGTTCCATCTATGATTGCACTCTATAGTATTGCAATCACTGTAGGGGCTGCGGTCAGTTCAATGGTATCCATTCCTTTAGAAGCATACTTCAATTCTTGGCAGATAGCAGTAGGAGGGTGGGCAGTAATTGCCTTTGTAGCAGCGATCATTTGGTGGATCATGGTGAAGCCGCGATCTGAATCTGCTCATGTGAGTGAACGAAAAGAACGTCCGCAAATTAAACTTCCCTGGGGAAATAGAAGCGCATGGACGCTTACGCTTTCATTTGGATTAATGGCTATGTTGTTTTATTCTTTTACAGCGTGGCTCCCGTTAATGATTCAGGAAATGGGGTATAGCAAATCCTATGCAACGCTTTGTCTGACCATATTTGTTGTCATCCAAATCCCAATTAGTTTTGTACTTCCTGTATTATTGAAGAACTTTCCTTCAAGAAGAGTATGGATGATTGGTGAATCTCTGTTCATGATTGTTGGTTTGATTTTATTGATGATGAATTTCATACCGATGGTTTCCGTTGTACTCTTTGGAGTTGGAGCAGGGGGCTTGTTCACTTTAAACCTGATGTTACCGATTGATTCTACAACCAATGTGAACGATGCAACTTCCTGGTCAGCGATGCAGCAATCTGCCGGGTATGTTATTGGAGCGATGGGTCCAATATTACTAGGTTGGATTCATGATGCTTCCAATAGTTTCACACCTGCTATGATTGGAATGATTGTGATCATCATTCTAATGATTATGACGCAAATTGCAGCAACACGAGGAAAAAAAGTAATGGAAAGCGTCTAACGTAGTCATCCCATAGAGAGTCATTAAGACTGAAAAGAGAGCCTAGAGGGCTCTCTTTCTGGTGCGTGTTTATAAAAAGATCGGGTTCTCTCTCATAGCTCTAATTCTGTATTTACCATTTCTTTGAAAACCTCTCGTCCCAGCCATTCTAAAAGGAACGCAACAGGAACCTGAGTGGTGATGTTAGTGGATTCATAATACTCTTCTTTTACATAATAAGGGATATTCACATCTGATATTTTAGCCATGGTGGATTGGCGATTGTTTGTTATCGCCACAATTTTATTTTGCTCCTGCTTGATCCGTTGGAGATAAGGTAGAACATATGGGTTTTCACCTCGCGTAGATAATGCAATCGTAACGCTGTCTTTTTGCATTTTGATATGAACAGGATAATGAGGATCTTTTATGTACACGGAGCATATCCCTAGATTTGAGAAAAATCGGGCTCCATACTCACCCATTATTCCGGAGCTCCCGATACCAATAAAAATGACGCTACTGGCTTTAGCAATTAATTTTGCTGCCGTTTGAATTTTTTCCTCCAATTCAGGAGATTGAGAACGTTCAAAAAACTCATACACAGCATGATGTGGACTTTTTAACTCCTGCTTCGTTAGTTTACCCTTTTGGGAAATGAGCATCTTAAGTTTTACTTTAAATTCCGAAAATCCCTCACATTGATTCTTTCTGCAAAATCGCATAATGGTGGCTGTAGATACATGAGTTTCATCGGCCAGCTCTCTAATCCGCATGTACGCCACTTTTTCCATGTTCTGAGAAATATAGTTATATAAAGATAATTCCAATTCATTATAGGATGAGATTTGTTCACTGGTGAACATGGATATGCACTCCCTTAGACCATAATAAAAATAATAGGTAACCTGCTTAGGCAGTATACATTACCTGTATTCAAAAAACAACACGTTACATTTTTGTTACAAAAATCATTTCGTGTCAAAGGAAACTAAACACTTAAACAATATATATTTTCTTCTCTGTTCTGAGTAACATGACGTTATAACATATGTTCCGCACTTCCATTATAACTGGCTAACGCGTCCATGGTCAGAGAACGAAGGTGGCAACGAATAAACCAACCTACCCTTAACTAGTTCCAGTTTCAAGCTTGTTGAGCTTCCTTAGTCTGCTTAAGAATGTCACAATAGCTGTCATATGAAAACATAATGAGTTTGTTTTGCCATCCTCAAAATTTTAGCTTTACTACCTTAATATACGTCGAAGGAGCCTTACATCATGGATAAACAACAATTGTCCAAAGATATTCTCAAACTGGTTGGTGGGGAAGAGAATATCGATCAAGTTACGCACTGTATGACTCGACTCAGATTCAATCTAAACGATAACAATCTAGCAGACAGAACGACGTTAAAAAACACACCTGGCGTTATGGGTGTAACGGAAAACGGTGGACAGTTTCAGGTGATTATTGGCAATGAAGTTTCCGAAGTGTACAAAGCACTAGTGAACAATATGAGCATGAAGCCTAACGGAGAGAGTGCTCCAAAAGGTGGAAAGAAACAAAGAAATCCGATCAGCGCATTATTTGATTTCATCTCGGGCATGTTCACGCCAATCCTGCCAGCAATTGCTGGCGCAGGTATGATCAAAGGGATCGTGTCCATTCTGGTGGCTCTTGGTTGGATGACGAATACAAGTTCAACCTATATCATTTTGTCTGCGGTTGGCGATGGCGCATTCTACTTCCTGCCCATTATTCTGGCCATTAGTGCTGCGAAGAAAATGGGGAGCAATGTTTATGTAGGTGCTGCACTAGCGGCTGGTCTCATGCATCCAACCATTACAGCGTTGCTTCAAGAGGGTAATACTTCGTTTGCAGGCATTACGGTTATTGCCACATCCTATGCATCATCGGTTATTCCCATCGTCATTGCAATCTGGATCGCTGCTTACGTGGAGAGAGCGATTGACCGCATCACTCATTCTTCACTGAAACTGATTGTTGTACCAACTGTTACGTTACTCATCATGGTACCACTAACCTTGATCGCGATCGGGCCACTGGGTGGCATTATTGGAAACGGTTTATCTGGGGGTATCAGATGGTTATTTGATAACGTATCCATTTTGGCAAGTATCTTGATTGGTGGCACAATGTCTGTGCTGATTATTACAGGCATGCATTATGCACTGTTGCCGCTTGCAGTTGGTTCGATTGCAACACTTGGTTACGATTTTATCGTTCCGTTAATGTTCGCAGCTAATATGGCCCAGGGTGGTGCTGCATTTGGTGTGGGCTTCAAGTCTAAAAACACCCAAACCAAATCACTTTCATATTCTACAGGACTGACCGCTCTTATGGGAATTACGGAGCCTGCCATGTACGGAATTAACATGAAATTCAAAAAACCATTTATTGCAGCGCTCATTGGGGGCGCAGTCGCTGGGGCGTTTCTGGGAACCTTTTCTGTTAAAGCCTATTTCATTAGCACTGTAGGTCTTCCGGGAGCTGCCTCATATGTCGGTCCAGACATTAGCAACCTGCTCTTTGCACTGATTGCTGCTTTAATTGCATTCGTTGTAGCTAGCGTAATTACTTATTTTCTGGGCTTCCAGGAAGAGGCAGCTGCACCATCAGCAATATCCACAACTACACCTGTAGTAACTGAAGACACTAAATTACAGGATCAACAAATATTCAGCCCCATGAATGGGGAAGTTAAGCCACTTAGCCTAGTGCCAGATCCTGCTTTTTCAGAAGAAATGATGGGTAAAGGATTTGCCATTCAACCTGCTGAAGGACGTGCAGTATCTCCGGTTAACGGCACAGTAATATCTGTGTCCAAGAGTGGACATGCTATTGGTCTCGTAAGTGATCTTGGCGCAGAGATGCTGATTCACATCGGTATTGATACTGTAAAGCTGAAAGGCCAATATTTCTCACCAAAGGTACAGGCAGGAGCTAAAGTATCCGTAGGCGATCTATTGATGGAATTTGACCGTGAAGAGATCGAAAAAGCGGGTTACAATATGATTACGCCAGTCATTATTACGAACATGTTTCAATATACCGATGTGCAATCGGCTGGGCGTACCACAATTCATGAAAAAGAATTGATGTACACAGTCAAAGCCTAATTTGATGTTATTAATAGCGGCAGTGATTCCAAGTTATCTCTGGAACGCTGCCGTTTTTAATAAAACACTGCGTTACTTTTGAGTAACAAATGTGATCTCATGTTAATTCAAACTAAAATGCCAGAATGTATATATTTATTTGAATAATAAAAGTAACATAAGTTTTGCAAAACAAAATTTATTACAGACGGATAAGTAGGATTACTCTGAATATGGAGAAATCTCTTACGGAGTTAACACTGAAAGGTGGAACACACAAATGAGTCTAACCATTCGATTAGCGGATGTTTTAATGTGGGAAGGTCTTTAGCTACTAATTCAATAGAAGGGTCTTATATAGAAAATGGTTTTGTCCCAGATGAGTGAATGTAGAATATTTATTTTAGTGAATAGTTAATTAATCTATTTTTCTAGAAATACAGAAATAAGAAGGTGAAATTGTTGAAAAATATGTGGAAAATATATTTATTAGCTGTAATTAGTTTTCTTAATGGCGCATCAGAATATGTTATTGCCGGGATCCTAGACAAAATTGCTGAATCTAGCAACATTTCAGTTTCTTCTGCTGGACAGCTAATTACAGTGTTCTCTATAGCATTTGGCATAGGTACTCCTTTTTTAATTGCTTTCACATCTAAATTAGATCGAAAAAAACTCTTAGTTTATGCATTAACTGTATTCTCTGTTATTAACATTTTAATTGCAACGATAACAGGATATGAGATGCTTATCGTAGCTAGAATTATTTCAGCACTTAGTGCCGGTGTTATTCAGGTTACGCTCCTTACTCTTGCTGCGGTTTTGGCTGCTCCAGGAAAGCAAGGCAGTTCAATTGCTACTGTTATTATGGGAAATAGTACGGCATTAGTTATCGGTGTACCCATAGGCAGGGTTGTAGCTTCCCATTATGATTGGAACATCATATTTATTGGTCTTGGAGTAATAGGACTTATTCTCTTATTCCTAGCGCTGCTGATCATCCCCAAAGTGGTTGCTGAAGAAGTTGTTCCTTTGCGTGATCAGTTTAAATTCATCATGCAACCGCGTATCGCAGCAGCGTTACTGATTACGTTCGTGTGGTTAGGCTCATATTCCATTTTATTTACGTACATTTCACCGTATCTCCTTGATATATTTAGCATGAGTGATCAAGGTGTAACGGTAGCCCTGTTTATATTTGGTATCGCTAGTGCTATTGGTTCCAAAATAGGAGGACTCAGTACAGATAAATGGGGTACATTCCGTACACTAGCTGGTGGAATGATACTCCATGCCACTGCGTTATTGTTGTTCCCGTTTATAGGCCAATCCATATTTCTTCTATATATATTACTTATTTTCTGGGCAATAGCAGCCTGGTCCTCAGGTACGCCGATCCAATTCCAGCTTATAAGTCTCGCTCCCGCTGCTTCAGGCATTGTACTTAGTTTGCATAGCGCGATTGGACAAGTTGGAATGGCTGCCGGAGCTGGTGTCGGGGGTATCGCCGTCAACCACAACCTGTTGACCTACATTCCATGGATCGGTGCGCTTGCCCTTGTGATTGGCATCGTAACAACGCTGCTTGATAACTCCCTATCTAAAAGAAAACAAACGAAACAATCTTTGCAATAAATAAACACTTGTATCATCTTCGTTTGATATATGCCTTTTAACGATGTATAAAACCTCTATAACAATAAGAAAGCAGCTGACCCAAGTGATCAGCTGCTTTCTTTGTTTTATGATTCATAACTCATTAACCCAATGATAGTAGGTCCAACTGCACCAAAGTTTGATGTGATGGGATTAAGTTCACAGCGAATGAAGCTGTAGACACGATCTCGTCAAGCTTATTGACGGTTTCCGCATACATTTTATGTACCGATTGAGGCGAGTACTAACCTCCAAGCCTTGTTACACCACAACTAACAATTCTCAAATTTGCATCTTTCATCTGATAATAGGAAAGTATTTATTTCATCGTATAGCAAAGTAAATCAACTGGAAGAGAATTATGTCGAGTTATTAGAAGCATTTTTTATTTGGTCAATCATTAGGACTTTCGCATTCCATTCTCTAAATCCAAATGAACAACAATCCTTAGCGGCAAATTTTCCATCAGTTATTGAAAACTATTTTAGGAAATATCTTAAAGGAGAAATTTTTTTGTTAAACTAAGGAGTAGGTTAGTGTAATCTCCCGTTTTAGATAACGTTATAATATAAACAGTGTCCTAGACATGAATAAAATAAATGGAGGGGTAGGATTGAACAAGTATGTGTTACATATAGTTGCAAGTATAGTTTGCATATTGTTACCTGCTGTTGGTCTCTTATATGTTTTGTGGGATAGCCACCAACCCAAAATAGGACCTGTAGGAGACGGAAAACCGAATTATCCTTCAATATCTCAATGGATATCTATTGGCTCTTCTTTTATACTTGGAGTAGTTAATTTACCTCTTTCCATAATTCGATATAGACAAAAGGCTAAAGAAGATATAAAAAGTTAATGCTTGTTGCGCTAACGTAGAAACTATAATTGAATAAACGACGAAAATGAAGTTGCCTGTGTTGGACCGGCAGCTTCATTACGTTAACGGGCAGGATAGATGAAATTTTGTGAATAAACGCCATATATGCGAACGATAAAAATATAAACTTTTAAGATTAAAGACATGCTACAGTCTTCAGAATCGCAGAATTCGTCAAAGGAAGTACGATCGCAGAAAAAAGAGGGCGAACCCGTCCGAATTTTATGGCTATCAGCCCTTCGATGGTGAATTGCCTTCATGTACAAGATACGATCATAATCCATTAAACCGGAAGGAATATCTCTTACATGTCTTGAATCACGATAAATCTGAATTAAAGCTGGAGGCGAATGAGATGCTGGAATTAGAGTTTACGACTATAGAGGAGTGGGATGAAGCATTGTGGGCGCGGATGGAGCGAATCTATCATGAGGCTTTTCAAAGCGGCGCTAAGACAAAAGCGATTCTGCGCAGTATGCTGGACCGGAGGATTGGTTATTTACACACGGGCGTGCATCATGGAGAAGTGGTTGCGATGGCTGTTACTGGACTGGAGGGGAAGGTTGCGGACCGCATCCTGATCATCGATTACCTCGCGGTTGAACAGAAGATGCGTGGGTGGGGCATAGGGACCTGGATGTTAGAGCAGCTCAGAGCCTGGGCGTTAAGGGAACACCGGATCAAAGGTATGATTATCGAGGCGGAGTTCGGGACAACGGAGGCTCATCAGGAACGCATTCAGTTCTGGCAACGCAACGGGTTCATCCTAACCTCCTATGTCCATCAATATAGAATGGTGCCAGAGCCGTATCAGGCAATGATGCTGCCACTGGATACAAGTACGCATGTGCCTGATGATGGTGAAGCACTGTTTCGTTATATCAATGCTTTTCACAAGGTTGCTTACCGGAAGAGTTAGACCGCATTCAATGGACCTGCAGGAAAATACCGTAGAGATTAGGATGTAAAATGATCAGTTCTTGACTGCATGGTCAATAACTGATACATTAATCCCATGAGCAGACCAAGAGAATTTGATGTTGATCGTGTATTACACCAGTCTATGGAAGTGTTCTGGAATCAAGGCTTCAAAGCAACTTCTTATGAGGACCTTACGCGTACTACAGGAGTCAAAAAACAAAGTTTGTACTGTGTTTTTAAAGACAAGCGATCATTGTTCCTGAAGACGCTGGCACTTTACCGTGAACAGGTTATAGCGAAACTGAAAGAGATTGAAGCCCTGGATTCGTCTCCCGTTGATAAACTGGATACCTTACGATATTCCCTTTTAGACGATGAAACTAGCTGCCAAGGGTGTCTAATTGTGAATGCATCACTCGAATTCGGAACAGATGACGAGCAGGTCACACGCGAAGCTGAGCTCATGGCAGAAGAGATTCAACTGGTATTAGAGAAGATCATAAGTAGTGGCCAGAAACAACAGTTAATTTCCAACCGGTATACGAGTATAGAGCTTGCATCTTATCTAAATAACACCATTCTTGGTGTGAGAGTTATGGAGAAATCAGGTTCATCCCGTGAACAGATCGAGACGGTTCTGCGTACTTCATTTGGCATGATCATGTCTTGATCTTTTTTTTGTGAAATTCTTGACTACGAAGTCAAAAATAATTAAAGGCGGATTAATACACCACGAAACCTTGAAGGAGGTGGGGCTTTTCGTTAAAAATCGTGTATTGATTCATTTGGAAATAACGTCTAGCTGTTAACCAGGCTGGTTGCTGTTTAACATCCCCTAGGTCAATTTATATAAAACGAAATATGTGGAGGTTATTATGAATTATTCTCAATCCGTAGAAGCATTGTTCCAACCTATAGAGTTAGGTCACTTGAAGTTATCCAATCGGATCGTGATGGCGCCGATGACGCGTCAATTTTCTCCGGACGGTATCCCGGGTTCGAATGTTGCGGGCTATTATCGCCGCAGAGCAGAAAACGCAGTGGGGCTTATTGTGACAGAAGGGACAATAATTAATCATCCGGATGCATCCAATCAAGCCAATGTGCCGCACTTTTATGGTGAAGCTGCAATGAATGGTTGGGCACATGTTGTATCTGAAGTACATGAAGCTGGCGGTCGAATTATTCCACAGATCTGGCATATGGGAGCCAAAGGTCATGTTAATGATTATTCGGAAGCTGAGATCGCTACAATCGTTCAGGAATTCGCACAAGCAGCCTCAGAAGCGAAACGCGTTGGGTTCGATGGTGTTGAAATCCATGGAGCACACGGCTATCTGATCGACCAATTCCTGTATGAGAAAACCAACTCTCGTACGGATCGTTATGGTGGAGATATGATGGCTCGCACACGTTTTGCAGTTGAAGTGATTGAGGCTTGCCGTAAAGTAGTGGGATCGGAATTCCCGATTGTACTGCGTTTATCTCAGTGGAAGACAGATGATTATCAGGCTAAATTGGCTGAAACACCGGAATTACTGGAGCAGCTTCTCGCACCGTTGGTTCAAGCTGGAGTCGATATCTTCCACTGTTCCACACGCCGTTTCTGGGAGCCGGAATTCGAAGGGTCTGATCTGAATTTTGCTGGTTGGACCAAAAAACTGACTGGTAAACCGACAATCACTGTTGGATCGATTGGTCTTGATGGTGACTTTACAAGTCTGTTCACAGAAGGTAAAGGCGCAAGTAACGTCGGTATCGAGGGATTGGTACAACGACTTCAGAATGATGAGTTTGATCTGGTTGCTGTAGGCCGTGCTCTTCTAGTCGACCCTGAATGGGTTAAGAAAATTCAAGAAGGACGTACTGATGATCTGGTTCCATTCACAAGAGAAGCGATGACTGTACTTACTTAATTGTAGTTATAATCATTAGGAATATGTATTAATCAAACACACCTTCAAGATCATCTTGGAGGTGTGTTTGTAATGGCAACCAGAGTGAGTTATCCGGTGGAATTAAAGATGAAAGACATAGAAATGAGACTGGCAGAGGATGCAAAAGAAACATCGGATAAGGTCCTCAACTTCATTATTGCTGGTTGCTTAATTTCTACATCATCACTCAACAACACCACTGCTGGGGGAGCTCTCCCTCTGAAAGATCAACGCTTCTGTTCACTGAATTCCCATGCAAGTGACGATCTATTCATTAGTGCTAAGTGACAACAAGTGTTTTAAATTCTCATCAATAAATTGATTATCGGCACTGTTGATTCCACGACCGGCAAAATGGCCCCAGATCGATTGGATCGGTTTCAAGACAGCATTAGGTATACGCTTAGCTTCGTATTCATTATCTTCCGCTGTGCAGAAGAGATCCGTGCTTCCCGGCATGATACAGGCATAAGCTTTTATGCTCTGAAGTGCTTTATCAAAGTCTCCGTTATAGGAGGGGTTTGCACTGATATCTGCATGTTGACCTGTCCATAACATGGCCAGAACATTATGCGGATCCATATTCATAAAGCTATTTTCCCAGACACCAGCTACAAAATCCTCCAATGTGTCAAATCCCATCTCACGGTATAGCTCTTCTCTATAAAACGCATGTGATAGTCCCCATCCCGCATACACCCGACCAACGGCACGCATGTCTGTAGAACTTAGTTGGTTTAATTTACTTGAGTCGAAGCCGACTGCAGATAGCAGCGAAGCTTTCATGCCTTCCAGGACCACAAATGTGTGAGGCCAAGGTTTGGCGATGCCTCCGAAAGGTGCGATTCGTTCAACCATCTCCGGGTAACTTGCCCCCCATTGAAATGCCTGAATGCCGCCCATCGACCACCCGACGACGAGAGCAATCTTTTGAATACCGAATTTTTCGGTCAGCAGTTGGTGCTGGAAACGTACGTTGTCATAGATGGTTACCTGTGGAAAGTTAGCCCGATCGAATGGAGGAGACGTGTTACAGGGAGAGGAAGAGAGTCCATTGCCCATCAAATTCGGAATGATAATAAAATATTTCTCTGGATCCAGTGCCATCCCGCTGCCAATGAGCCATTCATTCTGAACATGCTGATCTCCAAAAGCCGTTGGATAGACAACAACATTATCTTTCTGTTCATTTAATTTTCCGTAAGTTTGATAAGCGAGATAAGCGTTTGGTAACGTCACTCCTGATTGTAAGAGTACATCACCCAAATTAAAAATTTCATAATCCATCGTATAATTGCTCCCTTCAAAATGAAAAACCACATGTTCACTGTGATCTCTTGTACTCAGTATAGAGCTGTGATACTCTCAATAAAAGTGAATAGAATTCAGGATATTATTCAATAAAATTGAAAGATGAAGGAGGGATCATCGGATGGAATTGCGTCAACTGAATACGTTTTGTACGGTTGCAAAAACATTGAATTTCACGCGGGCAGCAGAAGCGCTGAGCTACGTTCCTTCCAACGTCACGATGCAAATTAAAGCATTGGAAGATGAGCTAGGTGTTCGCCTCTTTGATCGGTTGGGCAAGCAACTCGCGCTCACAACTGCGGGTAAACGCTTTTTAACACACGCCCAAGGCGTTCTCGAAAAAATGGACGAGGCTCGTAGTGCTGTCCATGATAATGAAAAACTAAGTGGAACCTTAACGATAAGTGCGAATGAGGTTATTTGCTCCTATCGGCTTCCACCTGTCTTCCAACGGTTTCGTTCGCAGCATCCGGGAGTTCGCTTAATTTTCCGCTCAGTTCCGAATCAAGAGCTCAAGCAAACGCTCTTTGAGGGGACCACGGATATTGTTTATATGTTGGATGAACCTATTCGCTCGAGTGGACTTTCCGTGGAACCTTTGCTGGAAGAACATTTCCGATTGTTAGCTGCTCCAGATCATCCACTCGCCAAACGAACTGTGCTGCAATTGGAAGATTTTCATGATGAAGTGTTCCTGACAAATGAGAAGGGTTGTCCCTATCGGACGATGTTTGATCGGTCATTTGAGAAAGAGGGCATTGATAGCATTACATATTTAGAGTTTCAAAGTGCTGAAGCCATTAAACAATGTGCAATTTCAGGAATCGGTATTGCCTTTCTTCCTGAGATCGTCGCGGAATCTGAAGTTGAACGCGGAGAACTTGTTGTCCTCCCCTGGCAAATTCCGGACTTGCAGGTATATACACAGATGTTGTGGCATAAAGACAAGTGGCTTTCACCAATCATGTTATCTTTTATAGAAGCAACTAGGGTAGTTTTTGGTTCACAGAGTGAAAATAAAACCGTATAGCTTATGTACGAGACATCAAACTCTTGAGCACAGTAAAATGCTGTTGAAAGTGAGGAGACATTATTTATGATTCCATTAGTATATGACCAGATTAACCATTGGGGAAAAGACGATGAATTTTTCCTTGCATTGTTAAAGAGATTACAAGTAGAATCTATAGCTGACCTGGGCTGTGGAACAGGAAGATGGACTACTCATCTTGTTCAGTACGGTTATAAAATTACCGCTATAGATCCCAATGAAGAAGCGATTGAAATAGCGCGAAGTAAAGATAATTCTGAAAGTGTGGAATGGATTATAGGTGATAGTGCGGATTTACAAACCAATACCTATGATGCGGTAATTATGACAGCGAATGTTGCACAGGTATTTCTTACAGATGACAGCTGGAAACGAGTAATCTCAGACGTATTCCGATCCCTAAAAATCGGGGGTCACTTTATTTTTGATACAAGAAACCCTTTGGTAAAAGTATGGGAAGAATGGGAGAAGGACAAAACTCCTGACTTAGCTAAAGATAGACTAAGCGGAGATCCTTTAGAAATTTATACAGAATATGAAGGGTTTGAGGGAGATATTTACACTTTCTATGAAATAGTAAAAAATACTAAAACGGACAAAGTGTTAGTTCATGAAAAAATGCAGCTGAGGTTTCGAAATCAAGAAGAATTCAATGAGTCGCTGAAACAAATCGGTTTTTCAAAAATTAAAACATATGGTGATTGGGAATTTAAACAAGCAAATTCTGAGAATAGATCGTTTATTTTTCATTGTGTAAAATACTAAAATAACTACAAACATGGTTCATTCAAATCCATTCAATGAAATTTGTTCATATATGATGAACTGGAGTATGATGGGGGAAGGCGATGCTGATAATTACCATATAATCAATGCCAAGTATAGAGTGTAATTTGATATCGGTCTAAAGCTTTTGGACCCGGCTATACAACACCATACTTCCTTGAAGGGGGACATCTGTTTTGGATGAGCAGTTTCTAGATTTATTGGCCGAGAAATATGATACGGAAGAAAAAATCATAACAGAGATCATCAACCTTGAAGCGATCTCCAATCTCCCGAAGGGAACCGAGCATTTTGTCAGTGATTTGCATGGGGAGTTTCAGGCTTTTCAGCATGTACTACGAAACGGTTCGGGTACCGTCAAAGAGAAAATCAAAGAATTATTCCGGGAGGTTTGGACGGATCAAGAAATCAATGATTTTGCGGCGTTGGTTTATTACCCGGAAGAAAAAATTCAGCTGGTTATAGGGGAACTGAGCAATAAACAGGCTTTGAACCAGTGGTATAGACTAACAATTGAACACATGCTTAAGCTTATTTCTTATGCCTCTTCCAAGTATACACGCTCAAAATTGCGTAAAGCTCTGCCGGAGCAATATGTATATATTGTAGAAGAGCTTCTATACAAAACGGATTCGACCAACAATAAGGATCCTTATTACGAGGAAATATATCGGCAAATTATATCCTTGGGCCAGGCGGACAATCTCATTATCGGCCTTGCTTATACGACACAGCGCCTGGTGGTTGACCATCTTCATGTAGTTGGAGATATCTATGACCGGGGGCCGTACCCCGATAAAATTATGGATACGCTGATCAACTACCATTCTGTAGACATACAGTGGGGGAACCATGATGTCCTCTGGATCGGAGCCTACGCAGGTTCTCTGGTCTGCCTTGCGAATATTATTCGAATCTGCGCCAGATACGATAATCTGGACATCATTGAAGATGTATACGGAATCAATCTGCGCCCACTGCTAAACCTGGCGGAGAAATATTACGAAGACAATCCGTCCTTCAGACCTAAGTTACAGGCTGGACATAATGTATCGGAGCAGGAAATTCTGCAGATCACCAAAATTCACCAAGCCATTGCCATGATTCAGTTTAAACTTGAAAGCCCGATTATCAAGAGACGCCCATACTTTAATATGTCTGAAAGGCTTTTGCTGGAGCAGATTGATTACGACAACAATGAAATCAACATCTGTGGTAAAACGTACCACCTGGAAAACACCTGTTTCGCAACCGTAAATCCGCAGAAGCCCGAACAATTGCTTGAGGAAGAACGCCAGGTGATGGAAAAGCTGCTGTTTTCCGTTCAGCATTCCGAAAAGATGGCCAGACATATGAATTTTCTCATGAAAAAGGGCAGCCTTTATTTAAAATACAACGGGAATTTGTTAATCCACGGCTGTATTCCTTTGGATGAAGAAGGAAATATGGAAGAAATGCAGATTGAAGACAAGACATATGCGGGCCGTCAATTGCTTGATGTTTTTGAAGATTATTTACGTTACGCCTTTGCGCATCCGGAAGAGACAGAAGATCTGGCGACGGATATGGTATGGTACATCTGGACAGGAGAATGTTCCTCGCTCTTTGGAAAGAGAGAAATGACCACTTTTGAACGGTATTTTATCCAAGATAAAGAAGCACATAAAGAGAGAAAGAATCCTTACTACCATTTACGTGAAAATGAAGATATCTGTCGAATAATCTTGCAGGAGTTTGATTTGAATCCAGATCATGGACATGTCATTAACGGGCACACGCCAGTCAAAGAAATTAGTGGAGAGAGCCCTGTTAAAGCAAACGGAAAAATGATCGTGATTGACGGCGGTTTTTCCAAAGCCTATCAATCCACAACGGGCATTGCCGGATATACCTTGTTGTACAATTCCTTTGGCATGCAGCTCGTCGCCCATAAGAAATTTAATTCAAAAGAAGATGTGTTATGTAACGGAACGGACGTGTTATCTCTAAAAAGATTGGTGGACAAAGAACTGGCGCGGAAGCTGGTGAGGGAAACCAATGTCGGAGAAAAGCTGTTGAAGAAAATTTCAAATTTGAAGGATCTATTAGACTATCGCTACATGAAATGAAATGATTGCTAAAAGTACACATTCGGATCAACCGTTTGAGTGCAATATGACATAGACGCTCGTATTGGGCAGGGAAGTAATAATACCCTGCCTGTGCGAGCCTTTCTTTTGTAACATGCGATTTAACAACAAACTTTATGACTTACAGTTGAACTAAACGAGGATTTTCAATTGGTGGAGAGGAGGAAGATATGGACTACAATTCACGGAAGGAAGCGGTTTTTGAGACGAAACGGTTCCGTAACTGTACCATAGCGGCAGGTCGTCGTCATACCGTTGCTCTTAAATCTGACGGAACAGTAATAGCTGTGGGTGATAATAAATATGGTCAATGTAAGGTAAGCGATTGGTGCGATATCGTCGCAGTTGCGGCTGGTAATGTTCATATGGCTACGAACACCGGTAATGCACATACCGTTGGTCTTAAATCTGATGGTACGGTAACTGCTATAGGTTGGAATAAGCATGACCAATGCGATGTAAGCGATTGGCGCGATATTGTAACCGTTTCGGCAGGTTGGTGCCGTACGGTTGGGGTTAAATCAGATGGCACCGTGGTTGCGGTCGGGCGAAATAATGAAGGGGAATGCAACGTGAGTAGCTGGCGCGATATTGTATCGGTCACGACGGGTGACTGGCATACAGTCGGTTTAAAAATAGACGGAACGGTAACAGCCGTTGGTAACAATAAATATAACCAATGTAGCTTAAACGACTGGGGCGATATATTAGCTGTTTCGGCGGGGTATCTTCATACAGTTGGGCTCAAATCGGATGGCACGGTAGTGGCTGTGGGTAGAAATAATGAAGGCGAATGCGACGTAAGCGGATGGCGCGATATTGTAGCAGTTGCAGCGGGGAGTTATCATACCGTTGGTCTTAAGTCCGACGGTACAATGGTTGCTGTGGGTTCGAATAAACATCACCAATGCGATGTACGTGGCTGGCACGGAATTAGAGCTGTTTCGGCGGGGTGTGCCCATACGATTGGACTGAAATCGGATGGTACGATGGTTGCTGTGGGTGATAATGATTATGGACAATGTGATCTAAGCGGATGGATTAACATTCAACCATAAATAAAGGAATTTTATATCGTGGGACAAGATCATGGTCCCAATAAAGTCGCTATTTTAGCGGCTTTTTTGTTTTATCGGTACAAGTTTTATTCCCAAGTCAAGGACAAGAACATGGTCCGATTACCAATCAGCGTATAAATAATCGGTTCTTCTCTCCATAAATTCATTGATCTAACGAGAAAGATAGTCCATATAGGGTATGGGGGTATAAAAATATGTTGACTAATATAGGGTAGGGGGGTATTGTATTGTACAAGAGCTTGATGAGACCTGAAAAACTGGCCTCGAGAGTTTAGCCCATCGTTTAGGTCAAACTAAACCAAAAAATCACCCACAAGAAGGGACGAAATAAGATGAAAAACATTGTTTTGAATGTACAAGGTATGAGCTGCCAACATTGTGTAAACTCCATCGAAGGTGCTCTGAAAGAAATTGGAGTGAGTGGCAAGGTGAACCTCAGTGATGATTCGGTTGAAGCGACGTATGATGAAAATCAAGTCTCCTTGGAGCAAATTAAAGAAGTTATTGAAGAGCAAGGCTACGAAGTAGCGTAAGTAATGGACGATGAGGGGAGTGAGTTATTGTGGCAACAGCAGAGGCTCAGACAAAACAGTCGAGTATACAAATTACAGGAATGACCTGTGCAGCATGTGCAAACAAAATCGAAAAAGGCCTCGGTAAAATGGACGGGGTCACATCAGCAAATGTTAACTTTGCTTTGGAAAAGGCAAGTGTAACGTATGATCCCACGAAAGTGGAAATGAAAGAACTTGAGGAAAAAATCAAAAAACTTGGATATGGTTCCGTATCAGAGGTTGCGCAGTTCAATCTTGAAGGCATGACCTGTGCAGCATGTGCGAACAAAATTGAAAAGGGCCTGAACAAGTTGCCCGGCGTGACTAACGCTTCAGTAAACTTCGCCATGGAAACGGCCCGAGTTGAATTTTCCCCTGGTGAAGTTTCCATCGAAGACATGAAAAACAAGGTGAAAAAACTTGGTTATACGGCGATCGTGAAGGCAGACGGTTCCAGTGGTGGTGCAAGTGACCATCGTGCGAAAGAACTGAGTAATCAAAAACGGAAATTACTGATTTCGGCGATTCTTTCCTTGCCGCTGTTGTGGACTATGGTAGGTCACTTCTCGTTCACTTCATGGATCTATGTGCCGGAATTGTTTATGAATCCGTGGTTCCAACTAATCCTAGCTACACCAGTACAATTTTATATTGGTAGACAGTTCTATGTAGGTGCGTATAAGGCTCTCCGAAACAGGAGTGCCAACATGGATGTGTTGGTATCACTTGGTACCTCTGCAGCTTACTTCTATAGTTTGTATTTAACCATTCAATGGTCAAGTATGGCTGACGGGATGCATCATGGTCCATCCCTCTATTATGAAACGAGTGCGGTCCTTATTACATTGGTTCTTATGGGTAAATTGTTTGAATCACTTGCGAAAGGCCGAACATCAGAGGCAATTAAATCATTGATGAGTCTGCAGGCGAAGACGGCATTAGTGGTTCGGGATGGCAAAGAACTTACCATTCCAGTGGATGAAGTCATTGTAGGAGATGTTGTCCTTATTCGCCCAGGAGATAAAGTTCCTGTAGACGGAGAGGTGCTGGAAGGGATCTCATCTGTAGATGAATCCATGCTTACGGGTGAAAGCCTTCCAGTAGAGAAAAAAGTCGGAGATGCTGTGATTGGAGCTACGATTAATAAAAACGGTATTCTTCGGATCAAAGCAACCAAAGTAGGTAAAGAAACCGCTCTTGCACAAATTATTAAGGTTGTTGAAGAAGCTCAGGGATCAAAAGCACCAATTCAGCGGGTAGCCGATGTGATCTCGGGCATATTCGTCCCGATCGTTGTAGGGATTGCAATAGTTGCTTTCGTGGTTTGGTACTTCTGGGTTACACCAGGCGATTTTGCAGGTTCGTTAGAAAAAGCAATTGCGATTCTTGTTATCGCATGTCCTTGTGCACTTGGACTTGCAACCCCAACATCCATTATGGCGGGGTCTGGTCGTTCGGCTGAACTAGGGGTGTTGTTCAAAGGCGGGGAACATCTGGAACAGACACATAAAATTGATGCAATCCTTCTGGATAAAACCGGTACTGTTACAAAAGGTAAACCTGAATTGACTGACGTCGTCGCTCTTGGCAATGAAAATGAATTCCTGAAACTTGTTGGAGCTGCAGAGAAAAATTCTGAGCATCCACTTGCAGAAGCCATCGTTGTGGGCATCCATGAACGAAATATCGAACTACCAGGAACTCAATCCTTTGAAGCATTTCCGGGTTTCGGAATCCAGGCAATGGTTGAAGGTAAACAACTGCTCGTGGGTACACGTCGACTGATGGAAAAGTATAATATCGATGCAAAAGCAGCTTATCATTCGATGTCACGTTTGGAAGAAGCGGGGAAAACTGCGATGCTGGTTGCCATTGATGGTCAATATGCAGGTATGGTCGCTGTGGCAGACACAATTAAAGAAACGTCGAAAGCTGCAGTGAGCCGTCTGAAAGAAATGGGCATTCAGGTCATTATGATTACAGGTGACAATGAACGGACGGCAAAAGCCATCGCTGCTCAAGTAGGTATTGACCACGTTCGTGCAGAGGTCTTGCCTGAAGGAAAAGCGGAAGAAGTTAAAAAACTTCAGTCTCAAGGTAAAAAAGTGGCCATGGTTGGCGATGGTATTAATGATGCACCGGCTTTGGCAACTGCAGATATTGGTATGGCGATTGGTACGGGGACAGATGTAGCGATGGAAGCAGCTGATGTAACACTCATGCGCGGCGATCTATCCAGTATTCCTGATGCTATCTACATGAGTCGTAAGACCATGCGCAACATTAAGCAAAACTTGTTCTGGGCACTTGGTTACAACACTTTAGGCATCCCTATTGCAGCTATCGGTCTGTTAGCACCATGGGTTGCAGGCGCAGCGATGGCCTTGAGTTCGGTATCCGTCGTTCTGAACGCCCTGCGATTGCAACGCGTAAAAGTACGTCACTAGTCAAAGTACTAGAATAGGAGCGAACAAAATGATGAGGAGGAGTAAAAAAATCATGCTAATGTTAACCGGTGTTTTAGCTTTCGGTGTGTTGTCTGCTTGCGGAACCCCTAAAGAAAGTGCACATACAGATGGACATGGTGGTATGAATCATACTGAGATGAATTCTGAAACTGAAGGTGCGAGTCATGATCATGCAGGGCCTCACGCTGATTCAACAGCAAGTAGCCCTAAAGCCTCGTTCTCCTTTGCATCAGATGTGAAGGCCAATGAAAATTCGCATCTGACAATCCAAATCACGGACGCCGATGGAAATCCGGTTAATGAATTTGAAATGGGCCACGAAAAACGAATGCACCTTATCGTAGTGAGTAAAGATCTTTCTTACTTTAATCACATTCATCCTGATTATAAAGGCGATGGAAAGTTTGCGATTGAAACTTCATTTCCAGCCGGTGGCGAATACAAAATCCTTGCCGACTTTGTTCCAAAAGGTGGAGCGAGTACTACACCCAGTGAATGGGTGAACGTTGGGGGTCCAGAAAAAGCCCAAAAGCCTGTTCAAGCGGATTCCAACCTTGTAAAAGAAGTGGATGGTAAAAAAATCGAACTTTCATTGAGTACCAAAAAGGCCAACAACGACGTAAATCTGACCTTTAATATCATGGATGCGTCAACGAACGAAGGGATCAATAATCTGGAACAATACCTCGGTGCTGTAGGTCATGTTGTTATCCTTTCTGAGGATGCAGAGCAATATCTGCATGTTCATCCAACAGAGGAAAAGGCAACAGGTCCAAAAGCGGAGTTTATGACCTCCTTCCCGCATAGCGGAATCTATAAAATCTGGGGCCAATTCCAGCATGATGGGGAAGTCTTTACAGTACCTTTTGTAGTAGATATAAAGTGAGTAGAGAGGTATGAGCATGGGAGATAAATTTAAAATAGCGATTAGTCCAGCAATCCAACTTGGTGGAAGCTTATTCACTCCGGAGCAACTAGTTAAAATTGGTGAGATTATTGGTCCAGATTCAAAAGTGGAGATGACACCCTTTAAGCAACTATACGCAGAAGTATCGATTGAACAACGAGATCAGATCAAAAATAAACTTGAGGATCGCGGTCTTGAAATAAACCCTGCAGGATTTGTAACCAAAAGTCTGATCGCTTGCAACTTTTGTAGAGGTGCAGAAGAAGCAGGCATGGAAACAGCCAAAAATTTAAATCAGGCCATTTCCGGTATCGATACGCCTACACCACTCAAGATTGGATATGCTGGATGCGCCTTAGGCACAAGTGAACCGTTGATTAAGGATATTGGGATCGTAAAGATGCGCGATAAGTTCGATGTTTATGTTGGTGGCGAGTCGAAGGGGCTTAAACCCTCCTTCGCCAAGCTTCTATACTCCGGATTAATGGAGGATCAGCTTATTCCTTTCGTTACCGCAATTATTGATTATTATAAGATGCATGCAAAAGGCAAAGAAAAGTTCAGCAAATTCGTTAATCGAATGACACTGGAAAACTTGAAGTCTATGACGCTTGAAAGGGGGTGAAAACAGTGAAAGAAGCAACTGTAAAAATTCAAGGTATGTCTTGCCGTTCTTGTGTATCTAAAATTGAAAGTGCAATTAGCGCTCTTGGCGCTGAAGGCCACGTTAATTTTGAACAGGGAACAGTAGAAGTTCGATTTGACGATTCTAAAGTTCAAATCGCTGAAATTGAAGAAGCGATCCGTAAAAAAGGATATAACGTCGGAGCGTAATATATATTGAAATACAAGGGAGAGTAATTGGGCATGACGGAATCCATTCAGATTTATTCAATCCCAACCTGCAGCGATTGCAATTATGCTAAACGTTACTTTAAAGAGCGTGAGCTTCCCTATACGGATTACAATTGTGAAGAAGATGCCAAGTACGCTGAGGAAGTCTGGAAGTTGACTGGAAAACAGGTTGTTCCAACCATTGTCATTAGAGATAAGGTGTTTGTAGGCTTTGCCGAAAATCTCACTGAAATCAGTGAGTTAGTTAAGTAACTGTTATGACCCCGGTCAACTTCCGACTGGGGTTATTCTTAATAAAAAATACCTTTGACTGATATATCTTTGTAGGAGTGGAGGGTATAATATGCTTACAAGATGCAGTAGATGGTTGCCCAACCGATTCAATCTTGGTTGATGACAAGCCGTTCTCTTAGCACGTACCATGATACTTCTTGCTCCCTTTACATAGGGTAGGGGGGGATGGTAATGTGTTAATAAAGGAGTTGATCTACATGGATGATACGATACTTGAGGCCGCCTCATGTGACCATACATCTTCAAACGAGCGGAAAAGCCATCATTCGGAGAGTACAAAGCGAAAATTAATTAGCCGGTTGAATCGGATTGAAGGGCAAGTGCGTGGAGTAAAAGGAATGATTGAGAAGGATACGTATTGTGATGACGTGTTGCACCAAATTGCCTCCATTCAATCCGCATTGAATGGCGTAGGAAAGCAGCTTTTGGAACATCATATGAAAAGCTGTGTCATTGAACGCATTTCAGAAGGCGATCACAAAGTTTTGGATGAACTGATGATCACTGTAAATAAGTTAATTAAGTAAGCTAGGATAGGGGAGATATCCTCTTGTTTTATTCAGGCAAATGCCCCATCAGTACTTCAAATGACCATATTGACAAATCTAACGCCTTCCACTAAGATAATCGTACAAGTAAATAATGAATATAATCAGGATTGTTACTGATCAGCAGGCAAGACCGATTAATATGCAAACATGTAGAGTTTAATACCATGGGTGCACTATTAATGGTCTTTTTTATTTGCTAAATTCTGTTAACGTTTCATTTTAAAAGGAGATTCGTATGAAAATCACGCGAATTATTAATAATAATGTCGTCTGCGCTGTAAATGAAAGACGCCAGGAGATGATGCTTCTAGGAAGTGGCATTGGTTTTCAGAAGAAAAAAGGAGACGATGTGGACACAGAGAAGATTGAGAAAGAATTTTTCCTGAAGTCCAAAAATGTAACTGGCAAATTATATGCCCTGCTCGCGCAGATTCCGATGGAGTACATCCGTGTGTCCGATAGTATTATTCAATATGCCAAGCAGTCCTTGGATAAAGAGCTGAATGAAAATATATATTTGACGCTAACAGACCATATTAACTTCGCCGTATCACGCTATAAACAGGGAATGAACTTCAACAATGCGTTATTGTCTGAAATTAAAGCATTCTACGCCAATGAGTATCGAGTGGCTTTGAAGGCTTTGGATATGATTAATCAAGAATTCAACATTACGTTGCCTGAAGATGAGGCTGGATTTATTGCGCTTCATATTGTCAATGCAGAGCTCGGATCTGAAATGGAAGATACCATGAAGATGACACAATTGATTCAAAAGGTCTTAAATATTATTCGTTATCAGTTCAACATTCACTTTAACGAAAGCTCCCTTCACTACTCCAGACTGATCACGCATCTAAAGTTTTTTGCCTATCGTCTGTTTAACAATACGGTGATGAAAAGTAATGATAACGATTTCCTCAATATTATTAAAGAAAAATATAAGCTAGAGTACCAATGTAGTCTAAGAATTGCGCAGTTGATTCGGGTAGACTATGGGAAAGAATTAACCGAAGACGAATTGGTGTATTTAACTGTTCATATCAAAAGGGTGACTGATGAAGAAAGGGATTGACCCATCATCGCTCCATAATGACTATACTAGGATTGTTACTGGTGATGCAGGCAAGACCTAGAGTTCCATCGTGTATAGAGCATATCTATATTCGATAGAACTCTAGGTCTTTTTTTGTAAAATAATACATTGAAGGGGGAACAAAAATGAAACATGAACAAACGGCTACCGACATTCTAAAACTTGTTGGTGGTGAAAAAAATATTGAAAGTGTTACACACTGTGCTACCAGGCTGCGCTTTAACTTAAAAGACGAGTCGATTGCAAACAACGAAGCACTGAAAAACGTACAAGGAGTTGTGGGCGTTGCCAGTAGTGGAGGTCAGTATCAGGTCATTATTGGTAATGAGGTCAACAACGTCTATAAAGCCCTTGCGCAGCTAGGGAACTTTACAAGCAAGAATGATGCTCCAACTGTGAAAAAAGGAAAAGTTTCTACTGTTCTGGACACGATTTCCGGAATCTTTACACCCATCCTACCGGCGATGATCGGTTGTGCCATGATTAAGGCAGTTCTTCTTATTTTGAAAACCTTTGATCTCGTTGACCTTGACGGTCAATTTAATACGATTATGACTTTCGTCGGGGATGCGGCTTATTACTTCTTGCCAATGCTACTCGCCTGGAGTGCTGCTGTTAAACTTAAAGCTAATGTGGGCTTTGCTTTAACCATTGCGGGTATCTTGTTACATCCTAGCTTTTCGGCGTTAATGTCTGCAGGTGAGCCTGTTACGTTCTTTGGTCTGCCTGTCACACAAGCGACGTATTCTTCTTCCGTTATTCCAATTATTCTAGCCGTATGGATCCTGTCATATGTGGAACGATTTGCTGAAAAGTATTCTCCTTCCGTGATCAAATCCATTTTGAAACCTTTAGTTGTAATACTTGTTATGGCACCACTAACATTAATTATTCTAGGACCATTGGGTGCGATTGCCGGTAACTACCTTGCTTCTGCTGTATCCTATGTCAATACACACGCAGGATGGTTAGTGTCTGGTATTATTGGCGGCGCATTCCCATTCCTGATTCTGACTGGGATGCACTATAGTTTGGGACCTGTTGTCCTCACTGCTTATGCACAAACAAAAACAGATGGCATTGTTGGCCCAGGTATGCTCGTACACAATATTGCTCAAGGTGCAGCTGCGCTCGCGGTCGGATTAAGAACCAAAAATAAAGCGTTTAAACAAGTTGCTTACTCTACTAGCGTAACTGCGCTGTTAGGAATTAGCGAACCTGCATTGTTTGGTGTAAATCTACGGTTAAAAAAACCACTGATCGCTGTTGTCATTGGTGGTATTGTAGGTGGAATATATGTCGGCTTATTCGGTGTAGCTCGATCTGCTTTAGGCATTGCCGGCTTGGCTACGTTGCCAGCATTCATCACAGATAATCCATGGAACCTAATCCATGCAGCAATTGGTCTGGTCATTGGCTTTGTTGTTACCTTCTTGATGACGCTTATTTTAGGATTTGAAGATGTGCCTGAGGATGTAGAGGATCAACAAACACCAGCCAATTCCTCTTCAACAAACCGTGTGCCTGTTGTTAGTGTTTCTGAACATGTACTCACAGCACCAATGACTGGTCGAGTTCTAGAGTTATCAACAATAAAGGACGAAGCCTTTGCAACTGGAGCTATGGGAAAAGGGATCGCCATTGAACCTACAGTTGGAAAGCTTGTTTCACCAGCCGATGGTGTAATATCCGCGGTATTCCCTACCTTCCACGCAATGGGTATTAGCTCGAATAATGGCGCTGAACTCCTCGTTCATATTGGCATGAACACGGTGAAGCTGAAAGGTGAACATTTCAAGGTACATGTACAAGAAGGTGATGAAGTAAAAGCTGGGGATTTACTTATCGAATTCGATACAGATGCAATAGCCGCCAAAGGTTATGATCTGACTACACCTATTATTGTTACGAATTCAGATGACTTTACAGATGTAATTGCTATAGACAAACCATCGATTACGATCGGTGAAAAACTAATTAAGATCATATAAGGAGGAATTTCCAATGAAGAACACAACCGTATTCCCAGACTCTTTTATGTGGGGCGGCGCAACAGCGGCGAATCAATACGAGGGTGCCTGGAACATTGATGGTAAAAAGGCAAGTACAGCAGATATGATGACGGGTGGAACGCATACTATTCCAAGACGGATCACTAAACACATTGAGGAGGGTGTAAACTATCCTTCCCATGAGGCAGTAGACTTTTACCATCATTACAAAGAAGATATCCGTCTGTTTGCAGAGATGGGCTTTCGATGCTTCAGAATGTCCATTGCTTGGTCCAGAATATTCCCCAACGGGGACGATGTAACGCCAAATGAAGCAGGACTTCAATTTTACGACAAGGTGTTCAGTGAACTGAAAAAGTATAATATTGAACCTATCGTTACGATCTCACATTACGAAGCTCCGTTTGCGCTAACAGAGAAATTCAATGCCTGGGCTTCCAGAGAGATGATCGACTGCTACGTACGGTATTGTGAGACCATTTTCACCCGTTACAAGGATGTCGTGAAGTACTGGATTACATTTAATGAGATCAATAGTTTAATTGTTCCAGCAGGAGCATATATAGCAGGGGCATTATTAGTTGATGATAGTGGGGTATTTAACAATACGGTTGTGGATAGTACGCAATTAAGATTCCAGGCTTTACATCATCAATTTATAGCAAGTGCAAAAGCGGTCAAGCTTGCTCATGAGATTAATCCGGCGTTCCAAATCGGTTGTATGATTAATTATAGTCATGGTTACGGAAGTACATGTAAACCGGAAGATATGTTGAAGGCTCTGAGAATGGATCAGATTAACAATATGCTGAGCAGCGACGTGCAAGTTAGAGGGGAATACCCTGACTTTGCCAAGAGATATTTTAATGAGAACAATATTCAGATTGAGATGGCAGAAGAAGACGTAGAAGTGCTAAAACAAGGCTGTGTTGATTTCTATAGCTTCAGCTACTACAAGTCTCATGTAGTGGGTACCCGCCCAGAAGGTGATGAGACCCAGGGGAATGTCTTTGGTGGATTCAAAAATCCTTATTTGAAGGCAAATGATTGGGGATGGCAAATCGATCCAGTTGGACTTCGTTACGTACTCAATCATGTGTACGATCGGTATAGAATCCCTATAATGATCGTTGAAAATGGTCTAGGAGCGGTTGATGTCATAAAAGAGGATGGCTCTATCCATGATACGTACAGGATCAATTTCCTGCGAGATCATATCGAACAAATGAGAGAAGCTATCCTCGATGGCGTTAATCTTATCGGCTACACGGCTTGGGGTTGCATCGACATCGTTAGTGCCTCAACTGGCGAAATGGAGAAACGCTACGGATTCATTTATGTAGATAAGGATAACAAGGGCAGAGGTACCCTGAAAAGAAGTAAAAAGGACAGTTTCCACTGGTATAAAAAGGTGATTGAATCCAACGGGGAAAGATTGGATTTGGAAATATAATTTGCAATCGAACGAAAGATGATTCAATCTTTAAATTCCATCAAATTGACCAAGTACTTATCACTTTGTGAGACAAGTACTTGGTTTTTTGTGCATCAATAATAAAACTAAGAACTAATTATTTTGATGGCTAAAGTGGCTGACAATATCCAGTCTACAGTTCATTATGGTGTCCAAGGGTTTTCAAAATCTAAATATAAATATTTACCTCTTGCATAAAGAACATGTGTTCGGTCTATAATGTATACAAACATACGTTCTTAAAAGTACAGGAGTGATTTCAGTGTTGACTAAGCAACGAACCATTATGCTCATTGATATGCAGAGCTTTTATGCTTCAGTCGAAAAGGCAAAAATGCCTCAATACAAAAATAGACCATTAGCTGTTGCGGGAGACCCCGCAAGACGCTCTGGAATTATCCTTGCCGCTTGTCCACTAGCCAAAGCGAAGGGTGTGTCTACCGCGGAACCACTCTGGCAGTCTCTTCAGAAGTGCCCTGAACTGATCATTGTGAGACCACACATGCAAGAATATATCGAAGTATCCACTCAAATCATGTCCATTATTGAAGAGTTCACCGATCTGGTCGAACCGTACAGTATAGACGAATTATTCGCTGATTTTACAGGGTCTATGCATCTATTCGGTAATGATCCAATCGATTTGGCCAAGCAAATTCAAGACAAAATCTATAATGAAACAGGCGTTTACGCAAGAGCTGGCATTGGTGAAAACAAAATCATCAGTAAATTGTGCTGTGATATGATCGCTAAAAAAGCAGAGGGGGGTATTTTCCACTTAAAGAAAGAGGAATTACACCTCCACATTGGAGATAAGCCCATCCGCGATATGTGGGGGATCGGCTCAAGAATGGAAAAACATCTGTGGAAGATGGGCATCCGAACCATTAGAGACCTGGCGAATACGCCTCTTTCCAAGTTAAGAAGTAAGTGGGGTGTTAATGGAGAAGTCATTTGGCGAGTCGCAAATGGACTCGACAATTCGCCGGTAACCGTCAACACGCACAGTACACAAAAAGATATTGGAAACGGAATGACCCTACCTAGAGATTTCACAGAGGCTTGGGAGATCGAAGTGGTTATTCTCGATATCTGCACAGAAGTATGCAGAAGAGCCCGCAAAAAGGGACTGATGAGTAGTGTCGTATCCGTAAGTGTATCTGGAGCGGATTTTGATCACCCCACTGGTTTTCACAGGCAGGTTAAACTGTCTGATCCTACAAACATAACCGTTGATGTATGCAAGATAGCCAAACGCATATTTCATCAACACTGGGATGGGCAACCTGTGCGCCGTGTAGGCGTATCCCTGTCTCAATTATCCAACGCGGATACATATCAACTATCTTTTTTTGATGATCAAGAACAGAAACGGGCCATTGATCAGGTGATGGACGACATTAAGGATCGATTTGGCGACATTGCCATTCTACGAGCAAGCTCCATTACGGCTGCGGGTCAAGCGATCGATCGAGCATCTAAAATTGGGGGGCATTATAAATGAGCAAAAAACTGGAGGCCAATGGATTATGGGAATCGAGCCGCATGATGCTTCCTCAACATAAAGAACGAATTATACAGCATCGTACTCAAGTTCATTATCTAACGAAACCGCTGATCCATGAAGATGAGTGGGAGATTATTACACAAAATATAGATATGTCGCTCAATTATACATTGCAAGCCACCTTTGAAATATTTACTGAGTCAGGCAATCGTTATATACACGGGATCGTCACTTCAGTCAGTACCTTTGGAAAGAAAATCAAAATTGAAATGGAGAATGGATTTGAATGGGTCGATTTTGATCAATTGGTCGCTGTGAAACTTGAAGAAGGAGGCGTGTAAAGTGCGACAGACTTTCGAGGAACTTTCACTCGTGAAGAGGGTGGTAGAGCTCCCTTATCTTTTAGGTGCTCTGGAGGTAGATAAGCATAAAATATACGCTTCAAACTTCAAAATGAAATCTGTGTATGTTGACTATCTGGACGGTACCCAAAAGAAAATTGCTTTAGAGATGTACAAATCGAAACAAACGCTAAAGGAACATCATATTAAAATCATAGATGAAGTGAGATCTGAACTGAGTTTAACGGTAGATTATTCGGTGAGAGGTTACATTCATAAAATGACATTATTATGGAGCAAAGTGAAAGTGGATGTAACCTTAATGCTTACTGAACATATGAACGTTGATATTACTGATTTTCTCAAATGAACATAGAAAAATAAGAGTCTAACTCATCGATGCGGCAACCAATACGAGCAGAACTTTCGGCAAACCGGGAATCACAAAAAAGATAAATAAAAAGGCAGAGTAAACTATGTTTGGATCTCAAAGATAAAAAAACTCCATTATTATATATCTGCCCCTGTATTCAGTAAGGACATTCAAAAGAAAAGCCGCGAAGGGGGAGGAATAGCAGAAGGTTTAAGACAGTCTAAAAATCAGCAGGATGCCCAATTTCCGGGTTCGCTTGCGAGACGTAATTATCAAGTCATCATTGTAGGGAAACAATTGCTCCAATATAAGGATTGGTTTAAAGTACTTGATGTCACGTTCCGCGATCCTCGCAATACGATTACCGACCGCATCATTGCTTTTGACGGTCCTATTGCGGATATTTTCAATTTTCAAGCCAAAGATAAGCTGCCGTTACCTTTATTTATAAAAACGGTTGTTTTGTTGTTAACACCTAATAGTTACATTCTGGTTCCTATCTAATCAAAAGGTGCCTACTTTTCAAGTAGCATGAGAAATTTTAAGATAAAACGCAAGAGGAGAAGTGGGCATAAAAGTAATTGAGGGGATGGTAGCGTCATGCCAATTGAAATCAAAGACATTGTGTCTAAGAAAATATTAAGTGAAGTAAAAGGTTATCTAGATATTGGTTTTACTCATTCACTAAATCCCTATACGGGTTGTGCATTTGCTTGCGAATACTGTTACGTCAGAGAAATGCCTATTCAAAAGTTTAAGGATATTCCTTGGGGATCGTGGGTGGATGTCAAGAAAAATGCAGCAGAAAACTATCTAAAGGAAGTCTCTCTTCTAAGACGTAAAAATAAACCCATAAGTATATTCATGTCATCAGCCACAGATCCTTATCAACCTGTAGAGCAGAGGGCAAACATTACAAGAAGCCTAATGGAAGAAATGGATAAAAACCCACCAGATTCACTTCAAATTCAAACTAGAAGCCCGCTGGTTGCCAGAGACCTTGATATACTGCTGAAATTAAAGGAAAAATGTAGAATTATGGTTTCAATGACAATCGAGACAGATCGCGAAGACGTGAAACGAATTTTTTCGCCTTATGCTCCTGGAATAGATTTACGAGTTAAAGCCTTGAAAAAGATAAATGATGCAGGGATACATACACAAGTATCTATTTCCCCTGTGCTACCTTTTTCACCTAATTTCGCTAACATGTTACAAGGCATAACTGATCGAATTTGGATTGATACGCTATTGATTGGTGATGGTCAAATGGGGATGAGATCTAAGCGGTTAGGGATGCCACAATTATTTGAGGCGAACGGCTGGGAGAAATGGTACGAGAAAAGAATTCATCTGAAAGTCGAAAAATATTTTAAGGCAAGGTTTCCATCTGAAATTATTCATGTATCCAAAAACAGTGCATATCCATTTTGATTTTAAATAGCCAATTATTTAATGAGGATCTTGTCCGTTTTTTCTTCATGCAATAGAAATATTGCAGAAACTGGTGTTCGAAGATCAACTCTCTCATACGAATTAATGGAGGACGCATGAGTCCTCCATTGACTTAACTTGAAGATGTAGAGGAATTTATTCTATTTTGAAATGACCGTGGAGTAACAATTTGACATCATTCACTCTGATGAATATCGTTTGGAAGTTCATCATTGAGTTTCTGGTACCCGAGTCCCCATGTTTCCATAGAGAATATAATTGGCTTCAGTGAATTTCCTAAATCACTTAAGCTGTATTCGACTCTCGGAGGGACTTCTGCAAAAACAGTACGAATGACAATTCCATCCTCTTCCATTGAACGTAAATTTTCAGTGAGAACCTTTTGACTGATCTCCGGGATACTTTTACGAAGTTCTCCGAATCGTTGAGTTCCCTTCAAAAGATCCCTCATAACCAATAACTTCCACTTGTTACCTATCAAGCCAACTGTCGTTGCCACGGGACACAACGGCAAATCTTTTTTTGGAATCACTACATTATCGCCTCCAATAGTTACTATTAGGTTCCTATACAACAAAAAGGTGCCTACTTTCAAAACCACTACATTGCTTATATTATAGTTCTGTCGATAAAAAAAGCAAATGAAAATGAATGAAAGGAGGAGGGGTTTTGCAAGAAAGTTTATGGATGCAACTGGGTGACTATTTTTCGAATCATATGTTAACGTTCTTGAATTCTTGGAGACAGCATTTAGAGATCAGTTTATTGGCATTGATGGGTTCTACACTTATCGGAATTACATTAGGTACCTTATCAACTAAATACGGTCGTTCCGAAAAATGGATCCTTTCGTTATTTCAAACATTACGAATCGTTCCCAGCCTAGCGATCTTACTTCTGTTGCTTCCTATCATGGGTACTGGAATTAGGCCGGCCCTTGTCGCTCTCATTATTTTAGGAATCCCTCCTATCTTAATGAATACAGTATCCGGGTTACAAAGTGTGTCCATGTCTTTACTTGAATCTGCACAAGGTGTAGGGATGTCTGAACGACAAATTAGATGGAAAATCCAATTTCCAGTGGCTGGACCATTGATTTTGACAGGGATTAAAACCGCTGCGATTGAAATTATCGCCAGTGCTACTTTGGCTGCCAAAATTGGAGCTGGCGGATTAGGAGAGATCATTTTTACCGGTTTAGGGCTCAATCGAACGGATTTACTTTTAATTGGTGGTATTTCAGTAGCGATTCTGGCTATTGGTATAGGGTTTATTTTAGATCTGTCTGAACGTGTATTGTTTAGATATAAATTCTTGCAAAGGTAGGGTCCACACAAATGAAAAAGAACATAAAGAAAAAATTAGTTTTAGCCATTTCAATCACGCTTGTTTTGTCCATAATTTTGAGTTCATGTGGTAATAAAACGAATAATAATGGATCGACAATACGAATTGGTTCAAAAGACTTCACTGAGAATTTAATTGTCGGGGAGCTATATGCGTTGGCTTTGGAGAGCGCGGGGTATCAAGTTGAGCGGTTTCCCAATATTGCGGGTTCCATCATTCATTCATCGATTGTTAATAACGATATCGATATGTACCCAGAGTACACAGGTACGGGTTTGTTGGCCGTTTTGAAGATGAATTTGATGACAGATCCGGATGAAGTGTATACAACAGTCAAAGAAGAGTACAAAAAGCAATTTAATATCTCATGGCTCGATTATTCAAAAGCAAATGATGGAGCAGGTCTCGTTATTCGAACGGAAGTATCACAAAAATTAGGGATCAAGACCATTACTGACTTGCAAAAACATGCCGGTGAGATTCGATTTGCTTCCCAAGGAGAGGTTGACCAGCGCGCTGACGGTATTCCAGCATTAGAGAAAGTGTATGGCAAGCTCAAATGGAAATCATCCAAAGTATATGATAACAGTTTGAAATATGAAGTGCTTAGAAACAACGAGGCTGATGTCGCGCCCGCATATACCACTGAAGGTCAGTTGGTGAACAAAGACGAGTTCACTCTATTGGAAGATGACAAACAAGTATGGCCACCTTATAACTTGGCGCCTGTTATCCGTGATAATGTGCTCTCAACGGACCCCGGCATCGCTGAAGTGATCAACAAGGTTAGTTCGGTATTGGATACAGACACCGTAACCGCACTAAACGCAAAAGTGGACGTAGACAAAGAAGAATATGAAGATGTAGCAAAAGAATTTTATGATTCCATTAAATAAGGATGGCGTTAACATGAATCCAACAGCAATCGAATTCCATGATGTGAGCAAAACATATTCAGATTCCAATGAATTTGCAGTTGATCATGTGAACTTGTCGATAAGTGAAGGAGAGTTTATTACAATCCTCGGCTCCTCTGGATCAGGAAAAACAACTTTATTGAAGATGGTGAATCGGCTTAATGATCCTTCCCACGGGATTATTAAAATATTTGGGGAGGATATCGCTGGAGTTGATCCTGTAAAACTTAGAAGGAAAATTGGCTATGTTATTCAGCAAGTAGGCTTGTTCCCTCACATCAATATTGAACAAAATATATCTACTGTTCCTCGTCTTTTGAAATGGGACAAAAAGAAAATCGAAGAACGGGTACAAGAATTGTTAGCTTTGGTTGGGTTAGATTCAGAGAACTTCAAACGACGTTATCCTTCACAATTGTCCGGAGGACAGCAACAGAGAATTGGTCTTGCGCGAGCATTAGCAACCGATCCCAATATTATGCTGCTGGATGAACCCTTTGGGGCCTTGGATGCCATTACGCGCTTAAATCTCCAGGATGAACTCTTGAAAATTCATGGTGGAATGAAAAAAACCTTTTTGTTCGTGACTCATGATATTAATGAAGCATTCAAGATGGGAACCAGGGTTATGATTATGAATCAGGGGAAGGTTTGCCAGTTCGATACCCCGAGAGAAATTGTAACTCATCCTGCAGATGATTTTGTGCACTCACTCATTCAATCTTCGAAGGAGCAAGAACGCTTCTGGGGGAACTTAAAATGATCGACTATGCCATTAAACATCCGGATAAGTTGGTACAAGCATTATTGGAGCATGTGGAGATCCTCATTCTGACCATGCTGCTCTCTGTGATCATTGCAATCGTTTTAACCATCTTAGCTCTGGCCTCTGATAAAGTATCTAGATCACTCATTTACATGTTTTCAATCTTGTATTCTATTCCGAGCTTGGCTTTGTTTGCAATAATGATCCCTGTGACCGGATTGGGGAAAACGACAGCCATTACCGTGCTCATTGCCTATAACCAATATATCCTTCTACGTCAGTTCATTGCAGCTTTGAATCATGTTTTTACAGCGTTCACCAGTGAAGTTATCAAAGAAAGTACACTGATCTCTTTATTTGAGCATATCCAAAAACATGGTATAGTCCCACCTATTGCTCGAGTCTTTACACTCGAGGAGATTGGAAAGGCACATCTTTTAATGGAAAGTAACACCGCAAACGGTAAGATCGTTATATCCAATGATATTGTAGAGACGAATGATAACTTCTCTGCAACCTAGAGATAAAATAATAGTTACAAAAAGGTGCCTATATAACAAAAAGGTGCCTACTTACCAATTATCTAAAGTAGCGATAAAATTTAAGTGAAGGCATATGCTCACGAAAATAGAAAGGGGTTTAAATATGACGATTACAGAAAACAAACAATTAATGCACCGTTTCACGAACTTCATTAATACGGCAAGCAAGGAACTTGCTGAAGAATTGATTTCTCCAGATGCTGTTTTTTATGTACCTATGCAAAAAGAACCAATGAATGGTCCCAGTGGTTATCTCTCCATAATTCATATGATGAGATCTGGTTTTTCCGATATACAGTGGACTGTTAAGGAGCTAGTAGCAGAAAAGGATCTAATAGCAGCTCATTTTGTCATGAAGGGCACACAAGACGGAGAGTTTCTCGGGTTTCCACCAACGAGCAAAAAAATCGAAGTAAATGCAATGAATTTTTATCGGATCTCCAATGGCCAAATTATTGAAGAGTATGGTCAACCCGATATGCTTGGCTTGCTTCAACAAATAGGGGCAATTCCAAAAGCATAATTAGATTAAAGTAGAAGAGGGACTGCATTTTTGCACTCCCTCTTCTTAGTGATTTTACAATTAGGAAATATAATCTACTAGTTCTAGCCTAGTTTTTGCGAACCATTGAACCACACGGATTTGATTGACAAGGTATCTGAAATATTAGTGATCGGATCACCGTTTATGAGAATAAGATCAGCACGTGCACCTTCGGTAATCCGGCCACGATCATGTAGACCAAAGCAACGGGCCGGTTTGGAAGTAGCCGACTGAAGAGCTTCGATCGGAGTGAACCCAGCCTTCACCAGCAGCTGCATTTCGTGGTGAACACTGGCCCCATGAGCAAGGCCACCAAGGTTCGGAACGGGAACCGGCGCGACATCCGTCCCTACAAGAATATCAACTCCGGCACGGTGAAGATCCATCACATTTTTGAAGCTGTTCTCCATGTTACCTTGTGGGAATGTATTGAAGCTTGAGTTCAAGATATCGATCCAATCCGGACTTAATTTGGAATGAACTCGTGGATCATTAGCCAATTCTGATGCCGGATTACCTATAATCGATGAATTCAACACCAAGCACGGTGTAACAAAAACTCCAGAATCAGCTATGGATTTGACCAATTCGGACGTGTACTCGGGTCTGTCGATAAACAAGTGGCCCAAACCGTCGACTCCAAAATCGATGGCTGCTTTCGATGAAAGAGCCGTCAAAACGTGGGCAATAACCAACTTATTGAACTTGTGGGCTTCAGTAACGGCTGTTTTTAGAATCTCGTCACTTAGAACAGGCAGGCCAGGTGCACCCATAACCGTTCCCTCTTCAATCATGATCTTAATATAGTCAGATCCATTCTCCACTTGGGTATGCACATGTTTGATCGCTTCATCAACCGTCGTCACTTGAGGTATTTCGTCGTGATCGTGAGCGTAGGCGGCTAACATTGCTTCCCGGTCTTCCTCCGATAACTTCTCTAGTTCCTTTAATACGAATTCAGGTATTTCATTCCATCAGGTAGTAATTCATCTGGGTGCCCACCAGGAGCGGTAATCGCTGTACCAGCAGATCGAACGTCTGCGATGTCATCGACATTTTTTAGCTGAATTTCGCGCCCTCTTTTCGTAAAATCGCCGTTCATTTCGAGTTCTGTTGTAACACCGAATTTTAAGGCATCTCGTAATCCACCAATGGAGGTATGGACATGTGCATCAATCAGACCAGGTATTAATGTCGCATTTTCTCCATCGATAATTGTTGCATCGCTTGGGATGTCTCCGCCCACTGAAATAATGGAAACCCCTTTAATGACAATATGTCTGGGAGCAATAATCTGATATCCATCAAAGATTCGTACATTTGTAATCGCCGTAATTCCTTCTGATCCAGCATTCTGATTTAATTTCTCCATCATAACTCCTCCTAATGTGTTTGTGTTTCAACACTTCGGAGTATAACTGTTAGATATCTAACAGTCAATAGTCTAACTTTTGTTTGACAAGCCTACTGGGATCACTGTATATTTTAGCTACTTACAATTAGATTCCTAACAATTACAGAGGGGACGATGGACGGTCATGCCTTCCCGAGAAGATACGCCTTATATGGAGTTGTTTCAAATTATCGGTCTTAAGTTAAAGAAAAGAGCGGATGAGAGTATAAAAGAGCTAGGATTAAGTTCTCAACAAGGAAAAGTAATCGATTATATTTATGAGAATCAAGATAATCATATTATTCAAAAGGATCTTGCAGATCGGTTTCATCTGCGTGGGGCAAGCGTTACAAGCATGCTTCAAGGTCTAGAGCAAAAAGGTTTCATCGAACGTAAAATCCCGGCCAATAATGAACGGCAAAAAAATATTTATGTATTACCAAAAGCGGTTGACTTGATTGAAGACTTCAATAACTCATTTCAAAAAGTGGAGGATGAAATCGTTCAAGCCCTTAATGACGAGGAGAAGCAAATCTTAAAGAAATTACTGATCAGAATTAATGAACGCATATAATAGACTGGCAGGCAGAGGTAACTGGTGGCCATAGAACACTGATGACATTGATTTCTCATCAGGAATTATTACTTACAATGGAACGGAAATCTTGGATCAAGAAGATATTTTTCAAGTCATTACTGCATCGTTTGAAAATCTTTCTATTTAAGGCGGTATATTAATAAACAAACTTGAAATTAAAGTATCTAACTATAATCCCAAGTATGCTGAACATACAGTGAAAATGTGGAGAGATAGTAAGGAACGGGCAATTGGTCAGGCTGAAACCCATAGCTTCGAAAACCATCTATATTTTTTAAATCATATACTATCTAAACAGTATCAAATAGATTTAGCGTTAATTGATGAAAAAGTAGTTGGAATGATTGCCTATAGTGAAACTGAGATAAGCCAACTTTATATTCATATTGATTATCAAGGGAATGGAATAGGGCGAACCTTGCTTAATAAAGCAAAAGCACAAGCAAATGGAAAATTAACTTTATATACATTTGAAGTGAATAAAGATGCCCAAAAATTTTATGAGAATAATGGGTTTGAAATTACTGGTAGAGGACAAGAAAATGAAGAGAATTTACCTGATATACGATATGAATTGAAGTTGTAAGAATTGAAGTTGTAAAAATCGAACATAAAGTTAAATTCAAAAAAGTGAACAGTCTGCAGGTTAGCAGGATGCTTGACCACCCAACCATTTTCACTGGAAATGTAATCCCATGTATTTGTCTTGACAGTAATTGAGTCTGACTCGTAATATTTAAAGTGGAGATGTAGGAAAGGGGACTCGCCGGACCATGTGGACTTCCTTGTAATGATTATCTAAACTGGATCGCTCGACTTGGTGTTTTGGTTATAACCACACGCCTGGTTTGTGATGCCGATCCGCAATCATTCAAGGGACGCGAGGAACCGTTTGAATCAAACCCGGGCGCGGATACTTGATGTATCCGCTTTTTGTTATACCTAGGATAATTCCATCTCCAATGAAAAATGGTTTTCTCCCTCCCTTATTAAACGGAGGTAATAAAATGACCAAACTATACGGAAAAACCGCTATTGTGACAGGCACAAGCCGCCCCGGAGGTATTGGAACCGCTGTCTGCCGCACGTTGGCACAAGAAGGCGCTAATGTGTTCTATACCCATCTGTACGATTACGATAAAACAGAGAATCCGGGGGATGCCGACAAAAACTGGCCGGATCTCTTTGCCGAAGAACTTCGCTCCTATGGCGTTAAGGCAGCGCATATGGAGGTCGATCTTACCGATCCCAATTCTCCAGCGCAACTGCTTGATGCATGCCGATCGGCTCTCGGGCTGCCGACCATTCTCGTCAACAACGCTACCTACAGTGTAGCAGCTGATTTCCGTCAATTAAATGCATCATTGATCGATGCGCACTGTGCCATGAACATTCGAGGTACATTCATGCTATCGGCCGAATTTGCGCGTATGCTGGAGGTTGAACTGGCCGTCCATCAGGACCTTTGCGGCGGCCGGATCATCAACCTCACGTCCGGTCAAGGTAAGGGGCCGATGCCTGGCAATCTCGCTTATGCCGCAACGAAAGGCGCTGTCTCCACCTTTACCGAATGTCTATCTGCTGAACTGGCTCCGTTTCACATTACTGTGAATGCGGTTGATCCCGGGCCTACCGATACGGGTTGGATGTCAGAAGAAGTGAAAAAAGCTTTGCTACCGGAATTTCCGATGGGCAGGATCGGTCTTCCTGAAGATGTATCCCGTCTGATTGCTTTTCTGGCAAGCGACGATTCCCAATGGATCACCGGACAAATCATTCATTCTAGAGGTGGTTTCTAATTTCCATAAAACCAAAGGAGGCCGCCGATCAACAGGATCGGCGGCTTTATTCGACTACCGGGTGGAAACTACACTTTATGAAGAAGATTATGCAACGGTGGCGAAAGAAGCTTTACTTCAATACCCAATCAATTGGTTAAAAACTTGTCGTCTCCGCCTTTTAACGTCTTCGGAACGCTCCACCGCGCGCCAGAGCATAGAAAATCAAGAGAGCAATGATCGACCCGACGATCGCGGGTATGATATGAAATCCACCCACCACCGGCCCCCTCGGTCCCAACAGTTCATACCCTAACCACGATCCAACAAAGCCAGCAATGATATTGCCGAGTACGCCTCCCGGCACGTCCCGTCCAATCAGATTTCCGCTTAACCAGCCAATTAGCCCACCGACAATAAGTATCCAGATTAAATACACGAATTGGTCTCCCTTCCATTGATTTATTACAAGTTATGTTTCGTTAGGGGGAATGTTGCGGATCATCTGCGAATCGACCATTAAACCATTTCCATTTTAATCCAAGGGTAGTAAAATCGGTTGTACCACCACTAGTATGAATGCTGATGCAGATGGGGATTGGAGATCGCCAGTATAGGAAGGAGGCACTTAGGTGTTCATGTTTCGAAGTCCTTTTATTATAGCCTTATTGATGATGTGTCTGATGTCAGGCTTGACTGCTTGTTCTGAGTCAGAGCAATCGGAAGATAGGCGTGCTTCGACAAAGGTTGACTTCACGGAGCAGATACAGAGCCTTAATCTGAATCTGGAAGAACCGTCATGGAAGCTGGATACCACCCCCGTGAATCTAACGTGGTTCGTTGGAGCTGAATGGTACGGGCAAACTTGGGGTGAGAGCCTGACTTCCAAATATGTCACCCAAAAAACAGGGGTCAATATCGAATTTGAAGTATCAACTGGTGAACCAAGCGAGATGTTATCACGGATGTTGACGACCGGTAGTCTGCCGGATCTGATAACCATCGGCTCCTGGGAGAGTGCGGTTAACAAACTTCGGGAGAGTAATCTCATCTATGCCCTGGATGAGCTAGCCAACCAGTATGATCCTTACTTTTACAAGGTAGCAGGTGATGATGCTCTGCAATGGTATCGGCAGGAAGACGGCCATACCTATGTCATCCCCAATGATGCGTACAGTCCCGAACAGATGCGTTCAACCGGCTTGACGGGAGCGAACCAAACCTTTCTCGTACGTAAAGATCTGTATGAGTCGATGGGCAAACCGGACCTTACCACACCAAAAGGTTTTCTAAATGCATTGCAATTGCTGAAGAATCAATATTCTGTTTATAAAGGCAAGCTGATCAGTCCGTTCTGGGCACAGGGGAATGCATCCTATGGGATGACCGAATATTTGCAAAATCTGCTTGCGATCCCCCATGAACAGAACGGTAAAGTATACGACCGAATGACAGATCCGGATTATATTGAGTGGCTGAAAACATTTCGTATCGCTTACGAGCAGGGCCTGATTAATGTTGATTTTCTGGTCGACTCCAGTGCACAGGTGCAGGAAAAAACCAACCAAGCCCAATATTTTATGATGATTCGGGAATGGACAGACATAGCAGACCTTAATTCGAAATTGGAAGTCCTTACGAATCAGAGTTCATACTATATTGCTGTAGATGGACCCCGGAGCAGCAGGGGAGAATCCGCCAAACTGTTTCCTGGCAGCATGGATGGCTGGATGGTTACGATGATTAGCAGATCCACGGAAAACCCTGAACGGGCCATCCGATTTTTGACCTATCTGGCCAGCGAAGAAGGCCAAAGGGATTTATTTTTGGGCAAAGAAGGTGAAACCTGGGCGATGAAGAACGGCAAACCACAGTTGACGGCGGCAATGCTTCAGTTGCATGACACGGATAGGGAGCGGCTGGAAAAGGAATATGGCATTATGGATACCTACTGGATGCTGCGAAACCCTGCTTTCGTTAACAAGTGGAGACCAGAGAATGCCCCATCCATTAAGCAAATGGAGGAGTTCGCCAACCAACAGGCCGATCTGGACAGCGGCATCTATAAGGGACTAGATCCTATAGGGGATTCCGATATAGCGTTAGCCTGGTCACGTATTTCTCAGAATTGGGAAGAAGTGCTGCCAGAACTGATTACAGCGAAGGATGAAGCTGCCTTTGACAAAATTTTTGAAAATTTTCTGATACGTCGTGTGAACTATGGCTTTAACCAGGTGATGGAATATCGCCAGGCTGAACTGGAACTGAGAAAAGCCAAATTAGTCAGATAACCATTCCCTACTACATTGTTAACGATCAGCTAACTAGTAATATATGGTATAACAAAGGTGGTGAATACATCAGCATGAAATACCTACTAACGAGATTGAGGAAGATTTATCGCAATGCCCGTATATCCCAAAAGCTGTTTCTGGCATTTAGCCTGATGATTGCCATACCTGTTATTTTGATATCCTTCGTGTATATCCGCATGCAAGAAACCCAGCTATATAAGGATGCTATGGCAACGGGCAACAGCCACGTTTCATGGCTGAATGAACAATTGCGCAGAAGAATGGATATGATTGAGAACGCTTCCAACACGGCTCTTACTCAAAAGTCATTTGTGGATTTTATTCATTCCAATATGCTTGTGGATGGACTGCGGCTGGTGAAGTTTAAGCAAAACCAGTTTGAGCAAATGCTTAATATTATTCAAAGCAATGCGATAATTAGTGAGCTTAGCTTTTACGTCGATAACCCAAACTTGTATGAAATCTGGCCTGAAATCTATCATTATAAGAAATTTTGGCCGCAGGATTATTGGGTAAAGCTTCGGGACGAAGGTGGTGCGGCTTACCGTTTATTTTCTTTTAGGGATGGTGAACACACATTATCCTACTATCGTCTGGTTCGCCTTCAAGGGCAGGAACAAAAACGCCCTAGTATTATGGAAGTGCGAGTCCCGCACAGCATGTTTTTCAGCGACCTGCTCCAGGAGAGCAAGGGGGACTTCTTTTCGGTGTTGATGAACGCAAGCGATCCTCCCCAGTATGTTTACAATCCCCAGCATGAGTTTTCTGAGAAGTATGGGCAGGGGATGGAGGAGATTCTTGGCAGTATTCATCACCAGCTGGATATATTGCCGCAGGAAAGCCCGCTTCAGGTTAAGGTGGGAGATCAGAGCTTCTATGCATTGTATCGATACATCGCTCCGTTGAACACTTATGTGGTTGAGATTGCTTCCCATCAGGCATTGATGAAGGGACCGCGCAGTTGGTATGCATTTGTGGTAACGATTACATTATGTGTATTGCTGCTGATTATGCTACTCGTATCCCAAACGACACGGCGTATTTTCCGGCGGTTGGACAGCGTATTGGTATCCATGCGTCAGGTACGGAAAGGCGAGCTGGATTCAATGATTGATACAGGCCTTGATGAGAACGAAAGAGGGGATGAAATCGATGAGGTGGCAGTGAATTACAATAAAATGTTACATGAGGTCAAACGTCTAATGACACAGGTCGTGGATAAGCAGTTAATTGCCAAAAACGCACAGTTGCACTCCCTGCATTCGCAGATTAATTCTCATTTTCTATATAACGCCCTGGAATCGATCCGTATGGTGGCAGAGGTACAGCGGCAGCCTGCTATAGCCAATTCATTGGTGTCGTTGGGCTCCCAACTACGTTACAGCATGCAGTGGCGTAGCGATACCGTTGCTTTTCGTGAGGAGCTTGCCAATATCCAAAGTTATATTGAATTTATCAACTTTATGGAAGGTGGCAGTATCGTTATGACGGCGGATCTTCCTCAGGAGATACTTCGCTATGCCATTCCCAAGATGTGTATGCAGCCCATCGTTGAAAATGCAGTTCATCACGGGGCACTTTCAGGCAGGAGGGTAACTATAGAGATTACCTTTTCTGTGGAAAATGACAGTCTGCTTTTCATTAACATAAGAGATGACGGAAAGGGGTTAGAGCCTGAGATGTTACACCGTCTTCAGGCAGTACTGCGGAGCGAATCGGATACACCGATGGTTACTAGCAGGAGCGGACTTGGTTTGGAAAACGTGAATAAGCGATTGCAGCTTCATTATGGCAAGAATTGCGGTCTTTGGATTGATAGTGTGCAAGGTGCATATACCTGCGTAACGATACGCTTGCCTTGGGAAAATGTAAATCTTGGAGGGTGGTAGAGCATGATTAATATCCTGATTGTGGACGATCAAAAACACATTCGTGACGGCCTGCAGGCCATGCTGCATCAATTTCCTCTGGAGCTGAACAACATATACTGTGCCGCGAGTGGGATTGAGGCGCTGTCCCTATTGCGGCAGCATTGCATTCACATCGTTATTACCGATATTATGATGCCCGATATGGATGGGTTGACGCTCATGGCTCAAACCAAAGAGGACTACATGGATGTGGAATACCTCATTATCAGCGGTTATAGTGACTTTACATATGCCCAAAAAGCGATCGGGCTTGGTGCAAAGGGTTACTTGCTCAAACCTTTGAAGCGAGAGGATCTGCAACACTCCCTGGAGCATGTATGGCAAGAGATCCAGACACGGCAGGCACTTACGCATAATATGCAGCGTGTATCCCGCCTCGCCCAAGAGACCGATCGTAAAGAATTAAGAATGTTTATGCAAGGTGCGTTAAGTGATGACGCATGGATCCTTCAGATTGAGGAACAACATGATGCGTTATGGGGTAATTATCGTCTAGCCCTGCTGCGGGAAGAAGTTTGCATGAACCAGCCCGGAGCCAGCAGCGCCCATAGCATGGAAGCCATTGCTTATCGTGTGTTTGGCAGACAAGGTTGTATTTGCCTGCAACATCGCCCCTACCTGATCCTTGCGGCGGATGCGTCCATAGATCCAAGTGTTTTGCCTGCAGCGCTCAAGGAAGCAAAGATCAATGCCATAACGGCCATGACTAACCCGATTCAGGGGTTAAAAGAACTACCCGACAGCTATACCCAAGTGCTTGAGCTCTATCGCCACAGTTACCTGTTTCCTGATCAGTACAGTATCTTCCCAGCACATATTGAGCATATGGAACAGCAGTGGCAACTTCCCTATGAAGACTTATATGAACTGTTCCAGTCGATTGGAACAGATAACAGCGGAACAATTACTCAGGGTATTTCTGCAATATTTCACAAAAAGGTGCTGCAACGCTATCCTATTCGCTATACCCAACAGCTCTGCGCCGCCACCGTTCAGATGATGGAGGAATACGAACGAGTTATCCACCCTTATATGGGGGAAGAAGTGCTGGATCTTGAATCATTGCGTAATCTCTTTGATTATCAAGGGATGCGTGAGTATATACAAGCACTGCAACAGCAGCTGCTTCGGTTGAATCAGTTATATTATGACTATAAGTGCAGCTATCGCCATTCGCAGGATCTAAATGAAGCTATTCGTTTTATACACGAGAGTTACCACAAACCGCTGGACCTCGCGATGGTATCCAATCATGTATCGCTTAATTATGCTTATTTTTCAAATCTGTTTAAGAAGAATATTGGTAAAGGTTTTGCTGAATACCTACGAGATGTGCGTCTGGATAAAGCGCGGCGGCTTCTCGCCGAAACCGATCATAAAATTGTGGAGGTGGCTGCTATGGTTGGCTATGAAAGCTATAAAAGCTTTACACGCGCGTTCCGACTTGCGATGCAGATCCAACCCACAGAGTACCGACAGATGATGCGGCAGAAGGCAGAATGAATCAAAAGCCAAAAAAATGGGATACCACAAAAACAATTGTACCTTTTCAGCAAATGAACCTATTCGATAGAATAAAGATACTCCCACTTGTAAGCGATTTCCTTAATGCGCATGGATTGGGAGAAGCTATTATTCTATTAAAGGAGGGTAATTATGAAACCATCTCACTTTACGGCGAAACGGTTTATGAAAAAGGTACTCGGTATGTTCCTTGTGGTTGTGATGCTGGCTAGTATTGGCATACTGCCAGCTTCAAAGGTTCAGGCAGCGGGAACTACCGTAACCTCAATGGAGTACTTCTCACCAGCAGACGGGCCTGTTATTTCTAAATCTGGGGTTGGCAAGGCCAGCTACGGATTTGTTATGCCTAAGTTCAATGGAGGCTCCGCGACATGGAATGATGTTCACAGTGATGTCGGCGTGAATGTAAAAGTGGGCAACAACTGGGTTGATATCGACCAGGCAGGCGGTTATATCTATAACCAAAACTGGGGGCACTGGAGCGATGGCGGCTTCAATGGTTATTGGTTCACCCTCTCCGCAACAACTGAGATTCAACTGTACTCCAAAGCGAATGGTGTTAAGCTGGAGTATCAACTTGTATTCCAAAACATCAACAAAACAACTATCACCGCGATGAATCCAACACAAGGTCCACAAATCACAGCAAGTTTCACAGGCGGTGCAGGCTTTACATATCCAACGTTCAACAATAATCCTGCGGTCACTTATGAAGCTGTTGCGGATGATTTGAAGGTGTATGTCAAACCTGTAAACAGCAGCACCTGGATTGATATTGACAATAACGCAGCCAGCGGATGGATCTACGATCACAACTTTGGCCAATTCACCGACGGTGGAGGAGGTTACTGGTTTAACGTAACGGAGTCGATCAATGTCAAATTGGAATCAAAGACTTCTTCAACTAACCTTGTTTATACCATTACGTTTAATGAACCTACAAGAAATTCATATGTCATTACGCCATACGAAGGAACAACCTTCACAGCAGATGCGAATGGTTCCATAGGGGTTCCGCTTCCCAAAATTGATGGAGGCGCGCCAATCGCCAAGGAACTGGGCAATTTTGTATACCAAATTAACATGAATGGGCAATGGGTGGATTTGAGTAACTCCAGCCAGAGCAAATTTGCATACTCCGCTAATGGGTATAACAATATGTCCGATGCCAACCAGTGGGGTTACTGGTCCGATTATATCTATGGTCTTTGGTTCCAGCCAATCCAAGAAAATATACAGATCCGTATTGGATATCCGCTGAACGGACAGGCGGGTGGAAATATCGGCAACAACTTCATCAACTATACTTTCATCGGCAATCCAAATGCTCCGCGTCCGGATGTATCCGATCAAGAGGATATCTCGCTCGGAACACCAACCGATCCGGCAATCGCGGGCATGAACCTCATTTGGCAGGATGAGTTTAACGGAACTACGCTGGATACAAGCAAATGGAACTATGAAACAGGATATTATCTCAATAACGATCCCGGTACTTGGGGATGGGGAAATGCAGAACTGCAGCACTACACAAACAGCACTCAAAATGTTTATGTACAGGACGGGAAGCTGAATATCAAAGCCATGAACGATAATAAATCTTTCCCGCAGGATCCGAATCGGTATGCACAGTATTCTTCGGGAAAGATTACCACCAAGGATAAACTGTCCTTGAAGTACGGCAGAGTAGATTTTCGTGCCAAGCTTCCTACAGGTGATGGGGTATGGCCAGCACTGTGGATGCTTCCAAAAGATTCGGTATACGGCACTTGGGCTGCATCAGGTGAAATTGATGTTATGGAAGCGAGAGGCCGTCTGCCTGGATCAGTAAGCGGTACCATACACTTTGGTGGACAATGGCCCGGGAACCAGTATTCGGGCGGCGATTATCACTTCCCGGCGGGGCAAACTTTTGCCAATGATTATCATGTATATTCGGTAGTCTGGGAAGAGGACAATATTAAATGGTATGTAGACGGCAAGTTTTACTATAAAGTCACTAACGAGCAGTGGTATTCCGCAGCTGCACCGAATAATCCGAATGCACCTTTTGATGAGCCGTTCTACCTCATTATGAACTTGGCAATCGGTGGAAACTTTGACGGCGGCCGTACCCCGAACGCCTCCGATATCCCGGCGACGATGCAAGTGGATTATGTACGCGTGTATAAAGAACAGTAATTTGCGATTTCGGATACAGCGAATGAAGATCAGATGGAACAGATGCTGGGCAAACCGGACCTGAAATCTCATACTCTAAAATAGGCTTACGACCGATTCCCAATATTTCTACCTGGGAATCGGTCGTTTAAATTTAGACTTGATACTGTAGTTCATCGGCTGCAACTCTTGTCGAAGGACAACATCATTAGGAGGAAATATGAATCAGAAAGAATTTGAATCAGTCATCAATCTCCCTGCAAATATTCGTTATGAATACTTCATCAAAAAAGTAGTGGATTCAGAAGAAGTGTGGGGGCTTTATGAGAATGCTTGGTCAGTTACTGAAGATGATAAAGGTAATAAATTACTTCCATTTTGGCCTAAAAAAGAATTCGCGGAATACTGTGCAACTGATGGTTGGGAAATTTACTCAAGTAAAAGTATGGATTTGTACGAGTTCATAGACGATTTTCTACCCAATTTAAAAAAAGAGGGTTTTAAACCTTCAATATTCTTAAATAATGCTGATTCTGCTGTATTAGAAGTCGATATACTAATTGAGGATTTAAAGACAGAACTTGAAAAATACTAACTTAAAACCTCAACGAAGGAGTTTGGAAAACCGTGAAAAATACGAGACGTAAACGAATAAAATTGGGTGATATCTACGCTATACCTCTGCCTAACGCTAAGTTTGCCTTTGGGAGAAGGCTTAAAGATGCCAGCATTGCAATCTATAATGTGATAAGTGACACGATAGAAGAGATACCTCAAGAAGAGGAATACCAATTTATCGTGGGTGTATATGATGATGTACTGAAATCAGGTGATTGGCCGGTTGTTGAAAATCGTCCATTCCCGGATGAAGAAGAGGCTTGGCCCCCACCTGCCTGTATCATTGATAAGATATCAGGAGAATATTTGACTTATCATATGGGAGAGATTAGACCTTCTAAAAGCGAAGAATGCGAAGGATTAGAGATTGCGGCTGTTTGGGAAGCCCATCATATTGTTGATAGAATAATGGGAGATGATAAGTGGCACCGAGACCCGAATAAATAGTGTACGAGTATACCATCTATGGTTCCAGAAATCAGGTGTAGCGGTTTAAACCACTTTTTCACTTTCCAATACTAACATTAAGTCACGGCCTACATACGTTTCTATAGGGGTAACACCAAGCGCTTCAACCATTTGCTCTGTTAAAGTACACTCTTCTGGCATCTTATATAAACAAAATCAACCGAGCCAAGCCCTCCTTTTACAAAGAGGGGCTTGGCTTGTTTTGCATTCAGATGTAAGTAATAATGCAAAGTGAACTTGACACATAATGCAAAGTGAACTATGCTAAAAATGCAAAGTAAACATTGCAAGGACGTGATCACTTGAAGACAAGAATTGCAGAACTGCGTAAGCAGCATAAGCTGTCACAGGAAGAGCTGGGACGAATTGTTGGTGTTACCCGGCAAACCATCACCTCTCTTGAAAGGGGAAAATATACGGCTTCCCTTATTCTTGCTTACAAAATTGCCAATTTTTTCGGACTCGCCATTGAAGATGTTTTTGATTTCAGCGAAGTGGAGGAAATGTAAATGGACAAGTACAAGATTAAAATAAAAACTCGCAAAAACGTACTGTCACTGGTAGCCGCTGCTACCCTATTGATCTATGTAGGACTTATATTTTACCGAGGTGGACTACCCGATTTACCTAGTTTTATAAAGGGATTTCACACAGGCGCTTTTATCGGGGTTGAAGTGGCCGTCGCTTTTTTCCTCGTCAGGTATATAAAAGCCAGTAATAATGAAGCCGAGCTGAAGAAGCAGTATATTGAGGAGAATGACGAGCGGAGTGTAATGATACTCCAGAGAGCCGGCACACTCAGCACAGCAATCATTCTCATTGGTCTGGGCGTTGCCTCCGTGATCGCCGGTTTCTTTAATCCCTTGATATTCTACACCTTACTAACTTGTTTATTATTTGTTTTAATCGTATTTTTTGCACTGTGGATGTTTTATGCGAGAGAAATTTAAGGCTTAGATCAATGTTGCTCATACAACCAAAACGAATATACTTAATAACAAAGTTGTCGAGGGACAAAAACATGATCCCATTAAAGTCGCTATTTAGCGGCTTTTTTTGTTTTATCGGTACAAGAACATCTTCTGCTTATCGATTAGATGAATATCCATAGGCCGGTGAGACTTTCTCAACAGCATGGAAGCAGGAATTTCCCCGCTGTTCTGATAATATAGGGCCTTGACCTTCACGTGGGCTACCCAGGAATATTCGAAATGGCTAATTTTGCATTATGCGTAAAGCAAGACATAAATAGTTTTGATCTTTTATGATCAAGTTATCGTTAATTAGTTTGGGGGGGTGAGGGAGCGTTGGATGATGAAGAATTAATTCATGAGATTCGTGAAGGTAGTCGGGCTGCAATGGAAGTTTTGGTGAAGCGGCATTACAAGTCGATATTTTCATATGTGTACCGAAAAACGGGAGATTATCATATCTCTTTTGATCTAACTCAAGAGGTATTTGTAAAAATGATGAATTCATTGGGGAATTATCGAGATAACGGAAAATTCAGTCACTGGTTATTGAAAATAGCAGTGAATCATTGTATGGATTATTTTCGTGGGCGCGAGTTCAAGCAACAACTCAGAGAGAGTGAGTTAACAGAAGAGGCGCTCCCAGCAAGTGAGCACCAGAATGTGTGGAACATATTCTATAAACGGCTTCAGAACGATAAGGTCAGGCTGGCGGTACAAAGTTTGCCTGAGCACCAGCGGGACGCAGTCATTCTGAACTATTACAACGGGCTAAAGATCAAAGAGGTTGCCGAGCTGACGGGATCGAATGAGTCGACAGTGAAATCACGTATACGCTTGGGCATAACAAAGTTAAAAGAGATCATTGTGGGAGGTGAGCGGGATGAAACGTACAGAAAACGAAGATAGAAGGAAGCGTCGAGCTGAATTAGAGATGGAGGAGTACGCCGAAATTGCCCCTTTTTTGGATGACTATGTGGTTGAATATCCATCCGAGATGGAGATCGATAGGACGATAAGGGCCTTGGATGCACATATGCCGGGACAGATGAATGTTCATCTGGAGCAATCACCGGGGAAATCATTTACAGAACTGTTCCAACTCGTTCGGGGTGAGGTTATGGTTTTCCACAAATCGTACTGGCTAGTTTGCGCATTGCTTCTGTTGTGCGGATTCTGGTTGGGAACCCGCAGCACAATATCCCCATACATGAGTGGACTTATTCTGGTACCTGTACCTTTTATTCTCGGATTACTGGAAGTATTCAAAGGTCGGGATCAGGGGCTGATGGAGATCGAACTGACCTGTAAAATTACGGCACAACAGCTAATGCTGACTCGTCTGATCGTCGTGCTTGCAGGAAATATGGTATTTGTTCTGCTTCTTATGCTATTGGTATCTGGCGGAAGAGGAAGTTTCATCTCATGGAGTGGCGTCGGTCTGTGGTATACCCAACTGATGATTGCGGCAGGGGCTAGTTTGTGGCTGGCTATGCGTGTTCGGGGTGGAACAGCTGTTAGTATTTTCTTGGTCGCATGGTTTGGGCTTTTCTGGCTTATGTTAAGCAATCCCCGATTTGTTACTTTAGTACAATCTATCCAGACCCCAGTACTTATTGCAATCGCATTATGTGGAGTGGTTCTGTTGATCAGTCAGATCCGGCAGATGACGCGAAAATATACATCACAAACGGAAAGAGGTTATTCCTTTGAAATTGACCATGGATAACGTATCCAAGAAGTATAGAAACAAGTGGGCCGTGAAATCGTTCACGCTAGAGCTGTTCAGCGGTGGCGTCTACGGCCTGCTTGGACCAAATGGAGCGGGCAAAACAACGCTGCTTCGCATGCTTGTAGACATCGCCAAGCCAACGTCCGGACAAATTATGCTGGATGGGCAACCCATTGAACAGATGGGGGATCGTTATCGCGATATATTGGGCTATATGCCGCAGCGCTTTGGATTTTATAATCGTTTCAGTGCTCATAAATTTCTCATGTACATGTGTTCGTTAAAAGGACTGAGTACGAATCAAGCCGCTATTCGAGTGCAGGAGACATTACGTATGGTTGATCTGGAAAAGCAGGCACAACATAAAATTCGTACGTTCTCTGGCGGTATGAAGCAGCGGCTCGGAATTGCACAAGCCTTGCTAAATGATCCGCAAATTCTAGTTCTCGACGAACCTACGGCTGGCCTTGATCCGAAGGAACGTATTCGATTTCGTAACATTATCGGTGAGTTGGGAAGAGACCGGATTGTACTGTTATCGACGCATATTATCTCTGATCTGGAGTTCTCGTGTAAGGAAATGATCCTGATGAATGAAGGTCAACTGATTACACAGAACACACCGGAAGCGATCATGAACAGTATGCAAGGCAGCGTTTGGACTGCAACGTTAACAGAACAGCAGCTTGCCGAACTCACCTCTCGTTTCAAGGTAAGCGGATTGTCCTATCAGTCCGATGGTATTGTGGCGAGAATCTTGGCAAAAGAACGGCCTGTCCCACAAGCTATGCCAGAGGCCCCTCGGCTTGAAGACGTATATATGCACTATTTTGATGAGGAGGCGACATCGTGATTCGGTTGACCCGATATGAATTTGTTAAAATAATGACGCGTAAAAGTATCTATCTTGCACTCACCGGGCTACTAATACTGCTTGTTCTGTATGCCTATCTCGGACATCCGGGGCCGATGAAGGGTACATCGTTCTACAAACCCTATGAAGGAGCCATTACAGCTGAGAAGGTTCAGGCTGCACAGGAACAGTTACAAAACAAGGGTTACAGTGATGAAGCGAATCAGAACCGATATGGCGTATTTTATGAGATTTCCCTATTTTCGCCGGAATTCATAAAAAACTACACCAAAACTGATGATAGCGGAAATGTCATGGAACGGACCGTAAACGTCACTGAGATTCACTACAATAAACCTTGGGGTTATCTGTTGGAATACATTGATCAATTTGGCGTGCTTTTTATGATGATCATGATTTTGCTGGGACTGGCTCCCGTATTTGCAGAGGAATATGCATTGGGAACGGCAGCGTTGGTACGCAGCAGCAAGCGAGGGAAGAGCCAAATCGTATCGGCTAAATTGATGGCTTCAATAGTATATATTGTCCTATGCGTCATCTTGTTTACAAGTATCAACTTGCTAATCTACTGGTTGAGGTTTGGAAATTTGGCTGGAGCAGATACCCCAATACAGAGTGTAGGCATGTACTTTCAAGGCTTCGATTATGAGTTCTCGCCTTATAGGTTGTCTGCGCTTCAGTATTATGTAGTTCAGTTGGTCACACACTTGGCAGGCAGCCTGATTTTTGGATGCGTTGTGCTATGGGTTTCTTCGCTCAGTTCAACGGCGTTTGTTGCCATAATCATTAATGTGGCTATTGTAGGCGTGCCCTATCTGGCTTTTGATGTGATGAACTTTAACCCAGGATGGGCGAAGTGGATTGAGGAATTTTCCTTCAGTACAATGATGCGGGTAACGAGACTGTTCCAAACTCCAGTAAACTACTCCATATTCAGGGTGGAGGTGTCATATCTACAGTTGTATTTGCTTATTATAACTGTAGTTACAGCTGTAGTTGTACTTGGTACATATCGAGCGTTCCGTAATCGTGAGGTATTTTCTTGATTTGAAGCACTATGAGGAACATGATGTATTACACAATTAGGTCCGCAGATTCTGCGGACTTCTTTTCATATGAATAAGCATGGCAGTGTCCCAGCTGAGGACAAGAACTTGGTTCCATTGCCAAAAGGACAAGAACATTGTGTCATATCTGATTAGATAGTTATCTAAATAGTAGCATGATGGAACTCCTATGGCGAGATAAAACCCACATTAATATAAGACTTCGTTTGAATGACGATTTTAAGAACATGGTACCGATGTCGATTAGAACATTTATCTGTTTCATTAAACTAACGGGCAGGTTAGTTTCGGTATGTGGTATTATTTGTTTGATGGAGTAAACTAAAGGGCGAGACTAACATGAGTCAGCGTTTCCCAACATAGGTAAGCATAACGATCAAAGTTTTAAAAGGGAGTGAACTATATTAATATACAGCATCCCTATTTACGACAAATTCAGATTAAGAGGCAACAAGTACCCACCTATAATCGTTACCCCTTTGATTTGGCGGTCATTCGAAACCTAAATACTCTTGATTTCCACCCCAAGGTAACCTATATCGTAGGTGAAAATGGGATGGGTAAATCAACACTGATGGAGTCCATTGCTGTCGCATGGGGATTTAACCCGGAGGGTGGGACGATCAACTTTTCCTTTTCAACCCAGGCTACTCACTCGAGCTTATATGAATATATACAATTGATCAGAGGTCCGCGAAGCCCAAGGGATGGCTTCTTCTTCCGGGCAGAAAGTTATTATAATTTAGCCACAACGATCGATGAGTTGGACAGCCAGCCTTCATTCGGTCGCCCTATTCGCCCTATTAAAGATTCGTACGGTGGCAAGTCCTTGCATGAGCAATCGCACGGAGAGTCGTTCTTTTCCACTTTCATTCATCGGTTCGGGGAGAATGGATTATATATACTGGATGAGCCTGAGGCTGCACTGTCTCCCCTTCGCCAAATGGCGATGCTGACACGAATCCATGAACTTGTTTTGCAAAACTCTCAATTTATAATTGCGACCCATTCCCCGATCCTTATGGCATACCCAGATTCGATTATTTACAATCTAAAGCCAGATGGTATCGAAGTCCAAGTATTGGAAGAAACCGACCATTATATGATTATGAAAGAGTTTGTGAATAACAAGGATAGGATGCTCAGAGAGTTATTCGAGTAAGCTTAATATTAATTCCACTGTTATCCTATAGAATCTAAAAGCTTAAGAGAGATCGTTACAAAGAAAGCGATCTATTGTCGAGATTAAGCTAACGAGAAACGTTAGCTTAATCAAACTTAATAAGGTATCAAATTGATCATCTGCTGATTTCAACTAGCGGACTGACAACAGGGATCGTTGCAGAAATGCTAACGATCCTTTTTTGTATATGTTTACGTATGAGTATTTAAATCACGAAAAAGGGCTCCTCCGTAGACTAGGACGCCCCAAGTTCAGGTCAGCGATCACGTACTTGATATAAAGGGAAAACAGTGGGTGTTGCCCGGCAAAGTGATGTTTTTATTTTTCACAGTCCGATCGGTAATTTTGGTGATGCTGAGTATCTTACATGCTGTAGGCTTAGTAGAAGTGACTTTGTAGAACCATTCAAACGCTCTACACAGAGAAACAACGGATCGAACAGGAAGAACGGTACAACTATATTGGACTGTTATGGAAAAATAAGGTATAGAAAGCCACTGCTTCTATATATTTTAAAACAGAAGATTCTATTTTCTAGCATGGGTGCTTGTAGGGGGGAATGCATGTTTCATTATTTTCTGAAGATAAGCAGAAACATTGTTAGGATTGCTACTGCGAAGCATTCGTCCTAAATCGAGGAAGTATAAATATACTACTCACTATTTTCATCATCTAATCGCCGACGAAATATCAAAGCCGAGACAGCAAATATAATAAAAGATAATGTTGAAGCAGCAGTAACCATCTTCAACACACTTCCTATTGGAGGGTTAAACAACAGAGCAATTGAGATGATTAAAACAGCACCTGTTAAACCCATTCCCAAAATCGAGATCGCTAAAATCTTGTTCATCAAATCACCTCACAGGTTGAAATAGAGTTTCTCATTGCATAATAATAGTTTAATACATGATGAATTAGTATAGAATGTAACAAAAAGTATAGCAAAGATTTAGTAGCGATTGCTTCCGGGAATGGGGGAAGCAATCGCTATGTTTTTTTGCGGATATTTTTATTTTTTTGTCCGCCACATGTGTACAAAAAAATAAAAAGATGATACATTAAAATCAATCTAACCCTTTTTATAACAGGTTTTTCCCGGAGAATTATGTGTCTCCTGTACGAGGACATACGTATATCGAGGAGGGAATGGAATGTCAAGTCAAGCATTGGACCAATTTTTAAGTTCGAACATCGAAGATCTAAAGACTAAAGGTCTATATAACGTCATCGATACGCTACAGGGTGCAAATGGTCCTGTTATTCGTATCGACGGAAAGTCCTTAATCAATTTGTCTTCCAATAACTATTTGGGACTGGCAACAGATCACCGCCTGATTGATGCTTCAGTTAAGGCGTCGCAGACATACGGGGCAGGCGCAGGGGCTGTGAGAACAATTAATGGTACGATGGATCTTCATATTGAGCTTGAAGAAAAACTGGCCCGTTTCAAAAAAACGGAAGCCGTTATCGTGTATCAATCGGGATTTAACTGCAATATGGCTGCTATATCCGCGGTAATGGACCAGCATGATGCGATTTTATCAGATGAGCTGAACCACGCTTCGATTATTGATGGCTGCCGCCTGTCGAGAGCCAAGGTGATTCGCTTTAAGCATTCGGATATGAATGATTTAAGACAGCAGGCGAAAGATGCGAAGGAATCCGGTCAGTACCATAAAATTATGGTCATCACCGACGGGGTTTTCTCCATGGATGGTGATATAGCAAAGCTGCCTGAAATCGTGAAAATAGCAGAAGAATTCGATCTGATTACTTATGTGGATGATGCCCATGGTTCGGGCGTTCTCGGAGCAGGTGCGGGAACCGTGAAGCATTTTGGATTGTCCGACCGCATTGACTTTCAAATTGGTACTCTTTCCAAGGCGATTGGCGTTGTCGGCGGTTATGTGGCGGGTAAAAAACAACTGATTGAATGGTTGAAGCTGAGAAGCCGTCCGTTTCTGTTCTCGACATCGCTACCTCCGGCTGCAATCGCTTCTTGTAGCGCTTCTGTCGACATTTTGATGAATGACAAAGAGCTGATCGAGAAGCTGTGGGAGAACGGCAATGATTTGAAAAATGGCTTGAGCCGGCTTGGATATGATGTAGGCCAAAGCGAAACGCCGATCACACCTTGTATCATTGGCGATGAAGTAACCACCCAACAGTTCAGCAAACGGCTTTATGAAGAAGGCGTTTACGCCAAGGCAATCCTGTTTCCGACGGTTCCGAAAGGAACCGGAAGAATACGCAACATGCCGACAGCTGCCCATACCAAGGATATGCTCGACCAGGTGATCTCCGTTTATGAGAAAGTTGGCAAGGAAATGAAGCTGATTTAGCTGCATTCGCGGGAGTACATTTCGGGAGGAATGTCTTATGAACAAGATTTTGGTGACCGGAGCACTGGGCCAAATCGGTTCTGAGTTAGTTGTTAAATTACGTGAAATTTATGGTGCGGATCACGTCATTGCTACGGATCTCAGATCATCAGCCCACGAAATTACCCGATCCGGGCCATTCGAGCTGCTGGACGTGACGAATGATAAGGCGATGTTCGAAATCGCCAAGCGGTACGAAGTTGATACCGTCATCCATTTGGCTGCGCTGCTGTCGGCTACCGCAGAGGAGAAACCGCTACTTGCCTGGAATTTGAATATGGGTGGATTGATGAATGCACTTGAAATATCCAGGGAGCTCGGCTGCCAATTTTTCACTCCAAGCTCCATTGGATCTTTTGGTCCTTTGACTCCGAAAGACAATACCCCTCAGGATACGATCCAGAGGCCCAATACGATGTACGGCGTGAACAAAGTGTCCGGCGAACTGCTTTGTGATTATTATTTTCACAAATACGGCCTGGATACTAGGGGACTGCGATTCCCGGGTTTGATATCTTATATGACGCCTCCCGGCGGAGGAACGACGGATTACGCCGTGGAAATTTATTACGCAGCCGTGACGGCTGGCCGATATACATCTTATATCGCCAAGGACTCAAACATGGACATGATGTATATGCCGGATGCCCTGAACGCTATCATCGATTTGATGGAAGCGGATTCTTCCCGGTTGATGCACCGAAATTCATTTAATGTCACCGCAATGAGCGTGGATCCGGAGGCGATCGCTGCAGCGATTCGGGATGAGCTTCCAGGCTTTATCCTCGATTATGACGTTGATCCGAAGAGACAGGCGATTGCCGATAGCTGGCCGCATTCCATTGATGCGACGGCAGCGAAAACAGAATGGGGATTTCATGCTCGCTACGACCTGAAGGCCATGACGAAGGATATGCTTTCACATCTAAGCGAGAGACAAATGCTTCGCAAGGCTTAAAGTTATTATGAATTCGATCGAAGAGTGACATCGCTAAAAAAAGCAAGAAAGGGGAACTTATAAAAACAAAAATAGAACGAAATTGTCGAGGGACAAGAACATTGTTCCATTAAAGTCGCTATTACAGCGGCTTTTTTTTGTTTTAAGGACAAGAACGTTGTGTCATTTCGGATTAGGTATCTATCTAAATAGCATCATGATGAAGATCATGTGGCAAGAAAAAAGCACATGAATTTAAGAATTCGCGTGAATAACGATTTTTTTATTAGAAATAACTTTTTTCCGGTAAAGACCAATCAATCTGCGCCAACCATCGGGACGCGAATATGTGCTTAGGGGTTCCACCTAAGATCGTGAATGCAAATTTCATAAGTACAAAAAGACACTTGCCGCATTCAAGCTCAACATCATAAAGGAAGCAACCGATTATTTGCTATTTTGGATTAAGATTAATTTTACAAAATATGGATTATAAATAATCTTCGGTTTAATGAAATCAATTGTATGTAAGTGAGAATTTATACTTAACGGGGATATTCTGCTTTGTAGTGGTGGTAATTACCCATTAAGCAAGTTGATTCAAAGTATGGTGAAACAGGCGGGCCATCCTACCAACCTGAACTCTCTCGGCTGCAAACATTATTCTATGCCTGCCTAGTTCTGACAGATCTAAGCAGGGAGTCGAGCCAGATCAGATTCGGCAAGAATAGCCTTTCTGTTCAGATCATACTAGTTTATTATCAAGTATCCTTCAGCAAGTCAACCATGTTAGAATAGTGAATTTCACTCAGTTGCTCGATAAAGTTATCTACCCTGTAGTTCTCCGGTTCAACTATCCAGAGACAAATTACTCCTACCAATCCAGATATCATGTATTCGATGCCAATTTTTATCTTCTCATCGTGGCGATGATCGCCGATTCCCGAAAAAATGATCGTTTTAAAAGCCTCTTTCAAGTAAACGGAGAAGTTTGGATAAATATTTTGAGTGATCATTGTCTTAAAGAATATCATATTGGCTTCAATATCGTCGAAAATCGTTTTTAACATGGTCGCAAACATATCTTTATCCATCTCATGAATTGAACTCACTTCCAGGCTTAAGCAAGCATTTAAACTCTCCACGTTTTCCTGAAATAACTTCTCCATGAATTGAGGTTTATCTACATAGTGCAAATAAAATGTGTTGCGATTTATCATCGCTTCTTTGGCAATGTCCTGCACAGTAATTCGTTCATAGCCTTTGGTTTGTACTAATCTCAGAAACGCTTCTTTAATGGCTTTCCGCGTTTTGAGAATGCGCAGATCCACTTTATCTTTACCCAATTCGTGCTTCCCCTCCATAAATAATAGTCGGATTTATCAAAAGTGATGTTTAATTAACACATTGAATTATATCAACCATTGAGCCCTTTAAGGGTACGTTTTACAATTAAAACTGTCAATTGAACTCACTAACTCATTCATAAAAGGAGAATCATAAATGAAAACACTGGCGATTGTTGGTGCAGGTAAGGGATTAGGATTATCTATTGCGAAGAGCTTTGGCAAGCGCGGCTTCCAAGTGGCATTAGTTGCAAGAAATGCTGCAAAACTGCAAGATATGGTGGAGGAACTGAAAGCGGATGGTATCGAGGCATCTTATTTCGTAGCAGATATTTTTAACAAGGAACAGATTGAACAGGCTATGACCAACATGAAAGAAAAGTATGGTCAGATTGATGTGTTGGAATTCAGTCCAACAGCAGGCAATTATCCTCCCACTTCTGTATTGGAGTTAACGGCGGAGAACGCCAGGGACGCATTTGAGGCGAATGTGGTTAGTGCCATCCATGTCGTCAATACGGTTCTCCCTGATATGCTCGCCAGGAAAGAGGGAGCCTTGCTCTTTACCTCAGGATTATCCGCCATGTACCCTGTGTCCATGATGGGGAATATCGGTATTGCTCTTTCAGGGTTACGCAATTATGTTACTAATCTTCATACTTCATTGTCTACTCAAGGGATTTTTGTGGGCCACCGCTCATTAGGTTTATTGATCAAGGAGTCAGGTACTGGCGCAATTAATGATCCGGATGTAATTGCCGAGATGTGGTACCAAGCCTATGTAGAGAAAAACGTATGGGAGGAAGAGTATCCTAAGGGTGTTACCCCCGAAACCATTCTGTTTTAAAATTGGTGATGATTTTAGCAGGTCATAACATACAGTTGTAACCAAGTAGATGAGCTTGAGATCTAAGCATATATTTTGTGCTAAGAGACGCTTGAAAGAGATGAAGAAGTCGCTAATTTAGCGGCTTTTTTGTTTTTCGGTACAAGTTCTTGTCCCGAGCCAAAGACAAGAACTTGTACCGATTGCCGATTAGATAAACACCTAACTAAGTTTCATACAATTTCATTTAACAAATGTGTAGGAAAAATAAACTAATTGTCCAGTGAAAATATAGTATTTTCTTAGTGTTTAGGTTAAAGATAAGTCCCTGTTTAAGCACTACATGCTACACGCGTAGGTTCTTTAATAAATGATTGGAAATGGAATATAAAAAGGAGGACGTAACCCGCGAAGGCGCGGAAGGCAGTGCTTAGACTTTCATGAATAAAAGAGGTGTCTGTGGTATTATATGTAATTATGGGTTATGAAATAAATGGATTATTTGCTAAGAAAGTGGGGGAATCAAAATATGGAACGTAAAATTCAACTAATGGAAACCTACGTAAACATCGACTTTGGAAACTCACCCTTTTTAAAATTAGATAAAGGGTTGCAAATTCCATACTCTTCAATCGAGGGAATAACAACAGGTAGACCAATACCCAATGCTTTTAAACTATATGGTGCTTTATTAGGAGAAAAGAGAAATGGGTTATTTAGATCAAATGGTGGTTATCAACTCCATTTTTTTGAAAATGAGCTTGAAACTCTTCATTTAGATTTGAATAGCTTGAAAGTTGGTATGTTCAGCATATCAAAGTTGATCATTGGTGTTGAAAATCCTGAAGAAATAAGTGAAAATATTTCCGAAAGAGTGAAGTGATAATAAAGGAAAAGTGTATTACGAACGTGAGACGGTGGAACTTCGAGAAAAAAGCTTACGAGCTCAAAAACTTGTGAAGACATATAATGGTTGTGATCCATAGGAGAAGAAATAATATGTGCGACAAGACAACGCAAAAAAGATCACTTCATTGTAGAATATAAGAATTATGAGATGGGCGGGAATTGTACATTTTTTCGGGGGAAGTTCTTTATTATGTGTACTAGGAAAGAATAAGCGGAGCTTATACAATAACATTAGAGATTGTAAACGCTTGCTTTTAATTCTGAGGATGCAATCAATGAATTACCGTAATCCCGTATATGAAGGATTCTATTATTCCAATACCAAAGGAGATGCCTTATGAATCAACAACAACTACCTAAGCCCCACCAGCCGCTCGTAACCCACATCTTCACTGCTGACCCGTCCGTCCATGTCTACGAGGGCAAAATCTACATCTATCCTTCCCATGACCTCGATCATGACGAGCCGAGCAACGATAACGGCGACCAGTATAAAATGGAAGACTATCATGTCCTCTCGATGAACAACTTCGATTCCCCGGTGGTTGATCACGGCGAAGCGTTGCATCTGAGAGATATTCCGTGGGCCTCCAAGCAGCTCTGGGCACCAGATGCCGCTTATAAGAACAATACCTATTACCTGTTCTTCCCGGCACGGGATCATGACGACATCTTCCGTCTGGGTGTGGCAACATCAGAGTCTCCGGCAGGCCCATTCATGCCGCAACCGAATTATATGGAAGGCAGCTTCAGTATCGATCCGGCCGTACTGGTGGATGACGACAATCAGTCATACATCTATTTCGGCGGACTCTGGGGTGGCCAGTTGGAGAAATGGCAGACCGGTAGCTTCGTGCCAGATGCAGAAGGACCTGCTCCTGACCAGCCGGCGCTTGGACCGCAAGTTGCACTGCTTAGCGACGACATGCTGTCCTTCCAAGGCAAGCCTGCCGAGATATCGATTGTCGATGAAGACGGGAATCCGATTCTGGCTGGGGATGAGGAACGGAGATATTTTGAAGGCCCATGGGTGCATAAATATAACGGCTATTACTACCTGTCCTACTCTACAGGAACCACGCATAAGCTCGTATATGCGATCGGCAAGAACCCGATGGGACCATTCACGTTCATGGGCGAGATTCTCTCTCCGGTTATCGGCTGGACAACCCATCACTCCATTGTGCAAGTTAAAGACAAGTGGTATCTGTTCTATCACGACAGCTCCCTGTCTGAAGGCGTCAACCACAAGCGCTGCGTTAAATATTCGGAGCTGAACTACAACGAAGATGGAACGATCCAGAAGATCAATCCTTATCCGGGTGCCGAGTAAGTTAGCTGGTTAGAGGAAACAGATAAGATTACAATATAAGGCATAATACATGAGGCAGCTCCTGACGGGGCTGCTTTTTTGATAGGAGGAGGATCAGTTGTTTCACTCAAACTTGGAGAAAATCTCTGCTAACAAAGAATACTTCAGCAGTATACTGATTGAATTAATAAATTTAACTTAATTAAACATTAGGATTAAATCCAAAAATCTGTCTTCGATTACCACTGAAGAAAAAATACAGTTAACCGATCTTCTCAAGAAGCTCGGACTAGGTGCCAGTAAGATCAACGAATGAATTGAGATGAAACCAACTTTTGGTTTCTAAGCCTCCATGGAACTCATATGGAAGGACAGACAAAGATGGAACAATATTGTATTCACCAAGAAAAAGGTATGGAGATCGGTCTCTATTCCATTTAACAGGCCAGCGCATCTCTGCACAGCAACGGATTTATGAAGACTTTGCAACGTTGGATCTGATTTCAAATGGACGTGCGGAAATTGTAGCAGGACGTGGTTCACGTCTAGGTGCATATGAGTTATTAGGTTTTGATGTGAGTAACTATGAAGAATTGTTTGAAGAGAAATTGGCTTTACTGCTGAAGATTAACGAAGAAGAACGTGTTACATGGCAAGGTGAATTCCGGGCACCACTACATCATACCTAAATCATCCCCCAACCATTACATGGGAAAATGCCGATATGGCGTACAGTAGGAGGACCACCAGCAAGTGCGATTAAAGCAGGTTTAGCAGGATTACCCATCTCCACAACGAGTGTCATGTACGTAGCTAAAGATAGCCAAACAGCCTTAAGTGAATACTACCCATATATTAATAACGTTACTGTTCAATTGAGAGGCAGTGGTTACCATGAGCAACAATTCTTGGCTGCTACCGATTATCGAGATGCACTCTCGGATGACTAGAGCGCTGCTGCATCAAAGCGGATTAGCGCCTCTAAACAGTATGCTACGAAGAATGAAATATGTCGCTGTTAGGTGTTTTCAAAAAATGTCATGTTATATTCCTTAATAATAGTGAAATAATGTCGATAAAATTATATAGTCCAATAGGAGAGGGGAAAACAATGCAAGTTTATAAGGGGCAACCCTATTGAATCTAACTCCGGTTATGAAGTATCAATTCAAAAAGGAAAGTTGAGGTTTTCGTATGAAAAAGAAGTTAATTAGTCTCATGGTAGCTACCCTGGTTTTTGCAAATGTTGGTGGGGTGGTGGCTGCTAAGAATTATGAATCCTTGCCACAAGCGGTTTGGACTCAATCACCGAATGAAGATTACATATCGATTCAACCAGAGAGTTTTTATGTGCCAGGAAAAGATACGCTGTACTTACATGTTGGAGAAGAAAGATTCTCTGAGACAAAAGCTTGGTCACCCGATACACTTCGAGCCGTAGATCCCAAAACAGGAAAGATTAAATGGGTATTCTCGTTTGCAAAGGCGGGATACGGATGGCCAAGTACAGAATATCCTTTTGCTTATGCACCAGACGGTACGGTATACGCCTATTTCTCATTTCCAGGAATTCTTTATTCTGTGAGCCCTGCAGGGAAGGAAAATTGGAGTAAGCGCGTAGGACAAGATCTAGGGGCATTTGATGGCAAGTTATATCGCATGAGTGACGGAAACTTAATTATTGCAGGTCAGAAATCGAATACAATCGGTGCAGAAACGGTACAACTACTATCTTTCGATAAAAATGGCAAGCAGAAAGCAAGTAAGGTGGTATCCGGAAAGCTAACTACTGTGTCGAAGAACCAAATCGCCATAGAGCTGTTAACAAAGCAAGGCAATGCTCAAAAAGTTGAAGTATACAACTCTTCCTTACAGCGCTCATTTCAATACACATTCCCAAAGGGAGCAGGAGTCAACTTTTATACTGCTTTTGCACTCGATGATGGTACTTTTGTGTTTTCAGTATATCAAGCAAATACGCGTAAACTAATAGCTTTATCTCCAAAAGGTTCCGCTATCTGGGGAAGAACAATCGATCAATTTGGGTTTGCTTTCCAAGCTGGGGATGATTATATGGTATTTAATCCTCAAACCAAAAAATTAAGATTGTTCAACCAGAAGGGTTTAGTAAAGGATAGGGTACTATCGAATTTTAATATGTCTGAGGGAGACGGTCTGCCGACAGCAAAGAAAACGGTAGAAGGAAACCTATATGTAGATTTGCTTACCACCCAGTATATTTTAGATGTAAAAACTTTGGCCTCTATTCACGAATTTAATGGAGTAAAAGGGTCTGTATTGGACTACCGTGAGAATAGTGTCTTAGTATACGACTGGAATGAGAATAGGATCTCAAAGCATTTATTGAAATAAGGTTTTAACAAATTCTAAAAAACAAACCGACAACTGAAACAAGTCAGTTATCGGTTTGTTTGATATCATATGATCCAGGTGACCGGTGCTACTCCTTAATAAAGTCAGCCATCAATTCATGAATGATTTCTTTACTGCTCTTCACTTCAGTGATCAGATCAAAAATAGTCCGATTAACGATTAGATGAGTATCAAAATAAAAAAGCTATATAGAGGAGAGTTGGCTTTAACTCGGGTCAGTAGCGCTACAGGGGAATACTTAACCCATAGAAAGGGATGAAATAGTTGTTTACTTAGATACGTATTGTGTCTTATAATTTTCGCAAAGATACATATTGTATCTTAAAAAAGTTTGTATCGCACAAGTAATGTAAGGGTGCTCGCATCTTGGTTCCAGTTTTTGTAGAAAGAGGGGACGACCGATGGAAACGAAAAAAACGCCTTGGCAGGCACCGGAATTAGAGGTGCTGGATGTGCAGCAAACGATGGCTGGCTATGGATTCAGGCAAATTGATTGGATCGAAGAACATGATGCAGACCTATATGATCCATTGTCCTGATGATCATACTTCAAATTGAAAATCGTATTCTTGCTCAAAAGGTCGCCTGTGGGCGGCTTTTTCGATGCTCAGATGAGGGATAAGAACGTAGCCAGCCTCCTGTTGATGTAACATTTGTTCGAATACGTTGCGAAATTCGTTACGCCGCTCGACAAACATTGTCCAATTGAGGCCTCCACGAAAAAATGATATCTCCAAAACGGCTTATACAGACAGTTCATAATTATAACGGAACCTGTTCTTTCAAATCCAGTGGTTGAAACACATGTGATGCATCATCGTAAACGGCTCTTTTTTTGTCAGCTTCAAATGGACGGAGGTGAAGGAGTCAAAAAATACTCTTCTCTAAATACGATTGAATTGTGCATGATCAGATTCCCTTCGCTTCGTAAGTCATTTGGAAGGAAGCATTGCTTACGGACAGTATGTCTGTATTTTTCGGCGCATTCAACCATATATTGGATTCGTTTATTATGTTAAAGAGGTTCTACACCATTTATAGCGTTGTGAGAGGGGAGTGATCATTTTGAATACTTCTAAACAAATGATGTCTCATAATTCCAATGATCGTTTTAGTAAACTTGGAATTTATAGCGTCCAAAGTGTCTTTATTATTCTGTTCTTGCTGTTAACCCCTGTCTACTATTTGAACAAATGGGACTTTAAACGTCACAAAAAGCGGAATCCTTTCTACACCAGTAAATTGGTTCGATTGCAAGAGCGTTATCCGATTTTCTACGAATTGGCCATGTACGTTCAAAATTTTCCTATTCCTCGTAATGTTTACAAAGTTTTACCCCCTTTAAAGGGCGATGTTCTTCAGGTGGGCTGTGGTACAGGTTTATTGAACAAGTATCTTCGCAAGCAGAAGGATGTTCGTTTTCTCAACATGGATCCGAATATAAATGCTCTAAAACTTGGAAAGAAGTGGGGAAGGTTTAATTCTTATATCCATGCTTTCATTGATAAACCGACTTCTTTACCTGATCATAGCTGCGATATGATTTTGTTTGCAAGAAGCTTTCATCACATTCGCTATCACAAAAAAGCCTTCATAGAGAGCTGCAGACTGTTACGTGACGGTGGATCTATCATTATTGCGGACCCGGTTGTTCTCAAGTCTCTTTCAGGTTCTGTAACGGACGGTGGTTATATGGCGAACTCTTCGATTGATGGTGTAATTTGGAGATTTACCAAAGAAACATTAATTACTCACATAGAGCGCTGTCTTCCTCCTGAATTAAAGATAGAATCAGTAACCGAAACGAGACAAGTGCATGTAACGAATTATAACTTATTTGTACCTCAGACAGATATCGTAGTGGTACTACGAAAAAGGGAGGCTGTATACAATGACAACTAAATTTATTTATGGTGTTTGAAATCTGCAGCATTATTCAATGTTTATCCATTGCTCAGCCAGAAACATGTCTTGCGGATAATATAGGTAAAGGTATCTCTCCACAGAGGTGCCTTTTTTTTGTTTTTAGGAACCAAGTCTTGTCCCAAGCTGAAGACAAGATCATTGTGTAGGCTGCAACGTTTGTCGTGTCAAGGGAAGATGAGTTGCACGGGAATAACGGCGTTCTTGGGAGAATAGATATCATCCATTTGTTCACGTAACAGCTTTACGGCTGTTCGTGCCATTTCCTGTTCATCCTGCTGCACATAAGCTACGCCTGAAAGATGTGGATTATCAAAAGATAGCAAGTCGATATTTGAGTGAACGTTCAGAAGACTGATAGCGGCGGATGTAAGGCGTGCTGTTTCTTCAGTCAAGGAAAAGGCTGCCGAAATTCCACTGTGGTTCTGCAAGAAGTTGCTTACATAGTCCAATGCTTGCTCGCTGCGTAGAATGTCGAGAGGGATGTGACACCACAAGCTCTTGTCAATCGAGATGCCTTGATCTGTGTACGCCTGCTCGAAGCCGAGCGTGCGATCCTCGACGGCTGTATTGGCATTTTCAGGTGAGATGAGCGCAATCTGCTGATGACTCTTGGATAACAAATGGGATACAGCTTTATACGCACCGCCGTAATTGTCGGATGTAATGGTGTACGTCTCAATGTTGCGCAGATAGCGGTCGATGAACACACACGGGAATTTATCGAGCGACAGACGCAGTAATGATTCGTTATACTTCTCATCTTCTGTTGGAAAAACGATCAACCCCTTCACACCGAGCTCCGTTAGTGTACGAATGACGTTTGATTCGATAGAGGAGGACTCGCGCGTGATGCTTAGTACCATGCTGAGGCAGGCTTCTTGTAGGAAGTGTTCCGTGTAGTCAACGAGCTTCTGAATGACACGGGTTCTCATCGTCGGAATGATGAAGCCGATGAGCGGCATGGAGCACGCGCTGCTTGGGGATGGCGAGAAATTGATGCTAGAAACAACAAGACTAGAAGAGACGAATGAGCCTTTGCCTTGTACGCGTATAATTAATCCTTCGTCAGCTAGTAGGGTTAGGGCGTTCCTGACGGTTATTTTACTTACTCTGAATTCGTCCATTAGTTCTTGTTCAGAAGGAATGCGGTCCGTTGGCCGAAGCTGCCCTGATTTAATTTTCTGTATAATGTTTTCTCGAATTTGTTTGTAGAGCGCCAGCTTTTTCAAAGAGTAGCATCTCCCCATAAACTTTATGATTTTATAATCAATTGGTTATATAAAGCTTATTTCATATATATTATAATACGGCATGTAAAGCGCTTACAATATGGAATCTGAGAAATTGTTGCGAAGGGGTCTTTTCTTTGAAAGGTTAGAATTATGTTAAGGATGGTGGTGCCAAGATGGATTGTAACCGCTTAAATTAACAGAACTAACTAGTCAGCCGACTTTTCAAATGCATAACAAAAAAGAGAGGATGACGAACAAATGAAAAAACGCAGTGCTTTAATCTCCATCGTTACTCTCCTGATTATGTCACTTGTTTTTACTGCATGTGGTAGTCCTTCTGGTTCAGAAACGGAAACACAACAATTAGGCGCTAATGCCGGTGAGAATGCAACAGAATTATCATTTTGGACATTCGCAGATTTGCACGGCAAGCATTTGGATAAAATGCTGGGGTTATGGAACCAACAGAACCCAGACAAACAGATTAAGTTGAATGTCACGGTTATGCCTTACGATGATATGCACAACAAGCTCTTATTGGCAGTTACAAGCGGAAAAGGTGCTCCTGATATCGCGGATATTGAGCTTGGTCAATTCCCTAAATTCTTGGAAGGTGACAACGTTCCCCTGGAATCTTTGAATGATGTATTTGCACCATACAAAGATGTTGTTGTTCCTTCACGTGTCGAGATTTACTCCAAAGCCGATCAGGTTTATGGCTTTGATTATCACGTAGGTGCTACGCTTGCTTTCTACAACACTGAAATTCTCGAACAAGCAGGTGTTGACTACAAGACAATCAAAACGTGGGAAGATTACAAACAAGCAGGTATCAAGGTTTACGAAAAGACTGGCAAGTACTTAGGTACTGCTGATACATCAGCTTCGTGGCAAGCATCGCTGCTACTAGCTCAGCAAAATGCCGATTTTACAGATGAAAATGGTAATCCAAAAGTGAACTCGCCTGAAATGATTAAAGCGTATGAAATGTTAGTCGATCTGCAGAAGAACAATGTTATTCATACGATCCCTGGCGGACAACCCGACACAGAAGAAGCAAAGGGTGAATATAACAAAGGCAACTACGCAAGTGCATTGATGCCTGAGTGGTACATGTCCCGCTTTGTAAACGAAATGAAAGACCTTAAAGGTAAGTATGCAATAGCTCCATTGCCTGTATTCAAAGAAGGTAATCCTCGTTCCGTTGGCTTGGGCGGTACTGGCACAGTTGTTACTAAGAATGGTAAAGACGTTCAGTTGGCAAAAGAATTTGTAGCCTTTGCTAAGCTTTCGAAAGAAGCTACTACAGAAATCTGGAATACACTTGGATTTGACCCAATCAACATGGAAGTATGGAAAGATGATGCAGTTACGAAAAACCCTGAAAATGAATACGTCCAATACTTTAAAACAAATGCATTTGATACGTTGAATGAAATCAAAGACGAAATTAGAGCGATTAAGTCCGTTAAAGCTTCACCAACCATCGGCAATATATTCAATACGGTTACTTTGAATGCTATCTTTGAAGATGGTCAAGACGTGAAGGAAGCATTGGATGAAGCACAAGCAGCAATTGAACAAGAATTGAAATAAATATAATAAGTAAATGATTTGATTAAACCTGTCGGCAGGTACAGTGGTCGGCAGGTTTAACCATAGTCAAGGGAGATTGAGAATATGATAAAGAAATTTGTATACTCTCAAAAAGTTGCACCTTATGTTTTTGTATTGCCATTTATACTCATATTTTTGATATTCTGGTTTTTTCCGCTTGTAAATTCATTCGTAATGAGCTTTCAAGATAGGATGCTGGGACAGGATCCTAAATGGATTGGTGAAGCAAATTATTCGAAATTACTTACTGATAAAGTGTTTTTGACATCTATTAAAAATAGCGTTGTGTACATGTTAGGAACCTTAGTGCTGTTGATTCCTTTTCCCATGTTATTCGCCGTTATGATCAACAGTAAGTTAATGATGGGAAGAGAGTTTTTTAAATCTTCTTTCTTTCTCCCTGCATTGACATCTGTCGCAGTTGCGGGTACCATTTTCCGCCTTACATTCGGTGAGATGGAAGGTTCATTAATGAACAGTTTCCTAGGTCTATTTGGTGTAGAGCCTATCAAATTTTTGAAAGACGGAAATTGGAGTATGGCAGCACTGTTAATCCTCGCATGTTGGAGATGGACAGGCGTTAATATGCTTTACTATCTATCGGGTTTGAAAAGCATTGACAATGAATATTATGAGGCTGCTTCAATTGACGGTGCATCAGCTTGGCAGAAGTTTAGAACGATCACAATGCCATTATTGAAGCCGACCACGGTATATGTTACCACAATTAGTGTTTATGCAGGTTTAGCAATGTTTACCGAGAGCCTGATGATGTTCAACGGTAACAAATCACCCCAAAATATTGGCTTAACCATTGTTGGATATCTGTATAGACAAGGGATTGAGCAGAATAAGCTGGGTTACGCAGCTGCAGTTGGTATCGTTCTGTTAATCATTGCTATGGTTATCAATTTAACGCAGTTGAAATTTAGTGGAATGTTCAAAAAGGAGGAGGATTAAAGTGGGCAGAAGTCAGACGAGGAGTGATTTCATCTCTAGAATAGTAATTATTTGTTTATTCATTATACTATTCGTTATAATTATGATCCCATTCTACGCAGTGGCCCTATCTTCCTTTAAACCAGGTGAATCATTAGTTAGATATGGTCTTAACCTAAGTTTGGATTTTGAAATCATGAGTTTTGATAATTTCATCTTTCTGTTTACTGGAGAACATGATTATTTTGTGTGGTTTTGGAACAGTATGATTTTAACAATCGTTCAAGTGGTTTTAACACTTTTTGTAAGCGCATTTGTTGCATATGGTTTTGCAGCATATCATTTTAAAGGTAAGAACTTCCTCTTTATATGTGTTTTGCTCATTATGATGGTGCCTTTCGAAATACTGCTGGTTCCTTTGTACAGCCTAATTAATGATTTGGGAATGGTGAATAGCTATTCGGCAATCATTCTGCCCGGTATAGCCAATGCCGCGACAATATTTTTCTTCAGACAATATCTACGAAGCATACCCAAAGAGATTATTCAATCTGGGCGGGTTGATGGCGCAAACGAGTATGCGATTTATTTCAGACTAATTATGCCGATTATGAAGCCATCGTTTGCAGCAATGGCCATATTGAATGGTATGAATAGCTGGAATAATCTATTGTGGCCATTCATGGTGTTGGGAGATCAGAGTAAATATACACTTCCAATCGGTTTGAAAACGTTGTTAACTCCTTATGGCAATAACTATGACTTATTGATCGTGGGCTCCTTCTTCTCCATCATTCCAATTTTCATACTATTCATTGCTTTTCAGAAATATTTCATAGACGGTATGACTGCAGGCGCTGTTAAAGGGTAATCTATATTATGATGAAACAGGTGATAAGATGGAAATCCAACAACGAGCGTCACACGACATTCAACCATTAATTGAACAGAGAGCTGATCCTTTTATTTATAGACATTCGGATGGTTATTATTACTTCGTAGCATCCGTTCCGGAGTATGATCGGATTGAAATCCGTAGAGCCCAGAACCTTGAGAAGCTTGTTACATCAACTCCTGTAGTGATCTGGAGAAAGCGCGAGACTGGTATCCTTAGTGCTAATATTTGGGCACCAGAACTGCATTTTATTGATAACAAATGGTACGTGTATTTCGCTGCCGCACACACGACGGAAACGAATGAAGGCTTGTTCGACCATCGGATGTACGTGCTAGAGAATGAAAATGACAATCCGCTCGAAGGCAGTTGGATGGAAAGAGGGCAGGTTCGTACCGAATGGGAAAGCTTCGCCCTCGATGCCACTACCTTTGAGCATAATGGCAGCCGTTATTACGTATGGGCACAAAAGGATCCGAACATCGGAGGTAACTCTAATCTGTATATATCTAAAATGAGCAATCCGTGGACGCTGACTGGGTCGCAAACGATGATTTCGATGCCGGAATATGACTGGGAGATCATTGGTTATAAAGTGAACGAAGGCGCGGCATTTCTTCGCAAGGGTAATCGGGTATTCCTCTCTTACTCGGCTAGCGCCACCGATTTCAATTATTGCATGGGCCTACTTGAAGCCGATGCGGATGCTGATTTGCTCGATGCCACCTCATGGCGCAAGTCGCAAACAGCTGTTCTCTCGACAGATGAGAGCATCTCAATGTATGGTCCCGGTCATAATTCCTTCACGGTGTCAGAGGACGACGAAGAGACGCTATTTGTGTTTCACGCAAGAACGTACAAGAACATTATAGGAGATCCACTGTACGATCCGAATCGCCATACATTTGTGACAGCGCTTTTGTGGACGGCTGACGGCAGACCCGATTTCCGCGGCTCTGTTGCAGCACTTGCACGTTCTTTACAATGAACGAGTGTCCCAACAAGGTTGGTTGATGGATTTGAGTTCGTTTATCCAACTTGCCAAAGAGAGACAGTTAGAACATCGAAGGCACCCTACTGGGTGCCTTCGATTTCGCTCTACAGATAATACTTCGAACCGTATCATAAGGGCAGGATAGTTTAACAAATAAGTCGAAGAGTTGAGTGGGACTAACCTTGCTTAAAGAGGAAAGAGATAACGTTAAATTATAAAAATGTTGTTCACACTTAAATTAACCATGAATTAACCAAAAGTGAGGAAAAAATACTTGTGATAATTTTGGGTTTTATCGAACAAATAGCTTTAAGTAATGATGTTGATGTTCGAAATGTTGTAAGTGTATCAGTTATGGCTCGGTTAGGCGACGATACAACAGTTCTGACTAACGACTTGAAATATCTAGGGGAACAAACAAATGTATTGTCTAAAGAAATTGAGGCGAGTTATGGAAGAAGTTGCAATCTAAAGATTCGGGAAACGATAGCTCAATAAAACCGAGGATAGGGCAGGTTATAATCAAACTGCTTAGCGACTTTTTTTGTTTTAAGGAACCAAGTTCTTGTCCCAAGCTAAGGACAAGAACAAACCGACCAGATTTACACGTGATAACGGCATCATTTCGATAATAAATCTTTTACCATTAGATAATGCGGAATTCCATCTTCCATAAATACATCGGAGGTAGTCTGGTATCCTAGCTTGTGATAAAATCCCTCTGCATGTGTCTGTCCGTGTAATTTAACTTTGGATATTCCTTTATTTTCTGCAATTTCTTCCAGTGATGTAACGATTAATTTACCGAGACCATATTCGCGATAAGGTTTTAAGATACATATTCGATCTAATTTACCTACGCCATTTCGAATAATAATTCTGCCTGTTCCGGCGGGTAGTTCATTAAAATAGACCAGGATGTGCTCACACTGTCCATCTAAATTATCATAATCATCAAACTCATCTTCAATTGGTACATTTTGTTCTTTCACAAACACTTCTTCTCTTATTTGAAAAGCGATGTTGAGCCCCTCAATTGAGTCTATTTTTTTTTGATTTCATTTCTTATAATCCTTTCAGAAATTCATTTTGTAAACAAATTAAACATACTTTTAGAATGATTATAAACGATAATTTTTTTGTTGTAAATACAACAAAAAAAGGAGGGGCTAAAGGACTACGACAGATCATTAAAGACTCCTAGATACCGAGTGTTAAATTACCAGTTGCCTTATCATTTGTAGTGAGCGCTTGAGTGTACAACTCAATGATTTTTAAAGCATACGGCAGGAATTGATGACCATACTGAGTAAGAACGACTTGTTTACCCAAGCGATCAAAGATAGGTTTTCCAAGTTCAGTTTCCAATTCTTTAATATGCGTTGTGACAGAAGACTGAGCATAACCTAGTTGATAAGCTGCTTTCTTAAATCCCTCTTTTTCAACGATGGTCTTTAAGGTAATTAGATGACGAAGTTCCATAATTACATCCTTAATTAATTGCTCTTAATAGGAGGTTTTATTATGATTTTAATTGAACTTTGGAATCATTATAAGGCTGATAAACGAATTCAAGGGTTGAGCCCTCAAGATGTTGGTTTCTGATCTAGGGGATGTCGATATTTCGGGAGTAACTCTAAATCTCCTGAAGGAATACTTAGCAAAGCAATCTGATCGTCTAAAACCAAGCAGCCTAGGGCACGGTATCCCTTTTGTACGTTCCTTATTTTGCTTTGCACATGAAGAAACCTATCTATCTAGCAATCCTTCTATTAAACTGCATGAGCCAAAACATGGAGAAGCGGGTATTTAAGTTTTTGATGGAAGAAGATGTGATTCATTTAAAGATCTCTTTTCAGACCTTACGGAAAGGAGTTTAAATTAAAATAGTATGCCTTCATAAACTGTTAAGAATTGCTCTCTATAATTCAAACTGTAAGCATTAAAACAAATTATTAGGAGGGCATTAATATGAAAAAAAAGAGTTTGAAGTGGGTTGGATCAACAGCATTATCACTTGTACTGGTAACTAGCATATTACCAGTGGCAGGGGCGACTGGTGTGTCTAAAGTTAATAGAGTTACGGAAGTGAATGGAACTGTGACTACAAAAAGTGAGAAAAACAATGTATATGTAGAGAGTGAGTTCGCCACGCTAAAAAGAGTTGTATTGACACAATCTGAAGCTTTTATGCACTTCAATTTTGATGATTTTCCAGAAGGAGACATGCCTATGCCTGAAGGAGGCATGTCTATAATGAATACGGATCCGGCAGAGGCACAGAAAAAGTGGGAAAAAGAGCGTGAAGATCTTAAAAAGGTTCTTGAAAAATACGGGGTTGAGGTTCAACGTCCACGCCTTTTAAATGAAAAAGAAAAACAACTAGGGGCTGTGAAAGATGGCATTACAGGTGGCGAAGGAGTAACTAATTTCTTTGTCAGAGATCCATTCTTCACAATCGGAAATCATCTAATTGAAGGTTCATTTAAATCGGCTTACCGGAGACTTGAGGTTTTACCTGTTAGAAGTATTCTGGATAAGGAAGCAGCCCAAAATAACGTTCCGCATGTAGCTGTCCCACAACCAGACGTTTCTAAAGGAATCAACTCTGCTGCCGGTCCTTACCTTGAAGGTGGAGATATCCTCGTGTATGGAAAGACTGTATTCGTCGGTAATTCTGGTCTAGCTTCAAACAAAGCCGGTATTGATTGGCTCAGAAACTATTTGACACCATCAGGTTATAAGGTGGTTGAGGTGAAGCTAGAGCCTGGCACATTGCACCTGGATTGTGCTATCAGTTTTGTAAGAGATGGATTAATGATTGTTAGCATGGATTCGTTAGCCAATGGGCTCCCAGAAGAACTTAAAAATTGGGACAAAATCGAAGTGAGTTACAAGGATGCTCAAGATTTGGCAGTAAATGGATTGCCAATCAGTAGCAAAGTATATGTTACGGACATTGCATTCAAAAATACAATTGGAAAAGAGCTTGAGAAAAGAGGAATCAAAGTAGAATATGTTGATTACGAAATTTCTCGTTCTTTCGGCGGAGCTTTCCGTTGCAGTACACAGCCATTGCTTCGCACGGATAGCTAAAAGTTAAATCAAGTATGAGGTGAACTATGACAAGCCGGATTTTAGTGGTTGAAGATGATCAGGAAATTCGTGATCTGCTACGTATGTCTCTTGTCCGTGAAGGTTATGAAGTAACAACAGCTAAAGATGGAGAACAGGGAATTGAATTAGTAAATGAGTCATTGGATTTGGTGATTCTGGATATTATGATGCCTGGAATAAACGGACTGGAGGCTTGTATACGAATCAGAGAACGATACAATGTTCCTATTCTTTTTCTAACTGCTAAATCCGGAACTTTGGACAAAACGGAAGGTTTGCTTGCTGGTGGAGATGATTACTTAACTAAACCTTTTTCTGTACAGGAGCTTCTGGCAAGAGTTATTGCTTTGTTGCGTAGGTATACGATTTATCAAGATAAAAAGGATTATGGCGAAACATTTCTTATCGGAGGACGCTTAAAAGTAAGTGGACAATTTAACGATGTATGGAAAGGCAGTCAGAAGATTGAGCTTTCCGATCTGGAGTACGGTCTACTTAAACTGTTGATGACCAGAAGAAATAAAATTTTCTCTGCCCAAAATATTTATGAGAGTATTTGGAAGGAACCTTATTTCTACAGTTCAAATAATACGGTAGTAGTACACATCCGAAAATTACGATTGAAAATCGAAGAAGATCCAGCAAAACCAGCGTATATCTTAACGGAATGGGGAAGAGGTTACCGTTTTGGCCACTCATAAACTTACTATAACTAAAAAGTTGACTGTTTTAATAATTATTGCTCTCACCATAAGTGTTCTTTGTTTTTTACTTTTGCAGTCCATAAGCAATCGGGTTATGGATCATTATTTTACTTCTGATGAGCGTTTAAAGTCCGAATCTCAAGTTTACGTCCAAAAATTTTCAGAATATGTTTCAGCAAACGATCTGTCAACGACAGATCGTATTGCGTTTTCAGACTGGATTAAAAGTCAGAAGAGTAATTTATTTTTATACGTATTTCAGAACCAGGTGCTTCAATATGATTCCTTGTACCATGCTGATGACGAAGGAGCATATGGAAGTCAGCCTGAAACTGATTATGATCGACGGAACTCTTACCCAGTAAAATTTAAGGATGGGACAGGTAACGTTTCAATCTATGGATTTTATTTTTCTCACTACTATAATGTGGCCTACATGCTTGAAATATTGCTGTCCGCAATGTTATTTATAACCATTGTTTTATTTGGAATACGTAGAGGGATCAAATATTTAAGCACAATTAATAATGAAATTCATATCCTTGAAGGCGGCTCATTAGACTATTCTATAACGGTACGAGGGTATGATGAATTGGCGATGATTGCGGAAAGTATAGAGGAACTACGTAAAGCATTTTTAGGCAGGTTAGAAAGGATAGAAAATTTGCAAAATGAGAGTAGAAATCTTGCAACCGAAATGTCTCACGATATGCGTACGCCACTGACATCTCTCATCATGTATTTAGAGTTTGCCCGTAATACACCAGAAGATTTATGTGTAGAAACAAGGTATCAAATCGAGAGTGCGTATCAAAAGGCTCTCCAACTTAAGAATCGTACAGACGATCTGTTTTCATACTTTTTATTAGATAAAGAGAGGGAGGCAGACTTAGTAACCCTTTCAGTTCGGGAATCAATTCATGATGTATTGTCAGATATTACAGCTGTACTTCGAGCGGAAGGATTTCAGGTGCTTGTAAATGCCTCCCCAACGGATGTCATAATTATTGTGGAAATGGAAAATATTGGACGTGTATTTGATAATTTTCTGTCGAACATACTAAAATATGCAGATCGAGAGCAAAAAATTAATTTATTTACTTATATAGAAGATCATCATTTTGTGATTTGTGTAGAAAACAAATTAAAAATAAATAATGAATCTGTAGAAAGTTATAAATTGGGTGAAAAAATCATAGAAAAAGTTATGCATCGGATGATAGGACAATTCTCTTCATCTGAAGATCGAGAGAATTACAAGATTATCCTGAAATTTAAAATAAGTCGAGCTTTTAAATAGCTGACTAAAATTGCATGTAACATGTTTTCGTAGATCTATCACGTTGACTGTATTCAATTCGTTCGACGATGAAGTTATGCGCGGGGTTGTTACGACAAAACGGGTAATTCTGTTGGAAGAAGGTACAGCAGAGATGAAAGGGCTAATGGGCAGTAAAGGGGCTCAACGAAGCGAGCACTGGAAATCTGCCCACAAAGATCCAGCCACAACTCATGTTCACCTTTATAATTGGACTGATGAAGTGAAAGAGCTAAAGGTACTGGCCCATGCTGATCGATCGACCACAGGATGCCCTGACATCACGAGAATCAATATTTTTCCAGCCCATTCCAAAATGAATTGTCGAGGGACAAGAACATATTCCCATTGAAGTCGCTATTTTAGCGGCTTTTTTATTTTATCGGTACAAGTTCTTGTCCCAAGCTAAGGATAAGAACTTGTACCGATTGCCGATTAGGTGTATATCTAAATAATCAGCATATGCACTTATTTGGGAACAACTATAAGAATAATGTTACATTAATTAAATCCAAACCCCCGAGTTAGCTGTCTATATAACAGGAGGTGAACGACAATGATCGATGCACAGCAACAAATCAACGCCGCACAAAACGGAGATCACGATGCCTTCGTTTCTCTTATAAAGGATCGAACGGATAAGCTGCACCGAGTGGCTCGCCATTATGTACGGGAGTCCAAAGATGCGGAGGATATCGTTCAGGATGCCCTGGTTAAGGCTTATGAGTCACTGCAAACGCTGCAACAAGCCGAAGCGTTTGAGAGCTGGCTTACCAGAATTGTGGTGAACCGGGCGCTCAATCATTTGAAGAAATCCAAGCGTGTTCACCTGAGCGAAGACCCGCAGGCGCAAGAGCCATTGGTCGTTAATGATATCGATCAAACCCTGGATCTGGAGCGTGCATTGGCCAGTCTGAATCCGAAGCTGCGTCAGCTCCTGTTCTTAAAATATAAGAAGGACCTGACCCAGCAGCAAATCGCCCATCTCCTGGATATGCCATTAGGTACTGTAAAAACACAATTACGGAAGGGGCTGGAACATTTGCGCAACGAAATGGCTCAAGATTTTCTCGAACGAGACCTGGATACATTACGCCTGCAGTTAAGACAACAGGCAGAGCACCAGTTTGCCGTTTCACCGGATTATGATCTGATCGTCAATGACTATCAAGAGAACACCGGGAGGGGAACAGGGAAGGGAGAAGCGGGATTCTTATGGGTTAAAACGGGGAGTGATGACGCCGTTTCTGCCACGCTCTCTAGGGGCGGCAACTTGCTAGACTATGCCATTTCCTGGACCTCATTGGACAACGAGACACGGATATCTGAGGAGGAGCTCAAACAGCAGGCAGAGCAATTCCTGGAAGATCATTATCCCGGCGCACTGCGTGATTTTCCGTATTGTGAGATGGAGTGGATGGAAGGGATGTTTGTGTACACACGACAGCAGAAGGCGATGGGGCTGCCGCTTCCTGAGACGGGATGCCTGATTATGGTTCATCCCAGCGGTCGCGTGGTCGGATTTAGGTACTATGGAACCGTTCCAGGGCCAGCACTCCCAACCATGATCACACCAGAAGAGGAACAGATGGCGTGTATGAAGGCGAATTTTTTGCTACATGTGGAATATTGCGTATTGGACAAAGCCGTGTACACGGATGGTGACGATCAGGTCCATCTTGTTTACGCCCCCCGAAGTAGAGGACTAATCTATACTGCATCATCACAGGAGGAAGTTCCGACAGCCTATAGGGCAGAAGCTGTCCCCTCTGACCCAAGAACTCTGGACGAGTGGCCAGGTGAGTTCCCGTCCGCACGAAGCCTAGAAGAGTGGATTGGCGTAGACAACGACCATTTTCAGTTAGTACAAGACGACAATATTGGCTCGAACACCAAGTTGATGGTGTGGAAGCAACAGAATGAAGAGCGTCCAGCCAAGAATGACCGGTCTTGGAAGGCCTATTGGGCGGATCAGATGGAGGGAGCGGTCAAGGCGCGAGTAGACAGCCAATCCGGACAACTGATTGACTTTGTTTCGCATGGTAAGCCAGATCAACTAGCTCCATTAACCTGGGATCGAGACGCATGTATAGAAGTAGCTATGGACTATGTCCGAGGACTAGCAGCCGAAATGTTGCCGTATCTCAAGCTTCTAACTGAAGAGAGCGACGACGAAGATCGTTTGGAAATCATTCGCTTTGGTGTATATGTTCAAGACATATCTGTCAGGGATGAATGCTATCAACTAGCTGTTGACCGCTCTAATGGGAGGGTCAAAAGTTTGATGTCCCCCTCCATAAGGCCAGAACAGTTAAAGAAGCTGGAGACCGTGCCTTCATTTGATTACCAGACAGCTATCCTCCGATGGACGGCACAGGCCAAGCTGCGTCTGCAATGGGAACGGATGCACAATGCTAGGGCGGAAGAGGCCCCGTACGAACTAGTGTATCGAATGATTGGTAGCGAGCACGAGCGGACGCCCGAAGTGCTTGATGCGCATACGGGGAAGTTATACGAAAATACTTTTTACTGACAAACAAAAACATCTAGCCCGAAACTAAGGGCTGGAAGGCATTCAAAAGCCTGCGGACGTAGAACAGCATTTTAAAAATAGACGTTTAACACAACGTTCTATAGAAAAACTTGTTGAGAAATATGCAACAGCCTTTGGAAAGCCGGCTTTGACGGTTCATTCTTCTTTGAGGCATTCATTTGCCATTATTTAGACAAAGGGCATAAATTCATGAATCTGGAGGATGCGAGAGTCGATCAAACCGGCATATTAATTGTGTCCATTGAATTTTAAAAACGCCGAACTCGGAATATGAGTTCGGCGTTTTAGGTAGATTATACGACGGAGGGGTGGGAGTTAAAACTACAAACTCATGTCGAGGGACAAGAACATGGTCCGATTGCCGATTAGATGTGTACTAAATAAAAAGTACATAAGCCCTCATTAGTAGCAAATAATTTTATATAAGAACATTCACATTAAAATATATTACTTATGTAACATTTCTCAAAGAAAGACTTTTAATTTATAGTTCTCTTTTTTGTCTCAAACTCTCAATAAAAACAGGTAGTGATCTCGATAAACTTAATGGAGCGAGTAAATGAAATAATAATTGCTTCTCGATCGTGTATGCGATATATTGCATATAAGAATAATTGTAATGAGGATGAAAACTATGCCAATACCTAAAGATTTTTCCTTACCAGTACGTATGTCCGCAAAAGAAAGAGCGTTTTCTCAGATTCAACGATGGATTATTGATGGAACACTGCAACCAGGTGAAAAGCTTATTGATGCGGAAATGGCTGAATCGCTTGGAGTCAGCCGGACACCGATTCGGGAGGCATTTCAGTTACTCGAAGTTCAAGGCCTCGTGTCCATGCATCCAGGAAAAGAAACAAAAGTAACGAATATTGAGAAAAACGATATTTTTAAGATGTATTCAACGATGGCTGCTCTTCAGGCTTTGGCTGCTGAAATTACCGCCAAAATTATTGTTCCAGAACAGATCGAGAAACTAAGATCCATAAATTTGGAATTCGCAAGTTCTATTAAAAATGGACAAGTTTATCAGGCTATGGAGGTGGATGAGCAATTTCATAATTATATTGTGGAGCTCTCAGATAATCCTTATGTAGCTACATTTAATACATCTCTTCAGATTCACATTAGGCGATTTAAGTACGTATTTTTAAAACAACCTATTACGGCTACACTAGCTTCAGTTGAAGAACATGATCAGATTATTAAAGCTTTTGAAGGCAAAAATAGCAACGATGCCCATAATTTAATGAAACAAAATTTTATTCGACCGATGCAGGAACTGAACGAAATACTTTGAAATGAGGGAAGAAACATGGAAAATAAAAAAGATCTTCGCATTCGAAGCAAGGTAATCAGTGAAGGTGCTAACCGGGTACCGAACAGAGCGATGCTGCGTGCAGTTGGATTTCAAGATGAGGATTTTAAAAAGCCAATGATCGGAATAGCAAGTACGTGGAGTGAAGTAACACCGTGTAATATGCACATCAATGATTTAGCGGTGCAAGCTAAGCTGGGCGCACGTAATAACGGCGGTGCTCCACTAATTTTTAATACGATTACCGTTTCTGATGGGATCTCGATGGGGCATGGCGGGATGTTGTTCTCGCTACCAAGTCGGGAAGCTATAGCTGATTCGATTGAAATTGTGACCGGAGCCGAGCGTTTTGACGGCGTTGTTGCAATCGGTGGGTGTGACAAGAATACGCCTGCATGTTTGATGGCTATTGGACGGATGAATATTCCTTCTGTTTATGTATATGGAGGAACCATTCAACCTGGTAATCTCGACGGTAAAAAAGTGGATATCGTTTCAGCTTTTGAAGCCGTTGGGCAATATCAAGATGGAAAAATAACAGACGAACAATTGCATAAGGTCGAATGCAGTGTTTGTCCAGGTCCAGGGGCTTGTGGGGGGATGTATACCGCTAATACGATGGCCGCAGCTGCAGAAGCAATGGGTATGTGTTTGCCTGGTTCTTCTTCGACATCAGCTATCTCAGCGGATAAAGCATTGGAATGCGAAGCAGCCGGTAAGCAGGTCATCTCACTTCTTGAACAGGAAATCTACCCAAGAGACATTATGACGAAGAAAGCATTTGAGAATGCGATCACCGTTGTTATGGCTCTAGGGGGATCAACCAACGCATTTCTCCATCTGCTAGCTATTGCGCACTCCGTAGAAGTGGATTTAACCTTGGATGATTTTGAACGAATTCGCTTGCGTGTTCCTCATTTGGCAGATCTGAAGCCAAGTGGTCAGTATGTCATGCAGGATTTGAATGATATTGGTGGTGTTTCCGGGGTAATGAAGCTATTGCTCGCTGAGGGATTACTTCATGGGGATTGCCTCACCGTAACTGGTAAAACGTTGGCGGAGAATTTAGCGGAAGCTGCTCCACTACAGAATGATCAAGAGATTATACGTCCACTCAATAATCCGCTTAAACCAAATGGACCACTGGTTGTGCTTCGAGGAAACCTAGCTCCTGAAGGCGCTGTTGCCAAAATGTCAGGCATGAAGATACAACAGTTTTCCGGACCGACAAAGGTCTACGATAGCGAAGATGAAGCGACAGAAGCGATCATGAATGATGAAATTCAAGAAGGGGACGTATTGGTCATACGCTATTGTGGACCGAAGGGTGGACCAGGTATGCCTGAGATGCTTTCCGTTACAGCACTCATTGTAGGGAAAGGTCTCGGTGGGAAAGTTGCTCTCATAACAGATGGTAGGTTCTCGGGTGGCTCGCATGGATTTGTAGTTGGCCATGTATCCCCTGAGGCACAAGTAGGTGGACCGATCTCTTTGCTCCAAAATGGAGATATTATCACCATCGATAGCGACATTCAGGAAATTAAGGTTGAAGTGCCAGAAGAAGAGTTGGCCGCTCGAGCGCAAGCTTGGGTACAACCGCCACTGAAAGTGAAATCCGGTGTACTTGCCAAATATGCTAAATTAGTTTCCTCTGCTTCAAGAGGTGCAGTAACAGATTTGATGGAATAGACAATTAAACATTGATGCTACATATAAAATGGGAGGGGAGAAGCTACTACAACGAATGCATGAAGCGCGCTAAACAAAAAAACGCCAGCTTTAGAGATCAAGAATGTCGCAAGAAAAAGATGAAGAATTTAGTTTCATCATTTGAAAATGAAGTGCACCCCCTAGAATAGACATTGGAAAAACCCCTGAGTTTAGCCGATGAAATTCTAGGGGGTGTATTTTTGCTTGTACCGTTTCTCGACTTTCATTAATTGGGGGTTCGCTACGAATAGCAGGCAGGTTCCGGCTAGTGTTTGGATGGTCTAAATCTGGAATGAGTAAATATTGCCAATGCAGGTCGCTAGCCCGTTAGGCAATCCAAACTAGCTGCTTTCAATATTAAATTAAACTCTCGAAGAAAGGGAAACAGAAAAATGTCGAGGGACAAGAACATAGTCCGATTACTGATTAGATGAATATCTAAATAGTATCATGACAGAACTTATGGCGAGACAAAAGCACAATTCGCTTTCTGAAACCAAGAACTCAGTTCCATTGCTGAAAAAAATGACGCTGTCAAAGGTGAGTATAGTTATAAAGTTCTTGTCAAAAGAAACTTGGAGCCATGAAATTTATAAGGGTTACGGGTATACGAGCTCCTAAAACGAAACCCTTTTACTTATGTTCAAAATCTAATCTGAAATAACCCTGTATTCTGGTCCCAAAATGGAACATGAGTTGTCGAGGGATAAGAATATGGCACGATTAGGAAAATACCTAATCGGTTTTCCCTAGCTAATTCATGCATCTATCGCTCAGGATAGTGTAACTATGGCGATACGAAAAACTGGAACCGCAATCAATATATATTCGCAGATAAGGTTTCTTTTAAAACATCTTCAAATATAAAAAGAAAGTTATCTATTCTAAATAAGAATTAGTACTTTTTTGCAAACAATTTAATGACCATTCTTTATAAAGAATGATGCAAACATCAGTGATTGTTGGACAAGATTTAAATTTTTTCTTCTATTATAGATCTACTCTCATTTGTTCGTTAGTGCAGTTCAACATGTAGTGTTTTGATTCGGTCAGATAACAGGTACAGGAACATCAATTTGTACATTGCGATTGATCTCCTTAATGTACAAATTGTAGATAGGCGCTGGGGCACGTTTAATCTGTCAGCCATTAAACTATTTGAGCAGAAGAACTCGCATATACAAAACAAACATGAGGAGTTGCAACCGGGCAAAGTTCCTTAGAAGTATATAAAATGTTAGTGCGCGCTCCTCTGGTATCCTATACTTAGCAGCTATCATAACAAATTCTCGATGTTGGGTAGGATCACCCCCAGAAACAAGATTAAATTATTCTTCCACATATTACCTTGTTGATCGCTAGAAGGGAACCAAACGGTTCATTTTCGTTTACTAGTACAACTGGGCAAGTTCCAAACAGTCTTGTAATGCTCCAAGTCTTGTTCTGAAATTTTTGGATTATTGCTATATGTGTAACGATAGAATTCACAAATAGCTTTCTCTTTACATCTCTAAGTCTAAAGAGATGTATATTCCTTCATAGAAGATTGTGGTCTTAATCCTCTTTGTCTTATGCTACTAAATGAGATACCGCATAAAATAATAATCACTCCAAGCCATTGAGACCAACCTACAAATTCTCCTAGTACAAGAGAAGACATTATAACGGCCATGGGTAATTCAGATGCGGTCATAATTGTACCCATTCCTGAACCGATATGGGGCATACCTATGGAGTACAGAAGTGGAGGCAATACAACGCCAAAAACTCCGAGAACTAATCCATATGGACTCAATCCTGCCAGCACATCCAGGTTGAATAAGAAGGTTGGAGGGAAAACCACAAAGACAGTAATAACAGCTCCAGTTGAAAGAAGGGCGCTTTTCAATACGGGCGAAGTATCTTTCGCAACAGAACCACTGAGGAAAATAAATAAAGCGAAAGTTGAAGCAGCCAGTAGTCCCCAAATTGTTCCTTGCCACGATAACGAGAGATTTCCTTGAGAAAAGACGTTAGCCGCTAGTACGGAACCGAAAAGCAGTACACCAATCGAGATTAGTTTGCCCCCGGTAGGTTTTTTCTTCTGAAGGACCCATTCGTATAATGTTCCAATCCAAACAAACTGAAATAGTAAGACAATAGCTAGAGAAGCATTTATGCTCTGTAGTGATTGATAATAAAACATACCTGTCAGTCCAAAGGGGATTCCGGATAATAGAAGTTTTGTAATTTGCTTGAGAGTAAGGCTTCTCTTTTTGACAAAGATCACAAATATCCAACTTAAAACTGCACCAAAGAAATATTGTGCGCCAGTGACTTCTGGTGTTGAAAAGCCAGCGTTATAAGCCAGTTTAACAAATGTGGAAAGTATGCCGTAACAACAGCCTCCCAAAAATACAATAAGTGCATAATGCCATAATTTCATAAATATTCCTCCTTTTTTGCATACAAAAAAACCACACAAATGCGCATAGGCATTCGTGTGGCGAAAATAGAGATCACTCTCTAGAAAAATCCACATCCATCGGGTTTTAGTATTTCGTTCATTTCGGTATCAGTATAAAAGCAAAGGTTTGTTCTTGTCAATAACCTGTGACAGAGAATGAGGAGAAAAATTCAAAAGGAAACCTACACCTTCAGTAACAGTTGAGTACATAGTAATGTGCTTGTATAGCAAATATTCTAAAATTCATATGGAATATGTGAACTAAATTTTCTTTCATATATGAAATGTAAGTATGGTCATGTGAATACCTTTTTATAAGTCAAGTCCTAGTAAAAAAACACTTGCATTTTTTGAAAAAAGTGTTTTATTATTGTCCGCAAAGAGAGCTTGTACATCAACTGGGTTGTGACTGTTCAATCAGGCAATACCATTTCTGGCCAGAAAAGACGTACTTTTTGCTAACTTTTCACAAAATTTGAAGGCTGTTGACAAGTTTGAAATTACTAAAATAGCCTTGCAGAATTGAGCGTCGTTGTGCAAAAAAACAGAACGCTGAACTTCAGCATGGAAATGATGTTTAGAGTCTATCCACTGGACAGCCATACAGTTTTTTTGATGCAAAGTCACAGCCAGAGAGGAAGAGCACTCATGAATTATGATCAGTTGGCCAAGGAGATTTTGTCTCGAGTTGGCGGTGTTGAAAACGTTAACAGCGTTGTTCATTGTATAACACGATTGCGATTTCAATTAAGGGACGAAGGAATGGCCCAAACAGAAGAATTAAAGAAACTGTCTGGGGTCATTACGGTCATGCAAAGTGGCGGTCAATACCAAGTTGTGATAGGGAATGAAGTTCCGGATGTATATAAGGCCATCACTAAACTTGGAAATTGGTCTGTAGAGGGTGAAGAGACTTTAAGTTCCGATGAAAATAAAACAGCCAAAGGAAATATCTTCAATCGTTTTATTGATATGATTTCAGGTGTTTTTCAGCCATTACTTGGTTTGTTGGCTGCGACAGGAATGATTAAAGGGTTCAACGAACTGTTTTTATCTTTTGGATGGATTACGGAAACATCTGGAACATATCAATTGTTAAAAGCAACTGGAGATTGCCTGTTTTACTTCTTCCCCGTATTTTTAGGGTACACTGCAATGAAAAAATTCGGTGGGTCGTCCTTTATAGGAATGGCTATAGGGGCATCACTCGTATACCCAACGTTATCTAGTTTAAGTGAAGGAGATCCTCAATTCATTTTGTTTGGAGGGACAATTTTTGAATCTCCAATTCATATTACGTTTTTGGGTCTGCCAGTAATTTTAATGACGTATTCCTCCTCAGTCATACCCATCATTTTAGCTTCGTTCTCTGCATCAAAATTAGAAAAAGTTCTAAAAAGAGTTACACCACAAGTGGTACGAACGTTCTTGGTTCCCTTTTTTACGATGCTTATCATCGTCCCAGCTACTTTTTTGGTAATAGGGCCCATATCTACATGGGCAGGAAATTTAATTGGAGCGGGCGCTACTGAAATTTACGGATTTAGCCCTATTTTAACGGGTATAATAATAGGCTCCATGTGGCAGGTTTTGGTTCTTTTTGGACTTCATTGGGGAATCATCCCCATCGCGTTGCTGAATATTGGAACACTTGGATCAGATCCAATTATGGCGCTTTCTTTTGGGGCTTCATTTGCGCAAATCGGTGTGGTTCTAGCGGTTCTGATCAAAACTAAAAATCAAAAAATAAAAGCATTGAGTGTACCAGCATTCATTTCTGGGATTTTTGGCGTCACGGAGCCTGCTATATATGGTTTAACTTTACCCTTAAGAAGACCATTCATTATGAGTTGTATTGCCGGAGGTATCGGTGGAGGTCTTTTGGGGTATGCTGGGTCAAAATTTTACATTCTTGGAGGCCTCGGTGTGTTCGGCTATCCTAACTTTGTAAATAAGGTAGCCGGTATTGATTTCAGTTTTTATATGTCACTCATTGCAACTGCCGTCGCCTTTATTTTTGGGTTTGTCTTAACCTACTTTATTGGTTTTAAAGATCCAACAGAGACGATATCAACCAATATTGCTGAAAAACAAGAATTCGTTCCTAATACAAGTCTATTAAATGACCAACCCTTTGAAATCGTTAGTCCGATGACAGGTACTGTAGTTAGACTCCAAGATATTAAGGACGAAACTTTCGCAGGAGAGTATATGGGCAAAGGGATAGCCATCCTCCCTACAATGGGACGTGTTGTATCTCCAGTAAACGGCATTGTACAAACGATTTACCGTACGAAACATGCTATTGGCCTTATCAGTGATGATGGAGTAGAAATACTCATTCATATTGGACAAGATACCGTTCAGTTAAAAGGTCAGCACTTCAATTCATTCGTGAAAGATGGGGATCGGGTTAAGGTTGGGGATGTCATTGTAGAGTTCGACTTGCTGGCGATCCAGGATGCCGGTTATCAAATGGTAACCCCCATTGTTATTACAAATACGTCCATGTATCACGACATTGTAGGAATTGCAAATGACAGGGTAGATGAAAAAGAACCGTTACTCAAAGTATATGCACAAAAATAGGGAGGTAATTGGATATGTTTAATAAAATCAATAAATTTCCGGATGGTTTTCTGTGGGGTGGTGCTACGGCTGCCAATCAAATTGAGGGGGCATACCTAGCTAATGGTAAGGGACTAACGACCATTGATCTGATGCCGAAGGGGCCTAAACGTGATCAGGTTTCGATGGGTAACTTAAATTCGTTTGAACCCGAGGAAGGCGAGATTTATCCTTCACACGAAGCTATCGATTTTTATCATCGTTATAAAGAGGATATCGCTCTTTTTGCGGAAATGGGCTTCAAATCGTTTCGAATGTCGATTTCATGGGCTCGCATCTTTCCCAATGGTGACGATGTAACCCCGAATGAAGCAGGATTGCAATTCTATGATGACGTGTTTGATGAACTTCTGAAGTATAATATTGAGCCTGTCGTTACTATATGTCATTTTGATTTACCTGTGAACTTGGCGAAAACGTATGGCGGTTGGAAAAACCGAATTATGATTGAGCTATTTGAAAAATACTCCAAAACATTGTTTGAACGCTATAAAACCAAAGTGAAATACTGGATGACATTTAACGAGATTAATATGTTATTGCATCTGCCTTATACAGGAGCTGGCATTATTTTTGAAGAAGGAGAGAATAAACAACAAGTTCTGTATCAAGCAGCGCATCATGAACTGGTTGCAAGTGCTCTGGCGGTTAAGGCTTGTCATGAAATTATTCCTAACGCCATGATCGGATGTATGTTGGCAGCTGGAAATGTGTATCCATACAGTAGTAATCCAGAAGATTACTGGGAAGTTATGGAAATGGAACGAGAGTCCTACCTCTTGATTGATGTACAATCTAAAGGGGAGTATCCCGGATATGCAAAACGCTTTTTCATCGAGAATGGAATTCAACTTCAGTTTGAGCCTGGAGATTTGGAAATTTTGAAGAAATATACAGTGGATTACATTGGTTTTAGCTATTATTCGAGCCGTTGTACCAGTGCTGATCCTGAAATATTGAAGAATTACACAGATGGGAATGTGTTTGGTTCTGTAATAAACCCTTATTTGGAAACCTCAGAATGGGGATGGACAATTGATCCAAAGGGCATGCGGATTACTTGTAACCAGTTACATGAGAGGTACAATAAACCATTATTTATCGTAGAGAACGGACTTGGTGCAAAAGATACTCTTCTGGATAATGATACCGTTGAAGATGATTACCGCATTAAGTATTTAGATCTTCACTTTGCAGAGATTGCTGAAGCAATAAAAGACGGAGTTGATATTATAGGGTATACAAGTTGGGGACCGATCGATCTTGTGAGTAACGGTACCGGCGAGATGAAAAAACGGTATGGGTTCATTTATGTCGACAAAAACAACGATGGCTCTGGCACGCTTCGAAGAATCAGAAAGAAAAGTTTTCATTGGTACAAAGACATTATTGCTAATAATGGGGCAGGTTATTTCCTTGATTAATTGATCGGTAGTATTCGCGTGTTAATTTAATGAAGCAGTATGACAAAAACATTTCAAGTATGTGTGCTAAATAAATACTTGAGGGGAAACAAGGCAGGCCACATAAGAGAATCTCTATATGTGGTCTTCTTTTAACTCCAAAAGACTTTGAGATGTATAATTCAATGTCCTCAGATCAATGTCGGAGGACAAAAACATTGTTCCATTCAAAGTCGCTATTATAGCAGCTTTTTTGATTTAAGGAACCCAAGTTCTTGTTCCAAGCTGAGGAAATGAGCATTGTGTCATTTTGGATTAGACAGTCACCTAAATAGTATTATGATGGATCTTCTATTGCGAGATAAAAGCCACATTAATATAAGACCTCGCTTGATTAACTATTTGTATCCGGAACTCATCAAGTTCCATCGAATATCACTATTTAGAAAATGAAGAAGTGTTGGCTGACAAATACGTTTTCCCATATTAACATGAAAGCCCAAACGTAATATTTTATACACCTCAATCTGTTGCGATGCTGATCAGAAGAAGCATCCAGGATGATTAAAAGAAAGTATTACAAAAATCAGTTGAAGCATATGTGAAGAGATTAAATTTACAGAGCCGTTAATCAGTGCAATGATGATTAACGGCTCTTGGTTGTGGCAAAAAGATAAGAAGAGGAAGGCAATGGAACATTGTTCTTGTCCCGAGCCAAGGACAAGAACTTGTACCGATTGCCGTATTGGACAAGAACATGTTCTTAGGAGAAATTAATTAGACAAGATTTGTTGGGATTGGTCTTCAGGGGATGCGAACGATGCTGACAATTTGGTGCAGGAAATGCAAGGAAAGTTTTTTATTTACGATAGTATTTAACTCGAAGGGAGGGAGAACGATGGATTGGTTGGAGAGGATGAAAAGTTCAATCGATAATATCGAAACAAATTTGGAGAACAATATCTCATATGATGAAATAGCGCAGATAGCTTGTTGCTCTACCTATCATTTTCAACGAATGTTCCCTTTCATTAAAGGAATCACGTTATCCGAGCACATCCGACGTCGTCGTTTGACATTAGCGGCTTTTGAACTGCAGGCAAACGATGCGAGGGTAATCGATGTTGCTATGAAATATGGATACCAATCGCCGGAAGCGTTCGCACCGGCGTTTAAGAATCTCCTTGGGACTATGCCGATATCTGCGCGCGATAAAGGCGTTTCCTTAAAAGCCTATCCTCGAATGTCCTTTCATATCTCAATAAGAGGAGATGTCGAGATAAATTACTGGATAGAACAAAGAGGAGCTTTCGAGATGTTCGGCGTTTTGTCTTGTGAGTCAGGATTTACAAATGTCATTTACTGATGTTCCTCAGTTCCGTAAGAAATGTGATGAGGACGGCAGTATGGATCTAATGAACGAGTTACTATGGCGGTTTGGTAATACCGTGCTGCATGCTGCCTTATATGACCATATGTTAAACGTTAACGGTATTGATCTTGCTTATGACAGTTATAGCGATGAAAAGCATGAAACCATTCTGCTGATTGCCGGGCTGGGAACACAAATGATCCGATGGACTGTTCCATTTTGTGAGATGCTGGTGGCAAAAGGATACAGGGTAATTTTTTTTTAATCGGGACACAAACTTATCTACCTATTTTAGCCATCACACTACACTGGATTTTTAAGCCCTCGCCAGAACACTTATGTCAGGACAACGCCCGAAAATTCCTTATACGCTTGAGGGTATGTCTGCCATCACAGCTGTTTGAAGCCGTTGGGGAGGAATTGAGCGGAGCGCTCGGCACAAGGGTTAACCGATTGAAGGGGGAAGCAAGCATAACAAACATATCCTCAACGTGAATAGTTTAATTTACAAAGCTAATAATAACCAGGAAATATTTCATTTTGTAAGGAGGAAATTCAGGTGAAGGCAGATGCAGTCTTTGAAGGCGGGGGGGTCAAGGGAATTGCTTTTGTGGGAGCCATAGAGGTGATGGAGGCTAGAGGCTATACTTGGAACAAAATTGCAGGTACTTCAGCTGGAGCGATTGTTGCGACATTGTTAGCCTGCGGTTACAACAGTGCTGAAATTCGGAATTTGATGAGCTCGCTAGATTATACTAAGCTGCTGGGACGGACAGGAATAAGCAGGTTGCCTCTGTTTAACAAGACCCTTCCATTCATATTTGACTCTGGAATCTATAGCAATCACATTTTAGAGCAAGTGATGACAGATTGGCTGAAACGTAAGAACATTGTAACGTTTGGAGATCTTCCAGAAGGAAAGCTTTCCATTATCGCCTCGAATATAAGTAATGGTAAGATCGTCGTTTTTCCTAATGATTTGCCTCATTACGGACTGAAAGCATCTGAATTTCCAATTGCTGCAGCTGTGCGAATGAGCACAACACTGCCTTTCTTTTTTAAACCTTATCTATGGCATACGCCATTACAGAAGAAACCGTATTATATGCTGGATGGAGGCATGCTCAGTAACTTTCCGATCTGGCTCTTTGATGTGGAGGGGATTCCACAGTGGCCGACCTTTGGCTTCCGGCTGTCAGAAAAGCGTACGTATGCCCAATCTATGGATATCAACGGTCCGGTTTCTTTACTCAAAGGAATATTCAAAACGATGTTACAGGCCCACGATCAAAGACATGTAGATGAACATACGGAAGAACGAACGATGTTTATTCCTACTGGAAAAGTAACAACGACGAAGTTCAATTTGACGGAAGAAGACCAGCGTTTCTTACTGCAATCAGGACATGTTACAGCAACGAAATTTCTGGAAAGTTGGAATTTTGAAACGTACAAGAATAAATTCAGACAAAATCATGCAATCACACCGATGGAACTTTACTTTGCAGAACAGCAGGAGGGACATAAAATTTACCAATAACTATGATTTTCCCATGATGTATAACATAAAGAAACCTTCATGACCACTCGGTGAACGGGTGGTCATGATGACTTAACATTGCCTATATCCTGCCTATTTAGAATAACGGATAGGGGGGTCATCCAATATCATAGATCCCTTTTTGCTTAACCAACAGCCTTCTTTATTACCCAGTGTACATTGATCCCCTTTAGTTTGCTTCGCAATAACTGTACTAGCTAGACCCTCTTCAAGTTCCTCTATATTCATCGTCGCGCCTAATGAAATAAACTCATTTCCATCACGGAGAAGAAGTGTCGGGTAGCTGTTTACTCCAAGGCGGTGTACTTGGGCAAACTCTGCGTGTGCCTCGGCAATTGCCGCTGGATCATTCAGTATTTTCATCACTTCATCAGCATCAAGGTTTTGCTACAGCGCAATTTTAAAGTAGTCTGTGGATTGCTAAGGCTTAAGCCATCTTTGAGGAAAGGAAGCATTTTATATGGTTCTTGCTAGCTTTGATCCGCCAGGTAATTTGGATGACTATAACAATATTTTAAATCAGCTTGAGGCATGGAGTGAATACATCAATGAAGTATTCACTTCTGCTGTTCAAGAAAATGAAGATGTACTTAGCCAAGGCAAAAGTCAGTTCTATAATCCTTTGGGGGCAAGTATGTTTGATGCGTCAGAAGATGCGACCATTGCATGGCCAGCTTTCCCCAAAATCCTATCTGAAGATTCAATGTTAACATGGAGGCAGGCAATGGCAACTGCCGACAAACGTCCTGCACCAGGAGAGTCTCGAATTCATGACGAGTATTTGGAATGGTTTGTGGAATACGACGAAGAAAGTAATAAAATTAAAAGAGTGACATTTACGTGCGAGGGTCCAGAATATTGGCAGGCAATGGCGCATGGACACCCATTTTCATCTATGAATTGGAGAATTAACGCTCTTGGTGATAAACAGAAAGTTCTTGAATTATACCGCCAATATGTTTCTCCTAATGTACAGCACGATGATCTGTTCCCAGAAGGCCAATATGATCCTTTGAATAAATGGAATACGAGTCATGGAGCAATGACGCACCCTGCTAATACATTAAGTGCTGAGATTAACTTGGCAGCTGATGCGACCAAACTTCGGAAAAATGGTGAAGGAGCGATAATTAGCGATCAGAATGAACTAATACGTTGTGCTAAATATGGAATTGAGAAGCGGGCAAGTGACCCCCTGATCGGTGGCGAAGTTAATGCACTGGCACGACAGGGTGCACTGATTACTCTGAAGAATCCTGTCGGGCTCTACATGTCTGAGCCGAACACAAGTGGTTGGACTTCACCTGACAACAGCGATCCACTAGATTATTGGAAGGTAGTGCGTGGTGGTCCAGGGTTTGCGGTAAGAGCTGTGTATGAGGTGCCTTTGAACAAAGAGTTCCTTGTTGGTGATATTGAGATTGGAGGCAGACCTATTGAATTCGGTGGGCAAATTGCTGAGCACCTTTTTGTCAGATTGATCGGCTCATATTCCCGCCTGGGTGGAGAAGCCAGTGAGGCCCAAACGTGTACTAATCAGGGTATGACTTCCCAAATGATAGCTGAGTCGGATATGGGAGATGAAACACTAGGAATACTGAGAAACCGTAGGAGGGAGGTTGGTATAAATGGTAGACGGGCTGGAAGAACCATTACTGGATATCAATGAGATACAAGGTAATTCGGTACCTGGTTTTAATAAGGACTACCAGAGATTTCTATTCTTCGATATTTTTGAACCCGTATTGGCAAAGCGGTGGCTTAGTTATTGGACCCCATATGTCTCGACGGCACAAGGAGTAATTCAGTTCAACCGGCTTTATCAATTAATGCGGGAAAGACGTGGCGAAGAGCCTGACGGGATCATGGCAACGTGGTTGAAAAAAAGTAAAACTACTTATATATAAGAAAGGCCTATATACATATGTACAAAATACGAGTTTTGTGAAACAGTACTAATGATTTAAAAGCTGCACAGTGATTTTTACCCCTGTACAGCGAATTCTTTATATTTTTCGAATTAGTCCCAAACTACTTCTGTTCCTGCTACAAAGTCATGAATCGCACGTCGATCCTCACGCAGACCGACCATAAAAGCACTCACAATAACTCCGATACCCAAAGTTAATACGTACACAAGTCCAGCTACAACAACTCGCATCAGCATCGTACCAATTTTTGGCGGTTCGTGTGTATCGTATTGGCGGATTCGAATTCCACATATGCGTTTGCCTATGGTTCGACCATACCAGTAAACTGGTAATAAAATTGAGTATAACGCACTAAGTAGCTTGGCAATCGGCTCATCCGTATCAAAGTTACCCGTCAGCACACCTGCAATAATCACTAACGGAATTGAAATAATAAGACTATCCAATACACCTGCTCCTAATCTAATCCAAAAACCTGCTTTATACAAAATGCTTTCCTCCAAACTACAATTTTAAACTAAATGGCTAATTTACTTCATGAACTCCCTTCATTAAAATATCTAACTTTATGTACACAACCCAAATAGTATAACAGAAAATTTTACCTTTTTACGATAAAACTCCTAACTCATTTTAATTGCATCCTTTGTGAATTTTATAACAAACTATCGAATTAACTTAACCGCTGTTCATGTTCACTAACTACTTACTCTTACATAATCCTTTCTAACTGAGCCCCTAATGAAAACACCATAATAATTATGTAAACCAAGAAAGCTACTCAACATTTGTTAAGTAGCCTTCTGTTCGTTCTGCATCTGCCCTCTTCGCCAAATCTTATTCTCCACAATGGCATAAACTAAACCGGCGATGGCAAATATCCATATCGATGTCATTCGGTTCAGATGGTATCCATTCACGAAATATGGATTGTACATGAGATCAAAAACCCACAGCCCGCCCCATCCAAACCCAATCATATAGATGAAAGTTCTCACCATAGGAAAGCATACATATTTCCGCAACAACCATGAGATCGGGCTAATAATAACAACATAAAAAGCGACTAAATAGTGACCGAATCCCAGGATAAGCGAAAGAATATATATTAATCCCCCTGCATTGCGTAAGCCGTAATACTCTGTCGTTGTAATATGGTACCCTTCAACCCTTTCAAGAACGAGATATGCAGTCAAGCTTATCCCTATAAATATAAGTCCTAATACCATGTACCGTTGAACCGCGTTCACCAACATCAGATCACCCCAATGTCTAAACGCAGCCAGAACCGCTCAAGTTACATGATTTCGAACAAATTCCACAATTCCACAATTAACATAGGCGTTGTTAGGTTCTGTTAAAAGTTAAATTTAATCTATCGTTTCAATTGCTCTAATCCAACGACTACTTCTGTCCTTCCAGAATCATCGTACCCAGGCGGTCCATAAGCTCCATTCTCCCCATCGCTGTGTACGAATAATTGTAATTATCGACATTAGAGATTTTATAGATCTTTTCATTCTTCACTGCGTTCATGTTATTCCACACCTTGCTGTCTACCATCTTATTCTCGCTATTCTCCATCAATAACAGACGATCCGGATTAACGGTAGCCAGAGCCTCCAGCGCAATCTGTTTACCGCCCCAGCCCTCTGGATCAGGGATACCCTCTGTGCGCTTCAGGCCCCATTCACCGTATAAAATCTCAGCTGCCCCTTTATTGGAATAGATGACCAGGTTGTTTGGATATGTCTCAATGACGGCAAAGGATTCACCATGTACAGCCGTCTGCAGCTTTTGTTTCCACTCTGCAGATTTGGCATCATACTTGGCCAGATATTCATCTTTCTTGCTTTCTTCTCCAAACGTATCTGCCAAGAATGTCAGGCGTTCTCTCCAATCATAGTAAGAGTAAGGCAATGCAATTGTAGGTGCAATTTTAGATAAAGTTTCATACTGATCCATGTTAAAATCCTTACCCAATATGATGAGATCCGGATTGGCACCCGCTATAGCTTCAATACTGAACGGGAAACCATACCAGCCCAGATTAACGGTATCTGCACTCAGCTGATCCTTAATGGTTGGAGTGATTTCCTCCGGGTTACCGTAATCCGCACTCATCGTTGCAACAGGTGTTTTCCCAATGATCAACAGTTCTTCTGTAGAGCCGGATAGATCAACAATGCGCTCTGGATTCAAAGGGATCGTAATCTCTTCTCCATTAGGGTTAGTAATCATTTTGGTCGTCGCTTGTGTGGTTGCCTCTGAGGAGCTCGCCACTTCATTGGTCGTCTGGGTCGTTCCACAGGCCGCCAAGGTGAGCATACAGCATAGTGCAATCCATACAGGAATTCGTTTAAACATCGTTGTCATTCTCCTTTTATGTCAGTTCATTAGCCACATGAGGCTTATTTGCTTCAGTTACTTTATCTATCTCATCGAACTCATTATCCGTTTACTTTTACCTGCCAGCCTTCTGCATCCTGTTGTAATTGCCACAACCGAGCGTAGATGCCTGAGTGATCTAACAAATGCGCATGAGTTCCTTGCTCTACGAGCTGACCTTGGTCCAAAACAAGGATCTGATCGGCATTCTGAATGGTCTTTAATCGGTGTGCAATCAAAATAACCGTCTTGTCCGCGACTAGCTCATTAATCGCTTGCTGCACCGCGGCTTCGTTCTCCGGATCAAGTGAAGCGGTGGCTTCGTCGAGCAAAACGATCGATGCATTTTTCAACAAAGCACGTGCAATGGAGATACGTTGCTTCTCCCCACCAGATAACGTCGATCCACCCTCGCCAACGAGCGTATCGTACCCTTGAGGCAGACTGGAGATAAACTCATGACAACAAGCTCTGCGTGCTGCCTCCTCAATCTCGAATTGCGAAGCGTCTTTCTTTCCTACACGAATGTTGTTGCCGATTGTATCCTGGAACAGATACACGTCCTGGAAGACCACAGAGATATCCTTTAACAGCTTCTCCGGGTCCATCTGATCAACGGGTCTGCCACCAATGCGAATGGTTCCTTGCTGTACATCCCAGAAGCGGGCAATGAGACGTGTGACTGTACTCTTACCACTACCGGATGGGCCAACCAAGGCAGTAATGGTATGCGGCTCAATCGTAAACGACAAGTCTTTCAACACCGGCTGCTGATCATCATATCCAAAGGTCACCCGGTCGAATGAAATCGCCTGATTGGGCTGTACATCTCCCGTTCCTGCCATCTGGGCCTCCTGCTGCACATCCATAATGCGTCTTGCACTATATGCTGAGTACCGCATCTCCCCATAACTCATCAGTACAACCGTCAACGGTTCAAATACCTTTGTACCTACCAGCAAAAATAACAGAAATACCGGTAAGGACAACTCACCACCTGCAAGCAAATAACTGCCCACCAGAATCATCCATGTCATCCCTGATCGTGCAAGCAACATCGCGCCCATGATCATCGGTCCCATTATGCCTTCCAACCGAATGGAAGCGGATTTCAATTCGTCAAAAGAACGACGCAGCCGTTCAAAACGTTTGCCCCCCATATTGTGGGCCTTAATCTCACGAATACCGCTCAGATACTCCTGCAGCCGACTAGCGGCTTCGTTTTTGGCTCGAACATGGTTCTCACTCAGTCGTGCCTGAATGGAATCCGTAAGCCATAACAGAGCCACACCTAAGGGAACCGCAATAAACATGGCTACGGCCATTCTCCAATCCAACAACAGAAGTCCGCCAAAAGCGAGTACCGGAAGCACAATCGCGCTGATCAGCTGTGACAGATTGTGAGAGATCGTATGCTCGACCTGACCATAATCACTCAGGATCAGATTTGTCAGATCCCCAGGATCACGTTTTCCGAAAAATCCTAACGACAGATGGCGAATATGTTCCGCCAACTTCAACCTTCCTGAGGCCGCAAGGCTGTATGCTGCCCGATAGGTCTTATCATAGAGCGAAGCATAAGCCGCATACTCCACCAGAAGCCAGGCAAACAGGATGCAGCATACAATCCACATTCGGTTGATATCCAGTCCTTTGTCCGGATCAGCAAAAGACTTATAGATCGTATTGAATATATCCACAAGCAGCGCCGCAGGAACAATCTTTGTAATCCCGTCCAGAATCGCTGCAATTACCGAAGGTAGCAGACTACGCGGGTTACCCCCAGATATATTGTATAAATAATTCTTCATCGCACTGCACCTCCAAGCTTCCAGGAAGCTGCACTGATATGGGCCTGCCACATGTGCTCATACACTCCGCCTAATGCACGCAATTGATCATGTGTCCCACTCTCGGCAATCGTTCCCTTGCGGATCACGAGTATTTGCTCTGCTGCACGAATCGTTGTAAGACGATGAGCAATAATCAGTACTGTTTTGCCTTGAACCAATTGGGCCAGACCTTGCTGGATCTTGTGCTCATTCTCTGCATCTGCGTAGGCCGTCGCTTCATCCAGGACCAGAATGGGAGCATTTTTAAGCAGTGCCCGTGCAATAGCAATTCGCTGTGCTTCGCCGCCGGACAGGTACGTGCCGCCTTCTCCGATTTTGGTGTCATATCCAGCATCCAGTTTCTCGATGAATTCATGACAGCAAGCAGTTTGAGCCGCAGCTATAACGTCCTGTAATGAAGCTGATGTATTGCCCATCCGAATATTTTCTTCAATCGTATCGTAGAACAAATGTACATCCTGAAATACAAAGGACACGGTATCCATCAGTTTCTCTGTCCCCATCTCCTGAATCGGAATTCCACCAATCGTAATCTCACCTTCCTGTACATCCCAGAAACGAAGCAATAGATTAGCAATGGTTGACTTCCCCCCACCAGAAGGTCCGACAAGTGCGGTCATTTCTCCTGCTTTGGCTACAAAATCAATCTGTTCAAGTACAGGTTTATATGCTTCGCTCTCCTTACGTTCATAAGCAAAAGATACCTGCCGAAAGGCAACCTCATATGTATCCGGAACTTTAGGCAACTCAGGTTCTTGTACAACCGGCTCGGCAAACACCGATTCTATCCGTTTCTGTCCTTCCACAATCTCTCGCATCCCACTACCCAGATACATTAACTTCAATAACGGAGCAGATAGACTCGGGGTAATGATCAGAAACAGAATAAACGTGATCGCAAACGACTGATTCCCCGCATTTCCACTCGACAGCAGAATACCCACCGGAACGATGAAGGTAAATAACGAGATCATGATTACAAAAAACAGCCCGTAGGATGTTTTACACAAATCTGTTATATTCAACGAAATATCCCGATAACGCGTCACCGCCTGTTTAAACGTCAGAAACGAATCGGCTGTAATCCCAAATACTTTCACTGCCGGCATACCTCTCACGTATTCAACACCCGTCGCATTCATCTCTTCGATGGCAAGTTGAAAATCACGATAAGCCTGACGGCCTTTTTCGCTGCGGAAAAGGCGACTTTGGAGCCAGAACCCTATTCCAATCGGAACCAAAAGCGTCAGCGCCATGCGATAATCGAGCCAGAACATATATCCCAAGAGCATCAGTGGAATAACGATCGCACTTACTAGGTCCGGCAACTGATGGGCGATAAATTTCTCGATTTTCTCCACACTGACTTCGATGATCTTCTTCAGCTCACCGGTTGCCGTCCGGGTGTGATACCCCATGGGTACTTTGGCAACATGTTCCGCAAGTCTCACTCTGAGCTGGTACAAAATGTTGAACGCAGCAATGTGTGAGCACATCCCCCCAATATAGAGCGCAACAAGCCCTGCAATGAGGGCTACGAATGCGACGATCCCCCAATAGATCAACAGATCTTTGTCCATGGCAGAGGGTTGCCCCGCATGCGTTAGCAGTTCCTCGACGATCTTATACACTCCGACAAAAGGAACAATCTGCAACAGACTCGACAGGGTCGAGAAGATACTTGCTGTGATCAGCAGACCTTTACGCTCCTTCGTTACTTGCATTAGTCCGGACACTTCAGATGAGTTGTTCATCTCACCCCTCCTGATATTAATAATCATTCTCAATATAGCTCAGTGCTATATACGCACATTAATATCTCATAGAGCCCTGAACGATCACTACCTCTTCACGGAGCAATAATACCTCATCACGGATTATTGTTGTCTCACAGCATCTTATAAGCCCTATTGGACATATGACCTCGTCTCGTAACTTGAGAATGACTGGTGAAGTATTTACATTCTCGCCAAGCAAAAGAAGTGTTGTTGGAGAAAGTTTTCGTTTTTTACTTGTATAGATAAATATGACTTCTTTGATCTGTAACTCCCGTAATATTTTCCATTTAGTATGGATAAATATGTGAAGGAGTTCTGAAGGAGTTACTTACATCACTTAACTGTCGCCTATTGAATTCAACTGTTAGTATGTTATATTATATTTTAAAATGTTATAACATACAGAAGGAGTGATGTAATGCAATCGCCAGTATTAACTATTGGAGAACGGTTAAAAGAAATACGAGCAACGAGAAATCTTACACTTGAAGATGTTTCTAAACTTACTGATGTAAGTAAGCCTATGCTTGGACAGATTGAAAGAGGACAGTCTTCACCAACGATTACAACTCTTTGGAAAATCGCAGTGGGCTTAAAAGTTCCTTTATCTTTATTATTGGAAGAGCTAGAAGATGAGTGCAATGTGGTTGATACACGGTCCAAAGACGCTATCATTGAAAATGATGGAAAAATGAGAGCATTTCCTGTTTTTCCTTTTGACCCTACCCGTAACGTTGAAATATTTTATATCGAATTTGATCCTGGGTGTCACCATCCATCTGAAAGGCACCTTGAAGGTGTGGAAGAATATGTTTTTGTGCTACAAGGTATGTTAGAGCTGGTAGTCAACACAAAAAAAATTGTTTTAAAAGAAAATCAAGCACTCCGCTTCCGTGCTAATGTTTTTCATTCCTATAATAATCCCTATCAAGAACCATGTGTCATTTACAACATGATTTTTTACCCAAGAACATAGGCAAGTTTCATCTATGATCTTCTAGAATAATTTAAAAATGAGGTGTGATGATTATGGCAATTGAAAAAGTAAAAGATTTTTTTAAACAATATGGTATGGATTCTCAAATTAACGAATTTGAAGTTTCTAGTGCAACCGTGGATTTGGCTGCATCTGCATTAGGTTGTGAGCCAGAGAGAATCGCAAAAACACTTTCTTTTATGGTGAATGGACAAGCTGTTTTAGTAGTAGCCGCCGGTGATGCAAAAGTGGATAACAAAAAATTCAAAGAGTATTTCAAAACAAAAGCAAAAATGCTTTCTCCTGATGAAGCCATTGATATGGTTGGTCATGCCATTGGAGGTGTTTGTCCATTTGCTATTAAAAATGATGTTTCTGTTTATCTAGACATATCTCTAAAACGTTTTGACACAATCTATCCAGCTTGCGGGAGTAGCAATAGTGCTATTGAACTTACAATAAAACAATTAGAAAAATACTCTAGTTATTCAGAGTGGATTGATGTGTGTAAAGGATGGAATGATTGATTTATAGTAGCGCTCTATGGAGTAGTTCTATATGGGGTAGCGCCAACATTTTGACTGTTATATAAGCTAAGCATCAGCGGACATTTGCTTAAAGCAGGAAAAATCCGCTGTCTTTGTGCCTCAACGTCCTTAGCGTATATTTTCGTTAAAATGTTGGCTGTCCCCTCAATCAATTATGAAAAGCTCTCCAGAACGAACCTTCTGTATTAATGATGTCCTTGATCTGGACAAAAGGAATCGTAAACGTTGGAAACCCTGCCGCATAGGGTGCGATATCATACGGGTTGAAGTAGAGATGCAGAGCATCCGCTGTGACAAAAAACGGCTGATCCGCACTAATCCCCGTATAGGTGTCCGGAAACACATACGAGTATTGAGGATCATTTTTGATCTGATCCCCCACAATCTGGCTCAACACTTTTACATAGTCACTATTTGGTTTAAATAAATCCTTCAACTCATACAACTGACCATTCGTCAGATTAATGATCGCATAGATCATCGTAGGCATACCATGCGCTGCACCCGCCGGGTAGTTATAACCTGTGAGTTGCAGTTGCAGCAATTGCTGCTGATAAAACGTAATATCAAAATCACCTGTATACGTATAATCCAGCTGCTGATCCGCAGGGATCGGTTTAACCTGAGAGAGTTGCTTCAACTTGGCATTCAGCGCAATTTGCTCCGCTTGGTTCGTTAATCCCTCCACCTGCGGATAATATACGAGGTAGTCCCTGTTTGGTTTGTACTTCTCTTCGCGTACACGGTACGGTGGATGAAGTGGAACGATTGTATTTTGCCGCCAGATGATCTGTCCGGCCCGATTCACATACGATAAACGCTGGTCTACATAGGCCTTAATCAGATCTGGTGCCACGACCTCCAGCGTACCCGAACCTTCTACATGGGGATACCCAGCGGCAGGTCTTCCACTCAAATCCAACAGATAGGTCTGTCTTCCATCCGATGCGGAAGCAAGGCCGTTTTTGTAATTGCCTACTTCGCGATATAGGAACTCCGTAAGCCTTCTACCGTTGGTATCTGCAATCGCATACACTGAGCCGATATAAGGCTGCTCCGGGTTAATCGCTTGCCCCAGCGCATAACGATGCTCGCCTAGTTCGCGGATGTCATTATAGGCGGGTTGAATGATAAACGATCCTTGCGTATTAATAACACCGTAGATCGATTTGTAGTCCTCTGCTGTATTAACGATCGCTTGCCCGTTGTTAAAAGGAAATGCCGATGAAAATTTGGGCTGAATACGAATATTACCCCGTTCGTCGATGTACCCATATTTGCCCGAGGTTTCTTTTTGAAAAGCAAGCAGTCCATCCCCTAGTGGTCCCACATAGGCATATGGATACGTTGCGAGCCGATGACCATTGCGATTAATGAGTGCATATTCATTGTCCTTAATCTGCACAACCGCTTTACCATCTTGAAAATCATTCGCAGAAGCGAACTGTGCAGGTACCACCTCATTGCCCGACGCATCCAAATAACCATACCGACTCACCGATCCATCTGCCTGACCAGGATTAGAATCGTAAAATAATGCTCGACCGTCGTTCATATTTGAGATATACGGGTACGCCCGTTTGGTCAGGACTGTACCTTGTTCATTAATCATCTTAAATCCTTGAGAATCAATTGTTATCGCCCGTTCTTCGGAAAAGGAATTGATGGAATCGTATACAGGTTGAACGACATACTGTCCCTGAAGGTTAATAACGCCGGCACGACCACCCTTCACAACCACAGCCAATCCATTGGGCTGAAACTCTTGCGCGTCATCCAGTACCGGCTCAAGCCGAATGTGGCCTTGTGCATCCATATACCCCCAACGCGTCCCACTCGTGGTTCGAACGGAGATTGGATATAACCATGTCGTTACCCGGGCATGGCTTATAGGGACCATCGCCTGCTTAATTTTCTTTTCCAACTCTTGTAGTACCTCTCTGGAAGGATACGCTTCCGGGAAGCTGAGTGCCTTCTGAACTGAAGCGAGAGCTGCCGGATACTGGCCCGCGTGGTACTGAGCATCCGCAAGGTAATACCAGTAAAAGATATAATCAGGATATTGCTGGGTTAGTTGCTCGTAATATTGCACCACTTTTGGATAATAGGTTGCATATACGTCCGGTGCAGGAACCCATTTCCCATTCTGCCATCGGATAATCTCCACACGATAGGCTTCACCTGTGTCATGTATCCAGAGTGCAATCTCCACTTTCCCATCTCGACCATGCGGACCAGGCATATCTATAATCTCTGCATAGCTATAGTATAGATCGTCAGGCGCCAGATCTTTGAGCCCTGATTCGGTCCACTCATATACGGCAAGCTTAGACCAAATAGAACCAATCCGCCAACCGATAATGAGATTGTTCCTTGCCGTTGAAGTTACAGGGGCTGCAGTCATTAAAGTCACCCCATACCCCAATCCCTTAATTAGTGCCATCTTGATCCAATGTCCTTGAACAAATTTCAGAATGAGCAAATACAGCTCACCATTCAACTGATAGACTGCAGCAATCTCCGGCATACCGTCACCGGTAAGATCTGCCGCATAGATCGCTGGATGTTGAACAGGTTTATCAATAGTGACGACCGTTGCGCCAGCCGGAATATGTTGATTCACAATTTGCGTTAACAGCGGTTCGCTCATGGACATCTTAGTTTCCTCCCTTATGACCGCATTCGCCTAATGGTATGCGTCATAAATCGGGATATGACATGTAATTCATTTTATATAAGTTGAACTAAAGAATATTCACACTTACCACTCCGATGACAGAACACCTTCCGATCGCTGTTATCCCCATATTTTTGATTCACCTTTTAATTATTCTTCTTACAAAGTTACTTTCTCTCCATTGATTAGCAGGTAGCTCACATCATTCACCGGAATGGTCTTAGGGGAAATCCACTTAATGAGATCCTGATCCAGCTGGAGGAAACCGGATTCGCCAGTCAACTTTGTACCATCCTTCAGGTGCACTTCAATACTCAGATCCTCCATCCGAATCATACTCAGTGCCTCACCTGTAAGTGTGACACCAACCGGGGAAAGAGTAACATTTGCCTGTAAGCCTCCATTTGCATCAAGCTGAATGTTTCCTGTTTTACTCAAAGCATTTTGACTCAAGTTAAAGGTCGTTTTCCAATTTCCCTGCACAACTTCACTTATGCTCGTAAAGCTGCCTTGAATTCTCAGCTTATCTAAATTGTCAACAGCAGACAGATCATACACATACTCCTCATAATCTCCTCCATACCCGACCCCATCTTTCATATAATGTCCATAGCTAACGGAATATTCAGGTATATCGAGTTTTTGACCTTGCTCATCCGTGAAGTAGAAATATCCATGATTATACTCGCCAATCTCATTATTCGGATTAATCTGAATGTGTAACTTGCCCTCCACAAAACCTATATTGGAAATATGCATCCAATCAATACCCTCAACGGGGACATTCGTTACATCCTGATGCAGTACGGGAATTGGATCGGTTTCCAATTGAATATCGGTTGTACCTCCCAAGCCACTTATACGATCTTGATCCACGATATCATAGCTATTGTTTTGCTTTTCTTGTAACAACTGCTCCCAGTCCACTTGTACGTTGTAACCATCTTGTCGAGATGCACCTGACATCAGCGTATTGATCTGAACGGTAATCCGATTTTTGCTGACTTTTCCTTGAATGAGGAATCGGACAATAGCCGTTTTGTTCGCATCATCATAATGAATAATCTGAGCGTTGTTTGCATTACCTCCGGTTACTCTGTAATCATATACATCCAGTGTATCGTCAATGCGATGACCCGTCAGATCCGATAATGAAACATAGATTTCCGTTGTATCTCCGTCCCTGACAGCACCTATAACCTCCATTCGAATCCCTTGATCTTCACTCACCTGATGAACAGGCTGAAGAATGCCAATCCGATCTACACCTAGAAAATGAAGAACAGTAGACAGATCAATGATGCCCACCGATGCAGCTGCCCCTGTAACAAGACATAACGATAACGCAGCGGTTACAGGAATATAGATGGCTTTGCGATACCTTTTTCTTTTATTCATGGACTTCTTGGTCTGTGCGGATGGATATAATATAGGTGGATAAAATGATGAATCTGATCTCGTAACGGTTGGTGGTTCATTCATCGCCAATTTATCATAGAACAACTTTTTAATATTAAAGAGGTTCTGCTCAGTGAATTCTTTTTCGGATTTTCGCATTTGATCGCCTCCTTTATTTCCTATTCATCCACCATGTCCTCAATCGTTGCCTGGAGCGATAAAGCTTGTTATGGACTTGCCTAACGTGTAGGGACAATGCTTCCGATATCTCATGGGGTCTCTGTCCTTCGTAAAACCGACGTTTCATAATCTCCCGTTCCGGTTCTGGAAAAGATTCAATCATTTGATTAAGTTCCGTATATGTCTCTTTACTGATCATCTGAACCAACAAATCATCCGTTTGCACCGAATGAATCTCCTCTTCATATGTAAGCTCAGTTCTTCGATTAAGTTTCCGGTAGCGATCAATCGCTTTATGTTTTGTGATTGTTGCAAGGTAATTTTTCAGGCTACTTCGCCCAGACTGGAATGCATCCGGATTCTGCCAAAAAGCAAAAAATGTATCTGCTACGCATTCTTCAATCTCTTCTGTCGATGCATGATGTAGGATAGAATGAGCAATCCTCCATAACAAACCTGCGTAGTGGTTCATCACCCATTCCATGGCCTCAGGATCACGATTCACTACTGCCTTCCGTATTTGTTCTTCTTCCACGATTATGTATCCCTCCCTTCCATGCTCATATAATTACGAATGCTCGTGTTGATCCGTGCTTCCTACCTATATTCGTTTGGCAGATGACTTTTACTTACTCCACGATAAAAAAGATTTGCAGTGGCCTTGTAGCCTTCTGCAAATCTTCTCATCTTCTATAATACATCTTATTTACACATCATATCGCTTCATGTGCCTTCGCTTCAATTACTAACCAATATCACGCCTCTTCTTGCACACTCAATTGCACATATTGCGTGAGACGACAATACTGAAATAACAGCAACTCTTCATTACCTTGTCCAAGAGCCACGCTGCGCCCTTCCTTGATGAGGTGATTCAACAACTCATGCAGGAAACTCATCTGTAGCCGCGAGGATTCCGCTGCGAGCTGCTCAAGCACCTCAATATCCCGGATCGTAAACTGAGATAACCCACGCAGGAGCAACTCTTCTGACCAGCCGTTAATTTTCTGCATGAACTGATTATATTCTTCCAAGTCTGCCCATCCTCCCATTACCGATATCCAGTTTCAGACTGAGCACCGTTTTGCCCTTCAGGAAACTGATTGGGCTAATCCGTTTTGGTTCCACACGCACAAAGGCATAGAAGTGTTCAAGCGATTGGGAACCATATCCTGACTCCAGTCTTTGGATCATCGCCTGCCAATCAGATGAATACGGGAGAGTGAGTGCCAATCGTTCTCCTTCGGCACTCTCAACCGTCAGGACAAGATCCTGCGTTTGTTTGACAAAGTTATGGTCCACGATTCGAGCAACTTTGATCACTGCCAATCGTTCTTTGGGAGCAGCAAACAAGTCGAATGATCGCGATTCCTCTTGAAGTACTGACGTTACGTCTTGCATGGTTTTGCCCATATTCAACGTTTCCACACCCGTTCGTGGCAAAATCGCAAGCTTGGCACCTTCCCCGGAAGAGATCCGGCGTTCTTCATTCACTTTTACTGAATAGAATTGAACTTTTTCACCCACAAACTGGCGAAAAGTCAGATTAGGCAGCCATGGTGTGAATGCACCATAATGCTCTGTATATGAGAACTGCTGATCATCATAATATACAGCACGTACATCGCTATAGGTGTAGATTTCCTCATCATCGAAACAATAGAAATAATAAGTGATTCCACGGAAACCGGATCGTGTCTCCCAAGCGTCAGCTCCCAGTCCATACAGGTGAAGTGAAGGAACCGTAAAGTATTTACTTCGAAAATTGCCAATGAGCTGACTCTGCTGAATGACAGACACCTTTTCTTCTTCAAGAACCTGGAGTGCAAGATATAGCTTGCTTACCCGATCCAACATGGATTGCATGGAGAAACGTATATGTCTGTTGAAAAACAACTGTAGTTCCCCTTGAATCCCTCGTAAACTGCGTTCTATGTCAGGCAGGTTGCCACTATGAGCTGCAATTGCCAGAGTCTCCAGTTGTGCCATATAGGACTGAGGAAGGCGGGCCAGTCCCGTCTTCAACAATCCTGCCAGCATAACCCGACATTCCTGCACTGTCTGAAGAGAGAACTTGGCCTCGTACACCCGTCCACTTAATGCATCCGTATCATCCAGACCTTTAAAGTTCCGGTACCGTAACAAAGCTTCAAGCTTGGCCATTTTCCCGGCTGTCTGCTGCACCTTACATAGTGCTTTTGCAAGGTTCGCTTCCTCAGTAAAAGACACCTCGATATTCTGGATGGTCAGATGAACCGTAAGAAGTGAATCTTCAATGATCTTAATTTCCTCTGGGTATCTCAGTCGGAAAACAACTTCCTCAATCATGGAAGAACTATACGATTTAATTAACACGGGAAGGTCAGACTCCGTCATCCAGCGGAAGCGAGACTCGATCTCACGTGATACTGTATGCGGAATTTCGCTTGGATCGTCCACGTTTGATACTAAGTTTGATGCTGATTCTGTTACTGATACGTTTTTTGGTACGTCCAACGGATCATTATCCGATATCCCTGAGTCCTTATCCAGCGCATGCTTCTCGTCTGCATTCATTGAATCCTCTGCCGTATATTCCCGTTGATCATACAGAATTGCAATAAGCACATGCTTGCAGATATGATCGGCCGGGCAGGAGCATTCCCAATGATCCAGCGTATTTTCAAGCGTACATTGTGTCCCGTCACTGAGCTGACAACTCACAGATGATGCATTCCATGTGTACGTTACACTTACACCATTGTCCAACTCTTTCAAAGACCTTTTGTACAACCCCTTGTTGGCATACCGAATCAGATAATCCTCCGTGCACAGCTTCGAAAAAATCCGGAATTTTTCCTTGAATCCATTCACGTCATCAACGCCCCGTTGCTCTCAGAATATCGTAGATCGTTTCACTGAACACGCGACCTGGAACGTTGCCTAGAGCAATGGGTTTGTTGTCACCATAGTAATAATATTGCTTGTTATTCGGTTTGAAGAAATGAAGGGATTCCAGGGTAATGTCATCCAATCCCTCGTAATACGTGATGCTCGTACCGCTGAATTGCAATTCTGCAACAAGATCTCCGTACTCTTTATAAAATTCATGATACCAGCCGCCGTCCTGTGCCGGTCCTTTGATCCAACCGTATTTCTCCAGTGCTTTGGGGAAAGCCGTTGGTGAAAAATCAGACTCGGGCAGATGATCGTATTCATTCTTCGTTTTATCCTCATCTTCTGGCTGGTGAATCTCACGATTCAATTGCTCGAATGGCTGTTTGATCTCGTAATCCTCCAACTGCGTTGTCCAACCTTCAAGCGTCGCCTGATCCAGTTCCAGCGGGTGTATAAGTCCCACCTGCGCATCCGAAGGTAGATCAACCTCATCTTCATCCACAGAATTGAAGGTGCCATCCTCCATATAACGGAACGTGCTGATCAGTGCGCCATCCTCATACGTTCCCCAGATCAGACCAACAGCAAATTTCTGCATGATTACATTTTGTACAAACAATGCTTTCCACTCATCGGCAGACCACAGACGTTGCTTGGACAATGACTCTTCCAGACGCTGCGCCTGAATGTTAACCATGGATTTGAGATCTTTTTTCAGCTGTGTGAAACGAGCCTTAGACTTCGCTGCCAATTCAGGATCATCTTTCTGTGCAGGAGCAGGCAGACTCTTCACGGATTTGCCCGTTTCTTCATTGAGAACAACCACTTGCAAGTCTCCATTAACCTTAACCAGGAAGGAACGCTCTCCGTAACTCAGCTGCATAGTTCCTTTTTCATCAAAACCAAGCGTGGTGACTAACCGATCCTCCAGTTGTTCCGGGGTAAGTCCCATATTATCCGCTGCAAGCTGCAATGCTTCTTCTGCTGCACCTTTCACCTGACGGTTCTTCACGCCACGTTTGATTTTATCGATCGCCATAAGAGCGGATGGATCTTTCAGATAAGCGAGCACTTTTACAGCATCTGCTGCAATCGCGCCACGACTGTTTTCTGTCCATTCCTTAATTTGCGGAGCCAAAATATTCACAATCTGAATATCACCAAAGAGTGCTGAAACATACATCACCCACTTTTCTTTCGCGGGGGCACCTTCTTGAATCCAGACCTGAAGCAATTCACTTGCAAAACGAGCGAGCGATGCCTCACTCACGTAATCCCGTAATTCATTTAATCTTTCATTAGGACCGGATGTATGATCCAATGATTGGACCAAAGCATACTGTTTAATCCGGTCATCTAAAGGCTGATTGTCTTCAATACGTATCAGTGAAGGGAGATCTTTCAAGGACAACCAACTCAGTCTCGACAACTTTTTGGCATCCGCCTGATCAGCGAGTGCAGCATGGGCATACTCTGGACTTAGATCTGCGGTATCCAGTAGAATTTGGATCAAGCTCTTCCACTCATCGGACTTCTCTTTCTTCAAAAGCTCACCATACAGATCCTTGCTGTTTTCCAAACTGCGGATCGCGGTCAAAGCCATCTCTTTGATTCCCACTTTTTTCTCCGAGAGGTAGACGAGCGTATACAAGTCCTGATCAGGAATTCGGTTGAATTCCGCTAACGCCACGCCGTTGGCCTTTTTGGAAGAATCCTGTAGTCCGGCACGAATCGCTTCAGCCAATATTTTCTTCGATAACTCATCACGCTGTTCAAAGGTAATCTCCAGAATTAAAATGCGTGTATCTGTTGGCAGTTTCTTGTACTGTGTCAGTGCATAGTCCAGATTCTGCTGAATGATTCGGCGGTATTCGTCATGCGGCATGGATTTGTATCTGTAGTCGGTCATGCCATTAAGTGAGATCAGGCTGGTTAGCAATTTCTCACGTTGCACCTCAGGGTCTTGCCCGTAACGTTGAAGCAGCTGCTCTCCACTAAAAGCGTATGAATTGTACATGTCCGAGATAATATCCAGTGTCCAATCGGGATGAGTAGTCAGGATTGCAAACCTGCGCATCGCCTCCGAATCCAAGGGCAGAAAACTAATACTAATGAGGTTGTGAACACGCTTCTTATCCCGATTCAGTTGATTAAACAACCCGCGACTATTTGGGTCCTCCCAATATTCCTCCAGGGTGTTTTCCCCACTTAAGTATCTTGCAATCGCAAGTCCTTGACGTCCCCCGTCCAAAGGATGCCGAAGAGCGTTAAATACCGCTTGCTCCAGTGACCCCTCCGCATTAGGCAATGTCAATCCTTGATCCTCCATGAATTTATGAATGCAGAGTTTGAGGAATGGCGGTTTGATAATCTCGTATGCTCGAATCGCTTGTTCAGGACGATTCGCGATCGCGGATTGTAACATGTTCCAAGATACCGTGTACGAATTAAGCTCGTCCCGCAACATTTCAACCAACTGATAAGGTTCATCCAGAGGCACAAGTCCAGCAAGCAGATCATTTGGACTCTTGGCTCTAGGGTCCATACTCAGCAAGTAACGGCGAACTTCAAGTGGATAAATCTCATGTAATTGATGTACTGTGTGAAGCAAAACATGCCCAATCTCACTATTTGTATCAAGGAACCGTTGTTTACCTCCACTAATGTTAATCAGGTACAACAAGGCACCACTCACAAGTACCATAGTTTGATGGAATACTGTGTTTGAACATTGCTCTTTTGAAGAGAAAGACGTATTGGGATACAGTTCAGCTATGAGCTGACTACGCTTCTCCTTGAGGAATTCATCCTTCAATTCTTGGGAAGATCCGTTATGTTTTCCTTGAATATTACTGACCACTACAGGTTCAATCAACGTATGTAGCTCGTCTCGCAACTTATCTGCATCATTAGCCATTACATGTTGAAACAACACTGGTAACGATTGAACAGAAGATTGAACCTCTGCAAGATGAGAAGCCGTGTCACTGAGTCTTGAATATAATTGCAGCAGCATTAAAGCATTAATTACATCCCGGTAGTCCCCTTGACTGTCCGCTTTTTTGGAATCAAAAAGCCACTGGGCACGCTTTAATTTACTCTTTAATTCAGTCAAAATTTCGTTCTCGCCTGCAAACTGTTTGATCTTCTCCAACCGGGACAACAATCCATCCATACGATCTGCGCTTTTGCTCTTCCCGCTTAATCCGTAGGCTTCGGAGTCATTTCCCATACAGACAGTAAAGGCATCCGTTCTCCATGAATTTCTTTTGGAATAATTGGATTCCAGATATATCACAATAGCCCCGGCACGGTAAAAGATATCTCCATCGTCTTTTTTGGCAAGCTTCATGAGCAGATCAATCGTTTGATACACATAATGACTCGAATTTCCCATCATATCCGGAAACTTGTCTGTCGTTCCCAAGACGTAATCGATAATTTCGGAGCTGCGATCTGTTTTCAATGAATACTCGTTTGAACAAGTTACTGCGAATTTCTCCACCAAAGTTTCAACTGCGCGGTCTGCGGTAAGCATTACACATTCCTCCTTGAATTTAAGTGATAATCTCGCCAATCCAATCCGCGAGTTCGTTAGGCGTAATTGCTGCTACATGTGCCCCCATATTGGTTAATGTCTGTGCGGCATGTTTGTTATAGACTGAATCCCCGTTAAAATCGAGCGCGGTGAGAACCAGTAGCTTGCATCCTGCATCGATAATATCTTTACAGGCTTTATACATTTGCGCGATCGGGTACCCTTCCTCCAGATCACTGACCAGAATAAAGATGGTTTTGCCTGGATTATCGATTAACGTTTCGCCATATCGCAACGCTTTCGTAATATGTGTCCCCCCACCGAGCTGTACATTCATGAGCACGTCTACGGGGTCTTCCAGTCTATCGCTCAGATCAACAACCTGCGTATCAAATATGAATAATTGGGTGCGCAACGCATTCAAACGGTAGAAGATGCTGGCCATCACCGAACTGTAGATGACTGAATCCAGCATACTGCCACTTTCGTCCACACCAATGATGATGTTCCACTTGTTATGAGGCTGGATACTCCCGTCGAAATACAGACGATCAATCACAAATCTGCGCTTGTTTTTATCGTAATTTTTCAAATTCTTGGTGATAGTTCGCTTGAAATTCAGATTGCGCAAAGATCGTACTGAGCTCGAGGTATAGCGACTGCGCTTGCCCATGATACTCGCTCGGGTCTGAGATTCCAGCTTACTACGCAGCTCTTCAACCACAGTTCGCACGATATCCTTGGCGCTTTTTAACACCTCACCTTTCATCCGTCCTTTGAACTGCATAATATTCTTGAGCAGATTCATGTTGGGTTCAAGGGATTCAAGCAGCTTTTTGTCCGTTAACAATTCTGTCAGCCCATAACGATCAAGCGCCTGTTTTTCCAATATTTCGACCGTTGGTTTGGGGAATAGGTCCCTGACTTTGTGCAGCCATTTTGGTACAGTCAGATTAGATGCACCGCGTCCTCCCTCTTTTCGATAACCTTGTTCTTCACCGTATTCACGGTTATAGAGATACCCCAGAATCTCATCGATTTCCGTATATTGAAATTCAGCCGAAGTGTATTGGTCTGTATTACACAACCCTTCTTCGGCCGATTCACCGAGAATCAGACGCCATCGATTTAAGGTTTCAGCAGAATGTTGATCCCCTCGGTTGCTTCCATCCGTATTGGAACTTCCATTGATTTCTCTGGTTTCGTCCGTTGTCCGATTCGCTTCATTCATATTAGCTTCCATGCGGCAAACTCCTTTCGAAGCGCTTCATCCCACGTCTTGGACTGAATCAGCATCTGTTCATCGACCGCAGGCCTCAACATCTCCTCTGGTTCAACCTGATGCAGACTCGCCACCCGTTCAGCAATCAAGCCCGTCTCCATTGGTGTAAAGTAGGTGAATGCCAACCGCAATTCCGGTACCATACTGATGAAGTCGTCGTATGACAGCTGTTCAATCAGATAATTCAACTCAGACAACAGCTGATCTTCATATAAAAAAGCGTCACGTGCTACAGTGAATACTCCCTGCAAAAAAAGTGCCGTTTGACGGGTCTGATCCGGTGTACCATGGATATACCCGCGAGCACGATCAACAATCTCATCCCTGGGCCTGTCACCTAGCCCTGAGGAAATAGCCACACACACACCCTCCAGCTGAGCCGGAAGCTGCTGATCCGACAGAAGCTCATTCAGATGTATTCGGAATGTCTCATCCTGAAAATACCCCTCTGATGACTCCGCGAGCATAGCTAACAGCTTCAATCCCTGAATAATGGCTTCATGTTCATCCGGATTGGCTCTGGAGAGCTGTAACAACTTGTCCACGGCGTTTCTATAAGCTTCGGATACCAGATCAGGGAGATGTTGCTCGTCAGATAATCCCAGCAACCTGCGGTGTTGATGAATTCGGTTCAAGATATGCAGACTGTTACATAAGGATAGAAAATTCCCGTCGGTTCTCAGCGCCGAGCGCACCTGTTCATAGAGTTTCATCGCTGTGTCTTGAAGCCCCATGAGCAACGCTTGAAGCATGAGTCGGGCAAGTTCACCGCTATGATGATCCGGTACTTCCTGCATCTGTTCTTCCATTTTGCGTGTAGCGGCCCCGGCAAGTGTTCCACCATAGAGAGAGTTCTCTATCAATCTGGCTTCAATGCGGGATGAGTACATATAAACCCAGGTTTCGCGAACAAGATTCATATCACGCTCTGCGATCCAGTCCGGCCCCGATTGCCGTTTCGCGAATTCCGGAACCAGATAGGTGATGCATTGAATCAATTGGCTTATCTGACGATGCTCCGGTTTCGCATACAGATCCAGCACTTTCTTGTGTTGACCTGTTGTACGAATCTGCAGTTTGTACTCTGTACAACGCGCCTTGAAGTCCTCCACGATGGGAATACTGAATGAATTGGGAGCCACGCTTCCAATGACGTCTCCTGTCAATAACTGCTGCAGCTCTTGCAGCGGTTTATCAGTCGCTAAGGTAAGCTCCCCCTTCACAAAGGAAGAGAGTGCTGCATCCATCAACTCATAGACGCCGCCTTCCCTTTTACCACGAAGCCCGGCAAGACCTTGTATCATACTGTATGCCTCAATTGCATCACTCGTTGATACATGCTCGTGTCCATCCCGTAATTGGCGCATCAGCCGAGATAACAAGTCCAGAGCCGTTAGATTATACGGTGTACTCTTTTTGCGAAGCAGCTGGTTCCAGATCTGATCGTAATAATTTACATAAGGCATGCCGCTCGCATATCCATTGAGCCGATCCGCCTCAGCAAAGGTATAGACCATCGGGTACATTTGTTGGTGAACCGTATCTGGATTAACCGCACTTTGTTGAGACGTTCCTGGTTTACCTTGTCCATCCAAACGTTGGTCTGTATGTCGTTTATTCATTTCTGGCTGTTCCAATTCCGATTCATGTTTCTCTAACATCAACAGTCCATACGTATGAAACCCACCGGTAATGACAAGCACACGGTCATGCTCCTGCACCGCTTGTTGAATATGTTGTTTCATATGTGCTTCTCTTGCCAGATCACCTGAAGACTGTAATCGTTCCGTGGAATAGCACATTCGGGATAAAGTACAATACGTGAATACATCCTGCACGAATGCCCGAGTGGATTTTTCCAGACCACCAATTTCAAACACCTTTTCCCACAATTCATCAAAACTGCGACAGTTTGTTTTTTGGCATAATCGGTTAATGAAATCAGACCCCGCAAGCAAGGTTTCGTCCTGAATAGAGATCTCCTTTTGTTCCGTCTGGCCGGATCTGGATGCACGAGTGGAGAAGTGTTGATAGTCCAGATCAATAAACTTCGCCGGAATATCCAGCCGTTTTGCTTCTTTCAAAGCTACATATTCAGGCGAATAACGAAGCATCGGATAATAGCAAGCTTCTCTCTCCAATTCACTCTCATAGGTATAGTACAGACTGACAGGAGGTATCGTTGCCTCATCACTCAGCACCGAAATTAATGGATTACCGCTCTCCGGTCCTTCGATCAGAATAATATCCGGTTTGTAGTCCCCGATTAATCGTAACAAGTGATATGAACATGCAGGGCTATGGTGTCGTATTGGATAATAGACCGTAGGATTACTCAGGTTATATACCTGGGACTCGAACAAGGATTGTAACTGATCAACATCAGGGTCCAGAACTGCTGTTAACCGATCCATTTTCTCTCCTCATAATAGTCCTTCCACATTCCCTCTTCTCTGGAACGCTCTTTTACGACCTTGGAGAAGTAGGTTTTGAGAATGGACAGATCCTTGTCGTTTTCCTTTGCAATGGTCCCCAGCATGTTCTGCACCAACCGATCCAGCCCAATAGCTTTATCTTCGTAATAATAGGAAGTCATCGCACTCTGGACATAGACAGACACCGCTTCCGCCGTACTCATGGATGCTTGAGGGGTATCGAGCTTGTATCCTTCCCGTGTCATGCCGGTGCGTAGTTCCATAAATGTTGTAGCCAGCAATTCAACCACATCCGGGTTAATGTCAATATCAATTCCACTATGTAATAACAGGCTTCGTGCCTGGGATTCAATAATTTTGGCTTCCATCTTCACGTTATGAATGGGCTTGATTGTTTCAAAATTGAAGCGACGTTTCAATGCACCACTCATTTCGTTAACACCTTTATCCCGAATATTAGCTGTAGCAATGACGTTAAATCCTGGTTGGGCAAACAGTACACCACCGTCCAGTTCAGGAATGCTCATAACCTTGTCACTGAGAATACTGATCAGACTATCCTGCGCTTCAGCTGGACAACGTGTAAGCTCTTCAAAACGGGTAAGAATGCCTTTCTTCATGCCGTTATATAACGGTGATGGCACAAGTGCCGCTTCCGAAGGGCCTTTATCAAGCAGCATGGCGTAATTCCAGGAATACTTGATCATATCCTCTGTTGTGCCTGCTGTACCTTGAATCGTGTTTAGACTGGTACCGGAGATCGCTGCGGTCAGCAGTTCGCTAAGCATGGTCTTGGCTGTCCCGGGTTCTCCCACGAGCATTAATCCTCGATTGCCTGCCAGAGTAACCACTGCACGTTCAATTAACACGTCATTGCCATAGAATTTGCGGGTAATCGTGATCTCTTCTCCATTTAATAATGCAGGCTTATCCCTGCCAATAATAAAATCGCGCACATAGGCGGGAGATAACAGCCAGTTCGGGGGACGTTTCCCCTGATCTTCCTCTCGTAGCGCGCGTAATTCAACCTCGTATAATGTCTCGGCGGGTGGTTTAAGCATCTCCATCGTCAAGGTGTCTCCTCTCACGTAAACAGATCGTATGTTCTTATTCCTATCATTTTATCACAGCACTCCAGCAACTACCCGGTAAAACGATAAAAATGGTTGAAACGTCCTTCTTATCAGCACTTCTTCTAAGTCCATGGACATAGCCTCTAGCGCAAATATGAAGGTGAAATATCCTTACAGCCATGCCAACACACTGGTTTCGGATCAGAATCAGCATGCTTATTACCCATTTAAAAGCATTGTAGGTCATATGACCTTAGGATTCATTAAACTTTCGATCATGTGTTTCAACCAAATGAAGCCGATTATTACAAAGAAGACACAGGCCATCAGCAGCCTGTGTCTTCTTATATGTTCAAATCTCACCCAACATCTATGAATTTTGATCGAAACGAACCAATCTCTCAGAATTCCCTACTTACATTCTACGCCCGCATGAAGCGGAATACAGCTCGTACCACTCATAACGGGTAAGCTCAATATTTGTTGCATCACGACAGGCCAGAATACGTTCTGGTCGAATCGAACCAATGACAGGTTGAATCCCTGCTGGATGCTTCATTAACCAAGCCAGTACAATAGACTCCGGTGTCACCCCACGCTCCTTGGCCATTCGATCAACCAGTTGAGCCGTATGCTCAATCTCCGCGCGCTGTCCCTCAACTACCCTGCCAGTAAAACGCCCTTGAGCAAGTGGACCCCAAGCTTGCAGTTGAATATGCTCTGTCTGACAATATTCCATCGTGCCATAGGGAAACACGTTGTCTCTGGCTTGAGGACGATTTACCGTCACACCAGCCTCTACGAATCCGATTTTGTCCAGACTCATCTCCAGCTGGTTCACAATCAGAGGTACTTTACTATGAAGCTGAAGAAGACGAATCTGTTCAGAACCCATGTTGGACACACCAAAATGGCGCACTTTACCGGAATGATGCAGCTCAGCCAGTGCTTCTCCAATCTCTTGCGGATGGGCAAGTGGATCAGGACGATGTAACAGCAAAATATCCAGATAATCGATTCCGAGCCGTTCCAGAATACCGTCCACACTCGCCAGGATATGTGCACCTGAGGTGTCATAACGCTGTGGCCCTTCATCATCACCCACAAGACGTATACCACACTTCGACTGTATAATGATCTGTTCACGCAAACCGGGAGTTTCGGATAAAACTCGCCCCAAGACATGCTCTGCCTTACCACGCGTGTAAATATCCGCCAGATCAAAGTGATTAATGCCTATTTCGAGAGCTGCTTCTACCGCTCGATGACCTTCCACAACAAGATCTGAAGTAATGGGAAGACCATCCCATTCACCACCAAACCGCATACAGCCAAGAACCATTCGACTTGCCGGAATCTGGTGATGATGCAAAGGAAGTTGTGCGTAAGACATGTCAGCGTTCACCTCATTTTCATTTTTACCAAGCATAATAACCGATTCTCTCTACCATGTCTTCTTCCATCTTCCTCTATTTTCCTGCTCTATCATCCATATGGACCAAAAACAAGGTTTCAAAAGCTTGTGTATTGAATATATAGAGTGTGCAGGTATTATGCAGGAATATGAGAGGAGATTTTGCATTTGAACCCAAATGAACCAAACGAGTCCTCAAAGCCAGCGTTTTTTACCAAAGAATTCACACACAACCCTTACCCGGTATATGAAATGTTAAGAAAAGAGGAGCCTGTTTTCAGACTCATGTTTCCTCACGGGGAATTCGGCTGGATTATTACGCGATACGAGGATGCGGTCCAGATCCTGAAAGATCCTCGCTTCAGCAAAGATATGGTCCGACGTTACGGAGCTGATAATCAAAGCATCTTCTCCAATAATATGTTGTTCTCCGATCCGCCGGATCATAAACGTCTTCGGGGACTTGTGCAGAAAGCATTCACACCCAAACTGGTCGCAGACATGCGGAGCCATATTCAGGACATTGCTGATGAACTGCTGGACAACCTCCCGTCACAGGAAAAAATGAATCTGATCGATGACTTTGCCTTTCCACTGCCCATCATTGTCATTAGTGAAATTCTGGGAGTCCCTCTTGAGGATCGTGACAAATTCCGCATCTGGTCCAATACGATAATTGATGCTTCCATAGCCGAGAGCGCCGAGCTGTTTGAGCAGCATGCCAGGGAGTTTACGGATTACCTGACGGCCTGGTTTGCGAAAGTTCGCCAAGATCCCGGCACTGATCTGATCAGCCAGCTCGTCATTGCGGAAGAATCCGGGCAGCAGTTAACTGAACAAGAACTGCTTGGCGTTGTCTCCTTATTAATTATTGCCGGTCATGAAACAACCGTGAATCTGATTGGAAATGGGATTCTCGCCCTGCTGGAGCATCCGGAGCAACGCGAACTGCTCATCAACCAGCCCGAGCTTATTCACAATGCCATTGAAGAGATGCTTCGCTATAACGGACCGGTGGAGTTCAGCACATCCCGCTGGGCTTTGGAAGATATTGAATTCCGTGGACAACGTATCGCTCAAGGTGATCTTGTCATTGTTGCGCTTGATTCCGCCAACCGGGACGAACAGCAGTTTAAGGATGCTGATATTTTCGATATCACACGCGAGAAGAGTTCGCATCTGGCTTTTGGCAAAGGCATTCATCTCTGCTTGGGAGCACCGCTTGCTCGTCTGGAAGGTGAGATTGCAGTCAGCACACTTCTGAATCGTTTTCCAAATATACAACTTCAGGCAGATGTGAATGAACTGGAATGGAGACCTGGTATGAATGTTCGTGGTGTCAAGGAAATCCCGGTTCAACTAAAATAATGGCTAAATATGAATAAATGAAAGTGAGGCACATGACATCATGGAAATGAACACCTTGGTATGGATCGTTTTGCTGCTTCTGATCTTTGTGTTACTGGTCAGAGTCACCAGCCTGCAACGCCAATTAAATGAATTGAAAAGAGATGTCGAGCGTCTGGAGAACGGTTCAACCGACAGCGTCCGATCCGACTTCAATTACACCTTGTCGCCGAAAGAAGCATCTCTTTCCCACACAAGCCAACCAGCCCAAACGGATCTGGATCAGGAACTGCTTACACTGATACAACAAGGGAAAAAAATTATGGCGATCAAACGACTGCGTGAAGCCCGAGGTCTTTCGTTGAAGGAAGCCAAAGACTATGTTGATTCCCTAGATCGGTAATATACAACTCACATAACTCTCGGGGGAAGTCACTCCAGACTTTCGGCTGTTAACACAGACGCAGTAGAAAGTATGGAATCTTCGTCCGAGAGTTTACTTTTCAAACAACATATGCTACTGTTATTTCTATATTACTAGAAATAAGAAATAAAGACGAAAGGACCGATCATTATGCAATCAAACTCGAATGAGATTGAACAAGTTGTCAAAATTCATAAAGCGCTGGGCGAACAAACACGCTACAAAATCATTCAGATTTTATCGGGCGAAAGCAACCTGTGTCCTGCCGATCTGGAGAGCCGCCTTGTTACGGTTGCCCTATCGACTCTGTCTCATCACCTGAAACAGCTGTCCGATTGTGGTCTGCTTACATCGCAGAAGAAGGGTACGTATATCTACTACAGCCTAAACACGGAGACCGCACAAAAGTTTGTTCCCTATCTGCTAAATAAATAAAAAATTTGAGTTATATTTCTATATAATTAGAAATATTGAAACAAGGCACAATATTTATTAGTAAAACTAGGTCACCTAAGTTTACGCTTATTCCAATATTCATTATCTAGGTTGTAACATTACCATTCGCGCAGATGGGTTGCATTCCGAGCATTCATGTCTTGTTCTATCGTCTTTATTTCTATATTTCTAAAAATATAATAATGATCAGAAAGAGGTTATGTTTCCATGTCTTCTACGCTCAAAATCTATGTTCTTGCCTTGGTCAGCTTCCTTGTAGGAACGTCCGAATATGTCATTGCCGGCATTTTGGATCGCATTGCAGATACCATGAATATCTCTTTAATCGCTGCCGGACAGCTCATTACGATTTTTTCACTTGTATATGCGCTCGGTACACCTGTCATTATTGCACTGACTTCGCGCTGGGACCGTCGCAAGCTGTTGTTATACTTCCTCGGTCTATTCGTTGTGGCTAATGTTCTTGCTTACCTGTTGCCGGGTTATGGACTATTCGTCGCAGCACGAGTGTTGATGGCTTTAGGCGCGGGCGTTGTTGTTGTCACGGCATTAACGGTTGCTTCCCAAATAGCGGCGGAGGGCAAACAAGCTAGTGCAATCGCCACAGTAATCACTGGATTTACGGCTTCTTTGATCGTTGGCGTTCCGCTCGGAAGGCTTGTAGCTGCATCTTGGGATTGGAAGCTTGTTTTTGCCGGTATCGCCGTTCTTGGAGTTCTCGCCATGCTGGTAATCGCGGCCGCCATTCCGCCTTCCAAAGCAGAAGCTCCTGTTCCGCTGAAGAAACAACTGTCTTTGCTCAAACAGCCACGAATTGTTTTGGCACTGCTGGTGACATTTTTCTGGTTAGGTGGTTATTCCATTGCCTACACGTACATTTCACCTTACCTTGTATCCGTTTCAGGAATGAGCGAAGCACTACTCAGTTCAGCTTTACTCGCATTTGGCATAGCAAGTCTGATCGGTTCAAAAGTTGGAGGGTTCAGTGCTGACCGATGGGGTGTCAAACGAACGCTGATCACAGGCATGACATTGCATATCGTAAGTCTGGTCCTGCTGAATATAACGGCAAGCTCTCATCTGGCTATCTTCCTTGTTCTGATTTTGTGGTCTTTTGCCGCGTGGTCCTCAGGTCCAACTCAGCAATATAACCTGGTCACCATGGCTCCGGAATCCTCTGGCATTATGATAAGTCTCAACAGTTCGGTGATGCAACTTGCGATGGCTGCCGGAGCAGGTATTGGCGGAATCGCGGTCAGCAGCGTTTCATTATCATCCATTACCTGGATTGGCGCTGTCGGGGTTGCTGTTGCCGTCATCATCGTTATAGGCTCGTATCGTTCAGCACCTCTCAAAAGTACACAAACCAATACATCGCACAACGTTGCCTGATATGATTTCGTAGTATAAAAGACAAACCAAAAAGAGAGGCACTGTATGCATACAGTGGCCTCTCTTTAACCATTTTAACGGCTATTCTATTACCGATAAACAGAACTCTTTATTGGGCCGTAACTGCACCATCGATCGGATATACTGCACCATTGATATAAGGCGCTTCATCTCCAAGCAGGAAGGAAACCAAGTTCGCGATCTCTTCCGGTCTGCCCAGACGTCCGGATGGAATGCTGTCAACAGTTGCCTTGAACACTTCAGGATTGTCTTTACCGAACTGAATGACCATCGGCGTCTCAATTGTACCTGGGGCAATCGCATTTACACGAATGTTGTCCTTGCCATATTCAATTGCAGCTGTACGCGTCAAGCCCACCACGCCATGTTTGGTTGCTGCGTAAGGTGCAACTGCAGGTACACCAACAATACCGGCTGTGGAGGCCGTGTTCAGAATGGAACCTCCACCTGTTTTGAGCATTTCAGTAATTACATACTTCAACCCGTAGAATACACTTCTCAGGTTAATATCAATAATCTGGTCAAACTGCTCAATCGTATGTTCAATCAGCTTGATCCCAGGACCTGCAATACCTGCATTATTAAAGAACATGTCGATTCGTCCGAACTCTTCGACTGTTTTTTTCACATAATTCTCAACTTCAGGTGCTTTACTTACATCTGCTTGTACAAAAATAGCTTTACTTCCCAGCTTCTCAATCTGCTTAACCGTTTCAAGACCTGTCTCTTCGACAAGATCCACAACGACAATGGATGCACCCTTCTCAGCCAGCTTCAATGCTGCTGCTTGGCCCAATCCACTTCCTGCTCCAGTAATAATGGCTACTTTTCCTGCGTGACTCATGTTGATCTCCTCCATGTGTGTGTGTCATCTTGTGATTGGATCGATGAATACGATATGAAACGTACTTACATGCAATGATGCAATATGTAGGTCAAAAATGGCATAAAACCTTCCTGACTTTACCTATTCTAATAGACTTTCGACATAAAAACAAATCATATAATATGTATTCATACTATATCACCTGTCACATTTTCAGCATTTTTATTGAAGGAGCACACAACTATTACGTCTTGTTGCATGCTCCTCTTTTACATATACAATACTTTTTAAGTCGGTATCTCTACAACTTCAAACGGTGCATATCCGCTTTTTGAAACACTTTAACGCAGCAAATTTGTTTTTGCCAATTCAATAATTTCGTCCCCTCGTCCGTTGAGCACGGCTTTCATCATCCATAAGGTGAATCCTTCCGCCTGTTTGATATCAATCTTCGGAGGTAAGGACAATTCCTGACGATTCACCACCACGTCAATCAACACAGGACCATCATGCTGAAGCGCACGCTGCACAGCTCCTTCGAGTTCATCCGGATCCTCAACCCGAATACCTTCCATGCCCATGGCTTGAGCAACCATCGCAAAGTTGGGATTGACAAGCTCTGTTCCCGATTCCAGGAATCCGGCAGCTTTCATCTCCAGCTCAACAAAACCGAGTGCTCCATTATTAAACACCACAACTTTAATCGGCAGATTATGCTGTTTCAATGTCAACAGATCACCCATCAGCATCGTAATACCACCATCACCCGACAAAGAGATGACTTGTCTGCCCGGATCAGCGACCTGAGCGCCAATGGCCTGTGGCAAAGCGTTTGCCATCGTACCATGACTGAATGAACCGAGCAGTCTGCGATTACGAGACATCTCGATATAACGGGCCGCCCATACTGTCGGAGTACCGACATCACAGGTGAAGATGGCATTTTCAGCTGCGGCATCACTAATGACCTTGGTCAGGTACTGCGGATGAATGGGCTTTTTACCCGGTTTTCCAACCGCCAGCTCGTCCAGATCTTTGCGTACTTTCACATAACGATCCACACTTTTACGCAAATGTTTGTCACTGTGTTCTTCTGTCAGATAAGGAAGCAAAGTTTCAATGGTCGCTTTCACATCCCCACATACGCCGTAATCCAGCTTCGTGCGCCGACCCAGATGGGAAGATTGAATGTCAACCTGAAGAACTTTCGCATCTTCGGGATAGAATTGACGATATGGGAAATCCGTTCCCAGCATCAATAGTACATCACAGTCCCTCATCGCATGATAACCCGACGAATACCCGATTAATCCCGTAAGGCCCACGGAATAGGGATTGTCATATTCCAAGTATTCCTTGCCTCTTAGCGCAATAACCATCGGGGATTTCAATCGATCACAGAGCTGCATGAGGGGTTCCCGAGCGCCCGCGCAGCCTGCACCGCACAACAACGTTATTTTTTTGCCTTCATTCAGATATTCCGCCAGTTTAACGAGTTCCGGCTCAGAAGGATGTACCACGGGGTTGGTTGCGTGATACACATGCTCAGGTACAGGAAGATCCGCTGCTTCAAGTCCTGCTACATCCCCCGGCAATACAACGACGGACACACCCGAACGTGCAACTGCTGTCTGAATGGCCATCGTCAGAGAACGCGGCATCTGTTTGGCTGTTGTAATGACTTCACAATAATGACTACATTCCTGAAACAGATACTCCGGATGGGTCGCCTGAAAATATTCACTGCCAATCTCGTCACTTGGGATATGTGCAGCGATAGCGAGTACAGGAACACGATTGCGGTGACAGTCATACAGACCATTAATCAGATGCATATTACCAGGACCACTACTACCTGCGCAGACAGCGATACTTCCACTGACCTGAGCGTCCGCCCCAGCAGCAAATGCAGCTACTTCTTCATGACGTACATGAATCCATTCGATCTTGCCGGATCGACGGATGGAGTCGAGTACCGCATTCAAGGAGTCTCCAACAATGCCATATATGCGTTTGATGCCAGCGTTCAATAAGGATTCAACCAGAACGTCCGCGACTGTTTTTTTCATAATAGGTGAGTCTCCTTTAATTGCTCATTTTGATTATGTTTCCACTCGGTTAATATACCTATTCTTATACCCCAATCTTTCGAAAACCGAACCAACTCAATATGTATGTCTGGATATATGAAACAAAAAACACCCCCTTGAACCGTTATTTCATTGTTAGCAAAATTCCAAAAAATCCGCTTGTCGAATGACAAACGGATTACGGTTAAACTACGTTTATTGTTATTTCATGTGAATTCCCAAATCCAAATCAGACACTAGATAGCAGGCATCACATTGCCACCACTTACCGGGATATAGGCACCTGTGATAAATGAGGACAGGTCCGAAGCGAGAAAAGCTACCGCATTGGCGATTTCCTGATCTTCACCCCTGCGCTTCAGCGGCACGGTACGTGTATATGCCTCATCATGTCCAAGCTCACTAGACCGATCACGTTCGCTTATCGTCCATCCAGGTGCAACCTGGTTTACGGTAATCTGATACTCACCAACCTCCTTGGCAAGCACGCGATATACACCATCCATTCCACGCTTACCAGCGGTGTAGGCCGATTGATGAGCGAAATTTTGCATCGCACATTCCGTATTGATACCAATGAACCGACCGGCTCTGATATCTTGCATATGTGGAATGAAAGCTTTGGCAAGATACACACTCTGCATGACACAGGATTCAAACTGGCTCAAGTAATCTTCAGGCGACTGCTCCAACACCGTTGTCCATTCATATTGAATGACTGCATTGGCAACAACGATATCCACTCCGCCGAGGACAGACTGAATCTCATCACGCATCCGAAATGCTGTATCCTGCTTTGTAATATCTCCCTGTACAATAACAGCCTGACGACCGAGTGCTTCAATCTCACCTTGAAGCTCCCGAGCCTTGGTATCATTATTTATGTAATGTAGAGCCAGATTGGCGCCACAGGCTGCCAACGTGCGGGCGATGACTCTCCCCAGCTGTCCGGTTGCTCCTGTAACCAGAGCCGTTTTTCCTGAGAGATCCAATTGCATAACAGCGAAAACCTCCTTGAATTCGTTTGTCCGAAAACGATTTCGTAAATATGTTATTTTTGTTCATTAATTACGCGTTATTCAGAGAGATATACAGCATTGTTCAATGCTGTATATGGTAGTTCAACTTTTTTTCCTATATGTGGAGACTATTAATTATGATGTTGAATGAGATCAATTTCCTGGAAGCGACTGACTTCCTTTTCCCAACGCTCTTCTACATATTGACGGTGAACCGGGTGATTGTTGTATGCATCATACGCAGCCTGATCTGCAAAGACCATCGAGAAACTGTAGTCAAACTCATTCTTCTCACTTACCTGTTTCAGAACCTGAAATTGCTCTACGCCAGGAATGACAGCCAGTGCATCCGAACTTTCCTTCAAAAAGGCTTCGGCCTCCGGTGTATCTTTACCCGCGTAAAGTGTAAACGTTACCATATGTGTGATGCTACTCATCTCTATTTCCTCCTCCAATATGTTCGTACTCGTTTCCTAGTGTACATCCGAATGTGTTGTAAGCGCAATAATTGGTTGAATTAATTTTTATGAATTGATATTTCTATATAAATTGAACTAAGGAATATTTACACTGGTCACTTCGATGACAGAACAACCTTCCGATCGCTGTTATCCCCAGATTTTTTTGATTCCTTCTATAAAGGTTAAATCCGGGGATAAAGGCGAGTTTATGCTTACGAAGTAGCTTTCCATAGAAAGCTTTTAGCTCCGCTTCTTCAGGTTCTTTCTGTCCTCTCCGTTTTGTGTAAAGGTTTATCTCAATTTATATAGTTACAAATATTAATTTCAAGTAAAATTCACTAGCCTTTACCCTGAATATGTACACAAAAAAACCTCAGGACAAATCCCGAGGTTTTTTTGTAATGTATGGACAAACTTATTTGGTGATGTTGTATTTACGGTTAAATTTATCAACACGGCCACCGATATCCACGTTTCTTTGTTTACCAGTGAAGAACGGGTGGGATGCGGAACTAGTGTCCACACGGATTACTGGGTAAGAGTTACCGTCTTCCCATTCCATAGTTTCGTTAGAGAACTTCGTGGAAGAACTCAGGAATTTGAAATCAGCACTTGCATCGTAAAAAATTACGAGTTGTGTCTTTGGATGGATGTCAACTTTTGGCATAATCTATTTACACTCCTTTAATATGGGTACTTCTTTAGAATCAAACTACATTTTATTATACTCTTTTTTTGGACAAAGTACCAGCAGGTTTTGAGGAATAGCTAAAAAAAATATGATATCTGTGATTTTGCACCTAATCAGGTGTCACGCCGTCCCTTTCTCCAGTACATTCAACATGTACTCCAAAGCCTCCAGTTCATCCCTGCCTCTTGTCTGTAATCTGACAACACTACCATATCGAATGGGTAGTAACGCCATTCCAAGCAGGCTTTTGACATCTACACGATGCTCATGCTCAGACTCCATATACGACAAAATAATATCCGAGGAAAAACGCGACGCTTGAGAAGATACCGACATAAAATCATCCCGATGAAAATCAGCGTGTATCATAAATTCATGTACTCTCACAACCTTCAGTTCCTTTCGCTAAGTACTTATTCACCAATATGGTGTGTATCCATTTATATATTAAAATCTTCATGAATTATACCATGTTATGGGATCTTGACCCATACTTTTTTTGCAAAAAAAACAAAAAAAGAGTCCTATACCGCAGGACTCTTCCAGGTTGTTCTTACATACCGTTCGGATATACCATGACCTTCAGACTGCCGCTCTTATTGTGTAATGCGCGCTCCATCGCTTGCTGTGTCTCTTCGAGTGAATAACGATCTGTAATCAGGGACATCACGTCATGCTGGCCGGAGCTCAGAAATTCAATTCCTGCCGGATACGTATTGGCATAACGGAATATGCCATAGATATCAACTTCATTGTCCGCAATAAATGGAACATTGAGTGCGATCTCGTCCTGTGCAGGCAGGCCCACAATCGCAAGTTTTCCTCCACGTCGAAGTGAATACAGAGCAGATTGTAGCGCCTTTGGATTCCCCGCTGTTTCCCATGCAGTATCAACACCCACACCACCTGTTAACTCGCGAATCACAGCCAGTGCATCTTCATTCCGCACATTAATGGTATGCGTGGCACCCATGCGGCGAGCTGCTTCCAGCCTAACTTCCTCCAGATCCGTTACAATGATCTTCTCTACACCGAAAGATTTGGCAGCAGCCACAGCCATGAGTCCAACGGGACCCATACCCATAATCGCCAGGGTTGTACCCGGAGCCAACTTGCTGCGGCGTGCAGCGTGAATACCAACAGAGAATGGCTCGTTCATAGCTGCTTCCTCATAAGACAGATGATCCGGGATCGGGAATACCATATCTTCACGTATCACCATGTACTGTACAAATGCCCCATCCACCGGAGGGGTCGCTAGAAATTGTACATCCGGACACAGGTTATAACGACCTTCCTTGCATGCCGAGCAACGTCCGCAAGTCACCCCAGGCTCAATAGCAACTCGATCCCCTGTTTTGAGACGTGATACGTTCGAGCCAACAGCAGCAATGATCCCCGCACACTCATGACCCAGAATGATCGGTTTCTCCACCACAAATCTGCCAATGCGCCCATGTTCAAAATAATGCACATCCGAGCCACATACCCCGACAGCCATTACCTGGATTAACACCTCATCCGCTGCCGGTTGCGGGACGGGTTGTTCCTCAATAATAATGTGTCCTGGCTCTGTCATGATAGCAGCTTTCATGGTCTCGGGCAGTTGATGTTGTCCCATACGGTTCTCCTCCTCATGTATGTCCATGCTGTCTATTGTACATCAAAGAAAACAAGGTATCTTCTTTCTTCCTAATTACCAAGTTCATCTGCATCCGCAATTCCACTCAATAGATAGTTCGACCTTGTTCATCCGCAATGCCGCTCTTGCGATAGAAGTAGGTATTGATCATGTCACGCCATTCCTTCGCATGTTCGGCCTGGTTGTCCTGTAATGAAGCAACTTTACTGAAAATAACCGGGTCGATTTTGCCCTCCAGCTGTCTCCATGTCTCGGCTAACGCCTCCGCCTGCGCAACACCTTCAAAGTGTGTATCATAAATATGCTGAATGACCGTTTTACCCGAATGCAGAACATGGGTGTACGGCACGTGATGGAAAAATAAGATCAGCTCATCCGGACAGGTGTCTACGGACTCATAGCGATCAGCATTCTCAGGGTGATACTGTGAAGTGTATCCTGTACCGCTGTTCACGGTTCGATCTACACCAATGCCATGACAATCGGCAAAGTGATACGTTCCCCATTTGGAATACTCGTATCCATCTACATTCGGCCCGTAATGATGTTCCGGGTTAACCATCCAACCCACACCAAGAGGCGCCGTATAATTCTCATAGATATCTAGTGATGTCAAAAGCATGCCCGTAACTTGCCGCACAACTTCGTCTTCATGCCCAAAAGTGAGTCTCACCCACTCATCGGCAATCTCTTCCGCGGTCAGCTCCGGATTCCACGCCAGTCTCCCGTATCCATATAGATTCGCCTGCGCGAGTGGATGTCCTGTCCAACAGGCATCTGCACCAATATTGGATACTGCAGCGAAGCCACTGTATGGCCGTTTATACAGAGAACCGTCCGCGATTCGCTTGATCTCTGAACCTTCGCCTTTAGCGTATGTGTCAAAGTCCAATACTTCTTTCCACTGGGGAACCAGATAACAGAGATGACGTTGTTGCCCGGTATACTCCTGTGTAATCTGAAATTCAATCACCTGATTTGTATTTTCCATGGCGCCAAACAGCGGGGATACCGCCTCTCTCACCTGAAAGTCCATCGGCCCGTTTTTGATCTGCAAAATGACATTTTCGGCAAAACGCCCATCCAGCGGCGTAAAGTGGTCATAAGCTGCACGTGCACGGTCAGTGGAACGATCCCGCCAGTCCTGCTTGCAGTTATAGACAAAGCAACGCCAGATAACCAATCCACCGAATGGCCGAAGGGCTTCGGCCAGCATGTTCGCACCATCGGCATGATCACGGTTATACGTGAATGGTCCCGGACGATTCTCGGAGTCTGCCTTGATCAGGTAACCGCCAAAATCCGGAATCGCTGCGTACACCTTGGCCGTTTGAATATTCCACCATTCCCGTACCTGCGCATCCAGCGGGTCAGCCGTACGCAATCCGCCAATCTCAATTGGACTCGCGTAGTTGGCGCTCAGGAACAATCGAACACCATACGCTCTGAATTCTGCGGCAACCTTCGCCACATCACTAAGATAACGTTCCGTCAGAAACAGGCTCTCACGGCGGTGTACATTAACGTTGTTGATCGATATGGCATTAATGCCCGTGGAAGCGAGTAAACGTGCGTAATCCCGGATGCGTACCAAGTCCAGCGTAAATTCCCCGTTATCATAGAAAATGGAGTCTCCTGCGTAACCACGCTCAATGCTGCCGTCCACGTTATCCCACTGATTAATCATCCGTAGCGCATTGGTTGGCTGTTCTGTAATGAAGCTCCACTTATTCACAGCGTCATCCGCCTCATGTGCACTTCCTTGATCCATTGTCAGCTCTCGAAGCAGATGGAATGCACCATAGAGCACACCTTGGGGAGTCTCTGACCCAATGACGAGTACACCCTCGGTCTCGGTCTCACGAATGATGTACCCTTCCCCTTGAACAGTTGAACGCTCTGTCTCGCTGAACAACCCAGCCACGGAATCGCTCCCTGTCCAAGTGCCGATTCGTATTGCGGGAGCGGAAGCGAGATTGTCCCGTTCATTTTCCTGAGCATCAGACAGATGACTGACCGACGGTTTCACGCCATATAACCTCTCCAGTCCCCGTGAAAGTTCGGTCAGAGCTGTTGTGATCACTCCATGGTTCTCTTCCGCCAGTATAAGTTTGCTCCATGCAGGAGCCGTCTTTTGGGCAAGTCCATTCGCTTCTGGCAATTCGGAGTGATACCCCAGCCACGCATCGTACTGTGGACCTGACAAGGCAGATTGAATGACGGATTGGCTCATTGTACCGCCTCCTTGCTGGCATAGATCTGCCCAAGGTGATTCCCTTTTCCTTCGAGTAGCCATAGAATCGACGTTACACCACGCGGATAGTACTTGCTGCCAACCGCTACACCAGACAGGATCTGGTCACTCCAGCACCAGTAGGATTCCTCCGGATGCAGCAGCCAGTTGACATGAGCCGCGTCTGCTGCCTTGCCTGTCTCATTCCATTCCACACCCAGCAGCTCTCTAGCGATAAACTGGGACAAATAGATTTTGCTCAGCCACGAGTTATTGCTTGTTGAGGACAGTTTCCAGCCTCCATCTTCGAACAGACATGTTCCCGGTACAAGAACCGTCTTCAGATGAGTTTGGAGTGCTTTCAGATAAGGTCCAAAACGACCATTGACATCCAGTGCTGCTTCACAGCCTGTAAAGTACGGGAACACCAAACCTTCAATCGCCGGAATGATTCGAGAATCATTATTTTCTGCAATAACAGCTGGAATGTAGCCGCCATCAGTCAACTGTGCAGCAATACTGGCAGCGCAGCGATCCGCTTGAAGTCCAGCTTGATGGGACAGATCCGCCAACTTCTCAGTTGCGAACAGCTTCTCCAATGCAACATAGACCGCCCAACATTTACCCGCCAGATAGATATTATTGCGAGACTGACCAAGTGACACATCCAGGCTGTCGTAAGTTGTAATCTCCGCTCCACCTTGGGTACGGCTGCTATCCAGACCCATCAGACCGTTACGCTGCTCTGCGTCGGGATGGTCACGATTAAGCATACTTTCGAAGCAATCTTGGATAACAGGCAACATGTTTTTCACAAAAGCTTGATCCTGTGTCTGTTCAATGTATACTGTCGCGCAGCAGAGCCAGTTCACCAGCTCCTCGTGGCTCATCTGTGAGAAACAGTCGTCAATGCCAACCAGCTCATATGCCGAGTGTCCAGGGCGTGAGAACACATTGGCAACACCAATATCATGGGTAAAGGTGATTCCGCCCGGATATAACTTCTCTTCCCCCGGGAAACGAACCTGATCCGTATAACTGTATCGTTTCACAAACCACTCCAGCTCATTACGCACCGTCCATGGGTTCAAGGCAAGCTCGAAGTACAACTGATCAGCTGTCAGATCAAGTGTGTTCATCATCCGATACTCCCCTTCGTTCACCACCCATAGTGGCTCGCCATCGGCATCCAGCAGTTGAGTACTGGCATAATAGCTGTGAATGGAATGAGCAAGCATGAATGATTGATCTTCGGTCAAAGCAGCCGATCCAAGGCGCTGTTCAACCTCTCCACAGGATGCGGTCAACTCACTGAAGCGTTGTAGTGCATACTCTCCTGCTGCCTGAATATCGGAGAAGTACCGCGTATACCAATACGTTGTGTCCATTCCTGTCGTCACAATGCCCCCGCGATAGAAACATACTGCGAATTGATACGTACGTTTCTCTCCAGCCGGAACCTCCATCAGTAGTGCAGCGGTTGAACCAAGTCCAAATGCCAGATTCTCCCGATGTTTCTCCTGCAACAGTTTCTCCAGCGTAAATCCGCGTGCGGGCCACAGTCCGTCATCTGCTGACATAATCGCTGTAAGTCGACCTTGTCCCACACCTGTGATGGAGCCACCTTCCGGTCCCCCAATCAGACGCATCGCAGAGTACGGATCATTGCCCTGATAACCAAAGTAGGCTTTGCGGGGTTGTTGACCTGCCGTATTGTCAATCCTCATCTCAACCAATACGGCAGGTACGAGTGCATCCATTAATTCTTCACGATCCCCATTCGTTGGATCAGGTACTGGACGTACAGGAGAGTAGATACGGAACGTCAGATCTCCAGCGGTCCACGTATCCGTACCTGAGGTAAATTCACGGGTAATATCTTCATCGCGAAAAGCCGTAATAAGAGGTTTTGGAACTTTGGACGCTGTTGTCGACGCCGTTTCCCCGTTATCCAACTTCTCTACATCATAGCGGCTGCTCTCATCCTCGGAAGCTTCATAAAAAGGAAGCGCCTGATAATTGTCGCCATCGCGAGATTGTAATCCAATATATACATTCTGGTCTGCCGGCTTGCCGAGTTCAAGACCCAGCCCGCCTTTGGCTCCTTTGTAACCCAGTGTAAAACTCGCAAAAGCACCAATCGGTGCGTGATGTGCATTATAAAAGATGGATTTGGACGTATTCATGAATCATAACCCCTCTCAGAATGGTTGCATACGTTTTCATTAGCCCCATCCTAACACGTGGTTCCACCTCCGACCATGATCAAATCAATCGGATATTTACCCAAATCAAGCTCATAGACTATAATAGATTAAAGCGGTTACACAAAAACATTCCATTAGATATACGTGCGTAATCAAAATCACATTTTTTGAACAACCTCATATGAAGGGGGATCTTCCATGTCTTCAACGTATTTGCCTCCTACTTTGGGAGAAAGTGTCCATGAAGTTTTTTATCCAGATGTGCAAACAACGGTTAATCTGTTTGCCATTCATTTACGAAGTGTGGGTATGGACTGGGATTATCCGGCACATGAGCACCCTCAATATGAATTGAATTATGTCACGGAAGGCGAGCAACGCATGATGGTGAATGGTACCCTATACATTCAAAAGGCTGGCGAACTGCTCCTGATTCCTCCGGGAAGCATTCATTCCAGCCAGAGCCATAACGGCAAGGGATTCACGTATTTTTGCATGCATTTTGACATTGATGATCAGTTGTTCCTATCGTTGCTGGCACGTATCAAACAAGTGCGATTCAGTGCGGATAGTCCGGTTACACAGCAGATTGAGCCGGTTTTGCGCAAATTAATGTCATCTGCGGATGATGAAACAGCAAATACGATGGTACAGCGTATGCAGCTTCAATCTGCGGTATTTGAACTATTTGGCCATCTGTGGGAGGCGGTCTCGAAAGAGGCAGCACAATGGTTTACCGACGGACACGAGAAGATCGAACTCGCCCACCAGATTCGTAATCGATTGCAAGGCCTGATGAGTCAGCAATTCAAACAGGGACACGAGTCCAACGGTCACTATGGCATTGATGATATTGCAGCAGAGCTGGGCATCAGTTCTTCTCACTGTAATCGCGTGTTCAAGCAGGTGTTTGGTCAGTCTCCACGTGCTGTATTATCCCAGTTGGTTTTGCATGAAGCGAAGCTTCTTCTGGGCAATCCGAAGCTGTCCGTTCAAAATATTGCCGTCATGCTTGGTTATAAGGATATTGCCCATTTCAGTCGTCAATTCAAGCGCTGGTCCGGCATGTCACCCTCCCGTTACCGACAGGAACAGCCTGCTCTGGAATGAAGTCCAGTAGCAGGCTGTTTGTCTTTCTTATTTTTCATTTCAACAAACGCTTAATCAACTTCAGCTTGTTATCATAAGGTGGATACAGAATCGGCAGATTCAACTTGGTGCTTTTTTTCAGTACACTTTTGAGATGAGAGAAGGTTTCGAAGCTGTACTGCCCATGATACGAGCCAACACCAGAATGACCAACACCGCCAAACGGCAGACGTGGATTCGCTACATGCGTGATGGTATCGTTAATGCAGCCGCCTCCAAAAGAAACTTCGCGCAGCACTTTGTCCTGAACCCGGGTGTCGGAAGTAAACAGATACAAGGCGAGCGGTTTCGGCCGCTTTACGATTTCTACAATGGCTTCATCCAAGTTACGATAACTAATGATTGGCAGAATCGGTCCAAAAATCTCATCTTCCATCGTTGCTGCATCCCATGACTCCGCATCAATCAGTGTAGGTTCAATGAAGCGATCTTCCTCATCCGAAGCTCCCCCATATATCACTTTGGCCTGATCCCGCTCAATCAAAGTCGTCAGACGTTTAAAATGTCCCTTGTTCACGATTCGCCCATAATCCTTATTGTGCTGAATATCCGATCCGAAGAAGGACACGATCGCTGCTTTCATCTCCGTAATTAACGGTTCCTTCACGCGCTCATGCACAAGTAAATAATCGGGTGCGATACAGGTCTGTCCTGTATTGAGCAGTTTGCCCCATATAATGCGCTCAGCTGCTACTTTGATATCCGCCTGTTCATCCACGATGACAGGGCTCTTGCCTCCAAGTTCTAAAGTAACGGGAACGAGATTTTTGGCAGCTGCCTCCATCACAATCTTGCCTACCGGTACACTGCCTGTAAAAAAGATATAGTCGAATGGCGCGTTAATCAGCGCTGTTGTTGTATCTTTTGCACCATCAAGCACTTGTACGTATGCTGGTTCGAACACACTCGCAATCATTTCACGTACAACAGCGGACACCGCAGGTGTATTCTCTGACGCTTTGAGCACGGCTGTGTTACCTGCTGCAATAGCACCAACCAATGGTTCGATTAAGAGTTGAAAAGGATAATTAAACGGTCCGATAATCAGAACCGCCCCGTAGGGTTCGGGTATGATATAACTTTTCGAACCCAGGAGCGCCATTTGCGTTTTCACTTTAACGGGTTTCACCCATTTATTCACTTTACGAATGGTGTGTGTGATGCTGTCCATCATAAATCCGATCTCGGTTGTGTAGGATTCGAACTCACTTTTGCCCAAATCCTGATAGAGAGCTTCTGTCAGTCTGGATTCGTACTTTTGAATGGCCTGCTTCAGTTGGGTCAGACGTGCAATTCGAGCTTCTGCCGATCTTGTGGCCCCGGAACGAAAGAACTGTCGTTGCTGCTCCAAAATCTGTTCAACTTCATGACTGGTTACTTCCTGTATCGTCGTTGTCATATATACATACTCCTCTATTCATTATTGATCAAGCGTTTAAACTTACGAACCTATAAGACACATGCAAAAGCATGTTGGATCACTATTACTCTACAGACACTCTTCTTCCAAAGCAGCTACCAGTTCCTTCAGCAATTCCACCGATGCATTCAATGAAGCCGAATAATAACGCTGCGTCCCCTTCTGTTCCACAGATATAAGCCCTTTCTCTAACAACAGCTTGAGATGATGAGATATGGCTGGCCGGGATAGGCTGGATTGTTCGGTAATTTCATTCACCGTCATTCTGCCCTTCTCGGTAAGTGTCAGCAAAATGGATTGACGATGGTTGTCACTTAAGACCTGAAATAACGGAATACAGGTTTGAAAAACGCTAATTGCTTTTTGTCCCATGGTTTCACCTCTATACTATTTCTTCTTCATTATTTCTACGTATATTTCTCTGTTTGATGTCTGTTGGTTTAAACATTCGAACCTAATGATTGAATTGTACTCTTTAATCACTTGAACTGCAAGTGAACCATCAACTAAATTTAATATAATGCTTATAAAGCGCTTCCATACTACCATACAAGTATGGTAGTATGTCATTGAAGGAGTTGAAGTTGTGGAATATACCCCAAAGTTATCATCCAGAGCCGGTTTGTTGCCTGTTGCGAGCAATATGTCTTCCATGAATAATAAGCAATCTTACTCAACGCGAGATGTCGTTTACTTCACGCTGAAACAACTCATTTTGAGTTTGAAAATGCCTCCGGGAACAGCTATTTCTGAGAAGGAAATTTCGCTGGAGTTCCAGGTAAGCCGGACACCTGTTCGAGAAAGTTTTGTAAGGCTTGCACAGGAAGGTCTGCTGGAAGTGTATCCACAGCGTGGCACATACGTCTCTCTGATTCAGGTCGATCTCGTTGAGGAAGCACGGTTCATGCGTGAACAGCTCGAACGAGCCGTAATCAGGCTTGCCTGCGAGAACTTTCCGAACGAACAGATGGTCGCTCTTGAACAGAACCTTGCTTGGCAACAGGAATGCAGGGTCAAACCGGATGATGAACGAATGTTCCAATTGGATGAGGAATTCCATAGCACTCTTTTTGCAGGCTGCAACAAAAGCAACACCTGGACTGTTATCCAGCAGATGAATGTACATTTGAATCGAAGTCGCATGTTACGCCTGTCCTCGGACCACCAGTGGGATCACCTGATTGAACAGCACCGGTCTATGGTCAAGGCCATTCAGCAGCATGATGCCGACACAGCAGAGCGACTGATGCAGGAACATTTGCATTTAACTGTCACCGATTTGGCCGTCCTGCAGGATACATATCCGTCCTATTTTCAATGACTGAATTTTTTTTCCTACTATTCATGATGAGGTGAACGTGATGAGAATGGTTTTTCGCTGGTTCGGCGAAGGCAATGATACGGTAACGCTGGATCATATCCGGCAGATTCCGGGTGTTGAAGGTATTGTGTGGGCACTGCACGATGTTCCTGCTGGCGAGGAATGGCCGATGGACAAAATACTCGCTGTAAAAACAGCAGCGGACAAGGCCGGGTTACATCTGGATGTCGTTGAGAGTGTGAACATCCATGAGGATATCAAGTTGGGCCTGCCATCAAGGGATAAATACATTGCAAATTATATTAAAACGATGGAGAAACTGGCTCAAGTTGGTGTGAAGGTCATCTGTTACAACTTTATGCCAATCTTCGACTGGCTTCGCACGGATATGCACAAGGAAATGGAGGATGGCTCAACTGCCCTCTTCTATGAGCACAGTAAACTTGCAGATATAGAACCTCTAGAACTCGTTCGACGCATTACGGAAAACTCCGCACTCACCATGCCAGGTTGGGAACCAGAACGATTGCAGTATTTAACAGGTCTGTTCGAAGCCTACAAGGATGTAACCGAGGATCATATGTGGGAGCACGCACGTTATTTCCTGCAAGAGATTATGCCTACAGCCGAACGGCTGGGGATTCGAATGGCCATCCATCCGGATGACCCACCATGGCCAATCTTTGGATTACCAAAGATTATTACAAGTCAGGAGAATGTTCGGAAATATTTGAATCTTTATGATAGCCCTTACAACAGCGTGACACTATGCAGTGGCTCTTTGGGAGCGAATGCTGATAATGACATTATCGGGATGATACACGAGTTCAAGGATCGGATTCCATTTGCCCACATTCGTAATGTCAAAATCTACGAAAACGGCGACTTTATTGAAACGTCACACCGCAGTCAAGATGGAAGTGTCGATATTGCGGGGGTTGTTGAGGCTTATCATGATATCGGTTATGAAGGTTATGCAAGACCCGACCATGGTCGTCACCTCTGGGGAGAACAGTGCCGACCTGGTTATGGACTCTATGACCGGGCTTTGGGGATCATGTATCTCTGGGGCGTCTGGGATTCCCTGCAAAGGAGGGCAAAAGCATGAGTGAACACCAATATGAACGCTCATCTCGTCTCGAAGGCAGAACGGCTGTAATCACCGGAGGTGCTGGAGTATTATGCCGCTCCATGGCGGAAGAACTCGCTCGGCACGGTGCAAGTGTAGCCATCCTGAACCGCACGGTGTCCAAGGGACAGGAAGTTGTATCTGCGATAGAAGCTGCCGGTGGCAAAGCGATTGCTATTGCCTGTGACGTAACCCAGGCCGATAGTGTGCAAGCAGCGGCAGATGCGGTGCTGGAACAGCTCGGACCATGTGATATTCTGATCAATGGCGCCGGTGGCAATAACGCCAGTGCCAACACCACCAATGAAATTTTCAGATTGGAAGATCTGGAAAAGAGCGATGTCACTACATTTTTCAATGTAAGTGTAGAGGGATTTCGTCAGGTGATGGATCTGAATTTTGTCGGTTCTCTCATCCCTACTCAGATCTTTGCAAAACATATGATAGAGCGTGATGTTCCCGCTACTGTCATAAACATTTCTTCCATGAGCGCCCCATCGCCCATGACGAAAGTTCCAGCGTACAGCGCTGCGAAGGCAGCCATTAACAACTTCACGCAGTGGCTCGCCGTTCATCTGGCCGAATCCGGTATTCGTGTCAACGCTATTGCACCCGGGTTTTTCTTGACCGAGCAGAACCGTAATCTATTACTGCAACCAGACGGCTCACCTACGGAGCGTTCCAGTAAAATTATTGCTCATACACCCATGCGCCGCTTTGGCAAACCGGAAGACCTGCTTGGCACATTGATGTGGCTTGCGGATGAAAGACAATCCGGCTTTGTCACTGGCACAGTCATTCCGGTAGATGGCGGATTTATGGCGTATTCAGGTGTATAACGATTAACGTGTAAATGAATCAGTGCAACTAATATAGGTATTTAATGAAACCGAAGCTTGGGATACATACCCAGGTTTCGGTTTTTTGCGTTCAAGCATAAGATCCTCCAGCATAGGAAAAGCTTGTTATAATGCGTGTTCAAAGCAAACTTTTCAAACTAGCTCTTAATACAGCTACGGTGAACTTAAGGAAGGTGATACATATATGATGGAAGAAACATGGGTTGTTGCCGTACGGTCTATTATTGCTTTTCTGACCCTGATCATCTACACAAGGGTACTGGGCAAACAGCAGATGGGTAACTTGACGTATTTTGATTACATTAACGGTATCACAATCGGTTCCATTGCGGGGACTTTTGCAACCGATCTTTCGTCCAAGGCGTGGATTCATTTTGTGGCCTTGACCATTTTCACAATCATTACGATCATCTTTCAGTATATTACGCTGAAGAATCGCACCATCTCCAAATTAATGGACTCAGACCCCACATTGATCATCCAGAACGGTAAAATTCTCGAACAGAACCTGAGTAAAATGCGAGTCAAATTTGACGAATTGACCATGATGCTGCGGCAAAAGGATGTATTTGATATTACAACACTGGATTATGCGATTCTGGAACCGGATGGCAGCCTCTCGGTTGTTTTGAAACCTGAGAATCAACCGGTAACCGCCAAAGACATGCATATGCACCCGCCCAAGAGCAAGCTGATGACCGAGATTATCATTGATGGCCTGCTGATTAAGCAAAATCTGGAGGAAAGAAATAAAGATATCAACTGGCTCAGTGAACAGCTTAAGAAACAAAAGATCACGATACAGGATATTGCTTTTGCCGCCATATTGCCCAATGACAAACTGTATGTTGATCTGTTCAAGGATAAAATCACCGAAAAAATCGATATGGGCGATTATGAGGGGCCTTTCTAAATTCTTTACTTGAAGGAGGCGGTTGAATGAAAACGCGTTTCTGGCTGTTATATGTGCTTCCGATCTTCCTCATTCTTGTATTCGTTGCGATTATGGCTAGCGGAGCCTTTCTCAAAAAGCCCTTTGGCAACGATGATCGCTTGCTTGAATCTATACAAACGTTAGAGAAACAGGTTGAGGGTAAAAAATGGACTGAAGCCAAGTCTCAAGTTAATTACGCAATGAAGGCCTGGGATAAAGTCGTCAACCGCATTCAGTTCAGTGTGGAACGTGAAACGATATATGATATTCTGGGCACGCTTGCTCGGATCAAGGGCGGCGTTGCGGCAGAGGATGATAAGGCGATTATGGAAGAGATTTATTACTTTTATGTGTTATGGGATAATCTTGGAGATTAGGTTCAATATCTTTAATATCAGGCTTGAATATAAGAAGTAAGTCCAACAACAAAAGGCACTATCCTTTTATGAAGAAAGGAAGTGCCTTCTTTGCTTTGATATAACTTTATATCCATTACGCTCTTCGTAATCCCCGAGACCGTGACGATCGCGAAGTACCTTCTTTGCGGAAAAAGAGACCGAGTGCTCCCTTGGCACACCACAGTGCAAACAAAGCGAACAGCGTGCCCCAAAACAGCGCGGGAAGGAATGTCTGTTGAGCGAGATTCGCTGCATCCCCTGCCCGTGAAGGCTGAGTCCAGGACATAAATCCAACGTATACAGCACTAACAACCGACTCTTCCAGCGTAAGAAACGCCAGTAACAGATAATAGTACTTCACGATCTTGGCACCAAAAATCATAATGACAACGTTCAGTACGATGAACCCGGTCAGCCATAACATGCCGAACTCCCCTCTTACATATAACAGGAGCGACACCAGAGCGACAGCCGTCATAATACCAAGTCCCCACATGTGCAAGCCTTTGCGGTATAAGTAAAACAACAGCAAGGCGAACAGTGATGCACTGATATATCCCGCCAGAGAAACCAGGATCGATCTGCCTGGCGTCAGCATGGAAGAGTAAGTTACACCACTATGATCAGCGTATAATTCAATGCGCAGCACTTTACCGGACAATACCAGTGTCATTAGTGCATGACCGAATTCGTGAATCATCGTATCCAGGTTACGGAACAAGGACGAAAATGGGATGAATCGTGTAAGAAAGACGGAGCCTAGTAGAAAAAGTATCGTTTTGACCCACTTATTCAATCGTGTATACCTCCTTTACCTTCAAGTAAACAATCAAGTAAACAAGCCTATCCTTTATACTACGCTTTTTTCACTCGATTCGTTTCGGCTTCCGAACTGTAAGGCACAGTGCTCCATCCACCAGCAGAAGCTCCGATTGTGTCCAATGAAAAAAGAAGATAGATCATAGCGGCCCTTTTCGGCCTCTAGCGTAACGAGCAGTCGATTCCGCATCCGACGGAGGGCATAGTGCACGAATTGATCTGCTACCTCACTTTGTATCAGGGTAACATAAGCATAAAGGGAATGATCGACAGGTTCATCAAGCGGACTCACCCCTGCACATGAAAATTCCGTCCTCACGCCCGCACTCTGAAGTATGGACAATGCCTTCACAAGCTCGGCATCAACTTCAACACCGTTCCAAATCTCTGTTTTCTTCGCGGATACTGTATGTTTATCACGTTCCGTCCAGTGCATCAGCTCCAGCTTACGCCGTCTCCACAGATGGGCAGGCTGTTCACTTAACAGCACTTCATGTTCCTCATTTAAATTCATGCAATGTGTCCTCCTGTTCTCCTTGATCCGGTCACCTTATTAAACAAAGAGAGAGCACATCACTGTGCTCTCTGCTTTGCAAAAAGGCAAAGGAATGGCGATCCATTCCTCAGCATGTTGTATTATTGTACCTTTTTCGGTGACAGGCATCAAACTGATTTTTAATTATTCGTTTAGTGCCAGTTTCAGAGCCTCCAGATTCTGTCTCATCACGCTAATGTAGTCCATTCCCGCCGCAATTTCTTCCTCGGTGAGTCCCTCAATCGGATTCAATACAGCCGTCTTGGCCCCCACTTCACTTGCGATTGTCTCAGACACTTTGGATGAAACCAGTGTTTCGAAGAAAATCGTTTTCACCTGATGCTCTTTTGCAAAATCAATGACAGATGCCATCTGTGCTGCCGAAGGTTCTTGCTCAGGAGACAATCCTGCGATGGGCACCTGTTGTAATCCATATTCCTTGGCAAGGTAGCCAAATGCAGCGTGTTGTGTGATGAAATCCTTACGTTTGCTATCCGTCACAGCCGCTTTGAAGTCCTGATCCAGTGACTCCAGTTGAGCAATGTAAGCATCTGCATTCTGCTTGAACTGTTCAGCATGTTCCGGGGCAGCCTGCGCCAAACCTGCTTCAATATTGCGCACTTCCTTTACAGCCAATGCAGGTGACAGCCATACGTGGGGGTCGAGTCCACCGTGATCGTGATCATGTCCTTCTTCTGCTTCTGCCTCTGCGTCATGATCATGGCCGTGTTCTTCAGCAGTTGCTTCATCCGCATGATCGTGATCATGTGCTTCTGTAGTCGCTTCATTCGCATGCTCATGATCGTGGTCATGTTCTGTTGTCTCTGAATCTTCTTGATGGTGATCATGCTCTCCACCTTCAAGCAGGTTGATGCCCTTGCTTGCTTCCACCTGAATGAGCGAAGCGTTGCTTAGACTTCCGGTGACCTGATCAATCCATGATTCCATCCCCGCACCGTTGTACACAAGCACATCCGCTTTTTCAATGCTGGCAATATCTTGTGGTGTGGGCTCCCAATCATGGGGCTCCATTCCTGCTGGAACGAGTGTATGCACATCGGCCAGATCACCTGCCACATTTTTGGTGAACTCATACATCGGGTAGAAGCTGACCTGCACGTTTAATTTTGCAGTTTCCGTCTCGACTGGAACGGAAGTGCCTGTCGAAGCTGTATTTGCATCAGAAGCGGATTTTTGTCCGCAGCCTGCGACGATAAGTGTAAGACTGAACAACAATCCGAGCGTAGCTTTTTTACTGAATTTCATGTGATGTATTCCTCCTAGAATGGTTGACCAGAATGACGTGCTGTGATTTCGTTTCTTTACGGTGACGCTTGCGGTTATATCGTGCAATCAGCTTTTGCGCTGATATTCCAGTCAATAGGATGACCAACAGGATGAGTGCAATTGTTCCTCCCGGTGGTGTATTTAGATGGTAAGATGTTGTGAGCCCGCTAAAAATACCGATTAACCCCGTGATTACCGCGACAATAATCGCTGCTGTAAAACTGCGAGACACTCTTAGTGCCAAGGCAGCAGGCAACACAATGAGAGCAGACACCAGCAACACACCGACGATCGGCATGGCTGAAGCTACAGTCATTCCTGTCAGAATGGCAAATGCAAACGATAAACCTCTTACCTGAATGCCTCCAATGGAAGCAGTCTCTTCATCAAACGTAAAGTTATACAACGGTCTTCGGAGCAGGATGAAAAAAAGTAAACCCGTGATACATACTCCTGCCATCATCCACAACTGCATATCGCTAACCGCGACAATAGATCCAAATAAGTATGAGCTGAAGGTCTTGGACAGATTGGTTTTGAGACTCATCAATACCACAGCAAGAGCCAGCCCCGAAGTCATGATGATCGCCACAGGTACCTCGCTGTAGGTTCGGTAACTTCGCCGCAGTTGTTCAACCAGTAATGCACCGAGAATTGCAATAGCGAATCCGCAGATCACCGGATTAAGATTCATGACCGAACCGAGCGCAACTCCTGCGAGTGAGACATGGGATAACGTGTCTGCCATTAGTACCTGCCGCCTGAGCATCAGATAGACCCCGAGAATTGGAGCGATGACTCCAATCAGTCCACCTGCCCAGAAGGCACGTTGCATGAATTCGTACTCAAACACTGCCATTCCTCACTTTCTTGCCTCTCCAGAGTAATCGTTCGGTCCAATCGATCCCCCATCTCTTCCAGTCCATGAGTAATCATAATAATCGTTATCCCATGAGCATCAACATAGTGGCGCATCAGATTGTAAAATCCCTCACGGCTGTGGCGGTCCATTCCCGTTGTTGGCTCATCAAGTACCAGAACCTGCGGTTGCCCAGCCATAGCTCTGGCAATACAGATCCGTTGCTTCTGTCCACCAGACAGCTCACCGACGCGTGTATTCCGATATTCCCACATACCAACTTCCCGCAGACTGCGTTCAACGACGGCATCCTGCTCTGCTGTGAATCTGCGGAATAATCCCAGACTGGTGTAACACCCGGACCGGACCAGTTCATTCACCGTACTGGGAAATCCACTATTAAACGATGCCACCTGCTGGGGCACATAACCGATATTGGACTTGTTCCCACGTTTCAACTGCGGATTCATATGTATCGTGCCGCTCCAGGGCTTTAATAGCCCTAGCAGCAGCTTTAACAGGGTCGTTTTGGCAGAACCATTGGGACCTGTGATGCCTATGAACTCTCCCACATGGATATCCAGCGACAGTTGATCAATGACCGGCTCTTTGCCATATCCAAATACAACATCACGCATGGAGGATAGTATCATGCCTTTCCCTCTTTTCGTAAATATTACGATTTAAAAATAACAAAAAAATTTACCTGGTTTCCCGGTGGATCGTCATTTTCTTCAAACGTGGGGAGTACTTCTTCATCTCAAGTCTCTCTGGATGGTTACGTTTGTTCTTGGTTGTTGTATAGTTGCGGTCCCCGCACTCGGTGCAGGCTAAAGTTACAATGACTCTCATGGTTGTTGCCTCCTCTTATTTAATCGTAATTATTACTATTTAATGATATTAGTCTATGGCTTTTCTTTTGTCAACTCTATATCTGTTACAGTAAAATTTTGTATGCACAATATAATTTCATATGATATACTGCTTTGGTAGCATTATACTTTACCTACGGAGGAACTAGATGAAGATCAAAAAATCAACTTTTATTGGGTCATTGGTAGCTTGCAGTTTGGCTTTCGGTGCCCTTGGTGTAGCAGCTTCAAACGGAATTCAAGATATTGAAGCAGCACTCGACAGCAACATTAGCTTTAAAGTAAACGGTTTGTCTTGGACACCCAAGAATGAAGCTGGAGACAAACTGAATGCACTGGTATATGACGGTGATGTATACTTGCCTGTAAGTACCACAGCAGAAGCACTCGGAGCCAACGTATCTCTGAATGTTAGCAACAAAGTTGTAAGTATCACTAATTCAGGTAACAGTAAGTCTAGTAGTTCAAGTAATAACAGCAGTACAGGTACCAAAGGTTCTGAAGATTCAAGTAAACCAAGTAGTTCAAGTAACTCAAGCACTTCTGGCTCAATCAAGATGACTGGAACTGACGCTCAGATGATAGTCAAATTGCAGAAAGAATCTTTAACATTGATCAAAATGTATGGTAAAGCACTTAAAACAGGTAGCACTAGTGAATTTGATAAATACATAGATGCTAAAGTTATTGAAAATCCTGAGATCGACATTTTTGATCTGGGTAAGCAATCCCAGAAAGATAAATTTAAGACTACAGTCAAAGGTATCATTGCAGCAAATGATAAAAAAACGCTGACTAAATATGCAGATCAGTTGATTAATGTGAAATCAGCTGATTTTAAAGTGATTGCAATGAATGATAAAACCAAAACAAGACACAGTTACAAAGCCATTTATTATCCGCAAGGATGGACGGGTTCCTATGGAGTGTACCTTACCTTTGTGTTTAGTCCGCAAAAAAGTGGCAACGGTGATTTTTATCTTGGCGATTTGTACTTTAGCTAAAGTCATTAATGCAATATAATCATTGATCTTCAGGGGCACTATTGCACTTGAAGATCTTTTCTTTTCACTTCAACTCCACGCTGGAAAAGGATCTTTCAGTTCACGCCAGTTCATCAACATCTCCTCCTCCGTAAGAAGGGTCTCATCCAATGTATGTTCAATCTCCGCCCGGTTCATATCGATGCCGATAAATACTAATTTGGTTACCCGGTCATCCCACTCATCATCCCAGTCCGGTATGCTTGGCAGCGTGTCGCCAAAATGAAGTTCCCTTTCCTCCTCACTCATCGCACCTACCCATACTCCTGCTGCTGCAAGCTGCTTCGATGTACCTGCATGACTGAAAGATATTGCCATATGGTTTCTTGTCGCCAGCCACATCAGGCCTTTGCATGATTGAGAAGTGTCGTTTTGCCTGCACCCAAATATCCACTAAGTACGGTTACTGGAACCCGCTGTTGAACCTGTTGATCTGACATTTCTGCTTCCTCCACTCTGTTTAAGATGAAACTTTAATCGTAATTATTACTATTAATGATAATCAATCCGAACTATACCGTAGTTTTCTTTGGATTGTCAACATCTAATATGATGAAAAACCTTGATTAATCGTAAAAATGTTGATTAGAACATAGGAATGATGTATGTTGCCGCACGTACAAGCATATATTTTAGCAAAGTCCTAGTTGTGGAGGTCTGTTTCATGAAAATGGCAGCCAATCTGAAGCTCCTGTCCTTCCTGGTCCCTTGTGCATTTCTTGTTCCCGTGTTGATCACAATGGCTCCAGACTTGAAGGAAGCATGGAACAGTGAAGCTTTGCAAAATATGAAAACCGTATTCATAGGTATTTTCCTTGAAGCCGCACCTTTTCTGCTCATGGGTGTGCTATTATCCTCGCTCATGCAGTGGTTCGTATCCGAAGAAATGGTCCGCAAACTCACGCCCAAGAATCCGATAGGCGGTGTGCTGGTCGCAGGACTACTCGGTATTATTTTCCCCATCTGTGAATGTGGCATGATCCCGGTAGTGAGAAGGTTGATGCACAAAGGCATGCCAGCCTATATCGCAGTTACGTTCATCCTGAGTGGTCCCGTAGTCAATCCCATCGTATTTACGGCAACTTTGCTTGCCTTTCCCTCCCATCCTGAGATTACCATTGCCCGCATGGGACTGGCCTTTTCTGTAGCAGCTTCCATAGGCATGCTCGTATATGTGTTTGTCCGTCGAAATCCTCTTCGGATGCCAAAGGTCGCAGTGACAGAGGTCAAGACACATCCTGGGTTTAAAATGTTGCAACCTCACGCGCACGCAAATGTACATGATCATAACCATGTAAAAAACTGGCGTAGCTTCTTCATTCATGCCGGAGATGAATTTGTCGATATGAGCAAATATTTGGTGATCGGTGCCTTGATTACAGCCTGCATCCAGACATTCATTAGCCGCAGTGATCTGATCTCACTTGGTAATGGTCCTGTTGCCTCTTACGTGTTCATGATGGGATTTGCTTATGTATTGTCTCTCTGCTCCACTTCTGATGCTTTTGTGGCTTCAGCGTTCTCACATACGTTTGCACTGGGGCCGTTGGTATCCTTCCTGGTGCTTGGTCCAATGCTGGATTTCAAAAGCACCCTGATGCTGCTCTCCACCTTCCGTACCCGGTTTGTTATTGGTCTAAGTCTAGCCATTATCACGCTTGTCTTTGCCGGCTCGTGGTTGATTAACCTGCTGGTATAAAGGTTGAGCCCAATACTTCATGACCTGAATGGTTAATCCCATGAACTTGCATTCTGACTATGAATAGAAATGAGGTGATGATATATGAACCACACTATCTATACGATGACCAAGCCTCCTGTTCCAAGGTCACACGTCATCCAATGGCATAACCTGATCCGTGCAGGCTGGATCGGCGGGGTGGCAGTGTACATTATTCAGTTGAATTCAAGTGATTCGCTTCATTATTATTTGGCTCCTACCATGCAAAAACTGCTATTATGCTGTCCTGTTCCCTTATTGTTTATTGCCGTTATCATGGCATGGCACGGACTGTTCGGCAGAAACGAGGTTCATTGCGACTGTGAACATCCACCACCCTCGGGGTTCCTTCGTAGCTTAATGGTATATGGTCTGATTGCTATCCCCTTGTTGCTGGGGTTTCTGTTACCTGATCGGGCTCTCGGCAGTTCCATGGCCAGTCAGAAAGGTATGTCTCTCACCTATGCCCCTCCCGAGATTCGTCGAAAAGAGCCTTTACCTGATCCGGCAACGCAATTGAATGTACAAGATCTCACACAAAAACCAACGACCGTTCAGGCTGCTTCGGCTACCAAAGTACAATTCATTCCCCCAGACGAGTATAGCCGCGAATTCGCTGAACTGGCGGAGAAGTTGTATGCAGAACAGGTCATTCGAGTCTATCCTGAGATTTTCTCTGAAACCCTCGGCACGATTGATATGTTCCAGCGACAATTTGCAGGCAAAGATATCTCCTTAACCGGGTTCGTTTATCGGGACAAAAGCATGGATCATGAATCACATTTTGCACTGGGACGATTTCTCGTCATGTGTTGCCCCGCGGATGCGGCTCCCTTTGGCGTGATGATTCACATCCCAGAAGCGGATAGCTTCCCTACAGACAGTTGGGTGCAAATTGATGGCAGCATCGGCTCAGCACAGGTGAATGGTAAGGATACGATTGAAATTCGCGCCACAAAGGTGACACCTGTAGCCGAGCCATCCATGCCTTATATTTATACCAATGCGGACTCGGTGATGGCTTATGAGAAAATAAAGAGCCCGTAGTTGCTAGTAGTAGTAACAACTTGCACCTCAACGACAAAAAGCCCCAAAGCTATGGATTACATAGCTTCGGGGCTTTCATGTTAAGTCAGACATGAGATTACATCTCGTCTTCTCTGATTGTATTATTCCGTTACGATATCATGAACCAATACAGGAGCATCGGCATGATCCGCAATGGTAATGTTTTCTTTGATCTTCGCGATGACGTCTGCTACGTCTTCACGATTGGCATGAATTGTTACGAGGGACTCACCAGCTTTGACTGGGTCACCCACTTTTTTGTTCAGCATCAGACCAACAGCGAGATCGATCTCGGACTCTTTTGTGGCACGGCCTGCGCCGAGCAGCATTGCTGCAGTTCCGATTTCGTCAGCGACGATTCCGGCAACATAGCCGTCTTTATCTGCTGGGACTTCAACCAGATATTGTGCTTGTGGCAAACGATCTGGATGATCCACAACCGAAGCGTCTCCGCCTTGGTTTGCCAGGAAATCTTTGAATTTCTCCAGTGCTTTACCGTTCTGGATCACTTCTTTCAATTTCTCCTCAGCGTGCTCCAAGGAATCTGCCTTGCCAGCAAGGAATACCATTTGACGTCCAAGTGCCAGACACAGTTCTTCCAGATCTTTTGGACCTTTACCTTGCAGAGTGAGGATGGCTTCTTTTACTTCAAGCGCGTTACCAATCGCCAGGCCCAGTGGTTGGGACATATCGGAGATAACAGCCATCGTTTTACGTCCAACATTGTTACCGATGCTTACCATGGCATGTGCCAATTCTTTGGCATCTTCTGTTGTTTTCATGAATGCACCAGCACCCGTTTTAACATCCAATACGATTGCATCTGCACCTGCTGCAATTTTCTTACTCATGATGGAACTGGCGATCAGTGGAATGGAGTTAACGGTAGCTGTTACGTCACGTAGTGCATAGAGCTTTTTGTCTGCAGGCGTAAGGTTACCACTTTGTCCAATAACTGCAACCTTGTGTTCGTTTACGAGACGAATGAACTCTTCTTTTTCAAGCTCTACGTGGAAACCTGCAACGGATTCCAGCTTGTCTGTTGTACCACCCGTGTGACCAAGTCCACGTCCGGACATTTTGGCAACAGGAACATCCAGCGCAGCAACAAGCGGAGCAAGTACCAATGTTGTTGTATCGCCCACTCCTCCTGTGGAGTGCTTGTCTACTTTGATGCCTTCGATAGCGGACAGGTCGATCGTTTCACCGGAATTCACCATCGACATCGTCAGATCAGCGCGTTCCTTGTCTGTCATATCTTTGAAGAATACTGCCATCGCCCAAGCGCTGACTTGATAGTCGGGGATTTCTCCTTGTGTGTATCCTTGAACAACAAAATCAATCTCAGCAGTTGTCAGTTCTTTTCCGTCGCGTTTCTTAGCAATAATGTCTACCATTCTCATGATGATCTCTCCTTGTGTGTGTATTGATTGTATAGAACACTTCGTTGTTAATTCGTTCCGGCTCCGGATCGTTCCTTAGATCGCTGTTGTCTCCAAGTTTTTTTGATTCCATTTGCAATGGAGAAAACTCGGAGACAAAGGCGAACGCTAACGCTTCTTCAGAATCGGTTCCGGTTCCCTTCACTTCGTGCTAAAACAAAAGTTTCGATCCAAATCAAATGATTATGAATATAAAATGCAACAATTACAGTGTGATTGCTGTGTCCAGGGCAACTACCATCATGTCGTTGAACGTTTTTTGACGCTCCTCGGCAGATGTTTCTTCGCCTGTCAGCAAGTGGTCACTTACCGTCAGGATCGTCAGTGCGTTAACACCAAACTTGGCAGCAATAGTGTACAATGCTGTTGTTTCCATCTCTACGCCGAGTACGCCGTGTTTCATCAACTTCTCGGTTACGGAACGGTCATCGCGGTAGAAAGAATCGGAGCTGAATACGTTACCAACGTGAATCTTCATACCTTTAGCTGTTGCACGGTCATAGGCTTCTTTCAGCAGGGAGAACGTAGCGATTGGTGAGAAGTCATAACCACCAAATACGTGTTTGTTCATGCTGGAATCTGTACATGCTGCTTGTGCAAGGATGACGTCACGTACACGTACATGCTCCTGCATACCGCCACAAGTACCCACACGAATCAGGTTTTTTACGCCATATTCGCTGATCAATTCGTTAGCATAGATTGCAAAGGACGGAATACCCATCCCTGAACCTTGCACCGAAATCCGGTGTCCTTGATATGTACCTGTGTAACCGAGCATTCCACGAACTTCGTTGTAACATACAACATCTTCGAGATACGTATCTGCGATATATTTCGCGCGCAAAGGGTCTCCTGGCAATAGAATCGTTTCTGCGATATCCCCGGGTTTTGCTCCAATATGTGTACTCATGAATGAATCTCCTCCAGTTATACAATTAGTCTATTATGATGGCAGGACCGGAGCAGCCCAAGCTACTCCGACCTCCCCTATCCAGTTTTGAAAAACTTATTTCAAATCTTTCAGGAAGCTGGTGCCGTATTCCGGCATTTTCACTCCAAAGTTCTCGGCTACGGTTGCGCCAAGGTCAGCAAATGTGCTGCGCAGATCAAGCTTTTTGCCCTCGCTGAAGCGCGGAGAGTAGGCAAGCAGTGGTACATATTCACGTGTATGGTCTGTACCGCGGTATGTTGGATCGTTACCATGGTCAGCTGTGATCAGCAGCAGATCATCATTGGTCATTTTGGCAAAAATCTCTGGCAGCCGTGCATCATAGTCTTCAAGTGCCTGAGCATAACCTTGCGGATCACGACGGTGACCGTACAGGGCATCAAAATCAACCAGGTTCAGGAAGCTGAGTCCAGTGAACTCTTCATCCATCGTTTCAGACAACTTGTCCATGCCATCCATGTTAGAGACGGTACGAACAGCCTTGGTTACACCTTCGCCATCATAGATATCTGCGATTTTACCCAAAGCAATCACATCAAATCCGCTATCTTGCAGTTCATTCATAACAGTACGACCAAAAGGTTTAAGCGCATAGTCATGACGATTTGCAGTACGTTTCCAGTTACCCGCTTCACCTACAAATGGACGTGCAATAATGCGGCCGAGCATATACGGATCTTCAAGTGTAATTTCACGGCAGAACTCACAGATCTCATACAGCTCTTTCAGTGGAACAACGTCCTCATGTGCTGCAATTTGCAGAACCGAATCGGCGGATGTATAAACGATGAGCGCGCCAGTTTCAACATGCTCTGCACCCAGCTCATCCAGAATTTCCGTGCCGCTGGCCGGTTTGTTACCGATCACCTTGCGGCCCGTTTTCTCTTCAATGCGTTGAATCAACTCATCAGGAAAACCATTCTCGAACACACGGAAAGGTGTATCAATGTAAAGACCCATCAGCTCCCAGTGACCTGTCATTGTGTCTTTGCCTCTGGATGCTTCCTGCATCTTGGTGTAATACGCTTTAGGTGCATCCGCTACAGGGACACCCTCAATTTCTTTGATGTTGGACAGTCCGAGACTGGCCATGTGAGGCATTTTCAGACCTCCGCGTTCACGTGCAATGTGACCAAAGGTATCTACATCAAAATCATCAAATTCTGCTGCATCCGGCGCTTCGCCGATCCCTACAGAATCCATAACGATCAGATGTACTCTTTTGAATGTTGACATAACCTAAGCACTCCTTCCAATAATCCGGTTTACAAGAACAGTCCAGTAATGATCGCTGACAGCACGCTGACAAGCGAAGCACCGTAAAGCAGTTTCAGACCGAAGCGGGCGACCACATTACCTTGCTTCTCATGGAGTCCCTTCACCGCACCAGCAATGATACCGATGGAGGAGAAGTTGGCGAACGACACGAGGAAGACAGATACGATACCCGTTGTTCTGGCAGACATTGCAGTCTCTTTCAAATTAAGCATAGCTACGAATTCGTTGGATACCATTTTGGTTGCCATAATACTTCCTGCCTGAATCGCTTCTTTCCATGGAACACCCATGATGAAGGCAAATGGTGCAAACACATAACCAAGTAGCTCCTGGAACGAAATGCCAAGCACCGCGCTGAAAATTCCGTTAACAAGTGCGATCAAAGCAACAAAACCGATCAACATCGCAGCTACGATGATAGCAACTTTGAATCCATCCAGGATGTATTCGCCGAGCATTTCGAAGAAGGACTGTTTCTCCTCTTCCTGTACTTCCAATATATCTTCTTCCTCTGTAACCTCATAAGGATTCACAATCGAAGCAATGATAAAACCGCCAAACAGGTTCAGTACAAGAGCTGTAACCACATATTTCGGCTCGATCATGGTCATATAAGCACCAACAATCGACATCGATACCGTGGACATCGCCGAAGCACACAAGGTGTACAGCCGATGTTTTGGCAACAACCCAATTTGTTTTTTCACAGAAATGAACACTTCAGATTGCCCCAATACAGCCGAAGCAACCGCGTTATATGATTCCAGTCTGCCCATTCCGTTGATTTTGCTTAATACCAGACCAATATATTTTATAACAAAAGGCAAGATTCGGATATACTGCAATATACCGATAAGGGCGGAGATGACAACAATCGGCATCAATACGCTGAGGAAGAACGGTGCCCCCCCGCTTTCGGCACCTACAGTAGTCAAACCCCCAAATACAAATGCGATACCTTCATTCGCATAGTCGAGTAAACTTTTAAATACGGTCGCGAAACCGCCAATTAAAAAAGTACCCACTCCTGTATTCAACAGAGCATAAGCTAGTATAACTTGCAAAACAATCATGATAGCCAGCGGCCGGTAACGAATCTGCTTTTTGCCGTTGCTTGCGATATAAGCCAGTCCAAAAACAACGAGTAAGCCGATAATGGCAATTAGAAATTTCATTTGATTTCTCCTTTGAAGGTAGTTAAGCCGGATGTGAAAATTCAGCTCAAAGGGCTCTTAAGCATTCTTATCAGTAATCTTTCAGAAAACTTATGAAGCGCTTACAATTAGTTCCGTTATTTAAAATACAAGTGTAAGTTGTATTCCCTGTACCTGAGTCGACTGCCCAAGTACAGAGAATATAACATTACTTTTATTTATTAAGCTTTTTTCTTGATAAGATGCTTTTGCTTAGTAAGACGATGAAGACTGTTCGCCCTGCATAATCTTCACGCCAGAACTAGCACCGATACGAGTTGCACCCGCTTCGATCATTTTTTGCATATCTTCCAGGCTACGTACGCCACCGGAAGCTTTAACGCCAACATCAGGACCTACAGTACGACGCATCAAAGCGATATCTTCTGGCGTTGCTCCACCTGTGGAGAAACCTGTAGAAGTTTTAACAAAATCAGCTCCAGCTCGCACAGCTGCCTGACAAGCACGTACTTTCTCTTCATCCGTCAACAGACAAGTTTCAATAATAACTTTCACCAAAGCTTTACCCGCAGCCGCTTCAACAACAGCACGAATATCTTGTTCAACGAAATCATCTTTGCCATCTTTCAAAGCACTGATGTTGATGACCATATCGACTTCAGTTGCACCTTTAGCAATCGCATCTTTCGTTTCGAAAGCTTTTGTCTCCGATGTAGATGCTCCCAGAGGGAAACCAATAACGGTGCAGATATCTACGCCAGAACCCTGCAACTGCTCAGCAGCATAAGCAACCCAGCCTGGGTTAACACATACGGAAGCAAACTGATATTGCTTTGCTTCTTCGGTTAACTTGGCCATTTCACTTTGCGTTGCGTCCGCACGAAGCAACGTATGGTCGATCATTTTAGCTAATTGTGGTGTAGTCAATTGAATCTCTCCCTTATCTGAACTAGTTATTTTCTATACCCTTACACTAACATGAACATATGTAAAAATCAACTTGAACTTTTGTTCACAGTTACACTTACATTTCTTCTTCGTTATATTTTCTTCCTAAAAAAGCAAAACATCCGCCCTGTTTGCATGGCAGATGTTGTCATCCATATCCATTTGAAATTAAAATCGAAGTAATGCCTGCGCTGTGTACTGATCCGTGACCAGAATATTTGCGTAATGACCTTTGAGCGCGGCGTGTATGGCTTCAATTTTGCGTTGTCCCCCAGCGACAAGGATTGATTTTTCCTTATTTCTCAACTCCGCTAGATCAATTCCAACGGTTCTGCTGTTAATCTCTTCACTGATCAACTGACCTTCCGCGTCGAAAAAGCGTGAACAAATGTCACCTGCACCGGAGTTCATCAGCAATTGTTGCTCTTCTTCATTGAAGTAACCGAGCCTGAACAATAATGCATCTTCCTTCACAGTACCCACGGTAAACAAAGCAATGTTGGCCTGTCTGCCAAGTTCCACGATTCTGCCGATATGTCGATCCGCTTCCACCATGTTTTTTACTTCAATGTTGTCGAAAATCACAGGCAGCGGCAGATACCTTGGTACCGTATGGAATGCCTCAGCGAACAAATGAACAATCTCAGCGGCATAGGTATTGACATGGGAGTGGCTTACGCCCCCCTTCAATTGTACGACTTCGACACCTTTAACCTGCTTGGGACGAAGTTGGCGTGCTACAGCATGCATGGTTGTTCCCCAAGTCACCCCGATAATATCTGCATCCTGAACCGTCTCTTGAAGATAATCCGCTGCTCGTTTACTGATATGCTTCTGTATTTCCTCATCACTCTTCAACGGGGCAAAACACACAAGTGCCGTATCCAGATCATATTTCGACTTAAGTTCTCCGGCAATGATGTCGATATCCTCCAGCGGGTCCATAATTTCAATCCGGACGTATCCACGATCTTTGGCGTACTGAAGTAATCTTGACACCGTTGGACGCGACACGCCCAACCTTGCGGCAATATCCTGCTGGCTATAATCGGACTGATAATACAATTTCGCTGCTTCAATGCTTAATCGTTGCTTCTCCAGGTCCATTCCCATGTGCGCTCATCTCACTCATCCTATTGTCTTTGGAAAATAAATACTCGTCCTGTATATTATACATGGATTGAGTATCCGGTCACCATATAACATCCAATTCAGTATCATGATCGATCCATTCATATCCCTTTCTGACGTATAAAACGGGGGAAACGATGCATACTACTGCGGTCGCTTCATCATTGCCAAGATCGCTTCACCCCATTAATCACACAGAGAGGAAGAACTACATGTCTACCTTATTATATATTACTGCCCATCCTCATGATCATGAAACCTCCTTCAGCATGGCTACAGGTAAAGCGTTTATTGATGCGTATCGTGAAAGTCACCCTTCTGATGAGGTTGTTCACCTCGATCTGTATCGCTCGGATATCCCCCATATCGATGCGGATGTCTTCAGTGGTTGGGGCAAACTGCAATCGGGTAGTGATCTGACTTCCGAAGAGCAGACCAAAGTAAGCCGTTTGAATGAACTCTCGGATCAATTTGCCTCAGCAGATAAATATGTTTTTGTAACCCCGATGTGGAACTTCTCGTTCCCCCCTATTCTGAAGGCTTATGTGGACTCGATCTGCGTAGCTGGCAAAACATTTCGTTATACCGAACAAGGTCCTGTCGGACTGCTGTCTGATAAAAAAGCACTGCATATTCAGGCCCGCGGCGGCATTTATTCCGAAGGCCCAGCGGCTCAAATGGAATCCGGTCATCGTTACTTAAGCATTATCATGTCATTCCTCGGTGTGCCGAAGCTTGATGGCATTTTTGTTGAGGGGCATAATCAATATAAAGATCGTGCAGATGAGATCAAGCAACAAGCTATCGAACAAGCACGCACTTTCGCAAAACAGTTTTAATAGAAGTAGTTCAAAAAGTCCGCTTTTGATTACGAAGGATGCCTAATGGCATCATCAGCATCGAATATGGAATTCAGCCGAAATGTCCGTTGCTCACGTAGTTTTCCCTACGCTCCGCTACTCCATTTCTAGCTTCATCCCATCTTCTCGGTACTGAAAACCGACCTTTTTGAACACTCACTAAAGTGTAGTAAACAATAAAGCAAAAACAAAACCCGCGTGCGACCTAGGGGATAATCCCAGGAAACACGCGGGTTTTCAATGTATAATCAACCTAGAGCTTACTGATGTCCAGCACTGGCACGGCTCATGGTTTCAAGTTTACGTGTGATCGCATGACGGTCTACTTTCAATCCCCAGATCATTTCAATAATCTGTTCTTTCTCCTCAGGACTGTCGGCATTCTTCAATTGCATTAACAGATCATGCATTTGTTCATTAATGCCTTCAAATTGAATCCATAAATCCTGTCTTACCTCTTTGGAATCCAGATGATGATTCGCATCGACTTCTTCCTTCAATGCTTGCAGAATAGCATCTTTCCATTCGTCATCACCTAGCTGTTTCGCAATGTTCAGGAGATCCAGATAATCGTCAACAAGAAGTGAGTTCAATTCAGCATGTGTTTTCATCGTTTATTGCATCCCCTTTTCGTCTATTTACCAAGTATTATACTCGGTATTTCAGGATATGCAATAGCTGTCGGAAAAAGTTGATTTATGTAGCCTGTCCCTTCAACCTGTGAACAAGCAAATTACACAAGACAAAACCGATCAAAACGTACACACCGATCATCCCCACAATGCCTATCCATCCAAGATGACTGTAAAGCAGTCCACCTCCTGTTCCACTTACGCTTGAACCAAGATAGTAGAAAAATAAATACAACGCATTGGCCTGGGATTTGTGCTGATTAGCCACGAGTCCAACCCAACTGCTTGTGATGGAATGACCGCCAAAGAATCCAAAGGCAAACAGGGCGAGTCCGATAATCTTGACCCAAAGCGCTGGATGAACGGTACAGACTGCACCAGCCAGAATAATTCCCAGCGCGATTCCAAGCACATGTGACCTGCCGTACCGATCTGCCAGCCTGCCCATCCAGGTGCTGCTTACCGTGCCCATCAGATATACCACAAAAAGACTTCCAACGATAGACTGGCTAAGATGATAGGGTCCACCCGTTAATTCAAAACCGATATAGTTGAACAGGGTCACGAATCCCCCCATCAAGAGAAAACCGAGTCCATACAGGCATAACAGCCTTGGATTGCGACATTGTGACCACAAAAGAGGTATTGGATTTTTGAATCCGGGTGCAGCTTTGACAAAATGACGGGATGGCGGGATGACAAGCCAAAAAATAACGGCTGCACACAGTCCAATAATACCAATGAACCCCACAGCAGCGCGCCAACTGAACCAATCTGTCACCACACCGCTGATGAAACGGCCGGCCATGCCTCCTATCGAATTGCCGCTGATATATAGGCCCATAGCATAACCAAGACTTCTAGGTTCAATTTCTTCTGACAAATATGTCATGGCTATCGCTGGCAACCCCGCGAGTGCCACACCCTGGAGAATACGAAGCAGAAGAAGCTCCGTATATCCCGGGCTGAATGCGCTGAGCAAAGCAATAACAGAAGATATCACCAGTGCAGCTGTCATTATAAAGCGTCGGCCCACAGAATCAGACAAGGACCCGATGAACAGCATCGTCAGTGCCATGGCGATCGTTGTAACGGATAACGTAAGACTGGCGTGTGCCGGCGTAATGGAGAATGCGTTGCTAATCTCAGGCATCAGGGGCTGGAGGCTGTAGAGCAAAGCAAAAGTGACAAAACCTCCGGCGAACAGTGCAAGGCTAATGTTACGAAACGTCTTAGTTCCCTGCTGAATCATGGATGTTCCAACTTTCCCAGTAAGAAAGCTTCTTGGATCGACTGTGGTCTGATCGCCGGTCAGTGAAGCCTTCCATCTATCGTTATTTAGTGAACAAATTCCGCTCCATATGGGTTAGAAACTCATAACCATCTGGCGTTACAACAATTGTATCCTCGATTTGGAACCCACCAGCACCTAGCTCGTAATATGGCACCTCAACACATAACACCATACCGGGCTCCAGTATCCGCTGGTCACCCGGGGAGAGGGTTATATCATCGTACAGTTCCAACCCGATGGCATGTCCGACATGCTGACGTCGGTAATGCGGAATCCCCTCACGCTGTACGCGAGACACTGCCGCATGGAATACTTCCGACGCCTTGACGCCAGGGCGCACGGTCTCAAGTGCCGTCTCCCATCCACTTTTGACCGCAGCAAAATGTTTTTTCATCCAAGCGGTAGGTTCCCCTGCAACAACCGTGCGGCCCGTATCTCCCCAGTATCCTTCCAGCTGCAGGCAAAGATCGAAACGGATCTGATCTCCGGTCTCAATCGTATGAAAATAATTTTCGATGAGTGGTAATGCGCTGCGTGGCCCTGCCCCTACCGCTGTCATTGCCGGAGTTCCACCTGCTCGCATCACAGCCAGACGATAATGATCCGCAAGTTGCTTCTCATGAACACCTGCGGCAATCAGGTCAATCAGCTCCTGCTCAATCCGTTCGTTTAATTGAGCAGCCTGGCGCAGTTGCTCGATTTCGAAAGGTGTCTTAACCAGGCGGATTTGTCGGAACAGTTTATATGCGGGAATTACCGGTCTGTCAGGAACCTCCTCCTTGATTCTAGCCAGAATATCGGGAGCGATCCGCATCTCATCGATTCCAATCGGCTGATCTTCGATCTCAAGCTGTTTTAATGCAGCCTTGAGTGCTTCAACAGGACCTGGATGAATAACCGTCGTTTGCAGAAGAGAATAAAAGAGATCAATGTCGTCAGTGGAAGGTTTGCCTTCAATTGAACCTTCTACGAAGAAATCACTGTAGGCAAATATATCTACCCCCGTAATACCGAACTGAGCTACAACACCTAACCGATTCGTTGGAATGACGATACAAGGCTTAGCAGATCTGTCGGCAGGTAAAACAGCATAAATCTGCATAGTCCAGTTGCTTGCGCGTAGCTGGGACCCGATGACATAGTGAATATTCTCCGGAGTTGTTGCGATCAGGGCGCTTAGCCCTTGAGTTTTCATCACTTCTTCCGCCCGGTCCCAGTTCAGACCTGAGCTATGGTATAGATGCTGTGAATTATTCATTTTGATCCAGACCTCCTTTTGTTTTCCTGCGACCAAACAAACTTTCAAGTCCTGGTACAGAGCGCAACACTAGTTTAATCGTCATAAACAGAGCCAGCGCAAACGCGATCAATACAACAGACACCACGGCTATCGTTGGGTCCTGCCATTTCTCCATATACAGGAATAGTTGTATTGGCAACGTGTAGCTGTCCTGACGGAGCAGCAACAGAGCAGCCTCTACCTGATCAAAAGTGAAGACAAAAGCGATTGACCCTGACAAAAGCAGGGATAGTCGGAGCTGTGGCAGCGTAATTGTGAAAAAAATGCGTATCGGCCCAGCACCAAGGTCCGCGGCAGCTTCCCGATGAGCCGGGTGCAGATTGGCTAACGCACTGCCAACAATAGTGAGCACAAATGGCAGCACAATGACCGCTTCACCCAAAATAAGTGCAAACAGTCCGCCTGCAATATGCATTTTTGAGAATAAAATCAGGTATGCAATACCCAGCGTAATTTTTGGCATGACCATTGGAGATACAAAAAATGCCCTTAAGATACCAGAGCCCGGGAAAGGGTATTGCACGATTGCTAACGCAGCAAGCGTACCTGTAATTAAAGCCAGCAGAACCGCACCTGTAGAAGCAATAAGGCTGTTCTTGAATGCATCGAGAAACTGGGTCTGCTCACTCAGATTGGCATACCACTTCAAGGTGAGACCTTCCGGGGGAAATTTGCTGGCTGAACCTGAGCCTACAGATGTCAACATAATCATCAGCAGTGGCAGCAGCAAATAAATCGCTACGGCACCCACAAAGATGTAGAGTAACAGCTTGGTGCCCCTGTTCGACTTAACCATACGCCTGACCTCCCTTACGGGAACGACGGAACATCAGCATTTCTGCTCCTTTATTCACAAGCAACGAGACGACAATGGAAGACACAAGTAAAAACAGGCTGGCAACCGCAGCCATTGGCCAGTTGGTGTCCAAGGTTCGCTGGTATATAAATACCGGAAGTGTCATGACTCTTCCCCCGCCGATCAGTTGAGGTGTGGTGAACGCGGTGAGGCATAGCGTGAACACAATCTGTACCCCGCTTGCAATACCTCTTGCCGATAAAGGCAGGGTAATGGTCAGGAATGTTCTCCAGCTGCCCGCCCCCAGATCCTGAGCAGCTGCCTTTAAGGAAGCGTCACTTTGGGACAGTACATTCAGGATCGGAAAGACCATAAATGGCAGGAAAATATGGACAAGGGCCACGACAACACCTGTCTCATTGTATATCATGCTGAACCCTTCCTCGGTTAGCCCCAGACGGATGAACAGCCAGTTCATGAAGCCCTGTTTGGACAACAAAAGCTGCCATCCGTAAGAACGCACAACCGCACTGACCAGTAGCGGAAGAAACGTGAGCAGCAACAACAATTGCTTCATGCCAGGCTTCTTTAGACCCGCAATGCAATAGGCCAGCGGATAGGCAAGCAGAAGACTCCATAGCGTAACCTTGAAGGCAATGCGAAACGTTGTGCCAATCAGCTTCCAATAATAAGGGTCGGACAGAAACGCACGATAAGCTCCTAAATCCCAGCCCCGAATAAGCTTTCCATTCTCATACATATCAAAGCTATATCTGCCAAAGATCAGCAACCCACCCAGATACACGATGCCCATCAGAGCAAGCGCAGGCAACAGAAGCAGTAACCGGGTTACCCATGTGCGGTTTCCAAAGGAATACAGATTCACGATCCGTTCCGCGATCCGGTTCATATTCTTGCCCCCTGTACACGGTCATCAATGGGTTCGGATAACAAGAGCGTGTCCTCTGGATCAAAGCCAACCTGTATTGGCTCACCTGGACTATAACGTGAGGTTCCCCGCTGATGCAGCACACTGGCCTGAATTAGAAAACCCTCAGCAATCTGCACGTTGTATCGAATATTTGCTCCGCCATACACCGCTTCAATCACGTGTCCATCCAGCTTGTTCAGGCAATGAGTTGCATCTTCTCCAAGTCGAATATACTCATTGCGGATTGATAAGGAATGTCGTGCTCCCGCTTTCGGTACAGCATTGCCATCACTGACTTTCACCAGCAATGGCTTGCCGAAGCATTCCACCCGAATTCCATTCACATCATGTCCCAGTACTTCCGTCTCAAAGAGATTGGTATCTCCAATAAACTTGGCCACGAAACTATCGGTCGGTCTTTCATAGATTTCATCAGGGGTTGCGTATTGCAGCAGCCTTCCATCGCGCATAACGCCAATTCGGTCAGACATATTCATGGCTTCGCTCTGATCATGCGTTACAAAGATAAACGTTCCGCCGAATTCACGCTGGATGCGTTTCAGTTCACGCTGCATATCGAGACGCAGCTGCATGTCCAATGCAGAGAGAGGTTCATCAAGCAGTAGCACTTCGGGTCTGTTGATCAGTGCGCGAGCAATGGCGACGCGTTGTGCCTGACCCCCGGACAGCTCGGATACAGCACGCCTGCCATAGTCTCCGAGCTGGACCAGATCAAGCATTTCACCTACCTGCCGTTGGATATCGGCTTTTGGTAACTTCTTCACCTTTAGTCCATAGGCAATGTTGTTGAATACATCCATATGAGGGAACAACGCAAGCTGCTGAAAAATCATATTGCTATTGCGTCCATAAGCCGGGATGCCAGTAACATCCCGACCTCCCAGCATAATGGTGCCCTGATCCGGCTGCTCAAGTCCGCCAAGCATGCGAAGCAGTGTTGTTTTGCCACAGCCACTCGGACCAAGCAAGGAAACGAATTCCCCCTTTTTCACTTGGAGTGTTACTTGATCAACGGCGGCTCGCTCACCATAAGTCTTCGTGACTTCCCTTGTTTCAATGGATATGGTCTCTTGTCCGCTGCTCATCTCTGATTCCCTCCCATCCATTCCGGGTTCATAACAGAACCCGGAATCGTTGTGTGCTTGGCAACAATTGTTTTATTGAAGCTTTGTTTTCACAAGGCGGTCCCATAGTTCCTTCCAGGAAGAACTGTTCTGTGCAAGCAAATCCCAGTCTGGATTAATGCCGTTACTTTGCGTTTCGACGGAGAATGCAGGATCATCCTTGTACTTGTCCGGAACTGCAGCTGTCGTACTGGTTACCGGCGTACCCGTTGCTTCTGCATATTGTGACAGCGCCTCGGCGCTCAACAACTCGTTAATAATTTCATTTGCAACACGTGCTTGCTCAGGTGTTGAGCCCTTCACTACCTGAAGTGTGTACGGGAAGGAGATGGCACCTTCACTCGGATACGCTACGGCAAGTGGAGAACCGCCATCAATCCATGTCTGTGCAACCTGTGCACTGAATGGGGCAATGAGCGCATCACCTGACTCCAGCAGTGCCTTCAGCTGATCATTGGATGAAACCAATGTGCCAATCTGGTCACTGCGATCTGCCCAGAACTGGAAGGCTGGCTCGGGATTTTCATAGGATGCGCCAATCTCTTGACCGTTGGTAGCAATAAGTGGGGAGATATAGGAATAGAACATGTAGTCCCAGAGCGCAGTTTTTCCTTTGAACTCCTCGTTATCCCATAGATCGTTCCAGCTGGTAGGTGGCGTTTTCACCAGATCTTTGTTATATACCAGGGCGAAGCTCGAAACGCCCCAGACCACACCTTTATTGTCTGGCTTGTGGAAGGACTCGGGAATATCCTTAATATTGGTCACGATGCTGGTATCCAGTGGCTCCCACATGTCATCATTCAAGCCTTTTGCCGTCGCATCTGCATTGAAGTAACCGAAGTTAACAATCGGATTGTTGGCATCAGCCTGCTTGCCTGCGACCATCTTGGGGTACATTACCGAATTGGAGGATTCCTCAAAGGTGACTTCAACGTTGGGATGTTCTTTCACATACTCGGCAACCACTTCTTTCGGAACGACATCCTGATTGGAGCCAGCCCAGATAAACATCGTCAGCTTAACTTTGTCTCCGCTTGCTCCTGAAGAGTCGCTCTCTCCGGCAGTATTACTTGAGCTGCCTGCTCCACCGCAGGCGGAAAGCACCAATGTACCGGCCAGTGTCAGAGAGGCGAGGCTGAGAAAGCGTTTTTTGTTGGATTTGAACATGCAAATTCCCCCATCCATGTAGTTGGTTTTACCGATAAGACAGAACTAGATAGTTTCCATATACTTGATCAATGCAACCCTATTTGCTGGCGTAAACCTTCCATAATGTCGGATATCTCCCGTGGATCTACAGATAGGGAATCCTTATACTTCTCCTCTACAACGCCCATGGTCTGACGCTTCAGGTAGTCTCTTAGTGCAAGTGGAGCATTCAGCAAGGCCTGATTCAGTGTTACCTGCATCTCATCGCTCCATATGTCTTCAAATTGCTCCCGCGCCTTGCCAAAGGCGAATTCCTCCTGCTGCCGTGGTCGCTTGGCTCGCATTTGTTCGGTATCGCTCTCGTTCAGCTCCAGGCCGTCAATCACAACACCGTATAAATCAAGGGCTTTCTCCGGGGATACTAGTCCACTTCTTACATCCTCCAGAACTAGGCGTGGGTCACGTTCAAGTGGATCACCATATCCGCCTCCGCCTTGCGACAGGAACGTAACCGTTTCTCCAGGTTGAAGTAGTAGCTCATCAATTCTTCCCAGATGATGCTCACTTGCGCGCCCAGCATTAAGAATCGCTTCTCCATGTGAACCTACGCCGCCACCGAGCCTGCCCCAAGGCTGGAACTCCATACGCTCCATGTTTCTGGCCGTCATCACGGTATCCGGTGTTAGAATTCTGACACACAGGTCAATCCCGCTTCCGCCACGGAAGGTTCCTGCACCCGCCGAGTCAGCACGAAGACCATAATGCTCAATCAACACAGGCATCTCGGATTCCACCGTTTCCGCAGGAATATTCCGAAGATGACCGACCGCAAAATCCATGCCATCAATGCCGTCTTTCATCGGCCTAGCTCCCGAACCTCCGCAGATCGGCTGAATTACGCCCACCTTTTTCTTGCCATCGGATGCATCTGTCATCGCCATCATGACAATGCAGGCTTGTCCAGCTCCTGCCGCGGGAACCATACTGCCCTGAGCTTTCCCCAGTGCTCCCGTGATAACGTCCATCAGCCGGATAAAGGTCGCAGCACGTGCCCCAACTGCTGCCATCGGCTCCGGGTTTAGTACGGAAGCAGGCGGCGCGTAATTTCGAACCATACGAATCATGCCCGAATTCCAAGGAATGGTCGGATCGAGCGTACGGAAATAACGAATGAGTGCGGGCACCAGCATGTAATGGCCCTGTTGGTTGTGGGTAGGAATGTTGAATGAAGCCCTGACCTGAGGATCGGTGCCACTAAAGTCCAGATGAATGTCACTACCTGCAATCGTCATCTTGCAACGCAACCGAATAGGATATCCCCCTGGTCCTTTCTCCAGATAGTCCCAGAAGTCATAGGAACCGTCCGGGATATCTTGCACGATAACACGTGCCTTCAGCTCGGCATATTCCAGCAAATGTTCGATGCCCTGCTGGATTTTTCCCACGCCATATCGTGCAATGAGTTCCTCAAGCCGTTGCTCTCCCCGATTCAATGCAGCCATAAGCGCTTTGAGATCACCGAGATTTTGCTCCGGAATTCGGCTGTTGTCCATAAACATTCGCAGGATCTGCTCGTTGAGAACACCAGCTTCATACAGCTTGACTGGTGCAATTCGAATGCCTTCCATATGAATATCATAGGCGCTGGGAGATACGCTCCCCGGTACCTTGCCGCCCACATCGGATGAATGGACAAAGCACATGCCGTAAGCAATGATTCGCCCTTCGTGAAAATAAGGCTTGATGAGATGAATGTCTGGAAGGTGTGTGACCATGCCTTTGGTGGAATAAGGATCATTACATATGACGAGATCCCCTTCTTTCCAGTCTTCTATACTGTTAATGGTCGCAGCAGCAGGGATGCCCAGGGACAGATTGTAACCCGTCTCCAGCGGCGATCCGAACGTTTCCCCGGATGGAGATAAGAGGTAGGTTCCAAAATCGCCAGTTTCTTTGACAAAAGCGGTGAATCCTGTGCGCAGAACAACATTTGCCATTTCTTCCACGGCAGCTTGAATTCGGTTGTTAAAAATCTCAAGAAAGACCTTGTCACCGATCATGCTTCCACCTCCCCAATCACGTTCCCATGCACATCCCGGTATACCTTATATCCTGGCGGAATAAAGATCGTTGTATCATATTCCTCCACAATAATGGGCCCGGGGATGGGGGCATCCACCGATGGAATTTGTCCCCTTTTCAGTACCTTGGCAATCTGCTGTACATGGTCAAAGGTGATGAGCCTTTCTTCCGCTACACTCTCATCAAATGGCAAATTTGCCGGATCTACCGTGTTATGGGTAGGTAAAACACCAACAATGGTTGCTCTGAGACTTACAAACATGACCTCTGCCTCTGGCTGACTAATGCCAAACACGTTTTGGTAAGACGTATGGAATTTAATCCCTGCCTTCTTTGGATCTTCAATTTCTTCCAATGTCAGCGTGACCTCTATATCAAAGGCCTGTCCCTCATATCGCATATCCGCACTGTATAGGCAATAAATATTGTCCAGCTTGACACCACCACGGGCTTCCTCTTCGACCCAGCTACGTCCCTGGTTTTCCAATTCAGCAAAAAGAGAGCTTAATTCACCAGACTCCAGAGTCTGGGTGCTTTTGTGTAACGTATGAACGAAATCATTGCGAAGATTGGCAACCGTGCAGCCCATGGCACACAATGTTCCCGGAGATGGCGGGATCAGCACTCTGCCGATACCTACCTCACGTGCCATCAGAAAAGCATGCATCGGGCCGGCTCCACCATATGCGAGCAACGTAAAATCGCGGGGATCAACGCCCTTGCGAGCCATGAGGGGAGAAAACTGGGCGTACATATTGGCAGTTGCCACATCAAGAATGGCTTGTGCAGTCTGTTCGGCATTCAGTCCAAGCTTCTCTCCCAGATTGCCCAGAGTACGCTCTGCAAGTTCGGGATACAGACGCATTTGTCCGCCAAGGAAACGGTCAGCATGCAGGATACCGAGCTGTAGATAGGCATCTGTGGTTGTCGGCTCTTCTCCCCCGCGCTGATAACATGCCGGACCGGGGTTGGCTCCCGCGCTGCGTGGCCCAACCTTGAGTACGCCTACGGAATCGAGCCAGGCAATTGAACCACCACCTGCTCCTATAGCCGTTACATCAACAGCGGGAATGATGACAGGAAAATCTCCAACCTTGTTCTCAGAAGAATAACTCGGTTCTTTGTCAATAAGGGCAACGTCAACACTTGTCCCACCCATGTCAAATGTGATGACCTGATGAATGCCCGCTCGTTCAGCAATATGGGTCGCGGCGATTACACCGGAAGCAGGCCCGGACAGAAGCGTACGTACCGGCTCATTAGCCGCTCTGGCAGCCGTCATAATTCCACCGTTGGACATGGTCGACAGCAAGTTGTCTTTGAGGCCGTATGCCTGAATCCCTTCTTGCAGACGCAGGAAGTAAGACCCCATCCGTTCACCTACATAAGCGTTCATGGCCGTTGCGAGTGTTCGTTCGAACTCGCGCTGTTGTGGCCAGATGGCGCTGCTTCGGCAGATGAACAGTTGCGGATAACGTTCCCTGATCAGATCTTCCGCAAGCTGCTCATGAGCGGGATTCACATAAGCATGTAAAAAGCTAATCGCCAAAGCGGTAACGCCATCCTCCACCAGCTCATCCACCGCTTGCAACAGTTGTTCCTCATTCAGTGGCTGAAGTATGCCCCCACTCGCAATGACCCGTTCATCGATTTCCTTAACGCGATGTCTCGGTACTAGTGCATCGGTCTTGTCACCATACAGATTGGTTGTATCCTCAAGTCGCAACCGGCGGATTTCAAGAATGTCACGGAATCCTTTAGTGACCAGCAGACCTGTAACTGCGCCATTTCGCTCAATCAACGTGTTGACGCCAAGCGTTGTTCCATGCACAAACAGATCAATCTCATGAATATTCACGCCACTCGCCTTCAACTGATCAAGTGCGTTAAAAATCGCCTGTTCAGGAGCTACTGCAATCGATGGCGTTTTCAGCGCCGCAATCACCCTGCCCTGATGGTCCATCACAAGCGCATCCGTGAAAGTACCTCCGATATCTATGCCTAGACGGTAGATTGTGTCCACAAGCTCAACTCCTTTATCACCGGGTCTGTTTCTAAGGAATGTTATTGGTTTTGCATGGCGAAATAACGTTTGACATCATCGATCATTTGGTTGATATGATTCACCATTGCCGCTTCAGCCTGCTCCGGAGAGCCCGCTACAATAGCATCCAGAATCTGCTGATGATCCACAACTAATTCGCTTCCTACTCTCCGGCGAATATACGCGGTTTCCAGAAAATCGCGGCTTGTCTCCCATACCAGTTCAACCGCATGCAGAAGAATTTGGTTTTGCGCAGCATAAGCCAGCAATCTGTGAAACTCCCGGTCCTCCTCGTATGGTATAATATTCTTGGAAAGCAATTCATGCTGGTTGGCAATAGATGCTTGCAACAGTACTATGTATTCTTTCGAGGCACGTTGTGCTGCCAGGGAAGCGATCTCACGCTCAAGTGCCCTTCTGGCAACGAGAACATCCAGCAGAGCCTTTTCCCCGGAATGGTTCAGCATCTGAATTAACTGTGAGTTCACGCTTTGTTGCTGCAAATCTTTTTCCAACGTCTTCATTCGATCCAGACCCTGTTCGGTCAAAGTTCTTCCCTTGCGACCTTCCAGAACTGTAAAACCTTCAACATCCATCTCCATAAGTCTTCTTCCGATGGTTGCCTGACTCAGACCATACGTTTTGCCCAAAGTATGAACCAACGTACTGGCCCCGATGGGAGCATTAGCGTCTCGAAGCTGCTTTAACAGTTCGTATTCCAACTCCATTTCGTTTAGCTCAGGACCCACTGATCTCACCCCTCTTAGATACTTAATTGTGTTTTTAATCTTCTTCGTAGTTGTTACTCACTGATGATTAACGTTAGTATACCTTGCAGACATCACAATTTCAATAATTCTCATCAAAATAGTGCGAATTATTCCCTCAGCTATACTGTGCGCCTTTTCAATTCAAATTCAAAATTAAAAAAGAGCAGTTTACATCCTTTATTCCAGCGTTTATCTGGAGAATGCAATCTGCCCTTAACGTAGCAATCTTTTAACATCACAAATGTAATCATTAATATTCAAATCAGGTATCAGGACTTGAGTTGTTGCAATAACTGCACACGGTAGGCTTCACTTTCAAGGGATTGAATTTCCTTATATTCTTCAGCAGTTAACACTTTGGGTTCACCGGCTGCCTTGGCGATCATATATACCTTCGCGCTTTCTTCCACCACCTGAGTGCGGTAATAGGCTTCGCGGAGGTTTTTACCGGTCGTAACCAATCCGTGATTGACGAGAATGAGTGCCGTATGTTCTTCTACCTTGGCTGAGACTGCATCGGCAAGTTGCTTCGTTGTTGGCAGAACATATGGAACGAACCCGATATCGCCCACCAATGCAGACTGATCAGGGAACAAGTGTGGCAATTCATCGAAAACAAGACTGAGTGCGATCGTATATGCCGGATGCGTATGCACAATGGCTTGGATATCAGGATTCACACGATAACTATACAGATGCATTAATACTTCGGAAGATGGACGTGTTGATCCTGCGCTAGTTTCCCCTGTCTCGATATCAATGGCGATCCATTCGTCAGGCTCCAGATCCTCAAGTGCATAACCACTCGGAGACAACAACATCGTTCCCCCAGAGCGAGCGCTCAGATTCCCACCGGGTCCTACCACCAACCCTTGGGCAACTGCTCTGCGGGCATATTTCGTCAACTCTTCTCTTACTTGCTGTTCAGACATGTTGCTCACCACTCCTCATACTTTTCTTTTTAGCATTTTGCGTCAATGCTCATTGCATTGAATCTGTTCATTACCTTTTGATTTGATTCAGACTTTGGTAGTTTTCATAAGCTTCCTGCCACAGCTCTGTATCCTCAGGTTCGTAGGTCTCGGGGGAAAAGGAAGCAGCCATGACCTCCCGTACCTCGGCCAAGCTACTCACTTCACCATGTGCAAGGAATTGCAGCATGCAATTCCCGGCTGAAGTCGCCTCTGCCGGGCCTGCCACCACCGGGACACCGGCTGCATTAGCTGTAAACTGGCATAATAGTCGATTGTGTACACCACCACCAACCATATGAATGACACGAGGTCTTGTACCTGTAACCAACTGCAGTTCATCCAGCGTCTGTCTGAATTCCAGTGCCAGACTTTCCAGAATGCAGCGTACAATCGCTCCAGTCGTTTCAGGCACAGTCTGTCCGGTGAGACTGCATTGTTGCCGTATTCGTTCGGCCATATTCCCTGGGGCCAAATATACGCCATCTCCCGGCGATACATAACTTTGATGTGGCGTTGCCAAGGTAGCCAGTTGAATCAGTTCTTCATGTGTAAAAAGTTGATTCTCCTGCTCCCATTGCCGTTTGCATTCCTGTAGCAGCCACAAGCCTGAACGATTTTTCAGGGTGCGTACTTTTCCACTTACCGTCCCTTCATTGGTGAATCCGAGTGTACGACTTCGGTCATCCAATACAGGTGTATCACGCTCCACCCCCATAAGAGACCAGGTACCACAGCTGATAAAAGCGAAATCCGAATCATTCGCAGGTATTGCTGCCAAGGCAGATGCCGTATCATGTGAACCCACAGAGACTACCTGCATCGGTCCAGTCCGTAACTCTTCGCACAACTCATTTGTTAAATCACCCAGCACGGTACCCGGTTGAACGAGTTTTGGAAATAATGTTTCCGGTATACCGAGACGCCCGATCAGATGTTCATTCCAACGCGCCTCGCCTGCATGCAACAGCCCGCTAGTACTTGCAATCGTATACTCACAAGCCTGCTGACCGGATAGATAATAGTGAAATAAATCCGGCATAAATAACATGCGCACATCCGTACGCAAACCTTCGGCCTGCTCTCGTACACTGCCTAGCAGTTGAAATACTGTATTGATCTGCTGCGGCAAAACGCCGGACATGGCATACAGTTCTTCATCTTTCACCATGTGCAGAACTTCTTCCATCCACTGTGCGTTGCGTGCTTCCCGATAGTGACGTGGGTTCGAGCACAACCTTCCCGCACCATCCACCAGTCCATAGTCCACTCCCCACGTATCCACAGCTATAGAACGGACCGATGGAGAGATGCCTTGCGTCCCTTTCACAATGCCTTGTTTTAATTCATGAAAAAGTCGTAAGAAATCCCAATACAATCCGTCCCCCAGCTGCACGGGTTCGTTGTTGAATCGATGCACTTCTTGTAACGAGAGTCTGTTTCCGTCAAAAGAACCACGGACTACGCGTCCACTACCGGCGCCGTAATCGGCAGCAAGCACATGTGTTGCTTGATTGCCCATTCTTTCAAGCCTCCTTAACTCTTCGCGATAAGCCGTATTCGAGTTCTGAGCACAGCTTTCAAGAGAAAGCCATGTTACCTCATCTCACAAGGAACATGGCGTTTGACAGGAATGGAACTTTATTTTAACGATACAACGGGCCAAACACACTGCAAGCACGGTAGTCTGCACTCTCCGGCTCACTTGTGCCGAACAATCCCCATGCACGCGGACGGAAAATTTCCGTTTCAGGTACATTATGCATATTTACCGGAATGCGAAGCATGGAAGCAAGCGTAATCAGATCAGCACCGATGTGTCCATACGAGATGGAGCCATGGTTGGCGCCCCATTGATTCATGACCTCGTATACGGAAGTAAACGCTCCCGATCCGGTTAGAACAGGAGCAAACCAGGTGGATGGCCAGGTTGGGTCTGTCCGCTGATCCAGCGTATCATGCACATCTTCAGGCAGATCGACCGTGTAACCCTGAGCGATTTGCAGCACCGGTCCCAGTCCTTTGACCAGATTCAGACGTGTCATCGTTACAGGCATGCCACCTTTGGTCAGGAAATCCGCTGAATAGCCGCCCCCGCGGAAATACTCTACGGATGCCGGTCTCCACGATGTTGCTTTCAGGCAGTCCTGAACTTCCTCATCTGTAATTTCCCAGAATGGCTTGAGTACAGGCTTACCATCTCTGGACTGTTGCCCAGTGCCATCCAAGGCTGCCGAACCAGAGTTGATCAGATGCAGAATGCCGTCCTTCGCATTTCCTTCCAACTGGTGTCCCGTCACACGTTGTACTGAATCCGGACTCCAATACGTACGCACATCAGCAAAGATCTGTGCCGTATGTGTCAGCAGCGAACCGAACAACATGGACACGCCATTCAGGCTGTCATTCTCCGTTGCAACCAGATAAGGCGCACGTTTGCCATTCCAGTCAAAGGAAGAGTTTAATATCGACTCCAGAAAATCTCCGTTAGGTGAATGATCTGTCCACTGCCGTTGTCCCTGGAAGCCGGATACAATCGCGTGGTGGCCCATCGATTCCTCTGTGAAACCAAGCTGAGCCAATCTTGGGTTGCCCGCCATCAAGTCACGCACGATTTGGGTCATTTTCACAACGGTTTCCCATTCGTACTCTTTGCGTTTGCGATCCGTTTGCAGATGGGCAGCGTTGTTGTCTGGACCTTCGTTACAATTCTCCTTCACCCAAGCCAGTGCGAGCTTATACTCCTCAGGATCATAGATTTCTTCTTCAATACGACGAGTGAGTTCGCTCATATCTACATATTCGTTCCTCATGCCCAGATACTCTTGGAAAAATGAATCGTTCACAATCGAACCTGCAATCCCCATGGATACTGATCCAATAGACAGATAGGCTTGCCCTTTCAAGGTCGCGGCTGCAAGACCTGCACGGCTGAACCGGAGCAATTTCTCACGCACGTCATCGGGAATTGTTGTATCTCCGCCGTCCTGCACATCTTCTCCATAGATCCCAAAGGCCGGAATCCCCTTCTGTGCATGGGCAGAGAGTACCGCTGCCAGATATACTGCACCCGGACGTTCAGTCCCGTTAAAACCCCAGATAGCCGTAGGAATGGATGGTGACATATCCATCGTTTCCGTACCATAACACCAGCATGGAGTCACGGTGATGGTTACCCCCACGTTGGAACGGCTGAATAGTTCTGATGCTGCGGCCGCCTCGGCCACCCCGCCAATACAGGTCTCAGCCACAACACACGCCACTGCGGACCCGTCAGGATAACGTAGTTCTGCTGCAAGCAGTTCCGCAACAGATGTCGCCATCCGCATCGTTTGTTCTTCCAGTGACTCCCGAACACCCTTGCGTCTTCCATCAATCGTGGGACGAATACCAATCTTGGGGAAAGCCTGTTTATAACGATAATCCTGATGTGTCATACTGGAATGTCCTCCTTCAATTCGTTTCATAGAATTTGGGTTGAATTGAGAAACCTTCTGTCTGATCCATGTGCAGTGATTGGAATAAGATAATGACGGAGATATAACCGATACCCAAGTTGCACGCAAGAGCTGCATACACAGATTACCAAGAGCCTTATTTTAGTTTGAATACGTTTACATATTTAAAAAATAACAATAAACCATTTCATTAATTAGCTATGTATGTAGTTCCTCTATTCAAGAAAATGGAACGTGCATGAGCGAATTCAACGAAATGGTTTATGTAGTAAAGACGTTCAGAACCCTTTAGGGTTATCGGTAACCCTAACATAGCACGAGCCTATCTTGCTGTCAATTGACATTATCCTATAGAATGGTAAGACTATGTTGCGGAAAGGTTAGATTCTAATGATTACCATTTACGATATTGCCAAAAAAGCCAACGTCTCCGCCATGACGGTCTCCAAGGTCATTAATCATACAGGCCGTATAAGTTCCGCGACACGTGAACGTGTGCAACAGGTGATCGACGAACTGGGTTACATCCCGAACTCCAATGCACGCAGCCTTGTGCTTCAACGAACCCAGATGCTCTCCCTGCTTATTACGGATATTACCAACCCTTTTTATACAACACTGGCGCGTGGTGCTGAAGATGCAGCCCATCTTCGTGGGTACCGTCTTTTATTCGGCAATAGTGACGAGGATTACAAAAAGGAAAAGGATTATGTAGATGCGATTCTGTCTACTCGTGTGGATGGTGTACTCTTTGCCCCAGCGGGAGATCGTTCTCTCCAACATCTGAAACAGCTGCAGGAACGTCACATTCCGTTTGTCTTTCTGGACCGCACCGTACCTGGCATTACGTCAGATATCATTGCTGGAGATAGCCGGGAAGGCGCGATTGCTCTGATCCGATATCTGGTGCAATTGGGGCACCAGCGCATTGCACTGGTCAATGGTTCTTCGGAGGTTTCTACCGCCAGACTGCGGGAGGAAGGTTATATAGCGGGTTTACGAGAGGCCGGAGCTGATATTGATCCCGAGCTTGTGCTTCGAACCGGGTACCGGGATTTCAGTGATGTAGAGGGACTCGATCGACTACTCTCTCAACCAAATCAACCAACAGCCATTTTTGCAGCCAACAACATGCTGGCGATTGGGGTCATTCGGCTTTTGCGCAAACGAGGACTGCGTGTACCAGAAGACATCTCTGTTGTGTGCTTCGACGATCTGGATCTGGCTTCTGCTTTTGATCCTTTTCTGACTGTAGCTGCACAGCCAGCATATGAATTTGGGTTTCAGGGAGTACAGATGCTGATTGACCGGATTGAAGGCAAGGCTCCTTCCGAAGCCCAAACCGTCATTCTACCGTCAGAACTGCGCATACGGGCATCAGCTACTGCTCCACGTGAGCAAGAATAGAGTTAAGCGCGTGAATTGATTAAATATTATCGTGTAAATGATTAGTCCCTCTTATCTAGATTAGGTCTTGTTCAAATTCGAAAAATGTACAACATAAACAGGGTGCACCGGAGATTACGCTCTGGTTGCACCCTGTTTGAAGTTCATTCGCTGAAATAATCCGTCGTTCGAGCCGTTTGGTTCGTCTGTTTCATTCAGGCTCGTCGTTTCCTTCAGTTCCATCCGAGCCGATATTCTACCGCTCCGACTGTAATGCAAGAGCGACCTCACGAACGAGTCCCGGGAACCAGTCCATCAAAGGTTCGAACGTATACCCCGCTTGTTCAGCTTTGGTCGTCTCCATCGTCCATGATTGCTCAATTCCGAAGGGTGACATGTCCTCTTTCACCGTTTCCGTGAGGATCTGGGACTGCATGCCCGTGACCGTCTCGATCAGATGTATCATGGCTGACAGTGTAATCGCACCCTTGGAAGCTGCATTCACCGGACCGGTAATGGACGAATGTCCAAGCCAAGCGAGAAATCTTGCCGCTTCGGTGGAATTGATAAATCCAATCTCCGCATCCGGATTTGGCATGCCGATCGGTTTTCCTTTTTGCACATGTTCAATATGAAAATGAAGTCTTCTCGTATAATCATCAATCCCGAGTACAATGGGAATGCGCATCGCCACAACCGGGAAATCCGCTTCCTGGAAAAATACAGCCTCCGCAAGCCGTTTGCCTTCTCCATACGAAAAATCATCTGCACTTCCATACTGTAATGGATATGTATACGGGTCAAAATCCGTTTCCTTAAATCCAGGTCTGGGATCACCGTACACCGAGAGTGTGGATGTCAGAACGTATCTTTTGGTTCGTCCTGCAAAAGCTTCACATGCCGCTTTCGCCGCATCTGGGGAATAACAGATATTATCGTACACAACATCCCACATGTCTGTCTGCGCAACCTCTGCCAGAGATTCTGGGTTTTCACGATCCATCTTGATCCGGTTTACTTCGGGTCCGAAATCAACATCCGTTTTACCACGAGTTGCGACTGTGATCTGAGACTTCCCTTCCCACAGCAAGTGATCCACCAGACGTTTACCGAAAAAACGTGTACCCCCAAGTATAAGAACTTTATTCATCCAAAAAACCTCCTATCATGTTCAATTATGTTTAACAATTTGAAGCATGGTGTGAGCATTCCGTTGAAACTCATATGAAGTTGGTTCTTCGGATACCGTGCACCCACGCTCTTCGAGTATTAATTTCAACTCATCCATGTGTTTGTAACGTTCGCCAGACAGATCCACTGTTGGAAAAAAGCGAACCTCTTGTTTGGTCACACGCAGCAACTCCATTATGGTTGCAACATGAAAATCAACATCCAATCGATCCGCATACGTAAACAGGAAATGGGCGGATAACGTCAGATCGAATTGTTCATCTGCAAAGGGTAGATCCGGGAGCACAGACGCCACATAACGGTCAGGAAACATTCTCATATCTGCGATGCAATCTGTGATGGCACGAGTTCGTTCTTCCTTTAACCCCTGGATTGATCCAAATTGATCCCACACATATATCCCTTGCACGGGTTCCATCTGTTTCATCGTATGCTCAATGTCCTGAAATCCCTTTACTTCAAGCTCGTCGATCTCGTATTCGTAGGCAATATCCACGGCCACGGGATCAGCACCCAACTTGCGCGCCTGGCTACTGAACGAACATGCTCCACCTGGACAATCCAGAATAGACTTGCCATTAATCTCGTCCACCGTCAGGTTGAACATCTTCATATATTCTTCGAAGGTTCTTCCTATGAAAACGATCTGTTTCAGTTCCAAACCGCCAGAATTACTGGACCGATTACCTTCTCTACGGTTCTTCTTCTCTACTCTACTGTTGCTCTGCTTATCTCTACTCATCTCGTCTCAGCTTCCTTTCCTGCGCTTGAATCAATCGTTGGGGAACACAAGCCCAATCTGCTTCCGAATCTGATCCATGACCTGCATCGTCACATAAGAGCGTTCATACGTGTTCATGTCAGACTCTTTTTTGCCCTGCTCAACCAGATTCACGAACTCCTCCACTTCATAATACATCGCCGGATGGTTTTGTTCGACTGTGAGCTGCTCCACCGTACCGTCATTGTATCGTATCTCTGCATGTTCCGGTGAACCAATCTTGTCAATGATGATACTGCCCAGTTCCCCCATGATTTCGCTTGGCAGATGAGAGTTGGAGATTTTAGAGTATGTAACGACCGCATCCATCCCATCATAGTCCAGCAGCACACTACCTTGTCCATCCACGCCAGATTCCAGCATCATCGCTTGGGATTGAACCCGGTTAGGTTCACCGAACAACGTAATCAATGGATAGAGACAGTACACACCGAGATCCATTAACGCCCCATTAGCGAGTTCAGGCTTGAACGCGTTCAGGACAATCCCTTCTTTGTACTTGTCGTAACGCGAAGAATACTGAGAGTATCCTGCTACGTATTTGCGGACAGGACCGATTTTATGCAGGCTCTTCTGCACCATTTTGAACTGGGGAACAAGAGTCGATTTCATCGCTTCCATGAGCAGAACCTCGTGTTCTCGTGCAGTATCGATCATACTCCGAACTTCGGCGCTATTTGCAGCCAGAGGTTTCTCACACAATACATGTTTACCGTTTCTCAGAAAAAGCTCAGCCTGCTCTGCATGAACCGTATTCGGTGTTGCGATGTAGACTGCATCAATCACATCACTTGCCGCCAACTCTTCCAGATCGGTGAAACGGTGTTCAACATCATATTTATCTGCGAATGCATTAGCCTTATCTTCAGTTCTTGAATACACAGCGGTTAATTTGAATCCTTTAACCTGTGCTGCGGCTTCAAGAAGCCTTTCTGTAATCCAGTTGGTACCCACTACTCCAAAACGAACCATGCTTACCTACCTCTTTCATCTATAAATTTCATTTGAGATATAAACCACTTCCATTCTGTATATTGTAGCTCATATTTCGTTCAGATTGAAGGAAGGTACTTTATCCCAGATATTGATATCTTGCTTTTTAAGTTGAAACTTCGTCATTCCCTTGGAATCAGGGGTATAATTAGAGATGAGGTGATCACCGTGGAAAGTCCAGATCAAGATCGCATACTGCCCAAATCTATAGATGAAAAATACTGGCACGCCATCATCCACAACGATAATTCTTATGATGGAACGTTCTTTTACGGTGTGCAGACAACGGGTATCTTTTGCCGACCTTCCTGTAAGTCCAGAGCACCCAAAGCTGAAAATGTGCTGATATTTCAACATGTTGAAGAAGCATTGGCACGAAAGTTCAGACCCTGCAAACGTTGCAAACCTACAGGCGAGCGGGTACCTGATCAGGAGTGGATATACGGGATCACGGATTACATCGAACATCATTACGCCGAACCTCTAACCTTGGATGTCCTTGCCACTGTAAGTCATGGCAGTCCTTATCATCTGCATCGTGTGTTCAAGCGGATTACAGGCCGCACACCGGTTCAATATATTCAGGATAAACGAATTACCGAAGCCCGGAAGTTGCTTGAACATACCGGACTTACCGTCACCGATATTGGCCGCCATGTCGGTATACCTAACTCAGCTTATTTCATTACTGTATTTCGCAAACACACAGGTCTCACACCTGCACACTACCGCGAAAGGCATGAGAACTTATGAAGACAAATCTTACTTACAAAGTACCCAAAACGTTACTCAACAAGGGGACAGGGTTCCTTAATGGCTATACACATACACTGAATCCTTACACAGGCTGCGCCTTCGGTTGTTCTTATTGTTATGTCAGACAGATGCCTGTCTCCCTATTTCGTAAAGAGGATTGGGGGAGCTGGGTGGATGTAAAACAAGAGGCCTCCCGGGTGTTCGCCAAAGAGTTGCAGCGTGCCCAGACCAAAGGGAAAGTCACTCTGTTCATGTCATCCAGTACCGACCCGTATCAACCCGCCGAATACAAGGAGTGTATCACGCGTTCATTGCTTGAAACCATGTTACAGCATCCGCCCGATTTTGTATTAGTCCAGACCCGCAGTCCACTCGTTACCCGGGATATAGATCTGTTACAACAGTTAGGTGACCGGGTTCGGGTCAGTATGACGGTGGAGACGGATCTGGACGATATGCGCAAGCATTTCAGTCCTTCCGCTCCCCCAATTGCAGGCCGATTACGTGCACTGGAACAGTTGCGGGATGCCGGAATACCCACGCAGGTTGCGATTGCTCCCGTATTACCCAGCAGTGAACAGTTTGCAGCCATCTTGAGACCTCTGGTTCAGCGTGTATGCATTGACGATTATTTCATGGGCGATGGCAGCGAGGGCAAGCGAACCCGGCGACTCGGCATGGAGTCGCTCTATCAAGAAGTGGGGATGGAGCATTGGTATCATCCAGATGCGTATCAGACTGTTGTACAGTGGATGAAAAACGTTTTTGCCGAAGATGAGATCTGGATCAGTCAGGCGGGATTTGAGCCATAAATGGCTATATAAGTTGGACTAAAAATTATTTACACTGGTCACTCCGATGACCGAACAACCTTCCGATCGCTGTTATTCCCAGATTTTTTTGATTTAATAAAAAACAGCCCCTTTCCTTGTTCGAAGGAAAAGGGGCTGTTTATCATGATATAAGTCATAATGGCTATCTTATTTATCCAATGTATACAATGGCAGATCCACCGGCAATGCAGCCGGGCGCTGACACGAGCTTTTCATCTGGTAGAACGTCTGTTCATCTGATGAATCGTGGAATGCCCACATGGCCTCAAGTACGTGGTATGCCAGTTCCCCACTCGCACGGTGTGCACGTCCACTATGTGCTGCATAGGCCATATCTGCCACACCGATGCCACGTGTATTTTCCTGATATCCTGGGAGGAGCGGAACTTCCGTCCATTCATGTTCACCCAGCAAGCGATAACGAACCGGACCACCAAAGGTGTTGGGGTCAGGTACCTGTAATGTACCGTGCGTGCCATATATCTCAATCGGTGGCAATGCACTTCCGCCAAATACGTCAAAACTTGTAATCAGTGTGCCAATGGCTCCCTGTTCAAACTGTAACAGACCGGTAACGTGAGTTGGAATTTCGACGGGAACCGTCTGGCCCCTCTTTTTCTCACTCGTAATCGTCCGCTCTTCCATGGCTTTACCTGTCATACCTGCGATCGACTTGATCGGTCCCATTAGTTGGACCAATGCGGTGAGATAGTACGGACCCATGTCAAACATTGGCCCACCGCCTGACGCGTAATAAAACTCCGGATCTGGGTGCCAGTGCTCATGACCACGACTCATCATAAATGCGGTCGCCGCCACCGGCTTGCCGATTACCCCTTCCTCCACCAATTGAAGTGAAGTCTGGATGCCTGAACCAAAGAACGTTTCTGGTGCACAACCCACGAGCAATCCTTTACGCTTCGCTGTTTCGAGCACGGCATGCCCTTCTTCACGGGTAACCGCGAGCGGTTTTTCTACATAAACATGTTTGCCAGATTCAAGCGCCCGCAAGCATACATTCGCATGAACGGAAGGAATCGTCAGGTTGATGATCAGCTCAATCTCGGGATCAGCCAAGATTTCGTCGACGCTGTATACGTTAGGCACGTTATAGGCTGCTGCCTGCTCCTCGGCACGTTTCCGGTCGAGATCCGCAACAGCAACAAGTTCCAGCACCTCGAACCGGTGACAGTTTTCCATATAAATACCGCTGATTTTACCGCAGCCAATAATGCCTACTTTCATTGTTTTCATACCTGGGGCTCCCTTCGCCGTGGATCAGAAATGGTTTATCCATTGAGGATGAATGGTTAACACTGAAGTTACGTTTGCAATCAAACTATAATCTCATTAGTTCTGGTTGTCCGCCATACCTGTGTACACTTCGGTTGCTGAACTTACTCGACTCTTGGCAAGTTCTTTGCCTGCTGCTGTCCATTTGAACCCACTGCGCATCATTTCAGTCACGGGTTTCATGTCTACAATGTCTGCATGGTGTCCCAGGGAGTTGTAGAATACCCGCCCTGCGCCCCAGCGTTTCGTCCAGACAACAGGCATATCTACAGGACCATTCGCCGCATGCGGACCAGCCACCACTGGGAAACGAGTTGTTGCCAGCACTTCCACTGCCGGGTCTACGTGCAGGTAGTACTGTTCACTTTTCACCTGAAAATCTTCTATATGATCCAATAACGGGCTAGAACCGCGCTTCATGTTCACCATATACTCCACACCATCGTTACCTGGATGGGCAACCCATTGTCCACCCGTCATAAACTGCCAGTCTACGTTATTTCGGAAGGCATCACACATCCCGCCATGAAGACCAGCCAAGCCCACACCGCTCTGAACAGCCGCTGATACGTTATTGACGAGTTCTTGCTCAATCTGTCCCATTGTCCACAACGGCACAATCAGATCCAGACCTAGCAGCTTCTCTGCATCCGCATAAGACTCCAACGTATTCGAGACTTCAACCTCAAACTGCTCTTCCTTCAAAATACGCTCAAATATCGCTGCTACCTGCTCCGGTTCATGTCCATCCCAGCCGCCCCATACAATCAGTGCTTTACTCATCGTTTATTCACTCGCTTTCGCCTAGTTTTATGTGTTCAACCTTATTTCTGACGTCACTGTCTTGCTTGCTCACATCTCTTCAAGCGTCACCCAGCGCCGTTCTGTTACCGAACGTTCTACTGCTTCCAGTACAGCCTGACACGCGACCCCATCGTGGAAACTCGGTGATGGTTGGCGTCCTTCAGAGATCGCTGTCACCAGCTCCAGCATTTCATGGGTGAACGTGTGCTCGAATCCAATCGTATGTCCAGCAGGCCACCAGGCTTCAGCATATTTATGTGCCGGATCGGTCGCCAGTACACGGCGGAATCCCTGTACGTCCTCTTCATCCTTTGTGAAATACACTTCCAGTTCGTTCATCCGCTCAAAATCAAATCGTACACTGCCGAGACTGCCGTTAATCTCAAACGAGTTCGTACTGCGATGCCCCGCTGCAAAACGTGTAGCTTCGAAGCTGCCCAGCGCCCCTCCTGCGAATCGTGCCAGGAACAACGTAGCGTCGTCGACGGTCACTTCTCCTTTCGGTGCATCCGCATTCGAACTGCCCTTTGCACTCAAACCGGTCATCTCGGCTGCAAGCGGTCGTTCTTTGATGAAGGTTTCGCTCATGCCGATGACTTCCTGGAATTCACCAACGAGGAAACGAGCCAGATCGATTAAATGCGCGCCCAGATCCCCATGGGAACCGGAACCAGCCACTTCTTTTTGCAAACGCCATACCAGCGGGAACGAAGGGTCCATGATCCAGTCCTGCAAGAAAAAAGCACGGAAATGATAGATCTTACCCAGTCGTCCGCTCTCCACCAGACCCTTCGCTAATTGCACCGCTGGTGAGAAACGGTAGTTGAACCCGACCATATGTGCGACGCCAGCATCCTCTGCTGCCTGAAGCATCTCACGCGAATCCGCAAGTGACAGGGCCAGTGGTTTCTCACAAAACAGATGTTTGCCCTGACGGGCTGCTTCCAACGCAATTTCCTTATGGGCATCACTTGGCGCGTTAATATCAATCAGATCAATATCATCCCGCTTCACCAGTTCGCGCCAATCCGTTACACTTTCGGACCAACCGAACTGATTCGCTGCCTCCTGCACTCCCTGCTCGTTACGTCCACAGATCACAGACATCTCAGGTTGCAGCGGAGCAGACGGGAAAAACATCGGCAGACTGCGATAGGCATTACTGTGGGCCTTCCCCATAAACTTGTATCCAACCATTCCGACACGAAGACGATTTGACATGATCATTTCCTCCTTTGGAATAATAAAAAGTCTTTCAATATGTGTACCAATAAACTATTGACGGATAGAAGAAGCACGGATGATCAGTTCGGTAGGCAACAACGCTCTCGCTGATTCGGTTACCGCTACAACAGAGTTATTCGCTTTATGTGTGTCACCCACAGACCCATGCATAAGCTTCGATACTGCAAGTTCACCCATCTCGAAAAATGGAACCCTGACGCTGCTCAGCGGCGGAACCGCCATCTCGGCGGCATCGGAGTCGTCATAACCCACAAATGCCGGAAAATCCCCAGGCCCTATTCCCCGCTCACGCAAACCATGCATGACACCAATGGCCATCCGGTCATTGGCCGCAAATACAGCATCAATCTCATGTAGGCGATCTGCTACAGTCGCTGCCGCCTCAATGCCACTTCTTCTACTATAATTCCCTTTAAGCAATAGACTCGGGTCCAGCTCCATATTTGCTTCTTGCAGGCCAAGACGAACGCCTTCCATTCGCTCCTGGCTGTTGGAATAGCTGTCTGGACCATTGAGAAAAGCGATTTTGCGATACCCCTGATCCGTAAGATGACGTATGGCAAGTCTGCTTCCTTCCACATGATCCGCATCCACTTCCGTGAACGATTGGCCCTCAAAATGCTGATTCATGACACAGAATGGGTGTCCTTCCTGATGAAGTTGCTGCATGGCCGCCAGTTCTTCATGATCATCTCTGGCACCAAGGATAATGCAAGCGTCCACTTTCTGACGCCGGAACAGATCCGTATAATTCATCACTTCACCGGGTGTCCGGAACATAACCAACAGGTCCATGCTATTGTCTCTGGCTTTGCTTCCAATCCCACTCAGCATTTCCGAGAAAAAATACGCCGAGAACAAATGCGCCTTCGGAACATAAGGCAATACTACGCCAAGGTTCCCGCTTTTACTTCTGGCAAAACTGCGAGCAAGAGCGCTGGGCACATAGCCTAACTGTTCGGAAGCTTCAAGAACCTTGCGACGTGTCTCTTCTTTAATAGGACCTACCCCATTAAGCACCCGGGAGACCGTCGCCTCGGAAACACCCGCAAGATCAGCCACTTCTTTACGAGATGCCATGAATATTCACCCCCTTCTAGCTCACCTATAAATCAAATAGTAATTAAAAATCGATATTTATGTACGCGCGTACATTTTCTCATGCCATGTAACCGTTGTCAATGCTTTTAACACAAAAAAATAATGAGGGTTTGGGTTAATCCAAGCCCTCATTATTATCTTGCCAGAGATGGTACTTTCATTAACTTCATGCTCTGTAACCTTAGGGGTTCAAGTTACTTATCAAATTCACTACAACGATTTCAGTTGATCCTGTTTGTTCAATTATGGGGAGTGCAGCTCACAACGTCGTTGTAACGCCAAGATCAACGGAAGATTGACTAAACTCAGCCTGCTCCATTGTTTTCGCATGACTCGGAATGCGATCCGAGGGTTCTGGCGTGGATTGGAGCTGTCTTACTTTGTGCAGCACTTCTTTGTTCGGCAGAAAGTGTTGGGAACGAATAAACCGAATTGTTTTGGTTTTGGCACGCATAACAATTGAATCGGTCTCGGCCCGATCATCCGCAAGATATCGTACCCCTCCCAGAATCTCACCTGGCGTCACACCTGTTGCGGCAAAAATGACATCCTCTGTGCCGATCATATCCTGCATCGTTAACACTTTGTAGGGATTATCGATCCCCATCTGCAAGCAGCGCTGGAATTCGTCTGCGTTGGCAGGCATCAGACGACCTTGGATCTCACCCCCAAGGCAAGATAGCGCTGCGGCAGCCAGCACACCTTCTGGCGCTCCTCCAGATCCGACATACAGATCAATGCCCGCCTCCGGGAAGGCCGGTGCCATCGCACCCGCAACATCACCGTCACTGAGAAACTTGATCCGTACGCCAACCTTGCGTAGCGTCTTGATGGTACTCTCGTGTCGCACACGATCCAGAATCATCACAGTGAGGTCCGAGATGTTTTTGTTCAATGCGGCAGCGGCTTTCTCCAGTGTGACTTCAACCGGGTCTTCAATGCTGACCTTGCCTACAAGCGCAGGCCCTACCGCCAGTTTCTCCATATACATGTCCGGTGCGTGGAGCAGGTTACCTTTTCCCGCCACTGCAATAACCGATAGAGCGTTGTTTAGTCCTTTGGCCACGATTTCTGTACCTTCGAGCGGGTCTACAGCCACGTCAACCTCAGGGCCCTCAGCGTTGCCTACTTCCTCGCCGATGTACAACATGGGTGCTTCATCCATTTCTCCTTCACCGATTACCACCGTGCCGCGAATGGACACGGAATCGAACATGGCGCGCATGGCCAAAGTAGCCGCTTCATCTGCACTGTTCTTGTCGCCTCGTCCCATCCAGGGTGCTGAAGCTAACGCAGCCAATTCTGTTACTCTGACAATTTCCAACGCCAGTTCGCGTTCCATTTTTCCCACTTCCTTTCCAATTTCCAAAAGCATAACGTGAAAGCGGTACTAAATCCATCGCAAATCCATATGAAATTGATCTATAATCGGCGTAGTAGCGCCTTTTTAACGATTTATACCTTATTTATCCAATTAATATATTGATCGATTTCGCTCCTTTTTTCGGCTGGTTTTAAGAGTCCAAATCCTCCTGAGTTCTTACTTAAAATATTAATTTTATTTTCCATTTTCCGCTCTAAAACTAAATAATTCAACATGGTGGATTAACACGTCCGTTTCATGTACAAAAAGTTCTTTTAACATGAGGTATATACAACTTATATACTGATTATTAAGAACGTAAAGCTATCTAACAAACTACGAACGAAAACGATTTTCGGCTGACTCTCCAAACGTTGAAATAAACTAATAAATTGTATTGATGATCCTTGAGATCAGCCTATTACCTTCACGATTATTGAGCAAAATATTACTGCTAATTATGTATTAATCAGGCCTTTAACTTTTGCTAAAGCCATAGATGCAGCTTATGAAGGTCATCGAAAATAATAAGTTTACATAATATTTGTTATGTATTAACCTTCGCCAATTTCTTCATTTTATGATTCAACGGTTCTGGCAAAACATGAAAAAGCCCGAAAGAGTTCTGCTCAATAGCATTTTTCTCCCAAGCTTTTCCCTCGATGATCCCGTTAGAGTATCGTTTTGGTCATTATAAAATCAATCTGTTCCTCATCTCCCATGTAAAAAGCATGAGCTCCTGTCTGTACAAACCCCATCTTTTCATAAAATGCGATGGCATTTTCATTTTTCTCCCACACGCCTAACCAAATATTCGTTTTGTGTTGTTCTGTTGCCATCTCTATGGCTTTATGGAGCAGTACCTTACCCAGGCCATGTTTTTGGAACTCTTTTTTGATGTACACCCGCTCGATCTCAAAGGATTCCAAGCCCATCTTCTCCGTCTGAGTATCATTGATATTCACCTTCATGTACCCAGCAACTTGATTGTTGACATAAATAAAAAGAAATTGTGAATCCGCCACGGACAGTTCCGTTTCTAATTGCTCCCGATTAAACGCCTTTTCCAGATAAGCTTTCATATTTTCGGGTGAATTTTGCCCTTTAAACGTTTCATTAAACGTCTCATAACTAATCTCCTGCAGTTCACATACATGTTCAATGGTACATATCTCTATACGAATCGTCATCTATATTCACATTCCTTTAACAAGTTAATCGTTTGTTGCAAATGCACTAAAAAAGGGTTACATTGAATTTAGCTCAATTTTGTTGTATTTGCAACATAATATTGAAAAAGAGGTTGAATGAATTTGAAATATGTACTTTTTGTCGCAGGTATTCTCATCTTAACACTTGGCATCTCCCTTACCATCCAATCTGAACTGGGCACCTCACCGTTTGATGCACTTCTGGTAGGGCTGTCACATCATGTAGGGCTAAGTGTAGGTAGCTGGGAGGTCATCATTGCTTTCCTATTAATTGGATGTAATTCGCTTTTGAAGCAGCAAAAACCCGAGTTTTTAGGACTCGTCACCGCATTCATTACTGGTGTCGGGATTGATATCTGGCTTTATGTATCTGATTCCTTGATCACACCCGAAGTTTGGTACAGCAAATTAATGACTTTTGTCATTGGTTTAGTGATCATAAGTATCGGCACGGCAATTTATTTACAGACCAATTTTGCACCCATTCCGATTGACCGCTTAACATTAATCTTGCATGAAATCACTCAAACGCCCTTATTTGTATCGAGAACGTTCATTTACCTTGTATTTTTAATTCTGGCGTTTCTGCTCAGTGGGCCAATCGGGCTTGGAACGTTGATAACCGTATGTTGTGCAGGTGTACTTCTTCAATTCATCATGGGCCATACGAAAAAGATAATAGATCGCATATTAACAGACATGGATACATCGTCACATACTAAAAATGAAAAAGAACATTCCGTTTAATCGGTGTACACCGTCTACACCATAAAAAGGCTGAATCAGAGGTTCAACCCCTGATCCAGCCTATTAAACGTGCTATCTACCTTTACGGCTCAATTCCCCATACCAGCTGACCGTTCACATACCCGGTAACCTTATCATGGTTTGCGAACTGACTACCGGTTGCCTTGAACGAGTAATCGTTAGTCTGAGTGTAATTCGACCAATTATTTTTGGAAAAGCGTGTTTGAATCTCTGCGCTCTGGCCCGCATTCAGTGATCCCGCCGCACTTGTAAAGCCCACTTCCAGATAATGATCCGCTCCGGCAACTGGAGTCGCCAGTTTAACGAAATTGCTCGTTACATTTGCACTGCCCATACTGGCCCAGTCGGACCAGAAACTCTGAGCTTCCTCCCCGTCAATTGTATAGTAATAACGGATTTTTACATCACTTAAAGGAATATCCGAATTGCCTGAGTTGACCAATTTAAACTTGGGTGAGACGCCGTTGGTGGATGCACTTGTATTGCCGTTAAAAGCTTGAATCGTCAAATCCCCCGCTGGCACATTAACCGTGCTGTCTACCACATTCACAGTTAACACAGCGTTATTTCCTCCATTGAAGTGAAAGGTCAACACGTTCTGGCCCAGCGGTAGTGTAGCAAGATAGGATTTGTTCAGAACAACAGCAGAGCTGGACGCTGTATAATTCTGACCCGCTACAAGTGTAACATCCCCCTTTGTGATGCTTGTAAGCTGACGGCCGTTTAAGGTGATAGATACGGAAATATCCTGCGCGGGATTCGTCGCTTTATCAAATGTTGCATTCACAGGAGAAATCACAGCATTTGTACCCGGTGTTGAATCCACAATTTTGACTTTTAACACAGGGTCCTGACCTTGATTAAAATCCAGAACAATCGAATGCTCACCAACTGGCAGGGTTGCCAGATAAGATTTTTTCAGCAGCAATGTGTTTCCGTTCAAGGTATAGTCTGTCGTTGCGGTCAACGCATTGTTGCCTGCCCGGAGAGCAGTTAGCGTATTGCCGTTTGCATTCACGGTTACGGTTTTATCGCTTTGATTGGGTGTGTATTTGTCAAATTCAACGTTTCCAGGTGTGATGGATGCATTGGGGTTGGGATTGTTAACCTTTAGATTTGGCAGCTCATCCAACGTAATGACATAATCACTTTGATAAAGCGTTTTCAATGTTGCCGGGTAATTAAAAGCAGAACTCATCAGATGCTCGCCATACCAAGGACAGAAGTACAGCCATCCTGATTTCTCCTCTGTCAGATTTTTCACGCTTGGGATCGTATCGTTCTCCGTCATGGCTACCATTTTGGTACCGTTCGTCAATTCAACAAGCTTATAGAAAATCGAGGTAATCGCATCTTCATTCGGTACGCCGGACAAACCGTCATAACGGTTGTAGATCGTATTGTATTTATCATATCCGACGAGATCTACCTGATCATCGCCCGGATACCAGGCAGGAGAAGTGCTGTATACGTAGCTGTTGTAGGTCCAGATCAGATTGTGCAAGCCATACGTCTCGGTCAGTTCGGTATACAGCAGATCCCATAGCTCTTTGTACACTTCTGCGCCTGCCGAAGCCCACCAGAACCATGCACCTTCCCCGTTCAGCCCACCGTTACCTTCTGCTTCATGATACGGACGGAAAAGCACTGGCACATCGTTATCTTGCAAAATCAGTAATTGTTCTGCCAGATCCTCGATGGTCATCATCACGTATTGATACTCTTTCGTACCGGGAATTACCGCATTGGCTGTATTAAAATTCGTTTCTGTTGGCTTGTAGGTCGCCTCTTTCCAATCCACAAAGTCCCCAAGCTCATACGTATTGAAATTACGAGGCACATTGATATGCCAGGAAGCTGTTGCAATACCTTCACGGTTATTCACCCAATCAATCATGCGATCGGTTGTACCGTCCTCCCAACCATACAACGGATTATAATTCATCAGATCAAAGCCACGGATTGCCGGATACTTTCCGGTCAGATCATGAATCCACTCGAATTCAAGCTCCGAATCTCCGTCATTCCCTCCTCCGTAGATCTCTTGCTGACCAGAAATAATGTTGTTTCCGTATACCTCCGTTAAATAATTCATCAAAATTTGAGTTTCCGGTGTAGCTTCAGGATCAGTGAGAACTGGCTGCACATTCAGGGGATCCAGATCAGCATGATCCACTGTAAAAGTATCAAAATAAGCGAAGCCCCATCCAGCCTTCAGCTCAATCGTGTTGGCACCCTGATTCAACTTGTGAAAACCAAAATCGAAGTCTGACCATGTTGTCGTGTAAGGCAGCATGTACGCCCCTTTCGTAACACCATTTACGATTAAATTTTGTGACCTGCCATCTGCACTGAGCTCCTGCATATATCGTGTGGAGATCGCGTACATGCCGGTTTCCGGGACAGTCACTGTGAAGGTTAATGTGCCAGAGTTCTGCATCCAGACAAATCCGGCCCCTGAGAATCCGGGCTTGGGTTGCCCATAGATTGAAGTAACCACTTGAAGATCCGGGGTGAGCTGCGCATCTTCGCTTTCGATGGTGAACAATGGTGTGTCTGCATGAACGGGCGCTGTCATTAATCCAAGCAGTAGGAGCAATGCCAGCATCATTGCGGTTGCCTTTTTGAGCAAATTTTTCATCAATTCCATCTTCCTTCCCAAGTGAAATATGATAATGAAATGTCAATGAACCCATTCATGATGGCGCTTTCATTTTAACCATATCACGCACACCAATATTTGTAAATATATGGTGAATGAGAATGTTTGAAATTCTTTTGTACCAGTACTTTGAACAACATTACTCCATCGTCTCACCAATATTGGAGCCAATCGAAAACGGTTCATTATCTGACCAGATTCTGGCCTTGAACTTCATCTCCCATTAGATGACTGTACTTGGCAGAAAACCTAAAAAACAAAAAAAGCATTCCTGTATCGGATGCTTTTTCAAAGTACGTTTCTTCAATTCTCCTTGTATTTATGTCTACGTCCTGTCTCGGTTCAACTAACGGTTTCCTCGGCAGACGTTTCCTTTACCACACAGCGTTCCCCTGCCTTGCGTACCGCCCGAATAATGCCACCGTAACCGGTACAACGACACAGATTCCCGCACAATCCTGTTTCAATCTGTTCTTGAGAAGGCTCAGGATGTGCATCCAGTAATGCCTTGGTTGAGATCACCATGCCTGGAGTACAGTAGCCGCACTGAAAACCACCTTCCTCTACAAAAGCCTGTTGAATTGGATGCAGAGTGCCTTTCTCCTCGCCGTGCAGACCTTCAATCGTCATAATGTCACTTCCTTCACATTGATAAGCCATGACAAGACAGGAATTCACGGGTTCTCCATCCATCAGAACCATACATGCGCCGCAGCGACCAACTTCGCAGGATACTTTGGTACCCGTTAGTTGCAAATGAGTCCGAAGCACATCGACAAGTCGGGTTGTTTGCGCGATCTCCAGATGTTTCTGTTCGCCATTCACAACGGCTGTCCAGTGATTCTCAAGTGGTTTACTCATGATGGACTCACTCCTTCCTGCAAAGGTACATTTAAAGGTCTGACCAGTTGTTCCCTCGGTACAGGAAGACGGTTAACCCATACGCCTGTCGCCTGGTGAATTGCAGCTGTTATGGCCGGCGCAAGCGCAACGGAGCCTATCTCACCGATCCCCCTAGGACCAAACGCATCACCTTCGGGTAAGTCTTCAATAGCCTCAACCTCCAGATTGGTATGAATATCCTGAATGGTTGGGATCAGATACGTGTCGAGGTTCGTGGTTACATAACGGCTGTCCTGCATGACCGCATCCTCCGTTAACGTGAATCCAAGCGCCATGACACTGCCACCTTCAATCTGTCCGATATAACCCATAGGGTTGATAACCGGGCCTGCCGCTACAACATGGCGTGTATCAAGTAGCTTGGTTTCGCCGGTCAATGTATTTACTTCTACCTCTGCCGCAACCGCCGCATACGTATACAAATAATGCCCGCCTACCACGTTGTCTGGCGTAGTTGGGTAATCAAACTTTGTATCAAAAATCCATTCATCGGCTTCGCCCTGCGTTGCGAGTTCAGCATACGAGATCAATAAGCCTGATGAAACTCCCTCTTTCGCCAGGTATTGAGATGCACCTAAATAACTACTTTCAGCAGTTTGATCACTTTCAGTCCCTCCAGCAACGATCTCAGCCACTTCAGTTCTTTCAGCCTTCTCGCTCTTTCCTGTCCCTTGCACATCTGTTTCTACTTCTGAAGTTTCGGCAGGAAGCTGGCCTTTGCGCCATATACCCCCAGGCCCTGTCACCAGTTCATCTGCCGGAACGCCTGACATTTCAGACGCGACAGCGAGAACACGGGAACGAAATGGAGTCTGCAAGCGTTGAAGAGCCATCCATGCCATCGTTGTTGAACGTGAAGCTGTACTTGATCCGCTGTGGGGCACACGATCCGTATCTCCGATGATAATACTGAGATCCGATGTACTGCATTGGAACAGATCACATAACATAATTTCCAGCGTTGCAATGAGCCCCTGACCAAATTCCTCGTAGCTGAATGCCACCTCAATCTTGCCTTCGTTATTCAGGGACAGGCGGCCTCCCGCAGGGTCTGGAATGCCATAACCCAGGCCTGCACCGTGCATGGCGATGGCTGCTCCGACTCCGCGTTTGATCCACGGTGGCAGGGCAGGATGTGCCGGGGGACTCTGATGTTTTTGCCACAGTTCGGAGCGATCCAATGCCTCCCATACCTGGGACAGTCCATCCGTAACCAGAATGCGTTGATTCAACGGTCCAGGATCATTTTTTTCCCTCATATTACGTCTGCGGAACTCCCAAGGGTCCATGTTCATGATTTCTGCAAGCCGATCCATCTGACCTTCCATGGCGAAAATCGCCTGATTCCCGCCAAATCCGCGAAACTCACCTGACAGCCCGTTATTCGTATATACAGATACGCCTTCCACATCCACATTTGGAATAGCGTACGGTCCAAGGCAATGCTCGGTACAGAAGTTCAGCACCGGTGCGCCAAGCGTGGCATACGCTCCGGTATCTGCTGTAATACGTACACGATGCGCCTGTATGATGCCTTCTCGACTCATGCCAGTCTGCATTTCAATCTTCATTGGGTGCCGTTTCAGCCCTGCACGTACGGATTCTTTACGAGAATTATGCATTTTCACAGGACGTCCGCATCTCAAGGCCAGCAATGCACCATAAGGCTGTACGTTTAGTTCATCTTTTCCGCCAAATGAACCACCAATCGGTGAAGACACCACCCGAATATCTTCTTCAGGACAGCCAATGATGCGCGCAAGCTGCATCCGGTCTTTATAACCATGTTGCGTTGCCGCGTATACATTCAGCCTTCCCTCTTCATCCGGGACAAACAGGCCACCTTCTGTCTCCATGTACGCATGCATCTGACGAGGCGTATAATACGTCTCAGTCACGATATGATCACACGTGGCAAAGGCTTGCTCAGCGTCTCCACGTTTGATCTCCGTCCGATGCAGCACATTACCTGGTCCATGCTCATGCAGCTCTGGTGCGCCTGGAGCCAATGCAGCGTCTGTACTATTCAGCGGAGTGAGTTCCTCATACTCTACACGGATCGCATCCAGTGCAAGCGCCGCACGTTCCGGGGAATCCGCAGCAACCGCTGCAATGGCGTCCCCAACATAACGAACAATATCCTCGCAGAACACAGGCTGATCCGGGGTCGCTATGCCAAAACGATTCAGACCAGGCACATCTTTGGAGGTCAAAACCGCGTAGACACCTTCCAACGCCTCAGCTTCCGAAGTATCTATAGACAATAGACGAGCATAAGGATATTCGCTTCGCAATACTCTGCCATGGATCATGTCAGGTAACGTCATATCCGTCAGATATTGAAGTTGGCCTGTAACTTTGGGTGCCCCATCTGGCCGCAGGTGCCAGCGTTTCCCGCTCTGTTTCCGATTCAGCAGCATGATGCCTCTCCTCCTTTGCTTGATCGAAGTCTTCTATTCGTGAAGTTCTTCCCATAGCCCGGCGCCAAGCATGTTGCCCGCGGTCTGTTTGCGATAATGTTCTGTTGCAAATGCATCGCCATAAGTCGTAAATTCGCTAGCCACGGCAGCTGCAAGAGTCGCCGCTTGCATAACAGTAGCTTCGCTACCAAGAAGCTGTCGTTCCGAATCCAGAAGTCGCATCGCCATGCCTGAGCCTCCACCAGCTGCAATCGCAATCTTGGTCCAGCGGTTATCCAAATCAATCTCACCGTATAACGCAACCGTCACCAGCGAAGCACTGAACGTCTCCCGTCGACCCAGCTTGCGGTAAAAGGAAACTTCTCGTGCTGCATGTCTCTGCTCACTGTCCACATCAAGCAGAGATGACGGTCTCATCGGGATATGAATGGAAATCAACACATCACCTGGATTCCGACTTCCATCCCGTCCACCTCGAAGCCAGGATGACACACTGCGGATCTCAATGCCGTTGTCCGTCAACCAGTGCAGCTCCGCATCATATACAAGCAAAGCAGGCAGCGTATCCCCTACTCCGGACACAATGTTCCCGCCAATGGTTGCCACATTTCGAATGGAAGGAGCAGCAATTGCATTCACCGCTTCTTGCAGGATCGGCAGTTGATGCAGCAACGCTTGTGCAGCACATTCCTTTAATCGGGTCATCGCGCCAATGACCATCTCATCTCCACGAATAGATATACCGCTCATTCCTGGAATACGAGCCAGACTAATCATGTGTTCAGGCACTGGAACCAAGCCACCCTCCCACTGGGTTCGTAGCAATGTTCCACCTGCCGAGAAACAACATATCCCCTTGAGTCTACTTCTCAACGTTTGCAGTTCTTGCAGGTTCTCAGGCTGCCATACCGATGGCAATGCTCCAGAACCGTATGCTGGTAGTACCATCGCTGCATCCCCTTTCTCTCTCTTCCTTGGGCAGGAAATTCAACCGTCTGATCCAAATAATTCTTCAAATCATATGAGAGTTCAGCAGCAACGTCAATTACCTTTACATCGTTTTGGATAAATGTATAAAACCTGCGTTCTATTTGTGCTTGATGCATCATGATCTATCGAAAGCTAACATTGGCTCTCTTTCACCATACTTGAAAAGAAGACAAATAGGCCAACCAGACTGCCTGGCTGACCTGATCATGTAATTAAATTATACATAGTTAATAATCTTCTCCTGTTATTTAGTCTGTCTGCTGTGATTCATATACATGACTCAGAATGCGTTCCAGTTCCGGTTCTGTATCCGCATCCCAGAAACTAGTCTCAGACAGTGGCACATGTACACCTGAATAGTTAGCGCTGCGCATAATCTTGCGTGCCCCATCATCTCCATGCAAGGACAACAGAGGGCCGAACATATGGGAGCGAAAAGCAACGGGCGGCTTGCCTCCCTCACCGTCGGTAGCTGCGACATAGTCACATAACTTGTGGGTAGCCAGTTCTGTAGTCACCCGATTAATATCCTGCGTTTTTAATAAAGGCTGATCACCCAGTAACATGAGAATGCCCTCCGGTTTGTACTGCATGGCCGACAATACGCCAGAATGAAGAGAATTGGCCATGCCGCAGGCATAGTCAGCACAGACCACAATTCGAAGTCTCGCTGTCGGATGGTAGGCATAGGTAGCAGAATCAAACCATTTTACAGGTAGCCATGCCAGCGAATCTTCCGGTTTGACCACACAGACCACTTGATCTAGCTCCGAATTCAACGCAGCTTCCAATGACCATGCAGCCAGTGACCTTCCGTCAGGCATGACAACCGAGAGTTTATCCCGACCAAGGCGACGACTCTTACCAGCTGCCAGAACTATGCCCGTCATTCGCATGTGCAACGCTCCCCCTCTGCACCTCAGAACTCAAGGAAGAAACCTTATGTTTACATGCGATCAATTCCGCTGCAATGCTGATGGCGATCTGTTCGGGACCGTCTGCTCCGATGCTCAAACCAACGGGAGAATGCACATATTTCAACGGTGGTAAGCCATCCAGCAGACGGGCTGTTCGTGTTTTGGAACCCATGATGCCAAGATACGCGTACTCACAGTCCACTACCATCTCCAACAGTTCACGTTCGCGGGGGAAATTGTGACTCATTAAAATCAAATAATCTCCGTTGTTTACGTTTAACAAAGGCATAATCTCACGTGGGAAACCCATTACCAGTTCAGCTTCAGGGAATCGTTCCGAGGTGCATAAGGACTCTCGCCAATCGGCTACAACTACTCGGAATCCTGCGGATTGGGCGAGTCTGGCAACAGGAATAACATCATTCCCGGCTCCGATGATAATCAGGCGAGGTTTAGGCGTGTACAGCGAAGTGAGTTGCTGCGGGAGGTCCCAGGGATTCGTTGAAACCGTGTTGTTTGTCGCTATTTCAGCATCAGACTCAGAGATATGTTGTGAATCACCGGATAGATGGGAAGAGTGAGATTCGTTTGACAAAACAGGTACCACTTCAGGCACAAGCGTAAGGCGAGGTATGTCGGGAGAATATTGTTTTGATGCCGTATGTTCATGCTTGATATTCCCACTGCTGTGTTGTACATCAACCTGCAATGAAGCTGGATTATTGTTCGTCACGCGATCATGAGGTGGGACGAGCGAAGGACGCAAGATTGGCTGGCGCCGGGGACCCGTTGGTTCAATCCGTCTCCAGCCATATCGAACCCTTGTGTAACCATCTTGGAACGTTCGGGTTAACGCTGTTGCAGCGCCGGATTGAAAACACTCTTGCATCTTCTGCAACGTATATCGGAGTTCACCACACACGGGTTCAAGCAACACAACAACGAGTCCGCCGCAGCCAATCGTCTCACCCCAGGACAGATCATCCTCGGGACGCATGTCGTATTCCGCGAATTCCATCTGCTTCGTATCCAGCACATGGCTCACCCGGGCCTGAAGATCACTCTCCAGACATCCCGGACTGATACTGCCAACCATTTTGCCATCCTCAGTCAACAGCATAGAGACTCCCTGCTTACGGTAAGCATGACCCTCTACCTTAATCGCTGTTGCGAGCACGCAGCGCGTTTCACGGGCTGCAATTGCACACAGATCATGCATTTCCATAGCGGTCTCCATCCTTTCTGGAATTGCATAAGCTTCCTTCGATCAGATACGTTTCATCAATCTTGCAATACTCTTATCCGACTCACGCAGCACAATGCTACGATCAATCGTCTGAATCTTACGATTCTTGAGCACGATACTTCCGTCAATAATAACGGTATCCACACAGCTACGTGTTGCGGAATACACTACGCGGGAATAGACATCCGTCTCATAGGAAGGGTACGTGTGGAAATCATCCAGATCCAGCAGCAGCATATCTGCCTTTTTGCCCACTTCGAGACTGCCAATTTCCTTCGACAAGCCAAGCACCTCTGCACCGCCCATGGTAGCCATGCGTAATACGGTCCGAGCATCCATCACCGTTGGGCCATGAGGGATCTTCTGCATCAGGGCCGTGAGGCGCATTTCCTGAAACATATCCAGATTGTTGTTGCACGCGGCACCATCAGCCCCGATCCCAACCGCGATCTGACGATTCAGCAGATCCGGAATATCCGCTACCCCGGAGGAAAGTTTCATATTTGATCCAGGACAGTGAGTGACTTTGACACCACGTTTGCGGATGATCTCCTTCTCTTCCTCACTCAGCCATACACAGTGTGCCAGTACCAATCTGGGGGTCGCCAGACCGATATGATCGAGGTATACGATGTTACGCATTCCGCGTTCGTGTTCTACCAGTTCAATCTCTCCGCGATTCTCGGAGGCATGGGTGTGGACTTTGACATGATATTTATTCGACAGGTCGCGCACCTCTACCAGCAATTCTTCGGTACACGATACAACGAAGCGTGGACAGAAAGCATACTGAATGCGACCTCCGCCAAACCCGTTCCATTTCTCCAGCAGATCCACACTCTGTTGTAGCGAAGTTGCTGTATCCTCACGCAGGGGTTCCGGAACTTCGTCTCCATGATCCATCATCACTTTGCCAGAGATGACCCGGATGCCGCTCTGTGCCATCGCCTGAAACGCCGAGTCCGTGTGATGTACCGTCTCCATATCCAGAATGGTCGTGGTTCCGCTGGAGATCAATTCGCCGAGTCCAAGCATTGCCGAATAATACACGGACTCCTCATCATGCGCTGCTTCCAGCGGCCAGATACGTTGACGGAGCCAATCCATCAGTTCCAGATCATCCGCACGTCCACGGAACAAGGTCTGACACAGATGAATATGCGTCTGGATGAAACCTGGCAACAGCACTTTACCACGAGCATCAATGACTTGGTCAGCTTGCATGTCGATGTGCATTGCAATCTCCTTGATTTTATTATCCTCGATCAACAGATCTCCAATGAACACTTCCTCTTCTGCATTCATCGTCACAAGCTGTGCACCCTTCAGCAGGATCGTTCCCATGCCAATCTCCCCTATCTGTGTCTGTCTATATATTACAACTCATACATATTTACACTCTCACTCCAATGACAGACTAACCTTCCGATCGCTGTTATCGTGTAAATATCTAGTTGAACTTATAAATGTCCAATGTAGCTGTTACCACCCAATAGCCATACCATCACCTCTAGGGTCTGCTGCGCCACTAATCATGCCGTCCTCACGAATGACAATGCCTTGCGACTGTCCCATAATGCCGTCCCACGGCGCTCTCGCTTCAACGTTATGTCCCCATTGGGCAAGGGTTGCACATACGTCATCGTGATATCGGTTCTCCACACGCATCGTATCGCCTTCTTCGCCCCAGGTACGTCCATACACCCAACGCGGCAGGCTGATTGCTTCCTGAATGTTCAGCCCATAATCAAGCACTCCGGTAAGCACAGATAATTGTGTCTGCGGCTGCCCTTCTCCCCCCTGTGTACCCACGAGCATATAAGGTTTGCCATCTCGTGTAACAAGGCCCGGCATGAGGGTGTGGAATGAGCGTTTGTTGGGTTCCAGAACGTTGGCATCCCTCGGATCTAAGGAGAAAAACGACCCCCGGTTCTGCATGATAACTCCCGTATCCCCCGGTACATACGCTGCACCGAAGTCAAAATACAGGCTTTGGATGAATGAAACGGCATTGCCTTCGCTATCGACAATCGCTGCATACGCCGTGTCCTGACCTATCGTTTTGGACAGAAACGGCTGTGCCACAGGTGGAGCAGACTGAATCTCATTCCACAGTTGGTCTCCATAACCCTTGGATAACAGATGATCCAGCGGAATATCCCTGAAATCCGGGTCAGTCAGATAACGATCACGATCACGAAACGCCTTTTTCACCACTTCCGCCATCAGATGATAGAATTCCGGTGAGGTACGTGCTACAGAGGACAGATCCGTATGCTCCAGCATATTTAACATCATCAGCATCGAGAATCCCTGCGAGTTGGGCGGCATCTGATGAACTTCATAGCCACGATACCCCGTACTGACCGGTTTCACCCACTCGCCCCGATGGCCTGCAAAGTCTGCTGGGGCAAGCATGCCCCCATCCTCACGAATAGCTGAAGTCAGACGATCCGCGAGTTCTCCTGTATAAAAAGTATCTCTTCCACCCGTCTGAATCAGACGAATGGAGGCAGCAAGATCAGGCTGGATCAGCAGCTCACCTTCCTGCAAAAGTGTACCCAAAGGCGCAAATACCGCTCGCAGCGGTGTATGCCCCATAATGAAATCTTCATCCCTTTCCATCCACAGGCGGAGATTTCGGGATACAGGGCATCCTTTTTCCGCATACTGCGCGGCAGGTTCAAGCAACTGCTCCCACGGTAACTTACCGTACCGTGACCAGACTTCCCACCAGGCATCCACCATTCCCGGAACTGTGATGGCACTAAGCACACCACGTTGAGGGATGGCATTCATGCCCATCGCTTTGAACGTATCCGCATGAATGCCTGCGGCTGAGCGGCCACTTCCGTTATAGGCGGTAATCTCACCGCTGGCTCCGTCATGAATCAGGAAGAAGGCATCCCCGCCAAGTCCGGTCATATGCGGATATACCACACCCAGAGCTGCACTGACCGCAACAGCGGCATCATAAGCATTCCCGCCCTGCTGGAGGATGGAGCTTCCCACTACACTTGCCAGATAATGAGGAGAGGTGACCATAACCTCTCTGGAGATTGGCATCTGATTTAACATAAGGCACCCTCCTTCCCTGCATACACATCCAATGCGGCCTGCACCGCTTCACCGGCTGGTAATACGTGACGATGACGGAGAAGAACAGCTTCCAGCGCTCCCAGCACATGAAGTACGTTCTTGCGTTGGCAGCTGAATCCCATTGTACCGATCCGCCAGATCTGCCCTTTCAACGGTCCAAATGAACTGGCAATCTCAATGCTGAAATCGTTCAGTAACATGCTGCGCACCGACTCACCATCGATCCCCTCCGGAATCGTGATACAAGTGACCACCGGAAGTTTACTGGACATATCCCCATACAACTGTAGTCCCATTCCCTGAATTCCAGCAACCAACGCACGTTCATTCACCAGATGTCTCTGGAACCTTGCCTCCAATCCTTCTTGCAGCAGAATACGTAATCCTTCGTGAAGACCGTAGAGCATGGAGGTAGCTTCTGTATGGTGGTTCAACCGTGCTGAACTCCAGTAATCCTGCAATTGGCTCAGGTCAAAATAATTGCTGGCAATCGTGCGGCCTTCTGCCCTCGCACTGGTTGCATCTCGCAGTCCGCGTTCAACTGTTTTGCGGCTCATCAGTTTCTGCTCCACTCGACTGTTGTATGTGAGAGGTGCCATCCCTGAAGGAACAGACAGGCATTTCTGCGTACCACCCATTACCGCATCCAGATGCCAGGCATCCGTCTCTACCGGAGTCCCACCAATGGTTGCTACAGCATCTACAACGAGTAAAATATCAAGGTCGCGACAGGCTTTGCCAATCTCGGCAAGGGGCTGCATCTGACCGGTGGAAGTCTCACCGTGAACCATTGCAACCAGACTTGGTTTATGGGTATGGATCGCCTTGATCACCTCTTCCGGATCAAATACCGTTCCCCATTCCGTTTCAAAAAAGACAACCTCTGCACCGCAACGTTCCGAGATTTCAACCAGCAGATGTCCGAATCGCCCGTAGATCGGAACGAGAACTTTGTCACCGGGCTGAATTAGGCTGACCAACACAGCTTCTATCCCTGAACGGGATGTACCATCAACTGGATAACACCACTCGTTATCTGTCATATACAGCTCTCGCAGCATCGCCATTGTCTCGTTCATCAAGGATGTGAACTCCGGGTCAAACTGCCCCAGGATCGGAAAGGATAATGCTCTTAGCACACGCGGATCAACCTCAACGGGTCCCGGGGTCATAATGGTCCGCAAGGACGGAGATAACTCTTTATAGTTGGACATCTGCATTCAACTCCCGTAACCGTATTTATAGAGTAGCCGGACCAGAACCTGAAAACCGTGAATCAGGTCTGCTTCAGCTGTATATTCAAGTGGATTATGACTAATACCGTCCTGGCTCGGCACAAAGATCATGGCCGTCGGACAAGCCGGCTGAAAAATCTGCGAATCATGTCCCGCCCCGCTTGGCATTGGCCAATAGGACAATTGCTCCTGCTCACAGATATCTTGAATGTCCGAGATCATCTTCGCATTCATAGGAATGGGTGTCACCGACAGATGTTCTTCCCAGTCCAGTCCAAGCTGCTGCTCGGCTGCAATCCGACTAAAAGCTTGAAGCATATCCTGCCAGCAGCGATCAATACTCTCCTGCCGGATATGGCGGATATCCAGTGAAAACACCGCCCGTGCTGCAACCACATTCCCAACACCCGGATCGGCCGTGATTCGCCCAACCGTGGCTACGAGTGGTTCTCCGACATCTAATGCGATACTCCTTACCACAGCAATCATCTCGGCTGCTCCGGCAAGTGCGTCCTTGCGCCAGGACATCGGCGTTGTTCCCGCATGATTCGCTTCTCCGCTGACGGTAATACTGAACCGCTTCTGACCTACGATATCGGATACAACTCCAATCGAATGTCCGAGACGTTCCAGAACCTGACCTTGCTCAATATGAAGCTCAATAAAGGCACCGTAATTTTTCGCGGCGGGTCTATATGCACTATCGGGCCCAAAGCCTGCATCCCGGATCGCTTGTGCAAAGGTAACGCCGTCTTGATCCTTCAAATGTTCTACGTCTTCCAGAGCCGTTATGCCTGTTATACTGCGTGAACCCCAATACGCAAAAGGGAATCGACTTCCTTCTTCTTCGCATAACGATACCACTTGAAGTGTGTGCTTCGGTGCTCCGAAATGCTTCTGCAAATACTCCAATGCCAGGACTCCCGCCACCACACCGTAAGCACCATCATATTTGCCGCCATAAACCACCGTATCAATATGTGATCCGGTCACAATCGGTAATTCTTCAGCACCAGTCGCTGATTCCTTACCCTCACTCTTGAGTGTGCCATACAGATTACCGGACTGGTCAAATTCGGGAGACAATCCTTTCTCCTGCATTTTGGCTGCAAGGGCACCTTGTGCTTCACACCAAGCCGAGTCATACAACAGTCTTGTAACGCCGTCCTGTGCATCCGCGCCATATGTCGACAGCCAGTCAAGCATGGCTTGCAGCTCCACCTGTTCCACATCCGGCAAAGGAAGAGGTGCATTATTGGTACCGGATGACCGGTATACTCCAGATTCTGTCATGGCGTCTCCTCCATTCCCGCTTCGATGGGACTAGAAGAGTAAGCCACAATGTGTTGCCCGAGAGGCACAGGAGATAATCCGGATTCCGAGTTATATACCCGTTGCCCACGGCAAAATACGTCTGCAATCTGACAGTTAAATGTACGTCCTACATAAGGGCTCTGTTTATGCGTATAATGAAGATCCTCCGTGTTCAGGGTTGTGCTTTTCTCCCAGTCAATCAGGACCAGATCTGCGTCTTTGCCAATTGCAATCTCTCCTTTGTTCTCCAGCCCAAGCCTTCTGGCAGGCTGAAGGGAGAGCACTCTTCCGAGCAACGGGAGGTTGATATTACGCTGAAGATGTCCGTCCTCCAGCATGATCAGCAATGTGCTTTGCGCCCCGGATATACCGCCCCATATTTCAAAAAAGTTATCGGATTGTTTCATGGATGGCGGACATGGAGAGTGGTCTGAGGCAATAACATCAATTAATCCTGACGTCAGTGCATCCCATAACTGCTCCTGCTCGGAAGAGCTACGAAGCGGTGGAGCGCATTTTGCCACAGCACCCAATCGGATCACATCCTGATCGGTCAGCGTCAGATAATGAGGGCATGTCTCCGAAGTGACGTCTTGCCCACGCCGTTTAGCCGCTGCAATCAAGTCCAGTGCTTCCCGGGTGCTAATATGCACAAAATGCAGTGCACACCCGGTCTGTTCACCGTATTTCAACGCTCGCGCAACCGCGACGATTTCGGCTTCCACAGGACGTGACCGGACATAGTCCATCGGATCAGTCTTTCCATCTGCAATGCTTTTCGCGCCGAGTTCGGCAACCATGCTTTCGTCTTCTGCATGAAGTGCCAACACACGTTTTAATGTTGCAATTTCATGCATTCCGTCCAATAGCGTGTGGTCATCGGCTCTGGCTAAGATGTCTTCCCCTTCGCCTCCCGGCTCAGACATAAATGCCTTGAATCCGGCAGCACCCAACCCTGCCAGTGGCGCAAGTTCCTCACGATTGCCGGGAACCAAACCTCCCCAGAAGGCATAATCAACATAGGATTGGTCTGCCGCTGCTTTCATTTTCATCTCCCATGCTTCCGGCCTTGTGGTTGGTGGTACACCGTTAAGCGGCATATCGACATAGGTCGTGATTCCCCCTGCGGCAAGGGCTGCCGAACCCGATCGAAATCCCTCCCAACTGGCGAGTCCGGGTTCATTGAAGTGTACATGAATGTCCACGACACCCGGCATCACTGTAAGCCCCTCAGCTTCTATGATGCAAGTCGCTTCACCAGCGGTCAGCCGCGTGGATAGTTCCGTTATTTTTTCACCAGTTATGCCAATATCCAGTTGCTCTACCCGATCTCTCAGCACCACCCGGGCCCCCCGGATGATGGTATCAAATGTTGTCATGTGGATGACCCTCCCCCTGAATCAGAACCGGATGTGTGCATGTTCAGCTTCCCCGGTATGTACTGTAACCTCCTGGAGCAATCAATAATGGAATATGGTAATGGCTTAAGCCATCAGATACGGCAAAACGAATCGGAACAATCGTCCATAATGCCTGGCCTAGCTCCTCCAACGAACGCTGTGCGTAATAACTCTCGACATGGAATTGAAGCTCATATATGGCTGGCTCCAACTTGCCACCATCCAACAGCGGTGCATCCAAACGTCCATCCGCATTGGTCACCGACTCAGCCACTTTTGTCTTGCTTTCCTGCTCCCCATCCCTCTTCAGGGTATACAGCTCGATCCGAACACCCGCAGCAGGCACGCCTTTGGATGTATCCAGCACATGAGTTGTAATTCGTCCATCAGACAGCGCCATTAGACGTCACCTGCTTTCCCGGAGTCACGGCCGTCTGTTCCCAGATCATCCCTTGTCATCGAGAAACCCTGGAATCCATATGGCGGTCTCGGCTCGGTAAACACTTTGCCTTCCCCCTCGTTCACTTCCTCCAGCACTGTCTCCCATGTCCGGTTGTTGGACTCAAATGAAACCTCACTCAGTTGCTCGAATCGACTTAACAACCTTCGTCCAATCTGGTAGATCAGATGTTGAATGGAAGCGGATCGACACTCATGAAATACCGCAGCAGCCAAATCTCTGACCTGTTCCGCCGCTACATACCGTCCACGCTGATCGTCCATGCCATCTCTCGGATCTTCATAACGCCAATTGATGTTCAGAAAAATAAATAACGGTCGATCCCATGTCTCTGGAAGAGTGGTATATTCATCCTGCATGAATCCGGCAAATTCACTGCCTTTGACCTTGATCAGTCTCAGATCGGCTACACCACTGAAATGGTTGCTGAGTTCAATCGAGTCTCCTGATCGTTCTGCTTCCACAGCAGCTGTCGCCCGATCATTCTGCGAATAACGAAATACGAGCGCACTCGGTCGATAACTTCCTTCTAATCCAATGGGTATATCTTCAAACGGAATCTGGTCCGCTGTCATCTGAACCTTGCTCATCTGCGGATACGTCTCCAGGAAACGCCGACTTACCAGCGCAAGAAATCCTTCCACCGTCGCTCCTGTGTAATCCGCTGCATGTTTGAGAATGAAATTTTTCATCGAATCGGTTGCGACCACCAGCGAATTATCCCCTTCTGCAAAAGAAGGCAAGAATTCATCCCCCTGCACAGCCACCTTGATGTTCAATCCAAACAGAATATTGCTGCGTCCCATAAAAGGAGATTCCGGAATGGACTGGATACCCGTCAACGGTTTGGCGTAGGAACGGTACATCCACACATCCCCTTTACCGTAATACATCGTCCGCTGCTGCACTGTGGCTGGCTTGCTCACGAACTCATGTTCATGACCGATCTGTGCAAGCCACTGCTCCAAACGAATGCCCGCAATTTTGAATACTTCCTTCATTGCAGTCTCGAATTCTTCTTCCCTGCCTCGGCGATGACGTTGCCGCATGGATTCGAGGACGGAACTTGCGGTATGGCCTTTAACGGCCAATATGAATGGAAAGCCAAATTGGCTTGTATATACTTTGTTTAATTGTTGAATTTCGTTGAATTGTTCCTGTGAAAGTGAATCCAGCCCTGCACCAGCCTGCTCCTGAACGGAGTTGCTGCTCATGCTGATTCGCGCTCCAAGATCCGGGTGATTTCGAAGCAACTGCAACTTCACCTGGTCATCCGATGCCTGAACCACGTTTTTCATCACTTTCATCATCTGTTCAAATGAATCAAAAGGTCGTAAAAGCCCGGCTCGCTCAGCCACCCATGGTGATTCCTCAAATAAGCCCCCAAACGTATGCACAAACTGTGTGATAGACCAGTTGTTAACAAGTTTAATTAAGTCGCTCATGTTAGAACCTCCGGTCTGTTGTGGATTATTGTTCTTCATTCTAAGTGCCGTTCAATGTCGCGACAACAATATTTACGCAATTTTGTAATATAACATAACATCAGAGTTGTGATTTGTTTGCTGTGCACGGGAAGAGCAGCTTTAGTTACCCTTAAACATGAAAAAACCGCACTCCATCAACGGAATGCGGTTCTTGGGGGTCTAACCCGGTAGCATTGTCATGTTGCACAATGTGCGGTCTAGAGTTGGACATTGTGCGGTCTTGCAACTGCTTTGTCCCGCACGAACTTGCGGAAGGTAAATACCAGCTTTAATTTAAGCAGATCATTCGTTTTCTTAAAGTCCATTTGCAACAAGCTGCCAACTTTCTCCATACGATAAGTGACCGTGTTGCGATGCACAAACAGTTGCTTGGCAGCTTCATTGATCAGTCCGTCATTCTCGATAAAGGACTCCAATGTATTCATCAGCACCTGATTGGGATCACCATCCCTGGCAAGTAGTGGTTCGAGTACTTTATTGCAGTAGTTCTCCATGATGTTATCCGGTACGTGTTGAAAAACGTAAGCAAATTCGAGCATTTCAAATTGCAACGCACGGTCTTTCATGCCAAATCGACGAGCCAGTTGTCGAGTATCCAGACACTCCTGGTATGCTTCACGGAGCGATTTGGGCTCATGTTTCATTTTGCTGATCCAGAAACGCGGAGCCGGTGCTCCTTTTGCTTCTTGCGCTGCCAGAACATCACCGAAACGGCTCAAGAGAAAACTTGACAGCTCTTCTCCATAATCTCGCCCTGTTGGACAGGTGTAGATGGACAGAATGCCATCTTCGATCTGAAAATGCTGTGAGGCCGTGAATTGCATCAGCGGATTGTATTGTAATTCACGATGAATCTGTTTAAGCAGCTTTCCCTCGGCAAACAGAGTCGGCTCAAGTGTAATCAATACGCACTGATAGGTTCCCTGGAACAGATGTACACCTTTGTTCTCACTCATGGTGGTCAATTCCTGAACAGTCATTTTGTTATCCAAATACTGTGAAAGCAGTGTACGCATCTCATCTTGCACGGTCGGATTAATATGCTCACGGTAAGTCATATCCATATAAAATGCTAGTACATCGGCAGCCTGCTGGAACAGCTCTTCCTCCGCTCGAAGGGATAGGGCTGAATCCGTAAACACAAGCAACGATCCGTATTCTTCATCATTTTGCTTGATGGGTACTCGATGACAACTTCCCTGATTCCATTTCACTCGGTGCATGACGGATTTCCAAGGCCAGCCTTGGGTTACCGCATCTCCTGCAATGCCTTCACTGCCATATAGCACATGCCCACGAGAACCAATGACGGCAAGCGGATAGTTCAGTACCGTGGCTAGTTCCGCGAACACATTCCGATGCGGCTGCTGTTGCAGCGCAAACTGCATTAATTTCTTCTGTTTCTGCACAACCTCATGCAGTAATCGGTTACTGCGTTCATGTTCAGCCTTGAACAAGGCATTCATCTGGTCCGAGAAGGTGAATTGAAAGGGGAGCTCAAGCAGTGGCAAACGAAGCCGATCAGCTTCCTCGACAATACCTTGGGGAATGGACTGCCAGAAACGCCCCAGCTTGATGCCGAGTCCTGCGCAGCCGCGTTCATTCAAACGTCGCATCAAACGTAGTGCATCCGTCTCACTGTCTTTCATAATAAAAGCGGTGGTGAACAACATTTCTCCGGATTTGATCCAATCCGCGATATCAGGAGCGTCCATGACGTTAACGGATTTCATCATCCGTGAAGTCCCTTCTCCACCCGCAACCAGTTTAGCCTCTGACAACGGGTATACCTGTAAAGCCTCTTTAACCGTAAGTTGCATGGACACTACCTCCCATATATATAACACAATATTATGTCATTCTGGTTAATGAAACTGAATTTCGCATTATTTTTCTAATTAAATCCATATTCATGCGTTCAACTTTTATTTGTTGTTAAGTATTATAACATCATTTTTCCGAATAAAGCTTACACGGCAAAAAAATAAAACCTATGACCTAATTACAGCGCACTTTCCTGTAATGGGCATAGGTTTTTAGATCAGATTTCCATGGTTTCGTGATTCATCCATAATTTCATACGGGATAATACATCTTTGATATTCAGTGGTTTGCTGAGATAGTCCGAAGCACCTGCTGCAATACATTTCTCCCGATCCTCTTTCATGGCCTTGGCTGTCAGTGCAATAATGGGAAGCTGAGTCATACCAAGTCGTTCACGGATCTGGCGAGTTGTCTCATAACCATCCAGTTCCGGCATCATAATATCCATCATGATGATATCAGGCTTGACTCCTCCACGCTCCAACAATTCCAGACACTCGTATCCGTTCTGCGCTGAAATAACATTCATGCCGTATTGCTCAAGAGCGTTAGCCAGCGCATATACATTTCGAATATCATCATCAACGACAAGCACTTGGCGTCCGCTGAGCAACGCTTCTTCCAGAGGTGTCAATAAAACATCAGATTGTCCGGAAGTTATTGAAGGAAGCTTATTGACCTCAGGTGTAGTGGTAGCCACCTCATTCAGGAACAACCGCGATGCATTCATAGTCTCAGGTTCATCTCTTCGCAGTGGCAGGAACAGCGTGAACACACTGCCATGCCCCTCACGACTTGTAGCCGAGATTGAACCACCCAGCAAATTCGCAAGCGATTGAGAGATGGACAGGCCAAGTCCGGTCCCCCCGTATTTACGTGCTGTAGCTCCATCCGCCTGTTTGAAAGCATCGAAGATCTGCACGAGTTTGTTATCCGCAATTCCGATCCCTGTATCACTGACGGAAAAAGCAATCACGTCGGTCTCTTGATCTTTCAATTCAGGATGAGCCAGACTCATTTTGGAGATGGTTAAGGCAACTTCACCCTCACTGGTGAACTTGAATGCGTTCGAGAGCAGATTTCGGAGAATCTGATGCAATCTCATCTCATCCGTCACGATCGTTTCCGGTAAAGGACTTTGGAGCTGAATCCGGAAATCTATTTTTTTCTGTTCCGCTGTTTTCAGGAAATACTGGTTCATAACTTCAGGAATACTACCCAGATAGACATCATCGAAATCCACTTCCATCTGTCCGGCTTCCACCTTGGATAGATCCAGAATATCATTGATCAGATTCAGCAGGTCTTTTCCTGATTTGTGAATGACTGAAGCATAGTTCTGCTCTTCACTATTCAAGTGTTGATTTTTATTTTCAGACAATATCTCAGATAAAATCAACATGCTGTTGAGCGGTGTCCGCAGTTCATGGGACATGTTCGCCAAGAATTCGGATTTGTACCCCGAGCTCGTGCGTAACTGATCCGCCACAACCGAAAGTTCATTGGCTGATGTCTCTGCAGCACTCTTCTGTACTTCCAGACGATCGTTCAGCATATGAAGTTCTTCGGTCTGCATTTGCAATTCCTCCGTCTGAGACAACATTTCTTCGGTCTGAGCCTGAAGTTTCTCTGATTGTGCCTGTAATTCTTCATTCAGAACTTGTGACTCATCATATAATTGCTGTAACTCCATGCGAGTGACGGTCGAGTGTAGTGAAACACCAAAAATATCCGTCAGTTCTTGCATCAGCTTCATATCATTCTCTTGCAACGGCTTCATTGAAGCGAGCTCGATTACCGCAATCGTTCTGCCTTCGAAGAGGACCGGTACTACAGTAAGTGATGTGGCAGATGTATACCCAAGACCCGAAGAGATTCGGATATAGTTCTGGGGCAGATCATTCATGCGTAGAACTCGCTTCTCCACAGCACTTTGACCTACAAGCCCCTCACCCGGAGCAAGCGACACTTTACCGAGCGAACGTTCTTTCTCTCCATCCCCAGCATATGCAGCCAAGCGCAGCAGTCGATTGTCTTTCCAGTAATATAAGACGCTATAGGGAACTTCAAACAACATGGCTAGCTCGTTCAGGAACAAGCGGGACAATCCTTCCAGGTTGGTCGGGTTCTGTAAGAGTGTGGCAATGCCTGTGATCTGATCCTTGACCCGATTCTGTTCCTGTACTTCATCCAGTAATTTGTTGGTTTCGTGGCCCAGATCCCCCACTTCATCATGTGTCCGCACCTGAATTCGTTGCTTCAGGTTTCCACCTTTGGAGATATCACTGATGGTCTGCATAACATCTCGCAACGTTTTGACGATATTTCCGGATATCACAATCGCGGCTACAATGGATAATGCTGCAATAATACCCCACAGCGTGTACATAATCGTCAGCAGTGTGGAGCTGCGTCTGGCAAGTTCAGTCACCCTCGCCTCGGTCAGAGCGATCTCTGTATTACGGAAGGTTGTAAGTTGAGAGCGCAGTAGATCAATTTCAGTTTTACCCGGATCAGATTCGAAGAATGCAACAACTTTCGCTTGATCCCCTTGCTTTTTCAAGTCCACCGACGGCTCCCCAGCAATCTCAATCCAGCGTGTAATATGAGCTTTAATGCTTTGCAGACTCTGCTGCTGTGAAGGATTATCGCTAATGAGAGCATTCAACTGATCATAGTTGGAACTCCACTGGGAGAGGCCTTGGGAATAAGGCTCTAGGTAACTTTCATTGCCTGTAATCATGAATCCACGCTGTCCTGTCTCCATGTTCAAGACATTTTTTTCAATCGCGTTAGTCAGATTATGTACTTCCAGATCATGATGGGAGATAAAATCATTTTCCTTCTGTAACACGTTAATTTGGGCCGTAAGCACTAACAGAACAGCTCCAAACAAAAGCACAACCACAAGATAGCCCAATAAAATTTTGGAGCGTATCGTAAATCTTCTCGTTTTTGACAACGCGGAAACCTCCAAATATATACGAATCCCATAATTAAATTAAAACTGGTGCATATGTAGTTTATATGTATACGTATAGTCTGACAAGCTTTAAGTTCATCGATAATCATAAGAAAAACGACCTGCTTGTGCAGGTCGTCCTCTTCAGTGATCTATATTGCTCATTTTGGCTGATTTTAGGCCTTTGGAGCGATCATTTTGGCTGGATCGACATATTGATCAAATTGCTCTTCGGTAAGCAGGCCCGTTTGTAACGTCGCCTGTTTCAAGGACAAACCTTCTTTATGTGCAAGTTTCGCGATTTTGGCTGCATTCTCATAACCAATATGCGGGTTGAGCGCTGTAACCAGCATAAGCGAATTGTTCAGATTATGTTCAATCTGATCCAGATTAGGCTCAATGCCCACGGCACACTTGTCATTAAACGCAATAATGGAGTCCGCCAGGAGTTGCACGGATTGCAAGAAGTTATAGATGATAACCGGTTTGAATACATTCAGTTCAAAATTACCCTGACTTGCCGCGAAACCAATCGCTGCATCATTACCCATGACCTGCGTAACCACCATAGTAATGGCCTCGCTCTGAGTTGGATTGACTTTACCCGGCATAATGGAGCTGCCTGGCTCATTCTCAGGAATACGGATTTCGCCCAATCCACTACGAGGGCCACTGGCCAACCAGCGGACATCATTGGCAATTTTCATCAAATCAGCTGCAAGCGCTTTAACCGCACCGTGCGCATATACAACTTCATCATGACTTGTAAGTGCGTGGAATTTGTTTGGTGCAGATACAAAATCTTTCCCCGTATGTTTGCCAATCTCCTTGGCAGTGAAGTCCCCAAAGTCCGGATGCGCATTAATGCCCGTTCCGACAGCTGTACCGCCGATTGCAAGCTCCTTCAGGTACTGTACACTTTCACGGATCATACGCTCACTCTTGCCCAGCATGGCTTCCCAACCACTGATCTCCTGGCCAAGCGTAATTGGTGTTGCATCCTGGAGGTGGGTACGTCCAATCTTGATAATATCCTTGAATGCATCCGACTTGTCTGCAAAAGTGGCTTTCAATACCGCGATTGCTGGCAAGAGTTGATCCTCAACAGCCAGAACACCTGCGACATGCAGAGCCGTTGGGAATGTATCGTTGGAGCTCTGGGACATGTTCACGTCATCATTTGGATGCAGACGCTCTTCCTTGCCCTTTTGCTCCAGCAGTTGGTTCCCCAGATTGGCAATCACTTCGTTCACGTTCATATTGGATTGTGTTCCGCTTCCCGTCTGCCATACTACCAGTGGGAAATGGTCATCAATTCGGCCTGCAATAATCTCGTCTGCTGCATAAGCAATAGCATCGGACTTAGCCGCAGATAATTTACCTAATTTATGGTTACTAGCCGCAGCACTTTTTTTCAAAATGGCAAGAGCACGGATAACTTCCATCGGCATATGTTCACTGCCAATCGGGAAGTTCTCCTTGCTGCGCTGCGTCTGAGCTCCCCACAGCCTGTCGGCTGGTACTTTCATTTCGCCTAACGTATCTCTCTCAATGCGGTATTCCACTTGCTTGTCCTCCTCCAAAAAGATGGTTTGGGTCTCTACAAAGCTTGTGTATCTCGTCATATTATACATGATTTGCGAGCAGGTTTTCACCTTTTCGACAAAATTGTAAGCGTAGCGCAAAATGAGCGTGAATTATTTTTGTGACGCAATTGGATACAGTCGGCTGCTCTGTTCGAATAGTTCACCTGGTTCCAAACCGATCAATCCGATTTCTTCTGCAGGTATGCCTTCAACATTAGGAGCGTTAACCAGGTTCATCTGTGGTTCAGGACAGAAGAATTCGCCACCCATGTTATTGTTCCAGATCATCCAGTGCTTGTAGGAGGTACCCACATCGTATACCAGTTTGTCTCCAGTACGGTGATCCGTAAGTTCCATATAGTTACGTCCATTCTGCGGCTCCGCAGTGTAATGATTATCCATGGCAGCAAAGAACGGACTAACCCCGTCTTTCTTCAATTGTTCTTCCTCAGGTGTAAGCGGTTGAAATTGTCCTGTTGGCAGAGAACGCTCATTCAATTCACGACGTTGTCCAATCGTAACTTTGGCCGTGTAATCCGAGGCCTGACTGTCCGGTGCAAAAGGTACAGCAATCGCCGTGTGGAATGCAAACAAATTCGGCATATATTCAGTCCCGTTGTTGCGGACGATTAATTGCTGCTGAAGTCCTTGGCTGCTCAAAGAGTAACGAAGCGTCACCGTGAACGTAAACGGCAGGTACTGATGGAATGTATGCCCTTCTTTCACGTCCTGGCTAAGCAACACATAACTCTCCAGCTGATCAGAACCGTATCCCTCAACCTTCCACTCGGCATCATGCAAAAATCCATGCAAATGGTTACCTGTAGCCGGTTCGTTCACAGGCAACTGATAAACTTTACCATTCCACGGGAAACGTCCATCCTCATAACGGTTTGGTGGAGAAAGAATCGGAATTCCATAGACCGCAGGTGCAGCCATAAACTCATCCATCTGATCCTGATTCGGTTCTCTCAAGTAACGAAAACCCTTTTCTGTATCACGGAAAGCAACGAGGTTCGCACCTACGCTTGGAATAACTGCCGCTTCAAACTGATTAAAACGAAGCCAAACGGCCGGAATCCCTCCAAATTGTTCTTCAAATGCTGCATTTTGCTGTGTCATCGTTATATGTACCTCCTGCATACTAAGGTTATATTATACGGCTCGACTATATCATGCCCGAGCGCAAAATACCAATCTATGATAGAGAACAAATTCATAATAGAAAAACAAAAAAGACAGGAAAAAGACAGCTGCAATACGTTACGGCTGTCTCTGCTGTCTTTCATATGATGGTTCAATTAATCCACATATTTGCCGTGATCCGGCACAGTGCTCTCTTCAAAGTCCAGGTCAAGCCGCTTCAAGGATTCACTCAGCATATCTCCGCTCAAGGCATGCCCATGCCCGGTAATCGCAAGTTTCGGCTCCAGATGCCTTATATGCTGGACAGATTGATGAGCAGCCTGCCAATCGGTTGTAAAATAGGAAGGCGGGCCATGCAACTGTTTGTCCTGAAGCAACACACTCCACAGCGACTCCTGCTTCACTGTGATGATTGCATCTCCCGCAATTAACAAACGGTCTGCTTCCCGAAACAGCGACACATGTCCAGGCGTATGACCTGGCGTGTGCACCCACTCCCATCCTGATAGACCTGGAACGGAATGATCTTTGGGTAAACTGAATATCCGATCATCCAGATTGATTGCCTCATTAGGATAAGCGAATGACAACCTGGACATTAGACCTCCACCTACAGAAGGGTCCGCTGGCGGGTAATCTTTTAATCCCGTTAAATACGGAATTTCAAGCGGATGAGCATACACTGGCACACCCCAGAATTGTTCCAGTTCAATAACGGTTCCTACATGGTCGAAGTGACCATGCGTCAATATGATCGCAGACGGCGGACCTTGAAATCGTTCTGTTGCAACCTGAACAATATGATCTGTGAACCTCGCCATTCCAGTGTCCACGAGGACCCAGTTCCTGCTTCCTGGCTCTCCGATGAACACGACATTAACGAATAGTGTACGTAGACTGAGAATATCGGGCGCGACTTCTTCAAGTCCCGTCAACCCTTCTGTAATCAGATTGTCAGATGCCATTCACGGTTACCTCCCATTAGGCGGATTGTCTCTCTGGTTCCATTCATCTCGTAGACTTCCCTTTTCTGGATCATCTATTCAACATTTCCAATAAAATAGACGGTATACACCCTGTTTTGGGCATACACCGTCTAGTATAGTCATCGACACAACACAATAGAACAAGAACATCTCGGCCAGTTATGCCGGAAATGCCTCCAAAGCAGCATCGAGCAATTGATTATACAGATCGTCATCATTCTCAAGCAACTCGTCCATACGCAGTAACTCTTCTTCATCACCGGATTGCTCCGTGAAATGCAAGCTATAGTCCCAGTCTTTTCCGTTCTTGCTCATGAAGGTAATCTCATATACTGACTTTTGGCCTTCTGTGCGGTAAACGGTATTTCCCACGTATCCTTTTTCACCTTCACGGCGCATTTCAGTACTTATAATTTCAATATTCACAATCATTCTCTCCTTTAATCTTTCATCTACAGTCGGTCTCCAACATTTCTGGTAAACCTAGTTTGGTAATTATTATTGGTTAATTGTACAATATATAACGTAGCAACGTATACCTTATTCAATGAAGGAACCATTCTGAGTCCTTACATAGTTGTAATGAGGACTATAATAGCCAACAAGCTACGATATTATTATCACATTGGAGGAAAAAATAGCATGAATACTTTTGAAACGAATCTGCAGCAATATGCTGAACTGGCTGTACAAGTCGGTGTCAATGTCCATCCTGGACAAACGCTCGTGGTTAACGCTCCAATCTCGGCAGCACATTTTGTACGACTGATTGTCAAAGCAGCCTACGGTAAAGGTGCGAAATTGGTCAAAGTAAACTGGAGCGATGAAACCGTTACACGTCTACATTACGATCTTGCACCTGATGAAGCCTTCTCCATTGAACCGAAATGGTTTGCAGCTGAAATGACTGAACTGGTTGAAGAAGGTGCCGCTATTCTGCACGTCATCGCTGAAAATCCGGATCTGCTGAACGGTGTAGCGCAGGAACGCATTATTACCAGCCAAAAAGTGCGCGGCAAAGCGCTCGAAAAATATCGCTCTTATCAGATGGCTGACAAATTCAGCTGGTCTATCGTGGCCGTTCCTTCTCCGGAATGGGCAGCTAAAGTGTTCCCGGATCTTCCAGAAGCGCAACAAGTGGACCGCCTGTGGGATGTCATTTTCAAAACGGTACGGATCGGTGAGCAGGATGCTGTTGCCGAATGGAAAACCCATTTGCAAAACCTGGATTCCCGCGCTGATCTGTTGAACAACAAAAAATACAAGAAGCTTCACTATACAGCTCCAGGCACAGACTTGACCATTGAACTTCCAGAAGGCCATATCTGGGTATCCGGTGGAAGTGTGAATGAGCAAGGACATGTCTTTATTGCCAATATGCCTACGGAAGAAGTATTCACGGCTCCGCTGAAAACGGGTGTTAACGGTACAGTGCGAAGCACGAAACCACTGAGCTACGGCGGCAACCTGATTGACGGTTTCTCACTAACATTCGAGAACGGCCGAATTGTTGACTATACCGCCGATCAAGGTCTCGATGCACTCAAAAACCTGATCGAGATAGATGATGGCGCACACTATCTGGGTGAAGTAGCCCTCGTTCCACATCAGTCCCCAATTTCCGATACCAATATTTTGTTCTACAATACTTTGTTTGATGAAAATGCCTCCAACCATTTGGCGATTGGTAATGCCTATGCCTTCTGTCTGGAAGGTGGTAAAACGATGTCCAAAGAAGAGCTGATTGAACGTGGTATGAACTCCAGCCTCACTCATGTAGACTTCATGATTGGATCCGGAGAAATGAACATCCACGGTGTGACCTCCGAAGGCGCGGAAGAGCCGATCTTCCTGCAAGGAAACTGGGCATTCTAATCCCGTTTGATGTGATTTAGGAGAGAGGAGATTACTCCTCTCTTTTCCTGCGTCAACAGGTCAAAAATTCAACAATTGGAGGGAACTCATATGTTAAGTTTTGAACAAAAACTGGATCGTTACGCTGAACTTGCTGTAAGAGTAGGTGCTAATGTGCAACCAGGGCAAGTATTTGTCATCTCTGCGATGATTGATACCGCTGAATTCGTACGTTTGCTGGTACGTAAGGGATATGAAGCTGGAGCCAAGCAGGTGATTGTAAAATACGGAGATGAAACCGTCAATCGATTGCGGTTTGAGATGGCCCCTGAGGAATCCTTCCAAGAGCCGCCGAAATGGCATGCAGCGGAGCTTGAAGAACTGGCGGCCAATAATGCAGCCTTCCTGACCGTATTGTCATCCAGCCCAGACCTAATGAAAGGTATTGACCCGGAGCGGATTTCCACCCATCAGCGTACATATGGTCAGGCGATGGCCAAGTACCGTCAGTATCAACAGGCGGATAAAATGAGCTGGACGGGTGTGGCATGTCCTTCGCCCGATTGGGCAGCCAAAGTATTCCCGGATCTCCCGGCAGCTGAGCAGGTTAGCCAGTTGTGGGAAGCCATTTTTGCTGCGGTGAGAGCCGATCTGGAGGACCCTGTAGCGGCTTGGGAACAGCATATTGAACGACTGGAGACCAAAGCCGTTGCCCTGAACAACAAGAAGTATCAAGCATTACATTTCCTCTCCCCAGGGACGGATCTTACTGTCGAGCTTCCAGAAGGTCATATCTGGGCGCAGGCAGGTAGCGTGAATGAGCAAGGCACCCCTTTTGTCGCGAATATCCCGACAGAGGAAGTATTCACCGCTCCAGCCAAACATGGCGTTAATGGCAAAGTGTCCAGCACCAAACCACTCAGCTATGGCGGCAGTATCATTGATCATTTTTCGCTCACATTTGAGAACGGACGTATCATTGATTTTCATGCTGAAGAAGGTCAGGATACGCTGGAAAGACTCATTTCCATGGATGAAGGATCTCATTACCTCGGCGAAGTCGCTTTGGTTCCCTTCCATTCACCGATCTCTGAGAGTGGCATCCTGTATTACACTACATTGTATGATGAGAATGCGTCGTGCCATCTTGCGATTGGCAGTTCCTATGCATTTAATATCGAAGGTGGCAAAACGATGTCTCCTGAAGAGCTTGCAGCCCGTGGCATGAACACCAGCATCACCCATGTGGACTTCATGATGGGCTCTCCCGAGACGGACATCTACGGTATCACGGCAAACGGCGAACGCGAAGCCATCTTCCTTAAGGGAGACTGGGCATTCTAACTGATCACGGAGAGTTATCTCCTGTAAGGTATTTTCAATGAACGGTCGAATAGGCTGTCTTGCAACCATGTATTCATGGTTGGTGAGACGGCCTTTTATTAATTTTCAGCAAACTTTCCCGCATGTTATACACACTTCTCTCATCTGGTTTTTCCCGGACCAACCTCCCATTGTACCGTTTCCATATTATGTTGTAAAATGTAATGATACCAATGTTTGTGGACTGTTCACCAGAAAGGAGAACATCATGGCCAATCGGCTCCAGTTATTACTAGCCTCAGATTTCCATAATTTAGGCTCTGCACTTCAAGAAGAAGTGTATTATGAATATTATAATATGGTACATGGTCTTATCGTTTATATCATCAAGGAGCGTGCTGCAGCAGAAGATATTATTCAGGAAGCTTTTATCAAAATCATTAAAAACAAACCCATCTTTGAAGACGAGGTCAAACTGAAAGCCTGGCTCAAGGTTGTCACACGGAACACAGCTATTAATTATCTGAGAAAAAATAAAAATAACCGTAACCAATTGGATACGGATAGTGTTTTTATAGATATGGAGACAATGAATCAGACGGCAGCTTCCGTGGAAAGCATGGTAGAAACGCAGATGATGGAAGAGTCCATTGAATATTATCTCAGACAGCTCAAACCGGAATATCGTGTATTGGTGGAGTTACGGTGGAAAAAAGGTCTCTCCTACCGAGAGATGGCCGAACTGCTGGATACCTCCGAAGACATTGTGAAGCAACGTTTGTTCAGAGCTCGTGGCAGTATCAAGAAGAAATTACATAAGGAATGGGGTGGAAGCATTGAGCAAAGGCAAGTCCGATAAAAACGTGGAGCAATTCGATTCAGAGCTGGAAGACGAATATTTCGACGCTGCGTTTGACCTGGCTTTTGATGAAGCTTTCCATCAGGCCGTCTCTGCCCCTTCCGCCTCCCATACCGAAGCCATGCAGCAATCCTGGCAGAAGGTAAACAGGGAAATTAACAGAATCGGTTTACGTAAAAAAAGAATACGTACCTTGCGACTTTCAGTCGTCGTAGCTGCGTCCGTGACCATCGGAGCCGTTATTTTCAGCCTGCCGTCCGGTACGCAAGCGGTATCCCCTTTTGTGCAATCCATCAAGGATTGGGGCAATGGCATGAAATCCATTATCATTGAGGATCGTACGACCCAACTGGGGGCTGATCCGTCAACAGCCAAAACGCCTCCACCACCAGAAACTAGCTTGGACGACATTCTTAAAGTACAAGAAGAAGAAGCTCTTAATACACCTTCGTATGAGTTATCGAGCCATCTGTTTCGTCCAGTACTTGTTACGGAAGAGATCGCACGCGAAGGGTTCATGGGTGACTTTCTGTTATCCAATGCCATTCCCGAGCGATTCAACAAGGTCAAATTCGAACTTGTGCTTGATACTGAAAACCCTGTGAATCCAGACGATTATTATGAGTCCACACAAATGAGAGTTCAATATACGAGTGAAGGCAAGAGCATAGAGGATGAGATTATCCAGTTTGATTATGTCCATGTCATGCCTGGGGAGAAAATTGAAGGGGCCATGCTTCGTGATATGAGCACCGTAAAGCTGGCGGATGGCTCGGAAGCACTGATGTATATCGGCCCACCCTATAACTCCTTTCAGTGGATGATGGGTTCCAACAATATGAGTCTGTTTGGCACCCTTTCGGAAGAAGAAATGACTGCTATTGCCAACGATTTTCAAGAGCAGAAGTTTCCAGGCAGCACCCGTCGATAAGATCAAAATAACACGGTGCCAGAGACATGTTTGCTTGTATCCGTGGTACTTCCATCATACGCTGTATGAATACTGGTAACGCGATAATAATATCCTGGCATAACGGTCCAATCCGATGCGGCATTCAGTAAGTTTGTATTCGTTGCATTGTTGGAACTGGTTTTAAAAGTTACCCATGCTGTTCCTGTCCAGCGCTCAAGTCGATAATCTACGGAAAGTGTCTTCATTGCTGTATATGTCATGGTCTTGGTATTGACGATAGCCGATAGTCCACCCCCAGGAATGACTGCACCGACCGCTTGATAGATATGTCCAAGTTCTCGAGTGTTAGCAAGCGAATGGATGGATGGTTCCGGCGGCGGTGGGGGTGTAAGGGCACCAGAGGACACGTTGATCATCGGGCTTGCAACGGCTGGTTCGGACGTAGGTATAGCCAGGATTGTTGGCACCATTAACCAGGCAACAAGGGTTATTTTTAGCATAGATGCTGCACTCTTTGTTTTCATTTTCCGCATATTGATCCATCCTCCGCTTCCATACTTGATTTTGTGTAAGGGTATAAACGGACGGATCGGGTGACAGGTTTCAAAAAAAATTAGACGCTCCGATGTTTCTGTCGGCAGCGTCTTTTATTGCATGCATCTCCAGCATGGTTGAAACCTAAATTATTCCAGCTCGTATGTATTGGGTAATGGATACACGAAACCATATGAACCAACAAGATTTGCAAATGAGGTGTAAAACTTGAGTAAATTTCAATTCAAATCCAGAAGGCATCGTCACAGCTCCAATCCGAATCAACTACATATCGAAGTTTCCGGCTCGTTCAAACGTTGGCTTGTTATCTTGGTGAGTGCGCTTACCGCAGGGACCTTAATATATTTCTTGGCTACAGCTCGAGAAAGCTGGATAAGCATGGGGATTGACCGCTATGTATTGCCCTTTATGATCTGGGGACTTGTACTGTCCCCCGTCCTTGCATTTCTTTTACTCAAGCAGAGCGGACGAACCCTTTCCCATGTCAAATTTTTACGTGTTTTCGGGATTGCTTTCTCCCTTCTGCCTCTGGTACTTCTGTTTTATGTGTTACCCGTAACACTTGGCATGGTGAATGATCACCTGACCCAGTATAAGCAAAATCCGGTATTATCCACCACTAAGGTGGGGGACTACAATTCTTACGAGGTTACTTTTGTCGATACGCCTATGTACGCCATCATCACCATTAAGACACCAACAACAACCCAATCCACTCGAAAAAAGCTAAATATCCAGTATGATCTGGCTCCGGGAGAGAATGTTTACGTCACTTATAAGCGAATTTCTATCGAGAACAGCTTGGTCACGGAGAATCATTACGCCGATATTGTCATTCATGCACCCAAAGAATCATGAGCATGCAAAAAAAGCTGTACGATGACCATTACGTCACCATACAGCTTCATTTGTTACAATTTCGATCTGGCTACGCGCCTTCTTCTTCAACCAATAGTTCCAGCTTAATCACATTTACTCGGGAAATCCGCTTATGCTCTGTCTCTTGAATGACAAATACATAACCCCCATACTCAACCGATTGACCAACCTCAGGTGGAATGGCATCTACTCTGGAGTATAACCAGCCCCCGATGGTATCGTAATCGGCACGATCCATCTCCAGTCCGAATCGTTCGCTGACTTCTTCAATCAGCATCAATCCATCAATAGAGTATTCCATCTCATCCACTTGTTCAATGACAGGACGTTCATGGTCGAATTCATCCTGAATCTCGCCTACGATCTCTTCCATGATATCTTCAAGTGTGACAAGCCCGGAGGTTCCCCCGTATTCATCAATCAGAATCGCAATCTGTGTCTTGCTACGCTGCATACGTTTGAGCAGATCACTGATTAGCGTGGTATCTGGCACAGCCAGGATGGGCCGGATTACGGAGATGGTATCCGTAAGTTGGGATCGCATCAGATCCTTAATGTGAATAAAGCCGATAATATGATCCTTGTCTCCGTTATATACCGGATACCTTGTTCGCATACTCTCACTGGCAATCTCCAGATTCTCCAGCATGGACTCATTGGCATTCAGACAGATCATTTCCGTCCGCGGAATCATAATTTCACGGGCGGTTGTATCCGTAAAATCAAATATATTATCAACAAGTGCTAATTCAGTGTTATCAATTAAACCGCTCTTATTGCTTTCTTTCATCAGAATACGTATTTCATCTTCGCTATGTGCCGAGTCCATCTCCGAAGCTGGTGCTATTCGGAACAGTCTCAACAAGCCGTTAGCCATACCGTTCAGTGCCCATATGAATGGATACATTAACTTGTAGAAAAACGTTAGCAAAGCCGCAGACCACAACGTGATCGTCTCAGACTTTCGAATCGCCATCGTTTTGGGAGCAAGTTCTCCCAGTACAATGTGCAAGATCGTAATAATCACAAATGCAATGGCAATAGAGATTCCATGAACGTAGACTGGTCCCAGTCCAAATGCGGTAAACATGGGCTCTAACAGATGTGCAATTGCCGGTTCTCCCAGCCACCCGAGTCCCAGTGAAGCCAAAGTTATACCTAGTTGGCAAGCTGATAGATATGCATCCAGATTACGTACGATATTGGAAGCATAGATGGCATTTTTGTTGCCTGTTTCCACCAAAGCCTCAATCCGGCTTCCACGAACCTTCACCATCGCGAATTCCGCCGACACAAAGAAACCATTCATTAATACAAGTAAACCAATGATTACTAAATTTAAAATACTCGGTAAGGGGTCACTCAAATTTTCATCCTATTCGCCGTCATTCTTCGGCAAATAGGTCCACCTCCTTCGAAAATGTAGGATATTTGCCATTCTGCCGCTCATATGCAATTTCAACTTCCCAATGCTTCCACCTCCACCTTGTTCTGTCGAATAAAAAAGATATGCTTCTTTTATTATATAATTCTAAACTACACAGTCAATCCGTGTCCTATGACAACGAAATGGCACAAACGCCTTTTTTCTTTAACAAAAGTCTCGATTACGCTGTTTTTTTAACATTTCACAAACAATGATCTACCAGAACCAAACCAAAGAGAGCATCCTCGCTCATGCTTCGACATGGCTGGATACTCTCTTTTTTGTAATACGTTATTTTCTCAGATTCTATCCGCCGATTACGATGTGGACTCAATCTCCACTACGGTTTCCGAAGCGGGGTTCCAACGCCACTTCGCTCGTCCCCCGCTTGCGTTATGCAATCCACCGATCCAGAATTCATCCTGCTTAAGCAATGCCCAATCGACTTCTCCATTCAACACCTGAATTCCGAGTTCCGTTAGCGACAGGATTCCGTCACGGAATTTTTCATCATGCTGCTTGAAATTAGGGAAAGTGGTTGCACCGCTCATCTGAAGAAGAGCATGAGGTCCTTCTGTCATCCGCTTCAGATGTGCCCAGTATTCAAGATCACCCATCCCGAGAATATGCAGTTTGTCTCCTACCTCGCGAAATAATGGATACGGATGCTCCACACCTGCTCTAATAGTCTCCAGTGTTGTCTGCTCAATGAGTCCCAGACCGTTCGATACAGATGGCAGACGGGACAAATGTGCCTTAAAGGCAGCTTTCGCAAAGGGTAGCGCAGAAGTATCTGCCTGCAAGTAATCCAGATGATACCGGAAATCAGTCGACGTATAGGCTTGCCAGAACTGTGCACCGGCTTGTAACTCGTTTTTCTCAATCACATGCCAACTGCCGGACAGACGTTCAATCTGTGTGGAGGTAAGCTGTCCCAGTCCTCTAAAGTGCTCGATCTCTGGATACGAGTCAATGCAGAGCAGATTCAGTTTTGTATTCTGGAGTGCTTGTCCTCTGAAATAATGCAATAGATACGATAACATCGTTTGATCATAGAGATCGTATTCGAACCATAAAACAATTTCCTTGTATTGTTGAAACGAATTCAACTTGCGTTCCAGTTCCTCAATCTTCAAGTATTCCGCCTGTGGAATGCCCAACTGCTGCTCTAACACGGATGCCCGATTCTGCCGCTCCTTCGTATCTCCCATCTCTTTGGCTACCGGGCCGAACGTGTACAACTCTCTCCATACCAAGATGTCTCCCTGAATTCCACTTTCTCTTAAACGATTGGCAGCGTGATCCCCATTCATAATGTGTAACAATCCTTTTCCCCCTTCATACAAGTCACTGAATACAGAGACCAGATCCCTTACTGGCATAGAGCGCTTGAGTTTGGATCGGGCATCGAACAGTCTTTTCTTTAATGCAGGTACCTTGACCCCGAGGAAATCCGATATTTCCTTGAGCGAGTATCCTTCCAAATAAAACAGTTCAACAGCAATCCGCATCGATGATGGCAGTATTGCAATGGAATCACGCAGCGTACGATACATTTCATTTTGCACCGCTTGTTTTTCCGGATTATGCGCCTGATCCTCTTCATGGAATACATGCTCCAGCTCCTGAACTGGAATCATGGTATGTTGCTTGCGTCTTAGCCAGCGATAACACTGCCTCTCCACAATTACCTTGAACCACCCGGGAAAAGCCTCAGGAGCTTCCAGCTTGGACAGATTGCCAAAGGCTTCAGTAAATGCTTCCTGTACGACATCTTCAGCCCAAAATGTATCTCCTAAACGATTGTAGGCAACAGCAAGAGCCATCCCGCGATATTGAGACATCAGTTGTGCGTAAGCTTCGGTTTCGCCCTTCATCGCTCCTTCAATCCATGAATTCAATGCTATGGACTCCCTTCATATAAGCATGCTGCTTGTTCTATTCATGTATAAGTGCCATGTTATCGCCAAAAGGTTACCTATAACTCTAAACCTATAGTAACCTTCGTATATATGTTTATGTAAAAAGCTGTCCTGTCTGCGGATTACCTCCACATTCAGGACAGCGAAGTAAATCAGTATGTGTTAGACATGTGACATGTCAGTTATCAATCAACATGATGAGGTGAAAATGATTATCTGCTTGGAGCTTGCGGGTAATTGCCTACCACGCCCGGATATTGATACAACAACGGCTCATCAAATGTAGCATAGTCGAAGTTGACCATCAACAGCATGATCCGTCTTCCTGTCTTCGGGTCACTGATGATAATATGGTCACGGCCCGCTGCTTCAATAATACCTTGGAATATGCGAGCGTTCCATTCTTTGTTGCCTTCATATGTCATGTAGAATGTACCGAATTTACCAAGATTCAAACGTAAAATATTCTCAATGTATGACTGCTCAAACTGTGGAGCTGTTGTTGTAATCACTGCACCCGTTGGTGTCATTGGGCTTCCACTGGATACGAGTGGCGGTACACTTGTGGAGCTTGGTGATACCATCCCTGGCGTTGGTGACATGGCAGGCATTCCGTTCCCGATTTTGTAAGACGTACCTTGAACCTGAGAATTAGCTTGTTGACCCAACACGGAATTCGCTTGCTGACCCATTGTTTGAGTTGTTGGTTGATAAGGCTGATTAATCATGATGATTCCTCCCAAAATTTAATATACTTCCGGACAGTCTTCGCCTGAAGGACTGAAGAAACAATGCGCTTTGAAACGTCCTGTATTTTGCTGGTCATACCACGTTGCCGGACACTCGGCCACAGGTCGGAAGAACCACAATGAATTGCTGGCAGGCCAGAAGCGCTCTCCATTAATCACCCGTTGTGCGAGACGTATCTCGGACTGTCTTGCCCGTTGGTAAAAGTACCCCTTCTGTGTTGACTCGTAGCCTCCTGGATTCTGGAATACCATACGATTGATATCGCGAATATCCTTAAAGTCCAGACAATCCACCAGCACCCGGTTCACACTTACATTGCCTACAAGCAACATACCCTGTTCGCCGTCACCTTCAGCCTCTGCCCTCATGAGCCTAGCCAGCAGCTTGACGTCCTCTGAGTTGGCTTTAATAACAGCCATAGTCTGTTTCCTCCCTTGTTTCAGCTGTTCATCACCGTACATCGTATTGTGCAGGAGCCCATTCGGTGACACGATTCCATCTTTTTTCCATAAAAAAAAGCCCGGAACCTCACCCAAGGTGAAGTCCCGAAGCAACTCGTTTCTTATAATACTCGCCTGTTTAAGGCTTGGCTTCAATCCAATAATCATAGGCATGAACAATGTTGCCCTGGTATGCCTGATGTTCGGCCAGCAGATCCGGAAGCTTGGCAAGCTGAAGTTCCATCTCCTTTGCCCCTTTTTCATAAAAAGAAATATGAGGACCTTCATGGTTCTGCTTCATTTCGACCGAAATCATCAACCTTTTACCGAAACGATCGGCGATCTCCATCTCCTGACTCACAACAGCAGCAATCCCATTGGAACCTTCGGCGTTGTTACGAAAAGCCATCAGCGACACATGATCGAGTGTACGGATCATAAATTCAGCCACAGATGTATCCTTTCCTGGCAACGCGAAGCTATCCAGCCATACAGCAAGGTCTGCGCTTGTTTCGAGATCACTGTCCTTCTTTGTTTCTTCCTGGAAAAATGTAATATTGGCAGCCCATTCGGTCAATAAGGTGTCCCGACTATTCTCCCACTCTGGCAAAGTGTAAGGCTCAATATCCAGATGGATGCCTTCAAATCGTTCATCCGGCTCGGATTCAGCATTATAGTTTTTCACATAATCAATCAATCGCTGAATGCGTGGACGATTCTCCTTTTTGCCCCAGATGGGGTGTCCACCCATCGCATGGATCTCAATGCCCTGCGCTTTTGCCCGTTTCACAAAACTGCGATAGCTGGAATAGGGTTGATCCAGGTCCAACCGGACATACAACCAGTTAATATTCTGCTCTCTAGCAAATGCTAGTATGTGCTCTCCCCCGTCATTCGTCACCTGAGAGGCCTCCCAGATATACGTTCCCCGAATCTCTGGCTGATTGGATGGAATCTCCGGTGATGGCAGTTCCGACGGCTCCAGTTGTCCCCAGTATACAATGTCATGTACAGCAGAACCTGCGTAGGAACTATACTCGCCGAATGCGGAGGCAACTTCTTCAATAACACTTTCCAGTTGTGCTGCATCTTTCCCGGCAAATGACGTGAACTCCTCACCAGGCATGGGCTTGGTGTTCAACCCAACCGTGACGCTCACATTGCTGGCATCGGCCCAGTTCATTTCCTGTTCAATCAAACGTATAATACCATTGTTCCCTTGCGCGTTATCACGGTAAGCGAGTAAAGTGACATGCTCCACTTGTTCAATGAACCAACGTGACAATGTTTCGTTATCTGCATCCTCAGAAACTCTATTTCCTGTGACGGTATAGGAATCCAGCCAAAATGGCAGGTCAATATTCACTGCAACTGCGCCATCCTGTCTCACTTGCTCAAATAACAGATTCATATTGGCTACCCAGGATTGTACCAGTGGCTTGGCATCTTTTTGCCAGGCTGGTAACACATAGGGCTTGATATCCAGATGTATGGCATCAAATTGCTCGTTGGGCTCAGCAGCTTGATTGTAATCACTTACCCACGAGGCTAATCTGAGCATGGAGCCTTCACGGCCACTGAGTGCCCAGGATGGATCGCCTCCCAGCGCTTCAACCACAATACCTGCACGGCTTGCTTTGGCTATAAACGTCTGGTATACCTCCTTGGATAGCGTCATGTCTACATTCACGTACAGCCTGTTTATCTTATGTTTAGCTGCATTGGCCAACAGCTCATCTCCGTTGCTAACAGACTGTGCCTGCCATACCCAGGCCGCCCGTATATCTGCGCCGTCTGCTTCAGCAGGTGACTCATTCCCTATCATTATCATCCCTCCGATCAGCAGTAACAGCCAAAATACCTTCCGGGATTGTTTCCCGAACATATACTCCCTCCATTCCTCTACTGTTGTAAAATCACATTTATTATAGCAACCGAGTTATTAAAAACAAATAAGCCCAAGTGCTTAACTTGGGCTTATCACTCTGAAGTTGGGACAGCTTAGGGCTCGCCCGGTTCAATCCCGGTTCTAGTCCTCATATATCATTTTTCGGGTCATGCCTCCATCAATAACGAGGTTGGTCCCTGTGACAAAGGTATTGCTTGGATCAGACAAATATAAACAAGCACGGGAGATATCCGAAGGAACACCCACACGACCGGAGGGATGCTGTTCGTGATCCTCCTTTTTCAATTTCTCCACGTCACCTGTCTCAATCCATCCCGGACTGATACAATTGACCCGAATTTGGTCCTTGCCCAGTGAGACCGCCAGCGCATGCGTCAGAGCTACAATCGCTCCTTTGGATGCGGCATAAGCTTCGGTATCCGGCTCAGACATCAGCGCACGAGTAGAAGCCATGTTGATAATGGCACCCCCGTGTTCATTGCTTTTCATATGTTTGGCTGCTTCCCGACTCGCCAAAAAGCAACTTCTCACATTGGTATTGAGTACATCGTCCCATTCTTCCAGCTTCAGCTCATAGGGTGACTTCCACTTGGCGAGTCCTGCATTATTCACTAAAACATCAATTTGCTTGAATTCTTCCACGGTTGTCCGAAAAAGATTCGTAATATCCTGCTCGCTCCGAACATCACATTGGACAAAGATGGCTTCTCCACCTTCATTACGAATGGAAGCTGCCGCGGCCGCCCCTTCTGCTTCCTTGTAGTCGGCAAGTACAACTTTGGCTCCAGCGACTGCATAAGCCTCAGCCACACTTCGTCCTATTCCCTGAGCGGCCCCGGTTACAACAACGACCTGATCTGTAAATGACATATTGATTGCCTCCTCTATGGTAATGATCTTTTGATCATAATCTTATTAAGCCTCTTCTTATATAAAAACACGTTAGGCCCATTAAGAAACGCTTGTCCAGTAAATAATCAAAAAAAGCTCACGCCATCCTGGCGCAAGCTGCTCAGTTTAACCCCGTAGGCGTTCAGAATATACGCGATTATATCGCTCGAAGCCTACATAACGCGTTCCTTTGAACGAGAGCCGTCCTTCATCCCCCTCAGCACACAAACCATACTCTTCGCCATTGACTTTGAATTCGAGCCGATCTCCACTTTCGACTTCAAAGGTGACGTAGTATAACGTTCGTGCTGTACTCCCCGGTTCAGATTGCGACTGACTCATCTTCATCCGTCTGCTGGTGATTCGTGAAGGCACGGTTAATAGCGGCTCCGAGTTGTTGCGTCCCCACCTCCATACCTCCTTTCCCATCGACAGAAGGACTATACCTATAATCAGAACAAATACAACCGGAAAGACGGTTCCAAACAAATCAAACATCCAGGATGATTCAATGCCCATGTCTCTCCCTCCGTTCATACAACTTAGGACAGCCGGAGTCTTGACCCGTCTCCTGTAATGTATATGCACGTAAACATGGAACTTGTTATCGGGATTGAAATCAAACGATGTGAAGGGAAAAACCCTCCGGCAGAATACCGAAGGGTTGCTTTATACGAAAATAAGTACTATTTCATTATCTAATACATTGCTTAACTAGCAGCCCTGTTTTACTTAAAGGTTGTTGCAAATCGTTGATCCGACAATATAACCTGATTAACCTGTCCCTCTTTTGTCAGCATAAACGATGCACGATAGATAGCCAGATCATCTTTTTCCGCTTGCAGCGACTTCTCATCCAGGAATGTTTCCTTCTGAATATGATAGGCATAATCAATATTACGTTCAGATTCGACCAGAACATGTTCCTTGCCATACAGATCGAGAATCTCTTGATGTGTCATCCCCGCCTCTGCCCCGCGAGCCGTCTTAAAGTACCCTTTCGAGTCCTTATTCAAGATGATACTAACGACTTTGGCATCCCTATAACCAATCGTGATCCCGTTATTGTATTGATAGGATTGACCCACACCGGTTGATGTTCCCTCACCGAGAATTTTCTCCGCCTCTTCCTGACTCATTCCATACGTAATCTTATCCTCACTGTCGGTCTTCGTCACAGCCAGATCCTGTTCTGAAAATTCGTTTGGATTGAATTTGCTATTGCTGCAAGCCGTGACCATGATTAATAATAATGCCGCAACAACCCATGTAATTTTTCTCCAGTGTCCATTCTTCATGCACTCACCTCTGATGTTTTTCCAATATTTTATCATATTATCAACTGAAAAAATAATTAGTAGTGACGTTTTCACCATTCCTCAAAAACAAAAAGGGTATCCGATATGTAGTTACTCTTGTACCATTATCCGCTCCAACTGAGATAACAGCCTCAGGTAAAGCACTGCTATCTCAGTTCAAGCAAACCCATGTTACCGTTGTGGATGCATATTTAATAAAGTTGAGGAGAGTTTGCTAGCCTGTTAACGGACTCATGCTAATTGTGTGATCACAAGATGTGCGGATACAGGTCTAGTTCCGCCCGCAAGTGGCGTGATTGTTAATGCTGTAGCATTACCAGCCGGGTTCCGCACGGTCAGAATAGAATTAATCACGGTTGTCTGCACCAAAGCCATACCAACAATCTGAGACGTTCCCGTTGCTCGCCCAACTACAGTAGGAGCCAAATCTGCCCCATTGAGAGTTAAGATTAATTGACCGGCTTCATTGATGCTCACCTGGAACAAAATCTGATACGTACCAATGGCTACCAGATTGAATGAACTAGGCCCCGTACGTGCGATAGTTGTTCCACTTGTCGGCCCATCCTGAGGAAAGCTTACATCAGTACCGGGAGCAACCGTTGCTGCATTATCAGGTGGCATCAGTGCGAAAAAGTCAGCAAATCCCAGTACGCTTCCGGCTGCTCCTGTTGCACCTGTACCTCCCGTGGCTCCAGCTGGACCAGCTACTCCTGTAGCACCAGTCGGGCCTACTGCTCCTGCTGCACCGGCTGGCCCTGCCGGACCTACTGCTCCTGCTGCACCGGCTGGCCCAGCAGGGCCTACCGCTCCTGCTGCACCAGCTGGGCCTGCCGGGCCTACTGCTCCTGCAGCTCCTGTCGCACCCGTCGGCCCAACAGCTCCAGCAACACCTTGAGGCCCAATTGCCCCGGCAGGTCCAGGATTACCCTGCGGACCTTGTGGCCCTACGGCCCCTGCTTCTCCCGGAATCCCCTGTGCTCCCATAGGTCCAGCAGGCCCGACCGGACCTTGAGAACCTACCGCTCCAGCAGGACCAGGCTGTCCCTGAGGCCCTTGTGGTCCAGGTGGCCCCCCTGCTGGTCCTTGAGCTCCAGTTGGCCCTTCAACCCCTTGTTTACCTGGAATACCTTGTACGCCCTGTACGCCTTGTATACCTTGTGGTCCTGTTGGGCCAACGACAGTAGGGGTAGATATATTCACTTCTGGAGGCGGACATTTTACTTGAACGAACTTTTTGACCACTTTCAATCGGCGTTCTTTTCTTTTAACTTTACACGGATGGAATGTTGCCTTTTTTCTCTTCATACGTTTCTTCACTTCTGAATGACTCACAGTGTGGACACCTCCCTATAGACATGGTTTAACGTACGTATGTAGATGAAAAGATGCGTGGACGAACAACCATTTTAACTAAAAAACTCCGCTAATTATCAGGTAAAACAATAAAATCAGTAGCAACTGCCTATACGTTTGATCTATTTTGTTCAAAACCATTAATTGAGTCGAGCTGGTTTACGTGAGGAGATTTGTTCAAAAAAACTCATGCCATTTGGGCATGAGTTGCTTGGTTTAACTAAGCAGACGTTCCGAATAAAGCAGATTAGTTCGTTTAAAGAAATATATCTTGTCCCTTGAAAGAGAGCCGTCTTAAATCTGCATCGGGTGTACGACGATATAGGAGTTTTGAGAAAAAGGTAACCACGACCTCCATAACATGTTGAGTTCATTTATGCTGATTTTTCGATTGTAATATTCTTCATCACAATTAATCTTGTGGTCTAACGATTCTGCCAAGTAAAAATGCGTTTCATCATAACCAACGACGGGAACAAAATGCAAATAACGTTGTTTGGGATGTACTCTAATAAATAAAATAACAGGCACACCCTGGCTGATCTGTTTCTTCAACGTATTCACATTTCCTCGTAAGTACATTGCCTGATATCCTAGTTTTCTGAAAAAAACAACGACCGCTTTAGGATATACGGTCCCATCCAGTAATTTGCGAGGATAGGTTTCATAAAGCTTTGTTCCGTTGGACTCCAAACCGAAATGTCTCAAGACAAACGCACTGGAAAATGCAGCGCATTCGTAGTTTTTCTGAATATCCAACCGATTTGAAGATTGAATGTAATATGTGCTCGGCACATTGACTGTGTACATGCGATCTTTCTTAGGAAAACTGAAATAAAGGGAGATCACCCAGAGAATAATCAACCAAAATAATACATTGAGAAACAATTCGTGACCTCCTTCGTCTCATCAAGATGTCTTTTTGATGTTCATTCCTCGCACCAGTTCTTTAAAACCCATTCTTTAATTTTAGTTAAAATAAAATTTGATCTATTACGTTCTCCATTGATCTGCTTTCAACCCATAAATAAACATAGCCCACTCTCCGATTCATTTCATTTAATCACCGTTTTCTTGCTTTAATCACAAAGGATACAGGTAACATCTTTGCTCTTTTAAGGAGACTATCGCTATTATTATGTAATTGCATGATATCCTCATCGGATTCTTCTATCATTTGTTCAATGACAAATCCCGCTTTCGCTAACGCATTGACATAGGTTGATAGTTGACGATCAGCCAAGGTTAATTCACCCTGACAAAAGTCAGGAGATATCGCATACCACGATTCATCAGAATATGGCTTATTGAAGACAAATCTATCATTTTCTTCAACGACACATCTATGAATTGGATGAGACCAACTGAAAATAAAAATACCATCTTTCTTTAAATAAGAAGCGATTCGGCTGAAAGTACCTTCAAGATCGGTTGTCCAACCTATGGCATAAATCGAATACACAGCGTCAAAATAATTAGTAGGAATCCCACATTCCTCTTCCATGGGTGAACATATCAATGTTGCAGGAATTCCGTATGTTCTCAAGTGTTGTTGTGTCTTTTCTATCTGTTTCTGGGATATATCCATACCCCACAGTTCACCTGCTTTGCGGTCTCCATGATACTGCAAGGATTGACCATTTCCACAGCCCACCTCTAACATCTTTAATCCTGAGACATCACCAAAAAGTTGGTGTTTTTCTTCTGAGATAAATGCTCCATAATGTGGAAGCACGATTGCTCTCAAAAAGTCATTCCCTTTTGTATCCCAATAAAAGCTGTTTGTTTCATAAACACTGTACTTGTTCATCTGATAGTCTCCTTTATACACCACATTCAGAACATCACTTGTTACCTTCGTTGAAATATGTAATCTCATTGCCATTAAGTAAGCTTTTAAAGCCGTTCTTATAGTAAGGCATAAGCTCATCTGCCTGTGTTATATCCAACCATGCAATCTCAGAGATTTCGTCTGGTCTTGATATCTCTTCTCTCCCTCCGACGATTTACATCGACTCGTTTCATTGATTGAACTTCCTTTCCGGAAACTTTTAAATATTATTCTTATCACTGAACTCAATGCAAAAAGGCTGCATCTCAGGTTTTAAGCAATACTCTATTCTTTCTCTGAAGTTTTTCCATTCGACTTTTAAAATGGCTTCATCGATCGGAAAGAAACCAGACTCTAAACTCTCCGATGATGTGATTAATTCTCCTCCTATTGGTCTTGCTAGAAATAATGTGTTACATATTGAATTTTCGATATTCTGAAATATTCCACAGAATTTGATGATTTCAATGTCGATTCCAGACTCCTCTTTCGTTTCTCTGATCGCAGCTTGACTTAGGGATTCTCCTTCTTCTACTTGACCGCCTGGCATTTCCCATCCTCTTCGTGGTCCTCTAATAAGTAATAATTCATTTTGTTCGTTGATCACGATTGCAGCGGCAGATAAGATATGTTTTGGAGGGCTCATTTATTCGACTCCTTCTAGAAAGATTAATATACGTTTGAAGAACAATTTATATCCAGGCTAAAAGAAGTTATATATCCCGTCTTCAAAATAATTGTATTCTTCATCCGTTATTCTTAAGTTTCCATACCCTTTATAAAATATTTCTCTATCTCTTTCATTGTCAAACGCATTATGTTTCGGTCTAATGGCTAATGCTACATCATATCTTGGATCGCCATAAGCTGCTCCTGCCCAGTCAATAACTCCAACAATATTGCAATCATTAACTAGCACATTATCTATAGTAAAATCTCCATGGATGAAAGTGTTCTCTATTGGTTTTGGTCTTCCTTCTTTCAACTGTTGAAGTAGTTCTGCTGATCCGTCTACAGCAAAGTGAGTTAGATTATATTCTGCTTTATTAAGCATTGTATCTAACCAAGGACTGACATTTTTCAATAATTCAACAGAACAAGAGCATTCATGTATTTTCTTTAAACAAAGCCCAAAGTTGAAAATCGCTTTTTCTTTACTTTGGAGGTCAGGCATCTTAGAGAGAAATTCTCTTAAACTTATTCCATCAATATAATCCATCAGAAGCCATCTCGATGTGTCCTCAGTATGAAATGAATACACCTTTGGAACAGGGAGTCCCGTATGGTAAAGGTATTGGAGTACCTTATATTCATCGGATAACCATTCATTATAAAGATCGTTTTCTGTCTTCTTGATGATGTACTTTTGATCAAACGTATCCAGTATAGCCACAGTAGAAGTATGACCTTGCTTAGGAAAAGTGATTTTCTGGACTTCCCCTATATGTTCTTTTATTTCAATTGGGAGATCTTGAATGTTCATAGTTTTATCCTTTCTACTATTTAATGCTCTTTCTCTTTCAAATAAAGTCAACAAAACAATTCCACATTTTGAGTAGTTTACCTTAATTATTTCTATAATAACCCATGCCGCAATATTTGCGAAGAGAATTTAAAAGCGCATACATTTCACTACAAATCAAAAAGAACCCTCCCGCAGGAGCGTTCTCCGTGAATGATTAGCCTAAGTGTACATCAAGGCCATCTTACTATAATTTTCGCTCACATACGTTTGTAGTTGTACAAGCTGATTTAATCTTCTGCCCCTCGGAAAAGTTTGATCTAACCTGCTCGGTTATCAATTGATGTGCCTACACCACGCATAACCTCATCATCAAATAGATTAAACACTGTCAGCATGACGATCCCAGAATACAAAAAAGCCCAACTTTTGAAAGCTTGGACCTATAGTTCCAAGCTCCGTTTATTTGACAAGAACTTTAATCTGGTTGGCTCCTGTTCTTGCTAATACTCGGAACCCAGCAGTAGCAGCAGTTGCAATTCCCTCATCATTAGGTCGGCAGTAACCATCCACTTGACAGGTTCCATCATCCCTCACAAGGAGCTTACCCATCATTCCTATAGCTACCCATTCCATTCGATCTATACGGGAGACGTACTCGCGTGAATGATCATAAGATGTGCTAATGACAGCACTGTTGATTGTATAAGCTGGTACTATAACTTCTCCTCGCTTATCCTTCTGCTCTAGAACCACTCTTTCTTCGTATTGGATCTTGCCCCATTCGTCTGTTTCATATTTGCCGATCCAATTTAGGTGGCTGGCTCCCCCTATAAATGATGGCCTCGCACTGACAATACCTACAACATAGTCATCTGTGTTTGTAGCTTTCCTAACTTTTTCACCAACCGTTGTTACGAAATATCCCGGTTCAATCGTCTGCCCATCTATCGTCTCAAACATTTCGGCATAATCGGCAGCAGGCGACATAACGGTTCCATCAATATATAGATTGCCGGTTGAGCCTGGGAGATTACTAACACCATTTGCCACATGCCACGAACCAGGATAGAGCGTTTGACCTGATACACCCATAATGTGAGAGGCAGTATGATCTGTTTGGACTGTTGTGTTCTGTCCTTCGGCATGGGAAATTGCAGCATTTGCCATAGTTATACGTCCCTCCGAGTGAGAAGACGCACCATTTGCTTGGGTCATCATCCCTTCCGAATGGGAAGCCATGCCATTTGACCGATTGACGTAACCTTCAGCATGGGAATAAGCAGCATTTGCTTGAGTGAAAAAATTTTGGGCATGGGCATAGTCAACTGCCCTTGTTTGGTATCCTTCTGCATGGGAATTGAGTCCAGTTGCTATAGTTAGATAGCCTTCCGCATGGGAATAATCACCAAATGCAATCGTCTCAGCACCTTCTGCATGATTAAACGCACCGATTGCAGTAGTTAAATAACCTTCCGTATGGGAGTAGTCACCAGTTGCAGAAGTTAGATAGCCTTCCGCATGCGATGCTAAACCGGAGGCAGTAGTATTAGTCCCTTCAGCATGAGATGCTTCTCCAACGGCAGCAGCACCTACGCCCTCGGCGTGAGAAGCATTTCCACCGGCCTCTGAATCAGCACCCTCAGCGTGTGCTCCGTAGCCAGATGCAATGGTGCGGGCTCCTTCGGCATGGGCAGCGTGCCCCGAGGAGACGGTAAGATAACCTTCGGCGTGAGCCTCATAGCCGGATGCTGTAGTATAAGCGCCTTCTGCATGGGCCGCATCAATCGTAGCGAGTGTCATATACCCTTCGGCGTGAGATGCGGCTCCGGAAGCGCTTGTGTGGCTTCCTTCTGCGTGGGCTGAATCCATGCTGGCATTGCTCTGATATCCTTCCGCATGTGCTGCTGATGCACTGGCTGTCGTCTGATACCCTTCTGCGTGAGAAGCAAACCCGCTTGCGGTGGTCGTATTTCCTTCGGACTCAGAGCATATACCCGAAGCATTTTGATTACAGTCTGAATCTGCCATCTACCATTCCCCCTATTAGTCGTTCTACTCTCTAATCTATTACAATAAAAAAGGTATGGTCACGGCATCTACCTATTGCGTGTGAATAACACCTGTCCAGAGGAAACTATAATTAATCCAATAAAATAAATGGTCAGAAGCAACGCAAGGAGCTACTTGTAGCTCCTGTATTGAAGAAGGAAGAGCTGGTAGAGGTCAGTTCTTTTTCATTTCTCTTTTACTATGGGCTTCTTTAGTAGAGAAAGTTTTTGTATGTAAAAATCCCTGCGCTCTTGTTAAGAGTGACAGGGGTTTCAATTCTATTTGACATAAATTCTGATTTGATTCGCTCCAGTTCTCTTAAGCACACGATATCCTTTAGTTGTCGCGGTTGCTACTCCTTCATCATTCGGCAAGCAAAATTCATCTTCAATACATGTTCCGTCGTCCCGAACAAGAAGCATTCCCATGGTTCCCACGGCTACCCATTCCGGACGATTGAGCCGTGAGACATACTCTCTCGAAGGATCATACTCAGGATTAATTACTGCGGAGTGGATAGAATGGGCTGGCACCAACACTTTGCCCGATCCATCTACTTCCTCCTCAATTATGATATCCTCATATTTCTTCCGGCCCCATTCGTCTACTAAATATTTATCTTTCCAGTTCAGATGATTGGCTCTGCCAATTACAGAGGGGACGGCACTGGTTACACCAAGGATATAATTATCCGTCTGGGTTGTTTTTCTAACTTTTTCACCAACCGTTGTTACGAAATATCCCGGTTCAATCGGCTGTCCATCTATCGTCTCAAACATTTCGGCGTAATCGGCAGCAGGCGACATAACAGTTCCATCAATATATAGATTGCCGGTTGAGCCTTGGAGTACAGCGGCTAATCCACTGCCAGGACTTATACCATTGGCTAAATGCCATGAAGCAGGGTATAACGTTTGGCCATTTCTGCCCATTATATGGGAGGAAACATGATCGGGGAGAACGACAGTAAAGTTCCCTTCAGAATGTGAATAATTTGCATTAGCCTGAGTAAAGGCACCTTCAGAGCTTGAAGCCGTAGCAGTTGATCTCGTCTCTTGACCTTGGGCATGGGAGTAAATACCGCTAGCTAGTGTTCCTTCACCCTCAGCATGAGATGAGTTACCGGAAGCAGTAGTTTCTGCACCTTCAGCGTGTGAAGCATAGTCGGAAGCTATTGTACCTGTTCCCTCTGCATGAGAGTACGTTCCTGAAGCCGTATTACCTAAACCACCTTCTGCGTGTGCTGCCATTCCAGATGCAATTGTGGAATACCCTTCGGCATGAGCATATAACCCATTTGCCCTTGTTGCAAATCCCTCTGCATGAGCATATAACCCACTTGCCGTTGTTTGAAATCCCTCTGCATGAGATGCATCTTCACTGGCTACTGTAAACTGTCCTTCGGCATGTGCGCCTGCCCCAGATGCCGTTGTATTCGTACCTTCCGCATGGGAAGCCTCTCCAACGGCGGCAGCACCTACTCCCTCGGTGTGAGAAGCATTTCCACTAGCGTCTGAATCAGCACCCTCGGCATGAGCTCCATACCCAGATGCAATGGTTCGGGCTCCTTCTGCATGGGCAGCGTGGCCTGAGGAGATTGTAAGATAACCTTCGGCATGAGACTCATAGCCGGATGCTGTCGTATAAGCTCCTTCCGCATGGGCCGCATCAATCGTAGCCAATGTCATATACCCTTCGGCATGAGATGCGGCTCCGGAAGCGCTTGTGTGGCTTCCTTCCGCATGGGCTGAATCCATGCTGGCATTGCTTTGATATCCTTCCGCATGTGCTGCTGATGCACTGGCTGTCGTCTGATACCCTTCCGCGTGAGAAGAAAATCCGCTTGCCGTAGTTGTATTACCTTCCGCCTCTGAACAAAGACCGGAAGCGTTTTGATTACAGTCTGAATCTGCCATCTACCATTCCCCCTATTAGTCTTGCTACTCTCTAATCTATTACAATAAAAAAGGCATGGTCACGGCATCTATCTTCTTTCCGCTTTGATCCTCGTAAATGATTTCAACTAACCAACCTAAATATTTCACTAGCATGTTCACCCCTCCAATGAGAACTTTTGTTTGTACTATATATTTGCTTCCTCCTTCCAGATTACCAAGCCTTTTTTAGCACTCATTCTCCCGTTTCAGTTTCTGTACATAGCGTTCTTGATCCAAGTATTCTTTACGTCGACCTCGCTGATCCATCAGTCCAAACTCACCTTGTTCCCGATATTTTCGCATCCAGCGCTTCATTCGTCCTGGGTAATGAATCCCCAGATGTTCATTAATCTTTCGATAAGTCTACCCCTCAACCGTAAGCAGACGAATAGTCTCATTTTTTATCTTCTCTGAATACGTTTTAAACTTTTGTCCCTTAATCGCCATAAAAAATACACCCCCTAGAATTTCATCGGCTAAACCCAAGGGGTTTTCCAATGTCTATTCTAAGGGGTGCACTTCAGAGGCAAAACGTTGATATATCAGCCTTCTTTGATCAGTTTTGATAGCTAAGCGTACATCAAGTCCATAAACCCGCGAGTTACTTCTCCACCTTCGGCTGGTTCGGGCTGGTCTGCCTGAGCGTGTTCTGCCATGCAAGCCTTCACTGCTTCCTCTGTCGTGCAACGATTCGCATCATCACATGTGTAGCATAATTGAAGCATATATCTGGTTAATTCATCCGCCTGCGTGATTTGAGTTTGACCGTTGGTTCTCATCTTCATCACTCCTTCTTTTGTTGAGTTAAATATATCACCTTCTAGCGAATTTATTTGTGATTTATTTCACAAACTAAGCAAAAAAGAAAAGGAACCCTTAGGCTCCTCTCCTTTCTCCTATCTATTCACATCGATAACACTCTACTTTAGAGTACTTTCCAATGTACACCGCCATCTACCGTTTGCAATAACAACGATCTTTTGGCATCTGTATTTTCAACCAATATCCAGCCAAGCTTGGGGGTAACCATCTGCATCTTCACAATCTCCGGATAATCTTCGAGAATTTTCTCCAGTACACTGCTTGCAGGAAGAGCACTCCACGTTTTGCCCGCATCCTTGGTGTGGTAGGTTATGCCCTTTTGCATCGCCCAACCTTCCGATGCGTTCAGAAATACCGGTGAAAGGTTACGATTCGCACCCGTTTGTTTGTTTAAAGTGTAATTGGACAGCTTCCAGCTCTTTCCGCCATCGGTGGTAAAGAATCCATTAAATGTCGTGCTCTCGCCTTTAGAACAGGACATTGACATCCAAGCTGACTGCGCTTCACGTCCAAAAAATTGTGGTGAACTAACACTGAAATTACCACACCCGTTGAATTTGTTTCGATCAAAGAAGGATGGTCCAGTATTCCAGTTTTCTCCGCCGTCTGATGTTACATACAACTTCGGTGTGCCGAACTCCAGCGCTGTTAAGAAACCATGTTTTGGATCCGAGAAAGTCATGCCCGTGGTGTATCCACGTTTGGAAATCTCTTCTGCTTCCTGTTTGCCCTCTTCATCACTGGAAGACATCCGATTCCAGGTGATTCCACCGTCCTCGGTGAAGTAAAGTTTCTTGTCCTGTTTACCAATAGCGGTATCAACCGTGGTGAGAATCCAGCCTTTTTCAGGAGATACAAATGAGATCGCAGTCACTTTATCCGTCTTGGACAGAGAAGACAGACTCCAAGTTACGCCTCCATTGTTGGTGCGAAGCACCATGGTATCTGTTCCACCCATACCTTCACGAACAATCCAACCATGTGCACGATCTACAAAATAAATGCTTTGTCCATATTTAGGGTTAGCCGGAAACTGTACATTTTCCGAAGGTGAAATATTGGTCCAGGTCTTTCCCTGATCCTGAGTGTAGTACAGGCGCAGCGCATTCCGCGTCACACCCCACGCCAATCCTCCGTTGTCATTGAGCAACTGAAAATCGGTCAAACGGGTCTGTATTTGGTACTTAGCGTTATCCGCAGATTCTGTACTGTTGACAGGGGGAACGACGGTTAATGTCTGCCCTGTATTCCCGGCATCCTCCTGCTGCTGCGGAGGTTCTGCTTCCGGAGGTTGATCTGAGTCAGTGCATGCAGCCAATAAGGCTGCTATACCTATAGACAGCAATGCTGTCTGCGCGATTTTAATCCATTGCAAACGCAAGTGGGTTCCACCTCTCTCATCCAATATACAGGCGCGCATGCCTGTCCTATGGCGTTTTATTTACGATTCATCAGAATCCACTGCTCCTATTCTACCACAAACCTTATGTAAAAGGCTCATTGGCTACGTATGGGCTGGCCACTCCCTTTTTCCAATTACCATTAATTTCATCCTAAACTGTTTTTCGACGGAATAATTGGTAAAAAGACATGAAATGTGAGCTATTTTATAGACAACACTCGCTTTATATTCTCTAATCCCTTAATATGGATGGGAGTATAACCCAAAAAGGAGAGGATATTGAACATGACAAATAGTGCAGCTCTGAAACCAAGTCGTGTCGTGATTGTAGGCATGGGTGCGGTGGGAACAACAACGGGATACACGCTAATGTTGAGACAGCGTTCGTCCGAGTTGGTATTTGTGGATGTGAATCATGATAAAGCAACCGGCGAAATGCTGGATATGAACCACGGTCTTCCATTTACGGGAGGCGTGAAAGTATGGGCTGGCGATTATTCCGACTGCAAAGATGCAGATATCATTATTATTACAGCCGGTGCTTCCCAGAAGCCGGGCGAAACCCGGATTGATCTGCTGAAGAAAAATGCAAGCATTTTCAAAGATATTATTGAACGCATTACTGAAGTGAATTCTCATGGTATTTTGCTGATTGCAACCAATCCTGTAGATATTTTGTCCTATACTTCATGGAAACAAAGTGGATGGCCTGCTTCCCGTGTCATCGGTTCAGGTACATTGCTCGATAGCGCACGTTTCCGTTACCTGATTGGTAAAAATAAAGGGATCGACCCGCGTAGTATTCACGCACACATTATTGGTGAGCATGGAGATTCCGAAGTACCGGTATGGAGCCTGGCTAACGTTGCAGGAACAGATCTGGAATTGGATGAAGAAACACAACAGGATATCTTCGACCGTACCAAAAATGCAGCGTATGAGATTATTAATGCCAAAGGAGCGACTTCCTATGCAATCGCCCTTGCTCTGGACCGCATTGTAGCTGCAATTCTCGGCAACGAAGGCTCCGTTCTGAACGTATCCACGTACCTTGAAGATTACAATGGTGTATCGGATGTTTATCTGGGTGTTCCATGTGTTGTCGATCGCAACGGTGTGCGCGAAATTCTGCCTCTTCCGTTGAATGAAACCGAAAAAGTGGCTTTCCAGGCTTCTGCTAACAAATTAAAAGAACAGATCGCTGGACTCGAGTAATTCAATCGCGCTATCATTCATATCGTGAACGATTCAGCACGTTAAAAGTTGTAAATTAAGATATCTGTCTTAGCCAAAAGGGCCATTTGTTTCTTCTAAAGAGAAGAGGCGAATGGTTCTTTTGTTTGATTTCTATTATAGGCCTATTTAGATTTTAGATATTAGTTTACATAATATTAATTATGTTTAAAAATCCACCATCCAAATCAATAACAAAAAAAGCCTGTCACTTGGACAGACTACTTTTCGGATTAAATATTGGCTTTTTTCTTCTAATATGTCGGAAGTTTTACGTCCAGCAGAGCCATAGCCTCTTCTTTCTCCCTACTGGTGACGTGTGTGTACACGGTTGTTGTTTGAATCGATGCATGACCAAGCAGTTCCTGTACCGTACGCAAGTCGGCTCCACGCCGTAACATCATGGTCGCGAACGAGTGACGCAGCTTATGACTGGAGTAGTTTTGACGTTGATTGGCTGGTGATTCCTGCTGGAAGCGTTCAAAGGTTTCTGTAGATATGAGCTGGATGCTGCGAATCGACAGTCTCTTCCCTTTCTGCGAGACAAATAACGCTTCCTCTTTTGGCCGCCAAGGGTCGAGACGCTCAGCCATCGCTTGAGATAATACTTTTGCCACAGTCTCCGGTACAGGAAGCGAGCGCCATTTACGGCCTTTACCAAATACATCCAATGTACGCCGCTCCGCATTATAGTCTTTGCAATCCAACGCATGTACTTCTCCAACCCGTAATCCCATATATCCCATCAGTAGGAAAACAGCCAGATTACGTGTGCGATACTTGCCTTCTACCGACTCCAGGAAACGTGTCAGCCCACTTTCATCAAGGAAAACAGGCGCACGGTTTTTCTCGGTTTTGGATTTTTTGATCCCAAACGCCGGATTATTGGTTAACAATTCAAGTTCAATGAGGGACTTGTAAAAACAGTTCACCGCCGCATGTTTGCGATTTCTCGTGGCATCACTAACCCCACGCTCCCGAGCGCGGGACAGAAAAGACAACACATGCAGCTTTTTGACCTGCTCCAGTGACTTCCCTTGAATGGAGATCAGAAATTCCACCACGTCACCCGTGTATGATTTTACCGTATGGCCTGTATATCCGGCGTCCTTCATCCATATGTGAAAAGCTTCTAGCTCGTCCGCATATTGCTCCTGAATCTCCTCGGTCATCATCTGTCTACGTCACCTCAATTCGGTTCTTTATAAATTGACTAAGATTATTTACACGGGCACTGCGATGACAGAACAACCTTCTTAAGCTGAACAGAGCCCCTAGGCTTCATCCACAATGACAATGTCAATCAGCGGAATGATCGCTTCGGGTTTGCCTTGACTACGGGTAAGTACAAACGATGGCAATGGATTCTCGTGCAGGCCATTCACGGATTCGCAGATCTGAGTATATAAATCCATGTGCAACGTCTCGCCTTCACCCGCCACATCAATAACAGGCCAATCGTTCTGAACGCAGGCAGGCCAGTAAGCTAGCTCATTCGCAGGTACGATACTTAATTGCTGAATGGACGGATCAATACGGTAGATCCCTTGCCGTTCAGGTTCATCGCCCAGCTTGTCCACGGCGAGTATTCGAGCAGACTGCTCATCTGGTGCAGAATAGAGTGAATAACACCACGGAGTCACGCCCCAGGCAATTGCCATCAGCCCCTCTTCCAGCAACGTATCTGACAGATTGCCTTCGGCAAATTGCTCGATCAGATTATGGTTACCCGGTCCCATCAGTGCCTCTACGCGTTCAGCGAGTCGAGGCAGGTCAGCGAGAATAAATCCTCCTCTCCCGTAGGAGTCAAACACATGATGGTTTCTGCTCCACACAGCTTGAGATGGTGAACTCAACGACGCTGCTTCTGCCGGGAAAAGCGATATATATACGGTGATAACTTGCGCATACTTAACCATTGCAAGTTGTTCAGGTTCGAGTGTACCTTCAGCAATACGAGGTGTTTTCATATGCAGGGAGATTCGAAGTTCGTATTCCCCCTCTTGAAATGCTTCCCAACCAAGATTAACAGACTGTTCAACGCCTTCAATAGATGCAATGGAGATTGAACTATCCGGTTTCAGGTTAACAGCATACTGCACGTATGCCAGCTCCTGACCATAGATGATATTGGCATCCTGACGATTGACCGGTGAATCCAACTGTTGTGCAATGACAGATACCTTACGTCCATCCTTCAGAAGACGCTGCGGATCAATATCTAACTGTAGGTCACCTGCACCTCCTGATTGTGAAACAACTAATTGTGCCTCTGCAAGTACGGATGAGTCAGCTAATGCAAATCCAAAAGCTGCATTTTGATGATCTGAATTCGTATGTAATGGTGTGTTCATGATACATCCCCTCTCTTATGTCTGATGGCATGTCACATCCCCAAATATATTTCATATTTGGCTTAGCCGCAACCCCGCCCCCGTGATTAAGTTCGTCACGTCCCTTATTACTTACCCATATATGAAGAAAATTCCAACCTTCCCCTGCTGTTATCATCCTTTATCTTTCTATATAAAAAAATCCCCATCCCGCTTCGCCTAAGCGATACGAAATGAGGAAAAATGAAGATATTCTCGGTTAAAGATGTTCTCGACTAATCTATTTATCCTTCGCTCTGAAAGCACTCGAGATCCGGCGTGCCGGATTCAGATGACTGTAATGACGTCCATACGCAAAGTAGATGATCAATCCGATGATCAACCAAGCAAAAAACGTAATCCATGTCAGCGCCGCAAGGCGTGTCATCAAGTATACACAACCCAATGCACTCAGAATCGGAATCAGTGGCACAAGTGGAACGCGGAATCCGCGTTTGAGATCCGGGTTATTTTTACGCAACACGATAATGCCCAGACTTACAACTGCAAAAGCAAACAACGTTCCGATGTTCGTAAGCTCCGCCAAATGTCCCAGCGAGATGAACCCGGAGAACAGAGCCACGATAATGCCCGCAACCCATGTCCCTACCGCTGGTGTCTGACTTTTGCCACTGACCTTGGAGAAGACCGGTGACAGCAGTCCGTCACGAGACATGGAATAGAGCAGACGTGTCTGACCATACATCATAACCAGCAATACGGTCGTAATGCCGGCAATCGCTCCAAGAGATACAATCCAGGACAATCCCTTCAATTGAACATATTCAAATGCAAACGCAACCGGATCACTTACATTCAACATGTTATAAGGCACAATCCCTGTGAGGATCAACGATACAACAATGTAGAGAACCGTACAGATTGCCAGTGACGCAATAATTCCAATCGGCAAATCCCGTTGTGGCTGCTTAACTTCTTCTGCCGCTGTAGAGACCGCATCAAATCCGATATAGGCAAAAAATACCGTCGCTGCCCCTGCAGTTACACCCGAGATACCAAAAGGCAAAAATGGCTGCCAGTTGGTTGGCTCTACATAGAAAACACCTACACCAATGAAGATCAACACCACGATAATTTTAATCGCTACCATAATGCCGTTCGCACGAGCCGCTTCCTTCACCCCTCGGGTAAGCAGAAAAGTGATAATTAACGTAATGACCGCAGCTGTGATGTCAAAATAGGTTCCCTTTTCCGGGCTGAACGCACTCGTAAGCGCATGGGGTAACTCCAGCCCGAATCCGGACAACAACGTTTGAAAGTATCCAGACCATCCACTGGCTACCGCCGCACTCGCAAAACCATACTCCAATATCAGATCCCATCCCAGAATCCAGGCAATCACTTCGCCAAAAGCCGTATAGCTATAGGTGTACGCACTGCCCGAGGCCGGTATGCTTGAGGCAAATTCCGAGTAACATAATGCCGCGAATGCACATATGATACCTGCCAGTAAAAATGACAGTACAAGTCCCGGGCCCGCATACGTTGCGGCAGCTACACCAGTCAACACAAAAATCCCGGTACCAATAATGGCACCCACCCCAAGTGTGGTTAAGTCCAACGGACCCAGCGCCCTTTTCAATGCACTGCTGTTATCGCCCACGGAGGCAATTGGTTTTTTACGAAATAATGAAGATCGTTGTTTGTTCTCATGCATAATTATGTTCCTCTCGTCATGAATCTTGAATGTGCTATGGATGTAGCAGCGATTGGATGGCTTCCCATCTGTTCTATGAAAAAGTCATTTGTTCTATCTTATCGATCACCTATAAAAACCTATCGAATTCTACACGTTATCGCGTTGCTTGGTTAAATTTATTTTTGTAGATCACTTATTTTGTTCTTTTTCCACGAAATTTATCATGATCTGTTGCACGTGGATGAATATGAAAATGGATTTAAAACAAAACTGCGTATAATTTATATTATGCGCAGTTTTTATGAGCATAATTTTCTGCGAAAAACATCTCTGGTACCTTGTTATCTGAAGTTAAGAAAAAGAGAGCTCTTTTCGTCTTTTTCCGCTGTATCTTCCTACCTTATCCTGTCTAATTCCACGATATGAAGGCATGTCAAAGAGCCACATATCATTATGCGGCCCTTTATTTTTTACTATAGGTAGAAGTGTATATAAAAATACGAACTGACTTCATTTCAGGTTTTTATGAAAAAGTAAATTATGAGAAAGCAATTCTCTCTGCATCTGACATCCTGTATTGGGTTAACAAATAATCTTTGCTCTGCATCGCCGCATGACGAATCGCATCCAGATCAACATTCAACAGCTTACCCTCTCGCTTCACGAGTCTACCTGCCACAAAGACCGTATCCACGTTGGATGGATTGGCAAATTGCACAACAGCGCCGATTGGATCATGAACGGGGAACATATTCAAATCGGTGGTACGAATCATGATCAGATCCGCTTCTTTCCCTGGGGTCAACGTACCGACCTTCTGTTCTAATCCCAATGCTTGGGCACCAGCTGAAGTTGCAAATCTCAGCACTTGGCTGGACTGCAAGTTCAACTCACCAGGCATCTCACCCTGCTGCAAAAGTTGTTCATTGGCTCTGGATCGTTCAGCTTGAAGTGCAAACTTCATCTGCGAGAACATATCTCCGCCTGTGGACGTCACCACATCTACACCAAGTGTAGGGGTTCCCCCATGTTCAAGAAAATAGCCGGTGGCTGGATATCCATGCCCCATCATCATTTCAACCTCAGGTGTGACCGACAAGGAAGCTCCGCTATCTGCCAGCATTTTGTATTCATCCATGCCCATAGTGTTACCATGAACGATATTCACCCGTGGACTTAAGAGTCCCGCTTCGTACAAGTGACTGATCGAGCGATCCACAGATCCCCAACTGCCAAATCCGGCATGCATGGAACAGATCGCATCCAGTTCTTGTGCTAGCTCGATCTCTTTCACGGTTGTATCCCAATGACTGAACTCCGGACCACGAATGGCAAGCCCATAAGTAAGCAATTGATCCCGTGATGAAAAATAACGTTCTTTGACTCTTCTCACATCATTATTCGAATACGTGAGTTGACTATCCCGATTCCAGTAGTCCGTCTCACCAGGTACTCCGTGAGCAAATACCGCCCGAATGCCAGCATCCTGAAGTCCACGAATCAGTTCATCCGTATGGTCAGGGGAATATGGCATGCTCCAATCCATTACTGTCGTCACTCCTGCGTTAAGCGCTTCCAAGGAACCGAGCAGGTTGGCAATATAACTATCTTGTGGGCGGAGCTTGCTTCCCATCGCACCATAATAGAGATTTTGCAAATAAACTGGTAACGACCAGTTGGTTCCCGCTGTTTTGACAAGTGATTCCCACATATGCCGATGTGTGTCCACCAGCCCAGGCATAATAATCATCGATGAAGCATCAATGATCTCCGCATCCGGAATATCCAGGTCGGGCTGAATAGCCATGATCAGTGAATCCTGAATCAAAACGTCCGCCCTCTTATACTGTCCAATTTTAGCATCCATCGACAACACACAGCCATTTTTCAACAGATAACTTGTCCGCACAAGAAACATCTCCCATCTATTTTGGTTTGAAAGACGATCACATCCTGCTTACGAATCCGTACTGCTTCTGACTATTTTTTCGCTAGTATATATACATTATATAGTTATTGTTAGTATTTATCAATTTTGGGATTTACGTTTCGCCCGAAATCTTCTGACCTTCATCAGATTGCCACACATCTTATCATCACAGTACTTCTGTGTTCTGCTTCGGGTATCATCATAGAACATCCAGCGACAATCCGAATTATCACAGATCCGGATCCTGCCGCCTTCTCCCTCTACCAAAGTCAAAGCAAAGTCAGCAGCTACCTCAGCCATAACCTGACTCCAATGTGCTTCTACAGCTACCAGTTGGAGTTTCAGTTCCTGATCAATTGTAGTCAATGTTCTTCTCACATGCCCTGCTTCCATAACGCCGTTCAACCATTGTTTTTCTATATCCGTTAATGATGCTCCAGAAGATAAGCGGGCTCCAAGAGCTATCAATTCATTCCTGAAATTTCTCATCGACAACTCCTCTTCTGGAGATGCAGGGACAGAAGCGTTAAGTTGCCATCGTTCCAGAAAATCTTGCTGCCAGTTCGCCTTCCCAAGTCTGTCCTCCGATCGATCTCCCCCACGCCAATCGTGATAATCGCTGTTTACAAAATCGGTCCATAATCTGTCCATATATACCTCCGTTTATGTAACCATCTAAGTAAACAAAGAAGGTTACAACTCGTCTTTGATGTGTTATATTGAGTGTAACCTTATTAATCAGTTTTAGCTAGTTACATCACCTATCACAATTATACGCAAGGAGGAAAAGGCAATGACAAAAACAACAGCACTAGATGTGTTACTTATTCAAAAGGATGATACTTGGGATCAATGTAATTGGATTGTACCTTTGTCGAAATCCTTGGAGGGTCTTACAGCAGAACAAGCAGCCTGGATTCCACCCTCAGGAGGATTAAGCATCTGGCAGTTGGTTAACCATATGTATTATTACAACCATCGCTTATTATGTCGCATGCAAGGTAAGGAGCCTACCCTTCCTGCTGTAGACTCCAATGAATACACATTTGGGAATCCTGGAGATGCAACGGACGCAGCTAGTTGGAATACACTGATGCAGGGTACAACTCGATTAGCCCAGCAGTTGCGAGATCAATTGGCTGCACTACAAGAGTCAGATCTTGAAGCCGCATATATGGATTCCGAAGAGAAATGGGCACACGAACTAGCTCGCTGGGTACTCCATGATGCGTATCACGCAGGTCAGATCGTGCTCCTTCGCAGACAGCAAGGAAGCTGGAAAATCGTTTTCTAAAAAAAATGCTTGAACTGCTAGCGCTTACAGGAATAAGATGAACTTATTAATGTTACAGCTTGTTCAACACACTATATAATTGAATAGGATCTTCGGGGTAGGGTGCAATTCCCAACCGGCGGTGATGTTCTTCGGAACCAGCCCGCGACTCGCTATTTGTTCTTAACGAAGGACATCTAGCGACTGACTTGGTGTGAATCCAAGGCCGACGGTACAGTCCGGATGAGAGAAGATCAACACATTGACATGCCGTTCACGGGAAGGCCTCTTTCCTGACGCATGTCCTTGGATGAGCCCCCGTTTATTTGGTATATACCAAAACGGGGGCTTTTGTCGATTTTGCCAACTGAAGATTCCGTGTTCTGACGAAGGAGTCCTGAATATGGAAAAGACATCAGCAGCATCACCTGTTTACCGCAAGGAACGAAGTAATACCGGATTCTGGCTTGTAGTTCTCGGCGCCGCCTTATGGGGTGTCGACCCCCTCTTCCGCATTATTTTGCTAAATACGATGACATCCACGCAGATTGTACTGGTGGAACATATCATCGTCAGTCTTATTGCCATTCCCGTACTGTGGAAATTTCGGGCTGATCTGAAAAACCTGCGCGCTCGCCACTGGATTGCCGTGATTTTTATCTCATGGGGAGGATCAGCACTCGCAACGGTATTGTTCACCATGGCGCTTACACATAACGATCCGAATACGGTGCTGTTATTGCAAAAAATGCAACCACTCTTCGCTATCGTGCTGGCTAAACTGTTATTAAAAGAAACGTTGCCTCGCCGCTTCGGTGGATTGTTCTTCATTGCATTAGCAGGAACGTACCTGCTTACATTTGGATTCACATTGCCATTAGGTAACTGGGACAACTGGATTCATGCTGGAAGCTTGTTATCCCTTGGGGCTGCTGCCCTATGGGGAGGTTCAACCGTTATGGGACGATTGATGCTGGGTCAGGCGCGTTACGAAACCGTCACCTCCCTGCGCTTTGTCGTTGCTCTCCCGCTCCTGATCTTTATGACGTGGAACGAAGGTGCGGCATGGACGTTCCCGTCCGGAACGGGTGAACAGACTGCTGTCATCCTCAACATTCTCGGTCAGGCATTGTTACCAGGTTTGCTCAGTCTTCTGTTGTATTACAAAGGTCTGTCGTCAACCAAAGCCTCTGTTGCAACACTCGCAGAACTTAGCTTCCCGATGGCTGGTGTGTTGGTGAACTGGATTGCTTTCCGTACACTGATTACATGGGAGCAGCTTCTTGGTTTTATCCTGATCTGGGTGGCCCTCTTCGCCATTTCCAGACAGCAGGAAAGATCATCAACTGGGGCCGATGCTGCACCGAAGCTGCGTACAGAGTAAGTGGATATATCTGAGGTTCACATATAAACAAATAGTTAATATAAATGTAAAATAAAACCATTGCACATCAAATTAGATGAGCAGTGGTTTTATTTTATTGCCATTACTCGATTATTACTCGATCATTTTCTCAATTAGCAAAATGAGCTATTAACCCTGTGCTTTATTTCTATATCGCATATGCAAATCCCCCTCTTTTTCCTCCAACCTCATAACGAGTATGCATATCATCGCACTACTTCTCTTCTATCTTTTGTCTTTTGTCTAATCCGGTGGTACGATGACATATGGAATAAACAGATGAATTATATTCAGAGAGGAACGATCATAATGTCTTCATTCTCATATACCTCCTACGACGCCGTAGGTTTGGCTGAACTGATCCGATCCCGGGAAGTATCCCCGGTTGAAATGCTTGAAGCGGCGTTTGCACGCCTTGAAGAAGTGAATCCGCAACTTAATGCGGTTATTCGTACATATGAATCTCGTGCACGGGAGGAAGCCGGTTTGGTTCGACCTGGAGAACAACCTTTTGCCGGTGTTCCCCTGCTCCTGAAAGATATCTCGCAATCCTTGGAAGGTGAATTTCTGACTTCAGGCTCACGTTTGTTCAGCGAGCATCGGTCATTACGCAATTCCAATTTTGTCACTCGACTCCGTGATGCAGGCTTTATCTTCATAGGACATACCAATACGCCTGAATTTGGTTTGAAAAATATTACCGAGCCCCGTCTTCATGGTCCCACTCGCAATCCATGGAATATCAATCACTCCCCGGGTGGTTCAAGTGGTGGTGCCGCTGCTGCTGTAGCTTCGGGTATTGTTCCTCTTGCCGGAGCCAGTGACGGAGGAGGTTCGATTCGTATCCCGGCTTCCTTTAGCGGATTGTTTGGGTTAAAGCCAACCCGCGGGCGCACACCTGTAGGACCGGGAGTTGGTCGTCAATGGCAAGGCGCATCGATTGATTTTGCCCTCTCTCGCTCGGTTCGGGACAGTGCTGCATTGCTTGATACGTTACAAGTCATTCAGCCCGAAGCTGCGTTCCATGCTCCACTCTTTCCAGGCAGTTACTTGGCTGATATGAGCTATCCACATCAACGCAAACTGAAAATTGCATACACAACGGATTCACCCGTGGGAACACCTGTCAGCGCAGAAGCCAAAGAGTCTGTATACAAGCTCGTTCGCTGGTTGGAAGATCAAGGTCATCATGTTGAGGAAAAACTGAGTCCAGTCAATGGAGTTCGGTTGATGGAGAACTATTACATGATGAACAGTGGTGAGATGGCTGCGATGATCTCTTCTATGGAACGCTCCATGGGCCGGGCTCTGACCTCCGATGATATGGAGATTGAATCTTGGGTTCTGGCTGAAGCAGGCAAAAAGGTGTCCGCTGCGGAATTTGTACATAGCTTAGCTGAATGGGATGTAGCTGCAGCCCAGATGTCCACTTTGTTCGAGCGTTATGACTTCTACGTCACACCTGTTAATGCTTTTCCTGCGCCTAAGATTGGTGAATTAACACCTCATGACGAACAGATCCGTAATCTGATGCGAATTAGTGAATTGGACAAGACCCAGCAGCAGCAACTCATTTATGAAATGTTTGAGCCAAGTCTTACGTATACACCGTTCACCCAGCTTGCAAATCTGACAGGTCAGCCTGCGATAAGTGTACCTCTGCATATGACACCTGAAGGGTTGCCAATGGGCGTTCAAGTGATGGCAACCAAGGGACGCGAAGATTGGTTATTACACCTGGCTGGACAGCTTGAACAATCAGACCTCTGGATCGGGATGAGAGGTAATCCACTATTTCCAGCATAAAGACGTATTATGTGGTGTGTTAAATTTACCATTGGATGTTCCTGCCTGAGTACAGAGTGCATCGCCATAAAAGTGCATGAAAGCATCATCTGTTCCGCATACTGAAAGCAAACAGTAGCGGAGGAATGTAACAGATGAATACAAATCAGCGCCATAAACAGTCTTATCGTATCCCAGCCAAAACGGGATATGCCTTGAAAGTAAACAAGGGTTCTTTACTACGCATAACGGATCTGGAGGGACAGCAAGTCATTGATTTTGTGGCATATGATGCTACAGATGCTAACCATCGCTTGGACCCCGGCGTGACAATGGACGTATTGCGTACTTATCGAATTAAACCGGGACAGTTTGTGTATTCCAATCAGTATCAACCTTTACTCAAGATTGTCCGTGACACCGTTGGGGTACATGATTTCTTCAACTCCGCTTGTCGCCCAGAGATGTATGAGGTGTTATACGACAAAAAGGATCATGCCAGTTGTTATCACAATCTGAACACGGCACTGGAACCCTTTGGGATTCTACCACCAGACCAACACTATCCGTTTAACCTGTTTATGAAGTCCGTTGTAGACAGTGAAGGCAAGATTGATGTTGTAGCTCCCGACTCTCGTGCAGGTGATTATGTCGAGATGGAGGCATTAATGGATCTCACAATTGGGCTCTCCGCCTGTCCTTGTGAAGAAAGCTCATGCAACGGATATAACTGCACCCCTATTCAATTGGATGTGGAACTTTAACAGAATGAAAAGGCCTTGACACAGTATGAGATAAAAGTAGTTTGTTCTAATTCACTCCTTGCGGGAATACGATGACTTGTACCCATTTTCTGTGACAACTGGTACAATTCATCGAACCCGTTAAGGAGTGAACGTGTTTATGTCTGTACTGTTCAGTTATATTATCTTGGGAATATCATTGTCCGCTCCAATCGGTCCGATTAACGCCGCCCAACTCGACCGTGGAGCCCGCCACGGATTCATGCATGCCTGGATTCTAGGACTCGGAGCTATGTTTGCAGATTTGGTGTATATGCTGCTGATTTATTTTGGAGTTGCCCATTTTCTGGACACGCCGTTCATGCGCTCTTTTCTCTGGTCATTTGGCAGTTTTATTCTGATTTACACGGGAGTGGAAACGCTCTCGAAGCTAAAGCAAGGCATTCAGGGTACATCTACTGCGGAAGCAACTGTTCGAAAATCATTTATATCCGGATTTTTGATGGCCCTGTCCAATCCACTGAATATTTTATTTTGGCTTGGGATCTATGGCTCTATTCTCGCGACAACTGTGAAACATACGGATACCGCTCATTTGCTGCTCTACAGTTCAGGCATATTCATTGGTATTCTGGTGTGGGATGTCATTATGGCTGGCATGGCCAGTCGATTCCACAAACATAGCAGTGAGAATGTATTGCGCTGGATCTCTATCATTTCGGGAATCTGCCTGATCGGATTTGGTTTGTATTTTGGGTACGAAGCTGTACGTTCCATATTTTTCTGACAACAAAATCAGGCTGGACAGTCACCCAACTTCCCCCACATTAATACTGTAACGGTATCATGTGGAATGGAGTTGGGAATCAATGGCGGAGCTGTATAGTGCCGACGAAATAAACACCTTGTTTGAGCGTCTTCCATCTTGGCAGCAGGACGCTTATTCGCAATTTGGTAAAATGATCGCCGACGAAGATAATACGTATCCATGTGTACCTGGACGAATGGGATTTCTGTCAGGACATTTGAGGTACGGATTTACGTGTGACCCCCGATCTGAACATGCTGCCGAAGATATGGCCGATCTGCTTAGACAATATGGTCCTGTCTCCAGAGACACCGGTCATTACGCTTCGATGGTCGTGATCTGTGAGACACCAAGTGATCTGAAAGATCATACAACGGTAGAGCAATATCAGACGTTATTCTGGCAAATGCTTAATCGGGTAAGTTCACACGATACCGAGCCGTGGCCGGAACATATTTCAACCGATCCTCATGATTCATCATGGGAGTTTTGCTTTGGCGGAGAGCCTTACTTTTGTTTCTGTGCAACTCCTGCACATGAACTCCGAGCCAGCCGGCATTTTCCTTATCTCATGTTTGCTTTTCAACCACGGTGGGTATTCGAATCCATTAATGACAACACCCCTCTTGGCCGTAAAATGAAAACCTTAATTCGCAAACGTCTCGCTGCGTATGATGCTGTACCTGCTCACCCTTCGCTGATGTGGTATGGTCAGCAGGATAATCTGGAATGGAAACAGTATTTCCTGCCTGATGATGAGCAGACACCTTCCAAATGTCCATTCATGCGGATGAAGCAAGCCCTAGGCAAGTTGACGAAATAATCTTAAAGCACTCATTAATCCGTTGTGCGACCTCCACGAAAGTTGCTGGGAGTTGCTTATGGTTTGGATGGTGCTGACTGCGGTGGTTTCGAGCCACGTACCTTATGAACAACATACGTGATGATGCCAAGGAACACCAGAAGTCCCACACTTGCCAGCAGACCCGTTCTGCTGGCTTTTTCCATCGCTGTCCCAGCCACAGCAGCTACAATTAATACTATGGCAATCCATACTTTGATGCGATTCCACTTCACGGGCTTCATTTTTTTAATGTACGTGATGCAGATGAGCAGCCATGTATACATTAATACCAGACTACCTGCTGTCGTCACATATTCAAACAAACTCTTGGGCATCCATAATGCCATCAACGTAGACAGGACTAATCCAGCCGCTGTGCAACACAATGCCTGAAGTGGCATGTCCTTTTTTCCCCAGGTCTTCGTGAACAGTTTTGGTGCATCTCCATCTTCTGCGAGTTTCACCAACATGGACGTAATGGCATATAACGAAGCCACCATTGTCGAGAATCCGGCTATAATCAGAATTCCGTTGAGAATGTGGACCACAACAGTGAATCCAATGGTTGCCATGGCTTTGACAAGCGGACTTTCATCTGGAGTTAACTGAACTGAAGGTACAAGCAACAGGATCAACGCAATTGCAATCACATAGAGTGTACTCACCGATAATAGCATCACTCGACCTGATTTCACTGCATCTTTTGGCTCTTTCAGGTTAGCTGCCATCAGGCCCATAACCTCGATCCCGGCAAAAGCAAAGAATGCATAGATGAAACCGGTCCATACCCCTTTACCCCCATGCGGGAACCATTCATTCTTCAATTGCTCTGGTGTGACTTTTACAGGTAACCAACCCAGACAAGCCGCTCCTGCTATAGCTATAAATGCAACCGTTGCAGCAAGTTTGATTACAGCAAGAATATTCTCCGTTTTGGTTAATCCCTTTGCTCCCAGTGCAGCAATGAACAGACCCATAGCGGCATAGATCGCAACAAATGCCCATAGCGGAAACTTGGGAAACCAGAATTGTGAGAACAGCCCAAGTGCCGTTAATGAGCTGCCCATGATGAGCATTTCAGAGAACCAGTACATCCATCCACTACCAAAACCAGCCCAAGGTCCGAATGCTTCGCCCGCATACGTTCGAAAAGCGCCTTCCTTTGGATCATCTGCCGTCATCTGTGCCAGCGCACCAAATACAAAGTAAGTACCTGCCGCCGCCAGTACCAACAATATAAGTACGGATATGCCGGCCCAATGAATCGCGAGACTGGTTCCCAGAAAAAATCCCGTTCCCAGTGTGCAACCCGCGCCAAACAAGGATAGGCTGAACCAACTTAGTTTTTCGTCGTCGTTTTTACGGTGTTGCTGACTTTTCATGAAGCTCCTCCTTCTGCCTTATCCCCTTACGATTTACAGGTCATGGAGGTTTTATGTCTGTATTACCAAAAGAATTATTATTAGTTTACATAATAATTAATATGTTAATATTATTCTGATAATGAATTTAAGGTGTATGCTTTTAGAGATTATTCATAAAGATATATTTTCAATTTGATTAAAATTCGCAAAAAAGTGGTTGACTTCAATCGCTTAAAATGGTTCTCCTTTTAAACTTGGTGGTGGGTCACTGTAGCTATATGAGAGATGGTAACTAAGGTGAGAAAATGATCTTTCTATTGTGAATTTTTCATATGTTGAAATATTATAACTTAGTCGTTATTTCTTTTAAATTGAACGTAGATTGCCTATTTTTCGTATTTTCTCAATAGCTTTATCTTTTTTTATAAATTTAATTGTTTTAAATAAAGGCTATTTCCTGGGATTTTTCCTCTTTCATCCTTTGTCACCCGTTTTGAACTAAGCTGACGTATAGACATTATCCCCTAAAATTTTTCGTAGCCCCTGATCCGAAAGTTGTTGTGAATTTTTCATATGTTGAAAACATTTTATGTTGGTCATAAAAAAAGCCGCCATATGGCGGCTTCGCTAATATTTCCGATTTAAGTCCGGCCAGTCCAATCTGCTCCGGCGATTTCTTTCCATCGTGCTCTAATCTCATCATACAGTTCCTGCGGAAGTGGCCCTTTAGCCACAAGATCAGCATTTTGCTGCCAGCGATTGGGCTTGGCTGTTCCTACAATAGCTGTGTCTACACCTTCGGTACTTAGCGTAAAACGCAGTGCTGTTTCCACCGCTGCTTGGGCATCTTCACCCAGAAAACCATAGCTCAGTTCACTTAAGCGCTTCCAGTATATAAATGGATAAGCATCTTCCGAAAGTGTTTCATACGTCCAAGCCGCATTGGCAATTGGTCTTTTGGCGATGACACCCATGTTTCTTTTTCTTGCCTCAGGCAACGTAAGATCAATTGCTTCCTGATCTGCGATATTTAATGAAGTCTCCAGGCTGTCAAATACTCCGGTCTGAATCGCATATAGCGCATCTGTTGTATCACCACTATATCCGATAAATCTGGTTTTCCCTTCTTCCTTGGCACGCTGTAGTACTTCGATCACTGCTCCTTGTCGGAGTACTTCTTCGGAGCAGCTATGCAAATGGATAACATCCACATAGTCCGTTTTCAGCCTTTTCAGACTACGGTCAATCGTTTGCTCCAGTACTTTGGCATCCCAATCCGGACCTTCGATCCCGGCAGCATGTCCACATTTGGTGAACAAATAGTAGTCATCACGCCGATGTGACAACACCTCGCCGATTAATTCTTCGCTGTCACCGTAACATTCAGCCGTGTCTATCACGTTTAATCCAGCATCCAGGGCACTATTCAGCAATGTTGCTACATCCGTTTTGGATACATTTTTGCCTATTTCCGCTCCGCCAAATCCAAGTGTACTTACGTTCATGCCAGTATTACCGTACTTGCGCGTTTCCATGGTTATCTTCCTCCAAGTTCAGTGAATTGGGTACAGATAAATAGAAATACAGATTAACTTCAACTTCCCTTATGTTATTACCCATGAGTTGGTTATGCCACCCACTTTTCCAAACTACAACCAACTTAATTTACTTAGAAGCCATAAATGGACATTCCACCGTCAACCAATATCGTCTGACCCGTTATGTATCCCGCTGCATCTGATGCCAGGAATACAACCGGCCCTACCACTTCTTCCAGTTCTCCCACTCGCTGTAGCGGTGTACGACTTACAATTTCCTGCAAATAATGGGGATCATCCAGCAGCTTTTCAGTCAAAGGTGTTCGGAAATACCATGGCCCTACTGAATTGACACGGATTCCATACTTGCCCCATTCCAGTGCGAGAACTTTGGTCATATGAATTAATGCAGCTTTGGTCGCACCATATACAACCCCTGTCCGCAAAGCCGTATGCCCACATACCGAAGAGATGTTAATGATCTTCCCAGTCCCACGTTCTTTCATATGCTGACCCGCCAATTGTGAAGCGAAGAAAGCCGATTTTAAGTTTGTCTGCATAATGGTCTCCCACTGCTCGTCTGTTACTTCAAGTGCCGGTGTCCGTATGTTCATACCTGCGTTATTCACCAGAATGTCCAGACTACCCATCTCCGAGATTGCCTCTTGAAACGTCTCTTCCATTTGTTCTTTTGATGTCACATCCGCAGTCAGAGCTAGCGCTTTACGCCCTGTCTGTTCATAGATGTAGGCTGCTGTCTCCTCAATTTCTTTCATCGTCCGGGATACAAGTACAACGTCACTGCCTGACTGGGCAAGTCCAATCGCAATTGCTTTTCCGATCCCTCTCCCCGCCCCTGTCACCAGTGCTGTCTGTCCATCGAGATGGAATGTGGGTACGTTCATGTTATTCACTCCTTCATCAGATTCTTTATTTCAGCATTCAAGCAGAATGCTTTATATGTAGGTAAACCCCGATGGGAATCAGGTTACAAAATACTGGCTTGGATTGCCCAGTTCCGGATGGAACTTTTCTCGAAAGCGGCCTCCGGTATAATCCCCTATAATTTTTCTCCAGAACGCCTGGGCAATGACATTGTTACGAACCTGGGTCACTTTCCATCTTCCTGGAAAACGTTTGAACAGCTCGTAGGCTGCCCGAGTGCCCACCCCACTACGCCGATATTTTTGCATCACAAAAAACTCAGTCAAATAGTAGTCATTATCCTTACTACCAGGCTCCAATTTCTCCACCAGAGCAAACCCTGCAGGTGCCCCATCACTTGTAATCAAAAAAGGAAACTTGCGGTCCTTTTCTGCCCAGAATGCCTCCAGACCGGGATATTCCGGATAAATGCCGTTACTGTCCACATCAATATTCAGGTATTTAGTAAAATCATATAAATAAAATTGCATTAAATGCCGAATCACCTGACTGCGTTCCCGGGGAACCAGTTCTATTTTCATATTCATCCGGTTCACCTCCTCTGCTCTACGTATACTAATTACTTTAAAGGTTTACGCGCCGAAGGGCAAGGAAGCATACCCTACTTACTGCCTGCTTTGGTGAACAAGCTGTGAGCATGTAAATTATGGTACACTAGAGCATAGAATACTATTAAATTGAATATTAATCTTATATGTTTTTCACATGGAGGTGTCGAACTTGACCAACGTGCAAAAAGAGATTGATCGACGCAAGCTGGATGACAAACTACCTTCCATGCCTTGGTTCGTTCAGCAATTCATGGACTACAAACTGCCTGACCTGTCCCCCTCTACCCTGCTCGAATATCTGAGAGATTACGAAGCTTTCTTCGGATGGTTGCGAGCAGAGGGGCTATCCGAGGCAAGCTCTAATAAAGAAGTTACCTTGACTGAACTGGAAGTCCTTCGCATGGATTCGGTTACCGCCTATCGGTTATTTCTTACAACCAAACGGGAAGGAACCAATTCCAGAATTACCGTATCTCGCAAACTCTCTTCCCTTCGCTCCCTTTTTCATTACCTGAGCCAAATTGCGGAAGATGAAGACTTTTATCCTTTGCTGAAGCGGAACATTATGGCCAAAATCGAGATCAAGCGTACCCATAAACCCAAGGACACCGCTGCCAAACTCAAAGGTAAAATCCTGGAGGAAGAGGAACTGCTGGAATTTATTGGCTATATCCTTGAAGGTTACGCTGTGGATATGGAGAAGAACAAGCAGGCCCTGTACTCCCATGAAATCAACAAAGAACGGGACGCCTGTATTGCCAGCCTGATTCTGAATTCCGGCTTACGAGTGTCGGAAGTTGTGAACCTGAACGTCGATGACCTTGATCTGAACAACAAACTCCTGTATGTCTATCGCAAAGGTAACAATGATGAGACGTACAAAACACCCGTTTATTTCAGGGAACAGGCCAAGGACGAACTCGCAATTTATATGAACCTGCGGCAATCACGTTACCGCACGCCCAAGCGGGAGAAAGGTCTGTTCATTGCTTTGCGTAACGGAGATTCCGAAGGCAGTCGAATGACCAAAAGAGCGATTCAGGCCATGATTATGAAATACGCCAAACGTTTTGGCAAACCCTACTTGACCGTGCACAAATTACGCCATTCATTCGCAACCGACTATTATTTGCAAAATGATATTTACAAAACGAAGGAGCAGCTTGGACACGCTTCTACGGAAACGACCGAGATCTATGCTCACCTTACCGACAAAACGATGTCCGAAGCCATCGAACGTCGTACTGATGACGGGATGTAACATCCCGAACAGAATAAAAGCAGCAAGCCACATCAAGGATTTCGATCCGAGAAAGGTCTGCTGCTTTTTTGTTTCTTTTGCATCATTCAAGGAGAAGAGCATAATCAGAAATGATTATAGTTTACATAATAAATATTACGTTATATTTAAAAAAGAATCAATCACGCTCTCTGTACATTCAATCATATCCAGCGATCATAGTATCCTACTTTTTTAACGTTTCTACGATTAGACTTCACCATTCTACCTACACTCGCTCTCAACCATCGCTAACAACGCTTTGGCTATATCCTCCGTTTCATGAACCGAGTACCATGCTATCTCTCTGCTTACGGTGCTCTGCTCAATAAACTGCTCTGAAGGTAACCACGAGATCATACCCACTACCCCTTTAAGCTGATCAACCAAGGTCAGATCTTTCTCTTCTCGAACCATCACAAATTTGGGATAAGAAGCATCCTTGAATCCTTCAACAACAATCCAATCATAACCGGACAGATGAATTAACATATCCTCCAGCTTGGTTACCTGTCGCTCCATAATCGCAGTACGTTTCTCTGACATAACAACCACCGCCGAGGCCCCAGCTTCTCCAAATCGATACGAATCCGTTCCTTCTTGATCCATCTCAAAATGGTCATGTCCATCATGCTTAATTGCCGCTACTTTAAGTCCCATAGAAGAAAAGTGCCCAATCAGCGCGGCTGTCAGGGTTGTCTTGCCCGTGTTTTTGTATCCAACAATCTGTATGATATGTGGCTTTGTATCACTCATTGTAGTCATCCACCAACTATCTCACATGACCTGAGGGCAATTTGAGAATGCGTACCTGCTCACCCGCAGGAATACCTTTTTTCTCAGGAGGAATAACAATCAGGCAATCACTGTCCTTAATGGTGATCATCACGCTGGATTCATCTACACTTGCGGCAGCCGGTATTGCGTACACCATGCCGTTGCGGATCTGCGTGCGTCCACGGACGAACCGTGTAAAATTGTTTACTTTGGTGTACTCTTCTTCCAAGATCGCAGTCCATTCTTCCATATAAGGATGAGCATCCGCCTGCATGGAACGTATGGTTGGACGAACAAACAAACCAAAACCTACAAAACAAGCCCCCGGGTTACCCGAAAGTGCAAACAGCAATTTATCTTTATATACAGCAGTTGTGGTCACACTACCTGGTCGCATCGTCACTTTGTTAAACAACATCTCCACATGTTCTTCCAGCACAAGTTCACCCATAATATCATAATCCCCGACGGATACTCCGCCTGTGGTCACCACGATATCATTATCTTGAATGGCTTCTTCCAGTTTGGCCCTTGCCGTATTCACATCGTCTGCAATAGAACCGTACATCACAGGCTCTCCACCTGCCTCAACAACCAGAGAGCGCAGCATGTAACTGTTGCTGTTCCGAATCCGACCTGGTTGTAATGGCTCATCTACATCAAGCAATTCCGTGCCGGTTGCAAATATCGCCACCTTTGGACGTTGAAATACAGGAACTTCTGCTATGCCAAAAGTAGCTAACACGGACTGCTCTCCTGCCCTGATGATCGTTCCTGCTTCGAGCAGTTGCTGTCCCTCTTGGACTTCCAGTCCGATTGGGGTGATATTAGCACCCGACAATATGTGCCGTTTCAATGCAATCCACTGTTCTCCATTCTCTACCTTGCTCTCGGTCATCTCCATCATAACTACCGCATCCGCACCTTCCGGAACCTGTGCACCCGTCATGATGCGAGCCGTCGTACCTGAAACAATGGTGTGATCCGAGGTGTAGCCGCAAGGAATTTCATCAATGACTCGAAACCAAACTTGATGATCACTCGATGCATCTATGGTATCTGTACTGATAATCGCGAATCCATCCATACCCGATCTCCGGAAGAATGGATACGGATGGGGTGCCTGAATCGTCTCTGCAAGTGTGCGGCCATGAGCAGATTCAAGGTGAACTTTCTCTATGGAGCCTACAGTAACTCTTGCAGCTATTTTGGCCTGGGCATCCGGTACCTGTACAGCTGTACGATTGAATTTGGCAGTTGTCATATCATGTGAATGTGAGTTCATTTTCAAAAGTATTCTTACCTCCTAAAGACTATCATCCTTTAAGAAAGTGTAGCCCGAATACTGTAAGATAACAAGTACATCACTTATTGAATTCTGTGACAAAATCTTATTTCTTACAGGTGTAACATTCCTTGACCTATGTTCAACATGAAAGGCATCTTGTCTGCCCATAATATAAGTGACAAAGGGAGGCGATGATCATGAGTAATCGATGTGAATTATGCGGAAGAGAACCTGTGAATACGACCGTTCATCATCTGACACCCAAAGAAATGGGCGGAACATTTTTGCCAACGGCCAACCTGTGTATCCCCTGTCACAAACAGATTCATTCGCTATACACCAATCGCGACATTGTAACCCTTGGTCTCACGGATCTGCAATCCTTGAGACAGGATGAACGAATGATTCCATTTATCCGCTGGATTCGCAAGCAGCCTGCTACAACGATTCCCCGCGTACACAAGTCCAATCATGTTCGCAAATCGTAAACCAAAAAGAACAGTTCCAAGGTCATATGCTGGCGAGGTGAATCCGCCTTCCCTTGTCACTGTTCTTAAATGAACTATGCGATTGGCAGCCATCCTTATGATTAGATGTTTATTATCTTCGCCTCTTAATTCGGCCGCCGCCCACTCTGGTTTTTGGTTTTTTATAGGATTTCTTAGGTGAATCAAACAACCCGCCACTGCTCTTGTTGCGATCAATGGTTCCCTTGCTCTGATCCTTGTTGCGGTTGAATAATCCTCCGCCAGATCCCACGCTTGAATCTTTATCGCTTCCGCGCCTTGTAATCGTACCTTTCCGATCAACAGTAATAGGTGGAGCAAGCTTCTTGTCATTACTTGTTGGTGCACGATAAGATCCTGCACTCGGTTTATACGTATCTTTATTGGTATATCCTCTATAGTTGCCATAACCTCGCCCGCCAAAAGAATCGAACAGATTACCAATTAATGTAGCGGTGAGGTAACCTTGTAAAAAAGATGAATCGTAGTTCTGCCGAACATATTCCTTGGAGTCCACCTCAACCAAGGTATCCTCGGGCTTGTTCGGATCTTGTTGCAGGTGATAATACTCGTCCTGATACACGAGGAACATACGCTCTGTGTTCTCTGCCGAGATCTGATCCGGTTGCCGCTGGTCAGACAATTCCTGAGCCACTTCCGGAACGGTACGGTCCGAAGCCCGGTACACATAGGACGTTGAGTTACCACTGCCGTTAACCGATTCAAGCGGATAGGTGTCCTGAACAGAAGGTGCTGCTCCGCACGCGGACAACAGAGACATCACAAGGCTGAGGACCAGCATTAATTTTAATCCATGTGCCAAGCGTTTTTTCATTGGGAACCTCTCCTAGCTCGAACGAATCACTTTGATATCCGCAGGAAGAATGGACTCACCCTCATACAGTGTAAATCTTCTGTCTTGCCACTCCACCCGAAGAAGCATATTATCATCCGACTGATACTGCCATATCAATTGTTCTCCAGCCTGGCCATATGGAGTTCTACCTGCCGTTGATACCATGCCTCCATACTCTTCCTCCAGATGAAATGCGCGTCCATCCAGGTCCAGCAATGTGGGAACCTCATCAGGTGCATCAAGCCTGCCATCAATTGGTGTATATAGAGCGTAACGTGTGAGTTCCCGTTCTTCGATATGCAAATATCGAAATGCGGTACCATCCTGCAGCGTGAGCACAACTGCATTTCTAGCGCGATTTTGTACCCGACCAACGACTTCATAAGTGACCAGAGAAACCTCACAGATATCACCAGGTGCAAGCTGAAGCATCGTTTTCTCTGCCTGCGGTGGTTCAGGTTTTGTTAGTATTCCTTTAATTCGTTTCCATACACTCATGAGAATTACTCCTGTTCCTTATCTTATAAACAAGCTGCAATAATCAGTGCGCCCACGATATGTAAAGCGCCAGAGAACAACCCGTATCCTGTCTTCCCTTGCTGAATTCCCGTATCCAGATCCAGATTGGCCCACTTGCGAATCATAAAGTGTACAACACTCTCCAAAATCAACAAAATGATAAAGGATACAACGGAGACCAGCAGTGCTTCTCCCAGGTGACCCGCCGTAGAAATGGACGTAGCGAGTACATATCCTTGTGCAAATAATTTCATAACCATACGTGTAGTAACGGCCATATTGCCAGCCTTAACTTCAGCAAAATCCTTATATTTCGTGAACAGTGAATCAACATACATCAGGACAAACAGCAAAACCGAACCAGATCCGGTCCAGACCAGCATCGCCAAAATGTTCAAATCCATTTACATAGCCCCCACATATCAACATGAACCGCATTTAAAAGCGAAGGAGAAATACTCTTCTCCTCCGCTGGTTAACCCTGCTGACAACCAAGGTATTAGTTCTTATTATCGTACTGTTTCATCAATGCTGCGAGTTCGTCTTCAACAGCCTGATCTTTACCCAACTTCTCGAACTCATCATCCAAAGATTTTCCTTTGGAAGACATTTCGTTACTTGCTTCGGCCTGTGCTTCCATCTGCATCATTTTCTCTTCCATACGCTTCATACCAGCACTTGCAGTATCAGAGCCAAACCCATTCAACGCTTTGTTGATTTCCGTTTGGGCTTTCGCTGCATTGTAACGGGCTACCAGTGTTTCGCGTTTGTTCTTCATTTGAGTCAGTTGCTTACGCATCTCGTCGAGCTTGCCACGCAGGTTATCTGCAGAAGCCTTGTTTTGGTCATAGCTGGTTTTGTACTCAGCCATCTTCTCTTCAGCAGCCTTTTTCTCTTCCAGAGCACGTCGAGCCAAATCCAGATTCTGAGCACGTGCCGCCGTATGCGCCTGCTCTTCACGTTTCTTCACAAGAGCTTCCTGCTCTTCGAATAACTGCTTGAATTTCTTCTCAATGGCGATCTGTTGAGCTACTGCTTTCTCCGCATCTTCCAGATCCTCTTGCATGTCACGGATATATTGGTCCGTCATCTTGATTGGATCTTCCGCCTTGTCAATAATGGCGTTGATGTTAGACATAGTTAGATCACGCAAACGTTTGAAAATGGACATTATGTTATTCCTCCTAGTCGATATTACATCGTATATAAACATACATACGTAACAATCTACAACTCGTTTCAATTTTAGCAAATAAAATCAAAACATTCGATGGCTCTTATGTTAGGAAGATCGTTTATCTTAGTTCAGATGATCCTCCATCAACCTCTCTGCAGTCTGCACGATTTCGTCGATCTGCATCCGCGTGATGGAATCAAAATGGATACCCATGATCACCGTAACGGTTACTTTCAGCTGCAAGGCAGCCTTTCGGGCAAGCCGCTCACACAGCTCTTGTTCTTTATGCCCAGGAATATGTACTGTCGTCCCGCTTACGCGCTCATGATCCACATAGAACGTGGCTACGGCGCCAATGTGCGCCTTTCCTCCGGTAACGAGAAAAACCTTATCCTCTCCTGCTTCAATCACCTGTAAACGTATGGATTTCAAATCATATGTACTCATACCCATCCACCTATCCTTTTCTATATGTTATATATGGAGGAATTATGGCTGTCATGAGCTAAATCGGCAATGAAACTTCTCACACTGCGCATATTTTATGGAACCCCCGGGCATACCAAGGAGAACGTCATTTTGGAAAAGGAGGCCGTTATTATGCGCGTACGCCTCATTATGCTAATGGTTATCGTTATTTTTCTCGGAGGATATCATGCTCCAGTTTCATCGCGGGATGTTTCAAGCCCGCCAAGTGAATCAGTATCAGGTTCGGATTCTGCGGAAGAAGAACAACTGACATTGGGACAATTACGTCAAAAATATGCCGATACGTTCAAAACCAATGGTCCTTCAACCAAGAAGGTTGCACTGACTTTTGATGATGTACCTGATCCACGATTTACTCCACAAGTACTGGATGTATTGAAGAAATACAATGTCAGAGCTACATTCTTCATCGTGGGTAGTCGTGCTGAAAAACATCCGGATCTAGTGAAACGCATCGTTAAGGAAGGGCATATGGTTGGTAATCACAGCTACAATCATCCTGAATTCAGTAAGCTGTCGATGAATGCCTTTCGCAAACAAATTTTACATACCGGGGATATTATTCGACGTTTGGCGGGTTATACGCCCAAGATGATTCGGCCACCTTATGGAGACATTAATGAAGAACAGCTGAGATGGGCGGCCAAACAACACTATAGCATTGTGAACTGGAACGTAGACTCCCTGGACTGGAAAGGCCTTTCAAAGGAACAGGTGAAAGATAACATCCTGTCTGCTGTGAAACCTGGCTCCATCGTTCTGCAACATGCTGGAGGCGGTGTAGGATCAAACCTGAACGGCACGATTGAGGCTTTGCCTGAAATCATTGAGGAACTACGTAATCGGGGATATGAACTGGTCACCTTGGACGAAATGTTGGGATTGCCAAAGGCCAAAGATTAAGATGACCGTGATAACAAATAATGAGAATATTAAAAGGGTGCTGTTCAATCGCAAATTTAGCGACTGGCAGACACCCTGTTTGAATTCATTTTAAATGTTATTTTCTCTCTACTTCAGAATGTACAGCTCGATATCCTGAAAACCAAATGAGCTTACAGACTGTTTGCTACCCGGGATAAAGATATCAATCCGGTGACCCTTGATTGCACCGCCCACATCACGTGCTGTGGCTACAAAAGCTTGTTTTGGCAATCCTGGATGGCTGTGACCAGTTACCAGTACTTTAGTTCCAAGTGGAATCACACTTGGATCAACTGCAATCGTACCCAGTTCAAGGTCATTCCCGAAATAATCGACTGCACCCCAGCCTCCATTTTCAGACGGATCTGCAGAGTATGCCGTTGCTTTTACGTTCACAGCTTTGCTGTAATCGAATGTTTTACCCCAGGCTTGAACCACTTTGTTATCTGCGTTAACGTCCAAGCTCGCTGTAGTAACAGTCTTCGCTTGGGTCTTGCTTTCCGTTGCCGCAGCGGCTGCAACATTGTTTGCCTTACCGGGAATCGTAATTTTCAAACCACCATAAATGTTGTAAGCCGAAATGTCGTTGTTTGCTTTAACCAACGTGTTGAGTGCTACTCCATATTGTTTTGATAAGGTGTAGAAGGTATCCCCTTCTTTGGCCACATGAACTGAATCGGCGTGAGCCGGAACGGCTTGAATGAGCATTGCTGTTGTCATTAATGCTACTGCTGTTTTGGCTATACGTTTCTTGTTAATCATGGTCTTCCTCCCTCATTGTGCCTGCGAAGTTAGTTGTCGGATTCGGATGAGGAGCCCACCCTATAGGTTCTTCGTTACATTTGAAACGTTATGTACCCAATTCACCCCAAGCAGTGTGCTGTAGATCTTCCCCCTGCACAATCTGCATCGTTACATCCCCCGCACTCCCTGTCCGGAAGTTTCGGCAGAGTTCAATATATCACAATTTTGTAACTGAACTTGTAGTAATTCTTACCAAATGGTTTTTAGCATGTAAGCATTTGTAAGAATACTGGTTAATTCAGAAAATTTGGTTGACCCGATTCCTTTACATTTGGTAACAGAATAGTTACTTTTCCGAATCCATACGTCATTATTATCCATAAAAAATAGCGTTACCGACTCGAAGTCAGTAACGCTATTTGATCACATCGTTTAGAGTACTTTCGCAAGAAAATCACGTGTACGTGAATTTTTGGGTGCTCCAAACACCTCATCAGGTGTTCCCTCTTCCACAATGACCCCACCATCCATGAACAGGATTCGGTCTCCCACTTCACGTGCAAAACCCATCTCATGTGTTACGATGACCATCGTCATCCCGCCTTCTGCAAGACGTTTCATGACATCCAGCACTTCGCCGACCATCTCAGGGTCCAGTGCAGACGTAGGCTCGTCAAACAGCATCACATGCGGCTGCATGGCCAATGCTCTAGCAATGGCGATCCGCTGCTTCTGTCCACCAGACAGCTGATTCGGGAATGTGTCTTTTTTATCGTACAAGCCCACGGTGTTAAGCAGATCAGCGGCGATTTTCTCCGCTTCCTGAGTGGATTGTTTCTTCACTTTAATTGGAGCAATCGTAATGTTTTGCTCTACCGTTTTGTGTGGGAACAGGTTGAAGTGCTGGAACACCATGCCCATTTTCTCACGAGTTGCGTTAATGTTATGCTTGGGGTCCGTGATTGACACGCCTTCAAAATCAATCTCTCCTGAGGTAGGCTGTTCCAGCAGATTCAAACAACGCAAGAAAGTACTTTTACCTGAACCGGAAGGACCGATGACCACGACAACCTCACCTTTGCCAATCGTCACGTTTATGCCCTTAAGCACATCGTTATTTCCATAAGATTTGTGTAATTGTCTAACGTCTATCACTTGCACTCAACTTCCTTTCCAGTCGTCCCAGCAGCTTGGACAAAATGAACGTCATTACAAAGTAGATGGCTGCTGCAATCAAAAATGGACTCAAGCCTTGGTACGTAATGTTCTTGACTACACTTGCCTGATACATAATATCCACCATACCGATAACGGAGATAATAGAGGATTCTTTAATGATAGTTATGAATTCATTACCGATCGCTGGTAATACAGCTTTGAAGGCTTGTGGCAATATGATATAACGCATCGCGGCGCCTCTTCCCATACCTAATGAACGCGCTGCCTCCAACTGACCACGATCCACACCTTGGATACCTGCACGGAAAATCTCCGCCAGATACGCACCACTATTAATGGAAAGCGTGATAATACCTGCCTGAAGGGCAGTGAAGTTAATGCCAAAGCTCAGGGAAAAACCATAGTAAATAATCATCAATTGTACCAGCATCGGTGTGCCACGGATCACTTCAACGTAAGCCGTACCGATCCAGCGCAAGATTGCAGCGTCATGCAAACGGAACAAACAGATGATCAATCCAATAATTACCCCGAAGATAACCCCAAGTGCAGACAACAGAAGTGTGTATCCTACACCTGTAGCATAGAAACTTTTGTACTCCCAGAATACTTGGAAAATATTTTGTGATTTGTTCGCTTTATCCGCCATCAAGAGGCTGGCGTCCGTCACCATCTGATTGATTTTATCTTCGCTTTTCAGTCGCTCCAGTGTTCCATTTACTGCAGCTAGCAGCTCGGTATTTCCTTTACGAATCCCGATTGCCGCTTCTGCTTGCTCTTCGTCCGGAACAGCAGCAGCAAGTCCAATGATATCGTCCAGATAACCTACAGCAACGGTATCTTCAACGATTGCCGCGTCAATGCGTTTTGTTTGCAGTTGAAGCACGATATCCGAGATTTTATCCAGCGCAGTAAGCTTCGCTCCTGGAATACTCTGTCCGATCGTTTCCTGAATGGAGCCTTTCTGAACGCCAATCTTCGCATTTTCAAGTTCTGCCATGGTTGGATATTTGTCTTTATCCACATTGCGAACCATAATCACTTGTTTTGATTTATAATAGGTGTCGGAAAAATCGATACTTTTCTTCCGCTCATCCGTCGGCGTCATACCTGAAATCACCAGATCAACACGCCCGCTCTGCAATGAAGGCAGAAGACCGTCGAAGCCCATATCCTCAATCACAAGCTCAGCGCCAAGATCTTTGGCAATCTCTTTGGCGATCTCAATATCGAAGCCGACGATTTCATCTTTGCCATTAATCACTTTATGGAATTCATATGGTGCAAAATCGGCACTTGTACCGAGCACCAGCTTTTTACTGCTTGAATTATCTGTATTTCCACTTGCAAGTGCCACAGGAACGGCAGTCGTCAGCAGAATAACAAAGGTCAACAGCATCATGGTGTAACGACTTATTAATTTCAACCTTTTTCTCTCCCCTTACAATACTTTGTATGCTTCTCATGTTGATGACTGAGTCATTATAAAGTACAATGCATGATTATGCAATGCATTTTGACAATACAAATCTTGACTTGTTTCTGAAAAAATAAAGCAAACATGATATAATCAATGAATTATTTTCATTTTTGCATAAGGAGTTTACTAATGACAGCTAACAAATCACAAATTCTGACGGTTATTGATCAATATGCTTCCCGTTTTAAAGCCATTTCATCATATATCGGTGCCAACCCCGAACTGGGAAATGAAGAGTATCTCGCTTCTGCCCGTTTGAAAGAAGAACTGCTCTTCCACGGTTTCACTGTAGAGGCTCCAATCCTCGGTCTGGAGACAGCTTTTATCGGAACCTATTCAGCCGCCAAACCCGGCCCTACCATTGCTTTATTGTGCGAATATGACGCCTTGCCGGAGATCGGTCACGCTTGTGGTCACCATCTGATCTGTATGATGAGTCTTGGGGCCGCTGTTGGGCTGAAATCCATTCTGGATGAAGTAGGTGGAACCATTAAAGTGTTTGGTACCCCCGCTGAAGAGACACGTGGTGCCAAAGTTCCGATGGCTGAAGCAGGTTTGTTCGATGACTGTGACGTCGCTCTCATGGCGCATCCATATTATGCCTACGAAAAGTCAGGCAGCTCGCTGGCTATTGATGCTGTGCAATTTGAGTTCCATGGCCGATCTTCACATGCTGCTGCAAGTCCGCACGAAGGCATTAATGCTCTTGATGCCGTCATTCAAACGTTTAACGGAATCAATGCATTCCGGCAACAAGTGAAAAGCACCGTTCGGATTCATGGTGTGATCAACAACGGAGGTCAGGCAGCAAATATCATTCCTGACTATGCTTCTGCCCAATTTTATGTACGGGCAGCAACCCGTAAAGAACTGAATATCCTCACAGAACGTGTGATTCAGATCGCTGAAGGTTCTGCTCTCCAGACAGGATGCAAGCTGGTGACATCCAACTATGAAACGTCCTATGACGAGATGGTTACCAATGAAGCATTCTCAGCTGCGTTTAGTCAAAATCTGATGGAACTTGGGATCCCGCAAGAAGAGATTGTGAGTGGTAATGATCACGGCTCTATGGACATCGGTAATGTTTCCCTGAAATGTCCTGCAATTCATCCCTACATTCGTGTTGTAGACGAGGTGCATACACTGCACTCCATAGCCTTCCGTGACCTTGCACTTCAGGAGCGTGCGCTGGATGGCATGATTCTGGGAGCCAAGGCACTTGCAACAACAGCCTATGACGTACTGAGCCAGCCAGAGCTGCTTCAAACCATCCGCACGGAGTTCGAGCAAGCTATTCGCTAAAATTCACTTTCAACATGTTATATAGGGGTGCCCTGAACAATCTTGAATTCCAAGCTGTTCAGGGCACCCTTTTTTCTAAATTAGCTGTAAGTATATTCAGCACAAAGCTGGAAATGCTGTGAAAGGAACCTTTGAAAACGATGAAAATAATACATTTTATTACAGTAAATGTGATTCGTTTGCTGGCTAACTTGGTTAATTATAACTATAAGTGCGTGTTCTAAAGACCGGTTTTCAGTACCGAGAAGATGGGATGAAGCGGGCTTTTGAACAACCTCTATAACTTATCCTATATTCAGGAGGTGCTGTCATGCTGCTCGAAGCCATGTATCATGTTCCTCGTGACAAATGGGCTTATGCTTATAATTCGTCTACCATACATCTGCGCGTACGAACCAAACGTAATGATGTGCAATACGTGACTGCACTGACCGGAGATAAGTACGATTGGAATGGAACATACAAGGAAATTCAATTGGAGAAGGCTGCTTCGGATAACATGTTTGATTATTGGGAGGCGGCCGTCAAGCCACAATTCAAACGTCTCACTTATATATTTCGGATAACTGCCGGTTCAGAAGATGTTTTTCTTGCGGATAACGGAATTCATTATGAGACCCCCTATCCAACTGGAGGATATTATGAGTTCTCGTATATACATGAAATTGATGTGTTTAAGGTGCCCGAGTGGGCCAAAGAAGCTGTCTTTTATCAGATCATGACGGAACGGTTTGCTAATGGAGATCCCAAGCTGAATCCAAAAGAAACGCATGACTGGGGTGGCAAACCTGAGTTGGACAATTATTTTGGTGGAGATCTGCAAGGTGTGCTGGATCATCTGTATGACTTAACTGAACTTGGCGTGAACGCCATTTACTTTACCCCGTTATTCCAGGCCAATTCCTACCACAAATACGACACGATTGATTATAAAAAAGTCGACCCTCATTTCGGTGATAATGCCCTGCTCAAACAATTGACAGAAGAATGTCATCGCCTGGGCATACGTGTCATGCTTGACGCGGTGTTTAACCATTGCAGCGAAGACTTCCCTCCTTTTCAAGACGTTCTCCAGAATGGAAAAAACTCTAAGTATGCCGATTGGTTCCACATCAATGAATATCCGGTTCAGATCAAGGATGGTATACCAACCTACGATACATTTGGGTTCTATGGCAACATGCCCAAGTTCAATACAGCCAACCCTGAGGTTAAGGCATATCTACTTGATGTAGCTGAGTACTGGATCAAAGAAATTAAGCTGGATGGGTGGCGTCTGGATGTAGCAAATGAGGTGGACAACCACTTCTGGCGTGATTTTCGCAAGGTCGTTAAGGCAGCGAACCCTGAAGCCTATATTGTTGGTGAAGTATGGAGCGACTCCTTGACCTGGCTTATGGGAGATCAATTCGATTCCGTCATGAATTATCCATTTGCCGACAAAGTGCTTCAGTTCTTCTGTGGTTCAATGGACGGTTATAACTTTGCCAACGAGATGGGTTCACTGATTATGCGCTATCCGCAACAAACCAACGAAGTGATCTTTAATATGCTGTGCAGCCACGATACCCCACGACTGCTCAGCCGGTTAGGAGAAGACAAACGCCGTTTAAAGTTGTCGGTTGTATTTCTTTTCACCTATATCGGTACACCTTGTATCTTCTACGGCGACGAAGTTGGGATTAGTGGTGATGCTGACCCGGATTGTCGAAAATGTATGGAATGGGACCCGGACAAGCAAGACAGAGAATTGTATGATTTCTATCGTCTGATGATCGATCTACGCAAAAGCAATGAAGCCCTGCGCAAAGGACGCTTCCGATTCCTCAAGGCGGATCACAATGATCCCTGTATCGTGTACGAGCGTGTGGATGACAACCTTCACTTTACCGTATGGATGAACAATACACCTCAAGATCGAACGCTTTCTCATCCCATGGAAACAAAAGACTGGAAAGATGCATTAACTGAAGAGCCTGTGTTTCCAGCCGATGGAATGATGAACATTAAGCTTGACCCCTATGGGTATCGCATTTTGTACAGACAGCTTGATCCGGCAACTATCCAACACAACTGAGGTTTAAATTCTAAACAGTCATATAAAAGAAAAGAAAAACACTTCCACCGTCTCAGATGATACTTCATTCTGAACTTTGGAAGTGTTTTTTTGGATGAGAAAAAGCCACAGCATCATGTGCTGTGACTCATTCAAGACTACATCAATTTACAGGGTCAAGTGTGATCCGACGATAAATATCCATATATTCTTCAGCTGAGACATTCCAGCTGTATTCTCCGCCCATTGCATTTTTCACAATTTTCTTCCAGTGTTCTGGCTGTTTGTAGATCTCCTCAGCACGCCGAATGGTACTCATCATGTCATGAGCGTTAAAGCTTGTGAATGAGAAACCATTCCCTTCTCCAGTAAACTCATTGTATGCCTGCACAGTGTCGTTCAGACCGCCTGTTTCCCTTACGAGAGGCACACTACCATATCGCAGAGCCAGCAGCTGACTAATACCACATGGTTCGAACCTTGATGGCATCAGGAAGATATCACTGCCTGCATAGAAACGGCGGGATAACCCATCGTTAAACGTGATCTGGGCAGACATTTTGAGCGGATAACGATTAGCGGCTTCACGGAACCAGTGTTCATACATAGGCTCTCCTGTTCCCAGTACCGCGAATTGAATGTCATCATAGTACAGCAATTCATCCAGGATACGGCACACAAGATCAAGCCCCTTAGAGTCCACGAGCCTTGTCACCATCACCATGAGTGGTACATCAGGACGAACAGGAAGTCCAAGTTCCTTTTGCAGCTCAATTTTGTTCTCCGTTTTCTTGGACAGACTTGTTCTGTATTTCACTGGAATTTTGGTGTCCGTTGCCGGGTTGTAACTCTTGGTATCAATCCCGTTTACAATCCCGCTGAAACGATCTCCAAGTGAACTGAGCAGTCCGTCCAGGCCATATCCATAATAAGACGTTTGCACTTCCTGTGCGTAAGTTGGACTAACGGTTGTTACATGGTCAGCGTAGACAATTCCAGCCTTCAGGAAGTTGACATTACCGTAATACTCGGCTCCATCCACGGTGAAATATCGATCGTCCAGCTCAAGGATATCACTGAATAACTGATGCGGGAATACCCCTTGATACAACAAGTTATGTATGGTGAATACCGTACGAATATCACTGTAGAATGGATCGTGTCTGTAGTGTGCTTCAAGCACCAAAGGAATCATTCCTGCATGCCAGTCATGACTGTGCAGCACGTCAGGCTTGAACTCAATCTGTGGCAACACTTCGAGAACTGCACGGTTGAAGAAGGCGAAACGCTCGCCATCATCCATATAACCGTACACTCCATCACGCCCAAAATAATACTCATTATCCACAAAATAGACTGGAATCCCATCATGAACCAGCATTTCTATTCCACAATAGGGCCTGCGCCAGCCAAGAGGCACATCGGTTGTAATTACGGGCTGTAACGCGTCTTTATACTCATCGGGAATCCCCTTGTACTTAGGCATAATCACCCGCACATCTGCCCCGCTCTTCTTCAAAGCAAACGGGAGAGCACCGATTACGTCAGCAAGGCCTCCTGTTTTGATAAATGGATGTACTTCAGCAGCAGCAAATAGAATATTCATGCCTTTGTCCTCCTCTTCGGTTTGAGCGTGTTGCTTTCATTTTTATTCTTCGTTTTTGAACTGACGGAAGTTATACTCGCAGGTGATTCATCCGTTTTCCGACGTGTGTTCTTTTTTAGAATCACGATGCTAAGCGGAGGTAATACCAATTCGAGACTATGCGGATGCCCATGAAAAGGAATCTTTTCGGTAGGCAGTTGCATATCATTAGTAATGCCTGAACCGCCGTAAACGGAATGGTCACTGTTCAGAACTTCGGTATACATACCGGGACGCATGACACCAATCCGGTAACGCTCCCGCTTGACCGGCTGAAAGTTAATGAGCACAAGGAGTGTATCCGCAGGTTTTTTTCCTTTGCGTACGTATGAAATGACACTCTGGTCCTGATCATCCGGAGTGATCCATTCATAACCGTCTAGGGAATGATCAAGCTCCCACAAAGCTTTTTCACTCAAGTACAGGTTAGACAGCTCACGCTCAAACTTATGCAAATTGCGGTGACTGTCATAATCCAGTAAGAACCAATCCAGTTGATCCTCATCTTTCCATTCAATGAACTGGCCAAAGTCTCCACCCATAAACAACAGCTTTTTCCCTGGGAAAGTCATAAAATAGCCCAGAAAAGCACGCATGCCGGCAAATTTCTGCTCATAAGTTCCTGGCATCTTGTCGAGGAGCGACTTTTTGCCATGAACAACCTCGTCATGTGACAGAGGTAGCACATAATTTTCAGCAAAGGAGTATACGACCGGGAAAGTCAGCAAATGATGTTTGGAAGGACGCTCATGAAAATCAGATTCCATGTAATCAAGCGTATCGTTCATCCAGCCCATGTTCCATTTGTAGTTGAAACCCAGACCACCTTCATCTACAGGTAAAGTCACCATTGGCCATGCACTGGATTCTTCAGCCATCATCAATGCATAAGGGAAATACTTGAACACCGTCTCATTCAGTTGCTGCAAAAAGGCTACAGCTTCCTTGTTCTCAAGACCACCTTCATCATTGGTACGATATTGTCCTGGCTGCTTCTCAAAATCAAGCCGTAGCATACTCGTAACCGCATCAACACGGAGTCCGTCAAAATGATACATCTCCATCCAATATAATGCATTGGAGATCAGAAATGAACGAATCTCAGGTTTCGAGTAGTCAAAGCTAAGTGTGCCCCAGCCCGGCTTCTCTGCTAACATCGGATCTGCATACTCATACAAAGGCGTACCATCAAACATACGCAACCCATGAGCGTCTTTGGCAAAATGTGCAGGTACCCAATCCAGCAATACGCCAATCCCTGCCTGATGTAGTGTATCCACTAGATACATCAGATCTTTTGGATGCCCATAACGACTGGTTGGCGCATAAAACCCTGTGTTTTGGTAGCCCCACGAAAGGTCATATGGATGCTCACTAAGGGGCATCATTTCAACATGTGTATATTTCATTTCTAATAAGTAAGGAACAAGCAAATCAGCCATCTCGCGATAACTATAGAGGCTTCCGTCTTCTTTGCGCTTCCAGGTTCCCATGTGCATTTCGTAAATATGTAGAGGTTTGTTATACATGGCACGTTGTTTGCGTCTCCAGGGTCCATCATTCCATTTGTACCCTTCGATTGAACTGGTGACAGAGGCTGTCTGAGGTCGAACCTCTGCTTGAAACGCATATGGGTCCGCTTTGAGCAATTCTGTTCCATCTTCCGTTAATATACGGAACTTGTATAAAGTTCCTTCGCTAATTTCCGGGAAAAAACGACTCCAAAATCCTGATTCGGGTATCTTATATAAAGGTTCCTTTTCGCCTTTCCATTCATTGCGGTCCATAGCCAGTCCTACTTCTACGGCGTTTGGTGCCCACACGGTAAAGCGATACCCCTGAAGGCCATCGCAAGTCTCAGGTTGCGCGCCCAACATTCGATAACTGTGATGAAGGTTACCTTCATGAAATAAATAAATATGCTCCGGCAATATGTCCGGGTGTGCTAACGGTTGAATGGCCAAGAGATCACCTTCTTCTCAAGAAAATAGATATAACAGTAACCATTACCCCAGTCTAGCCAAGTTGAAAAGAAAAATGCGGTGAATTAGAAAATGTTGTACATTTTCAGAATTTTTACAGTAACAATCGTTTCATCTGCTCTACTTTGCGTTAATGATGTACTACAATGCACAATATTTTGGGAGGGAAACGATTATGTTTAATAAAGATTGCATCGCTATGCTGTTGGCGGGAGGAGAAGGGAAGCGATTAGCCCCTTTAACCTCGAGTATCGCAAAACCCGCTGTACCGTTTGGCGGGCACTACCGGATCATCGATTTTCCTCTCAGTAACTGCGTAAACTCAGGGATCGATACTGTAGGAGTATTGACGCAGTACCAAGCGGAATCTTTACACGATCACATCGGTGGAGGAGAACCATGGGGACATGGCAACTCAAGTGAGGCAGGAATATCCTTGCTTCCATCTTATCATACAGGAAATGACGAATACTTGGGAACGGCGGATGCTATTTATAAAAATATCGACTATATTGATCAACAAAACCCCGAAAATGTTCTAATTTTGTCGGGTGACCATATTTATCATATGAATTATCGCGATATGTTGGAGGCTCATCAAGCCAATAATGCCGCTGCAACGATTTCAGTTATGGAAGTGCCATGGGATGAAGCACATCGCTTTGGGATTATGGCTGCCGATGCTGATTTGCGTGTAACCGAGTTTGCCGAGAAACCGGCTGAACCAAAAAGTAATCTGGCTTCAATGGGCATTTACATGTTCAAATGGGATTATCTGAAACGCCATCTGTTGGAAGATGCCGCTAATCCTGAATCCAGCCATGACTTCGGTAAAGATGTGATTCCTCAAATGTTGAACGAAAATAATCCCCTCTTTGTCTATAACTTTAATGGTTATTGGAAAGACGTAGGTACGGTTAAGAGCCTTTGGGATGCACATATGGATCTGTTACACAACGAGGAAGACTGGAGTCTGCAAAAAGAAAACTGGCCGATGTTTACTCGCGACTGGCGCTCCAAACCAAGTGCTTACAAAGCAAGACATACAAAGATCGAACATGTTACTTCCATGATTCACGACTCTTGTGCAATCGAAGGTCGTTCAGAACGTTCCGTCATCTTCTGCGGTGCAGAAGTGGGTAAAGGCTCTGAGGTTAAAGACAGTGTTGTTATGCCTAACGCACGCATAGGCCGTGGGGTTCACATCGAACGTGCCATCATCGGTGAAGGTGCAATAATCAAGGACGGTGCAATCGTTAAAGGTACAGCAGATGAAATTGTGGTCGTTGGACCTAACGAGATCGTCTCTGCCAAACCGGCTGTCCGTACGCAACCTGTTCGTATGTTGAAAGAAGTATATGAAAAAAGTGGGCGCCTACGCGCTGGTGAACTTTCTTCATAAGAATATGCAAAAAAGGTGAGCCTTGGATGGCTCACCTTTTTTTTGTGTTGATATGGAAGTTATAAAGCGTACATGCTCGATCATCAGGTAGAAAAATCGCTTATCTTTTAAGACCTTAAGACTTTTCTAGATCTGATTTTGTATCGCTTGCATCACTAGCTGTTCGCTCATCTGTGACTTCAGCATCACCAGACGCGGTTACAGATTCTTCTGGACCCATCTCCTCAGCCACAGCCGGTAACGTAACCGTAACGGTTGTCCCAGATCCGAGTTCACTTTGCATCGTGATCGTTCCCTCATGCAGTTCTACCAGTTCTTGCGTAATCGCAAGACCCAGTCCCGTTCCCCCATTTTGATGATTCACTTGGAAGAAACGGTCCCGTACTTTAATTAAATGTTCTTCACTAATTCCGATACCGGTGTCCTGAACAGCTGCAATGATCTGACCATTCTCCTCTTTGACCGACAAGAAGATCCAGGAATTCTCATGTGAAAATTTGATCGCATTATCCACAACATTCAGGAAGACTTGTTTCAGTCTGTTACCGTCTCCATGGACATTATAAGCACGAGTCTCGTCCGTTTCCAACTTGAGATGGACCTGTTTTTGTTCCGCTTTGGCCCAGACATTCAACATCGTTTCCTGTACAATTTCACGAATGTTGACGGTTCCTTTGACCAGCTTCATCTGATTCTGCTGCAATTTGGAGAAATCCAGCATCTCTTCAACAAGTCCAATCAGTCGTTCGGTTTCCTTGGAGATAATACCCATACCGATACGGGTTTCTTCCGGATCATAACCGCCTGAATCCAGTGTCTCGCTCCAGCCTTTGATACTGGTCAGAGGTGTTCTTAATTCATGTGAGATCGAAGAGATAAAATCATCTTTGATCTGATTACTGCGCACGATTTCATGTGCCATGAAGTTAAGTGTTGATGCCAATTCGCCCAGTTCGTGCTTATAATTCCCCTTAACCCTGACATCCAGCCGTCCTCTAGCCATTTGGGCAGATACTGCGGTGATGTTGTTAATTGGACGTACAATGGAATTTGCCATACCAATACTGATGATCAACACTATAGCAAGCACTCCAACACCAACGGCAGCTGCGAGTAGTCCCATATTCAACAGCTTTGAATTCACATCTTCAAGTGATGTCAGATATCGAATAACATAAGTATTTTCGCCGCCCAGATCAAACTTGTGTGAAACGGCCATGACAGATTCTCCAGTACCCGGTTGTCTTCCAATCCAGCGTCCCATATCCCCATTCAGAGCCTGCATAATATCACTGGTTTGCAGCACAGCACGGTCAGATTCAAAAGCAGTAGAACTCGCCAATACGCGCCCGTTCAGATCCAAAATTTCCAATTCAGTATTGGACAATGCCAAGTTCACAAGGAGTCTAGACAGATTATTGCCATCCTCCGTAGTATTCTCACGAGCGATCGGCTCGAAAAAGTCCTTTGAATTAGAAATGTGGGTACTAATCGTATTGTAGATACTCTCATAATAATACCTTTGAACTGCCAACATAAATACGAATTCGACCAACAGCAGAGCGAGAAAAACTACAAAGAAATAATGTAGTACGATCTGCCGAGTAATGCCTTTTTTAATCATTGCTCCCGGCCCTTCCATTTGTACCCGTGACCCCATACAGTCTGCAGGTATTCGGGCTCGGAAGGATTGTTCTCAATTTTTTGACGCAAACGACGAATGTTGACATCCACAATTTTGGGATCACCCATGTACTCTTTTCCCCATACGTGATCTAACAATACATCGCGGCTGAGCGGTGTATTTTCTTTTTCCAGGAAAAACTGAATCAAGGAAAACTCCGTTGGAGTCAACTCAATGGCTTCATTCTGTTTTTTGAATTGCTTCGAGATCAGGTCCAGTGAAAATGGCCCGGACTGGAACGTAACCTTTGCCGCAGTTTCCCGATGCACATTCACGCGGCGTAACAATGACTGAATACGTGCAATCAACTCTGTTGGGCTGAAAGGCTTGCTGACGTGATCATCTGCACCAACGGAGAGTGCGTACACTTTATCCTGTTCCTGAACTTTGGCGGTCAGAAAGATGATGCCCAGACGTTCATTGGTTTCACGGATCCGTCGACACACCTCAAATCCATCAATACCTGGTACCATGACATCCAGCAGAGCCAGATCAATATCCGGTACTGTCTGCAGTATGCGAAGCGCTTCATGACCGTCACCCGCTTCAAGCACTTCGAATCCGTTTCTCTTTAAATTAATCACTATAAAACTGCGGATGGATTCTTCATCCTCAAGAATAAGTACTTTACTCATTAAGTTCTCCCTTTCTATTCAGCTGAGAAGTATTGCTCAGTGCATCTTTACCCGCCTCTGATTGTGCTACCCGTGAAGCAATAACCCGATCTTTGGTACGCGTAATTTCCTTCCAGCTTTTACCCTTCTCCTGTTCCCACTTGGAAAGGGTGAAATATTTGATCTCTGCTACGGTTTCGTCCGTATCAATCATTTTAAATCGAATATATTTTTCCTTCTCCGATTTGGTATCAATAGTGATCTTACCGTACCACTCTGGCTTGAGATTTAGATGGAATAAATCAGCATCATCTCGGAATTGGAATGAGACAAATTTTTTGCTATCTTTGCCATCCCACTGATAATAGGTGTAAAACCACAACCGAGAGTCAAATACGTAATGCTCCCAACCTTTTGGAGTCTCTTTGAGCCCAAACTCAATAATACCATCATTATCAACATCACCGCTTAAAATTTTGTCATCTCTATACGTTTGATCCGGTGATTTGAAAGCATTGACTAACTTGTTATCTTTAACATACATAATTTGCGAGAAGGAACTCCGATCATCCAGCTCGGCATCCAGTACAATGCCCATCTGTCCTTTGGCAATCTCTCCGCCCAGAGCATTATAAACTTCTTTAACGGTATAATCGGTCTGCACCCGATCAACTTCCTTGAAGCTGCCATCTTCGTACTGGTATAACGCAATCGTTGCAAAACCGCTGTTGTTCAGCGAAATGATAACAAAATCACTTTTACCATCTCCGCTCAAATCCAGCGTGTTCCCCTGCGCATCATCAATGATATATTGATTATACGGAACTCCACCCAAGACCTGCTCCAGTGCCCCGCCCTTGTAGGAATATGCAGTCAGGGCTTTCTGCTCCTGCAGGCTTACACCAAGAATAATATCCGGATTTCCGTCATTCGTAATATCCAATACTTTAAAGGATTGCAACTCATTTCCCGGCACATCAAATGTAAGTTTTTTAACCCATGTGCCTCCCTGCTCTTCCAAAATCATGCCATGGATTCGCACATTCTCATTTGGTGTCTCATAAAAAACAATCGCTTCCCGAGTTCCATCCCCGTTCAGGTCTTCCACCCGAATCATACTGGTATTATTCATATCCTTGGGACGGATCAATGTGCTCTCTGGCGGCAGTTTAACCTGAACCACGTTGTACAGTTTCTCCTTATCGGTGGACATCATTGGTTTTCTCATCAAACCCTTGGGGTCACTTATGACTGTGCATCCGCTTAGAACAGAACCAAGCATAATCGCCATAGTTCCTGCTGCTACAAAGCGTCCCCACCGTGAATTAAACAATCTCATCACTCTTTTCAATAGTTTAAATCTGGTTTTTTTCTTGCTGTGTCAGTCTTCGTCCACGAATATCAAAAGCAATCTTGCCTTCTGCCAATCCCCAGATCCGTGTGGCATGTTTCTCAGCAAGCTCAATAGGCAGTACTGCAATGACTGTTGCACGTTCTTCTTCACATAATTTGCGCAGCGTTTCCAGCACCGAATCTGCTGTGTGAGGGTCAAGACCAATGACTGGTTCATCCGCCAAAACGACTTTGGCACCGTGAGCAAGTGCTCTTGCAATAGCAACACGCTGCTTCTCGCCACCACTGAGCTTCTCTGCTATTTGATGTGCTTTATCAAGTAATCCCAATCCTTCGAGATAATCCATAGCACCCATATAATCATCGGAACGTACCATACCGGTTACCATTCTCCATACGGGAGTCTGACCCGATCGTCCGATTAACACATTTTTAAGGGCCGTACGTCTAGGAAATAATTCCGGATTTTGTTCCAAGTATGCCCATTCCCGTTTGATTTTCCGTTTTCCAGACCAGCCTTCTTTCAAAATCTCGGCGCCATCCACCGTAAACCGGCCGGAATCCCATTTTTCCATCATGGCCAAACATTTAAGCAACATGCTTTTACCGCTACCGCTTGAGCCAACTACAGCTATCATTTCACCCTGTTGCATATCAAATCGAATATCCCGTAGAACGGGAACGCGGTCCACGCCAACGGATTTACTCAAGTTCTCTACTCTGATCATCGCGATGTCTCCTCTTGTCCATGTTTTTCCCTACCACTAGTGTACTCGGAAATGGACATCAATTTCCATGCGAACACCAGCTTCTATTTTAACACAGATTCGAACTCAGGTTTACGACGAAATAATATACCTGCCAAGCCGAAAAGAAGGTACATGATTCCCAGCAACGTGAACATACTTCCAGGTGAAATCCAGTTGATCATCTGACCACCTAGATTCGGTCCAATAATGCTTCCTATCGTGAAATGAAAGGATGCCACAACGTTGGCTGCAGGCAGCAACACCTTAGGCAAAATGTCTGCGGCATAGGCCAGGCCCAGTGAGAAAAAGGAGCCGACCAGACCACCTGCGATTGTTAACAATACAAGCGTCCACCAAAAATGTGTACCTGCGACTGGAACCAGCATGAAGATGATTCCTCCACTGATGCCCGCAAACATCAATATCTTCTTACGCCCATATCGGTCACTCATCATCCCGAGTGGCAATTGAAGGAACAAACCTCCAATCCCGATAAAAGGAAGCAACGACGAAATCTGATTGGTATCGAATCCAATACGCAGCCCATACACGGGGAAGTTACTATTCATACCTGCTTCCATATATCCGTATAAGAGTGCTGGTAAAAGTGCATACCAAGCCCATGCCAGACTACGACGGAATCGACGTTCCGGCAGTTGGCCATGCTCTGCTTTTTCTGGCTTCGTATCCGGAAGCTTCATTAATACCAGTATAAGCACTGCTGCTATACAGATGAACAAGACCCAGAAAGGGACAGCATCACCGAAGCCAAGCAGCTTAATTCCCAGCGGTCCAATACTGAATCCCAGCCCGTAGGACATGCCATATAGTGATATGTAGCGCCCACGCTTTTCAGGTGCAGTAACGAGCAACACCCAGAGCTGAGCCGCATAATGAAGTGCACTGTCTCCTATTCCAACCACCAGACGCAAAATGAACCATATTTTAATATCTGGTAAGTACGGAAACAATATTAAAGGGACCATGACTAATATCAGGCCACCTACAATCAACTTTTTGAAACCGAATGCACCCAGTAGTCTCTCCGCAACGAGAGTCATGGCAAAAGAACCAATGTACAACGCGGCGGCGTTTAATCCGTTTAAACCTGGTGAAACCCCTTTTTGCTCCAAAAAAATCGAAAGCACAGGTAGCAAAAGCCCCTGACTTATTCCCGCCACCACAATAACCGTAATCAAAATGAGATAGTTGGCTGTCGAGTGTGATAGTTTGGGACGAGTAATCGATGACACGAATTCATTCCTCCTGCGAGCACACAAAGAAAAATCGCCATCGCTGACGACTTTTGTATGGTATACATATGGTTTTAAACTGCTATTCAAAGATCAGGGCTTTGCCCCGGACTTGAACATTATAGTGGACAACGCCCTGCAAAACAAGCCATAATAGAGGTTGTTCAAAAAGTTCACTTTTGATTACGAATCATGCCTAGTGGCATCATCAGCTTCGAAGATGAATTTCAGCCGAAATGTCCGTTGCTCACGTAGTTTTCCTACGCTCCGCTACTCCATTTCTATCTTCATTCCATCTTCTTGGTACTGAAAACCAGACTTTTTGAACACGCACTAATCGTACTTAAGTCGCTGCGTACATTTAGATGTGACGGGAGGATTCTGCAACAATATGGCTTATCATGTGAAAATTGATGTTTCACCGATATATGAAATGCTCAACAGCTTTCTGGTTTATGTCACGAAAAAATGGATTCAGCATCTGGATATTGGTCCTGAATGGATTCTGGAAGTGGAAGGCAAACTAAGTTCCAATGTACGAGCTGCGCTCGCACCTGCTGCCACTTGGCCTTTTGATGATTTTGATGTTTTGTTTGCATGGGCAGCCTATCAAAATGATACATCGGAGAATCGTGATTTCCTGGACATGCTTGCCGCAATGACAGCGGAAGACCTGTTTGCACGTGTGTCTCCTCTTCTACCCGCTCTTACAATAGAAGAATCTACGCGCATTCGGAACAGTTATGTCCCATTATTGCGACTATGGGATGAACACTACTGTCAGAATATGAGCGAAGATCAGCGTGTGTGGCTAGAAGAAGATGCAGAAGAAAAACGCATTTTGCTTGATAAAATGGGACCTGAACTGCTTATTGAATATGCTACAGCCGGTGTTCTTGTTGAACCGATGCCTGGATTGAACGAAGTCATCCTTTTCCCAACGGTGCACAATCGTCCTATTAATATGTACTGCTTCTATGAGGGGATGATGATCATGCAGTATCCCGTAGATGCACCTGAAGAGAACGAAGACCAGCCACCAACATGCCTTTTACGTTTTACCCATGCGCTGGCTGATCCCGAAAGACTTCGCCTGCTTCGTTACGTATCGGATGAACCCAAATCCCTCGCTGAGATGTGTGAAGAATTGGGTAAAGACGAAGACACGGTCAAAGACCAGGTTATGGCGCTACGCATCGCAGGTCTGCTACGGACCCATCTGCTCGGAAGTAACCGTAAAGAGAAATACAGTATTCGGCCGGATGGCGTATCTGAATTGAATATGTTCCTGGAATCCTATATTCGCATTTAATTTAGTTGAACCATTGTGGATTTACTGGCTACAAGGAGTGAGTTAGATCATGAAAATAATGAAACAACATATTTTGTTTGACCTTGATGATACACTCGTATATTGCAACAAATACTTCAACCTGATTTTGGGAGAATTCTTTGAGAATATGCAAGAGTGGTTTGATGGACATTCTCTGACAACACAAGAGATTCGGGAAAAACAGCTGGAGATCGATGTAACCGGAGTGAACAAGCTTGGTTTTGCGAGTCATCATTTCCCGCAATCCCTGATTGATACCTATCGTTATTTCTCCGGCAAGTTCACCAGATTAACCTCTCCCAGAGAAGAATCTTATCTGAGCAAGTTGGGTATGAGTGTGTACGATCAGGAGGTTGAACCCTACCCTCATATGGTTGAAACGCTTGAGAACCTCAAAGGTGCTGGACACTCCCTCTACTTATATACCGGCGGCGAAACCGTGATTCAGCAGCGCAAGATTGATCAGATGAAACTCTCGGCTTATTTTGATGATCGGATCTATATCCGACAACACAAAAACGTCGAGGCACTGGAAGGCATTCTGTCTAATGGTCCGTTTGATCGTCGTGCAACATGGATGATTGGCAACTCACTACGCACAGATATTATGCCTGCGGTAAAAGCCGGAATTCACAGCATTTATATCAAACAACCGAATGAATGGCAATACAATATCGTAGAACTTCAGCCTAATCCGGAAACGTCGATGTATACCATCACTGCACTGGAAGAGGTACCAAAAGTCATACACGAAAATATACAACAGCAGCAACAGAAAAGGACCCTTGGATAAGGGTCCTTTTGCTGTATGTTAACTGTTAACTAAGATCAAGCATCCTGCTTCTCACCAGATAATTTGCCTGTTACTACGTCCTGCAAAATAATACGCGCTTTCACCGTACTCCCGTCTTTTCGTTTGAACGATAGTACTTGTGTACTGCCCTTCTCAATCAGCGATTTTAACATCTTACTGGTGATTTTCTTGCCTGCATACTCTTTCCAGACCACAAATGAACAGCCTTCCTTGAAACGTGAGCATCCATAACCCTTCTTGCCCTCTATAATCTGACCCGAGCAGCCGGGAGAAGGGCAAGGTGCCAGTAACTCTCTCACTCCAGATGGGCTCGCACTTGAGGACGGCGCCTTGGTGGTCGTGCTTTTCCCAGTGCCAGCTCTGGACGAAGATACCGTAGCCTGACGGGACATTTTTACAGTTGAACCGCCACTAGCCGTCTTGGCAGATGTCCTTGTATTGCCTGCCTGGGTTCTGGCTCCCTTGCCTTTCCCCCTGCCTGCCCGTGAATCTTCTCCAAAAGCATCTGCTGGAGCAGGAGCTTGTACACGCACTTTCTCAATGATGGACAAGGTGAATTTCTTGACGTTCTCCATGAACTTGTCCTGACCCGCCTCACCTTTGGAAATCTGATATAACCTTCTTTCCCATTGCCCGGTCATCTCAGGTGAAGTTAACAGATCTACACCCGCGCGACGAATCAACTCAATAGCCGTTCTGCCTTTGAGCGTTAACTGCATTTTCTTCCCTTGTAGCGTAATGTAACCTACGTTTTTGAGACGCTCAATTGTAGCCGCACGTGTAGCCGGGGTACCCAGGCCACTATCTTTCATCGCGTCTCGCAGCTCTTCATTCTCGATCTGCTTGCCTGCACTCTCCATCGCTTTCAGCAATGTTCCCTCGGTATAACTTTTGGGAGGTTGAGTCGCCTTCTCCTTGAACTCACTCTTCGTGCATTGAACAGGCAATTCAGGTTGCACACTAAAAGCCTTGTCCGTCCACTCTTCAGCTTCCTCTTCCTCATTGCCGTTTTTCTTGGTCTTCTTCTTGCCTGCACCGCCCTGTTCCTGATCTCCAGAACCGAGAACCACTTTCCATCCGAGGGACAACAGCTCTTTGACAGATGTCTTAAACTGATGTTTCTCCACTTCGGTGAGCACGGTATGTTGCTTATACTCTGCCGGAGGATAAAAGTGAGACAAGAAACGTCGGACAATCAAATCATAGATGTTCTGCTCATCCTTGGATAAGGTACCTGGTCGCTTCAAAGTAGGTAGGATCGCATGGTGATCCTCAACCCTGCTCGGATTACATACCCCTTTATTATTCTTATGAACAAGCTCCGGCTTGGCCCCCTGCGCAAGCTCACTATAGGTACCATTTTTAAGCAGGTTTAGTGTTTTGTGCATACCTTCAATATTCTGTTCTGTAACATAGTTGGAGTTTGTCCGCGGATACGAAATCACCTTGTGTTTTTCATACAAGGCCTGCGCGATATCCAGTGTTTTTTTGGCACCATATCCAAACTTGGCATTGGCTTCACGCTGTAAAAGGGTCAGGTCATACAAACGATACGGATACTCCTTCGTCTGCTTCGCTTCGTATTTGGTAATCTGCCCTGTCTTGCCCTTCACACTGGCTGCAATGGCCTCTGCTGCCTCCGCATCGGTCAACTTATCTCCCTGACGCAGTCCCCGGTACTCAACACCTTCCTGCCGAAACCAGGCGGCTACTTCATAAAAGGTCTGTGACTGGAACGCTTCAATCTCGATTTCACGATCGTAGATTAGCGCGAGTACCGGCGTCTGCACACGGCCTACAGACAACAATGCATTATGGCGGGTTGTAAACGCCCGTGAGGCATTCATCCCGATCAGCCAATCGGCTTCACTTCTGGCGCGAGCAGCATGGGTCAGATTTTCAAATTCAGAGGCATCCTTCAGACCATCAAAACCACGTCTAATGCTCTCTGCCGTCAAATCCGATATCCATAAACGCTTTACAGGCTGACGCAGCTTCAATTGCTGTTGTATGAGGGCGAAGATGTACTGACCTTCTCTCCCTGCATCGCAAGCATTAACGATCGCTGAAGCCCGTTTTGCCAGTTCTCCAATCATTTTAAGCTGATCTTTAGTCCTCGGATTGGGTACAATCTTGAACTGATCGGGTATGATCGGCAGGTCCGCTATATTCCAGCGTTTGTACTTTGTATCATAGGCATCCGGTTCAGCCAGTCCAAGCAAATGCCCTATCGCCCAAGTGATGATGTAATGTTCACCCTCCAGATACGTGCGATTGTTCTTGGCCTTTGGTTCTATGACGGCGGCAATGGTTCGACCCATGTCGGGTTTTTCCGCTATAACCAGTGTCTTCATCCGTCCATCTCTCCTCCTTCACCGTCCGCATGACGGCAAAAAGGGGCATTCCGCCGACGGAAGCCCCTTGCTTCTGAAACTCATTATATCAGATTTTGGATTCGGGAGCACCTTCCCGAAATGAATTATCCTGCTGCCTGTTCCTTTAATACATGCTTTTGTCTGCACTCTTTGCATACTCCTTGGAAATCCAGACGATGATCCGTAACAGCAAAGCCATACTGACGCTCGATTTGTTGTTCCAAACGAAGCAGACCATCTTCCATAATCTCTTCCACTTTACCACATTCTGTACAGATCAAATGATGGTGGTGATGGGAACCGTCTGTACTTCGCAGATCAAAGCGCGCAGCGCCGTCACCAAAGTTAATCTTTTCAACGACCTGAAGGTCACTCAGCAGTTCGAGAGTGCGGTATACGGTAGCCAATCCAATCTCAGGGAACTGCTCCTTAACCAGCAGGAATACTTCCTCTGCGCTAAAATGATCCTTTTCATGTTCAAGCAATACACGTACAGTAACTTCCCGTTGTTGTGTTAACTTATATCCTTTTTCAACCAATTGATTTTTAATGTGAAAGATCTGTTCTGAAATGGACTTGTCCCGGTTACTTGCCATAGCAGGTCGCACCTCCGATTTATATTCATTGAAATTTACTTTTATCGTAGAGATTCATGGTTTCAGTTAATCCTTATTTATAATCATTATAATATAATAATAAATCTTTATCACTTAAAAAGCAATGATATTGCTCACACTTACATGAAATATGTAGTCAAATTGGTTAAAATAACAGCAAACAACCCTCGCTGATCGCGAAGGTTGTCATTGATATCTTGTTCTATACTTTTACACCAGAACCGAAGCACCCATCAAGTATTTGTCCACTTCACGAGCAGCCTCACGGCCTTCATTAATTGCCCATACAACCAAGCTTTGACCACGACGCATGTCACCTGCTGCAAATACTTTATCCACATTGGTGTTGTATTTGCCGTAACGTGCCTTAACGTTTGTGCGACGATCTGTTGCAAGTCCCAGTTGCTCGACCAACGTTTGTTCCGGTCCGTCAAAACCAATGGCAATCATGGCCATCTGAGCCGGGAATACACGCTCTGTACCTGGAATCGGCTGATAAATCTTGCGACCAGTCTCATCCACAATACGCTCGATCTGTACTGTATGCAATTCTTTGAGGTTCCCCTCATCGTCTCCAACAAATTTTGTTGTCATGATGGAGAACTCACGCGGATCTTGACCAAACAACGCTTTGGCTTCCTCTTGCGCATAATCAAGTGTGTATACGTTCGGGAATTGCGGCCAAGGGTTGTTAATGCGGTCACGCTCCATAGGCGCTTGTGTATGCGTACCGAATTGAGTGATCGTACGACAACCATGGCGCAGCGATGTAGCCACACAGTCAGATCCTGTATCACCGCCACCAATGACGATAATATCTTTATCTTTAGCGGACAGATATTGACCATCTTCCAGATTGGAGTCCAGATAACTCTTAATGCTGCCATTCAGGAAATCCATTGCGTAATGAACGCCTTTCAAGTCGCTGCCTTCAATATTGAATTCACGCGGCTTCGTTGCACCACCGCACAATACAACAGCGTCATATTCATCCACCAGTTGTTGTGCTGCAATATCTTTACCAATCTCGGTGTTCGTAATGAATTGAATGCCTTCTGCTTCGAGCAGATCAACACGACGTTGAACTACGTTTTTATCCAATTTCATCGTTGGGATACCGTACATCAGCAATCCGCCGACACGGTCCGAACGCTCATATACGGTTACCGAGTGTCCTGCTTTATTCAACTGAGCCGCAGTAGCTAATCCCGCTGGACCTGAGCCTACCACAGCTACACGTTTACCCGTGCGTTTTTCAGGAGGTTGGGGAACCACCCATCCTTCTTCGAAACCTTTTTCAATAATTGCTTCTTCAATCGTTTTGATGGTTACAGGCTGACCAATTAAGCCAACTGTACATGATCCTTCGCAAGGAGCTGGACAGACGCGACCTGTAAACTCTGGGAAATTATTCGTTTTGTGAAGGCGCTCAAGTGCTTCTCTCCACAGTCCGCGATATACAAGATTATTCCATTCTGGAATCAGGTTATGCACGGGGCAACCTGACGTGCCGCCAATCATATCTATACCTGTATGGCAATACGGGGTACCACAATCCATGCATCGTGCACCTTGTGTTCTGAGCTCTTCTTCAGCCATGTGTTTATGAAACTCTTCCCAATCCTTAATCCGCTCCGCTGGCTCACGATCTGTTGGCAGTTGACGTTTGTATTCCATAAATCCAGTAGGTGTAGACATCTTACGTTTTCCCCCATCCGTTCTTGTCTTAATCCCTTCATGTGCATGGTTCTATATGAAATGGATTACTCATTACTTGAGTTTTTGTCTATTGTATCACAAAATCTTCTCGAAGATATTTCAATTATAGTAGCATTTACTGTGCTGAATATTAAATGGATTATCCGCATAATTATTTGTATTTTATACATCATATCTTTCAAGTCTACCCATGGTCAATACCCTTATTTTGGTGTTAAATGTGGTTTTGAACTGCGAAATCTGGTGTGTGTTAAAGAAATAAAAGGTCGAAACGTTAAGTGAATGTCAGATAATTTGTCATCAAATTCAACATATTTTGCTATAAATCGTTCTAAATTCCGAATATCAGACCTGTTTTAGGGCTTCACAACGTTAAAACCTCAAAACTTTTACACTTTTTTACTGTTTAATGCTTGGCCGTATGTATAATATACATAAATACCAATTACTTATGTTATATTAATGTTATATGTATTCCAGTTTAAACAAGTGACTCATTTTTTTTATAAAGAAAAGACGCTGTTCACGAATATTTCGCAATCAGCGCCTCTCATCATACAAATACGACCGAAGTCAGGAATTTCTTATGCCACATTTACCGTTTACGTTCGTAAAATTCAAATGTATACGCATGAACATTTTTTTCATCCTGTTCGCCTTCAATCTGTTCAATCAGTTCCCATTCGGACCAATCCACTTCAGGGAAAAACGTATCTCCCTCAAAATTCTCATGAATTTTAGTCACCACAAGACGATCTGCAAGTGGCAGGAACTCACGATACACTTGGGAACCCCCAATTACGCACAGTTCCTCACCTTTGGTTACACTCAGACCCTCCTCAATCGTATGTACGATTTCAGCCTGTTCCACCTTGTAGTTCAGATCTCTTGTCACTACAATATTACGACGCTGAGGAAGCGGCTTACCGCCAAAAGATTCCCACGTATTACGTCCCATGATAATTGTTTTGTTCAGCGTACGTTGTTTGAAAAAGGCCATATCTTTGGGTAACCGCCATGGAATCGAATTATTCAATCCGATCACACCGTTTCCCCCCATTGCCCATACCAATTCAATACTCAAGGGTAATACACTCCTTCAATCCAAGTCTCTTGTCGAGATTGAATACATAATTAGACTGCAATTGGAGCTTTAATGCCCGGATGATGCTGATAGTTCTCAAACTCGAAATCTTCAAACTTATAATCAAAAATAGAATCCGGTTTACGTTTGATTACCAGCTTAGGTAAAGCATAAGGTTCACGCTCCAGCTGAGTTTTAACCTGATCAACATGGTTAGAGTAGATGTGAACATCCCCTCCAGACCAGATGAACTCACCTACCTCAAGATCACATTGCTGGGCGATCATATGAGTCAAGAGCGCATAACTCGCGATGTTAAACGGCAATCCGAGGAACGTATCCACGGAACGCATCGTAAGCATACAAGATAATTTACCCTCTGCAACGTAAAACTGAAACGCAAAATGACAAGGTGGAAGCTTCATATTATTGATCTCAGCCACATTCCATGCACTGACAAGGTGACGACGCGAATCTGGATTATTTTTGATCGAATCAATTACTGCAGCGATCTGATCAATTTTTTCTCCGTTTGGTGCTTCCCATGTGCGCCACTGCGAGCCGTATACCGGACCGAGATCCCCATTTTCGTCCGCCCAATCGTCCCAGATCTTCACACCGTTTTCTTTCAAATAAGATATATTGGTATCGCCACTCAAAAACCATAACAGTTCATGAATAACCGATTTGAGATGAATTCGTTTGGTTGTTACCAGCGGAAATCCTTCGGAGAGATCATAACGGAGTTGTCTGCCAAATACAGATTGTGTTCCTGTTCCTGTACGGTCTCCTTTATGCACGCCGTTGTTCAGAATATCCTGCAATAAATCGAGATAGTTTTTCATGTTGAAATCCCCTCACTAAAGAATATTTACACTTACCACTCCGATGACAGAACAACCTTCCGATCGCTGTTATCCCCAGGTTTTTTTAATCTCCTTTTCCAAAGGTAAAATCCGGTGATAAAGGCGAAGCGTATGCTTCCGATGCAGCTTTCCTTCAGAAAGCTTTTAGCTCCGCTTCTTCAGGTTTTTTCTGTCCTCTACGTTCTCGTGTAAAAGGTTAGTTTAACTAAATATATAGACCGTGATTGGCTTGGAGCCACATCATAACTGATCATTACTACAGTGTACCACAATTGAGTTGTTGGATAAAATCAATTCACTGAAACTTATGAGCGTGTAAATTTTCATCATATTACATACACGAGTATCTTAAATTTCTCGGCTCTTGCTCAGAAAAAAGAGACGAATAACGCGTTAACGTCATTCGTCTCTTCTGATATACGTATAATGCCGGACGGATCCGAAGCTTAGATGATCTTAACGGGAGATGATGTGGATCGGGTGACCCATAACCAATTCCGCAGCTTCCATCACGATTTCGCCCAAAGTTGGGTGAGCGTGAATTGTGAGAGCCAGATCTTCCAAAGTTGCGCCCATCTCAATTGCCAAACCAAGCTCAGCAATCAGGTTGGAAGCTTCCAGACCTACGATTTGGCAACCCAATACAAGGCCGCTTTCTTCGTCAGCTACGATTTTCACGAAGCCTTCAGCGTGGTTCAAAGATACAGCACGGCCGTTACCCGCATAAGGGAACTTGCCTGCTTTTACTTTGTAACCTTTTTCTTTAGCTTCTTTTTCAGTGTAACCTACGCTGGAACATTCTGGATCTGTGAACACAACAGCTGGCATACATTTGTAGTCAACTACAGATGGTTGTCCTGCGATTGCTTCAGCAGCCACTTTACCTTCATAAGAAGCTTTGTGTGCCAGAGCCAAGCCAGATACGATGTCACCGATAGCAAAGATGTGAGGAATGCTGGTACGACCTTGGTGGTCAACTTTGACAAATCCACGCTCGTCAACGTCAACACCAATCATGTCGAGACCCAGTTCTCCATCTGTGTTTGGACGACGTCCAACAGTTACCAGCAGGTAATCTGCAGTTACTTCTTTGGACTCACCATTTACAGAGTACTTAACAGTTACTTCTTTATCCGTTTGCTCAGCACTTTCAGCTTTTGCACCCGTTACGATTTCGATGCCTGTTTTCTTCATGTTTTTAGCCACGAGGCTAGTCATGTCTTTATCGAAACCTGGCAGTACTGTATCCAAACCTTCGATGATTGTTACTTTCGCACCGAATTTGGAGTACATTTGACCAAGCTCAGCACCGATATATCCGCCACCGATAACGATCATGCTTTTTGGTACTTCAGGCAAATTCAGAGCTTCTGTCGAAGACAGAATGCGTCCGCCAAACGGGAAAGGTTTCAGTTCGATTGGACGGGAACCTGTTGCAATAATTGCATTTTTAAATTTGTAACGTGGAGACTCGTGGTCATTGAATACACGAGCTTCGTTTTCGTTGATGAACATGCACTCACCGTTGAAAACTTCAACTTTGTTGCCTTTGAGCAAACCAGCTACGCCGCCAGTCATTTTCTTAACAACGCCGTTTTTGAACTCTTGAGTTTTGCTGAAGTCCACTTTTACGTTCTCAGCAGAGATACCAAAAGCTTCACCGTGAAGTGCAGACTCATATTGGTGTGCAGCAGAGATCAGGGCTTTGGATGGAATACATCCACGGTTCAAACAAACACCGCCCAGTTCGGATTTGTCTACGATCAATACGCTTTGGCCCAGTTGAGCAGCGCGGATGGCAGCTACATAGCCGCCAGGACCCGCACCAATTACTAATGTGTCGATATTGAGAGAAGCGTCGCCTACTACCATATCTTACACCTCCATAACAAGCAGCTCAGGGTTAGCGAGCAGCTGTTTAATGTAATTCATAAAGTTTTGTGCTGTTGCGCCATCGATGATACGGTGGTCAAAGCTCAGGGAAAGAGCCATTACAGGTGCTGCAACTACTTCGCCGTTTTTGATCACTGCTTTTTCGCTGATGCGTCCTGTTCCAAGAATAGCAACTTCAGGGAAGTTGATGATTGGAGTGAAGAACATACCGCCAGCAGAACCGATGTTACTGATGGAGATTGTGCTTCCTCTCATTTCATTCGCGCTCAATTTGCCCTCACGACCACGAGCAGCCAGATCACGGATAGAATCAGCAATCATCCAGATGGATTTACGATCAGCATCTTTGATAACAGGAACGATCAAGCCGTTGTCTGTATCTGTAGCGATACCGATGTTGTAGTATTTTTTGTAAACAATTTCGTTAGCTTCTTCATCAATCATAGCGTTCAGAGCCGGGAATTGGCGGGAAGCCGCAACCAGTGCTTTAACGATGAATGGCAGATAAGTAACTTTTGTTCCTTTTTTCTCTGCGATTGGTTTCATGCGAGTACGGAAAGCAACCAATTCAGTTACGTCCACTTCGTCCATGATTGTAACGTGAGGTGCTGTGTAAGCCGATTTAACCATTGCATTAGAGATCGCTTTACGGATACCTTTGAATGGTACGCGCTCTTCTTCAACGTGTTGATCAGCTGCAGCTGCTGGTGCTGCGGATTTTTTCTCTTCTTGAGCCGGAGCTTCGGAAGATGCCGCTGCGGAAGAACCGCCACCGTTTTTGAAGGATTCAACATCTTCTTTGGTTACTTTACCGTTGTTGCCAGTGCCGTTAACCTGAGCGATGTCTACACCTTGTTCGCGAGCAAATTTACGCACGCTTGGTGTTGCCAGAACGTCTTTGGCAGGTACTGCCGGAACGCTGTTGTTGCCGCCTTCTTTAGCTGCATCCGAGCTGGAAGCTGCTGCAGAAGAACCGCTTGTGTCAGCTCCGCCTTGAGCTGCATCTTTCTCTTGCTCGCCTTGATCGCCAGCAGGAGCGTCGTCTTGCTCAGGAAGTTCGCCTTCTGCATCGATGATCGCTACAACTTCACCAACGTGGCAGACTTGACCGTCTTTAGCGAATACTTCTGTAACTGTTCCGTTAACCGGACAAGGTACTTCTACAACCGCTTTGTCGTTCTGTACTTCCATGATGATGTCGTCGTCAGTTACTTTGTCACCGACTTTGATGTGCATCTTGATGATTTCGCCTTCGTGCAGGCCTTCGCCCAATTCAGGGAATTTATATTCAAATTTAGCCAACTGAAAAACCTCCTTGATTATGTGCTCAATCCTGAAAACAACCCTTAACTCCAAGAAACAACTGTTACTGCTAATGCAAATAACTGTTACTCAAGGGGCTAATGGCTGTTTACAGTGCAGCTTGCGCTGCGGTGTGAATCACCATACTGCGCCTTGCGGCATGTCAGATGATTAAATTAGAAATTTACGACTTTGTTAACCGCAGCAATGATACGCGCCGGGTTAGGCAGCCATGTATCTTCGATTTGTGCAAATGGATATACAGTGTCCGGACCAGCTACACGCAGAACCGGCGCTTCCAAGTGCAGGATTGCTTTTTCATTGATTTGGGCAATGACTTCAGCTGCAACACCTGCGCTCTTTTGAGCTTCCTGTACAACAATTGCACGGTTTGTTTTCTTAACGGAAGCAACGATAGTATCGATGTCGATTGGGCTAACCGTACGAAGGTCGATAACTTCAACTTTGATTCCTTGTTTTTCGAGTTCATCTGCTGCTTTCACAGAAGTGTGAACCATCATACCGTAAGTAATGATCGTTACATCAGAACCTTCACGAACAACGTTCGCTTTACCCAACTCAACAACGTAATCTTCTTCAGGCACTTCTGCACGGAAAGCATGGTACAAGTTCAAGTGCTCCATGAAGAATACAGGATCGTTATCGCGAATAGAAGCGATCATCAGACCTTTTGCATCGTAAGGGTTAGAAGGAACAACGACTTTGATACCTGGTGTTTGCGTGAGCAGACCTTCCAGGGAATCTGTATGCAATTCTGCCGCTTTTACGCCGCCACCGAATGGTGTACGGAATACGATTGGAGAATTATATTTTCCACCGGAGCGGAAACGCATACGAGCAGCTTGCACTACCATTTGGTCAAGGGCTTCGAAGATAAAACCAACGAATTGGATCTCAGCAACCGGACGGAAGCCTTGTACACCCAGACCTACAGCCAGACCACCAATAGCGGACTCAGCCAATGGTGTATCAAATACACGCTCTTCGCCAAACTCTTTTTGCAGACCTTCCGTTACACGGAAAACGCCGCCTACATTACCTACGTCTTCACCGAAAAGCAGAACGTTAGGATCACGTTTCAACTCCACGCGAAGCGCATCACGGATTGCTTCTTTCATGTTCATTTGTGCCATTTGCTTCATTTCCTCCTTAAACATTGACAGTTCACATTTGAATTCGTACATGTATACCGGGACATTAAAGTCGCGGATGTTTATGCTTTATCGGAAAAAACTTATTGGAAATCAGCTTTTTGCTCTTCCAAGTGCTTAGGCGTTTGTTCGAACATGCTGTCGATCAAGCCTGAAATCGTCATTTTCTCGGTTTTTTCCGCTTTTTTGATCTCTTCGTTTACTTTAGCTTTTGCTTCTTCTTTCACACGTGCTGTATCTTCTTCAGTCCAAAGACCTTTTTTCTCCAGATATTTAGCGAAACGTGCGATAGGATCTTTAGCAGACCATTCAGCCTCTTCTTCTTTTGTACGATACTTGGAAGCATCATCCGAAAGGGAGTGAGGACGGAAACGATAAGTTACTGCTTCGATCAATGTTGCGCCTTCTCCGTTACGTCCGCGCTCAGCAGCTTCCTGAACAGCTTTGATAACAGCGAAGATGTCCATACCGTCAACTTTAACACCTTTGATACCTGCTGCTACCGCTTTGTGAGCGATGGACAGAGCTGCTGTTTGTTTAGCAAAAGGAGTTGTGATGGCATAACCATTGTTTTGTACAAAGAAGATAACAGGCAGTTTGTATACACCAGCGTAGTTCAGACCTTCATAGAAGTCACCTTCAGAAGAACCGCCATCACCTGTGTACGTGATAACAACTTGTTTTTGTTTCTTCAATTTGTAACCCATAGCGATACCCATTGCATGCAGAATTTGTGCACCAATGATGATTTGTGGCATCAATACATTAACGCCATCTGGAATTTGTCCACCATGTTGGTGTCCACGGGAGTACAAGAATGCTTGATAAAGAGGAAGTCCATGCCATACGAGTTGCGGAATGTCACGATAGCCAGGACATACAAAGTCTTCTTTTTCAATTGCAAATTCACTACCAACCATTGTAGCTTCTTGACCAGATACTGGAGCATAGAAACCAAGACGACCTTGACGGCCCAGGTTTACTGCACGGTCATCCCAAGTACGGGTAAATACCATGCGGTACATAATTTCTTTTAATTGATCATCGGAAAGTGTAGGCATCATGTCTTTGTTAACAATTTCGCCGTCAGGAGACAGCACGGACAGAGCTTCTACATCCTCTGTATACACTTCATAAGGAACCTTGCTCATTTTTTTCTTCACCTCAACAAAAAATTTGAATATCAAGTTCCGCTGTTATAATATTATTATACACCTGTTTCACTCCATACGTCAAAGAAATCCGTAATTTTTTTATGTTTCCTGCCGGATTGTATGTATAACAGGGGCTTAATATTGGTATAACAGCATAATACATGACTGCGTGTTTGACCTAACCCCGCACAAGGGTAATCTTACCGTATTGCGCGGTCGAATGCAAAAAATTAACCGAGAAAGGTGACGTTTTATGACGGATTCCCGCTATTTGAAACGCACGATTGTGAAGGAAGAGATTGAAAGTCGCTATCTCGGAGAGAAGCGAACGCTCCGTATTTACCTTCCTCCGGGCTATAACGAATTGCTTAGCTACCCTGTCGTATATTGTCAGGATGGCGAAGAATTTTTTAATTTCGGACGAATTGCTACAACAGCTAACCAAATTATTCTGGACGAAGGAGCCGAACCTTTCATTATTGTAGGGGTTCAGGTCGATGTGTCCGTGAGAACGAAGGAATATGCTCCATTTGGAGATCGGTTCAAGGCATATACCGCTTGCTTCGCTGAAGAGATTATTCCCTATATAGAAGAGAAATATCCTGTGCGCCGTTCTCCGCAGGAACGCATTCTTGCCGGAGACTCGCTCGGTGGCAGTGTTTCGCTTCATCTTGCTCTGTTATATCCGGATCTGTTCACACGTGTGATCAGCCTGTCTGGCGCCTTCTACTCTGCTTCTCAGGAAATCTATGCCGCAGCTGAAGATCTTTCTTGGCTCTCGATCTGGATGATTGTTGGTTTGCAGGAGACTGATTTCGAAGCAGACACAGGTACGTATGATTTCGTTCAATTAAACCGGGATACTCGAGAATTGCTGGAAAAACGTGGTGCCCTCGTCTCCTACCAGGAGAAAGACGGAAAACACCAATGGGGTTTTTGGCAGAAGGAATTGCCCGAAGCATTACTTTATTTTCTTCAGGAAAGATAAAAGGACCACTTTAACAGGCGGCTGAAATGCCGCTATTGTTTTTTGTTTTAATGATACCGCTTACAATTGTAACCTGAAAAAGAAGCAGGATATCCTGCTTGCTTTAAGTGCTCTGCTCCTGCTTCTTTGTCGAATTACAAATTAAGCATGAATTTCGTTTACTTTTTAGGCTAAGGAATGTTCCGCTTCAATCTTACTCAACAGAACATCGCAGCCTGCGTTAACCAGCTCGTACACCTCTTCAAAATTGCCCGTATAATATGGGTCAGGTACTTCTCTGAGTTTTTCCTCGGGAAGCATGTCCATGAACTTGATGATGTCCGCCTCAGCTCCGCCTGGAACGTTGCGCACATTATCTGCATTGGAATTGTCCATACACACAATGTAATCAAATTGAGTAAAGTCTTCGCTGGCGAACTGTCTTGCTGCCATGTTGGCATAAGAAATCTGGTACGAATCCAGCAATTTTCGAGTCCCTTCATGCGGAGGTTTACCAACATGCCAGTCCCCTGTACCCGCAGAGTCCACACGAATCTGGTGTTCGAGCCCCTTCTCAAGGACTTTGTGACGCAAAACGGCTTCAGCCATTGGTGATCTACATATATTACCCAGACATACAAACAACACATTAATCATATTAATCCCCCTTGCTTAACGTACCTTGAAGTACCGACGATGATGGCTGTGTCACAATGCTCTCTGGCTGAGGACTGACGTTTCCGGTCTCAGATGGCACCAACGAACGACGTGGCAGTTTCCATTTATAATGTACAGAACACATCCGGAAAAACACAACGGCCGCGAAACAAAATAATAATCCAGCATTCGTTGTTAACCAACCCATACCTATAACAAAACCGGCTGTCATTGCCCATACAGCATAGATTTCGTCACGCAATACAAGCGGTTTACGTCCAGCAAGCACATCACGAATAACGCCTCCACCAATACCGGTCATCACTGCTGCAACGATAACTGCGCTAATGGGATGTCCCATGTTCGCCGCGTACAGCGCCCCTTGAATTGCAAATGCTGCGAGTCCGATTGCATCAAACAACGCCTCTGTTCGCTTCCAGTGACTAATCCACTTGAGAGGTAATATAAACGCAATCGCTACAGATACTAAGGCTAACATAATAAGTGATCCCTGACTCCATAGTGTCGTTACAGGTATACCTATAAGTACATTCCGGATAATCCCGCCTCCGAATGCCGTGACAAGTCCAAGCACTAGTACACCCAGAATGTCATACTCCTCTTCCATTGCCACGAAAGCGCCGGACATTGCAAATGCGATAGTGCCTATAATGCTGAATACTTCAAAAATGTGTAAGTCCAACCTGTTCAAACCTCACTTTTCAAGTCATCTCCATGTCGCTCTACCCATTGTATCCGCGAGCACTGAAATTGTGCAACCACATTTTGTGGATTATACTGATTTGGTGAATATATTTGTACAGGTTCCAACATTATATTTGGACTATGAACTATTTTTCTCTGAATTAGGAAGGATGAAATAAAATGACGGCGAAACGGATTATTATTTTTACAGGCGGAAACTTATCTGTAGAATTACTTCAGGAAATACGAGAAGATGATATGATCATCGCGGCCGATCGCGGTGCATTATTTTTAATTGAACACGGCATTCAGCCACACATTTCAGTTGGTGACTTCGACTCCATTAATGAAGAGGAACGTATTATTGTAAGTAACAATAGCATTCGATTCATTACATGTGACCCTGTTCATAAAGATCTTACTGATACAGAAATGGCTTTTGAGACAGCGCTAGATTACGAACCATCTCACATCTTAATGTTAGGTGCTACAGGTACACGTATGGATCACACACTCGCCAATGTACATATCATGGTTCGCGCGATGCAGCATCATATCTCCTGTGCCATTCAGGACAAGCACAACTACATGACACTGACCACATCCAAAGCTGAAGTTGAGCACCGTGACTATAAATATGTTTCTCTGCTCCCCTTGACTCATGAAGTTACAGGAATAACTCTAGATGGTTTTATGTATCCACTAGATCAAGCCACCATACGCATGGGACAATCCTTGGGTGTAAGCAATAAGCTCTTAGGCTCCTCCGGTACAGTCACTATCGATAGCGGCTTATTACTGATTATTCAGAGCAAAGATTGAATCTACTCGTATGCTTTATAGTTATTTATTACGTTTTTGTAACCAGTGATTCAATGAAGTAAATAGGTTCACACATAACTAAGACCCTTGATATTCAAGGGTCTTTGTTGATTCATCTATATTCTTCATCCGTCAATGATTAATTTTTTGACATTTTTAATCATATTTTAATAAACATACCCAAACCATTGTGGCGCAAGGGATTACACTTCCCTATCCAATTTCTAGGCTGTTACAAAGCTGTTATACTCGCTCTAGCAACTTAACGAAAACGAATTTTGGAGGTACTAACTAACATGAAAACAAACATCTTTGTCCAAAAGGCCGTAACCGTCGGGTTGTGCGCTACACTAGGTTTTGGAGCTGTACTAATGACTAACGCACCTGTTGCACAGGCAGCAACTGCTTCTGTATCCACAGGTCAACAGATTGTTAACTATGGCAAAAAATTCACTGGAACTCCATATAAATTTGGTGCTTCAACTTCAACAACCAAGGTTTTTGACTGCTCTTCTTTTATGAAATATATTTTCAAAAAGTATGGTGTAGATTTGCCGCGCACTTCCGTGAAACAATCCAAAGAAGGTAAAGCTGTGTCTAAAGCTAATCTGCGTGTCGGAGATCTGGTATTCTTCTCCAGTGGTAGCCGTTCTACCGGTTCCAATGTCACTCACGTAGGCGTTTATGCGGGAAATGGTAAGATTCTGCATACGTATGGATCTCCAGGCGTAACCCTCTCTGATCTGGACTCTGGTACTTGGAAGAGAACGTATGTTAAAGCTCGTCGTGTACTTTAGAATCACATCATAGCTAATCAGTAAGGACCGGAGGTTACTATCCGGTCTTTTATTTTTACCCTCTTTTTGCCACACTTTAAACTGGTGATTCATGGAACTAACTTCGTAATCTAATTTTTATCATGCAACATATAACCGATCCCACGCACAGTATGAATCAGTTTCACACTTCTTCCCTTATCCACCTTAACCCTCAGATGTTTGATATACACATCCACAACGTTGGTATTCATCGCATATTCATATCCCCATACTTCCCGCAAAATATCACTCCGGGTACATGCTTCATTCACATGCAGGGCCAGGAATTCCAGCAATTCGTACTCTTTTGGCGTTAATGTCAGGTATTCACCCGCACGATTTACCCGCCTCGAACGCAAATTAACTTTAAGATCATGGACTACAATTACTTCTTCGCCCTCTGGTGTTGCATTCGCAAAAACACGCAATAAGTTTCGTATTCTGGCAAGCATCACGGTCATGTGGATAGGTTCCTCCATCACGTCATTAGCTCCATAATCCAGCCATTCCACGATGAACTGAGGAGATGCATTTGAAGTAATAACCAGTAGAGGTATAACCTGACCTTTATCTAACCATCGTTTTAATTCTAATTTCTGATCCTGGCCACAATGTTTCGTCCCCTCTTCCCGGTCTACCAGGATGATCAGGTTAATATGCAACAACGAAGGCTCGACGGATTGGTTTAGTTCGGACCACTCCATTCGTTGCACCTCATACCCTTCTCTATATAAAACATCCTGAATAAGGCTGACCTGCTCTCCTGCTCCAATCAGCAAAATGGCTGTTTTCACTCTTTTTCACCCGGCCTGTCTCTTTCCCCACTGCTCGCAGCAATGGTTGGTACAGATAGCATGCCGTAAAATGAAAAAGTCCATTCCCTCAAGGGAACAGACTTTGCATCTTTCATGCTTTAACCAAAGTAGCGATGGACGAGCGTACGTGCTTCAGCTGTGTCTTTTGTTCCGTGTACGAGGACACGTCCATCTTGGAAAATGACCATTCTATGGACTCCTGTTGTAAAAGAAACCAGAAACGGATTGGATTCCACTTTTCCTTCTTGAAGTCTATCCAGACGTTCCGCTGTATGTTGAAGATCCAGATTCATGCGCCGTGCAGGTCGGATTTGAACCGTATCCCTGCCACACAACACATCGGTTTTCTCCAGATTGGACGCAGAAAGATATGGATACGTTGCCGAATCTCCGCAGGAAGGACAGTCTTTCTTTTTCGCACCATCCACATTGATGGATATGTATTCGTTCCTCCACACGTCAAATGACAATAACTTACGTCTCAATGCATTTGCATTGCCACTAAGTAACTTCATCGCTTCTGCGGTCTGATTCGCCGTTACCATCTGTACGGCTTGAGGTATGATGCCAGACGTATCACAAGTATCTCCACCCAGAGGGACTTCACCCAGCAAACAATTTAAACATGGCGTATCTCCGGGCATAAACGTATAGGTAATACCATAACTACCTACGCATCCACCATAAATCCAGGGAATACCGTGCTTCTGTGCCATATCATTAATAAGTAGTCGGGTATCAAAGTTATCCGTTGCATCCATGATCAAGTCTGTATGCTGAACGAGTTCTTCCAACTCATCTACTCTGACGTCCAACACTTTCCCTTCCACATGAACCATGGAATTAATGGCAGATAAACGTTTTTCCGCCGCCATTGCCTTCGGTATCCGCTCCATCGCGTCCTGTTCTACATATAATTGCTGCCGCTGCAGGTTACTCCACTCCACATAATCACGATCCACAATCGTTAAGTGTCCGACTCCTGAACGAACTAACGTTTCTGCAATTCCTGTTCCGAGTGCGCCAGCGCCTACAATTAAAACTCTGCTGCCCTTTAATCTGGCCTGGCCTTCCTTGCCAAGTGGCGCGTACCGTTCCTGTCTGGAATAACGATCGGCCTGCTCGGAAGATGTTATTTGATCTGTCATGTATGAACCATTCCTTCCACCGGACTACTGGCTGCTGCATAACGCTTTACGGGAATCATGCCTGCCTCATATGCCAATCTACCCGCTTCTACCCCCAATCGCATCGCTTTAGCCATGCTCACTGGATCCCCTGATCCGGATACGGCTGTATTTAACAATACGCCATCGGCACCAAGTTCCATCGCATAAGCAGCATCTTTTGGGGAGCGCAATCCTGCATCTACAATTACAGGAACAACGGCCTGCTCAATGATGATCTCAAGGTTATAGGGATTGATGATGCCTCTGCCAGCTCCGATGGGAGAAGCGCCAGGCATTACAGCATGTACGCCAAGCAATTGCAGCCTTTTGGCTAGAATGACATCATCCGAAATATAAGGCAATACCGTGAATCCCTTTTCAAGCAAAATTTCGCAAGCCTTGTACGTTTCAATCGGATCTGGGAGTAACGTCATTCCATCTCCGATGACTTCGACTTTTATCATATCACAAAGTCCTGAAGCCCGCGCAAGCTCAGCAATCCGCACCGCCTCTTCCGCATTGGAAGCCCCCGCCGTATTCGGAAGAAGTGTGTATTTGTCCAAATCCAACGTATCCAGGAAATGCTTCTGATTACGTTCCTCCAGATTCAGACGACGAACAGCAAAGGTTAAAACTTCCGTTTCAGATGCTTCCACAGCCTGACTTTGCACTTCCAGATCGGAAAACTTGCCTGTTCCGAGCAACAATCTGGACTCAAACGTATATTTACCAATGTTCAACATCATCAACCGCCTCCTACAAAATGTACAATCTCAATTCGATCGCCTTCTCTTAATGCCGTCGTTTCATGGTACTCGCGGGTTAAAATATGCTTATTCAGCTCTACAACTACAGTCTTGACTTGCAAATCAAAAGATTGGAGTAATTTATCCACACGATTCAATCTGTCTTCAATCTCCATCCGTTGACCATTAACGATGATATTCACTGCACCACTCCCTTTCTGTTCAATCGCTCAGGGCTCAGCGCCTCAATTCCGAGCTCTTCTGAGCTTTTGCCCGCGAGCAATTCAGCGATTAGTCTGCCTGTTATCGCACTGAGCAAAATACCGTTACGGTAATGTCCAAAGGCGGCAAACAGCCCGGGAACACTTTCGCAAGCACCTATATAAGGTAGACCATCCGGAGTTGCCGGCCTTACGCCTGCCCACGCCCGCAAAAATTGTGCCTCTTTCATCCCAGGCACCCAGTGGGTAGCCGCTGTTAATAGCTTCTGAACACCCTGTACAGAAACGTTTAAATCCGTTCTGCCTGGCAGACTGGTTGCCCCGAGCCAAACCTCTCCATTGGCTTTGGGAACAATATAGATATCCTCTGCATACACCGTTCTGTCAGGTCTGTACCCTGCATGTTCATTTGAGAACTGAACGGCGGCTATTTCACCTTTTACAGACCACACAGGCAAGCTCAGATTCACATGTCTCATCAACTCTTCACTCTGTAATCCAGCCGCTATAATGACATGTTTGCATTTCATCTCACCGATCGATGTGGTGATCCCCTGCACGCCGTGTTCGTTTGCTTGCACACGTATATCCTGTATGTCCTCAATGACCCCCGCTCCCAATGCTTGAGCGGATTCAGCATATGCCTTCGTTAGATGGACTGGAAGAATCTCACTCTCATAAGGTCTGTAGTAGGCTCCATACGTATCTCTGTTAAGCCATGATGCCTCCTGTTGCACAACGGAACGATCCCACCACACCTCATCAGCAGAAGCAGACAACGCAGACTTCCGATTGTCCTTATAACTACTTAATTCACTGTATGAACGAAAAGGAGTTAGGAATCCCTGGCGTTGCAGACCAGTCTCTGCCTCACTTAGTGTAGCCATTAGCACCTGTTGCTCATGAAGTAACTGTCTACTCTGTCTGGCGAGCTTAGCCATCAAAGGATGAGCAAAATCCTCACTATCTGCCGCCAGCATTCCAGCCGCCGCACAAGAAGTGCCTCCCGCAATCGCCGAACGCTCCAGCAACATCACATCCTGTCCACGGGAAGCAAGCTCATACGCAATGGCACAACCAACAACGCCTCCACCTACAATAATCGTTTCTGCATGAATCTTATCCGGTCTATCAGTAATGATCTTTTTCATCCTCTCATCTCCTTGATTCAGCGGCTCAAACTTTCTGTAGCAACGATAGCCTGCCTTAATAATGCAGCAGCCCGATCCGGGGAATCGCTCGCCCATACATTCGAGATCACAGCGACTCCCTGTGCGCCTGCAGAGCGAATAGCGTGAATGTTTCCCGGTTCGATGCCCCCAATTGCCATGACAGGAATGGAGACACCAGAGCACACTTCAGCCAGAGCATAAAATCCTCTTGGTTCAAGATCAGGCTTACTGTTGGTTGAGTAGACATGCCCGAAGAAAAGGTAATCAGCTCCCCGTTCTTCAGCGATTTTTGCCTCATCGATTGAATGAACAGATACACCCAGACGAATTCGCTGGACATTGCTTATAACAGCAGGGTTGTAGTTACGTATAGCCTCTTGCCCCCAATGTACACCGCCATAGATGTCATTCTGTGGTGGCAGTTCTGAACCATTGATAACGATGCGACAAGACGGAACGCCAACGCTACGCAGACTTTCAGCCCAACCGATCTTGTCTTGCCACGAGAATTGTTTCTCTCGTATATGGATGTAGTCCACCCATGGCCAAACGTCCTTTGCAGCTTTTACAAAAGATGCTTGATTCCCTACACCCGTAGATACAACATGCAATTCAAATGATTCGTGAACATGTTCATGAGAACTTACCGTACTGTTCATCCCCTTCCATGTGTGAATGCTATGAAAACACAAAAAAGCCACTCCCGTAGGGGAGTGGCTGCGTATTAATTATAGGACCAGATGACTGACTGATACATACAGTTCATTTCGTGCAATAAAGCTATAGACCTTATAGCCATAACGTTATACACGCAACTGCATGTTTCAATTCGTTAAGCAGACGGTTGAAATCCTTCCGAATTGCCGTTTGCTCACGTCATCCACTGAAACGCGCTCGCCACTTCCCTACGCTGGTATGATCCAGATCAGGTGCAAAGGGTCCGGAATCGCATTCTTCCATCTCAGCCACATCGTGTGGCCCCCCTAGTGTTCATATGAAGTTGTAGCCTATGTTACCATAGAAGGATTTTTTTGTCACCGTTCATTTCTATTAAGCGTTGCTTGAATTGTCTAGTTTTTCTCAGACCATTCTTCAACATTCCATGTTTTGGTAACCCAACCCTCGTAGAAATCAGGTTCATGAGATACCAGCAACACCGTTCCCTTGAATTCTTGCAAGGCACGCTGTAACTCAGCTTTAGCTGTGACATCCAAATGGTTCGTCGGCTCATCGAATAGAATCCAGTTGCTTTCACGCATCAAGAGTTTGCATAGACGAACCTTGGCTTGCTCTCCACCACTCAGCATGTTAAGCGGACGGGTAATGTGCTCATTTTTCAACCCGCAGCGAGCGAGATGACCCCGGACCTCATTCTGGGTCAAATGTGAAAACTCATTCCAGACATCCTCAATCGGCGTGATATTTCCAGCACGAACTTCCTGCTCAAAATAGGCCGTTTCGAGATAATCTCCCAAAAAGGTCTTTCCACTGAGTGGAGATATTTTGCCCAAGATGGTTTTCAGCAGCGTCGATTTACCCACACCATTACAACCTACGATGGCAATTTTCTCACCACGTTCAATTGTCATTGTCATCTTAGGCAGCAAAGGATACGTATATCCAATTTCAAAATCAATGCCCTCAAAGACCGTTTTGCTACTCGCACGGGCATCCTTGAATTTGAACGTTGGTTTGGCCGCTTCATCTGGACGATCAATACGTTCAATTCTGTCCAGCTGTTTCTCCCGGCTCTTCGCTCGACCTGAAGTTGAAGCACGTGCCTTGTTACGCTGAATGAAATCTTCCTGCTTCTTGATGTACTCTTGCTGCTTCTCGTACGCATCAATATGCTGGGCTTTATTCATATCAGCCATCTCGAGGAACTTGTCATAGTTCGCTGCATATCTCGTTAATTTGGCAAATTCCAAATGATAAATGACATTTACGACTTCATTCATGAATTCCGTGTCATGGGAGATTAAAAGAAACGCATGAGGGTAGTCCTTCAGGTAACGTGACAACCATTCAATGTGCTCTACATCCAGATAGTTGGTCGGCTCATCCAGCAAAAGGGCTGTAGGTTTCTCAAGCAGAAGCTTGGCAAGAAGCACCTTGGTACGTTGCCCACCACTTAGAGCTGCGACATCCCGATCAAGACCAATTGCGGACAAACCAAGACCATTGGCCATCTCTTCCACTTTTACGTCAATCAGATAAAAATCGCCCTGTTCCAGTTGTTCCTGAATATCGCCCATCTCTTCCAGCAACTGCTCCAGCTTATCTGGATCTGCATCTGCCATCTGGTCCGTTATATTCATCATTTCTTTTTCTAATTCAAGCAACGGAAGGAATGCATCTTTAAGAACGTCACGAATAGTTTTGCCTGGGGTAAGCTTTGTGTGCTGATCCAGATATCCATAACGTACCTTAGGTGTCCATTCTACTTTTCCACTATCTTTAAGCAATTTACCGGTAAGGATGTTCATTAATGTGGATTTACCCACACCATTGGCACCAACAAGTCCTACACGCTCTCCGGCAAGTAAACGAAACGATACATTTTTAAATAACGTGCGATCTCCAAAATTGTGACTTACGTTCTCTACTGACAATAAACTCATAAGATGAGGTTGCTCCTATCTATTAGACATTACTTTTGTTATTGTTCCGAAACCCTATTCTAGCACAGGTCCCGTCTTTTCTGAAAGTAATGTAAACAGTTCAGGAACCTCTTACATGATTTTATCATACAGGCTACCCTAACGATTAGAGCATTTATATTCAAAATAGCCTTGTGCAGCTGCTTGTCTTGCGTCTGTGAACACCTCTTCAGCACGGTAACCATTACCACATGTGGAGGGGTAATAGTACTTGATACCCGTTAAAGGATCTACCCCACCTACGATAGCCGTTTTCTTCACAAGTCTGCCTCCACCGATCGCATAATTGTTGATCTTTTGGTCACCCACACCTATACCTTGGATAAAGGCCATAATCCCTGTATCGTTAATGGAGTTGTACCAATCTTCCTGCGCAATCAGGGGCATCGTAAACGTATAGGAAATACCGTTCTTTCTGGCAAACTCATTATGGCGGTTAATCACATCAGCCAGATCATCCTGTACAGCAGTCACAATCCGGCTTTGTCTAACTTGCTCAAATACGCTGGTATTCTGAAGTAAAGGAATCTGTGTGCTTGAGGCCAGTTCTTTTTGGAATCCCTCAATCCATTTCCCTGCGCTTGCGTCAAAGGCATATACGTAGTCGTCCAGTGTAAAGTTAATACTGTTACCATTAGAATCTGAATATGTATAAGGTTTCTTGGGACTCCACACTTGCCTTAAAGAATCTTCACGGTTACCTGTCAACTCTGTTTCTGTGGACAACATATAATAGCCATCATAATCCAGAATAACCACGGCAGGAATGTAATTAAACATGTTTCGAATAGCTGCAGGATCATTCTGAATCCCCATATTCAAAGCCATCGTCTGCGTAAATGTCAACAAGGCAAGCTCTTTGTCCGCTTTAACAAACTTGGTTGAATCATAACCTGCTTCATCATTTTGCTTCTCATTTTGATGCATCACTGCACCTGCATCCATGACTGCAGTTTGAAGTGCAGATCTGTATCGTTGGCCAAGATATTGAGCCTCCTCGGCATCTTGCGTATGGAGTGAGATGATCCAGAAGAGCGGGAAAAAGATCAGCACGAATACAATGGAAAGCTCAGTAATCTTCATTGAGGACCATACCTCCGTATGTTACAAATACTGCTGAAGCCTGAGCCGTACCACTCAACCATTCACGAATAAGCATGGAAGGTGTCCGATTTGTATTTTGGAGAGTCACGGTGAAAAAATCCCCTGTCGTCAACATATATCTTCGGCCAGGATCATCAACCGGTATCACACCTGAGGATGGGAATAGTCTTTCTCGAATCTGAGCTGCATAATATCCATCCTGCACTACCTCATAGGTCCCGGTAAAACTGTTATTGCCCATCGGGTCTGTATAATGAGGTACATATTTCTTATGTAAATGTTCCATCGACAACTCATACAGATTGCCCGTCTGGGCCAGTTGCTCCTCAAACTCAGCCAACATTCGAGGTGAAATATATCCTTTCGTTCGAACAGCATCAACAAAACGTGTTACATTCTGAACAGCCGTCATACGTGTTATATCATCCTGTCGATCGGCTGTTTCAGCAGCTGGGTACACATAGAGCAGAAGGACTGCGAGCAATACGGCAAGCAGCTTGGATGCGGCATTAATCAATTCACACTGGCCTCCTTCCAAAAAACAATCTTGAGCAGTTCTCCAGTTTCATTTCGTATAAACTCTGGTCTGTAGTTGGCATCGAGTTGGACAGGAATCGTCGCTGTTTTGCTGACAAGTGGATCGATCACATACGAAGTCCCATCTACCACCACAGGAATGCCTGTGCCTGTCATCTGTCTTACGGTATGCAACACTTCCGCACCACTATACTGATACGGATTGGTGGTATGCAGTGTTGTTGTCAGCCGACCTTCCATGCCTGTTGTTGTCTGTACTCTGTCGTTCAAGGCCGCTGATAAAATCTTAACATTCTGTTGCCCGTACAGGCAGGCTGTCACAAAAAGGACAACCGCCGTACAAAACAACATGAGATGCTGGGTATTCCGGGACATGTTAAACCAACTCCTGTCAGGATTGCTGGAAGATCAGCCCTCTTACCACGTTCGAACGGTCTTTTACGATAATGGCTTTGAATTTACCACTTGGATTGACATATTGATTTTCTTTTTCACTCATGGTCTGGTTAATAATCCCCACTTTATCGTCGGGTGCAATAACCGAGCCGTAGTCCGCATTATTGAGATCCTGTGAAATGTTTAATTGATTGCCGTACCATTGACCCGCTTTATTTTTACCTGTAATAACTTGAATACCGAACTGATCCTTGTCCGCATATTTACGCAGCGCATTCGTTACCTGTGATCCACTGATGGTTGTTCCGTCATATACCGTAAATGCAGCCTGGGACAACTCGGTTTGGATATCAGCAAAATTGTTCTGGGCCGTCTTGGTTGCCTCCTGAGCCGAAATAAACAACAGAACTACAATTGTGATCAAAGCGATTGTTAAGAATATCCCTGCTGCCACCTTTAAAGCGCTTGATGCATTGTTCATGATAAATCCTCCCAAGTTATAAGTTATTAAACTATTTCAGACTGTCACACAGATGAATTGTGCTACAGTTTCTGAATTTGCTCATAATAAATGCTCATCTGTAAGAAGCTCATACCGACCAATGGAATAACCAGATACAAAAAGATAAGGGCGTACATAGGTGTAAATCCAATGGTTCTCCCCCATGATGCTTTGACATCTATCATTTTGCTGTACTCCTGTTTGCGTTGTTCAAAATAAAATGCCATCATGCTCTCAAGATCATCGAAGGCTTCACATATTGAGATTTTGCCAAGGGCAAGCTGTAATTTATCAACCAGTCGCTGGAACTCCGGCAAGCCCGCCTCCTCCTTTAATTGTTCAAGTGCAAGCTCTGGTCCATGTTCAAAATGCAACAAACATTTTTGCAGCGGGCGCTTGAAAATGACGGCAAATCGATTAAGCCACTCCAATATCTCCTCAACTGACATCCGGTCCATCTCACGCAAAATGGAAATCACTGTCTGGAATTGATAGATTTCATGTCGCATATCCAACCTTCGCATTTTCCGCTGAAATAACATAAGCCATACGGGCATGTAGTACCCCGCTGCACCCATGAGAATGGCTATAATCATTTCCCACCAGCGTACATATTGATTGTTATACACCTCAAGTTTCTGCATAATGCGCGTGATGGTCTCATTCTGGGTATCATGGTCCATCTGAACGGGAGATAACTGCTGTAACGCGTTGGCGACTTCTTCGTATGTAGCTCCTCGGTTCATTTCTACACTTTCCAGCACGGATTGATCCAATGCTGTTTTTTCCTCAGCTTTCCTGAGATCCGCTTCAGCCATTGCACCAAACATTCGATCATCCCGGATCGGATCATACAAGATGTGGTTACGTTCAACCTGGTGCAACAGCAAGATGCACACCATTGTAAGGACCAAACAACCTGCGAATAACATTACTCGTCGAATGGCAAGCCATTCGTATTTCAACTCTGAACTGCTCTCCCTCATGAGCCGTATCGTTTGACTGTACTGTGCACTGCCAGGTTTCGCTGCAAACAACATCGTCAATTTCCGTATGAAGGTCTGCCTGTACAGAAACTGATCCAACCATGAATGCTTATGCCCTGACCGGTAACGGGTCTCATCGTATTGCTGGAGCCTTTGCAGAAGCAAATAAGCAAGGATAATGATGACATAGATCGATATTTTGGTAACAAAACCGATTTTGCTGCGATAAAATTCATCCATCGTTGGGAAACTGACTCTGGCCCAGCGTTCGATTGGAGCGGTGAACAATACCGGAGCTAGCGCGATGATATTAAGTCCTTTGAGCAGGTAATCCAATTTATCACGCCGCAATATCTCCAGATGGATCTCCTGAGTCAGGTTACCCAGTCCGTTAAGATAAATAGAGCCTTGTGCTCTGTCCTTATCCCCAAACTCCATAACCATGTAAGAAACGCCGGCGAATCCTTTGAGAAAACGGTTGGGAGCCACTTCATAATAACGCTCAAGTGCTTCATTTGGATCTGGAGAAGTTAGAGCTTCGTAGATCAGTCTTACCTGTTCTGCTGCTTCTCCTGTACCTGCTTCAGCGGCTTCATAGAGCGCTTCCTCAACCATGCCATGCTGATGATACCGATGCCTTACATCTGCAAAGACATCCAACATCTGCACCAGCAACCTTTTTTCCATACGACTGAGGCACATATCCAATACCAAGCTGTTTAGCACCACAGCACAGAGTACGGAAAGTATTACAAAAGCGATACCCGGCTGCAGAAGAAATAGAATGACACTTATGCCTCCATAACCTCCAAGAATAATCAGAACCACTGTCATCGTCAGCCTGCGAAGTGAGGGCTCATCCCCAACATGGCGGAATGAAATACGTTTCTGCACCTGTAGAATATAAGCTGATAGCAGTGGCACTTTCATTCCAAGACGGTAGGACTGCAACAAGATTGATCCCAGTCCCTTGAATCCCTTCCCGGTAGGAGCAAAAATCACGCCGGATTGACTTGTTGAACCACCTCCTCTGTGACGTAACATGCTTAAAACCAGAAGTGTGATCAGCAAACCTCCTGCACAAATACTTAATACGAGGAGCAAAATCCATTTAATTGTCATGCTGATCACCCCAGTGTTGCTTCATAAACAGTTCAAACTTCTCGGCATCCTTTAATGTCATCTGTTCTCGCATATCCACCATGCTTCCAGAAGAGATTGGAGCTGTTGCAACATACGCTCCATCTCTGTACTCCACAACATTATGAAATGTAAAACCTGCCCTCTCTTCCACGCTATCACCTTGATTCGCACGAGGAAGACACTCCGTAATTCGTTCGATATATCTTCGTCCTTCAGCATCTTTCTTCATATGAACATCGAAGTTGATTACACTCACAACCTGCTCCTCAGCAATATGCTCATGCTGGAACATACCTGTCTTGAGCAAGGAATTACGGAGGGAGAAGACCAGATCACGAAACGTTTTGGCATGGTGGGTAAACAGGGTGAACAGACTGGCAACCTGAGACATTTGAATCATCCATGCGGCCACCTCATCACTCGCAACCTCACCGAGAATATTGACGGTACCATCCGTTTTTTTCTGCAAATCAAGCCCTTGTTGACCTGAAATGTGTTCGGTCTCTCGGAAACTCAAAATATTACGCCGACTATAGATCCGTCTTAATTGAAGTTCAAACGCCATTTCCTGCACCCGAAGGGTGTACGATGCATAGATGTGTTTGACCATAGCCATAAGCAACGTTGTTTTACCAGAACCCTGCGCCCCGGTCACAGCTGTGATCCGGCTTCCTTTCATCAGGTATTGAAGCAATGTAATTGGCAGATCTGCGTTGTTACCCGTAATTAACTGTTCAAGTGAAGCATTCGGAATATCGAACTTCCGGACGAAGAACGCCCACGATTCTGCAAAAGGAGGTCTAACCACAACGACACGGGAGCCGTCTTTCATCTCGTTCACCTTGTATCCACTTGCTTCCGACAACTGTCCGGGATAATTGTATTTGTATATATTCTGGCATACCCTTTTCAGTTCACGGATGCTTCCGAATGACAGAAAGGATAGATGAATGGACTTACCTTTATAGAAAATCCAGACACTTTCCATGCCGCTAAGCGGTTCTTCATGTGCATCATCCACCAGTCCTTGATCCAGCAAATCATTCCATGATGCCGGTTTTCGAAGTCCCATATTATGAAGAGTATCAAACATACCGCTAACACCACCACTAACACCGTCAATACGTTGGTCCCTTATCTCATCAACAACCGAGAATCCTTTATAATGTTGGTAGATACGTTGAACGATGATATCCGTCTTTTCTCTGAATCCAAGCTCTCGATATTCACACTCGAACACATACTGAATATCCTCCTCAGAAATATAATAACTTCCTCCATCGTCCGTACCTTCCTCCATTCTCAGTCTGCCAAGATCGTAGGTATCAATCATTCGGGAGAGTGCATCCACACCGAATTGCTGTCGGTACAGATAAAACACAATCTCGAATCGGTCCTGGATCGTCAGCAAATCTGGTTCTGCAAACAAAATAACTTCATCTACATTTGATTGGTTCAGCCCTATGCTTCGGGTCAGGAGATCCCCTATCAGATTTTTGACATACGTTTTGTCGCTGATACTGCCTGAGACACAGCCCTTCAGTGCTTTTCTCATCTCGGCACGCTGATTAATTCTTCGACGATACTCTTCTTCATGCAGACCCGCATCCGCGAGCTGACTATGACTAAGCTCATGAAGTGAGTTCTTCACCTTCTCAATCAACATGTCAATCGTGAATGATTCCTGTTCAGGAACACGAGCACTCTTTGCACGAAGAAACGTTCTATACTTGACCCAGATATAAGTCAGGCACAGAATCAAAATCAAACTTATCCATATGGTATTCCAGAGCATCGGAGGTTCAGGCTCCCCTTTCCAGCCTCTTCAGAACTGTGCGCATACCTGCACCGTCCATAATCAGGCGAGCGAGTTCGCTCATGCTTGCAGCAAAACTCCCTTTACGAATATCCTTATCCTCAGTCAAACTTTCCAACTGCAAGTATCTAGCGACATCTCGCCGATTCATTGCATCCAGGTATCCGGTTGTGTACGGTATAGCAGATATCGTGCCTTTATATCTGAACTGGCGCCGAATATTGGAAAGCGTTGCACGGGAATGCAAATCGTATTTGTTAATGACAACATGTATATTCTTATTGTTCATTCGTTCTGGCAGGATTTCTTCAAAGAACAACTCCAGATTCCGCATATTTTGATCGAGATTAATTACAACATAGTCCGCCTGTTGCAACTTAAGCTGTGAATCAACACCAGCATGATCCGCATCCAGAAGAACCAGATCATAATACTCGTTAGCTACATTCAGCAGCTTTTTCACAGTCTCACCATGTTCCTGCGTGGAACGTTCCATCTCATCAATTCTTCCGGTTAGGAAATCAAGTCTTTCCTTCAGAAGTGGCTTGGTATAATCCCTGAGATTGTGCTTATTCAGACTGCCGCTCGAATGCAGCCGTTCAATCGCATCCCAGCCACCCTCTTCAAAGGAGAACATAAAATCCGCTGAATCCGTATCTTTGGATGGTAGAGCAGCTTCTGTGCCAGTTCCGGCAAGACCTGTATTAACAAGTAACACTCTTGTCCTATAGTGAAGTGCCATCGCATAAGCACTAATTAATGTGCTCGAAGTGCAACCTGTTCCTGCAAAAGGGCTCCAAAAGGTAATGGTGCTCATGCTCTCATCCTCTCTGCTTCTTTCATCGCACGGCGACTGCGAACACTTTCCCAACCTGTTAACTGCTCGACCACGCGACACAACGATTTTTTGTAATTTCGTGACAGAGGTCCAAGATGAACTCGGCGATGATGCTCATTCTCAAGCTTAACCGCAGCTGTTAACTCATCCCACGGAAGCACTAAGGATTCTCCTGTCCACACAAACGGACTGCCTTCCAGATACGCCCATAGATAACGAGCTTCAAGCTTGCAGTCAACCCCGTTAATTAAGAGCCGCTGAAATGACAGCTCACCAGGTAATGACTGTTCTTCAAGCAACCGCTTCAACCATCCCTTGCCACGTTCCAGATTGTAACGTTCATAATCACTCACCCAGACTCTTACATCAGCGGTTAGCCAGAGATTACGTGAAGCAAAATGCGAGGTCTCCATGTCATATAACACATAGTCATAACTGTCCAATCGCTCTCCATTTACTTCAAGATGATTCTCTACAGCTGCTGAAGTGACAAAATGACAAGCGATATCAAATCCTTCAAATTCCGTAATTCGCAAAGACTGTTGACTGTCACCTACACCGTACCCATACTTCTGTTGTAAGGTTCCATCTACGAGTAAGACCTTGTTGCCTGTTGAAGCCAATATCTTGCAAAGATATAACATCAGATCATTCTTCTCACATAAACCCGCAAAGATCCATGTATGCATAGATGTTACAACTCCTTTCTTTTTCTCAAACTCCTTGTTATCTGAATTATTCTAAAGTAAACCTCAGATTTCACTCTATTCTCCACCCGTTAGCAAGCTCTGCTGTTCTGTTTGTAAAGCTTCAGCAGGATCATTTACGCTTCCAGAATTAGCTCCTGCTCCGTTTCCTGAACCATCATTCCACATCACTCCATCCGACGTTGCCGGATTATTTGATGATGGACGACTGTTATATGTAACTGAGGATTGTGCCACATCCTGTTCAACCCCTTTTGACGGTGCTGTCATGGAAGCGGCCAGTGAACTTTCAAGCGAACTTCGCACCTGTCTGGATAATTCCTGTTCGGCTCGTCGAACAATATTCGGATCACTCTCCAGCAGTTTTAACACTTCTGAATTGGCAGGATACGTCGCGATTGCAGGTGTCTGAAACTGTGGTTCTACATAGGTTAAGGCATAGATTGAAGCTTTATGTAAATAGGCATCTACAATTGCACTTGAGAGTGACAGAATTTCTTCCTCCGTCATCGTAATCCATAAGGTAGCTGCATTGAGTCGTTCCACTTTTTTCTTCGATAAGAGAACATAGTCTTGTCCGGTAGGGAATTGGATACGAACATCAATAATATCTCCCTTAACAAGTGAGGACGGCAGTAATACAACTTGCAGCTCTCGATTTCTTAAATCAGGCGGAGCCGGTACATCCTCATACACCATCTCGGTGGTAATGGCTGTTCCTTTTTTCAACTCTATTTTGGCCACTTGGCCTTCCATCTGCTTCGTACTGGACCAGAGGTTTCTCGGTGCTTGTGCATCCGGAACAGCAATGAGCTTCAGATCCTCCGGTAATATCGGTTCACCTGCTTCAATATCCCGAATCGTAACCCATCCTTGTGCTCCCGAATCCCATTGTTGCTTTAATTCAGCTTCCTTTTCCTCATATGCCGATAAATAACGGGCTTCTACAGCTGACCTGACATCCCCCATCGTTTTGACATTGTAAATAACATATCCTCCGAACACCAACCCTACAGCTCCTGCTCCGATAAGTCCGGCATAGATCAGTTGACGGCTTTGTTTTCTTAATTTAGACAAAAGAGGCTCTCCTTTCGTAATCTTCTAATCATGTACTTTCCTTCGTGAAAAGAACGAACGTTTCTTGGGCTGCTGTCCCATCATATGCGTTAAAATATGAGAAAACACTTTATCCATCTGTGCGTCCTTGTCAAAAGGGTCAATATGTAACGGCAACCCATATACACTTGATGTATCCAGAGCTTTACGAATGCGCTGAACTGCTTCACTTGCTGCCAGGGGCAGACAATATATCCATTTCTCTCGTGGATACCGATGATGTGATCGAACAAAAGCACCAATCTCCGCCTGTCTCCATTCGGCACCTGAGCCAATAACAATAGGTAGATCTGCACGCAGGAATTCTTCCAGCCGGTTCTGGTCCTGACCACTACCGAGATCCATCACGATGAACTGATAACTCCCCCCAAGCAAAGACAAAATATCCGCTCGCCCGGATTGTTTCCAATAATGCACACCATCCACTGCAAACTGTCTGCCTGCTGGTACCGGTTTACCCGCTTGAGCGATTTGTTGAATCCTTGCAAAGGATTGAGAGCGAGGTGACATTTCAATCACAGCTACTTTGAAGTTTTGCCTTTCGAGATAATGACTGATAGCTATAGCCGTGTGGGTAACCCCTACACCAGATGAAGCACCAGTCAAGGCAATAACTCTTGTTCCCCCATTCAAGGTCATCGTTGTATCTCCACCAGACGTTGTTCCGCCAGGTATTCGGAGCAGTTCCTTCCTTACCTCATCGGCAGATTGGAATCGCTCCTCGGCATTATACCTTAACAGTCTTCTCGCCACAGGGATGTATGTCCGCGGAACATCACTTCGGATAGAGCTTTCCACACCCTGAATCCATTCCGTATACGCACCACTTGTGATAAGATACAGGAGCAATGCTCCGAGTCCATAAAGATCTGAACGCGCATCGGTCTGACCCGCGCCATACTGTTCTGGAGCGGCAAAACCAGCGGTACCCAACTTAACGGTATCTTCAGCACTTTGCGGTTTGTAACTTCTGGCGATGCCAAAATCAATTAATCTTACTTCATGTTCCGGCGTGATCATGATGTTTGATGGTTTCAGATCCCTATAGATCACAGGTGGATTCAGATTATGCAAATAACTCAACACATCGAGCAATTGAAGTACAAGCTCCGTCAACTGCTCCATCGGGATCTTCCCACGACACTGCTTGAAATACTCACTGAGTGTTAACCCGTCGATGTATTCCATCACCAAGTATGTGTACCCGTCTTCATCCGGAACAAAAAAATCAACAATTTGCGGCAATCTTGGATGACGAAGAGATGTTAGCAGTGCTGCCTCCGTCTCCATACTGCCTTCATATGGCATAATCGTTACACTTTCTTTAATTGCCCATATCTTGCCCGGCAACTTCAGATCCTCCGCCTCGTATACATGGCTCATTCCGCCTGTTCCCAGAATGGATACGATACGATATCTACCTCCCAGCAGGCTTCCGCGTTCCAGCCTGGCCGGATGTCTCATACCAATTCCTCCTTCAATACACAACAAAAAAGGGAAAGCTTCACCGAAGAAGAACAGACCGGATATCCGGTTTCGTTCACTTCGGGATGCTTTCCCTCAGGTTTGTTATGGTTAATATTGGTATCATTATAGTACAGGCAGGAATAGATTGTAAAGCACAAAATAAAATGAGCTTAATCGAATCAATTTCATAATGCTGCCTTTAGCTACTTTAATCAAAGCTAGATCTCTTAATATTTGACCATATAGAGTGTAATCTCTTCTCGGTTATGGAACAACTGCTTGGAACGTTGAATCTGCATCCGCGAACGCTCAAACGTATCAATAACATCTTTAATGAGCGCTAGCGGTTTTTTATGCAATAACTTCACGGTAACAATCGCTGTTCCTCCGGGTTGCAGGCTATATAAAAGATCCGATACAAGTCGGCTCATCAGCTTCGGACTCCAACTCATATCACATACGAGCAGGTCGAATTCTCCTTCGCGGAAGCGCACATCCCCTGCATTCTTTTTCAAGAAAGTCAGTTTGGGTGATGCCAGCAGCGTTGCATCCATCTTCGCCGGATCTACCGCCGTTACTTCAAGCCCGCGTTCAAGCAGGAACGAGGTCCATCCACCTGGTGCAGCCCCGATATCAAGTGCTTTATGAAATGAAGTAAAGTCAATGCCAAACGTTAGCTCGGCTTCAAGCAATTTGAATTTGGCCCGCGAGATCTGCCCATCTTCTTTTTGAAAACGTACGGCTCCCCCGCTCCAATCTGACAGGTTCTGTTCAGGTCTGGATATGCCAGCATACAACATATCATTCGTTGCAAATACAGAAATGACATATTCAGCATCACGTACAACCCATTCACAGCCTAACTCATCCAGCTTTTCAGTTAGCAGTTGCTTCAATGAGGCTGCATTTTCTTGCCAAAAGGCCCCTTCTGTCTTCCGTACCTGTAGCACGACAGAGGCACCGTTCAATTCCTTATGATTCAACACAAATGCAATCAATTTCTCAATAGACTGCTCCGAATCTTCTGTATTCTCCTGAAACTGAACAGGTTGAATATGACGTAAAAACGTTGGATACTCTGCCCACAACTTATCTGCAACTTCTTCCTCCGCTACAGGCAGACCCGCAAGCAATATTTCTCCTGGTACGAGTACCGTGCTCTTCACCGCACCAAACGTACGGCGCAACTCTTCCTGAGCATAAGGGGCAAAGCCATGATTGGCCGTGCAGATAAAACGGGAGAAGTTGCCTTCTTCCCAAGACGATTGTGTACTCAAATTGTGTTACCCTCCAGAACGTATGCGTATCCACGGACGACCATTATCCCACTGGATATCGACCGGAACATCGTACGTATGCTTAATTGTATCTTGTGTCAAAACTTCATGTTTGGGGCCGGCTGCCGCAATACGTCCATCGCGGATCAAGGCCACATGTGTAAATAAAGGTACGATCTCTTCAACATGATGTGTTACATACACAACTGTAATGTTACGCTGGCGCAGACGATCAATCTCAGCCAGCATTTTCTCACGTTCATATAAATCTAGGCCGGCACAAGGCTCGTCCATAATCAGCAATTTTGGCTCGGCCATTAATGAACGAGCGAGCATGACTTTTTTGCGCTCCCCTTGGGATAACGTTCCAAGCGGGTTGTTAGCCAGGTTGGCAAAATCCATGTCATCCAGCAAACTCATTGCCTTTGCTTTTACTTCATCCGGAATTGTCTGATAAAAACGCAAAAAAGCATAAGCTCCTGTAGCGACGACCTCCCATACCGGATCTCTTGGTGTGAGTTTCTCAATCAACGTTTGGCTGATATAACCGATTTCCTTACGAACTTCCCTGACGTCACATTGTCCATACAGATTACCGAGTACTTCAATACGTCCCTGGCTTGGAAACATATATCCGTTCATCATTTCCAATAACGTTGTTTTGCCAGAACCATTCCGACCCAGAATAACCCAATGTTCTCCTTGTTCGATGCGCAAATGTACGTCATCCAAAATCTGATTCTCTTCTCGTCTAAGTGAAACATGTTCCATCGAGATTATACTCATTTCAGCACCGCCTTCCGGATCTCCGAGAGCAAATGCTCCACAGAGCTCATCCGATAAACCATTTTTGGAACATCTTGCTGGCCGTCAAAAAGCATCACTGCTGGAACGCTTGAAATTTGAAATTGTTGTACAAGTTCAGGAATGTCATGAATGTTCATTTCGAATAAAATACCTTCTGGCAGCATGTGCTCAACGACCTCTAACATACGCCGTGCTGCCGCACATGTCCCACATAAAGGGGTATATATAAATACAGCCTGTGGCATGCCTTCCCAAACACTACGCATTAACATTTTGGATGTAATTGGCTTCATTAACTTTCTTCTCCCGCGGCAACACGCAGCATGACCTCACCCGTCATTGGTCCATTATGAATGGTTACCGAATCGGGTTTATTGCTATATAACATCTCGTACATCTGGCGTTTCCCAAACATACTGGACGTATGCAAATAGATCTCGCGCGGAAATAAACCTTCTCGTACAATAGATGCCGCGACCTCACCGCCATTGGGCGAATCTGGACCAAGCTCATAATCCAGAGACAAAATGTCCACGTCACCTTCTCTTAGCAGCATCAGGCACTCTTCTGCATTCGTTGCCAGAACAAATCCTTTCGGACATGCCCGATAGTCATCCAAAAAAACATGCATACAATCGCTCCTCTCCCCATTATAACCAGGAACGCATGAGCGCTATATCATCACGGTGCGTTCCATCTTCGCCCGTTTCTGTCTCGAGCACAACAACCGCATTTTGGAACTCAGGCGCCTTTAACAATTCTTTCATTGATTCATTGCCGATATATCCCTGTCCGATCCTCGCATGTCTATCCTTACACAAACCAGACGCATATTTGGAATCATTAAAATGGACAGCAGCAACATTATCCCAATACCCGAGCATCCTGCCCTTATCGAGCATCGCCGCTTCGTTGCCTGACGACCACAAACCTGAAGCAAAAGCATGGCATGTGTCAAAACAAAAAGCAATATGCTCCGGATAACGGCTTAATTTGCGAATCTGTATCATTTCTTCCATTGTCGTGCCCATCGGGCCATGATCACCTGCCTGATTTTCAATCAGCACCTTTGAGTGTCCATTCCAATTCTCCAAGGCGGTATCCAGACAATGAATGAGGTTCTGATAACCCTCCAGCGGATCGTTTGTTTTGATATGTCCAAAATGGACCACCGTCCCAACAGAACCGCAAGCATTCGAAATTTCAAGATCATTGCGAATAGAAGCTATTGTAGCATGAAACCCCGCCTCTCCACGGGTCATGCCCAACGCCGGATTCGTGGGATAGGGTGAATGTGCAATCGAAGCAAGTCCCTGCTGTTCACACCAATCCCTGCACTGCTCAGCATCCTTGAGGTCCAGACTTTTCAGGCTGAGACTACGCGGGTTCTTCGGAAAATACTGAAACGCCGTTGCCCCCATCTCATACGCTCTCTTGGCTGCCTGAAGAAATCCGCCTCTGGTGCTGACATGTGCCCCGATACCGGTTTTAGGCCTCATGCTGGCATTTCGGACAGAAGAACGCCTTCTTGCCCGTAATTTCCACTCGTTCAATCGTTCCCCCGCAGCGCGGACAAGTCTCGCCTTCCCGATCGTATACGCGACATTGCTCGTCAAAACTTCCTGTCTTCGTATCCCCTTGCATCAGCGGCATTTCCATATAACCGCCCTCAGAAGCTGCTTCACGCAACACGGACTGCATCGAATGGAACAAACGCTCCGTCAACTCTGGTGAAGTCGCGATGCTCTGCGTTTTGGAGCTTGGTCTTAGACCGGCAGCAAAAGCAATCTCATCCGAATAACAATTGCCAATCCCCGCAATAATATGTTGGTTTACCAATGTTGTCTTGAGCGTACCCCGGCGACCTTTCAACAGGGAAGCAAAACGTTCCACATTCATCCGTCGATCCAAAGGTTCAGGTCCAAGATCAGACATCGCCTCTTCGGTTTCTTTTGAAGTAAGCAGATGTAAATAACCCAAGCGCAGTCCGATAAAGAATAAAATGTGATCGCCAAACTGAATTTCCACTTGCGTGGAACGATCAGGACGTTCTTCTTCCGTGCCCCAGAAAATCATACCACCCAACATGAGGTGCAGTACCAGGCGTTTGCCATTAGCCAAGTGGAAAATCAGATGCTTCGCTCGGCGCTCAACAAATATGATGCGATTACCTGTAAGTTCATTGATAAACAGATCAGGCTCCGTATTTATCGTTTTATCGCGGTTAATTACAACACCTGTAATCAGTAGATCAAGTATTTTCTCGGACAGCAAGGTCCGGTAATTTTCCATTTCCGGTAGTTCCGGCATCGTACATTACCCCTTTTTGGAAGCTTGGTCTGCCTCTTGCGACAGCCACTCCATCAATTTATGCAAATCTTCAAACACATGATCAGGTCGAGCCTTCGCTGCTTGAATGTGTCCATCCATATTATCCCGTGTTGTCACACCGGTTAGTACCAACAGCGTCTCACACCCTGCTGCCACTCCAGCTGCAATATCGGTTCGCATATTATCTCCGATCACTGCCACTTCATGAGACGCCAGGTTTAACCGGCTAATGGCTGATTTCATTATAACACTCGATGGCTTGCCTATAACTGTAGGATGAACTCCGGTCGCAGCTTCAATTGCAGCTCCAATAGTCCCCGCCCCAGGTGTCAGTCCATCATCGGAAGGAAGCTGCAGATCCGGGTTGGTCATGATGAATTTTGATCCCGCATTAATCCACCTTAGCGCCTTAGTCAGTTTATGATAGGAAAATTCACGATCAATCCCCTGTATGACGTAATCTGGTGCATCTTCCGTAAGCTGTAGTCCTGCTTCTTCTATGGCTTGCAGCAGTCCTGCTTCTCCAATACATGCCACTTTTGCACCCGGGGACTCTTCAGCAACATATTCAGCAGCCGCCACAGCAGAAGTACATACTTGAGACGCGTCGGCAGGTATGCCCATCCCGTTCAGATGATCTGCCACACCTTGTGGGGTACGGGAAGAATTATTTGTTACGAATAAATACGGCTTTCCTAGCTCTTGCAGTGTTCGAATAAGCTGATCGGCTCCTTCGATACGATGTCTGCCATGATAGAGCGTACCATCCAAGTCAATCAGATAGGCCTTAATCACACACAGCACTTCCTTTCTTCATTCCATTAACGTTTCATGTCCTTAATCAATTTACCTCGAACTTGAACGCGAACCTATGTATTCAGGCAAAAAATAATGGCTTGCTGACATATGTACGCAACAAGTCGAACCGGATCGAACACCGACGGTTTAACTCGCGCGTCTTCTGTACAAGCTTGTCATTTCCTGCGCTTTCCCGGAAAATAATTTGAATCATTTCCCTCTTCATATTGCCCATCCTACACGCTTTCTGACCAGATTGCAAAAGGGACCGCGGGAGTTCCTCTCCCTCAGTCCCGTGCAATTACCCGGATCTTTATATGACGTGTTTAGCCGTGCACTGGTTCGCAATCAGGGTTAAGATTCTTGCTTGCGATGCACGACAGGAATAAGCTGGTGTTCGTTTGCAAGTCTGGTATTCGGGAATACGGACTGCGCCTCTTCCAAAAGTGGTTGAAGTTGATCCTCATCCTTATAGCGTGAACTGAAGTGAGTCATGATTAGTTGCCCTACATTGGCTGCTCTAGCCGCTTCTGCCGCTTGTTTAGAAGTACTATGATAGTACTCATGCGCTGTATCGGCCAGATCATGCATGAATGTAGCTTCATGTACAAGTACATCTGCATTGATGGAAAGTGGCTGTACGTTGTCACATGGACGTGTATCACCCAATATGGTGATCACCATACCACGTTTTGGCGCTCCCAATACATCTTCTGGACGAAGCGAATCACCGTTATCCAACGTAATGATTTCTCCACGTTTCAATCGGCCGAACAATGGGCCTGGTTTCAGACCATATTCCGCCAGTTTGGCTGGATCCAGGCTTCCTGGACGATCTTTTTCGGTGATCCGGTATCCATAACTATCAATCCGATGCTCAAGCAAAGCAGCTTCCACGATAAAACTGTCATCCTCGAACAGGACGCCGCCCGTATGTTCCACGATATTCAGATCATAGTTAACCCGGGATTGGCTCAGCTCCATTGTTGTACTGATCATTCGTTCCGTACCTGGCGGACCATATACGGTTAATGGTGTGGTGCCACCTTGATAGGCTCTGCTCGAAAGCAGTCCTGGAAGTCCAAATACATGATCACCATGCAGGTGAGTAATGAATATTTTCTCCAATTTGCTCAGTTTAAGCGGAGAACTTAAAATCTGGTGCTGCGTTCCTTCCCCGCAGTCAAACAACCACAAAGCTCTGCGCTCATCCAACATGCGTAGCCCAATGGAAGTTACATTCCGTTGAAGCGTAGGTACACCAGCATTAGTTCCCAGGAAATATAGTTCCATTCTGGATCGCACCTCTTTCTATTGCCAGCAAAAAACCTCCGACAATGCGGAGGGCTTTGCCTGACACTCTACTGAATTTATGCCTTCTCTACATTAAAATACTTAGCTTGCGGATGGCTGAATACCATCGCTGATACGGAAGCTTCAGGTTCCATCATGAAACCTTCCGTCAATTCCACACCGATATCCTCAGGCTGTAGCAACTTGAACAGCGGCCCTTGGTCTTCCAGATCCGGACAAGCCGGATATCCAAAAGATACTCTGATCCCTTGATAGCGTGCACCATGACGTTGCTTCATGGTCATCTGGGCAGAATCCGGGAATCCCCATATATCTCTCATCATATGATGCACACGCTCAGCTAATCCCTCTGCTACTTCAAGCGCTACGGATTGCAGAGCATGCGAGCGAAGGTAATCCCCTTGATCTTTCCACGCCGTGGATAGTTCACGCACACCGTGTCCAGCCGTAACAACCATGAAACCAACGTAATCCATCTGACCGGATTCAACAGGTTTCAGGAAGTCGGACAAGCACAGGAACGGCTCGACTTTTTGACGTGGGAACGTAAATGTATGCAAAATATTACTGGTGTCCTTTGGATCATAGATGATGACGCTGTTACCGCTGGACTGAGCCGGGAAGAAACGATACATGGCATGCGCCTGAATAATCCCGTCACGAACAGCCTCTTGCATGATATCATCCACGACTGCTTTCAGGTCGGTAGCCTTCTTATCACCTGAAGCAAGCAGTTGTTCTACTGAACCGCGCAACCCCAGATGATGTCCAAGCAACATCTGCATGTTCACGTATGGCAGGATATGTGATAAAGGATAGTTACGCATCGTATGCCGATCCAGATCAGGCGGGACAAGAACCGGATGATCTACAGCAATATCCGAACGCTCCACTCGCGTAAGCTCTGGAAGAGCCTGAACAGCTACAGCACCTGAAGCATCAGCCTCTTTCTCAGCTTCCATCTCCAGTTGCATCACTTCACGTGAAACAGGATTCATCAATTTGTTCGCCAGATCCAGACCATCCATCGCATCTTTGGCATATACAACCATTCCGTTATATTCAGGACGGATACGATTTTTGGTGAATTTGCGTGTTAGCGCCGCGCCGCCAACCATAATAGGTACATCAATACCTGCTGTTCGCAAATCCTGAGCGGTAAGAATCATCTGTTGCGCTGATTTTACCAGTAGACCCGAGAGGCCGATCGCATCGACTTTTTCTTCTCGGTATGCCTCAATGATACGTTCTGGTGGTACTTTTATACCCAAATTAATGATCCGGTAACCGTTATTGGACAGGATGATCTCAACCAGGTTCTTACCGATGTCATGCACATCGCCCTTGACCGTGGCCAGAATGATCTTGCCTTTAACCGAAGTTTCGTTCTTCTCCATGAATTGCTCCAAATATGCTACAGAAGCCTTCATAACCTCTGCACTCTGCAACACCTCAGCTACAATCAACTCATTGTTGTTAAAGAGACGACCTACTTCCTCCATCCCTCGCATCAGTGGACCGTTAATTACTTGAAGTGCTGTATATTTGGCAAGTGCCTGTTCGAGATCTGGTAGCAATCCTTCTTTACTTCCTTCGACTACATATGAAGCGAGACGCTCTTCTAATGAAAGGTTCGAGATTTTTTCCTTCTTCTCAACCTTCTTGTTACGGAACGCCGCTACGAACGCCGCCAGAGTGTCATCATTCGTGTTATATAAAAGCTCTTCGGAGAGTCTGCGTTCTTCTTCAGGAATGGAGGCATAACGCTCCAGTTTCTCTGTGTTCACGATCGCATAGTCAAGACCTGCTTTGGTACATTCATATAAGAATACTGAGTTCAGCACCTCACGGCCCGCTTCAGGCAGTCCGAATGAAATGTTACTGATCCCGAGGATCGTATGACATTCTGGCATCGCTTCCTTAATCACTCTTATACCTTCAATAGTTTCTTTGGCTGAACCGATGTACTGTTCATCTCCGGTACCAACTGGGAACACCAACGTATCAAAAATCAGGTCTTCTGGTTTGAGGCCATATTTGTTCACCAGCAAATCGTAAGAGCGTTTGGCTACGTCAAGCTTGTCTTCCCGACTAATCGCCTGACCCCGTTCGTCAATCGTTCCGACAACTACTGCACCACCATATTTATGAAGCAACGGTGTGATCAGCTCAAATTTCTCTTCGCCATCCTCAAGGTTAATGGAGTTAATTATCGCTTTACCTTGCGAGTACTGGAGGGCCAGATCAATTACTGAAGCATCTGTCGTATCAATCATGAGAGGAACCTTCACTTTTTTTACAACCAATTCAAGGAACTTCACCATGTCTTCAGACTCTTCGCGGTCCGGATCTTGTACACACACGTCAACAATGTGCGCTCCATTTTTCACTTGAGCACGAGCAATTTCCGAGGCTTCTTCATATTTACCTTCTACAATGAGTCGTTTGAATTTACGTGATCCCAGCACATTCGTACGCTCACCAACCATGTATGGACGATTGTCCTGTTCGATGTAGATCGGTTCTATACCAGATAAAGCCGGTGGATGTGTTCCGTTCATTTCTCTTGGGGGGTACTGGGCAAGTGTGTCGCGCATCGCTCGAATATGTGCAGGGGTTGTCCCGCAACATCCACCAGCAATATTCAACCAGCCCTGTTCGGCAAAAGCACCAATCTTCTGAGCAAGCGAGTCTGGTGACTCATGGTAATTACCATTCTCATCCGGAAGACCCGCGTTCGGGTAACAACTAACGGCAACCGATGCCATTCCGGAAAGCGAGCGAATGTGATCACGCATGAACTCAGGACCTGTAGCACAGTTTAGTCCTACCGAAATTGGGTTAAGGTGTTCTAAGGATATATAAAAGGATTCGATGTTCTGACCTGCAAGGGTCGTTCCCATCGGTTCAATCGTTCCTGATATCATCAGGGGCAGTGTAACACCACTCTGTTCGAAGGCCTGCTGAATTCCAATGCTGCCTGCTTTTACATTGAGGGTATCCTGTGAGGTTTCGAGTAGTAGCGCATCAACGCCTCCCTCTATTAAAGCAAGCGCTTGCTCCAAATAACTGTCGATAAGTTCCTGGAACGTTACTCCCCCAGTTACAGACAGTGTTTTGGTTGTTGGTCCCATCGCACCTACCACATAACGTGGAGATTCAGGTGTAGAGAAACGATCAACCGCAGCTTTCGCAATTCTGGCTGCTTCCAGGTTGATCTCGCGTGCCCGATCCTGAATATCGTACTCAGCAAGCACAACGGATGTGGCACCAAATGTATTGGTTTCAATTAAATCGGCGCCCGCCTCCAGATATTCTTCATGAATGCGCTGGATCAGTTCTGGACGAGTAAGCACTAACATTTCATTACATCCATCCAGATCTTCGCCGCCAAAATCTTCGCCAGTCAGATCAACTTGTTGAATCATGGTCCCCATTGCACCGTCGAGGATTAATATTCGTTGTTTTAATGCATCGTGTAGACTAATCTTATCCAATATCTTCACCCCCGCAAAACGTTAGATCTTAGTTTAACAGAAACTAACTTAATGTGAAAGATCGGGTTTGGTCCCGAAAGATGGCGGGTTTGCACGACTATGAACGGAATTTGAGAATCGACAAAAACAAAGCAATCCGATATAATTCAATTAAACCAAGTGGAAAAGAGGGAAAGAACATGGCTGAAATTGTTATCCGAAATACGAACGAACGCATCACTGGTGACGAAAATGTTCGAAATTTCTTAAACAAATACGAAGTATTATATGAGAAGTGGGACGCTTCCAAACTGAACACTGATCTGCAAAATAACTTTGGATTAACTGATGAACAGAAAACCGAGGTTTTGGAAACTTACGATTATGAAATCAGAGATTTGGCTGCACGTCGCGGATACCAGATCTGGGATGTCATCACGCTGTCCGAACAAACACCAGATATCGAAGAAAAGCTCGCCAAGTTCGAAGAAATTCACACCCACGCTGAAGATGAGATTCGTGCAATTGTTGCTGGTAAAGGAATCTTTGTTATCAAAGCTACAGATGATGTGGGCTACTTTAATGTAGAACTGTCTCCAGGAGACGTTATCTCTGTACCTGAGAATACACCGCACTTCTTCACATTAATGGAGAACAAACAAATTATTGCTGTACGTCTGTTCATCGAAAAAGATGGCTGGATTGCAGATCCATACCCTGATCCTACATTTATCAAACAAGCCTAACACTCTCGTGTTACAACTTGCTTAACCAAAACCCCTGTTCAATTGAACAGGGGTTTTCGCATATGCATATGGAGAGTAGTATACAACATCGGTGCATTATACAAAATAATGCGGGTATTTCGCCCTTATCGATTCCTGTTCAATAACAACGAGTCTAAGATGAGCTTCCATCACCTGAACAGCTTGCTCGGTCTGACGCTCTGTGATAAGACGATAAATCTCTTTGTGCTGGGAGATAATGACCTCCAGGTTGGAGTCCTCCGCTAGACGTAATAAACGCAACCGATTAAACGGAATATTCAGTTGTTGCAACATTTTCCATGTTCTTAGCTTACCCGTGCCCTGGAACAAAATCTGATGAAACTCTTCATCCAGTTCAAAAAGTCGATAGAAATTGTTTTTCCCTATACAGACTTCCTGCATTGCAATGTTGGTTTCAAGTCGAAATCTGAACTCTTCTGGAAAAGAAACACAAGCCAAAGTCACGATTTCCTTCTCCATCTTCTCCCGCATAAACCTGCCTTCTTCCACATGCTCCAGATTAATATGAGAGACGATCGTTCCACTCTGGGGAATAATGTCCAGCAGTTCTTCTTCAGCAAGCTTCATGAATGCTTCTCTCACGGGTGTTCTGCTCACCTGCAGTTCATCTGCAATCTCTTTCTCTGAAATCTTGGTACCCGGCTTAAGTTCCAGGTGAAGAATTCGTTCTTTTAACAGGTTATATGAATATGCCCGGGTCGAGCCTCTAATTTTTTGATTAAGTGACATGCCTAGACCTCTTTCTATCAGCCGTATTCATTCATCTTAGCACAAATTACCGTTCCACTTATATATCGGTGTGAAACGGTAATCTGGCCAACATCAACTATATTATTGCTTGTTTTCTTTGTAGGCTTTGTACGTGTCATTTGCCAGCTTCAGATAATTAGATAATCCTTGACTATCCAGCTCTTTGGCAAACGTATCGAATTCAGACAAGTCCCGTTCACCCAAGATAAATTTAAGTGTATTTTGATCCGAATAATCTTTCAGTGGTGTACTCAGAAGTGTCACCCGTTCACGGTCCTCTGAAGAGTAAGGAATTGGTGGTTCTGCCGGGATCACTTCCTTGGTATCCTTCATGTCTTGTTGGAATTTCAACTCTTCTTCACTAAACATCGATTGCAGCAGATCTGTCGTACCACCGTAGGCAAATACTCCACCAGAGAAACCAAAGTCAATACGCAGATCCTTCGTGCCTTTAGGATTCAAGCCATTGTAGTTCACATCTTCTACCAATTTACGTTTTCCGCCCTCTTTGGTAAATGTTTCGCCTTCAACGCCCCATTTGGCAAACTCTTGACCCTCATCACTGTAGTATAACCAATCCACAAATTGCATAATAGCTTTGAAGTTTTCGCTTTTTTGAATTTTTCCGGATATCATGACACCGTTTTCAAGTCTGGAGCCAGACATTAATTGCCCTTTTGGCCCACCAGGAACTGTAATCTTCGCAACAGAGTATTTACCTTCTCCCAGCGTTTTGTTCATATCATTTCGGTGCAGCACCACCGTTTGGGAATTACCATTAATCATGAATGATTTGCCGGATACAAATTTCTGTACAGCCTGATCATCATCCTGTGTGAAACTTTCTTTGTCCAGCAATCCTTCGGATACCAACTTGTTAAAGTACGTTAGCATTTCCTTATACTCCGGCGTAGTAGCCGTGTACACAAATCCATCCTGATCTTCCTTATACGTCAATCCGTTACCAAAACCCCATCCAGCCTTGGTACCAAAGCCGGTAGCAGCGATGTTCAATGTACTATTGAATTTAAATCCATCCGAAAATGGAATGGAATCCGGGTAGATTTCTTTCAGCTTTTTGGCTGCATCATACAATTCGTCCCATGTCGTCGGGATGGCGATGTTATTTTCTTCAAAAACATCCGTTCTTACCAGTAATGTATAATCCGGCCATACTTCTTCATGCAGACCCGGGAGCACATAGTACTTTCCATCTTCTTGCCGAAGTCCTTCCAGTTCATCTTCCAAACCCCATTTTTCCACTTTATCCTTGAAGTTCGGCATCAAATCAATGTAATCACTAATGGGCAAGACCGCACCGGAAGATACAAATGCAGATTCTTCACCAGGATAGGTTTTGGGAATAATCAGCGGTGCATCGCCTGAACTGATTAGAAGGGATCTCTTCTGAGAGTAGTCACTCATGGGAACAATCGTTGGCTCAAGCGTAACACCCGTCAGTTCGGTAATTTTATCGAAAAGTAACCAGTCTTTTTTAAAAGGATAAATAGGATGATCACTGTATAGTATGGATAGATTAAACGGCTCAGTTGCCTTGAATGTGTCACCTACATTGTACGTCTCCATCGCTGCCTTGGTTTGAACTTCTGTGACGTCACCTCCAGCTCCATTACCGCTGCTACATGCTGCCAGAACAACGGTCATCATTGATGCCAACACCATTTTACCAACAAACTTACGTGGCTTTTGATTCATTTAGGTTATCCCCCTGAATTTGGTTTAGGTTGACCTTGACTTAAAACTTTTTAATCAATAAAAAGCGAGCGCTCGCCTTTATCACCGGAGTGTTCCGTGTAAATCATCTTTAGTTCAATTTATATAGCTGCTAGGTATTACTGTTTAACAGACCCTAACATGATACCGGTTACAAAGTATCTTTGGACAAATGGATAGATGGTGAGTATCGGCAAGATGGTTAATACCATCGTTACTGACTTAATATTCGCAGCAATCTGTGTCAGGTTATCAGCTGAAGTTGCACCGGCAGATGCCCCACTTGTCGCTCCTGCAATCATATTGCGCAAATAAATGGTGACCGGGAACAGTTCTTTTTTGTCCAGATACAGAAAAGCTGGGAACCAGGAATTCCAATGACCTACTGCGTAGAACAGCACCATGGTTGCCATAACTGCTTTACTAAGCGGCAATATAATGCGTAACAAGATTCCGTAGGTGTTCAAACCGTCAATGGAGGCAGCTTCCTCCAGTTCTTCAGGCATATTTTCAAAAAATGACTTCATGATCAGCATGTTGTATATGCTAATTGCGCCAGGAACAACAAGTGCCCACATAGTGTTGTTGAACCCAAGAGAATTAATCAACACATAGTTTGGAATCAATCCACCACTGAAGAACATGGTAAATACGGCGAACATCGTCAGAAACTTGCGACCCATCAATCTCTTTTTGGACAGGGCATATGCGAAAATAGTCGTCATAAACATGGAGATTAACGTACCTACTACAGTATAGATAATCGTATTTTTATAATTCGTCCAGAACATGCTGTCACGTGAGATGGTCTTGTATGTCTCCACATTGAATCCTCTTGGGAACAAACTAACCTTACCCGAATTAATGTAGGACTCACTACTGAAGGATTGTGCCACGACATTTAAGAATGGATAGAGCGTTATAAATACCACGAACAGCAGAAAGATGACATTGAATACTTTAAATACCTTGTAAGATCTGGATTCCTGCATGGTTCTCCTCCTTTACCATAAGCTTCTTTGTGTCAGTCTGCGTGAAATGGCATTTACGGAGAACACCAGAATCAGACCGATCAGCGATTCGAACAAGCCAATTGCGGTAGCATAACTGAAGTTACTGGATTCCAGTCCAACCCGATACAGGTAAGTGGAGATCACATCAGATGTTTCGTAGATCAGCGGATTGTACAAGAGTAAGATTTTTTCAAATCCAACTGCCAGGAAATTACCCATGTTCAAAATCAATAACGTCACAATCGTTGGCAAGATCCCTGGTAACGTTACATGAATCGTTTGCTTCCACCGATTGGCACCATCGATACGTGCAGCTTCATACAAAGAATCATCAATGGTTGTCAGTGCAGCCAGATACAGAATTGCCCCCCAACCCATACCCTGCCATACCTCAGAAGTGATATAGATTGTTCTGAACCATTCAGCCCGCTGCATAAAAGGAATATTGTCTCCGGTGAAGAAAGCCACCAGTCCATTAATGGAACCATTCACTGCTGTCAGCTGCAGGATCATACCCGCAACGATAACGATGGACAGAAAATGAGGCAGATAAGACGCGGTCTGTACAAACTTCTTGAATCGTTTACTTTTCACTTCGTTAAGCATCAAAGCAAAAATAATTGGAACCGGGAATGTAAAGAGTAACGCAAGTCCGCCTAACATCAGCGTATTACCGAATACTCTCCAGAAGGTAGGGTCCTCAATGAACATTTTGAAGTACCTTAATCCAACCCACGTTTCTCCAAATATACTTCCCCCGGGAACAAAACGTCTGAACGCAATCACATTACCAATCATCGGTCCATATTTGAAAATAAGGAGATAAATGATGGGAAGGATTAATAGTGAATACAGCTGCCAGTCTTTGCGGAACAAAGTTGCTGCCGTTCGTAATCTGCTCTCTTTACGTAAAGATGTCATGGTTAACGTTGTTTTAGCGGTTTCCGACTCCATGTGTTTTCACTCCGATCCAGGACTTGATAAGTAAGAGTAATTCATGTACATTTCCCATCGTTTCTCCTCTTGTAGAAGACAACAACTCCTTTAACTTCACCCCCACTGCGTAATAGATAATCGCTAAATGTAAGCGATATCAATTTGATGCATTATGTAGAATCACACAATCCAAGGTGCTTCACATCATTCTTTAGCACTTACTAAGTGGTGTGATTTCCAAATCGGAAGAAGATACTCTAAAATATTAAGCGCTTACAATCAATCGAAAATAATAAGCAATAACTCCCTGCCTCCATTTAATGAAGTAAGTCAAAAAGATATTGCTTTATGACAATCTAAATACTAGTCATACTAGTATGTTAGTTACATTCTAATCCAGCTTCCCCCTAATTTCAATAACTTTTAGCAAAATAAATGAAGATCTCATTTAACAGGGTAATTTAGTCAACAAAATCAAATAAAAAAACATTGGTAACTTCAAGAACGACATCATCGTTCATTGAAGCTTCCAATGTTTCAGGGTGCTGAGGAAAGATGTTATAGCTGATCTGCTTAGAAATTAGCAATAAGCTGATTTAATTCCGATAAATGTGTTATTTCATGGTCTGGCGCATACGTTTCGTTGTTGGTCTTATGCTCACGGTTAATCCATACGGATTGGATGCCAGATGATAAAGCACCACGAATATCAGTCGTTAACTTGTCTCCAACCATCATGCTCTCTTCGGGTTTAACACCCAGTTTACTCAAAGCATGTTCAAATATCGACGGATCTGGTTTTCCTTTTCCGAAGTTACCCGAGATAATAATCTCATCAAAGAACGGAGTCAATTCAGGTACACCATCCAACTTTTCTTGTTGCAAAGCAGGACAACCGTTTGTTAACAATAACAGTTTGTACTTTCCTTGTAACTGACGCAAGGTATCCATCGTTTCTTCGTACACATGAGGTCTGGATCTCCGTTCTACTCCAAACTGCGCAGCAAGTTGTTCAGCAAGATCTTCCCGATCTATACCCAACTTCAACAAGCCACGACGCCAGGATTCTTTACGGTAAACTGGAGCAAGCTGTTCCAACTGACGGAACTCAGGTTGATCCCCACCAGTAAAGTTTGCCCATAGGCCTTCAAACGGATTGATTCCAATCATTTTGGTAAAAGGAAAGGTTTCATATGATTCATACAGCCCACGTGCCTCATTACGAACAGCTTCTTCAAGTTCTTCTGGTTTTACCCCAGTCTCTTTCGCTGCGATTAGACAAGTCTCATGAAAAGCTTCTCGAACACTACGCTCATCCCATAATAAAGTATCATCCAGGTCGAACAAAATCGCTTTTAACGCCATTCCGATCATCTACCCCTTTATGCAATAATTACTTTTCGACGGTTTCCACGGTGATCTGGTGTGCTTTTGCAAATTTCAGCAAACGTTCTGCAATCGCATCTGTATCGTAACGGTTCAATAACTTGGTAAACACCCATCTTTTCCCGCGACTGTTATGTTCGATAACAACTGTACCTGGTTCAATTCTGAATTTGACGATATCGTCAACCCCAATTGAACGTTCACGATTACCCTTCGTCGTTATAATCCGATTACTGCTAATCTTGATGTATGGACGGCGAAGCATGAAGATGACTGCCAAAAATACGTAAAGCAGCATGGTCACCCAGTCCCAAGTTGTCATTGGAGCTTGCACAAGGAATGTGCTCATAAACAGATACAAAAAGGCGAGACCGATCAAAAATATTGGGAACAACAAGCTGCGTCCCTTAAAGACTTCTTCACCTGGTGTACCAGTGATTGGTTGACCACTTTTTTTGCGTTGCTGATTTAACTGCTTGGAATTTTTCTTAACCGTTCTCTCGAACGAACGCGACATGAGAATCCCCCTTATGTGTCTTTGTATCGGCTTACATAACTGTAAACCAACATTTCCCCCTATAAATTGCACACTCAAAATAACAGGAAGAAACCTAAATATCATAATGATATCATTAGGTTTCGTTAGTGTTTGAGTTTGCCTTGGTGGCCTTTGTCATTCTCATCATCAACAATCTCAATGGTATCCAGTTGTTGTCTGAAATTGCTGCGAATATTACTCAAATAAATCTCTCTTAGTTCGGCACGTTCAGCAAGTTCTTCCTCCGACAATCCAGTGGACTTTTGCTTACGAGCCAATTCGTTAATGCGTGCTACCAGACTATCTATATCCAAGCTTGTCCCCTCCAAAAATACAAAGTCATATTAACTTTGCCATTATAAAGGCTGCTTGTCAAGCTGACACGCGCTAACACTCATTGATGTGCATTTTATTCTGCAAATTGCGGTAGAGCTAGTACTTGTCCCACTTGGATGGATGTTGTATGAAGTTGATTCACTTTCTTAATTGCTTCTATATAAATACGTGTATCCATATTCGTCGGTTTATGTTCCAAAGAAATACTCCATAATGTTTCCCCTTGTGAAACAGCTATCTTTCCTCCTGGCAGAACATCATTCTCATTGCCGGCAAATACAGTTAAAACGGTGCTGCATCCAATAAATATAATCATAGAAGTAATGGCTACCTTTAACATCCATGAAGAAATCTTGAAACGCGCTAAAACCTTCTTGTAGTTCCCTATGTTAGACTTCACCAGTTCCGAATTCATTGGTTCATAAATGCTTTGATAAGTAGAATATCTCATTAAATGCCCGCCTCCAAACGTTTGTTCCTATCTGTTGAAATCAATATAACACGAACACTTGTTTTGTTCAATAGATTTTCAGAACAATTGTTCGCTTCTTTTTTAGAAGGAACAATATCTTATTTCAAGTACTTGTGCAAAACATTTGCAGTATTATGCTCTGACTTTTGGACAATTTCTGTTCTATAAGCTAAAAAACACTGATTTAATGCTATTTTATTTAGAACTTATGTTTGTACGAACGGAGGTTCTATGTTATAATTTTCCCAAACGTTACTAAAATGGGGTTGATACGGTATGTCGAAGATATCCAGCAGGCAGCAGGCTATTCTGGAGTTTATACGAAATGAAGTCCGGTTGAAGGGGTATCCTCCTTCCGTACGGGAAATTGGTGAAGCGGTTGGACTGGCTTCCAGCTCAACAGTACATGGACATTTGGATCGTTTGGAGAAAAAAGGTTTGATCCGACGCGACCCTACCAAGCCAAGAGCCATTGAGCTTTTGAGCCAAGAAGAATCTGAGCATTCTCATCAATTTGCTCATAGCGTTGCACGTATTCCTGTTGTTGGTAAGGTTACAGCCGGGGTTCCAATCACTGCAACCGAGAACATTGAAGACTACTTCCCTCTTCCTACACATTATGTAGGCGAACAGAAAGTGTTTATGCTTTCGGTAGTCGGAGATAGCATGGTGGAAGCTGGAATCGTTAACGGAGATTACGTTATTGTCCGTCAACAGCAAACTGCTGATAACGGTGATATCGTCGTTGCAATGACTGAAGACGATGAAGCTACAGTGAAAACGTTCTATAAAGAGAAAGATCATATTCGCCTTCAACCGGAGAATGCGACCTTCGAACCTTTACGTTTGAAACATGTTAGTATTCTGGGTAAAGTCATTGGCCTTTTCCGAGATATTCATTAATATTTAACTTGAGTAACAAAACTAGATGTAATGAAATACGAAAGAGGTTATCCTGATCAACAGGACAACCTCTTTTTTCATGTTTATGTTATTTTAGCGGCTAATTATTCACTGCGTTTCAGAACACTCTTGTGATGCGAGAACACATCAAAGCTCTGTTGTCCGTGATATGAGCCCATACCGCTCTCTCCTACACCACCAAACGGGAGGTAGTGTGAAGTCATATGAGAAAGTGTGTCATTAATACATCCCCCACCGAAGGATACTTGATTCAGAACCTGATCCTGCAGCTGCTCATCCTGTGTGAAGAGATATAGCGCCAATGGTTTTGGCCGGCGAACAATCTCATCTAGCATAGGATTCAGGTCACTGTACGTAAATACAGGAAGAATCGGACCAAAGATCTCTTCTTGCATGACAGCTGATTCCCAGTTCACATCTCCAAGTACAGTCGGCTCAATGAGCAACTGCTCTCGTACAGAACGTCCACCAATCAGCGTTTTGCCATCTGTTAGGAATTTCGACAACCGATCAAAGTTACGCGAGTTAACAATATGCGGGAAATCAGCGTTCTGTAACACATCGTCCCCAAATTTATCTTTGATCTCTGCGCCAATCAGATTGATCAATTCGTCATGAACTTGTTCATGTACAAGCAAATAATCCGGAGCAACGCAAGTTTGGCCTGCATTCAGGAACTTACCACGAACAATACGCTGGGCCACCAGCTTCAGTTCTGCATCGTTATGGACAATAGCAGGACTCTTGCCCCCTAGCTCCAGGGTTACAGGAGTCAAATGCTCCGCAGCTGCCTTCATAACAATGCGACCAACACCTGTGCTTCCTGTGAAGAAAATATAATCAAACTTCTCTTTCAACAATGCTGTGCTAGCCTCAACTTCGCCTTCCATAACCGCAATATACTCCTGAGGGAAGATCTCCTGAATCAGATCATACGTCAGACGAGATACGGCTGGTGTTAATTCAGAAGGCTTGATAACTGCACAGTTACCGGCTGCAATTGCTCCAATCAGTGGACCAAAGGCCAGTTGGAAAGGATAGTTCCAAGGTGCAATAATAAGAGCCACTCCGTATGGTTCAGGGTAAATGGTACTCACCCCATCCGGCATAGCCGAATTGGTTGGGACTTGTTTTGGTGCAGCCCATTCCTGCAGGTGTTCTAATGCAAAATCCAGTTCACCCAGAACAATGCGAATCTCGGAACCGTAAGCTTCCGCCTCTGATTTGTTCAAATCTGCCCGAAGTGCATCTTGAATCCGTTGCTGATACTTTTCAATTCCTTTTCTAAGCTGTTGAAGCGCATTAATCCGATAATCAATATTTTTAGTTTGACCTGTATAAAAAAATGTACGTTGTTCTGTCACCAGTTGTTTTGCCTGATCCATATTAACATCTCCAATTAATTATTTAAAATTAAATTGTTCAAAATTTAATTAAAGTATATCTCTTCTATATGAAACTTTCAACATACAAATGAAACATCCATATTGTATGTATTTGAACGATGGTTGGAATTTTGAAAGAGTGAAAGCTAGTATTCCCTCCTATTCGTGGCTATCAGAATTTCTAAGGAAGTTTGATTTAAATCTTTTGCTTCAGACAGTTTAATATTAATGAAAAGTGAGTTTTGCGATTATCTAAATCGACGAACGAATATGTTTGTTATAAAGGTAAGCCTTGGTCACAGATAAACACAAAAATGTTACGTGGGCAAGTGAAGAAGAATCAGGGGACATGTTTTGGCAATTTGCTTTCAGATGATTTATCCATTCCCGGCCACAACTTCACAACGAGCAGATTTTAATCCAACAACTACTCCTGAGAGCTGTCTTCGAAGAAAGGGTTAAATAATATCAAATCAACTTGTACTACTTCTATTAAAAAAAGTCATCTAGTATCTCACTCATCCGCTGCATTTCATGATCGTCCAAATCTGTTTAGATTGGATATACTACTTAATCAGTTGGAGGAATTTTTGGAAGTTACGTTAGTAGATCTGTAGGGGGTGAAATACAAATCACAATGTAATATATATCATAATTTTACATAGAATTATATGGTATTTTTAGAAAGTAAAGTTTTATAATTCATTCAAAAAAATTTAGGAGGTATTTACATGAAAAAGAAACTAGCCACAATTGGAGCGCTCACTGCTATAGTAGCAAGTATTGCTGTTCCAGCATCACTTGCTTCTGCCTCATCTTCTGTTCAAGGTTCTGTAACTGCACAAAGTGTTACGATTCAGGCGACGCAAAAATATGTGAGATATTCAGATGCTAACAATAAGTATGGAGATGCGAAGTATGTTCCAAAGACATATACTTATGCTGATGGAGTTTGGTATGGAGTACTCAATCTAGCATCTACTACCTACTCAAACGGATTATATTACGGAAACTATGAAGGTTACGTAACGAAAATGGAGTAATTTTGTCATCACAATAAAATTCACGTATATTAAATATAACAATACTAAAAGAAGGCTTCTGAATTCTAAAGTGTACCCTTTGTAAAGGACATTTTGAAAAAAAACTAGGCAACTTGTTGAAGCTGCTGTCTGTATTTTACAGGCGGCAGCTTTTTCAAATTCCATTGCCCTCGATAATGATTGTAGTACGTCATATAACTCTTAATTTCTCGTTTTACTTCTTCTAATGTTTCGCAATCTTTGATATTCGTTTCATCCTTAAAATGCCCAAAGAACGATTCTTGGGGAGCATTATCCCAACAATTGCCTCGACGTGACATGGATTGTCTTAATCCCATTTTCTTCACTACGGATTGGAATTGTGGTTTCGTATAATGAAAGCCTTGATCAGAATGGATCAACGCATCTTTGGTTAAATGGCGATGCTTCTGTAATTTACGAAGCGTGTTTAGCGCAATTCCTATACTTAACGAAGAAGAAACTTCATACGCTAAAATTTCATTCGTCTGTGCGTCTTTAATCGTCGATAAATACGCACGTTTATTGACTTTTTACGTTAAATATGTGATATCGCTTAATAACACCTTTCCCGCCTCGCCTGGCTTAAAATTGCGCTGTAATTCGTTTGGACAAGTGCGATGTTCTTTCGTTGCTTTTGCCATTCTACGGGCTGGATTAGACTTTCGAATGGGACAGATGATCTCAAATTTCTTCATGATCCGGCGAATCCGCTTCAAGTTGTACGTCATTTTGTACTGATTTTCTAACGTCATTTTGATTTGGTGTGCTCCTTTTTTTCGTCCACGAAAATGATACGCCTTTACAATCTTATCTGTTTTGGCTTTAGCTACACGCTTCTGCACTGATTTTTCAGAGAAGCAATTGTAGTATCCAGAACGTGATACTTCCATAACATCGCATAGATAGCTGATTAACCGTTTCATTTTATACGTTCTGATCGTCCGATAAATGAGTTCAAACTTCAGCTCTGGTGCCACTTTTATTTCTTTTTCAACATCTGCCTTTCGAGTAGATCGAGTTTTTTTAGCAGTTCATTTTCCGCTCGTAACAATTGATTTTTTGCTTCTAATCGTTCAATCTTTTGTTCTAATGTTAATTCACGTTCCGATGGGCGACCTGAATTTGTTTTACGTGTATCCTGTAAGCCTTCTACACCCGCTTCACGATACGAAGCACGTCAACGTTTTCCGGAAGAACGAACACGCTCCAAACCAATACATTCAACATCTAAGCCTGCTTCTTCAAAAATGTCTCGTGGCAGTTTCCCCTGTTCATTTTGTGCAATGAAATGGCGCTTAAATTCATCGGTGTACGTAATCGCCTTTTCGCTAACAGCGATTACATTTGGATTCCGTTTTAGCAGTTCTTGTTCTTTCTTTGTCAGTAATCTTTTCGTCGTAACATTTCCGCTCCAACCTCTTTTTTTTCATTATAAACAAAATACCCTATAAGATGGGCTTTTTTCAAAGTGTCCATCTTATAGGGTACATTTTAACTTTAATCGGCTTTTTCTTTCCCACAACATAAAAGAATTAATACTCGTTTACTGGACCACAACCAAAAGGTTGGCAAGTCTGGATTGTCGATGCTGTTTCAATGAAACCTGTATAATTATGATATTTATAATAGTGATGGTCCTTCCTGATGAATAATGTCGCACTAAAATCACTATGCCTAACATCTCTAGTGTATGTTTTTGTTACCCAGTAGGCTCTAGGAGCATCCTTAGAAAGATAATAACCACCGATACTTACAAGTATACCTGCTATTTTTCCACCTACAGGTCCTCCAATAAAGGAAGCGAGTATACCTGCTATTGCAGAAGCAGTGGCATATATTATCTCAGTGGAATTTTCCACTTTGCCTTTATATACATAACCGTCCGCTAATGCTTGTGGTGAGAAACTGAGATCTTCGTGAATAGGTTTTATTTCGTTTGTAGCATAATTCACTTCGCCAGTTTGAAGATTTTCATACTTTACTTTAGTATCATCAACTTTTGTAATTTTTAACTCATCTTTACCATTTAAATCTGTTGCAATATAATAGCTGTCATATTGAATTAATGTAGAACCGTCTTTAAAAGTGATGGAATTATCGGTTGTAATTTTCGACTAGTTCTAAAAGGCTATTTTCCACTTGAAGTGCTGGTAAAGAATTTGCCTGATCTTGAGCGAATACTGGAATTGAGATAGATGTAGAAAGCATGACTCCGGCTAAAATGTTTTAGCAATTTTCATTGTTTGTATCATTTTAGTCCTCCATTCAATTCTAATCTTTCTTTTTTCTAAAAAAATCGAATTTGATTACGTAATCAAACAAAGATGTAATCACAATAGCCCCAATTGGAATAAACAAATAAATCCAGAACGGATTATTTGGAGCTTCGCCAGGCGGAGAATCTGTTAAAATAAAGTAAAGAACAATGCAATAGATTATAGCCAATACAATACCTGTTATGTTTCTATTTTTCATAGTTGCTCTCACCTCTTGTTCACAGAATCAAGTATTGTATTTCCAACTCAAAAATATTATGACATAAATTTGGTATAATTTCTCTTATATACCTTAAAGTTTTTAAACAATATTTATGATGATAGCTTTAACCAGTATAATTCCCTTTGCTTAACAGCTATTTTCAGTACTATATTTCGTTTTTTAATATCTGACTCCCTATCTCAGCGTTTCAGTTGCTATATAATAATATGTAACTTCTCATGCGCTAGGATACTAAATGATATTTTCAGTTAAACGCACAATGATTAGACACATCTACATTCCAAAAATTGGTACAAGGTACAAGTTATGGTATAGAACTAAGGACATGAACTATAAAGCTAAAGTATGGTCAAATTCTCTGAAATAGGGTAGAATTGTTATAGTTACTTTCTCAGCGATAAAACAAATGTAGTAGACTAAACATAACTTTCGGAGCCAAATATGACTCCTGCACAAACGAGCCTTATATACAAAGGCTCGTTTTTTGATGTATCTTGTAAAATATCTTTTCCGTTACTAATTCGAAGATTTTCCTTTTTACATCTTTCAACAACAACATTTTACTGCTCTGTTCGATACTTTGATTAACTTGCGCTTACACCGCTGTAAGGCGGTTTTACATACACAAAAAAAGAAATAACGTTCTATACAGTACCCGTTCTCTCGACATGTGCCATCATCTCTTTTCAGAAGTTTTCCCATCATTCCTACAGCTACCCATTCTGGACGCTCCGTATAGGACGGATGCTTTCCATATAAAAGCTCGATCTTCCATAATGCCTCAACCGTTTTTGGCATCTCGCTGAACTGAACATTCGGCGCAAACCATCAAGCCCCTAGAAAAGAAAAAAGACGACCCACCAATTCGAGTCGCCTTCATTCCAACTCAATGCCAGTTTAAAAAATCACGAAACGACCCAAACAGCTCCGTCAAAATACACCCCGAAAATGAAGGGGAACTAGAGAAGCTGAAGAACAATTGGATCGGACAAACTTCATGAATAAGCATAAATCTTCATAATAAACAGAAAAGTTTCAGCGCTAAGTACACAAGTAGATCTTATATAAACTCGAAGTCATAGCTCACGTTTTTAAAACTTGATGATACGAACAAACACTCTAAACAGCGACCTATTGTAAATCATCACCATAAGATATCATTATTTTAGCCCGGTATCGGTTAGTACTAATCCACATTTACAGGCTCGATCACTTCGAATAAAAATGGATTACCATTTAAATATTCTCTTATGTATGCTTGGGCATACTTTTGTTCAGCGATTAAACTAGTTGTTTCTCTTGGATCAGAGGAGTGATGGCAGGAGTTCTCGATTATGAACATGACAAAAAAACATTCCAGATCCCGAATATAGTCCGTTTCCAACTTCCTAATACTCTCATAACCTTGGATAAGCATCCATCGATGCTTTGGCCAAAGCTCCAATATGGTGCCTGCCATATCGTAGAGATAATATCCGTACCCACATCTTCCAAAATCAATCGGATAGGGTTGATTATCCTCAAATACCATATTACCGGTATGTAAATCAGCATGAATGAGCCCATAGTTATGTTCACTTGGATGCATCGTGGTAAGTTGGGATACAACCTTCTCAGCTGCATCTTGATAGAGCTTCCATCCCTCTTCGGATAAAAAACGCTCATAGTAACGTTCCAACTTAGCCATTTCACGTTTAAAACTTTCTACTCCCCAAGTAGGTCTTACAAAATCAGAAGGTGGATTGAAATCCTTTGCTGCTTCATGGAGCCTGCTCATCAATACACCCATATTATATGCTTGACTATCTGTAAATTCACCTGCTGCTTTTTCACCCTCTATCCATCGCATCATCGTTATATAAGGGCGCCTATATCCTGTCTCTGTTTCGATGTCCAATACATAAATACCATCACAATTTGCCATCCCTTCTGGTACTTTTAGATCTTTCGATTTGTTCAGTGCTTGTAACAGTAGGAGTTCCGAACGAATTTCCTCTCTGCTTAATCGGTCCGAATGAATGCGAAGTAAATAATTGTTATCTGTACTGGTTTCAATTTTATACGTGATCGTATCGGATAGTTGAATAAACTGGATGTTATCCCATTCTAAGTTATACTTTCGAATTGCAGATAAAGCGACTTTCCTTGCTCTGATTAATAACGCCCGCCGTTCTTCATCAGTATCAAATCTAAAAAAATCATTCATTTGTTATCCCCCCTGGCAGTTTTTATGAAGTAAATCAACTACTTCTCTTATATGTTATTATAACGATAGTAAAAGCTTGAAAATATGTAATAAACAATTTAAACTATACTATACACAAAAAAGTCACATTAGGATTTCTTCCAATGCGACTTTTGTTAAGCTATTATTTTGTATAAACGATCTTTTTAATAGTATCGCTTGAAAGGAAAAATCGATCTGAAAGTTTCTCGATAGTGTCACCATCGAGAAACTTTCGCCGGATTTCATCATTTCTAAGATTATAATTTTTCTGCTGCCTGAATTTTCACCCCGATTTTTAACGCAAACCTTTTGATTTAGGGACGTAAACCAATCCACCGTTCATATACTTTTGTATTTCATTTAGTAATTCTTCCGGAAAGATGATGTCGGCATTTACATATCTCATGATAGCCGCTCCTTAAAATAGTTGAATTTTAAGGTAGCAAAGTCTACACTATAACAATTATCACTATCCGGATTTAAGCGGTTACTTATATTATTAGCTCTATACAAACAACCGCCGTTGTTCATAAAATAGACTTTGCATAGAACATATCTCGAACATTGTCATAGTGTCTCTCCTTCATAAATAACATTCAAACTATCTTCATCGGAAATAGAATGCTATCTCAATAGTAACATATTACTCCAAGTGGGCGAAGTGTCAACACTATACAATTAAGTCGTTTGAGCTAAACTGTCACATCTCATCTATTCCTTACGGACCATCAATATTAGACATTCCGCATGTATCGAGTACGTGAATACTTTAAGCTCCTTCCTGCAAACTCAGCGTTGCCGATGCGATATCCAGTTCAATTCTCTGCTTTATCACTAGCGATGATATGGTTCACCTCAGTTAATCTTAAACTAAACTGCCCGCCAGCTTAATGAATTAGAGCAGTGACAAGTAGTTAAATACTTATCTAATCGGTAATCAGATCATTTCCTTTTCGGCAATCGGTACAAGTTCTGGTCTCGAACCAAGGACAAGAACTTTAAAGCTAAAGTATGATCAAATCCTGTGAAATAGGGTAGAATTGTTTTAGTTACTTTTCCGCAAGAAACCTCTGCACTAATTTAAACATAGTTATTGGAGCCAAATATGACTCCTGCACAAACGAGCCTTAGTTACCGAAGGCTCGTTTTTTGATGATTTTTTTAAAATATCTTTTCCGACTTTAATTCGAAGCTCTTTCTCCTTTTTCATCTTTAACCCAGAATATTTCACTACTCTGCTCAAAATTGATTAACTTACGCTTATATTGCTGTGAGGCGGTTTTACATACAGAAAAAACTAACGTTCTAGTAGGGAGGAATGAAATTGGCAAGTTTTAAGAAATTAAAAAGTGGCTGGAGGTATCGGTTAAAATACACCGATCCGTTCACTCAACAACAAAAAGAGAAATCCGAAGCGGGTTTTCGAACTAAACCAGAGGCTGAATTTGCTGCTGCTGAATTTTTAAGGTAGCTAAAGCAAGGGTTCGAACAGAGCTACATTCCTTTGGTCGATTACATTCGAAATTGGATAAATAACTACAAAAAAGAAGTTGTACGAAAGAATACGATCAAACTACATGAAAACAACCTTAACACCCATATCAAACCTTATTTTAAGCGTCTGATGCTCAAAGATTTAAAACCAGATATGTATCAGGTCTTTTTAGACTCTCTATTTAAAAAGGGACTCAGCAAACGTACGGTTGAGATCATCAACTCTACTGTATACTCAGCCATGGAACATGCACTGATTCAAGGAAAAATATTACGCAATCTATGTAAAGGTTCAATTATTAAAGGAGCGCACAAAAAGAAGACGATCCAATTCATTGATTCAGAAGACATCCCCAAATTTCTTCATACGGCTCGAGGGTATGGGTACATTTATTGGCTTTTCTTCAAAGTGCTTATTGAAACGGGGTTACGAAAAGGCGAAGCTGCCGCTCTAAAGTGGTCGGATATCAATTTCAAAGAAAAGATGATCCGTGTTGATGTAACACTCGATTTTCAAGCTGAAGACGAGGACGAACTTTTCGGAGATACAAAAACCGGAAATTCTACCCGCACCATTAATGTAAGTAACGGAATCATAAATGATTTGAGGTATCATGCTTCATGGCAGAATCAAAATAAGATCAATTTAGGGGAGTCCATGTACAGACACGATTTAAATCTCGTCTTGTGCAGGAATGATGGTAGTCCGATGCCTAAATCTAGTCTTTTTAATGCTTCGAAGAGAATTTTGAGAAAAGCGGGTTTAAGTGAGGATTTAACGATCCATTCCTTCAGACATACCTATGCCGTGATCATGCTTGAAGCTGGGGCCGACATAAAATTTGTACAAGAGCAGCTTGGGCATGGCAGTGTGCAAATTACATCCGATATGTATGCTCATATTTCTAAAAAGCTAGAGAAGTGTAACATTGATAAATATGAAGAGTACACTTCCCGTATTTTTGGATCAGAAAATCAAAAACCGGGGGACGTTTGGGGGACGCAACCTCAATAGAAGTGCAATTCCCTCAAAACGTTCCCCGGTTCATTCCTTCAAAACCCGTAGTTACAAGGTTTTTTCGACTAGTACAATGTGATATATTGATCGCGTTCCCATTGGTGGACTTGTGTTCTATACATATCCCACTCAATTTCTTTCAGCTCATAGAAGTGAGCCAAGGCGTGGTCGCCGAGAGCATCACAGATGACTTCGCTGCGGATCAATTCATTCAATGCTTCTTTCAGGTCAGCTGGCAAGCTTGGAATGCCTTCTTCCACACGCTCTTCTTCTGACATGATGTAGATGTTACGGTCAATTGGAGTTGGTAAGGAAAGCTCACGTTTGATTCCGTCCAGACCTGCTTTTAACAGAACAGACAAAGCCAGGTAAGGGTTAGCAGCCGGATCCGGGTTACGAACCTCAACACGTGTACTCAGACCACGGGAAGCTGGAATACGAATCATTGGGCTACGGTTACTAGCAGACCATGCTACATAACAAGGTGCTTCATAACCTGGTACAAGACGTTTGTATGAGTTCACAGTTGGGTTAGTAATTGCTGCAAACGCACGTGCGTGCTTCAGAGTTCCAGCCATGAAGTGACGAGCAGTTTTGCTCAGACCCAACTCGTCCGACTCATCAACAAATGCGTTCTCATTGCCTTTGAACAAGGATTGGTTACAGTGCATACCGGATCCGTTCATACCAAACAGTGGTTTCGGCATGAATGTAGCATGTAAACCATGCTGACGTGCAATCGTTTTAACAACGAGTTTGAACGTTTGGATCTGGTCAGCAGCTTTCAGAGCATCAGCATATTTGAAGTCGATCTCATGCTGACCTGGAGCTACCTCATGGTGGGAAGCTTCGATCTCAAAGCCCATTTCTTCAAGTGTGATAACGATGTCACGACGACAGTTTTCACCAAGATCCGTAGGCGCAAGGTCGAAATAACCACCTTGGTCATTCAGTTCGTTAGTCGGGTTTCCTTTTTCGTCTGTTTTGAACAAGAAGAACTCGGGTTCAGGACCAACGTTAAAGGAAGTGAATCCCATATCTTGGGCTTCCTTCAGGTTACGTTTCAAGATACCACGTGGATCTCCTGGGAACGGATTACCATCCGGAAGATATACGTCGCAAATCAGACGTGCAACACGGTTCTCTGCAACCCATGGGAAAATAAGCCAAGAATCTAGATCTGGATAGAGGTACATGTCGGACTCTTCAATACGTACATAACCTTCAATGGAAGATCCATCGAACATCATCTTGTTATCCAGAGCCTTAGTCAACTGACTCACAGGAATCTCGACGTTTTTGATAGCTCCAAGCAAATCAGTAAATTGCAATCGAATGAATCGTACGTTTTCTTCTTTCGAAATGCGGAGAATGTCTTCTTTTGTATAACTCACTATAACCTCTCCCTTTCTTATCTGCGTATTTGGCTTGCCTGTTATATTTGTACATTAGAAAGTTCCACGGGTCAAGGAGTCTCACACCAAAAGTACGTGTTTTCCCCTCACTCGCCAAGTTATGCGAATTTAATTTTTATTAAAGAATCGGGAAAGCTCTCCCTGAATGAGAGATACTTGTCCTGGTCTCTTACCTGATACAAGCTGCTGCTTCAGCAAGCGGTGCAACTGCGTATCGGACAGCTCTCTGCGTTTAACTTCAGTATCTGGCGTGATAACTGTAGCTTCCTCGGATTCTTTTGAAACAGGATTCATCACTTGTTTGATGCCCGCGATGTTAACTCCTTTTTCAATCAAAGCCTTGATCTCTAGCAATCTCTCTACGTCATTAAAAGAGAATAACCGTTGATTACCTGACGTTCTCGCAGGAACGATCAAGCTGTGCTGCTCATAGTAACGAATCTGACGTGCAGACAGATCCGTAAGTTTCATTACAATACCAATTGGGAATAAGGCCATATTTCTGCGGATTTCATCACCCATGTTCATCAACCTTCCAGTCATCTATTCTTCACCCTATTGTACATTTAGTTATTACCAAGTGTCAATGACGTGTTAGATAAACTCACAATAATTTACGATCTTTCATAGTCTGTAACGCCATCAAAACGCCATATTTGACATGAGAGTACGTTAATCCGCCTTGCATATACCCGATATACGGCTCCCGAATAGGCGCGTCGGCTGATAATTCCAGACTTCCACCCTGAATGAACGTACCTGCCGCCATAATGACAGGGTGCTCATAACCAGGCATATCCCACGGTTCAGGAACCACATGACTATCCACAGCTGCTGCTCGCTGAATCCCCTGCACGAAGGCGATCAGATGCTCGGCAGAGCTAAACTTAACAGCCTGGATCAGATCTGTGCGAGCTTCATTCCAGGCGGGTTTGGTTACAAATCCGGATTCAGCAAACATCGCAGCAGCAAACGTACTTCCTTTGATAGCTTGTCCTACAATTGTCGGTGCCATGTAAAGTCCTTGGTAGATGCCACGTGTTGTCCCCAGCATTGCTCCCACCTCTCCCCCAATTCCAGGGGCTGTTAGACGATAAGCTGCCAGCTGTACGTATTGTTCCTTCCCACATATGTATCCACCGGTTTCCGCAATGCCTCCACCAGGATTCTTGATCAGTGACCCGGCCATCAGATCAACTCCAACTTCTGTCGGTTCACGTTCCTCCGTGAATTCACCGTAACAATTATCTACGAATACGATGACATCCTCCTTAAGCGCTTTAACACGCGTAACCATGTCAGCAATCTCAGCAACACAGAAGGATGAGCGCCAGTCATAACCACGTGAACGTTGAATCCCAATAACTTTTGTAGCCGGTGTAATGCTTTTTTCAACTGCTGCCCAGTCCACTCCACCTTCATCAGTTAAGGCCGTCTCACGGTAACCGATGCCAAAATCGCGTAATGAACCTGTACCATCACCGGGTTTGCCAATAACTTTATGCAATGTGTCGTAAGGCTTACCCGTGATGTACAATAATTCGTCACCTGGACGCAAAACTCCAAAGAGAGCTGTACTAATCGTATGAGTACCTGAAGCAAAATGAGGACGTACCAACGCGGCTTCCGCGCCGAAAACATCAGCATATACTTCATCAAGCACTTCACGGCCACGATCGTTATAGGCATAACCTGTTGAACCTGCAAAGTGAAAATCACTTACTTTTCGCTGTTGGAAAGCATGAATCACCTTCCATTGATTGTGATCTGTGATCCGATCAATCTGTTGAAGTTGTCCTTCAATCTGACGCTCCACTTGACGTTGAAGTTCAGTTATTTCTGAATCAAAGCTTACCATCTTACTTCATTCCCCTTCATAGCACGAATCTGACGTCGAATATCCATTATCGTGTAACTTATCACATCAATATGTCATGAATATTACAATTCAATGAATTCTTCAAGCATATAACCAAATTTCTCATATTCACCTTTTTGCAATTCAACTTCATAAATGACATCATTCTCTTCAAAGCTGGTATCCACTACATCACCAATTTTATAGAGTACCGACGTAAGATCACCACGTTCTGCCGGAATACGGAAGCGCTTCGTATCACCTGTCAGCTCTGTCTGAATGAATTCACGGATTTTAAGCAGATCCTCCGAGTCTAATGCGCTTACTTTAATATGGCCTTTATCCAATGGAAGCATCTCAAGCTGCTCTGGTGTGCATGCATCTTTTTTGTTATACAGGACTAACTGCGGCTTGTCCCCTGAACCAAGTTCTTGCAGAATCGTATTAACCGTCCGCATCTGATCTTCACGCATAGCTGATGAGGCGTCCACAACATGCAGGATCAGGTCTGCTTCATTCACTTCCTCCAACGTTGCCCGGAATGCTGCAATCAGATCATGCGGTAGATTTTGAATAAATCCAACCGTGTCGGTAAGTACGATTTCTTTTCCACTCGGAAGTTCCATCGTACGTGATGTAGGATCCAATGTAGCGAATAGCTGATCTTGAATATACACATCTGCAGCCGTCAACTGCTTGAGCAAGGTTGATTTGCCAGCATTGGTATAACCAACAAGGGCCACCTGAACAATACCTGTTTTTTTGCGGCGTTCACGATGCAACTTACGATGACGTGTCAATTCTTCCAGATGACGTTTCAGATCATCGATACGACCACGAATGTGACGGCGGTCTGTCTCCAGTTTGCTTTCACCTGGGCCTCTTGTTCCGATTCCGCCCCCGAGTCTGGACAGGTTCTTGCCATGACCCGACAACCGTGGCAGCAAATAGCTATGTTGAGCCAATTCAACTTGAATAATACCTTCTCTAGTGTTGGCCCGTTGTGCAAAGATGTCCAAAATCAATTGGGTACGGTCAATAATTTTGAGATCGAGTGTTTCTTCCAGATTACGAACCTGTGCACCTGACAATTCCTGATCAAAAATAGCCGTAGTTGCTCCGAGCTCCTCCGCGATTGCACGGAGTTCTTCCACCTTACCTTTACCAATGAACCATTTGGTATCACGTTTTTCCCTGTTCTGAGAAAGTACACTTAGCACTTCCACTCCAGCTGTCTCAGCAAGTTTCACCAGTTCCTCTAAAGAGTACTCAGGGTTGATACCTGTACGTTTTACATCATCCGTAACAAGACTCACCAAGACGGCGCGATCTTTTTTGACCATATCTGTATCATGCGTGCCATTTGTCATGTATATGTTCACTCCCTCTAATTACTTAATCAATCCGTTGATATACATTGCCACGAATATGCCATGGCATGCCTTAAGCCGAACCGGTTGGCCCGGCCGGCTGGTGTAAAAACTATATTATCGCTTACTTTCGCTCAAAGTTCAAATCCTCTGTACGGATTGTCATCAGCTCCAGTTTTCCTGGACTGCCTTCCGAGTATTGTTCCAACAAACGAACCGCCTGATGCCTGATCGAACGCTCAATGGCATTACGAACGTATCTGGCGTTACTGAACGCATGCAGCGAATCATTTTTTTCCTGAAGCAAATGTTGCTTTAGCTTGAGTATGGTCTGAGGCATTAGAATATAATCACGCTCTTTGGCCATAATCTCAGAGATTTGAATCAACTGATCAATGCTATAGTCTGGAAACTCCACTTGAATGGGAAAGCGGGAAGGTAATCCGGGATTGGTCTGGAGAAAAAAATCAATCTCATCTGAATAACCAGCCAATATGAGAATAAACTGATTTTTGTTATCTTCCATTGATTTGGCTATTGATAGAATTGTCATAATAATTGCTAGACTCACTATCTCTATTATCGGTATTTAAATTGAATCTATACACTATCTCTATCTTTTTTTCTTGATGCAAAACTACTTTTTCAATTAATAATCGTACAATGCTTCTCTTGTCCTCTATAGTTAGATCCTTATTTATAATGTTTTTGTATTTATTCAACATATTTATAGCAACCTTCATACTATCATCTTTATGCTGATTGATTTTTAAACTTTCTTCTATAGAGTGCAATTCTCTTTTTAAGTCGTCTAACTCAGTCTCTACTGGTTGAATTTTTTTTGCTAGATCATCTTTTGATTGAATAATGCCATCTGCGTACAAATCAATATATCTAGCTTTGGATATTTCCTTCTCTTTAATGGATCGAAGCAAGCTTTCTTTTTTACTAATGTTCTCGTTTATCTTTTCACTGTCAGACATCTTATTGATCATACTAAAAATGATCACCTCTGGATTTCCTATGATTTTCAAAACTTCATTCCATATCAGAGAATCAATCATATCAACTCGCCAATTCGATCCCTTGCAAGTAGTATTGGATAGCCCAGTTTCTACACTATATGATTTTTTTGTCTTTCTTGTACATGTGTAGTATTTTAGTATGCCATTCTGGGTTTTAGTTACTACTCCTGAAGATACAGCAGCTCCACATCTTCCGCATCGTACAATGCTTCTTAATAAATAATCCTCCGATGGTCTCCCACTATTCTTAATATTTCCATCCAATGTCTTTTGCAATCTCTCGAACGTAACCTCATCTATATATTGAGGAATATCAATTTTCTCCCACTCGTCCCTTGGCTTTGGTACTTGTTTCTTCTTGCCATCAACTCGAACAACTTCTGTTTTGCCATGATAGTATGTGCCTTTATATGATTCATTTCTTAGAATTCGACTGATAGTGGCTTGATACCAAGTGTCTCCTTTAGGTGCTGAATACCTTTTCTTTGCTAAATACTCTGCAACCTCTGAGCCAGTGCTACCCTCTAATATCATCTTCACCATCATTAGGTATCGTTCTTTTTCTTCTTTATTCTCAACGAGAGTATTTAGTTCTTTATCATAGGTGTATCCATATATTCTATTCATCCCCGGAATCTTATTGTTTGCCACCATCGTTTTTCGTCCACGCTTTGTGTTCGCAAGAATCTTTGCCTTATTGTATTGAGCGATGGAGCCTTGGATGTTATAGTTGAGCATTGATTCTGCATTTCCTTTTTGTAAGTCAAACTCAACAAAATGTAAATCGCAACCCAATTCCCAAATTTTATGTGTGATTTGTTGCTGTAGGTGGAGATGTCTACTCAACCTGTCTGGATGCAAAAAGATAACTCTATTCCCTAGACCTTTTTCAAGCAGAAACAGTATGTAATTCAGCATCGGACGGTTAGGATTATCTCCAGACTCTGCCTCTTCACGTAAGACAATAATCTCATCTTCATTAATATCAAACTTTGTTTTTGCTTCCTTTACACATATATCAATCTGTGACTCTAGTGAATAGTTATCAATTTGGATATCAGATGATACACGAGTATAAACAATAGCCCTGATCTTACCGATCAAGGCCGTAATTTGAGTTGTAGATAATTTTTGCATATCTTTTAAAACAATCATAGCTTCTTCTCCTTTTAATTCATATATTCACTCTTATATAATAACATTATAATCACCTAAATTCTATCTATATCAGAGTGTTTAATAATCATATCTTCGATCCAATTAGCTATCTTCGTTTCTACCTCTTCTCGACTACATCTGCTCTCGGAATATGTATTTACAATTGTGTACTCAGCCATTCTTTTTTCAGTTAAGTTTTGATTCACTTTGAATTTCCTTCTTCCTTGTTAGCATATGTATTAATTGCCTCCATAACAAAATCTTTTAAATGGTAGTGCCATCTTGTTCTAGGTTTAAATCCTTTAATCTCAATTCCTATTTCTTCGCAAATGGCTAGTGAAATACTACTTTTATTTACTTTACTTCTATATGTATGTTCCTTGATTTGATTCTGTGCAATGTTCTGATACTTTAAGAACTCTTCTATGTGTATAAAGTACACCTTGTTCTCAGGTTCACGAAAATTCATAATGAATCCCGATATTACACCTTCATATGTATTTGCTTCTGATAGTTTATCGATTTGATGTTGCTTGATTACACTTTCTTGAAAGCTAATTGACTTATCCTTTGTTGATTTAAGTTCTAATGTGAATAAATGATTCTTTGCAAACATCATACAGTCATAGTCATTTTTAGTTACTCTAACTCGCGAACGAAGATCAACGGGGATGTGAGTGTCTTTTAAGCGTACAAAGAATATCTTCTCTACACTTTGAGCTGCTGACTTTTGGAAGTCCTCTTCGAATAATTTTCCTTGATTTGTAGCCAATCAATCATTCCTCTCCTGCAATTAATCGTTTAGCGTCTACTGCCTTAAACAAACAATCATATGTATCGTGTACACACATTCCATAAACATCTAAAATTTCTTCACCCACAATAATATCCGCCTCACACCCATAACAGGTTGAATACTTCACCTCATTTTCTTGCGGATCAGGAAAGCGGATATAGTGGTAATCATTATCGAACCTATCCATTTGACTTCTCAACTTTTTCATTCAGCAATTGATTAAGAACTGTTCCTACAACTTCTTTGTATTCATCCTCTGTCAGCTTACGTCCAATAATTTGTTCAATCTTTGATTTGCTAAACTTGTTTCCCATCTATGTATTCTCCTTATTCTTATACTTGTTGTAACCAGTGATCCAAGTTTCAGACTCATTTGTTTCTATGAAATTTCCATTTCCATCAGGAACAGATTTCATTTTTTTCTTAAACTCAGTAATCTCAATTAAATCACCAATATCTATTCTTAAATCTCTATCCTTAACGTTGAATGTCTTTTTGCTCATTTTGAAGATCCGTGTTTCTCCTTTTTGAACACCATACAATGTTAATTTTGGAGAATATTTTGTATCAATATCCGTTACTACACACCAGCCAGAACTTGTCTCAGGATATTTAACATCTGCATAACCCATGTGCTCAATCTGAAACATAACTGTCTCATTTGGAAGAATCGCTGGTACTTCCTGATTCCTTAATTCAGTTTCAATCTTTTTCAACTCAATAATCCTTTGTTCTATTGTTTTTTCTACATATGTTTTTTTATATTTATACTTACCATCTGAGAATTCCTTGAACAAGGCAGAGAGATACCCACTGTTACCAAACATATCAAAATAATTAAGCATAATGAGTATCTTTAATTGTCTAGCATTAACTGAAGTTTTTAGATTTATGTCAACTAATAAGTCTACAAAGCTTTCATATATATTTTTGCCAATCTCAAATAGTTCTTCAGCTACTTTTACATTCATGAACTTAATGCCTGATAGATCGGCATAGATTGAATTTCTCTTCTCATCTGCCACAAAACTTCTATTATCAGTCCCAAGCTTTATGCCACCATCTTTAATTCCGAACCCTTTCTGCATTTCTTCTTTAAGAAGACCAACTTTATCTTTGTTCTTCTTCTCTGAAAAATGTCTCAATAATGATTCATAGAAATAGATCGGATAGTGGCTTTTGAGATATGCACAATATACGGAATCAAGCGCATAACTGTACGCATGTGACGCATTAAAACCGTATCCACTTGAATCCTCAATAATTTTCCATACTTTATCACTCATATCAAATGCTTCTTGTTGAGTTACAGTTTCTCTCTCAAGGATCTTGTCACTGAAACCTTTTAAGAATCGTTCTTTCAACGGCTTAACTACGTCTGGCTTTTTCTTGCTGATTGCCTTGATGATTCCGTATGTTTCGTCAGAAGGGAATCCTGCATAAGCGAGTGTTGCCATGGTCTGTTCTTGGTACAGTACATAAGAATTCTTCATTTCCTCAGTCTGTATGAGGTCGTCAAAACTACTAATTCCATAAGTAAAAGGTTTTCTGCTCTCAAACGTATGATACATTGATTTAAAAGATGGTCTGATAGCTGCTATAAATGCTGTTAACTCTGAAATATTGCTTGGCTGATACTTCATTACTTTTTGTGTGGTCGAGTACTTTTCCACCTGATTTACTCCAACAGTTAACCCTTTAGCGTAAATTTCCCATACTTTATCGTTGTCCTTAATAGTATTTAATAGTTCGGTTTCTGTGTGTATTGGTAGTCCAATTCTTTTATATGTATCATGTGTTGTTTTAACTACATCAACTTTAAGTAAGTCATTCTTGAGGAATTTTTTACGTTCTGCTATTTCACCATCAATTAGTGCAGCAATCACTTCTTTTTTAGTTGACTCACTTTTTATCCTTATTAAGCCAATCTCTTCTTTGATATTCCCTTGATAAATTAAATGTCCACAAGGATGTGGTTTTTTGTCTGAGATTATCCCTGTGTACTTCTCACTTTCTTTTATAAGGTGATGATATTTTTTATCAACATAATCATAAACATCAATCAGATCCTGCTCGTCATCCTCGGCATATTTTAAGTCATTCTCATACGCCTCAAGTTGTTTTGATACTTCATTAGCGATTTCGAAGTCAAGATTCTGCGATTTGGCATATAATTTGAAACCTGATTTACGTTTGAATGTGCCATAAGCAATCATTGGATATGAATGCCCTTCTCCCAGTACTTTGGTTTGTGCTGCAATAAATACTTCTGGGTTACCCAAATTCAAGTCTAAGTCAGGAAGTGATTTTGTTTCCAATATTCGGCTTTCACTCATAAAACGTTCAGGGTATAAATGTACGGGAGCAGAAATTCTGTCTACTTTCGAAAATCCCAATAATGTGTTCGTATAATATGATACTCCTGAGCCCCGGCCTGTAGGAGTTATAATTCCCCCTTTATCAACAGCTTCTTTAACAATTTCGTGGTCAATCAGAAAGTAATCCGACATTCCCGTGTTTACTACTACAGAACCTTCTTTTCTAATTTCATCTATGTATTTAGCGTGCCTCTCTTTTGGAATGCTGCTCTTGGCTTCTCTCCACTTTTCATTCAATAATTGCTTATATTTATGATCACGTTGTTCTTGTGATAGCTCTGGATATAACGTAGGAAGTTTAATATCATTGCTAAATACTTTTATTAAATCAGAATCATAATCATCAAAATCCATAAAGACTAATGTATTATTTATTGCCTTATCAATCTGTTCTTCATTAAGGACACCTTGATCAATAAAACGTCGTTTTAGTGTCTCACCATCGGGATAGTCCATAAACCAGCCATCTTCATTTTCATATACAATTCCTTTTGCCTCTAAAACTGCATCTCGATCCTTTGCTTGTTCTGGATATATGAAGTGACTATCACATCCAGCAATCAATTCAATGTTGTGTTTAGACGAAATATCCAATATTCTGTTGTGTAATTTTTTCTGCGTTTCAGTATGATGGGCTTGAACTTCTAACATAAAATTCTTTCCAAAGTATGAGTTAAGATCAAGAACAATTTTCTCCACATCTTCGTATTGCCAAAATGCTATGCAAGCACTTGTTACAAAGACTTCGTTAGGATCTAATGTTGAAATTAAATCTAAGTCGATACGAGGCTTGTAATAATACCCTGTCTCGTTTGCTTCAGAGAGGATACGGTTTATATCGCGCCTCCCTTTCTCTGATTTGGCAAATAGGCACATGTGACCGTTTGTATTATCTTTTTCGAATCGATCTTTCACCCAGTATGCTTCAGTTCCAAAGATAAATTTCAAGCCTTCTTTTTTAGCGACATCATAGGTATCAAAGTACCTTCCTTGAAATCCATGTTCCATACTGGAGAGAATTTTATGGTCAAGTTCCTTTGATCTTCTTACATAATCATCTATTTTAACTGAACAGTCAGGAGTAAAAATATTTGAGTAGTCCCTGTGATTGTGATAGTTGCAAAATACACAAATGGTTATCGACCTCCTTATTCTTAATCAAATATTGATTTCATAATGACTTGCGTTACATGTTTACATACCTATCACCTCCTTTAAGTCTCATTAGAGACTCTACACTGTAAAAATTCCTTCTACTTTTTTAGTTTCATTTAAGTTAGATGTAATGTCTCGCGCTGTGATCTCCATAAGACTTTGACGAGATATCTTTTCACGTCTCCTCATTAATCTAACAGCTTGATGACGAATTGCTTTCTCAATAACATTACGCACATATCTGGCATTGCTAAAGTGAATTCTCAGATCCTTTTCCTCTTGTATTATCTGTTTAAGCTTATCTGCTGCATCACCAGTAAAGTTGTAGTCCTTCTCAGAAGACATCTTTAGAGCGATCAGCATTAGTTCATCAGTAGAGTAGTCGTCAAAGTTGATTTGAATAGGGAATCTTGAAGGCAATCCTGTGTTGATCTGAAGGAAGTCATCCATCTCTATGGGATATCCAGCCAGTATGATAATTAGGTCATCACTTTTGTCCTCCATTACTTTTACAAGTGTGTCTATTGCCTCTTTTCCGAAATCTTTTTCCCCTCCACGAGCAAGACTATATGCCTCATCAATGAAGAGTATCCCACCCATTGCTTTTTTAACAAGGTCGCGAGTCTTTAGGGCTGTATGACCAATGTATTCACCAACCAAGTCTGCACGTTCAACCTCAATCAAGTGTCCTTTACTAAGAACTCCCATTTTGTTGAGCATTTTTGAGATAATTCTTGCTACTGTAGTTTTGCCAGTGCCGGGATTACCTTTGAAAATCATGTGGTATACCTGTTTGCTGTTCTTGAGACCTTCCTCATTCCGAAGTTTATTGACTTCTATGAGTGCATGAATCTCATATATAAGATCCTTTACTTTTTCAAGCCCAATCATCTCGCCCATTTCTCTAAAAATGTCTGCTGTGGATTCATTCTGATTACTTATTGGTGAAGCTTGATCAGTCAATTCAGGAGACAGTTTATATCCCTCGTCTGCATTGAATACAATGTTAATCCTTGATTCGTTTACGGTTATACGTCTGACGCCTTCGTCCACAGTCATCACCTCGTTAAGAAAGTATATGGGCGATGTAGCGTTAAAATGCTCAACTGCATTGGCGAATAAAATCTATGTATAAGTAGGCCGAAGCCTACATTAAAAAGAACCAAATAGTTCATCCAACTTCTCTTCATATACTTCTACATTCTCTGGCTGTTCGGGTTCACTCTGAACAATGAATTCATCAGTTTCTTCATTAGAGGGAGGTTGCGAATAAGTGCTGTTTAGGTAAGGTGCACTGCCAAAGAACAGTAATCTTAATGCCCTCCTTACAACATCGCTCTTATCTTCGTGTGGAGGCAGTTTTACCCATGCCTCACGGAGATCTTCATCTTTTACTGGTCTTAATCTTGCTCTAGCTGCTATTTCCATGATTTCTTACCTATCTTTCCATACCCTCGCACTTGAGCCAACTGATCCATAAGGACTTTATTCGGGAGATTTAAATATTCATAAATGTATCTTGCAGCCCCGCCAGCAATCAAATATATATCGAACTCTGTGTTTAAGCTTTCTATTTCATTTTTGATTTGAGATGCTAACGATTTAAACGCTCTTTGAATTAATGGGACGATATTGTGTCCCTGATATTGCCCCGATATAACATAAGGATCTAACTCATAGATTGCTGGGGTGTGTCCCGTCAATTTCTGTATGTAACCTTGCAAGAGTGTATATGCTCTTTCTACGCCAACTAATACACTTTTCGATTCCTTCATGATGCTAGATTTACTAAAGCCCAATAAATTGAGAGTATAGAATCCCAAGTCAACAGTTAAAATCTTTTGTTGAGCCGCCTTCACTTTTGCGATACGCCCATCTTCATCGAGCAAATAATCCATTGTAACGCCCAGTCCTTGCGGAACCATTTTGCAATCTTCTACAATGGGCTGGACAGTGAAGTTCTTGCCTCTTCCCTTGCGAATCGTGTACTCCCCTTCATCTGCTAAACCCAATAACTTTTCTTTAAAAGACTCTTTCTGAGTAAAGTAGAAATTAATTGGGAGACCACTAACTAATTTAACTCTATCTTTGCGCGCCAAGTATCCCAATGTCGTCTTCATTACCACATCGCTCGTCTCTGCTTCTGCTTTCTTGTTATTAAGAGAGAAATATTTGATGTCGCTATATTCCAATGCAACATTGCCTACAAAAAGTTCATCGTTATATATAAAATGGTCTGACTTTATGTTCTGTTCAAACATGTCCTTCGCTTCACCTACTATGGTTGGTTGACGATAAAACTTCCCTCCTCTCTCTGCTTTAGTCCACTTAAACCCCAGATCTAAGTTCAATGTATTAAACAAAATGGTACAACCTCCTTAGAGATACGCTACAAATGTACTAGAATGACACACTTGAGTATATTTGTGTACAACTGTAGCCTCAAATCTAAATTGATTATACCATAATAATATAATAGTGTACATATTTTTATTCTTATAATTGACTATCTATTCTTTTTTTATATATTATGTACATATAGCCAAAATAAAAGGAGAGCAATGAGATGATTATTGATTATGGTAATGTTACTGGGTATAAAAGAGTTACAAGGCCTGATAAGACCGAATTGGCGATCATTAACGTAACACTCAATGATAAGACTAAGTGTGTTGTTTACTATGATGGTTTCAATAACAGAATCATCAAAATTTTGAATCAGAGCGCCCCTTCATACTGTAGGGTTTGCAATAACCATCATTGTAACTGTCTGGACGACTTAATACCAGATATCGAGAAGGCTCTATTATACCAAAGTCTGCATTTAACCTTAAAACTAAGGTGATAGTAAAATTGATGTTTCATCAGGAATTTGCGTTCAAAAAAGGTTGATATCTCAAGGATAATTCAGTTAGCCATTCTTCATTGTCACACTTTTTACTACGAGTGATTAAAGCAAGGTCAATCATCGAGGATAATTGCTCCCCAGTAAGTTCAACATCGTCAATTTCTACATCGCAGTAAAAATTCACTATCTCATGATACTTGCTTGGATTGGCAACAGCATTCAATTTGTTTTCTATGTATAATTCTAGATTAACTGTAGCTTCTGGATATTCTTTCTTAATCATGTTGACTGCCTCATGGTATGTAAACTTTCTCAGCCGATCTCCGTCAAATTGAAAGTAGATAATGAAACTATTGAAGTGAAGTCTTCTTAATTTATAGTCATATGTTACAGTGTTCTGATCGAAAATGTACTCCATGTTTAATGTCTTATCTTTAAAGGCAGGATAGAATACTCTCAAATGCTTATCAAAAAGCTTAAACAAGTCTTTATCATTTAGTTTTATCATATGTATTTACCTTCCTTAATTAAAATGGATCATTTTCACTTTGATAATATTCTAGGCCGTAATTCAATTGCCACTCTGCCAGCTTTGCTATGTATTTGTCATACTCTTCTTTCTCGATCGTTCCCTTTTCAAGTCTACTGTTAAGTATTTTTGTGTAGTTTTGAATTTGAATACCACTGCACCTCTACTTTCTATTTGAACGTAACTCCAATACCTGCTCCTTCCTTATCTTCAGCTCTTCCATAATTAACTCTTCAGGAATCAGTTTCCCAAATCCAACTTTATCTCTAGTAAATGGACTATCGATACCTACATTGATCTGATTAATATGAGTCGATGGTCTATTATGAATGTGTCCATGAATTGAATAAGCACTTGGAGTTAAACCAATTTCAATTGGATAATGGAACAGGAATAGATGCTGCTTATCAATTTTTCTAACAATCATATTCTCAACTTCTTCAAAGTGATGGGCCATATTCTTTACAGCATTAGCATTGTCATGGTTACCAACTGTAAGATGAATCTTGCCCTTTAGTCTTGGAATGATACTTTCCCATTTAGTGATTCCACCAAACACAAAATCTCCAAGATGATATACTGTATCGTTGTTATTTACTGTTTCGTTCCATTGTTCGATTAAGAATTCATTCATTTCTTCTACTGAATTGAACGGCCTGTTCTCATGTTGGATGATATTTTTATGAGAATAATGAGTATCTGAGGTGTAGTATACTGACAATTTTGCTAATCCTCCTTTACTTTTAGTGGTGTATAACAATCAGAACAAATGATCCATGTGCATGTATCTAAACAATTTGAAAACTGATACCACTTAGATGGTATAAAGTACTCTTTGGTTGATGTAAATTGCGGTGTAGTGTTACAGTTCTTACAAAACAGCGACTCGATGTTACTATGTATTCTTGCTGATGGCTTGTAACCTAGTATGCCTAGGTGTTTATTTACTTTTTTCATTCATTAACCCCACATACTTTGCACAGATCATGGATCAAATGAGCAGTATAGCATTTGCTACCATCTTTTTCGTATCTGCCTTCAAAGTCTAATTGAGCACTATTTAATTTTAAATAATCACACCACGTAGATGATACATTGCCATAGCCATAAGCATCATATTTATATCTTTTGTCTTCACGAGAATAAGGACAATACCCCTTATCGTCATAGCAGTACATTCCTTTGGGAATTACACTTTCATCCATATATATTGATATTCCTTTCTGAGTAAGAATGAAATGCATCTTCTACCGCCTTATAACTTTAGCGACACAGTAAAAATCTTCTTCATCTACAGATGTTGAATATGAAATAGCTTCTGCTTCGGAACAAAATTCTTTGATACGATATTCAGAATCATTAAAATCATCATAATAAGTAATCACTATCCACTTATCATTCATCCTAATCCAACCTCCCTATACTGAATCCCTGCATCTGAGATAATCTATATGAGCCACTAAGTGAAACCATTGTGCTCAAGTCTTTAAATATCTTGATCTGCTGAACCATAACTTCTGAAAACGGAATAATTCCATCATGCAACTGTTTGCTTTTCCAACTGACCCTATTAACAGGATCATATACATTCAAATTAAAGAACAGAGAATCATTGTAGCCATTTAATTCACCATTTAGCTCATATGTGTCTTTGACTGGATACAGATGGAGGATTGGGTTTTCTACTAGACTTGGCAATGTTTCAATTTCGCTATACTGCATAAATACTCTCTTCATGTAGCTTACACTGTGTTCGTGAAGCACAACCTCATTTTTAACAATCATTTATTTACCTCCCCGAAGTAATCATTAATTGCCTCTTCAATATAGCTTTTTCCAATGTTTAATGAATAATGTGTATTGAAGACTGTTTGGTATACTAATAGACATATTTTCTTTTTGATTTTTACATTGTGACTATGAAATAATCCGATTCTATCAATCCACTCTGAATTATTTTTATACGTGATTTTATATGTAATATTATCATGCATGTAATACTTGATCATTTTATTTCCGCTCAAAATACCCCTTCTTTTCTATGTAAAATATAAGTTTCATTTAAACTATGTATTATGCAAATGCTGGAGTTAATTTCTTCAAAACATTTTTATATTGAAAATGAGTTGTTTGTCTTGTTTGATTAATCTCTTTACCAATATCAGAAATCCCCATACCATCGAAGAAGTATTTTTGAGCAACCACACGTTCCTTTTCGTTAAGTTTTGATTCCATAAGTCCAATAAGCTGATCATTAAATTCGTCCTCTTCGATCTGGCTAAACCTTGAAAACTCTTCGTTTGATAAAATATCGGCAATTGTCTTATCGCTTTCATCGCCTGATTTTCCAATGGGTGTTTCAATGCTTACTGCTTGAAATGAACCACGACACTTCATGTGTTTATAGCGTTCTGCCTTCACAAACTCCATCCATACAATTCGACCAGCATACGAGACAAACTTAATCTTCTTTGTTAAATCATATGTATCAAACGCAACAATCAAACCGAACAATCCTAAACTTACCAAATCATCTAAGTCGTCCGTGTATCCAGCTTTCTTCCACTTGTTTGCCAACTTTACTGCGATACGAATATTATTGTTGATTACCTTGTCTTTCAGCTCTTTACTATCTGTTTCTTTTGCGACCTTAATCATTTCTTCATTATCAAAGTTAGGATCATATTGTTGTAGCATCATTTTAAAATTCATATAATTCACCTTTCTGTACATTATGTTGAATGTACAATCCCTCTTCTGTAATTTCTAATAGATTTAGTTGTTTACCGTATGCACATGCTCCATCAATACCTATTTTGTCACCTTTGGAATCAAACCAGATATCAGCAGAACCATGTAAATGCATTGCTGGAGTATGTCCAAAAATCACTTTCTTATCTAAGCCTGTGTCGTTTCTAAAAAACTGCTCTCTGATCCAAATAAAATCATCATTGGATGTGTTCTTCCAATTATTAAGCAATGGATTAATCCCAGCATGAACAAATATGTGATGGTCGTCTTCGTAATACAATGGAAGCGAATCTAGAAAATCTATATGATGTTGATAATGTTTACGTATATACTTTTTTACTTCTATGTATTTATCCCATTCAAATCCTTCTTCAAAATAATCTCCACCAATGTAACCAATCAGTGTTGTGAATCCACCGTTATTTAGCCAGTGAGCGTCATAGGATTCATCGTCATGTTTTAGTGCAGCTACCATCATGACATCATGATTTCCTTTTAGTACAATAGCGTTGTGTTCATTTTTTAAGTTCATAACATGCTCAACAACTTGTTTACTTTTTAATCCTCTATCTACATAATCTCCAATTAGTATCAGTTGGTCTGATGTGGGATCGTATTTGCACTTACTGAGAATACAATTGAATTCATCGTGACAACCATGGATGTCGCCAACTACGAGTTTTCTGATGTGTATGGCCTCATTTCTATTGATTTATTGTGTATGTACTATTAGAATTATTGTATTGCAGGGGTGCAATAGACGTAGGTTTAACCGAGAGCTGTCATTACCTTAATTGGTGTGACAGCTCTTTTTTTGTTGTAAAACACTTGTTTTATCATCTTATATAACTACTCTGTAATATCATCTATAATATCTTCAAGATGCTTAACGGCCTTTTTGGATAAGCTTTGTTTATGCATATCTAGCCACTTAACTAAACGTGAATTTATTGTTTCTTTTTGATCTACCTTGATGAGAGGTTCAGTATACTTATAGCTCTTCTTGATTGAAGAAGCATAACTTTCCGACACATACACAGGCTTATGAGTAGTCGATTTCGATATTCTATTATAGTCATCTTGGTTGGTTACTGGTATTGCGCTTTCTCCATTTTCATCCAAAAAGTCGTCATATACTTTATCGAATATCTTATTAGATCCATCTACACTTGCTATGTATTGTACGTCTGCTGCATTGTTTTTAATTAAATCTACCGTCTTAGCTGATTCAACACCCTTCAACATTTTTGATGACAGCCATCTTAGTTCGAATGAATCAGCCAACTTACGGTCTCTGTCTATATTTATGTATTCGGGCTTAAAATCGTATCCTTGTGTATATTCTTTGTAATCGCACACAAACAATCCATTAACGAAAACCATACCTCTATATTTTTCTTCTTCAAGTACTCTTCCCAATTTGCTCTCAATTGTCTTACCAACATCCTGCAAGTGGAGATTGGATTCTACAATTTCTTTGTATTCGTCCTCAGTAACGCCTTCAATTGTAATTGTTAGATCATTATCAGGAACCTTACTCCATATGAACTTTTTATCAATAAAAAATGTAAGAATTTCTTCTCCGCCATATCTTCTAGCTTTTACAAATCTAGGGTTCCATACTTCCCTTACTCCATAGTTGTAAAAGGTCACTTTCTTATCCAATCTAGTAAGTACCAAAGTTGCAATTTTATATCCTTCACCGAACTGACCAATAGTATTTGGGTCGTTTCTTTTTGTGGATGAACCAAGTAGTAGGGTTCTAACGTCCAAGATTGATGATTTGTTTCCAATGCTAAGCACCTGTTTATCGTTGTCATAGTCAAAGAACATTTCGTTGTCCGATTTAACCGTTTGCTGATCAAGTGCATTTTGAAAGAGTTCCCGCACTGCGTCTACTACAGTCCAACTAGGAACATAGTCTTTAGACAAACTCAACTCATACTTGCTCAATTAATCAATCCCTTTACTATTAGAATTTGTCATATTTACGATGCCAACCACACTTGGAACATGTAGCTGAAATTCTGGTCTTGGATGTTGTTTGGTTATAATCTACATAAAGTGTTTTAAAAACACCTTCTTCATACAACCACTCATGATCACATGACCAAGATCTAATTGTCCATATCAGCCATTTCAACTCAATCTCCCCCTTTTATTTCTCTGTGAAACAGGTAATTCATCTAAACATGTATACATCTGAAACTAAACTGAAGGACATTTGAAAAACTTTTCTCCATCGGACACTAACTTCTGCATCTGACCTTAAAAATCGCTGATATGCATCTACATTCCTTTGAATCTATCTAACAGATTGGAGGAATATGCATGATTTTTAAGAGCTATGAGAGTGTTAGTGTGCATTTGGGGGTAAAACTCTATGTAAAAGTGATTTTTAGTAACAAAATTCTGAGATGGTTCTGGAACAAACATGAGTTCGTTGCAGAAGTAATTCTGTTCTTGTATGCTTAAGTTTATTTATTCCCCCGCCCTTCTCGGTTGAGAGGGGCATTTTCTATTTAAAACTAGACTTTCATTGACTTTTGTTGATTAATAAAAGTCTCAATTTCTTTTAATTGTGCTAGGCTCAATGAACTAATTTTCTCTTTAATGTTGGCTGTCAGATTTTGATGTTCTTTTGCCCGATTGATCTTGCCCCAGTAATCTTCCGCATTAACATATGCCTTGTAATGACCTAAGACTCCATTATTGTTAGTCAGTGTTTTCTTGTCTAATCTAAGAGGATGCTTGTCTCCTTCTTGAGCAACATATACACTAGATGTGTTAACTTTTTGTACTTTGTATTCTTTTAAATTTGCCTCTTTATATAGGAATCCACTGATGTTTACATAAAGGGTCTGACCAACTTCAATATTTTTCATCTTTAGACCTCCAATAATTCAGGATTATCATGAATGTTTCCAATCTTATGAGACATATATCCAATGTCATAGCCAGTCCAACCACCATTACCAGCATTAATTAAATACATACTCAAAGGTACTGCTTTGTATTTTGATTGATTTCTGTCATAACAAATGATTTTCACTTCATGCTCTTTGAGTGCCCAATTGGGAGAGAGTATATCTCCCTCGAACAAATCGTCAGCGGATTCAATATCAACCTTACCAATACTTTGTCCCACCGTGTCTGGATCAACCAAGTACCAATATTCAGTACAGAAATATTGCTCATCCCATTCAACAATATCTCCAACAATTGCACTGTCACCGATCAAATAACCGTAAATCCATTCGGCTGTTTCAATATGTTTGCCACGATGTTTATTGTTCATCTTTAACATCCTCCTAAATGTCCTGTACAGCCAATAGCGCGGCTTTGCAACGTTGTTCTGGTGTTGCGTGGATATAATCAAACATTCCAACGTACTCACCTGTGCCAATCACGACCTGCTTTAATGCTATGCAATATTTAGCCTGTAACCTCAGTTCCTTAATCTTCTTTTCAACTTCCCACGCAGATGAAATCTCTAAGGAATAAGCTAGACATTCTCTCCATACCGTACTTGAATCAGTCTCTTTAACAAACACGCGTCTGTTGGGTATTGTATAAGTTACATGTTTGTACTTAAATTCTGTTAAATCTTCACCATCAAACAAATTTGAATGAATATAGCGGTCGATTTCCACTGGCTCCATCACCAATACTTGTTCCCGGGTCAATGTTTGTGTCATTTATGTATCCTCCCTCGGTTGATCTGGTTTGAATACGCCCATGTTGATTGCATCCATCAGATTGTCATATGCATCATGTTCATCAATATCTGGACCACCCTCACGCCAAAATCCAGCAGCTTCCGGAGACTCTTCTATCCATTTCAATAGCTTGTCAGCATCAATCAGTCTTGGCATGTGTTATATCCTCCCTAATCTATTTTCGTTTGAACTTTCTCTTTAAACTTTCAGTCACTCGGCACAGTGTATTTGATACATAAGCTCCGATTAACAAAAGGCACATTAACGGCATAGCCCAAAAATAGTGATACCACTTGGTATATGACTTAATGTTGAACATATCTTCGAATGGGTTTACCCAAAATAACATCATTTGTACATTCCTCCTTAGTAATACTTATTATTGATTTATAGCTCTACTCGCTCGTATCCTTCAATCCCACCGTCAACGTCATATTTCAACTTGATTGCATACTCATCATCAATCAGTTCCCGAATTGCACCGCGTTCGTCATAAATGATTGCACACCCGATATCATCTGTGTAACAATCTGGCCCATATTCCTCTCGTAGAAATTCTGTTCTACCTTCTTCAAAATCCCTAGCAATTGCAAAATTATTCATATGTATCATCTCCTTTGTTTTTTTGATAAATTTAGATCTTCTTCTCCTTCGATTTCAAACTAATCACGGCTTCCCATTCACCCTTACGTTCAGATTCAGTCATTCCACAATTACTCATTGAGGCATAGTGTAATCCGCTCCATTTCACATTTAACATGTCTGAAGAATATCTCTTACCAGAGTTTGAAATCACCGTGAATCCATGTGCGCTATACTGAGCTGCTTGTAGTAAATTCATACTTCCACCTCTAGTAATTTCCTGTTGCAATGGCATAGGCTACACTTCTCTTTAATACTTGAACATCCTTGATGATATTCTCTTCATGAAGGATCTCATTTTGTAATTCTTTAATTCTTTTTGCACACATCTCTTTTACATTCTCAGAGCGTGTAATGAGTTGCTTGTATTTAAGTGCAGCGATCTCAGCTTCATTTTTAGCTTTGGAATATTTTATTTTCTTGCGTTTTGCTAGTTCTGTTCTATGTATTTTTCTGAATTCTTTTTTGTATAACTCTTCCACTCTGTCTCGAAACGTAATCTTCTTATGTTCTTTTTCAATATCTCTTTCGATTGGATACACCGTAGTAATTTTCACAGGATCTAATCCAATATGGATAGCAACTGTATGATTAAAGACATACATGTGAGAATCAACTCCAAATTGATCTGGTACAATTCCAATGTATTCAGAACTTTTCAATAGTGATCTGACATAATCCGTAGCCATCTTTTTGTTTTTGCTGTATTCAGGGAATCTTTCCTGCATTCTTTCGAAGCCATGAGTAGACAGTTCAATAGTTTTAGGGTATTCCATTTGGATCATCTCCTTAAGTATCGTTTATCTATTGTTATATGCAATGTATTTCTTGATGAAAGACGGCTTTCATTTAAACGATTGCTTTTCCAGCTTTCCAATCATAAGCATTTTTAACCGATTTCCTTACATCAACACATTTACTCAAGTCCTTGTACATGTCTACCACAACATTGCCTTCAAGGATGAAACAGTTGTGATAGTACTGAACGTGTCTCTCTTTTTCAGTTCTCTTGGTCGTTTGTCCTAAAACAATACTTCTTTCGATTTTGTACTCGACTTCACTGAATGAATCACACTTCATGTAGCTCAAAGGACAAAGTTCTGCATACTTCTCAACTACTTTATTTTTAATTTTCATATGTATTTTACCTCTTCAATTTTATTTTTGATATTTTTCATCTATGTATGTATAACAGTGCTCTCGTTCTTCATCATATCTGCCTAACTCATAGCACATTTTCTTGTGCGCTTCTCTGATTCCCTCAAACGCTTTACTCCAAAACAAATATTGAATCAATTTGTTGATCATATGTATTTACTATCCTCCCATCGACATCAATAAGATTGTTATGTAGTTATAAATTGAATGACTCACTATTGTTACTAAAATATTTTCACTTTTCTTGTAATGCCACGACCATACAAGTCCTAGCCAAATATACCCTAAAACTAATGAGAAATTAAAGTGAGGAATTGCAAAAATCATTGAGCTAGCTAGAGCTGCAATAATAAATCCAAATCTTTTATCTAACCATCCAAACATAAATTTTCTACATATTAGCTCCTCAATTAAAGGACTAAACAATATACTGTAGACATAAACAATTGGCAAACTAATGATTGTTGCAGTATCGTTTGAACTTGTCAAAGACGTTATAATGTTAAATCCCATAAACGATATTGCTGTAGCATAGAAAACGTGTCTCCAAAAATTCAACGTAACAATTTCTTTAATTTTCTCATGCGTGACCCAATGTTTGTGATTTCTGATAATTACAACTAGCAACACTGTTGGCAGTAGCAGTAATACTTTCATTTATACTGATCAATTCTCCTCTCATATCACATCTCCTTAAATAAGAAAAAGTACAGGTTCTTTAACCTGTACTCATCTTATCACATATTATATTGTTTGTACATATATTTATTCTTAATATTTCGAATATATTTAACTTTTATTTTGTAACATCTTTCGCCTTCATTAGTTTCAATTAGTCGCTCTCCAGTAACATTCCATTCATTCTCATCATAAGTTGGGAAATATGCGTCCCCCTCAAATTCAGATTGAATCTCATTTATGTACATATCTTCAACACGAGCAATAAACTGTTCGTAGATTGAGGAGCCGCCTATAACGAATGAGTCTACAATTGATTCATTTGCTATCTTAATCACTTCGTCAATATTATTAACAACAATACAATCTTCAGCTTGATAATTCTCTTTGGTGGTCAAAATGATATTTGTCCGTCTAGGAAGCGCCTTACCTATTGATTCATAAGTCTTTCTTCCCATGATTACATTTTTACCAACTGTCATATCTTTGAAGTACTTCAAATCCCAAGGTATAAGCCAAGGTAACTTACCATCATTCCCAATCAGACCATTCTTATCGGTTGCAACGATTATCGAAAGTTTACTCATACTGCAATTGGAGCTTTAATGCCCGGATGATGCTGATAGTTCTCAAACTCAAAATCTTCAAACTTATAATCAAAAATAGAATCCGGCTTACGCTTGATTGCCAGCTTAGGTAAAGCATAAGGTTCACGCTCCAGCTGAGTTTTAACCTGATCAACATGGTTAGAGTAGATGTGAACATCCCCTCCAGACCAAATGAAGTCACCCACCTCAAGATTACATTGCTGAGCGATCATATGAGTTAAGAGCGCATAACTCGCGATGTTAAACGGCAACCCGAGGAACGTATCCACGGAACGCATCGTAAGCATACATGATAATTTACCCTCTGCAACGTAAAACTGAAACGCAAAATGACAAGGTGGAAGCTTCATATTATTAATCTCAGCCACATTCCATGCGCTGACAAGGTGACGACGTGAATCCGGATTATTTTTGATCGAATCAATCACTGCGGCGATCTGATCAATTTTTTCTCCGTTTGGTGCTTCCCATGTGCGCCATTGTGATCCATATACTGGCCCCAAATCACCATTTTCGTCCGCCCAGTCGTCCCAGATTTTCACACCGTTTTCTTTCAAATAAGATATATTGGTATCGCCACTCAAAAACCATAACAGTTCATGAATAACCGATTTGAGATGAATTCGTTTGGTTGTTACCAGCGGAAATCCTTTGGAGAGATCATAACGGAGTTGTCTGCCAAATACAGATTGTGTTCCTGTTCCTGTACGGTCTCCTTTATGCACGCCGTTGTTCAGAATATCCTGCAATAAATCGAGATAGTTTTTCACTTAAGATGCACACCCTTCGCAAGCAATATAATTGTCACCGACTTTCTTGCTGATGGCGATAACTTTGCCCAGCTTGATATCAGACTCATCTGTAAACTCCAGATCGGCTATACGTGCAACGATCAGTGCAGCAGCCTCTTCCTTGCTTGTTGCCATTTGACTAAACTCGGATTTTTCGCCTGTTGATACAACCTCATATAAATACGTATATCTCATCATTTTGTGCATTCTCCTTTTAGTTTCTTATGTCTTTTTGGTTTTTCTCTTAATGTTCAAATGAAAAGGCAGTGGATTAACCACCGCCCATATGTATTAGTTAAATCGTAATGTTCCCAAATCAATCTGGCGCTTGATTTCCTTCTCAATCTTTGGTTCTGGCGCTTCCCATCCATCGGGTTTAATTACTTTACCAACTTCGTTATAATGCGGCTTTCCATCTGGAAAGATTTTGGATAAGTTTGCACTATGGACAATATCGAAAATCTCATCAGGGATAACTGATGCCTCAACAAGTCCACCTTCAGCAAAGTACTTAATGTCAATTAGCGCATCAACCTGTCCAATCAGACGATCTTCAGGAAATGGTTTGGTTAGTTGCTTATCGTATGTATCGTAAATTGAATTAATAAGGTTGTGTACAAATTCATTAAACCTTGTTTTGTCGCCATCAGATGATGCATATAGTAGCTCAACTACTTCTTCCATAATAAAATTGGCTCTATTTGCAACCAACTTATCATCTAATGCTGTAGGTTTTTCTGGTGCTGAACAGTTAAATGCTTTTTGAAACTCTCGTACCTTCATAAAATCAGTTTTATTATTAATTGAGTTTGTCATATCTATGAATCTATCTCCCTTTTACAAATCATCAAAACCATTATCATCGCCAACTTTACCATAGTTGCGAGACTTAGCCTCGAAGAAATCGGTTTTTGTTGAGTTCAAAGCTTCATCTGAAAACGGCTTAATCCAAGGCATGCAGTTTACATCTACACCTTCGTATGCTTTTTCCATGCCCATCAAGGTAAGTCTTTTATTTGCAGTGTATTTGATGTAGTCACTTAGTTCATTTAGATCAATACTTTCAATCTCCTTGAGAGTGTAGTACCCCCAATTAGTCTCTAGCTGGACAGCTTTATCAATTGTTTTATAGATATATTCAATATTGTCTGGTGTGTTAAGCTCAGGAAAGTCGATCAGTAACTGTTTGAATACCTCTGCGAAAAAGTAGCAGTGTTGATTCTCATCTCGCATAATATAGGATATCATTTGAGATGTTGCCATCATTTTTTGGTCACGAGCTAGATTATAGAAAAATGCAAACGTTGTATAGAAAAAGATACCTTCTAGAATCAAATCAGCAACCATTGACTTAAAGAACGTTTGTGGATTGGGGTTGTCACGGAACTCCTGATAAATATCTGAAATGAATTGGTTTCGCTCAAGTAATACGGGATCATGTTTCCAATACTCAAAGATTTCTTTCTGTTCTTGATCAGATACAATCGAAGAAAGTACATAAGAATAAGACTGATTATGTACTACTTCTTGCTGTCCAATGATTGCAGAGATTGCTTCCAACGATGAATCCGTAAAGTAACGTTTTACGTCACCAACAAACATTGTTTGCATTGAATCCAATACTGCCAGTAGCGATATGTTAATCTTGAATGTATCCTGTTCCACTTTACTAAGTTGAGCAAACTGTGAAGCGTCTTTAGACATAGGAATTTCATCTGCAATCCAATGATTAAGTAACAAAACTTTGTATAGTTTATACATGTGAGGCATTCGGATATCGTTCCAGTTAAGGATGCCCGAATTTTCCCCCTCGATAATACGTGTAGATTTGTTTGGTGCTTCTGTGTTGAAGATTTTCTGAATTTTCAATTACGTATTCTCCTTATATTTAACTAGCGCATGACTCGTGGCCTTAAACTGTTAAAGCTCTACTTCTAACATAGTAGGTAGTTTTCATACCAGCTCTCCATGCATGAAGATGAAGTGCTAAGAAGTCAGTTGCTTTGATTTCTGGTCGAACATAAAAGTTAAAACTTTGCCCCTGATCAACGTGCCGCTGACGAGCAGCCGCCATATTAACGGAAGCATGTTGATCCACCATGAACGCCGTTTGGTAATAAGGGCTTGTTTTTTCGGACAAATCAGGAGCTGGATTTGCGATCTTATATGTGGTCTTTTCTTCATATGAAATTAATTCATATAGTGGATCAATCGATGCGGTTGAACCAGCAATAATTGATGTAGATCCATTTGGGGCAATAGCAAACATCCAAGCATTGCGGACACCGTTTTGTTGTACTTCAGCTTGCAACTCTTTCCACTGTTCGGTGGTTATGTATTTTCCTTCTCGTTCACCTGAAACATAATCTCTTTTAACAAAATATTCTCCTGTGTCCCAGTCAGAGCCTTTAAATTTAGGATAATGTCCTTTTTCTTTGGACAGATCCATACTTGCTTTAACAAGTAGATAGTTAATTTTTTCATACAGATTATCGTTATACGTTACAGCTTCTTCAGACTCCCAATGAATGCCTTCGAGAGCAAGCAGGTGGTGAAGTCCAAACGTTCCTAATCCAACAGCTCTATACTGTGCATTCGTGTATTGGGCTTGCAGTACATCAATATTGTTAATGTCAATCACATTATCCAACATTCGAGTTTGAATTGGGACAAGTCGCTCAAGAACATTATCTGGTACTGCTGTAGACAAGTTAATGGAGTTGAGATTGCATACTACAAAGTCGCCGGGAATTTTAGAGATAATGATACGCGTTTGACCGTCTTTAGTTACCAATTCTTCTTTTTCAACTACAGTAGGAGATTGGTTTTGCATAATCTCTGTACAAAGATTTGAGGAAAATACCATTCCATGTGCACCGTTAGTGTTAGCACGATTCACTGTATCACGATAGAACATATACGGTGTTCCAGTCTCTAATTGAGATTTCATCACACGCTTCATAATATCAATTGCCTGAACAGTGATCCTCTGTAGTAGAGGATGGTTTACTGCTTCTTCATATTTTTCTCTGAAGGTTCCTTTGCCCAATTCCTCGTCATAGAAGTCTTCCAATCCAAGTGGTCGTCCATTACTATCTTTCCATCCCATAATAGACTTTACTTCGTGTGGACAGAACAAACTCCATTCTCCTCGACTTTTAACTCTTTCCATGAACAAGTCAGGCAGACAGATACCGTGGAAGATATCGTGCGCTCTCATTCGTTCATCACCATTGTTGAGTTTCAGATCAAGAAAGGCTAGAATATCACGATGGAATACATCCAAATACACCGCAATCGCACCTTTGCGTGTACCAAGCTGGTCTACGCTGACCGCTGTATTGTTTAGTTGGCGAATCCAAGGCACTACACCCGAACTCGTATTCTTGTGTCCTCGAATATCAGAGCCCCTTGCTCTAACTTTACCAAGATAGACTCCAATTCCTCCACCTGTTTTACTTAGTCGTGCTACATCAGTATTTGAATCAAAAATGCCTTCCAGTGAGTCATCCACAGTGTCAATGAAGCAACTAGATAATTGACCAGCAACTTTTTTACCAGCATTAGACATTGTTGGTGTAGCAGCAGTCATGTACAGGTTACTCATTGCCCAGTAGGATTCTTTGACTAGATCCATACGCTTATCTTCAGGTTCTTGATGCATTAGATACATCGCAATAACCATATAACGCTCTTGAGGTAACTCCATTAACTTTCCATCAAAGTCATGCGCCAGATAGCGTTCTGTTAGGGTAAGCAATCCAATATAATCGAACAGCAGATCATGCTCTGGGTTAATGTACTCTCCTAGCTCCTCTACCTGTTCCTTTGTATAGCAGGTGAGAAGCTCTTCTCTAAAGATTCCTTTTTCAACTAAAGTTTGGATTAGAGGATAAAATGAACCGTATGCCTCATCAACATATGCTTTATATTTTCGATTGTTCGCAGTCTTTTTATAAAGCTTTGTCAGAAGTCCTCTTGCCGCAACAAATTTCCAATCTGGTTCTTCTTTTGTGATCAAGTCTAAAGCTGTCATCGAGAATGCTTCACTGATCTCTTCTGCTGTTACCTCGTCACGTCTCAATTTACTATTAACACCTTTGATCAACTTTTCCTTGTCTAAGTCAAATCCACTCATTACTCTGTCTGCATATGTATTAATTCTATTCTCATCAAAAGCTAGTTGTCTGTTATTCGGTTTGTTTACTAATCGGGGCAACTAAACATCTCCTCTGTCTATGTATGTCTGTGTAAAAGAATTATTTCACTCAATCATATGTATTAGTTATGTGCACATCTCTTCAACCTCTAAAACAGAGATTCTATCTCCAATATTGAAAACATGATTTTGTTTAAAGAACCTTGCCATAGCATACTCTACTGCAACCTGTTTCATCACATGAGTTGTAACTGGACTATCTCCTGCCATTTCATAACAATCTCCCTCGTCTACATTCACGCAAAATTCTAAATCTTCATACTGCTCTCCAAAGTCGTGTTGCAAATATACATTATACTGCACTATCATCACCTCCTTGAGTTAATCGTCCTAGAACTCAATCAACTCTGTAATGGAATTTACCAATAGTGAAACTGTATTTGCCGAGATAGATATTGACGTATGACTCTCTTTCATTATCGCCCCATTCATCATTGGTGTTAAAGTTCAAGCCAATAAGAAAGGTTCCTCTGTCGTAACAATGTTTCTCAAATCGCCATCCATATTTAGAATACATTTTTCACCTTCTATGTATTGTAGTCACTTACTATCTCTGGTGTGGAATACTACTCGACTAAACTCATTCCAAGCATTACTCCACACCTCTTCACCATACTTATCAAACTCATCGAATTGCTTTCTTCCTATTTTCTTTTTCATTGTCTTGCTAACATAAGTATCTTCATGTAATAAGCGTTCATTATCTGTGCCAATGTCATCTTTAAAACATTCGATCAGCACTCTAGACAAACTAAGTGTTGCTTCGTTTAGTTGAATTGCTTCTCCACTCCTTACTATTCTCTTTCATTTTTTGCATTGCCAAGAAAGTCTTTACTTCAAAGAATTCTTTTACTGACTGATCGATGTCATCAGCCTTTTGAGCGAGATGTTGTCGATCAATAGCCATATTCAAAGCCTCCAAACTTTTGTATAACGTATCTAGTGACTTTTGAAGCCGAGTATTTCTATTCATCTTCAACACCTCTTCTTTGTTGTTTGTATTATCAGTTTAATCCAATATACTAATTAAGTCAATATGTATTTTTATTCTTAATTGTAAATCAGTCTCGTGGTGGTAAGTTGAATTTAATAATACCAAACAATGTATCGTTTGCGCTCCCGGTAAAGTTATCCAATACGTGCTCATTCACTTTGTCTGTGTGTTCAATAATTAGTACATTGTACTTCTGATCATAGTGCATACCACCCATCCTAAATACGACTGGAATGCTTAAGGAAGAAGCTGCTGTTGTAATCGCCTGAACCAATTCTGATTCATGCTTTTCTCTGATAGTATTGTATGTACCGTTCGGCATAGTAATGGTATAAGGACTACCGTCCACACTAAATGTAAATGTATTGTTGCTTGCTGTGATAGTAACTTGATTATGGATATCTACAGATCCCCATGCTTGCTGTCCGTATGTAGCTATAATTCTCATCTCCTCTAATATTCTAATGGTTCAAATTCTTTGTGAAAGGTACATTTCACAGAGTCTTTAAATGTCTAATTAATTCATCCTGTGATTCATCCAATTTCTTTCCAAGCTTTTTAATCGTTTCTAGATCGCTTTTATCAATAGCTAATAGTTTGGCTTCAGTGGCAATCACTTCTTTTAATCCACCGATCTTCATTTTAAGTTGAAAAGATTTGTTATCTATATTTTCCATCTCCTCCCTATCAAATGTGCATTTTAATCAATTACAATGCTGGATAACATAAACCATTGTCAATAATCCGTTTAATGAATTCTAGATAGACCTCCGTCTCCGTGTTCCCATAAAACATGTATCCACTTGGAGCTCCACTCTCTGGATCTTTTGCTTTCAGATAGCCCATATATTTATACTTTTTGCCAATTGGACAATAATTCTTTGTGTCATGTTTGCAATAGGGATATTTATCAAACTCACCTTTAGTAATGTCAAACCTTTGATCTGGTCTAATTAATGAATAGGCGATTGTTTCAATATCATCTTTTGCTTTTTGTTTAATAGCTTTATCAAGATAAACTCTTCCCGCATATCTTTTGTCCTTCAATGTGCACTCTCCTTTAATTGTTTTGATAAAATTTGACTTTCACATACATTTTCAATTCTAAAAACCCTTATGTATCAACGTTTTTCTGACTCAAGCAAAGCTAAAATCTCATGATAAGCAGTCATTCGTCCAAATCTCCTTCCATGACTACATCCCATCTCATAGCAATCATCGAAGTTCCCACCTGCCCATTCTTCAGGGTTGTAATCTTCTTCAATGTCCTTATTAATGTCATCAATATACTCTTGTAGTACATCAATCTTATTTCTTAGTACTTCAACAATATCCATATACACCTCTCCTTATCTGTTCAACATCTCAGCAATCTCATTAAGTTCCAACTCAACTTTTTTATCATCGGACAGCAACTTATCAAGCTTCGACTCCATGAGTCTAAGTTTCTGTTCTTCATCTTTACTATTGATAAAGTCAAGCTTAGACTTTAGATCTTCAATCCAGTCGCTAACTCCATATCCACTGATAACATACTGTTCGAGTAGATCTAATTCTTTTGCAGATGCTGCATATGAATTGAGTTTAACCAACAAAGATATGATCTGATCTTTATTCAGCGTTTGAATGTTAATTCGAACTCCATCCAATTCAATAGAACAATTGGTTACAGGAGTAAACTTTTTAGATTTACCTACTGATTTTTTCTTTTCCTCAATCTGTTTTTTCAATTCAAGAATCTTACTATCGTTTAAGTTTGCCATTTTATTTAACCCTCCTATAAATCTTACCATTCTCTAAGTATTCGTTTTTGTAAACTGGCTCATATAGATTGAATACATCTAATACATTTCCTACATATAGTTTTTCATAATCAGTTTTGTCTTTATCCCATTTACCTTCTTTAAAGAATTGATTAGTCATTACATCGTAACGAAGCTCTTCCCTAATTTCCGGTGCTTTGTAGATATCAAACCTACTCCCCCATCGACTATCTGTGAATTTAGTTGTATTTACTCGCTCTACAAATTCATCTAAGGAATAACTTACCCACTCATCTCTAGATTCATCTCGATGAGAGTATTCTGTCTGTCTTTCTAGCCAATCGAAATGCTCAGAATATTCGGGGATACATTCACTTGATACACACTCAATAAATCTGTCGCCCAGTGATTTAACTGTAAGTAGCTTCAGAGATTTAGTATCCCAACTATATTCACCTTCTCGTACAAAAAAATAATACTTGCCTTTATTTATATTGTGGTAAATATAACTATAGCTCGTTCTATTCCAGTAATCGTTTGTCTTCTTTTCCTGTTCAACTCTCTCTGATTTAGTGTCTTTCAGATCAAACCTTCCCATATAAATCCACTCTTTGTTGTCTTTTGATTTATATGTTCCTCCAATAGATAAATCTTTTGACTTAATATAATTTTTCTCGTGTAAGATAGTATTAAATGCACTAATCTCTTTATAATCAGGGGATTCTACAGGTAAGAGCACGAGGTCTTTACCATCCCATCCATAGATGAACTCACCTTCTAATCCCTTACCTTTGATTGAGTTGGCATTCTCCAGTATGTATAGAAGGTTCTCAATTGTAATCTCAAACTCAAATCCTCTTGGATCATATACCCGTACATAGGCTTGACGATGGTTCCAGTCAGATACATAATCTCCAACTTTCTTATTCAATACAAAGCCTGATGTTGGAGTATTCTCATGGTCAACAGGATCAATCTTTTTGTCTCGCCAATTCTCCCATGAAGTCTCTTTGCGAACCTTTCCTTTTACATCATAATATGTCACATAGGCCAATGTTTTCGTATATGTATTATCTCTGTTCTGAAATCCAACTTTAATCTTCTGTGGTACGAATATGTTCGTCTTTATTGTTAGAACCTCCCCAGTTTCCTCTTTTACCCTGTTCAATAACTCTAATTATTTCAAAATATTTCTCGTTATCTCCCTTGCGATGCTGCTCCTTACTAATCCAATCGTTACTAAACTTACCGTACTTTTTCTCATTGTAGAGCCACTTCATTTCAGTAATTGCTTCTTTAAAGTTAGACAACCCAGCAAATAGAATGAGGACTGGAAACAATAATGTAGTCATTATAATTGCTTTTTTACTTGAAAACTGGTGCAGTATTACTCTGTACTCGTTATAAAAGTACTCATATGTTGTATTCCACTTTCTCTTCCTATTGGGGAAAAGATGATTATGCTGTTTCTTAGTAATCTCGAATTTTTTATAGCCACGCTCTAGAGGATCATCATATGTATATTCTTTTTTACTCAAGTATTTTTAAGCCTCCTTTCCTTTGAAATACGCCTTTCACAGTAAATTCATTGATAAAAACGATCTCACATCTTCCAATTCTTGAATTTTTGCAGAAACTTCTGGGTCATTGTATCCCAATCTTTTATGAACCTCTTTGTTTACTTTTGTAAGAATATCAATTCGACCTGTAATGTAATCAATTGCGATCTCTGTTCCGTTGTTATTAAACATTTAACTCTCTCCTTTTAGTATGAAATCTCACATTTATCAACTTTCTTTGTTAACTTCAACGCTGATAGATAGTTGGCTTGCAACAATATCAGTCAAGTTGTCAGTCAAAACTTTAGACACTCGCTGTTTGAAAGCATCTCTTGACCAGTGGTCACTTCTAAATGAACCGTAAAGTTCTTGCTTAACAACATCTTCAATCGTTCGTTCAATATGAGCAACCTTGTTAATCTTGCTGATCTCTGTTTGGACGGTTTCTTTTATGATTTGGAGAATATCATCTTTAGTGATTCCTAATTCATTATGTATGTAGTTCTTTACAGCATTGTATTCTGCTCTAAATTCTTTAGGCGGTTTGCTAGGAATAGTCTGATTTTTTCTATCTACCGGGTTTTCGTTCATGTTTTAATTCTCCTCTTCTCTAAGAAATATATCTTTCACAAGGATCTTTTTCTTTTTTTCTTCGTTGGTTCAACTAATTTCGTTAGCATAAACCCGACTACCACAACCAGATAACCCACAAATCCTGCAAATACAATCCTCAAAACTCCAAATGCAATATCTAAGCTGTTAACTGGACTGGCTTTAATTCCTTCTATTCCTTGAACAATACCTCCAACAAACATAATCCAAACTCCAACATACGCTGCTGCGATTACTGATACAACAGCAAGGAACAATCCTAAAATAGTTCTAATCTTATTCATTGATTAAATCACTCCTAATATTTTATGGATGAATCCAAGCACAAATCTCATCTTCACGAAGTAGTTCACAAAGTTGATTTAGATTGCACTTACGTTTAACTGCATCCCACATAGAACCCTTATATCCAAACTCTTTCTCGCAAAATTCTACTGCTTCGTCTACTTCAGTAAATGTCTTCTCTTCGTTCTCCAAATCGATAATCAACATTTCTCATTTCTCCTCTATGTATGTTTGCTAATTTCGTACTTATCGTGAATAATATCCAATGCTTCTTGTAGCCCAAGAATTTTACCTTCGTATTCCACTGGATCTGATTCTTTGTAATAGTTAAGTGAAATCTCAATCTCTTCGAAGATCTTTTCGATTAATTCATCCATATATGTATGCCTCCTTTCTAGAAACGAACAGTTGGATAAGGATCGTAAAAATCTTTCTTTTTGCTTTGATACAAACTCCAGTTAATAAACTCATCAGACAGTTTACGGCTCTTCATTTCTTCTAGATTGGCAATCTCAATATTAATTTTCCGCTGCTTTGTTCGTAGAACTTCAAGTTTGTTTGTAATATCTAGGTAGCTCAACTCAGGATACATTTACTTACCTCCCTTAGATCTAACAAATGGAATATGCAACACCATTAATGCACTTGCTGGAGCCATCAACTGAGTGATAATTACTCCTATTATCTTCCCGATTTCTGTGTAAGGCTTTAGTAAAAATATAAACTGAGCTAGATAATAGTAAATGAATCCAATTACTAACCATAGAAATATAAACTTTAAAATCAATAAAGCTGCTTTAATTTTTCTCGCCTCCAAATCTCAATAAAGCCACTATTTTACTTATAATTATTAACTGCTTATCTCAATCCAAAGTGACGCTTTCTGTCATACAGTGGTCTAATACTCTCACCATGATTAATCCAATATTGAAGATCCAACAATTCTGCTTGTTTAGCTAGAAAGACTTCTCTTTTTTGCTTATGTTCATTGGTGTCAAGCTTGTACACCTTCTCTTTATGAAACTCGCAGTCTTCAAGCATCTGCTCAATTTGCTTCAAGAGTTTTTTCTTCCTGAGAAAAATGATCCATCGCCTCGCTTTCAAATCAAACTTGTTTTTATAAACTTTCTATCTGCTTGGCAGCTTTAAATAAAGATACCATTTCAAGATCATCTGTGATAAGCAGCGCCAATGAGTTAGACTTTTTCTTCCAGACTGAACCTTCGTAGATATCGAGATGACCAAGAGTAAGTTGACTATGTTCAAGTCCTAATTTGCTGGTTAGAAATTTGACCATTTCATCTGCAAGCTCACGACTACTTAACTTTATATTTAATTTAGAAAAATCTATCGATGCCATTTCAGATCTCCTTTTTTATTGAAGCGTTTTACACAAACTTAAATTGCAACCTTACCGCTCTCATCGTAAATATCAAAATACTCACCACAGTATTGATACATGCTTTCTCGCAATTCAACGATTCTTTTGAGAGTCTTGCACTGGTATACCTTCATGCCTTGATATTTTTCAGCTATCCCTTTAAATGTGCCTCGATAAAAGCGTGAAAAATCATGGTGTTTATAGATAGCTCTATCATCACTCATAAACTTTCTCTCAGGAATAACCGTGTCATCAGTTTTAACAATCTCAGGGACAACCCTTTCTTCTGGCTCTTTGCGCAAATAATACATTTACATTCTCCTTTAATCTTTTAATAAATCTTGTATTTTACTCAGTCTTACAGTTTGCCAATCTTAACAGTAATTACAGTTTTCCATTCATATTGGTTGACTTGTTCTTTTGCCAGATCATAGAGCTGATCATCGGAGAGTCCATTGAGCTCCATGCCTTCCCACAATTCTTCAACGAGTTGCTCTTCATCTTCTGAACGAATGTAGATCTTTTCATCGTTACTCCAAACTTCTTCAATCGATGCACTTCCCCAACCCGCAAGCCACCAACTGAAACCATCATCTGCAACTATTTCGGAGTCGACCATAGGGTAAATTGTTAACTCTGGATTGTTGTCAATTAGCATCATCAAATGTTTAAGATTTTCTTTTTGTTTATCAATCGATTTCATAAACACTCTCCTCTTATATCTTGATAAAACAGTTCTTTTACGTAGATATCTGGCTTACAAAAGCCTTATGTATCAAGGATTTTTAATTGTTCTGATCCGTCTTTTCATTAATCTATCCCTCATATCATAAAACTTGTTCATCCTGTCATGCTCTTCATATCTCTCCATGTATCTAGCTATATACTCCGGTCTCTCGTAAACTGCTGGCCTACTAAATACGACTTTACCGAAAAGAAATCCTTGTGCTTCATTATCCATTTGGTCACCATCTATGTATTAAAAAGTTGTACATCCTTTGCGATATCTTTTGCCCTTATATTTGAATCGAGCGATGAATGTACGAACTAAGATCAATCCTTCATTCACTCTTTCAATCACAATTACACCCTTTTCAGTCATCCATCTTAATTTTCCTTGAACGTTTGGAATGGAGGATATCATCTTAATGAGATATCCCACTCCAACATTACATTGCTCACATCGTACTCTCGCGTGTTCCGAGATTTTGATTCTTACCTTTTGATTGCTCATATGTATTACCGTTTAATAGATTTGCGTTGAGTACGTTGCTTCTTGAATTTAGTCAACACTGATCCTTCCTTTCGACCATTTTCTGCTGGCTTAACATATTGGAATGTGAAACCCTTTTTAGCTGCTTGCTGTTTAGCTACAATGACTGCACCAAGATAATCAGCAGGAAGATTGTCGATTACCACGTTTTGATTGTTGTTGTTAGTTGCGATTCCGTAAAATTTCATATGTATATTTCTCCATTCGTTTATGTATTATTTTATTGCTTAATAATTTCTCTATAGTCTTCAATGAACAATTGGCATGTCTTAATTACTTTCTTTTTAGGTCGATACTGAGTCCAAACATTCATATTAAGTGATCCCACAGCCTCCACTTCTGTGAACACTGGTACTTGCTCATAATACTCTTCATCTGTTTTGAACTTCATTAGCTGTAAGTTGCCACAATCAATTTTTATTGTATTGTTTGTCTTACCCATCAGTTTCTTATCTGAAATGAACAAGTCTTTGATTAAGAATGTTCCCGGCTTGAAGTTATTGCCTGAGTAACGATAAAACTCTGTAAGATAGTTAATTAGATTTTCATTGATACTGTCAGCACTAAATTCTAAGTCGTAATATATAGTGTCGTCAGGAATAAAATTTCGGAGTTTGGAGTTAAGTTCGAGTCGAAGCAATTCAAGATGAGTTATTGATACACCCACACCACCTGCACCATCATGTCCTGCGGCATAAATCACATTTTCACACGTCTTTAGTAACTCTAGCATCGAAAAATCGTCTAAGCCCCTGAAACTACCCGCATATGTATCTTCGTTATCACCAAATCCAAGCACAATTGCTGGTCTATTGTATTTTTTAGCAATCTCTTGTGCCACCAGACCATTTCGCCCCTTACCCACGGTTGGATCGAAAACAATAATCACTTTGTCAGTCTCACATAGCCCAGTCTTCATCGCCTCAAGCGCTTCAGCTTGAACTACTTTGCGATTTTCATTTAACTTGATTAACTCTTTCACGTATCCTTTGGTTTCGGGATTTGTCTTATCACACATCAGAAAATCAATTGCCAGTCTAATATTATCAGCCCTTGTAGCTGCTGTTACTGCTGGACTTGCCCCATATAAGAAGTCTGTTGATGTAAGATTTTTTATGTCTGAGTTCATCGCTTCAAACAGCATCCTTAATCCCTCATGACGCAACCCCTTCAATGAAACTTTTGCGAAAAATCTGTTCTCCATCTCCATCATCGACATCATATCTGCCATCAAAGCAAATCCCGGTAAATCACTCAACTCAAGTGAAAATCGTGTGTCCATATAGTCGTCCAATACTTGACACACTTTATATACCAGAAGTCCACCAGAAGCATTCTTATTTGGGTATTTACAATCCATTTGTTGAGGATTTACTAAAACACAATATGGATTCTCAACATCTACAGAGTGATGGTCTATAACTAGACAGTCGATTCCTCGATTAACCAGCACCTTCAAGGCCTCAACATCATTACTGCTGCTGTCCACTGCTATATATAAGTCTGTGTCATCCTCAATTTGATCAATAACTAGAGCCGAACCGTGTCCTCGGCTTCTCTCCACGTACTTTATTTCTACATTGTCAGTGAACTTAATAAGAATTTTATAAAGTATCGCTGCCGAAGAAATTCCATCGAAATCATTGTCTGCAAAAATTACAATCTTCTCATCATTCTTAATCGCCTTAATGATCCTTAAAACCATCGCATCGATATTCTTCAGTAGATACGGACTATGTACTACATTAGAGAGTGGGTTAAGAAACTCATCGATATTCTCAATCCCGTTAATCTTTGCTAACTTTGAATATGTATTGTCGTATGGCTCAAACGGAATTCTAGGTTGCTTCTGTTTCCATGCTATGGCAAAATCACTCCTTTCAACAATTTATTGAATTACTATTTTGAATTTTTCAGGTAAAGCAATATTCTCACTGTTGTTCATCCAACTGCTCGTCAACCACTTGTCTACCAATCCTGTCTGTTTGTTGATGATTTTGATATTTACTTTTCTCAAATCAATCACTCCTCAGAAATTAGTTAAATAGCAGCTCCAAAACCCTTGTGTTTACTGGCTTTTTTAAGTTGTAATTCTTGATGAAAGAGCAGTTTCATTGAAAATTATGCTGCTTCTTTTTCTTTAATAATTTGCTTCACTGATTGAGGAAGTGTTCTACCAATTGCTTTACGGATATCTTTTTCCTCGTAATTTTTAATTACATCATATTCTTCTTTAGCAATATCCTCATATACGCGACCACCAAGCTGTTTTAGGATCGTTCCCATGTCTTCAATGCCAAAATGTTCGTCGAGTAGATTCTCGTCAATCAATTTATAAATCAGTTTTTCTACTCTAGCTTTAGTGAGGACTGATTCTACTGCTGACTGTTCAGCGGATTTAAGATTTGGATCTTTAGGGGCTTTCTGTTTTTGAACTTCTCTGAACGAATCAGATACCAATTTTACGAAGAGCTGTTTCCCGTATTTGTCTTGATAATTAACGTTCTTAACGACAATTCCCTCGCCTCCACCAACCCCCAGCTCGGTTTTCCCGATGAATGATTCAAGATGCTGAAACGAATCATATTTACCTTCGTAAAATACCGGAACAATGTTCAAATCCAACCGTTTACCTTCATCTCGCACAAAAGAGAAGTATGTGTATTCTTGAGTGAACTCATCGTAGACATCAAATAGATAAAACTGATTTGCATTAGTGCCGTAATCAATCTTGTGCTTTACAAGCCACTCCCCAAAGTAAATAACTCCTTCTAACAGTTTGTTTGCATCCAATGTTTGTGTCCATTCATAAAAACCTCTTAGGTTATTCTCTGATGAAAGCTTTGTATTTCTAGAGAAAGCCACGACTAGATTTCCTTCACGTTTAAATGAGGCGTTGGCTCCGTCTAGCTTTTCTTGAATAAGAATATAGTCTCCATCATTCAAAACTTCAACAGTCGACTTGTGCCCCAATCTAATAACATCCATGTATTTTTTCATTTCGCTCATTTATGTATCTCCTATTCTTATGAAAGTATATTTTTACTTAAATTTAATCAATCAGCTCTAAAAATGACTCAGCTACTGTGATACTTTCATTACTAATTGGATTTAGGATTACATAACTCTTTTGGCTTAATGCGAATTCACCAATAGGAATTTCTTTAAGTATTTCTACTTCCGTTCCTTCATCAAACTCAGCCAAACATTCATAGTCAACCTCAACTTGACCATCTTCAATCTCATGATCATAAAGAAATAAACCAAGAAAATCTCTCTTAATAGTTGCTTTTCTCATTTCGATTATCTCCTTTTCTTAATCAAACTCTTCTTTTATCCGTATATCTCTTCTACATTCCCAGTAATAAGAACGCTGCCACCTTCAAGCCATCCAACAGTGAGGGTAGCTGGACCATCAATTACCCTTCCGTTTAGGTCAACCAAATTCAATTTAACTGTTTGAGTCATTAGCTCATCTAGTAAACCTAGTTTTTTATAGTCTTCAATTTCACTCAATATGTCTTCGTATAGCTCCCTAAATGTGATTCCTTGGTTCTTATCTTTGTTTGTCGGAACAATCTCGTAAGACTGTGCTTTGTTCATTCTCTGAACCACTCCTTTTTTGATAAAATTCAAATTTTACTTAAACTCAATTCCCAACAAATTCTCTAATTCTTCCACGCTTTTACGATGAACATTCTTTAAACTGGTAATATCCTTGTAACCCATGGATTCAATCTGCTCCACAAAATTAATCCCGTTCCGCTTCAACACTGCATAGGTTCTAACTGTTAAATTTTCAATCTCCTCAATTGTTCTCATACTTATTGTTCACCTCGTTTTGGGCCATATTCTACAATGTTAAACTCTTTCTTCACTTTCTCTGTCATGGACTCTCGCTTACTGTTGCTCAGTTCATACCAATCACGGTCATATGATAATCTTGCCTCGTCGTAAGCTTCCTTGGTGACTACTCCATTAGCAGCTCCTCTGGATGTGTAAACTAGTTTTCTGCCTCGTGCTTCATATGGGCTACCATTACGATATATCACATATACTGTCTCATCTTTAATTTGTAGCGACATTTTTTGGTCTCCACTCTGGGCGAGTCTGATAAAATCTCTCAACGATGTCCGCTAAAGCCTCTTTCAGTCCTAAACGTCTCATACTCTCAATCTTTTGAACATCGTCATATGCACTACAGAAATATTCCCAGTTGTAATACAAATCAATTTCGAAATATGTTCCTCTATCCGGTTTTTCTGTTTGTTTGCAGTCATAAAACTGCTCAAGAATTTTAATCAAATCTTCTTGATCCATTCCATATGATTGTTCAATATCAGACAGTTCAAATTGTATGTATGCTACTAGCGTATTGAATACATTTACTGAATATGGAGCTTTAACCCAGTATTCTCTAGGTTCAGTATCATGAGTGTGGGTCAGGCAATAAATATTTATCTTCTTCTGAGTTAGATTCTTTTTCTTAGTGACCAGTTGCACAATTTCTTCTCTCGTCTTGCTCATGCAATCATCTCCCATTGTTTATGAAATCCAACTTTTACTCAACTTGAAAATTGGAAACAAGTACTCTGCGCTCTTCTCTATCAAGGATAGCCACCTTATGGCTACCCTTGTTAAGCATAGAGATTACTCCGTTATGACCAATAAATTTTGCATTGTTGTAATGCTCACCTCGATCCTTCTTAACTTGATAAATATTCTCATCAACTTTACTAAATACAATATCCGCACATCGTTTGAATTCAACCGGAGAATCTTTAAACATTTTATTCATACACCACTTTCATTCTTTTAATTTTTGACATTACCAGTTACTTGTAAAATTCTTTTTTGCAGCAGATCCAGAATGAAAAGTTTTCTTTTCCATTGTCATCTAATATGTATATTTCTTCTTCAACTGCTGCGCAATCATCATACGTCATAGTGTAGAGCTTGTACATTCCCCCGATTGTAACTGGCATATTCCTCAGACACGCTAGTATTTTTACATGGGTGGCTTCCTCCTCATTATTAGTGAGTCTAAAATCAGATTCGTCCAACCTCTGTTCATACATTCAACCATCCCTTTCGATCTGATAGTTTTATTATATTACATTATATAGTAAAGTCAATATGTATTTTTATTCTTTAATTATTTTGAATGAAAACTATATTTTATCTGCTTATACATCAGTCAAAATATCCATCATCACTTCAATAGCCTCATCATTCAATCCATTGACTTCTTTCCAGTCACTCACTAGAAACTTTAAGGGTGGACACTCCAGATCCCACCAAGATAGAAAGCTAAGTTCTTCGAGTTGCTTTACAGTAAACATTTAACACCTCTCTCATACAGAAATTTTAAATTTAGATTCTTCGTATAGCTGTTTAAATGTATCCAAACCAAGGTCACAGGGGCTATCCCTATCTTTGTACATGTTTTTATTGTCAAATAACGCATACACATTTCGTGTTTTACCAAACTTAGCAGCTTGCTTTTTTATTGCTTCTACAGACTTATCCTTGTCCATGGCAATGACTATATTGATGTCTAACCCTAGCTCTTTGATCATCTTTACTTGATAGTCACTAATGTCGTCACCGCTAATTGCCAGACAATTTCTAAAGCCAAACTGACTACTTAACCAACATGTCTTTTCAGCTTCAAATATAATCACTTCTTTTTCCTCAAGAATATAGTACATAGCCCGATGCCAATTGTACCACTCTATCATCTTGTTAAAGTTGATAAGATACATAAATTTATAGATATCCCTATCCTCATAATCCTCATAAATTGTTCTGCCTTTGACAGAGATAATATCCCCGAAACGGTTATGTATTGGAAATACAATTCTTTGACTTCTTATGTCGTATCCTATGCCAAACTCAATCTGTGTTTTGTAATCAACTCCTTCATCGTAGTATTTTTTATGTGGCAACATGACAAATTGATTCATGTATTCATCGTCATAGATATCGTTTTCCAAATCATCTCTCAGCCGACTCTTCTTACGCCCTCTTTTTACATTTTTTAGCCAACTCAAATGATCTAATGATGGACTGGGAGAATAAGATCTTGATAAAAACTGCTTATAATTTAACTTATCACATATCCATCTTTTAGCCTTTGATAAACTTTTCTTTTGTTCTTCTAATGTGTAATGATCGAAAACTATGTATGATACTAACCCGTAAATATCAATATCTGATTCCCCAAGCGACCTTATTCTGCTAGATAATGATTCGTTGAGGTAAACTTGTACAGACCTTTTATTTGGAGACTCGAATTTATAAGGTAATTGAGCTTCATATCTATTCTTCTTGGGATTAACATGTTCGCATCCCATTAATTCAAGCAATTCTCCAACTCTGTCTTCCTCAAGTATTTTCTGTTTAATTAATTTTAAGTCTTCACTCATGCTGCTCCTCCAAGGGAGTTTAACGTCCGTTATTTGGTACGACCACTAAGGCTACTTCTTTCCATGTATTGAAGTCATAATTTACTTCAAAAATGATTTGTTCATCTTCTGAACCCTCCCGGTTCTTAGGTAAAAACAGAATTAAATATTTCTTCTCAGGGTCTAACCTGTAAGGTTTCTTATGCCATCCTCCAAATCCTGAATCTTTCTCCCAGTTATAAGCGTTAAGCGCATTTTTTTGACCTTCATATTCATCAGCAAATACGAGTCTTCCAGCCAACACTACTGCTGCCACTTCCACAATCTCTGGCGACTTTCCAATACAATCTAAATCTAAATATCTGAACTCTTTTCCTATCTTCAATTGTACAGTAGCAATTGTAGAACAGTTATTTGATTCTTCCTTAATACAGTCATAGAGCTCTTGAGCTGAATTTGAGAAGGCCAACCATCGATCTATGTTTTGAGACATGTCTGGCTTAAAGGTGTCAAAATAAATGTGCTTATATCCTAGTGGTCGATATAGTTCTATACGATTGATTACGTCTTCGATGCGATATTTTTTCAATTGTATAAATTTAATAAAGTCAGGCCTATGCTCTTGCAGCCAAACAGCGGCTTCTTTCAATGTATCTTTAATTTGCTTGCTAAATCCTCCCCTATTAACAGTATCACGAGGAATAGGTTTATTTAATATCCTAGCAGCAACCGTAACAAGTAATCTTGTTCTCCACCTTTTAACACCTTCCTCATTGGCAAAGACAATCCCTTTTTCATTTTTTTCAATTAATCCTAGTACCCCTTTCTCGGTAATCAGACTTGATTTGCCGACTCCAGATGGCAAGACTAGATAGATTAGATTGCCTAATTTTTGCCCATTTATCTTTTTATTTAATCTCGGAGAATCATAAAGAGGAATGCCAGCATCTTCCCCAGCCTCTAATTGATCAATAGTTTCGTCTAAATTGTCAATCAGATTGTACTCTATTACTTCTCCACTGTTTACGTGTGAGAATGATTCTTTATGTTTGAACTGAAAGAAACTTTGCATTTGCTTTAAATTCATATTAGCAAGTGTTGTTACTAATTTTTCATTTGATGTGTCGATCAGACCTTGTTTTTGTAAATTTCTAAGTGATTCGTATTTTTGAACTTCACTAAAATGATATTCATCATTACCTTTGTCTTCATCGCATTCCGCTTTAACCTCTTCAATTGTTCCATACCCACCATATTCATTATAATATTCGAAGTATGACTTCCTTCCTGTCTCTTGTGGTCTTGAGGTTAGAAAAGAATATGTAGTTACATCATCAAAGCTCCTAATGCCATTATCGAACATCTCTTTGCCAATATAGTAATAGTACCACCAAGTAGCTTCAGTGAAAGTTTCCTTAGTAATCTTGTGGGTTTTGTACTTACCGTATAAACTTGGTGAATTCCAAAGATAGCCAATGAAAATAGCTTCGTGTACTTTTGAAGGATCAACGAATTCTTTAATATATACTATATGTATCACTCCTAATTCTAGAGAAAGCTTGAGATATCAAGTTCATCACTTTTATTTTTGTTCTTGAAAGTATTTTGTAAAGATTGATCCCTTTTACTTTCCATTGCTTGAACTCTAACTTCTGCTGCTTTTTGTTTAGACTTATTTTGTCTAATTTTAAAGGCATCGTTTAAATACCCAAGCATAGTTGATATTGTGTAATTTATTTGAGACACAGCAGCCCACTCGCCTATTTTATTGTTAATAGCGCTCTTATTTGTCTGCTCCGCTATCTTGTATGCTTCGAGCATCAAAGCATAATCAGGCCCAGTTCTCCATTTACGAGTTCTGCTACCATTCTTATTTTCATACCCAGCTCTTAAATCCTTGAGTCGTGCAATGTTTCCTTTTGGTAACAATAGAACATCGTGCAACTTAATTATGTATTGGTATAGATTATTCCATTCTTGATTTTCCTTTGCTGTCTCTGCCTTCAACTTTAAATACTTATCATGACAATACTCAACATGATAGTATCTCTTATCTTCCTCATATTTCATGTCTTCCTTCTGTCCGTATTGAGTACAGATAGGACACTTAACTGGTCTAGCCAGTTTAATCACCTCCTCAAAATACAAAGCTTTCAAACTCGGGCAGTCTTAGTAAATTGTTTTTAGTGTATCCTCGGTGTTTAACTACGCACTTAATAACAGGATCAATATAAACCGTATCCTCTGTCTCTTTCTTTTTGAGTTGCTGGAACACTCTATATCCTGCTTTTCTCTCGTTTACGCCAACAGCTAAACTCATTACCCCAACTATTCGCTTACCATCAGACAAGAGCCAACCAAATTCATTTTTCTTGTATCCAGCAATGTAGTATTCGCCTATCTCATATGCAATTACCTTCAACCATTTGTCGGATCTTTTATCGATCTCATATTTTGAACTAGATTCCTTCAGAACGATACCTTCAAGTTTTTGCTGCTTCGCAAGGTTGAAGTACTCAATTCCATTTCCTTTTATAAAGATCGACTTTGCATAGTACTCGTTGTCCACGAAAGCATTGGACAGTATCTCTTTGCGTTCTATAAGAGGCTTAGAGATTACACTCTTTCCTTCATAATTAATGATATCGAACCCACAGAACGTGACTCTGTGTTTGCTCTTCTTCGACATGAACCGTTCCATGACAAATTCAAAGTTCGGCTTACCGTCCGAGTCAGTTACGATCAGTTCTCCATCAAGCGTTGTCCCATTTTGTATTGGTATGTTTTTAACCAGCTCAGGAAACTTGGCTGTAACGTCATTGTTGTGTCTGGTATATATTTTCACCTTATCCCTGTAGTCGACAATAAGACGTATACCATCGAGTTTAAGCTCTGTTAAGTGCAAATCACTATCGAATGGCAAGTTATTTGGTGCTTTGTATAGCAACATTGGAGAAGTAAACATATCAATCACCCATTTAAGTATATCAAACGGGATTATGCAGTTTCATCGGTAATATATGTATTGTTTTATACACTACGCTTACTCACTTTTCTCCATAACTTCTGAATCTTTATTTTCTTTATCTTCACTCTTATAATGCTTCAATATGTCGTCTACTGTTTTAAATTCTACTTCCACTTACAACCAATCCAATCTTCTGTTTATTCAATTTCTTCCCATTCATTAATTTCTACAAATCGCTTTGTTCCATCATCTGTGTAACCAAAGAACATATCTACTGGCCTTGCCCATACCTGATTATTATTGTCCATGTAAACAGCCAATCCTTCTTGTTGTTCGGTATGTGTGGCAAAACATACGAATTGATAAATTCCACCTTTGTAATGTTTAAACTTCTGCCCCTTAGCAACATCATAGATCACTCACAATCACCTCCTTTATTCTCCTTAATACTCTCGATATCTTCCATTTACTAAACCAATATTCTGATGAAACTGTACTTTTACCAAGAATTAAATCCATACAGCTTTGGGTTTGAGACTATGCTTAACATTTTGGTCTAATTCCCGTTCTGTCCACTTACTCCATTCTTCTTGTGGTACTTCCCGTACAACATAGCACCCACTAGATAAAACTTTGTCTCCTTGTTTTTCTGTGAAATTTTCATATGGAATGACCACTTCAAGCAGCACACCTTTATTATAGTAATGTGATTCTCTAATTTCTTCTTTTTCATTAAAGTAAATATGTTCATTTTTAGGTTTTACCAGTGTTCCAAACACATACTCAAATTTGCTATCGTGATGGCTAAAGTATTTGTCATCACGTCTCTCAACGAACTTATAAAACTTTTGTGAGTCTATGTATTGTTTTGCATCAATCTCAATCTTATTTTTAGGTTCTTCGGTAATCTCTCTTAAAACATTTTTCTTAGTGATCCGGTATGTATTATCTTTAACTTTCACAACTCTAACTGGTTCTTTCACAATCACATCTAGGATCTCTTCCACACTGTCGTACTTAATTTCTTTGGGCTTCTCAAAGTAATCCTCACTCAAGGCAATATTCGCTATCTTGTCAATGATTTTACTTAGACTAAATGACTCTCCCTCTTCTAGTTCAATCAGCTTGTCGTAATTGATACCATACATTCCACCAAGATGCTGTTTCAATTCTTCTGCATTTGTAATATTGAGCTCCATGCAGCTCAGTGCAACTCGCAAAAACTCAGGCTTAGAAATGTTATAACCTTTATCTTTGTACTTTTGAACCCGTAACAATGAAACAATAGGGAAATCAGTATTCTTATTAAATTTCAAGATTCGTTGTGCATTATGCTTCAAAAAATCCTCATGTAGTACAAACTGTTCTGACTCAAAGTCGAAAGCTCCCATACATACTGTGTAGTCGAATGTATCAAAAATTTCTTCCGCTTTCTCGAAATACTTGAAGTGAATCATTTGAATTTCCTTATCGTCAACTCTCACTAGCAATGCCTTAGATGTCAGAGCATTTACCCAGTCATTGCTGTCATCATAGATTTCTTCAATTAATTCGGATAGCGACTCCTCATCTCTAAAGTAGAGATCAATATCATTTACCGGATTGTTACTAAAAAGACTTGTAATTGTTCCTCCTGCTATGTATGCTTTGTGCTGCTTCAAAGTGTTCACCAAACTTGTTCCTAAGAAATTGTACAATTTGTTCTTTTCAAAAATATATTCCATTTATTTAACTCCTCCTTTAAGTTTATGTTACCATACATATATTTATTCTTCAAGTGTTATTTTTGTGTAATTAAATAATCTCTACATCCATGTCCAATGCCAATACTAACTTAATTAACACCTCAATACTCGGAACATTATCGTCCTCTGTTAGATCAACAATGGATTTTTCACTAACTTGAGCTTTCAGTGCGAGATCTGTGTTACTGATTCCCCCGTCTGCTTGTTTTCTCAATATGGCTGCACTTAGTTTAGCAGACAGCGTGATCATCTTCTTTCTAACGTCTGAAGCATAATCAAGCGATTCTTTAATTTCAGTCCATCTTTTAAGGTTTTTAACTTCCATTTCCCATCCTCTTTTCTATATGATATCAACCTTTCATTAACTTACGGGCATCCACCAGTATCGTCACCACCAAAATAATCTGGATAAGTCACCTTAATATCAATTTCCTCGTCAATCCGATAAACTTTAAAGTTTGGCATCCCTGCATTTTTGATTTCTTGAACGCGATTAGCTACTGTTTTTTCGTCGACAATCTCACACAATTTTGTAACCCCAACATCACCAACAATAATAAATTTCATCTTTCAATAATCCCCTCCCTATCTGTCTACCATCTATAATTAACAACTATATCGTGACCCAATTGCTCTAATTCATTTTTCATATGTACTGCAAATTCTTCTGCTACTTTACCCGACATTCCATATGATCCACTTAACCACACAACATTATCATCTTTAATTGATATATCTACCGCTGTTGACCATCCCCATGGCTGCTTACTGTTTCCCAATGTAAATGACAACTCTTGAGGTAACTTATTTACTAGTTCATCAACTTCTTGCTCTGTTATCTTTCTATCTGAGATCAAATCAATGCTCCAACCCATCTTTTGCTAATCTCCTTTTTGTGTAAAAGTAAACATTCATTGAGAATTATTGATCATTACCACCTGTCTTTATTGATTCTCTATATGGTGATAATGTTGCACAATGCTTACAGATATCATACTCTTTTCCACTTGGAGAGACTACGGTAACTGCTTTGATTTTATCTTCGCAAAAAACACACCACTCGTCATTATGGGCCACTAATACTCACCCCATTTCTATTTAAAAGAAAGATTTGATTTAGTTTATTTCGTACCAAGCTGTTTCTAATCTAGTAACTGATACTGTGTCATACCCAAACCTTTTCGCTCTTAGTTTGATTTCAGTTATGTTTGGCTCATCATTAGTATTAATGATCTCCACGCCATCCTTATATGAAAAGGAGTATCTGATTTCATATTCACATTTAATAATTTCCACCTCATTTCCATATCAAAGGAAAATTTGATGTAGATTCTTATGTATTATATCAATTGTTACCAGCAAACTCACCATAATAGTATCTTCTCATCTTTTCAGCGTACCTTCCAGCTTCATGTACATCATCAAATAGACCCATTGTTTTATTTTTACGATCTACTTGAAGTTGTACAGCCCACATCTCATAATCTTTGTTCCAAGATACATTTCGATATCCAGACTTATTATTGCTATTCTTAGACTTTCTATTTTTACTGTTGTTAATTGATTCTACAATTCTCAAATTCTCTTTTCTGTTGTCTAATTTATTTGTGCTTATATGATCCACTTTATGCGTCTTATTATTCTTATGTACTTTATCCATTACAACACCATGGAGCATAATTGTTACACCTTTTCTTTTACCATTTTCTCCAGTGAAACGTTTTGAAATCTCTGCATAGTATGTTTTAGCATTCTTTGCCCAACTAACATGAACCATGTAATTATTCTTATCTAGGATATCTAAGTCTTCTTTATCAATTAACACATCAAACTTGTCACCGTTTTTTCTTGTTATGTGCAAGATTGCCACATCTCCATTGATTGTATAATCGTTTTTAATCATTCTTAATAAAACGTCCTCCTATTTTATTTAATTTCTTTTAGTCATATCCGTGTACAGCAATCTTTGATTATTGGGTAAATCAAAATCATGATGAAAATGTCCAAAATACCACTGTTTATAGTCTGCCTTCTGCTCAATACCATAAAAGTATGGATGCATCTCGTCCCGTTCCATACGGATAGCGCAACGCTGCTCGATATACTCCAATGCTGTTGTTGAACACGTATGCGTAAGTATGTAGTCAACTTTCAAGTCATGTTTCTCTAAGTTCTTTAATCCTTCTTCGTATTCTTCTTGAGATGGCATCTCCCGACTCCACCATGACTTTCCTTCCTTGCGATACTCTTTGTCGTGTGAAGCAGCTCCACCAAACGTAAAGAACTTTTTACCCTCAATCTCAAACACTTGACCACGCATCAAGTGAATAACGCTGTCGTTAATTCTATGTACCTTGCCACCATTCCAAATCTCCACAGGATACTCTTCAAGCAAATCAAAGTTCTCATGGTTGCCATCAATAAACAAAGTTGTGAATGACTTAGTCTTATCTAACCATTTGAGCCAATACTGATCCTCTTTACTTCCATCCCATATCAGTCCGAAGTCTCCAGCAATGATTACATAATCACTCTTTGTGAGTTGCTTCTGTTGTGGGAAGTTCTTTGTATTAAGTCGTTTATTCACGCTGATCGTTCCGTGTATATCTCCAGTAATATAGATCAATTATATCGTCTGCTCCCTTCTCCAAGAAAGTCATATTTCATTTAGTTTTTGCTTTATAAACCTGCCAGCAAGCACCATTGACTGTACTGTATAAATATGATTTTTCATCTTTTCTTAATTCCACAGGTCTTGCTTTAGATGGATTCTCAATCACTTGATATCCTTGTTGATTTAGCCAAACTCTTGCATCATCAATTCCTTTGCTTTTTAATAATCCACCGTAAATCGTGTTAATGTCTTTATTGATTATCATATGTACAATTCCTCCATTCTTTATGAATCTCAAATTTCATCAAGAAATTTATTGATAACCTCTGCATCAGAATTTAACTTCTCATACTTATTTATCTCTTGTTTAGTATTAAAACTTGACCGTTCTGCTAATTTCTTTGCTTTCTCAACTCTAAATTCTTTGACTTGCCATGGTTTAGCCTTTCTTGTTTCAGGATATGATTTCGAGACTATTTCTTCAGCATCTACTTTTAGCACTGGAGCAATGTCCCATCTGATCCCAACTTCACTCATACTATAGTTTTTGACTCTATAAATATCTTCCTCTACACCAGAAACTTCAAATTGTTGATCTATTTTATCGGCATACCAATATGAATCACTGCTAGATTTCTTGATTTTAATATGCACAACGATCATCCTTTCAGAAACTGAGTAAAAGATTCGTTTCTTTAGTAATTTATTCATTTTTGTTGCTTTGCTTTTTATCTTTGTTTGGGTAAAAATCAATCAAATATCTGGTTTTAACTGTATAGTCTAAGTCTCTTCTATACCATGGTCGAGCTTCGTTTTTCGATCTTTCCCAATCGTATTTTAATAAAGTTCCAATATAACTTCTAAAATCACTAAGATCTTTTGGATCTCGCTTTCCCAATTCAATTTTTTTCAACAAGTTGATTATCTCACGATCAAGAGTATCGTCTGTATTATTGAGTGGGTTTAAACTCAACATTAAATGTGTGGTGAGTGCCGTTAGCTCTTTCTCTGTTTTATATTCACCTGAATAGATTTTGGATGCATTAGATTTAATGTCGGCGCGCCATTTTGCTCTTTCTTCAGTTATGTATTTCAAGGTTTGATTTTTGTCATTACTGAACGCATTAATCAATGCGGCAATAACAGCCGCAGAAATTGACGCAGTAACAATAGTATCTAGAAGGCTCACAGCGTCACCCCTTTTTTATAATGAAACTACTCTTTCACTTGAACTCATCCTCACTTACAATATAGCCACCATCTTTTAGGTCACATGCAAACACAAAACCTTCGTGAGTCTCTACTCCGATTTTACAGCCATCAATTAGAACAATCTTCGCACTACAGGGAAACGTCTCATCGTCAATCCATTCAACTGTAGCTCCGACTATGTATGCTTTACCATTTTCATCTTTGTGTCCGGTATCGAAACCAATCATGCTATTTCATCTCCCCATTATCAAATTAACCGTAGCCTACCTGTTCTCCATCCATGAAGCGTTGTAAGTCATCAAAGAATTGGTCAGCGGAATCAAACTCATTATTTCCGATCCTAACTGCTATTGCATCGGCAAACTCCTCAGATCCAGTGTCAATTCCTTGCGCCTCCATCCATTCATATAATTCAGAGAGAAGTTTCTGTTCCTTATATTTAATAGTCATATGTTGCTCAAATGTTTTAATAATTCCCTTAGTAACTTTCAATTTATTGTCCCCTTTCTCCGTGAAAGACTAATTTTACTGGCTCTCAAGATATTCACGTCCAAGGTCTGTTATGTAAACTATAGCCATTCCTGTAGCCTTTTGATCTAGCTCAATATAGCCTACTCTTTCCAACTCTCTAAACTCATTCATTCTTTCGGATCTCACAGCTCTCAATACACCTTCATTCTCTTGGGTGAATAGAAGTGCTTGCAGAAGATTTGGCTCTAAATATGACACAAAATCATCTCCCGGTGTGAATTTTTTATAGTATTATTATTCGACAGATTGCATTATTTACCTTCAAACAATCACTCTTTATTATACTGTTAATATTATTATATTTACTCTTAAAAGTCAAGCAACAAATCACTTCATGTCTTAGTTAGATCTATTTTCATGTAGTCAGCCAACATCACTAATACATCTGTTCTAACCCTGCTCATCAGTGGGTTCATTTGATGCTGATATTTACGGATTGAGTAAGAGATGAGCAAATTGTCTTTAGTTCTTTTCTGTTCGATAATTTTAATGTCACGGTCTCTTAATTCTTTCTTCAGCTCATATATATCAGCGGTCACCCTGTCTTGTAGTGCACTTAAATAAAATCTCAACTCTCTTTTTAATATGGCACTGCTCTCACTTATCCTCTTCTTGTCTTCCTCTATTACGTCTAACAGTAATGGCATCTCAGCATATTTTTTCACTAATTCCAACTCTTCAGCACTTTGTTTCATTACTCTAATCCCCCTCCCGATAATCGCACTGCAACTAAGCTTTTTATATCAATCCATTCGTGTCCATTTTCCCATTCGATTCTAACCTTCTTCCCTAACTCATTAACCTTCGAAACAATTCCGCTCACAACTCGTTTTGAATTTAATTCAAAAATCTCAAAATTCGCTTCTTCAGTATATCTGTATGATATTCCTATGTTCTGATAAATAACTTCCCATTCGTCCTCGTGAAGAAGAGGTCTAATCTGATCATTGTCTCGTGAGCGATGTTCAATGATTCTTTCTTTATGTTGTGGCAACATCATACGACTTGATTCCCACAATCCATTTGCCTCCAGTTTTTTGCTCATTTATAGTGACCTCCAATTTTATTTGATCTGTCTATGGCTTGACCAGCAGAAGTGATTGAGCTTGCCCTTAAGATAGCAATATCTCCAAAGCGATCCTTGATATCATCCATTACTTTGTCTATGGCTCTCTTCTGTTCTTGGTCGTCAAATAATGACAATTGATACGTCTCAGCGTTTGAAAGATTGGATAATGATATTCCGACTCGTCTCACAGGCTGACCATCCCAATGCTGCCTAAAAATTTGTTTAGCTATCTTGCATACATCAACCGTTATGTTTGTGGGATCTTGTAGTTTAACCTGTCTGCTAAATCCAGTTGGATGATCAAAGTCTGCACCCGATAAACTCATAGTGACTACACTACCCATTAATCCTTTTTTACGAGCACGTCTGCATACTTCGGTACAAATATCTTGAATTACAACATCGATCTCCCACTGTTCTGTATAGTCTCTGGGGAGCGTCATCCCATTGCCAATATCCTTTTGCACACTATGGGTATTTATGGTTACAGGAGAGTCATCAAGTCCATTTGCCACTCTCCAAATAACCTCACCATTAACACCCCACTTACTTCTCAATTTGGACAGAGGTGTATTCGCAAGCTGTCTTATTGTTCGAATCCCCATTTTCCACAAGTGTTTTTCCATTCTTGATCCAATACCCCACATATCACGAATTGGTTTGTCACCTATATGATCATGCAGTTCATCTTTTCTAAGAAAGAATATTCCACCATCAATTTTCTTTGCGATCATATCACAGCAAAGTTTACTCATCACTTTGTTAGTTGAGATACCAGCTCTCGCATATACTCCCGTTTCATTCAATATTTTGTCTTGGATCTGTCTTGCCAAGTCAATCGGGTCATTACCAAATAGGTGCAGAGAACCTGTCACGTCACAAAATAGCTCATCTATGCTATAGGGTTCAACTAAGTCAGTAAACTCCTCAATAATGGACATAATTTGAGTTGATACCTCTATATATTCTTGCATATGTGGTCTCACAATGATCAGCTCAGGACACTTTTGAAGTGACTGCCATAATGGTTCAGCGGTTGACACACCTTTTGCTTTAGCTAGAGGACATGCAGCAAGTATTATTCCCGAACGTCTTGCTGGATCTCCTGCAACTGCCAATGGTTTGTTTTTATATTGTGGCATTTTAGCCTTTTCAACACTGGCATAAAACGATTGCATGTCAATTAACATAATTGTCCGCTCTTTCTTCGCCATCATTATCACTCCCATAATCAAATAAGAACGTTTGTTTGTATTAGTATTATACACCGAACAGACGTTCTTTATGCAACAGGAAATTTTTGTAGTTCATTTAGATATTTAAAGTATATAATACAATAAGCAATCTATTTCACATAACAAGGGAGTATTAAAATGAAGGACAAGTTAAAAGGCTTGGTGATTGGTATTCTGATCGGTTCAACAATTACAGGGGCAACAGCATTTGCGGCAACCGCTACGCCAATTAAAGCAGTTATCCAGAAAGTCAGTCTTTATGTGGATGGAACTAAGAAGTCCACAACTGATGCAATAACCTATAAAAATACTACATATGTGCCAGTTAGAAGTATGAGCAATGCGATTGGCGAGAAGGTTTCTTTAAAGAGGGGTAATCTTTATATTGGCAAGCAGCCAAAGTTTATTGTAAATGAGGACAATGCCTACAAGTATGTGTACTCTAAAATTAAAAAAGATGTAGATAAATACAAACTTGGAATGATGGATGAAGGTTACAGTGAGGATGGGGAGTATTTCGTAATCAGGGTATATGAGAATCATCCTGAGTACATCGTGACTTGGGGATTTTACTATATAGAACTCACTAATGGCGCAGTATACAAGTATGATGTACCTGAAGATAAGTTGGTAAAACTATAGGGTGGATTTCTCCACCCCTTTCTTCTTAAAACTTGTCTTTCATCAACAAAATTAAACGAAAAGGTTGATAAAATGAATTTATCGATTCGAGCATTACAGACGAATGCTAATTTTCAATTTGAATTACTAAAAATTTATTCTAGGGACATGGAAGAATCAATAAAATCTCAAGCTACATTGTTTGCAAATCGAGTTAAGGAGCTTGCAGCAAAATATGAGGGTGAAGATCAAACAATGGTGTGGGACGAAAACCGTGAACGCTATTTTCAACTGCATAACATCTATCCCAATTTGTTGAGATCTTCTATCCTCTCTTCCGCATTAACAGAATTAGAGATGGTTATTGGAAAAATACGCAAAGAGTTGAGAGAGAATACGGAATTAAATATTGTTTCGATCCATAACAAAAAGCTCAAAGGAGCAGAAATCCAGAAAGCCTTACAAAGTATATTTAATGGTATTTCTATCAATCCTCAATTAAATCTAAAATGCTGGAAACAGTTACAGTTCATAATTGAAGTAAGAAATAGAGTCATCCATAGTGGTGGACAAGTTCACCCAGTCGAGTACAAAGACTTGTACGTTATGATTATGGGCATTGAAGACATGGATGATAGACATATTGGACTAAGCCACTATCACGAAGTTGAATTTTTAGAAGAATTCCCTGCTTTTGTGTTAGATGTTTGTAATAGTATACTCAATCAAACTGTAGAAGAATTATTTAAATATCAAGAAGGAAAAGGAGCGCTTAAATAACTTAGCGCTCTTTTTTTGAAATGTTCATTTCATTAACTTCATAATATCAACTGATTTGTCTATGTATGCTTGGTTGTCATTAATTAGAAAATCTCTCCACTTCTCCGCAAAATTTTTCGCCTCTTTTAATGTATCAAAACCCTTAATATGAGTGGAACGCGTAACTCCCGACCTTTCGTATTCAACAAAGTCTTGATGGTATCTGTATTTCTCTCCAGCAAACCAAGAATTAATATAAGTACTTGTTCTATAATCCCAAGGTTCTCTGAATTCTTCCCAAGTTTCAATTGGAAGTGGAATTTCACATTCTGCACCTGCTACTATGACAGAATACTTTTTTCTGAAGTAATCTGATTTTGCAGATCTTCTTTTACTTTCTACATGTTTTCTAATTGCAATTTGGAAATAAACAATAGGAGTTCGATATAAAAACTGTCTCCAGTAAGTAAAATTTCTATAATTCTGAGGCTTGTCTTTGTTTAAAACCCATTCATTGTCCATGTGGTACGTCAGATCTTCTTGAAGCCACCAAGACTTGTTCTCTATAATTTCATTGATATCCATAGTGCCTCCTGCTTCCTGTGAATTATGTTTTATCAAATTTAAACTACTATTTTGTTTCTCTTTACGTGGATATATAATGGTAGTATGGTGTATAGTGGAAATGTAATTCAATACAGTATGGAGGAAAATGTATGGTAACTAAAGAAACCAAAATTTTCTATGAAAAAGTTAAGAAACTCTTTGAATCTGAACGAATCTACAATGGTATTGAAACATCAGAAGGCGAATTAGTTCGAGCAGGAGAAGAAAATCCTGAAAGATTCCAAATTTTTCATGACCAGTTCAGCAATTTTGTGTATCTATTTACCCAAGATACTATTACGGAGTACACTATAACCCATCTAACTGATGTTGAGGCGCTCCGTTTTAAAGCCTTACATTTAGATGTTGATAAATTTAAATGCTTGGTTCCCTTCCCAAATCAAGATAAAACACCTCATGTAATTTAAAGAGCGACAATTTGTTGCTCTTTTTTGTTTTACTCATTATGAAACACGCATTTCATTTAATCAGCTCATTCAAACGAGCCAAAAAACGTCTGTATTCTTCTTCATTGGTGGCTCTCCAACTAATCTCTTCAGTCCACTCAGTCAGCAGGTTTTTGATAGGCTCTCTATATAGATTTTTAATATAAATATCTAGCCCTTCGATTACAAAAACAACGGAATAGTGATCACCGTAAAAATACTCTAATATTTCTCTAACTTCCTCGTTGTAAACAGGAGTTTCAACAATATCTAAATTATCAACAGAATTCATTCCCACATAGTACAAATTAATTCCTCACTTTCTAATTAAAATAGACCTTTCATGTGAAATCTCTAAATACCACATTTTTTATTTAAGTCTTTTAATTCTTCATTGATTCCTACTTGTCTAGCCATCAATTCTTGAATTAATCCTTGGGTCTCTACAATTTCATTTGACATGCTTTGAACCATAAGTGATCCTATCCATTCCTTTCTTTCTTGGAATTTTTTATAGTCATATGTATATTTAACAAAACTATGTCTTAAAGCATCTAATTTCTTAAGAGTGTCGCCAACCAATTTTTCTTGCGCTTCACACATCTTCCAAAGTTTATTCTCACAATCTTCTTCTGCTCTTTTCAATTTAACGTACTCTTCAGTTAATCCAGATTCAATTACTTGAATAGGTACAAAAATATTATCACTCATTTTTATCCTCCTATCGATAAGTAGCAAATGTTCCTTTTGGAGTAATTTCAATCTGCCTAATAAAGTCAAGCTTTTCTAAATACTCAATATCAAGCTTACTCCAGTAACCAATCAATCCATCTATAACGGGAGACACATATGCCACGATACCTAATTTATTAAGCACTTTTTCACACTTTCCATAGTCTTCAGAAAGTCTAACTATGTATTCCATCTACTCAACTCCTCTTCTTATCTATTAAAACAGTCTTTGATACATTCCGTCTTAAATCTTTCAAGTGACATTTCATAATCATGATCTAATTTATTCCTATATACACTCTTCCATCCAAACCAATACTTTCTCTTTTCAAGAATACTTAAATTATAGTCTGTTATGTATGATTCAACTCCACTGATGCGACTCCTTAACTTTCATTAGGTATCGCTTCTCATCCACAGTCCAATACTTCTTATACATCTTTCCACCTCACAATTTATACAATGTCACTTCATAATCGCTGAAAACTTCCTCGATAATCCCATAAACAACTTTCCAGTCTCCATTAGCTAATCCACAACCAATGTTATATGGCAATGCCACACTATATCCAAACTTTTTTGCTCGTAACTTTAACGATTCAAGTGCAGTTTTCAATGCATTATAATCTGTATATATAATATTTTTGTTTCTTCCATATGTAGACTGTCCGAACAAGTTTGCTATAACTCTCTTTTTATTTACTTTGGTTGTCTGACATAAACCCAGTAACCTATCATCATGCTCATGACATGATAAGCGGTATAGTGGATATGCTTCTGGATACTTCTGTTTGATCGCTTTTGCTATTCCTGATCCCCAGACACCTTTCGTATTTGTTTGATGTCCAATGATATCTTCAGTAGCATCAAGTAAGTCACCATCGATTATTTTAATCATTCGTATTGTCCTTTCTTTGATGGGCATAGAGTTCATAAAACTTTGTAAATAATTCACCACTAGATGGACTTCGTTTAACTTCAAACTCAATTTCTCTTGTTCCTAATTCCAACATAATCTCTTCTTTTATGTCTCCAAGTTCTTCGAGTTGTTTTTCATGTAATAAATAGTAGTCCAAAACTTATTCTCCCTTCTTATGAAACGTGCCTTTTACTCAGATGATCCATGACTCTTTCTAAATGGCTCAATGAACAACCAATGAAATCCAATGTATACAATTTTCAAAAGATTCCACAGTGCATAGATCATAAATCCAATACAAATTATTATTAGTATCCACATAATTATGTTCCTCATCGAATCAGGCATAGCCCAGTTATCTTGTAACCACCAAATTCCATTCATCAATAACAAGCCCAATCCCCATAAAGACATTATGAGCCCAGTAAACAGTAATGTCTTTTTCAACCTGCTAAAAAATTCTTTCAAATTATTTCCTCCCTTTCTATATACAAATTCCTTATGTATCTTATCAAGAGCAGATAAGATGTTTATACCCCCAATACATCCTCAACTGTGATCTCTCGTTGTCCATCTTTTGTGTGAATAAGAAGTCCCGGTTTATCAGAATTTTCTTCCACTCTAATCCCATGTAATTTTGCTAACTCCATAATTTCTTCATTGGACAAATCTAATTCAATCTTCAACAATTCACCTCCCTACCGGATTCCTTATGAAACAGATCTTTTACATACTATTGCTTTAATTTGTTTAATAAGTCCATTGCGTTTCTCAATCTTTCTACTGTCTCTTCAATGATCTGATCTGCCCAGTATTCTAATGAATAATGGCCTACAAAATCTATGTCCTCTTTTAACATTTCAGAGAAGGTAGAGTTTTCAACAATTACTTTTGATAAAGGCTCACCTAATTGGGTTGCATCTGTTATGTACTGAATTAGCATGCTTTGCATTCTCTCACCTAAGTTACTCAATGTATTTCATCTCCCTTCTCAATGTGGTTTATGTCACTCTTTAATTCTGGGAATATTGCCATAAGTAAACTTAATGCATCCATCTTTTTACGCTTTCCATTTTCGTTCAAGTAAATACCGGGACTGTTGCTATCTTTAGTTATTTTAATTCCCAACTCCTCAGCTAGTTTATTCATCTCTTCAATATCAATTCCACCACTATCTTTCAAATATGTATCTCCTCTCTACAAAAAAATGATGCTACAACAACTTGTTAAAGTCATTATAACACCATTTATCTAAACTGTACATATTTTTATTCTTAATTTAACTAATTCTAATGTGTTTTTTATCTGTTACAAGAACTGCACCTTCAACCTCTAAGCCATTCTTAACATCCTTGAGCAAAGCTTTGCTATCGATTTTAGGATCTTGAGCCGTCTTGTATTTATCAGGAACCTTCTTGGGATCAATAATATTGATTGAGGGTGGGTTAGTCTGTAGTTTAACCTTAAATGTACCAGCATTGACCTTATCGATATTGCCAATCTCAAGTGTGGTCTGCATGTAATTCTTCAGCCCATCAAACTTGTTCTGTAGATATTTGCGTTTCTTCTCAAGTCGTTTTTCTTCATTCTTGTAAGCCTCAATGTCACCTTCAATATTCTTCATAAACTTAACAATATTCTCAACCTTAACGCTGACCTCATCTTCAATTGACTCCAGAGTCTCAATGTACATTTGCAAATCATCTTCTGTCAGATCCTCATCATCCCATGCTGCATCCACAAAGTCATTAAAGCGTCTGTACTTTTCACCAAGGTCATAAAGTTTACTCATTCAATCATTCTCCTCTATTATGTATTATTCTAATTATTTATAATCAAAATTAACTTTTGCTTTAACGCCCTTTAGTTCAATCGCTTTTAAATCATAAGCTCTAGCTGCTTCATACTCTGTCTCAAACTCACCAACAACTACATTCTCTTTGTTGTGATATATTTTTGCGCTGTATAGACCCTTATACGTCTTTGAAACTCCTCTGTACATACTGCTCTTATTGTGTCTAGCGGAATAACTTTCCCAAATCTCTTTTTCCATAAACTCAACATCATTTAATCTCGCAAAGTCGCCATGATATTTAATAGCCCAGTAGTTATAAGCGTTTGCTGCTGCGATTTCACTTGTAAATGCACCTATATATGTACATTTTGTATCAAGATAAATCTTAACCTCATATTTCTGCATATTCTCCTTCCAGAAAATACCCTTAAATCTTTGTTTGCTATTGGTATTTGTTTTTCTATTTCTCATGTTTTCGGCATGTGTACAGATTCTTAAGTTACATTTCTGGTTGTTTAATTTATTTCCGTCAATGTGATCAACGACTATACCCCTTCCTCTTCCTTCAGGCATAATCAGGATCTTGTGAAGAGATTTCGAATACAATCCAATTTGTTTATGCTTGTATTTTTTCTTTGGTGAGCAATAAGGATACCCATCTTTATTTATTGATACATCGTAAAAGTTAGTGATAAAATCATAATCTTCGTCATCGATATTAATATGAAAATTGTTAACATTTATTACTTTCATTCTTTTTTCTTTCTCCTAATTAGACCAGTCAATCTCATTGTTTTTATATTTCTTAATTCCAGTCTGGAGGTCATACATTACACCATTAGCAATCTCTCGCATATCATCTATATCAATTGGCTTTGTAAACTTTTGCAATTCATTCTTACATGATTCAATTATTCCTTCAAGATGTTTAACCTTATCTTCTATTTTCAGTCCATAAGAATAAAAACGCTTATCCTTTGTAATACACCATTCTCCGTCTTCAAAGTAAATCAATATCTCTGTATTTGGATGATCTTCATCTTTTAAGATACTATGAACCACCTGTCCTACTTCGTCTTTCTGGGTTGTACTTTCTTGATAACTCATATAATATATCCTCCTTTAATACTTAATTAAACTAACACTTTTTCTTCAAAGACAGGCTATGTGCACTTTAAATGTAGTATACTGTATTTAAAGTGACAAAAATTCTGTTTACATAGGTTAAACCACCAAAGGAGAAAGCGCTATGGAAAAATTCTTTTTGCGCAACAAAAGTGAGTTTGATGAATTTAAGGCAAATAAAAATACGAAACCTGTAAATTTCGACCTGCAAGCTAAGAATTTACTTGAAGCAGGGGAGGTAATTTTCACAGAATTAACTGATGGCTACATGACCATTCAGTTTAAAAAAGGTTTTGGCATTTCTAAAGGAAAGGTCGAAATATACGTTTCTCCATATGACGGTGTCCCTCAAAAATATAAGCACTCCAATATTTCAAAGGGCTTAAAGCAATTCTCAGAACTCAATAAGGATGGACAAGATTTCTTCTATGTTGATGGATTGACAAACGATTGAGATGTTCTTCCACAAAAAGAAATTTATTGAGACTATTTATATAGTCTCTTTTCTGTGAAATTACATTTCACATACTTTTCTTCCCGTGTCTCCCGTTAAGGATATCTTGGAATGTTATTCTTTCTTCGTATCCGTTTGCAGTTCTCCAGAAAATAAGGTCAGCAGTAGGGAATACATTGTCTCCACAATTAGGGCAACAAATTTTGGGATCTACTTTTTTAAATTTTATTGTTTTTGGTTTGTTGCCTTTCCAACCACAGTTACACATAAGCCGTGGCGGTTCTGGTTGGTTTATGTATTTCTCATATAGTTCATCCATCTATTTAGCCCTCTGATCTTTAATAAATTTATGTATCTCAATTAATTCTTTGAAATTGCGCTTCATCATCATCTCATCGACCTCATCAATAATCTGGTACATTGCCTCCTGATGATCGACTCGCATAGCCGATGGGCAATCTAAAGTATTTGGAATAGCAGCCACAGATAACTCTTCACTTTCTGCACAGCACTGGTCAAAGGCATTCCATAAACAATGTGTATTGTTGCAGTTCATGTATTCACTCCTCCCATTCAAGTGCTACACATCCATAATAATTACTATTAACGAGAGAATGCCCACCCAGTACTTCACTTGTTAGTTTGGCAAGAGCATCATTACTATCATGCATTTCAATTGCAGAGTCATATACTTTGAAGTGAACTCTTTTCTTTTCTGGAGATTTTTCAATTGATGAAACATAGTCAACTCTTTTACAAGAGAGGGCATAATAGCTTTGACTTCCATATTGCTTAATTCCATCGAATAAGTTCCCTGTAAATTTACCAAGTTTCCTCGTTGTTCTTCCTTCGCAATCTCCCTCGGTCGAAAATTCCCAAACACCATTTACATCAAAGCTGTCCGATTCTAGTTTCTTCAGCAGAGCCGCCTTTTCTTCAACTTCTTTCCGAAGCTTATATATATCGTCATGTATATTAATCTAAATCATCTCCCTTTCTCCGTGAAAGTCCTCTTTTATTCGCTTGTTTGATTTGTACTTAATTGATAAACTATTAATAAAAACTTGATTGGTGGCTAAGTAGAATGGATAAAAACTATGTATTATCTGAATTGCTTTTTGTAGTACATAACATGAAAGGCAGCATAGATGAGAATGAATTTAACTCTCTCACAGTTGAGAGTCTCTGGAATGTTATTAAAGAAATATGTGGAATTAAGGTAGACGGTAAATTTAGTAACCATCTCTTGAAATATGTACTCGACATGCTGGATGACCCCAAACGTAAAGGTAGCGATGATGAACCTTATGAAAAAATCATCGATTACCTGACCAGCTCTAAAATTGAAACTCATGAAAGCTTCTGAGCATCCATATGGGGTGCTTTTTTACTTCAAATTTCTATTTTATGTTGATTGTCATTTCATATTGACTCTTTCTAATCCATTCGATCGTTGCTCCGGCAATACCCACATATTCAATCAATTCCATCTCACTAATGTTTTCCTTAAAAGGTTGTTCAGCCCATATGTTACCATCCTCTAGTTTTACTAAACAGCATTCTCCATTGTGATACCAGAGTGTAACTAAAAAAGGGTCGCTGTCTATTAAAACCAAATCTCCCATCTGTATCCCTCTAACTTCTTTCTTCGTATTATTCCGTTCAATTCTTATCATTTATCTCTCTTCCTTTCTATGTGAAATTGCGATTTCATTAGCATCGCAGCTTAACTCTTTAACACCAACAATGATGTAACAAATTATTCCTTGAATCGTGTATTATTAAATGTAGTGATATTAAAATCGTTAGGGGCTGATGTCTATGAAAGAAACAAACATCAAAATTAAAGATATTGATTACAAAATAATATGTCTCTCTGACAGTGAGTTTTCTAAGACGCTACTCAATCCAAGAGAAAATACAATCTTTGTGAACACCATTAATGGCAAGATAAAAGCTAACACTATAGAAGCTCATAGGGAATTTAAAAAGACTAATACTTACTATTCTCTCTTTCGCTTAGATAGCTTGGACGAATGAGGGTTTATGATCCAAATCGATCTAACTTATTATTTTCCAAAATCTCAATTTCCTTACCTGTAAACCCCACACTATTCAGTCTCAATAACACTTTGCTCATCTCTTTTTGTGTAATAGTCATTCCACGTTGAATGAATCTTGGTACACGTACAATGGTTCCCACAATGTCTCGGGCTCGTTGCTCATTATAGACCAATGCGTTCCCTTTCAGATAAGACCAATCGCTCAATGTGTATACTTTCTTATTCTTCCAGTAGAACATGTTGTGCCTGAAATCAAAATCCCCAATGACATCTTGTGGCTCACCGACCCATTGAGTAATAATCTGATACTTACCAATAGAGATTGCATTGTTTGTGACAATCAACGGTAAGCCCTGATATGTGCCACCACTCATATCACTGCCATGGTATCCAGCATGATCAATAAAATATTCTCTGAGCTCATCTGCGAGCGATTCATTTACCAAGAAGAAATCGTAATCCTTTGGCTGCCTGTCGTGATATAAGCTATAGATGCATCCACCTGAGATATATGCTTCACTTTCAAACCGCTGCCACATCTGAGTTGGTAATAATTTGATCAATTCATTTTTAACTTCTCTCAAGTGTTTACTGATGTCGTTCAGTTTTTGCTTATGTATTTCTTCGCTACTTCTATGTATTGTCTCTCTAAAGAAATTACTCTTCAACAACAACCGTTTAATTATGTTCAATAACTCATCTCCTTTTCTAATTGAAATTCTCATTTCATAAAGTATTCTATGTATTAGTCTAGTGATTGCATCTGATTATTCAATCTATCGATTTGCTCTTGAATGTATCTTTTCTGAGCTTCTTTTTGTTGGGCAGTAGAATCATTTTGCTCTCCATTCCAAACGTCCTGAAGTGCCCACATGTCTCTTTCGTATCCATCAAATGAATCTACAGCAACTGTCTCATGTCTTTTTACGGTGACACTAGGAGTATACCAATCACACCCCTCTCCGCAACATTTATACCTATAATCAAATCCGGCATCAGACTCTTCGCAAGTACAATAACTCCCACGCATATCATCACTAAGTTCAAATGTATAAATAAAGTTTAGATGATTATCCCAGCCGTAAGAGTCACTGTCCCCATCACTCTTTTTGAAAAATTGAACATCTATTCCTTCAGATTCATAAAGCGAATAATGTCCTTCTGAAGAACTGTAGAATGTAAACGAAAAATTATATTTCTCGCACTCTTCAAACAGTTGTTTCAATTTATCACTCATCTGTTCTATGGTACGGTAATAACCCGCCACCTTTAAACTTTCTAATTCTTCACACTCAGACATAAATTTTTTAAGTTTGCTGAAGAATAATTCCATACAAATCATCACTCCAAGTATTATTTATTGTTTAACAGTACGAACCAATCTTCCGTCTAACTGTGAAACCTTGTGTATCCAAATACTCGTTCAATTCGCGCGCGTTTATATTTCCATTATATTTACTCTCTATATCTTCAATTAAAATGTCTATGGCCTTATCTGGTTTCTTGAATGGTTCTGTTGGCTCTGAAATCAATATGTATTTAGTAACTCCACCATCTAATTCTTCGCTATGTATTTTATATCCACGTACATACAATTCCTGAATACGTGCATTGTATCGTAAAGCAATCTTATTTAATTCTACATTGGTTACTCCCGACTCTCCAGCTCGTTTCAAAGTTGCAATAATCTTGTCCCTTTGAGTCTCTGTTCGCTCTATTGTCTCCTTTTTCATTTATTTTCCTTTCTTAGATCTAGCTTCTTTGAGACGTTCAGCGGCAGCTTGCTTTTGCTCCTCAGTCCATACTCGACCAGTACTCTTAGCCCGGAATGACACCTGTCCATCATCACCTCTGAAGTAATGTCCTCCATGCTCATCTACCCGTAACAATTCCAAACCAGCTTTCTTAATCTTTGTGATTACTTTGGGAGAACAACTATAAACTTCCCACTCATTCGTCTCATCGTTACAGACACAATCAGTCTCTCGCTCAATTGTCGTAAAACTCATTCAACATCAACTCCCTGTTCTTTCAAATAGTCTTCAGCTTCAATGATATAATCCATCAATTCTTCATATCTATTGCCTGTCATACTTGCACCCTCATCAACGTCTCTGCTCAAAATGGTGCAGAGTTCAGAATCTAACTCATTTGCAGCTACAACGAGATTTTTTAACATACACACCATTTTACTAACATTCACTAGCCCTATGTCGAAATCTAACACTCTCCCCGTAGGAGTAAACAGACTTTCTAAGGCTTTGGTATAGTTATTAGATTCTTCCTTGGTGAAGTCTCTGATTCTAATCAACTCCTATTAAAACTAAGTTTTTCTGCTAGTACATACATTTTTCCGTCCACTGGATCATAGCCAGCTATAATCTTTGCACCTTCAGACTCTTCTATTCGTATAAGCAGAGTTTTACCGTCTAGATCGTCCCACTTCAAAACAGGAATATCTTTAAACCAATTCACTTTGTTTCTCCTTCGAAATTATATTATTTTTAGCCTTAAAATAATCTTCTCCGTGTATTTCCTTGGCTGTTGCTTTTCCACATCCCAAACATCTACTGATAGATCCTGACTCATATATTTCTTCTCCACACTTAACACATTTGTCATTCAATATTTAACTCACCCTTTTTTGATCAAAGTTTCATTTTATCATTTCTCTGACATGATCCATCATTGATTCAAGTCTTGCTTCAGTAATTTTTCGATCTTTTTTATTTATAAATGGTAAAACGGTAGGCACAAAAGCTCCCGTACTGATCCCATACTTATCTTCTAAATCTACCGACCATAAAGCCGAAGCAATATCCATTAGATTACCGTAGCCAATTCTTTCTCCTAGATCTTTTACTGCTTCAATTTCTGATTTACGATTCATGACTCATTACCTTCCTCGGCAAGAGTGTATTTCTCTATATTCATCACATTTACTTTTCCATTCATATCTTCATTCTGAAAGTACACAAATCGATGTTCATTACCCCAAGGCATTTTAGAAAACTGTTGTTCGATCTTTTCTTTGGCGGTGACCTGCACCATTCTTACACCAAGTCTCTCTACTACTTCTTCGAAAATTGAGCAGTTACATAGGATACTTCCATTCTTTAACCCAATATCAACATTAAACATTTTGTGTCTCCTTAATTCGTGTTATTACGTCATTTAGATATGTATTCAAAAACAAGTCATCTCTAATATCTTCTGAATATTTATATGGAACTTCATTCTCAATAAAATCGGATAACTTTTTATAGTCTTTGATTATATCAATGAGCTCATTTGCTAATTCTTGATTCATGTTTTTCATTCTCCCTTTCTAGATCAAATGCTGATTTCGTTTAGATTTCAACTTCAATTTCGAAATCCTTTTTATTGAATGCTTTAATTGATGCTCTCACACCATCCTCCAGTACGTCACTATTAGATGTGATTTCCTTCTTCTCGAAGTATTCATTTACCATCTCTTTTACTACACGAACCATCTCGTTCTGATCTGATAGAAACACATTGCATCTCTCCATAAATTCTGTTTTCGTTTCTTTTTGTCGCCAATTATGTGCAATGATACAATCTTGTAGTTTTACTCTTCTGAATTTATTGGGCTCTTTAAATGTAACTTTAAATTTGATTGCGTCAATTTCACAATCAAGGTTGTATCCAGTTTTAATTTTAACTTTTGCTTTAATCTTCAAACGTTTTTCCTCCCTTAATCAATGAATCAAAGTCTAACTCGCTCAATATCTTCAATAGTCTTTCTACTTTTGGCGCTCTCCAAGCTGTCATTGCATATGCATGTGCCTTACTAGTGTAATGGTAATGGTTTAATTCTAAATGTCGCTTGGCTTCCGCTTTAGTCAGAAACATTGTATTAGGTGCAATAAACTCTACTTCTTTTACAAATACTGAATCAAAATATCCATCACCATTCAAATTTTCTTCTATGTATTGCCAAAGAGACTCGAAATCATCATCGCTTAAATGCCATCTCAGATCATCATCTATTTCCTCTTCGTAATGCTCCTCAATAAATTCTTTTAAATCATTGAAATTGCCAAACGATATATAGTCTCCATCATTGTGATAATATTCAATCTCACCACTATCATAATCCACATTTCCGGGTGACTTCTTGTAGTCCATAATCGTCCAAAAACGAGGCGCTGCCTGACAGTCAGTTTCTTGAGTATTTAATTCAGCTTGTAGCTCTTTAAGAAACTTTAAGTCTTCGTTCATCTAAATACTCCTATCTCGGTCAAAGATCGATTTCTTTTAGTCTTGATGGTCATATATGTATTCAAGTTCAAACTCCACATCTAATGCTTCTAATAAATTCTTTACAACATCCATGTCAACATCTGTATATGTGCCAGCCAACCTATCATTCACAATTAATTCTGTTCCCCATTCACCACAACAACCATCTGAGCAACTATGGTAATAGTCTCGAATCAAAATTTTGTTCAATAGTTTCACACCCTTAACGTTTTACTAAGAAGAAATGTACATGGTCTTTCCATTTATAATTGTCGCTTACGGTCAAATTTTCGTAAGGTGGGACTAGTTTCATCATAATCGCAGCAACATCTGAAGGGCTGTACCAAAGAGTTTTATCAATATAGACTTCTTGATATCTAAATCCTCTGCAATTGTCACTATACTTTTTTGCTTGGTATGTTCCAATAACTGTTTTAACATAATCCTTTTTGCGTCTGATGATTGTTTTTTTTGGGTAGATATCTTATCAGTTCGTTCATCTTTGATTCAGCTTTTAGTTGATCATCTGAAAATATCATCGTACTAACATGCGTAGCATTCATACTCAAGCTATCTCTCCTTTCTATGTGAAATATCAATTTTACTTAGATCTTTTTAGTTTTTTCAATCTATTTACGATGCCTTCACTACTAACTGTATAGCTACCTCCCATAATCAACATATAACAATAGACGATAACATGAGCCAAAATAATCGGGAAAACTAATGTTAATGCAAACCATACCCACATACCTTGAAAACTAACTTTAAGTACACTATCTTGTAAAAGTGATGATGCCACTACAGCAATGATTACCAAAATATAGTTTAAATAATTATTTTTAAGATGTGATTTCATTTACAATCTCCATTTCTAATAGCTTCTTTTATTTTAATGACACCTACTAGTTAGGCTTAATTACATGAATTCCCTTACCCATAATTAACTGAATTGGTCTTTCAAAATGCATCATTGTGCTCAGGTCTTTAAAGTATTTAACTTGACACTGAACTTCAGTGAAGATTGCATCATGAAAACTTGAATTATACACTGTCATATTCTCAATATCATAAATGGAAACTCTAAAGTTTAAAGCGTCTGAATATCCATTTAATTCTCCATCATCTTGATAGGTATCGCTGTATGGATACATGTGGATTATGCAATGCTTAATAGTTCTCAAAAATGGATTATCATCGGTTTTCACATATCTTGAAAATGTATCTTTTATGTACACTTCTGATTTTTTGTGTAGATCAACCTCAATCTTCATATTTATTCATCTCCATTTCTTAATGAATTCTTTATTTTACCTAGAAGCAAAACCATCCGGTACATTTTGTACACTTCACACCACTAAAGCCAGCAGCAACAATCTCATGTTCACAGTTTTCATCAGCATCATATAATTCATCTTCTTGATTGTGTAAGTGGCAGTATACTTCGCTGTTACGATATTTTGCCTCTACCTTATTACTACACTTGCTACATTTTCTCTTCATTTATTCTCCCCTTATAAAATTTCGGTCACTTCGGTTTCTGCGATTTCATCTTCATTAATAACATTAATAGTGATTCCATCAACTGGACTGTCCCAGTTCTTAGAATCAAACCCATAATCCTTAATTCGAACTTTTCCATAACCCTCCAAGAACGAATCTGTACGCTCAGCTTTACGAACTCTTTGTTCAGCGATCTGTTGCGCATGTTCTTCTAGTGTACTAAATGAATAGAAGGTCTCTCTAAACTCTTGCATCCATTCTTCATTTAGTACATTCTCATCAATTTCAACTTCATATGTATTGGTTGTGGTAACTTCTACTTTGAATTTTTTCATGCCCACTCTACTCTCTTTCAAATCTCAAAATCTCAATCATCTCTTGTGCTTCTTTTCCTCTAACGCACGACGTATCCATAAATTGAACATATGTCTCACTCACGCTTCCATGTCCACAACACGCATTCATCACTCGTGGCAGTGTGCCCAGACATGGATCATGACCTTCGGGAGTTGCAAACTTATTACAATGCCCACATGGACGTGTTTCGAAAGTTGCTACAGTTGATTCTTTAGTGTCTGAAAATACCCACTCTCCATTAAGATACTCAATCTCATGACCTCTAAAATGAGATTTTGCTGTCATATATAATCACTCCTTTTCTAAACTATCTTGCAACTGATGGATTAACCGCATTACATCGTCTTTTCTGAGGCAAACTTCAGTCAGAAATTCTTCATCTTTGAAACTAGAGAAAGATACATGTGATCCCTCAGTATCGACTTCAAAGTAAATTCCCTTACGTAGCAATTCAAAGCAACAATCGTATCTTTGAGTAGCCACATCTAAGTTATTTGTCTCCATATCCATCAATCCGTTTCTGAATTTTCTTTTTGATTCTTTTGTTTTTTGTTTTCTTCATGCGTCTATTCAAATCAGGATATTTTACAATCTCTTTCCTGATCCATTTTGGGCTAAATGGCGCTTCAATCATCTCAGCTTCTACGATCGAACTTGGATTACCTACTGTCAAATTGATTCCCTTATCTGAAGTAATGTGAACATCGCCATTCGATTGAATTTTAAAGTTTCCCAGCTCGATGCTATCTTTACTAATCTTGATGCTCTTTTCTTCCTCAAACACGTCCGCTGCCAATGGTTTAACTGGTGTGCTAAATCTATTTTTAACCTTTTTGATGAACTCTTTGATTTTATTCATTCGTTTTCTCCTTGTTATATGAATTTATAATTCCGATGAAATACAGCTTTTACCTATTCCTCAGACAATAACAATGAATCTGAAGGCACATGCCTGATAATTCTGAAATCAATAAACATTCGATCAAAATCTTGATATCTACGCTCTACACGACAAGTGTCAGGACTGACCAGTAAGATTGGATAGTCACATGATTCATCAGGATCACAAACAATTAAGAATTCTCCCCACGAATCATCCGTGACCACATCTCCGTAATTCAAATCAGTAACTATACTATCTTTAAGTTTTAATTTGATTCTAACCTTCCCCTTCGCTACTTAGTCTATCTACCAACTCTTGCACTTTAAGTCCATATTCAGTCCTGCTTGCTTTTGCTGACTCAATTACCTTACCTATATCACTCTGCTTAGAGACGATCTGTTTGACCATCTCATCTACAGAGGTTTCACTTATGTATTTGACAGTTTTAAGCCTATTCACAAACTACTCTGTCTTTCTGATATTGCTGATTTTTCAGTTCTACCGCTTGCGCAAACATTGCACGACACATAATATGTGACAAGTGCTCATCAGAGGTATCTCCAGCCAAATAAGCATATGCATGAATCAACATGTGATTGATGTGATCCCTTACTTCAATATTCATCCAATTGTCTGCACCATATTTATCTGCTCCATATTTCAAGACTTTCGTCATCTCAAACATTGCAGCAGGATTGAGTAGATCAAACCGATAAAGGACTTGTGACTGCTTACCACCAAGTTCGTTGGTTACTGTTGGAGCGTCCTTCCCTACTCCCTTAACAACTTCACTCATATGTATTCATCCTCTTCTAATCAATGATTCTTACTCTCACATTCTTCTTTTTACCGAACTCTAACGCTTCATCTAAGTCTTCAATGAACAAATCTAATTTGTTTCCTTTGATTGCACCGCCAGTGTCTTGTACAATTCGCTCTCCAACGCCTTCTATGTAAATCTTAGTCCCCATTGGAAACACCTTCGGATCTGCACTTGCGGTCACGCCTTCTTTGGTGTATACTCCTGAAGCTGTCTTGCCGTAGTCTTTATCCCCTTTTACCTTCCCCGTGGATTCTTTTCCATTTGTGTAGGCGGTAATTGTGAAATACATCCACTTTACTTCTTTTTTAGTCTTGCTCGGTTTCTTCTCACTAACTTTTACTTGCTTAACTTCCTTTTGAACTACTTTCTTAGAGTCAACCAACTTTTCAACTTTAACACTCTCAATCTTAGTCGTGTTTTTCGCTTCTCGTGCTTGATTGGCACTTTCTAATCCTGCCTGACCAATGGACAGTGCCAACAATAGAGATAGGAGTACTTCCAACGTATCACCTTCCTGATATTTGATTATAGTAAAGCCCCACTATTTCAAGTGAGGCCGTATGTATTATTGATTTACCACTGCGTGATGACATCACCATTATCCTTAATGAAAGCAATGGCTTCACCGTTATCATTTTCAATCCAACCCTGATAACCTGTATCAGATCCATTTGAGTATTGATAGTATTTCAATCAACTCACCTCCTTTCAATCTATATGTAGATATATTTTAATTATGAATCTCTGCATATAGACATTAATTCTTTATGAATTCTGTCTTTCATGTACTCTATGTATTAGATTGATTTTACAAAATCAAGGGCTTCTTGAAGCTTCTCTGTATCAGTAATTGTTCTAAAATTAGGAACACCAAGGATATCTTTAAATTTGGGCACAATTTTTTCTGTTTTATCATTAGAACTGAAACGATCAACCTCTGTTTGAATGGCATTGATTAGATCGTCGGCTGAAGCTTTTGCTTCCTCTTTCTCTGCAAACTCCTGAGCTTTTTGTTCCTGCACTGTTTCTTGTTCTTCCTCAATCTTCACAATATTCTTTCTAGATTCTGCATCCATTTGACCCTTTACGGCTTCTTCATAGATTCGCATGAACTCTTTAGAGCTATAGGGAACGGGTTCTGATGGAAGATTAACATATCGTCCACCACCAATTGATACAAATTCATTTGGTCTGAACAGCATCATAACCTGAGTCTCATGGAAAGCACTTGCCTTATCTTTTCCTTTTTTATCTTTGATATTTTCATCTAATTCATTTCCGTCTTTGTCTAAAATCACAGTATCATTATAGAGTGTACAAATCAGGCTCGCTTGCGATTCGAACACTTTCTTGCCAGTAGCAGACATCATCATATCAATAGATGTAAACTTGTTACCATTACGAAGCGTGGTTTCTCTTTCTTTAGACCAAGCAAGCGACATTGTCCCATAACCTGAATTTTCCAATGTATCAAACTGCTTATTCATTTCTGCTGTAAGAAGGGTGTATCCATTATCAGTAGTTTTGTCGCTAATTTCTTTCAAGGAGGTATATCTTGACCCATTTCTCTTGTTAAAGTCTCTAATAACCCACTCTTCTGCTGCTGCCATTGCTTTATCGGCAGTATCTACACCAAGAAGTTTAACAATTTTATTTGTGCTTGCTTCCTCAACAAGATCCTTCACAACTGTACTTCGGAAATATTCCCATTGATCTGCTGGAGTTTTTCCTTTTGCATGAATAGGGACAACGTTCTTCAGACTCCATGTTTCCCATCCTTTTTCAAATGATAGCAACATGTAATCATCTGGATTATCGTAATGAAGTTCGGTTACTTCCTTCCAAAGCCGCGTTTTGCCCGACTTATAATTTCCAACAATAAGCGAACGAATTCCATGTAGAGCTACCTTTGGTACATTGTTGATTACTGCGTCTCTCAATCCCATAAATTAAACATCTCTCCTTAGAGTTATATATTATTTTTTTATTATTGTTTCTATTGATATGGGGGTGCAATTACATACACCCCACTTGTAATGCTCAGTTCTTATGCAAATGGATCATCATCTTTGTTGCTATTGCTGCTAGAAAAAGGATCTTTATCTTTATCTGTTTGACTAAACGGGTCGTCTGAATTATTAACACTATTGAACGGATTATTACTTGTCAAAGCTACTGTTTTTCTCAATTCTTCTTCAGTTAAAAGCTCACGCATCAAACTACTCTGAACATAGCTGATTACTTCCAAACCTTTTTTATCTCCATTGGTTACGCGCTCTTGGCGAGTTACTTTCTCACTACTATCGACTTGGCTAAACGGATCGTCTGTTCCAATTTCTTCAACAACATCTACATAAGCAAAGGTTGCACGGTTATTGTCTTGACCAATAACTTCAATGAAATCATAAGTATTTAGTGACGCAAAGGCATCAGCCATCGAGATTCCTTGTTCTACCTTCTTCTGATAGACCATCATCTCAACATCTTTTGGTTCAGATCTCTCTACTCCATTTGTCAAAACGACTGCGTTCACTTTCGTATCACCAGTTTCACTATCTTGATATGTAGTATTGATACCAATCTGCATGTTAAAACGATTTACTTCAATAAAATCAGGTGATTGGAAATCACAAACATAGTTGATAGTATTTTTATCGACTTTAATTTCTTTGACCTCTCCATCGATAATCACTTTTCCTTCCTCGTTAATCGGATTAATAAAACTGATTTGTCTTGAGATACCTTTGATTACTTTTCCGTCTTCGGCTTCAAACTCGTATGGGATATATTTCCCCTTAACTTCCACCCAACAATCTTTCTCTACGATCTCTTTAAACTTTTCAATTCTATCCCATTCAGGCTCAATGAGATGATATGTATTATCTGGATAAGCTTCTTTATTGAATCTTTTATTCCATTCTACTTTTGCGGACTTGCCATGTTGTCTGCTATATGGATACGCATATGGCTTTTCTTTTCCTGTTACTTTAACTTTTAATTCATTACTCAGTGCCGTTTCAACAATAAATTGAAATACTTTCTTTTTACCCTCTTCTTCTGTTGAAAAGAATGGAATGTCTTCCCAATTATCTGTATTTTTATCTTTTTCTTTAATCGGTTTTACTTTTCCGACGAAATGAAACCCACTATTAAATTCTTTTCCACCATGATTGTTGTTGAGTTTGATTTTGTAGTCTGCCATTAATTATTTAATCTCCCTTTGTGTATATGTATTTTTTGATTGTTGTCTCTCTGGTTATTCAGTTACATTGGAGGACTTCTCAATCTGCTTGTCATATGCTTCACCACCTTTTCAAAGTGAATTTGCTGCCTCTATATAATCACGCTGAGCGTGTTATTTTTGGTTGAATGGGTCTCATCGGACTTGAACCGATATTATCTGATTTATGAGATCAGAGCCTTAACCAATTAGACGAAAGACCCTACTTAATTTCTTGATGAAACTATTATTTTATTAAATTGTTTGGCTTACTTACTCAGTATAATCCAAGATAATAAATTTGTAAATATGTATTTTTATTCTTTATTTGTTGCCGGGAAATCCGGCTACATGAAATATCCTGTGAAATGGTTAAATGGCACAGTAGGATCTTGAATATGAAACTCATAGATTATTTCTGGTTTTTTACATCTCAATGTTTCCAGCTTAGCCCTGTTTATTTTTTCTTGGAACAACCTCTCCAATGCAGAAGTTTCATCGTCTCTATATGTATTAACAAACTCGCTGCATGAATCAAATCGTGTTTCAGAAATCATTGAGACTCTGTAACTATCTAGATATTCATTGATTTGATATCCATTCATACCACTACACTTACTGACAAAGTCTTCGTTATTAAGACAATCTGGGAAAAAGAATTCAGCTATGGTTAAAAGTCCGATAGACTTGCTGCTAATATCAACACTATTTTTCATATATCCATTTCCTCTCATGTTATCACATTGTAGTTGACTTCCTTAACTCATATTTTAATCCATCTTTTAGCACTTGACAAACACTTTAACCCCCCTACTAAAAATGCTTGACAAGTAGATAATATTGGAAAGTAACCCATCATAATGTCGATGTATGTCGAATATATCTTAATCAGAACCTATGTTCTCATTTCATTATACATCATAAAGACATTACGTCAAAGAACAAAAAAAATAATACATCATCTATTTATATACTTATTTTTATTCTTATCACTATTCTGTTCAAACTATTTTTTACCAAATAGTTTTTGGAAATACTCTTTCACTGCACTCTTTCTAGCTTCTCCAATTATTTCTATGTAATCATCTGATTTTACATCAAAGAACATTTTTCCTTTTTCATAGTCAATAACTTCGGCATGATGTAAATTCCCCATTCTTCCACGATCAACAACAATCAATCCATTATCTTTATGTAATAAATGCATAATAGCATCATTACTTGTACAATACACATATTCATTTTTGTCGGCAGTATGGAATACCGTTTTAAACACATGTTTAGCACCAAATTGCCATCTACTTGTTGATTTTATGTTTGCTAACGGCAACCATTCAGCTTCGTCACTTATTTTTTTTCCCTCTTTCCTTTGCACTATAATTTCCTTCATTTTCTTACACCTCTTTTTTAAAAATCTGCCCCCCATCATTTACAGCAATGAGGGGCAATATTATTATTTCATTTCTTCAGGTACTGGCTCACTGTGGATCAGCGTCCAGCTTGCTGTATTTACACCAGCATAAGCAATTGCGCTCAGCGCAAAACCAACCATTGTCATAGTAAATTTCATAAAGTTCAATTTAATCATTTTATTCACCTCCCTTCATGCGAACCAAAAGGAGACTTTGTGCTAACATTGAGCAACTAACAATTGGATTCTGAATTAGAGTTCCGATCAATACAGTTAAAATTGATATGTACTTTAAGTACTTAAAATACTTTTTTAAAATCTTAGTTTGATTCTCAATATTTGATGGTGCAAATATCGTAACTAAAATTAAAGCTATACCAGAAATTATCCATTCAAAACCCTCAAAGTTATCACCAAATGAAGCTATAGAAATTATTATTATTGTTGAATAAATTAAGCATAATTCTGGATATTTACTGTGATATCCCCCAGAAGTCATTCTGAGTAATGAAAATGACAGAATACTCATTAAAACATTATTATAGTTGTTTAACATAAAACCGACAAGTAACAATAACATGATAGGTAAGATATTGGTAATTATAAACTTAATTCCGTATCTTGTTATTCCATATGGTGGCAATTCGTTAGGGTATTTGGAAACTAGTGTTTGGGAAAGGTTGTTTACATATCTATCGATCATATTGATTCACTCTTTTCTTTAACGACATCTATAAAAATAATATTTATTAGGCAAACCATCCAAAATAATAGACCAAGGTAGACATTTTCAATTTGCTTAACATTGTAAAGCAAGATAATTGCTAGTAACCCAATAGTGATACTGATAACGTTTGTTTTGTTTATTTTAATTTTAAAAGTGTAGTCATATGGCATCGTAGTATACCAAATCCTTCTTCTTTGTAAGACTAAAGTAAGCACTATCAACATTGAATCTCCAATGAGTTGAATATAAAATCCGTAACTACTTAGTGTGACTGAATAACTTAACCCAGAAGCAAACATCATTAGTATTGCTACAGATATCTGTGATATGAATTGAACTCCAAATCCATAGATTGCTAATTTAATGCTACTCCCCGGTCTAATCCTAAAATAAAATGTCAACAGTGCTGCTAATGATACGAAACATATTAATGGGATGGCTCCTGAAATTGCATCATTAGATCTCATCAAGAATGTTCCTACTGAAATTATTACATTGCTCACTAAAATTTCTTTCCAATAATCCTTGAAGCTTACTTTAAAGCAACCGAAGGCAAACATAAAAATTGTTATTCCATCCAATAATGACATCAGGGCATACATTAGATCGCTTTTCATTTTCCTAATCTCTCCGCTCTTTAAGAATGAATATATGTATTTGATAAATTAAATATACCACGAGATTCGATCTCCGTCAATCATTTTATTAAAAAAAAGAAGAATAAAGATAACCTTTATTCTTCTCCATAAATTGATTCTATATTTTCAATATTCAGAAAGTCTGCTTTTAGTCTGCCATACACATAATCTCCATCCTTTGTGCGTCCTACGTTGTATCTTTCACATACTAAAGCATACTCCTCTTTTTCCAGTTTGTTTCGCTCTTCGAGTAAATTATGAGCCATATAGAGCATACCGCTATTTCGTATGTTGGTTGGAGTTAGAGTTGGAACTTGATATAGTTCAGCGATCTTCTTAATTCTTCTATTTATTAAAGCTGGAGCCGCTGGGGTATTCCCCTGCGCTCTGGTGCGCGCATCTTCAGCAGCACGAACCACATAATCTGTTTTAGTCAAATAATTCTTGTTGTTTCTCATTCCATCAAATGTTAATCCATTATTTTTATAATTGACCTCTTCTGTATTCGCAATCCTCATTATATTATATAGATCATTTGAGATAGGAATTGTTCTTATTTCATTACCATCTAATGTTTCATTTACTAGATCTACTTCATACGCTGGGGGATTTTCGCTTATTTCTTTAACTCTGCTCATTTTAAGTGTTAACAGTTCACTATACTGTCTTCCGTAGATTCCTTCATATATCGCCAAGATAGCTATCTTGTCTTGATAATTCATGCAATTTTTGACCCATTTCAATATGTCTTTGTGATGAAAAATGTTTGGCTCACTGGTGTCTAGAAACTGCTTATAATACTCGCCTGAAGCAACAGCGTCTAAGGGATTAATATTGTCCACCCGTAGATCTTGAGCTATTGCCCATCTGATATAATTTTGAATTATGTTTCCAGAATGCATAACAGTACTAAGTTTTGTAGCTTTCAAAATATATAGTAATTGGCCTATTTCACTTAAATTAAAATCATAAAGGTCTTTACCAAGTTTGTTTTCAATTTTTGAGGCTCTAAGCAATATTCTTTTGTATGCTATCTTAGTTGACTCTGTCTGATCTTTTAAATACCTTTCTTTTTGTAGCGGATTGAAAAATTCATCATCATATATTTTATTCATTTTATTTTACACCTCTAAATAAAGATTCAAAATATTCGACTATGCTATTACGGACTCTAGAGTTTCCAGCTATACCCTTTTCATTGAGTAATGTCTTTAAATTTTCGTCTTCAAAATCAATTTTATTTATCATATCCTTAATTTCGCTCAAGGCTACTTTATTATCTTGCATATACTTTGCAATCACAGTGTATCCAATAAACATTAAAGGATGGTTTATTAATATACCTGTACTTTCTTTGGTTCTTTGTGAAAATTCTAAAGAGTATGTCCCAAGAAGATAAACAAAGAAGTTATCTAAATAATCTGCGGTTTGAAGCACATCAAATTGTTTCTCTATTTTAAATAGTTTATCAATTGCATAAGAAAGTATATCAAAAGTTGTTAAATCTCCGTTTAATTCATTTATTTTAGTTGAGGATACAATTCTTTTACCAAATTCAGATTTACGTTGTAAGTTTGATACCACTTTATCTGACATTCTAACTTGGGATAGCTCATTCCTTCTTACTTTATTCAGAACATTAATTGTGTTTAATTGACCAAAAAACTTTTGCGCTGTTGGCTGATCATAAGATCTAATTGATAATATTAGATCTAACTCTAAATTCGGATTTAGGTGAAGAGCTGCTACTGCTCCTTGTAGTCGATGAAATCCATCTACTATTGATATAATAGATCCATTGTTGATAATTAAGGTTTTCTGTTCTTCATGAAAAGTTAAGGGCTCAATTTCCGTTGAATAAACGTTAAATGTTATCATATCTTCGAAATAATCATTAGTAGACATCTTACCTGCAATTCGCTTAACACTGGCCTTATTCAGAACTGGGGTTTTAACAATACCACCTGACTTATTCACCTTATAGTTTGCTCCACGCTGCGCTTCGTAATCGTATATTATAAGCTGGCTTTCAAACATTTTGACTAATTGCTTGACTGAAATTTTCGTAACATAACTATCATCTTTAATTTTTATAACATCACTAAAAGGCAATGGCAGATATATTTTCTCACTAAGTGTACTATTTAGAATATCTAAAGCATCTCTTATTTCTCTATCTCCGAACAAGGACTCTGTATGTAAGTCGTTATCTTTAGTTAAATCATAAAGTGCAATAGATATTCCAATTAATACTGGTAACTCTAATTCAGTTATAACATAAGCATTTGAGTTTATAGATTCGATAATTCCAAAGGGTACATTATACTCAGATAATATAGTATTTAATTCATTTAAAGATTTTCTTGAATTTTTAATTCCATTTAAAGAGACTATAATCCTTTTTTCAATTTCAATTCTTTCTAATTTCATAAATATGTACACTCTCCTTTAGAATAAGTATAGCATAAAAGAATAAATATAATACATCATCTAAAGGTGATTTAGTTATTTTTTAAAGTTTCTTAACAATTTATTAATACATTTAAAATGATTACGAAGAATAAATGATGTTTTTTTCTTCTTAATTTCTAATTTACTACAAAATAATTGCTAATGCAAAAAGTTTATTGAACACAAAAAAAGCCTCATTCCTGAGACTTAGCGTTATCTTTTAGCCATTGAGTTAAATCTAATTTTGTTTGATTAACTATATTATCTTTGTTATCGTATATTCTATAACCATTAAACAAAAAGTTGCTTAATTCATGCGGTTTGTCCGCTCCTAGTTTTAAACACTTCCAAGTCTCAATTTTTGATGTACTATCATAGTCAATTAATTTCATTAAACTGTATCTCTTCATATAGACTCCTCTTGTTGCGTAACTAAATAAAATGATAGAATGAAGAATGATATGACTTCCTGTTTTTAGGGAGTTTTTTGTCATGTGCTTTATGTGGAACGATATTCGTTCCACTAACTATTACTATTATAAAAGGAGACTATTTACATGTCAAGTATGCGTACAAATTGGTGGTTCGAAATAAAATTGCAATCTATATTAGATTCTAGAGATATATCGAATAGAGAATTCTCTCGGCTTACTGGAATTAGACACTCTACAATTAATGACCTATGTAATAATGATGTTAAGCAAATACCTATGAAAAATCTAGCTATTATTTGTGAAGTATTAGATATTGAAGATTTAAATGATCTCGTAAAATTACATAAGTAGAACACAGTGTTTAAAGCATCTGAAGGGAAACTGCTAAAGCACTCTTAATTGGGGCCTGAAATTTCTCAGATAAGCTTGCAATTTTAAATTCTAATTGATCTTTGGAAATAGTCATAATTTGTTCTAATAAAATGATACTGTCATCATACAATCCTGCCTCTTCAGCTCCCACTTTTACATGTGTGGGTAAATGTTTCTTTACTTTGCTTGTTACTGGTGCAACAATTACTACTGGACTGAATTTGTTGCCCCTATCATTCCCCAATACAACGACTGGTCTCTCTCCACTTTGAACGCTTCCTTTGTTTCTTCCCAAATTTGCATTCCACATATCAAGTCTTTTAACTTCTTTATTTAGTAGTTGATCCATAGCAACTGCCATGTTATCACGCTCCGTATAATTATTATTTATTATATTCATTCTTTAATTTTATTTCTCATCTGTATATTCACTATTATAATAGTAATCACTTCATATAACAATAGGGAACGTTTGTTCTATCACACATAAGTCAAGAATAATTAGTAAGGGGGTAAAATATTCCCAAAAGGAATGTATAAACTATTGACAAAAAGGATATATATGTTATTAAAAGGTAAGTTGAGGTGAAGTTATGGTAAGAAAAGACAACTGGACTGCTGACGATGATCAGTTACTTGCTACAACTATTTTAACCAATATTGCTAGTGGGAAAACACAATTAAGTGCTTTTACTGATGTTGGTGAAAAATTAAGCAGAACTTCTGCCGCTTGTGGTTTCCGCTGGAATTCTAATGTAAGACACAAATATAAAGAGGCTATCGCTAACGCAAAAACGGAGAAATTAAATAGTAAACTGAAATCTGCTTCAACTTTCAAAGATAACACATTTTCATTTGATGGTGCTATTACCTATCTCTTAGCCGCTAAGGATGAACTACAGCGCCTTAACAGAGAAAAAGAAGTAATAGCACAAAAGATACAGAACGTATCCTTAGAGATCGAAATTAAGCGTTCTGAGATGACTTCGGATACAATGCAAAATACTCAGGCTCTTGCTATGATATTGTCTAAGGCTGCTGATTTAGGACTATTTGAACGCAACAAAAAACCCGCCATTTAATTGGTGGGTTTAATTATATATCTTTATCCAATCTACATTTTATTGTGTTTTTCTGTACACACAACAATTGACTATTTTGTCCAAAAATTAAATAAATGTTCAGTTGTATTATGAGATATCTGATAGTACGTTAGATAAATTGCAACCACCGCTAAAAAAATAGTTGCAATTGTTAAAGCTACTGTTTTCCTCTGTAAAGAAAAATTTGTCTGTAGTGTTGCCAATTGAATAGTACTGTCAAATTGTCTAGTTAATGATTTTGCATGATCATCCGTTTTATTAATTAAATTGACCGTATATTCAAACAAGAGCTTGTCGAAACTCTCTATTTGAAGTTTTGAATAATAGCTATAGTCTGCCTCGAATTCGTCTTTGATCCTGTTGAACATATGAATGTCCCGCTCTAGTTCTAGTCTGAGATTTATTATGTTTTTATAGTTGATCTTTTTAATGGACATTGAGTTATATGAACTAACTCGAAACAAAGCAATCTTTTCACTTATACAAAGGGTGTATCTTTTGACTGTCATTATTGGCAATATAGACCTAACAAAGTCATCTGCTTTATGAATAATAAAATCTTCATTTTGTTTATCGAAGTGCTCATCGTCACTTGCATTATATAAAATATTAAGAGAGTCGTCGAATCCGTCAAAATATTCTTCGTGGAGATCCCACATTTTATCTTCTGATAGACTATAATTACGTCCATTTTTTAATCCAACCGAAGGCCAAAAATAATTTTTCTCAGGTATATCAGATTCCTGTTTAATTCTATACAACAACAAGCTCGGAGCTACGATGTTGTTTTTATAAAAGAAAGCTGGGATATAATCACTAATCGTATTAAATAATTTCCATTTTAATTCTAAAATTTGATCTTCTAGCATTCTTCTTTTTACAATCTCAGGAGGTAGAGTTGAGCTGTTCCAATATTTTAAAAACCCCTTAATTTTGGGTTTGAATATCAACTCTCCTTCAACATTACTCTGGATCAAATCCCTTAACTTGGATAAATATTTGGAAGAAGGGCTTATCAAAAAGTTCACAACCACAATTGAAGATGTAACCTGTGTCGCCTGTATGTTGACGCGATCTACAAAGCTGCCTATCTCCGTGTCTCCCCTGAATTTTATGTAGCCTAAGTTGCTCCATCGGTTTCCATGAATGTTACTTGTTACACTATCGCAAAATTCATCAATATAATTGAGATTATTAATGTTCAATTCTGGACGATACTGATGAATTAACTTTTTCAATCCGTTTTTTAAGTCTGCTAACTTTTCTACTGGCACTATCTCGGCAGCCACTATGGATAATAAGTCTACCTCAGTACCTTTCGGAATGGAGACCTCGCCTTTATTTAGTATTGAACCCTTTTTGCTCCAATAAAAACATGATAGTAAATTATTTCGATCTTGTTCCTTAATTTCAATGCGAGATATTTGTTGCGCCAAGAAACGTCCAAATTTTTCGCGTCTACTTAATCTTCTTTTACTCCAAGGATTGGTTAATTTCAAAGTGTTCCCCCACTCTTTTTTTAACTAAAGATTCGATGAATCATGCCTTTTATCTCCAATTATACTCATTCTCTTGTGTTTCTGAATCTCCCAAGCCAACTAAAATCCAATTCCTTTCTGCATCCTCACCACAATTCGGACAGTTCATTTTAGAAATTCTATCAATTAATTTTAAATCAATGCTTTCTGCAAATAAGTTATGTTCACATTTTCTGCATTCAAAAATCACTTCATTTTTATTATCCATAGTGGATCTCCCCTCTATCTGGCATATCTTTTTTTACTTACCAGAATACCTGTTCACTGTTATCGGATAATGGTATATCTCAATATCCTCTGCAATGAACTCTCTTCGTTGAGCTGCTAATAGAGTCTCATACATGTTCTGTCTCCCAACAGGATTATCCGTATGTATGTAGATCTTATCGGCTCTTAATCCATGTTCACAGAAATACTTAACCAAGTCACATCCATTAGGTAACTCTTACACCATCCACATCCTCGCCCAGATCGTGGTCTAATGTAAGAATAGCCACCTCTTTGGTCTCAAGAATATGTATTGCTTCATAATATGTACGAGCGACCACGAAGCCATCTGGACAGTCTCTGAGGTCGTCAACGTATAGGTTGATCTTATCTCTCATGGTCGCACATCCTTCCTTGTGAAACACATCTTTTATGAGAACAAACTCTCATATTTTACTCTGAACAATTCCGTGTTTGTTGTACCTAAATAGGCTAGTATGGTAGACATAATAAATGCTTGCACAAACCAGCCGGGTTTAGGATATGTTTCTGTTATCCATTCTGCAATAGGTACAGTAAAAACACGAGTTTTCCCTTGTGATCTTTTTTTGTATTCAAGAGAATTTTTTGAATATGAATACTTAATTGATAAGTGTGAATCGGCGTTCCGAATTGTACGATTGATTAGATCGTTCAGTGCGAAGTACTTATTGTCGGTCTCGGAGTTAAAAAAATCAATTTTATTATTTAAGGTCATTCGAAAAATTTGATTTTCGTTAATTTGTTTTTCATTAATCAATAAAGCAATTTTAATACACGGAAAGAGTAATTGTCCCACATACTCCACCCACTTTGAGTACGCCGTGATGTAAGCTCCTGCAACTCTTTTGATATCTGAAGATTTATTGTTTTGACCTTGTATCTGATATATACCATTAATTGCTTCTCGATGGAATCTTACAGCTTCCGTATAACCACTCATACCCTCTAGTTCTGGGTTGTCTTGTGTACCTCTCCAGTATTCAGACAGTATGTCGAATGTATCTTGTGGTTGCTTCTGAACAGCCTCAACAAAGAAATCAATAAATTGTCTGATAAGATCTTTTACGTTGTCTTTGCCAATCTGATCTTTATCACCCATCCAATGATCAAATATATGTACTAAATATTCTTCCATGTTAAGGGAGTCTCTTCTCTCTAAATTCCTAATTGCCTCTTCACCAAGAATGCCGTCTCTAACAAGATCATCTAGTTCATCAGCCGCTTCATAAAAATCAGGATATTTGGTCTGATCATTCGTCACAATTCGTCTCTCCATTCCTTTTCAGATTAATTTATTATGAATTATGAAGCTATAATAGCGATAGTTTCGTGAATTCACCTCATCGAAATCATCTTGAAGGTCTTCTGGAATAATAATTTTTCCATACTCCCAAGCTCCCAATTCAAGTATATCTTGCATACTTGGTATATTAATGAACTCTGCTTTATGCGGGTTGTTTAAAAAATCTAAATAGTGGCCTATTTCATGATATGTAAGCAATATAACAAAGTGCTCGTAGTCAAATTCATAATTTTTGGATTCTTGTTGACACAACCTTTCAGAATACTTAAAGGTGTTTGTCTCATGATTATAAGCCATAGGGGATATATCATAATTAAAATCAAAATTTGCATCATTTACATGCAAATTTACTATACGTCTAATTGTATCTTCTATCATTAATTCTGCTTCCTCCATTTGGTAAAATAGCCATTTTAACTAAGCGTCAGAATATAAGAAGACTTTATTCTTCCTTATCTCGTTGTCTCAGTTCAAAAATAAGATCATCTATCCCCATTGGTTCCCCTCTTTTTCTCCGTTCAAAATAAGCTTTTTCTTCTTCAAGCTCCCTTCTTTTGATTTCTTCAATCCTTTTTTCCTCAATTAATCTTCTATTTGCATTGGCTTTTTCGGCTCTTTCCTGATTTAACCTCTTTATAACTATATCTGAATTTCCGCTAACAATTTCGAAATATTCCTTAAGTCTATCAATTGATTCAACATAATCTACAAATTCCATTTTACTTTTCTTAAATGAACTTTCTCCTCTAAATATTGAAAAGAACTTCTTCCGGAATTTCAAGTGATACTCTTGAAAACTTCCTCCATAATTTACATTCGATCTAATCACATCTTCAATTGCTCTTCTTAATTCCCAATTTGAGCTGTTCATGGAAAACTCTCCCGACTTCAAATGAAATAGTTATTTGATTAGCTTGGTCTTTTCAATTAATTCTTCAATAGTATTTTTGTCTATAGAATCTAGTTTAACCGCATGTTTTGATTGCTCTTCTTTGGCTAATTCAAAATTATCAGGCAAAACTGTAATTACTGTGTTTGTGAGTTGAATGGATACAGATCTTGGATTCTTTTCTTTCAACACCTTGAGTCTGAAATGAAAGTTGCCTTCGTGGTTCACACTTAATACAACATATTTTGCTCCATCATTAGCTAAGTAAACATCTCCAACTTCAAATACCATAATACATCTCCTCCTGAAATTTAAATGAAATAAACCTTTTACAATCATATGTATGTCATAATTATATAGCAGTAAACTTTAACAGTACACTGTTGCTTCATCCAATACATCATTACTTGATAATGAAATTATATCACATAATATTTTACAATACAATACTTATTTTTACACTTAAAAAGGACGACACATAGTCGCCCCTCACTAGTTTATTTTGCATTATATTTTTCTGCTGCCTCTTTTAAATTGATCCAATTCCCATTATGACTCAACACTCTCAATGTACCATCTGAAAACCGTTTACCATGTTTAAACATTATAGTAATGCTCCTTTCCGGTTTCACTTACAATAACGTTAATGTGCTCCTTCAGTTGAGATGTGAGGGCATATACACGATCCATTAACACGTATGCCATTGTGTTCTGGCATCGGCCTTGCTCTTCAATAGTTTCGATAACAGTTCCGTTAGCAATCAAGTTGTATGTATTCATTAATTATGATCCTCTTTTCGTATTTTTATTTTTTATAATTGTCTTAGAAAGACTTATTTCATCAACTCTTTGTTGCTCCTAATAAAGCGTTTCTAGTATCCGAGAACAGGAGAGGCATCAATATTGACACTAAAAATACTATAAGTAACCAATAAATGATTTGTCCATCTGCGACACCCCATATTGCGGCCTCTAGAAATGTAGCTGGTAATATTCCCAACAGCCCAACAATAGCGCAAACTTTCATTAGCTTCACATACCAATTAGGTGCAATTTTAAACATGGCTTATCCTCCAGTCTTAAAGTAAAATACTTCTTTTACTCAACCCCATATCATTCGTTTTTTTATTAATAATCATTATTTTATCTTTTATGAAAGTATCAAGTGCCTCTAATACTTGCAAGAATCCCCCATCGTTTAAGAATTCCTCTTCGAGTAGCGCCATACTCCATCTATTAAATGTTTCTGGAAAGTCAGCTCTTAAACGATACTGAAAGCCTGTCCTGTTATATGGTTCTATTAGTTGTATATATAAATTACTACTTTTTAAAACAGTCACCCCATGGCTTGAACATTCCTCTATCAAACCGTACTTAGACGATAGGATTTTTAGGTAGTCCATTGCTTCCCTCCCCTATTAAGATGAAAGAATCCTTTCATCAGCTCTCAATCATTAAATCGTAAGAAAGCATCTCTGTCATAAAAAGCAGCCTTGTAAAAAATAGATGCTCTTTCATTGTTTTTGTTATCTGTTAAGTAAGACCACATGTGATGTTCAGAAGGTTTGATGTTCCATCCATCAGGAAGTTTTACATCAAAAAACAAATCCCCTTTTGAATATTGCTCGTTATAGTCTTGAACGGTCTCGATTCCCATTTCTCTCAGTCTTTCTATATATGTGCCTTGCTCATGAAGATTACCGTTATACTTACATGGTAATCTACTAGCATTAGTCAGTTCAGTTTGTCCGCGCTTTTCTTGTCTTTCAATAGTCGATGACTGACCTTCTCCAAGCATAGCACCCATAAATAATTCCAATTCATCACGTTTGTTTTGCATTGTTATTTCGTCTCCATTTCTTATAAAATAATCTTTTCGTTCAAATTTGTAATCTATCATCTCAAATGATTTACCATAAATTTAAGTGCTCCTGTATCAATGAAAGCAATATGCCTGTTATCGACTCTAACCCTAGCATCGTCTAAATTTGAGAAGTAATATGTTGCCCCCCAAAATCCAAATTTATTATCTTTTAGATAAATCGGTATACCTTTATATTCCTCAACAAAACGCCGCTCTTTTAGGATTTTTTCAGCTTTTGGAAAACAGCCAGAACAAAACAGTCCAATTCTCTCACCATCTAAATCCGCTAAACGTTTGATGTTCTTAAAAGTCAAGTCTATATTACATTCTTTGCAATAGACTTCATACATGAATTCATCTCCTTAGATTTGAATAAATTATTCATTTGATTTACTCATTGATGATCTGTTCGATTCTTCTCAATTGATCTAGTGTTAAATCAACTGTCCCATATCGACCAAACCTTTCTCTTAAATTGCTAGTTATCCTTTTAGTTTCTTCTTCGTCTAAAATTTCTTGTTTGGAAAAGTATAGCTTCCAGTCTGGTTCATAATTTGTTCTTTGTCTTTTCGTTACAATTTCAAAAGTTATTATTGTGTTTTTATTTTTAACCGAACGGACATCAAAGTATTTTCTACCAATCTTATCAATTACATATTCAGCTATTTCAGGACTTTTATGATTTCTCGCTCTATTTCCTACTGCTTTAAGATATACTGTGTCTCCTGTTTTCACCGTTGAATCCCCCATATTATCTATTCCGCACATTCATCAAGATAAGCCTCATCGAAAACTTCTTTACACTTCAGGCATCTCCATTTTGTAGAACCTGCCTCCACAAGTGTATCTTCTTCACATACTGGACATTCACGGTCACCAATCATTTCTTCTGCTTTCACTTTGAATACCTCTTTCTCTATTGAAATTTTAACTTTTTATCCTCATGAAAGGATCATTTGATTAAAACCTCGTGTTGGTAATATACATTTCTTCCGCTTTGTTGTCTGTCATATATTTGTGACTGCAAACATCATTGTGAAAATACACATACTGATATTCTGTAAACTGATCACTGTCTAATAATATGCTTACGCACTCGTCTCCTGCCTTAAAATGCTTCTTTCCACAATAACATACCTCTTGATGAGTTTCTTTTTCTTGTGCAATCGAAATCATTTTCCCTGTTCCATTGCATCTGAAGCATTTTCCGTTCTCAATATGATGAAAATGAGGAATCACTCCCTTACCGTTACAGAAAACACATTTTTGATTGATCATCTTATTTGCCTCCTAAATGAATTTAGTTAAGTATGTTTGTTCTTATAAGAACTATCTTAGTACGAGTTTGCTTATTGCAGTAATTGCGTAGTGTGGAACATGAATTGAAATAAAAGATTTCTCCTCTTTTGAGATTACCATAAATCCATCTATATCTTCAGTACCAACATATACATTCTCCATTACTTTTTGTGCACCATAAAATTCTATTTCTTCTTCTAGAGTTCTCTTATTCATCCCAAATATCTCCTTCATCTAAATTCCTTATAAAATTATAGTTTCAACTAAACTGCAACTGCAATTCGATCCTTAGCAATAACAATTACATCATCTTCCTCACACATTTCTTTAAACAAATCCCGCTGCTGTTCTGTTGGAAACCCATATGTATTCACTTCAATCTTACCAAAAATCTTTTCAATGACAACCACTTGGTACATTGTGATCACCTCTTCTATTTGATAATCTTATATTATCATAAACAGATGTATTTGTATACATATTTTTATTCTTAAAAGATAAAAAAAGATGCTCTAATTAGCATCTCTGTTTGAATCTATTTTTTATTATTCTTTTTCATATATTCAATATAATGTTTCTTACATCTTTCCCTCATAAAGACTTTAGACTTGCATTTCTTTAGCAGACAAATATTAAAGGTGTATTTGTTTAACTCTTCTTTAGTTTTATAGGGATACTTTGACGCCAATTGGGGAGTTTTCTTATTAATAGTCTTTCTAATTCTTTCAGCGGCATTCAACATATATTCCTGACATACGAAACATAATCCAAGAGGATCATTTTCGTTTCTGTAGTTATTACATCTTTCTCTAGAGCATTTAACAAGAATGTTGCTCATGATATCCACCATCCAGTCAGTTCTAAGATGTTATTCATGATCTCATATTATCATTAAAAATTTGGCAGAGGAAAATTATCTTTCAACAAAAAAAGAGATACCTAAGTATCTCCAATATGTACTCAACCCTTTGCACGTCTTTGGCGCTCCTTCTCAGGCCAATCTGAGCCAAATCCCATTCTACCACAATCTTCACAGATATAGTCTCCTGTAGCGGTTCCGAGCATATATTCCTTTAGCAATCTACTATGATTGCAAGGCTTATCTCCATGTGCCTTTGCCGCTTTCTCTTGAAACTCATCTGAATCCTTCATTTGAATATTTTTCAAACATATCACACCTCTCATATATTTCTTTTTAATATAAGGTATAAATATATGAATGTCAATTTGGTAATAAAATCAGACTTTCATGAGCATTTTGATATGTATCATATTTGGATTTAAAACTTATCTTTATACTCAATCTTCAAAGTGTATCCATGTCTAATTTGAGGATTAATACATTTAATCTTGTATCCATCTAAAATGTAATCAGTACCTTCAGTAAGTTTCATTTTGACATCCCAAAACTTCCACCATGGCTTATTAACTGGTCTAGCGAAAACCTGAATATGTTTAGAAATATTATTATCCCCTTTCATGAGCTGATAAGGTATTATCTATTTTTCAAAGCTATAGTTTTCAATATAATCTACTATCTCTTCCATGCTATTTGCCTCGTACCAACCAAAAGGCATTGCACAATGATATCTGTTGTTTGTAGGGTTCAAGAAAACCACATCACTTGAAAAACTTCTGCCTTCGTAGTGTAGATTTTCTGGTTTTTCTTCTGTCCAAGCACCCCAATTACCCAAGTGCCAGCACTCGTCCCGATCAAAAGAATCTAATGTGATATACCCGACCTCGACGGGCGTAATATCATCTTCCAAATTAAGTTTAAGAATGTTTTTATAGACCGCCCACATAGGAAATTGAAATACTTTAATCTTCATGTACAAATCTTCCTTTCTATTTGAAATTCAACTTTCGTTTGCTTTCTTGAATTCCTTCATCAATTTACGCATCTTGTCCATTCCCACACTCTTAGTCTTACTTGAACTTACTGCGTACTCTACAAAGTCCTTGTACTCCATTTCATTAGTGAATATTACTTTTGTTGGACGTATTGGTTTATCGCTCATTTTTTACGTTTCTCCGTTCTTCTTTAGAATCATTAACTCTAAACAAACTTTTCAATGTAGTTTCGATCTTGAGTAAAAATTGGGATATCCATATCCACATCCCACCTTGTCCTTGTTGCTACTCCATTTTCTGTTTCTAGATTGAATTGTTCTTTAGTAATGCAAACTCCTCGTTTTTGCCATGTGGGAATATTGCTCCAGTTAATGTTTTTCTCTTGGAATAGTTTCTCTTGCAATTGACCTCCATTTAGTCCTTGCAGGGATTTATGAGGAAAGTTGGACTGAGCAACCATAGATACACTGTTTTTTGTTGCGTCTTGTTGTCTCCAAATAAAGTAGTTAACTACCTCCTCTTTAGGCAATACAAAAGCTCTACAATCAAACAATGCGGGTTTATCTATTACTCCACGAGTTAAATCATTGAACTTATATGTAAATAAGGATGCTGCAACAGAGACCATCTTTTGTAGATTGTTATCGAACCAAGACTCTGTGGTTACCTTGTGATAGTTTGTTAATAGAAACGAAACTTCATCACTTTGATGATAGGCAACTTTAACTCCCATCATTTCTTTTGCGACATACTTTGTAGTTTCCCAAAAGCAATCTGCTAGGTAAGTGCTGAATGGTCTTTCTAATCCCTTAGTGTATGTATGAAACGCCTTGCCATCGATTCGTAAGATTACAGGTGTTCTTTTCATTAAGTAGATTCTAGATACGTCCTCGTATCCTTTCATTCGATCTCCCAAGTTATCTTTTTTCATTGGTCAATTCCCCTTTATTGTTTATGTAAAATAACTGTTTCAACTGAAATAAATAATATATTGCTTTTTTGCGAATATGTAAGAAACTTCATTTAACAGATCTCTATAATACCTGTAACCTATCCCATACGGCGTTTCAGATAAACTCTCAACGGTATCGTTCTTGTCTTTATTCCATCGAATGACTCCTTCTTTTCTAGCAAGAGCTTTGATATGCTTTTGCAGTTTCATGTCGTCAATCAAGGTTCTCTCTTGTGCCATTTCTATTTGTTTTAGATGTTCTGTAAGTTCATTCCAATTAGTAATCGATTCCATTTCTATCCCTCACTTCTATGTAAAATCCTGCTTTTGTTGAAACTTTCTTTTAATCTTCAGTTTCCTTCACTTCACCAAATACAACCTTGATTTTACGGCGTTTCAGAGCTTCTTCCATCATTTGAGTAGTAACGATAACCATTTTTTCGTCAGATGGAAATACAGGTCGTACATGCAAAGAAAGATTAGAAAATAGCTCAATTAGAAACTCCACTTGCTCTGCTGGCTTCCAGTCTCTATTATAATGCTCCCGAAAAAAGTCTGAGATTGCTCCATCCATCTTCATTTCTTCTGTCACAGGATTCCCTCCACGTTTTCAATTTGTTTAACATGCTAGACCAAGTTGCATTTGGCTAATGATTGATCTTGCTCCCTTTAAAACTGCTTTTACAGATTTGCTATTGTAGGTACTGAAATCAAATAAATATCCTTCGTGCTCAAATAACGGATTTTCTTCTGACACATTATTTAAATTTTCAATTAGCCTAAACATGTTTTGGAAGTAGGCTGTATTCAAAACCTTCATAGAATCGGTAAAATCTTTGGTTAATGTTTCACCTATAACCGCTGAAGGATCAATATGCGTTAACTCCAATCTTAAAGCACTTGTACTCACAAGAATGGTTCCTAATCCAAACGTAATCTGATTCGCATTTATCATTTTTAATCTTCCTTTCTTGATCAAATACTGTATTTACTCAGAATCATCTATTCTACTTCTTACAAATTCTTTAATCTCGTCAAGAATTTCAAATAACCAACCAGAGAAATCGTATCTTCCTCCATACCGTTCACAGGCTTCAGCTTTGGCAATTACTACCTTACCTTCCCATTCATCAAACCTGTGAGTTGTCTGCCAATCATTAAATGATCTGATGACTACATTTACTCTCTCCCTGTTGCTATTCCACCAATCAATTTCGGTGTCAGTATCTAGTTCCTCAATAAGTTTAAAATTCAACGAATGCCCTCCATTTCTTTATGAAATCGTTGTTTCAAGTACATTATGTAATTGTTCCAGCACATTGTTTCTTTGACCTAATCTAATTTTACACTATTTTATTTTAAATTACAATACATATTTTCATTCTTTAAAAGGAATGATTCGTTTAACAGCGTGTTTACTTGATAAAGATATTCTCATCAACTAATATATTATTAAGATCTAGTACTTTAGAAGGAGATTTGTAGAATAGTGATGAATCATGAATAAAAGCACAGTATTCTGGTTGATTGGTAACATGTTAGCATTAGTTGGATACATACTTTACAAAGCAACATTAGAGATCAAATATGTCATAGCCGTACTATTTATAGCTACAATACTACTTATTACATCTGTGTATTTTGTGATAAAGAAAAAATAAAAAGGAGCTGCTTAAATGCTGGCTCCTCTTTGTGTATGTAAAAGTAACATTTCATTGAAACTGCTAAGTTAAATTTCTAAATGATTTTTGAAATATTGTTTCATTTAGGCCATAAATAAGCCAAAAAGAATTTATATCCTAAAACAGAAATTGTTGTTGGTCATCAATTGGATTGTGGGCTTATTTTTCTTTTGGTCAACTAGATATTTATAGTATACTATTATAATACAATTGTACTCTTAGGGGGCTAATATGACTGCTAACAACGGATTCAGAGGATACAACATAGATCCTAAAGTGTTAAAACAGATCCAATATACACAGCAAGCCATAGATCGGTTCAAGGCAAGCGGCGCGCCTGTCTTAGCTCAGTATGCTGAAATACAAGCAATGGCATCAAAGGTTCTCACTCCTACACTATTATTAAATATTGAGATAGCAAGTAAACATTTGAATGACGTTAAATTGATAGTTGATGAAAAATTAATGAATCAATTTGGTAGAGTGTCTGATATGTTGTCAAACATGAATCATAGCCACATTGAGAAGAATGAACCTGCAACAATAGATGAAGTAGTTCCAGTTGTTGAATTAGCCGAAGTCATGAGTAATCAGATACTAGAAAGTGTTACTCAAACCGATAATGAAATGACCATTGAAAGTACCCATGATGTGAATGAGATTAACTCAGAAACAGAGCAAGTAACAGACCAAGCAAAAGACATCGAGACAAAAAGCTTATTCACTAGAGAGCAATTAATCACCTACGCTAAAAGTTTAGCTGAAAAGGTGTCTGTAGCTGTTATTAGCGCTAAGATTGTGAATATCGATTATAAAGAATATTTCGAATCATTTATTGAAATGTGCAACAACTTATTATCATAAAACGAAAAAAAGGACTCGAAATGAGTCCTCTTCTACTTATTCACTGATCAACTTTACAATCTGATCCGTTGTTTCCCTATGTGGCTTATCCTTATATTCCCTCATGGCTTCAGTCAAGCTTCTCATTTAGTTTACCGCTATGTCCTGTATTGTCCCCACCCTGTAAAGTAAAATCAACACTGAATCCATTTATAAAAGTCTTGTTTTATACAAAACAAAAACAGCCATAAAAGGCTGCTTAGTTAAATAATGATTGGAGTTTTGTTGCTGCGAAAGTGAACCATTCCGTTCCTTTTTGAGCTATCGTAGTAAGCACACCAGAAGCGGCATACGCACTAGATTCTGTGTCTCTGAAAAATACAAAAGTATAGCCAACGAATATAACCGCAACCACAATCAGAAAGTTTTCTCTTTTAAGCAATCTCATGAATACCCCCAAGTTTTTCCTTTAGTATATCATGATTAAATCTTCACTTCATCTTCCCGTGAAAGACTGGTTTTATCAACATATGAAGGCTATCTAACCTTCCATTCATCAAATCCATTTCCGTTCTTAGTTCCCTTGTTGAGTTCATCAACTCGATTATTATGTTTCTCGATTCTTTTGGGTAAAGAATTATCGATATTCTTTAGCATTGTCTGATATTCAGCAATCTTTTTCGGCATCTTCAGTTCAACAAATTCAAGCATTCCCATTAAATTGCTCTTTATTCTTTTGAGCTCAATTAGAAGATCTTGTCTTTTGCCTATTAAGTTCTCCTCTTGTACAGAATCTTCATAATCATTTTCCTCAATCTTTTGATTTATTTCCAGATACTCTGTTTCATACTTTTTGAATCCAGTTTTAAGTTTGTTGAATCTTGCCAGATTCACTTCAGCCATAAAAATTCATTCCCCTCTTTTCGTAGTAAGCGAATCATATATTAGATTTTATCATTATGCTAATTATACGCTCACTCACCACAAAAAAATATAAAAAAGCAGTCTAGACTCAGACTGCCTCAAGATTATGTATTTGAATATTTTCTCCACGCTCAATTAGTTCTTTAAGGTAATCTATACTGAAACCACTAACATTTGTTACTAGATGCGGGCAATCTCTTCGATCAGTGATCCACATTTCTTTAATCATATGTATTTCTTCATCACTAATTAACTTCAAAGGGAACAGACCCATCTCGTCTCTAATTTTGTTTACTGCATTCTCTGTCTTAATTAATTCTTCAAACAAATACTCTCTTGCTTCAACAGTAACTGTTCCTTGGTCTACACGAACTTCTCCTGTTGTCTTATCAACCATTGGTTTACCATTGCGTTTGTGTCCAGATTTACTTACTTTCTTGATTTCTTTATTTATTTCTCTCCACTGACGTAGAACCTCTGAACGGTCTTTTCTTTTCTGTCCCAGTGGTTTCACTGGTATGTAGTCTCCAAACACTTTAAGCTGCAACATACGCCATTCAGACAAAGGTTTCATCCATGGATGTGTATCTGACATCACTTCTGTTGAGCGATCATTAAGAACGACTGGGCACGTCCAACATCCAAATCTAGCTCCACAACTCTCAGACTTAGCTGCCTTCTTCTCTGTAGCTTTAGGATTAGTGAAACCACACTCACCCGTAGCCTCCCTGTAGAGTGTTCTTACAGCATGCGATGAGCCCCATGGTAGACGCTCTTTAGCTAAGAAGTTCCATACATCTTCTATGGTAAAGTCCACAATAGGCATAAACGTTTTGCTTTGAGTGAGGTTAGCGTGATCACCAATTTTGTAACTCAAATCATTTTTGCCTGTCCATTTCTCAATGGATTGTTTCCGTTTTTCGCTTTCGCTAGACCTTGTACCAATCAATATATATGAAGGGTTAATCTCTTTTAGTTTTTTATTCTGAGGCTGAAGCTTAAGTCGATCTGTACACCATCGACCCGCACCATTATTCTGAGGTAAAAAATATCCTCTACCCAAAATTAAGTAAAAGTATGACTGTTCTAATTCTCGCGTTACTAATGAAACTGTTATAGGCAAATCCTTTTTTGCTATGTATTTTTCTAATTGTTTCACTTGTCCATGCATATAGGTTTCTAGGTTTGGATTTTCCACAACTGTGTCAGACATAACAGCATGAATCACTCTTCTTCTCTGTTCTGGTTCCAATGATTCAAGCATTTTCGCCAACATACTTAAAACACAAGTAGAGTCTTTCCCCCCTGACCATGCTAAAGCCCAGTCTCTTTTATCGTCTGCATCTAAATACATTCTTCTCAAATCCTCAGTTGACATCGAAACCAGTCTTTCAAATTCTTCTATTCTAATCACTCCTCTATTCTTTTAATAATTCTTGCTGTTTTATTTTTAAAATCTACTTCTACTCTTTCTGCATCATGTTCCATACTTGCTAAATCTAAGCTATCATATTGACAATTTACTTCTTGTAAAAACTCATTTTTATCATCATAAAGCTTCCAATCCAAAAACCCTCACCTCCTTTCATGATATTCAGGCGAGAATTATTTGTTATTATATATCCTACAAAATATCTCTTTAATTTCATCCTCACTATGTATCCAATCATTCATTGCTTTCTTAATATCATCGGGACTAGGACGAATATTGAGAACTTTCACTTCATCACACCAATCAAAAAATGAGGCTATTACCATTGCGGCTCCAAAATTAATCGCAGAGTTTGTTATTCCATCAGCTTCCTTATATATCTGATTGCAATCTCTCTAGATATTTTTCTCATTTGAAAATCAGACAATTAAATTCCTCCTTTATCTTTAATAAATGTATGCTGGTTTTACTTCGTATTCTATGTATCCGTAAACTTGCATACTGGATAATCCATTGGCTGCCTTTACATAGTCTTCTTCAACAGACCACTGGTCGGATTTATACCATTGAGTTACAACAGAAACATTAAAGAGGTTGTCATCTCTTTCATTAACTTCAACAGCTACATTTTCACTCAACTCAATCCACTTGGCCATAATCAACACATCCTTTCTATTCTAATCAAGTTAGCCTTTGTGAAATTGCTGATCGCAGTCTTCCCAATTAAAAGGAAGTTCAATATCAGTGTTAGTTTGAAAGAGCGTGACACCGATTTGTGTACACCATTCACCTTTTAGTTTAAACTTCTCTTTTGCCTTTTCTATTGCCTGTACATGTGAATTTACATTTGGAACAATCAATCTATGTCTAATTCTATTTCTATGGCTCTCCCCTGTCATAGCTACCAAGATGGCAAAAGTCTGAGTATTCTCTGTTTCGATGTGTATTTTAGTAAATTCACTAGTCAATTTGATAACTTCATTCGTTTCTCCAGTCTTATTTCCAACTTGTTTAATGTTGTATCCCATCTATTTTCCTCTCCTCTATTGTTTTATAATATAATTATACATATTTTTATTGTTATATCAAGTATTATTTTTGTATTAATAGAGTAAAATAAGCATTTCATTTAGACTTAACTAACATAGGCACCGCCTTCAGCTTCCATAATCTCTACCATCATTTCTTCAATATCTGCCACAGGCTGCTCATTCACAGTGATATTGTTTTTGTATATCTCAATTGTGCATTTATTTGTATGTATGGTACATGTTGGAGAGATAGCGAACGAATGCTGATCCCCTGTTACTTCGTGTTGCAACCCTTCAGCATCAAGTTTCTTGGTGATTTGCTTAACAAATTTATCAATCTTAATTATTTTTTCTCTCCCTATCATTTTAAATTTATATTTATGCGATATTATGTATGTAATTATCAAAATTTGCGAGTGTAAGACTTTTAATATTGAATAATAATGCATTACTCGAACCCTACCGTTTAAGAATTGATCTTATAAATCTCAATTTGTATTTGATTGCTATTTTCCGATCTTGGCAACACCAACGCAGATAAGTTGTTCGTTTTGTTTACTGCTGTTACAAAGTCTATAATATCTGTAGGGCTATTGGTTGATTTCAATGTAATGACTAATTCATCTTTCATAAGCTATTTCACTCCTTCAATTTGATCATATGGTGAATACATATTCCATCGACTCTTAAAATCAACTTTATTACTAATGCTGTCAACGACTCTATATTTTCTGTTTTCATTTAGTTCCCATTTTGAAACTCCATTCGTTAAGTACTCTAATCCGGTTGGAGAGGTAATTAATGCTCCTTCCCAATACTCTGTTTGAACCCAGTTTTCGAATGTATATCTCAATGGAATCACTCCTATGTATTTATATTTTAAATGGATGTGTACTTTACAAACTTGCCACAATATACATATTCTCCTGTATGTACTGATGCTGTTTCTTTAATTTGACCACTACATTCCCAACCTTCTGATTCCATCATTGCAACGTGATCATCTCTTTCTTCTCTGGAATCATAGTGATAAGTTACGTGGATGTACTCTAATACTTTTCTCATATAATCACTCTCCTTTCTATCTTGATGAAGCAAGAATTTTACCTAGATTCTAATCTTAGCTTTGGAACAATAATTCTGAATATTCATCAATGAGATTGGTTGTTAGCAGACGGTTATTGTATGAATCATACTCCAATTGGGATAAGTAGACTTTCATATTCTTCTTCTTCACCTTTTTTATTGCTTCTATTACTTCATCTGCATTAGAAGTGGCGCTTTCTTCTTTCAAGAAACTATTCATATTTTGTCCACCGTCTTCAGACACTACGACCACTCCATAGAGTATATCTATTCTCATAATTGATTCCCCATCATCATTTTTTTAATCCAATCACTCTTTCACTTAAACTTTTTCTTTCAACTACACATGCTTCCTTTGGACAAATTTTCATCATTTCGGATAAACAACTTTACTTCTTTCATGAAATTTCTGACCTCTTCGTCTGTCATACCTTTTCTATCTTCATTAGTCCTAGTCCAAAAATATGTAACCTCACTCATTAACTCTTTCTTGGTTAAGGCTCTCATAACCTCCAACCTCCTTTTGTTATTGTTTTGAAATAGGAACCGTTAAATATTCTCTAGTTGAATCTTTGTACATTGTTATCAATTTTTCTGGCATATGAAAGTAACTTTTCTTACCATGAATCAAAACGTAGTTACCAGTACTATTTTTATATATAGTTCTACGAGCAGATGGGTTAATGGACGCTCTGTTCGTCACTTCTACTATCGCTTGAATTTTGTTGTTCTCCTTAACAAATGCGTCAACATTAATCCATATGCACATTAGATTCACGCCCTTTTGTGTTTTGATAAAATGAGTATTTTAATTGGTTCCAGTACAACGTTTCCTATGTATTGCCTGTTCCTTATATTTATATAATACGCTCATTATACTATATTGTCAATACATATCTTTACTCTTAATAACAGAAAAGAGACTCCTTTAAGGAATCTCATGAATAACATCTATTTAATTTTAACATCCCAGATCTCTACTTCTTCGTCCTCATCAAATGGTTCAACATAAGTTACCACAACCTGTTTGCCATTATACTGTTTACGTAGCACCTGACTAAATGCTTTATCTTCTTTAGGTATAGAGATATCAGTAACTTGTAACACCCAGAAGTGTCCATCTTTATCCTTAGTGGTATGAGCAACATAGTAACCGCTGCCCTTCATGTAATATACCTTTTCAATCTTCATTGTGGCCTGTTTAGGAGCTGCCTCATTGGCATTAGCTAAAGCTGTACTAGCCACCATCAAACTTAATACAAGTACCATCAACATCAGAGTAATCTTTTTCATTTGAATACACATCCAATTCTTTTATTATTTTTATTGTTAAATTAAAGATTCAACAAGTTCAAGGTGTTGGCTGAAGGATAACCCTGCTGACGAACGTTTGGTTTGGTTTTGTGAGTTTACTCTTACGTCTGAGCGCTTAAACGCTGCGTATGGATTAGTTTTATGTACTGGATGTATGTAATAGATTCTTAACATGTAGTTCCCTCCTTTGTTATTGGCTCATTATCTATGTGAAAGGCCACTTTCATGGACTCTTTATTTAGTGACTCATACGAGTTTCAACAAAACTGAGATTGCCAGCCAAACTTAAAATCTGATTGATCTCGTCCTGTGCATCAAGTCTGCTTATTTCAATTTCAACAAATTCTTCTGTGTCATCCATGAATATTGCTACAGGACTCATGTCATTACTATGTCTTGGACTTACATCATACTGATCTAATACAACATTCTCTGCTACATAGACAATGTTGCCATCATTATCCTTCAACTCAGCCAATCTATATGGTTCGCCAGTGAACATATCGTAATCAGTAGAGAAATCAATTACTTGATAAAACTTATTGTTCTTAATCGCAACATCTCCGACATTCAACATTATAATTACCACCTTATTATAATTATTTTAATTCTTTATATTAACGAAGGATTAAAGCGCCTACGATTGTTTTACTTTTCAATGCTTGCTTACGTGCCCATTGTGACTTCATAATTGCTAGTTTAGATTGGCTCATTCGGTATCAACTCCTTGTTTCGTTTTCCTTTACCTTATATACTCATTATATATGATAACTACTTAGATTGCAATACATATATTTATTCTTAATGACAAATAGACCAACTTTTTTAGAGTTAGTCAAAGGTAATAATAATATAAATGACAGACACAACGTAAGTTGTGGATGAAGGTGAAGCGACAGCCATGGAGTGAAACGGAATGGATCTCGCCACCTATTATTTAATACATTGGATACAATTATGTATAATTATTAATTTTTAATGCATAATAATTCATTTACTATTTTATATTTTTAGTCTTTTATATTAAATAATATTAACATTTTTTTCTCCGAGAGACGAACCTCAAAACCGTTGGTACATAAGGACTTTTTTTCAATCTTGGGAACTAAAACTTCCCAACCTAGGTTTCCAACCACTCTTTGAGTAAGTTTCTCATACGTTTAGATGGTAAATAAATATACACTTTTTTATTATCTCGTATTGAGCTTCTCCAAATCCACTGTATAAGTTCTGAAGTTGACCAGAGTTCATGATTTAATTTTACTCCTCTTTCAATAAAGAAACCTTCTATAATCGGATTCATAAATCTATTGACTGTGTAAGCCAGATACTTTGTTTGTCTATGATCATTGGTTGCTCTTAGATTAACAGCGATATAAGAACGTTGAAAACCTTTACCGCTAACTTTAGGTTGAAAGTCCTTATATGTTGTCCAGATGATGTCTTTAGACTTGGCTTTCATTTTATGTTTAAAGTAATTAGACACATTGTTTTTCAACTTGGTAACAGCTTGATTTCTATTTTCATACCATGACATTGAAAGAGAATATTTATCATTGCCTATATCATTGAGAATACCATCATATATTTCGATCAGATCACTGTATTGTGCTTTGATTTTGGGAGATTTATTCTTACCCTTCTGTAAATTGTAATTACCATTCGAATTTTCAATGTGGTAGTATTCATAATCCACTTTGTTTAAGTCGTAATAATACTTCTGAATCTGACCATCGAATAAATACGTTAGGATGTATACTTCTTTAAATGCTTCAAAGATAGAAATTGGAAAAGTCCAGATGAGAATAGATCCTTTATAAAATAAAAGGTTCCTGTTATTTGCCATGTGTTTAATATCGTTAAATTTACCATCATAGTTGCGTGTTTTCTCATCATTGTTATTCCAAGTTATATAACCTTCATCATCGACGTTGAGAAAATTATTTTCAAATAATAAATCTCTATCAGAATTTTTAATTGTTAAATGATCGACCACATCCATAACCTCATCCAATATTAGAACATAGTTCCCTGCTTGAATAAGTTCTTTGGTTTCTTCATTGGACTGTTTAAACAGAGAGTGAGTTGTCGCTATATTGTGACCAGCAGCTAATAGGTTATGAAGAGAATCCTGTTTCTTTTGAAAGTGTCCTTCATTATCGTAATTCTTCGGGTCAACAAATCTTTTATTTGGACATGAATGTTTTACTCGTGTGATCTCATCTAAGAATGGAGTAATATAAATATACTTTCTCTCTGTGTCATTGTTCATTTTTTCAATTGCAAAGGTCGATTTTCCCGAACCCATAATTGAATCTACTACTTTAATTGTGATGCTTATCCATCCTTCCATTTTAAATTGATAATTATATATGTAAAACTCTAATGATAGAGTGAAAGCGCAATATAACTAAAATTAAACTGTTGTACATATTTATTCTTAAAAGAGAAACGATAATCATTTCCCTTTGATAATATTGATTAGTTTAACAGTATACTCTTCTAAGAATAGCTTAATCTGTTCCTGTGCAGACTCTTCATTGGCAATTGATCCATGTTTATGTGCTTCCATTACACCCATTAAATCATCAATAGAATAGTCTACTGCCTTAGTGTATGCATCCTGTTTATCTGGTGTTAATACACTGCTAATCAATGACTCTTTATATTGTTTATCTTTGTTGTGTGCATCGTTAAAGCTACTCATATGTGTTCCCTCCTCATTTATTGTGTTGGCTAGTGAGTTGCCATGTGCAATCATAATGTATTATACCCCAATCGTATGTAATTTAAATAGGTGAATCAGCAGCCACAGTTAGAACACCGTGACTACTTTGATATATGTATTGCTTATGATAAGACTAACTACTGCATGACGCTTGTTGTATCCTTGTACCTTATGCTTGTATCGCTTCCTCTCTTCGTCCCATTCAGATGTGATTGACTTAGGATGTCGTAGTATGAACAGTAACCGTTCAAAAGTGAAATTCCTATCAGGCTGATTAAGTCTTAGTTCAGCATGTGATGATAACTTGATATTGCCTTGTGATGCTAGTTGAGGTATAAGTGTAAGCAATGTGTCATTGGATAATGGTTCTGGTATCATGTATTCACCCCCTGTATCAACCTTGTAAGATAATTATATCATATTAACATTTATTTGTACATATTTTTATTCTTATTTTGGATTATAAATAGTGAGATTGAATGTTGATAGTGCGGTGTATAGTTTAAAATTGAAATTTGAAATTGCTAAGATAAATTTGGATTTGGAAAATTGAGATAGTATAGATGAATAGTATGATGATGAAAGTTAAGATGAGACAATTGGAGTTGTGAGTGTATAGACGGTGATAGTTGATATAGGTGATGAGTCAGAGTGAGATAGAATGCGCAAGGATAGATAATTAAGGCGCGCAAAGTATATATAGATGAGCAATGTTAATGTGATACATATAGTGAGAGTGATAGTTATTAAAATAGTTATAATAAGTCATGATTAATGCAAAGGCTGTTACCCAGTGATTAATTATACCCCCATAGGGTATAAAGGATGTGAGGTGAAATTTCAAGAATTTTTAAACTTTTTGAATATTTTTTTGAGAAATATCTTGACAATCCAGCAGCTTATTGGATCGGTTAAACGAGTGTCCATATGTACTCCAAATACCACACAATATATCTTGTGTAGTATCTAGTGAGGGTATGGGGGGCTATTTTAAATCCAAAATCGAGTCATAATTGGAAAATAGTGGCCTAGCACTTCCACTTCCACACCATGATTTAATATATACATACTCCCATTTAATTTCCATTTATCTGTAATAACTTTGTAACTTTTTACTCTATTTTCACTAAATATTAATCACAATCTCAATCGCAACTAATCCTTTTTCTCTTACTCTCATCTAACTTTATAAAATTATTACATTACTGTAACCACGTCATTTCACGACATATTCTGTCCTTTTTCACCCTATTTCCCTTGATACGTATAGGTTTTTGCGATACGCATCACTGATCAACATACCCCCTAACACAATTTCTCTCATTTTCTCTTGGTATATCTATGTTTTACGCTACAACGACTCAATTCACGATTACCCTTTAATCGCAAAACACAAAAAAGCCTACTGGACAATTCATCCAATAGACTAAATTTAAATTATTAATTATATTTACTCTCTTTTAGTAATTGGCACAAATGAGTATTGCGTCTCTTGCTCTCCACTTTTCTTATTGCAAAATTCAATGTCTCTGCCTGAGTTAAGAATATACACTTAGATACACTTCTCGTTATTGCTGTATAAATCAAGTTGGCACTAATCTGAAACTTATTGGATCTATCCACCACTATTAATGTTGCTTCACTAGAACTTCCTTGACTCTTATGTATTGTTAATGCCCAAGCAGATAATAATTGAGCTGCTAAACCTATGTCTAATCTAACAAGTTGATCATCAAACTGAATAATAATTCCCTTTCTTTCACTCTCCGCTAATTCATCGTCACTATTCTTTTTATCATCTTCCGTCTTTATATCGATTACTTTTCCTGAATCTCCATTTACTACATCTATTCCTTCTTCAGACATATTCGCAATCTGGTACATATTGACCGTGTTGAGGATGTAGTCTCCAACTCTAATTAATCCATCGTATCCATATTCATGTTGTTTCTTTGTTGAATCAAATGGATTGACTTGCTCTTGTATGTACTTATTTAATTCTACGGTTCCTAACTTCCCTTTCTTAGTTGGAGATAGCACCATAATATCTTCGGGCTTATATGTATTCAGTAACAAATTATAATAGTGTTTATATCCCTTTTCAATCTGTACCTGATCAACGCAGTGCAGTAAAAAGTCCTTTCCAAACAACTGCTTACCTTCAAAATCATTTCCTACGATCTGCTTGCCTTCTCTTATCTTAGTTGCAACATCAAGGATGCCTCCATCCCCCTGTCTAAAAACAATGTCCAACTTCGTCATTGGAATTACTCCGCTTTCAATAGCATCGTGCAGAAAATTTCCTGCCTGTACAGATAGCAACTGAAAATCATCGCCTACAAATAGCACTCTAGTATTTGGATTCTTAATTTTTGAAAGTAGTGAGGATAAGATAAAGACATCAGTCATACCGGATTCGTCAATAATTACAAAGTCTTCGTGAATCTCTAGCATCATCTCTTCTTCTTTGTCCATACCAAAACCAATTCTCCTATGTATAGTTTGAGCATTAACTCCCGTATAGGTGCGAGTGACTTTTGCTGCTTTTGCAGACGGAGATAGTAATACATATGTTAGCCCCAGCTTATTTAATAAATCTACAAGGAACTTTTGAAGCTTACTTTTTCCTGTTCCGGCATAACCAATCAGCAAGCTGACTGAATGTTTCTGAATATTTCTAAAGAAATCCTTCTGTTGATATGTAAGTCCTCCGGGTAAATCTTCCTTATACACTTCTTCAATCTTTGAAATGTACTTTTCAGGATCAAAGTTTAGCGGAATTCCATTGTTCAACATTTCCATCAGTCGTTTGGCTATGTGTTTTTCAGCATTGTAGGTTCTAGTTAATGAAACTTTGTCATCAATAAACACTAATCCATCAGTATCATTTAGATTATCCTCAACTACTACCTCAGTTAGTTCAAGTTTCTCAGAAGCATTACGCAGCAACTCATCCTTTAACATATAAGTGTGCCCTTGTTGTTGGTTGTCATCAATCGTAAATCTAATCCCATACTTGATTCTATGTGGATCGTCTTTCTTAAAGCCCATTAACTGTGCAATCTTATCTGCTCGTTTAAATCCAAATCCAGATAATAGAGTAAGCTCATATGGGTTACCCTCAATTTTCTGGATTGCTAATTCTTTTGAACCGAATGTTTTCTCAAGTTTAAGTATAATGTCATAGGTGATACCGTATTTTCCGAGGCGACTCAATATGTCTCGGTAAGCGATATTTTCAAGAATTCGATCCCTTATCTTCTTGTAAGTCTTAGATCCAAATTGTTTAACTTTTTCGTGTTCGAATTTGTCATCTACAATCAATTTCACAATATCCTCATTGGGATATGTTTTATACACTTCCTTAAGTTGCAGCTCCGTCATTAAGGTAGCAAGAAATGCTTTTTGTCCCTCCATTGTTTCAGGAACTTCCTGATAAATGGATAACACATTATAGCTTGCACCATATTTTGCATCTACTTTCTCAAGCTCAATTTGTGCTTCGTATTCGACCCCCAATTCCAAACGCTGCATTACGCCTTTGATGCTAAGATTCCCATACGAGTTCAAAAGTACATTCGGACTATTTGCGTGACAGGAGTATATCCTAAAATCATTTTTGTTATCCGCTTCTTTTCTTGGAAACATCATCTTTTCTGGTGTTAACTTCAGCTCTATTATACTCAATTAATCGCCTCTCCTTTGTTTTTGATTGTTTCTTGTGCGTCTCTTTTCATTTGGGTCAGCACTCCATGGTTTTGTTGCATAATCAATTCGATAAGTTCTTCTTTTGAAAGCTTTTCTAGTATAGAATCTTCAATTTTTTCTTCCATTCTTAAGCTAATGCTATTAGAGCGGTCTTCGTTAACGTGTCTATAATAGGTTTCAGTTGTTGAGACATTCGTGTGATTAAGATGTTTTTTGGCTTCTTCCAATGTTCCAAATCCAGCAGCTACATTCCTTAGACTGTGAAACTTAACATTTCTTTCAGGAGAAATCCCCATCTGTTCTTTCAAGTTGTCCATCATAACCTGAATCGTTTTGGTTGAAAGATGAAAAATTTTATCATCGCCATACCTACCGTAGTATTTTTGATTCTTTATAAGTAATAACTCACTGTATAATTCTTTGGAGATTGGAACAGTGTGCTTTTTGCCACCCTTCCCAACAGTGTGAATATTATAATATCCTCTATTATCATCTAATTTAATATCGGAGTAGCAGATTGACAATAATGTACTTTTGCGGAAACTTGCTGTGTAAGCTAATCGGACGAAAGCTGCCTTTTCAATGCCTTTAACTTTTTCTTCTCGTAGTAATGAAGCCATCTTTTCTGCTTCATTGTAATATAAAGCTCCACTTCGCTCTGAGTCATCTGGTAGAACCTTTACTTTAGCAAATTTCGAATTGACGTCATATTCATTGATCTCAAGGAATTCATAAAAACTTTGTACGGCTGCCATAATGTTGTTTATTGAGTTATTTGAGTAATCAATAGGGTGCTCTTTTAGATATATCTGATAACCAATTAAATCTGCATTTCTAATTTTCATATCCTGTCTCACTAGCATTTCAATTTCTTTACCTTTATACCACATGTAAAAGCTTCTTAATGAGCGTTCGTAATTTTTCTGAGTGTGAACACTGTTGAATTTTTTCAAATATGTTCTCATATCATCAAATACTGAGTTATTATGTAGCCCCACTACATTTACGGTTTGCATTTGTATCCCCTCCATATATCTGATTATACACTACTTTTTTTAAAGAGTAAATATATGTATTGACAATATTTTATATCCGGATTAATATGAGTACATGGTGATGAACACCAAATATAAAACATACATAGAGGAGCAGCAATTTGAAAAACAAACACAATAAAGGAAATCACTCAACTATCACTTGGGAGGATCGATACTATGATGGATTTGGAGTAGATACATATGATGCGAAAATGGTGTCCGATTGGATGCGAGATGGAATAAATGATTGTGTTGAATACATAGATGTTTTGGATAATGAATATTTCTGGTATAAGAGTATTACAAACAAATAATACATATAGTAAAGGATGTTTGAATGGCACTGGATAAGCAAGTATACATATATAGCGTTGATACGAGCGCCTTCTTTACATTAAAAGAAAGATTATTGCGAAAAGAAATCAACCGAGCAAAACTGAACAACGAAAAAGACAAGGTTAAGGAATTAGAAACTAGTTTTCGAGCAGTTATAGATTCAAACGTTAATCTAAAGCGAAACTTAAACCCAAATAGTTTGTCTATCAATAATAAAGTATCTCTTTTTGAGTCTTCACTCACTCGTACACTTGGTTTAGTAGAAAATAAGACATACGAAGACGTTATCATTGTCGAAACTCATTACTACAGTGTATTTGACAGTCTAGTAGAAAATGGGTTCACTCTAAATGGTGAGGAGTATGTTCCATTTACTGCGTCTGCTGGACAAATTAGAACTAAGAAAACCGTCTTTATGAAAAAGGAAACTTGGGAAAAAGTCAAACTGACTCTAATGTGTGGTCTTACTGAAGAGCGAATCAATAATCACTTTGACACTGGTAAAAACAACAAAAGGCTATATGGTGTTAGCATTAATAAATACTTGGCCTACTTAGCATTATGTTCGAGCGCAACTGATCTATGGGGCAAATTCAATATTGATCGCTCAATCGTTGTGGAAGATTTTGAAACTTCAATCAATACCACCGTTGATTTTGTCGATGATGTCAACTATACCGTCCGTCGAAGAAAAATGGATGTTCCAGTTTGCCACACGGATGGTTGCGGAATGATTTTACCCAAGAAGAGCAAGAAAGCATTTATGGTTCGTTTACCATGGGTCAAAGGCTTACTCGTTCCCTTCCCTTATGATAAATTTGTGGGGGAGCACAATAGAATTGTAACTGATATATACGGTAAGAAACACAACATTATTAAAGATAAGATAGAAGTTATTTTTACCAAGTCTCAATTTAAGATGTGGAAATACTATCAAAGTTGGGATGAGTATAAGTCACTCTACAAGAAGCATAATTGTCATGCCAGTGTAACTAACACAGAAGAAGACGAATTAAGTTCTGCTCGACTTTGTTATCAAATGTTGCAAACACTAACTCTAATTTCCGAAGAAGAGTTAGACCAACTTGTATCGGCTACTCGTAATGACATCCAAGAAACAGTAAGCAACCCTGACGAAATGCTCAACCTGTTGGGGGCAACAAAGGGGAAGTTTGAAGATAAGAACAATCTACAGCAATCATTATACATATATCCAGAGCTTTTATTAGATCCTCACGTAAAAACTAAGCTTAAAGAAGCCAAGGCTAGTTTAATGAGGAAGGTATATACGGGAAAAATCAAAGTCGATGGATGCTATACTTTCATTGCTCCTGATATGTATGCGTTTTGCGAGTATTTGTTTAATGGGGATAAAGATCCAATTGGATTACTGTTAGATGGGGAAGTTTCATGCGTTTCAATACCAGATAAAGATAAAGTCGATTGTTTGAGAAGTCCACATCTTTATAAGGAACATGCGGTCAGATCTAATGTAGTTGATGATGTAACCCGAGAGTGGTTTGTTAGTAAAAGCGTTCATACATCTATCCACGACCCTATCAGTAAAATCCTAATGTTTGATTGTGACGGAGATAAAGTGACAGTAAGTAACGATAAAACATTAGTAAAAGTAGCTGAAAGGAATATGAAGGGCATTGTACCACTCTACTATGACATGAAGAAAGCCCCAGCAGAGAAAATCAGTCGAAATAGTATCAAGAAGAATTTAAAAAGAGCTTTTAGCGGAAATATTGGAATCATCAGCAACGATATTACAAAGTTGTGGAACAGCGATTCTGTAGATGTAGATCTAGTTAAAATCAGAACAATGGAAAATAATTTTGAGATTGATGCAGCGAAAACAAATTACAAGCCAGTTCGACCAAAACACATCAAGACTATGTTTAAGCCATTTAATAAAATGAAGATGCCCCACTTCTTTACTTACGAAAAATATAGACTTAAGCCACAAGACAGAAAAAATAAGAAAGCAAAAAGAATTACTGAATCTTGGAGCAACACAACAACGGTTAATAGGCTGAAAAATATGTTTCCAGATGTTCGAATTAGATTTAAATCTGTCTCTGATATGTATGAGTTTGATTATAGAACCTTAATGAGCCAGAGCAGGGATAAAGATGAGATGTATTATGCAGTGTTAAACAAGTATAGAGAGTTAAATGACACTAAGTGGATGCTTTCATCGAGGCAGAAAAGTAGCGATATAAATAACACTGACCACCTACCCGTTTATATGTACATAAGAAATGAATTGCTACAAATACATAGCGATCCCTATTTTATCACTGATGCTTTAATCGAGTATCTATATAATGGTTCAAACTCTGGATACAAAACAACATTATGGTCAAGTTTCGGAGATATAATTGTAGATAATCTCAAAAAAAATCTTGTCTCAAGAATCAAACTATGTGAAAGATGCAATACCGTAATTGATAATAATAGAAATAAAAGTAACAACTCTAAGAAATATTGTGAAGCCTGTGGAAAAATCGTGGACAATGAGAAGAAAAAAGAGAGAAATTCAACTTATAGGAATAAAAATAATAAAAAGTCGGAAACGAAAATTGGCTGAAAAATGAAAACCCTTGATACATAAGGGATTAAAGAAAATCGAGTGCATTTTAGATAGGTGTTTTAGGGGAGGTATGCTAATTCACGGCTTAATGACAAGTAACAGAAGTTTTAAATGGCATACTTTCACCAAAAACAAAAAAACAATTACAAGGGAGATTTATAAATGAATAAAACAGATTTGGTAAACGCAGTAGTAGAAAAAACGGGTTTGACTAAAAAAGATACTGAAAAAACAATCAATGAAATACTTCTAGCAATCACAGAGGCACTCGCAAAAGGTGAAAAAGTTCAGCTATTTGGATTTGGGAATTTTGAAGTTCGTGACACTAAAGAGCGCAATGGTGTAAATCCTAAGCTTTTGAAAGAACTCAAAGAACAAGGTGTAGATGAGGTAACCGCCAAAGCACAAGCGAGTGTATATATCCCCGCCTCCAAAAAACCAGCTTTCAAGGCCGCCAAAGCGCTAAAAGACGCTGTAAAAGAGTAATTTTATATACTTTTAACGGTAAAAATAATACATAAATATACTTATAGGATGGGAGAGGTAATTCCTCTCTCCTATCCTCTTTCTATTACAATAAAATAATTTGGGGGCAATATAATATGGCAAAGAACAAGGATAGTAAAACAGTTAATCGTACGGGTACGTTTGATATGGATAAAATGCAAATTATTGCTGAAGACAAAAACGGAATTCAAACTTTCGATGTAAAAGCTTTGCTTCAGGAGTTTGATGGTGAACAAATTTCCTTTACACTAGCTTCCGACTTTAATCCAAGTCATGTAGTTGAAGAATAAGGAGTGAGTAAATGACTCCAAATAAACTATTCAGGGAACCTGATGAAGGAATCAATGACTACCTAGTTAGATTAGGAGACAATCAAGAGCTATATGGTTTGAACTGGATTCAAATAGCTGATCTACTAAATAAAGAATCAGGCGAAGAATTCTCAGAGTCGAGATGGCGCAAAGACTACGCTTCATATTCTAAATGGAAACCAATTATTCTTGAGAAATATGCAACTAATGAAGTAGTTGATGAGGTTCAGGATGCAACCATTGAATTAAAAAAAGAGCGTATTAAGCTTCAAACTGAAAAGATTGAGTACAACAAAATGATTCGTGAACAAAGTAGAGCGGATTTGCTTGAAGAAAAGATTGTAGAAGCAGTAATTAATCGTCCAACTATACATATTCCAGACATTCATATTAAAAAGAATAACTCCAAACGTGACTTCCTCTTCCCTATCGCGGATCTCCATGACGGTGTCTCCTTTAAACTATTGGGTTGGGAAGGTGAAGTTCTCAACGAGTACAGTCCAGAAATTCTAGAGAAACGCATGTGGAATTTGCTTGAAGAATTTGTGGTTATCAACGATGAGCAAAAAATTAACCACGTAACTCTTCCTAATTTAGGCGATAGCATTGATGGCATTCTTCGTATGAGTCAGTTAATGAGCCTAAAAATGGGAGTCACTGATTCGGCAATCCATTTTGCTGAATTTATGAGTCAATGGTTAAATGAATTATCTAAATATTGTTTAGTTGACTACTACTCAATCTTTGGCAATCATGATCAGCTTAGACTCCTGTCAGGCAAAAGAGATGAATTCCCACATGAAAATGCTCAAAAGTGGATTACTAAGTTGATTTCAGCAAATCTAAAAGATAATAAGAATGTTTCAATAACTAACTGCAATGAATTCATGTATCTAGACATCCTTGGTACAAAAATTTTAGGGGTTCATGGCGAGAACGAAAAGAACCTAGAAAATAGCATCAAAGATTATTCTTTAACATATAACAAGCCAATTCATCTTTTGCTCAGTGGGCATTTGCATCACTCACATGAGAAAACTATTGGTATGAGTGGCATGAGAGATATTGAATACGTACAATCCCCTTCTATTATAGGTATTGATGACTATTCACTAAAACTCAAAAAGACATCAAATGCCGGAGCTAAAGTGATGGTACTTGAAGAAGACAAAGGGCGTACGCTCACCTATAACATTAGATTGTAATTGCAAAGAATACATAAATCGACTACCTGATTAAGAAAGAATCGGGTTTTTTCTTATTTATTTTTAGTATTTTTACATGGGGAGATCCTGCCATAAGGTTCTTTAAACCGGACGCTCCCTCCTACCCCATGGTTTTTTAAAAAGGAGCATGTTTAGGAAGGTGATTTATGGATAGTAAATCGATCAAAGAAAAAAAATATTGTAATACATGTGAACGAGATAAAAATGTAACAGATTTCTATGTTTCAGGTAGTAAGTTTGACGCGGATGGCAGATTTGGCGTTTGTAAACCATGTCTGAAAAAGAATATAGATTATTCTGACATGCAAACTGTAAAAGATGCATTGTTACAAATGAATAGACCATTCATTGCGTCTATTTGGGAATCAGCAATCGAAGAAGCAACATTAAAAAAACAAGATACTTTTGGCTTATATATAAAAACAATTCAACTTAAGAAGTTCAAGGATTTAACATGGAATGACTCAGTACTAACTGAAGATACCCAAGAGCAGGGAACAAACAATCAGATAAATATTAACAGTGAATACGATATAAGCGAACTAAAAGACAAATATGGATATGGATATCCAGATGATGAATACATACTATTTGAAAATAAGTACCAGCAACTAAAGTCCAGCTTTCAACTCTTGACTACAATGCATGAGGAATACTTTAGAGAATTTTGTGTAAATAAAGTCAAAGAAACACTTGCAAAATCAAGTGGAGATTTAAAGGGTGCTAAAGAATGGGCTGCAATGGTAAAAGACGTAGCAGAAGCTGGAAAACTCAAACCATCACAAATGAGCAAAGCAGACTTGTCTGGGGGTCTCGACGGGTTTGGGCAATTAGCTAGGATAGTTGAAGAAAATCACGAAATAATGGGACTACTCCCTTCATTCATTGAGCAACCAAAAGATAAGGTAGATGTTACTTTATGGTGCTATATTAACTACGTCCGTGACATCAAAGGCTTGCCTTCTTGCGAATATAAAGAAATATACGAATTTTACGACAAGAGAAAAATGGATTACGAAAGTCAGATGAGTGATTTAAATAAGGAAGATTCAGATCATGGCTAATTATAGCAACTTCCAAAGCGACAACTTTAAACATACTAAGAAGAGTTCTAGGGTTGGCACCAATTCTGAATTTAACTCTCCTGTAAAGATCGACGACAAGAAAAGTAATTCATTTGATAAAAATCTAAGCAAATGGGTTGAGTTTGTCCAATGGAGTAAGTGGTTCCCTGACTTATTTTATGACTTAATCACGCCAGAAAAAGGCGGCATGAGGCTAGATTTAGATCAGAGAGTATTTTTAAGATCTATGAGTAGATTTGTAAGTACATATGGCGTATTTCCTCGTGGTTTTGGCAAGACGATGATTGAATTGATGAGCATTTATCACACTTGCATTTTCTTCCCGGACATAACTATAGCTATGAGCGCTCAAACCAGAGAAAACGCCTCTTCTATAAGCGAAGAAAAACACAATGAGATCATAAAATGGTTCCCTCTTATGAATAATGAGATAGTAAAATCTAGTTTTTCAAAAGATCAAGTTGAAGTCATATTCACTTCTGGAGCTATATATAGTGTTCTTGCTAATGCTCAGAACTCAAAAGGTCAACGTAGAAGAAGATTGAATGTAGAAGAATCTGCGTTGCTGAATAATACTCTCTTCAAAGATGCCTTAGAGCCCGTAGTAAACGTGCCGCGCAGAACCATAGGTAAACTATCTGCAATAAATCCCTATGAGTTGAACGGTATGATAAATTACCTCACTACAAGTGGATATCGAGGCAGCGACGAATTCATTCGATTAAGTAACATGATCGATGATATGGCTGATTTAAAGGGAAAAATGGTCTTAGGTGCAAGTTGGGAACTTCCTTGTCATTACGGTCGAGGAGAAACTAGAACTCAAATTTTAGCAAAAAAAGACGACCCCACTACAAGTGCTATTTCATTTGCTCAAAACTACGAATCTCGATGGTGTGGAGTTAGTGATGGTGCTCTTGTTAACATCAATAAATTAATGGAACTCAGAACAGTTAATAGAGCGTCTATTACTCCGAAAAAGAACAGGGAATACTATGTAGGAGCGGACATTGCGCGATCTCAATCAAACAATAATAATAAATCAGCGTTCGTTGTTGCGGAAGTTGAGAGAAATGCTAACGGAACCATTAAATCTGTCACTGTTGCAAATATCTTCATCCCTCCCAATGGAACAAATTTTAGCGATCAGGCAATGTTTTTGAAAAGACTCGACAAGCACTATTCTGGTAATGTGACAGTTGTAGATGCCAATGGTATTGGACAGGGTGTAGTCGAGGAACTTATGAAGGAAACCTACGATCCTCTGTTGAGCGATCCGTATGATAGTTGGGATACAATAAATACAGACGAAGTACCACAGGACGGAATATCTCTATTAAAGATATTCAGTCTGAAAGCTCAAGGCATACAGACAGATATCATAACAAACTTCATCGACTTTGTTGAGAGCGGAAGGTTAAAACTTCTTGTGCCTGAAAAAATGCTTGACCTAAACAGCAAGACCACAAAAGCAAAAGAGAAAGACACAGAGATAAATCAAGTTAAAGCTGCACACTATCAAACAGATCAACTAATCGATCAGGTTGCCAACTTGAAGTTAGTTCAAAAACAGGGTGGTAAACTTGGTGTGGATCAGGTGGTTAAGAAAACCGAGAAAGATATTTGGGCGGCGCTCGCCTATGTACTTTATTACTTGAAAACATACGAAGACGTAAAACGTGACGAAGAAGAGGTAAATTACCTTGACTATTTCTTCACATGATTTACCATACACATAAATGAAAGTGGGTGAAAAATGAAAAACACACCTAAGAAACCGGAAGCAAAAGAAGCGACAGAAGAACCCATCATTGATTTTAACGAAGAGTACGCAAAGAAATTCACACAAGTTTTGTTCAGTGCTATGAACAATCCGTCAATGATTAGTCCAATTTGGCAAAATCAAATTCTAAAAGATATGAATATGTCTCCTGCTAAATTTAACCGTGATAGTGTAAAAAGAATGTTGGCAGATCCGAAAAATCACGAACGAGAATTGAAGGATTTATCTCAATACTTGTTCAATTTCATCATGCAGTTCAAGAAACTTGTTATCTATATGTCTGAAATACTTACATACGACCACTATTTGGAACCAACAAATGCAGATGCCGAAGACATGAAAAGTAAAGCATTCAAAAAGTCTTATTCTAAGGCATTGCAGTGGATCGAAGATTTTGATCTAGTGTCTGAACTACATAAGGTAGCTGAAGGAATGATTCTCGAAGATGCAAAATACTATTATCTTCGTGAAAGTGAAAATGGTATACGACTTCAAGAATTACCAAGCAACTATTGTAAGATATGGTCAAGAAATGATATAGGATACCAGTATGCGTTCAACATGTCGTACTTTCTAAATCCGGGTGTAAGCTTAGATGATTTTCATCCCGACTTTCGAGAATACTACAATAATTTTATTGGTGAAAAAGAACATTCTAAGAAGAAATCTGGATATGAAACTGGTCAATATAGCTATTGGCAAAAACTAGATCCAGCTAAAGCATGGACGTTTAAGTTTGATGATACTCGCGCTGGCATCTCTCCTCCTCTCATGGGATTGTTTTTAGATAGTATTGAAATCGTCAATTACAAAGAATTGCTTAAAACAAAAACCTCTTTAGATGTATGGAAGCTATTGGTCAATAAGATTCCTATGCATAAAGATGGTGCAGGAAAAAGTGGAAAACAAAAAGATGACTTTGCAATCATGGCTGATACTGCTGGTCAATTTTCTGCGCTTATGCAAGCCGCTGTACCTCAAGGAGTTAAAGTTGTAACTACCCCTTTGGAAACTGAAGCGCTAGATTTCAAGCAAGCGGATAGCAAGGATAGTATTGTAGGTTTGGGTAATAGTGAGTTCTGGGAAACATCAGGTACATCCCCTGTATTATTTGGTGAAAAACAACTGAATGGTTCTGGTTTAGCGGCATCCATTAAAACCGATGAAATGTTTGTATATAGAATTTATAGACAGTTCGAAAGATTTATTAACTTCCAGTTGCGTCAAACAACGGGTAAATACAGGTTTAAATGTCATCTTGAGGGTACTCGATTTGATCAACAAGAGAGATTTGATCGTGCCATAAAAGCCGCACAATATGGAGCTCCGGTAACATACGTTGCTACAGCGATGGGGAAAACCCCACAAGAATTCTCCAATTTAATAAACCTTGAAGATTCAATTGACCTAAAAGACAGAATGCGTCCTCTCTCCTCTTCTCATGTCCAATCAGGTAATGAAGTCGGTGCTCCGCAAAAATCTAATCTTACTGATAGCGGAGAAAAAACACGAGACAACGACTCAAATTTGGACATTTAATAATGAAGGGAGGTGATAATTAATTGAGCAACAAAGTTTCTAGAAACATACCAATACTTTTTCAATCTGTAAATACATATGAATCGAAAGAATCAGATATTAGGTTCCAAAAGGTAAAAATTTGGCTTTGTCACACTGGTAAAAATCATAATGGCTCTTATTTCTCAAAAGAAGTAATTGAAAAAGCCATCCCCTCTCTCAGTAACACTCCAGTACTTGCATATGTAGAAAACAATCGTTCAACTGGACAAGTTGACTTTTCAGATCACCGTGAAATCCTAGTCAGAAAAGACGGCGACATAGCCACTAAATATCTTGGTAAAGCTATAGGTATTATTCCTGAGTCTAATAATGCTGCATTCGAGGATAGATTGTGTGACGATGGTGTAACAAGAACATTTTTAACGGTTGAGGCACTGTTGTGGACTAAATTTGATGATTCTGTTGACATTATGAATAGAGATATTGTTAAAGGCCAGTCTATGGAGCTATCAGATGAATTTGAGGGTGAATGGGGAGACGATAATTGCTTCCACTTCACTAAGTTTCAGTTCTATGGTGCATGTGGGCTTGGCGAAAACATTCAACCAGCCATGCAAAACTCAACAATAGAATTACAATTCACCTCTACTGACTTTTCAGAATTTTCAGATGAAGTTAACACCATGATGGAAAAATTTAAACAGAACTTTGCAACAAATGAAATAAAAGAAACTGAACAAAGGGAGAACGAAGAATTGAAAACTAAAAAAGAAATCGCAACCTCCTTTAATCTCACAGTTGGACAACTTAGCGAGGAATTGAGTCGTAAACTTTCAGAAGTTAAATACGAAACAATGAATTGGTGGGATGAAGAGATTGAGGTTGTAAGATATTACTTGCGTGACTTTGATGATCAAAATGTCTATGCGGTAGATCGAATGAATGACTATCAAGATGTGCGAATCCCATATTCAAAGAATGGTGACAATGCTTCCTTCAACTTTGAATCTGCAACTAAGATTAAATATGTACCAACCGATTGGGACAATGGCAGTGCTGATGAAGTTGAAGTGAGTTTTGCAAAAGTAGTAGTTGATGAACATAAAGAGTATGCGGTAAAAGCAATCAATGATCTCAAAGATGAAATTTCCACTAAACAAAACGATTACATTGAACTGAACGATAAGTTTAGCGTTGTTCAGGAGCAACTGACTCAAAAAGAAAGTGAAATTCAAGGACTGAATGCTACTATTGAGCAACTAAAAGAATATCAAAAATCAGTCGAAGACAAAGAGAAAAACGAGCAAGTTGAAGTCATCTTTTCGAAAATTGCACGAGCCTTCTCCAAAGAAGAGTTGACTGAATGGCGTGAGAAAGTCGCTTCTTACAATTCTGTTATTGAGTTTGAAAAAGATATCAAAGCATTTGCCTATGATAGAATTTCCGAAAGCAATAAAGATGTGAAAGTAGATTTTAGTCAAATGGGTACATTGCCTATCGAAAATGATGAAAAACCTGAAGCATCTACATCAAAAGATGTTTGGTCTCGTCTAAAACAATAATTATACATAATTAAAGGAGATTTTTAAATGCAAATTGTTAATCTAGGTACTATGGCAGGAACTAATGTTGATGCCTTTGTTAAAAATGTAAGAAATACCGAAGAAATGCCTAATGGTAGCTTTGTAGCCATCACTTCTCAAGTTTCTGGTCAGCCAGACCTGTATGTAGCGGCAACCCCCACTGATGTCACTAAACAAGAAGTTTTGCTGGTTCGGTCACCTGAATTGATCGAAGTGAACGGTCTGCGTGTAGACCTTACTGATGTAACTCTGTTTACTAACCCCGCCAATCGTCCAGCTACTGGTTTTCACTTGAAAGTCGGGGATGATTTCACTATTACAGATGATGGTATTACTGGAGTGACAGCAAAAGGTAAATATGTTGTACCTGTAAATGGAGCTATTAAACCCTCTGCCGCAGATGATCTGACTGGGAATACTCTGGTTGCTATGCAAGTTGTCGATAAAACAACAATCTCTGTAGGAAATCGTCGTATCCCTGCTACTAAACTGCTCGTTGTACGTTCTGTTTAATCTAACCAATATTATAATTCAAGGAGATAACAATTAAATGAAACCATACTTTTCTATGAGATACAACAAACTCGATGAGCAACAAAAAGATATCGTAGAGGCTGGCGTAGAACTCTTCCGTCATTTTCGCTATGAAAACTCCAAAAGTGAATCTGAAAAAAGTAAGCTTCGCCAATATGCTGGAACTCTGTCTTTGCAAGACAAGCAAAATTTGTTCTCTAAAAATTTAACATCTATTGCTGTCAAATATGCAAACCTCCCTTCCGAGCATCAATTCAATGAAACAGCACTTCAAAGTCACCCTACTGTAAAATGGACAATGTTCTCTCTCATTTCTGAGATGTTGGATATTATCGTACCTGAGACAGTCATGGATAACTTTAGTCAATTTGCCGATGTCAAATCTGTAGGTTGGGGAGATAATCTGGTATTTAATGTACCAAATAGTGATTTGTTCGTTGTGTCAACCGCCTCCAATGGTAAACGCAAAGGAACACGTCAACGTTTGCTTGGTAGTGATGTAATTCTTACACCCGTCAATCATATCATCACAGTAGGAGAAGACTGGTATCGAATTGTCTCTGGTAAAGTGAACTGGGGCGAATTCGTTACGCGAGTTGTGCGTTCAGTAGAGACTCAAATCACAGTTGATGTATATAATGCAATTATCGATAGCTATCCTACATTGGGTGCTGGCTACAAGGAAACTGGCGCATTTGCACAAGATAAATTTAACCGATTGACACAGCGCACTGTTGCTGCCAATGGTGGTGGTACTGCTGCCGCTTTCGGTTCAAAATTGGCATTGTCCAAAGTTGTACCTGCCGACCAATACTTTAAGTTTGGCCTTGGTGATAAATACAACACACACGGATACCTCACAAACTTCCAAGGCACTGATCTATTTGAGTTGGAACAGCGTTTGATTCCGAACACAGATGACTTCGCTATTGACGAAGAAACACTACTGATTCTCTCCTCTGCTGTTCAAAAGATTGTTAAAATCGGCTTCGAGGGTAACACTCAAATCATTGAATCTCAGGCAACTCAAAATGCCGACTTGTCCGTCGACTACACTATCCATCAACGGTGGGATGTAAAAATCGTAACCAGTGGTCGATATGCAATGTGGAATTCATTGGCATAATAATATTTAAATTAGAAGGGGTGCTTATATATAGTACCCCTATTTTATATTTACAAAGGGAGTGTTTTAATTTATGGCGGCACCGAGAAAGACAGCTAATGCTGAACCTGCAAAAGATGTTGCAGATGAAAGTTCTTTAGAAAAAGAAAAGATGTCAACTGAGATTGAAGAGCTAAGAGCTATGGTTAAGCAATTGCTTGAAGACAAAGTTGCGACCCAGTCAGTACCTGCAACTGTCGAAAAAGTAAAAGATGAGTATTACGACATTGAAGAAGAATTGAATATCAACTCAAATCAATTAGTTAAGATTGTAAGTCTGATTGAAGGTGGGTTGAACTTAAAAGGCAACTCTCCTCAACCACTCTACCTTCCAGAGTTTGGTGCTACGCGATCCGTAACATACGAAGAACTGCGAGCTATTTACTACAATCATCCTGAGCTAACTCGTAATGGAGCATTCTTCATCTTGAATAAGAATGTCGTGAAAGCTCTCTATCTTGATTCAGATTATGAAAATATTTTAAACAGAGACCGACTTGATAAGTTGGTTGATTTACCAACCGTTGAAATGATGTCTGTTTTAAAAGGGCTGACTAAAGTTCAAAAAGAGACTTTTATTCAACGATATATTCAAGGAATCAAATCTCAAGATAATCGATTTGGGGATTTCAATAAAATCAAAGCTATCGATGATTACATTGGGAACAGTTTGATTGAGTTGGCAAGCCAAGAGCAAAATTAAGATGGGCGTGTTTAAATGACTCCATTTGTAAATATCTATGAACGTTTCAGCACGAAAATTCAAGATTATATGTTGGATGAATTGTTTAGAGAATCAACTGATACTTATGAAGATTATATTTTCAGCTTTTTAAAATCATCTATAGCAAAATTCACGCACTGTAGAAAGAATCTATTTGAAAGAGATGAAAATAACAAGTGCTTCAACATCACTCTTTCTGAATTAGAAGAAGAGATTCTTGCCGAAATGATGAAGGTTGAATGGATGGATAAAGAAGTTAATAATGTTTTAGAAATGAGATTAGCTTTAAATAATTCCGACTTCAAAAGATACGCAGAATCAAATAACTTAAAAGCGAAAATGGACTTAAGAGATAACATCCAAGAGCGTGTTAACAACCTCATTGTTCGATACTCTTACTCTTCATATGAATGGAAGTAGGTGTAATTATTGCTTACAAAAGTTTAAATGCTCGTATTAAGGGTATCCCTTCTTCTGTCCCGCAATATAAGAGACAACAGAATGTTAATATAATCAATAATGATTTTTTCTATTCGCTCTCATACGAAGAAGTTAAACTTAATGATTCAACAGAGACTTCTCCTGTGCACATAATAACCAATGGCAAAGTTCCAACAATAAAATCTATAGCTATGTATCCGGGGTTAACAATCCACGCTGGAGATAAAGTCACTCAAGACAATGGTGATCAATGGATATGTCTCCATGTTGAAGATAATTCACTCTATCAAAAAGGCAAGATTGAAAAATGTAATTTTGATCTTAAATGGATTAATCAAGATGGATTTATTCAAACCTTCCCATCTATTCTTTACTTTAACGCCCGTTCGAATTTCGGAACTGAAGAAGATAAGGTAATGAATTTACCTGCGGGACGAAGACAAATTGTAGTGAGTAACAATGTCGAAACACAATCAATTCAGCGTGACACACGTTTTATTATTGGTAGTGAAGCATTCAAAGTGATTGATACAGATTATATGTCTGATGATGGATTGGTAAATTTGAGTTTACAGTCAGATCAAATTGATCCAGTCAAAGACAATCTTGAATTGGGTATTGCTGACTACCACAAGTTAGGTAAATATGAATTGCATATCCTCAATGACAATCCACTATCTCTAAGCATCAATCAATCCGCAAGAATCAATGTCCGAGTAATAAGAAACGGATCAGAAATAAGTGATCCGCAACTTGAATACTCCAGTTCGAATACTGATTTGATTAGTGTGGATGAGCAAGGAATAATTACTATCCATGAATCAGGCGAAACAATTATTACTGTTTCAGTTTATGGCATTGAAAAACAACTGAATATTTATGTAGCCCCCACCATCCATTATGACTATGACGCTACAATAGACGGAGCAAATGATATTTACTTAAACCGCGAGTCTACTTATGTGGCTAACTTCTATAACAATGGAATGAAAATTTCTGATGAAAGTTCATTTTCATTAACTTCTGTAGATGGAAATTCTACTCTCCTCGCTTCAATATCCTCGCAAGATCCTATAGCAAATACATGTATAGTCAAAGCAAACAGTAACCGTAGTTTAGGTACTGTTATTTTGCATGTCAAAAATGCAAATGGCCTGTCATCAGGACAGAAAGAAATAAAAATTAAATCACTAATATAAGGAGTGTGTTCATGGGTCAAGCTATTGTAAGACTTGGAGAACTTAAAGTTGATAGGTTTGTTGAAGGTTTAGTAAACAACTATCTCGTATTTTCTCCTCTTCCCCTATCTAAACAACATTCATCTGGTCTCGATGGCGACATTGTTATGAGTGCGACACCGACTCTTGAAATCATTGATGCAGATCTGGATGTGGCAATCAATCCTCAATATGAATATGTGTACTCAGTTGGTACTGACAATAAACTCAAAGTTGCCTTTGACAAATCTAAACATACTAATAAAGGAAGCGCAATTGATGCTTTGAAATGTGTTAGTGTGATTTATGAACAAGGTGAATTGATTGTTTCAGGAAACGAATACATACTAACCGTACATAACAGTCGTGGAGAAGAAATTCACAGGACTGTACCACAATCGCCAGCACAGCTATTAACAGTTATGTCTACGTTTGACGACACCCGTCAAGTCGATGAAGTTGGGCCTCTCGATTATAAGATACGCCGAAATTATACTGTAAAGTAGGTGTGCTATGTCTAGATTCGAGAGTATAGCAAGAGATAAAACGACCGTTATTGACAAGATACTTTCTTCTAATGAAATCATGAAAGCTCTGAAATATAATGAATTGAATTTCCTTGAGCAACCAGACTTTGATAATGCCTCTTTACTTTACAGTTCACTGTTCCCCCATCGCTTCATCCCCGGAACCTCTGATCAGAAAAAGACATATATAACTATCTCCTTTGGTAAATATAGACCTACTAAATCCTCATTTAAAAGTGGACTAATCACTTTTAGCGTTTTTACCCATCAGGATCTATTTAGAACAGCTTATGGCTGTCTTCGTACTGATTATATAATCACAAAGCTAGATGAGATATTTAATGAAGCTGAAGGTTTAGGTGTCGGTAAGGCAGAGTTTTATGATATGGATGCTTTAAGCATGAATCCTGGTTATCATGGTTCATACATAAGTTACAAAGTGTGTGATTTCAATTGATAGAACTAGATCGGTTAGCTTTGTTCTTGGGCCACCCCTATGCTTTGGATTCTGGCTTGAGAATTTTCTCTCCTACTGTTAACGATATCTCTTCGGTTGGGTATCAGGACTACATGATAAAGCTTACGCTATGTTCTTTTGATAAAAATATGATACTGTCTGACTTGTTTGGTGTTTCAAATGATGCAATTAACGAAATTTCTGAACTAGATGATTTTGAGATACTAACCAGTGAGGAAGCAATTAGAAATCACATTGCAAGTTCGCTCAGTTTCTTTGTCCATGGTGAAGTTGAATTTGATCCCATTTATCAAGCATTCATGTTAGAAGATAGGGTTTTAATTTCTAGAAATAACTATTTAGAAATTGCAGACGTAATTAAGCAATTGAATTGCAGTAAGGCTGAATCTGAGAAACTCAACACAACAAGCAGTAAGGCCAAAGAGATGTTGAAGAAAATGATGATGTTCGAACAAAAACAAAAGAAACAGGATGATGGACTTGATTTTAAAGACATCCTCTCTGTTCTTTGTGCTGCCAATGGAAATGGAATAGATATTTTCAACGTTAAAAATCTGACTATTTATCAAGTGTATGAACAGTTCGAACGATTAACTACCAAAGATAGCTTTGATCGTATTTTGCCTGTGTGGGCAAATGGGCACTTAGGAAAAGATGATAAACTACCTGAATGGATCAAAAAAACAAAATTATAATTTAATACGGAGGTTTTTTAATGGCACTACATCTTGATCGTTACGGCTCACGTAACAATCTTAACTTACAAATCTTCAACTATGTTTCTAGTACACCCAATGTGCTTGATCCAATTATGACATTTGATTATGCCACCACCACTAGCAATGAGTGGACTGGTGAAACTGTATATAGTCGCGGTGGAGATGGAAACCCTAAACGTCACTCTTGGTCTGGAGATAAAGACTCTACATTGACCGTCGAAACACAAGTTTTTACATTCCAGCACTTGGCGATGCTTGCAGGAGAACCCATCAAACACGGTGCTCAGAATATCAATAAATCTGAGGTACTAACTGTCGAAGATGACGGAAGTGGTGGAAAACAAGTTACTCTTTCCAAAGCTCCGATTGGTAACGCAAGTACAGTTAGTGTATTCTCCTATATCGGTGGTATTAAAACGGATATTCAAGAGATTGATTCTGTGACAGGCAGTGTGGTGAAACTTGCAAGCACTTCAACATCTAATATTGGTGAAGATGTTGAAGTTTACTACCAGTTTACTGCTGCAAACGCTGCTAAACTTTCTTATACGACTAAAGGTTTCCCAGGCTATGTTAAGCTCATTGGTGATACTGTGTATGCCGAAGAAATTGGTGGCGATATTACCTCTTCTCAACAAATTTATTACAAAGCAAAATTACAACCAAACTTCACTGTCACATATTCTCCTACAGGAGATCCAGCATCCTTAACTCTGGTGTTTGATTTGTTCCCTGTTCGGATCAATGGTATTGAAGTTATGAAAGATGAGATTATCTATAAAGATTAAAATACATAGGGCTGAGTCTAATTGGCTTAGCCCTATTTTTTTCTAGGAGTAAATATGAAGACAATTACGATTGCTGCACCAGTAAGAAATAGAGAGTGGATACTTCCACAATATTTACTTAGTATTTTTGAGATCAATTATCCTAAATCATTAATCGATCTGCATTTTGTTGTTAATGATAGTTTAGACAGAACATTTGAGTTGCTGACAGAATTTAAAAAAGACAACAAAGGTTTGTACAATAATATAAGAATCGATGTAATCAACAATAATTTACCCGAAGATGAGCGAGAGTTTTCGGTAAGAAACAAATACATATATAGAAGTTTGAGCAACTTAAAGAATTACATTATGAGCAAAGTTCGAACCGATAAATTGATTTTTATCGATACAGATATCCTTGTAAAACCTGATGTCATTACTAAGTTACTCAAGCATGGGAAAAAGATTATATCGGGATTGATTTACAATGGATATTTGACCAATAAAGAAAAGCCATACCTTTATCCAAATATCATGCAGTTGGATGATAAGAGTCAATATCGGCATATAACAAATTATCATGTTAAGACCGCCCCTGCCCTACTCTGTTCTAAGTTGCAACGAGTAGATCTTACTGGAGCAGTCATTTTATTAGATAAATCGGTTTATAAGTCTATAAAATACGGATTTCATCCACAAGGCGAAGACGCATATTTCTGTAAGATGGCTCAAGACAATGGCTTTGAGCTTTTTTGTGATTTATTTGCTTATAGTCAGCACATTATGTCTGAACAACAATTAAGGGAGTTTATTAATGAAGCAAAAAACGATACTCTACTTTCCCGTCCTTAACTGGGAATTTTTAAAACAACGTCCACAACAGATACTTTCGCAGTTCGCACGTAACGGATGGACAGTTTACTTTTGCAATAACACTCAATCCGAGAAGCCTATTGAAGAGGTTGAACCTAACATTTATGTAATCCATAATTTTGATTCATTTATGAAAGATATCAAACACGGTAAATATAAAATCGATGTGGCCTATGCTACATGGGCAAAGTCAGCCGAACACTTTAGTAAGGTGAATGCTAAAATCAACATTTACGATAGTATCGATGAGTTTCCAGATTGGGAAATATATGAAGAGTTTGCCGTAAACAGTGCAGACATAATGCTTACTTCAAGTCAGAGGCTGTATGACATTCGAAGCAAAATGCACGACAATGTTCATCTAGTGCGCAATGCTGCTCCATCTGAATATATCAATAAACCATCCAATAAACCTAAAGAATATGAAAATATCGATGGCCCTATTGTTGCATTTGTTGGCGCTCTAGGTTCGTGGACGAGTACATATTTGATTAAGAAAGTAGCAGAAAAATACCCCACTGTATTTGTGGGTTTAGAGTTCGGTAAGCAGTGCCCCTCAAATGTCATCAATCTAGGATGCAAAAATCATGATGAGTTATATGACTATTACGCTCATGCAGATGTATGTCTTATCCCCTTTAATACAAAAACAAACATTACCCAATCAGCCTCTCCAGTAAAAATGTATGAACACTTGGCTGCTGGAACAATTACTGTGGCTACGAAGTGGCATGAAACAGACCTGTATCCATCAGCAGTGCTTACAGCAGACAACGATGAAGAGTTTCTGAAAAAAGTTGATGAAGCGATTGCTAAATCTAAAGAAAAAGGATTTAAAGATGAAGCTAAGCGAATTGCTTCCGATAATACTTGGGAAGTTCGATATCAGCAAATTGAAAAGGCTATTGAGGAATATACACTGAAAAGTGGTGATGTGATTGGGTCTTAAAGTTTTATTTACGAACAATTCATCTCTGATCAAATACGGTATTGCTTCAGGCTTTAAAAATCTTGGACATGAAGTACATATTATGGATGGCAAATATCAATTATGGGACAAGGATAAGGAAACTCAGGTTGAACTTTTTAAGAAATACATAGAGAACAATCATGTAGATATCGTATTTTCTGAGTGTTTTGCTAACTTTGCTGAAGGCATATTTGAACACACAAAAGAAAAGGGAATATTCCACGCATTCTTTTCCATTGAAGATACTCCTTTTGATCATTGGATTGGCGACTACTGGTCAGATTATGCTGATTATATTTTTACAACAACTGCTGAGTGTCTTCCTAACTATTGGAATAAAGGCAAACAAGCGGAGCTGATGTTGTTTGGATGTAATCCTGAATTTCACAAACGAATCGATTCAGGTATACAAAGAGATATTGTGCTTATTGCAAATAACTATGAGCGTAGATTTGAACAAACGAGAAAATTCATCATGCCAGTTGTAGAGCATGGTTACGATGTAAGTATCTTCGGTAATGAGTGGTGGATGGATTCGAACCGTGTAGTAAATTTGCAGAGTCATCCTTCCACCTACAAAGGATATGGTGCATACGAAGATCTTCCTTACTTATACTCCTCTAGCAAGATAATTCTCGGACAAAATTTAGATGATAAGTCTATAACTCAAACATCTATGAGACCTACGGAGAGTCTTGGCATAGGAGGAGGTATTCTTATTTCCCCTTTCACTCCTGCCCAGCAATATTTATTCCATGATCATGTTTATTTACCTAGGAATACTGATGAGATGTTATTGATGGTTAATGAAGTATTGAGTATGACAGATATACAACGTGAACAGAAGGCTAAAAAAGCACAAGAATTCGTGTACAGGTATCATAATTACAACTTAAGAGCTGAGCAAGTTATCAATGCTTATCATGGGCACAAAACATAAAGGGAGATATGAATAAATGGCAAAATCAAATAAGCTTACACTAGCTAAGTTGAATACTGTTGACAATGAGAACAACAAGCGAAAAACAGTATACGTAACCCCAAAAAAATATGAAGTAAATATACACACATTTTTCCGTGAGTCGTTGATGGACGATGTTGTCACAGAGTATATTGCACTAGTTGAGGAGCTCAGGTCTAAGACAGAGATTGATGATGTCCTAATCAGAGGTACGCTGAGTCTGTTTAATGTTCTCATGATGAAGAAATTTACCGACCTTCCATTTCCCAAAAAAATGGACTTGGGTGCATTGATCGGTATTTCTCGAAAATTTATGGACAATGGAATCACCAATGAGGTGATCAATGAGTTCCCTAAATCTGAACTTGATAAACTCGAAGAACGATTCAAAGTAGCTCAACAAAATGCAGCTAAAGTAATTGCTGAGATGGCTGTCTACTCAGTTGCTCAAGCTCAGGAAATTGCAGATGCAGGTTAAGACACAACAGGATTTAATTAAGTTTCTACAAAAGTTGAATCAACCTATTGGAAAAGCATTGGTTAATGATGTAGCTAACACTGTTAAGCAAATTCAAAAAGAAAAAGTAAAAGAAGAAGTCTATGATGTGTATGAACCAACTATGTATTCTCGAACAGGTCTATTGGGTAGCGAAGAAAGCATGAAGTCTGAGTTGATTAATGAAACAACTCTAGTAGTTGAGAATGTTCGTTCAGATGGCGATAGAAATGTTGCTGAAGTTGTTGAATCAGGCCAGAATTACCAATACGGATTTGAGTATGCAGGTGTGCCACGTCCATTCACTGAGGCAACACGAGAAGAGTTGAGAAATACTGGTGCTCACAAAGCGGCTATGTATAGAGGCTTGAAGCGCCAGAATATCAAATTGAAATAAATTGGAGGTGATTAATATTTGAATAGTAAATATTGTGGATATAAGAGATCTCATCTTATTGGTGAATTAAAAAGGTTTTATAGAGAATATAGCCGAATCCCAAACCCTACCGATTTCGATAAATTAGATGGGTATCCCAATCGTAAAACATTCACAAATCACTTTGAGTCATTTTGGGAAGCGTTACGTATGGCAGGTTTTGATGTACCAGATCCAATTAAGCACAGTAAAGAAAGTCTAATACCTGAAATACATAGATTCTACAAAGAAAATGGTAGAGTGCCTCTTTCTAGGGATATGAAAAAATCAAATGGATACATTGATGCTTCTAATTTCAGAAAGTTGTTTGGATCTTGGGGAAAAGCCATTGAAGTTGCTGGATTCAAAGCAAAAGTAACTCATTATTCAGATGAAGATTTAAAAACACATTTTATGAGATTCTATGAGATCAATGGTCGTCCACCTAAACTAAAAGAGTTTAATACTAATCCAGACTATCCTTCTTTTTGGTGTTATCAGAATAGGTTTGGATCATGGAATAAAACCCTTCTTCATTACGGTTTTGAAGTCAATGAAGGAACTGCTGGGTCCCATCATGAGTTTAGTAATGGTGAAGTGTGTAAGAGTCATTTCGAGTTCGATGTTTCGACCTATCTACGTAAACACGGAATCTCTTATCTTAGAAATGTATTATATCATGAGTGGATTGAAGTATATGAAGGTAAAAAAGATTGTGACTATGTAATTTTGCATAACGGTGAATTTGTTTGGTTAGAGATTGCTGGATTGTATCCTTACAGAGATCACGTTAGCAGCATGGAAAGAGATTACAAGAAAAGGTTCGACCATAAACTTGATACTCTACTCAAAGAATTTAACTACAAAGTTTTATATCCACAAGATTTCAAAGGGAAAACATTAGACGAGATGTTTTCTTTTTTATTTGAAATTAAACGCCCCACTTGGCTCACTTACGAAGAAGTTTATAGTGGAAATCCAGATCAATATGAAATTAGGGTGTGTTAGGATTTGGCAACAAAGATAATTAAAATTAGATATTTCACAAACGAACGTAAAGCTCTAATTTCTCCAGAAAACAAGAAGCTTTATGAGAAATACTTACATAGTAGTATTATTAAGAACCGTGATGTCAAAGAAACTACATATAGGGCATATGAGAACTACTTCAATCAATTTCTCGTTTTCTTATCTGAGGAATGGGACAATATCAATTTGTATAGTGAAGAGTTCTTCGAAAACGCTGTAGAAATAATGGAATCATTTATTGCCTTCTGTCAAGAAACGTTGAAGAATAATAAGAAAGTAATTAACACTAAACTATCTGCTGTTAGTTCGTTTTATCTGTGGAGCATTAAACGTAAATATGTAGATAGACATCCTTTTGATAAACAATTAGAACGTATGAAGGGTGCAAACGAGGAAAAGATTATCAACTCCTACTTCTTGAATGATGAAGAAATGGAGTTAATTCGTGTTGGATTGAAAGAAGATACGAAGAAATATGATATTCAGGATCAGATTATTTGGGAAGTTATGCTTGAATCAGCCAACCGTATTGGTGCAATTTCAAAACTAACCCTCTCCTCTCTCGATTTAGAGAATATGATGTTTACCGATATTCGTGAAAAACGCGGATATAAAGTTGAGGTTGTATTCTCAGAAGAAGGTAAAGAATTGATCTCCACTTGGCTTGAGATGCGTAAAGAAATGGACGACTTAAAAGTGGACTCATTGTTCATCACTCGTTACAGAAATGAATATAAAGCAATGGATAAAGGTACAATTCAAAATCGCATCCGTAAGATTGGTGAGATTGTTGGACTGGACGACTTCCATGCCCACTGCATACGTAAAACACAATTGAATTCCATCTATGAGAAGACGGGCGATATGTCGCTTGCAGCAGAGCTCGCCAATCATAAATCTATTGAAACTACAAGGCAATCATACATTAGACCTCAATCTAAAGCTGAAGTCAGAGATAAGATTAACAAACTCAAGAACAAGAAAAGGAAAGAGGATGATAAACAAGTTGAAAGCTAAAATCAATGGAATTGAAGTTGAAGGTACACCAGAGGAAGTTTTGGAATTCAACTTAAAAATGGAGAAACATATTAATCAGTTGGTCATTGACATGAAGAAATATTCTCCCTTCCCATCGCCTAGTATTGTCCCCTCGCCTCATCTGCTCCCCCAAATCACTTCCACCATAGGCCATTCAAAATGTGTATCTGTCCCAATTCAAAAATCGAATGTGATTATGGATGTCGATTACGGAAGAGAAAAAACAAATGTCACTATTAAAGACATAGAAAATAAGACCATTCAGACCACCTCACTCACTGAGACAGACAACCAGAGTAGCAAATCTATATCTGAGTTTATTATTTATCATGTGGCACGTAAAAATATAGACTTTGTCCATATTGACACCAGTGGTGCAGGTATAGGAATATACGATCATTTGATGCAGTCACAAATTAGAGATAAGGTTATCCCATTTGCATATAAACGGTTTTAGTAAAATTACCATTTCATTTTGATTTTAAGGGAGCAAAAAATGAAAATTTATAATTATCAACTTGAGACTTTAGCATCATACCTCCACTCGCTTAATTTGGAGCGCAAAGCATCTCGACTTAGAACTAGATTCAAGAAAATTATCATGGACAAGTATCAATCGGTTATGAATGAAGTAAATGAGATCAATAAAGAATATCTGGTCTATGACGAAAATAGTCAACCAGTTATGATTGATGATAAGTATACACTTAAAGACGATGTTAAACGTCTGAATGATATAAACGAACTTTATAATGAACATTTTGTCATTGATCAGGATGAGAATAACCGTGAAATGCTGGAATCTGTGAAAGATAGTGTAATCAACCATTCGCCTGAAACATTCGAGGGCAAGGATGCTGATATTTATGATCTGATGTGTGAATTAGTTGAACAAATTGAATATGAGTAAACATTAGAAGCGATCATTTGAATCGCTTCTTTTTTATTTCTCTTTTTTACACTAGAAGCAAAAAGGAAGTGATTTAAGTAAGATGAATGATTTGAAAATTTTAATTGATGCTGGCCTAAACATGGGGTCAAGTGTCAAGAATCTGAATCAAGAAATTAAGGCTTTAGGCTCCCATACCTCCCTCAAATCTTTGAATTTGAAAGTGGATATTGATAAATCATTCGTTAAATCAATGAATGAGTTTGTAGCAGCTACTAAAGTGTTAAGTCATGCTTTAGAACAGCAACAGAAAGTAATAAATGAGTCAATCGTAACAACCAAAAAGTTAGATGGTTCTATTGAAAAAGTTACACAGAAGCAGCTTGCCAGTGGCTCAATTATCACCCAGAACACTAAAAAGATTAATGAAGAATCTAAGGCTTACTCTGAACAAAAGAAAACTCTTCAGCAGCTTGAGAAAGAATTGGACGGATACGCTCTAGCACGTACCAGAGCCAACAAGAATAAACTCGGTGAGATCAATAGCACTACAAATACATATAAGAATCAGACTGGTCAACAAGTCAGTGTCAATGTAGACAATGAAGGTAATATTAAAAATTACAGTCAGATAACTGACTACCTCAAGCAACAGCAAGATGCATTGCAAAAAGAGCAAGCAATCAATAAACAACGGGAACAAGCAGCTCAACAGGAATATGCTACACGTAAAGCGTTAGCAGATAAGAATTTAAAAGAAGAAGAGCAGCGTAATCAGCAGTTCCTTAACCAGTTGAAAACGAGATTTGCTGAAGAACAGAAAATTGCTCGTGATCGTGATGCATTAGATAAGGCACACTATCAAGCACTACAGCAAAACAAAAAAGTGAATGATAGTTACACCAAGTCACTTGATGACATGAGCAATAAACTAGCTGTAAGTTTGAGTAACTACCAGCGAAAAGGCAACAAAGAAGCAGTTGATGGCATAAAAGAACTACAATCCCGACTAAGTCAATTTGCTGAAACCAAAAATGTTGCAAACTACAAGAGTATTATGCAGCAATTGAATAGCGAGTTTAACAAACTTACTACCAACGCAAAAGTTAGCGGACAGAGCGTAAACGGTTTAGGTAATCAATTTTCTCAAGCCACTCGTAAAGTTGCTCTATGGTTGGGGGCTACAGCCGGGGTATTTGCTCCAATCAGAATGTTGAGAAGTGGATTACAAGACATATACGACATGGATAAGGCAATGACAGATCTTATGAAGGTCACAGATGAAACCGATGAGACTTATCGTAAATTTGTGCAGACCGCCTCTACGCTGGCAGATTCAATAGGTAACACTACACTCAATGTTATGAAGTCAAGCGCTGAATGGGCAAGACTGGGATACGACATACAGACTGCACAAAACATGGCTAAACAAACTTTGGTTTATCAAAATGTTGGCGATATTAAAACTCCTGAAGATGCTTCCAAACAACTCATCTCATCAATTAAAGGTTTCGGAATAGAAGTTGATAGAGAAGCTAGTAATGTTGCAAAAGTAGTTGATATTTATAATGAAGTTGGTAATAAGTTTGCTATCTCGACTGACGGTATTGGTCAAGCAGTACAGCGTTCAGCGTCCTCCCTCTCAACTGCTGGAAATACAATTGAGGAATCCGTAGCGCTGATTACTGCTGCAAATACAACAGTACAAGATCCTGCCAAAGTAGGTAACTCCCTCAAAACCTTATCAATGCGTCTTCGCGGAGTAGATGAGGATGGATCTGCTGTTGATGGGTTGTTGCCTAAATTGGAAGATAAATTCCAATCCATTGGACTTACACTCAAAAAAGATGAAAAAACTTTTAAGAATACCTATGAAATTTTCAGCGACTTGCACAGTGTATGGGACAGACTTAGCGACATTCAACGGGCAGATGTACTGGAACTTGTTGCTGGTAAGATGCAAGGTAATATTGCGGCTTCCATGATTGAAAACTGGAATGATGCCGAGGGAGCATTGGAGGCGGGATTAAATTCATTTGGTTCTGCTGCAAAGGAAAATGCTGCATTTTTGGAATCGATGCAAGGACATATTGCTAAGTTTAAAAATGCCGTATCGGAATATTGGGGAAACAGTGCAAGCAGAGAATTATTAAACAGTATCATTGATACTGGAACCAAATTGATAAGAACCCTTGGTAATGTGGGGAGAACTGTTGGTATATTAGGTGGATTGTTTATAGCTTTTAGATCAAAAGCTATAATTGCAACAACGGTGAGTTTGTATCAGACTATCGCTGGTTTGTTCGCCACCAAAACCGCTCTCGATGTAACTTCAAGTTCTGCTTCTCGTGCTACAAAAACAATGATTTTGTTTCAACGATCATTGGGTATATTTGGCCTAGCAGTTGGAGTAATATCTACTCTTATAGCAGTATTTTCACAGCTTGACAACGCCACAGAAAAATTTAACGACACTATTGACAAAACTAACAGCAAGCATGAAAAACTGTCAAGTGAACTTCAAGATGCAACGTCTTATTATAAAGAGAACTATGACGAGATATCGAAAAGCGCTGATGTAAAAAATAAATTGTTTGATCTTCAAAATAGACTGATTGACACATACGGTGCAGAAGCAAGTGGATTAGATCTGGTTAATGGCAGATATGATGAGCAAATAGCGAAACTTGATGAGTTGCAACAGAAGAAACTTAAAAATGAGATTGATGATAATCAGTTTCTTGTAAATACTCTTAAAGATCAAAAATTCTCAACTCCTGAATTGGGAAACAAAATCTCAGGATTCGCATCCTTTTTTGGTAAAGGGGAACAGTCCTACAATCTCGCTGATGGTGGTGGATTTGGCGATCTTGGTATTGAAGAATATTATAAGAAGTTGTTAGATCTTCAAGATAAACTGAGAGCAAAAAATACTGATATCTTTGCTTCTTCCTCGTTAATCCCAAAAACGAGCCAAGAATGGCAGAATGCCCTTGATGCTGTTGGTGGAAAACTTGACGAACTTGAACCTTCGATAAACCAGATAAACAAATTAGAGGAATCGAAGAAGAAGTATATTGAGAATAATATAACTGCTCAGCAGGACTACAATGATACACAAAAAGAGCTTTTCAATACTGTTACTAAATCTTTATCTAAACTACCCACGGACAAGTTTGAAGAAGTTATCAAGAGTGCTTCTACTGAAATCAAAAACTTTGACGGAGCCAATCTCGAAAAAACAGTTGCAACAATTGCAAGATTCGGACAATTAGAAGGTAATCCAGAGGTAGTTCAGAGTCTATATGACATATTTACCAATGCTAAACAAGCATCTGATGGAATGTATCTCTTTGGAGAGTCTTCTGCTAGTGCAACCGAAGAGTCCAAGAAATATGCTGATGCTGTAAATGAAACTATTGGTGAAATTGGCGAACTGAATGATACACTATACAATCTGTCCAAAGGGCAGTCTCTGTCAGCGAATGAAATGAACAATCTAATTCTAAAGTATCCACAGTTGTCTAAGAATGTAATTAAACTCAAAGATGGATATACAATAGAAAAATCAGCACTTGAGACATTAAAAAAGACAAAAGTTGATTACTTTAAAACACTTGAAACTCTGGGACAAAAAGAAGTTATTGGTAACAAACAGGCACTTATTGACAAGATGAAAATCTGGGGAATTGAAATTGAAGCTCTCTCTACCCTTGCTGAACTGAATGCCGCTAAAGCTCAAGTAGACATGAATATTGCCGCTGAAGTTGTAGTTGAGGATATTACAGGCAAAGGGATTGAAAATCAAGCTGTAATAAATCAAGCCAAAAAAGCTCAACAAGCTGCCGCTGGACCATATAAGGAACTTCTTGATAGAATCTATGACTTGAATTCTTCATTTAAAACAATGGTCAGTTCGCTTGATGGTGTAGGATCAGCACAAGATAAAGATAAAAAGTCTACAGAAAAGTTAAACAATACATATACTGACACCAATGAGATCCTAACCGAGACGCAGAAGAGACTCCTCGATCTAGCCGATGCTATCAAAAAGGTTCAAAATGAACGTAGCACAATGGTCAAAGGTTCTAAGGAATACTTGGCAAATCTCAAAGAAGAGAAGAAATTACTTGAGGATTCAATAGCTACCTCTAAGAAAGCCCTTAAGAATCCTTCTGAGTTAGTTTCTACAAAAGTTAAGACTACTACAAAAACAGCATCCGGTGAACCAGAACCAACTTCTACAGGCACATATTCATCACCAACAACTTCATCGAGCGGCGGTTACTCTGGTAAATATGCAGATATAATTAATAAATATGCCTCTAAAAATGGCGTTGATCCAAAACTCATTGCTGCTATTATTGCAACTGAGAGTACTTTTAATCCCAATGCTAAATCGCATGCAGGGGCTACTGGTCTAATGCAGCTTATGCCGGGAACTGCAAAAGGATTAGGAGTTAAAAATTCCTACGATCCTGAGCAAAATGTTGCGGGTGGCACAAAATACATTTCAGATTTACTCAAAAAGTATAATGGTAATGTCGAGTATGCTCTAGCAGCATACAATGGTGGTCCCGGTAATGTAGATAAATGGATTAAAAAAGGTCAGATGGGTAACATTCCATTCGCAGAAACAAAGGCATATGCACCTAAAGTTTTAGCTGCATATAGTGAAATTTCAGGTTCTAAGTCGCCCACCTCCACCCCATCAACGAATAGTTCAGCTACAAAAGTTAAAACTACTAGCTCCGATGGTAAGACTACAACTGAAATTATTAAAGCAACTCAAAAAGAACAAGATGATGCTATTCGTGAAGAGAAGCAAAACTTATCATCTAAAGAGGCAAGTCTCTATCAGGTTGGCTTAGATATTGTTGAAACAATAATTGCTGGAACAGACAATGAAATTGCAAAGCTACAATCAAAACGGGAATTGTCAGCAAATAAGCAAAGCCGCTATACACAAGATAGTCCTGAATGGCGCAAGGAGGAAATGGCTCAGAGTAGCTACCTTCAGCAAGAACAGAAACTAGTCGAGCAACAGAATAAAGATATCCGTCAACAACTCATTGAGCAAAAGATTACTCAGGGTGAATACGATGCTAAGTTGGCTGAGAATAGTGCCAAGTGGTGGGATTATCAGTCACAAATTGATGATAAACGTAAGAGTATTTTTGATAGTCAAATTGCAGCTTATGAAAAACAAGTAAAGGCAGATGACGATGCTTTAGCTGTATCTGATGCAAATTTGAAATTAATGACCGAAGGTACAGTTGAATACAACAAAGAGCTACACAGTCAAATCCCTATACTTGAACATAAAGGCTCAGTAATTGCAAAAGAGATTGAATACACGAAGTCGCTTCTTGCAAATAACAAGCAAAATGCCGTAATGACTGCCTACTACAACGACAAACTTCAAGAACTCAACTTGTCTCTATTGGGTACTAACTCAGCTCTTGCTGATGTTAATAAGACCCTTAAAGACTTACGTGAATCTGCCACTGACAACATTATCGATGAGTATAAGAAGGTTATTGAACAACAACGTGACTTGGCCCTTGAGGCCCTTGATCAGGAACGTGAAAAAGAAGATAAGCGTCATGATGAGCGAACTAAAAACATCGACAAAGAACAAAAGCAGTTTGAGAATTATATCAATGCACGACTCAAAGCGTTTGACCGTGAGAATACATCTACTGATTATACAGAAGAACTTACGAAGAAAATGGATGAGCGCCAAAAGATACAGGACAGAATTAATGTTCTCTCTGCCGACAACTCAATGGCTGGTAAAGCCAAGCGTAAAGAATTAGAAGATCAACTCATTGCTATTGATGAGGAGATTCGAAAATATCAGCGTGATCGTGACCGTGAGTTAGTAAAACAAGGGCTACAAGATCAATTAGACGACCACAAGAACTACAACGATAAAATCAAAGACGAAGAAGATAAACAGCATCAGGATGCTCTTGATAAGTTAGATGATGAGAAGAAAAAGACTGAGCGTAAATACAAAGACATCTTAGAGGATCAAAAGTATTTTTATAATCTCAAACAAGGCTTGATGAGCAATGATGCTATCGTTGTAACTGCTACTCTTGGAATTATTGGTGGCGAGTATGATAAGTTGTTTGCCAATATGAAAACTCATATATTTGAGACATCCAAAGAGATGCAGAATCTTGTAGATCAATTTGAGCTGGGTAAATCCAGTTTAGACAAATTTAAATCTGGTGACTATTCCCCTACTGAACCGGGAAGTGGCGGTAGCACTAGTGGAAACGGCTCAACTGGTCAAACTGGAACCATTAAAGGCACAACTGCTGCTCGTGTAGCTTGGACTGAGTATCTGAGTAATAAGCAGTCTGCTGAGTCGATTAAGGCTGAAATGTCTAAGCTTGATAAAGCTTCTAGTCAGTACAAGAATCTTACTCAACAATTTGATTCACTTAAGTCCAAGAATGATCAATTGCGTTCCGTTTATAATTTTCCTGATGGAAGCTTTAAGGATTTAGTAAACCAGAAAATCTTCAGCGCTGAGACTGGCGGTATGACTCCTGCTGGAATGGGTAAAGAAGGAAAATTTCTATTGGCACATGAAAAGGAATTGATACTCAATAAGTCTGATACGTCTAACGTGTTGAAGATAGTTAATGTAGCACGAGACATGTTTGATAGATTTAAGAGTGGTTTAAATCTTAGCAGTATCTCACCTAAGAACAATACCGTCTCAGGTAGCACAGATAATCGTGTACATATCGACAAGGTTGAGATTCATGCCACTGATAAAGACACTGGAACAAGCATTCTCAATAAACTTGGAAGTGCAGTAAATAAACAATTGAAAACAAGAATGATTTAAGGAGAGGGTAAACCCCCTCTTCTTTTTAATTTTCAGAAAGGACTGTGTATGTTAGGAGAAATTGACCGCAATAGGAAACCTATTAAACCACAATACTTTCTTGCAAAGCCTAATCGTGAGATTATCAGTAAATTGAGCGAAATCTTCAATGATAATATAGACGTAAAATTGAATGACGTGAGCGAGTTATCATTTTATCTCCCCTACTTTATTGATAAGCATCACAAGTTGAAGCCGAATAAGAATGTGGAGTTAATCAAAGAAAGATATTTAATCAAAGTTGTTACTGGGATTAAAGTTGAGTGGTTTATTGTAAATGATATTAGTGATAATCTCGATGATTCAGATGTAATGGAGGTTAAATGTTATTCGTTGGTGCGTGAACTATCGGATAAATTGATAAAGAGTTATGAGGTCGAGTCATACGGAGCAGATAAAGTAATTGAAGACATGCTTCGTCTAGGGAATACAATTTGGAATGTAGATTACATAGATGCAGACTTCAAACTAAGCAAAAGAGCATTTGAATTTCCCTCCTCTACTGTCCTCGAAGCAATCTATTCTATAGCTGAAGTTTATAATGCAATAGTTACATTTGATACAGATACCCGCACATTGAGTATGACTAAGCCTGAATTAACAGGAATCAATATGGGATTTACTGTTTCATGGGGGAAATTACTAAAGAGTATGACTCGAAACAGGAGCTCAGAGGAAATGGTTACACGTCTCTCCGCTTCTGGTAAAGATGGATTAGGCATTCAAAAAGTTAATCCAACTGGACAGAATTATATTGAGAATTACGGATATTGGATTTATCCATTTGAACGAGATGCCAATAAAACAGTGATTTCACCAAGTCATTGGATGAGTGATTCTCTTTGTCATGCACTATTGGATTATGAGGCGTTGGTTGAGAGTAAAACTGGATTGTTTAAGCAATACCTAATTGAATTAGAAGGCTATGAGACACAGTTAAATCAACTCAAGATTGATCTCAATAAGTTACAACAGGATGAGAAAGTTGTACAAGAAGTAACATTGGCCCAACAATTTGGCGATAAGATGTTCTTTGAGAAGTATAGTCATAGCGGAAGTACATCGAGAACATTCAAGTTGAATAAGGGTTATAACTATGCAGCTATGATTAAGGTGGACTCCTCTTCTGGTGTAACTGTTGCATTGAATGGATCTGTTAAACCTGTGACTTCAGGCAGATGGACAATGTTAGGCAAGTTAAATAACCTTGAGACTACAACAATTACCGTTAATGGATCATCCACTGGTGTGTTCATGCAAGTTGCAACGATTTCAATTGAAGAGTATCAGATGGCTGGTAATGATGCAGCTATAGTTGAGCGATACAGTTTAGATAATAAGGAAAATCAGATCAATCTAAAGCAGATTGAAGTTAGCAATAAGTTAAATCAGATTACAGATGTGCAGAATCGGACTAAGGCGTTACAAGTATTGTTGGATTCGGAAAACAACTTTACCAGTGCACAGTTGCAAGAGCTGAATTATTATGTGATTGAACGAGATTTTAACGATGATGTATACATAGATGAGCAAGATTTATACGATGCAGCAATGGAAAAGTTTAAGGAGTTACAAGTTCCACAATTAGCGGTAGAGATTGATATAGTAAATTTTCTAGAGATAATTGAGGAACAGCGCAATTGGAAAAAGTTAAACCTTGGTGACTTCGTTAATGTTAAGTATGAACGATTAGGGATTGAGTTAACAGCTAGAATAAGTGAGATTAGTTATGACTTTGGTGGATCGAGTATTAAGTTAACATTGAGTAATGCTAAGAATGTTAACGATGAAAGTACGAGATTAGAGAAGTTTTTGAAGGATACGAAGAATACTAGTGTAGTTGTTGATACGAGTAAGACCAAGTGGGGTCAGGCTGTAGTTGATTCGTCTGAGATGAGTCGTTTGTTTGATAATTTTTGGAATAAAGTCACCAATGAGATTAATATGGCAAGCAACGAGTTCGTTACACTGGATCGCACTGGCCTGACGATAATTGACCCAAATGACCCTCTTAGATTTTTGAGGGGTACACACGGCGCTTTAGCGCTTACACGCAGTGGCGGACTAAAGTATGAGTCTTGTCTAACAGCCGATGGACTTATTGCAGAACAAGTTCTTGGAAAAATTATCCTTGGACAGCGCGTGGTCATCGGAGATGTTTCAGGGGTTTTCACTATTGAAGGCTCCAAGCTAATGATTGATGATCGATGTGGTCGCCCTGTTCTACGTTTGGGGTTAACATCAGAACAACCTGATGTATTTGGGTTGCATCTTAATCGCTATGCGTCAAGTAATTGTAATGACAGAACAATTACTAATGTAAATGGTATGGATAACTCAAGAGGATTCTATATTGATAAGATTCGTAATGGAGTTACAACGAACGTATTTGGACTAGCTCAAAATGGAGATCTACGTATTAGGGTTGGCGATAACAATGAACTTTTTTTACTTAGCGCAGAGGGCCTTTCCTTAGGTGGAGAAACGTGGGCATCAAGCCCTTTCCGCGTCGACTTCAACGGGAACCTATGGGCTCGTAATGCATTCATTGAGCAATCGACAATCAAGGATAGCGATTTGATTGGTAACCGTCTCACCCTTCGTGATGGTGGCAATGTAATGAAGCTGTGGCCCTCACTGGGATTTTTCGCGGGTTCCGAAGTAGATGAAGATACTTTTCCCGAAGGGGCTCCGATGTGGATCAAGATGGACGGGACAGCAATCTTTAAGAAGCTTGTCGTTACAGATAAAAACAATACTCTCCTCATCGACTCCGAGAAGAAATACATCGACTTTGGTGGTTTTGATGCTATTGGTATCGGTGCTCTTGATGCCGAACTTATTGCTGCTAATATGCTTACAGCGCAAGATGGAATTATCTCCAATCTTACCGCTGGCAAACTCTCCACTCTTACTAATGCGGCAATTCAAGGTTGGTCAGATTATGTGCGTATTGAGGGTAATTCCGTTAAATGGATTACTGGTAGGGTTACTGGTGCAGGATCACAAAAACAACTTTCAGATGGACGTAAACTCTATTGGACTACATCGGAAAAGATGGGATTGATGACAGTTGAGGAAACTGCATGGCCTGTTATGGTCTATAATATGGAAGAGAAGATTAAGCGTGAAACGACCTTTGAGGGATCTGGCGATGCCGCTCAGCCTGTTGAGAAAATTGGTACTGGTGATGGCGGTGCTAATGATCGAGCTAAAATGGTCAATACCAAATATAATGGTGGCTATAAACAGGAGTACAAAGCTTCAAACACAGCAAGATTAAGAAGTATCGATCTCGCAGATGACGGAATACTCATTAAAAGCGATGGTGGAGACATTAACATTACAATGGATTCATTCAATGTTCTTGCTAAGAAATCAGTAAAAATAGGCGTAGAATCAGGTTCGTTCATTGAAATAGCTCAAAATGGCGACATTAACATTAACTCCACAAGAAATGTTAAAATTAATGGTACTCGTATTGATCTAAACTAAACATTTCCAATTAAGATGCCGATAAATATAGTATAATTTATCTAGTGAATTAGGATAATTTTACTATAAAAATTCGGAGGTACATAACTAATGAAAAAAATGTTATCTAAACTACCAACATTCATGCTTGGTGCAATTGTTGGTGTTGCAGTTACTGCTGGGTCTGCCGTTGGAGCTGCAACTTACCTGAAAGCAACTCAGTCAAATGTAAAGATTGTTGTAGATGGAACTCAAGCTAAATTATCTGATTCCCCTCTTAATGTGAATGGAAAACTTTATCTCCCGGTACGAGATACAGCAAATGCCATGGGTTATTCTGTTGAGTCTGTTAACAGCTCTCAGGTTTCATTGAAGGAGTCATCAAATAACTCCAGTTCAACTACATCAACATCCAACAGTTCAACTACTACTCCAAGCAATTCTACAAACGCAAATACTACAACAAGTAAAAAGGTGAAGAATTTGAAAGAAGCTTACTCAACTGATGGTAAATTAGATGCTGAGAAGATTAGGGTTGCATTAAATGATGGTTCACTAGATATTAATGCTCAGGATTCTAGCAACGGAGATAATACACTTTTGATGTATGCAATTGAAGAGAAAAACTATGAAGCATATAAGGCACTTAAAAGAAATTCTCTAAACCCTAACATTCAGCGCACAGACGGAAAAACTGCGCTTCACCTTGTGACAATAAATGAAGACAGGTTCTACTTTGGAGAACTAAAAAATCTCAAGGCTGATCCTGACATTAAAGATAATTCCTCGATGAAACCTCTGGATTACGCCAAAGAGGATTCTGCTATGTATGACTTGTTACGAATCTATATGTTCTAATTAAATCAATCCAATATTCCAAGAGACCTTGAAATTTAAAGGTCTCTTTTTTTACGATCATATATTACTTTTGTTCTAATGGTCTCGACAATATTATGTTTTTGTCCCCAAGTTGAATAGTTGTTTCCTCTGGTATCCATCCGATTTTATTTGGGTGTCCTCTCTCCTGCTTCAGGTGAAGTTCAATAAAACTATCTAATACTATAGACCCACTCCTTTTGTCGTGGTATAATCGTTCCATAAATTAGGAAGTTAAACTCTACCTTCTACATTTCGCTCTAAGCATATATGCTTTAATCTGAGCACAAAATAGGAGTTAACGATGCTAAAACATGGACTTTTATTACTAGCTTCAATTTTGATTATTATTTTGGGCATAGTACTTGCGATTGTTTATAAAGAATGGACTCCCATTTTTATTTCATTGATTGGACTTATTTCTGGAGGGGTGTCTCTCGCACGAATTGAGGACATTGAAACTTCTCGAAAAAAAGAAGCTTTGGATCGTCTTTTAGGAAAACTGAATGAGTTTGATGGCTTTACACCAACCATCTATTTTGAATATATAGGTAAGATACTTAGCATTGATGAAAACTCCAGCAAAATTGCCATCGGAGATATTAATTCTATTAATGTTTATAATTTTAACGACCTACTTCATGTAGAAGTACAGCAAGATGAAGAAACGATAACTAAGACATCGCGAAGTAGTCAACTAGGTGGAATGGCTGTAGGCGGAGTGTTAGCTGGTGGACTAGGTTTGGCGATTGGAGCAGTAACTGCAAATAAAAGCAGTTCTGCTACAATTAAAAAAATGACGATTAATTTACGTTTTGATAGTTTAAGGACTCCACTAGAAACAATGGTCTTTTTAAATTCTAGTGTTCCGTTGACTAAAGATTCTAATGAAGTAATCGAGGCTGTCAAAAGGTTAGATCATTGGTTTAATCTTTTGCATGTAATAATCAGTCGAAATGAAAAACAGAATGCAATCAATTAAAGAAGATATAAATAAATTAAATAGTCCCATTTTGAAGCACCTATATAATTAGGTGCTTTTTATATTCCAATGAAAGCATACTTTTACTTGGTAGTAGTTCGCTTAACTTCTAACCTTCCATATCGTATCAATACAATATAGTTGGTAAAAGATGTCGCATATACATTGTATATGTTATATGAAGATGGTATTATTATCTAACAGTCTCCGTTCTAAATTGGGATAATCAGAGTATATATCTGTTTGTGAGGGTAATACTGGATACCATTTAAAACTTAGGAGGCTCAAAAATGAGTGATAATAAGGAGGAGAAGGATATGATTGCAACACCAACTACAGGTAAGGCCGCAAAACCAATTCCTAAAAGTAGCATTGGCATGAGTGCAGCACAAAAAAACATCCTTAAAAGTTTTGTTGGAAAATCACCCAAACTCCCCATTGAACTAAGTGAAGTGAGGGATCGAGAGAAATATGCAAAAGATTGATTTTAATGCCCCAACTTTTAATGGATTCAATACAGGGGAAGATTTACTCGTGGATACTTGTATTCTGTTGGCTCTAATGTCAGAAAGGGACCCATGGCATCAAACAGTATCGCAATTATTCTTTGAGTATATCTTCCCTGTTGATAAAATAGTCCTACTTTATACCAATTCATTGATCGTTAACGAGATAATGCACTTATCTACGCGTTCATTGAAAGATTATTTCAATCGTATGCAAATAACTTATAATCCGACCCTATTAAAGACCCAAGAAGATTTCACAAGAGATATGATGAAAACATTCATTGATGAAGAAGTTTTGAAAGTTCGTGATGGTGATCAAGATTCAGCCTTTCAGCAAATTGAACTCACCTCTCGACTTGGTGCCGCAGATGCTGCAAACACCAGTATTGCCAATCTTTATGGGTTAAACTTCCTTACTGTAGACAACAAGCTAGTACATAATATGTATTCATGTTCATCAGAACTGAATAACATCAAAAAAGTCTACTACACTCATCCACGCAATATCGTACACAATGATTTTTAATGAAATACCGATTTTACATAGAAATTAGCAACCAAAAAGCCTTATAAATAGGGCTTTTTTATTTGTCCAAATTTTATATTGGAGGTGATTTGGATTACGATACGTGACTCCCTCTACTTTTCTTTTGCTGGTGAAACTTCCGTTGAACATGGACTCATCAATGTGAACCTTAACAGTGGAATGCAAGAAGAAATATTCTTCCCTTCAAGAGAAATAGTTGAGGAAAAAGTTAAGGGCAATGATAAGCCATACTTTATGAGGACTGAAACTGAACCATTAAAGTTTCCAGTCTCTTTTGCGTTTGAAGAAACATGGAATACTGAAAAGATCCGTGAAATAACTAGATGGCTAACTCAACATGATTATTATCAAGAGTTATACTTTGTAAATGAAGATGGACTAGGCGCAGAACGAATATTCTACGCAATGTTTGTTGAAGACTCTACTCTTGTTCACAATTGTCTCAAACAAGGATACCTCAATCTAACTGTTCGCTGTGATTCCCCCTACTCCTACTCCCCTATCATGACTTCTCGTACATACCAATGGAATTACACTCCAATGGAGATCAAGAAGAATACATACTCAACTGGAACACATCAATCCACAACTACTAATCCACAAGGAAATTTAATACTTAATCCAGCAAGGCCAAAATGGTCAGACTTTGCATCTGGAACGAAGTGGTATGAAATTTAGCAAGAAAGGAGAATCGTATGTCTACAGAAACAGAAAAGTTAAAACTTAAGAAGCCCTCTTTCACTGATGAAATAGAAAAAACAATCAGGGAGCTTGGAGAAAATTTTGATCTACTTGACTTAATCTCAGATGATTATGTATCTGCTACTCCAACAAGTGGGGACTTTCTAAGAACTAAGCGTTTATACAATAGTGCCCCAGTATACGATGGGTACGTTGGATGGGTAAATGTGCGAACTGGGAAAGCAGCTCCGTATTGGCAACAATTAAAAAGCTATACTGTTGGTGATTACATTATCCCTAGAGTAGACAATGGTCACGTCTTTATTTGTATTCAATCGGGTACATCTGGATTTACAGAACCTATTTTTCCAGTATCGACTGACGCGCAATTTAATGATACTCGATTAGCAAGTACATGGGCCGCAACCACACAATATAAAAAAAATGATATAGTACTACCCACTATCGATAATGGTAGGTTTTATATAAACATTCAAGCTGGTGAATCAGGCAACGCAGAACCGCCATGGCAAACAGTTGATGGCGCTACTACATATGATAAAAATGCTTCATGGGCAACACATCGAATAACAAGATGGAAAGAGGCTGGTAGTGCAGCACTATTCTATCCCTTTGGTAAGATTGGTTAGGTGATCACATGACAACATGGCAATCAATTATCAATTTAAAAGGTAGCTATACTTCCGATTCAATACCAATTCCAATTAATGCAGATGGTGTTTTAAGCAAGATATCTTGGGAAGTGATTGAGCCAGTTGGGTCAAGTATAGCTGTGCAAACTCGCTTTACTAGAGACAATCTCAATTGGACTGAATGGCGAAACTGTATCAATGGCGCTCACATTCCCGATGTGGTTGAAGATGTTGGATTTTTCAATATTTCTATAATGTTTAGAGTTTTATTTACAAGAAATACATACGATGAAGTTCCTGAGTTTAAGAGCATTACCTTTTATTTTGAGCCAATTCTCCTGTTTGATAACAAAGGAGATAAGAATTGCTCTCCTGAGATTTGGATAACAAAACAAGGTAACGGAGATTTCAGCATCGTCAATACTTCTCATAACAATGAAGAGTTTAAGTTCAAGAATCTTATTCATGGTGAGACAGTGTTTGTTGATAATGAGCAACAAGACATTGAAACTTCATTGGCAGTCACATATCGATACAAGGATTTCAATAATAACTATCTCTCATTCCCTGTTGGTAAAAACATACTAAGGGTAACTGGTGATGCAGATATTAAATTCAGATATCAATTCACATTGTTACAATAGGAGGCTATATGACTGGAGTAGCATATAAAGGGTCGACACTTCAAGAATCAAACAAAAGTGGGCATGTGTCATATGTAGAAAGATATATTGCTGGTTATGATTCTGAAGGAAATCCGCAGTATAGTACAACGACTCACACAACTGGAGCAAAAGTTACAGGTACAGTAAATTCAACATCTACTGTTTATGTTAATGGACAACCAATCGCCTCAGTATCATCGCCGACACAAGAACAATGGGTGGCAGATCCCTCTCCTTCGCCTAAGCTTGGTGGTTCAATTATTTCAATTAGTCCTGGCACATCTGGTTCTGGTTCAGGTCAAGTTTCAACAGGTAGCTCTACAGTTTTTGTTGGCGGTAAAGCAGCATCAAGTATCTCTAAAAATGTAACTACACATCTAATCACAACAACACCAATTACCTCTGGCAGTAGCAATGTATTCGTCAACTAAGGAGGTGAACAATTGCCAGATTTAAGTACATATCTACAATATAATGACCCCGTAACAATTATCTCTCGAAGTGGCACTCCTCAAGATCCATTCATTGATCGTGCCGACTCTCTTCCTGTTATCAATGGAATCCTAACTCTTCTTGAACTACCCTCTTCTACTGATAAAGTTAACATTGCTGGATTCGTTGAAATTGATCAAGATGTGTTTGAGAATAGGTCGTACATTAGTGAACATGAATTTCTTGTCCACTATGGTATGGGAGTAATTCAATTCCATCCATCTCAAGAAGGAACCGCACATCTATGCAGATACAAAGGTAGAGGCTTAATTATGTATCCTGCATCGCGTATCTATGCAATGGTTAGTCGCAATCCAGATGTAGTGGTTACTTTGCAGGATTATATTGATCAAATTCAAGCTAAAATCAATGAGAATCAAATTGCATTGGGTAAGATCGAAGATGCCATTAGACAGTCTCAAGCCCAGACAGAACTATCTAAGTTGGCTACCGATAAGGCTAATTTAGCCGCTGAAGATGCAACGCAGTCAGCAAATAAAGCTAAGGATGCCTACAATACTACTCGTCTCGTCTACAAAGAACCCGTACAAGACTTAGCAGAGCTTCGGTTAAAGTATCCATTACCTGAAATCGGATGGACAGCTCAAACATATAAAGATGGCAAACGATATCGATTTGACGGCAAGAACTGGATTGAAATTGATGTATTTGGCTCTAATCTACAAGTTGTTAACGAGTTTAAGGATGGCTTAATGAGTGTTGCTGAACATTTAAAACTCAAAGATATGCCTCTAGAATTGCAAGACAGAATCATTGTTTTATGTAAAGGTTCTTACATCTTTCAGGAACCAATTGACATACTTGCCCCCTTTCCGTTCTCTGGTGAGATTGTGAAAGTTGAGGCTATTTGTGCTGCTTCAGGACAAACAGAAACAGAAGTAACTGTTGAAAGGACTAGAGATTTTAATACTTGGCTCAATGTGCTAGATAGAAATATCAAATTTAATCCAAACGATAGAAAAGATGATAAGCAAGTAGTTATAAAACATAAGCAAGTAACAGCAGGAGACATATTTAGAGCCAATGTCATTAAGGCAGGACTCAATATGCAAAGTTTAACCATCCAAATAACAGTAAGAACTTAATACAAATTACAAAGGAGTTTTATACATATTGTTAATGGAACAAGAAGTCGAAGTTGGCCTGTCTCCATCAAACAAAAATCACTTTGAGAGATTGGGCTATATATATACAAAGCAGGGCGACAAAATCAAAGTATGCGCAACCCAGATTTTTAGAGGATCTAAGGTAAAAGTTAACATATTGTGCGATTACTGCTTGGAAGAAGGAAAACAAACTATTTTTCAAAGAGGATTTGATAAATACACAAACTCGCAAGAGAAAACAAAGATAAAAAAAGATACATGTAAGAACTGTCGCCCCAAATTTAAACAAGAAGTATTTTTTGTAAATTATGGAGTCATAAATCCATTAAAGCTGACCAAATATTCTAGGAAAAGTGCAATTAAAAGAAGAAAGCATACCATATCTTCGATAAGAGATGCTTTTGAAGAAAGAGAATATTTATTGCTTTCAACAGAATATGAGAATGTTTTTCAAAAACTCAACTACATTTGCTTAAAGCATCCCGACAAAGAAAGAAGTATTACTATGCAAGCCTTTAGTAGAGGATATGAGTGTATTAGATGTTCTGCTGATAAAAAAAGTGGCAGCAATAATTGCAACTGGATTGGCTCAAGAGAATTACATGAATATCTACGATCGACATTAGTTGATTGGAAAAAAGAAAGTATGAAATTCAATAATTATCAATGCGTTATAACAGGGTTAAAGAGCAACAAATTACATATTCATCACTTAATTTCATTCACAAAAATAATGAATGACTGTCTTAAAGAACTCGAATTGAATTTAGAAGAATCGATAGCTAATTATTCAGATCACGACTTACTTAATATTAAGGAATTGTGCTTAAAAAAGCATTTTGAATTATTAGGAATACCCATTATGCCTGATCTACACTATGAGTTTCATAGGATTTATGGAAAAGGTAGCAATACGCCCAAACAATTTAAAAAATTCAAAAATGAATTTAAAGGAGAAATTTAAAAATGCAACCAATAGTTTCATGGAGAAATTCGCTTCACACACAGGAAATTGTAGGGCCATTTGATTACGGAGTAATTGACGCAGATGACAAGAGCCCAATCTACATATTCAATGTTTGGAATAACTACAATGGAGCAACAGATGTCTCTAAAATGGAAGATTGCACAATCACTACTCGCGATATGAGCGGTGGTACAGGAGATACAGTAGGAAATGAAGTTGAAGTAGTAAAAAATAACTGGTTCCATGTTCAAGTAGATTCACTTGGAGAAACAGATATTGATGAAGAAAGCTCTCGTGTAGGTAAAGACTTTTCTAAACCTATTGGAACAACTGGAACAACAAAGAAAGACCACGCTGGAGCTAACTACACAACTCCAATTAAGCCGGGAGTCAAAGAGATCCTTGGTGTGAATAACAATGGTAACCCTGTTGATGCAGCAGGTAACTATGTAACACTGTCTATCCAATGTGAAGTTCCTTTGAATGCTTCCAGTGGACGGCAAGCGTTTAAGAAACGGATTAATTAATAGTCCCCTATATCGGTAACGATGTGGTGAAAATCCTTTAAATTGCTGGAACCCCCTAAAGATTCTCATACTACAGCATAATCATAAACGATAAGTGCGAACGTGGTCGAAAGACAGAAAAAAATGAGAATATGGCCTATGCTGAAATAAAAGCCAATTATGTTTTTGGTGCTAAGGGTTTATATAATGGGAAATCGAGCAGGGAAATCTCTTAAAAAGGGAGACCTTCAACGACTGTAATAGGGATATCCAAGAAATTGGATAATTGGACAGTCTACTCCGACTCAGCTTACTGAGTGTTAAAGTATTCCGAAAGGAACGGTAGAAAGGTTCTTACAGATTTGTATAAGAATTAAAAAGTTTGCTAGATCATTTAGGGCAGAGTCTTCTCTGTCCTTTTTTTTATTTTAAAGGGGGTTTAATTTTGATTCTAGGCAACAGACAATATACTCGCTCACCAGTTCCTCAAAAATACATTTGGGTAGCTGATTATTACGATGGTACAAATCTTACTGAATACGACTTTCAAACTAAGAAATCAAATGACTTTTACGCTATAGACAGAGAAAAACTAATCAGCTATGGGATTATAGGTCAAGGTTCACAGTTATATTACAATGTCGCAAATGGTGTATTCCACATCAATCAGGATCGGTTCTCTATTTCATATACTGTTGAAGACGAAGAGTTTCCACTATCGGGTAGAGCATTTTTATATAATGACCTTATTCAATATAAGAATGGATCATCTTATGCCAATTTAAACACACGAGTAAAAGAGGGAAAGTTCAAGAACAGCATTGATTGCTTCAACTTTGGCTACAAGAAATCAATGAATCTGAACGATGTAAGCATAAATTATCAATGTATCTTCTCATTACCCGATGAAGATATTTCCTATTTCCAAATTAAAGTGACATCTGACAAAGATTTAGATGGTCATCTCATTATTCGTAAGAATGGTCTAATTGTTGATGAAATTATTGCCCCACTAAAAGCAAATCATTCAGGCAATATCAACTGGGAGCTGAGATAATTGTCTACAAAAGAAATTGGATTACCTATAGATCTGACACTTGGAGTACATAATGGCACAGAGATTAAAGATGGAAAATTACAACTCAAGGAAATCGCTATCGATTCTACTGGCAAATCTATATATGCTGCTAAGGGTGCATGGGAGTCTTCGGTTATATCGATTGGTGATAAAGTAACTGCCTTTCAACGAGTGGTCAAAACTATGGTTGGCATTGGTTCAAATGTGGATTACAAGATTTTCACTAAGTCATCCACGAACAATATTACATGGTCAGACTATGTAGAAATTACTTATCTGGATGGAAAAATTAACAGTCCAGTTGGGCTATACGCTCGAATTAAAATTGAATTGTCTTCTGCCTTAGCTCCTGCATTACTCACAGTAGATGAGTTTACTGATGGAAAATACAATACAAATTATGTCTCATCATCTGATGGAACTTTGAGGTTGAAACGAAATATAGCTCTCTCCCCTACTGTATCGACACATGAAGATGGGTTTCTTTATCGCACAAAGTTTGAGAGAAGCAAATTAAGCAAGATTAATGGAATAACGTTTCAATGATTGAGGTGATATCGTGGCTAATTATTCGCTAATTCAAGATTCAGTGAACTATAAAACATTTAAGAATAACACTTGGATTAATTTATCAACGACACTGCCTCTTAAAAGTGTATTTATTTCAGATGGCATAGTCGATCTCAGTGTGCTTAATCGAAGCAGTAAAGTAATTATACAAAACATGACCAACACTGGCGCACTGGGTTCAGGTAAAGTTTTTAAATCAACGGTAAATTTAAAGAAATATATTGAGATCACTAATTTGTCTGTAAAATAATGATTTCAATTAGAAAGGAGATGAGTTAATGGCGATAAAAAAGGCGAGATTCACATTTCCAAAGTCCAGCTATCAATATACAGCTTTCGGAGGGGTAAGATTTTACAAGAGTGAAAATGAGACAGTGAACTCAGGAACCCAAGTTTCGGCAAGTCCGACTAGAGGAGAAACACAAAATTTCTTAACATCTTCTAACGTTGGTTTTGCTGGAACTAATTATTATTATTTACCATATGCGTTCGATGTCAATAAGCCACAACTTGGAACATACACAAGCTTTTGCTACTGGCTAACAGACAGTTCTGATTCATTGTATACATTGACTGTTGAGTTCAAAGTTCCCATAGACAGATTGTTTAAAATTGAATTTGTGACTCGCCCTGACGGTGCATTTGCAAATAGGGGCGTAGATAAACCTTTTACTATAGAACTCATAGATGAAAATGAAAAAGTTTCAAGACAAGGTACAGTAACTCCAATCAGTCAAATAAACACAGTGCAAACATTTTATATTCCATATGAAGATAAAATCTTACTTTCATCGGGTGACAGATATTCACTCAAAGATTCTACAGTATTTAAGATGGAGACAGACAGTGAAAAGAACTTCCTTAATTACGGGGCAGATTTGATTTCCAATTTTAACGGATATGTAACCAAAAAAAAAGATATAAGAAGTACAAGCGTAACATTGGGTTCAGGTAAAACCTATGAGCACACAATTGATATGTCAAAACGCCGAGTAGATAAAATTACACTTGGCTAGATTTATGAAGAACACATCTATAAGGTGTGTTCTATTTGTTTTTTGAAAGGAGATGGTTATTATTTCATACAATTACAGATTTCCGATGGTAAACAATCAATGGAGCACAACAACAACTCCCCTTACCTTGACGATGAAACTAAAATTCTCAAAGGCAGTGTTACTGTCATCGTTGTATTGGTATAGAGGAACCACCAACACATCTCCAACAGTGACACCTAGAGTTTACAACGTAAATGGGCAACTTATTGGAAGCGGAATTGGGTTATCCGAAGCAACTAGAGTTGTAGGATGGTATAGAGTAGACTTTTCTGCTCCTGTAAAGCTAGAAGCCAATGCCGAATATTTAATCGGATTTCATTTTTTAAATGGTGTGCCTATTGGTAGCGGAAACACCCCTACTCCAACGGTTTTCCAGATAAGCGAAGGTTTAAGTCTTACTTACAATTCCATGTATTCTGGAACAACCGACATAATGCCGACTACAGTTAATAACAATGTACTTTTATCTATTGGTTTTGATTATATAACATATTCGAATAAATTCTTGATTTCATCAGAAGATAAATACTACTCTTTGTTTGCTAAAGAAAGCGTAAATCAGATCCCTAAAATGACAACTAACAACTTACCATCTGGAGAAGTTTTAAGCTCAAGTACTTACGCTACTGCAAGTGAATGGAAAGTATTTGATCGAGATTTAACGACTTTCTGGCAAACTAACAGTATTATATCAAATCAATGGTTGAGGTATAAGTTTGTGTCGCCCATTAACATAACATCTTACACAATGACTAACGATTCAATTACATTAGCCCCTAAAAACTTCAAACTTCAAGGCTCAAATGACGATCAGACATACATCGACCTTGATATACGCACCAACATAACTGACTGGATTGCAGGCAGTAAAAAAATATTCACTTTTACAAATCAATCAACTTTTATTTATTATCGACTTTTTGTTGACTCAAATAACGGAGGATCAAGCATTAGAGTCAATGAGTTTGAGTTACTAAATAAAGAAGAGAATTCTCGAATAAGTATCCCTGTTAAAAATGAGTCTGTATTTTTAAAATATGGAATGAACAAGTCTTCTACGATTTCTCTATGGGGGAATATAGACAAAGAGTCGGCTGTAGTAAATTCAACAGAACCACTTGGGTCGGGGAAAGTATTTAAGCAAAAAATAGATACAACTAAAACACCTATTAAGAAAGCGTCAATCACATAGCTATGTGAAATGATTGTTTGATTGGTATTTTAGAAAGGAGTGAATAGTGTGGTAACGTATGTAAATGTAGTGCCGATTATGACATCTGACAATTCCGACAAGGGAATTTCATCGGCAAGCAGTATCAATGCGGCTGGCGTTCCTGCATGGAGAGCTTTCGATGGCGATCTTAACTCTTCGTGGATAAGTGCTACAAGCGGGACAGGATGGCTAAAATACAATTTTAATGAAACTAAAAAATTAGTTAAATATTCTATTGTTCCTAGATCTAGTTTGGCTAATCAGTTGAGAAACTGGACTTTTGAGGCAAGCAATAATGATAGCACATGGACAATACTTGACACTCGGACTAATGTGACTTCATGGACAGAAGGAGTAGCTTCAGAATTTTCTTTTACTAACAACACAAATTATAAATACTATAGGATAAATATAACTTCTACAGCTTCGAGTTTACCTGCTATTAATGAGCTAGCAATGTATGAAATTAAATTTTCAAACAAAACCTTTGTTAAACATAATGATCTTTTTTTATATTATTTAAATACATGGGTATCTTTTGCTAACATCCCCACCGAGCAGGATTATTTAAACTACGGGATGGACGACATCTCCATCATACCTGAATCAGCATGGTCACAACTTCAAGGAGAAGTCGAATTATGCTATTATACCGACGACCCAATAAAAACAGAAGCATCCTTTAACATCGAAACTGAGCCCTTCACCCTAGCCGAAGAATGGGAAGACAAAGAGATCAAAATCATCGAATACACTGACAACCCGAATCAAACCGAATCAACGATTACAATCGAAACCGAACCTTTTACAATATACGACGAGTTGGGTGACAGTGTAGATGTTCTATACTACACGGACGATCCTTCCAAAACGTCAGCGGAACTTAATATCACGGCTAACTACTCCCCATTGGATGAACTTGAGGGAGATTTTGACGTGGTTACGTGGAGTGACAACAATATTTCTAAAATAGCTTCTGCCTCGTCTATTCCCTCTCCTCAATCCGTAATTCAAACAGACGATTATTATATGTATGGCGATCTACTTTTAATTGTAGATAAGCTCAATTCAACAAACGGCACATTAAGATATGCCGTTTCGTTCAATGAGGGCAGTACATGGGAAGTGTGTAAATTTGGTAAGTGGAGAACGATTGATATCTCAAGTCAATTAACATTTAAGAAAAATGGAATGAGTCATTATGATATTTCGCTGATTAACTCAACAGCATTGAAGAACAAAGGCAACAAGATTAGATTTGCTTATTATATCGAGGACAATATTCATAATTCAGACCCCGGAATTTCCATTGATAGTATGAAGTTAAATATCAACTCAGCAACAGAAACAATTAAGATGGACAATGTTGCCTTCTATGTGTTGAACACGAACGCTACAATTCAACTATCCTTAACGGGTAGTAAGTTGACAGGAACATTGGATGATAGTGATCAAGGTAAGGTACAATATCGAATCCTGCTCAACGATAACCCCTACTATCCATCTGATGGCGGCTTCACCCGACTAGCTCCTTCACCTCAAGACATCGACATTAACATTTCTGATCGTGACGTTATATTCAATCAGCCGAATGTCCTTAAGGTAGAATTTCAGGATTATTGGGGCGAGACTGACTATTGGGAAACGACATTTGTTGGTACGTATTCTGGACTCATGTTTATGGATGAATCAGGAGAATATTTATCCGATACATTTGGAGGAATTCTTAAGCAATTAGATTTTGGAGTAATTATAGCTGGACAAACAACCTTAACTCAAAAAGTACGAATTAAGAATCAGTTAGGTTACACGATTGATAATGTCTATTTGGCAATGGATAAGAAGTATGAGCGTGATGGTGTAGTGGTTGAGTTATCCAGACAAGCTAATCCATTCCTTCCTATTGATTATCTGACTTATGGACTTACACAGCCAGACGAAACAATCGATTTCTATGTTCGCATTGCCACAGACATGAGAGCACAGCCAAATCCTAATGGCTTATTTGAACTAGTAGTTAACGCAGATCGTGTGTAAATCTCAATACAATGAGATGAGGAGTGACATTTTTGTACTATGATGACCATGATACGGAGGGGATTATATATGTAAAGAGTCCCTCCAACCGTTTTACAAGTAAGTATGTATTATATGCTCAAGATGAGACAAATTTAGAGTCTGAACTGATTATAGCAACAAGAAAAGAATCAACGTTAGATTCAATCATTTCTGTTAAGTCATCTATAAGAAACAAAGACATCTCAAGCAGTCTAGATGTTATGTATCGTGCTTATGGCGATCTAGAGTCTACAATTGAAGCTATAATGTTCACTGAACTAGAGAGTTCAATTAATGTCAGACCACATAATAGAGCACAAGGTAGATTTGAATTAATCGAAGCCCCTCGAACTAACATTGAATTGAAGCCAATTGGAGATGCCACCACACGTAGTCGTATTGATTTGCAGACGATTAACTATGGTGATACACAACGCATGATGATTGGTCATGACAACGTAGAGGAATTTGAGTCGTTCGTTAACTTTGGCGATTTAAAAGTTGCTGTACCCGACCTACTTTATCTCGAAGATGCAAAGTTGAGATTGTACTATACAGGAACAATTAAATCTGACGCGAACATTGAGATATATCAGCCTAACACAATTTGGCGTGAGTATGGTATCACCTATGCAAACAAACCACAGTCAACTCAACTGCTTACCAATCAATACACTATAAATACATCAGAGAAATATGTTGAGATTAATGTATTAGAAGTATTAAAGCAATGGCAAGATGGCTCGTTGATCAATTATGGATTAAACATAAGGTCTGCTGATAATACTCCTATCTACTTCAATACTCGTGAGTCAACTAAACCTCCAATATTACAAGTTCGATACATAACATCAGCAGTGCAATCCTATGGGCGTTCTGAAATTGATTCTGAATTGTTTGTATACAGAAAAGGTAATAAGGATCTCAACTCAACATTGACAGTTAAAAGTGATCGTGGATGGAATTACTTAGATTCCTCGATATATGTACACAGATACGAAGATCCGCTGTTTATAGAGATGGATAGCTTATTGGGTGTAAGTCGACCAGATGTAAACTCGATCATGACCGTAGCTATTCGTGCAGCAAATGAAATGGAATCCAGTATCACAATTATCGAAGACGGAGTAACTGAAGTTGACACCTCGTTAGCTATTTCAATACCGGATATGTTTTCAATGATTACGATTGATCCAAAAGTAAGTTTGATTAGTGAGATTTCAATTGCTAATCGCGCCCATAATGATTTAACTGGTAGTCTTAATATTTCTAAACCAGATTTATCGTCCTATATTGAAGTCTCAAACTATCAACGAATTAGACTCGACTTGGAAGCTGAGCTATCAATCAGAAATGAGTTTTATGAAGAAAAGGAATCTCTGCTGACAATATCCAATCCAGACTTAACGGGAGCTATAACAGTCCGTGAACAAGGTGATTATGATGTTGATGCAGTGATAGATGTTCCTTATCAGCATTATCAAGAAGGATTCTTAACTATTAGTAATCCAGATATTGCATCTGAAATCTACATCCGTGGCTATAGTCATGAGGACATCGATGCCTATGTTAATATTAAAGCATATGATGATTATGATTCCACAATAGGAATATCAAGACCTGATATCCATGGACAACTAATTGTTAGAGCTATTGATCATTCTGACTTGGATGCAGAGATCAACGTCCCCGCAAATTCTTATTTAGATGGTGCAATTGGCATCTCTCGACCTAATATGTATTCTACATTAGAAATCAGATATGTATCTGAACAAGATGGAACGATTTACATCAAGGATAGAGAATATCTAGACAGTGTAATCGATATTAGACAGTTTAGCGATCTAGAGTCGACAATTCTAATTAAACAATTCAAAGAGATTGATTCAGAACTAACCATATCTAAACCTGATCTTGGTGGATACCTATATCCTAGAGTTCCGGGAATAAACAACATGGATGCAATAGTAAGTATACGTAAACGCGATGTTAGTGATATGGATTCATTAATATTAATCAGAGGTAAATCTTCAGGAGCATATTACTACATACTTTAATTTTCAGGGCTCTCCATGTGGGGAGTCTTATTTTAATTGAGAGAAGGAAAACAATGTGTCAGACAAATTTATAAATTATATTGTGGGGGTGGAATATAGATGCCTTTAATGGATAATGTTGAAAAGTTTCTTTTGGGTTCACTCATTACCATTGGGGCATACATGTTTGGTGGATGGTCAGAGGGACTAATAACATTGGCGATATTGTGTGTAGTAGATTATTTAACTGGAATGGCTGCTGCTGTATATGAGGGTAACAAGTTTCCAAACGATCCTACGAAGGGTCTAAGTTCGAATAAGGGCTTCTGGGGGATTTTCAAAAAATTCTTAATGTTCTTAGTGATAGCAATCCTATATAGAATTGACTCACTATTGGGGCTGGAAGGCAATTTGGGATTTATGTTGGGTGGATTATTCTTTTATATAGGCAATGAACTGATCAGTTTAGTAGAAAATCTAGTTAGGCTTGATGTCGCCCTCCCGAAACAATTGAAGCAAGCAGTTACAGTGTTTCAATCAAAAAGCGAACAAAAATCTGAAGATACTGAAGACAAAAAAAGGAGTGATTGAATGATTCAAAAAGGTAATTTTCTATTACTTGATATTGTCGAGCTTCGTTCATGGCTACAGAAGCAAAAAATAACTAGAAGCATTGATAGACTACAGGTACACCACACAGCTTCACCAAACTATGCAACGCGACAATTACTGAATGGAATTGCAAAACAAGATATTTGGAAGTGTCTTGAGGGTATGAGAACGTATCATTTGTCTCAAGGATGGTCGGGGACTGGACAAAATATAACAGTTACTGAATCGGGTCAAATAGCTATTAGTTTAGATAGAGATTTAAATAAAACTCCTGCTGGTATTGCTGGATCAAACACCGGAGCAATTTGTATTGAAATCATAGGCAACTTTGATAAAGGTGGAGACACAATGACTGATAACCAAAAACAGTCTGTCATTCATCTGTATGCTTGTTTGGCTGAAAAATTAAACCTGTCTATAAATACAGACACTGTTGTTTACCATGCTTGGTACACACCCAAAACAGGAACGAGACTTTCAGATTTTATACCGGGAAAATCAAGTAAGACGTGTCCGGGAACAAACTTTTGGGGTGATGGCAACAGTATTGCCGCAGCTAATAGAAACTTTATACCTCAAATAAAAGCTGAATTAGATCGTTTAAGAAACAATATCCCAAATGCCACTCCAGTTCCAATTACAAAACCAAAGGATGACGAACCTATGACCGAAGCTGAAAAATTACAAGTAGCTACTCTTGAGAAAACAATTCAACAACAAGCAGACTGGATTAAAGCAGAGAAATTAAAAGCCAATATGGAATGTCCAACATGGGCACAGGAAGCCTACAAATATTATAAGGATTACATCTCTGACACCACAGGTAGCTATGACTTCTGGAGACAACTCGTGATTAACTACCGTAAAGACAATAACATCAAAGTAAGCAAGTAATTATACATAAAGGAGATAAGACAAATGGACGAATTATATATTATTGCGATCATCCTTGCTGCTGTTGCTGGAGGATTATTTGTCATTCCTTTTGCTAAGAAAAAAGGATGGATAACGAAGGATAAAACAGAGGGTATGAAGCAAATGTTGTTGGTGACTCGTCTTGCACTCGATGTTATCAAGACTGGTAAATTAGATAAGAATAAAGCCACATTTGCGCTAGATATTGCAGATAGAGTTGTTGATTACGTAAATGAACACATGGATGACAATGTTGATAAAAGGGCAATTTCATTGAGAATTATTGACGATTTGTTGGCGAAAAACGCAGTCATACCAACGGTTTCTGAGCGTCAACTTATTGAGATTGTGATAGATCAGGCAATTTTGCACTCAAACAAAGATAAATAACAAATATAGGTAAAACTTAACCCCTCTTGAGATATTATTCTCTTGAGGGGTATTTTTTTCATTTTTTCAACTTGTGTATGTTTTCTTGGAGCACTTGTCTACAATATGGTGGACTTAATTCATAATCTTTATAAATCTTTGTAAGGGACAACCCTTCAACATAGTGTAGATTATAAATCCTCTCAAAGTCACGAGCTCGTCTTTTCATGCCTCTTTCTTTTGTGGTCAATATATTTGCTCCCTTAGCTTTAAACATTTGCTTAATCGTCCACCAATCGGCTTTAGTGGCTTCTGCAATTTGTTCAAAGCTAAGAAGGTCTTCATTGTACATTTTCAACATGTCGTCATAGAGGTGTTCAATCTCACCCCATTTGTGGGTATAGGATTCACCTCCCCACTTAGGTTTTTCATATGGGATTGAATCATAAACATATATATTCTCACTCTGGATTTTACAAGCGTATCGATTGCTTCCTTGCCAAAATCCTTCTCTCCCCCGCGGGCCAAACTGTAGGCTTCGTCAATGAACAATATCCCACCGAGTGCCTTCTTAACCAGATCTCTTGTTTTCTGCGCCGTGTGACCAATATATTCTCCAACCAGATCTGCACGCTCTACTTCAATAAGATGACCTTTACTTAACACACCCATCTTCTGAAAGAGTTTGGCAACGATCCTCGCCACGGTGGTCTTACCGGTCCCCGGATTGCCTTTGAAGATCATATGATACACGTGCGCACCACTAAGTAAGCCTGCTTCGGTACGCATCTGAGCAATCTGTAGGAAAGCATAGATCTCAAACACCAAGTCTTTGATATTTTCAAGTCCAACCAGTTGCTCCAACTCACCCTGTATCTCCTGGAAGTGTGCATGTTTGGTTATACTCTTGGCTGCCTGTACTGCCGCTGCTTCATCTTTGACCAACATCTGAGGTTCCTGGTTACGCAACACAATATTAATTTGTCTGGATGGTCTGCCTCCTGGTTGCTCTCCTGCAGCCATGACCCGTCCGTTCATTCGCCATCACCTCTATTTTATCGGGCTGAACTCTCCTGATTATTAATGTATTCTATCAGGTGCTCCAATATTAGAAGGATCATGAAGAATTCTACGGATAAGTAGATGTCTCAAATCTGAATGTTTTTTCGAAACTCTCCGTTCTCAAACAAACTCGGCCTATGCTTCAGTGATAACTGAAAGTATGGGAATACATGTGCATCAATGGCATGCAGCAGTTCCTTAGCCGTCTTGTTCGCCAGGTCATAATCACCCGTTGTAATATGTTTCCGTGACAGTGCATCTTCAAGCTCATCTTCATCCAGCAAAAATACTTCTCCATCTTTCAGTACAACGACATCCAGATACAGGTCATCAAACCAAGGAACACCCTGATCGGTTATCCCCTGACTACGACATGTATCAATGTACCACTCTACAATCCGTTCCTGATCGTCAAACATCGCCGTAACAACAAAGTGCTCTCCCTTCGGATAGTATTGCAGCCAGGAATAACCTTTATCTGCGATACAGAAGGTACTGCCTCCATATGTTTTCCACAGAGGTTCTTTCAAATCCTGTATGGTGTACAACGTAATATAACCTGTGAAAATTTTGGATTGAACGAACCGGCATGTGAATTGTCGGTTCGTAATCCGGCGCCAGTTCGCGCGATCCCCGAATTTCCGTTTCATACGAACCCCTCTTTGCCGACTACAGGTCCGTGACCTGCTCTGATGTTATTGGTGAACAATGTAATAACGTCCGCCTGATGGATTCCAGCGCTCTGGGCCCACCCTTGCACAACGTATTACGAATAGTTACAGCTTACCATATTTAAGGTTTACACTCAAAATCAAGCTTTGTCCCACCTATTCATCAAATCAGCTTCCATTACAGTTGGTTCTATATAACACAAAAAAATGCTTCACCGGTTTCCCGGGAAGCATTTTTTTCAATGTAGCTATAATGTAGCTATTTAGTGATTCATTCGCTTAGCCGCCGGTTCCAGCTTGGGAATCTGCAGGTGCATCTGTCCCTCCAGTATCCCCACTTGTTCCGCTGTCCGGAGTTACAACTTCGCCCGGCGTTGTTACGCCCCCATCATCGGGACCTTCACCATTTCCGCCAGGATCTGTTGTGCCCTGACCAGGCGGGGTCGTATTTTCTTCCCCAGGTTGACCGTTTCCGCCGTTATTACCACCGTTGCCATTGTTTCCGTTATTACCATTACTATTACCATTTCCGTTGTTGCCATTTTCATTTCCATTACCGTTATTACCGTTCGAGTTGCCATTATCCGGTGTACCATTGTCCGGATTCTCCGTACCTGGCTGCTCAGGATCTATCTCTGTTCCAGGGTCTATACCAGGATCAGGTTCCTCCGGCGGCACTTCCTGCGCTTCAATCATCAAGGAGATGGTGTTGGAAGGATCCGTCTCAAGTCCTGATGCCAAGTCGTAAGCTGTCACATAGTACTCATAGGTTAGACCAGGCAACGCACTTAAATCTTGTGCACTGGTCGCTCCTACTGCATCAATGAGATGAGTGAACTGCGCTTCAGATGTTTCTTTCCGATAAATCCGATATTGAGTACTCGCGTCACCCGTTCCAGTCCAACTCAGGGAGACGGTTTGTGCATTTGGATCGTATGATCCACTCAGCCCACTAACGGACAGAGCCGGCTTTTCTGGTTCTTCTACTGGCGGAGGTGCCTGCCCTCCAGCTGGTGCTTTGAATTGCTTCACTGGAACGCCTTTTAAAGCATCTCCCATAACTTTGGCAAAGAAAGCTGCTGACAGCTTACTGCTGTTCTTAAGCATATGATTGGCATCCGGATTGTCATACCCCATCCAGACTGCGGCAGTCCATTCCGGTGTGTATCCAACAAACCATACATCACGGTTGGCACTGTTGCCAGAGATACCACTTTGAACAGTTCCTGTTTTACCCGCTACCGGACGATCCAGACGCGCTGAACGTCCCGTACCGTCATTAACAACGTTCTGCAGCATCTGTGTAAGCTGATACGCATTTTGCTCACTCATGACACGCGTTGTGTCCGAGTTATCATGTTTATAGGTGGTTTTGCCTGCGCTATCCTTGATTTCTTTAATCGCATAGGCTTGTCGGTATTCTCCGAGGTTGGCAAATGCACTATAGGCTTGCGCCATTTCCAGTGTATTTGTACCTTTACTTAGACCACCGAGGGCAATCGCCAGGTTTTTGTCTTCATCTGTCAGCTGTATACCTACACTCTTGGCAAAATTAATACCTGTGTTAACGCCTATTTTATCAAGCAGCCAAACCGCAGGAATATTTTCCGATTTCGTAATGGCTTCCGTCATACTGATCGTTGAAGAATATCCATGCAAGTTACCAGGACAGTAGTTACCAAAACATTGCTTTGCATTACTCAGCGACGAGTTGGCACTGTAATTTCCTGATTCAAGCGCCGGTGCATAAGATACAATCGGTTTAAAAGCTGAACCCGGTTGTCTGCGACTCTGCGTTACACGGCTATAACCCTTGGTCTGATAATCCCGTCCGCCCAGGAGGGCAACGAGGCTACCATTCTCATGGTTCATGATAACCATGGAGCCTTGGACTTGTTGATCGTCTTTGCTTGCCTCGAACAGATTATCATCTGTGAAGGCAGTTTCCATGGCTGTTTGAGCCTGAGCATCCATGGTTGTATAGATTTTGTATCCGCCGATATTCAGATCATCTTCCGTTTTGCCTGTTACACGTTCAGCTTCACGGAGAACATAATCAATAAAGGCTTGATATTTCTGGTCTTTTTCTGGTCGCTTGTAGTTATAATCTACCGCTTTAGCTTTATCCATCTCTTCCTTCGTAATGTAGCCTTGATCATACATTAGCTGGAGAACAACGCCACGTCGTGCCTTGGAATCGTTCGGATTGCTTACAGGATTGTAGGCAGAAGGCCCCTTGGGCATCGCTGCTAGTGTGGCAATTTCCCACAATTCAAGTTTATTCAGATCTTTTTCTCCAAAATAAAATTCAGATGCCGCTTTAATCCCGTAACGCTGATGACCGAAGAAAATCCGGTTCAGATACATCGTCAGGATTTCGTCTTTTGTGTACTTGCGCTCTAATGCCATGGCAATCGATACTTCCGTTGCTTTACGGAAGAACGTTTTGTCACGGGACAAGAACATGTTCTTGGCAAGCTGTTGGGTTAATGTACTACCACCTTCCACCATGGAACGAGCCATGACGTCCTTAACCGCCGCACGCCCAATGGACCAGATATCCACACCTTGGTGATCATAGAAGCGTTTATCCTCCGTCGCAACAAAGGCTTGCTTCACCAGCTCAGGAATATCGTCTTCTTTGACGGGGTCCAGCTTCTGAATGGATAGCTCCCCCATTAATTGGCCATTGCGATCATATACTTTTGAAGTTTCATTAATTGTGGTTTTGTCCTTATTGGCTTTGAGCAGATTTTCACCACTCACCATAATAAATAAATATCCGCCTAGTGCACAGAATATGGCGATTGCCATTGTGAAAAATAGTGTCCATCCAACGCGTTTACCCGTAATTTTTTTCTTTTTAGAGGTCTTTGGCTTCGCTTTTTTGGGTGACTTATTATTGTTGTTGCGATTGTTAGACCTCGACAACGGATCGTTTGGCATGTTACCTCCTGACTCCCTTTCGGTTGCATAATTTCTAATCGTCTGTAGGCTCAGGCATATATTAAACATATTTTGCCCGGAATGAAAAGAACAACCCTTTATTCAGGTTGCTCTGTTTCAATACCTATACTTGTAGACGAAATGGTTGGTGAAAAGGTTTCGTAATTTTTTAAGCTTCGCCGCTGTTATCTTGCTGCATCAGCGATACGCTGCGTTGCGGCGTGAACGTGGAGATGGCATGCTTGTAGACCATTTGCTGGCGTCCGTCGCTGTCAATGACGATCGTAAAATTGTCAAATGCCTTGATCGTCCCGCGGATTTGGAAGCCGTTGGTCAGATAGACCGTAGCAGGAATATTTTCTTTCCGCAGTTGGTTCAAGAACGTATCTTGGATGTTGATGGACTTGTTCATTAGCCGTACCCCCATTGGTTCATTTGAATTCGTGTTCAAGTAATATTCAATATCGCTGAGTAGCTTTCGTGCTATTATATCATGAACAGTTTCATATAATCCACAAAAACCCCTTGTCTGCTATTTTACCCCCATTCTTAGCGAGGTGAACAAATAGAAGACTTATCCATTATACACCGCTTGTCTGTTTTGCAAAAGAGGGACAAAATCTTCATTTAAAAGCACATTTATTCGTTGTTTGGCGAATGATTAATCTCTACCATCTGTTCTAGTGATAAATAAAAACCTCTATCCTTTTGATGACCAGAAGGTAGAGGTTTACATATCTTGATCTAATCGATGCCTGTCAGAAGAATACTAATATTCGCTTAAATCAATCAAATTTCCGTGTAATCAATTCACTAATCTGCTTGTATTTCCCTTCAAAATCCTGGGTATCCGTCATGTCCACCCATTCAATATCCTTCATATGGCGGAACCAGGAAAGCTGCCGTTTGGCAAACCGACGCGTATCCCTCTTCAACCACTCAACCGCAGCTTCCCAACTCACTTCCCCTTGCAGGAACGCTGCAATCTCCTTATATCCCAACCCTTGCATGGAAATATGACCTCTGGCCACTCCGCGTTCCAACAAGGATTTCACCTCATCTACCAGACCTTGTTCGATCATCAGATCAATCCGCTCTTCTACCCGGGCGTACAACTTCTGCCGATCCATTGTCAAACCAACAATAAGAAGGTCATAAGGCGATTCTTTCTTCTGTACTGCCAGCTGGTCAGACCACTTCTCGCCTGTGAGGTGATGGATCTCAAGCGCACGTACAATTCGCCGCTGGTCATTCGGATGCAGACGATCCGCACTAACGGGGTCAACTTCCCTCAATCGATCATGAAGGGCCTGAGCTCCATTTAGCTCAGCATAGCTGAATTGTTCCTCTCTGAACGCTTCATCCGAACCGCTATCAGAAAATTGGAAGCCGTAACATACTGATTCCACATATAGACCGGTGCCACCTACGATAAAAGGCATTTTACCGCGTTCGTGAATTTCACTAATCAATCGTGTACAACTCTCCTGAAACTCGGCCACAGAATACGGATACTCCGGTTCATGGATATCAATTAGATGATGGGGTACACCCTTCATTTCTTCAGAGGTTATCTTAGCAGTTCCGATATCCATTTCACGATATACCTGCATCGAATCTCCTGAGATAATCTCACAATTGAAAGCTTGGGCAAGCTCGATGCTCATTCTTGTTTTGCCTACTGCTGTTGGTCCAACCAACACAAGCAGTTTAGGTTTTGGTTTAACTTCCACTTTCAACATTAATCACTCCGTACAGGGTTTTTGCATTCGCCCGATCAAGTATTTCAAATCCGAGCCTGTCAAACTCCGCGCTGCCGCGCTTTTCTTTCATGACTACCCGTTTACGGGCAACCCGTTTTGCTTCCATAATGCTCTGTTCATCCAGCGCATGAGCATTTGCATAATCTCGCAAGGGCTGTATAGCACTTGAATCCATCATCGGTTCACGGAACATGGGGTCAAAATATACGGTATCACAGCTTCGATCCGGCATGGAACGCAGCAACTCAAGATGATTTGCATGATGCAGCTCAATGCGCCGGAAAGCTTCATTTACCGCTGGCTTGATCGTCTCATATTGAGACATCCCCTCCACTAATAGTGTATATAGCGGAAGAGAGCTCTCACATGCAATCACCCGTCCACTTTTACCCACTGCAACTGAGAACACCAGTGCATCCGTGCCCAGTCCGGCTGTACAATCGATGATGGTATCCCCTTCATTCACCGCCCCCGCCTCCAGCAGTGGATCAGGTTCTCCTCGCAATATACGTTTGGCACGAACAAATCCCATGCTGGGGTGGAACTCCAGCAACGGTGAATCCTTCCGAAATAGACGCACTTTACCCTGGAGTACAACCAGAACCTCCTCCGCCTCATAGTGTTCAATCATCATGGGCAGAGACATTTTATTACGGCGCACGTAAGTACCCCCTGTTGTTTCAGCAAGGTTTCGGGCCCGCTCCACAAGTAAAGCCGCTTCCTTTTCACCGGTTGTAATATACATAGATTCCTCCTAAATAGCTACATAACACGTTTGAACAATTTTTCCAGATCATATGTTGAAAATGAAATCACAATTGGCCGCCCATGTGGACACGTATAGGGCTGACGACATGAACCCAGACGCTGAATCAGCACCTCTGCTTCCTGATCCGTCAGCTTTTGGTTCGCTTTGATGGATGCCTTACAGGAACACATAATGGATGCAGCTTCTCGCATCTTGGCTAAATCTATGCTGCGTTCACTAAGAACCCACTCGGACATTTCTTCGATAATGTCTTTCTCGTCCCCTTTGGGGAACCAGAACGGATGGGAGCGTACACGGAACGTCTGTCCACCGAAATGCTCCAAATATACACCCGCCTGTTCGAACCAGGCCAGCCTTGTTTTCAGCTTTTCCGTCTCCGAAGGTGTAAATTCGAGCGTAATAGGCAGCAGTAACTCTTGTGAGGCCTGGGCAGGGTTACCAAATTTCTCGTAATAGTACTCATAATTCACGCGTTCATGAGCAGCATGCTGATCAATCAAATATAAACCTTGGTCATTTTGCGCGATCAAATACGTACCATGATGCTGTCCGATCAGACTCAGCTCCGGAAATACAGGCATGGAAGCATCCGATTTAATGGCAGCAGCAAGTTTAGTGGCATCAGGCAGACCTGAAGTTTTCCACGTCCGTTCACCTCTGGCAATCGAAGACGGATTATACGATGAACGTGCTTCCCTAACCGGTGAATATACGGAATCGGAGCGATACGTAGCTGGTTTGCCTTCAGCCAGCGGTTTCTCTGTTGCTCCACGATCCCCACCATCTTGAGAAGAGAGGTCAGATTTGGGAACAGTTTCGGTAGAACTTGTACTTGAACTTGTACTTACATCCTTAGTGCCTTCTTGCACGTTAACGGATGTCTGCCCCCCGTCATGACTATCAATCTTCTGCAAAATATCCCCGTTCCAACTTTCTAACTGCACAGGGGGGTGTGTAATCTCAGGTGGAGCTTCTGGCAACGGCACTGAGTGACCCTGTTCAAATACTGGCTGTGCTGTAGACACATCCGCCGGAGCATCCAAATCCAGATCATCATCTTCTGCAGTTAACTTCAGATGTGCAGCAGTAGGTTTCCCAAGTGGCCCTTGTTGCCCATATCCTTCTGCATCAGATGCATCTTTCAGCGGACCACGTGGAAAGAGGAATTGTTCCTGGATAAAGGAACTATCGTCCCCACGTCGAATCTGCTGTTTTTTGACCTGTGGAATCAGTACCTCCTGCCGGAGTATACCCCGCAACGTCGTCTCTATGAATTCATACAGTTCTGGTTCCTTGCTGAAGCGAACCTCCAACTTGGCCGGATGCACGTTCACATCCACAAGAGAGGGGTGCATCTCCAACTGCACCACGACAAGTGGGAAGCGATTGATCGGCAGCAAGGTATGGTAGGCTTTGAGAATCGCCTGATTGAGACCGTAATTGCGAACAAATCTCCCATTAACAATCGTTGACATACCATTACGATTCGCTCGTGTCCATTCTGGCAGGCTGATCAGCCCGCTCACCCGGTAATCCAGACTTTCTCCCTGGATGGGAAGCATCGCTTTGGCAGCACTTGTCCCATAGATCGCTGCAACCACTTGTAGCAGATCGCCGTTGCCCAACGTCTGAAGCAGCACATTCTCATTATGGCGCAGTCGGAACGAAATGTTTGGATGAGACATCGCCATCCGGTATAGGACATCTGATATATGTCCCAGTTCCGTCTGGATCGTTTTCATATATTTGAGTCTGGCAGGTGTATTGTAAAATAGTTCTCTCACTGCAAAATCTGTACCTTGGGGTGAGGTTGCATCTTCATGAGAAACAAGGTTCCCGCCTTCAATCACGATGCGGCGCCCCCGCCCATCATTGTCACTTGCCGACAATACCTCTACCTTGGACACGGCGGCAATACTCGCCAAGGCTTCGCCACGGAATCCAAGACTTGTGATCTGAAACAGATCTCGGCCATGGGCTATTTTGCTGGTCGCATGACGATAAAAGGCGGTTTCCATGTCCTCTGGCTCAATACCTGTACCATTGTCTTTGACACGAATACTGAGGAGTCCACCCTCTTCCACCGTCACTTCAATCTTGGTGGCGCCTGCATCCACCGAGTTTTCGAGCAACTCTTTGACAACTGAAGCAGGCCGTTCGACCACTTCACCCGCCGCGATCTGGTTGGCAATATGTTCATCAAGCACATGTATCTTCGCCACAGGTTTTCCCCTCCCTTATACTCAGGATAATTGCTGTGCCTTCAATTTGAGATCATTCAATATCTGCATCGCCTGAAGAGGCGTCATATTCATGACATCGATATCTTTCATCGTACGGATGAATTCTCGCGCTGGTTTATCCACCGCAACTACATCCGGTTTCGTTGCCACATTCGGCTCATCATCTCCAAAGATGGACAGTTGAACCACATCCGAATGGTTTGCGCTGGACTGTCCTTTGCTGTTTGATTTCTTGGCATGTTGCTTCCCAACCGAATCTTCAATAGAAGGTGTGTACTCTGCACTCTCCACAATCTCGTGTTCCCGGATCAATGGTGCTGAATCCGTGTGCTGGAATTCTCCACCTTTTAATTTCAAGCCTTCTTCCTGCTTCTCGTTTCCGATATATTCACTGCCCACAGCTACTTGCGCGGCCGCATGTTCGAACCCATGCAATAGTCCATTCGCCCGCTCAATAATGCTATCAGGCAGACCTGCAAGGCGTGCACAATAGATACCATAACTGCTGCTGGCTGCCCCGGCAATCAATTTGCGCAGGAAATTAACTTTGTCACCGCTCTCTTGTACCGCCATCGAGTAGTTGGCCAGCTTATCCAGACTCTCCTCCAGATGAGCAAGTTCATGGAAATGAGTTGATACAAGAGCTTTACAGCCAATAATATCATGTACATATTCAATAACAGACTGAGCAATCGCCATACCTTCACTGGTCGACGTTCCGCGTCCCAATTCATCGATAATAATCAGACTACGTGGTGTGGCTTTGTCCGTCATGACCTGAATGTCGGCCATCTCCACCATGAATGTGCTTTGTCCGCCAATGAGATCATCCGCGGCACCGATCCGTGTGAAAATGCGATCCATGATCGGCACTTCCGCCTGACCCGCAGGTACAAAACAACCTACTTGCGCCAAAATGGAGATTAAAGCGACCTGTCGCATATACGTACTCTTACCAGCCATATTTGGTCCAGTAATCAGCAGAATACGTGCCTCTTCCTTGGTCATTGCCGTGTGATTGGCAATAAATGCGCCATCTCGCATGACCGCCTCAACGACCGGATGGCGTCCTTCTTCCACAACCAGATCATAACCGTCGGTCAACGTAGGACGTACAAAGTTTCGCTCAGCGCTGATCACCGCAAAAGATTGATACACATCAATTTCCGCTACCTGTTCAGCCAGCTTCTGCAATCTTGCAATCTCTTTGTTCAGCCGCTCGCGCAGCTCTGCGAACAGCCCATACTCAATATCAACCATTTTGTCCTGAGCTTCGAGAATCAACGTCTCTTTTTCCTTCAACTCCGGCGTAATGTAACGTTCTGCATTGGCAAGTGTCTGTTTACGTTCATAACGTCCCTCTGGCAGCGCGGACAGATTGGACTTGGTGATCTCGATATAATAACCAAACACTTTGTTATATCCAATCTTCAGCGATCGAATGCCTGTCGCCTCACGCTCTCGCGCTTCAAGCTCGGCAATCCACTGTTTCCCGTTAACCGAAGCCTCACGCAATTCATCCAGACGTTCATGGTACCCTTCACGAATCAGACCTCCGTCCCTTACCGATACCGGCGGCTCGTCCACAATGGCTTGCCCGATGGCTTCACGCAGATCATTGCAATCATCCATCGTTTCAGCAATATGTTGCAATGTTGCGGAAGATGATCCTGCGCAATGTTGACGAAGTCCTGGAATTTTCTCCAGCGATGACTTGAGCGCATTCAGGTCACGACCATTGGCATTACCAAACGCGATCCGACCTACCAGACGCTCCAGATCGTAGATGTCTTTGAGTTCTGCCCGCAGGTCTTCACGCAATATAAACTGGTTGTATAGCGTATCCACAGCTTCCAGACGCTCATTGATCTTCCCTTTTTGCAACAATGGCTTATCGACCCAACGACGCAGCATTCTCGCACCCATGGACGTCTCGGTCCGATCAAGCAACCAGAGTAATGAACCTTTTTTGGAGCGTTCACGCACAGTTTCCACCAATTCCAGGTTCCGGCGGGTAAACGGGTCCAAGATCATGTAATGATCGGGCTCATACGTTGAGATTTGAGTTAACTGCCCCAGAGAACGTTTCTGTGTCTCACTCAGATAGGAGAAAAGACGTGCAATGCACGCTTGACGTTCAGGCTCTAATCTTGCCCAGACAGCCTCGCCAAACTGCTGACGGACCAGATCTTCCTTATTCTTTGTCCACGACGTGTAGACCACAGGACGACCGATTGGAGACGCCTCGGCTTCTACTGTTTCAAGCAGCGCTGCATCCCCCACCAGCTCCGATGGTTCGTAGATGCCGATTTCATCCTTGAGCCATTCCTTGGAATAGGGTACGGATGTCACATACAACTCACCCGTTGACAGATCACAGGCCGCGAGCGCCAGCGTATTTTGATTACCTGTAAGACACACCATGTAGTTGTTGGACTTGTCACCGAGTGTCTTGCCTTCCATTACCGTTCCCGGTGTAACCACACGTACAATTTCACGTCGTACCATGCCTTTGGTTACACTTGCATCTTCCATCTGTTCACATATCGCAACTTTATATCCTTTTTCAATCAGACGCTGTATGTAATTGTCAGCCGAATGATAAGGTACACCACACATCGGAATTTTATCATCCGTGCCTCCGTTGCGTGCGGTCAGCGTGATCTCAAGTTCACGGGAAGCATTAATCGCATCCTCGAAGAACAATTCATAGAAGTCACCCAGTCTAAAAAATAGAAAAGCATCTTGTGCTTCGGCCTTCACTTGCAAATATTGTTGAATCATTGGCGTATACTGAGCCATGATGAATATCCTCCATCCCGTTCCTATAATGTCAGGAAGAAACGCGTCCTGGAAGGACAATAAGACGGTCAGGCACTGTGTTTGCGCCTCCGCCTTATGTGTTGGCTAATCGCCACTTCCTTCAAGGGTTGCTGCTCCATATCTTCCGTAGTAGCTTATTACTCATAAAAGACTTGTTTCTTATTATATCAAAAAAACGCCCGTACTTCATGAACCTGCCCGAATATTCCAGAGTTTGCGAATATCGCGACTCTCATCCCAAGTTCTTCCCATTTTTAATTGAAGGATTAACGGAGACGCATATCGTTCATAACGTGCATATCCATCCAACCTCTTCAGATCATCTACGAGTGCTGGGATGTGTTCCTTAATCACTTCGCGCTTTCCCTCATAAAAAGCGGCATGAACCTCAGCTTTCGCCAACGGACGCTGCCGTAATTGAGTATACCCGCTCGCGATCAGACCTGCCAAGGCCACAACACCTTTCGCAACAAGGGGCGACACAAGAAAGCTGGGTAACGTACGATACTCAAACCCACCATAGGATTTCAGACGAAAATCACCAAGTGCTCCATAACGGGGTCGTCTTCCCGATCCACGGGGGTCTTGCAGAAATGCCAGTGGCAATGCCAGATAATTGTCCAGTGCACGAAGCAGTTCCCCGGTAAGATTCACCCCGCTAAAATGAATATGACCACCCAAAGGTAACCCCCGTTGTGGCATCCCTCCTGCCTGCCAGATGAGCGAGTGATCACTAATGCTGCGGGAAGCAGCTGCGAATGCCCTCATCAGATGAGCCAGCAGTTCTCGTGGTTCGGAGCTGGGAGCAGGCCGCAATTCGGCAACCGGATATATGCGCCGTCCACCAATCGTCACGGAATCACAGCCTGCCATTCCTGTACGTTCAAGAAATCTGGAGGCGGGTACGATTTTGGATTCCGGCATCTGCACCAGAAGAAACTCCGGGTCCATGCCGAGTATTGGAATGGGTCTGTGACTCAGTTCCTCATCCAGCAGTTCCTGATGCTGCTTCCAGCTTTCCCTATAGGTAGCAGCAAGGTTGGTCACCCCTTTCCAGGGACACGGGTCGATCGAAATCACTGCACAGCCGCCATTCCCTGAGGATTCCATTCGAACAGCTCCATGATCCAGCCCTAGCGTATACAGCGTTTTGATCGCAAGTCGTTCTATGCGCTTGAACAAGGTTGAACTCGCTTCACGCTCCAACAGAGTTTCCTGTGCCCCTCCCATGCCACTAGTATCCTTGCGTTTGATCCGGATCGCCTGCAGACAGCTTATCTCTACGTCATAGCGTACACGCAAGCCTGGTTCACGTTTGCGCCGATCGTGCAGTGACAATACTTCAATGCCTGCCTGTTTCAACCGTTCTGCACGTTCTCCAGAAGTCATCCTTTCATATCGGCGCAACGCTTCCTCCGCTTGTTCCATCACATTCATTACGTCCCCCCTCCCGGATCATGCAACTAAAATAAAAATAACCCCGCAATGCGGAGCCTTCCCGTGAAAGGTATTTCAGGCACATTGCGAGGCTCGTTACCACCCATTTTTTAATATTTAAGAAGAAAGAGGGCTTACGCCCTCTTCACCGCGCCTTCTGGCGCATATGATACCTTAGGTTATCAAATACAGGCGTCAAACTCACAGCTCATCGTCGAGCAGATCGGGATCGAGATCGTCATAATCTCCATCGGCACTGCCAAAGTCATAGTCCTTGTCTTCGTAGTCACCGCAACCATCTGTGCAGACCTTCACACAAACTTTGGTTTCGGCAACGAGTTCCACAGCGAATTCCCGTTCTACCCGGATAATTACACTGCTTCCACCTGCTGATACTGTGGCTTCCACACAGCTAGGTTCCTGCGTTGCATCCGCAGATACCTCCACTGTGGAAGTCCGGTGTTTCGGGTCCAGATAGGACAAAGGCACATGTTCTACATACGAGACCGTTTCTTTGGCTACATCCGTCTGAGAGTTCTTGTCGTAGGAATACCAAATGTTGATATCGTAAGTACCAATAACTTCAATTCCGTCACCCGCTGATACGGCTTCATATTGGTGGTTGATAATCCAAGCCCCCAAAATACTTGTCGGACCATTTGGCGGAGTCACGGTATGTGTTACGGTAGAGAACTTACGACCTTTGCCGCAGATCGCCTTCGTGATAATCTCTCTACATTGATGTTTATGACTCAATGACATCTTTAAACCTCCTCCATACAATCATTCACTACAAGTGTATGCAGGGCATTCGTCTAGGGTGACAACTATTTTCTATTATTCGTTTGTAGATTGGGACCGGTCCGAGATTGGGGACGGTGCTTTGTCCTTCTTCGCGACTTTCAGATACAGCGCGAGTTCGCGGCACAGCTGGAGAATTGCAGAACGAATCTCGAATTCTTCCCTTGTATCCGGCAGCTCCATACGTTTGAATTCTTCTTGCACATCTGCAAGAAGTTTTTCAGTTCGTCCCGTGTAGGATTCAGTGAGTACGTCCTGACTAAGCTGATCGAACAGCTCCGATACCATCTCCGCATGTGGCATCTTCTGATAGATCTGGGACACGAGATGCATCATGTGCTGGATGGAGTCCAACTGCGTTTTGCGCATATAGAAGTAGACGCTCCATTCCTCATTCGGATGAATCACCTGATTCTCCAGAGAACGTTTGGCAGCATCAATACCGCCAAGTATCGCTTTATCTGCTTCAATCAGCTCTCTCCCTGCCCATGCTTCATTGGGATTACGCAGCGTGGCCGCAAATTCCTTGAAAATCTTCGAGAAGAGTTCATCGATTCGTTTGCGAATGCGCAGCATCTGTGGATCTGCTGCCGGCATGTAGGCCAGGTTAACCGCCATTGCGGAACCAAGACCAATTAACAACAAAGCAATTTGCACGAGGACGACATGCACGTCCATCTCCCCGCCGCCGAACACCCGAAACACCACAACAGAACCTGTAACAATGCCTTCTTTAAATCCTACCCGGACAATAGCCGGGAATGCGATCAATATGTATACCGCCAGCACCCAATAATGGAAGCCTAGAAAGTGAAAAAGTACACTTGCAAATAAAAGTCCAACTACGGAAGCAAAGAACCGCGCCGATATGGTGCGAATACTTCGTTTTCTCGTTACATCCACACCAAGAATGGCAAGCAATCCCGCTGATGTTGGTCCCGGCAAGCGACACCAGTCTGCAATCAATACAGCCATTAATGCGGCGATTGCAGTTTTAATTACCCTAAAACCCATTTAACATTCCATCTCCTCTAAGCAGCAAAAAAATTCTTAGCCAGCTCGTCGCCTCATTCATTTATCATGACTAGTATGTCTCATCCAAAAGTAAACTAGACGACATCAACCGACATGCGCATGCATGCCGGTCACAGCAACACGCCCCGAATGAGGGACGCTGGCAAGTTAGATCGTTGCGACAGAACCTCAAGGCCCTCTTCTCCAATCATCGCATTCATTCCGGATCTGCGCGGAATAATCATACTAAATATGGTACTTGATTTTACGGTATCGGGCAACGTGACACCCCTTGTGAAATTGTATACATATCATACCCGGTCACATTACGAGTAAAACACTTCCGAATCACCTTCGGCCAGCCAGCATTTTGCGTTCTGCATAGACAACAAGTTGGTACATGGCTGTTGCAACTGCAGCAATAATTAACAGACTTGATAATACAAGTGTGAAGTTGAATACCTGGAATCCATAGATAATGAGATAACCGAGTCCTTGTTTGGCGACAAGAAACTCACCCACAATTACACCCACCCAAGCCATGCCAACGTTCACTTTCAAGGTGGATACAATCGCCGGAAAAGAAGCAGGTAATACAACTTTGGTAAAAATCTCGGAACGTTCTCCACCAAACGTACGAATGACTTTGATATAATTGGGATCGACTTCATTGAAGCTGTTATACACGACCAATGTTGTAATAATAACCGTAATGGACAACGTGGTCATAACAATCGCTGTAAAACCCGCGCCGAACATCACAATAAAGATTGGGCCAAGTGCTACCTTTGGCATACTGTTGAATACAACCATATAGGGGTCCAGCACTTTGGACAAAAAAGGAGACCACCAAATTAAAACCGCAAGCAAGGTTCCCACCAGTGTTCCCAGTAAAAAACCAACCGCCGTTTCCCCTACGGTTACCCCAACATGTGCCCACAACTCGCCACTAGCGATGTCCTTGCCAATCTGGGCAAAAACCTTACTCGGATAACTGAATAACAGTACATCAATCCAACGGAGTCTGCCTGCCACTTCCCATAGCAAAAACATACATACTAACATAGATAACTGTACGGCAAGCACTTGATGTCGCCATCTAGCCACCTGCTGAATATGATTCCGATGCAGCTGCCCCATCCATTCGTCACGCTTTTCCTGCTTCGGATTCATTGGATTCATTGGATTCACGCGTCTTCCTCACCTCCCCCGGACTGATCCAGTTCACTCCACAATGCCTGAAACAACGCATTAAATCCTTCTTGCTCCCTGGCATGAAACGGCTGAGATTTACGAATTCCATCGGGAATGATAAATTCACGACGGATGCGGCCCGGATTGCGATCCAGTACAATGACGCGGTCACTGACCGCAATGGCTTCAGACAAATCATGGGTGACGAGAACAGATGTTTTGCCAAACTGTTTTAACGTGTCCGAGACCAGATCCTCCAATTGCAGCTTGGTTTGATAATCAAGTGCTGAGAATGGTTCATCCAACAATAAAATCCCCGGATCGGTTGCCAGCGTGCGCACCAGGGCTACTCGCTGTCTCATGCCTCCTGAAAGCTCTGAAGGGTATTGATTCTCCGTTCCGGCCAATCCCATACTTACCAGCAGTTCCCGTACACGCTCACGGCTCCGTTCATCCAGTCTGCCTGTCAGTTCAAGACCGATTAATGCATTATCCAGAATGGTCCGCCACGGAAACAGATAGTCCTGTTGAAGCATATAACCAATCTGTGCTGAGGGGCCGCCAACGAGTTTGCCTTTAACCTTAACCTCTCCTCGGGTGGGTGTGAGCAGCCCGGCGATGATCGACAACAATGTCGTTTTACCGCATCCACTCGGTCCAACCAGACTGACGAACTCTCCTTTTTGGATCTCCAGACTCAAGTCCTCAATCACCAAGGAAGCTTCCCGCTCGCTGACGTATACTTGAGAGATCCCTTCCAGTCGGATCACACTTTCGGATTCAGGCATTCTGCTCACTTCCTTTCCTGAATACCCTATTACTTTGATTTCGTAACCTCTTCCGCATAGGCATTATCCACAATGGCATTCAAATCCACACGTTCTTTCAACTCTCCGGCGGCACTCATGACATCAAGCAGATTGTTCCACTCTTCCTCATCAATGATCGGATCCGTTGCATAGCTGCCCTGTTCCTTATAACGGTTCACACTGCTTACCAAAATGACTGGATCGATGTCTTTGAAAAAAGGAGAAATGACTTCAGCAATCTCTTCAGCCGTATGGGAATCCACCCATGCCTGCGCTTTGTGCAGACCATTCGTAAACTTCTGTACGATATCCTTATTGTCGTTAAGATAACTCTGTTTCGTCATGAAGACGGTGTAAGGCAGAAGACCACCTTCCGTGCCAAACGATGCAACAACCTTACCCCGACCTTCTTGTTCAAAGATGGATGCCTGGGGTTCAAACAGTTGAACATAATCTCCCGTGCCTGAGGCGAAAGCAGACGCAATGTTGGCAAAGTCCACATTTTGAATCAGTTCCAGATCACTTTGTGGATCAATGCCATGTTTGTTCAGTGCGAACTCCCCTGCCATTTGCGGCATGCCGCCTTTGCGTTGACCGAGAAATGTGGAATCCCTCAGTTGCTCCCAATCGAAGCTACCTTCTGTGTTACGAGCGAACAGAAATGTACCATCCGTCTGGGTGAGTTGGGCAAAGTTAATGACCGGATCTTCCGCTCCCTGCTGATAGACATATATGGACGTCTCCGCCCCTACCAGTGCGATATCCACCGAACCTGCGAGTAATGCCGCCATCGTTTTGTCACCACCAGCAGTCGTTTGAATATCCACCTCAAGTCCCTGCTCTTCAAAAAAACCTTGAGCCACAGCCACATACTCCGGTGCGTAAAATACCGAACGAGTCACTTCGCCAATCGTAATCTTGGCTTCATTCTCTTCCTTATTACAGCTGGTGAGCGCCACAATGATAATCAGCAGAATAACGATTCCCCGGACGAACCATGGCGTGTATTTCATGTTGTTTCCCTCCTTCACTGGTTTCAGCAGTTTCTCTCTATTATGGATATGCCGATGCCCAACAAAAGGTTAAGAACTTAAATGCAAAAAAGAGCCGGGCAATGATGCCCGACTCTTCAGCTCTTCGAAATGTTATTTAATATGTTATATATGGGATATCTACAGCTTGTAAATCTCGGCATATTTGGCTTCCAGATAATCGGCCAGATAATCCGGGTTCAATTCTTCACCCGTTACGGCAACAATCAATTCGGAAGGTGTGCGACTTCTACCATACTGGTAGATCTTGTCTGTAAGCCATTCCTTAATTGGAATCAGATTACCTTCGGCAATGAGGGTATCAAATTCCGGCATTTCCTTGCGCAATGTATGTAGAATTTGAGCTGCATACATATTACCCAGAGAATACGAAGCAAAGTAACCAAAGTCACCACCGGACCAGTGAACATCCTGAAGAACGCCGTCTCCATCATTCGTTGGCATAATACCGAGATATTCCTTGTATTTTGCATTCCAGGTCTCCGGCAGATCTTTCACTTCCAGACCATCATTGAATAACATTTTCTCAATCTCATACCGGATAATAATGTGCAGGTTATAGGTCAGTTCATCCGCTTCAATCCGAATGAGTGAACTCTCCACCCGGTTGATTGCACGATAGAAATCTTCCAGTTCAACCTCGCTCAGTTGCGGGAAATGCTGCTGCAAATCTTTGTAATAACGTGTCCAGAATGGCAGACTGCGACCAATCATGTTTTCCCAAAGACGGGACTGGGACTCATGAATCCCCATGGACGTTCCTTCGGCAAGAAGGGTACCCGCCAGACTGTCATCAATATTTTGCTCGTACAGGGCATGTCCACCCTCATGCAGTGAACTGAAGACTGCGCTTGCTACATCATCTTGCAGATAATGTGTTGTGATCCGCACATCACCCGGGTTAAGACCCGTTGCAAAAGGATGAACACTCTCGTCCAATCGTCCAGCTTCAAAGTCATAGCCCATTTGTTCCAGGATGAACAGACTGAATTTTTCCTGCTGTTTGGTGTCAAACAACTGATTCAGGAACTCTGTATTTGGCTTGTTTTCTGAAGCATTAATCTTCTCTTGTAGAGGCACCAAACGTGCTTTGAGGCGGGCGAACACAGCGTCCACTTTCTCAACCGTCAGATCCGGTTCATACATATCAAGCAGCGTATCATAACGTGTATCCTTCACACCCCAATAATCAATAAACTCCTGTTTGAGCTTAACGATATCTGTGAGATAAGGTGAGAATCCAGCAAAATCACTGTTATGCTTGGCATCTTCCCATGCCGTTTCGGACTTGGCCGTGAGCACCGTATATGCTTGTACTTTCTCAGGTGGTACGGATTGACTGCGATCATATTCTTTCTTGCAATCTTCAACCAGACGACGATCTATATCTTCGAGCTGTTCCAATACTGCTGGAGTCGTTAATGCATCCAGGTAAGTCTTCATGTCAGCCGAGGTTTGCAGCTTGAATGCTTCGGTGGACAACATACCCAGCGTCTCCGAACGAGTCGGAACGCCTTTTTTCGGCGCACCTGTGCGCAGATCCCAGTGAAGCAAACCAATGGCTTCATGATAGCTCTTAATTTTACGAGCCAGATTACGGAAGGATTCCAAATGTTCCTGTGTTTGTTTATCCATTGTTATCGTTCACCTCTTCAAAAAAAATGTTATACCCTATTGATGATACTTTTTGCATTGCGTATAATCAACTTTTAACAGATGAAAATTGCATTGTTCTCCTAAAGATACGTGTTCAAAAAGTCTGGTTTTCATTACCGAGAAGATAGAAATGGCGTTCAACTTCGATGCTGATGATGCCCTCAGGCATGATTCGTAATCAAAAGTGGACTTTTTGAACAACCTCTAAAGGGTTGGAGTAATGCCATCTGCTGACCGTGAAATACTATTAAAGCAAAGGCGTGTAGGACAAGCTGCATCATATGCAAGTGGCCGTGCTCGTCGTATTGGATAACAGGAGGCAATGGACATGAACAACATTCAAGAGATTTTGACTTACAACAAATCATTTGTCGAGACTAAAGAATACGAAAAGTATACGGCTGGCAAGTTTCCAACCAAAAAGATGGTTATCATCACTTGTATGGATACACGTCTGGTGGAATTGCTGCCCAAGGCCATGAACCTGAAAAACGGTGATGTGAAAATCATCAAAAACGCAGGCGCAATTATCTCTCAGCCTTTCGGAAGCGTAATGCGTAGTGTACTTGTCGCCATCTATGAACTGGGTGCAGATGAAGTCCTGGTAGTGGGGCATACCGAATGTGGTATGGCTTCCCTTCACGCTGAGACCATGATTGGACATATGGTTGAGCGTGGCGTATCGGAAGAAGTCATGACTACTCTGGAGAACTCTGGCATCCGTTTGCAAAAATGGTTGCGCGGGTTTGACAGCGTCGAAGAAGGGGTAAAACATACTGTGGAAGTGATCAAGAAGCATCCTTTACTTCCTCCCAATGTACCCGTCCACGGCATGGTTATCGATTCTGCCACAGGTGAGCTTGATCTTGTCGCTGAGGGGTATGGACAACAGGCATCTCTCTAAATGGTTTGGAGTGCGGACCTTATGGTTCGCACTTTTTTTGTCTAAATTAAGGCAGTTGTTCTGTCAGGTTGTCAAACCATACAGTTTCAGTGTACACTTTTTATGAAAGCGGTCAAAGAAAGTAAAAACGATTGTTCTCTCTGACCTAGCCCTAATATTAAGGAGACATGTGCATGAACATACTTTCCTACGGATTACTCGGGCTGCTTACCCGCGAGGAGTCATCGGGCTATGATCTGATGCTGAAAATCCAGCCTCATTGGCAGGCGAAACACAGCCAGATCTATCCACTCCTGTCCAAGATGGAAAACGATGAGTTATTGGCCTCCCGCTGGGTACAACAGTCTGACAAACCGGACAAGAAAATGTACGCAGTTACGGAAAAAGGCATTGAAAAGCTCTTGGAATGGATGATTACTCCTGTTACCGCACCGGTTACACGCGATGAATTTAATTTGCGTATTTTGTGTGTTGGCATAGCGGAAGACGGAAGCATGAGACGCATTCTTAACGAGCGTAAAAGCTGGTTTATGGAACGCATACGTTATTTCGAGGATCTGAAGTCACGTATACCTCAGGATAATCTTCGTGTAGGCAACCGAGATTTTGGAAGCTACATCCTGGTACAAAAAGGGTTAATGCACGCACAAACAGGCCTGGAATGGTGTCATTGGGTTACCCAATTGCTTGATGGCCAAGCTGCAATTCAAGACCCAAGTCCAAGCGTTTCAGAAATTTAATAAAATTTGAAACGTTCCTGCAAGTTGACCGTATTACATGAGTAAGGCCCATTTTTGGGCGATTCAAACAAATTAATCGGGGGGTTACGATCTTTACAATGAAGAAAAAATTCGGAGTTAAACATCTAATGATGGTATTTATGGCCTTTACATTATTGTTCGCAACAGTGGGAGTAACGAATCCGGATTCTGCGGATGCAAGACGTGGTGGCGGATTCAAATCCGGTACGAAAAGTTATAGCAATACACCTAAGAAATCCGACAGCAATGTAAGCAAATCGAATACGAATAACAACTCCAGCAATGGAGCAGCTACAACGAACCGTGGCGGATTCTTCGGCGGTGGCGGCGGATTCATGAAAGGCATGATGCTTGGTGGTCTTGCTGGTATGATGTTTGGCGGATTGTTCGGTGGCATGGGCGCTCTGGGTAACATCCTTGGATTGCTCGTGAACGTTGCAGCAATTATGTTGATTGTTATGCTGGCTATGGCACTCTTCAGAGCCATCTCCAATCGTCGCAAACCTGCAGCGGATGGTCGTTATGACCGTCGCAATGATCGTGATGATGACCGTAACAGAAACGGACGGTACTAGTCTCTATGGTTCTGAGCATGGATGAAATTGTGAATGCAATCTGTATTCATATGGCAGAACGTAAGGGTGTACGTCCAACCGATGTGAATGTAGAACTGAGTTGGGAAGAAGATACAGGTTATTCCGCTGAAGTTTGGATTCAAGGCCGTAGTCAATATCTGGTGGAGTCCAATATGATTGAAGCGATTCTTCGTTACCTGCACAGTGAATACAACATCAGGGCGTACCGTGAGAATGTACGACTTGATCTGGATGAAGAAATCACAGCGATCGTTAATCAATAAGATAGGTCACTCACTGGCCTGATATACGAAAGACCGCCTCCCCTCTGTCGCCTGACAGAGATGGAAGGCGGTCTTTTTGTTTCTGTATTTGTAGCTTTATTTGTGTGTCTATTGTAGTCTCTATACGTTTCTGTGTTACGTTCTAATACTCAGACACTACGCTTGGAGTTTAACCAGGCTGTAGTTCTTCTTACCTTTACGGATAATGATGAATTTACCGCCAATGGCATGCTCTGCCGACACTGTGAATTCAAGCTCCGTGATTTTCTCACCGTTCATGGAGATAGCGCCTTTAGTGACATCCTCACGGGCCTGGCGTTTGGATGGCTCCAACCCCAGATCTACGAGCCAGTCGACGATATTTTTCGCTTCGCCGTCCGTTTCGAATGTTGGCATTTCCTTGAAACCCTGCTCGATTTCATCTGCTGTCAGGGAACGGATATCACCACTGAACAGCGCCGCTGTAATACGTTTAGCCTGTTCTAGCATTTCTTCACCGTGAACGAATTTTGTCATTTCTTCCGCGAGTGCTTTCTGTGCTTCACGTCTGTGCGGCTCTGTCTCTACCTTTTCAGCCAAAGCTTCAATTTCTTCTTTGCTCAGGAAGGTAAAGTATTTCAAGTATTTGATCACATCACGGTCATCTGTATTCGCCCAGAACTGGTAGAACTCAAATGGTGTTGTTTTGTTCGGGTCAAGCCAGATTGCGCCGCCAGCTGTTTTACCGAATTTCGTACCGTCGGATTTGAGCATGAGCGGAATGGTCAGACCATACGCCTTCGCTTCAGATCCTTCTTTTTTACGAATCAGATCAAGACCACTCGTGATATTCCCCCATTGATCCGAACCGCCGATTTGAAGCTGTACATCTTCGTTTTGGAACAGGTGCAGGTAGTCGAGTGATTGAAGGATCTGGTATGAAAACTCGGTAAACGAGATTCCGCCTTCCAGTCTGCTCGCAACTACATCCTTAGCCAGCATTGTGTTGAGATTAAAGTTTTTGCCGTAGTCACGCAAGAATTCAATCACATTGATTTTGTGTGTCCAATCGTAGTTGTTCACCATGCGAACCTGATTATCACCGTCTGTTACGAACAACTTCTTCATCTGCGCTGTCAGTGCATCCACATTCTCCTGCACTTGCTCCATCGTTTGCAAAGAACGTTCTGCCTGCCGGCCACTTGGATCACCAATCGTACCTGTAGCTCCACCTATCAGAATGACTGGACGATGTCCTGCCAGTTGAAAACGTTTCAGCATCATGAATGGAATTAGATGTCCGATATGCATGCTGTCCCCCGTAGGGTCAACGCCGCAGTACAACGAGATCGATTTGGTTTCAGTCAACTCACGCAGTCCCTCTGCATCTGTCTGCTGGTTAATGGCGTCACGCCACTGTAGTTCATCAATAATATTCATGTGTATAACCCCTTTTCTATCCTCAAGATTCAGTCATGATCTACGTTAAATTACGAAATTACACGCTGGAACGGCTTTTTTGGACACAAAAAAATCGCCTCCTTGTCTTCATTAGACACAGGGACGATTATTATAACCGTGGTACCACCCAAATTGCATGGACAACACATGACCTTAACACGTTATCCATACCACTTTTGGCAATATATCGTTTGCCCATCCGCTTGGCATTACCCAAGTACTCCAGAGTGTAATTCGCAGCCCTTGTATGTATCAGGTTCCATCAACCCCTGACTTTCTGTAACAGGGACAAAGCCGCTACTGCGCTCTATCAACGTGATTCATGTATTCAATTTATAGCAAGTATAGCCGAACGTTTCAGTCATTGCAAGACCAAGTATTAATCTTCGAACAGAACAACGGATGCATAGTTGAAACTAGATTATATAATCATCATGTTCAATTTTCCGTGATAATAACCATAGGCTTTCTCCGCGATCTGATCCTCATTGTTCCAAAACTTCTGATCCAGCGCATCTAACTGCTGCTCTTGTTCCTTTGTCAGGAATTTAGGAATATCCCACAGTTCAGTAAGCCTTTCATCCTCTTTCAGATGCTCAATGCAGCCGTATGCTGACGTTATAATCTCCACGACTTGAGTCGCACCAATGATATGTAATGCCCGCAACGCGTAACGGTATACCTCTTCCCCCCAGTTGCAGAAAAACTGTATAAAACCGCCATTAAAGACATCCGCCTCTAATAGCCATAAAGCAGCAATGTCCTGCTCGTTCGAAGTCAACGATGCCCAGCCCTGTTCAGATTCATTCTTTTTTTCGACAAATAACATAGCATAGTCATACCATACATCATTAATATCATGCTCGCTCATGTAACACACCTCACTTTTTTTATGTCATGCCCTCTAACTCCTGACGTTTACCCGTCTGATGCCAATGTAAATACGGATCACCGATCTGCTGGAAAGCTTCCTGAACACCCCTGTTCAGTTCCTTCATCACTTCATTTGTGTAGTTCAAATGCGTTTCTTTATTATCCACGCCATGTCTTTCCAACAACCCTACATGCGTCGCGGTGAAAATAATATCTTCCAGCAACCAATAGATGACTTCATCAGGCTGTTTCACCCGTTTCTCCAATGAGACGAGACCACGTTCGTATATTCGAACAATATACGTATCTTTTCTACTCTCTACATAGGGCACCCCATCCCATTTTAAGGTCTCAAACAAGCGGTTAACATAGTTCTGCATCTGTTCCCTAGGAAAAGATGTACGCTCTAAAAGCTGTAAAAGGATGTCTGCCAATTGTTGTTTGCTTAACATGTTGGACATGAATGCACCTGCCTCTATAAAGTAACTTCGATGACAGAATGAAAAAATGAAAAAGCTGCCCAAGGCAGCCTCCTCATATTCGTTCCTACTGTTCAATCAGGTTCCACAAAAAGTCTGATACGAAGTATTGCACTGTGCTGGTAGCTCGGCATATTCAGCCTGCTCAGGTGAGTGCGCAAACGGGTCTGAAAGAACTGCCAAAAGCTTCTGCATCACGCTAAGATCTCCGTGGTTCTCCGCTTGCTCAAGGGCTTCCTCGACCCGATGATTGCGGGGGATAACTGCTGGATTGTTCGTTCTCATCAACTGCCGAGAGACTTCCTTCTCCTCTTGCTGTCTGTCCAATCTTGCTTGCCACCGCTCATGCCATTCAGCAAATTCCGGCGTGCCAAACAAAGCTGTCCCTTCCAACCTATCAAAGGTCAATGCCAGGAACGTATTGGTGTAATCTGCACTATGTTTCTCCATGAGTTCAAGAAGCTCCTTGATCAACGCTTCATCTTCGGCCTCTTCATCCAACAAGCCCAGTTTGGCACGCATTCCCTTGAGCCAATGATGATGGTACAATTCAGAAAATTGTGCGATAGCATCCTGAGCGAGTTGCACCGCCTGTTCTTCATCTTCATGCAACAACGGCAGAAGCGTCTCGGCAAAGCGAGCCAAATTCCACCCGGCAATATACGGTTGATTACCATAAGCATAGCGACCTTGCCTGTCAATGGAGCTGAATACGGTTGAAGGATTGTAAGCATCCATAAAGGCACACGGACCATAATCGATGGTCTCACCACTAATGGCCATGTTATCCGTGTTCATCACGCCATGAATGAAACCAACACGCTGCCATTGGGCAATGAGTGCCGCCTGCCGTTTAATAACTTCCTGAAGGAGCAAAAGATAACGATTCTCAGCTTGAGCAACATCAGGAAAATGTCGATGCAACGTATAATCAGCCAATGCCCGAAGATCGTCGATAGACCCCCATCTGGCTGCATACTGGAAGGTTGCTACCCGGATATGACTGGAAGCCACACGCGTTAAAATGGCACCTGGCCGCTCTGTTTCGCGGATAATGTTTTCTCCTGTTGATACCACAGCCAGACTGCGTGTTGTTGGGATACCCAGTGCATACATCGCTTCACTAATAATATACTCTCGCAACATGGGCCCTACAGCAGCACGTCCATCTCCTCCACGAGAGTACGGTGTTCTCCCTGAACCTTTCAGTTGGATGTCCACTCGCTCGCCCTGTGGCGTAATCTGTTCACCCAGCAGCAAAGCACGTCCATCACCAAGCATGTTAAAATTGCCAAATTGATGTCCTGCATAGGCCTGAGCCAAAGGCTCGGCTCCTTCCGGAATCATATTACCTGCAAAAATTTGCGCTCCTTCATCACTGTCAAGAGACTCCACATCCAGACCCAAGGTGGATGCAAGCAGTCTATTAAAAATGATCAGCTTTGGTGATTCAACAGGCGCTGCGCCCTGACTTGTAAAAAAGGGTTGCGGTAACTTCGCATAACTATTCTCCAAGTTCCACCCTTTGTTCAACGTTTCTTGTTGCATGGTGATCACAACTCCTTTTCTGCACCAGGGATATCCCTTGGTTATATTGTAGCCTTGTGAACCAATGCTCATTTATGTAGTCGCATGGAAATTCAATTCAAGAGGTTGCTGACTTAAACGAACATCTAAAATGTTCTTGATGAAACTTTAGCATATTTGCATGTCTTTTGCATTCCTCATGAATCGTAAGCACAAAAAAATCCAAGAGGTTTCTTTGACAAGTGGGGTCATTCCCTTTCACTCCACTTCCCAGAAAACCGTCTTGGATCTATTCCGCTTACTTACTACTAGATGACACGTCTGTTATTACAAGGATTACGTGTGTGCTTCTTGAGCCTGTACAGGCTGTACTGGCAAGCTCTCTTTTTTCAGAGCAAGGTTAAAGAAGACATTAAGCAGGATCGCTGACAGGCTTCCCGTAATGATACCATCGCTAACAATAATCCGAATACTTTGAGGAAGCTGGGCAAACAGATCGGGTACAGCAGTAACACCGAGCCCAAGTGAAACGGAGCAAGCCACGATCAATAGATTGGATTGTTTGCCAAAGTCGACGTTTTGCAGCATTTTGATCCCGGATGAGACAACCATTCCAAACAGGACAACAGTCGCTCCTCCGAGGACAGCACTTGGAATAATGGTTGCAAAAGCAGCTACCTTCGGAATGAGTCCCAGAAAGACTAGAATACCTCCAGCTGCAACAACAACATTGGTCGTTTTTACTTTGGAGAGCTGAACCAAACCAACATTCTGTGCAAATGTATTGTATGGAAAAGCATTAAAGATGCCGCCCAGAACAAACGCGAGACCTTCTGCGCGATATCCCCGTGCCAGATCATTTTCGTTGATCGGTTGATCACAAATTTTGCTCAAAGCCATAAATACACCTGTTGATTCGATGATAACCACCGTACCTACAATAATCATTGTAATAATGGGGCCGATTTCAAAGGTAGGCCATCCAAAGTAAAAGGGTTGAGGTAAATGGAACCAGGAGGCTTCCTGTACAGAGGCAAAATTCACTTTTCCCATAATGGCTGCGATGAGGGTCCCCACGATAATACCAAGGAGAACAGCCAGGGATTTTACAAAACCGCGAGCATATCGATTCAGGATTAGAATGAACAGTAATACACCAAAGGAAAGCGCCAAATTGTCCAAACTTCCGAAATTCTCACTGTTTGCTCCACCCGCCATGTTTTTAATTCCCGTTGGAATCAGCGCAAGACCGATGATGGTTACCACTGTACCGATCACAACTGGCGGAAACAATTTGACGATTTTGCTGAAAAATACGGCAAAGATGACGATAAATAACCCGGCTGCGATGATCGACCCATATATGGCAGGAATTCCGTATTGCGATCCAATCGCAATCATGGGTGTCACCGCTACAAAAGAACTTCCGAGCACCGCTGGCAAACCAATACCCAAGTACTTCCCTTTCCGAGCCTGAAGCCATGTTGCAATCCCACACGTTAACAGGTCAATGGATACCAGATACGCCAACTGCTCTGCAGTCAGATTTAGTGCTCTGCCCACAAGCAAAGGCACCAGAATTGCTCCCGCATACATCGCGAGTACGTGCTGAATTCCCAGTGAAAAAACTCTCATCTTTTTGGTTTCTTTCATCCCACGTTGCCCCCCTGAAATTAGAATCAACCAAACCGCTTCAAAATCATGTTATGTTGATTCACATTATATAAACTATTCAGGGAAGTTCCATGATTCATAACATAGAATTGTGATAAGAGATAAAGAGCCCAATTAAAATTGGGCGTGTTATACAAAAGGTACTCTCAGACCGTTTATATCGTGTTATATTAGTTGACGCGGAAAATTTAAATAATTCTTTACACTCAGAAGCAATGAAACATGAACTTTGGATTTAACTTCAGTGATTCATGTAAATGCATAATGTTTGAACATCATTTCTTTCATATTCTCAGCTTGTCGAGTTAAGAGGTTTGATGTTAAAACGTTGCTCCATTACCTCTCCGTTCTGGTGAACCCTCTCCGTAAAAAACACTTCTTCTCTGTTCATCAGAACAACGGATGAAGCTCTGGTCCCATAGTCGAATTTCTCACTTCTAACAAAGATGGGAGAAAGCAAACGTTCCCATTCCAATGGAACACCTGTATGGGGTAAAAGCTCATCCACTGAAGGGTCTGCCATTTGCAGCAAACCTAATATTTGTTCTGTCAGGGTTGCTTCGTCCTCCCCTTGGATGATTTTCTCCAGCCCTTCTTTCCCACGTTTCACCTTGGGCCAATCCGTATTAATCAAGTGATTACTAATCCCGTATATTCCCGGTTTCAACTTCATCACAACATTACCCACATTAGAATAATAATAGAGGTCGTCAGGATCACCCACTAACAAATTGTAGCCAGGATAATCATTGCGACTTCTCTCCGCGTGTTGTATATATTGCTCAGGTGTGGACGTTCCCTTTAAAAAATCAGCAACCAGATCTCCTCTTGAGCCCTTGGCATGTATATCTTCATTTGGATCACGATAATTCGTAATAGCAGCCAGACGCCCACCTTTGGTTACGCCCATCCAGGTTCCCATTTTCGACAAATCCCGGCCAGCCAATATATGAGGATGGTCTTCCCAATAGTGTGCTTGAGCCGTAGGTCTGTGATAGAATTCATCCCTATTTGATCCCAATATAAGCGGATACTTTGGATGCATGTTATAAGCAAATAAAATTAAACACATGGGAATCTTCAACTCCTATATTCGTTAAACCTCTGATTTCGCGCCTTTAAATGGCATAATCAACTACAATTACATCTTCCACCCAACCATCGAGGGAAGTTACAAATGCCTGATGAGCAGGATGTGGACCATAGGCGCGCAATGCCTCCTGATCTTCAAACGTCACTCTCAATCCAATCGTATAACCTTGAATACGATCCGTTTCTTCCGTTGCATTGATTCCTGCGGTCAGCGAGACAATACCCGGTATTTGTTCCTGTAACGCGAGCAATTGATCCACCAATTCCTGCTGTTTGGCTAGCGTGGTTTTATCGTTAAATTTAAAAACAACCAAATGTTCAAACATCTTGTTATTCCTCCCATGTCCATTCGAATAATAATGCAGTTTCGTTAAATGAAGTTAATTCAACAATTCCAATCCACCCATCATATAAGGGACCACTCTGTTAGCTAATTCAGCCGGGGATTCCTGCCCGCCTTCAATATTCCATCGATATGTCATGCCATAGATCGACCAGCTTAGCATGGTTGCGGTAATTTTCAGCGTTTTGGGATCTACATCCCCCGCTACCTTGCTCATTAATTCAAGAAGGAATTGCTCCAGCTGTGTCTTGATATTTTCTTCAATAATTGGTGCAACTGTCTCATATTTTTTGATGCATCCATTACTTGAGACGTGATAATCACATAATGAAAATATAAGCTGCTGTATGGTTTCGGCTGATAACCGGGCATCCGGGTCCACCCTTTTCGTCACATATTCCATAAAAGCATCCGATAACAAGGCTTCAAGCAGTGCATATTTATCCTGAAAATGGGCGTAGAATGTAGCCCTGTTAATTGTGGCTTGTTCTGTAATGTTTTGAATCGTAATGCTGTTGAAATTTTTAATATTCAATTGGTTTAAAAACGCATCAAGAATTAATTGACGCGTGCGGATTACACGCGGATCATTCGAGTTTGGAGACAATACACCAGACATGTCCCAATCCTCCTTTGTACACAAAATATTTGGTTAGACTCCTTCATTATAGATAAGTGTTAATTGTTCAACAAGTGAAAGTAAGTGCAAAGACACCATACAATAATCCGTGTCTTTCGCTTAAGCAACAAAATGCTTCGATTGTTGATTGAGCATGCCTATACACCTTGTTAAGATTGCACTTGTACCCGCTTGAAGGTGCATAATAATGGAGGTGCTTAGTTTGAGTAATCAACAACATAACGTTATTTCTACGGAGCTTCTGTTCCAACCATACACTGTTCAAAAGTTAACCCTATCCTCGCGCATCGTCATGTCCCCCATGGCTCGTGCCTTCTCCCCGGATGGTGTGCCAGGTCCCGATGTAGCTGCATATTATCGCCGACGTGCCGAGCATGGTGTTGGACTCATTATTACAGAGGGTGCAACTATTGAGCATCCGTCTGCATCAAGTGAGCCTAGGCTCCCTCATATGTATGGAGAAGCAGCTCTTCACGGCTGGGCTGAAGTAGTCAAACAAGTCCATGAAGCTGGCGGCAAGATTTTCCCGCAAATTCTGCACTTGGGTATTACCCGCCCTTCTGGATCTCAACCTCACCCAGAAGCTGAATCTCTTAGTCCATCGGGAGTTGATATGGAAGGTACTCAAGTAGGTGCGCCCATGACGGAGGCAGAGATCGCAACTGTGATTCAAGCTTATGCAGATGCAGCAGCCAATGCACAAAGCATTGGTTTTGACGGAATTGAGCTTCACGGTGCACACGGTTTTCTGATCGATCAATTTTTCTGGAAAACAACGAATAGGAGAACAGACCGCTATGGCGGTGACCTACAGAAACGAACTCAATTCGCGGTTGAAGTTGTAATGGCAGTTCGTGCTGCGGTAGGTCCTGATTTCCCTATCGCGATGCGGATTTCCCAATGGAAGATGAATGATTATCAAGCCAGACTGTTCGACACCCCCGAACAACTGGAACAATTCCTTCATTTGCTGGTTGACGCAGGTGTAGATATCTTCCACTGCTCGACACGACGCTTCTGGGAGCCCGAGTTTGAAGGATCTGAGCTTGGATTTGCAGGTTGGGTGCGAAAGCTAAGTGGTCAAACCACCATTACCGTCGGTTCTGTGGGTATGCCAGATGAGCCTGAAGCAGGAGCAGATAAAGCAACACATCCAGGTATGAGCGAGCTTATGAAGCGATATGAACAACAGGAATTTGATCTGGTAGCTGTGGGACGTGCACTCCTTGGTGATCCAGCATGGGCTGCCAAAGTACGCGAAGGACGCCTATCCGAGATACAGGCTTTTACACCTGAAGCACTGGCTACGTTACACTAAGAACAATACCTTATTGTTCCAGAGATTTTTTCTCCACTATATATAGGTTTGAACTCATGAATCAACTATACTTAGCAAAGGGCTCGCTTTCCCTCCGGGATTGCGGGTATTTTGTTTTTAGAGATATTTGTCCGACCAAACACTTCGAGCAATAGCAATATCGTTCAAGAAAATTCCTTCTTTGCAACCTATAATGACGTTAACATACCAGAAAGAAGGTGCATCATGACTCGGGAAGTCCGGACTGTCGTATTTGATACCGATCTGCAGCTAGAAGCTTATCAATTTGAAGGCATTATGCAGAAGTTTCCCAATCATTTTCATGACTATTACGTCATAGGATTCATTGAGCAAGGCAAGCGACACCTCGTCTGCAACAACGAAGAATACATGCTGAATAGCGGAGATATGATTGTCTTTAATCCACATGATCCTCATGCCTGCGAACAGGTCGATGGCAGAACCCTCGATTATCGCTGTATCAATGTCCAGCCTGAGGTTATGCGAGAGTATGCGAGAGAGATTACTGGACAAGCTTACTTGCCACGGTTTACATCCCCCGTTCTCTACCAAAGTGAACTTGTGGGTTCCCTGCACGAGCTGCATCAGATGATTCTGGAAGAGCAATCCGATTTTTGCAAAGAAGAATTGTTACTCTTACTACTGGATCAATTGCTGCGAGATTATTCGGATGCTGAACCACCTGTTTCCACACAGGATGTTACCTTGGAGATCAGATGCATATGTGATTACATAGAAGCTCATTACATGGAGAGCATCTCGCTGAACGAGTTAGCCGACTTGACGGAGATGAGTAAATACCACCTGCTGCGTTTATTCACGCGCCAGAAAGGGATATCACCTTACCGTTATCTGGAGACGATTCGCATTAATCAAGCCAGGCGTCTGCTGGAACAAGGTCTGCTGCCGATTGAAGTAGCTGCACAGACAGGATTCAGTGACCAGAGCCATTTCACGAATTTTTTCAAAAAACTGATTGGCCTGACACCCAAGCAATATAGACGTATCTTCAATCATGATTCGGAGTTGAAACGAACCACCACTAACATCGTATGACAAGTCATCTTGGTCATCAAAACACTAAAGCCTCTACCGGACATTTACTCGCTTTGTTTACTATACTAATCTGGGGCACTACGTTTGTCTCGACGAAGGTTCTGTTGATTGACTTTACTCCAGTGGAAATTTTATTTTTCCGTTTCCTGATCGGTTATTTGATACTGTTATTGATCTATCCACGTTCACTGCGGATCGCCTCATTCAGAGAAGAATGGTTATTTATTGGAGCAGGACTATGTGGGGTGACGTTATATTTTCTTATTGAAAATATTGCTCTGGTGTACACAACAGCTTCCAACGTGGGTGTTATTGTCTCCATTGCCCCGTTCTTCACTGCCGTGCTCGCACACTTCTTCTTAGATGGCGAGAAGTTAACTCGCCGCTTCATTATTGGATTCGGGATTGCCTTGAGCGGCATAATACTCATCGCACTGAACGGCAGCTTCATTCTGCAACTGAATCCGATAGGTGATCTGCTTGCTTTCATAGCACCTGCAGTATGGGCGATCTACTCTGTGTTAATGCGGAAAATTGGCGAGCTTCGTTATCACACCATTGGCGCGACTCGCAAAGTATTCTTCTATGGCCTGATTTTCATGCTACCAGCTCTATTCCTGTTTGAATTCCATTGGGAACTCGGACGCTTCACGAACATGACCAATCTCTCCAATATTCTCTACCTCGGTCTGGGTGCCTCCGCGTTGTGTTTCGTGACCTGGAACCGGGCCGTGAATCTTCTCGGAGCTATCCAAACGAGCGTATATATCTATCTGGTGCCCGTCATTACTGTTGTGTCATCTGCACTGATTCTTCAAGAGCAGATAACCTGGGTAATTGTACTCGGTGCGTTCTTAACCCTATTTGGCTCTTACATTTCAGAACGAACAGGACACAAGCTTAACAACAAAAACACTAATCCGCATAGGGGTTAGTGTTTGCTTCATTTTTCACTGATATAACTGGACATCATGTGTGATTACCGTTGACATGCAGCAGAAGTCATTCATTTTATCTCATTCAATTGAGACATCAGAATCTCCAGTTCCTCTTGCTGCAGATGACGCCATTGCCCCCGCTCCAGTTGATCCAGCGTAATATTCATAATTCGCACGCGCTCCAGCTTCAGGACCCGATACCCCAAGGCTTTGCACATTCTGCGGATCTGCAGGTTGAGACCCTGTGTCAGAATAATACGAAATACATTGTCACTTTTCCTATACACTTCGCAGGGCTTGGTCACCACGTCCAGAATTTCAACGCCATCCGACATGGACTTTACGAATTCGTCAATTATGGGTTTGTCTACAGTCACTACATATTCTTTATCATGATTATGCTCCGAACGCATCATCTTGTTCACAATGCCTCCGTCATTCGTAAGCAAAATCAACCCCTCAGATGCCTTATCCAGCCTGCCTATCGCAAATATGCGAGAAGGATAATTCATATATTGAATGATGTTCCCCTTTACATGTTCTGCTGCTGTGCAGACAATACCCATGGGTTTGTTCAAAGCAATGTAGACAGGTTCGCTGTCATTACGAGGAATCTGATTTCCATCAATGAGTACCACATCGTGAGGTTCAACATCCGTCCCTTTTTCACATACCTTGCCATTAATCGTTATGCGTCCGGCCGCAATTAAACGGTTCGTTTCCCTGCGGGAGCAGAATCCCGTTTCACTTATGTATTTGTTAATTAACATGTGTCACCGCTTCTCATCTATAGTATTGCCACTGGTGCTTAGAGTGCTGGTACGTTCATTCGCTTCTTGCAATGAGTTAGTACCTTGTACTGATTTTCATTCCACATCATCTCATTTATACTGAAACGAAGCAATGATTGGTTATATAAAAACACATACAACGTTACATAGGAAAGCCAAATTACACTCTGGAAGGAGTTTCTCATGTACAAAGTTACTCGATTTACAGTTGACCCCGATGATCCAAACCAAGACTCTGGCATGTGGATTGGTGGAAAAACTGCATACGTTTCCGACTGGCCACTCAACCCTGAGGGGCAGCCTTTATTACATCTGTTCTCCATCAATTGCAATACACTTTCACAGCAGGTCCATATCCCTTCTTTACCACAAGATAAATATATCTCGGTCTTCTCGACCTACTCCGCTTCCGAATACTTTCTGGATCAGGTAACCTATACGGGAGATGAGCTGGAATGGAACGAGAATATTGTTGCCGGATGCACTTATGTCTCGGTATCTTCGCATCCACTCACTTCCGTATGTCCCGTTCCACCCATTCCGTTAAGCGGCGTACATTTGATTGAAATGGAGTTAGACGATCATGAGTTCCCTGCATTTTCATTTTTCTCTCCCACTGTACCAAACGGTGTGAAAGGAATTGACCATTTGCTAGAAGAACATCAACTGGTTTGTCAAATATATTCCGGAGATTTTCCTGAGCCTTATCGGGATATATTGGGTCTTCCCGATGCAAACGGTTATTTATTTTTGCGAAGTGGTCCCGCGTCTGCGCACGCACCATTCGATGGAATTTTCTTTGTGCAAACTGCTTAATGGCGATACGTTGAGGTCAGGTATCATCATATAAAACGGCTAATCAGAACGTTTCCCGTCTACTCAGACAGGGAACGTTTTTTATATATGCACGTTTTACTATCCTCGATCAATACAGATGGAAAACCCTGTTAAAAGGTCATATGAATTAAATCATATCTACCCTTTCGACACGAAATCGTTTTAGAAAAAATTTAGTACAAGAAATATTTCTCTTCATCAAAATTTAACATTATTTTACAACAAAAAGCATGTACATTTGGACAATTATGGTATAAGTTATATATGAAATAAACATAAATTACATAATATAAAATTTATATCCAACTAGGAGGCGGGCTTTTGAAAAGAATATTCGCTCTAAGCTGCGGTTTTTATCTGTTAATCGGCATAACCAGCGTTGTGCTCGGTGCACTTCTTCCTGTTTTATTGTCACATTATGAGCGCGGTTACAGTGATGGCGGATTTTTGTTATTTCTGCAGTTTCTTGGATTTCTTGTCGGTGTCATCGCAGCTCCTGCCCTGACAGCCCGTATCGGAAGAAAAGCGATGCTGACCCTAGCTCTGATCTGTATTGTAGCTGCTTATATATTACTCGGTTTTCTGCCATCCTGGTCTGTAGTTCTTCTTCTCACAATTATCGTAGGTTTCGGTTCAGGTATCATCGAACCCTCTGTAGGTGCATTCACGATCGAATTCACTGAGAATCAAAAGGCGGTCGCCATGTCCAAGCTGGATGTCTTCTTTGCTCTTGGAGCACTTCTCATCCCGGCTGTCGCTGCTTTATTCATCTGGATAGATCTGTGGCATCTTACTTTTTATACGGTGGCCGTGTTGTCACTAGTTCTCATGCTGCTGTGGATTACTATGCCCCAGCCAGCCGCACTGTATCTGGAACAGGCTGGTGAGAATACAGTGGCACATGCAGCAGGTAAAGCCCGATATTCGAGAAAACATCTGGGTCTGCTGACAATCTTCGTCATCTTCTTTTTCATCTACATGGGATTGGAACTGGGATTGATGAACTTCCTGCCCTCCATTCTCGTAGAACGACTGCAGCTTCAGGAATCTGTTGCATCGCTGAGTGTCTCCATCCTGTGGATAGCGATGATCATCGGTCGTCTTTTCTCCGGGAAAATAGCGGAAGCCGTCAACTATATGCCTTTCCTGATCTGGAGTACGGTTGGCACGCTTTTGTTTACGGTCGCTATGGTATTTGTAACTGGACAGTGGACAACGTATGTACTCATTTTCGGAACCGGTCTGTTCATGTCAGGGCTGTTCTGTATCGCACTAGTCTACGCAAATGTTCTGATTCCCGGTATGACCGAGCGGACAACCAGTATCCTGATCGCATCGGGTGGTATTGGAGGTGCCATCTTGCAGTATGTGACTGGATGGAGTATGAGTACAGGGCCTGTCGTGAATACAATCTGGATTTTGGCCGGATTCTGTCTGATCCTGCTGCTCACATTGATGGTCTCTCATCTATGGACTGTAAAAAATAATGCAGTACGTGCTGCTCTCGCACAACATAGCAAGGAAATGTAAACATCGTTTCTTAAGGGAGGTGATGCCCGCATCATCCGGATTGTTGAGCTTCGTTCGAGCTAGTACACCATTATATTGGAGGAAATCGTATGCAAACTTTAACCAACAACCGCTTCATAGCCGGAAAAGGGATTAAGTTGATTGACGATTCAGGTGTTGAATACCTGGATGGCGTGTCGGGCACGTTCAATCTGTCACTGGGCTATAATCACCCACATGTTGTCAGCAAAATTCAGGAACAAGTCGGCAATCTGACGCATATGTCTTCCTCCTTCACCGAACCGTACGTAAATGAAGTACTTGATCACTTAATCGAATATGCTCCAAACGACATTAATGCCGGATGGATGCGGGATATCACTGGTTCAACTGCCAACGAATGTGCAACCAAAATTGCACAGAAGTATACCGAATCAACAGACATCATCAGCCTGTATCTGTCCCATCATGGGCAGACCCAATTTGCCACTGGGATTTCGGGGAATGCCTTTAGACGGAAACGCTTCCCCAATTCGGCTGTGGCTAACGCTGTCCATGTACCTGCCCCATACTGTTATCGTTGCCCATTCAAATCCTCAAATGGAGACTGCGGCTATCAATGCGTTGAAGCTATATCTGATGCGATAGAATATGCAAGTTCCGGCTCAGTCGCCTGCATGATTATCGAACCCATTCTCGGAAATGGCGGCAATATCATTCCTCCTGCCGGATATTTCAAACGACTGCGTAAACTGTGTGATGAGTACAATATTATTCTCATTGCTGACGAAGTACAGACAGGAATCGGTCGTACCGGAACCATGTTTGCCAGCGAACTGTTTGATATCCAGCCTGATATGATTACCCTTGCAAAAGGTCTTGGCGGGATCGGCGTACCTGTTGCTGCGGTTTTAATGCAATCCCGGCTGAACGTGCTCGAAAAGCACGAACATTCCTTCACCTCAGGAAGTAATCTGATCTCCGTAACTGCTGCCAAATCCACCTTGGAAGTGGTATCCGAACCCGGGTTTCTGGATGCGGTGAAACGCAAAGGTGAAATTTTGGGTGAGTTGCTGCATGAATTGGCTATGAAATACCCAAGTATCGGTGAAGCTCGTGGTGTCGGGTTAATGTGGGGGTTGGAGATTGTAGGTGACGGTAATGAACCGGATACGCTCAAAACCAATGCCATTGTTGACCGTGCTTTTACAGATGAGCATCTGATCTTGAGAAGTTCAAGATATGGCTTCGGTAACGTTGTTAAGGTCCGGCCTTCCCTTACCACAACCGAAGACGAACTGGTTGAGATTGTAGAGCGGCTGGATTCGGTGCTTGCCAGCGTTAATTAAAACATTTCAATGCAACTGTTCGAAGTGGTCGTTTCGGTTACGAATCGTTCTTATGATCGCTGTTATCCACGGATTTTCTTGATTTCCCTTTCCCAAGGGAAAAATCCATTGATAGCGTATGCTTTCGAAGCAGCTTTCTGAAAACTTTGAGGCGAATGCTCCGCTTCTCCAGGATCAATTTCGTCCCTTCACTACTTTCGTATCTTGTCTGAAACTGTTTTCAAATGAATCGCTATATTTATATTTTTTATTATTATAAGGAGGTTATATCATGCTTGCATTGGTATACAAATCGGCTTGGGATGTGGCGCTTGAGGAACGGCCTGTCCCGGAAATTACAAGAGATAATCAGGTGTTGGTTCGTATTCGGGCGACAGGTGTATGTGGTACCGATCTCGGTATTGTCAGCGGCAAATATCATGCAGTTCCTTCTGTCATTCTCGGTCATGAGTCTGCCGGGGAAGTCATTGATGTTGGCTCTGCGGTAACGACATTACAAGCGGGCGACCGTGTTGTGATCGACCCTACCTACTATTGCGGACAGTGTGACATGTGCAGAACAGGCAGACAAAATCATTGCACACATAAGTCTGTTACCGAGACAGGTGTGAGTGCTGACGGAACATTTACAGATTATTATGTGACCGAGGATCGTTTTTTGTACAAATTGAAGGAGCATGTGAGCTATGAAGAAGCAACTTTGACGGAACCACTCAGCTGTATGCTGACGGGGATTAATCAGATTCATCTACTGCCGAATTTCAGAACAATCATCCTCGGTGCAGGCCCGATCGGCATTCTGTACAGCTACGCGCTCGCTTCCAAAGGGGTTACCGGCTGTCTGGTTGACATCTCCGAAGAACGCTTAGCCATTGCCGGTTCCATTGCACCTGATCGTTGGGAAGTTCATTCATCCTTCGAAAATGCCATAGAATTACTGTCACCCGCAACCCAGCAGGTCGATATGATTGTGGATACAACGGGCGTTGTGGGCACACAAGTACTTTCCCAGCTCGCCAGCGGCGGTTACCTGATGCTGGTTGGTCTGAGAGATGGAAACACATCCTTCAATCCCAAAGAAGTTGTGGACCGCAGTCTGAAAATTATTGGTTCCATCGATTCTCTGGGAACATTTGCAACCGCACATTATATGATTGAACAAGGGATTATTCCGGCAAAAAAAATCATCACCCACTCCTTCCCGTTGGAGGATTACGAAGAAGCATTCCGCACACTTGGCTGTGATATCCAGGGACGCACACTTCAAGCCTCTTCACATGCCATTAAAGTTGTGCTGCAATCCAGCGGTTCCAGTTTCTGAAGTGGAACGTTAACCATGAATGGATTACATTAGAGATATATGTATACACAATCCTGGAGGAGGAATACAACATGGCAGCGAACAAAGAATCTAACGGACTGGGAGCCCCCAATGATGACATCATTCAAGCGGTCATTTTTGACATGGATGGTGTACTGATTGACAGCGAACCGATTTATTTTGAGATTGAGCGCAGCTCTTTTACCCATTTTGGAGCAAGGGTGACTGATGAAGAACATCATAACTATGTAGGAGTTACGCTGGAATCCATGTGGCAACAAGTATTGGACAAGCATCAACTGACAGCTACGCTGGAAGAAATATTTGCTTATCATCAGCATAATGTGATGCAAACGATGCTCGCCCATTCGAATCTGACGGCAATGCCTTCCGTGGAACGCTGGTTAAGCTGGCTGCATGAGCAACATATACCCATAGCCGTTGCTTCTTCCTCTCCACGTGCACTGATTGATTTGATCATGGACAAAACCGGACTTGGACAATACTTTGAGGTGCGAATGACAGGTGAGGAAGTTACAAACGGCAAGCCGGCACCAGATATTTTCCTGACCACCGCTGAGATGATTGGTGCATCTCCTTCGAATTGTCTAGTGATCGAGGACTCGCGCAATGGTGTTCAGGCCGCCAAAAGTGCAGGCATGCGCTGCATAGGATATCGTAATCCGGGATCAGGCAACCAGGACTTGTCCAAAGCCGATCTTCAGATTTCCAGTTACGATGAGTTATGGACATTGAAGGATACACTGCCCTTTGAAGGCAGATTTCCAAGTTTGTCAAAGTTTCGCTGAGAAGATCGTAATAAAAGATCATAATTTTCGGAATGTATTTAGAAAAAAACAACCCAAACGGCTTCAATTCATTCGAATTGGAGCTGTTTGGGTTTTGCTTGCTGCAATGGGTATTACATGAGGACACATACTGTAATTTCAACTAAACCGAAAGATCGAGACTTCTACCCAGATTGGGATGAGGAGCAGGCATTGACTTCAACATTTCTGCCATCTGCTGGCCTTGCTGCTGTGCCATGTCTTTTGTAATCGACATCACTTGCAAGCTTGCCGACTGCACTACTGAAGCTTGGCTCATCGCCATTGATAATGCTGCAATATCCATGTTCTGCACTCCTTTCGCTTTCTGATTACATAGATGTACTTATTATATATCGGTCAGAAGGGAGGAATTGTTAAAAGGTAGATCAGAATGTATACGGAGGCTTCTTTCGTTTCCACGATCTGTTGAATGAACATTCGCAATTTCAATAGTTGATCTGCCACGTTGGTGAAATCACAATGTTGATCCAAACACATAAGAGACTTCATTTCTCCATCTACAGTAATTTTCCAGTTTCTTCATTAACGGAGCATAAAAAGAGGCGTCCCATAAGTCATGAGCATGACTGAGGACACCCCTTATTAACGTTAATTTATTCTAATGAACCTGGCACACGCTATTCGCTCTGATTTGCACAGGTCTGTGGTGTAACGAATCACAGAGACGTTATTACGTCGATTGGGTCGATTTTTCGGTTCTGACACCCTGATATGATGAAATAACGTTACTGAGGTTCGTTTAAGTTTGCCATTCACGTCTAATAACTGTTCGACGTACTCAACGCAAGTTCGTTTATTTTAACTTCCGGGTTACTTACCACCTGTTGAATCATGGAAATAAAGTGTTTTTGAATCTGTTCAACGGTAGATAAGTCATACACATTGGCATTGTACATCAATATGATCTTCATATTTTCATGAGGCTTGACAATCAAAGTAAAATCAAAACTATTGTGTTCTGTACCCCCAACATTCATAATCTCAAGCGGTGTTTCACCTTTCTGACCCAGACTCTCCATTCGGTTCTCTACCGGGAAGTTCTGATATACAACAACATGGTTAATCAGAGATTGTTTTTGCTTGGTCAGATTTTGAATATCATATAACGAATACGTATCATATGCATGTGACTCCACAGCTTGTGCCTGATTCCTTTTCATTAGAGATATAAATGACTCATCTGCCTTAGCCTGGATACGAACAGGAATCGCATTAATAAATAATCCAATCATGCTTTCGATCCCAGGAATGACAGGCGGTCTGCCCGACACAACACTTCCGAATACAACATCGTTGCTTTCATTGTATTGCTGCAACAATACACCCCAGACCGTCTGCACTAATGTATGGAGCGTTACATGCTGCTGTTCCGCAATCTGTTTCATTTGCTCGATTAGTACATCATCCAAATAACAGTTTAACGTTCTGGAATCCTGTCTTTCATGTTTCGGTTTGATTTTTTCTCCAGGCAATTTCGTTTGTCCTTCATAACCCTTCAGGTAATGAGTCCAATACGTTATTGCACCTTGATGATCTTGCTGTTCCAGCCATTCGATGAATTGACTATATGGGGTTAATAGAGTCACTTGAGGCTTTCTATTTTCCCGAATCGCAAAATAATTTTCAAATATCTCTTTGCTTACAAGAGACATACACCAGCCGTCCATCAAAATATGGTGAAAACTCCATATGACGCGGTATTCCTCAGGCTCTATTCTCAAAACAGACATACGGATTAGCGAATCTCGTTGTAAGTCAAATCCTCTTGCCTTGTCCTGCTCGATATACTCGTCAACATACGTTTTACGTTGCAGCTCACTTGTGCCAGCTACAACTTCATAGTTAAATTCAAATTTCTTCTCTTGATACACGATTTGAAGAGGGATATCCACGAAATCACTGTAAAAATTAGTTCTTAATATCGCATGCCTTTGCATTAATTGATCCAAACTTTGCGCAAAAGAGGCAACATCCAAATCTCCACGCATATCAAACATGATTTGTACAAAGTAAGCGCCCGAAATCGGATTCCGTTCACTTTCGTACAACATTTCCTTCTGTAATGGTGTAAGTGGGTACACATTTTCAATTTGGCCGATGTGCCCAGTTTGTTCCACAATTTGATCCAATTGATCAATGGTTAATGACTTGCATGAAATATCACTTGGCGTCAGCTCGGTTTGTTCCTTCGTTACACAATGTTCAACGACTCTATTAAGACCTTCCTTATAGAGACAAGCCAATTGCTCCATCGTTTCCCGGCGATATTGTTTTGAACTATAGTTAATGGACAGCGACAACCGACCCTCTGTAACAATGCCATTGATATTCAGCACAAAAGGTCTCTTGTTGTTTTCACTTACGGATGGCCCGCTGGAAAAAGGCGAGAATTTAATGCCATCTTGGCCCGAATCCTGATTCACCTGTCCCATATAATTGAAACTAATTTCGGGATTTTTCGCTAACTTGAATCCTTCATTTCCATGTGACAAATACCTCGAAATTCCGTAACCAATGCCCTTGGTTGGAATCTGGCGCAGTCCTTCCTTGACGGCCTTAATCTTCCTTGATAAGTCAGCCCCGGACTCCATCGTAATCATAACGGGGTACATGCTCGTAAACCATCCCACTGTACGCGTAATGTCCAGCTCTGGCAGGATGTCTTCTCTACCATGCCCTTCCAGATTTACGAGGATTTCTCCCATGCCTGTCCAATCATGAACAGCCATTCCTAATGCGGTTAGCAATATATCATTAATTTCCGTATGGTACGCATGATGTGTTTGCTTTAATAATTGCTCGGTTTCCGCAGCTGTCCAATGAATGGTGATCGTTTCACTATCTTTGCCAATCGTCTCATCACAATCCATATCTTTAGGCAGCGGGCTTAGCTGGGCCTGCTCCACACGACTCCAGTATGGATTCTCTTGCTTCATCGCCGGGCTGTCTGCAAACGTAGACAATTGTTCTGCCCATTGTTTAAACGAGGTCGTTTTTTGAGGAAGTTGGATTTCTTCACCTCTCAAGAACTGGTCTTGTCCTGTCTGAATATCTTCATATAAAATACGCCATGAAACCCCGTCTACCAACAAGTGATGGATGGCAATAAGCAGGTGATCCCCTTCAGCACATTGGAACAACCCAAGTTTGATCAAAGGTCCGTAAGACAGATCCATACCACTCTGAATTTCTTTTGCTTTATTTTCAATGAACGATGCAGGATCTGCTTCTGTTTTGAGGTCAACGATTTCAAGGCTGTATAATCCATCTTCGTCTGCCCCTCGATTCCACGCTTTATATCCGCCTTCAGGCGCTTGTCGATAAAGGATGCGGAGAGCATCATGCTGTTTAACGATCTTATCCATGATGCTGTGAATAAAGCGAACATCAAACCCTTTTTCACGAAAGAACATCATTTCCTGATTGTAATGATGTGCGTCTACCATATTTTGATCAAAGAACCAGCGCTGAACAGGTGTCAGCATCACTTGTCCCGTAACTTCCCCTTGGTCAGAAATAGTGCTCACAGATGTAACGTGTTCACTCAACTCTGCTACTGTCGGATAGGTGAAGAAATGCTTCATTTCCACTTTATACCCTGCTTGAAGCAGTCGTGAGGAAACTTGAATACATTTAATCGAATCGCCCCCGAGTTCAAAGAAATGATCTGATGTGCTAATCTTTTGAACACCAAGCACAGCTTCCCAGGCAGAGACTATCGCTTGTTCTACAGCGTTTTGTGGTGCCATATACTCGGTGCCTTTTTGCATATGTTCTTGTGGAGATGGCAATGCCTTTCGGTCAACCTTTCCATTGGATGTTAACGGTATATGCTCTAATTGAACAAAATAAGACGGGATCATATAATCCGGAATTTCATGAGATAATGCCATTCTGATTTTCTTTGCTGTCAGTGAGCTGTCGCCTTTCCAATACGCACACAACTGCTTCGAACCATCCTCATGCTCACGGGCAATAACGACCGCTTCCTGAATGGAGTCTATTTGCAAAAGCGCAGTTTCCACTTCGCCAAGCTCAATTCGGTAACCGCGAATTTTCACTTGATGATCGATTCGTCCCAGATATTCAATATTTCCATCCGGCAGCCATCTTGCGGCATCTCCTGTGCGATACATTTTCCCTTCTGTAATCGAGGGATGATCAACAAATTTCTCTGCGGTTAAATCAGGCCGGTTCAGATAACCTCTGGCAAGGCCCTCACCTGCTACAACTAATTCTCCCTGAACACCGATCGGTTGAATGCGTTGATGTTTATCCAAAATATAGGTCTGCAACGTTGGGATTGGTTTTCCAATATTGCTCTTTCCAGCATGTATTTCAATGTCGGTTATTTCCTTATACGTTACATGAACCGTTGTTTCGGTTATCCCATACATATTAATTAACTGGATAAATGGATATTTCAGCTTCCATTCCTTCAATAACACGGGATTGAGGGCTTCTCCTCCAAAAATCACTTTTCTTAATTTCAGATCTGCTGCATGATCTGCCAGTTCTTCCCGAAGAAGATGATAGAAATACGTTGGCGTTTGATTCAATATCGTCACTTGCTCGTTTTTTAACAATTGTAGAAATTGTTCCGGACTTTTTGCCGTCATTTGAGGTACGATAACCAGTTTTCCGCCATAGAGCAATGCTCCGTACATTTCCCATACCGAAAAATCAAAACAAAAGGAATGGAATAATGTCCATGTATCTGATGCATTAAAATCAAACAAATTTTTACTATTGAACAACAATCGCACCACATTTTTATGTTCAATACATGTCCCTTTTGGTTTACCTGTCGTTCCTGAGGTATAGATTACATATGCCAGGCCTGTTGGTGCAGCAGTCATTCCCAAATTGGAATGATCTTCATGATAGGACTCAGGTAGATCCAGGCAAACGACCTCTCCTGCAAAAGAGATGCGTTCTTGCAAATGACTTTGCATTAATAATACATGTACACCCGAATCCTCAAGCATGTAGTTTATACGATCCTCCGGATATTCAGGATCAATCGGCACGTATGCGCCACCCGCTTTCAAAATCGCAAGGATTCCTACAACCATGTCTAGCGAACGATCAGCGATGATCCCGATTAACTGATCATTTTGAATGCCTTTAGCCTTCAGCGTTCTTGCCAATTGGTTGGCTTTCTCGTTCAGCCCTTGATAGGTCAAATGTTGATCCTCATATACAACCGCAACGTTTTCGGGAGTTATTGCCGCTTGTTCCTCAAACAGTCCATGAATCGTCTTGTCCATTGGGTATTCAGCCATAGAATCATTAAACTGTTCCAAAATTTGTGTTTTCTCCTGTGTTGTCGTCAAGTCAATGTCATGGATCGCAATATTCGGATTGTTGACCACTTGCTCCAACATCTGAATCAAGTGACCTTGAATGCGTTCTACGCTTGCCCGGTCATAGACGTTAGCATTGTAATAGAACATACATTTCATCGATTGGCCTGGTTTAATAATCAGGTTAAAGTCATAATTTGTTTGTTCATCTGCTTCTACATTCGTAATCCGAAGAGCTGTCTCTTCCTGATCCCCAAACTGTTCCATAATGCCCTGTACAGGATAATTTTCGAATATCAGGATATGATCAATCAAATGTTGCTTTTGCGATGTTTCCGCTTGAATCTCGTATAACGGATACGTGTCATGTGGATGCGAAGCGACAGCATGTTCCTGATTCCGCTTCATAACCGCTGCAAATGTCTCGTTACCTTGAGTCTGAACGCGTACAGGAATGGTATTGATGAATAAACCAATGATTCGCTCAACTCCAACAATCGCCGCAGGTCTGCCCGACACCACGCTTCCGAATACAACATCCTCACTGCCGTTATATATCTGTAGCAACATTCCCCAGGCTGTCTGCATGAACGTGTTCAGCGTCACCTGATTCTGACTGGCCACTTGTGCGAGCTGTCCGGTTAATTCCTGACTAAGTGTACAAATCATATGCTCTGAATGATATTCATCACTCTTCGTAATTGAATGTTCTTTTGGCAAAGTGGTCTGCTCATCATAACCTTGCAGATAGTCACGCCAGTATTTCAGGGATTCTTCATGATCTTGGTTGTCCAGCCATTCAATATAGTGTTTGTATGGAATCGTACTCTTTGCCTCCAGTTTTCGTTGTTCCTGAATAGCAAAGTATCCATCAAACAACTCCTGGATGACAAGAGACAGGCACCAGCCATCCATCAAAATATGATGATAATTCCAAATGAAACGATAGGTTTGATCATGCGTTTGCAAGATCGAAATACGCATTAACACATCCTGAGACAGGTCGAAACCTTTTATTTTATCTGCTCTTGTATATTCTGCCACGTATGCTTCACGATCTTTTTCATTCATCTCACGCAAATCTTCGTATGTTAGCCCATTCCGTTTATGACGGTATACCACTTGCAGAGGTCCATTATTCCATTTGCTATGAAAATTTGTTCTGAGAATCGAATTACGCTGCATCAACTGATCCAGACTCTTCGTAAATGCTTCCACGTCTAACGGACCATGAAGATCCAGCGTGGTTTGAAGGAAATACGCTTCAGACTTTGAATGAAGCAAATGATGAAAGAACATTCCATTTTGCATCGGTGACAAAGCATATATATCTTCGATTTCACCAATGTGTTCCGATTCTTGAACAAATCCTTCTAATTCTTCAATGGTAATTCCTTTTAACGTTAGATCACTTGGTGTACATTCCGGCTTCTCTTTTGTCACACAATGCATCACGATTTCTTGCAGATGATCTCTAAAATATGTTACCACTCGCTCCATCGTTTCTTTTTGATATTGGGTGCGACTATACCGAAGGGACAACGTCAATTTGCCTTCCACAATTAAGGCATTCATATCGATAAGAACATTTCTTCTGTGATTGTCGCTTGCTGTTGCTCCGCCTGGATAGGGAGAGATCTGCATCCCGCTATTCTGAAGATCCTGATCAAATTGACCCAAATAGTTAAAACTAATTTCAGGATTCAAGGTAAAGGGCGTTTCTTGCTGATGTGCACTTAAATATCGTAAAATACCATAACCAATCCCTTTTTTAGGGATTTGACGAATCATTTCTTTGTTTGTTTTGATGAAAAGAGACATATTTGAACTTGCTTCCATATCAAGTACAACCGGATACTGGCTCGTAAACCATCCGATCGTTCGTGTAATATCGAGATCCGGTAAAATTTGTTCTCTTCCATGTCCCTCCAGATTGACCAGCACTTTATCCATGCCCGTCCATTGGTGAATAGACATGCCTAATGCATGGAGCAGCAAATCGCTAATCTCCGTTTTATACGCACGATTCGCTTGTTTTAATAATTGTTCCGTTTCTGCCGCTGACCATTCCATCGTGATCTCTTCACTGTCTTTTTCCAGTGCATGATCCGCTTCGAAATCTGTAGGTAACGGCTTATAGCTCGCTTGTTCAATTTCATTCCAATATGCAATTTCTTTCGTTACCGCATCACCGTTCGCATACAACTGGAGCTGTTCTGCCCATAATTGGAATGAAGCCGTTTTTTGCGTTAGTTGAATCGATTCTCCATCACTTAATTGTTCATATCCCCTCGATAGGTCTTCAATCAAAATTCGCCATGAAACCCCGTCGATGACGAGGTGATGAATAACGATTAATAGATGATCTCCGTCTGCACATTGAAATACGCCCAGCTTCATCAAGGGTCCACGTTCCAAAGTGAACGTGCTTTGCATTTCATTTGCCTTCTTCACGATTTCTTGAGACGGATCTGCTAATGACTTGAAGTCCATCACTTCAAGTGTATATAAGGATTCCCTTGCCAACCCTTCATTCCATGCTTCATAACCCTGTTCTGTAAGGCGATATACCATGCGAAGTGCATCATGATGCTCACTCAATTTATCGAATACACGGCGAAGTGTGGCTTCGTGAAAACCTTCTTTCCGATACAACATCACGGACTGATTATAATGATGGGCGTCCACCTTGTATTGCTCAAAAAACCAATGCTGGATTGGAGTCAGCATCACTTTTCCAGTGATGATTCCCTGTTCTGACATGGTACTTATGGGTTGAACATAGGGAATCAAGCTTGCTATGGTTGGATTTTTAAACAGATGATCCATCTGCACCTGGTAACCTGCTTGATATAACCTCGAAGAAACTTGAATGGATTTAATCGAATCTCCTCCAAGTTCGAAGAAATTATCCAAAATCCCAATGTTCTCTACCCCAAGTACCTCTTCCCAGATCGATACAAGTTGTTGTTCCACCATCGTTCGGGGTGCTTCGTACTCCATGCCCTTCAACATATGTTCTTGGGGAGCAGGCAAAGCTTTGCGATCGATTTTCCCGTTAGACGTGAGCGGCATCTGATCCAGCTGTACAAAATAGGACGGAATCATGTAGTTTGGCAGTTGCTGGGACAGCGCCTCCCGCAGTTCCCCGATCGTGATTGCATCCTCTCCTACCAGGTACGCACATAATTGTTTGGTTCCCGTTTCATCTTCTCTGGCTATGACGATGGCCTCTTTTATCTGGGTACTATTTAGAAGAGCCGTCTCCACTTCACCAAGTTCAATCCGGTGTCCACGAATTTTCTCTTGATGATCCACCCTTCCTATATACTCTATGTTCCCATCGGGCAGCCATCTTGCGAAGTCACCTGTCTTGTACATTTTTGCTTCCGAAACAAATGGATCATCCACGAATTTCTCCGCAGTCAGATCTGGACGGTTCAAGTAACCTCTGGATAGCCCTGCTCCGGCTACACATAACTCTCCCTGAACTCCAATAGGCTGCAATTCATTCCGTTCTCCTAAAATGTAGACTCTATTGTTCGCAATAGGCTTCCCAATTGAGATATTTTGATCTGCCGACTTGATCGACAGAACTGTGGATACAACACTATTTTCGGTTGGACCGTATTCATTACACACTTCGATGCGTGGATTGATGCGCTGCAATTTGTGTATTAAGGCAGGAACAATCTTCTCTCCCGCAGCCACCACATTTTTCATGGATGCCCAATCTTCCGCGTTGACTTGTTCCAATAGAGTCATCAAGAAACTGGGTGGACTTTGGATGTGCGTGATTTGCTGTTTTTTGACCATCGTATTGATGGCTATAGCATCTTTACACTGTTGCTGGTTTAACAAGTACACTGTCGAGCCAGATATCATCGGACCAAAGAAATGAGTAATAAATGAATCAAAAACGAAAGGATTCAGCATTAATACCCGATCATTTCCGGTAAAATGATAAAAATCCGATTTCCATTGCAGGGAATTCACAATGCTGGCATGTTCAATCATTACGCCTTTGGGATGACCTGTTGTTCCAGACGTGTAGATCATATATGCCAAATCACTGGAGATCGCTCCATCGTCCAAATTTAAATGATGGTCATGGTGATTTATTTCAGAATCCAGAATGACACATGTCCCCGCATAATGTTCCGGCTTTTGTATATGACTTTGATGCAGCAACCAAGCCACTTTTGAATCCTCAAGGATATAGTGAATACGATCTGCCGGATATTCCGGATCGATTGGGACATATGCCCCGCCAGCTTTTAGAATACCGAATAAACCTATGATCATCTCAAGTGAGCGCTCTGCCATAATGCCAACGAACTGACCCGCCTGCACCCCCTTAGCTTGAAGCGATCGGGCCAATTGGTTGGATTTTTGATTTAACTCTCTGTACGTTAACTGTCTATTCTCAAATACGACTGCCGGATGGTCCGGTGTTCGTTCCACCTGTTCTTCAAATAATTGATGCATTGTTTTGTTCTGTGGATACTCAACCCTTGTATCGTTAAAGTCATATAACAGCTTGTTTCGATGAAACTCTGATAACATATCAACTTGACTTAACTCCAGATCAGGTTGGTTTAGAACTACGGAAAACAATTGGTCAAGATGCTCTACAATTTGTACCATATAATCGCGATCATAACGATCATCATCATAAACTAATCTTAACTGAATGGAGTCGTTCTCTAGATCAAAGTGGAACATTGTCGCCGCTTTTACGTGATTTTCATCAAGTGCAGGATGAATTTCATTCAACGAAACCAAGGTATGAATTAGAGGTACATGGTTCGAATCATACTGAACATTTAAACGTTCAACCATTTTTCTGAAAGGGATTCGTTGATGCTGAATGGCTTCGGTTAAACTGATCTTCACTTGATTAAATAAGGATTTGAATGACATCGCTTGATTGATATTATTTTTTAAGACAAGAACCTTATTCGAGAGCGATAGATCAGTGTTCTTTTCTTCCATCGTTGGTATACCAATAATCATCTTGGTTTCATTCGTGTATTTATATAACAGACACTGAACTCCCGTTAATAAGATCGTATATATCGCCATAGGAGCATTTCGCGACATGGACTTGATTTTATATGAAACATCGGCTGACAAAGACTTATATATATCATTCTGGTGCTGCGTATCGTCTGGGTGTTTGGAGGTTGTCTTGCAATAAGGCAAATGAACAAGATGATCATCATCTTCAAATCGGCTTGCCCAATACGATTCCTGTTTCTTAAAAATAGACATACGGCACCCCGATCACTTTATATTTTTAGGTTAGCTTAGAAGAAATCTACTTCAATTAGATCAGCCAGCGTATCCCCATCTATTAATTCTTCAACCAATTTAATCTTCTTGATTTCAATATAAGGGTCGTTGGCAATGGTTGTTAATATGACCAATAGATTTTGTGACATCGCTTCAATCGTTGTTTTCTCAAATAAAATCGTACTGTATTCAAAGGCCACTTCTAACTTGTGTTGCAATTCGGTAACATACAACGTTAAATCGAATTTGGATACTCTCGTATTTGGAGCATAAGGCTTACAGGTTACTCCATCCATCTGAATCTCTGAAGCATCTGTATTCTGCAATACAAACATGGTGTCAAACAACGGATTCCGCCGAGCATCTTTGGTTACATTTACTTTCTCAATCAATTCTTCAAACGGATAATCCTGATTCTCATAAGCGTTCAACATATTTTCTTTCACTTCCAGCAGATACTCCGTGAATGTTTTATCCGCAGCAGGATTATTTCGAATAGCCAGTGTATTCACAAACATCCCCATGACCGGCTCCAGCTCAGCATGTGTCCTGCCTGCAATCGGTGCGCCTACAATGATATCTTCTTGTCCGCTGTATTTGGACAACAGAATGGTATAGGCGGCTAATAGAATCATATATAACGTTGTTCCTGTCCGTACTTCCATGTTCCTTAAGCCTGGAAGGATGTCTTCCTCCATAACAATGTCCAATACCTCTCCAGCATAGCTTAGCGTTTCAGGTCTCTCATAGTCTGTTGGCAGATCCAATAGCGGGATACTCTCACCAAACACAGTAAGCCAATACTTCTCCTGCTTTTTCATCCGCTCACTATGAAGCTGTATTTGCTGCCATTCAGCATAGTCCTTATATTGAATTCGAAGAGGAGATAGCTCCCCTCCCTTATAGAACTGGCTAAGTTCAGTCATGAGAAGATGTACAGATAGTCCGTCTGCAATGATATGGTGGAGATCTACCAGCAATACATGACGCTCCTGCTGAAGTTCAATAAGTCCCACCCTCATAAGAGGTGCTTGCCCGAGATCAAATGTGCGAACAAACTGTTCAATTCGATCTTCTATCTCTTCTTCCGTTGACTCGATCAATTCAATTCCAAAGTTAACTTTAGGGTATACGATCTGTTTCGGTTCCCCGTGTATGACTTTGAATCCAGTCCGAAGCGATTCATGACGATGAATCAATTGTTGGAATGCTTCTTCCAATCTGATCCGATCAAGCGATCCTTCCAACATAAACATACCTGACATGTTGTACATGAGTTCCTTGCCGGCTTTGATGCTCATAATGTACATTCTCATTTGCGCTGAAGAAATAGGATAATATTCTTTTTCCTCCACTTGAGGAATGGACACTGATACTTCCTGTTCCATTTGTTCAATAGATTGAGCCATCTGTTCAATGGTCTGCCATTCAAAGACGTTTCTTACCGATATGTGGATATTCAGCTTTTGATTGATTTTGGCGGCCAGCTTGGTCGCACGTAAAGAGTTGCCTCCTACATCAAAAAAACTGTCTTTTACACTGATTTTTTTCACGGCAAGCACATCCTGCCAAATAGGCAGCAACTGTTTTTCCACCCCAGTTTGGGGTTCTATATATTCACTTCCCGTTTGTATGTTTTCTTCTGGACTCGGAAGCGATTTGCGATCGATTTTCCCGTTCGCTGTCAGAGGCATGTGATCCAATTGTATAAAGTAGGCTGGTACCATGTAATTCGGCAACACCTTAGAGAGGCTTTGTTTTAACTCTCCCACCGTCAGCGTGGAATCCGCTGTAAAGTATGCACATAATGATTTGTCCCCGTGATCATCCTCATGTGCAACGACGATAACTTCTTTCACACACTCTAGATCTAACAGCGCTGCTTCGACTTCTCCTACTTCGATCCGGTATCCGCGAATCTTAATTTGGTGATCCATTCTTCCCAAATACTCGATATGGCCATCGGGAAGCCATCTCACCAAATCTCCCGTTTTGTACATTGTCGCTCCCTGGACAAACGGATCACGTACAAATTTTTCTGCTGTCAGCTCAGGTAAATTCAAGTATCCTCTACCAACCCCATCACCAGAGATACATAATTCTCCTACGACGCCTACAGGCTGAACTTTGCCATGTTTGTTCAATACATACAGGCGATTATTTCCTAGTGTTCGACCAATCGGTAGGTGAGCTCGTTGATTCGCTGTATCCAGGTGTTCTGGAAGTACACGGTATGTCGCAACATCCACACAACATTCTGTTGGACCGTACACATTAATTATGGTTGGAGGCGTTATATGATTGAGAGCAAATAATGATGTGATTTCATTTACACTTTGCTGAGAAAGAGCTTCACCGCCAATGAGCATATATTTTAGCGATATGCCTTGAACGTTTTTTGCCTTCGAAAGCAATTTCAGGTGCGCAGGTGTTCCGTCTGTCAAATCAATTTGGTGGTGCTGGTAATAATTCATTAAATCTTGTCCATCCAGTACCGTGTCCTTGTCTACAATAAACAAAGCATGTCCTGACAGCAGTGCGCCAAAAATCTGCTTCACAGATGCGTCGAAATAGTAAGGCGCAAGTAAAGCGACATGCAAACCGCTAAGCTGATCATCTATAACTTGACTGTACAACGCTTGAACCAAGTGATGAACCTGACGATGTTCGATCATTACACCTTTTGGCATGCCTGTTGTGCCTGAAGTATAGATCATATAAGCCAACTGCTCGGAATTCCCTTCCGTTTCCAGATTCGACAGATTAGCTGCATAGGTTTCTTCATCGTCCAAATCAATCATTTTTCCATTAAACGATACCAACTGCTTCAAATGCTTTTGCGTGACTAACAACGTTGCCCCCGAATCATGTAGGATGTACCGGATACGCTCTTCAGGAGAATCCGGATCAATCGGTACATACGCCCCGCCTGCTTTTAGAATGCCAAAGATGCCAACGATCATCTCAATCGAACGATCTGTCAGAATACCTACAAATTGATCCTGCTGCACTCCCTCAGCTCTAAGCGTATATGCCAACTGATTCGCCCGTTCATTCAATTGACGATACGTCCATTGCTCATTTGCAAAACTAACAGCCAATTGATCAGGTGTCCGTTCCACCTGTGCTTCGAATAACTCCTGAATGGTCTGATCCCGGGAATATTCTAAGTTGGTATCATTAAAGTCATATAAAAGAACGTTCTGCTCATGTTCAGACAGCATTTGAATATCGGACAAGGCAATATCAGGTTCGATCACAATGTCTCTGAGGATGTTGAACAGATGTGTTTTCATTTTGTCGATGGTATCCCGTTCAAACAGCTCCGTCTTGTAATTAAAGTGCATTTCCAGACACTCATTATCATCCTCAACGATGAACATCAGATCATATAACGATACACCGACATTTAATTCTCTAACTTTAAAGCTGCAATCCTGTTCTTGCCGTTGATTCAACGCGGTATTTAAGAAGATATACATCGTATTAAAAAGTGCTGTCCCAGTGGTATCCCGATGTGTGTTTAATTTCTCTACAAGATTGTCAAAAAGATAGTCCTGGTTATCCAATGCATCCAGGGATTGTTTTTTAATTTCTTCGAGATAGGATCGAAACGACTTATTCCCCACCGGCTGTGAGCGAATCGCTACCGTCTGGATAAAGACACCTATCATATTCTCGACATCCGGATGGTTTCTTCCTGATGTTGGCGTGCCTACAATCATATCTTCTTGTGCTGTGTATTGATGAAGCAGCACATTATACGCTGCCAATAACACCATAAACATCGTAGTTCCCGTTTGTTTCGCAAGCTTTTCCAGCGACTGCTTCAAATGCTGATCCAACACAAATGACAATCTTGAACCTGCCGAAGTCAAATGAGGTGTCCGAACAAAATCAGTAGGCAGATTAAGGTTCGGGAGTTCTCCTTTGAATTGATCCAGCCAATATTTTTCTTGCTGCTTATAAGACTCCCCCGCCAGAAATTCTTTCTGCCAAGCTGTAAAGTCTTTGTATTCAACCTCAATGTCCGACATGCTTCTTCCGTCATACACATCGATCAGTTCATTCGCAAGAATGCCAACGGAATATCCGTCCGATATAATATGATGCATCTCGATGAGAATCTCTGCATGATCATCGTTTACACGAATGAATTCGGCACGTATTAATGGCGCTTTGGAGCAATCAAATGGTTTGGCAAACGCCTTAACATGTTGTTCGAATGAAGCAGAACTTTCCTGAGATCGTTTCACTTCAAAATCAATCGTTGGAGCAATACGCTGGTAAAGCTCTCCATCCATCAGATGGAAACTGGTGCGAAAAGCTTCGTGACGGTGCACGATTTGTTCCAATGACGAAATCAATTTAGCTTCATCGATATTTCCTGTGACCGTAATATGGCCGCACATGTTCTGAAACACACTATTCGGCTCAAATTGATCCAAAAAGTAGATCCGCTGTTGTGCAGATGATGTCTCATAGAATTCCTTGACGTCCAATGCCTTAATCGGAATGAATGTTTCCTCGTTCTCGCCTGTAATCAGACTGGCCAGCTGCTTCAGACGTTGATTTTGGAAGAATTGAACGATTGAAATTTTGTGTTGAAACTGTTCATGTACCTTGGATAGCATTACTGTCGCCTTGAGCGAGTTACCTCCGAGATCAAAAAAGTGATCATGTCTCCCCACTTGATCGAGGGATAATACGTCCTCCCAGATCAAAGCCAGCTTTTTCTCCACGTCATTGACTGGAGACTCGAATATGGCTGCATGATTAACGTGAGGAAGACGCTCCGTAACAAACCGATTATATATTTCCTGTAATTGGTCCTGTTGCTCGGATGAGAACAACGTCAAAGACGAAATTTCAGCCTCTGGATGACTCACCATTTTTTGCAGCAAACCCTTAAATCCTTCAGACCACAATTTCATCATCTCAGGTCCAATAAGCTCGGTATTGTAATCAAAATCCAGGTACAATTCATGGCTAACATCCGTAATATTAAGAAATAAATCGTAAGAAATATGTTTGATCGGATACGACATGAATCCAGTCTTGATATTTTCAAATTGGAGATGATGAATCGTTCTGTCCATATTAAATAAAATCCGGGTATCCGGTGCAGGCATATGAGCAAGCTGTTCGGATACGATGGTCAATGGAACATGCTGATGCTTCATGACTAGAGCCAGCGTTTCCTTGAGCTCAAGGACATGGTCTACAACGGATTGCTTCGTTAACAAGGCATGGTGAACAGGTACAATGTTGACACAGTTGCCAATCAGCGCATTTTTTCGCATATGAGACTGACCCGCTGTAGGCACGCCGATGACAAGGTGAGACTGCCCTGTTAGTTGATGCAAATATAAATGAAACGCTGCAAACATCGTTACAAACAAACTGCTCTTATTATTTATACTTAACGTTCGCAAAGACTCTGTTAATTGATGATCCAACTTGATGGAATATCTTTCACCGTCATATCCCTTGGGCACATCATCGGACGGTGCCGTTGGAAGTGTAATGTTGGGATAGGATAAGGAAAATTGTTCTTTCCAGAACTGGACTCCTTCGGTAAATGAGCCTTTTTCATGTTCAAGTCGTTGCCATCTTAAATACTCACGGAATGGAGTGGATTCAGGTAATTGAACCGAAACTCCTCGGACCAGAGCAGAATAGGTATGTTCCAACTCTTGAATGAATACAGCAATAGACCAGCCATCTACAACAATATGATGAAATGTTAGCACCATAAGGTATTGATCAGTTGCCTTTTTAAGCAAGGTGATTCTAAATAGAGGTTCCCCAGACTGTAAATTGAAGGCTTCATTTGCATCGGCAGATAACCAATTGGAAATTTCCCGTTCTTGATCCTCACCCGCATATGCCGAGAAATCCAACCATGTACATTGAAATTCCATTACGGATCTGATTTGTTGTGTTTCACGATCGGCATGAATGACTGTTCTCAGGGCTTCATGACGCTGTGCGATCTGATTCACGGCCTGATCCAGTGTGGAAGGCTTTATTCCACCTGTCATTTTTAAAATAACACTCTGATTTAATGCAGCATTCGCATCTTCCCCATGTAATGAAGTCAACAATAATTGTTTTTGCTCTAAAGAGAGCGGATATTCCGAAACAGGCGATTCACCAGGGATAAACCCCCACTCGCGTAGTTCATGGATCGTCTCTTTCACGATTCTGATTATCGTATCCATGTCACCCATGGAATGCACAGTCGATATAAAACAGTTACGACCTTCCCAAATATATAAACCTTTATAAATTAAATGGTAGAAGAATAATTCCATATCTCCAAATGATATAAATCGAAATAAAGATCCATAGTTCACCATTTGCATCGGTACATTCGCTATTTTGAAAAACGCATTTAATTCTTTTACAAGATAATCTGTTTTTTCATTTAATTCCTTATATAAAGTTTCTGCTTCAGTTTGAAGATACTGTAATACCGTTAACATCACTCTCATCGTAAGAGGGTGTGTACAGAAGGTTCCACCCACAAACGTTTTCTTATCTGCGTCGGAAGGGTAAGAACTATCACCAAAGTTCCAGGTTCCACCATCTACCGGATTCATAAATTCAGCTTTACCCGCGACTATGCCAATAGGCAGCCCGCCACCGACCACTTTCCCATACGTAACCAAATCTGCTTGAACCCCAAACCAATCTTGTGCCCCACCCAGACCAATTCTGAATCCAGTGATGACCTCATCGAAAATAAGTGCAATGCCATACTGTTTCGTGATCTCTCTAAGTTCCCGTAAGAATTGTGTTGGCTGCATATCAGGTCTTCGACTTTGCACCGGCTCTACAAGCACAGCAGCCAATTCATCACCCAGGTTCTGAATCATATCCAGTGATTGCGGATGGTTATAATTAAGAATAATCAAATCATCCATAGCGCTATTTACAATACCAGGAGCCATAGGCAGCGCAGACGATAAAGCATCCCCAGGATTCGCTACACCCAACACCCCATCATGTGTACCGTGGTAAGATCCTGAAAATAATACAACTTTGGAACGCCCTGTTGCTGCCCTCGCTAAACGAAGTGCAACCATGACAGCTTCTGTTCCTGAATTATAAAATGCGACACGTTCTACACCCGTTAGCTCGGAAATTTTTGCTGCAACATCTCCTGCCAAGTCTGACATAGGGCCCAATGGAGGCAATTGTTCCTGGAGGCTGTCTGCTATTACATTTTGAATAAATGCTGGATTATGACCAAATAGATTCACACCAAATCCCATTGTCAGATCCAAATACTCATTCCCATCCATATCCCATAGCTTAGATCCCTCTGCACGTGTTGAAACAATCGGATACACCATTTCCTTCCAATACGAGCGAAATCCGGACACATTGCGATTATTCGCATGAACCAAACGTGTTTGGCCTGTTTTTAATTTGGAGCCTTTGGTTCTTGCGGTATACTTGGCTATAAATTGTTCAACATACTGGTTCTGAAGCGGTGATAATCCGCTCTCTTCATGAATCTTCAACGATTGATAGGGTATAAAAGGTTTTTTTTCTTCCTTCGATTCCGAATCCGGTTGGATCTTTTTGGATTGATTGGTTTTATTGATTTCATTCATTACCGGTGAAACTTGAACTTTTGGGGTTTCATGATGTTTCATCTCCAAAAGAGGCGATTGAACAGCATTCATTTGCTCGCCTAACAGCACATTCAAACTTTTTAATTGGGACTCCATGAGCTGAATGGCAGACATCACAATTTGTTCCGACACATTCCCTGATGATTTTGCCGTGTTTATATTGTTCACAGATGCCAGATTTTGTTGTTCAGTACGCTCCTGATCGGTTTCATTTTTTATGTTCTCAGATACATCATGTTGTTTTATATTCTCTGACACATATTTAACTAAGGAATTGATATTTGTAAGGGTTTCAAAAAACATTTCCATCGGAATATTCAAACGGAACAGCTCTGAGATCTCCTTCTGAATTTGCACAAGAATGATGGAATCCAATCCCATTTGGAGAAAATGAGCTTGATGATCCAGCTCTTCCAACTTCAGACCAGATGCACGACTGATGCTTGTTTTAATCTTTAATTCAATATCGTTTGTATTCATCTCCATTTGAACCTCATTCCTCTCTGACCTATGTTCCGCTGGTATCGTATGTTTGACTTCAATCCAACACCGCTTCTGCTCAAATGGATATAGAGGCAATGGAATTTTCCGAATGACTTCATGATTATAAAACCTTTCCCAATCAATCACTGCCCCCAGTGTATATAACTGACCGAGTTCATTTAAAGATTCTGCCTTTCCCTGAACATAGAGATGATCGCTAACAAGCGTTTTGTCTTTTTTGGCATAACCAAAATAAACATTTGGCAGTTTACCTTCTCCGCTTGCAATTCGTTTCAATTTTTCATGTAATTCTTGTGTACTCGTGACTACGATGGCAAGTCGATAATCCAGATTAGCCCTTCCCGTACTGGTTGTATAACAGATTTGTTGAATGGGAACATCCATGTGATCGGTTAGATATTCATGGTACGTTCTGACCAATTCGTTCAGCGCCCGTTCCGTAGCAGCAGACAGAACAAATAGATGAGGCTCTTGGGACATTCTTTTATCTACGGTTTGGGAAGGAACATATTCTTCGAGAACCACATGCGCATTGGTACCACTGAAACCAAAAGAACTAACCCCGCATCGTAATGGACCCTCTTTTTCACCAAAAGCCATTGATTCCTGATTCACATAAAAAGGTGAAGCTTCAAACTTAAGCAGGGGATTAGGCTTGTCAAAGTGAACCAATGGTGGAATCTTTCTATGTTGAAACATAAGAATAGATTTAATTAATCCAGCGATCCCCGCCGCTTCAAAACCATGTCCAATGTTAGCTTTGGCAGATCCGATTGCACAAAATTGTTTCCGATCCGTATACTTCTCAAAAGTTTTACGCAAAGCATTGAACTCAACCGGATCACCTAATTTTGTCCCTGTTCCATGTGCTTCAATAAAGTTAAGCGTATCAGGAGAAATGCCGGCTTCTTTCCATGCCTGTTCGATCACATTGGTCTGAGACTCCGGGTTAGGTGCTGTGATTCCTACCGTCTTGCCATCCTGATTAATCGCACTTCCCTTAATCACACCATAGATATGATCCCCGTCCTTAATCGCTTGCTGCATTGGCTTCAACATGACCGACCCAACACCTTCGCCAAATCCCGTGCCGTTGGCATCTTCGCTAAACGTTCTCGTCAATGCATCTGGAGATTCCATATCCAGTCCGATACTTATCGGTAATAATGCCGTTCGAATGCCTCCTGCGATTGCCATTTCACAGTCTCCTGCGAGCAATCCTTTACATGCCATGTGAACAGCAACAAGTGAGGAGGAACAAGCGGTATCAATCGTTAAGGCCGGGCCTTTTAAATTCAAGAAATATGCAATTCTGCTCGCCAGTACAGATGGTAAATTTCCAATGATATAATTTTTGAGTTCTGCGGGGTAACTCGCCGTCACGAGCCGTTCGTAATCATACCCAACTTTGGAATACCCCACGTACACGCCCACATTTCTTCCATTGATTCCTTCCCCTGCATACCCAGCATCTTCAATCGTATGCCATGCCGTTTGCAAGAACATCCTTTGATTCGGGTCCATAAATTGTGCAGTTTTTGGAGTTATGCCAAAGAAAGAATAGTCGAATTGATCAATTTGATCCAAGTAACCACCCTTGATCCATTGAACTTCGCTCATTTCACTTCGCATGGATTGTATATAATCCGCTGCGTCTTTTATCCGACTTTCCGGGTAGTCCCGAATGTTATGCGTTCCATTTTCCAAAACACGCCAAAAATCGCTTGCATTTGATGCACCAGGGAGATTCAAAGACATACCGATAATAGCAATATCTTTGGATGGCGTATGATCCTCTTGAGTTTTGTTGACTTGCATGGTCTCGCTGTAGCCTCTAGCCAGATATGCTGCCAATTCAGTTATCGAGGGATAGGTAAAGAGGTCCGTAACAGCAAGCTCTTCTCCGTATTTTTGTTCTATACGTTCAGCGATTTGGGCCAGCTGTAATGAAGTTGCACCCATATCAAAATAGCTATCCTCAAGTTCAACCTTTTTCCCAACCAGCACTTCAGAAAATAGTGAAGTTAATTCACGTTCTATGACTCGAACCGAAACAGCAGCCTTTCCCTTTGCCTTGTCATTGTCATTCTTGATCCAGTCATGGATGAATGCAGATTCTGTTGAGAATTTGCCTGCTTCATACTGCTTGGCTAACTGATACCGCTGGATTTTCCCACTTGTTGTTTTGGGTAATTTTTTGATGGGCAGTACCTCTTTGACACTCCATCCCCCATGTTTATATAGATGTCTTTTGATTTCTTTAACAAGCGTCAAGAAGTGTTCGATCTTTTTTTTGTACACGACAAACACAATAATTTCTTCACTTTGACTATTCGAATCATACACACCACAAGCAGCAACTCTTCCGAGTTCAATATCATCTAATTGTATGGCGACACGTTCAATGTCATGGGGATATACATTTTTACCATTGATAAAGATAATGTCTTTTTCCCGCCCTGTTACAACCAGTTTTCCGTTCATGATGAAACCCAGATCTCCTGTATTCACCCATCCGTCGTGCGTTAATAACTTCTCCGTTGCTAGTGAATTATTATAATAACCTTGGGTGACGTTATCCCCCTTGATTTGAATTTTTCCAATAACCAAATCGGGAACACTGTTCATTTCCTCATCGCAAATTCTAACATGGCAATAATCAATTGCTTCGCCAACGGCAACAAATGATGCCACATGTTCAGCATGTTTCTCGACTTCGATGACACACTCCCCTAAGTTCAGATGATCCCGGTGAACGTACACCGCAGTAAACTCTTCTTCTACCTTGGGAAAGGAGACGGCAACAGAGGCCTCTGCTAATCCATATACGGTAAACATGGCTGTTTTCTTTAAGTGATATGCTGACAATACATTTAGGAATTCATCACACACTTCGGGTAATATAGGTTCCGCCCCATTATAAATGACTCTGACAGATGACAGATCCCATCCCTCCGCTTTGTCTTCGCGAAAGAAATTCAGGAAGTATTTATAACCAAAGTTAGGAGAAGACAGTATGGTTGCTTTGTGTTCATTTACTTTTTTCATCCATAGAATCGGTTTGCGAATAAATAATTCCGTTGGGAGCAAGTACTGATGAATTCCTGCCACGAGGGGTACGAGATGAAATCCAATCAAACCCATATCATGGGTAAGGGGCATCCAGGAGAGAAAACTATCGTTTGAACTAATTTGTGTGCCATTAATAGCAGCACAAGTATTATAAATCAGGTTTCGATGGGTGAGCATCACGCCTTTGGGATCACCGGTTGATCCAGAAGAAAATTGAATAAATGCCAAGTCATCAGACTGAGGTTCAACTATATTATTAATAGATTCATAATGATATATGGTGTCTTGGATCAGATCCGTTCTGACTTCTAATTGATGATGGAAATCAAGCATGTCATGTTCCAAAACAAATCTCTTCATTTTATCCAGCAACTTCTCAGATGCAATCATGAAAGGGTTATTTAGCAAATTCCAAATACGGCATACTTTCAAGTTTTGTTCTTCATCTTCACCAATACTTACAGGGATAGGGATCATTCCACCGAGTATACAAGCCCAGAATGCGACTAAAAACCGTTTGTTTTCTTGAATCTGAAAAATAATCTCTTGTTTAGGTTTAATTCCGATGGCTTGTAGATAGCCTAAATACCCTTGTGCCTCAGTAAATAATTGATGATAAGATATAAAAGTTTCACGTTTGTCCGCATCGATAAAACGAATACCGCGGTCCGTTATTTTACCTCTGTCGCGGATAATATCCACTAGTGTTTGAAACTGATTAGTATACATATCTCTCCTCCAAATGAATCATCTCTAACATGCTTATCTAATTATTTACACATATTTCAAGCAAAATTTTACCATAGAAATATATGTAAAATCAATCAGTTTATTGTTACTATATGGTAAAAAATAGAGATTGATTTGTGGGTTATTGACATATTTATTACCAAATATCTGAAGCTTCAACAAGTTCAGATGCATTAAAGGACAAAAAGACTACCTTATAAAAAGGCAGTCTGTTGCTGTAATATAGATCTTGCAAAAGCACAGATCGAGTACTAGATTGCATCAATCAACGCGGTTCCATCCAATGGAATATTTTTTGCTATAATAATGGAATGACATACCTGTAGAGCATCATTTATCTCTTCTTCACTAAGTTCATATTCATTGTTGTTTACTTGTTCCTTTGCCCGTTGTAATTGGTGAAACAATGGCTCAACCGTTTGGGTATAGGATATTGAATCTGTATTATAATTCCTTGAAATGAGTGCGGTTACTATTAGTTCTGATAACAACTTTTTACGAATCGTTAACCGCTTATTTTTCCTTTCTTGTGTATTTGTAAGCATTAGTAAATCAGAAGGCTGACTTAGCGAGTACGGTACAATACGCTTCGTTATTTTACTCATAAGACTAACTAACACATGTTTAGAACCCAACTCTATAACTTCAGTGACTCCCTGTTTAATCAAATAGTTCATCGACTCTAACCATCTTACAGGCATCGTCATCTGCATGTTTAAATAATCCACGACAGATCGATCAGACTCATAGGGTGCTGCTGTAACGTTGGAAATAACCGGGTATTTTGCATGGGCATATTGATATTGATCCAATTCAACTTTGAATTGTTCTGCTGCGGTTTGCATCATGGGAGAATGATAGGGACCACTTACATTGATATACGAATGTTTCGTTCTCAGGGTTTCTGTCCTTTTAATAATTTCTTGTATAGAGTGCCGATGTCCCGAAATGACAAACTGCTGGTTAGCGTTCACACAAGCCACACAAGCAGGGCGCTCGATCGTGGAAACTTGTTCACATATGTTTTGAATTGTATCTAAATGAATACCTGAAATGGCGGCCATGGTACCTTTCTGATCCGGGTCTGCATTGTGCATAATGATACCCCGTTGTCTTACCAGTTTAATGGCGTCATGAAATGATAGAACACCTGCGCAGACCAGAGCCGAATATTCTCCCAAACTATGCCCAGCCAAATAAGCGGGTTCCATCCCTATTTCTTGCATATACACCTGATATGCTATGACACTAACAGTCAAAAGTGCAGGCTGAGCGTTCATCGTCATTGTCAAATCAGCCATGCTACCTTCAAAGCATAACTTTCTCAAATCGAAAGAAATGGCATCACTGGCTTCTTCAAATAACTTCTTAGCCACATCAAAGTTATTCCAAAAGTCTCTACCCATCCCAACCATCTGAGAACCTTGCCCAGGAAACAACAGAGCTACATTACTCATCCAGCATCCTCCATGTATCAACTTTATATTTCATGCACTTCGACAAACAAAAACCAATAAATTCCTTGTTTGCAAAATTTATATTAAACTTTCATTAGGAGTTATGCAATAACAAAGTCAAAAGGAGGGGCATCTATTTCTATGAATGGGATGAAATTCGTCATTCTTTTTTGGCTCCCTGTTGGCCTCTATATTGGAACATTAAGTGCTGTTCTTTACTGGATCTTGTCTGTAGTCTGAGTACTATGCAAATAGACACCTCCATTGAGGAGATGCCTGTTTTGTTCTAATCTGATCATTCAAGACTCGCGATTCCCCTTATCCTCAGAGAAAAGGATTCCTCTTTATTTCAGATCCGATTTTTTCGCTCGCTTCGTTCTCTGTATCACTCAACATCTGATCTGAAGATCGCACAGTTGAATAATCGTCCTGTAATACAATTACATACATCCCCTTACCTGGAATCCTAACTTGGCATACAGAATTTTCTTTGTTCATGGTGATCAGCTGCTCCATTAAGTCTGATGCCGTTATAACTTCTTTCATCCAAATCCCCTCACCTTTCTACGGATTTACACCTACTGCGAACGGACGTGCCCCCACCGGAATAGTAGCAATCACCGTATTTGTTTCGCCATCGATCACAGAAATGGTATTGTCATCTTGATTGCTTATATAAACTCGATTAGTTAACGGATTGGCGCCCGCTCCGTTTGGATTATTCCCGACCGGAACAGTAGTAATCACGGTATTTGTTAATCCACTAATTACTGAAACATTATCCGTGTCTCGATTGGGTACGTAAATGGCGTTTGTGGAGGTATTAACCGCTACTTCAGCTGGCGTAACGCCGACCGGAATGGTATCAATGACGGTATTCGTCAATCCATCAATAACGGAAACCGTATTACTGGTAAAATTCGATACATAAATACGGTTGGTGGCTGGATTGACCCCTACACGGAATGGATTAACCTGAACGGGTATCGTAGCAATCACTGTATTGGTTACTCCATCGATCACAGACACAGCATCAGAATTAAAATTTACTGCATAGATCCGATTGGTTAAGGAATTGACGCCTATACCCGTTAAAAAATTGAGTCCAGGAATAGTGATCGCATCAATCACCGTGTTGGTTAATCCATCAATAACGGTTACATCTTCAGTTGTATCCAATGAATTAAAATTTGCCGTATAAACGGCATTGGTTGCTATATTGACCCCTACGTCCCCTGACTCATTCCCAACCGGAATAGAAGCAATTACCGCGTTGGTTACACCATTAATGACGGAAATGGTATTACTGCTTCTGTTTGCGACATAAATACGACTCGTTAATGGATTGACATCAATCCCTGCAGGATTCGTCCCCACAGGTATCGTAGCAATCACCGTATTCGTTTCGCCATTAATGACGGAAACATCGTTACTATTAAAATTGGCTACATATATGCGGTTGACTGACGTATTATCCCCCTCTATTTCAAGTTCGGAAGAAACTAATCGATGTGCAGCAACAAGCTGGCCGGTTTCATTTTTGCCCCACACGGAAATCTCCGTCTGCTCTATAGCTACACCTTCAACTGTAAAGACAAATTCAAATGCATCAAGATTGGCAAAATAAGTTCTTGTCACTACCTGATCCGGATCAATTGAAATCTGCTCGCTGACATATAAAGTCCTCGTAGAGGTCAGATTATACCCTTGTATCAAAACAACGGATCCATCCAGAGAATTCCTGTTATCAATTTTAACGGTAACTTGTTGTGTTGGCCGTACATCACTGACGGCATTATTCTCGATAGGTCCGGTTGATAGAATGGCCATTTCGATTCTCTCCTTCACTTAGATGTTATGGTTTGATTAGAATCCTTTTGTAAAAATATAAATTGATCTGTTTAAACCAAAAAAAGACCCTGCAATAATATATGCAGGGTCTAAAATAAGGTTTGGGACAAAGGGTGTACGTATTAACTGTTTTCCAGATTGCCTCATTTCTTTATCCCTCAATCAATCCATACTTCACAAAACTATGATACAATCCATCTTCCTCTACTGTTCCAGTAATATCATCTGCAATGGCTTTCAGACCTGGCTTTGCATTACCCATGGCAATTCCGGTGTTACAAAATTCCAACATCTCGGCATCATTCATGCCATCACCGATGGCAAATGTATCTTCTTGGGACATGCCCAGATGCTTCAGCAGATCAGCGATCGCAATGGCTTTATGAATGCCAGGGATCATCAGTTCACCACTTCCTTCACCAAAGATTGGCACAGTGCACTGAATGACTTCGAATTTCCCTTCAAACTCTTGCTTGATCCGCTCAAACGGGATGGCTGAGCTCTCCAAGAAACATACTTTGTTCACATCATCCTTGTACAGGTCGGCCTCTCCATACGTTAATCCGGCAATAAACGGGTGCGGTTTCAATTCCTTCTTCTCTCTGGCTACAGGGTCATTCTCCACATCACCATAGATACGGCGTTCCAGGTGAGGTTGAAGATTGCTACTCGCATACAATGCCGAATTGGATTCAAGGTAGAAGTCAATGCCGTTTTCATTGAAAAAATCGACCATATGTCGAACATCTTCCGCTGTTACCCTTTTGTGATATAACACGTCCTTGCCAAACTCCACATAGCCCCCACCTGCACCAATCAGACCATCGAATCCGACATCCCAGATGGAATCATAAATTTCTGCTTTGGATCGGCCTGTACATAAATAGAGCAGATGTCCGTTCTCTCTGGCCTGTTTACAAGCCTTCTGTGCTGACAACGGAATACTTCCGTCATCATCTACCAGTGTGCCATCAATATCAATAAAAACAATTTTTCGCTTCATTTCTTGCATCTTCTTATGCCCCCATCATGTATCTCGTATATGTCTATGTTGTTGTATACAAGAGTTATAGTATCATCAATCAATTTTTCCAAAATGTGGTCAGAATTTCGGTTCTGTTACAATGGTTACTTACATGCCAACTTGTCCATATGTACGGTTTGCCAGTCATCATCCTGCTCAGCAATAACCGTAAACCCTTGGCGTTTCCAGAAATCTACGGCTCCTGCCAAGAAGCGATGTGTATGCAAATACAGCGTCGTATAGTGCATATCCTTTACCACGCTCTCCAGTTCGTTCATCAACATCGAGCCAATGCCAAACCTACGATACGCGGGATCTACATAACATTTTACTATTTCGGCAGCCGATTGAGCTGCATATCGACCTTCCACAGCTTCGATACGTCCATCATATGGTAAAATCCCAATAGAACCGACGATGCCCGCATTCTCCATCATTGCAACAAGAAAGATCGAACCATCGGAGTCCAGATAATGTTCTCTGAACTGCTCGAAGTCCACAGGCAATTTCGTATGATCCATCATCGGAAACACTTCTTTGCGTACACGCATGGCAAAATCAATGGCATCCTCAATCTGGTGTACCTGAACTGGTGTGACTGTCGGTATATTCTGAAGTTGTGTCAACAAATCCACATTCCTTATCCTCTGTATTAGGAGCTACTTCTTGGCCCTGCCTTAAATCTTGTTCATGCTAAAGCGGCTCTCTTCATATCATCTTACCGAATTTATCCCTTCCTATCAATCTATCTACACTACTAACCAAATTGAAAGAGTACACACACAGTCTAATAGAGTTCGCATACGATAAGGCGTGTCACAATCCATGTTGGAGGGGGAAACGCTCATGTGGTTATGGTTAGGTGTTTTTGGTTTCATTTCGCTAGCAATAATTGGGTTCGTGTATCGTTATCTGAACCAACTTACCGAGAGCAAGTTTCACCCTCACGCTCCCAAGCAGCTCTTAGTCAAATTCAAGGAAGGTACAACCGAGGATGAGATGCATACCCTTCACAAAAAAGGGAGATGTAAGGTCGCTGAGACCTATCAAGATTTAGGATGGTACCGTGTGGAATCCCGCAAAAAAATGCACAGAATGCTGAAACATTACAAAGATCATGAGCTTATTGAACATGCAGAGCCGAATTACCTCGTTGAGGCTTCCTTCACTCCTAATGACCCTTTCTTTCCTTATCAGTATAACCTGTCCAAAATCAATGCACCCGCTGCATGGGATATTACCCAGAGTAACAGCTCTGTCAAAATCGCCATTATCGATACCGGTGTACAGTTGAATCATCCAGAATTGGCCTCCAAGCTCTTCCCCGGTTATGATTATGTTGATTATGATAACATCCCTGAGGACGGGAACGGCCACGGCACCCATGTAGCCGGGATCGCTGCCTCCGTTACCAACAATGGTGTGGGCATCGCAGGCGCTGCACCACTCGCATCCATCGTTCCGCTCCGGGTACTGGATAACAACGGGCAAGGAACGATAGGTAATGTCGGTAATGGGCTTGTCTTTGCTGCCAACAACGGTGTACAGGTTGTTAACCTGAGCCTTGGTGGGCCGATGGGAAATGCTTTCCTTCAAGCTGCCGTACAGTATGCTTGGGATCGAGGAGCTGTGATTATTGCCGCAGCCGGTAACGATAACACTTCATTCCCAATCGTACCCGCATCGTATCCCAATGTGATTGCTGTCGCTTCAACCAACCCTTCCGATCTCAAATCCAATTTCTCCAACTATGGTTCCTGGGTGGATATGGCTGCACCGGGTGATACCATTCTATCCACATACCTGGGTGGTTCCTATGCCTACCTTAGCGGGACATCCATGGCTGCCCCTCATGTGGCTGGAGTGGCTGCACTTCTCGCTGCACAAGGGAAAACAAATGCTCAAATTCGGGATGCGCTGTGTTTCGCTTCTGATCCGGTATCAGGCTCCGGGATCTACTGGACATATGGTCGACTGAATGCTTATCAGAGCTTGCAGGTGCCATAATACACCCACCTACTATCGCTCATGATTGCACACAGGGCATATCCTTTCCATTTTTCACAAATAAAAAACGAAGGGGCATCTGTAAGTAAGATGCTCCTTCGTTTAGTTAAAAAGTATTCGATGTTACACTTTTGCTGCCCAAAGCTCTATTTCAATTTTAATCTCTGGTAGACCTAACGCCGTAATATATCCAATCGTCATTGCAGGATAATCCGTACTAAATAATTGTCCCCACTCGGCATATAAGAAATCCCAATCGATTTCCTCGGTTGCCCATACGTTCACTTTGATAATATGTTCAGCATCTAAGCGCTCAGATTCGAGCACTGTTTTAATATTATTAAATGTATTAGTGACTTGCTCATTCAGACTCTCTGGAAAGAGTCCATTATGATCTGCTCCAATTTGACCCGAAGTCACAAATAACTCTGCATTCCTCGGGATTCTTGTAATATGCGTGTACTGACCTACAGGAGCTGGCATATTTGCTGGATTTTTTCTAGTAATTTTGTCAATATTCATTTGGATTACCTCGTCATTCTTAAGATTTTTCTGCGATATTTTCTAGTTTTCTTCCGATTTTGGGCAGACTTCACCCTTGAAATAGATTCTAGAAAAAGACAGCAGTGGAGTATCCATATCCCGAAGATATAAACGCAAGTGATTTTTTCTTCATGAGTGGATGCTCCTCCCTTCTTAAGTGACAAGATTCTCTTAATTTTTCTATTATATCTGAAAGCCACATCATGGGTCAAATTCATCCCCTCATAAACAAAGAGCAATCCCGTAATAACGAGACTGCTCTTTGTTTATTCTATAGTGTCGGACACCTTGTATCAGAAATATTGTGCGCCATTACTCGCAATGACATCTTTGTACCAGTGAAAACTCTTCTTTTTCACTCTGCGAAGTGTGCCCGTACCATCATTATTTCGGTCTACATAGATATAGCCATAACGTTTCTTCATCTCTCCGGTACCCGCACTGACCAGGTCAATCGGTCCCCAGCTTGTGTAACCTATGAGCTCTACACCGTCTTGAATCGCTTCAGCCATTTCGGCAAAATGACTATTCAAATATTCGATGCGATAGTCATCTTCAACGGAGTCATTGTCTAACAACACATCGGTTGCTCCAAGTCCATTTTCTACGATAAACAAAGGTTTGCCATAGCGGTCATGCAGTTGATTAAGCGTAATTCGAAGCCCCTTAGGATCAATGGTCCACCCCCACTCGGAAGCTTGCAGATAAGGGTTCTTCACCGAACCAAATACATTGCCTTCTGTCGAATCTTTCAAAATCTCAGGGTCCGTACTGGTGCACCGACTTGCGTAATAGCTAAAACCGATATAGTCGACTGTATTCTGCATCAAGATATCTACGTCTTCCGGTTGCATGTCAATCCAAATGTCATTTTCTCTGAAAAATCTTTTTGTATAACCCGGATATGCTCCCTTCGACTGCACATCGATGAAGAAGAATGATTCGCGGTCTTTCTCCATAGCCTTCCACACGTCATCCGGGTTAGAGCTGTATGGATACACCATTCCAGCGGCTAACATACAACCAATCTGTGCACCCGGAATGATCTCATGACAAGCCTTAACAGCAAGTGCACTGGCTACCAATTCATGATGTGCTGCCTGATACAGAACCTGATCTTTGTTTTCACCATCCTGCAGAACAATACCCGCTCCAATGTACGGGAGATGCAGCAACATATTGATCTCATTAAACGTCATCCAGTATTTCACTTTATTCTTGTATCGATTGAATAGCGTCGTCGCATATTTCTCAAAGAAACCAATCATCTTGCGATTCTTCCAACCGCCGTAAGTCTCGACCAGATGTACAGGTACATCGAAATGGCAGATCGTCACGACAGGTTCAATGTTGTATTTTAATAACTCATCAAAGACATCATCATAAAATTGCAAACCTGCTTCGTTTGGCTCCGCTTCATCGCCATTAGGGAAAATTCGTGCCCAGGCAATGGAAAGCCTGAGGCACTTAAATCCCATTTCTGCAAATAACGCAATATCTTCCTTATATCGATGATAGAAGTCAATGGCTTCATGTGAAGGATAGAATTCCCCTGTTTTTGGTTCATACGAATCCAGGTTACCCAGAGCAATATTCCATCGATTGGCACCAATCGGAATCAGATCTACCGTTGTTAAACCTTTGCCACCTTCCAGATAAGCACCTTCCAATTGATTCGCTGCGGTTGCTCCTCCCCAGAGAAAATTCTCCGGGAAGGCTGTAAACTTTTCATTCATCGAGGAGTTCCTCCTTAACCATCCTTAGTTTGAATTAGCTTAATACCGTGATCAATTTATCTTTCTCATGAACGGATGCATCTTTTGTTCCTACAACGTCCAGATAATTTGAAGTATTAGTGACAATGATCGGTGTAACCGTCTCATATCCTGCATCCTTAATCGCTTGCAGATCAAACTCAACAATCAGGTCACCTGCGTTAACACGGTCTCCATCTTTCACATGGGTTGTAAAATGTTGACCTTTCAGCTTGACCGTATCCTGTCCAATATGGATCAGCATCTCTACACCATCATCGCTTACAAGACCAATGGCGTGTTTGGTACGATATACGGTTTGAACGACACCTGTGATTGGAGATACCACTCTACCACTGGTTGGACGAATTGCAATCCCTTTACCCATGTGCTCACCTGCAAACGTTACGTCATTAATTTCATTCAGTGCAACAACTTCACCAGCCATTGGGCTGACAATTTCGTATCTGCTGTTCGGATTTGGATCAAGTACTGGTGCAGGTGCAGCTACTTTTTCCACCGGATCTTTGAATCCAACCACATACGTCAATACGAAACCAAGAACGAATGCAATCAATGAAGCAACTATAGCCATGTAGAACGCGAAGTCTAATCCTGTTTCTTTATTAATAAAAGTTGGATAACCGAATACGCCAAGTCCGCCAATCATGTATATCTTCGAACCTGCATAACCGAGAATACCGCCTCCGATCCCCCCAGCAATACAACTCATAATAAACGGTTTTTTCAATGGAAGCGTAACACCATAGATCGCAGGCTCTGTTACTCCAAATATACCGGAGATAAATGCTGGTACACTGAGTGTTTTTATTTTCGTATTTTTTGTTTTGAGTAATACGGCAAGTACAGCACCGATTTGAGCAAAAGAAGCAGCAAATGACATTGCGATAACCGGATCAGCGCCTGACGTACTAAGATTCAATAATGCAACCGGAACCAGTCCCCAGTGAAGTCCGAATAATACAAACACTTGCCATAGTCCACCGATAATCAATCCTGTAACAATAGGACTTAATTCATAAATATTAGTAGCTCCCGCGCCAATCAATTGTCCTGCCCATGTGGAGATTGGACCAATGACCAAAAAAGTCGCTGGAACAATTACAAGCAAGGTGAAAAAGGGAACAAGGAATGTGCTTACCACTTTCGGAATAACGTTCTTGAAGAATCTTTCTAGTTTTACAGCAACAAATGTCGCTATAATGATTGGGATAACCGATGAAGCGTAGTCCATCAAGATAACCGGCATACCCAGGAACGTAATGTGGATAGGTGATTCAAACAATGTACCTGTAAACAAGGTGTACAGTGGATCTCCTGCCTTAAGACCGCCCAATGTCGGATAAACAAGAGATGCACCTATCGCCATACCCAGGAACGGTGAACCGCCAAACTTCTTGATTGCAGTGTAACCCAGGAAGATCGGGAAGAAGTAGAACAGACAGTCCCCCGTTGCTTTCAATAATTGATACGTTCCGGAATCCTGAGTTATCCAGCCAAAGGCTACAAACATCTCGTTAAAACCTTTGATCATACCTGTGGCAGCCAGCAAACCGAGTAGTGGTGTGAACACACCGGAGATCATGTCGATAAATCGGCTGAACAACCCTACTTTTTTGCCTGAGTTGTCCGTTTCCTCTTCCACTTGTCCTTCACTTGGGAAATTCCCTACTTTAACGACTGCTTTATATACATCCGGCACTTCGTTGCCGATAACAACTTGATATTGTCCACCACTTTGCATGACGGTAATAACACCTGGCAGATTTTTAAGTTCTTCCGTTTTGGCTACGCTTTCATTTTTCAATTTAAACCGCAGTCTTGTTACGCAATGGAATACACTGTTTACGTTCTCGCGACCACCTACACGTGACAGAATGTCCTTAGCTAATTGATCGTAGTTGCTCATTGCAATTCTCCCTCTCTAAGTAGACTCCCCATGACTTTTGAAACAAATAAAACCTGAACCACTGAACATACACAACATACCGGATCGTCCGGAAATCAGTCGTGTTATTCAGCAATTCAGGTTTTGCCCTTAACGGTTGCAACCCTGTAAGGCTGTACACATTGGTATTTAATTATTTGGATAACGAAAGTAAGTTACATTCCATACCCTCTGAACTGAGGGTGGTCGGCATTGCCTGATTGAACAGTTACAATCCGATTAATGTATGCGCTTACTTCTTGAACTCATCATAGTACATCTGAACTACGTTTGCAACACTTATTTTTATTAATTTCACAAATACATTGGAGTGACCGAAAATGAAAAAAAGAGACCACTTCGAAAACATCAAAGTGGTCTCTATATAGCTTAACGTTCACATTAATAAAATACGCACTAAAGCAGAATTAACCTATAACCGTAACCAATTTATCCTTTTCTTGCACTTCACGACTTGTTGTAGCAACCACGTCCAAATAATCAGCCGTATTAGTTACAATAATCGGTGTTACGGTCTCATATCCCGCCTCAATAATGGCCTGCAGATCGAATTCAACGATCAGATCGCCAACACTCACACGATCCCCATCTTTCACATGTGCAGTGAAATGTTGACCTTTGAGCTGTACTGTATCCTGACCGATATGGATCAGAATCTCTACACCTTGATCATCTACAAGTCCAATTGCATGTTTGGTACGGTAAATCGTCTGTACCACACCATTAATCGGGGATACAACTCTCCCACTGGTTGGGCGAATAGCAATCCCTTTACCCATATGTTCACCAGCAAATGTAGCATCATTAATTTCTTGCAAAGGAACCACCTCACCCGTCATCGGGCTGGCAATTTCGTAGCGATTGTTTGGATTAGGCTCAAGTGCAGCCTTCTCTTCTTTTACTGGCTCTGGAGCCTGTTTGGCAGCCTCTGGATTAGCAGGATCTTTGAATCCTACAAAATAAACGAGAACAAAACCTAGTACAAAAGCAATGATAGTGGCAATCATGGCCATCCAGAATTCATAGTTGATCCCCTCTGTGGGACTAATCAGCGCTGGAACACCAAAGATTCCTGAAGCAAATACAAACATTTTGGAACCTGCAAATCCAATAATACCACCAGCGGTTGCAGAAGCAATACAACTCATAATAAATGGTTTTTTCAATGGCAAAGTAAGGCCATAAATAGCAGGCTCAGTTACACCAAAAATCCCGGACACAAAGGCAGGAACACCCAGTGATTTGAGTTTGGTATTTTTCGTTTTAAGCATAACGCCAAGAACGGCACCAATCTGAGCAAAGGAAGCAGCAAACATCATGGCCAGAATCGGATCTGCTTTCAGTGTAGACAGATTGAGCAACATGATTGGTACGATACCCCAGTGTAACCCGAAGATCACCAATACTTGCCACAATCCACCAACAACAACACCGGTTACCAACGGACTCAAGTCATAGATGCCCGATACCCCGGCACCAATCAGTTGACTTGCCCATGTCGCGATTGGACCAATCAAGAGGAATGTTACAGGGACAACAATCAGAATTGTAAAGAATGGCGTGAGGAACGTTCTCACAACAGATGGAATGATCTTTTTGAAGAACGCTTCAACCTTTGCTCCAAAATAAGCAGCAATAATAATCGGAATGACGGATGAGGAATAACTCATCAAGATAACGGGAATACCCAGGAACGTGATATGAATCGGTGATTCGAACAATGTGCCTGCAAACAGCGTATAGAGCGGTTCCCCACCACTAAGACCGGATAAGGTCGGATATACTAGTGATGCTCCGATGGCCATCCCGAGGAATGGGGATCCACCGAATTTTTTCATAGCTGTGTAACCCAGGAAGATTGGGAAGAAGTAGAACAGACAGTCTCCTGCAGCATTCAACAATTGATATGTTCCTGAAGCCGGGTCCAGCCATTCGAGAGAAGTAAACATGGACAGGAAACCTTTGATCATCCCTGTTGCAGCTAGTAATCCGAGAATTGGTGTAAATACACCTGAGATCAAGTCGATAAACTGACCCAGAAGACTCTCTTTTTTACCGGAAGATTCTGAATCATCATTTGAGACTGGTTCATCCGCATTCATATTACCCACCTGTAACAAGGCTTTATAGACATCAGACACTTCGTTACCCACAACGACCTGGTATTGCCCCCCACTTTGCATTACTGTTATGACTCCAGGCAGATTTTTGAGTTCGTCTGTTTTGGCATTATTGTCATTTTTTAATTTGAAACGAAGTCTGGTCGCGCAGTGCACCACGCTGTTAATGTTCTGTTTTCCACCAACGCCAGACAGAATGTCCTTGGCTAATTGCTCGTGTTTCATGAAGTCTTTTCTTCCTTTCTGGCTAGACACGGATTCGGAGCATATTGGAGAGAATAAAAAAACCTGAACATCTGAATGTATGGAACATCCGGTTAACGGTATGTTCTGTCATTCAAGCGTTCAGGTTTTGCCCTAGTGGTTGCAACCCTGCAAGCTGATCTATGGGATTATTCAGAAGTTGCATTCACAACTCTCTCAATATGAATCGTTAAGTACATCAATTCTTCGTCAGTTAGTTGATACGTGTAGTTGCTTTCAATGAATTTCTTGATTTTCTCCGAGCACTTGTGCGCTGCTGGATACTTTTTCTGAATCATCAGGAACAGTTCATCATCGTTGTTGCTCTTGTAATGTTTTCCCTTCACCAAACGTTGGGCGAAAAACTTCAAATGCGTCACAAAGCGATAAAATGTCAGTGAGTTCTCATCAAAATCAATCTTGAAATGATACTTGATGATTGTCAAGATTTCCTGCATGACCTGCGTCATACTCTTGATGTTGGGCATTTCCTCGTTCAAAGCTGCATTGACAAAGTGAAGCGCCATAAAACCGGCTTCGTCCTCGGGCAAGATCACACCAAACTGATCACAGATCATATTGAGCGCTTCCATTCCGACTTCATATTCCTCTTTGTATAACTGCTTTGTCTCCCAGATTAAACCGTTGCGTATGGGCAGATTCTTGCGATACCGCTCAATGGCAAAGTGAATATGGTCTGTGAGATGTAAGTAAATGCTCTCATTTAATTTCTTGCCAAGTTTTAATTTGGCGTAAGCGATGATTTCCTCGGATACTTTCATGTATTCCAGAGGAATGCTTGAGATTAATGCCTTGAAGTTTTCCTGAATATCTTCATTCTGTAAAGTAAATATCTTGTCGATATGCTGCTCGGAAACCATATCACCCGCCCGCTTCTGATAAGCAATCCCACGGCCAATGATAATAACTTCCTGTTCGTCATTCATTGCAACTACAGCATTATTGTTCAGCACCTTCTCGATTTTCACTTTATCACTCCAATATACAGAAAAAGACAAACCAATCCCTTTTCTCAAGGTATACGGCTTTGCCTGATTCAACAGTTACAACCCGATATGTTGTACGCGCTTCCCTCATAATATTACATATTTCTACACAGTGCAACAAAAAGTTAATATCGAATTAGCATGACTCCTGATCTAGGTAAATATACTCACAGGAGTGAGCAAATCAAGAATTATTTTACAGAAATTCACGGTTTATTGTTTTTGCTTTCTTTCTCCAGCTCTGCTTCGATTCTTCGATTAATCATGTTCATTTCTTCTGAACTCAAACGATCGACATCTTTAAATTGCTTATCCATCTCGTACTCTTTCGCCTCACCTTTGTTCATTAACCCCAGATGATTTTTGATATCCCGGACATCTTCACGCATATGCATCGTCTGACGGTAATGATCTATCACAAGTGCGAAAACAATGCCCCCAGCCAAAATCGGACCGAATGGGATCAGATAACATAGAACAAGTCCTATGAGCAAAAATATAATAAAGTACATGATGTAGTGCCCCTCTCATATAAAGTATCTACTTTGCTAAGTTAGACGTTTCTCAGATTACAAATTAAATCGTTTCTGAATTAACTTTGCCACTTCATCCGGGCTCTTGTGTGTGTTCTCAATCCGTATGTAGTGTTCATGTGTGATTTCTCCCGGTTCCGAATTCAATCGATAATGCTTCATCGTATCTAGCAAATCTCGCTCAGACCACGCAATGTCACGCTTGGTTGGTTTATGTAACAGACGATGCGGACTTTTATTGCGCTCTAGTCTTTCTGATGCATCAGCCTCCAGTTCCACATAACAGACCTGTCCTCCATTAGATGTAAACAACTCACTGATCTTACGGATGTATTCACCATCTGACTCCGCGTCCAAAGCCCACACAAATGTAAAAATCAGACCCGGCAAATCACTCTTTGCCACTTCTTCAAAAATCTCCTGCCGGAACAGACTCACCAGTCTTTTGCCTTGTGGTGTACCATAGCTGAAATAAGGAGACACCAATTCAATGGTCATATGGTTATGAAACAATTTAAGCTTTGTTATCTTCTCCAGTTCTTGCCCAACCGTCATTTTGCACACAGCCTGCGGACCAAAAATAATCACCAATTTCATTTGATCACTCCTGACAAGGTGGTGTTCATTCCATTAATTCAATTTTATGGACATTAAACTCTATAATACCTTCATTAGGGCAAATAAAAAAGAGGTTTCAAGTGATTCCCTCAACGCGTGAGGGCTTGAAATCTCTTATCTTAAATTACATATGTTTATTTATACTTACCGTCCGATCAGTACCCATCCCCACTTCATCCGGCGCAATCCCATCGCACAGATCCATGAGATCAGGAGCGCCACAATATAAGAAAGTATGATGCCCACGCTGAAGTGGCGAGCCAGGTCATCTGTGAATTCACGTCTCCAGAAGAGCAATACGAGTGGATGCATTAAAAATACACCGAACGCAACTGTACCCAAGGAGTCCAGAATACGAGTAGCTTTACGAACCTCGGTATGTTTTCCTGTGCCGATTCGTTCACTAAAGATCAACAGGAGCAAGCAGGCTGACAAGGTAAACAGATTACGGAACAGGAACAGCACGGTATAGGTAATAACCGGGTATGCAGCAAAAGTGGTTTTGATATAAGCATTACCATATATAAAAATGGCACCTCCACCTATCAACGCAGCTATGAGCACATAACGGTGAGTATACAGTTTGTTCAATGCCCACTCAAAGTTCAACCCAACCCATGCGCCAAATCCAATCACGATCAGATAACTGGGTAACAAACTTCCTGTCCGTTCGAAGTGAAACTGCAAATGTAGTGCATAGAAGATCGCTTGGCCCGCAATAAAGAATAATGGCAAATAACGATTAAACAAACGGTGGCGTGTAAGGGACAGAAGCCATGGAAAAACGATATAGAATTGAAGAATAATCAGAAAAAAGTACAAGTGCGTATGAGCGGTTCCCATCACTAATTGTTTGGCAAATTGAACACCATGGGTCAAAGGTTCTTTGCCTGCAAGCAGCTGTTTAATGGCAAAGTAGATAAGGGACCACACCAAATAAGGTACAAATACATTAAATAAACGCTTTTTATAAAAAGCGAGCATCCAACCCTTCTCATTCACCTTGGAGCTGTAGTTGTAGAACAAGACCAGGGATGACAGGAACAGAAACGCTGGAACGGCAAATTGCAAAAACGTGTTCCAGAAGTAATACACATCATGATCTAATGTATGCTTGGGGTAATGCGCAACTGCTGTTGAAGTTGCATGAATAGCTACCACTGCCATGATGGCAAAAGCACGATAGAGATCCAGATACTCAATTCGCCGGGGCCGATTAACCGGTTGATTCATAAAGATAACCTCACTTGTGCCTGATATGGGATGATAGTTTCCGGCCGCAATCCAGATTCTATGCTTCATTTTAATCAGCACGCGAGGGTAATACAATCATAATCCATATTATTTTCGTTAAATTACATCATTATTCTGCATTATTCGACATTTTCTATCCAGAATCGTTCAACAACGTTGCCATTGGATTCTACATAGTCTACATCCTTGATGCCACCATTACGAAGGATAACCCTTCTGGAAGGCTCATTAATCGCATCACATACGATCAATACTTTGGTGATTCCAAGCTCTCTCGTTTTCTCCAAAGAAAGCCTGAGAATTTCGGAACCATAGCCACTTTGCCGCTCTCCTGGACGAATACCATATCCAATATGCCCTCCACTGTTGAACAATTTATCGTTAAGCTCATGCCTTATATTCACAGCACCCACGATTTGTTGACTCTCCGTGACCAGCCAGTATGTACTGTCTTTGACCCAGCCCTCCGGGATGTCAATCCCTTGTTCATTACGCTGCAAAAACGCCAACATCTCATCGAACGCATAAGGATCCTTGGAAATGACCCAAGGTACCATCAATTCTCCACTTCTGACCCAGTCTTCATAAAATGCCAAATATGCTTCCTTGTACGATAGTGATGGTTTAATTAATCTCACGTGTTCTTTCCCCATGATCATTACATCCTCCCAACAGATATTGATACTGCCACGTTCTCTCTTCCAGGACACGACGTTCTTGCTCTTCCATCAAACAGTCATAAAAGATAGCTTTCACTGCATACGTTGCGGCATGAACCGCATGGCCTTTCACATGGGCCGTTGCAGCTGCGTGTCCCGCCGCACGAGATGCAGCAGAGGCAGCGACATGATCGGCTTCCCGTGCAGCAGCATGAGCTGCAAAAGCCGCCTTTCGAGCATCAACCATGGTAATCTCTCCACGGATCCAACCTCTTCCTGCATCAATGGCATCACGTGCGCGTAGATCCTCCGTCTTCTTCTCAAATATATACAAGACACGTGCCGCACACTCCGCAGCCCAACAGGCCAATGTATGGTGATCCTGTTGCTTAGCCAAATCCTCTATTTCACTACGTAAAGGTGCATCTTTGAATGCAGGTTTTGCCATAATCATGCTCCTTTCATTGTTCAAATACTACAAATTCACTCTCAGACAAGTTCGAAAAAGGACCTGCGTGTGTGCAGATCCTCTTCAAGTGTACGTCTTCACGCTTATTCTATCATTATACGGACTCTGTCAATGCAGCCTCCTGAACATCCCGATCCTTTTTCGCATCCGTGTCTTTGTACGTAAATTGGTAGCTTCCAGATCCAAGTGTGACTTCAACATCGTCTCCAATGTTTTGAATATCCTGAACTCCACTTATCTGATCCAACTGATCCAACGGTTTCCCTTGTTCCAGAACGATCTGTGCACCTGCTCCAGGAAGACGTACCGTACCCCTCGTGTTGGTGGGAATATGCACCCGAATCTCCATTTCACCCTCCGCCAGCCGGTGCCAGCTTGAAGCAACTTGACCATACATCGTCTCCAGACTCGCTTCCACCCAATCCAGTCCAGGTCCGGGTTGCGGCTCGATATGCACCATTCGGAATCCTGGCTGATGTTCATCGGACCGAATGCCGGCAACGTAACGATACAACCATTCTCCAATCGCTCCGTACGCATAGTGGTTAAATGAGTTCATATCAGCACTCCAGAGACTTCCATCCTCTTTTATCCCATCCCAATGTTCCCAGACGGTCGTTGCGCCTTGAGTCACCTGATATAGCCAGGACGGATAATCCTCTTGAAAAAGTAATGTATAAGCCAGGTCGTGAAGACCTGCATCACTCAATACCGGATTTAGATAAGGTGTGCCCACGAAACCTGTAGTAAGATGATTGCCCGCCTCTTTCACAAGTTTCGCCAATTGATCAACAGCACGAGTTCGGGCAGTCGCGTCCAGCAGGTCAAATTGAAGCGCCAGAACATGTGCTGTTTGCGAAGGAACAGCAATTTTGCCGGCTGGAGTCACGAATTCATTTCTAAACGCATGAACAATGTTTGTATGCAACTCCTTGAAATATTCAGCATCATCTGTTTTTCCAAGGACCTCAGCCGCTTTTTGAGTTAACGACACCGAATAGGCATAGAATGCTGTTGCCACATAATCCGTGTCCGTTGCGCCAACATAACTATCAGGCTTGGAGTCCAGTCCCAGCCAATCGCCAAAGTGGAATCCCGTGTTCCACAGGTACGGATTGTCACCCTGCACGTGAATGTATTCAACCCACCGCTTCATACTCTCATATTGTTCGTCCAATAACCTGACATCCCCATACATCTCATAGATGGTCCAAGGACAGATGACTGCAGCATCACCCCAAGCGGCGGAGGAATGACTGGTGTCTCCCCACCCTTCTGAGGTGGAACTTCTCAGATCCGGAACGAAGAATGGAATACCGCCATCTTCTCCCTGATCCGCTTCCAGATCCCGCAGCCATTTGGTGAAGAAGGGAGCCGTATTCATCAGGTAGGAGGACGTGCGGACAAACATCTGTGCATCCCCGGTCCATCCGAGCCGTTCATCCCTCTGTGGACAGTCTGTCGGCACATCCAGGAAATTCCCCTTTTGCCCCCACAATATATTGTGATGCAGTTGGTTCACCAGTGGACTGGAGCACGAGAACTGACCTGTTTGCTCCATATTCGAGTGCAGTACGATTCCGGTGAATTCATCCAGACAAACGTGTTCCGGAAAGCCAACCAGCTTCACATAGCGGAACCCTTGGAACGTAAAATGTGGTTCAAATGATTCCACGCCATCCCCCTTGCACGTGTAGCTAATACACTGCTTGGCGGCGCGAAGATTATCGGTGTAAAAGTTGCCTTCATGATCCAATATCTCAGCATGGTGCAGCTCAACCGTCTGACCCGCCTCACCTTGAATGCTGAATCTCACCCATCCCACCATATTCTGCCCCATGTCTACTACACGATCTCCCTGTGGGGTTGTTAACAAAGCGATTGGCTGTAGCTGTTCTACTTGGGTGACGGGTACATTCTCCTGCGCAACGATGATATCTTTCGGATGCTCCAGTACGTTCACGGGTGACCAATTCGTCTGAGATGAATCAGACCAATCGGACTCCATTCGTGCATCATACGTCTCCCCCATATAGATGTCCGACATACGAATGGCACTTGGAGCAGCCGTCCAATCCCCGTTGGATAAAATACATTCCTCTGATCCATCTGCGTATTTCATATGCAATTCCAGCAGCAATGCGGAAGTCGAACCGAATATCTCCCGTTCTTTGTTCCAGCCGAGATACCCTCGGTACCAGCCATCACCCAGATAAGCGCCTAATATGTTCTGCCCATCCTGAAGTAGATGAGTTACATCATAGGTTTGATATTGTAATCGCTTACGATAAGAGGTCCAACCAGGTGTAAAATAATCTTCTCCTACTCTTGTGTTGTTCATATGCAACTCGTATAATCCAAGTGCTGTTACATATATTCTTGCAGATGTAACAGGTTGTTTCACATTAAACTGCTTGCGCATACGCGGGCATGACGTATCTCCATCATCTGATGGTTGAGCTGTGATCCATTCTGCTTGCCACTTGTTATGACTATCCATAAGTCCCATCTCGAAATAAGCCGATTCGGACCAGCCCGAATCATTTCCTGCATCATCCCATGCCTGAATCCGGTAATAGTATCGCGTTTGCGGGGAAGGCTGAAAATGGTTTAATTCCACATGTATGGATTGATCCGTCCTTATCTTGCCAGAATCCCATGCAATCTCATCAAAATCTTCTGACAGGGACAGCTGGATCTGGTATGCAGATTGCATGCAATTTCGACGATCAGACTGTAACTGCCAGCTTAATCTCGGTGATTTGACATCAAGGCCTATCGGATTGATTCTATACTCACAGCGAAGGTGACTAACGTTGAACATTAGCAGATCGTCCTTTCCATCTTGGCTTCCCATTCGGGGTTACGATATAATTATATCGATCCTGTTGCCCTAAATACCCGGTAATCAGGACTATTTCATCCGGTGATTCAGCCATCTGTGCGAGGAGGTTAATTGTGAATTCATCTGTACAACTCATGAAAAGTGAATACTTCCTGCATAATCATCTGCAACTTTTTGTCAATCGTTGCTCTGAAGATTTTGTGCTTCCTTTTCACGCACATGATTTTATTGAGTATAGCTATGTTGCCGAAGGAAAGGGCTTTCATCATATCGGTGAAGATATCATTCCGGTGAGGAAGGGCATGCTGTTTGTTATTCCTGTCGGCGTTCCTCATGTCTTTCGTCCTGTCAGCACCAACGTAACCGAGCATCCGTTAATTCTATATAATTGCTTATTTAATGCTGAATTGATCCACACGCTGACAGCAATCATTCAGGAAAAAGAAATCATTCAACATCTGATGGATCTGGCACAAAATCAGGTTCCTTATATATCCGTTGTGGATCACAACGATCGGATTGAAGAACTAATGGTGAAACTGTACCGTGAATCCTCTGTTCCGGGAATCGGTTCGTCTACCATGTTATACACCTTGGTGAGCCAGTTGGTATTGATGACCTACAGACAACTTTATCAAAAGGATTATGATGAAGAGCATCATTCCACCGGTTTTGATTACATCCTTCACTATATCAAGGAACACGTAAGCACTCGTATTCGGATGTCTGATCTGGTCCGTATATCGGGCTGGAGCGAAAAACAGATTGGCCGAATGTTTCTGAGACATACCGGACAGACCTTTAGCGGCCACATTCAACACCTCCGTATACAAAAAAGCTGCGAACTTCTAAAGAGTTCACAGCACAAAGTCAGTCTGATTGCCGAGCTGGTCGGATATCGGGATATGGATTCATTCTATGCTGCATTCAGAAAAATAACAGGCGAAACACCTCTCGCCTATCGCAAAAAAACCAGAACATAGCACTCTGGACAATAAGATTTACTTTCAGACACCAACAACTTGTAACACTTCATCTATGTATGCCTTGGCCTCTTTCCATGAAGACATCAACGGAAAGTTGTATCGCTCACGCTCCTGTATATTCCACGGATGTGGGATACAGATGACCTTTTTGCCGTCCTCATGCGCGGGGATCAGGTTATGTGCTCCATCATCAATGAGCAGATCGAAACCGAGCAAGTTTTTTCTTTTGCATGTAATAAACTGTTCTGCGGTTATAAAAGGCATATGCTGCTGAAGCCAGTTCCACTTCTCAACGACTGTTCTTGGTTCTGCTGCCGTCACAACAATCACATCATAAGCATCGTTCAGCTTTCGCATCTCATCTACAACATATTCGTCGTATAACTCCAATTCCTCGAACAGACCCGGCCGACCATAAAATACATCATGCGTGCTCTCTGGATGACGCAAATGGGATGTATCCCAATGAATCATATCCTCGTAGCGCAACGGATGGGTCGGGAAGTTGAGGTTGTTGTGATATATAGCCCGCTTGACCAGATGACATATCGTGTCATCCATATCTACAGCAATAATAGGCTTCTTCATGGTTATCCCTCCCCCAATACGAACACAGTATACCATCCAGAATGTTATGTAGTCATCTTTTTTACCTTGAAATGCCAATAGCGTTGATGAGAATTCTACCTGATTATATTAAAAAGGCGCCCCGGCGCCGTAATACCAGCTACGCCCGGGGTGCCTATATAGATTAATCTATTCCAAGTTCTCGCCATTCGAGGCAATGACTTTTTGGTACCAGCCAAAGCTCTTTTTCTTATACCGATTCAGTGTGCCTTGTCCGTTGTCATCCTGATCCACGTAGATCACGCCATAACGTTTGGACATTTCCGAAGTGGATGCACTGATGATATCAATCGCTCCCCAGTTGGTATATCCCATCAGGTCCACTCCATCCATAACGGCTTCTTTCATTTGTGTAATATGTTTTCTCAGATAATCAATCCGGTAATCATCGTTGATGGAACCGTCTGCTTCAACCGTATCTTTCGCACCAAGGCCGTTCTCTACCACAAACAATGGCAGTTGATAACGGTCATACAGCTCTTTCAGTGCAACGCGCAGGCCGATCGGATCAAGCTGCCAGCCCCACTCGGTACGCTCCAGATTCGGGTTCTTAATTGTACTGTACAGGTTACCACCCGTCACTCCATATTCCTCTGGGTTCACTGCGGACACCAAGGATGTGTAATAACTGAACGAGATGAAATCAACCGTGTGCTCACGCAGGATCTGCTCGTCCCCAGGTTCCATGGCAATGGTAATCCCGTTCTCTGCCCAATACCGAGCCATAAACGTTGGATAACTACCACGAACTTGTACATCTGTATGCAGCAGGTTCAGCTGATTATCGATCTGTGCTTGCAGCACATCCTCTGGCTTCGACGTCGCCGGGTAGTGAATCATACGCGCAAGCATACATCCGATCTGGAAGTTCGGGTTAATCTGACGTGCTTTCTCTGTCACCAGGCTGCTGGCTACAAATTGATGATGAAGTGCTTGATAAGAAGCCTGCATCGTGTTCTCAACTCGGTCTTCAATAATACCGCCGCCTGTGAACGGTTCAATAATGGTTGTGTTAATCTCATTAAACGTCAACCAGTATTTGACCTTGTCCTTGTATCGGTTCATCACGGTTTCCGCATATCTTACAAAATGTCCAATCACTTCGCGCCCAGCCCAGCCGTTGTATTTCAGAACAAGTGCCATAGGCATCTCATAATGCGAGAGGGTTACAAGTGGTTCGATATCGTATTTCCGGAGTTCATCGAACACTTCGTCATAGAAACGCAGTCCCTCTTCATTCGGCTCGGCATCATAACCATTCGGAAAAATACGCGGCCAGTTAATGGACAGACGGAATGTCTTGAAGCCTAGCTCAGCGAACAGCGCAATATCCTCTTTGAAACGGTGGTAAAAATCAATCCCGTAACGCTTCGGATAACCTTCTGCACTATGATGTGCCATTGCTTTCTCAACCGTTGCACTGGTAACATGCATCAGTTCTCTAAGGTTGGTGTAGTCCTTTTTCTCAAAATAAGGAACCATGTCGGCCGTCGACCATCCTTTGCCGCCAGCGTCGAATCCACCTTCAGCCTGGTTGGCGGCAATAGCGCCGCCCCATAGAAAACCTTCCGGAAACCCTTGTCGATTAATCATTCGAATCTCTCCTTCTTTTGTTGATATTGTTAGTCCTAAGACGAACAGTTTAGATTTCAGCTTTCAAGACGTCTTCACCCATCGTGATTTCGCCCAATTTCACAGGTAGAACCTGCTTGTAATCAGCCGTATTGGTAACAACCATAGCAGTTGTAATGTCGTATTCTTTTGCAATCTCGGCCAGTTCAAACGTGAGTAACTTGTCTCCAGCCTGTACACGTGCTCCTGTAGCAACATGTGCATCAAAATACTGTCCACGCAGCTTCACCGTGTTGATACCAACATGAATCAACAATTCCATTCCGTTATCACTGCGGACAACGATCGCATGTTTTGTTTTGAACACATTCATGATGGTACCTGTCACTGGAGATACCAATTCGCCCACCGTTGGAACAAATGCCACACCTTTACCCATCAACTCATCACCAAATGTTGGATCGTTGACTTCTTTGAGCGGGATGGATTTACCTGTCATCGGTGCAACAGCTACTGCATCACTCGTTGGTGTTGGATCACCCATGTCGTCCACATTTACGGTTGCAGCGTCATTGGAAGTTACTTTCGCTGGTGCTGTAGAAGCACCAGGTGAGAATTGAGCTAACGCCTCTGCGTCTCCTTCTTCTTCCTTGATACCAAATATCGTAGACATGATTGCACCCACGATAAAGGCCAAAATCATACCCCCAAAGGAATACCAGAAGGTCTGTCCGATCAGGGAAGGAAGTCCTGGGAGACCACCATTACCCGCAAGAACGTAAGCTTTCGCGCCAAAAGCAAGGGCGAATCCGCCACCCACTGCACTACCAATCATGGCTGCGGCAAATGGTTTTTTGTATTTCATATTTACGCCGTACATAGCTGGCTCCGTTACACCCATGAGTGCGGTAAAGCTCGTGGACAATGCCACCGTTTTGAGTTTTTTATCTTTTGCCCGGAAGAATACGCCGAGTGTTGCACCAGCCTGACCCATATTGGAGATAAAGGTCAATGGCAAGAATTTATCAAAGCCCAGTGTAGCGATATTACTCAGGATGATCGGCACAAGTGCATAGTGCATTCCTGTCATAATAATGAGCGCCATCGCGCCGCCAAGAACAATACCTGCAATCAATCCGCCTTCATTCAGCAGCCAGTTGATGCCGCCAGACAATCCGCTACCTACAAATGTACCCAATGGACCGATCGCAATCAGCGTTACCGGAACCATAACAAGTAAGGTAATCAACGGCACAAGCAATAGTTTGAGTGCAGCAGGGATAACACGGTCAACCCATTTCTCAACATAGGACATCAACCATACTGCAAGAAGAATCGGGATAACCGATGAAGCATAACTTACTGCTGTAACCGGGATTCCCAAGAATCCAACCGATTCACCGCTTGATAACAATGCTGTCATGTCTGGATACATGAGTGCCGTACCTAGTGCAATCGCAACAAACGGGTTACTGCCGAATTTACGAGCAGCGCTGACTGCAATCAGTAAAGGCAGGTAGTGGAATACGCCGTCACCAATGGCTGAAAGAATACGATACGTATCCGTTCCGGCAGACATCCAACCTACGGACACGAATAGTGCAAGTAATCCTTTGAGCATACCTGCCGCAGTAATCGCTGGAAGCATTGGAGCAAAGACACCTGCGATTGTTTCAAAAATTTTCAGCACGACATTTTGTTTTTTATCCGACTTTGGCTCTTTCTTTTCTGTAGTTTGCTGGATTGCTGGATTTTCCCTCACCATGGCATCGAATACTTTTGCCACATCATTACCGATAATGACCTGGAATTGATCGCCGGAAATATTCGTTCCCATGACCTTATCCAGTTTCTTGAGTGAGCCGTTATCAACTTTCTCGTTGTCTTTTAGATCAAAGCGCAAACGTGTGACGCAGTGATAAACTGAGTTAATATTGTTTGTTCCCCCAACGGCTTTAATGATTTCCTGCGCCGTATCCTGATGTTTCATGATGTTTTCCTCCTCATTTTTCCAATAAAAAATACCCGAACGAATCTAGCGCATATGGATGGCGCCATCTCATTCGGGTATTGCCTGATTGAACAGTAACAAGCCCATAGGATATCCAGTTGTAATTTGATTCTATTGCGTGGACTTTTCGTCCCGCTTGGTTTTCATCAAACGTTCCAGATGGAGCGTTAGATATAACTGCTCAGAGTGAGTCATGTCATACTGATAGTTCTTATGGATAAAAGTCTCGATCTTGCCAATACATTTGAATGTCTCCGGATAGTTTTTCCGAACCACTTCATATAAATACTCCTCAGCATCATCATGTGAAGAATGTGTAATGACACGCTGACAGAAATATTTCAAATGGGTGATGAAGCGGAAATAATTGACGCTATCTTCATCCAATTCGACGTTGAAGTGATATTTGATGATATTCATGATCTCCTGCAACAGCTGCATCAGATGGGTGACATCGTTCATGGAATCATTGACTTCCGCATTGATGAAATGTAAGGCAATATTACAGATTTCATCTTTGGGAAACTCAATATCCAGTCTTTCCTTCAGCAAGGTCAGTGCTTCTCTGGCCACATCATACTCCGCCTTATAGAAGTGCTGAACTTCCCAAGAAAGTGGATTTCGAGTAATCATTCCTTTTTCCAAGCGCTGAACAGCAAAGTGAATGTGATCAGATAGCGAGACATAGATCCCGTCACTGATGGTTTTGTTCAATTGCGTTCGTGCCAGTGTCACAATATCATCTGTTGCCTGCAGAATCTCAATCGGCACTTCAGCTACGATGGATTTGAATTTCTCATAAATCGATGCATCCTGAAGACGAAATACCTTCTCAATCCGCTCTTCATCAATCTCATCGCCTGCTTTGAACTTAAATCCGATACCCCGGCCGAGGATCAGTAGTTCCTGATTTTTGTCATCCACGGTACTGACAATATTGTTATTAAATATCTGTTTAATAATCATTATGGACCCACCTGGTTTTTTTTGAGGAATAAAAAAGGGCAAAACCAAAACAGAAATAATAAAATCATTTCCATAGTGGTTTTGCCCGCATTACCGGTAACAAGCCTCGGATATAATTTATCATAACCTGAAAACGGTGTCAACCCAAAAATCCTACTATTGCTATTCCACTTCATTCCCTTACATGAGTCTTTTCCCTAAGCTTCCACGTTTAAGGGTGCATATGCTTTAGTATTAACATTTTGGAGCAGATTCAAACGAAATCAACCAATAAGCATCACTTGATCACTTGCTTCGAACAAAAAAGACCCTTCTCTCGAAGGGCCCACCGTATTATTGCTGGAACGTAACATTAATCTGTACAATCTCCGAACGACTACTAGTACGAATTGGAGGTCCCCAGAATCCAAATCCTGACGTTACGATGGAGTGCATAGAGCCCTTTTGCAGATAACCCCAATCATTCTCGTAGATCGCTTGTGTAATGAACTGAGCCGGTGCAATCTGACCACGATGGGTGTGACCAGATACGACCAGATCTACATTATTCTGCTCCGCAATATCCAGATCATACGGCTGATGATCCATCATAAGTACCGGTTGGGTCAAATCAGTGCCTTGCATTAAAGTAGCGACTTCTGCCCGATCCTTCTCTGTTCGGTCTTTCCGTCCAATTAGGGTGATCTTGTCATCCAGGACAATTTTGTCATCGTACAGAACTTGCATGTTGCTCTTCTCCAGCGCAGCAATCAGATCTTCAATCGGACCATCGAACTTATCGTGATTCCCGAGTGAAGCATAGACGCCGTATGGGGCCTGAATATCACTGATAATATCGGCAATTCCGCTATTGCGGTACATATCCAGATTGTCATCAATAATATCTCCAGGATACAGCACCAGATCCGGCTTCAGTGCATTAATTTCCTCCACCATGCGTTTGGCATGTGCAGGGCCAGATAGAAGTCCAAAGTGCATATCGGCAGCCATGACAATGTTGAGCTTGTCTACACCTTCTACTTTTTTATCAATCTGGATATTATACGTTCTCACTACAGGGCTGTAAGCGTTGAAAATTCCGTAACCCAATGTGGACACTAACAGCACCAGCGTAACAACTCCCGCCCATTTCTGTGTGTGATGTCTTGGAATACGGGTTAATCTCAGCAACCACATCGTGAGGTGGACGACGGGCAGGATCAACAATAACAACGAGAAGATTGCCAGCCAGTAAGAACCGATGATACCGAGGAACGAAATGCTTCCAAATACCCGTGCCAAAATGAAGGAAACGGCAAGGAATACGAGCGCTATAATATAAAACCATCGAAATCTGGCGGACACAACTGGTTTCATCCAACTCCAACCGCTCCAGCCTATGTAGAACACTAATAAACCGTATACGACCAAAAACAATATACCTGCTAATACAAACATGCCCGGTCTAACCTCCACGTCAATAAGTTGTATTCTGAATTTTCATTACGGACACAGGTCCGTCTGAACAAGTATAACGTAGTTGAAGGGTCAGATCATCTGTTTACCAAACCCAGATTCGTACATTTTATTACAATTTGATGATATTCAAATTCGAACCATTAACGAGAAAAAGCATTCCCGCTGCCGCCCTGAATAATTAAATTCAAGGACAACTGCAGGAATGCTATATTTTCGGAATTAAAATTACTCGTTAGTGTCCATCCACTGGAAGTGGAATGAACCTTCTTTGTCAACACGTTTGAATGTGTGAGCACCGAAGTAGTCACGTTGAGCTTGCAGCAAGTTTGCTGGCAAACGCTCTGTACGGTAGCTGTCGTAGTAAGACAGTGCGCTGGAAAATCCAGGTACTGGAATACCTTGTTTTACAGCAGCCGCTATAACTTCACGCCATGCACCTTGATAAGATTCAACGATGTTTTGGAAGTAAGGATCCAAGAGCAGGTTTTTGAGTTCTGCATCTTTGTCATATGCTTCTTTAATGTTCTGCAAGAACTGCGAACGGATGATGCAACCACCACGGAAGATCATGGCAATGTTACCGTATTTCAGATCCCAACCGTATTCATCGGAAGCTGCACGCATTTGTGCAAATCCTTGTGCATAGGATACGATTTTACTTGCAAACAATGCTTTACGCACGTTCTCGATGAACGCTTTTTTGTCGCCGGAGAACGCTTCAGTCGCTGGTCCATTCAGGATTTTGCTAGCTGCTACACGCTCGTCCTTCATCGCAGAGAGGAAACGGGAGAATACGGATTCCGTAATCATGGACAATGGAACGCCGAGATCCAGCGCACTTTGGCTTGTCCATTTACCTGTTCCTTTTTGTCCAGCCGCGTCCAGAATAACGTCAACCATTGGTTTGCCTGTTTCTGGATCGTATTTGGAGAAGATATCTGCCGTGATTTCGATCAGGTAGCTGTCCAGCTCCCCTTGATTCCACTCGGTGAAGATCTCATGCAACTCTTCAACGGAAACGTTCAATACGGATTTGAGCAAGTGATAAGCTTCACCAATCAACTGCATATCTCCGTACTCGATACCGTTATGCACCATTTTCACATAGTGTCCGGCACCGTCTGGTCCGATATATGTGCTGCAAGCGTCATCGCCAACTTTGGCAGAGATCGCTGTCAGGATCGGTTCTACCAACTGATAAGCACTTTCCTGACCGCCTGGCATGATTGCCGGGCCTTTCAGTGCGCCTTCTTCACCACCGGATACACCTGCTCCGATGAAGCGGAAACCTTTTTCTTCCAGTTCTTTACTGCGACGTTGTGTGTCAGGGAAGTAAGCATTACCTCCATCGATAATAATGTCGCCTTGATCCAGATGAGGAAGCAGTTGCTCGATCGTTGCATCTGTTGCTTTACCTGCTTGGACCATGATCAGAATTTTACGCGGAGACTCCAGGGATTCCACGAATTCTTCAATAGTGAACGCACCTGTCAGGTTTTTACCTTCTGCTTCTTTCAGAAGATCGTTCGTTTTCTCTGGGGAACGGTTAAATACCGCTACCGAGAAACCTTTGCTTTCAATATTCAAAGCCAGGTTTTTACCCATTACTGCCAATCCAATAACACCAATCTGTTGTTTACTCATTATGTCCTCCCAATGCTCCATGATTTATATAGTTTTATTGTAAGTTGAAACGAATATATGTTCAGTGATTATTGTACTGTTTTTTTCCAGTCCGCTGCAAATTTGTCCATACCTTGATCTGTCAGTGGGTGTTTGGAGATTTGTTCAATGACGGAGAATGGAACAGTAGCAATATGTGCTCCAGCCATCGCTACACGTGTAACGTGATCCGGATGTCTTACAGAAGCCGCAATAATCTGTGCATCCAGGTTATGTGTACGGAACAATTCAGCAATTTTGGTAACCAATTGTACGCCATCCTCGGAGATATCATCAAGACGTCCCAGGAATGGGGATACATATGTTGCACCAGCACGAGCAGCCAGAAGTGCCTGGTTCACCGTGAAGATCAACGTTACGTTGGTTTTCACACCTTTTTTGGTCAAGTAACGGCAAGCTTCAAGTCCTGCAAGTGTCATCGGCAATTTGATCGTGATGTTTTTGTCGCTGTTGTTAATTTTGATCAATTCGTCTGCTTGCGCGATCATTTCTTCAGCAGTAAGGGCATCTGGTGTCACTTCCGCAGAAACGGACTCCACTTCAGGTACCAAACGCAAGATTTCTTCAATACGATCTTCGAATTTCACGCCTTCTTTAGCTACCAAAGATGGGTTTGTTGTTACGCCAGACAATACGCCGATTTTGTATGCTTTTTGGATATCTTCCACGTTAGCTGTATCGATAAAAAATTTCATGATTAAATTACCTCCAGATATATTTTTTATTTTGGTTTAGAGATTCGCATTAACCGCCAAGGGTATGCTATTTGTAACTACAGACTCCTGATCCGCCGGCTCATCAAACCACCAGTGGTGACCTTCTTCTTCAAGCATAACATCTGATTCAACCGGTCCATAGCTACCCGCAGGATACAGGTGAAGTGGCAACAGATTTTCCTGGAATGCATCCAGAATTGGCTGCACCCATGCCCATGACAATTCTACTTCATCCCAGTGGGCAAAGAAGGTTGGATCACCCAGCAAAGCATCACGAATCAGATTCTCGTAAGCTTCCGCAAGGTCACCTTTGTCCGGAGAAAGATCAATATGAACCGGTTTGAATTCACCTTTATTCTCAGGATCACTTGCATTCAGTTGCAATGTCATGCTCTGATCCGGACTCATCTCAATGACGAGCAGGTTTGGCTTGGAACCCTTGTTTTTCAGCACATTTGTCTGTCCTGAAGGTTCTTTGAATTCAATCACGATACGTGTTGATTTCTCCTTCATTCTTTTACCCGTGCGAATGTAAAACGGAACACCACGCCAGAAGAAATCATCAATTTGCAATTTGGCAGCAATGAATGTGTCATTCATCGTATTCTCGGCTACACCCGGTTCAGCAGTATACGCATTTACCGGTTTACCTTGAATGTTGCCTTCTGCATACTGTCCACGGATGATGTTTGCACCCACAGTTTGTTTTTGTAACGGCTGGATCGATTCCATAATGTGTTTTTTCTTCAATCCAACTTTTTCGGAAGTACTGTTGTATGGTAGCTGGATCGCCATCATCATGAGCAATTGCAACATATGATTCTGGAACATGTCTCGCACTGCACCAACATGATCATAATAGGATGCACGTTCTTCGACACCTACAGTCTCATTCGCCGTAATTTGCACATTGGAGATGTAACGGTTGTTCCATAACGCCTTCATGATTGGGTTACTCTGATGCAACGTCTCCAGACGCTGTACCATCGGTTTGCCCAAATAGTGGTCAATCCGATAAATCTCTTCCTCCGTGAACGATTCGCTTAATTTGCGATTAAGGTCTCTAGCGGACTGCAGGTCGTGACCAAATGGCTTCTCGATAACGAGACGTTTCCATCCCTCTGTGGAACCCAGTCCACTTTCTTGAATGTTCTCGGCAATCGGTTCGAAAAATTCAGGACCAACCGAGAGATAAAACAAGCGATTGGACGGAATGCCAAGCTCAGCTTCTCTTTGTTCAACTAATCCCAACAGCTTTATATAATCTTCCTTATGGCTTATATTCAATACACTGTAGCGGAAAGCTTTCACAAATGACTTCACAACTTCAGGATCAGCTTGGCGTCTGGAAAATTCATTTAATGATTTTTCCACTTGTGCCTGAAAGAATTCATCAGACCAATCTCTACGCCCCAGACCAATCAATGAGAAGGTTTCAGGAAGCTTCTGCTCAAGATATAAGTTATATAAGGCAGGATATATTTTTCTTTTGGCTAAATCGCCAGTTGCACCAAATAAAACAATGGTAGTTGGTTCCATCTTACCGTTCTCCTTCCAAGTAACTCTGGTTTCTTTGTTGTAGTTACACTATAATACGTTTTATAGCCATACAAGTAATTAATATATTTCACAGGAGCTATAGACCACATCTATGACTACAAATTACGAACTATATAAAGTCTTTTATTGGGCCGCCAAAACGGGAAGTTTGACACAGGCTGCGAAAGCACTGTATATCACTCAACCCAGCGTCAGTCATGCCATTAAGCAATTGGAAGAGAGCTTTGGTCTTACCTTGTTTTATCGAAATTCCAAGGGTGTAGCGTTGACACAGGAAGGTGCCAGTCTATACTCCTATATTGAACAATCCCAGATTCTGATCTCCCTTGCGGAAGAAAAAATGGCCGCACTGAAGAATCTCGACAATGGTGAACTCCGGATTGGTGGCAGTGACTCCCTATTCAAGCATTACATGCTGGCGTATTTAGAGGAATTCCACACCTTGTACCCTAACATCAAGCTACATCTGAGTCATGGAACTACGCCGGAAGTGATTACCTTTCTGAAAGAAGGCAAGATTGATCTTGGTGTTGTTCGGATGCCCATTGTTGATCCACAGCTAGAAGTCAGGGAAAGTATTCAGTTGAAGGACTGTTTTGTAGCTGGGGAACGTTATGCTCAGTTGAAGGGTAAAGTCATGACACTTGAGATGCTTCTGGAGCATCAACTGATCCTCTTCTCCCGGAACAGCCGTGTTCGGATGGCTATAACTGAGTTGTTTAACAGCTATAATTACACGTTGAAACCTGAGATTGAGGTTGGTAGTGTTGATCTGTTGATTGAGTTTGCGCGTCGAGGACTGGGTATTTCCTATGTCACACGTGAATTTATATCCAAAGAGCTGGAGGAAGGCTCTCTCTTCGAAATTCAGCTTGATGTCCCGCTCCCCCCTTCCCATGTGGGGATTATGACCAAGCGCAATATGCCGATTTCTCTAGCTGCCAACCGGTTTATGGATCTCATTTTCAAAGCCTGAGTGTCCACAATGTCAAAAGGTACAACAAAGAGCCCCACCGTCCAGTTATGGATGATGAGGCTCTTTAGCCTGCATATTGTTTGTGTTTATCTAACGATTAAAGACTCACCAGATAAGACGCGTCCAATATAAGGGCAACCTTACCATTACCGAGAATCGTTGCACCAGATAGATGGTTCATCGCTCCCAGATACGTACCAAGCGTCTTAATAACGACTTCCTGATTTCCTATAATCTCATCTACTGCGTAAGCTGCAATTTTATCAACAGATCGCACGATCACCAATGGAATGGTTTTGGATTTACGGTCCGTTCGTGGATAGTTGAGCCTGTCGCACAGTCGGTGAAAAGGTACAATTCGTCCATGATTCAGGATCGCTTGTTGCCCCTGAATCATCTGAATATCTTCAGGTGAAATTCGAACAATCTCAGCAACATTATACATCGGCAAGATCAGCACACGGCCCGACACTTTGACTAACAGACCTTTAATAATCGCCAGTGTGAGTGGTAGATGAATCGTAAACGTGGTACCCACACCTACCTCCGTATCAATATCAATGATACCGTTGAGTCGCCCGATCTGACTACGCACGATGTCCATTCCAACACCGCGTCCTGATACTTCACTGACAGAAGAAGCCGTCGAGAAGCCAGGCTCAAATATGAGATGGACAGCTTCCTGTGTTGTTAGGCGTGCAGCCTGTTCCTCACTAATGATACCTTTGCCCAAGGCGGAAGCTTTAATCTTCTCACCATCGATACCTTTGCCATCATCCGAATAACGAATGACAACATGATTTTCTTCATGAAATGAAGTTAATGTAATTCGTCCTTTGGACGGCTTGCCGAGCTCCGCTCGAACCTCTGCACTTTCAATGCCATGATCTGCACTGTTGCGGATGAGATGGATCAGGGGGTCACTCAGTTCTTCAATAATCATCCGGTCAAGCTCAGTCTCTCCACCTTGAATAACCAGTTCCAGATCCTTACCAAGCTTCTGCGATAGGTCACGAACCAATCTCGGGAATCGACTGAATAGTTGATCAATAGGTAACATCCGTGTCTTCATCACACCTTCTTGGAGTTCCTTGATCACCCTGCCCATATGATCGGATACACCACTAATACTCCGGATGAGTGTTGAAGACTCCTTACGTGCACCCGTGCCACTCAGATCTGCAAGGGATGTCTGATCAATTAACAGTTCACCGACCAAATTCATCAAATGGTCCAGACGCTCAACACTCACACGAACTGTAGGTTGCGCAGCTTTCACTTTCTCATCCGGCCCAGTTGTATTCACGGTAGGCAAGCTTTGTTTCGATTGCACTGTTTCAGAGATTAATTCAAGTGGTGCAGAAGTCGCTGCAACCTCATTGGATTCCAGCAGATATGGATCAATCTCCAGCATATGAATATCCGAGTCTGAAGACAGCTCTGCCTTAAGCTGCTGTGGGTCCTTCGACGTTGCTACGATGATGATGAACTGACCATAATGATCATCTTCATTTTGCGCGCCCGGTTGACTCTCCATGAGCGAAGTAGCGACAACCGTACCACAGATGTCCTCGATACGTTGTCGTAAAATATGATATCTGGCCGCTTTCATCATGCACTTCTGCTCCAGCACAACATGAATGGACAATAACTGCTTGCCTGACACTATAGCCACCTGTGCCACAATCGATTCTGCTGGTTGCAATTGAGGTACTTTAAGTTGCCCGACTACTGCCGGGGTCTGAATTAAATCCTTTATTTCTCGTACTACCGCTCGAAAGTCTGCATAGGCTTCCCCACGGATGTACTGATCACGAAGCACCTTCATGGCGTCCAAAGAGCGGAACAACGTATCAATTAGCTCCGAAGTCATCTCCGGTTTTTTCTCCCGGACCCATTCAAGAGCATACTCCACTTCATGCGTAAGGTCGCTTAATTCACGGAAATCCATAGTGGATGCCGATCCCTTGATGGTATGGGCTGCCCGAAACAGCGTCTGAACCAGTTCTACAGAAGGCGAAAGCTCCAATGCCAATAAAGACTGATCCATACGTTCCAGTTGATCATTCAGTTCTTCGATAAAGATGTCACGGTAGGCAGACAAATCCATCATTCGTATATACCTCCCTAACCGCCCAATATTTCGTCCAGTTTCAAAATGCTCACAAGCTTGTCTTCCTGTTGACCCACACCATGGAATAAACCTTCACGGTTACGACCATATCCGCCGGTTGGCGGATGTATGTCCGAATATGTGGTTACCTTGTTCACGCGATCCACGATCAAGCCAATATATTCATCCTGATGTCGAACTACGATAATACGCGTCGCTCTGGTGTCCGCTTCATCCGGCATACCCAGCAAATTACGAAGGCTCATTACACATACAACCTTGCCACGCAGATTAACTACCCCTTTGATCTCTGGGCGGCTGAATGGGATATCTGTAATGCTGAGCATTTTAATAATTTCGTGAATTTCTTCGATTCGAATGGCGCAAGTCTCTGCACCTACAGACAGTTCAATATATTGTTCCTTCTGAAGTGAAGACATCAATTCACCCTCAATTCAATTTTATTAATTTGTTTTGAAGGCAGCTGCCGAATTCGCCAGTTCTTCCGCAAGATGCGCCAAAGACTGGCATGTTGCCGCTGTCTCTTCAGACGCTGCAGCGGATTCCTCACTGGAAGCCGAGATGGATTCAACAGAGCTCATCACCTCTGCGGCTTGGGCTGCTTCTTCTTCACATGCAGCAGCAATTTCGTTTACTTTCTGTGAAGAGTTATTGACCATATCAATGATCTGATCAAACGCCTGTCCCGTCATGGAAGACTGCTCAACACTGGCTGCTACAGCCTGTACACTTTGTCTCGTATTTTCCTGCATTGCTTTGATGATGGCTGTAATTTCTTTGGTCGCCTCGCCACTTCGTTCGGCAAGCTTCCGGACTTCATCTGCTACTACGGCGAATCCTCGTCCTTGTTCTCCGGCACGTGCCGCTTCAATTGCAGCATTCAGCGCTAGCAGATTGGTCTGCTCAGCAATATCATCAATCACTTCAATGATGTCACCGATTTTACGAGAATCATCTTCAAGTTTAGTCATTTTTGTATTAACAGCTTGCATACCTTCCAATGAAGTCTGTACAACAAGTCCACCTTCACGAGCAGTCTTCACCGTATCGTTGGACAGTTCAGCCGCTTCTTCCGCACTTGCAGCGACGGAGTTAATGGCAAGTGAAAGCTCCTTGAACAATTCGGAGATATTTCCCGCCTCACTGGATTGGCTTGTGCTGGTGCTCGCAATTTCCTGTGTGCTGGCTGAGATCTGTTCCGAAGAAGCTGCAACACTTTGGGAGTTCATTACGATATTGTTAATTAACTCTTTCAGATTATCGACCATCCGATTCAGTGCCGCGGCTAGTTGACCCACTTCATCTTTGCTGGAGATGTCTGACTTAAGGGTTAGATTTCCATTGGCAACTTCCGTAGCTAGACCCAGCATGGCCATGAGTGGCTTCGAAATGGAGCGAGAGATGATATATCCAATGAGAATACTGAAGAGTACGGACAGAACCACAAGAATTATCGTTACTTTAAATGCTTGTGAATAGGCAGCCTGAGATTGTATATTCGCCTGTTCAGCCATACTTTCATTAAGGTCGATCAAATTGGTAAGGAGTTCTACAATCCTGTCTCCTTGTGGTTTAAGCTCAGATTTAAGGAAGGTATTAAAGGCACTTTGATCATCTGCAACAGCCAGATTAGTTGCTCGTTCAAACATTGTTAAATATCCTGGATATTCCGCATCAAAATTACGGAGTAACTCTATTTCTTCAGGGGTTGTTGCAAGCGGACGATAGATGGTCAGGCGATCATTCACACTCTGACGGATCGAAGCGATGTTCTCCGTGATCCGAGTTTTTTCGGTTTCAACGGTTTCAAAGCTCAAATCACGCACGTTCACACGCATTCTTTGATAATCAATCTGAGCAGAGGATAATTCTTTCACAGAGATTAGATTGTTGTTATACATCTCTTGCATTCGTTCATTCGTACTTCTCAATGTTACTACAGAGTAGACGCCAAGCGCCGCAAGGATTATCGACACAACTAAAAACGCTGAGATAATCTTTGTTGCTGTTTTCAAATTTCCAAACCACTTCATGTAATCTCCTCCTAGGCATCGTAGTGTCCAGTTATGTATATAACGCTTGGTAAACCCTTCTCTTGGTCGCGCTCCAGACAACTTACGATCTATTTCGACATAAATATATTAAAACTGAATAGGAGATTTTTATTTCTATAAATTTGCACTATTATGAATTTTTATTTCAGATATAAAGAATCTTCTTTTTAATATAAATTATACTTTTTACCTATTAAATTGTTTTTTTCATTTACATATATACGTATAATCAACATTCTGCATTGACTTACACATACATCTCCATACAAAATTTCATGTGACATGATCTTCTTTTATTTATACAAGAAGTTATATAGTTCTTACGTCTAACAAATATCATTTTCCACACAAAAAATTATGTATTTTTTCTGTACACACTCAACATTTCAAGACCTAAGTCTAATAAATGATTACTTATACTGAGTCCATTTTCCCATAAAAAAAACCAAACCCGAATCAACAAAGTTTGGTTCTGAAGCGAAAAAACACACTTTAAATTAACATAAAACCCGTTTAAAACTAATTATTTATGTGTTATATAGCTGCTCCAGTTCCATTAGGCGGTCCTTAATCCTGTGCGGAATAATTCCAAACAGATTATCCCACGTCATGAACATCTCCGGTTTTAGTAAATATTCTTCGAACTCCATGGTAGGTACAAACGCTTTGGCCTGGAGATAACGCTCTACCTGATCATCGATCTGTTCATTTGTTTCAAAATAATCTTGAAACAACTCATTCACAAGTAGCCCATCACATCCAGCTTCGGCACCTGCTGCACTATACAGGTTTGGCAATAACTCAAATACAACCGGAAGTGGTGAGAAGGCATGTTTGCCAGGCTGTGAGTACAGACATACATGATGTCCAACCACATTGACCCGTTCCTTCAATAATCCGCGTAGCACCTTCCCATGAAAGCTGGCTTCACAGTCTACTACCTCTCCGTCATGACCCACATAAACCCATACATGCTCCATTTCATACAGATGTCCAATCTCATAATCCCACCAGATTGCATATTCAATTACATATTGTACTACCTCGGTCGGAAACTTAATGTCCCTTCTGAACGATGGTGAAGGCCCAGATTGATGCAACACAGAAATGCCAACAAAATCAGGATAAAAGGGTTCGGCTCTGTCAAACATCAAAATAGGTGCATAACTCATTGCAGTTTCAAGCGTTTTCATTTCTGACATGTTCATTCGTGAGTCCTCCGTTTTGGTTGGATGTTCATACTATACTAACAGAGAACGTAACCCACTGACTCAAGCATTTTGAATTTTTATCATACGATTATTACATCGACACATCAAAAAAGCCTGCAACTGATATTCTCCAGTTACAGGCTGTGTACTTTGATAATAAATAAGGAATCTTGACTTAAGATTTCAGCTTATTGGATGGTGACACGGACGTCTTGGAAGGTGAAGTCGATTGATCAGAAACCTGCGTATCACACCCTATTGGAGGGCCCAGAATTGCATCATTTTTAATGGAAGCAACAGCTCTCGCATATGCCTCTTCATCCAAACAGTACGCGCGGTGAGCCACCTCCGGCGGTGTAGCTGCCAAGAAATCCGCTCCAAATACAATATCAGGCGTTGGTTGATCAAAGATCGTTAATACATATACATCATCTGTCTCAGCGACAAACCAGTGAAACCAGCCTTTCGGAAATACCACTACCTGACCTGGTTTCAGACGATATGTCAATCGTTCACGTGTAAACGGATTGAAGACTGACGCTGTAATTTCACCGGTGATGACCACAACCATCTCCGTGACATTGGTGTGCCAGTGTGGCTGCACAATGATTCCTTTGCTTAAGTGCACGTTGAAGAACCCATTTGCAATGGTCGGCAGCTGTTCTCCAAACAACTGGGTTACATAGTTGCGTGAATCCCTCTGATAATTGACAACCGCATTGGAATCGGCTGCCAGCGGAACATTCGGGACTTGTAAAATCGGATTCATCATACGATCATTTCTCCTCCTTGGGCATACATCTCATTGTTGTACTGTATGCCGGAGAATAGAAAGATAATACCGTTGACACATGTTATATATTGTTTTTAATCCTGAACTTTAGGTTTCTTAGAATCTTGTATAAACAAACTAGACTTGACCAGGGAATCTGCCTCCGGCTGCAATGCCTTGGGGAGATATGTGATCAATCTGGTTCATCTCATCATCCGTAAGCGACACCTGTAGCGCTCCCAAGTTCTCGTGAACTCTTTCCAGATTGCGAGTCCCCGGGATCGGAACGATATGTTCTCCCTTTCCAAGCAACCAAGCCAGAGCAAGTTGAGAGACCGTACATCCTTTTTGCTTAGCCATCTCTTGGATCAATCCAACAACCTCCAGATTTTTCTGAAAGTTCTCACCTTGGAAACGCGGATAGTGACGACGATAATCATCTTCCGGCAGATCGTCTATGGAACGGATCTGACCTGTCAGGAAGCCCCGCCCCAATGGACTGTATGGAACCAAGCCAATGCTCAATTCATGCAGGACAGGCATAATCTCATCCTCAAGCTCTCGACTCCATAATGAATATTCGGTCTGCAACGCTGTAATCGGATGAACAGCATGTGCACGCCGAATGATCTCTACTGGCGCTTCGGACAAACCAATATATCGAATCTTCCCCTGTTGAACCAGATCGGCAAGTGTGCCTATGGTCTCTTCAATGGGTGTATTCGGATCAGGACGATGTTGATAATACAGATCGATATAATCCATTCCCAGGTTGTAGAGACTTGCATCTACTGATTTTTTGATGTAGGCCGGATCTCCCTTGGGGCCCTGCGTGTGTGTTATACCAAATTTGGTGGCAACGATTGCTTTGGATCTTCGACCTTGAAGCGCGCGTCCAAGCAGTTTTTCATTCCCACCAAATCGCTGTTTTTCATACGCTCCGTACAGATCCGCCGTATCAAACATGGTGACTCCTGCATCCAGCGCACCCTGAATGGTATGTACCGATTCGTCATTATCCGGCATCATCATCACACCCAGGCCGAGCGCAGATATTCGTAATTTATCATTTCCCAGTGTTCTTGTTTTGAGCATGTGGCTCCCTCTTTTCATCTTGAAATAGAAACGTTAACTAGATACGTATGAACTTGAGTTCATTCTAGTTCACTTCCGAGACCCCAACCACACTCTGTTTATGCTAGTAAAGAAATTACCAGTTTGATTAACTTTCTATATGGCAGCAGGAACGTAAATACAACAATGAATGCCTGATTGGCTGTTCAGATTATTCATGGAAAAGATATCGTATGCATGCACAACGCCATCTGCCCGATCCGTCGTTTCAAGCAGGACACGATTGACTTGTTTGAGTTCAACTTGGTGCAGGTTCCAGATCGTTCGGAAGTCTATACTTTCTTCACTCAATTGTTTCACGATTCTGCTAAATTCGGGGTCACTCGGATACTTGTCATAATACGTACGGAATACGGCTACCGAGTGCCGCGCGAATTCCTCCCAGTTGTGCATACGCTCCCTGAGCGCTGTATCCAGAAATAAAATCCGCATCATTAAACGCTCATTCACATTCATCGACGAGAAGTTGAAGAGGTTCGTATCTGCAGCTTCATTCCAGGCAAGTACCTCAGAGCGTTCATTGGTAATAAAGGAAGGATGAGTCAACTGGCCAATAATGCTCTGCCACCCTGGCTCCAGTTGCGAATACGAAGCAAGGAATTCATGTTCCGTATTAGGGGTCCCATAAGTCAAACAGATGACTCTTCTCTTCCAGGGTTAAACGGAGCGCATTCGCTATACTCTGCATCACTTCACGTGAAGCCGCCAACTCCCTACCCTGTTCGAGCCACGTGTAATACGTTGCACTGACACCAGCCAATACCGCTACTTCTTCCCGCCGTAGACCGGGTGTTCTTCGCTGTCCATAAGATTCTGACAATCCAACTTGTTCCGGTTGAATGCGGCTTCTCCGCGATTTCAAAAACTCACCCAGTTTTTTGTTGCGGCTCATACTTGTATCCATAGACATCGTTCCTTTTTATAAAAGTATTCAAGCCTATTCGACCCTATCCCAAAATGGTAGTCTCTGAATGACTTTGATATAATTCATCTATTATTAGTTCTGCAGAATACGTGGTTTACAAGTAGCTTAGCATCGATTGGTGCAGAACGAAAGGAGCATAACATGATCCCCAATGTTGGAGATGTATACTGCGTGTATGTCGAAAAATTACAACAATATACAGCCTGTCAGGTAACTGGACTGAAAGAAACGGAGGGTAAAACTTCTGACACGATTGCCTCTGTCCTTCAGTTGGATTGGACTGGTGATCAACTGCCTAATGAAATGCAGCTTCATCAGATGAAACCGCTGATCTGTAATTTCTATTTCTGGCATGATCGACTTGCCCATAGTTTCGTGAGTGCTAATGTTCCTTCACAGTATGTGCTTGCAGGCAATATCCCTCCTCTCTACACAGAGGAAACAAATACGTATGGCGGAGGCTGGCCGATCGGAGAAAGTCTCTATCTCCAGCGTGAATGGGAAGGTATCGATGCGATCCGAAGAGCGCAGTTCAAACAAGCTGCGGATGATGACAAAGAAGTGATGGTTGGCGATCGTGTAATGCGGCGCAGTACGAGTACACTCCGTGATTTCAGCCCTAGATCTTCTAAAGATGTAGCCGAACTCGCAAAACTACCTTGTCTGACACATATTGAAATGGATGGATATACGGAATCGATCTTTACATTTATAGAAGACAACCCGTTCATTAATGAACTTCATATCATACATCATGGTCAAACGATGCTGGATATCAGCAACAGTCATCTGACCAAACTTATTGTGGATGTCAGCGGGTTGAAGGAGTTAATTTTGAACACAAAGATGAAAAGTCTGAATTTCACAGGTGAGCTGTCTCCTGATCTGCGTATCGCGGCTTATGAAGACGGTAAATGCATTACTCTCAATGTTCCATCGGGCCTGCCACAGGTTACGGGTATCTCACGACTTGAAGGTCTGTATATCAGAGATATCACGGAACTCAACCTGGAGCCACTTGTGCAGTATTATCCTGAGCTTTCAGAGTTACGATTGTGGGGTAGGCCCGGCAATCTATCCCATATAGAGTCGATTCAGCATTTGGCAAATTTGCAAACCTTCACTACATATGACCTGTTCGGCTTCAATGGTGAAGAATTCCCTGATCCAGAGCAACTTCCAAAATTGGCTACGCTGTGGCTAACCAGCCTTCCTGCCGATGCAGCCAAATCGATCAAAACAAGATATAAAAAATTCGCTGCTGCCGGACTTGATATAGAGATCACCAAAGCACGCAAACCGGAATGGCTTGCGGAGAACCTGAACAATCCATTTCGGGATTGGGATGGGCGGGACCACATCAAGGCAGCACACGCCAAAAAAGCAGCTCAATTGTACAAGCAGTGCTTGAAGGAAATCCGTCAGTTAAGTCAAGATTTTAACAATCAGGAAGCTATGCACAAACGGCTCGTCTCCCTGGTTGAGAACTACACACAGACCTTCAACAAGATGGATGCCAAGACCGGCTTTATTGAAACTGTTGAACGGGAAGAGATTTATGTTGTTCTAACGGAGTTGCTGGATCAATTACAGCAGCATTTGGAACTGCGTCAAGATGATTTGATTAAGGTCAATCACGAGGATTTATATGAGGTATTTGATCGTTTGAGGGATTTTTAGTTCACCAATAAACCGTTGTTTACGGAAAAGGGTCCTGTTATGAAAATGGCAGGACCCTCTTATGCATGAATAGAATTTCTTGCACTCTATTTTCAATAAGACGACGTGATTCGGGCAGAGCCTTGGGTCGCTCGATCCTATGATAAGCCACACAATTTCAAGTAATTCAGGATCGATGCGGTATCATCAATGGAGGTGCGCAGGGCGATGTAACCGTCAGGACGAATCAATACAAGTTCTTTACTTGCGACATCGTAAACTCGATAGGCATTCCCTGCAGTGTCTATTATGCCTTCCGCCCCCTCCACCTTCGATGGAAGGATATAATGCAAATGGAGTGCATCGTTGGTGAAGTTCTTCAGAGAAGGATCGATGTAGTTTGCAAAAGCCAAAAGCGTCCAGTGTGGGCCGCGCAAGAGGTCAAAGACACTTCCTGCAAACCCGGTGCCTTGTAGTCCCGTAGCATTAGGAGCACGATCTCCAGGAAATAAACGGGTAGCATTTGTTCGAGCAGACGGACGGGTAAGCGAACTTGAACGATAGGAAATGAGAAGCCCGCTCGTCAGATCGTCGGATATGGTGCTCAAGGATTGGGACAACCCTCCGCCTTCTGTCGCCGTTCCTATGACGCCTCCCATCTTCTTTGTGCTGTCTTTGAGCACGGCTTGAGCCACCGGGCGGCGCTCTTCATCGTAAGTGTCGAGTAAGGCGGTGTCCGCTCCACGTATGACAGCCGCCAGCTTCCAGCCGAGGTTGTATGCGTCCTGTATTCCCGTATTCATACCTTGACCGCCGGCCGGCGAATGAACATGAGCCGCATCACCGGCAAGAAAAACCCGGTTGTTTCGGTAACATTCAACCATACGAACGTTGACCCGGTAGATGGATAACCAAGAAGCATCCGTAAGCCGAACACGTCCGGACTCGGCACGACGGTCAAACATGGCTTGATACGCCTCTAGCGATGGCTGCTCTGGTTCATCGATGGCTGCCGGAATTGTAGCCTGCAGTTGCCAAATATCGGATTTTGGCAGCGGCGTCACCCCGACCATCCCCTCCGAAGAAGTCCAGATATGGATATGGTCACGATCTAACCCTTCCAATCGTACATCGCCAAGATACCATCGCTCATGATCATGTGTTTCCCCAACCAACGGTAAGTGTATAAATTTGCGGATATTGCTTTTGCCACCGTCAGCGCCTACCACATAACGAGCACGAATTTGCTCTTCTCCTCGTGGTGTATTCACCGTTACCGATACACCATCCACATCCTGAACAAGCCCTACAGCTTCCATGCCCAACTCAACTTGACCGCCAAGCATTGCATATCGGTCGCGCAACGCTTTTTCCACATCAAATTGAGCAATCCAGACCGGATCACGATAGGGTGTCTCAAGTTCGGCGCTGGCTGCAACGGTAATAGTCGGCTTGTCCACACTTCTGCCATCTGCGGTATAATAACGAACAGGCAAGTCCACAACACCTGTATCAACAATGTAGTGAACGGCTTCCAAATCATCTACGACTTCAAGCGAGCGAGGCTGAATTCCTTTGGCGCGAGATGCAACGTTATACACGGTGCTTCGTTCAATAATACGATGGTTGACGTTTCGACGGGCAAGGTCGCAGGCAAGTGTAAGCCCTGTGGGTCCGGCCCCGACAATGAGAACATCAACAACAGACGGTATGGTATTCATGAATAAAAACCTCCTTGATCATTGATTTGATACGCTACATTTGTCACACTACACCGTACAGTGTAGTTTGTAAAGCAGGACTCTAATCCATTTCTGAAATACACATATAAGGGGGAAACGTAAGAATGGATCATACGCAAAACAAGAAAATCCGCAAAGGCTCTTCAGACAAACGAGCTAAAATTATTGCGGCGGCACGAGATCTGTTTCTTTCAGAAGGGTTTGATCGTTCCAGCGTCGATGCGGTCGCAACTAAAGCGGGAGTTTCCAAACGGACAGTTTATGATTATTATGGCGACAAACAGAATCTACTGCTTGCCGTTGTTGAAGAATCCAGTTCGGCGGTTCTCGTCATGATTGAGCAAGGGATTTCAGACCACCTCTGGAAATTCGAAGATCTTGAGCAGGCGCTCATCTTATTTTGTGAGCAAATCGTAGCTTCTGCAAACGGTTCGGCAGATTACAAGGCTTTGATCCGTCTGGTTATGGTGGAAGCTGCCAACCTGCCAGACTCGTTTTTTGAAAGGCTGGATAACGCAACTGAAGAGGGGATTATCAGGAGGTTTACAGCGTTTGGACAAAACGGACTGCTCCATGTGATTGATCCTAAAATGGCTGCAAAGCACTTCGCTGCATTAACGTTTTTATTGGTATTTAATCAACCGGGAAAAATCGGGACATTAGATGAGGAACAAAATAAACATATCATCACTGAAGGCGTACGCGTCTTTCTTTGCGCTTATGCCCCACAACGTAAGTCTTAAAATCGCCATTGTAAATGCCTTTTTTTAAAAATTCCATAATCTAATCGATCTGCGACTTCATTATCAATGGTAAACGCAAAAACGGAACGAAGCATGCTCATACCCTGCTTCGTTCCGCCCATCTTTTAATCTTCGTCCCATTTCGTTAGCGAGATTGCTCTAATCTAAAGCAACCCTTCATTGAATGGAAAACACTTCTTTTTTCAATAATTCTTCTGGCGTCTGCCCTATCACATCACTGTGAAAATAATCGCGGATAACGCCATCTTGAAGATAATTGGCGATCGACACCATAATCATCCCTTGATCCAGTGCCAGATAAGCTTTTGCAAGTTCTCCCGTTTCAATATTTACTGAGTCATAGAACCCATATTTTCCAAACATTTTGAAGTTCTTTAAAGCTTTAATGTTCTTTCGAACTGCTTCAGGGGCATAATCCAGAGCAAGGAATGTTGCGTGTGCTGTTACCGTTGCTCCATCTTTGTAACCAGAGGTACCTAACGGCGTTGCTGCAAACTCACTGTAACCTGCCGGAGTGGCAGAAGGTGAGAAGCCCCATGCGGAATACCCTTTTTCTTTGGCATATTCGATTTGCAATTCGACATGACGCTGGTTGTTCAATCCCAAAGCTTGAGTACCCAGGTCTTTTTCCTTTATGACCATACCGGGCATAAGAGCTTCAAACATACTACCTCCCCAGCTTGGTACGAACTTTTTATCCTTGTATACATAACTTCCTTCAAACACATCCACTCCATCGTACTTAACGGATTTGCCTTGAGGAATCTGAGCTTGCCAATCCCATTCTTGAGGTAATGTGCGATACATCTTCCACCAATGATCTTGAGGAACGTCACCTTTCCCAATAGCAATATAGCTGCCTACACGTGGTTCCGTATAAAACATCCCATAATGGTGGTCCGTCAGCGCGCCTTTAGCCACATCATAACCGCCGCGGAATTGGCCGACTTCAGGATCATATAGCGGAGTATAATTCATATTTTCAACCAACTTGCTTGTTTCCCCATGAAGTTCTTCATAGGCTTGCCCAACAACAATTAAACCAGCGGATAACCAGCCATTATCGACTTGGGAAATAAATTGCCCCCAATCTTTCTTCACCGAACCGTCATCTGTGTTATACCAGTTATAAAATAGGCCGTTCCACTTTTCTAACTTCTCGAGGGAATTTATAGTTGTTTGCAGGCGATGTACAGCTTCTTTCTTTGAAATAATGCCCAATTGTTGCGCTGAAACGGTACTCATCATATACATTGCGATGTTTGTGGGCGAGGTACGTTTAGCTTCTTCTATCCCGTTTTCACTGTGTCGTACTTCATCGTAAGTCAAGCCAGTATTTTGATCCGTATAGTCCTCAAAAAACGTATAGGTCTTATATGCAATCGCTTTCAATTCTGCTCGAAATCCAATTAAATTGCTTGAGTCACCTGCTGAAGCCATAGGAGTTAAAGCTAGATTAGCTAACAAACAAAAAGTTAAAATGAAGCTGAATTGTTTTACTTTTTTCATGATTTTCTCCCTTCAAATGAATTCGAAACGTTTCGTGTACATGTTATCATAATTTTCCCATTTCCGTAAACAAGAAAATAGAACGCTTACAAATACTGAATATAATGTGGCTTAATTATAAATGTGAAATTCGAAACGTTTCATTAAAAGGACCACATTAAGGTGATTCACGTGGAATTATATGACGTATTTGATCGTTTGAGGGTCTTTTAGAGATTCTAAATTGAGGAGATTAAAAGCCTGACTCCATAGGAATCAGGCTTAATCCTTTCTCGTATCCATTCTGAACCGTTCTAATTTGCTACAACTGTTGTTCCGCAATACTCGCAATCCGTTGATTGTTTAGGAAGCACTTTTGCCTTCGCCCCACACCCCGGGCAACTCACTGAAACAGGCCTTTGTGGCTCTTCAACTTTTTCTTCGACTTTCTCTTCAGTGTTTTCCTTATCCGAGAAATTGATCTCTGTATAGTTAATTGTATTATGACTACTGTAACTAACGGTATTGCTATTGTAACTTGAATAAGTATGCGGATTCACATTTTCGCGATCAAGATGACCTCCATAGTCTCCTCCATAAAACTTTCGTTCCGGGACACGCTTTTTCTTAACACGTTTTTTCCTAAGCAATTTAATACCAAAAAACAAAAATAAAAATTCAATAATAATAACTCCAATTATGCCAAATAGATCCCCACTTTTGTGATTGTCTGCATTGAAAAAAGCAATGGGTGTGCCAATTGCATACACCATAAAAATGAGCCCGAAAAACTTCCTCAATTTGATTCCTCCCAAACAAACTCTACGCCTAACCGACACACTACAAGTATCCGTCCGCTAAAACTGTTAAAGTCTATTTATGTTAGCTACGACTAAGAGATCCTCATTGTCGTTCCACAATACTCACAATCCGCAGACAAAGCAGGATATACCTTTACCTTGGCTCCACACCCTGAACAATTCACGGATACAGATTCTTGAGGTTCATCTTCTCTATCTTCATATTTCTCATTATGCTGATCTTCGTAATATTGATTATCATTAGAATTGTGATGGTATTGATCAGTGTTAGAACGAGATTTAGGTCGACCACACATTTTAATGCCCGTAACAAGTACGATAACCCCAGGGATAAAAAGAATTATCGTACTGATAATGGCCGTTTCTGTTCCTTCGGATATTAATATTAAAGATAACAGGATCGTCACAGACGAAAGGATAATGAATAAAATGCCAAAAAATTTCTTCACCGCGTTTCCTCCTTAAAACATCACACTCTACCTAGCAGTGTATATTACAAGTATCCGTAAAAGAAGTCATTTAGTCCGCTACACGGTTTACGAAATCCTCATTGTCGTTCCGCAATACTCACAATCCGCAGACGAAGTAGGATATACCTTTACTCTAGCTCCACACCCTGAACATATTAAGGATAAAGGTTCTTGAGATTCCTCGACTTCTTCATACTCCTCGTGATAGTTACCTCCGTCATATTGCACATTACTACTAGAATCGTCATCATAATGTTGATCGGCTTTAAGTTGAAATTTAGGTCGACCACACATTTTAATTCCTATAACAAGCAGAACAATTCCACTTACAAAAAGTACAAATGCATTGATAATTGCCACATCAGTTCCCTCGGATAGTTCGAATAAAGAGAACAGAATTGTTATACATGAAATTATAATGAATATAATCCCAATTTTCTTTTTCAAAGTTTCTCCTCCTGCAATTTATGATTTGCTTGTCATGATCTGTTGATTGCGCTCTTTCAAACGGAACTTTAACTGGGATAGTTGCGAAGCAAAACGTTCACTATTTACCAATTCCCCTGCTTCGTACTGATTTGCAAGCTCACTGTTCATCAATTCAATGTCCAGCAAGATCTGGCGGTCATTTTTCTCAAGTGAATCCGGAGTGATTGGGTCACTATACTTTACAAGTTCAATTAATGACTGAACGGTTTTACGCTCCTCTTCCACAGTTAGGACGGGTTGTTGCACCATGGTATGAAGCAATTGCTGTAAAGCTTTTTCGATTAATTGTAAGTTTACGATTTTTGTATGTTCATCTGTTTCATGACGGCGCGCACTCTGAATATAGATCATAATGATTCCGCACAAAATAATTGCGATCGCAATTGTTACCGTGTGTAACAATACGAACCAACGAAGCGCATGATCTGCTGAACCTGTTAACAACGTGTAGATCATCACACAAATCAGATAAATAACCAATACTACTCCTAACGCTGTGTAACCTGGAACAAACCGTTTAAACCGATCCATATTTTGCATGATGAACCGTGCGTAGATCCAAATAGCCGTAATCGCTACATAAGAAGCAACGAGATTCATCCAAAAAGAAAACGACAGAAGCGCATGATTAAACAGCGTAAAAGAAACGATTGATGATACTAACATGCATATTAAATAGACGACATCCAAAATCAAGAGATTGCTCCGTTTTACCATCACTATGCCTGTCCTCCTTCTTGCAGATTGTTTCCGCAATCGAGACAGAACTTCTGGCCGGGTTTTACTTCATGTTGGCAACGACTACATTTCAAGCTTAAACCTGTGCCACAGTTGCCACAGAATTTTGTATGACCGGAATTCATATGGTTACAATTTGGGCATGGGCTAGGCATCGGTTGATGACATTGGATACATTCCAATGCGTTCTCCGCATTATCCGCCCCACATGAAGGACATGCATGGTATTTGTCACCACAGTTAGGACAGAATTTGGTTCCCTTTGGCAAGGCATGTCCACAATTGTTGCAATCTGTTGTTGCTACCGATTTTTCGGCTAATGAATTGCCACATTTGCTGCAAAAAGAGCTGTTCTCCTGATTCGGATGATGGCACTGCTTACATATACTTACTGCAGGTGTTTCCTTCGTAGACATCACTTTAGACATCTGGGACATCTCGCCACTGAAAGAACCACCCAGACCAACCCCCATGCCCATACCAAGCCCTGCGCCCATGATGTCTGACTGCATGCTTCCTTCATTCTTCGCTGCACCTTCAAGCGTATCAAACGAACGTTCTTGCTGATAGGTGTACCCAATAATATCCATCTCAGCTTTGCGTGCCAACGCTTCTCTTAATCGAATGACTGAAGGGTCTTCTTCAGGCAGATTAACATTGTGAATATACAGGTTGATTAACTCAATACCAAATTCTTCAAAAGTAGAAGCTACCGTATCTGCAAAATGTCGTGATATCTCGGCGATATATGCATTGATCTCCAAAACACTTACTTTTCTATGTATTAGATATGATGACAACATGGAGTTAATATTCATGATAATCAACCCACGGAAGTAATTAATCATATTAGCTTGGTTAAACTCAGGCAGTGTTCCCACAAGCTTGACCAAAAATTTTCGTGAATCCGAAATTTTAATTCCCATTTGTCCAAATGTTCTTACGGGAACAATAATATTATACTTGGGATCCTGGATCTGAATCGGATTCGCCGTTCCCCATTTAACGTCCAATGCGCTTACTTGATTGACATACCATACTTCTGCTGCAAAAGGTGACTTTCCTCCGAACGGAAGGTTAACGAGACGGTTCAAGATTGGGATATTCGCAGTACTCAACGTATGCCTTCCGGGTCCAAACATATCAAGCGCTCTTCCATCCTTGAAAAGAATTGCTTGTTGAGATTGATTCACAATTAACTGAGTCCATGTTCCCAGTTCAGTCTCAGGATGTTTCCAAGCAAATACATCAGGTGAGCCATCATACTTAATTACGTCAATAATCGCCATGTTTAATTCCTCAATTCAGTATTAGATTACTATAATTTACTAATAAGTTCTTTTGCTAAAACACTGATTCTACACTATTTCCTATATTTAATTGTCTTTCATCTACTTATTCCATGTTTAGGCATTGATATTTTACCATTTCTAACCTTAATACGCACTAACATAGTTCATGTTTCATATGATATTTTTCCTATATTGGCATGTTCATATTAGTAAAAACCTCTTCCATATCTTCATAGGAAAGAGGTTAACTATGTAACCACAAATTGTGAAAAACCAAAATATTAGCTTGTGAAACCACTCTCGATCATAATCAACGTCCCAATTTTGAAACCACTGGCAAAAGCCTCTTTTGAATGTATAGAATGAACTTGATCCATCATATCAAACAATACCTCGAGTTGTTTAAAGTCATCCTCCGAGAGCTTTTTCTGAAATTTTTCGATATAAGCTGTAATCTCCTTATGAATAGAACGATACTCCGAATCTTTAGGAACAATATTCTCCTCTGGTCTCAGGTTACCGTAATATAATTCTTCTATTATATTTCCCACATCACAGACCCCTTTCTCTTATACATGTCTGGTACTCTTCTCATGACAATTATATAAGATTGACAGACAATGCTGGGAATTTATGCGATATTCGCATGTGATTCTTATAGCTTTCATAGGATATCGCATTTTGCATGCTTGCTTTGACATAATAATGTAGCGCTTGTTGAGCCCTACCTCGGGAGTATGCTAAGATAATGGACACCTATTTCTACAAAATCCTATAACAAATCAACCGTACAGAAAGGACACTATGAATCCTTCATCACTGTCATCCAAGTTACAACAGATCGTTCCGCAGCTGGATCTGCGAAGCTGCCTCGTCAGCGTACGCGGTGAGATTATGTACGAACACTACCGCAACCAAGAGGCTGCGACTGATATTGCAAAAATCAATTCATGTACCAAGAGTGTGCTGTCCGCGCTCATCTGTATAGCGAAGGATAAAGGTTTGTTGCCAGAGGCATCAGCCCCAATCTCTACTTTTTTCCCACAGTTGACATCCGATCCTGATCCGCGCAAACCAGCGATCACGCTGGAACAACTGCTTACCATGACAGCCGGGTTCAACTGGGACGAGTTCGGCGGGCAGAATTCATTCCCTCGCATGACCCGCACCGATCATTGGGTGGATTTTGCGTTGGAACAACGCTTAAGTCATGAACCGGGTACATACATGGAATACAATTCAGGAGTATCACAGATCCTATCCGCCATCCTGATGCAAAATGCAGGTATGGACGTAGCCGAGTTCGCAGAACGTTATCTTTTTGGCCCGCTGGGAATTAAGGATTATGAATGGGAAAGTGATCCTCAAGGTGTACATACCGGCGGATTCGGTCTTAAGATGTTACCCGTAGATCTGCTGAAATTTGGTCAGCTGTTTCTACAGCAAGGTATGTGGGAGGGTGAGTCTCTCATTTCAAGTGATCTCGTATCCCGTTCGACGCAGCCTTTCATTACAGTCACTCCACCGAATCACGGCAGTTATGCTTGGCATTGGTGGGTGGATGTCTATCCGAACGAAAGGTCTGACTCCGAAAATATTGCTGCTGAAGACAACCAACCCAATCTCCATTATTATTACGCGCGAGGATTTGGTGGTCAGTATGTATATATTGTCCCAGAGCTCGAACTTGTTACGGTGTTAACCAATGACAAACGAAAGAAAGAGAAACCTCCGCTGGATGTTTTCCCTCGATTAATCGCCCCTGAGCTATGGAAAATGTTATAACCGGAGGCAGTCCTATCTATCCTGTTCGACCAATGAACCCCCAACCTTGTGGCCATAACCTGACCATAGGTTGGGGGTTATTCGTCATGCCAAAGCTTCTTCGATAGCAATTGTTATTGGATACGGACCAGACTCTTGATTAGAGACCACAACCAGTTGTAGATCATAGTCCCGATACACGGAAGACATGAACGACACTCCTGGATCAAACCCCATGACATGAAATTTGAAAATCGCTTCTCCCTTGCGGTCAATCCAGATACCCTGCCCATAATACTCTTCATCCTCTTGATGAGCATGTGGAGTTAATAACTGCTGTGTCGCCTCTTCATTCAACAATTGGTGACCCAGCAAAGCACCCCAAAATCGAATCATATCCGGTGCCGTAACATAGGCTCCACCATCTGATCCACCTTTGACAGGAATGGAGAACATATTAGTATTCCAAGAGCCATCTTCATGATCGATATACCCTAAAGCTGTGTTACGCGGGAGCTGATCTGTTACGAAATAACCGGAGTCCTTCATACGACACCTTTTGAAAATGTGCTCTTCCACATAATCTGTAAACGACAGTCCTGAATGTTGTTCCACGATAAGTCCCAGCACAATGAAACCCGCATTGTTGTAGTGAAAACGTTCACCCGGAGCAAACTTCATTGGCATATGCTGAAACATGGGCAGAAAGTCACTTAATCGCCGCATCGCATAGACGGGTCTGTCTTTCCATAATTCTGAAAAGTCATCCATCACTGCTTCATCGAAATAATCCGGAATGCCTGACGTGTGTGTTAACAACTGCTGGATGGTGATCCCTTTGTCCCACAGTGGAAACTCCACATCCAACACATCGTTCAGCTTGGAATCGGCAGACAACTTGCCTGCTTCAATCAGTTGGCATACACTCACTGCCGTGAAAATCTTACATCCTGATGCAATTCCAAAGCGTGTGTCCACCTGATTGGCAAGCTCTTCACTGCGATTTGCATAACCACGTTTCATATTCAAAAGGGTTTTTCCGGCTTGCTGGAGTAATACAACACCCGAAAAATTCACGTGTTCCATGACTTCTTCTACTTTTGTTGTCAGCTCTACTGCATTCAACATTTTGTTGTTCACCTACTTGTCTATGTATTCATTACATTCTCATTCTTAATTCTTCGTCATATCCTGCATACCTGCCAAATTTTCATAAAAAGAAGGATTACTCCCTTATAAAAGGAAATAACCCTTCTTCAGACAACGTAAGATTAAGTTTGACAAAGCATGCTCAAATGCTGTTCAATCACTTGTTCCACTCGTTTTACCGTAAGTCTATCTCCTCAAAACAACATAGGTTAGCGCAACGCTTGCAGGTCCGCCTCGGGACTTCCTGCACTCTTCTTCGTTTCGCGGGGAGACCTCGTATTAATCAGATAATACAATGTGGCATAGATTGTGATGATAAACGTGCAAAAAAACAGGCAAAACGCCAGAGACGGACGGCTTACACTTTCGTGCATCAGTTCAATCAGCGTCTCGCGATTCGTCAGTGCATCCCAGCTATTCAGTCGATATACGCGTCCAAGCAATACCCCGTAACTTCCCAAAGCACAACCTGCCAGTACAAAGATCCAAGATGCCCAGCGTCCAATTCGGTGATAGATCACTTCCTGAAGCTGATACATCGACAGGAATCCAAGCAGGAGTCCAGTCCAGACAAACATTAATACAACACTTAAGTCGTACCAATACGTATAGTCCACCCCATTCCCACCATAATACCGGGAACTTCTCGCTGTAAGATGAACCAGATCCGTAACAATGTAAGAAGAGTTCGGGAAAAATAACAACCACAGCAGACCACTTGCAACTGCAAGCCATGCGGCACCTTTCCATTTCACATCACTTAGAAGATAGGCTGCATAAGAGAACACAAAAGGAATCCAGCCCAAGAACAGATTCCAGATCAGGAAGCGGAAATAACGCTGATCCAGCCAATCAGCAGCTACATAGTACAATCCAAGCGTTACTATGGTGACCACACTAAGGAAAATAAATATGCGAATATAATTCAGTTTTCTCAATGATTCTGACCTCACTTGATAAAATTCAATTAGTTTCGAAAATAGCGGATGATTTCTTCCTTATTCTTTTCCACACGCAAATTCAATCCTCGTTTATCCTTTAATCCATACTGCTGTAATTCATGCCCTGGATCAAGCACTAACGGTTTCGTTGCCACATCAACCAGCAAATCCATCGTCAGTTGATAGGTTTCCCGTATCTTGTCCATCGGCAGAGAGGATTCATACCGTTTGATCAGCTCAATCAGACGTTCAGCATACACGAGACGAACCATACTGTCCGCACTCTTCAATTGTCTTGAAGCAAATGCTGTAATGGCCTTAATTATACTTGGTTCTGTCCGATGTTTGGCAATCAACGCAAGTTCATCCACCGCATCCCAATTCATGATAGACAGCTCGGAACTTAATTGTTGAATTCGCTCTCCTATCCATTGTTCCTCTAACTCTTCGGGTACGTCCCATCGCTTATAGTCGGCATACACGCCTTCTCGATGCATCTGTATTGCGCTCCCGTAATGTTTGACGAACAATTCCTTTGCTACACCCCAATCGGTCTCTTCCATTTTAACCACCACCATACCTGTTCCTATTTGTGCGTATACTGCTAACATTACATAAATTTACTACTCTCCAAGCATACTATAGAAGTTGAACTATACATTTGCACGAGAACGCAGAGGACAAAAAGAACCTGAAGAAGTGAAGCGTTCGCTAAAAGCTTTCTACAAGAAAGCTACTTCGGAAGCATAAGCTTATCACCGGATTTTCACCTTTGTAAAATTGAATTAAAAATCTGGGGATAACAGCGATCGGAAGGTTGTTCTGTCATCGGAGTGGCAAGTGTAAATATTCTTTCGTTCAGCTTATATAGAATCATACCATTTACCAAAGGAGAATCAAATTTACAATGAATCCAAATTCGATGCACCCTCAAAATTTAGTACAACCCACATTGAATGCTAATCCAAATGTCACCCCTAACATGAATCATGGCGGTCATGAGATGTTCGATGTACATGAGATTCTGTCCTCCACCATTAACGTCCTGGATCAATACATGATCTTTCGTACATTTGTGCAGAGCCAGGAACTGATTGGCATTCTCGACCGGCAGTACAATTTCATATTATCCCAGTACAATCTGACAGCAGAGTGTTTTGCATCCGGACAGAAGCCTCATCAAGAGACAGCTACCTATATGATCCCCAACATGGTACCACCGGTATATGGCCTTAAGCCATCAGCACCTAAAAAGCCAAACCAGAGCTTGGCCGATGTAAAGGATGCCGGGATTAGCGGTCATATGCTGGGACTGATCAAGTCACATGCGAGTCTGCTCGGCATGTCCTGTAGCGAGATCACAAATGGAACGGTTCGCCGAGTCATCGCTTCGCAGATCCAGCATTTTATTGAGATGGCCTATGAAATTTTCATGTTCCAGAATAAAAACGCCTATTATCAAGTACCTCAACTCACTCCAAGTGATACACAACAGATGCTTCAGGCATACATTCCAGCAACCGGAGCACCTCAGATGCCTATTAACAATAAACCACTTCATTAATTAGAAAATAAAATCCGCTTCCCCAGAACAGTCTCTTAACCCTTTCGGGTTTTAGGGGCTGTTCTTTCATTATTTGTAATCATTTTCCTACTGAAGACACTTGATTCGCTTACCAGAAACTGGTTTAATCAAAGACAAACCCGTACATTTTCAACTTACGGATCATACATATAAATAGGGTGAAATGCCGTTATACGAGAATTCAAATGGCTTTTTCTTCATTAATGGGGAGGTATACAAATGAGATGGAAGCAACCTGCTAAACTTGGTTTACTGGCTATGGCTCTCGGCTGTACTGCCATTGGCGCAATACTCACACCTTCAACAACGCTAGCTGCACCTGTCCCCGCTTCCAAAGCGGTGTATCATCAATTCCAAACCTATCGAACAGAAGCAGTGAAGTCCACAGAAAGTCTGGTTAAAGCGCGTAAATACCTGATGAATCATATCAATAAAGTCGACCCTTGGCAGGCCACACTAATGACGCTGCAACTGGAGAACATGCAGAACGTGAAATTGGCTAATATGGACTACCAAATGTATACGGAACAATTTCAACAGGCCATATCTCAAGCCCATGAACAACTTGGTTACGAACAGAAGCTTACATATAGTCGTCTGCTCAAAGAAATTAAAGATCCGACCGTGAAGAAACTTCTGCAGGAAGCTTCAGATCTCGGGTTCAAACTGGAAACCAGTGAAGGCTTGTATTACCCCATCATCAATTATGAGATATATCAAAAGTTCAAGCCTTTTGTTAAGGCTGATATTGCTGCGTACATTAATATTATGGCTACCGAGTCCAACCAAATGACAACTTCAGATGGTGGCATTATCATCTCTTGGAACGAATTAATCCAGCGTGCATTGGAGAAAGAAGCCTTTTTGAACAACTTCCCGAATTCCAATCGTACATCAGCAGTGAAGCAAGGGTTATTTGTGGATTATCTGTTTTACGGAAGTGACAACACGCCTGCTTATGATTGGTACACGGATGAAGAAATTCGCACCATGGACCCTGTGGTGAAACAGGCTTACGAGAAAGCTTTGGCTTACCGGGAGCCCGATACGCAGAGTGTTCTTCTGGACACTATGGAAAAGATTTTACGGGTTCTCAATCAGAATAATGATGAGCTTACACCTGAAGTCAGAGCAATCATTGAACCTGTTCAACAACAATTTGCCCGGGAATAATCGGATGCTGAATCGCAAATTGTGAATGCCAAAAAAGCGGCAATCCTCGTGACAGAGGTTGTCGCCTTTAAGTTTACATATTAAGTCCTTACGTTTGGATCAAAGAGTTGAAGTGTCTATTGATGTAAGTTTGTTCGGATTTACAACGAGATACACACCCTCAATCCGCTCTCCAGAAGCGTCCAGCTCCAAACAGAGTACCTCGGACAACTGCCCTTCTTTCATCAACGCGAGTTGAAGTTCGCCATTGATCCACATGGGCACCCATTCTCTTTCACGCAATCGCGTAAGGACTCGCCGTGAGGTCAGGAGTGCAAGCACACCTTTGTGCACGTTCATTGTTCTCATAACCGTATGCACAACGCCACCGCCATCTGCTGTAAATACAGGCTGATCCGCCAGTAACTCGAGCATGGCAGAGACGTCATAACGAAGGAAAGCCGTTGTAAAACGGCTCAGCAATTCACCTTTGGCTATCATATCCGCATCACTCTGCTCGATCGGCGGAAGTCTTTCAGGCAGATTTCGTCTGGCGCGACTAAAGATTTGACGGCAGTTACTCTCCGTTTTGCCCAGCCAATCCGCTATTTCGGAATAATCATATCGGAACGCTTCACGAAGGACAAAAACAGCCCGTTCCATGGGCGATAGACGCTCCAACATGACCAGATAGGCGTAGGAGATCAGTTCTTTTTTCTCCATCGTTTCCTCTGGCATGTTCTCCTCTTCACTGTCCCCCATCGGCTCTGGCAGCCACTCACCAACATAACTTTCCCGCTGATTACGGGCGGAATTTAGCAGATTCAAGCTTCGGTTCACAACCAATCTGGCGATGTAGGACTTGGGATTACGAATATCCTGAGCAGACGTGCTCTGAATCCCCGCAAAGCAATCCTGCACAATATCTTCAGCTTCTACCACACTGCCAAGCATGCGGTAAGCTATTGAAAATGCATATTTTTTATAACGAATATACAACTCACCAACATCCAGAGAAGACACTTCTGGTTCATTGGCGTGGAAATTGGAATTCATAAGAAGCCTCCTCTGGCATGGTGCGTGTATTTTAGTTAAAGCAACCCGGATACATCCCTGTTGTAATCGCAATCCGGTTCCAGTTGTTAATCGTGTTAATGGCCAGGATCAGATCCACCAGTTCGGATTCACTGAAATGTTCACGGACCTTATCGTACAACGCAAGGGGTACACCATGTTCCGAGATTCGGGTCACCGCCTCAGCCAGCTCCAGCATAACACGTTCTTGATCCGTGAAGAAAGGCACTTCACGCCACACACTTAGCAAAAGAATATGATCCGCGTAATCTCCCAGTTTCATCAGATCTTTGGCATGCATATCGAGACAAAAGGCGCAGCCATTAATCTGGGACACTCGGATTTTTAACAGCTCATACAATACTTTATTTTCAAATTGCCCGGATATATATTGCTCCATTGCCATCATCGCTTTAAAAGCACCTGGACTAGCTACTCTGTAATTCGTTCTTAAATTCATTTTTCATTCGCCTCCGTCATTTGGTTTACATACTGTAGACAAATGACGGCCGGGATCTGTGACATTCTTTGCGAAAATCTTTTTATGCCCACAAGAATGGTTGCTCAACTAACGAATATTCACACTGAGATTCTGATGGCAGAACAACCTCCATGGAGTTAATAATCAGTAATGGAAAAACATACTGAAAGGTTGTTCTCTTTTCTACAATTAACATCTAACGTAAGAAAAATCCGCGTTTTTCCGTATTTATGTACGGTTTTTGCTGTATCGTTTGTGATTTTAACCAAAAGTAGGTTGGATATATTGATATTTTGACCAAAAGAGTAGTAACATACGGCTAATTAAGTTAACTTTTCTGACATTAAAAAGAAAATCGTTTATTCATATCGGCAAGGAGTGTTTAATATGATAACTTCCAACGCAAACCGTAATGTGACGTCCGAATTACCTAGAGGGTGTACGTTCACCGCTGAAGACTGGCATGTATTATCCCAATATTGGTACCCGGTAGCCCAAGCAAACGAAGTAACAGACAAACCACTGGCTGCTCAATTACTCGATGTGAAGCTGGTTCTCTACCGCAGTAATGATCAGGTTGTGGTAGCTAAGGATATTTGTTTTCACCGCGGGGCTCCACTAAGCAAAGGCTGGGTAGAAAATGGCGAGATTGTCTGCCCTTATCATGGTTTCCGTTATAATTGTGAAGGAAAATGTACCGCAGTACCTGCGCACCCAAGCGCCAAGATCTCGCCTAAGCTCAAACTTATCGTGTACCCGGCAGTCGAACGTTTTGGCTTGATCTGGACCACTTTGGCGGGAACGGAAGAACAGATCCCCTCCTTCCCTGGATGGGATGATCCGGATTATATCAATATTCTGCCGCCCAACTTTGACATTGCTGGTTCCTCTGGACGACAAATGGAGGGATTCCTGGATGTATCCCATTTTGCCTATGTGCATACCGAGACGTTTGGTGATCGAAACAACACCGAAGTCCCCCAATACAAAGTGAAACGCGAAGGTAATGAGTTACTGGCCGAGTATTGGAGTACGGTGAGTAACTATGGCAAAGGGCAAGATCTTGTTGCACCTGAAGGTTTTCAATGGCTGCGCGAGTTTCGAGTGTTCCCACCTTTTGCGGCTTCTCTTACGGTACATTTCCCAGGAGACGACAAGCTAAATATTCTGAATTGTGCTTCGCCGATCTCTGCCCGTTATACACGTTTATTCTGTCCAATCACACGCAACTTTGACAAAGACGCTCCGATTGAAGACACAATCAAGTTCAACTTGCAGGTATTTGAAGAAGACCGCGAGATGGTCGAGTCACAGAAACCGGAGGATCTGCCCCTAGATCTGCATGCCGAGGCCCATATTCCCGCAGACCGTACTTCGATTGCTTATCGTCAATTATTAACGGAGCTTGGCCTGGGACGAAATTACACATCGTAAATTAAATAGCTGTTCTTCTTTAACCTCAGGCAAGCTATCGATGATGGATGTCAGCGCCTAAAAAGTCTTGAAGTACTATCCTGCGGTCTCTGGGGAATGGGTTGAAAATTTTCTTAGGAACTCAGGACATCTTATTTGGCCTCTAGGTCCTCAGTTAAAATTGTAAGGAACCTCAGACTCGTTATTTCCCAAAATCCCCGATAAAAACACTTCATACGGCTGTTTATTCTGATATAACGTGTCTCAGATTCTTTAGATTTTTGAGCACGCCTCAAATCCTTGATTAAGACGCCTACGATTCGTTAGCACTCCATGCTCCGGACAAGTTTAAGTATGCATCGGCTTTCAGCAGGTTTGAAGACACCTTTAATCAACAAAAGAAGCGTTCCTTTGCGGACGCTTCTTTTGTTATACCTAATTTAACTGAAATACTTATGTGTATTAGATAAACCTCGCCTCAGGAACGTCATCTTTCCTCTTGATTATTCGTATTCACAGGAAGCTCTGTATAATACGGACAGCCCGGCTCATGAATAATACGTGGATCAACCCAAGTGCCCCAATACGGAAGACGGTTCACGTAAGGTTGCATGTTTGGTTGGTTGTTTGGCTGTGTGTTGGGCTGCATGTTTGGTTGTACATTAGGCATTACGTAAGGCTGATGATTCACATTTGGAGCACCGTTAGAGGCAGGAGCAGTTGAAGGCTGGCAATCTGCCGGCGGGCCAATAATCACTGTTTTTTGAATGGGAGCAAGTGCTTCTTGAACTTTTTTCTCATCCAGACAGTACGTATAAGCCAAAAGTTTTGCAGGTGTAAGACGTAAGGTGTCTGAACCAAATATCGCTTCAGGAACCGGAGCATCAAAGATTGCGAGTAAGTGCGTGTGATCTGCAGTAGCCACTTCATAGTGCCACCAGCCTTGAGGAACGTTAGCCACCTGCCCCGGAGTAATCGGGAAATGAAGAAGCTCGTTGGTAAATGGATTAATGAGGGAAACAACTGCCGCACCGCTGATGCAGTATACCAACTCCGTTGCATTCTGATGCGTATGTGGTTCAACCACATTGCCCGTGTTGAGGAAAATATCCAGTAAAGAAACATTGCCCAGTGTGTTTAACTGCTTGATGGAAAGAGCGTTAATATAGTTGTTCTCATCCTTCTTGAATAACGGGTTATTGCTCAAATCGTAAGTAAATTCGGTGGTTGGTAAAGTGTAATCCATGTATGAGGTTGCCAAAATAAAACGCCTGCCCTTCGCTCTCGGTTTAGGTCATAACCTATATGCCAGCTTATGCCCAGCGCCCAGATACGTGAGCCCATTTCCGCCAAGTTTTCCTCGCATAACAAATATCCCTGACTCGGACATCCCGAGAGCAGGGCTCTATTTGTTACATGTTCTTTTTCATTTCCCAGACTTCTTCCCAATGGGTTCCAAATGGAATATTCATTAAGTCTACATACTTCAGCCAATGCATTCTTGTGACAACATCCGGAGTTCCCTCAATCAGTGCATTTGTCACCAGTAAAGCACGCAGATTCTTCAGTCTTTCCAACTCCGGGGGGAGTTCACGTATACCAGAATATACGATCTCCAAATACTTCAGCTCACTTAATTCACCAATCTCAGGCGGGATACAATTTAATCCCAACTCAGTTTGTGGTTTGGGCCTCCAACCAGGTGCAGATTCAAAAGGGCTGCCACAATAAATTCTTAACTCTTGAAGTTGCTTCAATTTCCCGATTTCTGCCGGAATACACTCCAGATCCAACGTTGTAATGACCAATCTTTCCAATGAAGTAAGTTCAAACAGACTTGCAGGGAGTGAGTACAGATTCTGCTCAAAAATCGTCAACTCCTTCAAGTGCTTCAACTCCCGAATTCGTTCGGGAAGCTCACTTAAACCATGTAAGCTGATATCCAGCTTATCGGTCTGATGTCTGATCGCATCGTCCAGGAGATGATCAATTTCCTTATGACGGTCCAAATCAAAGAACAACCCCGGAATCCGCTCCATAAGTTCACTCGCTTCTTTGTATGTAATCCTCATGCCATACATATGCTCATGGGCAACCGAGAAAAAATAATCATTTCCGTCTTCTGTCATAAAGCAAAGATCGTCCGGCAATGACGGATAACACCAATCATGAAAACGATTGGCTTCTTCTTTGAGCACGCGACCCGATTCCGGCGTACAGCGATATGTATAATAGGTGCCTTCGGAATAATAGGCTCCGCTTTTTAGCATCATTTCTTCCATCGTAGCTCGTTCCACAAGATAGGGCTTCAATCTCTCTAACACACGAACTACTTCCGGTATCTCGTTCTCTTCGTACCTTTGTCTGTCTACCAGCATAAAACGATCTGCCTTCTCGATCAATTCGTCAATCAACAGTTCATAGGCAGTTCCTCTTGGATCAGTGTGAAAAGCTACGGCTACCATATGTTCCCCCTCATTACTCATTATTCATTAATCTTCAATCTGCTGTATCATCTGAAACCACTGTGGCATAGGCTGATATCATCAATCCAGTCATTGGAGGCTTATTACATGGCATACGGCCCTGGTTCAGTATCATCCCCGCAACCTGCGGGTTATCCTTACCCTTATTATCCACCACCTCCGCCACCCTCACCGTATCCTTACCCTTATCCCTATCCATACCCGCCCATCGTTCCTGTTCCACTACCATATCCGATCGGTGGTGCTTGGTGGCATGGTGGATATCCCGGCGGTGGTTACCCCGGTGGACACCCTGGTCATTTCCCAGGAGGTGGCTATCCCGGTGGACCTCACGGAGGTGGCTATCCAGGCGGACCTCATGGAGGCGGGCCGGGTGGTCCAGGTGGACACGGAGGACCTCCAGGCGGAGGATTTCACGGACATCGTTTCTTCCAGTGGTAATCATTAGACTCATTCAAAGTACTTGTTCAGATAAAGGAGCTGCTTCGGCAGCTTCTTTATTATTGAAGGAATTGTCTACTCGTGCAGGATTTTAATAGGTGATCTCATCCATCATCTTCAGATTACGGTTCGACATGCTGAGGAGATCCGTGAAGGTAGGTGTAAGGTAATAAACAAAGTCCGGATCGTGCACGTACATAATAATCTGCCCATACGTGCCTTCCGCCGTTGGATCAAAATCGAGCATCAGATACAGTGAACCACCTGCAATTGTTGCAAAAGGAATCCATGGTTTATGGAAAAGGTATGGTTTGATCTCCGGGTCCAGCTGGCTGATCTCTTCGGCAGAATAATACTCTTCAAGCTTCTCATCCACTTCACAGAAGTATTGTTTGGTCTCTCGAATCTCTTCCAATGACATCAGATAAAAGGGTGTACATCGGCCCGTCTCGGCATCACCCGGGTACAGTACATGCAACCCGTAGCCACTACCGTCTTTCCTTTGGTAAAAGGCACGAAAATCGCCAGGCAGCCGGACGCCATACTCCTTTTCGAATAGATCCAGACTTTCCTCGGATGCACCTTCCCGATGTTGATATTCTTCAAACAATTGCCGAATCTCTTGATCCTGTATTCTCTCATCTAACAAGTGATTCAGCTCGTCCATTAGCACGTTTAATGATACATTCGGCTCCAATCTCACCACACCTCCCCTAACTCAGTTCTTCTCTTCTTGTAGATACTGATGATATTCCCAAAACGCTTCTTCCTCTCCGCCGCCTTCAATTAGAATCATGACTACGTAAGATAACAAATTAAGCCATTGTTCCATCAATGTCACCTGTTCGTCGGAAATGAGGTTGTTGCTGCGAAGCATGCCTTCGGGTTCAACGGCCCAAGCACGGGCCATATGAGTAATTCCCCATAGACATGCCATGACTTCCCGATCCAGTGAAGGCCGTGCAAGTTCGGACGCCAGAACACGCAGTATCTCCATCAACTCATGAAAATTCTCCTTAATCAAATGTCCACGGAAAGGCCGCAGACTGCCAATAAAACCGTTCTCCATCTTGGGATGACTCAGATCATCATAAGAAAAGGAGTGACATTTTAATAACGTTACAGCCTCTTCACGTTCCATCCCTTCACCCCTACTAGGTCAAAATGCTACCTCACCAGCGCAGAGGTTCTTCTCCACGCCACAACACATACCGCTCCAACTCACGAAGAGTGCCTGTACCGATCCCGTACTCGTCCATTTCTTTGGAACAAAGATCGAGCACATGCAGCATGCCACCATATGTGCCAACTGCAAGTTTGGATCGCTCTGGTGATACGGCGAGAGAATAGATGGTACTTCCCACAAAATGACGCCATACTTCCTTACCCTCGCCATTTACACAATATAGATAACCATATGCATCCCCAAGCACCATGCCTGCCTCTATTTCCACCGCTGCATACACACGTGCATTCTCATCCATCACTGGCCAATCTTCCTTCGTTTCGTTGCCTGCAATTGATTTCAGCTGGACCTGTATCGTGACCCCGTTATAGAAATGACATGCGTTAAACCAGACGGTCTGGTTATCACTGGTGAATGCTGCATAATGAGGGTAGCTCGATTCTGGATAGAGAGAGTATGTCTTGCTCAGCCGACGGTCCATCACCATATGATTGCTTCCTTGGCTGCCATAGGCAATCCATCTACCATCCCTTGATACAGCTGCATGTCCCATATCTATCTGTGTATCCTCTAGCTCATACTCTTCAATCTCTGCCAGATCGGGATGAAGCAAGGTCACCTGATCTTGCGTTACAAGATATATCCCGTATCTTGAGTGTATAAGTAGTGCTCTGCCTTCATCCATAGGTATAAGTCCTTCAAGTGTCCGTTCGGGATGCTCACAGTCCGCAAGTGATTCAATCCGAGGTAATGCCGACTGTATCCGGGCTTGAATATCTTCCCATCGATATGTCGCTATCTCCTGTCCTTCCAACTTGCGATCTGGCTGACGAATGATACGAATCCCATCCGGTCCTGCAAGCGCAAAGTCAAGTCCATCCGATGAGCAACCTGCAAAAGTATATGGAGAGATCAACTGCCATCCGTGCTGATCCATCGTATATATCTGACTATTCTCCGTGAAAATCCCCGTATTACATACAATCGTTTCCTCGTTCAGATAACCTACAACTTTGACCGCTTGCATGGAAGCCTGAAACGCCTCGTTCAATGGCCACGTCGCTGCGGGTAGCTCATGTCGAAGCACCTCCACATCACCATGGAGATTGGCCTGTCCCACCATATGGAATACTTCAGTACTCATTCCGCTTCTGGAGTCTACCTCCAACTCGGATTCATCCGGTTGCTCTCCCTGCATACTTCTCCGGACAAATGCATTGACATCCCTTGCATAACGCTTGCCTTCATTGCGCCATTGTTCCGCAATGTCTTCCTTTAACCAACTCATAGGTGTCCCTCCACTCTGCCCCTATTCATATGCCGTACAATGATGTGCCTGCAAGAACATACTGATTTCGTTATCCGTCGCCTCCTCCGCACCATTCTTTTCTTCATAGAACAGGGCAACTTCTCTCCCAGCTGCATAGTTAAATCGTAAATATCCTCCCATCGACACCATGAACATCTTGCACATGTACTCATTCTCCAACACAGCATCCCACTTAAATTCTGTTTTGCATGTATCGGCGAGTTCCTTCATGGAGCTTCCCTGTTCCGTCCCTGAAAAATGGTAAAACGTATGTTTCCGCAGCTCATTCCACGGCTCAAAGTAAAGTGGCGTTATTGGTTTATCCTGATGGTAATACCCACAATAGATCCGGTCCAGCGTTTCGCCAAATTCAGTCTCCGAGCATGTCCATAAGGTGATATTTTCATCATGACGCGGTAGCCACAACAGCCCCTCAACTTCCGGATGAACAGCAAGGAAATCTCCATCTACAGAACTGCCGATGGAGATGCACTGCTCAAGTTGATGCTGACTTATAGGCGAATCATCCGTATGTATCCAAAAATCATATTCAACAAAAGGCTTCAACACTTCTGGGTCCGGTCTCTGCACATTCATCCACCCCGTATATGTACCTTCCCCGTAGTGCTCAATCCAGGTGCGGTATGATAAAGGTAGCGAGATGCCGTGCTGTTGTTCAAAGTGATCCAGTTCCTCTGTTGGAACCGGCTTAAGTACACGGGATACAATATACATTTGTCGACATCTCCCATCTCAGTTTGGTTCATTCGTTTTCAGGATCTAAGCCAGTTCTTCCTGTACAATTTCAGTCCATACTCCTTTACGATTCAGAATGCGAACGGCAAAGGCATCATATCCATCACGCTTGACCTGATCAAAATGCATGCTCTCTCCCGTAATCAGTTCATATGCACCATTTTCATCTACATCTTCGCCAAACTCTTCATCCCAAGGCACATTGTAGTAAGCCGTCAACTCTACTTCAAATATGTCCTCACCTTCAACATCCAGGTAAGGACGAAGGGGTCTGTCATGTAGTGCGTCTTCCGAATAGGTCTCACATAACATAGCATCATATCCGTGCTTGGCGGTATCAATGAGCAGATAGCGCTCACCCGTGACCGTATGCTCCGCATATACAAGAAGAGGTGTCGAATCATGCCAGGCAATCAGATCATCTTCCGTCAAGTCACCATAATAAAAAATATGGAATTTATCATGACCGTCACTCATTTGAAGTTTGCCTTTCCACTCCACTTCATCGGACTTTATGTTCTCTTCCTTCCTAATTAATCCTTCCAGATAAGCAGGTCCGTGTTGTACACCATACTCATTCATCATCTCGCCTCCGATTTGTTCATTCGAATAGTAACTACTTTGTGTTCCTCATCCACCGTCAGTTTCACATCAATGTTAAGCTTGTCGCGAAATAACGCCGTAATATTGATATACGGATCGCGGGCAGCTTCGCTACTACCGCCACTATTACGGCTCATTCCCTGATGAATGATGGATTCTACCAGCTGTTTATCTCCCTTGCCGGTGTTATTGTATGTGTAGATCACCTGCCCATCCTGATCATACAGATTCAAAACCGTTGTGAAATCATTGGCGTTCTCATACTGTCTCTCGGTCTGTACATAGTTGTGATCTGTACGTTGATAGTTTACAGTACCAGCCAGATACGGATTGTCCCCGCCTGGCTTCACATCATACTCCTTATAAGCCAGATTAAACAGGTATTGGATATGATTCATATCAATCCGGTAATAAAACTGACGGTTATCTTCCTCTTTGTCCATCGCTGCAAAACTGTTAATCAGCGGCCAAGCCCCATAGGACTTCCCATTAACATCAACGGCCAGAGCATAGTCAGATAATACTGTCTCTTTTTGAAATACACCGAATGTCTGTAAAATAAAATAAGCCGGAATCATCAACATACCCAGAATGACTGCAAAAATAGTAAGTTTAACTCGTAGTTTCATGTCTTCTCTCCTTGCGGCTTTAACTCTTCAATTTCAGTCTCATCCAGTCTTGTGCTGAAGCTTCGACAGTGTACGAACAACCACATCCCTGTTCTTCGCATCCTTGATATATGCCGGAATACTATGTGAAGCCGTTCGTATAGGCATATTTCCGTATTTTACACGCAGGTCTGCGGAGACATAAGCGATGAGATAATTCAAATGCTCCCGATTCACAGCCCATATTATTTTTCCTCTGAAATTATCCAGGAAGTATAATTCCAGCCCGAACACAGGATCTTTCCCAGCACAAATCTCGGAAAAATACCTTTGGTATGTCGGCTTGGCGTGTAATTCAACCTGATTAACAGAACTACAATGCGGACATTCCACATGCGTCGATCGGTGAGACGTCTTCTTCTCGTCTGTGACTTCCACGTTAAACCAACGTTCACATACAGCACAATTCCCCTTGGCTTTATATTGATATACTGGTTCTTCAAAAGCTTGAGCGTAACATTCGTAACACTTCCATCCCAGTTGATCATTCCGTTGATCAATCGAAGCGTGCCCACCGCATTTGGGACATTTCACATCAATCCGCTCTCCCCGTCGAAGAACCGAATAGAAACTATACTTATACGCACCTTCATCTTCGAAACGTTTCATCCTGTATCCACCTTTCTTCTGAAACTACGACATACACAGCGTCAAAATACTCAACATTTACCAATCCATCTCTCTAAAATTATATGAAACTCCGTTGCTCAGCACAACAATTGAAGACAGATTGTTGGAAATGCCTCTATTACGACATACCCAAGTGTGTGCCTCATCACACCCGTCTCCACCTCAATAACGTAATCTATAACTAAATAACTACTGAAATGAAAGAAAACCCGCTTTTTATATTGTGAAAAACATCACTTGAGTAAAGGTTGTGCAACTATGTTCTCCTTACTGAATGTATATAAATGGTCACTCGTATTCGCTATATTCACAGCAACTCTCTCTCACTGTAGTTCAACCGATACAGTTAAACCTGTTCACCACGATGAAGTCTCCTCCTCCTCCTCTGCGATCAGTCAACCCCCGGTGGACCCGATCATTCGCAGAGAAGGTACTACGGTATATATTGAAATGACGGCCCAGGTTACAGATGTCGAAATCTCCAAAGGAGTGATATACAACGCTTGGACATTTAATGGTACCGTCCCCGGACCCGTCCTACGAGTGACAGAGGGAGATACCTTGGTGTTCACGTTGAAAAATAAAGATTCCAGCCTTCCTCACTCCATGGATTTTCACGCTGTACATGCTGCTCCCAGCAGCAAATTTATTGATGTGATGCCAGGCGAGGAAGGCACGTTCACTTATCCCACCTCCTCACCCGGTGTATTCATGTATCACTGTGGAACCAAACCGGTCCTTGCCCATATCGCCAACGGGATGTACGGCATGATTATTGTGGAACCCAAAGCAGGATACCCTTCCGATCACTTGGTTGATCGTGAGTATACCCTTGTCCAGAGTGAATGGTATAAAGAGCATGATTATGAAGCTTTTTTGAACGGGGAACCGGATTATGTCGTATTTAACGGCAATGATTATGGATTAATAAAACATCCCCTGTTAGCCAAAGTAGGAGATACGGTGCGAATCTATGTCAGTAATGCCGGACCCAATGAAGTCTCATCCTTCCACGTTGTGGGTACCATTATGGACCGTGTGTATACCGATGGGAATCCACGCAACATCCAGTATGGAATACAGACGGTTATGCTTCCCGCAAGTGGTGGAGCTGTCGTAGAGTTCACCGTGACCGAAGAAGGTGATTATGCGATTGTAACCCATCAGTTCAACCATGTAGCCAAAGGCGCTGCCGCTGTTCTGCGTGTGACCAAGGATGGTGCTGATCATGGTGGACCCGCGATGTCTCACTGAGACATGACAATAGATAATGGCTATACCTATCCTGAACCATTCGAGGTGATTAAACGATGATCTGTACACACGAAGCGAAGGATGCCTGTTTCTCCAAAGTATCTCTGTTCCAGCATCTTGATCCATCCGAAGCTGCCTTGTTGATCTCCCTTCTGCATACCCGCAAATATAACAAAGGCGAAGTTGTTGTCCAGGAGGGCGAACGCTCCGATACGCTTTATGTGGTTCATCAGGGATGTGTGAAGTTATCCATATACAATGAAAATGGCAAGGAACATATTATCCGGTTTCTGTTTCCCGGCGATTTCTTCGGACAAGATTCCCTGTTACACCAAAAACCACATGCCGCAAACGCCGAAGTTCTGGAGCCTTCAGCCATCTGCTCTATCAGCAAGCATGACTTTGACCAATTACTTGAACATGATCCGAAGCTTGCTTATCATTTCCTGCTTGCCATTACCAAGCTTCTCCGTGAAACGGATGAATGGAACAGCTCGCTCAGTGCGATGACAACGGAACAGAAGATTGCCAAGTTGCTTTTGTATTTCCATACCCGAAATCATGCAAAACATGAGATCCGCTTGCCTGTATTCAAAAAAGATATGGCTCTGTTACTCGGGATCACACCCGAAACACTTAGTCGCAAACTTGCCATGATGCAAACTCAGGGACTGCTTCAGGTTACAGGAAACTGCATCCTTATTCTGCAATTGGAGCAGCTCAGGGAAAGAATTGAACCGCCTGCCCGAAGCCAATGAACTGGGTAAGAAAGCTTGCGGATGCGAGGAAGCTGTTTTGGCAAAAAAGAGTATCCGATCAGAAATCACGCTGTTCGGATACTCTTTTTATATAAATTCAACTCATTGATCGGAAGCTTGTTCTGTCATCTACAGATCCAGCAACAGCGACACAAGCAATCCCATAGATGCAATCAAACCCACAATTGGCCCACCCTCTTCAAAGGCTTCCGGCATCATCGTCGAGCAGATCATGGCAATGATTCCACCACCTGCAAATGCACCAATCGCTGCACCCATCTCCTCTGGAAGCTGTTCCAGAAACAGATATCCACCCAAAGCCGCAAGCGCGGAGATCAATAGTACACTCAGCCACATTAATATGATTTTGCCACGACTGTACTTGCCCTGTAGTCCAACCGTACTGGACAGACCTTCAGGAATGTTGCTGACAAAGATCGATACCACCAGCACCACACTGACACCGTTACCGGCCAGCAAGCTGGCACCAAGCATGATGGATTCCGGGATAGCATCCATTACGGTTCCTGCAAAGATCCCAAGCCCGCTTTGGTTCGAGTCTCCCGACTTTGCCGAACGTTTACGCCCCGCCCCTCCCTTTGCAGAAACGAGCAAGTCAAACAGCGTGTACACGACGGCACCCGCCGTAAATCCAATGGCGGTAGGTATTATTCCTCCATCATTCAGCGCATCTCCGAGAAGTTCAAAGGTCGCTGCACCAATTAATGTTCCTGTCCCAAAAGCCATGATCCATCCAATGACTCGTTTGGGAATCTTCAGAAACAAGGCTGCGAGTGCGCCAATGACAACCGCTGAGGCAGAGATGCCGCCCCACATGAATGCAGTCCACATCCGGGCCGACCCCTCTCTTGTTTAATCATATTCTATCATTCCATTAACCCAGGTTGAGTAATCAAAAACAGTGATGTGGCTTTACGGTGATCTATATCACCTGATGTGTTCAAAAATCACGTTATGATGAAATGATGTCGTCGTTCAGAACTATGAACACAGAGAGGAGAGATTCTCATGAGTAGGGTAAACAAAGATACAACAGCGGAGTTTCTACAACAGTTCCCCATCTTCCAGGACCTCAGCCCCGAGGAATTAAAGCAAGTCGAAGATATCGCCATTTCCAGAAGCATTCAGAAGAAATCGGTTATTTTCAGCGAAGGAAGCGAAAAAGAAGCTGTCTTTTTCATCCGTACCGGCATTGTAAAGGCCTATAAAACCGATGAGAACGGGCATGAACAGATTGTCTCTTTCCTCAAAACAGGAGATATGTTCCCACACACCGGCTTTTTTAATGCGCACCCTTACCCGGCTACCGCAGAAGCCATTACCCCTACCGAACTACTAGCCATACCTGTCCGACTTTTCGAACGATTAATGCTGAGCACACCTTCAATTGCGATCAAAATTATGCGTGTGCTCGGTGACAAAATAAGAGAATTACAGGATAAATTGCAGGTGCTCTCTGGTCAGGATGTACGCAATCGTGTACTTTCCTTCCTTCTTATGCTCGCAGATCAGCATGGACAGACACATGGAGACCAGATTATCATCAACCTGCCCATGACACATCAGGAGTTTGCCAATTCTATTGGTACAACAAGGGAAACAGCGAATCGGCTCTTAAACCAGCTTACAAAAGAGAATTTGCTCGAAGTGGATCGCAGCCGGATCATCATTTATGATTTGCAAGCTTTGAAGCAACAAAGGGATACGTGACCACCCTGCACCCAGATACACTGTTTTCTCCTACGCTATTACATTAAACTGTGTGTGCATAAAGAGACCTTAACGACCGTAATCGATGTTAAGGTCTCTTTCGCATGCACAATTAGCAATATACGTATCAGGATATTGTTAGCTTTGGCTTGCCGACGGCACTCTTTCCATACAGGATTGTGACTCAAATAAGGCGAGACTATGACATTAAAAAAGGTGTGAGCAGGCTCACACAGCTCCCTCCTCACGTTTTCTATAATCAAATTGCAACACCACACTATCCCTATTTGGAGGAATGACACATGAACACATACGCAGCAACCATTAATGCCACGGAGTATCCACCGCATTTGAAACATAAAGTTATTTTCGAAACGTTTGATCAGTTGCAACCACAGGAATCCATGTTGCTTATTAACGATCACGATCCAAAGCCTCTTCGATTCCAGTTTCAGTCCACACATCCTGATGGCTTCAACTGGGAGTATATTGAGCAGGGTCCTACAACCTTCCAAGTCAAAATCAGTAAATTATAGATTGGAGCTGAACCACTATGGCGCACGTTGAAATCATTGACGATACTACACTTCGCATCACGCTGCGGCTGGAAGACGCCACAACCATGGTTCAATTGGCACAGCGTGAGCAAGCAGAATATGCGCAAGAGATTATCACCATTTACGAAAAAATGCCTGTGTTTGAACACACTCATTTCTGTTTTTACGCCTATGACAGTGCAAAACTTTTTGAGCGTGTGCTCGGCATGGACCCCAAAGCCTACCTGTCCTTCTCCCTCGATGCGCCGGAGTCATTCTTCTATGCGCTGTACGGTGGAATGGCCGCCCTGTATGAATCATCTCTGCAGTTGGTACAGCAGACGGATGTAGCTAGTGCAGGATCGGATGTGAACGCACATGTCTCCATCTGATGTCCATATTGTTGAATTGGATGTGCGTCTTCATCTGAGTAAAAAGTTGGAGCCGTTTCAACTAATCATGGACACGGTCAAAGGCCTTCAGCATGAAGATGTCTTTGTACTACATGCTCCATTCAAACCAACGCCCCTGCTCGGTATTCTCAAGATGAAAGGATACTCCAGCACATCGGAACGAAAAGGTTCAGATCACTGGGTTACCACGTTTGTGCACAAAAAAAATAAAACCGGTGCCAAAGCATTATCTGCAATGGTTTTATCTGGATCAGTAGTTAATTTGGAACCCGATTCAAGTGAAGAATCAGCTTCATGCAAAGGGCATCCGGAGGAGCAATCTGTTGCAATTGAAGCCATTGAACCTCCACAGGCGCCCAAAGTTATACTGGACAATCGCGGATTGGAACCGCCACAACCCATGATGCGAACACTTGCCGCACTGGAACGTTGCAAACCTGGGGAAGTCGTACTGATTCATAATGACCGTGTGCCAGTCTTCTTGATTGAAGAGTTAAATAATCTCGGTTGCCCCTTTACGGTTGAGGATCAAGCCGATGGTACGGCCAAAGTGAGAATTGAAAAAGGGTAAGGAGGCAAAAGCCATGTCCAGGTTGCCGTTTCTTTTTATCATCACGGGCATCTTTGGATTTGTAATGTATCACGCATTCTCTCTGCTCTCGCTGACAGGCTGGCTTGGTGATGAACTCAGAGGACCCGAAGGCTGGTTTCATGCCCATCTGTTTGTGCTCGGGTGGGCAACCATGCTGGCTATGGGTGCCGTTTATCAGTTGATACATGTTATTTTGCAATCCAATATCTACAGTCTGTTTCTTGGTTATTGTCATTATTTCTTGTTCAGTATCGGAATCGTGGGCATGTTATACGGCTTCATCCGTGCAGATGTCATCTGGATTGCGGGTTCTGCTACACTCGCGCTCTCGGGCATTCTGTTGTTCGGATGGAATATGGCCGTTACCCTCTTCCGTGCCTCACAGTGGAATCCGGTAACGATCAGTGCAGCTTGTTCCTGTCTTTATCTGGTTCTAACCGGGCTTTCCGGTATGCTGATGGGTCTGAATTTTGCCTTTGGTGATTGGAATAGTCTGCATGAACGATTATTCGGTGCACATATCTGGATGGGAACACTAGGCTGGTTTGGCATGTTAATTACCGGCTTCAGTTACAAAATGCTTCCGATGTTCTACCTGTCCCACGATTATTCCATTCGACTGCAAAAAGTGGTCTTGGTTCTGTGGAATGCAGCTGTAGTTACAGGTGTTGTCGCATTTCTGACAGGTATCAAGGGAGGATTGCTCTGGCTTGCGCTCTTACTTCTAACCGCCGCCCTTCTCTTCTATGTGTATCACTTGGAGCAAATTCAGGAGAAACGGCACAAAAGTAACCCAGGTCCGGGCATTCGCTGGTCTGTGTATGTAAGCCGTGCGTTTGCTGTATATGCTGTTGCCCTACTGATCTATTCTTCGCAAGGGACTGAACTGCTGCTCCATCCACGTGTTGTTCTGCTATCTGGATGGGTATATCTCGGGGGCTGGGTGTCTCTCACCATACTTGGTTATGCCTCCAAAATCGTGCCTTTTCTATGGTGGACCCACAAATATGGCAAGCAGGCAGGCAGACCCGGAACACCGCTGATGGCAGGTATGCTGAGTGAACGCAATGTCAATTGGGGTATGCTCGCCATGGTCGCTGGAAGCCTTTTGCTTGTCAGTGGAATTCTGATTAATCTGGCTGAGGTCATGATGGTTGGAGGAACGATACTGTCTCTTGTCTCCATCGTTTATATAACAAATATTGCTTTGGTATTCAGACGTTAATGTTAATAAAATGGACTGGAGAGTGAACATGATGGAACAAACCACACATTTGCTGGAATGTCTCAAGGAAGTATATGACCCTGAATTAGGTGTCAATATCGTTGACCTGGGTCTGGTGTATGAAGTAAGGGAAGAGCCTGAACGGGTACATGTATGGATGACGCTGACTACACCAGGTTGCCCGTTGCATGATACGATTGTCGGAGCGGTGAAATGGGTTTTGCAGGAAAATACAAATAAGACTGATATTGATGTTCAACTGGTGTGGGAGCCACAATGGTCTCCACAGCTGATGTCAAATGAAGCCAAGGAAATGCTGGGATACTTCTAGGCAGAATGACGATAGACCGGATGAATGAACAAGTTGCTGGCGGAATACAAAGAAGCGTACTTAAGATCTGATGTTCTCAGACCCAGGTATGCTTTTTGTTTTGCGATGGGAACATACACTGGATATACACCCCGGAGATTGCTAGAAGGACGAATGTTGGAGCAGAGTATTCTTGAATAAAAATAAATAAGGAAACTCCAGAATAGAGTTCCCCCTTATATTGATGCCAATCAGTGAATCATTTTATCGATTCCTTGATATTAGATGTTAGATGTCCTTTGCATAGGATGCTGCTGGCACTTTGTTTAACACCACGAACAAACGAACCTCCTGATCTCCTGTATTATGGAATGCGAACTCGACCTCACCGCCGCAATGGATCACATCCTCTTGTTTCACCCCTTGTTCTTTTCCATCCAGAATAAGTGTGCCTGTGCCTTCGACCACCAGCAAAATAACGTCTGTGCCCGGATGTTTATGAACGGGAAGCTGCTGCCCTGGCAGAAAATGAAGGACAAAGGTCACTCCACCACCCTGTTGGAATAAAACACGTTTCGTAAACCGGTCCTCACTAAATATTTTGACTTCTTGCAATGACGTGATACTCATGATAATCGTCCTCCTCGATAATATAATCTGTGAATACATTCATCTTATCGCAAAAAAGCCCGCGCTTCCTTGATCTGAATCAAGAAATGCGGGCAATGAACAAATCATGGGTCGGTCCTCATGACCGTTTGTTTCTAAGATGGTTACACCATCATTTTGCGCAAAGAAGCGATATATCTCGAACGTATAATGATAAAATAAAACGTCTGTGCAACTACAAAGGCACCAAATACAGTCAACACGGGCATCGTATAATTGGTAATACCGAATTCAGTCAGGAATGGCTTAACCACCACCAAAGTTTCAATGATAGCTACTCCGATCGGTAAAAAGAACAGGATAGCAATCTGAACGGTGGATGATCGTTTCATCTCCTGGAAACTGAGACCCATTTTCGAAAGAGAATGCACCATCTTTCCATCCGCTTCAAGATCGGTATGCAGTCTGAAATACAAAAAGCTTGCAGAAGAGATCGAGAAGATTAATCCGATAAATATGCCCAGGAAGGTAAAGAGTGCTGTACCCTGTCTGAATCTTTCAAAATCATCGTACCGCGTACTCAGATATCCAGACTGGTTATCCGTTGAAGCGTTGCTGCTTCGGATGGAATCCGCGGAGGATAGAAGCTGATCGCTAACCATGGCTTCCGAAGAGTGGCGATCAGGTACAGCATGACCCCATGCAGGGATCTGATACAGATATTTACCAGATATCATATTATCTTTGATCTGTTGGGCAATCTCTTCATACTTCTCATCCGGTAGGACAACTATACCTGTAGCATAGAGTAGGGTTCCAAACTGTGGATCGATATCTGTATCCGTAACCCTAACTTCCAGCGGACTAGCATTCAGACTCAACGTCAACTTGTCTCCCTTCGCATAATTACGAAATCTGTTGCGCTTTATCTGATCCTGACCCTTCTCATTGCGGGTATCCACAAATACAGCGGACCCGGTATCCAATTCGAACATCTTTCTCCCTTGTGTCAGATTGTATTGGTTGTATTGACTAAGCGGCATAACCGAGACTGCACTCTGATCTGCATTAGACCAGAAATATTCAATATAGACTTGCTGATAATCCAAGCCTGCGGCTTCAAGTTTCGAATCAATAGCGCTCATATCCAATTGCTCTGTTGGTCTGAATACGTTGTATTGAATTGCAAAATCGTTGTTTGTAAACTGTTCCCGGTTCTCCTGATCCAGTGACAAAATTACAACTGCACTCATTGAAGCAATCGCAATCACCACGGTCACCATAAAGAGCATGCGGGCATTATCCTTCATTTTATAACTCATCTCTGAGATCCACAACAGACGTGTACCATGCCATACCGTTTTACGATTACGCTTCAATAAACGGATGATGAGCACGGAAAGTTGTGAATAGAAAAAATACGTCCCGGCTATCCCTGTTACTGCTGCAAGCATGATTGTTCCGCCATTTAACCCGTTGCGGAGTACCACAAAACCTACTGTAAGTAATGCAAAACCCAGAAGTGAGAAGAACCATGAAGCTTTGGGCTCTTTTTTAGGTTTGTTGGTTCCCGTTAGAAGTTCTAACGTCCGTTTGTTTCCGATAAAAACCAATGTAAAAAGTGAAATGCAGAAAAATAATAACAGAAAGGCCCCGATCGTAATCAGAATCGCTTTAACGGGAAAATAAAAGGGCAGATCATCCATCCCGATAAAACGAGTAGTTAACATCAGGAACAACTTGGACAACAACATACCTCCGCCGATACCGGCAATAATGGACAGGCAGCCGATCAACATGTTTTCCAAAATGACCAATCTCCGAATCTGTGCGGGTTCTGCACCAAGTATGGTCAGAATGCCAAACTCTTTATTCCTTGATTTGAGAAAAGCACTGATGGAATACATAACAAAGAAAAATGCAAACACATATACGATAATTGAAGCGATCTGCATTCCCGTAGCGGTTGTGTCACCCATTGGCAACTCTGTCACATATGGATGATAGATAAATACCGCATAAGCGAAGAATATCATGACCATAAACACACTACTTAGAAAAAAAGCAATATACGCTCGCCCATTCCGGCGAATATTGTTAAACGCGAACTGAGGAAAGCTCATGTGAATTCCCTCCCCAGAAGGATAAAGTATCAATGATCCGTTGGAAAAACGTCTGTCGATTATCTCCGCGGTGCACCTCGGCTGCCAGCTTTCCGTCCTTAATGAACACGATGCGGTTGCAATAACTTGCCGCAAGCGGGTCATGTGTGACCAACATAATAGTTGTTTTCTCCTGCTGGTTCATCTGTTCAAGTGACTCCATGACCGCTTGGGATGACGTAGAATCCAGCGCACCGGTGGGTTCATCCGCCAAAACAATCGAAGGCATATTGATCATGGATCTCGCAATGGCTGTTCGTTGTCTCTGTCCACCCGAAATTTCGTAGACTCGTTTATCCAGAATATGATCAATCCCAAGCTTCGCTGTAATGCGATGTAGTCTGCTCTCCATCTCCTTCAGTTTGACCTTGTCCAGTGTCAATGGAAGTACAATATTCTCAGCAACAGTCAGCGTGTCCAACAGATTGAAATCCTGAAAGACAAATCCGAGTTCTCGACGTCGGAACATGGCAAGTTCTTTCTTTTTCATATCAAAGGGGTTCATGCCATTAATCAGCACCTTGCCTGAGCTGGGTTCATCAATGGTGGAGACCATGTTTAACAATGTGGTTTTGCCACTGCCCGACGGGCCCATAATACCCACAAACTCACCTTGCTTGATTGTCAGATGAATATCACTAAGGGCTTGAGTCTGCACTTTGCCCTGATATACTTTGTTCAGTCCCGATACCTGTAACATTTCCATACGTAATTCCCTCCTGATCCATCATTCTTTATACGTTAATTCTATTCTTATCCTAACTGACCTCCCGTAACGGTGCTATCGAATTACCTTAAACTTCCCTTACAATGCGTTTAAGGTTCTGTTCCCCTGCCTTCTCTATCACACTTCTGTGCATTAAAAAAAGCACCTCGCCCATGGGCAAAGCACTTTTTAGTTGGGATATTTCGAATGAATCCAGCTGAATCTGACCAACGTTCCCTCATTCGGCTCCGAAAACAACTCGACACGGTTATCCAGGCGGGCACTGATCTCACGGACCAGATATAATCCCATTCCCGTAGATTCGTGGTATTGCCTGCCCCGTTCACCTGTAAAATAGGGATTGAACACGCGATGAATATCCTCGGAAGAGATGCCGATTCCCTCATCCTGAATGTCCAAGATCGTACGCTCTTCCTGTTTATAGCCGGTAATGATCACTTTTTTGCCTGATTTGCTATCGGAATAGTTCACGGCATTGGTCAAAATCTGGGTGAACATGAACCGCAGCCACTTGGAGTCACTGTAGATCTGAAGTTCACCCTCCATACGGATATCCGGCGTAATGCCTCTGCGAATAAACAAACGTCGGTTCTCTGCAATGCTACTCCGAAGCACCTCATGCAGAGACAACAGCTCCACACGAAAATCCCCTTCGAACTGTTCAAGCCTTGATGAATGCAAGACCATTTCAAGTCCTTTGCGCATTTTATCCAGCTCATCCTGAATACTGCCAGCCGTCTCATCGTCCACATCTTCCAAGGTCAGTTGGATAATGGACAACGGGGTCTTCATCTGATGAACCCAGCGATTCATGAATACCACCTGCTGTTCCTTGCTAGTACGTAACTGCCCCATCTCGTTCTGCCGATTACGCTCCAGTTCATGTAACAATTGCTGGATGGCTTCCGCCACGACCGAATTTCCAAGCGTTTGGAAAGGTTCGTTTACCAGTTTTCGTGGTTGTTCAAGCAGACGATAATACGCTCGCAGCTGGAAGTAACGTATGATCAGATAGACCAACAGCACAACAGTACTGATCAGCATGCCATAGAGAACAATCTTCATCGGACGGCCCTCACCAGAGAGCCAGTACACACACGGAACCAGCAACATCTGTAACACATAAAATCCAACTAACATCTGGTGGTCTTTCAGGAACAGTCTCATTTCCCTTTCCCCTGTGAGGACGAATCCAGATCCAACATACGATAACCCGCTCCGCGAACCGTCTCCAAAATCTCTTCTGCACCCAGCTCCTTCAACTTCCGGCGAACACGTGTAATATAGACATTCAACGTATTATCATCGATAAAATGCTGATCTTCCCACATTTGTTCTAACAATTTTTCTCGGCTGACAACTCGCCCTGCCTTCGCCATCAGCGCTTCCACCAGTATCGCTTCCTTCTGTGTCAGCTCGGTAGAACGCTCATCATATTCCAATACAAATCGCTCAGGATAAAGGATCATGGGACCGTTCTTCACCTTCACTTCCTGTTGAACAGCAGCGTAAGAACCATAGGCTCTGCGCAGCTGACTACGGACTTTGGCAAGAACAACTTCATATTGAAAAGGTTTTGTAATATAATCATCCGCTCCATGTTCCAACGCCATAATCTGATCCATACCACTATCACGAGCCGATATGAATAAAATGGGACATATGGAATGTGTGCGTATCTGCCTGCACCAGTAGTATCCATCATATTGAGGCAAATTCACATCCATCAGCACAAGGTCCGGCTTCACTTCCACAAATTCATCCAGTACATGACGAAAATCATCTGTGACCTGTACCTGGAATCCATTTCGGGTCAGATAAGCCGCCAGTAATCCTGCTAACTTGGCATCATCTTCAACCAACAATATCGACTGCATCGTTAACCCTCTTTCCGTTTCCTGACGTCAGTGTATCACATCTAGTTACCCATTCTAGTCGGAAACGGCTTGAAAATAAAGGTTTAGACCACGAGACGTCCCCTCTTCTCTGCCAAACCAATGATGGCTTCTACCCCTGAATTAAACTCAAGAAAATCCTGCTCGACCCCATCGCTGAAAATAACACCGTCCTCCGGCATCTGGGATACAATGTGCAGTGGTTGCTTTGAATGGATCTGTCCAAACACGAGATTGGCCGCAGTCGTCCGGCTCGGAAAAGGTTCACGTACTGAAAAATATAAGTACGGCGCATCCCAGTTAAAATGATTCAGCTCTTGCCTGCTCCCATGAATGGATGCCGATGCTGTAGCGACCTCCGCTTCGGAATTCATGTTCTGCCATGCAGCGGACCCTACAATTCCGGTGGCTCCGGCCAGCACACTTTTGAACCAGCCTGTCGATCCCATGCCTGTGGATACAATGATGCCACTAGAAGATTGTTGTTCTGTGGATGAACCCAAACGCACTTCATAACGAGCCGATACATGCGTCTTCCGACCAATGAACAGATCATTCACACCATATAGATACTGTCCATCATTGAGTTCCACTTTGGCGAGAGTGACTTCTTTCAAGGTTCGTTGCTTTCGAATGACATCAGGAACAATGAAGCTTAGATCTTCCACGGTAAAAGGTAATAACACGCCATCCCAACGCATCGGGTCCGGATTCACACCGATGAGCGGCTGCTCGGTTACGTATTTGAGGGTGTTGGCTACAAGCCCATCCTGTCCAACCACGACCACGATATCTTGCTCTCCAAAGATAAAGTTGGGTACATGTTCCCGATCAATCGTCTGAACGCGGCCCAATTGACCCAGTTGCTGCTGTGCCTGCTGCACAGATAGCCGATAACGACGGTCTTCCTCCATATAATCACTGAAGTCTGCACCCAGACGTTCAATATAGAACTGAGCTTGCTGCACCGTGTTATATCGAACCACCAGCTCTTCCAGTCTGGTCCGGCGCTTCACCAGAATCAGCTTGTGTTCGCTCATTCGATCATCCGCGGTGGCCTGCTGACGTACTGATTTCCCTGCTTGCTCTGCTTGCTCTCTTCTTCCTAGCCTCATCTCGCTCGTCCTCCTTGATCTCTGCCCGGCACAGGAGACATTAATCCTTGCAACAGATCCGGCGAGATATTAAGCTGCCCAATCTTGCCTGCATTTTCAGCCAGTTCCTGGAACGCGAGTGCGATCAGCTTATCAGAATTCATGCCCATATTCGCCATTGCTTGCAGTACATTGGGCTGTACATTTTGCAATGAGTTCATCACGGCAGCAATCTCATACGCTTTGGCATCTGCCTCGGCATTGTGATTAGCAATAGTTAACTCAATCAGTTGCTGCTTACGTTCCTCCATCGCTGTATTGAACTGAAGCTGCTCCTGCTCCATCTCGTTTTGTTTCTGTTTCACCGAGCGTTCTGTCTGCAATTGGGTCTCACGAATTTGCTGTTTCTTCGTCTCTACGGCAATTTCGGTGTTCAGTTCGTTCTCTTTCACTCGTCTTTCCTGTTCAATCGATGCATTCCGACGTACATAGAGCGCTTCATCTGCCTGACGCAAAATCTCTTCCCGCGCCTGTGCTTCCAATGCACGCATCGTCTCTTTATTAGGCAGAATGGCCAGAATCGATAGACTCATCAACTCAACGCCCAATTTCTCCAACTCTTCACTTTGCACAACCTCGCGTTTCATGCTGCTTGCCAGCCGTTCACTGGATTGAATAGCTTCTTTCAGCGGCATTTGCTCAAGATGTTTCTTGGTTAGTACTTTCGCTGTGGTGATCACCCGTTGATCCAGCTTGCCGGGGTCGTCGGAGATATACCGATTTTTGCGCAAATTGTACGTGTAATTCAGGCTCTGGGTTATTTTCAAATAATCCACAATGCGATAACTTAATTGCCCCTGCACAGTAACCGTCTGATAATCCGCCGTAATCTCTTCGAACATAAACGGTACATCCACCGAGGATACGGGTAGAACCACTACCGATGTGGTCGGCTCATAATAATAGAAGGACAATCCGACACCTTGACGTTGTACCTCACCATTTTTTACTTTCATGACATATTCACTGGGTTGAAATTTCGCAAATCGGAATCCAAACATAGCTCATTCCCCATTTCTTTAATATTGTCGTTTTGATATTATCGAAATGATAACAAATGAATTCGATATTGTCAATACGACATTAACAAAATGTTTATATGCCTATTTAGAGAAAGCGGGTCCGTTATAACCTCTTTTCACAAAAAAAAATAAAGAGATCGAATCACATGATCCGATCTCTTTACCTGCTTTGTTATTTTCTATTAGTGCATGCTGATGATGCACCAGGCATCCTTCATAATAAAAACGGACGTTTTGAACTATCTCTAATACAGTTGTTCCATCATTCTGGCGACTGCAACAGCTCCCTGTGCACGGTTCGCTGTTTCTTTCGGAGCAAACGTGCCATCAGGCATGCCATTTAGCAGCCCAAGTTGTTGCATCGAGGCTACAGCTTCTTTGGCGTATGCTGCGATCTCGGCGTTGTCTAAAAACAACATATTTCCTTGTACAGAATTGGTCGCATCCTCACGCTGCACAACCTTCAGTGCTCTGTTCAGCATAACGGCCATTTCTTCTCGTGAAATACGTTCATTCGCTCCAAAGCTTCCATCTGCTCGGCCTTGAATTATTTCCATTTCCATTCCAAGTCGTACTGAATCGGCAAACCACTGCCCTTCCATCACATCCGTTGGGACTGAAATAGATGGATCCGGCTGGCGTGCATCACCAATACCTTTAATAATCATTTGCAAAAATTGTGCTCTGGTCAGTTCACCTTGCGGGGCAAAACGAGTTGCGCTCATCCCCGAAATAATCCCTTTACCGTAGAGATTCTGTACCTCTTGGATTGCCCAATTGTGATTTTGCAGATCATTTAATGGTACTTCAACTTCTGCAATGACATAACTGCTGGATTCCAGCGGTTTGAACGTCATCGTTTTGGTCTTGTCATCGTACTTGGAATACGTAACAGGCTTCATTTCTCCACTTGTGGATATGGAATGTACAACCATAACTACATCATTTTTCTTAGGTTGTTCCACATTGGATAGAGCAACTTCAACCGCTCTGTTTGTCCATTGCAATGGCTTATTGTTCATTAACAAATTCACATCAACAATCGCATGATTACCGATCGCTGCTTTTTGCGATGTAGTCAGTGTATCTGTCGATCCTTTTGCCACTACGATATCGAACGTTCCCTCAGTCTCCGCAATGGTTAGTGGGAGTGATCTCAGAGGAACACGAACGGTAGTCTGTCCTACAACTACATCTAGGGATTGCACTTCCTCGGAACGAACCCATGCTGCCAGCTGACTTGCAGCCAATTGGAATGTGACTGTCTTGGCTCTGTCAGGCACATCTGCAATCAGCTTCAACGTACGATTTCCTACATCCATCGATTGCAGTGCCTGAGTTAATTGGGATGCATCTGGACGAATGGAATACTTCTCATCCCCGGCTGTCGTTCCTTTTAACGTGATCGATCCCTTCTCCGGTGCAGTACCCGCTCCAACTGGTGGGGTTACAGATGGATTCCCCGTCGATGGTGCTGTTCCCGGGTTGGAAGGTTGTGAAGGTACACTTGGTTCTGATGGCTGGCCAGGGCCAGGTGTTACATCTTGACGTACAAGCTTACTCACAGCATCTTGTAACGCACGATCCGCATTGCTCACATCTTGCATTGAAGATTCAACATCCAGAATGAATGCCTTCGCTTCAGAAAGTGCCTTACTAAATACATTCCAGCTTGATGTCGTGTATTCGGTTTGTTTTAATTTCTCAGCGGCATCTACAGTAGCTTGCAGTGCAGTTTTGTCTGCCGGGAACGTACCGTATGCTTCAAATTCCATGAATCCTACCCATGTGGGACCTGTTTTAATCGTTACCCGAATGTAACGGCCCTCCGTGCCTTCTGGAAGTACATGGCTAGGTGCGGTCGATACAACAACATCACTTGTGGTGTCCACTACTTTCACAAAATTTTTGTTATCGTTGGACACTTCAATCGTATATTTGATACCACCACTCCACATGGACATCTCGATCTTGCGCAGGTTTGCGACTTGCCCCAAATCTACTTGCCACAAGCTGTCAATACTCTTATCGGTCCCCCATGAAGTGTTCGGATCGTTGTCGATTGCACCTTCAGGAGAGTTGGCTTGATTGCCTCCTGTCCCTGCACTGCTTGAAGCCGTTGCCGTTTTGCCCGTTGTTAAAGCCTCCAGAGAGACCAGACTAGTAAAGGCTTGTTTCAACGTACTCAGTGCTGAATTCACCTCAGATTGGACAACAGCATTGTTATCTCGGACCTGAATCGCTGTCTGCAAAGACTGTTCCAATACAGACCAGCTCCGGCGTGTATAGGAAGATTTAGTCTGCTGCTGCATTTGTTGAATGTACTGGTGCAGTTGTGTTTTGTCCACATTGGATAGACCTTGAATGGCATCATGCAAACGTTTAACCGCTGTATTCGCATCCGTCTGTGTTGCTCTTGGATCATTCAAGACCTGATCAGCGCCTTCCAGCGCTTTGGTCAATACCGCCCAAGTGGCCGCAGACCAGTCAGGCTGCTGATACGTACGCGCTTCCGCTATTTTAGCTCTGAGCTCGTCAAGCTGCGGGGTGATAACCTGCATCTGCTGCATCACACGTTCCAATGCTGTTGTCGCTGCATCTGTATCTGCTTGAGTTACCCCGCCCGGCGTGTATGCCTGTTGGTATACATCATTCGCTGCCGAGATTGCCGGAGCCAGAGTCACCCAGCTTTCCGGAGTAAAATCAGTCTGTACCAATGATTTGGCTCGTGTAAGCGCCGCATCCAGTTGCTGGCGGTCTGCGGGCAGAAGCTCCAATCCGCGTTTGTAAACATCCAGTGATGGCAAGGCACGTCCTTCGTAGGAGTATCCACCATTCCCCGGAAATTCATCATAGTCGAACATGGCATGATTTTCCCATGCATCTCCCTCGGAATCAATCCAGCCTACATTGGCGGCAATCCATGCGGGCTCCCAATAGAAGAAGCCTGCTCCGCGGTTTTCCGGCACGTCAGCAATCATATCCATAATGCCAGCAATAGCATCATATTGCCCCTGTACCGTTGCAGGGAATGTTGCTCCCCCAACATGAAGCGCTTCATCCGATCCAATGATATTGCCGTGTGCATCCCCGTTTTTATATGAGAATGGATACGATGTCTCGGCAATAATCACGTCTTTTTTGAATTTGTCAGATACTTTATTCATGGTGTTCTGCACATCGGCAAATGTTCCATGCCAGAACGGATAATAGGAAAGTCCGATGATATCGTACTTCAGTTCGCCTTTCTCCAGCTCACTGAAATACCAGTCGAACGTATCCGCCTTGCCGCCTTCTGCGAGATGAATCATGATTTGAACCTTATCAGCGTTATTGGTGATCTCTCCTTCTACTGCACGTACAGCATCAATTCCGCTTTTCAGCAATGCAACATTTTGCTTAAAATCCACGTCGCTGCTCAAGCCGTTCAGAACACCACTGTTGATCTCATTACCGATCTGCACCATATCAGGCATGGCGCCCTTTGCTTTCATTTCTCCCACAACTTCATACGTATAGTTGTATACGGCCTGCTTCAGCTCTTCATGCGAAAGGCCTTCCCAAGCTTTGGGACGAAGCTGCTGACCCGGGTGCGCCCACTCATCCGAGTAGTGGAAATCCAGCAGGATCTTCATACCTTTTTTCTTCACCCGCTCGGCCAAACGAATGACATCGTCCTTGTCGTTGTAGCCCCCTGATTTCTGTGGATCATTCCACAGACGAAGACGCACATAATTGACACCGCGATCCTTCAGGATATCAAGCAAGTCCCTTTCAGTGCCATTACTATCCAGATACTTCCCTCCATTAGCCTCAATGGCGGTTAACGTGGAAATATCCACTCCTCTAACGTAATCCGTCCGATATCCTCCAACTGTTACAGTGGCCTCCGGTTGAACAGGGGCTCCATATACTGCACCCGTCACGGTAAAGCTACCCGCATGTGCGTACTCTGAAGGGTCGATACTTTCCCATTCCACTGGAACCGAACCAGATTTGTCGTTCGGATACTTCGCTGTCACTTTTGTTGGCAGAACAGGTGCAACCCCAGCTACTGTATTGACCTTAACGGGATCGTAACTTGTAATGGTTGCTGGATCAATTTTTTCCTCTTTTCCCCAGACTTTAAGCTCGGATATCCCGGGCCACCAATTTGCTCCCGCATAGTACGGAATTGTAACCTTCACATACTGGACAGGTGTATTGGTCTGGAACTCTTCACTGGCAACAGTCTGTTTTATTTCGTTAGTCGTTTGGTCCACAACAGTTGACCAGTTGTTACCATCATCAGATACTTCAATCAAATATTTTACAACTTGGTCTTTGTCCTTCCAAGTCAATTCCGCTCCAGATAGATCATATGGCGCACCTAGGTCTATAGTCAACCAATGAGGATTACTCTCAGAAGTAGGTGAGCTCGCACTCCAGTGAGTATTCACATCACCATCTACCGCCTTTTCTTTTTGCCCCTCATTCACTAGATCTTCCTCTCTTACCGTAACCACCTTGTTAAATGCCACGTTCACTTTTGCATCTTCTGCAGCCGCTGGACGAACCATCAACCCCAGATCACAGAACAGCATCAGCAATACCAGACACCCGCTTATGTACCTCTTGTTCACTCTTGATCTCCCCCTTTTTGTGTTTGATTGTGCATGGATCAATGAATGTTATGAATCCTCCTCATTGTAAGCGCTTAATAGTGATGGGTAACACGGTATTATCCAAAGGAAACAGCAGTTATTTTAACAATATGCTCCTGTAAAAGTTACATTTGAGCGATAAGAATCACACTATTTGTAAAAAACAAAAAAATCTGTCCGTCCACCGTAAGGCAGAACAGAACAGATTTCTATCTAGATGATCGTCGCTACACTTATTTGGAGAGTTTCAATTCAAGTTGTACCTGGATATCATTTTCAGTCGAGAGCACAACGGAGTGTGGATTTTCCATTCCGAAATCTTCGAACGTTACCATCGATGTCGCCGACAACAAGACTGCATTATTCTCATAAGCAGCTTTGGCATCAAAAGTTACTTCTTTTTCAATACCTTTAACCGTAATGGTACCATTCATTTTGATATCAACCGTTTGACCGACAGGCCATTCCGCAGGTACCCCTTCAAATGAAGTCGCTGTAAATGTAGCTTGTGGATATGTAGCAACATCGAAGAAATCGGCTTGCTTCACGTGACCATCACGCTGTCCATTCCCGGAATCAATTCCGTCCATCTCGATCTGTCCTTCTGCCTTCATCTGAGCAGCATCGTCTACATTAATTGTCCAATTCCCTGTTACCTGCTCGTCCACAAAGTTAACGGTCTCCTGCGATGTAGTTACAGAGAAATATACTTTGGAACCTTCGCTGATGCTCCAGTCTCCGTTCAGTTGCTCTGCTCCAGCAGTTTCATTGGCTACAACCGTTCCTGTGCTATCTACAGCTGTGGTGGAAGTCGCTGTGCTCGCAGGAAGCACCTGCTCAATCTCCACGTTATTCCCCAAGTAACTGTTTGTGATATAGTAACCACCGCCACCGATTACGGCAACCGCCGCTACACCTGTAATAAGCCATGCTTTTGCTTTCTTGTTCATCTCTATGTTTCCTCCAGTACATGATTGTTTAGGTTGCTTCTTGGAGTGAATCATATCAATTGAATGTGTCAGGAAGAAGTCAAGATAAGACAAGTCCCATATTTTTTTGAAATCCGTAATACAGGATTGGCTTTACGCTCTGGCTCATGTAAAATCAGTACAAGTTTACAAAGCGAAAGGAGAACGCTTTTCTTGAAATCCATACTTATCGTCGAGGATGAACAAGCTATTGCACGAGTATTGGCTGCTTATCTGAGAAAAGCAGAATTTGAAGTTCATCATGCAGCAGATGGACCGACTGCACTTACCCTTTTTGATACCGTAACGCCTTCCCTTGTATTACTTGATGTGATGCTGCCAGGAATGGACGGATGGGATCTGCTGCGGATTATTCGTGAAAAAAGTGCTTGTCCCGTGATCATGCTAACTGCACTGGATGACATTTCAGACCGTCTCAACGGACTAAATGCCGGTGCTGACGATTATATGAGCAAACCTTTTGTACCGGAAGAAGTGGTTGCCAGAGTTAATGCAGTGTTGCGCCGTAATCCACATTGGACCTCAGGTGGCGAAGAGAAGCGTTCCTTTGGAAATCTCGTCATTGATCTTGCTGCCAAGCAGGTGCTGCTGAACGGTGCAGAGGTTGCACTCACACCTCGTGACCTGTCGTTACTGTTCTTCCTGTCCGATTATCCGAATCGTACATTTACCAGAGATCATCTTATTGAACAGGTATGGGGGATGGACTACGATGGCAGTGATCGTGCTGTGGATCTATCGATTAAACGACTACGTCAAGCCCTCTCCCACTGGTCGCCAGATACGGGAGAAATTCGGACGTTGCGAGGAATGGGGTATCAATTTTGGATCGCCAACTGAAACAGAAGAAACCCAAACGAACGATATCCATTCTGTCACACTGGACACTGCGATATTTTCTCATTTTGTGCATTGGTTTCACGATTATTGTGGCAGGGGCACTCTACTGGATTCGAACAACTTCCATTGAGAAAAGCCTCAAAACCGCAGAACTGCTTGGGCTGGAGATTGCCGATCGAGTGACCAGTGAAAATAATATGCTTCGGGTTCCACCGGATCTGGACAGACTGGTAACCAAGCGAGAGAAACTATTTAATACAGATCATTATTTTTGTGTCATGATCTTGGACAACAACAATCAATTGATCTTTTCCCAGCCTAAAATGGAGCAAAAAGATGTGCATTATCGACTGTCAGACGACTATCTTGAACCGCGAAACAACAAATATGCAGGTGTAACGGTCAACATATCTGAGGGCGATCAAACCTTGGGTAAAGTGTGGGTCATGCAGTCCAAACAATCCATTACATTTGGTCCAGAGACGATATGGCTCGTGGCTCTAATCCTCGGAGGACTAATCCTCTGTGGATGGTTTACAATCTATCTCTTGTCCAAAAAGTTATCCAGACCGATTCGTCAGGTCGCCTATGCCGCTGAGCAGATTCGAGGTGGCAACTATGATGTGAGTCTTGATCTGAATACACGAGAACGTGAGATCAATGAACTTGTAAATTCATTCCGCGATATGGCCACTCGTCTCCAACAACTCGAAGAATGGCGTACACTTTCGCTGGCAGGGGTAAGTCATGAACTCAAGACACCAGTAACTTCCATCAAGGGGCTCGTTATGGCAGTACGTGACGATGTCGTGAGTCCACAGGAAGGTAAAGAATTTTTGGATATCGCTTTGAAGGAATCTGAACGCATGGAGCGAATGGTCGCAGATTTGCTTGACTATAACGCCATGGCTGCAGGAAGTGTTGCCGTTCGAAAGGAACGGACGGATCTGAAACTGTTGGTCGGTGAGATCATCTATCAGTGGAAGATTGCGTACGAGGACAAAATGCCAGAGGTTCAGCTGCATGCCCCTCCGATTAACTTTTTTACCATGGGGGATGCTCTTCGCATTCAGCAGATCATTGTCAATTTGCTTAATAACGCACTTCATGCCACAGCTCCTGAACAGAAGGCTGTCTTCGACATTTATCTAAGTACAGAAGAACAGATGCTGTACGTTGATGTTAAAGACCACGGCACAGGCATCGCAGCCGAAGAACAACCCAAAATCTTCGAACGGTTCTATCGTGGAGAACTCAAAAAACGTCGTAACCGTGGTCTGGGTCTAGGATTAACATATAGCCGCCTACTCGCTCAGGAACAGGGCGGTGAACTGACACTTGTCTCCAGCAGCCCGGAAGGCAGCATGTTCAGATTAAGCCTGCCACGCTGGACTGCAACACAAGAAGCCATGAATACTGAAAAAGCATACGGAGCAGCCGTTAAAGTATAAAGCACCTCGCTAACATGACGATTAGCCCAGAACTCCATTCAGGAGACTGGGCTAGTTCAACGTTGTTCTTTGTTGCTTTATCCAGAACGGAAGCAATCAACACTCTAATACACGTGGTCTGTATTCATCGTAAGCATCCGAGATCAGTTGCTTATGAAGTACACTACTGGCAATGATTGCTTTCCGCTTTGCTTTCAGAACGATCTGCTCTATATCCGCATAACTGCACCCGGTCAAGCGTTCACATATGTAATCTTCCAGCCGAGTCTCCTGTTCAAATGCCCCTACCAATTTGCTGATATACAATTTGCGACTCGAATCATCAGGCATACCGTAGGTCATCTTCGTATCAAACCGCCGCCAGATGGCGTGATCCAGTTGGGTTTCCAGATTCGTTGCAGCCACCAGAATGCTTTCCCCATCGAATTCGTCCAGACACTGCAACAATGTATTCACGACACGAGCCATCTCTTTCACTTCATCATTGCTCTCACGTGTCCGGCCTATGGCATCAAATTCATCCAGAAATAACACACAGGGATTCATTCGTGCATATTCGAATAACTTACGTACGTTACTCCCCGTCTCCCCAAGATGGCTATGAATGATCGCATCTAATCTCACAAGAACCAATGGCAGATCAAGGCGCTCCGCCAGATGTGATGCCGTTAATGTTTTTCCCGTACCGGGTGGCCCGAACATGACCATTTTGTTGGGGATTGATACATCATGCTCTCTGAACTTCTCTTTCATGCCCAGAATGGTGATAAATTCATTAATGATGCGTTCATTTTCAGCGGAAAATACAATATGCTGGGCTTTGCGTCTACACTCTTTCGGCGTGTAAAAAGCAGCCATATCGATCCCTTTCGCGCGGGGAATCCGGTTCATATGGTTTATTTTGCTCATGTATTCACATGCTCCTTCATTTATGGTTTCGTGTAAATGTTTAGTTCAATTTATATAGAATCAATTAGACTTAATCGTAATCATTACTATTAAATAATAACATACTACTGCCTTTTTGCAAATATAACCACAGCACGTCCACTATTTTGCCACAGATGGGGGCATTTGGTTGCAAGCTTCAATTAAATTTGCTATTCTAAGTATGCATCGTTGTGTATAACGCAAAAAAGCCCTCCGAATTTCGTGAGAGCAACAGAATTTTCCAGATTGACAAGCGGCAACTTGTTATATCCGGATTCTTTATACCAACGACTGTAATCCAATTAAAGTGAGGTTAACAATCATGGCAAAAGACGTATTGTGTGAAGTTAATTCCTGTCGTCACTGGGCTCAAGAGAACAAATGTAACGCTTCTTCGATCTACATCGTGAGTCACAGTAACAAAGAAGCAAGTCAGTCTGCTGAAACAGACTGCAAGACTTTTGAAGTAAAATAAGTAATTTCATGTAATCGACTTAAAGGAGCCCTTACCGGTTCCTTTTTTCTTTGTCTATTGTAACAAGAATGATAATTATTATCAAGCCCTATTCTGTAAAAATCCTTCTCACCTCTTCAATGCACATTGGACAGATGACCTACGTACACTACGTAAGAAGTCAGTATGCCCATGAACGATTAGAACCAAGAGGTGAATAACAATGCCTGTTAAAAGTGGCACACAGTATCGCGAACGAATTGATGCACAGTCCGTCCCTTGCTGGTACAAAGGTAACCTTATTACTGGAAAACGCTCTGAACATGTAGCATTTGCTGGTTTGATGGAGACTCAGATGCACATGTATGATCTGCAATCGGATTCTAAATTTGCAGAAACGATGACGTATGCCTCCCCGGCAGACGGCAAACCTGTGGGGATATCCTTCCTGCCTCCAACCAGTGCCGACGACCTCCGTAAACGACGCGAAGGGATGAATATCTGGGCAAATGTGCATCATGGCTTTCTTGGTCGCTCACCCGATTACATGAATACAGCCATAATGTCCTTTTACACAGGTGCCGATCTCCTGAACGAACTATCTCCCCAATATGCAGAAAATCTCAAAAATTATTATGCGTACTGCCGTGATCATGATATCACGTTATCCCATGCCTTCATTCAGCCATATGCCAGCAAAATCTCAGGGCAATTGGATGCTACTGAAGATGCTATTGCCGCAAAGGTCGTGGATCGCACCGAGGAAGGTCTCATTATTAGCGGTGCATTCATGATGGCTACACAAGCTGCCACTTCGGATGAGATATTTGTCTATCCGTCACCTTCACCCGCCCCATTTGATGACGAAAATCCATTTGCATTCTCTTTTGCTGTCCCCAATGATCTTCCAGGAATCAGTCTGGTATGCAGGGATACCTACGCAGCCGAATCCCACACTAATTATCCCCTGAGTTCCAGATATGAAGAAATGGACAATATCGTCATCTTTGACAGGGTGCTCGTTCCGCATGAACGAATATTTTTTGCAGGAAGTGAGGAAATGTCCTCGCGTCTCTTCAGTGGTAGTAACTTTCATATTCACGCAGGTCATCAGGTATTGTGTCGTTATATTGCCAAGACGGAATTTGTTCTCGGTACAATCCAGCTTCTCACGGATACGCTGGATCTGAATACGGAAGCACATGTTATAGAGAAATCTGCACGTGTGTTCGCAGGTCTTGAATCGTTAAAAGCATTGGCCTTGGCCGCGGAGGCAGGTGCAATACCAGACGGACGAGGATTTGTATTACCTGCACCCAAACCATTGATGGCAGCCAATCTCCTTTTTCCGAAACTTTATCCTGAGTTGATTGAAATTCTGCAACTCTTGGGTTCGAGCGGGGTAATTATGATCCCTCAGGAAGAAGAGTTTCAATCCGATATCGCTCCGTCACTGAATATATATCTGAAAGGGAACGATATGGCTTCTCACGAACGCAACGCTCTGTTCCGCCTGATCTGGGAGCTTGGGTCTGGTTCATTCGGGGGCAGACAGACCCAATTCGAACGATTCTTTTTTGGCAATGTCCTTACGGTATCCAATCGGTTGTTCTCCGTCTACAACAAAGATCAGACGAATCGTCAGCTCGTTCGTGATTTTCTATCCAACAACAGCAAATAAGAGAACCAATAAATTATTTTTTTAAACCAGATGGTCATAAACCGTCATCAGTTCAGAGGCTGGTCTGCTTGCATCCATATCCCGCAATGCAGGCTGGTCTCCGTAACCGATATGAAAGACTCCCAGCACCTTCTCTTCACTTGTCAAACCCATCAAATTCATAAACACAGGATGTTGTTGATAATCATTGATCTTCCAGACCGCATTCAACCCCTGTTCCGCAGCCAGAATACTAAAGCGTTTGCTCCAGGCTTTGGCCGGCAGAAGATCATCCTCACGGGCATTTCTAGGCGCCACGACAACCAGATGGGTTGGAATTGCTTCCGTGTATTGATATGTAGCCCAATCGCCGTAGCGATCAGCCAGATGGGGTGGATAGCTCTGTCTGACCGCTTCCAGATAAAGCTGTCGTCCTTCGCCTGCAAACAACATAAACCTCCAAGGTTCTGAACTCATTACATATAATGAAGGATCTGCTTCATCAAGCAACTTTCGTATAACCGACTGGGGTACTGGCAACGGACTGAATTCACAAGTTCCTGCACGTCTCTTGCTGCTGCTTATATCTTGACTTAGACCGGTAGACATGGCAACTTCCCCTCCTCTATCTGCATGATATATCGTTATCCTTCAATTGTCTTCACATCAACCATGTTTTCTTCGGTTCAATGGCTTCCGTTCTCCAGCGATCTACCTCTTCGTGGATGCGCGCTTTATCACGCGTCGTAAACTGTTCTGACTCCACCACTTCTGCTTGCGGCATGCTGTCACGTATCAAGCGAATGTAGTCCATGGAACGGATCAGAGACTGGCGTCCAGGGATGTACCTTATTTTGCGTCCTTCCAACAAGCAGTATATCTCGATCATACCCGGTAATTTTCCGAAGGCTTCCCAGCAGAATGCACTGACCATATGCTGAAATGCCTCAACTACGTTTGGATCATGGACAACCATATATTTCTGAATCAGCAGCGAATCCCAGCCTTCTGGTTGCCAGGCCGCCTGAAATATCATCGATAAATGCATGGATAATGAAGGTAACTCCGTTCTCCACTGTTCAAAAAGAATGGCTGGATGCTTCAGATCATCGTTCATTGCAATGGCGAGTGACAATTCATCCGTAATCTTGTTCTTCACATCCCAGTAATGGAGAACAGATTCGAAACCATCCGTCTTTCTGGGCCACCACTTCTCAAGTAAATACTGTACGGGTACCTCTTTGCGAACATCGGGGTCGAGACTGTAAAAGGCATTGACCGCATGGCTCACCGCATATTGTACACGGTGCCTCCATTGCAGTGGAAGACGCTGCTCAGACACTGGTTCAGGGCGGATGAATCGGTGTGGGCTGCGCAGCATTTCTTCCAATCTGTAATCTTCAAGCAGACGTCCAGGAAGGTCATTCCTTCCGACTGGCATCGCTGCCTGAACATTATGTCTTAACATGATCTTTAGGACACCTGTAATCCGGCAGCAGCGAAGCGTTTGCCAAAGTCACGGCATGTTTCTTTCTCCTGCTCAAGCGGACTGTATTCAATTTTCAACATCTCTGGAGATACCTCCGCCCCACGCTCTTGCAGCTTGGCAGCCGCAAGATCAACTGCACCGCAGAACTGCTCATATGAGGTGTCACCACTACCAAACACCGCAGCTCTCTTACCGCTCAGGTCAAGCTCATCCAGCTCCTCATAGAAATCAAGGAATTCATCCGGCAACTCCCCATCTCCCCAGGTGTACACACCGATCATGAATCCGTCATAGTCCAATACATCAGATGCATTACAATCCGTTACGGATTTCAGGTCTGCCTCGTGGCCTCCCTGTGTAATTCCTTCCACAATCAGTTCTGCAATTTCTTCTGTATTTCCTGTCATGCTCGCATAAGCCACTAACAATTTAGCCATCTATTTTTCCCTCACTTTATTTGATCATGTTATATTCTCTCTATGAAGAAAGAATGAATTTTTGATTAACAAAATCATATGTGATAATGATTATCATTGTCAAATTAAATTTTTGGTTATCTTTGTTTTTCAGTATATGGCGCACCTCGGATTTCAACACAGCTAAAATACTTCATCCTTTAAGGTCAGATGTAGTACCTTCCTCCAATGATCCCGTCCCCCAACTGGCGTCCAAGCCCTTTTTTGTTGTACAATAGTATCCAAATGACTTTTGAAGGATGGATAAATCATTATGTACGTAGCTAAGAATTGGAAGGACTATGAAGTAATCGATACAGGAGGCGGCGAGAAACTGGAGCGTTGGGGAGATGTGATTTTACGCAGACCCGATCCACAGATTATCTGGCCCCTTGAGCAAGAAACCAATGAATGGCGTCAGGTGCATGGTCACTATCATCGCAGCTCTTCCGGTGGCGGTAACTGGGATATGAAAAAGCCCATTCCCGAGCGTTGGACGATCGGATACGAAAACCTGAAATTCCACATTAAACCTACCAGCTTTAAGCACACTGGCCTGTTCCCTGAACAAGCCGCTAACTGGAGCTGGATGATGGATAAAATCTCCAATGCAGGACGCCCTATTTCTGTCTTGAACCTGTTTGCCTATACAGGCGGAGCAACGGTAGCCGCAGCTTACGCAGGCGCTTCTGTTGTGCATGTGGATGCAGCTAAAGGCATGGTTCAATGGGCTAAGGAAAATGTTCAATTATCCGGGCTGGCTGATCGCCCTGTTCGTTTTATTACGGATGATGTATTCAAATTTGTACAACGGGAACAACGTCGCGGAAATCGTTACGACGCTATTATTATGGACCCTCCTTCATATGGCCGTGGCCCTAATGGAGAGACATGGAAACTGGAAGAGAACCTATATCCTTTCTTGAAGTCATGTATGACGATCTTGTCGGATAATCCATTATTCATGCTGGTTAACTCCTACACTACGGGCATTTCCTCTACTGTTCTGCGCAACATGTTGACCATGACGATGTCTGCTCAGTACGGTGGTGACATTACTGCTGGTGAAATTGGTCTGCCAATTACACGTAGTGGTCTTGATCTGCCTTGTGGTATTCTGGGCCGTTGGGAGTCTTAATCATGTCAGAACATCGGCATGATCACGATGCGATTCCGATTCTGTTCGAAGACAACCATCTGTTAGGTATTACGAAGCCGGTCAATGTACCTACCCAGGAAGATTCATCAGGTGATCCGGATTTGCTTACATTGCTGAAGCAGGATCTGAAAGAACGATACAACAAACCTGGCAATGTTTATCTCGGGTTAGTACACCGACTTGATCGTCCTGTTGGAGGGGCAATGATTTTTGCCAAGACTTCTAAAGCAGCTTCGAGATTGTCCGAGACTGTGCGGGGACGTCATTTCCGTAAAATATATGCGGCTGTTGTACACGGCAAGTTGCCTGCACAGCAGGGAACGTTAAAACACACGCTCCTGAAAGATGCACGTACAAATACCGTTACTGTTGTACCTAAAGGTACGGCTGGCGGTAAGGATGCCGTTCTGGATTACCGTGTTATCGGCGAGACAGATCGTTACAGCCTCGTCCATATCGAACTGCATACCGGCAGATCTCATCAGATTCGGGTGCAAATGAAAGAAATCGGCTGCCCTCTGTACGGGGATCAGAAGTACGGCGCAAGCGTGAATAAACCCGGGCAACAGATTGCTCTATGGTCTGCGATTGCTGCTTTTCCTCATCCAGTTACTAAGGAAGAAGTTATTCTGCAATCTTTGCCTGCAAGAGAATTCCCCTGGGCAGAATGGCCAGCTGCCGTGTACCAAAAAGCTTTTGGACAATCTCTATAATTACGTGTTCAAAAAGACTGGTTTTCAGTACCGATAAGATGGGATTACAAGCATTTTTATCGAACAACCTCTATAAGTGCACAGGATCAGGTTACATCTGTCCATACAACGTGTCGTTCAGATTCTGTATCTGAACGACACGTTTTTTCATATTTTCAGCTATATACCTAAAATACAGAGAGGAGACATCATGATGACCCCGTTTACCAAACAAGTCGTTGCGATCATCGCGGCGATTCCCGAAGGTAAAGTGATGACTTACGGTCAGATTGCAGCACATGCCGGAAGTCCAAGAGCCGCGAGACAAGTCGTACGTATTCTGCACTCGATGAGCCGCAAGGAACGTCTGCCCTGGCACCGTGTCGTCAACGCAAAAGGAGAAATCTCCATACCGGACGAACACTCGCGCATGATGCAGGAAACAGAACTGATTAGCGAAGGTGTGGAGTTTCAACTAAATGGAACCATTAATCTCAAACAGTTCGGTCATGAGCCCGATCCTGTATTTCTTATCGATCCAACGATCCAGCCCGAATAATAAAAGTACTCTCCTCCTATCGCGCACACCAAAAAAAAGAGAACTCAGGCAGTTAGGGTTACCCCTTCGACTGCTAGAGTTCTCTTTTTGGTTTTATCTGATATTCGTTATGCAGTAGCCGTCGTTTTTTCCTGTTCTACAGTAACAGGCTCAACAGCTGGTTTTGTTTTCCGAATAAAGAACGCCATGATCAAAGCAACCACAGTCATTCCGGTAGCCACAATGAATGCATAGTTAACACCGTAAATCGTTGCATCTGCAGTAGCAGCTAACATTGCGGTCTTATCATTTGGATTAACCTGACCCGCAGCCACTGCATCCGCCAGATGTGTTTTGAGCTTACTACTCATGATGGTAACCAGAATGGCTGTACCGATCGCCCCGGCAACTGTACGCAATGTATTGGACATCGCAGTACCATGCGCGTTCAGACGTTGAGGCAGTTGATTCAGACCTGCTGTCTGGATTGGCATCATCAGCATCGACATACCGAACATACGAGCCGTGTAGATAAACATCATGTAGCCGTAGGTAGTATCGATTGCCAGACGACTCAGTCCAAAAGTTGTAATTGCTGTAATGGCAAGACCCGCAACCGAAAGCCAGCGAGCGCCCACTTTATCAAATATGCGACCTGTAATTGGAGACATAATCCCCATCAATATCGCACCGGGCATCATCAGAAGTCCTGATTCAATTGGTGAGAATCCACGAATGTTTTGCAGGAAAATAGGGAGCAGGATCATACCAGCAAACATCGCCATTGTCACGAGCATATTGATAATCGTTGTTAATGTGTACATGTTGTACTTGAAAATACGGAACTCAAGGAGCGGATGATCTGTTGTCAGTTGACGAATAACGAACAGAATCAGGGATATCGCACCTACGACGAGACATCCAATGACAATTGCACTGCCCCATCCATCGGTACCCGCATCACTGAATCCGTAGAGCAAACTACCAAAACCAAGTGTAGATAAAATAACGCCTGGATAATCCAGTTTAGGTCTGGACTGACGTGTTACGTTTTTGACAAAAGCAATACCAATTGCCGTTGCAATAATAGAGAATGGCAAGATGATGTAGAACAACAATCTCCAGGAATAATGCTCAACCACATAACCTGAAAGTGTAGGCCCAATCGCAGGAGCCAGAATCATCGCAATCCCCATGGTTCCCATGGCCTGACCGCGTTTCTCAATTGGGAAGATGGTCAGGAATACAACGGTCATCAGAGGCATCAGGATACCTGCACCTGCCGCTTGAATAACACGACCTACCATCAGAATGGTGAAGGTTGGACTAAGACCACAGACTAATGTACCTATGGTAAATAGAGTCATGGCTGTAATGAAAATTTGACGCGTTGAAAATTTGGCAATCAGATATGCCGTAATTGGAATCAGCACACCGTTCACAAGCATATAACCCGTAGTTAACCATTGGGCTTTGTTTGGCCCGATGCCGAGGTCATCCATGATTTTAGGAAGCGCTACGTTCATCAGGGTTTGGTTCAGGAATGCCACAAAGGCACCAATTAACAATGCCGCTACAATCGGGCCTTTCTTGATGTTGTCCATCGCTGAGGATGGAGCTGCAGCAGTAGTCGTACTCATATGTTGTTCATCTCTCTTCCTTCTAACTTTTCAATCATTTGACTATGAATTCTAAGTAGGTGCTCAAGGTCTTCCTTCGATATATCCAGAATGGGTGACACTCTTTCCATCCACAAATGGTGCGTTTCCTGTTGGGCCTGTTCCCCTTTATCCGTAATCTGAAGCTTAACGGATCGGCGGTCAGCATCCGAACGTGTCCGAACGATATACTCGCCTTTGACCAGTCGCTCTACAACAGCGCTCATGGAACTACTGCCCATATGGCATAGCTCAGCCACTTCATTGATGCCAATGGAAGGACGCTCCCTCAGGATGGATAACACCATAAACTGGATCGAAGTCAGCTCGATCTCCTTGTTTTCATTCCAAAATGCTCGAAAAAGCATTTGATTCACTTGGCGGAACGAATTAATAATATAGAATACTTCATACGTATCAGTCATTGTTTCACCCTTTTACTTTTGGAATATAATATTTCGTACACGAAATATCAGGGGAACAATTATTTATTATAACAAAAATATTTACATAGTCAACTCTTTACATATGAATTCACAAAAATAATATTAGGACATACTAACTGTGCTACAGCCATGCCTTTACCCAACTAACCTGGACACAGTGTGTAGCATATGTAATTTGTAAATAAAATAACCATAGGGCTCCTGCATGAAACGAGCAGGAACTCCTATGGTTATTCAGAAGAATCAGCATGGTATCATACCGAAGTAGATAAGGCAGGCTCTTTGGTTTTGGGTGTTGTCATTTTGCCTAACAGATATACCAGCAATTGTTGATTGTGCATCGAAATGTTACTGAGAACAGAGTTCATGAATTCATTCCGGATGGTGATTCCCCGCTCTGTCTCCATTCTTCCTTTCTCTGACAGAGATACCCACACAATGCGTCGATCCTGATTATCCCGATTCCTGCGAATCAGATCATTCTTCTCCATTCGATCGAGCAGCATGGTTACAGCAGCTGGCGTAGTTGACAGATAAGGAATCAGATCCGAAGGTTTCATCTTCTGATGGTCTTCAAGTACCTCCAGAACAGCCAGCTGAGCCTCCGTTAATGAGGGTGCCAGCTCTTGATCCATATGCAATTTATAATCTTTGGTCAACCTGGACCAGCACTTGGCAAAATCGGAATTATACATCTTCCATCGCTCCTCTCTGCAACCGGTTATCACTTCACCTGCTTAAGTTTTCGCGCTCCAAAGCCGCATTCCTGCTGCCTTTTTTCAATTTCCTAGCGATCGACCGTAATCGACGAAGGTTGTTAAACTTTGCATGAATGCCCTCTTCTAATCCGCCTTCGAACAACAAAAAAAGACTTCTCGCATGACAGGATTAGCTGTTCTGCGAAAAGTCTCGTTTGTTTGTTTTTATGAAGATGATGCTGGTTGATTCTCATTGAAGTCCCTTAGAAGTTCAACGATCTCGTCCTGTTTGTCCACATGAACGATCAGCTTGCCAATATGTTTGCGCTCTGTAATCGGAACACCTTCCGAAGAGATCGGGAACAATTGGCCTTCTTTGGTCATTACAGTGATCTTACGTTGCTCTTTGCAATAAAACGCTCCAACAATACGGCTACCATTCGGTTTCACACGTTTGCCTTCTTTGAACTCGAATGTGGCAAGCCCCTTGCCTCCACGGCTCTGTATAGCGTAATCCAGAAGTAATGATCGTTTACCATATCCCAGATCGGACAACACGGCAACTTCACCTTCATCTCCTTCTACCCATAGAGCCGATACAACTTCATCTGTATCTCTTAACTGAATACCACGAACACCACCGGATACACGTCCCATTGGATTAACCTCATCCTCTCGGAAACGAATCGCCATGGCTTCTTTTGTAATCAACATAATATCTTGACCACCTGTACTTAGATGTACAGATAACACTTCATCGTCCTTGCCCACTTTACATGCCGCAACTGCACCGGAACGTTTGGTAACGTAATCCTTCAGCTCCGTTCGTTTCACCTGTCCTCTTCGCGTAACGAAGACCAGACTGTGGTTTGGCTCTTCAAAGGATTTCACAGCAAGCACACTTGCAATACGGTCATCTTTCGCAAGGGGAATGACATTCACAATGGCTGTGCCTGGATCTTTCCACTTGAATTCAGGTACCTGGTGAACAGGTAACAGGAAGTACTGACCTTTCCTCGTAAAGACAAGCAAGTTCTCAAGCGTATTTACTTCCAGAACCTGAGCGATATAATCGCCGTCTTTCACACCACTTCCGCTCCGTTCACCACCAGAACGTGTAAAGGACTGCATGCCTGTACGTTTCACATATCCCTCTTTGGATAACGTAACAAATACATCTTCCGCATTCACAAGTACTTCGAGATTAACCTTAAGTTCTTCCACTTCACCCTGGATCGCAGAACGACGGTCTATGCCGTATTTCTCACGAATCTCCATCAATTCCTTGCGGATGACTCCGATGAGCTTGCGGTCACTATCCAGAATGGATTGTAATTGTGCAATCTTTTTCATCAGTTCACCGAGTTCTTTCTCCAGAGAATTGATCTCCAGATTCGTCAAACGGTACAATTGCAACGTAAGGATGGAATCTGCTTGGCGTTCCGTGAATCCAAACATCCACATCAGGTTGTTTTGGGCATCTTGACGGTTCTTCGACGCTTTGATGGCCGCAATGACCTCATCAAGGATGTTAAGTGCTTTTACCAAGCCCTCGAGCACATGCGCACGGTCTTGCGCCTTCTCCAGCTCAAACCGGGTACGGAATGTTACAACCTCCCGCTGATGGGCAATGTAAGCCTCGAGAATCGATTTCAATCCTAATTGATGAGGTGCTTTATTCACAATCGCAACCATATTGAAATTATAGGTGACCTGCAGGTCGGTTTTCTTCAGCAAATAAGCCAAAATACCTTGTGCGTCCGCTTCTTTTTTCAACTCAACCACGATTCGCAGACCTTCACGTCCGCTCTCATCACGCACTTCGGCAATACCTTCAACCTTCTTCTCAAGTCGGATGTTCTCCATCGCTGTAACCAGACGAGATTTCACGACCTGATACGGAATTTCGGTAATGACGATCTGCTGTTTGCCACCGCGCATGTTTTCAATCTCGGTTTTGGACCGGATATAGATCCGTCCCTTACCTGTGCGATAGGCATCCAGAATGCCGTCACCGCCCATAATCAATCCGCCTGTTGGAAAGTCAGGACCCTTCATAAACATCATGATTTCGTCCAGCTCAATCGACGGTTTCTCCATCACAGCGATCGAAGCATCAATGACTTCACGCAAATTGTGTGGAGGAATCTCCGTTGCAAATCCGGAGGAAATACCGCTGACACCATTAACCAGCAAGTTCGGATAACGGGATGGCAATACAACCGGTTCTTTGGCCGTATTATCAAAATTATCCTTAAACAGAACCGTCCGTTTCTCGATATCGCGAAGCATCTCCATCGCGATGGGCGACAAACGGGCCTCCGTATACCGCATCGCCGCTGCCGGGTCATCATCCTGTGATCCCCAGTTACCATGACCGTCCACGAGCATATGGCCCATTTTCCATGGCTGAGCCATCCGCACCATGCCCTCATAGATGGATGAGTCACCATGTGGATGATAATTACCCATTACGTCCCCAACGGTTTTGGCAGATTTGCGGTAAGTCTTGTCAGGCGTATTACCTGAATCGTACATGGCGTATAAAATACGCCGTTGTACTGGCTTCAACCCATCCCGGACATCCGGAATGGCTCGATCCTGAATAATATATTTGGAGTAGCGACCGAAACGGTCCCCAACGACCTCTTCGAGAAAGGCCGGCATAAATTGTTCTGATGGACTCATTCCAAGCACCTTCTATTCTTCGTACTCTGTAAAGTCGACGTTCTCTACAATCCAGCGTTTCCGCGGATCAACCTTATCACCCATGAGCGTAGATACACGACGTTCTGCTTTTGCTGCATCAACAATCTGTACCTTCAGCATCGCACGAGTTTCCGGATTCATTGTTGTCTCCCACAGTTGATCCGGATTCATCTCACCAAGACCTTTATAACGTTGAAGCTCAACATTATTACCGAATTCCTTCATATAATTAGCCAGTTCTTCATCCGTCCATGCATATCGAACACTCGCAAGCTTACCAGACTTACGAGTAAGTTTGTACAATGGCGGCTGAGCAATATATACTTTGCCTGCATCAATTAAAGGCTTCATATAACGATAAAAGAAGGTCAACAGCAACACCTGAATATGTGCGCCGTCCGTATCCGCATCGGTCATAATGATAATTTTGGAATAATTGCTGTCTTCAACTGCAAATTCGGTTCCTATGCCCGCCCCGATCGCCGCTGTAATGGCGCGGTATTCTTCATTTTTGAGAATGTCGGCCAGCTTTGATTTTTCCGGATTGAGCGGTTTTCCCTTGAGCGGCAGAATAGCCTGAATCTTCGAGTCACGTCCCTGTTTGGCAGAACCACCTGCGGAATCCCCTTCGACAATAAATAACTCATTTCGGGTAAAATCCTTTGATTGCGCCGGCGTTAGTTTGCCGTTCAGGTTGGAACTTTCGCTACGTTTCTTGCCTGTGCGCATATCATCACGTGCTTTGCGTGCTGCTTCTCTGGCTCTGGAGGCTTGGACCGCTTTGCGAATTAACGTTTGCGCTACCTGCGGGTTTTCTTCCAGGAACCGTTGAATATTCTCGGACACGACCGAATCCACTGCACTTCGAGCGGAAGCGCTGCCGAGCTGATCCTTGGTCTGACCTACGAACTCAACCTCTGACATCTTGACACTGATGACGGCCATCATACCTTCACGCAAATCATTGCCTTCAAGGTTTTTATCTTTTTCCTTGATCATGCTGGTACGGCGCGCGTAGTCATTCATTACACGAGTATACGCAGCCCTGAATCCGGTCTCATGTGTACCGCCACCCCGAGTAGAGATCGAGTTCACGAACGAAGCCAGCGTTTCGGTATAACCCGCGTTATACTGGATTGCCACTTCGACTTCAATGTCATCCTTCTCCGCATAGAAGTGAATAACATCATGCAGCACATCTTTATTTTCGTTAAGAAAAGCAACAAACTGGCTTGCTCCACCTTCATACATGTATTCATCCTGATTGCCCGAACGTTCATCCTTGAGCACAATTCTCAGACCCGAATTCAGAAAAGCAATCTCCTGAAGACGTTCTGCCAATGTATCATAATTAAATTGAATACCGCTCTGGAACACCCGAATATCCGGTTTAAATGTAACTTTTGTACCTGTCCGATTGGTATTGCCTAACACTTCGAGACCGGAGACCGGTTCACCGACATGTTCAATCCCTTTTTTGTCCTTCCAATACTCGAATCGCTGACGATGAATCTTGCCATCACGGAAAATCTCGACTTCAAGCCACTCGGACAATGCGTTAGTAACTGACGCACCTACACCGTGCAAACCGCCTGATTTTTTGTATCCTGATCCACCGAACTTTCCGCCTGCGTGCAAAATCGTAAACACGACCTGGGGAGTAGGAATCCCTGTTTTATGTATACCTGTCGGAATTCCCCTTCCGTTATCCTGAACCGTAATAGAACCGTCCTTATGCAGCGTGATATCGATTTTGGAGCAGAATTTGGCGAGATGTTCGTCGACAGCGTTGTCGACAATTTCCCATACCAAATGATGTAAACCTGAAGTGCTGGTGCTGCCGATGTACATCCCCGGCCGTTTCCGTACCGCTACCAACCCTTCAAGTACTTGAATGTCGTCCGCGTCGTAGCCTGAAGACCCCTGTCCTCCGCCTGTCGAACCTGCCGACATATCGATTTGCTCGACCATTCATGCTCCCCCTTCTTAACTTGCAACTAAAAAAATGCCTAAAATGCAAACAGATGTTTTCTTATCCTTGTCCATTTTAATTCAAGATATCCCGTTTCGTAAAGACAAGGAATGACACAATGAGTGAAGCAATGCCCCAAACACTAAGCACAATAAGGGAAAAACCTAAATTCATACCCTCGATTGGAGGTAACCCGCCAGACAAATAATTCGGAAGTTCGAGGTTAACCATGAACAAATACTTCGCGGTCTGCCAGGACGCTGCCATACTGGTCAAGATTGTTCCTGCAATCAAAGCGGCCATCATGATAACAATACTTGCAGCAGTACTGCGCACAAGCACGGATACCATAAATGCAAGCATAGCCACAATTACACTCACAAACCAGATTAGTCCTGCCTGCATAAGCATATACAGCCACTGGTCTACAGCATGCACTGCCGACATATCGACATCTGTTCCCACAACTTTGAATCCTGTGAAGATTGGCATGTTGAAGCCTTTATAACCAAAGACCGCACCCGATATGACATAACATATAATGTAGGCTGATACCACTATGATCGAAACAAACATAATCAGCGTAATTAATTTACTCAAAAGCACTTTCCAGCGTCTAACCGGACGCGTTAAAAGCATTTTAATCGTACCTGTCGTACGTTCACCAGAAACAAGATCTGAAGCAATAGCCATGATTAACAGTGGAATAAACAATCCAACCGCGTTGTTCATGAACTCCCGCGTAAAGGTGACACCGCCCGGTTCTTTGGGATTGATGTCATTCTCAAGATAATACTGCATCTGCTGGATATATACGGTTCTATATTTTTTGTACTCTTCAGGTACCCGATCGCTACCGAGCGAATTTTGATTGTCTGTGATGGCCTGTTGCAGTTCAAGACGCCAATCGCCGCCAAACTTGTCGCGATTATTCTCCGCAGATTTCATCTGGGCATACGTAAACATCGGTACGAGGACCGCAAGTACAATAAATATAATATAAAGCCGTTTTTTCTTCACCATCTTAATCGTTTCATTGCGGATCAGCGGCATGATATTACTCAATGGATTCACCTTCTGTCATTTTTAAGAATAGTTGCTCAAGCGTAGGCTGAATCCGCTGTACCCCTTCAACCTGTATACCAGCTTGAACCATCTGTTGCACCATATCAGGAATTCGATCTTCGTGCATCTCGGCAACCACAGCGTTGGGACCAAGGCCCGCAACAATGGTATCATCCATCACATCCGCAGGTCGACCTACCAGAGCAATGCCTGCATCCTGCAACATTTTTTTGCCTTGCTCCAGTGGTGAAACATGCCATATAGCCAACTTCGAATGATCTTCAATCAGTTCGCTTACACCTCCAACAGCAAGCACACGCCCAGCACTGATAATGGCTACTCTGTCACAGAGAAGCTGGATCTCACTTAACAAGTGACTGCTGACAAATACAGCCATACCTTCGCTGGCAAGTTGCTTAATAAAGACACGAAGTTCCTTAATCCCTTTTGGATCAAGACCATTTGTCGGTTCATCCAGAATAAGCAGACGCGGTCGCCCAAGCAGCGCTTGTGCAATACCGAGCCGTTGACGCATACCCAATGAGTACGTTCTGACTTTATCGTGAATCCGCTGATCCAGACGCACAATATCTACAACTTCCTGAATTCGTTCATTGTCCACACCTGGTTGCATGCGAGCGAAATGCTCCAGGTTCTCCCACCCTGTCAGATATGTATATACCTCCGGATTTTCAACAATGGAGCCTACATACTTCAAAGCACGCTCAGGGTCCCGATTCACATCATAACCACAGACTTTAATTTTTCCTTCTGTTGGTTTGATCAGATCGACCAGCATCCGTATCGTAGTTGTTTTGCCGGCACCGTTGGGACCGAGAAATCCGAAGATTTCACCAGGTTTTACGTCAAATGTAACGTCCTTAATGATCCATTTGCGTCCGATCCGCTTTTTCAGATTCTGTACGGATAGGACGGAATCATACTGCTGCTCTGCCATTTAATTTCCGCTCCCTTCTGCCGGTGTATCTGCCTGGAATTCCTGTGCAATCCGAACTGCAATTTGCTCATAACCTTGTCCGTTGGGATGGAAATGATCTGACGAGAGATACTCCCCCAGATGATTTTCAAACAAATCGAATGTAGGGACCAGTGTCATCTTGTCCTCATTGTTCAAAATAGCCAGTGCAGCATCGTTCCATGCAGCCACCACTGCATTACCTGGCTTCTCCAGTTCCTTCACATCGCCAAATGGATTGTACAACCCTATGTACGCAATCTGCGCATCGGGATTAATTTCTTTGACTTTCTTCAATATCTCTTGAAGGCGCTTCGACGTTTCCGGCAAAGCCGCTGCCAGCTGCTCTGCTGTTGGCGGATCTTCCCCCTGTAGAACTTGTCCTCCCTGGAACAAATCATTTGCGCCGATCGAGAGCAAGATAAAATTGGATTGTTGTAAGACGTAACGTACGCCTTGCTCATCGAGTTTTCCCAATAAAGCATCTGTTCTCAAACCGTTTACACCCAGATTATTAAGAACCTGAACGTCATATCCTTTATCTTTAAGCAGATTCCCTGCACGTCTCACAAAACCGAGTCCTTCATCATCGCCCGTGCCTCTTGCCAGAGAATCACCGATGACGGCCATCCGAATCTTGCCATCTTCCACGACAGCCGGTTCCCCCTCGATATCCTTAGATGGAGCAGTTGCCTCCTGGCCTGTAGTTAATGCCGAATCTCCCTCGGGGAAAATCACGTCTTTTATGGCGTAACCAAATCCAAATAACAACAACAAAGTTGCCAAGATGGATACTGTACTGACAGTTCTCCAGATCCAGGGTGCTGAATCCAGGCTTTTTTTCTTTTTCATCATCACATCTCCACTCATGTACACCAGTTCGGGTGCTTTATAATTTTATAATTTATAATGACTTTACATTAAGGCGTGTCTGAAAATCCGATTACTTCGGAGTTTTCAGACACGCCCTGATGATGCTATTCCTAAATAACATAAATGTTCTGTCGTTAATTTGCAAACTTTGGCGCTGCATTCGCAGAATTCATTTTTTATATGTCATTTTACGGAAAAAAGGTTATGCCATACACAGATATGAACTGTGTACTGGCATAACCTTGTGGAAAAGAAAATCATACTTTCTTCATTATAAATCGATTACTTACCGATAAACTCTTGTGCCCAGTATCCGTTGTAGAAACCTACACCGATATGCGTAAAGTTTTTGCTCAGAATATTGGCACGGTGACCTTCACTATTCATCCAAGCTGTAACCACTTCCTGTGGTGTTTTTTGTCCTTGGGCAATGTTCTCACCTGCATAGCTGTAAGTTACTCCGAATTGTTTCATCATATCAAACGGAGAACCATACGTAGGTGACTGGTGATCAAAATAGTTATTGTTACTCATATCTTTTACTTTAGCAACAGCTACTTTGTCCAGAAGTGCATCTGAAGTCAGAGCGTTCAGACCTGCTTTAGCACGCTCAGCGTTCACAAGTTTTACAACTTGAGTAGCAAAGTCGGATTGTGTGCTTTCGCTACCATTATTACTTGTATTGTTACCTGTATTACCTGTGTTACCCGTGTTTGAAGGATCTTTAGCCGGTGTAGTTTCCGGTTTTTCTTCTTGAGCTGGTTGTGTTGGTTTAGTCGGTTGCTCAGGCTTAGTTGTAGGCTCAGCAGGTTTTGTTGTTGGTTGAGTTGGTTTTGTTGTCGGCTCAGCAGGTTTCGTCGTTTGATCAGGCTGCGTAGCAGGTTTCTCTACAATTTGCCCCTCGGATACGGTGTATCCATTTTGTTTGAGCCATTTCTCAATGTAAGCTTTCAAGCTGTCTGTGCTTGTAATTTTGTACGTTGTGATAGTCTTATATGTTGAATCTGCAGCAGACGCGGAAGCAGGAAGCATTACCCCTACGGCCAGTACGGCTGTCAGACTACTCGTTACGACAGTTTTCATCCATTTCTTTTTCAAATTCATTCATCTCCTTAAGATTAGTTATTACAACTTTGTAATTAATACTCTAGCAGTATATCAATTCGACAGGAGATTGTGAACCTATAAAATATGGAAAAGTAACTTTTTTGTCATTTTTTAGAGTGTTACAGATTTGTCTGAGGGCTTATCCTGTAAGGCTCTACTCCCGTTGACAAAATCATAAAAAAAGACATTCGGACTAAAAATGCTAGTCGAATGTCGCTTCACCATCTATTTATCATTCACCACACAAGAATGTGCAGATCAGGATATCATGAGAATTTCCATGCAATAGAAGAAACTTTATTTGTACTATAGAAGAACTTTACTGAACCGATACCCTCTCTTCTGAAAACCAATGTGCTCATAAAAAGAGTACGTTGTTGAAGTCACTTCACGGTTTGCACCCGTGACAAACAGTTGTTTACCACCTTGCTGTCTGCCCCAATCTTCGGCACGAGCCATCAGACGACGGGCAATCCCACCACCACGATGTTCTTGACCTACAATCAGGGAAGTAATTTGTGCGGCAGGTTCTGGATAGGCATGACTTTGCACACATTGCAAGCCAATCACACCAATAATTTGTTCATCCACTTCGGCAACAAGCATGCATGCGTTTGGATTGGTTTCCAAACATTCAATACGTTCTTTCATGACATTGGTTGTTGTCGGATAGCTGACCTCTCGCATCAGTCCCGTTACCGCTTCAGCATCTCGTAGTTCACACTCTCGGATCATCAGTACAGGGGCCTCAACATTATTGGACATGATTTACCTCCACTTTCAGCATATTAGCGGCTTGCACCGCTGTTTTACGAGCTTCTTCCACATCTTGACCAGCACTTAAGGCTACAGCCATTCGGCGTCCTACTTTGGTCTCAGGTTTGCCAAATACACGAATCTGAGTACGAGGAAGAGCCAGAGCTTCTTCAATCCCGCCTACAGTAAAGTCAGATGTTTCATCATTAGCCTTCAGCGTTGCTGAAGCTCCCGGTGTCAACAGATGTACACCTGTGACCGGAAAACCAAGAATTGCACGTACATGCAGCGCAAACTCGGAACTGTCTTGCGTCACCATTGTAACCATACCTGTGTCATGTGGACGAGGAGATACCTCGCTGAACACAACACCATCCGGGGTCAGGAACAACTCCACTCCAAACAGTCCATACCCGCCAAGTTCATCCGTGACGGATTTGGCAATATGACAAGCTTGCTGCCATTGCTCAGGAGTCATTGCATGAGGCTGCCAGGATTCGACATAATCCCCATCCTTCTGAATATGACCAATCGGAGGACAAAATACGGTGCCTGATACAGACCTAACAGTAAGTAATGTAATCTCACTGTCAAATTGCACAAAGCTCTCCACAATAACACGAACAGATTTGCCACGAGCCCCCGAAAGAGCAATGTTCCAGCAATCCTCTACGTCGCCCGGTGTTCGGCATACACTCTGCCCTTTGCCGGAAGAACTCATTAATGGTTTAATGACACAAGGTGTGCCAAGCTCACGTACGGCTTCCTGAAGTTGTTCCAGGTTGTCCGCAAAAAGGTAATCAGCTGTCGGAAGTTTCAATTGTTCGGCTGCAAGCCGACGGATGCCTTCGCGATCCATCGTTAGACGTGCAGCTCGGGCAGTAGGTACTACACAAAATCCCTCTTCCTCAAGCTCCAGTAAAGCTTCTGTTGCAATAGCTTCAATCTCAGGTACGATGTAATGAGGTTTTTCTTTACGGATCAATTGTTTCAAAGCTTCGGCATCCAGCATGTCGATGCAGTAAGACCGGTGCGCGACCTGCATTGCAGGTGCGTTCTCATAACGATCAACAGCGATCGTCTCTACTCCCAGTCGTTGGGCCTCAATAACGACCTCTTTTCCCAATTCTCCACTGCCTAGTAGCAGCATTTTTTTGGCTTGAGCCGTAAAAGGAGCACCCCACATGTTCTTTCCAATCCTCCCAAAGAGAAATCTTCTATATCTGTCTCTCTATTTTCGGGGTTTTGGTTAAAGATTGCAAGAGTGCTCCCTATTTTTCTTGTGAATTTTACAAGATTTTTTGTGTTTTTTCGATCAAATTTTACAATTACTGCTCACGGATTCGATACTCCTTCCATTCCTCCCAAAATTAAGGAAATGTTAAAAGAGCAGACTTTAATACTCCAGTGAATCGAAATACGCAAACAAATCCCAAGTTTAAAGACTTGGGATTTGTCGATTTTTTTCTCTGAAGATTTCATTATGGGAAGAAACATAAGCCATCTTGGGTGCGTCTGGCGTCATATATTGTTTCGCACTATTAACTGCCACGATCGCATCATTGAAAGCTCCTGCAATGAGCCTAACTTTGCTATCGTGCGTCGCACAGTCTCCTGCTGCAAAAACACCTGGCAGACTCGTCTGTGCATGGTGACTCATTAGAACCATTCCATCGTCCATTTCTAAGCCACAACTGGCAAGATCACTTAAATTGCTTTTATATCCATGACTAATGACGACTTCATCCACATCTATCAATACATTTTCGTGACTCTCCATATGCGTAATTACAACCTGATGGATACGTTCACCATGATTATGAAGCCGTGTGATGCTATATGGTGTTCTGACATCCGTTACATTGTTCATCTCGCTAACATTGCGTTCCATTGCACGAAACTCATTTTTTCGGTGGACGACCACTACGCTCCGTGCAAATTGAGCAAGTTCAATTGCCCAATCTACTGCACTGTTGCCTCCTCCTGAAATGAGCACACGCTTCCCGGAAAAATGTTCTGGATTTTGCACGGTGTAATGAAGATTCTCATGCTCATATTGAATCGGCTCCTGAAGCTCCAATTTCTGAATTTCTGCGATACCGCGGCCCACTGCAACAATGATTGTACGCGTATAGTGTATGTCGCCTTCAGCAGTATACAGAGCCAAAATCTCGTTGTCCAGTCGAGCGAACCGATCTACTTTGCAATTCAATTCAACCGTTGGATTAAAGGTATTCGCCTGCTGAACCAGATACTCAATCAACTTTGAACACTTCATTGGTGGCAGGCCACCCACATCCCAAATAGTTTTTTCGGAATAGGTATGCAGAAAACCACCAAGTTGGTCTTTGCCGTCAATGATCTTAACTCTCATATCACGCATCCCGGCATAAAAGGCCGTATATAATCCTGCCGGTCCGCCTCCGACGATGGTCAAGTCATAGATATCTTCCTTATTCATTTTGGACACATCCTGTTATTTAGTAGTGAATTTAGAGATATGTGTAACATGAACCGTTTGCCTTATTTATTTTTTGCTTCAAAAGCAGCAACAATATCATCAATGACATATTCATCGGCAAGTGGAGACATTCCCAGATTGAACCATTCCTTGCCACCCACCATATAGACGTGGTCCTGCTTGACTGCTTTCAGATTTTTCCATAACGATGAAGATAACATATCTTCAAATTTCTTTTTAATTTCCGGATTAGTCTCATCATCCAGCTGAACGATCAGATGATCTGCGTCGTATTCAGGCAGTACTTCCAAGGATACGGACATGGCAGTTTGATCTTTCGGGAAATTAGGAAGTGGATTCATTCCCAATCGTTTATGGACAAAGTTTCCTCGGTCAAGGTTCTCCCCATGAAGTACGATTTCTTTTTCCATCACTCTAATGTAGAGAACAGTCTCCTCACCAATCAGCTTATCCAATTTGGCAGCAGCTACCTTCTCCTTATCCACCAAATCCTGAATCACCTTTTCTGCCTGTTCTTCTTTGTCCAGAATTTTGGCCATATCCCGCAGTTCATCGCGCCAATCATCACGCTGTGGCAAAAGTACGGTAGGTGCAATCAGAGTAAGCTGATCATAGTCCTTTTTGGACCACCAGTCAGGGGCGATAATTAAATCCGGATCTGCCTCCATGAGGGCTTCAAAGTTAGGCGTTCTTCCTATTCCCATTTTCATCGTGTTTGCGAATGGCTCTTGCAAGTAAGAAGGAAAATCCTCATGGTAGTTCTGTACAGCAATGGGTACGATGCCAAGTGAATATAAAAATTCTGGATATACAACGGACAAACCAACTATTTTTTGTGGGTTCGCCGGAATTTCAACTTCTCCCATTTCCGTAGTCACTTTTTTTACCTGACTTGTTTCTGTTGTTGAAGAATTGGCGGTACCCTCTTCTTGACCCTCGCTCGAGGATGCTTCGTTGCCTGCTGCACCGCAAGCCGAAATAATGAGCACCAACATCATGGTGCATAGTACCGTTAACCATCTGAATCTCATTCTTTATGTACCCCCTATATGGCATTTAGTTATGACAACGTCTAATTAATAATAATTATCATTATCATTTGATATAGGAGTAAGTATATTAAAATATGTTCAGGTATGATATTGACTATTCAGACTTTTTGCTATGGACGATCTTGCCATAACTTTAATATTTCATCCAACATAAGCTCATGAGTAAACGCAGTGTAGTCCAGCAGGACGCTCGACAAAAGCATATCCATTCTGCCATTCTGTACCGCTAACAACGCAAGCCATTCTTCAGACTTACGCACAGCAGACCATGTCTGCCTGGATGTCTCATCATCACCCACAATCAGTAATATTCTTTCGATGTTGAGAACAGATAACTCCTTAATGGTCACTGTGCCCCGTTCCCAATAAGTCTCAACTCCTTCGGGACCCTCCATTTGCATATCAACGTAAAAAACGGAAGCAATGCTCCTTGGGCCTAACATCTGCAACGCTTCACCATAAACTTTGAGTACAACTAATCTGTCTTTTCGTATGAAATCCTCAAGCTGGTCCTTTATGGTCGTTGCCTTCTCTTCATATCTTTGAAGCCATACCTCTGCAATATCAGACCTGTCCAAAAAGCTTGCAACATATCTCAAATGTTCTCTCCAATCTCCTTTTTCCCACGGGAGGTCACACACAGGAGCAATGGAATGAAGCTGTCTTTGCAGATCCTCAGACTCCGTCCCAACAGTAATAATATAATCAGGTTTAACTAATCGAAGCTGTTCCAGCCAGGTGGTCTCACTCTCTGCGAGTGGCATAACTTTGTCCGTTTCATATTTACGTCGGTAATAGTATGTCCACGGATGACTTGCCGGCGCGGCACAGGGAATGATCTGCAATGCAAGCAGTATACCAATGCTCACAGAATGAACTGCAGCAATTTTTTGTTTGCTATTACGTATAAACGCTGCTGGTGGAATGCCAGAGATTTGCTTGAATTTACGCCGGAAATACGTCTCATCCTGATAACCCACGTACGATGCCACATCCTTGAGTCGATAACTGTGATCATTTCTCATTAAGATCTGGGCTTGTTTAATTCGGTATAGCGTTAGATAGTCCACTGGACTGTAACCATACCTTTTCTTGAATAAACGCATGAAATGTCGAGGGCTCATTCGTGCCACATTTGCTAATTCCTCAATGGTTAATCTCTTCGAATAATTCTGCTCCATGTAACCTTTGACATGTTCAATTGGTGAAGCCAGGTCCGTCTTTTCGGTAAAGGCCACGTCGTAAAACATGGTGTACAATAGTTCCTGAAAACGAATCTGACCATAGTACCTTTGCAAACCATCCTTCTTCAATGTGTGGTGGTAAATCATCTGACAGATCACACCAACAGCAACGGGTGAAGATGAGCTGACCTCGCCATTCACTTCATTACGTAAAAGTTGCTTCATCATTTCAAGGGCTGTTCCACCCTCCTGCTCCAGTGCGTACGTGACATCAAAACTCATGTGATACACACCTCGTTCATCCAACGAATGTACATTTGCCTCAACCAGTTGCCCCGGGAAGCCTACATACAGTCCGCCCGCCTTTAATTCAATGAAACTGCCATCTATCTTTAACCACCCTTGCCCACTGGCTACAAATAATAACATGTATGTTTCAATGAAGTGTTTCCTCAGAAACCACTCCGTCGCAGGATCACTTGTATAATTCACGTGAAGGAGCCTAAAATTCATATGATCCAGGTGATCCAAATGCTTTGAATTTATTTCGTTGTTGTCCATCTGCATTGATCTCCCTTCAGCCATGAACGATTGTATTGATTTCATTCTTCAAAAATATAACATACCACACTAACGAATAAAAAAAACACTCCGGCTATCCTCTAACCTGTCTTCAATGAATAAGATGCACTTATTATTGAAGTATCAAGCTAAAAAACACCAGAGTGTTATAAGTTCATATGTGTTCAGACGCTTCACAGGCGTCCGAAGGTTTCATCACAAAAATCTGTATTGAGCTTCTATTAATCCATTGTAGACGCCTTGTTTTTGGATAAGCTGCTCATGGTTACCCTCTTCTTTAATTTCACCATGATCCAGGACGATAATGTTATCTGCATTCCGTATGGTTGAGAGACGGTGAGCGACCATAAAGGACGTTCTTCCCTGCAACAGCACCTTCAACGCTTCCTGGATTTTAAGCTCTGTCTCCGTATCAATACTGGCTGTAGCTTCATCCAGAATCAGTATGCGTGGATCAGCAAGCAGCGCACGGGCAAAGGATAACAGTTGTCGCTGTCCCATGGATAATACGTTCCCGCGTTCCTCTACTTCAGTATCATATCCACCAGGCAGCTTCATGATGAACTCATGTGCATTGACTGCTTTGGCTGCGTCCTCCACCTCTTCATTCGTTGCATCCAGTCGTCCAAATCGAATATTGTCACGAATCGTACCCGAGAAGATGAAGGTATCCTGTAATACAATGCTGATCTGGCTGCGTAAACTCTCTACCGTTACATCCCGCACATCCTGTCCGTCAATGGTGAGACGTCCGCCGGATATATCATAGAAACGACTGATCAGATTGATGATCGTACTTTTACCTGAGCCCGTATGACCAACAAGTGCAATCGATTGTCCCGCAGCCGCTGAGAAGCTGATCCCTTTCAGCGCCTGTCTGCCCTTCTCGTATTCGAACACCACATTTTCGAATGCGATATCTCCTTTAATAGAAGGAAGTGGCTTGGCACCTGGTTTATCCGCAATACTTGGTTTTTCATCCATGAATTCGAAGATACGCTCCGATGATGCCATTGCAACCAGCAACTGATTGTACATCTGTCCCAGACGGTTGATTGGGTCCCAGAAGTTGCCGACATAGTTGGCAAAAGCGACAAGTAATCCCACGGTCAACTGACCTTCCTGAATCAGGTAAGCACCAAACCAGAAAAGGATTAACGTACCGAATCCGCCGGTAATCTCAATCAGCGGTCCAAAGCCCTGGTTCATCGCTGATGCTCTATCCCATGACTTTTTGCTGGACAGGTTCATGTTGTCAAAATATTTCATGTTCTCTTTTTCCTGTGTGTAAGCCTGAGTCACTCGAATCCCCTGAATGGATTCATTCAAGTGGGAGTTTATCCGAGAGTTCTTCATGCGCACATCCTGCCAAGCCCGACGGATCAGCACCCGCAGTTTGGTCGAGATGATAAACATGATTGGCACCGTAATGATCACGGCAAGACCCAGTTTCCAGTTAATCAACAGCAAGATCACAATGATCCCGAGCAACTGTACGCAGTCGATCATGACGTTAACTGCACCGTTAGTGAATAGATCCTGAAGGGAGTTAATATCATTCGTAACACGTACCAGTACGGAACCTGCCGGTCTTTTGTCAAAGAAGTTAAAGGACAGCTTCTGGATATGCTTGAACAGATCCGAGCGAAGGTCATAAATAACACGCTGTCCGATAATGTTTGTCAATTTGATCCGGTACGTATTGGCAGCCCACTGGATGAGATACAACACAAATATGGAGCCTGCAATAAGATAAAGCATAGTCATGCTTGGCAACCCCGTTGCCGGTGCGATGGCACGGTCAATCGCCAGACTGATCAGAAAAGGTACGGACAATTTTGTAATGGTACCCAAGATCATCATTAGAATAACGAGTGGTAACAGTTGTTTCGCATAAGGTTTCATGTATGCAAATAAACGTCCGAACTCTTTCCAGTTAAACGGTTTTTCAATAATTTCATCATCCTGATACACAAATCGTTCATTCAGTTTCTTCTCAGAGGCCACTTTTGCCTCGCGCCTGTCTGCTATCGTTTCGGCACTCATGAATTCACCTGCTCCCCAGCCTCCCGCTTACCGCGGGCAATATAATCTGCATATTGAATTTTATAAACATCCTGGTATGGTCCAGGCACTTCAATGAGTTCGGTATGTTTGCCACGTTGTACCACGCGGCCTTCATCGAGCACCAGAATCTCATCTGCATGTCGTAGTGAAGATATCCGGTGTGCAATAATAAATGTCGTTCTGCCGCGCATAACTTCCTGGAAACCGGACTGAATCTCGTGTTCTGTCTCCATGTCCACGGCGCTGGTTGCATCATCAAGTACCAGAATTTTCGGATTTTTCAGCAAAGCCCTTGCAATCGCAATCCGCTGTTTCTGTCCACCCGATAAACCCATACCGCGCTCACCAACCACCGTGTCATATCCATCCGGGAACTCCATAATGAAGTCATGAGCCTTGGCCAGCTTGGCTGCACGGATGATCTCATCCATGGTGACATTCTTAAGCCCGTAGGAAATATTATTACGAATGCTGGATGAGAACAGGAATGTTTCCTGGAAAACAGAAGCGATCTGACTCCGCAAACTGCGGATGCCTATGTCTTTAATGTTTTTGCCATCCAGCTTGATCGTTCCTGAGTTCACGTTATAGGCACGCATCAGAAGCTGAATGATGGTCGATTTACCTGACCCTGTTCCCCCGAGGAAACCGATTACAGAACCGGGTGCAGCGTCAAAATTAATATCGGTTACTGCTGGCATTTTGTTGCCGTAGGCAAAGGTAACGGATTCAAATGTCACATGGCCGTTCACCTGGTCTGCCTCAACAATGACTGGATCTTGCGTTTCTTCCACATCCACTGGCGTATTCAGCAGCTCGAGCACCCGTTCACCTGAAGCTTTGGATTGCGTATAGTTGTTGATATGGAACCCAAGGTTCCACATTGGACCGATTATGTACCAGATCAAACTGAAAAAGGCAACGAGTTCACCGAGTGTCAGCGTCTTCTGTATAACCATTCTTCCACCGATCACCAGCAACAGCACGATACTCACCGAAGCAAGAATCTCCATGATCGGAAAATAGCGACTCCACAATGTTGCGGCATGAATCTGATTTGTTTTGTAACGCTCATTACGTATGGAGAATTTCTCCACTTCATAAGGCTCACGTGCAAAGGATTTTACCGTACGTACGCCAGTAATATTCTCCTGTACCGCTGTTGTCAGTGAACTGAGCGCCAGCCGCATCTCCTGAAACGCAGGGTGAATTTTGGATTCGAATCTCAGCGCAACGAAGGCAAGTAATGGGATGCATATGAGCGTGAACAGCGTAAGCTGCCAACTCATGGTCATCATCATGATTGCGCCAAATACGACCATGAAAACCATGTTAAGAATCTGGGCGAAACCAAATCCGATAAAGTTACGGATGGCTTCCAAATCTCCCGTGAGGCGGGACATCAGATCACCTGTCTTGGCCGTATCATAATAACGGAAGGATAAAAATTGAAGCTTTTCGTAACATGCATTACGAAGTCTGTACGCCAGGAAGTTACCCAAGCGTCCTCCATAAAAACCGTGTAAAAACTGCATTCCCGCTTTCAAAATAACTACACCTAACACAGTCAAGGCAATTATGGGAACGTCTTCAAAAGTTCGCGGAACAATGATGTCATCAATCAGTATCCTCAGCATGTACGGATACACCAACCCAAGTGCGGTCGCTAAGGCGAGGAACAAGATTGATACAAATAAATACGTTCGCTTTTCCCAAAAAAAGGTTTGCAGTTGCCTAAGAACATCCATGTTTCTCCTCCTCTTATGTCGTTCAAAAATACTATGAACATTTATGAAGTTTATCACCGTACCCCATTCGCGGCAAAGCGAATAACAGACCATATTCTGCCTGCTTTCAGCTTATTGACGCATTAACGAAGGTAAATACCCACCTTTCAATCAAATGTTTGAATATTCTCTTTATTTCAGGTTGTTCGTACCAAAAAAAGGCTCCCTATATGCCTTTTCGGCAGGGGCCCTTTTGGGTTGATTTTCGCAACATTTTCAATGTGTTGCTGTATCATTCATTTTGTTTTACAAAGACTTCCAGAGAATACGCGTTATGCCGTGATTTTAACTGCGTTCAATCTGTTCCAGTTGGTTAGACAAGCTGGTCCATTGCTCCGCCGGAATTCCGCTCTCCAGTGTATCTTGAATTCCACTTACCGCCTCGTCCAGACGTTCTTCCAACTGACGGGATTGGTGTTGCAAGGATTGACAAATCTGGTTGTCATAAAACTGAATCAGTTTGTCTTGCGCAGCAGGAAGAACTTCAATGATCATCTGTTTGAGGACAGGATCAAGTGCCTCCTGTAATCGCTGACGTCCATCTCCTTCGAAGAACTGTTTCGGATTGCGGAAATAATTCAAATAGCTTTTCCATCCAGACGGTTCTTCCAGACGAACTTCTTCAAGCACAGGTGTACTCCAGCGTTCGTTCAGTGGCAGTGACACATCCACGCCCCCTGATAACTGCCTCACCTCATCTATACATTCCGTAACTTGCTTCATCAGCCAGGTCTGACCCGCCTGTTCAAGTCTGAGGGTGGTAGCAAGCAGTTCCTGCTCCAGTTCAATGGCAATCATGCGTAACAGTTCACGTCCACAGGCTGCAAAAGCCATCTTCAGATTGCCCCGATCCTCCCGAAGTACGGATGGATGGAATGCTTCTGCCATGAATAAACCAAGGCGATAGGCAAGCCGCTGCCGCACATGGAAGAGTAATTCTGCTGTTTCCTGTGACAGTTCTTCCTTCATGGATCTTGCTGCAAGTTGCTGTATGCGCTGACGTGACTGTCCCTGAATAGTCCCTAGTTCATCCCGCCGCTGCTGCAATACTTCTTCACCCTGAGCCGCATCCTCTGCACGATTCTTCAGCCGCTGAATCACACGTGCCATCTCTTCGGAAGCTCCACCTACAGCAAGATCGGCTAATTCTCTGCCTGCAAATTGGTTGAACTCTTCCTCAAAACGGTTAAAACCAGATTGCTCAAGCAGCTTCGAGTCCCCTTCCATTTTGCCTTCCATCGCCAGTATGCTGGATACCGGGAAGAGTCGTGGTGCCCGAATTCCATTACTGCGCAGTTGGGTACTCACATGATCGAGAACCTGCTCCAGTTCTTCCTCAGAGGAAGACAAGTCACTGGCATTTACAACAAAGAACATCTGATCCATGGCAGAACTATCTTTAACACGTCCCAACTGATTCAGGAACTGTCGATCTCCTTGTGAGAAAGCATGGTTGTAATACGTTACAAAAATGAGTGCATCCGCATTCTTCATATAATTGAAGGTTACACCCGTATGACGAGCATTCACGGAGTCCGCTCCTGGTGTGTCTACCAATACAATGCCTTGTTCAGTTACATCGCAACTGTAATAGAGATCGATACTGTCTACAAAACAGGACTTCTTCTCGTTTGCGACAAAGTTACGATAACCGTCCAGATCCACCAGCACATCCTGACCTAACTGGTCCGCTGTTTCTTCCCAGCCGGCTGCCGCTGCCTGCAAAAAGCTGTAATGCGGGCGCCCCGCCGGATGCACATCCTGTGGCGAGAGGGAGCGTACTCGCTTCTGCCACTCCGCTCCAGGCTCACCCAGTCCGAGTAATCGGAAGGAATAGCCGAGATCTTCCTGGAAGGCGTCCCGGGTCTTCATGCGGACCCGGGCTGTTCCATGCTCCGCGCCACCGGCAGGAGCCATGATTCGGTTAATCGCCGCTGTCGTTGGATGCGGCGAGACGGGTAGTACAGCTTCGCCCAGCAACGCGTTGGCGAAGGAGGATTTGCCGGCGCTGAATGCTCCGAACAGCGCCAATGTGAACGTGCCGCCCGCAAGCGAAGCCGCGCGTGCACGCAGATCCCGTACCGCCGACCCCATGGCGGGGTACGGCTCTACCAGCGCAGCAGCGGCTTCAAGCCGTGCCGCTGCTGCGTCCAGGCGTCGGCGGCGTTCAGCGCCAGCCGCCGCCGATGGCCCAGGCACCGCCGCTGCGGCTGCGCGCTGCGCTGGCGGTGCCTCTGGCGTCTGTGGCTGCGCAGCCACAGACGTTGACGTGCCCGCATGCGAACCGGGAGCTTCGCCCGGTTCTGGCACCGCGGGCACGTGCGGGCCCTTCACCTCCGGCAATAGTCCGGAGGGGAGGGGGCCCGCATGGGGCAGCAGGCTGCGCAGCTCTGCTGCCTCTGCGGCGGCGCTGCGCTGGAGCGCCGTGTAGCGCGCCGCCGCCGCGGATTGCGCCAGCAGCGCTGCGCGGCTGGCGTCCAGCGCCTGGAGCGCGGCTTCGCCTTGCGCTGCCAGCGCCTCCAGCATGCGGTCGGCCAGCATCATGGCCGACTTGCGATAGCGGGCCTCAATCTCGCCCCGCACATCTTTACTGAACTGAATCACATACTCTGGAGATACCTCTGCACTGGCACTGCGTTTCATCTCCAATAGTGCTTCATCTACAGCTGGCAGCTCCGTATTAAGCGACTGCTCCCACTCCGCTCCCCATAGCTGATGGGATTCACCCAGCTGTCTAAGCATTGTACGAATATGTACCTCAACTTGTCCGGAAGCCTGATCCTGCAATAACCGCACCAGTTCAGAAGCACGACGTTGTTTCTCCTGCTCGGTTTTGCCACCTGAGAACAATAAGCCTACCCTGAAACCTGGTTTGCGGCTCTCCAAATAGGCGGCAGCCGACGCACGAATATCCGCAGGAGTAAGATTTGCATTTGCCAGAAGAGGCTCCAGCTCTGCCCGGAATTTCTCACGCACTCGCGAAGGCCCGGTACGAATGTCTGCTGCTTGTTGATCAAGAAGCTCCAGCTCTCGTTCCAAGCGTTCAATTCCTTCCTTGCCACCAATCTCATCCAGCAGGGAATTCTCTTCGTCTTCACGTTTCTCGGCTTCTCTCGTCAAGTGTTGCTCCGTTACATGACTGGCCGAACTTGCCAAACTGTGCGTAATTAACGCTTCCTTCTCTTGCATCATGTGTCCAATGAGTTCCGGAAGCACATCCCACTGGTTATAGCGATGCTGCTTGTCGCGGAGGGAAGTAAACAACAGTCCGTCATATCTGACTTCCCAGGCCGCAAATATAGCTTCGACACCTTCGGTATATTGGTCAAAAGAGAGCTCACGCTCCCGATGCTTGTCGATCTGGTTCACGATCAAAAACAACGGTTTGCCCCAATCCGACAGACTCTTGGCAAATGAAAGGTTTGTCTCGGACTGGACATGATTATAGTCCATGACATAGAACACCACATCCGCCAGATGGAGCGCTGAATGGGTTGCGAGACTATGTCCGCGATCTGTTGAATCCACACCTGGTGTATCCAGCAGGACAGCATCATCTTTCAGCAGAGGAATATCATCCCATACCTCAATTGAGCTGTAAGCTCCACCATTTTTGCAATACGCCTCCAATTCCTCTGGAGAAACTTCAAGTGTCCCTGCTCCATTGTCAGCGCTTACGTTTGGAGTAGTATAAATAAGCGCTTTTGGCTTACCATTACGTATGGATACCACATTTGCACTTGTTGGAACGGGACTTGAAGGCAGCACCCGCTTACCGCATAAACTGTTGATGAGACTCGATTTGCCTGCAGAGAAATGACCACAGAACGCAATCGTCAGATGTTTCATTTCCGCCTTGCTGATTAAATCCGTTATAGCCTGTACGGCTGTATGGTCCCCTGTCTGCTCCATCGCTTCACGCAGCGGAAGCAGAGGTTTGGCCATTTCTTTTGGGTAATCTGTTCTGGACATGACTGGCCTTCCCCCTGGCTCCTCTAATTTGACATCCGTTTCGACGTCTATCTCTTTTACAACATTTATTTTAACATTATCAAGTTTGAATTTGAACGGTTGGAATTGAATATACATAAATGAACGTATAAGTCCTATAATCTAAAAAAAATAAAACCGAACAAGTCGGTTTTATCTGTAATACGTTTTATACACGGTATTTAGCAAATGCTTACCCCAAGTGTCTGTTGCATGAATGCGATGCGATCACCGTAACCACAACGATCATCATGACATTAATACAACAGAACCAATAGTGTAATCACTTCTTATGAAACTGCGTTCTCCATGGAAGGCAGCAAGATTTCAAATACTTGTCCATGTTGCAGAATTGTAATGTCTCTGCCTTTGTCTCTCATAACAACAACTTCTGGTTTAACGGACATACGCTCCAGATAATGTTCAGGCACGTCGCCAGAGTGGCTTACTGTGATGCCTTCTACTTCTTTTTCTTCATTTTCAGCCATTTCCTGTTCAACGATTTGTTCAAAGATATCGGAGAAGGCCTCAAAATTGTCAGTGTACACGGAAATGCATTTCATGATTATTCATCCTTTTCTGCTCATTAATTTATTTTTCGTTTTCGGGTGGTGACACGTTCCTTATCTTTCCTGATTTGGGACGTTTTCATACGTTTTTTCCCTTCCCTGCATATGTCCAGCAATGGACAGATATGACACGCAGGGTTCTGTGCCTTGCAATGGTAGCGTCCAAAAAATATAAACCGGTGGTGAGTTAAAGTCCACTCCTCCCGGGGTACGCGCTTCATTAGTTTCTTTTCGACTTCAAGTACGGAGTCATCCCAACCTGCAAGCGCCAGCCGCTTGGATACACGTTCAACATGAGTATCTACCGCAATTGCCGGTACTCCAAACGCATTGGAAACAACTACATTCGCGGTTTTCCGCCCAACACCTGGTAGCGTCACAAGCTGATCATGTTCCTGCGGTACATCACCGCCATACTGCTCTATTAAAATTCGGCACATGTTCTGAATATGCTTGGCCTTGTTCCGGTACAAACCGATTCGCCGAATATCCTGTTCCAACTCTTCGAGAGGAACTGCCAGATAATCTGCTGGGCTTCTGTACTTCTGGAACAGATCTGCGGTTACCTTGTTCACCGTTTCATCGGTGCACTGGGCAGACAAAAGGACAGCTACCGTCAATTCAAATGCATTGCTGTGATTTAATTCGCAATGTGCATCAGGAAACATTGCTTCCATAGTTTCGAGTATATGTCTAACCGTCGCTGCATTCATGAAGAGCTACCTCCCACAAAATGACTCCACTCTGCGGAGCCTTACTTCGAAGCTTCATCCGAGTACTTTGCGGGGACCTCAAAAAGCTTGCAAAAAAAACGTCTTGATGCGGGAAAGATCCCGTATCAAGACGGTCATTCTTTTGATCCTCGAAAAGAAACGATTACTGTTTTTGAATCTCCAGAATAACATTGTTCAGGAGATACAATACAATATTATCATTATCTCTGAGAGATTGCACGCTTAAAGTATTGTCACCCTGGTGAACAAATACACTTGATCCGAGTGCAAAACGATAGTTTGTGTCTGCTGTCGTTTCCCGTTTAACCAAAATCTGGTTACCCACGCCATCATAAGACCAGAATTGTTTGCTCATGACAGTTAGTACTCTGAAGCGTGTGGAATTATCCGTATCTTTTGTCATTTCCACACGATCTCCGACCGTAAGACTCGTCAGTGAAGTTAATGTGGAGCCAGATTTTACGACTTTAACAGAACCGCTAACAGGCACGGTTTCAGTCTGGCCGTTAAACTGTTTGAGCGTTACAGATGAAGCATCCACCGCTGTAACTTCAGCCAGCGTACGCTTCACGACTTGAACCGCTTTTGGCGTAACTCCTTCAAACGTTACATTAATCAGGTTGCCTGCTGTCAGTTGTGAAGGCGTGATCGTCTGACCACTCTCTCCTGTCAGTACGGCTTGATCCACGTAGAACTGACTTGTCAACAGATCGGATTTTACTCGAATACGACTATTTGCTTCCAAGGCAACCACTTCGAATTGAGCCACAGTGTTCAGTGAAACCTTCTGCACTACATCCTGATTTGCTCCAAGCGTTACGGTCACTTTGTCACCAATCTTCAAATCTCCCAGACTTGCGCCCGATTTGTTATAGATCTCAACCGTAGGTAAGGTAGTATAAGGCACTGTAATCGTCTGATTACCAGACAACACACTGATTTTTCTGCCCGTTGTGTCAATGTTGCTGATCGTACCTTCGTACTTGTAAATCACTTTAACGGACAACGCACGTGTTCCCACATAGGTCAGATCCAATTTGCGACCATCATTCAAAATCGACTCCAGACCAGCGAGTGTAGGTTTGGTCGTATTGTAATCCATTTTGGTTTTCTCATCCAATGTAAATACAAACGGTTTTTTGTTGTTGTCCAGTACGGTAAGTACCTTTGTTTTGCTGTTGTAAGATACAACCGTTACTCCGTTCATAGGTTCCATTTGACGTCCAATCACCTGAATACGTGTTACCTGATCGTCAGAGTTCAATGACAACTCCACCTGATCCCCGTTCGTTGCATCCGTGATGAGATCATTTAGCGTCGCATCCTGAATACCATTAATAATAACTTCCGGCTTTTCAGTCAGCAGTTTCGCCTCAAGGGAACCCCCTTCACGTTTGAACGTTAACGTGGACTGGTTGCCACCGATCTCAACCAATGTTCCGCGCACAGATTGCTCCACACCTTGAGACAATGTGATAGTTTGCAAAACACTGTCCTTTACGGTGTATTTCACGGCACTGCCGGCTTTGAGATCAGCCACTGACATGATACGGTTTTGATATGTGATAAGCAGATTGTCATTGTATGCAAACTGCTCTGTTGCACCCGCTGCATTGACAAGTTTGATCGTTTTGCCAGAAGTGGATACTTCAGCAACTACGCCATTGTCACTCTTGTTAACAATGCCGGATTTCACACGAATAGCAACTGTTTTTTTGTCAGTCGAGAACGTCTCACGCTGTACTTCGATGATGCTATCTGCCGTAATATCGGATAGTTTGATTGCATTACCATTCTGATCGATGAATGCAGTTGCCTCATCATAACTGTACGTTTCGTAATTCTCGCCCACAAAGATACCAATTTTATTACCAGACAATGAACGTGCAAATGTACCTTCAACACTTTCCACCTGCGGTGTAGCATCAACAACTTCCACATAGGAAGCCCCACCTGCAGAACCTACAACCATAACTTTTGTATACAGCTTCACATCTGTGGCGGAAGCACGAGTTTCACTGTCTTTCGTAAAGTAAGGCGTACTGCTGTTCACTGCGAAGTTAACGGCTTTGCCGTCCACAACCAGCGTGATCTGCCCATCTTTCAATCCTGTCACATAACCCGTGGATGTGTTCGGGTACGTTGTATCCGTTAACGATTCACCACGACTGAAGAAGGTAGCCAGTTGAGCACGGGTTACGGAACCAGTTGGATTGAATTTGTTGCCTTCAACACCTTTGGCCAGATCCAGGCTAACAGCCAGATTGACATAACCTTTACCACTTTCGGAAATACTTGCATTATCAGCAAATCCGGTAGATTGATTGTTTTGTGCCTTCGCTTCAGCATCCTTGTCCAATGAACGGATTAACAATTTCGTAATCCATTCCCGTGAAGCCGGTTTTTGACCCCAGGAGGTCTTGGATACATCCACCGTTGATTCTTCCGTTTTGTCAATCAGTCCCAGTTGAAGTGCCAGCGCGACATATGGCTTGAAATAATTTCCCACTTCCATGTTTGTCGGTAATGCCGCAGCCGTGTCGGTATTCAACTGGCCCTCTTGATTCATAAAACGGATTGCCATCGTTACAGCTTCTTGCTGTGTTACCGCGTCTCCTGGACGGAACAGGCCGTTGTTACCGAGAAGAATACCTTGATATGCCAGTTTGTACACATGTTTTTCAGCCCAGTATCCGACCTTGATGTCACTGAACAAACCAGTTGGTGCAGCCGTATTTGTTATTGCAGCAGTCTGACCCTGCCCCGTTTCTGTTGATTCTGCTGCCATGGCAGCTCCGCCGGCGCTAAGGGCCATCATGCCTGCAAGCACGGCTGATACTACTTTTTTAGAGTGTGATGTATGGTTATATTTAAAAGTCACCTATGATTCCCCTCTCTCATGTAAAACGACCCATATTCCGTGGATTCCCGGTACAACAGCATGCTGTACAGCCTATTCGGATCTTGTCATTGGATGTTCAAGATCCACATGGCCCATCAGACTCTCTGTCTGCTGACCATCCACCAGTAAATCAAGTGATTTTACTTCATCAAACTGGAAGAACGTTTGTTTTAGAGCATCCAGCGCATAAGACTCTCCACCTGCTCCAAGACGAGCCGTATCTGGCATATGAATATCCAGCGTAAGAGCTCCATCCTTGAACTGAACAGACTTCAATTCAATTTCTTTAGACCACAGCGGAACCAGTTTAGCGTCTTTGCTCTGTTGCAGTGATTCAAAGGCAGCTTTATATTTGGCATCATCCGATGCGTATGAAATCTCTGCCGAAGCTTTGTGCAACTCCAGTTCTTCTTCATCCGTATAGAATACAGTGATCGTTTTCTTTTCATTACTTTCGGAAGTTGCCGGCTTCTCCGTAGACGTTTCGCTTGGCGGAGTAGTTGTAGTCTCTTCCTCCGAACTGCCTTCCGTCGATTCTGTAGGCGTTGTATTCTCTTCAGGCTCAGCAGTTACCGGTTCAGTAATTGTTTCGCCTTCAACCTCGGTTACATTGTTTTCAGTTCCTGCGCCTTGCGTCTGATTCGGAGCAGCTGTTGGCTTGCTTCCACATCCAGCAGCAACTGCCATAACCGTTACCAGCAAGGCTGCAATCCATATTTTCTTGTTCATTCTAACTTCGCCTCCTCAACATAAGGGCTTGTCCCTTATTTAATTCCCAGATACTCCTTGATTCCTGCAACAATCCCTTTGGCAACACTGTTCTGGAAACTCTCAGTGAACAGGGCTGCTTCGTCGCTCTTATTGCTAAGGAATCCACCTTCCAGCAGAACTGCTGGCATTGTCGTTTCACGGGTCACATGGAGACTTGCCGTTTTCACTCCACGATCTTTCAGTCCGGAAGACTGTAAAAGATACTTGTGCATCACTGTAGCAAGTGCTTTGCTGTTGGAGCGTGTATAGAATGTCTCTACACCGTTCGCAGCAGTAGGGCCACTGTTAGCATGAATGGAGATGAAAATATCCGCTTTTATGTCTTGTGCAATCTTCACACGTTCTTTCAATGCCAAAAATGTATCATCGCTGCGCGTTAACACAACGTCAATTTTGGATTCTTTTTTCAACAAGGCTTCCACTTTCAGAGCCATTGCCAGATTGAAGTCTTTTTCACGTTTACCAGTTACACCGATTGCCCCAGGATCCTGATCTCCGTGACCTGCATCGATAACGACAACTTTTTTGCCATTATTACCAACTGGAGGGGCAGGTGTACCACTTTGATTGTCGAGGTTAATCATAACCAGTCCGGAATCATTTTGCACACTGTACCCTTTTGAACTGGACAGATCGATTACAAAACGAATTGTAGATGGACTGTTGCTGTATAACGAGTAACGAATCTTCGACACATCCGGATAGCCGCTAACGACGAGTTGTCCATTCTGGTTGCTGTCTAGAGCCTGTCCTTCACTGAACGAATCAGCAAATGCGGTATTCGGCAAGTCTATAACGATTCGATCTGGTCCTGTCATCGTGAAGACGTTCGGCTTCGTACTTCCGCTTGTTGCAATCATGAAGCGGTTGTCGCTGAAGCTGATGCCGTTCACCAGTACAAGACCTTCTTGATCCGATCCTCCGCCTTCATTGCCAGAGTTCGGAGGTGTGGTTGTCCCGTTTCCGGAACCTGAATTCTGGGTAACTAATGTTACCGTCTTCGTGGTATTGTTCCAACCCACCTTAAGACCCATTTCCTCACCAATAAATCGGAGAGGTACGAGCGTAGTACCATTTTTCACGAGTGGCGGGGCATCCAAGTTTACGTTACTGCCGTTCACCGTTGCCGTCTTCTGTCCAACAATCATCTGCATGGCAGTGTTGTCTTTGCTAATAGTCACTGTTTGAGTTTGCTGCTTCCACTCCACGCTATATCCAAGATTTTCGGACACAACCCGGATCGGAACCATCACCTTGCTGTTGATAATTTCCGCTTTTGTATCCGATGGCTGTACGATTTCTTTTCCGTCTAGGATAATTTTCGTGTCTGTTGCTGCGTGACTATAGCCCGGGAATACGAGCCCAAAGACAAATAACAGTACCAAAAAACCGAACTTCTTCATCCTTCACCCCTACCATTCTCATATTTTTTTGCCGCATGTTGTCATTTTCCAACTCCGACTGACCGCTTGGGCATTACCAGACACCTATTAGACGCCCCTCGCTCTCAAAAGTTGCGAATATATTCCAACATAACAGAAAAAAAACGTTGTCAGATCAAGCTTTTTTTACATTTTAATGTCTTCTTTTTTCCTTATTTATCAAATATACATCTCTAAACAACGTAATACCCTAACCTTCATATTTGCGCACAATTCAATTTACAGTCCCAAAAATTCAACAATTCCGTCCACAATCGCCTGTGCACATTTGTCCTGGTATTCTTCCGTGAGCATGACTGCTTCATCTGTAGGGTTACTTAAAAAACCAAGTTCAAGTAACACAGCAGGCATGGTTGTTTCACGCGTCACATGCAGACTAGCCGTTTTAACCCCACGATCCTTGAGTCCTGTTACCGGTAACACATATTTGTGAAGAGTGTCAGCCAAAGTTTTGCTTTCTTTACGACTGTAGAGCGTTTCAATGCCGTTTGGTACCGGTGTAGTGAATTTGTTTCCATGAATGGATACAAAAACATCTGCCTGATTCAATTCTGCAATATCCACACGCTGTTTGAGCGAAAGTTCTGTATCATCCTGGCGTGTAAATGACCGTTTGAATATTTGGGTATTTTTGAAGGGTTGCCTGTACCTTCAGTCCTACAGCCAGATTGAAATCCTTCTCATAAGCTCCTGACAAACTCACTGCACCCGATTGACGACCACCATGTCCCGGATCAATGACCACAATCGTTTTGCCATCATTGGTAGGTACTGCCGGTTGGCTTGTCGGTTCTCCACTCGTGGCTGTCAGGTCAACGAGCAAGACATTGTTATCTCCAACAGACCATTTGGCTGTAGCCGTCTGATTCAGATCCAGAACGACACGCACGGTAGAAGGCGATTTACTGAACATGGCGTAACGGATTTTGGAAACTATTGATGAATCCGTAACGAGAATCTGTCCACTCCCATCTGGGTTAGAGGCTTGTCCCTGAATGAATTCCTCAGAAAATGTCGCTGAAGGCAGATCAACAATAATTCGGTCTGGCCCACCAATACTGGATACTTTGGGGCTAATATTACCGTTTGTTGCTACAATCAAGCGATCTCCGCTGAAGCTGATGCCTTGAAGCTCTGTCAAACCATCCGGGACAGGTGCCTCGACGGGGTCACTGTCACCTTCCGTTTCAACTACGGGAGGAATACTAAATAGGCTTACTGTCTTGGTTCCATTGTCCCAGCCAACACGCAGACCCATGCCTTCCCCAACAAAGCGTAACGGAACAAGCGTAGTTCCCTGTTTGATCAGTGGGGGCGAATCCAAGTTCACCACGTTTCCATTCACTGTAGCTGCATCTTTGCCAGCCGTCATTTGAATCATGCTGTTTCCTTTTTGAACCTGGACTGACTGAGTTTCCTTCTCCCACTTCACCTTATAACCCAGGTTCTCGGATACAATTCGAATTGGAACCATGACCGTTTTCCCAATATTCTCTGCAGGTGCACCCGTCTGCTGGTTAATGGTTACACCGTCGAGTACAATCGAGGGCGTGGTGTCTGCATGGGCCATGATTGGGAATAAACATAGGAACAGAAGAAAAACGACTGCTGCCGACCATTTTTTCATACCTCATCCACCATTCTTTTTGTCTTTTGAACATCCGACCTGATTCTCTGCAGCGTTACATCAATGACAATATGTAACCTTCCATAATCTACTAATCAGTTTATCAGATATTGTCTGATCATCCGGTTACAACGTTGTCATATTTAGTCGGAAACTGAGTGGCAAAAAGGTTACTTTCTCCATTCGTCCAGTACCCGAAATCATATGGAAATTACATTCCTCATCCATTTTTGCTATGCTGAGTTCAAATACTTGAATACAGGAGATTGAGACTTGATGCCTAAAATACTGATCGTGGACGATGAAGCAGATCTTCGAAAGCTACTGACTGATTATTTTGAAATTAACGGATATTCCGTGATGACGGCCAAGGACAGCAGGGAAGCGCTGCGGAAAGTGGAAAAACAACCCGATCTCGTTTTGTTAGATATCAACATGCCTGAACAGAACGGCCTTCAATTATGTGAAAAAATTCGCGACTTTGTCTCTTGCCCTATCTTATTCTTAACGGCTCGAATCGAAGATGCTGATAAAATAGCGGGATTTCGTGCCGGAGGCGATGACTATATCCTGAAACCTTTCAGCATTCGCGAGTTGGGCGCCAGGGTCGAAGCACATATACGCAGGGAACAACGAATCCAAACTAAATCTTCGGTAAGGTTTAACAATGAATTGGTCATTGATTATACGGCCAGGGAGCTCTACTACCTGGATAAGCGAATTTCACTGCCCAAAAAAGAGTTTGATATTGTCGAATTGCTGTCCACGCATCCTGATATGGTGTTTGGAAAGGAACGCATATACGAAAAGATTTGGGGCATGGACGAGCAAGGTGACAGTAACGTCATCGCAGAGCATATACGGCGAATTCGCTACAAATTAAAGGAATACGGCTGTGATAATCAAATCGAGACCGTTTGGGGAGTAGGGTACAAATGGCCAAGTTCATGACTAGACTCCTGTTTTTAAAGCGATTGTCCTTGCTACAATCTTTTATGCTGTTGTGTGTGGTCACACTCATTGCCGTGCTTGCCGTTATAACTATGGAGTTTGCTTGGGCGGAGAACCTGCGGCTGCGTTTCGAAGAAACGGATTGGGTGATGCCCTCCCTCGTCACGGCGGTTCTGCTCACCGTAGCGACTGGTATTGTCACCATGGCCGTTCTATTTTACAGATGGAAGCTAAAACGTCCGCTGGAGCTATTAAAACGAGCATCCAAGAACATTTCGGCCAACGATCTAGACTTCCGCATTTCCTATGACAGCCAGGATGAGATGGGCGAGCTGATCGCGCTATTTGAAAACATGCGCTCACAATTGGAAAAAAACCTTAAGACACTTTGGCGTTCGGTTGAAGAGCGCAAGCAGATCAATGCTATTTTTGCCCATGATCTGAGAACACCCCTGTCCGTGTTAAAAGGAAACGCCGAGCTTCTCTCCACCTATCTTCCTGAGAAGAAGTTGTCGGAAGAAAAGGTGCTGGACTTGATCCATACTATGAACCTTCACATCTTGCGTCTGGAGAGTTATGCAGAGGCCATGAACTCCATTCAGAGGCTGGAGGATGTGCCGTTGAACATCCAATCGATGGATACGATTTCATTGACGGCTTTGCTGGATGGCAGCGCTGAACAAATCGCGAAACAGTTCGGTATACGTTTCGTCTCATCCGTGGAATATGATAATGCCTCAGTACATGTAGATCCCTATCTCGTCATGCAGATTTTCGAGAATATAGTGGCTAATGGGGCGAGATACGCAACCAGTCAAGTGAACGTCCATTATGACGTTCAGGGAGGTATTATGAAGATTACCGTCTCAGAGGACGGTACTGGTTTCTCTGACGAAGCCCTGAGTAAGGCTATACTCCCTTTTTACCGAGGCGAAGTATGGGATGCGAGCGAACATCGCGGGCTGGGCCTTTACGTTTGCAAGGTATTTTGCGAAAAACATGAAGGTAGTCTTCAGATTGCAAACGGTCCTAACGGAGGTGGAAGCGTCACGGCAAGTATTGGGACCCAAGTTGATAAATAGTTGAAAATGATCTGATAACATCTCCTTATCTTGAATTCAAGGAGTGTTATCATGCTAAAACTAAAAAAAAGAATGTATATCACAATTAGCTGTTTGTTGTTATGTACCGCGTGGGCGTCCCCCTTATCCGCCAATGAAGCCAGAGACAGGACAGAAGTGCTGCAGGAGATCGACGAATATATGAATCGGAGCATGAAGGCCAATTACATTAAGGCTGCTTCACTGGCGATTGCCAATAACGATGAGGTCTTTTACGCAAAAGGCTACGGGACATTGGCGGACGGCCAGAAGGTTACGGGCAACACCCCTTTTCCCATTGCTTCACTAAGCAAGTCCTTTACTGCATTAGCCGTTCTGCAGCTGGTGGACAAGGGTCAGATCGACTTGGATGCGACTTACGCTTCCTATTTTCCAGAGCTTTCTCCACAGGACCCCCACGTTCTTGATATCACGGTCCGTCATTTACTGAATCAGACAAGTGGTCTCAATGACAAGATTAATCCCGATATGACAAAGACTCCGCAATTCCAATCACTGGCTGAAGCGAATCAATTATTAAACACGGTTCAACTTGCCCATATCCCCGGAACAGCCTACAGCTATCATAATCCCAATTACGTGCTGCTGGCGAACCTCGTGGAAAATGTTAGTGGAGAGCGCTTTTCGGATTATCTGAAAAAACATATTTTTGAACCGTTAGGAATGAATCATACCTTCAGTGTCAATACAACGCAGCAATTCTATGAGAATAATACTATCCCTCTAGGACATTACCTGAGCTTGGGACGCGCTATAAGTCAATCCGAACCGCTTTGGTTCATTGAGGGCCCCGCCGGCATCGTTTCAACCGCAGAGGACATGTCCCTTTGGATGCTTTCCCAATATAATGGCCGCCTCGTTTCCCCTGTGCTGATGAAACAATATCATGCCGCAGGAGCGATTGGTCCTTACGGCATGGGCTGGCTTGCAAACCAAGATGCGTCTAGCGGCCAAACGATCTCCCACAGCGGCATTTTCTGGACCTACAAGTCCGAAGAACTGGTTTATTTGAACGAGAAAATGGGCATTGCCGTAATGTTTAATTCTGGTATAAACGCTTATGTGAATTACTCGGCATTTATTGATGGAATAGCGGATATTATGAGGGGGCAGGAACCCCAAACCTCTTTTGTAAACGGTCGGAATATGGAAATGATTATGATTGCGCTGATCATCGCTACGCTTGCATGGGGCATCTACGGCTATTTCCGCATACGTCGGAGCAACCAACGCCTAACGATCAGCAAATTGATTATGATCACGGTCGGTAGACTGATCCCGGTTCTAATTCTCTTATCTCTGTCCCCCTTGGTTACGTTTATCGGCGGAGGACGTGTGCTGCCTTGGTTTGGCATCTGGACTACGCTATCAACTCCAATCATATGGCTTATGGTATGGTCACTTGTGAATTTCGTGCATTTGGCTTGTTATATCTATGTCTATTTTCTGAATACAAAAAACGACCCATTGGAGCTACCTCAGTAATCGATTTTTAGGTTCTCTATTTAGTCGGCTGTTATTGTATCTGTTGAAGTATTCGGCCAAGAAAATTCAGGAGTTCTATGTATAGCTACTTATCAAGCTAATTTAGCTTCTGAAATTACAAAAAGCTTCTGTCTCACCGATGGGAACAAGGTCCCTTTGGCGAGCAGAAGCTTTCTGTTATGCAATACTTTAACGATTAACCGAACAGTTTTGCCGCGTGGCGTTGTTCGTAAGCAGCGATTTCATCATCATGTTGAAGTGTCAGACCGATATCATCCAATCCTTGCAACAGGAATTGACGACGGTGCTCATCCAGATCAAAATCGATATGCAGTCCGTATGCATCAGTAATCGTTTTGTTTTCCAGATTTACATTCATCTCATAGCCTTCATGTGTCGCTGTACGTTGGAACAAGTCTTCAACTTGCTCTTCTGACAGCTTGATTGGCAAGATTCCGTTCTTAAAGCAGTTATTATAGAAGATGTCTGCATAAGATGGAGCGATGACACAACGGAATCCATAGTCCAAAATCGCCCATGGCGCATGCTCACGGGAAGATCCACAGCCAAAGTTGGCACGTGAGATCAGGATGGATGCCCCTTCATAACGAGGTTTGTTCATTTCGAAGGAAGCATTATTGTTGCCCTCTTCATCAAAACGCCATTCATAGAACAAAAATTGTCCAAATCCGGTACGTTCAATCCGTTTCAGGAACTGTTTTGGAATGATTGCGTCTGTATCTACATTGACCCGGTCTACCGGTGCAACGATGCCTTGTAATGTTTTGAATTCTTCCATATTAAACGTTCTCCCTTCTGTCTGTTATAGATTAGATCGCTGCTTCTGTTTTGAAATTCCAGTCCCGTACGTCCACAAAGTGACCCTTAACTGCTGCTGCTGCTGCCATTGCCGGAGATACCAGGTGCGTACGTCCTCCGCGTCCTTGGCGTCCTTCAAAGTTACGGTTGGACGTCGAAGCACAACGTTGACCTGGCTTCAATACATCCGGGTTCATCGCCAGACACATACTGCATCCCGCATCACGCCATTCAAATCCGGCTTCCGTAAAGATTTTATCCAAACCTTCTTGTTCAGCCTGAATTTTAACACGTCCTGAGCCTGGTACAACAATTGCTGTAACCTGACTAGATACCGTGTGACCTTTAGCCACTTGTGCTGCTGCACGCAGATCTTCGATCCGTCCGTTGGTGCATGAACCGATAAATACATAATCAATTGGAATCTCGGCGATTGGTGTTCCCGGTTCAAGTCCCATATATTCAAGCGCTTTTTCAGCCGCTTTGCGTTCGTTTTCTGTAGGCAATTCAGCCGGAACAGGAACTTTCGAAGAAATGTCGGTTCCCATGCCAGGGCTTGTTCCCCAAGTTACTTGCGGAATCAATGTCTCTACATCGATTTCAACCATATGGTCGAACTCGGCACCTTCATCGGTTACAAGCTGTTTCCAACCTGCTACAGCTTCGTCGAATTTGGCATCCGCTGGTACGTATTCACGTCCACGCAGATATTCAAATGTTGTTTCATCCGGAGCGATCAATCCTGCTCTTGCTCCACCTTCGATGGACATGTTGCAGACCGTCATACGCTCTTCCATGCTCAACTCACGGATGGATTCGCCTGTGTACTCAATAACATAACCTGTTGCAAAGTCTGTACCGTATTTGGCGATGACTGCGAGGATCATGTCTTTTGCGGTTACACCCGGGTTACGTTTGCCGACAAAACGAACTTCCATCGTTTTGGCTTTTGCTTGTTGCAAACATTGAGTTGCCATAACGTGCTCAACTTCACTTGTTCCGATTCCGAATGCCAGTGCGCCAAACGCACCGTGTGTGGACGTATGACTGTCACCACATACAATCGTTTTGCCCGGGTGAGTCAGACCCAGTTCAGGTCCCATAACGTGCACAACGCCTTGATCAATCGTGTCCAGATCATACAATTTCACGCCGAAATCACGGCAGTTTTGCGAAAGTGTATCAATTTGTTGTTTGGAGATAGGATCTGTAATGTTGAAACGGTCTTTCGTTGGAACGTTGTGGTCCATTGTTGCAAATGTCAGTTCAGGGCGACGAACTTTACGTCCGCTGAGACGAAGACCTTCAAATGCCTGTGGAGAAGTTACTTCGTGCACCAGATGCAGATCGATATACAGAATGCTTGGTTTGCCTTCTTCTTGATGAATTACGTGATTTTCCCAAATTTTCTCAAACATCGTTTTTTTACTCATCATTTTCACCTCATTATAAGTTCGTTCCTTGGAAGAGCCTCTGTTTTCTTTAAAAAGTGAAGCTCTTGAATGACATAAATATATCACCCTGTCCTTCATTGTTCCAAGATATAATATCTATAGATGTAATAGGTTTAACCTATAATGAGAGAAAGACAAATAAACCACTGCTCGTCGCAGAGGTTTCAATTGATAACAATTATCATTATCAGATAAGTCTTATACTACGTTTCCGCTGCTTCGCTGTCAATGCTTTTTATCTAGAACATAAAAAACAGCCCTGAATCCAGAGCTGCTTTGCTAGTTTCTGTTATGAAATGAAAATTATCATATCAACGCCTTCTAATAGAGAGTACTTATCCGACTACTGTATTACAGACCGTTATTCGCAATCACATCTTTGTACCAATAGAAACTCTTCTTGCGTTTTCTCTCCAGTGTTCCATTGCCGTCATTATCCTGATCTACATAAATAAAGCCATATCGTTTCTCCATCTCTGAAGAAGAATAACTAATCAGATCAATCACTCCCCAACTGGTATAGCCCAGAAGTTCAACACCGTCCAGAATCGCTTCATGCATCTGTTCCATGTGAGAGCGGAAGTACTCAATACGATAATCATCCTGAATGCTACCATCCGCTTCAATCGTGTCTACCGCCCCAATTCCATTTTCAACGATAAACAAAGGCACCTCGTAACGACTATACAGTTCATTCAGTGAGATGCGCAGACCTACCGGGTCAATCTGCCAGCCCCAATCATTCGTTTGCAGATACGGGTTCTTCACCCCTCCAGTTGTATTGCCACTCACCTGCTCCAATCGGTCGCCATCCACACTTGATACCAGGGACATATAATAACTGAATGAGATAAAGTCCACAGTGTGTACTTTCAGAATCTCTTCATCCCCCTCAAGCATATCCAGGTTAATCCCTTTTTCGGCAAAAAATCTCTTCGTAAAGTACGGATACGCTCCACGCACCTGTACGTCCGTAAACATAAGATTGAATTGATTATCCCGGGAAGCAACAAGTACGTCTTCGGGATTACATGTATGAGCGTACGTTGTCAGTTTGGTAAGCATACATCCGATCTGGGAACCGGGAATGATCTCATGACAGTATTTCACTGCGAGTGCACTCGCTACAAATTGATGGTGTAACCCCTGATATACAGCCTGCTCCACATTTTCGAAACGCTCCGGAACAATACCACCACTCGTAAACGGATGACGAACAATGCTGTCAATTTCATTAAATGTAATCCAATACTTCACTTTGTCCTTATAACGGGTGAACACGGTTTTACAAAAGTGAACAAAATACTCGACGACTTTCCGATCCGTCCATCCACCGTGGTGATTCACCAGATACATCGGCATCTCATAATGCGACAACGTAATTAAAGGTTCAATCCCTTGTCTCAGCATACCATCAATAACGCGGTCATAAAACTGCAAACCGGCTTCATTCGGCTCAGTTTCGTTGCCATTCGGGAAAATTCGGGTCCAAGCAATAGATAAGCGCAACGTTTTGAGACCCATCTCCCCAAACAGGGCCAGATCCTCCTCATAGCGGTGGTAAAAATCAATGCCTCTGCGTTTCGGATATTCTCTGTCCGAGCTAGACTCCATCGCAGTTTTGATCTGTTCTTCATTGATCGCATTATGCTTTTTATACTCACTCTTGGCTACACCTTTTCGATAGATAGCAATGTCCGCTGTAGACAGACCTTTGCCATCCACATTCCACGCTCCTTCTGCCTGATTGGCAGCAATCGCTCCTCCCCATAGAAAATCTTCTGGAAACGTTCTTGTTGTATTGGTCATTGTGTATTCCTCCTTGGATTATCTCTGTAATTCTTTCATTCTTGCTCAATTGCGACTCATGACCCGATTGATATGAATAATCAAATACATCATCTCTTCATTGGAGATCGTATGTTCAAACCGAGCTTCAATATAATCCTTGATTAGCAGTACGCAGGCTTCTTCCTGCGGGTATTTATTCGCGATCTGTTCAAAGAGCTCATGATCCTGTGTGTTTAATGTTTTATGCTCAAAAAGCCGTTGAATGAAAAACTGCAAATGGGTCAAAAAGCGTGAATAGTTGATGCTGTGTGTATCCAGCTCCACGTGATAGTGAATTTTGATAATATTGAGTACATCCTTGACGGTATTGGTCATCATCATGACCTGATTCATATTGTCATCATTCTGCTGCGCATTAACGAGATGAAAGGCAATATTCGCCGCTTCCTCTTCAGGCAGGGAGAGTCCAAGCTGTTTTTGAATGAGAGACAGACCATGCAACCCGATGCTGAACTCCTGCGGATAGAACTTTTTAACTTCCCACAACATTCGGTTCTGGATCGTCATATTGTCCTTGAATCGCTTCATGGCCATATACAGGTGATCTGTTAATGCGACATAGAGATGATCACTCAGATGGCGGGACAATGTATGTTTGGCATGGGAGATGATTTCGTCAGCCAGAATCAGATATTCTTTTGGCGTTTCCTTCATCAGGGCGGTGAGATCCGAAGAGATCGTTTCATTTTCAAGGACATAGATCTTCTCGATCTCATCCTCCCCCACGACATCTCCCGGTTTGCTCCTGTAGCCGATGCCCTTTCCCATCACAATAATTTCCTTGTCATCCTCACCACGTCTGGCAAGAACAATGCTCGAATTCAGTATTTTTATGACTTCCATATCAGGCTGCCTGCCTTTCATTCATATTTCAGCGGGTTATAACACCGTAATTAATGGTTTCCCCGGTCCTGTTGTCGCCACAGTTTCATTGCCCAGTATCTCCAGATAATCTGATGAATTGGTCACAATTACAGGGGTCGTTGTGTCATAACCTGCGGCTTGTATAGCTTCAAGATCAAATTCGATCAGGAGCTGACCATGAGAGATCTGTTCTCCTTCGTTCACTTTTACATCAAAATGCTGGCCTTTCAGTTTCACCGTATCCAATCCGACATGAATCAGAAGTTCTACCCCCTCTACCGATCTCAGACCGATGGAATGTTTAGTGCGGAACACCGTCTCAACGGTACCATCAAACGGAGCAAACACCTTGCCAACACTTGGCTGAATGGCCATACCTTGTCCCATAGCTTCTTGCGAGAAGGCCTCGTCCTTCACCTCTCTTAATGGCAGAACTTTACCTTCCAATGGAGCAAAAACGATCTTTTTCGATTTGATCCCTTTGGATGGCTGGATTTCAGATTCGCCTCTCGCTTTGGTTGTAGGACTGCCTGCTATCGACACTGCTGTTGGAACAACATCCTGAAATCCAATGACATATACAGCGACAAACGCGACAATGGCAGAGATCAGCATGGTAATGATCGCATAGATAATATTCATATGATCTTCACTGATAAACATAGGCATAGATGCAATCCCCGGACCCACGGCAGCATATGCCTTGAGATTCACAATACCTGCGAACAACCCAGCGACTCCGGCGCCGATCATGCAGGCAAACAGCGTTTTCTTGAGCCTTAAATGTACACCGTACAGAGCAGGTTCCGTGATACCGAATACACCTGAAATTCCTGCAGACAAAGCGACTTGTTTCAGCTTGATGTCTTTGGTTTTGAATGACACCGCCAGTGCGCCTGCTCCCTGCGCCATATTGGATGCCAGCATCGCGACCAGCACCAGTGTTTCATATCCAGGTGAAGCCAAGGCTGCGAAAATAATGGGATAAAATACTTTATGCATACCGAACATGACAATCAGAGGCATCAGTATAGCCATAATGACAACGGTCAACCATCCAATCTTATCCTGAATCCAATAGATCAGGTTGGACATTCCCGTTCCGAGATACATCCCCAGAGGTCCAAGTACAATCAGGGCAACTGGAGCGACAATGAGAATAACAATCAAAGGTTTAAGGAAAATTTTGACTGGTCCTGGTGAGATCTTGTCCGCGAACTTTTCAATGTAAGACATGAACCAGACCGTTAAAATAATCGGTACCACGGATGTCGCATATTGAACGGATGCAACAGGTATGCCAATAAAGGACACCGGATCTTCACCGCCAAGCAGACCAATCATATTCGGGTGTAACATGATTCCACCAAACAGAACGGCAACAAAGGGGTTCGTTTTAAATCTATTTGCACTGGAATAGGCCAGTAGAATCGGAAGAAAGTAAAAGGCAGCATCAGACATGACACTCAAAACGGTATATGTCTGGCTCTCTTTAGACATCAGGCCGGTCACGGTCGCCAGTAGCAACAGTGCCTTAAGCATGCCCGAGGCAGCAATGGCTGGGATAATAGGTTGGAAAATGCCTGCAATGACACTGGCAAAAGTATTAAACAGTCCTTTGGGGCTATAATCCGCTTTTTGTTTCTCCTGAATTTCGTTTGATTGCCGAGTATCCATCATCTTGGCAAGTTCATTGTAGACGTACGCGACGTCATTACCGATAATAACCTGATATTGTCCGCCGCTATTCACTGCGCCAATAACACCATCAAGGCTCTTAATTTCTTGGGTCTTCGCCATATCCGGATTCTTCAGGGTAAGTCTGAGCCTGGTAGAGCAATGAATTAACGTGTTGATATTATCATTGCCACCGACCAGCTCCATAATCGATTGGGCTAATTGTTTGTAATTCATGGTGCACCTCCGTTTCTTGATGGGAACAAAAAAAGACCTAAAAAGGGTAGGAAAAGAGAAACTCTTCCCACCCAATCTAGGTCTTGCCTGCCGAACAGTAACACGCCATCGTTGGATGAATGTTATTCAATTATATGAACGAAAAAGAATATGAACATTTGAAATGGTTCTGTGCTAACACTTGAAACTGGTACACATGAAAACGTTGATTTTGTTTTACCCGGGTAAGTGGTTCTTATTAAGCGTTTTCAAAATTAGTATAACAACTCTTCTGATGGAGTGCAAGCGGTTAAGCGAAATTAATGATTTCTTCATCTGTAATGATATAATGGTGGCATAACGAAAGGAATGACCGATGACGATGGAATTCAGACAACTTCAATATACGCTGCAAATTGCGGCCGAACGCAATTTCTCCCGGGCAGCAGAGAAGCTGCATATTGCTCAACCTTCATTAAGCCAGCAATTATCCAAATTGGAAAAAGAATTGGGAGTGCTACTGTTTCAGCGTAATACCAGTACCGTGGAGTTAACCCATGCGGGTGTTACGTTTGTCGAGCAAGCCCAGAAGATCGTAGATGCCGTGGAGCTATTGCGTCAGGAAATGTCCGATATCTCCCAGCTTCGCAAAGGTAAAGTCGTTGTAGGCAGCATGCCGATCACGGGATCACACCTGCTCCCACACGTGCTTCCTGCGTTTCAACAAGCTTATCCCGAGATTGAGGTTACCTTATTGGAAGACTCCGGGCTTACGCTTGAGAAATTGACAGCAAGTGGCAAAGCAGATCTCAGTCTGTTATCTCTTCCTTTACAAGAGCCAAGTCTCGCCTATGTTGCCATTGGAGAGGAAAAGATTGATCTGGCAGTTCCCCCGAATCACCCTTTGGCACGCAGGGCAGATCCGGAACATCCGCTTCCTGTGCGAATTGAAGAGCTTCGGGATGAACCTTTTGTTGTGTTGAAAAAAGGGCAGGGCTTCCGCAAACTTACATTCGATCTCTGTGAGCAGGCTGGTTTTGATCCCCAAGTTGTGTTTGAGAGCACCAATATTGAAACCGTTCAGTCGCTGGTCGCCACAGGTATGGGTATTACCCTGGTTCCACGCTTTATCGCCCGTGCGCCGCGCAGTGAGTTCGTGCCTGTGTATGTGCCACTTGCTGAGCCTACTCCTAGCAGAACACTTGTTGTGGCTTATCGTCAAGGAAGAGTGCTGTCGAAGGCAGCCGAAGCATTCATCCATACGTTTCAACAAACCGTGACCGAACTGTCAAAGGGAGACTAAAAAATTTCTCCTATGGGTATGGGTACATTTCATACTGAAACAAAACAAAGGCTTGACCCTTATGGGCCAAGCCTTTGTCATATACTCGTTTCCCGCATCCGCAGGATAGAGTTCTTACATTGCAATCACAGTAACTGGTTACAGTACAATGTTGCTTGTTAAGTTGTTTAGCTACAATGCTAATTTATAATGTTAACGTAGAAACGTACATAAGAAAACTTCATGTCTGGCGGTTTATTTACGCAAATTACGATCGCTTGTCAGCCTGTTTTGCTGATTCATTACACGGCCTTCGTCCTGAACAGTTGAATCAGGGGGTGATAGCCCTCCTGCTCCATTCTCTAAGAATGCCCTTAAGTGATCTTCCCTTGTGTTATCCTGTTCCAGTCTCCTGAGCGTATCTTTCACATGGTTGTCCATTGATTGATCATCCTCCTTGGTGACGGGATAGTTATCATTACCCGCGTCCTGGAAGAATAAACACTTTTTCTGAAGAATTTTATTTCAGTTTTTATTTTCCGCCAAAATAAACGCCAGGTCGACGGTCTTCAAATACGGGAATACGTCCGCGAACCTCATCTACCAGAGATGGACGAATAATTCCGGTCACGATCTCTTCCCCTTCGCCACCTTCAGCCACAATCTCACCCCAAGGATCAATGATGAGGGAATGTCCGAAAAATTCGGTCTCTCCCCCTTTACCTACACGATTACATGCGATCACATACATCTGATTCTCAATCGCTCGTGCGGTAAGCAACGTACGCCAGTGGTGCAGACGAGGTTTCGGCCATTCGGCGGGTACAATCAATGCCTTGGCACCATTCAAAGCAAGGGTGCGGGCAAGCTCCGGGAACCGGATGTCATAACAGATCGAAGCACCCGCTGTAAGACCGTTCTGCAATTCAAAAATTTCAGGTTCCGCACCAGGCTGTAAATATTTCTCCTCGTCCATCAGACGGAACAAATGTAATTTATCGTATCGTGTTACCTGTTTTCCTTCACGATCATAAGCGTACATTGTATTGTATATTTGACCATCCCGTTTCTCGGCAATCGAACCGCCAACGATGGAAATTTGATGTTTTTGAGCAAAAGCAGACAGCCATTCCCGAGATTTCTGGCCTTCCGGGTCAGCGAGTTCATGAATTTGAGTCAAAGCGTATCCGGTATTCCACATCTCAGGTAACACAGCCAGCCCCAGATCCGGATATTGTTCTACCGCACGCTCAAGCAACGTCTGCATATGTTTATGATTGGCCTCAGGGTCTCCGAGCTGAATATCGCCCTGAATCAGGGCTACACGCATTTCTCCCTGTTGTTTTTCTGTCATGACAAGCACTCCTCTGAACCGTAATACCTGCTATCATAGCTTGATCCTCCTGAGGACTGCAAGCCTGTTTTTGTTATGAACTTGCACACAACAACTCAGGGAGCAGGGTCAACAATCGATCACTCGTGAGCGCATCACCCACATTCCATGTTGACTCCTCCACAGGATATACCCGTCCATTCTGCACAGCCGGAAGGGCCTGCCAACTGGGACTTTTCATCAGCATCTCTGTAGCCTGTCTTGCCACAACTTCCTCAGGCAGCATAACAAACACATGATCTCCCGCGTACTGACGTACCGCTTCAGCCGAAATTTCCTTATAGGCTCTGCCTGCCGCAAGTGCTTCCTTCACTTTGGTAACTGGCCTGAATCCCATTGGATGATATAACATAGGCGCCAGACCGATATTGCCCATAACAAATAATCGTGCACCCCGATGGTATGTAAATACGGATGCCGTTTCCCCCTCTTCAATTACAGTATGGATCTTCGCCCACATCTGCTCAGTACGCTCCGCATAGGAGGTTAGCCATTGTTCAGCCTGCGGTTGTCTGCCAAACCAGCTGCCCAATCTGCGCATTCGTTCTTCCAACGTGGCATGTGAATTGTAAGCAAGCGTCGGTGCAATCCGGTAAAGTTGTTCATACTGTTGTTCATTGCTGCTGTCAAAAATAATCAAATCCGGCTTCATGATAACAGCGGCTTCCACATTAACCGGGGCGACCGCGTCATATGTCCGATCTTCCAGCAACTGAATGCCCAGCATCAACAGATCCCCAGCAGAATCTCCATAATACATAATTCGCTCCGGGTTAACTGGAATATTCACATCATGACCCAACCAATCTTGTACTAATGTCTGCTGCTGAATCGATCTGTCATATTGACGAGGAGATAATCCCGTCATTTGGCGAAAACGCCTGCTGAAATAATACTCATCCTTAAACCCCACGCGACTCGCTATATCCCGAAGTGGTTCATCTGATTTGCGAAGCCAGTCCTTGGCATGTTTAATGCGTACATGATTCACATAATCAAGCGGCTTGTGACCCGTGAGTTGTCTGAATAGGGTCGTATATTGTACAGGTCTGATCTCCGCAAGACGTGCCAGTTTCTGTACAGTGATTTCTTCAGCATAATGGTCGTCCACATATTGAATCGTACTGTGTAGCCTTGCTTCCATACTCTGTTCCGTCTTTGGAGAAGTGTACCGGGTAATGATCATCTCCATCCATTTTTGGAACTGTGCATTCAGATGACTGTATTCGGCATCTGTTTTATAATTCCGGATGACATACATCTGCTCCAGCAACCCACTTAACGGAGCATAGGGATAACCATTCAATTGGTTTCTGTGCTCAAATACAGGGCGGGTAAAGAGTTCGGGATCACCCGTCAACACATGAATAACATCAAAAGCCATTATGATATATTTTAATTCCGAGTTATTACGATGTTCAATCTGGTACCCCTCTCCCGGAGAAAGCGGATAAACACATCCCGTAGTAAACGGAAACTGTTCATGTCCAATATATAAACGCCCATCCCCTTCTTCACAGATCAGGAAGGCATGTTTCTCGCAAGCCACTTCCAGCATCACCTGTTCAGGTGGTTCAATTCGTCGTATCAGATGATCCAGCCGAAACATGAATGCTGAAAAGAACAACGCTCCCCCATCGGCATCCAAAGCCTGCATGTCGGTTCACCTCGTTTTTCTAAAATGAGAATAATTATCAATCATTCTGTATGGTCTGATTATAAGCGAGCGATAGTCAATAATCCAGATATGAGTTTAATCAGCAAAAAAGAGCGTTCAACGAAATGTTGAAGGCCCCCTTTACTTTTTTTATAATTGCATTACTCAAAGGTGTTACTGCTGCCTCACTAGCTCGTCACCATTATTGGTTCATCTGTTTTGGCAGCTCTTGTAACAGCCACTCCCTCGAAAGAGCATCACTAGAAGCTTTTACGATATTAAAACGATATACTTTTCCTTCTTTCACCGCAGGCAGGTTCTTCCAGATTGTACTATCCAGCAATTCCTTGGTGGATTGTTTCGCATCGTCGGTCACAGGATCCAGAATAAATATCCGATCACCGGCAAATTCAGATAATTTTTCAGTCGAAATCTCTACAAATCCCATGTCTTCATCCAATACTTTCTGGATTTCCGCGGTTGGCTTCAGCCCGTCTTTTCCGTATAACAACTGTGGCAATCCTGCACCTGCCATGACAAACAGACGATTCCCGGGATACATGGTGAATACCGAAGCGGTCTCCCCTTCTTTTAATCCGTTCTCATGAAGTTGCGTCCACATCTCTTCCGTCGCTTTTTGATGAGCTGTAACCCATTCCTCCGCTTCTTGCTTCTTATTCAACAAATCGCCAAGGATACGCATGCGATCTTCTATTAAACCAAATGAATCAAATGTAACCGTGGGTGCAACCTTTGCGATCTGATCATATTGAGCCTCGTCACTGTTGGAAAAAATAATCAGATCGGGATTCAGGTCTAACGCCTTTTCCACACTGATCGGAAATCCTACATCTTCTGCCTGAGCAACCTGATCATCAAATACGGTTCCCTCTTGACGAAGTATGCCGACAGGAACTACACCAAGCGCGAGCAGATCCCCTGTAACTTCTCCATGATAGATAACTCGCTTCGGATTTACAGGAATCTCAACTTCATGGCCAGTCCAGTCTTTGAATATCCGGGTCTCGCCCTCGTTCGTCTCTTCCGTTGCAGTTTGGGTCTCTGTGGTTTCTGTGGCTGCTTTGGAATCATCTGCGCCAGCAGCAGGTGTTGCAGCCTGATTTCCACAAGCCAGTAGCAGGATGGATAACCATGTGATCGTTAATAATACTCCCGTATTTCGTATGCCCTTTTTCATTTCTATTTCTCCCCCTATATCATGTGCGTTGTGCTAGAAATTAATGATATTGATTATCATTATCGGATATTATCATAAAACATGGCTTCTCTCAGCTCAATGGACAAAACTAAATGAGTACTTTCAATTTTGTACAATACTCCGCTCTTTGCTCCTATGTACTGTATATTCAAGTGTATTTCCCTCTATACAGCTCGGGATTTGCGTGATAAATTAATGAGAACTATTTGCCATTATTAATAACCGGAGTGATGAATATAATGACCCAATCAGACCATACATCTGCTCGTTCAGCTTTTAAGATACCGACTTCTGATGTGATGACACAGCTTCCAACGCAATTTTTTGCTACCCTTGTTCAAAATGTAAATCGTGAAATCGCAAGTGGACATGACGTGATCAATCTGGGTCAGGGGAACCCGGATACACCTACACCACCTCATATTGTGAAAACACTGCAAGAGTCGGCTGAGAATCCCCTCTATCACAAATACTCCCCTTTTAGAGGATACTCTTTCCTGAAGGAAGCCGTCGCCAAACGTTATAAGGAAGATTACAACGTTGATTTGGACCCCGAGACTGAAGTAGCCATTCTGTTCGGAGGCAAAACCGGATTGGTTCAGTTACCTCAGGTCCTGCTAAACCCCGGCGACACCGTTCTCGTTCCAGATCCCGGCTACCCGGATTACTGGTCTGGTGTTGCACTCGCCAAAGCAAACATGTCATTTATGCCTTTGCTGGAGTCCAACGCATTCCTGCCAGATTATGAAGCTGTTACAGCCGAAGATCGGGAGAAGGCCAAGCTGATGTTCCTGAACTATCCCAACAACCCAACGTCAGCAACGGCACCCCTTTCGTTCTACGAAGATACGGTTGAATTTGCCATTCAAAATCAAATCGTCATTGCCAGCGACTTTGCTTACGGTGCAATTGGATTCGACGGACATCGTCCCGTAAGTTTCCTGCAAGCCCCTGGTGCCAAAGAAGTGGGCATTGAGTTCTATACGTTATCCAAAACGTACAATATGGCTGGATGGCGTGTTGGATTCGCACTCGGCAATGCAGAGATTGTCTCTAAGATCAATCTGCTTCAGGATCATATCTATGTCAGTCTCTTCGGTGGAATTCAGGCTGCGGCAACGGAAGCACTTACTGGCTCACAGGAATGTGTTGCCTCACTGGTTTCACGCTACGAATCGCGTCGCAATGCATTTTATGACGCTCTTTCCTCAATTGGCTGGCAAGCTTCGAAACCAGCGGGTTCATTCTTCAGCTGGTTACCTGTACCTGCCGGTTATACCTCCGCTTCATTTGCAGACTTGTTACTGCGAGAAGCCAAGGTAGCCGTAGCCCCAGGTATTGGTTTTGGTTCGCATGGTGAAGGCTATGTGCGCGCGGGACTGTTAAGTGATGAAAACCGATTACGCGAAGCTGCCCAGCGGATTGGCAAGCTGAATTTATTCAAGTAATTTACAGGACCATAACCCCTTTGCATATGCCAAGTTTCCATGGTATGTTATAAGAAATATTGAACGAAACGTGATGACGGGACCAGTAAGAGAATATCAGTCGCGCCCAGAGAGTAAATTCCACCCTGCTGAAAGAATTTACCGCGGCTCTTCTCTGAAACCTACCCCTGAGCGGCCTGTTACGTGCAGGACAGTGCCTTCTGTTACAGGGCATGAAGCCGGATGATCTAATCATCAATAAAGGTGGTACCGCGGAAGTAACAAACTTTCGTCCTTTTTAACTAAAGGGCGGGAGTTTTTTTTGTACCCGCTAAAGACTGCTCCAGAAGCACTTATTAATCATGTTTAAGGAAGTGAAACCATGACTTCACGTATTGTAGTTAAGATTGGAAGCAGCTCGCTTACAACGGAAGAAGGCGGTCTGGATCGCAGTTCGATCACTTTTTTTGCCGGAGAAATTGCAGCATTGGCTGATCAGGGTCATGAAGTGCTTTTGGTCACCTCAGGAGCGGTAGCGGCCGGATTCCGGGAGATCGGTTATCCTCAGCGCCCCAAACTGCTACATGAGAAACAAGCCGCAGCGGCCGTTGGGCAGGCATTACTGATGCAGGCATATCAACAGGCTTTTGCAGCGCACCGCGTTACTACGGCGCAAATTCTGTTAACTCGTACAGACTTTCACAGTCGTAAACGCATGGGTAACGCAGGTATGACCGTAGAAGAGTTGCTTAAACAGCGAGTGATTCCGATTTTTAATGAGAATGATACGGTGTCGGTAGACGAATTGAAGTTTGGTGATAACGATCTGTTGTCCGCATTGGTTGCAAACCTGGTGAAGGCTCAGCATCTGATCATTCTTACCGATACCAACGGCTTGTACACCGCAGATCCGCGCAAAGATCCTTCTGCCGTGCGTTACGACCGTATTCCCGAAATCACGGCTGAGATCTATGCTTTTGCCGGCGGTTCAGGTTCGGCGGTTGGCACAGGCGGAATGCGATCCAAAGTTGATGCAGCCAAGGTTGCTACACGTGGAGGCGTACCTGTATTCGTGGGAAGTGTGAAGGAACCCGGAGATATGCAGAAGGCGGTTGATGGCACGGGCAAAGGAACTTACTTTGAGACACGACTCGCTTCGCTATCCCGTAAAAAGCAGTGGCTTGGCTTCATGTCTACTCCGCTGGGAACCGTCGTTGTGGATGATGGTGCTGAAGAAGCACTTGTCCATGGGGGCCACAGTCTTCTACCTGTAGGGGTCAAGCGGGTACTGGGAACATTCCATGCAGGAGACGTCGTAGAGGTCATTGGTATGGATGAAACCTTGCTCGGTCGCGGTATTGTCAATTATGATGATGACCAGCTTCGACTCATTGCCGGACTTCCCAGTGGTGAAGTGATGAAACAACTCGCTAGCATCCACAGACTTGAAGTTATTCATAGAGACGAATGGATTACGTTAAAATAAACAAGAAGCTATATAGTGGTTGGAATACTCAACTTTATATATATGAGGAGGAATTACGATGAGTGAAGTCAGAGAAAAAGCCAGCAAAGCCCAAGCAGCGGTTCCACAGCTGAACCGATTGAATACAGAACAGAAAAATACGGCCCTGCGTGTCATGGCAGATGCTTTGATTAAGGAGACGGATTCCATCATTACGGCAAACGCCGAAGATCTGGCACGAGGCAGAGAACAAGGCACGCCGGAATCCATGCTGGATCGACTCGCCCTTAATAAGGAGCGGATCGCAGGCATAGCTGAAGGGTTACGTCAGATTGCAGATCTGCCTGATCCAGTCGGCGAAGTGTTAGAGACATTTACCCGTCCAAACGGATTACATGTTGAAAAATTAAGAGTGCCGATTGGCCTGATTGGCATCATCTACGAAGCTCGTCCTAATGTAACTGTAGACGCAGCCGGATTATGTCTTAAAACAGGTAATACAGTGCTTCTGCGCGGCGGTTCCTCTGCCCTGTCCTCCAATCGTAAAATTGTAGAGGTGCTGCATCAGGCACTCACAACGACAGACATGCCTGCTGATGCTTTGCAACTGGTTGAAGATGCAGATCGTGCTTCCGTGGATGAGATGCTCAAGTTGAACGGACTGCTGGACGTTATCATTCCACGCGGCGGTGCTTCCCTCATTCGTAATGTGGTTGCCAATGCAACGGTACCTGTCATCGAAACTGGGGCGGGCATCTGCCATACCTATGTGGATGAATCAGCCGATCCAGTTATGGCAGCCGAAATTGCCATCAATGCCAAGGCACAACGTCCATCCGTATGTAATTCCATGGAAACGTTGCTGCTGCATGCCGCATATGCGGAAGAACATCTGCCTGCTCTTGCCGAGCAATTCCGTGAGGCCAGTGTGGTCTTGAAAGGTTGCGACACGGTGCGCCGTCTTGTTCCTTCTGCCCTTGAGGCAACCGAGGAAGACTATGCGACCGAGTACAACGACTATATTTTAAATATCCGGGTGGTCGAGAACCTGGAAGAAGCGATGCAGCACATCGCACATTACGGAACCAAACATTCCGAGTGTATCGTAACCCGGGATACAGCCCATGCAGAGCGCTTCATGCATGATGTGGATGCAGCAGCCGTCTATCACAATGCGTCCACACGTTTCACCGACGGATTTGAATTTGGCTATGGAGCCGAAATCGGAATCAGTACTCAGAAACTGCATGCTCGTGGACCGATGGGACTACCAGCACTGACATCAACCAAATATCGGATTACAGGCAATGGACAGATTCGTCAATAATATCCCAGCAACAGTTATATAGGAGGAACGATAAATATGAGTCAAGAGCAACAGACGTTACTACAACAGAAGATTACTTTCCACGGAGCAGGCGCGATGGCTGAAGCCATCGTGCGCGGACTGATCTCCCGCCTAGTCGTTCGTCCTCAGGATATTACGATGCTGAACCGCAGCAACCAGAAACGTCAGGAGGAGCTCAGCACCCGTTATGCTGTACATACCGGAACTGCCTCGCAATCCTTGGATCACCTTGCCTCCACTCCGGTCATTGTACTCTGTATGAAACCCAAAGATGCTGCCGCAGCGCTACGCGAGCTTGGTCCGCTGTTATCACCTGATCAACTGATCGTATCTGTCATTGCCGGATTATCAATCCGCACGATGCAGTCCTTGCTTGGTCGTAAACAACCGATCGCGAGAACCATGCCGAACACATCCAGTACCATTGGACTCGGTGCAACCGGGCTTGCCTTCTCTACGGAGATTACGGATGAGCAGCGCAGTACGGTGATGACCATGTTTGAAGCGGTTGGTATCGTGACCATCGTGCCTGAAGATAAACTCGAAGTGCTCACTGGAATTTCCGGAAGCGGCCCTGCTTATGTATACTATTTAATGGAGGCCATGATTGCCGCAGGTATTCGTGGTGGCTTATCCAGCCAGCAATCTCGTGATCTCACTGTTCAGACGGTGCTTGGCGCGTCACGAATGGTACAACAAACCGGTTTGGAACCGATGAAACTTCGTAGTGATGTGACTTCCCCGGGAGGGGCAACCCAGGCAGCACTGAAGACACTGGACGAAGGAGATTTCTTTGAAAATGTAATCGCAGCCGTCAACCGCTGTGCAGAGCGCTCACGGGAGATGGGAGCTGCTTTGGAAGGGGATTTAAAATGAATAACATGTGCACAGCCACATATCGTCTGCATGATGATCATGCAGACTTTCGCAAGAAGGCTCAGTCTATCGCGATTGGCATGACCGTGGGTAGCTGGACGGAGTTGCCGCAAGCCCAGCGTGAAGCGATGCAGAAACATCTGGGTGAAGTAATCAGCGTAGAAGTAAATGAAGCTGAAGGAATAGCTGCGGGTGAGCGTTACGCCGATATTACCATCGGATATCCTGATGTTAACTTCAGCCGTGATATCCCTGCCCTGCTCGTGACGGTCTTTGGCAAAATCTCAATGGATGGCCGAATTAAACTTACAAAGCTTGGTTTCTCGGATGGCTTCCTGAGTGCATTCCCGGGACCCAAGTTTGGACTGAATGGTGTTCGTGATCTGCTTGGTGTACATGATCGTCCACTGTTAATGAGTATCTTTAAGTCAGTTATCGGACTGGATGCAGATGAACTGCGTGAACAATTTATTCGTCAGGCTCTTGGTGGCGTTGATTTGATCAAGGACGATGAGATTCTGTTTGAGAATAAATTGACACCTATCGAAAAAAGAGTCGAGGTCTGCATGAAAGCTGCCGAACAGGCACGCCAGGAGACCGGCAAGAAACTTCTGTATGCAACCAATCTTACAGGACCTACATCTCGTCTGAAGCAACAAGCTGAACGCGCTATTGGTGCAGGAGCCAATGCCCTGTTATTCAACGTATTGTCTTACGGATATGATGTGCTGCATGAACTCAGCAGTGATCCTGACATCAATGTGCCAATTATGGCTCACCCTGCTCTTGCAGGTGCACTGTATCCTTCACCACATTACGGCATGTCCGCTTCGGTTGTACTAGGCCAGTTGATGCGTCTTGCGGGTGCCGATCTGGTGCTCTTCCCTTCTCCTTATGGTTCGGTTACGATGCCGAAGGAAGAAAATATGGCGATCACGGAGCAATTACTGACAGCCGATCTGCCAGTACGAACCAGTATGCCAGTGCCTTCAGCCGGTATCCATCCAGGCCTTGTACCGCTCATTTTGCGCGACTTTGGCACGGATGTCATCGTTAATGCTGGTGGCGGTATTCATGGACATCCTATGGGCACTGAGGCAGGCGGACGTGCATTCCTGCAAGCCATTGAGGCAGCTCAACGTTCCATTCCACTCGCGCAGTATGCAACCGAGCATCCGGAGCTGAAAAGTGCATTGGATCTGTGGGGTGGCGAACGATGAGAAGTGATAAAAAAACAGTCATTTTCTGTGACTTTGACGGTACGATTACGCTCTCGGACAATATTGTCGCAATCATGAAACATTTCAAGCCTGAGGGCATTGAAGCGATTATGAAAGATACAATTGAGCAAAAAATCTCGCTGCGTGAAGGTGTTGGAGCCATGTTTGCTCTGTTGCCTGCATCGCAGAAAGATGAAATTGTGGAATTTGTGCTTGGACAAGCGGGGATCCGTGAAGGATTCAGCGAGTTTCTTGACTACGTTCGCAGCGAAGGTATCGAATTCAATGTGACCAGCGGTGGTATGGACTTTTTCATTGAACCGTTACTCGCACCATTTCATATCCCGCAGGATCATGTCTATTGCAACGGAGCTGACTTCTCGGGTGAAACCATTAAGATTGAATGGCCAAATCCCTGCCAGCCTCCTTGTGAGAATGGCTGCGGCATGTGCAAAACAACAGTCATTCGTACCTTCCCGGAAGAACAATACAATCGAATCCTCATTGGAGACAGTCTGACGGATTTTGAAGGTGCCAAAATTGCCGACCTCGTCTACTCCCGCTCTATTTTAACGGACAAATGTATTGAGCTGGGTGTAGACCATGTGCCATTCGCTACCTTTTACGATATCATCGAAGATATGAAACAGAAGCAAACACAAGGAGTGCTGTAAACGATGGGCTTTGAAAAGATTACATTGGAACACAAACGTCAGGTCCTTGAAGAACTGGCTGATATTAAAGCGTTGTTTGCCGGTCGTAACTGGTTCCCCGGAACAAGTGGCAATCTGTCGATGCGTGTAGGAGACTTTGACCCGGAGCAATTTTATTTTGCGGTTACCGCCTCAGGCAAAGACAAATCACTTCGCACTCCGGAAGACTTTCTTTTTGTGGACAAACACGGCAAAGCAATTGAAACAACAACGTTGAAACCAAGTGCCGAAACGTTGATTCATTGCGAAATCTATCGTTTGACGGGTTGTGGTGCTGTATTCCACGTGCATACTGTGTTTAACAACCTGATCAGTGAATTCTTTGGAGCAGATGGACACGTACCGATTCAAGGAATCGAATTGATCAAGGCTTTCAACATTTGGGAAGAAAATGCGGAGATTCGTGTACCCGTCCTGCCTAACTTTGCAGATATTCCATCTATCGCTGAATTGGTGCCAGGTGTACTTGATGCCAACGTACCAGGAATTTTGCTGCGTAACCACGGCATATATGCGTGGGGCAAGGATGCTTTTGAAGCGAAACGTCATCTGGAAGCGTTCGAGTTCCTGTTCGAAGTGATGTACCGTCAACTTCTGCTGAAGGGTGCTACGAAATAGCAATCATTTATCCGAAATCAAAGTTGTACAACTAAAAACACGCCAGAGGCTGATATACATAGCCCTTGGCGTGTTTTTATGTTGTTGGATAACAGCGATTAGAAGGTTGCTCTGTCATCGTAGTGTCAGTGTAAATAATCTTTAATTCAACTTGGATCGTAAATTACAGTCGATCATCCCGATCCTTGAATAAAAAGAGACTGTCTGCTCCCTCATCATTTTGATGAGCAGCACTTTGGATACCCGTCCCCCGTTGCTTGCCAAACAGCAGTTTCAAACCGCCAAAAATGAGCAGCAAGGATACGATGACGGTGTTTAAATAGGAACGTATCTCATACGTCATAAATGCATTAGGGAAGAGCTCATTCAACTGTGGAATGACAAGACGGATCGTCAGGTAATATAGACCCAGCGCGGCAATCCCGAATCCAATCAGACGCTGATGGCGGGCCCAGTCCTTGAAGATTGGTTGATCAACCAATGGTTCGCGTCCATAACGACTGGAGCACTGGAGCCCGTCAAAAAAGCTGTAGAACCAGATCAACGGAATCATGAACAGAAACACCGATAAGTGAAGCAGGTCCAGAACATAGATGCTGCCCAGGAACAGGAACATCAATTGCATGCCTCTTTTCTGCAATCCCAGATAGAGATGACCTGCACCTGGAAAAGCGGATAGCAGCGTTGCAAGCACTTTGCTACGTCGTCCGGCTACTCTGCCCATCTCCAATTCTTCGAATAATGTCCGATCCTGCAATATCTCACCAGCCTGCTTACGGTGGACATGCTGCACCGCGTCAAACATGCAGTATACCCATATTACAGGCAGTATGAGTAGGAACATCAAAAATACCGATTCATTCGTGATCGAAGCTACAAAAACCATCATGGCAAATGAACCAAAGAACGCCATCAAGAACGACAAACCGCGATGCAACAATCCCAGATGAAGGTGGCCCAATCCCGGAACAAATGAGAGCAAAATGGTGAAGAATCGTTCACCCTCACTGCCTTTTCGGTACATGGGTTGACCATAGGGGCCCTCAGGATGGCCATATTCACCACCTGGATGTTGATGCAGCTCATCTTCATTCATCTGCTCCATAGGCCCTTGCTGACCCATGTATGCTCCCTGGTAGGCTGCCCCTTGGTGTGGAGGCGCTCCATAAGCCGCACCGTATCCCCTATAATGTGCTTCTCGGGCAGAAGGTGTACGGAGCAGAACAATAACCATATCCAGCATGCTGATCCCCCAGAAGAAAGCAGCAAAAAGTGCACCGAAAATCAATAAATCTTGTTCATTAGTGACCATGGCTAACATGAATGAGCCAACAGCTGTTCCGAAGAAAAGCAATGGATAGATCACAGCCCTTGCAGCCCGTCCCCAATACATGAAACCGAGACCTGGTATCAGGTTTAATAGAAATGCGAGTAATTTGTTACGATCTGAGTGCACAGTCGTCATCCTTTCTTATCAGGCAATGCGAAACTATTTATGGTTTAGGCTTGAGGTTATCCAGCCATGAAGTGGCTGCCTCCGTCCATTTCTCGGTAAATGACCCTCTGTGGTCGCCATCCTGGAACTTGTGATATGGTGCTACCTTGTCAAAAAGTCCAGACGAGAGGAAGATCAATGTCAAACAGGCCGCTACCGCGTAATGGAACACTTTATGATCAAGCCAGCGCCGGTTTCGTCCAGCACGGGATTTGCGTTGTACCTTGGGTGATTGAATGCCCTCAATCCGATGCATGACTGAATCCGCAAACCCTGTTGGGTCATGTAACGGAGGCAGTTCTCCGTGGATACCAAGCGCTTCCAGATAGATGTCCATCGCATCCGGATCTTCCATCAGAAGCTGTTCCATTTGGTTTGCTTGAGTTTCACTCATATGGCCTTCAATATAATCGGTCCATTGCGCAGTGGTATATTTCTCCTGTTTACTCACGCCATTCATCCTCCTTCCAATGTTTTCGAATCCACTGCCGGGCACGATACAAGCGGGATTCCACAGTCTTCACAGCCACCTGTGCATCACTGGCAATCTGCTCATAATTTTTTTCGCTTAGATAATACGCAGTGATAATGTCACGATGCTGAGCAGGCAACTGATTAATTCGTTCGCGAAGTTTATCCTGGCGCTCTTCACGAACGAGACGGGTAAGAACGTCTTCATCCCGTCCGGGCATATTGATTATTTTTTCTTCTCCACCCGGATCCTCAGCAGTTCGTCTGCCCAGCTTGCGTTTGGCATCAATCGCTTTGTGAAAGGCAATTCGGGTTAACCACGTTTTGAAACCTTCAGAACGGTAGTCGGGGAGAGACTTATACATCTGTATGAACGCCTCCTGAGCTGCATCCTGTGCTTCCTGATCGTTCCTGAGTACGGAATAGGCCACATGGTATACATGCTGGCTATACTTATCAATCAGAGTACGCATCTGGGATGTATCTCCTTGACGGATTTGTTCGATTACGCGCGCTTCATCAATAACTCTCCCCTCCTCTCCAATACAATAGACGACAGCTTGTGCGTTAACCCCTGCGTGATCTATCAAATTTTTGTAAAACAAAATGAAATCATTGCCTGAAAGGTTGATGTTGCTGATCACTCATCCAATCTTTAATCCAAAAAAAACAGGCACAGAATGACTTCTGGCCTGTTTCTTGTCCCTGCCTACGCTGGAATTAACGTCCACCATTACGAAACCGCTGCGTGTACGCCTTCGCGTCTTGAACGGTCTTGACACGATTTCGACTCCACTCAAGCAGAATTCGATCGATATACCGGAAATGTACTTTGCCTGCAAAAACCGCTTCCTTCAGAGCCATTAGAATCAATTCCTCTTGATAACGGTCCTGATCCAACCAGCCGGATATCGTTTCGCACTCCATTGGAGAGAGCGGACGTCCAAATTCTTTTTCAAAGATGGAGAACATGTTCCGTTCTTCCTCTTCTTTTTGAACACTGTTCGAATCTTGACGTGCTGTATTGTTACTCTGCTGCTCCGCACGGAATGCGGCTACTTCTTCAGCAGTGCACTTTGCAAGCTTGGCATATAATCCATGTAAATCATATCGCTCGTACTGGATGTCCCGTTCTTCGTCACGGTGCTCGTCAATAGCAATATACCCATCCCTCATCAGACGTTGCAACATTCTGGCAATACCTTCAGGTGCAAGTCCCATGCGCGCCGCAAGCTCTTCAAGCGTGGGAAACTCATTGAACTCTGCCTGACGGAACCCTAACAGTTGAATCAGAAGAAGCACTTCTGCATCTGATAGACCAAGCTGGTGATAAAAACGTAACAAGGCATACGGCAGATGGGCTGTACCCGAAGTCATGCCATAAGCTGCTCCATCCAACCAAGCTTTGGATGTGGTGTCTTCCATAGACGCTCCTCGGTTAAGCATTAAGGGTACAGACGATAGAGCATACGTGGGAATGCGATTGTTTCACGTACATGATCCAATCCACAGATCCATGCTACCGTCCGCTCCAATCCCAGACCGAAACCGGAGTGAGGAACCGATCCATATTTACGCAAATCCAGATACCATTGGTAAGCTTCATCCGAGAGATTGTGCTCCTCAAAACGTTGTTGCATCAATTCCGGATCATCGATACGCTGCGAACCGCCAATAATCTCTCCGTAGCCCTCTGGTGCAATCATATCCGCACAGAGAACAACTTCAGGACGATTTGGATCTGGTTTCATGTAGAAAGCCTTGATTCCAGCAGGGTAATGCGTGATAAAGACAGGTGTATTGTACTTCTCAGCAATAGCTGTTTCGTGTGGTGCACCAAAGTCTTCTCCCCAAGGAATATCAAAGCCTTGTCCATGCAGGAATTCAATCGCTTCATCATACGTAATACGCGGGAATGGAGCTACGATGCCTTCGAGTTTGGATACGTCACGACCGATAGATTCCAGTTCTGCACGGCAGTTTTTCACCACGGATTGAACGACATGAGCGATAAATTTCTCTTGTACGCGCAGACTTTCCTCGTGATCTACAAATGCCATTTCCGGCTCAATCATCCAGAACTCAATCAAGTGACGACGTGTTTTGGACTTCTCTGCGCGGAATGTTGGACCAAAGGAATATACTTTGCCCAGCGCCATGGCTGCGGCTTCCATATACAATTGACCACTTTGTGTCAGATAAGCATCTTCATCAAAGTATTTGATGTGGAACAGGTTCGTTGTTCCTTCAGCAGACGATGGTGTCAAAATCGGAGGATCAACTTGTGTGAATCCGTTACCATCAAAGAACTGCTGAACAGCGCGAATAATCTCTGCCCGAATCACCATAACAGCACGTTGCTTCGTAGAACGAAGCCACAGATGACGATGGTCCATCAAGAAATCAACACCATGCTCTTTAGGCGTGATTGGATAGTTTTCAGTCAGGTGAATGATTTCAACCCCTGTAACAGTCATCTCGTAACCGGACGCACTGCGAGGTTCTTCACGAATAATACCTGTAACATACAAAGAGCTTTCTTGAGTCAGGCTCTTGGCATTGTTCCAGATCTCTTCACTAACTTCACTTTTCACAACAACCCCTTGGATATATCCGGTTCCATCACGTAGCTGCAAAAACTGAATTTTACCGCTGGAACGTTTGTTGTTAATCCAGGCACCGATTGTTACGGTTTCGCCCACATGCTCGTTCACATTACGAATTACACAATTCGTATTCATGCCCATATCTCCCCTTGGTTCCTGAATTTGAAAATGCAGCGGGCAGGCTTATGCCTGTCCCCTGCACTTCCTTGTCATTCTATATTTACTTTACAGTTAGATTACTGAGAATTCAATACGATTCGGTGTGTATCACGTGCAATTACCAATTCTTCGTTAGTTGGCACAACGAGAACTTCCACTTTGGAATTCGCTGTTGTGATCCGGCGTGGTTCGCCAGAACGAATGGCATTCAACGCTTCATCCAGTTCAACGCCCAGATAAGTGAGCTGCTCACATACTTTTTGACGAAGTACAACGGAGTTCTCACCTACACCAGCCGTAAAGACGATCACGTCTACACCGTTCATTGCAGCTGCATATGAGCCGATGTATTTACGCAGACGGTACTCGTACATTTCAAAAGCAAGCGTGGAGTTGGCATCGCCATTCTCCATACCTTCCGTAATCTCACGCATGTCACTGCTGATTCCGGAGATCGCAAGCAATCCACTGTGTTTGTTCAACATGGAGTTCACTTCGCTTACGCTCAGTTCTTCCTTGTTCATTACATAAGGTACGATGGCTGGGTCAAGGTCACCAGAACGCGTTCCCATCATCAATCCTTCAAGCGGAGTCATACCCATCGAAGTATCAACGGATACGCCACCTTTAACTGCTGTTACACTACCGCCGTTACCGACGTGACAAGTGATAATTTTCAGATCTTCCACTGGACGATCCAGATATTCAGCAGCTGCCTTGCTTACGAAATCATGGGATGTACCATGTGCGCCGTAGCGACGTACTTTATATTTTTTGTAAAGTACACGCGGAATAGCATACAGATATGCTTTTTCCGGCATCGTTTGATGGAACGCCGTATCGAAGACCATTACCTGTGGCACACCAGGCATATTTAATTCAGCCGCACGAATACCCATCATTGCTGCAGGGTTATGAAGTGGAGCCAAGTCGAACAAACGACGAATTTCAGCTTTGGCAGCATCATCTACCAATGCAGATTCTTTAAATGCTTCACCACCGTGAACAACACGGTGTCCAACAGCTTGAATTTCACTTACAGAATCCAGTACACCATTTTCTTTGTGAGTCAAAATATCAATGACTTTACGGATCGCTGTTGTATGCTCCAGAATCTCACTAACTTCTGTAACATCCTCACGGCCTGTCGGTTTGTGTGTCAGGATGGAGGAATCCATTCCGATCCGTTCTACCAAACCTTTAGCCAGTACAGATTCGTCAGTCATATTATACAGTTGATATTTGAGCGAGGAACTCCCCGCATTAATTACGAGTACTTTCACAGTCGGTCACCATCCTTGTCGTACTTAAAGAATCCTTCGCCTGTTTTGGCACCCAGGTGTCCTGCACGCACCATTTTCTTCAGGACTGTAGAAGGACGATATTTCAATTCTCCGAATTCACGGAACATTCTTTCGAGTGCAGCTTCAACAGAATCCAATCCGAAACGGTCAGCCATTTCGAGTGGTCCATGTTGGAAGTTGTATCCGATACGCATTGCATCATCGATATCTTCAGCAGATGCAACACCTTCTTGCAATACATGCAACGCTTCGTTAATCAGCAGGCAGATCAGACGGGAAGTTACGAATCCAGGGGATTCATAAATCATGACTCCTTTTTTGTCCGCTACTTCTTCAACAAAACGTCTGGTCTCTTCGAATGTTGTATCCGAAGTTTTCAGTCCACGAATAATCTCTACAAGATCAACCCGGGATACCGGGTGAATAAAGTGCATACCAATAACACGCTCTGGGTATTTGGTCGAGCTTGCAAGCTCGGTCAAACTCAGCGTGGATGTATTACTTGCCAGAATGACATTGCTTGGACAAACTTGGTCCAGTTGGCTGAATACTGCTTTTTTCGCATCCAGATCCTCTGAAATTGTCTCAATGACCATGTCGCAAGTTCCAAGTTCAGCTAAATGAGCTACCTTGGTAATACGGGAAAGAATCAATTTCTTCTCCGCTTTTGTAATCGCCCATTTCTCCAGTTGTTTATCCAGATTGGTTTCGATCATGTCATATGCATGATCCAGCTTTTGTGTTGTATGCTCCACGAGAAGCACATCAAGTCCTTTGGCTGCGAGCATCTGGGAAATACCTTGTCCCATCGTACCGCCGCCGACAACTCCTATTTTTTTGAAAAACATGGTTCTGCTCCATCCTTTCGGTTCTCTATTTCTCTATTGTACCCTGTTCGCCGAAAATTACAAATTTCGACCCAACATATAATAATATCTTAGCACGAGTGAAATGTAAAAAAAAATAACCAGCATAAATAAATTATGCTGGTAGAAGGGCACTGTCACGAAATTGACAACGAAATTGCTCGCCAGACAAAACTTCCTCACGAATCAAAATGTCGAGTGAATTGTCGAAAATTGTCCGTTGTTCTTCAAGCAACCGCTTTGTCTGCTCCATCAGTTCTTGCAGAATTAATTTATTCTCTCGCATCAGTTCCTCGGTTGTGACCATATCCATGTTCACAATCCCAAGTGAAGTCAACCCCGAAGCCATCATCGTCTGTACAACATTGGTTGCCTGATCAAAGTCATTGCGAGACCCTGTGGAACGACCACCGTAGTACATTTCCTCCGCAGCTGCTCCTCCGAGTGCAATCATAATCTGCTCTTCCAGGAAGCGCTTCGTATAGAGGAACTGTTCCTGTTGCGGGTTATGACGTACATATCCCAGCGCCTGACCACGCGGACTAAGTGCCACCTGACTAACACTGCCTGGACGAACGAGTTCAGCCATAATAGCATGTCCCAACTCATGAATGGCGACCCTTTTCTTCTCTTCCACGCTCGACTCACGGTCTGTTTTCTCACCCATCATGACTTTATCAATAGCCAGGGACAGATGCCGCTGTTCGATGTTTAACAGCCCGTCTCTCATGGCGTATATTGCTGCTTCGTTCATCACACTTTCGAGCTGTGCACCGGAGAAACCATATGATTCTTCCGCTGTTTTCTCCAGATTAACTTCCTTCAACAGAGGTTTGTTCACCGCATGCAGTTCCAGAATATGCTTTCTGCCCTTTTTGTCAGGCAAGTCCACTTGAATGTGGCGGTCAAAACGTCCCGGTCGCGTCAGGGCGCTATCCAGCATCTCTTTACGGTTCGTTGCAGCGATAACCAGAATTCTTGGCGTATCGGAAGAATAGATTCCATCCATTTCCGTCAGGAGCTGATTGAGGGTCTGATCATATTCACGCTGTTGACCACCCTCACGTTTCCCCCCGATGACATCGATTTCATCGATAAAGATAATAGCGTTTTCCTTATTTTCCTTGGTGGCACGGGTTCTCGCGTCCTTAAACAAATCCCGAATTCTGCTGGCACCCACACCAACATACATTTCCACGAACTCACTACCCGATGCTGCTACAAAAATAGAATCGGTGTAATGGGCAGCAGCCTTGGCCATCAACGTTTTCCCTGTCCCTGGAGGGCCCGTCAGCAAGATCCCTTTTAACGGGCGAATCCCGAACTTCCGGATTTCTTCATGTTTGATCAGAAAGTCAAGCGCTTCACGCAATTCCTGCTTAGCACTGTCTTGTCCGCCAATTTCTTCAAAAGTAAGCTTGGAAGGTCCTTTTTTCTTCCGTTTACGTTCCTGTGCAGCGCCTACTGTAATCCCGCCACGCATTTGCATCATGAACAGCAAAGCTCCGACAAGCACTGCTGCAATCAGGATCGGAACAATATTAACACCAGTAAAAGCAAGGAAAATAATCAATACGGGAAAAAATCCGATGGCAACTTCTTTTGTCCACTTAGGCATTAGGCCACACTCCTATCTGACCGGGCACACGCGGCAGAATAATAAACTTGCTGGCATCTCCGTCTCTGAGACTGACATATACATTGTTGTCATCCATCGCTGTATTTACCTTAATTCCATTCGTCGCCATCTTGGACAACGTTGGTGTAATCTCGGTGTATTGCTTGTTCTCCATCGCCTGAGCTACGGTGAACATCGCATCCCCCCACCAACTTTCCAGTGCTTCACTGGAATGATCCACAACATCCAACTTTAGTGAGCGTGTTCCAATCAGGGTCTGTCCTTCTTTGTGAATATATTGTACCAGTCTGCCCAAATCAACATCAGGTTGCAGATCCAGTTTCAATTGTACGTCATTGCGGTTAATAGTTAATTGAACGTCATTGACTCCATCGTACTGGGTTACCATTTTTTCAATCGGATTCTGCACAGCCACCTGACGATATACAAACCAACCTCCAAACAACACAACGGCTGAAATGACGGCAGTTAAAGCAATAGGCAATACTTTTAGCTTCAAGTGAATTACCCCTCCCAGAATTTGGCCCAACCTACTGGCTTATTGGTATATACGAATATGTGCACATTGACTCCTGCGATAATTTTGACAGGTTTATTTGTTTTGAATGTAACTTTGAGTACATATCTGAGTATATCACATCGTATATACAATTTCGAAGGCGAAAATATGAATAAATTATTAATTTTAACTATTTAAATCAAATATGTTTACAGACAACACAAAGAACCGGTTCAGTCGGATATCCGTCTGCCGGTTCTTTCATTTCTTTAATTCTCTAGTTATCTCACTCTATCTTGTTCTAGCTGTTCGGGAGTGTGTAGACCAGGTCCACCTGTTCTCCGTTGCTAAAACGATAAAAGCGATAGTGGTTATGCGTACCGTCTTTATAATACACTTGCCACACATATATTCCATTCACAACTCCGGGCATGATTCGTTTAATCTCACCGGCAGGAACTTCAGAACTGAAGCGATTGCGTATCTGCGCTTCGGACATGCCATTCTGCAGCAGCTCACTGTGTACAGCGTTTGCACCCTTAACCGGTTGATTGTTTGCATCGAATTTAACCCAGACCATAACATCCTGGTTATCCTTGTTTTTGCCGATCAGGGTCCAGTAGATGTTGTCAGAGCCTTCTTTGTCTCCCCAGATGTACTTGCGCAATTCATCATAGGATGTAATGCCCAGTTGCTCCTGTGCTGCTTGTATGGCGAGCGCTTCTTCCTTGCGTTGGTCCTGCGTGACATGGACGTAATAACGCTGAAGTCCAAACAGAATCAGAACCAGTGCAAGCAGCGAAATCCATATCCACTTCTTTTTTTTCTTCAAAAGCCGAACTTCCTTTCCCTATGATGCTGTCCTGCAATTAACGAGCAAGCAGACCATCAAATGCCAATTGAGACTCACGCAAAATGCGTTCTTCATCCAGTGTCAGACATTCGCCATGTTTCACCACTTGTTTCCCATCCACCCATACGTGCTCAACATCCTTGGCAGAAGCCGAATAGATTGTATGTGAGATCAGGTCTGTATGTGGATAGAAATGTGCCTGTTCAATGTCCAAGGCGATAAAGTCAGCCTTCATGCCGACCTGGAGTGCTCCGGTATTGTTCAAGAAGATGGATTTGGCACCGTATGACGTTCCGAGTAATAACGCTTCGCCTGCTGGCACTGCCGTCGGGTCACCAGATACACCTTTGTGAATCAATGCAGCCAGTCTCATTTCCTCGAACATATCCAGGTTGTTGTTGCTTGCCGGTCCGTCTGTTCCGAGTGACACGGTAACTCCTGCTTTCAGCAACGCAGGTACCCGCGCAACACCGGAAGCGAGTTTCAGGTTACTTCCCGGGTTATGGGATACAGCCACATCATGACGGGCCAGAATCTCAATCTCTTCGTCATTCAGATGCACCGCATGTGCAACCAGGGATGGACGAGAGAAAAAGCCCAGTTTCTCCAGATGTGCCACAGGACGCAGTCCATAATCAGCCACGTTCTGCTCGACTTCACGAAGCGTTTCCGACATATGTGTATGAAGGGGAAGGTTTAGGTCGTTCGCGACCTGCACAAGCTTCTCTATGTAGTCAGGAGGGCATGTATATGGTGCATGTGGCGAGATTACGGTTGTAATGCGACCATCTGCCTGTCCATTCCACTCACGCGCAAACGCAGCCGACTCCTCCAGCTTCCGCAATTGTTCTTCCTCCGAGCACAACCCGATTACACCACGTGCCAGTGCTGCTCTAACGCCGGATTGCTCCACAACTTTGGCAACTTGATCCATGTGATCGTACATGTCCAGGAAAGCTGTAGTTCCGCCTTTCAACATTTCAAGCACCGATAGCGAAGTTCCCCAATATACGTCTTCTGAAGTCATTTTCGCTTCCATCGGCCACATTTTTTCCTGCAACCATACTTGCAATGCAAGATCGTCTCCGTGCCCTCTGAGCAACGACATCGCTGCATGACCATGCGTATTGATCAGACCCGGCAGGAAGAACAGTCCTTTTCCATCCACTTTGGTACAATTTTTGTCTTCATCCGGCAATGTCTCACCAATATGCACAATCTTTTCATTCTCAACAACCATGTATCCGTGGACCACGTTCCATGTTGTGCCGCCTTCATTAACGGCAAATTTGCCGTTGTGAATTACCCATCTATTTGTTGTCATCTTCCTCGTCGTCCTTTCCAGTCTCCAAGTAATAGGCCAAACTAAGCAGATCCGTTGTAAAGTCAGCATGGTGAATGCGGATATGCGGCGGTGTTTTTAGAATGGTTGGTGCAAAATTAAGGATCGCTTCAATTCCTGATTCAATAAGCTGATCGGCTACATTTTGGGCTTCCGTATCCGGAACCGTGATAATTCCGATGCGAATGTTTTCCATTTTAACCGCTTCCGTCAATTCATCCATTGGTTTTACCGTCAAACTGTTGATTTGACTACCAATCTTCGGTCCGTATGCATCAAATACAGCAACAATTTTCATGTTGTCTTTCAGATACGCGTTATAGTTGGACAAGGCCTGTCCGAGATTACCCGCTCCTACCAGAGCTACATTAATTTGCTGATCGATTTTGAGAATGTGACGAATTTTCTCGATCAAATAGGATACATCATACCCGATCCCTTTACGACCAAAATCACCGAAGTAAGCCAGGTCTTTACGAATTTGGGCCGGATTCAGATCCAGCCTCTGTCCAAGCTCTTGAGAAGAAACAGTAGCCACCTCACGCTGATGCAACTCGTTCAAATAACGCAAGTAAACAGGCAGACGTCGTACCACCGCTTCCGAAATTTTATCCGATTTCATTCTTGCTCCCCCTTACCAAGGCCACGATAAAATAATAGATGAAAAGATGAGCATTCTGTATAAAACTCAAAGATAAACGTGACATTTTATACAGAATGCTCCTTGTAATTTAGGTTATAAGTTCTTACGTGCAACTGCTTTAATCGGATACGGAAATATCTAATAAAGTTTAACGCCAAACGATAGTGTCATGCAATGATATAACGAACAAAACAACCATTATTTTTGTTCATTAGCAGGTTTTTCCAACCACTCGGTAATTCGTGGAACCATCTGCTCCGTGAGCATATGCTCCATTTTGGGTCCAGGTAATGAATATAAAAAGAATTTACCATAATACGCTTCAATCACCCGTGTATCATAAACAATGACAATTCCTCTGTCCTTTGCTGTACGTACCAATCGGCCAAATCCCTGTTTGAAACGAATGACCGCTTGTGGCACGGACAGTTTCATGAACGGATTTTTCTTCTGCTCCTGAAGCAACTCACTCTTGGCTTCCACCAACGGATGATTCGGTGGCTGGAACGGCAGTCGCACAATAGCGAGACAAGTTAACGCCTCTCCCGGGATATCTACACCCTCCCAGAAGCTGCTTGTGCCCAGAAGTACCGTTGCTTTGGCATCTTGGAACCTGCGAGTCAATTTGGAACGACTTCCACTGTCAACGCCTTGCCCAAGCAACGAGATGTCGTTGCCAGACAGTGCCTCCTTCAGCGGATCATAGACCTGTCGCAACATCTTGTATGAAGTAAACAGAACCATCATGCGTCCACGCGTAGCAATTGCCGTCTCTGCAAGTGATTGCACCAGCATATTAACAAAGTGCGCATCACCCACACTTCCCTTCACACTCGGGAAATCACGCGGAATCACCAGAAGTGCCTGATCGCGATAGTTGAAAGGTGATGGCAGCATCGACGTTAACAGCCGATTATTCTCAGAGGCTTCCTGTAAGCCAAGCTGCTCAATCATGAACTGGAATGACTTATCTACCGAGAGCGTAGCCGATGTAAGCACAACACTTTTCTTTTTGTCAAAAAATAAATCCTTAAGTTGGGCACTGACATCTACAGGTACGGCATACAGCTGAAGAGATTTACTGCGGAACTGACCGCTGGCTTCCATCCAGTACACCGTTTTGGCGTCATCCATACGCATGAAGAAACGTAGATTCTCCTTCAATGTGGTCAGATCTTTCAGCAATCCTGTAATGTCCGTGATCAGACTATCCGATTGATAATCATCCTGATCCTCTTTCACTTCAAGCAGCAATTTGTCCCCTTTGCGAACCAAATCGCCCAGAGTCACATAGATCTGGTTCTCCAGATCCTGCAACTCCTGCCATTTTGCAGGTTTCTGAGATGCTTTCAGACGCAGTGAAAATTGCCCCGTCTCTCCCGGTGAAGCATCACTTCGTTCAGGCAAGAGACCAAACAAGGCATCGCTCATACGATCCCACAGCTCCTTAACTTCAAGAGCGAGCGGGAACATCTGATCCACCATGGAGCCCCATTGCACCGAATTTTCATGCCCGGAAAACTGCGAACGAAGCATAGGTAGCTGACCATTACGACTGTCTTTAAATAGGCGGGTCAGTGTATGAACCAAGGTGAAATATTTCATATGCATTCCAAGATGTTTACCAGCGACATCCTCCAGATGATGTGCCTCATCGATCACAAGACTCTCATAGGCTGGCAGCAGCTGATGCGCGGCTTTCACATCCGTAAATAATTTGGAGTGATTGGTGATTACGATATCAGACAACCCTGCTTCATGTTTGGCACGATGGTAGAAGCATTTACGGAACCATGGACAGGATCTTCCCAGACATGATTCGGATTCACTCTGTACGGTCTCCCAGAAGTCCCCTCCGCGTCCGCTAAGGTTAAGTTCCTCATCATCTCCGGTTTCGGTCTGCGTAAGCCAGACGATCATCTGAGCAGCTGTGAAATAATCCTCTTTCGGTGTGGCGAATTCACGTTTATTGATTTTGTGTTCAAATTTGCGCAGGCACAGGTAATGTCCACGTCCTTTGAATACAGCAGCCTTAAACGGGAACGGAACCACTTGAGTCAGCATCGGAATGTCCCGCTCTCTCAATTGCTCCTGCAGATTGATCGTATGCGTGCTAACCATAACTTTCTGTTCTTGCTTCACACTTTCGTAAATAGCAGGCAACAGATACCCTAGAGATTTACCGGTACCCGTTCCAGCTTCGATCAAGAGATGTTTCTCTTCATCCAGGGCTTGCCTTACACTGCTGAACATCTGAGTCTGCGCTTCACGCTCTTCGTAATGATCCAGCGTATCCTTCAGGTTCTCCCGAACCTGGTCCATAAACTGTTCGAAGCTTACACCATCGAGGGGGTTAGCCTCCCGCTCATCGCGTGGTGCACCAATATCGGTCCAATCACTTACATTAAGAGCAAGCTGACGATAATAGGTATGTCCGTCCAGATCCTGAATCGGCTCTGCTTCCTTCTCACTGCGCATCCCGTCCAAGAACCAACCCAAGTCACTGTCTTCTGGTGCAAACAGGTCACTGAGGCGCTGAATCGTTATGAGCGGTAATTCCTTTAACTCATCCAGACACTTGAGTAGCACATAGGCTGTCGCCAGTGCATCACTGTCTGCCTGGTGAGGGCGATCATGTTGAAATCCAAATTCGGAAGACACATAACCGAGTTGATAAGAACCCAGTGATGGGAATGTGATCTTCAGAAAATCAATCGTGTCCAGAATGCGGCCAGTGAACGGCAAATAACCGCAACGGTCAAGAGCATTCTGCAAAAAGTGAAAATCAAAAGCGACGTTGTGTCCAACAAGCACCACATCATTAAGCAGCGGAACCATCTCCATCATCATCTCTTCGAGTGAAGGAGCGTCCGCCACATCTGCATCGGTAATACCCGTCAACCCCGAAATAAACGGGGGAATCGGTACACCAGGGTTCACATAAGAACTATATATTTGAGTTATGCTGTAGTCATGATCTATGATGGCAAGTCCGGCCTGTATAATCTCACCGTCGGACTGCGTGCCGGTTGTTTCGAAATCCAATACGGCAAATTTCATTGCAATGTACGGTCCCTTCCATTCCAGTCTATGTTACAGCATAGCAAAAAAAAGGGGATTTGAAAATTAACTAACAAAAAAGCGGTGTCCCCGCCGCTATGCCAAAGGAGGGAACACCGTTTTTTTGTCGCCGAATTCCCGCTTAATGAAGGGTCGTCAGCTGATTAGCATATTGCAATTTTCCCCTGTTCAACCTGCAAGCTTCCATGTTGTACAGTGGTTCGGTCAATGTCGGGTCATACTGAAGGGCCTGTGCAAAGAGTGAACATGCAGCTTCGGGATTCGCAAGCTTGACTTGAATACAGCCCAGGGCGTTACACACAAGCCCTTTCAAGCGAGGTGAACCTTTAAGGTACATGATCTGCTGTAAATGTGTTCCGGCTTCCGCCATTTGTTCCAGATTCAGATACGCCAGCGCCAGGTAAAAACGAGTTAATGCACTCTCCGGATGGTCGGTCACAACCCGGGAGAATTGCATGATCGCCTGCGGATACATCTGTAATTTGAAATAACCCTGACCTCGACTGAAACATTCCAGATGGAGTTCAGGCAGAGCGGTAACAGCTTCCTGTTCCGGTTCAAGGGAAGCAGGCTTATCCATCTCTCGCTCCCTCACCTGGCTCATCTTTTCTTCAAACATCAGCCATTCATCCAGCATTCCGTCACTCATCCGCTTAAGCAAGTTCCACTTTTGCAACAATTCTTGTTTGTTCAGGCCTTCAGCGGAAGGATAGCTCTTGATAATTTCATCTAACATGTCGTTCATTTCTGCGAAAACATGCTGGAACATCGATGCATCCCCACCCTTGAAAAAATGGATTAGTGCAGTGACCTGTACTCATTTTTTGCTTCAAGGGCCGATTTCATTCTCCTTACCAGTCGATTACATAATTGTTGCGTGGACTTCCTGTTTCATCGTTTGTACAGGTTTATTCTGTCCATCTACAAATACAACGGTTGGTTTGTGAGTATTTGCCTCTTCTTGCGACATCATGGCGTAAGAAATGATAATGACGTTATCTCCAGGCTGTACCAGACGTGCAGCTGCGCCGTTAAGACATATGACCCCGCTTCCGCGTGGTCCTGGAATCACATATGTTTCCAGACGTGCACCATTGTTGTTGTTCACAATTTGCACTTTCTCGTTTTCCATCAAGTCGGATGTTTCCATCAAGTCTTCATCTATGGTAATACTACCCACATAGTTCAAGTTGGCTTCCGTTACCGTAGCCCGGTGAATTTTGGATTTCATCAGTGTTCTAAACATGGGACAGTACCTCCGATTTTTGCAACCTTATATTGTCAATCAATCTTGTTTTTCCGAATTTCACCGCAAGTGCAATGAGCAGATCGTCACGGCCTTGAACTTCTTCCTGATCTGTGAGCGGCTCCAGACTTGGAAAAGCCTGAATCTCGGCGTAGTCGATAACGGCAAGCGGTGAGGTTGCAATGTGCTCGCGCAGAATACGACGGATATCTGCGGCTGTAGTAGCTACACCTGTATCTGCGGCTTCCTGAGCTGCACGTAGTGCCTTCGATAGAACCAAGGCCTGTGTGCGCTGTTCTGGGTTAAGGTAGACGTTACGTGAACTGAGGGCAAGGCCATCCTCTTCGCGAACAATCGGACAGGGTACAATTTCTACAGGCATATTCAAATCATTCACCATCTGTTGAATGACCGCAACCTGCTGAGCGTCTTTCATTCCAAAAAATGCACGCTGTGGCTGTACGATGTTGAAGAGCTTGGAGACTACAGTTGTTACCCCGTCAAAATGTCCTGGACGTGAAGCGCCACATAAGCGCTCCGTCAGTTTTGAGACAGATACGGTCGTTTGCGTTGCCTGTGGATACATCTCTTCAACAGAGGGAATAAATACGATATCCACTCCTTGTGAGCGTGCTGTTTCCACATCTCTGGCTTCATCCCGCGGATAGCTGTCAAAATCTTCATTAGGGCCAAATTGAATTGGATTAACAAATATGCTTAATACCACGATATCGCTCTGTTGTCTGGCTGCCTGCATCAAGCTTGCATGACCTTGATGAAGATAACCCATTGTTGGTACAAGACCTACAACAGACGCACTGGACCGAATCGCTTGACGCTTCAAACTTAGTTCCTGTCTTAACTCTGCGATTGTCCGTAATACTTTCATGAGTTACTCGCCACCTTTTCCTTGCGTTGTCCGCCGTACAGTTGATCCAGAACACCATCCGCCGCATTGAATACATGCTCTTCGGCCGGGAACGAACGATCTTTCACTTCTTTCACGTAAGCTTCGATGCTGGTTCTGATTAATGTACCCACATCTCCATAGGTTTTGACAAATCGTTTGGGCGTATACGGAGAGGCGTATTGAACCACATCGTGGAATACCAGTACCTGACCATCACAGCCTCGTCCTGCTCCAATTCCGATGGTAGGGATGGACAGTTCCTCCGAGATCGCCCGTGCAACTTCTTCCGTAACCAGTTCAAGCACAATGCCAAACGCACCTGCAGCTTCCAAGGCTTTGGCTTCGTCCATCAGACGTTTCGCATCCGCTGCATCCTTGCCCTGAATGCGGTAACCACCAATCTGATTAACCGATTGAGGTGTCAGTCCGATATGTCCAAGAACAGGCACGCCTGCTTGCACAACTGCTCTGACGGTGTCCGCTATCTCAACTCCGCCTTCCATTTTAACCGCATGGGCATGCCCCTCTTGCATCAGTCGACGGACACCCTTAAGCGTCTCATCCACGCTGCCATGATACGTCATAAAAGGCATATCAGCCACAATAAACGTCTTCTCAGCACCGCGCACTACGGAACGTGTGTGGTATACCATGTCGTCGATGGTCACCGGAAGCGTCGAATTATAACCCAGTACTACATTGCCGAGTGAATCACCAACCAGGATTAGATCGATACCTGCTTCCTCTGCGAGGAGCGCTGTTGGATAATCGTAAGCCGTGATCATGGTAAGCGGCACGCCATCCTGCTTATATTTTTTCATTTTCACAATATTCAACGCTTGTTTGTTCGCCATTTTTTTCATGGCTCCTTTCTTCTTTTCAAATAAACGCAACAAAAAAAACCTTTTAGTTTTCCACTAAAAAGTCCCGAAAAGTCAAAAAAGAGTCACTTGCGATCGTCCCTTCTGTCTCGGTCCTCTTCGGCTCAGAGCAGAATCCAACAACTCACTTAAACGTATTTCATTCTTGCACTGCGGTCTGCTTGTATAAAACACATCAAAGCAGAACAAAGGTTACTGTTACGGGAGTGCAATTCGGTCTGCATTTGCCGATATCGCCTCACGAACACAGTATACCAAAGTTCTGCTCAAACTTCACGTCTTATGTTCATTTTACCAGTGGAAATTCGACAAATTGTTTATGATTTCCAGGAAATCTCACCAGAGATGATTAGTGTATGTTCTCCATCGTGCTTCTCCACGATAAGTGCACCAGAAGGGTCAAGACCAATTGCCTTCCCTTCAATGACACCATGAGGATTCGTCACTGTAATCTCTCGATTCATCGATACGGACAGGGCCTCCCATAGAGCTGAGATTACGCCAAATCCTTCTTTTTGATACAAAAAATACAACTGTTCAAGCTCCGTCAAAATGGCAGCCGTTAGTTTGGTGCGATCAACGGATTGACCCGTCTCCATCTTGAGCGAAGTAGCGATTGTGGTCAGATCTTCCGGATAATCCTCGGGATCAAAGTTCACGTCAACGCCTATACCTGCGATACAGTATCTGACTTCATGATCTTCTACCGTAGATTCAAGCAATATGCCACATACCTTGCGTCCGTCAATCAACACATCATTTGGCCATTTGATGCCCGCATCAGCTCCTGAACAAGCTCGAACGGCACGACATACAGCCACTCCTGTTAATAAAGTTAGCTGCGGCGTATGCTGAAGTGGTAGATCAGGGCGTAACAGGACACTCATCCAGATTCCTTTACCCGGAGGAGAGAACCACTGTCGACCGAAACGTCCTCTTCCTCCTGTTTGTTCTTCCGCAATGACCACAGCGCCTTCTGCCTGCCCTTGCTCAGCTAGCTTGAGAACATCCCCTTGCGTAGACAGGGTCGAAGCCAACAAAACAGCCTTACGGCCAAATACGGTTGTATCCAGGGCCAATTGGAGGCCAGTAGCGTCAATGCTATCCGGCTTCGTTAACAGACGGTATCCTTTGCGGGATACCGCTTCAAACTCATAACCCATGTCTCGCAACTTGTTCACATGTTTCCACACAGCGGTCCGACTGATGGACAGATTACGGCTGATCTCTTCACCCGATACGAATCGTCCTTCTGCATTTAATAACATATGTAACAGATCTTCATGTTTGGTCATCTTGAACCACCCGCTTCACTTCTGCACTTAGTGCTTCATGCTGATTCGCTATCGTTCCAATCGCCGTTTCTCGTAACAAATGTTTCATTAGTTGCCCCAGCCAAGGCCCGCCTTTGCGCTGCACCATTTGTAACACTTGTTCCCCTGTAATATCCAACTCTTTCAAGTCATGCACAGGGATCGATTGACTCCATTCGGCTGCAAGCTCTTGTACTAATACAACCTGCATTTCTGCCGGTTCGGACTGATTCCGCCATTCTGCTGGCAGTGCAGACTGTATTCGAAGCCAATCATCCGCCGCCTGAACGCCACAAGCCAGAACAGTAACGATCCAATCGGAACGGAGACTGACCGTATCCTTCGGCTCCTGAACGGAAGTATGAATCAACTGTTCCACCTGAAGGACCCCTGTTATACGAGAACGATGTTCATTGGAGAATGTCCACTGACGTAATAATACATCTGCTTCATCCTTGCTATAACCGCCAGCAATCAGGATGAGTGACCAACGAAGCAACACATGCTGACCTGACAATTGTTCCAAATTGGATAACAACATCTTGTTAAATCGGGTCGAGCTTACCGGCGCTTTGATATGCGCAAGGGAATCACTTCTGTATAACAGCTCCAACCCTCTTAAAGGATGCGGTCCAGACATCATTTTTACCATCTCGGTACGTACCCGTTCCATTGCTATATGTTGAAGCAGGTCTTTCTGCCTTACAAGACCCTTCCACGTGTTATGGGCAATTTTGAAATCAAATACGGAAGCAAACCGGACACAGCGGAGCATCCGCAGTGCATCTTCACCAAATCGTTCCATCGCAGAACCCACACATCTGACTCGCTCTTCCTTGATATCTGCCTGTCCACCGAACGGATCAACGATTGTCCCAGTGACGTCCATAGCCAGAGCGTTCATCGTGAAGTCGCGCCGCTGTAAGTCTTCCTTGATATCCTGAACAAATTGAACCGCAGCAGGTCTGCGATTATCCTGATATTCGGATTCTGTTCGAAATGTGGTCACTTCAAAGTAATAACCGCCTGAACGAACGGTAACCGTACCATGTTGTAAACCTGTAGGAATACAATCGTCAAACAGTTCCATGACTTGCTCAGGAGAAGCAGATGTCGTGATATCCATATCGTCCACAACACGTTCCAGCAATTCGTCACGAACGCAACCACCTACCCAATATGCCTTGTAGCCATGTTTGTTTAATGTTGTGAGTACATTCTCACTCTGCATTGCCATTTCACGATCTACCTGTGTCCATTGAACCACCACATATCACCTCTTCTCTTGCCTGTTGTGGTATGCACAGTATGATTTCGTCAAAGAAATGATTAACCGCAAACCGGCTTCAGATTCGGAACTTCCCTTCCCAACACCCGGTAATATATCTGTTCATATTCATGCCGAATAGCATCATTGCAAAAGTCGTGATGCGCGCGCTGAAGACATGCTTCCCTGAACTCAGCAGCCAAACGATCGTCCGTCAATAAACGGATGGTGTTCTCGGCCATGGATTGTGTATCCCCAATCGCGGATAAATACCCCGTCTTACCATGTAAGACCAGTTCCGGAATTCCTCCGGCCTGTGAACCGATTGTGGGTACGCCACAAGCCATTGCTTCGAGCGCCACAAGTCCGAAACTTTCCTTCTCCGATGGAAGCATCAACACGTCTGCCATGGAAATGACCTGAGCAATGTCATCCTGTTTGCCAAGGAAATGAACTTTATCATTCAAGCCGAGATCGTTAATCTTCCATTGCATCTTCGGCAAATCAGGTCCTTCACCAACAAATAACAGTTTTGCAGGAACCTGCTCCTGTACCTGACGGAAGACCTCTACCACATCCTGAGTTCTCTTCACCGGTCGGAAATTAGAGATGTGCATTAATATTTTTTCGTCGGGCGCAGCAAAGTCTCTTCGCAAACTGGCAGCATCCCGCGGATAATATATTCGTTTGTCAATAAAATTATAGGTTAGATCGATTGGACGCTGAATATCCAGCAATTCGACCGTTTCTCGAATCAAATCTTGTGATACGGCAGTAACCGCGTCACTTTCATTAATGGCTAGACGGATCAGATCCTTCAGAGATTCATCCTGAGCCAGAACCGTAATATCCGTTCCATGTAACGTGGTAACCACTTTAAGGCCGTCCCCTACCATTTGTTTCGCAAGAAAGGCACATACTGCGTGTGGCACGGCATAGTGAACATGCAACAGATCGAGCTGCTGTGACTTAGCGACCTGAGCCATCTTTGTTGCCAGTGACAGGTCATACGGAGGGTAACGGAAAACATAATAATCATTTACTTCAACTTCGTGATAAAAAATATTTTTCTGGAACGTACCCAGTCTGAACGGGATACTGTTGGCAATAAAATGAACCTGATGCCCCTGTTCGGCAAGTAATTTGCCCAGTTCCGTTGCGACAACGCCAGACCCGCCGAGGGACGGATAACAGGTGATGCCGATTTTTAGCTTTTTATCCATCCTGTGGACGCTCCTTTGATCTCCCGCTTCATGCAGGTTGATATAATGCAATGGAATAATGAAACCCTTCGTTTCATTAGACGTAAAATGTGAAATCGCTTATTGGGCACCCGGGCCAAATTGATGAACCACGTAAGGTGTAATTGTAGCAAAACCTTCTGCAAACGGGATGAGACTGCGTTGTCCGAGCAAGGAATCGCGGGCTCTTACACGTTCAATATACCCTTGATTCAATGGCGTCGAGACCGCTCCGTCTCTCAGTTCGAATTGGGAACGATAAGAGAGCAGTGATGCTTCTTTTTGCTCATAGTGTTCCGTAATATCGACAATCAAATCCGTAGGCCCGATGTCATTAATAAAGTAAAAATAAAGTTCCTTCACCTGCAAGGCAGGCATGTCCGGCATATAGTTGCGAAGCTTAGCGTTAAATACAGCCTCCTGCACAAGCTTACTGCAATTGACATGATCCGGATGACGATCTTCCCAATACGGAGCAAACACCATCCGAGGGGCATGACGCCGTATCTCAGCCGTCACCGCCTGTACATGTTCAGGCGTAAGATATAAGCCACGATCAGGAAGCCCCAGATTCGTTCGACACGAAAGACCGAGGACGCGGGAGGCTTGCTCCGCTTCCTCGGTTCTGCGCTCTACTGTTCCGTTGGAAGACATCTCAGCACGAGTCAGATCACACACGCCTACTTTCAAGCCGGCAGCGGTATGTTTGGCAATCGTTCCACCCATACCAATCTCCGCATCGTCTGCATGTGCTCCAAAGATGAGAATATCCAGACTCATTCGGAATCACCCGAATTCAATCCAGCCTCCGGCTTGTATTTATGTACCAGCTCTCTCCAGGCAAAATCGCCACGATCCAGAGCCTTGACCAGAATCTCAGCAGTTGCAATATTTGTGGCAAGTGGAATACCCTGCACATCACAAAGACGCAGCAACGCATTAATATCCGGCTCGTGAGGTTGTGCCATCAATGGATCGCGAAGGAAAATAATCAGATCCATCTCATTTTGCGCAACCAAAGCTCCAATCTGCTGATCTCCGCCCAATGGGCCTGATTCGAATCGATGAATCTTCAGAGACGTTCCTTCCATAATACGAAGGCCTGTTGTTCCTGTAGAATATAATTGATGGTCAGTAAAAACAGGCTCATATGCCGTCACGAAGTTAACCATCTCTTCTTTTTTACGATCATGGGCGATAAATGCTATTTTCAACATGACAATCTCCTTTAGTCGATAAAGTGGTCAAATCCGTAGATCATTCCTGTATACTCCATAACCTTTTGCACACCAATCTTAACACCAGGCATATAACCTGCGCGCTCGTAGGAGTCATGCCGAATTTTGAGTGACTGTCCATAGTCTCCGAAAACAACTTCCTGCTGCGCGAATACACCAGGCAATCGTACACTGTGAATTCGGAAACCATTGTAATACCCGCCTCGTGATCCTTCAATCGTTTCTTCCTCATTCGGATTACCTTGACGAAGTTCTTCCCGATTGGCAGCAATCAGTTCCGCTGTTTTGATCGCAGTTCCTGAAGGAGCATCCAGCTTCTGATCTCCGTGATATTCGATGATCTCCACATTTGGCATATGTTTGGCAGCCTGTGCTGCGAATCGCATCATCAAAATGGCACCAATCGAGAAGTTAGGGGCAATAAGCCCTCCAATTCCTTTGTCCTGGCACTGCTTGTCCAACTGTTCGATCTGCTCCGGCGTGAAGCCGGTAACACCCATGACAGGTCTGACTCCATGACGGATCGCGATCTCAGTATGTGCAAACGCAAATTGTGGTACTGTAAAATCAACCATAACCTGAGGTTTTGTTTCGGCAAAAGCCATTTCGATATCATCAGTCACCAGCACCCCACACTCTGGCAAACCAACAAGGGTTCCTGCATCCGTGCCTGCTCCGGAGCGGTTGACAGCCGCTGCAAGCTCCAATTCCGGGTCCTGAAGTACCAATTTCACAACTTCACGGCCCATACGGCCAGCCGCTCCGATCACGGCAACTCTGATTACTTCACTCATATTGACTGCATCTCCTCACTATGTTGGATCATATCGTAGAATCCATTTCAACTCGAAAGAAATCTTTGCAAAATGAATTCTTATTGAATGGATTTCATACGTTGCTTGATTTCCTGTAACATCTGATGCAGTTGCCCATTCTGCGGATCCAGCAAAATCGCCTCACGTAGCGCCTGAATTGCATAGTCAAATTCATTCAAATCACTGTAAGCCAGCGCAAGCATAACATGAGCTTCCACTGAGAGCGGATCAAGTTTGACCGCTTCTTGCAGAAGCGTAGACGCTTCCACATAGCGCTCCTGTGTTGCAATACCCGCCTGCTCCAACAGCAACTTCGCTCTGGAGGTCAATTGTTTTGCTTCCAACGTCTGCAGATGCAAAATATACTCTTCTGTTCCTGGCGACAATTCAACCGACTTGCGCGCATATTCAAGCGCTGGAACCAGATGTTTGCTGCGGGCGTGTGTAATGGAACAGCGATAATATAACTCCGCATGTTTTGGATGAGCGTGAATGGCTGACTCGAACCAACGAATCGCCTGCTCAAAATCATTTTGCAATATACAGCGATAAGCCTGCTGCATATATTCTTCCGGTTTCATCATTAAGCTGACCCTCCCGATCGGGTGATGGTACAGCATATGTAATCTACGCCTAATCGGTGTTTTTGGGAGTCCACCGATTGGCATCGCGGGTGTTAAATTTATGCATGACTTTATCGTGCGCCTCAGCCAGATCAATTCCCAGTGAGTTCGCAAAACAAATCGTGATAAATAAAATATCTCCAAGCTCAAGTTCAATGGAATTGGCTACTTCGGAAGATTTCTTCGGCTTCTCGCCGAATTCATGATTCACTTCCCTGGCGAGCTCCCCAACCTCTTCAGACATCCGGGCCAACATGGCCAGAGGACTGAAATACCCCTCCTTGAACTGGGAGATATACTGATCAACCTCACGCTGCATTTCTGCGATGCTTTTCTCCATGAGAACGGATTCTCCTTTGAAATGATGTCGTATTTGTTCCTAATAATATCAGTTATTTAGATTCACTTCCACCATCATCAGCGACAAATCATTTTTAAAGAATCAATAAACAGGTATACTAGATGGGAATGATTGCTTCTTCATTCTAATTTATCTACAGCGAGGGATCTTATGAGCACTGCCAAAACCTGGATACAAGTTAAACTGGTTCTTCCCATCGTACTGGGTACAGCCTTATATGCCTTTGGGCTCCTCTATTTCATTATCCCCAACCAGCTTATGGAAGGTGGCCTCACCGGGGTTACGGTGCTGATCAATTACGCTTTTGGCATCTCACCTTCACTTACAACCTTGATTCTGAATGTTCCCCTCTTTGTGATCGGGCTCAAAATTTTGGGCGGCAGACAGATGATCTATACGGGTATCGGAATCGGGGCACTGACCGTTTTTCTATGGTTGTTTGAGAAGTTGATTCATCTGGGCTGGATTGAACCATTACATACCGAGAATGACCTCCTGCTCGCAGCCCTATATGCAGGTGTCACCCTCGGAGCCGGCCTTGGCATTGTATTCCGTTGGGGCGGAACGACGGGCGGTTCAGACATCATTGCCCGTATTCTCAACCGCAAGTATGGATGGAGTATGGGCCGAGTATTACTGGGCATTGACTTTGTCATTATCGGGCTCTCTCTCATCTACATCCCCAAAGAAAAAATTCTGTATACGCTTGTAGCTGTATTCATCGCCTCTAAAGTCATCGACTTTATTCAGGAAGGTGCATATTCTGCCCGGGCATTTATGATCATTAGTGACCATGCACCCGAGATTGCGGACCAGATCACACGGGATATGGATCGTGGCGTCACCCTCATTCCCGCCATTGGCGCGTACTCTAAACAGGCCAAACACATGGCCTACTGCGTGATCTCCAGGCAAGAGTTCAGGCGATTGCAGACCATTGTACGTTCCATTGACCCGAGAGCTTTTGTCATCATCAGCGATGTTCACGATGTACATGGCGAAGGTTTCAAAGAAAGCTGATATAACACAGAAACTACAAAAAAACCTCTTTTACATGAAGAGCCGTTAGCGTGGCTACTCATGCGGAAAGAGGTCTTTTTTTATATACCACTTATAGACCAGGATCAAGTTCATGTTCTATTAACGCCGAAAAGGAAAAATCCCCTGCTGCTGCGCACGATATTTACGATATCCGGCGTAACTTAACGTCGCCACAATGACCGAACTAATGAGTAGCCCGGCTGCCCTGCGATCAGGGCCCTGTACAAACGGTACAAAGGCACTCTCGTCCTTCTCGCGACCAAACAACTGGTTAACCAGTTCCTCCCCATGGGCAACCATGCTCTTTAACTGAGCCAGATCTGGCTGCTTTGCATTGGTAAGCCCTTTGGTATGAGATAACCAAGCGTCCATCTGAGCAATTTCATACGGTTCACGGCGAATCAGTGCGGCAGGACGAATCGTCTCATAATGCTCCTCCAGAACGGTGTAGCGGTTTGCCAGTACGGCCGCAGTTTGCCCTTGATTTGTAGCAGCGGATAAAGCGTCCAGATCGTTTTTCACGATTTTATAATACTGAAGCCATAAAGGCTTGGTTGGATTCGCGAGACTATCTGCTGCAAGTCTGAGTTTGGCTGAGGACTGCTGAAGAGAAGCATCGTCATTTTTCACCTTCACAACGGCTTGTTTCACTTCAACTATGGTTTCGGACAAGGCGTGTATGCCCTCGACTGTTGTTTGTCCCTCAAAGGAGATATGCTCCAGACTTTTACTGATACGCAGAATGCTTCCTCGCACTTCTTCAATATTATTCTCGAGCGCCTGCCGATACAATATGGCTGCTTCCTCGTTCAGTTGTGCAATTGAATTGCTTGTGGACACTTGCTGATCTGAATTCGAATTCAATGCTTCACTTTGCGCGGATACACGGTATGCTAAGTTCGTACACAGCATTAGAGCCATGAACGATACCACCAGTAAGCCAGTTTTGATCCCAAACGTTCTCTTCATGGACATCCCTCCCACCACCAATGTATGGCGGGGGACAGTTCATTAGAACAAGCTCAAGATCGGATATCAGGTTCGTTTCGCCTGTCTTAAGGCCAGCCACGCGCACAGAATGCTTACCAGTGTCAGTCCGAATGTGAAATTACGCACACCATCTACATGATCATAGAGGGATGCGGGTAACCAAGGGTAAATATCATATGTATAATCCATCGTATCGTTCAACAGCGTCCAGAGACCTGCAACGACAAGGGAAGTCCAGCGGAAGCCGAAAAAGCGTACAAAAATTAGAGCTTCTATGGCCATCGCACTATGCGAAGCAATCAACATCCAGTCTTGCCAGTGCTGTGTACCACCTTGCATCCAGCCAGCGAAAATAATGGACACCGCCCACACGCCATATTTCACAGATGTGACCACGGCAAGCGCCTGAATCACATGTCCGATCCGTTTGATAATGATGGACCGCGGTGGGTACAACACCCATAACAACGCTAAAGTAAAAAACAAACTCGCTGTTGGGCTATCCGGCACAAATACGATCTGCCACACCGGCTGCTCAGCCAGCGTCAATTTCATTTGCTCTCCGTACCAGATGTATCCGTATACCGTTCCTACCGCATTACACCAAAATAATAGCCACAGGAAATAACGATTGGTTAGAAATTCCTTACTCCAGAAATACGATAAAGCCACATTCCCTGCCCCTTCCTTCATCAATATTGTGCACGATACAGTGCTGTCCAAAAAAAACACTTCAAAAAACCTGACCGCATAAACGATCAGGTTTCATTGGTTATTTCGATTTTACTGTTCTGCTTTCTGTTTCGCAAGCCATTCGGTCAGATGAGTGATCTCTTCATCCGTGACACCTTGAGCAATAGCATTATTGTACTGAGGCTGCATTGCATTGTAACCTTCTTTGATAATGGTCAGAATCTCTTCCTGACTGTGCTTGTCACCTATGCCTCGAAGCGAAGGTCCAGTTGCGCCCTTCATATCAGCCGCATGGCAACCAATACATCCAGCCTTCTTGTACGTTTCCATTGCAGGATCATCCTGTTCCACGATCGCAACTTCTTCTTGCTGTCCAGGTGCATTGGAAACGGGTGGGAGTCCCTGTTCACGCCTCTCCAGCGCTTCTTCTTCACGTTGAATGTGTTCAGGTTTCTGTCCACTTGCTTCCAACTCATGCTCGTAGTGCGTCCACGCTACATTTGTCAGGTAGAATACAGAAATGACCGACAAAATCATCAGTGATGAAGCAATTGGGCGTTTATAGAAACGCCGCTCCTTGCCTGTGTCCAGGAATGGTGCCAGCAGCAAAGCTCCAAAAGCAACTCCGCTGACCCCCAGTACCCCGAGCAGAACGTAATCGCCCGATGCGTATGGATACTTTAAGTACTGATACAGAAAAAGGAAGTACCAGTCCGGCATAGGAATTACGGATGCGCTCGGATTGGCCGGATAGCCTAAAGGTGCAGGTTCTGAGATCGTGAGAACCAGAATCCCCACCAATACAACGACACCAACCATCCATTCTTTCAGCAGGAAGTTGGGGATAAAGGCTTCTGATTTGCCGGGATACGCCGTGTAATCAGGAGGGGTAATGAAACCCGCCCCTTTACGGACCCGTGAATCACCGACAAAGATAACCTTTTCCTCATCATCCTTCTTATGTCCGTGAGCCATTGCGATTCCTCCCTTCTCAGTTTATAGTGGTCCCGAAATGCCCTGTCTGCGGATCATGATAAAGTGTCCGACCAGAAGCACCAGAAGCACAGCGGGGAGGAAGAATACGTGCAGGGCAAAGAATCGGGTTAGTGTCTGTGCACCAACAATCGTACCGCCTTGCAGGAATTCTTTAATAATCGGTCCCAGCCAAGGAACCGTATTGGCAATCTCCAGTGTTACTTTTGTTGCAAAATAGGCTTTGTTATCCCATGGCAACAAGTACCCTGTCAGCCCCAGGCCCAACATGACGAAAAAGATCAGCATGCCGACAACCCAGTTCATTTCACGCGGTGCCTTGTAAGAGCCTGTAAAGAACACACGCATCGTATGTAAGAACATCATTACGATAACCAGACTGGCTCCCCAGTGGTGCATGCCGCGAACAATTTGGCCGAAGGCTACTTTGGTCTGAAGGTACTCCACACTTGCGTAGGCATTGATAATATCAGGTACATAATACATGGTCAGGAACATGCCTGACAGAATCTGAATAACAGTAATAAAGAACGTCAATCCACCAAAGCAGTACACGAATGCGGAAAAGTGATGAGCCGGATTTACATGCTCTGGAACTTCATGATCCGCAACGTCCCGCCAGATTGGCGTGATGTCAAGACGCTCGTCAATCCAGTCATAGACATTTTTAAACATCTGCGTTCACGCCTCCTAATTCACTCGGGTGTTCGGAACAATGTCGCCCAGATATACCCAACCCTGCTCTTCCTTGACTACGTACTCATCCAGCGGTTTGGGGGCTACGGCAAGATTCTTCCCTTCCTTGTCATAGTGCGCGCCATGGCAGGGGCAATGATACTCGTCAGGGTACTGCTTGTCACTATTCCAGCCTACTGTACATCCCAGATGTTTACAGATAGGTGAGAGTGCATAAATTTTACCCTGCTCGTCTTTGCGAATCCACGCCACTAACGATGCATTACTCAGATACCAACCATCCTGTTGTTTAAGTTCAAAGGTGAATTCTTGAGGCTCATTCGTAATTTTGCTGATTTCAGCTACTTTGACAGAGGTGCCTTCTCCCTTATGTTGCAAAATCGGGTCCACCGCAAAACGGACCATAGGAAGGATTGCACCGGCGGCCATGTAGGCTGTAGCTCCACCAAGCGTGTACGTCAAAAACTGCCTGCGTGACATCTCCATGCGGCTTGGCAATTTCAATGAAGCTTCGTGGTCATGCTCACTGCTCATACTGTCTCCAACCCCCTTTTTCAGCCAACTCTCTCAAACGTTTTCATTTTCATAAATTCCACGACTTACTAGAACATACATAATCATATAGTAGCCCTAGAACACCGTCAAGAATTTGTCACACATTTTTAAGGTTCAATTGTAAGCGTTATTAAAAAATTGTTGTAAAATTGTCACATTTGTCGCTAAAAACTATTTTTTCCACAACTCTCGTATCTTTTCCCCTATAAATCTCGCAATCCCTTCTTCTCCGACCTCATGAGTTAAGACGGACCGACTCAAAACCAGATCAGCAGCTGGAATGTCCATGCCATCCAAATGACCATCTGATGACATAATAACCACATATTTGAATCCTGAGGATTTAAGCTGTGCGGACAAGGAATTTAATGTCATTGACAATTCCGAATTAGCATAATGAAAAGCTGGATAAGTCATGATTCTCCCTTTGAAAGGAATTTCGACCATATCCAGAAAATCTCTCAGTCGCTCCAACGCCTCGGTAGCTTCAACTGGCGACTGCTCACCGCTAAGAGCTGTGTATGGAATAAGGCATGTATCCAGATAGAGTTGCAGTTCAGCCCAGCTGTCTTGAGTCATCTCACTGAATTTCAATTCCCTATATCCCCTCTCTATCCATTTTATTCCCATATTATATATGACTATATCTTATAAATCCAGACATTCATTTTGGAATTACACATATCAAAAAAAAGGAAACACGCATCTGCGCATTCCCTTTTATCTCAGAAAGGAACTATTTTGCTAATCAGTTTATGGTCCTCAGTTCATCCGTCAGACTCCGGAAAGCTACTTCGTCTCCGGTAGCTAACGCTTTATCGATTTCCAAATAGAGCTTCTCGCTGCGCTGTTTGCGAAGCGCTTCGTCCCAAACCATCTCAGCTGCCAGCCCCAACATGACTTCATACGTAACTTTCATTTTATCCAATAGGATGCACCTCCAAAACGGATTTAAGAGCTCCTATATTCTTTTCCTTTGGTAACATAACCCAGTGAAGTTCTGGACATCCGCTCCAGATCGGCATCAGTCAGCTCACGTATCACTTTGGCAGGTGTCCCCAAAGCAAGAGTATAGGGCGGAATTTTACTATTCTCAGTAACAACAGAACCAGCTCCAATCAGCGTATATTCGCCAATATCGGCTCCATTCAGCAGAATGGCTCCCATGCCGATTAATGATCCTGTTCCAATACAACAACCATGAATGATCGCTGTATGTCCTACTGAGACATCATCTCCCACAATCAAAGGTTGATCAGTATTGACATGCCCGACAACGTTATCTTGAATATTACAGCGCTTTCCAATGATAATAGGAGCCAAATCAGCCCGAAGGACTGCATTGAACCAGACGGAAGACTCTTCTCCCATTCTCAAATCACCGATCAGTTTTGCACCTTCAGCCATATATACCGAAGGGTGTAACTGAGGTTGTAGACCTTTGTATGGAATTATCATTATTATCACTCCTTAATTTGGGAGTGATTTTAGCAACTTGTCCTTCACTTGTCAAACATAATAGGCGTAATGTCTCCGGAGATGGAGCGACAGGATGCAGCAAGACGTGTGCCCCAGGCTGTCATTTGTATAGTCCTGCCTTCCTCATGTTCCCCAATACGGACCATGCCAAGATGCAACATCATTTTAACAATTCTGTTATCATAAATGGCCTCGGCCGTATCATAGTAAAACGGCTGAATGAACGGACCGATCTGACGAAACAGCGACTCGGCGGTTGACCATTCTTGGGCACATTCGCCTGTCCAATACACAATAGAGGACAGATTGGGAATAGCACCTTTATACAATCTTAACCAAAACCTAAATAGCTGTATCATTTCGGCTGTTTTCTCAGCTCCCAGCTTGTCTTCTCCAGCTGGTGATAACTTCAGCGTGCCATGCTCCTCACGAACCAGCCGATGGTGAAATGCATAGTCGTAGAGAAGTGCGAAACGATCCGGGTAATCCTTGAAGGAACGACCATATCCGAATCTCCATCCACCTTTGCCCACCAATTCCTCACTAATGTGCAGATGCTCCATAATCTGCTGTTGAGAGCGACGGTACATCATGCCTTCAGCGTTAAGGGCAATTTCGTGCTGCTGGACAAACTGCAGGAACAACTTGAGATCATCCGCTAAGAGATGATACTCATCCCGATACATGGGTGGTTCCGTTGTTTTGGTAATCCCTGCTCGCAGATGTGTGGATAACACATCCCTGAATCTTAATTTCAGATCCTGGGGTACCTGATACAAATACCTGGTCTGCTGCGTTGTCCCATTGAACAACCATCCACTCTTATTAAAGCGAACGATGAGATCACGTGGACTGGCGCCAGCCTCACTCTCCTTTTTGTCCATCGATTGACGGGCTATGGCAATGAGTTCTTCCATACCATAATACTGGCGAGGATCAAACAACAAGTTGTTCAAAAAGCGCTGATCTGCTTGATTCAGTTGACGTACCTGCTGCTCAAAAAAGGGTCTGCTGCCCAATGTAGTGAGAATACTCTGGATGAGTTCATGTTTGGAATTGGGCTTGCATTCACATTGGTAATAGTCTGCTATTCGATTAAGCTGGCCAATATCGGCAAAAGTAAGCATATCCGCTAGATTCATGGGTCCATCGCCTCGCCCGTTAACTACTTCGACTGCTGATTGGGAGCCTGAAATAGTTTGGTTTTGTAAACATCGTTGACGGAATTCCCATAATCTAAACCTCTTTTTGGAAATCTTTTATGTTTTAAACCATACTATGCCCCGAGTTGGTCAATCAGAAGAAAAATGAGAGGTTTGAAATCATATACAGTCTTTATTTCCCCATAAAACGCAAAAAAAACAACCCAAGTTGGATTACTCAGGTTGTTTCGCTGTGTCCAAAGACAGATGTCGTGTGCAATTATACAACAGCGGACTCCAGTCATCACGTTCCTTTTCCAGGATCGTCAGTGACAGGTTTCCAATCCGTTCTGTATACCGATCTTTAAACAAAGCTGTTAAAAGGTTGGCTAAGAAAGCTCCGTGAGTGACAATGAGTACGTTTTGGTCCGAATAGGCAGACCATAGATCTTCCAGAAACGCCAGTGCACGAATCTGGATATCCGCTATCTGCTCCTGTCCCAAGTCCAATGTCTCCCAGGCTTGGCCCCAACGGGCAACCCGTTCTTCTGAAGTCAGACCTTCAATCTGACCAAAAGCCCTTTCTTTCAACCGTGCGTCTGGCTCAAGCAAAGGTACATTCAACAGCTTGGAGATAATCTCCCCTGTTTCCTGTGCCCGCGATAATCCACTTGTGATGATATAGTCCCATTGGTATTCTTCCGTCAGCAGACGTCTTCCCAGGCGCTCTGCCTGTTCACGACCTTCTCCATTCAGAGGAATATCCGTCTGACCCTGTATACGGCCCGCCGCATTCCAGTCTGTAAGACCGTGACGAATAAGCCCGATTCGCACTTACATCCCTCATTTCTCCACACGGCGAACGAAAGGTTATTACCTATGCACTCGCACCTTGTTTGCGTTTATTCGTTGTTCGATGCATACGTCCAAGAGAAAATAACGCCATTCCTATTGCAAGTAAAGAGAGGGCCATCCAATACTGCGGATATGCAGGTCCCATGCTCACAACAAAAGGTTCTATGATACTTCCTCTGTCCGCTCCAGTCATGTTGTACTGATACATGCCAGAGGACGATGGTCCGCTTCCGGCAACCCCTGTCTCCAGGATACCAGTAGTAACAACTTTGGTTTGCTCAGCTTCTGATACGTCTGGCTTAAACATTGCCATATACAGAAAGCTGCATAAAAAAATAGCCAGGAACGCGGCAATCCACAAAGACATATGCTTGCGGATCACAGCAGAGAAACGATTAACCTTTACCTCTTCTGGCAGTAACCATGGAGACTCCGCGTAGATCCGGTCCATAACGTTACGGTTCACTCTCTCTGCTTGTTGTTCTGTCACTGGAACCGGAATGCTGTGCAGCAAGATCTGAGCTTCTTCCCAGACCTCAAACTGCTCGGAGCACTCTTCACAACCAGCGAGATGAGCATGAAATGCAATCCGCTGAGGATGAGTTTCCGGCAAGTCCCAGACCAGTGCAAACAGTTCCTGGGCTTCATTGCAATTCATCGGTTCTTCATCCCTTCATATGGCTCGTACACCGGTTCGAAGAAATAAGGTTCCAATTGAGTTTTTACGCTTGATCTTGCTCTGAATAATAGCGATTTCACAGAACTGACGCTCTGCCCAAGAATATTCGCAATCTCTTGGTAGTCTAGTTGATCATACTCACGGAGTATAATCGCAGAACGCTGCTTCTCCGGCAAATTGTTAATCGCATCCCTAACCAGCATCACCCGCTCGCTGCGTAGTACAGCATACTCCGGTGTATTCTCCGAAGGAGCAACGGGAACAATCCCGCTCTCTTCAAGTGGGACATTTCCGCTACGCTGTTTGCGAAGCTCACTCAGTACCGTATTTCTCGCAATGGTATATAACCATGTTGAGAATGAGGCATCCACCTCACGGAAAGAGTGCAGACTGCGGAACGCCTTATAGAAAGTCTCAGAACAGAGATCTTCCGCAAGCAGCTCCATATTGGAACTTTTCAACATATGATATACGAAAGCCAGTATTTTACGCTGATAACGAGTCATCAGCTCGGAATATAACTCCAGGTTACCTTCCTTGATCTCTCGAATCAACTGGGAATCCGTCATTTGAGTGCGACCCCTCCTCGCCCATCCATGTGCTTCTCCCCGTTCGACTCTATCCATGTATTACCGAACAGGCACAAAAAAGTTGCGGTTCTCACCGCATATAAAAAGCGTTCAGCGCCATAACTGGCCTTCCCGCCAAATTCCCCTATGTAATGGCAATTTCCCCAACGTTTCTACATTAACAGTATTTATTGTACAACGGTCTGCATCATCCTGGCAAATCCATTGGCATCCACAAAACCCGACCTGTCATTCATATGCGGTCATTTTCACGTTCATGACTTCATTTTGAGCCTTTTTGGTAACCCTTGCTTATATAGACGGACGATATACCGAAAAGGTTACAAAAATGTGATATTTATTGGATCTAAGGTATCCTAACAGATTAAGGAGGGAGATGTAAATAGAGGATGTAAGTCCAAGTGTAACTATTAACATATCAATGCCTTTCCCATAACTTTTTTAAGACAAAAAAAAGACCGCTTACATAAGCGGCCATTGCTCACGTGGAGCAATACAGTTATTGGATAGGAGTGGAGAGTCTTGTCCTGAAACTAACCCATAGTTAAAATATTCCCTTCTATAATAAAAGCACCCTGTCAGCCGTAATGGTGACAGAGTGCTTTTTTAAATAAGATCCTTCATTTCTTGGTTTAGTTTAAATGCATCGTTAAACCCAGATTGATAAGCTGTCTTGATCGAAGATCCTTTCTGCAAGAAAATATCCTCCATCTTATTTAGATCATCCATGAGTTCCAATGGTATGTGTTTTTTCAATTTATTTAAGGTTAGCGAAAACTCATCATACAGCCCTTTATTCTCTTCCTCACAAATCTTTACTACTTCCCATACCCGTTTTTCAATCGCTGGCTCCAACCATTCTTTTAACATTCTGTATCTCCCCTATGATGTGATTTGGTATTTATAGTGGTTTACCGCAATTTGCCATCGTGTTATAATGTGGCCTGAAACAAAATTGATTTAATGTAAGGAGTTCAAGGTGAACAAAATCTCCTTAGGGAGATGTTTACTTCAACACTGGCTTGACCATCGGCAAATGAGTCAAGTTGAGTTTTCTCGTAGGACTGGAATATCACCACGCATGGTGTCTCACTATTGCAATGGTACGCAGAAGATGACTGTGGAGGTCCTCATTCTGTCTTCCCTTGTCCTAGATGTTCCTATGGATAAGTTCTACGAGTATACGTTGTCGTAAACGGCGGTTTAAACCGCACTCCCTTGGAGTGTTTCGGAATATATATGTTCTGAAACTACAAATACCTCGCCCCACCTTTCTCTTAACAAGCCCTCATGAACATATGACTCCTTTTCCATATTTAGTTTATCACAGGATAATAGTGGAATTTGTCGATGGTTGTCGATTATTATTGATCGCATTTTACTAGTACAACTTACTATTGACACACAAATAAAAATATGATAAGGCCACTCCTTTGATTTAAAGGGATGGCCTTATTTTTTGAAGAACTCCGGAAAGTGCTTCTTATATTTATGTGCCATACTCGTTGTCAGAGCGGAGTTTTTAAATCTAACCACAATATCGAAAAGCATATCAGTTGCACCCTGTACCTGGTCCAGATTGACAAGGTTTGTGTTGAGTAGAGGGAATAATTTAGGGAACAAGGGTTTGTAGGACTGCAGGGTCATCGCTTCGACAAAAGCTTTTTCCTCTGTCACATACAACGGGACATAATAATTAGCTTTTGGTGAACAAGATTCAATAACGACTACGTCTTTAATCCTTATTAAGGCTGCCTCACCTTGCTTTACATTTTCATCGTACTCAACAGCAGGTAACCATCTGTCATCATCTGGTTGTTCTGCAGCTTCTTCAATCAATTTATTCCAGGGTTTACTGTCAAAGGCATAATCAGATATCTCTAATGGCTCCACTGGAACGTTAAAGACCACTTGGGCGCCATGTGGTATTTTTATGATCGTTTTGACCTTCTTCAAATTTACGATAGTACCATTTACTAAATGCTCAAAATGGGAAGGCAAACCTTCTTTACACTGTTTCATGGTCAATGCTGGCCCGAACTCGCCGTTTACTGTAAATACCTGAGGTACATTGTAATTCTTTTTGGGCTTGTGTGTAGAAACATAGAACATATCAGTGCAGTAATAAAAAAAATTGTTTGGAGTAGCTCTTCTATCCTCTGCAGAAGGCACCCCAAACACTTTAATACTTTTTTTATCCATAGGCTTACTTCTCTTTTTTAACTTTCAATGATTCCGGCAATTTCGCTGCACCGAATAAAGTTTTCACCTTGGAAGCTTCTTTCTTAGCATCAGCTTCCAGGTATTTACCTGCCATACTCAATAGTTTGTTATTCATCTAGGTTCACCTCCTCGTCCAGGGTAGAATAGTTAAAGCTTGTACCACCAAAACGGTGGCAACCAAGCTGGATAGCATAAACAAATTACTTGCCGCGATAATGGTGACGATTATTTTATTTCTTACATCACTACCATCATCAATTCGCTCATGAAAGTAATTCGGAGCGAATAAAGCAAAAATAACCACCGAGAAAATAGTCATATAGAACACAATGTTGTTGCTGTATTCAATTATCGGAACTACACCCATGAATATACCGGACGCTATCGAACACAATGTTAATGAAGGGAGATGTCTGCCTCCCGATCTACCACGTATTATCATTAGCAAGAGATAAGAAACGATAACTCCTATCCACTGACTTGTCCAAATGCATATAGTAAGCGCTATTGCCATTGCAAAGAATTGATTCAACTTATTTTTAAGCGAATAAGCCATAAGTTCTATATCGGTATTTGGATCAGCCTTATTTATGCTTCGCGCGATATTCGTTGATATTCTTGATAGCATCCTGGCGGTCACTCCTTATCGATAAGTAAATTGATAGGATTAACCCTATGGTTGCTGTAATAGCTAGCCAGAATGGATTAGCAATGTACAGGAGTGCTACTGTCAAAGCCATTGTCACAATAGATATCACAGTGCCAATTATCATAACTCTATTCTCTGATGCAGAATAATCTTCCCTTATAAGGAAATCGTGTGGCGGCGCTACTATAAATGTGAAGCCTCTGTTCAACAATGCGAGTATTCCGGTTAATGCAAAACCGATCATTATTGAAGGTATTTGGATCAGATACACAGCCGCACCAGTATTGTGATTTATCACATCGGTTGGTACGATCTCGGAAATAGAATAGATGAAGTACAATAAAAGTTGAAATGAAATGTAGGTTAACAATCCGACCCCGGATACAAAAGAGGAAATGTGTGTTTTGATTTCAAGCGCATAACGTAAGAATAGAACCAAAAACACATACTGTAAGCCTAAATCAAATTCAGGAAGTTTGAAAACCATTCGCATCATAAAAGAAAAGCTAGTGACGAACAGAGCATAAATAGCTATTCTCTTTATGTTATCCCTTATTGGCAACATGAAAAGTTGTAGACACAATAATATGTAAGATAACGCATCAAAATAGCCGAGAGAGTAATACAGTGCCGCATCCTTCAATTTCTTCGTCCCCCATAACAATTATACTTACAATTATATATGAGGTTGCGGCAATTCCATAGCCAATTTCATACAAATGTTATACAGATGCCGATATAATTTCAATTAACTTGATCCATCGGTATTCTTCATCTAACATCAACTTAACTTCACGCCGGGAGGTATTTAAACCTACAACCACACCGGATACAGTGTCATCATTGAATGGGTTGAATATCACCAGATCGACTGTACTGTTGTTACTATATGACTCGCCCAATACTTCACTGATACGCTGTATCTCCTGCTCATCTAATTCCGGTTTCACACGTCTTTTCTGCTCCTTCATGTGTGTTAACCAAGCCTCCTTATGTTCAGGCAATATCATTCTGGAGGACTCAAACAATCCGTTTTCCGACAATTTGATGCTCATGATAACCACTCCTTAGTATTGAGTCCAGTAATCGGTGTTTCCTGTTGACCGATTTGGTTCCACCTTAGGACGTTCCCCTTCGCGCTCCCAGCCTTCCAAGATAACGATATTGGACGTATCCGACTTATCATCCCAATGTATATATCTCTCTGCTATAAGCGTATCCAGAGCCGCCATAACGTCCGGCTGATCCTTACCTGTCTTGTTCATTAGCTCATGCATGGTAGGGAATACACGTCGTACACCTTTGTAGTTGTATAATATCCGAAGGACCTTTCTTTGATAATCCGTTAGCATGTAAATCACCTCTGGTCATATTATATGCGAACATACGTTCTTTGAGCAACAACAAAAATACCCAGTCACACAGACTAGGTACATTTATAGTAGCACTCATGGGAGAGAGTAGTAACATCATTCCCACTTTGGGCAAGTTTATTCAATCCCGTATATAACAGCTAACACCATAGCAGCTACCCCTAAGATAATCGAAATAGTAAGGGCTATAACGGTATTCCTAGTTGTTCTTGACTCATCTTTCACATCCTGAAAGTCAGAACGTAATTCGTTTTTCATGTCATTAAGTGCAGACATTAGACGTTCTTCACGTTCTTTTGACTCTTGTCTCCAACGTTCATCCTGAGCTTTCATTTCATCTCGATATCTATTCTCGCGTTCTTTTGCATCAGCAGTGATGGCTGCGTCACGATCCCTTATCTCCTGTTTATGATCTCTCATATCTTGATCCAAGCGATTAATTAGTGCCTTGGTCGATTCATCCATGTTGTTCCCCTCCTTCGTTGCGCTATGATACTTTGAAGCATCCATGTTGTGCAGATCTATATATCTCTGAATTAAATCTTTATTCTCATCATTTTCATCAACAACTTTATTGCTGTTTTTAAAGTTTTCATGATCATCTAGGAACACGACATCACCCATATCAAATTACCCCTTCTGATATGTAGAGTGTATACTCGCTTGAAACAATATTTTTCAATCCTACTTTGAAAACATATTCGCCAAAAGCTTCTATGTTGAATCCTGAATTATGTACAAATGTTGTTACTATTGGATTAGAGTCATTGTCCCGACATAAAAATTTTTTCTCTTTTTTAATAATTTCTTTACCATTCGGATCGAAGAGATAAAAGAATGTGTCATATTCTTCTCCTAAGGTCATCCCTACTGTTGTAAAAGCAACCCTAGTTTTTATTAAAAAAGGAATGGTTGCAACCTCTAAACCAATTAAAGGTTCAATGATTGCAAATTGACTCCCTTGCATATCATCATTGTCTACGCTTATATAGTCTATATCCCGCGCTACAATAACATAAGAAATCTTAATATCCTCCAAAAGAAACGACTCCCTACTTTAGTTTAGTTTATGCGTTTATTCTATAAAACTCGCCCCCTTTCCTTCTTGAATTTTATTATTCATTGTTCTTCTTTGCGTCTACAATCTGGTTCACAACCACGCTTACTGTACATTTCTGTTTTTCTGCTTCCTCACGCAACCATTCAATCAGTTCAGGTTCAAAATAAATAGCCTCGCGAACCTTCTTTTCTTTCTTCGGCGGTCTGCCTACCATGACATCAACTCCTTGTCCACCAATTTTACAGCATTTAAAAATATTTAACAACATTCGATTTAGGTATTTACACAGCATTTTAAAGCATGTAAAATAGGCGTATAAGATCAAGGAGGCGATGAAATGTTCCCTTATCACGCACGTATGGCTGAGTTGTGGTCAGTTGCTAAGAAACGTTTGCTTAACGAAGATGAATTGACCGAGATGAATCAGTGTTTGGAACTTAACGCAAAGCACTGTTGGCAATTAGCTCGACTCCAGAACGAATCCTTATTGGCATCCATGACGGATGATACCCAGTGGCAGCATGAGACGTGCGCTCGGCTGGAGGAGCTACAGATCACCGGGAAAGTTACATATGGTGATGCACGATGATCTGTGAACGCTGTGGCGGCTCCGGCCGCTTCTCTGCTGGGTATATCTGCTACGATTGTGCCGGCACAGGTAAACATGTTACCGAGTCTGTCCGATTAATATGTACAAAGGCGTTTGATAAGTACGGATACATCCCAGGTGACCGCTGTACAGGTTGGGAAACTACTCCTGCTGTCCTTACTAATGAGAAACGGTACATAGTAATGAACTGGCGTATCAAGCGTTCATACACTATTTTGGAGCGTCAGGTGAAGGAGTATTTTAAAGAGTTGCCGAAAAGATAATATGGAGGTAGATTATGAAAAAGATTGTAGGAATGATATTAGCGGTAATTATCGCCCTAGCAGTAATCAATGCAGACAAGTGGTTTGGATCAGAGGAACAGACAGAATCGACGCCTGTAAGTAAATCAGAAACAGTTCAGCTACTCTTCCCTACTGATCGCTATCCCGAGACAGCTAAGCACATCCAAGATGCTGTAGAGAACGGTCATCCAGCTACATGTACCATTGACCGCGATGGAGCAGATGAGAACCGCAAACTATCCCTGAGAGGCATAGACACCAAAAAAGGATATGACCGGGATGAGTGGCCCATGGCAATGTGCGCTGAAGGCGGAGAAGGTGCAGATATTGAATACATAAGTCCATCAGACAATCGTGGTGCAGGTAGCTGGGTAGGTAATCAGTTAGAGGAATATCCAGATGGTACGGTAGTGGAATTTATACTAAAATGAAATCAACATTAATTATATAGGAGGATTTTATCATGAATGAAAGAATAATTGGCTTCGCAAGAGTTAGTACGGATTTGCAGACTAATAATTCTCAGATTGAAAAATTAACTATGTTTTCTCAAGAACACGGGATGACTATAGATAAAGTATTTTCAGTTACGGGTTCATCTGAATCTGCAAAAGAAGTCCTTGATGAGGCTTTAGAATATCTTGATAATACTGGCATAAAGAAAATGATTGTCGTTAATGCTTCTCGTATCTCGCGTACAAAAGAAGAGACAGAAAGAATCGAGGAAAAATTTTCGTCACGCAGCAAAGAAATATTCTATATAGATCAGCAGGGGAGAATTGATTTCTCACTAAATATTTAATTTCTCTCTTGAAGGAAATATGAATGAGGTGATGTTAATGAAATTCGGATTCCGTAAGCCTAGCTTAAAGAAACGTATAGCCGCTAGAACAAGTATTAAACGACAGATCGTGCATCGTGCCGGATTGAAGATGCCTCGTGGATATGGATGGTTACGTAATCCGAAACGAGCAGCGTATAACAAAGTGTACAACAAGACGACATTCGATATTTTTAAGGTGATCAAAAAGTTATTTAAATAAAAAAACGAATCGCATGAATCGCCATACCCCGCCTGAGTAAGATGGGTTTACAGCAAAGGTACGCGTGTATTGATTCGCTGGCACTATAAAGCACCTGATTGGAGGGAACAATGATGAGTTACAGAAGTAATGAACATATATTAACAGCAGTCCCCGATGGAACACCTGTGCAATCTGTCATATGTGATAAATGTGGAGCAGAAAGAATTTTATCAGCAGAATCAACTTTGGTTTTTGATAAAAGAATTAGAGAGGTTAAGCGGAAGGGGTATTCCTTTGATAATAAAGGAAGGCACTATTGTACTGAGTGTCAACGCCATATGTGAGTAAACAAAAAAGGCCCTGCCAGCATAAAAGCCAGCAGAGCCTTTTGTTTTACTTTTGCACCACTTTAGCGATTTCTGCTTCCATAGCTTTCATAATAGACTCACTATCGATCCGATCACTATTAACTGTTATATTCGGCGTAATGGTTTTTCGTGATTGTTGCTTAGGTATCTTGTCCAACTTCACCCAGGCCTCCTGAATCTTCGCCCGAATTTCATCCGCATTAACAGCGATACCCAATGCCCTCAGACGTTTCACCGCATAGTTAAGTGCAATGTCCATCTTATCTGGCCCAGCAAGTTCACCCAGTGCCGCCTCAGCCTTAGCATATGCTTCTTGCGCCACACTCCACAATGCATTTTGAATGGACTCAGCAGACTTAGCTTCTGCAGCTGCTTTACGTGCCGCAATCCATGCGCCGAGTTGACGCCACTCTTTAACAAGGAACACGAACAACATAACCACCAGTAAGCATGCCACAGAGATAAGGACGTTTGTTACAGTAGATTGAATAATTTCGTTCATCGTTTACACCTTCCCTTTGAATGATTTAAGATGCTCGATGAATCGCGGTTCGAAAAGACCCATATTGTACATCGTTTGAAGGATCTTTAATGCAGACTGATCCTTGTCATTAGTTGTGGCGATAGCTTCAACGAACTTAGCTGCCTCTAGCGCCTTGTGATACACAGTAGGTGGTGTTTGGTCGCCGTTGATGTTAACTCGCGTCTGAAGTGCCTTTACATCCTTCTTAAGCTGTTCAAATTCTTTCTTTTCCTCTGCTGTCATAGGTTCACCCTCCTTTGATGGTGTAGCTGGTTTAAGTTTTGATAAAACTGCGTTGAGCTGCGCCTGAGTCGGTCTTATCCCCGCACGAAATTGTGCAGTCGTCAGTCCAAACACCATCTGAAGATGTGGCATATCTACAAAGCTCCGCCAATCCCCTCCCCACTCAAATCCCAGTTTCTTCGCCTCTTCCACGACTTCCGACCAATCCGGTAGGGAGTCTTTGTCATCGTCTCGCAACGTGTCCCAAGATACCGATTTTCCATCTTTCAGTAATAGAGCGAAGTCAATGGCGAATCCGAAATTGTGGATTGAATATCCGCCCTTTACCTGTGTAACGATGGGCAGTTTTTTACCTTTGGAGTCATACAAAACCGTTCGGCCCTGTGCGTATAATGCATCTTGCTCCGCATATGTCCGCAATCCTTGTGTAATCAAGACCCACACACCACGGTTATAACAACGCTCAATAAGAGTCTCACCCAGTTGCCGAATGACCGGATGTACTCCGGACAAACGTGTTTGGGATTTAGCCTTCACTTGTTCCAGAGTCAACATCGTCTGGTTCCCCCTCTTTATCAATCTTTCTCAAGTACACAAACAAGTCATATCGCTTCGTATAAGTTAGGATAGACAGAATCACCAGACCTGCCGTAGTGCCAAACATGGCAATGGTCCATGCGTAACTCTGGATTGCTTCCAAAACAGCACCACGACCCGTTAGAGACGTGCTGAGCCTAATCCAAATAGCAATAACCATCTTGAATGTGTATGCGCCCAAAAAAAAGAGCATCGCCAGCATAAATGCACTGACAACACCCGATTTAAAACGTTCCTTAAAATATGGAGCATGTTTTATAAGGTTATACACTCCGCATACGGCTCCGATAAAATACAACGTAAGTAAGATCATATCAATTGTGTGCATGCTCCGTGTTTCCCCCTTTATCGTAGATCAAATGTCTCGCAAAGTGATTTTTCTCAATGAGTGACTTGATCTCTTCAGAGCAATCGCTGTATCGCTGCAACGCTAACGATGCTTTATGCTTTACAACTTGGAGCTCCCTCTCTTTCTCTCTATCTTGGCGTGGGAGTAAACGCTTGATCCATTTCAGTATCACAATGTTAGCCTCCTCTATCCTCGCCAGAATCCTTTTTTAAGTTATTAACCATATTCAACAACGGCTCCATAAACTTTTCACGCTCCGCATTCATTTTCTCAGTTAGTTTGTGAAGTTGTTCTTGTGCCTCGTCTCTTTCTCTTCTGGCATCATTTATAGCCGACCTCACCAAATAGATGCACACGCCTAATAGCACGAACATCAATACCAAGGCCAAACCGTATTTTTCAGCCAGCGGAAGAACTTCCTTTAGGCTATCCAACCAGTTCATCCCCTCGCTCCCCTATCTCTATATATTTAAAAAAGCCCCCTGACCACTCCAGAGGGCATAAAAATAGCGCTCCATATTCGGAACGCTGGTTACTCGGTGATTAGAAAATCAAGTCCGCTATCTATCAAAATCTCTTTAACTCCGTCCTGTAAAGATGTAGGAACAGCTTTGAATTCTGTTTTGTTTAAAATAACACGTTGTGCAAAGAACATGGCCATCATAGTAGCGTCACCTCCTTTCAGAAGCAACCAGGTTATGAAACGTCGAATCATTTGTATACCTGGGTTGCCATTTCCGCAATAACATCCTCTACAAAGTCCGCTCGTTCTGACAAAGCACTGCTCTGTGCCTTCAGAAGTGTATTGTCCTGCACTAATGCATCGACCTGTTTACTGAGTGCCGCACGCGGTTCTTGTGGTGTCTCTGGGTCGACTGGATCAGGATAGGTGAATAGCGGTTCCAAAGTATCCATATCAACTCGTGCGATGTATCCGCCTTGAGCATAATCAGCTGCATACTGTCCGTAATCCAACTGGATAACACCCACTGTTTCAGGTACTCGCTCAGCAAGAACAGCATAAGAATAAAAATCCTGCTCAACTGTTGTTTCAATCACATCCCCTGAACGTTGCCCAGTATTCACAATGATATTGCCAGTTGATTTTTCATAGTAAATACGCGCTCCTATATTCATGTTACCCCTCCTTTTATATCGATATTGCTTCCCAAATCACATTTGTGTTAGCGACAGGAACAGGTAATCTGAATGAATTCGTTGCCATGGCGAATCCGCTGGCTGGTAAATTGGAAACACTAAATTCATACACTCGGACATATCCTTGGTTAGGCATCGCTGAAAGTTCAGCGGATACAACGATAAAATTGTAGTTGTTTGCCCCTGCGGTAGCGGAGGGGACTCCATTCCTCGTCCCGAAATCATAAGTGCAAACAATAGATCTATCTTCACTGTATACAGCCTTCATTATCACTCTGTTAGGGCGGAATCCAAGACCTGTAACAGTAATGTAATAGTAGGGGTCTTGAAATCCGAAAATGGGTGTCATGGTCGTTGAAGAAGAGGTTGAAGTTCCGCTAGCTAACCTCGCACCCGCCTTAATGGTGATTGGGTTATCGTATATCCCTGAATTTAAAACCTGATCCGATGAATTTGGAATTATTATTGTAGGCGCTATGTCTCTGGTTACAAGAGTCCCCGACAACAATCCTGACTCCGTTCCTATAGTCTTCGTCGATCTCACGTCACCCGCCAACGCCGTACCGTACTCACCCCCTTCACCCTGTAAGATAAAAGCCGTTCCGTTATATACAAGCGAATAGACTGATCCGGACCTGAGTCCATTCGCTGTCATGGCGCCTCCATTCGATTTAAGAATGTTTCTGACACCGAGACCATTAACATTAATTGTTGCCGCTCCAGTATTAGTTGTGTTGATTCTCACCGTTGCTCTCAACCCAGCCACGAGCGCTGAAGGAGCTGGAGTTAAAGTTACTGAGTATGCATTGCCGCTATTGGTTGTTGCTCCATACCCACCAGTGAGCACGCGATTGTCAACGTACTGCGTTGATGCAAACCCTTCTTGCTGAATCTCTTCCAAAAACGCATCCCATTGCTGTTGGAAAACCGTGGTGTCCACTTGGACAAGCGAGTTGACCAAACCACATACAGCGGTGTTTAATCGTTCGTCAGTGATGTTAGCTTGTGTGATGATCGTTGTATTTGCGTTAACTCTTATTTGTGCTATGGATAGATCATATACTTCCCCTGAACGTGTTAAACCAGGAGGGTTGGGATTCGAGCCTGGGACTCCTTGGATAATCATGGCTTGGATTCTACGGGTCGATAGACTTGTATCTAATCGTAAAACTAAACGGTCAATCCTTGGCAAGGATGCTGCCGGTTGTACCAACAAAGGTAATGGCGTGTCATATACGCTGTATACATATCCGTTGATCCATGCGTATCCAGGGCTAAGTGAAACTGTAGCGTCAGTTCCCGTTGCAGTTGGTCTAAGGTACTGACCGCCATTAAAAACGCCGTTGGTTAATAGCTGGGCGAAGTAATCAGCAAATTCTCTGGCAGGATACGTCCTGACATCAGTTGATGTCGAATCGAAAAAACCTGACTTTTCTGGCATTGGTTAACCACTCCTTTTCACTTCATTTTTTAGTTCTTTGACAATCTGGGTGATCGTTGGTAGTTCTTCGCCAAGAGATATTTCGATTTTCGAATCCGGTTCGTATATCTCTTTCACCTCTGTTATGCGACTATTGAGCGTTACACCCCATGTTCTGTTTTGCACCGTTACGATGTCGCCTAAGTCCCAATCTTGCTCAAAAATAAAGCTGCCTGTATCCAAGATGCGTCCATCATAGGTGACGATCCTCTTTTGAGTGGCAAGTTTTTGATCTCCCATCTCTACCAACTCAGCAGCGTCCACGGCACTTGAACAATCCAGAAACACCTCACGTCTGTCTGCTCCTGATCCTTCTCCGACCATCTGTATGAGCCTATCCTCGTATTCTCCCTGTCCCCCAGCGTAACCAACGTTTTTAAATTGCTGGTCCGAGTCAATAAAAGACTGGGATTCGATGTTGTCATAGTCCCGCGAGAATATGACAGGTGGTAATATGTTTTGGTCTGCTGTCAGATTGCGCCCGACAAGTACGTCAAACACCCATTTCTGGGTGCTGTAATCAAGTGATACAAACCACCCAATATCGCACCACTCGGCTATCTCCTGCGTGACCATATTCAGAGGCTCAAACCTTGTTTGCCACGGTGTAACCACTCCGCGCCCTAGATCCGGAGCAACCGCCATGAAAGGCACTCTTCTTTGGACATTCACACTATTAATCAAGTGATTATTAATGTAATGCTTCATCACTGTCTCGGCCGGACCTCTTACACGATCAAAGTTGTCCGTTACAGTTACCCGTCTATCAAGTATTCCGCCGAGTGTGGGACCTTTTATAATTAGCGTTTCAATACCTTTGTCGTCCTGACCAATTTGACGGTATTGGATGATTCCGGCCTTATGCATTTGGTTATCAACAACAATGATGTTTTCCTTTTGAAGCTGGTCCACGCTTTGCTTGTGTAGAGCTATATGCAACTCAAATTCACCAGCCCTGTAAAAGCGACGGGTGAACTGTAAGCTTTCATAATCGTCAATCTCACCAAGCAGATTAAAATTACGGTCAATGATTCTTATTGAAGGAATAGGTACAAGCACAATCAACCACCCCCATATCTGTTATTCCAGAATATTGTTACGGTGGCTACGGCTCTATCACCCTCACGGTCACTGTCATATATAAGAGTGTTTTGACCCAGTTCAAGTTGAAAGAAGGTGCTACCCAAGTCAATCCAGTGGAACACATTCGTTCGTGTGCCGTCCGGGTTCACAACCTCAACACGTTTCCGCCCAAATGCCGTATTAATTACCAATACATCATCCTCGGACAGATCGTATTTTATTTTGATGTACTCCCCTGTTGTTTCATTGGTCACAACCGGGTTGAGTGCAGGACCTTTATAGTGGATCTCTACCGGAGTTGGTACATCCCCATCATTTTGAAAAATACCCTGGTAAGAACTAAACGCGAACTGTGTAGGCAACCGCAACGGAAATGTTAAACCGCCCTCTTCAAATCTCAAGCCTTTGGATATCTGTGTCTGGTCCGTAAAATAAGGATCAGGGCAAATAAAATTAATATTAAATGGCTGGTTACTAACAATCCGCTCATCAAATTCAGGTGTACCTTCCACTACCGCTTTGATTGCATAACTTCGGGCTGAATTGGTATAAACCAATGTTCCCAAACCGAGTTTAGGATTGAGTATCCTCATGAAGTCCCGACGATACTGGTACATTTCCTGCCTTGATCGAGCAATAATACCACCACGAATGTTAATGGGTCTGTCAGCTAACTGCATATCGATAAACGATGATCCATCTTGGTAGGGTGATTTTGTTGATAGGATATTACTTGGTACCCCGCCCGTACCCGTGATACGTTCAAGGTAAAACGGCTTGGAGGTGCCTAATAAAAGACTCTCTCCGCGCGAATTAGTAAATGTAACTGTCTCCATCATGCACCTCCTTAATAAGCCAGTTTTTGAGCAGAAATTGTAGTAGCGCGAGCGATGTCGCTCGGTGATGTAACTTTGCTGTTGAAGTTATTGATGACTTCCACCTTTACGCCAGTTCTTGTATCTGTACCACTGCTTGACGATGATCCTCCGCTAGATGACGATCCGCCACTACCACCGCCACCACTAACTGCACTCATTGCTGATAACGCAGAACTTCTGGCAGCATCAATTTGAGCGTTAATTGATGAAATGAGCGACTGGATCTGGTTAACTTTTTCAGCAAAACCTTGATACATCTTTTCGCCGAGTGTCTGTCCGGTTGTATTGTATGCATCACCGAAACCGTCAAGTAGCTTAATAATGTCTTCTTGCTGATTTTGGACGATCATCTTCTCGGCTTCAGCTTGTATCTTTTTAGCATCCAGCATCTTGTCATATGTTGCCTGCGTCTCTGCCAACTGCGCATTAAGAGATGCCTTTTGCGTCTCATAAAGTGCGTTGATACGGGCGACATCGGCGTCATAGTCCGCCTGCATGATTTCTTTTTTTACAGCAAGGTTATCCTTGATAATCTGCGTATCTGCCGCAAGCTTTGTTTTAAGTTCCTGTTGTTCTTTGGTAAGAGCCTCTTTGGTGTCCGCCAACTGTTCTTGACGATGTCGCTCATTTTGATCTGCAATGACTTTATTTAACTCTTTTTGGAGCTGAGCGCGGTTAAAGTCGTCATGCTCATAATCGATCATCCCAGTGAGGCGATCTATTTTTTTCTGGTCAGCCGCATCCAGCTCAGCACGACTCCGTTGTTGCTCCGCTTGATTAAGTGCGTCAAGTTGGGCTTGAATCGCTTCGACTTGTGCATTAGTAACGCTAGTGATGCGCTCAATCTCAGCGTCCGCAGCCTTCTGAGCCGCTTCAACACGAGCGTCATACACTGTCTTGATTGCGTCTAGTTGGGATTTTTTCCATTCATCATTGGCGCTAATCTGTTCCTTTATAGCGTCCTCTGCTAATTTCTTTTCTTCTTGATATTTTGCCTTGAGTGCATCCTGTATGCCTTTGGATAGATTATTAATACTGTCGATCTGTTCTTTCTTGTTTTGTTCCAGTATCTTTTTCTCTTCTTCGGCGTACTTCCGGGCCAGATTCAAACGGTCATTCGTTTGGGTACGAATCGCCTCTGTAACTTCTCTCTCAATCTCCTTCTTCTCAGCAGCACTGTAACGACTGTCCTTCATTACTTTTTCGAGGTAGTTTTTATTGAGGTATATTTGGTCATTCAGAAGCCTGTCTTGCAGCTTGTATTGCTGCTCAGCTGTCAACTCTTCGCGTGCCAAACGATCCTCATAGGCCGCTTGTAGCATTTTACTGGCGTAATCAGTCGCTTCCTTACGAACTTCCTTTTCTTTCTCAATCTTGCGCTGAGTGGCCTCGAAGATCATGTCATCAATACGTTCACGTTCTTCGGCGGAATCGGCATACAACTTCTTGATACGCTTCAGACGTTCGATTTCCTGCGCTTCCGTCAGCTTGCCGAGAGTCTTCGAACGTTCATAATCTTTAAGTGCACCGTCTAGCGATTTATCGCCAATTGCTTTCTTAACAGCAAAGATTTTCTCTTCGATTTCCATACGCTCGTCTGCTGTTTTAACATACTTAGCCTGGATCGTTTCGAGAGTCTTCAACTCACTTTCGAGGGTGAGCTGATCCATCTTTTTCTTGTGTTCCATTTGCTTGTATGCTTCGTCAAGAGCTTTGTTCTCGTAAGCTTTTTCTTTAGGAGTCTTTTCTTTCTTGCCTTTGCCGCCTTTGCTGCCTTTATCTTTTTTACCTGGCAAATCCAAATTAGCAGCACTTGCTGTCACTGGGATAGGAGCGACTTTTATCTCCGGTATTTTGAAATCACCAGGCTTCATGTCCAACAACGCTTGCAACGATGCAGCTTCACCACGCAAACGTGTTAGCTCTGCATTCATTTTGTTGAGCGCGCCCTGAGCGATACCGCTTGCTCCAGCTATTTTATTGATACCCTCGACAATTGTTATAGCAGCTTGTTGCTTGGCGATAGCAGTCAGCGTTTCTTGCCTTGCTTCCGTGGCTTTCGCTTGGATGCTCTGCCATTCCAATTCAACCTCACGCTGCTTGACCAGGATAAGCCCCTTGATGGCCTCAGTGTTAATGTTTGTACCATTAGCAAACTGTGGGAACTGGTCTATCAATCCTTTTTGTGCCGCTGCCCACTCTTGCGTACCCTGTTTGGCTGTGTTGTACGTGCGAACCATGTTAAGTGTGCTGTTAATCTGCTGCTGTCGGACTGCAACTGCACGAGCCATTTCATTAATTTCCGAAGCGGTAGCCTTTTGCGCGTTCTTTATGGCGGTTGAGTACGTGTCTGATGCGGCTTTTAGATCCTTCATGGACTTTGCGCTCAGCTTGCCTTTGTCATCTACATATTCTAACTCTACCCCGTACTCACGAGCCTTTTTACGTAATTCACTCATGCTGATCCCTAATTCATCTGCTGCCTGAGTTAAAGCCTTCATTGTTTGTCCGCGCTGACCAGCATTTGATTCAGATGCCGCTTGGATCAACTCTTCATATGATGCTGTAAGTTCATTGATCTTCGCGATTTTTTCCTCAGTAGATGCAATCTCCGCCCGGTCAATTCCGTTTTGTTGCACCTCTTGTAACGCTACCTGCGCTGCAGTTAATTCTTCTGTCGCTGCCTTGGCGCTGTAGAATCCTGCCGTAAGGATGGCTGTAGCCGCCACAACTGCCGTTATAGCCAGCGCAATAGGGTTAGTGGCTAGAAACACTAAAGCCGTACCCAAAGCCTGTACAACTGGTATCAGCGCAGCTATAGAGATGGTCAGTTGTCCGATGATCAATAGAGCAGGACCAAGTGCGGCAACTACCGCTGCAACGGTTAGTATTGTGGTTTGAGTGGATGCATCCAATGATGCAAAAGACTCAGCAACGCCAGCTATTTTTAAGATCAGCGGTTCGAGTGCAGCCATGACAGCTAGTAAAGAAGGTTTTAAAGCATCTCCAAGTGTTATAGCTGCATCCATTACTCTGTTTTTCATAGTTTGCAGCTGTGATTCGGTTGTTGCGTAACGAGCCGCAGCCTCGGTTGTTAATGCCAGGTTTTCTTCCCAAGCAACCGTACCCAACTCCATACTTTCGCGGAACAAATCACCCGCACCAGAAGCCCGGAGTAATGAGTCACGCACACGAATTTCTGATAATCCGAGCGCATCAAGAACGGCAAACGTGTTTTCCCCCGCCTCTGACATTCGCCCTAAACCATCAATAAACCCAATCAATGCTCCAGCAGCATCCGTTTTAAATCTTTCTTGGAACTCCTTAGCACTCACACCGGCCACTAACGCAAAGTTGTTAAGATCACGACTACCTGTTGCTACCGCCTGGGCCATATCGATCATAACTTTACTGAACGCTGAACCCCCTGCTTCCGCCTCAATACCTACAGATGATAATGCACCACCAAACGAAAGTATCTGCGCTTCCGTCAAACCAATTTGATTACCAGCACCGGCTAACCTTAGACCCATCGCCACAATCTCAGCTTCGGTGGTAGCCAAGTTGTTACCCAGGTCAACGATTGTAGCCCCGAGACGGTCGAAGTTTTCCTGTGGCATCTGCGTGATGTTGGCCAGACGAGCAAGGTCAGTGGAAGCTTGTTCTGCTGTCATGTTAGTCGCAACTGCCAAGTCTGACATTGTGCTGGTAAAACTCAATATTGCTTCGTTTTTAATGCCGAGTTGACCAGCCGCTTCAGCTATTCCAGCTAGTTCTGACGCCGTGGATGGACCTAATCTCGCCATTTCTCGCAATCCATCCGAAAAGCCTTGCAATTCTTCTTCAGTTGCATCAACGGTTTTTATCACACCCGCGAAAGCCGACTCATATTCAATTGATGCTTTGGTTGCCAACCCTGCAACGGCCGCGAGAGGTGCGGTCAACATCATGGTAAGACTTTGCCCGGCGTTACGCATTTTATTACCTGCTGCTTCCATGTTCCTAGCAGCCGCATTCAAGGCGGTGGACATTCTGTTCCACGCAGAGGTTTGTCTTTCTATTTCCGATTCGGTGCTACGTAGAGCAGCGTCCATCCGGTTGTATTGAGCCACAGCCCTATTGAGTTGGTTCTCAATGTTTTGGGTTTCTTTAGCGTCCTTGCCCTTCGCCGCCGCCGATGCGTCAAATCTCTGTTTAAGTTGGACGATCCTCTGACCTTGAATCTCCATTTGCCTATTCAAGCTTTCGGATTTATTTCGAAGCTGCTCCTCGGCGCTACCAAACGTTTTAAGTTTGGATGATGATGCTTCAAACTCGGACTGCACTACCCGCATCTGCCGACCTAGTTGGGCCATTGATTGCTCAACCCCTGAGTCACTTAACGTTAGTTTGGTGACTAGGTTAGCAACTTCTATTTCTTCTGCCATTACCTCACCACACTTTCTTTAAATGAATTGGTCGATATATCCGGGTGGGGCAGACGTTTTCTTCTCATCTTTCTGTTCAAAACCGTTAGCCCTTGCATGAACGTCCCACAGCGCAAACAACTTACGCACCGTACATCGCCAGAACTCGTCCTCTTTCATGCCGAGTAACACGGTACCCATGTAATACATCCAATCCCAATCCCAACCACTGTTCTCTTCTGTGGACTGCTCTGCACCATGGACCGGATCATCCAGCTTCGGTTGCGGCAAGTTGATGCTGGCAGCATGTAGGATCAGACCTTTCAACTCAAATAAGGCATCCTTGGTGCTATCTGTGATCAGGCTGCCGACATCCTCGACGTTCAATTGATCGTCCTCGTATAGTAAGCCAGCCCATAACCATGCCCTAACATGTTTGAGCCCCCCGCTTTGGAGTGATTCGAGCGCTTTAATCTTGGACCCATATATATCGTCAAGTTCAACAAATGAACGGAGCGTAAAAACGATGTTACGCCGTTTGTCTAGATCTATCGGAACTCTAATAATTCGGACGTTGATCATACAATCACTCAGCGGTGGCAGATTTTAGAATCTCGTCAGCCATCGTCACCAATGTATCCGGATCTGTTTCAGAGAAGATTCTGCCGACATCCTCAACGGTCAGAGAACGATCTTCATGAACCAATCCAGCCCAAAACCAGTTGCGGATAGCTTTCAATTTTCCTGTTTTGAGGGCTTTTACGGCTTCTTCTTTTGACCCGTACAATTCTTCAAGCTCGATATATGCGTTAAGATCAAAAACGAATCTGCGTGGCTTATCCAACTGAACTTTTACATCCGTCACTTTTGAAACTGACATAATCTTATTCCTCCTTTTATGAACATAAAAAAGAGAGAGGTTAACCCTCTCCCATTAATTAAGTGCTGCTCTGAACTCCGCCGCCATGAACTGCGCCACTCTCGCTTTTTGTTCGTGAAAACTCGGATAAATGAATGGCTGAGCATTCATCTTGCTCGTCCCGAACTCCAAAAAGTGCGCTCTCCATCCCGTAGCCTTACCAGGTCCGACTGCAACATACTTATCGCCATCTTTGGAGCGTACGCCACTCACCTTGATATCATCGCGGATATGCAAGTGGTCGATGGTGCTGACTGGGACCTTATCACGCTGAGCAGCGGCAAATATCTGTCCGCCCTCTCTCAACGCTTTGTTCTCCAGTTTTTTAGCTCCATCTCCCATCTTCTGGCGTATCGCTGCAAGCATTTGATCAACGCCTTGCAACTCAACTCTGCCAGCCATTATCCGCCTTCCTCTTCTTCGCCACCGTCAACCGGAGGATCAGGCACTACAGGCGGTGGCGTTACGCCTTTGGGGACGCCGGCACCGTTGTGAACCAAGCAGCAATAGCCGCCGCGCTTTCGACATTACGGCTGTCTGCACGTACTCTCCATTCGCCATCATAGATACGTTTAAGGAACGTGCCTGTGATAGTTGGTGTCTGGAATTCGATTTCACCTTGTTTTGTTGTTGCTTCTTCTGTTGGCAAGGTGAATTTGCCTTTAAGCAACCAAGTGTAGACGAACGATCCATCAGACATCGAACGACGGAAGCCAAGTGCAACTTCAGGCGCTTGGTCGTCCGAGTTGTCCCAAAGCAGTCCAGTGTCAGCGTCAATTTTGGACCCTAGCAAGTCCGCTTGTTGTTCCAAATCAAGGTTTGCAACACCAATTTCAACCTCAATTTCACTCAAAGCGTTCGCTGTGATGATAGGACCGTCATTTCCGTGCAATGTAGCTGATTCAACGGTTGGTGTTACGTTTGCCGTGATTGCAGGCAAGAGGGCCTTTGGTGTTTCGTATACTGGTGCTTCGGTTGCTGTGTCTCCAGACAATAATTTAGCGTAGTAAATATCCTGCAAACCTACAGGTACGGCGATTTTGTCAGCCAAATCAATCAACTCCTAATTGTGTTTTTTTATAACGTAAAACCCTGTGATATGTCTTTGTATCAGACTCATACAGGCTCTGTGTACCACTTCGTACAAAACCTATACTCTCCATGACACGATTGACTGCGAGGGATATCTTGGACGGATTACTGTTGTGCCAAACGTCAATATGAAAGTGAATAGCACTACTCACTGCCTTGTCCCCGGCGTAATTGTTATCGAAGTTGGTCAATTCGAAAAACGTCACGCGAGGTAAAGAGATGTCCGGCGCAGCGAGAGGGTAGACCTTTGTGGCACCCTTTGAATCCTTTCCCAAGAGCGCAATCAATTCCGTATCATTTCGAAGCGCTGAGAGTATTACGGGTTCCAAATCAATTAACATAAAATAATCACCCTTTCGCCTGAATGCTCTTACCCATTCAGCCTTTCCTCTAGCGCCATAAGGTGCGTTTCGGTCCGGTCGCCAAAGGGGTCATCAAGTACAGCCGTTATATTGCAAATACGACCGTTATTCAGATCAACAAACCGCATACTGGGCAATATGTCTTGTCTGTACCGGATTTTGTACCTCAAAGTAAGTTCTGCATTAGCGGCCGCAGCCGCAAAAAACTCACGACCCCTTAGTGGCTCCCGAGATGCGTACAGGGTAAATATATCTTCCCATTCACTCTCAGGCGCTACAGGGTAACCAGATTCGTCCTCTGTTGGCTCACTCCGCTTTTGCAGGAGTATCCTTCTGTTCAGCTTGGCCGGATTCATTTACATCACCGCCTGGATCGTCTGACTTTCCTTTTCCAGCGTTAGACTTTCCACGGCCGGACTTTGTTTTTGTATCCTTGATTTCATCGCCTATATACCCCTCTTTTTGCAGGTGTTCAGCTCTTTCCAAGTCGTCCGTTTCGTAAAAGTCGCCTTGGGTGTAGCGTTTATATTTCGGTTTCTCCCGGAACGTCTTCTCCACTTGGTATTTCAATCGGATTCCCCCATTCCTTGAGTTGCAAAATGATGGATTGTAATGCAAAGTTGATGCTCTCAATCTTGATAGCTGGGTTGCGGTTTTCGTAATTCAATGCAACGTGCATCATGATAGCCAGGCGATACAGAGCCTTGTTCGACTCTAGTACGCCTGCGCCAGTCAGATACTCCTTTGCGGCATCAACTAAAAGAGTGAGGATCTCATCATCCTCACTCCCGTCGATTCGTAGATATTTTTTCAACGTTTCCATTGGTAAATCAACCATAATTAATACCCCTCCCTTGATTAAGGCGTAGGGTCAGGCTCCCAATCCAAAACAGCAACGTAAGTATCGCCTGATTTCATCTTGGCTTCAAACGTATACTGTCCGGCTGGGCTGGCAGCGCTGAACCAAATGGACCCATCATCCTCAGGAGTAATCGTTACACCATCTTGCTTGATGTAATCGACATTTGCAGGTGTAAGGGATACAACAGCCCCGTCCTGATCCAACATTTCAAACTCAGCGTGCATCACGCCGCCGCGCTCTCCCTCTTGACCTGTTGGATTAAGAGTTGCGGTTAGGGCTAGACCTTTTTTGCAATACGGAAAGCGGATTTCAGCTTGATACGGTGGTCAAACCATGCAGTCAAGACGAAATCCCAGATACCCGTACGAACGTTTTTATCGCGGTCGTACATGATTTGCGGGTCGTAGTTGAAGTGTGAGTAACGGAAGTCTCCAACAATCGGGCTACCGACCGCTGCGTCACAGAAGAAAACAGGTTTACCCAAGATTTGCTCAGGTTGTGCAGTATAAAGCGTAGCACTACCGTTCGCCAATACCTCGATGATGTCCATGTAATCTGTGTAAGCCATGACGATAGAAGCATTCTCACGGAAGTCTTCTGGCAAAGCAGCCACCGCTTTTTTAATGGCGATGTAAAGGGATGCCCCTGTAACTTCTGTAATCGCGTTTTGAGTGCTGTAGAAGGACATGTGCTCTTCCCCAACATTCGGAGTCTTGGCAAATACAACTTTCTTCTCCTTTGCTGCCAGACCGCTACCGAGCGCGCCGTCGATTGTTTGCACCAAGTTCGTGTCAGTCGCTGCAAGGATCGTTTCCGATACCGGAGCGAACACCTTGAATTTGTTACGTGTGAAGGTTACTTTACTACCTTCGGACTTCAACTCTTTACCAACCTCAGTGTCTTCGATAAAAGCATCATCATCCAGCTCGAACGCGATTTTCGGAATCTCAAGATTCGTCACTGTCGTGAACATGGACAGGTCACGCAATGGGTTACGAACGAATGGCTCATGTAACAACTCATTGAACATGGTTGTAGGCAGGATGTTTTCTCCACCTGTAGCGTTACCATCACCCAGCGCCGCACGAACCTCAGGAGATACACGATCACCTTTAACTGTCGCACGAACGAGGGAAGCTTTAGCAGCCGCAATCTTGGCTTTAGGGTCGCCAGCGTTGTCCAAAGGTCCTTGTTGGCCCTTCAAGGATGCTTTTTGATCAGCTTCCATGGAGTCATGCTCTTTTTGCAGGATGTCGAAACGAGCCTGCAAGCCTGCTGCCTTGGATTCCAATGCTTTGATATCTTCGAGGTCAGTTTCCGGTTGGGAAGCTTTCGCAAGGATATCCTGTTTTGTTGCTGCCAAAGAGTTACCGATAGTCATCAAATCATTTTTCACGTCGAACAGTGTTTTAGCCATTAATAATACCTCCCAGGTATGAGTTTAAATTTTGTAGATCCATTCCGGCGTTCTCTCTGACCCGCTGGAGATATGCTTTTGTTTCATCATCATTACCACTTGCCTGCGGTTCGTTCGGCTCATTGAGCTTTGCGACGATATCCTTTGGCACGTTTCGATACTTGGCAAATAACTCTTCACTGATCGATGCAGCCGTTTGGTTTGCCGCTTCAATTACATCGCACAAACCGTAGTCCAAGCACTCTTGAGCCGATAACCATGTCTCAGCATCAAGCAATTCGGTGAGTTTAGTGTCTTCCAGCTTGTCTCCTGTCTTAGCGAGGTAGCTTTCTTTCATCGAACCACCGATACGATCCAGGTCGTCCGCGGCTTTACGAAGTTCAGCGGCATTTCCCCATGTAAATGTCCATGGGTTGTGAATCATCATCATAGCGTTGCGCGGCATACGCACCTCATCACCAGCCATTGCAATAACGGAGGCTATTGAAGCTGCCAGACCATCAACGTAGACAATCACTCTTGCCTTGTGACGCTTGAGTATGTTGTAAATTGTTACGCCCTCAAACACGGATCCGCCGGGTGAGTTGATGTAAAGGTTAAGGGTTGTAATGTCGCCAAGGTTGTCCAAGTCGCGTTTGAAGCTGTTCGCGCTGGTATCTTCATCGTCCCACGCCCATGAAACGATGTCCCCATAGATGTACAACTCTCCAATCCCATTAACAGCGGCTCTAAAATCCCAATACTTCTTGTTTTTTTCGCTCATTTTTCATTCTCACCCCCTTTCGTTGGAGTTTTCATTGTCAGGCGTAGAGGGTTTACCTGCTGTTGCTTTACGTAATGTCGGGTCCATACTCAGCGGGTACATGTCACCGCTAATCCATAACTCGTCCGCTTTCGGGTCGTTCACTGGAGGGAAATCCTCCAACCTACGAATCTCATTCGGTTTAATTCCCGCCCCACGGATCATCATTTGATAGAACGCAGTCCTTGCCGCCATGTCACCGCGCAGCAGGCCGCCCATATTGAGTTTGAAATAATACCCGGCCCGTCTTTCCTCAGCGGTGAGTAGTTTGCGGTTAAATTCTTGCTCATACTGGCGAACATCCGGAGTAAGCTTCATCTGCACAAACTGGATCATCATTTGTTCATTGGATGAGTAACTCTGACCCTCGGTATCGTTCAGAAAGCTGACAGGGATATTAAAAACGTTGGCGACCCGTGAACGCGTAATGCGTTCGGATGCCAACGTATCTGATGAAAAGTATCTTTTTTCAATATCTTTGATCTCAACGCCAGGTTCTTGGAACAAGATCCCGCCATTCTCCTGATAGAACCGTTTGAAGTCACCTACAATCCGCTCTCTCTTTTCTTTATCTACGTTAGCTCCGTAAGAAAGAATAAAGCTGTCCTTTTTTTGCATTTCAGATAGGCTAAACTCCTGAACGGATTTGTCATACTCAAGGGTGTTTCTTAGAACCTTGATCGGGCTTATACCCTTCCATCGTGTCGCCCCTGTAATGTGCTTAACGTGCAACATGTCCATGTTGTGAACGTAGTACGTCTTGTTCACGCCCTGGATCATATACCACAGTACGTTGTCATCACTGTTAATCATCGGCGTTACAGATAAAGGATCAACGGGAGTGATACTAACAGGCTGCATTCGTAAATCTCTTTCAATAATGGCGTAACCATCTCCACTTTCATTCCTGGACACTTCCATCTTATTAAGCAGCTCCACACCGCCCATGTTCGGGTTTGGTGTATTGATAAGCAGTTCAGCTGAGTTATGGTCAGTCACAACGTCATATTCACGGTACAGCCGCAATGGAAGTGCTGAAATTGTGTTTGCCAAACGGGTTATCACACTAAATATCGTTTCGTTGTTGGCAAGTTCACCATTCTCCACACCCCAAAACATACGTCCTGCCCATGAAGTGAAGTCAAACCCTGCGCCTTTCCATGCAGATGTAGCGCCCTTCACAGCACCTTTGACCGCGCCCCGTAATCTTTGATGCCATTTCAAATTCTCACCCCCTTCCTAGACTGCGCGCCAGTTAGGCGAGTGTGTTTTGAAGTTTGTACCCTTCCAACTCCCAAATCTTGTTCTCGATACGGGATTTTGCGATATTAAAGCCGATTTGTTCTTCATAGTTACTCGGATCTACACAAGCTGATTCACCTACAACAGTAAATCCGTTTGGAAGCTTCGCAACTACCAAACACTGCTTACCAAAAATCTTGTGAAACACCTCGTATTCGGAATTTTCCATAATCTCCTGAACTTGCTCTTTGGTCACTGTGTTAGCCATAAATAATCATCCTTTCAATATTACAAATCGTTGATGGAGATGAATTGTATTTCTCCGCTACCCGCTGGCACAACCATACGTTTCATGACCTCTGTGTGGGCATTCAAAAAGGCCGCAAAACCGTCAATTTTACGGTAGCGGCCTATCTTTGTTGGTAGTTTATTGCGATTCCTGTCTTCAACCATCTTTACGTTGTTGATGTACCAACGGAATAATCTGTTGTTATTAAAGATTACTTTCCCGTCAATGAACCTTTCTTTCACATCGTCAACGGCCGGTCCTAGTGTTAGATGTCCTTGCCGAACAACCTCAGTCTTAAATCCGTAGTTGTTGAGTGACTCAACCAAACCAAAGGCCTTAGCAGGGTCATACGTTATCATCTCAATGATATATTTCTTCGATTGCTCAACGAACCAATCATAAACAAGCTCCTTACGTATATATTCCTCATTTACGATGGTTAAAAGGCCTGCCTCTTCATATTCCCTAAAAGGAAGTTTTTCATTGTCCAAATTAACTTTCTTTATAGGAACCCAGGTATGGGATATTACGAAAACCTCACCAGTCTCAATGATTGGGAATTCCAAACACGCGCTTGTAAAGTCTTCCGAGTCAGATAAGTCAAATCCCCCGATACAAGGAACATGTTTAAATTCTTCCGGATCTCGTTCCTTCTTGTTTTTCTTTAGGGTGGCAAAATCCAAGAAAGATTCATCGGCATTATCAACGAAGATATTGAACTGTTTAGTGATAAAGTCGGATCTTTCTGCAGGTGTACGCTTGTCCTTCTCCCAGTCTTCCCTCAGCGTAGGCAGGTGCAATGATACACCCATACTGGGATTGGCTTTGATCCACAGATCCGGCCGATCAAACTCGACTTCAGAGTCTAACTCAGCCATAAAGTAAAATGTCCGTTCGTCCTCAATAACCTCATCCAGCACATCAGTTGCCTGCTCATAATAATTCATCAGCGGTCCATCTAACTGATACCCTGCTGTGGTTATATAAAGGATTAACGGTTGTTTTCTGGAGCCGCGAGACTTTTTGATAACGTTTATGAGCTTGTAATCCTTGAATTCGTGAATCTCATCAAATACACCAAGGTGCGTATTCAAGCCATCCAGCTTTTTGCTATCACTTGCCCGAGCTTCAATCTTTGATTTTGTTTTGTTGTACTTGATGGCATCTCGTAATGCTACAAAGTTTTTCCGCAGCGTAGGAGATGCCTCAACCATGGCTTTTGACTCATCGAATAAGAGTTTAGCCTGATCCTTTGCATTGGAAAGAAGGTAAACCCTAGCTCCGGATTCACCGTCTTGTGATACAGCATAGTTTGATACACCGGAAATCATGGTTGTCTTACCATTTTTCCGTCCAAGAAAAATAATTCCTTCACGAAACCTTCTTATGCCTGTATCCTTGTGGACCCAACCAAACAGAGACCCGATACAAAAGTGTTGCCACGGTTGAAACACCAACTGATCATAATCGCCCTGTGAAGGTTTACAGAACTTTTCGATAAAACGAATCGGCCTATGCCCTGTTTCCTCAACGAAAATCCATGGAAAGTGCTTTGTTCCCTGTCTTTTCAGGTCCCTCAGATGCCTTTTGGCGGCTAATACTACCTTTTTACTGGCGATTATCTGACCGTAAACGACCTTATTTGCATACTCCGTTGTTAATAGTTGGTCAGAAGGGTCGGCCAAAATGTTCCCTGTCCTAACCTGCTCACTCTCCCACTCTGTATACCATTCTTCGAATTCAAAGGCATTAGAAGTCGCTAAGGTCGTCATCGTCATCAGCATTCACAACCTTTTTACGCTGAGCAGGCGTTAATCCAAGAGATTTAAGCAAGTTGTTAAGCGTTTGGACTGTTTTGGTGAGCTCTATCGAAAGGGGGTTCTTAACTAAGTTAGTCGCCCCTGCTTTGTTGGTATATTCGTACATCAGATCTGACTTATCTATCTCTTTTTTGAGTCTTGAGTAGAACGCATGTGTTTCGATGTACAATTGAATGATCTGTTCGTCTGATGCCTCGTAAGAATCACCAAGATATTCTTTTATTTGTTTCGCAGTAGGTGCTGCCATCCGGTACCCCCCTTTCATGAAAAATTACCCCTCGGTGTAAACGAAACTCCCACGCCGGTCCCGGTACTGATCTGGATCGATTTAAAAGGGTAGGGGGGCTATGTTCTGTTCCCCGACATCCTTTTGTTACTCTCTCCATAAGGAAGCTTAGAGACACCTCTCAGGCTTTCTAGCGCTGTGTTCTAATACTCAACCCTGTTCGGTGTACTCTTCACTACAGTAGCTCTCATTCGTTCTGTCTTCTTACGCTTCTGTTTGTTCCCTCTCTCAGGGTGTTCTTTGTTGTGGCATGTTGGACAGATGCTCTCTAGGTTGTCCTCTTCTAGTGCTAGATCTGGGTGATCCTCCAGCGGCTTAATATGATGGACTGTATTGGCGGTTGTTATCTTCTCTGCTCTCATGCATGGCTGACATAGGTAATGGTCACGCTCAAGGATAATCAATCTGCATTTCAACCACAGTGTTGATTTATAAAAAGGATTTACTTTTTTCTTAATCATGATCGATTACCACCATGGGTTAACGCCATGCTTGATGAGTGCAACACACTGGCGATTGAATCTACGCATCTTGTATCCCATTCGAGCAAGCGTACTTGTGGGTTGTTGACCATAGACCTTTACCAAATAGTCCAGCTTTATTTCGTGTAAATCTCGTTTGATAAATGTGTTATCGATCAGGCATAGGTTAGTACGTCCCCAACGCTCATATGTGGAGTATGCATAATAACACCCTGGTATCTTGTTGACGTAGTCATCTAGTTCCTCGCTCAACTCGATTAGTTGATTTGAGTTCTGCTCTGTTACAATTATGAATCCATTCTTCTCTAGCCATCTGCGCTTACGCTTCTCCTGTCTGATCATTAGTATCGCCTCCGTTAATGATTGATGATAAAGCATCAGCGTTGCCATACATCAGTGCAGGGTTGGCACGCCGTACCTCTTCTGATACCTGTACCTTCAGCGCCTTGACTTGAGAGTATCCCATAGTCTTGATCTGTTGCTTAGCGTGATACTTATCCATGAGGTATACAGATAGTTCATCAACCAGATACAGTTCATCACTTATCAGTCCATGAGGTGTTGACCCATCATTTGTTGCTTTAGGTTGTTGAGCGATTGGTTTGATCATCTTCATCCCTCCTGTACCTCATTAGCTATATCGTGTATCAGCATGCCCAATACACATATCGAGATTGATGCTAGAGTTAGATGGTTGATTAACATCAAAGCACTGAATCCGTACAACATCCCGGCTATGATCTTAATGGAGTAGGCTATTCTCATCCTTCTCATCTATGATTACCTGTCTCGTCGATAACCTCAGATTTATTACCATCAAGGGTTAACCAATCCATTAGTGCGCCTGCACTCTCTTCCCATCCTCTCAATCGCACTACCTTGTCCGGTCTTAATCCATCAACGTTACCACCTGGACCAATGAACCTAACCTTAGCGTTAGGGTTGTACTTATGCTTAATGGTTTCCCACATAGCCTTACCTTGTCGGAACGTGCCGCATAGCACAATAATGTATTCTCTCGGTTGATAAGCACCAACGATTGTTCCAGCAGAAACATTTAGATCACGTAACCACTGCATTGCATCGTCTCTTAATCCAGTAGGCATACGTTCATCCATTACTATCTTGGATACCACACCAAGAAACTGTTTGAACACTTCGGTGTCCTTGATACTCACGTCAATGGTCAGACTCTTTCGTTGATCTTCCATCACGTTTCACTCTCCTTTCGAACAAGCTTTCAATGCTGAGGCATATGCGTCCTATGGTTGTAGGGAATACAAACCCGTACAGATTCAACCGGTGCTTTCGTTTAAGCTCATGGAGCGGTGTCTCTTCAAAGTACTTATGTGTGTAGAACATGAAGTCGCCATTGTATTTTCGGTACAATTGGAAAGATCCGACTATCCGTTCTTGTCCCAGCTGTTTTGCACCTTCGTGTGTACGCATAGCTTCTCTGATGACTTGAAGGGTGATCGGCTTTACACCATTACGTTTAAGCCAACTCATCTTTCTGTCGTCTACAATTCCTGGAGGTGGTGCAACTGTACGTTTAATAACCATCACTATCCCTCCGTTATGTTTATTGGCATGACAAAAAGCCACCTATGTAAGGATGGCTTTGATTAATTCGAACCGCCATTATGGGCAGTATGTATGTATGCATATCTATTGTTACCGCCATTCCTGCTTTTCAGCCCATCCATGATTACAGTCCAGGCACTTGTACGCCTTCGGCATAATGAACACTACTGGAGATATCAGTATCATAGAGATAGCTACAATCATCGCAGGCCACATGATTAACCCTAGCCAGATCAAGCAGCTTCCTCCACCTAACAGAAACAGGAATAGAAACAGTTTTGTTTGTCGTTCTTGTCTTGCCGATCCGCATTTCGGACACTCGATCATTGTCGTTGTTGTTTCCATAAACTACGCACCTCTTTATGATTTATTCTCATAATAGAGTATACTGCATTTCTTCATATCAAGTTCCGATTATTTCCATACACAATAAGAGTAAGCCCTACTTCGCTGCCACCTCTACAGCTTTTCAGGCATAGATTTACCCTTTCTTTCTAGTTACTCCACAACTCAACTTTAACTTTAGATGTCTTGATGTAACGTTCTGGTTGTTCTGCTGGCAGTCCCAATGGACTCAGGCGAGCTGTGCAAATGTATTCTCCAGGTGTAAGCAATCCAGTGATTTCTTCATATGCTCCCACTTGGTCGTCATTCATAACGAGCACGAATTGCCTTTCATGTGCCGCGTTGTACTGCTTACCAGTGAGTAAAACCAAGGAAATATTTTTTCGGTTCTGTCCTTCGTCACCTGCAAGTCCGACCGTATGCAGGGCCATTTTGATAGGTCTGTCGACGTTTCCACCAGCTCCTGCTGAACGATAAATCCTGATCACCGCGCCAGCTCCCGAGGTGTTGGATTGCAACATCGTAATGCCTGCGGTGCTATCAGATGTCTTTATGCCTATTTGCGCGGTCTGCCATGTATTTCCGGTGAATTGCAATGATTCAAGGGTGAATTTGATAGCTGTGAATTTGGTTGGATCGAATTTAACCTTGGTACGGATATCGGCGTATGAATTGTTTGTTCTGGGAGCTGTAACAGTTATTTCACCTCTGCCTGGTAGCGGTTCGAATGTCGTCCCTGCTCCCACGACCTCTGCAGCATCTGCCGCGAGTTTAGTTGCAGTTTCAAGCCATGCCGGGATTGTTCCGTCTGTGAAATCAGCTACCAAAGACTTGTACACCTTGCCGTATGGGATCAACTTACCATCAGGTCCGGTAATGTGCATGCCCTACACCTCCACTGAGTAGGCAAGGCCCACATTGTTGTCCGTATTGTAATACACATAGATTGTCCCATCGAACACCGCAACGGTCATAGACTGCATGTTGGTTGTTTCCCAAGGCAGTGTCGGAATGTCCATGATAAGTTTCGGCTTGTCCTTGAGTGTTCGCCAGTCATCCGATATTAGCGCAATGGCTGGACGCGCTACGGTTGCAACTCCACCAGAAGCATATGCAGAAAGCATCCCTAACCACCACGTTTGACCACGGTAGACAAAAAGCCCTGCATTGGATCGCGAGAAGTTTTCCACCGAGTTTAAAGTTGCATCATTTCCGCCAAGCATCATTCTAGGGTCACACAACCACTGTCTCCCGTTGTGGGATATCCACATCGCTTTACGCCCAAAGTCACCGCCGCCCATTACAGAAAACCCGTACCATTTTTCTGCTGTACGGAACACTGCGAAATACCCTGTGTGGCCGTCTCCCGGGAAGTTAGGCGGCTTATCAAGCAAAAGTCCGACTCTTGTCCATGTAAGCATGTCCGTAGATGTCGCAAGTGCTGTAGATTGGTTTATGCCGAGTCCGCTTTGTTGATAGTACATGAAGAACAGTTTTTCCGTCTCGTTCCACATAACAAAAGGTGTTTCTGTTGAATTGCCTTCAACCGTATCAACGTATACCTCACCATGTCTGGTCCACGGTCCTTTAGGATCGTTGGCATAGGCCAACCCGATACCACCACGGGCATTATGGTTCGTTGAATATGTTGCATAAAATCTACCTTTGGCGTTCGGAATTAAGTGGCCCACCTCGATAGGTCTAAACCAATACATACTCCCAGTCTGCGCCTTTGCCGCTGTGTAGATCGGATCACCCTCAAGCTTCTTGAACTGAGGGATGTATTGTTCTCTACCTTTGGTGTCTGAAAATCCATAAGGTGCGATTCCGCGATTGGCTTTTTGGGCTTCACCCATCGCCGCCGCTGCTATTAAGCCATCCTTTGACATTATCCAACCACTCCTTTGATGGACAGTGTTCCGCCACCTGTTGGAGCCGTGTATTCAACTCTCAACTTGCATCCTGCCGGGATGGTGTAGGTTACAACATCACCCACATTTGCGCTTGTGACTTGAGCAATGCTCACATTTTGTCGTATGCCTGGAAGAATGCTTTGTCTATTGTTAATGTCGATCAAGAACGTACTGAACGTACCCGTTGTTGCCTGATTGGAGGAACCGTAGTACACCGTAATATCAGTGGATCTTTCTACAACTCCTGACGCTGGATACATTGCACTTCCCACTGCACTACCAGCACCCAAAATAGAAACTGTTTGTGGGGTTGCAGCTCCTCCTCCTTCTCCCGAGCCAATTTCGTCTCCATTGACCACAATCACCTTCGTTGGTCCGCTCTCTGGATGCGGCTGAGTATACATGACCATTACCTCCAATATAATTTAGTTTTCAATCAACGTCTTGGGCGGTTGATACCCATTCGTTGAGGTTTAACTGCGGGAATATCATAGTCCCTTCGAATGGCTCAGGATGTCCGATTCTCATGTGTTGACCAAACCTATTCATTAAGTCCCACAGCTGGAATCTTGTGTAACCATCGTCATCAGTCTTTAATTCCAGTTCTCCTAGACCAATGCCGCCGTTACCTTGTATGTGTGAATTAAGCTCTCTCCGCTGTTCCTGCATAATCTCAATGCCCACTTCAGTCAACTTCACTTTGACCTCGTCATTGAAATTGATTATCACATCCACACGTATAACCTCCTGTTGATTAAAGAATCTGTCAACGCCTTGTTTGTAACCGTCCAGTCGGGGTCGAACCAACATGTCGGCGCTTGGCTGCGCTCTGCTTTACCTTTAAGCTAAAGACGGATAATAGTACTCATTTGGATCGTGAGCGCAATAAAAAAAGCCGCCCTACTTTTGGCGACTTCTTCGATCCGTATATTAAAGCGCTAATTATTATGCTTGTAGTACTCGGCGATGAACTTGTCCCAAAATTCATTTTCCACTTTATGAGTAACTTCTCCCTCACTGTTAGTGAAGGTTACCAAGCGGTTCGCTTTATCGAATTTTTCAATTTTCGTAACGTTGACAACCACTTCCTCGGATATCCTTACGAATTGTGGATGTTGTTCCATCATCTCTTCCATAAGCGTTTCATCATCCTTGGCTGTAGGAACAATGTAATACTCGTTTCCATCATTCATCTCAGCCACTACCATTTCACCGGAAGCCTTGAGCTGCTTTAAGTTAGGTTCAAACAATTCTACGAAGTCATCTTCCGTAAAAGAAGATCCTGGAGTTTTCAACGGACTTCTTTTAACCGGAAGACCCAAAAATCCAATGTCTTCTTTCAGTTTCCTTCTCAATGTATCAAAGAACTGTTTTTCTTGCTGTTTATCCATTGTAATTCCTCCCCTGCTGCATATGAACAACATCATAATCATACCCACTGATGGACATGATAGGCAATGGAGAGTTTTTCATGTGTAACACAAAAAAAGAGCAACGGCGCTTGACCGTCACTCTCTCGTATTTGTTGTTGATGTGGGCAAGGGACTTTCACCCCTGCATGCAAACTTTGCTGTTTGGCTATTCGCCTGCTCCCTTTGTTTGCGTAACGGGCTTATCCGCGTCTTTATTCCGCCACCACATCATTTTTCCCCTCATAACCTCAAGCTACGCAACTGAGCGTAACCCTCAAGCAGTTATAACAAGCGTCAGATCCCACATACTCCGGACGGGCGACCTGATTTCCGCCACGGACGCATATTTTCTTTTCTCACATATATGCATGTGTCCGGTATGTGCCCCGGCAGGCGTATGTGATGCGCTAATGCGCTGTTCACCATCGGAGGGCCGCCTTTTACAGCGGCTATAGAAAAAGTTATGGATACCATATATAAGAAAAACCTATAGTGAGAGAATTATTTATTCTCTCTACCTATAGGTGGCATTCGTATGGGGAATTTCGGCGTTTTATTTCCGGTGAATTATTTGAAAAATTTATTTATTACTCATAGCCTCCTAAAAATAGGCTTTGTTGTAAATCTTCTGAAATTTTATGCTGTGCATTTTTAACGTAACTCTGTACCGCGCTCTTGCTAATGTTAAGCGCCATTGCAATATCAGCGAACGAATGACAATCCCCGTGCTTCATTACATAGCATTCTCTCTCCCTCGGTGACAACCGTGATAGCGCATCTTCTATCTGAAACAATTGCCAGTCAGATAGGTTTGCGCTACTTCCGGCATGGCCTTGTTGGACGTATGCTTGCATCTTGAGCGGATCTACTAGCTTCTCACGTTGATATGCCGCTAATCGTTCAACACCTCGTTTGTTGCCTGGTCGTCTGCCTGTACTCAACCACTCGATTGCGTAATCACAATCGGATACCATCTGAGCAATTAACTTTTTATCTGATTCATTCTCATTAGCTTTAGCCCGGTCATACGCTCTATTCGCTATTCTGCGCGATTCTTTATAACTGGAGACTGTAGCTTCTCCAAAGCCGTCTATGCTTACTTCTGGACTAAGCTGAGCCGTTGTCATTCCTATTCTCCCCTTTTACATAAAATCGAATATAGTTGTTTGACCTTCTTCTACATAATCTGATGCATCTATAATGAGTCCCTGATCAAGCCATTCCTTTGGTGCATCCTTTTGGTAATGCGGCCATACCGACACACCTGATACAGATCTAGACGGGTTTTTAGCCGCTGCTATATCTGTCCAGACCCAATGTGTTTGGGCTGTAACTTTTTCTCCGCTCATATGACCACTCCTTACACCGATACAGGCGCTTTAATAGCCGGGTGATGTTTATACCCGATAAACTCAAAGTCGTCGTATACGTAATCGTCGATGCTCTCTGGCTTACGTTTGATGCATAACCGTGGGAGTAGATATGGTTCGCGTGTCAGCTGCTCTTTTACTTGGTCAATGTGGTCGTTGTAAATGTGTACATCTCCACCGGACCAAATGAATTCTCCTACTTCCAAATCACACTGTTGAGCGATCATATGTGTCAGTAATGCGTAGCTGGAAATATTGAAACCAAGGCCAAGGAACGAATCCACTGAACGCATTGTTAGCATGCAGGATAGTTTTCCTTCTGCCACGTAGAACTGATATGCAAAGTGGCAAGGTGGAAGTTTCATTTGGTGTATCACTCCGACATTCCAAGCACTAACTAGATGACGTCTTGAATCTGGATTATTTTTGATGGATTCGATTACCTGCTTGATTTGATCAATCTTTTCTCCGTTAGGCGCTTCCCACTTTCTCCATTGTGCACCATACACTGGACCAAGATTTCCGAATTCATTTGCCCAAGCATCCCATATTTTTACGTTATTATCTTGGAGATATTGGATGTTTGTGTTCCCGCTCAGAAACCACAGCAATTCATGCACCACAGATGGCAGGTGTATCTTCTTCGTTGTTATAAGAGGGAATCCTTCAGATAAATCCCATCTCAGCTGTCGTCCGAACACTGATAACGTCCCTGTGCCCGTCCGATCTCCCTTTGGTTTGCCGTTGGTTAATATGTCTTGTAGTAGTTCTTGATAGTTCCTCATTAGGATGCACACCCTTCACAAGCAACGTAATTGTCGCCGACTTTCTTACTGATCGCGATGACCTTGCCCAACTTGATATCGGATTCATCTGTGAACTCCAGATCTGCAATACGGGCAACGATCAGGAAAGCAGCCTCTTCTTGTGTTGGTGCTTCCTGGCTGAATTCCGACTTTGACTGATTGGATATAACTTCATATTCAAATGTATATCTCATATTCATTTTGTATCCTCCAAAAGTTTGAGATCAGTAACCCGGACAGATCCGGTTAAAATCGGATTATCCCATTTCACATATGCTTTTCCGAAAATAGATATAGTAGTAACGATTCCGCTGCTATGTTTTTTATGCGTTACTCTATCGCCTACGTTAATTTTTGGAACATTGTCTGGATCAATTGTTTTCATCCTTTGTATCCTCCTTGGGTATAGACTCCCTACCCTCTAATTTCAGACGACTTACTCGTATAGAGCCTGTGTAGAGCAAACGATCCCAATCCACATAAGCAAACCGACCATCAATTGAGATAATAACAACCTTTCCAGCACACTTGTGATCTTCACTCCACACTCTATCTCCGACTTTAATTTTAGATACATCCTCTGGATCGTACTTACCTCGTTCAATCTTATCCAATACCCACGAGTGTATTTCTGATGGTACATCCTCGTTCGCTAAGTCATACAGCAGCTTATCTGCATCGATCAGTTTCATGCTTTTTCCCTACCCTCTCCCAAAGCCTCCGCGATATTTTTATGTGCTAATCCGTAGAATTTGTTATCCATTAGCTTTAGCGCATCTTTTAGTGCCTTTTTAAGTTGATCCCTTTCTGTTCGTAACTGATAACATTCAGATTCTAGTCTACATTCATAGCAAGTTCCGTCTTTGGTTCTAAAATGACTACACATTTCAAACTGTTTTATTTCAGGAGGCCCTTGAAGCAGGCTGTCTATGAAATGTTTATTGCTGCCCATGCTCTCACTCCCTTCGTCCATGGACCTCGTCTTTCATTTATAGTCATTCCGTGTGTGTGCATCGAAGCATAGTGACCGCCTACCCACTTCACACCCAAGTCCTCCGGCATGTAAATCTCTCCGGTACAAGAGATGACCGCGAACCCTTCATGGCTCCAATGAGCCGCTTCTACCAGACATCCGATTTCCCTCATGCTTCATCCCTACCCTCTAGTAAGTGTGGGTGTTCATATATGTTGCCTATTATCTCAAATTGATCTTTAGGCCATATCTCGTGTGGAGTTTGCCTTTCCTCTTCATAGAAATCCCAAAAGCATCGGTCTCGCCGGACAACTGCAAGAAAAGGCTGTTTGTGCTCAGAGTATCTATCGATTACTGTGTATCCGATATCCCCTTCGTATATCTCAATTCCATTCTTGTCCTTTAGTCCGGTGTACTGCATATATTTCAAGTGGTGCAACGTCCGAAACTCTTCTTCACCCTCAGTAATATCTGTTGCTTCAATGCCTACGCCCGTCAGTTCGAACACTACATCGCTCTCTTCACCTGCATGATACATTTTGCCCTTAACGTCATCCCACGCTCTAAATAGTATCTCTCTCATGCTTCTTCCTCCCCAGGTAGGTTGATAACCTCGTTTTCTCTATTCGCTGCTTCCCATGCACTCTTGCATGCTGGGCATTCTTCACCGTCCATGTACATACCACTGTAGTCATCAATCTGTGATGTACAGATTCCTTGGCACATTTTTATGCTCATTCTGTATCCGCTCCTTCCCCACCCAACTTGCTTTTGAATATCAACTCTCCGGCTGCGCATTCGTACTGCTTCTCGGTCAAATCCATATGCATGCTCACAGCATCTACAACCTGTTTCGTGACTTCTATTTTTGTACTGAATGTTTTGCCGCCATCATTGCTGTATCCGGCGTATATGGCTCCTGTGATCGGGCTGGTGGATATGATTAGTTTATTGAGACTCATTGTTCCGCTCCTTCCTTGGGAGCCAACAACTCAGGGTTTTCGTAAATGTTTCCTATGACTTCATAGCTTATTACCGATGGATCGCTCTCGCTTTTGAGCCAACTCAAGGCGTTCATACCGCAATCCACCCATGGTTCCAAGTCAAACGCAGGATAACCTCGATTTGCTACATATTCAACTACGCCGATGTAATAAGGATTGTCGATGTAATTTGTATCAAAATTTATCCGCTTTATATCTGACTCGTAAACGTCTTTTCCATTACTATCCTTTATGCCAACGGGCCACATCAGTTCAAAATCACTCAGCCGGAGACGGTGGAAACCTCTGCCGTCCATAACCATGTACACGCCGATAACCTTCGTTTCAAAGTTGATGCTTTCCACGCTTTCCGGTTGAATCATAACGCCCAACGGTTTGTACCATGCACGCGGTGCTTTTATATTCATCTTGTATATCCTCCTATTTGGGGAGACCAGACCAAAATATCTTGATACGGCCTCGCTTCGCTTAGTTTATTCAGCCGATTGATCGCCTTCGGCCAATTCCTCGACGTCCTCTTGCTCTCCAACATCCATTACAAGCGTCAAAACACCGTTCTTAACAACCTTTGCAAGCACAATGCCCGTAACTTTTATAGTCTTGATTCCTTCTGCCTGACAGCGAGTATGTTCGATCATTCCTTCACCAACAAAATCCCAATTCTCGTCCTCCCAGACAAGCTCTCCGCAACGCTGGCACGATCCGAACATAACGCCACGAGCCATCGTCTATCCCTCCCTATAAGTCCAGTACAGCCAATAACGCGGCTTTGCATCGTTGTGCCGGAGTTGCGTGGATGTAATCAAACATCCCAACGTATTCTCCTGTTCCGACCACAACCCGTTTTAATGATTCACAATATTTAGCTTGTAACCTCAGTTCCACGATCCTTTCTTCTACTGCCCATGCATCAAACATATCTTCTGAATATTTCGAGTACAGTTCACGCCGTACAATTTTCAGCCCTCTTTCTGGACCATGTTTTTTATCGAATTCTAGCCATTCATCTGCTTCAGACTGATAATTGAAATCCTGATGAATGACAGTTTCTTCTTTGTTCATGGCGTACCATTTGATTTCTGGATTTTCTTTGACCACGCACTTGCCAACAAGTGCGTCCAATTCGCGGCACGGAATCATTCCAAGAATCAGTTCTTTTGTCACTTCTGCTATTTGTGTCATCTATATATCCTCCTTAGTAGGGAGAGGCCCAAAGGACCTCATTCCTCTTTTTTTAGTACAGGATGCACAGTGCATCGGGATCATCTTCTTGGAAGTCCTTGTATTCCTCGCCAGCCTTGCGTGTTGCACTTAGAGAGTCCAATGCTCTCTCGATATACTGATCAGAGACCGTGTAGATTACAGGCGTTTCGCCTGATGCGAGGAGTAACTTAACTTTTTCCAAAGACGTCACCTCGCCGTTCAAGTTGATGTATTGCCCGGCGCGCAGGTCGTTGATATGAATCGTCTTGATGCCCTTCATTGGTTCCCCTCCCCTACTCTCTCAAACCAAAACAACGGCTTAATTACCTCAGTCTCCTGCACAAGCCCGTACCGCTTGGCTACGATGTACTGGTTGTGATATGAGTTAAGCGACTTTACAAAATCCGCTATCTTTTCTCGGAACTGTTCAATGGTCAGCGGCCCCTTTTGGAGATTGCAGGAGGCGCAGGCCGGAACTTTATTGTCATCGTGGTCCAAGTGTGGGTTGATGCATGTATCAGTCCACCAATCCCGCCGAATAGCTTCAACGTGGTCGGCATGCCAACCCTTTTCCCCGAGCTGGGAGCCGCAGTAAAAGCAGCGTCCACCTGTTTTGTCGTAGATGGCTTTACGCTTTTTGTTCACTGTTCCCCTCTCCTTTCTGACCCACCAAACCTATGATCTTGCGGAATGCATCAAACTCTTGATCAGCAAGATCTAGATCGCTCGAACTCAGGTCTCCTAGAATAATTAATTGATAAAGTTGTTCAGCGTGATGGTGTAAGCCTGATATGGATTTCCGTATCTCTTCAAGCTTCTTGTGGAGTTGTCGGGACTCTCGATGGGCTTCCTCAAACCGATTCCGTTCGTTGTGATATTTAAAGAGAAGATTGCGTCGAGGTTCGTCCATGACTCGCTTGAACTCTTCTAGTTCTTTTTTGAGCCGATCCCGTTCAACAATTGCCGCTGCTGATATAGCGACCTCATCCGTTATCTGTTTGGTTAATATTTCTTTGGAATTTTCTTTTACTATAATTTCTTTGCGCAGCCGCTCATTCTCGACATTTCTGGTGTGCACCATGTCTTTCAGGACCATGATGTCTTCCTGCAAGCTTTGTTCCTGTTTGAGCAACCAATCGATATATTCAGGAGCCTTGGCGATCAAGTCAGCGTCCGCTTCACGAATGTAGGTATATTCAACACCAACTCCAAAAGCGTGCCCTACAATGCTGTCTGGTGCTTTGAGTTGAGGGTGGTCATACTCCGTTCCGATCAGAGTTTCTTCATGTTTCCCTAGTTTGGAGCGATACACTTTCCAAGGCCCCGGTGTAGCTGCCACCAACGCTTGTTTGATTTCTTCCTGCTTACTCATGACTGTTCTTCCTCCCTCAAATGATTTCAAATTTCAACTTCTTCCGGCGTTCGTTCAAGAGCTTCGCCTTCGCTTCCTTCCGACCCACTGGATGTATTTGCCGAGCCATGAAACTTACATATAAGTCCGTACCTTTCAGGCTGATTTCCGTATATTCCAGAATCTTGTATCTCTCACCGCGATATGTCGTTGTTGTTCCGAGGTTCAGATCACTGACCTTATCCCACTTTTCATGCCTGAGAGTTGCTTCCATTTCTATTTGATGCGGTTCTGGGTAAGCTTTACCTTTGCTCACGAAGTCGAGTATATCCAGCCGTTGACAAGTGTAGCGAACCTTCAATACATTGCTGTGTCTGTTTAACTCGAAGCCTTCAATGCCCAGTACAAGCCTTGTTTCACCGCCTGATTCGTAAGTGTCGCCAATCTTGTATGGCTGTTTGAAAAGTTTGAATCTGCAAATCGTTGTTATGAGAGGATCAGCCATCTTGTATATCCCTCCTTGGTTAGAGGCCGGAGCCTCCTCAATCAGCTGAATTTTTCAACTCGTTCACTTCTGCAGCACAATCTTCGTCCGACATGGTTTCAAGCAGGCTTTCCTCATACCCAATCTCACGCAATAATTTCCGGTCATCGAATTCATTCGTTTTGCTCATCTGTGTTATCTCTCCTTTGGTGGGCTATGCCCATATATGATTTACCGATACAAGTCGATGTTGTCCAGCCCGGTCCAATACACTTTGCCTATACTGTCACGCACACGCACATTAACCTCGCCGTTTTCGGCTTGTTTGGCATCAATCACTGTCACATATCTTGTGTATGAACCTTCTTGCCCGATTAACTCCCTTACCTGTTCAGCGGTCAGTTTCTTTTCCATGTTCATCCGCTCCTTTGTATGGTGGGAAGGGAGGGTATTCCCTTCCTCTGTTAACCTTTTTTCGGTCCATACAAGATGCCCTTGATACCTTGGTGCATCGCTTCGGCATCGCCTGTTTCCTCGTATTCCTTGACGATCTGTTTCAGCCGATCATTCACATCAGTAATGACATACTGCTGCCTAATCTCTCTACGAGTCATTGTCATGTCGTCATGTCGTGGTAAATGTTCCAGACGAGCTGATATCCATTTGCCAATCCCTTGATTTTTGTTTCATAGAACAGTCCGATTTCGTCCGCATCCTCTAACCAAGGGTATTCGTCCAAGTCTGTCTGCCATTGCTGCTGAATCAATTCGTCCAACTCGTTGCTGTATATGAGTTTCTGTGGCTTTGCTCCGTATCTTATGGCTAACTCTTCGTTATCGAATTCAGCCTGTCTGACGGCCTCATACAGCGCCATGCGAGCCTTGATGGTAAATGTGCCTTGTCCGTACTCAAGGACCTTTCCTGAGCGCATTCTGCCTGCCTTATTGCGAGGGTCTTTGTACATCTCGATCATCAGGTTGCGAAGGTCAACGTACGGTTGTAGCCATGGATGAGACTTTGCGAACTCTTGCGAACTCTTGTCAATCTTGACCACCGGGCAGATGATGCAGCCTGTACGTGCGCCGCATGGATCGTCTGTCTTTTCGTCGCCACCAGCTTTACGTTGTCTCAGACCACACTCACCTGTAGCGTCTTTGTATAGCTGTCCTAGTTCCTCTGCATCGCCCCATGCCATTCCTTCGCGAACCAGATATGACCAAACATCGTCCAAAGTGAAGTTAACAATCGGCATCAGTTCTGTATTACTTCGGTACTCCGATTCCTGGCGTGCCTCAATATTGCGCCGCCGTTCTGCTGACTCCGACAACCGCACTCCGGTCAATGTAAGCACTGGAGCAATATCCTTATGCGCCTTCTGGCTTGGCTCGATTTTAAGTCTTCCAGTACACCATCTGCTCATGCGACTTTTTGGTAACGGATACCCCTTCCCAATGGTTAAGAACATGAAACTGTTTTCGTTAGTGGACTGTACCTCCACGATCTCAATTGGTAACCCTTCGCGCTCTACCAATGTTTTTATCTTCGCCAGCTCCGATTGCTTGAGAGGATCCGTCACGAAGTCCAGTCCAGTATTTGCTGTAGTCAGGTACACCGTCCGCGTCAGCAATGCCGGATTGTTGCGCTTGAGCATCAACATAGCTTTGACTAGTAAATCAAACGCCACGGTGCTATCCTTACCGCCGCTGTACGCTGCCACCCAAGCGCCTGGCTCACTCTCATCTGCATACGCCGACAGGATCGCCGCTATAGCTGCTGTTGATTTCATTTTGTAATCATCCACTGTGTGTCTTGTCTCCCTTCCTCTGTTATCCCCGGTGGGGTGTATCCTCCCTTAGATGGTTTATTGGTGGGTTAAACTAGCTTTGCTTGCTGCCAGAACCCTTTAGCATTCTCGTTATCGCGTTTGTTCTTCTCCATAAGTCGATCATAGGATTCGCGTCCATACCGCTCTATCTGAGCCTGTCTGTGCCGCACAATGTCGTTTATGAGTATCTGTACGTCCTCGTGGCAGTAGAAATTGCGTTGACACGTTCCGTGTTGGGTGTAATAACTCTCTTCGATGTCCGTTAAAAGGTTGTAACGATACGCCAGATGTTTCTTGCCTGCGTGGTTACTGATCCGAATGCTTTTCGATACACCATAATCCAGTTTCAGATACACGCTCTGTGTGGAGTATGCGTCATATCGCTGTACCACAAATCCGTGTTCCTTCGCTGCTTTCACCACTTGTTTTGCGAGTTTCTTTATTGAAGTTGCCACTTCTATCCCTCCCTGTGGGTTATGCGTTTTATTGGTGATAACTCCGAACCTTTTTCCTAGGCTTTTTCCACTCTGGTACATCCTTGGGAAACACCAGATACACTTCACCGATCACTTTGCCGCTGTCGTCCTTGATGATGTCCCATGGGATCTCTGAAAAATATGGGTCATACCGCACTTCATTTGGCTTCTGCATGCTTTCCCTCCACTCATTTGGTCAGCTGCTTGCCGAGTTCTTGGATTTGCTTACCTACGCCACATTTCTTGTTGCAATGGTTATCTATTTTTGAGAAGTTGCTGCCGTGTAGTTTAGATAATTCATAGTGTGTCTTGCACCCTTTACATTTCTGATTCATCAGGAGATTGATTTCCGTCAATACGTTCAATCTGCTCATGTCTGAGACTCGGCTATTTGACGTTTTAATTCTTCTATGATTTTCGGCTCTGGAGCATATTTATCTGCCCATCCTGTTGGCTTAACGATTTTCCCTTGTTGATCAAATTTCGGCTTACCGTCCTCATGCAATTTCCCCATGTTTGCTTCATGGACGATGTTGAAAAAGGGTTCCGGTTTAACTCCTATTAGCGTGAATGTACCAATTGCAAAGTAGATTAGGTCTGTTAAAGCATCCACTTGATCTTCTAAAGATTTAGCCTCCATAAACTCAATGAGTTCTTCAAGCATCCAGGAGGACCGCTTGATAACTTCTCCACCCAATCCGTCCGTCTTCATGTCTTTGCATACATAGGAGAGGTGGTTCATGTAGTACATCACTGCGCCAGATTCGTTGTTGTTTGATAAAGCAGTCGGTGAAGATGGCATTGCCTGATTAAATGCTCTGTGAAATTCTTTTACCTGCTCATATTGGTTGTTCATTTAAGTGACCTCATTTCGTTGTTATATGAATTATCAAGATGATTGCACAGCCATTTCATCGTATTTATTCCGTATATTTTTCATTTTGTATAGTAACAATTGTCTCGAGCAGCCCAACATCCTTGCTACATCAGATTGTTTATGGCCTTCCATCAACAAAGCAAGTATCCTTTTTTCTTCATCATTGAGTTTTGAAATATATGGTCTAACATACAAGTAACTTATATCTTCTTCCGATGCGATTAGGTTTAGGTATTCTTCCGGTTCTTCTAAGCTGGTATTATCCTTGTTAAGTGACATAACAAGACGTTGATTCAACTCTACCTTTATATTTCTTGGTATCCGTACAGTGTCCATTTTATCTCTAATGAAGCGACTAATTTCGTTATGCATACACTTCGTCACCAGTGTTTGGAATTTGACATCGTGTTTGTTAGGATCGTAGCTATCGAACGCTCTTACTAATCCTAGAAACGCTTCTCCTACAAAATCACCAATCTCAACGCTGTAGTGGTTGCAGTAACCTTTATATTGACTAGCGACTTTATAGGCCAGATACATATATTCTGGAATCACATCATCTTTGTGTCCCAAATGCGGATTGTAGTCTGCTATCCTTTTCATATTGACTCAACCTTTCTTTTTAAGCTTAGGCCCTTCTAGGATCGATTGTAAGACCTCTTCTTGGTACTTGGCTTTAGTTATGCCTGTCAGCTTAGAAAGGGCGATCTGAGCCAATACAAATGCATCTCTGACGTTATCTGAATCATGTTCGAAACCCCAGTGTCTATAAATCGGAAGGACCATTGCATCTTTAGCAGAGTTCCCTTTTCCTGTAGCGAACTTTTTAACCTGTGAAGGCGTAGCTTCCAATACAGTTAAACCGGAGTTGTTCAATACAAATCTTAGCGCGAACCCTACTCCATACTGTGTGCTTACTCCTTGACCCTTTGACCCAAAGGAGAAGCCCTCTATGGCTACCAAGCTACGTTTTGGCACCAAATCAATAATCTTTTGGCTGTAAGCCCATATTTCTGATGGTGTAGAGTATATGCCGGTCTTCAAATGTATTTCTTGAGCTTCATGGACCCTGCCCTTTGCGTCCAACCCAACCAATCCCGTTTTTGTACTCGGGTCTATCCCGTATGCTAATGTCATATTGCTTCCTCCATCTTTTCGGGTTTTGGTTTTTTCGGTCCTCTGAATTTTTTCTCGCGATTCTCGGCAATTTGATCAATCATATCCAGGAGTTTTTTGCTCATATACTCCTGCCGAAATTCCGCCGGGATGCTAAATAACGTTGCTTCTGTTGTAATCCGTGCAGATATTTCATCAGCCTCTTTTAATTTTTCAAACAAGTGATACTCCCATGGTTCAAATATTGCATCCATTCGGTTTGTGAAGTCCGTCTGCTTCCCCACGATCAATCACTCCCATCCGCTTCAGATATTCCTTTGACGCCTCTATCCGTATGTCATAGTCCAATTCAGACTGTTGTGTGGTATCAATCAGTTCGTCGTCCGTCATCCGTTCCAGTGGGTTCATGGGATACCTCCTCTATTCCAAATGCTTCACGGCCTCGGCGTAGGAATTCTTCTGGGTCCTGATCCATCAGGTCATAGTCATCAATTTGTTTCATTGCCGTTTGCCTCGAGCAAATTGATTGATTCTCCCTGAGGATGTGATTTAACTACTTGGAGAGGTTCAAAAACCTTAACTAACATCTGCAGCATTTGGGATTGTTGCTCTGTCAGAGCTACCGGATATAAGATTCCGTTCATCGAATAAAACAACACTGCTTGATCTTTCATGTCTTGAATCCTCCCTTTACTCAATCATTTGCGCTCTAGCCCGTTCACGCCGCATGCTAGTAGCTTTATTCCGTACAAACTTACAAGAACCAATGATTCTATCAATGCAACGTCCGTCCTCGTCGAGAGGATTTCCTTCCTTGTCAAAGGAAAACCATTGTTCTAAACGTTCAGGATCAAGGTTTGATGTGTAAAGTGTCTTTTTCCCTTGCCGACCGTTGATGATGGGGAAAGCAACTGTTTTATATTCGTAATTTGTTAAGTGCCCAGCACCGATATCATCAAGCACTAACAAGTCTACTTCTGTAGCCGCCCTTACAATGGCGTGTATATTGATGCTCTTGTCGTTTATAGACGCCCTAGTGAGGTCTGATAGCGTAATCCAGTCCAAGAACAGGGTTGGATATCCATCGGCGTCTAACGAGCGCTGAATGGCTCTGGCGAGGTGACTCTTCCCTGCACCCGTTCCGCCAAAGAAAACAAAACCCATTTCTGTCGTTTCAAAGTTGAGATAAAATGTTTTGGCTAACTCGTAACACTTCTCTGCACCATCACGAAGCTTGAAGTTTTTGAATCCTGCATCCTTCAGTGAATCCGGCACGAGATTCATCCGGTTGAACACCTTCTGAATTTCAAGCGTCTTAGCCCGGCGCTCCTCAATCACTTTCATCTTCTTGTCATGCTCAATTTCACAATCGCAGTGTATGCGAAGCTTCCGCATCTTTCCGAACACTTCATACTCGTTATAAGTGAGCAACTTCTTACAGACAATGCAGCATCCCCAATGTTCCCATGGTGGATTACTCAATAGTGAATTCTGAATATTTTCCGGTAGAGCCTGTAGAAGATTGAATGGTTTCATTTTCATCACCACCAGATAGATAATCTTTATAAGTTCCAGCGTTTAAATAAGTGGATGGCATTTTAGCAAATTGCCCGGTTGGCCCGATCGTCTTTTTGTCTGCTGCATAACGTTCAGTGCATTGTATTAATAACTGGCGTTCAGACTCTTTTATTTTCTTCTTCCAGATGCCAAACGTTTTGGCTTTATCCTTGCGTCTGAATTTTGGATAGACCGTCCAGAATGATTCAAAGTCAACATGATAACCCTCGTGTTGAACCACCGGTTCAGCACTATTGTTTATATCTTCTTTTACATTCTCTTCATTCTTAACATTCTTTACATTCTTGTTTGTGGTCATTTGATGGTCATTTGATGGTCTTTTGTTGGTCATTTGTTGCCCATTTTGATGGTCCGAAACTGCTTCATCATCTTGATAAATCGCCCAGTTATCAATGGTTACAACGCTGAATTTGTTGGTCTTATTGATGGTCAGAAATCCGCTGTTTTCTAGAACTTCTAGCCATCTATACACCGTTTTGTCCCCTTTTTGTTGGTCATCCTTTTTGAGCCCGTAATTGTACAACTCATGGATTTGAAAGCGACCAGTTACAAATTGACCAGGCATCAAGTGAACCGTTTGTTTACCGATAATCTGATCACGCTCTTTATGGGTTGCTTCGGTTAGGCATATCATCCATAACCGAAACAACTGGTGATCGTTGAAGATTGAGCTGTCTCTGATCTTACGGTGTAGCTTAATCCAGCCTTTGCCGGCCATATCACCACCACGCTATTTTTCGTTGATATTTTGTAAAGCCGTATTGATTGCATAAGCAATGAATTTTCTCGTTTGAATGCCTTCTGTCGTCTCATCCATCCAATCATGGCAAGGTGTGCAAAGATGCATCAGGTCGGTAACAGCGGTCTTCTTCTTTAACTGCTTCCTTCCAGTAAGGTGAGCTCGTTCAGTTGCTACAGACTTGCCACAACGCTCACAGATGCCTCTTGAACGTTCTTTAAGTTCTCTATCCACCGTACTGCTGATATCGCCCATTTGACGCTGAGTATGCTTTACACGTTTGCTCTTAAGCTGTTGTTCTTTGCTGTATGGTATCGCCATGTTAGTCACCACCAATGTGTGTATTCAGATCAACCCTTAACCGGAGTCTCAGTTCATGTAGATGTTCCGTTAAGGATGCAAATTCATTTCGCCAAAGATGCATCTTTTCGTACGCTTCTGCTTCCATATCCCGGTGTTCAAGAACAGCCAGTTCAGCAGCATTTGTTTTGTCGCCTCTAGCCGCATCCCGTTTCGTTTCGGCGTAGACACGTTTCCTTTGGCTATAGATGCGTTTGTACTCTCCATCCTTAAAGGCGGATACCCGGCCCATGAGTACATGAGCCTGAGTGAGCAATCGAATCTTTGATACTAATCCGCCTGGAGTATCATCGTCATATTCATCTGCGGCGTTCCGTAAGATTCGGATTTCCTTTGCATATTGTGTAATTTGTTCTTCGCGATTCTCCATTGGTCGCCTCCTTTATCATTGGATTCGACTCATGAATTTGTTGTATTCGTCTATTAAACCCCAGTCATCTTTGTATTGATCGTATTTACTTTCCTTGCCGATACAAAGTGTTTTGATCCTCAATTTGTGACTAGGTATTATTAGAAGTTTCTCTACTTCCTTCTCCTCATCAAAAGCTAAACAGATGTAAATATCGCAGGTTGGATTCTTCTTGTTGATACCAAATGTGTGCACCCGAGAACCTCTGACGTAAAAAGGATTAGCAATCTTTACGTCTATTTTCACAGCTCCATTAACAAGGAGATCATAAGGGAATTTAGTGGACATATTTTCAACGGTATATCCTCTGTCTTTGAGCATTACCTCGACAACATCTTCGTTAATTTGACCTTCTAAAGTGCTGGATGTTTTCATTTCCAAACCTAAGTGTTCGGCCCATCCTCTATATGTCTTTGTCCGTCCGACTTGGATGTGAAGGTCGTTCCTGCCTAAAGAAACCAATTCAGAAGCGGTAGGCATTCTTCTAATATCTAAAGCGTTTATACAGGCGAATAATTCTCTCTCAATCATTTGTTCATCCCATTTTGTTCGGGCCACATTCGCCACCTTCTTTCTTTAAAAAGGAAGATCATCGGATGAGATATCGATCGGAGTTCCATCATCGCGGAACGGGTCACGGGAGTTATTTCGTCTTGGCTCATCAGGTTCTTCCTCAGACGAACGGCGGTTATTGTTTCCTGATTCAAGGAAACGAACGTTATCTGCGATGATCTCGGTCACATAAACGCGCTTGCCTTCGTTGTTTTCGTAGTTTCGAACCTGGATACGTCCCTCAACTGCTGCTAAGCGTCCTTTTCTCAAATAATTAGCGCACGTCTCAGCTAATTGTCTCCAAGTAACAATAGGAATGAAGTCTGCTTCACGCTCGCCACCTTGGCTTGTGAAAGGTCGATCTACAGCTAAAGTAAATTGGGTAACAGCCACACCTGCAGGTGTATACCTCAATTCAGGATCTCGCACTAGGCGTCCGATAAGCACAACGTTGTTTAACATATTTACTCCTTCCCAGCCGATTCAAGGCGGCTGCACAACTCGTCATATTCTTTCTTAGTCAGGTCTTCAGCCTGAGTCTTGTTGTAATCTTTCATAATTGCCCGTTTAACATCAGCAGCATCTATTCCACTCGTCTTAGCAATGGCGTATAATCGTTTAACTTGAGCGTCAGATAGTTTCCTTGGAGGATCACTTGTAAACTCCACCTCATTACCAGATGCTCCATTGGCATCATCATCTTTCTCAGTTGGCAACCCAAGGATTGCAGAGAGTGAATAACGCTTCATATATGTGATCTGCCCACCAAGGTCTTGCATTTCTGTTTTAGCAGGAGCACTTAATGAATCGGATTTAACCCATTCCCCTGATTCGTGTAGTAGCAAGGTGTCAACTGCCACCATCGCCCCCCGTTCGGAATAAACGGTCTTTGCATCCTGGATCACTGCAATTTTGTTTTCTTTATAAACTTGTTTAATTGCTTCAAAAATTCCGTCCAAGTCAGTGTAAGAAAACTCATACGTTTGACCGCTCTTGGTTTTAACGCGAACATTGGCGTTATGCTTAGGCGTTTCAATTGCGCCCCATGCGGCAACAAGTGCTTTTGAAATAGCTGCGTTGGATTCAGAAAAGATCATTCTTACACCTCCGGTTTGATGACGACTTCATCACCGCGATATTCCACATGTATTCCCTCAACCGGTTCACCATTTGCATCCACCACTACACCTGAATTAGTTAGTGTGAATGTCTTCTTGATATCCGTTTTGTTCGGCTCCCATTTCACCCGGATCAACTGTTCATATCCATGTTCATTAAGCCAGCTCACCAAGTCCTGGTCGTTGTAATTCCATTTAGGTTGTTGCTTCTTAAATGAGATAGCACCATAAGGAGTCTTCTCGCTTTTGAACTTAGGATCTTCCTCACGGCGGCGTGCGGCATACTCCGATACAAGAGACTGGAAGAAGTCCTTGTCACGTTGCAACTTCTCTTGTTCACGGCGGCGGTATTCCTCGATACGATATACTTCAGCATCAGCGAGTTTGTTTACCTCAGCACCTTTAGCTTCCAATGCAGCAAGCTTACGGAATGCCCAGTTCAAAGAATCCAAACTATCCACGGTAAACCGTTGGCGCTCCTCTTGTTCCTGCTGTTCCAATTCATCCAGTTCCGCTTGAAATAATGGGTTTAATGAGTTCATCTATTTACAACCTCCTAGAAATTTGGTAATATGACCGTAAATTCATTTACAAAAAGTTCTTACACGACTTCAGAGGGTGCAACCTTTGGAGTCGTTTTGCTTTCCAGTTCGTTTTGGGCATCTTGCAACAATGTAATGACTTCATCCAGATCTAGCGAAAGAAAGTTAGCTGTCTCTCGCATAATGTTAGATGCGGAATTCCCGTGAACTGCGGTATTTGCGGCTAACTGTTCTAGCTTCCGGATTGCCCTTTTGATTTGATACATCCCCGTTTTCCTCCTTCCTTTGACGTCTGATTTGATCGTAACGATTGCGTTGCATCTCATTCTGAAACACGAACATCGGATAAGGACTATCCTTGTATTGGCCGCCTGATAGGCTGAGAGCGAATCTATCTTCGAATTCATCACTTGCCTTGATACGAATCTGCATTTCATTCACCCTCTGCTGAGATTAATGTTCCTTCTGCTTCAAAAAGACACGGTATGCAACGATATTGATCTAAACCGAACCATTCCGCTTGTTGCCCCTCATAAATTTCGCCGCCACAAGAAGGATTAGCACAATATCCCACTACCCTCGCTTGTTGCGGATCAGGTAAACCTTGCTCAAATCTGTCCATCTTTATCACCACTTCCCCAGAGTGCCATTGTTATCGCAATGTTCATTGCCACCCACCAACATATCCAGAACCACCATGGAATCATCATCAGCCTAGCTCTTTTAGTGCTTCCAACCGCCGGTTATACTTCTCGTATTGCTTCTTGGCGTGGTTAGCAATGTTGGGACGACAATCCGCTTCCATTCGTTCCGCCATTTGGGTAAAGAACCCGGTTACGTTAAGCAGGTAGTGTTTTTTAGTCATTGTTAATCGCTCCTTATAAAGAGGTTATTTGTCCCTTTCTGTTGAATATTGGTAGTTGTCCAGACTCACCAATCAAAACGAAAGGAAGTGAAAATACATTGGCTACACAAGTGCATGCATGCTTAGTTGGTAATTGGGTTAATCTCACTGATGATCCAGAATGTAAAATGGGAATCCACAAGACCTCTCCTTCTATCTGGCGGGAAGAAAATGCTGAGATATACAGCCCTTTTAAAAGAGAAGTAGACAACACCATGTACCAACAAGATTATGTGAACATTCATTACAAAGGCGCTGATTATCGAATTCATCCGATATTCATTCAGATCGTTAGTTCCTAAATTCTTGTCGCAAGTTTTCTTTCAGAAGTTCCAAGTCGTCGATCTCAACTCTGGCGGCTTGGTGACTAAACATCATGTCAATGTTTTGTGTGATCCGAGACCATTGGTATCGTTTAAGCCCTTGAATGGCAGTTGTCACCATTTCAATACGTTCGTCCAAGGTCAGTTCATCTTGAGCTGATTCATCACCACTTACCATTACTATTGATAATGGACCTGGGTAGTCATGCAACTCTTTGGATGACTCGATCTTGCAACGATCTCCTTCTGGAACATAAATTGTTTTAACCTTTTTCATTTAATCCACCCTCTCAAATTTGACTTTCAAGAAATTTGATATTAGCTTGCATAGCTTCGTTACCAGACCATTGCGTTTTAGCCCGATCCAAGAAGCTTTCAAGCTGCTCCTTAGTGCAGTTACGATTTTTGCAGTTTTGGAAAGCGCCGATTAATGATTCAGTAGGTGTTGGCATTGTGAACCTCCTAGGATATTTTTTTGAAACTTAGAATCTGGTAACAACGTATTGATAATCATATGAACGAATTTACACAGCTTTGAACTTGTTGATGAAGTACACTTGGCCTTTACCGGTTATCTTAGGTGTTCTGGTGATCTTAGATCCTTGACTAATGCTCAATCGCTGTCCGACTTTGATCTCCATGATCTCCAGTTCCATCGATCTTTGAGTTGGCATATTGCGTTCGCTACCACTTTTGATCAGATATCCGTTTTGGCGTAGCCATTCGAAGAGTCGTTTTTCACCAATTTTGATTCCGTTTTGTTTCAAGAGCTTAGCCATGTCATTTACCAGAATTGAATCCTTGGATGTTTCAAGTGCTTCTGCAAAGACAACTTTAGGTTTGTCTTGTTCTATCTTCTGTTCAGCAGCGATTCGCAGTGTCTTTTCTGCTTTCCAGTTTTCAGCAATCTTGATAATCGTGTCTGGGTTGGTTAAGAATGATTCCACTGTCTGCAACTCAGGTTGCTTCATATGGTAATAATCATCAACAAGCATTTCATATGCTTCCCAGGCTTGATCCGTATTGAGGGATTTGGCATGCATCCAAGCCCCTTTTTCAGTCCAAAGTTGCAATACGGAAGCAAACTTTAGGGTGTCGGAAATAATCGGATACCCTTCTTTAAACTCTTTCAGTTCTTGCCCTTTTAATAAGAAGAAGTGTTTACCCTCTCGATATCTCGATTTGTTGTTTGAGTAATTGTCTGACAGGTGCTTATTATCAGTCCCAAATGATTCAGCTAATTGATTTGTTGTTAAAACTCTTTGCTCTGCATAATTGATTACTTGTAAAAGACTCATTGTTCATCCCCCTTACGCTTGTTTCTTTAACTTCTGTTCAGCAGCTTTTTGCTCCAAGCGACGCTTTGCCTGTCTAGCGAGAATTTTAAGAAATTCTCTTTCGTATGGTTCAAGTGTCTTCTGGCTCATTACAATTCACCTCCTGACTGAAATAATCCGACAGTTCACTTTCAAGCTTTTGTATTTCTTCATCGATTCGCAACGGATCTACATTCAAACTCTGCATTTCTCTGATGACATCATTAAGGCGTCTCATGTTGCCCTCCTTTTATTGCCCAGCAGCAATTGCTTCCAAAATCTCTGTGGGTATAATCTCCTTATACTTCGCTAAAGCTAATTTTTCGTAAGTTACAGACGACACTGGTGCTAGAACCTCCGCCAACACTTCGTTAATTTCATCGGAAGGTGGTGGCATTTTTCCAGTACATAGCTTGCTTATATAAGAAGCGGAGAAAGAAACGCCTCTTGCTTTGCATTTGTCAATGATCTTTGAATAAGTCCAGTTGCTTTCAACGACTGCATCCCTTAGAAGGTTCGCATACTTCATTTTTAATCACCTCCTAACCGTTTAGTGTGGAGTGAACGATGTCGTTAACCAAATACTAAACGATCGATTCGTTTCAGTCAATACTTAAAATCAAAATAATGTTGACTTTTTACTGAAACGTTTAGTACAATGTAATCAAACGAAAGGAGTGTCTCAATTGAATTACTATGAGTTGCTGAAAGATTACATAAAAAAATCCGGGTTGTCCCTATCCGAGATATCCGAACGGCTTGAAGGTCATGGATATAAGGTGAGCAAAGGCTACATTAGCCAGTTGCAAAATGGGAAAACAGACAACCCAGCAACCTCAGAACTCAATAGAGCACTTGCGTCTGTAACAGGCGGAAATGTTGAAAAACTATTGACTGCTGCCTTGATTGAAAAGGCTCCTGAAGAGATAAAAGAGAAATTTATGAAATTGGATAAATTGAAAGACCTTAAAAAAGAGTACGTCCAGGCATCAGTAATTGAGGAAACACCTGCACAATACATAGCCGAACACCTAGTAAAGGTACCTGTCCTTGGTTCTATCGCTGCTGGACAGCCTATAGACAGAATCGAACACATAGAAGACATGGAATACGTTAATGCTTCAACTGTCAGAGGAAAACAAGCTTTCGGCCTTCGCATTAAGGGAGATAGCATGATTGGGGATAACATCGTAGAAGGTGATATTGTTATTTGTGTAAAACAAAGCGAAGTGAGCGCTAATGATATTGCGGTTGTGGCTATTGATGGAGAAACAGCAACAGTAAAAAGAATTAAGTGTCAAAATGATATTTGCATATTGATGCCTTCAAACCCTAAGCTGCAACCAACTATCGTTGATGCATCTAAAGTTGAAATTATCGGTAAAGTTGTAGAAGTTAGACGGAGATATTAGAATTTACGGGCCTCTGGAAAGGAGGTGAAATATATGGTGGTACGAGCCCGTGAAACGAATGAGGAAATAGAGGCAATCGGATATATACGTCAAAGTGATCAACGTCAAGATAAAGAGGATATATCGGAGCTTACGCAATTAAGAAAGATTGAACAGTTTTGTGAGTTCAATAATTTCAAATTAGTCAAAGTGTTTAAAGATATTGACTACTCTGGATTTAGAATCAAGTACACAAAACGTCCTGGATTGATGGATGCTTTGAAATGCATTGAGGATAGACCAAGAGTGAGAAAGATGGTTTTCTTCAATCTGTCTCGTCTAACAAGGCTAAAGAAAGACTTTCAAGAGTTACAGGGGATCTTAAATTCTCACCAAGTTGATATTTGTTCAGCTTCTGAGTCTGTAGATTTCAGTACACCAAATGGACGTCTTGTCGCTGGCTTCTTTGTCGATCTCAATGAATACTATTCAGACAATCTCAGCGAGATAGTAAACGATTCCAAAGAAACGAATGCTAAGAAGGGTCGCTGGAATGGTGGTCCTGCCCCATTTGGTTTTGTGAAAACAGTAGATGGTCTGGGATTCGAGGAAGTTCCGGAACGTGCTTATTATGTAAGAGAGATTTTTCGGATGGCGAAGCTAGGAAAAGGCCCGTATTTGATAGCCAGGTGGTTGAATGAACAAAAGGTTTACTCACTAACAGGCAAGGAATGGACCGCTAGAAGAGTTCGTTATATGCTTACAAACCCAACTTACGCTGCTATGCAACGTTGGAAGGGCGAATGCTATAAGCTTCTTGTATGCCCTGTTCTCGTCTCTTGGGATGATTTCAATTACATTCAATCCACATTGTTCGGGAAAGATAAAGCATGGAAAGGAAAAGAAAGGCAACTACTCACTTCTGTTCTTATCTGTCCAGAGTGCGGATCTAAAATGCATTCTCGCTACATGTCCCATTCTAAACAGAAGAGAAAATATGTATGTAGCCGCAAAACATCTATGGGAACGATATCGTGTTCCAGTCCAAACCATGACCAAGAAAGTTTTGAAGCAGCAGTCATAAATCTGATTGCTAACATGGCAGAGAAAAAATATGGTTATGAATCTTTGATACCTGAAATGAAAGAAGATTCTGACAACAATAATTCATTCTCTAAACTTCAAGATGAACTTGCCAACATTAACAATGCAGAACAAAAGATTTTCGATGATTATTATCTTCATAACAAAATTGAAGAGCATCATTACGAGTTGTCCATGAGAAGATATGGAAAACGTAAAGCTGAGATTTTGGAATTGTTAGATAAAATTCCTTTGCCGCAATCGAAGTCATTCGGAGATTACAACGATGCAATACAAGAATTCTCTGAACTGATTAACGAGCTACCCGATGATGATAAAAGAAGATCAATCGAACTCTTAGTCGAAAAGATCACACCAGGATCGCCTGCGGTAGTTCATTTCAAATGGGGTGAAACACGGGAGATTCATCCGAGGAGTATTGAAAAATTCAAAAAGAAGCTCATCCTATACTGATTATTATGTTATCATTTAAGCGCATACAAACAAAAAAAAGGGCCGCCAAATGGCGACCTGTCGCTTACTTCGAAGCAACGTAGTATTAGGATAGGAGTGGAGAGAAACCATACTGTACCCTTATTATATGTATACGTTTTCATTTTGTCAACACTTTCAGTAAAATTGTTTGAATTAATTATATCTTTCGGTAAATCAGGATAATACATCCTTTTTTTCTGTGACTGAAAATCAAATAATAACTCCAATATAACCTCACAAAAAAGAGGGCTTTCGCCCTCTTTCTCGTCTTATATCCACACTTGATAGCCTAATGAATCCAATAACGTCTTGGCTCGTTCCATATCTTCTTCCTGACGGAAAGACAGACGCATAATGCCCGGCACATCCACCCGGTTTTCGATAATCTCCAAGTTGCTCAAGTTGATATCATTCGCCCCAAGCTCAGTTGCGATCTTACCGATCATACCCGGTGCATCCTGGACATCAGTATATAGATCAAATAACGGAGAAATCATGCCTTTGCGTCGTTCTGGTAATATACTGCGGAACTCGCGGGCCTGACGGAATGCCTCCTCTATGCCTTCACCGTTCTTATGCTCCAACATATCCGTAAAGGCCGTCATCTGGCTATTCCAGTCCTTAAGCAAGCCCAGCAGTACATCACGGTTGCTAAGCAAGATATCTCTCCACACAATCGCATCACTGGACGCAATCCGGGTAATATCCCGAAAACCGCCTGCAGCCAGCATTTTATACAGTGGATTCGACTCATTATATTCACGCACCTGATTCACCAGCGCAACAGCAATAACATGTGGCAGATGACTAATCGCCCCCACGATGTCATCGTGCAACAGAGGCTCCACACGCACGATCTGTGCCCGCGTATACGCAAGCAGCTCAGACAACCTGCTGTAGGCTTCCTCAGGTACATGTTCTGAAGGGGTTAAGACATAGTATGCATTCTCAAACAACACGGCTGAGGCCGCATCTACGCCTGCACGCTCCGACCCCGCCATAGGGTGACCACCAATGAAGTAAGCGTCAGTTAACCGCACATGCTCGGCACAAGCGGCAATGGAAGCTTTAGTGCTTCCTACGTCCGTGATGATACATCCTTTTTTCAATGGCAGCTTGGAGAGCTTTTCGAAATAGGATTCAAGCAAACCTACGGGAACGCACAAAAAAATAAAGTCGGCATCCTCTACCGCTTCTTCCAGAGAGAGCGTAGCATCATCCACTACACCGCTCGCTATGTACTTGTCCTTCAGTTCATCCAAGTGGGCGTAGCCCATCACGGTTACATCTGGCTTGCCTTTGAAGCAGAGCGCCAGTGAACCGCCGATGAGTCCTACACCAATCATTGCAATTTTTAGTTTCATGGGTCCTCACTCTTTCATCGCCAGTCTTAAGGGCGTGCTACCGCCTTCTCAGCCAGCGTGTTCTCCAGTGCCGTGACAAATGCACGGTTCTGTTCTGATGTTCCGACGGACACACGAATGTAAGTTGGGTATACGTGGAATCCTGAGCGAACGATAATGCCTTGTTTGAGCAAGGATTGGAACGCATTTGCCGAAGGCATATTCAGGTCAACCATAATGAAATTACCCTGTGAAGGGAAATACGACAATCCGAGGCGTGCAAATTCATTTTGCAGGTAATCCCGATCCGTTGCATTCCGCTTCGAGCACTCTTGAACAAAATCCTGATCCAGTAGTGCAGCTTTTGCCGCAACCTGTCCAAAACGGGAGGTGTTAAACGGTTCACGTACACGGTTAATCAAATCAATAATTTCGGGACGTGCAATACCATACCCGATCCGGAGCGAAGCCAAACCGTAAATTTTGGAGAATGTCCGCAGGATGACCAAGTTCGGATACCGTTCGATCAATGGTATACTTTGCGGGTATGCTTCATCGGTTACGAATTCATAATAAGCTTCGTCCAGTATGACCATCACATGAGCAGGCACACGGTCCATAAAGGCTGTAAGTTCCTGCTCGGAGATAATCGTACCTGTCGGATTATTTGGATTACACACCCATACTGCTTTGGTTTTGTCGTTAATTTGCGCGAGCATCGCGCTCAGATCATGCGTGCCATCTTTCAGAGGCACTTCGATGGACACGGCACCCTCAATATCTGCATTGCTTTTATATACAGAAAATGTCTGATCTGCCATAATGGTCTCGTCACCCGGCAAGAAGAAAGCTCTCGTGATCAAAGCAATAATCTCATCGGAACCACAACCAAATATTAAGTTGTTCCGTTCAACGCCAAGATGCTTGGCAAGAACTCCCGTCAGCTCAACCGAGCTACCGTCTGGGTATATGCTTATATTCGTCATTTCTCTCGTAATGGCTTCCAGGGCGGCAGGAGAACTGCCGTACGGGTTTTCGTTGGAGGCCAGCTTGATGACTTGTTCAAGCCCCAGTTCACGTTTCACTTCTTCAATCGGTTTGCCCGGCTGGTACACAGGCAGATTGACAATCTGGGATTTCGGTTTCAACCCGACCGCCTCCTGTTATTGAAATAATGTTAGACACGAATCAGCGTGCACCTCATGTGTCCAAAGATGTCCTTTCAGGACAACTCTATCCCTTTAATTGTGCCACAAAGTTGCGAATTTGCAACAGTCCCGCTGCACGCGTATCCGGATTTTCAAGCAGAGGAATCGCATCTTCCACCTGACGAACAATGGCACTACCTACAACAACGCCATCGCAGATGCGGGAGAAATGTGCCACCTGCTCATGACTGGAGATACCAAAACCTACAGCTACAGGGAGGTCTGTCAGACTTTTCACCGTCTCAATAAAGCTCTCTACTCCATCAAAGAAAGAAGCTCTCTCTCCGGTTACCCCAAGGGATGATACACAATAGATAAAGCCCCTCGCGCCCGTTACAATCCGCTCAATCCGGGCATTAGATGTAGGTGCAACAAGCGGCACCAGATGCACACCAGCACGATTTGCGCGTTCTCGCATCTCTTCCGCTTCCTCAATCGGCAGGTCCGGAATGATCATGCCACTAATATCGTGTTTGACCAATTCATCAAAGAATACATCCAGGCCTGTCTGCAATACCGGATTATAATAGGTGAACAGTACAAACGGCAGTTTCACACCTGCCTTACGAGCATTTGCAGCGGTTTCCATAACAGTACGAATGGTAATCTGGCTCTTCAGCGCACGTTCGGAAGCGCGCTGAATGACTGGGCCATCTGCAAGCGGATCGGAATAGGGAACACCCAGTTCCAAAATATCCGCTCCAGCCTGTTCAAGCTCCTTGATGATATCAATCGTTGTGTCCACATCCGGGTCTCCCACGGTTAAAAATGGAATAAGTGCCGTACGATTCTGTTCCTTCAATTGCTGGAAGGTCTGGTCCATCAGATTCATCCCAAGTCACCTCCCGTGTATTTCATGATGGATTCAACATCCTTGTCTCCACGTCCCGACAGACAAATGACTACAATATCATTTGCTGTAAGTTCAGGCGCCAGTTTGACAACTTGGGCAACCGCATGTGCAGACTCCAGAGCAGGAATGATTCCCTCCGTCCGACATAGGAGTTGCAGGGCATCCAGTGCTTCCTGATCCGTGATCGGTACATATTTTGCCCGTTCAATATCCTTGAGATAGGAATGCTCCGGACCAACACCCGGATAATCAAGTCCGGCCGAGATGGAATGCGCTGGCTGAACCTGTCCATACTCATCCTGCAACAGGTAACTCATAGAGCCCTGGAATACACCATGCGTGCCTTTGGTCATCGTTGCAGCGTGATACTCGGTTTCGACCCCTTTGCCTGCGGCTTCAACACCAACAAGCTTCACATCCTGATCACCGATAAATGGATAGAACATACCGATCGCATTACTTCCTCCACCAACAGCGGCTACAATTACATCCGGCAAACGCCCTTCGATCTCCTGAATCTGACGACGGGTCTCATCACCAATCACACGTTGGAAATTCCGCACCATCATCGGATATGGATGAGGACCAACCACTGATCCGAGCACATAGAACGTATCCTCTACATTGCTGACCCAGTAGCGAAGTGCTTCATTACCAGCATCCTTCAGTGTCCGTGTTCCGGACGTCACCGGAATTACTTCTGCTCCGAGCAGCTTCATCCGAAATACGTTTAACTGCTGACGTTCTGTATCTTCTTCGCCCATAAATACTTTGCATTCCAGTCCAAGCAATGCGGCTACGGTTGCGGTCGCAACGCCATGTTGACCTGCACCCGTTTCGGCAATAACTTTCTTTTTGCCCATCCGTTTGGCAAGCAAACCTTGTCCAATGGCGTTATTAATTTTGTGCGCGCCTGTATGATTGAGATCTTCACGTTTCAGATAAATTTTCGGTCCGCCCAATCGGCGTGACAATTGCTCTGCATGATACAATGGCGTTTCACGTCCAGAATACTCGCTTAGCAGATAGTTCAGTTCCTTGTTAAATTCCTCATCTTCAGAGAAGTGGCTGTATGCCTCCTCCAACTCAATAAGTGCGTTCATTAGTGTCTCAGGTACAAAGCGGCCTCCGAAGTGACCGAAACGCCCGTGTTGATCCGGCAATTGATGTGTCATGCCTGCTTCACCCTTTCTACGAATGCTGTAATTTTGGCAATATCCTTCACACCTTCAGTCTCCACGCCGCTGGATACATCGACGCCGAAAGGTGTATATGTCTGTATTAGTTGTTGTACATTGTCCGGCTGCAAACCTCCTGCAACGAACAGAGCAATTTCGCGACTTTTTGCCCATTCAGCATAGGCAGGGATTCGCTCCCAGGCAAACGTTTTCCCGGAGCCCCCTCCATATAGAGGATCATGGGTATCAAGCAATATCGCATCCACGTATTTATCATAAGTATCAAGAGCCCTTATGGCTGCATCATCAGCTTCCGGTCCCGTTTCATCTTTGGGAAAAGAAAAAACTTTGAACACTGCGGCATTCCACCGCTGCTTCACCTGCTGGCAAAATTCCGCAGTCTCCTGTCCATGCAGTTGAATAACATCCAGCTGAGCAATGTCCATAATGTGTTCCAGTTCTTCGAGCGTAGGATTCACAAATACACCCGCAAGCTTCGGCCGATCATAGGTAGACCATTCGAACAACACCGTTCTTAATGCAGCAGCCTGCTCGGGTTCGATTCGGCGGCGTGATTTGGCAAAAACAACACCAATGTAATCCACAGGCAAGTTTATCATCGATTTTAGCACTTCAACGTCCTGAAGTCCACATATTTTTACGGCCGCTGGCAGCGGGTTTCTCAGTTCTGACATACTGTCGCCTGTGCCATCGTGTAAGGAAGTATTCATCATTTGGGTCCCATCAGATCATATACAGCCGCCTCGACATCATCCTTGCGCATGAGATGCTCACCTACGAGAATACCATGAACACCGGCCTGGATCAGAGGTACTGTTGATTCTGGTCCGTCAATACCACTTTCGCTAATCAAGGTAACGCCACTTGGAATCAATTCCATCAAATCCAGTGTCGTGTTCAGGCTGGTTTCGAATGTTTTCAGATTACGATTGTTGATGCCCACAAGTGTTGCCTGCGGAATCTCCAAAACCTGCTCCAGTTCTGTTCGATCATGGACTTCAATCAAGGCATCCAGCCCCAAACTTTTGGCAAATTCCAGATATTGACGAATCTGTTCAGGTGTCAGAATACTGGCAATCAGCAATACCGCGTCCGCACCCAGCAATCTTGCCTCGGCAATCTGTCGTTCATCTATAATAAAATCCTTGCGCAATAGCGGAATGTTCACCGCTTGATGAATCGCCTGCAAGTACTCATTGCTCCCTTGAAAATACGACACATCTGTTAATACGGAGATGCAGTCTGCACCCGCTCGCTCATAAGCAGCAGCAATCTCTACCGGATGAAAATCCGGACGAATTAACCCTTTGGATGGCGAAGCTTTTTTCACTTCAGCAATAAGGCCAAGTTTGCGATTGCGTCCGCTTGATAATGCTTTTTCAAACCCTCGAGTTGCGGGTAGTTGTTCGATTTTTTGGATAGCTTCATCCATGTTAAATGTTTGTGCAAGAACTTCAACTTCTTTATGTTTGGTTGCAACGATTCGATCAAGATACATGACTATACGCCTCCGTTGTATGAATTAACTGTTCAAGCTTCCCGGCAGCTTTGCCCGAATCTACCGCTTCTGCGGCAAGTGTCACCCCTTCAGCAATGCTATCTGCAAGACCGGATACATAGATGCACGCTCCGGCATTCAACAGAACGACATCACGATAGGCACTCTGCTCACCCTGGAAGATCCTCTTAATAATTTCGGCATTCTGTGCCGCATCTCCTCCAAGTACCGCTTCGAGCGGATGTAGAGACAAACCCATATCACGTGGATCAATATCATAGGTGTGCACTTCACCATTGCGAAGTTCAGATACCTGAGTTGGTGCCGAGATACTGATTTCATCCAGACCATCATGGCTGGCCACAACCAACGCTCTTTTGAGACCAAGACGATTCAGTACTTCAGCAATCATCGGCGTCCGGGAACGATCATACAGGCCAAGCAGTTGGCGATCTGCTCCCGCAGGATTCGTTAACGGTCCGAGCATATTGAAAATGGTACGAACCCCCAGCTCTTTTCTTGGTCCTGCTGCATGTCGCATGGAAGGGTGATATACCTGGGCAAAACAGAAGCAGATTCCGATATCATCCAGACATTGTCTGGCCTGCTCACCGTTGAGATGGATATTTACACCGAGTGCCTCTAATACATCTGCACTACCCGCTTTGCCTGAAGCTGAACGGTTGCCATGTTTGGCGACCCGAACCGAGACGGCCGAAGCAATGATCGCGGATGCTGTGGAAATGTTGAATTTGTGAATACCCGATCCACCTGTTCCACAAGTGTCCAGCAAGCCGCTGCCATCCGTTAGAATTCGTCCGCCCTGACCACGCATGGCTTCAGCAAAACCGGTGATCTCATCTACCGTTTCACCCTTCATCCGTAGCGCCATCAGCAAACCTCCGATTTGAGCCGGCGTTGCCTCACCTCTCATGATCGAGTACATCAAATCTCTTGCTTCGGCTTGCTCCAGATGGCTGCCCTCTAGAATCTTCGCCAGGCCATTTTTCATGCCTTCCTCACGAGTAATCTCAGCAATAGGGGTTACAGGGTTCTCATTCATTATTGGGTTTATGTTCATCTCCGGTCTCTCCTCTCTCAGTTCTTAGCGGCCGCTGGTGTGACAAAGTAGTCTGCATTCGCCAGTCTCAACGTGCTGTCCTTTTCTTTGGCAGGAAACATTGCTTCTGCTGTTCGAATCGCCTTGAGCAATGCTTTAGCTTTGTTAACCGTTTCCTCATATTCATTCTCAGGCACAGAATCCCATACGATTCCCGCTCCGGCCTGTACATATGCTTTTCCTTTTTTAAAAATAATCGTACGAATCGTAATACAGGAGTCCATGTTACCCGAGAAACCAAGGTATCCGATGGCTCCTGCATAAGCACCCCGTGCCTCTTTCTCCAGTTCCGCGATAATCTCCATTGCACGCAGTTTCGGTGCTCCGGATACGGTACCCGCTGGCAAGCATGAGAGAAACGCATCGAAGAAATCCTTATCTTCTCTAAGCTCGCCCGTAACGTTGGATACCATGTGCATAACGTGAGAATACCGTTCAATCTCCATGAACATGTCACACTTCACACTGCCGAAGCTGGATACCCGGCCCAGATCGTTACGACCCAGATCAACCAGCATCAGATGCTCCGCGCGTTCCTTCTCATCCTGGAGCAGATCAGCAGCGAGTGCACGATCTTCCGCTTCTGTTGCCCCCCTTGGACGTGTACCTGCAATCGGTCGTGTCTCCACACGATTCCCGTCCACCTTGACCAGCGCTTCTGGCGAAGTACCCACGATAATCTCATCATCCATTTTGAGGTAGTACATATAAGGTGATGGATTCAGGGTCCGAAGCACACGATACACGTGAAGCGGAGAAACTTCCGTATCAATGTGGAAACGCTGGGATAATACCACTTGAAAAATATCACCTGCGCGAATGTAATCTTTGGCTTGCTCTACATTACCGATAAATTGCTCCTTCGTGAGGTTGGAGCGAATATCCCCCAGTTCCACGTCTCCCGGAATGGAACGCGGATTCAGGTTCTCCCCTGGTCCTTGCTGTTGCAAACGTTCTGCCGCCTGCTCCAGCTTCTCCGAAGTCACTGCATACGCTTGACGTATCTCGTCATCCGTTGCACCGTCCTTGACGTGTACATTACCAACGAGCAGCATCTGCTGCTTCACATGGTCAAACACGATAATCTGGTCACAGAACATAAAGCGAATGTCATCCATATTCAGGTCATCCAGCGCGTGAGCTGGAAGTTTCTCATAATAGGACAGCAGGTCATATCCGAAGAAACCAATTGCCCCACCTGTGAATGGTGGCAGTTCATCATCTTTTGGACTGCGGTACTTACGCAGCAGTGCTTTCAGTTCTTCGATCGGTTTACCTGGCAATTCACGAGTCTTCCCTGCTTCTTCTACAACAATACGGCCCTTCTTGGCCGAAATCATCAGGAACGGATCTGTACCGATGAACGAGTATCTCGCCCATTGGATACCGCCCTCTACACTTTCCAACAGGAATGCCCGGTCGTTGTCAGCATAACGGCGGAATATTCGAATCGGAGTCTCCATATCTGCCAGAATCCGTTTGACTACCGGAATCAGATTATACTCATTCGACATTTTCAGTACTTGATTAACGTTTGGCGTTATCATCAGATCACGTCCTTTCAGATTTAGGTAGAAGAAACAATTCAATGTACAAAAAAACCTCTACCATCAGGTAGAGGTTTGGTTATAAGCTGTATTTAACAGGGTGATGCTTCATAAATAACAAGTCCCTATACTTCGCTGTCGGATTATTCACAGGTCGCTGAATTGATGCATCTCACATCATCCAATTCGGGAAAATATATCAGTTATAACACTCCAACTACTCATTCCAATATTTTGTAAATATAGGAGAGTGCAATGATTGTGTTTGTACCAAAATATATCAAAACAAAAGATGTCCTATGACACGTTTGTTTTCCCTGTTCCTGTTAGCTATTCCGTAGCACGACGTACCGTGAATCAGTTGACCGGTTTCTGTTGCCCCGGTTACCACCCACTGGACTCTGCTATATACTCCACTAGCTCAGCTGCTCTCAGCTCAATCTCTACTCTACTCAACTGGTTCTCACTATACATCATTATGATCGGTTTGACAACCCACTACTTAAGAACCAGAAGGTGTTGCCAAATCCGGACGTAATGCCTGTGCACCGTTCAGATACACATGGTTGATTTCATTCTGAGCTTTGTTTGTATTCACATGCACCATGAAACGAATGCACTGCGCCAAGGCACCTTTAACAGGAACCTCCAGTGCACACATCAGTGGTACGAGTTCCCAGCCATCCAGTTGACGAATAGCTTTTGCCGGGAAAGCAGCATCCAGATCACCAGTTAACGTAATCCACACACTGCAGATATCTTCCGGTTGGATCTCATTGCGATCCACGATCTCCTGCAACAATACAGCCGTTTCCTTCAAAATCTGTTCTTCGTTGTTCTGCGTGACTGTTGTAGCCCCGCGAATTCCCCGTGTGACCATTGCTGTTATTCTCCCTTCCTGAGCATTTCAATGACGTCCCGAACTGCCGACACAGGTACGTCCTTCACAATTCTTGCAGCCCCAATCCGATCAGGAATGATAAACACCATATGACCTTCACGGAACTTTTTGTCATGCATCATCGCTTCCATTAATGCATCCGTGTCGAGATGCGCAGGCATCGTTGTTGGAAGGCGAAGTGAACGCAACATGCGGACCGTATCTTCATAGAGCCCTGCTGGCGCACCAAGCTTCTCACCAAGCAATGCTGATCCAGCCATACCGATCGAGATCGCTTCTCCGTGCAGAAATTCTCCATAACCGGCGATCGCTTCAATGGCATGACCAATCGTATGTCCCAGGTTCAACAACGCACGTTCTCCATTTTCACGTTCGTCTCTGGATACAATCTCCGCCTTAATGCCACATCCACGTTCCAAGCCGTATCCAAGTGCTTCCGGATTAAGCGCAAGCAGTTCTTCCGCATGTTCCTCACACCAATGTGCAAAAGCCTCATCACGGATCAGCCCGTGCTTCAGCATCTCTGACAACCCTGCCGATACATCTCGTGGCGGCAAGGATTGAAGTGTGTCCACATCATAGAGCACTAGCTCGGGCTGGTGGAATGCACCAATCATATTTTTGGCCAGCGGATGATTGACAGCCACCTTGCCGCCTACACTGCTGTCATGCGCCAAAATCGTTGTAGGCACTTGAACAAACTTGATTCCACGCATATATGTAGCGGCAACAAAACCAGCCAGATCACCTACGACACCACCACCTAAGGCCAGAATCGCAGAACTCCGATCCAGTTTGCCTTCGATCGCAACGGTCATCATATCCTGGTACACCGAAAGGGATTTCGATGTTTCACCAGAGGGTACAACCGCCGATACGACTGTATAACCAGCCGTACGCAGCGTTTGCTCCAAACCTGACAAGTATTTGGGAGCCACATTTTCATCTGTAATGATGAGTAACGGACTTTTTTTGGTCAACCCATATTGCTCAAAATATTGAGGGGCTTGTGCCAATAGACCGCTGCCAATCAGAATCGGATATGAGCGTTCCTCCAACTGTACCGTCAGCTGACGCATATTAGTAATTCTCCAGTTGAGCATTATAACTAGCAACATTAGCACGGATCTCTTCCATGGAATCCCCGCCGAATTTCTCCAGGAATGCTTTGGCAATTTCCCACGCTACAACATGCTCCATAACCACACTCGCTGCTGGTACAGCACAAGCGTCCGAGCGCTCAACCTGAGCCGTAAATGCTTCTTTTGTATCAATATCGACACTTTGCAGTGGCTTATACAACGTTGGGATCGGCTTCATCACACCACGTACAACGACTGGCATACCGTTTGTCATACCACCTTCGAATCCACCCAGACGGTTGGTTGCCCGGTGGTAGCCGCGCTCATCCGTATGCATGATCTCATCATGCACCTGTGATCCTCGAATGACTCCGGCTTCGAATCCGATACCAATCTCTACACCTTTGAATGCATTAATGGACATTACGCCTTGAGCGATTCGTGCATCCAGTTTGCGATCGTATTGAACATAACTACCAAGACCAATAGGTACACCTTCAACGATACATTCCACTATTCCTCCGATGGAATCGCCTTCTTGTTTAATCTGGTCGATGTAGGCTTCCATCTTCTTCTCTGTCTCAGCATCCGTAACACGTACAGAGGAAGCTTCTGTCACTGCGATCAGTTCATCAATCGGAAGGTCCTGATACGGAGCTTCGATCTCTCCAATACGAAGTACACGTCCAGCTACCTTGATTCCGAATTCAGCCAGGAATTGACGTGCAATGGCACCACATGCCACACGTACCGTTGTCTCACGTGCACTGGAGCGCTCCAGTACGTTACGCAAGTCTTTATGATTATACTTGAGTCCACCGTTCAGATCAGCGTGTCCGGGACGAGGGCGATGAACGCGACGTTTCTCTTCGTCACTGCCTTCAATCGGCTCAATATTCATAATATTCTGCCAATGTTTCCAGTCGTTATTTTGAACAACCAGCGCTACCGGAGCACCTGTTGTATATCCGTGACGGATACCACCAACAAAATTCGCCTGATCCTTCTCGATCTGCATCCGGCGTCCACGGCCATATCCCTTTTGGCGGCGGTGAAGCTGGAAATTCAGTTCTTCAAAATCAATCGTCAAATTACTTGGCAATCCTTCAATAATAGCGGTCAATTGGGGTCCGTGCGTCTCCCCTGCGGTTAAATAGCGTAAACTCATAATACGTTCCCCCTTTAAACTGTTAAACTTCACATTGCTAAAATCCCATAATTTCTTTGCTTATTATAGTATAGCTGACCGGCTTTGACAAGAAAGTCGGCGCTTTCTTGTACTTGGTATACAAATAACCGCCTGAACACATGTACATGTGCTTCAGACGGCTGAACAACCATTATCATTATTTTTTCCGATAGAAGAATGTCTCTGCTGTCTCCAGACCATATTGTCCCGGGGAGAAGATCTGCTCCGTACTACCCACAAACAAAATACCGCCTGGACGCAAACTTGCTGCAAATTTGTGATACAACAGGTTTTTGGCTTCCTCGGTAAAATAGATCATGACATTTCGGCACACAATCAGATCGTACCCATCGTCAAAACGGTCCACCAGCAAATTTTGTTTCATGAACTTGATCGAATTTTTGAGTTGCTCATCAATACGGTATACCAAGCCATCCTGCTTGAAGTAACGGTTCGCCGTTTCCTTTGGCACATCCTTAAGCGAGCGTTCCATATAACGCCCTTCCTTGGCTTTGGCCAATGCACCTTCATCCAGATCACTTGCCGTAATGGAGCTGTCCTTCAAAATGCCCATCGTGTCCAGAATCATGGCAAGTGTATAAGGTTCTTCACCTGTTGAACAGGCCGCACTCCAAACTTTAGCACGACGCTTGGACCCCAGCAGCTCAGGCAGGATCTCGTCCCGCAGCACTTCCCAACGATTGGGATTACGCCAGAATTCCGACACGTTAATCGTCATACGATCAAGGAACTCGTAGAACAATGTTTTATCTTTCTGCATAGCTTCAAAAAAGTTAGAAAATGTATGAAACCCGTTTTTGTTGCGAAGTGTGGTCAGCCTTCTTTTCATCTGGCCTTCCTTGTATTGAGCAAGATCAATGCCTGTGCTCTCTTTGATTTTACGAATGAATCCGGTGTAATCCGGGTCTAGTAGTTGTTCTTGCTCCAGCATCGTGTATCACCCTTTTGGCTAATAATTACAACCAGGCTGCGATGCTCTTGTCGTATACCACCAGTTCATCTGAAGCAAAGAAATTTGCTGCTTCACGGGAAGCACTTTCCGGCGAATCTGCCCCATGAATCAGATTATGTGGTGTGTGGCTGGCGAAGTCTCCGCGAATGGTACCTGGAGCTGCTTCCTTCACATTGGTTTTTCCGATGACGATGCGCGCAAGCGCCACAATATCGTCGCCTTCCCACACCATGGCAAATACAGGCCCCGATGTGATAAAACGAACCAGATCATCGAAAAATGGTTTACCCTCATGTTCAGCATAATGGCGTTTTGCCTGATCCTCAGACATCTGCACCAATTTGCCTGCCACCAACTTAAATCCTTTGTCTTCCAGACGGCTAATAATTCGACCGATCAATCCACGCTGCACACCATCCGGCTTCACCATCAAAAATGTACGATCCATCAGCTCACTCCTCACTCACGGTTCAAAGTTAATCACTATGTAAACGCAATCCCTCTGATTGTAACATACATGTCCAAATCCTCCCAATGAGGAATCTCACAGTTCTGTTCATCTTTGGGTATGAGTAATCTGAGAGTCGAAGGTCATACATTGTTTAATGTGTACGTTTAACCACAAAATGAGCGATATCACGCAGGTTTTTGGTCGTCTTGATGTTAGGTAGCTGATCGAGAGCATCGAGCGCTTTCTTCATATATCGGTCAGCAAGGGCTTCAGCTTTAGCAATTCCTTGACTTTGTCGAATCATTCCAATTGCATCCGATGCACTTGCCCGTCCTTCTTCATGCTGGACACGGGAAATCTCCTTAAGCAAAGGTTCCCGCAGATCGGATTCTTCCAAGGCATAAAGTACAGGAAGAGTGATATTTCCTTGCTTCATGTCACTGCCAGGTGGCTTGCCAAGTTGTTTCTCAGTACCTACCAGATCAAGTACATCATCTTGAATCTGGAAAGCCATCCCCACATTGTATCCGTACGTATACAGCAGGGAAGATACATGCTCAGGTGCACGTGTAGCCAATGCCCCTAACTGACAGCTAACCGCAATCAGAAGTGCTGTTTTGCGGCGAATCCGCAACAGATAGTTACGAACACTTTGTCCCGTATTGAAAAAGTCGCGAATTTGCTCCATCTCACCAATGGACATCTGTACCATAGCTTTGGCAAGGATACGATGAATCGCTGGATCGGATAATCCGGCAGTCATTTCAAGTGCCTTACCGTAGATATAGTCTCCAGTGTACATGGCAATCCGGTTATCCCATTTTGACTTCACCGTGGGTTTGCCTCGGCGTGTCTCCGCATTATCAATGACATCATCATGAACGAGGGATGCCGAATGGATGAGTTCCAGCGGAACCGCAACCAGCTTCAGACGTTCAATGTCGTATGTACCAAATTTCCCACCAAGTAACACAAAAACGGGCCGCAACCGTTTTCCTCCTGCTTTGAGCAAATGAAGTGACGTTTCACTCAGCAGCTTCTGTTCTCCTCGAACACTGCGATACAATTCTTTCTCAATGTAATCCATGTCCTTTTTTAACAACCCGAAAATATCCAATAGTTTCATTCGTTCACCCGTATCAGCGTATTGTCAGTCCATAAATTCATGCTTACCTTCCCCTCCAGCAAGTCGGGCCTGCAGGCATTACGAAAAACCCGGCTTACCGTTCTTGCTTGTGTTGTTCTATAAGGTAATCTAACGTGTTTTTCTTCTCCGAATGTCATAGCCGACACCCGAAAATTAAACTCTGCGACTTGTTCTGAAACAAAATACAGAAGTTGCCGGAGCATGGGTCAAGACTGTGGTTCATGAAGACTCACCATCAGTGCTCACCAATACCCCGGGATTCGGGGGACAAATAAACCGAGCAACACTTTGGCAAAAAACAGCCTTGTATCGAACTCAGTCGTTATCCCCGTTCATCCGGTTCTCCCCATCTTGTAAACAGTTGATGTGGGATGCGCAAGCTATCCAGCACTTTACCCACTAAAAACAGAATCAACTCATCCATAGTCTGAGGTTTGTAATAAAAAGCAGGCATAGCCGGTATCATTCGTACACCAAGACGAGAAAGCTTCAGCATGTTCTCCAGATGGATTGCATGAAGAGGCGTCTCACGTGGTACGAGGATCAATGTTCTTCCCTCTTTCATCATAACATCCGCTGCGCGAGACATCAGATTATCCGACGATCCCTGCGCGATGGACGAAAGAGTTCCCATCGAACATGGCATGATAATCATGCCGTCGGCCAGATAAGAACCACTTGCAATGGAGGCCCCTATATCACTCACAGGATGATAGATCAGAGAACCGGCACGGTTGCCGAATTTTTCTTCCAGCACCGCGTCCCGATTCGTCACATCCCAGTCCAATTCTTCTTTCAGTACACGCCACCCTGCATTGGATATGACCAGATGAACGTTATATTCCAAATCAAGCAGCGTTTCAATTAATCGAATGCCATATATACTGCCACTCGCTCCGGTAATTCCGACAACCAGTCGTTTATTGTCCGGCTGCTGCACCATTTATTTCACCGCCAGATCAATCAGAGTGAACGTAAATACAATTAAACTAAGCAAACTGTTCATGGTAAAAAACGCCGTTTGAACACGGCTCATATCATTAGGCGATACAATATAGTGTTGATAGAACAGAATTCCATACGTCACCAACATGCCTGCGCCATACCACCAGCTCAGATCTGTCATCAACAATAACGCAAGAAAACCAATTGCAGTAATCACATGGAAGAACTTAGCGATCTGCAAGGATTTAACCAGGCCAAAACGGGAAGGTATGGAGTGAAGACCCTCACCCTGATCAAATTCCAGATCCTGACATGCATAGATAATATCAAAGCCCGCTGTCCAGAACACAATCGTAACGTACAGCACAATCGCTGTCCAATCCATCGTTCCTGTTACAGCTACCCAGCCACCAAGTGGTGCCAAACCAATCGTCATTCCGAGAACAACGTGACATAACCATGTGAATCGTTTGGTGTACGAATACAGTACCAACATAAACACAGCAATAGGTAACAGCTGCATCGATAATACATTAAGATTGGATGAGGCCCAGAATAACAATATAAATGAGATAATGACAAATATAACAACTTCCCCATTTTTCAACAGTCCTGCCGGGATGGCTCTCATCGCGGTACGCGGGTTTTTGCTATCAATCGCTTGGTCAATAATTCGGTTCAAACCAAAAGCCGCACTACGTGCACCGATCATCGCAAGCAATACCCACATGATCTGCATCCAGCTTGGGAAGGTATCATTCACTACCATGGAGCCGAGGATCGCCCCCATAAATGCAAAAGGTAAAGCAAAAAGCGTGTGTTCAATCTTGATCATTTCTAAAAAGATGCGAATTTTCCTAAACATGCTGATTCTCCTTGGTTCCAATATGCAGTGCCGCGATACCTCCGGTCAGAGGGTAGGCCTGCACTTGTTGTAATCCAGTTTCTGCAAAAATGTCTGCCAGTTCCTGCCTTCCCGGGAAAATGGCCAGTGAGTCAGGCAGCCATTTGTACTGCTCAAAACTTTTAGCAAACACTTTGGCAAGATTCGGTAAAACCTTCTCAAAATAAAAATAATAAATGCCTTTGAACGGCTGCCATGTTGGCTTGGACAATTCCAGGCACACAACCATACCACCCGGTTTGACCACACGTTTCATTTCAGACAACACTTGTCTGAGATCAGGTACATTACGCAACCCAAACCCGATCGTCACATAATCAAACGAATTGTCTTCAAAAGGAAGTGACATGGCATTTCCCTGTGTCAGGGTAATCTGTTTTTGACGTTGCACCGCATTGATCTTTGTCTGGCCGACCTCCAGCATGTTGCTACTGAAATCAAGTCCATGCATGTGCCCCGTTTCACTTGCCTCTGCCATAGCAAGCGTCCAGTCACATGTGCCGCAGCACAAATCAAGACCGGTATCGCCTTTGGACATATTCATCTTTTTCATGGTGAATTTACGCCAAGCCTTATGCCTGCGGAAACTTAGAATATCATTCATGACATCATATTTTCCGGCTATACTCTGAAAAACCGAATGGACATATTCTTCTTTCGGTTTGGTCTCTCCGCTCCCCATTCGTCTGTCTCCCCCTCAATCTTCCCTTACTGCCGCATGTGAAGGCTGCAAATATGCCAAGTAAGGCTCTAGAATTGCATGTATCTCATGCAAGCCCATCCGCCCTTCCTCATCTTGCAACAACAGTTGAATGCGGTGTGTACACTCGCGAAGCTTGTCCAGCAAAACCTCGCCAACCCTATGCTTCAGCACCATAGCGTTCCATGCACGTGCATCCAATTCAGACTGACGCAACACATTGCGCTCATCGTCATTACCATGCTCGTATATGTGCCAATATGCATAGCTGTGAAGATATCGTTTTGCGTCATTCATCCGCTTCAGTTCTTCCACGATCGTTTCGCAGGAGCTGAATTCGGTCAACAGGCTGTTCCATAAAGACTCTTCGTTATGTTGAATCATGCCTGTAAATGAAAGAAACAGCTGCATTCTCAGCTGTACCGTTTCACGCAAGTATTCGTCAGCCGAAACGAGAAGCTTCTTCATCCGTTCATACAGCGTCATCTTGCGTGCGTTCACTCCGGATACAGCACCACTGAGTTTGCCAATCATTTCAATTCTGCCCGCTTGGGCAAGCAATTGATAAAAACGGCTACTTAAATAATCCCCGGCGAGTACATTCAATTGACGTGAACGCATCTCCTGCTCTTTCCGCTCACCGGAAATGGTATCGATTCGATCATGCGTATCCATGGCCAACTGAACGAGCGAAGTTGCAAGAGCATATAACTCTTGATGCACCTTTTCGTCTGTGCGGCCCACAAATACCTGCAACAGACGTGCCCGGCTATCCGGAAATGATGGGATTTCCGTATGTTGTCGAATCATGTCGTAATCCGTATATTTCTTTGCTAGTTGGGGTACGCGATATGAATTCATTCTCAGCCTCCGAGCCTTAACATTGTTAAACCTTTTCTGCACTACAATCTTATATATTATAGCATATGTTGAACGGGCACGCACTGAATCCTGCTATTCTATTACCCCTGACTTGTCATTTCGAATTGCTTCTTCCAGAGTTCGGTCTCCATCAAATGAAACCAGTCCTTCAATTCATCTGAAAAGGCCGCACTTTTCCAGTTCCGTAATGTTTCAATCGCATACAGAGGCCACTCTCCACGCCGAATATCAGCAGCAAGTAACAGATGTCGTTTATGCATCCATTCATCTTCTGCCATCACACGCAGCAGCACCTGATCCACGTTATCCAGACTCCGAAAGCCAAGATCCGCCACAGCTGCCATGTTCTCATAGATTTCAGTGTAACTTGTACCCGTTCCTTTAACTTTGAGGTCCAGTCTCAAAATGGACTGCTTCCATTCCACTCTTGCAATGGGAGTTGATAATCGCATGGAGCTTAGCACATCAACCAGATTGTCATTCGTTAGCTGAACTGGATGATGTGATGCAGAGGCAGGCTGTACGTTGTCCCCACCCCATGTACGCATATGTAAGGTTTGTATCGCAACAAGCAGAAAGACCGCCGCAACCGTTGCCAGCATTGAAGCAGTAACAATCATCCGCGGTTTCATATACGCCTCCCTGCCTTTACCTGTTAGTGTAGTCTGTCCGGTAAAGGCTCATACCTCATTGTACAATGAAAAAAAGCAGGCTATGCCTGCAATCTTCATTTGAATGTATTCAATCTGTCCATTACTCCGATTCAATCTGTCCATGCTTGGTAATCAGCGTGGCTTTGCCCCGGATTTTAATAGCTGAAGTATGGGTGGTAAATTGGGCAAACATCACTTCACCCTTGTCCAATTTCTCGGTGTGGTGAAAACGTGTATCCTGACCTCGGGTTAATCCGATCACCTGGACACCATTTTCCTCTGCCTTAATTACAATATAATCATTGCCGGTTGGATGATCCATCACGCATGTCCCCTTCTTTAGTTCGATAGCGTTAATGATGATTAAGATTGTTTCATTTGTCAACCTGCGCCTTATACGAATGAACCGCAAGAATCATCGTTAAAGGGCAAAAGAAAAGGCCGTGAACAAGTCACGGTCTTTTTGTCGACATATGGAATATGTAGAAATCTTATTTAATTCCGTCTTTGAGCGCTTTACCTGGTTTGAATGCAGGAATTTTGCTCGCAGGAATTTCGATTTCTTCACCTGTTTGCGGGTTGCGTCCTTTACGTGCAGAGCGCTCGCGAACTTCGAAGTTCCCAAAACCAACCAATTGTACTTTATCTCCGCTTTGAAGAGCCTCAGAGATTGCTTCGAATACGGCATCAACCGCTTTCGTTACATCTTTCTTGGACAATTCAGTCGCTTCAGATACGTGTGTAATCAAGTCTGATTTGTTCATTTGTTTTTCACCTCCTGTATCAATGTCCTGAATGTTATACTGTGTTTCCGTTTTATAGCGAAATATACGTTCATACGCAAAAAATCTACGTACATCTTGAGCGCTGAACACAAATCTCCGCCTGCGGTCAACAGTCATTTTCGGCAGAATGTCGTCTGAAACCACGGGCATTTCAGACGCCGAACAAATTTCATACTAATACAGACAGCCCACAATTTCAAGTCCGGTTGCGGTTTAAGACGTAAAATGTAACCGCCAGGGCAAGCACGAGAACCCCACCTTTTACAATATCATGTGTGAAATACTGTACGTTCATCATCGTTAAACCGTTCACAAGTACACCAATCAGAACCGAACCAATGAAGGTTCCGATGACATTGGGTTTACCCGCACCAAACACAGAGAAACCGACAAATACTGCAGCTACGGATTCCATTAACAACGGTGATCCCGCATCAATTTGCCCAGATCCTACTTTGGAAGCATAGATGATACCCCCGATTGCTGCAAACACTCCAGCGGCTACATAGGCGAGTGTACGCACCTTTTTCACCTTGATTCCAGACAACCGTGCAGCTTCCTCATTACCACCTGTAATGTACATCTGGCGACCATATTTCGTATACGTCAAAAAGATATGCACACCTATTACCGCAATAAGTAGCATGATAACCGATATCGGCATACCAAGCCATTTACCTTGCCCTATAAGCAGGAATGTCGGGTCCATCTCTCCCGCAGCTTTGCTCCCATCAGGGAACTGCATGTGATTGTAAATGGTATATCCCTGTGCATACGTTTTGTGAATACCTCCGATGATGTACATCGTGGCAAGGGTTGCGAGCAAATCCGGAATACGCAATTTTACAATGAGCAAAGCGTTCAGTAAACCAATAACAGCGCCAATGATTAGAGGCACAATAATTACAATTGCCAGTGGTTGTTGATACCAAATCATTAACGAAGCAGTAACGACGGTGGTCAATGAGACAGTCGCCCCAACCGAAAGATCAAATCCATCTACAATGAGAGATAACGTAACACCGATCGCTACAAACGTAACGATAGAGATCGAGCCCAAAATATCGGTCAAGTTACTGTACGTAAAGAAATAAGGCAATTTAATGCCGAAAAATGCGATAACACCTATGATGACTATAATCGCCCCGTAACGGAACGCAAAATCCAGTGATTTATCCTTCATGATTGCACCTCTTGTCCACCGCTTGCATAGTATAGCAGCTGTTCTTGGTTAGTCTCGCCTCGTTTGAATTCTTTTACGATAACACCCTCGCACATGACAGCGATTCGGTCACCAATTCCCATGCCTTCATCCAGTTCACAGGTGAAATAGATTACACCCTTGCCCGCCAAAGCCAGTTCATTAATGATGCGGAAAATGTCACTTTTTGCCCCAATATCTACGCCTTTGGTTGGCTCATCAAATATAAATACATCCGCATCCGCATTAAGCCATTTACCAATGGCTACCTTCTGCTGATTACCACCGCTTAGATATTTCACTTCCTGTTTCACGGACGATGTTTTAATTCCAAGCTGTTTCACCAATGACTCTGCATTCAGACGTTCCCGCTTGCGGCTTACGAAACCTAATGTACTAAGACGGCTTAGCAAAGGTAGACTTAAATTCCGTTCCACGTTCTCCTGAATCAGGATTCCTTGTTTACGCCGCTCCTCCGGTACAGAAACAATCCCCAGAGCCGCCGCATCCGCAGGCTGAGACAGGCGGAGATTACGGTTGTTAAGCCGGATCTCGCCTCCCTCCAGCCGATCTGCACCAATCAGCAAACGAGAGCTTTCCGTTTTACCCGCGCCTACCAGACCCACCACAGCGAGGACTTCACCTCGGCTTACAGAGAGGTTAACACCTTTAACCTTCACTCCACGACGAAGCCCACGCGCCTCCAACAGCAGTTCCCCCACGGGCGCTTCCGTCTTCGGAAACTCTTCTTCGAATGGTTTGCCCAGCATCTGTGTAACCAAATCGTTGATCGTTAGTCCTTTTGCTTCACCGGTAAATACATGTTGTCCATCTCTCATGACCGTAACGCGATCACAGTGACCCGTCACTTCTGCAAGACGATGGGTAATGAAAATGCAGGCTACGCCCCGCTCCTTCAGCAGATGTACAATACGGAAAAATGCATCCGTTTCTTCCTGACTCAGCGGTGCAGTAGGCTCGTCAAAAATGATGACCTTGGCATCCTGAATCAAAATCCGTGCCAGCAAAATCATCTGTTTTTCTGCAAGTGTCAGATCGGCCACTTTTTGGTGAACGGATATGTCCGCCCCTAATTGCTTCAATGCCTCAACCGCGCGTTGTTGCAGCTTCCGTGGACTTTTCCACCAACCTCCAGCAGATGAAGCCAACTGATCCAACATAATGTTCTCCGCAGCCGTCAGCTGTGGCACCAGTGCCGCGTCCACTTCCTGATAGACACAGTGAATCCCATTTGCCTTCGCGTCTCCCGGAGAACTCAAATGAAGCGCTTGTCCACTTAACTGAATCGTTCCCTGATCCAATGGATAGGCACCGGACAAAATTTTCATTAACGTGCTTTTACCGGCACCATTGGCACCCAGCAGCGCATGAATCTCCCCACCTTTTACAGAGAAATCCACATCCTTCAGTGCAGGAATACCTGAAAACTGCTTGTGGATATGTTCCATTTGAAGCAGTATCGGTGCAGTGCTCATGATGTTAACCTCCAATCGTTCCCATACGGGAGCATCCCTTTTTTCATCCAGACTCGCACATCTTCATTATGGTGGAAAAAGCGCGCCTTGCGGCGCGCTTCCCATACGCTGCTTATTTAGCAGTAATTCCGTATTCGCTCATCCAGTCCTTGATTCCTTGTGTGCTGCCACCCCAGCCTTCAACGAACTCTGACAGCTCCGAAGTGGAGATTTGTTTATCTGGCAGAGCTTCACGTTGAACATAGACCGGGTTAAGAACAACTGCATCTTCCGTCTCGTCCCCGTTCAGTTTTTGATAAGCATAACGTACTTGGACGCGACCAATATCCGTTGGATCAACAGCAGCAGAAGCAACCCAAGGATTTTTCGGGTCCTGAATCATTTGCAGGTCCTCGTCACTCATATCAATACCATACACTTTGATCTCATCACGTCCAGCTTGTTGAATCGCGCGCGCTGCACCTTTGGCGAACTCATCCCATGCAGTCCATACAGCTGTAATCTCACCTTTTGGATACTGCTTGAGAATAGCTTCCATTTTGGCTTGAGTATCCAGCGCAGGATTCTGTGCAGAACCAAATGTAGCTATTTCCTTGATGTCCGGATTTGCTTTCATGAATTCACCGTATGCAATCTGACGGCGTTCCATAGGTGCGAAACCAGCTACCCATACTTTGACAATATTACCTTGTCCATTGATATCTTTTTTCATTTGCTCCAGCGTCAGTTCAGCCATCTTCTGGTCATCCTGCGACAGGACTGTGGCTCCTGGAACACTGATAGCTGCGTCAAACACGACCACTGGAATATTCTGTTCTACTGCCTTCTTCACGCCTGGCTCTAATAGGGAATCCCCATGATCCGTGAGAATGGCATCAAATTTCTGGTTAATAGCGCTATCAAGCAAGGATACCATTTTTGCTTTGTCATTATCGGCAACAAACGTTGTCAGTTCTCCACCGAATTTTTCGATTTCTTCTTTTACACCCTGTACATATTGCTGCGAGAAAGTACCTGTATTAAACTCCATAATAAGTGCGATCCGTTTGCCGCTTAGAGGGCCTGTAACTGCTTCCGTTTTTGGTGTATCATCTGATGCGCCCGAAGCCGGAGTGGCTGCCGGTTCTTTTTTGATTCCGCAAGCGGACAGCGCCAATGTAAATACTAATAACACACTCAACCATAGCCATTTTGTCTCTCTTCTTTTCATCTCTGTATCCCCCTGTCCAATCTCTGTGATCTCGATCACAATAGTTGAATATTAATATAACGGCTAATCCCTAGTATGTAAATGGGTTTTAGCAATTTAAAGCTAAAACTCGCTAAGTTTTTTCGAAAGTACTATTCTTCCTATCCATTTCATCCAAAATAAAGAAATCACGTAAAAAAGACCGCGAGGGGATGCCCCCTTACGGTCTTTTGATGTCTTACAGAATGATAGCGATCAAGCCGCCCGAACCTTCGTTAATGATTCTTCCCAGCGTCTCTTGCAATTTGTATCTTGCATTATCCGGCATCATGGCAATCTTGCCCTGGATCCCTTCTCGCACGATGGAGTGCAGCGAACGACCAAACATGTCTGAATCCCATACCTTGATCGGATCGTTCTCGAAGTCCTGCATCAGGTATCTCACCAGTTCCTCACTTTGTTTCTCCGTACCGATGATTGGAGCGAACTCTGATTCCACATCAACCCGGATCATATGAATGGACGGTGCCGTTGCTTTCAGACGTACGCCAAATTTGGTGCCCTGACGAATGAGCTCAGGTTCATCCAGAGCCATCTCGGCAAGAGATGGAGCAGCAATGCCGTATCCGGTCGTTTTGACCATCTCCAGCGCTTCTGCGAAGCGGTCGTATTCTCTCTTCGCATGCGAGAATTCCTGCATTAATTGCAGCAGATGATCCTTACCGCGAATCTCGATGCCAACCACTTCCACGAGAATCTGATCATACAGTTCATCCGGCGCGTACAGGTCAATCTCGGCTACACCCTGCCCCATATTCATGCCACTCAGGCCTGCGCGATCAATGAATTCATATTCCATGAACTGAGCGACAACCCGATCCACGTCACGAAGTCTGCGAATGTCCTTAACGGTATCCCGTACGGAATTTTCGTAGTTGCTACGCAGCCAGTGAGTCTCATTGAGTACCATAACCCAGCTCGGCAAGTTTACATTCACTTCATGCACAGGGAACTCATAGAGCACTTCACGAAGTACACCCGTCACATCATCTTCCGTCATGGTTGCTGCACTGAGTGTCATCACCGGAATGTCGTATTTGGCAGCAAGCTCACTGCGCAATTGCAGGGCTTCTTCACTGCGAGGACGAGTAGAGTTGATGACCAGGACAAACGGTTTACCCACTTCTTTTAATTCTGCAATGACCCGTTCTTCGGATTCCACATAGGAACTGCGGGCAATTTCGGCGATTGTGCCGTCTGTTGTTACCACAACACCCAGTGTGGAATGCTCCTGAATGACTTTGCGAGTACCAATCTCGGCAGCTTCCTGGAACGGAATTGGTTCCTCGAACCAAGGCGTGGAGATCATGCGTGGACCATTCTCATCCTCGTATCCCTTGGCTCCTTCCACCGCGTAACCTACACAATCCACAAGGCGCACATTGACATCGAGTCCTTCTGCCACCTTAATCTGGACTGCGTTATTTGGTACGAATTTTGGTTCGGTAGTCATGATGGTTTTACCTGCTGCACTCTGTGGAAGTTCATCCACTGCACGGGCACGATCAGCCTCGCTTGCGATGTTAGGCAATACGATCGTTTCCATGAATCGTTTAATGAATGTTGATTTTCCCGTCCGGACTGCGCCGACAACCCCGAGATAAATATCCCCTCCGGTCCGCTCAGCTATGTCCTTAAAAATGTCCACTTTCTCCAATGAAATCCCCTCCCTAAATTACTCCGAAGGAAAAATGCTAAAGAGCATCCGCTTCGTTTTTTCAATCAGAAGACTGAAATCCCTGCAACGGTAGAGCCGCCTTTGTGAGTGCCCGGAAGTCGTCCGCCGCCGAACGTTGCATTCTGATGAAACCGGCGAGAGCGGCGTTAACTCGTACATGCAATTGGACTAGTATCATCTTATGTATCCGTATGCGGCAATATGACGCGTATTTTTGTTTTTTTATCTTAAGGTGATGACATTAGGAGAATCCCCCGATCTCGGACTGCGCGTCTTTATTTCAATCTACTTTATGTGATCCGCGAAGCTTTTATGACGGTTATTGCTCATACTGACAAAAGAAAAAAGAGATATCCCTTATTTGGAATATCTCTTTTTGAACCATTAGAGCCATGGTGGTCATACAGCTAAATCATTTGAATTGCAACCATGCTTATTTTATGGGCTGGGCAACCGGCGCATTATTTTTCCAAGCGTAGAAAACCGATTTTACAGGTACGAAGTAGGAGTGTTCCACCAGCAAATCCCGAACATCTTCAGTCTCTGCTGGAGACACGTCAGACTTTTCCACTGCCTGCATAATATCAAAAGCATAATCTACATAGACCTTGCCTTCGTCATCCATCATAAACGGTAACGCCTGACCTGAATATACACTATTCAGCGTAATGGAAGGAGTACCTGCCTGAGCAGCCTGCTCCATATTCACAACATATAACCCCGGATACAGTTCTTCCCCGCTTGGCAGCTTATTGTTATGTACGGACTTATATTGATTAACCATTCGTTGCACATCGTTTACTTTCTGTACGGTCAGAAGATCCATCACTTTAATGGTCGGATTCACTTCTTCGTCCTGAATAAGGAAGTAAGCGCTCCCACCACTTTCAAAAGCAGTCCCCGGTATTTCATCCAGATACCCCAGTTGTTTCAACTTGGGCAGATCCACTCTGAACTTTTCATATTTTGGCGTTTCCATATCTGCATTAATGATTGGCAAAATCCCCTCATCTTGCTGAAATGCCTCGACCGCACTCTGGATGCGGCTCACGCTTTCCCGATAGGCTATCTTAGGGTCTGAATTGCTCTGGGATGGATACATACAACCACTTGCTGTAAAAGCAAACAACAGGAATAACAGCAGACCGCCCGTCTGATGTTTCAGACGCTGCCATCCGCTTCCTTCCACACATTTTGGCTTGTTCCTAATCATTCGTGTCCTCCTTGAATAACTCATTAGAGAATCAATGTTATAACACTCAGAACCAGTCGTCTTCCTGTTGTTGACGTTCCAGTTGTTTCCGAATGGCTGCCTTCAGCGGGTCCTCTGGAACATGAACCGATAGAGATCCACACACCTTGGCCTGACAGGACAGTCGTGTACCTGCTTCCAACAGTGAACCCAGCTTGCGCTTTTCTGCATCTGTTGGTGGATACAGTTCCGTCCGATGTTCTTCATCCACGTTCACTTTGCACATCAGGCAAGCCGCTTTGCCATCACATCGGGTCGTAATCTTGACTCCAGCACGTCGTGCTGCATGCAGAAGTGTTGCCCCTGGTTTGAGCGCTATCGATTTGTTCATAGGTAAAAAAGTAACTTTATAGTCCATCATTTTCCTCCCTCAACCTACTGGGGCCATGTAAAGCCAACAAGCTCTTCCACTTCGGCTCTGAAGCGGCTTGTCCATACATTCTGTTGACTTAAAAGCATCATTATAGGTTGATGTGCATCTGGCTGCTCGCGCATCTGTGTCGCAATGGGGACATAACGATCTTCACGACCTCGCAGCAGATTAAACAACAGCTCATGCGCAAGCGGCATCAGTCGCAGGCTATATGAACCCACTTGTGCTACTGGTGCATGCGGAGCAAGTACATGTTCAATCTCAATACGGTACCAACTTTTGCGAGCCCATATTTCGAAACCACCAACCAGTTCCAACGCACATTCACCCACCTGATAGTGGCTCAGCAGAGAAGCATACGGTCCTGTCTTGTCCACTGTAGGCTCGTCAAGCATTTCCCCCGGAGCGCTACGGTGAAGTTCCTTAGCAGCAGCAACATCCGCATAGATATCAATATCTCTCGGAGCCTGTTGCAACTCCACCCCTTGAAGCAGCAACCCACAACTTCCTCCAAGTAACCATGTCTGTGACTGTGTGTTCCAGGCTTTGGCCGTTTCCAGCAAAGCCGCGTGTAATTCCGGATAACGCTCTGTCCGCCCCTCCGTATCATGCGGCCTCATAGGCTCACACTCCCCTCATCCGTGTTCATTGTGTCAGTTCTTATGATGTGCTTATGCGGATGTTATCTTTCAGGCATGGGAAATCAGGTCAGAGAAGCGATTCCACCGAAAAAGCCAATCAGCATAATCAAAAATGCAATCAGAGAAAGAATCCCCCGTACAATACCTTTTGTTTTGGCACGAGCAAACGTAATCAGGAATACAGATAGTCCCATAATGAGGATGGCCACCAATGACAGCCACATCTTGTCCATTGCACTCATAATCCAGCAGTCTCCCCTTCAGTCCGATATTCATCACTGACACTGTGACAATTGCAACCATTATAACACGAAATTCAGCTCAACTTTCCAAAAAAAAGACAAAAAAGCAAGCCGGCAGAAGCCGACTCGTCTTTTTGTCTTACTGGATCACCTGCACATGCAGGTGTGATCTATTATTTTTTCATCATCATTTTCATTAACGATTCCATACTGCTCGGATTCAATCCGCTTTTCTTGACCGCACTCACAATATCCTTAACCGTATCCTCAGATACCGGAACTTTCGCCATGGCGGATACTTGTTTGATCAATTGGCGCAACTGAACTTCATTCTGAATCGTCGTTGGTTTCACCGTGCTTGCCAATTTCTTAACGGCACCTTCCGTTATCGTTTTACCCGTTTTCTTGTTGATTGCATTCAGTGCATCTTTGGAAATGTTGTTACCCATTCGTCTCCCCTCCTCCGGCAATACTCATGTGTATAGTATGAGTCTGCTACAGAAAAGGTGAATAAGCTTCTTATTTCACAAGGTACGTTTAGGCTGATTACAATCAGGAATGCCATTGCTCCCAGGTTTCAAGTTTCATGACTTCCATTTCAGTTTTCGGGTCACGTCCCATCAAGGCTTCAACCGCATCACGCGGCTGTCTCTCCTGGAATAAAACGTGATATAACTGATCCGCAATTGGCATTTGCACTCCGTATTTTTGTGAGATGAAATAGGCAGCTTGCGTAGTTTGAATGCCTTCTACCACCATGCCCATGGACTTCAGAACATCATCCAGCTTCTGTCCCTGGCCCAACATGGAACCAGCTCTCCAGTTCCGACTATGCTGACTTGTAGCCGTTACAACCAGATCCCCGATTCCAGCAAGTCCTGAAAACGTTAGCGGATTTGCTCCCATCTCAACACCAATACGTGTGATCTCTGCCAGACCGCGTGTTAGCAAAGCGGCTTTGGCATTATCACCAAATTGAAGACCATCGGACATACCTGCACCAAGAGCAATGATATTTTTGAATGCACCAGCCAGCTCAACACCGATCATATCCCGATTCGTGTAAACCCGGAAATAAGCATTCATAAACAAAGCTTGGGCAGACTCGGCAGATGCCTTATCCAGTGAAGCTACAACCACTGTCGTTGGACAACGCTTCACCACTTCTTCCGCATGGCTTGGGCCAGAAAGAACAACCACACGTCCTTCTTCACATTCAAGCTCTTCTGAAATGACTGTGGACATCCGTTTGAGGCTTTCTGTCTCAAAACCTTTGGTTGCATGAATGACTAACATCTCAGGCTTGTAATAAGCCTTAAGCTGGTTCGTAACTGCACGCATGGCTGATGAAGGCGCAACAATTAACACAGCTATAGCGCCTTCCACCGCAGCTTCCATATCAGTTGTTGCTTGAATCCGTGGTGAAAGCTCCGCATCCGGAAGATAGCGAGTATTAGTGTGCTTGTTATTGATTTCGTTAGCCTGGTCTTCACCACGTGTCCACATCATCACATCCAACTGATTGGCGGCGAGTACACTGGCCAGAGCTGTTCCCCAGCTCCCAGCGACTAGAACAGCAACTTTTTTAGACAACTCGTTTACCCCCTCCAGGGTTTTTCGATCCCAATTTATTTTCCTGTCCTTTGGCGAGCTTCGCAATATTGGTACGATGTCTCCAGAACGCAAACAGACAAATAATCAGACTCCCCCAGAAGATATTCATTGAATATCCGGGTAATACCATGATAAAGATGGGTGTAAATGCTACAAAAATCAGAGACCCCAATGAAACATAGCGTGTCAATACAATAGACAGAATGGCGATCACCCCAGCACATAACGCAGGCAGGAAAGCAAGACTTACCAGAACACCAATGGCTGTGGCAATGCCTTTTCCTCCACGAAAATGGAAGTAAAGCGGCCAGTTATGTCCTGCAATAGCTGCTATACCACTGAGTGCAGGAATCCAGGCAGAACCGTTACTCAGCCAGATTCCAATCCATACAGCTGCAACACCCTTAAGTACATCAAGTAACAGAACAGCAATTGCCGGTCCTTTACCCAAAATACGCAATGTATTGGTAGCTCCCGCGTTTCCGCTTCCGTGCTGACGAATATCGATCCCCCGTATCGCTTTGGCAAGGAGGACACTAAAGCTGATCGAACCGAGCAGATAACTCAGTACAATCGCTGCGATTTGTAAAATCACACACTTCTCCCCTAACTTTCGTCGGACTTCTTCCGAGTAAATATGCGAATTGGTGTTCCTTCGAAGTCAAACGCTGCACGGATTTTATTCTCCAGGTAGCGCTCATATGAGAAGTGCATCAATTCCGGATCGTTCACAAAAACAACCATGGTCGGTGGCTTAACGGCAACCTGAGTCACATAGTTAATTCTCATTCTCCGTCCTTTATCCGTTGGCGGAGGGTTAATTGCAACCGCATCAGACACCACATCGTTAAGTAGATGTGTTTGTACACGTAACGAGTGTTGATCTGCTACCCTTTTCACAACCGGTAACAATTTTTGTAAGCGTTGTTTTGTGAGGGCTGACAAGAATACGACTGGAGCATAAGTCATAAACAGGAAGTGATCCCGAATTTTTCTCTCAAACTCTTTCATCGTTTTGTCATGCTTCTCTACCACGTCCCATTTGTTCACAACAAACAATGACGCTTTACCAGCTTCGAATGCATATCCTGCAATATGCTTGTCCTGTTCAATAATGCCTTCTTCACCATTAATGACAATCAGAACAACATCTGCACGCTCAATCGCACGCATCGCACGCATTACACTGTATTTCTCAGTTGTTTCATATACTTTACCACGCTTACGCATACCTGCTGTATCAATCAGCACGTAACGTTGGCCGTCTTTTTCAAAAGGTGTATCAATCGCATCCCGGGTCGTTCCAGCCACGTCACTTACAATGACACGCTCTTCACCCAGAATAGCGTTCACCAGTGAAGATTTACCTACATTAGGACGTCCGATCAGAGCTACACGAATGACATCTTCATCGTAAGTCTCTTCCTCAAGTTCTGGCAACTTCTCCACAATTGCATCAAGCAAGTCACCTACACCTGTACCGTGACTTCCGGATACGCCGATGGGATCACCGAAACCAAATCCATAAAACTCATAAATGAGCTCACTTCGTCCGATATTATCCACTTTGTTAACGGCTACAACAATAGGCTTGCCTGAGCGGTAGAGCATCTCTGCTACCTCTTCATCCGATTGCGTAATACCTGCTTTTGCATCACACATGAATACAATAACATCCGCTTCTTCAATAGCGAGCTCTGCTTGCATCCGAATCGATTTTAAGATTACATCTTCACCATCAATTTCGATACCACCTGTATCAATGATACTAAATGGTTTACCGTTCCATTCACCGATTCCATATATACGGTCACGGGTAATGCCCGGCTTGTCTTCCACAATGGCCAGTCTGTCGCCGATGATCCGATTGAAAATGGTGGATTTACCCACGTTCGGTCGTCCGACAATTGCCACAACGGGTCTTGCCATACATTCCACTCCTCCTGTCCATACTTACGATACTCATCATAGCAAAAAAGATATATCTTGGCTAACGTTTCATGCCAAATTACTCGCAATAAAAACAATCGGCGAACCCGCCTTGGGCTCGCCGATCTTGCTTTTGTTATTCAGCAAAATATGCAGTATATAACTTAGAACCATGCATTGTTAACTTATTTGAATTTGCTGAGTTTGTCTCCAAACAGTTCGCCAAGCGTAGTGCTCATACCTTGATTGTTCAAGGAAACGTTTGGATTGTTGATTTCTTCACGCGGAGCGTTGTTTCTTGAAGGTCTTTCTGATTTTTGTGGTTGAGCTGGAGCTTCTTCTGTTTCTTTGATGCTCAAGCTTACACGTTGCTCAGAAGGGTTCATGTCCAAGATTTTAACTTGAACTTCTTGTCCTTCTTTCAGCACTTCATGAGGAGTGCCGATGTGCTTGTGGGAGATTTGCGAGATATGCACAAGTCCCTCAACACCAGGAGCGATTTCAACAAATGCACCGAAGTCTACCAGACGTTTTACAACACCTGTTACGATATCGCTGGAATTGAATTTTTCGCTTGCTGTTTCCCAAGGACCTGGTTGAACAGCTTTCATGCTCAGGCTGATTTTGCCTTTTTCAGGGTCAACTTTCAGCACTTTCACACTAACTTTATCACCTTCAGACAGTACGTCGGATGGTTTTTCAACGTGTGTCCAAGCCAGCTCGGATACGTGAACCAAACCATCAACTCCGCCCACATCAACAAATGCACCGAATTGAGTCAAACGTTGTACTGTACCTTCGATCACTTGACCTTCTTGCAAACCAGCCATTACTGTAGCTTTGTTTGCTTCGAATTCTTGCTCCAGTACGTCTTTTTGGGAAAGGATCACTTTGTTGTTCTCACGGTCGATCTCTTTCACTTTAACACGCAGTGTGCGTCCTTTGTAGTCGCTGAAGTCTTCAACGAAATGGCGTTCAACCATGGAAGCCGGGATAAATCCACGTACGCCCACGTCAGCTACCAGACCGCCTTTAACAACATCACCTACAACAACTTCGAATACGTCTTGGTCTTCAAAATGCTTTTGCAATTGATCCCACGCGTTTTCGCTGTCGATTGCACGTTTGGACAGAACGAGTTTTTCTTTCTCGTCGTCGATGCTAAGAACTTTAGCTTCAACTTCTTGTCCAACTTCTACTGCGTCAGACGCGCTGTCAACATGTAATGAAGACAGTTCACGAATTGGAATGACACCGTCATATTTATATCCAATGCTCACATAGGCTTGGTTATCTTCCAATTTGACGATGGTTCCTTTTACGGTATCTCCTTTTTTCAAGGAAACGAATTGATCCAACTCATCTTGGGTTGCTTCTTGATTTTTCATTTCTTCCGACATGTCAAATACCCTCCTCAATTCAAAAACCCCATTATATTCAAACCTGCCTGTAGCAGAGTTCAAAACACTTTCATCACTGAGTGCTCAAACTTTAGTCTCCCTCAAAAATATGGAAACATGCACTCAGCTACCGACGAAGCCATTACTTGCTTGGCACGCCCGTTTGCACCATCTCGTTAATCTTGGACATAATCTTTTCAGTCGCCTTCTCCAGAGCTTCTCCAGATGGGTCTTCCTTGAACTCGTCCAAACTTACTGGTGCTCCATATACAACTTTCATCTTACGAAAAACTTTGTAGTTACCGATAATAGCAGTAGGAATAACTGTAGCGCCACTGCGGAGAGCAAAACTCGCTGCCCCTTTTTTGCCGATACCTCCATCATTGTGACGGCTTCCCGAGGGGAAGATTCCAAGCACTTGACCATCACGCAAAATATTGAGTGAGGTTTTGATGGATTCCTTGCTGACACCTCCACGTTTAACGGGGAAAGCGCCCACGGCTTTAATAATTCGGCCGAGTACCGGAATTTCAAACAATTCGCTTTTGGCCATGAAACGTACCTGACGGCGAAGTTTGATACCAACTGTTGGAGGATCGAAGTTACTAATATGATTGGAACATAAAAGTACGCCGCCTTCTTTCGGAATATTCTCCCGTCCAACGGCCTCCAAGCGGAAAAGAATGGTATAAATGATCCGCAGTAATGTGCTGCAAAATGTGTAAATCATAGACCGATCTCTCCTCTGACCATTGTGCAATAAGATACGATTTTGTCAACCACTTCATGAATGTTCATCTCCGTTGTATCAAGGACAATAGCATCCTCAGCACAACGCAATGGGGAAATTTCCCGATTCTCATCCAATCTGTCACGGGTGGCAATGTCTCGCTCCAGCTGTTGCAACGTCAGTCCTTCAGAGGGGTCCAGTTCTTTGAAGCGGCGAAGCGCACGCTCTTCCACACTGGCAGTCATGAAGATTTTCACTTCCGCATCGGGCAGTACTGTCGTTCCGATATCGCGTCCATCCATGACGACGCCCTTGCGCAAAGCCATTTGCCGCTGAGTATCCACTAATTGCGTACGCAGCCCCTCGATTTGCGCATATCGGGACACGATTCCCGTCACTTCACGGGAGCGGATTTCCGAGGTTACTTCTTCCCCATTACAGAACACTTTCTGTCCGTCGGGATCCGGTTGTAAATCAATGACCAGCTTTTGGGCTTCCTGAAGTACCTGTGTCACATCTTCCGGTGTAATACCTTTCCGAAGCATATGCAAGGTTACCGCACGGTACATTGCGCCTGTGTCGACGTATACATACGCGAGCGCCTCTGCAACCAATCGGGCCACCGTGCTTTTCCCGGCACCGGCAGGTCCGTCAATTGCAACGTTCATTTTCCCGTTCTCTGATGTGTTCTGGCTTGCCAACGGGGCATTCCTCCTCAAACGATAAACCTCAATAAAAAAACAGGCATTGCCTGCATCGTGAAAATTATACCACACTCTACACATGGATGCAAAAACAGACAAATCAACGACGTTTGTAATCATTCATCGTTTGCACTTCAATTGGCGTTCCTTCCAGGCGGTCAATGGTGGTCAAATTCTTTTTGAAGCCTGGTACCAACAGCAGCAATTGATATACCACAAGCAGGATTAGAAGGACTGTAATCAGAATCGTAACCTTTCGTTCCATTCGCCTGGAGAAAACATAATAAAGTCGTTCATATCTGCGGGTTGCATGACGACGATTCAAGGCAATACCTCCGTTTTTTTCATTACGGTACCCGCAGTTCCCTCTTTTTATGCCACAACATTCCTATTTCGTGCGATAGTCAAGTTGCCGCTCAAAACAAAACTTGATAATTTTCTGGCGCTCCGAATCTGAAATCTGCATAAATTTGAGCATGCATAGCTGTCTGCCGGTTTCCAGGGTTTTGATCCGCACAACTTCAGCTTCAAAATTCACATGTTCAATGGTTGAATTCCGGTAGGGAACCAGCAACCAGCATTTCAATTTTTGACCTTCAGCTATTGAGAAACCTGTTTCGCCGTAGATGGACAATCCACCACCGCCAATATCTTCAGTCAATCCGACAGCACGGGTCAGATCTTCACTCTGGATGGCCAATTCGAGGTTTGCATGAACACGAAGAAAGCTACGCCGTTGTATTTTGGATATATCGCTCGGAAGCGGTTTGCGGATACGGACAAGACGGACCACATCTTCCTCAAATCCCGTGATATAGGTATTAAAATAATGCCGGACCCCATCCTCCGTAATATATGAAATGGACAATTCATCTCCGAAAAAGAGCCTTTTCAGACGGCTGCTTCCTTGTTGCATTGGGACCTCAATCAGAAAACTGCTGTCATCCATATCTGCAATGCGTGATTTGTACTCTTTGTGTTCCTCTTTTTCATCTGCAGAAGCAATCTGGATGTATAAAATTTCATTTATTTTCGGAAACAAGCTGTTCACCGCCACTTTATGTATTTATCTTCGTATGTACAAGGACTATTATACCATGACCTTTCTCACATTGAACAAGAAAAAAACAGACCACATCGTGGTCTGCCGCAGTTATTCGCTCAACTTCAAATTCAAATTATCCATCTTTTTATGAGGTTGCATTGACCGGTTTGATCTCTTCAACCGCTTCTTCTATTCCTGTATTCGCATTAATGTATATCCGGTAACGAGAACCGTTAATTTTCCCTCCGAATTCATAACACAATACTTCTTTGCTGTAATCATTCTCAATCAGGGATTTGCGAACATAATTTTCTTCGAACTCCGAATTAAGCTTTTTCCGCGCCTGTTGCTCCGTAAGAGTTGCTTTCGGAATTTTGCGCATGTCATTATGTTCGTAAACAAAGTCACTCGCCTGGAAGCCGGTTACTTCGCCTGTATCCAAACCTACACGAACTGACATTTTCTCGGGATAAATCAAGGTGTCCCCTTGCTTACGCACATAAGTAAGGTTACCCAGATTACCATATTCATCGTAGTTTACAGCCTTCATATCCTTATAGCCTTTGTTCATTAGAAATTGATCTGCTTTAGCCATGGCATTCTGACGAGACACTTTTTTGGTTCCGATTGGACGCGTATCACTGTAAGAGATCAGCATTCCGCCATTACGGGTGAAATCCATCATCAGTTTGCCATTGTTGGCATGATCAATCGTGGCAGTGTAGGACTCCCAGTCTGTTCCTTTGCCGTTCTCCTGCACTTGGATTTTGCTACGATCCGCATCAGAGAATTTTGCAGCCTTGCTCTGAATCTGTTCTTTGGTCACCGGCAAGCCGTCCAGTTTCTTGACTGATCGTTTGGCATAGATGTTGGATACGGAAGGACCCCAATCAAGCTCCGGGTATTCCTGTACCTTTTTGTTTACAGTACGAAAACCATCAACGATCGTGTTGTCCATGGTTTGCTCTTGTGTTGCCATGGCAGTCTCTGCATCCATCCAGCGCAATCGGTCCGTCAGGACTTTCTGCTGCACATCCTGCAGATTCTTGGTAATCTCGGATGAATTCTGATACAGCTTTTTCAGGTTGCCCATTTCCTTCTCACTTAGCGGTTCGTTCGTCAAGTCACGCATCGACGCCCGATAGGCAAAGTTGGAAATACGCGAGAGAAACTCCTCTGTCTCGTTAAATGGTAGCATGGTGAGTGGCAGTTGGTTGATCTCATTCTGCGCTTCACTGGTGAGTCGCCATACATTCATCAGACCTTTGCGATGCATCCCCTGTGATGTAGAGTGAACCGCCAAGGTGTTGCCAATCTCCGAATGCAATTTGTCCATATGAAAAGATAAATCGTGAAATGCACGCTGATATTGATTCTCTGCCTTGATCAGAATTGCATTCTTCTCCTGATTCTCCTGATAGCCCCACACGAGCGCACCGACCAGCAGAACCGCAAATATCGGAAACATAACTGAACTTAATCGTTTATACATCGGTAGAGTCTCCTTTCTTCTAAACCACTACCTCTATTGTGGATCGAAGAAAGATCTCTTATGCATGCGATTTCCAGTCCTTACACAAGCAGGCTGCTAAAGTAGCGTTTGGGTCCTCCTTTTAATTCAGCTGAATCCCAGTTGCCATGCCCTCTTCTTCAATTTCGAACTGGTCTCTGTTATCACATAGGCACTGCTTGAATCCCGTCTCAATCCGGCCCCGATCTTTCTTGCCTCGTAATGTAAATCGTTCACCGCATTGTTTGCATCTGATTTTAATTTTAATTCTCATCACAACGATCTCCGTTTCTGTCGGTCATTCCCCGGGAGTTTATCTGTAAAAATAAAAACACACCGGAGTCATAGGCGCAATATGCGCTTTATGTCCACCAGTGTGTCCGTATTTTTATAATTTAACCTCTTCCTCCCGCTTCACAAAACGAAAAGGAGAACGGTTATTAGCTCGTGTGATTTTACCCATTGCCCCATACCACAGGCCCGCCATTAGCGGCGCTATAAACCACAACCAATGATTCACCATGGTGTTCATGATGACATCGTACAATGCATGCCAGAAAAAAGGTAACACCAGAGAAAGAACCAGATACCACCGCTTTTTCTTACCACCGATAAACTTGGCTTTACCCATATAATAACCCATGATTACCGCAAACATAGCGTGCCCTGAAACAGGGAGCAGTGCCCGAAGGAACATGGCTGAGACGGATGCATTCCCCGCAAAGGCATACAACACATTCTCAACAGTGGCAAATCCAAGTGAAACAGCGACTGCATATAATATCCCGTCATACGGCTCATCAAATTCGGTGTGATTATAGATGATATGATAAAGTACGAACCATTTAACGAATTCCTCCACACCACCTGAGATCATAATGGCCTCAAGATAAGGATTATCCCCGAGCCACATCATCATGCCACGCTGAATAATCATCACAGGCAGTACCATCAGAATCCCCATGAGGAAAACACGCAATACCATATGAAGTGGCTCATAATCATAACGGTCTTTCAGGTAAAAGTATGTTAACAAGGCGAGACCCGGAGCAACTGCTGCCGCTAAGACCGAAAACAAAAGCACCGAAATTCCCTCCTCTGACTAAAGACGCGATTACAACTAGAGATTAATCCTGGCGTTTGAAGTGGGTGCAGATAACATCAATCGCTTGTGCAGGAATAACAACCTTACCATACTCTTCCATGACTGCTGGAGTAACTGAGGAGCCTTCGCCAAATTCAGCAAGCAAGGCAATCAATGCCGCATGTTTGGTGGAATCTACCTCATCTGGCTCCAAATGCAAGAACCACTTGTCTTTATAGGAATAAAGTCTCCCAGCATCCGTAACATGCTGACGCAACATATGTGCAGCTTCAATGAGCACTTCAAAGTCCTTGAATGCATAAACAATGGAATCGCTTTGCTCGAGTGTAACTTCCATTTCATATACTTCTTCAGGAAGATCATCTTCATGACCTAAACCATATTGTTGCGGATCATATTTTCCACGTGTGACAATGACAACCATCCCTTGAGCGGGAAGTGCGAATACTTCGACAGCGAGTGGACCTGTGGCATCAAATCCAAGTTCGGAATAGGCCTGATCCATCATTTCAGTGAACAGTTCATGAACCTTAGGTATTTCCTGCCACATATCTTCTTTTTGTATTCCGCGCTCGCTCAGATCGTCAAAGGTCAGGAAAATCCGTATCTTATCGTGACTTAGTCGTTCTATTTTCATACAGGATCTCCCCTTTATAAGCAAGTCTTATAACAGATTATGAAGCACAAAACAATATGTGCTGAAAATAAATCTATGTAGTTATGTTATCATTTTATACCTCTAAATGCACGAAGTAAAATCGACAAAAAAAGAATCATTCCACAGCAAATCAAGACTGTGGATGATTCTAATTGGAGGTTTTGGTTTATAAACCCGGTACTGTTGTGTTTGTTTGGCTTAAAATTTGCTCAACTTCATGCTTCACATCGGGATTGGTGCGAATAAAATCTTTGAGCATGCTCATATTCGCTTCTTTTTCCTGCGGTGTGATCGCTCTTGCGGTCTTTGCTGCCGGATTTTTGTGGGATTCACCATGTTGATTTTGCTTGCTTGTGAACCCGTCCATACCCGGGAAAGTCATTTCCATCATCTTATGTTTTGCCTGATCCATCATATTTCTTGATGAACCCGATGACATCATGGGCAATTTGCCTTTGGACAGCCATGAACTGGCTGCAACACCAATGACAATGCCCCAAAAAAAGGATGAAGCCTTCATTACACCAACCTCCTTCAAGTGTTAAAATCATATTTAGTGTTTGCGGTAGTGAGCGATCTCATTCCGTATAATTACAGGAAAGCGAGTTGAAATCATGTTTAGACATACCGCCGCATTGATCATTGCTGCAAGTTTGCTGTTGTCAGCTTGTGGGACAGCGGAAGAAAAAACATCTGATAATTCCACACCAGCGGGCGAATCAACTACCACAGTTCAAGAAGAGCAAGGTAACTCTAACCCAACTGAAACAGGAGAACCCGGAACTGGTGTGCCCGAGTCTTCAACGGAAGATTCAACTGTGACAGAAGAAGAACCTGAATCTTCGGAGAAGGTTTCTACAGAAGAGAAAGTGGAAAAGACGTATCATATGAATGAAAATTATTATATTAAACCAAACGATGAAGCGAGCCCAAGCAAAGTGGTCTTGTTAACTTTTGATGATGGACCCAAAGAAGAAAAAATGATTACTTCACTGATCGACACTTTAGATAAACATAACGCTAAAGCGATATTTTTCGTCAATGGATATCGGGTGAAAAGCCATCCGGAATTACTCAAACTCATACATGATCGGGGTCAGATTGTAGGCAATCATGCCTGGGATCATGAGGATCTCAAAAAAATGTCCAACGCTGAGGCGGCAAAACAGGTTACAGATGTCCAAAAAATAGTGAAGGATACCATTGGTGAGGAACCGCAATTCTTCCGTCCACCTTTTGGTTCGGGAAATGATGCACTGAAGGCTGCTGTGAAGAAAAATGGCATGTTATATATGACTTGGTCTAATGGTTCTCTCGATTGGGATAAAAGCACCAAAGACAAACCGGAAAAAGTCATTCAAAATGTACTGGACCAGTTAAATCCCGGAAGCAATATTTTGATGCATGAGTTGCCATGGACGGTTGAAGCATTGGATGAGTTGCTGACCAAGCTCGAAAAGAAAGGTTATTCCTTTGTTGATCCGCGTGCAATTGAATTGGAAGCTCGTTAAATTGTAATTTTGCGCATTAAAATCAGGACCACCCGTCCAACGGGTGGTTTGCTCTTGGGGTATAACCCCCTGTTGCCAAACTGCGCCTAAAGACGCTAGCCTGACAGCAGGGCTGTTCAGGCTCAGTGTTATTTGCCTCTTTCACTTACCAGTTAAACTGGTTTTACTTCTTTTTGCTTCGATTACTGCTGAATGGATCTTCGTATTCTTTTACACTCAGCTTATCTACCGCCTGATCATGTGCTTCTTGCTCACGAATATACTTTCTTACTGTTGCTTCATTTAAGCCTACTGTACTCACATAGTACCCTTCTGCCCAAAACTTTCGATTGCCGTATTTATACTTGAGCTGGGCATGCTTCTCGAATATCATTAGTGAACTTTTTCCCTTTAGATATCCCATGAACGTGGAGACTGCCATTTTCGGTGGAATCGCTACCAACATGTGAACATGATCGGGCATCATGTGACCTTCTATAATTTCTACTCCCTTGTACTTACACAGACGTTTGAAAATTTCGATTAAATCTTTTCTCACTTGATTATAGATTTCTTTCCGTCTATACTTCGGGGTAAATACAATGTGGTATTTGCACATCCACTTTGTGTGAGCTAGGCTATAGCTCTTGTTTGCCATCTAAGACCATTCCTTTCTTTTGAGCCTGAACATCTCAATTTTATCGGAATGGTCTTGGTGGTCAAACCCTCGATCCCTCCACCCGCATAGCGGGTGGTTTTCGTATTATCAGGTTAGCCAGTAATTACTGGTTGGCCTTTTTTTGTGGTCGTTTTACGATGGGGGAAGCCGGGAGAACGTGGCGGTTTTAGGGGCTAGGACCTCGTAACAAAAACAGTTCTCCCACGACCTCCAAAAGACCATGTTTGGGCTGGTAGGGGCAGCTGACCCCGTATAACAAGCGAAGCTATGGGTTTGGAACCATCGTGGAAAGGACCGGCGAAACGAAAGATAAGGAGTGAGGACATGGAACCTGTTGTTGGTGTAGATGTCGCTAAAGGTTCAAGTGTGATACAGGCGTTTCAAAAACGAAATGAGCCCGTTGGTAAAGCTATCGTCATTGAGCATGTTGCGAATGGATTCGAACAATTTACGGAGGTGTTAGGGGCCCTTCAAGCCGAAACGGGTGTTGCTCCAGTGGTTGTTTTGGAGGCGACTGGGCATTACCATCGTGCCTTGGTGTCCTGTCTGAATCGGAGTGGCTATACCTACTACATTGTGAATCCCTTGCAATCCAAGCGAGCGAAGGGAACGCAGTTACGCAAAGTTAAAACAGATGCTGCAGATGCTTGGCATCTGGCAGAGATGTACTATCGCGGCGACGTGAAGCCGCATCGAAATTGGGATGAGACGTTTACAGAGCTACAGCATTTGACTAGGCAGCATGAGTTTGTCACGGGAATCTTTGTGCAGGCGAAGCTGAACAGCAGAGCCTTGCTGGAGCAAGTTTTTCCGACGTATGAGCAGATATTTTACAATGTGTTTTCAACAACATCATTGACGGTGCTGTCTCATTGTTTGGAGGGAAGTGTGACGAATTGGAATGAAGTCATTCAGGGTAATTCGGGACGATCCCATTCCAAGCGATGGACCAATGAAAAAGCGAGAAAACTGGAGGAAGTACTGGATGAATGGAGAGAAATTCGGCGTAGCCCCGCTCAAAGCAAGGCACTGCTCGGAATGGTCTCTTTATTGTTGACGATGATTCGGCAACTGGAGGAACTCGAAAAACAAATGGAGGAACTTGCAGAAAATCTGCCTGAAGTCGGACTGGTGAGAAGTATCCCGGGAATTGGAACGAAACTGGCCGCAGCCATTGTAGCTGAACTAGGTGATGTGAAACAGTTTAGTGATGCGAAGCAACTTGTAGCGTTTGCGGGCCTTGACCCAGGGATTTTCAGTTCAGGAAAGTTCACAGCGACAAGTACACGAATTACGAAACGAGGCTCTAAAAGGCTCAGACGTTCACTATATTTAGCGGTGCAATGTGGAATGCGAAAGAATGCGAATGCAAGAATCCGTTCGTACTACGAGAAAAAAAGAAACGAGGGCAAGCCCTACAAGGTGGCCGTGATCGCCTGCGCAAACAAGCTGTTACATCACATTTTCGCCATCTTGCAGAAAGGCCAGCCCTACCAAGTGTAATCCATATTTAACCAAAACCTCCATACCCGTGGAGGTTATTCGTGTTGGTCGGAAAAAGTATACCACGAAAAGAGAACTCATCCAACCAGAAATGCTTGACAAACATTAGCTGGTTTTTGTTTCGCGCGTTTCACGCACTCAACTGGCTAAAGCCATAATAAAACAGCCTTGATCCATTGGATCAAGGCTGTTTCTCTGTGAGTGCTTTTTCCGCGGGCACTCTTAACGTGATGATATGCATCTCCGCAGGACAACCTAGTCGGAGAGGAAGATGATTTGTACCGTATCCTCTGCTAACAAGCATTTTGCCTTCTTGGTGAACGTCCTCCGGACTTCGCTTCAGGGAGTACCACCCGTTCGATACGGGACGATACGCTTTTCTAAGGAACACAGGTCCGAAAAATGGCAAAACCAATTGTCCGCCATGTGTATGACCGCTTAGAATAAGATCTGCATTTTCTTCCAAGCGAAGGGCCTGCAAAGGATCATGGACGATAGCAATTTTGCATAAACGGTTACCGATCTGCTGCAGTAATACATCGCCCTGTTTGGAACGATAGTCTATGCCGATCAGGCTCAATCTGTCGTTGCCCCTTTGCAGATATTCTACATTATCCTGCAGGAGCTTAACGTCCGATTCCCGAAGGATTCGCGCAAGTTGAGCGGTACCAGCCCTCTTGTCATGGTTGCCATACACCGTAAATGAAGGAGCAATGTTCGATAAAATTTTCATGTTATGTCTAACTAAAGACCATGAGATTCCTTTTTCCGCAACATCCCCGCCGATGAGAACCCAGTCCACCTTGTTTTTAACGTTTGCCAGATCATTCTGCTTCAACTTGCGCTTGTGCGTGTCGGATACATACAAAATCATAGCCCCGTCAAAGGATGTTGGCAGATGAGGCACTTCAACCTCTTCTTCAATCATTTGATGAATATGGGCTTCACGCCACATATGAAAAAGTAGTAAAACTCCCATCAAAATGATTAAACCTGCGAGTAAAAGTATTACCACGGCAAGGGAAGGAACGTATTCAGAGCGGGTGCCCCTTCAACCCCCCACCAAACCAGACTAATCGTTAACATGACAAAAATAAAAATGAGTGAATTGACAAACCTCTTGCTCAATTTTAACCGACGTGAAGGATGTAATTCTGTCCGTGTAGGAAGCGAACCCGCTTCGGGGATCGATTCTTCCGTTGAATTTGGCGTTTTTTTGGAGCGTGATGGTGCCCTTTGAGGAAGTACTGGACTTTCCAGTTTTTCTGTATAGGGCTTGCGCTGTGATCTAGGTAAAGAAACGGAAGTAATTGGTGTGATTCCGCCAACCTCAGCAGCTGCTGCCGTTTCAGCAACGATGCTTACTTGAGAAGCCACCTGATGCTCGGATTTCTCTTTTTTATCCGATTGACGATGGCGCTGACTGCCATATGTCTTCATTCTACTTAATGGCTGATTCATGATCCCCTCCGAAAACGTATCGCTAATCCGGACACCAAATCAATAATAAAGTGACATAATATAGGCGCCCATAATGTGCCGGACTGCAAGTAAATCCAACCCAATCCATAACTTGAGACAAACACCCAGCCTGTTGGAATCCAGTGGCGCAAATAACGAATATGGATAACTGCAAATAAAATACTTGTCCAGTAAGGACCGATGGCATGTTGGATGGCTCCACGGAATAATAATTCCTCACACACAGCAACAATGGCTGCTATACATACAATGTGCCAGATCGGACGCCCACGGAACAACATCTCGTTAATTCCACCGTCATCCATGCTTTCCTGAGGTATAACATACGACAGTACCAAGTCCATAACAAGCATTATTCCTGCAAGACCCAGACCCCACCATATAAATTGGTAATTGTCAGGCCATGCGAGTACATCTAACAAGTTTCGTTTCTGCAATAAGATCCACACAACTCCGATAATCAGTGTCAGACCTTGTGTAAAGTATAGATTGATTAAAAGCAAACGCTCGGTAAGCTGCTGTGGCTCAGCCTTCTGAATCTTGAACTTGGGAAACTTGAATTTTTTCATCGGATGCGTCTGTCCTCTTGAGTTAAATTTGATGGATAACAATTACGTTGTCCAATCGGATAGTATACTAAATGATAGCCAAAAAACCAATTAGGTTCAAGGCCTGCCCCAAGTCCTGGTTATATGTCCGTGCCATTACTTCATTAAAGCAGTAAAATTCAGTTCACCAAACAGCTTACTTTCCATCTTCTTGTGATAGGTATATTAACTATTGTATTACTTATGGTGACTCTGTTTATGTGTGAATCTAAAGACATCTGCAAAACATTTTAAAACATTTAAGCCTATTGACATGCTCATGTCAGCCATGATACATTATGAAAAATTAGTCACGTTAAACACGATGATGGAAAAAAGACGTTGCTTCGTCTTACAGAGAGCCGATGGTAGGTGTGAATCGGTGGCAGGCAAATGGTCTTGAGCGCTCCTGAGTTATTGCATTGAAATTGGAGTAGGTGCAATCGGTTTAGACCCGTTATCCTCTTCGGTCTTCATTGACCGCTAAGACTGTCGTTGCGAAACGGCGGTGAATTAGGGTGGTACCACGACAACTCTCGTCCCTTATTGCGCAAGCAGTATGTGGATTGAGAGTTTTTTGATTTATTTTAAAGGATATCTGTGGGATCACTCTATTTGCTTCACCTTCCCCCTCTGCTGCGACACCGCGTTGTTGGGCGGAAGAATCAATCTGGTTTTAAGGAATACCTCTTCGCTGAGGTCAGACCTTGACGATATAGATACACATACCTAAGGAGGAAGAAACCATGTACAAAGTGTTAGTGTCGGACCCAATCAGTGATCTGGGGATCCAGCAACTGGTGGATGCAAATGATGTTGTTGTTGAGAAGAAAACCGGTCTTAGTGAAGATGAACTTGTTGCCATTATTGGTGAATATGATGCCCTCTTGGTTCGCAGCCAGACTCGTGTTACAGATCGTATTATGACGGCTGGTACCAACCTTAAGGTAATCGGACGTGCAGGTGTTGGTGTAGATAACATTGATCTGGAAGCTGCTACACAGCGCGGTATCATCGTTATTAATGCACCTGATGGCAATACCATCACAACCTGTGAGCACACGTTTGCCATGATGATGGCATTGGCACGACACATTCCTCAGGCATATGCCAAGACTATTCAGGGTACGTGGGATCGTAAAACCTTCCTGGGTGTGGAATTAAGAAATAAAACGCTCGGTGTACTGGGTATGGGACGGATCGGTAGTGAAGTTGCCAAGCGCGCCAAAGCATTTGGAATGGACATTCTTGCTTACGACCCGTTCCTCACGGAGGAGCGTGCCGAGAAGCTGCAAGTGAAGCTGGCTAGTGTAGATGATATCATTCGCAATGCGGACTTCATGACCGTTCACACACCATTAACACCGGAAACACGGCATATGATTTCACGTCCACAATTCGAAGTGATGAAAAAAGGCATGCGTATCATCAACTGTGCTCGTGGTGGTGTAGTTGACGAGATGGCACTTGTCGAAGCCATTGATCAAGGTATTGTTGCTGGTGCAGCATTTGACGTATTCGAAAGCGAGCCGCCAGCCGCTGATCACCCGTTCCTGAATCACCCAAGCATTATCGTTACGCCTCACCTTGGTGCGTCCACAGTAGAAGCGCAAGAGAACGTGGCTATCGATGTGTCGGAACAGGTGCTTCACATTTTGCGTAACGAACCGTTTAAAAACGCAGTTAACATGCCGGCTGTTGCACCAACCGTGATGAACAAATTGCAGCCGTATTTCAAACTGGGTGAAACGTTGGGTAGTTTTGCAGCACAGATTACACAAAATGCAGTGCAGGAGATTCGGATCGACTATGCTGGTGAACTTTCTGAAGTAGATACTTCTCCTCTCACACGTTACATTGTGAAAGGGATTCTCGCCAGACATTTGGGTGGGGAAGCCAACATCGTTAACTCCATGCATCTGGCCAAAATCCGTGATCTAAATGTGGTTGTAAGCCAAACCTCAACAACTAAAGGATTTACTAACCTGATTACCGTAACATTGGTTACAACTCAGGATGCTGAGGAACGTCGTGTAGCAGGTACATTGCTTGCAGGTTATGGAGAACGTATTGTTCGTCTGGACAAATTCCCGGTAGATATCGCACCGGAAAGTCATCAAATTTTGATCTCCCACAACGATAAACCAGGTATTATCGGACGTGTAGGAACTCTGCTTGGACAAAACGATGTCAACATCGCATCCATGCAGGTTGGACGTAAAATTATTGGTGGTGCAGCAATCATGATTCTGACCGTAGATAAAGCTGTTCCAAAAGATGTGCTTGTGCAGCTTGCTGCACTGCCTGAAATCAATACTGCTGTTGAAATTGTTCTGGAATAATCAAATATATTTCTAAATGTAAAAGGAAAGACGGGACCCTAGTGGTTCCCGTCTTTTTTGTCGTAAGGAATTGTATGACTGTACCCGCTGAAATATCGGTGATGAAGTTTGCAAACAAAATATTTGTGGAATTGGAAAAGGGGTGCCCATCACCCCCATATGAACTCCGCTTCTTTTGGTCAATGGAAATAGTCTAATACGAATCGAACTATTAACTTAACTGAATAATGTTTAGTGTAGACCCCGGAGGAGACAGAACGGCTGCGCCAACAAGCCCGAATAATTGTAACTGTATTGTTGAACCAGCGGTAACGGTAACCATAAAGTCAGACTGCAGCTGACTGAGAGAAAGTACTGGAGATACTACACTCGCTGGAATTGCTGCACCGTTAAGTAAAACCCTAGATTGGATAGCAAGTGCAGCTGTCAGATTTATTTTGTATGAGATATAGTAGCGACCTGCGTTGGTCAGTGTGAAGGTGTCATTTGTCCCATTGACGGTTATACCTGTGCCAATATTTTGGTTATTCGGTAATGGAACGAGTGTACCACCCAATATTACAACAATCGTACCATTAGTGTTCTCAGCAAAAGCCGAGTTAGATGTTACAGATGTTCCGGTTGCACCTGTTGCTCCGGTAACTCCTGTACTTCCGGTTACGCCCACTCCCGTTGCTCCCGTTATACCTGTGGCTCCTGTTCCCCCAGTCGCGCCTGTTGCTCCGGTACTTCCCGTTATGCCGACTCCTGTTGCTCCCGTTATACCTGTGACTCCGGTTTCCCCCGTCGCACCAGTAACTCCTGTACTTCCCGTTACGCCGACTCCCGTTGCTCCTGTTATACCTGTGGTTCCTGTTCCCCCAGTCGCACCAGTTGCCCCGGTACTTCCCGTTACGCCGACTCCCGTTGCTCCTGTTATACCTGTCGCTCCGGTTTCACCAGTGACACCAGTTACTCCAGTACTTCCCGTTACGCCGACTCCCGTTGCTCCTGTTATACCTGTGGCTCCTGTTTCCCCCGTCGCACCAGTTGCCCCGGTGCTCCCCGTTACGCCGATTCCCGTGGCTCCCGTTATACCTGTCGCTCCGGTTTCCCCCGTAACACCAGTTGCCCCGGTACTTCCCGTTACGCCGGCTCCAGTTGCTCCTGTTATACCTGTGGCTCCGGTTTCCCCCGTCGCACCAGTTGCCCCGGTGCTCCCCGTTACGCTGATTCCCGTGGCTCCCGTTATACCTGTAGCTCCGGTTTCCCCCGTAACACCAGTTGCTCCGGTACTTCCCGTTACGCCGACTCCCGTTGCACCGGTTATACCTGTGACTCCGGTCTCCCCCGTGACACCAGTTGCTCCGGTACTTCCGGTTATGCCGACTCCCGTTGCTCCTGTCACACCTGTTACGCTTACTCCCGTTGCGCCAGTCAATCCCGTTACGCCTGTTGATCCTGTTTCCCCTGTAGCACCAGTACTACCTGTTACACTTACTCCTGTGGCTCCTGTAATTCCCGTCGCCCCAGTCAACCCTACAAGACCAGTCGCTCCTGTTTCACCAGTTGCCCCAGTTACTCCTGTTACGCTTAATCCCGTGGCTCCTGTAATTCCCGTCGCCCCAGTCAACCCTGCAACACCAGTCGCTCCTGTTTCACCAGTTGCCCCAGTTCCTCCAGTTACTCCTGTTATGCTTAATCCCGTGGCTCCTGTAATTCCCGTCGCCCCAGTCAACCCTGCAACACCGGTCGCTCCTGTTTCACCAGTTGCCCCAGTTCCTCCAGTTTCTCCTGTTACGCTTAATCCCGTGGCTCCTGTAATTCCCGTCGCCCCAGTCAACCCTGTGAGACCAGTCGCTCCTGTTTCACCAGTTGCCCCGGTTCCTCCAGTTATTCCTGTAGATCCCGTTACGCTTAGTCCCGTGGCTCCTGTGATCCCCGTCGCCCCAGTCAACCCTACAAGACCAGTCGCTCCTGTTTCACCAGTACTTCCCGTTACTCCAACTCCAGTTGCACCCGTCACACCTGTCGCTCCTGCTCCAGCGATCAACGTGTAGTCTGGCGAAGTCCCCGGCGTTCCCGTTGGCGATGCCACATTTGCAATATACGTACTGCCGTTGAACGTTACAACCTGACCCGCTGGATACGTCGGGGCTACGGCTGGATCGAATGGCACGATACCACTTAAACCTACGCCTGTTGCTCCCGTTACCCCTGATGCTCCTGTGACTCCGGTACTTCCCGTTCCGCCAATGCCGGTTGCTCCTGTAACTCCCGTTGCTCCCGCGCCCGCAAGCAATGTGTAATCTGGTGAAGTCCCCGGCGTTCCGGTTGGTGATGCCACATTCGCAATATACGTACTGCCGTTGAACGTTACAACCTGACCCGCTGGATACGTTGGGGCTACGGCTGGATCGAATGGTACAATACCACTTAAACCTACACCAGTCGCTCCTGTTACGCCCGATGCTCCTGTAGCTCCGGTACTTCCCGTTCCACCAATGCCGGTTGCTCCTGTCACTCCCGTTGCTCCTGCGCCAGCAATCAACGTGTAATCTGGTGAAGTCCCCGGCGTTCCGGTTGGTGATGCCACATTTGCAATATACGTACTGCCGTTAAACGTTACGACTTGACCCGCTGGATACGTCGGGGCTACGGCTGGATCGAATGGCACGATACCACTTAAACCTACACCTGTCGCTCCCGTTACTCCTGATGCCCCTGTGACTCCGGTACTTCCAGTTACTCCAACGCCAGTTGCACCGGTCACACCAGTCGCTCCTGTTACGCCCGATGCTCCTGTAGCTCCGGTACTTCCCGTTCCACCAATGCCGGTTGCTCCTGTAACTCCCGTTGCTCCTGCGCCCGCAAGCAATGTGTAATCCGGTGAAGTCCCCGGCGTTCCGGTTGGTGACGCGACATTAGTTATATACGTACTGCCGTTAAACGTTACAACCTGACCCACTGGATACGTTGGGGCTACCGCTGGATCGAATGGCACGATACCACTTAAACCTACGCCTGTCGCTCCCGTTACACCTGATGCCCCTGTGACTCCGGTACTTCCTGTTACTCCAACTCCAGTTGCACCGGTCACACCAGTCGCTCCTGTTACGCCCGATGCTCCTGTAGCTCCGGTACTTCCCGTTCCACCAATGCCGGTTGCTCCTGTAACTCCCGTTGCTCCTGCGCCCGCAAGCAATGTGTAATCCGGTGAAGTCCCCGGCGTTCCGGTCGGTGATGCCACATTTGCAATATACGTACTGCCGTTAAACGTTACGACTTGACCGGCTGGATACGTCGGGGCTACCGCTGGATCGAATGGCACGATACCACTTAAACCTACGCCTGTTGCTCCCGTTACACCTGATGCACCTGTGGCTCCTGTAGGTCCTGCACCTGAAAGCAATGTATAGTCTGGCGAAGTACCTGGCGTACCCATAGGAGAAGCCACAGTCGTTATATACGTGCTGCCATTAAAGGTAACGACCTGGCCGGCTGGGTATGTTGGAGCTACTGCAGGGTCAAACGGAACCGCACCATTGAGACCGATGCCCGTAGCTCCGGTCACACCTGTAACTCCTGATCCTGCTAACAGCGTATAATCTGGAGAACTTCCTGGCGTACCCGTTGGCGAAGCGACATTTGTAATATAAGTACTGCCACCAAACGTGACGATCTGTCCAGCTGGATATGTTGGTGCTAATGCGGGATCGAATGGCACGATGCCACTTAATCCTGCACCTGTGGCTCCAGTTGCACCAGTCGCCCCCGCAGCAGCGATTAATGTGTAATCCGATGAAGATCCTGGTGTTCCTAGAGGACCAGCTACACTCGTAATGTAAGTACTACCGTTATACGTAATGACTTGACCTGCTGGATAACCCGGGGCGAGCGCTGGATTAAATGCCACGGCTCCTGTCAAACCAGCTCCGGTTGCTCCCGTTACTCCAGTCGTTCCTCCCGACAGCAAAAGAGTGTAGTCTGGAGAACTTCCGGGTGTACCCAAAGGACCATTTACATTGGCAACATAAAGACTACCCTCGTAGCTTACTACTTGGCCTTGAGCATAAGTTGGTCCCAGTGCAGGATCAAATGCAGTAATATTGTTCAAACCCACACCTGGTGCTCCTGCCGGACCCTGTGCTCCCTGTGGACCAACTGGGCCAACCGGTCCTACTGGTCCAAGTCCTCCCGGTGTGCCAGTAGCCCCTTTCACCCCAGGGACTCCTGGGACACCTGGTACCCCCGGGACTCCTGGCACTCCCTGTGGGCCGGCTGGTCCGGTAATCCCTCCAGTTCCAAGAGTTGTCGTCGCACGGCTTAGCGATATGGAGATCGATCGAATTAATCCCACAAGTTTATCTTTTTCTGCAGGAGGTACTTCCAGAAGCAGCGTCACACTTAACAAGTCATCCAGTAAGTTTTGCAAGTTACCTGCGAGATTAATAAGAGGAACAGGGACAACCTCTGAACCTGCAATCGTTAATTCCAATACGGCTTGTAATTCAGCCTTTACTCCGGCACGAAATCCGGATTGATTTACAAAAGTAAGTAACTGGCGTAATCCATTCTGTAATGACAGTATATTGGCTGAAGTCGGCTGACTAATTGCAGCAGGAATAGCCACAGCCAAAGAACGCAGTATGGATTCAAACTGCTCCAGTTCGCTTGTGGTTATTGGAATAAACGGAGAGCCTGCTCTAAAAGATCTGCCTTCCAGGAAAGCTTTAATATTGACCCTTTTTCGATCATCGGACATGCTTAACTCAATCCTCCTCTATCTTGCTTGCTTTTCAAGCTTATGTCACATAGGAAGGAAAATTATCTTGGACACTCTTTTTAGTCAAAAAAAGACCATTCTTGTTCCACGTTGAACAAGATTAAACGGTAGTCTTCAACAAAAAAACACCCTCCATAAGAGGGTGTTTCCGCACTTTTTGTATGAAATTCAGGCTATTTCGATGAATCCAAAGGAAATTGCAAAATAAACTCTGTTCCTTCGCCAAGCACACTATTGACGGTAATCATGCCTTGATGCGCATCAACAATATTTTTCACAATCGCTAAACCAAGCCCCGTACCTGCACTTTCTCCCCGAACACGAGCCTTGTCAGCTTTGTAGAATCGTTCGAAAATAAATGGCAAGTCGGATGAAGGGATACCTACACCCTGATCCTTCACAGAAACTCTGACAAATGGAGCACGAAGATAAGTGACCCGCTCTGCTGAGATCATTACATTTTTGCCAGTAGGTGTATGTCTGAACGCATTATCCAGCAGATTCGTAAATACTTGCTCAAGTCGATCCTCATCTGCCTGTTGAAGTTCAATTGTTGGCTGTTCGAACTCAAAGTGCAGTTGAATTCCCTGTTCTTTTGAACGCACCGAGAACTTCCGATATACACGTTCGAGTAGTTCTCCGAGGTCAACTTCCTTCATCACCATGTCCGTGTGTCCAGCTTCCATCCGCGCAAGATCAAGCAAGTCTTTAACCAGTCTGCCCATCCGTAGAGACTCATCATGAATGACTTGGATCAGTTCTTCGCTCTCTTCCGGTGAGGTTGCCATACCGTCCAAAAGGGCTTCACTGTAGCCTTGCATCATGGATAGCGGAGTTCGTATCTCATGAGATACGTTAGCCACGAAATCACGCCGCATTTTCTCCAGACGCACTTCTTCTGTTACATCTCTTAAAACAGCCACAGCCCCTCTGACAACACTGTCAGCGTACAACGGTGCCATCTGAACAGACCAGACACCTTGCTGTACGTGAACATTGGAGTTCTGGTCCCCGCCTTGCTCCATCACCATTCTGAACAAAGGAAGAAGGGGCTCAGGTACATCCCGCGAAGTCTTGTCAGACTGCTCGGATTCTTGTCCTTCGTCCATTTTCGCCCAATCGAGATCATACCATGCCTGCATGATCTTCTCTCCAGGCGGATTCGTCAGAATAACTTTGCCTTCACCATCGAATGTAACAACAGCATCAGTCATGCTGCGAAGCACACTCGCCAAATGTTCCTTCTCATGGTTAAGGTTTCGAATATTATCTTCCAGTTGGGCAGCCATATGATTAAATGTGTTGGCAAGTTCACCAATCTCATCACTCGTTACCAGGGAGAGACGTGTTCCGTAGTTCCCTTTGCGAATCGCATTGGCTGCCTGAATCAATTGCTGCATAGGCTGCGTTATTTTGGTGAATAGAAACAATGCAAAAAACGTGGTTAAACTGAATCCGATAATACAGATATAGGTGAACAACCGCTTAATATCTCTGGATTCGGATTCTGCAAAGTTCGTATCAATGTAGGGCAGCAAAAAAAGACCCAGCGCTATAAGTACACAACCCACAAGGCAGATAATAGTGATCCATAACTTCCCGACCAGTGATCTCCAGAAACTAAAACTACTTCGGTACTTCCAGTTTATAACCCACACCCCACACCGTCGTAATCATGGCCGCCGATTCAGGCGATACCTTGTTAAGTTTCTCGCGAAGACGCTTCACGTGCGTATCCACGGTACGAAGATCGCCAAAGAATTCGTAATTCCATACATCTTTGAGCAATTCTTCTCTGGAGAAAACTTTGTCGGGAGATGTTGCCAGGTAGTGCAGCAATTCATATTCTTTTGGTGTAAGACTAATCTCTTCGCCACCAGCGGTTACCCGGTGGGCATCATGCTCAATAACCAGATGCGGGAACACGATGTTGTTACTCGAATTGCTCTCCTTGGAGAGATAAGCTGTCGCGGAAGCTCGACGCAAAATCGCTTTGACGCGATAAATCACTTCTCGCGGGCTGAATGGTTTTACAACATAATCATCAGCGCCAACTTCGAAGCCTTGAACCCGGTTAATCTCTTCACCTTTTGCAGTGAGCATCAAAACCGGCGTTGATTTCACCTGACGAAGACGGGTACACACTTCAACTCCATCCATACCCGGCAACATCACATCAAGCAAAATCAGACCGTAGTCCCCTGCTGTTGCTTTACGCAGCGCAGTTTCCCCATCCTCAGCTTCATCGATTTCATAACCTTCTTTTTCAAGATACATTTTCAAAAGCCTGCGGATTCTCTCTTCGTCATCCACGACCAGTATTCGATTCTCATGTTCAGCCATGCCTCTCCAGCCCCTTTGCAATAACTCCTCATCACTTCTATTATGTTCGATCTGGCGAACAATATTTGAATACCCTTCAATAAAAAGGTACATTTGTGTTTCCCGCTTCTAAACTCAACCTTTGCAATACGAGTCTGTCCTAGTCAGCTCCAGCATAAGAATGTAATCCGGCAATGATCAGATTCACTCCAACCAGCGTAAACATAACCACCAGGAAGCCAAGAACTGCAAGCCATGCAGACTTCTGACCTTGCCAACCTCTGGATAAACGCAAATGCAGATACACACTATAATATAGCCATGTAATCAATGCCCACACCTCTTTGGGGTCCCAACCCCAAAAGCGACTCCAGGCAATCTGAGCCCAGATCATGGCAAAAATTAATGCTCCCAGCGTAAATATCGGAAAACCAATGGCAATCGCGCGATAACTTATCTCATCCAGATCATCAGCATCGATTCCATCCATCATTGGCTGTAACGCTTGTCCAAGTGGTCTGCGCACAAGAAGTCGTACAATTCCATACAGGATCAGACCTACAATAAGTGACCAAACCACCGTATTCAGCTTGCGCCCGGCATTTACCCCGTTCATCCAGGAAGGCGTCTCAAGTAAAGGTTTTTTCATGCCAAGAAACGGTGTCATGCTCTCCACTTCGCTATTATATGGTGCAAAAATCGGAGGCATGCGATAAATCACTTTCTCTATTGTACTATTTTCCTGTACCTCTGTGTCAATGCTGACCGTTTTCTGTACAAAAACCGCCTCGTAACCAGCTGTACGAAAGGCAAATACCGTTCCTATGAATCCGATGACTACAACGATCGTAACTAGGGTGAATTCAACCCATCCTCGTTGACGTCTTGAAGACTTGTCTTTACCACTGAAATCAACAGTACGGAGCAAATACATGAACCCTGCGGCAAAACCCACGGCGAAGAATGCTTCACCAAGCGCGGCCAACGTCACGTGAATTTTCAGCCAGATGGACTGAAGCGCCGGGATTAATGGCTGTACCTCCTGAGGAAATACAGCGGCATACGCCATAATAATAATGGTAAGTGGTAACGCAAACAAACCCAGTAATGACTTGCGGTATATGGCATATACAACAATAAATGCAACCATAATCATCATGGACAGAAAAGACATGAACTCATACATGTTACTAACCGGGATATGACCTGCCCCAGCCCATCGGGTTACAAAAAATACGATATGAGCCGCCAAGGCGACAGTCGAAGCGATGAAAGCTCTTTTACCCCAGCGATTCATATGGTCCAGAGGATCACGATTACTCCATTTTTTGCCCATGACCGCGACAGCATATAACAAGAATGCAGCACAATAGAGAAAGAAAGATACGATAAATGCGTCGCTGCTGAAATCCAATAATCTCATGCCTGATTCCCCCCGTTATCCAACGACTTCTCTTCCACTTCCAAATTCATCTGTTTCAAGACGGCCGCAACTTCACGCCTGAAGCCAAACCAGTTTTTGTTGGTATGTCCACCCAAGGTGAGCTGTTTATCATCAAAACGAATCCAGATGCGGCGATGATGCCAATAAAAACCCATGACCAGACCCAACATAACAATACCGGCTCCTACCCACACAAAAGGCATTGCCTTATCCACTCTTATATTGAGATAACTTACGGACTGAATAATATCGACCTTGTCCATGCTGTCTACTTCCAGCTGTAAAGGAATCTCAGCTCCAATCAACTGTTGGTTAATCGCATCTTGTTGAAACCGTTGTTTATCAATCTGCTTCGCAAAGTACAGATATTGTATCCCCTCTTCGGGCAGATCCGGTCCCTTGATGAGAAAGAGAAAAGCAGGTGCATTAGGTGAAGGCGATTTTGATTTGGGCTGACCATTCTCATCCAATCCAAAGTCCATAAACTTTTCTTTTACCGTGAGCTTATAAGGACCAGCTTCAAATGTTCTTTGGGTATCTACCATATCGATCTTAATTGGCCCATATACTTCACCCGTCTTTGTATTGACCAGATCAGGCGTTACGGACCGAATGGTGGGTGTTAGATCATAATCAAACTGATATGCTTTCAGACCGTTATAATTCAATGGATGATTCACGCGTACATCATGTCTGGCTACCTCAGCTAACTGAGGTTTCTTCGAGAGATCCGAACAATCTGCTGTACATTCATACAAAACAACTTTTGTTTCAAACAGTTTTGGAACGGTCTTGTTCAGGTTACGGAATTGCTCGGGTACTTCGTCCTCACTGTAGAATTCAACATTAAACTGTTCATTTTGCAGATACATCGATGTATTCGGGATCTTTTTGATCTCACCTTCAGGAAAAGCGACGTGCTCGTCCAAATTCAGACCTGGAAGACCTCGTGCGAGCACCGCCAGCAAAAATATAATGAGTCCAATATGGATGACATATGGGCCCCATCGACTGAATCGCTGTTTCTCGGCGAGTAATGCATCCCCCTGGGTGTGCACGCGGTATCCTTTCTTTTTCAACGGCGTAACCGCTTTCTTAATCCAGTCTTCTGGTGCCTCTTCGATGGTACCTTGGTACACGAGACGCTGTCTTGTCAAAAATTGCGTATGCTTACGTATTCTCTGTTTATTCAGTGCTTTGTAGAGCGGTAGGACGCGATCCAGACTGCATATCACCAATGATGCCCCAATCAGCACCAGCAGTAGAATAAACCACCAGGATTCATATGTATGGGATAAACCCAACAGATAATAGATATGACCCAACTGACCGTATGTTTCTTTGTAGTACACGGAGGGATCGATATTCAGAAATGTACTTTCTTGCGGATAGATCGTGCCAAGCATAGAACCTACAAGCGTAAAAACAATCATATAGACGGCAATTTTAACGGAAGAAAAAAAGTTCCATATGCGGTCAATGATATTAGGATTACTACGCTGTGAACGGCGCGCCATGCCATCATAACGCATTTCCAGCACTTCATCCGATTTAGCTTCAGACTCCAGCAGCGGTTTCCCACATGCTTCACATAGTACAGTGCCTACCGGATTCTGGTGTCCGCACTCACATTTGGTATTTTGGAACACGAATAGACCTCCTGTCAGGGCTGCTTCGCCAGTTGCGAAATTTGAGCGTCAAGTGTGTCCAAATCAAGTTGCCCGATATGAATGGTAGAGATTTTGCCCGTGTCGGATACAAAAAATGTCGTTGGCATGGGAGAGATCCCAAAATCACGAACCGAGTTTTTGTCCCGGTCAAGCATGATTGGAAACGTAACGCCAACCTGCCGTACAAAATTATCCACGGTCATCTGGTCTTCTCCAACATTAATCCCGACAAATTGTACTCCCTGGTCCTTCCATTTGTCAGCTTGCGCCTGAAGTGCAGGCATTTCTTTAACACAAGGTTCACACCATGTGCCCCAGAAATTGATCACCATCGCTTTTCCTTTGTACTCATCAGACGTATGAACTTGACCATCCAGGCCCAGCAGTTCAAAAGAAGGAGATTTGTCCCCTTCCTTTGGCTTGCCATTCGAGCCGGATACCGATGTGGTAATCGCATATCCGCCCAACACCAGGATCAATAACAAAATGACGATTTGCACCGTTCTTCTTGATTTCCCCATGTGCTGCTCCCCTTTTAAGTGACTGTAGCATTCGCATCTTATTGGTATAAGACAACTGTGAACATCCTATGAACAATTATAGCGAATTTCGTCACAAAACTGCGGCGGTTTTATGAAAATTATGTGTCCTCACATTACCTTTTTTTCATTTTTTTGGCTGGCTCTGATTGTGCGAGGGTAATCAGGTTGTTGACTTCCTCTTTGGTCAGATGACGTGTCAGACCACGTTTCAGGTTTTGTAGCAAAATACCACCAAACGAAATCCGTTTCAGGCGGGTTACCGGATGGTTGATTGCCTCGAACATACGTCTAACCTGACGGTTACGTCCTTCATAGATCGTAATGGAAATGACCGACTCATTAGCCGCTGTATCCACATCTTTGTACTCTACCTCTGCAGGAGCAGTCATGCCGTCATCCAGCATAATGCCTGTCTTTAATTTCTCCAAAGCTGTACCATGTGGCACACCTTTAACCGTTGCATGATACGTTTTGGGTACGTGATGCTTAGGATGCGTCAGCAAATGTGCAAACTCACCATCATTGGTAAGGATCAATAAGCCCTCTGTGTCATAATCCAGACGACCTACAGGATATACGCGTTCCTTGACACCTTTCAGGTAGTCGGATACAATTTTCCGACCTTCCGGGTCAGATGCACTTGTGATTACGCCTTTTGGCTTGTTTAACATCAAGTACACTTTTTTCTCACTACGGATCGGTTTTCCATTAACCGTAATCATATCCTCTTCGGGGTTCGCTTTTGTACCCAGTTCGGTTACGACCTCCCCGTTAACTTCTACTTTGCCGGACAGGATTAGTTCCTCGCTCTTGCGGCGGGATGCAATGCCTGCCTGTGCGATAATTTTTTGTAATCTTTCCATGTTTGTCATGTCACCTCACACTAATGATACCCATCACGCAAGGAAATCACAAGGATAATCCATGGATTTTGTAAACTGGAGACACGAATATCCATTTCTGGCTACCTTCCTCCCCCAGATTGCCGCAAAAAAAAAGCCTACCTTTACACGACCTGTTGAACACAGATGGCGTAAAGATAAGCCTTTTCCTCAAATCATTTAATTGGAAACTTTGCCGGCAACTGCAACCTGTTTTTTGGCAGGTGTGGTACTCTCTTTAATGAAAGTCTGCAATGTCTTGGAAGTAATATAATAGGTACGTCCACCGTACACAAATGTCATCATACCAATTACCCGGTTGTTCTGATCCAGAACAGGGCCACCTGAATTACCTTGGGCCATGGATTTCACAATACTGCCGATTCCCTTTTTACCTGGGACGTCCAAAGCTTGGGAACTAAACACTCTGCTTTTGGCTATCGTATTGAAGGTTGAAGGAAAATCTTCATCCAGGATGACAAGATCACCAGCAGGATTTTTGGGGAATCCAATCGTATAGACAACCTGGTTATCCCTTGCATTTGCAAATGCGACCGGTTGGGCGTCTATTTCCTTGTCCAGCTTCAGCAGTGCCATGTCTGTGACCGGATCTGTCTTAATAATCTTCGCCTTTACAGGCTTGCTAAGGGAACCCGGACTTGCAACAGTCAGTGTACCTTCATCACCATCAGACAGTTCAGCAAAACTCTGAACGACATGATAATTCGTGAGCACTTCATCCTTCGAGATCAATATTGAGGTACCAACATCATAATATACCATATCGGGTTCATCCTGCTTGACCAAACGTACATTCACGACTGGAAAAGAATCCGCTGTGACTGCCATTTGTGCACGCAGCTGTTTATCGAAGTAACCTGTAAAATGTATCGTCTGAACGGCTTGAGCTGCCGCCAGCCCCGTTGACCCTGCGAGCATTGCAATAGCAAGCACGCCTGACATTCCGACACGGAGCATTCGTTTCCAACTCTTCTGCATGTCTCACTCTCCTCCGCTATTATTCTAGCATATCTAATATATCGGAAGGAAAGGAGATATCTTTTAACCAAAAACGAGCAAACAAATGGCGAGGGCAGCAATAAAACCAACGACATCGGAAAACAACCCTACTTTGAGTGCATATCGACCGTTACGTATGCCTACAGCCCCAAAATAAACAGTCAGCACATATAACGTGGTGTCTGTACTCCCCTGAATCGTAGATGCCATACGTCCAATCATGGAGTCAGGGCCATGGGTTTTGATCAGATCGGTTGTAAACGCCAGAGAGCCTGTCCCCGTTAAAGGACGCAGTATTCCGAGTGGTAACACTTCGCCCGGAACACCCATCCAGGACACCAGCGGAGCAAACAGACTAATCACAAAATCCAGTGCACCCGAGGCACGAAATACGCTGATTGCGACCATCATGCCCACGAGATGTGGAATAATACTGATTGCAGTGGAGAAACCATCCTTGGCCCCATCAACAAAGGATTCGTAAACCGGGACCTTTTTGGTAAACGCATATAATGGAACAAACGCGATAATAACCGGGATGGCCCAGACGGAAATCCAGTTGATGAAGGTTAACAAAGGTGCTCATCCTTTCATGCCGGGATTGCCACTTTTCTGTATGCGCGGCGGTTTGTGTAAAGCCCTGTTTCGATACCAGCGATCGGCGATTATAGCAGCAAGTGTAGCGATAATGGTAGCCATCAATGTTGTTCCCACAATCTCTGTTGCATTGGCGGAATGATAGTTTAAGCGGATGGCGATCAGCGTTGTCGGAATAATGGTAATGCTAGCCGTATTCAGAGCCAGTAAGGTGCACATCGCAGGAGAAGCGGTTTGTTTGTCCGGATTAAGCTCCTGCAGCTGTTGCATGGCTTTGATTCCCATCGGTGTAGCCGCATTTCCTAGTCCCAGCAAATTGGCACTCATATTGGAGAGAATATAACCCATCGCCGGATGATTTTTGGGCACATCGGGGAACAGGAAGCCCACAACCGGACCGAGCAGCTTGGCAATCCGAGCCAGGAGACCCGCATCTTCAGCCATTTTCATCATGCCCATCCAGAACACAAGCACACTAATCAGTCCAAAACAGACCGTGACTCCCGTTGCCGCCCCATCAAAAGCGGCTTGCGTGACCACTTCGATATTGCCGTTGACGGCTGCAAAAACAAATCCGATTAAAATCATGAGCAGCCAAATTAGATTAATCATGGATTATATCCTCCCTTCAATGGCGATTTAGCTAAGGAGACAACAGATGGCTTAACACGGCGCGCCATGCAGCTGCCCAGGAAGAGACATCACCGATTCCACCCAGCGTTGCATCTTCTGTCTTCGGTTCAGGAGGAATATAACTGCCTTTGCGATACACGGGAATTGAGCCAACAAGTTTGCCGTCAAGCTGCATATCAATGCGACCTGCCAATCCAAACGAAGGATCTGTCGCTTTTTTCTTGTCTTCCTTTTCCGACTGTCCTCTATTTTCGTGTAGTATCAATTTCTTGGTCAATGAACTTTTCTCACTCTCAGCCAGTGGGTACCAAAATCCCCGGCCCGTAACAACATCTGTATTTTGCACAGGCTGTTCTTGCTTCGCGACCTCTACCAACGGGAAGTACTCAAACCCGAAATCTAACATCCGAGCATGATCGTTCCAATCGTTTCCATCGTTCAGCGTTACTGCGGCGAGCTGCTGTCCGTTACGTGTAGCGGAACTGACCAAACATCTGAAAGCTTTTTTTGTGTAGCCGGTTTTCACTCCATCCGCACCTTCATACATCCGCAACATTTTATTTTTATTGTGCCAAGAGTATTCCCAGCTTTCATTGGGGTTCGGTGCGGATTTGTCCTCCGTGGCTACGATGCGTTTGAACACCGGATTGTGCAATGCATATGCCGTTAATCGTGCCAAGTCGTTAGCTGTTGAATAGTGACCTTCTGCATCCAGTCCATGAGGGTTCATAAAATGAGAATGCGTCAGACCGATTTGCTCCGCCTTTTTGTTCATTAACAGGACAAAGCCTTCTTCCGATCCACCGACATGTTCTGCGATCGCAGAGGCCGCGTCATTGCCTGAACGGAGCATGAGCCCGTACAACATGTTTTCAAGCGTCATCTCTTCACCTAACTTGAGATAGAGAGAAGATCCTTCTTTGGCAAAAGCCGAGGGAGACACTTTCACTTTATCATCCAGCTTGCTGTGTTCGATCGCTACGATCGCTGTCATGATTTTGGTCAAGCTGGCAATTCGCAGTTCTTTATCCCCATCCTTGCTGTATAAGATCCGGCCTGATGTGACATCAATGAGAGCAGCGCTTTGCGCATGAGTAGACGGACCTTGAATCGTTGCCTGGGCTTGAGTAGCCCCAAATGAAGACAGCAAGAAGACAGGGATAAGCATGCATGCAATGACTTTCGTTATTTTTCGCATCAATTCATTCCTCCGGGTCACTTGGAATCTTGTACTATCTTATGTCCAGACAACTTGGAGTATGTCCCATCGGGCAAAAACAGCAAAAATCCCTCACGCTTGGATGCGGGAGGGACGTTATGTATGAGGCGTTATATAAGATATCAAGGGCTTAGACGACAATCAAGCCTGATCCTTTTTATCCAGCATTTTAGCTACTTTTCGCATAATTCTAGAGACTCTCATCTGGCTAATGTCTTCCATATCTGCGGTCTGAGTTTGATTAAATCCTTCAACACGATGCTTCAGTACAGTCACTTCTTTCTCACTAAGCTTGCGCTTGACCGAATCAATAACCGCATCAACGTATAACTTGTCCAAAATATCTTCTTCAATATTCTCCCCGCTATAGATGGTATCCATCAACGTCACGGATTGAGTTTGTTGATCATCAGCACCTACAGGCTCATCCAGGTATTTCACACCTTTACCCACTTGAAGTGCTTTATTGATCTTCTCTTCTTCCTCATCAAGCAACAATGCGATTTCATGTGCTGGTGGGAGGTAGCCCATATCGTGCTCAAGTCGATTGATTCGGTTAATTAATTCCGTAGCTGTGCGAGTTGGACGAATAATGCTTGCGCTATCTCTCAGAAAACATCTGATTTCTCTGACAATGGCAGTAACACTGAACGAACTGAATTTTACGCCACGCCCCGTATCAAATGCTTTAACCGCTTTGATGAATCCCAGACGGCCCAGTTGAAGAATATCATCCTTCTCCACACAATGATTCTTAGTAATCATTTCAGGTTTTCCAATATACTTATGAACGGAATGCCATATCAGGTTCTCATTGACCAGAATACAATCCCCGAGGAAATGCTCATCGAGCTTACAACGTTCAATATTCTCTACGTCATCCATTGTGTAATACTTCTTGTCTGCCTGCAAATTCGTGCTAATATGTTCTGGAAATTTTCCCATTTGGATCTCCCTATGTAAAATTGATAAACGATCTTATAGTATTCAAATTCTATTGTTAAATGATGTTTATTGACCTTTTTTGATTATTCCAAGCATCTTGTTATGATGTTCCTTCACTTGATTGTAGTACCAGGGGCGAGCCTTTCCCTTATCTACATTGCCCTCCCCCTGATTGTACGCAATGGTTGCCGTACGAAGATTTCCGTCGTACTTATCCATAAGATATTCCAAGTATATAATGCTTGTCCTGATATTCGTTTCAGGCTGATGTAGCTCCTGTTTACTCACTCCATACGATTTCGCTGTGCTAGGAAGAATCTGAAGTAAACCAACCGCTCCATGGGATGATACACTTTCCTCTAACATCCTGCTCTCTTGCCACATCATAGCCAGAATCCAGACGGAATCGATATCCGTATCCTTCGAATATTGAACTACCCACCTCACATACTTCAGCAGCTTTGCCTGGCTCACTGTTTTCTCATGGTGGAGTTCTATATACTGTTCAAGCATATCCGTCATTTGTATGTGCGCAGGAGCAACCGATTTAACTTGTTTTTGTTGTTTTTGTTGTTTTTGTTGTTTTTGTTGTTTTTGTTGTTTTTGTTGTTTTTCTTGCTTCATTAGTTTTATTGGCTTTACCTGCTCTGCTTCCGTTGCTTGGTATTGTGAAGCTAATACCACCACCGCAACAACAATACCTATTACTCTTTCTAAAGTAAGCAACAGATTCGCCCACCTCCTTACTGAAAGCTCTATATTATAGAAGGAATAATCTCATACATACGTTAGGATTGGTCTTGTTCACTTGGCTGATATACAATGATTGCTGCAAATTCCAACGTGTTACTGGATGGATCAACGGTGGAGGTAAACTCCAGTCCGGTAACGAACGTGTGTGGTTTGGATAACATCCATGCGTTGATTAATTCTTCCACACCTGTATCGCTAGCGGACACAAACGTTTTTACAGCTAAATCCGAGGCGTAGTTTAACACCTTCATTGCTCTTCACCAGATGAGTCTTGTTCCTCTTCCTTTTTCTCTTCAATGAGTTGATTAAACTCCTCTTCGGTCAGTTCATGAATCTCCAATTCGTAAGCACTTGTCAGAATGTACCCCATACCATCCGTTAAATGAACGTTATAAAATGTTTGTAGTTCTTCATGGAAGGTACCCTCTTCGTAGTTGAATCCAATAATGGCTTTTTCGTAACCAGCTACACGACCAGCAAACCATACGTTCGCTTTTGTTGTTGCGCCAGTTGGCGTCTGGATTTCATGCATATTGGTCGGCGCGTGGATATACTTTCCAATCATACTGGATACGATTTCTTCCGTTAATTTATCATCTTTTGCTTTGATCATATGTGTCATTGAATTATTCCTCCATTAGTTAAAGTCTCGCGAATATGCTTGCCCTTACATTCTCTATACGTGTTATCGGAGCGGCAGTTAAATTGGAGCCGCAGATGAAGGATTGGTTCCGCTGCTTAGGACCATATAGTTCGTCCGCATATGGTGTACAGCCACGTCCAGATCAGCCACTCGTTTGGAGACAAAATCTTCGATGACAGGCTCCAATGGCCTGAAACCTACACTCAAGATCGGTTTTTTATGTATATAAGCATGATGCATGATCACAATATCAGTAGAGGTCAAATGATCCATTTCCAGATTAACCAAGACAGCATCAGCCTGTAACACTACTTTCTCAATGATCAAGGCATACTCCCTGTTGCTTAAATCAGAAGCTGTCGAAGAATCATGACTTGCCCAAGCGATATCCGAATACCCCTCTAGACGTTCCACAGAAAATCCTAAAACCACCACACTAAGCATCCTTGTTCCGCCTTTCTTTCTGTACTAATCTCTCTATACGACATAAAAAAGCACCCAGTTAAGGGTGCTCTCTCTGTTCTATGTAGGTTACTGAATCTATCTTCATCAAACTTAGGCTATTAATTGCCACTTATGACTACAATGCTTCGTATTTCTCACGAATCGCTTTCCATAACTGGGATATACGTGCCTTGGATACACCTAGCATTCCTGCAATCTCTACAAATTCATACCCCGAAGTCCGAAGCTTAAAGATTTGTTTCTCTCGTTCGTTCAGCCTCATATTTTCCATAATATCTGTTACAAACTCAAAATTCTCATAAGCAAACCCAGCATGACCAAGCGCTAATGCGATGTCTGAGCTTTCCGATTCATCGCCACCCCCCTGATCCGTGCACATGATCTGTACAGCGTTAACCACACTGAGATTTTTCTCAGACATGCACTTGCGGTACATGTCCTTAATTTTATTTTCGATAAGATGATCAACAAACGTCGACATTTTGGCCTTTTCTGCATCATACTTGTCCAGGGAGTTAACTAATTTGATCATAATCTCCTGGGTCACATCTTCTTTCTCCATCCCGGCAAACGTTTTACCTCTAAGTTTGTGACGACACTTCTCCTGAGCTTTATTCAGGAACATGTCTATATCCCCAATCTCAAATAAATCATCAAAACCCATAGCAGTTGTAGCAGACATTATACATTTCCCCCATTAACTATTTAATTATCAGTAATCGTATTCTTTCTTCACAATCTAGTCGCTATCCAGCATGATCTTACTCTATATTCCCGCTATTGCTCCCGAAATCTCATATACCATATGTAGTCTTGTTACACACAATTGAAGCTAATAAGCCTAATTACACACAAACAATCAAGAAATCTCCCTTTGATCCGCCTCCCCATTCCCATCCTATTACATTCAGAATAACAAATACGAACTAATGTTCGCAACATTTATTTATTTCGTTCGCTTATATGCCTTTTACTGACTATATACGAAGTATACAGTGAAAGGTAAAGTAGCATTTTTTACAAACAAAAAGACCAACACAGAGCGCACCACTGGAAAATACCAAAATGGTGGAATGTGTCGGTCTTGGTCTGACATCTATTTCGTCCCAATTACCGAAGATATGGCCTTCAAGTTCTTTAACAAGGTTATAGGCTTCGTCAAGATTATTAATCTATTCGATCGCCATAAGGGTAGTATAAGGAAATATGTAGGATATTGTCAACAACAAAATTAGTTCCTAAGAACCTGTCCAGTATTCAAACGTTAGTTAATAGGTCTTAAGGCATGTTAATCTCATCATTTTTCAGCAGCACTTCAACATCCTTGTTCATCTTGAAGACTGTAATCTGCTCTGCAAAATCATGACCAAAAAATGTTGTTTCGATGTCTTCGATCTTCAGACCCATGTTGATATAGGAGAAAACGGGGTTGAAATCTTCTCTCATCATATGTGCTAGCTTCATCTTGTATTCGGCGAAAATTTGACTTGAGTGTGATTGCATATGTTCCAGCATGAATGCTTCAGGCTTGGTGAATTTTGCTGTAAACTTTAAGATGATAAAATGATTCATGATAGAGACTCTGGTATCTACCGGCCCGCGCTCAGTAAAATCTTTTCTTATTCTGGATGCCAACTTTGCGAGCTCTCTTTCCAAGTCTTTTATCTCAATGTCCCATCCCTCCTTGCCAATCATCCTGACCCCTTCTACTGCCCCTGAACATATGAATTCAACCTAGTTTAATCAAAACTGCTTGTACAAGACAAGTTTCAATGGATGCATTAAATCAAGTCACTATCAACTTTTCATGAAAAAGGAATAGACCCCAGAACTAGGCTTGGGGTATATCACTTTATTAACTATATTTTATAATTATTCAAATAAATCAACACTTGGTGCTGAAAAGCTAACATTAGTTAGCTCATACGCTTAATTTATCATTTCATTGGTGAGCTCTATTTTGAGTAGGCTAAACGCAACCAGGTTCAAAACGACATTGGCACCGTAGTCTTTTTCGATCAAATCGAACGCTTCTTCCGTTGCTCCAACCAGATCCTCCTTATCCGAGGTCATCTCGGTAGTGACAATTTCCTCATCATTCAGTGCAAAGGTCAGCCTGTACAGCATCTGTATTCCCCTCCTTAGAGGTCAATTCAATATTTCGCACATCGGTAAGATCAATGATATGAACCACATCGTCTGTATCTTCCAACGTAATCGATTTCCCCTCGTTCTTGTGTTTGGTGAAAAGTCGGCGATATTCTTGCTTAACCTCATTCCCAGTTAACGGGATTTCGCGTACGACCTTATCCGAATCTTTCTCTTTCTGTTGTAACCTTGGATTATCTTCCATCCAGTTCACTGTTTTTTTCTTCCCACTTCCCTTGAAATAGAAATGAGCAGTAAGTTCAATATTCATCGTACACTACCTCCCGGAATAATTACGTTTTCATACTACTTTCTCTATACGCCTTGATCAGTTAATCGTTAATGCTAATCTTCATGCAGATGCGGGATACACAAACTATTTCGTTGTTAAAAGAAAAAAAAGGACAGCATATGCTATCCTTCCGTATTAGTATTTCTTAACCGCTATACGATTGCCGTATGAGTCATATATATATTGGAAGTTAGTTTGAACAGGTGTTGTTCCCAACCTGGTGATGGACTTGGCCACCAATCTTCCCTCATCATCATACTGATAGATGACATCAACCAAAGTAGGAAGTTGCACGAAGTCCAGACCGTCATATCGATATATCTCACCAATCGAAATGACTAAGAAGGAATCATCCTGTGCATAACCTTCTGGAGAAGCCGGCATGGTAAGTACAGGTTCTCTAACAAGCTGCTCGGTGTAGTTGTCTGTAACGACTTGTCGAATAACTCTTCCCTGATTGTCAAAAGCAAAATATGTAACCACATCCGTATAATCTACCAAATCGCTGATCGATTCCCACGGATCAATGACATTCAGGCGTTTTCGTTCACCCCAAGTCATGCTCACATGGGTTTCTCCATCGCTGATCATATCGGCACTGTGTGTGTCAGGATGTGTGTAATGATTGGCCTCACGCTCGATGTTGGACAATTTTTCGCGTTCGTCCAGAGTCATGATAACGTTATGAATTCCATCTGTTAACATATCAGCACTGTGTGTATCAGGATGGCTATAGATCACCGTTTTGGTACCATTAAGATTAATCACTCCATTCTCAGGATGGTTCGAAACTCGATCACCACCCACCTTTACATATTTCCCACCGCTGTATGTATAGGTCGTTGATTCATTTTGATTGCTTGAGTCTTGGCGGACCAAATACAATCTTCCTGCTTCACCTACGGTTGGAAGTTCTGTTTTGAGTCTGACCGAGACCACGTTCCCTACTGACACTGCGTCCAGTCTGCCATCAAGTGAGGCATAAGAATCCCTGGCTTGTTTAACTTCACGTTCTACTTTGGCAGCTTTGCTGTATGAAACAATATCCATGTGGTGGTCCTCCTCTCACCTTGTAGTCAAACCAACGACCTCAATATCGAAGTTGGCCACATCTGTACCCAGATTTTTTAACGACAAGTGAAGTGTTGAAGTCCCATCTACGTCCTCATATGGCAAATCGATCATATCGTAAATCCCTTCCATAAAATTCCCCGTCGAGTATTGGGAATTGTTGAAATAGAGAACCTCTGGATGTGGACCTGCACTGTTCAAAACATGAACTTCCACATTTGTCTCTCTGGACGGAATGACCCTAATCGTTTTGATCATGAATCGAGGATGTTCCATGGGAATATCAATCATTGCCTTCGCCCCACCGCCAACATACTCTACTCTTTGGGCAAACGATACCGGCAATAGCACTTTTCTCATCTCCTCCATCAGTTTCCATGTCCTGTTCAAGAGCCTTCCCTCCTTCTAGGAATATGTGTATCCGGATACCGTCGTGGACGAAGATGACTATCAGATGTGTTGCCACTTCCGCTGTAGGACCAATCCCCCCACGTTTTCCCCACTAACCCAGCCTGCTGGACAGGAATCTTGACCTTAATACACCAATCAAGCCCCGCATAATTTTGTTTCACTTTGAGGCCTCTTATGGTATCACGAATTAAACCTACTCCACTGGACTGGGTCAAAAATTTATGCTTCAGTATCATATTTTTTTCATCAGGAACTCCCACTCTGGTTCGTGGCCCATAAATATATTTATCCGTAACGTATCCAATCAATTGATCATTATGGTTGTCCAGCATCCTCCATGTACCCCAACGGTAGATGTCAATTAATTCAGCCGTAGTGGATAACGTTCCTAATGAATAGACTATTTCCTTACCTTCAATAGTTAACGGAACAGCATCAAGATCGTATCCAATGCCATGCAGAACTGCCGTCTTACTCTGGGTATAGAGAGAACCGCTCTCGGCGGTCCCTACAACTTTCCCTTGATGTATAGCCATGTCCATCACCACCTTAATTCATCAGGACAGCAACCGTAGCTCCTGATAAGAAGCTCTGTCCACCAATCGACAGCGAGTATACCTTATATGTTCTAGTGCCCACTTTGATCTCATCTCCATGTGAGACTCCGGCAGAAGGTACCGCATAGATATCAATAAGTTCGCCTCTAGGGCCTTCCACACCATTACACATAATAACCGGAGCAAGATGATAAAGAGACCCCCACCCTGGATTAACAGGAAGCATGGCAGAGTAAGCATCATAAATGTTATTCACCATCTGTTTATCTTTATCACGCAACGTCCGGATACCATTATCCCCGTTGTAGCTGAGGCCAACACTCAAACTCGAGGAATCTGTCTCTGTGGCATACCTGTTCAGAATTCCGAAGTAACCCAGATTGGATATACCGGTAACCGAGTTCACATCCCCCTGCAAATAAATAATAATTCGGTTTGGTTGAACTGAAACTTGGTAATCGATTAATAGATTCGTATCAACCGCACTCGTATGACATAAGAAGTCCTTTTTCACTTCGGCTCTGCCCAAAGGAATACTACCATCTGTTGCCATCACATCTTCAGCCACACTCACGGTCAATGTGTTTCCCGTTGTTCCCTTCGTGTTTCCAACCTCAAGTCTGAAGAACAGTTTATCTGAACCTGTTGTTCCCACTGATTTGAGCACGATCACACTCGCTGTCTCGTAAAATACAGACCAAGGAGAACCTGCAATCGTTTTAAAACCTTGAACAATATTTGCAAATAATTCATTCATCTTAACTTTGCCTGTGAAATTAGCCATCCCTCATAAACACCTCCTATATTTGGAAAAGTAACGCTCTTTGCCCGCCACCAAGCAGTCTCGCACCATGGAAGAACTTCGGCCTTGAATACACAGGAGCCAGGTTCGAATTGTAGTAATAACGTCCATAGTCTGTATTCGGATAATCCTGATCTACGACATGAAACACGTAATACTTGCCATCATTGCCAAGATCCAGGATCGATCCGTCCGGGTGCTGCGCACTGTTTTTAAATACAATGGAACGCATACCCTTGAATTCACCCCTAGCTCCTTCAGATGGATGATAGACCATAAAAGGCGTAACATAGTATCTTGAACCTACACCTGGAGAAGGGATGGACTCTGTCCCAAAATTGTACAGTGCGTACTCCGTTCCATTCCGTGAAGTCATCACGACACCTCTGGGAGTGTCATATTGATCTGATATGTTGTTATCCGAAGCAGATAAAGGCATATGTGGGAAAACGCCATAAAATTTATTGGCAATCGCCGGGTCCTCTTGCTCTAATGGCTGGCATTTACCTAGGAATATTCGTACCGGGTAAGCTCTTTCCGGATAGTTCAGACTCTCTCCATGGATAAACAGGATATCCTCATTCGTAATTACAGACCACTTATAGTTCACATTATACTGTACGTTATGACACAAAAATGGCGTTTCCGTCATGAATTTATCTGTGTCCACTGGCGAATTTACGAATAGATCTGGTGATGCCACATTGCTTCCCAGGTTCTTCAGTCCCCAGCGAATGTTGACTCCTCTGGCGTGCGCCCATACACACATGGTAAAACGCATGGATGTATTTTTTTTATTGGTAAGCAGCGCATTGCCCCAGTTGGCATAAGTCGTTTCGGCCGTATGTATGGTATCCCAGTAAGGATCGAGTGCATCTTTCAATGTGTTAACAAGCGTTGAAGTAAATAAGCTTAGCGTACTGGTAAACTCGTGTCTGCGAATCATGGTCATGCACTACACCTCCTTCTCGATCTCGAATAGCAGCACCCGTTGTCCGCCACCGAGAAGTAACGCTGAATCGAAGAAGTAGGGTTGACCTGCATATGCGGTACCGTTTGTTGCATAAAACTGTTGATTGGTAGCAGGATGGGCTTGGTTAAATGCATGGAAGACATAGTACCTTTCATCCTCCAAGTCCAAGATTGATCCATCTGGATACTTACTGGCATCCTTAAGTACTGCAGTTCTGATACCTTGGAACTCACCTCTGGCACCTTCTGTTTCATGCCAAACGTAAAATGGTGAAATAAAAAATCTCCCACCTACACCCGGTGAAGGTACTTGTGAACTCGTCGCAAAGTGATATAACGCATTTGGTGTTCCATTACGTGAAGAACGCATGTACCCGCGTCCTGCCCGATATTTAAGTTCATCGTCGTTGTCAATTAAACCGTGGGGGAAGTGAGAGAAAATACCGACGTTATCGTTAGCAATCAAAGGATCTTCTTCTTCGAATGGTTTTACTCTTCCAAGATACATACGGAAAGGATATGCTAGATTTAAGTTTGTCTGAGGTTCACCAAAGAGAAATATATAGTTCTCACTGATAAATAAACTCCACTTCCAATAGACATTAACAGCTGTATTAATACTCCTGTATTCACTACTATAGACAGAGTTATAGTCCATTGTATGAAAAGGGATTTCGGTGACTGCTCCAAGATTAGTATATAAATCGGGTAATATTGTAGATGCATTATTTCTTAAGCCTGTTCTTAGAACATAATTCTTTGAGTACGATCCACGACTATTATCACTACCGTATGTATAACTAGAAGAATTCATTGAAATTGTGAAAAAGAGACTGGGATCATTATTATTTTTTGCCGTTATCGTCCCTTGATTAGCGATACTATTTAGATTTGTATTCCACGATTTGGGCTGTGCGTAGCTATTAGTGTTGCTATAAGACCACTCCCAGTGGACATCGCCATACAAATCCTGTGTTACTGTATCGTAAAGGGTCTTAATAAACGTTGAACAATACGAGTAAAACTCATAACGACGCAGTGCACCTAACAAAATATTTTCAGCCAACTATCCCACCTCCTTAAGCACCAAATCGGATTTTCATTTCGTGAAAGATGTTCTCTTTAAGTACGATTAACAGAATTGATTTCACCATGTCACTTCTCTCTGTTATGAGATTCTCTTGATAAGACTGCTCTTTGTCCCCAGCTCCATCCTCTGTCTCCACACCACTAGCGGCCTCATGAATTTCAGGTAGCCCTTTAAGTGAAGGTAGAAACTTATGAGCCACATTATCAAACAGAATATTGCTTTCAAAAGCAAAGATTAGAATTTCAATTTCCTCTGTACTGAATGGCTCTAAGTGATTGCCCACTAATTTATCCATGATGGTATGTAGTGCAAACTTCACATCCTGCACGGTCCTCGTCACGTCAAATCACAACCTTTCTAATTTTTACTTGTTTGATGTTACCGCTAGCATCATATTCAAATCCCTTCTGAACTCCTTGGCCATCATAGATCAAGGTCTCAGTCTTAACGGTACCGTCTGCATTGTAAGTAAACGATGTTTTCTTCAATAGCTGTGGAGTCAATTCTAATGAGAACACTTCTTCTGACTCAATGTCACCATTAGAGAAGTAGTTATATATGACATCCAGCTCAAGTGTACTTCCTTCAAGAAAGACAAGTCTCCTCCGGATGTCCGTGTCATCGAAGGTAGCACCTCCTTGAAGCACATAATACTCTGCACCATTGTTGATTTCGCGCAGTACTCTACCCGTAATGTCACGCTGATACTCAATGGACTTGATCTGTCCGTTACTCTCAGTAACCTCCTGTCGTTCCAGATTTCCATCCGGGCTATAGAAGTGCTCAATGGTGCGGTTGATCCCTCCATCAATCTTCTCCGTATGCACTTTTCCATCTGGATAATAGGTATATTCGGTTACCGAAGTGGTGTTAATAATTGACCCACGACCAATGACAGTTACTCGGGCTTCTTTGGGCACATCAAAAGTAAACCGTATAAGCGTATCATTATATTCAATGTAATCGTCTCCTGCATCCATGCGTATTCCATCCAGAAATACCTCTGCAGAATCTGAACCAATCACATATCTGGGCACTTGAAAATCTCTAGTCGTCGACAACCTGCTGTTAGGAGCAGAAGTGAAATGGAATACGGATTGATGCTCCATAGTGCCTCGACTCTCAGCGAGTTCAAGACGACTCTGCATGTTGTCGAGTCTGTCCTTGAGAGCATCATAGACGACTCCATTTTTGTCTTCTCTTGAAACCACAACTTCTTTAGCAGTTGCTTCTAATTGGGCTTCCATCGCTTTGATCGCCGTATGATGTGTAACAATTGTTGTGGTTTGCTCACCAACGGTTTTTTCCAGATCATCTACACGAATTCCCAATGCTGACATGTCATTTTCAACAGATCCCTTTGTTAAGAAATACCTGAAATCCAAAGCCGTGAGTGAAGTTGTTGGAGAAACTCCAACATCGAGTCCACCAATGATCATGGCATCCTTGGGCTCTTCTTGATCTGAACTGTAAGAGTACTGCCCATTTTCATGAAGAAAAATATAATATGTCGTATTTGCCACAATGTCTGGAATGCTGAATGTCTGGGTAAATTGATCTACAATAACCTTGTTGATACTGGCTCGTCCTGCATTAATCGTAACTTGGACACTGTTATTTGCATCTAGGTACGTGGGGTTGGTAACACTGAGATCCTGAATGGGTTGCTTCACTACAACTTCAATCGCTTTCTCCAACGTGTCAAATCGATGATCTATGGATGCCTCTGCTCCACGTGCTTCTTTTATCTCCGTCTCCGCAAGACTCAATCTCTTTTCATGGTCATCCTGACTCTTGGAAATAGTATTGACATCTGCTCTTGCCGTCACAATATCCTGCTGAACATCATCCAATCGTGAGCTGTTTGAAATAACCTTAGTCTCGACATCGCCTAATCTCTGCTCATGATCTTTTACTGCGTCTCGGCTATCGTGTGCAGATTCTTCTACGAGTGTGATTCGATCACCTAGACTAAGCGCATTCCCTCTGGCTTCATCCAACTCTGCAAGATAGGAATCAATCTCATCATGCGTACGGACCCCAATATCACTTAATTCCTTATGACTCTTGGCGGATGATCGATGAGACTGGTTAATTCTTACTGACATTTGACCACCTCCATTCATGCCTTACATGATCTATACGTAATTACTCCAATACTATTAAGTCATATGTATGTCGAATACATCTGTAGCGAAAATTTGACCTGGGAAGCATACCTGTCTTGAGATTCTTCCCTTTCCATTCGCAGCCAGAATGGATAGGACGCTCCTGGCAAAATAGTAAACGCGGTGATCGAGAAGCTGAAGGACCCAGGAATGCCTTCAACATCAGGCGCAATCTGCACTTTATCCGTCCCGCTTGTGAGCGCAAAGATTACATTTTTAAAGTCTCCTGATATCATGGGGTTCTTGGCAAACATTCGAACTTCTTGTGTAACAGAACCACCTGCCGTTAAATAACCTAGAAACCTATCCGTGTTGGGATAAAGAAGCACATCGAAATCTTCTCCTGTTTCAGGATTCGATTCTTTGTAATATAAATCTGGTGTAACCTCAAAATACATTAGGTCTCCCTTGTATACCTTTATAGAATCCATCGCCTGAAACCGATTTCCATCCGGAAGCCTAATCCCGAAATTGCCCTCAAACGGATATGGATATGGATCCATGTTAAAATGTACAACCGTTTCTTCAGATCGGCATACTCTGGACTCAAGCACAACACCATTCTGATCGATTAGATAAACCACAGTTCCTTTGGTTAGATTGTCTACGGCAATAGATGTTCCTTTGTTGATTCGAATATACTGAATATGCATGGGGTGATCCCCTTCACCCTTCAGATACAGACCAATTTTAGGGGTTCCCACCAGTTCTACAGAACCAATGATGTTCCAAATCACGCCATCATCCGACCAATACGCCGTATAATAGTTATAATCTCGAATCAAACGTATCCACGGGTAAGTCTTCAGCAAAGGCTGTGGCAAGGACATATCCAAAAACTCTTCAATCTCCATGTAGTTATGTTCGTCTACAAACACGATAACTCCACCGTAACAACCCTCTGTATCGGGATTGTAACTGTTCTTCACATCCATGACGAATTGCTTCATATCTGTCAGAGGTTTATAGAACATATACAACGGATCTTGGCCATGTTTGAGCACCAGGCTGCCACTACCCGCTTCATAGCGAGTAGCATCGTTAGGGAGTACTTCCCATTTGGAATCCAGGTTGGGGCTTACGAACGCATCCTCATAAATCCTGCCTGACTCTTTCAATCTTGCAACACCCATACAGAACCTCCTTTCTTTACGTAAATAGCCAGATGCGTTTACCGATCACACACATCTTGGGCCTTGCTTTCCAAACTTCCAGCAAACATTTAATCAGTGCTTCAACACACTTGTCTCCCCCACCACCTTCGCAGTAAGGAATGACATAGACGTCATCACATATCCAGTTGGTCAGCTCCATCCAGTCCAGATTAGCATATTCATAACTACGCGTACCCACTTCCTGAAGTGAGGTGAACACCCATTTGAACTCATGTTTGCCTTTGGGCACTGGATGTGAAAATGTATAGTATCCACCCTCTTGGGTGAATGTTTTGATAAGCTCATCGTCAATGAAGAAGTCCAGTTGACAATCAAATGGTTCAGGTACCCACACCCATCTTTCGTAGGCTTTGAAGTCATGCACCCGGAAGGTGGTTAGATATCGTTTTCCTGTCCAATCGCTGATTTGCCCCTTCTGATCTGTTGTAATCTCCACCTTATACTTGCTATAAGGCTTGGGAGCTAGATCATTCAGTTCGAAGCCACGATACCCATCCCCGTAATACTTTTCATCCCATAACACTTTTCCGTCCTCGCGGGTAATTTTCACGCGCATATTACTGTTATCGCAGCCACCCATCCAGATCGGTTTGTTATTCCAAACTTCAAAGTGAGTCACCTCAGCCCAGGATGGATCAACTTTGCTAATATCGTCAAGTTGCATCGATCCGCCCCAGATCATCGCTCCATCTCCCGGGCAGCTCTGTTCAAATCGAATGCGAACCTCATAACTTTTCTTCTGATCTGATGTATTTTCTACCTCAATAGAAATGATTTGGTCATCTTCATTTGTGAATGGTCGAGTATCAATTACTTGGCCTTCTTCAAGAGTTTCGATGACAATTTTCGTTCCGGAACAAGCTCTACTTGTATTTTTATATAAACGAATTACATCGAGCCAGGCATGACTTCCACCATCTGGCGCAGTCGTAACTGGTCCGGGCGGATTCCATGAGTCTTCACTTGGATGTGGAGACTCTCCTTCTCCATACAGTAATCCCTGAGCGTCTCCGCAGAAAGCATCCCATGTCTCTAAAAAGCTACCTCCGCTGAGAGTGAATCCACCAGCATCCAATCCAGAAGCCGTAGTTTCACCCCTTTTTTTATGAAGGGTGTACTCAATTCGATAGGTATGACCAGGTGTTAAAGTTTTAAAGCTGTCTGTAAATTTTCTAGGCTCTCCGTTTAATAAATTATAAGTGGCACTTCCCGCTTGCATATCTAGTGTTAAATCCCATATTACTGCTTGTACTTTCGTTTCATAATCATAATCGGGATACCCAATCAAACTATTTTCATTTTTACTGTAAGGGTCTTCAGTATGTATCTGCAAATTACCAATAGTCGCATGATAGCGGACATTTTGCTTGTTTTGATCATTATCTGGATAGGTATCCGTAACTCCAATACTTACTGTATACCTACCTGGTCGGGGTACATTAATTACATCAGATTGATAGGATGCTGCCGATTTTTCCCAAAATTCATCGGTGAAACTGTCATAATCAACAGTGGTACTATTGTATCCTCTGTTGTTATTCTCTTCATGGATTAGCTTTTTTTGTTTTGACTGACCTTCAGGATAGAAATATACTCTAAGTTTAGCTCTTGGGTTCTTGTCTACAAGGTAACTAATAAATTTATAGTTAAGTCTGAATTTTCCTTCACAATGAAAAGAAATTTCTATTTTTTTCGTGTATTTACTATCAAAATCAGAATTATTATCTCCTGGCTCTGTACCTTTAACGTTTACAGAATAATAAGATGTTCCCAAAAATTTAGGGTATCTTACTCCTGAACTTGGAATGATAGTTGGAATAATTTTTCTTAGACCTTGAACTTTTTTATTTTTCACCGGATAAACGGTAATTTGCTCATTGTATAAGATACTTCCAGTAGGTGGAGCTTTAAAATACCGTGTGACTGTCTTACCTTCATCCAGCACTTTAATACCCTGCATACCATTATCACTATAAATTAATCCATCGTTCTTCCATCCCCACTGGCTAGACTGTGCTGAGTTTCCGTCATATGGGACTTGCCCATATTGAATTTTGTGAGTTTGAGTACCTGCTGGAAAACAGCTTTGTCCAAAAGGATCGGTGACTACATCTCTTATTTGCTCATTTGCTGGACCATCTCCACCGGTATTTCCAGAGCCTCCGGAGCCTCCTGAACTTCCCGCACTAGGAGTATATGCCTTCCCATCCTGGTATATCCAGCGGAATATATGATTACCAGCAGGGAGGGGATACATACAATCTGTACCTTTATCACCGTTGGATTGACTTCCTGTCCATACGCTGATGCCATCTATTTGTAGTTCCAACTTCTCCCCCGTATCAAAGTCGCCACCATACTGCCAGCATATATATCCAGAGTTATTCATTGAAGCTGTAAATTCACAAATAAAATTTTGGTTATGTCCCTGCGCCCACATTACACCATCTCCAACCGGGATTGGATCAGGGGGATTGTCAGGGTTATATTGCGGAGGTTTGATATCTTTCCATTTCCAACCACCAATAAATTTCAAAGACGGTTTATACACATCCTTTTTATTAAATAACTCTCCAAATATTTCGATATCTCTTGAAGTCCCTTTATCTGGGTCATAATTTGAATCCATTGCAGGATAGATTCGCATGTGCTCTTTAATTTTTAATTTGGCACCAGGATTGAGCTCTGCGCTGTATGTAATTGTATCTCCATTTGTTTGTGTAGATGCTCCAGCATCGGTTACATCCCATCCACGTGTCACATCAACATATGAACCTAGCGGTGACGTTGTACGGTATGTATTACCCGTGTTATTACCATAGGTGAACAAATGATTCTTCTGATACTTAAATGGCTCCTCTGTCAATCTATCTTGAATATGAAACTCTATGATGTTGTGTCCAGCCTCTAATGGAATACGCACTAGTTCCCTGGCACTTTGCATGGACGTATAATGTACTAACATTCCGTTAACTTTTACTTCAAAAGCTTCAGTAGGTCTAAGCAAATGCGCGTAACTGAATACAAACCACCCCTCATGATCTAATATCACCTCTGTCTGTGCTATCATATTCCCTTCCGTTGGTTCATCCAAACGTAAAATATCTTCTTTACGGATCCATCTCGGATTTCCCGACATTAACCATTGATATTTTCCAATTCCTTGTCCATAGTGAAACGGCTCCCAATGATCAATCTCTCGCGGAGGACAAGTTACTTCGAGCGAACCTCTCAAGTCCACGGTCGTATCCGGCCCTGCAACAATTTCATATTCGATTTTAGCCTGGTTAGTCTCCGTTTCTGAATATTCCCCATTCAGTCTCCACTCCACACCATGTACTGATGTAGCATAACTGCCATGATCTCCATCCCCGCGCTGAGTGCGTTCAAGCATTTTATCATCAAAAAATAACTGATAATCATGATCGGGATACGGCTCTTCATCCACCCCCATCTTGTAAGCAAATGAAACCGTTCCATCACATTCGTTATCCAGATCCATCGTCATGGTTTTCTTACGTAAATCATCCGTAATGAACTGTCCTTTAAAATGGGCCTGTGCCACACTTTGCGGTGATCTTACAACCCAGTTTCCATACTCATATACGTCCTCACCATCCAGATCGTAATCTTTCGGTGCAGGCGGCTTGCGTGTATCCACAATCTCAACGACTTCTACATCCTTGATATAGATGCCATTGTTCTGCCATACTTCGGGTCTCATTTTGCGGATCAGCCAGTCGAACTTGTACATCTGTCCTGGCTGCAACGTAAAAGCCGCTTCCTGCCATCCGCTATTCTCGCTCCATTCACCTCCGACTTGCTGCCCATTAATATAGAACAGCATGCCATTACCGCGCTTGGCACTAGCCAGGTACTTGAACCTGATCTGTCCATAACGCTTCACACGCCAGTTAAATGTGATTTTGGATGAGTTGCCAATCTCCAGAAGCCCTAAATCCAGTTTTAAGATCATCTCTGATCCAGATTGTTCATTTCGGCCTACGGAGTGGACAGCTACCCATTCCTGATCCTCCGTTGATGATACATATCTGAAGAAATCAGGGAATTTATTCGAGAACGGGACGTCCTTTTTCATTGAAAAGAGCGGAATCTCATATACCGTTGCATCAAAATGATTAAAGTAATTCCCACTAAAATGATGGTAGTAGGGTGCCGGACAGACGGGCAATGATACACCATGATGACTACCGCCAGGCTTCTGAGCATTTTCAAGAATCTTGTGAATACAATCTTTAATCATCTGCAGTACTCGCTGATATTGTGTTTTATCTGGAGGCTGCTGTTGTTCTACCCACCATTCAATCCTGCGATACATATTCCACAGTGCTTCACGGCATCGTACACTCGCATACCACGACTTATCTTTCAGATATTGCTCAATGATTTGATCAATACTGTTTTCCAGTGCATCCAATTGAACCGTCTGCCATCGTCCTATCTGACCGTAACCTGGATCACCCAGAATAGGATTATTTTCTTCGCCATGCCGGTCCGTTTCACTCCTCGGTGCATTGGGACTCTGCGGTAAATACGCAGGGTTATTGGGGTTGCCGTAACTTTCGTCCGCAATCTTCGCTCTCATATTGGCGAACAATACACCTTTCTGTGATTTGGAGAACAAACCAAATGTATGACCCATACCAATCACCTCCCAATCTCTCTATACGACAAAAAGAGCACCGAGTTAATCGGTGCCCGTCAGATCATATTGCAATTTCGAATCTGTGTAGATCTGGAGTTTATTTTTCATGACCGACACGGACAATGTATACCATTTATCCTTCTCCCACTTAAAGGGTTGCATCGGAGAGCCCACTGCAGTTGGATTACCAGCAACGATTTTATATAGCTGCATCGGCGTTCTCATATCCAGACTGTTATCGCTGTCTCCTCCGTGAACCATAAACATCCAATAATTATGTTCATCGAAGTATTTGAAAATAATTCCTGCGCCATCCCCATCCGTACTTGTATCCACCTTGAAATCAATGGAGAACTTATACGTCTCAGCCAGGAAATTATTGCGGTACCATCCACTGATGTCCTTCGTATCTGCCTTGGAATAAAACTTTCCAAGCAATGGATCCCGATCCCAATCACCTTGACCGAATTTAGTCCAATCGTCTGATTGGGATAATTCCAGCGCATCCATATCCTTGGAATACGGATAGTACACATTAAATGGATCATTCGGATCATAGTCCTCCGGCACACCCAAACCACCTTCCCAATCTTCAGGATCCATCCCTCGATCGAGCAGATCTTCCGAGTAATCGAATATGAGACCCTGTGCCATGGTATCCATCATTGGAATGTAAGCATCAGCGGATTCCCGTTCAGCCACCGGGTGATCAGTCAGTGTGAAGCTCTCACGCGGTTCCATCTTGGCTTCGTGATACATTTCCATAAGATGAGCTGTTCTCTCGGGAAGGAACGCGTGCAACTGTTCCAGATACTCTGCTCTTTTCTCAGGTCTTTCAGCGAAAATAAAACCTGTGATGACTTGAGAACAGCGTTCTTCAAATGAAGCCATGAGAGAATCAGGATCTTCAATTTCAGACAATCTGGCGTTCGCTATACCAGTCGGCAACTCTCTTGCAATGCTAGATTCACGTTCCTCTGTTATCCCTTCAAAATCATCTTCACTAAGATAACCCGGGTCTATTAACTTACTGCCAAAGCTCTCGCCGTCATTAACAATGTAACTTGTGTATGGAAGACTATTTCCGTAACTTAACTCCTCACTGGAGAAAGCAAACCTCTGGAGTGTGGTACCATATATCCCATCAAAATGCTCACCGGCTCGCTCACCCCCAACGCCACTTTCCATTTCATGTGAATGACCATATCGATCTATTTTCTCCGTTGCGAATTGCTCCCAATCCAGAGTCGTGCTTCTTAACAAGTTCATTCCAGAATCCAATTGATGGTTATACGCGTCATAAGAACTTCTGGAGCTCATGAACGAGTTATCTTCAATATGAACGTCTCTCGTTTTAAGGTAAGCATATTCGCTTTGGATCAGGTCTAGCTGTTTATATTGGAAGCCAACCAGTTCCATGTCCAAAATGGATTCATTAAATTCCTTGTTTCCGTAGAACATGTCCTGATCCAACGATCCATTTCGCAGTTTCACTACATCATTGATCGTCTCATGGGTATGCGCCCATCTTTCAGCTTTTACCGCCAAAAGGTTGTCATGAAGGAATGCTGACCTATCCTCTTTATTTAACTCAAGCGTTTGGATCAAATCAGCTTCATTACCGTTTTTAAACGCATGAATTTGCTCATCAATAGTGGAATCTTTGGCATTTTTCAGACCGTACATGTTCTCTTCCAAATATGCATATTGCGGTTTGTCGGCGAGCAGATTCTCTTCCATATTGCCGTACTGGGGTTTGTCCGCTGAGAGTACAATCTCTGTTGTTCCATACTTCAAGTTTGTTCCACCAACGATCTCAACTGGAACATCACCGTACTTCAGATTCGTTCCGCCAACAATCTCTACAGGTATATCTCCATAAGTGAGCCCCGTCCCACCCACAGATTCCACTGGAACATCTGCATATTTCAGATTTGTACCGCCTAGTGGTAACGTGAGGTCAAGGTAACCATTTTGCGGTTTATCCGCTATAAGTTGTTCTTCAAGATTAGCAATCTTTTCAATCGTGCTATCAGTTGTCTCATGAAGGTAAGCGTCATGAGTATGCTTGTATGCAAGAATCACATCATGATCCAGTGCTGAATCCTTTTTACTCTTTATCGAATCATAGATCAGTTCGACCAAGTCAGTATCTCTGATACCTTTACCACCGTACCAACCCTCACCATGCAATTCACTCAAGCGTAACTTGACAACTTCACTCTCAATTTCATGAACTGATGCCTCTTTCACGATTCTTGTAAAATGGTTATCTTCAAGCATGAGGGATAATCTGTTCATGTTATCCGAAATGATTTCAACGTTTAATTGTCCTTTGCGCATGATTGAATGAGCCGTCAGCATATCGTCAAGATACGCAGATTTCATTACAGTAGTGGCTAGAGATATCTCATCTTGCACCGATCCATATCGATCTACCCTAATCGCTTCAGGAGTAATATTTACCAACGTGGATTCCCAAGCTTGCCGCATACCTTCGTTAAACTCGATATCCATCGCACCTTCTCTTGCCCACGATGAACCAAGCGTATATCCAATCTCAGCTACTCCATCTCGATATTTCGAGCTGCTTATGGAATAATCCTCGCTGAGCAGCGCAGATCTCCATTTCAAAGTCGCCAGTGAGTAATCTATATCAATAGCTGCCTGACGTGGTTCAATCATGCCAATAGAGTAGCTCTCATTCAAATACAACTGTCTGATCTTGGCTGTGCCTATGGAGTACTCACCACTGATTAAACCTTCTCTTATTGGATTAGTAGCCATAAGTTGTTGATCATACGAGTATCCCTCACGAGTCTTTGACGTTCCAATAGCATATTCGCTGTTCAAAAGCATCTGGCGCAAGTTCGTGCCACCCATGGTGTATTCATCATCAATTATTCCATATCGATACCGGGAAACCCCGCCCATATTAAATTCGGTATGAATCACACTCTCACGGTTCATGTTGGAGCTCACGATATGATGGTCGAGAGCCATTCCGTCCCGTTTATATTTTGCGCCTATCCCGTACTCATCAAAGGTTTGTCCTCTGCGTTCAACTTGACTTCCTTCATACGCTGGGTCATCCGGGAATAATCCCCCTCCAGGATTCAGGTAACCTAATGAATCTTCAAACTCAATAATAGCCGGTCTTGCATTAAAATCTGCGCCGTAAATGACTTCCGTAATTTCGCCATGCTGATCTTCCTTTACTTTCACTCCCTCGAAAACGTCTGTCTCTAGAGTAGAATTACGTCTGTTCAGTTCAGCCGATCGAGATTCATCCTCAAGTACTGTTATGCTCAAATCTTTGGATGCTTCTGAGAGTTCCGTCCCTATATCACCAAGCTGAGATTCCTTCGCACCTTCGAAATTGAAGGAAATGATGCCTGATCTGCTTCCTTCTTTATCAGCTGTTAAGATCCCACAATCGATTAACGCATCTACCCGCTCTCTAATCCCGGCCAAAAACGGTTCATCAAAATAAACCGAAGCGTCTGCATTATTCACAGCTTCCATCATCATTTCCAGGATGACTGCCGGGCTGTTCTCCAAGATCTCCCCAACAATAAATTCCTCGTCCAGATATCCAGGGTATGCTTTATTCCCCAACCATCCTCCACCAACCAATTTGTCTAAAAGCTCGTCTCGAATCATGGTTGGTCGGCTATTATCTCGGATGGATTGCAGGATTGTTTCCAGGTGTAGCTTTTTAGACTCTCTATGTGATACAAGTGGTTTGTCAGTCAGATGTACATACTTCTGTTCATCGTTCTTTCCATACGAATTTAGCTTTTCGAGCATGGTAGAACGTAATAATTCTTTGTCAGCCAAATGGTCCTCAGACTCAGGTAACCACAAATCATGAGCCAACGCTCTTTCTGCCGTTGTTGAACCTGCCGTATAGCTTTCAAAGGATGCTTTTCTTTCTGCGCCTTCCTCGCTGTTCGGGATGAACAAATTCCTTTTTTCTGTTTTTGCAGTATGGAACTTGTCCTCAATATAGCTATCGAACTTGCTTTCCCTTTCACCAAGTGATTGCTTGTTGAGTATTTCAAGAGCCTCTGCAGTCACTCGTTTGCCTAACCTACTCTCCTTCTCTACATACCCAGGAACCTTACTGATCCTTCTGCTCTCCTGCAAATCTCTGAAAACAAAACCGTGCTCCTTACTTTCACGATAAGCCTGTTCTGCATGACGGTCCACCTCACTATGAACCACATAAATTCGTCGTGCCTTAGGACGCTTATGCTCAATATACATTTTCTCCACATAAACTCTTTGCCCCGTAGTCAAATCACCTATGACGTTCATATCTTCTACTTGATCTCGAACAGCCCAAGGAAACTGTCGTTCCACATCCGTAATAGTCCCTATATCTCTGGATGCCAAAATGATACCGGATGCTGTAGTTGCTGGATGTTTGTCTATAATTCTGTGAGCTTGGAGCGGATGCCAAAGGGTATCACTCGGACGAAAGACTAACGCATTTCGATGTTGGTCATGGCTGCTTTGACTGAGATCATCATGAAAGTAAAGTTGCTTGTTGACTTCTCGCGTACTTCTCATTTCGGTATGTAGAACAGTGGGGTACTGACGATCCTTCAGTTTGGCAAGAACATTCTCATGAGTTGTCATTTCATTCTCAATTACCCGCGTAGCCTGATTCAGTCGTGAAAGAAACATGTTCTCTTCGATGTCTCTGATTGCTTGAACAATTGTGCCTGTAGTCGTTCCACCAAAAGTTGTTTCTCGCACAGCTGTTCCCAGTGTATGCATGAGTGTCAATTGTGAAATGTTATCCACTCTTTGGGCTAACGGCAACGTCCGATCAAGGTGCATATACTTTATTTCCTGAAATCTACGAATATAAGCAGTCGACATATCAGAGAGAATGGATAATTGCTGATGATCATCTACCCTTTTCCCAATCATGGTAGCTTGATCAGCAAATGTTTCTTTATGATCATCACGTAAACCTAACAGGTCCTGATATAGAATTTCCACATCTTGTTTGCTTACTTTCCGGGACTGGAGACTTCTCTCAAGTTCTGTACTTCTGAAGTGGTCTTGAATGGCTTCTAACAAAAATTCATTTTGTGTGGATCGTCCAATGATCTTCTCCACTTTCTCGAAAACCTCTGCCACATCCATATCCGGTTTATCGTTTCGAACAGAGTGTATCAATTGTTTAATCACCAGTTCAGAGCTGTTATCTTGCTCTGCACTATCTGCATAGTCCGCAATCATCCCAAATTCACTAACCCTGAAACTGATTTTTCCAGGCTCCAGCTTATCCAGATTCTTAACAAAGTTACGAGTTAAACCCAAATTACGGACAATCTTCAGCTCTTTATCGTTATCTACGCGCCAGCCCTCTGACATATCTTCAGGAATGAATGAGTCCTTTAAACCTCCGGGTCTGTGGCCCTCATCTTGATGATCCATCTCCAAAGCTTCAATTAACGCAGACCGCTGCATTTCAAACGAAAATTCCATGACATCGCCTTGCTTGGTAGCTGAGCTCGATCCTTCCATGGAACTGTGCAGAAGTCCTTCTTTATCCTGTTTAGCTTCACTTAGGACAATAAATCGTTCTTCTCCTTCCAGATCCTTGCGAATCGCTTCCACAAGTTGATGATTAAATCCATGTGAGATCGATCTTGCCATGTAAAAATCAAGCATCAGGACACTTGGATACCGGCTGTAAGGCATGTATATAAATCGATAATCCTCAGGCCTGCTTCCTGTAGTTCCGACTGTAAACAGGTAACCGTACTGAGTTGTCGTGTAATCTATAACGGTGAAATCAAACTTATTGACTACTTGACTCACGTCACTGCCCCCTTCCAACTAAAAAAAAGGGAACCCCTGAGTGGAGTCTCAGAAAGTTCCCTCTCACTGAATCTATACGACTCAGCTTTGATTCAGTTTAACTTACGCCGTATAACGGACTTCCTTCAGAATAGCCACACCCATACGTTGGTTGGCAGACAGATTCATGAAATTCTGCGCTGTATCGGTATCGAAGTAACGATACACTTCTTGGTCCCAGGACTTGCCTTCCACATCAATAATTAACTCATCCAGGTGAAGGATATTATGCTTCGTAACCGCGATGCAGTTATCGAATTGACCGCGGTAGCCCTCGTAAGGGTGAACCACGTAGATCGGAGACAAGTGATATTTGGATGTCCATTTGGACGCCTGGAAGCCTTGAGGCTCCAGTTCCAACCCCGTATCCCCCAATTCCGGATCTTGATAAGCTTTACCTTTCGGTGGAGCTTGTGTGATAAAGGAAGGATAGTGCTGCTGGAATTCAATACCTGATTTGGTTTTCAACATCTGAAGTGTGTTGTTACCTGCAGAAGTATATTGACCGTAGTAATACGTTCCTGTTGTTGCAATCTGAGAGATATCTGGTTCTTCGATTACTGCTCCAGCTGTCAGCATTACGTTTCCGTCTACGTCATTCAGGTTGTATTTGAACGGTTTCAATGCACCTGCGTACAGGAAGGATTTTTTGTAATCAAGGAAGTTTACTGCTGGGTCAGCGACGAGAACCATCGCCAAGCGATTGTTCATGACATTTACATACATGTATACAGGTTTTTCTTTATTCCGATCCGTTGGTGTATAGTTTTCCAGTGCCCATTGGTAGAGTACCGGATGTCCTGTTAGCTTGAATGTAGGGCGAGTGGTAACTGGTAGTGTAGTTGGTTCGCTGCCTTCCAATCCTTCAAGCAGCTGAACAGTCAACGTACTATGCTCCTCATAGGCTGGAACTGGTGCAACGACGCGTGGTACCAGAGCATGATTAATGAAACTTACATAGAAATGTTTAGTAATCGGTGTTGCTTGTGTTCCAATGGTCATGATCCCGCGAAGAATAAGTTCCTGAATACGGTCACTACTGTCCTTTTCTTCGTAAAATACTTCCCACAGATTTTGTTCCTGAGACTCGCCTGCAGTGGATTCAAATGGGAAACTCTTAAACCCTGTAACTTCCTCTTTCAGTTTTGTCAACACGTCCTGTGAAGTAGTGATTGTTTCTACATATTTAAAATTTGCCATTATGTAATCCTCCTTATTTTATCTCTTTCAAAAATGCAATCGTAATTACATCTGGTGATGGGGAATGCTTGAATAGATTCAACGGACTCTTGATACTGAAAAACTTGTAAACCTCTGTCCATGTACCCAATGCAGGTTTGGAAGGATCTTTCAGAATTTCTGTGTCTACGATCAATTCATCGCGATTGACCAAATTATGGTCGTATATCGCAACTACACCGTCCATATAACCTCGGTATCCTTCTGCCTGATGCACAAGGTAGATTGGGCTCGCGTGATACTTTCCTGTCCATAGGGACTTCTGGAACCCATCCGTATCTACAATCAATTTCGAGAGGCCCGGGGGAAGTTTACCCACAGAAGGATAGTTCGGAAGATGCGAAATAAATGCCGGGTAATACCGCTGGAACAAGACATTACTGCGTGTCTTCAACATGGACATGGAGTCCATACCATTTGAAGTGTACTCACCGTATTCGGCATAGGTATCCGGATTAAGATCCGTGAGAATATCATTTTTCGTATAACCTGTCATATCTGTTCGCAGATCACCCATACCTACAGTGACACCAAAGTTGCCTCCATGGTCGTAATCATTGAACGGAACGATCTTGCCTATGTATCCAAAACTGCGGTAATAGCTGTGAATATTCGGTGAAGGATCACCTTCCAGAACAAGAACTACTCGATCATTGTTTACCGATAAAGTGTAAGCTACCAGGTAATCCGGTCTGCGTTTTTTGTTAGGCAACCATGACGTTGTAGAATGTCGTCCGTGGAAAAACCGAGCTGCAGGGCTTACGATCTCTGTCTTGCCGTCATAATCGAGCTTCCACTTCGTGGACGGTGGGATGAAAGGTTTAATGGCTGATGAATCATTCCATGTCAAATACATATAATGTGCCTTCAATTGGTCAATGACTGTAGGTGCCTTCCCAATCGTTATGGTTGCAGGATCACAGATCCCATCATACGTTTCGCGCTGGCTTCCTTGAGCAACTTTCCCCTCGAAACCTTCTCCATAGTAGATGTTAATGTAATTCCAGTCATGGGCTGGCTGTTCAAACATGACATAATAATCTCGAACCTGAATCCCTGTGGGAACTGTAGGAGTTGCTTTCACTACGGTCTGAGCAGTTACATTGTTCAATACATCAGCTGTATAGAACAGTTCATCGAACTTGTAAAGTTGCTTTACAGGTTCATAGGAATAATCCACAATATTACCCCAAGCCCAGTAAGGATTATATTGATAGTCGTTAACTCTTCTGGTTAAGTTGTATTGGTACTTGCCTTTAGACACTAGCTTGATTGCATATGCCCAATCTGTAGGCATCTCTGTGACAATCTCAAACTGATTCCATTCCTTTGTTGGTTTTGTTGTGCCATCCAGGTTTCCAATCACCTGTCGTACCAGATATGCTCTGTACCCATCAGGAACTGAATTATCTACAACAACAGTTACCAAACAACCAGGAACATCAACATATATTGTTTCATTTGTCTGAGCATCTTTGTAATTGAATTGTACAACCTGAATTTTACGTCCTGTCTTATAATTGCCGTAAGTTTTTCCGATGTTTGCTGTGCCAGGTTGAGTCATACCTTCAGCTGATTCGTCAAAATAGGTTTGTCTTACTTCCCATAAACACCCATCCGCATCTAAGGCAGATTCTCCTGTGTAATTTTTGGCTTCAGTCCAATCCGGAATTTTGTATACTTCATACTGATTTCCATCCGAATGGGTGTACATGCCAACAATACCTTTGTGATAACTTTTACTGTAGGTCACCCACTCAGCTCCGCTAGATTCGTATACCTTCTCCCAGCGATTGGCGTCAATCCCGCCCTCTACTTTGGGAATATCAGCACCTACGATTTCATCGGCCAGCGTGTTGATTAGTTTTTGTGCTTCCGACTCTCCGTCAATATAAGCGGCAAAGTTCGTCTGCGGTTTTTGCAGTGCCATCGTCACCCTCCTTATCTCAAAAATTTGATGTTGTACCAGACCGACTTGGCTTCAGCCACCGCGTTGTAGAAGTCAAACTTAATGGTCGTCCCCGCCGGAATCGGGTAGACAATTCCGAAACTGTTCCCCATAGAAACCGACTCGGGAAGTTCCTTCGCATAAATGGTGCGGCACACCTTTTCAGTCCCGATCATCAGCTCCCAGTAATCGCCGACACAGTAGTGGCTCGCAGCAAATGCAATGCTCAGAAACTCTGTGTCATACGCCAAGGTGAACGTATCAGACTTGGTGGTCTTGGCCGCCGGAATGTCCAACATCTGTCCCCGAATGAACGGGATCGTCTTTTTACTGAAGTGTGGGTACGGCAGCTCGCGCACTTTGTCGATGACGCCACCCGCGATGTAAGATACATTAAATGCCATGGAACCACCTCCTACATGTTATATACGACTTACGCTCGTTCCAGTTAAGCGTCCTTCGTCATCATAATTTAGACCAATATTGTAAGTGAACATCGACTCTCCACTCGGATCATATGTACGGGCCGTCACCTGCGTTAGTCTGAAATACTTGTAATAATCATAATCCGGGTGGGAATAGCCCACTCCGGAAGGAAAGTCTTCCTCATCCTCTGAGCCAAACTTCATCCAGATCGAAACCTTCCATGCCGATTCATACAAGAGGTCTGCTCCAGTCACCCTGTCCGGGTCCTGCATGTGCTCCCGATATAATGTAACGGAAGGTTCACCTTCAAGGGGAGAAACATTCGAATTGGAGATACTGCTATATTTGCGAAGCTCCCGGTGGATTAGATCCAGCACGGGAAATACAATATTTTCATTCACAATGCCGGCCATTACACCATCACTCCCTTTCTTGCCCACATCATATCAATGACCTGTAACATGCCACGGTCAACCGAATAACTGGTTTTAATACTTTTAATCGTATATACAGCTCGTGTGGTGGTCGTTTTATCCGTCACAATAACGTTGTCGAGCAGATCAAGCGCAGGATTCGCAGGAATGGACACCTGTAGCGTACGGCACATCCGTTTCATATCAAAAAAAGCTCGTTCTGCCACCTGTCTCTTGGCTTCAACCGTCTTCGCCCAAGGAACGGCCAGCACCATGGTTCGGATTTCTCCTTTGAGTTCGAGCAGAATCTCCTTGTCCACGAAACTGCTCTGACTATCATTCGAGTCGATAACAACAATGTGGCTTCTTCCTCTGGACCAATCCGTGGATTTGGTAATGGAGATCAGATTGTCATTCTCGGAAAACTCTGCCACGACCGGTTTGTCATAATTCAGGCGCTCCAGTCGGTACGTACCATAACGGTCACAATAGCTTCGATAGGGAATCTCCGAGATCACCTCCTGAACAGCTTCCGTAACTTTGGCAGACCATTGCTCAAACGTCCTGCCATACTCCTCAATAAATGGATTAAGCCATCCGTTCGGTGTCAGCACAGTGCTTGCGTCCTTGACTTCAAACTCACCTTCCTGACCCGGTACGGGGACAATGACCCTGCCCGTCTTTTGATTCACTTCAATCAGATAGGTCTCGTCAATCACGTAGTCAGGATAAGAGCGATCCTCACTGGTTGCCCGCCAACCCACCATACCCGCATGTTTAACCAGATCTAGTACAACCGTTGATTTGACCCAAGCCGGCTTTTCAAATTCTACAGGCTGAGCTGGTGTTGGTGTAACTGCCGGGGTGGAGGTTGCTGTAATGGTCCAGCTTGCCGGATCTGCGAGCATCTCCTGATAATAGGTCCATACCTTGTCCACCCAATTCTCCCGATCTTGACTCCAGGTCATGGGAGCAATGTCTCCACCATTGTGGAAATAAAGTACATCGGCTTTTGAAGTCACTTTTTTACCTCTGGAAGCTAGTGCTTTGGACATCCGTTCTGCTCCGCGCTTCATTTGCTCCTGAATTCCCTTGTAAAGGGGATTGCACTCGCTTTTACTAGGACAGCCATATCCAAGAATAAAGCTACCGTTCTCATCTTTACCCTTACCTTGTGTTCCGAGAACGGTCTCGTGCCTGCATATCGCAAGCAAAAACTTATGATCAGGTACACCATACGCTTCAGCTTGGGCCTGTGCGGCCTGAATTATGGATGATGTCCGGTCCGTGCCAACTGCTGCAGGCGGCACCGGATCTGGCACATTATCAATCTCATCTACTTCTGGATAAGCTTTTTTCTCGGAAATGACTTTCTCGATAATGCGCTTGTACATATCTCGGGCCGTAATCTCCAGCGTGGAGCCTTCGCCATTGATGTCCACCTTGTCAATCAGTCCAGTAAATACCCGCATCATGTGCTGACCATATCCCATATATATGCGTATCGGTGTATTTTCACTCAGCACCCCGATATGGAATCCGTTTGCGAAATAAGACCATGGAGACGGCACACCCCCAAGCTCAGGAAAATGAGCAGGATTATAATCCGGGGAGAAGAATCCTCTCGGATTGGAGATGGTCAGCCGTGCTTCCCTGGCTTCAGAATCAAACTGATCATCGATTTCGGCACTAATGATATTGGGAAGAACCTGCGTGTCCATATAGACAAAAGACCCGACCTGAATAACATCCGTCTCTGTCCTTCTATTATTGATAAAATCTCCGTAGCTGTTCGTTTGATAATATCCTTTAGACGGATCGAGCCCTTCTTCACTCTTTTGATTCTTCAACGGAGCAGGTAACAACTCTTGTATGCGAATATAATCAATGGCGAATTTTTTATACTTCTTACTCGAAGCAGGAACAGACCCGGTTGGGACAGTGGGGTTTTGTTTGCCCCCATAGGTCACCTTAATCTTGATACTCTTGGCTTTTGCAGGGATCACAATATTATTCAATTCCGTGAGTTTGGTCAGATCATATGCCCCGTTAAACTTATTGACAAAGGCATACGTTTTACCATCAATCACCACAGCGAAAGAATCCCCTTCCACTTCACTAAAATTAGTCCCCATTCCAATACTAAGCAGCCCTTGCGTAGGCATACTCAGTTTCGTAACGTTAATCTCAAATTCAGCTACGGCAGCTTTGCCTTCAAAGGTGTATAGCAACTTGCCTCCTGAATCAAACATAGTCCAGCCCGATTCAATCTTGGCATAATCCAAAAATTTCAATCCGATTGTATAAACGTTTTTCTCATGCCAGTTTCGCTTGTCGAACTTCTCATTCAGTTTGATCTCTCCAGGATATCCTTCGACCTGAACCGGCTTTATATCAGTAAATGTTGTTTTCGCATTTCCGTGCAACTTGCGCTGTCCCTTGAAATACAATTGAGGATTAACTGCCTTACCACCTTCTCCAGTTCTCGTTGTTGGATTGACTCCTTCCCAAATTTCAAAATGTAGATGTCGTCCCTTGCCCACCGCACGTTCAGCCGCAGACACCTTATGACCACCGGTATATACGCCACCCGTATTGCCTAGTGTTCCAATGACAGCCCCTTGAGCTACTTCATCATCCACCGAACAGAGTATCTCTTTTAAATGGAAATACTTAGTGATTACACCGTTTGCATGTCTTATATTTACGGCATTACCAGCACCCTTTGTTTTACTATAGGATATTCGAACAACCTTTCCAGCCCATGCAGCCAAAATCGGCGTTCCAATCTCATCAAACAAATCAATACCTTTATGAATTCTTGTACCTTTATCACGAGGAGAGCCAAAATTATCTGTAACTGTAATACTATCAATCGTTTTACCCTTAACCGGAAAAAAAATCTCCTGAGCATTCGCTTGAGTCGAACCGTTATATATACCATTACTCGACTCATCCACCCAAACGGATTCTGTACTGATGATGGGTACCTGCTCGGTTACGATATGCCTGAACTCTTCTGTCCGTCCCGGGATAAATGCCAGCCGATCTACTTCGACCCGGATATTGGGAAGCGCTCCTTCACCCAGCTTCAGACGCTGGGATAGCACATTCATAACCTCATCCGAAATTGGAATCATATTGTAATCTCCCCCTTACTTGAATCGCTCGATGGTCCATTTCATGAATCGGTCCAGGAAAGCTACGGCTTCAGCCCGGGTCATAGCGGAATTCCCAAGGAACCATACCTCTGCCTGCTCTGTGCCATTTGTAGGTCTCCCCATATCTGTTACTATCGCTGCACCATCCAGCTTGTTATTGATCGGAATGCCAGCAATTAGTGGATCATTGTTCGCAAATGTTTCGTCTTCCATTTCTGAGACGGCTATTTTCCAGAAGGCATCCTTGTTCTGTACAACTCGCTCCTCTTTGTCCCGATAATAAATGGCCGAATCTTTGCCGACGTCTGCGAACCTTTCGCTCACATCTTTGAGATAATAGAATGTCACTTCGTCGCCTTCTGAGAAAGGTTGATTAAAAACAACCGTGTGGTTGTCAATTTCCGAATAAGTCGGTGTTTCTTGGTCTTTATCTTTTTTTTCGTCTTTAAATTTCACTGTAACTTTAAGTTTCTTTTTACCTGCTGGATAATTGCCGTTAAGTCTAAAAACCCGTTGACCTTGAAATGCCGTAATAGGCTGATTAATCTCCGTCGTTGGTGCTTCCATGTCCGTAAATCTGGCATAGAACACCTTGCGTAACTTATTAATCAGATGAAAGGCTTCTCCCCGTTGTATAATGGCATTAGGAAAGAAACAATTGTTGTATGCTGGTTTGAGGGTTGTCGCTTTGATATCTTCACTCTTGAATTTGTTATTCTTCGTCCAATAATTGAACTTGCAAGTGACACCGTTCAGATTAAAAGGAAGAAACACCGATCCCCCCGGGCTGACACAATATACATCCGTTCGGTAACCAATAGCCTTTGTTGCAATTTTGGTTACCGCCGCGGCATCCCCCTTGGTATCACCCCATACCTCGGAAGGAATACTGAGTCTGCGAAGCGGTTGGCCTGCTGCATACAAATATTCCTGATGATTACGACTGAATGGATCGTAGAAATAGGTCGTCGCTGCACTAAGTTCAGCTCTGGGCAGATCTCCAGTCCAGGAGACGGGCGGCCTTTTCCAAGCACTGTCCAGCAACGGTTCACCATAACTACAGAAGGACACCACCTGTCCTGCTTTTACACCCGTATACAACTCCACATCAGTTAATCCCTTACTATTGGTTTCAGCCGTTTGGTAGATCGTTTGAACACCATCAATAAACACATACAGTGGATTGTCATCTGTTGGTTTAATCAGCACAGGCAGACTAAATGAGGTTTGCCCCGCTTTCCCTTTGATTTCTTCATATACAAAAGGCTTGCCTTCCTCAAACTTGTTATAGTTGATTCCGGCCACAAAGACTTCACCATCTTCCAAAACCATATTCGTGGCTTCCATAACATCGTTATAGAACCAGTCCCCTTCGTTTACATCAACCCATTTTCGTATGATAAACACCTCCTATCTTTAGAATAGACAGAAAAGAGAGTAGGTCACCCTACTCTCGAATTGTTCGTTCCAGCAAACGCTTAGTACGCATCAGGAAAGTAACAAACTCTGCTCTGGTTATGAAGTTTTCCGGTCTGAAATATAGAATGGGTGTGCCATCCAATTGTGTTACAACCGTCAGTCCCAAATCAGCCAAGCGTTCAATGGAATCTCTTGCCCAGTGGTCCTTCCCTTCTGTCGTCTGTAAATCCTGAAACTGTATGGCACTCTTACGGTCATAACCATCTTTTTTGATCAGGGTCATGGTCAATTCGACCTTGTACCCCTTCTGATCTTTATCCATCGTATCCTGATGGTAGAAAATAGGGTCAACTTTGATGGACTCTACTACACCAACATAAATATTGCCCTTCTCATCATAAAATTTGTGTGTCCAGCCTACGTACATGGCGTAGTCGTGATAGGATTGTTTATCTTTAAACAAGATGTTAATGATGGCCTTGTACGAAGACACGCCCATCTGATGAAAATGTGAGGGAGCATTAATCATTTTAATTTCCCTCACTTGTGGATTGGGCGAAGGTGAAGAGTACGGATCAATAATTCTTCCGTTCACTGGCTCAAACTTCATGCCTGTATCTACATACAGCTTTCTTTTATACCGGTCATTAACTAAGCCAAACGGATCTTGCTGAGTCATATCAGATTTCCTCCTTACCTATTTTATCTGGGGATATGATTGCTTCCCATTCTTGCACCTACATTGCTGGCCATTCGGTTTGCAATACCAGGACTGTTCTGCCGTAGTGTCTTGTCCAACGTAGATGTAAGTCTCTCCACATCTTTTGTGCTGCCTGTCATATTATCGATGTTCACATGAACCGTAACATCCCCCGAGCCAACCATCACACTTTTATGTGTATTGTTCGTCGTCATGTAGTCAAAGTAATCCATGACCTTAAGACCTGCTGGAATGTTGAATGAAGATATCGGTTTATCCATTTTTTTGCTAATTTCATACAAATTTTTGGACTGTTCTACACCCAATGATTGGATTTGTTTAAAAATCTGCATATATTCATCCGAGCCCGGTTTAAACACACCACTATTCAACAGATTCTTCCAATCTTGCTTGATCGAACTTATTTGTGAGTTCATTTCAGATGCACGGGATTTGTTCAATGCAATTAATTCTGGTGCATCTTCCTTACCCCCATTAGCCGCAAGGAGATCATACATTCGTTTATCATAATCCAACTGCGTCAACTCAAACTGATCATTCATCTTGCGTCTAAGCTCATCAATCTGGCTGTTTTTAACACCATTCAGTTCAAGCTCTGATTGTGCCTTCTGCTGTTTCTTCTCATTGATCTCCAGGCCCAGCTCATCTTTATCCTTACCTTCAGCCATCTTGTCGTACGTCTTCTGTAAATTTGCAATGGCCTTATCGAAGAACTTGATATTCTCTTGCAAATATTTCTCCATTAGCGCACGCATCTGACCAGAATCTTCGCGAACACCACTAATCAACAGACGGGATCGAGTGACTTGGTAATTGGTTTCGTTATCACTTGTCGATTTGTTAAGCTGCCGATTAATCTTGGCGATCATTTCATCAATACCATTGCTTTGCGGCTGAGGCCTATAACCGTTAGCAATAGTTCCTATTCCGCCCGCAGCAGGAATATACTGCATTTGAGGTTGAATGTATTGTATCTGCGGTTGTTGTTGTTGCTTGTTGTCCCCAGGCGGTTTTCCAGACTCTTTATCCATTTGAATCTGGGCTTCTTTTTTCTCCTGCTTGTAGTTGTATTCCTTGCCCAGTTTCTTCTCAACTGCATCTCCGCCATCTTCACTCCAAACCGCCTTAAATCCCTTCCAGTAATCCCCGAACTTGTTATTGGTAGCACTTTTTCCGAATATTGAACTCATTGTGCCAGACACAGCGGCATCCATCCCCAGGTTTAACCCTTTCCACACTTTCCCTACAAAAGATGACTGCTCCATATCCTTGAAATCTTTGGCCAACTCTTCTTTATTGGTTGCGCGAATACTCTGCTTCTCCGCTTCTGACTTACCCATGTTGTTTAATGGATCGACAAGACCAGAGACGACATCCATAGCGGTCATCGCTAACCCAAGTGCTGGTACAGCTTTTAAAGGCCTCAATAATCTCCCGCCGGATTTGACTAATTTCGAAAATTTTCCGGGTGTTTTAATCCCACGGGCAGCTTGCTCCGCATTGATGTCACGCTGAGTAATCGAGTTGCCTTGTCTATCTCGAAGAATATTTCCATCTTTATTACGGATCGGGGCATTGCTATCAAAAAATGCTTTGCGATTGCCTGTATCTTTCATATCCTTAAATCTGGAAAGAAGGCCTCTTTTGGGTGTGTTTTTATTCCCTTTTTTCGAGTCGCCCCCCGGATTGAATTCATCCATTATCGCGTCTTTCATGACATCTTTGATCAGGTCTTCATGACGAGCTACAAAGGTTTTGTTCTTGGGTTCTTCCTTGTCATCCTTAACAGGGGATCCAGGGGATCCAACGCTTCCTGCACCTTGAGTAACTAATAATCCTCCTGGACCACTCATCATACTCGCGAGCTGAACCTGTTCAAGTTCCTTCAGTTTGGATATGTATGCTGTAGCATCGATCATGCCTTGTCTAAAAGAAGCATTTAACTCATTGACTTCGGTTCTCAATGTGGAGAGAGCGTCATTCAATAGAGTTGACTGTTTACGCAGCTTCTGGATCTCGGATTCGTAGCGCTGAACATCGGTTGAACCGTATGTAAACTCAGCATTAAGGAAATACAACTTGTTTCGTAGTTCAACTGCATCCAGGTCCATGTCATCCATCGCCATCATCAAAACTCTAGCTTGGTGTTCAAGTTGCATCATTGCTCTACTCGTGTCATCCAGCTCTCGCCCAAGAAACTCAAGACTTCGCTTCGTCTTTGCAATCTGAATATCGAGTGAATGCATTTCTTCTCGCAACAGAAGAAGTTCTCGACTATACGTTTTGACTCGCTTCTCAGCTTCGTCACGTTTTTCTGCATGAATGGGAGAAGCCGCTGTATCCCCATTTTGTATAGCCTGATTGTACATTTTATGTTGATGATCTCGGTTAGTCCGTGCCTGAAGTACATCATCTTGCTTGGAGGCGGCCCTACTTTGAATTTCTGTTCTGCGATGTTCCAGCGTCTGCAGACGACTCTGCTGTCTGCCCATTTCTTGCGCTACACCAGCACGTTGCACATCCGTGACTCGAAGTGGCTCGGGAACATCGCTCCCCGTATTTTCGACTTTCCCTGGATCCGCATTTGTAGCACTGTATCGCTTCTGATCGCCTTCATTCATCACTTCACCGAACTTATCCCACGCAACCTGAACTCCGACTTCATCCATAATTCGGTTAAGCACTTCCATATGATCAACAATGCCACCCGTACGATCTCCAATTAACCGCATGACTGCGATAAGATAATCGCCCAGCTCGGCAAATTCCTCTTTCAACCCTTGCATCGCCTCATGTGTTGCAATCTGAAATGCGATTTCGATCTCTCGTTGTCGGAATTGAAGGTTGTCTCTGCTTCCAGTGCGCTGATGGACCGACGCGTTTGCATCCGTAGCCTTCAATTGTTCAGCAAGAAGATCGAATCTAACTCGATTCGATGCAAAGCCCTGCTGAGGATGATCTCCTTTTGACTGAACCAACAATCCAGCCTTGCTAATCCAGTTGGCTAATGCATCCTCTTGTGCAAGCGTTCCATCAGGGTTACCAGCCATTGGAAGGGTCTGACGCATCATATCCATCAAGTCCTGAATGCCAACATCCAACATCGTTGAAGCTCTGATCATCATGTCTGTGACTTGGGACAGATCAAAGCTACTGCTTCCCCATGCCGGAGTAACAGCTTCCAGACCTGTTGCCGTCTGTTCTACATCCATATTGCCCACTGAATGCAGCTTGGCTACTTCTTCAGCAAACGCGACAGCTTCAGATGAATGATCATAATTACGAGAACCAATACGATAGGCAAGACCTACATCTTCCTGATCCATACCATGTTTCAGTGCAATTCGTTGCAGATTTTTGACCGTTCCGGTTTGTGTGAATTGCCCACTGCCATTTGTAGTCCCAGACGATCTAAGCTCCAAATTTTGGTCGGCCCGGCTTATCTGTTGATCCATCTGCTGCGACGAGTCAAGGGATTTCTTAAGTAATGTTGTTGAATACCCCTTGGTTTCACCTGCTGAAATATATTTCATCGTATTCATCACGGAGTCTATCAACCCCTGTGAGCCAGCTGCAGATACATCCTTCATTTCACTGAACGCTCCACGATAAAAGTGCTCCAAATCGGTCGTCAGTGTTTCAATCATTTGCGACTGCATATCACTTCTGATTGTCTCCACTCGTCTAATCAGTGTGCTAACGCCTGAAGGGGAACTCTCTTTCAGTACTGCGTTTTGTCCAGTTAATTGATCCTTATCCGTTAATATTTCTTGTGTTAAGGAATGTTTATCTCCTTGTCCTTCTGTTTCAGTCAAAAGAATCACCGCCTTTATGCATAAATCCCGTTCTACCTTCATTTAGGCAAAACGGGATATCTCTCTCTTATCCTCCGAGCGCTTGTGCAAGCATACCGATATCATCTTCTGATATCTCTGCGTAATCCTCGTCATTGAAGGTTCTTTTACGTCTGACGGTCCCATCTTCTTCGACTTCCTCGCCCCCACCGCCACCGAACATGCGAAGAGGTGCTGTCATAAGCTCAACCTCAAATTGAATATATTTCTCGGCTGACTTGCACAGCTCCGCAACCTGAGGGAGTGTGTACTCCCAAATCTCCCACTTGTTCAGCCCACAGTGTTTATGGAGGGTGAAGAAGATTTCTCCCCAGTGAACAGGTTCCTGTGTTTCCGTATCACGGATTTCGGTTCCCTCCAAAGACTCCCCCTCGGTGCGTTCTACTTTTTTAAACCATTGAGTCCAATGAGCATATCAATGACTTTGCGAGCTGTGTTCAGATCAAGGTACTCATCCAGATACTCTCGATTGATGATATACTCACCATGCTCATCTTTGGTCACGATATGTGGATAGTTTTTGAATGCCATTGCCAATACATCAAATAAATCCTGCTGCCGCTTTTCATCCAGTTCATCATTCTCAGTCGGAATGAAGTTAAGAATAATGGCATCGATATTCACCGTTTTTAGCAACTTCATCAGACGGCGGGCATCCTTCAGGTTACATGGCGGAATACGATATTTCCGTCGATCCCGCAGCGTAATAATCTCATCATCTTCAAAGAATGCACGCTCAGCAGCTTCCACTTCCTCCGGAGTCACCCGTTTGTTTTCCGGATCATCTTTGATTCGTTTCGCCGCTTCCTCATTCAGCTTTTCCGCAAGCTCACGCTCGGATTTTTCTTGTTCTGTTTCCATGAATTTAAAGACCTCCCCAGGACATTCTCCCCCATATAATAAAAAACCTGGCAAGGCAAGGCTCTGTGAAGGGGAGGACACAGATGCCGTTTGATACCTTGCCAGGAGCAATCAACCTTATTTAGATATTAGATCTTGCTTGGTGCGCTGAAGCGTTTGATACTTCCGATTTTTCCGTCAGCACGTTCAGGATCAAGAATCTGCAAGGAGATTGCAGAAGCAGAAGCGGCAGCGCGCTGGGCATTGATGCTGAATGTACCTTTTGCACGGCACATGTACAGCTCGGTTTCAACACCTGCATACGAACCATCTTTTTGCTGGAACGTACCGTGATGAATGACAGAGATCGGGAATGGTACTTCGTCAACCAACAGATCAACCATGTCTACAATTTGATCTCGCTTGTAATTCAACACAATCTCTTTACCGATATGGACCGCATTCAGGATGACTACACCATTTGCTTCGTCGTAGAAGAACGCATTGGGTTCCACGGCCGTTCCTTTCGAAGTGAGTTGTTTCAACAACGTGTTGGAATCTTTGAGACGAACCGTGATGCCACCGTTGCTTCCATAGATTTCACTCGCATGCTTCGGTTTGGCTTCCGCAAATCCAGAATTGGAAACGCCTGCAGCCACTGTAGACTGCTCATTCAGCACCCATACATAAGACTTCACTTGCTCTTGTACCGTTGAACCCATCATCAGCTGGATCGCATCCAGATCGAATTTAGCATCTGTTGCCGATACTTCGATCGATTTCGACTTCACCAGTACATCAATGGCGAACAGACCGTCACCACCAAAGATGTCCTCAAGCTCCACGTTAAGGTCAATTTTCAGATCTTGCAGGGTGCCCAGGGTAACTACCTCAATTTCGCCCATCGGATCTTTTGGAAGGCGTTTAGCCATAAACGTACCTACACCTTTGATAATCATTTTTTTAGCCATTGAACAGTCCACTCCTTAGGATAGTATGTATTTTTAGCTACGGAGACTTGCTTAAGCCGGGATCAGGTTAAAGGACTTGATGATCGGGAGATCCATTTCGTTTAACCCGTCTGGCTGTTCGCCGTCTCTGCTTTTTATAGTGTAGAACGCTATCTTCAATCCCTAACGATAATGATCAAAGAAAAGACCCCTACATTAGAGGGGCCATTCTGTTTGGCAAAGCATCTATAATTTGCGCTACCTGTTCTGCACGTTCCTTGATCTCAAATTCATCGGCAGTAACCAGATGAACATGCGAGCAATATTTGCCATGCTCATAGATTCTCTCGGGTGTAATGAAGACAACGTCAGCAACAGCTTCCATCTTGTGTTTGTGCTTCTCGTACTGATCCGGATCAGTCAACGAATCAAATACGACTAGATCAGGATATGCTGTCTCGACAGAACTTGCCAGCCGGCTATCGTTCACCCAGTAGATCACGCGATCACCCTGAAACAGCGTACGGACATTCTGGCCCACACGGGCTACGACAAAGTTTGGAAGCTCCGGATATGGATACTCCAAGGCATCAACCTGATAGAACTCATCACTGGAGTTGATATATATTACATTGTAGCCTACTTCCGCGAGTGCTTTTAACAGCCGTTGTGGTCGACGCCCGAATCGTTCACTATGGAAATCGATCGCAGGCAGATATACAATCGTTGTATCCGTGTTTGGGGTGTATGTCGTAACATTGAACTCCGTCGCGTCAATCTCTATTTCTTCAAGCTCAATTGTCGGTGTAGTCGATTGGCTACCAAACATTCGTTTAAATATCTTTTTCATTTTTCATACCTCCTATGACCTGATTAATCATCTTCACGGCATCCATTGCCCTGCCATCCCAACTATTAGACTTAGCCACCCTTACTCTTGCCGCAATTTTGGAAGCACTATTCTCACGAATCGCTTTCTCCAACATCAATCCACAATTATGCTGATTCATAAAGTAAGTTACATCGCTGTACTTATGAACAATTTCCTCCATACGCGTTGTCAACACAGGTTTGCCCGCAGACAAATATTCATAATACTTGATCGGATCGCAGCCACGGATCATCTCTGTCAACTTAAATGGCACGATACAAACATCGAATTGAGCAATGTAGGCGGGAAGCACTTTATAATCTTTGTGCGGAAGACAAGTCACATTGGGATGCACAATATTTTTTTGATAGAGGGCATTGTTTCCAATCAAAACAACACGATAACCTTTATCTGCAATAGCGGTAATCAGCGAATAATCCACCCACGATGCCATTGCACCGTGGAAACCCACAATCTTTTGCCCATCATGAACATCGGGTAAGTCGGCCGGTTTGGGCAGAATTGTCCGCGCTTTCTCAAAATGTTGGTAATCTGCCCCGTTAGGGCACATAAAGATTGGTTTGCCGTCATGTTTATGTGCCTCGTACATCACCTTCGCAGTCGTCGCAATAAGATCTGCACGGTCAAAACATTTCGGGATGTAGGATTTCCACACAGCAAACTCATCAGCCGAATTATCAAGGTAATCAAATACGGTAAAATCAAACTTCCGTCCATCCGAATAATTGTACTGACCTGGATTCGAGAACCAGAGTACCTTCTTTCCTTTCACCAGGTGATCGTAGTTCACACCTTTTTGCACAAGGAACAGATTCTCATTTAACTTTTCAATCGGGCGGGTCTGCTTTCTGTACGTTTCTTCATTGATAAATATAGCCCGTATACCTGGAATATTAGAGAAGGCGGTCATCAATTGCTGCGGACGTTGGAACAAGAGGTTCCAGTCAAGTGCAGGCGGGTAAACAATGGTCATTTCTATACTTTCAAAAACCGGATTTTCTCGTTGTTTTCTACGAAGCAGCCAATTGAGCAATCAACTCCACCCCTTCCGCATAGGCATGAACGGGACGCAACCGAGTGTCTACAAACAATTGAAATCCCAATCTTCTAGCTTGCTCACAGAATGGTGCATCTTCACCTGTTGGATGGGAACCATAACGAACCCCAGCTTCGATCACTTCACGCTTAATCAAATATACGGCACCTGTCAGTTCTACCGGGAACAAACCCGCTTTGAATTCAGGTATATGTTTTCCGCCGCTCATTGCATTATGAGCCTTCAATTTTGGGTGATTCCGTATAAGCATTGCGCATATATCTTTGTCATTATCCATTAACTGCCGTAGGCTACCCTCAGGAATGATGATATCCGTATCAATTGAGAACAGATAATCACAGTCCGATTTCAGAAACTCATCTAGAAGCATATTCCTCAACAACGCCAGGTTGTGATAGGAATATTGTCCACGTATATGACCATATGTTCTCCCCAGATTATGAGTCAGATAAGGAATCTGATGACAATCAAGGATATGCTCCGTCTGATCTTCACTATCATTCAGGATGTACATATAATGCTTCTGCACTGCTTGTTGCTCAAGTGATTGCAAGTGCCGTTCCATAATCCAAGCCCGATTACGTACAGGACTACCTATAAATACGTTTTTCACAGTCCATCCCCTCTCCCTTTTTACATAGTCTAGACTGTTGCTCAATAACCTTCGCACATTGAACAAAAAAGGAGTGATTCCTCAAAAGAAGAGAGAGAACGAAGCATTTTTCCTATTCTAGTACAGAAGGAGTTGATGAATATGTATTCCAAAGAAACCATTATTCACACATGGGAAGAAGGTGACAGGCATGTTGGGGAGTGTAGAACTAATCCACAACTGGTTCCAAATGGCCTCTGATGGAGAAGCCCATGCTTCTGTTCGATTTGGGGATGCTTCCAACACCATTCTGGCCCACGATACCGTTCTGACTATGGATTTCATCAAGTCTCATTACGGCTGGTTGAACGACCCTACCTATTGCGGGATAACCTTACCCAATGCAAGTGCGAGAGAAATTATCGTACACTGCCTGCGAAAAGCGGATTACGTCGGACATCTGATCCAGACAGATCACTGGTATTTCAAGCCGTTATTCGATATGTGCCTTGAATATTACAAAGTTGAGCCCAGAGAGACCTTCTATGCTTTTGAGAATAATTACATCGCCCGATTCAAGTTATTCTACGAAACATTCAAGACCATGCCTATTCTGATCTGCGGAGCCAAGGCCGAGCAATATCGAGAAGTTCTGGAGCGGAGATACGGGTGGACAAGCATCGTGGGAACGGTGGACTGCCCCTCGTGGTCTCATGTGAGCACAGCATCCAAACAAATGGAAAATATCTACCAACAGACACCGTGGAAGCTTGCTTTGGTGTGTGCAGGTGCACCCGGCAAGGTACTGGTTATTAAGGCCAAAGAACTGCAAACCGTAGGTGTTGACTTTGGTTCCGGAGCAGATGTTACCATTCAAGCCGACAGCGAAAATCTGAACGCATGGGATTACAACGGATTTCCTGATTATTGGGAAGGCAGACCCAAAAAATGACCCTCTCCGGGTCTTTTTTTCTGGATAAAACTGTGATTCCAAATCCGATTTTATTGACTTAGTAGCTGTTGATAATTTAAACTATCTGCCTTATTATTGTTAAGATAACTCCTAATCTAACCTGGTTTAAACTTGCATGAAGAGGAGCTCTGCTAAGATATTCAAACCGTTGGAGGGAAATGTAATGGCGTACTCGCAGTCAAAGACCGAAATAGTAGCAACTCATTTACGAACAAGATTTATGGAAGGTAACGTGGAGGGACATGAGATCGTTGTTGCTTTGATCAGTATGGTCAAAGCTGAGAAGATTAATTTAGATGAAGTTGCCCCTATTCTCTCTACAGTCTTTTTTGAACAACCGCAAGGTATTCTGTTGGCACTCGAAAAAGCTAGCACTCTGATTGATGATGAATTAATTGATTCCATTCTCCACGAAGTAAACGAAAAAGCTTAATCTTACATACAAAGGAGAGCTTATCATCAGATTTTAATTTACAACAACCAGTTATTCTCTCCACACTTTTAGATTGAATAGATTCATCACTGAGAAATTGGAATTTCTCGTTATTTTCTGTCCTCCTCTGCTTATTCTAGTAGTATTACGAAGGAGGGGACACCAATCGAGACAGTGAATAAAGCCATTTTATTTTTAGCAGTTATTGAAACCATGCTTGAAGCGCTCCACCATACAGAAGTAGATCAGACAGAACTTGTGGATTCGCTTGTCATGTTAGGTTTTGATCCCATTGAGATGTTGTATGAGACAAATACCATTAGATCTTTCCAAAAGATATGCAGGGCTTTCGCAGAACTCCATCTTACAGATGAGGCCCTGGACACGTTCTCAAAAGAGTAGTTACATAACCAGAACCCCACATCACATTCGACGTGGGGTTCTGGTTTTTTTTGAATTTGAACCTTTTTTGAAACGGATCAGTTTAACCTTCCCCATCCTGCCTCGTATAGGTCATCTAGGGACTATGGACATCTCCATCGCCCCTGTTGACTCTGACTTAATAAACGAAAGGATGGTTGTATGAGCTCACCCACACCAACACATGTGATCGAAACAAATCAACTCGCTGTTATTGGAGTCGTCGATGAATCCTCGATTCAGACCCAATATGAACTTGAGTATCCTGATCATATCGTGATTATACAACATTTTTATTTTTTGAAAGATCCAGCACACTTTAACTCCTGGTTAACCAGCAGACAGGCATAACCTCTATCTGAGATGTACTTTAGGTCAGGACTTTTTACGTCTGCGCTCATCAATTAAAACTTTCAGTAACAGCAACTCTCCATAGGTTAACTTCTTCTTGCGTACCTTCTCTACCCATGCCCAATCTTCAATCACCTTGTCGTTGTAGGCATCTCCAATGTACTGATCAAGTTCATTCCAGGCCCATTGTGCGTAATTAAGAACGGTATTCATATCATCATCCTCCGTGACTGCTATTTCTTGCAGTGGGTTTAATTTTATATGTACTGCTTGCTTAAATCTTTCATATTCACCTGGTTGTTTAATCCATGGCAGCGGGCATTCCTTCCATCCAACCACTTCTTTATGTGTGAAGAAGACGGGTGGAAAGCCCCGTTCCCTGATTAGGTATACCGCGAGGTCTACAACGTTATTAAATGTATCTTCATGAATACTGCCATCCTTTTCAATGCACATCTCAATGCCCACTGTACTATTGTTAGGATATGTCCCAAGTTTGGCTATAGCTTCCTTCGTGTATGTTGCACTCCCGCAGTGGTAGGCCAGTTCATCATCCGGTAGACTGTTATATATCGAAGTTCGATCTACCGAGAAGTGCGCGCTTGCATAACGACCTTTCACTGCTTTATTGGAATCCTGCTGTGCCAGACTTGCAAAGTATTTGCTAATGTTCTTCGCGGGCGCTCCGGGAGAAGCCGTATAATGCATCACAATTCCACGTTTCGCTTTTAACTTAAGTCCGGCCCGACTGTATTTATTAACAGGTATGTAATCCTTGGTGATCTGTATCATGACATCTTCTCCTTATCTTCAACTTGATCTTCATTCCCTCGAAGCTTAAAGAGTGCTGAAGTGATAAACTTCGGTACAGGCAGGCCCAGTTTCCCCATGTTCTCCAAAATACTGATTCCTTCGGTACCAATGATGAACATTAACATTGCATCTCGCATAAAATCATTGGAATTGCCTGCAACCATATCCAGTTGATGTGCAATAATGACAAAAACAAATGTCAATGACTTACGAGCAAGCCCCCACCATCCAACCCTGCTGGATAACTCCTTCCTATACCATGCAGACAGTACCCCTGTGATGTAATCCAGCCCCACAAAGATGGTCACGGCAATAAACAGGTGATCAATTCCTCCTACCAAATACACGACTGCCGATAGCAGCCAGCCAAACAAAACCATAAACACGGTATCTCTGTGCATTAACGTTCCCCCTTTAATAACCTATTTCATGTCTAGGTTAGGCGGATCATAGACATAAGTCTCATGCAATACGGAAACCTCCGAAAAAACACTCACCATCCGCTATACAAACAGCAAAAATCCCTCACGCTTGGATGCGGGAGGGATCATAACGAAATGATTCAGCTGTACGTTGATGGATCTGGTGTAACCGGTACACCTGTAGTATTCGTTGGTGTTGTATTCCGTTGGAACATGCCTTGAATACGGTCCAGAACATAAGGGGTGGAGTCAATGAGTTTCTCAAACAGATGTGTGGAGTTATCAAGTGGTACAATGTGTACCCCCTGTTTACCTACCACCAGGAACGCAATAGGACGTATGGATACACCGCCCCCACTACCGCCACCAAACGGAGAAGCAACTTTAGCTGAACTCGCATGTTCAGCAGAGGTACCCGTAGCACCACTTTTGCCACTACTTTCTCCATTAACGTGAAAATCACTACCACCGGCAGCAAATCCGAATCCTACCTTACTGATTGGCAGAATCACGGTACCATCTGGTGTTTCGACTGCATCGCCAACAATTGTATTGACATCCACCATGGCCTTGATATTTTCCATTGCGGTTTCCATTAAGCCTTGAATTGGATGATCTGACATTTAAATTCCCTCCAGTTTCAATGTAAGCTAGGTTTGATCTAACCATATCATCCCCAAACTTGAAGGGACTTATGTAATAAGCATTTTAAATACACTCACCAAATCCCAACCTTACATTCCCAAAAACAGACCGACTATGATGGGTTTTTATACTGTTGTCCCACTAAGTTTCTTCTTTTGCTTCTCCTTATGCCTGCGGCGCTGTTCCTGAAGAAGCTTGAACCACATCCGCCATCCGCCTTCGACTTGAAACACACGGGTGAGTAGTGTAACTCCAGCGATCAGAACGGCTGTAATCCGAATTTTCACTCTGAAATCAAGTTCCGTTCTAAATTCCATTTCATCGGACCATACCGGCATAACCTGAAGCACAGGTGTTTCATCAAAGCGGATCTGATAGGTGAGAAAACCAATAATAATGGACTTGATACTCCACACCCAACCCGTCAGCACCGCTGTATATGCTGCATGACCAACGCCGATGTGGGTAGCCCAGGACAGTTGGGTCATATGTACGCGTGTGAGTGTTTGCTTCAGCCACAGCTTGAGCGCGTCCGTTGCCCTAAGCATAATTTTCACATCTTTAGCCCACTTCTTGACTTTGCGTTTGTTGACCCGCTCGCTACCCTGGGCCTCGCCTCTCAAATGATTCATGGATTGTTCGGTCTTGACCAGAAAACCTTCCTTCATATTGCGAAAAACGATACTCGGGATCTCATAGTTAATCCGCACAATCCCATAGAGAAGACGAACATTAATATTGGCGTAATCATCACTTTTATGTTTACTGAATGTAAAATGTACATGAACATTTGAGATGAGGACTGCGGCAATCAGCAATGCGAACAACAAACCGATTCCTCCAAGCCAAATCCACACAGGCCTTACCTCCAAGCCCTCAATTCTTTTCTCGTCTAGTATGGCACTCTGGATAGGAAAAAATTCACGTCTCTCCTAAAAATCCCATTACATATTTGTTTGGAAACTGTTCTATTCACCATTTATCTAAAACAATGCACAAAAAAACCGACTCCACTGATGGGTGTCGGTTAGTATGAGCTTGCAAATTAGAGTGAAGAATCGTTATTATCGTCTTCGTTGTCGATATGACTTAGATCATCCGCCGGATCAGCACTTTCCGGTTCCAGTTGTTGCAAATCCAGTTTGTTGAATAACAGTTGTGTCTCTTCTTCCAGGTTTTCCGAATCTTCGAACAAACCTGGTTCCGGAAGGTCTTTAATTGAAGCCAGTCCGAAATAATCCAGGAATGACTTGGTCGTTCCATACAGAATTGGTCGTCCGATCGCCTCGGCTCGTCCCACTTCAATAATTAGATCCTTATTCACAAGCGTATGGATGGCCCGCTCCGATTTTACACCGCGGATTTCCTCAATCTCTACCCGTGTAATGGGCTGCCGGTACGCTACAATAGCCAGCGTCTCCAGAGCCGCTTGGGATAAGGACGTACGCGCGGGAGAGTATGCCAGTTTCTCGAAATATACAGCGTGGTCAGGCAAGGTGCCCAACTGAACTACACCAGCGATCTTGAGAATCTGTACACCTCGTCCCTGCTGTGAAAATTCATGAATCATCTCCTCAATCGCGTCCGTTACAAGCTCCACTCGCTGGTCGACGATCTCGGCGATTTGTTTGATACTCAGACCTTCTTCTCCGGACAAAAACAGCAGGCCTTCAATAATCGATTTCAATTTCGGAAAATCCATGATTCTTTGTTTCCCCTCTCCACTCCATAACGATATCCTCAAACATCCGTTCCTGATAACAGACAATCTGCTTCATCTTCATCAGTTCCAGCACCGCCAGAAAAGTGACAACAATCTCATGGCGATAGATATGTTCATCCATCAACTTGGAGAATAACAGCCTGCCTCCCGGCCCCATACTTTCCAAAGCGCCGATGACATCCCGTATCCGATCCTTAACCGAAATCTCATCCCGTTTGATCCGGGTTACGGTTGTACGCTTCTCAGCCTTGCGTAGCGCCTTCTGAAATGCTGCAATCAGGTCAGAGGTGTGTAAACCCTCAACCGGGTTCGATTGGGCTTCTACGGGCATATAGGGGCGCAGATCCTCGGGCTCTTTGGAAAATATAAGACTGCGTTCCCACTCCCGTTCATGAAGATGACGCGCAATTCCCTTGTACTTGCGATATTCTATCAGACGCGCAATCAGCTCTGCACGTGGATCATAATCTTCTTCTTCCATATAATCATAATCCTCTAAGTCCTCAATGACCGGTGGTTTGGGCAGTAAAAGTTTGCTCTTGATCGACAGCAATGTTGCTGCCATGACCAGAAATTCACTCGTAATATCCAGTTCCAGTTCCTGCATCGAATGCAGATACGCCATGTATTGATCGGTAATATCGCTGATGGGAATATCCTGGATATGAATTTCAGCCTTATCAATCAGATGAAGCAGCAGATCCAAAGGCCCTTCAAAAGTCTCCAGTTTGTATGTAACTACCGTCACTAGACGAATCCTCCCGCCAGAAAAATCCAAAACCCTGCTAAGCCGTCCGAATCCGGTTTCCCGTGTTCGTCTGCGCAAAGCAGGGCACTACTATTAAATAAGCACTATTTTAGCTGTTTCGTCAAGTTTGCCATCTCAATTGCCGCCGTAGCTGCATCCCATCCTTTGTTACCCGCCTTGGTTCCGGCACGTTCAATCGCTTGTTCAATATTTTCTGTTGTAACCAGTCCAAAGATCGTAGGCACGCCAGTTTTCAGGTTAATTGCTGCTACCCCTTTAGCCATCTCGTTGCACACATAATCGTAATGCGTAGTTGATCCACGAATAACGGTTCCCAGGGTAATCACCGCATCATACTTGCCGCTCTCCGCCATTTTCTGCGCAATCAAAGGGATTTCGAACGCACCTGGAACCCAGGCTACATCCACTTCATCATCCTGCACGCCGTGGCGTTTGAATGCATCGAGTGCTGCGCTAAGCAATTTACTGGTAATGAATTCGTTAAAACGTCCAACGACAACTCCATATCTGGATCCTTCTGATACTAAATGTCCTTCAAAAAATTGTGGCATTCAAGTCATCTCCCTAACGGTATAATGTAATGTAAGTAACGGAAATCCCTAAGTAATCTCTTCCATAAATTACATGGTGAACGTTATTCATCTAAAATATATTTACTGTTCGTTCTGCTCGATATCATCAAACTTGAGCATATGCCCCAGCTTGGCTTGCTTGGTATGAAGATACACCGTATTGTCCTCGTTCTCCTCCATCTGGATCGCGACACGCTCTACGACTTCAAGTCCATATCCTTCAAGGCCTTTAATTTTACGAGGGTTGTTAGTTAGCAGTCTGATCTGACGAACCCCAAGGTCTTTCAGAATTTGAGCGCCAATTCCGTAATCACGCAAGTCAGCAGCAAAACCCAAACTCAGGTTTGCATCAACAGTATCCATACCTTCCTCTTGCAACTTATAGGCTTTGAGTTTGTTGATCAGGCCAATACCCCGACCTTCCTGTCTCATATAAAGCAGTACGCCATTGCCTTCCTCGTGGATCTGTTTGAGTGCCGCATCAAACTGCGGACCACAGTCACAACGATGCGAATGGAATACATCACCTGTCAAACATTCAGAGTGTACACGTACAAGTACGGGTTTCGAACCATCAATTTCTCCTTTGACCAGAGCCACATGTTCCTTATTGTCCACAGCGTTTGTATAAGCCACCGCTTGAAACTCACCAAAGTCCGTCGGCATACGCACAGCCACTTCACGTTGAACCAGTTGCTCTTTTTCGTTACGGTAACGAATCATGTCCTGAATACTGATCAGCTTCAGATCATGCTTGCGGGCAATCTCCTGCAGATCCGGAAGTCTGGCCATCGTGCCATCTTCCTTAATCACTTCACAAATAACGCCAGCAGGGTAGGAACCACACATGATAGCGAGATCTACAGCCGCTTCCGTATGTCCGGCACGACGAAGTACACCGCCGTCTTTTGCAATCAGCGGGAACATGTGACCAGGCTTACGGAAGTCCCCGGCTTTTGCCTCAGGATCGATTAGGCCTTTCACAGTAATAGAACGTTCATGTGCCGAGATACCTGTTGTTGTATCTTTGTGATCCACAGAGACGGTGAAGGCTGTTCCATGGAAATCCGTATTTTGTTGAACCATCGGTTTCAGGTTAAGTTCGTCCGCACGTTGTTGTGTAATCGGAACACAGACCAGACCTCTACCTTCGGTAATCATGAAATTAATGACTTCAGGCGTCGCCTTTTCGGCCAAAGCGATAAAATCGCCTTCATTCTCCCGATCTTCATCATCCACAACAATGACAGGTTTACCTCGCATGAGATCATATATGGCTTCTTCTATTGTGTCCAGAATGGATTGTTCTGACATTGGTCCACCTCCAGTTAATTTCTGTTCTCTATTTATGCAAATCCGTGATTGGAGAGAAAATCTTCACTGATACTGCGCGGCTTGCCAGCATCTGTCTCCCGATGTCCTCTCCCATACTGGAGCAGATGATCCACATATTTGCCCAAAATATCGCATTCGATATTAATGGTATCCCCTGTCTTTTTCACATTTAGTACAGTTTCACCAATGGTATGCGGGATAATGGAAACCGTGAATGCGGTATCCGACGTATGGACAACGGTCAAGCTAATGCCATCCAGTGTAACCGATCCTTTGGGGATCAGATATTTGAACAACTGGTGATCATCAGGCTTAATCTCAAACACAATTGCATTCTGATCACGTGTTATACTGCCAATCACTCCAGTACCATCAACATGGCCCTGTACGATATGTCCGCCAAAACGACCGCCTGATTGCATGGCCCGCTCCAGATTAACTTTACTGCCAGATTGCAGCTGACTGAGATTGGTATGGCGATAGGTTTCAGGCATTACATCGGCGGTAAAACCTCCACCTTCGAGCGTTGTCGCAGTTAAGCACACGCCGTTCACTGCTACACTATCACCAATCTTCAGATCGTCCATGATGGCGGAAGCTCCGATATTCAGGACCATCGCTTCGCCTTTCCGACCAATACGCCGGATCTGACCGACTTCTTCCACCAAACCGGTAAACATGCTGCCGCCTCCCTTTTTCAAGTTATAAAAAACCTAACTTTCTACTTTCAAATCCATTTATTTATTCAGGCCACACCGGAATACCACCAATGCTGATATTATCTCCAACTTGTTCAATCTCCAACTGATTCAATTGAATCGCCTGATTCATACGTTCCACACCCTCGAAGCGGAAGCTTCCAGGTGTATCATAACCGCCTACAATCTTCGGAGCGATAAACATAAGCAGTCGATCAACCAACCGTGCCTCCAACATGGCTCCATTCAAGGTGCCTCCACCTTCAAGCAAAATCGAACCTATATCACGTTCACCCAACTTGCTAAGTCCGCTCAACAGATCCACACGTGGTCCAGGACCACAGCGTATAATCTCGACGCCGTAGGCTTCCAAACGTTCAGCAGCTTCAGGACTGGCTTCGTCTGTTGTCAGCACCCATGTTAGAGCAAGACCATCCTTAACCATTTTGGCACCTACGGGAAGACGTAACTTGGAATCCACTACAATGCGCACTGGACTAATGCCTTCGACTTGCAAACGGGTAGTAAGTTCCGGATTATCGGCGATTACCGTGTCGACGCCAACCATGATTCCCTGGTGACGATGACGAAGGGCATGCACAATCTCACGAGCGGGCTCGTTAGAGATCCACTTGCTGTCTCCGCTGCGAGTAGCAATTTTCCCATCCAAAGTAGTAGCCGTTTTCAGTGTCACAAAAGGTAGACCCGTTGTAATAAACTTAATGAATTTTTCATTCATACGTCTTCCTCGCTCACGCAGTACGCCAACTTCAACTTCAATGCCTTGTTGACGAAGCATGCTTATGCCCCTGCCGGATACTTGCGGATTTGGATCTTCACAACATACCACAACACGTTTCACCTTTTCATGAATCAGGCGTTCACTACAAGGTGGCGTCTTGCCATAATGACTACAAGGCTCAAGTGTAACGTATACCGTACTTCCTTCTGCATCACTGCCTGCCATGTTAAGTGCATGCACCTCTGCATGACCGGTTCCACGTTTCAGATGGCTCCCCAGGCCTACAATACGACCCTCTTTCACAACTACACATCCAACAACCGGATTAATCCCGGTCTGTCCCTGTGCTCGTTCCGCCATATCCAATGCCAGTGCCATATAAAATTCATCATTGATCATTTCCAAATCCGTTCACCCCGCGGTTTAAAGTCTTGTTTATTAAAAAATCCCCGTCGAACAATCAGTTCGATGGGGATGATGAGAGACAAATGTCACCAGCAGGAGTGAAATGGATACAGCACGCCAACACTTTGCCCAAATCTTCATTTCGGGCAAGTGAAAATAGACACATACCTTAATGAACATCAATCACAGGTAAAGAGCTTTTATAGTGCGGCATATGTATGGAACTGTCCGGCGTATCCGGATCTTCCCTGCACAGTGCAAGACATCATAAAATCGTGACTGTGCAGCAATACTCCTGCTGAATGCAAACCTGTTAGGTCTGCACCTCTCCTTCTCCCATCCAGACTATACTGTCGGTTCTGGAATTACACCAGATCAGCCATCTGCCAATGGCAGACAGGTCACGGACTTTGCATCAAGTGCTGGACACATAGGTCCTTACACTTCCTGCATCACCGCCGGTAGGGAATTACACCCTGCCCTGAAGGATTGCTTTCGTTATTACTTGGATGTTAGCACTTTAATGCCAAAAAATCAATTGTTTTTTGTTCCTTTTTGTCACATACTAACTTTTAATAAGCTAAGAAACAACAAAAAACCGCTTCCTCTCAAGGAGGTACGGTTTTTGCTTGGTGGCCCATTTTCACATCCATCGCAACATTCTACATATCAGGAAAACACCAGCTCGCCATATGCTTTAATTCTTTGGCATTATGGAATGGAGTGCGGTCAGGTTCTTGCAGGGGCGAAGTCGGAAGCGGAAACTCTCTTGCCACCCTTCTGACCCAACTTGTGGAATCAATCGCAATAGCCGAGCATTTCCAGCGTCCATTCGCTCTCGGTCGAAACGTCCCATGCAAATCTGCTTTTCCCGGCATCTCTGGGAAGACTCCATCCAGATATTCGACAATGACGCGCTTGTCTCTGACTTCATGACAATATACAGTCACCCATACACCTTCCCGGACCCGAACAGCATACACATCGCCAGACTGTACCTCCCCGGTACCTGCATCAGGAGATGCCTTTGGTACTTTTCCGCGAACACTTCTCTTCTTCTCCAATGCCCCTAAGATCGTGTCCTTTACAGCTGGACTCTCATCAGGCTTATCCGCAAGTGATATGTTATTCAGATCAAAATCATGAAATATCTTGTTCAGGTTGTTCTCATTAATTCCGACAGATGAGTCCCACCACGCCAGAGGGGCCTGCACTTCAACCCGCACATTGGGGCGTGCGTCACGCTGCATGTAAGAGGTGAATTCCGTGATCATTCCAGGATGTTCCGGCGTATCCAATATGCCAATCAGAGCTAACGTCTCAAGTAAATCACGGTAGGCATATTCCTTCTGTGTAGGCAAAAGACGTTCCTTCTTGAGCGCTACTGCTGCCTTGCTGTAACGTGTTTTGGGAGGTAATTCGCGCAACACCGTTAACACCGCACGGAATGTCCAGCGGTCGTACTTATTGGGTATTGGAAGCTCCTGCGCGGTAGCCAGCTCTCGAAGTGCCAACACATATCCAAAAGGATCACCGTCCAACGGTGTTCCATTGGTCATCCGCCAATACCATTGTAGCGTTGTGTCGGTTGCTTGATCTACACTTAATCCGCAGATCTTACAAGTGTTCGAAGATGGATATGGCGTATGTTCATGGCTTGGCATACTGCTCGCAATAAGCTTGCCCGTAAGCAACGAACGCCAGATCATGGGTGCTGACCACAAAGAGGATACAAAGGCCTGCGCTGCATCATTGATCGTCCATTGATTCGCAACTTTTTTCAGCTCAGTAATCGTTTCATCATGTTGCGGACGTACAAAGCGATTCGGTTCATGCCCGGCTGCCTCAAGCGCTTCTCGATCCTTTACCGATAGACTATCCGGAACGACATGGCGCGATGCCTGCAGTTCTTCATCCCACAACGTGCGCTCACTATAAATTTGTTTTAACAAGCTTAGCTGAGTAACCATATCCAAGGTTATATTCATCCTTTCTAATTATCGATTTGAAGTATGTAAAAAATAAAAAAAGTGCTTCTATAAAAGAAGCACTTCATGTTTGGATCCAGTTAAGGTGAAGGTATTAAGCTTCTACAACTTCAACAGTTTCCATTTTGTCTTTACCTTCTAAAGCGTCCACGAACTCCATACCTTTAGTTACTTTACCAAATACAGTATGTTGTCCATCCAAATGTGGTTGTGGTTGGTAGCAGATGTAGAACTGGCTTCCACCTGTGTTACGGCCAGCATGTGCCATAGCAAGTGTTCCGCGCTCATGTTTGTTCGGGTTAATTTCACAGTTGATTGTGTAACCTGGGCCACCTGCACCGCTACCGTTAGGGCATCCGCCTTGAGCTACAAAGCCCGGAATAACGCGGTGGAATGTAAGACCATTGTAGAAACCGGAGTTAGCCAGTTTCTCAAAGTTTGCTACTGTGTTTGGAGCTTCTTGATCGAACAGATCGATCAGAACTTCTCCGCCGTTTGCCAATTTAATTTTCGCTTGTTTCGCCATATGTAAATGACTCCTTTCGTATTGACCATCGTTAATGGTGCCAGAACGCATGACCCTGGGCCAAGCATTACAGCACTTTTCTTAGTGTACACCGAAAATGTCTGGATCGCAAAAAAAACGGCAACTTTTTTCATGATTTAGCTCAAATACGCAAAAAGCAGACGAAAAAGGAAGTTCCCTTTTCATCTGCTTCAACTGCAAAATCCCTATATCTTGAATAATGCAGAATCGCATTATCTTTTGACGAATTAGCGAGTAACTGGCTGCTTTCCAATGCGCGCAGGTACCAGGTCATTCTGGATGATATCTTGATACGTCTCACGGCGTACCACGACATCCCCTTGACCGTCTTTGACAAATACAACGGCCGGACGACGAATCCGGTTGTAGTTGCTCGCCATGGAGTAGTTATACGCACCTGTGCAAGCTACAGCGAGCAGATCGCCACTTTCCACTTTTGGCAGGTCCAGATCCCAGATCAACATATCGCCACTCTCGCAACATTTACCCGCAACAGATACCGTTTCCTGAGCAGCCTCATTCGCACGGTTGGCAAGCACAGCTTCATACTTGGATTCATACAAAGCAGGACGTGGGTTATCAGTCATACCACCATCAACGGCAACGTATTTACGCACGCCTGGAATGTCTTTGCTTGTTCCAACGGTATACAGCGTTGTTCCCGCTTCACCCACGATGCTGCGGCCTGGCTCAACCCAGATCTCAGGTACGGCATAGCCGATTTGAGCAAAATGATTTTTAACGGCGTCTGTAATAGCCTTCACGTATTGTGCAACTTCAAGCGGCGTATCTCCATCGATATAACGGATTCCGAATCCACCACCAAGGTTAACCACTTTGAAAGCAACATTAAGACGCTCATATACACTTGCTGCAAATTCAGCAACACGTTGAACCGCCATCTGGAAGCCTTCAACTTCGAAGATCTGGGAACCGATGTGGGAATGCACACCGAGCAATACCAGGTTAGACTGCTTGGAAGCCAAGTCAATCGCTTCAAATGCTGTACCATTGCCGATATCAAATCCAAATTTCGAATCCGTTTGACCTGTGGAAATATATTCATGCGTATGTGCCTCAACACCAGGCGTCACACGAAGCAAAATGTTTACTTTACGATTTTTGTCCGCTGCTACAGCCTGCAACAGATGCAATTCATTGAAGTTATCAACAACAAAACATCCAATCTCTGCATCAAGAGCCATTTCGATCTCTTCCAGCGTTTTGTTGTTACCGTGGAAGTGAATGCGCTCAGCCGGGAATCCTGCTTGCAGTGCAGTAAACAGTTCACCGTCAGATACGACATCCAGGGAAAGTCCTTCTTCAGCTGCAAGGGCACACATCGCCATTACACAGAATGCTTTACTTGCGTAAGCAACCTGGAAGCCCAATCCGGAAGCACGGAATGCTTCCATGTACTCTCTGCAACGCTCGCGAACCAATTGCTCGTCCACAACGTACAGGGGAGTTCCAAACTGTTCTTTCAGATCTGTTGCATCAACTCCGCCAATCTCCAGATGTCCTTGCGCATTTATTTTACTTGTACCATGTAAATACATAATCTGCATTCCTCACTTTTTATATACTGGAACAATTGATATTCCAATGATTTTACACCAGTATATCAAATTAGGCAGCGAGATGAATGGATTTTTCGGAAGATCATTTGTGTTTTTTACTTTTTTGCAGTTCTCCGTCCGGATCATCGGACATTTTGGTGTTGTCACGGGTTTTATTGAATGATGGACGTTTTTTATTTTCCAGTAGCGGAAGCCGGAATAAAAAGTTGCCCAGGGCCTTTGCATTAAACGGTATAAAAGGCCAGAGATACGAAGAATTGTACGACCGGTGAACGGTGAGCGCCAATATGAGCAATGTACAGCCCACGACCAAACCCGGAACCTTGAATATCGCAACAGCGACTAGCAGAACCAGCCTGACCAGCCTATTGGCGAGACCCAATTCGTAACTTGGCGTGGCAAACATACCGATGGCTGCGATGGCCATATAGAGCACAACCTCATTGACAAAGTATCCTGTTTTGACGGCGATATCCCCAACTAGAATGGCCGCGATCAAGCCCATGGCCGATGCCAGAGGTGTAGGCGTATGAACCGCTGCCATCCGTAATAAATCGACGCCCAGTTCGATCAGGAGAAACTGTAGAATTAACGGCAGCTTTACATTTTCCTGCGGACCAATGAAGTCAAGTCCCATCGGTTTAATCGAAGGGTCAATAACCATGAGAAGCCATAATGGTAGCAAAAACAACGAGATGAGAATCCCTGCAAAACGCACCCATCGTAAATATGTTCCCATCAAGGCCGTCTGTCTGTTCTCCTCCGCATGCTCACATAGGTCGAAAAAGGTCGTTGGTAGAATCATCACACTGGGGGAAGTGTCTACGAAAATGACGACTCGTCCTTCCAGCAAATGAGAAGCTGTAACATCTGGTCGTTCCGAATAACGAACGAGTGGGAACGGATTCCATCCCTTGTTGATAATCGCTTCTTCCAGCTGTTTATCGGCGGCGGGAATACCATCGATATCCACTCGTTGAATTTTTTCCCGGACTGAATCCACCTGCACTTTATCCACAATATCGTCAATGTACACCACGCAGACATCGGTTTGTGTTCTCCGCCCCACCTGCATGATCTCAAATTTCAGTCCAGGGTCGCGTATTCTGCGACGCACTAAGGTCACGTTGGTCAAGAGCGTTTCGGTAAAGCCGTCTCTGGAACCGCGGACCACCCTTTCCAATGAAGGTTCTTCTGGTGAACGAACTGGGTAACTCCGGGTATCCATAATTAAGACCGAGCGATCTCCTTCAACGAACATTGCGCTCATACCGGTAAGGACCTTGTTGATGACAGCACTCATCTTCTCGACTTTTTCCACCTGAATGTGGGGAATGTAACATTCAAAATAGGATTTGAGTGCATGTCCTGAGACGTCATCCGGCGTGAGATAGGTTAATCTTTTCAAGACTTCAAGCAAAATCTCATCCTTGGCAAAGCCGGTGATCATCAGCAATCCAACGTGCTTACCACCTAGGACCATTTCCCTCATATTCACGTCGAACGATTCTCCAAGCCCCAGTACCTGTTGCAGTGTATATCTATTCTCACTCATGCGTGGGGAGATATCATCGTTTTCCTGCCAATATTGTACGGATTCCTCAATGCTGTCGGACATCTCATTTTGTTTTTTCTTATTGTACGCTTTCTCTTCTTCTTCCTTCTGAATCTCATAAGCAGACTTGTGTAACATCTCTTCCGTTATACCTTCACTATTTTCCTGGCCTGTGTGCTCCGTTCGTTCATCCATCTTCCATCCTCCTATGGCCACGAGTTACCGCTGATATATGAAAAAATCAAACAGGGAACCTGTCATTTTGCCCAAAATCATGGCGAGCAGTAATCCAAACAAATAAGGTTTCATGCCCAATCGTTTGGCTAGCACGGGCAGTACATTGAGTACCTCGGTGAGCGCTGCGGCGAGCAGACCGATGAACACGCCACAGAACAAACCAACGATTGGGCTGAGCAGCAGCACCCCATGCATTTTCCAATGCCAGAAGTCCGCCACCGTCCCGAGCAGTGAACCACCAATTATTGCCCCTTCGTACCAGTGAGTCTTGTCATAAGATTGCGTAAGTTGAGCCAACCTGGGAATCATATCGAGCACCAGAATGAGCGCAATTACGCCGCTCCCTACGGCAATTCCACCTGCAATACCCAATACAATGCTGATTGCTCCATTAAGAACGCTCATCCGCATTCATCTCCCTGCGTTCCTGCTCATGCATCCGTTCGCTCTCTTCAATCACCACATATTTATCTACATTTTGCTGGTATAGAAACATCTCCACTTCTAGCGGGGTAGGTTCCTCATTCCACTTTTTCTTGAACAAATGATTAAAAAATACGGCCATTCCGAATCCAATGCCAATGGAATACGCCACTTGGAACAGATAGGGATGTTCGTCCCGATGCCCAGTAAGCATCTCCACAATACGAATCTGTACTTCCTGCATGTTCACATCGGCATGAAAATTCATAATGGTTAAGGCCGATCCGAAGAACAGCAGCAGCCAAACCAATATGAACAGAGACTTGGAAGGTTGACCATTTCCCGCAATGACTTCAACCAACGTATGGCCTGATCCTATCAGTTCCACACTTACCTCCGGCAAGATGTGCCGAATTTGGGGAATAATCTGCAATATATCAATGAGGATCAGATTGCCATCCTCTGGTCCAGGGCTTAGCAGTTCAAGCTCCAATAGCCTGCCCTCTTGGTCTTCTGAAGAGGTCAGTACATGTGCAATGTCTCCAAGCTTGACTGCTCTGCCCCTCTGGATGCGAATACGGCTGCGTAGACGAATATAGACCATTGGAGTGGGTGTCTGGGACATCCATAGCACTCCTTTACTGCGTAATTTAGGTTAGTATTTGAAGAATGTGCAAATTTATTACAAACTGGTTGGAAAAAAGGTGGAATGTTTAGTTGACGCTGCGGGATGGATCGGTCATTGGTCGCTGTTGCTCGGGGGGAGGATACACGCAGACACTCCGACGGCAGACCAACCTTCTGATCGCTGTTGTCTCCAAATTCTTATGATTGATTTCTAAGTGTTAGAAATTTGGAGACAAAGGCGAACGCTTCGCTTCTTCAGGTCTAATCTGCCGCCTGCGTTGCTTATGTATCCTTAGATGAACCCTCACGCTTCGCTCCTTTCGACCGATTCCATCCCTCCGCTGCCCATCGTCCTCCCGTTTCCAAACGTTTGAAATAAATATGCTGGGGAGGTGGCAGGAAGGGAATTGAAAGATGAGCTTTTTGGGGGTGTTTTTCTCAAAATTCTATGACTTTTGAAGTTACCTTCTGCATGCGTCTTAGAATACAACTGGGTAGAAATTTGGAGACAAAGGCGCACGCTTCGCTTCTTCAGGTCTAATCTACCGCCTGCGTTGCTTATGTATCCTTAGATGAGCCCTCACGCTTCGCTCCTTTTGACCGATTCCATCCCTCCGCTGCCCATCGTCCTCCCGTTTCCAAACGTTTGAAATAAATATGCTGGGGAGTGGGCAGGGAGGGAATTGAAAGATGAGCTTTTTGGGGTTATTTTGCTCAAAATTCCATGACTTGTGAAGGTAGCTTCTGGATATTAATTTTAGAAATTTGGGGATTTGAAGCGCAACTGAGTGTGAAGCAAAAAGTCGCCGTATGGGCGACTCTTCGGTATTGGTAGATAGGTTCACGGATCATGAACAATAATTCAAGAATTATGTTCTTTTTCTCTTTTGTTCAATTCCCTTCTAAATCGTAAAGGGGTTGAATTCATTGTTTTGCGGAATTGGTTAATGTAATAACTCGTGCTGTTAAAACCAACCTCATAGGCAATTTCGGTGATGCTACGCTTGGAGGATTGCAATAGTTCAATGCTTCTTTGGATGCGGTACTCGATCACATATTGCATGGGTGTGGTTTTCAGGATTTGCTTGAAATAACGGCATGTCTCCGATCGACTTAACTGTCCGGCCTTCGCAATATCTTCAAGCTTAATTGGATCGGCATAATTGAGATTAATCCATTGCAACATGTCTTTCATTCGGTTGTTTCTGCTCATCTCTGATGGATCATGTTCAAGAGAATATCCGTTCATAATCAGCAGTTTCCACATATTAAGCACCGCCGAAGCAATATTCACTTCGTAAAAAGGAACTTGGTGCACTAGCTCCTTTCTAATCCATGCAACAGCATCCAAGATCTGTTCTCCCCAAGCGTTAGCTCTTTCGATATACAGAAAAGGCAAATTAGTTGCTGTTACATATGGATGTACGTACTTTATATACAAATCCGAAGGCATGATAACGTGTGGGGACAAATTCAGACATAAATAAATGCAGTTCTCGCTCACCCCGTGATCTTCGGCCATATGCATTATTCCACTGTTGATAAAAATCCCGTCACCTTTGGACAAAATCATCTTTTGATCGTTGATATGAAACAACGCCGTACCCTGAAGAACGGCAACAAACTGCAATTCATCATGCCAGTGGAGTGGAATATGTCTGTGAACATTTTGAACAATGGTTGTCTCATAACAAGCTATAGATAATGTATCGGTACGGTGTTCCGTCATTTCTTTCAAATGTTGATCAATGATAAATTCGATCTTCTGCATGGCCCTCATCTCAATATAGTTATATTTTTAAGTGTAATATTGATATAAATGTATCGTATTCCTCCTTAATATAACACTATTCTTATATTTAAGGTGAGGCGAACAAGAATGACAACTTCTGCAAAATCCAAAATTTCAGGTATCGTACTCGTTCTGACGGGAGCCATCTGCTGGGGCATTGGGGGTACGGTATCTCAAAAACTGTTTCAACTGGATGGAATTGAGGTCAATTGGTATGTCACTGTACGATTGTTGATTGCTGGGTTACTATTACTGGTTATTCAATCGTTTACAAATGGACGATTTCAGATTTTTGATGTATGGAGAAATAAAAAAACGGCTGGGCAGATGATCATTTTCGGATTGGTGGGCATGCTCGCCGTCCAGTATACGTACATGGCATCCATTAAACACGGCAATTCGGCGGTGGCTACACTCCTGCAGTACCTGTCCCCTATCATGATCATGATTTACATCGCACTCCGTAAGCAGTCGGTCCTCACACGCAATGACCTTGCATGCGCCGTTCTGGCTCTCAGTGGGTGTTTTCTCCTGCTCACGAATGGCTCGCTTACGCAGTTATCTGTCTCCTCGCTCGCAGTGATATGGGGACTGTTATCTGGGGTTTCAGCAGCATTTTATACGCTGTATGCCGTGCGACTGATTAAAAAGTTCGATTCACTTGTTGTGGTCGGCTGGGCTATGATCATCGGTGGTTTGGGAATGAGTTTTATTCACCCGCCCTGGAAAATGAATTTTGCTAACATCACGCTTGAAACCTACGGTTATTTGATATTTACGATCCTTTTTGGAACCATGATTGCTTTTTGGTTTTACATTGCGAGTCTCAAAAGTCTTACACCCAAGGAAACTAGCCTACTCGGGAGTGCAGAGCCCCTTGCTGCTGTTGGAACAACCGTCATATGGCTCCATGAACCTTTTGGATTCTATCAATGGATTGGTATGGCATGTATTCTTGGCATGATGCTGGTCATGCAGTCCAATCGTTTGAGATCTCCCCGTATTAACAACAAATAACCTCCCTCGCCATAATGCGCGATAGAAGGTTGTTAGTTGTCGTATAATGGTGTATATGCACCAATATTGTTGTTGCAACCCACGAAATCACTGCGCGATCTGGTCGCGGATGGATTGCAGTATTTTTTTCTCCAGACGTGATACCTGTACCTGAGATATACCCAACCTGCTAGCTACCTCGGACTGGGTCTGATCCCGGTAATACCTAAGATAAACGATTAATCGCTCCCGCTCGCTGAGACCACCGATGGCTTCGTTCAGAGCCAGCTTGTCAAACCAACGTTCCTGAGACTCGTCGGCAATCTGATCCATTAACGTAATGGGATCACCGTCATTCTCAAATACCGTCTCATGGATGGAGGTCGGTGGTTTGTTCGCTTCCTGGGCAAATACAACTTCCTCCGGGGTTACCCCCAGCTCTGCGGCAACTTCCTTAATCGTTGGTAAACGATCCAGATGTTTGGACAGTTCGTCCCTTTTTTTGCGGACTTTATTCGCCATCTCTTTCAGTGAACGACTGACCTTCAGGGTACCGTCATCCCGCAGGAATCGCTGGATTTCTCCGATGATCATCGGTACCGCGTAGGTTGAGAACTTCACGTCATAACTGAGATCGAATTTGTCCACTGACTTGAGCAGACCGATACAACCAATCTGGAACAGATCTTCCGGATCATATCCCCTGTTCATAAAACGCTGTACGACGGACCAGACGAGTCTGATGTTGCAGTTCACCAGCGTATCCCGTGAGACATGGTCACCCGACTGACTGAGCGCAATCAGCCGTTTGACCTCGGCATCGTCCAAATAGGTCTGTGAAGATGGTTTCACTTCAGCATCCATAAGAACACCAACCCCTAATTATACAATGCTTTCTTGGATTCAATCCTTTTTTTCATCTTGATGGAGGTGCCTCTGCCGGGCTCACTGCTGACTTCGAATTCATCCATAAAGTTTTCCATAATGGTGAAGCCCATGCCCGACCGCTCAAGTTCGGGTTTGGACGTATATAGCGGCTGCTTGGCCAGTTCAAGATCTTCGATTCCTTCACCGCGGTCTTCCACGATGATAGTGATCATGTCTTCCCGAATCTCCGCCTGGATGGACACCACACCCTCGGAGTTGTTGTTGTATCCGTGGATGATGCTGTTGGTCACGGCTTCCGAAATGACCGTCTTCAGGTCACTGAGCTCGTCCATCGTTGGATCAAGCTGGGAGATAAACGCAGCAACGGTTACCCGTGCAAACGACTCATTCTCTGACTTGGCCGCGAATTGCAGATTCATGAAATTTGTCCCTGTTCCTTCATTCATGAGACGACCTCCAGACCTGAGAGAGCAGTTCCCTCATTTTCGTATATCGGCATAATCTTAAACAGCCCCGACATTTCCAGCAAACGGTACACTGGCGAATTGACGTCACAGACCACCATCTTGCCACCTTTATTCTTAATGAGCTTGTATCTTCCCAAAATGACACCCAGACCTGAACTGTCCATAAATTGCAGATCTTTCAGGCTGAGTACGAGATGCTCGCTTTGTCTCCGCTGGATGGCTTCATCCATTTGCATCCGTACCATGTCAGCTGTATGGTGATCCAGCTCCCCGGATAATCGTACAATCAGAATCCCGCGATGGTGTTCCATTTCCACATGCAAGTTCACGTTTGCTCACTCTCCTCCCTGTCTTAGAACAAGGATTTCTACGCTTCCGAAGGCTTTTCCTGCCCCCCGACAAAACTAGAAGAAAACCCCTATTTAACTACAAAATATGTTCGAAGGATACGTGCAACTCGCAGAAATCGCCGTTTAGTCAAACAGATTGGACGTTGTCCGCTTAAACAGCTTCCACCAGCCCGCCTTATTCACATCCTGCGGAGCCTGAATGTCGAACTCCTTAATGACGTCATTACCCTGATAAACCACCAGTTTACCTATACTTTGCCCGGCTTTGATCGGAGCTTTCAATTCTTTGGCGACCAGCAATTCATGCCGGATGTCGTTGGATTTGGCTCCTTTGCGCATCAGCACACTATAATTTTGCGTGGCATTCAGAGGCAATTCGGCAACTTCACCTTTTTCGATATTCAGACTTCCCAGCAGATCCCCTGCCTTGTAGAGCGCCTTCATCGTATATTGACTAAACGCATAGTCAAACATCGAAGACACTTCACTGTTCCGTGTTTTGGTATTTGGTTCACCGAGTACCACGGAAACGACACGTAGTCCGTCCTTGGACGCTGTTGCGGAGAGACAGAACTTCGCTTCGGATGTGTAACCTGTTTTCAAACCATCTGCCCCTTCATAAAAACGAACCAGCTTGTTTGTATTCACCAGCCAGAAGGGCTTTTCCGTATCTTTGCGAAGGTAATCCTGATATGCACCGGTGTACTTCGTAATCCCGGAATGCTTCAGCAGTTCACGGCTCATGACGGCAATGTCATGGGCGGAAGAATAGTGATTATCGACCGGGAGGCCGTTACAGTTGGCAAAATGAGTATCCTTCATGCCCAGCTCCTTCGCCCGCTCATTCATCAGCTGTACAAAGGCTTCTTCCGAGCCAGCGATCTTCTCAGCCATCGCTACCGAGGCATCATTGCCCGAAGCCATCGCGATCCCTTTTAACATATCGTCGACCGTCATTTCTTCCCCAGGCTCCAGAAAGATCTGCGAACCGCCCATGGAAGCTGCGTATTCGCTTGTTCTTACTTTGTCGGTCAGCTTCAGCTTGCCTGAGTCGATCGCTTCGATCGTAAGTAGCATGGTCATAATCTTTGTAATGCTCGCTGGAGGCAGCTGATCATGACTGTTTTTCTCATAAATAACCGTTCCCGTATCTGCATCCATTAAGATCGCAGAGCGCGCCGACGGGGCCAGATCAGTTCCTCCCGCTGCCTTCGGTGTTTCTTCAGCCAATGCTGTTGATGCCATAAGGGACAGCAGGATACAAAGGGTCATGAACGATGCCATTATTCTTTTCTTCACAAGGTTACCTCCTCAAATGACTTGCTTACTGCATGTTCCATGCATGTACTGCTAATCATTGTCGGCCCGTTTCCAGTAAATTATTCCATGTAAAGCATGATTTCCCGAACTTTTATTGAAAATGTGGTCATAGCCAAAAAAACGCACTGTACTCAAGGAATGAGTAACCGTACGTTCAACACAACAAAAAAAGGTTACCCCCCGATGATTTCTCATCCAAAGAGGTAACCTTATCTACTCAAATCTTGCTTACATTTGTGGAATAACTGCCACTACCAGCGCCAGGAACGACTCACGCACACGTTCCGTCGTCTCCATAACCTCATCATGTGACAGCGGCTGGTCCAGAATTCCAGCAGCCATGTTGCTGATACAGGAAATACCGAGTACTTCCAGGCCCGCGTGGCGTGCCACAATCACTTCAGATACAGTGGACATGCCCACTGCGTCTGCGCCCAGTGTACGCAGCATTCTGATCTCTGCCGGTGTTTCATAGTTCGGACCGAGCATACCTGCGTATACCCCTTCACGTACGTTAAAACCTTGTGATGCGGCCGTATCCTTCGCCAGCGCACGCAAACGGCGGCTATATGCTTCGGACAGATCCGGGAAACGCACGCCCAGTGCAGCGTCATTTGGTCCGATCAGTGGATTTTTGCCTGTGAGATTCAAGTGATCCGAGATCAGCATCAAGTCTCCAGCTTCATACGACGTATTCACACCACCCGCAGCATTGGTTACAAGCAGGCTACTTACACCCAGTTCTTTCATAACCCGTACCGGGAAAGCTGTCAATTCCGGACCATATCCTTCGTACATATGGAAACGGCCTTTCATCATCACAACTGGACGACCTTTAATGGTTCCGACCAATAGTTCACCTTCATGTCCTTCTACTGTGGACACCGGAAAATGTGGAATATCCTGATAAGCGATACTTACGCCATCTTCAATCAGTTCTGCCAGTACGCCAAGACCCGAACCCAAAATCAAACCGACTTCCGGCTTGATGGAGCTTTTGCTTTGAATATAAGATGCTGCTTCCGAAATCATTTGTTGGTTTAATGCTGTCATGCGATGTATGTTCCTCCTTGAGTTGAAACGATCCGTCTTATGTATAACGGCGTTTGGATGTATTCAATTTATTTTATCCTAAATCGGCCCAATGTTCCGCATTTATTTGTGAATGCCCTGCGTCAAAATCTATCTTGCCCTCGGATGATGGGTTTCATAGATTTCTTTCATGGTTTTGCGACCATGATTGCCATATTGTTGTCCAGGTTGCTCCACGTGACCCAGCATGTCTTGAACCGCACGTGTATCCGCCCCATTGGCAATCAGGTGTGCTGCAAAAGAATGACGAAGGGTATGCGGCGTAATTTCTTCCGAGATTCCCGCATCCACCGCCGCTTTTTTGAGCAGCTTCCAGAAGCCCTGCCGGGTTAAACGTCTACCAGATACATTCACGAATAGTGCCTGCTCGTCCGAATCGGTTTTGAGCAACTTGTTGCGGAATTCCTCCACATATACACTTGCCCAATGTGCAGCTGGTGCACCAATGGGAAGGATACGTTCCTTGCCCGCCCCACCGCATCGTATAAAGCGCATCCCTGGCTGTACATCCCGAATGTCAAGGGCAATCAGTTCCGAGACCCTAATGCCTGTAGCATATAACAGTTCAAGCATCGCTCGATCTCTCACACCCTGCGGTGAACGAGTATCAGGCGCTGTCAGCAGCTGTTCGATCTCCTGGATACTTAACACCTGTGGTGGCGTCTTGTCCGCCTTGGGAGCTTCCACATCAAACGTAGGGTCCTGTATAATATCACCCCGTCGCATCAAAAAATGAAAGTAGGAGCGCAGAGATACGATGCTGCGGGCAATGGTTGCATTGGCACGTCCTGCCTGTTTGAGCTGACCTGCAAACAGGACGACATGTGTACGTCTGACCTGGTCGGCTTCGCGTATGCCATATTCCTTATCTGCAAATTCAATGAACTTGTCCACGTCTCGGAGATACGATTCAAGCGTGCTGCTCGACATCCCTTTATCATCTTCCAAGTATAAGGCATAGGCGTGTATCGTCTGTTTCATGTACAACGCTCCTCAACTGACAGATCTGCCGCTCTGGCAGACTGCTCCCGTATTTGCATCCCTGGCTGTTCGAAGCTACTCCCCGTACCAATAGAACAAACGGAGACGCTCTGCCATCGTAGGACGTCCTTCTCCATTACCCGGCCAATCCGTTTCCTGAAATACTTTGATTGCATTGCCAGTTGGCATCTGATACTGATCCACAGGTGAGATCCAGCCATTAAACAGATCCAGAACATGATAGAACAGATAAACTAATGCAGCAAAAAATATAATAAATCGAATAAAACGGAGCCCTCTCCGCACTGATATAATCATGGGCGCGTCCCCTCCTGATTCGAATCCGGTAATGTCCTTGAATCAGGGTATGTCCATAAACACAGGTTTATGCCATTTGGGCGAAACTCCAGATCATGTCCGGTGCCAAAAAAGCTCTCCCGTCAAAACCGCCGGTGAGAGCTTGAAGATATGCTATGTTATTCTTCATCTTTGGGTTTCTGTTCATTTTTAGCTTTGCAACGATAACAAATTCCATGAAAGTCCAGTCGGTGATCTACTACCGAAAAGTTGAATTCCCGCTCCAAACGCTCTTCAAGCGGTCCAAGCCAGTCTTCACGTATTTCATCCATACTTCCGCATTGAACACAGATTAAGTGATGATGGTGATGCTTGGATGTATCTCCGCGCAGATCATAACGCGCTACACCGTCGCCGAAGTTGATTTTCTCTACAACATGCAGCTCACTCAGCAGTTCGAGGGTACGGTACACGGTTGCCAGACCGATTTCGGGAGCCTTTTCTTTAACGAGCATGAATACATCTTCTGCGCTCAGATGATCTTCTTCATTCTCAAGAAGTACTCTTAAGGTGGCTTCCCGCTGGGGCGTTAATTTATATCCTTGGGACTGTAGTTGCTGCTTAATTTTATCAATCCGTGCTTCCATTTTCTCCCTCCCCCTAGGAAATCACTGCACACTGCAACTTAACCCACTCTTTTCATTATAGGGGGAGTGCGTAATTAAAGTCAACATTTTACACTATACGGTGCACGTTAGGCCGGTAGTAACATTGGCGTGACCCAACGCATCATTGCAGGTGTAACCCATGTTTCAAAAGACGCCACGCCGAGCAGCAATGCAGCCATAACCAAAGTTAACACTATATATGAAGCAAAAGGCCTTTGTCGACCAGGTGTTCGCTGCATCAAAACACGATTACGAATGATGTATAACGAGAACGTCATCGCCGCTACACTGCAGATCAGGAGGATCGGAATGACAAATAGATTATGCGGTGCCACGGACACCAGTGCAAACAGCAGCCCTTTCCAGGAATACTGTCCAACAAGGTACCCCACTGTGAATCCAATGAGCACACCTTTCAAAAAATCCAGAACCAGTATACCGGGTAGTCCAACGACGGATAAACCCAGAATAAAGATCAGACCCACCCATTTCAGATGGAGCATGGCAATGTCCCAATATGCCCCGGTCTCAGTCACTTGTGCACTGTGCTGCACGGTCATGAAGAAATTGCCGAGATAACCCTCCAAATCCTGACGTTGCTCAAGAGACAATGCGTTCACCATGAGCGCGCCAAAAATCACGCCGACCAGAAACAAGACAGCCACGAATACATATAACGAAGTCTGACCTTTAAATGTAAAGTAGGAAGAGCGCATACAGGTACGAGTCCCCTTTCCGGTATCATGCTGCAAGGATTCTCATTTACATCCTCATAGTCATTCTTATGAACCGGAATGCACCTGTATGACTTCTTGTCCAGATTGGACCTCTGTATAGCGAAAGCTATATGAGTTGAACTAAAGATTATTTACACCGGTCACTCCGAGGCTTTTTCCTGAACAGCAACCTTTCCATACGTACCGCCACCTCCGGAGGACAGCTCCAGTTGTCCGTTCCGTGCAGCCACAATCAAGCCTGCCAGCACAGGTCCAACAACCGCAGCAAGCTCTTCCTCACGCGTGCGATGAAGTACGTTCATTTCTGTACCAAAATGGTCCAGTAGCTGGCGCAGTTTGGCTTTGCCAAGTCCCGGAATGAACTCCAGTGGCACCTGATAATGATAGGCTGGTCTGTTTGCAGGAACATGAGGACTCTCTCGATCAGAGATCGCCAGGATGCGATCCAGCACCCCCTGCACCAGCTTCAGACTACCACAGTGCGGACAACGCTCTGCTGACATCGCTTGCTCGTCCATAATGCTGCCACATGCTGCACAGTAAGTACGGTGATATTTGCCTAGCCTTGGATTCAGTCCATAATTGGCAGCTATGCTCCTGCCGGCTTCTCCTTGAAGTGCCATACGGAATTCATCAAAAGAAGGGGCAGCCACTTGCAGTTCGTTATACTCCCGTCCAATCTTACCGAGTGAATGAGCATCCGAATTGGTCAGAAAAGGGACATGATCCAACTCCCGAATATAACTGGCCATGGATGAGTCCGAGCTTAACCCCAGCTCTACCGCATCCACGAGGCTAGTATCCAGCACTTCGCCCATACGGGGGGCTGTACTGCCATAGATGCCTTTATGCGGTGTAAACACATGTGCAGGCACAATAAGTCCCCCACGTGCCTTAATCTCGGCCTGCATCTCTAGAGCGGGCACGTACACCCGCTGAGAACTGAGATTCACATTTTTCATATAACGTTTCATCCAGTCCGTGAAGGACTTCATCCTTTTCAAATCACGGAAGTACGCCAGCATATGGAACTCACGCATTCCAGGCTCGCGCAGCTCAATCTCTGTACCCAGCAGAATGGTGGTGTCCTGGTAGGCAATACCGCCGCCCTCAATCTCGGACATGGTGCCACTCTCCAGCAATTGCTCGATATCCATCTGTACAACCGGAGAATGACAATCAATAACACCAAGCAAATGAATTCCTTTGCGATCCGATGCTTCCCGGGCAATATTCTCAAATGTCAGATCACGACTGCCACTGATTTTAACAGCCTCACCCCGAGAGGTTCGTCCGATGTGGATATGCAGGTCTGTATAACAGGGCTCCCACGTCGTGGACGTTTCCAGTTGGTCTTGCATGCCTAGAACCGTCCTGTCGTTCTGTAAAGGTCCCACGCGTACACGGCCATCATCGTTTTGGCATCGCTAATCCGGTTCTCGTCCATAAGCGCATAAGCTTCCTCCAGAGTTATTTCGGCAACTTCAAGGAATTCATCTTCGTCCAGCGCCATGTCCCCTGCTTCCAACTCTTCAGCGATGTAAAGATGAATAATCTCATCTGCGAACCCCGGTGACGTGTAAAACGAACGCAAATGACGCAGCGACTTGGCTACATATCCCGTCTCTTCTCGCAATTCACGTGCTGCGGCAACCTCTGGTTCTTCACCCGGGTCCAGTTTCCCCGCAGGAATCTCCACTTCGGTGCGTCCCATTGCCTGACGATACTGATCCACAACAAGCATGCGATCCCCATTCAGAGCGAGTACAGCTACCGCTCCAGGGTGCCGGATTATCTCACGTGTAGCCGTTTGGCCATTCGGCAGTTTAACGGTATCGACTTGAAGTGAAATCACTTTGCCCTCGAAGATTGGCTTAGTGGATACGGTCACTTCATCTAGTTTTGGATTGGCAGGTTGCGCCGCGTGGATGGATTGGGCAGATTGATTTGGTTTCATTGGTTCTTCAACTCCATATCGTAGAATTATATATTCGGTTAATGTATATATCTCTGATTTTGGGCATATGGTGAGCGTATAGAATTCTCACAGCAAATATAAACGAATCAGGGGGACTTTCAATGAATAGTTATATGACGCCTCAATCCTTACACGTGGTAGGACAAGCCCGGCAAGTACAGCTTATACTCAAACAATGGTTGCGCGAGTGGGGCCCGGATGCCAAGTTAATCGATCTGCTCGCTGGACGTAAATGAATGGGTCATTGATCCATTCATCCAATGATTCAATTTGACCCTAAATTAACGAGTCTTCTCCCTTGAAATATAACATGAATTCGCAAAAAGTCCGAATCCGATACAGACCGGGTTCGGACTTTTGTTTAACAACATGTGAGGTAACATGTGCTCTATATTATTTCTTGTCAGCTGCCGTTTCCTGAATAATAGCTACGACTACCTGGGATAACTTCACAATGTCTTCGGCACGAATACGTTCTTTGGTTGTATGAATATCCTCATACCCTACCGCCAAGTTCACTGTTGGAAGGTCGAATCCGTTAAAGATATTGGCATCACTGCCACCACCGGAAGCAAACGTACTTGTCTCCAGCCCAATACTGCGGATGGCACGCTGTGCAAGTTGTACAACTTCGTGTTCATCATGGAAGCCAAATGCAGGGTAAAGGATCTCACTTCTGAATTCAGCTGTTGCACCGTATTTGCGACAAGTCGTTTCCAACGCGTCACGCATCTGTGCAACCTGCAATTCAACTTTCTCCTGAACAATACTGCGAGCTTCCGCTTCAAGCTGTACAAAGTCACATACCACATTGAGTGCTGACCCACCCTGGAATTTGCCAATGTTTGCTGTTGTCTCGTCATCAATTCTGCCCAGTGTCATCGCTGCAATTGCTTTTGCGGCAACCTGAATGGCGCTGATCCCGTCTTCCGGATTCACGCCAGCATGGGCAGACTTACCATAGATGCTCATTTGAATTTCAGCTCTCGCTGGAGCAGCAACACAGATCGTGCCTACAGCTCCATTAGAATCCAGCGCATAACCGAACTCGGCATCGATATCCTTCGGATTCATGGCACGTGCACCCACCAGTCCAGACTCTTCGCCGACCGTAATGACAAATTGAATTTTACCATGTGGAATCTTGTTTTCCTGGATCACTCGAATCGCTTCAAACAATGCCGCAATCCCTGCTTTGTCATCTGCTCCCAGGATCGTTGTTCCATCACTGCGGATCCAGCCATCTTCACCCAGTTCAGGCTTGATTCCCTGTCCCGGCGTCACGGTGTCCATATGACATGTGAAAAAGATCGGTGCAACCCCTTCAGTTCCTTCGGCTTCCCAGGTAATGACGAGGTTTCCTGCGCCATGTCCGGTTTGCTCCATGGTATCATCCTCATAGACATGAAGACCAAGCTCTGCAAACTGTTCTTTTAACACCTTCGAGATGTTCTGTTCATTTTTCGTTTCACTATCAATCTGCACCAGTTCCATGAACTGATCGATAACACGTTGTTGTTTAATCATAGGACTTTCCTCCCTCTCGTAGATACGGTACAATACAATTACTATGGTTTGTTTACTTTATGTTGAAAGGAGTTCTCTCATCATGCAAAAAAAGAAATGGTTCAAAATCATCATCTATCTCATGCTGATCGCCATGATCGGGTCCACCCTTTTCATAGCTCTCGAACCGTTGCTGTTTGGATAGCAACCTAAAGCCTTTCGACGACCTGTTTACAGACGTTGAAGGGCTTCTTTTTCCGTGACCCAATTAATTTGATATGGAAAAATACGATTAAAGTACGGAACAATCTCCTGCGCTACTTGCTCCACCGCATAGGACTTGCCCGTTATATCCTCCAGTGAGGTAACGCCATACTGTTCAATCCCACAAGGAACAATCCCCTGAAAACCTGCATGTTGAATGCCTGAGCTGATGTTAAAAGCAAACCCGTGACTGGTCACAAAACCGCGGCGGTGTTTGCAACGATTAAACTTGATGCCGATTGCAGCAATCTTCATATCACCAATCCACACACCCGTGTACCCCTCTTTGCGTCCAGCTTCAATGCCCTGGTCTGCGAGATAATCCATAAGCACCTGCTCAAGTTTCCGTAGATAGCCGTGCAGATCCAGGTCTTCATCCCGACCAAGAATCAATAACGGGTAACCTACCAACTGGCCCGGGCCATGATAAGTAATATCACCGCCACGGTCAATTTGAAACAAAGAAATCCCTTGCTCACGCAACTCTTCCGGACTGAGAAGCAGATGCTCCGGATGATTTTGTGAGCCGATCGTATACGTTGGTGGATGCTGTAAAAGCAACATCTGCTCCGCTCCCTCGCCCTCGTCCAATCGCTGCACAATCGCTTTCTGGCGGTTCCAAGCCTCTTCATAATCAAGCATTGGTATGTATGCAACATCCAGCGGCTTGCTCATGATTCCCCACACCCTTCTGCTTCAGGTTCAGTGTACAATTGAGCACCTGTCCGTAGACAGCAGGAAAAGTGCACGGCCTCCGGCACATACACTTTCCCGACAACTATTTACTTAATACACCTTGGTCTCCATGGTATATCCTTCAAGGTTTTCTTTGACACGTTGCAAGAAACGTCCGCTGATTACCCCATCCAGGATTCGGTGATCCAGCGACAGACACAGGTTAGCCATCGAGCGAACAGCGATCATATCATTAATAACCACTGGTTTCTTGACAATCGACTCGAATGTAAGAATGGCTGCCTGCGGGTAGTTAATGATTGGCTGGGACAGGATCGAACCAAATGAACCGGTGTTGTTCACCGTGAACGTACCACCTTGCATATGGTCCAGCTTCAACGTACCTTCACGTGTTTTACGAGCTAGCTCATCGACTTCACGGGCCAGACCTGCAATATTTCGCTGATCGGCATGTTTGATTACGGGTGTAAGTACAGAATCTTCGGTTCCTACCGCCATGGACAGGTTAATGTCCCGTTTGACGATAATTTTGTCCACTGCCCATACCGAGTTCATGATTGGGTAGTCTTTAATCGCGTTAACGACTCCCTTCATCATGAAGGACAGATATGTCAGATTGATGCCTTCCTTACGCTTGAACTCATCCTTGAGTTTATTGCGCAGCATCACAAGATTGGTTACGTCCACTTCGATCATCGTCCATGCATGCGGGATTTCCGATACGCTTTGACGCATATTCCGGGCAATGGCATTACGCACAGGGGTAACATCGATGAAATACTCCGATCTTCCCTGGCCGCCACCTTCCACTTCGATCTGTGGAATTTTCGGACTTTCGGTTAGATGAATGCCTGAATGTCTCACAGGAACACCTGCATCGGACGCTGAGATCGCTTCTCCAGCGGTTAAACCCATTTCTCCATTTCCACGATTCACTCCGCTGAATGGAGAAGCAGACGGCACACCAGAAGGTGTATGCTGTGCTACAGGAGATGATGCTGGTGCAGACGATCCAGCCGCGTTACCTCCCTGTGCAACAAATGTCAGCACATCTTTGCGGGTAATACGGCCACCGGCACCGGTGCCTTGGATGCTTTGCAAGTTCAAGCCATGCTCTGCTGCCAAGGATTGCACTGCCGGGGAATACCGATTACGCATCGGCTGGTTCGGATCATGTCCTGCTGTATTTGACGCGGCAAGAGGAGTGGGGCTCGCATGTTGCTGCACTTGCTCCTGTTGCTGCGATACTTGTGTTACTTGCTCAGCCGCTTCTTCGTCAGAAGCTGCGACCTGCATGCGGCAGATTGCTTCACCAACAGCAATCGTTGTGCCCTCTTCCACCAAAAGGTCACCCATAATTCCATCCACAGTGGATGGAATCTCGGCATTAACTTTATCAGTGATTACTTCACAGATCGGCTCGTACTGTTCCACACGGTCGCCCGGTTTTTTCAACCATTTGCCTATGGTAGCCGAGACCAGCGATTCCGCCAATTGCGGCATAATGACCTCGATCCATTTCATACGTTCAGCCATTTGATTATCACTCCAAACTTTACTTTTAAACGATCCAAAAAACGAAATTAAAACTCGGCAAGTGTACGCATTGCTGCTTTGGCTTTGTCTTTGCTCAGCATGTAGAATTTCTCCAATGTTGGGCTAATTGGCATGGCCGGCACATCAGGTCCGCAGAGACGCTGAATCGGTGCATCCAGTTCAAATAGACATTCCTCACTAATAATTGCGGCAACTTCGGCACCTACACCACCCGTTTTGTTATCTTCGTGTACGATCAGCACTTTGCCTGTCAGACGAGCGGAAGCAATAATCGCTTCACGATCCAACGGTTGCAATGTGCGCAGATCGAGAACGTGTGCTGTAATGCCTTCTTCACGCTCCAGCTCCTCAGCAGCCTGCATGACAAAATGCAGCGGCTGACTGTAACCGATCACGGTAATATCCGCACCCTCACGAAGTACATTGGCCTTACCAATCGGAACGATGTAATCATCTTCAGGCACATCTTCCTTAATAAGTTTGTAGCATTTTTTATTTTCAAAAAAGAGTACCGGGTCCGGGTCGCGAATAGCGGCCTTGAGCAGTCCCTTAGCATCGTATGCCGAGTAGGGAGCTATAATTTTCAGACCAGGCGTACCAAAGAAAATCGATTCCGGACATTGGGAGTGATACAACCCACCGAAGATCCCGCCACCAATCGGCGCACGGATAACAATCGGACAGCTCCAGTCATTGTTGGAACGATAGCGAATTTTTGCCGCTTCACTAATGATCTGGTTGGTTGCTGGCAACATGAAGTCCGAATATTGCATTTCGGCAATCGGCTTCATGCCATACATCGCTGCACCAATGGCAACACCTGCAATAGCGGATTCAGACAATGGTGTGTCCATCACTCGCATTTCGCCAAACTGATCTTGCAGCCCTTTAGTTGTGGTAAACACACCACCTTTTAGACCTACGTCTTCACCAAGGATAAAAACATTCTCATCCCGTTCCATCTCTTCTTTCATCGCGAGACGGATTGCATCAATATATTCCATCACTGCCATACTTACCGTCCCCCTTCTTCGCTGTCCGCATAAACGTGCGTCAGAGTGTCCTCAGGTTTAGGATATGGCGCGTTGTCTGCATATTCAGTTGCTTCTTTCATTTCCATCGCAAGCTGGGAAGCCAGATCCGCATCCCGGGCTTCGTCCCAGATGCCACAATCGATCAAGTAGTTCTTCATGCGAGGAACGCCATCTTTCTTCCAGTTCTCCTCAACTTCCTCTTTAGTCCGGTAAGCCAGATCATTATCGGAGGTGGAGTGAGGTGACAACCGATACATCATCGCTTCAATCAGTGTCGGGCCTTCCCCGGCTATAGCACGGCGACGCGCTTCCTTCACTGCAGCATATACTTCTAATGCATCGTTACCATCTACACGCAGTCCGGGGAACCCGTATCCTTGTGCTCGATCGGATATTTTGCCGCTCAACTGTTTGTGAATCGGTACCGAAATTGCATATTGATTGTTCTCACACATAATAATGACAGGCAATTTATGCACACCTGCAAAGTTGGCTCCCTCATGGAAGTCACCCTGATTGCTTGATCCTTCGCCAAACGTAACAAAAGAAACAAATTCTTGCTTCTTCATTTTGGCAGCCAGTGCAAATCCAACAGCGTGCGGAACCTGTGTTGTAACCGGGCTGGAACCTGTCACAATCCGCAGCTTTTTGTGACCGAAGTGACCCGGCATTTGCCGACCGCCACTATTCGGATCTTCCGCCTTCGCAAAAGCAGACAACATCAACTCACGCGGAGTCATGCCTACCGCCAGTACAAAACCGTAATCGCGGTAATAAGGTAAATAATAATCGTGATCCCGATCCAGACCAAAAGCAGCGCCTACTTGCGCAGCTTCCTGTCCTACACCGGATACGTGAAAGTTAATTTTGCCAGCCCGTTGCAAGAGCAAGCAACGCTCGTCAAACTTGCGCGCGAGCAGCATGTATTTGTACATATCCAATACTTCACCATCGCTAAGTCCCAGCTGTTGATGCCGGTGGACCGCGTCTGCAGTACCTTGTGAACTCATATGAGGTACCTCCTTTTAATCAGAGCCTGTGCCACTCTTACTACCCGATCTTATAACCTGGTACTAAGACTTGGCTTAACCTTATTATAATCCCTTTTACCCAAAAAAGGAAAGGACCTTTCTCATAAGCTTGTTTGGCTTACATTCCAATGGCCTTTCCATCGACCGCCAACATGACTTCACCCATAATTTCCGACAGAGAAGGGTGCGGATGAATGGTTTGTCCGACTTCCCAAGGTGTGGCATCCAGCATCTGAGCCAGAGAAGCCTCAGCGATTAATTCCGTCACATGGGTGCCAATCATATGTACCCCCAATATATCATTCGTCTTGGCATCTGCGATCACCTTCACGAATCCATCCCGACTTCCGTGAATGAGTGATTTGCCAATAGCCGAAAATGGGAACTTGCCTGTTTTAATATCATAGCCACGTTCTTTGGCTTCACGCTCGGTGAATCCGATGCTTGCTGCTTCCGGACGTGTGTACACACAGCGCGGGATACGGTGGGATTCTACGGCATGTACCGTTTCGCCCGCCAGATGATCGACAGCGAGAATGCCTTCATGACTTGCGGCATGTGCAAGCTGTAAACCGCCGATGCAGTCACCAATGGCGTAGATGTGACCTTCACCGGTCTGTAACTGTTTGTTCACAGCGATGAACCCACGCTCCAGTTTGATATCTGTATTTTCGAGTCCGATATTTTCGACATTAGCCTGACGTCCAACCGATACGAGCATTTTCTCCGCTCTCAGCGTTTCCTGTTTATCTTCACCAAGCTGCACATCAATCTGGATGCCCTCTTGATCTGTGCTATATGTTTCCGTTAGAACAGTGGCACCTGTCAGGAAACGAACACCTCGTTTGCCGAGCAATCGCTGCATTTCTCTGGCAACATCCTCATCCTCGGCAGGCAACACGTGAGCAGCTGCTTCTACTACTGTGATGTCTACGCCAAAGTCATTCAGCATGGATGCCCACTCCAGTCCAATCACACCCCCACCGACAATGATGAGTGATGCAGGAAGTTCATCCATACGCAGTGCTTCGTCGCTGCTCATTATGAATTTGCCGTCCGGTTCCAGGCCCGGCAACACACGTGGACGCGAACCAGTGGCAATGATGAGATTGGTTGGAACTACCGTATCCATCTCGCCATCTTCAAACTCCACAGCGACTGCTCCGCTCTGCGGTGAGAAGATGGATGGTCCGATGACGCGACCTTTCGCGTGTACAACCTGGATTTTATTTTTTTTCATCAAATACTGAACGCCCTGATGGAGCTGTTCGACAATTGCATCCTTGCGCGCCTGTACTTTGGGAAATACAAGTGTAGCTCCAGCTGTCTCGATACCATACGTCTCGCTCTCCTGGATCTCGGCGTATACTTCCGCACTTTTCAGCAAAGCCTTACTCGGAATACAGCCTCGATGCAGACAGGTACCGCCAAGCTTGTCCTTCTCAATGATAACAACCTGTTTTCCCAGCTGTGCAGCCCGGATCGCGGCTACATATCCACCGGTTCCTCCTCCAAGAATTGCAACATCACATGTAATTGGCATCTCTCATGCTCTCCTCTATGAATCAAATTTCAATATAATTTATGATGGCTTAAATCATAGTTTAGCTTATACCCTCTATATGCCATTGTACTCTCCTTGAGCGGTCAACTCAAAGTTTGAACCAATCACACATGGACAGCCTATGCATTCCAAGCTATGATGGAATCAGGTATGATCTGTAAGCGTAACCTTTATTTAATGTCGACTTTGGCAGAAAGGGTATAATGCTCATGAATACAAGATTAGTCTTTGCGCGATTTTTGGCAATTGTTGTCCTGGTCATCCCCGGTTTAATGGCAATGAAGGGTTTTCTGATGATGAAAGATGCCCTGTTCCTATATTATGCCGAGCACGGGAACGAACTGATTTCACCAGGGTTCCAGTGGCTTTCCTTTGGTGGTGGACTTGTCCTTTTTGCCGCAGGTATGAGTTTTCTGGGAGGCTGGATCTTGTTCCGTGACCGCAAGCGTAATTATGTAGGTCCCCGTTTCCGGTCCAAAAGTGTACCCGAAAAAGCAGAGACGCCCGGAAGGACTCCATGAGTCCGGGCTTTTTGTGTGTTTAGACAACACACCGCCTACTTTACATAGACAGGATGGATCATCATGGTATCATTTCTAATCACGTTACAACGATTGCTCAAAGGCATTTTCCATGCGTTCAAAGACCCTAAGTTTCTGGCTCTGTTCGCGTTAACGGCAGCAACGTTGCTGTCAGGCACTTTATTTTACACTCGTGTTGAAGGTCTGCACTGGATCGATGCGTTATACTTCTGTGCGGTTACCCTGACTACGGTGGGACATCCTGAATTTGTGCCAACCACCGGATTCAGCAAAGCCTTTACCGTGATCTACATGTTTGCAGGCATTGGTCTCACCTTTGCCATGATTGCCAGAATTACAGCAGGTATTTTGTTCCCTCGCAAATTAAAGACAGAAGAGGACCCGGAGTAATCTCCGGGTCATTCGTATAAGGCATCCCGCAGTTTGGTAGACATACGTGATTCTTTGGAAGAAGACTTCAAGATCGTTCTACGCAAGGTAAGGTTACTTGCCTGCAGTCTCTCCGCTTCTGCGAACAGTTCTGCAAATAACGCCTGCGCCGCTTCATCTAGTGATCCCTGTTCTTTCAGGCTTTCATATCGCTCTTGAAGTGATGATAATGCTTCACTCATACTAAACACCTCTTTTCACAACTCCTGTTAACTAGCTGCCGTAACCAATACCTTAACAATCCATATAGTAACACAAAGCTGCGCAGATTAGTTCTGGCTCTTTTCAAAGATTTTGTGGTACTCTGTAAAGGTCGCTTTTTTTGTTGAATCCCGTATGTGAGAGGAGTAGCAGCACCGTGCAAACAGGACGTATTACCGTAATTACTGGACCCATGTTCAGTGAAAAATCCGGTGAACTCATTCGCCGTTGTCAGAAATTAATACAATTTGGCCGTAAAAAGGTTGTGGCCTACAAACCAGCCGAGGATAATCGGTTTGCCCAGGACGAGATCGTAAGCCGAATTGGTTATCGACTCCCTGCCCATTCCATTCCCCGGCAATTAACCCCGGAATCCGTAGAAATGATCTTGAACCAAACCATAGATGCTGATGTTGTTGCATTTGATGAAGTACAATTTTTCAGCAGTGCCATTATGGAACTTGTCTCGGAGTTAGCGTATTGTGGCAAACATGTCATTGTGGACGGACTTAATATGGATTACCGTGGTAAGGAATTCGGATATGTCGGTGGTTTGCTTGCCATGGCAGATGACATTGAGAAACTCTCGGCTTTCTGTGCGGTATGTGGCAGCCCAGATGCAGCCTTTACGCAACGTATCGTCAATGGGGAGCCTGTTACCTTGGGTCCGGTTGTAATGATTGGCGATTCAGAAGCTTACGAGCCACGCTGTCGTTGCTGCTTCATTCCTCCTCACAAAGTTGAATGCTCATCATAATTTCTAAAAGATCGATCTTAGATTTCTTCCAAAAAGGCCCCTTGGGGCTTTTTTTGTTATAGAAGTAACATCGCACAAAAAAGCACCGCTTCGCAGCGATGCTTCCAGAGTCACTTCCCGCTAGTCCCGGGAAACAAAATATTTGTTGGTCATGTAGTAAGCGTCACCACGCGACGTTTCCACCATTCCTTTTTTGGCATCCAAAAATACAATTTCTTTACACTTTGTACAGTACCATTTTGTGCGCTTGTATGGGGATTCCGTCACATAAGCCGTGCCACATTTACAATCAATCTTCATTAATAACTCGGTTGATTTATAAGCACTGGACAAGCGTTCCAGGTTATCCTGCTGCTGTGTAGGCATAATGGTCTGTTGATAATCCGATAAATGATTTTGAACCTTGAAGTCTGCTACCAATCCTGCATTCAATCCAAAAAACTCCTTGCCGATTTCGGTCACGAAGCGCTTCTCATTTCTGTAGCAATCCAGCCACTCAATAATCTGCTTATTAGACAGTGGAACCGTACCCTTGATACCGCTGTTTAAGGTGTAGGTCATGATGTATAAAGTATCGTCTTGTCTACCTGAGTACATTAGAATCCTCCTTCGAATACATTTGCTAATGTACTACAAAAACGCGCATAAATCAAAAAAATCTTATTTCCTGAGCGCATCTCTTCTTATTAAATGGGAAACATTCCACGTTCATCCGCCAAAGACTTACAAGAACTGCATACACCTGAAACATTTCCCTGTGGCGCCGCATAATGCACGACCGATTTAACGTTTTTCTTGCATATGGAACAGTAGTGCCTCCTTTCCTTTTTTGGGATATAGTCCGATAGCTTAACCACGTTTTTGTTCGGTCGGAATCGTTGTAAGAAACCCGGCCATTTCATCTCGCTTCACTCTTTCTTGTTCGTCTACTTCGTAGTCATTTTTTTCTCTGGGCTAATAATCATCTCGTCTTTTTTTATGTATACGATTCCAAGTTGTGCGTGCCTATCTCATAATCTATTCGACGTTTTGGGCGTTTTTCCTGTTTTTAATCTCTACACATATAAAAAAAACCGACAGAACCTGCTCTCCTTTTTTTCGGAAGAACAGTATTTTAGTCGGTTCCAGCCTTATTTATAAAAAGTTCCCAGAACGTCCAGCTCTGATGAACGCTCAATTCGAAATGGATAGATATAACCCTGATTCATTCGGGTAAATTTGCGGCTCCACAGATCCAGTCCCGATGTGAACTGATAGGCCTGATATATAAACTTGGAGCAGTAATTGCGCTCAATACTGCGCAGATTGGTCTGCAAACGGTAGAATTTTACCTGCTTGTAATGGTCGTGTACCCACCCGGCTGCTTTCATTCCTGCCTCATTCAGTCTGGAACGGAATACAATGAAACGATCTCCTTCATAAAAACGCGTGAGATACCACTCTAATGAATCAGCAAATACAGGCCCATAAGGGTGCACATGATACACCTTGCCGTCGAGGCCAATAATGCCCATATGCCCGGCGTAATACGTCGATTCTGAGCTTGGCGTGTACACAATATCCCCTGGCTCTAGCTTCATCTCGCCCAACACGTTAATAGGTAAGTCCTGATGCAGCCGTTTGGCTGCTGAACGTTCACGCCGCCCTTCAACCAACAAGCGATGAAGCGCACCAGCAAGTGCGAGATACATTTCAGACCATTTGATCTTTTTTTTATCAGATCGTTTGAACCACCGCTGGATGAAGGTGAAACCTCGTTGTGGCTGTGATCCCTTTTTCATACGCTGCACTCCACTCTGACCTAGTTATTGTATCTATATAAGTTGAATTAAAGTTTATTTACACTGACACTACGATGACAGAACAATCTTCCAATCGCTGTTATCCCCAGATTTTTTCGATTCCCTTTTTCTTAAGGGAAAATCCGGTGATAAAGGCGACCGCTTCGCTTTTTCAGATTTTTTCTGTCCTCTCCGTTATCGTGTAAATGATTATTTCAACTTATATAGTGTCATTCTACAGTTTCTCAGCCTTATTATAGACATTTGGTGGTTCATGTTCAATTCTAAGCGTGTTCTATCTTGTGCCATTATGCCTTCTTATTACCCATTTTATGCAAAAAAGATGACTTCGGAATGAACCGAGGCCACTGAAAAAGTCCAACATCTATAAACAGATATCCCTCCTCATTTTTTTGAGGAGGGATATTTGTTTTCCTGTATAATTAAATGATTAATTTCAGGTGGTGTCTCGGATGATTTCAAACCAACAATCTCTTAACCTTAGTGCATTTATGGACATATACGATATCGTCGTACCTAAAGATAATATGCTTCGTCAAATCAATGATCTCGTAGATTTTTCATTTGTTCAGGTAGAATTGCAGCATAGATACTGCCTCGACAATGGTCGCAATGCAGTGCCTCCCATTCGAATGTTCAAATACCTATTGTTGAAATCCATTTTCGATGTATCCGATGCGGATGTTGTGGAACGTTCTAAATATGACATGTCCTTTAAGTACTTTTTAGATATGGCGCCTGAAGATGAAGTCATTAATTCTAGTTCACTAACGAAGTTTCGCAAGCTTCGCTTGAAAGATGTGAACCTCCTCGACATACTAATTCAAAAGACCATGAAGATCGCGTTGGAGAAAGAAATTATCAAAAGCAGCGCAATTATTGTGGATGCCACCCATACGAAAGCGCGATTTAATCAGCTATCACCCAAAGAAATATTAATGCAAAAGTCTAAGTTGTTGAGAAAATCCGTTTACAAGATCGATGAAAAAATGAAGGATAAATTCCCACCGAAAACAACGACGAACGAATTATCTGATGAACTGGACTATTGCCAAAAAGTTGTAGATGCAGTAGAAAAAGAAGAATCTCTCCGTGAATACCCAAAGGTGAAAGAAAAGCTGAACTACTTAAAAGAAATCATAGCTGATCACCATGAGCACTTTCAACTCAGCAATGATCCAGATGCACGAATAGGTCACAAAACGGCAGACTCCTCGTTCTTCGGTTACAAAACACATTTTGCTATGAATGGAGAACGAATTATTACAGCTGCGGTAATTACGACTGGTGAGAAAAGTGATGGAAAACAACTCCAAACTCTCATTGAAAAAAGTCGTGACACAGGTATGAAGATCGATACCGTCATTGGAGATACTGCCTATTCTGAAAAAGATAATATTCAATATGCCAATCACAACGAACTACAATTAATATCAAAATTAAACCCTAATATCACACAAGGAACTCGTAAAAAAGAAGATGAATTTGAGTTTAATAAAGATGCATGTATGTACGTTTGTAAAGCTGGACATATGGCGATTCAAAGAGCGCGCACAGGTAAGAAAGGTATGAATAATAACCAAAAGAATACCTACATGTTTGACATTGAAAAATGCAAAGTATGCCCAATGAAAGACGGGTGCTATAAAGAAGGTGCGAAAAGTAAAACCTATTCTGTAACCATCAAATCGACCGAACATAAGGAACATGAGGCATTTCAAAGTAGCGATAGTTTCAAAGAAAAATCGAAAGAACGTTATAAAATTGAAGCGAAAAATAGCGAACTCAAGCACAGACACGGGTATGATGTTGCATCGTCCTCGGGTCTTGTTGGCATGCAAATGCAAGGTGCCATGGCCATATTTACTGTTAATCTCAAGCGAATCATTACACTCATGGAAGACTCAAAGTAAAAGGATAGAGAAAAAGGCTATATTCCGTTCCAATGTGAACGAAATATAGCCTTTTTGATTTAAAATGAATCTTAACAAATTAAAATCGTAAGTTTTTCAGTGGCCTCGAATGAACCCGAAGTCATCTTAATATAACCGATCGCAGACCTTTATTCTTCTACAACGCCAAGGGCTTTATTTTTCTCTTTAAAGCGACTGTTATGGGAAGAAACATAAGCCACTTTTTCCGCTTCAGGGTCCATGTATAGCTTCGCACTGTTTACCGCTAGGGCTGCATCTGTGAAAGTACCCGCAATCAGGTACAGTTTGCTACCATAATCTACAAAATCGCCTGCGCCAAACACGCCGGGAATATTGGTTTGCAATCTCTCTGTTGTAGTGACATGCCATTCGCCAAGATCAAGTCCCCAATCCCGGATTGGACCAAAGTCACTCTTCATGCCATGGTTTACAATGACAGCATCGACTTCAAGCAGTTCAGTTTCACCTGTATCCACGTGTGAGATGGTCACCTGTTCAATCACATCACCACTCATACTATGCAGTGTCTCTACCGCATATGGTGTACGGACATCTACAGAGGATTCTCTCATACGCAGTACATTACGCTCCAACCCGCCAAAGCGGTCACGACGATGCACAACCGTAACTTGCTCTGCCAGGGCTTCCAGTTCATTCGCCCAGTCCACAGCAGAGTCGCCTCCACCCGAGATCAACACACGTTTACCACGGAATGGCTCCAGTTCTTGCACAGTATAGTGGAGATTGCTAACCTCGTAACGGTCTGCACCTTCAAGCTCCAGCTTGGCCATTTTATATATACCATATCCGATTGCCAAAATGACGGTACGTGTCCAGTGTTGCTCACCTGTTGCAGAAGTTAACAGAATTGTGCCATCAGGTTGACGCTCGAATCCTTCGATCTGTTGTTCAAATACGAGGGTTGGCTCAAAAGTTCTCGCCTGTTCTTCCAATTGTTTGATCAGATCTTCACATAGAATTGGCGTCACACCCCCGACATCCCAGATCATTTTCTCCGGATAAAAGAGCATGCGACCTCCCAATCTGTCACGTGCCTCAATCAACTTGGTCTTCATATCTCGCATGCCGCTATAAAAGGCAGAGTACATGCCCGCAGGGCCACCGCCGATAATGGTTACATCATAAAGTTCCAACTGCTGATTCATATTAAAAATACCTCCGTTAATTCGATCCAGAACATCGAGTATTTGATATCGATTCTCATTATCACTTAAATCCTAGTGTAATGGTAATCTTATCAAAATACAATGGCTAAAAAACAAACATTTCTTGTACAAAAATTCTACGAACACATCTGCTCTTTACTATTGCGCTCTTGGAGCCGCCAACAACTTTTCAACAACAAAATCAAGTTGTTTATTAATTGAATAGATATCCGAATAGTAGAAGAAATCAAAATCAATCTCAATTAGGCGACCTTCTTTAACAGCCGGGATGCTACTCCATATTGGATCATCCGTAAGGTTATCTGCCCCTTCATACACCGAACGAAACACGTAGTCCCCGATATACTCAGGCAGTACTTCCATGGATAAATTGGAGCCTCCCGCTTCCGAAACTACATCAATTTTCTTTTGTACCACTTCAGGTGCTTTCATCCCCAAGTATTCATATAATGCCTGAGATCCTCGGCCATATTGCTTGCTCTCTACAACGACCATACCTTTCAAACCGCCCTCCACAATGGAAATCGTTTTGTCTAATATGCCTGCGTCTGCTAGTGTTTGCTTACTCTCTTCGACTTTGCTATTGAGATTATTGATTAATGTCTCAGCTTCCTGTTCTTTGCCAAAAATACTCGCTATACTCTGGAGTCTTTCTTCTGTTGTCATTTTCTCGTATGGAATATATACCGTAGGTGCGATATCCTTTAACAACGTATACGTCTCTTCTGATGGAACAATGATTAGATCCGGATCAAGGTCAATGACAGCTTCAGGATTCGGTTCGAACCAGGTACCTAGTGAATTTACACCTTCAAGCTCACTCTTGTAGGCAGCCCCGTTGAATACTTCAGATGTAGCAATTGGCTTAATTCCAAGCGCAACGACGTCTCCCTGGAGGTATAGTACAACAACCCGTTTAGGATTTGCTGGAACAACTACGTCACCCTTAACCGTCGAGACCGTGCGTGTTTCATTGTCTTTGTTTGTCTGGCTTCCTGTGTCGGATGATACTGCCGTACTACTGTTATTGGAACTGGCACCCGTTCCTTCGCCAGCTGCTGGTGTTGTTGCTGTACCTGAAGAGCAGGCTGCGAGGAGCATCGTTATGCTCAATAATGCAACCATAATCATACTGGAACTTGTTTTTCTTCTTTTCATTGGTGTAGACCCTCCGTCTATATATTGATAATGATTCTCATAATCAATATATCCCGACTTCCATCTTCGGCCAATGGACGATTCAGAGATTACCAATGGACGATCCTCTGTTCTCGCTTCTTCTCTCATCTTTCGTTGATACTGAATCGGAGAGATCCCCACATGTTTTTTGAAGATACGACTAAAATAATACACATCCGAATAACCCACTTCTGCTGAAATTTCACTCAGCGTTGCATCAGATCGTACAAGCAGATTCCGAGCCTTGGCGATTCGAGTCTGAATTAAATAATCAATGGGACTGTGACCCGTCTGTCGTTTGAATTGCATGGATAAATGTCGGGAGCTGTAGTTGAATTGTTCAGCCAGGAAATCAAGTGTGACCTGTTCCCTATAATGGTTCTGTATATAACGAAGTGTCTGTTTCACCGGGTCAGCAAGCTCTGTTTTGATCTCCTGCTCTGCCAACTGAACCATCATTTCATGAATGAATTGGTAAAATAAACTTTTGGTATGAAGCAGATCCAGACTGCCAGATTGAATCCATGCACCCTCAAGCTCATCAAGGTAACGTAACAACCCCAGCGGACTACTCGGTGCAAATCCATATTGCAAGGAGAACGGTGTAACTTCCGGCTGTGCCAATAACCACTTTTTACGATAACTAGGAAAGGCAAGAAATGCTCTGTAATAGAGCAGAATATATTCGAAATCTTCGTTGGTTTGGATATCCAGTGAAGATCCTTTCGCCCCATGAAGCATGTAGAACCGCTCTGCCTTGTATGTTTGTCCATCCAACTGAAGCACAGCCGATCCTCGAATCGTATATATAAAACCATTTGCCGGAAGTGTGTAGGAACTCAGTTGTGCCCCTGCCTCCATAACGATTCGGCGTATATCCAGAACCTTAACAGCGGCATGATTCCAGCATTTCATTTGTTCGTCTAATTGCATCGAATACTCTCCAATCCCAACCCCAACCTCACCCGGAATAAAGTCCTTACAAGGTCATCATTCTGCCACACATCCGATAACATATGTGTAGCAGAGGTTCACTAATATACCTTTATTATAAATGATAATAATTTTCATTATCAACTGAAATTTAGAGTGGAATTGGATTTCATCTCATCAATCACTTGTTGACTTAATTTGGTTCAGAGATCTTCGTAAACCACTCGGCCAATTCCTCTGTTTGATCCAATGTTGCAATCGGGTCAAAGTACCATGAACGATCCGGGCTCCAGATAAACACACGATCATTTTTAACCGCATCCAGTGAACTCCAGACCGGTTTCGATTTCAACTCTTCCAGGGTCAGATTATCTGCTGTTAGAATAATGTAGTCTCCGGCAAACTCAGGAATCGCTTCCGATGAAAATTCAACCAGTTGATCCTTCATTAAGATCTCTTTTTTATCTGCAGGAGGATTCAAACCAAGCGCGCTGTAGACTGCCTGACCTCCCCGACCAAAATTATCACCAAAGGCCAACGGTGCTTTATCATAGAACTGCATGACCGACACCTCGGCCTGCGGATCAATTGCCTCACCAACACGTTTCTTGGCATCTGCAATTCTTGCGTCATAATCGGCTAACCATGCCTCAGATTCTTTTTCTTTATTTAACACTTCACCGAAATAGGCAATTTCTTCGTGGGTGTTTTTCAATTCGCCATAAGGTACAACCAAGGTAGGTGCAATCTTGCTAAAGGAATCAAATAAATCAGGATTACCTGTCACAATGAGATCCGGTTCAAGTTCCAACACCTTTTCGAGAGAAATGGTTTCATATTCACCAATATTCTGCACACCCTCAAGTGATTTGATAAAATAAGGATTCTTCAGGTTCATCTCGGGTGTACCCACAGGTTTAATCCCCAGAGCGATCAAGCTTCCTAGATACAAGTCAACCACAATCCGTTTAGGTTCAGCAGGGATTGTAATATCTCCCTTCACCGTTGAGATTATACGTGGTTCAGATGTTTTGGTGTGATTATCCGCTGTTACTGTGTTCGTGGAACTTGATGCACTTTTGCTTCCGGAAGCATCCACGCTCGAATTACTTGCAACACCTGTTGAGCAGGCACTTAGCAGTAACGTAAGACTTAGTAAAATGCTAAGCAACATTCCCGTTCTTGTCTGTCTGTTCATATTTATTGACCCTCCGTGTTTATATTGATAATGATTATCACCATCAGTATAAACATACCTTCCACTTCCACCTCTGAAAATGTCATTTCGCGCCACACCTGATGTCAGATCAGGCCAATATAGGGGTGCTGAGGTCTTTTCTTTAAATTGCAAAGGAGAAAGACCTGTATTTTTCTTGAACATACGCCCCAAATAATATCCATCCGGATAACCGATTCCTACAGCGATCTCATCCAACGTGGCGTCCGTTTGCAGCAACATCTCTTTGGCTTTGAACAAACGAAACTGAATCAGATAATCGATGGGACTGGTTCCAGTCGACTGCTTGAACTTGCGTGACAAACTTCTTGGGCTGGTGCCAATCATTTCTGCCAAAACATGAAGTGTAAGTGGCTGGGTGTACGAAGACTCTACAATTTCAATGACTTTGCTGACCTGATCCAACATACTTGGATAGCGATTGGATACACGAGGAATCTGTGATGAGATCTGCTCCACAAATGCATAGAACAAACTCTTGGCCTGAAAGTGCTGAATAGGGTTCTTTTGATCCCACAAAAAGTGCATCTTTTTCCATTGCTCATATAGAATGGTTGGCATATCGGGGGTAAAGCCATAGTTCATTTGGAACGGATTGATTCGCTCCATTAACCTTCCCAGATCATTTCTCCCTCCACTAGGCAGGTTTGCTTTGTACATCAAGTAATATAGGCGCAATCCGGATTCGCCTGCTTGAATCACCAACTTACTCCCTTTTCCCCCATGGAAAATATAAAAGCGACTCACTTCATATGTTTGATTGTCAATCGTCACTCCAGCATCACCCTGAATGGTGAGTACAAAGGTACTTGTCGGAAATTTGTATTTCATCTCTTCATATGCCTCTAATTCCATGTAACGGATATCTGTTATACTCACCGCAGCATAGTTCCAGAGGATATAATAATCATTCCACATTTTGCTAACCCATCTCCGTCTACATAGATTGTGTCTGAACTTCCACTCACTTATTGATAACCATTATCAATTATTATGATGAAGTACGCAATACAACTGATCTCAATGAATCCATTCAGAAGAAAAAAGAGCTATTCAAATCCTTCTCTTAACATCCGATATATGTAAATAGAACCATGATAAAGCGGAGAAGGAGAACAGAGGATATGAATTCAATCTCATCTGCAACCAAAAGCAGTTTCACTCCCGGGAATCAAGTCTCCAATCGGGATAAAGAAATTCAGGGACTCATGCAGCAGAAGATCCGGCTCAATGAAGAAATGCAAGGTGTAAAAACCAATGACGAGTTGGATACCAAAACCAAAGCTCAGCGAATTAAATCCTTAACAAGCTCCATTTCCCAGATCGACAGCCAGATTGCCCAAATTAAAGCTGAAGAATTGCAAGAAAAGAACAAATTAAGACAGCCCGAAAAGGCTCAACAGCAACAACCCAAACCAACCGACGAGGCACAAGCCCCTTCACTCGATCATCTGATCAAGCATAGTCAGACTTATGATCAATTGGGTAAGCTGGTCGGTTTGCGTGATCGCATGCAGGGCTCCATTCAGACCACCGAAGGAGAAACCCGCTTTGACCGACTTGTTCTGGAGATCAATGCAGACAAAGATATAGGCAAATCAATGATGCTGGAAAATTCAGAACGCACCGTCTTTCAGGCAAAGCGAGAGACCGTCCAGGACATCAACTCCCAGTTAAACAAGGTTAATCAGAAGATTGGGGAACTGGTGGAAGAGATTCATCAGCCGGCACCTAAAAAAGGGGTACAACCACCTATCTCTGCAACATCTGGAGAAGAAGAGCAGGAAGTAAATGAAGGAAAGAAAACGGGAAGTAAGGAGCACCCATCAGATGGCGGAACCACAGATCAGGAATCAGGAAATGGTCCGCAAACTACGGCTTCTACATCTCATGCTGCTTCATATCCATCCGTCGATATTCGAGTCTGAATACGCATTGATCAAACATACTTATATGTATACATAATGAGCTTAAAGATTAAAGTGGCTCGTTTGCTACACAACCTTTAACTCGCATCCAATGATAGAACCGCTATTACAGGTGACTAACTCCTGATAAGTAGCGGTTTTTCTGTATTTTAACGTTTTGGGTATAGAGGCGAAGCCTCAGCTTCCGAAGAAGCTTTCTTACAGAAAGCTTTTAGACCCAGATCTTTAGGTTCTCTCTGTCCTCTACGTTCTCGTAATTTTATTTCTAGCACGGAGTACCGGCGGTATCATTTGCACAGATGATACTTCCAGCAATCGCTTTACAACCTTTTTTGATGCGTGTGGCCTCATCAATTATCTGATCTATGTTTTCATATTTTCGCTTGTTATTGGTTACAACGGCGATGGATACCGACACCAGAGGAATGGGCCGATTTAGCCCGGAACGTCCTTCCCCCAGAACATATTGATGATGCCAATCATGTTCGTTGTAAAATGTCTTTTTCATTTCCTCAAAACCTGAGATGACTTCCTCACTAATATATTTGTAATCATGGTGATTCAGGATCGTAATAAAATCATCACCACCGATATGTCCAAGAAAAGCTTCAGGGGGAACAAATAGCTTGCGAAGCAAGTTAGCTGTCGCCTGAATAAGCTGATCCCCCATTTTGAAGCCGTAGCTATCATTGTAGGATTTGAATTGATCGAGATCAACGTACAGTACGCTAAATTGGTCCATCTGAAGAGCCTGAGACAGCCTTTCATCTATGATATGATTACCAGGAAGACCAGTCAGCGGGTTCATAAAAATCGCCATTTCAGCCCGTACATCAGCAACAGCAAGTAGCAAACGCCGAATACTCACAGCTCCAAAGAAACTTTCTCCTGACGTGACCAACACAAGATCATATATTTCCCCTTCATCTCGATCCATGGCTAGAACACTGACATCTGTAATCTGTTCCGAATAATCCACGACCAGTGCCTGCGTATTCATCACCAGTTCTACAGGACGTCCCATATACAGATTATAGCCATACTGGGTGCCAATCTGCTGAAAGAATCGGGGCCGCATCATTAATGACACATCCTTCTCCCCCATAACAGCTATACCTTCCAGACTAGGTTTGGATTTGAAAAGATGATAGACGATATCACATTTTGTATCAGATTGTACTACAGGAATTGGATCAGCAATCTCCCCTATTTGCGTAAACATACTATTCTACTCCTCTGTTCGTAGCATCTAATCCGAACTTTTCAAATATATATGTAGGTCTTTGTCAATAGTCACATCGTACCACTTTCTACTTGAAAAAGCGTTAACTGAAGGTAAAAGTTTATGAAATATTTCCTTTTCTGAATTTTGCTATAGGGAGCTTACTTTAATGCTTGATCTCAAAATTCAGAAACAATCATGCAAAACTAAATTTCATCATCATGTTCTGTGTTATTTCGTTATGCAAAAATACCGTCATTTACTGGATATCTTTAATCCAATAATTGACGGTATTCGTTGGCATATATTACAGAAGTTTATCGGCATGAAATGAACGAATTCAGATATAGGCGGCCAAAAATCCATTTGGTTAGAATCAAAACTGAATCCAAACTATACTTGCCAGCTCACTACTCCTGACCCTTTCAGCTTACCTTATGCTCAATTCTCAGCTTATCAGCAACCATCGCAATGAATTCCGAGTTTGTCGGCTTCGACTTGCTGATATTGATCGTGTAACCAAACAAGTGGCTGATGCTGTCGATGTTACCGCGAGTCCATGCCACTTCAATGGCATGACGGATGGCACGTTCGACGCGGGACGGCGTGGTTTTGAATTTTTCGGCAATCGCCGGATACAGTGTTTTAGTGATGGCTCCCAAAATTTCGATATTGTTATACACCATCGTAATCGCTTCGCGCAAATACTGATATCCTTTAATATGCGCAGGAACGCCGATTTCATGTATGATGGACGTAATATTTGCATCCAGATTTTTGTGTTTGCCCATTGGCACAACATTGGATGATTTCATGAACATGGATGATCCGCTGCTTGTGGACATCGCCGTCTGTGTTCCCACCAGTTGACGCACACGATTCGCAAGCACTTCCATGTCAAACGGCTTAAGAATATAATAAGAAGCTCCGAGTTGCACGGCACGCTGTGTGATATTCTCTTGTCCGAATGCCGTAAGCATAATGACTTTAGGCTGTGGAGACAGGTTCAGGTCGCGCAAGCGCTCAAGCACACCCAGTCCGTCCAGGTGAGGCATGATAATATCCAGAATCAATACATCCGGCACATCCCGAGTTTGCTCCAGCAATTGCAGTACTTCTTCTCCATTGTATGCAATACCGGTTACTTCCATATCTTCCTGCTCAGATATATATTCGGCAAGCAAATTCGTAAATTCACGATTATCATCGGCCAGCAATACCTCAATTTTTTGCAAAACGGTATCCTCCTTTAAATTAAACATCGTTTCGTACATTTCCTTACACGTTTAATTTTCGACACAGCCAGTTAAATTCCTCCTGTCGAAAATTATTTTTCTTTATTTTTTTTTCTTGATCCTATATAATAAATAATTTATTTCATTATCCGATATATTATGTTTGCTTTCGACAAAAAAGAACCTCAGGGCTGTTTAGCCAGCCTTGAGGTTCTTATCGTTTTCCTTTTTCATCATAACGCCAGCATCTTGTAACATCCATTCAATGAAGCAACCGTAACCCGATTTTGGATCATTCACGAATACATGAGTAACTGCACCGATCAATTTACCATTTTGTACAATGGGGCTGCCACTCATCCCTTGAACGATACCTCCGGTCTTATCCAGCAGTTTCGGGTCCGTAATTCGAAGTACCAGACCTTTTGTTGCTGGTTCAGTTTGATCTGCCACATGAACAATGTCAATGGAGAAGCGTTCAACTTGTTGACCGTCAACCACGGTAAGTATTTCGGCCGGTCCTTCCTTTACTTCATGAGAAAAAGCGACGGGAATGCCTTTCGAATACAAACTGTGCTCAGGATTTCCAGACATTTTACCAAAGATACCAAAAGCCGTATTACGTTCAATATTGCCCAAAATTTTGCTTTCCTTGAGGAAATGAGCACGTTTTTCACCCGGATCACCGGTCTCGCTCTTCGAAATTGACGTTACATTGGACTGAACAATCTGACCACTACCCACAACAATAGATGTCTGTGTGTTCATATCTGTAATGACATGGCCCAGTGCGCCATATACGCCCTGATCGGGAGCATAGAAGGTAAGTGTGCCAACACCGGCTGCAGAATCACGAATGTACAATCCAAGCCTCCACGCTTGATCCTCGGAGTCATACGCCGGAGTTAATCGTGTCTTCACCGTTTCCTTACCACGTTTTAACACAACATCAATACCTTTTTTACTTTTCCCTGCAAGTTCAACGGCTTCAGAGACACCTGCTACGCCATCCAGACGTTTTCCATCCATATGCGTAATCAGATCTCCGAGCTTAATGCCCGCTGTTTCTCCGGGCGATACACGCTCATCCTGACCGGAACGGACCAGATGATGTCCAACCACCAGAATGCCTGCCGATTTAACCTTGACGCCAATCGTTTGTCCCCCGGGTACAACACGCAAATCCGGTATCACATTCACATGGACTGTTTTGACCGGAATTTTACCCCACAACTTCAACGTTAATTTGGCATGTCCCGTCTGTTGAGGGTGAAGATGCAAAGGTTGTTGCCTGGTAACATGCATCGCTGCCTGATCATCCAAACCAACGATATCAGGACGATCTACAACGGCGCTTGAAGCAGCAGGTACAGCGAGCCGGACATCCGCTTGCCTGCCAGCAAACACCTGCAATTCATCCGGCAGTGAAGCATAACTTTGCACAGGCTGAATGGCCTGGCTAATCACACAAAGAAAGAAGGCAAATAAAAGACCTAGCAATTTCTTCCTGAGGGGGGAATTCAATGGCTGTCACACTCCCTTTGCTTCTTTCGCTTGACGAAAGGTGGTCGCCAATTGCGTACCTATAAGATAACCTCGCCCCCAGGCTTTTATTACTGTCAATCATTACGCCAGCCGTCCGTTTCACCCTTTTTTGGCTTCCGCCAAATTCAGCATTTCCTGTGCGTGATGCAGCGTTTTTTCTGTAATTTCCACGCCGCCCAGCATACGTGCCAATTCCTTCACTCTGCCTTCGTCTGACAGCGATTCCACCTGCGTCATTGTCCGTCCATCGTAGACATGTTTCTCAATGAGATACTGATGATCTGCCATACAAGCCACTTGTGGTAAGTGAGTTATTGAGAAAACCTGACAAGTCGAAGACAAACGGAACAGTTTTTCCGCAATGGATTGAGCTGCTCTACCGCTAACTCCGGTATCAACTTCATCAAAAATCAACACAGGTATCCGGTCATGTCGCGCAAAGATACTCTTCATCGCCAGCATCATTCTCGACAACTCACCACCTGAAGCAATTTTGCCAAGTGGTCGTAATGGCTCGCCCGGGTTTGGTGAGATTAGGAATTCCGCATTGTCCGCACCATGACGATTCAGACGAATACGACGTCCATTCCATTCAATCCCCTTTGGATCTTCGAAAGGAGTAATTTGAACACGCAGTGTAGTCCGCTCCATTTGCAGATCCTTGAGTTCGCTTTCCACCTGTGCAGCAAGTTCCTCGGCGCATTGTTTGCGAACCTTGCTGAGCTCTTCAGCAGACTCCATCACAAGGTTAAGCATTTTGTCACGTTCAGCTCGCAATTTCTCCAGCCGTTCGTCCTTGTTCTCCAGTTGGTCGGTTTCATGGCTAATCTGATCATAATAACTCAGAATAAGTTCAACACTGTCCCCGTATTTCCGTCTGAGGCCAGAAATCAGATTCAGCCTTTGCTCCACTTCTTCCAGCCTTGCCGGATTAAATTCAATCTTCTCCCGGTAATCCCTTAACTGAAATGTCGCATCTTCCAATTGATAAAATGCAGATTGTAGCTGTTCTACGATTGGTTGCAGTCCTTTGCTATCATATCCAGAAATGTCTTCAATTCTTGAAAGAGCAATGCTCACAGCTTCAAGTCCGCGTTGACCACTGAGCAGATCATATGCACCAGCAACACTGTCCATCATTTTCTCACTATGGGATAGTTTGACCCGTTCTTCCCCGAGTAATTCATCCTCGCCTTGTGTAAGGCTTGCTGCTGCGATCTCCTCAAGCTGAAAGCGATACATGTCCAAGAGTTGATATGCCCGCTGACTGGACTCCTGAAGGGCACGCAGTTCTTTTTCCGCCGTGATAAACTTGCTGTAGCGCTCCTGGTACTTTGCTTTGATCGGTCCGATGACTTCCGAGCCATAAGTATCGAGAAGCCCCAGATGGCTCTCAGCGCGTAGCAAACTCTGATGTTCATGTTGTCCATGAATATTGATCAGCTTCTCGCCTACTTCCCGTAGCATGGTCAGATTGACCAATTGCCCATTAATGCGGGACGTACTTTTCCCCTGCGTGTTCAGTTCACGTCGAATAACCAGATGCTCTTCAGGCTCACAATGGATACCCAGCTTCTCTAATGTCTGCCATACCGGATGACTCTGCTCCATCTCGAACAAGGCTTCCATCTCTGCCTTATCACAACCGTACCGGATCAAATCAGCTGAACTTCGTCCACCAGCAATTAAGCCAAGTGCATCTATAATAATCGACTTACCTGCACCCGTTTCCCCTGAAAGTACATGGAATCCCGGATGGAATACAACGTCCACTTCTTCCACCACAGCCAGATTACGAATCGATAACGTAACTAACATCTGCAAAAACACCTCCGGATGACTAACTCAGATATTATGTTTTTGAACCATTGATTCAAGAGGTTGTTCAAAAAGTCCGCTTTTGATTACGAAGGATGCCTGGTGGCATCATCAGCATCGAATATGGAATTCAGCCGAAATAAGTGGGATGCTTACGAAGTATGTTTCCTTCGGAAACATTGCAGTTGCTCACGTAGTTTCCCTACGCCCCGCTACTCCATTTCTAGCTTCATCCCATCTTCTCGGTACTGAAAACCAATCTTTTTGAACACGCACTTTAAGCAATATAACCCATGATTCGCTCAATAACGGTCACACTGTTACCTTCAGTCCGGCAGATAATCAGAATGGTGTCATCTCCACAGATCGTGCCCATGACTTCATTCCACTCAATATTATCAAGCAAAGCTGCAATGGAGTTGGCTGTTCCGGGCAAACATTTCATCACAACCAGATTGTTTGTGTGATCAATGTGCAAGAAGTTGTCAACGAGTGCACGCTTCAACTTTTGAATCGGATTATATCGTTGATCTGTCGGTAAAGAGTACTTGTATCTTCCGTCATCCATCGGAATCTTGATTAACAGAAGTTCCTTGATATCCCGAGATACCGTCGCTTGAGTCACCTGAAAACCTGATTTGCGCAGTGCTTCAACCAGATCATCCTGGGTCTCAATTTCATTTTGACTAATGATTTCACGAATCTTGATGTGCCTTTGTCCTTTCATATATGCCTCCAGTTAGATGTATTGCAATAAAGCAGCATTTGTAATTCGCCGCAGACTTTGCCCTGCAATGTTCATTCTTTTATATTAGTCCAGATCATCCCCGTCATACACATCTTCCTGATAGTCCATGAGCCTGATTAACTTAATATCGGAATCCTCCACGTCAACATACAGCAATCCTTCACAGCCAGGATATAACAACAGATAATTGAGGAAGCGATCCCTTAGCGCAGGGCCGGTCATATCGATTGGCTGTCTGCGACGAGACGTTTTCACGAGGTATCTGAGATCCTCACGTTCTGCAACATAATCAATGAATAATCTGCTGTAATAAACGGATTCATTGGCCTCAAAAGCCAGAGGGACTTTCATTTTGCCACCGATAACTTCGTAGCCCTGTGCTTCAAGCAAATCCAAGGCCGGGGAATCTTGAATCTTCACGTTCAGTTGCATTCCAGACAAGCTTACCGGCGTCGGTCGGTTCACCCAATTACGCAAGCCAAAGAACAGCCACAAGATCAAACAGACAGCAAGTACACCTATAAAGATTGTGTCATATTGACCATCCATTATCGCTCACCTCGAAGACATATTCGAGGTTCAGTAATGATTTCCCTTTACGTCAATCACCTTTCCAGCGAAAAGAAACCCATCTTATGATGAGTTTCCCGTAAATGTATGAGCTGCTTCCTTTGCAACTTGCTCCGCAAGTGCGTCAAGTGAAGCTGGATCGATCTCTGGTTGTGTTGCCTCTGGTGCTTCCAGACGCCAATGTGCGAGAAATTCTATATTACCTTCTCCACCGGTTATCGGTGAAAAAGTTAAACTCTGCAGATGTAAACCAAGTTGACTGGAGAAATGAAGCATTGTCTGCAATACATCCTTGTGTACCTTCGTATCACGTACCACACCGGACTTGCCTACTTTTTCACGCCCTGCCTCAAATTGAGGTTTAATCAATGCAACGATATCTGCAGGTTGTTTCAAAAGAGCCAGAAGTGGCGGCAATATGATTCGCAGTGAAATGAACGACACATCAATGCTCGCAAAGTTCGGCACGGGTCCCGTCAGATCTTCAGGAGTCACATAGCGGAAATTAGTTCGTTCCATAACAGTAACTCGCTCATCATTACGCAAAGACCAGTCGAGCTGATTATAGCCCACATCAATAGCGTAGACGTGAGATGCGCCATGCTGAAGTGCACAATCCGTAAATCCACCGGTGGATGAACCAATGTCGAGCATGACAAGTCCATTCATATCAAGGTCGAAATGACGGATCGCTTTTTCGAGCTTCAATCCGCCTCTGCCGACGTAGGGATGTACCGAGCCTTTAACTTTCAGCTCGGCTTCCCTTGGAATTTTCATGCCCGCCTTTTCGATCGGCTCATTATTGGCATATACCAGTCCAGCCATGATTGCAGCTTTTGCCTTCTCACGACTTTCATAATAGCCCTGCTCAACCAGCAGAACATCAATTCGTTCTTTCGGGAGTGACATGTCTGTCTCCTATCATGTAAATTTACGAAGGAAAACGTGTTTTGGGTATGCCGTAAGATGATTGAACAGCCATCTTGCGCAGTTCAGCACATACATTTTCAACGGTAAGACCCACTTCCTCACGTTGTTCCTTAATACTGCCATGCTCGATGAAGCGATCCGGAATCCCCATCAATTGTACATGAACATCATGCAGTCCCTGCTCTGCATAAAACTCCAGAACTGCACTACCCATGCTACCTGCTTGAGATGTTTCTTCAAGTACAATCAATTTGGTGCCTCGAACAGCTAAATCACGCAACATTTGCTCGTCAAGAGGTTTCAGGAAGCGAGCGTTGATTACGCCTGCTGTGATACCTTCCCGCTTCACCATCTCTGCTGCTTCTTCTGCAAGCTGCACCATCGAACCTGAAGCGATGACAGCATATCCCTCGGATGGACGCAGTTGCTCCCATGATCCGATTGGAATCGGAACAAGTACATCATCCAAAGGTACACCGACCACATTGTTTCGTGGATAACGGTAAGCAATTGGACCTTCATTATAATCAAGCGCCGTTTTCATCATATGACGCAATTCATTTTCGTCTTTTGGCATCATCAGAACGATATTTGGAATATGGCGCATAAATGCCACATCGTATACCCCTTGATGTGTTTCCCCATCCGGACCAACAAACCCCGCACGGTCAATAGCAAACATCACGTTGGCGTTATGACGGCAAATATCATGTACAATCTGATCATAAGCACGTTGCATAAACGTAGAATACACGGCAAAGACCGGCTTCAAACCTTCCATAGCCAGTGCAGCACACATGGTCGCCGCGTGCTGTTCTGCAATACCTACGTCAATCATGCGATCGGGAAATTCCTTACTGAACGGAATAAGACCTGATCCTGTAGGCATTGCTGGCGTTACCGCTACGACCCGCTTATCCTGCTTCGCAAGATCAATTAACGTTTGACCAAACACTTCCGTGTACATCGGTTTTCCGACTGCCTTCAGCACTTGACCGGATTCAATTTTGTACGGAGAAATCCCGTGCCACTTGTGCGAATCGGCTTCTGCTGGCTGATAACCTTTGCCTTTGGTCGTGAGCACGTGAACGAGTACAGGACCATCAACGTTATCTGCCTGTTTGAAGGTTTCGATCAATTTGGGAATATCGTGCCCATCAATCGGTCCCAAATACGTGAAGCCCAGTTCTTCGAAAAGAACACCTGGTACCATCATATATTTGACACTATCTTTGATCCAGCTTGCCGATTTGGCCAAACGGTCCCCAATAGCTGGAATTTTTTTAAGCATCCCCTCGACATCATCTTTTGCTTTCAGATAATGACGATCCGAACGAATCTTGCTCAAATATTTATGCATGGCCCCAACGTTTGGAGCAATGGACATTTCATTATCATTCAGAATAACCATCAGTTTTCTCTGCTCATGACCAATATGATTGAGAGCCTCAAAAGCCATACCACCTGTAAGCGCTCCATCACCAATCATCGCGATGACTTGGTTGTCCTCACCTTTCAGATCACGTGCAAGGGCCATCCCCATCGCAGCGGACAATGAAGTACTGCTGTGTCCAGCTTCCCATACATCATGTTCACTTTCGTTGCGTTTGACAAACCCGCACAGACCGTTATGTTGACGCAATGTATCAAAGCGATCCATACGTCCTGTCAGGACTTTATGCACATAAGCCTGATGCCCTACATCAAAAATCATTTTGTCTGCTGGACTGTTATAACAGTAATGCAGGGCTACCGTGAGCTCAACCACGCCTAAGTTGGGTGCGAGATGCCCACCTGTAACAGACAGTTTCTCAATCAGAAACTGCCGGATCTCTGCCGACAAAAGGGCAAGATCATCCTGAGACATCGACTTTAGATCACTGGGTTGTTTAATTTGTGGAAGCAGCACGAGAATCTCCCCGCTTTCCTAGATTGTTTAGTTATTGTTGTAAATCGATATATACATTATGAATCAAATGACATTAAATCATTATAACATAAAAGAACAAGAATCATAATTTACTGCACTATACTCCCGATAACGAGCATTCTCGCCAGCAAGTTATTTAAAATTCTTCTCCATATGTATTCACGCATCCACTCGGGACAGACTTTTTCCATCCACTCGGAAAAAGAACATTACATTCATTACACGGTTACATAGATTTTGAAACAGACCGCTCCGTCAGAATCTAATGGTCACGACTCATCAGGTAATCTGCAATTTCCAACAATCTGGATGCATCAGGTAACTCGGCTCTTTCAAGTGCGTCTTTTGCAGATTGGGTAAGGGATTTCACTTCATCTACAGAAGCCTCCATGCCAATAAAATAAGGATATGTTACCTTCTGTTGATTCACATCGCTCTGTGTTTTCTTGCCCATCTTCTGCTCGTCACCCGTCAGGTCGAGAATATCATCCTGAATCTGAAATGCCAGCCCCAGATCACGGCCAAACACACGTAAGGCTTCCAATTGTCCTTCCGTTGCTCCACCAATTCGTGCTCCAGCAATGAGTGAGAAAACAATCAGATCACCCGTTTTGTGCAAATGGATATATTGGAGCTGTGAAAGATCGGTCATGCCTTGCTCGCCTTCCATATCCGCGACTTGGCCGCCGACCATACCTCTTGCTCCAGCAAGTTCGGACATGTCCTCTACGATGGACAGCAACGCATCTGCCGCTACACCGCTACGGCGTCCAGCTTGAACAATGCTATAAAAAGCATGGGTTAACAGCGCATCGCCTGCCAATATGGCTGTTGCCTCACCATATACCTTATGATTCGTTAATTTTCCCCTGCGGTAATCATCATTATCCATAGCAGGCAGGTCGTCGTGGATCAGTGAATACGTATGAACCATCTCCACGGCGCAGGCTACCGGCATTGCAGCTGTACGCTGTGCACCGAAGGCTTCCGCCGCAGCAACGACCAGAAGAGGACGAAGGCGTTTGCCTCCGGCCATGAGTGAGTACTGCATCGCATCCGTCAACGATTGGGGTACATCCCAGTGATCGGGAAGCGTGTGTTTCAACGCTTCTGTCACCGCAGCTGTGACCTCTTCGAGGTACACTTGAAACGAAGGACGATTACTCATGGACTTCACCGCTCTCATCGTCAGCAGTTCCGAAAGGCTTCTTGCGAAGCTCTCCATCTTCTTCTACGATCATCTCGATCTTGCGTTCCACTTGTTCCAGCTTAAGACCGCAAAGTTGCGAAAGTTTCATCCCGCGTTGAAACAGATCGATGGCCTGTTCCAACGGAACATCACCATGTTCCAGCTGACCTACGATGTCTTCCAATGCCGCCATTGCCTCTTCAAAATTCAATTCCGGTTCATTCGCCATGGGTATTGTCGTCCTCCTTCATTCCCCAAACCTGACAGTCCAGCTGTCCGTCTGTTAATTTAATCTTAATTGAATCTCCAGGCTGTACATCTTTCGTTGACTTGATCAATCGCTGTTCCTGCTCGTCATAGACAAGGCTGTATCCCCGTGACATGACTTTGAGTGGGCTAAGCGCATCCAGATGCCGCACAGATGATTTCCACTGTTGCTGCTTCGATCTGGCTATAGACCTGATCGCAAGTTCCAGTTGTCTGCGTGCTGCCGCATTCTCACGGCGTGCTACATTGACCTGCTCACGAGGATTGAATCGTTGCAGTGCTGCCCGCAGACGCTCCTGCTTCTCTCCTGTCCATTTCATACGTGTATCGACTGTTCTCAAAAGACGTTGGTGCATCATATCCAGTCGTTCCGTGTGCTGCATCAAGGTACGTCTTGGATGCACCAGCACTGGCGAACGCTGTAATCTTGCGAGCCGTTCACGTTTATGTACAGCACGCTGACGTAAGCTGTGCTGTAACTGGCGCTGACGTTGTCCGATCTGATCAAGCAACTCAGCTCTATTAGGTACAGCTAATTCAGCAGCTGCTGTAGGTGTAGCCGCACGCAAATCGGCTGCAAAATCAGCAATAGTGAAGTCCGTTTCGTGCCCAACCGCAGAAATGACAGGAATATCCGAAGCAATTATTGCTCTTGCCACAATCTCCTCGTTAAAGGCCCACAACTCCTCCAGTGAACCGCCTCCGCGTCCAACGATAAGTACATCGGCTTCTCCCATCCGGTTCAGGTTGCCAATCGCTTTGACAATGGAAGGTGCTGCACCCTTCCCTTGAACCAGAACAGGATATAAAACAACTTTGGCAGAAGGGTATCTGCGCTGGAGTGTGATCATAATGTCTCGCACCGCCGCTCCTGTCGGTGAAGTTACAACCCCGATGGTCTGTGGATAACGAGGGATCTGTCTTTTTCGAGAAGGTGAAAATAACCCTTCATCCTCAAGCTTTTTCTTCAGCTGTTCGTAAGCCAGATACAGACTTCCAATTCCGTCCGGCTGCATATGGGTAGCATAGAATTGATACTGCCCATCCCGTTCATACACCGAGACATTACCACGGGCAATAACCCTTGCACCCTCCTTCGGTACAAAGGGTAATCGCTGGTTATGGGACGCAAACATAATTGACTTGATCCGGCTGTCCTTGTCCTTCAATGTAAAATACATATGGCCGCTGGAGTGATGTGTGAAATTCGAAATCTCCCCGCGCAGCCAGACGTCCGACAGGACCTGATCCGATTCCAGTTTCATCCGGATGTATCGGTTCAGGTCTTTGATGGAGTAGATCTTTTGATCTGCCACAGACAAAACCCTAGGCCAATCCGTGAGCGCGCTTGGCAGCGATCAATGTATTTTGCATCAGCATTGTGATTGTCATCGGACCAACACCGCCAGGAACGGGTGTAATTGGACCAGAAACTTCTTTCACACTCTCGAAATCAACGTCTCCTGCCAGTTTGCCATTCTCCAAACGGTTCATGCCGACATCGATAACAACAGCACCTGGTTTCACAAAATCAGCATCCACAAAATTAGCACGGCCGATGGCTACAACTAAAATGTCCGCCTGACGTGTAATTTCTTTCATGTTGGCTGTACGGGAATGACACATGGTTACCGTCGCATTCTCACGTTGGAGCAACAGCGATACCGGTTTGCCAACGATGTTGCTTCTTCCGATAACCACTGCATGTTTACCGGACATTTCCAGTCCAGTACGTTTGATCAGTTCAATTACACCCGCTGGGGTACATGGAAGCAGACTATCGTCTCCAATTACGAGATTACCAACATTGACTGGATGGAATCCGTCTACGTCTTTATCCACGGCAATCGCATCAATGACCGCTTTCTCTTCGATGTGTTTCGGTAGTGGAAGTTGAACCAAAATTCCGTTAATGGATTGTTGATTGTTCAGCTTGTCCACCAGCGCAAGCAGATCTTCTTGGGACGTATCTGCATCCAAGCGATGCACTTCGGAGTAGAAACCGAGGTCGTGACATGCTTTTTCTTTATTACGCACATATACTTGGGATGCCGGATCTTCCCCGACGAGCACAACAGCCAGACCAGGTACTACCCCCTGTTCGCTAAGCTGTTTTACTTCTGTTGTCATGCTTGCGCGGATCTCTTGGGATACTTCTTTACCGTTAATAATAGATGCTGTCATTGTACTCTCTCTCCCTTATGTGAATATAAATTTAGAGGTTGTTCAAAAAGCCCGCTTTTGATTACGAAGGATACTGAAAACCGGTCTTTTTGAACACACACTATAATTAATCATAACTTAAGATAATTTTGCTTTAATCGCGTCAACTTCCTGAATCATGCGTCCAAGTACACCATTGACGAACTTGCCGGATTCTTCTGTACCAAAATATTTGGACAGTTCAATCGCTTCATTGACCGATACCTTTGCCGGAATGTCATCACGAAACACCATTTCATACGTTGACAGTCGTAGAATCTGGCGATCTACACGTGATAGACGGCTGATCTGCCAACCTTTCAAATAATCCACAAGCAGCCCGTCAATGGCTTCCTTATTGTTCCAGGCTCCTTGTACAATCTCAGTAACATAAGTACGCATTACATCTGCATCGCGAATAACTACTTCGGTTTCATTATCTTCAGCAGCTTCATTGATTAACATGTTCACAGCTTCTGCTGCACCTACCTCATTCATTTCCATCTGATACAGACTTTGTACTGCAATTTCCCTTGCCAAACGTCTTTTCATGTCCTGCCTCCTGCAGCGCTCCGTCTGGAGCGTCATCATGCTTATTTTATAATCCATGCAACCATCTCATCAAATCCTGTATTGGATTGATCGATGACTTCCACGGTATTGTTATTGTTATCCCTTTTCACAAAAAAACCTGCAATACGTATCCTCCAAAAAACGGGCAACCTAAACTACAGTTCTATTTTCGGAAGAAACATATTGCAGGGTTCAGGTAGGTCACTTAAACGGACGCCAGCGATCGCCCAGCCATTGCCCCCACTCCCTCCAGGGAATAGACGAACCCAGCTTCGAATCGCTTCGTCTGCCTAACGTATAACCGATGAACACCAAGAGTGCAAAGAACAACATATCCCAAAAACCGATCCATACATAAAGAAATCCAAAAAAGATGCCGCCGATAATTCCGGTAATTCGGCCTCTGTGACTATCCCAAATCTCTTTCCACAGCATCAGTGAAACTCACCTCATTCCACTCGACTCTTGTAGTTAGGCGACTGGGTTACATTAGCGATATACACCGTGACAAAAGAAACCGGGATGCCCGTAATCTCTTGTACATGATCATGTATCGCCTTTTGCAGATCAGAAGTCAGCGCAGGAATAGGTGTCTCACCATCCACTACTGCACGGATCATAATCTCCAGTCCTGACTCAACCACACGTATGCGTGCCTTGACATCACGTACTCCCCGGAAACGGGAAGTTGCCTTCAAACAGAGATTCTCAATCGTCTCCATCGAAATCTGTACATCACCAAACTCAGTACGTTGATCTACAGACGGCAACGATGCACGCTCACGCCGAACCGAGATGTAGAAAAATCGCAAACTCAGGATAAACAAAATCGCTGCTGCAATAACCGACGCAACAATAACGTTTTGTTCCTGCTGGTAATTCAATTCGTAAGGCAGCACACCGCTAATCAGAAGAATGACGGCTGCCGATATTGCTCCAACGCTTATGCTGTATATAAACAACAGAAGCCGATCCAGTATTTTAGCCACGAACTGCACAGCCTCCCTTGCTCACTAACATTACTTAACCTGTTCACTAGCAAAAAATCAGATCCTCATCTAGCTTTCGCTATAATGAAGACCTGTCCAAGACGGGATAACCCCCGGCAGATGATGCCGGGGGAATCTGTCTTCTTTTATTTTACGCGCTGACTGTTCAGGTCGATCTCTTCCACTTTCTCGGTGCTCTTGAACTGAACGTCATGAATGTGCACATTCACTTCATTCACATTCAATCCTGTCATGTTCTCGATGGAACGTTTCACGTTCTGTTGAATCTCCGTAGCTACTTGTGGCAGACGGTATCCGTACTCGATAATTACGGAAACATCAACTGCAGCTTCACGTTGGCCCACTTCAACTTTAACGCCTTTGGAAAGGTTTTTGCGACCAAGCAATTCAGCAAATCCGCCAGCGAATCCGCCACTCATGCCTGCAACACCTTTCACTTCAAGGGTCGCCAATCCAGCAATCACTTCAATAACTTCAGGTGCGATCTGGATTTCACCGATATCCGTTCGTTCAAATTCAGTCGGTAGTGTACTCATAACTGTTCAACACACCTTTCGCGAGATAAGTTTGCGGCCATCCGTCAGGGCGCTGGACTCAGGTTAATCAACCTTCAGAACCCTTCCGGTCCGGCTTTACCGGAACTCCTGCAAACATCCGCGAGGTGCGGGCTTATCCTTTGCAGGAGACATGCGCTCTTATTATTCATACTATATCATTTGGGCTACATTATGACAAACAAGCCCAATATACCTTTTAAATCTCGTTTTCCTCAAGAAATTTGATATCAAAGTCACCGCGAATGAACGTTGGGTGCTCCAGCAATTTCTGATGGAAAGGAATAGTTGTAGATATGCCTTCAATCGCAAATTCCCCAAGCGCACGTTTCATCTTGGCAATCGCCTCTTCACGATTCGCTCCCCACACGATCAATTTTGCGATCATGGAGTCATAGAAAGGTGAAATGGTATAACCCGGATAAGCAGCACTATCTACACGAACGCCAGGTCCTCCCGGTGCAAGGTAGAATCCGATTTTGCCTGGTGATGGCATAAAGTTACGGTCCGGATCTTCTGCATTGATACGACATTCAATGGACCAGCCATTGATAACCACGTCTTCCTGACGGAATGAGAGTGGGTTGCCTTCAGCTACCGAGATCATCTCACGGATCAGATCCACGCCAGTAACCATCTCAGTCACCGGGTGCTCTACCTGAATACGCGTATTCATCTCCATGAAATAGAACTCGCCATTCGGGCTGAGCAGGAACTCCAATGTACCCGCTCCCGAGTAATCCACAGCAAGGGCAGCCCGTACCGCAGCTTCACCCATCAGTGTGCGCACATCTTCGGAGAGAATCGGACACGGAGCTTCTTCTACCAATTTCTGGCGACGACGCTGAACCGAACAATCACGCTCTCCCAAATGTGCTGCATTTCCGTGTTTATCAGCAATGATCTGAATTTCCACGTGTTTCATACCTGTCAGGAATTTCTCCAGATATACACCTGCATTGCCAAATGCCTTTTGTGCTTCCTGCTGAGCAGCGGTAATCTGCTTAATCAGCGTTTCTTCATCTTCGGCAATACGAATTCCCTTACCTCCGCCACCAGCAGTAGCTTTGATAATAATAGGATATCCGATATCTCTAGCAATCATGATGGCTTCATCCATATTTTCAACAAGGCCGTCTGATCCAGGAATAACAGGTACTCCTGCATCTTTCATCGTCTGTTTGGCAACAGCCTTGTCTCCCATTTTGGTAATGGCTTCGGGTGAAGGCCCGATGAATGTAATATTGCAAGACTCACAAATTTCCGCAAAATCAGCATTCTCCGCCAAAAAACCGTATCCAGGGTGGATTGCATCACATTCCGTCAGCGTAGCTACACTCATCAGGTTTGTGAAGTTGAGGTAACTGTCCTTAGACAGTGTCGGTCCGATACAATAAGCCTCATCTGCAAGACGAACATGCAGAGAATCCTTGTCCGCTTCCGAGTAGACGGCTACCGTTGAGATACCGATTTCACGGCAGGCACGAATAATACGTACCGCAATCTCTCCACGGTTCGCAATCAGTATTTTTTGAAATTTCATTTCGTTTTGTCCTCCTTCGAAGCTCATGCGGTTAGCTGTTAACCAGCTATAACGGTTATTCCGGTTTCACCAGGAAAAGGGGCTGCCCATACTCGACCAGCTGTCCGTTCTCAACCAGCACTTCAACGATTTCTCCCTTGATGTCCGCATCAAGCTCGTTCATCAGCTTCATAGCTTCGATGATACATACCGTTGTTTTCTCAACAACTTTATCACCAGCGCTCACAAAAGGACCCGCTTCCGGCGAGGAAGCTCTGTAAAAAGTACCTACCATCGGAGATACAATTTTATGTAAATGACTTGTAGTATCGACCTGCGGTGCAGCTTCACTTACCACTGCTGCCGGCTGTACTTGCGGAGCAGCAATCATTTGCGGTTGCACAGCAGTTGCTTGAACATACTCCGTTTTGCCCGGTTTGCGGATTGATAACCGTGATCCTTCATTTTCAATTTCCAACTCTTGAACGGAACTTTCATCTACCAGTTTAATCAGTTCTTTGATTTCACTCAATTTAAACATTTCCATTATTCACTCCTTCGGCATCATGCCAGTCTCACTAGGACGGTCATATGGCTTTATGTATTATATCATAATCATTAAAAATGGAAAGAGCCCGAGAGTGCAACCAGCTCCCGGGACTGCATTTCCATGATTTGGATTACTGTTCTGTGACGTATTGCACGCTGATTTTGTTCTGTGAAACCGCCAATTCTTTCATGACCAGATCCACAATGGATACCGCCTGTTTTACATCCAGTTTGTCACTGAGGACCACAACCTTATACTTGTCGGAATCTTCTTGAACGATCGCATTAGCGTACTGTTGAGAGAGCGTCTCCTCAATGCCAGTGATTTTAGCTTCTTTTTCTTCCAGTGTACGGAGTTGCTCGGTTGCTTTGGCATTCTCCTCTGGCGTTTTGCTCAGATCACCTGCCACGGTCATCAGTTCCTCATACTTACGATTGTTGCTTTCCTCACGTTGCCACTGGTAGTTCTGGAACTGGCTGCTCGCAGATGCTGTCGTATTCTGCTCTTCCATTTCCTTGAGGACTTCCTCATCTGTCTTGGTTGCAGTGCCGCCTGCCTGACCGTCTGTCTCCGGTGTAGTTGTTGCGCCTTTGTCGGTCTCTTTGTTGGTTTCTTTACCTGTCTCACCCTTATTTTCGCCTGGTTCGACAGCAGGTGTTTTCTCTGTATTTCCAGCTTCTTTACCTTCCGTAGCCGATGGTTCCTCCACAGCGCCAACCGCACTTGGATCACTTTCAACTTCGCCGCTATTCACCACTTCATTTACAACCAAACCTTCTGTAGGATCAAGAATGCCTGCCGTCTCCTTTGCTTCCCCCTGCTTGATTCCATCCACTTGCTGACTGTCAGCCACCGGCGCGTTGACTGGACCGGAATCCTCAGTGAACAGATAATACGCGGACAAAATGACCATCAGACTCAGCATGGAAACGAGCCATACCGTTTGACGTTTGTTATTCATTAGAACTTCCTCCTCAAATTGGCTTCAATCTTATGAGAATTGAATCTTGTGATTCAACACATCAGATTAGTCTTGTTTGCGCGGTACAACCGAAATCCGGTAGGCTGCCACATTCAGTCCTTTTTCCACAGCATCGGTTATCAGGTCCTTCACAACCTTGTTCTCTGCACCCCTCGCAACCACAAGCACCCCACGGATCTGCGGTTTGAGCTTTTTGGTCACTATAGGTGTCTGATCCCCTGCTATTTCGTAAGTAATAATCTCGCCATCACGGGTATATTGCGTCATATGCCGTTTGCCCCCGCTAGCATCGGTTTCTTCGGTAAGTTGCTGAGAATCCTTCACGTTCCGCTGAACGACCAATTCTTCTGTGGAATCCACGGTAACCATCACATCAACCGTTCCCACACCAACAATGTTTTCCAGCACACCTTTGATTTTGTCTTCAAATGCAATTTCGATCGCCTGAAAAGGATTCTGTTCCGACGGATCACTCTGTATGGATGCCATGGATGTTGCCGGGTCCGGTGGTTCCCGACCGATATTTTCGGAATCAATTTTTTTGACATTGACGAAGGAATTGAACAGCATGATTCCCACCCCGATCAAACCCAGGATAATCAGCCAGCGGAAGGTTTGACTTCGCCTTGCCCCACCCTCTCCGCCACCCATCCAGGTTTCCATCTTTTTGAACCATTGTTTCATCGGACACCCTCCTTCTCAGAGCACTTCAGCACTTTTTGGTTCTGTCACTTGAACGTTGTTTGCATCAACATCCCACTTTTCAGTCAACAATGTAATAATCTGCACCGCATATTCGGACCTTGTGGATGTCTCACCTTGCTGCTTCGTCTCATCTGCTTGATCACGTATAACAGGCTCCGAAGACGCTTCATTTCCATCACGTTGCCCTCTACTCACATCAATCTGAACATCAGGCACTTCAATCTGACCGATCTGGATGGGCTGCTGTATTTGATGTGATTTATCCTTCTCGACTTCTGTGTCTGTTCCAAATATGGGTTGTGTGTTAGCAGCGACTTCTTGCTGCCCTGCCTTCACTTCTCCTTCTACACCCTCTCCGGCCATCTCGACCAACACACGCTGGATCACAGGCAGTTCGACTGATGAGGCAGCTTCCATCTCCGTTTCAAATTTACTCATGGTCAGCTGTACCTCTACGGACCGCACCTTGGCTCCTGTTGTTTCTTCAATCTGACCTTTCATGACATTAGCCAGTTCTTTGGCTGTCCATTGTAAGGATTGTTCCTGTTCATTGGATTGTAGCCGTTTGCCCTGAGCTAATATCTGTTCGAGTGTCGCATTCCCATTCGATGGAGCATCCATTGCAGACATTGCCCGTTTCAGTTCGCCAACCGGATCACTTTTGAGCAGCTTGGTTATGGGTGATAAAAGGGTCAGCAGGATGAGAAGGCTCAGCACAAGCTTGACATAACGTTCCATGGATCGATTGGGCAACAACATATCCACAAAAGTCGCCAGCAGAACGATCATAATCAAATCCTGGAGCCAGTTGCTCAGCCACCCCATCCTTTCCACCCCCTTTCTTGCCAACATACATTCAGCGCATCATGACAGTCAGATTGCCCGCGGTCAGCAAGATGGTAATGGCCAGGAAAAACATCAGCCCGACGGCTGCCAGCGCCGCAAATACGTAGATCATGCTCTTGCCGATGGCCTGGAGGCATCCTACAATCGGGGTGTCTCCTAGCGGTTGCATAATGGCACCAGTTACGTTGTATATCAAGGCAAGAGCCAGAATCTTGAGTGCCGGAAAGGCACATAGAAACAAAATGATGATCACTCCGGTGAGTCCAATTGCATTTTTGACAAGTAAAGAAGCTGTAATTACCGTATCCGTCGCATCCGCAAATGTTCTGCCCACGACAGGGACAAAGTTGCCTGCGATGTATTTGGCGGCCTTCAGGCTAACTCCATCCGCTACGGAGCCCGATGCTCCCTGAACCGAGATTACACCCAAAAACATCGTCAGCAGGATACCCAGCAGTGCCACACTAATATTGCGCAGGAGGTCTGCCAGCTGTGTCAGCTTGTACTTGTCAGACAATGAACTGACGAGATGCAGAACAGCTGAGAAGAAGAGTAACGGGAATACCAGCAAGTGAATCAACGTACTCACCAGATGAATCATGAAAATGATGAGTGGATGTGTCACCGAGACGGTGATGACATTACCCATGGACGCAAGCAGTGTGAATAACAAGGGAACCATGGCCATCATGAAGTTGATCATGCCGGTTATGGCATCCTTGGCGTATCCAATCGCCACACTGAAGCTGTTAATCGCAATAATGATGATGACCATATAACAGATGGAATAGGCGATTTTGCTAATATTATTTTTCTCAAATGCGGTCTGAAGTGTCTCCAGAATCATGCTGAGTACACTTAACATCACAATCGTGACCAGAAGTTTGCCATTATATAAAATTTCATGCAGCATGAAGGTTCCTATCGCTACAAACACCGATTTCAGGCTGAACCCTTCATTGCCGGGGATTAACATATCCATGAAGGAAGGGGTCTTCCCATCCGGGAAGAAACCACCGTATTGTTGCATCAGTTGATCCCAGTATTTCTCCACCTGATCCTTGGGAAGGTGATCGGCCTGCTGCTCCATCCACTCACCGGAAGGCGAGGTTGCAGTAACCTGTCCCAGGATACCAAACAGAAAACAGAGCATCAGCACAACCGTAAGGCGCCACTGCGGCTTAAGATGCATTGATTTCATATGAAGTCCGCACGCCCTTTCTACACCGGCATCAGCTTCATGACGGTTTCGATAATAATGCTGATGATCGGTATAGCAAGTACAAGGATCAGTACCTTACCAGCCAATTCGATCTTGGACGCAATGCTTTCTTGACCTGCATCCCTGACAATCTGTGCGCCAAATTCAGCGATGTACGCTATGCCAATAATTTTCAGCACCGTTTTCAGATAAATACTTTCCATGCCTGAATTCTCGGCAAGCCGCTTCAACACTTCGATGACTGCTCCGATTTTGCCAATCAACAACATGAAGATGACAATGCCGGTCGCGGCAGCAATCAGAAAGGCAAACATCGGTTTCTGTTCCTTAATGACCAGAATGAGCACTGTTGCGATGAGCGCCAAACCTACAACTTGGATAATTTCCACAGGTCACCACCATCCGGCTTCATGACCGTTTTTCATTGAAAAAGAAATATCGATTTGATCTCTTGTAGCAGGCTGTCCAGCATACGGACCACCATGAACAATACAACGACAAATCCGATTACGGTCACCCAGTGAGCCATATCTTCCTTTCCCATTTGTTTCAGTACCGTGTGAATCATGGCGATGATGATTCCGATACCCGCAATTTGAAAGATTGCGTTCACTTCTAGATTCATGACCTTGGCACCTCACTATCCCGGCTATTTCAGAAGATCAGAATGACGATTAACGCTCCGACAAGCATCCCGAGGCTTCGGCTCATTCGTTCATATTTCATTTGATCGGCCTGGGCGCGGGATTCCTCATGCATTAGTTGTTGAATGGCTAACGATATATGTTTGGTCTGATCCTGACGGTCACTTGTGCCAAGGCTGAAGCTTAATTGCAGCATCACTTCCTTCTCGTCAGCCTTCATGGCCGATCTTCCCCACGCCAGATCCACGCCTGACTGCAGACTTTCCCGGGCAGTGAGTCCATGAGGAGGTTCCATCTGTGTAGCTGCATGAAGAAACAACGTCTTTACAGGTTCTTTGGTCTGTGCTCCCATCTTCCCCATGGCATCGGGAAGTGGAGTGAGCCCATAGTTAATCTCCGTCATTAGTCGCTGGAGGGCTGCAATGAGTTCTCGCAACTGTCTCGGTCTTAATGCATACTGTCTGGCCTTGTAAAATCCGGCGAGGGTGCTGGCTAACAGAATAATTACCGCACCAAACATGTTAACCAAAGGCTTCACCTCCTGCCCCGGTCAGCTGCAACCCACGCATTTTGCCATCAGCCAGCCGAAAGGTCATGCCCCGGCTCGTCCGTTGCAGCTGGACATAACGTTGAAACATCTGCTCCGTAATTAAGGTTCTGAGGGCGGGTCTGGCCGACAGCTCCGATAGGTCACGGCCATGCGCAGTCGCAATCACTGAGACTCCTGCATGCAGGGCTTCCATCACAGCCTCGGCATCCTCCGGACGACCGATCTCGTCCACAATCAGGACATCGGGCGACATGGAGCGAAGCATCATCATCATGCCCTCAGCCTTCGGACAACCGTCCATCACATCTGTTCGGGGACCTACGTCGAAGCCAGGTACTCCTTTGTAGCTACCAGCGATTTCGGACCTTTCATCCACAATGCCCACTTTCAGACGTGGACGTATTCCCTGAACCAGTTCAGTTCCCCCTGTAAGCTTTGTACCACTACTAATTTGTCTCGCCAGATCTCGCAGCAACGTCGTTTTCCCTTGTTGTGGTGGTGATAGGATCAACGTGTGCAGGACCTGTCCGCTCTTCATATCGAGAAGATAAGGAAGGATACGATCAGCCACTCCATGTACCTCACGGGCTACGCGAACGTTAAACCCGTTGATGTCACGCAAGTATTCGACACGCCCACCGCTTAGTACCGTTCGTCCAGCAAGCCCGATTCGATGTCCCCCAGGTATGGTGATGAACCCTTTGCGCAGTTCCTCTTCCAATGTATAAAGTGAATGGTTACTGATCAGGTCCAGCAACCTGTGCGTCACTTCTTTCTGAGGAACATACGCTTCTTCAGGATTCCCGGTCGGACAACCTTGAGGTGTCAGGAAGTGGTATGTGTTGCCTGCATTAATCTCCAGGGGTCTGCCTTCACGAATACGTACTTCCTCCACTTGTTCCAATAGAGCGGGTGGCATTCTTCCAAGAATGGTTCGGATCGGTTCCGGAAAAAGTTCCCTCCAGTTCACCTTCATGAGTAGGCTCCTCCAACCTTGAGATCATTTGGTTCACACTTCTGGCGCTTGTTCATATCTCAAGTTTATGCCTGTACATTTAATTTATGACGCTGAAATCTATCAATTCTTCAGAATGCGGTTGAGAGTTGAAACCATAGATGCACCTTCTGTTCTAGGCACCCGTCTAGATGTGCATGCATATAGTAATTGCAGATAGGTAAGTTCCATTCCGGTTCAAAACAGAACTACCGATCCCCAGATACCAGAAAGGAGTTGTGGGGAGTGCGAGTTGATGTCGTTGGCAATGTGAATGAAGTACGTACCATTGATATTGCAGGGCGAAGTGCAGTTGTCATTGATGTATTGTGTACGACCAGTACGATTGTTACGGCTCTGGCGTATGACGCTTCGGCTGTGATTGCCGTAGAGACCGTTCCACAAGCCAAACAAATGGAAGTGAAAGATTGCATTCGAGGCGGGGAGCGTTTTGACAAAAAAATCACCGGATTCGAAGTGGGGAATTCCCCCTATGAATATATGACTGCAGGCATTGCAGATAAAACAATCATTCTAACCACAACCGATGGAACACGAGCTTTGATCAAGGCTTCCAAGGGGAAACATGTATTCGCTGGTTCATTTCTCAATGTGCAGGCTGTTGCAGCAGCTCTATGTGAACTTCAACGAGATGTATTGCTGTTATGTGCGGGGAACCAGGATGAATTTGCTCTGGAGGACGGCTTGTGTGCTGGATGTATCATCGATGAACTGCACCGTCAATCCTGTTCTCCCCTCCAACTTAACGATCTCGGCATAGTGCTTCATCAGGCGGTATCCCAACGTAGTGAGAGCATCCCGGAGTTGGTCCAGGGGTCTGTTAGCGGGCGGAGGCTTGAAAAGTTAGGCAGAGTTCATGATATTTCGTATTGTTCTCAATTAAACCTGCTGGATTGTGTTCCCGAGATGGGGGAGGGGAACCGCATGCAGCCTTATAGAGGCATACGCGGGGGAAAGATGTTCAAGTTGATGTGAGAATTGCCATGAGAAAAACAAATAAGGTGTACTGCTGCCCGTTGGCAACAGTACACCTTTGCTAATTTACATATATTGAAGATACTTATCTGCGATCTTGAGGTCCACCGATAACGGCTTGCTCGGCAGTGTCGAGATCATATGCTGTATGCAATGCCTTAATGACGTCATGCAGCTTATCTCCGTCAATAACACAAGATACTTTGATCTCGGAAGTGCTCACCATCTTGATACTCACGCCTTCAGCCGAAATGACTTTGAACATCTTCGCAGCTACACCAGGATGACTGACCATGCCTGCGCCAACAATGGAGATTTTAACGAGGTTCTCCTCAGATGTAACTTCACGGTAAGGCAAGCGGCTGTGAAGGCCTTCAATGACACGTAATGCGTTCTCACGATCAGACAGCGCCACAGAGAACGAGAAGTCCGCTTTGCCATCCATCACTCCGCTCTGAACGATAATGTCCACATCCAGCTGATTGGATGCAAGCGCACCAAATACTTCGGCCAGAACTCCTGGTACATCCGGCACACCCAGAATACTGATGCGAGCCACGTTTTTGTCATAGGCAATACCACTAACCACTACGCCTTGTTCCATTGCTGCTTCCTCCTTCACAACCGTTCCTTCATTATGGTTAAAGCTGGATCTTACGATTAAAGGTACACCGGAATGCTTCGCGTACTCTACTGCACGCGGATGCAACACCGCTGCTCCCAAATTAGCAAGTTCTAGCATTTCGTCATACGATATTTCCTTCAGCTTGCGCGCAACCTTAACGATCCGCGGGTCCGTAGAATAGATTCCGTCTACATCCGTATAGATCTCACACGCATCAGCCTTAATCGCTGCCGCCAGCGCTACAGCTGTTGTATCCGAACCACCACGACCGAGCGTTGTGATCTCGCCGTCTTCCGTCATGCCCTGGAAGCCTGCAACAATAACAATGTTGCCCTCGGCAAGTGCTGCATTCACACGGTCAGGTTGAATATCATGAATACGTGCTTTTCCGTGAACCGGCTCTGTGCGGAATCCCGCTTGCCAGCCCGTAAACGATACTGCCTTACGTCCAAGCGCTTGAATAGCCATCGATAACAAAGAGATCGAAATCTGTTCTCCTGTCGTTAAGAGCATATCCATCTCACGAGCAGGCAGTTCACTATTCAGTTGTTTTGCCTGATCAATCAAATCATCTGTTGTATCCCCCATGGCCGAAACCACAACTACACACCGATGTCCTTCATCAGCTTTTTCTACAACACGTCCGGCCACACGCTTCATGCGTTCTGTATCTCCGACCGAGCTACCCCCAAATTTCATGACGTACAATGACAACGCAAATCCACTCCCTACCTTGTGCAGTATGCATAATTAATGTCCATCGTCATTATTCTCTACGAGAAATGACTTTAACCCAGTATATTACGAAAGCGCCTGATAGGCTAATCTTTTTTCGAAAAAACCCTCTGCCAAAGGAATGGCAAAGGGTTGTTAATAACCTTTTTTAGCTTACAAGCTGTGAAAGTTACGCACGGGAAGAGTATTTACCTTCACGTGTGTCAATCAGGAGAACGTCACCTTCGTTAATGAACAAAGGAACCTGTACGTTCAAGCCTGTTTCCACTTTTGCATTTTTGGTAGCGCCTTGTGCAGTGTTACCTTTAACACTTGGCTCAGTCTCGATGACTTTCAACTCAACGCTTGTTGGCAAGTCAATTCCGAGAATTTCACCTTGGTAGCTAACAATCTTAACGACCATGTTTTCTTTCAGGAAGTTCAATTCCCATTCCAGTTGTTCACTAGTCAATGTGAACTGATCATATGTTTCGTTATCCATGAACGTGTGCTCTGTACCGCTTGCATACAGGTAGGATACGCCACGGTTTTCAATAATGGCACGACCAATCGTTTCGCCTGCACGGAATGTTTTTTCAACAGTGTTACCGTTACGCAGGTTTTTCAATTTGGAACGTACAAAGGCAGCGCCTTTACCTGGTTTAACGTGTTGGAAATCAAGTACGGTATAGATATCGTTATCTACTTGCACGGTCAAGCCTGTTTTAAAATCGTTTACTGAAATCACAAAAAATCCCTCCTGATATGGTTAAAAAGTAGGTGATATAAGACGATGGGTTAATGTTATATGTAAAATGAGCCCAAGAATGGCCACCTCGTTCACTTCGATTGCAGTACCATCCTCTGATCGCTGTTATCCCCAGATTTTTTTGATCCCATTATCAATGGGAAAATCCGGTGATAAAGGCGAACGCTTCGCTTCTTCAGATTGGTTCTGCACTCTCTGTTATGGTGAAATTTCTTATTTTCAATTTAAATAACACATTAAAAATCGTCTTATATCCCTGTGGCTGTAATTTAGCCGATTACGGTGAACTTCTTGTCCGACTTCGTGAGAATATGAATACCCGTCTCGGTAATCACTACGTCATCCTCGATACGCACGCCGCCAAGCCCGTCAATATATATACCCGGTTCAACGGTAACGACCATACCCGGTTTCAATACATCGTCGCTAAGCTTGGACAAGCGAGGAGCTTCGTGAACTTCCATACCCAGACCGTGGCCTGTGCTGTGTCCGAATTGATCTCCATATCCGTGACCTGCAATGATATCACGAGCCAATGCATCTGCTTCCCGTCCGGTCATGCCCGGTTTCAGGTTCTCCAGCGTATGTAACTGAGCTTCCAGTACAATGTCATAAATTTTGCGCAGTTCAGGTACAGGTGTACCTGTTGCAATGGTACGTGTCAGATCTGAACAGTATCCGTCCAAAAGTGCACCAAAGTCAAATGTAATTAACTCATTTTGTCCGATGACCTTGCTGCTCGCTACACCGTGAGGCATAGCAGAACGTTCACCCGATGCTACAATGGTGTCAAACGAAGAGGACGTTGCTCCATGCTTGCGCATGAAAAACTCCATCTCCAGATCCACTTCACGCTCCGTCATACCTGGTTTTGCAAACTGCAAAACGTGGCTGAACGTGGCATCCGCCAGATCTGCTGCTCTCTGCATAACCGCGATCTCATCTTCATCCTTGAACATACGAAGTTGTTCCACGATCCCGGATACAGCTTTCAGTTCGATAGATTGAAGTGCTTCAGCATAAGCGGAATGCGTGCCAAATGTGACACTATCCTGCTCGAAGCCCACTTCTTTGATATTTGCGGATGCCAGTAGTTCACGCACTGTATCCATCGGCTTGGCTCCATGCTCCACAACGGTGAATCCTTTGGCTTGTTGAGGCGCTTGTGACATATAACGGAAATCAGTCAGCAGATATGCATCCTGTTCCGTAATTAGCACATATCCCGCCGAGCCTGTAAAACCCGTCATATAACGACGGTTAATCGGGTTTGTAATCAGCATTGCAGTGAGTTCATGCTCACGCATGGCTTCACGCAACTTATTTACTCGTTTGTTTTCCATCGGTAACCCTTCTTTCTCTCACATTCCCGGGTTCCCGGCTCAGGTTTGTTTGTCCAGATGACGCACAAGAGCCAGCAATCCCAGTTCATAGCTTACTTCGCCAAATCCGGCAATCTGCCCGATTGTTTCCGCTGCAATCACTGAATGATGTCTGAACGCTTCGCGTGCATGAATGTTGGATAGATGTACTTCCACTGTAGGGACTTTTACAGCATTGATTGCATCACGTATAGCATAGCTATAATGGGTAAATGCTCCGGCATTCAGTATTATTCCGTCTGCCTCACCCATCGCTGCATGAATGCGGTCAATGATGTCCCCTTCATGGTTCGATTGATAAAAAGCGATGGAGACGCCAATTTCATCAGCCTGTCTGCGAATTTTGTCCTCAATATCCTTCAGACTAAGCGTTCCATAGATGCCCGGTTCGCGTACACCAAGCATGTTCAGGTTCGGACCATTGATCACAATAATTCGTTTCATCGCTGCTCCACCCTCTCTGCAAATAACCATCTGCTATTTTAACACAGCCATTGCCGGATTGAGAAGCTTTTTTGCGCTATGCCCCCGCTTGCTCCGGCTCGCGTTTGCGTTCGTCCGTGTACTCCATGGCTACCGTGTAACCAATGAACAGCCCCCATAACAAAAAGAAACAGAGTTCCGTGATGATTGAATCCCACGTTAAACCGTTCAAAGGTTTCATCATCCCCAGTTTTGGTCCGACCAGTATAAAGAGAATCAGCCACCAGACGATTCCATATACCATGCCGGGTAACGGTCCTTTCAGTTTTCTAATCGTGAACGTGTAGAGTAAGGATGCCAAGATGGAAAAGACGATAAAAAACAGCCAGCCTGTCAAATGTCCTGCTGCGGTATATATATATTCATGTTTGAAAAAAGGCTCGGCCAGAAATCCGACAGGTACAATCGTAAAATGCAACAGATAGAATAGCCAATGTAGCCCACCCCAGATAAAACCGGCAAAGAAGCCAAGCTCTAATGCAAAGGAAAATGGCTTCGTATAGTAGTGTGCTTGACCTTGCCTCTGGGTAGGGCGCCTGCCCTTGTCTTTTGGCTGCCGTTCTTTCTTACGTTGACCTTCATCTTGTGATGTATCTTCATGCTTACGTTCTGTCATCGATATTCTCCTTCATTCAGTTGATAATCCCGCATTATGCCTCGAATTTCCGCTCCGATTCTACGAGGTAGTATGTTCAAAACAGGACAATCTTAACAACATCCTTCAAGGTTTGACTCACAAACTAGAAATTGGTCTCAAAATTCGATACAATAGGGTTATTAAACTGCCTTTGATCGCGAAGGCCTAGAACAGAATAGGAAGGTGAATAATTTGCCTCAACAATCCAAGCCTGTCAGCTATGGGGGGCAAGCTGTCATTGAAGGCGTAATGTTCGGTGGGAAACATGTCAACGTTACAGCTGTTCGTAGAAAAGACGGCGAAATTACGTATCTGGAAGTTCCCAAGCAAGACAAGTCCTGGGTCACGAAATTGCGGCGGATTCCTTTATTACGCGGAATTGTCAGCATTATAGATTCAAGTGTCAAAGGTAGCAGACATCTCAATTATTCTGCTGACGCCTATGCTGATGATGAACTGGAACCGGAAGAGAAAGCCAATCAAAAAGAGAAAGAAGGTTCGGGCTGGAGCCTTAGCATGATCATTGGTGTGACCGCCGTTGCCATCCTTTCATTCCTTTTTGGTAAAGTTGTGCTCACATTGCTTCCTGTTGTTATCGAGAATTTTCTATTCAAAAATGCATTCGACAATCAGTTTTTGCATAATTTACTGGAAGGCGGCATTAAGCTGATCCTGTTACTCGCTTATCTGTGGTTAATCTCACAGACGCCGATGATTAAACGTCTCTTCCAGTATCATGGAGCGGAACACAAAGTAATCAGCGCACATGAAGCTGGTGAAGAACTGACACCGGAGAACGTGCAAAAGTACAGCCGACTGCACTACCGCTGCGGAAGCAGTTTCATTATGTTGACTGTCATTATTGGAGTGTTTCTATACTCCCTCTTCACGTACGATAACCTCTGGGAACGGATGGGTCAGCGTCTGTTGTTATTGCCAGTTGTGCTAGGCATTTCTTTTGAACTGTTAAAGCTCACGAATTCAGTACGTGATATTCCTGTACTGCGTTATCTCGGATACCCGGGATTGTGGCTGCAATTGCTGACAACAAAAGAGCCGACCAACGAACAGGTAGAAGTATCCATTGCTTCGTTTAACCGCATGCGTGAGTTGGATGCCAAGCTTGCCAATGTCTCTGCTACGTCAGAAGTACCTGTTGCAACACTCGATCCTGTGAAAGGGTGAATGATATGAACAAGCAGGCAATCTTATTTTGGACGTTCATCGCACTAGCTGCTGTTGGAGTCTTGACTTGGCTGGGGAACGCTAGTCCATCCAGGATCATTATTCCTCTGGTCGTGTTCGGAGCCGTATTCCTGCTGTACAAATATCCGCCTCGTCGCTGGGCAAGCAAAACCAAATCACCAAAGATTAAGCCATCGGCACGAACCATGGCAAAAGTCAATGCACAGTCCAGTGCCAGAAAGAGCAGCGGCTCTTCAAAGAAACGCAAGGATTATCCTTTCCAAGTGATTCAGGGACAAAAAGGGAAAAGCGATGAAGATATACCGAAATTTCACTAAAAGGTACTGAACAACCAAAAAAGCAATTCTCCCAACATGCGGAGAATTGCTTTTTTCACGTTTATACAGGAATCAGAGGTGGAGCTTCTGCCTGTTTCTTGCGCAATTCTTTTCTTTGTTTGTCCAGCTGTTCATCATACATTTTCATATTCCACCCATTGAAAAACTCGTTCCCTGCGGTTGCGCCTGATCGATATAAGGCTGTGCTATCCTGTAACGATAAATGAAATTGCGTCGGTTTAATGCCAAGCGTTGGTATCTTCACTGTGCGAAACCGGTTAATCTGTTCGATGTAGCGTTCATCATGTGCTGTGAGCATCGTCTCTACAAGGGCCTGAAGCATGCTTAGCGGTCCTTTAATCCGGGCAGGTTCCACTTCCGTCTTCCCCACCATTTTGAATCCGACAACCGGAATGACGTCTCCTCCTCGTTCGGAACGATCACCATCGAAGAGCCACAACGGAAAATTGCTAAGCAATCCACCATCCACGACATACACAAACTGATCTTGAAAAGGAAGTCCTTTGGAGAATACTGGTGATTTGCGTATGACTACCGGATCGAAAAAATACGGGATACTGCAACTCATACGAACCGCCTTTGCAACATCCAGCTTCGCAGGGTCAATGCCGAACCGCCGAATATCGTCTGGCAACACCAGAATGGTCCCATTGGATATATCGGATGCGGTAATAAGCAACTTACCTTGTGGCAAGTCAGCGAATGTGCGAATCCCTTTCTGCTCCAACATCTTGCGAATCCATGATTCCAGCGCTTCTCCCGAATATAGTCCTTTCTTCAAGAACAGCCTTGCCGCGGGTCCGATCCATCGGGTATTAAATATGGGGGAACGACGCAGCAATGAAACAAAGGGGGTATTCTCAATAATGACTTTCATCTCTTCGGCCCTGTAACCGGCCGCTAGCAGAGCAGCTACAATGGAACCGGATGATGTGCCTGCCACTCGATTAAACTGAATGCCGCAGTCTTGAGCACCCTGCACAGCACCTGCAAGCGAGATCCCTTTGACGCCTCCACCTTCAAACACCGCGTTAATTAACATAACAAAAAACCCCCGTTCTCCAGGCAGCCACGTTTCTACTGCCACTCTATGAGAACAAGGGTTTGTCTTATCACTGTATTGTTAAAATGTTTTATAGACCATAGTAGGCTTTTAATCTGGCAATCAAGCCGAGAGGGTTCTTCGTCAGGTACTGTGAACTGAAGAATATATCCCCTTTAACCGAAGAATACTTCTTGTTGTAGTTCAGCTGATCGATGATCTCCTGTGATGTCTGCCAGCCGATCTCTGGCGTACCTAACTTATAAGGAGAGTGACCGATATACAATTTTACATTTGTGTTAGCCACTTCATTCGCCCACCAGTCGACAACTTTGTCGTATCGGGCTACGTTCAATGTCATACTCCAATATACCTGAGGAGCAACATAGTCAATCCACTCCTGATTAATCCATGTCCGCACATCTGCATTCATGCTGTCATACGCGGTTACTCCTGCTTTGGTATCAGAACCTGTCAGATCAACAGATTTGTTACGCCACACACCAAATGGACTAATTCCATATTCAACGTTAGCTTTCACGCTGTGAATGCTCTGCCCGAGCTGCTTAACGAACTGATTGATATTGTCCCGACGCCATTCAGCACGGTCTTTGGTATTCAATGTGTTATAGGTTTTGAAGGCTGCATCATCATTAAAAGTCACATTGGACGGATAGAAATAATCATCCAGATGTACGCCATCAATATCATACTGATTGACCACTTCCATGATCGTATCGATAATATGCTGTCTGGCTTCCGGGATACCCGGGTTAATGTACATTTTGCCAGACGCATTCACAATCCAGTCTGGATGAAGCTTGGAGATGTGGTTTGCAGCCAAGTTTGACGTACTCGCTGAGTTCGTTGCTCTGAACGGATTAAACCAGGCGTGGAACTCCAGGCCCCGTTTGTGTGCTTCCTCAACCATAAAGGCGAGGGGATCATAACCAGGATCTTTACCTTGTGTTCCTGTCAATACGCTGTTCCAAGGTACCAGACCTGAAGGATAGATGGCATCCCCATTAGCTCTCACTTGGACAAATACGGCATTAATGCCCATACCTTGCAACGTATCTAGCTGTTTTGTATACTCCTGTTTTTGCTTCTCTACATTTCCCTTGGCACCGGATGTAGGCCAGTCTCCATTCACAGTGGAAATCCAGGCTCCCCGCATCTCTTCAGAAGCTGGTACAGTGCCCGTGCCTCCAGGCTCCGCTGGGGTTGCCGGGGTTGGTTCAGGAGTTGGGCCTGATTCGTCTCCTGTGTACAGATCAATAGTCTGGGCTGACTGATTCCAGTTCACTCGAATGCCCAGGTTCTCACTGACGAAACGAATGGGTACCATGACCCGACCTTGTTTCAATTCAACCGATGCATCCAGACCAACTACAGCGTTATCCACAGTCGCCTGTTGGCGTCCGCTTGTCATAGAGATGACCGAATCGGATTTCTGAATGGTCACGGTACGAGTGGCTTGAGACCATAGAACAGACGCACCCAGTCCTTCGCTAATAACACGCAGAGGCACCATCGTTACATTTACTTTGGGCAAGATGTAGGGTGATACATCCGATTCCAAACGGTTTCCGTCTAGAAAAATAGCGATTTCCTTCTGCCCGGCTGCTTGTGCCGTCATGCCTGCTGTCTGTAATCCAAGTACAAAAATGAGCAGCAGCATCAATCCTTTACGAACGTTCATTAGTGCAATCCTCCAAAATCATTATAAATTTGCGGTAAATTCTACTAGTTTAATAGACGCTCCTACCGTTCGTTTAGTTGCGAAAATCACCAAATTATGGTGTGATTGCACACAAAAAAATGCTTCCTGCCATTGAAACGGCAAGAAGCATCCTTTGATCACAGGATACAATTCATTGTAGATCACCATGTGTATTCCACTGCTGAAACTTAAGACTCCGTATTACTCATGACGTCCTGAAGGTTTTTGAGGTCACGCAACCGACTCTCATCCTGACGGAAGTATTCAACCAAGGACTCGATGCATGTAATGGAGTCCCAGCTCAGATGATGTTCAATGCCTTCAACATCATTGTAGATATTTTGTTCCTGAACACCAATCGTTGTCAAAAATTGTTCAAGCAGATGATGGCGCTCCATCAAACGTTTGCCCATCTTTTTGCCTTTTGGCGTAAGCACCAGTCCGCGGTACTTTTCATAGATCAGGTACTCGTCTTTGTCCAGCTTTTGGATCATCTTCGTCACCGATGAAGGATGTACTTCCAGTCCTTCAGCTATATCAGACACACGAGCATAGCCCTTTTCATCAATTAATTTGTATATACGCTCCAAATAATCTTCCATACTGGGCGTTGGCATCTGCTTCCCTCTTTTCTCTCTGACCGGCCCCTATTCGTGCCTGGTCCCTATCTTATAATGATACATGTTATCAATACGCATTGGCAAGTCCTGTACAGTTCGGAGCGCGCTGTTACACAAGTAATTGGCAGGCGTGACTTCTCCCCAAATGAGGCAAACTAAGCAAAGTTCCGCATCGAAAGGAGTGATTTCGTGAGTACAAGTGTAGCCTCACCGCCAGTTCGTAAAGCAAAAGGTACTAAACCCTTTATTCCCGATTTGGTGTATTTTGAACCCGGTGCGTTGGAATATGATAAGGGCAAACGGATTATGGAATGGGTGACATCCAAAAACATACCTTATCAGATGACCACATCCCATAACCGAATCACAAACTTGCCGGGTGAAACCGAACAAGAAAAATATCGGATGGCAAAGCGTACTCTGGTCGTCGGTGTGCGCAAAACACTCAAGTTTGACCAGTCGAAACCTTCAGCGGAATATGCCATTCCCATCTCTACAGGCTGTATGGGGCACTGCCATTATTGTTATCTTCAAACTACACTTGGTGCGAAACCTTATGTCCGTGTCTATGTCAATACCGAGGAGATCATTCAGGCTGCCAAAGGATACATTGAAGAACGCGCGCCTGAAATTACACGATTTGAAGCTGCCTGTACGTCTGATCCCGTAGGACTCGAGCATATCACGGAGAATTTAAGTGACCTGATTCGTTTTATGGCGGAAGAAGAATATGGGCGCTTGCGATTTGTAACCAAATATCATCACGTTGATCCGTTGCTGAACCTTAAACATAACGGCCACACCCGTATCCGGTTTAGTGTCAATTCGGATTATGTCATCAAAAACTTTGAACCGGCTACCTCCAGATTTGAGGAACGCATTGAAGCTGCTGGCAAAATTGCACACGCCGGTTATCCCCTGGGATTCATTATCGCTCCGATCATGTGGTATGAAGGCTGGGAAGAAGGATACTCGGATCTGTTGCAGAAGCTGGCAGATACGCTTCCAGAGGAAGCAACCAAGGATCTTACCTTTGAGATGATCCAGCACCGTTTTACCAAAACGGCCAAAGCAACCATTGAGAAACGTTATCCTAAAACCAAGCTGGAGATGGATATCGAGAAACGTAAGATGAAATGGGGCCGCTGGGGTCAGTACAAGTATGTGTATAAGGATGACCAGCAAGATGCGCTGCGCGAATTCATTACGGAACGGATCTTTGAACATTTCCCACTAGCCAGTATTGATTACTTCACCTAAACGAACAACAGGATTGCCCAAAATCATATTCAGTTAAAAGCATTCCTAACAAACGATTAAAAAGCAGGTTACATGACCCAGAGTGACTCTGGTGACATGTAGCCTGCTTTGTCATGCATTTTTTAATTCAAATTCAGTTCATCCGCTTAAATGATCATCCAGTCTGGTGTAATCTGCTGCAACCAGATCGTAATCTTCGTCATCTGATCTGTAAAAAGCAATACCCCAAGGAACAACATTAATGCTCCCCCAACTTTCATCATGACATTGGAATACCGTAAGATCCAACGTGTCGAACCAATGAAAAAGGCCAAAATGAAGAACGGGATTGCAAACCCTGCCGTATAACCTGTAATCAGCGCCAGCCAGGTTGTGGGCTCACTTGCAGCCATAGCAATGATTGCTGTTAGAATAGGGCCAATACACGGCGACCACCCTGCTGAGAAACCGATACCAAATATAAAAGAGCCCAGATAGCCTGCTGGTTTCCATTTCATATCCAGCTTGCGTTCCTTCATCAGAAACTGTGGCTTGAACACACCAAGCAAAAACAACCCCATAAGCATAATCAAAATCGCAGACAATTGCCGAATCAGTTCACGGTTATCATTGAAAAATTGGCCAAACAGTCCTGCACCCAGGCCAAGCGAATAAAATACAGCCGAGAAGCCTAAAATAAATGCCAGCGTATGCGTCATGGTCTTAAAGCGGACTTCGCGCTGATTGCGGTCATCCTTCAATTGTTGCACCGTCATACCTGTAATGTAGGAGAGGTATGATGGATACAGCGGAAGACAACATGGTGATATAAATGAGACTAAACCTGCTACAAAAGCCATCCATACATTAACATCAGGCATGAAGCGGATGTCTCCCTTCCCCGGGCTCACGTGCTTTCTCGTTCAGTCGTCAGGCTCGGAACCCTTTTTTTCCAATCATCGTCAGAATCAGCATCATGATCAGCAATAATACAATCGTTGCTCCAGGTGCGAGGTTCCAGATACCTGCTACAACCAGTCCAAGGACTACGGCAATTTCGCCAATCACCACGGACAAAATAATAGCGGATTTGAAACTTCGGGCCATCAACAGGCTGACTGCTACCGGAATCGTCAATAGCGCTGACACCAGAAGCGCACCGACAATCTTGATCGCCGTGCTTATGACAAGTGCTGTCATCACAGTGATCAACATGTTCAGAATTCTCACAGGCAACCCTGTAACCGCTGCCGCATCTTCCTCAAAGCTAAGCAGGAAAAATTCCTTATGTAACAATGCCACTACAATCACCACGATCAGCGTAACCACACCTACAAGCTTCAGATCCGTAGCGTCTAACGTATATATACTGCCGAACAAATAACTCATGACATCTGCATTATATCCTTTGCCCAGCGTGAAGAACAAGGAAGCAAGGGCCACGCCACCGGACATGATAATGGCAATCGATAATTCGGCGTAACTCTTGTACGCTTTGCGCAATTTCTCTATCGCAAATGAAGCAAGCACGGCAAATATCAAGCCTACCGCAATGGGATACACTTCAATCAGGAATCCAAGTGCAACACCGGCAATGGTCACATGAGACAAGGTGTCTCCAATCATGGATAACCGCCGTAAGACGAGGAACAGTCCGATTAACGGAGCGGTAATGCCAATTAACAACCCACCCGCCAGGGCACGCTGAAAAAAATCACTCATTAATATTTCCAAAACAAACACGACTCCTTCGGCCTTACTCTAATCTAATGGAATACGGCTAGCGTACCTGTGCAGTGGTATGTTGCAGATTGGTCTCAGCACAATCCTGTACCTCATGCGAATGACGGACATGAAAATTAATTTTGCCATTCGTTACCACAGCTTCAGAGCCCAGATAACTCTCCATCCGATCCATATCATGAGACACCATTAGAAAAGTCATTCGGTGATGTTCATGCATATGGGTAATCAGTTCAAAGAAACTGGCCTGTGATTCAGCATCAATACCTACGGTAGGTTCATCCAGAATCAACAGATCCGGGTGATTGATAAGCGCTCGTGCCAAAAATACACGCTGCTGCTGTCCGCCGGACAATTGACCAATACGTTTGTTCGCCAGATCCTCGATCCGCATGACCTGCATCGCATCCGTGCACTGTTGCTGACATTTGCGAGACATACGACGGAACATGTTTTTGTTATTATACAAGCCTGACATGACCACTTCACGAACGGTCGCAGGGAACAACGGGTTAAATGCATTCTTTTGAGGCACATACCCGATTCGGTCCCAGTCCTTGAACCTCCGGATCGACTGTCCGAATAGTTTGATATCTCCCTGCGCAGGAGGAAGAAGTCCTACCAGCATGCGCAGCAATGTCGTTTTACCAGCCCCATTGGAACCGATAATCCCGACAAAGTCCCGTTCCTGGGCCATAAAATCGAGATTCTCAATCACTCGCTGGTCCCCATAGGAAAATGATAGTTTCTCGATCTCTATAATTGGATCATGACATAGTGGCATGATTTGCTGCATGGCAAAGCCGCCCTTCATTATATATAAGAATCCCATAGCGTCCTAAGAGCCTTCACCGTGAACGGTAAAGACTCTTCGCTCTGAATTCTTCATTATATCTTATTTTAATGCGATCAGCAGATTTTGCAAATTTTTCTCCATGAGGGTGAAATAATCATCCCCGTTTGTTGCCTGCTCCTTGGTCAATCCCTCAACCGGATTAAGGACCATGGTCTCCACTCCTGCTTCACTTGCCAATGTTTTCGCCAATTTGTCAGATACCAGCTCTTCGAAGAAAATGTATTTAATGCCTTCATCTTTAACGAGTTTCGCAAGCTTCACAATATCCTGTCCTGTCGGTTCAGCATCCGGGGAAAGTCCCATAATGGCATGCTGGGTTAATCCATAATCACGTGCAAGGTAGCCAAACGCTTGGTGCGAGACAACAATTTCGTTGTTTGGTACGTTAGCCAATTCATCTGTAAAACGCTGATCCAGCGTCTCAAGCTTGGTACGAAGCTCTTCATAACGTTGTTCGTAACCTGCTTTGTGATCAGGATCTGCCTCGACCAGACTATTTTTGATGTTTTCAGCCATGATCATGGCTGATTTCGGACTAACCCACGTATGTGGATCAATATGATGATCAGCGACATCTTCACTTGCAGCCTCATCAGTATGTTCATCTGCATGCTCGTCTTCGTGCTCGTCTTCGTGCTCTTCGCCGTGACCGTGCCCATCATCACCCTCAGCAGTTAACAGCTTAACACCTTCACTGACGGCAACAGACTTCACCTGTGTATCGCTATTCAGCGACTTCAGGAAATTCGGAACCCATCCTTCCAGTCCAGCTCCATTATAGAGAAACAGCTGTGCCTTGGACGTATTAACGATATCCTGACTCTTCGGAGTCCAGTCATGTGGCTCTACTCCCGTTGGCAGCAGGTTAATAACATTGGCATCCTCACCACCAATTGCAGTCGTAAAAGCATATACAGGATAAAATGTCGTCACGACGTTTACCTTGCCTTCCACAATCTTCGCATTATTGGAACTATCCTGCCCACACGCTGACAATACCAGCAAAGTGAGAATAAGCAAACCCGTCCACAGTAACTTCATGTTGCCTCTTTTGCTCGTCTTCCCTATCCGGTTATCCTGAGCTTGATGTTGCACTTTATAAAATGTCATTATGATTCACTCCGCATCTCTTAATCGTAAACATTACTGAAAGAATTATAGGTAACCTGAACCTACTTGTCAAGCTATCCCGTCCTATTCATTCTTTCCTGAAGTACGGAGTTCATAACAGTATATGCTTGTTCTCTTCCCTTAAGATGCGATTTATATCAACAAAAAAAGGGGCCCGAATTACATCGGGCCACCTTGAGTCATTTTTATGACAGAATTTGAATCAATTTCATAACTAAATTCTTATTTCACTTGTGCGCCATTAGGCATGTTGTCTGGTACTGTAGCAAGTGTAAGCTGGTCGCCATGCGATGCTGCAAGGATCATTCCCTGAGACAGTTCACCACGAAGTTTCACCGGTTTGAGGTTGGTCACACAGATGACTTTGCGTCCAACCATCTCTTCTGGCGAATAGAACTTCGCAATTCCAGATACAACCTGGCGCTGCTCATAACCCAGATCGAGCTGCAATTTCAGCAACTTATCCGCTTTTTTGACCGGTTCGCAGGCAATGACTTGCGCGACACGCAGTTCAACTTTGGCAAAATCGTCAATACCGATCTCTTCGGTACCTTCAGGTGCAGTTACAGGTTCAACAGCTGCTGAAGCTCCAGCATTTGCTTGACTTACTTCAGGCTGTGCCGCTTTTTGGCCACCAGTCATTGCTTCGGAGATATAAGCAATTTCCTGTTCGGAATCCAAACGCGGGAAGATTGGATCACCTTTTTGCAATGCGTTTCCAGCTGGAACCAGACCCCATTGCTTGGCTGTATCCCAAGCCGTAAGTTCACCTTCCTGAATGCCGAGCTGTGCCCAGATTTTATGAGGAGCACGTGTCAGGAACGGTTGCAACAGAATCGAAGCAATTCGCAAGCTTTCGATCAGGTGAGCCATAACGGATGCCAATTCATCACGTTTTGCTTCATCACGAGCCAGCGCCCATGGCTGCGTCTCGTCAATATATTTGTTGGTGCGGCTGACAAACTGGCTGATCGCTGTCAGTGCTACGGAAAACTGCAGGTTTTCCATCGCCTGTTCCACTTTTTCCACCGTAGCATGGCCTGCTTCTTCCAGCGAAGCATCAAATTCCGTTACATTCGATGCAAACGCAGGGGCTTTGCCTTCAAAATATTTGTCTACCATGGCAACGGTACGGTTCAACAAGTTACCCAGATCGTTTGCGAGGTCGGAGTTAACACGTTCTACGAAGCTCTCTGGTGTAAAGGTACCATCGGAACCAAACGGTACTTCACGCAGCAGGTAATAACGCAGTGCATCGAGACCGTAACGGTCAATCAGAGTCACTGGATCAACGACATTGCCTTTTGATTTGGACATCTTGCCGTCCTTCATCAACAACCAGCCATGTGCAAACACTTTCTTCGGCAAAGGCAAGTCCAGCGCCATCAACATAATTGGCCAGTAGATCGTATGGAAACGAACAATTTCTTTCCCTACTAGATGAACATCCGCAGGCCAGAACTTGTTATACAGGGATGCATCGGATGAACCGTAGCCCAGTGCTGTAATATAGTTGGACAACGCATCAATCCACACATAAACCACGTGTTTTGGATCGTCTTTAACTTTGACGCCCCATTCAAATGTAGTCCGCGATACGGCCAAATCTTCAAGACCTGGCTTGATGAAGTTGTTGATCATCTCGTTCTTACGGGATTCCGGCTGAATAAAGCCCGGGTTCTCTTCATAATATTTCAACAAACGATCTGCATATTTGCTCATACGGAAGAAGTAAGATTCTTCTTTGACCAATTCAACCGGGTGTCCGCTATCCGGGCTCTTGGCCGAGATAATCTCACCCTTCTCATTTTTCTCTACATCCACCAGTTGAGTCTCTGTGTAATACGTCTCATCCGGAATGCTGTACCAGCCTTCGTACTCACCTTTGTAGATATCTCCCTGTTTCAGCAAACGGTCAAAGATATCCTGAACAATGGTTTTGTGACGCTCTTCGGTTGTACGGATAAAGTCGTCATTGGAAATGTCCAACTTGTTCCACAGTTCCTTGATCCCCACAACGATATCGTCGATAAAAGCTTGCGGTGTTTGTCCTTTCTCTTGTGCCTTGCGCTCAATCTTCTGGCCATGTTCATCGGTTCCTGTCAGATAATGAGCATCATAACCGCGTAGACGCTTGTAACGAACCATCGCATCTCCCGCCACAGTTGTATACGCATGCCCAATATGCAATTTGTCACTCGGATAATAAATCGGGGTTGTCAGATAAAATGTTTTTTGGTCAGCCATGAATGACTTCTCCTCCTTCAAATGTTCCTGCTTCATGTGATCCCTTCGTCCAAAACAACTAAAAAAGAACACAAAAAACTCCCGCCCCTATGGGACGAGAGTTGCTCTCACGTGTTACCACCCAAATTCCCCATGTTTTTCACAAAACACAGGCTCTGTCGGTCCTTCGACCGCCCATTAACGCTGGATCACGCCTCAGCCTTACGACAGCAGCTCTGAAATCACTGTCTGCACGCTCGAAAGAGGTTCCTCCGGGACCATATTCCATCCTCCTCCCAGACCGGTTCTCAGCTCATCCGGCTCTCTGCACTGGGGGTGTGTCTGTACTTATCCCTTCACTGGAAATCATATAGGAAAAATATACTGAAATGCGGACCCCTTTGTCAAGTGGACAGCATACTCAAGTTCAATCCTGGCCTGCTTCCAGGCCACCCGAATACTTCAAGCTACATCGTTACTCTGATACCATCATGGATTTCTCCGCCTTTGGTGGCACCAGATCTACACCGCCTGGATGAAACGGGTGACATTTGGCAATACGTTTCGCTGTTAACAACGAACCTTTGAGCGCACCGTGCACTTCAATCGCCTCCATGGCGTAAGCCGAACAGCTCGGATAGAACCGACATGTTGGCGGTGTTAATGGAGAGATATAGTTGCGGTACACCCGAATGGGTGCCTGAGCAATTCTGCGCGATAACTTCATGGTCAGTGCTTCCCATGAGCGTGCGTATGTCCCGATGCCGCTTTGGCCGGAGCATGCTCAGCACAGTCCTTGCAATATCCAAATACCTCGAACTTGTGGTCCACAACCTGAAATTGCTCAGGCGCATCCGCAAGCTGCATCGGGCAAAAAATAATAGGATATGTCTTCTGACACTTCAGACAGATCATATGATGGTGATGATGATCTTCACTACAGTGCGCTTTGAATTTAACGCCATCTTCGAAGATGACCTGTTCCAGTACACCCAGTTCCTGCATCACCCGCAAATTACGATATACTGTGTCAAAACTCAGTCCGCTGTATGTCTTACCCATATATTCATAGACGTCCTTGGGTGTAAGATACCCGGGAGACTCAGCAAATAACCGGGCCAGTGTTTTCCGCTGATCGGTAATGCGAAGCCCCTGTGAGGACATGGTCGAAATAATCTGTTCTGTCGACAGCATGATCTAAAGCACCTCCTGTCATACGAGCATTTTGCATCATTCATAGAGCGACAGTTTATTCGGCAAAAGCAAAAACTTTTGCTTTCTTGTATACCTCTAATAATGCATCAAATTACGATTAGAGTCAACGAAGACACCGGGTTAAGTCATTTTAACATCACATAAAAAGGACTCCATGCACATGCATTGCCATTAGTCTAGCTTGAGCTAATGACATTACATTTTGATGGAGTCCCTTCCTGACGGTTCAGATGATCAATCGTTCGGGCGACTTTTGGGGTGAACGGGTATATATGATATAAGCTTTCACTCCAAACCGTCCGTGCATGTTCATGGTATTACTTTTCAGCCGGAAGCGGCGTGAACAGCAGGTTAACAGGCAAGTTACTTCCTGGTGCCGCCGAGAAGAGAATAGTTACACTCTCGCCGTACGAACCTGTGCGATACATAACACTTTGCTCATTAGGTGCAGTTACAGATTTACCTGTGGAAATCTGAACGACCTGTCCATTCACGAGTGCCACACCTGAATATCTGCCTCCACGAGGGTTGAATGAAATCAACGTGCGCGGAGCAACATTATTCAATGTAATTTTGTACAATACACCGAAGTTACCCGCGTTGGACGCTTCAGTGAAAGCCATAGGGTCCGTTCCTACAAGGTTTGGATCACTTGCATTGTCTCCAAGTGGAAGACGTGCAGGTTTCGACCCTACTTCTTGATCATACGTAATGATCCGTGTTGCATTTGGATAGGTACCACGGTTGTGAACTCCATCACGATCCAGAACCGGCAGGCTCGATAACACTTCCATCGGGTCCTTGTTTTCTTCGATCATGATAATGTTGTAATCCAGTTCATAGTCACTGAATACATCCGAATACAAGGAAATGACTTGTCCCTGTTTCATCGGAAGAACGCTCAGATCATTAAGAATAAGCTTGCTTTCTCCTGGCTGGATGTACACTTTCTTTTGTCCGGTACCATTCTGCATCGACTGGAACCAACGGTCAATCGACAGCTTTCCAGCTACCGTTGCAAAAGGAGACGGTCCTGCAAAACCCATGTTTTGCTGGTCAATGGATGCCGTGTATGCATTGTTGTTTGTCGCTACAACATACATTTTTACGCTTTTGCCCGTGTTGTTCACATGGTGAATCATGAAGCGTGTCTGTCCAAAGGAAGATTCCTTGTACACAATGCCTTCCGTATTCACGGTTTCCGGGCTGTTACTGCGGATCAGCAGACTTGGTTCATCATAATAAGTGAAAGGTACTTTCTCCAATGCCGGTACTCCACCACCGTCAAAAGTGAACTTCTCACCGACTGGTGTGAACAATTGATTAAAGTCAGTCACACTATAAAGTGTTTCTCCCGTAATATTGATCATCTTGGTATAGCTATTGCTAGCACCATGTTTATCGGTAACTGTAATCGTTACGGTCTTCGGTCCTGGAACAAAGAATGCAAGTGCATTGTTATCCCATTCGGTTTTTACAATTGCATTCTCATCATCTGTGCTTTGATCAATATAAGTGATTTTCTCACCCATTTTGTATTCTTCTTTATCTGTCGTAAACATTGCCACAGGTGGCAAATTCGGTCTTTCAACCTTAATAGTAACCGAATACGGATCGCTCCATTGACCACTTGAATCCTGGACCGCATAGGTTACTGTGTATACACCTGGTTGGTCGAATGAATCCTGACGGCCTGTCCAACGCTCATCTACAATGCTGAGTCCCTTGGGAGAGCTGGATCTGGTTGTGTAGGTTACCTGGTCTCCGGCAAAGACCTCTTTTTGTACCGTGAAGCTTGCCACCGGTTTGGTACTCAGATTCAATACAACCGTTTTGGCAGATTGATTTACTTTATACGTAATGTCCAGAGCCTGTGTAATTGAAGTCAACGGCACCATGAACGTATTTTTTTGTTGATAAGCCGCGCCCTTCATCGTTCTGGACACACCATTAACGGTATAGATCTTGCTGTTTGTTTTGAAACGCAGCTCATCTTCACCACTAATAATGATCGTTTCTTTAGTTGTGTTATCATATTTGACATCATAGCCAACCCGATCAACGAGAGCACGGATCGCTACATAGGATACACCATTTTTTACAGCCATCGGCTGTCCAGCAAGATATGTTTTGCCATCTTGCATCATTTTATTACTGTTCATATAAAGAGTGAGGTCTCCACCCCGGCCTCCAGCAACAGATGAACCGCCTGTAGATGGTTGCTCCACTTCTACTGGTGCAGGTGCTGGTGTTTCCTCAGCTGTACCTTCTTCGTCCATAGGTTCAATTACCGGCTCAACAGGAGTCGCGTCTGTTCCTGTAGGAACATCTGTCTCAGGAGGGTTCACTTCTTCAGTTGTTTCATTATTTGATGTTGGAGTGTTTGTTCCGGATTTCACTTCGGATTCCGCGATGGTCTGTTCTTTCTTCACAACCTCCACGGATTTAACTTTGGCTGTATTCACTGATGTAGTATCGCTCTGATCTGCTGATTGTGCATTGGCAGGAATCACTGCAAACGCCTGAAACACAGCAAAAGCGGTAAGTATGGACAATTTCTTCTTCAAATTCATTCTTTGTCTTTGGCTCCTTCTGCTCCCATTTTATAAATATCCCCCTCAAAAAGTCATATTATTAGACGCTTGGAACCGGGAAAAGTTGCTAAAAAGTTAAGAGGAGAATTGTAAACTTTTAATAGAAGGAAAATACTATGAAAATAGTTATCTATCAATTATCTTTTTGGCATTCATATTCCAAAATTAACCAATAGAAAATTCCAACAAAAAAATCTCTCCAGGAGATGGTCAATCAGCACCATATCGCAGAGAGATGTAAGGATTAAATAGGTCTAGCGCAAACGGACAGGCAGACTTCCTGTTGGCTGCAGTCCACCGGTTAACACATGGGACAGTACCCGAACAACTGCAGGTGTATTCTCATACGTACACACATAACTTCCCGGCCTCGAAATCTCCAGCAGATCATATGGATTGCGCAGAGCAATTACAATCAGCGAATGATTTTCACTAAGCTTTTCAACCAAAAACTGTTGCCCTTTCGGAAGATGACCTGCCGATGTGTACGTACATACGATAACTTGTTCACTATCTGACACATCAGCCAATATCCGATCTGTTTCATCATAAGTGGGCTGCGTTGTAATTTTGTGCTCACGAACTCTGCCTCGCAGCTGCGATAACGCCATACCCAACGATTCTGTATGGGACCATGGTTCATCCACCTCTGTCCGTTGCACAACCTCAGGCCAGATGACATATACGCCCTTCTCTGGGTCCAACGGCAACAGCCCATCATTATGAACGATGGTAATACTGCTTGAAGCAATCTTGAACAACGTCAATTCGTTGGGCTCAGTGGGTTTAGTGCAATCAACAGGTTCAACATCGGTTGCTTCGACCGTTTCACTCGCTTTCGGCGAAACCAGATGATCATTCTGCTGGCCACAGCGCTTTTTTTTCCATGTCATAATGCGTTCAACCGCCTGATGAATAACCTCTTCCGAGATCCGGCCCGTTCGAACTGCTTCCACAATGGCTTCCAGCGCAGCAACCTGATCTTGCAAGGTATGACTCACCAGAATCAGATCTGCTCCTGCCTCCACAGCACGAATAGCAGCTTCAGCTACCCCATAGGGTTTGGATATTGCATGCATTTCAAGACAGTCTGTAATAATAATGCCTTCAAAACCCATTTCCTCACGTAGCAGACCCGTTAACACCTTATGTGACAACGTAGCCGGAATGGGCTCGGGCTCAATCGAAGGGAACATCACATGAGCTGTCATAATAGCATCAACTCCGGCCTCAATCGCCTTACGGAACGGTAACAACTCCATCTGTTCCAGCCTGTTTCGATCATGAGGTACCGTAACCATACCAAGATGAGAATCTACAGCGGTATCTCCATGTCCAGGAAAATGTTTGGCAGTAGCAGCTATGCCCTGTGATTGATATCCGGTGATGGCTGCTACGCCATGAGCGGCCACACTTTCAGCATGTTCACCATACGAACGCACACCGATAACCGGGTTAAGCGGGTTGTTATTCACGTCGACCACTGGCGCAAGGTTCATATCAATACCGATGTTTTTTAACTCACGACCCAGAATTTGAGCACACTCCAGAGTATATTCCGCATTGCCTGTCGCACCAAGCGCCATATTACCCGGCACTTGGGTCATTCCCTCTTGGTCAATCCGTGCAACCATGCCACCTTCCTGGTCCACCGAAATCATGAGTGGTAGAGCCCCTGCTTCAGCAGCCATCTCTTGCAGTTCGGCGGATAGCCGTGTCAATTGATCTACACTTTCGACATTACGCCGGAAATAAATGACACCCCCGACGTGATAGTCACGGATTAAACGAGTAATCTGTTCATCTGCGTGCTGACTGTGAAATCCACACATCAACAATTGTCCTACCTTTTGCTCCAATGTCAGATCATTCAAGGGTTTCATTCGACCTCTCCTCCCGTTTCCCTTGGTACTACAAACCCAATTGTTTACTCTGCCTGTACTCTGAGGGTTTCATGTGAAAGTGTTTATGAAACACCTTGGAGAAGTAACGGCGCTCCTTGAACCCTGTTGCTTCCCCAATCGCTGTTATGCTCCATTCGGTTGTACTCAACAATAAAGCGGCACTTTCCATCCGTTTCTGCGTCATATATTCCACAAAAGTAACACCCATTTGGGTTTTAAATAGCTGGCAAAAGTATCCCGGGCTGATTCCAAGCCAATCTGAGACTTCATCTATTCCCAAGTCCTGTTGCAGCCGTGCGTCCATATACTCACATGCAGAGAGGATCAGTTCCGATACAGAAGGACGTGGTTGCGTTTGTTTGCCCTGAGAGGCATGGGTAACGACCTCTGCAAGTTCAAGGAGTTCCCTCATGGATACAGCTCCTTGCAGTGCATTCCAAAAGTTCACTTCGTGCTCTTCAGCGAGGGCCTGTATTTCACGCAGTTCCCGAAGCACGTGTACAAGCATAAACCGAAGATTGGTTTCATCTATCCTGTTGAAGGATTGTCCTGAATTCCCCATTTGCTGTTTAAGCCGCTCCAATACATCACATAACCCCTGCTTGTTCCCTTGACGAATCCACCGAGTAACAAGCTCCAGATCTTCTCTTGTAATCCATGAGTTAGCCCCTTTGGAGGCCGTATGATCATACGATAAGGTGGTTTCGGGACAACTCGCCTTCAGCACCTTGTCTTCACTCTCCGAATGGGACATCAGTATTTTTTGACAATGCCGGTATCGCTCCAGAATTTCACTTTCCAGGTTCACGGGCACAGCACCCTGAACAACCCTGACCTTCACACTTGAATCCAAGGACAATATCGCATTTAATTCGAGACACAGTTGATGGGCCAGTTCCTCTGAGCGACGTTTCCACTCACCTGATGCCTCCAGCAAGATGCACCACTCCCCTTTGCGAGTCGAAAGAATCTGACAGTCCCCCTCAATTCTCTCTGCTACTTCCCTAAGTCTGGAACTTAAGGTCTCATGCCATCGTTGGTGCTGAAGCTCGGACCAGCCGATAGAATGGCGAA